>CAVWVQ010000003.1:0-5041155 GCA_963758525.1 uncultured Phycisphaerales bacterium
GTGTAACTGTTTACCGTGCCGGAAATACCTCGAATTATGGGGCGGAAATTCAGAGAAGTCGAACTTCCTGCCCGTGGGCGGCGAAAATCATCGGGAAAATACTGTTGGACAGTGACCGCACGGTAAACAGTTACGCCCTCGTTTCTTTGAATTGGCTTATGACCCCTTATCCGACCCTTTGGTCGGATCGGAACGGGTTCCGACGGAAGCAGGAATATCCTCCTGAACCGACTTCATCGATTCCCGACAATCATTACCTCCCTGATGCGAGCGTGGGAGCGCGAATTGGCACGGATGCCATGACCTTGGCGATGCAGACCGTCTATCGTGGACGGGGCAGTCATGAAGGCATTTTTCACGTTCACATTCATGGCCACAAAGGCCGGACGCCCATGAGCGAAACCGACTCGCGAGAGATCCCGAAAATGATCTCAGGATTTCAGTCCGCCGGACCACACGCCGCGCACGGAATACTGATTCTGAGTCTGGATCACGGGTCGTGCTGGATCTGGCTGCCGGGTGCCTCTGATCCCGTCCTGGCCAGCGTAATTCACGTATCGGGTCCGCCAATTCGCGTGTTCGAACAGGTCCAGCCACACAAGCCTCTGGCGACCGCCAAGTCGGCCAGCCCGGTCACGCCGCCGGTGCAACACGGATTGATCCGGGGCGCATGGGGATGGTTGAGGAAATGGTTTCTGTGAAAGGGCAAATGAATAGAGCCCGATATTCAAGGCAGTCGTTTCTGGGGCCTGATTCCGAGGGGCGGCTTGCGGCCTGCAAGATTGCCGTAACCGGTTTGGGCGGCGGCGGATCTCACATTGTTCAGCAACTGGCCCATCTGGGATTTCGGCGATTTGTGATTTACGATGACGATGTCGTGGAGGATTCGAACCTCAATCGTCTCGTGGGGGCTACGAGTTCGGACGTCCGTGCGGCAACGGCGAAGGTTGACACGGCCATCCGAATGATCAAGGGACTTCAACCCGATGCCATGATCGAGGATATGCGGCCTGCAAATGGCAGGAAAGACCGGAGGCAATGCGCGAGTGTGACATCGTGTGCGGCTGCGTCGACAGCTATAAAGGGCGGGAAGAACTTGAAGTGTCGTGCCGACGGTACCTGATACATTACATCGACATCGGGATGGACGTTCACGGGCAAGAAATCCGATCATCGGTGGTCAGGTGATACTCTCATCCCCAGGCGGTCCCTGCATGAAATGCATGGGATTTCTGACCGACGAAAAACTCGGACGGGAGGCTGCGGCGTTTATGGGAAGGCAGGAATTCGGCCGCAGGTAGTTTGGTCCAACGGGATGCTGGCTTCGGCAGCGGTGGGATTGGCCGTCGATCTCGCGACCAACTGGACTCAGAAAAGTCGGCAATATGCGTATCTCGTTTACAATGGAAATGACGCATTGATGGCGGACAGTCTCACACTGCGAAAAATTCAGAACACTACCTGCAAACACTTTCCGCCGGACGGTATCGGCGATCCGGTTGTAGTCGAACTGTGATTTCCAATTGGCGGTGGATTCTGGCGGAAACGCTGATGATCTACAGTGACCTAACCAACGGAGGATCTATGAAAGAACCAGGATTAGACAATCGTCATCGTGACCAAGCGTTGCCGAAGTCTGGGCAGATTCAACGGAAGCGCGGCGACACGCTCAATAAAAACTTGCCAAAGCCGATTCCGCAGTTTTCGCCCAATGCGAAACTTGACACCATGCCGCAAGGAAACGGGCAAAGTCAGCGTCGAAGGCGTGCGAGGTGCAGCAGAAAGCCGCCGTTGACCCCTTGGCTCGCGTGCGGGACAGTCGCCCGGAAGGCGCGGCGGCAGGTGGGGCGCGGCTGGCGATCTTAACGGCTGATTTGGCGTCGGACCGATGCGATGTCAGATACTGTAGGACCTAATGAGCGAAGGCGGGTAGACTACTATCCCACCTGCCGATCGTCGGAAGTCAACGAGTTGCTGGTCGAGGTGTTGGCTGGGTAGATCACCAGACAGGAAGGTACCGCCACTTCCTGCCCCACGTCACCCATGACGCCATTGCTGGCGGATTTTCGGCTGAAATGCGACCGGCCCAGGCATCAAGTTCGACGAACGATGGGCGTGAATTGTTCGGATCGATTGTCTCAAGCAAAGGCATTGGTAGCTAGAGGTCGGCGCGGTTATTACACGAGCACCAGCTTTGACAAGCTGTTTTCTCTGGCGAGGTGAATGTTGCGATGCATGGCACCAGTAAAGACGTGAGGATCGAAAGGATCTTGACGCGGCTGAAGTTCATCGACCGAGATTTTTCGGAATCTATTGAGCCCTTGCCGGAAAGGTGGAATGGCTCTGGTCAGAGCATATGGCCGGCAGGTTAGACGAATCGAAGGCGTCGCGCTGCATGGCGACCGACATCGACATGTTTCATGTTGAATTCCGATCGCTATTCGATTACGTGGCTACATTTGTTCACATCATCGCAATTGCCCCAGGTGAGGTATCGGCCAACAACTTTGGATCGCTGCTCGGGCTTGTCGCGGCAAAAGATAAGCCGCGTGTGCGTCCGGCACTCGGTCCGGACCTCGCGGACCTCCTCCTAACATGCGATTGGTTTACTAGGCTCCAGCAAGCCAGGGATGCAGGCGTGCATCAAGGGGGATTTGCCATCGTTTTCCCCGCGCAACTTGGTATTGATCAGGTCGCTTTTCAAACCTACGAGCAGAACGGCAATCCACTGATCGATCTACCGGAGGTCATGTTCAATCCGCAGGTCGTTTACTTCTCCGGTTATGCTGCGGTGCTGATTGCCTACCTCGCGCTGTTTTTAGATCAACTTGCGAGACCGTTCTGCCGAGGCTCACTCTCCAACAGGTCGATAGCGAACCCAGGTCTTATCATCCCGACTGGGCCACGCTGCTGGCGCCAGTACCATCGGTTGATTCAGAAATCGGAAGGCAAATAAAGATATCCGCTTCACGCCGCCCGATCCGGATTGTTCCGTCTCGGGTCGATCGGCGGCGATGCTGCTGATAGCGAAGCAATTCCTCATGACCGATCGCCGCTCTCCCTATTCAATCCCGCGGCCATCAAGTGAACCGTTCCAATAAGCGAACTTCGGCAGCGCCGGAAACCGGCCGACCCAAGTAAGTTCGGATAAGTTTTGCAACTTCCTTGGGCTTTCCGCTGGTCTCCACCGTAACGTCCGCCGCCATTTCCAGCAGATGGTCGAGACCCGCTTCGATGAGGAGTTTCCGAACTTCGATGTCCGCGTTCAAATCCGCAAACACGAAGCTCTCGATCCGATCGAGGGTCATCGTCTCGATACCGTGCCGGTTGACGCGAAGTCGCTTACGGATCTTCTCGTGTTCGGGCGTACCTGCCATCGTGGCGAAGAGGAACGTGCGAATAACAATGCCCGACGGTGTCAACTCAGGGACGAAGTAGCCAATTCGGTGTGGGCCAACCCGGAATTCGATCAGGGGACCGTCGGCGATCCTCGGAATGACCACGGGCTCCTGGAGCGAATGTAGATCGCCACCCACGGTAAAAAGGTATTGGCCTCCAGTCGGGTGTCGCTCAAAAAATCTGCGTATCGCGTGACTCTGCATTTGTACGGGGATCGGATCAACGGAATCTGAGAGCCCAAATGCTTTCGGCGTGCCCTGCACCCAGTCCCCTTCAGGATCGTCGAAATTAGTCAGGCCCACTTGAAACACCGGGCGGCTTTCTCGGTCAATGATGACATTCTGTTCGCGGGCTGGGAGCTGGCGGCGGCGGAAAAGGGGACATCCAACATTATTGCGAATCGGGTGTCATCTCCGTTTTGCTTTGCGTTCCGTCGACGTGCCCTTGCCGCGATCGGCGCCGCGTTTGGGCTTGGGCGGTCTGCCGCGCGGACGAAGCGTGAACTCCAGTCCGAGCCGCTTGGCCGTTCGCTGGACCCATTGCGGCTCGCCAAAAGGCCTGCCCCGCTTAAGGCTTAGACGCACCGCGTCAAGCTCCGCCTGAGGGGTATCGCATCGACGATCGGTTGCCAATCGGCCGGGCGATCCACCGGCGAATCGGAAAGCAGCTCCATTACTTTCCCGGCGGCACGATGGGCAAAGCTCGTCCATCGCCATCCCAATGCATCGCGGGCGAGCTTCGCGCAAGGCGAAAGATTGCACGGTGGGAAACAATTGCGCTGTGGAAGAAGTATTACACCGACAGCGTGATGAAATCGTCCTTCGCCACATGTTTTGCATGGAATGCGGTCTCGGTCGCCGCGGCGGCGCTGATGGCGTCCGCCGCGTTCGGATGTCCCCGACGACGGCAGGTGGCCGTCCTCTGCCCCGGGAGCAGTCGGCCCGGCCCGTGCGAGCAGATCCGAAGACGGCTCGGGGGCGAGCCGGCTCTCCCAGCGTGCCGCACACATGAATTCCAATACAGATGATTTACCGACCGCCATCCACCTTAAATTGAAAATCGAAAAATGACTGGATGCTATCGAGCCATCCGAACCGGTTGATCATGTTTTCGCCATGATCCTTGCCGGGGCGCTCGACGAGCGTTGCCGCGACGCCGACTTTGCGTAAGGCGTCAGCGAGCTCGCGGCTCTGGGCGATCGGGACGACCGGGTCCCCAGAAACGTGCTCGATCAGGAAGGGGGGGTTGTCCCTGCTGACATAATGAATTGGACTGGCGGCGAGCGAGTTGCTTATGGTCGGCGATGGGGCCGCCGAGGAG
Organism: uncultured Phycisphaerales bacterium; assembly: GCA_963758525.1. Lineage (GTDB taxonomy): Bacteria > Planctomycetota > Phycisphaerae > Tepidisphaerales > Tepidisphaeraceae > JBBSDP01. The sequence continues at coordinate 4,720 of CAVWVQ010000003.1, forward strand.
TTTGTCCACGGGGTTGCCGGGCCGGTCCGCGTGAAGCGAATCGTTGGGGGTTGCCTGGGAGAGAATAGTGAGCAAATCAGTCGGCCCGTACCAGTCGACCACCGCCTGCACGCGGTCGCTCTGCTGCTCGTTTCCGCCTATGGGAGTGAAGGCGTGCTTTCCGCCAGCGGTGCCCAGCAGAGCAGCTCAGGTGCCCGCCGGCGGAGTCGCCCCAGACGCCGATGCGATTGGAGTCGAGATTGTATTTCGCGCTGTTGGCACGGAGGAACCGGATCGCGGCCTGGCAGTCCTGAATCTGAGCGGGAAATTTCGCCTGCGAGCTCCATCGGTAGCTGATGCTGACGGCGGCATAACCACGATTGGCCTCGGCCAGCACCAGCATCCGTCCTTCGTGCCGGCTTCCCATCCGCCGCCATGAATGTAGACGATGACCGGAAGCGGCCGGTCGCGCTTTGGAAGGTAGAGGTCGAGCGATTGGGCAGGCCCGCCGCCGGGGACGTATTCGATATCGCGCACAATCGTGACGTCGGGGTTTAGCTCTACGGGTTGACCTTTGTTCCCGATGAAGGTGATTGCCGCCGATGCGAGGATGCAGATAGAGATTCCTACTGAGGACATGCGTCACTCCGATATGGGCGGCTTCGCGCGGCTCCCTTTGCGGTTGAAACTTAAAGCGTTCGCGTCAAACCCCCGTCAATATCGATGATCGTTCCCTGTAAATACGCCGAACGCTCGCTGGCGAGAAATGCGACCGCGTCGGCGATCTCCTCCGGTTCGCCGAATCGGGCGATGCCCATCGCATCCGTCATTTTTTCCGAAGCGGCGTTCACGCTCAAACCGGAATCCGCCGCAAGTTTCTCGATTCGTGCCGTCAGGCGATCGGTACGGATGGAGCCGGGGTTGATGGCGTTGACGCGAACATTTTCTTTCACGCCTCGGTCGGCGAGGCACTTGGTGAAATTGAGCATGGCGGCGTTGACCGATCCGCCGATCGTGAATTCAGAGCTGCCAGTCCGGCCACCGACGCCGGCAATGTTGATGATTGTCCCGTGCGATGAGATGAGGTGTGGCCAGGCCGCGCGACTCAATCGGACGGCGCCGAAGAATTTCAGCGCGAAGCCGTCGGTCCAATCTGATTCGGTGAGGTTCAGGAAATCGCCGCGTTTTGTAGCGCCGGCATTATTGACCACCAGGTCGATTCGACCGAATTGTTTGATCGCCGCGGCGACCAGTTGCGCCGGCGCGTCCGGCTGGCGCAGGTCCGCCGGAAAACTGAAGGCCCGCCCTCCTTCGGCTTCGATTTGCCGGGTCACATCCGCGAGTTTCGCCGCGTCGCGCGCTGTGACCCCGATCGACATTCCCTCACCCGCCAGGCGGAGTGCAATGGCGTGGCCAATTCCACGGCTCGCGCCGGTGACCAAAGCGATTTTTCCATTCAGGTTAAGATTCATGGAGCTCCATGGAATTTACCGGCGGCTCGCCCCTGCATCGTGGCCCAGGCCCGGGCCAGGCGGGCAATGCCGCCAGCCTGGATGATTTTATATCTTCATGACCGCCGGATCGGGCTGCCGTTTGCGCCCTGTTGTGCTTCTGATCGGCGCCCGCGAACAAATCCGTGTCGAGCCATTTCGGTTCCTTGCAGTGCTCCGCTATGTTACTGCCCCCATGGCTGCGGCGATTACGACGGTTGGTTTGCGAACCCGGTTACTGCTCACCCATACGCTGCAGCGCCTTGGTTTCAGCGAGAACTCAATTCTCCTGCCCCTTGCGCTGATCGTCGGGGTGATCACCTCCGCCGCCGCCGTCGGGTTTCACCTGCTCATCGACGGCATCCGCGATTTTCTTTATCAAAGCCCCGGCCCCGACTTCCTGTACGGAAAGGGAATCCTGCTGCTGGCGCTGTTTCCGACCCTGGGGGGGCTGGTTGTCGGGCTAGTCACGTCTTACGTGTTGCGCACTCGTGAAGGACATGGCGTCGTCGATGTCATGGAATCGGTCCTGCGAAACAGCGGGGTGATCCAGCCACTGTCGGCACTCGAGAAAATTCTCACCAGCGCGGTGACGATTGGGAGCGGCGGCTCTGCGGGCGCGGAAGGGCCGATCGTACAAATCGGCGCGGCGATCGCCTCCGGCGTCGGAATGCTTTTCCAGGTTGCCCGGCCGCATATGCCCGTATTAATTGGATGCGGTTGCGCCGCCGGAATCAGCGCGATTTTCGATTCGCCAATCGGCGGCGTCCTTTTCACCCTCGAGATCATCCTTCTGGATTTTTCGATCCGCACGTTTGCGCCAGTAGTTCTGGCCAGCGTAATTGCCAATGTCTCGACGCACGCCATTCTTCTACACGTGGCTCCCCATTCGCCGAATGCCATTTTTGCACTGCCGCCCAGTGCAATCCTCGATATTTCTGCTCTTGCCTGGCGGAGCGTTCCCAATTTTCTGGTGTTGGGGCTCTTCTGCGGAATCGCCGGCATGGCTATGACGCGGCTGATGTACTGGACCGACGATTTTTTCCACCATCATCCGGTCCCCCGTCCCATCCGCCCGGCGCTGGGAGGCGCGGCCGTTGGGATCGGTGGTTTGATCTATGTAATCGGATTCGGGTGGCTGATGCTGGGGCGCGCTAAGCCCTTCGATTTTCCCAGTTATCCGATGCCCGCGTTCTACGGGGACGGATATGGCGCTGTGCAGCAATTGTTCGGCGCAGCCTTTTACGGCCGCTTTCACCTGGCGCAGGTCCTTCTGCTCCTGAGCTTCTTATGCGTCGCCAAGATCATCGCCACCTGCCTCACGCTCGGAAGCGGGGGAAGCGGGGGAATCATTGCCCCGTCACTCTTCCTGGGAGCGACGGCCGGTGCATTGCTTGGCGTGGTGCTCCGCGCGCTTCATCTCAATGCCGGTGTCGAACCCGGACTCTACGCGCTGATCGGAATGGGAGCGGTGCTCGCCGCGGTGGTCCATGCGCCGCTGGCATCCGTTCTCATTCTCGTCGAGGTTACCGATCGCCATAATATCATCGTGCCGGCAATGCTCTCTTCGGTAATGGCGACGGGCACCGCCCGGCTTTTGTTTCCCGATTCCATCTACACGCTTGCCCTGCGCCGTCGCGGCGTTCGCGTCGGCAGCAGCGCCGACCTTTCCATTCTTCGCCGCATGATCGTCGAACAGGTCCCTCTCGAACCGGTCACTGCGCTGCCCATCGATGCACCGTTCGAGCGGCTGCTGGTGCTCAGCGAGGCCACGTCGACCACGGATATCGTCATTCTCGATAAGAACGGCAATTACTACGGCATGGTCACCGCTAACGACATCAATACCGCGCTGGTTCAACGCGAAGCGATACCGCTTCTCCTGGCAGGAGATGTGGCCCGCGCCGAGTTACCCCTGGTTCATACCGGGGACGATCTGGCCGGTGTTCTCGAAACTTTCTCACGATTCGAGGTTGGAAGGCTTCCCGTCTCTTTCGCCCGGAATTCCGCGAGGGTGGTTGGCGTCATCAGCCGTGGCACCTTGATGAGCAAGTATCACGATGCGCTCTCGCAATCGTGAGATCGGCGACTCGTTGAATCACGCAATTCGTTGAAAGTTAAGCGTTGGACGTTGAACGTTTAGATCGGACCCTCAACGTCCAACTTCAACGGTTCAAACTGTCGACGCTAAAACAAGCCGTTTGCCCGCGCGAGCAGGATTTCTGCGAAGGCGGACTTGGCCTGTTCGGGCAGTGCTTCCTCCCGGCCGTCGCGCCAGATCAGGACCGGGCGAATGCCTGGACTGTTCATTGTTTCAATCGGATTATAGACGATCAGGTCGAGCTGTTTGCGCCTCGAGTTTCTCCCGCGCCCGCTGGATGTTTTCACCCGATTCGAGGCTGAAGCCGACAATTCGCTGATCCGGACGCCGAGTGCGGGCGGCTTCAGCCACAATATCCGGCGTCGCTTCGCATTCGATCACGAGCTTTCCCGCGCGATCCATTTTGCCGGTCTGCGCCGAGACGGGGCGGTAGTCGGCGACGGCCGCCGCCATGATCAGCAGATCGTGATTCGGAAATTCGCCCAGCACTGCCGCGTGCATCTGCGCGGCGGTCTGGAGATCGATGCGGCGTATCCCGGTTGGCATGGAGACCGTCAACGGGCCGGCAATGAGCGTGGGAAGATGCCCTCCGGCAATGGCCGCGCGCAGAAGCGCTGCGCCATCGCGCCGCTGCTGCGGTTGCCGATGTACCGGACCGAATCGATAGGTTCAAAGGTCGGGCCAGCGGTAATCAGGATTCGCATCGCTCGATCATCGCTCATAGCCGTTACCGGCGAAACTGCCAGGGACGGGCTATGCGGTTCGTGTCGCGTCGTCATTGACGCCAGAGCCACGGCGCCACGACTGGGTCACCGACTGCAGCCGGTTCGCAGTGGCGCGTAACCAACCAGAAGCCGCTACGGCCTCGACCGGCTTCTCGTTGCCAATGCTGGGTTTGCTTCCTGAATCGCCTTCCTCCGCAGCCGCCGGATTAAGTCCTGCTGACGGCTGAGCGGGATGGATCACGATCTCGAATGTCGCGCCGACAATAAATTGACTTCCGCCAAATCCGCCGGGCTCGCAACGGGCGACTTTGCAGAGAATTCGCGCCGCCAACCCATGCTGCCCCGAGAACTGGATGACGAATTCCTGCCCAACCTCCATGGCTTCCGGGCAGAGCAGCCCGACGCCAGCGATGGAAATGTCGCGACACGATCACGACTTCGTCCATGCCTTCCAGGCCACGACTCAGTGTCGAAACCGTCGCCCGGGCGGCAAGTGGAACACGCTCGTGCTTCCGCTTATCGTTCGTGGTCTGACGGGCTGACGCAACAGCACGCAAACCTGCAATCTCCGAAAATAGTTCCGCGGACAACTCCATAAAATCCCATTCCTCTTTACTGGCTGGAACAGGTATCAAATATGAATCGTTCCAATGCAAATGGCCCAGACGGCGCCGTAGTACACAAACCGCCTGCGGCAGAAAAAAACCGCCACCCGCATCCTCACAATCGAGTTTTTGGCGGTAGGTCCTAATAGGTACAGAGGGTAATTCGATGAAAAACATTCGGATTGTTTCGAATGTGCGGCGTGTAATCGTCCTGCTGGTTGTGCTGTTTGGCCCAAACCGCACTTTTGCGGCCGACGCGCCGTTTGGCGGGAATGTGCGGTTGCGGGGAAATCTCGATCACTGCCGGCGTCAATTCCTCACGGAGAAAAAAGGGACCATCGCATTCCTGGGAGGTTCGATCACCGAGATGAACGGTTATCGGCCCATGGTTTGTGACATCCTTCGACGGCGTTTCCCCCAGACAGACTTCAAGTTCATCAACGCCGGCATTTCCTCAACCTGTTCGACGACCGGCGCGTTCCGGCTGCTATCAGATGTCGGGCCGGTCGATTTATTGTTCGTTGAATTTGCGGTCAATGATGACCAGGATGCCGCCCACACGCGCGTCGAATGTATCCGTGGCATGGAAGGCATCATTCGCCATGCCCGGCTGCTGAATCCGAACGTCGACCTCATCGTCACTCATTTCGTGAACGAGGGAATGCTTCAGACGCTTCAAACCGGCGGCACCCCACTGACGATCGAGGCGCATGAGACTGTCGCCAGCCACTATGAGGTGCCGACGATTCGGCTGGCCGAGGAAGTGGCCGGGGAAATCACCGCGGGAAAACTGACGTGGCAACAATACGGCGGCGTTCATCCCGCGCCGTACGGAAATGCCATTTGCGCCGGCATGATCGATGAGCTGCTGAATCGAGCCTGGCGCGATGTGCCGGACGCCAGCGGAAAGCCCCCACCCCGTTCACTTCCGCCACCGCTCGATCCCTTCAATTACGAGCATGGGCGCTTTATCGATCCGAAAGAAGCCCGGGCCGGGCAAGGTTGGACAATCGGCATTCCCGACTGGCCACACCTGCCCGGCGGCAAGCGCGACCGATTCACATCAATCCCAATGTTGTGCGCCACCGAGCCGGGGAGGCAACTGACGCTGGAATTCGAGGGGACGGCGATAGGCGCTTATGTTGTAGCCGGGCCTGATGCCGGAATCGTCGATGCAAGTATCGATGGCGGAGAATTTAATCCATCGATCTTTATCATCGATTCAGGCGCGGGCCTGCATTATCCTCGAACGGTGATGTTTGCGGCGGAATTGAGATCCGGAAAGCATCTGCTGACGCTTCGCATTTCCCAGCAGACGCGCAGCGCCGGCCATGCCGTCCGCGTGATGCAGTTTGTCGCGAATTGATGCGCCAATCCAATGTACCGTGTACGCACTGCGCTTCTGCTTGTTTTGTTTGCGACCTGGGCTCGGGCGTGCGCAGGTGCGATATCGTCCCAGGCAATTGCCGCCCTGAGCAAAACCGCCTCCGGCGATGATCCGATTGCATCGCTCGCAGCGCTTTATCAACTCGCCGATTCCGGCGTTGCGGGAACCGCGGCGCTTCGGCAGATCGCTCCACAACTGCTGGCGCGGGATTCAACGGCTGTTGCCGTGGAGGCGGACAACGCCGCGGCATCAATTCCCCGGCTTCGGGGGATCGAAAATCAAATGCAGCCGCTTCGAACCAGCGCGTGCAAATGATCGAGAGCCTCACGGAAGATCCCGAGTCGCTCAAATCCGCGCGTTCCGCCTATGCGCGGCTCGCGGGGTTGGAGGCTCGGTTGTCAGCGGAATACGCCCGCGAGGCGCGTGTTGCGTCCGCTGTGGCGCGAAAAATCGAATTCGCGAAGTTGCAACTCTCGCCGCTCGCCGCAAAAGAAGACGATCTTTTCGAGAAATCCGCAACGCGGGCCCTGGCGATGCCGAGCGCCGTGGCGGGGGATTTTTATCCGGCCCCCTCGATCCGCCGGCCGAGGCCGATCGCCGCGGCGTGTGGCTCTATCTCGCCAGCAGGCGCATCGACGCATGGAATAAAACAATCGAGACATCGATGAATTTCGGCGAGATCGCTCACGCCCGCAAAGTGAATTCGTATCGCGAAATGCTCGGCATGCCGCCGTTCGAGCTTGACGCACGCCTGATTCAATCCGCCCGGCGGCACAGCAAGGAGATGATCGATCTCTGGTATTTTTCGCATTGGTCTCCGACTCAATCGGAGCGCAGCCCGTTTGCCCGCATGGCCCACGCCGGCTACGAGTTGGGCAGCAATGAGAACATTACGATGGGACCCTTCGCGGCCGACGATGCGTTCTGGAATCTCTTTAACAGCCCCGAGCATCATCGCGCATGGGTTCTGCCTCAGAACACCACGTTCGGCGTCGGCAAATGGGAAAATGCCTGGACGGAAGATATCGTCGCGCGCCGCGGCTGATGACCGCATCCGCGGAAGAGCGGGCCGCGGCGGTTGTTCGTGGTGATGAACTAAAGGCTCAAACACAGGTCCTGCACAGGCGTCCGCGCGATCTGAGCGATATCAAAATTTACGATGAATCCGGTCGGGAAATTGGGTGAACCTTCCATGACCTGCATTAATCGTCGATTGTGATGAAACGAACTTCCTTTTCAATGCAACCCGAGACTCTCGCGGATTATGGACCGGATTCGGCCCGTCGCTTGAACGAGTCTTTGCGTTTCGGCTGGGCCAGCCGAACGCCCAGGATACCGGACCTCAACCGCGTAATCAGTAATCGCTGCCAACGCCGCGCGGAGCGACGCCCAGAGCGGTTCGATGGACATCGCGAGGTCGAGAAGCCGCTCAAGATCGTGCGTCTTCGGAAACACGATGGCCGCTTCTTCGAGCCGAGCTTTCAGGTATTTCTCCACACACTGTTGCAGGTGAAAGCAAACAATGTCTCATGCAAACTTTTTGCGCGAGCGGCGCAAAATTAGTGCCGCCGCGAAGTCGGCTTCGGCCTTGTCAACCCACTCGCGCGTTGTCGCTTTCATGGAGCATAATTCCCTTGGACGTTACTTCACACAGGAATGGATCGCCCATTCGCACGCGTCGGCGAACTTCCGCGGGAGTGCGCACGAGAAGATCCATCGGGAATGCGCGCGGACAGGCGAGCCGAATTCGGGTTGCCGCCTCAGGGCCCGAACCGCGATGAGGCATGATTACCATGAGGTCGACGTCCGAATTCTCCGTCGGACTGCCATAGGCGTATGACCCGAAGAGTATGACTGATAACGGATGGAACCGGCGCACGACCTGATCTACGAAGGCTTGGATCTCACGACGAGAGATAATCGTTTGCGCCCGGCTCATTCCGCGACAGACTAACCTCATTTTGACCGATATCGCAACAACAGGCTGGCCCGCCGCCGAGGGATTTTACGTGATCGAGTTTTTGGAGCGGGCGACGAAGGAGAATAAGCGGTGAGTGTCCAATCTAGTGTCCAATGAAAAGCCGAAAACGTCATAACTTCATTACCCGCGACAGGATTCGAACCTGTGACCTGCGGTTTAGGAAACCGCCGCTCTATCCAACTGAGCTACGCGGGCGTGAGATTTGAACGCTATCGCGGTTTTCATGCCGGGGCAAGTTGGTGGTATAATTCGAATCAGCCGTTGAAAAGGAAGCCGCAATGCAACAAGTGCAATGAGATGACCGACTCTACAAGGAAGCCCAGCGCCGCGCCGCGGAAGCTGGGTTTGCCAGTGTTGACGAGTACGTTGCCGGAGTAACAGCTCAAATTGAGTGCTACGAGCCTTGGAGTCGGCCTTATCCAGCAAAGGGTCGAGGCATCCGCCGGTCGCTGTCACAATGTCGGGGATCAATGATGGGAAATGCGTCGCCCGCTTTAGGAAACGGTGAATAGCCTTGAACTGCAATATTTCGAGCAACGCCATGTCCAGCTTGGAGTGAATTTCGCCGCTGCATTCTCCAACGTGACTTGAGTCGAACAGTGCTGCGTATTGGATAAGGCGTGACGAGGAATTAACCGGAACACCGCAGGCCTGAAAGTCGCTGAGCATTCCGCGGATGAGTTTCGCAACAACGTCGTTGCCAGCAATTTCGCCCGCGTCAATCCGCTCTAGACGGCGCGAATGAGTCTGAGATGGCTTCAATATTCCACATTGTGCACCGGTAGCCGGATCGCGCAATTCTGAGGTGCGTTCCCACCAGCGATGTGCGGAAACCTCATGCAGTCGCGGCTAGGAACCACGGGGCGTGGTCAAAGTGAGATTTTACGCGGACAAATTCGTCAACATCCCCGTACTATCCCCAAATCGCGGGATCTTCACGCCCATCCGATCCAGAACCGAAAGATGCAGATTGCACAGCGGCGTGCCGCGCGGATAGCGGAGCTGGCGGCCGGGAGTGATTGATCCGCCGCCGCGGCCGGCCAGCAGCACGGGTAGCTCGTCGTGGTTGTGGCGGTTGCCGTCGCCGATGCCGCAGCCGTAGACCACCATGCAATTGTCGAGAAGCGTGCCGGAACCTTCCTTGGTTTCGTGCAGCTTCTGGATGAAATAGGCGAATTGCTCGGCGTGAAAAAGGTCGATCCTGGCAACGCCTTCCAGCTTTTGTGGATTTCCGCCGTGGTGGCTCAGGGCGTGATGGCCATCGGAGACGCCGAGCTGCCGATAGACGCGGTCGCTTCCGTCGGCGGCGACCATGAAGGTGCTTACGCGCGTCAGGTCCGTTCGAAATGCGAGCACCATCATGTCGCACAGCAGCCGCATATGCTCGGCGAAATCGTCCGGCGTGCCCGCGGGACGTTTCGCGTCGGCGGGGGGCGGCACTTCCTTGAGAATCATCGCACGCTGCACGCGCTGCTCGATTTCGCGGATGGCAGTCGTGAATTCATCAAGCTTGTGCTGATCGCCCCGGCCCAGACGGCTGGAGAGCGCGCTCGTGTCGTCGGAAACAAAATCGAGAATGCTCTTCTTTTCCCGCAGCCGGCGCTCGCATTTGCGGATTATCGTCTGCATCGTCAGATCCGAAGAGACGGGAGAAGACGGCGGCGGGATTCACCTCGTGCGGTACTGGATTGCTCGGCGTTCGCCAGGAAATGTTGGAGACGTAGGCGCAGCTGTAGCCGGAGTCGCATTGGCCGGCGAGGCCGCCTTTGTCCATGCCCAGTTCGAGGGAAGGCAGCCGCGTCTCGAGCCCGGTTACCTGTGCGGCGACCTGATCAGCCGAGATTCCCAGATGAATATCCTGCCCGGCGGTTTTATGCGGATGCGCGCCGGTAAGGAAGGCGGCGCACGAGCGGGCATGATCGCCGGGCCCGTCACCCTTCGCCCGGGCATTGTCCAGCGCCAAGCCCTGCAAAAGCGTAAGCTGATCCTTGAACGGACGAAGCGGCTCGAGCGTCGGCGAGAGATCGAATGATTCGCCGTTTGAACTGGGGAGCCATTGGTCCATGTTCATGCCGTTGGGGAGGAAGAACGTGGCCATGCGCCGCGGGAGCGCGGCCGGGTCGGCGCCAGCGGCGAATGCGGATCGTGTCAGACTCGGCGCCATCGCGTCGAGCAGCGGAAGGGCGATGGTGGCGCCAATGCCTCGAAGGACTGCGCGACGGGAGATCGCCGAATTCCGGGAACGAACAAAATCGATCCTTCGGGTCATCGTGGGGTACTTTCATTCCGTTTTCCCGCGGCGTTGGGTAAACGGAGCACTTTCAACAACAGCTTCGATCAGGCTGTCAAACCGATAATCTGAGTCCTGCACCTTGCGGCTGATGTCTTTGATATAGGGCCGGTCGCCGGGCGTCGGCCCGCGACCGATGGCATAAGTCATCACCTTTTCTACCAGACATCGCACAAATTGTTCCTTGTGCCCCAGAATGACCTTCTTGAGTCCCGCGGCCCCGTCAATCGCCTCTCCGCTGGGAAGCGTGCCGGTAGCGTCGATCGGAAATTCCCCGGTGGTGGTTTTTTCGATCTCGCGCCAGTTACCCGTCGCATCGAAATTCTCCAGGGCAAATCCGATCGGGTCGATCCGGGCATGACACGATGCGCAGACCGGATTACTGCGATGTTCTTCCAGCCGTTGCCGGACCGGCAGCGATGCTTTGGTCCCTTTGCTCGGCAGGGCGGGCACGTCCGGCGGCGGAGGAGGGGGTGGGGTCCCGAGAATCTGCTCAAGAACAAACTTGCCGCGCTTGGGCGGCGATGTGCGATAAGAGGTTGACGTCACCGTCATCACGCCGGCCATCGTCAAGACGCCTCCGCGCCGACCGGCGGCGTCGCCGGTCAAAATTACTTTGCGGAATTCGGAGCCGGAGACTCCGTCGATTCCATAAAATCGGGCGAGTCGATCGTCGACAAAGGTATAGTCGGCGTCGATCAGTTCTAACAGGCTGCGTTTTTCACGCAGCACGTTTCCAAAAAACAACTCTCCCTCGCGTCGCATGGAAGCCAGAAGCCTCCGGTCGGCATTCGGAAAAAGGCGATGGTCGGGAAAAGCACCCTCTAAGTTTCGCAGTTCGAGCCACTGCCCGGCAAAATTGGAGACGAACGCGGATGAGCGCGGATCGGCAATCATGCGCCCTACCTGTTCGCGCAACACATCCGGCTGATGAAGCGTCCCCGCGCCCGCCACGGCAAGGAGCGCACCGTCCGGCATGCTGCTCCACAGGAAATAGGAAAGGCGCGTCGCCAGCTCGTAATCGCTCAGCGGGTGCGGCGTCTGCGGATGGTCAGTGGGATCGATCTCGATCCGGTAAACAAACTGCGGTGAAACCAGCGCCGCCTCCAGCATAAGCTGGCACGCGCGCTGGAAGCTCTCGTTCTCGCTTCGAGCGTTCTGGTAGACCTTCACCAATCTTGCCACTTCCGCGTCGGTCACAGGGCGCCGATAGGCGCGGGCGGCAAACCGCTCGGCGATCTGGGCAGCGCACTTCTCTCCCTCAACGCCGTCTGCTGGGCCGCAAAACAGCAGGCGTTTTTCGATTTGACTCGGCCCTGGCGGCCTGGCGTCGATCGGGCCGCGAATTTCGATCCAGTCTATGTAGAGATTTCGATCGCCGCGATCCTTTGGATCGGCGCATCGGTGTTGTAGTAATCGTTAATGAATGCGGCCGAAACGCGATGCTCACCGGCGCTGGCCTGCACGCGTAAGGTATAGGTCTGCGGCGTGCCGTGTACGGCTTCGACGTCGAAGGTGCGTAATTCCCGTCCGTCCAGTTTAACGGTCATCTTCGCCGGCTCGCGACCGGCCTGGTCAGCATCAGCACCGATTCGCAATTCATATTCGGCGGTCGCAACAAATTCGTGCCGCGTGCGCACCGTGCCGTTGGTGTAAAGCAGGCGTGCGCCGGCGCTCGGACGTCCGTCTCCCTCCAGCGCGTCCCCGTCAATGCGAATGACGCGTTCGCGGTACGGGTTTCCAATGGTGATTGCTTTTTCCATCACCTGCTCGGCTGCGGTGAGATATTTCTCCGCCAGCAGCGGCGACATGCTCAGGACGTCGGCGATATTGTCGAATCCATACCCGCTGTCGTCGGCGGGAAAATCGGCAGTGGGATTGAGATCCACACCGATCAGATCGCGGACGGTGTTGTTGTATTCCGCGCGGTTGAGCCGATGAATTGCGACAAAACCCGGATCGCGTGGTTCGGAGCTATCCAAAAAATCCATCGCCTCGCCCACCCATCTCACGATGCGCTCCCGTTCGGCGGGAGCTGGCTGCTCCGCCTTCTTCGGCGGCATCCGCCCCTCACGCAGCACCTCCTGGACATCATCCCATGTTGCGCGATCCGCCTTAAAAGAATCAAACGATGAAAACTGATCGAGCGTGACATCCCCTTTATGCTTGCCGTTGCCGTGACAGGCAAAACACCGGGCTTGAAGGAAGGGGCGCACGTCGGCAATGAATTGCTGATCTAAAGCGGCCGCCGGCGCCGGTGCCACCGTCGCGGCCAGGCTCTGAGGGCGCGAGCCGCACGGCTCGGCCAAGCCGATACCTATGGCGAGAATCAAAGCAAATTGTTTCTTCACCACGACTTCAAATGCACGATATTCTGACGCTGTGGCTGCTCCACTGCCCGCAGATAATAGTCGCAACCCGGCAAGAAGTTCGCGAAGATGGGGCAATTCTCATATGAACGAATTTGAATTGGATGCCGACCCGTCAACTTCTTTGCCGCCCCTGGCGATACCGGCCCGGCCCCTGACGTATTTCGGGGATTCGGAGGATCCCTGGCGACTTCTGATTCGCGCAATCGGTATCGTGTCAGTCTTGTTGGGCGGTTTAAATCTCACTCAATCATTGCTCAATCTTCGAAATATCTTTGTACCTGCAGGCTCAAATTTAGAGATCGCATGGGGTTTGGCTCGAGTCGCGTGCGGCATGTCAGCGGCCGTCCTGGGCATTGCCGGGATCCGCTTGCTGCTCACGCCGCCGCGCGGAAGAAAAACCCTGATCATAAGTGTTTCGACATTCGTCGTTTGTTTGATCATCACGCAGGCGCTTTATTGCGCCCATGTCATTCATCTCATCCGCGCGACCCTTGGAAAGAGCCAGTTCGTAGCGAGTTGCTCGGTCTCGCTCGCACAGAGTTTAATCGTGCCGGCGTTCATTCTCTGGCTGGCCGCGCGCCGCAAGTAAGGCGAATACTTTCCGCCTAGCCACCTGTTGGACTCCAGCCGCTTGAGCCCGCCGAACCGACCCGACATTTCCTACCGCGTTCCCATTTCGAGGGCTAAGATACGCAGACTCGGCGCTCAACAAACGATCGGCGGTACCGATGAGATTCCAAAGAACGGCCCTTCCGCTTTTGCTCCTGATGCTTTTGCCGGGCGTGCCGGCACGTGCGGCGGATGAAAATTCACCGCCAGATGCCGCGACCATCCGCAAGCAAATCGATGTGCTGATCCTGAGCTTCACAGATCACAGGAAGCCGGTGACCGCGGGCATGATCCAGCAGGCGATCGGATTATCCATCTCATTCGCGCGCCCACCTATAACAAAGGTGATCACGCGGCGTGCGCGCGGTTTTATTCCAGGACCGCCGAATCGCTCGTCGCGGCATTTGCCGGCAAGGATGCCGCCACGTTGGGTGGCCGGGCTTCGCTCAATGATCTGAAGTCCGCGCTCGATCGGTCCGCCGGTTTAAAGGACCCGGATCGCATTGCCTGGGCGATGCGGTTTGCCTTCGACAAGAATCAGCTCGCCTGCACGCTCTACGCGCAGCGCGCCCAGGGGCTGGTGGCAATGGGAGAGGAATATTTCAAGCGATCGGAATTTGCCGAGTCTCAGGATGCCTTTGAATCGGCCGTCGTTGCTTTGGATGAGCTGGACGGGCAACTGATCGACACGATTCCACTCGGTTGCCGCTACGCGCCGCTGGCACTGGCCAATGCCCTTTTCGCGCAGAAGAAATTCGGCGATGCAAGCTCCGCCGTTCTTAAGGGGTTAAATTATCTTCCGCAATGGCCCGGCGTTACCATTGACCTTCGCAGCTTCCATCACGACCCGGTGGAGTACGAAGCAATTCTTTCCGTTCTGGAGAATCAGGCGAAAGACGATCCCGCAAACGCATCGCTGCAGTTTCTGCTCGGATATGAGTATTGGTTTACAGGGCGGCGGCTGGACGCGAAAATCGCCTTCGAGCATACCCTCAAGCTTGAGCCGCAGCACGCCGGAGCAAAGCGATTCATCGATGCGGCTCATCCATCAGCGGATACCCCGCGAGTGTGAGGCGCGGATTACTTCGTTTCTCCGCCAACCGAATTCGGTACCAGCAGATGCATCGAACCGATGCTACCGATGTTGCCGCAGGGAAGGTCCAAGGCGAGCAGATGGGGCATGGGATTTATGGGTGCGTAGACGAGTACATCGCGCACCTGGCCATGGGGTGAGACCGTCGCCTGCTGCGGATGATTCAACAACGTTCCCTTTGGAAACATGATCGGCGACAGCTGCACGCCGTTCATCGCGGAGAGCGTGGCGATCCGGCCGCCCGGCCCCCACGACAGGTAGTCGAGCGGGCGATTACCCAGATTCGTAATAGTGAAGTAAATCAGCAGCCGCGGCGTTCGATCAGGATTGGCGAGGTCGCGCCGAAATTCCGGCGGCCCAATTCGGATCGCATCGACCGTAATGCGCGCGCGATCCGGCACCACCGCCTCAAGCACCGCGGCGGGGCGCGGAAATCCACCGGATGAGCCGGCGCCGGCGCTGTGATCGCTACCGCTGGCGGAGCTACTGCAGTTGGCGAAGAGCCGCGAAATGCGCCAACCGCATAGGCTGCGCCCAATGCAACGACGCTGAAGGATATTCCGACTATTGCCGACCATTGTTCCCAATGTTTGGAGGTCATGCCCATTAACAGTCCGGCGCCAGCGAGGATCACTCCCGCGCCGGCGATGGATACCGTGACCATTGAAGCGCCCCGACCGCCACAAGACACCCTGCGATCACCGCGACAAAGCCCGCGGCAATGCCCGGCCAGTTGGCCACTTTGTAGGTAACTACGTCTTCGCCGGCAGAACCTTCCGCGCCGGCGGTGGCGTTCGGGTGGTTCGGATCTTTCGCGCAATCGTGCTGGCTGTCCTGGCGTCAATTCCCGCAAGTGTGAGCAGGCTCGATGGGGCGGCCTTGGGCACCGGCGGAGTTTCCGGTTCCTCCTCGGCGCTCGGCGGGTTTGTCCTCCAGATCCAGCGTCTGCCCGCGCAGGATTCGCTCCGGCTGCGCCGCAGACTCGGTGGCCGACGCATCGGCGACCGTCTTCTCGGCGGCCAACAAGGCCGCGACCGACCCAGGCGCCGGTCCCTCGGCTTGCACGAGCTGACGATGTTTACAGCGCGGACACTTGACGTGGCGGCCGATCAACTTCTCCGGCACGCCGATCTTTTGCCCGCATTGTTCGCAGCGAAACTTGATCATCCGGCCGCCCTCACCCCTGTCAGTGCACTTTCCCATCATCGCGGCTCAGCGGCCGCCGGTAAAGATCGCAGCAATCAATGTGGGTAGCAAACGAATGCCTGCCTAAGCCGCTTCCCGCAGTCTTTCGTTGACGGCGTTTCGGATGACGCGCAAATCATATTCGGCTGCCGCCGACACCCTCAGAATGGCGATACCCGCCGCCGCCAATGCTTTATCCACGAACCGGTCGCGCTCGCGCCGGTCGGCGGCGAGATGCGTTTTGTCATCGAGTTCGATCGCCAGGAGAATCGCGCTAGTCTCCGCATCGACGAGCACGAAATCGACATGTTTTTGCGATATTTTACGCGCCAAATCCTTCGCGCAACCTTGCGCCGAGCAGCCGATGAGATCCGAAAGACGCACTTTGAAAGATACGGATACCCCCTTGGGAACCGCGTGCCGGAGGTATCGGTAAAACGCCAGCTCACCCCGGCTCAGAAGCGTTTCTTTTGAATAATAAGGGAGAGTTGCCGGGCCGATCGTCCTCAGCAGATGGACAGCGAGAATGAGCAAAGCCGCTGCGATCCCCACCCCGATCACGATCGCTGGATGAGACATGATTGGATGATCTCAAATGACCGCCAAACTGCGTGATCTTTTCTTCATCACTTCAGCCACCAGATCGTAAGCCTGATAATCGACGATCTTCACGTCGATCAGTTGCGCCGGGATGAAGGTCGGCATTTCGAACATAGGTGACGGAATCGATATCCGGCGCCTGCAGCGCTGCGGGCGACGAAGCCGTCTTCGGCGTCGCGGCCGGCGGGGCGGTCGATCAGCACTTCGATCGTCTTCCCCTTCATCGACTTGGCTTTGGCGAAGGCGACTTCCTGCTGGGCGAGCATCAGTTCTTCGACGCGCTGTTGCTTCACTTCATCGGGGATCTGTCCATCCATCCGGCCCATCGGCGTGCCGGGCTCCGGGCTGTAGGGGAAGACGCCCATCATGTCGAAGCCGAAATCCCTGCACGAACTGCACCAGCTCCTCGTGCTGGGCGTCGGTTTCGCCGGGCGATGCCGGCGATGAACGTCGTGCGGATCGCGATGCCCGGGACCCATTTGCGCAGCTTGTCGAGCAGCGTCTCGATCTGCTTGCGCGTCACCCGCCGTCGCATCGTCGTCAGCATCGCGTCGTTGATGTGCTGCAAGCGGCATGTCGATGTACTTCACGACCCGATCGCTCGTCGGCGATCGCGTCGATCATCTCGTCGGTGAAGCAGGACGGGTAGGCGTACATCAGCCGAAGCCAGTGGACGTCTTTCAGCTCGCGGTCGAGCGTGCGGAGCAGGCCCGACAGGCCGGCGGCGTAGCCGATGTCGGTGCCGTAGCTGGTGGTGTCCTGGCCGATGAGATTCAGCTCGACCGCGCCGTCGGCGGCGAGTTCCCTGCGCCTCGGCCAGGATCTGCTCGATCGGCTTGGACCGCATCGGCCCGCGGATCGAGGGGATCGTGCAGAACGCGCAGCCCTGATTGCACCCTTCGCTGATTCGCAGATAGGCGTAATGCCGCGGCGTCAGGCGCAAGGCGGGCGCGGTCGTCTTCGAAGACGGGCAGGCGATTGGTTTTGGTTTCGCGGACGGACCTGCGGTCGCGCCGCTACGCTCGAATCCACCGAATCCGCTGCCGCGCTAGTTCGCGCGAGAGATCGTGATATTTGCCGAGAAAATGCCCGTGCTCCTGCCGGGGATTGTCTTTGCCCGCGGACGGCTTCGACGATGTGCTCGCGATCGAAGACGCCGACCAGGCGATCGACTGCCGGGCACGTCGTCCAGCAGCTTGGTCTTGTGCCGCTGCACCAGGCAGCCGGCGACGACCACGCGCTGGCAGCGGCCGGTCTTCTTCATGCTCGATCGCTTCGCGGATCGCCTGGAGCGATTCGGTCTTGGACGCTTCGAGAAATCCGCAGGTGTTGATGACGATCGCATCGGCCGCGGCCGGCGTCGGATGTGACGGCCAGCCCGTCGGCGGCGAGCAGGCCGAGCATCCGCTCGCTGTCCACGAGGTTCTTCGGGCAGCCGAGGCTGACGAACGCTATTGATTTGATTTGACGGGCCGCTTTGGCCATGACATTCCGCTCTTTCAACAAAACTCTTCCTACGCTATCGGTATGGAGGCGGAAAGTAAAACCTTGAGGTACAGGAAACGATGATGTCCAACGCCAGGCCCACTACCGAACACGACCGAATCATTGTCGATCAGTTCACCCGCATGGCTGCGCCTTTTGCCCAGATGCCGGCACATTCGGAACAGGCGTCCCTTCGCCTCCTCGGCGAGGTCGCGGCAATCGGGCGCGAGGATCGCGTGCTGGATGTCTGTTGCGGCCCCGGAATCGTCGCCTGCGCTGTGGCGCCGGACGCCGGTCATGTAACAGGCATTGATCTTACCCCGGCGATGATCGATCAGGCCGGTCTGCTCCAACGAAAGAAGGGGCTGACGAACCTCGCCTGGGAGATCGGCAACGTGACGGCGCTTCCGTTTCCGGAGGGCGCGTTCTCGGTTGCGCTCAGCCGCTATGCCTTCCATCACCTGCTCGATCCATCGCGTGTCCTGGCCGAAATGGCCCGCGTTTGCGATCCAGGCGGGCGAGTTGTCATAACGGATGTTTTCGTCACGAGCGCCGATCAGGGCGCCGCGTATGACCGGGTCGAAAAACTGCGTGATCCCTCGCATGTGCGAGCGCTTCGCCTCGAAGAACTTCAAACGATGTTCACAAGTGCCGGGCTGGAGCTCACGGCGCACGGAATTCTATCGCCTCGCGGTGGACCTCGACTCGATTCTCACCGCCTCGCGCACGCCTTCGGACGCCGCGGAACAAGTCCGTCGGCTCGTGGGCGCCGACATCGGCAGGAACAAAACAGGGTTTGAGCCCGAACATGCCGGCTCTGGGATTCGGTTCTCATTTCCCGTTGTGATCCTCGCGGGGAAGAAGAGCTGATCACCGGTTCTTTTGGCCCGGCATCCGAACGTGGCAGGGCGTCTGGCCGATGTCAATGCGTTAGCGGTTTGCTCTGCGACTTCACAACCCCTGTTCCTGCAATCGTTGAAGCCGCGCCGTGCGACCGAGCGCATCAACGACCAGGACGCGGGGCTGAGGTTTGCCAAGGATATGCGTGGCGGGAGCGTAGACGAAAACGTACATCTGGTCGGCGGTGTAAATTGCGATCGGCTTGCCCCAGTTGGTCAGATTGTTGCCGGCCAGGATCTGATTGGCCTGCGCGATCACGGAAGTCGGCACGGCCAGCAAAGCGATCTGCTCAGCGCCCTGCAAGACCGTCTGCGCCGCCTGGGCACTCGTTTGCGCCGTGGTTTGGGCGGCGCTGGTCGCCGCCTGCGCGGTGGTTTGGGCGGCGTCAACCGATGTCTGGGCGGCCTGGGCCGCCACCATCTGCTGACATCCCGAGTTCAATGTGCAAAGGGATGCGCCGAAAAACAGGGCGCTCGCCGCGTGAATGAGCGCGGGTATCGTCTGTAAGCCCGAGCGGGTCAGGCGTAGAACCGATTGGGGCAAGAGGTCTCCGTCAACATCCGAACGACTTACCGCCAAGGTATCCATTTCACGGCCAAAATGCAATTTTTTGGACAAATCCGTTCGCCTTCGTATGCCAGACGTTCCTCGATTGTCATGCGATCTGCTTCAGTCGGTTTGCCTTGCTGGCCCGCTGAATACCCGGAACGACGTATTCTCGCGCGACTGCGTCCCAGCTCATCTTGTTCGCCAGTGCAAAGCCGCGCTCGATGTATTTCTCGAATTCAGCGGGGTTGCGCGGGAGGCGCTCGAAAAGTTCGGCCGCCACTTTTTCCGCCACGACGTGCTCGATCTGATCTCGCTCGGCCTGGCCGATGTTCATGAGCTGCTCGGGGCGCAGGGCTTTGTCGGGAAGGTCGGTGTAATCGGCGACGATCACATTGGGCGTCGGCGCCGCCGGCGGCTTTCTCGACGAAACCGGCGCAGCCGCAGACGTTGGTGAAGACGCAGATCCCGCCGAAGCTGATCGGCTCGACCTGGGCGATGCCGAACGGCTCGTAGATGCTCTGGCCGAACTCGGCGTCGGAGCCTTTGCGGATGTCCATGAATTCCATGTCGGCCGGCATGCGGTTGCCGCAGAGCTTCTGCTCGAAGCCGAACTGGTTGATGAAGACGACTTTGACGTTCCGGCTCTGGGCGTTGAACTCCTGCACGCCCTGGTAGTACGCGGCTTCGCCGCCGGACAGATCGGGCAGGCCTTCGCGATGGGCGACCGGCCAGTGGTAGGCGTGCTTCCATCCGGCGGATGTCGTCGCGCCGGCGCGCGGGGACTTCGGTGCTCAGCGTGAACAGCACGGCCGTCTCGTTGCGCTGCCGCAGGCAGCTGCTCGACGATGCTCCAGCACGCGCAGGTCGCGCCACAGCCCTTTGCTGGGGACCAGCCGCGTGACGTGGGTGAAGACATAATCCGGCTCGAATTTCAGCAGCGTTTTGCAATAGCTGCCGCAGCTTGTTGCGGCTGGCCATCTTCTCATCGACGCTGATCTTCCAGCAGCGGCACGCCGTTGTAGGCGACCTGCGCATCGACGTGGACGAAATCCGGCCCGAGGAAGCGGATTTCCTTCAGCGTGTAATCGCCGACGGCGAAGATGCCGTCGCAGATAGCGGGCGGCCTTCACCAGCGCGTGCTTGTAGAAGTCGCTCTGGTCGCCGAACACGTCGTCGACGTAATGTCCCTGCGGTCATGGCGGCGCGCATCACGTTGTAAAACATCGTGTCGTGGCCGGGATGGCCCTCGACGATCCGGCGCATCGTCGCGCACTTCGTGGGCGTAGAAGATCGTGCGGAAGTTGGCCGCGTCTCCTTCCAGGATGGCCGCCAGCGCGGTCGGCATGCCCATGTATTCGTGGCGAGAGGATCACGCACGGCTCGGCCGCGCTGGCCGCGCCGAGCGCGTGCAGCGCCGCGATGGCCGGCTGCGGCCAGCCGCATGTACTGCTCGAAATCCCAGATGTGTTCGTACTTGCCGCTTTCGATGCCGAACGTTTCCCAGAGCGCGAATTTGAACGCGCCGATCTTCGCCGCGTCGTAGCGGCTCGACGTCGATCAGCAGCACTTCCGGCGTGCTGATCGACGCCGGTGTCCTTGTCGACGAATCGCCGCCGGCCGTAGACGATGCCGACGTCGAACGTCTGCTCGATCTCGCGGAACCGCGCGGCCAGCGGCGAGCGATAGAGGCTGATCCAGGCTGCTGTAGAGCACTTCGCCCGTCGGCGCCGAGGCGCTGCTCGCCGTGTTCGTCGCTCGGCCAGAACGGGCCGACGAGGATGTTGCGCGGACGCTGGGCCGAGATAGACCTTGCTGGTCAGCAGCCCCTGCAGGACCGCGCCGATGCCGCCGATTTTTTGAATCGCCTCGTGCGTGACGTGAACGACTGTTTGCATGATGGGCTTCTTTCCTGAGGATTAAAGCCGCGCCGCGGCGGAGTATCGAGCCGGCGTTGAGCGAGCGACTTACACTGGTCGGCAACGGTCTAACAACGCGCTATTCGCGCGTCAATTGCCGGTGGACACGATTCGACTACGATTGCGCCGGCATGGCCCGCACGCGCACAGGATCATTTCCTATTGGATTTCGCCGTCTTCGAAGCGACTGGCAGCAGGACCTCGACCGGCTCATTGAATTCGCGCGAGAAATGATTTTCCACTGGTGGATGTGGGACCGGTCGCGGCGGCGGATTTGCGACGCCTTCTCAAAGCCGGGATTGCCATCGGTTCGGTGGATCTGCTGCGGTGGACGGACCTGGCGTCACCGGATCCCGCGAAGCGCGCGGATGCTGTCCAAGCCAATGTGCGGCACGTGCGCAGCACAGTGGAACTGGGCGTTACACTGTTTATGGCCGTGATGTTGCCGGAGGAGATGGCGTGCCCCCGATCCGAAAATTTTCAGTTTGCCGTGGATGGATGGGGAAAACTGACGCGGGCGATCGAGCCCATCGGTGTGCGCATTGCGTTGGAAGGATGGCCCGGACCGCCGCCGCATTTTGCGGCGTTTGCCTGTACGCCCGCCGATTGCCGGGCAGTTTTCGATTCGATCGGATCTGAATCGCTCGGCATCAACTACGATCCGTCACATCTGGTCCGCATGGGGATCGAGCCGCTTCGGTTCCTGAAAGAGTATGCGTCGCGCGTTTTTCATGTTCACGCAAAGGACACCGCGATGTTCGAAGAGGGGCGCTATCAACATGGCACGCTGCAATGCGCCACTTTCGTTCAGCCGCCACGATGGAGCGGGCATTTCTGGCGCTACGTCCTTCCGGGTCGTGGCGTGATTCAGTGGGAGCAAATACTTAAACATCTTGTCGAGAGCGGATACGGCGGAGCCATCAGTATCGAATTGGAAGATATGGATTATTTCGGCAGCGAGTTGGGGGAAAAGAGCGGATTGATCGAGGCGAGGAATTTTCTGACAGGGATTTGAACGAATCAGGGCATCGATCTTTCGAATTGAATGACAGAGATCACTGAGGGGCACGGCGATTACCGAGAAGCAGCAGTAGGGGGTTGGATCGCTCATCCGGCGCAATGGCGCGCTTTTTCACTGCCGCCTGGGGGCTGAACAATCGGACGTTGGGCGCCCCGTGCGGAGAAAAAAGCACCGCATCCTGAATTGCGGCATTCAGAACCGCTCACCCATCAGAAACTCGGAAATGTGAGGGAGCCGTCCCAACATAACAATGATGATGAGTGACGGATGTGAACAAAAAAAGCCCGGTCTCTTTCGAGACCGGGCTTTCGCTTAATCAAGTGAATCGGAAGCCGTCCCGCAATGTCGCCATTACGATCCCGCTTCGGTTTCCCGAAGCGACGAGGCTGTGCTGACAAGATTTTTTGGCAGATCGCTCTGACAAAATTTCAAAGATTGATCTTTGACAAGTGAATAGTCGGAAACCATTCGGCGACGTCGCCGTCGCAAAACATATCTACCGAGTGAACGACAGATTGAACGAGGTTGTGCTGACAAGTTTATCTCATAGTTTGCACTATGGGAGATTCTAAGAAATCCCTTAGAAAGGAGGTGATCCAGCCGCAGGTTCCCCTACGGCTACCTTGTTACGACTTAGTCCCAGTCACCGAACCTAGCGTAGGGACGTCTGAAACGACGCCACTTCGGCTATTTCCGGCTCCCATGACTTGACGGGCGGTGTGTACAAGGCTCAGGAACACATTCACCGCGGCGTAGCTGATCCGCGATTACTAGCGATTCCAACTTCATGGAGGCGAGTTGCAGCCTCCAATCTGAACTGGGGGGTGATTTAAGCGATTTCCTCCAGCTTGCGCTCTTGGTTCGTTTTGTGCACCCCATTGTAGCACGTGTGTAGCCCTGGGCATAAAGGCCATGAGGACTTGACGTCATCTCCACCTTCCTCCGGTTTGACACCGGCAGTCCCCTTAGAGTCCCCGGCATAACCCGCTGGTAACTAAGGGCAAAGGTTTCGCTCGTTAAGGGACTTAACCCGACATCTCACGACACGAGCTGACGACAGCCATGCAGCACCTGTACTTGTTGTACCCCGAAGGGCCTACCCTACTTTCATAGGGATAATCCAAGCATGTCAAGCCCAGGTAAGGTTCTGCGCGTTGCTTCGAATTGAACCACATGCTCCACCGCTTGTGTGAGCCCCCGTCAATTCCTTTGAGTTTTAGCCTTGCGACCGTACTTCCCAGGCGGTCGACTTAGCACTTTTGCTTCGACCGTGAAACCGTCAGAGGTACCACGATCTAGTCGACATCGTTTACGGCCAGGACTACCGGGGTATCTAATCCCGTTCGCTCCCCTGGCTTTCGTGTCTCAGCGTCAGAACATCCCCAGCTACCTGTTTTCACCTTTGGCGTTCCAAATGATATCTACGCATTTCACCGCTCCACCATTTGTTCCGGTAGCCCCTAGATGCCTCAAGACTCGCAGTATACCCAGCAGTTCCATGGTTGAGCCATGGGATTTCACAAGATACTTACAAGTCCGCCTACACACGCTTTAAGCCCAGTGATTCCGCCTAACGCTTGGCACCTCTGTCTTACCGCGGCTGCTGGCACAGAGTTAGCCGTGCCTTCCTCTGGGGTTGATCAGAACTTTCTAACCCCTGACAGTAGTTTACACCCCGAAGGGCTTCGTCCTACACGCGGCGTCGCTCCGTCACACTTTCGTGCATTGCGGAAGATTCGTTACTGCAGCCCCCCGTAGGAGTCTGGGCAGTGTCTCAGTCCCAATGTGGCCGGCCAACCTCTCAGTCCGGCTACGCGTCGTCGCCTTGGTGAGCCGTTACCTCACCAACTAGCTGATACGATATCGCCTGCTCCCAGAGCGGATTACTCCTTTGAGAACTCTGCCATGCGACAAAGTTATATCATCTGGTATTACCTACCCTTTCGGATAGCTATCCCAGAATCCGGGGCACATTAGCGATACATTACTCACCCGTTCGCCACTGACGTATTGCTACGCCCGTACGACTTGCATGTCTTAGCCACGCCGCCAGCGTTCAGGCTGAGCCAGGATCAAACTCTTCAATTTTATTTCTAGGCACGACACTCTCCTCATGCCGGATGTGGATCCCAAACCCAAAATTTCAAATTGAAATCTCAGATCTGAGACTTGACCCGGACTGACAGTTTCAAGGCCGTGTTTATCCACGAAATGAGTTTGTCCACCTCGCGAATTAAGACAACTCGCGAGGCTGTTACTGCCCACTGGCCGGCAAAGACCAGCGGGTCAGCCCGATCGATTCTCGCTTGCGCTTGAACCGATCGAGATTGCAAGGCTCAAACATTCTTCGATGGCTTTAGCTCCCGGCAATAAGACTATCACCGGGAACCGTATACTCAAACTTATGATCAAGGAAGATCACTTTACTTGCGTGCACCACGAAGACGTTTGAGATTGACTCGACAGGCCTGAAACCAACCCCTTTCTTGCGATCAGGGCGAGTCCCAAACTTTGCCGAGCTTCGTATCAAATCATCTGGACAACTCTGTACACAGAGCTTCCAGACACACATCCTCGCGGCGTCCGACTATTCACTTGTCAAAGAGCAACAAACTGCAAGATCAACCTGCATACGTCAACGACCACTTTCGTCATCGCCGGCGTCAATTTTCTGCCCATCCGGAAGACTCAGGCTCCGTCAGGGAGGGGGGATGGTAGCGACCATTCCGTCCTTGTCAACTGGCGGCCTCACACAAAACAGGCCGCATCTTTTTCGTTCGCTCACAACCCGGCCAACAGCAGAAACGCGTCGCAAAAAGCGACCGCCATCGGAAAAATCCGACGGTGGACCTTCGCGACAGGCGTACTCCAAAAGAGTGGCAGCCTGTCAATTGGATTCGCCAGCACTTCTAAAAGAGTGTTGCAAACCGCAATACGCGACCCGAATCGTCTCTAACCGCTGCAGTTCAGTCACCGCAGCCGATCCGGGCCTCTGGTAGGTGAACGAGGAGATAATATGCACTGCGACCCCAACATTGTCAATCCCGAGGAAAGATTTTTCCATTGCGGGGTTGCAAGTGCTTTGTGGAATTGGCGATAGGAGGCGCATTTTATTTGGTCCGCGAAGGGTAAACCACTGCGAAGATTGGTCCGGAAAATCGAAGTAGCGTTAAAACGGCGTTGGAATTCCCAGAAGCCTGAAACGCAGCAGGGCCAGCGCCATTTTCGCGGCCCGGTCGCGCACCATTTCGCGATCGCCCGCGAGGAGAAAACGGCGCGCGAAATCTCCGTCGGCAGCCGCCAGTCCGATCCAAGTCGTACCGACTGGCTTTTCCTCGCTGCCACCATCGGGACCGGCCACCCCGCTGATTGCCAGCGCATAGGTCGCCCCCGCCTGCTCGCGGGCGCACTGTGCCATCGCCAACACAACGGGTTCGCTCACGGCCCCGTGCAGGTTCAATATTTCCTCGCTCACCCCCAGCAGTTTCTGCTTTGCTTCGTTTGCGTAGGTCACCCAGCCATAGGAGAAATAGCTCGATGACCCAGGAATGTCGGTGAGCATTTTTGCAAGCAGTCCGCCGGTGCATGACTCAGCGGTGGCGACGGTTCCCTTTCCCTTCAAAAGCGCCCCCACCACTCCCTGCAGCGTCTGCGCGTCCTCCCCGAAAATGATGTTGCCCAACGCTTCGTAACACGCGCGGCTCGTCTGCTCAATTTGCTGCAAAGCCTCCGCCGGGGAGATGAACCGCGCATTGACGCGCAAAGAGACAATACCTCCGGAAACCGTCGTGCCGACCGAAGGGTTACGATCGCGGCGCATCAGCGGACCCAGCTTTTCCGCGACATGGCTCTCGCCCAGCCCAAAGGTGTGGAGCGTTCGGGAAAGGATGACCGCCCCCCCGCCAGCCGACCGCATGTTCGGGAGCACATGCCCCTCGAACATCCGCTTCATTTCCTTCGGGACGCCCGGAAGGACGAAAATTCGACAAGCTGAGTCAGTCCCCGCCCCGCGTGAAAGCCGCGCGTCGATGCCGAGCGCCGTTCCCGCGTCATTGTGAATTGGCAACGCGCCGCGCGGGATCATCGCCTGAATCTGATTCGACGCCGGCATCTCACGGCCGCGCGAGCGGAAAAATTTCCGTAACTCATCGAGCCAACCTTGGTGAAGCTCGAGCGGCTCGCGCAATACCGCGGCAAGCGCCTGGCGCGTGAGATCATCCTCCGTCGGCCCCAAACCGCCCGAGACAATCAGCCAATCGCAATGGGCAGACGCGTCCGCGATGGCGCGTTCGATCTCCTTCTGGTCATCCGGCACCGTGACATGTGCCAGGACTGCGACGCCGATGCGTGCCAATTGCTGACTGAGCCAGGCCGAATTGGTGTCGACGGTCTGGCCGAGAACCAGCTCGTCGCCGATGGAAAGGATGATTGCCTGCATTGTTATTTATTGGTATTGCAAAGATCATTGCGAATTAGCTACGGACCCGGTCGCCGTCATTGGCGGATCTCCCGCGATCAGTGGGGCTCGTGGTGGAAGTCGACTTTTATCGCTACGCCGCCTCGAAATCCAATGCAGCAGTCACCTGCCCATGGGTCCTCATAGCAGAAATAACGGTCCACGATACCGTAGGAGCTACCGTCGCCCAAGGTGTCGCACACCGGCTTACCGAGAACGGTGGTAACCTGCTGCGGCGTCTTTCCGATGAGATTCAGTGCGTTAATCTGCCGCTCGAATCTGGCGTTTTCCCTAGACGTAAAATAGTGGGTGATGCAAGCGACGGTGACGATCCCGCTGACAGTGATCCCCACGGCAATTAGCAAGAAAAGCTTAGCGCGCCGAAGCCAACGCTTTGTCGAATGGGCTTTCTGAATGGGTTCGTATTCGAGTGTCATGGTCAAACTTGAGCAGGACGAGAGTGTCGCCCTCATCCTTTTCGACGCGATCGCGCGAACCTCGCGGTCATCTATCCCTTCGCGACGGGGACATGCCCCAAGCTGCTATTCAACTGACTCAATACCGTCTCCAGTCGCTTGCGCTGTCCGATACTCAGCTCGGCACCCCCGTAGCGCACGCGGTAGAACAGCTTGGTTAGACGATTGATAGTATCGTACACGTCGCTTGGGAGAAACAGAAGTGATTCGACGAATTCGAGCGGTGTTAGATAGTTTGGACGGGTGAGGTTGTGTCGGCCGAGCAGCAGGATGAGGTGATCATAGAACGCAAGTTGGCGCGCCAGCCGCTCTTGCTCTGCAGCGGGTAAGCCGTCGATCCCGATACGATGTGCTCTGCGTCGAAGTCGCCACTTTTCCCAGAAAAAACCCACGAAAGCAGCAAACATGGCGGCCAGCATCAGCCAGACGAACGCGCCAAGGACATTGGAGCTGATATTCCAAAATCGGACGGTGTGCGCCGCATCGCCGAGCTGGCCCAACAGGCCGTGCGAGGTGGATGACGCATGATACATGGCCGATTCGGTGGACTGCAGGATATTTTGCCGATCTTCGTTGTCGTAGGCGATCACATGGCTCGCATAGGTGAACTCAAGAAAGTCGGCGACATGAACCACGCTCTGCCACAGCCCCCCTTTGGCGCGCGTTGCCAGGTCGGCGGGCGTTCCACTGGTGGGATCGAAGCTCTTCCATCCATCTGACGTCCGCACTTCGACCCATGAATGCGCGTGCGATTGCCGCACGATGAACTGCCCGTCTACCGCGTTGTATTCGTCGCATTTGAAGCCGACGACCATCCGCGCCTGCATTCCCAGGCTCTGGCACATCAGGGTCATCGCTCCGGCGAAATACTCGCAATGCCCCCGCTTGAGATCGTAGAGAAACGCAACCAGCGGGTCGCGCCCCTCGATCTGCTTTGCGTCGGTCAGATCCAGCGTGTAGGTGAAGTTGGTGCGCAGATACGTTTCGATATGCGAGGCGATTTCACCGTCGAGCGGATCGACATCGTTGGGGAAATGCGTGCGCTGGCTCGCGAGCGAGCCGCGGGCATTGCTGCCGCAGACCTCGGGCCGGCTGGCAAACGCCAGGATCTGCGGGTCGGCGAGCCAGTTGGCAGGCGTCGATACATTGGCGTCGGTAGGCGGCTCGAGATTGTTCGAGGAAAGGACCTCATATTCCAGCGGCTCCATCAGCGCGCCGCTAGACCGCAACGTTCCGCTTGCCGGTGAATAGTCGATGCGCGTCGGGCGGTGGGTTGCGATCGAAAACGGGCCGGCCAGTGCGAACAAGACGTTGGTTCCCGTCGGCCGAAGGGTCACCTTTTGCCGCCAGACGTCGGCCCCCTCGGCCGGGCTGTCGCGCAGCTTCGCCGCCTCGTCAGCGCCGCTGGTGTACGATTCCTCTTCATCGTGGACGTGCTCCCACTCCCATTTACGTCGCATCGGATTGGGCGAATTTCCCTCGTATCGTTCCAGGGTCAATCCGCGGAGCAGGAGCGTCTGCCCTCCCTTCACGGGGCGGTCGTTGTGCCAAACCTGGACATATCCGACGATTTCGTTGCTCTGGGTGATGCGGGCGACCTGCTGAAAGCTGACTTCCGTGCTGAAGCCCGTCAGCGCCGGTTCTGCCCCGAGCTGCCTTTGTCCCAGAAAGCTCTCGCCGGTGGGGCGCGGACAGAAGAGGAAGACCACAACGGCAAAAAAGATCGCCACCGACGCGACGAGTAACGTGATGCGTCGCATGGACCGGCTCATGTAGCGCTGGTCCTGGCGAAGCGTGGCCGGGTTGAGCTTCTCCGTCGGGATGGAGAGCGCCGCCTTGGCGAGGTCCGCTTCGGTTTTAAGATAAAACAGAAGGCAGCAATACAGGGAGAGAAAAAGATAGACGATCAAGAGCAGCCCGAAGGCAAGGCTCGCGGTATTGATCGACGCGGCCACGACCAGAAGCAGGCCGAGCACCAGCAACTGTGCGTAATCACGATTGCCGCGCTGCTCGTAAAGCTTCACCAGCTGCAAAAGGACGATGTATTGGCCGATCCAGACCACTTCGTCAGTCATTGCCGCCCCCCGGCTCTGCAGCAACACCCACGGCACGCCCGCCAGCAGGATGAGATTTGAAATCCAGCGCGAGATCGGCTGAAAACGACCGGTCTTGACGAGCCAGGCGTTAAAGAGCGTCGCGGTCCACCCGATGACAAGGATACCCGGTGAGTTTACCGCCAGCGCGAAGCCCGCCATTCCCATCAGCAGGAGAACGTAGAGCGCGGGTTTGAACTGGCGGATGTCGTACATGACTTATTTGGCGGGGTTCTCAGCTTTTTCGATGAACGGCCGCGGCATGGCGGTCCTGAAGTTGACGCCGGGATCGAAACGGAACCATGCGCGGGCGGATGCGATGGACGAGGAGATCACCAGCATTCCGCCGCGAGCTTCCTCGATCAGCCCAAGCTGCACGTTCCGCGGCGTAAAAAGCACCGGCGTCACTCCGGGTCGAATCAATGAGTGACATTCATCCAGCAGCTCCGACAACTCCCTTTCGCGATTCTGAGGAAGCCGCGCCAGCGCAGATAGAACGTCCGTGCGATGTTGCTTCCCGCGCCGGAGTCAGCGCCAGCCAATGATCGGCCCAGGCAACCATCCCAACCTGCATCCCCTGCGCCAGCGCTGCCGATGCGAGCGAGCCGGCCATGGCAATGGTCCGCTCGACCAGCTCCGCGGAGGCAATCGTCTGCTCGGCGAGAAAAGTATCGACCAGCAGAAGCAGCCGGGGCGGGGCGACGCGAGTCATTTCCCTGGCGACCAGAGTCCCGGTGCGGGCGCTGCGCCTCCAGTAGATCAAACGCCTGTTCTCGCCGGAGCGGAATTCCTTCACACCATAGAATTCGTCGGAGCCGCCCGGTTGCGGGCGCACCGTGGATCCGGTCAACTCCGCCGATCGGCACATCGCGACAAGGCGCTCATCAACTTCCGCCAGCGCGGGATAGATCAGCACACGGTCAGGATGGGCGTTAATGATGGCGCGCTTCACAAACCCGAAAGGAAAGCCGGTTCCGAGTTGGTAGCGCGCCAACTCGTGGAGGCCACGACGCTTCGGCAGGAGATCCGCGGGAACCGATGCGGTCATTCCCGCCGCTGCATGCAGAAGATAGCACTGCGGCTGCCTTGCGAAGCCTTCCACACCGTCCAGCTCGGCCAGGGAAACCGAGAGACTGGGCCAGAACCGCTTGGCGTTGGTGATCTCGTAAACCGCGCACATGGTGACGCCGACCACGCCGTGCTCGGGGAATACCCGGCGCACCTTCAGGCGGCGCACCACCAGCCGGCTGATGACGCCGCTGACCAGCAGCGTGCCGATCATCAGGCCGAAAATCCCAAAGAGCACGTTGGCGCGATTCTGCATCGCGGCCACGCCCATGAACAGCATGATCGCGGCGTAGATGAAGCCTGTCAGCGAAACGTCAATTCCAGGACGCTGCCGGACGATGGTTAATTCGTCCCACTTCTTTTCAAGCGCTGCAAGCGATGATCGCCGGAACATCACTACCTCATTTGAATCATCGCGGCGTAGACGCTTCGTCGAGAATTTTCTTGAGTATCACTTCCGTCCCCCCGCCGTCCCCGTTTTGCAGGTAAGACTTGCCGAGCACGCGATCGGCGCAAACCGCAATGAAGAGCGACTTCACGTCGTCAGGGGTGACGTAATCGCGGCCGTTCAAGACTGCCGACGCCTGGGAAGCCTGCGTCAGCGCCAACGCCCCGCGCGGCGAAACGCCCAGGCGCAATTCATCGCTCTCTCGCGTCGCCTCGATCAGGTCCATCACGTAGTCCAAAATCGCCGCGTCGAGTTTCACCTGCGGCACACCATCCTGCAGTTCGACCACCTCAGCCCCGCTCATCACCGGGTGCAACTGGCTCAGCGCATCGCGCCCAGGCTGAGTCAGGAGGATCTTTTGTTCGGCGCGGCGCTCGGGATAGCCGACGCGCACCTTCACCAGAAAACGGTCCATCTGGTTTTCCGGAAGATGATAGGTTCCCTCAAACTCGAACGGATTCTGCGTGGCGACCAGCATGAAGGGGCGCTGCAGAGTAAACGTCTGGTTTTCGACGCTGACCTGCTCTTCGCTCATCGCCTCCAGAAGCGCCGATTGCGTTCGCGGCGTCGTGCGATTCACCTCGTCCGCCAGCACGATGTTCGCGAACACCGGACCCGGCTTGAAGTCGAACGCCTGCGTCTGGTTGTTGAAGATTGAAACGCCCAGGACGTCGCTGGGAAGCAGATCCGGCGTCAATTGGATTCGGCTGAATTTGCAGTCGATACTTTTGGCCAGCGAGCGAGCCAGCACCGTTTTGCCAACTCCCGGCACATCCTCGATGAGCACATGACCGCGCCAATCAACCCCACGATCAACAAATCCACCGCCCGGACATCGCCAAGAAACACTCTCCGGATATTCTCCCGAAGAGTGTCAAGTTTTGTTCGCGACAAGATTGCGCTCCATCGCCGGCCAATGCTGGCGAGTCATTTTAGCACGAGCCCGCCTGATTTACACGGCGGCGGGTGAGGTCCGGTGATTGGTGCACGGAACGTGACAAGACGGGGGGAGGAGCAAACGTGAAGAGCGTCTCGGGCTCGCCGATGTTGCTCGGAGTCGCTTGCGTCGTCGCGGATGACAGATGAGCCTGTAAGGCCCGCGAAGGGCAAGCAACGCTCGACCCGTCGGCGAGCCCGATATCCTCCTCACGTTTCACGTTTTCACGTTTCATCCCCCCCTCTTGTCACGTTCCAATCACCAAATTCACGTTTCATCCCCCCTTTCTCACGTTCCAATCACCAGATTCACGTTCCAATCGTTCCAATCACGATTCGACGTTCTTGGATCTATACGGCGTCATATCCATCCTCGGATACCGCCGGGCCACACCGGCGAGCGTCTCTTGATTCCAATAGGGGTGACCCTGAGCGGGGAAACCGATCGCCTCTCGTTGTCGTGGCGTCGCCTGTTCCAGAAAGCGGCGCATCTCCGGCTTCTCCCCAAACCGCGACCACTGGTTATATCCGGCAAAGGGAAAGCGTGCGCTGCGGTAAACCAGATGATGCGTAAACCGCACGCCATGCTCGGCAAGCATCTCCGACGCCCGATGGAACGTACTCATGGAAAAAATCAGCAAGCCTCCGGCGTCGATCAGCACCTTCTTCTCACGCCGATAGAGTCCGGAATATTGTGTGCGCGGACGAAACGGCGGCCAAAGCTCGTCCGGCTTCCGCCCCGTTGGCACAACGCAGGTGGGCCCCATCGTGTCATCCACGTCAGTGTAATACAGAATCATGTTCACCTGGCGGAACGGGCCGTCGTCGCGCGGATAAACGAGCGTGTTTCCCTCGAAATCCACGTGCATCGGCTGCTCGAAACTCCCCGTGCCAGCGTATTTCGCCCAGATGGCGGATTGCGAAAGCATTATTTCGCGATCACCCAGAAGCGATTCGACAAATGAGATGATGCGCGGATGCGTCGCAATGTTGTTCAGGGCATCGCCAGCGTAGGGAAACTCTATCTGCTGATATTCCGCCTCCTCGAGAATAGCGCCATACCGCTGCGGCGCGGCCGCCAGTTCCTCCGGCGACGGAAAATATCGCAGCATATTGGCGCGAGCCGCCGCAATCTCGACCGGCATCAGAAACTTCGGAACAACCGTGTAACCCTGCCGTTTGAGTTGGGTTCGATGCTTCGCATCAATTTCGGGATGAGGCGCCATGCGACGCGGTTTTCGCGTCACGAGCGAACCTCCAGGTTGGAGAGCAGTCCCTCGAACAGATCCGCGGTCTGATGCTGTGCGGTCCAGTGACGGATGTACGCGAGGTCAAGTTTCGACTTTTGCAACCGAATCACGTCCGCGGCGTCGGAGATATCCTTGGCACGCTTCCCGCTTCGCGACCACCGGAGCTTTTGGATGATCACGTCTTCCGCGGTGGGCAGCCAGGTAGGATGCCCTTCGAAATTCACCTGTTGCCGACGGGCAAAGCGTGATTGGTCGTGCGGATCATTCGTCAGCAGGAACAGTTCGATCTTGAACGCAGTCGCCGGGTGGTGAATGAGGTAGCGAGTGGTCATCGTGATGGTTTCAAATGATATTTGCGGGTCGAATTGAAAGTCCGGGCCGAGGGCACCCCGAAGAGCACCGAGTTGGTCTTCAGAGAGGAGCAGTACGAAATCCGCATCCTGCGTCGATCGCGGGCGTCCATAGTAGTTGCTGGAATAGGAGCCGACCAACATGTAGGGAATGGCAAGTTGGTCGAAGATTCCGAGCAGGTAGAGTACGAGGTCGGTCGCGCTCACTCCACGTTCTCCTCGGCCGCTCTCGCGTCATCAAGGCGCCGGCGAAGCTCGGCCATCGCCTGCTCCGGTGTGAATTCCGGATGCTGATTGCGAATCCCCGCAAGCGTCCACCTGCAGGCATCATCGAACAAGTCACCGCCAGCCCGCAACTTTTGGGAAGGGGTCATCAGCCGGGCCTGCTCGATGTCTTCGGCATCGAGTTTCAAGATCAGTTCGTCCAGGGACATACTCGACGGAGTATATCCCCCGATGCGCGTTGCGCGAATCGCGAAGCATGGAGGACGATCGACGATTTACGTCAGTGAGCGAAAACCGCTGAAGTACCCAGGTTAGCCGCGACGCGCCGCGGAGCGCGTCCAGCGGCGCGTCCTGACGAATGCCGTCCGAGCCGCTATTGCGCCGTTAGACGCGCTTCGCTGCGCGTCGCGGCTAACCCTGGCGGTCGGTCAGGCAAGTTTGATCTATCTGGGCGGCTCCGGTGGCGATGCGTCGGGGCCGCCTGCATCTGGTCGAGGAACACCCGGACGACCCGGCTCGCCGGGAGGTCCGACAGGTGGGCCGTCATCTTCTCCGCGGAAGTCACGACCGGGAGGGCCGGGGGAATGGCGATGTTCATCGGCTCCGTCGCCGGGCCGATCGTCTGGGCCGTCCGGCCCGTCGGGACCGGGGCCATGCCGCATCCCAGGCATTCTTCCAGGTCCGTCCGGCGGCCCCATTTCTCCGCCCGGGCCTCCGGGATGATGGAAATCGCGCCACGGCGGAGCGTCGGGCATCATTCGCGAACGCATCGCCTCGAAGTGCTGGTCCCACTGCGCGAACTGCACGTCGGTCAGCGTCTTCTTCATCGCCGCCCGCAGCTTTTCGTGTTCGGCCGTCAGCTTCACGATCATGTCCGAACGCAGCTTTTTAATTGCCGCAAGGCTCTGAGCATAGGCATCCGTCACCTGCTGGCTCTGCTCTGGCGTGAGGTTCAACTCACGCGTCATGTGTGAGACAATCGGCGCGGGACTGAAATTCGGAACGCCCGGCGCCGGCCCCGCATCTGGCAGCGTCGCATCAACCGGGGTCGGCGGCTTATGGAAAAACAACGCCCCGCCGGCTCCGATTCCGCTCCCGCTCAATACGAGAACGGCGCCCCAGAGAATCAGGGCTCGCCGACCAGATTGATCGCGCCGCGACGAGATGGCTTCCGAAGTGCTCATGATCCTCCCTCGGGGTGCCGGGGGAGGGGACAATCCGGACAAGACTCATGCAGCGCGTACCTGATCACGCTCATTAGTTCACTCCCATCTTCAGGGGAGAAAATAAAACGCTCATGCTATCCGACGAAGACGCTGCGGGAGTCGTCGTCGTGCTTGAGATGTGCTGTGCATGAAGTCCCAACGCCAGCAACAAGCACGCGGCAACGAGAGAACCGATCGCCGACAGCGAAAGCGCCGTCTTTGGCAGGCGATATGCCAGCGGTTCAACGCGGGGCGCGACAACGCGCACCATCGGAATAATTTCCTGGCGCGCCCGCTCGGCCAGTTTGTCAATCCACTGCAGCGATTCCATCGGACAGACTCCCAAATCTTTGCGGAAGCTCGCTGGCGTCGGCAATTGCTTTCAGTTTACGCCTTGCGCGCACCAATCTCATCTTCACCACCGCCCGGTTCCATCCGGTTCGCTCGGCGATCTGCAGCGTGTCGCATTCCTCGAAATACATCAGCGACAATACAAGTCGATCCGCAGCCGGCAACTTCGCCAGAAGCTCGTGCAGCATTCTTGCCGCATCAGATGCCTCCAAAGACTCGACCGGGCCTGGCGCTGCGCTTTGCCATTGATCATGCAGCGCGACTGCTCTTTCCCGGCCCTTGCGTTTCCAATGCCGATAGCCGACGCGGGTTGCGATGCGCCGCAGCCAATGTTCAAACGGGACGCCCTGTCGTCGATACCGCGGAAGTGAATAAAACAGTTCGACGAAAACGTCCTGAGTCAGCTCTTCCCAGACCACCCGGTCGCGGCTGAAACGCCACATCTGCCGGCCCACGTCCTTCTCGTACTGCTTGACCAGCGATGCCCAGCAGCGCTGGTCACCAGACAGGCAAGCTTGAATTGCCAGCTCAGTCGGCTCCGACACCCAGCCTCCGCACCGATCAACCGTCGCTCACACGAATCCATCGGAACCGCCTACCATATCCTCTCAACTCAATTCCTGAAAAGCCTTTGCAAAAGGTTCGTATTCACAAAGCTAATGGCCGCAGACAGTTCTGTGGTAACCGGTATTTCAGCAACTGCGATGATTGCTGCAAGTTGTTAATTGAATACGAGTTACGGCGGCGCCCGGTCGATGGAGCTTCCCGCGAAGCGGCGACGCCCGCCGAAGTGTGTTCGTGTTGAGCGTACCGAACGCTCCGGTGCGCATCGCTAACCCGGCTACCCGCGGCTAAGAGCCCGTTTCAGAACCCTAAAGGCCTTCCGTCACCTGCTTAGCCGCACCGCGCAGCAAAGCGCGTCCAACGGCGTTTTCCGCCAGTTTTGACGCAATCTGTCAATACGCGCTCTCGGACGCGCTTCGCTGCGCGGCGCGGCTAAACAGGCTCTGAAACCGCCTCTAAACTGCGGGCTTCTCGGAAGAAATTATTTCCGTCGTTGCCGATCAGCGACGTTGGTCCATTCATCCGGTGCACGGCCGGGATGGCATACCCTGACTCCTCAATCAGGTGCCGCGATTGAACGCCGAGCACTCTTTTCAACGTCTTCAGCGCCTCAGAGAGGGACGGCCAGCGTGGCCGTCCCTCTCCAATGCGCCGTCAGTGTTCGCAACTCCTTGCATCCGACTGCGGACTGAACAAGCCGGCTGTCGTCCAACAAGCGACGTTTGACGCATTTTCTGCCAACCGATACGTTAG
The DNA here is from genome assembly GCA_963758525.1 of uncultured Phycisphaerales bacterium. GTDB lineage: Bacteria > Planctomycetota > Phycisphaerae > Tepidisphaerales > Tepidisphaeraceae > JBBSDP01. The sequence continues at coordinate 41,183 of CAVWVQ010000003.1, forward strand.
CATCACAACCCGGGAGGAGTGGCAGAGTGGTCGAATGCGCCGGTCTTGAAAACCGGTGGGCCCGCAAGGGTCCCGTGAGTTCGAATCTCACCTCCTCCGATTTTGCCGAAGGCAAATTGAGCAACTCCCATGGCGGCAGAACTCAATTATTCCGTGCCCGAGCGTCGGTCTCGCCGGTTGGTGGTCGATATGAGTTATCTCGTCGGCTCTTGCATGTGTTATGTCTCCGCAATAGTTGGAGAGGTAATCATGCCAGGTTCGCCGCATCGATGGGACCCCGCGGTGCACTGGGCAGTCTTCTTCGCACATGTCTCAGCCGGAACTTGCGGCCTGTTGTTCTGTTGGGGACTCCTGGACATCGTTCGATGCGGCTGGGCGTCGATGCCGCCTCTCGTGAGGGCAGTTTGGGTCGCCAATGGCATTCTTCCGTTTCTAAGCTTCTGCTTCACACGCAGCGGGCTTCCTATTCTGTATCGATGACGCCAACTGGACGGTACACATGGCACGCACCTATATCTATGAATCGGGCCGTGGCTATCCAAACCGCTCCCGTTTCGACGCGCACATCCCTCGTGCAAGGATCCGGTCCTGCCGAACAAATCGGCGCGCAGTGCGCGCACCGGCAGGAGTCCACGTGGCGACTGCTACCGCACAGCCCGAAACGCGACCGACAGAGCAAAGAGAGTCGCCGCCAAGGCGAGATTCAGCCCGAGAACAAGCAGCATCGCGGCGTACAAAACCACCGACCCCTGCAACAGTCGCTGGCATGCCTGCAGCGAAAGCTGCCCGGCAAACGTCAATGTGAGCAGATTGAAGAGAAACACAAGGGCCACCAAAGCCACGAATCCCCCGGCGGCCCCGTTCATGTCCGATCTGCTCAAAGTGATATGGCTCCCGATGCAAAACAGCAGATAGGCGAAAATCCAGAATTGCCACGATGAGACAACCGATGGGCGGAACAGCAGCATCAAAAGCTGCAACACCAAGGCGAAGACTTTGGATCCGATCGCCGCCAGGCCCGCGGAATTATTTGAAGGGGCGACGTTGCGAATTGCATCGCTCGCCGATGAACCCAGAAGATACCAAGCCAACAGGCAAACCAGCGTGGTCCCGAACCAGATCGGGCCGGTGCCGATGAAGAAGTTGCCGATTCTCTGGTAGATGCTTCTGGGGTTGTATGAATGCTGAACGGAGCCGAGCGTGCCGTCGCTGCCCGGCTTGAACAAGTGCATGCTGACGATCCGATGTCGGAAGATCACGCAGAAGAATGCATGCCCCAATTCGTGAACCATCACTCCCGGAGCGGTGAGATACGTGTAGGCATTTCGGCCGAGAATTCTCGCCGCTCGACCTCGCACGACTTGCGACAGATAGTCCAGCATGAAGGCCAGGACCAGTACTGGCCCCAGTACGATCACGACCTGCTTCAATGTCAGCAGCACGCTCTGCCCCACATAATCGAGAATCGGCTGGATCACGGACACCGGCTACTTCCCGAAGAACCTGCGCAATCCCGCCCCGATCCGCAGTGACCAAGAAACGCGGTACACGAATCGACACGAATTTCGCACGAATCTTCACGAAGCAGATTCGCCGAGCATCATGTTGATCACCGAGCGGTCACTTGCGCTTCGACCGCGAAAATCCGACAGACTTCTTCAGCTCTCCATCACCTCATAAACGATTGGACACGTCAACGTCCGGTCGACCATTGCCATCGTGCGGAAGACAAAATCCGGCTCGTACAGATACGGATATCCCCGGCAATTGGCTGGTCGGTCTTCGTAAACGCTGCAGCGGTTGTCCTTCAGAAATGGACACGGCGTCATTCGCGTTCGCCACGGGTTCTCGGCTCCAAATTCGGTCGGTTCGAGATAGGCGTCGATGAATGTCGGCTTAACCTCCTTGCAGCAGTTTGCGCAGCTTGTGCAATCGATTCCCGCCCAGACTCGCTTGGTCAGCTCAAGGACACGCTCATCCAACTCCGCCGGGTCCAACTCGCACCGATCCTTCAAGAACGGCGGAATCTCCAGTTCTCATCTTTCTTTTGTTGGGCCAACACGCGCAGCTTGAGTGGTTCGACGGGCATCGAACGCAGGATACAAAATCCTGGCAGTTTTTGCAGGCGAGCAATCGTCGTCATCGACCTTTCTCGCCTTTGGAGTGTCGTTTAAAAAAGGGCGCAGCACATAACGCTCGGCCATCCGTCTTCTTCTTGAATCGCTGGAAGATGGCGGTTTCGTGGCGGCCAGCGCCGATATGCCGGGCCTTGTCACCGAGGGCCGATTAAGCACCGGAACCGTTGAGATTGCACAAGGGCTGGCGCAAAATTACCAAATCGCGTTTTCCGGACCGAGGGTGCAAGCACCACTCGGCGTTCAAAATCGCTAAACGCTCTTCGCGAACGCCGAGCGGTGCTTGCACCCTCGGTCTGGAAGCTGTGTGCTGCCGACGCATGATCACTCTCGTCCCCATCCGCCGCTCCCGAAGCGCGCCGCGCAGGGATCGAACCTGCCGCTTCTCGATTTGGAATCGAGCGTTCCGCCATTGGAACTTGCGACGCGAGGTGAATGCGCTTGGAGTCCGGCGACAAGTCGCTCGGCTCTGCGCTGACGCGACGAATGCGCCCCCTTGGTATAAGAGACATCGTCAACACCGGACTCTCTGATGCGCAGGGAGGGATTTGAACCCCCGTAGGGTCGTGGACCCGTCGGTTTTACGGACCGATGCGATTAGCCGCTCTGCCACCTGCGCGAATTTCATTTTCTTGCTCCATCTCAAAACCGTCTCGAAGCCGCGTGCTGGAGTTGAACCAGCGACCGGTCGCTTACGAGGCGACTGCTCTGCCAACTGAGCTACCGCGGCGATGTTTTCAATTCACATGGGGGCTTGCTACGTTCAAACGCCAGCTTTTGCCATGACGATTCTTCCGATGCTCCTTCCTGAAAACGGACTAACCGATGCGCAGACGCTCAGCCGGCATTTTGCCGTGCAGACGTTCATCCGCTTGGCGAAATACAGAACGAACGCGCTTCAATGCGTCTAACTTCTTCCCAGTTTTATAGTAGTGATTACTGTTGACCGGGAAGAACTCCCGGCCGACACAGGCGAGGAGCTACGAGCGCGTGGTGACGCCCAATGTCGTATACACGAATCGCCCTTCGGCGAACGTGTTACTTGTAGATGTATACCAATATTGCCGCATAGTTTTCTCCATCGACACAACGTGCCGAGTGAATGAATTATTCCATCGTGATTAGGGAATTGCAACTGCAAAATTGGAGAGAGAGATCGCACTGCCGCGGCGCCGTTGAAACGAACGAGCAGCCAGGACCGCGGTATATTCAATTGGCGGTTAGGGCTGTTCCTCGAACAAGGCGAGTCATGATGAACCGATGTACATTTCTGACGGCGATGATATTCGCATTTTGCGCGGCGCTCTCGACGGTTCGTGCCGAAGAGACTTCGGCAACGCAGCCCGAGGAGCCGGGACAGCATCCGGGAAGTTTCGAGGCGACGATTACCTTCAAACTCAACTACCTGTTGTTTCTCCCTGAGGATTACTCGAAGGATCCGGAGAAGAAATGGCCGCTGATCGTTTTCCTGCATGGTTCGGGAGAGCGCGGCAATGACGTCAATATGGTCAAGGCGCACGGGCCGCCGAAGATTGTTGAGACGAAAAAGGATTTCCCGTTTGTGGTGCTCTCGCCGCAGTGCCCGCCGGATACGGGGTGGAAGCCGTTCGAGTTGAACGCGCTGCTCGATAAGATTCTGGCCAGCTATCGCGTGGATCCGGATCGCGTTTATCTCACCGGGCTGAGCATGGGGGGATTTGGCACGTGGGACTGGGCGTCGCAGAACGCGAATCGCTTTGCGGCGATCGCGCCGATGTGCGGCGGGGGAAACACCTCATTGGCGCGGCGACTGAAGAATCTGCCGATCTGGGTGTTTCATGGCGAAGCCGATCCTGTCGTCCCGATTGCGCGCAGCCAGGAGATGGTCGCGGCTTTGCAGAAGGTCGGCGCCGATGTGAAATTCACGCACTATCCCGGCGTCGGTCACAATTGCTGGACGCAATCGTACGACAATCCGGAGCTTTACACATGGTTCCTCTCGCATCATCGCGGAGAAGTGAGAGTGCCCCAGACGCAGCAAGCGGCACAACCGCAAACGACGCAGCCCGAAACGCAACCCTCGCGGAACTGATCGGGCCGCGATTTGTCTTGCGCTGGTCCGCGATCGCGATTCTCCTCTTCGGGCAAATCGCACGGGGTGAAGAGCCAGCGGATGTTGTGGTGTACGGGGGCACCAGCGCGGGCATCATCGCGGCGGTGCAAAGCGCCCGTATGGGCAAACATGTCACCCTGATCGAACCGGGGAAATACCTGGGCGGAATGACCGCCGGCGGTCTGGGCGCGACCGATATGGGCAACGAAAAAGCAATCGGCGGCGTTGCCCGCGAGTTCTATCGGCGAGTGCTCGCATACTACCGGCAGCCTTCCGCATGGACCGGCGAGACACTGGAGCAATACCAGAAGGGTGAGCATTATTTGCATGAAGATGCGCTTTTCGGCTTCGAGCCGCATGTCGCCGCGAAAATCTTCGGCGACATGCTTGGCGAGGCAAAGGTGACCGTGGTCCTCGGCCGAAGGCTCGATCGAAACCACGGCGTTCGGAAGGATGGGCCGCGCATCGTTTCCATCGCAATGGAGGACGGCAGCGTCTTCGTCGGCCAAATGTTCATTGATGCTACCTACGAAGGTGATCTGCTCGCGACAGCGGGCGTGTCTTACGCCATTGGACGCGAGGGCAACGCGCAATACGGCGAAACCTACGACGGCATTCAGACGGCTCAGGCACACGGACACCAATTCATGCTGCCAGTGGATCCGTTCGTGCAGCCGGGCAAACCCGAAAGCGGCCTGGTTCCTGGAATCCATCCCGGCGGCCCGGGAGTCGATGGAGAAGGCGATCGGCGCGTCCAGTCGTACAACTATCGCATCTGCATGACCAATGTTGCCGACAACCGCATTCCGTTTCCCAAGCCGGCCGGTTACGACGAAAGAAATTACGAATTGTTGCTCCGTTATTACGAAGCCGGCGCCAAGAGTGTGCCGTGGGGATCGCGGGGGATGCCGAATCACAAGACCGACTCGAACAATTCCGGCGCCTTCTCCACGGACGCGATTGGATTGGCCGATGCGTACCCTGAGGCTGACTATCAAACCCGCGAGAAGATCGCGGCGCAGCACATCGACTACACCCAGGGGCTTCTCTGGACCGTCGCCAATCATCCGCGCGTGCCGGAGAAGATTCGACGCGAAGCGAGCCAGTGGGGCCTGGCGAAAGATGAGTTCATCGATAACGACAACTGGCCCTGTCAACTCTATGTGCGCGAGGCGCGGCGAATGATCGGAGACTACGTGATGACCCAGGCCGACATCACGCACCAGCGCAGCGCCGATGATCCGGTCGGACTGGGCTCTTACACTATGGATTCACACAACACACAGCGATACGTGGACGCGGGCGGCCACGCCCGCAACGAGGGCGATGTGCAGATTCACGTGGCCAAGCCGTATTGCATCAGCTACCGCGCATTGACTCCCAAGGCCGCGGAATGCACGAATCTGCTGGCGCCCGTGTGCGTGAGCGCGACGCATATCGCCTACGGATCGATCCGAATGGAGCCGGTCTACATGATCCTTGGACAGGCGTGCGGAACGGCGGCTTCCATTGCGATCGACGAAAATGCCACTGTTCAAGGGATTCAATACGAGAAGTTGCGCGAAAGGTTGACGGCGGATCATCAGTTGATCGCGTGGCCCGCGGGGCGCTGAAGCTCTTTCGAGCCGCCGCGCCTCCTGGGATTTCAAGCTCCGTAGGCATTCAAGAGCGACGGCGGCTTGGAACGTTTCATTACCCCCTCTCCCGGAACTCCGGGAGAGGGTTGCGGTGAGGGTGATTTTTGAGTACCGGTGGCGCCCGACGTTCGAGATCACCCTCACTGCGGGAGTACCGGGAGAGGGGGCAAGTCGCGCTCGAAGTTCTGAACCGGCTCTGAACTGCGTAACTTGGGTTAGCGCCGTTTGCGCCCCGCCGGCGCCTTGCGGCCGCCGCGCAGGGCGCCTTTTTGCCGCCGCCGCGAAGCGGCTGCTTCGCCTTGCCCCCCTTGAGCTTCTTCTTTCCTTCGGGCTCGACAGGAACGTCGGTGGTGGCGGCCGCACGCGCGCGACCAATGATCCTTTTGATGCTGAGATCCAGCTCGCGGCGCACGACGTCCACCCGCACGACCGCCACGTCGGCGACGTCGCCGATGCCGATGCGCTGGCCCGTGCGCTGGCCGCGGACGACGCCGGCTTTTTCGTTCACATCCCACCAGTCGTCCATCAGGTTTTCGTAGCGGATCAGGCCGTCGATGAGCCAGGTGGAAAGCTGGACGAAAACGCCGAAGTTGGTGATGCCCGTGACGACGCCGGGGAATTCTTCGCCGATCCGCTCCTTGAGCAGTTCGAGAATCTTCACCTGCCGAAGCTCGCGCTCGGCGTCCTCGGCGCGGCGTTCGGTGAAGCTCAGTTGCTTGCCGAGCGCGACCAGATCGTCGTACGACGGCACGCTGTCTTCATCAACCTGCGGTTTGCCCTTCCCCGTCCGCTGGCGCGCTTCAAAGTAGGCATCGAGCAGACGATGAATCGTCAGATCGGCGTATCGCCGGATCGGGGAGGTGAAATGGCAGTATTGTTCGCTGGCGAGCGCATAGTGCCCGATCTGCTGCGGAGAATATTCCGCGCGGGTCAGACTTCGCAGCACCGCGATGTTAATGGCAAATCCTTCGGGCTTGCCGTGCGCCGCGAGGAGCAGGGCCTGGATCGCCTGGCGATCGAGCACCTTGGGAATCTTGAACCCCGCGACCGTCACGAACTGGCGGAGACGATCTGAATCGCCCCCCTCCGGCTCGGGGTGAATGCGGCGCAGAAACGGGAGGTCCTGCGAATTGAGCAGCCGGGCGACGGCTTCGTTCGCCTCGACCATGAACATCTCAATCAGCGTGTGCGTGAAGCTCTGATCTTCCGGCACGGCGTCGGCGACCTTGCCATTCTCATCGAGCACCAGCTCGACTTCCGGGAGATCGAGAACGATCTGTCCGTCGGCCAGACGTCGCTTCTGGAGACGGCGGGCCAGGACGTTCATCTGCCCCAGCAGCTCGATGATCCGAGGCTCATAATCGCCGACACGACGATCGCCGTCGGGATGCGGCACCACTTTGCCCAGATCGGGCCCGGCATTTCCGCCGGCGTCGATCGCGTCCAAAATCGCCTGCGCCTCACGATATCGCATCCGCTTGGCGCTGGTGATGATGGTGTTCGCGAACTTTGCGGAGACCGGCTTGGCGCCGCCGTCATAGGTGATGAACGCGCTCTTGCAGAAGCGCGGCACTTTTTCCTGCAGCGAGCAGACGCCGTTGCTGAGGATTTCCGGCAGCATCGGAATGACATGGCCGGGGAAATACGCGCTGTTGCCGCGCTTCCGCGCCTCTTCGTCCAGGGCGCTTCCCTCCGGCACAAAGTGCGAGACGTCGGCGATATGAACCCCAAGCTCCCAGCAGCCGTTGTCCAGCGCCCGCAGGCTGATGGCGTCGTCGTAGTCCTTCGCGTCGTCTGGATCGATCGTGCAGACGGTCTGGTCCGAGAGATCGATTCGACGGGACCGCTCGTCATCAGGATTGAATCGATCGACCGACGCCCGCGCCTCGTCGAGAACGTCCTGCGGAAATTCGCCGGGCAGGTTGAACTGCACGATCACGCTCCGCAGATCGACGTCTTTCTCTCCGGCTTCACCGAGCACTTCGGTGATCACGCCGACCGCGCGCTGGCCGTTGGCTGGATATTCGGTCATCTCCACGACGACCTTGGTTCCCGGCTGCACGTGCCGGCTCGCGGCATCGGGCGTGAGAATCGGCTCAGTGATGGAGTTGCCCTCCGGCAGCACCATCCATTGCGTTCCCTGACGCACCAGTTGTCCGACGAAGCGCTTCTGCGTGCGCTGCAAAATTTCGGTGATGCGACCACTGTAGATCGCCTTGCCGTCGCGGTGCCCCTTGCTCATGATCTTGGCGCGGACGATGTCCCCGGTGATCGCGCCGGAGTTCTGGCCTTCGGGGATGTACAGATCTTCCCGACTGCCCGGATCCGTCGGCACGACAAATCCGAATCCGCGTTTGTTGTGCCGATACGATCCGACAAACTCGTCGCGGCTGTGATGCTGGGCGGGAAGCACCACGGCTCCGCGCGCTCCCAGAACCACGTGTCCCCCGTGCATAAGCTCCTTGAGCGCGTCACGGAAGGCGTGATACTGCTCTTCACCGTCCACGTTCAATTCGCGCGCTAACCCCCGGGCCCTCAGCGGGCGGTACTGCTCGCTCTTGAGGTGCTCAATAATCCGATTCTCTAACTGCTCTGCCATAAACCTTTCAACCAAAAGACCGATTCCCCAGACGGCACATGCCGCCCGAAAATTTCCGGAAGCCGAATCAACGATAGGAACAGAAAACAGGTGTGTTCGCTAGGAAAACTGCGGGCTGCGGACAAGGAATCAATATCGTGATCGGCTGAAAACCTACCGAAGGTAAGGAACAAAATCCGAACAACGACAGCAGGATAATACGAGATCGGGCTGGAATTGCAACTGCTGCAGGATGACGTTGAGTCTGTCGATTTCGCCTGAGGTGGAAATGAAGCTGCGAGAAAAGGCTGCAGCTGCCGGTTTCGACCTGCCCACTTACGCAATCAAGACTCTTGAGCGGGTCGCATATCGTCCGACGCTCGAGGAGGTGCTCGCCCCGCTACGCGAGGATTTTGATAGAAGCGGAATGAGCGAAGACGAACTGACGGCACTTCTTGAAACCGCAAAGCACGAAATGCGAGCGGCACGTCGCGCGCGAAGTGCATCGTGAGATCCACCCCCTCGGCGGTATTTGATTGCAACGTTTATCTCAAGGTGATGCTGAGAACTCATGAGCGATGCGAACGCTGAGGGCAAGGAGCTTCGCCTGATCCACCCTGACTTCAAGGTGCTCACTCCGCCGCAGTTCCTGAACATGATCCGGCCACCCTTGTCACCGTGAATTTCGCAGCCGCGCGCCCGCATTTCCCCGCAATCTTCTGGATTTAAGGGCCGCCGTTCGCTAAAACTACCCTCATCGCAGCCTGGACGGTCGGGAATTTGGCGGCTGTTGTGCTGACGATTGGGCGTTCATTCATCCGATAAAGAGGCCAAGGATGGCTAAACTCTTCGCTACATTTACGCTTGGTCTGATCGTCCTCGCCACTGGCTGCGAGGTGGCTCCGACCGTTTCCATGGTCGATCGACTCCCGGCGCCGTCGTTTGGCGGGCCGCCGAATCCGGACCTGGCGCCGATTCCTGCGCCCGTGCCTCCGCCGGCGCCGGTCGCGGTGCTTCCGCATCGCAGCAATCGACCTGATCCAATTGCCAGCGCCGGGGTTCCGCGAAGCTGGATTCCAATCGCGGCCCCCAACGAATGGTATTGGATCGTCGTGCACCACAGCGCCACCGCTACCGGCGGTGCCGCCGCCTTTGACAAAATGCACCGAGCCAAGGGATGGGATGAGCTGGGGTATCACTTCGTGATCGGAAACGGGACCGATACGGGCGATGGCCAAGTTGAGGTCGGCTCGCGCTGGCCGAAGCAGAAGTGGGGCGCGCATGCGAAGACGCCTGACAACCGCTACAACGAACACGGCATCGGTATCTGCCTGGTCGGCAACTTCGATATCACTCGCCCCACCGCAAAGCAAATGGCGTCACTGGAACGCCTGGTGTCGTATCTGATGAAGACGTACCACATTCCGGCGGATCACATTCTGGGCCATCGCGATACCAAGAGCACGGATTGTCCGGGGCATAATATGAATGTCGCCGCGGTGCGGTCTGCGTGTGTGCGGATGCTGGCCCAGGCGGGTGAGGCAGTGCCGGAAGAGAACCGAACGGCGACTGCGGAGCTGATGGTCGATTCGCCGACGCGATGATCGGGCGTTTTTGACGCTCCGCGAAGGGGCAAGCCACGGCGATGCCGATTGGTGAATTGCGGCATTCTCCTTTGGCGTCAGTCGTTCCGTGCTCGGAAGATCCTCGGCGATCTCGTATCGATGTTGTCACGTTTCACGTCTTCAAGTACCGATCTTCGCTGCTCCCGTCACGTTCCAATCACCAATCACCAAAGATCACCAGTCCCATTTGACACTTTCTCTTCACCCCGCATAATCCCGCGATATGGCTAAGGCTCGCGCTATTGTGAAACGCCGCAAGGCGGTTCGGAACATCCGCAAGATCACCAAGACGATGCAGATGATCGCGACGGCCAAGTTCCAAAAGTCGCTGAAACGAGCGGTTGGAACCAAGCCTTACAGCCTGAAGGTGCGCGAACTGGTGAAGGAGCTGGCGGCAAGCGTCGGAGACGTGGACCATCCGCTGCTCCGTCGTCCGAGCGATGCCGATCGCAAGAAGAAGATCGCACTGGTCGTCATCACCAGCAATCGGGGGCTGGCGGGCGCCTACAACGGGAGCGTGCTTCGGGCGGCGAACGTATTCATCCGACAGCAGACCGCCGAGGGAAATGCGATCGATCTCTACGTTGCCGGGAAAAAGGGTATCTCGTTCTTCAATTTCCAGAAACGCCCGATCGCGCAGCGCATCGAAGTCGCCGATCCAGTGCAGTTTGCCGACGTGGAAGTCCTGGCGAATCAGTTCATCGAACAGTTCGTCTCGGGCCAGGTCGACGCGGTTTACGTCGCGTACATGAACTTTTTGAGCGCGTCCAACCAGAAGCCCGACGTGATGTCGCTGCTGCCGTTGGCTGGTGTTGAGGCGCCCGCGGCGGCCGGGCAGACGGCGCCGTCGGCCGGCCTCGCGAAGCAAGTGGTCTACGAGTTCTCGCCCGACCCGATCAGTCTGTTGGATGATCTGCTCCCGCGCACTGTTCGCACGGCTCTCTTTCAGGCATTCCTCGATGCGACCACCAGCGAGCATGTCGCCCGCATGATCTCGATGAAAAGCGCCACCGATAATGCCGACAAGATGGTCAAATCGTTGACCATGCGATACAACCGCGCCCGACAGAGCCAGATCACCACTGAGCTATCGGAAATCATGGGCGGCGTAGAGGCGATGAACAAGTAGGCCGCCAGGGCCGCCACTTCGGGCGGAAATCCGAATTCCGAAACCCGAAACCAGAATTAAACCAGAATGACGAATGACCGAATGTTGCGCCGAGAGCCGCAGCTCATGTCGTTGGTCTGATGGCAGGTGCGAGCTAGCTAGCTCGTGGGGATGGGATCACAGAACTCCGTTTCAGTCATTCGTCATTCGGGTTTCGGGTTTGATTCTGGTTTCTGGTTTCGGAATTCGGATTTCTGCCCGAAGTGGCAGTTCTGGTTTCGGAATTCGGGTTTCCTCTTGCGACTGGTTCTCAGTTTTGCTTGATACCCCATCGTCCGGCCCCTATATTAATACAAGCCACCGGCCCTGCGGCTTGGTGGCAATCGTTCAGGACTCATACACAACGCCCTGTAAATCGAACACTTAGCGTTCGGCGTGGGCTTTGGGAGGCTTTAGTATCATGGCAATCATGCTCACCGAATTCGCGGCCAACAAGATCAAACAGATCATTTCCGAGCAGGGCCTGCCTGACGCGGCGACGAAGCTGCGCGTCGGGGTAAAGGGTGGCGGCTGCTCCGGTTTCAGCTACATGCTCGACCTCACCGAGGAAGCCAAGAGCGAGGGCGACGAAGAAATGGACAGCCACGGCGTGAAGATTCTCGTCGACATGAAGAGCTATCTCTATCTCAACGGAACCGAGATCGACTTCAAGAGCGAGAACATGAGCGAAGGTTTCGTCTTCAAGAACCCCAACGCCACCAGCTCCTGTGGTTGCGGCAGCAGTTTCTCCGCCTGATGACGCAGGAAGCTGTTCCGATTGCACGAACCCGCAGAGCACGCCGAGCCAAAGTTACTGGGAAGGCTCGGATCAAACGGTAGCGATCCGGGCCTTCGGAGTGCCTCAGACCTCGGCGTGGACACGCAAGTGCAGCCGCGCCCCGCCGCAGCGTGATGTAAAGGCTACGCATGCCCACCGAAACCAGCGAAATCGAAACCCTGGCCAACCAGGAATATCGATGGGGATTCATCACCGATATTGAAGCGGATTCCGCGCCCATGGGGCTGAATGAAGAGATCATTCGATTCATTTCGCTCAAGAAGGCAGAACCCGACTGGATGCTTCAGACCCGGCTGAAGGCGTTTCGGCATTGGCAGACGTTGTCCGAGCCAACCTGGGCCGCTGTGCATCACCCCCCGATCGACTATCAACGGACGATTTACTACTCCGCGCCAAAACCGAAGCTCAAGAGCCTCGACGAAGTCGATCCGGAGTTGCTGGCGACGTACGAAAAGCTCGGCATCCCGCTTCAGGAGCGGGCGATCCTGGCGGGCGTTGCCGTCGACGCGGTTTTCGACAGCGTCTCGGTCGCCACCACGTTTAAGGCCAAGCTTGCGGAATTGGGCATCATCTTTTGTTCCTTCAGCGAGGCGGTTCGCGAGCATCCCGACCTGATCAAGAAATACATGGGATCGGTCGTCCCCTACTCCGACAATTTCTTTGCGACGCTCAACGCGGCGGCGTTTACCGACGGCTCTTTTGTCTACATCCCCAAAGGGGTGCGCTGCCCGATGGAGTTGAGCACGTATTTCCGCATCAACGCGCAGGGGACCGGCCAGTTTGAACGGACGCTGATCATTGCCGATGAAGGTGCGTACGTGAGCTATCTGGAGGGGTGCACCGCCCCGGCGCGCGATGAGAACCAGCTTCATGCGGCGGTCGTGGAACTTATTGCACTCGATAACGCGCAGATCAAATATTCCACGGTGCAGAACTGGTATCCGGGTGACAAGGAAGGCAACGGTGGCATCTACAACTTCGTCACCAAACGCGGCGCCTGCCGGGGCGTGAATTCCAAAATCTCCTGGACGCAGGTCGAGACCGGCTCAGCCATCACCTGGAAATATCCAAGCTGCATCCTGCAGGGAGACAACTCGGTCGGCGAGTTCTATTCCGTCGCGCTGACAAACAATTGGCAGCAAGCGGACACCGGCACGAAAATGATTCACATCGGGAAGAACACCCGCAGCACGATCGTCTCCAAGGGAATCTCCGCCGGTCACGGACAAAACACGTATCGCGGGCTGGTGAAAATCCTCAAGGGTGCGACAGACGCGCGGAACTACACGCAATGCGACTCGCTGCTGCTGGGCGACAAGTGCGGCGCCCACACCACGCCGTACATCGAGGTCCGCAATACGACGGCGCGTGCCGAGCATGAGGCGTCAACGTCGAAGATTGGCGAGGATCAGCTTTTCTACTGCAAGCAGCGCGGGATCTCTCTCGAGGACGCCGTGAGTATGATCGTGAACGGCTTTTGCAATGAAGTCTTCAATGAACTGCCGTTTGAATTCGCCGTTGAGGCGCGGAAGCTGTTGGGGGTGAGCTTGGAGGGGAGCGTCGGTTGATGAAAGCCGTATTCGATCCGGCTCCGCCCTGGGAAGGAGCGCGACGCGAGTTCCTGATACTCTGGCATGGTTGCACGCATCTGGATTCCGAAGGCGTAGGCGCTGGAATCGATCTGACCAGGAGCAGGACCAACTTGGATTTCGGAAGAGGATTTTATACGACGACACTGCGGCGTCAGGCTGTACACTGGGCGGTACGGCGATTCGATTCGCGTTTCGTTGCGAAGTTGAATAACTGGCCGGTTGTGCTGCGATTTACGGTTCGGCGGGCAGAACTTGCGGAACTGAAAAGCATGAGTTTCGTTTTGGCCGCGTACGAACACGAAGATTACTGGAGCTTGGTGCAACATTGTCGCAGGAGTCGGGCTGGCAAGGTGAATGATCATCTTGGGCCGGTGAGCGACGACGGGCATTGGTATGATGCCGTGTCCGGGCCAGTTGTAGCCGACTGGCGGCAGCGTGCGGCACTGATAGGAATGGACCAGGTGAGCTTTCACACGCAGTCTGCCGTCGCACTGCTGGATGGCGCGATCCGGTCTGGAAGTGCGGAAAGGTACGAATGCGATATCAACCTGTAGCACGCAAGGCGGCTGAAGCCGACGGTGGTGTGAAGTTGCCTGTCGTTATCCGACAGTTCTGGGCTGACGTCCAAGCGCGGCTTCATCGCCACCACAAGCTTCCGATGACACAGGCGCGAAACGCCGTGCGCACCTACCGGCGACGCGTCGGAAACGTCGCGATGAATCAAGGGGAAATTGAAACTGCAGCCGATATTGCCGCTGCGGTTCGAGCTGGCGGATTCGCGTCTCTTTCGGGTCCGCGGCCGGCGCGGGTTGCGGTCGAGGTCTGACGGCGGCGCCGACGACGGTTTTATTTATCTTTTCGGATGCCAAGAATGCGTTTGCTCGAAATCAAGAATCTGCACGCAAAAGTAGCTGAACGCGAGATCCTCAAGGGGATCAATCTCACGGTCAACGCCGGCGAAGTGCACGCGATCATGGGCCTGAATGGCTCGGGCAAGAGCACGCTTGCGCAGGTGATTGCTGGTCGCGAGACCTATGAGGTCACCGAAGGCGAAGTTCTGTATAACGGCAAAGACATACTCGATCTGTCTGCCGAGGAACGGGCCCGCGAAGGCGTCTTCCTCGCGTTTCAGTATCCGGTGGAGATCCCCGGGGTCAGCACCAGCTACTTCCTCAAGGCCGCGGTCAACGCCATTCGCAAGTATCGCAACGAATCGGAACTCGATGCGGTCGCGTTTCAGGCGCTGGTCAAGGAAAAGATGAAGCTGCTGCAGATGGATTCGAGTTTGATGCGGCGCGCCGTGAACGAAGGATTCTCGGGCGGGGAGAAGAAGCGGAACGAAATCTTCCAGATGGCCGTTCTCGAACCCCGTCTGGCGATCCTGGACGAAACGGATTCGGGCCTGGACATCGACGCGCTCAAAACGGTCTCGCACGGCGTCAATTCACTGCGAAACCCCGATCGCGCCATCGTTGTGGTGACGCACTATCAGCGCCTGCTGGATTTCATCGAGCCGGATTTCGTTCACGTGATGCTCAAGGGCCGGATCGTCATGTCGGGCGACAAGAACCTCGCATTGAAGCTCGAAAAGCAGGGATACAAATGGGTCGAGGATCAACTGCCCCCGCCCTCGGCCGCCTGAATTCGTGAGTCATCTCCATGACCCAACTGATGGAACACAAGGACACGTATCTCAGCAGTTTCGCCCGTCTCAAGGACGAAGCGGGCAATGGCGCGCACCCCTGGTTGGAAAAACTGCGGAAGAGCGCCATCGACCGCTTCGCCACCGTCGGATTCCCCTCGACGCGCAGTGAGGAATGGCTTCATACCAACGTCGCGCCCATCGCACGCACGCCCTTCCGCCCTGCCGGCGGGCAGGCCGATCTCGCGCGTAGCGCCTTCTCGCAGTATAGCTTCGCCGACCAGGCAGCCGTCGAGCTGGTTTTCGTCAATGGCCATTACCGCTCTGAGCTTTCAACGGTGCGCCCTCTGGCCAAGAACGTGCGCGTGTTGAGTCTCCCCGACGCGCTGCAATCGCATGGCGAGCGCATCGAGCAGCACTTGACGCGATACGCCGACATCAATAACAACCCGTTTGTCGCTCTCAACACCGGCTTTTTGCAGCACGGGGCGTTCGTTCACATTCCGCGGGGCGCTGCGCCGGACCGGCCGATTCACCTGCTGTTTCTCTCGGCTCCCTCCAGCGAGCCGGTGGTCGCGCATCCGCGCGTGCTGATCCTCGCCGACGACACTTGCGAGGCGTCGATCGTCGAGACATATGCTGCCACTGAGCCAGGCGTCTATTTCAATAACGTCGTGACGGAAATCGTCGTGGGGCATGGCGCTCGCGTGGAGCATTGCAAGGTGCAGCAGGAATCGCTGGCCGCTTTTCACGTCGCGACCACCGAAGTCCGCGTCGGGCGGGCCGCCTATTTCCTGTCCCACTCGGCTTCACTCGGGTCGCAACTGACGCGAAACGACCTCAACGTCGTTCTCGGAGGCGCAGGCGGCGAAGCGATGCTCAACGGTGTAACGCTCATCACCGGCAATCAGCATGTGGACAACCACACCGTGCTCGATCATAAGGAGCCCCGCTGCCCGAGCCACGAGCTCTACAAGGCGGTTCTCGACGGCAAATCGAGCGGCGTGTTCAAGGGCAAAATCCGGGTCCGACCCGGCGCGCAGAAAACCGATTCGAAGCAGAGCAGTAAAACTCTGCTTCTCTCGGACGACGCCCTGATGCACTCGCAACCGGCCCTGGAAATCTACGCCGACGACGTGAAATGCACGCATGGCTCGACCACCGGCCCCGTCGACGATCAGCAGATCTTCTATCTCCGCTCCCGCGGCGTCAGCCTCGAAGCCGCCCGGCATCTGCTCACGTACGCTTTCCTCGCCGAGGTCACCTCGCGCATCCGCATCCGCCCCGTCCGCGACCGCCTCGAAGCCATCATGGCGGATCGTCATGGGTTGCCGCAGGATTTGCGGGTAGCAGATATCGGGTAAGACCCCGGCGACAAGTCGCTCGGCTCTGCGCTGGCGCGACTTCTCACGCCCCACGCGCGACCAATTTTTCTGTGGGGTCCCCGGCCTCGCGCCAGAGCACAGCCGAGCGACTTGTCGCCGGACTCATCGCGCGACCCTCTCATTCCCGAAAGCCGTCCGATCGGTACCCGCGGATGCCTTACCCCCGCGACTCCGGCGGAATCGTCTCGATCACCCAACTCGGCGCAATCGGCTTCCCCTTCACCCCGGCGGGACTTTTGCCGCTGACGAGTTGCAGAATTGCATCACTGAACGCGGGAAGATCGTCGGGGCACCGGGCGGTGATGATCGGGCCGTCAACGACACATTCTTCGTCCACCCATTTCCCCCCCGCGTTGACCACGTCGTGGACGATCGACATGTAGCTCGTGCAGCGCCGGCCGCGCAGAGCGTCGGTGGAACAGAGCATCCATGGGCCGTGACAGATCGCGGCCATGGGGATCTTCTTCGCGGCCGCGTCCCTCACGAGCTTGATCATGGCTCCGTCGCGCCGCATGTGATCGGGGCTGCTGCCGCCGGGGATGACGATCAGGGCATAGTCCGCGGCTTTCACATCCACGGCAGCCTTCTCCGATTTCTGCGGGTAGCCGTGTTTTCCGACGTACGTTTCCCCGGCTTTCGGTCCGATAACGTCGACGGTGTGGCCGGCTTCCTTCAGCCGCAGGCGCGGGTACTGCAGCTCGAGGTCTTCGTAGACTTTTTCGACAAGGATTGCGATTTTTGCCATGGCGCAATTATCCCCTGATTATCTCCCCCTTTCCACTAGCTCGACTCCCCGCCCCGGGGTGCCCGAAGATCCGGAAGTAATGAATTCGGCGCTGTTCGGCAGCGCTGACGGCGCCGCGCCCTGATTTCTCCTCCACAATGCTCCGGCGTCAGTGCCGCCAGCTACCCAAGGATTCGACCACAATTTCCCGGAAACACACGCAAGCCCGAAACCGCAAATTCCCGCCCCGGCGCTTGGCGGTTCAAGTGCGGCTAGCGTACTATTCGACCATGCAGCGGGACCTGCTCAATCGGATCACGTTCGAGCGGGAAGTGCGGCGGCAAACCGTGCATACGGGGATTGCGGATACGGGTAAGCGATATTCTCGACTTGCTCGCCGCGGAAGCGACCGTTGACGAAATCCTGCGTGATTACGCATTTCTGGAACGCGACGATCTATTTGCGGCCCTCGCATATGCGGCGCATGAAACGGATCATGTGGTCCTTCCGACCTCATGAAGAGAATGGTAGACAATCAGTTGCCGCTGCAACTTGCTGTCCACCTGCGCACTTGGGGGCTGGATTCCATTCACGTTCTCGAGAATTCCTGGAACGGGCGTCGGACTTGGAAATATGGGCCCATGCCCTGAACGAGGACCGGGCCGTGATCAGCAAGGACGAAGACTTCGTCATTCTTGCGAGCCGGCCCGGTGACTCCGGACGATTGATCTGGGGACGGCTGGGGAACTGCCGCAATTCCGCACTCCTGGCCGCATTCGACGCTGCGCGAATCGGGATTATTCACGCACTTAACATCCGTCAGCGCGTTACCGAGGTTCGGTAGAGCGCCCGAGCCGACCGATAATGCGCCATTGCCTGCACACCTGCTCAGAATGCAGCCGCGATCGCCGAAGAAGATAGTCGGAGAGTACCGCGGGCATGCCGGGTCCGGTACATTCCCCGCGGAGAAAGATTGAATGGGCCTGACATTGCGATGGGTTGGCGAGAGCGACTACGACCGCGTGGCGGACGTGCGCCTGCGCTGCTATGCGCACTCGCTCAAGGACGCCGCGCGGTACCGCGATGGCATTCGCGCCGACCGCCGCGCGGTGGGGAATGCGTATCTGCTGGCAGAGCAGGACGGAACGGCCGTCGGCACCACCGCAAGTCTGACCTTGCAGATGTGGGTGCGCGGGGCGCGCGTCCCTTGTCAGGGAATCGCTTACGTCGGCACCATTAAAACGCATCGGCGCGGCGGCAAAGCTGCGGGCGGCGGGATCGCGACGCAACTGATGAACGCGGCGCTGCGCCGGGCGCGCGACGAGCAGCTCGCGGCGACGGCACTGATGCCCTTTCGATCCAGTTTTTACGAGCACTTCGGCTACGGCACCGTCGAGACGCGACACAACTGGACCATCCCGATGTCGCTGCTCCCGGCAGGAGCGTTTGACGGAATGCGGTTCTATGAGCCGCAGGATCGCGCCGCGATCGAAGCGGCCCGGCAACGCAGCGCGGAGCGCGGGCAATGCGATATCGAACGGCCGAGCCATTATTGGGACTGGGTCCTGCAACGCGCTGAGGACGGTTTCATCGTGATCGATCGACCTTCGATCAACGGCGATATCGCCAGCTATCTGTGGCTGCAGCACCATCACGAGAGCGGACAGGAGCAGCTCAAAGTGATGGACGCCGCCTTTGATGATGTTGCCGCCCTGAAGCGACAGCTTCATTTCCTCGGCAGTCTGCGCGATCAATACAGTTCAGTGGTCTATCCCTTCCCGGCGGATTTCCAGGCCAACTGGCTGCTCCGCGAAGTACAGCTCCCCCACCGCCCGGTGACGCACTCGACAGCAGAAGTGCGCATCGCCAATCGCCTGCAGGTTCGCGTGCTGGATCATCAGAAATTCATCGAGCCAATGCATCTGCCCGCCGGCGCCAAGGGGCGGGCGGTGATCGGCGTGCACGAGACGGAGGGTCACGTCAGCCGATTTGCGATCGACGTGGTTGCTGGCCGAGCCTCGGTGAAACCCACTAACGCAACGGCCGAATTTGAGGGTTCTGATCGGATTTGGGCTGCCATTGTCTGCGGAGAACTGCCGGCATCACAGGCAGTTGCCCTGGGGTTGGCCACGTCCGCTACGCCAGCCTGCGCAACGTTCCTCAGCGTCTTCTCCGACGGGCCCCGTCCGTTCTGCCGTGAAAACTTCTAATAAAGATTCGCCTCGCTCGTGATCGTTTATAGCCGCACTAGTGGTGCATTCCATCTGAATTCGCGGTTCGGTCGCCTGTAGGGCGATTCATCCCGCCGTGCCTTCTGTGAGACGACAGACCACGGCGGGATGAATCCCGCCCTACGTTGTCCGCCCGAATTTCGACGGGAATGATCCACTAGCTAGGCAACATCAGCCCAGAGTCTGTCGCGATCCCGCTGGTTAGCCGCGAGGCGGAGCGGAGCGTGTATTCGGCGCCGACGTAGAATACGCGCTCCGCTGCGGGTCGCGGCTGACCCGGGGGAACAATCGCGAACCGATCCGTGGCGCAAAAAATGATTTTTCATTGACTCAACTTGACACCATGCTATAGATGCACGTGCATCAGGAGTGGTTCATGGCAATCCAGCCGATCGTCCCCTCGCCGCTTCCCCAGCAGCCCGGAGGTGTTAAGCCCGCCGGCCCGCCAGCGCCGCGCTCCGCGACGGCGTCGATTCCGGCGAAGGACGCGAAGGGCAATCCGCTCCCTCCCGGCGCTGTGCCCGTCGGTGCGCCAGTCGAAGGCCCGCCGCCCGCGGACGCGAATCGCGATCAAGCGGTGCCGCTGAACTTTTTCCAGCAGCCGTGGGTCCAGAACGTCTTGCCGTTCGTCACGTCGCTGATGCTGCACGCGACGGTGATCATCATCGCAGTCCTGACGGTGAAGGCGATTCAGATCATCAAGGCTCCACCCGCCGAAGAGCAGATCATCATTCCCGATTCGAACATGGTTGAGAATGGGCCGCCCGGCGGCGTGCCCAATGTGGGTCTGGGCGATAATCCATTCAAACAGGCGCAGCAGGATACGACGCCCGACGGCGGGACCAAGTCGGGCTGGGCGGAGAAGGCCGGTCCGTCTGCCAATATTGAATCGGCTGGCGGCGGCAGTGGCGATTCCAGCGATTCGGTTATCAGCGTCGGTCCCGGCGGCGGCTTCGGGCGCGGCAAGGGGCTGGGCTCGGGCAATGGCGGGAGCGCTGGATCTGGCGCCGGTGATGGCTCGGGGGCGCTGGCGGCGTTTGGAACCCCGGGGGGCGGCGGGATCGGGCCGCAGGGGCCCGTCTTTGGGCATGGCGGAAACGCCCGGACGATCCTCTTCGTCTGCGACTGCACCGGCTCGATGATCAATAAGATCGCTCAGCTGAAAATCGAACTCAGCCGGGCCGTCCAAAACCTCAAACCCATTCAATCGTTCAACATCGTATTCTATCAGGACGAGAAGGTGCTGAAGCTCAGCGGCGCGCTGATTGCCGCAACCTCCGAGAACAAGCGAAAGGCCGAAGCATGGCTGGGTGACATCGTTACCGCGGGCACCACCGATCCCGTGCCCGCGCTGGCCTTTGCGCTGGGAGAGAAGCCTCAACTGATGTATTTTCTCACTGACGCCGCAGACTTCCCCGATGTTGCGGCGGTCCAGAATGTCTTCCGAAAGCTGAACGGCGATCATAAAACCAAAGTGAATACGATCCTGTTTGTCGAGTCGAAGGAAGAGCAGGAAGCCAATAAGGAGTCAGAGCCGCTCATGCGGGGGATTTCGGGCGAGAACGGCGGCGTCTTCAAATGGGTAAGATTGGATCAATTGAATTAGCCGAAGGAGGCCCTGGCCCCTGCAAGGATCAGCGGTGACAGAGACGCGATTCCGGCCGCCGGATGCTTGCAGAACAAGCCAGCCTTTTTCAACCCTCAGACCCCGCGCAGAGGCAGCGAGATCGGCTCCAGCCCTGGTGCGTGGCGAGGGAGAATTTGTAGGGTTGATGACTTGCGATTCGCGATTGTCGATTGAGGCCGACAGACATCTCCATTTTTGCTCGCCACCTCCATCCAAACAATCCGGCTCAGGTCGGAGATCCGGTTTCTCCGCATCGCGGAGGAAGGACTTCTAACATGCGTCGTTGGTATCGATCCGCCAGGATCAGAATTGCCCTGCTCGTCCCGGTGCTGCTGGGATTCTTCTTGGTTGGCACCACATTCGCTCAGGATGCTGCCGCCCCCAAAGTGGAACCAGAGGGTCTGTTTTCTCTGCTGATTCACAGCGCTGACCCGGTGACCTACATCATCCTGCTGCTGTCGGTGGCCGGGCTGACGCTGATCATGCAGGGCTTTCTCAAGAATCGGGCTTCGGTCTTTATGCCTTCCGAGAGCACGGAACATATCCGGGAGCTGATCGGCCAGAAGAAGTTCAAGGAGCTGATTGAATACACGGAAACGGATCCGAGTTTCGTGAGCAAGGCGCTGAATCCGGCCCTCAAGCGTGCCCCCAGCTTCAGCAGCATGAAGGAAGCCATGGAAACCGCGATCGGCGAACAGACCGCCGAGCAATTTCGACGAATCGAGTATCTCAACATCATCGGCAACCTCGGCCCTCTGCTGGGACTGCTGGGAACGGTGCTTGGCATGATCGTGGCGTTCAGCGCCATGAAGGCGGCGGGCGGCAGCGCCAATCCAGGCGATCTGGCCGGCGGTATTTCCAAGGCGCTGTGCCACACGTTCGAGGGTCTGGCACTTGCCGTTCCGTGTCTGGCTTGCTTTGGAATCCTGCGCACGATCGTGGACCGGCTCACCGTGCAGGGGGCGTTGGTTGCCGAGGAACTCCTGCTGATGGTCAAGCCGGCGGATAAGCCCGCCGTGGCACCGGGCGCTCGCCCGCAGGCCGGCGTGCCCCAGCCTCAGGCGCCGCGCAAATGCCGGCGCCGCCGGTTCCGGCCCCGGCGTCTTGATCAGACGATTCTTCAGTCGTCGCGGCACGGCGCCGGAAAGTCGGCCGTCGCTGCGCGGCATCGAAACGGCAGAGCCGCTGCGCCAGAATCACGCCGCAATGGTGACTGCATCTAAGAAAACCCGCGGTCGTCCGTCTGCAATCAAAATAGGTGAGCGATGAAAAAGCACGTCATGCCGGAGATGAAGGAAGGCGGCGTTAACGTCACGCCGCTGATCGACATCGTCATGTGCCTGATCATCTTCTTCATGCTGGTTGCGAAGATCGGCGTGACCCGCGGGGATCTCAAGAGCGTTGTTCTGCCCAAAACCATCCTCGGCAAAGAGATCAAGGACTTCAGCAACACGCTGACGCTGAATGTGCTGCCGACCAACCTCGATGATCCGCAGGTTTCCACGCTCGTCGATGGCCAGCCGCGCGACATCAAGATTTACGATCACCTGGGCGGCCAGACGGATCAGCCGTTGTTGCGCATTCTCAAGGAGTTTAAGGCAACCCACACCGAGCCCAAGGTCATCATCCGCGCGGACAAGGACCTGCCCTACAGTCAGCTCGAAAGCGTTCTGCTGGCGTGCGCCGAGGCGGAAGTCACCAACATTGCCTATGAGACCAAGGAAGGTCAGGAAGCCGCCGACACCGCTGAGAGTCCGGCCCCCGCGGACGCCCCGAGCAATCCATAGTCCTCAAGCAGGAACCTGGCATGAAAGTCAAAGGCGCTAAGAAAGTCCACTACGATTCGGGGCCCAACATGACGCCGTTGGTGGACGTCGTGATGGTCATCCTGATTTTCCTGATGCTGGCGGGCAGCTTCGGCGGCGCCGCGCGCTTCCTCGTGAGCAAGCAGGGGATCAAAGCGAGCGGCGGTCACGGTCGCCCGCTCAAACCCGGCGAAGTCCCCGACATCAACCTCGACATTCACGTCGACAACGCGCGCGACGGCGTAGGATTCGTCGCCCAAGGCACCGGCATTCCGCCCACGGGCGACGCCGACAAGCTCAAGGCGTTTCTCGACGGCCAGCTCAAGCGCTTCAATGACGCCGGCACCAAGACCGATCAGTTGCAGGTGGTGCTCTATCCCGGCCGGCGCGTGAAGTACAAATATCTGATCGCGATCTATCAGGCGGCGCTTCAGGCGAAGTTTGAGAAGATTGCCTTTGCGACGTCGCATTGATTGAACGCGCACAGGCACGCGTTTGTGCAAATAGTTGGCTGCCTTAGCGGGCAAACGCTCAGCCAAGCGCCGGCTTCATTACCCCCTCTCCCGGTACTTCGGGAGAGGGTTGGGGTGAGGGTGATTTCGAGGACCAACGGCATCCGACGATCAAAAATCACCCTCAACCCCGCCCTCTCCCGGAATACCGGGCGAGGGGGTGGCTCGCTCGAAATTCGGAGATGTGCTCTAAACGATGTTGGGAGCGCACAATCGCCCAAGATTACTTAGGTGGTCACGATGCTCATCACGCTCCGGTCCCGGCAGACGCGATATGACGCAGGACCAAACCTCACCCCGCTTGTCGATGTCGTGCTTGTCGTGCTGATTTTCCTGATGCTCGCGGGCAGCTTTGGAGGTGCAACGCACTTTCTCGGCGGCAACGTTCTCAGAGGCGGAGTGAGCCGCAGTGCGATATCCCGTGCCGCGGAAATTGCGCCGACTTCGATTGATCTGTTCGTTCAGCAGTCCGGGGACGGACTGATTATCCGCGGAAATCAAATTGGGACAACTTCGAGCCTGTCTCTCGTGCGGCAAAGATTGCGGCTAAAATCCGACGGGCTGATTGCCGGCGGAATGAGCCCGGCGAAAGTGCTTGTGGTGCTGCATCCGGGAAGGAGCGTGCGGTACGGCCAACTGATGGCGGTGTATGATGCGGTTGAGGGCGCCGGATTACCATCGATCGCGATGTCGAGGGCGAACTAAGTTTCGAGAGATCAGCGAGATTTCATTATGATGCCGAAGATTCGCAGAGGAATGATCCGACTTGCAGTGGCCGCGGGTTGCGTCGCACCGTGCTTATCAGCCGTCAGCGCTCGAGCGGATGATCTTTCCACTCTGGGCGACGACAAGACGATGAGCAAGTTGTCCGATCTCGGACTCGACACGCTGCTGGATCGAATGTTCGAGCTGAAGCACACCCCCGAGGCCCAGCGGACCGGATTGCGCGCGTTGCGGGCGTTGCACGAACTGGCCGATCCGAGCGTCAAGCTCACCAACTCGCAACGACAGCGGCACGTCAAGGCCGCGGTGGACGGCATCGCCGCGATCCTGCCCACCATGAACGACCCCGACGCGCTGATGGCATATGCGGGTTCTCTGCTGGAATACGGCGTCACCCCCGACGTGAATACGCTGGAATATTGGGGTGATAATCCGGTGACCGAATCGCGTCTGAAGCCGGTGGTGAAAACCGTGATCGATCTTCTCGATCGCGCCGCAACCGTGTCGACCGCGCAAGCCGCCGATCTGGGCAACAAGCTTAACGGCGCGGACGATCCGCGCCAATATCTGGGAGCATCTGGACAACCTATCCCACACGACCGTCTACAAGAAAAACATGGTGGCGTACTATCAGGAGCTGGCGACGGATCGCAGCACCGCCGCCGGCCAGCAGGAACGAGTGAAGATTGCCCAGACCGCGCTGAAGTATCTGACGGACATCGACAACGCCGACAGCGGCGTCATGCCGGCGGTGCGGTTGATGATGGGCAAGCTCTACCTGGCGATGGGAAGTTATTCCGAGGCTCGTTCCCGCTTCGACAGCATCGCGAACAATCCGAAGAACGAGGTGGTTCCCCCGCCGGATGTCTATCAGCAATACGAGGCCCGCTACTTCCATCTCGTGGCCGATCTGGAGAACCGGAACACCGCCGCCGCCAAGAAGGGGCTCAGCGAGTTGATTGCCTGGCAAAAGTCGAAGCTGCCTGCCGACAAGGCGACGCAGGAAGGCGTCGCCGCGGCGGCGGAAATGATGCGCTATCGCATTTACAGCGCCGAGGCGGCGGAGTCTGACGCAACTGCCGATGCCCGCAAAAAGGCGGACGATAACGCCATCGCGGTGCTCGAAAAGCTCAAGAAGGATCGCCCCGAGCTGGCGCCGATCATTTACGAGCAGTTGATGAACCGCATCCCGGCGGACAAGCCGGTCGCGACGCTGGATCCATTGATTCTGCAGGGACTGATGAACAAGGGAATCGTCGAAGCGAATAAATCGGACGCGGACAAGCCCGATGCAAAGGTGATCGGCCGCGCCATCGATGCCGCCCGCGAAATCGTCACGCGCAAGGATCGTTCCGGCATCAGCCGCGATCTGGTCGGCGACGCGGAGCTGCTGATCCCAAAGCTGTATGACCGGTTGGGCAAGAATCTGGAAGCCGCCGAGGGATACGTCGAATACGCCGAGAAGAACGCCACTTTGAACATGCAGCAGGCGAAGGACGCGATGGACCGCGCGGGATATCTGATCTTCAACGCGAGGAAGACGACTCCCGACGACGTGAAGCTGGGAGCGATCTACGACCGCTTCCTTCCGGTCGCGATCAAGCCGCCGTTCAATCACAAGGAGCTCACGTACCTCTATGCCAAGCATTTGCGGGCGCTGAACCGGCCGGCAGAAGCGGTGGTCTATTTTCGGATGGTCCCGAAGGACGACGCAAACTATCTCAACGCGCAATATTTTCTCATGCTCGCGCTGAAGGATGTGCTTGATACCAAGCTGAGTGACGCGGCTCGCGCGAAGACCGTGGCAGAGATGCAAGCGGTGGGCGACGTGGTGAAGCAACTCGGCTCGGCTTCGTCGGATCCGAAGGATCGCTTCAAAGCGGCACATGCGACGCTCATCGCCGCGGAGATCGCGGTCGAGGATCCCAAGTCGAAAGATCCCAGGCGCGCCCTTCAACTGCTCGATGGTTTCGAGGCACAGGTCAAGGGAGTTCCCGGACAGAAGGATCTGCTGGCCGAGGCGCTTTTCGTCCGCGTGAACGCGTTCATGGACGTCGGCCAACTCGATCAGGCGACCGGTGCTCTCGTCGGGCTGCTCGATAAAGCTCCGGATTCAGCGCCGGGACTTGTTCGGCAGATGCTCGAGAAACTCGACTCCGAATATGCCCGCGCCGACGTCGCCAATGACACAAAGACGATGCGCGAGGTGGCGACCAACGAGGCGAAACTCACCGGCTTCCTCGCCGACTGGGCGACCAAGAACAGCGACCCCAAGATTCATCAGTTCGCCTACCAGTACCGCGTTTACGACGCCAACACCAAGCGCAAAGCCGGCACGCTCGACGAGAATCCGCAGTCGCGGCAAAAGCAACTGGAGGCTGCCAAGGCCCTGTACACGGATCTGCTGAGCCCGGCGAATCATCAGCTCTACCTGGCGACGCTGGACCAGGCAAAGATCAAGGATGGCACGATTGACCCGTCACTGGACGATACGGCCGTGCGCGTCGGCCTGGCGTTCACCGAGTTTCAGTTGAAGGAGTACTCAGACGCGCAGAAGATTCTCGGCGACCTCGTCGGCAACCGAATGCTTGGCAGCCCGACCGTCCAGGTCGACGACCACGGCGAACAGAAGCTGAAAGACAACGACCTTTACTGGGAAGCCAATGTGACGCTGCTCGAGTGCAACGTGGGCATCGCCCGCCAAGGCGGCGCCGATGCGAAGAGCATCATGGACGGATGCCAGCGGGGCCTCAAGCAATATCTGATTCGCGGCGGCATTCCCGAGCGTTGGCAGGATGACTTCGAACGCGTCCGCGCCGACATTCTCCCCGACTGGAAGCCCCCCGTCCGCGAAAATCTCGCCGCCGCCACCCAGCCCTCGGCGGCTGCGTCTGCGAAATGAGTGCTGGTGATTGCTCAGCTGGCTTTGCTCCTGATCACCTGCTTCAGGCGTAGCAGCCATCGCTGCGGATCTTGATTGATCTCGTCCAGTAATCGGCGCACCGGCCCTGCTGGCGGACGCTCGCCTTGCTCCCACGATTGAACAGTCTTGACGTTGACAGCGAGCAGTCTCGCAAACCCCGCCTGGCTCAGTCCGAGCTTCGCTCGTGTATCCCGAATCTCAGCTGCTTTGTATTCGGCCGGAGCCAGATCAAGTCTGATGTCACGCACCGTGACCTGCTCACCACGATTCAATGCGTCGAAGAAATCGTTAAGACTGTGAATTACTTCTGCGCCTAGATTCGTTTCCTGTCGAAACGGCTTCCGTTTGGTGTTGCCGGAACGAGCCATATTCACCTCCGTCAAAGGACGCATTATCCTCCGGCCTTAATCCAGTTGTAGAGGCGATCCAGCAGACTGGTGATTTGCCTCTTCTGTTCGCCGGTCAAATTATCCTGATCTTTTTTTGCGAATACCGCGATCGCGACAATTACGCCAAACTCTTCGAAATATGCGTAAGCGATGCGATACGAGCCACTCTTACCTCGACCGCCTGATGCTTTGGCGAATCGGCATTTCCTGAGGCCATTAGCGCCTGAGATCACCGGGTGGCGCTTCGGATCGAGCATCGTCTGAATCTGAAAGGCTCGCAAATCGTCGTCATCAAGCCCAAGCGCTCTCCATTTATTTTCAAAATACGGGGTCAAGATCCACCGCTTCCAGTCCTCCGCCCTGCATGGTTGCCGGATGCTCGACAGACAAACGTGCGATGGAGCGCCGCTTATGAGGAGCCATCCAGTCTCCCCGGAAGCTTTACTTCTCAGACACAACCAACGAATTGGACTGCCGATCTATACCATTTAGTAGGATAGAGCAAAGAAACTGAATTTTCAACACCTAGACCGGCTGGACAGGGGATGCACCCACCGTCCGCGGAACCGGCACGGACCGGCCGTCGACACTCCAGAGAAAACTCAGGTAGGGCAGCAATCTCACCGGCAGCAGGACCTGCAGTGCGATCCGAGCAATCGGTCTGCCAAGAATTTCGCCCGCGAGGATGCTCACCATTTGAATTCCGGCGACTGTCGCCAGCACCGTCCATCCCCAGTCGGCAAAACGAGGCTTCGTCACCGGGGTGTAGGCAAATGCCCGCCATGCGTTCCACGCAATGGGCACGATCAGAAGCGGCAGCATCGTGGCCAGGTATCGCACGCCCCGCCGCCAGTGCCAGCAGAACGTCGCGAAGAATCCCCCCAACGCGGCGCCAACGATCGCTCCGCCGGCGAGTTCCACCCAAACCGGATTTTGCATTTCCGCGTTGACGGCGTGCCGATCGTT
This sequence comes from uncultured Phycisphaerales bacterium, assembly GCA_963758525.1. GTDB lineage: Bacteria > Planctomycetota > Phycisphaerae > Tepidisphaerales > Tepidisphaeraceae > JBBSDP01. The sequence goes on from CAVWVQ010000003.1 coordinate 69,715, forward strand.
AAACGTATCGTCCAGGTAGGATGCCTGGGACGCCCAGAAGAGTGCTCCGCTGGCAATCACGACCGCCAGCAGGAATCCGATGTAGAGGACAAGCGCGCCGGTCGCCAGCCGCTGGGTGAACTTCTGGCTTGCCGTCGTCATGTTGCCGGCCGCGCTAAATCGTCCGCATTCGGGACATCGGCAGACGAGGATTCCCAGCCGCTGGTCCCGGGAAACCACCTGACTGAAGAGGTTGTAATGGCAATGTGCGCAGAAAGAATCCACCTGCACATGCCCGACCGGCGTCTGCGGGCCCGCGTCCGCGGCAAGTTCCTCCATGCCGGGCAAGAATAAGCGGCCATCGCCGGCGACGCAAAGAGCATGGCGGGAGGACGCGCAGTCGATTTGCGGGCGATGGTATTTGATCGTTACCATGCATGCGCAGCGGGAGGACCCAGTGTCACAGCTCTTCTTCAAAAAGCAGTTTTTTGCCGCGATCCGCGACGGGAGCAAGCGCACCACCATTCGGCGCTGGCCGAGAGCGCGCGTCAGCGCCGGGCAAGACGCGTATGCGCCGCATATCGGCTGGCTGCACATTGAGGGGGTTGAATCCGTGCGCCTTAAGGAATTGGGAGAAGCCGATGCGATTGCCGATGGCTTCGACAGCCGGGCGTCGATGCTGCAGGCGCTCCGTCAACTTTATCCCGATTACCGCACGGATGGGAAACAGTGGTTCCGGGTCATCTTCACCATCAAGGAGCTGATCGAGCCGCGTCTGCGCCCGGACGCGGCGCAGCTGAGCATGTTTTAGGATTCGTTGAGGCGCGACGACAACATCTCCACGATGAGGTTGGCGGAGAGTATGAGTATGGCTCCGCCGATCGCGGCCGGTCCGATCGTATGGTGGGCGACGACGGCCGCATAGATAGCAGCGATCACCGGTTCCATGAGATAGATCAGCGTCGCCCGCGCCGGCTCGAGCTGCGGTTGAAAATGCGTGAGCAGACCAAATGCTGCCGTCGTCGTCAGCAGCGATAACAGCAGCAGATTCCATCCAACGCTGGGCAAAATCAGCAGCCGCCCGATCGCGTCCGGATCGCGGAGGAGTCTGCCACCAGGAATCACTGCACCGGCAACAACGCACGTCAGCGCGACGACGACGAACTGTCCGAATGCCAGGCGAGAGGCGTTTTCGTATTGGGCCGCCGCGTTCAGGGCCAGAATGTAGACGGAGAATCCCGCGGCACAGCCGAGTCCGAGCAATTCGCCGGCGCCCAAACCCGTGGGCTGCGCCGGTCATCAACCACACTCCTGCTGTCGCCAGCGCCACGCCCAGCCAAAGCACGCCGCGCGGGGGACGACGCGCGACAAAGGTGAGAAGGATCGGGACAAAGAGAACAGTCAGGCTTGTCAGAAAGGCGCTGACGGACTCGGACGTTCGTTCCAGGCCGACATGCTGCAAAATGAGGCTCACCGCCAGCAGGGTGCCGACACAGACGCAGCGCAGCGCTCCGCGCCAGGTCCAGCCGCGCAGAGCGCTCGGAAAGACGATCGGCCACAGCGCCGCGGCAATGCAGAATCTGACGGCCAGCGAAAAGACCGCGCCAAACGCCGCTTGGGAAGGCAGATGAACGGCAGCATTGATTCCGGCGATGGCCGCCTTGGCCCACGTGAAGCCGCATCCCCAGAAGACCGTGCCAAGCAGCAGCATCGCAGCCGGCAGGCGGGCGTCGCTCCATCGGTGCTGCCGGGCGTTCGATTCTGGCGCGTTCACGTACGCCTTTCAATCGGCCGGCGCAGCGCTGTTGCAGACATCAATTGTTCGATTTGAATTCTCAGATTTGAAAACGGTCTGACGATTACCGGAGCCGCGCGACGGATGAGAAGTTCCAACGTTGAGCGCATCGTTCTCGCTTCCCGCTCCTGACTCCTGGCTCCCGCTTCTGACTCCTGGCTCCTGGCTCCTGACTCCTGGCTCCCGCTTCTGACTCCTGGCTCCTGGCTCCCGCCCCGTTCCCTACAAATGCACTCGCCGCGTATAGACATACCATTCGACCAACAGCAATGGCAGCGCTCCGCACAATGCGATCCACCACCACAGCTCCAATCGCGAGCGCGAGTCCTTCACTTCCTCCACCGCCGCGTTGACATCGCCTGGGGGAGCGTCGGACGGCACCAGATTGCTCTCGTTGGCGTCCAGCAGATTCACCGCCAGTTGCTCGTACTGGGGAATTGCCGGCTTGGTCGTGTATATGCCCACGCGCTCCAACGGCGGCAGTGCGAAATCGCCGGCGGCGGGGATCGTCAGGTCCATTGACATCGAGGGACCGATCAACTGAATCTTCTTCAGCGACGGATCGAGTTTCAGCAGATTCGCCCGCGGAATCACCGGCGATTCGCCCGGCTCGTACGAATGACGAACGTCCATCTCTGAACCGACGGCCAGATACTCCATCGCGTTTTGCAGAAACATTGGAAAGCTCACTTTCAGCGGCCAATTGCTCTGCAACACGTCAAACGCCACGATCAAATGCGTTCCCGTTTTCTCCCGGTCCAGCACGATCAATGGCCCCTTGAGCCCGTCCAGCAGGACCTCGACCTGGTCGGGAACGTCAAGCTTCGCGGCCTCGGCAACATACAGCTTGCTGAGCGCCAGCTCATGCAGAATCGGATGATCGCGCTTCCAATCCAGCACGCCGACGTCTTTCAGTACCACCGTCTGCCGGCTTGCGTCCTTGACAACCTTGACCTTCAGATCGGCGGGAAGCTCCGCCCGGGGTCCGTCGAGAAAATAAAGGAAGCTTCCTGCAGGCGGAAGTTTTTTCGGCGAGTAGCGATCGAACAAAATGACGTCGAAGTCGCCCGGCAGCGCTTTCTCGTATGCCGCCGGTGACATCACGACCGGTTTCTGCAGCCCCAGACTGCTCATCGCCCGCTCGAGAAAATAGTTCCCTTCCGTCACCAGGCAGACCGCCAGCGTCTTGGGCGGCGGCACGACCACTTGCGCCACGTCGTCGGCGGCAAGTTCGTCTCCGTCCTTGAGCATCTGCTCGACCTTGATCACCGCCGAGCTGGTCAGATCCAACTGAAACTCGACGCTGTCCACTTCCGGCCGGCCTCCCTGCTTGTCGTACGCATCGCGTTTTTCCTGGGACCATCGGGCTGGAAGGAGATAGACGTTTCGCGTCTGCGATCCCTGCATGCCGACAATCTCCCCATCCACGCTCAGTTGGACGGGCACTTCAACCGGATCGGGCCCATCGTTGGCCAGTCGCGCAAAGACCTGCACTTCCGTCGGCCGTTCGTAGTTTCGCCTGGCATTGAGCGCAACGATGCCGACATTGCGCGCCGAATCGGTCCCGATCTTCTCGAAAATCAAGTTGCCGCGCAGCGTGAGATCCGCCGGATCATCCAGGACTCTGCCATCGGAGAACAGGCGGACGTCGAAATGGCTCGCGTCGGAAACATGGACCTGGTCGGGGTTGAAGTTGCTTTGCCCGTCGGCAAGCTCGTAAGCGAGCTTCAGTCGCGACCGCCGGTCGCTGGGGGTGATGGAATCGATGGCGCGGCGCAATGCCGTAGCATCGCTGGTCCAAGGCTGAAGCGTGCGGGCCGAATCATCGAACGCAACGACCATTGCCGTCGCATGACGGCCCATCGAATCGACCACTTCCTTGGCGCGTCTTTTCGCTTCGTCGAGGCGTGAATGTCCGTCGATGTCCTGTGCCGACATCGATGCTGAGCGATCGATCAGCAATACAGTCGCCTTGCCGGCGCCCGGACGATAGTTCGTGACGGGCCGCGAGAGCGCCAGGAGGAGGAGGAGCAGGAGCAGCAGTTGCAGAAGCAGCAGCAGATTGCGCCGCAGCCGCTGAAACGGCGCATTGACCTGGAGGTCCTCGATCGCCTTGCGCCACAAGAGCGTTGAGGGCACGTCCATCGACTGTCGCCGCAGCTTGAGAAAGTAGAGGATCAGGAGCGCGGGAATCGCGAGCGACGCCGCGAGGAGCGCCGGAAGCGTGTTGAGGAAATGGGGAAACCAGGACATATGCAACGGTCGCTTTTGCGCAAGCTCTAAGCCGGGTCCTTGTCCGTTCCGTCAAACAACCCATCCTGAGCCGCCGGCGGGGGATTATATTTCAGTCCGAGATGCTCGTACGCCGGCCTGGTCGCGCGGCGTCCCTGGCGCGTGCGGGTGACGAAAGCCTTCTGCAACAGGTACGGCTCAATCACGTCTTCCAGTGTGTCGCGCTCCTCGCCCATGGTCGCCGCGATCGCTTCGATCCCTACCGGCCCGCCATTGTAGACTTCGATAATGGTCCGGAGAAACGTGCGGTCCTGCTCGTCAAGGCCGCGGCCGTCAATTTCCGCCAGATCCAACGCCGCCTGCGTGATCGGGACGGTGAGCTTGCCGTTCCCTTCAACAGTCGCGTAATCCCGGGTGCGGCGCAGCAGTCGATTCGCAACCCGCGGCGTTCCCCGGCTGCGCCGGGCCAGCTCCCACAAGCTGTCGTCATCAGCGTTGAGCTTCAGCGACCGCGCGTTGGCGCGAAGGATTTCATGCAGAGACTCGGGACTATAAAACTCGATGTGCTCGCTGATGCCGAAGCGCCGCGCATCGGCCCGGTCAACAGCCCGATCCGCGTGGTCGCACCGATCAGCGTGAATGGCTGCACCGGAATTGTCACCGTGCGGGCGTGCGCGCCATGATCGAGCATCACATCCACTTTAAAGTCTTCCATCGCCGGGTAGAGGTATTCCTCCACGATAGGACTGAGGCGGTGGATTTCGTCGATGAAGAGCACGTCGCCGGGACCGAGTTTCGTGAGGATGCCGACCAGATCCGCGCCCTTGGTCAGCGCCGGGCCATTGGTAACGTGGACCTGCGCACCCACTTCGTTGGCGACCACATGCGCCAGCGTCGTCTTGCCCAGCCCGGGCGGCCCGTGCAAAAGGGTGTGATCGACCGGCTCTTTGCGGCTGCGGGCCGCCTGCACGGCAATGCTCAGCTTGCGAATGAGCGAATCCTGGCCGATGTACTGCGCGAACCGCAGCGGACGGAGCGCGAAATTTTCGCGCTCCTCCGCCTCTCCGCCCGATTCGCCGGTGACAATTCGTTCACGCGCCATCAGGATTCACTTTTACCGCCGGAGGCGCTGGAACGCGAACCTTCAACGCCACGCGGGGGTGCGAGTCCCCCCTATCCCCTCGGCGAGCGCAAGCGAAGCATCTCGCGCACAAATGCGTCGGTGCTCTTCATCTGCGGATTGCTCGACCGCGCCCGGTCCAGCAGAAGCTCCGCGTCGACGCGCTTTTCTCCCAGCGCCATCAAGGTTGCGATCGCATCCTCCTCTTCCGCCACGCGCGAGCGAGCGGATGCGACGGGTCCGCCGCGCGTGGCATTCACCGCCGTCGCGTAGGGTGCCGCTTTTCCCGCAAGCTCAGCGACAATCAACTCCGCCATTCGTTTGCCAATCTGCGGCAGCTCGACGAGAAACCGCGTGTCGCGCGACTCGATCGCCTGGGCGATCTCCCCCACCGGCAGCGCCAGCGCCCGCAACGCCTTCTTCGGGCCGATCCCCTTGACCGTAATGAACAGTTGAAAAAAACGCTTATCCTCAGCGCGCAGGAATCCCACCAGCCGCGGCTCGATGTTCCCCCCGCCGGCATCCCCTTCGAGATAGAAGATGGTATGAAAGGTGATCTCCTCCCCCACCGTGTTCCGCAGAAACTCCACGTCAAACGCGGCCACGAGCAATTCGCAGACGAGTGGCCCCACGCGCACGTGGGCACGATCTTCGTCCACTCGAATCAGGTCGCCGGTCAGGGAGGAAATCATTGACGGCGAGTGTAGCGGACAGAAACCCGAATGACGAAACCAGAAACCAGAATCAAAGAATCAAATCCGAAACCCGAATGACGAATGTCGAAGCTCAGTTCGTGCAACACGCGCTCGGAACATTAATACGATCGAAGTGCCAAGTCGCACGAGTTATCCTCTTCATTTGGTCATTCGTCATTCTGGTTTGATTCGTTTTGATTCGGGGATTCTGGTTTCGTCATTCGGGTTGCAGAAGAGCTTGTATTTCGTCACAGAGCCTCGCGCTCCTATCCAAACCCGCGCCGCGCGCACTAAGATGGAGCAATGCTTTACCGCACCCTTGGAAAGACCGGCTTAACCGTTTCCGTTGTCGGCATCGGAACGTGGCAATACGGAGGCGAATGGGGGAAAGACTTCACGCAGCCGGAGGTCGATGCCATGTTCGATCGCTGCCGGGACCTTGGAATCAATCTCGTCGATACCGCCGAGTGCTACGGCGATCATCTTTCGGAACGATTTGTCGGAAGCGCGGTGAAGCGAGATCGCGATCAATGGATTGTGGCAACCAAGTTCGGTCATCACTTTCACGGCTTCCAGGACCGCACGCAGGGATACGACCCGGACGATATTCGCCGGCAACTTGAGGCATCGCTCAAGGCGCTGCAGACCGATTACATCGATCTGTATCAGTTTCACTCCGGAAAGAACGATGAATTTCAAACGCCCGGCTTATGGGAGATGCTGGCCGAGCAGGTGAAGGCGGGCAAGGTTCGGCATCTGGGAATTTCGGTAAGCCCGCCGGACAATATTTTTCAGGTCGAACGAGCGACTTCGGTGGCGGCGCAAGCCGTGCAGGTCGTCTACAACCGTCTGGAGCGCAAGCCCGAGGCGGCGGTTCTGCCGTCATGTCAGCAGCAACAACTTGGCGTTCTGGCGCGGGTGCCGCTGGCGAGCGGATATCTCACCGGGAAATACAAACCAGGCATGCAGTTCGACAAGTCTGACTGGCGTTCCACGGCCGATCCAAAGCGGCACGAAGAGCGGCTTCGCGAATCGCAGCGCATCCTGGAAACCGAAGTTCCGCAGAGGACCAACATGGCCCAGTGGGCACTGGCGTGGTGCCTGAGGCACGACGCGGTCGCGTGCGTCATCCCCGGCTGCAAGGACGTCAAGCAGGTCGAATCCAACGCGGCCGGCGCGGAATCGGCGCCAAAGGATCATCCTCTGGCCGCTGCCGCCCCAAGATGATGGAGCCGGCGCCCCTCGATTCCGATGTGCTGGCATCCGACTGGTTCTGCGTGCGGTGCGGCTACAACCTGCGCGGTCTGAGCCGCACCGGACGCTGTCCCGAATGCAATACACCGATCCCGCGGTCGCTGCGGACGCGATACCTTGCCGGCAGAAGCCGGGAGTGGGTGCGCGACGTGCGCGACGGCGCATTGATCCTGGCCGCTTGCTATGCGGTGGAAATCCTGCGCGATGCCCTCGTCGAGGTTCCTTCGTGGATCCACCTTCCGTATGGCGTCTTCCGCGGCCTTCTATCGAATGGAACGCACCTCACGCTCTACGCGATCGAGTGCGTCGGAATCTGGCTGCTGGCCAGGCGAGAACCTCTTTCCGTGGACCACCGATCGCTCCGCGCCGCCCTGTGGATTCGCCGGCTCTACGTCGTTGGGTTCATCGCCAGCATCATCTACCGCCTGGTCCTTGTTCCATACTTCCTGCGCGATGTCTACCGCGCGTGGGCCACCGGAGAACTGCTGCTGCTGATTGTGGTCGAAGTGCTGCTCTACAACTATCTCGCCGGCCTGGCTCAACGGATACCGGACCTGTCGCTGGCGCGCAGGTTTTCGACGCTCAAATGGCTTGGACCGTTGGCGACGATTGTGGGAAGTCTCATCCCGTCGGTGCTTCTGTACTTTCACATCTGGCGAATGCCCCCCACCCGATTCGCGCCGCACGGCACGGCTGTTTATATCGGCCATGCGCCGGCCATGGTGTTGTGCGCCGACCTGTTCAGACTCGTCGTGTTCGTATGGGCGGTGAGCGTGATCTGGAGCTTCGCGAGCGCTCTGAAGGCGGTTCTCGCGGCGCAGAGCGCCGCAGCCGATTCAATCAATCCTTGAGCCATTCAGCGCGGCGTGTCGAGCCAGCCTGAGGGCCGCTTCCCAAACGCAACAGGCGGGCCTGCCGAAATCGGCGCTGTCCACCGCACGCCGTTTTCGATGATTCTCATTACATTCGGGTCGTGGTAGGTCGGATACGTCTCATGGCCCGGCCGGAAGTAAAAGATTCTGCCGGCGCCGCGCGTCCAGGTGCAGCCGCTGCGGAAAACTTCGCCTCCGGAAAAACTGCTGATGAGGACCGTTTCCGTTGGCTCGGGGATGTCGAAGAACTCTCCGTACATTTCCTCGGCTGCGAGCGTGAAGTGGTCGTCGATTCCTTTGACGATCGGATGACCGGGCCGCGTGACCCACAGAATCTCGCGATCATTCGCTTCGCGCCATTTGAGATCGCACGTCGTTCCCATGAGCTTGCGAAACAAACGCGAATAATGGCCGCTGTGCAGAACGACCAGGCCCATCCCCGCGAGCACGCGCCGATGCAGGCGATCGACCACTTCATGCGAAACTTCATCGTGCGCCATATGAGCCCACCAGATCAGCACGTCGGTCTGATCGATCTGCGCCTGCGAGCATCCATGTTCCGGCTCGTCGATTGTGGCAGTGGACACCGAAAGGTCGGCGGCGCGCCGCAGATGATCGGCAATCACCTCGTGCATTCCCCGAGGGTAGATCTCAGCCACCCGCGGGTTTTTCTTCTCGTGGCGGTATTCGTTCCAGACCATCACTCGAGTCTGCATCCTGACTCCTTGAATCGCGGCGTTAGCGCGCGCCTTCCCACAGATACAACAATCGCGGCCGCAGGAAGCGATCGAGCGTTGCCTGATCGATTGTCACTCCGTTCACGGAAACTCCGGACGAAGCGGAGGGCGTGAGGTGCATCGCTTTGGCGTCATCCCCGAAGAGTTGGAACAGTGACATCTTCTCCTCGAAGCGGACGACCTGCGGCTTGGCCACATGGGCGGTGGCGGCGGCGTACTTCCAGGCATCCTCCAAATATCCCGTGCTGTCGATCAGACCCTCGGCAAGAGCCCGCTCGGAGGTGTAGACGCGCCCGTCGGCTATCTGAGCGATCGCCAGCTTCAAATTGCTGCCCCGCCCCTTGCTGACAACCTGCTTGAAGCGGGCGAACGCCGAATCGATGATCCCCTGAAGATAGGCGTCGTCGCGCGGGTTGTCGGGCGCGAACATGGAGCCGGCGTTTTTGTACGTGGCGCCGCTGGAGACGATGGTGTCTTCCTGAATCCCATATGTTTCCGCCAGCTTGCTGAGATTGAACCGCGGCATGAGCACGCCGATGTTCCCCGTCAGCGTCGTGTGCTCCGCGATGAGATAATCCGCGGCACAGGAAGCGTAATATCCGCCGCTGGTCGCCATCGCGCCCATCGAAACGACGACGGGAAGACTCTTTCGCGATTTGTACAGCTCGATGCGCTGGTAAATCTCATCGGAAGCGGTCACCTCGCCGCCCGGCGTGTTGATGCGGACGACGAGCGCCTTGACGTTGCCGTCGCTCTCGACGCGCGTCATGACCCGGTCAAACCTGGCGGCGACCGTTTCATTGATTTCACCTTCCAGCGGAACGACGGCAATCTCCGTACTGGGATCGCCCGCCTGAATCGTCTGCTCCTGCCCGCCAAGCCGTGACCCGCGCATTGCCAACAGGGCAAAGTTCAGCAGCAGCGACAGGCCCAATCCGGTCAGCAGCAAGATTGTGAAGAAAATACGCCAACCGCCGCGACGTGGCGGCGGAGGAGGACCGAAAAACGGCGGCGGCGGACGCATGTCCGGCGCCGGCGCAAACATTCCTGGTGGCGGAGGAAGAAACCCGGACTGCGGGTCAATCGGTCCCTGTCCTGAGATCGGTGAATTCATAAAAGCCTCGACGTTCTCAAACGGCCTCTTCGATTAGCGAGCAGATGGACCGCGCGGCTTCCGTCGCTTGGCGGTTGTCGCTGCGCCGTTTGTCGATTTAACCCCGGCCTCGTGGTGCGCCGTGACCGTTCCCGCAGTGCCGCCGCGAACGGCAAAGTCGCCGATGACGGTCATCTCCCTCGGGGACAGCAGCGCCACCAGATCATCCAGGATCGTGTTCACCGCCGCTTCGTAAAACATCCCCTGGTTTCGATACGCGAAGAAATAGAGCTTCAGACTCTTCATCTCCACGCACAACGCATCGGGGACGTAGCGAACGGTGATCTTCGCAAAATCGGGCTGACCGGTCACCGGGCAAAGGCTGGTGAACTCGGGAAAAACAAATTGGACTTCGTAATCTCGGCCAGGCCGGGGATTCGCGAAGGCTTCGAGAATGGATCGCGGCTCGGCAAGCTGCGCGGCGGTCAGGATCGAACGCGAACCAAGGTGTTGAAACGTGCGGGCCATCGGCCGGAATTATAAGGGAAACAGCAGGGGTTGCGCAGGGTTCGCCGTGATGGCGTCGATGCGCGAAAATCCGACGATGCGATCAAGCTTGAATGTCCGCCGTTCGTTTCGCAATTGGCAGTGGGCGACGAGGATCAATTCCCCGGCCACGCGGCGCACGTGCAACGGCTCGATCGCGCGCTGCGTCCGAAAGTCACGCGCATCGATATAGTCCATCATGACCGCGCACTTTTGTTCCAGCGCCTCCTCAAGCTCGAGCGGCAGCATCCTCTGGCGCGGCTTGAGCGGTAAAAGCCCCATTGGGCCGCCCTGCGCCTGAATGACGTCGCAGAGCATTGCGTGCCAGCCGCCGATCGGCTCCAGCAACCGGCCTAGAACATTGGCGGTGGTTTGCGCATCGGCCAGGGCACGATGCGCGCCCGATGGAATCACTCCCAGCCGCGGCGCCAACCGCTGCAATCCATTGCCGCCGCGCCCGAAGCGACGCCGGGCGATACGAACCGTATCAAGAACGGGCACGGCTCCCAGAGTTTCTTGAATATCAAACCCCGACCGGCGAAATTCTCGATGCAGAAATGACAGATCAAAGCGAATGTTGTGTCCGACGACGATCGCGCCGCGAAGGAAAGCAAGGGCGGGAACCAACTGGTCGCAAAATTGCGGCTGGCCGATGACCATTTCGCTGGTGATTCCCGTCAGCGCAGTGATGCCGGCGCTGATGGGCCGGGCGGGATAGATCAGTTGCTGATATTCCCCGACAACCTGGCCGCCTTCGATCCGGACGATGCCCAGCTCGATGACCCGGTGCCCCAGATCAGCCGACGCCCCGGTGGTTTCCACATCCAGGATCGCCAGCGGAATTTCCAACAGTGGTTGTAACAGTGAAAACGACATTGCCGACAGCACACTCCATTGGCTGACGTCCACCCTCTTCCCCGCAATGCCTCCGTGCCCCCTCACATCCCTTACTTCCTCACCCTTCGTGCCTACGTGCCTTCGTGCCTTCCTCCCCTTCCCCCTACATCTCCGTCCCAATGATAGTCGACTCAAAGACCAGGCTGCCGTCGACGACCCCCTGAATTTTGGAGCAAAATCTGCGGTGACGCACCCATTGCTTCTGCCCCACCAGATAGAGCCGCTGCCCCGGGCGGACAGCCTGGCGGAATCGAATCGCGTCGGCTCCCCCGAAGCCGATGAATCCCTGCCATTTCTCGTATTTGCGAACGTAAAACGAGGCGAGCTGAGCCCCCGCTTCGATCATGAGCACGCCAGGAAGCAGCGGGTTGCCGGGGATGTGGCCCGCGACCCAAAACTCGTCGGCCCGCGCATCCTTGTAGCCGATGATCCGTCCCAGTTCTGGCGCGGTATAGACAATCCCGTCGAGTTGCTCCATGTCCCCGCGCTGCAGATTGCAGCGGCGAATCTCCTCCTGATCGAACACAACACGGCTCAGGTCGATGACGGAGATGTCGTAGAGCAGTTGCGGCGGCATGATAAGCAGACAACCTGGAAACGAAGGCGAGTCTACGCGAAGCGGATATTAATCAGCATCGTCGGGCGTCGATGCGGCCGCGCCCGGTTCACCTTCTTCGCGCCCTTCGAGGATCTTCTTGCGAACATCCTGGGCGGCAGACTTGATCTCCTGCATTTTCTTCCGAACGCGCGTCCCGGCGGCCTTGTTGCCTCCGTGCGCTTTGTTCACATCTTCTTCCGCCTCGGCAACCAGTTGCTTGAGCTTCTCGTATTCCTGCATGGAACCTCCGTAAGAACCTGACTTAGGGGCGAAACTCTAATGGGAGGGGTAGGGAGTGTCAATTCCAGTGAAAAATGAGGGGTGGGGGAAAAGCCCGAATGTGGGACATCCCGGCGCGCGGGGACGAAACCCGAAACCAGAATGAAATAATGAAATCCGAATGGCGAATGACCGAATGTCGAAACGAACCCTGCGGCCGCCGACAGGAGTTCTTCCCCTTTGTCCCTCTTAGTCCTAACCCTTCGTGCCTCCGTGCCTTCGTGCCTCCGTGCCTTCCTCGGGTGCCTTCCTTAGCTGCCTTCGGCGATATACTCTCTGAACGCACCCATCAGCCTCCGCGTCAGCGCCCCCGGTTTACCATCACCGATTTCGCGGCCGTCGATTGTTGTCACCGGCGCGATCTCCGCCGCGGTTCCCGTCAAGAAGCATTCGTCGGCTATATAGAGGTCATGCCGCTGCAGGGTTTTCTCGACGGCTGGAATCTGTAACCGCTGACACAAAAGGAGGATAAGTCCGCGGGTCACCCCTTCCAGGATCCCGTCAGACGTAGTCGGCGTCTGCACCTGGCCATGGCGGATGATGAAGATATTATCTCCCGAACACTCGGCAATGTTCCCCTCATGGTTGAGCATGATTGCCTCCTCAACCCCGGCATCGCACGCCTCGATTTTGGCAAGGATGTTGTTGAGGTAATTCAGACTTTTGATGCGCGGAGAAACGGCATTGGGATGGTTGCGTATCACTGAAGCCGTCACCACCGCCATCCCTTTTTCGTAGACTGCCGGGTCATACAACGCGATCTGGTCGGCAATGATGATGACGCCGGGATTTTCACATTTATTGGGGTTCAATCCCAGACACCCGACGCCACGGGTGACGATCGCGCGGATGTAGCAGTTCCTCAGCCCATTGACGCGAACGGTCTCTTCCATCGCCGAACGCATTTGCGGCAGCGTGATTGGAACCCGCAGGCGGATCGCCCGGGCGGACTGATACAGGCGATCGAGATGGGCATCGGCCTCAAAGACCTTCCCGTTATAGACGCGCACGCCTTCAAAAACGCCGTCGCCATACAGCACGCCGTGGTCGTAGACGCTGATCTTCGCATCGGCCTGATCGACCAGCTTCCCATCCATCCAAATCTTCAACGACATTTCATCTCCATAGCCGCGCCCGAAGCGCGGTGCGAACGAACGAACGGAAGCTGCGCCGGTTCCTTATTGGTAATCGAGCGTCCCGGCTTTATCGGGTTCCGGCCCATCGCCCGGGCGCTCGAGCCGGCCGTTGCGAAGCACCAGCACGCGATCCGCCTTGCTGGCGACGCTGCGGTCGTGAGTGACCATGACAATCGTCTGCCGCTGCTCGCGATGCAGGCGTTCGAGCACCGCCATGATCTGCCCGCCGGTTTCAACATCGAGATTGCCGGTCGGCTCATCCGCGAAGAGAACGCGCGGGTTGTTCATCAGCGCCCTCGCGATCGCAACCCGCTGGCGCTCGCCGCCGGAGAGTTCGCTAGGCTTGTGCTTCAGGCGCTCGGCAAGCCCTACTTCCGTCAGGACCTCGGTCGCCCGCGCCTTCAGCGCCGGCTTGTCCCGAAGATACCGCAGCCAGGAGCGCTCGACCATCGCGGGCATCAGCGCGTTCTCAAGTACATTCAACTCCGGCAGCAGATGATAAAACTGAAAGACGAACCCAAACGAGTTGGTTCGCAGTTCGCAGACGGGTCGTTCCGCAATATAGCCGGCAATCGCCAGGTAGATTGCAAATACAACAGGCGGCGCCACTTCGATTGCTGTCCGGAGCCACCACGTCACATTCGCCGCTTCCAGGCACCACTCCGCCCCTGCAAAGACCCACGCGGCAGCAATCAGCAGCAGCATTCGCTCCGATTTCTTGAACAGCGCCACTGCCACCCAAATCAGGGTGATCACCGGCAGCGAGATTCGCACAATCGGGACGAGCGGGATCAGTGCCATTGCGCTCATGATGGATACTGCAACAATAGCCTCGATCCACATGCGAACTCGAAGCGGAATAGCCAAAAGCCCTCGAAACGGCGTGGGATACAGCCACCCTTTGGGGTTGGCGGCATATCGTGCTCCCTCGAATTCCAGCGTTCCTGCATCGGGCACATCAAGACCGCCCATGATGTGCAGCAGAGTGCTCTTGCCGGAGCCGGATTTTCCTTCGATCGCGACGAACTCCCCTTCCCGCAGCGTCAGGTCGACAAGTTTGAGAATCTGCAGCACGTCGCGGCCGGTTTCGTAAGTTTTTTTCAATCCCTTGTGCGCAGAATCGTCGGCCGCTCCGACCGGGAGGATTGCACCGCTGTTTGAGAGACCACTTGCGACATAAATTCAAATCCGCAATCCGTAGGGCGGGATTCATCCCGCCGCAGGTTTAGCTTAGAGCCAGTTTCAGAACTTGCGCAGGCGCCGCCACCTGTTTAGCCGCACCGCGCAGCAAAGCGCGTCCTGACGGATCGCTGCCAAAGGTCCATAAAACGTCGCTCGGCGCGCTTCGCTGCGCGGCGCGGCTAAACAGGCTCCGAATGGACCCACGGTCGCAAATTTTACTCCCACCGCAGCGATTCCACGGGATTTTTTCGCCCTGCCGCGATCGCCGGAATCAACGCGCCCAGCACGCTGGCCAGGATCGCGATCGGCACAATCCATTTAATGTCGGTCGCGCTCATCTGGTTGGGAATCTTGTCGAACAGATACACCTCCGGATTCCAGATCTGCACGTGAAACTGCCGGCCCAGCCATGCGTGCATTTCGTTGATGTAATGCACGATGAGATAGCTGACCAGCAGGCCCAATCCGCTGCCGATGAGCCCGATGGTCAAGCCGTACCACAGGAAAATGCCGGCGACGCCCGCCGAGCTGGCGCCGACGCTCTTGATGATGCCGATATCCCGCGTCTTCTCCAGCACGATCATGTAGAAGATGCAGAAGATCAGGAAGATCGCCACGATGCTGATGACGCCAAACAGCATCACCGTCAGCATCTTCTCGTTCTCGATCGCATTGATCCAAACCGCCTGGCTCTCCAGCCACGTCTCGACGTACGGATGGCCGGTTCCGGTGATGTTTGTCCCCTCGTGCGACAGTTCCACCGCGTCGACTTGCTTCTCAATCTCGTCGCGCGCGACGGCCAGCGACGCGTCGTCGGTGAATCCGGGCTTCATGCGGACATGAATTTCCGTCGTTCGCGCGGGAATTTTGATCTTCTCCCCCGTGTCCAATGTCGCGTCCTGCGCATTCATCCCCAAATCCGACTGGAGCTGAGCGAACGACACGTAAACGTAGTTGTTGTCGTATTGCCAGATTTGCGTTCGGCTGTCGTCCACGAGCCAGTAATTTCGCTCGGACCGGTTGTTGATATCCGGGCTCGACTCCCCGGGATGAAATCCCAGCACCGTCAGCTTCAGCGGTCGGCCATAAATCCCCGGATCGTCCGGCAACGGCAGCCGCGGCCCAAGCGGCGACCCCCACGTCCCCGTCTTGTCGCGCTGAATCCCGATCACGCCGATGCCGACGATCATCCCCGGCCATTTCGTGACATCCTGCCGCGTGCGCGGCACCAGCGACTGGTAATCGATCACCTCCCCGCTGTTGGAAATCGCGAAGAGCTGGTCGACTGCCTGCTTGAACTGCGCATCCTGCGACAATCCCCGCAGCAGCAGCCGATCCTCCGGCCCCATGATCCCCTTGAACATCAGCTTCCCCGCCTGCGGATCAAACCAGAATCGCGACGCCAGGCTTTCGGGGAGATTTGCCTTTCCCACTGAACCTTGAACCCTGAACTCTGAACCCTCCTTCGCGAGCCGAACATCGCCCGGCATATTTTTAAGCGGCACGCCGCACCGATCCAGCAGATCGAACGACGCGGGCTGCTTCAGTTGTTCCTGGAGCTGCGCCCGCAGCTCGGGCGAGAGCTTCGGGTCGGCCAGCATCTCTTCGAGGTTGGTGTGCTGCCGAAACAGCGAATCCGGAAACCGGTTCACATTTCCGATCTGCTCGATGGGAATGCCGATCACCTTCACCGCCGCCGTCGGGTATGGCCCGACATTCAGCAGACCAAACGTCTCGATGCTGGGGACCGCCGCCGCCACGCCCGGCACCTGCAGGATCTTGTCCATCATCTCCTGATAATACGGGAATCCCGTCAGCGAAGAGCTGCGCACGATGATGTCGCCGGTGAGTCCGTGGAACGACTGCTTGAACATGTTGAGCCACCCGCCCATGACGCTGATGACCACCAGCACCATGGTGGTGCAAAGCATCACCGCCGCGAGGGAAACCCAGGCGATTCGGCGCTTGAGGAGGTATTTGAGGATGAGGAGGAGTTTGTACATGGAGCAGGTGATTGGTGATTGGAACGTGACTCAGAACTTGCCGTCTGCGGATGCTTCGGCCGAGCGTTCATTTGGCAGCTGTTGCCTCCGCGGGTCCGCTGATTGGTGAGTGGAACATGGCAAAGCGTCTGCGTTCGGTGCGTCGTTCAGTTGAATATTCTTCCGTCGCTCGTTGGCAGCCATACGGATCAACAACTTTGCCAATTGCGTCATGATTCCGATCCTATGGGCGGTTACTTTGGAGCCCAGCACGGCTCGTGCCTTGAAATACCAGTCCCGAGTTTCGCGCGGAGCCGAGTGCGTACTCATAAAACCTCGCGCGGTCGCGTCCACTCCCGCGTGAGTAGCCTTCCGCGACGTTTGAACTAATGTTGCCTGCTGCGCGACATAATTGGTCGGCGGTGGACTTGGCGCGGGCGTCGCGCATTAGCTTCGCGCCGTCATTCCAAGCCAGATCAGACGCAAACAGTCCAAGTCGGTACGCCTCCATCTTCCAAACAGAGTCACCTCGAATCTCCTCCGGAACCTGCTTCTCCCAGTCATCAAATGTCACGGCATCCCCGTCTTGTCAGGTTCCACGTTCCAATCACCAGCGCCTTGTCACGTTCCAATCACCAATCACCCTGACGTCAAACGGGTCGGCGATTCCATCGGCCGCATCAAAGGAAACAGAAGCACATCCCGTATGCTCTCCGCGCCCGTCAGCATCATCACCAGCCGGTCGATTCCCATTCCCATGCCGCCTGCGGGGGGCATTCCATATCGTAGGGCGGTCAGGAAGTCTTCGTCGGTCTTTTGCTTCTCGGCATCGTCGCCAACCTGATGCGCGAAGTTTGCCGCTTGAACGTCCGGATCGTTCAACTCACTGTAGCCAGGGGAGATCTCCGAGCCGTTGATCGCAAGTTCGTAGACGTCCGCGAAGAAGGGATCGGCGGCGTTTTTCCTGGCAAGCGGAATGATCACCGACGGAAAATGCGTGACGAAGCACGGGTCGATCAACGTCGGCTCGACGAGTTTCTCATACACCTCCACAAGCTGCTCTGCTGGCGACTTCCCGCGCAGGGCAAGCTGCTTGCCACCGATGTCCGACTCCCGGAGGTCGCCGAGTTCGATCGTCTTCTTCTGAAATTTCCACCCCGTCTTCTCTTCGACAAGCTCCGCCAGGCGGACACGCCGCCAGGGGCGCTGGAGATTGATGGCTTTCCCTTCGCGATGGGCGATCTGCAGCCCGCCGACCAGCTTCTCAGCCACGGAGCAGATCATCCCCTCGACCAGGTCGGCCATGGTTTCCCATGATCCGAACGCCTCATACGCTTCGAGCATGGTGAACTCGGGATTGTGCCGCGGGCTGATTCCTTCGTTGCGGAAGTTGCGGTTCAGCTCAAATACCTTGCTGAAGCCGCCGACGAGGAGGCGCTTGAGATAGAGTTCCGGCGCGATCCGCATGTAGAGCGGGATGTCGAGCGCATTGTGATGCGTGACAAACGGCCGAGCCGCGGCGCCGCCCGCCAGCGGCTGCATCATCGGCGTTTCGACCTCGAGATACCCCTGCTCCTTCATATATTGCCGGATCGCGTCGACGATCTGCACCCGCAGCTTGAGCACGCGCATTACCTCCGGATTGGCCCAGAGATCGACATACCTTTGCCGATACCGCAGTTCCACATCCGACAGCCCCTCCCACTTCGCGGGAGGCGGAAGCAACGCCTTCGACGCCATCGTCACCGATGTCGCCCAGATCGTGATCTCGCCTTTGTTTGTCGAGCCCAACGGCCCTTCAACGACGATCAGATCGCCAAGATCGATCAAATCGCGCACGCCCCACGCTTTTTCGTCCACTCGTCGTTTGTCGATCGCGATCTGCAGGTCGCCGGTCTCGTCGCGGAGGGTGAGAAAGCTAAGCTTCCCCATGTCGCGCTTGAGCATGACCCGCCCCGCCGCTTTCACCACGGGTCCGGCGTCGTGCCCCATCGCCGGCTCAAACGATCCCTTGATTTGCGCCAACGGCTGCAGTCCTTCGGTCCGCGTCCCGTACGGATCGACGCCCAGCTCGCGCAGCTTGGCTAGTTTCTCCCGTCGAATTTGTTCCTGATCGCCTGAGTCGCTCATGATCCGCTCTTCCGCCAGTCAAAGGGAGAGGATGATAGTCGGAAGAAGGCACGAAGGGAAAATGCGGAAGAGCCGCGGAGCGGGACGGAACGGAGTCGCAAATCGAGGCTCGCAAATATTGCTGCAGATTGCAGATATTGCAGATTGCAAATCAAATCTCAAACATCTCAAAATGTGAGTAAGCTTTGAGCCCGGGGAAACGGCTTGCATCGATCTCGCCGCACCTCGCCGCCGTGGCTTGCCCTTCGCGGAGCGACGCCGGCGATGAATTGCAAAACGCAGCAGCGAACTTATGGGTCTACCGCAATCAGAACCACGACCGTCCGTGGTTCACGTGCGCCCGATAGAAATCGTCTTCGCTCATCGACAGGTAGATGATGCCTTCGATGAAGCCGATGACGCTCATCACGATGGCGCCGACGCCGGTGAGCGTCACGAGCAGCATGAGTACGCCGGTGCCGGTGTATCCGAGGATGAACTTGTGTATGCCAAGTCCGCCCAGCAGCAGGCCGAAGATGCCTGCGACGGTTTTGTTCGGGTTCCGCCCACCGCTGCGCGCCTGGGCGTACTGCGGCTGAACCTGCATTCCGCTGGCGTGAGCGTTCGCCGCCGGCGAAGCAGCAATGGCTGCTGGAAACAGCGTGCGAATGGGCTGCCAGTCGGTCCCGTCGCGCCAAATCATGGCATCGGCGGTGATCGTGCCGGTGGCTACGAATTCAGCAATCTGGCTCTTGGAAAACGGCCCGCTCGCTTCGCCGCCGGGATAGCTCAAGTACCACTGAATGGGTTGCGGTGGCCGAATGGCATCGTTCATGAGGAGCGCTTCCCAATTGGTCAAACCGACAGAGCGAGTTCGGTAGCGGTCGTGAGTGTATCAAACGGCACGTACGGAGTCGCGTGACAGACACGCTCTCCGCTGCGCGGCTACTTCGGACGGCTGCGCCCGTGTCGGGAGCAACACTTTTGAGGTTCTGAAGCGGCCGCGTGGCCGCGACGCGCGAGGAGTGTCAAACAGCGGTCTGTTCACGTGCACTGCGAGTCGCTCCGCAGCACCACCAATAGCACCCGGCGAGGACCCCGCCGATCCCGTATGCGACGATGTCCCACGGGTCGCCCGCAGCGATGAAGACGTTCGGGAAGCGGGGAACCACGATTTGGAAGACGAGCGTAAAGACCACCAGGTTTTGGAATATCTCCCATGCGCGGGAAACCGCGATGTTTTCGCAATCCGATGAGGTGCTGCACATAGAGGATGATCGGAACAAACAACGGCAGGCAAAGAATGTCGTTCAGGTAGCCGTGCGTGAACCAACCGCCGACGTGATGTGGCTTGAAAAAGAAACGGTTGACGGCGTAAAGAAGAAGTGAGAGCACGCAAGCGCCGTCGGCGATGTAGCGAAACTGACGCGGGCGCGGAATCACGGTGGACCTGCAAGGAGCCCCTAATGCCCGCCTCCGCCGACGGGCATCAGAAATAAGGCCGCGGCCGACGCAATGAGCGCGCTGACGATCGTGCCGGCGACGACATACCACACGATTCTCCACGGGTCGGCTTTCGGCGGCGATGTGTCGTAATCGAGCGGCTCGGGTTCGGATTCGTCTTTCATTGCGTCTATCATACTGTTGACGACGCAGCGGGAGCGAACTAACGATCGAGGCACACGCGAGTTTCCGGCCGGAGAACGAACAAACTGCGCTCGCATCGTTGCAGTTGCAGGCTGTCTTCGATCCTGGGGCACTCTTCGAGCCGGAGCGGCACGGCGAGCCTGCACCACAATGTAGCGCCCGAGGATTCGCCCCCGCCCTTGGCGGCTTGTCGAGTCCCGGCTCTTTCCGGATTTCCTCTCCCGACTTAGAATCGCCCGTTTCCATAAGGAGCACTCACTTTCCATGAGCGACGACAGCTACATTCAGAATCTCTTTGCCGACCGCATCGGCGGAAAAACTTACGGCAAAGGGACCGAGATCTACAAGTTCGAGAAGATCAAACGCGCCAAGAAAGCCGCGCTTGCGGCCAATCCCGGGGCCGAGCTGATTGACATGGGCGTCGGTGAGCCGGATGCGATGGCGTTTGAGTCGTGCGTGGAGGCGCTCGCGCAGGCAGCGCGCAAGCCGGAGAATCGGGGTTACGCGGACAACGGAGCCGACCCATACAAGCAGACGGCGGCGCGGTGGCTGGAGAAAGTCTGCGCCGTGCGCGGAATCAACCCCGACACGCAAATCGTTCACTCCATCGGCTCCAAAGGCGCATTGACGATTCTGCCGGCCTGCTTCATCAATCCGGGGGATGTGGCGCTCATGACCACGCCGGGGTACCCGGTGTTCGGGACACACGCCAAATACTTCGGCGGCGAAGTCTTCAATCTGCCGTTGCTGGAGAAGAACAAGTTTTTGCCGGACCTGGGAGCGATCCCAGCTGACAAGCTGGCGCGGGCCAAGACGCTGGTCATCAATTATCCGAACAATCCGACCGGCGCTTCGGCAACACCCGCGTTTTTCGCGGAGGTGGTGGCGTTTGCGAAGAAGCACAATCTGATCGTCATTCACGACGCGGCTTACGCGGCGCTCGTGTTCGATGGCCAGCCGCTTTCGTTTCTCGCGACGCCAGGCGCTTTGGACGTCGGAGTTGAGCTTCACTCGATGAGCAAAGGCTTCAACATGACCGGCTGGCGGCTGGGCTTCGTCGCCGGCAATCCGCTGATCGTCAAAGCGTATGCCGATGTGAAGGACAACAGCGATTCAGGGCAGTTTCTGGCGATCCAGGAAGCGTGCGCGTTTGCTTTGGATCATCCGGAGATCACGCAGGAGATTGCCGGCAAGTATTCCCGACGAATGACACAGCTTGTTGACGTGCTCAACAAACACGGATTTGGCGCGCGGAAGCCCAGAGGATCATTCTTTTTGTACGTGCGCATTCCCAAAGCCGCGGCCGGAAAGATCGGCCAGCGCGTCGCGTTTGAGAAGGCGGAGCACTTCAGCCAGTGGATGATCACCGAAAAGCTGATCAGCACCGTCCCCTGGGACGATGCCGGGGCCTATGTGCGATTCAGCGTCACGTTTATCGCGAAGGATGAGGCAGAGGAACGCCGAGTGATTGGAGAGATCGACAAGCGATTGGGGAGCAGCCGATTTGAGTTTTAGATCGGATTCATGCGAATCGTGAGCAACGCATCGCAATCTGGAGATTGCAAGCCTTTCCCCCTCCCCTGGTACTCCGGGGGAGGGCTGGGGTGGGGGCTTGCTCCGATCGCGCAGGTTGGCTACCGAACCGGTTCTTTGCTTCCCGCCCCCCACCTCGTTCCTCCCCCCGGGTACGAGGGGAGGAGGCAAGAAACAAGCTCCCGGATTTTCGGGCACACCCGTGTCGGCGATAGCGCGATTCCCCGCCTTTTAATTTGCAATTTCCAATTCCCGACCCTGATATTCTGGCTCCTCGCTGCTAGCTCCTTACTCCTAATGACCGGCTGCGCTGCTCCTACCAACCCCTCCTTTCCCATTTCGATCAATCAGGGTCGGACCGCGCTGAAACAAATGGCGGCGGACCCGCGGCCGCTGCCTCGACCGCTGATCCTGATCGGCGGATTCCTCGACCCGATTTCAACCGACTGGATGGAAGCGGAACTCCGCGCCATATCGCACGACCGGCGGATCGTGACCGTCTGCATCGCCGGGCACCTGAGCTTCTGGGGATACCGCCGCGAGCTGCTGGAGAAGATTGCACCCTTTTTGCCGCCCGACGAGAACGGTCGGCGTCCGGAAGCGGACGTGGTCGGCTTCTCGCTCGGCGGCCTTGTCGCACGATATTCCGCCATTCCGGAAAATGACGGCCGGGCGCCCTGCGCATATCGCGGCTTTTCACCATCAGCACGCCCCACCGCGGATCGGCCAGCGCCCAGGCATTTCCTGTTCTCTTTAATCTGCAGGGAGAACTGCGTCATGAATCCGCTCGCTTGCGGGAGATCGACAACGCGCCGCGCGATTATCCGATCTTTCCCTACGTTCGGCTGGGTGATCTGATCGTCGGGGCGAAGAACGCCGCGCCGCCAGGAGAGCGGGCGTGGTGGGTCTATACGCCGTGGTTTAATTTCGCCCACGAGGGAGCGCCGTGTGACCCGCGCATCATGGCTGATATTGCGCGGCGAATTCGCGGGGAGGAGCCGTTCTCGACGCTGCCGGCGACGCCGTTGCCGAAATGAACATCCCTGAGAGCCCGTTTCACAACCCCCTCTCCCGGCACTTCGGGAGAGGGTCGGGGTGAGGGTGAGTTCGAAAACCAGCGGCTTTCGACGCTCCAAATCACCCTCACCCCAGCCCTCTCCCGGAGTAGCGGGCGAGGGGGAAGGGTTCGGAAATGGGCGATAAACTAGATTTGAGAATCGGAATCGCCTTTGGAAAATCACGTGAGACGTTCGAACTGCATCGCTTACATCGCGCTGGGATCAAATCTAGGGGACCGCGAGGCGCAGATTCGTTCGGCCGCTGAACTGCTTCGGCAGACGCCGGACGTGGAACTGGTGACGCTGTCGCCGCTTTTGCAGTTTCCCGCCGTCGGGGGGCCAGCGGATTCTCCGGATTTTCTCAATGGCGCTGCGGAGGTGCGGACAACACTCTCGCCGAGACAATTGCTGGACCGGTTGCTGGAAATCGAGCGGCAACTCGGACGCGTGCGCAACGAGAAATGGGGGCCGCGGAAGATCGACCTCGATCTGCTGCTGTACGGGGATCAGATCATCTCTTCCTCGGAGCTGAAAGTGCCGCATCCCTTGATGGCCGAACGGCGATTCGTGCTGGAGCCCCTGGCACGCCTGGCGCCCGACGCGCGGCACCCAGTGCTGGGGAAGACGGTGTTGGAACTGCTGGAGAGGGTTCGCTAATGCGGGACTAAACGGGATGCCGTTCCGAAAGAAGCTGGCGTCCCCGTGCATTTGCAAAGGTTAGCCGCGACGCGCAGCGGAGCGCGTCCGGACGCGCTCCGCTGCGCGTCGCGGCTAACCCGCTACAGCAGGCTCCCCACTTCCGCGCCTGCGCATTCATGGCGAGTTTGCATTTTCCGTGGACCGGCCTAATCTCGCGGGCGTGACGGTTGTCAAAACAATCGCGGAGTGCCGGGCGGAACGATGGAAACTGGGGAAACTCGCCCTGGTCCCGACGATGGGGGCGCTGCACGCGGGGCACGTCTCGCTGATCGACTTGGCGCACGAGCACGACGCGGCAGTCGCGGTCAGCATCTTTGTCAATCCGACACAATTTGGGCCGCGGGAGGATTACAACCGGTATCCTCGGCCGATCGAGCAGGACCTCGCGAAGTGCGAAGCGGCAAAAGTGGATTTTGTCTTTCTGCCAGACGCGGAGGAAATGTATCGGCCGGGATTGGCGGACATTGTCGTCGATCTGCCGCAACTCACCAGCGTTCTGGAAGGAAAACATCGCCCCGGACATTTCCGCGGTGTCTGCCAGGTAGTGGCAAAGCTCTTCAACATCACCCGGCCTGACTTTGCGGTCTTCGGGCAGAAAGATTTTCAGCAGCTTCGCGTAATTACCGCGATGGTCGAATCTCTCGATTGGCCGATCGAGATTGTTTCCGCGCCAACGCTCCGCGATCCCGACGGCATGGCCATCAGCAGCCGCAATCAATATCTGACGGCTGATGATCGCCGGCGCGGCCTGGCGATCAGCAAAGCGCTCTTCGCCGCCCAGGCCGAGTTCGACCGGGGCATCAATCAGACGAACCGTCTGTTGACGACGATGCAAAGGATTCTGCTCGAGCCGCACCTGCACATCGACTACATCGCCGCCGTCGATGCGCGGACCCTGAAGACGGTTGACGTCGTGCTGGAGCCGACAGTGCTCGCGCTGGCCGCTCGCGTGAATAACACCCGGCTGATCGACAATGTGGTGTTGGGAGAAGGCACGAAGGCACCAAGGCACGAAGGCACGAAGGGAAGGAACTAAACGACATGGCGCGGCACCAACATGCCTTTCCTGTCTCCCTCTCCATCCCTACAATTCACCAAGCCATGAGGGATTCACAAATGACGACGTTTAAGAGATTTGTTCACGCTTCACGTTTTCACGTTTCACGTCTTCACGTTTCCACTCCCTCACTTCGTGCCTTCGTCCCTTCGTCCCTTCGTCCCTTCTGACCCCCCATGTACCCCGACCTCTTCAAAATCCCCTTCACCAACTTCCCCGTCCACAGCTTCGGCGTCATGCTCGTGCTCGGCTTCATGCTGGCCATGGCGCTGGCGAAGTTTCTGGCACGGCGCAGCAACCTGGACCCGGAAATCTTTGCCAACGCGGCGCTGATCGCCCTGCTCTCGGGCGTCGTGGGCGCGCGGCTTTCCCACGTCATCGAAAACTGGCATCAGTACACCGACCCGACTCGCTCAGCGTGGGCAAACTTCCGCGAAGCGGTCAACATCACCGAGGGAGGGCTCACCTATTACGGCGGGTTTTTGATGGCGACGGTCAGCTGCATCGGCTACGGCCTGTGGAAACGCGTGCCCATCCGCCTGGGAATGGACATCCTCGCACCGTGCATCATGATCGGCCTGGGATTCGGCCGCATCGGCTGCTTCCTCAACGGCTGCTGCTTTGGCGCTCAGTGCAATCTGCCGTGGGCGGTGGAGTTTCCGTATCACAGCTATGCGTTCATGGACGAATACTCAAAGAACCAGCTCAAGACCAACGTGCCGGATGAGGTCCTCGGGCCGCCCAACATCTGGGGCGAGCGGTATCCGCTGCCGGTCGAGCAGGTTGGGCCGCAGCCCGAGCTGAAATCAAATCCGCTTCATCCGGCGCAGCTCTACAGCACCTTTACGGCATTGCTGCTCGCGGCGCTGCTCTACGCCTATTTCACGCTCCCCCACGTTCCGGGGCGCGTCTTCGCGCTGATGATGGGTCTGGAGGGGATTTGCAGATATTTGCTGGAGCTGGTGCGCGATGAGCCGCGCGACTATCTCAATCACACGGCAAGCCTGGGAATGGTGCAGGGCATTCTGATCTGTACCGGAGGATTGGCGTTGTGGGCGATTTTCGGGGCGATGCATCCAAGAAAGCCAGTCGCGCAACGAACTGGACCACCACTCACGACGTAGTGGCCCAGGCCAAAGGGGTTATGCGCCACAATATAGATGACGGCTCATTGTTGCGTTGATGTTTCGAAATTGACATCAACGCACCACTGAATATACATTCCCCTACATGCGCACCACCCTCACACTGGACGACGACGTAGCTGTGATGCTGGAACAGGCGAGGGTGAAATCAGCTGGGAATTTCAAGCAGTTGGTTAACGACTTGCTTCGAGCGGGGCTTCAACAAGCCTTGGAGCCGAAGGTGCCGGCTGTGCCGTACCGAACACCATCGAGTGATGCCGGGAAATGTTTGATAGGCTCGATTGCTGACATCGAGCATGTGTTAACGGAGCTGGAAGGACCAATGCGTCGATGATTCTGGTCGATGCGAACCTGCTTCTATACGCGCGCATTTCGTCGTTTGCCGAGCACGAACGGACCAGATTCTGGCTTGACGGCCAATTGAACGGTCCCACACCTGTGGGTATACCGTGGCCATGTCTGACCGCATTTTTGCGGATCGCAATTAACCCTCGAGTATTTACCCGCCCGCTCGCCATAGACGAAGCTTGGAAACAGGTACAGGAATGGCTGGCGTGCGGTCCGGTTTGGACGCCCGCTCCGACGGAGGCGCACGCGAGGGTCCTGGGCAAGCTCCTCGGAAGCACGGCCATGACGCCCAACCTCATCGGTGACGCGCATCTGGCTGCACTGGCAATGGAACACGGACTCGCGCTCTGTTCGGCCGATGGCGATTTCGCCCGGTTCGACGATCTGCGATGGATAAACCCGCTGGCCGATTGAGCAGGTCTACCAGCTGTTGCACGACATTTTGGAAGTCAACGGGAACTGCGCACCGGGTGAGCCAGCAGTCCTCCGCCCGATCGGTACGGGGACGCCGTGGCTCTTCCAGGTGACGACGCGACAGGCAAGCTCACGCGATTCCCAACACATCCGTCATCGCATAGCGGCCCGGCTTGCGCCCGGCGATCCATTTGGCGGCGCGGAGCGCGCCATGCACGAACGTGTCGCGGTTGGTCGCGACGTGCGTGAGTTCCAGTCGCTCACCCAACGCCGCGAAGTACGCGGTGTGCCGCCCCACTTCATCCCCGACACGCAGCGAATGCATCCCGATCTGCCCGGGCTTGCGCGGAACGTCGTCCCCGTGACGATCAAATATCAGCGCATCCCGCTTTTTGCCGGTGGCTTTGAGAATCGCGTCCGCAATTCCCATCGCAGTTCCGGAAGGGGCGTCTTTCTTGAAGCGATGATGCGCCTCGGTGATTTCGATGTCGTACTCCTCGCCGAGCATGCTGGCGACCTGCGCCGCGATGCGGAACAGCACGTTGACCCCGAGGCTCATGTTGGGAGCCTGGAGAATCGCGATGCGCTCTGCGGCGCGATCGATGGCGGCATGATCCGCCTCCTGCAGGCCGGTGGTCCCGATGACCATCGCGATTTCCCGGTCGCAGCAGGTTTTCAGCCAGTGGCGCATCGACGAGGGGGAAGTGAAGTCGATGAGCACGTCGGGCGTGGGGCGAAGATCGAATGTGATCGGCACGCCGATCGCTCCCACGCCGGCGACTTCGCCGATGTCCTTCGCCAGGTCGGGGTGATCCGGCTTCTCGATCGCACCGGCAATCTGAAAGTTGCCGTCCTGTTTCGAGAGCGCAATCAGTCGACTGCCCATGCGCCCCGCGGCGCCGGTGATGGCGATGCTCGTCATAATCAATACTCCGCGATCGGAACGCTCGACTTGGTCCCCTGAATCTGCCGCCCGCCTAGCATGCCAGGATTGCCGCCCATCGCGCGCACGATGGCCTCGAGATTGTCCTCCACCGGCACCGGGCGATTCGACAGTCGGCCGTGCGGCTCGACGCGCGGCGCCAGATCCTGCACGCTCTTCATATCGACTCCGGTGTGATACTTCACGGTGGCGTTGGGATCTTTTAATTCGTGGCCGGTCAGGATGCAGACCACCGTCTCCGCAGGCGAAACCACCTGTTCGGCAAGCAGCTTCATCAGACCCGCGACGCTTGCCGCACTGGCCGGCTCGCATCCGAAACCCCACCGCGCAACCATCGCACGCGCTTCGAGAATTTCCTCGTCGCTTACTTCCCGGACCACGCCATTCATCACCGCCAGCGCCCGCAGCGCCTTGGGCAGATTCACCGGCCGCCCGATTTCGATGGCGCTGGCGATGGTGTGCGCTTCGTAATTGCTTTCGTCCATCGCGGCGTAATATTTCTGCACGGTCTCAGTGTCGTATGCATCGTCCTCCCAGCGTACTTTCTGCTGCTCGAACAAGCGGTAGAGCGTGTTGGCGCCCGAGGCGTTGATCACCGCCAGGCGGGGAATCTTCTTGATCAGGCCAAGTTCCTTCAGTTCGGCAAACGCCTTGCCGAACGCGGCGCAGTTTCCCAGGTTTCCGCCGGGAACGATGACCCAGTCGGGGCTTTCCCAGCCGCGCGCTTCCAGCACGCGGTACATGATGCTTTTCTGTCCTTCGAGCCGGAACGGATTGACGCTGTTCATCAGGTAGATGCCCATTTGCGGCACATCGACGGCGATCTGCCGGACGCGCCGCAGGCAGGCGTCGAAGTCTCCTTGAATCTGCAGGGTTAGCGCACCGTAATCGAGGGCTTGCGAAAGTTTGCCGAAGGAGATTTTCCCGCTGCCGATGAAGACGACCCCGCGCATCTCCGCGAGGGAGGCAAACATCGCCAGGCTGGCGGACGTGTTGCCGGTCGAAGCGCACGCGACGCGCTTCGCGCCGACCATGCGGGCGTGGGTGAAGGCGGCGGTCATCCCGTTGTCTTTGAAACTGCCGCTGGGATTGAGCCCTTCATATTGAAGCAGCAGCGAGCCGGCCTTCATGTGGAGTTGGCGCGCCAGGAGGTCGGCGGTCTGGAGGACGGTGCGGCCCTCGCCGATGGTGACGATGTCGTCCGGCGTGCGATAAAACGGGAGTAATTCGCGGAATCGCCAGACGCCCGAGAAGTCGTCACGGCCGTCAGTGCCCGTCCCCTTGGTGCTCCAGCGGTGCTCGAAAAAGCTCAAATCCTTCGGCACCGGCAGCCGCGACCAGTCATATTTGATGTCCAGCAGGCTGCCGCACTTCGTGCAGGCGACTTTCGCTTCAGAAACGGAGTAAGTCGTGCCGCATAGCTTGTTGATGCACTGTTGGTAGGCGACGTCGGTCATGCGTCATGAAGGGTAAACCCGCGCGAGGCAAAGGGGAAGACAAATGCGACAAATGCGAGGCAGACGGGGTGTGGCGCTCGAAAGTGGCGATCGGCTCCGAGTAGGGCGGGATTCATCCCGCCGATTTGTTGGCCGGCTGAGAAAACGGCGGGATGAATCCCGCCCTACGATCGCAAAATCTGCAATCGCCACAAATAAAAGTTACACCCAGGCAGACGAATACAAGGCACGCAGGCACGAAGGCACGAAGGCACGAAGGGTAAGGAAGTAAGAGACGGTCGATGAGTACTCCCTACAAAATCCCCCTTCCTTCCCTTCGTGCCTCCGTGCCTCCGTGCCTTCGTGCCTTTCCCCTTCCGTGCCTTTCCCCGTCTTCCCTCAGGGCCTTCCTGCCGTTCCTGCCCTCCCCTTGCAAATTGCAATTCTCCCCTTCGATCTGCAAGCTTTTCGGGATTGGCGGCCGGTGCAGCTGCCTGTTGATTGCGCAGAATTTTCTTGCGATTCTGATGAGACCGCCTACACTCCGCGGCGAGCCGTTCGAAACCAACCTGATGGCTCGCTGGATCCCCATCGCGGGATCTCCCATTCCAACCGCCGCTCATCTCGGTCTATCAGACTTCCCGGTAAGGACTGCGCTATGAAAACCAAGGAAAAGGAAAAGAAGAAGGATAAAAACGGCTCGGCGAACGGCAATGGCAACGGGCATGGCGAACCAATTGCGATTCACCACGGGGATCTGCGGGCCGAACGGCACGACATCAGAAACAAGATCTATCTGAAGGAGCTGGCCCGTTTGCAGATCGAGCTGGTCAAGCTTCAGCAATGGATCAAGGCCAAGGGATTGAAGGTCGTCGTGATTTTCGAGGGGCGGGATGCAGCCGGCAAGGGAGGCGTCATCAAGCGAATCACCGAGAGCCTGAACCCCCGCATCTGCCGGGTGGTGGCCTTGGGAAGCCCCAGCGAGCGCGACAAGACAAGCTGGTACTTCCAGCGCTATGTACCGCATCTTCCTGCCGGCGGCGAAATGGTGCTGTTCGACCGCAGTTGGTACAACCGCGCCGGCGTCGAGCACGTCATGGGATTCTGCACCCCGGCGGACTACGACGAATTCCTGCGAAGCTGTCCTGAGTTTGAGAATATGCTCATTCGTTCAGGCATCATCCTGATCAAATACTGGTTCTCCGTCAGCGACGCAGTGCAGGAGGAACGTTTTCAGGGCCGGCTCAACGACGTCACCCGAAGCTGGAAACTGAGCCCGATGGACATCGAATCGCGGTCGAAGTGGGTCGAATATTCACACGCCAAGGATGCAATGTTCAAGCACACCGACACGAAGCAGGCCCCTTGGCGCGTGGTGCGCGCCGACAACAAGAAGGCGGCCCGCCTCAACTGCATTCGGCATCTGCTGAGCATGATTCCGTATCAGGATCTGACCCCTGAAGCGCCGCCGGAATTGCCGCCCCGTCCGCAAATGCCGCCGGATTACGTGCGTCCCCCGCTGGAAGATCAGACGTTTGTGCCTCACCACTATTGATTTAATTATGTATAAATATGTGATCATGGGCATCCAAGGCTGCGGCAAGGGAACGCAGGCGAAGATGCTCAGCAAAGACTTCAATCTCGTGCATATGTCCGTCGGCGACATCTTTCGCTGGCATATTCAAAGTCATACGAAACTGGCCGCGAAGATCGCCCGGAGCACCGCAGCGGGCGAACTCGTCTCAGACGACATTGTGGAGGAAATCGTCCGCGGCCGGCTCGATCAGCACGACTGGAACTTCGGCTTCATCCTCGACGGCTTCCCCCGCAACCGCAGGCAGGCGGAGTTCTTCCTGGAAAGCTACGACATCGACGCGGTGATTCAAATCGATCTCGACGACCAGGTCGTAAGAGACCGCGTGCTGAACCGTCGCCTCTGCTCGCGCTGCGGGCTCGACTACAATCTGATCTTTCACCGCCCGGCAAATCCGGCCATTTGCGACGTGTGCGGCGGCGCCCTCACCGCCCGCTCCGACGATCATCCCGAAGCCGTTGCCACTCGGCTCGCCGATTATCACAACAAGACCAAGCCGATCCTGGAATTGTTCAGCCGCAAGGAATTGATAGTGTCGGTGGACGGATCGAGGCCCGCGGTCGCGGTGCAGGCGGAATTGCGGAAGAAGCTGGGATTGAAGCCGATGGCGGCTTGATTGTTCTGTGATCTGCAGGAATCCTCGGCGTCCGCGCAACTCATTTCTTTCTGATTCTGGTGCGCCAGAGGAAATCGTCTCGTTTGTTCTTCCATCGGAGAACCTGGAATCCCCCCACGCAGGAAAACACGAAGCCGAGCAGTCCGCCGAGACTGCAAATCAGTGCGGCGATGTTTTCTGGCAAACCGTACCTCATCCCAACGGTCCGGGAGATGGTGGCTGCCAACCCTTCACGCACGTCTGACGCGTTGTACAGGACCAGCAGACCCCCAACGCAGGTTGCCAGCCACCAACGCGGCATCGCAGGCGCGGGTTCCGATTGATAATTCAGGATCTGCGGATCGCCGTCCGATGGAGGGTTCTGGGGCATCCATGAACTTTAGCATGACGTCGCTACTAATCCTGCGGCCGCTGCTTGGTCGATCACGGACGGACTTGCCAGTGAACACCGCCGCCGGCAGCGTTACGGTTCAATCTACCTGGATTGACCAGGGGCAAAGCTATGCGCAACCGGCACTGCTGCACACGATAAGACGCCGTGTCCGGTTATACCGGAGACGTTGCATAACGAAGAGGACTTTATCCAGCGTGCGGAAAAACCGTGAGCAAGCCGGATCGATTCAACGCACGCTGGATAAAGTCCTCTTCGTTAGCCGACACAGGGACGCCGATCGTGAAATTGTACATTCTCATTCGCGAGTCGGTGCCGATCGGATTTGCCGTGCTTGGTGCGGCGCATGCGTCGCTCGCGTGTTACCTGAAGTTTCGCGACGCGCCCAAGGTGGCGACTTGGCTTTCGGGTCCGTTCTACAAAGTCGTCTTCAAAGTCACCGATGAGGAGTTCGAGAAGGCGAAGGCTTTCGAGGACCACGTCGTCCTTACCGAGTCCGCGATGTCCGCGCAGGAGGTCGCGATCGCGTTCAAGCCGCGCGAGGAATGGCCCAAAGCCTTCAAGTTCTACCGGCTGTTCCCGTAGTGTCGGCTAACCCAACACTGCACTGGACCGGGGCCTCGATGGTGCTTACGATTCGAACGCTGGTCGTCGGCCCCGGCCAGTGAATGTTGGTACGTTATTGCCGCCACGAGATCGCTTGATTGACCCCTACCCTAAATACCAGTTCTTCCCTAGCACCTCGCCCCCGCCGGTCTTTGCGTCCCGCATTGCAGAAGTGTTCGCGAAAAATCGAGCTTCAATCGATACCGTCGCTTTGAAGAAGGGGCTTACGAGCAATGAAGTGCTCGCGAAGCTTCGCCCTGATCTCGTCGATCTCGGGTTCGCCGTCGAGGCAAGCAAACTCGACGCGGACAAGCTTCAGCGTCCGGTTTATTTCGGCTTACAAGGTGACCCAACGCTGCGATATCAGATTGACGCTTACCAATCGGAGTGGCGGTGTGGCTTAGAAATTGAGGCCGGAAGGGCTTGGATGGGTAACGCTGTGTACCGCGACTTGATCCAAGCAATGGTGATGGTGGATGTTGATGTGCTGGCGCTTGCTGTGCCGATCGCTTACAAATTTAACAACTCAGGGAAGCAGACAATCAGCAACGATTTCGAGAATACGCTAGCCGTGGTATCGGCCGTTTATGGGCACTCCCGGGTAAAGATTCCCTATGGCCTATTACTGATCGGCTATTGAGATCGGGCATAACCAGACTGTGGACGGCCCGCGTCGCGGCTGTACACTCTTCTAGACCTTGGCCCGCTTCGCGCCTCGCGTCGCCGGCTACAGGGCGTCATCCGTTCCCCGCAGGAGCGTTCCCCGTGACCCCCGCCAAATCGGATACCGAACTGCGCCGTCGATTCAACGTTCCACTCGACCGCCTTACCGCGCGCCAAGGCATCGACGCGATGCTGGCCTTTTACGCCGATCAACGCGCTGACGGCGTCCATGTGGACGAAGATGGCGACATGCTTCTATTCCAATGGGGCGTGTACAGCTTCTCCGGACCGCCGACCTTTCAGCTCAATCTTACTCGTCAATTTATCTTGCCGGACGAGGACGAGCCGTACCAGCTTTCGCTGACCTTTCATCATGCGCCTTCTGATCAAATGAAAGCGTTGAAGTCAGGAAATCGCTGGTGTCATTCGACCGATGGTCTGCCGGAGTTCAGGACTTTCATTGACAGTTCGGCAGCAGTCGCAGTAGCACTTGGTTTAAAGCCGATCAGAGTGGATCTCACCTTCAGCCCGTGTTGAAATCATCTACGATCGGGCCTGCGGGAGTATCTGTCTTGCCCAAATAACGCACGGAGCAAGCCGGTTCTGGCGTTCAGACGACGCGGGAGCGGGAATACCCACGTTTCTCTTGGGGCTCTTTTGTATCAGTGTTTCGGCTCGGTGGCTGTGGAAGGCGTCCCACGATGGATTCGGCAGATAACCAGCCGATCCCACCACGGCGGGTCTTCGACTCTGGACGGGCCCACGTCGCGATTGGTATTTTCATTAGACGTGCCGCTGCAGTTCGAACGCTATCGCGACCAATTTCGCCGCTGGCCAGCCGAGGGCCGTCACATCCTCGCGCAGTTTGATGCCGAATCGATCGTCATCTATCAGGCATTTCGGCCCGAGATCGCGCAGTATGCCGTCGCTCACGGCGCGTTCGGGGGGAGGGATTCAGCTATTCCCGAATGAGCTGGATCAAGCCAAACTTCCTTTGGATGATGTATCGCGCGGGCTGGGCGACGAAGCCAAAGCAAGAAGCGATACTGGCCCTTAGAATTTCGCGGCGATTCTTCGATACGCTGCTCACAGACGCGGTGGCTTCCAGCTACGACTCAACGCGCTTTGAAAGTCACGGGGAGTGGCAAAAGGCACTTGCTCGGTCGAACGTACGCTTGCAGTGGGACCCGGATCATGATCCGAGCGGCACACCACAGCTGCGACGGGCGATTCAACTTGGTCTACGCGGCGAAACCCTTGCACAGTTTGGAAAGCGGGAACTGCTTGAGGTGATCGACCTGACTTCAGTCGTCACCGAACAACGCAGCCGAGTGGAGGAGGATCAAGCAAACCTCCAAATCCCCGCCGAACGTGCGTATCGGCCCTTGAACGAGAAGGCCGCGGATAACGTGGGGCTGGCGAGTGAGCCTGCTGAATAACTTCACGCTGCAATGGTCCGGCGGGACACCCACTAAAGCCCAGCAAGCTTCTGATACAGCGCGGCGGCGGTTCTGGTTCCGCAATGCAGGGCATCCAAATCGAACTTTTCGTTCGGCGAATGGACGCGATCATCCGGCAGACCGAAGCCGACGAGCAGGGTGTCGATGTTCAGTTCTTTTTTGAACAGCGCGACGACGGGGATGCTGCCGCCCTCGCGGATCAAGGTGGGAGCTTTGCCGAAGCCGATTTCCACGGACTCGGCGGCGAGCTGCATGGCTTTGCCCTCGCGGGGAACCAGGACGGGCCCGGCTAATCCGTGCCGGGCGAATTCGATTGTTACGTTTTTGGGGCAGCGATCTCTCAGAGCCTTCTCATAGGCGGTGACGATCTCCATCGGGTCCTGATCTGGGACGAGCCGCATGGAGACTTTGGCGGACGCGACGGAGGGGATGATGGTCTTGGCTCCGTGGCCCTGGTAGCCGCTGGTCAGGCCGTTGATGTCGCAAGTGGGACGTGCCCAGCGGCGTTCGAGCGTGGAGTACCCGGCTTCGCCGGAGGCGCTGGTCAGGGCGAGGTGCTTGAGCATTTCCTTTTCATCGAAGGGCAGTTTTTGCCAGGCGGTGCGCTCTTCCTCGGCCAGCGGGCGGACGTGCTCATAGAAGCCGGGGATGTTGACGGTGCCGTCGGGGTTGTGAAGGGTGGCGAGCAGTTCGCAGAGCACGTTGGCGGGATTCGGGACGGCTCCGCCGTACATTCCGCTGTGGAGATCGTGATCGGGGCCGGTGAGGAAGACTTCGGTATAGACCAGCCCGCGCAGGCCGTAGGTGATGGCGGGGACGCCGCGGGCGAATTGGCCGGTATCGCAGACAAGCACGATGTCGGCGGCAAGCTCGGCGCGATTGGCGGCGACGAATCGTTCGAGGTTTTCGCTGCCGATTTCCTCTTCGCCTTCGATGAGCATCGTGAGATTGACGGGAAGGCCGCCGGACTCCTGCCAGACGGAGATGGCTTCCACGTTCGCCCAGACCTGCCCTTTGTCGTCAACCGCGCCGCGGGCATAGACCGCGCCATTGCGAACGGCCGGCTCGAAAGGGGGCGACGTCCACTTGTCCAACGGCTCGGGAGGCTGGACATCGTAATGGCCGTAGAAGAGGACTGTCGGGCGGCCGGCGCGATGCTCGTTTTTTGCCAGGACGATTGGGTGTCCACCCGTGGGGCGGACTTCGGCTTTCAGCTTTGCGGAACGAAGACGCTCCACGAGCCAGTTGGCGCAGCGCTGCATCTGCGGGGCGTGATCGGGTTTGGTGCTGACGCTGGGGATTTTCAGGAATTCGATCAGGCCCCCCAGGGTCTGGTCGCGGCGGTCGTCGATCGACTTCAGGATGGATTCAAGTTTGTCGTCGGGCATTTCGGCTTATCCTCAATAACGACTCTGGGTCTCGAATACGCGCTGCGCTTCGTGTCGCGGCTAACCTTTGGATACGCGGCTGTGTGTTTATAACCCCGGACGCAACATCTCGCTTGCCGCACGCGTTGCATTGTCGTCAACGAGAGTAGCGACAAACTCGCGGTGACGCTCGGGCGAAACACGGATGTACTTTCCCGTGGCAAGTGTGGTGGTCTGGCCGCTGGCATCGCGGATCACGCCCTCGCATTGCATCACCTTTCGATCGGACGTCAGTCGCGCTTCGATATAGAGCGGCTGATTCACTGCCGCGATGCGGAGATAGCGAACGGTCATCTCCGCGCAGACGCAGAAGCGCCGCCCGCTCCAGGTGGCGGCCCACACCATCGCTTCGTCGAGGACGGTGGCGAGCACGCCGCCGTGAACGATCCCCTCGAAGCCGATGTGATGTGCGGCTGGCGCGAACTCCGTGGACACGACACCGGTTGCGGGATCAACGTGCAGATCCAGGTGCAAGCCGTGCGGATTGTCGCGGCCGCAGACCAGGCAGCCGAGCGTGTGGGGAAGCTGGGTGTTGGACATTGGGGGGATTGTAGCGAGCGGAGGGCCGGGCGGGACCGTGGTGATTGGGGGTGCTGGTGATTGGTGGCGCTGGTGATTGGTGATTGGAACGTGACGAGGGCGGAAACGTGAAGACGTGAAACGTGACAAAGCCTCGCCTTCGGTTCCCGATCATGTCTTCGCGCGCCCGCCGTCACATTCCGATTGGTGATTGGTGATTGGAACGTGACGAAAGCGGGAACCTGAAGACGTGATCGGGAACTGACACCGAGGCTTTGTCACGTTTCACGTCTTCACGTTTCACGTCTTCACGTCTTCAGACTTCACGTTTCACGTCTTCACGTTCCGGCCTTCGTCACGTTCCAATCACCAATCACCCGCCCCACCAATCGCCCGCGCCATCCGCGCGACCGTTCACGCCAGCGCCTTGAGCAGAACCCGCGCGACGCGGGTGAGCCCGCTCTTGGCGTTGGCGATGAACTGCTGGAAGATCTTGTTGGTGACGGCCATGAACTCTTCCATATGCTCAAGCCGCTGGCGGGTGAGTTGCACGGCTTCCGACTTTGCTTCCGTTTTGCCCAGTGCTGACTCATCGAGCATCCGCTGACACTGCTTGATCGTCTCCAGGACCGGATCCATCTCGCGTCGCTTCCGCTCGGCAGCGATGATCGAAAACATTTCCCACACGTCAGTGAGACTCTCGAAATATTCGCGGCGCTCGCCACGCTTGTGCAGGCGGTGAATGATGCCCCAGTCGCACAGCGCCCGCAGGCTCATGCTGGCGTTGCCGCGGCTGATGTTCAGCCGCTCCATCACGTCGTCGGTGCATTGCGGCTGGCCCGTGATGTAGAGGAAGGCGTGAATCTCCCCCATCGTGCGATTGATTCCCCACGTCTGCCCCATTTCTCCCCACCGGCGGATAAACAGGTCCTGCGAGATTCGCAGTTGCTGCTGAGCGGCCGGGAGAACCGTGGCTGCTGGACGCGGAACGTCGAGAACGGTGGACATGTCAGCTCCTTGTGGTTTCAAAACTTATTGAAACTCTAGCGGAAACCTGGAGGCATGTGAAATATTTCACAGAATTTGAAAGTCGTGGCCTGAATTGCCCGAACTGGCGGTTTGAAGCAAAAAAACCCTGAAGATCATCCGTTGACGACCGGCAAATTCAGGGAATAGGTTGATTGCAGAATCGTGGCGAAGCAACGCGTCTGACGCGGTATCAGTTCATGGATCCAATGATCAAGGAGAGATCGACCGGTGCTTCACTCGCTCCCCCAGAGCGGGAGCGGGCCAGTCCGCCTGCTGCTTCGGCCCAGGAACCAGGTAAGGCAGCGACATCAAAGCCCGGCCGGCGCAAGCGGCGACCCTGGTGGCGAATCGCGGCCATCACAGTGCTCGTCCTGGGATTGTTGATCGCCTGCGTCCGTCCGATGCTTCCGTGGTGCGTGCGGTGGTATGTCAATCGAACCTTGGATCGAAATCTGTTGTATGAGGGCCGAATCGGCGATGTAACGCTGCATCTGTGGCGCGGGGCATATTCAATCTCGGACGTCCGTCTGATCAAGAGAACCGGCGATGTGCCGACGCCCTTTTTCCAGGCCAAGCAGATCGAGCTCGCGATTCAATGGAACGGCGTGCTGCGTCGCAAAGTCGTCGGCCAACTGGTGATGGACCAGCCGGAACTGAACTTCGTTGACTCATCCGACGATTCCGAATCTCAGACCGGCGCCGGTGGCCCGTGGCTGCGGACGCTGGCGGATCTGTTTCCATTCAAGCTGAACAGCGTGCAGATTCGCAACGGGTCGGTTCATTTTCGAAGCTACAAAAGGGAGAAGCCAGTCGATGTGTACCTGAGCGACTTGGACGCCTCGGTCGACGACCTGACCAATATTGAGGACAAGACGACGCCGTTGCTGACGACCGTCAAGGCAACCGCCAAAGCGATGGATCAGGCAAAATTCGAGCTGCACATGACACTCGATCCATTCTCCTACCGCCCTACGTTTAAGCTGGCAGTCCGCCTGATCGGGCTCGACGTTACCAAGATCAACGATCTGGCACGCACCTACGGGCAATTCGATTTCAAACGCGGCTGGTTTGATCTGGTGATTCAAGCAGATGCCAGCGAAGGACAAATCAACGGCTACGTGAAACCGCTCTTTCGCGATCTGAAAGTATTCGATCTGGTCAACGATCTGAAGACCGACAATAATCCACTGCAATTTTTCTGGCAGGCGCTGCTGGGGGTTGCCACGCGATTGCTGAGCAACCAGTCGCGCGATCAATTCGGAACCTTCATTCCCTTCACCGGTGACCTGACGCAGCCGGACACCGATATCCTGTCGGCCGTGGGAAACGTGCTGCGCAATGCCTTTGTGCGCGCATATCTCCCCC
Source organism: uncultured Phycisphaerales bacterium (assembly GCA_963758525.1). Taxonomy (GTDB): domain Bacteria; phylum Planctomycetota; class Phycisphaerae; order Tepidisphaerales; family Tepidisphaeraceae; genus JBBSDP01. Next base: position 108,171 of record CAVWVQ010000003.1, read on the forward strand.
GCTTCGAAAATGGCTCGGATCGTCCGGACGGAATGCAATTCGGGGCCCCATCGATTACGGACCCGATTTCGATTGGAGACAACCCATGAAACTGATGATCCTGATTCCGCTCATTCTGCTCTGCGGCTGCGGCGGAACTCAAAAGCAGAACAAGGACTTCTACACCTCCGGCAACCGTGCAGCGGATGAACGGGCCGATCAGCGGATGGCGCAGTCCGAGCAATTGACAGGAGAAGGGGAAGGCGCGGGAGACAAGCCGGCGCGAACTGATACGAAGCGATCGCTGTACGACCGTCTGGGAGGCGATCAGGGCCTTGCGGCAATTTCCGATGATTTTGTGAACCGCGCGATGGCCGACCCCCGGGTGAATTGGCAGCGAAAAGGGGTGATTCAGGGCGGATTCAGCATCCATCACGACCGATCTATGGAATGGGATCCCAACGCCGATCAGATCAAAGCGCTTAAGGCCCATCTGACGCAGTTTCTGGCTCTCTCCACTGGCGGCCCGACGAAGTATGACGGGAAGGAGATGAAGTCGGCACATGCCGGGCTGCATATCACCAATGACGAGTTCGACGCCAGCGTCGGCGATCTCAAGGCGACCCTCGACAAGATGAAAGTCGCGAATACGGAACAGAAAGAACTGCTGGCGGTCATCGAAACCACGCGGGCCGAAATTGTGGAAGAGCGGTGAACCCGACGAGGATTCATGGTGGGTGCTTGCAGCGGCCGCGCATCCGTCACATTTCGCCCGATTTGTCAAAAAATGTCGGTGAAGCTGACACGAAAGCCGCGGAATAGGGATCGCACCGATTTGAGCGACCCGGGCATTTTGCTATTGTTCCCCCTCGTCGGGCGCCGCCCAGAGGAATTCACATGCCCCCCTACCAGTACCCGGACATGCCCCCCTATCGTCGCCGCCGATTCCGGATGCCGTGGTTCGTAGTGGCGTGCACGGCCGCCGCTAGCTGGGTCGCGATTCTGTTCCTGCATTATCGGGCATAGCCGTGGCGCATCCCCTATTTCTGATCCGCGCCACCACCTGTTTAATCTCCGCGCAATTTTTCTGGCAGGAAATATCAAGAGCCGCGGAGACGCGAAGCAGCGAAGACAGAAGCGAAGGGAAAAAGGCTCAGAATATAGTGAAACAGCAACCAGCCTAACCTTGTGCGTCCCCCCAAACTTCTGCGCTACATATTTTGCTCCCCCCGCTTCGCTTCTGTCTTCGCGCCTTTGCGCCTTCGCGGCTCTTTCGTGTGGTTGTTCGCAACCCGTTATCAGATAACTGTTTGGATCCTGCTGTAGTTCCGCTTCTCCTCTCTTGGCGTCCGCGAAGACGCAAAGCGACGGCTTGGCCCAGCCGGCTGCGACGAACAGCTTGTTCTGCATCGCATTCCGAGGGGCATCGATTGGTCGCTCGGAACGGTCGATGAGCAACATATCGGACATATCCTTGTGAACCCGGGCAATAAAGCCGAAGAGCCGACGTTGATATGATCGGAGCTGTTCACCCCAATTGACTCACGGTTGCTGCATGAAACTCTCGCTTTTTGCCTCGTTCATTCTTCTGTCGGCACTGACGCCGGGCGTTACGCGCGCAGCCGATGTGAATCAGGCCGGGGTCGAGTTCTTTGAAAAGAATGTCAGACCGGTGCTGGCGGACAACTGTTATCGCTGCCATGCGGCATCCGCGACGAAGGTCCGCGGAGGGCTTTTGCTGGATAGCGTTTCAGGAATTCTCAAGGGTGGCGAGGATGGGCCGGTCATCCTGGCGGGCGATCCCGATCACAGCCCGCTGATCAGCGCCATCAAGCGGGAAGACAAAGACACGGCGATGCCGCCGAAGGGAAATGGGCTGTCGGAGTCGCAAGTCGCCGCCATCTCGCAATGGGTGAAGATGGGGGCGCCAGGATCGAAGGAAGTTGTCGCCGCGCCGAGTCAGGGCGCGACGAATGTCCCGCCGCCGCACGATCCGACAGCGGAGTACGACCGGCTGCGGCATGAGCTGTGGTCATGGCAGCCGATTAAGACCGGAATCGTGCCGACCGGCCCTGACCAGGCTTGGGCACGCGATGATCTTGACCGCTACGTGCTCGCGAAGCTGGAAGAAAAAAATATGCTTCCGTCGGCCGATGCCGACAAGGTTACGCTGATTCGCCGGGCGACTTTTGATTTGATCGGCGTTCCTCCCTCGCCGGCGGAAGTGGATGCGTTTGTGCGCGACAACACGCCGGACGCTTTCGCCAAGGTGGTGGATCGCCTGCTCGCTTCCCCGCACTTTGGCGAGCGATGGGGCCGCCATTGGTTGGACGTCGCCCGCTACGCGGAATCGACCGGGCTGACGCGCAACCTGCCCTACTACTATGCCTGGCGGTATCGCGACTATGTGATTGCCGCGTTCAACAGCGACAAGCCGTACAACCGTTTTCTCACCGAACAACTTGCCGGCGATCAGCTTCCGTCCGCCTCGCAATCCGAGCGGGACGAGCTGACGATCGCCACCGGCTTCCTCGCGCTGGGCACCAAGGATTTCAACGAGAAAAATCCGCAGCAGTTTTTGATGAACAATGTCGACGAGCAGATCGACGTGACGGGCAGAGCGCTGCTCGCGACGACGATCAGCTGCGCCCGCTGCCACGATCATAAGTTCGATCCCATCCCGACCAAAGAATATTACAGCCTGGCGGGGATCTTCCGCAGCACGCAGACGCTCACCGGCCTGCAGCGCGTCAAGCTGAAAAAGCTCGGTGACGTCTTTGATAATGCCATGCTGCTTCCGCTGGACGGTTACCATCCGGTCGCGGTGGCGTCGGCTGATGCCGAGCCGGTACGGCCACGACGCCTCAAGCAACAGCAACAGCAACAGCAACAGCAACAGCAGACAGCCGCCAACGGCGTTGCCTATCCCGGGCTGTTTCGTCCGATCACGGTCGAGCCGTTGGCGATGGGCGTAAGAGATGTGTTGTATCCATCGGACACGACAGTGCTCGTCCGCGGAGATCTTGACAACGTCGGCCCGGTTGCGAAGCGCGGATTTCTCACGATCCCCTGCATGGCTGCCGCTCCGGCGATCGACCCGCGCCACAGCGGACGCCTCGAATTGGCCGAGTGGATCACGCGTGACGACAATCCGCTGACCTCCCGCGTCCTCGTGAACCGGATCTGGCGGCATCTGTTCGGCGAGGGGATCGTCCGCACGGTCGATAACTTCGGAATGAGCGGCGAGCAGCCCGACAATCCCCAATTGCTCGATTATCTCGCGTCAGACTTTATGAAGAATGGCTGGTCGATGAAAAAGATGATCCGCAAGATCATGCTCAGCTCGACCTATCGTCAGTCGAGCACTTTTGACCAGCAGAAGTTTGCGATCGATCCCGACAATCGCATGCTCTGGAGGCAAAACCAGCGCCGGCTGGAAGCCGAAGCGATCCGCGACTCGATCCTTGCCTCGGCAGGTGATCTCAATGCCAGCCCGATGAGCGGGTCGGTGATTCTGAAGATGCCCATCGGACAAATCCTCCGATCGATGCGCCGCGGCGGCCTGGACCTTGGAGAAGCGGGCACGTACCGCAGCGTCTACCTCCCGATTTACCGCGCGGCCATGCCGGAGGTGCTCGACGCGTTCGACGCCGCCGATCCGGATTTCGTCACCGGCGACCGCGAAGTGACCACCGTTGCGCCGCAGGCGCTGTTCATGATGAATAGTCCTTTCGTGATCGACCAGGCCGGGCGCATGGCAGCCCGCATCGAGGCTGAAAGCCATGCGGGCGTGAGCGGAGAGGTGAGCCTGGCATATCGCCTGGTCCTGGGCCGGCCCGCCAACGATATGGAGCACGCCCGTGCCCTGGGGTTCATCAATTCATTTGCCAGAGACGACCGCGCCGGTTCCACCCGCGCTTCGCACGATGCGTTGGCGGCGTTCTGCCAGGCCTTGTACGCATCGGCCGAGTTCCGCTATGTCAATTGAGAGGTTTCCCATGCAATTGCCGCAAATTCCCGCATTTTCCCGCCGTCAGATGCTGCTGAGCGGCGCCTGTGGGTTCGGATATCTCGCATTGGCCGGGCTGTGCGCCAAGGCTGCGGAAGCCGATGGCGGTTCCTTCGTGAATCCTGTCGCGCCCAAGCCGCCGCAATTTCCTGCCAAGGCAAAGCGCGTCATCTTCCTGTTTATGCAAGGCGCACCTTCGCACGTTGATACGTTTGACTACAAGCCGAAGCTCACCGCCGATACCGGCAAGCCCGGTTTGAAGGGGACGCTGCTCGGATCGCAGTGGAAATTTAACCGTTCCGGCAAGAGCGGCCTGTATATCTCCGAGCTGTTCCCGGACATCGCGCGTCATGCCGACGACATGTGCATTCTCAACGGCATGTACACCGACAACCCCGCCCACCCCCAGGCGACGATCCAACTGCACACCGGCACCGCCCGTTTCGTGCGCCCATCCATGGGCGCATGGGTTCTCTACGGACTTGGCACCGTCAATCAAAACTTGCCGGGCTTCATCACAATCAACCCCCCGCCGGGCGTCGGCGGGGCGCAGAACTACGGCAGCGGGTTTCTGCCGGCCGCGTTCGAAGGAACCCGCGTCTCCGGCGACGGCTCGCTCATTCCCAACGTCACCAGCAGGGTTCCCGCTTCCATGCAGCGCAAGCAGCTCGACCTCATCCAGGCAATGAATCACGACATGCTCAAGCGCTCCGGCGATAACGCTCAAATCGAAGGCGTCATCGCCTCCTACGAGCTCGGCTTCCGCATGCAGACAACCGTGCCGACGGTGATGGACACCAACAAGGAATCGCAGACAACGCTCGACATGTACGGCATCGGCGAAGGCAAGCCGACCAACACCTTCGGCCGCCAGTGTCTGCTGGCCCGTCGCTTTGCCGAATCCGGCGTCCGCTTCATCGAAGTCGCCCACACCGGCTGGGATCAGCACAACCAGCTTCGCGAGAAGCATGCGGCCAACGCGCTGGCCGTCGATCAGCCGATCGCTGCGCTGCTGACCGATTTGAAGCAGCGGCGCATGCTGGATGACACGCTGGTCATTTGGGGCGGAGAATTTGGACGCACGCCATACGCCCAGAACGGCGACGGCCGCGATCACAACAACAAAGGCTACAGCATGTGGATGGCCGGCGGCGGCGTGAGGGGCGGCATGAACTACGGCGCCACCGACGACTACGGCTATCGAGCCGTCACCAATCCGACGCACATTCACGATCTGCACGCCACGATTCTCGCCCTCATGGGTCTCGATCACGAGAAGCTGACATACCGCTACGCCGGCAGAGACTTCCGGCTGACGGACGTCGCGGGGATTGTGCAGAAGCCGATTATTGCTTGAGTCCTAACGCCGATTGCCGTGGCCACGCTATAATTCGTTCATGACTGTTCTACGGGCCCATTTCGACGGGAAGGTTTTCGTGCCGGACGAGCCGCTGAACCTGCGACCGGGAAATGTCACATTGCAGGTGATCGACTTTGACATGGATACCCAACCGCTGACGGATTTACCGATCCTTCGCGTGCCAGCCGGGGCCAGAACGATTACATCTGAAGACGTGCGGCGTGCGATGGAAGAGGAAGACTGATGCCGGTGCACCTGCTCGACGCCAACGTCTTGATCGCCCTCGGCTGGCCCAATCACAAGCATCGCGCATCCGCACACCGGTGGTTTTCATCGATCGACGCCCGCGGTTGGGCCACGTGCCCGTTCGACAGCGCCATCAGCGCGATCATCGCCGATCCCAAGCTCGTGACGAACATCCGGGCCTAAGCGACGACCATCGTTCACCGCGACCGCAGCTCCGGACCCTACCCTGACTGCCGTCCAAGCCGGTCCGACCGCACCGACCCCGGCGACCCGGATGCGCAGTGTATTCTTCACTGCGACGGCCATTCCCATTTTTTCAGGTCGTCGCTCCAGGCGATGCCGATGCTGGCGAAACTGTCGAAACCCCCGCGCGGGTCCGACTCCTTGAAGTCGGAGCCGTGGAAGAACATGAGATATTTTCCGACGCCCCTGATCTTTCGGCCGTCGAGGACGAAGCCGGCGGTGAGACGGCCCGCGGTCCAGGGCCATTGCTTCTGTCCCAGGGTGATGATGCCGCAATCTCGCCAGGTCTTCAGGTCGGCCGATCGCTTGATACCGATCCCATTGTTGGGGGAATAGAAGAGCACGTATTCATCACCATCGACGATCACGCACGGGTTTTCGCCGGCGCGCACGGAGCCAGCGAAGTTCCAGGTCTTCAGGTCGTTCGACCAGGAATAGCTGATGCCGTTCTGTTTGAAGAAGCACCACCACTTCGTGGGATCGTCCTTATCCTGCAGCAAAAACGGGTCGATCATGCGCCCCATCTTCTCGACCGGGACGTGCGGTCCCTTCACGGCCAGCAGCTCGGCTGGTCCCCAATTTTCCAGGTCGCTGCTGCGCATGATCCAGAGGCGCGACAATTCGTTCCCGAACCTCTCGCCGTTGGGACGGGGATACGTTTGCAGGCAGATCACCCACTGATCACCAAAACGGACGACATCGCCGGGACTGGAATAGTTCAGCGACCGGTCGCGCGGAGTGAAAATCTTCGGCGGCGTCCAATTTACGAGATCGCGGCTTTTGGTCCAGGCGGTGCGCTGGAACACCTTGCCATCGGGCTCAATCTTGTTCAGCGAAATGTACAGGTAGAACCATCCATCATGGTAGATCACTGCCGGATCGCGGTAGGCGGTGGTCGCATCGCCGCGGAAGAGGATCGGAGAACGCAGGGCAGCAAGGTCGGGCGTTGCGGTTGACTCTGTTGCGTCGGGTGCGGCCGGCGACGCGGCAAGGGCCAACGGCGAGCCAACAATGCACAACACTACACCGATGACAATGGCTTGAATAACCCGCGTCATGTGAGACATTCTAATCACTGTTCAGGTCGGTTACAGTGCCCCAACACTTGGAACCCTCGATAGCTGAAACCGCCCCGCCGCCTGATCCGGGCGAAACCATCGCATCGGTGGATTCGCCGCCCACGGCGCCAAGTCTTCTGCTGCCTTCGCGGAGCTATATCGTCGGCCGGGAGATCGCCCATGGCGGGATGGGGTCGGTTCTTCACGCTCAGGACTGCAAGCTCGGACGCGACGTGGCGATGAAGGTGATGCGGCTTTCGTCTGCCGCCTCGGAAGAGGCGCGATCGCGGTTTATCCGCGAGGCGACCGTGCTGGCGCGGCTGGAGCATCCCAACATTGTCCCGATCCACGAGCTGGGATGGGACGCGGAAAACCGGCTTTATTACACGATGAAGCTGGTGCAGGGCCGCACACTCCAGGCCGTCCTCAATGGGCTGCGAAATCGCGATGCGGATTTCATCAGCTACTACACACTCGATCGCCTGCTGACGATCTTCCGCAAGATCTGTGATGCCATGTCGATGGCTCATGCCAGAGGCGTCATCCATCGCGATCTCAAGCCCGACAACATCATGGTGGGTGAGTTTGGCGAAGTGCTGGTGATGGATTGGGGATTGGCAAAGATCCAGGCAGACGCCCGGCAAGTCGCCGAAGAAGCGGCGCTCAAGGCGGACGCGGGATCAGCCGAGCGATTCCGGGAATTGGCTGATTCAGAACTGAGCAAATCCGCCGGTCTGACCCTCGACGGCGCGGTGATGGGCACCCCGCTCTATATGTCGCCCGAGCAGGCCAGCGGGCACCTCGCGGAGATCGACCAGCAGTCGGATATTTTCTCACTCGGCGGAATTCTCTATGCGCTGCTGACGCTGCATGCGCCGGTGGATGGGAAGACGGCTGATGAAATCATGAGCCGGATCAAGGGCGGTCAGATTCTTCCGCCGACGGTTTACAACGTCACGACCAAGTCGGGCACAAGCGGTAGAGAAAAGGACGCAAAGGCGGCTGATCCAAAGAAGTTCCAGCCTCTGCCTCATTGTCCGCATGGGAAAGTGCCCTCGGCCCTTTCAGCGGTGACCATGCGGGCGCTGTCGGTGGACAAGTCCAGGCGCTACAAGGCGGTCGCCGAACTGGCGGCTGACGTCGAATCGTACCAGGGCGGATTCGCCACCAGCGCCGAGCGCGCCGGGTTGCTCACGCAACTGCGCCTGCTGATTCAGAGGCACAAGCGCGAGTTTGGCGTTGCTTTCGCCGCATGGCTGGTTATCACCGCACTGGCGGTCTGGTTTGTGATCAATCTTCGCGCCAGTGAGCGCGAGACGCGCCGCCAGGCCGACATCGCCCGGCAGAACGAGTTGCAGGCGGTTGCAGAAACGGCCCGTGCGACGGGTGCCGAAAAGCAAGCCAGGGATGAGGCCACCCGCGCCACGGCGGCCGAGCACAGCGCAAAAATATCCGAAGCTGTTGCCGTGCAGGAGCGGGAATCGGCCCGGCAGTCACTGGCGAAGTCAGCGCTATCGCTCGCCGAGGCAGCGCGGCGGGATGGAAATGGCCCGGAGATGCAAGCCGCACTGGCCGACGTGCCGGAAGATCTGCGGGACTCCACCTGGCGATATCTGCTGTCGCAATCCGACACGTCGATCGGCGTTGTCCACAGCAGCGGCCCGACGGTCACTATAGAAAACGCCGCCGCCGTCCCGCGACGCCCCAGCGTCTTCGTTATCATTGAAAGTAACAATCATGTCTCAATGGTGAACGTGCATACCGCAGAGCGTCTGCTGGAGTTTGAGACTCCCGTCAAGCGTGGAGGCTACGACCGCGACATCGCCGTATCGGCCGATGGCCGGTTCATCGCCATCACCCGTCACTCGGAGAAAGATTCCCAGATCGTCATTCACAGGCGCAGGATGGGAAGATCTTGCAGCGGTGGATGGCGCCTCTTTCCACCGGACGACTGGAGCTCAGTCCGGACGGCAAGTACCTGATTCAAGAGGAAAGAGGTCGGAAACATCTGAGCGTTTGGAACGCCTCCGAAGCAAAACTGGCGTGGGAATACGCGCCGGCTCAAGATCCGAACAGTGTCTTCGCGACATTCATGTCCGATGGCACGCACGTCATCACCCACGGGCACGGCGATGGGTTTCGCGTGGTCGACATCGACGATGGCACCGTCGTCCGCAGCTTCAACAGTCGATTAGATCCGAAAAGCACGTTAGCTCTTTCAGACAATCTCTTTCTGGCCAGCGAAGCTGGATATGGTCGCGTCACGCTGTTCGACCCGGGCGGCAAGGTGATTTGCGACTTGCGGGCTGGCACCAACAGCCTGAATTATCTGGGCTTCGCCCCCGGTGGCGAACAATTGGTGACCGCGGTCGGACTCCTTGATGGCCGCCAGGAAATTTCCGTTTGGCGCACCGCCACCGGTGATCGAATCGGCTCCCTGTTTGGCGGCAGCGGTGAGCTTCGGCACGCGGCCATTCACCCACTCACCGGCGAGCTGGTGATTGTCGGGCCTGCAACTCGCGTCTGGAGCCTCACCGGGAAACCGGCAACCTGGAATTTTGCCTCTGGCAAATGGGGACTCCGCCCGACCTTCTGCGGATCAGATGACCTGCTCTTTGTCAGCCGCGGCTCTGAGCGCCCTGGATTAATTCAACTCCAGCCCAACAGCTCGGTGCCGCTTTGGACGCCTGATGGGCCTCCCGTCAACAGAACCGAGGTGAGCGGGGACGGAAAGGTTGCCATCTTATTTAATGACACCTCAGTTAAAGAGGCGCTGAATTTTGAGGTTCTGCACAGCCTGGGTCCCAGCCCGCAAATCGTCCGAACCGGCAAGCTGACGCGTGGCTATGACTTCATGCGCCTCAGTCGCAACGGCAGTCGCGCGTTGGCGCACGACCGGCGCAGCACCATGATTGACCTGATTAATTCCGAAACTGGAGACGTGCAGATCAAGTTAAACGGCACGGGCGTGAAGCGCTGGCGAGATGCGGGCTGGGTTGACGGCGAGCAAGAGGTTGTCGGCCTGGTGACAGCAATTGCCGAGCGTGGCGACCCGGTTTCAGAAGAACGGATCGTCCTTTGGGATGCCGCCACCGGCAACGTCATCAAGTTCGTGAAAAACCGCACACCAATGGATGTGCTGGCGATCGCGCCCGATGCGAAGCGGTTTGCCGAGGCCGGCACCGACAAAATAGTGCGCATCCGCGATTCCGCGACGCTGGCGGTGCTGCGCGAGTTCCGCGTCCATGATGGCCCGATTACGGCCATGGCCTGGCACCCGGGCAAACCGATTATCGCCACCGGTTCATCGGACTGCACCATCCGGCTATGGAATGTGGAGACAGGTCGAATGCTGGAAGAGTTTGGGGGTTCACTGACCGCGCCGCTTAGCCTGACGTTCAGCCCCGGCGGTCAGCGGCTTGCCTGCCTCTCGGACCGCACGCGAATCTGGGATCCGCAATCGCTCAGCGACAAACGGGCGACGACCCAGCCGGCCGACGCCTGGGAAGACCTCATGGCAACCCTCACTCCCGAGACCGTCGAAGGCATCGGAAATGGCTGGCGCCTCGAGGGAGGCGCACTGTTCTGCCCCGAAAAAAAACCCACCCCCCTTTCTCTGCCGGGCAGCTTTGCCGGAATCAGTTATCAGGTCCGGGTCCGGCTGATGCAGCTCGAGGCAAAAGATTCCTTCAACCTTCATCTTCCCGTCGGCAGCCGGGCGGTGAATTTCATACTCGATGGATTCCCAACCGCGGGCTATTACACCGGACTCAGTCACGTGAAAGGCAAGAATGCCGACAATCAGACCGGATCCGTACATGGAAAAATGATCAAGGACACGGAGCAGCACGAACTGGAAGCGACCGTCCGCCTATTTGGCGCCAATGCCGTCATCAGCATCACACAGGACGGCCAGTATCTCTATGAGTGGTCCGGCCCCGAATCCGCCCTGACTGACACTTTTCCTGCAACCCCCGGCGCCATAGGCGTCGGAACGCATGCCGGCGGGTGGGTGGTGTATGAGGTCAAGGCAAGACGACAACCGTAGCGTCAATCTTCGGCGCGTTCCGTCGAAGCAGGCGCCGAAAGGAACTCCAAGAGTGAAGCGATGCCATAACGGGACAGATCGCGACGGGTGAAGCTCTTCACTTGCAGTTCTGCCCGGTTACTAATTGTCGCGGCCGGCCGCCTTTGCTCCCTCTGCCGGTACGCCGGGAGACGGAACGTGAAGGGGGTCACCGCGACCCCCTTCCCATTTCGACCCCCTCCGCATTTCCGAGCCGTCGGCAGGCAGTGCGACGATGCCTCCCTTCTCGGGGCAGACGATGAACAGAAAGCGCATAGCGAGCCTCCGCCTGTTTCCGCAAAGGCACGAATGGAATGAAAGCGAATGAATGTGTGCTATCCTCAACGGAGTCGATGTGGAGGAGTTTTATGGTGCAATCTTGGTGGCGTCTATCGGCGTTGGGAGTCTGTTGTGTCATCGGCGTCAGCGCGATTGCCAGCGCGGTCGAGCCGGTCGCGTGCAAATGCCCGATGGGCCGCGACTATTTTCTGTACGCGCCGCAAACACCTGATGCGGGCAAGACGTATTTCCTTGTCGTTGGCGCACACGGGTTCAGGGGGTCGGGAAAAGACGTGAATCTGAGCGAATGGGCGGAGCGGGGGGACTGCATCGGAGCCTCGCCGAGCTTTCCCAACGGATACCAGATTCTTGCGGATGAGACGGATCGTCAAGTGATCGGCATCGCTCAACAGCTTTCCAAAAAATACAAGCTGTTTCCAAAGTTCTTTTTGCTCGGGCATTCGGGAGGGGGGCAGTTCGTTCATCGCTTTGTCCTGGCTCACCCCGAACTGGTGCTGGGATGCGTTGCCACTTCCAGCGGGACCTGGGCCGAGGCGCTGAACCCTGCCGCCGCCCGCATTCCGATTGCGATCGGGTGCGGCGAAGCCGACAACCAGAAAACAGGCCCCGATGCCCCGTATACGCGCATCGAGTGGGCTCACCGCTTCGAGCATCTGCTGATGCAGGGCGATTATTTCTACACAGCTCATTTCTGGAAGGGCGCCGGCCATGGGGGCGATGCCAGGGATATTCACCAGATGGAGCTGGACACGTTCGCGCTGGGCTCGTGCGGGATGTTCGAGCAGGCGAGGCAGGAGATCGATGGCAAGCTAGCCGACGCGGAGGCCGGGATCACGGCGGAGGACTACGGCAAGAGCGTTGCCGACGTGACGGATGTGATGGAGCAAGCGAAGTCCCTGACCTCGGTCGAAGTTTCCAAATCGCTGGAGTCCGCACACTGGCACGCGAACCATGTTGTTCCGGAAAACTGCGTGAAGCTGGCGCGCGGCTACGTCTCTTTCCGCACGACGCCGCTCCTGGCGCGGCTGCAGACGGCAGGACTGGCGCGGGTGGCGGCGCTGCAGAAGCAGGGAGATGCCGACGCCGTGGAGAAGCTTGGGAAATTGAAGCAGGATTTCCAGGGAATCGCCCGCGTGAAACAGGCCGCCGACGCGGCCCTGCGCCGGCTGGAGCAGAAGTAGGGGCTGGACTTTCCGCTATCAGACAAATGTTTGCAAGACTGGTTTTCCAGACAAAGTCTGACGAAAAACCAAAAGGACCAGGAAATGCCCGATCCGTTCTATCGATTCTTCCGGACGATCGGCCGCCGTTGGGAGAACCTGGGGCAGCGCAGACTCTCTTCCGGGAGGCCGCCGTCGGTCAATGGAACGGCTCTGTGTGACCAGGCCCGCGAGGCGCTACGCCAGCATGTCATCGACACACTGGTGCCGCGCTGTCTCGACGAGGAGTACGGCGGGTTTCTCGTCGACTTCGACGACCGGTGGAACGCCGCCGGGCGCACGACAAATCTCTCGAGCACGCCGCCCGCACAACCCGCGCGTTCGCGCTGCTCGACGAGGCTTATCCCGGCCAGGGATACGACCGCTTCGTCCTCCACGGCTGCAAGTTTCTCACCGAAGCGATGTGGGACCACGCGCACGGCGGCTTCTACGCCCGCGTTGACCGCGCAGGCCGCCCACGATGGGAAGGATTGAAACATCCGCACGCGGTGACGTATGCCGCCGAGACGTTTCTGCTGGCGGCGCCTTACCTTCCGCCAGACCAGGGCGTGATGTGGGCGAACCGCGCCCTCGACTGGCTCGACCAGGTTGCGTGGGATCCAACCCACGGGGGCTACTGGGGCTCTTTCCGGCGGGACAATGAGCGCTACCCCGACGGAGCAAAGCTGCCGACGCCAGATGGGCTGGACATCTTCGGCCTGACGCCCGGCTTCAAGGAGATCAATACCCAGGGCGACGCCATCGAGATGCTGACTCGCTTCCAGGCGCGTCGCCCCGACCCGCGCCACGCCGCACGGCTCGACTGGCTGGTCGATCTCGTCACCCAACGGCTGGTGCAGCCCGGCGGGGTCCTGCCGTACCGCTACCTGCGCGACTGGCGGACGTCTCCGGATCTGATTCGGGTCGGCTATCAGTTCCTGATGGCCCGCCACCTGCACCAGGCCGTTGCGGGAAAAGGGATGTCCAGCGTTACAACCACGGTGTGCGACATGGTGGATTTTTGCCTGAAATGGGCACGCCATCCCTCCGGCGGATTCTGCTACGCCGTCACATCTGAAGGTAGAAGCTGGCCATCGAGCAGCCCCTCCTGCGACCAACGCCAATGGTGGGTGCAGATTGAAGCCGTCTACACGCTGCACGTGCTCGCCAACGATCCCGCGCTGGAACCCGCGCAGCGGGCACGATACCACCAGGCCCGCGATGCGGAATGGGCATTCCTGCAAAACGTGTTCTTCGACAATCGCCACGGCGGCGTCCGCGCCGAGCCCCTCGACTTCACGGCCTCATCGCCCCTCAAAATGCACTGCTGGAAGGACCCCGGCCACGAGGTTGGCGCGTTCATCGCGTTAAGCTGTGTCTGAAACGCTATGGGGATTGTATCGATCTCCGAAGCGCTGTCCCACTCGATGCGAAGAACCGGGGGTGCAAGCACCGCCCAGCGTTCAACCCAACCGCTATGCACCGGTCCGGGAGGCCCGCTTCTTCTCCAATAGCTGGTCGGCGCCGGCAAACGCCGAGGGTGCTCGCACCCTCGGTCTTTTCGAAACCGAATGCAGGAATGCGACGAGAAGCTGCGCAGCTGGATGTCCTCGATCAGTCGTTGCCGAAGTGCCGTCATCAAACGCTCCTGTAAAAGAAGGGCCTGATCCCCTTAATTTCCCCCCCCTTAATTTTTCGGGTCAGGACCGATCAAACCGGTTTCCTTTTTTGGCGGGGACGGCAAGCAGTTGTAAACGAGCCGCCTGATCGAGAGTATGGTTTGGCGCGACGGAGCCGAACCTTCGGAACCTGCAGCCATGAAACCTCACCGCATATTGTCGCTTCTGTCCATCGTTTTCATTGTTGTCTCGCCGCTGTCGGGCCAGGAAGCGATAGTTGGCAAGCCGGAGATTTTCCCCGATGCGACGGCGAAAGCCGGCGACAATCCGGCGTTTATTGATAAAGCCGGCATCGCCCTGGCCGAGCCTTTTGATCTGCGACAGGTGCGGCTGCTCGACGGGATTTTTAAAGCCGCCCAAGTGGCGGACGAGAAGTTTCTGCTCTCGCTCGATCCCGACCGCCTGCTGCACAACTTTCGCATCAATGCCAAACTCCCTTCGACGTCCATGCCTTATGGTGGATGGGAAGCTCCGGGTTTCGGCATCCGGGGGCATTTTACAGGCCATTACCTCTCGGCCTGCGCGGAGATGTATGCATCGACCGGCGACGGAAAGTTCAATGACCGGGGCAGGTACATGGTGGCTGAACTCGCAAAATGCCAGGCGGCGATGGGGACCGGCTATCTGTCTGCGTTCCCAAGCAGCGTGTTTGACCGCATCGAAACCAAGTCCGCTGCCGGTTCTTCCGCGCCATACTACGCCGTGCACAAAATCATGGCGGGCTTGCTCGATCAATACCACTACTGTGGCAATCAGCAGGCCATCGCGGTGCTCTGCAGGATGGCGGACTACTTCAAAGGCCGCCTTTCCAGACTGACGCCGGACCAGATCGAGTCTGCATTGTTCACCAGCAACGCTGGTCCTCAGCCCCGTCATGAGATGGGGGGCATGTCGGAAGTCATCCACAACTTGTACGCCGTCACGGGCAAGCCCGAATATTTGGAATTGGCCAATACGTTCGATCGCGCCTGGTTCCTTGACCCGCTGGCAAACGGTAAGGATCAGTTAAGTGGTGAGCACGCCAACACGCACATCCCCGAGGTCACCGGGTTCGCCCGCCGGTACGAGGTGACCGGTGACGAGCGCTATCGCCACGCGGCCGAATTCTTCTGGACGCAGGTCACGCGGCATCATTCCTACGTCACAGGCGGCAACAGCCGGGGCGAAGTGTTTTTGAAGCCGGATGAAGAAGCGAACGCGCTTCGCGATGACACCGCCGAGACATGCAACGTCTACAACATGCTCAAGCTCACGCAGCATCTGTTCACCTGGAAAGCGGATGTCCCCACCGCTGATTATGATGAGCGCGCCATTTACAATCACATTCTCAGTTCGATCGATTCCGACAGCGGCGCGATGGCCTACTACCTGTCGCTCAAGCCGGGTCACTACAAGCTCTATGGAACGCTCGACACCGCCTTCTGGTGCTGCACGGGCACCGGAATAGAAAATCACGCCAGGTACGGCAACTCAATCTACTTCCACCACGCGGACGCTCTCTGGGTGAATCTCTTCATCCCCTCGCGACTGTCGTGGGAGGAGAAGGGTGTCTCGCTGATCCAAAACACCAATTATCCGGCCGATGGTCAGTCCACGCTTACGTTCACCACCGCACGACCCACGCGGCTGAAGCTGCTGCTGCGATATCCTGGCTGGGCCAGGCTGGGAGCGACCGTCAGCATCAATGGTCAGGAGCAGAGGGTCACCGAACCACCTGGAACATTTATTTCCATCGATCGAGCCTGGCAGAGCGGGGACGAAATCACGCTAAACATTCCCCTTGAGCTGCGTCTTTATCATCCGATCGATAACGCAAGGATGATCGCGATCATGTATGGCCCCGTCGTCCTCGCCGGCACCTCGGTCGAGCCGGCATCTCACACGATGACAAAAGCGCCGACCATCGCGCCTTCTTCAAGGAACCCGACCCAGCCGCCCCAATTCTCTCGGGCGACAGCAGCAATCTCGCTTCATGGATCAAGCCCGTTGCGGGCGAACCACTGCACTTCACCACAGTGAGCGCCGGGCAACCCAACATCATTCCGCTGAGACCCTTCTATGAAATTCATCACGACCGCTACACGGTCTACTGGCATTTCGTCGACTCCAGCCAGGTAAAGTAACTTCGACTCGATGCGACGGTTTCCCGCAGCAAGCGATCTGCGGCAAGGCACGTCCAAACCACGCGGATACCGCCCCGGCCCGGGTAGAACTAAAGGCGCGGGTCGAAGCGCTGTCTCACTCGATGCGAAGAACCGGGGGTGCAAGCACCGCCCGGCGTTCAACCCAACCGCTATGCACCAGTCCGGGAGGCCCGCTCATTCTCCAATAGCTGGTCGGCGCCGGCGAACGCCGAGGGTGCTCGCACCCTCGGTCTTTTCGAAATCGAATGCAGGAGTTCCACCGAGTGCGCCGACAAGTTGCGCAGCTGGATGTCCTCGATCAGTCGTTGCCGAAGTGCCGTCATCAAACGCTCCTTAAAAGAAGGGACCTGACCCCCTTCGCATTTTCCGAACAAACACAAAAACACAAAAAGGGGTTGGAGAGGCGACGCGTAACAGCATAGTGAATCGGAAGCTGCTCTCCTCCCAGGGCTCTCTTTTTTTTGTGTCGTTTGCAGGTCGTCGTGGCAATTACTCTTTCGGACTGGCGCGGCTGGGAACCGGCGAAGGAGGTGCAGCGTGAACCGCCGTGTTCGGCTGCTCACGACGAGTCGCTCGCGGGGGTCGTACCCCAGCCGTGACGAATCGTAATTTCTCGCACCTTTCAGCTCCAAAGTAAAAGGCTTTTTGCAGCATAATCGGGGGCACAAGGGCGGGGAGTGTTCTCCGTTGTTCAATTTTTCTTTTTCGCGTCCGGGTTTTTCTTGACCTCATACACTAAGTAGTTACACTTAGTCATGAGGAGGAATGCCATGAAGCTTCCCAATCACCCCACTCTGCTGCGGCGGATGCGGGACGCCAGGGTCAAGGAACTTGTCCCGCGATGTCCGCCCCTGGCCGCATCCCTTGGCACGCAACGCGGCGGCGGCTGCCAGTTGACCCTCAAGCGCCGCGGCAAGACCCGTACGGTCTACGTCCCCAAGGATCTCAAGGATGAGGTGGAGGCATGGGTGCAGGAACATCGGCGGCTCAAACGTCTGCTGCAGGAGATCACCAATTTGCAGCTGGCCCTGATCCAACTGCACCGGACCGACAAAGCCCGGCGCGCCGGCAGGGTTTAGACCTGGGCGCGACACTGGCCAGGACGGTCAGCCATTTCTTCCCCGATCTGTTCCAATGGCTCGGGGAAGTGGGCGACAAACGCGACCAGGACGCCATCACTTATGGCCGGCGGTTCCTGACCTGGATGGGCCTGATGCTCTTCCTGCTCAAGCTCGGCTCGCGCCGAAGGCTGCGTTTTGAGCTGGACACGCCCGAGGCGCTGGCCAATCTCAATGCGCTCTCCCGCGCAGAGCAGGAGACGATGGCCCACTCCGACACCCTGAACTATTTCCTGGGGCGGGTGCCCGCGGCGTCTTTGCCGCTGCTGCGGCGGAAAATGGTCCAACGCCTGATCCGCATGAAAGCCCTGGACAACGGCCGGCTCATGGGCCACTTCCTGGTGGTCTTCGATGGCACCGGGCAACTGCGTTTCAACCAGCGTCATTGCCCCCAGTGCCTGGAGCAAAAGCACGGCGAGACGACGCTCTATTTCCACAATGTGCTGGAGGCCAAGCTGGTCACCCCCGAAGGCCTCGCCATCTCCCTGGAAAGCGAGTTCGTCGAGAATGCCGATCCCAAGGCCAGCAAGCAGGACTGTGAACTGAAGGCTTTTGCCCGCCTGGCCAAGCGGCTCAAGAAGAGCTATCCCCAATTGTCGCTGTGCCTCTGTTTCGACGCCCTCTACGCCAACGGCACGGCGATGGACATCTGCCGTAAAAACTGCTGGAAGTATTTCATCACCTTCAAGGAAGGATCGATGCCGGCTTTCTGGCAGGAATATCAGAGTCTTCTGGCGATGTGTCCCAAGAACCGCAAGACCCAAAGAACCGACGACGGCGTCCGCCAAACCTTCGCCTGGGTCGGACAATTGGAACATGTCGACGACCAGAAGCGGCGCCACCGCGTCAACGCCTTCCAGTGCCGGGAAAAGCTCGACGGCCAAACCCGCCTCTTTGCCTGGCTCACCAACTGGTCGGTCAACGCCGACAGCGTTGCGACCCTGGGCAACCGCGGAGGACGGTGCCGCTGGAAAATCGAAAACGAAGGATTCAACCTCCAGAAGAACGGCGGGTTCAACCTGGAGCATGCCTACAGCATCGGCTCATTGCAGATCAAGAACTTCTACATCCTGTTGCAGATCGCCCATCTGATCCTGCAACTTGTCGAACGCGGCAGCCTGCTGACGCGACAGGCCAAGCAGCTCTTTGGCTCCCTGGCCAATCTGGCCCGACGCCTCGCCGAAAGCATCCGCAACGTCCTGATTGCCGCCGACGCCACCGACCCGACCCGCGCCGCCAAAATCCAGATACGGCTCAATACCTCCTGACCGGCAAGCTGTACGCATGACCGGCATGGAACCCGCCCGATTCGCCAACTTGCATTCCCCAGACAGCCGTGGGGCAGCTCTCCGTACGCGCCGTGCAAACCCGGTTCACCTCGATCCGCCGCCGTAAGGCTTCACGGCCCTACGATTCGTCACGGCTGGTCGTACCCCCCTGCCGTCGCTTTTAACGTCTGCTCGCGGTAAATTGTGGCAAGGAGATCGCCTGATGATTGAACGTCGACCTACACGGAAAGTAGTGGTTGGGGACGCGGCACATGGATTTGTCGCGATCGGCGGGGATGCGCCGGTTTCGGTCCAGTCGATGACGGCTGGCTACACGTACGACATCGAAAGCTGCGTCGCCGAGATTCATAAACTGGCGGCCGCGGGCGCGGACTTGGTGCGCGTGGCGGTGCCGGAGCGGAAGGATACCGATGCGCTGCGCGAGATTCTGCCGCGGGTGCAGGTGCCGATCGTCGCGGATGTGCATTTTCATTTTCAGCGGGCGCTTGAGGCGCTCGAGGCGGGCGTTCACAAAATTCGCCTCAACCCGGGGAACATCAACGACCGCGCGCAGGTCATTGATGTCATCCAGGCCTGCAAGGCGAAGAAAGTGCCGATCCGCATCGGGGTCAATGAAGGGTCCATCGTCGAGCGCCGCGACAAGCAGAAGCGGATGAAGGAACTGGGCGGCGTCTTCTCCAACAACAAGAACGGCCATTTCCTGGCGATCATGATCGCCAAGCTCGAAGAGTATCTGGAGATCTTTCAGGAGCAGGATTTTCACGACATCGTGATCAGTGCCAAGAGCATCGATCCGCTGCTGGTGATCGACGCATATAAGGAGATCAGCAAGCGGTTCGATTATCCGCTGCATCTTGGCGTGACTCATGCCGGGCCGAAGGAGACGGGGGCGATCCGCTCGGTAGTTCCGCTGGGGCATCTGCTCTGCAGCGGCATCGGCGACACCATCCGCATCAGCTACGCCAACGATCCCATTTACGAAGTGCAGGACGGACTGGAGCTGTGCTACGTGCTGGGTCTGCGAACGCGCTGGGCGCGGAGCTGATCGCATGTCCGACCTGCGGGCGGATTCAGGTCGATCTCTTCACGCTGGTGCAGGACGTCCGCAAGGAACTGGCCAAAGAGATTCGTCTGCCGATCAAGGTTGCGGTGATGGGATGCGTGGTGAATGGGCCGGGCGAATGCGAAGGGGCCGACATCGCGATTTTTGCCGGCGATCGTCGTGGAATTATCTACGTTCAAGGGGAAAAGGTCGCGAATGTGCCGGAAGAATTGATTCTTTCGCGGCTCCTCGAGGAGTGCAAGAAATTCCAATCGCTGGTCGAACGTGGCGAAGCGCGGCTCGGGGAGAAGAAAGTGGATATTCTCCCGCCTGATCCGATCGGCGATCTCGGCAGCGGCTGGGAGAAGATCGAGAAGGAAAAGGGGATGTCGCTGCCGGTAGTGAAATGAGGGGGCAGGCACAGAGGCACGAAGGCACGCAGGCACGAAGGGAAGGATCATGGGGAGAGCTGAGAGTTTCGCGCTGGAACGATATGACGTCAGTTGCAAAAGAGATACGAGAGTCTGTTCGGTCAGAGGATGACATCGGCCACGTTGTCCTTCAAAATATCGCATGGGAAACTTACGAACTATTGCTCCGGGATCTGGAGGAGCAGCATTACCGTCTGACATATGACGGGGGAACTCTCGAAATCATGTCTCCATCACGTTTGCGCGAACGAGCCGGTCGACTGCTGGGTCGTTTGATCTACGCGTACAGCGAAGCGCGCGACATTCCGATTGCCAGTTTCGGAAGCGCCACATGGCGTCGGCGCGACCTCTTCAAGGGACTGGAAGCCGACGAGTGCTATTACGTAGCCAGCGAGGCGAGTATTCGCGGCCGGGATGAAATCGACATCAATGTCGACCCGCCGCCCGACCTTGCGATTGAAGTCGATATCACGCCGAGCGCACTGGAAAAGCAACGCATCTATGCCGCCCTGGGAGTTGCGGAATTGTGGCGATGGGAAGACGAGACGCTGTGGGTCATGGCGCTCCAAGCGGATCGGCAGTATGTTCGATCGCAGACGAGCCTGAATTTCCCCGAGCTGCCGCTGGCGGAGATCGCCCGATTCATGGCGATTCGCCACGACAGCAGCGAAACCGCCTGGATCAAGCTCTTTCGCGAGTGGCTCGTCACGACCGGAGCGTGAAGCATGTTTGAGCGAGTTACGGATCGGTGTCGGCACGTTATCGCCATGGCGACCGCGGAGGCAGCCAGGCGCCAGCAGACCCAGGTCACGCCGGTGCATCTGCTGCACGGCATCCTGACGGAAGGACACAGCGGGTCGGCAAAACTCCTCAACAGCTCAGGAGTGACGCTGGCCGAGTGGAATCAACGGATCGCCAAGGATTCTCCCGACCCCGCGCTCGGTTCTCTGGTTTTAAAACCGCCGCAGAGCGAGGCGGCGAAGAATGCGATTCTCTTTGCCATCGACTCGGCGCGCGAGCGGGGCCGGCACTGGATCGGGACGGAGGATCTGCTTCTGGGGCTGCTGCACGACCCGGCATCGGACGCGGTCCATGCGCTGGACACGCTTCACGTCGACATCAATGCCCTGCGCGATCAGACGCTGGAGTTGCTGGCGAGCAGGGGCGATCCGAAATCGATCCGCGTCGGCATCATCGGCGTCAGCGGATACGGCGGCGGGGAGGCGCTGCGGCTCTGCGCCAATCATCCGCGCTTTCAAGTGGCTTATGTCGCGGGCGAAGGAAGCGCGGGACAGAAACTCATCGAGCGGTTTCCCGGCATCGGGCCGCTCGGGCAACTCACGATCGAAAAGTGGAATCCGGCAAGTTTGCCGGCGCTGGACATCCTCTTCGCGTCATTGCCGACGGGCGAGTCAAAGGCCGCTCTGGCACAGGTGCCCGCGGAGACGAAAATCATCGACATCGGCGGGGATCATCGCTTCACCGAAGGCTGGACCTACGGGCTGGCGGATGTCTGGCCCGACAAAATCCGCGCGGCAACGCGCGTCGCCAATCCGGGCTGCTATTCCTCTGCCACGCTGGCGGCGTTAGCACCACTGATCGCGGACGGCCTGGTCAGCCCGACCGGCATCATCATCGACGCCAAGTCCGGCGTCAGCGGCGCGGGCCGGGGCGGCGGCGCCACGCTCGGATTTGCGGATGTGAATGAAGACGTTTCCGCGTACGGCCTGCTGAAGCATGCGCAGGTGCCGGAGATGATCCATGCGCTGACGACCCTTGCGAAAAGCGAAGCCTCGCTTCTCTTCACGCCGCATCTGATGCCGATGACGCGTGGCATTCTCGCGACGTGTTACGCGAAGGGAACTGCAACGACTGAGCAATGTTTCGCGTCGGCCCGGAAGTTCTACGAAGGCCGCCCTTTCGTCCGCGTGGTCGAGAAGCCGCCGCATACGAAGTGGGCGACAGGCTCGAATCTCGTGTATGTGTCGTACGCCGCCGATCCGAAGAGCGGGACGGTGATCGCGCTGGGTGCGATCGACAACCTCGGAAAAGGCGCCGCGGGGCAGGCAGTTCAGAACGCGAATTTAATGATGGATTTGCCGGAAATGACTGGGTTGGAAGGCACGCCGCTTTGGCCGTGATTGACGCGGGATTGACGCAGCTTGGGAGCGTTATTTGTCAAAATCCGGCAGCTTGTCCTCGGCGGCCGGTATTTGATTGGCCAACACGCTGCCGAGCGTTTGGAGCAGCGCGGAATTCTTGAATGGCAAATCGTAGACGGGATCGAGAGCGGAACGTTGATTGCGGAGGAGCCCAACGACGTTCCCAATCCATCAGTGGAAGTTCATCAACTGCTGGCAGATGCGACTCCCGTCAAGGCCGTGTGGTCGCTTCTGATTTCGATGGACGTCAGCAAACTGGTGACGGTACACTTCTTTGACGAGCAACAACGATGAACACTCAAGGTAAGCGAGTTCGACGCACGCGGTTGGTTCGCACCGACCAATTCGTTGTCGCGGTGGAGGTCGAAGCAGTGATCCCGGACGGCGATCCGAGCGAAGCGTGCTTCGAGCCTGAAACGGTCGAGCTTCTGCGACAGGTGGAGGCTCGCGCAAAACAGGGCGACATTAACTGGCTGCGCCAGCATGGAAAGGTTTACACCGCTCTGGGGGCGGCTTGAATCGCAACCGCTCGCGCCTATTTGAACTCGATGCGTTCCGCGAAGAACCGAAGCTCGCGTCGTATCGCCGCGTTTCCCCGGGGGTCGCGGCCGCTACCCGTGCTTCGCAGATTCGCCCACCATCACCGGCGCAGCGTCGCCTTGAGATCGCCGTCCCTGCAACACGTGAATGATCGGCGGGATCAGCGAGATGAAGATGATCGCCAGCACGACCACCTGGAAGTGAGCGTTCACCCACGGAATTCGGCCAAAGCAATAACCGCAGAGGGTGACGCCGACGACCCAGAAAATTCCGCCGCTGATGCTGAAGAGAATGAAACGCGAGAATGGCATGCGCCCGATGCCGGCGACGAAGGGGGCGAACGTGCGAATGATCGGAACAAAACGGGCGAGAATGATCGTCTTGCGCCCGTGACGATTGTAGAAACTCTGGGCTTCGAGCAGATGCTTCTTGTTCAGGAGCCAGGAAGATTCGCGGCTGAAAACATTGGGACCCAGGCGATAACCCATCAGATAGTTGACCAGATCCCCGCAGTTCGCGGCGACGCACAGAAGCGGGATGAGCACCGGCAGCGAGATGGCCGAACTCTTGTAGGCGAGCGCGCCGAGCGCGAAGAGGAGCGAGTCGCCCGGCAGAAATGGTGTCACCACCAGCCCGGTTTCACAAAACACGATGGCAAAGAGGAGCAAATACAGCTTCGGCCCCATATCCGTCGCCGCCTGATCCAGGTGATGATCCAGATGCAGGAAGTAGTCCACCGCGGTATGCAGCAAATCCATTAGAACGGCTCCTTGGTCTTTCCACTATCGACCAGTCGAACGATAAACTAAGCACCGCGCTTCCGCGAGGGCCGCTCCCTTTCACGCGATGCGATTGAGCGGTCCGATACAATCGGATGCGTGGCGTGGCATCTTGATTACCCGAAACCCGCTTCTACAATCGGCTGAGAACTCGATCCAGATGCACGACGGGCAGGATAATGTCGTATAATTGAGGGTGCCGGGTTTGTCTGACTTGTAATCGAGAGGTCGGCCCAAACCGCTGGCTACCAGGAGATGGACATGTTTGAACGGTTTACGGACAGAGCTCGCAAGGTCATGGCCCTTGCGAATCAGGAGGCTCAGCGCTTCAATCACGAGTACATCGGCACGGAGCACATCCTCCTGGGGCTCGTCAAGGAAGGAAGCGGGGTCGGCGCCAATGTTCTGAAGAACCTTGACGTCGACCTGCGCAAGGTGCGCCTCGAAGTCGAGAAGCTTGTGAAGAGCGGTCCCGACATGGTCACCATGGGCAAGCTTCCGCAAACCCCGCGGGCGAAAAAGGTGATCGAATACGCGATCGAAGAAGCCCGGAATCTCAATCACAATTACGTAGGGACGGAGCATCTTCTGCTGGGCCTGCTTCGCGAACACGACGGGGTTGCGGCGCAGGTCCTGATGAATTTGAATTTGAAGCTCGAAGAAGTGCGGGAGGAGGTTCTCAACCTTCTAGGAGCAGGTGTGGAAACTGAAGAACCAGCACAGGAAAAACAAGGTCAAAAGGGCAAGAGCAAGACGCCGGCGCTCGACAGCTTCGGCCGCGATCTGACGGAACTGGCCCGCGAGGGGCAGCTCGATCCGGTGATCGGCCGAAAGAACGAGATCGAACGGGTCATCCAGATCCTTTGCCGCCGGCAGAAGAACAATCCGGTTCTGCTGGGCGAAGCGGGCGTGGGCAAGACCGCCATCGTTGAGGGCCTCGCCCAGATGGTGATCGGCAATGCCGTTCCCGAGATTCTGCACGACCGGCGGATCGTTGTGCTCGATCTTGCGATGATGGTGGCGGGCACGAAATACCGCGGCCAGTTTGAAGAGCGCATCAAGGCGGTGATGAACGAGGTCCGCCGGGCGAAGAACGTCATTCTCTTTATTGACGAATTGCATACGCTCGTTGGCGCCGGCGGCGCCGAAGCGCAATCGATGCGAGCAATGTGCTGAAGCCCGCGCTCTCGCGCGGCGAGATCCAGTGCATCGGCGCGACGACGTTCGACGAGTACCGCAAATACATCGAGAAAGACGCCGCTTTGGCGCGGCGCTTCCAGCCGATCACGGTCGATCCGCCCAGCAAGGCCGACGCCATCGAAATCCTCAAGGGTCTGCGCGATCGCTACGAGGCGCATCACCGGGTGCAGATCCTGGATGTCGCGCTCGAGGCTGCCGTGGAGATGTCGGACCGGTACATCACCGGGCGATGCCTGCCCGACAAGGCGATTGACGTGCTCGACGAGGCAGGCGCTCGTATTCGGCTTCGCTCGATGACCAAGCCGCCGAATCTGGCGGAGCTGGAAGAGCAGATCGAACGGCTTTCGATTCAGAAGGACGAGGCCGTCAAGAACGCCGAATACGAGGAAGCCGCCAAGCTGCGCGACCAGGCTGAAGCGCTCCGCTCCAAGAAAGAGGACATGCAGCGGCAGTGGCGCGAAAAGGCCAAGGAAGTGGACGGCGTGGTCGACGAAGAGGTTATTGCAGAGGTCGTCAGCAAGATGACCGGCGTTCCACTCACCCGCCTGGAAAAAGAAGAGGCGCAGCGGCTGCTGGAACTCGAAAACGAGCTTCACAAGCGCGTTGTGTCGCAGGACGAGGCAATCAAAGCGATCAGCAAGACCATCCGTCGGGCGCGTTCGGGTCTGAAGGATCCGCATCGTCCGATGGGGAGCTTCTTGTTCCTCGGCCCATCCGGCGTTGGCAAGACGTTGCTCTCCAAGGCTCTGGCCGAGTTCATGTTTGGCGATGAGGACGCCCTCGTTGCCATCGACATGAGCGAATACATGGAGAAGCACAACGTCAGCCGGCTCATCGGCGCTCCTCCGGGCTACGTCGGCTACGAAGAAGGCGGCCAGCTCACCGAGCGCATTCGTCGCCGGCCCTACAGCGTAGTCCTGCTCGACGAAGTCGAGAAGGCTCACCCTGACGTGTTCAACATGCTCCTGCAGATCATGGAAGAGGGCCGCCTGACCGACTCATTCGGCCGGCATGTCGATTTCCGGAATGTGGTCATGATCATGACCAGCAACATCGGCGCGCACCTGATCAAGGACGGCGGCCCGCAATTCGGGCTGCGTCCCAACAGCAAGGGCGGCGAGAAAGCCGAGCGCGACTATCAGGCAATCAAAACGACGCTGATGAAGGAGATCGAAGGCCACTTCCGCCCGGAGTTCATCGGGCGACTGGACGATGTCATCGTCTTCCGTCCGCTGAGCCGGCAGGATCTGGAGCGCGTCGTCGAGTTCGAGGTCCGCAAGGTAACCAAGCGGCTCACGGAGCATGGCCTGAAGCTGGATATGTCGCTCGAATCCAAGGATTTCCTGATCGACAAGGGCACCAGCAACGACTTTGGGGCTCGGCCCCTGCGTCGCGCGATCGAGCAGAACATTGAGGACCCACTCGCCGAAGAGATTTTGCGCGGGAATTTCAAGGGCAAAGACCTGATCCGCATCACTGTCAAGACCGAAGAGAACGGTGATAAGCACCTGTTCTTCGAGGCCTTGAAGTCGGAAGCCAAGGACCAGCCGGAGCTGGCGCAGGCCTCTTCGGACGCTACCTGAGCCGATGGGTCATTTAACCTTCAGCATGAGCCGCCCGGACCGCAAGGTCCGGGCGGCTTACATTGGTACGCGTTCGAATCGCTCTGATCCGCTCCGCAACGATGGGGGAACTTGGAAAAAGTTGCAAAAATTCTTGGTGCCAAAAGCCCCCAAAATAACATGTAACTCTAGTAACTTATTGCAGTTGGAGCATTTGACTCGGAGGTCGAACGTTCTAATGATCCCTTAGCAGGAGGCCGATAAGTTCCTTGTGCGGGAACCTGATCGGAACATCCAGCGCGACTCGTCCACGGAATGCTTGGACGCTATGTCGAAAAGAACATCCGCCATCTGGGTAGTCTTTACCGTGGCAGCGATGCTGTCGCTCGCTTCGGCAGCAACCATCAACGAGCTGCGGCCCACGACAGCCCCGACGTCCGAGCCGGCGCCCTCCCCTGTAGGCCAAGCTATTTCAACCGCTGTTCCCGCTGCAATTCAGGAAAATCCTTATACCTTTGTCCATGGCCGCCAAGGCTTTTGGCGTGTGGCAAAAACGCCGGAAGGTGTGTGGTGGTTTGTCAGCCCCGACGACCGACGCGAATTTCTGAACCTCGTGGATTCGGTGCAGCCCATTCTGCATGGACGCGATACGGCGGGTCCCGATTATGTTTCCACCGATTACGACGCCACCGCGCCAAACACGATGGACCGCTGGGCGCAGGCGAGCGTGAGCCGGGTGCTGAACATCGGGTTCAAGGGCGTCGGCGCCTGGTCGGCGCCCTCGCTGCACAACTGCAACATTCCAATGACCCAGGACCTGAACATCTCGTCCTGGGCTCGCAGCAGCAACGCCCTGCTCTTCAGTCCGGAATGGAGCAAGGCGGCTGAGGACGCAGTTAAAACGCAGGCCGCCCCGCTGCGGGAGAATCGGAATCTGGTTGGCTATTACCTCGACAATGAAGTGGACTGGGAGGATGAAACCGGAAGTCCCGCCACCTACTTCAACAATCTGCACCTTGATGACCCGAATCGAAAAGAGGTGCTTGGCGTCATTGAGTCTGTCTGGCAAAGCGTGACGGCATTCAACGGCGACTGGGGCCTGAGCCTGAAAGATTGGACCGGTCTTTCCAGCCTTCAGACGCTCCCCCGCAGCAGCGGCAGTGCCTACGACCGCCTCAGCAGCGCGTGGCTCTCTCACCTGGCGGACAGCTACTTCCGGATCACGACGACGCTGCTCAAAAAATACGACCCCAATCATCTCGTGCTCGGCGTCCGCTACCGCGGGTCCGTGCCCGCCGAGGTGGCGCGGGCGTCTCGTCCATACACCGATGCCCAATCGCTGAATTATTACGTCTCCGACGCCAAGGCCGACGCGGACCTCTTCCGCATGATTGCCGACGAGTCAAAGCAGCCGCTGATCATCAGCGAATACTCGTTCCACTCCCTCGATAACCGCAGCGGCGATCGCAACCTGATCGGCTTCGATGCACAAGTGCCCGACCAGGAAGCTCGCGGCGAAGCGTATCGGCAGATGACGACACGGTTGGCGCGAGTTCCCTATGTCATCGGCGCCGACTGGTTTCAGTGGGCGGACGAGCCGTCCAGCGGTCGGGACGCGGACGGCGAAGACGTGAACTTTGGCGTGGTTGACGTGGACGATCACGCCTACGAGCCGCTCGCCCGCGCAGTGCGCGAAACAACGCCGCAGCTTGATGATCTGCATGGCCGCAGCCCCTCGGACGATGACGCGGATGTGTGGCGCGAGAGTTTTCTCACTGACCGCCCTGTTGGGAAAATTCCATTCCTGACGCAGCCAATCAAGCTCGATGGTCGTCTCAACGACTGGCCCGCGGAATGCCGTATCCACGGGATGCGGACCGACAAGGTCGTCGGAAGCGAGCGCAATCATCTCCCGCCGCCCGACGTCTACCTCGGATGGACCGTGGATGGCGTGTATCTTGGATTCACCGTCTACGATAACGACATCGAGGCCGCGCCTGCCGCCGGCTGGTGGTGGGCGCGCGACAGCGTCGAGTTCTGGCTCGCGACCCGTCCGCCGCGCAGCGATCAGCGCGATTACGACGAGTTCGACCACCACTTCTTCTATGTTCCGATTGATTATCCGACCCTGAGCGGCGCCTCGGGTGTCGTCGGTCAATGGCATTCCCCCGGCGACGCGATTGCCGATCACCTCATCCCCGACCCTGACATTCGCCAGGCGAGCCGCATTCTTTCGGATCGATATACCGTCGAGATGTTCATCCCCGCCAAGGCGCTGCACGGCTATGACCCCAAGCACCAGCCGATGATGGCGTTCAATTTCCACGCCCGCGACTACCAGCACGCGGCTGAGTACTTCTGGTCGGCGCCCAAGCAGGTGCAAACACAGGCCCATCCGAATTCGTGGGGGCTGATCAGTCTGATGCCTCCAGGACCGGTTGCTCCGGTTTTAGCGGGGCTGCAGCCGCAAGCGCTCGCGAAATAATTGGGAATGCACAGGTTGATGCCTTCGTGCAGCCGCCGAGCTGTCCGCGGTGTCTTCCAGCGTTCAGCAAATGGCGCGAGCACGGTCGGCGGTTACACGATGGAACAGGCGCAAAAAGAGGCCCGGAAAACGTTGTTTCCCGGGCCTGCTTCAGTGTGTCTCTGCTGTGGTAGCTGAATAACCCTCGGGTCATCCACGGCTACCGAGCTGCTCAAGCAGCTGCGTGCACCGCAGGAATCGCACCATGCGGTTGCTGCTTAAAGCAGCCCACACGTACAGTCACAATTGGTCACGGATCACCTCCATTTCACGCGGGCAACGATCGCGGCTGTTACCTGCCGTCAAAAAGTGCCCGAAGCCTTGCCCAGCCGTCGCGAAATTCGCCGCCAGGCTCTTTCTCCCGGCAACGCCTTGCCGGGAACATCACCGACTTCCAGATCCGCATCTGAGGTCGGCAGAACGCTGATATAATATGTGCGCAAAGGTGCAAAAAGCGAGCAAAATATTGGGGCGATTGGCAGGATTTTTTTGAGCTGCGTTCAAACTGGATCCGCGAAGGGCAAGCTTCCACAGGCGAGGTTGAAACTTCGGACCTCTTCCCTACCCCAAACGGAAAAGGCCTACTGCTATTAGGCTGATATCAGTTGAAGCTTCCCCCGGTACTCCCGGGGAAGCTACAATACTCCGCATGCCCAACGCACAGCAGACCCTGGATCGCGACTATCTGGAGATGCGATGGCGATGCCTCTCGCTCGCTGCCGATCTCGATCGCGTGCAGCGCGCAGAGAGCGGCAAATCCGTGCTCGCATCCGATCCTCGTGTCCAGCGGCTTCGCCAGGCGATCGCGATTCTCCTTCGCGACGAGCCCGGCCGTGCCGAGGCAGTTCAAAACATTTTCAGTGATCAATCGTAAGAACCGGTTTTCAGTGTTCTGCGTCAAGTTCTCCGTTGGGATCATCCGAATGAAAACTGAAATCGAAAACTGAGAACCGAAGACGAATGAACCTCATCGATCCTCACATTCACTGCGTCAGCCGAACGACCGACGACTATCAGTTCATGGCCCGTTGCGGTGTCGTCGCGGTGTCCGAACCGGCGTTTTGGGCCGGGTACGATCGCTCGACCGCGTCCAGCTTTGCAGACTACTTCCGTCACCTGATGAGCGTCGAGCCCCTGCGTGCCGCTCGTTACGGCATCGACCACTACTGCTGGCTTTGCATCAACGCCAAGGAGGCTGAGAACGTCTCTCTCGCGCGAAGTGATCCAACTGATCCCCCCGCTGCTCGATCATCCGCGCGTTCTCGGCGTCGGCGAAATCGGATTGAACAAGAACACGCGGAATGAGATCACCATCTTCGAAGAACAGGTCGATCTTGCCGCCCGGCACGATCAGATGATTCTGATTCACACGCCGCACTTGAACGACAAGCACAAAGGCACGTCGATCATCACCAGCATTTTGAAGAACGATCGCCGTATCCGGCCGCAGCGCGTGCTGATCGATCACTGCGAAGAGCACACCATCCGCATGGCCAGGGAGGCCGGCTTCTGGGCCGGGCTGACGGTTTATCCCGTAACCAAGGTCACGCCTCAACGAGCTGTGGACATCCTGGAAATGTTCGGTCCAAACATGATCTGCGTAAACAGCGCCAGCGATTGGGGTGAATCCGGCCCGCATCATCTGGTCGATACCTGCCTGGAGTTCCGTCGCCGAGGTCACAGCGAAGCAGAAGCGCTCGACATCTTCCACGACAATCCGTGCCGGTTCTTCGGCCAATCGCCGAAGTGGAAAGTCGCTCCCCGTGGCACACATGGCACGGGCTTGCGACCTGTGTAAGCTGCGTCAAGAGTTGAATAAATCAAGTTTCACTTTTGCAGGCCGCGATTGTTTTCCCACCAAGTCGCCAACACGGGCAGGATGCCCGTGCCACTAAGATCCGCTTGAGAGAGGAGGCAGCGTTGCGTGCCGTGTTGCGCGAGGATTCGCTTCCGGCCGACAATGCTATGCCTTAGCGGGGAAGAACTCAGCGACTTTGCAGCGGAAATCAGGGATGACGTCGCAGGTGATTTCGTCCTGCTCGTGAAGGAAGACCGCGCCCTGCGGGCTGCGCACCATCACGGTTCGCGTGACCGGATCGACAACCCATATCAAGACGAAGCCGTTCTGCAGATAGTCTTCAACCTTGGCAGAGATCTCCGAGGCGAGATCGTTCGGAGAGAGAACCTCAATAGCCAAGTCGGGCGGAATTCGGAAGTAACCCGATTTCGAATCGATGCCAGTCATGCGACTGGTGCGCATCACTGAAGCGTCCGGCTTGCGAAATTTTGCGGGATCCTCTGCAAAACATTGATAGCCCATGCTGGCGGGATAAACGCGGGCAATTCCAGTTTTGGCCGCCGCGACGCGAAGCAGGGAGCCGACGATCAACTCGATCTCACTGGAATCAATGCTCACCGGCTTCTCCAGGATTTCTCCGTCGACGAAATCCACCCCCGGCTCATCCTGCAGATGAGCAAGATCGCTGACCGAAACCGGAATGGTTTGAATGCTTGCCATAGCAGATCAAGATGGATTCTAGCAGAACTGGGAGTATCTATCTTCCTTTTTCCAACAGTTCCCTCCATGCGCCTGGGCTTACCTGCGCATAGTAGCGACCGTCCGCACAAGTCACCTTCATCGGACATCCGTAGACCGGCTCAAGCACCTGGGCGCGTAACACTTCGGACAAGCTTCCGGCCGCCGCGGCGGCTCCATCACTCAGCAGCAAGACCTGCGTTGTGGCCGGCGGCAGTTCTTCGAGATGATGGGTGATCATCAAAATCGTCGGGCGATCCGGGCCGCTGGTCAGCATCGCTTCGATGGACGCCAGAACCTGCTCGCGCGCTCGCAGATCAAGGCCATTGGTCGGCTCATCGAGCATCAGCAGTCTTGGCTTTTGCACCATTGCCCGGGCGATGAGCGCGCGCATCCGCTCCCCGGTGCTGAGCGTCGCGTAACGATGATTTCCTACCGCGTGCAAGCCAACCAAGTTGAGCATTCGGCCCGACTCCGTTCGCATTTCTTCGGTGATGGGATCGTAGAGTCCGAGCGTTCCGAAATAGCCGGTCAACACAACGTCAACCGCCGTGAGATCGCCGTCCATCTCGACGGCGCTGTTGGGCTGCACCAGTCGGATGCCGCGGCGCAGTTCGTGGAGATCGACTTCTCCGAAATGCTCGCCGAGCACTCGCACGTCGCCGCGCGTGGGCCAGAGATGACCGGCGATGACGCGCGTGAGCGTGCTCTTGCCGCTGCCATTGGGACCGAGGATCGCGGCACACGCCCCCGCCGGTACGGTCCAGGTGATGTCGCGCAGGATCCAGCGCTGGTCACGGATGACGCCGACGCCGGATAATGCAATTGCCGGTTGATTGCCTATCATGTCGCGTCCAAACTACGAGGTCCGCAGCATGGTCGCAACCGCAACTTCCAACCGATTGGTTCCCGAGAATCTGAATTGCTCTGAGTTTTCCCGGCTCGAGCCGCTTTATATCGCGCTGCTCGAGCGGAGGCTTCATACGCTCGAAGAACTCGTCGCCTGGCTGGAGGATTTCTCCGCGCTCACGGCAGTCGTCGACGAATACGGCAGCCGGCGCTACATCGACAAAAGCTGCCACACCGACGACGCCGCCATGGAGCAGGCCTATCTGCATTTCGTCGAGCAGATCGAACCGAAAATCAAGCCGCTCTATTTCCAACTGCAGAAGAAATTCCTCGAATCACCCGCACGGGCGCAACTGACAGAAGAGAAGTTTGCGATTCTGGGGCCAAATGGTCGGCCGACGTGGAGATTTTCCGCGAGGAGAACGTGCCGCTGGATACGCAGGTGACAAAGCTGAGCAACGAATACGACAAGCTTTGCGGCGCGCGGGTGGTTCACTTTCGCGGCAGCGACTACACGCCGCAGCAGATGGGCCGGTTTTCCGAGGAGACCGACCGCGCCACTCGCCAGGAGGCATGGGAAGCCAACACCAGCCGTCGCGTGCAGGACCGCGGCGCGGTCGATGCGATCTTCGATCAGCTTCTCGCGTTGCGGAAACAGATCGCGCAGAACGCCGGCTTCCCCGATTATCGCGCGTACACCTGGCGGCAATACAAGCGGTTTGATTACACGCCCGAGCAATGCCTGGCGTTTGCCGACAGCATTGCCCAGACATGCGTTCCGCTGGCCTCAAAGCTGGCGCGGGAACGAGCCGATGCGCTGCGCGTGCCGGCGCTGCGCCCTGGGATCTGGACGTCGATATCAAGGGACGTCCGCCGCTGCGTCCGTTCGAGGAGAATCGCGTCGATCTGTTTGTGGATAAAACGCGTGAGATTTTCAATCGTCTTTCGCCGCAGCTCGCGGGCGAATTTGACGAGCTGTCGGCTCACCAGAATCTCGATCTGGCCAGCCGGAAGGGAAAGCAGCCGGGCGGCTACCAAATGTCGCTGGAGCAGAGCCGCCAGCCATTTGTGTTCATGAACGCGGCGGGTTTGCAGCGCGATGTCGAAACCTTGCTGCATGAAGGCGGTCACGCATTTCATTTTCTGGCGGCGTGCCGGCACGAGCCGCTGGTTTTTCTGCGCAGGCGCCGATGGAGTTCTGCGAAGTGGCGAGCATGTCGATGGAGTTGCTCGGCAGCGAGCACTTCGACGTGTTCTACAGCAATCCGGCCGACAGCGCCCGCGCCCGCCGGAAGCTTCTGGAAGGGATTGTCGGCATTCTTCCCTGGATCGCGATCATCGATTCGTTCCAGCACTGGCTCTACACCACGCCTGATCCGTCCGGACCGGCGCGAACCGACGAATGGCTTCGGTTGATGGATCGCTTCTGGCCGGACGTGGACTGGAGCGGATACGAGCCGGCACGCGCATGCCACTGGCAACGCCAGTTACACCTGTTCCATGCGCCGTTTTACTACGTGGAATATGGAATCGCGCAGCTCGGCGCGCTGCAGCTGTGGCTCAAGGCGCGAGCAAGACCCCCGCGCCGCGCTCGGTGGTTACCGGGCGGCTCTGGACCTGGGAGGGACCAGGACGCTGCCCGAGCTTTTTGCCGCGGCGGGAATTGTTTTCGATTTCTCGGGGAAGACGCTGCGCCCGCTGATATCGGCCCTGACGGACGAACTTGAGATGCTCCCAGCGTAAACAATACGCTCCGCTGCGCGTCGCGGCTAACCTGGAAATCGGATCAGGACCACTCCTCTATGAGCGAGCGGACGAGCCTTTCGATCTCGGTCAGCGCCTGATCGGCCGTGGCTTGATCGAGATCGTGAACGTGCCAGTATTCGATCCGGTCGGACCATGCCGGGAACCGCGCCGCCATCATTGGCCGGTGCTCGGCTTCCTTCAGCGCGATGATCTTTGCGCTCAGATGCAAATCGTTCTCTGACAAATCGCGCGGCAGGCGAGGCGGCATCGACACCGCCACCCCCAGCTTCTGCAGCGCGATTGCCGTCGCCGGTGACATCGGGCCGATGTTGAAGATTCCCCGAGCAAGATCCAGGGCGCGAGAGTCCGCGCGCCAATCCAGGTTCCGCTCGGCGGCGAGGTGATTGAACAGCTCCTCGGCAAATCTGCTGCGGTAATAGTTCCCGGTGCAAAGAAACAGCAATTGCGGCATGCTCAGCACCTCCTTCCTTACCCGGTTAGCCGCGACGCGCAGCGGAGCGTGTCGGAACGCGCGCTCGCGCGCGTTGCGCCCCGGCCGGCACCCCTACTCGAACGCCCTTCGCAGGCACGCCGCGACGATGCGATCCTGTCCGAAGCCGAACTGTTCCGGGGCGGGAAGCCGTGACGGAGCAAACCAGCAAAACTCCTCGGCTTCTCCTCCCGCCCTCGGCTCTCCCGTCAACGGGACGACGAAGTTCAACGTTAACGCGTGCTGCCTGGGGTCCACGCTGCCGATTCCCCTCGCGGTGGTGAAATACTGACATACGTAAGCAGGCTGGGGGTCTGCCTCGAGCGTAAACGCGATCCGGGCGCCCAGTGTCTCGCGAAGCTGCCGGGTGATCGCCTCGGCAATCGACTCATTGCGCCACAATCGCCCGCCAACGACGCACCATCGCCGCCCCTGATGGGGTGTGTCGCGGGAAATCAGCCCCACGCGTTCAACTTTGCCCGACGAATCCACCATGACCGGCACCACGTCCACGCATGCGATGGGCATCGTGTCCTGAGCGCGTTTCCAGTCTGCAGCTTCCAGCCATCCCGACATCCGAGTCACCTTTCGTTTGTTTCGCTGAAGCGTGTGCCGTCAACGTCCCGCATTCCGATGTATACTCTCATCGGCTCATCAATGGGAGTGAGTGACCGCGAACCAACAAAGGATTTCCGTGAAACGAGCCCTTCCGACGTTACTCGCACTGGTCTGGTCGCTGTGGCTGGGCGGACTGGTCGTGATGTTTATCTCGGTTCACTCACTCTTCATCACCTTCGCCAGCGACCATTCAATTGCGGGACTGGCGGCCAGCGGAATATTCTGGCGATTTAACCGATATCAACTCGTGCTCGCGGCGATCGCGCTGATCGGCAGCTTCGCCTGGCGGATCGCTTCGGGACGCAGCGCGGTCACCGGGTTGTTCTTCTGCTTTGGGCTGGCGTCGTTCGCGGCCATTGTTGTGGCGGGAATCATCACGCCGCATCTCGAAGCCATGCGGATCGCCCGCGAAACGCATACCCTGCGATTCGTCCGACTGCATGGAATCTCCATGCTGCTCTATCTCTCGGAAGTGATTTGCCTTCTCATCGGCGGATTGATGCTGCCCTATCTGATCCGCCGGATTGCTCAGGACGAACCGCGCGGTTGAGCAGCCTGGCAGAGCAGCAGGAAATCCGCCGGCGAAAGCTCCTCCGGGCGGCGCCGGCCGTCGAATCCGGTCGTCTCCAGAATCACTTCGGCATTCTCACCGGCCTCGGTCAGCGCCTTGCGCAACGTCTTGCGGCGGTACGAAAAAACCGCGTGAATTAATTTTCCAAATCCCGCGGCATCTTTCCCCAGTTGATCGTGCCGCCGGACGCGTACCAGTGCGCTCTCGATGCTCGGGGCTGGCCAGAAGACCTGCGGCCCCAGCGTCCGCAGCAATTCCACCGACGATAACAGTTGGGCCATCACCGACAGCGGGCCGTATGCGTCATCGCCAGCGCCGCGCGCAGGCGCATCGCAACTTCCTTCTGCACGGTGAACGCCAGCAATTCCACTCCAGCAAGGAGCAGTTCGATGATGAGCGGCGACGCGATGTTGTACGGCAGATTCGCGACAAGCCGAGCCTGCCGCCCCTCATCGCGGACCGATCGGATCTTCCCCGCCAGCTCGGCATTGATCTGATGCTTGCCAGCAAGCGCGTCGCCTTCAATCAGCGTGAAGTTTTCCCGAGTCCCGAGTCTGTCGCGCAGCAGCCTGGCAAGATCGCGATCGATCTCGACCGCGGCAACCTGTGCACCGCGATCGAGAAGCTCCTCGGTTAGCGTTCCGGTCCCCGGACCTACCTCAACGACAAAGTCCCCTGCCGCGATTTCTCCCGCATCCGCCACGAGTCGCACAATGTTGCGGTCGATCATGAAGTTCTGGCCAAACCGATGGCGAGGCTGCATGCCGGCGGCGGCAAGGAGCGCTTCGATGTCGTGCTTGGTTTGTGACATGAGGAGGGTTCAGGGTTCAGGGTTCAGGGTTCAGGGTTCAGGGTTCAGGCATTTGAACTTTTTCATTTTTCATTTGCCATTTTTCATTTGCCATTTTTCATTTGCCATTTTTCATTCTGCGTTGCCCACCAGACGAAGAAATGAAAAATGAAAAGTGGAAAATGAAAAAGATAAAACTTGGAGGGCCAGTCCCTCTCCTCGACGGTGAGGTTACGCGGCGGAAGGACATTCGGCGAATTCAAAGTCAATCGCTACAATCCTTCCCATTATGAAATCCTACGAAGTCATTCGGCAAGCGGTGGAAGAGCCGGGCGTGAAAACGGTGGCGGCGGCGCTGAAGGTCTCGTCGGCGCTGGTTTATAAATGGTGCGAGCCGCCGGCGGAGAAGGAGGATCCGGATCAGAGCGGCGCGAAGAATCCGCTGGATCGGGTGCGCGAGATGTACCAGCTCACCAAGGACATTCGGCTGATCCGCTGGCTCTGCAATGATGCAGGCGGGTTCTTCGTGGCAAGCCCCAAGCCGGAAACGACCAAGAGCCTGGATGAGTCGATCTTCACGGAAACGCGCGGCATGGTGCGCGACTTCAGCGAGCTTCTGGAAACCGTGACGGAGTCGATGGAAAACGAACCGGGGATCGACGTCGAGGAAGCCGATGACATCCGCCAAAAGTGGGAGGATCTCAAGGCGTGCGTCGAAAAGTTCGTGCTCAGCTGCGAAAAAGGGCATTATCTGCCGCCGGGCGGGGGAAAGAAGTAGATATCAGATCGACCGGTTGAGCGCCGACGCACGAGACGGGAGAACTGAACGTGACGCAGGGAGAACTAAACGTGGAGAACTAAACGTGACCAACGTGGAGAACTAAACGTGACGCAAACCTTAACCTTAATAATTTCACCGGCTAGCATGCCTTCCTTTGACCGATGACCGTTGCCAGAGCCTGTGCGATCAGTTCCGAGCGACCCAGGCCATTTTCCTTGGCAACCTTGTCCGCCGCCCTGAGCAGACCGCGCTCCAGCACGATGTTTACGCGCTCAGTTTTTGAGGTCTTTCGCGCACGCTCGGGCCGATGCCTGCGGGATTTTTCCCACACGCCCGTTCGGCCATGCTCAACGGCCGGATCTTGCCAAGAACCGATCCATTGAGGTCTTTGGTCGCCCGCCGCAATTCGGCGGTCGTCATTTCCGTCCAGGGCTTCTTGGGCTTCATTTGTTTCTTCTCCGGTAGATTCGTTTGTCCTTTTCCGTCAACGGCTGCGCATGGATCACAAACAGCGTGCCGTCGGCGTCGATAACAAACGCAACCCGAACTTCAATGCAACTGTCAACATCGCGGGCGGTTGCGGAATGCATGAGACGCGCACCAGGGG
Source organism: uncultured Phycisphaerales bacterium (assembly GCA_963758525.1). Lineage (GTDB taxonomy): Bacteria > Planctomycetota > Phycisphaerae > Tepidisphaerales > Tepidisphaeraceae > JBBSDP01. The sequence continues at coordinate 146,089 of CAVWVQ010000003.1, forward strand.
GTTGTCTCGTCTCATTTGGTTGCGTTGAGAAGACAACGGATGGTAATCCGTTGGCTTTCGGGGCTCAATCCATGCGACGTGCGACCACCCGCCGTTTGCGCCATTCGGTCGCATTGAAGCCGGTAGCTCTTACAACTGACGACCTGACGACCGCGGGTGTTGAGCGCCGACGCACAAAGCAGTATGATCTCCGCCCCACGTAGCGCCCGGAAGCGGAAGCAGACTCCCGTTACGTTCGAGGACTTCAACGAGGTAAACAATGTCTCTGGATCCGAGCCTGAAGAGCGCCAACGCACTGATTCGCCACCGCAACGTTTTGACGCGCGATGAGCGTCTGACGACTCTCAAAGACCAGGAAAAGTGGCGCGACGGAATGAGCGTTTTCGGGCTTCCCAAAGTGGCCCATCGCAAGCAGGCGCTGGCCAAGGCCGAGAAGGCGGAGGCCACGGAAGAGGGTGCAACGCCCGCGGCAGCGGGCGCGGCGCCGGCCGCTGGCGCCAAGGGTGCAGCTCCTGCCAAGGGCTCAGCACCGGCAGCGAAAGGCGCAGCCCCCGCCGCCAAGGGCGCCGCTCCGGCCGCCAAGGCGGCCGCGCCGGCAGCGAAGAAAAAATAACTTGGGCGATGTCTTCCCCCTCCAGATTCATTTCCGGGCGATCGCTGAGCGTGGATGCTTCGGGCATCCGCAAGGTGTTCGACCTGGCAGCGAAGATGAAAGACCCGATCAATTTTTCGATCGGGCTTCCTGACTTCGATGTGCCGGACGTGGCGAAGCAGGCGGCAATCGGCGCGATCCAATCGGGGCACAATCGTTACACCCAGACACAAGGGATCGCGCCGCTGCGCGAGCGGCTGCGGAGGGATCTGAGCGCGGAAATCGGCCGAGACGTTGGCGAGGTGCTCATCACCAGCGGTGTGAGCGGCGGATTGTTTCTCGCGATGCTTGCGACGATTGATCCGGGCGACGAGGCGATCTTCCTCGACCCCTACTTCGTCATGTACAAGCACCTGCTGTCGCTGGTCGGCGGCAAGTCTGTGATTGTCGACAGCTATCCGGATTTTCGCTTTCGCGCCGATCGGGTGGAGAAGGTGATCACGCCACGGACGAAGCTGCTGATTCTCAATTCCCCCAGCAATCCAACCGGCGTGGTCATGAGCCGGGAGGAAGTGGCTGATGCCGTTGAACTGGCGCAAGCACGATCTGCTGATCGTCTCCGACGAGATTTACGAACCGTTTCTTTACGATCAGAACGGCGCACTGGCCTCACCGGCGCGATCGTACGAAAACACCTTGCTGCTGCGCGGGTTTTCGAAAAGCCACGCGATGACAGGCTGGCGGCTGGGCTATGCCGCGGGTCCCGAGCCGGTGATCTCCGCGATGACGAAGCTTCAGCAGTACACGTTCGTGTGCGCGCACAGCGCCATTGCAATATGCGGCGCTGGCGGCGCTGGACGTGCCGATGAACAGCGCCGTGGCGGCGTACCGTCTCAAACGTGATCTGGTCGTGGAGAAGTTGAGCCGAAAGTTCGAAATCGTGCAGCCGGGGGGCGCATTCTACATTTTCCCAAAAGTCCCCGGCGGGATCACCGCCAGTGACTTTGTGACCCGCGCGATCGAAAACAATGTGCTGATCATCCCCGGCAACGTCTTCTCCGAGCGCGATACGCACTTCCGAATCAGTTACGCCACGACAGACGAGAGGCTATCGCGCGGCTGCGACATCCTCTGCTCGATCGCATAATAACCCTCTACCGATCATCGATGTCATCGGGGATCTGATCCAGATCACGATATGACCTGGGCCTGGGCAATGGCTCGGGAAGTATCGGCTCATCGTGAATCAAATGGCGATCCGTCGATCCGGTGCGCTGCACCGGCGGCAGCGGGAGCGGCAGTTGTCTCGTCGCCGGAGGCGTTGGAAGCGGTTCGCGAGCGACTTGAGCCTGCGGCTCCTCGCGCTCCTCTGACGCCAAGGGACCGCTGCGACGGCGGCCTCTTCCGCCGCGACGGCGTCGGCGCTGCGCGGCGCTCCATCTTCCCCGATCTCAATGGGCTCGCCCCCAGCAGGCGCAATTTCAGCGTCGATTTCCGCCGCGGATTCCTCCGATGCGGCAATTTCCTCGCGGGGCTCATCGGGGAAGTCATCTTCGTCACGGACGGGAGTCATTTCATCGGCATCCATCGCGTCGTCCGGCGCGGAGCGGATTTCATCGCGATCGAATTCTCGCTGCGGGGGACGCCGCTCGTCGGTGCGCGGAGCATTCAGGCGCGGCACATCCCGGCGCGGCTCGTTGAGCCGCGGGCCATCCTGGCGGGAATCATCGGTGCGCGGGCCCGGCGCCTGGCCCTGTGCATTCTGGCCGCCGCGTCCGCGACCCCGACGACCGCGGCGACGGCGCCGGCGACGCGGCCCTCCATCGTCAGCCTGGTCAGTGTCGCCCAGAGGCGCTTCGGCGCGATTGCCGAGCGAATCCTCGGCCGCCTCGGAACCTGCCTCGGTGTCCAGCGCGGGAGCGAACGGCTCGCGCTGCGGTACGTCGTCGGTCGGCTCATCTAGCTCGACACCGGCGCCGGCTTCGATTTCAACATCTTCAACCGCATCATCATGATCTTCGCGTTCACCGCGATCGTCGCGCTCGCTGCGCTGCTCAAAGTCGTCCTCTTCATGATCCAGATCGAACGCCTCGTCGCGCGGCGCCGCGGCGCGAGGCGGCGGCAACTGTGGACGGCCAGGCGGACCGCCGCGCGGCCGACGATCGTCCAAACGCCCCTGCTGCTGCGGGCGCTGGTTGCCGGGCGGGCGCTGCTGCGGGCGAATGCCGAGCTGTGTTGTGTGCGGCGGCGGGCTCAGAACCGCGGACAGCTCTTCGATAATGACCAGCCCATCGCGGCTGTCGAATGGATCCAGGCGCATCTCGTCGAGCCCCAGCGCCGGATCAGAGCGGATGATCACGCGCTTGCGGGTGTTAGCTTCCATGTCCGCAATCTGGATGCGCTTGCGATTCTGCAGATAAAACGCCACATCGGTGCAAATCGCCAGCTCGACGCGCACCACGCGCTGATCGGTCAGCGCAATTGCAAGGCGGCGCATTACGTCGAGACTCATGCTCTCGGGCGTCTTCACCAGCCCGGCGCCTTTGCAATGCGGGCAGTCGAAATAAATCGAGCGTTTCAACGACGGCCGCATGCGCTGGCGGGTCATTTCGATGATGCCGAACTCGCTCATCGGCAACACTTTCGTCTTGGCGCGATCGTTCTTGAAATTGTCATTCAGCCGTTTCCACAACTCACGGCGATGGCGCTCGAAGCGCAAGTCGATGAAGTCGCAGATGATCACCCCGCCGAGGTCGCGCAGCCGAAGCTGGCGGGGAATCTCGTCGGCGGCTTCCATGTCGGTCTTGAAGGCCGTGGTTTCAGCGTCGCTGTGATCGCGAAACTTGCCGCTGTTGACGTCGATCGCGACAACCGCTTCCGTGGAGTCGATCACCAGCGACCCCCCGCTGCGCAGCGGAACGTGCCGGCTGTACATCAGCTCGATATCGCGCTCAATGCCGTAGCGGTGAAAAAGCGGGACCGTTTCCTCGTAGAGATCGACCTTGTTCTTCGCGCGGATTGGCGAGCTTGATGACTTCCTTGACGCGTTTGGCGACCTCCTTGTTGTCGACGACGATCGCGTCGATCTCGGTGCTGAAGAAATCGCGGACGGTGCGCGCGACCAGATCGCCCTCGGTGTAAAGCTCCATCGGACCGGGGCCGGAGGCGCGCTTTTTGTCGAGCGTCAGCCACAGGCGCGTGAGGTAGGTCAAGTCGCGCTGGATGTCGGTTTTGCTCTTGCCGATGCCGGCGGTGCGGATGATGAATCCGACGTCCTTCGGCGGCTTGAGCGAGTCGAGGATCTGCCGGAGCCGGCGGCGCTCTTCGTCGTCTTCGATCTTCCGCGACACGCCCATCTTTCCCAGGCCCGGCATCATCACGAGGATGCGACCGGGGATGGAGAGATAAGTGGTCAGCGTCGGTCCCTTGGTGCCGATTCCTTCCTTGATGATCTGCACGACGATTTCGTCGCCGCGGCGCAGGCATCGCTGGATCGGGGGGCGATCGCGGCGCACCATCTTCCGGCCCACGGTTTCGCGCACATCTTCACCGTCGCGGCCGAAATAGGTCGGCATCAGGTCGGAGATGTGGAGAAATCCGTTGCGCCCCAGCCCAAAGTCGACAAACGCCGCCTGGATCGACGGCTCGACGTTGGTGACGCGCCCCTTATAGATGTTTCCGACATGACTCGTGGCGCTCGTCCGCTCCATGTAGAGCTCTTCGAGCACGCCGTCTTCCAGGAGAGCGATTCGGCATTCCTCGCCCTCGGAGACGTTGATCAACATTTCCTTTTTCATCCGTAGTGAGGGTTCAGGGTTCGGGGTTCAGGGTTCAGGATTCAGAAAGGAAGGCACATGTGTGCTCGTCTCACTGAACCTTGAACCTTGAACCCCGATACCCTCGCCCTTGTTCTCCAAAATTAAGTGCCTGTGGAACTAATTACCTCTTGGGAATCGGAGTGCACGATCGAGTCAGGGACAGGACGGCACTTGCTTCCTGAACCCTGAACCCTGACACCCCGAACCCTTAGAATGCTTCTGGAACGATTTTCCTGGTCTCCTCGCGGAGAAAATGCATTACCTGGCGCTCGCTGTCGAAGCTCATGACCCGCCGCGCCACTTCGCGCGCGTGCTCCATGCTCGTCGAGCGAATGACTTTCTTGACCTCCGGGATATCCGGGCCGTTCATGCTGAACGTGTTCAAACCCAGCCCCAGCAGCAGGAGAGTGTACATGGGGTCGCCGGCCATTTCACCACAGACGCTCACACTAATCGAGTTTCTGGTGCCGGCGCGAATCACATCCCGTAGCAGCAGGAGCACCGCCGGATGTGCCGGGCAAAAGAGCCCGGCAACTTTTTCGTTGGTCCGGTCGACTGCAAGAGTATATTGAATCAGATCGTTGGTGCCGATGGAAAAGAAGTTCACCTCGCGGGCAAATTGATTGCACATCAGCGCCGCCGAGGGCACCTCCACCATCATTCCAACCGGGATCTCCTTGCGGAACTGAACGGATTCATCCTCCAGCTCTTCCTCGACATCCCGCAGCACCATTTTAGCCTGCCGAAGCTCCATGAGCGTGCAGATCATGGGAAACATGATCCGAACGTCGCCGTGCATGCTGGCCCGGAGGATCGCCCGCAGTTGCCGCTTGAACATGGGAATGTCATGCAGGCACATGCGGATGGAGCGGTCGCCGAGAAATGGATTGCGCTCGGGGTTTACCGCCTGGTCCTGCGTGTATTTATCGGCCCCCAGGTCCAGGGTGCGGATCACCAGCGGGCGGCCGCCCAGGCGGTGGAGCGCGTCGGCGTACGCCTGATAATGCTCCTCTTCGCTGGGCTCGTGATCGGAGGCGAGATATAGAAATTCGGTGCGATAGAGGCCGATTCCCTGTGCCCCGTGGCGCAGCGCGTCATCGATGTCACCGGCAAACTCGATATTTGCCTGCAGGCTGACGCTGTGACCGTCCTGGGTTTCGGCGGGCAGATCGGCCAGACCGGCCAGTTCATCCCCCATCGCGGTAAACTTGCGGCCCGCTTCGACGTGCTCGGCCAGTTGCTCCGCATCGGGATCGACGATCACCACCCCGCGGGTGCCGTCGATGATGACGATGTCCCCGGCACTGACTTCCGCCGTGATATTTCCAAGACCGACGACTGCCGGTATTCCCATTGCCCGGGCGACGATCGCAGTATGGCTGGTGCGCCCCCCCGCGTCGGTGGCGAAGCCCTTCACGTGCGTGCGGTCGAGGGCGGCGGTCTGTGACGGGAGCAGATCGTGCGCAATCAGGATCACGTCATGCGTCAGATGAAGCAAATCCCCCTGCCGTTCGCCAATGAGCTGGCGGAGAATGCGCTTTTCGATGTCGCGGACGTCCTTGACGCGCTCCGCCATGTAAACGTCCGTCATCTTCTCGAACGTGTTGGCGTAGAGGTGCATGACCGTGCTCACCGCGTACTCGGAGGTGCTCTTGTTCGAGGCAATCTCCTGACGCATTTGAGACACCGTCGATTTGTCCCGCAGAATGGCAACGTGGAAATCGAGGATGTTGCCCACTTCGGGCGCGTGGGCGGCCTTGATCGAATCGCGCAGGGCCATCAGATCGGCCATGCAGCGGGCGAGGGCGTCGTCGAGGCGGCGCAATTCCTCGGGAACCTGGTCCTCGGCGATATGTCGCTCGGGAATGACAAGATCCTCGGCGTGCAGCACCAGCGCCGTGCTGATCGCAACACCGGGAGAAACTCCTATGCCCTTCTTGATCTCCATGATTTTCAGGCTGGGAGGGTCGAGGGTTCAGGGTTCAGGGTTCAGTGAGAGGGACTTTCCCTTCTTTCCTGAACCCTGAACCCTGACACCCTGAACCCTGGTCAGCGCCTATTCTTCGCCGAACTTGGTTTCGAACAGTTCGGCAAGCTTTTCCACGGCAGTGGCAGCGTCCTCGCCGTCGGCGAGAATCCGCAGCGGCGTCCCGATCACCGCTTCCAGCGTGATCATCTGCATGACGCTCTTTCCGTCCACTTCAAGCGGATCGTCCCCGCCGCGCACGACGGTGACCTGAGAGGTAAATCCGTTGGCCACGTCCACGAACTGCATCGCCGGGCGCGCATGCAGGCCGCGTTCGTTGGAGACGACGACTTCTCGTGAAACCATGCCCATACATGAGTGACCCAGGCGTTCAAACCGGCGATGACAGGCGCGGTGCGCGCGCACCGCTGCGGCCCGGAACGGCTACTTGCCCTGATTGGCCTCGTCGACGAGTTCAATGATCGCCTCGCGCGTCGCGGCCTGGCGAAGGAAGCGCCGAAACATGTCTTCCTGCAGGTTGCTGAAAACGATGTTCATCGCCTGCAGGTGTTGTTGCGGCTGGTTCTCGGGAGACAGCAGGAGGACGATGCTGTAGACCGGCTGATGATCCAGCGCGGCAAAGTCGATCCCTGCCGAACTGCGCCCGATCGTCCCGGCCATCTGCTTGACCTTGGCATGTTTGACGTGCGGAACCGCAACGCCTTTGCCAAAACCGGTCGAGCCGTTCTGCTCGCGCTTCACCAGCGACGCGACCACTTCATCGACCGCGTTCTTGGGCAGCGCGCCGCTTTCCGCCAGGGCGGCGCACAACTCGCGAATCGCGCCGTCGCGATCCGTGGCTTTCAATTCCGGGGCAATTGCCTCGGTGACAATAAAATCTCGCAGCTTCATGTTCTTCAACTCCAGTCCCAAGCCAACACCACCCGCGCCCGGCCGGCGTACGGCCGCACCGATGTCTCGGCCGCCGACGCACGACCGGCTAATCGTTGGGGTGCTTGCGGTTTCGGTACTTCTTTTTGTGCTCGGTCAGTTGCCGTTCCAGCTTATGCACGCACCCGTCGATGCACGCATACGCGTCGCCGATCTCGTGATGCGCGATAAACATGTTTTTGTGTTCCGCGTTCACGATCATCTCAACGCGGGTGATGTCCTTCCCGGCGTCGAACACCACCTCGATTTCCTGTATCAGATCGTAATATTTCTCCAGTTTGTGCGCCTTCTGCTCCGCGTAGCTTTTCAGCGGCGGGGTCACGTCCATGTGCCGCGAAGATACAATGACTAACACCGGCTTCTCCTTTCGCCCAAAAGCACGCCTTTGGGCCTAGCCTGCGGCTCGCACCGCTCGGCCCTGCGGATCGTCCGCCACCGGCCCGGAACCCTCCAGGGGCGCGGCGATCTCCTTGACTGGCATCTCTCTCACCGGCGGAGCGATGACTCCGCCGCTGATCAACAGCCGCATCGCCTCCTCCACCGACATCGGCAGTTCGACCACCGAATCCCGCGGCACCACCAGCACGTAGCCGCTGAACGCCGTCGGAGACGAAGGAACGAACACCGTCACCATTTCCTGTCCAACCGCGTCGCGCAGCGCGCCCAGCCCCGAACCGGTCAGCAACCCCACCGACCAGATTCCCTTGGCGTGCGGTTGCACCGCCACCACCCGGCTCCCCGTGAACTGCGAGGAATGCTCGGTCAGCAGCCAGTCGGTCACTTGCTTGACGGATGGATAAATGGCCCGCACCAGCGGAATCCGCATCACCGCCAGTTCCGCGACGCGCCACAACTGGCGTCCAATGAGATTGCCGACGAATACTCCAACGATGTAAACAAGGAGCACCGCAAGCCCGACGCCCAGAACGCGCGTCCCCAGGTATTGCTCGTCCCAGACTGCATGAATGTGAGCCGGCGGCTCGCGCGGAATGATCCACCAGCCGCCCAGCGTCAGCCACGTCCAGCGCAGTCCCCAGACGATGTGCTGCCCGAGTGCTTCCCAAAGAAAATTCCATGCCCAGACCAGCAGCCAGAGAGTGATCAGCGTCGGCAACACCGCGGCGAGCCCGCGCAGAAAGAAGCGACGGAAGTCGTCGAAGAATCCAATTCGAGTTTTTGGCGCAGTCCGTCCAGAACTGGCATCACCTAATGTCACCGGGCACCGTGAATTACCTGTAACTGGAGGTGTCAGGCGCGAGTTGCAGATTGCTCGGTCCCCAGGCCATCTCCGGTCCGGTCTGACCCGGCGACAAACCTGTCTGCAACTCCCCACTTTTACTCGCTCGGTTGACAAAGATCAACGCTTGCTTTTATGCGCGGGAAATCGCGGATTCCAGAGAGGAGCAGCAGCAACTGCTGTTAGCGATGCGCCAGTCCGACGTTGCAGAAAGGAAAGTACCTGGACTTGCTCCGCGCTTCGTCTGCAGCCTCGTCACGCTTGCGCGTCGCGAGCCAAAAGCCGACCAGAAGCAAGTCGCCCGCCACCACTCCAGCCGTGATCTTCCATGCGCGCGAATGCGTGGACGGCTCGTGCCTGATGGTTTGCATGGCGCTCTCGTCGATAAAGGCGCCCATCGAGTCACCAAAGGTTGCCAGCGCATCCACATGGAACAGATTCACCAGCGCCGCGCGGGCTGGTACAGCCTGCTCGGCAATGATCCCGTCGACTGCGTTCATCACCGCCGTCGGCGAGGGAATTCGTGCCATGGCTCGTTCGAACTGTTGCTGCGGCGATGCAGCGAAAGCCGGCATGGCACCGGCCGGTTCGACCGGCGGACTCAATTCTGAAATTACCAACGGAAGAATGGAGAAGGACGCGCTTGCAAACGGCTTCACAACGCCAGCTACGCTCGAAAGCGCCGACTGTGTCAACGCGGAAGTGGGTTTGTCTCCGGCAAATGCGAGCGAGTTGGTGGAAGATTGACGGGCCGTCACCGAGCCGGAACCCGATGAAGCGCCTTCGACGATGGTGGAAGCCAACAGATGGCCTTCGGCCGGCCTGACGTGCTGTGATCCGGATGCGCTTGGCGCTGGGGAACTGCCGGTGGGATTACCCGTCGAACTGCCTGTTGTAAGCCCAGCCGGAGCCGAACCATCACCTGCTGCGCCGTCCGTTCCCGTCGAGTCGGTTCTCTCCTCGCCGTCCCCGGCATGCAACTCTCCGGGCTGCGCGTGCCCGCCAACGCCTTGGCCGCGGGTCGTGGTGTTTCCAGCGGCACCATTTGCGGACAACGCCGGCTGCGCATTTGCGGTCACTGAGGCTGACGAATCGGTATCGGTAGTGGAGCCGGTTGCGAGCGTCGGGGGGGAAGCCGGATTTGCGATCGAACTATTCGGAGCGGCCGTGCAGGCCGGAGCCTCGGCAGTGCCGTCGGCGTCGGTCCCGCAGATGAAGTTTAACGTGACCGTCGTCGAAGTTGCCAGCACCGGCCCTCCGCCAGCGTTCACTGGTGGAGCGACCATCTGGCTCCAATTAATCGGCGCAAAACTGTTTTCAATCCTGGCGAATCCCCACGGATGTAACCCCGGCGCCACGAAGCTCGCTGCCGTTGCCATTGGCATCGGAGCCGGCGCAAACTCCACCACGGCGGCAGAAAGCAGCCGACGAGACTCCAAGCCTTCGGTAACGAGAAATGTTCGATTGAACGATGCGCCCATCCTCTTTCCCTGTTCAGATTGCGCCGCAATCATACCACACGAAAAGCTCGATCACGTCGGGGGAAATTATACCACCGACGTCCGAGAATAAAAACTGCGTGGGGCCTCGCGCCGCCGGGGCGCACCGTCAGCGCGAAGGCTCCCACGCCACGTCTGAAACACCTTTTTCCTGCACGAGCCCGGTGCGTGCGGCGTTCACCGCATTACAAACGCCTGTGCCGGTTGATTTTCGCCGCGAATCGATACGTGCTGTCCGACTCGCGACTCAATCATCTGCTCGTAAATCTTGCGCTGCGACTCGCTCAAGATACTTTTGGTCTCGGCGACCGCGTTGCCGAACGCCGCTTCACGACGGCTGTTCAGCAGGCCAACCTTGCCGACGCACTCGGTCGTGAGCTGAGTGTATTTGACCTTCTGTTCATCGGTCAGCATCGCGAACACCGCATCGTCCCGCTGCTTCTGCAATTGCTGAGCCTGCTCCTGACATTCGTGGGCAGTATCGCGAACGCCTTCCCAAATCCGCTGCATCCGATCACGCTGCTCGGCAGAGAGTCCCAGTTCCTGAGACAACGTCGAGCCGCCCGCGGTTAGTCCCGATGAACCACCCGCGCCGAGACCGGTCGAACCGTCTGAACCTCCGGAAGACACCATCGCATCCAGATTCATGACCCGCTTGCCCAACGTACCCGCCACCACTCCGGCGCCCAGCGCCAGCACCGCCACCGCCAGCAAAGCGATTGTTGCCTGAGGAACTCTCATCGCCCTACCTGCCCTTTCAGGTTGTCCAACATCCAACTGGTCATGTTCGCATGAGCGTCCGCCAGCGCGCTCTGATCAGGATTCGCCTCGGGGCCTGCATAAGGCAGCGGATCCGCCCTAAGAGTCATCGCATACCTCTCCCAGGGGGCCTCCGGCCCGATCGGCTGCGTTGCCACGTGAGTCCGCGGAGCAGGCGTCTCCATCAGCCACGCTGACGCGATGATCAGCACGGAAGCCGCCAGACCGCTGAGCACCACCGCGGTTCGCCAGAAGCTTCGGTCAATCTGAAACGCGGATCGGTTTGCCTCGCGATCGACAGCCGCATGGAGCCTGGCGATCTCGTCTTGTGAAACATCTTCCGTCGCGGAATGCCGCTCGCCGCCCAGCAGCAGCGTCATCCGCCGCATTTGCTCGAGCGCCTCGGCACATGCGGCGCATCCCTGCACATGCTCGGCAACCCTTGAGCGCTCCTCGGCGTCCAATTCGCCGTCGTGGTACGCATCCAGTCGAAATTCAGTTCCGCAACCGTACATCAGTTTCCGAGCCTTACGACCTGCGCGAGCACGCGCTTCCAAAACCCGTTTACCGGCTGCCGTTTGAGCAGCGCCCGACTTGCACATAGGCGTACTCGCGCATGTGCAATCAAGACAAATAACCTGCCAGTTTCTCTCTCAGTTCGCCGCGTGCCCGATGCAACCGCGATTCCACAGTTCCCTGCGGCACGCCAAGCGCCTCAGCCATCTCCGCGTAGCTCAGGCCATGAATCTCTCGCATCAGAATCACCTGCCGATGGTCTTCGCCGAGTGTCTGAAGCATTTCCTGCAGATCGATCCGTCGATCGACGCTCGAGCTCGTTGAGATCGTCCCCGACCTCCCGTCCGGCTTCTGCCAGTTTCCCGACATTCCCTCGGGGCTCTCCAACGTCGTCATGGCACGATCCCGTCGCGACCGATTCCACGCTTTGGCTGCCTGACGAACCAAAATCCGCGACAGCCACGTCCGCACCGAAGATCGGCCGTCGAACCGGCTCAAACCTTTGAACGCCCCGACAAACGTCTCCTGAACCACGTCTTCGGCGTCCGACCGCGTCTTCGAGAGCGAGCGGGCCAGCCGCGTGAGTTCCGGCCCATACCGGTCAACCAGCTCGTGAAACGCCTTCGCGTCCCCGCCGGCTGAGGCCTGCACCAGATCCCAATCGCTCTGCAATGCACGGCTCTCCGCCCAGTTTGGCTCTTGCCTGCGGGCTCTGAAGGGATAGTTACGACTTAGGCCGGTTTTCTTCCCAAGAAAAAAAGTATTGAGGACACAGGCACGAAGGGAAGACTGGTTTCAATCAGGTTTTGCCATTTCATGGTTGCCAAATCCGCCTTACGTCCTTAGTACGACCTTGAAGCACCCGTCGGTCCTCAAAGCTTACGTTACTTTCGCGATTTAGGGGGAACACGCGAGCGCACATCCTAAGGCGGTCCAAGGTTATCAGACCCTCCGGAGGAAATGCCCCACGGCTCCGGTATTGGAACCGCAGTCCGCGAGTTATGATCACAGGCATTGAAGCCAAGCGTTTATATCGAGACGACAATTATCAGCTATCTCACCGCTTGGCCAAGCCGCGATGTCGTTCGCCTCGGACCCGGCTCGTCGCACTCTGGATAAAGTCTGTTGAACTTTCTATGGGGATTGTTCTTGCGGCTTGGTCACGGCAACCGCCAGCAGGCGCCGATACAGCGCGGCGACGATGATTACCCGCGGCGATTACGCCAGTAGCTCGGATGCCGCAGCGGGTTAAACGCCAAACTTTAGGCCACTGATCGAGCGCATTAACGACTTCGTCGGCGACTTCAGGTCCGAAGAGCCGGAGTACAACTCCCCCGTGCCTGACTCAACATGCACAAGCACGAGATCAACATTTGGTGCGCAATATGTCTGCCAATCCATCTTCCCATCCTGCGCTGGCTTGGGAGCGTCGTAGAGCGATAGGCAGCCACCACTGGCGACGTCATCGCCCAACTGCTTGTAGAGATAACCGCAGAGGTTGGCGATTTAGGGGCGTGGCGGTGGGATGAGCGGCAGATTTATTTTTTTCGCGACGCGAGTTCGTCGCGGGGGCGGGGTTGAGGTATGACGGTCACATGAAAGAGCGTATTCAAAAGTCGTTGGCCAACGCCGGTGTGGCTTCGCGGCGGAGTTGCGAGCAGTTGGTGCTGGAGGGGCGCGTTGCGGTCAATGGGCGAATCCTTGCGGAATTGCCGGTGCTGATCGATCCGGAGCGGGATCAGGTCGAAGTGGATGGGGAAACCGTCCGGCTCGCCCAGCGGCGCAGCGCCCGGCGGGTGTACCTGCTGCTGAATAAGCCCAAAGGGGTGTACAGCACGAATGTTGCGCAGGGAGTGCAGACACGGGCGGTGGATTTGCTGCCGCGGGGATTGCCCGAGCGGGTGTATCCGGTGGGACGGCTCGACGCGGAATCAAAAGGGTTGCTGCTGCTGACCAATGATGGGGAGCTGACGCATCGGCTCACGCATCCGAAATTTGGCGTGCCGCGGACCTATCGTGCGATCGTGGATGGGGAAGTGCGGCCGGGCGCTCTCAGTCAGTTGGAGAAGGGAGTCTGGCTCGCGGACGCACACGGCGGCAAAGGTAAGAAGACCGGCCGGAGCCAGGTGCGCGTCGTCAAACGGGGGGACGACCAGAGCGTGCTGGAGATCACGATGCGCGAAGGGGTGAATCCGCAGGTCCGGCGGATGCTCGCGAAGCTGGGTCACAAGGTGCGGGATCTGACGCGGATTCGGCTTGGCCCGCTCACGCTCGAAGGGCTGGCGGCGGGGAAGATCAGGCCGCTGACGCCCAGGGAAGTCAGCGAGTTGAAGCGGTTGGCGCAGCGGGGAGACGGGGGGAGGGAAGTTCTCCTGCAAATCCGAATGACGGAACCGGAAAACAGAGTAGAGTCCGAGAGTCGAAGGCAGTGTCGGGAAACCCGAATGACGAAACTCGAAACCAGAATCGAACCCGAATGACGAAATCCGAAACCCCAAGCAAAGGCAAATACGGGGTGACACGTGCAAAGCGCGGGCGGGGTAATCGGTGATTCGTGGAGCATCCGATGTCACTCGTCGCCCCCGGTCTTCACTCTTTGGGGCCCGCGAAGGGCAAGCCACTCGCTGCGTTGGCAGGCGGAGGCGGAGGCTTTTTACTCGATAGTCGGATTCATCGCTCAGTTTGGCGGTCTTGGGTTCTTGCTTCCTCCCCTTCGTGCCTCCGTGCCTTTCTCCCCCGTGCCTTTCTCCCCCGTGCCTTTCTCCCTCTTCTGCATTTCACCTCGACCGGGTAGGCTTACGAGTTATGGAAGGCGTAACCACCGCAATCATCGCGTTTGTTTTTGTGTGTGTCATCTATCCCCATCTGGTGAAGAATCGTCCGCAGTTTTATGGCGGGTTTGCCGCGATACTGCTGGTGATCCTCATTGAAAGCAGCGCCAAGATCTTCGCGGCAAATCCTGACAAGCCGCCCGGGGTGGTATTTGCCATCAGCGGGCTGCTGCAGGTGGCTTCGATCCTGCTGATCTATATGTCCTGCGGCGGTCTGAGCGTCATCGATCTGCTGGGAGACGTGGGGAAAACGATCGAAGTCGTGCGGCGCGGCGGCGAAAAGGAAACGATCATCGTCCCTCTGCGCGGAGAGCAGCCGCGGGAGCGCGATTGAACGGGTTGCGGGTCCAACTGTTCACGCAGTCGTCGGGTGACTAGAATTTCCCACATGGATTCGAGGAGCAGCGCATGGCAGTGAGCGGGATGCTTGCCGACGTCAATGGCGGCGGCTACATCAGCATCTACAAGATCATACCGGTGCTCCTGGTGCTGCTGGTCTGGGCTCGGCTGCTGACGTGGGTGGATAAGGACGCTCCCACGCTGAACTTGCCGCGAGAGAAGCTCAATCTTCCGCTCTTCGGCGGACTGCTTCTGGGATTTGCGGCATTCTTCGCGCTGCCGAATTTTTTTCTGGCGTTCGCGGTGCTGCTTCTGTGCGTTGGCGCCGAGGCGGGGATCTACCTCAACATCCGCAAGAAGGTCTCGGATTTTGACGACATCAAGAGGCAGTTCAAGGAATGGCTTGAATCCTTTCGCGGGAAGAAGCTCGATACCAAGCTGGAAGTGGCAGAAGGTCAGGTCGCGATTCTTTCCAAGGCGGGCCCGCCGATTCTGCCGCCCGATCCGAAGCTGCCCGAGCGGGCGATTTACGATGCCATGCAGACGGCGCTGGTCGAGCCGTTGACCAAGCTTGCCGAGCAGATCGACCTGGCGCCCGAAGCAGAGGGTCTGGCGGCCAAGTACATCGTGGACGGCGTTGTCTATCGTGGCGCGGTCCTCCAACCGGCGCTGGGCGCGTCGCTCATCTCGCATCTGAAGGAAGCCGCCGGCCTGGTGGTCACCGAGGTGCGCAAGCCGCAGACCGGGTCGTTCAAAGTGACCCTCAATGGCAAGAAACGCGAGCTCAAGGCGCAGACCGCTGGAACGCGCGCCGGCGAATACATGCGATTGTTCGTCGATCCCAAGAAAAAGGCCGACATCAATCTCGGGAACATGGGCCTCAGCGAGCGTCAGCTCGGCTACATCAACGAACTGCTCGCCGACAAGAAGGGGATTGTCATCATCAGCGCGCCCAAGGGGCACGGGCTCACGACCGCGTTTTACTCGATGGTTCGCGGTCACGATGTCTTCATCGAGCTGATTCACACCATCGAGCGTGATTCGGACGACGGCGTTGACGGCGCGACGATGAACCGCATCGCTCCGACGGCTCCGCCGGAGGAAGAGGCAAAGAAGCTGGATTGGATCGTGAGTCAGGAGCCGGACGTGATCGCGATCGCGCCGGTCGAATCGCAGGAGGCGGCGCGCGGGCTAATTGAGTTCGCCAAAACCGGCAAGCGTGTCTACATCGCAATGCGCGCCTCCAGCACGTTTGAGGCGCTGGATCAATGGCGCAAGCTGGTTGGCGATAATACGCTGGCAATGCAGGAGCTTCGGCTGGTGATCAACGGCCGAATCCTTCGCAAGCTCTGCGAGGCATGCAAGGTGGGATACGCCCCCGATGCCCCCACGTTGCGAAAGCTGGGCATCAATCCCGAGCGCGTCACGGCGCTGTTCCAGGCGCGGACGACTCCAATGAAGGACCAGAAGGGCGAAGTGGTTCCCTGCATGTTCTGCAATGAACTTCGTTTCAAGGGTCGCGTCGGAGTGTATGAGACGCTCATGATCGACGACGAAGTTCGTCAAGCGATAGCGGCCGGCAAGTCGCCCAGCACGGCGTTCCGGAAGCAGCGCGGCAAATACCTTCAGGAAGAGGCCCTTGCCCTGGTGGAAAAAGGACAGACCAGCGTTCAGGAAGTTCTGCGAGTGCTCAAGGCGGCCCCCGCGCCTCCGATCGGCACGACTCGCACTCCGGCGCGGAAAGCGGAGGCATAGCCAATGATTCTGCTGATCATCATCGGCATTGTGGTCCTCGCGATCGCCTTCGTGCATTACCAGCAGGGATTGTTCAGCGCCACGCTGTCGGCCATTCTCGCGATCATCTGCGCCGCGTTTGCCGTCAGTTTTCACGAGACGCTTATCGAATCGTTGCTGGGTGGCGCCGCCGCCAACATCGCGCATGGGATGATCCTGATGCTTCTTTTCGCCGGGAGCTACTCCATCCTGCGGGGGATCTTCGACAAGTGCATACCAGGCCAGACCCGCTTGCCCTTTCTGGTCGACAAGATCGGCGGGGCGGTGATGGGACTGGTCGCCGGGTCGTATGCGGCGGGCATCGTGCTGATCGCGGCGCAGGAGCTTCCGTTCGGGCCCACTATCATGGGCTACGCCCGCTATGACACCGAATCGGATCGGACGGTGGTACTTCCGCAGCCGAATCACGCGATGAGCAAGACGGAACAAATCTTCGACGAGCTCAAGTCTGAGTCGCCTGGCGTCTTCGACGACAGCACGAAGCACACGCTTTATTTCGACGATCTGGTGGTCAATACGGTGGCCTATCTAAGCAACGGCGGCTCGCTCGCCGGGAGCCAGCCGCTGACCGCGATTCACCCCGATCTCCTGCAGGAAGTCATGGGCCAGCGCCTCGGCATCGAGCCGGGCGCCAAGCGCGTGGCGATGAATCTTCCCGCCAAGAAGCTTCAGGATGTCAAGGTTATTGGGCTATTTTCGCTGTCGTCGATTCCGCAGGCGGACGCGGAGATTGACAAGTGGCGCCCATCGTTCACCAATGCAGTCAAAACACCGCGTAAGCCCGCGGCCGACAGCATCATGCTCGTGGTGCGAACCGTCTTTTCGCATACCGCCGCCGACCCCGACGGGTTGGTGCGCCTCAGTACCGGCGCCGTCCGTCTCGTCGCGCCGACCGATGCTGATGCGACGCACTTTGCCGACTATTACCCGCTCGGCACGCTGCAGGGCGCCAGCATGCTGTATCTCAACAAGCTGGACGATCCGATCTTTGTCAATGTGCGCGAAGGCGATGATCAGGCCGCGGATTTCGTCTTCATGGTGAAGAAGGAGGGGTTCGTCGACGCGAAGAAAAAAGTGGCCGCCGGCTCGTTTCTGGAAGTAAAGCGGCTTGCGCGCGTGGATCTGACGGGCCAGACGATCAAGAGCGAGTTCACGACTTCGCCCATCGTGGCGGTTCTGCGAAAGCCGCTGGTGGTGCCGGACGTTCCACCGCCGCCGGCGGTCGCGGTGGCGCCGCCAGAACCTGTCGCGCCGGCGCCCACGCCGGCTCCGGTGCCAACTCCCACTCCCAGTCCAACTCCGACCCCCGCTCCCGCGCCGGCGCCGAACACCGGTCTGCATTCTCCGCAGGAGGCGATCAAGCCGGCAAGCAACGGCATCCTCGACATCACCGGCGCAACTTCGTCATCGTCCCTCCCGATTCCGATTGCCTGCGGTGACGACACCACGAAATTGTCGATCGTCCTACCGGGCGGCGATGCGATTTTGAAGAACGGGAAGTTCCTCTCCCTGAATCTCGATGTGCAGGAAACGCAGGAGAAGCTTTCCACCGGATCGCGGCTGACCAAGGATCTGCTGGCCAAGGACGGGGAAGGGCTGATTATCGTGACTGGAACGGCAATCGACGGGAAATGGGATTGGGCGGAAAAAGCCGACCAGCTCAACATCGTCGATTCGGCCGGCAAGCAGTATCCCGCCAACGGATTGTGGGCCGACGTCGATCAGGACGGGCACAAGCGGTTCTTTGCCCGCTACTCCACCAATTACCCCGTCAGCGCCCTGACCGCCGGCCCCGGCAAGCCGGGAAAAGTCTGGCTCTGTTTCTCCATTCCCGCCGGCACCGAAGTCAATCAGGTCGTCCTCGGCAGCCAGGTGCTGGGCAATTTCCCGCCAGTCAAGGCTGAGGGGCAGTAGAGGGAAGAACCCAATCGCAAGTCTGCCCACGCTGCGCAGGCCGCGGAAGGCGCGCCGAGCAGCATTTTCATGACGGTGCATGCTGAGATGAATTTCGGACCGTTCCTGCCGTTGATGGTCGCCTGAGCCTTCGATCCCGACCGGCGGCGGGAGAGCAAAGAATTGCAAATTACAAATTGAGGATTGCAAATTGCAAAATGAGATTGCAATTTGCAAACTTCGGGCAGGGGAATCGTATTGGGCGCATCGTTGCCGCGGAGGGCCGCTATGTGGGTTAGCCGCGGCGCGCAGCGGAGCGTGTATTCATGGGGATTGCGCAAGCGCTGACATCGCGTTGTTCTCGTTCGAATACGCGCTCCGCTGCGCGTCGCGGCTAACCCGCGGCGTTCAGTGTTGACTATTCAAGTGTTTATTTTGGTGCCGGGGCGGTCGCCGTCGTCGGTTTGGGCGTCGGCGGCGGAGGCGGCGCGCTGAGCAGCACGATGTTGCGCATGATCGCCGTCGCCGTGGGCGGCGCGTAGCCGACGATGCCGTCGGTGGGCTGACCGACGAGTCCGCCGCTGATGTCGTCCTTGCTGAAGTAGGCGGCGACGCGGCCCTTCTCCGGAATTCCGATCACGCGGCCCCAGTGGATATTCCCGACGACGGTATGTGCAAATGTGCGATACTCAACGGTCCTGATCGGCGCGGCCGCGAGCGTGTACAGCGGGCTGTCGGGCGGGAGAATATTGGCAAGCGCGTTCGGATCAGGAAACAGCTTTTTCAGCAGCATTTCGGCAGAAGCCGAGAATTCGCTGGAGCCGCCGCCGGCATCAATGACGAGCGTGCCGCCGTTGGTAATGAACTTGCGCAGCTCGCGAGTCTGTTCGTCGGTGAGCTGAAACTGAGCCGTCCCGGTGAGATGGGCGATCTTGTAACTCGCCGCGGCCGCCAGGCGTTTGGCTTCTTCAGCGGCAAGCTCGGCTTCGATCTCGGCGATCTTCGGCTTGAGCAGCGCGTCGAGCTTCGCCTGGTCACCTTCGGTGGCAAGCACCTGATCCGGCGGCACCCGCTTGAATGCGCGTTTGCGAATTTCTTCCGGCGACGGACGCGGCGCCGCGGCCGGCGGGGGAGCGGGGTTGAGCTCCCCCTTGCCCAGCGGAATCGTCTTCACCTCCACGTCGAGCTGGAACTCGTTGTGAAGGATGGCCGCCAGTCGCGGCCAGCCCCCCGGCTCGGGGTCCCAGTTGCCGTCATACTGCAGGCGGGCGACGCGCATCGACCGATTGCTCCTGATCGCGGGATTCAGTGTCACCAGGTTGCTCTGCCCGCGGTACAGAAGGTTTTTCTTGTCGACGGAATAGAGGAAGATATTCGCGCCCCATGCAAAGGCTTCCGGCTTGGGAATGTTCGGGGGATTTTGCCAGACCTTACCGGCGTCCCCGCCTTCCAGCAGGATCATCAGCTCGCGGATGCCGTTGCTGAGCGCCACGGCCTTGATTCTGCCGCGCGTCAGGTGCCCCTGCTCGGTGAGGATTGGGCTGTTGCCTTCGAGTTCGCGGAATGGATAGCCGAAGAGTTTTGTTCCCAGCTCCTGAAAGCTTTTGCTGAACGCGGGGCTGTTGTAATCGGCATTGGCCAGGATGATGCCGCCCTCGGTCACGAAGGTTTTGAGTTTGATCTCCTCCGCGTCGGGCAAGTGCAGCGCCTGGTCGCCGGCGAGATAGAGGATCGGGGCATCGCGGAGTTCTTCGGGCGATACTTTCAGATTGACCAGTTGCCAGTTGAGATTGCCTTCAATCTGTTCGCCGGTCCATTGGGTGAGGTTGGCCACATCGCGGGGACGCTCGTTCCAGTCCGAGTCCACCGGCTTGCCCGTCCGATCGATGATCTGGTAGTGAAGCTTATTCATCATGACCGGCGCGCGGCCGCGCGAGAGAAAGAGCACGGCAAAGCAGGTGTTGGTCAGATCGGTTCCGGGGTACTGCGCGTCCCAATGGCCGTCGGACTTCTGGCCGGCAATGAGGTGATCCGCGCCTGCCTGAAACCAGTCGGTGGTTCCGAAATATTTCGTTCCGCTGGCGACACCGATCCGTTCCACGCCGTACCACGCATAATTGGTATCCACTTCGGCGAAGTGTTTGGTCATCCAGCCCAGGCCATTCTCGATATTGCTGTTGAAAATGTTTCCCCGATGCTCTCCAAGGTCGCCGGAGGTGTTGTCCTGGGTGAGAAAAAGGGTTGCGATGCCGGCGGCGGTCATGGAAGGCGTGGGATTCGGCTGATCGTCGGTGTGGGTCGGAGTCGTGTTATAGGCCCAACCGCCATCACTGAACTGATCCTTGCGCCAGACCTGATCGAAGATGCGCCAGTAGCGAACGTCGATCTTCGCTCCCGACTCCTGTAGCGCCCACAGACCGAGGATGCCGTACTGACTGACACTGTGGTCCACGCGACTTCCCCTGCCGTTCCCATAGTCCCACAAGCCGCGGCTGTCGCCTTCGGTGTTGACGCCCGCCAGAATGCGCTCGGCATCGATGGTCATGTATTTCTGCAGTTCCGCCCTGTCCTTCGGATTGGCAGCCAGAAGATGCCACACGAGCGCGCGCAAACCCAGCGAATAGATGCCGATCACGTCAGCTTTCTTGAGGAATTGAATCGAAGCGGCGACGCGTTTGTCCTGTGGCGATTCGCCCGCCGCGAGCAGGGCGTAGGTGCAGAGCGAGGAGAATCCGCCAAACGAATCCCCCTGCATATCGCCCCAGTTGTGATACGTCCCCACGCGTGTCTCGCTGGTCTCCCAATGGCCGCTCGGTTTCTGCTGCGAGTAGATGTAGGCGACGCCTTTGCTGATCGCCTTGTCGATATCTGTCGCAGTGGCGCCGCGAGCCGGCGCAGCGAGCAATGGCGCCAAAAGCGACATCAGCGTGGCAAGACGCTTCTGATGGATGTGCACGAGCCGCCTCTTGTTGATCGTCACCGGATCCTATCCGCGCTCAACGGTGATTCCGGGGAAGCGAGTTCAATTATCCATGATGCGCAGCGCAGTCTTGGAAACAAGTCAGAGGGAATTTGCCTGAGGCGGGGCGTGCCCGATCTTCCGGGAGCGTGTAACTACGGATTGCTGCAACTCTTTCCCCCTCCCCTGGTACTCCGGGGGAGGGCCGGGGTGGGGGCTTGCTCGCGATCGCGCGGACTCGTTATCAAAAGCTCGTCAAAGCGCGCGATGCGCGGCACCGGCAACTCAGAGGAGATGGGAGCATTGCCTGGACGAACCGCCAGAGCGACGGCAAACCCGGATTGCCTTGCGGCGGTGAGTTCTTCGGCGACGTCAGAAAGAAAAAGAATGCGCGACGGAGCCAGTTGAAGCTCGACGGCGATCCTGGCGTAGCTGTCGGCAGATCGCTTCGGACCGATCGTCGTGTCGAAGAAATGCGACAACAGAGGCGTTAAGTCCCCGGCGTCGGTATGGCGGAAGAAAACCCGTTGCGCGGCGATGCTGCCCGAGGAATAGATTGCCAGCGTCTTGCCTGATGCGTGCCATTGCCGCAGCGCGGGCGCCACGTCGGGAAACAGTTCGGACCGCAGACGACCAAGGCGATATCCCTCCTCCCAGATGAGCCCCTGAAGCTGTTTCAGCCCTGTTCGCTTGGCGTCCGCCTCCATCAGACGAATGACCTCCGCCATTATCTGTTGCGGCGAATCTTCGATCGATCGCGCCGTGGATTGAGCGTCGGCAATGATCTGACGACGCGCCGCGATCACCGCCTCCTCATTCCAATGCGCCGCAAGAAAACCCGGCAACTGCTCGCGCGCATATGGGAAGAGGACTTGGTAGACAAACGCAATCGGCGCAACGGTGCCCTCAATATCGAGCAGGACAGCGTCAACTGGGAATTGCTGCATCGATTCCGCCTTCGCGCCGACTTCACCGTATGGAGTGATCTAGATTCCCCATCTTGCGTCTTTAGCGCGGCATTGTGTTGCCCCTCTCCCGGTACTCCGGGGGAGGGTTGGGGTGAGGGTGATTTAGAGCATTGACGCCGTTCGACGGTCAGAATCACCCTCACCCCTGCCCTCTCCCGGAGTACCGGGAGAGGGGTGACTCGTTCGAGGCTATAAGCCGGCCGTAAATCCGGACCAGAGCCGCTAGAGCTTCAGTGCCTCGATCCTCGCACCAGCAGGGATATACTTCGGTCCCCAGCAGACCGGCTGAAACTTTTCGTGCAGGACGCCGGGAACATACTGCGGGGCCCAGCCGGCGGGGTCCTTAAACAATCGGATCGCCCGGATCGTCCGATCCTCGCAAAGGTCAAACCAGTGCTGCGTCCCGGCAGGAACATTGATCAAATCACCAGCCGACAGCTCGATGGAAAAGACAGGGCCGCTGCCTGGATGAATGTGGAACACCCCGCGGCCCTTCACGATGAAACGAACTTCGTCCTCGGCGTGCGTGTGTTCCTTGTTGAAACGATTGAGCATCGACTGCAGGTTCGGCGTATGGGGCGTCACGTTGATGACATCGGCGACAACATAACCGCCGTTGGTTTTGAGCGTTTCGATTTGAGCAGCGTAGCCGGCGAGAATTTGCTCGTCAGTCGGTTCGGCCGGGAGCGCGGCTTGCGCCGACCACCGCTCATAGGTGATTCCGAAGGGAGCGAGAAACTCCGCGATCTCCGTCGCGTGATCGATCCGCTTGCGATGCTCGGGAATAAGAATATGAGCCATGGTTTTGCTTTTGCAGTCTATGGTGCCTGGGCGCCTTTGAGCATCCGCGTCCTGCCGATCACTTCGAAGAGGAATTCAAAGATTTCGACGTGCCGGCGCGCCTCTGCAAGATCGCGGCCCCATGTGTAAAGGCCGTGCTTTCGGAGGAGAAAGCCGTATTTGAGCGCCGGATCATCGGCGTCAAACCGCCGTTCGAGCTGGCGCACCAAAGTGCTGATGTCCTGCGTGTTGTCGATAATTTCCAGTCGCTCGCGATGCTCGTGCGTCTTGATGCCGCTGAGCCCTTTGAGCATTTCATATCCTTCGATGAAGACGGCGCCGTCGGCGTGATGCAAATCAGAGAGCGTGGTCGCCCACACGGAGTGCGTGTGCAGAACCGCCCCGACGGACGGTTGTCGCGCGGCCGCCACGTGCAGCATCGCCTCGGCAGAGGGCCTGGCGCCACCCTCTTGCGGGTCGGTGTGCTGGCCCTTCTCGTCGAGAATCACAAAATCGGAACTGGTCAGCCCGCTCTTGTCCATCCCGCTGGCGGTCACCAGCAGCCGAAAGGGTGTTCGCGACAGAACGACCGAATAGTTGCTGCTGGTGCCCAGCGACCAGCCGCGCTGATGAAACTCCGCCCCGACAGCGCACAGCGCCTCGGCGGCCTGAGCGGAGCGTCCATTGCGCGTGGCAACTGCAGTCATGTCCTGTTCTTCGGACCGAACGCATTCGTTCTGCAGTGAGAAGTCGAGCTCCGATAAATCGCGGCCCGCAGCAGCTGCGAAACAAAAATCCGCGTCGTCGTATATACTCGAATCATGGACACTCAGTTCACGGTTGAGCGGATCGAGCGCGTGACCGCCATCACCTTTGTGACCGAATCACTGATGAATCAATCGGAATTGGAGCGTATCGGCCAGGCGATCGAGAGCCAGGTGGACGACGGCGCGCGATCCATGGTTCTCGATTTTTCCAACGTGAAGTTTCTCTCCAGCCTCGGGATTCGCATGATCCTGTCGCTGCAGCAGAAGCTGAAGAAAGCCGGCGGCAAGGGTCTGTGCGTCTGCGGCATTTCCCCGTCACTGGCCGATTTGCTGAAGATCACCCGGCTCGACAAGGTGCTCAAGGTCGGCAAGTCACGAGCCGAGGCGATCAAGCTGGCGCAGTGATGGCTTCTGATTGCAATGTGGCTTCTGATTGCAATGGTGCCCGCTGACTTTGCGGAGTACCATCTCCGATGGAGGCACACCTTATGCGCAGCATCTTCACGCTCGGCGGGCTCCTGATCACCGTTGCGGTCATCATGTACGCGTTCACGAAGTACGAGATTCCCGTCGCCCAGCGCGGCCAGGACGCACGCAAGGATGCCGAGCAGATTTCCGGCCGCGACGGGGACGGAACGCCGGTGGCCGATACCATGTCTCTCGAAGGCCACTCCACCAACGGCAAGCTGGACTCAATTCATGTAAAGGACATCGCCGTCGGCGGGGCGATGCAGCGCTATTACGGGTTGCAGAAGGACGATCAAATCGTTGAGATCGGCGAGATAGCCGTGAAAGATTACAACGACGCTGACCTGGCGATTTCACTGGTGCAACAGGCGTATCAGGAGAAAAAGCCACTCGTCGTATTGCGCGACGGTCAGCGAACGGTGCTGGCGGGAAATGCCGCTGGCACGCCCGGCGTCACCGTCCCGTGAGGAAGCGTGAGAAGATTCTTTGACATGCAGCAGTCGACTATCCAGGTGCAGCCCGGAGCTCAGCGGCTGCGCTCGTGGGATAGCACTGCGTCGGACGCCGATTCTGCTGGCTACCGGGCGCCGGTTGGTGTATGATCCTTTTGGTAAGTTCGACGACTGAGCTCTCATCGGCGTGTCGCCACGTCATTTGACGCCGCCCTCCTCCCTCGCCCTTCCTACCGCCGATTTGCAGGTGATCCACGATGAGCATTTATCGCCTTTACGTTCAAAACGGCAATAACGCCGGCTTCTGGATTCAACATCGGAGCTGGCAGAACAAGTGCGCACAGGTGGAAAGCATCGCCGGGATTCGGAAAGGTCCGCTGCCGGGCAGCGCGCCCACGCATGATGGCTCGGGCGTCCTCGTGCGATTTTTCGACGTGCGCAGCGGGCGTCCGGTTGGCGCAAGCGCTTTGGCCGATCGACCCGAAGACCGGGGCTACGTGTCGATTGCCGACCCGCCCTGGTACACCCGCCCGGTTCAGCAAGAAGTCGCCGCAGAAGGGTAAACCATTTTTCCCTCCGTCCTTCCTTCACTTCGTGCCTTGGTGCCTTGGTGCCTTGGTGCCTTCCCCATCCCCTTCCCGCACGGCCGCGACGAAAGCTTCGATCTTCTCCGGCGACTTCTGCCGGCGCAATTCTTCCACTCCGCTGCTGACATCCACCGCGTACGGCCGCAGAGCGCGGACGATGCCGCCGACGCTTTGCGGCGTGAGCCCGCCGGCGGCGATCAGCGGCGGCAGGCCGTCGAAGAGCCTTGCGGATTGTGCTTTCAGCACGGTCTCCCAGTCATTCGCCAGCCCGGTGCCGCCGGGCTCCGGAGTGTTGCCGGTCTCCAATAGGAGACCGCGCAGGTTATCCAGTTCGCGAGTCGGGATTTCTCGTTTCCACATGGCCAGCGCATCCGCGAAGGTCGATTTTTCGACCTTCACCGCCTTGAGGACGACCAAGGGCTTCACACGCGCGACCAGTTCCGGGACTTCTTGGCCATGCAGTTGCACGGTGCCGATTCCCAGTGTTCGCGCAGTGTCGAGAATTCCATCGACCGATGCGTCAACAAACAGCGCAACTGCCGTCACAAAGGGAGGAAGAACGCGCAAGATCGCCCGCGCCTGATCGATGGAGACGCTGCGCGGCGATGGCGAATGGAATACCATGCCGATCGCATCGGCGCCGCACTGAACGGCCCAGGCGGCGTCTTCAGGTCGGCAGATGCCGCAAATTTTGATCCGGGTGCGTCGCATGAGGCCGTCCGCTAAGATAACGCCATCTTTAGCGGAGAGGCAATCCTATGGCGGCGAAGAGCTATCTGGCGTTTGATCTGGGTGCCGAAAGCGGCAGGGCGGTATTGGGAACGCTCGAGAACGGAAAGCTCTCGCTCGAAGTCAAACATCGCTTTGCCAATCCGATTGGTCGCCTGGGGGGCCATCTCTACTGGAATTTGCTTTCTCAATGGGAGGAACTCAAGACCGGTTTGCGGAATGTTGCGGGCGTGAAACTCGACGGCATCGGCGTCGACACCTGGGGCGTGGATTTCGCCCTGCTCGGCGCGGACGGGTCGGTTCTCGGTAATCCGTTTCACTACCGCGATACGCGGACTGACGGCGCAATGGAACGCGCGTTTGCGATCGTGCCGCGCGAAAAAATCTTCGACGCCACCGGCGTGCAGTTCATGCAGATCAATTCGCTCTATCAACTCCTGGCGACCGATCCCACCCTCCTGGCCGCGGGGAAGACGCTGCTGTTCATTCCAGATCTGTTCAACTATCTCTTTACCGGCGTGGCAAAGAGCGAATTTTCGATCGCGTCGACGAGCCAGATGTACGACCCTCGCAAAAAGAAGTGGGCAACCGAGTTGCTGGAGAAGCTTGGCATCCCCAGCCACTTGCTCGCGGAAATTGTCCCGTCGGGAACGGTTTTGGGTCCGTTGCTGAAGGAAATTGCCGCCGAGTGCGGAACGCAGGGAACGCCGCCGGTGATCGCGCCGGCGTGCCACGACACCGCCAGCGCGGTCGCGGCAGTTCCCGCGGAGGGAAGGGATTGGTGTTACATCAGCTCCGGCACCTGGTCGTTGATGGGCGTCGAGCTCGACGAGCCGGTGATCAACGAAAAAACGCTGCGATACAACTACACCAACGAAGGGGGCGTTGGGGGAACAATCCGCTTTCTCCGCAACATCATGGGCCTCTGGCTGGTGCAGGAATGCCGGCGGCATTGGGTCAAGGAGGGCTATGACCACAGCTACGGCGAATTAACCGAGATGGCATCGCGCGCGAAGGGCCATCTGGCGCTGCTGGATCTGAGCTATCCGCCGCTGGCGTTTCCCGACGACATGCCGAAAAAGATCGAGCGCTATTGCCGCGAGACGCACCAGACCGTTCCGCAATCCCGCGGCGAGATCATTCGCGTCTGTCTCGACGGTCTGGCCCTGAGCTACCGCCGGACGCTCGAAGGTCTCGAGGACGTGCTGGGCCGGAAGATCGCGACGATTCACATGGTCGGCGGCGGCGTGCAGAACCAGTTGCTCAATCAGATGACTGCCGACGCATGCAACCGCCCGGTCGTCGCCGGCCCTGTTGAAGCAACCGCGATCGGCAACGTCCTCGTGCAGGCGATCGCCACCGGCGACGTAAAGTCGCTGGCCGAAGCGCGGGGAATCGTGCGCGAGAGCTTCGAAGTGAAACGCTTCGAGCCGCGCGAGTCTGCAACATGGGATCGAGCCTATGCCAGACACATGGAGATCGTCGCCCGGCACGAAGAAGAGAGGCGCCAGCCCCAGGGAAATTACTAAGGAAGGCACGAGGCACGGAGGGTGAGGAAGTAAGAAGGGGGAACAAAGGCACGAAGGCACGGAGGCACGAAGGCACGAAGGCACGAGGCACGGAGGGTGAGGAAGTAAGAGACGGGAAGTAGGAAAAGACCGATGAACAGAAGCACTCCTCACAAAATCCCCTTCCTTCCCTTCGTGCCTTCGTGCCTCCGTGCCTTCGTGCCTTCGCGCCTTCTTTTGTGTCCCCCTTCCTTCCCTTCGTGCCTTCGTGCCTCCGTGCCTTCGTGCCTTCTTCTCTGCCCCCCTTCCCTCCCTCCGTGCCTTTCTCATTCCCATGAAAATTGATTGCCACGTCCACATCTCCGCCTGCACGCCCGGCCATGGATCGATGTCGCAGCGGCTGCTCAAAAGCCTTCCGTTTCGCTTCATGCGCTGGCGGCTCGGGATCGAGGGGAACGACGAGAAATCTGAACGCCGGCTCGAATCGCTGCTTGCCCAGACCATCGATCAGACACGCGAGCTCGACGCGGCGGTGGTGCTTGCGTTCGATGCGGTGCACGATCGCGACGGCCGGCTCGATGAAGCTAACACGCATCTGTACGTCACCAACGACTATGTCATCGAACTGGCTCAGCGCCATCCGAAGATGCTTTTTGGCGCGTCGGTGCATCCGTATCGCAAGGACGCGGTGACGGAAATCGAACGCTGCGTCGCGGCGGGCGCGGTCCTGCTCAAATGGCTGCCGATCGTGCAGAATTTCAACCCGGCAGATGAACGCTGCTTCCCGTTCTACGACGCGTTGGCACATCACCAATTGCCGCTCTTGAGTCACACTGGCGGCGAGAAGACGCTGCCGCGGCTCGACGAATCGGTAGCCGACCCGATGCTGCTCGTCCCGGCACTCGAGCGCGGAGTGACGGTGATTGCCGCGCATTGCGGCACACGCTCCTGGTGGGGCGAGCCGGATTATCTCCCTCAATTCATCCGCCTCGCGCGAGCACGAGCACCTGTACGGCGACACCGCCGCGCTCAATGTGCCGTCGCGGTGGTACGCATGGGAGACATTGCTGAAGGATGCGGTCGTGCGGAACAAGCTCGTTCACGGCAGCGATTGGCCGATCATCTCACTGCCCCGGACGAACACGCTCGGGCTCGGCAAGTCGATCACGATGATGCGGGAGAAGAACTGGATGCGGCGCGACGTTTTAATCAAGCAGCAATTGGGCCTCGATGACGCATATTGGAATCGTGCCGCGAACGTGCTGCGGCTGCCGAACGCTTGAAGGATGCGATCCGCGTCGCTTCAATAAATACGTTGCGCCCGACCGCAATTCGCATCAGCCCGCTTCTTCGGGGCGTGCCCGAAAATCCGGAAGCTCAGTATCCGCCCTACCGCGGCCAAGAACTAGCATCAGGTTGTTGCAATTCGTCAATTTGCCGTCTTACTGCACGGCGGATGTCAGCAACATCCGCGCCCTGATAGGGAGAACCCGAGAACCATTACTGGCGCGAGGGGACCAGAGGCGTTCTCCACCAACAAAAGTTACACCTTCGTGAGGCGTGGCACTCAATTCCCGCTTTTCCGCTCCGGGAGAGAGAGCTGGGTGAGGAAACGACCCATTCCGCCGGCCTATCATCCTTCTACGGCAACGCGATCTTGACGGGGCGGCCGGTCCCGCGAGAATAATCGCACGTCTGGCGTGCAAATGACCTCGAACAGTCGACGAATCATGGCGGTGATGGTGGTGACGGCGGCGCTGTGCGCCGATCAGGTCGTGGTCGCTGCGCCAACATCCCCCCAGCCGACTGAATTTGGCAGCATCGCGCAACGCCTGGTCGGGAGACTGGCGGAAAACTTCCGCAATGTCATCCCGGCGACGCGCTGCTGGGCCGCGCGCAGGACGGTGGGTCAGATCGCACTGCCGGATTCGATCGGCGCGGCCCAAACCTTGACTGCCCGTCGACAGACGTCTCCCTTCCAGTTTCGGCTGCCTCCGCCGACGCTCTGACTCCCAATCCCGGGGCCGACCGGCTCTCTGAGCCGGAGCTGCGCCGCCCCTGTCGGTTCTGATTTCCCGTCTTTCTATTGGCATTTTGGTATTGGAGTCGCGTCATGGCGATCACTGTCGGCAAAGTTCTCACGAAGATTTTTGGCAGCCGCAACGAACGGCTTCTCAAGCGATTCAATCGCATGGTCGCGCAGGTCAACGCGATGGAGCCGCAGGTTCAGAAGCTGACTGATCCGCAGCTCAAGGCGCGGACACACGAGCTTCGAGCCGGACTGACCTCCGGGAAGCTCCGCTCCGCGGACGTCTTGCCCGAAGCATTTGCGATTATCCGCGAGTCGATGGACCGCAACATCGGCATCCGCACCATCTTCAACCCGGTGCAGGACGAGATGGCCCCGCGCTTTGATCCCGACCGTCTGGATGACCACCTGCTGGAAGTCTACGACACCGTGCAGCGCACGATGATCGCCAGCGGCGAATCGTGGATGGATGTCTCGATTCCCGTGGAGCTGTATGCGGGCGTGCGGGCGCTGTATCCCGAGTCGCGGCCGCCGTTCCGGGCGCGGTGCTTCGACGTGCAGTTGATCGGGGGCCTGGTGCTGTACGAGGGAAAGATTGCCGAGATGGCGACGGGGGAAGGCAAGACGTTTGTCGCGCCGCTGGCCTGTTTCATGAAGAACCTGGAAGGGCTGCGCGCGCATGTGGTGACCGTGAACGACTATCTCGTGAAGCGCGATGCGTCGTGGGTTCGTCCGGCGTTTTATGCGCTGGGGCTGAGCGTCGGATTCATTCAGTCGGACATGGAGCCGGGCGGCGAAACGCGTCGCAAGCAATACGAATGTGACGTGACGTACGGCACCAACAGCGAGTTCGGCTTCGACTACCTGCGCGACAACATGAAGGAGCGGCGCGACCTGCAGGTGCAGGGAGCGCTCGACTTTGCCATTGTCGATGAGGTCGACTCGATTTTGATTGACGAGGCGCGCACGCCGTTGATCATCAGCGGCTCGGCGCACGACAACGCGCCCAAGTATCGCGCTGCGGACATCGTGGCGCGCAAGGTGATCGAGCTGAATCGGCCGTGGGACGCGGCCGAGAAGGCCGTCGACGCCGCGAAGCGCGCGATCAAGACCGCCGAGGGTGACGCCGACAAGGCCAAGACGCGGGAGGAGAAGGAAGCGGCCCGGAAACGCGGGGAGGCGGCGGAGCAGCAGCTTGCCGAGGCAGAGAAGAAAAAAGAGGGGCTGGTGCAATATTACGAGGTGGAACTGGATCGCAAGAGCGTGCATCTGACGCATGAAGGGGTTGCCGCGGCACAGGAGGCGGCGGGCGTGGGAAGCTTTTACGTCGGGGCCAACATGGAGTGGCCTCATCTGATGGAGCAGTCGATGCGGGCGCACGTGGTGTACGAGCGCGACAAGGACTACGTCGTGGAGCGGGGGCCCAAAGGGGACATGGAAGTGATCATCGTCGATGAGTTCACGGGGCGGAAGATGAACGGCCGGCAGTGGAGCGACGGCCTGCACCAGGCGACTGAAGCCAAGGAAAAGGTGACGATTAAGCAGGAGACGCAGACGCTGGCGACGATCACGCTGCAGAACTTCTTCAAGTTGTACAAGTCGCTGTCAGGGATGACCGGCACGGCCCAGACTGAGGCCGAGGAATTCACCAAGATTTACAACCTGGAGGTGGTGACGATTCCGACGAATCGGCCGATCATCCGCCAGGACAACGAGGATCGCGTTTACCGCAAAGAGCACGAGAAGTGGGACGCGATCATCGAGGAAATTAAAACGGTGAGCGACGCTGGCCGGCCGGTGCTGGTGGGAACGACGAGCGTGGAAAAGAGCGAGATGCTCTCCAATATGCTGCGGCGCAAATACGGGATCGATCACGAGGTGCTCAACGCCAAGCAGCATGAGCGCAAGGCGCACATCGTCGCCCTGGCCGGCCAGACGCACAAGAACGCGCATGGGGAGATGGTGGGCAACGTCACCGTCGCCACGAACATGGCCGGGCGCGGCACCGACATCAAGCCGGCGCAGGAGACCTTCTTTGAGGTGAAGGAAAAAAGCCCGGACGGCACGTACGCACTGGTGCAGCGGAATCTGGAGAAGGTGCTGAAGGTGAAGCCCGACGATGAGAGCGATCCGCTGGGCGGCGCGTTTCAGCTCAAGCCCAGCGCGAAAATGGTGGGGGGACTGCACGTGATCGGAACCGAGCGGCACACGGCGCGGCGCATCGACAACCAGCTTCGCGGGCGCAGCGGACGCCAGGGCGATCCGGGATCGAGCCGGTTCTACATCTCGCTGGAAGACGAGCTGATGAAGATGTTCGCGGGCGAATGGACCATCAAGGTGCTGGGATGGCTCGGGATGGAAGAGGGGATGGCCATCGAGGACAAGCGCATCTCCAAGGGGATCATCAAGGCCCAGAAGAAGGTCGAGGAACGCAATTTCCTGCAACGCAAGAACCTGCTGGACTACGACGAGGTGATGGATCACCAGCGGACGACGTTTTACGGGATGCGCCAGCGCGTGCTGGAAGGGCGCGAAGTGGATCAGGTGATCTGGACGATGATCGGGGACGCGATCCGCGACGCGGTCAAGAAATACATCACCGAAGACTTCATCGCCGCCAACATCAGCGAGTGGGCCCGGACGAATTTCGAGGTGAACATCGACATTGAGGACCTGCGCGGGCGGCACGACCTGGAAGATCTGGAGATGTACATCAAGGACCAGGCCCGCGCCGAGGCGGAAACGAATATCACCGCGACCATGGGCGAATTCATGGGAGAGGACGATTCGAACCCCGATGAATGGGATACCAAGGGGCTCAGCGCCTGGGCGATGAGCCGGTTCCAGGTGACGCTTCCGCAGAATCAGATTCGCAAGATGAGCTCCGACGACCTGGAGATTCGGCTGCGCGAAGCCGCGATCGAACAGATCAACCAGCGCGACGCGTCGGGGCTGGTGAAGTATCTGGAGCCGTTATATGCGGAGAAGTCGCTGGCGGACTGGGCGGGTGAGAAGTTCTCGATTGAAATCTCACCGAAGGATATGTTCGCCGACGACGCGCAGAGCAATCGCAAGCCGGCCGACGAGATCGTCGAAATCATCGAGACGCGCGCCCGCGAGGCGTACGCGCTGCGCGAGATCGAATATCCCGTGGATTACGTGCTGACGCGTGCTTTCGGGCCCGAGGGCCAGACGCTGGACAATCCGTATGCCGCGGATTTTCTCCGCTCGTGGGTGCGGGCAAAGTACGGGATCGAGACGCCGCTCGAGCAGATCCAGGCGACGCCGCGACGACGCCTGCGCGACGAATTGATCGGCCACCAGGAGCGTTATCTCCGCGACGGCAAGCTTGCCGAGGAGATGAAGCTGATGGTCAAGGCCAACGCGTCTCCCGAAGCGCTAAAGGATGCGTTCACGCGGCGGTTCGGCGCGCTGATGAGCCCCAAGGAGATCGACGCCACCGTCGCAGGCGCCGCCAGCGCATCAAGCAACGGGCAGGCCGTGGAACGGCGCGACGACGACGCGGTGGCGGCCGCGTTGACCGCCCGCGCCCGCGGGTTGCTCCGCATGGAGCTGACCGAGCTGGAGCAATTCATTCTCATCCAAATCTTCGACCAGAGCTGGAAGGACCATCTCTACGCGATGGACATGCTCAAGGGCGGCGTCGGGCTCAGCGGCTTTGCCGAGAAGGACCCGCGCATCGTCTTCAAGAAGGAAGGATACGGGTTCTTCCTGCAGATGATGGCCGGGGTTCGCGACAAGGTGACCGACCTTCTGTTCCGCGCCCGGGTCAGCGGCCCGGCCCAGGCGCGCAATGCGTATCGCGAGACTGCCGCCGTTCATGCGGACGCCGGCAGCTACGGCGCGGGAGAAGCTCCGGTCATCGCAGGGCAGGAAGGCGCGATTGTCGCCACCGCTTCGGAAACCCAAGGCGCGACGAAGGTGAAAACCATCGTGCGTGAGGTCGCCAAGGTCGGACGCAATGATCCGTGCCCATGCGGGAGCGGGAAGAAGTACAAGAAGTGCTGCGGGGTGAACGCGTAGGGCGCGGCATCCTCAGCGCGTGCCTCGCACTCGATCGCACTCGCCAGCGCGAACTGCATTTTTGAGCATACCGCCTGCCGGCATTGAATGATTGAGGAGCGATCATGATGGCTTTTACAAAACAAGAAAAGGAAATCGTGGACCGGTTCCAGCAGTTGCCGCCGGAGCGGCAGCGGCATGTCATGCTCCTCATGTTTCGGACTGACACCGACCGTTGGCGGCGATATCAGCAGGACGGCGAACAGCAGCTACGCAGGCTGGCAGCCGAACGCGGACAGGATTGGGACAAGCTGGATGACGAACAACGGCAGGACCTGGTGAGCGATCTGCTTCATGAGGATCGTCCATGAAGCTCGTGGTCGTATTCGACACGAGCGTTCTGTTCTCTGCGATCGGCTGGAGCGGGAAACCAAGCCAATGCGTTTAGTTGGCCCGCGACGGCCGTATCGAAGGCGTGACTTGCACGGAAATTCTGGATGAATTGGCTGACAAGCTTTCCATCAAACTCGCGTTCAGCAACCAGCAGCTCATTGAGGTCATAGGTTCACTGCAGATCTTCCTGAAACCGGTTGCAATCACCGGACAAATGACCGGTCTTTGCGCTGATCCGAAGGACGACATGGTTCTGGAATGTGCGCTGGTTGCGGGAGCGACCCATGTGGTGAGCAGCGACAAGAAGCATCTGTTGACTCTTCAGCAATTTCGTGGAATCGGTATCGTCTCCCCCGCGCAACTTATTGGACTAGTTACCGCGTTCGCGCCGCCAGCAGGCACGTGAATCAGACCTTGTCTTCAGCGGCACGTCCGAAACTCCGATAACGAGCGTAGCTGTCCCTGGCTCGCATGCTTGCGCTCAATCACCGTCAATTTTTTCCGATTGGCATCGACATCAGTTTCGATGTCGTGCGCATGGTGCAGCTCTGCCGCCATCCGCGCGGCGGACTGACGATTGGCGCGCGCTGCGCCGGCCGATCGTGGCGGCTGACAGCGCTTCCGCACGCGTTCGCGCGGCGGCGGAGGCGATTGCCGGCGTGCTGTCGATGGGTGAGTTCCATGGCCGCCGATCCGTCGTCTCGCTTCCCTCGGAAATGATTCATACGCGGACGGCGCGCCTGGCTGCCGTTCCCGCGAGCGACGCGGCGATCCCCGATGCACTTCGCGATGCTTTCGACATCGATCTCGCTTCGGCGACGGTCCGGCTGATCCATGCCGGCAGCGTGCGGCATTCGCTGCCCGAAGGAGAGGAAGTGATCGCGCTGGCCGTGCGCAACGACGATCTCAACGAGTTCACCCAGCAGATTCACGACCGGGGTGTGCGTCCGATATCGATGGAGATCCGCGCCCTCGCGCTGCACCGCGCGGCGCTGCGCTGCAGCGATGACGCCCCCGCGACGGCGCTGCTCGAGGTGGGCGGCGACTGGGCGCGGCTTCTGATCGCCCGGGACAGAAACGTCAGTTTTCTCAGGAGCATTCCCGTCAGCACCGCGGAGCTCACCAGTTCCCTGGCCAAGATGCTGTCGATCAGCCTTGATGAAGCCGGTGAGCTTCGCCGGCGAACGCTCAGCAGCAGCGCAAGCGTTCCGGAAGATCGCAATGATCCGGTGCGGCGGGCCGTCGCTGACGCCGGGCGGGCGCAGATGGAACTGCTTGCCTCGGAGGTTGCGCGATGTCTGCGCTATAACGCCGTCACGTTCCGCGGACGCCAGCCTGCGTCGCTGCTGCTGTGCGGGCCTGAGGCTCACGATCCGCAGCTCCATTCGCTGCTTTCCGCGCGCACCGGACTGGCGGTGACGCTGATGGACCCGTTTCGAAACATCGACACGACCGTGATGCGCGCCGCGGATCGCACCGGCAACCGCTCGGAATGGGGAGTTGCGCTGGGTTTGGCGCTGAAGAAGGTCGATCGCCACAGCAGTGCCGCCGCGCCATCCGCGGGCGTGCCCTTGGCCGAAACTCACGCCGCGGACGGGCCCGAGCCCCGGACAACGGAGGCTTCCGTTGCCTGACCTGGAATTCATTCCCGCGTGGTATCCGAAGCTGCAGCGCCAGGAACGCACCTTCTGCGGTTACATCGTCCTGACGCTCGCCGTCGTCGGCTATATCTGCTGGTGCTGCAATTTCACGCACGTCCAATTGGCGTCCGCCGCGGCGGAGGCTTGGGCGCTGGACGCACAATTGAAGGCGGAAGACGCGACCACCCTGGACCCGGCCAAAGCCGCGGCGCAGGTCAGTCAACTGCTCAATGCGGCCCAGGGCATCGCAGAAATCCGCGGCCGAACCCCGCTTTCCCGCGATGTGGCTTCGATCACGGAAACCGTTCCGCCTGGAGTGCTGCTCACCGAGCTCACAGTGGAACCTTCAGATGCATCGGCTTCGTCCACGCAACCAGCGAAAGACGAACTTCTTGTCCATCTTCGCGGCCGGGCGCCGCGGGTTGCGGATGTCGCCAACTGCCAGGCGGCGATCAGCCGGCTGCGCTGCGTCACGCAATTGCGGCTCTCCGCCGCCCGCGATCTGCCGGGGCCTGGGAATGTGTCGCGCGAATTTGAAATGACCTTCGTGCTTGGCGCAGCCGGGGGAGGCAAATGAAGATGGTGCAACTGGTTCGCCACCTTCAGCGTTTAAACCGGGCGCAGAAGCTCCTGGGCGCCGCGGCACTGCTGGCGGCGGTTTCGATGTGCACGTTCGACCTGCGAACGTCGGCGCGTCAGGCCGCTTTTCTCGACGCTCACGCAACTGATACCCGCGCCGACTGGGAAACAAGGCGATCCCGCAGCGCTGCCGCGCGCACAGCGCTCGATGAAGCTTCGCGCATTCATTCCACAATCCGAAACATGGCTCCCGACATCAGTCAGGATCTGCTTGCCTCGGAGCTGACCGCTCTGGCTCGCAGCACCGGCGTCCGACGGCTCTCGGTTCAAAACTCACTGGCAGGCAGCTTTCATTCGCTGAGCGACTGCCCGGTTGTCCTCGATTTCCAGGGCGATCTTCCCACGGTCATGCGATTCCTGCGCGACGCCGAGGCCGGCCCGCGTCCAGCGCGGCTGCAGAGCGTCAAGATGAAGGCGATCGACGCCAGGCAATCGCAGTTCGAGGTGCAGGCATCGCTCGATTTTTATGGATCGGTCGCGCCGTGAAGGGCAGGACAAGTCGATCGACGCGCGGACCGATGAATGCTGGACAGTTGTCTTCCGGAGGGAAGATGAAAGCGAGTTGGGTGTGGGCCGTACCAAGTTGGTCTTCGCCGGTTCGCTCGCCTCGCTGGCGAGCGGCGTCTTCGCGCTGACCTGGGCGGCGCTCCATTCGGACGGCACAGTCGCGGCTTCGCACGCGCAACTGGCCGGCGCGCTCTGCTGCCTGGTTTCGGCGATCTGCGGAGTCGCGATGATGGCGATCCTGCGCCGGGACTGCGATCGGCTCACCACGCGCCTCCGCCAGACCGACGCGCCCCTGCACAGCGCCGCCCTATCGATCCCGCAAGGGGGCTTCTCGTTTCTCCAGCGCGCTCTCTGTGAACTGGCCGAGTCCGCCGAGAGGGCCGTCAATGACGCCGCATTTCGCACCAAAGAGCTGGAAGTGCAGCTCAAAGTCGCCACCGCGGAGCGGCAACATGCCGAAGCGATTATTTACAGCATTTCCGATGCGGTGCTGGTCACGGATGCGTTCGACGAGCTTGTGCTGGCCAACGAGTCGGCGGCGCGAACGTTCGGCTTCGAGCTGCGCGGCTGCTCTCGCAAGCCGCTCGACCAGGTGCTGCATGATCCGGCGATCATTGGCATGATCCGCCACGCGCGCCAGAGCAACAGCGGCGCTCTGCGCCGCGTGATCGAGCACTCGCTCCGCACCAGCGCCGGCGAGCGCACGTTCAAGGTGACGCTGTCGTCCATCGCCGGCCCCAGGACGCTGGACGGAACCGACGGGGCGGCGGCGCCCGCCGGCGTCGTCGCCGTTCTCCACGACATGACCCGCGAGAAGGAAGTCGCGGAGATGAAAAACGATTTCGTCTCGATGGTCAGCCACGAGCTGCGCACGCCGCTGGCGAGCATCAAGGCGTATGTGGAAATGCTCATCGATGGAGAAGCCCGCGACGCCAAGGCGCAGCGCGAGTTCTATGAGGTGATCCAGAACGAATCCAACCGTCTGGGTCGGCTGATCGACAACATCCTGAGCATCGCCCGCATCGAGTCGGGCCTGGTGCGGGTGACGCGCCAGCCGCAGAGCCTGACGGTCATCCTGAAAGACGCGATTGAAGTGATTGCGCCCCAGGCCAGGCAGAAACAGATCACGCTCACCGAAAAGCTCACGCCGGTTTTTTATCAGACGTCCGCCGACCGCGACATGCTCCATCAGGCGGTTCTGAATCTCCTGTCCAACGCCGTGAAATACACGCCCGTCAACGGGTCGATTTCCGCCGAGGTGGACGTGGATGAGGCTGCCCGGAAGGTGATCGTCCGGATAATCGACACCGGAGTGGGGATTCCGCCGAAGGACGTGCCGTTTGTGTTCGATAAGTTCTTCAGGGCCGAAGCCAACAACGGGATGGCTTCGGGCACCGGGCTTGGGCTCTCGCTGGTCAGGCACATCATCGAAACCGTGCATCACGGCCGAATGCTGCTGGAGAGCCAGGTGGGCAAAGGCAGCATGTTTGGCTTCGAGCTGGATTTGTGTGAATAGCAACTGTTTGCGGAGATACGATGACGGACAAGACGATTCTGGTTGCCGACGACGAAACGCATATTCTCAATGTGGTTGCCCTCAAGCTGCGCAATGCGGGCTTCAACGTGCTGACGGCTCAGGACGGGCAGGAGGCCCTTGAAATTGCGCTGGCCGAGCATCCCGACATGGTCATCACCGACTATCAGATGCCGCTGCTGTCGGGCCTGGAGTTGAGCCGGCGTCTGCGTGGCGAGCCGACGACCGCCGCGATCCCGGTGATCATGCTGACCGCCCGCGGCTACCACCTCGAAGAGCACGACACGCGGGAGAGCGGAATCCTGCGCATGCTGAGCAAGCCGTTCAGCCCGCGACACCTGCTGGCGACCGTGAACGAAGTGCTCGGCGGAGTTTTGGCGGGCTCGATTGCCAGCGGAGACCAATGAGGATGACGCCGCCCGATGACACCCGGAAAATGGCCTTTGCGCCCGCGGGCTTCGCCGCGCTGGCGGAACGTCTGCGCGCGTGCGGTTTGTTCCTGATCGCGATGCGGTCCGACGGAACGATCGCCGCATATGATTCCTCTGCCAGCCCGCTGTTCACGAAATATTTTCTTCCCCTCTTCGAGAGCGATGCGGAGATCAACGGGTCGGCCGCTGAATCGGCCGGCGAGGTCTCCGTTGTTCCGTCGCCCGCGGCGCCGGGGATTCTGCTCGGCTCGATCCCCTGGCTCGAGCGGCGTCAGCGCATCGGTTTGCTGCTGATCGCAGGGATCGACCCGGCGTTCCATCTCGACGACAACGCGCGACGGCTCTGTGCCGCCCTGGGAATTGATGCCGCCACGATCGCGAGCCTCGCCCTCTCGCTGTCGCGGCACGACACCGCCTCCATCACCGCTCATGCCCGCCTGCTCGTAGGCATGGCAGCGGACCAGCAGCGCATTGCCGCCGCCGACCGCGAACTGCGATCGCTCTCCGAGCAGCTTTCGGGAAGCTATGAAGAACTGAGCCTCGTGTATCAGGTCAGCGGCGGCATGCGGCTCGACCGACCCGCGGCCGATTTCTTTCAGCAACTGTGCCTCGACCTGATGCCGGTGCTGCAGGTCCGCGGCCTGGGGTTCGCTTTGCACCGCGACGTTCCGATCAAACTTGCCCCCGCCGTCTACGGCGAGATCGAGCTTGCCGCCGATGACCTCCGCACTCTCGGCGACATCCTGATGACGCGCCTGCGCGGACGGGTGCTCCCGTTTCTGCTGAGCGATTTGAAGAACGACCCGGAATTGCGATGGCTCGAACATTCAGCCCGCTCGCTGCTGGCGGTTCCATTGGGACCGCAGGAGCGGCCTCTGGGCTGCCTCTACGCGCTCGATAAAAAGACCGGCGACTTCGACTCCTCCGACGCCAAGCTCGTGCGATCGCTCGCGGATGAATCGTCGATCTATTTGGAAAACGCGCGGCTCTTCGACGATCTCCACGGCCTGCTCATGGGCCTGCTCCACAGCCTTACCAGCGCGGTCGACGCAAAGGACACCTACACCTGCGGCCACAGCCAGCGCGTCGCGCTGCTGAGCCGGCATCTGGCGCGAGCCGCCGGCCTGAGTGATGAAGATGTCGAGCAAATCTACGTCGCGGCATTGCTGCACGACGTTGGGAAAATTGGCGTCCCTGAAGGCGTGCTGCAAAAGGCCGGCAAGCTGACCGACGAGGAATTCGCGCAGATGAAGCGGCATCCGCTGATCGGCTCGCGCATCCTGCAGGACGTGCGCCAGCTTCGCCATGTTCTCCCGGGCGTGCTGCATCATCACGAGCGGTTCGACGGCCGCGGCTATCCCGACGGATTGGCCGACGACCACATTCCGCTCATGGGCCGGATCATCTGCCTTGCCGATTCGTTTGACGCGATGACCTCCGACCGGACCTACCGCAAAGGGATGCCCGTTGAAGTTGCATTGGCGGAAATCAGGAAGTGCTCGGGCACGCACTTTGACCCGAAGCTCGCCGAGGCGTTTCTGCAAACCAGCGGCGAAGATTACCGCGAACTGCTCCGCGACCACGGCGACAAATCGCGGGCGCTGCTGCAGCGCCGCGAAGGGAAGGCCGCGTGAAGTTCGAGGAATACAACAATCTCTCGGTCCTCCGACCCGAGGGAGATCTCGCCGGTCCTGAGGCCGACGCATTGCGCCGGGTCGCCGACGCGCAGGTGAGCCGCGGCGCAGCGGATCTGGTCATCGATTTCGAGGCCGTTCCCTTTGTCAGCGGAGCCGGGCTGGAAGCGTTGCTGTCCGTGAAGCGCCGGTGCGAATCCCGATCGGGGCGATTGCGGCTGGCGCGCCTGACCGACAATTGCCGCAAGATTCTGGAACTGACCCGGCTCGACGACACGTTCGATTGTCACGGCAGTCTTCCCGAGGCGATGAAGTGACGGGGAAATGAGCACGACCGCTGAAATCAAACCTCTGGGGAAGCAGCTCCTCGAACGTGGAATCATCCAGTCGAGCCAGTTGGAAGCCGCGCTGCTGGAACAACGCAACAGCGGCTTTGCGCGTCTGCTCGGCGAAATCCTGCTGGAGCAGCACGCCTGTTCTGATGAACAAGTCGCACTGGCCGTTGCCGAGTCGCACGGCGTTCCTTTTGCCCACGTCAGCCCGCGGCTGGCCGATCCGCTGGCGGTGGCACTGCTGCCCAAGGATTTTCTCGAACATAACGTGATCCTCCCGCTGTTTCTGGTGGAAGGGATGCTGACGGTCGCGATCGCCGAGCCGGCAAACATGTATCTTGCCGAGGAAATCGAACGGCGCACCGGATACCGCGTTCAGCTCGTGGCGTCTCCCGCGCGATATTCGCGCCACGCTCGACGCCTACCTCGCGGGCGAAAAAATGTTCGTGGTCGACGAAGTGCTCGAAGCCGGCGCCGGCGATTTTTCACTGCCGTCGCCCGCGCGCATGCCCCCCGCGGATGATCCGGCGCTGGACGCGCCCGTCGTGAAGCTGACCAATGCTGTTCTCTTCAACGCGGTCCGCGAAGGGGCGAGCGACGTGCACATCGAGCCGGGTGAAGCAGAGTTGCGCGTGCGCTATCGCGTGGACGGACGCCTCTTCGAGCGCATGCGTCCGCCCTTTCGGATGCGCGACGCGTTGACCGCCCGCCTCAAGCTGCTGGCCGGACTCGATGTCGCCCAGCGGCGCCTGCCGCAGGACGGCTCGATTCGCATGACCGCCAACGGCCAATCCGTCGCGCTGCGCATCAGCACCGTGCCAGGCCGGTACGGCGAAACCGTCGTCGTTCATCTCTCCGAGGAAGAGCGCGGCACGCTGCGCCTCGAGAAGCTCGGCTTTGCATACGAAACGCTCAAGCAATGGAAGAAACTGATCTCCCGCCCCAGCGGACTGATCCTCGTCTGCGGCCCCTCCGGCAGCGGCAAGCGCGACACGCTCTGCGCCGCCCTTACCGAGCGCAGCAGCGCCGAGCTGAATATCTGCAGCGTCGAAGAGCCGATCGAGCGCACGCTGCCGGGCGTCAATCAGTTCCCTGTCGACGACCGCAGCGGCTTCACCTTCGCGTCAGCCGTGCGTTCGCTGCTCCGCCAGGAGCCGGATATTCTGATGATTTCCTGGCTGCGCGACTCCGACACCGCCAAGCTCGCCGCCCAGGCGGCCCTCACCGGCCGGCTCGTTTTCGCCGCGCTTCATGCGAACGACGCCCCCGCCGCGATCGCGCGGATGACCTATCTGGGAGTCGAGCCCTATGCCATCGGGGCCACGATCGCCGGCGTGCTCGCCCAGCGCCAAGTCAGAAAGCTCTGTTCTCATTGCAAGGAAATCTGCGAACCGACCGCGGCGCAAAGGCGGCAGATTGAGCCATTCGTCGGCTCCGTCGAGAAGCTCTTTCGCGCCAAAGGCTGCGACAAGTGCCACAACCTCGGCTACGCCGGCCGGCTCGGCATTCACGAGCTGCTGATCTGTGACGACGCTTTGTCCGAGCGCATCAGCCAGGGCGCGCCGCTCACCGAGCTGCGCGAATTGGCCGCAAAGACGAACATGAAGCCCCTGCGTGTCGACGGCCTGGAAAAGGTCAAATCCGGGCTAACGACGCTGGACGAGGTGTATCGGGTAACGGGGTAAGGCTAGAGAGAGGCACGAAGGCACGAAGGCACAAAGGCACGAAGGGGATGACGCTGCGCGACAAGAAGGGGAAGTCTTTATCCTGCGTCCTCTTTGTGCTTTCGTCCCTTCCTCCAGCCTTCGCCTCCGTCCTTCGTGCCTTCCCCGAGCCTTTCTTCCCCTCCGTGCCTTCGTGCCTACGTGCCTTCGTGCCTTCCCTGGTACCTTGTCAACTCCGCACGGTTTGCTATCTTCAACAGGACGTTGGCAGCGTAGCTCAGTTGGTAGAGCGCGGGATTCATAAGCCCAAGGTCACAGGTTCGACTCCTGTCGCTGCTATTCCGGCAAAGGCCCGACTCCGCGAGATTTCACGGTGTGGGAACCCAGACGGCATTATGCCCTCCCCTTTCCCTGGCATGGATCCCTACCTCGGAGGCTCCTGCTGGGTTGCTTCCTCCACGAGTTCCCAATGCGTGACGGCGATTCGGTAGATCCGCGACGACGCGAAGCGACTGACAGGCCGCCTCGGCGAAGTTGCACCACATCCGATCGGTGATGCAGGATAAGCAAGATCGAGAATTTAATGCCTTCGTTGGATTAGGTGCGTCACCCGATGCATAGCGTATTCGAGTTCGATGCGCCCGTTATCCGCCGTGGGGCAGCGGTTCCGCTTTGCGTCGTCGCGGATCGCTCGTTGCCGCGGACGGCCGGAAATCGCCGCACGCGGAGATGAAACCGTTCACCGATGCATGGTGAACATGACGAAAGCCTCAACTCATATCGAACCGGGAAATAGCTTTGGATGCGCCGCTACGCCCATTCGGTCTTGACCACGACGCACCCGGCCATGAGGTCGTGCAGGCACTGGTTGTTGGGGGTGAAGACCATCATCACGTACCCGATCATGAGGATGAGCTGCGAGATGATTTTTCCGAAGTGCCGGCCGGTGGCTCGGCCGAAGGAGATTTGATTTCCGGAGAGATCGGTCACTTTCAGACCCAGCAGACGTTTGCCAATGGTCGATTGCTGCGAGCCGCTCTCGAGCATGCAGCAGTAGATCCACGCGACGGTGATGAAGATGAGGCGGATGAAATTGCCGACGGTGTGCGCGTTGGACCGGACCGCGTCATGGCCGACATACCAGACGAAGGCGGTGGTCATTGCAAATCCGATGGCGAGGATGATCAGGCCGTCGATGAAGCTCGCCATGAATCGCATCCAGAAGCCGGCATAGGTGAGCTGGGTTCGGCCGAACGCCGTGTAGTCGTTGGCAGATGTTTGCGTAACGCCGGCGGCGAGGGTTGCCAAAAGGGGTTGCGGCGCCGGGATGGATGCAATCTGGGGCGGTTGCGTTAATGATGCCGGGGACGCGTCGAACAAATCATTGACCGACGATGCCGGCACCCAGTCGGCGGCACCTTCGGTCCAGATCAGATCGTCGGGCTTCAGTTCATGGTCGGCGGCAAGTTTTTGCAGCACCGGCCAATCGAACGGACCTTCCTGCTGCCCGTCGCGGGCAACATACCATCCCTGACTCACGGAAGTCGCCTGGTTGGTTGTCATTCTCGATCTCCGCCTCGAGTTATTACGCCAGAACGAATGGCCGTTAGCAGCGCGTGGTTAAAGTCGCGCGGCCTCCGC
Organism: uncultured Phycisphaerales bacterium; assembly: GCA_963758525.1. Lineage (GTDB taxonomy): Bacteria > Planctomycetota > Phycisphaerae > Tepidisphaerales > Tepidisphaeraceae > JBBSDP01. The sequence continues at coordinate 189,969 of CAVWVQ010000003.1, forward strand.
TTGGGAGACATTAACCATGGGCTGCGAGGTCCGAATATTTTGATCGCGTCAGAACCAGCCTGTGACGTTTCCATCGGCTGTCGCCAACTGCTGCTGAACCTGCTGAATAAATGCGTTGTCAGGAGTCACTCACGCGTTCCGCGTGAAATCACCTGTTTGTCGCCCGAATTCAAGCACGCCCGCTGCCGAGTCTGCCCGATATATGAGCGGGCGCTTCCCTGGTTACGCTGCCATGAAATCGTTGGCGCGTGGGAAGTCGCCAGTTTCGGGGCCACCAGCGGGATCCAATGTCGGACTCATTCTCGTTTTTGAGTTGTGCCCCTGAAGCTTCCCGCGCTGAGTGGAGCTTTCTCACCCGATGCATCGCGATGCAGTTGGGAGGCGCGACCACCGCGGCAGCGGTCCCGCCCGACGCGAAGGGTCTGAACTGGAATACGATCCTCCGACTGGCCGAGGCGCATCGTGTCGTGCCGCTGCTGTCGGCGGCGGTGCTGGCGAATCAGGCGAAGGGCGTCTCGCCGAAGGCCGCCGCTGATCTGAAGGGTCGCTTTCGCTACTACTCACAACGCGGAATGTCGTTCGTCATGGAGCTTCGCAATGTGCTGGGTTCGCTCCGCCAGGCAGGAATCCCGTGCATTCCCCTCAAGGGGCCGGTGCTGACGGTCGGCAGTTATCGGAAGCTGGGGCTTCGTGATTTTGATGACTTGGATCTGCTGGTGGCGCCCGCGGACGTCACGCGCGCGGTCGCGGCGCTGGCGAACATTGGATATGCGGGCTGGGACATTCCAGCGCAATGGGTCGCGACGCACCTCCGCACCGAATCCGAACACAACCTGGTGTGCGACCAGCGGAAGGTCACCGTCGATCTGCATTGGGCCATCGGCCGCAGATACTTCACGATGCCGATGGATTTTGAATCGCTCTGGAACCGCTCGGCGCACACGAAGCTGATCGGATCGGCGGTGCCGGACCTCTGTGCCGAGGATACGGTTCTCTTCCTCTGCTACCACGGCGGCAAACATCTCTTCTCGCGGCTGACGTGGGTATGCGATGTCGCGGCCACCATCACGGCTCATCCGAATCTGGACTGGGATGCGCTGCTGGCGATGGCCGCCGGGATGAACGCGCGACGATTGCTGCTTCTGGGGCTGCGCCTGGCCCGGGAGATGCTGGGATCTGAACTCCCCGTCCGAATCCGAGCGATGATTGAAGCGGAATCGGCCCTGGAGCCGCTGGTGGCGATGGTGTTGCGAGGCATCTTCGACGAAACAAATTCCAAGCCCGCGTTGCAGCAACAAATCGAGGCTTCGCTCTTTCATCTGCGAGCCCGCGAGCGGATGTCCGACCGGCTGCGATATCTGTTTTGGGCCGCCGCCCCAAACGCCCGCGACTGGCGCGACTCGCGTCTCCCGCAGTCGCTCAGCTTTCTGCTGGTGCTGACCCGACCACTTCGCCTGCTCAGGAAGAATACGTCCCCTGATCACGCCTCCTCCGTTCCCTCCACGATGAGTCTGCCGGGCTAGCTGTATGCGGGTTATGTTGGAATTGATCGCAATCGCTTCTCACCCGCCCTGCGCAATCGAGCGGTCGCAGGGTCGTTGCTGTCCGGCTTTTGCATCCCGGTGGGCTTGCCAGATGGCACCTCTCGAACCGGGAAATACCGCTTTAATTGCAAGAACCACTTCTCGTAGCAATGGAAGCTGATGAACGCCGCGGCGACGCTGATCAGCGCTGCTATGCAGGAATAGAGGATGGTTGTCGGCGTAGGACCCAGGTGAGGCAGGCGTGTGCCGATGGATTCATAAATGACTCTATTGAGCAACTGATGGAACACATAGATCCCGTAACTGTATCGGCCGAGAGTGACGAACGGCGACCTCGCAAGCAGGGGCATCACGAAGGATCGTGCATTCATCAGCGCGCCTTCGGCAACGAGCCAGCACGAGAACAGCGCCACGAGGGTGCATTCCATCACGGAAGCAACTTTATTCTGAAACAGCACGCCGTGCATGACTCGCTGGCAGACCAGAAACATCGCCGCACAGACACCTACAGGACGCAGGATCCTGAGAATCTGACTCGCGGTATATGTTCTGCAGGCGAGGGCCAGCAAAGCTCCAATCGCCAGTTCATCGGTTCTGCACGGCGTGAGCAAGCTCGCGGTGTCATGGTGGCTGTGCGGAAGCAACAGATAACGGCTCGTCAGGGCAGTGAGAACCAGCACAAGGGAGATACCGACCAAGCCTCTTTTGGATGAAAGATAGATAACGAGCGGCCAGAGGAGGTAAAAGTGTTCCTCCACTGCCAATGACCAGAAGTGCGTGACCATGAACGGATAGGGATTTAGAAAACCCCACCCGAACCGGTACACGGCGAGATTGGTTCCGTAGAGCCACAACCACGCCTGGTGCGGCCGGGCCGCTGCAAGCCCCGCGCGAGCGACCGGCGTGAATGGGAGCACGAGGAATACAACCGAAAGCACGCCATAGTAGATGGGACAGATGCGGAGGGTGCGCCGGACGTAGAAATTTCGGAAAAAGTGCGGGGATCCCTTTGAATCGAGAAGGATACCGGTGATGAGGAAGCCTGAGAGCACGAAGAACAGATCGACTCCCATCCAGCCATTGCCCGTGAGTTTGATGTAGATGCGGCCCACTGACGTGAGGGGAAGCGCACTGAGATACCAGTAGCTGAAGTGCATCGTCATGACCGCCAGGACCGCGATCCCCCGAAGCCCGTCCAATGCGGGCATATAGCGGCCAAATGCCGGAGGGTCATCCTGCGGCGGAATTCGAGATCGAGCCCCGGTGATTGGGGAGACTGCAGATGGAATTCCAACCATAGACAATTACTCCCAACGCCCGGCCGCCCGATTGCTGTTCTTTCGCGCAGGAGTATCGGCCGCCGCGGAGCTGGCGATTGAAGCGCGATTTCGGCCGATCCATAATTGGCGAAACGGATAGATCCACTGCCGCAGGTTTGTTGCCAGCACTCCGCGAACCGAATGAGCCGATTCCGCTGGAAACGTCTCGTCATCGATTCCGGTTGCCGGATAGACGTCATACTCCCTGCACTGGGTGCCAAACAGACAGTCCCAGACGGTCAGAATCGCGCCATAGTTTTGGTCGAAATGCTCCGGGTGCAGGGAGTGGTGAATGCGGTGTGACTGCGGCGTAACAACAAAGTAACAGAGCGGTCCGAAATTGCTCCTGATGTTTGCATGGCAAAGCCGGTTGTGCCAGGTCAGGATCAATATCCACCAGATGACCGCGGGCTCCTGGAGATTGAGCATCAGCATGGGAAGCACGAGCACGGTGTAGCGGAGGAATTGCTCCACAATGTGATTTCGGTAAGACGAAAACTGATTCAATTCTCGCTGCGCGTGATGGACGGCATGAAACGGCCAGAGAAAGGAGAGGCGATGGTGAAACCAGTGCTGCAACCACCGCGCAAAATCCATCGCCACGGCGCCGATCACCAGCCGCAGCGCCACGGGAAGCGAATGAGCCGTCCGCAGAGTGAGAAAGGCCAGATGCCGGGAGTAGAAGTTGTAGAGCATCGCGCCGTACCACATGGCGATCACCAGCCAGACCGCGGCTTCGATCACCACCCACAGCGCATCGTGAACCAGGCCGGTGCTCAGCGTCCGTTGAGAAGGAATTGCAGGAAAGCGGCGTTCCAGCATGAAGATGCCAAGCATGCCGAAGGGGTAGAGCACCATCGATAGCAGTGACCAGCCGGAGATCGCTTTCTTGAGGTGCGGCAGCAGGCCGTGCAGAAGCCACCTTGCGCATCGGCGCTGACAAAAGCGAATGGGTAGAGAAGCCTTATGATCAGGCAGGCGATCGCCAGCAAGAGGAAGCAGCCTGCGAAAACGATGCGAACGCGTGATTCGGTTGCGGATTCGGAATCCGGATTTGCGCGGACGTAGCTCGGCCGCCGGGAGCGGGGAAATTGGCGAGACAGAGATGTCGGGCGATTATCCGTCTCCGCGAGCATGCTCACCGGCCTGTCAGCATGCACTTGGCACGCGAAGCTAATTCACAGAACGCTGCCCGCATCCCGAGGCATGCCAAGCGACACCGTCATCGATCATTCGTATCGTCCAGCATCGATCCTATGTTGAGCATGAATGAGCGGGGACCACCGGTATTATGGGGAGCTAATTCGCCGGTGCTGGTCCAACCTTACGGCTTTTCCGCGGGATAGGGTCTTTTTCTTAATAATCTGTACATGGTGCAGTGTTTTGCCGATTGAATCGATGTAACCCGTACGCTCTTTCGGCCACGTTTTGTGCAGGAAATGAATGATGAACGACACGACCAGCCGATTCAGGATTAACGAAAAGCTCGTGACCTCGAAGATGATCGACGGGGAGGCGATTATCATCAACCTGGCCAATGGGATGTACTACAGCCTGGACAAAACCGGCGGCGTGGTATGGGTGCTGATTGGCGCGGGTCAGAGCCTGGGCGAAATCGCGAACGTGGTGTCTTCACGCTTTTCCGCACCACCGGAGCAGGTTCGCGAGGATCTGGCCCTGCTGGTGAACGATCTGGTGAAGCAAAATCTGGTGCTGCCCGCCGAGGGCGACGCGCCGATCGTGCAGGTCAAGCTCGATCCGCCCACGGGCGATGCTTACGTGCAACCCGTGCTCAATAGTTACGACGACATGGGGGATGTGCTCGCGCTGGATCCGCCGCTGCCGCAGGTGGAAATCGAAAACGAATCCTGGGAGACCAGCGTCAAATGAGGGGCGCGAGCAGACATGGAGCAAGCCGATCCGCTCATTTCGTGTCTGTGCGTCACGCGTGCGCGCGTGGCCTTGCTCCGTCGCGCCGTTCAATGTTTTTTTGAGCAAACCCATCGCCATCGCGAGCTGCTGATTCTCTTCGATTCCGATGATGCCGCCACGCGCCAGTACGTTGGCTCGCTCGACGACGATCGCATCCGCGGCATCGAGGTGCCGGACTCTCCGCGACAATCGCTGGGATCGCTGCGAAATCTTGCCGTCGGCGAGGCGCGCGGGCAATACGTCTGCCAGTGGGACGACGACGACTGGTATCACCCTGATCGACTGACGGTGCAATTATCGGCGTTGCGCGGCAGCGGCCGCTGTGCATGCGTCCTTTCCCGCTGGACCTGCGTCGACACTGAGGCGCATCGCGCCTACATCTCCCCCCACCGCGCCTGGGAGGGAAGCATTCTGGCCGAGCGCGATCGAATGGCGGCCTACCCGGATCTGGCCCGCGGCGAGGACACGGTGGCAATCGAGACGCTGTCCCGTCAGCAACAACTGCACATGCTCGACCGGCCGGAACTTTACGTTTACACATTCCACGGCCGCAACACCTGGGATCGCAGCCATTGGGCTTATCTGCTTGGAAAATCGACGGTCGTTCCGTGGGATGAGTCGCAGGACATCCTGCGCCGCACGGGCTCCGATGCGATGGGTCCCAACGCGCTTCCGATGCGGGAGCACCTTGCACCCACGCGTTATTGGTTCGACCAGGCTTGCGAGCGCGGCCGCGAGCCGGCGCTGACCACATACTTCCGCTTCGCTGACGCGCCGGTCCGGATGCGTGTCGCGGGTAACGCGCTCAATGCTCACCTGAAGCGGAGCTACGAGCAGTTGCTGGCAGACGATGTCGACCCCGACGGCCCTTTCGCTTTGACGATAGACGCGTGGGACCGGGCCACGACCGGCTTGGGATGTCCCGGCGTCCCGATGCCGCCGGACCAGACGCAACTCCTCGATGAAGGATTGCTCAACTCATACGACGACGGACGCATCATCCGCTACGAACGAGGGCATTACGTCAACGCAATCGACCGGATGGCGCCAAGATTTTCACCTGGCGGGCCGACGGAAACGATCAGGCGCTCTATGAACGGGCCAAGCCATTCCCCAACATGCTGGAGATCTGGTATCGCGATCAGGGCGTCCAGCAGTTGCATGCGGGCCTGGTGGCGCGCGACGGCAAGGGGGTGCTTTTTATCGGACAGAGCGGATCGGGAAAATCGACCTGCACGCTCGCTTGCGCGCTGGACGGCTTCGACTACCTTGGCGACGACCACAACGGGCTGCAGATGACTCAGGACGGGCGTTGCATCGGACACAGCTACTACAACGCCGCGCGAATCGGGCCCGGGCACCTGCGGCATTTCCCGGAACTGCGTCCGCACGAAGTGCCTCCGCACAACCAGTACGATCAGAAATCGCTGGTCTGGATGACGCAGGTGACCGGCCGCGTCGCAAAAAAGTGCGACATCGTCGCGGTCGTCATGCCGCGGATCGTCGTCGGAGGCACGACGCGATTTCGCCGGGCATCCAAGGTGCAGACGCTGATTGCGCTCGCTCCCAGCACGCTTAAAGTGCCGATGGGCGCGGGGCTGGGCGGCTTCATGAACCTCACCGACTTCATCCCGAAGATCCCCTGCTTTCTGCTCGAATGCGGCCCCGACGTGCGTCAGATTCCCGATTGCGTGCGGCGGATGATTGATGCGGCCGCGGGGAGCGGAGGGTAATGCGCATCCTCTATTGGACAGAGTCATTCTGGCCGAGGATCGGCGGAAGTGAAGTGGCGGCGGCGGCGCTGATCGGCGAAATGCGGTGCCGGGGCCATCAATTCGAGGTGGTGACACGGCAGTGGTCGCCGGATCAACCGGCAACCGATCGATGGAACGGTATTGCCGTGCATCGCGTGCCATTCGATGACGGCACGTTTGACCGGCTCAACCTGGAAGAGATCCTCCCGCTGCGTCAGCGCGTGGCTGCGATCAAGCGACGATTCAAACCTGATCTGGTTCACGTCGGCCTCACAGGACCGAGCCTGTTCCTGCATAATTTCACCGCGGGGCAGTTTCCCGCGCCCACGCTCATCACCCTGCATGTCGTGCCTGTGGAAACCGAATACGGCCGGAACAAGCCGGTACGCGAGGCGCTTCGCGCCGCAGCCTGGCTGGCGCCGGTTTCAAACGCCGTGGCAGCGCGGATACAGCATCGGTTACCGGCCCTGGCGGAACGCTGCTCGGTGATCCATAACGGATTGCCCGAGCCGACGGCGGCGCTCCTGCCCGTCCCCTTTTCACCGCCAAGACTGCTCTGTGTTGGTCGCGTCACCGAACAGAAGGGCTTCGACACCGCCGTCGCGGCGATGCCTTTCGTACGCGAGATGTTTCCAGACGCGGAGTTGTTGATTGCAGGGGATGGCGATGCGACTGAATCGCTCCGGGAATTAGCGTGCACGTTGAATGTCTCCGATTGCGTGAAACAACTGGGGTGGACGCCGTCAGACCAGGTGCCGGGGCTGATCGACGCAGCGACGCTGGTGTTGATGCCTTCGCGATGGGAGCCGTTCGGATTGGTGGCGCTGCAGGCAGGTCAGCGAGGCCGCGCGTGCGTGGCGGCGGATGTCGATGGTTTGCCCGAGATCGTGCAGCACGAACGGACGGGGCTGCTGCTTCCCCCGGATCAACCGCGACAATGGGCCGACGCCATCTGCTTACTGCTCACCGACCGGCAACGCATCATGATGATGGGCCGCGAGGCGCGGCGGTTTGTTTCGCGGCAATTCAGCCTTGCGAAGCACGTGGACGCGTACGAATCGCTCTATCAGCGCCTGGCCGCCCGCGCCTGCAGGGAAGAGGCGATGGCATGAGCAGGCCAACCGTCAGTTGCATTCTCGCCGTTTACAACGGCCGCCAATACTTGGCCGAGGCGCTGGACTCGATCCGGCGTCAGTCGCGGCCGGTGGATGAGATCATTGTCGTGGACGACGGATCGACCGATGACACGGTCGAGATCGCCGAGAGATTCGGTGCGCCTCTCCGCTGCATCCGCCAGCAGAACGCCGGCCAGTCCGCGGCCCGCAATCATGGTGTCCGCGTCTCGCGCGGCGACATGCTGTCATTTCTCGACTGCGACGACCTCATTCATCCCAAAAAGATCGAGCGCCAACTGCGGCGCTTTGATGAGGCTCCGCAACTGGCGCTGATCGACGCCTACGCGCAGAACTTCTGGAGCCCAGAAGTTCCCCAGGAGCAGCGGCAATTGACCGGCTGGCAAGCCATGACCCATTCCGACCAACCGTGGCCGGAGTTCATCGCAACCTGGCTCTTCCGGCGCGAAGCATGGCAGTGCGCGGGACAGTTCGACGAGAACCGCCGATTTGCCGAGGACAGCGACTGGCATGACCGCGTGCGCTTCAGCGGCATGCCGATGGAGACGATGCGGGCGGTGCTCGCCCGGCGCCGGCTGCATCAGACGAATCTCACTCGCAGCAACTACGTCGACCACATCGACGGCCTGCAACGTTTTTACAAGGAGAAAATCGACCGCCTGCGCGCTCAGGAACGCGCCGGTTGATTTACGTCATGACGTCACCCGGCATCAGCTTGATCATCCCGGCATACAACGCGAGCCGCTATCTGCGCGAAGCGATCGACTCCGCGCTGAGCCAGACGATCAAGCCGAGGCAGTTGATCGTTGTGGACGACGGGTCGACCGACGACACGCTGCAGATCGCCCGAAGTTACGGCGATATCCTCACGGCCATCACACAGCCCAATGGCGAAGGCTCGGCAGCGCGCAATCGCGGCCTGACGGAAGCGGACCAGCCATTGATCGCGTTCCTGGACGCGGATGATCGATATGCACCCAATAAACTCGAGCGGCAACTGCAGTCCCTCTCTGACCACCCGGGCGCGATGCTCTGCATCTGCCGAGCCTGCGACTTCTGGTCGCCAGACCTTCCCGCTGCCGTTCGCAAGGCCTCAAACTTCGAGCCGCAGTTCAGGCCGGGCCAGCCGGGCACCTGGCTGGCGCGACGAGAAGTCTTCGAGTGCGCCGGGAGGTTCAACACCTCGCCAGCATTTAATTTCAGCGAAGGATCGGAGCTGTATTCACGCATCGAGAACGCCAGACTCGCAGTGGTGCGAATTGACGATGTGCTGGTCGAACGACGGCTGCATTCCTCGAACAAGACCGCGAATTCCAAAGCGCATCTTGATGGAATCATGTCGTTGATGAAGCGGCGGCTGGAATTGCGGAGGGGATCGGCATGAGCCAGTACGAAGTGCGGGATCCAGCGGCTCACGGTGGCGAACGGCCAATCTTGCTCCCTCCCGCGGAGAGGGGACCGGAGGGAAATCGCCCGCCGGTAAATTGTGCCCCTGGGACAGCGAATGAACTACCTGCGCGGAGTAGGCGGGTTTGCATGATGACCACACCAGGCATCAGCCTGATTATCCCCGTTTTCAATGCGAGTCTTTATCTGCGCGAAGCCATCGACTCGGTGTTGAGCCAGACCCGCAAGGCGCAACAGATCATCGTCGTGGACGACGGATCGACCGACGACAGCCGCGAGATTGCCCTGGGGTACGGCAGCGCGATCACGCTCATCTCGCAGGCGAACGGCGGCACTGCCGCGGCGCGCAATCGCGGCCTGGAAGAGGCAAACCAGCCGTTGATCGGGTTCCTCGACAACGACGACCGATTCACGCCCCAAAAGCTCGAGCGACAACTGCACGCGCTTCTGGAAAATGACGGCGCGATGCTATGCGTCTGCCGGGTGCGTGCCTTCTGGTCGCCCGAGGTGCCCGGGAGCGCCCGAAGAGCCGTTGATCTAACCCCGCAATTTCGTCCGGGGCAGCCCGGCGCGTGGCTGGCGCGGCGCGAACTGTTCGAGCGCGTTGGCGGCTTCAGCGATGAGCCGCAGTGTTATTACATCGAAGGCTCGGAATTGTTCGTGCGTATCGAGCACGCGGGATGCGCGGTGGCGCGAATCGATGACGCGCTGCTCGAGAGACGGCTCAGCCTGTCGAACAAAACAGCCAACTCCAAAGCGCACCTCGACGGGATTATGACCCTTATGCAGCGGCGGCTGCATTTACGGCGGTGTTCCACATGAGCCAGTACGATCTCCCACTCGTGAGTTGCATCATCGCCGTGTACAACGGCCAAGCGTATTTGCGCGAAGCGATCGAATCACTGCTCGCCCAGGAATATCCGCTGTTGGAGATCGTGGTGGTCGATGACGGCTCGACCGACGGCACGGCCGGCGTAATCAGCGCGTATCGCGGTCGCGTCCACGCGATCAGCCAGACCAATTGCGGCGTATCCGTCGCCCGCAATCGCGGGGTGGAGATGTCATCGGGCCGACTGCTTTGCTTTTTGGACGCCGACGATCTGCTGGATCCGCGGAAGATTGCGGCGCAGGTGGCCGCGTTCGGCACCGATGAACGCCTCGATTTTTGCGACTGCCATACTTCGTACTTCTGGAGTCCGGAGATTTCGGCCGAGGCGCTCGAGCGGGATCCTCGCCATGCCCAGCCATTCTGGCACACGCCCCTGCCGCGTCACATCAGCACCTGGTTGTTTCGTTGCGAGCTATGGGATCGCGTCGGCACGTTTGCTGCCAGACTCCGCTACGCCGAGGACGTGGACTGGTTCAGCCGGGCTCGCGATCTTCCCATGCGCAGCCTGACACTCCCCGATGTGCTGACACATCGGCGACTCCATACGGGCAACGTGACCGCGCAATGCCGCGACCGGCAGGTCGACGACCTCGCGAGCACACTCCGGGCGCACATGGTCCGCGCGCGAACAAGGAACGCGGGCTGATGCAACACCAGTTGCCCATCTCCGCCTGCGATCCGCCGCTGGCCGATACCCTTCGGCTGATGATGCCATGCGCAACCACCACGCTGCTGCTGCAAGCGGCACTGCTTCAAAGCGGCGCGGCCGGCGAAGCGTGGTTGAAATGGAGGCAAACCATCGCAGATCCCAAGGCATTTCTCGCATCCGATCGCGTCGGCATCAAACGTCACTTGCCTTTGTTGTACCGCAACCTGACCGCGCACCAGGTGGACGTCGGCCGCGACCTTGAACCGTACTTCCGCGCGGCCCGCGCTCGTGAGGAGCTTCGCAGCGCGCGGTATCGCCGATTCCTCGGCGAAGCACTCGGCGCGCTGCAACGCAGCGGCGTTGAGTTTGTCGTGGGCAAGGGCGTGACCGTCGGCGAAACGATCCACGCAGATCCGGTTGTGCGGCACAGCCACGACATCGATCTGCTGGTGCGACCTGGGGACCTGGCCACCGCGGCCGAGGCGTTGCAGAAAGCGCGATTCCCCTCGTCTGCGACACACAGCCCGCGCGGCGAGCCGCGATTCGTCCACGAATCGGGCTTGCCCGTGGAACTGCACCATCGGTTGTACCGCACGCCCTTCTATGACGGCGACCTGACGGGCGTCTGGGACCGGGCACGCGCCGGCGAAGCCCTCGGCATGCCAGTGCGGCTGATCAGCGACGTCGACCTGCTCGTGCAAGCGCCGGTGCATGCGTCGGTCGTGCCGCAACGCTGCGGACTCAGTTGGATTGTCGATGTCGCAAGTCTTCTGCAACGACGCGATGCCGAAGGAACAGCGATTGACTGGGCGTCGGTCATCTGGATCGCGGGCGAAGCGGGCGCGACGCTGCCGCTGTACGTGACGTATCATTATCTTGCGACCACATTCAAGGCCCCGATTCCCCGGCAGGTCATCGAAGAACTGGGCCGCTCGGCGCAGGGCAGGACCGCTGCAGCATCTGGCGGCCTTGGACGGCCTGCGCTGCGAAGCCCGATATCGGCGGATCAAAGTGCTGCTCGACGCCAGCGGATGGCGCTCGCGCGCGGCGATCGCCAGAGCGATGCTGCTGCCGCCGCCGGCATATCTCAGGGCAACGCATCCGGGGATACGCCGGTTACCGCTGGCGCGAATTTATATCACACGACCGCTGCAGTTTGCCGGCAGGCAATTCAACCGATTCAAGTTCCGATTGCGGCAACGATGGCTGGGTCTGACGCAAACGCCGTTGGCACCTGTTGCGATAGCAGCAGCCGTCGCGTGCAACCGCGAATCATGGAAGCAGCTTCTTGCCTCCTCCCCTGGTACTCCGGGGGAGGATCGAGGTGGGGGCCCTGTAAGTGCAACCGTGCCGCTATTACGCCCGGCCCCCACCCCAACCCTCCCCCGGAGTACCAGGGGAGGGGGCAAGAGCGCGTCAACTCAGGAGACCGGTGACATTCGAGCCGGTTCTGCGCGTAGTCCGGCGGCTTCGGCTCCACCCTCAATTGCACGGGAGTCCCTCGTATGATCGGACGCATTCGCTCCAGCCGCGCCCGCTACCGCGAGTACTGCCGCCAAATGCGGCAGACGCGATACGACCCGGCGGCGCGGCGAATACTGCCGAAGGACGTTGCCGCGCACGATGCGCAGACCGGCCAAAGTCGTCACCGGCGAAGCACGCGCGAATTGATCGGCGCCTTCTGGCGTCAACTGCGCGCGCATCGCCTCGTGCTGTGGAATGTCCTTCTTACCTCGGGCATCGCGACCCTGGTGGGTTTGCTGCCGCCTTATGGGATGAAGGTCATCTTCGACAATGTCTTCACGGGCAAGCCACTGCCGAAGGCGATCGCATCATTGCGCTGGATGCCCTCCACGCCGTCGGGACTGCTCTGGACCGTGGTGATGGCGATGTTCGCGCTGTCGGTCCTCTCGGTGGTGACCAGGACGATCAGCAATTCCATCGCCTATCGGCTGCAACAGCACCTGATTCTGCGGGCGCAGCGGCGCCTCCTGCATCACACGCTGCGAATGCCGTTGCATCGGCTGCGTCAGATCACGTCCGGCGGTATGTCTTTCATCGTGCGTCACGATGCCAATGCGGTGGGCGATCTGGTGGTCTTCCTCGTGTACGAACCGTGGAAAGCGATCATTCAATTGCTGGGCTGCTTCGCGGTCCTCGCCTGGGTGGACTGGCGGCTGCTTGCCGGGTCGCTGGCGCTGCTGCCGCTCCTGTACATGGCACAGCGGACGCGCGTCGGGCGGATTCGCGACATGGCGGAGGATGCGTTGTCCCACGACCAGCAGCTTGACGGTCAAACCGCCGAACTCTTCGGCGGCATCCGCGTCATCCGCGGCTTCGGCCGTGAATCCACCGTCGCGGCGCGGATGCTCCGCCGGCACCACTTCGTCTCGCGCCTGCAGTTGCTGTCCTGGTGGCTGTTCCGGAGCGTGGATGTCGGCTGGATGATTCTGATTCCGCTGGCGTCGGCCGTCCTCCTGGCGGTGGGCGGAGCACGCGTGCTTCACGATGCGGCGGAAGTCGCCGCCGGGCGCCGGCGCCGGCGCATGCCTTTTCCGTCGGCAGCCTGGTCATGTTCATGGCGTATCTGGCATGGCTGCTCAATCCGCTGGCGGCGCTGGCGCGCACCAGCACACACCTGCAGAACGCCCTGGCGGGTATGAACCGTGCATTAGACGTGTTGGAAGAGCCCGTCGAGGCCGCGACGCAAGGCGCGATTTGCAATCTGCGGCCGTCGGGGGATGGAGCCGTCTCGCTGAGCGATGTGTGGTTCACCTATCCCGGCAGCGACGAACCCGTGCTGCGCGGCATCGATCTCGACGTGCCCGCCGGCCAGACTGTTGCGCTGGTCGGCCCCAGCGGCGCCGGAAAGTCCACGCTCACCAATCTCATCGCTCGCTTCTACGACCCCGACCAGGGAACCGTCCGACTGGACGGCGCCGATGTGCGTCTGATCGACGTGAGGTTCTGCCGCAAAATGATGGCGCTCGTCGATCAGGACATCTTCCTCTTCGACGGCACGATCGGCGAGAATATCGCGTGCGGCAACCGCCGCGCGTCGGCCCGCGAGATCGTCGAGGCGGCCAAGGGCGCTCACGCCCACGAGTTCATCACGGAATTGCCCGAGGGTTACAACACTTCCGTGGGCGAGCGCGGCCTGCGCTTCTCCGGCGGACAACGCCAGCGCATCGCGATCGCGCGAGCAATGCTCGCCGATCCAAAGATTCTCATTCTCGACGAGGCCACCAGCCATCTCGATCCGGAAAACGAGCGTCTCATCCAACAATCCCTTGCGTCGCTCATGGCCGGCCGCACATGCTTCGTCATCGCCCATCGTCTCAGCACGATCCGTCACGCCGACCAGATCGTGGTCCTCGAGGAGGGCCGAATCACCGAGCGCGGCCGGCACGAAGAATTGATGCTCAGCAGCAGCCGATACCGGCGGATGATTCAGCTGCAACTGGGCGTCGAGGAGTCGGCGTCGCAGCCGGAAGAAGCCGTGGTTTAGAATCACGCATCAAGTTTGCGGATCAGATTCGAACCTCAACGCGAGACCTCAGGGTCCTCCGCCAATCCCTGCTCAACTAACATCCTCTTGAATTCCTTCGGCGTGCGAATGGAATCCATCGCACCCTTCCGAATTCGTTCGAGCAGATCGCCTGATACAGGTTCAAACATTTTCCGCAAACCCGCTTTCACCATCGCATCGAGTTCGGCGTTCGACGCCTTCGCATTGCCACGGGAATAGGTGATACACGTGCGATTCGTAACCGTCGAGTGGGCTCCCGGCAGAAGCACGCAGGTGTGGTCCTCGCGTGCGTCCCAACTTGTCATGCCCACGAAAAGCACCTTATCGGGGTGCTGGTCTGGGTTGGAGATGATCACTTTCGCGTGTCGGTCCGCGGCTTTGACAAGCCGGAACACATCCCCTTGTTTCACGCGTCCCTCACGGCGCCCAGAGCATCTTCAAAAGCCGCCTCCGCCTGCTCGTCGGCAATAAGACGTTCTTCGTAATCCGTCATTCCGAGAGCCTCCAGCACATCATGGAGTGGTATGTCCTTCTTGCTTCCCTCCGGTGGCTGATTCTTGCTCCATTCGGGGAACTTGTGAGTCTCGTCGGCAATATCGTAATCGGTCATGCCCCGTCGCATTGCACTCACGGCTCGCAATTTCCTGATCTCGTACTCGGAGAGGGTGTCATCACCCGGTTGGCCGACCAACATATGACTGCGTTCGCCATCCTGAGCGATGTATTTGTCCCAGATGGCATTTCCGGGCTGCGATTCACGTCTGATCAGTTTATAGGTTTTTGACAAAACGGGGCCGTGATCCATCGCTACGACATCATCGCCGGTGATCGGCTGAAGAGTTTCCGCAATGCTCTCGCGATCAGCGATGTAGAGCAGCTTCAGCAACCGCAATCTGGTCATTTTCCCACCCTCCTGTTGCAAGAGGGTGGATGCCGCCTGTACGGCCTTGAGCGTGTTGAATGAAATGACCATCGCCGAACCACCTGCTGCGTTATGCGTTAATTCGATATTGTATGTCGTGCGTCCCATTCGACAAACTCGGCGGCTTGGCCGAGCAGGGCTTCTGCGACATAGACATTCATATCGAAGAATATCTTCATCGATCGCGAGGCCTTGCTACCGTCTGATCAATGCTTCGTGGTGGATTCCCGCATGGCGCGCGATCTCCCAAGCCGGACTCGATCTCCGTGATGATGTTGCCAACCGTCGCCTGGCTCATAGGTTACAAATGATAGACAAGACTTCGGCGAATCCTATAACAATTCGCTCTGCCGATGCGCTGCCATCGACCTCAATTCACGCTCGGCCTGCAACCAGTCTCGCAACTCGGTTCCGTGGGGCCTGCCGTTCGTTTCCCAGAGATGATAGGCGGCTTGGGCAATTGACTTGTGCGTGATCTCCAACACGTTTGCTGCAGGTTCCGCCGCAGCCTGCGGAATTGCGGGCGGGTCGATCTCGGAAGCGACATCATCGACGACTGCCGGGGAGTTTTGCGACTTGAGTTGTGTCAGTGCTTCGGCCGCGGCGGCGCGGACGACGGGGTGGAAAAAGCCGTCCGCGTCGTCCAGCACGGCAGTCAGCGGCTCGACGGCGCGCGCGTCGCCAAGGGCGGCCACGGCGCAGATGGCCTCGGCGCTGACTTCGGCCATCGGGTCGTTGATCGCACGAACCAGCGTCGGCGTGGCCGAGCGGTCTCCCAACTGACCGAGACTGACGCAAGCGGCAGCGCGAACCATGGCGTGGAAGTAGCCGCTGATATTCTCGACTGCTTCGATCAGCGCAGAGACGGCCGAGCGATCGCCAAGTCGGCCCAGTTCGGCGGCCGCTGCGCACGCCGTGTCGGCTGACGAAGATTGCAGAGCCGCTATCAATTCCGCGGCGGGCGACACTGTGACTTGAGCCGCTACCCAGCGGCCCGTGCCGACGGGAGCAGGAGCGACCGGACTTTCATTCGGCTGCGCGGGCAGGTCAACGAACACCGGAATTCCAGCCCTCTCACGTTCCGGGGACGCGACGACCGGCTGATTCGGCGCCGTGGTTTGTGGATCGCGTGACATCGAATTTCCTCCGTGTGATATGCGGGCGGAACAGCCGGTTCAAAACAAAGGAACCTGCTGATGAGCCGCCGGCAGAGTTTCGAGCGCAGAAAGAATACCCGAGGGCTGCGCCGAAGCTATCTCAGGCGGTCTTCTGAAGTGATATGGGCACGTCTGGCTTGGCGCATCCAGGTGAAGTGATGGAAGAAAAGCAGCGCGGCCCCGAGAGCGCCACCGCGGGCAAAATTGCTGCGGGAGGATATTGCGATCCACATCATGGCGAGCATTACCAGCACGATGTGATAGAGGGCAATCGTCAGAACGCGTTGCTGGGACATCGCGTCCTTCGCGGAACGATCGCCGGCATGCTGCGAGAGATACCAGAACGCCAGGAGGTTCGTGAGGTGATTCGCCACGAGAATGCCGAACATCACCAGGAGTGTCCCCAGCAGAAGCTGTTTGAACCCTTCCGGCAGACGGGCGGCTTCGACCAGCCATGTGAGAGCTAAACTCCATCCCAGCACCCATATTGCATATTGCGCGTCGAACCACTTCTTCTGGTCAATCGCGTTCTGCAAACGAGGATTGAGCGGGTACTGCCCCACCCTGAAATGCTGCGCGTATCGCTTCTCCTTGCCGATCGTCCCAAGGAGGCTCAGGAAGTAGTCGGCGAACATCAGCAGCGGCAACAGGAGAACTTCAGGATGCTTCACGTTCACGCCTCCGAAACCCGCTTCATCCTCCGATGGAACATCGAAGCAATCTTTACAGCCAGGCGCCTTTCCCGCAGCCCTGCGTGGATCATCTCACGGACTCGTTCGCTCGACGCTTAACGATTCATTATTCCCTGCGTTGAGTCCAGCTTGCGACCATAAAGTCGTCAGCTTCCGTTTTTCCTTACCGAGTACACCGCCGGGCTTGGAGATTTGACGAATCAGGAAATGTTTAACTGATCGCGAGTGGCGCAGCTGAGATGTGCATCACCGCCGGCAGCGAAACCCCCTCTGTCTCAACGCTTTGCGCCGGAGATTGATTCGTGGAGATGGGCCTGATGCTCGCCGACCGGCGTTCCGCGACCCCGGCTACAGCGCGCACCCACAGCGGTCGAGATGCATCGCCTCTGAGAATGGAACCTGTAACAGCGAAGGTGAAACGAATAGGGCCTTGCGCTGGCCGCGGCGGTCGAAGCCGCCCGGCTTCGCCGGCTATTTCTTGCCGGCTTTCTTATCCTGCTTGGGCTTCTTCACTTCCTTCTTTCGAACTTTGTTGCCCTTGCCCATGATCTGACTCCTTTGATGGGTGTTTGCCGTCGTTGAAGGCTCGAGCGAGCCCGCACTTTGCTAACTGTTCATATTCTCATCCGTGTTGCAAATGGATATTCGGGAATTCCGACGCCGCCGACCGTCGCGCCTGCGCGGAGCGTGCTATGCTTGTCGAGTTATTCCTGAACGTCCAAGCGTTTTTGGAAGAGAATAATAATGTCCGCCGAAGCTACGCTCGGCTTTTCACCGCGAGAATCATCTTGAGTGCTGCTCTTCATTGAACGCAAACTATCCGGCACTAATCTGCCGCGACGCGTAATCAAATCGTTCCCACTCTTCCGCGAGGCACGATGAATCATCCGGCTCTCACTCCTGATGGCGTCAAAACCCCCACTGCCCTGCTCCCCCTTCTCGGCAATGATGCCGCGGCTTTGCGGCTCGGGATGCTCTACCACCTTGAATTCACGCTGGCGGAATTGCCGGGACATGTGGACAGCGTGTGGGAGCCGTACGTCAGCCTGGCGCTTTCCATGCGCGATCGGCTGCTGGAGCGATGGATCCGGACGCAGGAGGCGTACTACGCGGCCGACGCGAAGCGCGTCTACTACATGTCGCTGGAGTTTCTGATGGGACGGACGCTGGGGAACGCGATGATCAATCTCGGTTTGCTCGAGCAGTGCGGCGCAGCCGCGCGCGATCTCGGCTATGAGCTGGAGGAACTTCGCGACGCTGAGTGGGACGCAGGCCTGGGCAACGGCGGGCTCGGGCGGCTGGCGGCGTGCTTCATGGATTCGCTGGCAACGCTGCAGATTCCCGCCTACGGATACGGGATCCGCTACGACTACGGAATCTTCCATCAGCGGATCGTCAACGGCGCGCAGGTCGAGGTGCCGGACGCGTGGCTTCGCTACGGCAACCCTTGGGAAGTTGCGCGGCCGCTCGATCGCATGCGCGTTCACTACCACGGTCGGGTAAATCAGTTCGTCGACGACAAGGGCCGCTTCATCTCTCAATGGGTCGACACCGAAGACGTCTTTGCTGTCCCGTACGACACGCCGATTCCCGGATATCTCAATGGCACCGTCAATACCGTGCGGCTGTGGAGCGCCCGGGCGACCGACGAATTTGACTTTCGTCATTTCGACTCCGGAGACTACATCGGCGCGGTGCATGCGAAGGATTTGTCGGAGAACATTTCCAAAGTCCTCTACCCCAACGACAACGCCTTTGAAGGAAAAGAGCTTCGGCTCAAGCAGGAGTATTTTTTTGTCGCCGCCACGCTGGCGGACGTTATCCGGCGATACAAGAAGCGGTATCGAATGTTCGACCAGAGCAAGGGGCTCAGAACATTTGACCGCTTTGCCGAGAAGACCGCCATTCAGCTCAATGACACGCATCCGGCGCTGGCGATTCCCGAGCTGATGCGGATCCTGGTCGATCTCGAAGGGCTCGATTGGGAGGAGGCATGGGACATCACCACGCGCACGTTCGGCTACACCAACCACACCGTCTTGCCCGAGGCGTTGGAGCGATGGCCCGTCGGTTTGTTTGGCTCGGTGCTGCCGCGACATCTGCAAATCATCTACGAAATCAACGCCCGCTTTCTCGCCGGCGTCCGCGAGAAGCTTGGGCCGGACGACGATCGCGACCGGCGAATGTCGATCATCGAAGAAGGCGGAGAGAGGCGCGTCCGCATGGCGACGCTCGCGATCGTTGGCAGCCACAGCGTCAACGGAGTCGCGGCGCTGCACAGCGAGATTCTCAAGAATGAACTCTTTCGCGATTTCTCGCAGTTCTGGCCGGCCAAGTTCAATAACAAGACCAACGGCGTCACGCAGCGCCGCTGGCTGCTGAAGTGCAACCCCCCTCTCTCCAAGTTGATCACCGATGCCATCGGCGACGGGTGGATTACGGATTTGTTTCAACTGAAGAAGCTCGCCCCTCTTGCCGATGACGCGTCATTTCAGGGAAAGTGGAAAGAGTGCAAGCTCGCTAGCAAGAAGCGCCTGGCGGACCTCATCGAGCAGCAGTTCAAGAAGCGTGGCACGCCTGTACGCATCGATCCCAATTCCATTTTCGACTGTCAGGTGAAACGCCTGCACGAGTACAAACGGCAATTGCTGAATCTGCTGAACGTCATCACCCTCTACCACCGGATTCGCGGCGGAGACCAGGCGATCGTGCCGCGCACGGTCATCTTTGGCGGAAAATCCGCGCCCGGCTACTTCATGGCCAAGCTGATCATCCGCCTGATCAATGCCGTGGGCGAAACCGTCAACAACGACCCAGCCGTCCAGGACCGGCTCAAGGTGGCGTTTCTTGCCGACTACCGCGTCTCACTGGCGGAGCGCATCTTCCCCGCGGCCGATCTTTCCGAGCAGATTTCCACCGCCGGCACCGAAGCTTCCGGCACCAGCAACATGAAGCTCTCTCTCAACGGCGCGCTCACCATCGGCACGATGGACGGCGCCAATATCGAGATCCGCGAAGAAGTCGGCGCGGACAATTTCTTCATCTTCGGCATGAATGCCGCCGAGGTATCGGCGCTGAAATCTCATTACAACCCGTGGGATTTCTACAACAGCAACGCCGAGTTGCGCCGCGCATTGGACGCGATCCGCGACGGCCAGTTCAGCCCCGCCGATCGCGGGCTGTTCGCCCCCATTTTTGACTCGCTGCTGGCCGGCGGCGACCGCTACATGGTGCTGGCGGACTACGCCTCATACATCGAATGTCAGCAGCAAGTCGGCCAGGCTTATGCCGACCCGGCGCGCTGGCGCGCATGTCCATCCTGAATGTCGCAGGAATGGGGAAGTTTTCCAGCGATCGGTCTATACAGCAATATTGTGATGAGATCTGGGATGCGAAACCGGTAAAGCCGGCGGTGGGATAGTGGCAGAAGCCCGAATGCGAAACCACAATCCCGAATCAAATAATCAAATCAGAATAACGAATGACTGAATTGGCAAGTTTCGCCATTCGGTCATTCGTCATTCGGTCTTGATTCTGGTTTCTGGTTTCGTCATTCGGATTTTGCCATCAGTACACCTCCGGCACCATCATCTCCTTCGGCACCGGATGACGCGTGTACTCCGCATGATGCTCCCGCGGCGGCAGTGTGATCTCCGGGTGCTCCACCGGCTCATATTTCACCTGGCTGAGCAGATGGTGGATGCAATTGAGCCGGGCCTTTTTCTTGTCGACGGCGTGAACCACCCACCACGGCGCCTCGGGAATGTGCGTGCGGTGCAGCATCACTTCCTTGGCCTTGGTGTAGTCTTCCCAGCGCCGCCGTGACTCCAGGTCCATCGGGCTGAGCTTCCACTGCTTCAGCGGATCGTGAGTCCGGCAGAGGAAGCGAAATTCCTGCTCGTCATCGGTGATCGAGAACCAGTATTTGATCAACTGGATGCCGGAGCGAACCAGCATCTTTTCAAATTCCGGCACGGAGCGGAAGAACTCCTCGTATTGCTCGTCGTTGCAGAATCCCATCACCCGCTCGACGCCCGCGCGGTTGTACCAACTGCGGTCGAAGAGAACCATCTCGCCAGCTCCCGGGAGATGCGCGACGTAGCGCTGAAAATACCACTGGGTTTTTTCGCGGTCGCTGGGCGCGGGCAGGGCCGCCACGCGGCAGACCCGCGGATTCAGCCGTTGCGTGATCCGCTTGATGACGCCTCCCTTGCCGGCCGCGTCGCGCCCTTCAAAGAGGACGACGATTTTGTGCTGGGAGTGCTGCAGCCAATCCTGCAGCTTCACCAGCTCACGCTGCAGCCGGAAGATTTCGCTGAAATAAAACTTCCGCGCCAGGCGGGCCGCCGTCTTCTCGGCGTCGGTCGCCTTCATTTTTTCGTCGTGCGACTCCTCGGCGTCTTCAAGTTCCAGCTCGAGCTCTTCGTCAAAGTTGTCTACCACGTCACGATGAATTCGGCCGAATAATTCGCGCTCACTGGTGGAATGGTCTTGGGTCATTTTGATATTGCTCGGTCTGGAGAATGAGAAAGCCGCGTCGCCGCGAACCGTCACCAGGATCGAGATGTTGCCCGGCGAATATTAAGAACGATTGAAGACGTGGAGCATATATCCGGAGTGGGTGTGGCGCTCGAAAGTGGCGATCGGCTCCGAGTAGGGCGGGATTCATCCCGCCGATTTGTTGGCCGGCTGAGAAAACGGCGGGATGAATCCCGCCCTACGATCGCAAAATCTGCCATCGCCACAAATAAAAGTTACACCCTCCGGACTTTGTTTCTGGGCCCGTTTACCGCATACGCAGCCACAACCTTCAATAACGCCGCGGCCACCACCGCGGCGCGCGTCAGGCCATGCCGGCGAGCATATTCATGGTGCCCTCCCCAAAAGCTTCACCGGCCCCGCCAATCCCGACGGAAACACCGGCCAATTGCTGGCGTCCAACGGGTGATAGTCCGGGCTGACGATGTTAATGTCGCCGAAGACCTTCCACTCGACGTGCCGGCGATCCAAATCGCGAATCCGATTGGCGGACAGATTCGTCACTTCCACTTCCAGCATGTTCCCGCCGGCTTGCAGCGCGCCGGCGGGCAGCAAAAGCCGGTACGGGGGCATGATCGCTGCTCCGATGGCTTTCCCGTTGAGCCGCACCCGCGCGCTCTGATACACGTCGCCCAGATCAAGCATGAGATCATCGCGCCGGGCCGGCGCGTCGAATGTCGTTCGATAGACTGCCGTCCCAGCGAAACGCTCGGCATCGGGTTCAGGGGCGCTCGTCCACGGCGCCAGCGTCTCCTGGCGATAGCCCTTGGGTAGCACGGGTCCGCCTTCAGTGAATTGAACTTCCCAGGGACCTTTCAGCTCGGCGACAGTTTCCGCAGGCTTTGCAAACTCGTAGCTTGCCGCGACGCTCAAGTCCGCTTCAACAGTTCGCAGAATGATCGAATCGCCCGGGTCCAGATACAGATATACCTCCGCGTTGCCGGAAACTGTTCGCTGATTCACACGACCGACTTGCCCTGTCATTGGATTCATCGCGACTACGCCGGCGGCAGGCCGCGCCAGCGCGAACCATCCATCCACAGCTTTCGCTGAGCTATTGACGATAAAGTAGTGCCGGCTCGTCCCCTGCCGACGGCGGATCATCGTGACTCCAGCCTGATCTACGATCGGCTCGCGCGCGACCTGCGCCGCGGCCAGAGCAGCCTCCAAATCTCCGACTAGCACGCGCCCCTTGCCGATCCGCGCTTCACGCAATCCGTTGTTCGTCGGGGAGGAGAACTGTATCGCTGCCTCCGCGGCTTTCATCGCTTCGCGCCGCTCTTGCGCTTCCGCGAATCCTGGCACATCCTGCGGCAGGTCGCTTTCGAAGATCACCGTCGCCCCGCCCTCCGCGAGTTTGAGCAACTGCCGTAGGGTTTCGACGGGCATGTGCACAACGGGAGGCGCGACCACCACACGATACTCGGCCCCGGGCGTCTTTAGTTTGCCGTCAACGCAGTTCGTCGAGGCAAGCTCGCGATCAGACACGTAATCGAATCCGAAACCACGCTCCCAGAGATGCGCCGCGGTCTTCCCGATCGGTTGTTGAGCGAGCCATGCCGGCGGCGCGCCGACTTCCAGGCGCTCCCCGATCACGTCACTCGAATGCCATAAATCGTGAATCGGCCAATAGAGCAAAACGTCATTGTCCGGCTCACCCAACTGCAGGACCGACTGACAGCGGGCGACGTAGGCATTGAGGATCGACACATCGTGCCAGATGGAGTTGCGCGGATTCATTTCCGTCGAGGCATAGAAACACCAGCCCGGCCAGGCGACGTCGTCGGGGGAATAGCAGCAGCCGTGATAGAAAATGTGATTGACGCCGCTGACGAAGAACTGATCGTCGAGCTCTTTCATCGCGCCCAGCGTCCCCTGGAAATGTTGCGCCAGCCACGTGCCGGTTTCGGAAGAGGTTCGCCGGCGGCCCATGACGTGCGCCGCCGACGAGGCAAATTTGCTGGACAGCGGCGAGCCTTTTCCGAAGGCTTCTGTCTCGGGCATGTCCGCGATGCCGTAGAAGTCCAGCAGATTCGCCGCGCGCCGTGCGCCTGATTGCGCGTGAGAATGCCGTGCTGATGACACCAGGCGACCCATCGCGGGAACACGGCATCGACGATCAGATCGGAGACGGTTTCATGGTAATCCGTGCGTATTCTGCGAACCGTCTCGTCAGGCCCGATCCCCGCCAGCGCCGCGAAATGCTCCTGTAATTTGTAGCCTCGCAATTTTTCAAACTGCTCCAGCAAGTCCGGCGACCATTCGCCCCAATCCTGCGTCACGCCGGTGTTGTACTCGTACGAATCGTGAAACATGGCCCGCGGCATCACCGCATCGGGAGCAGCGAACGCTTCATTGAACGGCGCGAGAAACTTCTGCATCGCCGCCGGAAAGATCGGATTCAGCATCGGGCCGGCGCCACCCGGCGCGGACCGCTTGACGGCCGGGCCCTTTCGCCCGATCACAATCACAAGCTTCCATCCGCCGCCCGGCGGCTTCCATCGCACGTTCCACTTCGCATCCACTCTGGCGTTGTCGATTTGGGTTTCGCCGCCGGCGGGATCGACGGCGATGACATTCAGCACGTCTCCCTTGGGAAAGCCATGCTTTGGCGCCGGGATTGTCCAAGTCTCCGCGGCACTCGCGGGGATGTCGGCCGTGACAAGTGTGACGAAATACGCGGCCTCGCGCCTGGAGATTTGCGGGCCGCCGAAACACCAGCCGGTGCCGGTCGTCATATCGATTCCCATATCCAGCTTGCCGGCCTCGTGGACGGCGAAGGAGAGCATCTGCATCCACCGGCCGGTGAAATACGGAATCGACCGCGCGTCCGCTCCCTTCATTCCGTAGATTGGAGTGATGCTCACCCCGCCGAGGCCGCCGTCATGGTATCGCTGCAATTCCCGGGCGAGATTCCCCTCGTCCACCGCGGACCCGGGCCACCAATTGAACGCCCACGGCTTGCAATCACGCGTGATCGCCGGCCAGGCGAGCGGATCGCCGGCGCTTTGATCGTCGGCGCGAACGGAGCAACAGATTGAAAGAAGAAACAACAGGACCAACAAGGCGCTGGGAAGCGCTCGCAAAGCCCAAGTTAGCCGCGACGCGCAGCGGAGCGCGTATTGACTTACCCCGCTAAAACGGCGCATTGCGCCGTTGCACCCGCTCCGCGACACGTCGCTGCTGAGACCTTGCGTCAGAACTTCGCGCGACTTGCCCCCTCTCCCGGTACTCCGGGAGAGGGCGGGGGTGAGGGTGATTCCGAACGTCGGACGCCGCCGGTCCTCAAAATCACCCTCACCCCAACCCTCTCCCGGGGTACCGGGAGAGGGAGTAATGAGACGCGATCTTACTTGGACGCAAGATGGTATTTGTGACCTGAAGCAACCGACGCGCAATCGCTGACAACTTCCGCACCGTTGAAGAATCATCGCACGCCTCTCGCTGCAAATCACAAAAGCTGCATCCCCTGTTTCGCCGCGCTCCGCGGCCGGCACATTCAGTTGCGGCGCCCTCCGCTTCCAACGATCATACTCCCATGCGGAACGGCTGGATTGCGCTGGGGATGATCTTACTCTCCGCCTCGGCGCACGGCGAAGGCTCCGATTGGCCGCAGTTTCTCGGCCCCGAGCGCAACGGCGAATATCACGGCAACGATCTTGCGGATACCTGGCCCCGCGGAGGTCCCGCCGTGCTGTGGCATCGCGACATCGGAAAGGGCTGGGCCGCGCCGGTGGAACGAGACGGGAAACTGCTCGTCTTCCATCGCGTCGGCGATACCGAGAAACTCGAATGTCTCGATCCGCTCACCGGAAGACAGATCTGGGTCGCGGATTCCCCGACGGCATACCAGGATGATTTTGGCTTCGACGACGGCCCGCGCGGCACGCCGAGCATCTCGGGCAATCGCGTTTACACGTACGATCCGGAAGGTTTTCTGCGGTGCCGGGACTTTGCTGCCGGCAAAGAGATCTGGGCAGTCGATACGAAGTCGCGATTCAATCAGGATAAGGGTTTCTTCGGCATGGCATGTTCGCCATTGGTCGAGGGAGATGCGGTTGTCGTGAACATCGGGGCAACAGGCGCGGGGGTCGTGGCGTTCGACCGCGCAACCGGCAAAACGCTCTGGAAAGCGACCGACGACGAAGCCGGCTATGCTTCGCCCGTCGCCGCGACCATCGGCGGCAAGCGATACGTTCTTGCCTTCACCCGAGCCGGCCTCAATGCCTTGGATCCGGCAACGGGGAAAACGTATTTTCAGTATCCGTTTCGCTCCACCATGAACGCATCGGTCAATGCGGCAACGCCGCTGGTGATCGATGACACGATCTTCCTTTCCGCCAGCTACGAAACCGGCGCGACGCTGCTGCGGTTTCACGAGAACGGCCCTGAGAAAATCTGGGCCGACGACGGCGTCCTTTCCAACCATTACTCAACCAGCGTGGCTCACGACGGCTATCTCTACGGTTTCGACGGCCGCCAGGAACAGGGACAGCATCTGCGATGCATTGAGCTCAAGAGCGGGAAGGTGCAATGGAGCCGAGACGATTTCGGCGCGGGAACGCTGATTGTTGCGGACGGGCTGCCGACGCCGGAGCTGATTGTTCTGACGGAAAAGGGAGAGCTGGTGGCGGCAGTCGCGTCGCCGGATGGATACAAGGAGCTTGGGCGCAAGCAACTCGTTGGCTTTGAAACGCGGGCGAACGCGGCGCTGGCGAACGGGCTCTACTTCGCGCGGGGCAAGAAGGAGTTGGTCTGCGTGGATTTGAGGAAGCCGCAGAAGTGAAACGCCCGCCTGCGTCCAACTGAAGGTGTTGAAGAAACGGGAAGAAACGGGAATCACAGCCGGGGCAGCCGTGCCACAAGGGTCGCCATGTCGAATCTGATCGTTCGTCTGCTGTTGTCAATTTTGATGATTCCGCTTGCGATTATCCTGTACGTCGTCGTCGTGGTGAGCACGGATCGACATTTCGGAAGTGGAAGCGCAATCGTGGCTGCCAGCGCGACCTGGATCTTCATCGCTATCTACTGGATCAGCCTGTGGCGCGAAGCGGTGCAATGGGATTCGTGGCGGACGAGCGCAACGCTGGTGGCGGCGGTTCTCTCAGCGTTGACCGCACTCATCGCCGGCGTTGTCCTGAACAATGTGGAGCGTGACCTTGGCACTGTTATCGGAAGCCTGACGGCGCCGCTGCTGTGGCTGGTGAGCACACTGCTCATCTGGCGCGAAACGTCGACAGAGCGGGTCGAGCGCCTGCGCTGCCGGCTCGAAGGTGCTGGTATGCCCGGCATGCGGGTACAACCTTACCGGATTGCGGGAAGTGCGCTGTCCGGAATGCGGGATGCAGATGACTCTTGATGAATTGATCGCGGCGCAACCGAGGGTGACTGGCGCGGAACTTGAAGACCCATGAGAGGAGAGGGGGAAACCGCGAGCAAGCTCGGCGACTACACAGGACAACTCGACGGTGGAATAACTGCATTACAACGGCAGCCGTAGGGTCCGCTCGGCGGCGAAAGGTGGATGTGCTTGCAAAACGCTGCTCGTCGCGCGTGCGGACCAACTCGGGGGTTAAACGGCCGCTGCCGGTGCTACTCACGGGGCTTGGATGCGCGACGAATAACGATATGCGGCGCTGGTCTTCTACGCCTCGGAGGAATGGTCCGCACGGCGGCATGGCGTCCTTCGACTAGCCCAAGTGTTCGTTGCCGCCGAGCGGACCCTACGCGGCTAAAGGATGGGTATCCTTGCAAATGGCCCTCGCCGCCGTGCGGACCAATCCTCGGGGGTTAGTCGGCCGTGCGAGCGCATCTCGGGGTGGACGGCGCGACGAATAACGATATGCGGCGCTGGTACTCGACGATCGCGGAGGAATGGTCCGCGCGGCGGCATGCCGTCGTTCGGCTATAGTTCAACTGTCGTCGCCGCCGAGCGGACCCAGCGCCGAACCGTGATGGATTACATGAAATGACAAGACGGAATGCGAAATGGCTGGCGGTGTGGATCATAAGCGTGCTCGTCGCACACGCTATTCTTGTGGTGAGGCAGACGATATGCACCTACAGGAGGAAGCCTGCGGGCCAAAGATAAAAGCGTCTTGGTACTTGCAGCCTTCCTGGCATGGCGAAAAGTTTCCGACATCTTGCCACTTGTGATAGTTACCTTGGTCTGCGGTGCTGCAAGCGCCTCGATGGTGGCAGTACTATTCTTCGTTCTGCCGAGCGTGATCTTCGCTCCAGAGGCACCCTGAAACACATGGCCGCTGGTCCTAGAAGGGCAGTTTTAGTGCGAGGGAAATAGTTCTCGTAGTTGCCGCGGATTTCCGTCATCGAATCGCCGCCGAACTTTTCCAAAAATGCTCGGGCGATCTCGAAGGCAATCACGTTTTCCATCACCACCGACGCGGCGCTGATCGCGGAGATGTCCGATCGCTCCCAACCGGCTTCGGAGGGGGCTTTGGTGTTGAGATCGACGCTCTTGAGCGGTTTCCCGAGCGTGCTGATCGGCTTCATCGCGCCGCGGACCACAACGGGTTTCCCGTTGGTCATCCCGCCCTCGAGGCCGCCGGCGTTGTTGCTGCCGCGGGTGAAGCCGAGGGATGCGGTTTGCTTCGCAACGGGATCGAAGGCAATTTCGTCGTGCACTTTGGAGCCGGGGAGGCGCACCGCTTCGAAACCAAGACCGATCTCCACGCCCTTAAACGCCTGGATGCCGACGACCGCGGCGGCGATGCGCGAATCGAGCCGGCCGTCCCACGTCATGCAGGACCCCAGGCCGATCGGGCAGCCGAAGACATGAGCTTCGACGATCCCGCCGGCGGTGTCCTTGGCCAGTTTCTGATCGTTGATGAAATCCCGCATCGCCTGCCCGGCGGTTTCGTCGGGGCAGTAAACATCCGATGCGTCGCGCTTGGCGAGCAATTCGCGCCAGTTGGATTCTGTGACAACGGTCGGGGCCAGCGCCAAGCCAACGGCGCGGACAAAGCCAAACACTTCGATGCCAAACTCGCGCAGCAGACAACGGGCCACGGCCCCCGCCGCCACGCGCACCGCGGTTTCGCGGGCGCTCGCGCGCTCCAGCGTTTCCCGGCAGTCTGTCGTGAGCCACTTGACGGACCCGGCCAGGTCCGCGTGACCGGGGCGCGGGCGGTGCAGCGCCGGAGTGGCGGACGGGTCGTCGAGCCGGGAATCTTTGTTGGGGATGAGCAGCGCGATCGGCGAGCCGATCGAATGCCCCAACCGAACGCCGGTGAGCAACTCGGCGTGGTCAGTCTCGATCTTTTGACGCCCGCCCCGGCCATAACCCCCCTGCCGACGGCGCAATTCGCCATCGACAAACGCCTGATCCAACGGAACGCCCGCGGGCATTCCTTCGATGAGCGCGATCAGCGCTTTGCCGTGCGATTCACCGGCGGTGCGATAAGTCAGGTAGCCCATTCGTCACATCGTAACTGAAAAGCGGCCGGGATTCAGGGGAGCAGTGTTCAGACCGCACCCGATCCTGACAGCGCCAAATCCGCTACTGATGTTCAGGCTCAATATGCTTGTAGAGCTCGAAGCCTGGGGAATATCGCGAAG
The DNA here is from genome assembly GCA_963758525.1 of uncultured Phycisphaerales bacterium. GTDB lineage: Bacteria > Planctomycetota > Phycisphaerae > Tepidisphaerales > Tepidisphaeraceae > JBBSDP01. The sequence goes on from CAVWVQ010000003.1 coordinate 219,013, forward strand.
TGCTTCAAATTCTGAGTGACAACGACTGAGCAGCGGTCGCCGCGATCTGGCAATCCGGCCAGTTCACACCGTTCGACAGATGATACCGCCGGTAGAGATTAAGGGCTTGCAGCCCGTCGGATTCGTCGGGACATATGATTTGCATTGAGCCAAGAAACGAATCAATTATCCTTTGCTCACGCTTATCGCGCGCCCCGGCGAGGAGTTCGGCCGCCACCATAACGTGCGTCGCAAGCGACCCCTTTGTAGACTCAGAAACCAAGAATGCTGTTGCCTTCGTGTGACCTCGCAGCCAGTCAATGAGGATGGAGCTGTCGAGCAATCCGCTGCTCATCTACTCGTCCACCCGGCTCATCAATTTTCTGCGCAGCACTCTGGAGGCCTCCACAGCATCATCCGGAAGATCGGTCCGATCTTTCCATATTCCTGCGGCAGGATGATCGGCCATGCTACTGCCGCCAGCAACGGATGACTCGACTGGCGTCACCAACACAATCGTTCCTTCTTCGGGCTTGATGCCATCAAGAACAACCACCCCATTGCTGACGATTCCACGGTAAGTCATGAAATACCACCACAACACTGACACAACAGATCTATTATAACGGTGTACCGTTGTCGGTCCAACCGCGATTCAGGAGTGTGTCTTGCATCGCCACGCTGTGTTCCAGCGAAACTTTAAAACTGCTGCGTCGGGTCCGGCACCACCACGACTTTTTCCAGCAGCACGTAATTGCGGCCGCGGTACTCTGTCACCATTCCCGTGACGCGAAAGCGCAGATCGCGGTTGGCGCTGGTGACGGCGTTTTCCATGGCCATCAGCTTGAGATTCGGAAGAATCAGAACCGGCGGGTCTTTCATCGTCTTGCCGTCAGAATCAAACGTGAATTCCGCTTGCGAGCCGTCGCTGGTGCGGTTCAGCCGGCCCACGCGATCGACCAGATACGACCCTTCGCGCAGCACGTTGAGGGTGGGAGCGCCGGGCGCTGACGGCGCCAGAGCCGCTGCGCGTGTCGACCGCGGGCCCGTCGGGCGTGGGTTGCAGCGGGCGCGCCGCCGAGGGACTGGGCCGGAGCATCCGGCTCAGCATCTGCTCGGCCGTGAGCGAGCGAACCGCCGGCGCGGTGGTAGCCTGCGTTGCCGGCGCCGTGGAGGCAGGCCCGTCGTCACCGGCGGCATATGCACACACACAACAAAGTGACGCGAAAATGACGGCGGTTTTCATGAGGTCGCTCCAGCAAATGTCAGCCGGGTCTTCATCGGCATCGCAACGCCGCTGCACGCATTCCCAGGCCGCGGGTCCAATAAAAAATCACTCGTGCTCATTGTACCGCGGACCGGCAGCCCAATTGAGCTTTTCCGCAAGACTTCGCCATTCCCGCGCATCGGGATCCTCAACCAGCAGAGCGTCGTACTTCCCCCGGCGAACCACGACGATGTCCCCCTTGCACAATTTCGCCATCGCCTGCCCATCGCAGAAAAGCGTCGTTCCTTCGTTCACCCGCGACGCGATGATGCGCACCGTCGTCTTGGATGAAACAACGACCGGCCGAAACGAAAGGCTGTGCGGGCAGATGGGCGTGATGCAGAACGCCTCCACATCGGCGTTAATGATCGGTCCGCCCGCCGACACGTTGTAGGCGGTCGATCCGCTGGAGGTGGAGACAATCACCCCGTCCCCGAAATAGCGGACGCCTCCCTCGCTGTCGGCGGAAATCTCCAGCTCAACCATATGAAACGGCGGGCCGGCCGTGATCACCGCGTCGTTCAGAGCCGTGGCGCTGAAGCTGGCACACCTGCAGGAAGCCTCGTGTTGATGCCGGTCATAATGCGAGCCGGGCGGAAGCACGGTGGCTTCAAGCATCTGCCGGCGCCGGACCGGCAACCCCTCGCGAAGATACCGCTCGAGGTACGAGCGGAAATTATCCGGCGTGAAGCTCGATAGAAATCCGAGCCGCCCGAAGTTGACGCCCATCAACGGAACCGGCTTGCCCGCCAATCGACGGGCGACGGAAAGCAGGGTCCCATCCCCTCCGAGAATCAGAATCAGATCGGCCGGGACCGCTGCGAGATCGAGCAGCCCGTCTTCCTCAACGCCGACCAGTTGGGCAACTTCCTTGAGGCGCGGAAGGAGTGCCTCCAGCGCAGGGCGCACCCGGGGCTTGTCCACATTGGCAACGACAAAGACGCGTTTCATTCCGGGCGGATTCTAAAATAAGCCGGAAGAAAGGGATATAGCCACGTCGGGAAGCGACGCAGGTTGCTGGTGACTGGTGACTGGAACGTGAGCTCCTTCTGCTTCGATCGAGGCAGCAATTGCAAATTTGGGCGCGCTGGGCCAAAGCATCCAGTCTCAGGGCTCCCCGCCAACGGACGCACAGCTCGATCAGATCATCGCCGACGTGCAGAAGGCCTATCAGGCATACGATACTTATGCTGCGCAACAGGCGGCCACGCTCCACGCGGCGGGGGAATACATGCGTTCGGTGTATTTTACGACGGACGCCAAGGTTGAGGTGCTCAACGCGATCAATGCACTGCCGGTCCACCCATTCGGACTCCTTGGAAACAATGTGGAATACCTGACCCTGAACACGGCCCTCAACGATTTCGCGAATGGGGCCAGCGTGTTGGTTGGTCAGGCGAACAAGGTAGTCCGCGGCGCCGAAATCGCGCACACGACCGCCGAGGTTGCACTGTTCGCGGGCGGCGTCGCCTCGCTCGGCGCAACAACACTGGCCGCATACGCCGCCGACGGCGCGAACGTTGCGGCAGGAAAGCTGATTTCGGCGGTCGAGCCTGGGCTGCCAGAAAGAGCTGGCGAGACAACTGCTCGACGATTGGCCGATCGACCGCCCGCGGAACTGGACGGCGCTGGTGAACGAGCCGATGGATCCGGCCGCCGTGAAACGGGTGGCATTTAGCTTCGAGCGTGGCCGGCCGTTGGGAAGCGATCCCTGGACCCTGAAAATGGCGGGCCGGATGGGGCTGCAGTACACTCTGAATCCGAGAGGCAGGCCGAAGATGCCGGAAAAAGGCAAATAAAAACGGTGGATGTCACCTTAACAGCTTCCCTTGCCCAGACACAAGAACCAAGTTGGACTTGGTACTGGGAAGCAGCATCATTTCAGAAGGTTACTAATTTCTGAATTCTGATGGCCCAGTTATGATGAACCTGTTCACGTTGCGCATCCACCGAAGATTTGTCATTATGGCTTTGATCCACTGCGCACCCTTAGTGGGAATACTTAGCATTGGCGAAAAAAGCGACTTTTGTGTAATGAGGATGCATTTTCGAGCCCTTGGCTTCTATGGTATAGAATGCGCCCACAAAGAAGTGCTAGTGTGTCGGGGTAGTAACGTGCCAATGAGTGTGGACGCGCCAGAGGCCGCCGGCTATGCAGAGATCCCATATGCGACGGGTCCTTCAAACTTCGATTGTATGGTAGCGCGGCACTTTTATAATCCATGGGAGTTGGAATATTCGGGACCAGAGATGGAGGGGCGGCGTTATCCGGTTCTCGCGACTTCGGTCAGCAGACAGAAGTTGCTCGCCACTATTACGCAGGCACAACGCCGCGAAATAATTACTCAGTGCTGGCACGGCTTTGGGTTGCAACGCACCACGGACGGCACCGAGTCATGGTTGTGCGTTGTGACGCCGCTCTGGCCAATCACTACGTTGGCAGCGGTCGTGTCTGCCGGCGGGTGGGTGCCGCTCATCGCGCGCTATTCTTTACGCCGCCGGCGCGTCCGAGCGGGGCTTTGCCCTAGGTGTGGGTACGACCTTCGTGCAACACCATTTTGCTGTCCGGAGTGCGGGAAGCTGGGTGCCACTGCAGAGCCGAAACTGTTAACGTGACAATGCTCGAAGCCGGCACGACGTATTACTATCAGGTCGAGGCGACCAACGATGCCGGGAACTTGGAGAAGGCTGTTAAGGTGACATCCATCTTTGTTGACGCTGTCCTCGACCGGTATATCATGCAACTATGCCCCGCACGTCCCGCGCAGCTGTCGGCGGTCTTGTCTACCACGTTCTCAATCGCGGCAACGGCCGGCTGGAGATCTTCCGCAAGCCGGGAGACTTCCTGGCGTTTTGCGATCTGATGGTCGACGCCAAGGAACGGGCCGAGGTCGAAGTGTTCGGCTTCTGCCTGATGTCCAACCACTGGCACATGGTGGTGCGGCCGCGTCGGGATCAGGATCTGGCGAGGTACTTCTCCTGGCTGACCAATACGCACGTGAAGCGGTACCGTGCTCATTATCGTCGGACCAGCGGCCATCTCTATCAGGGTCGCTACAAGAGCTTCGTTGTCCAGGAAGATGGGCATTTGCTGACACTGCTGCGTTATGTGGAAGCCAATCCATTGCGGGCGAAGATGGTGGAGCGGGCGCAGGACTGGCACTGGTCGAGCCTGGGCTGCCAGAAAGAGCTGGCGAGAACAACTGCTCGACGATTGGCCGATCGACCGCCCGCGGAACTGGACGGCGCTGGTGAACGAGCCGATGGATCCGGCCGCCGTGAAACGGGTGGCACTCAGCTTCGAGCGTGGCCGGCCGTTGGGAAGCGATCCCTGGACCCTGAAAATGGCCGGCCGGATGGGGCTGCAGTACACTCTGAATCCGAGAGGCAGGCCGAAGATGCCGGGAAAAGGCAAATAAAAACGGTGGATGTCACCTTAACAGCTTCCCTGATGTCTATAAAGACTACATCCAACTCGCTGATCTGATCGAAAAGAACAAGCCGTTGGAGCCCATGGCGCTCTCAACTTCAGACACGCTATCAAAAGAGATACACTTTTTCTGGGATAGTCAATCCGGCGGAATTCCGATCAACAAACAGATTGGGTTGAAAGTTACGATCGATAAGCACCAGTACGACGCCACCACCAGCTTCGGGGTAGCTTGGGGAACCACTATGCGAAAATGCAGATCTGTGCGGGTAGCTTTCATCGCGTTATCGGTGGCGCTCACTGCTTGCCTCGGCGCAATTTGGGTACACAGTAGGCTGGCGGATATCTTCACCGCATTTCCACTGCGTGACGGGGGAGAATGGGGAATCGAGTATACGAAAGGAGATATTCTGTTTGGTTGCAATCCGGGGCCGCATCATGGCGGCGAACCAGGGTGGGCGCAGGCTCTCGACCAATTCACCACGCACGCTTATCACTACGCCAAATTTCAGCCTCCACAAGATCTGCATTATAAGTACCTATCAAATCCATGGGGCGGGGCCCGGCTGTTGTCTCGAAAACCTGCGCCCAAACGGTCGCACTGGGAGATGGCCGGTTTCGTTCTCGAACGCGGTATGACAACGCTGGTGCTAGTTCCAATCTGGTGGCTGGTTGCAATTAGCAGCGTCCCCGGAATCGCCTTGTGTCTGCCGGAATTCCGCGCACATTTGCGAAGTCGCGGCGGCCGCTGCGAAGTCTGCGGATATGACCTGCGAGCCAGTCCCGGACGCTGCCCGGAGTGTGGGAATGAATCGCGGCCTCTCATCAATTAATGGGTGATGGGTGGAAATTGAAACGGGGACGCAGCTAGTTATTTTGACACGGGGTGCTCCGGAATTTACCTTTCTCAGCATGCCTCGCCCTCCTCGCGTCGCTCCCGGCGGTCTGGTCTACCATGTGCTCAATCGCGCGGTGGGACGGATGGTGATGTTCCGCCGGGACAGCGACTTTGCCGCCTTCGAGCGGAAAATGCGAAGGGGGTCAGGCCAGCTTCTGGAAAATGCGAAGGGGGTCAAAATGCGAAGGGGGTCAGGCCAGCTTCTGGGTGAGGAAAGGGGTCATCAGCCTTTCCTGACGATTGAGCTGATGGTATGCTGGTGAAATGGCCCGTAAACCCCGAAAAAGGCAAATAAAAACGGTGGATGTCACCTTAACAGCTTCCTCACCTTAACAGCTTCCTAAAAGTAGGCGCACAACCTGCGAATAGCCATTTTTGACTGGTGCCAGCGCTCATGCTGACGCAAGACTGGCGGCTGTTTACTGCGGACTGCAGCAGTGAAGCCGGGCGCGAATTGTTCTGCCCCTTTTTTCTGTTCGCACCTGCACGTTTCTAAGTCATCCGCGGCGGGATCCCACCTACGTCCTGCACCGCAAGACGGATTTCGCTCAAGCGATGTGCACAATCCACTTCGGCTCGTGGCTTGCTCCTCTTTGAAATAGGTGGGGGCTCGTCATTTTTTAGGTTGAAAGGACACTGGTATGGCAAAAAAGCAAAGAAAGTCGCCGGGACTTAGGCTCTGTCTGACGGATCGAGAACCCTCAGGTATTTCAGCATGATAGCGAGTTTGGCGAAGCTCAAGAAGTTAAGAGCCAGCTTCTCATAGCGTGTTCCCAGCCGACGACATTCCTTGAGCCATCCGATAGCACACTCGATGCGGCTTCGTTTGCGGTAGCTGCTTTTATCGAATCGCTCGCCCTTTGGTCGTGGCTGATTGGATTTGCGCGGGATGACGGCTTCGATCCCGCAATCGGCCAGGAACTGGCGAACGGTTTCGTAGCTGTACCCTTTGTCGCCCGCGATCTTCCCCGGCCAGCCGATGTGCAGGGGCGCTGCACCGCGTGCATCACCTTGTGGAGCTGCGTGGATTCGTGCGTTTGCCCCGCGGTAACGGTGACGGCGAGCACAAGGCCCTTTCCGTCAGTAACCACGTGGAACTTTGATCCCCATCCGCCGCGCGAGCGGCCCAGCGCGTGGTCGGCCGGTTCGAAGTCGAGGCCGCGCCCCCTTTTGCGCGCCCGGCGGCAGCGCGAGAAGCACGCACATTGGAGCCGTCGACGAGCCAGAGATCCCAATCGATCTTGCCCTCCTTGTTGAGTCGAATCCGCAGTGCTTTGAGGATGCGATCGAAGAAGCCTTCGCGCCGCCAGCGGTTGAAGCGATCATAGACGCTCTTCCATTTCCCGTAGCGTTCGGGCATGTCTCGCCATGGAGCTCCGGAGCGAAGAATCCAGAGCATCCCATTGAGCGTGATGCGGTGGTCGTTCCATCGTCCGCCACGTTTTTGTACGGGGAAAAGTGCCTTGATCAGGTTCCAGTGATCATCCGTGAGTTCGTAGCGCGCCATCTGTCCTCCATGTGGAGAACATCATGACGATCATAGAAGAACGCGCAATACCTAACGAGCGCCGAACATTCGATCCGTCAGACAGAGCCTAGTAAGCAAACAGCTCCAGCGGAATCTGCGGGCGCCGGCAAGCATGCCGGCTCTTCAGTTGAGGACGCTCGAGCAATCGGCGGTAAGGGCGACTTTGGCGTAAAGGAAGACAATGTGACAGGTCGAACCTATACCTCTCTGAATACCAAGCGTTCCGATCCAGGCGGAGCGCCGGCCCGTTCGGGTTCAGATGATTCGCGTACAAGTGGCGTGGGCGGGAACGAATCGGGCGATGGATCTTCCAGCGGCGGCGACCTCGACACCGACATCATTGGAGTTGGCACTGGTAGCGGAGTTGCCGCCAGTGGCAAGATTCATGAGCCGCCGGGTCCGGATGATGCCACTGGCGCCAGCCGCGACTTTGCCTCGGGTCCTCCAGCCAAGGGACAAAACCAGGCGGCGGTACGTCAAACGGTTCACGGATCAACAGTGCAGCCGGCCGGGAATGAGGCGGCCGCTCCACAAGGTGCGGATGCGGTGGCCAACACTGACGTCGGTGACGACGCCGCTGCCGGCGAGATCAGCAGCGACGAAGCCAGCGGCCGAAATGATGCTGGGGGATGAACCAGAACCGAGCATGGCCGATCGCCTGAGTTGTCACTCAATAGTCTGCAGCGCAGTCGCTCTCGACATGGCAGCGCTCGCCCCCTCTTCCGGTATGGGAGAGGGGTTAAGGTGAGGGTGATTTCGAATGGCAACTCGCTCGGGTTTTTCAAACGTCCCTCCCTAGACAGCTCCGCCATTGGCCTCTCAAGGACCTGGCCCGGGACTTTCGCCACCAACGTTTTTCCCCTTCCTCGCGTCTTACTATTACCTGTAGAAGTGCCGTATAAGGAGCGGACCATGGCTCGCCTGAGTTACCTGATCGGAACGACACTTTTGTCATGTGCCCTTTGCGGCTGCTCGCCGTATCTGGGCGACTATCAATATGTTCCCCACCCTGCACTGGCCGAAGTTCCCCCCTCGCCACCCGACAAAGCCTCGCCGCTATCGGTGTTCGCCTCTGTGATTGGCGTCTATGCCGGAGATGCCAGACAGGGTATTCCCCAGTCGGTGGAGGTGCGATTTCGGATGGAGAACAACGGGCCGCATTCTGTGTCGTTTGATCCGGCGTCTTTGCGATTGGACACGGGCGATTTGCAGAGCTTTCAGCCGCCGATCGTTCGTCCCCCGACACCGGTCACCCTGGCGCCCCAGCAGACGATGATTCTCGATGCGTTTTTTCCCTTCCCTCCGGGCCATTCGTACGACAACACGGACCTGCGCGGGCTTCAGCTTCTCTGGGAGGAACAGATCGATGGCCGGCCCGTGCGGCAGGCGGTCTCTTTCCGAAGGACTTATCCCTACCGTTATTACTATTCCGCCGATCCCTATTGGGGATATCCCTGGTTCTTCGGCGGCGGCGTTGTTGTCGTCGGCGGCGGCGGGCATCACTGGCGGTGACACGCGGTGGAAGGCAGCGGGCGCTTTCACCTATTGCTGCTGCGTGACTTCACGGAGTACCCGCTACTGAACCGCGATCTCCTCAATTGGTAATTCGCGGGGGCGGCTGGCGAGCGACGAGTTTGGCCCCAAAGAGTGCATGTTCGCACGTTCACCCACGCTCTTCAGCCTGACTTTCGCACGTGCGAAAGTCAGGTTAGCGCTCGCGTCCCACGTAGAACGCCAGTAATGATTCAACGACAAGAAGGCATAGGAGTGTCAGCGCCAACGTGCGCCACATTTCCCGACCGGGGCCGGCCGAGGCCAATGCGCCAGGCGAATATGTCACTAGCGTCGGCTTGAGATTGCCGAGCAAACAGCTTCCGCGGCGTACTCGGCGGCGGAGACGACGTTGATGCCGGAAACTTCTAACGGGACAGGTCCAATTCTTTTGACACCACCTCGCCGATAGCTTCTGCTTCTTTCATCCCTAGGCAAGCTCGTAAAGCACCCGGAGGGCTGATCTGCCACGTTTTGAACCGGGCGGCGGGAAAGGAGACCTCTTCCGCCACGAGAAGGACTTTGCAGCGTTCATCCGGACGTTGGCCGAGATGTTGGAACGAAACCCGATCCGGCTCTGCGCGTTCTGCGTCATGAGCAACCATCGGCATCTGGTGCTGTGGCCGGAAAATGACAGCGATCTTGCCCGGTTCATGCAACGGCTCACCATCACACATGTCCGGCGATGGGTGAAACATCCCATCGGGTGGGATGTGGATCAGTCTATCAGGGCCGCGACAAGTCTTCCCTGTCCAGGACGATGCGCACTCACCTGCCGAAATATTACATCCTCCGTTCCGCCCCCCCACCTCGATCCTCCCCCCGAGTACGAGGGGAGGAGTAGGAGGATGAATTCCAGCACCGAATCAGCGGGGACACATAATCTGTCTATTGTCGTAACGCAAGTAATTTTTTGTTATTTACGCACCGCTCGAATACGTAAAATTCTGTAAAGTGGTGTAAAGCGAACCGCCGATTCCGAGCGGCAAACAAGGGTTGACCGCCCGGCGGTGACTCGCGTTGGCCCGGATTGTAAAGCGGCTGTTTTCCCCCCAGCAGCCCGTCGTTAAAGTCGCGCGGCCATTGCTTGGGTCCTCAGGCCGGGCTCATGCTCACCGACAGCTCTTGCGTTATCATACATGCAGCATTTTGTCCGCCTCCGTTCTGTCGCAGGATTCGGCAGTGGGTTGACATGGCAGATCCTCATCGGCAACGGCTCTTTGCAGCGGTTGTGATTGTCATCCTCAGCCTCTTGGTCGGGGAAACGTCAGCCGGACCTCCCTTCGTGACTGACGATCCGGACACCACCGATTACAAGCACTGGGAGATTGACGCCTTCAGCATCTACAGCCATACCGCAGGCGCTGACTTCGCCCAACTGCCCGCCCTCGAAATCGATTACGGCCTGGTTCCCGATGTGCAACTGCACGCCATCCTTCCGCTCACCTACGATCGGGCGCCCGGCGGCGGCTCACATTACGGCTGCGGGGACATGGAGTTGGGCGTCAAGTATCGGTTCTTTCACGAGACCGGCATTCTTCCCGAAATTGGCACATTCCCCCTGGTCGAAGTTCCGACCGGCGATTCGGGGCGCGGCCTGGGCAACGGGCAAACTCAGATCTTCGCGCCCCTCTGGTTCCAAAAGAGCTTCGGCCAAAAGAAGGATTGGACGACCTTCGGCGGCGGCGGCTTCTGGTACAACCCCGGCGAAGACCACCGCAACTTCTACCGCTTTGGGTGGGAACTCCAGCACGACTTGAACGAAACTCTCACGCTGGGCTGCGAAATCTACCACGAGACCGAATTCTTCGGCGGCAGCCATGGCCACACCGCGTTCAATCTTGGCGGCTATCTGAACTTCGACGAGCACCATCACGCGCTCTTCTCGGCCGGCCGTGATATCGATGGGCCCAATCGCTTTTCGTGTTATCTGGCTTATCAACTGCTGTTCTGACGGGAACCGCAGATGAACCCAGCGCTGCCTCGCTTCGCTCGGCCGCAACCAAAACGAAGAGCCGCGAAGACGCGAAGACGCGAAGAGAGACGCGAAGGTAAGAAAATCAAAAATGCGGGATCGAAGCCCAAGGAATTGTGCCTTTGGGTTTCAGGTGCAATTGAATTGTCTTCCTTCGCGTTTGTCTTCGCGGCTTCGCGTCTTCGCGTCTTCGCGGCTCTTGATCTTTTGGCTGATCGCCTGCCCGGGAAAATTTGCGCAGCGCGCGAAGATCTCAATGGGTTGTGACACAAATGAACGCAGATTGAATGAAATCACTGAGAAGATCATGGACGTTGCACGCATCGTACGAAGTCTCTTTTCAATCGTTCATCGGCGTTTATCAGCGGTTCAATCTCTTTCCCTGCGTTCATCCGCGGTCAGCGGCATTCAGGGCATGGCGGGCGGAGGAGCCGGAGTCTTTGAAGCAGTGCCGGGAGGTGGAAGACTTTCCCGATTGGCGAGGATACAGTTTCTTCGCGATCAAACTCCCCGTGCCGGCGGACGACGCTTCAAGCAGCTTCGGAGGCTTCAAAACATGTTCAGACAGATCCTGACCGTTCTGGGTGCGTGCACGGTTCTGCTGGCTGGCTCGCGCCTGGTCGCGGAACCGCCGCCGGTGAAGACCAAGTGGCTTTTGAGTTTCGATCAGGCGCTGCTGAACGCGAAGAAAACCGGTCGGCCGATCATGGCGTATTTTTCGGGGAGCGATTGGGATCCGTGGACGCAGAAGCTGGACAAGGACGTGCTCGAGACGGAGATGTTCCGCCATTGGGCGGATGAGAACGTCGTCCTGGTGCGGGTCGATTTCACGAAGGTGAAGAAGCAGAGCAGCTTCATCCGGTCGCAGAATGAGAAGCTGCGCGTCAAGTACAACATTTCCAAGAGTCCTTCGTTTTCGTTCATCGACCCCAGCGGCCTGCCTTTTGCGCGGGCGGGATACGACGACCTTCGGCTGCTCGATGACGAGCGGACCGGCGATCCCCGCAATGCGATCAAGTTTCTCGATCACGTCATCACCACGCGGCCGCCGGATGAAACAATCATCACGCAAAAAGATCTGCCCGAGGGGATGGAATACGCGAAGAAGCATTTCATTTCGCTGCTCATTCTCATCAGCCAGGGAAATGCAACCGGGCCGATGAAGGTGAAGGCGGATCTGCTGGCGAATCAGCAGTTTGTGCGGTTCGTCAATCGAACGATGGCGTTTGTGAATCTGACCTGGCCCGCGGATTCGGATACGTCGCAGTCGGCCAACGAGCTGCGCGCGGTGCTGGCCAAAAATAACGTCACGCCGGCGCCGCTGCAGTTGCTGGTGTGGGATATGCAGTCGGAAAAGATCAAGGGGCGCATCGCGGCGATCTTTCCGGATAAGGTCGAGCCGCTGATCGCCCAGATTCAAAACCAGCTTCCCCGGCTGGACGTTCCCAGCGGCTGGATTTCAGACCTGCGGTTGGCGCAGGCGGTGGCCGCTCAGCAAAACCGCTGCATTCTGGTGAACTTCACCAGCATGGATTCGAGCGACTGGTGTCAGAAGATGCAGTCGGAGATTTTCGACACCGATGAGTTCACCAAGTATGCGCGGAAAAACCTGGTGCTGCTGCGGATCGACTTCCCGACGGCCACGACTCAGCCGGAAACACTCAAGGCCCAGAATCAAACGCTGGCGGAGATGTATAATGTTCGCGGTTATCCGACGGTGATCGTGCTCAACCCGCTGGGTCAGAAGATTACCGACGCCAAGTACGAAAAGGGAGGTCCCGGCCCGTTGCTGGCGCAGATGGACGATGTGATCAAGAAGGACGCCGAAAGGCGTGCGATGCTGGCGAACCAGGACACGACCGCCCAATAACGCAGGGGAGCAAATACGCGCTCCGCTACGCGTCGCGGCTAACCGCAGGATGAAACTCGCTTTAGACTTCGCAGGGCTCTTTGCGGGGAATTTCCCCCGACTTCCCCCGCAGTCGCGGCCCGCGCTCATTTTCTTCGATTTCGCAAGCAATTATTTGCTCGCTCGCGTGTACTAGTTACAGCAGAGGGTACGCGCCAGCGAAGGAGCCGCGGAAAAAATTTGTTGAAATTTATAAGCCGGACGCGACAATCAGGTAATTATCTAAGGTAGCGGTCGGGGGTATCTGCACAGATCCTGTTTCGTGCGCGGCGGAACGCGACGTGACGAGGGAGCGGTTATGACATATCGGCTTCGGATTGCATCGGTTCTATGTTTGCTGTTCGCTACGGCCCTGTCGATTCCGATCGCGGCTTGGGCTGTAGATTCCGATGCCGACGCTCCTGCACTGGGGCATAAGAAACTCAGTCCGGAAGAAGCCCTTCGGATTCGCATCCTGGAATCGCAGGCGGGGCTGCGCACGGGCATCGCGAAAGCGCCGCATTCGCAAACCATCGTGGGGCCGAATCTCGAGGATCGGGAGAAGGTGCAGCAGGCGCTCAACCGCATGAGCTATGGTCCGCGTCCCGGCGAAGTGGACGCGATCATCAACAACGGCGGATGGGAAGCATGGGCCAAGCAACAGCTCAATCCCGACTCCATCGACGATTCGGCGGTGGATAAGGCAGTCGCCTCGCGCTACCCGTGGACCAAGATGAGCATCAACCAGATCCACGACAACTATTACGAGGAAAAGGACAATCGCGGGGCGCTCTACAAAGGTCTGCCTGATTCGGTTTTGTATCGGGCCACGTTCAGCAAGCGCGAGTTCAAGGAGATGGTGGTCGATTTCTGGCGGAACCACTTCGCGATCGATCAGCCGCATGATGGCGATAAGACCCGATCGTGGACGGCGCCCGACTATGAAGAGAATGTGATTCGCAAGTTCGCGTTCGGCAAATTCAAGCAGATGCTTTTTGCCTCGGCGACCCACCCGGCGATGCTGGAATATCTCGACCAGCAATTGAGCAAGGCCGGGGAATGGAACGAAAACTACGCCCGCGAAGTGATGGAACTGCATACGCTGGGCGCGGACCACGGATACACGGATCGGGACGTGCAGGAACTGTCCAAAGTCCTGACGGGGTGGCGCTACGACAGCAACTACCATTTTGCGTTTGATGCTTCCTGGCAGCAGCCGGGCAATAAGTACTGGCTGGGGATGGTGATTCCGGCGGGTTATAAGGGCGGAGAGAAGGCTCTCTACACGCTGGCCACGCATCCGAACACGGCTCAGTTCATCTCCCTCAAGCTCTGCCGGTACTTCGTCAACGACAATCCCCCAGAAGCTCTGGTCAAGCGGGTGGCGAGCGTGTTTCAGGACAGCGAGGGCGACCTGCCCAAAGTGTATGCCGCGATCATCTTCAGTCCCGAGTTCATGAGCCGTGAGAATTATCGCGCCAAGTTCAAGACGCCAATGCAGTTTGCCGTCAGTGCTTTAAGGGCAACCGACGCGCAGGTGGAAGATTTCAGCAGCACGGCAGGCACGGTGACGGGAATGGGCGAGGCCATCTATGAATGCGCCGACCCGACCGGCTATCGTGATGTGGCCGAGAGCTGGATGGACGCCGGCGTGCTGACCAAGCGATGGGACTACGCCTGGGCGCTGATGCGCGGGAGCGTTGGCGGCGCGTCGGTGCCGCAGTCGTTCCTCGACCGTTACAAGGGCATGAAGCCCGAGGATCTGGAAGCGAAGCTGATCACGAACATGATCGGCGGCGAGGTTGGGGATCGCGAAATCAAGTCGCTGCAGAGCGCCGCGACGGACAATGACGTGCCGCGAATGGTCAGCATCATTCTCGGGTCTCCCTCGTTTCAACAACGATAACCTTTTCATCAAGCAAGTTTGATTTTCCCGCTATCACAGGAGCCGTTATGAGTCAGTCGCGAAGAGATTTCCTCAAGGCGTCGGGTCTGGTAATCATGGCCGGCGCGGCCGGATATCTGGGCACCGACGAATTCGTCCGCGGGCAGTTCGCCAACTACGGCGCTTCCCATCCGGGCGCCACCGCCGGCTCGCGCCAGCGGCCGACCCTCGTGACCATCTTCCTTCGCGGCGGAGCGGACGCGCTCAACGCGTTCGTCCCGTACGGCGATCCGCTGTACTACAAGCATCGCTCCCGCATCGCTCTCTATCCCTCCGCCGCCAAAAAGGGGCGCGAGGCCGGCGTCATTCCGGTTCGCAATTCCCCCTACTGGGGAATGAACTCCAGCATGGCGCCGCTCACCCCGCTCATCGAGCAGGGCGTGCTCATGCCGTTCATGAACGTCGGGTCGATCGACGGCACCCGCTCGCACTTTAGCGCGCAGGACAACATGGAACGCGCGGTCATGAGCCACAGCGGCATCAACAGCGGGTGGCTCAATCGCTACCTCGAAGCCACCAAAAAGCCCTACGATGCGCCGCTCCGCGGACTGACCGCTCAGAACCTCGTTCCCCGCGCGCTCCGCGGCAACTACCCGGTTCTGGCCGGCAACAACCGCAGCGAGCAGATGGATCTCTTCGAAGACCTTTATTCCAACAAGAATCTGGTCAACATGACCGCCCGCGACGGCGCCGGCGAAGAGCGCGGCTCCCGCCTCGACGACACCGACTACAAGCCCGAGGAACACGCCCTCACCAGCGACATGGAGCGCGACATCATCGCCGCCTCCGGCGCCAATTCCGTTGAGCGCATCAAGGCGCTGGAAAAGGCAGAGCAAACGCAGACCGACGCGGAGTATCCCGGCGGCGGCCTGTCCAGTCAGCTTCGTACGATTGCCAAAGTCATCAAGGCGGACGTCGGGCTCGAAGTGGCCCAGGCTGATTTCGGCGGATGGGACACCCACAGCGGCCAGGGAGGCGTCGGCGGGCGTCACGCGAGGATGCTGGGCGAACTCAGCGCCGCGCTGGTGGCGTTTAATAAGGATCTTGGATCGCACATGGACCGCACGCTCGTGCTGGTCATGTCCGAGTTCGGCCGAACCGTTGACGACAACGGCGCGGAAGGCACCGACCACGGCCGCGCCGGCTTCATGATCGCCATGGGCAACATGGTGCAGGCCAAGGAACCCGTCTCCGGCGTCTGGAAGGGATTGCAGGACCTCGACGGTGGTCGCTTCCTTCCCGTGCACACCGACTTCCGCAGCGTCTACGCCGAGTCGCTGACCCGTCTCTTCCACGTGGACCCATTCAAGACGGGAATCCTGCCCGGTTACAAGGCCACCGCCGCGGACTTCCCCAACTTCATGAAGCAACTGCCGGAGCAAGCGTAAGCCGGGGGCTTCGCCCCCGAAACCCGAATGACGAAACCAGAATTCCGAATCAAATCCGAATGACGAATGACGAATGACGAAACGCGATCCTTTCAGGCAAGCAGCGATGGGACAGACAATCGGCGGTGAACTCCCGACTCCCTGTTTCGGGCTTTGGACATTCGTCATTCGGGTTTGATTCTGATTTCGGGTTTCGTCATTCGGGTTTTCCCCTCAACCCCTGAACCCTGTAATGCGTCTCCCCCTCCTTCCCGAATCCGTCGCCCAGGAATCGTGGTACGCCGACGGCCTGCAATTCACCTGCTCCCAATGCGGCAACTGCTGCACGGGCGGTCCCGGTTACGTCTGGATCAGCGACGAAGAAATCCGCCGGCTCGCGACACATCTCCAACTGTCGGAGAAGCAGGTGCGCGAACGATTCTGTCGCAAGATTGAAGGCCGGATCTCGTTGAAGGAGACGCGCACCCCCGAGGGAATGTACGACTGCATCTTTCTCAAGGAAGACGTTCAGCGCGGCAGGAAAACCTGCTCGATCTACCCGGTTCGTCCGCTCCAATGCAGGACGTGGCCCTTCTGGCCGGAGAATCTTCTCGATCGCGCCCGCTGGGACCGCGCCGCGAAACGCTGCCATGGGATGAACCACGGCCGCACCTTCAGCCTGCCGCAACTGCAGTCGATTCGCGATGCCAAAGACTGGCCGGACAATCCGCCGACGTCAGCCGCGCAGGCGAAAGTCCGGGTGACGAAACCCGAAACCAGAATCAAGTCAGAATGACTGGATGTGGAAACTGCGGATGCGTGTCGTCGTTTCAAGGTGATCAAAACCGCGCGTTGCATATAGCTTCAACTCACCGAGTGCGCGAACAGGATCGCTTGCTGCGTTTCATTCAGTCATTCGTCATTCTGGTTTGATTCTTTGATTGGGGATTCTGGTTTCGGAATTCGGATTTTTCGGTGAACCGGAACTATCTACTTCCCCTCAGCCGGCCGGATCATGATGAACTTCCCGTGATCGTATTTTGACGAATAAGTGCAATTGAAATCCGTATTCGTCGCGGTCCCGTCGTATTTGTAAACGCCGCCGGCAAGCGATCCGAGATCCTGTGCTCCCGAAAGGTGGACCGAGTTTTCCTGGGGCGTTCCTTGCAGTTCGGCGACGTACGCAAACGTAAAGATCTTCCAATATGTCGCGACAAAGTGGGCGCAGTAGCGGTCATCGCCGGTCTTTGTCATTACGCATCTCAGACTCCCGGTGTGATCGTCCTTGTCGCTTCTCCAATGGCCCTGCCATTTTCCTTCGATATCGCCCGGACTGGTGGCCGCCGGCGCCTCCTTCCACTCACGGTTGAAGCTGGAGCACCCGGCGAGAAATGCCAGGCTGGACAGGATGACCCATCGATTGCATCTGCCTGTTGCGGTTGACATGGTTTCTGATTTTACGCCGGGTCCTTCAAGACAGCAGCGTCATTCTTTCCCTGACGCAGCGCCGTCACGTTTTCGAGGATGGCCGTGAGCCGCGCGATAATCGCCTCGTGCCGTTCGGTCTCCGGCGTCGGTGTCTTCTGCACGAATGAAATGGTGCCGGTCGGCTCCAGCATGCAGCGATCGACGTCATGCAGCGACGCAATCCCCTGCTTATGTGCGGCGGCGACGAGCTCCTCCCTGGAGATCAGCTCGCGCTGCAGATGATCCTTGTGGATTTTCCCGCCGCTCATCAGCACGTCCGCCTTTCCTTCGATCAGCCGGCCCAGCTTCCGGTTGCTGTAGATGATTCGCACGACGACGTAGTTGATGGCCAGAAGTGTTGCCGCGCCGAGGATGCCCCCGGTGATGCTGTTGTCGTTGCCGATGATGGCATTTTGCACCGTGTTCGAAAGAGTCATCAGGACGACGAAATCGAACGGATTGATCTGCGCCAGCTCGCGTTTTCCCGCCAGCCGCAGGCCGATGATGAGAAACACGTAGACCACGATCGGCCGTACTATTTTTTCCAGATAGGTGACGGCGGTTGAATCGAGAACAAACATGTTATGCAGTGCGGTGTCGAGCATGGGAACCTCCGAAAGCGGCGCATTGTAAGCGCAGCCCGGGGGTTCTCGAACTCATGCGAACTCATGCGAAAGCATTGGAAAGCCCGCTCCGTTCGTGTACAACCGATCTCTCGCGCCGCGGTAGCGGCCGGGACCGATGCAAAGGTCGGCTGTGAACCGGGTCAGGTCCGAAAGGAAGCAGCCCTAAGCAGATCCGGTTTTGTGCCCTCGTGTTCCCGGTCGCTTCCGCGGCGCGGTCGTCCGGTTCCACTCCGTTTCTTCCGGCCGAAGTGGTGCGCACGCGGGAGCGGCTAGCGCAGCTCTGCTCCGGTCCGAATGTCGGCGCGCTCGGGCTTGGGCTCGCGGGTCATCAGGTAACTGAGGGCGTGCAGCACATCGAGGCTCTCGAAGAGAATTCGATAGACGGCTTCGGTGATCGGCATTTCGACGTTGTATTGCCGGGCGAGCGTGAAGAGGGCCTTGGTGGTGGGGACCCCCTCGGCGACGCTGTCCATCGAAGCAAGAATCTGTGAAAGCTGCATTCCCTTCCCGATGCGCTCGCCGACGGTGCGGTTGCGGCCTTCGGGGCTGACGCAGGTGGTGATCAGGTCGCCGAGGCCGGCGAGGCCCTGGAAGGTTTCGGGGCGGGCGCCCATGGCGGTGCCCAAGCGGCTGATTTCGACCAGGCCGCGAGTGACCAGGGCGGCCTTGGCGTTGTTGCCGGCGGAGAGGCCGTCGAGAATTCCGGCGGCGATGGCGATCACGTTTTTGGTCGCGCCGGCGAGTTCGACGCCGATCACGTCGGTGTTGGTGTAAACGCGAAACCACTGCGTGGAAAAGGCGGCCTGGACGCGTTCGCCAAGCGCCGGGTCGTCCGACGCAACGACCGCAGTTGCGGGAAGGTAGCGGGCGAGCTCGGCGGCAATGTTCGGACCGGAGAGGGCGGCCAGGCGCGTGCCCCCTTGCTGAATGATCCCGAAGCCGGCGTCCTTGAGCACGTTTGAGATGATTTGCGTGGGACACAGGAGCGTCGAGGTTTCGATTCCCTTTGCCACCGAAACTACCGGAATACCTTTGGGAAGGTGCGGTGCGAGCCGGGTCCAGACGCCGCGCATGTATTGCGTTGGGACGGCGGACAGCACCATGGTTGCGCCGTTGAAGCAGCTTGCGTCATTGGCGGTCAGCGCGACTCCGGTTGGAATCCGCACGCCGGGCAAAAGCCGCTCCTGCTCGCGGTTTTGAATCAGCCTTTCGATCGATTCCTCGAAGGCGCCCCAGATGGTGACGTGATGGCCGTTCTGGCTGAGGAGGATCGAGCAGACGGTGGCCATCGCGCCGTCGCCGAGGATCGTGATGTGCTCGGGCATGGGGGGGATTGTACCCCTCTGCCGGAGTACCGGGAGAGGGGTGCAAGGAATTTCACGGGGGAGCCGCTTCGCGAACAATTTGATCAATTTGGGAACTGTGCCGCAAGCATGCTGGGGGCCCGCCTTGGTCCTCCGCCGGAGCATCGGTGAAGGGAATAGAAGGGCCGTCGAAATTGTCACGCCCTTCTGCGTGGTGATGGGATCGCAGCCGGGACGGCTGTGCTACGGGGATGGCGCTTCTGAATGGCTTGGAAATTTAGGCCTTTTCGTGCGGGCTTACACGTGACCGTTGGCGCCGTTCGATCCGTTGGTCCCACTGGCGCCGTTGGTGCCTTGCGAGGCTTTGGCACCGTTGGAACCATTGGTGCCGTGTGCGCCGTTGGTGGCGTGGTGTCCGTTGGTTCCGTTGGTTCCGTTGGTTCCGTTGGTTCCGTTGCCATTGGAACCGTTGGTTCCGCGATGGCCGTTGGTCCCATTGGCGTGGCCGTTGCCGTTTTGATAGGCGTAGTAGGTCTTGATCAGCGGGCCGTAGTATCCGCCGCCCTGCACGCGGACGGCGTTGAGAATGACGCCCAGATGCTCGGCCTTGAGCTGTCGGAGCTGATCGCGGAGGCGCTGGAGGATGCCTCGGCTGTCGCCCATGGCGCGGACGACGGTGACGACGCCATCGACGCGCGGGGCCAGACCGACGGTTTCGGAGACGATCAGCAGCGGGCCGCTGTCGAAAATGACATGATCGTATTCTTCCAATGCCCGCTCGATGAAGTCGATGAGCAACTGGCTCTCGAGAAGCTCAGTGGAATTGGCGGGCTTGTTGCCAAGCACGAGCACCGAGAGGTTTGGAACGCCGGTCTCGCGGACGGCGTGAGCGAACTGCTCGCCGCTGGTGAGCACGTCTCCGAAGCCCAGATGATTGTCGAGATTGAAGATCTGATGGAGCTGAGGCCTGCGGAAGTTGGCGTCGACGAGAAGAATGCGGCGGCCGTTGAGAGCGAGTCCGGCGGCGAGATTGCAGGCGACGGTGGTCTTGCCGTCTCCGGGGCTGCAGCCGGTGACGAGGATGCTGCGGGTGGTATCCAGCGACGCTGCGTGCTGCAGCCGCGTGCGCACCTGGCGGAATTGCTCGGCGATCATGGAATGGGGAGCTTCCATGATCAGCAGCGGCAACCGCGCTCCGACCGCCTGCGGATCGTCATCCTGATGCGGGATCATCCCGAGCAGGTTCAACTGCCCGACCCGCGCGATATCGCGTGGCGAACGAACGCTGGTGTTGGTCACTTCGCGAAGGAATGCAATTCCCAATCCCAGCGCCAGGCTCAGCCCGATCGCCATGGTCATGGTGTTGACCAGCTTGGGAAAAGTGGGAACCTCAGGCAGCTCGGGATGCGTGTACCAACTGACATTGGCGTAGCCGCCGTTGTTCCAGTTGCGCACGTTGTCCTGCGTGTCCTTCAATTTAGCGAGCTTATCCAGCGAAGCGCGCTCTTCGGTCTTGAGACGCAGGTATTCGTTCTGCTGGGCCGCCAGATCCGCCATTTTCGACTGCACCGCGTCGACCTGGGCGCCGATCGCGGCCACGCGCGCCTGGCCGTCCACCAGAGCATCGGTCAGCTCGTTCTGCAGCCGCTGCACGTAGTCTTTGCGAAGCTGCTCGTGCTGCGCGTCCACGTCCTTTTGCAGCATGTCGATCATCTTCCCCAGATCCTTCACCTGCGGATTCGACGACCCCAGGCTCTGCTGGAGACGGACCATCTCCATCTTCTCCGCATCCAGGCGCGCCTGTGATTCGGAGAACTTTCCGTTCAGACGAATCGCATCTTCAACCGACGGAGTGGTATTGGTCGTGCGCAGGTCCTTTTGAAATTTATCGTACCGCTCCCGCAAATCATCCAGCATCGAGTTGAGGCGCAACTTCTCGGCCGTCAATGTCTCGAACAGTGTTTCGCGGTAGCCGCGACCCTCCAGCGGCTGGCCCTCGTCGCTCAACTGCTTGGTCAGCTTCGCGAGGCGGCTCTGTGTTTCGCTGAGGTCGCCCTCATACTGGAGCTGCATGCGTGCCAGCATGCGGGACTGATCGGCATCCCGGACCTGGCTGGCTTCGCGCTGGTCGGCAATGTGCTGTGTAACCACCGCTTCGACGATGGCGCGCGTATCGGCCGGCACTTCGCTGGAAAACGAGATAGCCATCAGGCGTGACGCGGGGACGCCCGAGACTTCCAGATTCTCGAGCAAGCTTTGCTTGGCCGCCTCGACGTCGACAGTCGGCCGGCCGTTGACCGAATGGACGAACTGCTGAAACCATCGGGTTTCACGAATGGCGGTGCTGCCATCCAGCACGCGAACGATCAGGTCGCCGTGCTGGATCTTCGCCGCCTGCTCATGGGTCTCGAGGTCGACATTAACCGCGCCCTGCGAGGAATACATGTCGCCCATGTGGGGGAAATCTTCGGCGGTCATGATGCGGACCATGCCGGTGGAGGTGAACCGCGGGTGGTTGAGGGCAAGCCAGGTGTTGATGCCGTATCCGATCGCTCCGCCGACGATCAGGAGCAATCCGATCAGCCAGGCGTTGGCACGGAGCACGCGGAGGATGTCATTGCCGCTCATCGTGGCGGCGGCGGGCTGCTGATGTGCGATGACCGGGACGGCGCCGGGAATCGCCAGCGCCGTCATTCCCGGCCGCGGGGCTCGCATCGGAGTGGTCTGTGGCAACGTTGTCATGAACTGTCATTTCCCAGCAGGCATTTTACCTGCCATCCGCAGCCGCTTTCCCGTCGAGCATTTGCCGCGCCCTGGCGAGGGACTGGGCGATCGCGGATTTCAGCTCCGCGCTTACAGATGCATGCTGCTCCTGGGCCTGCTGCACCTGGGTCTGCGCAATCTCCAATTGCTTGACGGCGTCAGCCGGCATGGAGCTTCGGAGATACGCCTCACCCAGATGATAGCGTGCAAATGTGAAATCCTGATGCTCTTCCACAAGTTTTTGCAGTATATCCAATCCGCTCGCCGCTCCTGGGCCACCGCACAGGGTGAGAACCCAACCCTGGGTATCGCTGACGCTGGGCATCAATTGCCCCGAGCGCCGGCTGAGGTCATAAGCCTGTTGACTGTAAGTCAGGGCCTGCTGAGGGTTACTGAGATCATCGGCAAGTACGTTGGCGATGTTATTCAGCACTTGGGCATCATTTGGCGCGATCGTCAACGCTTCTAGGTACGCATCCCTCGCGTTCTGCGGCTGTTTCAGCATTGTATAGGACTGTGCCAGGATCGACAGCGCATGAACTCGCTGAACCGCGGAAATGGCGTTATTTTGGCGAAGCGGCGCAGCTTGGGCTACCACGGCGGCGAAATCGCCCTTTGCCAGATTGAGATCCGCTGCGATCAGACGCCAGTTTGGATCAGCATCGCGCGGCTGCACGCGCTGCAGCGCTTCATCGATCCCGACGTTTGCCGAGATGACCTTTATCACTCTTGCCGAGGCTTCAAAGTCTGGAGCCGCCGCCAATGCAGCATCCAGGTCTTTCAGGCCGGACGTTTTATCGCTCTGCCCTTCGCCGCGCCACGCGCCATGTACATCCACCAGGGCCTGATGCCGCGCGCTTCGAGTTCGTCGCCGGTCTGAATGATCGCCGGATAGCGTCCGGCGCTCATGAGGATTGATAGTTTTTCGGAAAACAACGAGGTGTTCTGCGGCGCGGCGGCGATTGCCTGCTCGACTTTCTGGATGGCGTCGTCGAACTGCTTGCGATCGGCGAGGCCGTAGGCGTCCTTTATCAGCCACGTAGTATCGGTGCTCAGTTGAGGATCGTTCTCGGCTTCGTGAACGACTCGGTCATACTCCGACCAGAGCGGAGGCGTTGCCGACGCGTAGGCGGCCAGAAGGCGGATGCGCGCGCTGCGGCTTTGCGGCATGGCTTTCAGCCCGTCTTCCAGGGTCCGCAGCGCATCATCAGGTTGCCCGCGGCGGTTGTAGATGTCGGCCAGGAGCTCGTAGGCCTTGGGGCTGGCGCGGTTTTGCACTTTGAGCTGGCTGCCGTCGCGCAGAGCCAGATCGAGATCACCATCGGGAAGCTGCGATTCGACAAACGCCTGGTGATACAGCGCATCGTTGTCCGTCGGGCCGGCGGCGATAGCGTCTTTGGCGGCCTGTCGGGCATCGACCAGATGCCCCGCCGCAAGCTCCGCAGTCACGAGGAGATTCAGGAGCGGCAGTGATCGCGGCGCGGAGCGCAGCGCGTCTTTGATGCCCTGTTCGGCCTCGTCGTTGCGGCCGGCGGCACTGAGCGTTTGCAGACGCTGGAAGCTGACGCGCGGGTCAGCGCCGTTGCGTGCCTGCAGCAATGACAGAGCTTGGTCGAAACGCGTGGCCTGCACCAAGGCGGCGGCGAGCTTCAACTCCATTTCCACCGAATGCCCTGACTTCTCGAAAGCGTCGCTCAGCGCCTTGATCCGGGCGTCGGTCTTCCCTGCCTGCTGGTAGAAATCCGCAAGCAGCAACGACGGCTCGGGCCTGGATGCCAGCGCGGGAGCGGAGGCCAGATCCAGCAGAAGTTTTTCGGCGCCCGGCGCATCGCCGCGAAACTGCGTGATCTGCGCAAGAAGCCCGACAAGCGTAATGTCCTGGGGCCAACGCGCCACCGCATTCTTCAGCGTGTCTGCGGCCAGGTCGAGGTTCTGCCGCGAGCTGTCAGGGTTGCTTGTCTGCAGGCGTTCCCCGACGCGCAGCGCCGCTTGGGCGAGGGCTCTGTAGTTGGCCGGATCATCCGGCGAGGCGTCGAGCTCGCGCTTGCGTTCGGCAACGGCGACCTCCGGATGTTCGGAGTAAGCCAGGTCATATTCGATTGCCGCTTCCCGAAAAGCCGCGCTGTGCGGATGGAGCCTTTGCGCGGTCATGATGGTTTCCGCCGCGCGATCGGGCTGATGGAGGTGGAGGTATGCCTCGATCAGGCCCTGCAGCGCGCCGACGTTGTCATGCTGGCGGTCCAGCGCATTGTTGAACTCCACGACTGCCTTATCCGGGCTGCCATCCGCAGCGAGCGCGGTTCCCAGCAATGCGTAGCTCTCGGCAAACTCCGGCCTGCGTGTGACCAGATCGCGGGCGATCTGCAGTGCCGCGGGATGGTCTCCCCTGGCGAGCGCGAGGCGAACGCGATAGACCAGTCCGTCCGCACCGTCGGCCTGCATCGCCGCGAGCCGGGCGGCTTCCTGCTCCGCCAGATCGTAGCGCTCGCGCGCGATATCCAACTGAAAAAAGAGCCCGTGCACTTGCGCTATCCGGCCGGAGCCGGTCAGCGGCGGCGAGATGAGCCGCGGCGGCGTCATAATTGTTGTGATTCAGTTCTTTCTCGTATTCCAACAATTCGCGAGTGAAGTCGTCTGTCGCGGCCAGAAGCTGCGGATCCAGCGCAGCAACCTGATTGCCCGAGGGAGAATCCAGTTGCTGGCGAAGAATCAGCAGCGAGATATTTTTCGGATTCTTTCGCAAGCCCTGCTCGACGACGGCCCTGGCTTGATCCCGCTGTCCGTTGGCGATATCGGCCTGGACGAGCGCGTCGGCGATCGTCAGATCGTCCGGCGACTGCTTGTAGAGCGGCTCCAGGAGGCGACTGGCGTCGGCGGGGTTGGCCACGAGCAGCGCGTATTTCGCCTTGGCCAACTGCTGGGCGGAATCGGCTTCGGGAAGAGTGGCGTACGCCGCGCGGGCCGCGTCGGTCTGCCGCTGCTCCAGCAATTGCCGAATGCGAAGTTGGATGATCGTCGCCGAATCCGGATCGAGCTTCGCGGCCGAGTCGATGTACTTCTGGGCTTTCTCGGGACTGTTCTCGTTGAGGTATTGATCTGCCAGGGCGAGTTGCGGGGGCACAAAGCCCGGGTCTGCTTCCACCACGCGGGCGAAGAGCTTCTCGGCTTCCCCGGATTGGCCTTCCTTCAGATCCAGCAGCCCGGCGCGATACATCAGATCGATGTCGGGAGCATCCGCATGCTCCATCACGCCCAGGGCCAGGCGATAGGTCGCCATGGCGCCGATGTCGTCCCCTTTCAACTGCTGGATTTCCGCCTTGAGATGGAGCAGCGGATCTGAATCGTGCTGCCCAACCAGATCGGCGAGCGCCTGATAATTAGCTTCGATCTTCGACAGCAACTGCTTTTCCGCGGCCGGGTCGGTCAGTGCGGCATAGGCATCGATCTGCAGCCGCGCCAATTCGTAGAGTCGCTGCTGCTGCTGGCCATGCGTTCGCAGCGCGGGAGCGCCGACTTCGCCATCGCCGTTCATCGGCGTCGAGAGCACGGCTATCGCTTCGTCGCGTTTTCCGCGAATCCGGCCGAGGAATCCGCCCAACTGCAGTTGGGCGAACGGATTCTTGGGCTGGAGGGCAAACAGATCGCGAAGAATTGCCTCGGCGTCATCGAGCCTGTGGTGCGCGACGGCCGCCAGCGCCGCGGCAATCTGGATATCCGCGTATCGCGCGTCCGACGGATTGGCCAGGGATTTTGCGCGGGCGATCGTCGCGTCGGCTTTCGCCTGATACGCGGCTGCCGCCGCCGGATCGAAGCGCGGCAGCGCCGCATAGAGAGTGGACGCGCGCCAGTTCATTGCCGCCTCATCGCCCTTGAGGTCAAGCGCCTCGTCGAACATCGCCGCAGCCTCCCGCGCGAGGCGGGCCGCCGCGTCGGGGTTCTGGTTCTTGATCGCCAGGGATGCGAGCCGAAGCTTTCCGCGGGCATAATAGAAGGGCAGATTGGAGTCGGACGTGCCCTGGCGGATGATTTTCGCAAGTGCGTCAAAATCATCGGCAAGCAGATCACCGGCCGGGGCCGACTCTCGCTCGCTCAACAGAATCGCCGCGACATGCTGGTACGCCACCGCACGCTGGTCGGATGGATCGAGTTGTGCCACCTTTTGTGCGTTGTCGCGCAATTTCTCGAAGACAGCAGCGCCCGGCTCCACCTCGGTCATCTGTATGCTCATCTCCAACAGGTCACGAGCCGCCGACGCGTTGCTCGGATCGACCACCAGGGCATTCTGGTAGGCAGCTTCGGCCTGTTTGAGGCAGTCGGGATCG
Organism: uncultured Phycisphaerales bacterium; assembly: GCA_963758525.1. GTDB lineage: Bacteria > Planctomycetota > Phycisphaerae > Tepidisphaerales > Tepidisphaeraceae > JBBSDP01. Next base: position 245,323 of record CAVWVQ010000003.1, read on the forward strand.
GCACCGACGCAATGCTCGAGCGCCACCCCGTCGCGAATGTACAGATCGGGATCGGCGCGCCCGAGGCTGATGGCGCGGTTATAGTTGGCGGCGGCCAATGGCCAGTTCCCGCTGTGCGCGGCGGCGTCGCCCGCGGCGACGAAGTTTTTGGGATTGCGATGCAGCAGGAATTTCGCCGCGAGCCCCAGCGCGACGAACGCCGCCACGACAATCGTCAGGATGATCAGAAATCGGGTATTGACGCGCTGCGGCATCGCAATCCTCAGTTATCGCTTCCAAGGGCTGCGGAGCCCTGCTGGTGCACTTTCTTCCAATCGGGCAGCCGCTTCTCCAGCTCGGGCAAACCGGCATTCAGAAAATCCACCATCGCGGCGACGTTGCGTTCGCGCTGCTGGCCGCGCTGGCCTGGCGGAGAAGTCGTCATCAATTCCACTTTTGCATAATAACCGTACCGCTCGGTCAGGCTTGCCAGCCGATTTCGGACCGCCAGGGAATCGGCCTCGTACGCTCCGTCCACATGAAACAGGTACGCCACGTCACGCGCAACCCGCCCGCGCGTGGTTTGATCCTCGAAGTGAATCAGCCGATATGGCACGGTGCGCCGGGTGCCGTCGGAATAACTGCCACAATCCGCGGCGCGCGTTTCATACTGCGAGACGTCAAATCCATCGGCGACATAGCAGCGTTCGGGGACATGCGCAACGGTGTCGGCAAGGCCCGTGTAGTACGTGATCGCGACCCGCAAGACCGACTCGGGGCTCTGTGCCTCGAGCCGGGCCAGGGCCGCATCGCGGTCGGGTTGGGACATCTGGCGGAATGACGCGAGCTGAGCCTGGGCCCAGCGGCGGGTGTCGACGTAATCGCGAAACAGGTATTGATCGGTCGCGAGCACCTGGCGGATCTCCGGATCGACTGCCTCGTCGGTGGAAACCGCGAGCCACGGGCCGAGTTGCGCGGGCATTCCCTCCTGCGGATCGGTCAACGATCGCACTGCCAGCGGAAGCGCATGTTTCTTGAAATGGAGCTTGAGAAAGCTGACGGTGGCGTTGAGCCCCAGCGCCGATACACAGAGCACCACGACCGCCGCGACAAATGCGCCGCGCGAAAGGCTGTGCAGCAACGCACGCCGCAGGGAGGGAACGCACCAGAGTGCCCCCGCCAGGATGAGCAGGGCAAGGATCGTGAGAATGATCGGGAGCACGTTCACGAGCGCGCTTCCGTGGTAAGCGAGGTTGTTCCGGCGGGAGAAGCCAGTCGCGGACGGGGAGGCAGGAGCGCCGGCGACGGCGGCCTTGCCGCGACCGGCGATGGGGCGCTACCGGGCACGCGCCGCAGCAATTTCTCGCGGAGCGCGTTTTTGTCGTCGACCGCCTCGACGAAGAGGTTGTCGAGCACGTAGGCGACCAGCAAAATCAAGAACAGCGCCGGGATCAGCATGACCATGCCGGCGAAGCTGTGCGCAAAACCTTCCGACCAGCCGGTGCTGACGTAATGATCCAGCAGCCCCTGCCCCGCGACGCGCATGACATTGCAGAATATTGCGATGGGAACGGCCCAGGCGACGATCACCAGCTTCTGCCACAGCGGCCGCGCGCTCAAAAAGGCAACTGCTGCCGCGACCGACACGAAAGTCATGAGCGAGCGCATCCCGGCGCACGCTTCGGCGACGTTGAGCTCGCGCATTCCCTGGCCGTGCTCCATCCGGATCTTCGTCCCCAACCTCATCGCCTCGACGCCGGTGAATCGCAGAACATGCACTGCCACGCCGGCGGCAAGCGCCTGCAGCGGCTCGGCGACGCGGCTGTACATCAGCTCGGGCCAGGGCAAGGCGCAGATGAGAAAAACAATCGGAAACCAGGCCGTCCGCATGATCTCCCATCCGCACAGCAGCAGCACCACTCCGAACAGGCAGACCACCATCCCCAGGTCCTTGGCAAGGTCGTTCTGTCCCGGCCAGATGCCATACGCGAAGAAGACGATTCCCGCGAGGCAGATGGGAAGCCCCCACCAGGCGGTTCGCACCGGCGTGGCGCGCAGCGACTGACGATGGAGGTACAAATAGTAAATTCCGATGATCGGAACGCAGATCGCATGACCCCAGTTGGGCTCGCCGTAGAAGGGATTGGTTTTGTCCCACAGGCGGCGCAGGTTGGGCCAGAAAAGCAGCGCCATCAGCGCGGCGATGATTGCCGCCTGCACCCATGCGGCGCGCGCAATGTCGGCAACGTCGCCGTGACGCGAGACACCGTCCGAATCTCCGGCATGATTGGATGTGGAATCGATGGTCAGCGACCTCACGATTTGATCTCCGACGCCAAGGCGCAGTCCGCCACCGCAGAATTCTCACGACCTCAAGTCAATAGCACCACGGCGAGTCTAAGTTGTTCACGCTCGGATTTTTCCGGGGGCTCGATCCGAGCCTTCGGTGTACCTCAGACTCGGTGTGGCATCCTGAAAACAGGCGCAACGGCCGACCCCAAAATTACGTCCTCCAATGAATGCAAGTTCAAAGATTCAGCGTCGTTACCCGCATATCGACCGGCTGTTACCCATTGTGAAGCGGCAAGCCCAGCTTGCTTCCATCTTAACTGCAAGAAGCCGATAAAAAATGAAGATTTGATGAACGATCGGTGCGAGGCGAATTTTTTGCCCCAGAGCGAGCGGTAACGAAAAGGGCGGCGGAATTGGATTCCGCCGCCCTTGGTGATTTTCTGAAAGCACTGCTTAGAGCCCGTTGTTGCCGGGGCTGAAGTTGCGGTCGTAGAGGAATCCGAAGCCATAGGTGATTCGGAACGCTCCGCGGGCCGCGGCGATGAATGATGCCAGCGCGTTGGTGCCGACCATGACCTGATCATACGGCTTGAGGTAAACGTCGGGCTGATTGCCGGCAAAGATCTGCGAGAGATCGATGCGGACGAAGATTTCGTGATCGGGCTTGATGCGACGAATGATGTCGGTGCGCTGCGGAATCGCGACGGCGTCGAGCATGCCTGCGGAAACAACCGCTTCCTTCAGCGTGATCTTGCGACCCGTCAGCGTAAACGCGCCGGGGCGTTGGACGTGTCCGCCCATGTAATACTCGCCGGCCTCGGGCACGGGGACGATGATCAGATCCTTGGCTCGCAGGGGAATGTTGTAGCGAAGATCGCCTCTCCGCAGCGCGTCAAGCGGGATACGGATGGTTCGTGTCGCATCCTCCGCAACCGGCTCATTAAACTCAAATCCCTGCGTGGTCGGGGCGGTTGCCGTTGCGTCCGCTGGCGGCGGGACAGCGACCGGGCCGGTCGCCGGGGCGGTGGCATCGGCGGGAGGCGGGACTGTTGCTGGGCCAGTCGCGGGAGGCGCTGGCATCGGCCGGCGGGGGCGGGACTGCTACCGGACCCGCCGCCGGGGCGGTCGGGTCGGTGGTGGGCGCATCTGCCAGCAGACGCAACACGCGCTGCGGCGAAGAGGCGTCGGCGACGGCCGTGCCGGAGACGTTGGGGCCCTCAGTCTTTGGAGGAGCCAGCTCTTCGGGGGCAGCGGGGAGACTCGCAGGCGGAGGCGTTGCCCCCGGCGCTGGGGCTGCGCCGCCCTGATCTTTCGGCGGCTCGTTTTGACGAACGATATAAAGATAGTCGATGCCGGTGACGCTTACATCGTGGGCCATCACCAATGCGTTGAGCACGCGGAATTCCGAGTCGACGATCTGATACTCGCCGGGGGCGCCGACAGCGCCCATGATGCTGAACGTGCGCCCGCGAGGCTCAACGTCTGTGACGGAAACCTGGGCGTTCTGGATGAGGTTCGCGTTGCGGTATGCCTCGACGATCGCCTGCTCCAACTCGATTTCGGTCATCCCGGCGGCATGAAGCGAGTTGATGTACGGAAGGCTGATGTTACCGCTGTCACTGACGCGGGTGACCTTGGTGGTTTCGCCGGCGCCGGGTCCGCCCAGATCGGAGATTCCGATCTGCAGCAAGTCGTTTTTGCTGACGGTGTAATCGCCCTTGGTGAGGCGCTGGTCGGAGGGGATGGGGTCCGTTGCAGACGAGAAATCCTCGGTTCCGTCTTCGACGGCGGGATCAACCGAATGCAGGATTGGCATCGCCAGCGGCTCGTTCTGGTAGCGACCCATTTCGCTGGGATCGAAGAAGCCTCTGGTATCGCATCCCCCCACTGCTGAAAGAACCGCCAGGCTCACGCCTGACGCGACAGTGACACGACACAGCGACGCAAAGCTGATCACACGCGAAGGACGCAAGAGACGCTCCTTTCCAAGAAAACCACTCACGTGCGGCCGGCCCGCGCAGCACGTGTAACCCAAATCGACAACCTCGTCTTGACATCTAATCTATAGAGCCAAGCCGCGATATTGCAACAATACCCACCTTTCCCGAACGGTCCAAGGCAACAACGCCAATATTTTGCTCCGGGGTCGGGAAGGCCCGCAAGAGCATCCGTTAGCACTACTTCGACCGATAACGCCCCCCTATCTTCGCAAAATCCATCCAGATTGCCAAAAAATTACCGAAATCCCCGAACCGCTTCCGGATCATTCCACTTTGCGTGCAAAGCGATATACTGCGGGTTTTGAGCGACACGGCCAACACGGACGTCGCTGAGTTGCACATTGTGACGGCGCGGCAGAAAACAGTAGCACGAGAGGTTTCGCTGACGGGCGCCGGACTTTTCTCCGGGGAACCGTCCACGCTGACTATTGCGCCCGCCGAACACGATGAGGGAATTACCTTTGTCCGCGAAGCGGATGGCAAAATCGCTGTTATTCCGGCATTGGTGCGGAACGTCCTCAACCGTCCGCGACGAACGTGCCTTCGTAATGGCACGCTTTTCGTGGAAACCGTCGAGCATTGCATGGCTGCATTGGCGGGCATGCACATCGATAATGCGGTTGTCAAGATTTCCGGCGGGTCCGTTGGAGAGGTGCCCGGAGGGGATGGGAGCAGCCTGTCATTTGTCGACATGATCCGCTCGGCAGGCATCCGGGAGCAGGACGCTGATGTCATCCCTCTGATCATTCGCAAGCCAATCCAGGTTTCATTTGAGGGTGCGACGCTCGCCGCCCTTCCGGGACCCGCCGATCAGCTTGAGGTCATCTACGATTTTGAGGGGCCTGCGCCCATCGGCCGCCAAACGATCAGCTTCCGCCTCGGGGATGACGATTTTGCGACGATGATCGCCCCGGCTCGCACGTTTGTGTTCGAGGAAGAAGCCCAGGAGCTTCGGGCGCACGGCCTCGGCAAGCACTTGTCGCCCAAGGAACTGCTGGTCATTTCCAAGACCGGCCCCATTGAGAACACCTTCCGCTTTGCCGACGAGTGCGTGCGCCATAAAGTGCTCGATCTGATCGGCGATCTGTTTCTGGTGGGACGCCCGCTGAGAGGGCGGATTGTAGCGTACAAGAGCGGCCACCAGCTCAATCATCTTCTGGCTCGCCGTCTCGTCGAGCAGGAGGAGGGCCATGCCCGCCAGAACCTGGTGCATCGTGACGCGGCGATGGACATTCGCCGCATCCAGCGCATTCTGCCGCACCGGTATCCGATGCTGATGGTCGATCGGGTGCTGGAGATCATCGGAGATCAGAAAGCCACCGGGATCAAGAACGTCACGTTTAACGACGTTTTCTTTCAGGGCCACTATCCCGGAACCCCGATCATGCCGGGGGTTTTGATCGTGGAAGCCATGGCACAGCTCGGCGGGTTGTTGCTGAGCCAGAAGCTGGAGCACACTGGAAAACTTGCAGTGCTGCTCAGCATGGATAAGGTCAAGATGCGCCACCCCGTTGTCCCTGGGGATCAACTGCTGCTGGAGGCGGTTGCGGTGAGGGTCAAAAGCCGCACGGGGCATGTGCGGTGCAAAGCTTTTGTGGAAGATAAGATGGCCTGCGAGGCCGACATCAAGTTCATGCTTGTTGACGCCGAGCGCGCATGATGATTCATTAATATTGTGCGTTGCCTGAGACACAATGAAAAATGACCCCAACAAGGCGAAGGATGTGAAGCGGCCGCCCTGGTTCTCTTCGTTATTCGCCTTCAAATTCTTTTCCGAGTCGATGCCGAAGATTTCGCCGCATGCGGTGATCGACCCGGACGCAAATATCGCCGACGACGTCGAGATCGGGCCCTTCTGCGTCATCGGGCCGGAAGTGACGATCGCCAGCGGGTGCCGGCTGCTCAACAGCGTGACTGTTTTGGGGCACACCACGATCGGGAAAGACAACGTCTTCTTCCCCAACGCGGTGATCGGAGCTGCGCCGCAGGACAAGAAATTCAAAGGCTCGTCGACCCGTCTGGAAATTGGGACAGGGAACGTCTTTCGCGAAGCTGCCACGCTGCACACCGGCACCGAAAAAGGGGGCGGCGTCACGCGGGTCGGCGACAATGGGCTCTATATGGTCAATGTCCACGTCGGGCACGACTCCCAGGTGGGGGACGACGTGGTGATCTCCAACAACGTGATGATCTCCGGGCACGTCGTCATTGAGGACTATGTTTCGATGATGGGCGGAGCAGGCGTTCATCATTTCACGACGATCGGGAAACACGCGTACGTCGGCGCCTACTCGCGCATTCATCACGACGTTCCACCGTTTTGCAAGGTGGACCAGGCCGATCAGGTACGCGGCGTCAATGCCACCGGGCTGCGTCGTGCCGGCTTGTGCGAAGAGGACATCGAAGCCATCGACGAAGCCTGTCGGTCATTGTTTTCCCGCCGCAAGCAGCCGTTCGCCCTGACCATCGCCGAATATCAAAACACCGAGGATCTCAACCCGTACGTCAAGACCCTGGTGGAATTTCTGGTCCGTCGCGACTCGGGCAAGAATGGCCGTTATCTCGAAGGCCTGCGCGACAGAGACAGGGAACCGCGCAACTATCGAGCAAACGAATCCACCAATGGGGAGTCCGCGGCATCCGCACCGGTTCGCGACGCCGGAGCGGTTAATGCCCCGGCTGTCGCGCGTGAGGCGAACGAGGTGACGAGCTAATCATCCGCCGGCTGAGTGGCGGCTTGGGTGGTGGGAGCCGTGGCCGACGCGGAGGAGCTCGCATCGATCCAGCAAGGGGCCAGGGCGTAGCCACCGATGGCGCCGCCGGCGCGGCAGGACCAGCCGGGGGAGAGGAAGATTTGTGCCCGTCGTTGGCTTGCGGTGGAATGGGGCAGCAGGCGTTCCCAGGCGGAAAGACCGTCGAACCAACCCGAGCGGAGCTGAACGGGGTCGTTGTCGGCAAAGCCGATGGGGAATTCCCCGGCGCACACGATCGGCGGCGAGCCGCGCTTTTGCCAATCGTCGAGAAACTGCCCGGACGCGGACGGCCCGGCGGCAGGCGACGCGGTGACGGAGCCGATCAAAAAGCGCTTCGCCGCCACTTGTGTGGAGGCCCACATGCCGATGCCGGCGGCGGGGGCTGGAGCCGTCAGCGGGTACTTCGAGAGGATGCAGTTTCCAAAACCGGATCCTTTTAAATTGTCCGCCGGCCCGGCCGTCGCGACGAACGCCGATTGCATGTGCAGAGCGCCAGCCAGCGCCTGCGCATCGGGCGCTTCGATGTTCTGCAGGATGAGATAATCGGCGTCGAGACGCCTCATCTCGGCCAGCACGGGTTCGTTCTGCAAGTGATGGCGGCGCACGTCGCAGGTGATGAATCGCAGCTTCTGGTCGGGAACGGCGGGTGCGGCCTCCTGCGGAAGCACGCTGGTATCCGGGCGCGGCAGACGGCGCATCGTCACCAGCAGCAGCGCGGCACACGCGATCATCAACGCGCACGTAATGAGCGTGCGGGAGGGAGCGTGGCTGTTCTGGTCGCGCGATGGCGTTGTTTCGGATCCTCCGGAGTCCGCCTGCATCGACGAGGATCGTAGCACGGAAAGGCGAAGAGGCGAAAGCGGCCGGTCATCGACAGCACTTGCAGAACCGGCCACGCCCGCAAGAATGGCCTCGAACGGCGGCTGAACCCAAGCCACGCATCGAATCCCATGGTCTCCTTCCAAAAACATCTCCGCAACACGTTCCTGGCGGGAATTTTCTCGGCGGTGCCGCTGGCCGTTACGGTCTTCATCATCTGGTGGGTCGAGTATCGCACCCGCCCCATCGCTCAGTTTCTGTTTCATCGCGACCTGCCGTTCGTCGGCGTCGCGATCGCGCTGGGCGTGATCTATGCGGCCGGACTGCTGACTTCTTCGTTCCTGGGCAAATGGATTCTCCACATCATCGACGCGCTGCTGCTGCGGCTGCCGATCATCAAGCAGATCTATCTTGGATGGAAACAAATCGCGCTCACGCCGGGCGGGACCGAGGGCGTCTTCTCGAAAGTGGCATTGATTCCCAACGAGAGCGGCCGCACCCTGCTGCTGGGATTCACCAGCGCCCGGCCGGTTGAGGGACATCCGGATATTCTGTGCGTCTTCATTCCGTCGTGCCCCAACCCGGTGATGGGCCGGCTGTATCTCGTGCGGCGCGAGCTGTGTCAACTGGTGAATCTCAGCACCGAGGAAGCGTTCAAGATCATCCTCTCGACGGGGAATTACGTGCCGTCGGCGCTGGGGGATGCTGCCGTGGAACTATTGAGGCAAGACGTGGAGTTGCCGCGGCTGTAAAGGGTCCAGGGGGTCGAAGTTGTTCTTCGGCGCCGCCCATGGAACAATGATTGCATGGGATTGATCAGGGCACGCATTTCACTCGCCAATCCAAAAGATCCGGGATTGTCCCCTTTCGAAACTGACGCACTGGTTGACACAGGTGCCCTGCATTTGTGCATTCCCCAGCACATTGCCGTCCAACTGCAATTGCAGGAGATTTACAAGCGCGAGGTAACCACCGCCGACGGGCGACGAACTCTCTGCCCGTACGTCGGGCCCGTGCAGGTGACCTTCGCCAATCGAGGCTGTTTCACCGGCGCACTCGTTCTGGGCGATGAAGTTCTGCTGGGGGCCGTCCCGATGGAGGACATGGACCTGGTCATTTCACCAGCGCGGCGGCGCTTGAAGTCAATCCCGATAGTCCAAACATCCCCAGTTCGCTGGCCAAAGGCATGCATCCGCGCGTCCGCGTCGCACAGCGAAGGTGACACAGCGCGCGTTGGCGACGGGGTTCAGCGCTGGCTCGGGCTTCCCAGCCGCCCCTCTCACGACATCGCTTTGACCAACAATTCAGCCGTGGCAAGATTCAGCGCCAGAGGCACGTTATGCAGTCCGCAGATCCGCAGGATGGGGCCGATGTCCGGCTCATGGGCGCCGGGCGCTGGGGGTCAAAGAGGAGAATGACGCCGGCAATCTCGCCGTCGGCGACGCGCGCGGCGATTTGCAAATCGCCTCCGCTGCGGCCGGGGAGAACGCATTCAACGGGAAGGCCGGTCGCCTGGGCAATCCGGTCGCCGGTCATTCCTGTCGCGATCAGGCTCAGACGCGAAAGCTTCGGCTGCCATCGCGCAAAAATCGATCATCTCCTTCTTTTTCTGATCGTGGGCGATGAGTGCCAGGACCTTTTGCATGCTCAGCCTTTCGGCACGTCCTGGAAACACCCGGCGGCCGCTGATTTCAGCACGGCGTCGCAGACGGCGGTCGTCTCCAATGCTTCGCGGAAGGTCGGGCCGGCGGGTTTGCCGGTGCCGAGGCCGGCGAGGAAATCGGCAACTTGATGCACGAACGTATGCTCGTAACCGAGCTGCAGGCCGGGGACCCACCAGTTCTTGATGTAGGGATGCTCGCCCTCGCTGACGTGAATCGAGCGCCAGCCGCGCAGGGCGCTTTCGTCCTTGTAATCGAACCATTGCAGGCGATGCAGATCGTGCAGATCCCAGAAGATCGAGGCGTTCTCGCCGTTGATCTCGAAGGTGTAAAGGGCCTTGTGGCCGCGGGCGTAGCGGGTGGATTCGAAGGTGGCCATCGAACCGTTTTCGAAACGGGCGAGGAACGCGCAGGCGTCGTCGATGCCGACTTTCTCCACCTTGCCGGTGAGATTGTGTTTGCGTTCCTTGACGAAGGTTTCGGTCATTCCGACAACCGATTCGATGCTCCCGTTGAGCCACAGGGCGGTGTCAATGCAGTGGGCGAGCAGGTCGCCGGTGACTCCGCTTCCCGCCGCGCCGGCGTCGAGCCGCCAAAGGGCGGCGCCGCCCTGCGGCAGATCTTTGTTGATCGTCCAATCCTGCAAAAACTTGGCGCGATAGTGGAAGATGCGACCGAGCCGCCCCTCGTCGATCAGTTGCTTGGCAAAAGAGACCGCCGGGGCGCGGCGATAGTTGTACCAGACCATGTTCGGCACGCCCGCGGCCTCGACAGCCGCCACCATTTCGCGCCCTTCCTCCACGTTCATCGAGAGCGGCTTCTCGCAGAGCACCATCTTCCCCGCCTTTGCGGCGGCAATGGAGATTTCCTTGTGGAGATTGTTGGGAGTGCAGACGTCGACGGCATCGATGTCTTTGCGGGCGATGAGCTTCCGCCAGTCGGTCTCGATCGACTCATACCCCCACCTGGCGGCGAACTCGTTGGCCTTGGCCGAGTCGCGGCCGCTGACGGCTTTGAGAATCGGACGATAAGGCAAATCGAAAAAGTCGTTCACGCGCTTGTAAGCGTTCGAGTGCGCCCGGCCCATGAAGCCATAACCAATCAATCCGATATTCAGGTTCTTCATTCGATTGCTCCTCCGTAAATGATCCCAATCGCGAAGCGCCACGAACGGCCTCGCGGACGAGCCGGATTGCGGTCGGACCGCCTTTCGGACGGACGCCGTGCGGAAGGACCGCCTTGCGGACCGCCTGTCTTTTCCCCCTCCCCTGGTACTCGGGGTGGGGGCGCGTCCGTCGCCTGCGCGGAACCCCCACCCTAACCGTCCCCCGGAGTACCAGGGGAGGGGACCGTTCGGACAAGCCGATCAATTCCGCGGGCTTGCCATTACGAACGGCACGCGCCGACCGTTCTGATCGTTGGGAGCTTCCTGCAATATCCTGTCCGACATCGCCGGAATCTTCCAGTAGGTGTCATGAAACCGCTTTAGCTCGCCGGGGTCAACGATCACACGCGCACCATGGGGAATCGGGCCGCCGTTCCAGTCTTCGATCAGATCGCCTTCATTCGTTCTTACATCAAACACGGTCCGGTAGTGTAATTGCGACATGGGAATTGTGTAAAAAAAAGCCTTGGCGTCGCCAATCAGCACGACGCTCTGTCCGGGAGACAGGCCGTCCAGATAGTTCGCTTCCAGGCCGCTGATGTCCTGCACGCCTAGCAATCCAACCGTCGGCTGCACCAGCGGCGACTCCCTTCCCCCGTGGAGAAGCGTGCTGATGTCGTGATGAAGCCGGACTCCGCTCATACTGGCAGCGCCCAGCACAATAAGAAGGACCAACGCGGCGAGCGCCGGCCGATCGACCTGCGCGATCAGCCACGCGCAGACCGGCAGCGCCAGCACGAAGAATCGGCCCTCCAGGTGCGTGGCAAACAACCAGAACAGGGCTGTCGCGAGAAACATCCCGGCAAACACGACCGTGAGGCGCCGGCGCCAGGCGATCGCCGCGGCGATCACTCCGAGCGGGATCAGCACGTATCCGTACTGCCTGCTTCCCAGAATCTCCGACGCGCCGGCGTGCAGCCGCGCGGAAAGATTTCGCTGATCGGGTCGCGCGGAGTGGGCACGCTGCCAGCGTTCGATCTGCACGGGCGTGAAGTTGCCGGGACCGAGCAGTGTCGTCGCCTGGGGGAAGACGGGGTTGCCCGCCCATCGCTCGTTGCGAATGAGCCAGGGGGAGAAGACCAGCAAGCCCACCGCCAGAAAGATTGATGCCGCCCGGGCCGACCTCCAGAACGGTTCACGCCTGACGCCGATCAGAAAGATCCCGCAAAGAATCGTCATCGCGACGAGCACCTGGGGGACGGCTGTCAGCTTCGCGCCACAGGCGAATCCCGCGAACGCGCCGCCGATGACCAGTCCGCGATTGCGACCCGCATCGTCCGAAACGGCACGGCAGACCCATGCGATAGCGAGCGTCCCGAACAGAAGAAATCCCCCCTCGTCGTAAGCGACGGGCGCAAGCTGCGTGAGCCACGGGACCGTGGCGACCGCAAGAGCCGCCGTGATTGCGGGAAGCGCGCTGGAATTTGCGTCTGTCGTTTCTCCGCCGGCGCTGCCCAATGAGCTTCGGGTTGGAGCAAGCGTCTTGTCCGTCGGAGAGACATCCCCGTGGCGCGGGCTTCCAGCCCGCGTTGAGTGCGTGGTACCGGAGAGAACCGTTGATATCAAATCTTTCCCCTGTTTTGAGCCATCCGCTCGGGCAGGATGCCCGTGCCACTGGACAGGGGCGAGTTGACTGGCGCTCTGAAGCCGGCGCGTCGTGATCTCAAGTGCAAATGCGTAGACGGCAACCACAAACAGCGCGATGAACGCGAGGTGCACGAGCTGCGCGAGAAACATCGCCGCCCACGGACCGGCGCAGAGGTGCATCGCGAGCAGATAGTGCATCTCGACGTTCAACGGGAAGAACGAAAAGACGTTGTGGGGCAACGGGATGATCCGGCCCGCCTCGAACCATTCGCGGGGGACTTGCAGGTGATATTCGACGACGTCGTAGAAACTCGGGTCGCCGTCGCGCCAGAGAATTCCGGACGGAAGCATTGCGGCGACGAGTGCGATAGCCGCGAACGGACAAACGCTGATCCACAGCCAGTTCCAGCCGGCAGGTTCATTTAACCAGGCCATGCAGTCGGCGAAATCGATTTTCAGTCTGAAAAGACAGAGTACCGCGAGCACAATTCCCCCGCAGATCATCCCGACCGCGCTTCCATGATGCAAAAGGCCCGCGAGGCCGAGACCGAGCGTGAGAAGACTCATGGCTCCCAGCCCCATCGAGATCGAGGAGACAAGCCTCAGCAGACCCGACGCGGTCTGGAAAACCCGCTCGGACCCCGGTGGATTGCCCCCTCTCGCGCTACTTCGAGAGAGGGTCGGAGTGAGGGTGATTTTGGACGCCGGCGGCCGTTGGTGCTCGAAATCACCCTCACCCCTGCCCTCTCCCGGAGCACCGGGAGAGGGGGTGGCTCGCCGAAAATTTTGAAACGCGCTCTCAATCGACAGCAGCAAAAATCCCCCGATGCCGGCGGCGGCGATCAGCCAGGCGACGAGCATTGCGCCGTCTGTCAGTAATCGGAAGAGCACCACCGGAGCGTTTGGCCCGGCGTAAGCGAGAGCACCAGCAGAACGATGACGATGAACGCGAAGATCAGAGCGAGCCGGCTGCGGGGCAACGGTTAGCCTTTCGTGTCTTCGCTTTCGGAGGGTTTGGGGCCGTCGATCTTGTCGATCTTCTCGTCGCGGGGTGCGCCAGCGTCCAACTGAAAGAGCTTCTCGAGCGCATGAAGGTACTGCACGTTGGGAGAATGGTCGGCGTTGCGGAGCGTGTGCATTGGATCGTGCAGCAGCTTGTTGACGATTCGCCGGGTGAGTTCCTCCAGATGCGAGCGCTCGACCGCGGAAATGCCGGGGAGCTTGTGCAACGTGCGATTCAACTCTTCCTGAGCCAGGCCATGGTAGCGATCGTACAGGCGCTGAATCGTCGGGCCCATCTCCCGCTGGCGATGCCAGAGAGAGAATTCCTCGACCTGCTTGAGCACGATTTCGCGGGCCGACGAGAAGGCGTCCTGCCGCTGCGTACGGGTGTTGAGCACGACGCTCTGCAGATCATCGAGATTGTAAAGATAAACGTGGTCCAGCTCCCCCACCGCCGGCTCGACGTCGCGGGGAAATGCGATATCGATGATGAAGATCGGACGGTAGCGCCGGCGCTTCAGGATGGAATCAAACTGCGCGCGGGTGACAACGGGCTGCTCGAGCGCCGGTGGAAGTGACCACGATGTCGGCGGCAACGAGATGGTCGGCCAACTGCTCGAAGGGTACGGGCCGGCCCTTGAATTTGGCCGCCAGTGTCTGGGCGCGGTCGGCGCCGCGATTACAGATGAGCAGATTGCCGGGCGAGAGTGCGGCGAACGCCTGCAGGACGAGGCCGGCCATTTTCCCGCCCCCGACGCAGAGAACGGTTTTGTCATCGAAACGCTCGAAGATCTGACGGGCGTAATCCACCGCTACGCTGGCGACGCTCACGCGTCCCTCCGCCAGCGGCGTCTCATGGATGATCTGCTTCCCGACGGCCAGCGCCCGCTGGAAGAGCGGGTTGAGCAAAGCGCCCGCCATTTGCAGGCGCGTGGCGGCTTCGTATGCCTCGCGCACCTGGCCGAGGATCTGCGTCTCGCCAAGCACCATCGAATCGAGAGAGGATGTGACGGAAAAGAGATGCTCCACCACTTCGCGGTTGGATTTTCGATACATGTGCGGCTCGACGTCACCGGGCGGCAGCCCGTGCGAATCGGCCAGAAACGCGATCAGATCCGTCGGCGTCGGCCGGTCGTGGACGGGGCGCGCGGCGTAGAGCTCGACGCGGTTGCAAGTCGAAAGGATCACCGCCTCGCAGCCCGGGAAACGCTCTTTGAACTTCTCCAGCGCGGTCTGCCGGGCGGCTGAACTAAACGCGAGCCGTTCGCGCACTTCCAGCGGCGCGGTGGTGTGATTGAGTCCCAGCAGGAGCAGTCGCTGCATCGAAGTTACCGTCCGCCTCCGGGGGTGAACTGCAGGGCGACCAGCGTGCCGATGAGAAGCACGAAGCCGAGCACGCTGAGCATTGCCGCGCGTCGCCCGCGGAAGACGGGGTTCATCGGCGCGTGCAGCACGAGCGCAAAGACGAGCCAGGCGGCAAAGGCCAGCCAGACCTTCGGACTTTCATACCAGCGGGAAGGGCTGGTGCTGCTGCCATGCGTATCGAAAGCGAGGACAAATCCGGTGATGAGTCCGACCGTCAGCAGTGGAAATCCCAAGCCGACGGAAACACGCGTGAAATGTTCGAGGCGTTCAAGGCTGCCCAGAGGGGCCGGGCGCTTGCTGCGCAGCCGCCGGTCGGCAATGAGATACATCGCCCCTACCGCGGCAGCGACCGCGAAGGCGGCGGTCCCGCCAAACGCAGTGAACAGGTGAATCGACGACCAGACCGTGCCGACGTACTCGTGCGGTTTGGCCCGCCCGAAGATCGCTGCAGCAACCAGCAGCATTCCGACAATCGGCAGGATGAACCAGTCGAGCCCGCGGAGGGGATGGACGCGTTGCGTGTAGGCGACGAAGAGCGCCAGCAGCAGCGCGAGCCAGACGAGGGCATCGAAATTGTCGGCAAGGGGCAGCCAGCTTCCGCGGCGCGCGGAGTGCCAGACGAGCACGCCGAGGCCGAATGCAATTCCCCCGTAGAAGCATGCCTTGGCAGGAATGCGGTATCGATCGCCGGCCCAGAGGCGCAACAGGGAGAGCACTTCGGCGGCGACGAACATCGCGACGGCGGCGAAGAGCAGCATGAGCTGGCCGAGGGTGGGAATCTCAGGCATTCTTAAATTCCGGGTAACGCTCGCAAAGCCAGGCGAGCACGCCGGGCAGTCCCTGGTCGGCGCGGGCGATCGCCTCGTCGCCAGCCAGCGCACGCAGGACCTCGGTGCGCCGTCCCCCGTCATTCGCAAGGGTCTTGAGGACCATCGGCCGAAGGGTCTGCATCAACTCCGCCATCACCGACCACCGCGGGTCAAATCGCTCCGCCAGGTCGTCGCGGATGGACGACGCCAATGCGGCGCTGCCGGCGGAAACGCTCACCACCACCGGCCCTTCACGAAAATGAGCCGGCGTTGTGAAATCGCCCGGCTCGGCGTCATCGCTGTCGGCCCGGGCAACCAGTATTCCGCGGCGACGCGCATCCCGCACCACCGCATCGTTCACGTCCTGCCGATCCGTCGCGGCAAAGACGAGCGTGGCCCCGTCGAGATGGCGTGTTTCGTAGCTTTCCATCACTTTCTCGACGCAAGCCGGGATTGCCGCATCAAACGCCGGCGCAACGATCCGCACCCGCGTGGCCCCCGCCTTCACAACCCCACGCGCTTTTGCGCGGCGACCCCGCCGCCGCCGATAATAACGATCAGCCGGTCAGTCACATCCAACATCAGCGGATAGGCATAACGCACGGAACTCGCAATCGTATCGCCCCGGGCAAAGGCGGTCCAACCGCGGGGAGCGTAGATTGCCGCGTCAGGACAATGAACCGTACAATCTGCGAATGGTGCAGGCCGATCCCAAGTTCATTTCCGTTGATCCCGATGTTCAAGGCGGCACCCCCTGCTTCACCGGAACGCGGGTACCCGTGCGATCATTGTTCGACGCCCTGAAAAGAGATCGATCCGTCGATTACTTCCTTTCGCAGTTTCCGTCAGTCACGCGAGCGCAAGTTGAGGGCGTGCTCGATCATGCCAGCCGAGTGGTTTCAGCCCGCGGGACACGCAGCGTGAAAGTGCTGCTCGATGAAAACCTGCCACACGATCTGCGTCATCATCTTCATGGACAGTCCTGCAGGCGCGCCTGCAGCAGATTTCTCCCAGCTCAATAGCGAGGGTGGCTTGAAGTTTCGGACGATGCAGCTTCGGCCGCACACGAGGGCACACGAAGCCTCCGTGACGAATGATGGTTGACCTCTATAAATCCGACCTTGCGTTATCATTGACGCCTGCCCGTACGCTTCGGAGGATTCTAAAACGGAAAGGGAGCATGGTGCCGGATGGGCGGTGACGAGCGGGGCAGAAAAAAAACCTGGCGGAAGCGCGCGTGGAGAATTCGCTGGACGGTGCTGGCGCCGTGCGCGCTCGGGCGCTGCTTCTGCTGCTGCTCCCGACGATCTTATGGGCGCGTGCCGGCGGCGGCGAAGGTTACTCCGGCGGCGGAGGTGATGGTGGCGGCGGCGGAGGTGGAGGCGGTGGGCACGGCGGCGGGTTCATCGTCTATCTGTTGATTCGTCTCGTGTTCGAGCACCCTGTGATCGGAATTCCGTTGGTCATCTTCCTCCTCTTTCTGCTCTATCAGGGCGGGCAGCAGGGAACCAATGCCTATCAGGGCAATGTCATTCGGCGCGGCGGTGAAGTCATCGACCAGCAGCAGTTCAACAGCACGGTGGCGATGATTCGCCAGCATGATCCGAATTTTGACAGCGAGGCGTTTTGCCAGCGGGTCAGGACGGCGTTTCTCAAAATTCAGCAGGCCTGGACCGCGCAGGACCTGGCCGCGGTGCGCGCGTTTATTTCCGACGGAGTGTACGAACGCTTTTCGCTGCAGTTTGCCGAACAGCGCGACGCGGGATATCGCGACATGATGGATAACGTTGCTGTTGAGGAGACGCGGGTCGCGGACATTTGCTCAGCCGGAGTGTTTGACGAGGTCTCGGTCCGTATCCGCGCTTCGGCATCCGACTATCGCGCGAGCCTCAAGGACGGGAAGCCTCTGAGCGGCAACCCGGGAAGCGTCGAGCCGTTTGTAGAAGTCTGGTCGTTTCTCCGCAAGCGCGGGGCGATCACCGATGTGAGCAAAACGGGATTGATCGAGGGGAATTGCCCCAACTGCGGCGCGCCGATCGAGATGAACCAGACGGCCAACTGCCAGCGGTGCAAGGCGGAGCTGCGCAGCGGCGAATACGACTGGGTGCTGGGCGAAATCACGCAGGAATCGGAATGGCATCGAACCGACGTGCAGGATATCCCAGGGCTCCAGAGTCTGCGGCGGCAGGACCCTGGTTTTGACGCGCTCGCGATCGAAGATCGCGCGTCGGTGATCTTCTGGCGACGGGCAGCCGCTGACCGCACCGGCAAGATCGATCCGCTGCGCAAAGTGGCGTCGGAAGAATTCTGCCAGGCGTACGCGACGGCGCTGCGCCCGGCGCCGACGCGCCAATGACGATCCGGGACTGCGCCGTTGGAAGTGTTCGGATGCTCGGCTTCCTTCCCGGCGGGAGTGATTCGCCGTTTGAGCGGGTATTGGTGGAAATCCGCTGGTCGGGCCAGGGGACGCGGGGAGCCGTCATCGGCCGCTCGCTGTTCGTGCTGGGGAGAAGCCCCGGGTCGCAAACCGATTCGGGGAAGAGCATCTCGTCGGCTCATTGCCCCAATTGCGGCGCGCCCGACGCGGGCGGAACGAGCAACGCCTGCGAATACTGCAATACGACACTGAACGACGGCAAGCATGGATGGATTCTGCTGGAACTGGCGGCAATGTCTTCTCCGCGCCAGCGAGCTGCTGGCGATGCTGGATGATCGCCACGAAAGCGCGCCCGATGCCGTCGCGCCCGATGCCGTCGCGCGGGCTGGCGTGCTGCGACCGGCCAGCGACGCGGGCTTGCTGGCATGGGCGGTGAAAGCAGCGGCTGTTGACGGAGCGGTTGATCCAACAGAACGCAGCGTCCTTCAGACTCTCGCGTCCCAGCGCGGGGTCCCGCCGGAGCAGCTCGAACAGATGATCGAAGCTGCGCTGCGAAACGACATGGATGTTCCCGAGCCCGCAAGCCGGGCGGAGGCGGAGGCGTGGCTCAGGGCAATGGCCACGATCGCGCTGGCCGACGGACAAATTACGAACGAGGAACTTTCGCTGCTGCGCATGCTGGGAACGAAGTTTGATCTGGGGGAATCCGATGTGAAGATGCTGCTGAAGCGCCTGCGCGGCGAACAATACACCCAGGCTGCCGCGGCGCTTCGCGACGGTCCGCAACCGCCATCGTTCAATTGAAATTGAAGGAGATTCTTATGGGCATTTTTGACAAGCTTCGCAACGAGCTGATCGACATCATCGAGTGGACCGACGACTCGTCCGATGCCATGGTCTACCGCTTCTACCGCTCCGACAACGAAATCAAGAACGGCGCGAAGCTCGTCGTGCGCGAGGGGCAGGCGGCGGCATTCGTCAACGAAGGGCAGCTGGCCGACGTCTTTCTGCCTGGAACGCACACGCTGACGACGCAAAACCTCCCGATCCTTTCGAAGCTCAAGGGATGGAAGTACGGCTTTGACAGCCCGTTCAAGGCGGAAGTCTATTTCGTCTCAACGCGCGTCTTTACCGACCGCAAATGGGGAACGAAGAATCCGATCATGCTGCGCGACGCCGAGTTCGGCATGGTCCGCCTCCGCGCGTTTGGAACATTTGCCGTGCGGGCAAAATATCCGCCCGTGCTGCTGCGCGAGCTGGTGGGAACCAACGCGCACTTCACCGTGGACGACATCGAGGATCAACTGCGCGACCTGGTGACGTCGCGCTTTGCTGACGCGGTCGGATCGAGCAAGATTCCGGCGCTGGATCTCGCCGGCAATTACAGTCAGCTTGCCGATTACGTCGTGCAGCGCATCCAGCCGGAATTCGCGGCACTGGGATTGGAGCTGGTCAAGCTGCTGATCGAAAACATCTCGCTGCCCAGCGAAGTGGAAGCCGCTATGGACAAGCGGACGAGCATGGGAGTGATCGGCAACATGGCCGCCTACACGCAGTACGAAGCCGCCAACGCCCTGGGCGATGCCGCCCGCAACCCCGGCGGCCTCGGCGGCGCTGGCGCCGCGTTGGGTGCCGGCTACGTAATGGCGCAGCAGATGGGCAACGCGATGAACGTGGCAAACACGTCCGCTGCCGCGGCTCCCCCGCCGCTCCCAAAGGAGACGGCGTACTTCATGGTGCTCGACGGAAAACAGGCCGGGCCGTTTTCGCAGACGCAGTTACAGGAGCACCTTGCCGGCGGACGTTTGACACGCGATACCTTGGTTTGGCAGGAAGGGATGACGCAATGGACAGCTGCCGGGAAGGTGCCCGCGCTAGCAACGTTGTTTGCAAGCGTCCCGCCGCCGGTGCCGCAGGGTTAGTACCACGGGTTTCCAACCCGTGCAGACGGCGTGGTCAACGAACATCGCGATAATTGGTTCTGCCTGTACCTGACGCTTCCGGCACGGGTTGGAAACCCGTGGTACAAGCATCGCGGTAATTAATTCTGCCCGTAGCTGACGCATTCCAGCACGGGTTGGAAACCCGTGGTACGGTGTGGATATGCCAGTTTCATGCGATGGAATGCCGTCGATCCGGGTGGTGATCTGCTGGACGGACGTCAGCGGGTACATGGGCGCGTGCTGGCGGGAGCTGACGGCGCGCGCGGGAATCGATGTTTCCGTCATCGCGTTTACGCCGTCAGGCGGTGCGTCGCCAGCGCCGTTCGGCGCGGAAGTGATTAGCGGGGTGCGATGCCAGATGCTAAAGCCCCAGGAGCGGGACGAAGCGGATCGCGTTGCCGCGATGGTGATCGCGGAACGGCCTGACGTCATCGTTCTGTGCGGCTGGGCGACCAAATCGTACGTGGCGCTGGCACAACATCCGGCCCTACAGCACTGCAAATTCATCCTCACGCTGGATACCCCAATAAAGGAAAATCTTCGCCAGCGCGTCGGCAAGCAATGGATGCGCAGCTTTTTGCGGCGGATCGACGGGGCGATCGTCGCCGGCGAACGCAGCGCCGATCTGGCGGCGTATCTGGGAATTCCGCCTCGGCGGATCTGCAGGGGGATGTACGCGGTCGATGTGGACGCGATGGGAACGGCGGCGGAACTGCGCTCCGCGAAGGGCCAAGCGTGGCCCAGGCGATTTTTGTATGTCGGCCGCTACGCCCCGGAGAAGGGGATCGACACGTTGACCGCCGCTTATCGCAGCTATCGCAGCGCGGTGAGCGACCCGTGGACCCTCACTTGCTGCGGCAAGGGGGCTTTGCAGGTGTTGCTTCGCGACGCACCGGGGGTAAGCGATACGGGTTTCGTGCAACCTGGCGATCTGCCCCGCGTCATGGCGGAACACGGCGCGCTGATCCTTCCCAGTCGCTACGAACCGTGGGGCGCTGCCCTGGTCGAGGGGTGCGCGGCAGGTCTTCCGGTGATTGCCACCACCGCGTGCGGCGCAGCCCTCGACGTCGTGCGCGGGTTCCACAACGGACTGCTGATCAGTGATGGAGATGAAATCGGCCTGGCGCGGGCGATGCGGTGGATGCACGATCATCCCGATCGACTGGCCGAGATGGGAAGCCGCAGCCGGGAACTCGCGTCGGCGTTTTCCGCAGCGCGATGGGCCGACCGCTGGCAGGATTTGATCGAGCAGCTTGTCGAAGTCCAAACGTCACCATCAAATTTGGTAGGATAGTCCAGCGATTGGGAAGGAGAAGCCGTTGACTCGCGAAGAAGCACGATTGATCTGCCGGGAGAAACTGGGACTGCGCGTCGAGCCGGAGATGATCGATTACATTGTGAAACATACCGCTGCCCCCGACGCGCCGGCAGCGATTGCGGTAATTGGGGGCGATGCACGGACAGGGGTGCCCGCGCGGAAGGAATTTCCGGTAGCGATTGCAAGGAACGAGACGAAGCAATGATTATCACGAGACACGCACACGCCCGCGCCGGGCTGGTGGGAAATCCTTCCGATGGTTTTTTCGGAAAGACGATCTCCTTCATCATCCGCAATTTCCGCACAACCGTGCAGCTGTGGGAAAGCCCGCACTTTGAGATCCTGCCAACGCACGGCGACCTTGCCCGCTTCGACAGCGTCGGCGCGTTTCTCAAGGACCAGCGCTTTCACGGATACTACGGCGGCATGCGCCTCATCAAGGCGGGGATCAAACGCTTCTTTGACTACTGCCGCGAGCACGGGATCGAGCTGAACGACCGGAGTTTCACGGTTGGATATCAGAACAACATTCCCCGGCTGGTCGGGTTGTCGACCAACAGCGCGCTGGTGACGGCGCTCATCCGGGTGCTGATGGAGTTTTACGACGTTCGCATTCCGCAGCACGATCTGCCGACGTTGGCGCTGTCGGTGGAAAAGGAGGAACTGGGGCTGACGGCGGGGCTGATGGATCGGGTCATTCAGACGTACGAGGGAATCGTTTATATGGATTTCGACCGGAAGGTGATGGAGCAGCGCGGGTATGGCCAATACGAGCCGCTGTCGCCGGAAAAGCTCCCGCCCTTGTATGTGGCGTATGACCCGGAGCGCGCGGTGGTCAGCGACGATGCCCACCGGCATCTGCAGTCGCTGTTCAGCCGCAATGATCCGGCGGTCGTCGGCGCAATGCGCAAACTCGGGGACCTGGCCGACCGCGGCAAGAGCGCGCTGATGGCCGGTGACTGGGGTACGCTCGGCAAGGTGATGAACGAAAACTTCGACGTCCGCCGGACGTTCATGGCGATTCCGACGGAGAATCTGCGAATGGTCGAAGCCGCCCGCGCGACCGGAGCCAGCGCCAAGTTCGCCGGCAGCGGCGGCGCGATCTGCGGCCTCTACCAGGACGGCCGGCAGTACCAACAACTCTCAGACGCCATGGCCGCGCTGCGATGCGCAGTGATTCGGCCGATTATTTTTGAAGGGTGAGGGGAAAGGCACGAAGGCACGGAGGCACGGAGGCACGAAGGGTGAGGAAGGGGATTTTGTAAAGACCGTTCTGCCGCGCAGCGTCCTCCCCTTCGTGCCTTCGTGCCTTTTTGCCTTCGTGCCTTGGTCTTTGATCCCTTTGTCTTTCCCCCCTTCTTGCCCGCAATTGCTCCTTCCCGTATCATCATCCCCCTTTCCCTGGAGTTGACCTTTGATCATTGTGATGGTCCAGAGTGCGCCGCAGGCGTCAATCGATCGTGTTGTTGCCGAGATTGAGCGCATGGGCAGCCAGGCTCATCTGTCGCGCGGCAGTTATCGGACGGTGATCGGGGCGATCGGGGAAGAGGGAGCCGTCGATCAGAACCATCTGGCGTCGCTGGACGGCGTCGAAAAAGTCGTTCCGATCATGAAGCCGTACAAACTCGCCAGCCGCGAGTTTCATGAAGAGGACAGCGTGGTCGAGGTTGGGGGCGGAAGCGTGCCGGTGGTGAAGATCGGCTCTTCCCATGCGGCGTGCATTGCCGGTCCATGCGCGGTCGAAAACGAGAAGATGCTCAACACGATCGCCCGCCACGTTCGCGACGGCGGCGCGACGATCCTGCGCGGCGGGGCGTTTAAGCCGCGCACCAGCCCTTACTCGTTTCAGGGGCATGGAGAAGAGGCGCTCAAGTGGATGCGCGCCTGCGGGGATGAACTGGGCATGCCGATCTGCACGGAAGTAATGGACACCCGGCAGGTTGAATTGATCGAGCGCTACACGGACATGTTTCAGATCGGCGCCCGCAACATGCAGAATTTCGATCTGCTTCGCGAAGTCGGTAAAACGCGCAAGGCGGTTCTGCTCAAGCGGGGCCTGGCCGCCAGCGTCAAAGACTGGCTGCTTTCCGCGGAGTATGTGCTGAGCCAGGGGAACCGCTCGCTGGTGCTCTGCGAGCGAGGGATCAAGACTTTTGAAGACAGCGTCCGCTATTCGATGGACATCAGCTCGATCCCGGTGGCGAAGCAGTGGTCGCACCTGCCGATGATCGTTGATCCGAGCCACGCGGCCGGAAAGCGCGATTACGTCGCAGCGCTCGCCCTGGCGGGGATGGCCGCCGGAGCGCACGGAATTATCGTCGAGGTTCACTACTGCCCCAGCGAAGCGCAGTGCGACGGGCCGCAGGCGCTGCTGCCGGAAAACTTCAGGGAACTCATGCAGCAGCTTCGGCAGATCGCGGCGATCACCAAGAAGGAGTTTGCCGAGGCAGCCGAGCCGGTGCATGCGTAGAAAGAAGCACAATGACCCAACGCACTCCCTTTATCGCCGGCAACTGGAAGATGAATACCACCAGGTCCTCGGCTATCGAATTGGCCAAGGGGATCGCGAAGGCGCTCCGGCCGGCGTTGAGGTCGGCGTCGCGCCGCCGTTTGTCTATCTCGACGCAGTCGCATCTGCAATCGCGGGATCGAGCGTGCTGCTCGGCGCACAGGACGCGTATTTTGAGAAAAGCGGAGCGTTTACGGGGGAGATTTCCGTCGACATGCTCAAGGATATTGGCGTGAAGTTCTGTCTGGCCGGGCACAGCGAACGGCGGCACGTGCTCAAGGAGCCGTCGGAGCTTGTGGCGAAGAAGGCCGACGCGATCTATGCCGGCGGATTGACGCTGGTGCATTGCGTCGGCGAGAAGCTGGAGGAGCGCGACGGCAATCAGACGCTTGAAGTGGTTTTCAATCAGTTGAAGGAACTGAACAGCAAGATGCACGATCCGGAGCGATTGGTGATTGCATATGAGCCGGTCTGGGCCATCGGCACCGGACGTAATGCGACCGACGCCCAGGCGCAGGAAGTTCATGCGTTTATCCGCCAATCGCTGGCGGCGATGTGGAGCGCGGATTTTGCGGCGCGCGTGCGAATTCAATATGGCGGGAGCATGAAGCCGGAAAACGCCAAGGGACTGCTGGCCGAGGCGGACGTTGACGGGGGGTTGATCGGGGGCGCGTCGCTCAAAGCCGAAAGTTTCCTCGCCATCGTCAATGCCGCGACGTAGACTGCACGGGATAGAGGTTTGTCATGCTCAATTTCTTTTATTATCTGTCGATGGGATTCTTTGTCTTCATCTGCCTGTTCCTGATCCTTCTGGTTTTGATCCAGAAGGGCCGTGGCGGCGGTCTTTCCAGCGCCTTCGGCGGAGCCGGGGGAAGCACGGCGTTTGGCAGCAAGACCGGCGACGTGCTGACGTGGACCACCAGCGTCGTCTTTCTCATCTTCATCATCCTGGCGGTTGCACTGAATCTGCTCGCCGACGCGCATCAGAACCGGGCGAGTGCGGGCACGACAGTGATCACGATGCCGCCGCCGTCGGCGCCACGATAACTGAACATGTGTGAATCGCTGCCCTTTGGGCAGCCGCTAAACGGTGTTGGGAAGCGCGACTCAGTGGGATCGGACAAGCCAGCATGATCGTCAGCATGACCGGATTCGGCGATGCCGCCTCGGAACAAAATGGGACGCACTACGCCGTCGAAATCCGGTCGCTGAACAATCGGTTCTTTAAACCGGTTATCAAGCTTCCGGACAACCTCTGCGGGATGGAGCCGGAACTTGAGTCGATGCTCCGCGAGAAGCTTGGGCGCGGGTCGATTACGTATATCCTGAAGATGCGGACGGACAGCGCGGAGGCGGCGTATCACATTAATATTGAAGCCCTCAAGTCCTACCTGGAGCAGTTGCAGCAGGTGAAGGGACTGGATCGATTCGTCCAGATTGATCTGGCGGGCCTCGTACAGCTTCCGGGCGTCTGCCAGGAGCCGCGCGACGAATCCGACGAGATCGATAAGCACGGCTCCATCGTTCGCGATCTGACCGAAAAGGGCATCGCCCGGCTCGACACGATGCGCCGCCGCGAGGGCGAGAAGCTTTTCACGGAGCTGATGCGGCACATCAACGTGATCGCCAGCAGCCTGGCGGAGATTCAGAAGCGCGCTCCGCTGGTGGTGGACGACTATCACCGCCGGCTTTCGCAGCGTGTCAATCAACTGCTCGCCAAGGCCGAGTTGCAGGTCAACCAGGCGGATCTCGTGAAGGAAGTGGCGGTTTTCGCCGAGCGCGCCGACATCTGCGAGGAGATTCAGCGGCTCACGAGTCATCTGGATGCATTCGAGCAATCCTGCAGAGAGGGCGAGCATGGCGGCCGAAAGCTCGATTTCATCGCCCAGGAAATGCTGCGCGAGGCCAACACGATCGCGAGCAAAGCCAACGACGCTGATATCGCCCGGCATTGCGTTGAAATCAAAGGCGCGATTGACCGATTGAAGGAGCAAGTGCAGAACGTGGAGTAGGGTTCGTTTGAGATTTGAGATTTGAGATTTGAAATTTGAGATTTGACATGCCCTCCGCCGACTTCCATTCCGGGTTGCTCATCGTTCTTTGCGGCCCTTCGGGGGTTGGCAAGAGCACGATCGCCAACAGTCTGAAGGACCGGCAAAAGGTTTCCTACACCATCAGCGCCACCACGCGGGAGCACCGCGCGGGGGACGAAAAGGGAAAGACCTACGAGCACATCTCCACGCCGGATTTCTTCCGCCGCCTGGAGAATGATGCGTTTCTGGAATACGCGCAGGTGCACGGCGCCTATTATGGAACTCCCAAACACCCCGCTCTGGATGAACTGGCGGCGGGCCGGGACGTGCTGCTGGAAATCGATGTGCAGGGCGCATTGCAGGTGCGCTTTCAGTATCCTAACGCGTTGCTGATATTCATCTTGCCGCCGGATGCCAGCACGCTCCTGCAGCGGCTGCGCGATCGCGCACGCGAGGGGGAAGACGAGATTCAGAAGCGGTATCGCGAGGCCAAGCGCGAGATTCACATGGCCAAAGGCGCACACGCGTTCGATTTTTTCGTTATTAACGACACGATCGACCGCGCCGTCGAGGAAATCGTTAAGATCATGCGGCACAAACGCTCTGGAGGCATCTAAAACTATGATCGAAGCTCTCAAAAGTGATGAAATCGTGAACAAGGTCGGCGGCCGATTCAAACTCACCGCCCTGATTCAGAAGCGCATGCTCGAACTGATCGACGGCGCCCGCCCGCTGGTCGAGCGCGGGAACATGACCGATCTGGAAATCGTGATCCAGGAGATCCTGCAGGACAAGATCGCCATCGATTATGAGGCCAGCGGCATCGCACCGCCGATTCATGCCAAGTAGATCGGACGCCCAAATGTCACCCGTCCCGCAATCCCCGGGCACTGTGGCACAACCGCCTTCTGCCGTCATCCCCGATTCCCAGCCGAGGGCGGCTGCGCCGCATCCCCCCCTCAAGGGGCGGGAGATCGTCGTGGGCGTGTGCGGCGGCATTGCCGCGTACAAGATTGCCGACGTCGTCAGCAAGCTGGTGCAGGCCGGCGCAGGCGTGACCGTCTGCATGACGCCCGAAGCAACGCGATTCGTAACTCCGCTCACCTTCGAGGCGCTGTGCGCCCGGCCGGTGCGGACCGAGATCTTCAACCTGGTCGAAAGCTCCGATCCGCAGCACATCGCGCTCACGGAGCGCGCGGATCTGATGCTCGTCGCCCCGGCCACGAGCAACATTATCGCCAAAGTCGCCCACGGACTCTGCGACGACCTCGTGAGCCTGATGGTCGCTGCCGCCGTCTGCCCGGTGGTGTTCGCGCCCGCGATGAACAACCGCATGTGGGAGAACCCCATCGCGAAAGAAAACGTCGCCAAGCTCGAAAGGCTCGGGTACCGCTTCGTCGGCCCTGATGCCGGCTGGCTCGCCTGCCGGAACATCGGCCCCGGACGGCTCGCCGAGCCGCAGGCGATCGTGGATGTTGTGCTTTCCCTGCTCTCCCCCGCCGTCAGCACCTCACGCGCATGAAGCGATGTTACTCTCCCGAATACCGGGAGAGGAGGCCAGAGCCCATCGCAACCGCGCTGCGACTGACGCCGCCGCGATGGACATTCGCCACGCAACACGCCGCTTGATCGGGAACACTGAGCCATTATCATCCGATCCGGCGGTCACCTAAACCAAAGAGGAACATGAGCAATCAAAGCAAAAAAGGCGCAGCCGTTATCGGCCAATCCGGCGGTCCGACTTCCGTGATCAATCAGTCGCTGGTCGGAGCGGTTCTCGAACTGAAGAAGACCGGTCTGGTCGACGAGATCCTCGGCGCCCGGCATGGCGTGCGCGGAATTGTCAACGACCAATTCATCAAGCTCAACGACACGCCAACCGAGTTACTCGAACGCATTGCGCTCACTCCCGCCGCCGCGCTCGGCTCAACGCGCGACAAGCCGGACCAGGCGTATTGCGAGAAGATCTTCCAGTCATTCGCGCGGCACGACGTGCGCTACTTTTTCTACATCGGCGGCAACGACTCAGCCGACACCGCGCGCATCGTCAGCGAACTGGCCGCCAAGTCCGGCCATGCGCTCAAGACATTTCACATTCCCAAGACCATCGACAACGATCTGCGCGTTCACGACCACACGCCGGGCTTCGGCTCGGCCGCGCGGTTCGTGGCCTGCGCGATGATGGGGGACAACTACGACAATCGCTCGCTTCCGGGGATCAAGGTTGACATCATCATGGGGCGCAACGCCGGATTTCTCACTGCCGCCTCGGTGTTCGCACGCCAGCATCCGGAGGACGGCCCGCATCTGATTTATGTGCCGGAAGTTCCGGTGAGCGAGGAGAAGTTCCTCGGCGACGTCGACCGCGTCTACAAGAAGCACGGTCGATGCCTCATTGCAATGAGCGAAGGCGTCGGCCGGCCCGACGGAAAAATCTGGGCCGAGGCAATCGTCAGCGAGTCGCTGGAGCGCGACACACACGGCAACGTGCAGCTTTCCGGGAGCGGCGCTCTGGGCGATTATTTCGCCTCGCTGATCAAGGAAAAACTCGGCAAGAAGCTACGCGTGCGAGCCGACACGTTTGGCTATCTGCAACGCAGCTTTGCCGGTTGCGTGAGCGAAGTCGATGCGCGCGAAGCGCGACTCGTCGGACAGATGGCCGTGAAATATGCCGCCGAAGGGAAGGACAACGGCAGCGTCGCCATGCGGCGCACCGGCGGGTCGTCCTATGGAATTGAAACCTTCGTCACGCCGCTGAACACCGTCGCGAAGGAGACCAAGCATCTCGATGCAAGCTGGGTTTCCGACGGCAACAACATCACCGCCGCGTTTGAGGCGTATGCGCGTCCGCTGATCGGCACGCTGCCGGTCGTGGGAACGTTTGATGAACTCAAGAAATGATTCCGCGTGGCATGGGCGTCCCGCCCATGTAGGGTGCATCAGGAGTAGAGAAATTAATTTGCCGCTAACGTCTCCCGCGTTCAATGCAAAGCACGCGGGAATGAGGAATTGATCTCGGCAAAATCAGGATTTGTTTTACCGCCGCGCAACCGGCACGGGTTGGAAACCCGTGGTACGTGGGCCACGGGAGCGCCTACCGCAGTTCCCACTTTACTTCGCCGCCGACGATTGTCGTCGTCGCCCGGCCGGTGACGTTCCAGCCGTGGAACGGGCAGTTTCGGCTCTTGCCCGCAAATTGATGAACGTCGATCTTCCACTGCAGATTTGGATCGATGATGGTCACATCGGCATCGGCGCCGATCTGTAACGTCCCCTTTTTCAGCCTCACGATCTGCGCGGGCCGTGCCGTCATCATCTCGATCATCTGCATCCACGTGATATGGCCCGGCTCCACCAGCGCCTTGACGTAGAGCGCCAGGGCGCACTCCAACCCAATAATCCCAAACGGGGCGTACGCAAATTCGAGCTCTTTCTCCTCGGCGCGATGCGGAGCGTGATCGGTGGCAAGAATATCGATCGTCCCGTCGCGAACGGCCTCAACGCACGCCCGCACGTCGGCGGCGGTCCGCAACGGCGGGTTCATCTTGTAATTCGTGTCGTAACTCCGGCACGATTCGTCGGTCAGCAGCAGATGATGCGGCGCCACTTCGCATGTGACGGCCAATCCGCTCTGCTTTGCCTGGCGGATCAGTTCAACGCTGCCGGCCGTGCTGATGTGCTGCACGTGATAGGGGCAGCGGATCGAGCGATTCAAGAGCAAATCGCGGCCGATCATGAGTTGCTCGGCCTCGGCGGGAATCCCCGGCAGGCCCAGCGTCATGGAAACGTGCCCCGCGTGCATTGCCCCGCCGCTGAGCGTCGGCTCTTCGCAATGCTGCATCAGGACCACCTCAAACATTTTTGCGTATTGCAGCGCCTTGCGCATCACCGATGCGTCCGCGACGCCAACCCCGTCGTCGCTGAACGCGATAGCGCCTCCTTCGAGCATCGATCCCATTTCGGCCAGCTCTTTGCCTTCGCGCCCCTTGGTGATCGCTCCGACCGCATAAACATTCGCAAGACTCACGCGCTCCGCCTGACGACGGATGAACTCGATCTGCCCCGCGTTATCCAGCGTCGGCTTCGTGTTGGGCATGCAGCAGACGGTGGTGAACCCCCCCGCCACGGCCGCCGCCGATCCGCTGGCGACGGTTTCCTCCTCCTCGTCGCCGGGCTCGCGAAAGTGAACGTGAATGTCCAGCAGCCCGGGCGTGACGTACTGGTTCGTCGCGTCGATCACGCGATCCGCCGGGCCCAGCTGGTTGCCGATCTCGGCAATCCTGCCATCGCGGATGAGCAAATCCGCCCGCGTTTCAAAAACCCGCGAGGGATCGAGGATGGTGCCGTTGGTAATGAGAGTTGAAGACATATGAAAATTAAGAGCAGCCGAGAGGCACAGCACAGCCTCGCTCCGCTCGACCGCAACCAAAAGGAAGAGCCGCGAAGACGCGAAGACGCGAAGACAAACGCGAAGAAGAGGAGAAGGGAATAATCATTCTACGATGTGAGGATTGATGATTCGCTTGATTCCATCGCGCAACACCGGAACGTTGAAATTGATCAAATAGCCGAGTCGCAGGCGTGTTCCCTGCAAGTACGCAATCACTTGCGAGCGATGCACATCTCCGAGGGATTGAACTGTTTTGAGTTCAACAACGACAGCTTTCTGCACGAGCATATCAATTCTGCCCTCACCGACCTCAACGCCCTTATAGAATACCGGCAATGGCGCTTCGCAGGCGTGCTCGATTCCACGCAGGTTCAATTCGACCGACAGAGCCTTTCGATAGACGCTCTCGGGAAACCCAGGCCCGATGATGCGATGCACTTCGATCGCAGCTCCGATGATATTTCTGCCCAGTTCTTCGATCTCCGGCTCGATCCCCGCATCGTGATGCTCTAGTTCCATTGCTTTCTCCTTTTTGTTCTTGCTTTACCTTCGCGTTTTCCTTCGCGCCTTCGCGCCTTCGCGGCTCTTGATTTCGCTCAATTCGACGCCCGTGTGACCAAATACAGCACCGCCATGCGAACGGCCAGTCCGTTGGTCACCTGCGTCAGGATTCCGCTCTGCGGGCCGTCGGCGATTTCGGAGCTGATTTCGATTCCGCGATTCATCGGGCCCGGGTGCATCACGAAGGCGCCAGGCTTGCATCTTTTGAACCGTTCCTGCGTCAGCCCGAAGAAATGCGTGAACTCGCGCACCGAAGGAAACTGGCTGCTTTTGATGCGCTCGAACTGAACGCGCAGCATATTGATGACATCGACCTCGCCGATGACCGAATCGAGGTCGTGAACCACGCGAGCGCCCATTTGCTCGAACGATTGTGGCACCAGCGTCGGCGGGCCGACGAGAATCACCTCACAGCCCATCTTCGTGAGTCCCCAGATATTCGATCGCGCAACCCGGCTGTTGATGATGTCGCCAACGATCGCGACGCGGAGGCCGGCAAGTTTGCCGAAGCGTTCGCGCATGGTGTAGAGATCGAGCAGGCCCTGCGTGGGATGTTCGTGCGCGCCGTCGCCGGCATTGACGACGCTGCAGCCGACGGTGCGGGCCAGCAGAACCGCGGCGCCGGCGGCGGGATGACGGATGACGATCACATCAACGCCCATCGCTTCGATATTGCGCGCGGTGTCGATGAGCGTTTCCCCTTTGCTGACACTGCTCCCCTTCTCGGTGAAGTCGATCACGTCGGCCGAGAGACGCGACGCGGCCAGGGAGAAGCTGGTGCGGGTGCGGGTGCTGTCTTCGAAGAAGGTGTTGACCACAACCCTCCCGCGCAGCGCCGGCACTTTTTTCACGCTGCGCGTCGAGACTTCCTTGAACGAGTCGGCCGTGTCCAGCACGATGCGGATCTCGTCGGGCGAGAGCTCCTCCAGCGCCAGCAGATGCTTTTTTGTCCAGAGACCCGCCGAACCCTCGCTCATGAGGCCTCCGTCCTGGGTTCCACGACGATCTCGTCGACGCCGTCCACTTCGCGCAATCGCACATTGACGCGATGGTCGGGTGGAACGTTTTCGAGCGTGAGGGCGACGAAATCGGACTGGATCGGCAATTCGCGTCCGCCGCGATCGACCATGACCGCAAGCCGGATCAGCGCCGGCCGGCCGAAATCGATCAGCAGGTTCATCGCCGCCCGGACGGATCGGCCGGTGAAGAGAACGTCATCCACGAGGAGCAGCGGCTGATCGTCGAGGTCGATTTGCAATTCGGTCGGGCGGACCATCGGGCGCGGGCCCATCGTGGAGATGTCGTCGCGGTAGAGCGTGACGTCCAGGACTCCCCGGCCCAGCTTGCGATGTCCTCGCTCCGTCAGGGCGGCAGCAATCCGCGCCGCGAGAATTTCACCGCGCGTCCGCACGCCGACAACATTGAGGGGTTGATCCGGAGGAAAAGCAGCCGAGACGGAAACGACCAGCCCGTCGATCATCCTGGCCACGTCGGCCTGGTCGTAATAGTTCCGCATGCCGGGACGGAAGCGTACAACGGCCGCGAGGGTTTGCAACTGCGCGACGAAAGAGAAGAGCCGCGAAGGCGCGCAGCCGCGAAGCCAGACGCGAAGAAATTCCTGCAAATAACGGAGAAGCAATGACACGATAGCAGCATGTTGGGTCGCGTCCGCGAAGGGCAAGCCACCCCTGACGGCATTGGCGGAATAGATCAATCGCCCTCCTCATGCTTCTGCCGTCCCCCGCTTCGCGTTTGCCTTCGCGCCTTCGCGCCTTCGCGTCTTCGCGACTCTTCGGATTTTTGGTTAGTCGGTGCGGGATGGGACGGCAGTGCCCGCGACTTCGGTCTTGAAGACCGTAATCTCGGGCCGGCACCATTCGAGCACGCGCTGCCCATAGGAAAGCCCGCGGTTCACGTACAGGTGCCGGCCGTTGACGGCATAGTACCCGTGCGTGAAGTGGCGGTATTTGTGAGGATAGAATTTTCTTCCGATCCTGCCCGTCGCGACCTGACGACCATGCGTGTGACCGCTGAGCATCCACTGCCACGGATACTCCATCAGCTCGTTGCAGTTCACCGGGTTGTGGTTGAGACAGATCACGGGTACGCCCGGGCCGATCCCTTTGAACGCGATGTCGGGGTCGATGTGGCCCGACCATTCGTCGTCGAGCCCGATGATCGCCAGCGGCTTGCCGCCGTCACGGCTGATCCAGTGCGTCTGATTACGCAACACAATCAGGCCGCGATCCCGCAAACACTTTTCGAGGTAGTCGGCGCGGCGTTCCCCCTCGGGAGATTCGTTTTTCCCGTAGATGCTGTAGTCGTGGTTGCCGAAGGTGCAGATCACGCCGCTGGGCGCATGCAGATGCGAAAGGATCGTGGCGACCCGATGCGCATAGCGATACCCGCCGGTGATGAGATCACCGGTAATGACGACGACATCGGCATGGAGCTCGTTGACCCACCGAATGTACTGGACAAGGTAGCGGCGCCAGACGACCGGGCTGTAATGCAGATCGGAAATCTGAACGATCTTCAGCCCCGACAGATTCGGGTCGAGTCCGTGCAGCGGCATGCGGCGGCGATGGATGTCCACCCAACGGCGATTGAGCGGAAGCACGTGCACGCCGGTCAACCCGACGCTCGACATGCCGACCCAGATTGCCTTGCGCCAACGGTGCTGTTGGCGCCAGATGGGATTTTTCAGGTATTTGGCGAGTTCGTCCCACATCGCGTACCACGGGCTTCCGAACCCGTGCGAACTGTATCGGGGGGAATTGTTTGCGCCGCAAAAGCCGCCGCGGCGCTTCGCACGGCCACAAAAAGCGTTTGGGAAAATCTTACTCGATCATCATCAGCGCCGCCTCGATTTCGCCCTGGGCATGCGCGTCGCCCTTACGACGGGCGGCATCGACTCCGGCGCGATACGCCTGCCGCGCTGAGTCCAAGTCGTCCATCGACTCGTGAATCAGTCCCATCTGGTGATAGGCGTAGCAGTAACCGGCATCGAGGGCGATGACGCGCTTCAAAAACTCGAGCGCTTTTCGCGGATCCTGAGCTTTCTTGTACTCCAGCGCGGTGCCGTACAGCAGGAATGTATCGTTGGGCTCCTTCGCGAGCATCTTCTCGAGTTGGATTAGCCGTTCGCTCACGATCCGCTCCTGGTCAGCGCGTCATCGGGGAGATGCAGGTGAGCATCCTGAAGATGCTCGCGAATCGTATGCTCCAGCCGTTGCATGAAATGAATGGTCACCAGGGTAGCGATCCGTCGTGACGCATTCGCGAATCGAACAGAGGGCACGACGAGCCTCTGCTGTCACCCGATGAAGTATACGGCCCTGTAGGCGCGTCAACAATCATCGTTTGGGCGGTGGCGGACCGCGGCGACCGCGTCCGATAATTCTTGCGCCGCATTTCCCAAACGCATCGCCAAAAATAAACCGCGTTGTTTGGCGTCAACAGCGAAAAGTGCCGATGCAAAAAGGAAACGTCCGCGGCTCTCGCCAGCTTGTTGGACGTTTCACCGGACCAACGTGCGTGAACACTCGCTCGCCCGGAGAGATCGCCGCCCTTTGGGCGGCCGCTAAACGATTACTGACTGCCGACGATGCTGCAAGCCAACACGCCGCCTCATCCGCGATTGCTGATTCTCGATGAGGATCGGATCATTCTGCAGTCGCTTTCGCAATTCCTCAGTCGTGAGGGATATGACGTTGCGACCACCGATTCCGCGGAAAACGCGTTGGGCATTCTCGAAACCGGCCAGACCGGCCTGCTGCTCGCGGACGTCAACATGCCGGGGGTGAAGCCCGCGGAATTTCTGCGCGACATCCGTCGGCGGTTCCCGCACGTTGTGGTGATCGTGATCACCAGCTACGGATCGATCGAGGGAGCCGTTGAAGCGACGAAGATGGGCGCTTTCGACTATCTCACCAAGCCGATCGTCGATGATGAAATCCGCGTGATCGTCGAGAAGGCGGCCCGCCAGCAGGCGCTCCTGTTTGAAAATCAGACGCTGCGCCGCCAGCTCGATCTGCGCTTCGGGCTGGAGAACGTGGTCGGGCACGACCAGCGCATGCTCAAGATATTCGATCTGGTCGACGCGGTGGCCGACAGTCGAACGACGGTCCTCATGACCGGAGAAAGCGGAACCGGCAAATCGCTGCTCGCCCGGGCGATTCACCAGCGCTCGCCCCGCCGGGGCAAGCCGTTTGTGGAAGTGAGCTGCGGCGCGCTGCCGGAGTCGCTGCTTGAAACGGAACTGTTTGGACACGTCAAAGGCGCGTTTACCGGCGCGGTGGGCGACAAGCCGGGCCGATTTCTGGCGGCTGCCGACGGAACGATCTTCCTGGACGAAATCAACTCCGCGTCGCCGGCGATGCAGCTGAAACTGCTGCGGGTATTGCAGGAGCGATGCTTCGAGCCGGTCGGCAGCACCGAGACGCGCAATGTTGACGTGCGTGTGATTCTCGCCACCAACGCGGATCTGACGGCGCTGGTCGCGCAACAGCAGTTTCGCCAGGATTTGTACTATCGCATCAACGTGCTCAACGTGAAGCTCCCGCCGTTGCGCGACCGGCTCGGCGATATCGAGCTGCTGGCGACGCATTTCCTCCGCCGATTCTCCCAGGAGTGCGGCCGCGAAATTCTTGGATTCACCGAGGAGGCGCTGGCCGCTCTGCAGCACTACTCATGGCCCGGCAACGTCCGCGAACTGGAAAACGCGGTGGAGCGAGCCGTCGTGCTCTGCCGCCGGCCGCGCGTCGACGTCAGCGATCTTCCTGAAACCCTCCAGCCGCTCGTGCCGCCAATCTTTGCGGCGCCGGACAGCGGCGAAGGATTCTGCTCCGTCGCCATGCCGCTGGAGAAGGCCCTGGAAGTTCCTGAGCGCAAGATCATCGAGGCCGCCCTGCGCCGCAACGACTGGAACCGCCAGGCGACCGCCGCCGAACTCGATATCAACCGCACGACCCTCTACAAGAAAATGCGGAAGTACCAGCTCGACGTGGGGGAAAGCAACTGAGGACTCGGGAACAAATCCGAATGACGAAACCCCAGGTCATTGAGACATTTCGTCATTCGGACTTGATTCTGATTTCCGGTTTCGTCATTCGGATTTCCCGCTGAACCGGGCTCAGTCCAGCGAAGCCAGCTTCCTCTTGGCGTCGGTCAAATCCGGGTCCAGATCCAGCGCCTTTTCGTACTCCGCCCTGGCCTGCGGCTTATTGCCGCGCGCCGCGTAGACGGCCGCCAGGTCGTAATGCACCTCGGCTTCGGGAAGGACCACACCGAGCTGTTTGGCGGCTTCAGCCATGTCCCCCTTGCGGGCGAGCATCAGTCCGTAGTTCACCCGGCAGTTTTCGTCCTGCGGATCCTTCTTGATCGCGCGCTGATAATCCGCCTCGGCGGCGTAGGTCTTGCCGGCCCACTCCTCGGCATAAGCGAGGTCGCAGTAGGCGACGGCGGATCCGCCTGTGGCCTTGACGTATCGGTTGAACGTATCAATCGCACCGTTGTAGTTGCGCATCTGAACCTGCAGGCACCCCATGGCATAAAGCGCGCCGAGATGCGTCGGCTTGAGCTTGAGAGCCGCCTTGTATTGTTCGATTGCCAGCGGATACGCCCCCTTGGCCTCTTCGAGTTGTGCAGCGGCGTACCGCGTGTCGGCGTTGAGAGGCACGTCCTTGATCGGGTCGTCCGGCTGGCCTTCGTTGGCCAAATGAGTGTTATTGTTGGCGGCACACCCGACCAGCGCCAGCGACAGACTCAGAAAACTCATTGCGTGTTTCATATGTGCTCCCGGTTTTGACGACCCCGTCCTTCTTCCGACTCACCGTTCATCGGCCAAACCGATGTTCGCAAATCATCGGCCGTCCCATAAGAGTTTGTGCGAATCGGGCTTGCGCACGCGATTGAAATGAGTTAACATTCGTGGCATCCGGAGGTAATCTTCACAGTGAGTTTTGCCGAAGGGGCAGCCGACTTTTTTGCATTCCATAGAGGAGACCGCGCCATGATCAACAATTTGAAATGGTTATTGTCTGCCGCATTGACGGCGGGATTCTGTTCCGCTTCGTTCGCTCAGATCACCGGATCGGTAAAGCTGGATGGCACTCCGCCGGTCATGAAGCCGATCGACATGGCGAGCAATCCGCAGTGTGCGGCGATGCACAAAGACCCGGTATTCGAGGAATCGGTCGTGGCGGGCGACAAAGGAGAGTTGGCTAACGTGGTCGTTTTCATCAAGCCGGCGGATGGGACCACCCTCAAGGGGCCGATTCCGACAACCCCCGTCACCATCACGCAGAAGGGGTGCATGTATCACCCGCACGTCGTAGCCTGCATGGTTGGGCAGGACGTGATATTCACCAGCGACGACGAATTTCTGCACAATGTGCATGGCCTGTGCGTCGACAACGATCCGTTCAACTTCGCGCAGTCCAAGCAGCCGGGCGACGCTGCCCCGCAGAAGAAAATGACTTTCGCGACCGCCGAACAGTTCAAGGTCAAATGCGACATCCACCCCTGGATGGCCGCCTGGATTGTCGTGCTCGACCATCCGTTCTTCTCGGTAACGGGAGCTGACGGAAAGTTCTCGATCGATACCAAGGGTCTTGCCGACGGCGACTACACGCTGGATGCCTGGCAGGAGCGATTCGGTGATCAAACCGCCAAAATCACCGTCAAGGACGGGAAGGCAACGTCGGATTTCACTTTCAAATCTGACGAAAAGTAAGGCGCGGATTCCGCGGGCGGACTGGGTTCATATTATCTCAGGATTGAGCCCGCGCAGAAAACGGCTGCCTTCGGCAGCCCGCTAAACGGTGGAGCGCGGCAGGCGCGCTCGATCTGCCCGTTTGGCGGGCCCGCGGAACGGGCCGTTTCCGGTGCGAGATGCGCCGGCCGTGCAGCTGAGGAGTTTCCGCGGTGATTCAGACTCGCGCGCCCAGCGCCTCTCTTTCGTTGTCTTCCGCGACGCCCGCCGAATCCGGCGAGAGGGTTTCATACTTCCGCCGTCCGGCAGGAAGCGGTGCTTATGATCGTCTGTCGCACGTCCTGGCGGTGCTGACAGCAACGGCAACTTTCCCGCTCATCTTCATGGGCGGTTTGGTCACATCCAACCACGCGGGAATGTCGGTGCCGGACTGGCCAAACAGTTACCACTACAACATGTTTCTCTTCCCGCCCCGGCTGTGGATCGGCGGGATTCTCTACGAGCACACGCATCGGCTCATGGGAAGCGTTGTCGGCTTCCTCTCCCTCTGTCTGGCCGCCTGGGCGTGGCGCCACGAACTGCTGATGCGGCCGCGGCTGGAAAAAACGCAGCGGACAGTGCAATATCTCGCCCTGGCAGTTCTGGGCGCGGTCATTCTCCAAGGCGCGCTGGGCGGATTGCGCGTCGTCCTGGTGAATCTCGACCTGGCTATCGTTCATGCGTGCGTGGCCCAGGCCTTCTTCTGCCTGGCAACGCTGACTGCGCTGGTCAGCTCCCGATGGTGGTTATCGGCCCCCCGCCCCACCAACCTGTTTCCAGCCGCCCGGCGGTTTATCCGCTTTGCCGGGATCTGCGTGCTGGCGATTTATCTCCAGCTCATTCTCGGCGCAACCATGCGCCATCACGACGCGGGACTGGCAATCCCCGATCTTCCGCTGGCCTACGGCAAGTTCATTCCGCCCATCAATGCCGAGCAACTGCGGCACGCCAACCACCTGCGCGCCTGGGACCTGGATCTCGATCCGGTCACGCTCGGCCAGGTCTGGCTTCACTTTGCCCATCGCATTGGCGCGCTGCTGCTCACCGTGCTGATCCTGGTGCTGATTCTGAATGTAATCCGGCATCGTCGCGGCGGACCCCTGCCGGGATTGTCCATCCTTCTGGGGTGTCTGCTGTTCACCCAGTTGACCCTTGGCGTGCTCACCGTCATCTTCCGCAAACCAGCGGACGTGGCCAGCGCCCACGTGGCCGTGGGAGCACTTGTATTGGTCACTGCTTTTGGGATATTCGTTTGTGCGGTGCGGCTGTATGCTCCGCCCGGAGCATGGCGCGCCGGCCTGACTTCCAGGCCGTCCCAACAGCCTTCGGCGGATGAATCGGCTCCGGTAACCGGATAAGGTGTGAACGTATGGAGAGTGCGACGCTGGTTGCGGAAATGGATGACGTGGCTGCGGCTGCGGTGCAGCCGATCGGCGCGCCGGCGTCGGCCCGTATCGCCGATTTCGTCGCGCTGACCAAGCCACGGATGAACTTCCTCGTCGTGGTCACGACCGGTGTCGGCTATTTCATGGCCGCTCGCGGGTCGGGAGAATGGGGCCGGCTGATCAACACGCTGGTTGGCACCGCCCTTACTGCGGCGGGCGCCAGCGTCCTGAATCAATACTCCGAGCGCGAACTCGATTCGCGAATGGTGCGGACGCAGGACCGCCCGCTCCCCGCTGGCCGGGTGATGCCGATTGAAGCGTTGATCTGGGGCGTGTTGCTCGCGACGGTCGGGACGCTCGAGCTGCTCCTGTTCGTCAATCCGCTTACCGCGGCGCTGGCGGCGTTCACGCTCGCCACCTACGTCTTTCTCTACACGCCCCTCAAACGCGTCAGTACCCTCTGCACCATCGTCGGGGCGGTCCCCGGCGCCGTCCCGATCCTGATGGGGTGGACTGCAGTCCGCTCTTCGCTTTCGCCCGAAGCGATCGCCCTCTTCGGCATCATGTTTCTCTGGCAAATGCCGCATTTCCTGGCCATCGCAATCCTCTACCGCGAGGACTACGTCGCGGGCGGCTTTAAGATGCTTCCGGTAGTCGATCCCACGCTGCGCACCACCGCCGGGCAGATTGTTCTGTACGCCGCGGCGCTGATTCCCGTCAGCCTGCTCCCGACGCTTCTTCAGACGGCCGGCGTCATTTATCTCACCGCCGCGATTTTTCTGGGGCTCATCTTCGCCGGTTTCGGCGCGCTGCGCCCAGAGCCGTGCTCGCCCGGAAGCGCGTCAGCTCTTTCTCGCGTCGATCGTCTACCTGCCATTGCTTCTGCTCGCGATGATGGTCGACAAACTCTGACGGTATTCAGTGAACGAGCCCATCGTCCAGATTGCCCATTTGACGCATTCTTACGATCAGCGCAAAGCGCTGGACGATCTGTCGCTCACGGTAAACAGCGGCGAAATCTTCGGGTTTCTCGGGCCGAACGGGTCAGGCAAGACAACGCTGTTCCGCATCCTCGCGACGCTCATTCCACCCCCCGCCGGGCACGTGAGGATTCTCGGCGTCGATCCCGCCGTCGAGCGGGATTTCGTTCGCGCGCGGCTTGGCGTCGTGTTTCAATCTCCCAGTCTCGATAAGCAGCTCACCGCCCGTGAAAACCTGTTGCATCAGGGCCATCTCTACGGACTGCGCGGCGCGGACCTGCGCGGGCGGATCGACCGCGCCCTCGAAGCCGTCGGCCTGGGCGATCGCGCGGCGGAGCGCGTCGAACGTTTCAGTGGCGGCATGCGGCGGCGCGTCGAAGTCGCCAAGGGACTGCTGCACCGGCCGCGCGTTCTGCTGCTCGACGAGCCAAGCACCGGCCTCGACCCCGCCGCCCGCATCGACCTGTGGCAGCATCTGCGGCAGATCAACCGCGACCAGGGCGTCACCATCCTGGTCACCACGCATTTAATGGAAGAAGCCGACAAATGCGCCCGCCTGGCCGTCATGGCCAGCGGCCGGATGCTGGCGTGCGATACCCCCGCGGCTCTGAAAGAACAGATCGGCGGGGATGTGATTACGCTCACGACCCAGCACCTGGCAGAACTCCGCGAGATTCTCCGCGAAAAGCTCGGCGTTGAGCCGATCGAAGTCGATCAAACCCTTCGCCTGGAGCGGACGCGCGGGCATGAGTTCGTTCCGCAACTCATTGAATCCGCGCCCGGACTGATTGACTCGGCTTCCGTCGGCAAGCCCACGCTGGAAGATGTCTTCATTCGCCTGACGGGTCATCGCCTGCGCGACGAATCCCCGCCGCAGTGAGATTGGCTACTCCCGCTCCGCGATCCTGACATTGAAGCTTTGTGCGCCGATCTGCAACCCATTTCCGCTATCCGGCTTGACGTGCCCATTAAGTCCGTAGAAGACCTGCTTGCCATGCCGGCGATTGCTGATGAGATTTCGCATGCGAAGCAGGCCCAGATGATGACTCACCGTCGGCTGCGGAAGCCCA
Source organism: uncultured Phycisphaerales bacterium (assembly GCA_963758525.1). Classification (GTDB taxonomy): domain Bacteria; phylum Planctomycetota; class Phycisphaerae; order Tepidisphaerales; family Tepidisphaeraceae; genus JBBSDP01. Next base: position 286,075 of record CAVWVQ010000003.1, read on the forward strand.
AGCTCGTCGCAGAGGCTCGTTACATTTCGTTCGCCGCTCGCCAGCAACAGCAGAATGTTAAGGCGTGTCTTATCTGACAGAAGCCGGAATAATTCCACCAGTCCGTCCAATTCGCGTCCGGACGCCCCTGTCCCTCGCTTTTGCATGCACAAATCTCCTCGCGTAGGTGCGGAGCCATGTCGGTTCGTGCAATCATAGGGATCACCATCACTCGTCGTCAAAAGAACCGCTCCGTTTTTTCCGCCTCCCAGCGAGAGCGTGTGATTCTGAAGCTGCCGCCCGTCTGCAAGCGGGGCTTTTATCGTTCAGTGACGCCGATTGCGCCGGCAAAAACGGCTGGATAACTTATTTTTGGGGCGGCTACAGGGACTTTTCGTAGATGTCGAGGCCGATGAAGTATTTCATCACCACTCGGGATTGGCAGTGGGAGGAGGATCGTCGGGGATGTCGAAGGGTTCATTGGCGAAGGAGCCGGCAGTCCGCTCGAAATATCCCGGCGGCCATCCCCTGCTGTCGGTCGGGCGCGAGGCAACGCCGCCTTGGCGAACCAAGGCCATCGCGTCGCGGACAAGGCGCTCGAGCAACGAAGCCGCGCGGGCGTCCAACTTCTGAAGCGTCTCTTCGAGTTCCGATGTCACGCTGCTCATGACCAACATCCTACTGCGAAAATCCCCGCCAGCGTCCGGCGGTTCTTCGCGGGGCGAGGCAACACGTCCTCGAATTCCGACTCCGCTGACTTCGGAGCCAGTTTGGCACGCCGGGCGGCGAGTCGATAGCGGGCGCAGGCTCGCCATGCTCGGTCGCCTGGCCCTGGCTCATAGCGGAGATCCGCGGACCAACTGCTCACCAGCAACACATGTCGAGCTTGAGCCATCGCGGTCTCTTGCGTGCGCCGGCCTCGTCCTCAATCGGGATATTCGTCGGAACCCTGCACCCACATGAATGACTGGAGGTCAATCATGTCGCGGGGGCGGAGGTCGTGGACGTCGCGGCGTATGGTTCGGGCGAAGGCAAGCAGGCTGTTGTAAGTCGCGTAATTCGGGCGCGATTCATACCGAAAGGGAAAGCCATAGGCGTCGGCGGCGGCTCGCGTCACGTTCGGCTTCAGGAAGATGTGCCGCTTGGGCTGGGCAATGAACCCGAACACCGTGAGCAGCGGCCAGGTGAGAACGCGCGTCTGGCGGCGGGGAAGGCTGGCGACGGCGTCGCACCAATCGTTGAACTTGCGCTCGGGCTCGCCCTCAGCGTGGAGAAAGTCATACAAGGCAGTGGAAAACGCCCTAGCACCGGGTGCGGATTTGACCGCGTCGCGAAGAGCCATTTTTTCGAAGGAGAACAGAAGATTGGTGCGCGACTCGACGCGGACAGCGCGAGTGGCGGCCTCCCCGTATCGGCCCTCGCCCAGGAGGGACTCGAACGCGTCGCGCCCCAATTCGGTTTCCCATTGCTCGTGAGCATGGTACTTGTAGTTCCGCTCCCAGTTGAGGTAGGTCTCGTCACGGAAGCCGCCCGCGAAAAACCGCAGGAACTTGCGACGACAGCGGGCGGCAAGAGAGCGGGACGATACGGAGGGGTGTCGGGGAGCGGTGGCTTCCAACGTGGCCATGCCTGCTCCTCATGCGCTGCCCATTTCGGATCTCGCCACGCCGCCAAAAAGCCGCGAGCGGCGGGAGTCGCCGTTGCCGAAGGGTCGGTCGGAATGTGAGGTGTCGTGGCCCCGGCGGTAGAGCGCTATGCCCGCCGCCACGGCGGCTACGCCGAGGAGCGTACGAACCGAAGGCTTTGGCATCCATCGCATGACGTCCACCACCAGGCGCGGCGGCTCCTGAGGTTGAGGTGCGGACTCAGTCGCGCGGGACGAGGGGAATTCCGGCTCGAGATCTTGGCCCGCGAACAGCCGGATGATGGCGGTGACGAACGGCTTGAGGTCCTGCGGTCCGCGACTGGTCACCAGATTCCCGTCGTGGATGAGCGGCTCATCCAGCCATGTGGCGCCGGCGTTAATCAAGTCGTCGCGCAGTCCTGGCCATGAGGTCAAACGCCGGCCGTGCAGGAGCCCCGCCGACGCCAAGACCCACGGGCCGTGGCACAGGCTGGCGATCGGTTTGCCGGTCTGGGCGTACGCCCGGACAAAGGCGCGGGCGGCGGCGGATTGGCGCAGCAGATCAGGATTGACAAACCCGCCGGGGATCAGCAGCCCGTCGTAGTCGTTGGGGTCGGCTTCATCCAGCGTCAGATCGACGCCCACGCGCATCGCGGGTTCATGCAGGTTCATCCCCCGGATATGGCCGGGATGAATCGAGATAACATCCACTGTCGCTCCGGCCAGTCGCATCGCGTTGGCGGGAACGACCAGTTCAACCAACTCAAAACCGTCGACCGCCAGGACGGCGATGCGTCGCCCGGCCAAGGGCCCGTTTCCGTGCAGTATTTCGCTTAGCATGGTGCAACTCCGATAAATGGCCCCTTGCTCGTGCCGCTGCCGCGTTGGGCGGCGGACGCGAAGAGGTAAGCCAACGTGTGTGCGATTCACACCGTCAGGCGTTGATCAGCCCTTCGGCTTTATCCTTCGACAGCCGCGGCGCAAAAAAGATGTCGGCCACGACGACCGGCAAGACCGCTGCGAAAATCGTGGCGAGGCCGCCGGGGTTCTTCGTACGGGTGGCAGCCGTGCTGAGCAACACGCCGTCGAGCAGGTCGCCAAAGACGCGCGACCACAGACCCGGAGCCGGGTCCTCGTGCGACAGAAGGTCGATCCCGTGCATGATCTCCCGAATGCCGAGAACACGCAGAATACCGGTAACTTGGCCGTTGCCGACGCCCATCTTCTTTTCCAACTGCTTGGGCGAGAGGAGCTCAGTCAAACCGACAACGATGCTAGTCCAGCCCAGACACTGCGCCGCCTGCTGGTCGACAGCGGCGCGACGGCGGGATTCGTACGACGATTTAGATTGCATGAAATGCATGATGACATGCTCCGTTTTCTCAGTGTTTCAATTGCCTTCCGTCATGCCGCCGGGTCAAGGACGACCTTGACGCAGCCGTCCATCTTCTCGCGGAAGATGTGGTAGCCCTGCGGGGCCTGGCTGAGCGGGATGCGGTGCGTGACGACGAAGCTCGGATCGATCCGGCCGCTGCGGATATGATCCATCAGCTCGGGGACGTAGCGATGGACGTGCGTCTGGCCGGTCTTGATGGTCAAAGCCTTGTTCATCAGCGCGCCCATCGGAATCTTGTCCGACATCCCGCCGTACACCCCGGGAATGGACACAGTGCCGCCCTTGCGGCAGCAGTTGATGACCTGACGGATGACCGCAGGGCGTTCAGTCTCCATCATCAGGTTGGTTTTAAGTTTGTCGTACACCGTCTCAAACGGCGTGGACCCGTGGGCTTCCATGCCAACGGCGTCGATCGCGATGTCGGGACCCAATCCCGACGTCAGGTCGAGCAGACGGTCGTAGACGTCGTCGTGCCGGTTGTCGACCACAATCGCGCCAGCGTCGGCGGCCATGCGAAGGCGCTCCGGAACCGTCCGGCCGTTGTCGATCGCGATCACCTTCGCCGCGCCGAGCAGCATCGCGCTGCGGATCGTGAATTGCCCCACCGGGCCGCAGCCCCAGACGGCGACGGTATCGTCGCGCTGGATGTTGCAGTGGTGCGCCGCCATGTAACCGGTCGGTAAGATGTCAGAGAGGAACACGAGTTGGTGGTCGTGAAACTCCTGGGGCATGACCTGGCAGTTGACGTCGGCGAGCGGCACGCGGAGGTACTCCGCCTGCCCGCCCGAGAAGCCGCCGGTCAGGTGCGAGTAGCCGAAGATGCCGGCGGTCGACTGGCCGAACATCTCCTCGCCGATGTAGGCCTTGGGGTTCGTGTTGTCGCAGCAACTGAACAATTGCCGCTTGCAGAAGAAGCATTCGCCGCAAGCAATGGGGAACGGGACGACGACGCGATCACCGACCTTCACCTTGCTCTTGTCGACGTCCGGGCCGACCTCTTCGACGATGCCCATTGGCTCGTGGCCGAGGACGTCGCCAGGCTTCATGAACGGAACGAAGCCGTCCACGAGGTGCAGATCGGAGCCACAGATGCAGGTCGAGGTAATTTTGACGATAGCGTCCCGGCGATTGAGGATCTTTGGGTCAGGGACCCGCTCGACCTTCACCTTGTAGGGGCGCACCAGATTAATGCTTTCATCATGATAGTTGTCCTTCCGTGACCGGCCGTTCACGATCAGGTGAACAGCGGACGCCATTGGTTTTCCGTGTACGGTTTGCCTTGGCCAGTGCAGGTGCCATGGGGCTGATTGATGATGGTTAAGATCTCGCCGACCTCCATCAGCCGCTTCAAGTTGCGAAGGTCTTCGCGCACGACACGCTTGGGGTTGCTGCCGAGCAGCGACGCAATCAGGTGACCCAGGCGTCCCGCTGGTGGGACATAGTCCATGCGGACGTGCACTTCCGTGCCGCGGTCCTCGCTGAGCCCCGGCGAGAAGGTGATTTGGCCAGCGTTCTGCACATCAGCGCCGGCGAGAGACCGCCAGGCGATGCGGCGGTTGGGCTCGTCGGTCGTGATCTCCGCGTCCCACTCAAAGCGTTTGCCGCCGAGGCTATTCGCTTTCGCGACCCAGTGCGACCGGCGGTCGTCGATCACGCGCACGGACTCCAAGTGCGTCATGATGCGCGGGAGATTTTCAAAGTTGCGCCAGAAACTGTAGAGCTCTTCTGGAGATTTGCGGATACCGAAGGCGGTGGCGATGTGGATGCCGTTGTGCAGGCTTTCCAAGCCCTCGGCCTGGCCTTGGCCGGGCTCGGTCGTGTCGAGATCCATTGCGCGGTACATGGGACATGACCCGGTCACGCCTCGGTAAACCATCGCGCCGCCCACCACCGCCCCAAGCAAGCCCGGCAGGGATCCGCGAGACAAGCCGGCCAGACCGATGATCGCGCCCGCCGCGATGGAGACGGCGCGTTCACCGTCCCCGACGTTCACCTGCTGACCCTGCCGTTGCAACTGCCGGCCTTGCGGCGATCGGCCGATCGAGGGCCGGTGCAAAAACCGTTCGCCCTCCAAATCGTCCTGTCGTTCGGTCGGCCGCTCCTGGGCGGCGACGCCGGGATTGCCGCCGTTATAGCCGGGTGTCCCCTTCGGCGAGTTGGCCTTGGGTAAGTCTTCAAGTCGTGTCATATTGCCTCCGTGAAAAACGCCATACGCAAGTGACGCGTTGTCGCTCGGTCGCAGGCGCCGATACATCTGTTCCACACGGTCGCCATTTTGGTGGCTCGCGTGCGAGTGCAACCGAGGTGCCCTTAGCGGCAAGATTTTTCGGAATCGGTCTAAAAAAAAGAATTTCACCCGCTTAAGGTGCTGCAGCAGTAGCCGCAATATGCATCGGGGTGACTCATCGGCGAGATATGCCGGTACAGAAACCTGAGAAGCTCAACGGCGCGCCGGCCGCATGTCGTACCTAGCCCGACAGGTTAGCGCGGGAGCGTGGGCGAGTGAGCGGCTCGTTTGAGCATTGAATCCCCGGGGGGTAAGGCACGATCCCAGTCGGTCGGTGAGAGGCACCTTCGCCAGCTGACATGCTACCACGCACACACGACCGGCATCTGGAAGCGCTTCGTTCCCCCCAACTAAAATCATAACGCACGCGCCAACACCTGCAGCCCAGCTAATCGTGGCAGTCCCCCACGTACGCTGCCTGCGCGGCAGAATAATGAATGTCTTGTTAAGAATGGAGCCACGGGGAATCGAACCCCGATTTGCTGAATGCGATTCAGCCGTCATCCCGTTAGACCATGGCCCCGAAACGCCAAGGGCGATTGTATTGCAGGATCACTCGCGGTCAAGGATCGCGCGGCAATTCGAGCCGGCGCGAGCGTGTGCGTACTGCTTGCTGTAAAGGCATCCCATCGCGGCACTCAATGACCTCGCGAGCGCCCCTCCCAAAGTTGTTTAGCGGCTGCCCCCACGGCAGCGAAGTCTCCCCCACTTGCGCGTATTCGCGAACGTTCATCTAGAGTAGTTTCAGGTTGATCGCGCGTTTGTGGCGCAGGCTTCCAGCCTGCCTCCGGGGAGCAGGCTGGAAGCCCGCACCACAATGGCCGCAGTCCAACCTGAACAGCTCTACGCCGACAAAGACTCCGCAGCGTCCGCGACGATCGGCTGGTCCAGCTCCATCTGCTGATTCATCTTCCAGAGCGTGGCGAGCGACGAGAAGCCCACGTAAAAGTACCCGCCGGCGAAGATCAGCAGGAAGGCGATCGTGCCATAGCCGAAGCCCCAGAGCAGGCTGATGACGATGCAACTGGCCATGTAGACGCCAAAGGCAATCTCCAGCAGCGGGAGCCAGATCCGCTTGAAGGTCAGCACACTGTCCCCACGCAGTTTTCGGCGGTCGTTGCCGGTCACTCCGTACTTGGGCGTCCGCACAAATTCGCTGGGCTTGCGGCGGATCGAACCCCAGATCGCTTCAAAGACGGCCTTCGCATTGTTCAAACCGAGACCCACGCCAAGACTCATCAGGAAAGGCATGTAGAGAATCGTTTTCCACCCGGCTTTGTCGCCGAACAACTCACGCTGCCCGAAGACAAAAAATGTGCTGGCAGAGGCAGTAGCAAGAATGAACAAGCCGACGCTGAAGAGGTAATGGCCCCAGGTATGTCCCTTGAGCGGCGCCTCGACGTTGTCGACGTAGCCAAAGAAGACGGGATACATGAGCAGCGTGAGCATCACCATCAGCGGATAGACCAGCGTGTTGGTCAGGTGATAAAACGCTTCCATCTTGATGCCCCACGACAATTGCTTGGACCGCAGGATGCGCGGGAGGAGCTTGATGGCGGTCTGGAAGCTGCCCTTCGTCCAGCGATGCGCCTGCTGCTTGAATCCGATCATTTCCGGAGGAAGCTCGGCCGTGCGCAGAACTGAGGCAGATACACGAACTGCCAGCCTTTGAGCTGCGCGCGGTAGCTGAGGTCGAGATCTTCGGTGAGCGTATCGTGCTGCCAGCCACCGGCGTCGTCGATGGTGGCTTTCCGCCAGACGCCAGCCGTCCCGTTGAAGTGCATAAACCTGCCGGAGCGGTTGCGGGCGGTGTGCTCGATGACGAAATGCCCGTCGAGGAAGATTGCCTGGCTTTTGGTCAGCAGCGATGCGTCGCGGTTCAGGTGGTCCCAGCGCACTTGCACCATGCCGATTTTGTCGTCTGTGAAATAGTTCACGACATTTTTGAGAATGTCGCGCGGCGGAACGAAATCAGCATCGAAGATGGCGATGAAATCGCCGCTCGCCTGCCGCATCCCCTCGGCAAGAGCCCCCGCTTTGTAGCCGATGCGGTTCTCACGCCGCACGTACTTGATCGGATATCCCTTGGCGGCCCACTCCTCGCACACGGCTTTGGCAATGTCCGCGGAGTGATCGGTGCTGTCGTCGAGCACCTGAATTTCGAGCAATTCCAGCGGGTAGTCCAACTGACAACAGTGCCGGATCACCCGCTCGGCAACCTGGTACTCATTGAACATCGGCAACTGCACGGTGATCCGCGGAAGAGTCTTGTACTTGCTTTTGGGCTCGTAGATGTCATCGCGGTGCTTGATGTACAGGTACACCAGAACGTAGCGGTGGAATCCATAGAACGCGACCGCCAGCAGAACCGCGACGTAAACCGTCACGATAATCACCTGCACCGGATGCCACATAAGTTAGCTTACTTTCAGCGGACTGGCTCATCCGCCAGCCCGCAATAATCGGACGACATTTCTTCCCTGGGCGAGATGTGACGCCCGGCCTGGTTCACCCACAACGGAGCAGGATGGGCCGCTATTGCCCCAAAAACAGTAAATTCCTACCACAGCAAAACTTTTGACACATGTCCATTGATCGTCGGAGGCGGCGGTTTGGCCGGATCATAAGGAACCGGCCGTCTTACTGTCAATATTCAGAATCGATCGCAACTGTTGCCCCGGAAGTTGCCTACCCACGCAGCAGCCGCGTGAAAGCGATGCCGCGCCTTTGGGCAGCGGAGCCGCGGATGTACATCCGGGGCTTCTTCACTGCGGTTCACTGCGTTCGGGTCGTCGCCTCCTCAGCAACCCTGCATCTATTAACCCTCCGAGTTGCAATTCGTTGAATGGCGTGACAACGTACTGAAGCGCAGGCAGTACTCTAAAGGTTCATAGCTGGATCGCCGTATTGCTCCGCACCCGGTCTGATGGAGGTTCCCGAAATGGTATCCCGTGATTCGCTCACTCGTCGTGATTTCGTCAAACGCACCGCCGCGCTGACCTTGGCCGCACCGGTGCTCGGGTCGGCTCGCGCGGTGCGCGCCGCCAAAGCGGCAACCCTCCCTCCCAGCGAGCGGATCACACTGGGATTTATCGGCATCGGCAAGCAGGCAACCGGGCATCTCGAGGCCCTCAGCGGCCTGGGCAATACCCAGGTCCTGGCCGTCTGCGACGTCGAGCCGATCCGACGCGCCCGGGCAAAGGAAATCGTCGACAAAAAATACGAGTTGCTCGAGCGCAAGGAAGCCGCTCCCTGCGATGCGTATAAGGACTTCCGCGAGCTGCTCGATCGCAAGGACATCGACGCGGTGGTGATCGGCGTTCCCGACCACTGGCATGCCGCGATTGCGATTGAAGCGTGCAAAGCCGGCAAGGACATCTACTGCGAAAAGCCGCTCACGCTGACGATTCACGAAGCCAAGACACTGATGGATGCCGTTCGCAAGCACGACCGGATCTTCCAGACCGGCAGCCAGCAGCGCTCCCAAGGCCCCTTCCGCCAGGCGTGCGATTACATCCGCAACGGCCGGCTCGGAAAGATCTCTGAAGTTCACGTCGGCATCGGCCCGACCAGCAAGCCGTGCGACCTCCCGGGCGAAGAGCCGGAAGCCGGGCTCGACTGGGACGTCTGGCTCGGACAGGCGCCGATGCGGCCGTACAACCAGATCATCTGCCACCCGGGTCTTCCCGACACGTATCCCTTCAACCCCGGCTGGCGCGACTACCGCGAATACTCCGGCGGCTTCATCACCGACTGGGGCGCACACCACTTTGACATCACCCAGTGGGCGCTGGACATGGACCACTCGGGCCCCGTTGAAACCCGCGTCTCCACCTTGAAGGACCCCCAGTATGTGCGCGCAGGTTGTCTATCGCGGCTCGCCCGTCGGCGATGAAATCGTCGTCACCCACGTCAACAAGGTCTACGAATACGACACACTCGAGCCGCCCAAGTCGAAGAAGAAAGCCACCACCGAACCTGGCACTCAGCCGCAGAAGCTGACCACGCCGCGCCACGTTGTGGAAACCAATGGCATTCTTTTCATCGGCGAAAAAGGGAAGCTCTTCGTCAGCCGCAGCGATATCCGCACCGACCCCGAGTCCATCCTCGCCGAGCCGCTCACGGACAGCGACAAGAAACTCTTCGTGTCTCCCGGCCAGCGGGAGAACTGGCTCGATTGCATCAAGTCGCGCGCCCTGCCGATCTGCGATGTCGAGATCGGTGCGCGGAGCGTAACCGTCTGTCATCTGATGAACCTCACCTATTGGCATGGCCGGAACCTCAAATGGGATCCCAAAACCTGGGAATTCCCCGGCGATGCCGAGGCCAACGACTGGCGCACGCGGGAGCGGCGCAAGGGATACGAACTGCCGGAGATTTGAGGCTGGTGATTGGTGATTGGAACGTGACAAGAGAGTTGAAGACTAACGCGATCCGCTGCGACCGACGCGCGGTGATTTCGCCAGCTTGCTGAGCGGTGGCTTGCCCTTCGCGGGGCCAAGGAAGAATATTGGATCGTGCAGCCGCAAGTCATCGTCACCGGCCATATCCGCCTCGACATCATTTCCGACTGGAAGCGCCTGTCCAATGCCGAGGCACGCGATGCGACCCTGAACCCTGAACCCTGAACCCTGAACCCTGACACCCTGAACCCTGACACCCTGAACCCTGACACCCTGAACCCTCATCACTTCTCCGCGCCCGCGCCGACGTCCGCAGCGGCCCGGTAGTCCTCGTTCGATGGTTCCAAATCGCGGGCCCGTTTAAACGCGGTCATGGCTTCAGAGTGACGCTGCATGCGATCGTATGCGATTCCTAAATCGTACCAGTCGACCGCGATGCCCGGCTGCATGCGCGTGGCATCCCGATACCAGCGAATCGCCTCCTCGTTTCGTTCAGCGATCAACGCGTCGTACCCCAGTTGGCCTTCCTCATATCCGGCATTCTTTGAGAAGTTGATCCACGGCCGTGCGAAGGTTGAGCCGACCAGCACGCCAATGACAAGAATGGACAATCCCGCCGACGCCAGGAAGCGTCGCGCCGGGGCCGCGGAAATTGCCAGTCCCAACAGGGCTCCCGCAACCGCGCCCACGCCGTGCGCGATATTGGCAATCGGATAGCCTGCGACCGTGAACGCGATACAGGCAAAAAACCAGATGACGAACAGCTCGATGGTTCTCTGGTCGATGACTCCATCGAACCGGCGATCCCGGCCCGACAGCACCCAGATCAATCCGAACAGTCCGTAGCCGACGCCCGAAAGCCCGACACCGCCGTCGAGCAACGCGTATTCCGCGCCGTTCGATGCGAGCGCGAGCAGCACGAATATGCCAAAGGTTTTGGCGTGCCCAAAGGTCTCCTCGACGAGCGTTCCAAAGATCCAGATCCACCAGACATTGAACAGCAGATGCAACACATTCGCATGCGGCAAGACGGATGTCAGCAAGCGCCAGACTTGCCCCCGGCGGATATCCACCGTCTCAAACAGCGCGCGAATTTCCACCTTCCCCGACCACCACGCAAGCGTGACGCCAACCGCCAGCGCAATCGTCCCGCCGACCACGGGATATTTGAAGAAATCAGTCCAAGGCGGTGAGCGGCGCATGGGTTCCTTTAGGCGGAATTGATCATGAACGTTGCCGCGTCGTGAAAGAACGCCCGCAGCGCCGGCAGCACCTGCGCGGGCAGATCGGCCTCGAGCAGTGCCGCCTCCATCAGTGCCATCCATCGATCGCGTGCAACCTGATCTATCCGAAACGGATTGTGCCGCATCCGCAGCCGCGGATGGCCGCGCCGCTGAATATATCGTTCGGGTCCCCCGAATCGCCCGACAAGGAACTCGCGCAGCCGCCACTCCGCGTCGGCAAGGTCACGGACCTTGTACATCGGCCCCAGAATATCGTCCGCCGGCACCCGCCGGTAAAAAGCCGCAACCAGACGAGCGAAGCCCTCGTCGCCGACGATCCGGAAGATTTCGTGATCCGGGACATTCATGCGGCGCGCACCCGATCTTCCGGGAATCTATGACGATGGTTGCTGCAACTCTTTCCCCCTCCCCTGGTACTCCGGGGGAGAGTCTGGGTGGGGGCTTGCCGGGGATGGCGCGGACCGGTTCGCACTCGAGCTGCCTCGTTGCGCTCCTCAGGACGAGGAGAAAGCAGGAAGGAAGCTCCCGGATTTTCGGACACGCCGTTCATGCGTCGTTGCATCTCCAATATTGCTTCGTACATCGCCGCCGGTGTATTCTCAATTGCAGGAAACGAGGCTTTCGATTTTTAGCAGGTCGCCTGATCCATCAACGGAGGCTCCATGAAATTGGCCACTTGGGCAAGGTCTGCTCTTTTCATCGTTTTGCTGGCGCCCCTCGCGAGCGGCGCGAAGCCCGCGCCCAAGGCCGAAGGTAAAGCGCCCGCCTACCTCACCGTCGAAACCGCGGGGCCGGACTTCCCGATCCAGGGTGAATATGTCGGGCCGGCCGATGCCAGCGCCCAAAAGCTTGGAGCGCAGGTGATCGCCCTGGGCAACGGCGAATTCCAGGCCGTCTTTCTCGCCGGCGGACTTCCGGGCGAAGGATACGATGGGAAGAGCCGAGTTGAGGTTCCCGGGAAGTCCGGCACCGCCGCCGGCGAGGCGAGCTTCTCGGGGGACAGCGCCGACTACACCGGCTCCATCGCTGCCGGCGTCTTTCACGTCAAAACGAAAGACGGCAAGACGCTCGAACTGAAAAAAGTGGAACGCAAGAGCAGCGAAGAAGGCGCCAAGCCGCCGCCAGGCGCAACCGTCCTGTTCGACGGCACCGACGTATCGCATTGGAAGAACGGCAAGATGGACGATCGGCATCTGCTGATGATCGACGCCGAGACGGCCAAACCCTATCAGAACTTCACCCTGCATCTCGAATTCCTCCTCCCCTTCAAGCCGCTCGGCCGCGATCAGGATCGCGGCAACAGCGGCATCTACATCCAGCACCGCTACGAAGTGCAGGTGCTCGACACCTTCGGCCATCCCACCGAATTCAATGGCTGCGGCTCGATGTATCGCCAACACGCTCCGCTGGTCAACATGTGCTATCCCCCGCTCAGTTGGCAGACCTACGACATCGACTTCCAGGCGCCCAAATTCGACGACGCCGGCAAGAAAACTCACAACGCCGTCATCACCGTCAAGCAGAACGGCGTCGTCGTGCAGGATCAATACGAGATCACCGGGAAAACCGGCGCCGGCAAACCCGAAGGACCCAACCCCGCGCCCATCTGGCTCCAGGCCCACGGAAACCCCGTCTTCTACCGCAACATCTGGATCATCGAAAAGTAGCAATCGCGTGCGGATGCACGGTGTCTGCGGCTACCTCTTCTCCATCAACACCGCGACAAGATCCCGCAATTCCTGATCCGTCATCCCCTGCACCAGCCCGATGGGCATCAGCGACTCCCTGCGCATGATCCGATCTGTCACCGTCGGCTCGGACACCCGCGTCTCCTGTCCCGACGCATCGACATACACCTCCGTCTCCTGCCCGTCGCGGCGGAGAAGCATTCCGTCCACATGCTGCCCGGACTTGGTGATGATTGTCCACATCGTATAGAGCGGCGCGATTTCCCGGCTCGGCTCGAGAATCGATTCCAGCACGTGCTCCGGCGTCTGCGAATGCCCGATCATCGTAAGGTCCGGGCCGATCGCCCGGCCGCGCCCTTCGAGCATGTGGCAGCGGTAACAACTCGGGCCGGCCGGGTTGAAGAAGATCCTTCGTCCCGCGTCCGAATCGCCCGGCGCTGCAGCAAGGATCTTCCGCCAGCCGGCTTCATCGGATTCCGCGGGACGCGTCTGCGGAGGCTTTGTTCCAAGAACGCGGTCAACTAAATCCGCGTCGGCGGAATTTTTCAGGGCGGACTGTTGAAGTTGCTGGCGCTGCGCATCGGTCAGCGCGGACCCCATCGGCCGCAATGCGCGAAGCGATTCTTGTCGAACTGCCGGCGACTCATCGCCTGCGAGCTGAATCAGCAGCGCACAATTGCGGGCAGGATCGGCCGCGAGACCGACCACGCACTCGGCACGCACCGCCGCGTCGGCTTTCGTGTCTCCCGCGACCTTCGCCAACAGCTCGAATCGGCCGGCGTCGGTGTCCGCCGACAAATAACGGGCGGCTTCGATTTGCAGCGCAGTCGAGGGCGATTGCAGCAACTTCGCCAGCGCATCGAGTGCAATCCTCGGATGGCTCGCCTGCATCATCCGCAAGGCGGAAATGCGCGTCGCATCGGTCGCCTCGGGAGCATCCATGCGCGACAGCAGGACGGCGCTGATCTTCCCTGAATCGACCTTCGCCGATCGATCGCCGTCCAATTGATTGATCGCGGCTACCGTCATCGCCAGCAGCCGCGGCGAGAGCGTTTGCGACTGCAGCAGTTGATCCAGCGCGGGTCGGGCGGAAGCGATCCCCTGCTCGGTGACGCAGCGGACTCCCATCTGCCGGACGATGTCGCTCTCGTCACCCAACGCTTTTGGGATCTCGGATTCGAGATCCGTTCCGCGAATCAGCAGCGCGGCAAGGAGTCCAATCCGCTGCCGGGCCGATTTGAGCGACGACCACTCGATCTTCTCCGCGGCAGCGAGGCGCGAGAGACCGAACTGCGCCGCCTGCGCCGTCGCCGGATCGACGTCGTCCATGGCGGCCAATAATTCCGACACATCATCCGACTTGCGCAACCGCGCCGCGCGCTGGCGCGCTTCCGTCACCGAAGGCGATGCTTCGCCCGCGCTGGGAGAATCAAACGTCAGCTTCCAAACACGCCCCTTGCCATGAACCGGATAACTGGAGGACGCCCAGTCGGTGACGAACAGCGCGCCGTCTGGAGCGAACGCCAGACCCACGGGGCGAAAGTTGTCGCCGCCATGGACAATCGGCTTCATCTGCGCGGTGTAAGACGCGCCGTGCGGCGTAAGCACATAACTCTGCACCTCGTGATCCCGCCAACTGCTGACAAACAACCGCCCCCGCCCCCACTGCACCGCGCACGGCGCCTCGCCCACGCCGGCGACCATGCCGAGCGTCCCGGGAAGCTCCCCGTCCCACGCCTGCAGCGGATGCATCCCCGTTCGCCCGTAACGAAATTGGAAGCCGTAATCACCCCCCGGCGCGACATCGATCAACCGGCACGGTGGCCGACCGTCCGGATCATTGTCGACCGCCCAGAGCGAGCCATTGGGATCGAGCCCCAGGCCGAAGGGGTTCCAGAATCCGTGGGCGATGCGAGTCAGCCCCGCCCCCTTCGAGTCCATTCGCATGATCGTGCCGGAGCCGGCTTCGTTGCTGACCGTCGATCCGTCGGATCCGACCAGCGTCCACGCGCCGCCGAAATTTTCGCCGATGCCGATGTAAATCGTTCCGTCATTCCCCAGTGCCAGCCCGTGCAACCCATTGTGCGGATAATCCGACTTGGTCTTGAGTTGCGCGAGGCTGATTCTCTTCGCGACGACGCCATGATCGTCGGGAATGAGCCGGAAGATTTCATTGCGTGAAGAGACCAGAATCGACCCGTCCCTGTCGGCCACGACGTTCATCAGGAAATTCTGTCCCTCATAAAATGTCGTAATCTTGTCGGCCTTGCCCGATCCGGTGGTATCTTCCAGCATCAGAATGCGATCCGTCGCCGGCCCGTCATATTTCTTGGGGCGGAAGTGCGAATTGGATTCAACCACGAACAGCCGGCCGCGCCCATCCACCGTCGCGCCGATCGGCGTGACAACGTCCGGCTCCGCCGCGAACAACGAAACCTTCACTCCCCCCTCCACGGCGGCCGGCGACTGGATATCTGCCGCGCGAACATGCACGGCTGCGAATAACAAGCCCGTCCAGACCGCCAACATCGTCGAGCTATTCATTGCTCCCTCTGTGTCTCTGCGTCTCGCTTCTCTGTACGTGTTATATCTTCTGACGCCGGTTTGACATCCCGATCAACGCAGTCGCTTTACAACATAAACGCGTCCCGCGACAAACTCGTGTCGCAATCCCCCGCCACGCCCTGAAAACCGCCATCGGGCTTTACATTTTTGACGTTTCTTTACGTAAACACGACCCTCGCTCCATCAGATTCCGCGAGTGCGATTCCACCTTGATTGCGAGTCTCCCAAAGCGGGCGGATTCTCCGTCGGAAATCATCTGCTCGCGGAGGCGCTCTCGATGCTCCGCTCCTGACTCCCAGGGCAATTGCATGTGACAGTTTGTGGTGCAGGCTTCCAGCCTGCTGCTTGGGAAGCAGGCTGGAAGCCTGCACCACAATGGGAAATCGTCTTTCCGGAAGTCACATGCAATTGCCCTGTCCTGACTCCCCGCTCCTCGCTTCCGACTCCTCCTCCCAGTCGACAGCTTGATATGTTTTAGGCACTTTTTTTTAAATCCTTCCCTTCGACCCGCCGGCCGCATCTCGCAATGCAACTGAAGTATTTACAATCACTTGCCTCCGCCTTTCGTCCCCCTGCCGGCGCGGTCCAGCGCGGCGCAGTGCGCCGCGCTGCGCGAATCTCGGTCCGCACCCGACAGAATTCCACACATTTTAGCGCGTCGCATGTCCCTCGCACGCTGAATTTGCCGCTTCGCGGACTTAATGCAAACATGACGAACATACTTCGGCGTAAATTAGTCCCCTTCCTCCCCTTCGTGCCGCAGTTTACCCGCCGCGGCGCGTGCCTCTCCCCACTCGTCCCTCGCCCATGCGACATCGCGCGACAGATTTTGCAGCGCCGCATGTCGCATCCCGCGTCCAACTCCTTGCCCTGCCGCGGGATGCTCTCCAGCCTGGCGCGACACCGCGCGAACAGTTGCGCGCCGTTCGCTGAAAACGGGGTTTCCCCGCGCGATTGCTGTTTGCGATGCAACTCCCTCGCCGCCCTCCAGCCGCGACAGCCCAAAAGAGTGATTGCCACGAAACAACGCAAACGACGCGGCGCTGGCTGCGCCCGCAACCCAAAGAAAATGAATCTGACCGCGGATGGACGCAGGGAAAGAGATTGAACCGCTGATAAACGCCGATGAACGCAGATTGATCAGAGACTTCGTACGATTGCGTTTAACGTCCACTTGCGGTTTCCCGAAGTTGATCAAGAGGCAAATGTGAAGGCAGGAACCCACTTCCCAGCCCATTGGCAACATCCTATGCGTAACCGATCATCTTCTCAGTGATTTCGTTCAATCTGCGTTCATTTGCGTTCATCTGCGGTTCCCTTTCTTCTGTTTGATAAAGCAGTCACACCAGCAGCGGCGTCGCCGACAGCATGGTGAAGAACCATGCGATGCGCCACGCATGTTCCCATCCTTTCTCCTCTCTGATCCGCGGCCATCCGCGAAATCCGCGGTTCGAGCTCCCAATTCTTTGCCTTTCGTTTCGTCGGCATCCGGCAGAAATTTTGTCGGCACGAAAAAAATCAAGTCATAG
Source organism: uncultured Phycisphaerales bacterium (assembly GCA_963758525.1). Taxonomy (GTDB): domain Bacteria; phylum Planctomycetota; class Phycisphaerae; order Tepidisphaerales; family Tepidisphaeraceae; genus JBBSDP01. Next base: position 302,790 of record CAVWVQ010000003.1, read on the forward strand.
CCGTACAAAAAAGAGATGCCGCGCACGAGAGCAGCTTCCGATTCACTTTCTGCTCTTGCTCGTCTCTCTCTTTCCCTTTTTGTGTTTTTGTGTTTTTTGTGGCCATCCGCTCATTGATTCCAACGCGCTCGGCCATGGTCTCGCGCATCGTCAATCAGAGTGCGAGTTGGTGCTGAACCCGCGGCTGTCCCCGCCGATCTGTTGTGATTGCGTCACGGTATCCTTTTCGCTCGCCCCCGTGCGACATTGATTGGCCTCCGGCTTCTCCTCTGCCAACGATTTCGTCTGTTCCAAAGGCGTAGGGTCCGCTCGGCGGCTCCTAAGGTACGCCTCGAATGGCCGAAAGCGTCGAGCCGCCGTGCGGACCATTCCTCGACTTCCGCGAGAATCCTCGACGGCGCTCTCCGCTGTCCATAATGAGTTATCCATTCAACCCGTTTCTAACAGATTTCGCAGACGGCAATCCAACTTGATTGCGTGTGGCCAAAAGCCGACGGATCCTCCGTCGGAACTGCTCTGCGCCTGGGCCGCAGCCGATGTCTCGAACTCCTGACTCCTGGGTTCCCTCTCCTCTCCACCGGCCCCGATTCATGGCGTTGAAACTACGAAATCCCCCGTCTGCGATGCGACGTTTACTGCCGCCCGAATTTGCAATCAGAACGTCCAGACCCCAGCTTCCCCCGCAAAATGGCACGAAGTGGCACGAAATGGCACGAAATGGCACATTATTTTCCGAGCCCGACCGTGCTTTCAGCGGATTTTCCTCCCCGTTTAGCCGGTGGGCATGCCCGCCGTGTCGCCGCAGGCGAACCGATTTCCAAAACCACGCAGTGTCCTGCGCTATCCGATGCGCCGCGAAAACTTCTAACCGGACGAAACTTGCAACGGCTCACCATCACACAGAAGCTGTTAAGTGTCCTGCGCTATCCGATGCGCCGCGAAAACTTCTAACCGGACGAAACTTGCAACGGCTCACCATCACACAGAAGCTGTTAAGGTGACATCCATCTTTGATTGACAGACTTTTTGCCGGAGTTATGATCAACTATGCCCCGCACGTCCCGCGCAGCTGTCGGCGGTCTTGTCTACCACGTTCTCAATCGCGGCAACGGCCGGCTGGAGATCTTCCGCAAGCCGGGAGACTTCCTGGCGTTTTGCGATCTGATGGTCGACGCCAAGGAACGGGCCGAGATCGAAGTCTTCGGCTTCTGCCTGATGTCCAACCACTGGCACATGGTGGTGCGGCCGCGTCGGGATCAGGACCTGGCGAGGTACTTCTCCTGGCTGACCAATACGCACGCGAAGCGGTACCGTGCTCATTATCGGCGGACCAGCGGCCATCTCTATCAGGGTCGCTACAAGAGCTTCGTTGTCCAGGAAGATGGGCATTTGCTGACACTGCTGCGTTATGTGGAAGCCAATCCATTACGGGCGAAGATGGTGGAGCGAGCACAGGATTGGCAATGGTCCAGCCTCGGTTGCAACAAGGAGCTGTCAAAGAAGCTGCTCGACGATTGGCCGACCGATCGGCCGCGCAACTGGACGGCGCTGGTGAACGAGCCGATGGATCCGGCCGCCGTGAAACGGGTGGCACTTAGCTTCGAGCGTGGCCGGCCGCTGGGAAGCGATCCCTGGACCCTGAAAATGGCGGGCCGGATGGGGCTGCAGTACACTCTGAATCCGAGAGGCAGGCCGAAGATGCCGGAAAAAGGCAAATAAAAACGGTGGATGTCACCTTAACAGCTTCCCAGCAACCAAGTCCATTGGCCCGAGCGACCCGAAATACGTGCCCAACAACTAATCATGCTAGGTATAAGCAAAAAGCAGGTTTGTGCTACCCTGGCGATGACGTCGGCAGTTGCTCTCTGCATCGTTATTTGGATGCGTGTGACGGGATTCTACACAATCGTTTATAGAGGATGGCAGGGACAATTCGTTTGTGTTCGAGGCTGGCCACACACAGCCTTTGACGTCGAATTAGAGGGTTACCTTGCGGCGCCTCTTGCAGTCATGCTAGTAATATCATTAAGAGAATGCGGTCTTTTCAGCCGACTGCGTTCGCGGAAAAACAAACCTTGTGCGAGCAAAGCGTGAACTGGATCACCGGAGCCTACCGCGGCTACAACACGAGCGGGACCAGCTACGCCCAGGCGGGCACGGTCGCGAACGACATCATCGTCGAGCAGACGGAATACACTCACGATGAAGCCGGCAACATGATCGTCGGTGCCGTCGCCTCTCGGCTCAACGACGTGCCAACAAGCGGGTTCGGCAGCACCGGCACGCTCTCCTATGGGAGCAATCCGAAGGCGCGCATCACGTACGTCGCGAGCTGGTTCGACGGGATTGACCGCAACATCGCATCGGCCAACTACGGCGCGATCGTCAGCCTCACGCGCCCCAGCACGGCGCCTTCGTCTTCCAGTACGGTGTTGGTGATGGCCCGCGCCTTCGATGATGCAGGTCGCATGTATCAGACCACGGACGCCAAGGGGATCATCAATCAAACGGGCTTCGACAACGCCAGCCGGATCATTCAAACGATCGAAGATGTCGGCGGCCTGGCCCGCACGACCAATTTCACTTGGACGCTCGACAACCTTGTTTCGACCATGACGGCGGTGAACTCCACTACCGGCGATCAAACCACGACGTGGCTCTACGGCACAACGCTCGCCGATTCCGGCGTCGCCCGCAACGACCTGCTCGCAGCGACGATTTATCCGAACACCGATCTTTCGTGGGCCACGTTGACTGCCGATCAGTGGGCCAGCCTGACGGCCGACCAGTGGGCGGCCCTCCGGGCCTACCCGGTGGACACGACGTTCGCGAACTACAACCGCCTCGGCGAGAAAGCGACATTCACCGACCAGGAAGGCTGTTAAGGTGACATCCATCTTTCTTGACGATGCTCATCCGCTGGATAAATCATGCAACCATGCCCCGCACGTCCCGCGCAGCTGTCGGCGGTCTTGTCTACCACGTTCTCAATCGCGGCAACGGCCGGCTGGAGATCTTCCGCAAGCCGGGAGACTTCCTGGCGTTTTGCGATCTGATGGTCGACGCCAAGGAAGAGGCCGAGATCGAAGTCTTCGGCTTCTGCCTGATGTCCAACCACTGGCACATGGTGGTGCGGCCGCGTCGGGATCAGGACCTGGCGAGGTACTTCTCCTGGCTGACCAATACGCACGCGAAGCGGTACCGTGCTCATTATCGGCGGACCAGCGGCCATCTCTATCAGGGTCGCTACAAGAGCTTCGTTGTCCAGGAAGATGGGCATTTGCTGACACTGCTGCGTTATGTGGAAGCCAATCCATTACGGGCGAAGATGGTGGAGCGAGCACAGGATTGGCAATGGTCCAGCCTCGGTTGCAACAAGGAGCTGTCAAAGAAGCTGCTCGACGATTGGCCGACCGATCGGCCGCGCAACTGGACGGCGCTGGTGAACGAGCCGATGGATCCGGGCTCACCGCTGGCAGCGCCTCGGCGATCCCTTGGAGCAACCCGGAACTGTCCGCTTGGCCAGCTTCCGCAAAATGTTTTTTACCTTCGAGATTGCGTTCTCGATCGGATTGAAATCCGGTGAATACGGTGGCAGCCGCAACACGCGGCAGCCTGCCTTCTCGATCAATTCGTCAACCCGCCGGTCGTTATGTGCGGCAAGATTGTCCAGCACCACGACCTGACCCTTGCGCAGGACCGGGATTAATTCGTTGCCGAGAAACTCAACGAACTTCGCGGCAGTGGTGCCACCATCAAAACTGGTCGACGCGATGATGCCTTTGGTCGACAAGGCCGCGATGGTGCTGATGGTTTTAAAATGACTGTGGGGGAACGCTGTCGACCACTCGCGCGCCCGGTGCCGCGCGACCGTGCGTCCGCTGCATCTTGGTATTGGCACCGAATTCGTCGAGAAAAACCAAATCGATGATTCGCGTGCCGGCGAACCGGCCGAACCAGGCGGTGCGCTTGGCTACGACTTCGGGGCGATCCCGCTCCGCGGCATGCGTGGACTTTTTTTTCGCGGCAACTTCAGCCGCTGAAGCGTTCGGCAGGCGGCCGTGAGACTTGCCGGCTTGCCGATCGCCGCCACCACCTCCGCGAGCGTCGAGTCTGGTTTCCGCTTGATCAACTTGCGGATCGCCGCCTCGTCTTTGTCGTCATACGCACGCTGGTCATCGGTCCGGGCTGATGACTTGGGAGCAAGGCTGCCGGTCTTACGCAGTTGCTGAGTCAGCCGACGAACCCACGACTCGCTGCAACAAAAAGTCTCAGCCACCTCGGCGGAAGAACCCGACTCCTCGTGAGCACGGGCGACGCGTTCACGAAAATCCATCGAATATGCCATTGTTGAAGCGTAAACGATCATGCCGCCCCGCGCCAGAGGCTGACGCAAACCGCTCTAGCCCGGATTATTCATAGCCGGCTTCTTAAAATGCAGCCACCCCCTTTAGGAACTTCTAACGGGACAGGTGTGACAGGTCCAATTCTTTTTAAATCGCCTCCTCGGGCTAAGTTCACCGAAAATCGCGTAATGGCAGAAATGGGCTTAACGCCTCGGGAATCATATAATTATTCCATATTGAGGCAATTGAGGCAGGAGAAGCTCCCAGCTGGTGCCACTGTAAATGGTGTTACCAAATCCAGGTGAATGATGATGTCGTCTTATGCCGTTGCTCTTTGTGCTATTGCTTTGTGCGTGCTAGGATGCGGCCCAAACTCGCTCGTACAGTATAACTGCGCGGTCAGGTCGCCGGTCAGAATTACATTCGTGATCGACGGCGCTGGCCCCCACCGACAAATCTCATGGTCGTTGCAAAATGCAGGCACTATTCCGGTTTGGATAGCACGGAAATGGTGCTTCGATGGATACCCGCTCGTCGATCAACCGGTCGACTTCGTACTCCCCGACCAAACGCTGGTTCTTCTATGGGGTGATTTTGCCATGCCGCCCAGTCGCGGACAAATCGTTGAGTGCAAGTTTCGCGCCTCATTTGTTGAACTAACACCTGGGCAAATTGTGCGCGGCGAGGTCCCGCTATCCAGCCCGTTTACACCGCAGCATGAGATTTTAAATCCCTTCGAGGTATCATCCAAAGATCTCTTTACCGATAGTTCGTCCGGGGTTCCCACGATTGATTCTGCGACGGCGTCCAACTTGTATTCGAGTACTGGCTCCACGATCCATTGAGCCCTGTAACGTTGAGACACACCGGCCCCGAATGCAATGCGATCCACGTCTTGCTGAACGGCTCGTTCGACGCATTGCGTTCGGATGCAACTTCTGAGCTGGCGGTGAGCCGCGTAGTACGCCTCCAGATTCCGTTAAGCGAAAAGATCTCTCTACAGATTCCTGTCTATCGTCAAGGCGTGGAAAACTGAGGGAGGGGAGGAAATGCGAAGAGGGACACCCGGTCAGGCCAGCTTCTTGACCATTCAAGTTCCCCTTTCCTCGGATCTGTTCACCCCCGCGGTTTATTTTTCTGAGGAAACTCCAACATCAGTGTTAGCCGATCCTCACCGATCCTGCTGGCGCGGGCCGTAATGCCCATTGCTTCGCAATACGCTTTGACCAGCGTCAGCCCAAGACCCGTATGACCCGCGCGGGAACGGCTCGGATCGGCTCGCCAAAATGGCTCAAACATCTGGGCGACATGGTCGCAGGTCAAACCATCGCACGGGTTGGTGATTTGCAGCGACGAACTTCCCGAGGCATCACGTTGCGTGCGAATCAAAATGTTGCTGCCTGCAGGTGCGTAATCGACGGCATTCTCCAGCAGATTTCGCAGTGCCGCTTTGAGAAGGGTCATATCTGCTTCGACAGTTACCTGTTGATCCAGTTCGAACGTGAGTGCGAGACCATGCTTCATGGCGGCCGTTTCCAAATCTGGATACGCCTCGGAGATCGCTTCCGTCAGACAGATGGACTGTTTCTGCGGCGTCGGACCCGTGCCGGCCTGCTGCCTGGCGAGCGAGAGAAGCGTCTGGACGATGACGGACATCTCGACGGCAACGTCGCGGTTTTCGGAAAGTGCCGTTGCAAGCCCCTGAGCATCATCAGGCCAGCGGAGGGCGACATCGCAGGCGGCGCGCAATTCGGCGAGCGGGGTACGCAGTTCATGGGCGACTGCGGCGGAGAACCGGCGTTCTCTGTCGAAGGCCGCGCCGACGCGGTCGAGCAATTCATTGAGTGTTCGGCTGATGGGCAATAACTCCGGGGGGAGCGTGTCTTTGCCGGGAAAGCGCACGTCCAGCGAGTCGGGGCCGATGCGATCGGCCAACGCCGAGACTTCTGCCAACGGGCGCAGACCGCGGCGTACGGCGATTGTCACGATGATCGCCGTGCCGATGGTCACCAGCGCACAGGTGAGAAGAAGTCCGGTGAGCAACGCCTCCAGCGGACCGTCGATCGCTCGTCGATCGTGAACGACGACCATGCTCAACTCTTCGGTCGATACAGGCCGGGCGCTGTGATGGTCGTGTTGTTCATCCTCCTCGGGCTGGGCGATGAATCGATATTGACCGACTCTGACAGGTGTTCCATCGGGAAGCTTTGCGTTGATGAATCGTCGATGTGGATCGAGCGGTCGAGGAAGGGGCGTGTCGGTCTTCTCGTTGGGCGCACTGCGTGCGATGGTGCTTCCATCGCCGCGCCAAATCTGAAAATAAAATGGCCCTTCGTGTCGGGCGGAGGTGAGCAGGATCGAATCGGGAGATTCCAGATGCGGCTGGCCATCGCCTTCGATCTGAACATCCCCGGCGATGGCATCTGCTTTGGCGGATATGGCCGCATCGAGGCTGCGCTCGAGCGCTTCGTCCACGTATCCGTAGAGCCCGATGCCGCTCGCGACCAGCAGCGTCAAAATCCCCGCGCCGAGCCACAGGATCAGTTGCGCGAATCGATCGCATGTCAAAGCGCCTTGCGATCCCCATTATTGGTGTTCAACACATAACCGACCCGCCGGCGTGTAACGATCAGGGACGGTTCATCAGGCCGGTCTATTTTGCGGCGCAGGCGCAGATGGCTGAATCTACCACATTGCTCATCGGCTCGACTCGATCGTCGTAGATGTGAATTTCAATATCGGTTCTGCTGACGACTTGGTCGCAACGAGCGGCAAGGTAGCTGAGCAGTGCAAACTCTCTGGGAAGTAATGAGATTGCCACGCCCGCCCGGCGAACCGTTCGGCCCAGCGTATCTATCTCCAGATCTGCCACGCGCAGGACAGGATCCTTCTGACCGATCAGGCGTCGCCCCAGCGCCTCGACGCGAGCGAGCAACTCGTCGAAGGCGAACGGCTTGATGAGATAGTCATCTGCCCCGGTGCGAAGGCCGGCGACTCGATCTTCAACCGTGCCCTTTGCGGTGAGCAGCAGCACGTGCGTTTGATTCCCTTCGGAGCGGAGTTGGCGAAGGACCGACAGGCCATCCATTCCCGGAAGCATGATGTCGAGAATGATGACGTCGTAATTGGTGCTCGTCGCCCGCCATAAACCGTCGGGGCCTGCGCCAGCGATATCGACGGCATATCCCGCGCACCGCAGGCCCGTGCCCAGCGAACGCTGCAATCGTTCTGAATCTTCAACAAGCAGGAGCCGCATGGATCGTATAGCAAAACAGCCGCGAGCCTCAGCGATATTTGTACCGTGCGGCTCGCGGCCATTGCTTGCCGCCTCGATCAGGGCTTTGCAGCTGCCGCGGGTTTTTCATCATTTTCGTCAGCGTCATCGTCGACTTCCTTGCTATGGAATTTGCCAGCGACGGTGATCTTCACATCATATTTGATTTCGCCCGCGGTGACATCAAAGCTGTACATGATGTGGTGCTTTTTGGCTTCGAGTTCGGCCTCGGTGATCGTGCCGTCAGGCACTTCTTTTTTCACGGCATCCAGGACGGCTGACGGCACCATGGCCATGGGCACGGTCTCTTCGATTTCTTTTTCCTCCGTGGCCTTGCTCCATTGATGGCCTTCGTGCTCGTCGTCTTCCTTGTCCTCTTTACCCTCCTTTTCCTCGTCCTTATCCATCTTCTTCTTCTCGTGGCATGTGGCCGCTACTTCCACACGGGCGGAGGCAGCCGACAGACATTTGACAAGCGACACGGGCACAATCAGCCCGGCGATCGCAAGGCCAAGCAGTAGTTTTCGATCCACCATAAAATCACTCCATTTTTATCTTCGGCGACGAACATTTCGCCACCGTAACCGGTCAATCTAGCTTTCAAGGATGACGTGAACATGACCAGGTTCGATTATTTTGCCGCCGCGCCAACGACGACAATCTGAAACGAGTCCGGCTTTGGCATGGGGCGGCGCTCGCCCGGCTGTGCTGGGTTGAACTCGGCGGTTGGCAGGTACAGCAGGTGCGTGGTCGGATCGACGGCCATGGTCCGCGCGCCCTTTGGCGTCTTCACGGTTTGAATGACAGCGAAGGTGCCCGGGACCGTTTCCTTGACGACCGTTAATGATCCATCGCCGCAACTTGCAAAGGCAGTGCCCGAGCCTGGGTCAAAAGCGCAGGCGTCGTTGCCTTTACCGATGGGAAGCTCGGCAAGCACTTTGCCATCGGCGGTGTTCAACACGATCAGCTTTTGATTTCGACAACCAACAAAAAGTCGGCCGTTTTTCGCGTCGATCGCCAGACCGGTCGGGCCGGTTCCGCTGCCGATCGGATAGTGCGCGGTGGCTTTCATGGTCTTCAAATCGACGACGGCGAGCTGGGATTTGTCGTTGATGCACACATACGCCTTGCCGTCTCCATCGGCGGCGAGGAATTCGGGTTTACCGCCCAGATCAACGGATTCTGCCTTGGCCGCCTTGGGATCCACCGCCGGGTCGATCGCAACCATCACCCCGGCGTCGCCGCAGGTGGCGAGAATTTTATTCGAGCCGGCGTCGTAGATTTCGCCGTCGGCATCTTCCGCGGCGGCGGCACTACCGAGTACTTCGCCGGTCTTGAGATCGAAGATGACAATCGTGCCCGCCTTGCCGTCGGTAATAAAACCACGGCCTACGGCAGGCACGGCCACCGCGCCGTGCGCACGCTGCTGTCCGGGGACATCCAGAATGACCTTGTCGGTTTCGAGATCAAGCACCTGGGTATGGGTGGAACGCGTCACATACAGACGATGAGCCGCGGGGTCGACCGAGACGTAATCCCAACGACCTTCGCCGCCGATTTTGACGGTCTTCTGCACGGCCAAAGACCCGGCCACGGGCGCGTCGTCCGCACGAGCGATCGAGACAGACAGTACCGCGCCGCCAGCCAACGCCAGCGACAAACCAATGAGAGAGCGCATTAAGATTCTCCTTTTGAGGGATGAGATTCGGGAACCGATTTGACAAGTAATAACAAAGCCGGAAGAACCATCAGTACGAGCGGCAACTGCACAACCAGCCCGGTGACGATGGCGATCGCCAGCGGCTGAAGCATGCCCGCCGAGTGACCCCAATCCATCGCCAGCGGCAGCAGCGCCAGAATCGCAGCCGCTGTCGTCATCGCAATGGCGCGCAGCCGACCGCTGCCAGCCTCGATCAGTCGATCAATTTTGCCTCGACCCCCCGAGCTTTCGGTGAGTTCCGAGCAATAGAAAATCGCAACCTCGGTGATGTTTCCAACGATCATGACGGTTCCCATCATGGAACTGATGTTGAGCTCGGTGCCAGTGATCCGAAGGCCAAAGAATACCGACGCGACCGCGAGGCCTGAGAGCAGCATGATGCAGATGGCGAAACGCACCCGTTCATAAAGAAACAAAAGCAACAGAAATACCAGCGAAGCGGCGGCGGCGATCACCTTCACCACACCGTGAAACGCGGCCTGCTGTTGTTCGTACTGCCCGCCCAGCGTGTACCGCACGCCAGTTGGCATCAGGCCCGGCTGGTCGAGCGCGGTCTTCACGTCCCGAATCGTCGATCCCAGATCGCGACTGCTGCGAGCGGTGACGTACACGACGCGCTTCAGATCCTGCCGGGTGATTTCCGGTTGACCGGCGAGGATGCTGAATGTCGCCAGTCTTCCCACCGGATAGAGATGACCGTCGGGCGCCCGCAGGGTGAGGCGAGCCAGGTCCTCGGTTGTCCTGCGAATGGATTGCGGCGTCCACAGGCGAACATCCACCAGCTTTTCACCCTCCTGAAGTTGCGTCGTCACGGTACCGCTGAGGACATCGTTGAGCGATTTGCTCAGCGCGTCGGGATCGACGCCCTCAAGAGCTGCTTTCACGCGGTCGATATGCACATCGATTGCATCGCCGGCGGGGATGACGCCGCTCTCGATGGAGGACAGGCCGGCCACTTTCTCCAGTGCAGTGGTGACTTTGTCAGACAGCTCGGCGAGTTGCGATTCATCATCGGAAAACAGATCGACGACCACCGGCTCCGGTTTGCCGGTCAAATCGCCGAGCAGGTCCTCGATGAGTTGCGCGGGGTCAATGTCCAGACCCGGCACTTGCTGGACAACCAGGAGGCGGACGCGTTCCATGACCCTCTGCAACGGCTCACGGGGCAGCGGTTTTAACCGCACAAAAAAATCGCCGCTGTTGCTCTCGCTGATATCACCGCCCAGGCTGAATCCGGTTCGGCGGCTGTACGTGAGCACTTCGGGCGTGTGCTGGAGAATCTTTTCCACGCGGCCGAGGAGTACATCCATCTCACTGATCGATGCACCTGGCGGGCCGTGGTAGTCGATGACGAAACCGCCCTCATCAATCCTGGGAAACAGCCCGCTCTCCACGTGCTGATATTCATACCAACCCAGCGCCGCCAGCGGACAGACGATCAGCAGGGCTACCCACGGTCGTCGCAGGATCCAGCGCATCAACATTGAATATGACCGATCCGTTTTCCGGGCGAGCGCACCCGGTTCCTTGTGCTTGGCTCCGCCCAGCAGCCCGCTCGCCGCGACGGGGATCACAAGCCACGCCACGAGGAACGAAACGACCAGGCTCGTCGCCATCGACAGCGATAAGGCCGCGAAAAACGCGCCAAAGACTCCTGCAAGAAAAGCGGGCGGGATATGAATGATGATTGTCGACAGCGATGACCCGGTGAGCGGCCGGGTGAATTCATCGGCGGCTGCCAGTGCGGAGATTCCGGTTGAACGGCGGCGCACGATGTGCTCAGACATCACGATCGCATCGTCGATAATCAGCCCGACGGCCGCGGCCATACCGCCGAGTGTCATGATGTTAAAGCTCTGACCCAGTGCATAGAGCACCAGCGCCGTAATCGCCAGCACCACCGGCACCGAGGCAGTTGCGATCAGCGTCATGCGCCAGTCGCGCAGGAACAACAGCAGCACCAGCGCCGCCAGCCCGACACCGATGAGCACCGCATCCCGAACGCCGCGAGCGCTGGACGTGATCAAATCGCTCTGGTCATACCAGCAAGTGACCGAGACGTTTGCCAGCATTCCACCCTTCGCTGCGGCGAGCGCGGATCTTATACCGGCGGCGATTTCGACCGTGTTTCCGCCGGGCTGTTGAAAGACGTTGACCAATACGCAGTCGTGGCCGTCGGCCGTGGAGTGAATGTACTGCGGCGACACGGCCCGATCGACGGTCGCCACCTGTTCCAGCAGCGTGACACCACCTGGGCCGGCATGCACGACTGTCTGGCCGATTTCATCCAGATTCTTGAACTGTGCCTCCGCGACAACAAGGTAGAGTTTGAAGTGATCTTCCAGCCGTCCTACGGCGGTGAGAACATTAGCGCCCGACAGTGCTGTTGTGACGTCGCTCAACGCGAGGTTGTGGGAAGCGAGCTTTGCTGGATCGACAGTGACGCGGTATTCCCGCACTGACCCGCCATCCACCCCAACGCGCGCGACGCCGGGGACGGTCGAAAGAAACGGGCGCAGTTGATACTGGCAAAGATCGTGCAGTTCCGCAGGCGTGCGTTTGGTTGACGTCACGCTGTACGCGATGACCGGGAAGACGGTGGGATCCATCCGCCGGACTTCAAAGCTGCTGCCGCTGGGCAGTGATGGAAGAAGCCGCGCCGCCTGCGCCTGCGTCTGGAGATACGCGGTGGTCATGTCCTGGCCCCAGTCGAAAGTCAGTTCTACTTCGGCCGAGCCGCGGCTGGTTGTCGATCGCACGGTACGAACGCCGGGGATGCTGCGCAGCGATTCTTCGAGCGGGCGCGTGACCTGCGATTCCATTCGCTCGGCGGGCCGATCGCCGGCTTCTAGATCGATGCGAATGCGCGGGAAATCGATGTGCGGAAACAGCGACACCGGCAGCGACAACGCCGCGAAAGCACCGCCGGCGACGAGCGCCAGCAGAAGGAACAACAGCGATCGCGCATGTCGGCCCGCGGAGGAAGTGATGCTCACTTCTCGTCCCCTGCGTCGGCAGGGGCAGTGGTTGCCGGAGCGACAGCAACGGCGGCCTTGTCGTCCAGCTCCAGATTGCCGCTGACCACCACCGCGTCTGCTTCATGGAGTCCATCGCCGATGATGACAGCTTGCGTGTCATTTTGCACCGCAACTTTCACGGCGTGTTTGACGGCGTGCTTGTCGACGACGGTGAAAACGGAAAATCCATCATCATCCGGCAACAACGCCTCGCGCGGCACGACAAGACCCGAAACCGTCTTGAGGACCAGCTTGGCGCTGACAAATTGATCCAGGAGTAATCCGCCTTTTTCCGCGGGAGTGGCGAACACATCCACGAGCCGGCTATCGGGATTGACGCGGCGCGTCACAAGCCGAATCGTGCCGTCGATGGCTTCGTCTTCATCCGCCGTTGTGGGAAATACCTGCATCGATTGGCCGGCACGCAGCTTGGGCACATCGGATGGATCGACTCCAAGCCGAACTGTTATCTGCCCACGAGGAATCAGCTCAATCAGCGGCGCACCGGCGGCGACCAATTGGCCTTGCTGCACGTCCACCTTCGCCACAGCGGCCACGCCCGCCGTGATAATCTTGTCCTCTTCACCCGCGCCGCGCCGTTCGAGGTCGTCGAACTTTGCCTGTGCCATTTGAACCGCATCATCGGCGGCGCGGGCATCGGTGGTCATGATCAGTTTCAATTCGAGCCGTTGATGCATGCTGGCGGCCTCTTTTTTGCGCTCTGCAGGGCGTTTCTCGCCTCCGTCATTTGCAGCCTTGCATCGGGGCTGGGTTCAACTTCAATGACGGGCGTGCCGGGATCGACGCTTTCCCCGCCAGAAACGCGCAGATGTTTGACCCGGCACTCCACGCCCGACGAAAGAATCGTAATCGCAGCCGGATCGGCGGTGACATTGCCGTAAACGGTAATGGTCTGCGATACCTGCCCGCTTCGGATTGGAACCGTCGTCACTGGAACTGCGGGCTTACTGTCGTCGGACTTGTCCGCGTCCTCTTCACCGGCTCGGGCGGTGTGAACGCACGCCCAGACCGCGACACCGATGGCGAACGCCGCGAGAGCCCCTGTCAAATATGCTGTCTTGAATCTCACTGGCCAACCTCCATGCCGCCTGAAAGCTGCGTCGTCGGCGGGTCGGGAAAGTATCGGCCAGCGGCGATCTCCAGCGCGATCCGATTATCCGCCAGCTGCTGTTGCAATCGAAACACGGTTAGCCGCTTTTGTGCCAGGTTGTTCGATGCCGCGTAATAGCTCAGCACATCTGCGTTGCCCGCGTCGAGCGCCGTCTTGTAACCACTTACCAACGATTGCAGATTGGGAATAGCCGACTTGGCGTCCGCGATCTGAGCGGTGATAGCTTTTAGATCGCCCAGGGCTGTTGCGATGTCAGCCCGTGCGTCGAACACCCGGCTCACATACTCGTCAAACAGCTTCTGCCGTGTTGCCCGCTCGGTGGCGATGACCCCCTGATTGCGATCGAAAATCGGCAGGTCAATTGTCGCTACGAGGCCCACACTTTGTACATTGGAATTGTCGCTCGCTCCGTTCAGACCGAGATTGACCTTGGGAAACTGGTCGAGAATCGCGGCCCGCAGTGTCTGTTCGTGGCTTTCGTATCCCAGGCGCAATGCCATCAAATCGATCCGGCACTGCTCCAGATTTGTTTGGAGTGATGACTCATCGCCCGCGTCAAAGGTGGATGGGAGTACCAGCCCCTTACGCAGTTTCGGTCGGTCATCCGATGGCAGGCCCAGGCTGCGCGTCAGCTGGCTCCATTGATGATCCATGTCACGCTTGCCTTGCAGCACCGCCGCATGCGAATCGCGCGCGGCAGCTTCCGCCGCCGCCAGATCCACCGCCGTTGCCAGTCCTGCCGATGCCGCCTTTTTTACCGCGCCGAGATTCGGCGCAGACGCTCATCGATATCCACCAGCGTGTCCTGCTGCCCCTGCAGCGAGACCAAATCGAGCACCGCCTGCTTGGCTGCCTCAGCGATTTGCCATTCCTCCCAGGCAACTGAAAGATCAACCGAATGCGCTGAAAGGCGAGCTGCCTGTTCCCGCGCGTCGTGAGAAATGAGCTGTTCAAAATCCCAACTGACGGTTGCCCCATAGGCATTGAATGCGCCTTGTGTGGCCCCACCCGTTACAAAATCAGACGAGTAGGACAGCACCGGATTAGGCAACAAACCTGCCTGCAACAATGACGCAGCCGCGAGGTTCCGTTGTTCGCGAATTGCTTTGAGAGATGGATTCACCAGGACGGCAACCACCGCGGCCTCATCCGGCGTCAAACCCTCATCCGGATGCAACTCGACTGTTAAGAGCATGGGATGATGGAACTGAGATACAGCAACCTGTAACTGTCCATCTTCCGGCGGCCTGAGGCGCTCGTTCACCGCCTCGGTCGTCAGCGGCTGGCGAACGTACTGCTGACACGATGTCGAACAAACAAGAAAGGCGACTATCACGGCCGGCGTCGCAAGCCGTGATATACTGATGGTGGTGGTCCGCCTCACGCGCATCTGCCGATGACATTAGCGAACCGAAGATGACGGAAAGATGACCTGCAGGCTCCTCTACGTAACATCTGCCTTTGTCGTTGCCTGGGGCGGTTCGCTCGATGACACCGTCGCGCGACCCCAATGCACCGTGACGCTACGAAGTGAGGGTTAACATGAGCGTTGACGTGCGGAGTGTGAACGGAGAGGAGCTATTGCCAGTCATCGACAGACAAGCCTGGTACTCGGCTGAACTCGGCCGCCGTCACCGCTCACCCGGGATTTCAGCACGATTCGGATCATCGATGCGCTCGCTTATCTGCCGGCGATCAACACTTCAAGACCGGCGCGGGCAATTACATCTGCCATGTTTGAAAGCATTAGACCGATTGAGATTCGAACCAGCAAGCATTTGCCATCGGTGACGTGCTGACGGAGAGGGGGTTATGCGCGGGACTTTCAACCACGGGTTGCCGGCGCAGGCGGCCGAGTGATGGGATCTGCGGTGCAATATCGTCAGACTCATTTGCTTCCGGCGGAGCAAACCCCGGACGCAAAGCACGCTACAAAAAAGGGACGCGAGCCAAACTCCGTGCTTCGCGTCCCCTTCATCTTCTCTCCCTCGCCGGATCTCATCGCTGCGAGAAGTAGACGGCATAGCGATCATGCACCAGATCGGGCGTGTGCACCGGGCGGCTGTTCAGGGTCAGCAGGTTTGCGCCGGGGTCGAGGGTGAGGCGGTCGTTCATCAGAATACGGCCGGAGTAGATGGTGCGGCCCGTGGTCAGGTCGCAGACCCACACCGTCCCGTCGCGGGCGGCGACGAAGTCGATGCGGTCGAAGCCTTCGGCGCGGCGGGTGGCATCGGCGGGCACGTCCGCGGGCCTGGCGCTTGAATCGATGCCGGGCGTTTCATCAGCCGAACGCCAGACGGGACGCTCGCTGCTGAAGAAAATGCGGTGGTTGTCGGCGGCGACGGTCTCCTTGTAGACCGACTGGCTGTTAATGGTCATCAGATTTTTCTGAGGATCGACGACGATGATGTCGCCGCGATTAACCGGCCCGGAGTAGAGAACGCGCTGCTGATCCTCGTCGGTAATCCAGATAAACCCGTCGCGCTGCGCGGTGTATTCCACGCGGGCCTTTCCTTCGCCGCCCACCAGCGCCGTCATCGGCACGCCGGCCGGGCGGGGCGTGGGCCGGTCACTGGCTGCAACCGCTTCTGGAGGCGGAGGCGCTGCGCCGGGGAGGAAGAAGACGTTGTGATCGACGTGATTCACATCCTTGTCCAACACCACCCGGTCATTGAGCAGCAATTTGCCGGTGTCGGGGTCGACCACCAGGCGATCGCCGGCGGCGACGGGGCCGGAGTAGAGGATGTCGCTGGCGCCCTCGGTAACCCATACGGTTCCCGGATCCGACGCGGTATAGACCAGCCGTTGATCTCCTTCGGTTTTGCTCATGGCCGCGGACGGAACGTCCTGCGGACGCGGGTTGGCGGCGCACCCGACCATGAGCATGCCGGCTAATCCTGTCGCGTACCAAGTGCCAATATGACGTAAGTTTCGCATGAGGTGCTCCTTTTCGCTTTCGATGCAGTCTTCAGCAAAAGGAGCAATGCGAGTACCACGCGGTTCAACTCAGGCCCGCGCACTCGGCCTCCTGCGCGGTGGCTTCGGCCTGCTGGGTCAGCTTCTCAAGCGGGCTTTGTGGCGATTCGACACCCTCGCCGCCGAGGAACTTGTAGAGTCTGGACCGACGGCAAGAATGCTACTTTCCATCCAGCGAATCCAGATACGCGATCAGGTTTGCCAGGTCGGCGGGAGTTACCTTGACAACCAAGCCTTCAGGCATCATCGACGTGTCGCGCTTTCCCCGCTTCTTGATGTCGTCGGTCTTGATGATGGTGCTCACGCCGGCGGGAGTGTGAACTTCGATCTGGTCGGCCCCCTCTTTAACGACGAAGCCTTCGATAACGTCGCCGGCCTTGGTCTTGAACCATTGGGTCTCGAACCCCTGGGCGATCCTGGCGCTGGGCTTCATGATCGACTCGCACAATTCGGCATTGCTGTACCGGCCGGAGATTCCGCCCAGCATCGGGCCCTTGGGGGGCTCGCGGAGTGGTGGTGTGACAGGCGATGCATCCCAAGCGCTGGAATAACTCGCGGCCGTGGGCGGGGTCGCCTTTGGTCTTGAGCACCAGGGCCACGACGTCTTCATACTTCATGGATTCGATGAGCGGGCCTTTGGCGACCGTTCCGTTGAGACCCAGTTGCTCGGCCGCGAATGCCGCGGCCTTGGCGACATCGGGACGACGGTCCTTCAGCATGGCGCGAACTTTGTCGTCGTACCCCTCAGCATGAACTCGGGCGACGGCCAGGAGCAGCGGCGCATCGTTTTCGGGCGACAGCCAGCCGGCGGCGACAGCGCTGGTTGCGGCGGTCTTGTTCTCGCCCTGCACGAGGCGGCTCTCTGACAGATTCAGCAGGACGGCAAAAGCCAGCTCGCGCTTGGCGGGTTCCTTGGACGCGGCAAGGTTCTGGAAGAACTTGATGTGACGCGCGAACTCGGGGCTGCGAATGAATTCGTCCAACTCGTTGACCAGCTCCGGCGGGGCCGCGGGGTCATTCAGCAGCGGCGCCAGGGCGTCGGCGGCGTCACCCATCGACCCGCTGTTGCCGCTGTCCCGCGCCAAAGCCCGAATCGCGTTGGCGCGCAGCGAAGGCTCGGCATGTTGATTGACGGCGACGGCATGCAGCGCCGCCTGCTGGCCTGGCTCGAGGGTGCGATTCAGCGTTGAGAGCATCTCCACGAGAATCTTCTGAAACCCCGCGTCGCTGGCTGCCGCCTTGGCGATCAGATCGGGCAGCTCGGGGAAGTCGATCTTGTGCTTCTCGAGATTGACGATCAGGCCGCGGACAATTTGCGGATCTTCATGCGACAGCGCATTGCGCAGCGCCTCTTTGACCTTTGCAGTCTGATCCCATTCGGCGTTCTGGAAGTAGGGACCGGAAGTATCGGGGCGCGTGCCCCACCACTGCTTGCCGTCCCAATCGGCCTCGCGATAACAAAGCCGGCAGAGGGCTTCGTATGCCTGATCGCGCACGGCGAGGTCCTTCAGTGCCGGGATGCGGGCGATCAATCCGCTGACGACCCTGGGATCGTGGATCTGCTTCAAGACATGCAGTGCGCCGGCCGTGAGCTGCGGACTGGTGGAGGGCTCCACGGCGCCGAGGCAGACGTCGATCGCGTTCAGATGCACCATCGCGTTGGTCGCAACGTGAGAGACAAGGAAGTCGGGATCGGCGGTGAGGGGGAGAATCGCGGCGGCGGCTTCGGCGTGTCCGAGCCGGCCGAGGCCCCAGGCGGCCACGAGCCGAACGCGCGGGCTCGCGTCCGTGAGGGCGTCGAGAAACGGCTTGGACGGAACCGCCGGATCGTCTTTCTTATCGATCAATGCCCGCAGCGCAACTCGCGCAGTTCCGAATTGGCGGATGCGACGAGGGCCAGCGTCGCGTCGGCGGCGTCCTGGCGCAGGAGCTTGAGGGTGAAGACCGCGGCGACCCGCACGGGCAGCGACTCGCCGGACTCAATCAGCTTGGCCAGGCCGGCGTCGAACCCGGGATTATCGCCGCGGCGGATCATCTCTCTCTGCGCCGCCAGCCGCTGCACCTGGCTTGGGGATGCGAGATAGCTCAGGAGTTGCCCGTCGCTGGCGGCCCGCATGTCCGGGAAGGCGGGCGCGGTGTAATTTTTGGGGGCAAGTCGGAGCACATAACCGACATTGGGGACACTGTACTGGAACCCGCCGTTGGCCCACGAGGAGGCGAAGAGATGGCTTTCGCCGTCGACGTCAAGGTCGGTTCCGCGCGGCAGATCCATGAACTTTGCGAACCCGGCTTTGAAGTTTGCGCCGGCGGGCGTCAGCGGATGACGATCGATCTGGCTGTTGCCCCACTCGACAGTGAACAACCCGCCGGGAAGTCCGGGTTCGTCGACAAAGAGTGATCCGCACGGAGCGACCGCCGCCGTAGTCGGCGAGGCAATCGACAAACTCGCCGGGGAAATGCATGAACCGGCTGGGGTAGCCGTAGTAGCCGGTGGGCACGATGTAGGCGAGACGGTCGTTCCAGTTGTCGCCATCATTAGTATTGTCGCGGGTGAGGACGTTCATGAGGGGATCGACCGCGATGTCGTAGATGTTGCGGTGCCCGTACGAATAGACCTCCAGCCCCGAGCCATCGGGGCGGATGCGCAGGATGCCGCCGTAGTGAAACGTGAGCTGGGTCCCATCTTTGGCGATGGCTTTGGGACATCCAAAATCGCCGACGGCGATGTAGAGCCAGCCATCGATGCCAAGGCGAATGCCATTGGTGGTGTGATCCGCGCCGCGGCTGGCCACCATCGTCGGATTGCTGATTCCCGTCACAAGATCTTCCGAACGATTAGCGGTTCCCGTGTGATTGTCGTCGTAATAGACAGACAGGAATGGCGGGTGCAGAACATAGAGCTTTCCATCGTCCCAGATCATCCCGCGCGGATGATCGACCTCGGTGAAGACGTTGAACTGATCGGCAACGCCGTTGTGTTTGGAGTCAATGGCGCGAATGATGCGTCCCTTTCCCGGCGCAGGCCGAGCGAACCGTCTTCGTCGATACCGATGAAGAGCGTGCCGGTCGGCGTTGCCGCGATACACGTGACATAGGAAACGTTCGGCGGCGCCGCGAAGACGGTCATATCGAATCCGGGCGGGGCTTTGAGATTGCTCGGAGACGCAGTCCCCTTGTGTCGCACCCGGCGGCCACCATCTCCTTGCCGAACACTTCAAAGCTGAAGACGCTGGCCCACGCGCCCGTGGGGAGTTTGACCACGTTCAGACGCACGTAGCGAATGCCGGAGGCATCGAACGCGAGCCGGCGTTCCTGCGGCCCGGCGGGCGCATCCGACTGGTCGGACAAGACCTTCCAGTTCGCGGCATCAGTTGAACCCTCAATCCTGTAGCCATACGCAGTGTCGGCGCCCTCCCAAACGATTCGGCACCCCGTGAGATCCTGCGGCTTGCCCAGATCGACCTGCAGCCACTGCGGCGCGGAGCCATCGCTGGCGCTCCAGCGCGTTTCGGGGTCGCCGTCAAAGGCCATTCCCGGCAGTAATTGTTCACCCTGACTGCTCGAAGCGCTGGCGCTCTTGCCGGCGGCGAGGTCAAGGGGAACCATCTTCGACTTGTCGGACTTTTCCGCGCCGAAAGCGAAGGAACAGAGAAGAGACGAAAGCGCGAACAGAAAGAGAATTGGTGGCCGGCGCAGCATGTGCAACTTCTCCGCGTGTGATGTCCCCCGCCCGCTGGTTGGTATGGAAACAGAACAGCGGGGCTGTTGCAAGATACTGGCGTATTAAGAACTCATTGGGGCGTGCCGAAGCGAAGGGAAATTCTGTGACTGCCACCTCGTGCGCTGGGATACGCTGACGGGAGGTGACGGAAGGATGGGCCGCGAAGGGCAAGCCACGGCGGTGATGCTGGCGAGTTCGACGCGATGCGGCGTCCGAGTTCAAGCCGCAACTCGCAACTGGAGGCTGCTCGATGCGCGTTTCGCGGTTGTCTTCATGCGCTGCCTCTTCCCCTCGCGTGCGCCGAACGCGCCGAAGATCATTCTGCGCGTATCGTCCGCACCCCGTCATAATTCAGAATCTTGTCGTCTGCGGTGACTAGGCTCTGTCTGACGGATCGAGAACCCTCAGGTATTTCAGCATGATAGCGAGTTTGGCGAAGCTCAAGAAGTTAAGAGCCAGCTTCTCATAGCGTGTTCCCAGCCGACGACATTCCTTGAGCCATCCGATAGCACACTCGATGCGGCTTCGTTTGCGGTAGCTGCTTTTATCGAATCGCTCGCCCTTTGGTCGTGGCTGATTGGATTTGCGCGGGATGACGGCTTCGATCCCGCAATCGGCCAGGAACTGGCGAACGGTTTCGTAGCTGTACCCTTTGTCGCCCGCGATCTTCCCCGGCCAGCCGATGTGCAGGGGCGCTGCACCGCGTGCATCACCTTGTGGAGCTGCGTGGATTCGTGCGTTTGCCCCGCGGTAACGGTGACGGCGAGCACAAGGCCCTTTCCGTCAGTAACCACGTGGAACTTTGATCCCCATCCGCCGCGCGAGCGGCCCAGCGCGTGGTCGGCCGGTTCGAAGTCGAGGCCGCGCCCCCTTTTGCGCGCCCGGCGGCAGCGCGAGAAGCACGCACATTGGAGCCGTCGACGAGCCAGAGATCCCAATCGATCTTGCCCTCCTTGTTGAGTCGAATCCGCAGTGCTTTGAGGATGCGATCGAAGAAGCCTTCGCGCCGCCAGCGGTTGAAGCGATCATAGACGCTCTTCCATTTCCCGTAGCGTTCGGGCATGTCTCGCCATGGAGCTCCGGAGCGAAGAATCCAGAGCATCCCATTGAGCGTGATGCGGTGGTCGTTCCATCGTCCGCCACGTTTTTGTACGGGGAAAAGTGCCTTGATCAGGTTCCAGTGATCATCCGTGAGTTCATAGTGCGCCATGTGTCCTCCATGTGGAGAACATCATGACGATCATAGAAGAATGCGCAACACCTAACGAGCGCCGAACATTCGATCCGTCAGACAGAGCCTAGTTCGGCGGCCAAACTACGCGCGAGCGCGACGATCAGTCGATCCGCCGGATCGCGATGAAAATCTCCTGGCAGGGTGGTGGAATCCAGGCATAAAGAATCGGTTAGGGGTTCGACACAAATCTGCTCGGCGTTTTGAGCAATCCCAAGCCAATGCCGTGCCGAGGGCCGCAGCGCCAGACGGTTGAGTGAAACCGCTGTCGCAATCTCAAGCAGCGAGATCGCGGACACGCGCACATCGGTCTCCGAGTCAATTTGATCACGCACTGATCGTTTCAATCTCGGATGATCGTCAACCCACCAAATCCACGCGTGGGTGTCCAGCACTATCACTTCAACATCTCCCAACACTCAGGCGGAATCATGGGCTCGCATGGATCCTCGAACCGCTCTACTCCCCCTTGGAGCAGGCGACGGACCTCATGAATGGGAACACGGCCCTTGGTGGCCACATGCATCTCGGTCACCAGAATCTGTACACGTTGTCCATCTGCAAATGGAAGCTGAGAGAGCTCTACCTTTCCCCCGCGAACAATGGCATCGTTGATTTGATGCATCGCTGAATTCTACAGCGCGCCAATCCGCCAGGCAAAGGCGGGCATCATTGCTCAAGGGCATTGAGGTACGGGGACAACGCTTTCTCAAACCGAATGATCGCATCGATCATCTGATCATGGGTGCGCGACCAGTTGACCTCATCTTCCAAAGAGCCACCTTCCAAGTCGTATCGAATCCGACATGCGTCTTTATTATCCAGACGTTGCGAACCAAGCGGCGATCCGAAGCGCTTAGTTAGTCCCGGTTGCAGCGGAGCGTTCCCGCGCACAGTTCGCATTCGAATTTGTGCTCCGCGCACCAGTCGGCGCGCTTTGCCAACAGGTCGAGAATCAGGTCGTCGATGCCGAGTGTCGGCGCGACGTGGTAGGTGGTGGCGGGAAAATTGGCGGCGGCATCGGCGGTCAGCCGGGGGATGTCCTGCGTCCAGTGCTTGCCGGGGCCGAGGAAGAAGGGAACGACGACGACGCGCTGGGCGCCGCGCTGGACGCAGCGGGCGTAGGCCGACGCGATCGACGGCTCGGCGATTTCCATGTGGGCCGGCTCGACAATCTCGAACTTCCCGGGGAATCGCGCGGCGAAGAGACGCGCGACCTGCTCGAGCATCTGATTGCTCTCGTCGCGACGCGAGCCATGATCCACGATGATGATGCCGGTTTGCATAATAGCTCTTTCATGACGCGGGGCGGGATGTATTCCGCCACGTTCTCACAAGGCCTGAGGTTTTTCGAAGATCACTGCGACTCTCAAATCCCGCGGCGGGATGAATCCCGCCCTACACACTTTCCGAGTAGGGCGGGATTTATCCCGCCGGGTTCTCACAAGGCCTGAGGTTGTCGAAGACCACTGCGACTCCCAAATGCTACGGCGGGATGAATCCCGCCCTACATATTTTCGCTAATCTGATCTTCTCGCCGCGAGGGTCGCGTGCAGTTCGATGCGGTTTTTGCCGCGGAGAACACCCAGCGCGACCTGATCGCCCGGCTTGGCTTTGGCCAACTGGTCGGAGAGGTCGTAGAGCGTGTCAATTTTGTCTTTGCCAAACTGGACGATGACATCGCCGGCCACAAGTCCGGCGGCGGCCGCGGGGGAATTGGGGACAGTGCCGCTGATGAGGACGCCCTTGGTTTGCGTGTCGATTCCGTTGCTGTAATCGGGAACGACGCCGAGCGTCGCGCCGGCGCCGCCGGGCATTCCCAGGTGCATGCCGCCGGTGGAATCGCTGGCGTCGACGTATTTCTCACGCGGGAGATCGATCATGCCGCTGACGATCCGCTCGGCGAACTGCGCGACCTGCGCCATTCCATCGAAGTTGATTTTGTCGGCCTTGTCGGAGGGGCGATGGTAGTCGGCATGCATGCCGCTGAAGAGAAACAGCACCGGCACATGCTTGAGCGCGAAGGACATGTGATCGCTGGGCCCGTATCCGCCTCGACCGAAGGTGCGCAGATCAAATGACAACCCTTCGTCTGCTTTTTTCAGCAGCGCATCGAAATCCACCGCGGTTCCGGCGCCGCCGATGTAGAGAATGTTGTTGCGCACGCGGCCGACCATGTCGAGATTCAGATCGAAAACGATCTGATCGGCCGGCACCAATGGGTGATTCGTGAAATAAGCCGACCCGATCAATCCCTCTTCCTCGGCGGTCCAGGCGGCAAAGACGAGCGTGCGGCGCTGCGGTCCGGCATGGGCGAAATAATCCGCCACGGCAAGCATCGTGGTGGTTCCCGAAGCGTTGTCATCGGCGCCGTTAAAGATCGCGTGCGATCCAGGGGCAAGACTTCCGGGCCCGCCGTGGCCGAGATGATCGTAATGCGCGCCGACGAAGACAACCTCCGACGCAAGCGGGCCGGCGCCCGGCAGCATCGCCAGCACGTTGCGCAGGTCCTTCCTGGTCCGCTGGAGCACGACGGTTCCCGTCGCGCGGACGTTTTGCAGCGCGATGCTGGCCGGACTGGTGTTGGCGTCGATCATCGCTTGCAGCGTCTTGAGGTCTTTCGCACCCCCCGCCTTGAGCCACGCATCCGCGATCGGACGGCGCACCTGGACGATCGGGATCGGCGCCTCTGGCGCGCGCATGCCGCGCGAGAACGTGTCGTACAGCACGTCGCCGGCGTGATATGTCGGGGGATTTACCACCACCAGCGCCAGGGCCCCGCGCTTCGCCGCCTCCTTCGCCTTGTTGAGAATCGCGGCGTGGTCCGACCAGTCCTCCTTCGCGAATCGGCTCGTCCCCTGCGGGTTATGCGGCTCGAACCGCAGAACGAGAACGATCTTCCCCTTCACGTCGATCCCGGCGAAGTCGTCGTAGGCGTTCTCGGTGCTGGCGATTCCGTAGCCGGCAAAAACGACCGGCCCGTCGAATGTGCCGACCCCCGAATTTCCGGGAACGCCGAAATCCACGTCCGCCTTGTATGTCTGATCGCCAGACCTCAAAAATGTCTGCGGGTCGATCGAGATGTCGGTGGTCAGCGAGAATCGCTGGAAATAGTCCTTCTGCCCGGGCAACGGCTGCAACCCCAGCTTGCGGAAATTCTCGGCAATCAAGTCCCCCGCCAGCGCGATTCCCGGCGTGCCGATCATCCGTCCCTCGAGCGCATCGGAAGCGAGGTAGTTCAGCGTGGATTTCATGTCCACGTGGTAAGCCGGCTGAGTCGCTGCGGGTTCCGCGGCCGCTGGCGCAGTGGTTGGCGGCACGGAGATTGAGCTGCACACGAGCAGCGGGGCGAGCCAGATTAGTTGCATGCGGAGTTCCTCAAGACGGCGGATTGTATGCGCGAAACGGGGGGCACCAAATAGGGTTCAGGGTTCAGGGTTCAGGCTTCAGGGTTCAGGGTTCAGTTTCAGGAAATGTCCAAGGGCCAATGGCCAACAAAGCACCAAGCCCCAGGGCCCAGGTTGGTGTTCCCGCATTGGTCATTGCGGCTATTGCGGCTTGGGATTTTGTTGGCCATTGGGCATTGGACATTTCTTCGTGAGCAGAAAGAGTTCGAGCTTCCAAAGCATGCCCCCCCGGAAAATGGGGCACGCCAAACGGGAGAGTTCCGTCTTGACGCATTGAACATGGTGTATCTGGCCAGTAACATCCGGGGGTGCTGCTTCTCGAATCGGGGAAACCTGGAGGAAACTAATCGCATGCGCCCAAAAATTCGCACGGTGACGCCGCTTGTTGTAACTCTTGCTGGAATCATTGGATCGCTTCTGATTCCGGCGTCTGCTCGGGCCGATGAATCGGACCTGGTGCTGCCGGATCTGGGCAGCCAGCACTTCCTGGGGGTCAATGGTCATCTGCTGCTGTCGATCGGTTTGGTGATCGCATTGCTGGGAATTGTTTTCGGGCTGGTCATTTACGGACAGCTCAAGCGATTGCCAGTGCATCAGTCGATGCGCGAAGTTTCCGACCTGATTTACGAGACTTGCAAGACCTATCTGCTGAATCAGGGAAAATTCATTCTCATCCTCTGGTCGTGCATCGCCGTGGTCATGATCGCGTATTTCGGGTTCCTGCACGGATCCCATGACGACCCGGCGGCCGTCGCCCAATTGCAGGCGCAGGGGCTCACGGAATATGGCAAGGCAACGCAGGTGCTTCTGATTCTTCTCTTCAGCCTGGTGGGGATCAGCGGAAGCTATTCGGTGGCGTGGTTTGGAATGCGGGTGAACACCTTTGCCAACAGCCGCACGGCAATGGCGTCGCTCTCAGGCAAGGCGCGGCCTGTTTATGCGATTCCGCTCAAAGCGGGCATGTCGATCGGCATGGTGCTGATCAGCGTCGAATTGCTCATCATGCTGTTCATTCTGCTGTTCGTCCCGCGCAATCTGGCCGGGCCGTGCTTCATCGGCTTTGCCATCGGCGAATCGCTGGGAGCGGCGGCTTTGCGCGTCGCGGGCGGAATTTTCACGAAGATCGCCGACATCGGCGCCGACCTCATGAAGATCGTCTTCAAGATCAAGGAGGACGACGCCCGCAATCCCGGCGTGATCGCCGACTGCGTGGGCGACAACGCCGGCGACTCCGTCGGCCCCACAGCGGATGGATTTGAAACGTATGGCGTGACAGGCGTCGCGCTGATTACGTTTATTCTGCTGGCGATCAATCCCTCGGTATTTCTCTCTCCCCTGGGTAAGACGATCGGTACCGCCACTCCTGCGGAACTGAGCGCCGCGGCACAACAGGCCGGCGCGATCCAGGTGCAACTGCTTGTCTGGATCTTCGCGATGCGGCTGATCATGGTCATCACCAGCGCGCTCTCCTACTTCATCAGCGAGGGCATCTCCTCCGGCAAATATAAAGACGTGAAGACGATGAACTTCGAATCGCCGCTCACGCTGCTGGTGTGGGTGGCGTCGTTCACGTCAATCATCGGAACGTACATCGCGTCATACCTGCTGATCGGCCACATCGATATCAACGGCGTGCCGCTCACGACGCTCTGGTGGAAACTGGCGACCATCATCACCTGCGGCACCCTTGCCGGCGCGGTGATTCCGGAAGTGACCAAAATCTTCACGTCAGTTCATTGCCGGCACGTGCGCGAGATCGTCACCGCCAGCAAGGAAGGCGGCGCATCGCTCAACGTGCTGAGCGGACTTTCGGCGGGAAACTTCTCCGCGTTCTGGGTGGCGGGAGTGACCATCGGGGGATTGATGGCGATCGCGTTCGGGATTTCCACCATCGGCGGAGCCGAGAGCGGCCTGGCGACGATCATGCTCGCCAAGTCAACCGCGATCTTCGCCTTTGGTCTGGTCGCGTTTGGATTTCTGGGAATGGGACCGGTGACGATCGCCGTCGACAGCTACGGCCCGGTCACCGACAACGCGCAGAGCGTATATGAACTCTCACTGATTGAAGAGCAGCCTGGCATCGCCGCGGATTTGCAGAAGCATTACGGCGTCACACCGGATTTTGAGCATGCGAAGATGCTGCTGGAAGAGAATGACGGAGCCGGCAATACGTTCAAGGCCACGGCCAAGCCGGTGTTGATCGGCACGGCCGTCGTCGGCGCGACGACGCTGATTTTCTCCATCATCATGGTGCTGACGCAGCAACTGACGAGCAATCTCGACAAGCTCTCGGTCCTTCACGCGCCGTTCCTGCTCGGCATCATCGCCGGCGTGTCCGTCATCTACTGGTTCAGCGGCGCCAGCATGCAGGCGGTGATCACCGGCGCCTATCGCGCCGTGGAATACATCAAGCAGAACATCAAGCTCGACGGGGCGACCAAAGCAAACACCGAGGATACCAAACGCGTCGTCGCCATCTGCACGCGCTACGCGCAGGCGGGAATGTTCAATATCTTCCTGACGATTTTCTTCCTCACGCTCGCGGCCGCGTTCGCCGACGAATATCTCTTCATCGGCTACCTCATCGGGATCGCCATCAGCGGCTTGTTCCAGGCCGTCTTCATGGCCAACGCCGGCGGCGCGTGGGACAACGCCAAGAAAATCGTTGAAACAGAACTGCGGGCCAAAGGGACTCCGCTGCACGACGCCACCGTCGTGGGCGACACCGTCGGCGATCCGTTCAAGGACACCAGTTCGGTGGCGATGAATCCGATCATCAAGTTTGCAACGCTCTTCGGGCTTCTCGCGGTTGAGCTCGCGATCACCCTGAAAAACCCCGACGGATCCTCGACCGCCATGCGATTGATGCTATCGGCGGCGTTCTTCCTGATCGGCGCGTTTTTCGTGTACCGCAGCTTCTATGGGATGCGGATCGTCGAAACCAAGGGTAACGCAGGCGGATCGAGCGACAGCGCCGCCGATCGCGTGCCGGAGATGGTCGCGAAATGACGACGCCGTCGTGGCACGGGCATGTTGCCCGTGCTGCCGCATGGGCATAAAAAGCCCACGGTATTGAAATCTTCTTTTTCTCCGCGTCGCTAACACGGGCAGGATGCCCGTGCCACTGCCTTGACACTCTCGCGGCTCACTCTGATACTTCCCCGGCGATCAATACCGATGGAAATGCGCAGGAGTTCAGGTTGAAACGAGCGGCAGGCGGTTGTTGCATGGCAGCGATGCTGTTGGCGGGTTGCGCGGAGAGCGCGCCCTCCAGCGAGCACGCGCGGGTGGTCGCTTCGCCGGCGGCTACGAAGCCGACGCTGGTCACGCCGGCGCCGACGATCGCGCCGAATCCGCTGGATCGGCCGGTGGCGCATCTCAACGGGGAGCCGTTTCCGCTTTCCAAGCTCATGGGGCCGTTGATCGAGTCGCACGGCCTGACCGTGCTGGTCAATCTTCTGCAGGTCCAGCAGGCGAAGGAAGATGCCGCCAAGGCGGGAATTACCGTTACGGACGCGGACTTTAAAGCCGAGCGGGCATCGACGCTGAGCGGGATGTTCAAGGACGCATCGGATCAATTGCAGGCGCAGATCGACCAGGCCGACGCGAAGAACGACACGGCCGAAGTTGCGCGGCTGACTGCGGAAATGGACCGCGAGCAGAGCCAGTTGCTGGATCAGTTTCTCAAGCAGCAGCACATCAGCCCGCCGGAATTCCAGATGATCCTGCAGATCAACACGTATCTGCGGAAGATTGCGGAGCCGGCCGTGAAGCGCTCGATCAACGAGGCGGCGATTCACGACGCGTTCAACCAGTTGTACGGCGAGACCGTGCTGGTGAAGATCATTCAGGTTGCCAATCAGGCGGACGTAGCGACGGCCCAGCGCCGGCTGGCGCGGGGCGACAAATTCGAGGATGTCGCTTTTTCCATGAGCATCGACCGCCTGTCGGGACAGCAGGGAGGCGAGATCCCGCGCTTCAGCCGGCAGGCGCCGGGGCATCCGGAAAACTTCAAGGATGTCGCCTTCAGTCTCCAGCCGGGGCAGGTGTCGGACCCGGTGGAATCGAGCGGCTCGTTTTATCTGATCAAAATGATCGATCGGTTCGCGCCGCGGGCCGTGAAATATGAAACAGTGCATGATGCCGTGAAACGGCAGCTCTTTGACGCCGCGGTCAAAGCGGCGGTGAAGGTGCTGCGTGAGGATCTGGCCCGCCGGGTTCTGCAGGGCCTGAAAATTGATGATCCGGTGCTCAGCGAGCAGTTCGACCAGCGCGTCGAGGATCGCGAAGCCCGGGCGAAAGACCGCCAGAAGATCC
This sequence comes from uncultured Phycisphaerales bacterium, assembly GCA_963758525.1. Taxonomy (GTDB): domain Bacteria; phylum Planctomycetota; class Phycisphaerae; order Tepidisphaerales; family Tepidisphaeraceae; genus JBBSDP01. Next base: position 331,931 of record CAVWVQ010000003.1, read on the forward strand.
GCGAAGACCTGGACCGCCAGCGGCAGAACACCACCGCGCCAGCAACGGCTCCCGCGCCGGCGGCTACCGGGGCGGCAGCTACGCAGCCCGCCGCGGGACAATAAGTCCCCGGCGGGCGGAACCGGCTACAATACCCCCGTCAACGATCCTTTTCTTTTTCTTTTTCACGCACGAGCATTCCATGAACCAGGAACCATTTAAGGTCGAGATTTCGCCGCGCATTTCCCGGCTTCCGCCATATCTCTTTGGGCGGATCAACAAGATGAAATACGACAAGCGGGTCGCCGGGATCGACATCATCGATCTGGGCATGGGGAACCCCACCGATCCGACGCCCAAGTGTGTCGTCGACAAACTCGCCGAGGCGGCGCAGGATCCGCGCAATCATCGCTACTCGGTCAGCAATGGCGTGGCTGGCTTGCGCAAGGAAGTGGCGATCAAATACCAGCACAAATACAACGTAGATCTCAATCCCGAAACGGAAGTGATTGCCACGATCGGCAGCAAGGAAGGCTTCAGCCACCTCTGCCTGGCGCTGCTGGGGCCGGGCGACACGGCAATCGTTCCCGACCCGGCGTTTCCCATTCACATCTACGCGGTCGCGATGGCCGGCGCCAACGTCATCCGCGTTCCACTGGGGAACGATCAGGCGTTTCTCGACCGAATTGAGAAAGTGATCGAGGGACTCTATCCGACGCCGAAGCTGCTGATTCTCAATTATCCGCACAATCCCACGTCGATGACGATCGACGCCGGGTTCTGGGAGCGCACCATCAGCATGTGCCGGCGGCACGGGATCATGATCATCAGCGACTTCGCATACGGCGAAGTCTGCTTCGACGGCTACAAGGCTCCGAGCTTCCTCTCCGCGCCGGCGCCAAAGAAATCGGCGTCGAGTTCACCACGATGAGCAAGAGCTACAACATGGCCGGCTGGCGCGTCGGCTTTTGCTCGGGCAATGCCGAGATGGTCAAGGCGCTGGCCACCATCAAGGGCTATTACGACTACGGCATATTCGCACCGCTGCAAATCGCCAGCATCATCGCCATGCGCGAGTGCCCCACCACTCCCGAAGCGCAGGCCGCGATCTATCAGGAGCGACGGGATGAACTGTGTCGCGGACTGGACAGGCTTGGCTGGACGTATGAGAAGCCGCGGGCCAGCATGTTTGTCTGGGCGAAGATCAAGCCGGAGCACATGAAGGGACAGGGGACGATCGACTTTTGTCTGAGGATGATGGACGAGGCGGAAGTTTCGCTCTCGCCCGGCCGGGCGTTTGGTGAAGGCGGCGAGGGATATGTCCGCATCGCGCTGGTGGAGAATGAACATCGATTGCGGCAGGCGATGCGGAATCTGGATCGGGTGTTGAATCCGCGGACGCCCAAGCCGAAGAGGCCCGAGCCCGAGAGGGTCTGATTCGTTTTGCAGAGGAGAAACATTCGAGCGAGTTGGCGTTGCTATGCAACCTCAATAGAAAACGCTGATTCGCGTTGCAAGCCCGAGGGTGCAAACACCGTCAGCCCTCGGGGAGTTCTGAATTTGAACGCCGAGCGGTGCTTGCACCCTCGGTTCTTTCGATTTTTATTGCGCAGGAGTCGCGGGGGGAACCGAGGGTGCAAGCACCCTCGGCGTTCGGGGAAGCGCTGCTACTCGGCTTTTTTCATTGACTCGTTGTGAGACGGGAGGGAGCATCTACAGACATGCCTTGGAACGATTGGTACCACATCATGTGCCAGACGTATGGGACTTGGCTTCCGGGCGATCCGAAGGGGTTTCGGACGCAGCATCATCGGGAGCATATTGACGGTGATTACCGATCCCCGCCGCCGGCGGGGCGCGATGCGGAGCGATGGGCTCACGCGAAGCGGATCATGCGCCGGGAGCCGGTCTATCTCACGCTCCCCCAGCGACAGCGGGCAGGGGATGAGATTGTGCGATCGTTCGCGAAGCGACATATCGAACTGAAGGTGATCAGTATTGATTGCGTTCATCTGCACGCGCTGTCGCCGCATCCGGATCGGAATCCACGCCATCATATGGGCATCGCAAAGCGAGAATGCAGCCACTACATGAAGCAAGACAACCTTGCTCCCGCCGGCGGGCTTTGGGGCGTGCGATGCGAGTGCGTACCGATCAAAGATGCGAAGCACTTTGACAATGTGGATCGATACATCCTCGATCACGAGTCGAAAGGCGCCGCTGTCTGGTCCCCAACATATCAACCGCAACGATTGATTAATGAGATGGACGACTTCGATCCCGGTACGCTGCTGCTGGATTGAATGCCGAGGGTGCAAGCACCCTCGGCGTTCGGGCGCGCGATCCGTTCAATTCCTTCACTCGTTTTTACACGTGTGTTTCTCCAGGCGCCAGCGGAGGATCGGGCGCACGACGATCACGGCGGCGAGGTAGATGCAGAGCGTGCCGACGGCCATCACCCAACCCAGGCTGCGCAGGCCCAGGTGATGGGCGAAGAGCCAGAAGAAGCCGAAGCTGCTGCTGGTGACGTAGGCGCAGAGAAACAGGGCGCGATCGCTGGCGTCCCACCATCGCCAGGCGCGGCGCGAGTCGTGGCAGGCTTCGCGATAGCGGTGCACCATGAAGACGCCGTATTCGTGCCCGGCGCCGATGAGGATCGGGAGTCCGAAGAAATTGGCGAAGTTCCAGGGGACGCGGAAGAGGCCCATCAGGCCGATCAGCATGGGCAAGCCCAGCGCCAGAACGCTGACCGCGAGCAACGTCTGATCCAGCCGGCGGAGGTCGATCATTACGAGCAGCAGAATGATGGCAAGCGCGTACGCAGTGGCCGCGTAGAACGAGTGTTCAATCGCGGCGGTGGAATGGTAAATGTCGGACGCGATGCCAGTCACGATCGGTCTGGCGGGAAGAGTGGCAATGCGCGATTCGACTTCGGTCATGAATTTAGCGAGGTCCGCCTGCTTCCAGAGATCGCCGGAGGGATTGATGTAAAGGGCGTAGGTGCCATCATCGCTCACGTAATGGCCGCGAAGCTGCGCGGGAACCTTTGCCAGATCGAGCGGGGACGGCTGCAACTGCGACAGAAGTGAGCGCAGTTCAGCGACGAAGAGCGTCTGCCAGGCCGACAGGCGAGCCGCAGTGGCGCGCGGGTCGGGGGCGGTGCGTAATCGCTGGGCAAAATCGCGCAACGACTTCGCGGCAAGGCGTCGATCGGCCGCCGCGCTCGCGGGGATATGTGTCACTTCCGGCGAATCTTCTTTTCCCCTCCCCTGGTACTCCGGGGGAGGATTAGGGTGGGGGTCCGTAGCTTGAGAAAGCTCGTCGGATATCTGCCCGCCTTTGGAAGCAACCGATCGCTCACCGCCCCCACCCCCCCTGCCCTCCCGCGGAGTACCAGGGGAGGGGGAAAACGCGGTCGGCAACGTGTCAACCGAAGTCTCGTCGTGTGCACCTGCGTCCGGTTCGAGCGCGGCCGCCAATGCCGCCGCGCGGTCGGCGATCTGCGGCAAATCTTTGGCGTCAACCGGATCCGGTTCTGCCCACTGGACGTTGAGATCACGACCGGCTGCGTGCAGCATCGCGTAATTGTCTTCCGCGTTGAGCACACTGTCCGTGCTCGCGACCGTGGTCGCGCCAGCCAGCGCGGCGCGGGCCTCACGAAGCACATTCAAATCCTTGGAAAGCACCACCGCAGACCAGGTTTGAATCTTTCTCACGAGCTTCACCGACGGCAGATCGGGCGCCTGCAGGTCGATCAGATTGGGATTGAATTCGGTGCGGAAACCCAGGGGAATCGCGATGCACAGCAGCAAGATCCAACTGAGCGGCAGCAGCAATCGCCAGCGGGAAAGCCTTGACGGCTCACGAGCCGGATCGACGCGGGCCGCGGCGTCAACCGAAACTCGTGCGGGGAAAACCGTGAGCAGCGCCGGCAGCACGGTGTAGCCGGAGAGAAGACACAGGAGCAGTCCCCCGCCGGCGATGATTCCCAGCTCGGCCGCGCCGCGGAAATCGGTGAAGACCGAGACGAAGAAAGCGGACGCCGCGCCGAGGCAGGCGGTGGTGATGGGCGGTCCGACATAGCGGAAGACGGCGATCCAGACGACCGACGGCCGCGCGTGTCTTGCGGCTTCCTGGCGGTAGCGGGTGAGAATCTGCACCAGGTAATCCATGCCGATGCCGATCAGCGCGATGATGAAGACCGTGGAGAGCAGATTGAGCCGGCCGACGGAGAGCGTCGCGTACCCGAACGTCCATCCGATGCCGACGGCCAGCGCCAGCTCGGCGGCAAACGCGAGCCAGATGGAGCGGAGCATGACGAGCAGGCCGATGAAGACGGCGATGAGCGCGATGATTTCCGAGCGGCGCGAATCGCGGTCGGTGACCTGATCTTCGTCCGCGTCGAGCACGGGCGCCCGGTCAGACCGACCGAAAATTCCGGATAGGCGCTGGCGGCTTGTTGGACACCATCGCGGATGCGGGAAACGACGTCCGCTCCAGCGGTGACGGCACTGAAATTTTCCCGCTCGAAGACTTTGATGAGCAGAAGATTCCGGCTCGGATGACTCTGGTCTGGTTCGTAGTAGTAGCCGAGCGTTCGGGGATCGCTGGGCCCCAGTGCGCGAAGGTCTGGAATCTGGCGCCCCAACGCAAGCGGTTCGTCCGGCGCAGCGAGCGCCTTGTTCCATCCATCGGCCACCGCACTGGTGAACTGTGCCTGCTCGTCGGTGCTCTTCGCCAGACGAGCCCCGGCCAGAAAGCGTGCCGTTGGATTTGGGCCAAGCAGACGCAGTACGGGATTGCTTTCCCCCCACAGTCGCGCCAGTTGCGCCAGGCCGCGGGCCTGGTCAATTTCGTGACGGAGACTGGCCGGATCATCGAAGACAATTCCCTGCCTGCCGAGCAAGTCGAGCGGAATGCGCTCATCGACGCTTTTGACGGCCTGTGGCATGGCGCGGAGTCTGGCGGCGATGGCGTCGGCCAGGCCCGTCCATCGCGACGTCGGAGGAACGACCGTTGGATCATTCGACTCGATGACGACGTAGGTCGCTTCGTTTTCGGGAAACAGCTTGTTGAACTCGATCCAGTTGCGGAAGAAATCCACCTGGTGGGAGAACAGTTCGTTTGACTCTGCCGAGATGTGCAGGCGGAAGAACGCCAGAACAGAACAGGCGGCCACAACGATTGCCGCGACCGCGAGAGTCGCTTTGGGGCGGGCGACGCCTGCGAGAACGCCGCGCAGAAGCGTTCTGCGGAAGCCGCGCCCCGCGGATTGCGCTGTCACGCCAAAACCGTCCGCTTCGCCAGGCCCATGACCGTGTTCCACGCGGTGCCGGGAACGCGCTGCGATTCGGCAAGCACGTCTTCCATCGCCGCCAGGAAGTAATCGATGTCCTCCTTGCCGATATTGATCGGCGGGAGAAACTTGATGACTTCCGTATGGTATCCCGCGACTTGGGTGAGGATGCGGTGCTTCTCCAGCAGCGGGATGATGATCATTTGCCCGAAGACGCCGAAGTTCAGTTTGTGCAGCATGTCCCAGGCAATTTTGAGCCGCATGGATGCGCTGGGACGAGCGAAGTCGATGCCGAACATCAATCCTTTGCCGCGAACACCGGAGACGAACGGACAATCGGCCGACACTTCGCGCAGCCGCCGCATGACATATTCGCCCATCGTCGCGGCATGCTCGACGAGCTTTTCTTCTTCCATGACCTGCAGCGTCGCAAACGCGGCGGCCATCGCCAGATCGTTTTGGCCGAAGGTATTGGAGTGAACGACGCATCGTTCCATGGTGTTAAACACACCGTCCATGATGCGCGGGCGCGTGACGACGGCGCCGACCGGAACAAATCCGCCCGACAGCGCCTTGGAGACGCAGAGAATATCCGGCTCGACGTCCGCCCAGTGCTGATAGCAGAACCACTTTCCGCTGCGCCCCAGCCCCGACTGCACTTCGTCGAGCACCAGCAGCGTTCCATTCTGCCTGCAAAGCCGCTGCGCCGCGGCAAGATATCCGTCATTGACCACTTCGCAGGTCTTGCCCTGAATGGGCTCCAGGACAAACGCCGCCGCCTGCTTTGATGACAGCGCCTCTTCCAGCGCCGCCAGATCGTTGAACGGGATGCGAACCATTCCGGGAAGCAGCTCGCCGAAGCGTTCGCGGAAGAAGTCAGCTCCATTGAGCGCCAGCGCGCCGGTGGTCAGGCCGTGAAACGCGTTATCGCAATAGATGATGTCGCGCCGGCCGGTCACGGCGCGGGAAAACTTGATCGCGGTCTCCACCGTCTCCGTTCCGCTGTTGGTGAAAAAGACGCGCGACAGTCCATCAGAAGTGTGCTGCGTTAGTTTTTCGGCAACGAGGCCGGCGAGCAAACTCGTATCCATGCGGACGAGATTGGGCAGGTCTGCATTTAAGACCTGCTGAAGGACGCCGCGGATTTTGGGATGATTGCGGCCGAGCGCGAAGACTCCCCAGCCGGTCAGCAAGTCGAGGTAGCGATTTCCCTCTTCGTCCCAGAGATATGATCCTTGTCCGCGGACATACCCTTTGTCAAAGCCAATGGCGCGAAGCATCTTGACAAATATCGGATTGATATGATCGATATGAAGGTCGTACGTCTTCTCGCGCTGCGTGTGGAGCCATCCGACGAAATCATCTTGCATCTTGGTGCCTTTGTCGCCCGCAACCCCGTGCCGCGCGATTATATCGACAGAACGGCTGGCGTGAACCCAAGTCTGTTCATGGGGTTTTAACAAAACGTTCGATAATGTCCTCGCGGATGATGCTTGCCGTCGCCGGCCAGTCGTGGTAACTCTTCTGGACCCCTGAGGACGCCCGTCCGCAGTTGACGACTTTTCGTCTGACGATAACCGCAATGCCAGGCTTGGTTTACGCGGGGCAGCCGGCGGCTGTCTCGAAGAAGAAAGGGCCCTGTGACAGTCTCGTCCGCGATTCCCATGACTCATTCACTGCGAGGCACGGTGCACGTCTCACTGCCTGCACGAACATCGGTGGATTTTGCGCTTCGACAGGCGCAAAACTGCCTGTTGAGCAAGCAACACGCCAAAGGATACTGGGTTGGCGAACTTCAGGGCGACAGCATTCTCGAATCAGAATACCTGCTGCTGCGGTTCATTCTGGGCTCGGAAGTTGATCCCGAATTGCCGCTGATCGCAAACTTTCTTCGCGGCCTGCAACAGGCGGATGGAGGGTGGTCGCTATTTCCCGGCGGACCCCCGGACCTGTCTGGAACGGTGAAAGCCTATTTTGCACTGAAGCTGATGGGAGACGATCCCGCAGCCGACCATATGCGCCGTGCGCGGGAGTTGATCCTGCGGCTGGGCGGCGCGGAGAAATGCAACAGCTTCACGAAATTTTACTTCGCGGCTCTGGGGCAGATCAGTTACGACGCATGCCCGAGCATTCCCCCGGAGATCGTTCTGCTGCCCAAGTGGGCATACTTCAATCTATATCACGTCTCCGCCTGGACGCGCACGATGATCCTGCCGTTGGCGCTGGTGACGACACTGCGGCCGGTGAGACAGCTTCGCGCGGATCAGGGGATCGACGAATTGTATATCGACAAGGCCGCGGCCAATCGCGTGGGCGTCCCGTCGAGGGGAGTGCCGACAAACTGGAGCGACCTGTTTCTGCGCGTCGATCAACTGTTGAAGCTTTACGAGCGCGGCCCCGTGGAATTGCTCCGCAAACACGCGATGGCCGAGGCCGAGCGGTGGCTGCTGGAGCATCTGGAGCATTCCGAGGGGCTGGGCGCGATCTTCCCGCCAATGGTCTATATCCTGATCGTGTTCAAAGCGATGGGATATTCTGACGATCATCCGCGCGTGGTGCAGGCGCACGCCCATCTGCGCGATTTCTTCATCCGCGAAGCAAACACGATCCGGATTCAGCCGTGCTTGTCTCCGGTGTGGGACACGGGGATCGCGCTGCACGGACTGGCCGAGGCTGACCTGCAGATTGATTCCGACGCGGCGCTGCGGGCGACGCAATGGCTGCTGGAAAAGGAATGCCGGGTCGCGTCCGACTGGCAGAAGAACTGCCCGGGCGTTGAGCCGTCGGGATGGTTCTTCGAATTTGAGAATCCGCATTATCCGGATGTCGACGACACCGCCATGGTGGCGATGGCCCTCGCCCGCGCCGGTGGCGCGGCAGCGGCGCCCGCGGTGGAACGCGGCGTGAAATGGCTGCTGGCGATGCAGAATAATGACGGCGGCTGGGCGGCGTTCGATCGAACGCAGGATCGCCCGATTCTCGAGAAGATCCCCTTCGCCGATCACAATGCGATGCAGGACCCGAGTTGCCCCGACATCACCGGCCGCGTGCTTGAATGCCTTGGACACTGCGGCATCCCGTTCGATCAGCCGGCGGTGGCAAGAGCGATTGCATTCATTCGCTCGCGCCAGGATGCCGACGGTTCGTGGTGGGGACGCTGGGGCGTCAACTATGTGTATGGCACGTGGCAGGTGCTCCTTGGATTGCGCGATCGGCCAGGACATGAACGCCGATTTTGTCCGTCGCGCAGCGAGCTGGCTTCGCGGCGCGCAGAAGCCCGACGGGAGCTGGGGCGAAACCTGCGAGAGCTATGACGACGTTTCCCTCAAAGGCAAAGGAGAAAGCACCCCGTCGCAAACCGCGTGGGGCGCGATGGGCCTGATGGCGGCAGTTGGCGCGGATGACCCGGCGGTCGAGAAGGCAATCCACTGGCTGGTGGCGCATCAGACAGCCGACGGATCATGGGACGAAGATTATTATACCGGCACCGGCTTCCCCAAGGTGTTCTACCTGAAGTATCACCTGTACCGGCTCTACTTCCCGCTGACGGCGTTGGCGCGCTACCGGCGGCTGAGCAACGCCAGTTAAGGGTTCGACCGGCGGCGGAGAACCGGCGTATGAGTGCTCGCGCAGAAAGGCTCGATCAATTTCGAGGCTTTAAGTAACGCAATTTCGTAGCACAGCCGTCTCGGCTGTGGCCCAGAGTCACAGCCGGGACGGCTGTGCTACAAGGGATCGCGGTTCACCGGCTTGGAAACTTCTGCACAAGTTATTCGTGCCTGGCTCCTCACGCGGTCGGTCGTATGCCGGTTTCACCTTCAACACCTGTCGACCTCGCAACGGCGTCGGTCGCCGACAACGTGTCGGCGCGATCCGGGGGCGATCGAATCCGCACGCCGGGCGGAGCTCTCCGCGTTGCATCGCTGGCGGAGCTGAAAAATGACCCGGCGTGGCTGCGCGCGTTTTCCCGCGTCCGCAAAAACCATCGCTTCTACACGATCGTCGAAGAGACGATTCGCCAGGAATTTGAATACGCATATTTCGTGATCGAGAATGACCGCGGAGAGATCGAAGCGATTCAGCCGTTTTTTCTGTTGAACCAGGATTTGGTCGAGGGAGCGGGGCCGCGCATTCAGAAGACGCTGGCGGCGATCCGCAGGATCTGGCCGGGGTTTCTCAAGGCGCGCACGCTGATGGTCGGCTGCACCGCGGGCGAGGGACATCTGGATCAGGTGGACGACGAGCAGGGCGCGCGCGTCGCGCGGACGTTGCGGGACGGACTGCTGATTTATGCCAAAGGGGCGCGGGCGGCGATGGTGGTGTTGAAGGAGTTTCCCGCGAAATATCGCAGGCAGCTCGCCGCGTTTTCCGCCGCGGGGTACACCCGCGTTCCCAGCATGCCGATGACGCGGCTCAACATCGGCTACAAGAACTTTGAAGACTATCTGAATACGGCTCTGAGCAAGAACACGCGGAAGAACCTCCGTCGCAAATTTCGCGATGCCGAGGAAGCCGAGCCCATCGAGCTGACCATTCTCGACGACGTCTCGCCGATCGTTGACGAGCTGCTGCCGTTGTATCAGCAGGTGTACGACCGGTCGAAGCTGCACTTCGAGAAATTGACGAAGGAGTTTCTCATCCGCCTCGGGGGTGAGATGCCGGAGAAGGCGAAGTTTTTTGTGTGGCGGCAAGGCGGCCGGGCGATCGCGTTCAGCGTGCTGCTGCTGCACGATGACTGTATTTACGACGAATACATTGGAATGGACTACGCGGTCGCGCTGGACCTGCATCTGTACTTCTACACCTTCCGCGACATCGTGAGCTGGGGCATCAGCAACGGATACCGCTGGTACATCAGCACGGCTCTGAACTACGACCCGAAGCTGCATCTCAAGAGTGAACTGCTGCCGTTGGATCTGTATGTTCGGCACACGATGAGCATTGCCAATCTGGTGCTGAAACGCGTGCTGCCGCTGCTGGAGCCGACGCGGAGCGAGAAAACGCTGCGGGAATTCCCCAATTACGCAGAACTGTGGGGCGACGCATGAAGTGGCGCACGACTCCGTCGCCAGATCGCTTTTCCCCTCCCCTGGTACTCCGGGGGAGGGTCAGGGTGGGGGCAGGCAGAACGGGAACGCTCTGTGGGAGGCGATCCTGCGCTTAGGGACAAACGAACCCCCACCCCAGCCCTCCCCCGGAGTACCGGGGGAGGGGGAATGCGCGGCGCCGGCGGAGTCGTCGATACTGTCGTCGACGCGCACGACGACCATCGCCGCGCCGCCACTGGCGTCGCGTTCGCCTGCGTTGATCCGGTGGTTCCTCAACCCTTACGTGCAGATCGGGCTGGGCGCGCTGACCGTGACGACGTCCGAACTTCTGATGAAAGCCGGCGCCAACGCGACTGCGGCGCGCCCCACCATCGCCGGCGGGTGGCTGGGCATCGTGGCGCTTACGTCGCTCTGGACGTGGGCGGGAATTCTCTGCTACATCATCAGTTTTCTCAGTTGGATATACGTCCTGCGTTCCGTGCCGCTGGGGATCGCCTATGCATTGATCAACGTCGCGCACGTGCTGATTCCGATCGGCTCGTGGGCATTTCTGCATGAGGCGATCGGGCCTGGGCGCTGGTGCGGCATCGGCCTGGTCGTTCTGGGCCTTTGCCTTCTGGTTGGACCCGTGGCGAAAGTGGAGGCAAAGCTGTGACGCTCTTCGCCGTCGCCATCTGCACGCTCTGTCAGCTCCTGATTGTCTGCGGACAAATCCTGCTGAAGCACGCCATGACCGATCCGACGGCAGAGCGGACATCGGCCATGTCGTCGCGCATCCGCAATTTCACCCTCGCCATCGCGTGCATGACACTTTGGTTCTTCCTCTGGCTCGGGCTGATGCGACGGTGGGACCTCAGCAAGCTCTTTCCATTTGAAGGGCTGAATCCCGCGATGATCGCGATCGCCGCCTGGCTCGTGTTGAAGGAGCATCTGCCAGCCAAGGCGTGGGTGGGATTGGCGCTGGTGTGCGGTGGGATTGCGCTGGTCGCGCGGAGTTAAGCGCGGTGACTCAGGCGTGCGTGACCGACCAGAAATTTCGGATCGCTTCGATCGCCCGCCCGTCGGCGCGATGTGACTCGGCGGTCATCCGCGCCGCGACGGCATTGTACTCGTGAAGCAATTCTTCGGTCTGAAAGCGATCGAGTTCCAGTGCCCGCGAAAGCGCCGAATGCGAGAGTCGTCCCTCGCGATACAGCGTCACGAGAAAAGCCTCCTTGGCCTTGGCGTTCACATCTTTGAGCCGGTCGCGCAGACCCTGCTCGATTGCCGTTGGAAGTTGAAAACTGATAGCCATTGCGACGTGATGCCTTCCTCTTTGATCATACCAAAGCTATCAGGGGACAACCACTAAATATTCTCATCCGCCTAGGGAATCTGAGTTGACTGCTGTCAAAGCACCGGGCCCAGCCGGGGATTCCGGTTTGGGGACGCTGGCTCGAATCGAACTGACCGGGACCAGCGGCTCGTCACATAAGTCCTTGTCGAGAAAGCCAAAAGCGTGCGGCGGCGTGATGACGCGCACACCTACGCGCTGCTGCTCTTCGCGGATTTGCGATTTGAGCGATTTCATGTTGGTCCAATGGCAGCGCGGCCGGTAGTGGTGCTCGGCGTGGTAGCCGTTGTTAAACCAGACCCAGTTATAGAGCCGGTGGTAGCTGCTCACTCCCCAAGCCATCGGGACGTCGGGGTTGCCGCCGAAATGCTCGAAATAACCGTTCAGATAGCTAAGGCAATGGCCCAGGTACCAAAAGGGAATGAAAAACGCCAGAAATCGCCAATTCAGGAACAGCATGCCGACCATACACGCGCCGGTCATGCCCATTTCCACCAATCCCCAGGCTGCCTCGCGCGGATTATTTTTCTTGATTTCGCGGTAAGCGACCATCGGCTGGTCGCGGAAGAAGCTGGTGAAGGTGTAGCGCCAGAGATTTTCCGCATGCCCCTCGTGACCATGCTGATAGATGGAAAGCCAGTCGATGGTCTGATGGTCTTCGCCCGGCCTATCGCTGTTGCCGATGTGATGACGGCGGTGAACATAATCGTAGATGACCTGAGAGAACTGGCAATCGAACGATTCCAAAAGGCTGAACAGACGATTGAGGATCGGCGAGTTGAAGTAACGGTTGTGGATGAAATTGTGCGAGATGCCGTTGATGTTCCAGGAGATGCTGAATGCGTACACAACTCCCAGCGCGCCGAGCAGCGGCGCCTTGATCGCCCACGCGACGTGCAGGCGCGCGAACACCATATACATCGCGACCAGATACACGGCATGCACCACGCCGAAGATCGCCGGCACGGCATCCCACCAAGAATAGCGGAAAAGCCCCGGTCGTTTAGGGAGAATCAGCGACATAGGTGGGAGATGGTACGGGGTTGGGGGCGATTTGTTCAACTGAGGGAAGGCACGAAGGCACGGAGGCACGAAGGCACGAAGGCACGAAGGGAAGGACGCTGCGCGGCGGATTATTTGTTCATATCCCCTTCCTCACCCTTCGTGCCTTCGTGCCTCCGTGCCTTCGTGCCTCTCCCTTTCCCCCAACGCTTCCCTCTGCTTTTCCATCACTTGTTTGCAACCGGCCAGCGCCAGGTCGAGCAGTTCGTTCATTTGCTGCCGATCGAAGCCCTCCCCGTTCTCGGCGGCGCCCTGCACCTCCACGAGCTTGCCGCGGGCGGTGGCGGCGACGTTCATATCGACAGAAGCACGCGAATCGTCGTGATAATCCAGATCAAGCCGGGCCTCCCCATCGACGAGCCCGACGCTGATGGCGGCAAGCTGGTCCAGCAAGGCGCTCGTCGGATCGTAGAACGCGGGATCGAATCGCGCAGGCAGCCGTCCGCCAGGCGGCAAACCGCCTCTGGGCGATGGCACCGTCGCTGGGAGCGTTTGGATCGCGTCGGCGAGCGCGACATACGCGGCGCTGATTGCCGCGGTGCGCGTGCCGCCGTCGGCTTGCAAGACCTGGCAATCGAGCGCAATGGTATGAGGACCGATTTTACTCAAATCGATCGCGGCTCGAATTGCCCGGCCGATCAGACGTTGAATTTCAGTTCCCCGTCCATCGGTGTGACCGATCTTCGGCCAGGATTTGTGCTGCGGAGTCGCTGCTGGCAGCATCACGTATTCAGCCGTGACCCATCCCCCCTTCTTGTCGACCGAAAACCACGGCGGGACCTCTTGCGAGACCGAAGCCGTGCAAAGCACGATCGTCTTCCCCTGCTCCCAGAGCACCGAGCCTGCCGGAAACTCTGTGAACCGGCGGGTGATGCGAACCTTTCGCAATTCGTCGAATCGTCTTCCGTCTTGGCGCATCGATTCATAATACCCGTTGGGAGGAAGAGCCGCGAAGCAGCGAAGGCGCGAAGACAGAAGCGACGAATCCCACCCTCCCCCCGCTTCGCGGCGGTCTTCGCGCCTTCGCGCCTTCGCGGCTCTTCTCCGATCTTCCACGAAAGGGAGCGAAAAACTGTCGCGGCAGCCCTTTTAGCTCCGATAACTGTTGCGAGGACGTTGCTATGAACGAATTGGCAAAACTTGCCGAGCGGCTTCGCGCGATTCGTGCGCGGGAAAACGAGTTCCTCGGACGCTTCGCCGCAGAAAGTCTGTTTGATCGGCCGATATTCTTGGACGGGGTGCTGGCCGATCTGGAGCGAAACGGCAACGCGTCGCCTGGCCGGCTGAAGTCGAGATCCGGTCGTCAGAAGACCGACCGCTGACGTGAAGCGGCGCTGAGCTTGCAGCTATGGGAACGATCACTTCCAGCGTCGGGCTGATCAGCGGCCTGAATACCGGCTCGATCATCGATCAGTTGATCGCGATCGAGCAGCAGCCGGTCACGCAACTGCAGGCGCGGATCGCCACCAACACCGCGCAACAGTCCGCCTACAGCGGTTTTCAGACCCAACTGACAACGCTCCAGGGCGTCGGCCAGGCGCTGGAGCGCCCCTCACCTGGGCCAGCGCTACCGCCACCAGCAGCAACACCAACGCCCTGACGGCCACCGCCAGCGCCGGCGCCTCGACGGGATCTTTTCAGTTCAACGTCGCCCAGCTCGTGACCGCCCAGCAAAGCATTTCCAACGGATATGGCAGCAGCTCGTCGCTGGTCGGCGCGGGCAACATCACGGTCACGCTCGGCGGAGGAGACCTCGGATCGCAGACGACACTGGCTGGGCTCAACGGCGGCAGCGGAGTGCCGCAGGGGCAGTTTCGCATCACCGACCGCAGCGGCAAGTCGGACGTGATTGACGCATCGTCAGCCATCACGCTCGACGACATTGTCCAGAAGATCAACACCGCGCAGGACATCAACGTTCACGCATCCATCGAGAACAATCAACTGGTCCTGACCGATCAGACGGGGCAGACTCTCGGAAATCTCAGCGTGCAGGACATCGGCAACTCGACGACGGCGCAGTCGCTGGGAATTGCCGGAACCGCAACCGGCACCGCCATCACGGGCGCGAATATCAACACTGTCGGAGCTGGAACCGCGCTCACGGCGCTCAACAATGGGCTCGGAGTTGAAACCGCGCAGGGCGCGGCGGATTTTCAAGTGACCACCAGCGACGGGACGAACATCGACGTGACGCTCGGCGGGGCCGCGACGCTCGGCGACGTGGTTAAGGCGCTGAACACCGCAGGCGGATCGAAATTCTCCGCGGCAATCAATCCCACCACCAATTCCATCACGCTGACCGACAACAGCGGCGGCGGCGGAACACTGGCGGTGACGGCGCTCAACAACTCCAAGGCCGCGCACGACCTGGGCCTCGATGCGGCACCCAGCGGGAACACCATCAGCGGACACTCGCTGATCCCATCCCTGGACAGCGTGCTTCTCTCGGGGTTGCATGGGGGCGCCGGAGTTCCGCTCGGGAAAATCTCCATCACCGACCGCAGCGGCCAGAGCAGCGGCCCGATCGATCTGTCCGGCGCCAACAGCGTGCAGGACATCATCAATACGATCAACAACACCGCGGGCATCTCGGTGACCGCCTCGCTCAATTCGGCGGGCAACGGAATTCAACTGGTCGATACGAGCGGCGGCACCGGAAACCTCGTCGTCAGCGACGTGAACTCGACGACGGCCGCCTCGCTCGGGATTGCCGGCACGTTCGACAATACGCAGCCGATCGATAACGGCGGCGACCTTCACGTTCAATTTGTCTCGCAGAACACGCTCTTGAGCAAATACAACGGCGGCAAGGGAGTCAGCGCCGGTTCGTTCAGCATTACCGCCGCTTCGGGCGCCACCGCCACCGTCGACACGACGCAGGGGGTGTTCAGCACGATCGGCGATATCATCTCGGCGATCAATGCCAAGAGCATCGGCGTCACTGCCTCGATCAACGCCAACGGAAACGGCATACTGCTGACCGATACGACGGCCGGCGCGGGGCACCTCACTGTCGCGAACGTCAATGGCTCGACGGGCAGCGATCTTCAGCTCACCGGAACCGCGACCGGCAACACGATCGACGGCTCATTGCAGAAGACCGTTGCCGTCACCAGCACCGACACACTCGCCAGCGTGCAGCAGAAAATTCAGGCGCTGGGGTTTGGGGCGTCCGCGGCGCTGGTGAACGACGGATCGGGACAGAATGGCGAGCATCTTTCGCTGACGGCGTTCAACTCCGGGGTGGCCGGGCGGGTTGTCATCGACGGCGGTGCGACAACGCTCACGACGCAGAACCTCGTGCAGGCGCAGGACGCGGCCGTCTTCTACGGCGGGGGTAATGGATCGAAGTCGCTGCTGATCACGTCGGACACGAACCAGATCAGCAACGTCATCCCCGGCGTTACGCTGCAGCTCACGGGAGTCAGCAACGGCCCGGTGACGCTCAACGTTGCCCAGGACCCCAGCGGCATCGTAACGCAGTTGCAAAGCTTCACGACCACGTTCAACGCCATCGTCACGCAACTTGGGACCGATACCGCATTCGATACGTCGACCAACCAGGGCGGGCTGCTGCTGGGCGACGAGACCGCCCAGGAAATCCAAAGCGAGTTGTATGTTCCGTTGCAGTCGGCCGTCAAAGGAGCCGGGAAATATACGCAGTTGAGCGACATCGGCATCACCATCGGCGACAAGGCGCAGATCTCCTTCGACCAGACCAAGTTCCAGGCGGCCTTTGCCGCCGATCCCACGGACGTCGAAGCGCTGTTCACGCAGGCGACCACCGGGCTGGGCGCGATCATCGATCAGAGCACGACCAAGCTGATCGATCCCGTCAATGGCGTGATCACGCTGGAAAACAACACACTCACGAGCCAGAACAGCACGTATCAGGATCGCATCACGCAACTGAACGCCACGATTGCCAATAAAAAAGCCCAGCTTGAAGAGCAATTCGCGAATATGGAAACCGTGCTGGCCACGCTGCAAAGCCAGCAGTCCGCGTTGAGCGGCCTGACCGGCAGCACTTCCTCGTCATCGTCATCCAAGTCCACTTCGTCTTCGTCGTCAGGTTAAGAGCCTGTTTCAGAACCTGATGGCGCTTGTTACCTGGTTAGCCGCGCCGCGCAGCGAAGCACGTCCAGCGGGCGCCGCATGCCGACTCGCGCTCTAGGTCCGGAAAACGCCGCTGGACGCGCTTCGCTGCGCGGCGCGGCTAACCGAGGTCCCGCAGCGCAAAAGTGGCGCTCGATTTTGCCGCGGCGATATTCTCCAAGTAATCCACTTCAAGGAGGCATGCCGATAGTTTGTCAGGCGGTTTCACCGGCGCAGGACAGGCACAATGAATCCCAAGGCAGCGCAAAACTACCTTCGCACCCGGGTTCTGACCGCGACGCCCGAGCAGTTGCAGATGATGCTCTTCGACGGCGCGATCCGCTACGGAGAGCAGGCCCGCGTGGCGCTGGAGAACAAGAGCTGGGAAGCCAGTTACAATCTCATTACGCGGATGCAGAAGATCATCATCGAGTTGAATTCGAGCCTGAAGCACAACGTTCTGCCCGAGTTGTGCGGTAAACTCGCCAGTCTTTATAATTACGCCTATCGCAAGCTGATTGAAGCCAACGTGCAGCACCGCGCCGATTCGCTGGATGAAGCGCTCAAGATCCTGCGTTTCCAACGGGAAACCTGGGCGATGCTGCTCGATCAGCTCGCCAAAAAGAAGGCGGCCGCCGGCGCCCAATCCCTGGACATGCCCGCCCCGGATCGGCGGATGGAAGCCAGTATTTCGATGCAGGGATGATGCCGCGCGGGAGATTTGAGATTTGAGATTTGAGATTCATGATCTGAATTTGAGATCTCAGATTTGAAATCTGAGATTTCAGATTCAGTTTATTTCAGATCTCAAATTCAAGATCCTCCCCATGCAAATCGATTTGGCGCAACCTGGGGACGTGCCGCGGCTGGCCGAGTTGCTTGCAACACTCTTTGAGCAGGAAGCCGAGTTCACCCCGGATCGGGCGACGCACGAGCGCGGCCTGCGGCTGATCATCGACGATCCGCAGATCGGGCGCATTCTCGTGTTGCGCGACGACGCGACAATTCAGGGGATGGCGAATCTCCTCTACACCGTCTCGACGGCCCTGGGCGCGCGTGTGGCGATTCTCGAAGACATGATCGTCGATCCATCCTGCCGCGGCCGCGGGCTCGGCTCAAAGCTGCTCGACGCGGCGATCGAGCAGGCGCGTGCCGCGGGATGTCAGCGGATCACCCTGCTGACGGATCGCGCCAACGCGCGGGCGCAGCGTTTCTACCAATCGCGCGGGTTCGCGCACTCTCAGATGACGCCGATGCGATTATCGCTCAGTCCGAAACCCTTGGGTTGACATCCTCCCGCGTGCGCGGCACTCGCTATTCGTTAGCCGCCTCGCTCGCGAGGTGTGTCCAGGGGCGCTGATCTTACGAACAGCGCATTCCGGATGAGTGCGCCGCTGGACACACCTCGCGAGCGAGGCGGCTAACGAATAGCGAGTGCTGCGCACGCATCGAGATTGGTCTCGCGCCGGACTGAACGCGCCGCGATCCGCCGGGGAATTCCAGCGTCGCTTCGCGTCGTCGCGGACCGTGTCACGCATGGGGCTTTACTGCGCCGCCGGCTCGTCGCCGTGGAGAATGCGGACGGCGCCGGCGGAGTCGGCGGTGCGGAGAAACAGCACGCCCATGAGGGCGTCATCGCGGCCGAAATCGACTGGGCCGCACCAGCTGGCGCTTTCGCCGGTGGAGGTGCGGTGCTGAACGAAATTGAAACGGATCAACGCCGGAAGTCCGCGGGTGGGATCGCCGATGAGTTTCCACGGGACGGCAAGCTCGCCGCGCCAGTCGCCGCCGCCGGGCGTGGTGGTGGCATAGCGGACGGCGGCGTCTTCGACGACCTGCCATTCGCGGACATTGTGCCTCGCGTCGAGCTTTTGCTCGACCCACACGCCGCCGTTGGGTTTGCAGACAATGTGGAGCACCGTTCCGAGCGGCTGGCCGGTTGCGTAGACCGGCTGAATGAGGATCTCGCAGAGGTCCTCCCCCCAGGCGCGGCGATCTTTATACGTCACGAAATTCTGAGCGTGGTGCTGCAAACCTTCGGCAATGCCCTGAAGCGAAAAGGCGATATAGAAATTTTCCGCGGCCCAGGCGCTGTACACGCGCGTGGGCGTCGCGGCACGCTGCAGCTCCTGCCGTTGCAGCGCCGGCCGGTTGAGCATGACGATCATCGGACCGTCCTGCATCGCGTCGCTTTCGACCCAGTCGTCCAGCGTTCCGTCAATCGACAGGCGTCCCTCGCGACGATCGCTGGCCGCCACGGGAAGCACCACGCGCAGCGGGCTGGGGACGTGCGTGGAGCCGTCAATGAAATCGACCTGCATCGGCAGCCGCGACGAGGGCGTGAGTTGCTCTGCGTCAAACTTTGCGTCCAGCGACGATCGCAGCACGTGATAAGTCTTCAAACTTGGAACGTTCAGCGGAGCGGGGTTGATCTTCCACTCCGGGGGAAGCGCCGCCCATTCGATCGTATTGCCGCCGGGCGTTTCGTCAGAAGCGTTGTAGATATCCATTCCCATGTGCAGATCGATCAGGCTGGGCGTCGCGGGATCCTTGTCCCACGACCACTCGCTGCTGCGACCGATCAACAGCGGACGCTCCTGCGGGCGGGCCCACTGCAATGTGTGGATGTACAGCTCGTGCTGCAGGACGGGATCGGCGGCCTGCCTCGGCGGACGCAGGGCGACCGTCTGCGCCAGCAGCGTTTCCGCCTCGCTCCAGGCGCGGATCGGTGGTGCCGCTCATCAGCGAATAGGTGGGGTCGGGCGCTTCTCCGGGCTGAATCTCCACAGGCTTGGTGATCAGCCGGGCCATCTGCTGGGCGTTGACCTCTTCGCCGCGTTCCTTGGCGAGGTAGAGATACTCAAAGTCCTGCTCCGCGCGGCGCAGCCATTTCAGCTGAACCGTCGGCACCGGCTCATCGACTCCGAACCAGCTCCCCGGATAGAACCAGATCAGCTCATTGGGGTCGGCCGGCTCGCTGGCGCTGGAAACGATCGGCAGCGGCGAGTTCCACATCACGTAAGTGGCCCGGCGCAAGAATGCGAGGAATGCCCAGGTGCGGACGTCGTGCTCGTCGCCGCCGGCGCCGACATAGGGGAGCAGACCCGGGAGATCGGTGCGCAGCCAATGCTCGGGCCGAACCACTCCCTGCGGCCACGGCTGCACGGGCGGCGCGAAGACGAGACTCGGGACCGAGGTGAGCAAACGCGTGGTCGTCGAGGAATCGATCAGCCGGGGATTGTTCGGATTTGCGAATTGAACCTGATCGTCCTCGAGCGGCAACGTCACACGAATGCGCGGATGCACCGCAAGAATCTCCGCGGCTTGTGCTGAAAGGCTGATGCTCTCCTCGGTGCCCGCGCGCCGGGCGTGATTTTCTCCAGCGACACGGAGGTGTCCCCGAGCAAATCCAACTGGTCGAAATGGGTTGCCGCCTCGAACCAATATTGCAATTGCGACGGGCGATTCCAATTGTCCAGCAGATCCGGCGCCGGGAGCGGCCAATATTTCAGAGGCACGCCGTCGGCAAATGCGGCGCCCTTCAGCCAAGGCGCCAACAGAGAATCAACATCCCGCCAGTCCACCTGCGGAGGCTGTCCACGCTCGGCCCACTTCACCGTCGGTTGCAACCGCGGAACATACAGAGCGGTGCGATGTTTCTGCGCCAGCGCGATCAACTGATCGAGTGTGCGAACGGTGTCGCGATAGCGCGCCTCGCTCCGGTTGATCAGTCGCGGCGTCACCGTCTCAAACCGGTCGGCATAATGCTGCACGAGACGATCCCACGAAATTTCGCCGATCATCTGCAAATGCCGCTCGGGGGGAAGATCGAACGGGTAAACCGTTAAATGCAGCGGCACGGTCGCCACCGGCTGGTCCTCGCCCGCGCGCATCAGATCGATCCTGCCGAGATATTCTCCCGCGCGCGTTTGCGGCGGGACGTGAAGATCGATCCAGACCAGGACCGGCGCTGAGCCCGCGCCGCCTACCCGCCCGTGGGGATCGGTGGGATGATTGGGATCGCGGAGCGTTCGAAGATTCAGCGAACCTTCCGTATCAAACTGTTCAGGGATCAGTGCCCGCGGAAGATTCCGCCCGGCCGTGCTCAGTCCCGTGTGACGAACGAATCCGGCGCGATCCAGATCGACCGGCATCGGCAAAATCTGCGCGGGCTCAAAATTGGAAAGGCCGATGTTCGCATTGGCGTTGTCCAGTTCCAACTCATGCGCGCGAATCCAATATCCTTCCGCCTGCGGAAGATCGCGCACTTGCACCGTGAAGCTCGTCCACTCATTTCCTGCCGCGACCAGCGCAACCCCCTTGTCCAGCGCAACCGGACGCGCGGGATCGTTCAGACTGACCGCCTCCATCGTTGCAGACGTCACATCCAGTGCGCTGTGCTGTTCAACCGGAGGCACACACGATATTTGCGCCAGCAAAATGGCGATGCTCCAGAATGCTTGCGTGCAGGAAAGGCGGTTCCATGGGCGCCAAGTCTTCATATCGCCTGCGGCGTGCGCACTGGGTGTGCATCGGCTGGAAATCTGCTGCTTCTTTCGCCGTCTCTTGGGGGTGGTCCGGATCAGGCTGGCGAACCGCGCGGGGATGGTTGAAAAATAATCCGACACAAATAAACCAGCCTGGCTGCGAGAAAACGGGGGAAAACGCCTGCGGTTGAGCGACGGAGCGGGCTGCGGCGCGGCTGGCGGAAGCCGGTGGCACGATCTTTGTTTTACCATTCTAACGTACGGACGCGGAACATGAAAGAACAGGGGCAACTGTGAGTCCCGCGTCTGAAAGAGAGTGAAGAACGGGTTGTGGAATTTGGTGCTCCTACTAAGGCGCACGAAACAGGAGTCGGGAGTATTAAGAAAAAATAAATAACGAAGCGTCAATGATGACTGATGCTTCTGAAACGATCCTCGTTTCCTCCTCCGCCAGGCCGCACGGACTCTAACCCTCCACCGTGCGGCCTTTTTTTGCGCACATTTTTGAGCGTGTTCCCAGCGCCGGCGGCGGGTAACCCAGAACATTCATCGCGGACCAGACGAACAACGATCTAAGACAACCACAGAGGGGGAAGAGCCCACAGAGATCACAGAGAGAATTGGAGTGCAAGAAGCCGAAATCGGGTGCAATTCCGCAACTGAGTTTTGAGACATGAGCTCTCTCTCCGTGACCTCTGAGCTCTGTGCCCTCTGTGGTTGCCTTTCGTTGCAGATAATGCCGATAATAGAGAAACAACCAGTTGCGTCCCGCGAAGCCTCCGCCACATGTTTTGCTCCCCCCGCTTCGCCTCTGCCTTCGCGCCTTCGCGCCTTCGCGTCTTCGCGGCTCTTTCTTTCAGTCTTCAGGCGGAAGATGATTTGCGCATCATTACGGATCGCATCAGAGATTTGAGCGCGCAGCCGTAACTCATCGGCTTCCAGGAATTGCATCGCCATCTCGATACGCCAGATGGGAAGCCCCTCGCGCACGCCATCAAGATCGCGCAGCTTCACCCAGTCCTTCTCCGTCGTGACCAGCGCCCTGCGCCGCTGGACAGTGCAGCCGATCGCAGCTGATTTACGTCAGCGGCGCTGTACCGATGGTGATCTGAAAACCACCGGCTCGCGCGATAGGTTGCGCCCCACTGGCGAAGCTGATGATCCAGGCGCGACGGAGAGCCGATGCCCGCGAACGCGAAAAACGGCGTCGTTTGGAGCTGTTCCATCGGCTGACGGTCGGCCGCTCCGCTTCCCTTCAGTGCCACATGAGCATGCACGGCACGATAGAGCGGGACTGCCGCATGGTATTTTCTCACGCGCTGTTCGAGGACGGCCAGTTGCTCCGGGGAAATCTGGTCGCAGTGCGTCAAGACAATTGCCCCGGCCCTTGCGAGTCCGTCGAGGGGCTCCCGTAACAGCCCGCGAGGCAGCACGTGTCCAAATCCGAACGGCTCGGGCGCGCTGATCAGCACGAGGTCCAGGTCGCGGCGCGCCCGGCGATGCTGGAACGCATCGTCGAGAATAAACAGATCGATGCCGGAATCGCGCCAAGCGTCGCCGCCGCCGCGGCGACGCGATCGGGATTGGCAATCAGCTCCACTTTCGACAGATCCCCTGTATTGAGCGCCGCGTCGAGCATGCACTGCTCATCCCCCATGGCGGCTCCTTCGGATTTATATCCGCGCAAGAATCGCGACCCGCCGGCCGTCCGATCGCAGACGATCGGCAACCCATTGCACCATCGGCGTCTTTCCGGTGCCGCCGGCGGTGATATTGCCAACGCTGATCGCCGGCCGGCCCAGATCGCAGCTCCGCATCACGCCAGCATCAAAGAGCCGATTGCGGATGCGCATTGCCGTCGCGTAGAAAGGTTCCGCCAGGGCAGCGCCAAGTCGCAGCGCAGTTGCGCCTGGGCCGCGATCCGCTCCGCTCATGACGGCCTGGTAATTCATAGAGAGCCAACCGAATGACACCCAACAGCGCGAACCAGGGCGGGATGAATCCCGGCCTACGGAACTTGGTAATTCATGGACGCTCGACGCAATGACACTGTCACGGCAAGCCGCGGCGGGATGAATCCCGCCCTACGCGGTGATCAATCGACCCAATACGACCGCAACGTACCCCACAGCTCGGCGGCCCATTTCAGAACCTCGAGCGAACTGCCCCCTCTCCCGGTACGCCGGGAGAGGGCCGGGGTGAGGGTGATTTCGAACGTCTGGCGCGGCTGATCTCGAAATCACCCTCACCCCAATTCTCTCCCGGGAGTATCGGAAGAGGAGGTAAATGAACGAGCCCTAACCGGCGCACAGCTGGGCGTCGTCCTCGGCAGTAAAGGTCATCGGCCCTGATGGCAGATTGGCAATGCTGAAACCGGGCAGTAGATCGACCGCCCTTGTTTCGGTTCCCATATTCTCCATTCCGCACCATCGGGCGAGCAACCCCACGACTCTCTCCGGCGGGACGCCCGCCTCGCGATAGTACGCCAATCGCGAGTCTCCGTGCCGCTTCGCCAGTCGGCGGCCGTCGGAACCGACGATCAATGGCAGATGGGTGTACCGGGGAATGCGTTCGTGCCACCCAAGAGCATCATAGATCAATTGCTGCCGAGCCGTGGAATCCAGCAGGTCGTCCCCGCGGACCACGTCGGTCACTCCCATCTGGGCGTCGTCGACGACGACCGCCAATTGATACGCCGGCGTGCCATCGCCCTTCTCCACAACAAAGTCACCCAGTTCGCTCGCGGCATCATATTCGCAAACCCCGCGCAACGCGTCCTGGAATCGAACGCGCGCCGGCGGCACACGGAACCGCAGCGCCGCCGGCCGACCGGTTTCCCGCAGCGCCTGCTCGCGCGACGTAAATCGGCCGCGGCAGGAACCCGGATAGATCGGGCCGGCCTCTCCGTGCGGCGCGCTGGCCGACTCTTCCACCTCGCGACGGCTGCAAACGCACGGATAGACGTTCTGATTGCGGACGAGTATTTGCATTGCGTCGGCGTAGCGGTCCCGCCGGCGCGATTGATGGATCGGCCCCTCGTCCCAGTCGATCCCGAGCCAGCGCAGATCGTCAATCAATCCGCGATCGGCCGACGCCTTTACGCGCGGGCCGTCCAGATCTTCAATCCGCAGAATGATTCGCCATTTTTGCTGCCGCGCCAGCAACCAGTTCACCAGGAGTGTTCTTGCATTCCCTAAATGCAGCGCCCCCGTCGGAGATGGAGCAAGTCGTGTCACGCTCATAAATGAGGTTCAGGGGAATGAGGGAACATTCATCAAAAGTTGCAAAGAACGCCGCGATCCGCTAGAAGGCTTCGCTCGATCAGTCGGCGGCGTGCGTCTCCGGCTTGAGATCGAATCATTGAAGTTGGTAAATTTGATGGGCGGGAGAATTTAGGGAACATGCCGCGACCTTCGAGCCTCACTATAGCAAATCTCAAACAAATGCTGAACGTCCGCCGTAGCGAACTTGCGAAGCTTCAGAAACAACGCGCCGGACTGGTCCGCGAGCTGGCTTCGGTCGATCGATCGATCTCCCGCATCGGCGGAGTCGGCGGCACCAAAGGCGGTCGCGCCCGCAATGAACAGAGCCTCACCGAGACGCTCCAGTCCGTTCTGAAGGACGCTGGCAAGCCGATGGGCGTAGGCGAGATCCTCGCTGCGGTCGAGGCGGCTGGGTATCGCAGCAGCAGCGCCAATTTCCGCGGTATCATCAACCAGACGCTCATCAAGGAACGCAAGTACTTTACCTCCGCCGGACGCGGTATTTACCAACTCAAGAAGTAATCCCATTTTGCGGTGAGCGTAAGCCCGGGGCCGTAGGCCCCGGCTTGAGAATCCAAGGCCGGCGACCCCGGCTGCAGGAGCGCTGCGCGAGTCACCCTTCATCGGCGGCAACCGCTGGCGCATCGCCGCGCGTGGCGAGGATCCCGCGTTTGCTCGCGGCGATGAACGCGAGAATCTCGCCCACTTCCGCGGTCTGCTCCACCTCGCGTTGTATCGCGGCCACCGCGGCGTTGGTGGAGCGATTGGAGTGCAGCAACTGATAGGCCGAGCGGATGGATGCGATCGCCGCCCGCGATAATCCCGCGCCTGCATCCGACGGCGTTGTACCCCTTGAGCCGGCGCTCCCAGACCGCGCCGAACGGCGGGACATCCTTCGCTATCGGTTCGTTCCCACCAATGACGGCCAGTCTTCCGATGCGCGTGAATTGGTGCAGCGCGCATCCGCCGCCCAGAAACGCTTTGGCGCCGATGTGGGTATGCCCGCCCAGCAGTGCTCCGTTTGCGAGAATGGCGTCGTCATCAATGACGCAATCGTGGGCGACGTGCGCGCCTCCCATTGCAAAGACGCGATTCCCAAGTCGAGTCGCGTGCTCCAACCCCGCATGCGTTGCCCGGTGAATCGACGCCCCTTCGCGAATCGTGACGCTGTTGCCGATCACAAGATACGTTGGATCGTTCTCATCGGCGATGAACCGCAGATGCTGCGGCTCAAGTCCCACAAACGCCGCCGGCCCGATCTTGCACCCCTCACCGATGATCGTTGCCCCATGCACGTGGGAGTGCTCATGCACGATGGTGTTCGCACCGATGGCGACCTTCCCCTTGATGATGCAATACGCGCCCACCTCGACGCCGTCCGCCAGCTCCGCGCACCCATCAACAATCGCCGTTGGATGAATGTTCAACACGACCGCCTGAGCTCCTTCGCGGCACGCATGTCCCGCTCGAAGCGAACATTTGAGAGCAAGCCCGCGCCAGAGGCAAGCTGATGTGCCCGCTGGGCAGCAGAAATGTCCAAGGCCCAATGGCCAACAAAGCCCCAAGGTCCAAGGCCCAAGGCTGGCTCTCCCATTGGTCATTGCGATTTGGGATTTTTTTGGCCATTGGGCATTGGGCATTTCTTGGTCTCCCACATCTCTTTTCGGAGCGGTACCAGGGGAGGGGAAAAGAGAGTCCGCTGAAAGTTTCCCCCGCTGGGCCGCCAGCTTGCCCGCTTGAACGCCCGCGCCGCCTCGCTAACCTATGGATCGCACGCCCGCGTAGCTCAGTTGGATAGAGCGTTGGTTTCCTAAACCGAAGGTCACAGGTTCGAATCCTGTCGCGGGTACTCCGCCGGTGTCGAAATGATCCAGCACTTCATTTCGTGGGCGGCTCCTTCGCCGGAATTTTTTATTCAATCGGCGATGGGGTGGTATAATGCCGTTGCCGCACCGTCGGCCATTTCGCTTGCACTGGTACGCGCGGTGACACGTGCAGAGTGTCAAAACACTTGAAGCGCGAGGCGACGCATGAGCAGCCGGACCATTTCACCAACGCAGGCGGGGACCATCCGTTTGCCAAACAGAAAGCGGCGCGCCGGGTTCACGATGGTGGAGCTGCTGGTGGTCGTTGGCATCATCGCGGTGCTGATCGCGATGCTGCTGCCCGCGCTTGGCAAAGCGCGCGAGCAGGCGAGATATGTCCGATGGCAGGGATTCAGCCGCGATCTGTCCATGGATGAAAACATGGCGGCGTACTACACGTTTCAGAACGATCTGGGCGGAACCACTCTCACCAACTCGACGGTGGAAAATCACGATCCGACCTATTCGCCGACCGCCATGGACCTGACGATGCTGGACTACAGCAACAACCTGGCGGAGATGGCCGATCCTTCGTTGATCAGCTATTTCTGGGCCAATGAGGGCCGCTTCCACAACAAGCCGGCTGCGACGTTCCTGAATGCCGGGCCGTATAACAATTTGTGCGTCTATCCGCTGGTTGCGGCAAATTCGGGACGGCTGGCGAAGCTGTTGCGCAAATCGCAGGCGATCACCGTCGCAATCTGGATCTACGTTCCCGACTATTTGATCAACCAGAAAGGCTCGCTGATCTGGTGGACGGACCAGTTCAATAATCGGATTTTTAACATTCATCTGCCGTGGGTAGGCATGGTTTACTGGGACACTCTGGGCTACGCCAGCGGCAACCGTGTATCGACTGCATTCATTTACTCCAATGACTCCGCATGGTCGCTATGGTGCTTCACCAAGGACAACCGCACGGGGCTGCAGAAAATCTATCACGATGGAGAGATCGTGGCGGCAGGTCCCGGCAACCCCGACCCGGCCTATACCTGGAAATATTTCGACATCACCCAGATCAGCATGACTGGAAACACCGCCAACTTCTCGATCGGCAGTCCTGCCGGATCGGGCGGATGCGCCTGCACCACCGATGAATTTGCGGTCTTCGACGCCGACCTCTCTCCCGCCGATGTCACGAGTAACGGCACCACCGCCACCATTATTCCCGGCGTGCCTGCGGTTCGATTCCTGCAGATGTATGAGATGGGGCAGAAATAGTTTCAAGTGCCATCCGTATGACAAGCCGCTGACGCGAGGCACAGTGGAGGGTATCCGTGGGGCTGCGTGAAGCGCTGAATCAACATGCCCGCGCGGTCACCATTTGCGGCAGCACGACGATCGTGATCGCGGCGGCGATTGCCATCCCGCTGATTCGGTCCGGCGGACGAGCGCCAAATCCGGTTTTCCCCACCAAAATGTTTTATTCCGCGGACGACGGCGCGACGGTATTTATCGACGATTTTGGAAAAACCGTGCCCTTCGACCACGACGGCGCGCAGGCGGTGCGCGCCTATCAGTACACTTCCGACGGCGGCAAACATACGTGGGTGCAGTATCTGGAGAAATTCGGCGAACTGGGACCGCGCCCCGCGAAACAGCCGGCGGAAACAAGCGGAGCACGTCTGGTAAAACGACCGGGAAAAGGGCAGTGGTTGCGAATGGGCGACCCGGGGGCGTTCGATATTATTCGGCCCCGAATCCCGCCGGGGTATGAGGCTGGGCGAGTCGAGCCGGTTGTGCCATGAGGCTCCGCGTGCCACTGCTCCCAAAGGAGACGCCGGAAGGAAGAAATGGCCAATGCCCAATGGCCAACAAAATCCTAAGCCGCATGACCACTGCGAGAAGAGCGACGTCGGGCCTTGAGGTTGGTGCTTTGGGGTGTAACTTTTAGTTGTGGCGATTGCAGATTTTGCGATCGTAGGGCGGGATTCATCCCGCCGTTTTCTCAGCCGGCCAACAAATCGGCGGGATGAATCCCGCCCTACTCGGAGCCGATCGCCACTTTCGAGCGCCACACCCGTGCTTTGTTGGCCATCGGCTCTGCATTGACATTTGCTGAAACGGGGCTATTTTTTCTGATGTTGCGGGCGTAGCTCAGTTGGTAGAGCGTCACGTTCCCAACGTGAATGTCGAGGGTTCGAACCCCTTCGCCCGCTCTTCAACCCCATCCGGGCCGGATGGGGTTTTTTGTTGTAGTGCGGTGGAGCGAGCGAGCGCTGCCCTCAGGGCAGCCGCTAAACGATAGCAGATGATGCCGGGAAGCGGTTGTCATTCGACGGAAAATGCTCGCGCACGAAATCCGAGCCTTCGGAGTACCTCAGACTCGGCGTCGTGAGGTGGGTTGGGGGTTCTGAAGCCGCTTCTAAGCCGGTTGTTTTCTTGCTGCGGATTTTTTCCCGGGAACGAGGGGCTTGCGCGGGCGGCCCTGCGGGCGGATCGTGTATTCCAGCCCGAGACGGGCCGCGGTTTTGGCAACCCATGCGGAATCGCCGAAGGGGCGGCCGCGCCGGATTGTTTCGCGAACCTCTGCGGCAACGGATTCTTCCAGCAGGTCGTCAACCAGGTGATTCCAGCTTTTGGGGAGCCGCACGAGGGATGGGGAGATGATCTTTCTGCCGTCGGGAGACGCTGCTCCGCCGAGGCTGGACCATCGCCACTGCTCGGCCTTGCTGACAAGTCGCTCGCGGCGCGGGTTGGATTCGATAAAGCGCCGCAGCGTGAGCAAGTGATCGTCCTGCTGCACCGGAAAATTGCGGAAGCGCGACTGGTAGACTTCGCCGTCCCCCGAGCCGGCGCGCTGGCGCTGGCGGCGGACGTGCATGGTGCTGATCCAGCGGACAAAGTCAGAAAGCTCGCCGGTTTTGGCCGGGACGAGCAACAGATGCCAGTGATCCGGCATGAGGCAATAACCCAGCAGGCGCACGCCCGGCACGCGCTGAAGCGCATCGGCCAGTGTGTTGACGAAGATGTCGTACTCGGCCGGATTGCGAAACAGCCGCTTTCGCCCCTGCGCGGTTCATGACGTGCTGCACCATCCCACCGGGGGCCACGCGGGCGATTCTTGGCATGCGGCGGAGTATGCGGCGAAGGCAGCGGCACGTCAAATCCGCAGTGTCCCGTTTTTAGTTCTCCCGGTGGAGGAATGACCCCGCGGCTCTGCTACGGGCGCTTCTGTGCGAACGGATACCAGAATTGCCGGAGGTAGCTGGTGGGGACGGGGTGGCCTGCTATTCCGTACTCGGCCGGCCATGCGCCTTTGGGGAGGTGATAGGTGCCGAAAAGGCGATCGAGCAAGGGGAAGTGGATCGCGAAGTTGACGTCGATGGCTTCCTTCTCGACGCCGTGGTGCCAGTGATGAAACCGCGGCGTGACAATGAATCGGCCGATGCGATCGAAGTTCCACCCCAGGTTCGCGTGGACGTACGTTGAATGAATGTAGACGAGAAGAATATAGGCGTGCAGAGCCATCGGGACGAAGCCGAGGATGTACATCGGGATCACGGTTGTGCCGCGCAGGATAATGATTTCCAGGAAATGCATGCGCGCCCCGGCCATCCAGTCCATGGATCTGGCGGAGTGATGCACCGCATGAAATCCCCAGAGAAAGGGGACGCGGTGAAAGGCGCGGTGGACCCAGTATTGCACCACGTCGGTCAGAAACATGATTTCAATCAACTGGAGCACCACCGGTTGCGAGCCGATTGCGCTTCGCAGCGCGGTCCAGCGCGTATGTGCAAGAATTGCGATCGCCGGCGCCATCGAGATGAAGGTGAGGGCCTGCACCATCAGGCTGCTGACGAGGTAATAGAACAGATCCTCCCGCCACTCGAGGCGGAAAAGGGGCTGGCCGCGATAGCGCGGGAAGAGGCGTTCGAGGGGGATAAACAGGAAGCCGCTGAAAATGACGTTCAGGACAAACCAGTCGAGGCCGAGAAAGTATCCGCTGGTGAGTTCGCCGCCGGACCGCACGCGCGATCCGCCCAGAACCGTGGCGAGAAGCACGATCGAGATCGCCGCGAGTCCCAGCGCCTTGTTGACGCGCAGGACCAGGCTCACGATTGACGCCGCAAACGCGGCAACGAGCAGCAGGTGCAGCCCCAGGCGGAACGCCGGCTGGGCGTATAGCGTGCGGGCGGGCGGCATGCTCAGCAAGGCGGGGTAGCGCAGGCAGAGGACAAAAAACAAGCCCGCGATCGCGCCGACGAGCCCGGCAACGCCGCTCAGCCAACCGGTTCCCGGCCGGCGCAGCTCAGCCGGGGATTCCAGATCATCGCGAATTTTCTTGCGGACGTTGCTGATCAACATGATGGGGGCTTTGGGTTGTTGACGCTTCGCTATTCTGCTCGCCGGTTTTCTCTCGGCAGCGTGCGGGCGAGGGCGTCACGCTCAAGCGTGGCGATCGTGGGAGTACACGCGCGTACACCCACCTTACAAGATTCCCCCTTCCGCGGCTATTTCGGGCAGTATCAGGGGAGGAGGAAATGTGGCCTTCTCTCAAAACTGGTCACACCTCCATGCTGTGGGCGCAAGGTCGCAAATAGGCCGTACCCGAAGGGTCTGAAAATCGTGGTCCAAATGAATAATTCTGACCGGCCGATGTAGTATGAGTAGGACAGTTCGACTGCTGACAGCAAAAAGTGAGTGCTGAATGAATGGTGATACGCGATCGAAATGCCGGCGGCGCGGCTTTACGCTGGTGGAGTTATTGGTCACGGTGGGGATCATCGTGCTGCTGATCGCCATTCTGGTTCCCGTGCTGGGAAGGGCGCGGGCACATGTGAACGAGGTTCGGTGCCTGTCGCATCAGCGGCAACTGATGCAGGCGATGCTCTCGTATGCGGGTGACAATGAGGGGTATCTGCCGGCGCCGAATTGGGACGGGGGCGCAATGAACGCGGCGCTGCCGCCGGGGTGGCTTTACACGCCCCGGCTCTTGACCGCTAGCAATACGTTTCAGCAGACCGACGCAAAGAACGGCACGCTCTATCAGTATCTCAACAGTCTGGACGTCTTTCGCTGTACGATCGACGACGGCAACTGGAACTCGAACACAGTGCAGGTAGTCACCAGTTATATAATGAATGGTGCCGTCTGCGATTACAACTCCTCAAATCCTTTGCCCGAGAAGCTGCGCGCCTTCAAGCCGACCGCGATCCTGCTATGGGAAATTCCCGCCGATATCAGTAGCGACTCGGGAGTTGTTAACGATGGCGCCGACCAGCCTCGCGAAGAGATAACGACCCGGCATTTTCATGGATCGACGATCGGCTTTGCCGACGGCCATTCCGAGCTGATGACTTGGACGGAGTTCACGAACGAATGGTTCAATGCCGGGAACGCGCCCGGCAGGCTCTGGTGTGCGCCGCACTCGTCAAAGAACGATGGTGGGGCCAGCCTCTATTCCCCGTTCCCGTCCAGCCCGCCGTCTGAGCCCGCAAATAGTGGTTGACCGAAGAACATGGTGAGCGTCGAGCCGATGGCAAATCCTCCGGTCCAGGCGGAGCGGAAAGTAGTCCGCGAATTCTTTTTCTTTGGGAAGTGAGTCGCTCCCGCGAAGGGCAAGCCACGGCGAGCGCGGCTCGGCGTCAGAGCGCAAAACCACTGACACATGCCTACTCAGATTGATCGCACACGAATAACTGGATCAATTTCCGAACATGAGTGACGCAATCATGTAGCACGGCCGTCTCGGCTGTGGCCGCAAATCACAGCCGAGACGGCTGTGCTACAGGGGAATCGCCCTGTGACTGGCTTCGAAATCATTGAGCAGCTTATTCGGGCGCGGCCTCATAAGGTCCGGGTTCGGGTTTCGACATTCGGACTTCATTCCGGTTTCGGGCTTCGTCATTCGGGCTTGATTCTGGTTTCGGGTTTCGACATTCGATTTTTCCTCAATGTCCTTTCCCGAAGAACGTCTTGATCGAATCGTAAATGTCGTCCTTTGAATTGACCCGGCTGGTGAGCACCTTCTCCTGATTGCGCAGGTGCTCGTGCAGAACGTTGATGAAATTTCCAGACCCGTAGGCGCTGGCAACCTGGCAGTAGCCGAACATGTTGCACGTCGGCAGAAGCTGCTCCTTGAGCAGTTTCACGCACTCGCGGCTGTCGGCTTCGGAGCTGTTGTCGCCGTCGGAAAAGTGGAAGAGGTAAATGTTCCACTCGTCGGGCGAATAGTGGGTGTCCAGGAGCTGCTTGGCGGCGCGGAACGCGCTGCTGATTTTGGTGCCGCCGTCTTCGCGCAGATGATAGAACGTGTGCTTGTCGACTTCCTTGGCGCTGACGTCGTGGACGATGTAACGGCTCTCGATTCCCTCGTAATTCTTGCGCAGCCAGGTGTCGATCCAGAATGATTCGAGGCGGACGAGCTCCTTCTGCTCCTCGCCCATGGAGCCCGAGACGTCCATCATGAAGACGATGACGGCGTTGCTCTGCGGACTCTTGACCTCCTTCCACGACCGATAGCGAATGTCCTTTTTCTGCGGGATGATGACGGGCGCATCGGGGTTGTAGTCGCCCAGCATGATCTGGCGTTTGAGGGCTTCCTTGAACGACCGCTTGAAATGCCGGAGCGATTCGGGGCCGACCCGGCGGATGCCGCTGTACTTGTCGCGGACGGTCGTGATCCGATGCTTCCCCTTGGGCTCGATGCGCGGGAGCTTGAGCTCTTCGGCCAGGATGTCGGCCAGCTCGTCGAGGGTGAGATCGACCTCCATGATGTGCCGGCCCGGCTCGGTGCTGCCGAGCACCTTTCCCTTCCCTGCCGGGCTGTTGCTGACAACGTCTCCCTCTTTCCCTTCGCCGGCGCCGACGCCGCCCGAATTGTCGCCGTAACGGAAATGCGGCAGCTCAATGCCCCGAATGGGGATGGAAATGAGGTGCTTGCCTTCTTTGCCGATCAGCTCGCCCTTGGTGAGAAATTTGCGCAAGTCGTCGCGGATGCGCCCTTTGACGATCTGGCGAAAGCGCTGGTGATCTTTTTCGATCTTCAGGATCATAGTGCCCGTTCAATCATAGCAACGGTCAGCACGGGGTGTCGCGCATTTCCCCCCTCTCCTGGTACTCCGGGAGAGGGTCGGGGTGAGGGTGATTTCGAATACCAGCGGTGCACGACGCTCGAAATCACCCTCACCCCTGCCCTCTCCGGCAGTACCGGGAGAGGGAGAATGTCGTCCGAGACTATCAGTCCAACTTCTATTCTCTTCCGGACGCGCTCCTCTTCGACAAGCTCACGGCAGGCCGCTTCGCGTCGCGGCTAACCTTGAAGACCGGCATTGTCGAGCTGCGCGGCACTACGCGGTTCTGCGTGAGATCAGCCAGAAACCTACGATCAGCAGCGCCACGGAACCGGCGATGCCGACGATCGTGCTGAGCTGGGCGTAGTTGGCGGCGTCGATCAGGTTGTCGGGCGAGCCGCGCAGAACAAACAGCCAGTAGCGCGGGTCGATCCGCGACTCGGCGGCGCGATGCATCGCCGGGCCGTACTTGGGATCGGTGAGCCAGAAGAACACCGCCCCGGCCAATCCCATCAAGACCAATCCGGTTCCGGATCGGCGATTTGCCCTGTCCATGCTCACTTATTCATCCTGTTTACTGTCTCCTCTGGCGAAGATGCTGGCAACGTAATTCAGCACGTCGGTGGCGCTGGTTTCGTTATAGCCGAAATACTTGATCAGGCGCTGCTTGACCACGTCAATCTTCTGCTGCGTCTCGTCGTCGACGACGCTGGAGACGAGGTTCTTCAGCTTAATGGTGTCGCGCTGATCCTCGAAGAGCTTGAGTTCCAGCGCCTTGAGCAGCCGGGCGTTGGTGTTGTACTCAAACTTCTTGCCATCGAGCGCCAACGCGCCGATGTAGTTCATGATTTCCTGGCGGAAATCCTCCTTGCGGGAATCGGGGATGTCGATTTTCTCCTCGATCGAACGCATGAGCCGTTCATCCGGCTCCTCGTCGCGGCCGGTGTAGCGGTTGCGGACGCGCTCGTGCTGCGTGTAGGCCCGGACATTTTCGATGTAATTCGCGGCCAGGCGCTTGATCGCGTCCTCGTCGGCGCTGATCGCCCGCTGCACCTCGGCCTTGAGGATGTCTTCGTATTCGTTGCGCACCTCGGCCAGATGTTCCTTGTATTCCTTCTTCAGCTCTTCATCGGTGATCAGCGAATGATGGCTCAGCCCCCCTTCCAGCTCGTTCATCACCATGAACGGATTGATCGCCTTCTCCAGCTGCGCCTGATGGCTGACCAGGGCGTTACTGATCTTGTCCTGGATGTAGCGGGGGGAAATGCCCTGCATCCCTTCGCGCGGGGCTTCTTCCTTCAGCTCCTTGATGCTGTCTTCAGTGAAGCCGGGGACGCTCTTGCCGTCGTAGAGCTTGAGCTTCTGGAGCTTGGTGATGCCGGCTTTCTTCGGATCGGCCAGCCGCGTCAGCACGGCCCACATCGCGGCCACTTCGATCGTGTGCGGCGCGATGTGAATCCCCTTGATCTTTCCCGGGCCGAAATCCTTGAGGTATATGCGGATCTCGTCGCTCAGGCGGATGTTGTAGGGGACGTCGATCTTGATGGTGCGGTCGCGGAACGCCTCCATCATTTCGTTGCCCTGCAGCTTCTTGTATTCCGGCTCGTTGGTGTGGCCCAGAATCACTTCGTCGATGTAGGTCTGGGCGAACTTCTTGGGCTTGATCAGATGTTCCTGGCTGGCGCCCAGCAGATCGTAGAGGAACGCGACATCGAGCTTGAGCACTTCGATGAACTCGACGATGCCCCGGTTGGCGATGTTCAACTCGCCGTCAAAGTTGAAGGCGCGCGGATCGGAGTCGGACCCGTACTCGGCGATTTTTCGGTAATTGATGTCGCCGGTCAGTTCGGTGGAATCCTGGTTCTTCTCGTCCTTCGGCTGGAAGGTGCCGATGCCCCGGCGATCCTTTTCGGAGAGAATCAATCGCTTGACCTTGACGTGCTCCATGCTCTTGCGCCAGTCGCCGTCATACATCTCCAGCAGATCGGCCTGGATTTTCCGGCAGAAGGGGCAGACGTCGCCGTACAGGCGGATCTTGCGGCCGTCGGGGACTTTCTCGTTGATCGAGTCGATCACTTCCTGCCGGGCCTCGCGCGGGATCAGCAGCAGCGGCTCCTCGTGCATCGGGCATTCGTAATACTGCTCGCCTTCGTCGCTTGCGGCCTTGTGCGGGAGGCGCCAGGAGTAGGTGTAGCACTTGCCGGCATCGGATCGCGAATAGGCTTCCAGGCCTTTTTTCAGCAGGCGGGCCATCGTCGATTTTGACGAACCGACGGGGCCGTGCAGAAGCAGAATTCGCTTTTCGGTCCCGTATCCCTGCGCGGCCGACCGGAAGAAATCGACCAGCGTCATCAGCGGGCGCTCGAGCCCGTAAATGGCATCTGCGCCGCCGTCGATCGGATCGGCAAAGAAATGATAGCGCACCGCCTCCTGCTTGAACTGCGTGTACTGCTCGGAGCCGTAGGTGAGGATCATGTCGTAGACGCGCTGAAAAGCATTGCGCGCCACGGCGGGGTTCTCGACGACGATATCGAGATACTCCCAGAATGTCCCTTCCCAGTGCTGTTCGTGAAAATGGGTCACGTCGAGCCGCTTGTCGATGATGCCGATCAGTGGGTTGGATTTTGCCATTGCGAATCTCCGAAGTTAGTGCGTCCGGCGGAGGTGTCGCAGGCCAGTCTGAATGCGACTCCATCCGTCAGACACATCCTCAAGCCCGGCGGTAGTTTCAGACAACGGGTTTGCGGAACCGTCGAGCAAGCGGCAGGCACTTCATGCGAAAGAGCGGATTGTCCGGGGGAGACAGCTTTGTTTCAAAGCCCCAGGCCGCTTGTTCTCACCGAGTGCAGGCCCGATCCCCGACAGCGAATCTTAACGCGGTGCGTGGGCGTAGTCCATGGGAGGGGGCGATGGGGCGATGGTGATTGGTGATTGGAACGTGACAGGGATTGGAGGAAGAAAGATCGCGGCTGCGATTTCCCGGCAGCGTATTGGGAAACTGGATTTCGCCGATCAAGCCGGTAGTGGCTTGCCCTTCGCGGTAGCGCTCAAGGGCGTGAACCCCGCGACGCCTCGGACATCCCCACCGATGCAAAACAAAGAAGGACGGATCTAATTCCGCTGATTCACTGCGAAGATGAGATGCGGCGGGATAAATCCCGTCCTACGCTTTGAGCAACGGCAGCGGCGTGAAGTCGCCGCCCAAAATTTGCTTCGATGGCGTCTGCAGCCAGTTGTCGAGAATCGTGGAGTAGATGCTGCGGAAGTCGGTGGTGAACTTCAGGTCGCCGTGATCCAGATCGGTCAGCGAAGGGTGTTCGCCGGCAACTCCGCCTTTGAGGCCGCCGCCGAAGAGGAACATCGGGGCGGCGGCGCCGTGATCGGTGCCGCCGCTGGCGTTTTGCTGAACGCGCCGGCCGAACTCGCTGAAGGTCATCATCAGCACGCGATCCGCGTTGCCCTGTATTGCCATGTCGGCCCAGAACGCGTCCATCCCCTGGCCGAACTGCTTCATAAGCTGGTCATGGCGGGCGCGCTCGTTGGCGTGCGTGTCGAAGCCGCCCATGGAAACGTAATAGACGCGGGTGGACAATCCTCCGCCGATCATCGCTGCGACGGTTTGCAAGCCGAGGCCGAATTCTCCCTGCGGATACGCTGCCGCGGGGCGATGCCCCGCGGTGACGCGGAGAATCGCATCACTGGAAACCTGCGCGTCCATCGCGGTGCGATGGAGAAAATCGAGCTGCGACTGCGGCCCGGTTGACGCTCCAGCGGCATCGGGCGCGCGGTTGAGCTTGAGATAGCGATCGACATCAGTGCCGCGGTAGCGGTACGACTCCGGCCGCTCAAAAGCCAGCGGCATGATCTTCTCGCCCTGCATGGCCAGCGGAACCGCCGCTCCGACGCTGATGCCAGGGTGCGGATCGGCGCCCGAGCAGGTGTTGTCGAAATATCGGCCGACCCATCCGCTGGTGCCGACCTGTCGGTCCGGCTGCGCGGATTCCCAGATATCGGTCGAGCGGAAGTGGGAGCGATTGGGGTTGGGGTAGCCGACGCCCTGCACCACCGCCGCCGCGTTCTTCTCGAACAGCTTGGTCAGGGGAAGCAGGTTGGGATGCAGCCCGACGTAATCGTTGAGCTTGTGGACGATCGTCGGATCGACGCCCAGCGTCGGACGAGCGCGATGGTACGCATCGTCGGCATAGGGAATGAGGGTGTTCAGACCGTCATTGCCACCGGCAAGCTGGACGACGACGAAGATCTTTCCGTCCTTCCCGGACGGCTGTTGCGTGAGCGCGCCATCCGCCTGGCGTTCGAGCGCGAGGCAAGTGTTATCGAGAAACGCCGGCAACGTCGGCGCGGCAGCCAGGAGCGCCAGTCCGCGACGCATGAAAACTCGACGAGTGGAGAGAAGCATGGTTGTCCTTTAAATTCAGGCACGAAG
Organism: uncultured Phycisphaerales bacterium; assembly: GCA_963758525.1. Taxonomy (GTDB): domain Bacteria; phylum Planctomycetota; class Phycisphaerae; order Tepidisphaerales; family Tepidisphaeraceae; genus JBBSDP01. Next base: position 369,822 of record CAVWVQ010000003.1, read on the forward strand.
GCACGGAGGCACCAAGGCACGAAGGGTGAGGAAGGGAGGAGTTGGGAGTGACGTTTCTGGTGATGCTGAGGGTCTGAACATGCGTGATCCTTTTGCAATGTTCTCGGTAATCTCGCACTATCGCGCTCTCCGGCGTCCGTTTAGCGGCCGCCCGGAGGGCGGCGTTTCATCCCGCACGTGTGCGTATTCGCACGCTTTCATTCAACACAACTGATATTCCGGCATCGAAACGATGAGCTGAACGACATGCCGCGCGACTTCGGCGGTCGGGCCGTCGGTGCTGGCGGCATCGAGAAGCACCTGACGTTGAGACGAATCGATCGGACGAGCGATCAATCGCCCGAGCCAGGTATCCACCAGTTTCTCGGGACCGCCCTGATCCATCGCCAGCGCGAGTTGCAGCGCCTGCCCATCGCCCGGCGCCCGGCCGCTGGCGAGAAAAACGGCGGTGTTGTAACGGGCGAAAAGCGTGCTGGCGTTGATCCACTGCCTTCCGCCGGGCCACCCCTTGACGTTGGGCGGAAACATCGGCGTCTGGCCCATGCTGTCGAGCGGACCCCGCAGCAACTGAAATGGCGGCACCTCAATGCCGAGCAGGCGGCATGTGCCGACCACCAACTGAACCGGACACTTGATCTGCGACCCGACGGCTTTGGCGCTGTAAAACGCCCTGCTGCTCAGGATCATCTGCAGCAGCGGACGAATTTGCAGTTTCCCCGAAGCAAAGACTTCGCCGAGGCTGTCGGCAAGGCCCGGTTCGAGATCATCGTAGACGAAGTAAGAGAAGAGTTCCGACGCGACAAAGCGGGGGCAGGCCGGCTGGGCGAGGATGATGCTGATGATGTCGTCCCCGTCGAAGTTGCCGGTTTTGCCGAGGAAGGTTTTGCTGCCGTCGTCGTGTTGATTGTGGTTGAAGATGAACTGATCGCCGTCGTGCGTCCAGCCGGTGAAGGCGCGGGCGGATTCCTTGACGTCATCTTCGGAGTAGTTGCCGATGCCGAGCGTGAACAGTTCCATCAGCTCGCGGGCGTAATTTTCGTTGGGATGGCCCTTGTGATTCTGCGTGTTGTTGAGGTAATCGAGCATGGCCGGGTCGCGTGAGATGGCCCGGACAAATTGCCCGAAGTCCCCCGCCGCCATCTTTCGCAGCAGCTCCTGCTGCTCCCAGAGGAGCAATGAGCTGCGTTCGTCGCGGGCGCTGCTGGTGAAATGGCCGTGCCAGAAGAGTGCCAGCTTTTCCTGCAGGGGATGCGGCCCGTAAGCCATGCGGCGCAGCCACCAGTTGAGGTCGATGATGCGTGTCTGCCCGTTGGCCTTCTGCACCATCTGCTGCAGCGCAATGCGCTGTTCGCGCGTCTTGCCGGCAAACATTTCCCGCAACTGGCGAAAGTTGCTGGGAAGGCCCGCGATCGATGACATGTCCGGGACATCTTTGGGATCCTGCTCATCGGCGGTTTTGTCGGGAAAGTCGAGCAGCGCCGACGCCGACGCGGAGGGACCGAGCTTCACGATCTGGTTCACTTCCGACGGAGTTCCGCCAAAACCAGCCCGATTGAGAAGATGGGCGGCTTTGACATCGTCGAAGGGATCCTGAGCGGTTGGTTGATAGGGATCGAGGAGGGGATGCGGTGTGGACATGGCGGATTTCAAATTTCAGATTTCAAATGTTTCAACTTCCAAATTTGCACAGACGCATTCACAACGTATGTCGCCCCCGATTATTCCAAACTATACTCCCTGACAACGCCTGGGAGTAATTGCTGATGGAGCCACGACTTTTGCGACTGGGGCATTCGCCCGATCCGGATGATGCGTTTATGTTCTACGGATTGGCCAAGGGACTGGTTCCCAGCGGGCCCTACCAGTTTGAGCACGTTCTGCAGGACATCCAAACGCTGAACCAGCGCGCCATGCGCGGCGAGCTGGAGATCACGGCGATCTCCATCCATGCTTATCCTTACGTCGCCGACAAGTATGCGTTGACGAGCTGCGGCAGCAGCATGGGCGACCAGTATGGTCCGATGATCGTCTGCCGGGCGGACGATGTCGCCCGATTTGGCGGCGGCAGGCTGCCTGATCTGCGCGGCAGAAAGATCGCGATCCCCGGGAAGCTGACGACCGCATTCCTCTCTCTTCAACTGGCGCTGGGCAAAGCGGGCCATGCGTTTGACTACGAGGTGGTCGCGTTTGACGAAATCCCCAGCCACGTTCGTGACGGGAAGAGCGACGCGGGTCTGCTGATTCATGAAGGCCAACTGACCTATCGGGCCAGCGGCCTGCACAAGCTGTTGGATCTTGGGGAATGGTGGTACGAGAAGACCAGCCTGCCGCTTCCGCTTGGGGGAAACTGCGTTCGCAAGGATCTGGGCGCACAGGTGATGCAGGAGGTGACGGACATCATCAAGCAATCGATCGTCTTCAGCCTGCAGCATCGCGCCGAGGCGGTTCAATACGCGCTGCAGTTCGGCGCGATCTGGACCAGCCGCTGGCCGACCGCTTTGTCGGGATGTACGTCAATGACTGGACCGTCGATTATGGCCCGCGCGGACGCGAAGCGATCTCACGACTGCTCAGAGCCGGAACTGACGCCGGGCTCGTGCCGGCGACGGCAGACGTGCAATACATCACCGCGCGGTAGCCCAGGCGGGCTATGTCAGAATCGCCCCGCGGATGCGGTCGCCGTCAGAAGCTGGCGACCGAGCGGCGCGTGCCGCGGGCGAAGTCGTGGCGACGGTTTGCTGCATGGCATGTGCCTCGGCGGCGTCGGCGTTCATGATCTGGGAGTCTTCCTTCGGGTTTACGTTGCAAACCCGGATGAACGTCGACCCAATGTGGAAGGCGGCATCCGCCACGGCTTCGCAATGCCGGACCGTGCAGAGAATCGACTGCGGAGCACCGTCGTTGCTCGGAAGTTGCACCAGAAACCGCTGTCCCGCCTTCATCGCGACGGATCGCGCAATTCCAATTCCCTCGCGGGAGACGTCGCGGATCGTTGCGACGACCCGCGTGCCCTTCCCGGGAGCGCCGGCTTCAATCACCGTAATGGTGGCGCGCAGGCCGACGCGCGGCTTGCGACGCTTGTCCTTGGTGGTGCTGACCGGGCTGTCGGACCGTAGAGCCGACAGAATCCTCTCAAACTGTTCAGACGACAGATGCATTCTTACACCCTGCAATGTTGGCTGCACCCGTGTTATCGTCCCGATCCGATGGCGACTTATGTCTGAGCTCGCCAATATGATCCAGACGCATTACGGCGGTTCAAAATTGCATGCATCTTGCTGAAGAACTCATGCGTGAAGCCATCCAGGAAGCCCACGCCGCGGGCGCCGCAGGCGAAGTGCCGATCGGATGCGTGATCGTGCATGACTCCAGCGGCGTGATTATCGGACGGGGATGCAACCGCCGGATACGAGACTGCGACCCGACCGCGCACGCGGAAATCATCGCACTCCGCGCTGCCGGCCGACATCTGGGCGACTGGCGTCTGATGGGTTGCACGCTCTATGTCACGCTCGAGCCTTGTCCGATGTGCGCCGGCGCAATCGTTAACGCCCGAATTTCCCGCCTTGTATATGGATGCACTGATCCGAAAGCCGGCGCAGTTGAAACGCTTTTTGCGCTCTGTTCCGACCCGAGACTGAACCACCGCGTGGAAGTCATCGGCGGAATGCTGGCCGAGGAAAGCTCTCGCCTGCTGAAGGATTTTTTTGCACAGCAGCGGGCACTGGGAAAAAAGTAGCGGGACAAGCCGGCCGGGCACCGGAGCCGCTTTCTTGCCTCCTCCCCTCGTACCCGGGGGGAGGAACGAGGTGGGGGGTCGGGAATAAGAAACGCTTCGCTAACGAGTCCGCGCGAGCCGAGCAAGCCCCCACCCCGACCCTCCCCCGGAGTACCAAGGGAGGGGGAAGAAGTTGCGCCCACAAGGTGCTCGCGCACGAATAACTTGAGCAATTTCGAAGCTGCAAGTGACGCAATTGCGTAGCACGGCCGTCTCGGCTGTGGCCCGAAATCACAGCCGAGACGGCTGTGCTACGGGGGAATCGCCGTCCGCTGACTTCGAAATTATTTGAGCAAGTTATTCGTGGGCGGCCACAAAGAGTTGCACCACCCCCAAAGAGTTGCACCACCGTAGTTACGAGCTCCCGGCCGATCGCACGCCCGCTCAATCCAAATCCGCCGGCCAGTCGGGGTGCGCCTGGTGCTCGAAGGCGCGTTCAATCTGATGCATCACCACCCGCGCCACTGACAACGGCGGCATCGCGTCTCGCGCGAAGAAATCAACTTCGGTCGTCTCATCGCTGACGGCGGCCGCGCCGCCGGTGAGTTGGCAGAGAATGTGCAGCTTGAAGACCGCGAACGGAAGCGGCGAATGACCGTGCTGGTCGCGGTTGTAGACGCCGATCAGCTTTATGGCCTTTGCGGTGAAACCGGATTCCTGAACGATTTCCTTTTCGACGGCTTCGGAGGGCGAGTCGCCAACATCCACCCATCCGCCGGGCGGCGTCCAGAGGCCGTCCTCTTTTTCCCGGACCAGCAGGAGTTTTCCGTCGCGGAAGACCAGCCCGCGCACGTCCACTTTCGGCGTGGCATACCCGCGGTCGATTTTAAACAGCTCGATCAGCGCGGAGGGCGGATGCATCGACTCGCGCGCCATCATCTCGGCGGCGATTGAGCGGATCTCCTCATAACGCTGAATATCAAATGGGCTTTGCGCGTAGGTGATGCCGGTTTGTGCCAGCGCGGCGAGGCGTCGCGACCAGGGAAGCAGGGAGTCAGTCAGCATGGTTCAGCATGGTGGAGCGCGGAATTTCGCATGCCTACAAGGTGCGGGTTCATCCGTGACGGAGCAATGATTATTCAGCAACTTCATGTAGTATTGCCGCGCTGTGCGTTCTACCAATTGTGCCGCGCGAAATCGTGATTTCCACCCCAGGCGCGTGGCATATTCGATGCGCGCCTGGGAAAACGGGATTTGCCGGGGCGGTTGCTGGTGGGGCAAGACTGCTACCTTCACGTGCGGACGCTGAAACATGACTTCTTTGCCGCCACGGGTTTATATCGTGACGGGCTGGGCCAACAGGCGGTACTGAAGATGGGCCGGACGGAGGAATTTGCCGGGATTCCCCTCCGCTGGCTCGGACGTTTTCTGCAGCGGCGCGAGCTGCATTTTTATGCCCGATTGGCGGACCTTCCCAACGTGCCGGCGGTGCTGGGAACCCTCGGAGAAACCGGGTTCGTCATGGAGTTCGTGCGCGGCCGCCCGTTGGCGGAAGCGTCGACCGCTCCGGATGGATTCTTCGACGCGCTGATTGCACTGTTGCGCGAGATGCACCGCCGGGGGATTGCCTATGTTGATACCAACAAGCCTCAGAATATTCTGCTGGGGGACGACCAGAAGCCGCACATGATCGATTTTCAGATCAGTTGGGATGTCGATCAGCTCGGCAACTGGTGGCTGAATCGCTGGCTGCTCCGCCATCTCCAGGCGGATGACATCTATCACGTCACGAAACACAAACGGCGGCTGCGCCCCGATGAGCTGACCGATGCAGAGCGCGACCATTTGTCCCGCAAGAGCGCGTTCATCCGCGCCCATCGCTTTCTCACCCGGCCGTACTTTCTGTTGCGCCGCAGATTGTTCAAACGGCTGCGTGACACCGGCCGGCTCCTTCCGGAGGGCAGCAAATGAGACGAGCGTGGCGGTTCAGCGATCTTCTTATGCTGCTGACCATCGGGACCTGCGGCTGCGCCGGGCACGCGACGCCCGTCGGCTCCGATCCTGCGCCCTTTCCGCAGTCGCTGCCCGCTGCCGCAACCGACGATGGGAATGCCGTCGAGACCGAGGCCGGCGCGTGGAAGGCCATCGCCGGGGTGCTCCGCCCAGGAACGCTGCACGATGGCATCTACACGGTCGTCATTCCGCGGGATGATCTGGATGTCACCGTCGAAGGGATGGTTGTCCCCACGGCGGCAGGCATCGAGTCGCGGTTCAACTTTTATCATTGCAGTTGCGGGAAAACGAGCGTGCTGGGCGAATTCGTAGTCACCGATTACGAAGCCGACGATGTCATCGGCACGCTGCTCGACAAGCAGTTCACGGTTGCGTCGCTGGCTCCGTTTCTTCTGCACGAACGCCCCCGATTGCTGTCGATTCATTTTCACGGAGAGGGCAAGAGCGGCGACATCGCGGCCGTCTTGAAGCAGGCGCTTAGCTATACCGGCAAGCAGCGGGACGCGCCGGCCACGAACATCGGTCAGCCCAGATGAATGGCGGAGCAGTTTTCGCGGCGTGCGCAGATTTCCGGCCGATGGACGATCAACGACGATCAACATTGACGATCAACATCGACGATCAACATTGATCGGGGATCTGCAGCGAAAGGTCCGCGGTTTTTCGTGTCAGCGACGCGCGTGAAATTTTTCGCTTTTTTGGATTTGATTTTTATGGACGATGGCGTATGATGACCTCGCACACACACCGCTGCCGACGACTGCCAGAGGGTGAGACGATCAAAAATAAGCCATGAAGGCTCCGTCGGCGAATAGCTGTCGGAGTTCTTTTTGTCGGGGGTATTCCCCGAAGAAGGTTCCCCCCCTCCTTCTTCAACCCCCGACATTTTTCTTCACTCTCAACCGCCCGGCCTCCCCTCCGGGCGAACCCCCAAAGTTGAGAGCCTCAGCCGCGGATCCCCCCGTCCGCGGCTTCTTTATGCGCACTGCCCGGGATGAAATTCGGAGCACCACGATTCCGGCGCGCGAGACAAGACCCGAAGGGGGAAGCAGCGCCCAACAATGCTCCACCCCCGGAGGGGGTGGCTTTCAGGGGCTTCTAAAGCCACCCCCTCCGGGGGTGGAATTCGCTCTACTTGTTCAAATCCGCGCCGGGTTGCGCGGGTTGATCTGATTTGGGCAACTGCCAGTACTCCTGCATCAGGTGAATTGCGGGGTCCGTGGGGATCGACCGCTTGGCGGCCTGCTGAAGGTCGGTTGCAGCGGTTTGCGCGTCGCCGGTGTTGTAGGCCACGTACGCCAGCAGGAACCAGGGGCGGCTTTCCTTGGGGTTCTTGTCGGCCAACTCCTTGAGATCCTTCCGGACGAAGTCCAGGCGGCCGGGGCTGAGCATCGAACCCAGGTCGAGCTGCGCCATGAGCACGGTCGCATCGGCGGCGATGGCACGGCGAATGCCAGCCTCCGCGGCGGCATAGTAGCCGGCGGCCAGGGTGGCATTGGCACGACCCAAAGCGATCATCTGATTATTTGGAGCGACAATCATCGCTCCATCGAACTGCTGGATCGCGGCCTTGAACTTATCATTTTTCAGCGATTCTTCCGCCTTGACGAGCAAGTCGTGCAGGCCTTTCGCCTTGGGAGAAGTGACCGTGCCGGCGATGCTGCTGATTTTCACCGGTGCGGGGGTCTCCGCGCCGGGAACCGCGCTTGGGCCGGCGCCAGGCGTTGCGCCCGGGGTGCCGGGGCGCCTGGCGTTCCGGGCGTAGCGCCTGGCGTTCCGGGGGTTGCTCCGGGGGCTCCCGGAGTTTGCGTGCCGGGGGGCTTGATCGCCGTGCTGGCGCGCCTCACATTTGGCGTGGTCGATTGAACGTTGAACTGCTTCAACTGCTGCTGCATGGCGGCGTATTGCGCCTGTAGGAGGATGGAGAAACCAGTTGTATTCCCTTCGGCGCTTCGCCGAAGCCTCCCAGTGCCGAATTTCCCACAGCGTCACTCATCCGGCCGGAAGACGGGCCGTTGATGGGCGAGTTCAGCGGCATTTGCAGCGGCGAGCCGCTCAGACCCGCGCCATTTTTCCCGACACCTCCAAAGCCTGAGTTCAATGGGTTGCCGCTGGGGGAGTTTAGCGGACCGTTGCCATTGCCATTCGAGTTGTCGGAGTTGACGTTGCTGTTGCCGTTGAGGTTTCCGTTCAGTTGATTCGGATTGGGGGTGGCCGACTGCGAAGACTGCAACTGCTGTTGCAGCGTGTTCACCTGATTCTGATCGAGCGAACTGGGAGCCAGTTGGCCCGGCGTGGGGTTGTTGAGATAACTGTTCAAGGCGTCGGCGCTGCCGGCACCCGACAGCTTGAGTCCGTAGAGGGGCGACGCGGACAGCGTTGATTGAATGTTTGGGGCTGAGGAATCCAATCCTCCGGGCAACTCGAGGAGCGAACTGTTGGTTCCACCGGGAATACCGAGAATATTGGTCGTGCCCAACCGAACTCCGGCAAGCTCAGTCGAACTCGCGACAGACGCGTACGGATTGTTTGGGGTAAGACTGGTGCCGACCGCAGCGCCGGTGCTCCCGAGAAGCACCGTCCCGGTCGGGGGAGCGACGCCACGCGAACTGCCAAAAAACTGTCTGGGGGCGGTGAGGCTGTAATTGGGCGAATTAGCAGTGGGCACCCCCGACGAACCTGCCGTGAATTGATCTACCCCTGAACCCGGCAGAATTCCGCGAAACGCCACCGGGTCGAACTCCCGCAATCTTCCTGTAAGCCCCTTCCCGCCGGTAACGTTGCCGTAGACGATGTCGTTGCTGGTTACCTGGGACGAGCCGCTGCGTCCGGGCCCGTTGTATCCGCCGCTGCCGACGCCGTTGTTGGCATCCAAAGCATGCCCGTCATTGCTGGTGGCGTATTGCGCGTAAACCGAGTGTGACGCGAGCACCGGCGCGATCGCCAAAGCCGCCGAAGTCAACCATCGCCGATATGTCTTTGCGCGCATGCTCGCACCTTCTTCTTGTTGAAGCCCCTGCCCTATTCTACCCTCGAAAAACCACACGTACACCGTAATTTCTGACGCGCCGGGCGGCGAAAAGTTCCAAATCGACCGGCACTCGGCCCCTGCGTCCGATTATACCGCACAGGACATCGGCTGTTCGCGTTCGGAAGCGGTGCAGAATTTCTGCACAAACACGTCAACGCCGGCAACTGCACCCTACTACTGCTAGGGGTACACGCATCATCCTATCTCTCGGAGAGACCTCATGACGTTTCCTAATCCGTTCCAAGCCTGTGGCGGCCGTGACCACGTGCGCCCGGCATCGCGGCGCGAATTCCTGTATGTCGGTCTCATCGGCGGGCTGGGGCTCACACTGGGAGACTTTATGCGCTCCCGCGCGGCCCTGGGCGCCGACGCCCCGGCCGCCTTGAAAGAAGGCCCGGCGAAGGCCTGTATCCATATCTTCCTTCCCGGCGGCCTTTCGCAGCACGAGGCGTTCGACCCCAAACCCAACGCCCCGATCGAATACCGCGGGCCGTTCGGCACGACGCCAACCACCATCCCCGGCGAGGTTTTCTCGCAGCATCTCCGCGAAACCGGGCAGATCATGGACAAGATCACCGTCATCCGCTCCATGACCCATGGCGAAGCCGCCCACGAGCGCGGCACCCACAACATGTTCACCGGCTATCGCCCGAGCCCTGCAATTCAGTTCCCCAGTCTGGGCAGCGTCGTCTCCGAGGAATTTGGCCCGCGCCGCAACATGCCGCCGTACGTCTGCGTTCCGGCCATGCCCAACCCCTACGCCGGCAGCGGATATCTCAGCTCGGCTTACGGCCCGTTCAGCCTGGCGCAGACCCGGCGGCGGGAAACTTTACCGTGCGCGACCTGGCCCTCCCCGCCGGCGTTGACGCCGACCGCTTCAGCCGTCGCCAGAGCATGCTCGACACCGTTGACAGCCATTTTCGTCAGATCGAAAAGGCCGACGCGCTCTCGTCGATGGACACCTTCTATCAACGCGCGTACAGCCTGATCAGCTCGAAGGAAGCGCGCGAGGCGTTCGACCTCAAGGCCGAGCCCGACGCCGTCAAGGATCAATACGGCCGCAACGAAGCAGGAATGCGCATGTTGATGGCCCGGCGGCTGGTCGAGGGGGGCGTCCGATTCGTCTCACTCACCTACGGCGGATGGGATCATCACGCCCGCGTGAAGGATGGAATCGAAAAGCAGTTGCCGCAGTTCGACAAGGCGTTTGCCGCGCTGATCCGCGATCTGGAAGCGCGGAGGATGCTCGACTCGACGCTGGTGATGGTCAGCTCCGAATTCGGACGCACGCCCAAGGTCAATCAGAATGAGGGTCGCGATCACTGGCCGCGCGTCTTCAGCGTGGTGCTTGCCGGCGGCGGAATCAAGAAGGGCCTTCTCTACGGCACGTCCGACCCGACCGGATCGGAGCCGGCGGACAATCCCTTCACCGTCGAGGAATTAGCCAGCACTGTCTATCACCAACTCGGCATCAACCCCGAAAAGAAACTCCTGTCCCCCGGCGGCCGGCCAATCGACATCGTCCGCGGCGCCAAGGTCGTCGACGAATTGATCGCCTGAGAGTGCGACGCCGAACCGGCATTCCCGTGGCGCGTGTGAGCGATCCGGAACTGATATGCAGCGTGGATTCCACAATCTTCTACGCCGCTTGCACGGGCAGAATGCCCGTGCCAGGGGGAAGCTGTTCCCCACTCTCCTCGCTTTGGCGTTCTTCACTTCGCTTGCAAAGGCAGCCAGTCCGGACCTTGGAATCGTGCTGCCGCGCAGTGCGCAGCGCGGCGGCGAAGCCGACCTGGTTCTTCATGGTCAACGCCTCGCCGATGCGCAGGAGCTTCTCTTCTACGACCCCTCTATCACCGTCACCAGCTTGAGTGCCGCCAATCCCGGGGAGCTGAAGGCACACGTGAAAATCGCGGCCGACGCGCAGCTTGGAGAGCATCAGCTGCGCGTTCGAACGGCGACTGGCATTTCCGACCTCCGCACCTTTTATGTCGTTCCGTTTCCGATCGTCGAATCCAAAAAGCCGAACAACAATTTCCATTCGCCTCAGCCGATCGAGCTGAATGTCACCGTTGCGGGCACGATCGAAAACGAGGAGGTCGACTACTTCGTCGTGCAGGCGAAAAAGGGCCAGCGCATTACCGCGGAGGTGCAGGGGATGCGGCTGGGCGGCGGGCCGTTCGATTCGTATGTCGCGATCCTCGACACCAGCCGATTCGAGCTGGCCAGTTCCGATGACACGGCGCTGGCCTTGCAGGATCCGATTGCCTCGATGATCGCGCCCGCGGACGGCCCATACGTGATCCAGATCCGCGAGACTTCCTACGGCGGCAACGGGGATTGCCGTTATCTCCTGCACGTTGGCACGTTCCCGCGGCCGATGGGAGTTTATCCGCTGGGCGGAAAAGTCGGCGACGATCTGCCGCTGCAATTTATCGGCGACGTCGCCGGGCCGATCGCTCAGACCGTGCACCTTCCCGATGTGCCGGCGGCGCGGATCAATCTCTTCGCGCTACAGGACGGCTTGTCCGCTCCGTCCCCGAATTTTGTACGGGCGTCGCCATTCCCCAACGTGCTGGAAGTCGAGCCCAATAACGATCCGAAGACCGCCACCGTGGCGAAAATGCCGCTCCCACTGGCGTTCAATGGCGTCATCAGCGCCCCGGGCGACATCGACTATTTCCGCTTTACCGCGAAGAAGGATCAGGCGATTGAGGTTCGCGTCATCGCCCGGCAGCTTCGCTCGCCGCTCGATTCGGTCCTGACGATCTATAACGCTGACGGCGGGGGCATGGCCAGCAACGATGACGCCGGCGGCCCCGACAGCTATCTCCGCTTTAATCCCCCCGCCGACGGCGACTATCTGCTCAGCGTCACCGATCAACTGCATCAAGGCGGAATCGATTACACCTACCGCGTCGAGCTGACCCCCGTTGCGCCGCAACTTTTTGTGACGATCCCCTCCGTCCAGCAGAATTCCCAGGAGCGCCAGGCGATTGCCGTTCCGCGCGGCAACCGCTTTGCCACCCTCCTCCGCGCCAAACGCGAGGATTTCGGCGGCGAGATCGCCATCGCCTCCGGCGACCTTCCGGCGGGTGTCACGCTCTCCAGCGATAACATCCCGGCCAACGGCGATACCATTCCCGTCCTGTTCGAAGCAGCCCCCGATGCTCCCAGCGGCGGAAAGCTTTCCACGCTCAACGCCCATTGCATCGATCCCAACCAGCACGTCGACGGTCATTTTCAGCAGGACGTCGATCTGATCATCGGCCCCAACAATACGCCGTTTTACACCAGCCATACCGACAAGCTCGTGGTCGCGGTGACCAACCCCGTTCCGTTCAAGCTGCACATCGAACAGCCCAAGGTTCCGCTGGTGCAGAACGGGCAGATGAATCTGAAAGTCGTCGCCGAACGGAATCCGGATTTTCACGGGCCGATCGCGCTGCACATGCTCTTCAATCCGCCCGGCGTCAGCTCGTCGCCGCAGGTCGATATGCCCGGCGACAAGAACGAAGTGCTCTATCCGCTTCAGCGCCAACGACGGGGCTGAGACGCGGAAATGGAAAATCTGCGTGATGGGCGAGACAGACATCGAAGGTCCGGTCTGGGCATCGTCGCAACTGGCCGACCTCGAGGTCGCGCCCTCGTTCGTCGCGATGAAGCTGGAGATGACCGCGATCGAGCGCGGCAAATCGACGCCGGTGCTTTGCAACGTGGAACAGAAGACAAAATTCGATGGCAGCGCGACAGTGAAGCTCATGGGTCTTCCCGCCGACGTGACGGCCGCCGACCTGCCGCTCACCAGCGCCGATCAAAGGCTGGTCTTCAACGTCATCACCACCGACAAGAGCCCCATCGGCTCCCACTCCTCACTCTTTTGCGAAGTGACATTCGCCCAGAACGGCGAGTCGATCATCCAGCAGTCCGGACAGGGAGGGGTGCTGCGGATCGATCCGCCGGCCCCGCCGAAAAAGGACGAGCCGGTGGTTGCCGCGGCGCGCCCGGCGGCGGCTCCCGCAGCGCCGGCGCCGCAGGCAGTGAAAGTGTTGTCGCGGCTGGAGAAGCTTCGCCTTGAGCAGGAGCAGAAATAGCCATGCGATCTGAATTGTGCAAAACCGCCCGCCGCCTCTCCGGAGGGCAGACAAACGCGGGTCGGGCAAAAGCGATTGGTGATTGCAAATTGCAAATTGCAAATTGCAAATCTGGGACAGGCACGCGCTCGCTTCCCACATTTTGCAATTTGCAATTTGCAATCCCCAATTTGCAATCATGGATTCCCCGCCTGGTCATCGCCCTCTCGATGGTAACCTGCTCAATGTCTGCGACGCGCACCGCCGACGCCACTGGTCCGGAGGTCTTCGAGGTCTTTCCGACGCAGATTCGACTGAACACCACGCGGGCGGCTCAGTCGCTCGTCGCGCACGTCGTCGCGCCAGACGGCGTCACGCATGATGTCACCGGCGACGTCCAGTTTGTTCTGCCGACGCCCGCGATTGTTCGCGCCGATGGAAATGTATTTCATCCCGTTGCCGATGGGTCCGGCCAACTGCAGGTGAAGTATCGCGAACACGTCGTGAACGTTCCTGTTGAGGTGAAAAACGCGACGGTCGATCGCCCGATCAGCTTCCGGCTCGACGTGATGCCGATCTTCATGCGCGCCGGCTGCAACAGCGGCGCATGCCACGGCTCGGCTCGCGGGAAAGACGGATTTCATCTGTCGCTGTTCGGATACGACCCCGACGGCGACTACGACCGGCTGACACGCGAGCTCGCAACGCGCCGAATCAATCTCGCGCTGCCCGCCGAGAGCCTGCTGCTCACCAAGGCCACGGGAAAAGTTCCGCACACGGGCGGCACGCGATTCAAGGAGGATTCGCCGCTCTACGCGACGATCATGCGCTGGCTCGACGCCGGTGCGCCGCACGATCCGCCAACGGTTGCCGCCCCGACCTCCGTCGAACTGCTGCCTCATCAGGCGGTGCTGGAAGGCGCTGGCGCTCATCAGCAGTTCACTCTCCTGGCCCACTATTCCGACGGCACCGACCGCGACGTCACCAACCTCGCGCTGTTCCTCAGCAACAACGACAACTCCGCCAGGATTGACGAGACCGGCCTGGCGACCGCTGCCAATCGCGGCGAGGCGTTTGTCATGGCGCGCTTCGCGACCTTCACCGTCGGCTCCCAGGTCATCGTCATCCCGAAAGACGCCGTCTATCGCTGGCCTGACGTCCCCGAGAGCAACTTCATCGACACGCTGGTGAACAACAAGCTCAAGAAACTCCGCATGCTGCCGTCGGACCTGTGCAGCGATGAGGTCTTTCTCCGCCGGGCGTATATCGACGTCATCGGATTGCTCCCGACGCGCGAAGAGCACGATCGCTACATGGCCAGCACCGATCCGCTCAAGCGCGACAAACTCATCGACGAACTGCTGGGGCGAAAGGAATTTGTAGAGCTTTGGGTGATGAAGTGGGCGGAGTTGCTGCAGATTCGCTCCGACGGCGACCGCCTCAGCTACAAATCCACGCTGCTGTTTTACAACTGGCTGCAGGAGCGCCTGACCGCGAACGTCCCGATGGACAAAATCGTCCAGGAGCTTTTGGTCGCCAACGGCGGCACGTTCAAGAACCCCGCGACCAACTACTATCAGATCACGACCGAAAACCTGAAGCTGGCGGAAAACACCGCGCAGGTCTTCATGGGAATGCGCATTCAGTGCGCCCAGTGCCACAACCATCCGTTCGATCGCTGGACGCAGAACGACTACTACAGCTTCGCCGCCTTCTTCGCGCAGATCGGGCGGAAGCAGGCGGAAGACCCGCGGGAAACCATCATCTTCAACAGCGGCGGCGGCGAAGTGACTCATCCCGTCGGCGGGCGGGTAATGGCGCCAAAGTTCCTTGGCGGCGCGACGCCCGACGTGAAGGGCAAGGATCGCCGCGAGGTCCTCGCCCAGTGGATCGCGTCGCCGGAGAATCCGTACTTCGCCAAGAATCTGGCGAACATTGTCTGGAGCCATTTCCTGGGCAAGGGGATCATCGATCCGGTTGACGACGTGCGGGTGAGCAATCCGGCGGTCAATCCCGAATTGCTCGAGGCGCTCGGCCAGAAGTTCCAGGAATATCACTACGACTTCAAACGCCTCGTCAAAGACATCTGCACGTCGCGCACGTATCAGCTCGCGTCAGAAACCAACCCGACCAACGAGGATGACACGCGCAATTTCTCACACTCGCTGATTCGGCGGATGCGGGCCGAGGTGGTGCTGGATGCGCTGAGCGAAGTGACCGAGACCGCGGAAAAATTCCGCGGGCTGCCGCTGGGAGCGCGGGCCGTGCAGATCGCCGACGGGACCACCACCGACTATTTCCTGAGAACGTTCGGGCGGGCCACCCGCGAGTCGGTCTGCTCCTGCGAGGTGGTGATGACGCCGAATCTCTCGCAGGCGCTGGCGCTGCTGAACGGCAATCTCGTGCAGCGAAAGATCCAGCAAAGCCCGGTGTTGCGGCGATTGCAGGAGACGAACAGCCCGCCGAGCGCCGCGATTGATGAAATGTATTTGCGCTGCTTCTCGCGCCCCCGATGCCGGCGGAGGAGCAGGCGCTGGTGCAGGAGTTCAACTCGGAGCCGGATCATCGCAAGGCGCTGGAAGACACGTTCTGGGCGCTGCTGAATTCGCAGGAGTTCATGTTCAACCATTGACGATTTTGTTCGAATCGGTTTCGTAGGGCGGGATTTATCCCGCCGGGCCTGAATACTTGAGAAACTTGAGGACGTGCAAAAAAAACGGCGGGATGAATCCCGCCCTGCGCTTGGCAATGAATAGCATCCGCTCTCATCTTTTCATCGGGACACTGCTTGCGCTGAGCAGCGGCGCCGGCGCTGCGAAGATCAATTATCAGGATCATGCTCTGCCGATCTTCCGCAATTCCTGCCTGGGGTGTCACAACCCCGACAAGAAAAAGGGCGGGCTCGATCTGACCAGCTGGCAGGCCGCGATGAACGGCGGCAGCGACGGCGCGGTGATCAATCCGGGAGACGCGGAGGGCAGCCTGCTCTATCGCGTGATCATGCACGAAGACGAACCGAGCATGCCCCCCAAGCGCGACAAGCTCCCGCAGGCGGAGCTGGACATGATCAAGAAATGGATCATCGCCGGAGCGCTCCCCACCGCCAGCGGAAAACCCGCGAAGTCTGCGAAGCCGAAGATCGATCTGTCGTTCAAGGCCCCCGCCGGCCATCGTCCCGACGGGCCGCCTCCGATGCCGCATGATCTGCTGCTGGAATCAGTGGTGCATGCGCAGCGACCCGGCGCTGAGCGCGCTGGCGTCGAGCCCGTGGGCGCCGCTGGTCGCGGTCGCGGGGCAGCACGAAGTGCTTCTTTATAATCCGCAGTCTCTGTCGCTGCTGGGCGTGCTTCCTTTTGCCGAGGGTCAGCCACAGGTGATCAGCTTCAGCGCCAGCGGAAGCCTGCTCCTCGTCGGAGGCGGGCAGGCGGCAAAGAGCGGCAAGGTAGTTCTGTGGGACGTTGCCACCGGCAATCACATCACCGATGTTGGCGAAGAATTTGACGCGGTGCTCGCCGCGGATATTTCGCCGGATCAAACCCGCGTTGCCCTTGGCGGACCCAATAAGGTTCTCAAGGTCTACGGCACCAGGGATGGCGCGCTGATCGATACCATCAAAGCCCATACGGATTGGGTGACGGCTGCCGCCTACAGCCCCGACGGCGTGCTGCTTGCCAGCGGCGACCGGGCCGGGGGACTGTGGGTCTGGGAAGCAAAAACCGATCGCGAGTTTTACAACCTGGCCGGTCACAAGGCCGCCATCACCTCAGTTGCCTTCCGTCCCGACTCCAACATCCTCGCCAGCGCCAGCGAAGACGGGACGATCAAACTCTGGGATATGAACAGCGGCAAGGAGGCGCGGAGCTGGCAGGCGCACGGCGGCGGTGTGCTCTCGGTCTCCTTCGCGCCGGACGGCCGAATCGTCTCCTGCGGGCGCGACCGGATCGTGCGGGTCTGGAATGCTGACGGCTCGCCGCTCAAGCAGTTCGATGCCTTCAACGATATCGCGCTCAAAGCCGTCTTCTCGCAGGACGGCAACCGCGTCGTCGCCGGCGACTGGACCGGCGAGATTCGCGTCTGGAACGTCGCCGACGGAAAACAGATCGGATCGCTCGATCCCAATCCGCCGCCGCTCTCGGATCGAATCAATGGCGCGTCGCAGCGCGTCGCGTCGCTGCAACCTGCCGCCGACAAAGCTGCCGCGGAACTCGCGGCGGCCCGCGAAGGGCAAGCTACCGCCGAGCGGTCTTTGCAGGCGGCGCAGGCGGCTTTCGACAACGCCAGGCGTGCGGCGAACGATGCAACGGCTCGCGCGGGGGCGATGACTGCCGCGGAACATGCCGCGGGCGATGCGCTGGGCGCGGCCAGGCAAGCGGCGCAGTTGAAGATAGCGGAGTTCGATCGGCTGACGCAGGCGCAGCAGCAGGCAACCGCGGCGCGCGACAACGGGCAGCACGATGCCGACGCGGCGCATATTGCGCTGCTTCAGAGCCAGCAAAGCCTCGACGCGGCAACCAAAGCGCTCGCCGATGCCAAGGCGGCAGCGGCGAACAACCCGGCTACTCAGCCATCCGCTTCCGCTGTGACCCAGGCGCAGGCGGCGGTCGATCAGGCAAACGCCGATCTCGCTCGATCGCAGCAAGCAGACGCTGACAAGTCGAATCAATTGAAACAACTGGCCGAGGTGTTGAACCGCGCCCAGACGGATGCCGCCCGAGCCAACTCACAGCTCATTGAATTGCGCAAAGTAGTCGCCGACAAAGACCATGCGCATGGCGACGCGATCGCTCAGTTGCAGTCCGCCGGGCAGGCATTGTCCAAAGCGCAAAACGACGTCCCGGCCGCGGAGAAGCAGATCGCTCCGCGGCAGGAGGAGCTGAAAAACGCCCAGCAGCGCGTTGCGCAGGCCAGCGCCGCGGCTGATGGCGCGAACGGGCAGCTTGCCGCCGCCCGCAGCGAGCTTTCCCGCCTGAAAGCCGGGCAGTTTTTCCTGACCGTCTACTCTGCCCGCAAGGAACTGGCGGATTGCCAGCAGCAACAGCAGCAGATGTCGGAAGCCTTTTCCGCGGCACAGTCCGCAGCCGACAAAGCGAACGGCGAGCTCGCCGCCTCACAAAAGGCGCTGGCTGACGCCCCCGCTCGGATCGCGGCAAGGCAGGATGCGATCAATCAAGCGAAAGATGCGCAAAGCGCCGCCAACGCCGCAGTCGCTGCCGCGCAGGCGATCGCCGAACGCAAACAATCATTGCGCGATGAGGCGGCAACGCTATCGCAGCGGATTCACGACCAGGCCGTCAAAGCTCCCGACGACAAAACGCTGACCGACGCTGCCGGCAAAGCCGCGGCGACGCTCGACGTCCTGGGGACGGATGTCGCCGCCGCAAATCAGATGGTCGGACAAATGACAGCGCAGGCGAAAGCCACCAGCGAGCGCGTCACGTCCGCGGAAGCAGCCATGGCCCGCGAGCAGGCGGACATCGCCGGCGCCCCCAAGGCAATCGAACTGCTGAAAGCCGCCGTTGCCTCCGCGCAGGCGGAGATGCCCGCGAAGAAATCCGCGCTGGATGACGCCACCCATGCGTGTGAAATCGCCAGGTCAAAGGCTGAGCAACTTGAAGGGGATTATCACAAGATGGTTCAGGAAGCCGGATCCGGTTCCAACAGCTTGCCGCCCGGCAAGAGTTGATCGAGTGAAGCATTTACGTAGCACAGCCGTCTCAGCTGTGGCCCAGAGTCACAGCCGAGACGGCTGTGCTACGGGGAATCGCGATCCGCGACTTCCGCATTCGTTCGTTCAAAGCCCCTGCGGCATTCGTTCCCGCAAAAACTTTCGGCCCGATCCGTGCGGGGCAATGTATCCCTTTTGTCGCCAGCGATCCCAGATCAGCATGTGCGTTGCCGCGCTGGCGCTGCTGCCGATGTCGGCTTCGTAATGTTCCTCCAGCTTTGCGGCGATGGAAATATAAGAGATCCAGACCCCTCGATCGGCGGCAACGGGCAGCCCATCATCCCACATCGGCCCCAGCTCGCGGTCCCAATAGAAGCCGACAAACCGCTCGCCGCGAACGTACCCGAGAACGTCCCCCGTGCGGTATGGCAATGGAATTGCCACTTGAACAAAATCATCCGGCAGCCCTGCGGCCGCTAGCGTAGGCATGGCACCATCCAAGCAAAAGATCAGGAAACCCAGAGAATTGTAGTCTGACGCAGACGCCCGCGGAGGGCAAAATTTGCCGGAGATATCGCTGCCATGCCTCGTTTGAACGTCAAAGGCTTTCCCTATTTTCCCATTTTTCCTCTGCTTCGGACTGACGCAGATAGAGCGGAGCGAGCAGATCGGGATCTGTAAATTCGCCGGCCCGCGACATGGGTGCGCCCAGACGCGCGACATTCGCGGCAGTCGGAACCCAGCACCGCGCGTCGGTCACAATGATCCCGGATTCGGCGGGCGGCGCGTGAAAGCCGAGTCCTTCGCCGATCAGATAAATCGGGCGCGGCGAGCGATTGATCGCGTCGGTGAGCTGGTCGAGGTGCGCCGGCTCGCGCTCGATCCAGAGTGTGTTCACTTTCTCATATCGTGCGGCAAAGATCGATCCGCGCCGCGCGTCGAGCACGATCAGCACGTGTCGTGCGTCCGGCGGCGCGTTTTCCGCCAGCACGCGAGCGGACGGCACGGCGACCAGCTTCGCGCCAACGGCCATGGCAAGCGTCTTGGCGAGGGTGATGCCGATGCGGAGACCGGTGAACGAACCGGGACCGACCGATGCGTAGATTTCTTGAAGGTCGCCAGGAGCCCAGCCACGGGCGCGGAGCAACGCGTCAAGGCGCGGCACCATCTCGGCGGCATGCTTGAGGCCGTGAGGAAAGATCGCTTCGGCGAGAACCTGCCCGGCTTCGATGATGGCAAGCGAGCCCGCCCGGCCGGAAGTTTCAATCGCCAGAGCACGCATTACCGCTGGAGCATTCCTTGTGCGAAGAACGATCGGCGCCAAGAAGCCCCGGATGTACATCCGCGGCTGCGAGGAGCGTCCGATACGTTAAACGAACAATGCTCTCACGGGTTTTCTCCGCGGTCAATGAAGAGTCGGGAGATGACAGACTTGAGGGTGTGGCGCTCGAAAGTGGCGATCGGCTCCGAGTAGGGCGGGATTCATCCCGCCGATTTGTTGGCCGGCTGAGAAAACGGCGGGATGAATCCCGCCCTACGATCGCAAAATCTGCAATCGCCACAAATAAAAGCTACACCCCAGACTTGATGTACTCCCCCCGAGACGATCATCACTTCGAGTTCGGAGCCATACCCAGTACCAAACCGGCGGCGAGCATCATTAAAGCCGCGCCGGTGAGATACAGGTTTGATCGCGGCTCGCGGCACAGCGCGGCAAACCATCCGCCGGTGGGCTGATATGGCGGCAGCGGAACGGGCCGGGGAATCGTCGTCAGCTCGTAGGGAGACATCGACGCGGCGCGATTGTCAGACCCATCATTCCAGACGCGGCTTCCCTCGCGGACGATGTTCATCTGCCGTTGCGCCAGACGCTCGGCCAATCCGGAATCATCGTTCACGCGCTTGAGAAATTCGTCGTTGACGGCAACTTGTTGCTGGATGGACTCCAGATCGCGCCGCAGCAACTCCTTCTGATATGCCATCCGGCGATTGGTGTCCGCCTGGGGAATGATCAGGCAGCAGCCGATCAGGCCGATCCCGAGGCAAAGCAGCGGAATCGTCCAGCCGCCGCCGCGAGAAGGACCCAGGAGCGATTCGTCCGAGTCATCCAACGATGTTCGCGTACTGTCGCAGGCGGGCTGCCCTCGCGTTTCCCCCTCCTCTGGCACTGCGGGGGATCGCTGGAGTGGGGGCGGCGTTGCAACGACGCGCCTGACCGAATTCGTCTGACCCTCCGCAAAACGGCCCCCACCCTGACCCTCCCCCGGAGTACCAGGGGAGGGGAAAATCAGCTCGTCCTTTGCCGATGATCGCAGGTCTCCGCCGGGGGTAGGAGCTGCCCCCTGCCACTTAGTACCAGGGGAAGGGAAAACGAGTTCGTCCTTTGCCGGTGGTCGCAGTTCTCCGCCGCCGGTGGCGGCTTCCCCATCCCCTGGTACTCCGGGGGAGGGCTGGGGCGGGGGCGGCGTTATTTCGACGCGTCCGACCGGCTTAGTGCGACCTTCCGCAAGACGGTCCCCGCGCTGGCCCTGCCCCAGAGACACAGCCGTCACCGGCTCGCGGTCCACCTCTTCCGGCTCGATCGACTCCCACGGCGAAGGCGCGTCCTCGTCAACATCCGTGTTTCGCACGCCCGTGTCATCGCCGATCAAGTTCATTTCATTTCGTCCAGAAAACGCCGCCGTACTGGGCGGCGGAGCCTAATTGCTCCTCGATGCGGAGAAGCTGGTTGTATTTGGCGACGCGATCGCTGCGGGCCGTGCGCCGGTCTTGATCTGGCCGCAGTTGGTCGCGACCGCGATGTCGGAGATCGTCGAGTCCTCGGTCTCGCCGCTGCGATGGCTCAAGACGGCGGAGTACCCGTTGCGCATCGCAAGGTTCACCGCCGCGAAAGTCTCGCTGAGCGTGCCGATCTGGTTGACTTTCACCAAAATCGAATTGGCGGTGCTGCTCTTGATCCCCTTTTCGAGGAATTTCACGTTGGTGACGAACAAATCGTCGCCGACGATTTGCACTTTCTTGCCGAGCCGGTCGGTCAGCAGCTTCCAGCCGGCCCAATCGTTCTCGGCCAATCCGTCTTCGAGCGAGCGGATCGGATATTTCTCAACCCACTTGGCCCAGTAATCGACCATCTCTTCGCTCTTGATGATCTTATCGGGATTGCTCTTGAAGAATTTGTAGCCCTTCTTCTCGTTGTCCCACAACTCGCTGGCGGCGGGGTCGAGAGCAACGAAAATCTGTTTCCCGAAGCTGTAGCCTGCCGCTTCGACGGCTTCGCCGATGACTTTCAGCGCGTCTTCGTTGTCCTTGAGGTTTGGAGCAAAACCTCCCTCGTCGCCGACGGCAGTGCTCATCTTGTTTTTGTGGAGCACCTTCTTCAGCGAGTGATAAATCTCCACGCCGGCCCGCAGACCGTCGGAAAAGCTCTCGAAGCCCCAGGGCTGAATCATGAACTCCTGGAAATCGACGTTGTTGTCCGCATGCTTCCCGCCGTTGAGGATGTTCATCATCGGAACCGGCAGCGTCCTGGCGGCATTGCCGCCCAGATAGCGGTACAGCGGCAGACCGCACGCCTCCGCGGCCGCCCGCGCCACCGCCATGCTGACGCCAAGAATCGCGTTGGCGCCGAGCTTCGCTTTGTTGGGGGTTCCGTCCAGATCGATCATCAACTGGTCGATCGCTTCCTGATCGCGCGCGTCGTGGCCGATCAACTCGGGAGCGATCGTCACGTTCACATTTTCCACGGCCTTCGAGACGCCCTTGCCGACCCAGCGTTTCTTATCATCGTCGCGCAGCTCGCAGGCTTCGTGCTCCCCGGTGCTGGCGCCGCTGGGAACCGCGGCGCGGCCAAGCGTGCCGTCCTCCAGGATCACGTCCACTTCAACCGTGGGATTTCCGCGGGAATCGAGAACCTGGCGACCTTGAATGAGTGCGATTTCGAGGCTCATAGTTATTCAGGACGAAGAACCGCCGCCAGACGCACAAGAAGCGACCGGCAGCTCTCCTTCGATCCTCCTTGAGAGGTTATCGGACGAAAAGAGGGTGAAACTCAAACGGCGTGGCAGTCTATGCGCAGGGCGAAATGTGTCAAACGTGCGGGAGCGTGGTTTTGCTGTCCCCCTTGTGGTGGGTCGTTCCAACAAAATTTACGGTCGATCGACCCGTGGCAGGGCGGGATTGATCCCGCCGCAGCTTGAGAGGCGGCGGGATGAAGCCCGCCCTACACACGCAGTTTCAAGGGGAACCACCCATTAGCCTGCCGAGGGCTTGGAAGCGTCTGACGGTTCGGCCGCAGGTAATGGCATTGCCGGTTGCTGCCCGGCCTTTTGGAAGTGCTTCCGAATCCACAACCAGACACCGAACGCCAGTGCAATACAAATCACCCCCAGCAGCACCCATCGCTTGCCCTTTGCGACATGCTCGCGAAGCACGTCCATCTGTGTACCAAAGTAGTAGCCTAACGCGATGAAACTTCCGCCGCTGACGATCGCCGCCAGCCCGTCGGCAATGAGGAATTGCCAGAATGGAAACCGGATGGCGCCGGCGCAAACCACCATGGCGCCGCGGATCCCGGCAAAGAGCCTGCCGATCGCCACGACCCAGACGCCCCACCGCTTGAAGCGATGCTCAACCCAGAGAATTCGGCTCAGCGTCAGATGCCGGCCGATCAGCGGAACCTTGGTCACCTCAAGTCCGAACCGTTTTCCGAGATGGTAGAGGACGCAGTCGCCGCCGATGATTCCGCACCATGCGCAAACCGCCGCCAGGGGAAGATTGAGCCGGCCCATCGCGATGGCGAACCCCGCCCCCAGCAGGGGAATGTCTTCGGGCAGCGGCAACCCCAGTCCGCATGCAAAGAGGAGCGCGAACAGGACGGGGTAGCCGCCCCGGGCAACCCACTGGAGCACCTGCTCATCGAGATTGGCAAGCAACCAGGGCATGCTTCGGTCAGATGTAATACATCTGCTGCTGCGCGCCGGTGCGCACCGCATACTCGGCAAGTTGCGCCAGCGTCATCTCGTCGAGAACGCCATCGGTGGCTTCGGTCAGTCGGCCGTTGAGAAATTGAACAGCCGCTTCCCCCGGAGAAAGCTCCTGCCCGCGCTTGGTTTCCTTTGCCGTAAGGCGACCCTCGAGCCGGCGCACCAGTTCCCCCACCTGGATTTCTTCAGGGGGACGCGAGAGCCGATAGCCCCCTTCCCGTCCGACTTTGCTTTCCAGGAATCCGCCGCGGCGCAGCGTCAGCAGAATCGCTTCGAGGAATTTGGTGGGGAGCTTCTCCTCGTCGGCAAGATCGCGCGACTGCACAAACCTCGCCGGCCAGAGCCGGGCAAGCGTGACTGCCGCCCGCAATCCGTATTCTGTCTGCTTTGAAACGCGCAATGCCTATGCTCCGGGAAGAACAGGCATCGTAAGGGGGTGCGAGGAGGGGGTCAAACGGGCGTAAGGCCCCGTGACGAAGAAATGGCCAAGGCCCAATCGGCAACAAAATCCCAAGCCGCAATCATCAATCGGACACCACCACTGGGCCTTGGGGTTTGGTGCTTTGTTGGCCATTGGGCCTTGGTCATTTCTGCCGTTAGATCTTCAGCGCCGCAGCACCAGCACAATAATCACAATTAGTATGATCAGACCGAGCGATCCGCCGCCGATCCAGATAGCGTCGGCGAGAATGGGAGAGAAGATGGCATGCATGAGAATCTCCAGTTTTTTGCAGTAGAAGAAACATCAAATTTCACGGTTCAGAAGCGGTCTTCCGCGTCGGCTCGTGCTCAATGTGGCCAGCCGCCCTACTTTGATTTGCGTTCCACAGCCGAAGAGCGGCTGTAGCACACGGCGGTGAAACGGGCTGCTATCGCCGAACGAGGAGAACGACGATGACGACCACGAGAATCAGGCCCAGCGTCCCTCCGCCGATCCAAATGTAATCGCCAAGTATGGGAAGATGAGAAATCATAAAAACCTCACAGCGGAAAATGTGTGATTGCGTTCTTTATTTGCCGAAGGGCGGCTCAATCGCGCCGCCGCGGGCGATGTGCGTCGGGCGCATCGCATCACGTTTCATCGATCAACGATCGATATGCACTTCCGTTTGGTGTTCGGGCACGACGACGGTGCGTTCCTCCCGCACGACATGGTCACCGTCACGATAGTCCCGCGCCGCGTGATCGTGATGATGATCTCGGTCATCGTCATGATACCAGCATCCTGTCAGGCCGGTGCAAACGATGCTGAGCAACGATAAAAGTGCCAGCGACTTCATTGTGAAATCTCCTTGTTTCCGAACCTCCGGTCGCGACAGCCACGCCATCGCACGTCTCCGAACATCTGTTTACAAAGTGGATGCCGTGGCGTACTCATCAATCCTGACGCTCAATTAGCGGGGGTAGCGGCGGGCTGTGCTGACAAGAAGAGCTTTTATCGACGACGCGATGCGGCATTTCGACGGAGTGCGGAAACGAATGGAGTCGCTTGAACCGTTCCATGGAAGTCACAGTTCCCACGCGAAGATGCCGGCGACGTCATCCAAGACTTTTTCCATCAGCGGCCTGCGGAGCCACTGCTCGTAAGTCATCTCGCGTGACTGCTTGCGATCGGCTTCAAATACCTTCACCTGCTTCAGGGCGAATGGTCCGTCCAGCACATTGAGGTTGGCCTCGTCGTTCAGGCGGAACGAGCGATTGTCAAAGTTGGACGATCCGACCGAAACCCACGCATCATCGATAATCAGTTGTTTGCAATGAAACATCGTCGGGTGGAACTCGTAGATCCGTACTCCTGCCTGCAGCAACTCCCCCCACCGGGCGCGGGAAGCGCGGCGAACCACGTGCATGTCGATTTGTGCCGAGGGAACAATAATCTCGACCGAGACGCCGCGGCGGCGCGCGGCGATCAGCGATCGAATCGTCAGATCATCTGGCACGAAGTACGCGCTTTCGATGCGGACGTTTTTCCCCGCGGCCGCCAGGGAGAGCAGTACCAGAAGTTGCATGTTTTCACTGCCCCCCTGGGATGAGCTTCTGAAGACCTGGGCGTATTCGGAGCCGACCGACGGCAGCTTCGGAAAATAACACTCTCCGTCGAGAACCTCGCCAGTCGTCTGCATCCAGTTATCGACAAACGCGGCCTGCAGACCCCCCACCACCGGCCCTTCGACCCGGTAATGATTGTCGCGCCACTGGCCGGGACGATCGCCATGTCCGCGCCACTCGTCGGCGATGCCGACGCCCCCCGTGAATCCAATCAACCCGTCCACTACGAGGATCTTTCGGTGGGTGCGATGATTGACCTGGCCGTAGGAGGATGGGTCGAGCAGGTGCAACGGGTGATATTCAAACACTTCCACCCCAGCCCTTTTCATCGCGTCTATGTAGCGATGATCGATCTGTGCACTCCCGTACCAATCGAGCAGAACATGCACCTTCACGCCGGCCCGCGCCCGTCGGCAAAACGCCGCGGAGAATTCATCGCCGATGGCGCCCTGCCAGTAGATGAACGTTTCGAACGTGATTGACCTCTTTGCGCCGGCTATCGCGTCCAGCATGGCGGGGAATATTTCGTCGCCGTTTTGCAGGGTCTTGCACGAGTTGCCTCCTAGCAGTGGGGGGCCCAGAAGGTTCCCCATGGTCAGGGGGAACTGCGGATCGTGAACGGTATATCTCGATTGAATCTGATAGTAAATCGGCCGTTCGCTTGTGCATCCGCCCACGTATGCCACCGCGACAAATCCGATCGCCCAGAGCGCGGTCCCGCGCTGAGGCGCGGCAGTTTGCAATCCGCATTTCATGAGCCGTTCCTCCTCCACCGGGCTCATCATAGCTGCGGCGAAAAATTCGGGGAATTGCGAATCTGCAGTTGCGCACTACGCGTGCTGGACGGCAGATGCGGAATCCGCAGGCGCGGCGCATTGCGACGCCAGTCCGGAATGTTCTCGCGCGACGAATTCGACTCACCCTTCGGACCGACGCTCGACGATGGCATAGTGAGTGCGGATGTTCTCGGACGTTGCGTCGATGCCAAGCCGGTGAACCTGTTGCACATTCGAAAATGGAGTCTGTATGAAAAACTGGATGAATCTTGCTCTCGTGGCGACGTTTGTAATCACCGGCGTACTCGTGTGGGCCGGGGTGAAAGACCGCGGAGTGTCTCCGACGATGGCCGCCACAACCGCCGGTGGGTCGGAAACGGCGGTTCTTCCCACACTGAAGATTCAGGTTGAGACAGTTTCGGCGCAGCAACCGGTGCAGACTGCAGCGCCACTCAGCACGGCAACCCTGGCGCCTCCCGCAACTTCCCAGCCCGAAATCACCGCGTTGAAACCAACTGCTCATGACGCACGCCAGACCATGCCGATCGCGGCGCGCGATGGATCGGCCTCCGTTTCCTACATCGCTCAACCGGGCGATACGATTTCAAAACTGGCGGTCGACTTTTTCGGCAGCGACAGCAAGGCCAACGAGGACGCGATCCTCAACAGCAACCCGTCGCTTCATCAGAACGCGGATCGCATCCTCGCCGGCGAGTCGTACCTGATTCCCGCCCGATTCCCCGACGCCGCGGACGCCTCCGTCTCTTCGTCAGGACCATCGCCAGCCGTGGCGACGCAGCCAGAGGCGGCCGCCAATGTCCATCAGTTGCGCTACAGCGCGCGTCCGGGCGACACCGTTTCGATCCTGGCCGGGGCTCTTTTGGGCAGCGACACCAACGAGAAGCGCGATGCCATCATCAATGCGAATCCGTCATTGAGCGCAGATCCCGATCGCGTGGTGCCCGGAAAGACTTATCAGATCCCGGTGCAGTCCAGCCAGCCTCTGGCCGCGGCTCCGTCCACCACTCATGAGCCGGCCGCTGCCCCCACGACACAGCCTGACGCAGATCAACTGGTGCTGGCCGGCTCGACACGGGAGCTGAGGTATACCGCCAAAGACGGCGACAATGTGTCGACGCTGGCCAAGGCGCTGCTCGGCAGCGACACGAAGGAGAATCGTGATGCCATCGTCAACAGCAACCCGTCATTGAAAGAAGACCCCGATCGCGTGCTTGCCGGCCAGACGTATTGGATCCCGGCGCCGACGGCGCTGCATCCATGAGTCCAGCCAGAGTTCGCATCTTCAAATTCTGAGTTGATACGGGGACGGATTTCATCCGTCCCCGTTTTCATTATGATCTCCGCCAACCAGCAGCGCGTGCCACAAGAAAAGAGCGAGGCATGCCGATTCCCGAACTGAATGCCTTTTCATCTGCCGGCCAAATGCTCCACGCGATGCGCGCCGGCAGCATCTGTGCTGTTGAGTTGCTTGAGGACCACCTGCGACGGATCGATCGGCTCGATGGGCCGCTCAACTCGATCATTGTCCGTCACACCGAACAGGCTCGTCTCGACGCGCTCCAGGCGGATGCCGCGCGAGCGCGGGGCGAGCACCTCCCGCTCCTGGGTCTTCCGGTGACCGTCAAGGAATCGATCGACGTGGCGGGCTTGCCATCGACCGCCGGAGTTGCGGCGCACGCTTCTCACCGGGCTGAGAAGGACGCGATTACCGTTGCGCGGCTGCGAGCCGCCGGCGCGGTCGTGATCGGCAAGACCAATGTCTGCCCGTATCTGGCTGATCTCATCGCGGACAATCCCGTCTACGGCCGCACCAACAATCCGTGGGATCTGACGCGCACGCCCGGCGGAAGCTCCGGCGGCTCAGGGGCGCTCGCCGCCGGCTTCACGCCGCTGGACTTGGGCAGCGATCTGGGCGGATCGATCCGCATTCCCGCCGCCTTCTGCGGGCTCTGGGGCCACAAGCCCAGCGAAGGCGCCGTTCCCAACAGCGGCCACTTTCCCGGCTCATCGTTGCCCAATGCCGGCTGGCTCATGGCGGCGCAGGGGCCGATGGCCAGGTCGGCGTTTGATCTCGAACTGGCACTCGATGTATTAGCCGGACCGGACGTGGGAATGGACGCCGCCTGGCGCCTGGAGTTCCCCCCGCCCGGCATGATCGCCTGGCCGACTTTCGCGTGGCGATCCTGCCGTCGCTCGACTGGCTGCCGGTGGATCACCAGATCATCTCCGCCATCGCCGCATTCGCCCATGCGCTGCGCGGTCAAGGCGTCAAGGTTGTCGAACAGTCTCCTCCCGGCCTTGGCGACCTCCATGAGTTCCATGGGTTTCATCGGTCGATGTTGTCCGCCCTGGTTTCGTCACGCTGGCCCGCCGAGCAACGTGAACGGATCATCAAGGATCGCGAGTCGCGCGGCGAGTTCTCCCACTCCGCCGACGCCGTGGGCTTTCGCGCCACCGCCGCCGATTTTCTGCAATGGCACGATCAACGCGAGCAGTACCGCGACGGCCTGCGCACTTTCTTTCGCGAATTCGACGTGCTCATTACGCCCAGCTCTCTAGTTCCCGCCTTTCACCACCCGACAATTCCCGTCTCCGACCGCCAACTCGAGATCAACGGCAAAGAAATCGGCTTTGACTATATGACCTTCTACCCCGGCCTCGCGTCACTCCCCGGCCACGGCGCCACCGCCTTCCCGCTGGGACTCAGCGAGTCCGGCTTGCCGCTGGGGGCTCAAGCGATCGGCCCGTTCCTCGAAGATCGCACGCCGATCCGTTTCGCGCAACTTGTTGAACAGGCGTTGGGCGGCTTCACAGCGCCGCCAGAGTACGCGCAGGACGCGAGGTAGCGTACGGTGTGCCCGATCTTTGCGGTTGCTTGTAACTTTGGGTACTGCAACTATTTCCCCCTCCCCTGGTACTCCGAGGGGAGGGCCGGGGGTGGGGGCTGGCGGGGTAGCGCGGTCCGATTAGTATCGAGTCGACTCTGCGATCAAAGAGGAGCGGTTGATCGTGCTGGTGATCGACATCGGTCACAGGCGAGAGGTCTATCGCCGGAAATGGCTGTGATGACTACGTATTTCATGTCGTGCGCGAGGCGAACTTGTGTCGGAAACACGCTCGCGGTGCTGATCATTCTCGCATCGACCGTCACCGCGCGCGCCGAAAAAACTTCCCTCGTCGCCGGCGGCGGATCGGGCGGCGACGGAAGCCAGGCGACGCAGGCGAAGCTGGATAAGCCTTTCGCCATAACGTTCGACAAAGCGGGCAACCTTTACATCGGCGAATTCGAAGGCTGCCGGGTGCTGAAGGTCGATCCGGCAGGCGCGTTTACAACACTCGCAGGAACCGGCGGAAAGGGGTTTGCCGGCGACGGCGGACCCGCCGTCAACGCGGAGTTCAACCGCATTCACGACATCGTCACCGGCGCCGATGGCAATCTCTATCTTGCCGACAGCAGCAATCGCCGCGTGCGCGAGATCGATCTCAAGACCGGCATTGTGAGCACCTTCGCCGGCACCGGCGTCGGAAAAGCGTCGAGCGGTGACCATGGACCGGCCGACAAGGCCTCGCTCGATGGCGTCGCCAGTCTCTTCTTCGACCCATCCGGCAAAACGCTCTTTCTTTCCGGGTTCAGCAAATCCGTCCGTGCGATCGACATGAAGACGAGGATCATCACGACTCTCGCGGGCGTGCCCGGCGGTCGCAGCATCGCGATTGATTCCAGGAGCAATCTGTATGTTGCCAGCGGCCAAACTCTCAGCGTCCGCTCGCCCGACGGCAGAGTGCAGGTGCTGCTCGACAAGACTCACACCGGCGGCACGCCGCTTCCTCTTGGGGACAGCCCCAAGCACCTTGCCATCGATGCCCGCGACAATGTCTGGATCTGCGACGAGCAGCACTCGCTGATTCGCGAATATCTCCCTGGCAGCGGCAAGCTCGTGACGATCGCCGGCAACGGGAAGCCGGGAAGCGCCGGGCTGGGCGGACCGCCTTCGGAATTGCAGTTGAACCGTCCCCACGGCATCTATTTCGAGGCCGCAACCGGCGTAATGTACGTCGCCGACAGCATGAATGACCGGGTGATCAAAATTGAGCCGTAGCGGTCCGAGCCCGCAGACCGCCCATCGAACTGTCGCCAAAGTGCGATGATTTCGACAAGTGCATCGTCGCGCCGGCAAAATGCCCGGACGATGAACTTTCTCAAAAGGGGCGTGCTCTTCACGCTAACCGGTACAGCGATTTTCCTCTTTGGCTGCGCCGCGGCTCCGAGCCTCACGCACGACGCGGAATGCCTCCGCGAACACGTCATCACTGTTGACGGCAAAGGCAGACCGCACGACCCCGCGGTGGCGGATGGTCGCGAATACAACATGACCGAGTATCGCTGCCAGATCGCACAGATGTTCGAGGCGATGGACGCCTTCTACAAAACCCATTCCGATCGCAAAGTGCTGCTGTTCGTTCATGGCGGTTTGAATGCTCCGGCCGACTCGCTGCAAAGCGCCGACGCGGAGATGGACCATGTTATCGCCGCGGGCTACTACCCGATTTACCTCGATTGGAATTCAGACGTGCTGAGCACCTACGGCGAGCACCTCACCAGCATCACGCAGGGACAGACGGATGAAACCTTCGGCCGGGCGCTCATGACGCCGTTTTACCTGATCGCGGACATCCTCCGCGCGGCGGGACGTTTGCCGATCGTCCTGGTCAATCAGGCCGGAGGTGATCTTGCGGCGGCCGCGGAAGACGTGGCGACGCTGCCGAGACGTCGGCGGTTGGCCGCAACAATGCCATCGAGTGCCGATGCAACCCTGCAACGATGGGCACGAGGCAAACATGGGCTGGCGCTGGCGAAACTGTATGCGCAGTTGCGAAGCGCCCAGATCGAAGACGACAGGAAATTGAAGGAAATCAGCGGGTGGCAGCGAAAAGAGCTGCGCATCTACATCGGACCGGATCTGGATGTCGATCCGGGACACATGGCCAGGCTTGCCGCCACATACGCGATCACTGCGCCGACCAAGTTCGTATCCCAACCATTGATCGATTGGGTCGGGACTCCAGCATGGCAAAACATGCTGCGGCGAACGCTCATGGCGTTTGACGGTGATCTGGGCGGCAATCCCAACGATCCGGAGGTCGATCCGACGCTGCTGGGCCACCGCGAAAATCGCGCAAAACACGCCGATGATTTCACCTCGACGGGCGCGCTGGAGGTGTTTCGAGAGGAACTGGAGAAAGTCACCGAAAATCATCCCTCTGATCCCGCGGCGACCCAACCCGACCAGCCTCGGTATCACATCACCCTGGTCGGCCACAGCATGGGAACGATGGTGCTCAACGAATGGCTTCGCCGGGATCTGCTGGAAAGCAAGGATGAGGATTACACGAACATTGTTTACATGGCCGCCGCATGCTCCGTGCGGGATTTCGGCCGCGCGGTCGTGCCGTATCTGCTGCAGCATCAGCAGACACAATTCTATAACCTGATGCTGCATCCCCTGGCCGAACTGCGCGAGCGCCGCCGGGCGTACGATCTGGTGCCGCGGGGAAGCCTGCTGGTTTGGCTGGACAGCTTCCTCACCGACCCCCAGGCGACGCTCGATCGAACCATGGGCCGGTGGGACAACGTGATTTCGGCCACGGAGCTGATTCCACTGAGCATACGCAAGCAGGTGACGCTGAAGGCTTTTGCCCTTGCGCCCTACAACGATCCCACGCCCCCGCCCTGCGAACCCGACTACGGCCCGCAGGAGCACGGCCAATTCCGCGGCCGACCGTACTGGTGCGAGGACTTCTGGAAATGCCAGGATGCGGTGGTGCCGGGAATCGACTGCGCAGACGTGGCGAAGTAGCCAGAGTAATCCTTAGATTGAGATGTGGCGTTGTAGTGCAGGCTTCCACCCTGCCTCTGAGGAGCAGGCTGGAAGCCCGCACCACAATGGGCGCCACTCCAACCTGAAAACTGCTCCAAGCCCTCACCCAAACGTCCGTGGCTGCCCCGTCGCTTCCAACACGCTCATCCAAAGATCGCCGTGCGGATCGACGCCGTTGCGCTGGCGAATCGCCAGGGGCATCGGCACGTGCACGAATCGACCGTGCCATTTGCCGACCACCATCTCGGTGCGGCCGGACATTGCGGCGTGCACCGCGTTGTGCGCCAGGCGGACGCAATAGACGCTGTCGTGCGGATTGGCCGGCACGCTGCGAATCGCGTAGCTCGGGTCGATGTATTTGAGATTCAGCTCAACGCCGATCGACTTGAAATGGCTGGTCATCCGATCGCGCAGCCAGGGACCCACGTCGGTCAGCTTTTTGTTTCCCGAGGCATCGGTCCCGCCACTGGCGGCTTCCATCAAATCCTGGCCGGCGCCTTCGGCGACAACGACGACCGCGTGCCCGCGTCGTTCCAGGCGTCGCCGCAGCACGGCCAACAGTCCGTTGTCTCCCTCCAACTGAAACGGCACCTCAGGAATCAGCACGAAGTTCGCGTCGCTCATCGCCAGCGAGGCATAACATGCGATGAATCCCGAATGACGGCCCATCAACTTCACCAGCCCGACTCCATTGGGCGCCCCCGTCGATTCCACATGGGCGGCGCGAATCGACTTGGTCGCCTCGGAGAAGGCCGTCTGAAACCCGAAACTTTGATCGATGAACATGATGTCGTTGTCGATCGTCTTGGGAATGCCGACAACGGCCATCTTGTTTCCCCGCTCGGTGATCTCTTTGACGATCCCCATTGCGCCGCGAATCGTTCCGTCCCCTCCGATGACAAACAGGACGTTGACGCCCATGCGCTCCAGGCAATCGACCACATGTGCGGGGTCCTGCTCTCCGCGCGAGGAGCCGAGAATGGTGCCGCCGTGCTCGGTGATGTCGGAGACGACCTCGGGCGAAAGGTCCAGGGTGGCCCGGCGGTAACGTGCCACAAATCCTTCGTAACCATTGCAAAACCCATAAACGCGCTGCACGCCATACCGTCGGCAGAGTTCCATCGTGAGTCCGCGGATGACGTCATTGAGTCCGGGGCAAAGTCCGCCGCAGGTCACGATGCCCGCGCGGGTTTTGGAAGGGTCGAAATAGATTTTGCGCGCGGCCCCGCGGGCTCGAACGCCGGCAAATCCATGGCAGCCCGGCTCCGCGCGGCGACGGCCGAGAGCGTGTCGTCGAGCAGAACGCGGTCGAATTCCTCGACATAGTGCGCGGACTGCTGCCGCTGGGCGAGCAACTCCACCAGAGGGGAATCGATGCGCGCCGTGCCGAGGGTTTTGACGATCAGATCAGCATTGTCGACCGCTGGCGGGCCGAAGGACGAAGGTGCCACCATGTTGTCGTGCGCGGGCGGGGTTGCCGGGAGTATATCCGAAGGCAGGCCGGGGGCGTCAACCGTTTGGCAAAGGCGGATGATTCGAAAACAGCTTCTGGTGGAGCTGATTCGTGATTTTCGGAATTTTTCGGATCGGAATCCGTTTTCTGGCGTGCGCAGCACTCTGAATCGTTTAGCCGCCTCGCTCGCGAGGCATGTCCAGCGTCGCGGATGTTCAGCTTGGCGCGAATTGTGACAAGGGCGCAACTGGACACGCCTCGCAAGCGAGGCGGCTAAACGATTTGGAGTGCTGCGCACGCGGGCAGGAACAGAGCCGCGCGAGCTGCGCGCCGATCGGAAAGTTCCCCTGCCGAAGCGCTGTACCAAAGGAAAGAGCCGCGTTGCCGCGGCTCTTTCCTGCAAAAGTGTTGAGTTGAAGGATTAGCGACCGCGGCCACCGCCGCCGCCGTATCCGCCACGGCCTCCGCCGCCGCCGCCGCCGTATCCACCACCGCCGCCGCCGCCGCTGCGGGCTTCCTTCGGCTTGGCTTCATTGACGGTCAGCGCGCGGCCGCCGTGATCCTGGCCGTTCATCGCCGAGATGGCCGCCTGGGCCTCTTTCTCGCTGCCCATCTCGACAAAGCCAAAGCCCTTGCTCTTGCCGGTGTCGCGATCGGTGATGATCTGCGCGCTCTCGACAGTCCCATGCGAGGCGAACATTTCGCCAAGGCTCGAGCTGTCAACATCGTAACTGAGATTTCCCACGTACAATTTCTTACCCATAAAATTCTCCTTTTGAGAATGGGCAACAGACCCGGTGTTTTACTTTCGAGGTCGAACGAAAGAGACCGGAGTATCGGCCCAGACAGGCAGGAGAGTTGATTGGAAAAGATACAGCAGGCAGGAACAAAGCTGCAGCAGAATCTAGTTCGATCAGCGGACCAAGCCGACAGGATTGTACCAGACAAGACGGCCCGCGTCCATCGAATTGGAGAACGAAAAATTGCCTGCGATTTTGACCGATAATACGGCATCTCCCGCCTCCCAATTCACGCCGACCACGCGCGACTGGGATTCTGCGACGTCTCGGCCCGGCCGGCTTCCAGATGCACGTCGCCAAGCCGCTGGCGCGGCGGATCTGGTGACCGGGCCGGGGCCGCGCGACGGATGGGACGGGCGCAGTGATCGCCTTTCTTCCCAAGGTGGATGACCGTGTCTGCGCGCTACCCCCTCAACCGGGAATACATACCGGGAGAGGGGGTAAACGCGCCAGAGATGGTGGTGCACCGCTCTCCCGTCGCGCCATGATCGGTAGACCACCCGCCCGGTCGGGTAAACGCGCAGAGATGGTCGTGCACCGCAATTGCCCTGCATGCACCGCTTCCGCTCGTTGCTGGCGTTTTGACGGCAGCAGGAATACGCTTATGCCCGGCGACTTGGCTCTTTCGACCCGCGCCGCCGCTTGCAACTCGCTGGTGTTCCCGCTGCTTCTGTCTTTCCCGCGGGTTGCTTAAGAAGCGAAATTTCTGTTGGAGATGCGACCATGGAACTGCCCCGCCGCGCTCGTGGAGACGAGACGCTCAAACCCGGCGAACTGCTCGCCATTCGGAGCCGGCTGCGGCAGGTGGCGCCGGCTCATGATCTGGCCACGGTGATCGCCTGCGCGTTTGATCATCGCACGCGCATGCTGCCGTTCATTTACGCCGACACGCATATGGCCCCGGCGGGCGTGCGCGGAATCGGCTCGGCGATGGTCGACGCGGGCTTTGCCAAGACGCGCATTGTGTTGCAGCAGTGGAACAAACATTTCCGACCGTCGCGAATGCAGGTGGATGGACGGATTCCCGATTTGTTCATGGTGTCGAGCATGGGCCTGCACTCGGGCCAGTGCATGGAACTCATCCGCGATGCCCGGCGGATCGATGCCGCCCGGCGGCCGCTGATCATCGCGGGCGGACCGCACGCGGTGTATCAGCCCTACGAACTTTTCAGCACGGATCCCACTGATCCCAACGGCGCGGACGTTGCCGTCACCGGCGAAGAATTTGTTCTCATGAGTTTGCTCGAGGTGCTCCTGTCGATGCGCGCCAGCGGCGAGTCGATGCGGTCGGTTTTCTACAGGGCCCGCGACGCGGGAGCGCTGAGCGAAATCCCCGGTCTGATGTATCCCCGCGGCAGGATGGACGGGCCGGCCGAGGAATTGATCGACACCGGCGTGCAGCGGCTGGTCAGCAATCTCGACGAACTGCCGGATTCGGTCATCGGTTATCGTCTGCTGGAAGCACCAGCCGTCGCGAGACGCTTGCGAGCCAAGCCCTGGAAGCGAATCGAATCAACAAGCTCAGCCCGATCAGCTCGATCGTGCTGACCTTCGGCTGCAAATTCAATTGCCCCTACTGCCCGATCCCCGCTTATAACCAGCGTCAGCACCGCCTGAAAAGTCCGGGACGGATTGCCGAGGAGATGGGGCGACTCAATTCAGAGTATGGGCTGAAGCATTTCTTCGGAGCGGATGACAACTTTTTCAACCACAAG
Organism: uncultured Phycisphaerales bacterium; assembly: GCA_963758525.1. Classification (GTDB taxonomy): domain Bacteria; phylum Planctomycetota; class Phycisphaerae; order Tepidisphaerales; family Tepidisphaeraceae; genus JBBSDP01. The sequence continues at coordinate 405,997 of CAVWVQ010000003.1, forward strand.
GCCCGCACGCTCGATATCGTCGAGACGCTGAACCGGGCGGAGGTGGACGGCAAGCCGCTGCGGAAACGCATCCGCTGGTACACAGAAGTAACGGTCCACGACACGCTGCAAATGAAGGAGCATCTGCCGTTGGTGCACGACGCGGGGTGTCGCGCTCTGTGGCTGGGCGTGGAGGACATGACCGCCAAGCTTGTGAACAAAGGACAGTCGGTCAACAAGACTACCGAGGCTTTTAACAGCCTGCGCAACGCGGGCATCTGCCCGATGCCAATGATGATGCACCACGACAGCCAGCCGCTCTATTCGCACGGGAGCAACTACGGCCTGCTGAACCAGATCAATCTGCTGCGAAAGGCCGGAGCTGTCTCGCTGCAGGTGCTGATGATGACGCCGTCGGCCGGCACAAAACTCTACGAGGGAACATTCACCAACGGGCAAGTGCTGAAGCGCGTCGGCGGCCGCAGCGTCGATCCGCACATGTACGACGGCAATTACGTGATCGCCAGCAGCCACAAGCGCCCCTGGAAAAAGCAGCTCAATCTGCTGACTGCGTACGCATTTTTCTACAATCCATATCGGCTCGCGGTCCTGCTCCTGCGGGGAAAAACGAAGGTGTCTGATAAAGCCGCCGGCATGCAGATCATCGGGATGCTGGGCGTGATTCAAACCGCCCGCCGGACTTTCGGCTGGGCGGTTCGGCTGATGCTGGGAAGGATCGAGCGCCTCTCAGAGCCGCCGGCCAGCGCCGTGGCGACGCGGAGCAGTTGCGAGAGTGCGGTTGTCAGTCCGGGGTTAGTGCAAATCTCGGTGCAGCACGCTCATTGATCGGACCGGTTCCTCAGCATGAACGCCCAGCCAGATTCTCGAGAGGGTTTCACATGCCTCACATAACTTCGCCTATTTCCACGGCAATCGCGCTCCGTGTCGAAATCTGACGACGCGAACCTCGCCGGCTGCGTCGTCGACTCGATAGTGAATCAGGTAGGTGCCTTCAAAAACGAAATTTATGAACGGGGTAGCCCAACTCCTTCGATGCACCGTCGTCGACCGCGTGGCCTTGGAAATCACCCAAGCCATTCATCGCGGCCCGCAATCGATCCTCCCAAGCGAGCGCGTTGTCGATGGAATCCTGTGCGATGTTGAGCACTTGCCGCAAAATTTCTTCTTCGACGAAGGGAGAAATCTGAACGGGGCGACGTTTCACGTCGCTGCCTTGCTTGGAGTGACTTTCATCGCAAGCAACTTTGCTCGCAGCTCGCCAAAAAATTCATCGACTGGCCGCCCCTTGCCCTCGTCGAATTCCTTCATCGCTCTACGGATCGCGGTCACATCCCGCGCAACTTCGATCTCCCGGGCCAACTCGTCATAGACGGCGGGGGAAATCAAGACAGCGCGCGCCTCCCCGTTGACCGTGAGAATCTCCGCATCGCCGGTCTTGTTGAGGCGCTCCATTGTCGCGGCAGCAGTTTTCCGGAACTCGGATAACGATTGAGTGCGTTCGGTGGCGAGCATCAGGACCTCATTTGTTGGATACTAAATTAAGTATGCCACCTTTCCGCAATCGGCTCAAGCTTTCCTTTCCTGCTCACACTTTTTCCATCGGCTTATTGAAGTCGTGACATGCTTAAACTGCTGATGCAGGCAGCGATCTCAACCCATGTCTGCTATCGGTGAAGAATCACCGCCGCCGGCGTCCGAAGAAACCGGCTCCGTCGAAGAAGGGGAACCCCTGGAATCCGCCGAAGGAGGTGCCGAAGAGGTCGCCGCCGTCGTCCGGCGGCGTGGTGGGATTGCCGTCCTGGTCGACGGAGATCGTCATGTTGAAAGTAAAGCTCTTGCCGCTCGAGCCGGTCTTGCTTGCGCTGACGTTGACGCTGTAAACGGTGGTGCCGTTCGCTTCGTCGTAAACCTGGACGCTCTGCGTGCCGGCGATTGGCGTGGTGACGCCATTGTCGGCCGCAAGGGTATTGATCGCATCCTGCACGGTTGACGTGAGGGCGGAGAAGGTGGTTGTCGTGTGGCTGGGAAGTTTTGTCAGCGTGCCGGCGGCATTGACGGTGACGGTGGTCGAGGTGCCGCTGGTCGTGAAGGTTGTGGAGTAGGTGAGGACTCCGTCGTTGGTGCGGATGCTGACATTCTGGGTCGAGGTGGTCGCCAACGCATCAGCGCCCGAGGGCCGGGCAGTATTCAAGGCCGTCTGAATGGTTGTGGGAACAACCGAGAACGGAAGGTTTTCATTGCCGACGGGATTGCCGTTGGCGTCGATGGTGAAGGTTCGGCCGCCGAAGCGCGAGGTGGTGGAACTTGTTGCTGGCGTGAAATGCAGCGTGTAGACGGCAGTCCCGCCGGCCGGGGTGCTGACGTGGATGTTGGCCGTCGAGGTGGGAACGGTCAGGTTCAGCGCCGTGGCAATGGCGCTGGCTTCGGTAGCGACGGCAGAGGGAAGTGTGCCCTCGGTTGTTGTGCTGTTGGCGGGCGCGGTCACGGCATGCCCGTTCTGGTCCACGGTGAGAACCGATGTAGTGCCGGTCCCGCTCAAGTTGATCGAATAGGTCTCGATGCCGTTACGGTTGCCCAACAAAACCGTCTGCGTCGAGGTGAGCGCCGGGGGAGTCAGGCCGTCCTGAGTGGCGAGATTGTCCAGCCCGGTTTGAACCGCGGCAGGCGCCTGGCTGAACTCAACGGAGTTGAGTCCGTGACCAAATCCGCCGCGCCCGAAGCCGCCGCCACCGAAACCAAAGCCTCCGAAGCCGAATCCGCCGCCGCCCAAGCCGTGATGAAAAAGCACGCGGTGTTCCAGGCATTCCACGGTGATTCCCCTTCCTTGGAGCTGCCGTCGGATATCACGGGTCACTCGGTTTCGATACAGCATGATCGCCTCCGTTTTTCTTAAGGTTCGCCCTTATGTCTTCGCGCCCGATCGGCTGAAAGCTCGTCCGCTTCCCGACGACATAGTTCCGGGGATTTGGGAAAATCTTCCCGAAGATCCGGATTTCTCCATTGAATCTGTACAACCTGCCATGGGTTCAGTTGCCAGCCGGCCCAATGCACCGGCACCTGTTGCCCCTGGATGTTAATGGCAAAGTGTGCCGCGCCAAGGTAAAAATCGCCTCGCTGCCGGCGCTTTGTCATGTGCTTTACCTATTCGAGACCTCTTTCTTTCTCGCTGGCCGTGGTGTCAGTGCTGGGCTGTGCCCAAGACCATGTCAACCCGGCGATTGCGCGACCCGAGCTGGCCGTCGTCCGCATCTCCAGCACGCGGTTGGGCTCAAATCCGGGTTGCGGCTTCTTGATCTCGGCCAACGGATTGCTGGTCACCACAGCCCGTCTGGCCGCCGGTGACGCCGCAATCGGTGTCACGCTCGCCGACGGGCGAAATCGCGTCGCGACGTTCGTGGAGGAGGATCGGGAGGCAGACGTGGCCGTTCTAAAAATCGCCGGGGACAATTACCCCTTTCTGACGCTGCGCAACGATGACAGCGAACCGGTGATGCACATCCGCATCGTCGAGCCAACGGGCATCTCCTACGGCCTGTTTGACCGGTGGGAGAACTCGGGCCAGGCGATGGGATTTACCTCGCGCGCCATGCCCGCCGACGCCGGCGCACCACTGCTGGCCGACGACGGAAGCGCGATCGGCGTCGTCCGCAAAGCGCCGACAAATTCCACGTCGCCGCAACTGGCGACGCCGATCTGGCATGTAATCCGGATGCTGCCGGCGCCGGCGAAGTGAATGCTATTCTCCGCATTCGACTGGTATATCATCCATAGCATGAACCGACCGCTCGCCCACTGCTTTTTTCTCACCATCCTGAGCCTCGCGGCCTCGTTCGCCGGCGCGCAACCTGCGCCTCATGCAAAGCTGTTGGACGCGGCGTTCAACACCAGCGCGCTCCAACCCGGCCAACAGGCGGTCGCGGCGATCGAACTGGAAATTTCCGAAGGATTCCATGCCCAATCGCATACGCCGTCGGAGCCGACGTTCATCAAATTCGTTGCCAAGGCGGATGCCGCTGCCGCGCTCACCGCCTACGACCCCATCTATCCGCCTGGCGAAGAGAAGAATTATCCCAACTTGGGAAAGCTCAACGTCTACGCGGGCCGGGTGATCATCTTTATCCCCGTGCAAGTGAAAAGCGACGCAGCCACCGGCGCGCTCAAATTCTCCGGCACCCTGCGATACCAATGTTGTGACGAGAACGCGTGCTATCCGCCGACGAAAACACCGTTCACGATCGAGACGACGATCGTGGCGGCGGGACAAAAGGTGAAGGCGCAGAAGCCGGAGCTGTTCAAGGACTTTGATCCGACGGTGTTCTCACATCTCCTGCCCGCGACGCGACCGGCCACGCGGCCGACGACGGCTCCCGCAATCGGCGCGGCCGGCGGCGGCGGGCACGCCGCCGGGCCAACGATCCTGGGGCTCCAGTTGACCGATACCTCATATTTGCTCGCGTTCTGCGCGGCATTTGTCGTGGGGATTATTTTCAATGCGGTGCCGTGCGTGCTTCCCGTGCTCCCCCTCAAGGCGATCGGGTTTTACGAAGCGTCGCATCACAGCCGGGCGAAGAGTCTGGCATTCGGCGGGTTCTTCAGCGCGGGACTCATTGCCTGCTTTGGGGTCCTGGCGCTGCTGGTCGTGGTGCCGCGCTCCGGACACCAACTCGCCTGGGGAGAGCTGTACAGCTACCCGTGGTTCATCATCACGATCTCGCTGATCCTTCTTGTGATGGCGATTAGCACGTTTGGAGTATTTACAATCAATCTGCCGCCGGCGATTTACAGCGTGACGCCAAGGCATGACACCTATCTTGGAAACTTCCTCTTCGGCTTTCTGACGGCCGTGCTCTCGACGCCCTGCACCATTGGCATGTTTGTATTGCTGCTGGCGTGGGCAACGCGTCAGCCGCCGCTCGTGGGGATGCTGCTGGTGATGACCGTCGGCGCGGGGATGGCGTCTCCCTACTTCCTCCTCAGCGCGTTTCCGGAAGTTGCCCGCAAGTTCCCGCGCACCGGGCCGTGGGCGGAACTGGTCAAGCAGATGATGAGCTTTCTGCTGCTCGCCTCCGTGTTCTATTTCGCCCGCCGGTATGTGCAGGATGTGACAGGATCGGATGGATCGTGGTGGGTGCTGTTCGGGGTGGCGTTAATCGCGGGGGGATATCTGCTTTTCCGCGCGTTCACCCTCTCGGCAAAGCTCCTGCCGCGCGTGATCGCGGTTTGCATCGCCGCGGCGATCGTTGTTCCCTCGTTTTGGTTTGTGAGGGAGGCCGTGAGTCAGCCTTATGTTTGGAAGCCGTATTCCGCGACGGCACTCATCGACTCCCGCGCAGCCCACCGCGTGGCGCTCGTGGAATTCACTGCGAAATGGTGCGGGAACTGCCAGTATCTTGAAACGTTTGTATTGCACGACAAGACGATCGTTTCGGCCGTGAAAGCGCACGATGTCGAGATGCTCAAGGCCGACCTCACGGCGGACGATGCGCCGGGCTGGGCGCTGCTTAAAGAGCTCAATCCAGTCGCCGCGATTCCGTTTACCGCCGTCTATCCGCCGGGAACGGAAGAGCCGGTACATCTGAGCGGGATTTACTCGACGAACGATTTGCGCAACGCGATCGATCAGGCGGCGGATACATCGCTGGCGATGAAATAGCCGCCGAAATTGGAGGGTCGAAGCTCGAATTATCGAATCGAATCCAAGGTCGAAGCTCGAAAATCCGAATCACTTCATTGCAAAATTGTCATCTTTACCAGTTCACTGGGAACCAACTCAGATATCGAGCCAACGCACTGCGGCAGCTCGGAAAGTCGAATCGCGCGTCACGCAAGCTTTCGTGGATCACGTCGTTTCGATACTCGCGGATTTGATGCGCGGCCGCGAGGTGAGCGCGGTTCATCTGGAGCCGGCGCGCTATGCTTTCCATCAGATCAGACATTGGCGGCTCCGTGTTGCGGTTCAAGCCGCGCAGCCAATAGTCTCTGAGCGTCGCTTTAAATTCCGAGAACAGCCGCAAGGTAAAAGTGATTTCCAGATTCGCCGCGCAGCGATCCAGTTGGGATTCAGTAATACCTCCCCGAATTGCGGCGTCGAGTACCGTACGATCGCTGTTCCACACCGCGAGAACGTGCTTGATGGCAAGTCGCCCGGCCTCGAATTCGTCACGAACTCGAACGAGCATGTTGAACGCATATTCGCGTGTCATCTCAGCTCAGGAGGTCGCGGGCAAGTTGAGCGTAGCTTTGTTGATTCCACGGAATTCGCAGGGGCACGTTCGAATCGGTCATGATTTGCCAGGTCTCCTCGCCGATGAGTTTGACCCGGTTCAACGTTGGATATCCCATCAGATCGACCCGCCCATCGCCGCTGCCGCCGAATAGTGCGATCGGTTCCAAACGCAATTCCCCTCCGGGAAGTCTTATGTTGAGTTTTGGTGCTTCGTACTCCCCTAAAATCTTGTCGCGAAGAAGCTTTGGCGATCGTTCAACACTCCAGCCTTCCGCTACCGACCAACCTTCGATCTGAGCGACCAGCGCCTCCACGCGAGCAATCCACTGATCGCGCCGCTGTTGCAGAACTGGATCAACAAGGCTCTGGGTCACCGGGGCTCCTTGACGGTGCCATTATAGGAACGCCATCGCGAGAAATGAAACACGCTTGCAAGTCAGTGACAGCGGCTCCATTGCCGAACCCTGGACCTCCGCCGGCTCAGAACAATTCCGCCAGCACCTTTTGCGCCGCCCCGACACCTGCGCCAAAGTTGACTGGTTTCCCTGCACCCTTCAATACATGCTCAATCGCCGCCACAACCGCCAGCGCATCGTAGGCGTCGCTGTAGCCCATGTGATTGACGCGGAAGATCTGGCCTTCCATCGTGCCTTGGCCGCCGGCGATGTGAATGTTGTGCTTGCTCTTGAGCGCGCCGCGGAATTCCTTGTCCGTCACTCCAGCGGGATAACGCACAGCCGTCACGGAATCGGCCGGCTTCTTGGAGAAGAGCTCAAAACCCAGTGCCTTGACGCCCTGGCGAAATGCTTCGGCCGTCAGGTGCGTGCGCTTGCAGACCATCGGAATCGTCTCCGACTCAATCATTTTCAAGCTCACGCGCAGCGCTTCGATCAGGGTGTTGGCGGGTGTGAACGGCGTGTCGCCGTCGGTGATGCTCTTCTTATATTTCTTGAGATCGAGATAGAAATCCTTCTGGCCTTTGTTGGCTTCAACAGCGGCCCACGCGCGGTCGGAGAGGGCGACGAACGACAGGCCCGGCGGGAGCATCAGGGCTTTCTGGCTGCCGGTGATGGCAACGTCGACGCCCCACTCGTCCATCTTGAAGGGCATGGCGCCGATGCTGGTGATGCCGTCGACGATCAGCAGCGTCTCGCCCGAGGCGCGCACCGCTTTGCCGATATTTTCCAGGTCGCAGACGGTGCCGGTGCTGGTCTCGGAGTGAACGAGAATTACTGCGTCGTACTTCGCGGCCTTGAGCTCGGTTGCGATCTGCTCGGGCGTGACGTGGTCGCCGTACTCGACTTTGATGTCCTTGTGCTCGATCCCGTAAGTCGTGCAGACCTGCGACCAGCGCTCTGCGAATTTGCCGTTGGTGACCACCAGCGCCTTCTTGCCGGGAGCAAGCGCATTGACGATGCCCGCTTCCGCGGCGGCGGTGCCGGAGCCGGTGATGGTGTATACCGTCGACTTGGTCTGATAGACGTTCTGCAGCAGTTTCTGCACCTCGTTGAAGAGCGCGCGAAACTCGCCGGTGCGGTGATGGTGCACGGGCTTGGCCAACTCGAGCAACGTCGCCTCGGGGACACTGGTCGGGCCGGGGGTGAAAAGGCGGTATTTCATCAACATGGTCGGTTCTCCTGCAAAGCTTCGGTCCACTGCTGTTTTAAGAACGACAAAACGTGCTTCCCGCCATCGGGAAATTGAGCCAGGTCATTTGACTCGACGGTTATCAGCCCAGAGTAGTTGCCGCGCTGCAGGACGGCAAACAGCGGGCGGTAATCGTGTTGTGCGGTTTCTCCGGGAGACCGGCGATCCGCGACGTCCGCGACATGCACGTGGGCGATCCACGGCATCGCCTCCTCGACGTGGGTTATCGGCTCATTCTCCAGCCATAGGTGATAACTGTCGACCAGACACCTGCACGCCGGATGGTTCACCGCGCGGACGTATTCCATTGCCTCGGCAACAGAATTTATAATGTTCGATTCGCCACGATTCATCGGCTCCAGGACGAGGGTAATTCCGCGAGCGGCGCAGATGTCGCTCGCCATCGTGCAAAATGTGATGATCTGATCGCGAGCGCGACCACGGTCAAACCCGTCGGGCACCGAGCGAGCCGGGCCGCTGCCAAACACGAGGACTTGAATACCTGCCTCGCGCGCGCGATTGGCGATGATCGTCATATACTTCCGCAGCGCGTCGGCGTCCACCGCCGGCCCCGTGACCTTCAACTCCGGCGGCAGCAGTCGATTGGCCGCAGGGACTGGCAAGGGTGACGACCGGGCAAGCTTTGCGCCGGTCCACTGCGAATCGGGAACTTGCACCGACAGAAAGTTCAGAACGATCTCCTCCACGAAATCCCAACCCGCCGCCGCGGCAACCGCGGTGCGTTCGATGGGAATACAAACTCCAAACCGCAATTCCGGCTCCTGATGCAAAGCGAAGATCATAGGAAAACCCAGCCGGCGCTGCCAGTCGATCCGGGCGATCAAGGAAATGGAAGAGTTGCAAATTGAGGATTGCAAATTGCAAACTGCTTCATGCCGTGTCGCGGCAGCGACTCCTCCCCTTCGTGCCTCCGTGCCTCCGTGCCTTCGTGCCTCCGTGCCTCTGTGCCTCCGTGCCCCTCCTCCCCTCGTGCCTGATTTAATCCCGGTCGTCCGGCGGAATCACACGCACTCGAATATTCCGAATCGCGGCGGTCGTCTGATACGAGGCGAGCCCGAACGGTCGGCTGGGCTCTACCTCCGATCTGACTGAGACTTTCTTTCCGGCGATCTTCACCTCGACGATACTTTCGTCGTCCACCCACGCCTTGATCCAATCCGGCTCAATGCGCAGGCGAATGTGATACCAGACGCCTGTATCGAACTTTCGGTAGGTGGTCGTTTCATTGCGGGCGGCGTCGTCGTCGTCGAGGCTGGAGATGCCGCAGACCCCGCCGCCCCAGCCGCCGAGAATGAGCGAGGCAAACGAATCATTCACAGGAACGGTAAGACCGCAAAAGAAATCGGACCCGCTGACACGCTTGGCATCGAGTTCGACTTCGTAGTTGGTGGTCGGCGTCTTGCCGTTGAAATTGAGACCGGTGAGCGTCTCGCCTTGCGGCAAAATGATGCAGCCGTCCTCGACATGCGGATCGCCGTGGCCCGCAAAATCGGTGACCGTCCAGCCGTCGAGCGTCTTGCCGTTGAAAAGGTTCAGCGGAGCACTTGCGTCGGCAGCGGCAGGCATCGTCGCGGGCGCGGTCGTCGGATTCGTCGTGGACCGCGGACAGGGGGAATCGCAGCCAGCGAGAACCAGGGCGGTGGTAGATCCAGCGATGAACAGCAGTGTCCGGAGTGTGCTATTTTGTGGCAAAGCGGTCTTGGTCATGGTTCTTATCCCGGTTGGCGCTGGACGCGCTATCTTCTGCTCCGCGAAGGGCAAGCCACGGCGGCACTGTTGGCAAGCTCGATATGGTTACGACTCCGCAGCTTCCGCGGCTTCCGCTCCTTCTCACGTTTCACGTCTTCACGTTTTCACTGGCTCTTGTCACGTTCCAATCACCAATCACCGGGCTACAAATGAATCGACTTTCCATCCGCGACGCCGGCGGCTTCCATTACGGCTTCGGACATCGTGGGGTGCGGATGCATCGCCTCGATGATTTCTTCCTCGGTGGCTTCGAGCTTTCGCGCCAGGACCAGTTCGGCGAGCAGCTCGGTCACGTTCTCGCCGATCATGTGAACGCCAAGAAGCTCCCCGTATTTCGCGTCAAAGAGGAGCTTGACGAATCCCTCGCTCTCGCCGGCGGCCAGGGCCCGGCCGCTGGCGGCGAAGGGGAATTTGCCGATTTTGATCTCGCGCTTTTCTTCGCGCAGCTTCTTTTCGCTGTAGCCCATGCTGGCCACCTGCGGATGGGTATAGGTGCACCCGGGAATCTGCCTGTAGTCGATCGGGGTGTGTGCATGGCCGCAGATGCGCTCGACACAATTGACGGCCTCATGGTGCGCGACGTGGGCCAGATCGGGATGGCGGTAACCGCCCATGCCCATCTGCACCGGCCAATGCAGGCTGACGCAGTCGCCGACGGCCCAGACGTTTTCCAGGTTCGTGCGATATTCATGATCGACCTTCACGCGACCCTTGAAAATCTCCAGTTTTGCGTCGTGATGATGCAGACCATCGACGTTACCCATCACGCCAACTGCGATCAGAACCAGGTCCGCCTCGATCGTGCTCGCATTTTCGCCTGAAAGCGTCAGTTTTACGCCGGCGTCTGTTTTCTCCACTTTTTCCGTCTTGGTTTTTGTGAAGACCTTGATTCCGCGCTTCATGAAGCTGCGTTCCAGCAGGATGGAAACATCGTCATCTTCATTCGGCAGCAAATGCGGCAGCATTTCGATGACAGTGACTTCCGTTCCGATCGCGTGAAAGAAATCGGCGAACTCGCAGCCAATCGCCCCGGCGCCGATGATCGCGAGCCGCTTGGGTTGTTGCGTCAGATTCATCGCCTCGCGCGAGGTGATGATCTTCTTCCCGTCAAACTCCACGCCGGGCAACGGCATCGCCTTGGCGCCGGTGGCGATGATGATGTGCTCGGCGGTGACTTCCTTGGCTCCGTCCTTGTCAGTCACCAGCACGCGATGCGGCCCGAGAAGCTGGCCCGTGCCAATGACATGCTTGACGCCATACTTGCTGAACAGGCTGCCGATCCCCCGCTGCAGCTTCAAGGCAATGCCGCGGCTCCGCCCGACGATCTTCGAAAAATCAACCTGGAGATTCTCAAACGAGACGCCCCGGCTGGCGGCTTCGGTTTTCATCTTGCGGACGAATGCGCCGTCTTCGAGCAGCGCCTTGGTGGGGATGCAGCCCCAGTTGAGGCACGTGCCGCCGAGATTTTCCTTTTCGACGCAGAATACTTTCTTCTTGAGTTGCGCCGCGGATAGCGGCAGCGTAGCCGGCGGGGCCGCCGCCGATGACGAGGATGTCGTAGGTGTAGCTCCCGGTTTTCGTCGCGGGTGTTGAGGTCGCCGCCTGCGAAGCCGCAACCGGCGCATTCGCCGGTCTGCCAGCTTTAGCGGGCAGCACGGGTGGCGCTGCCTTGGGCGCTGTCGGCGCGGGAGCCGGCGCAGGCGCGTTCGCTGGAGCGGGCGCCGCTTTCGCACCTCCCCCCGCATACTTCTTCTTCACCTCTTCCGGCTTTTCGCTCCCCGTCGCGATAACACCCAATACGCCCCCCACCGCCACTTTTTCCCCCTCCTGCACTTTGATCACCGCCAAAGTCCCCGAATCGAACGCCTCCATCGGCATCGTGGCTTTATCGGTCTCCACGTCGGCGATCTCTTCGCCGGCTTTAATCCTGTCCCCTTCTTTTTTGTGCCATTTGACGACCGTTCCTTCGGTCATGGTATCGCTCAACTGCGGCATCGTGATCTCAGCAGGCATCGTGTCTCCGTTTGAATGTCAGGGCAGTATAGGGAGAAACGAACGGGAATGAAGACAAGGCGGGTGATTGGAACGTGGAACGTGACAAGAGAGTGAAGACGTGAAACGTGAGAAGGAGCGGAAGCCGCACGCGTGCAAGGTGATTGGAACGTGGAACGTGACAGGGAAGGTCTGTCTCGCGCATCGCGTGGCTTGCCCTTCGCGGGCGCGAGGCGTTCGGTCATTGCGTTTCGCGTTCCGCGGTTGCCAGAGTCCCAAAATAGATCTGCGTGTCGTACTCGAGACGAACGCGGCCGTCGACGGCATGGGCATCGAATATCTCACGCAAACCCGCAAGGATGGCGGCGTGGTTTGGTTGACCCTCCGCTGGCACATAGGACGACGAGAGCAGGCGGCCGCGCAGGCCGGGGAAATCGAACTCCTGGAAGTTGTAAAGCGTCCGGCGTTCGTAGTGCCCATTGAAAAATTCAGCGACGATGGATTCTTCCTTCACTTCGCAGCGGGTCGTCAAATAATCGGTTCCGAGCTGCGTCAGCAGTCGGTCATACGCCCGAAGAAACGGCGTTGCATCGAGCCGGCGGACGTTCCACATCAGGACGATCTTTCCGCCGGGACGAAGGATGCGCCGGAACTCGCTGCGAGCGGCGGCGCGGTCGAACCAGTGAAAGGCCTGACCCGCCAGGACAAAATCCGCGGAGGCATCGGCCAGAGTTGTCGCCTCCGCGGCGGCATCGACACTCGTGAAGTTGGGGTACGAGGCGAGCAACTGCTCTCCAGCGAGGCGCATCTCCCGATTCGGCTCGATGCCGAAGACAGTGTTGCCATTGCGCAGAAACAGCTCGGCAGAGAAGCCGGTGCCGGAACCGATGTCGGCGATGATCGATTGCGGGCGCAGTCCCGCCTCACCAGCGAGGATGTCGATCACGCCAGCCGGGTAGCGCGGGCGGTATCGCACGTAGTCATCAACGCGGTTGGAGAATCGTTGCTTGGAATTCAGATGCTCTGTCATCAACTGGAATGTACTTGTTTCAACAGGTGGCGCGGGATTCATCGGACCGCGGAGAAAGGTCCGCACGGCGGGCCACATGCATTGCTCGGATTTCGCGAGGGTCATCGCGGCCCGCCGAGCGGACCCTACGGGCTTGAAAGCTTCGAACCCATATCACGCACGTTGCAATGCCCAAAATCAACGAACACGCGGACAGGATGGTAAAAATCCACCGCATCGGGCGTAATCATACCGGATGGCTGAATCGAATGGTTCGACTAATCCAGCCCGGATAGCTCCCGAAGGTGATTTGCGAACTCGGCTTGCATCGCCGGGGTTGTGGCGGTCGCGTTTGCACGGCCGGATCGCTGGCGCATTCAAGATTTGTCTTTCCTTCGCTTCTGTCTTCGCGCCTTCGCTGCTTCGCGGCTCTTCTCTTCAAAACTTGACACAAACCGCTGTTCCCCTAAACTGAATCTTGCTTTTCCGAAATTTTCGGGCTTTGTCGAGAGGTCCGGCGCGTGGCCGGATGGGTAGACATGCCGGGCCGGATCGCGGTTTGAATCGGCTCGTGCCTATCGGGAGTACCCGCGAACGGTCACACTTCCAGCAAAGCATTGCGCGGCAGGGACTCCAGTCGCTTGATCGCCCTGCCGCCACGCTGAAGTCCCCTTCGCAATGATCTCTGCTAATCCTTACCCGGTAGTGTAACGGTAGCACAAGAGATTTTGGCTCTCTTTGTCCTGGTTCGAATCCAGGCCGGGTAGTGCTTTCCGCGCAAATTGTGGTGCGGGCTTCCAGCCTGCTCTGCTCTGAAACGGCAGGCTGCAAGCCTGACCCGCAATGGAACTGAACTGACGCTTTCAACTTCGCCCATGTCACTCACCGCCATCATTCTCGCCGCCGGCAAAAGCACGCGGATGAAGTCGAAACGGCCCAAGGTGCTGCACGAGGTGTGCGGCAAGCCGATGCTCGAGTTCGTCCTCGAAGCCTGTTACAGCGCCGGATGCGAGCGGGTATTGGTGGTCATCGGACATGCGAGGGAAGAGGTGATGGCGACGTTTTCGCACGATCGCCGCATCACCTGGGTGGAGCAGACCGAGCAGCACGGGACCGGACACGCCGCGCGCATGTGCGAGAAACATCTCAAGGATCACCATGGCGACGTGTTTATTCTCGCCGGAGACGGGCCGTTGATTCGCGGGGAAGTGCTTCGCACGCTGCTGCGGGCGCATCGCGACGAGCGGGCCGCCGCGAGCATGGCCACGGCGATTCTCGACGATCCGACGGGCTATGGGCGGATCATCCGCGACTCGGCGGGGCAATTCGTCGAGATCATCGAGCAGATCGACGCGACGCCCGAGCAACGCGAGATTCGCGAGGTCTTTCCCAGCTACTACTGCGTCAAGGCGTCAGAACTCCTCTTTGCCCTCTCGCAATTGAAAAACAACAACAAGAAGGGCGAGTATTATCTGACCGACATTTACGCCATCCTGCGGATGGCGGGTCATAAAGTGGTTGCCGTGCAGGCGGTCACCGCGGAAGACACGCTGGCGGTCAACACGCGCGAGCAGCAGGCGCAGGTCGACGCGGTGATGCAGGACCGTATTCAACGGCATCTGCGCGATTCGGGCGTGAGCGTCGTCAGCGGCATCAGTACCTATATCGAGGCGGGCGTGAAGATCGGGCCGGACAGCGTGATTCATCCGTTCACGTTCATCGGGCGCGACGCCCAGATCGGATCCGATTGCGTGATCGGACCATTTGCATCGGTGCAGAGGAAGGGAATTGTTCCGGAGGGAAGCGTGCTGGCGGGGAATATCTCCGCCGGGACCACGACACTGGACCTTTCCAGAGGCTGAGCATGGACAAAATAGACCCACAACGCCTCAAGCTCTTCACCGGCCGCGCCAATCCGCAGCTTGCGCAGAAAATCTGCGATTCGCTGAAGATCCCCCTCGGCCGGGGGCGCACAGACCTGTTTCCGGACGGCGAGCTGATCGTCAAGGTGGAGGAGGACGTGCGCGGCCGCGATTGCTACGTCGTGCAGCCGACATGTCAGCCGGTCAATGCGCATCTGATGGAGCTGATGATCTGGATTGACTGCCTGAAGCGCGCAGCGCCAAGGCGGTGACAGCGGTGATCCCCTACTTCGGCTACGCCCGCCAGGATCGCAAAGACGAGGGTCGCACGCCGATCACTGCCAAGCTGGTCGCGAATCTGCTGGAGCGCGCCGGGGCCGATCGCGTGGTCTCGGTCGATCTGCACGCGGCGCAGGTGCAGGGCTTCTTCGACATCCCCGTCGATCACCTTCATGCCGATCCGGTCATCATCAAGTGGATCAAGTCGCTGAAAATGGCCAATCGCGTTTTTGCCTCACCGGACGTGGGCAACGTGAAGCGGGCGCAGGTTTACGCCAACCGACTGGGCGGCGACATCTGCATCATCGACAAGCGGCGCAAGAGCGGCTCGGAAACCAGGGCGGCCCACATCATCGGCGACGTGAAGGACAAGAACATTCTGATGGTCGACGACATGATCACCACGGCCGGCACGGTGACCGAAGCCTGCCGGATTCTCCGCGATCATGGAGCGAAGGACATTTACATCGTCGCGTCGCATGCGGTTTTCGCGCCGCCAGCCATGGAACGCCTGGCTAAGTGCGATTTCACCAAGCTCGCCGTGACCGACACGATTCCCATCGGCAACCGGGCCGACGCGATCAAGGACAAACTCGTGGTGCTGAGCGTCGCCGATCTTCTCGGCGAAGCCATCACGCGAATTCATCACAATCAGTCAGTCAGTGCCCTGTTCAACGACAGCGGCAAGGAGAAGGAAGAGGAACAGAAATAGACCCGCGCTCATTCATTGAGACGAAACCCGCGGCGTGTTCGCTGTAGCGAGCGGCCGCAATTTGGATCGAGGTACATCATGGCAGTTCAATCAGCACAAGTGGCAGCAAAGGCCCGCACGGAACTCGGCTCGCGAGCGAACAAGCGTCTGCGCGACGCGGGATTCGTGCCCGGCGTTATCTACGGGCACAAGGAGGCGGTGATTCCCGTCACGCTTCCAAAAAAGGAGCTGACGGGCCACCTGGGCCGCGGCGCGCATCTTTTCGACCTGGCGCTGGACGACGGCAAAAGCCAGAAGGTGCTGGTCAAGGAAGTGCAGTTCGATCATCTTGGGATGGAAGTCATTCACGTTGACTTCGCCCGCGTGAGCCTTGACGAAAAAGTGGAACTCACGATTCCCCTGGAGCTCAAGGGCACGCCCAAAGGTGAAGAGGAAGGCGGCGTGCTGCAGCAAGTGGTGATGGAACTCGAAATCGAGTGCCTCGTAACTGACATTCCCGAAGCGATCCGGCACAACGTTTCCGACATGGGCATGGATTCGGTTCTGCACATCAAGGATTTGAAGCTGCCGGCGGGCGTCAAGGTGCTGCAGGACGAAGACCTGATCGTGGCAAGCGTTCGCGAGATCGCCGAGGAAGAGGCCACGGAAGCCACCGAAGGCGAATCCGCCGAGCCGGAACTGATCGGCCGCAAGCCGACTGACGAGGAAGCGGCGGCCGCGGGAGAGGAAGGCGCCGAGAAGAAGTAAGGCCGTTGGCGCGGAAACTCGAATGACGAAATCAGAAACCAGAATTCAGCAATCAAACCGAAACCAGAATGACGAATGACGAAGCGAAATACGGCCGTTTGAGCGCACTGTGGCCGTTACGGATGTCCGCATCGTCTTCATCTCTGCATTTGGGCATTCGTCATTCGGGCTTGATTCGGAATTCGGGTTTCGGAATTCGGAATTTCGTGACCACATGAAGCTGGTCGTTGGATTGGGAAACCCGGGCCGCGAATATGCCGGGACTCGTCACAACATCGGCTTCGAGGTGATCGACCGGCTCGCGGAGCGATTCGGATGGACCGGCCCCGGCGAGTTTGATCGCGTGGCCCGCGGCAAGTTTGAGAGCCTGGCTTGCGACGGCATGGTGAATCTGCCGGGCGGTTCGCAAAGAGCATTGCTGCTCAAGCCCATGACGTTTATGAACGTCAGTGGCCAGGCGGTGCAGGCTGCGGCCGCGTTTTACCAGCTCGCGACGGCTGACATCATGATCGTGCTGGATGATCTGGCCCTGGCGTGCGGACGAATCCGCCTGCGGGCCGACGGAAGCAGTGGAGGCCATAACGGCCTCAAGGACATCGAGCGGGCGCTGGGCACGAGCGGCTATCCGCGATTGCGGGTCGGGATCGACCCGCCGCCCCAGCGTGTGCCGGGACGCGATTATGTCCTGAGCCGATTTTCCGATCAGCAGCGACCGCTGATCGATCGAGCCGTCGAACGCGCGGCCGCGGCAGTGGAAGCCTGGATGGATCAGGGAATCGCGCCGGCGATGAACCAGTTCAACGCCGACGCAAAGTCAGACGAGAAAACGAAAGATTGACCTTTTGGAGATCGACCGATGGCAGACGTGAAGAACACTTATGAAGCGATGTTTCTCTATGGACCCTCGGCGCTGGCCGACCTCGATGGCGCAATCAAAGCCGTCACCGCGATGGTTGAGAAGCACGGGGGCGAAGTGCTGGTGATCAAGAAGTGGGACGAGCGGAAGCTCGCCTACGAGATCAAGAAGCAGAAGCGCGGGACCTACATCATCTGTTACTACAAGGGCCCGGGTCCTTCGGTCACCGCGATCGAACGCGACGTCAACCTCAGTGACGACGTCCTGCGCGTGCTCATCACGCGCGCCGATCATCTCAACAAGGAAGAGATGGCGGCTGTCGAGCCGCAGCCGATTCAACCGCGCGAAGAGCGTAATCCCTGGGACCGCCCTGGGTTTAACGACGGAGAGAGGCCGCGGCGCGACGACCGCCCGCGCGATGACCGGCCCCGTGATGACCGGCCTCGGGACGATCGCCCGCGCGATGATCGCGCTCCGCGCACGCCGCGCCGCGAGGACGCCCCTGCCGCTGCGCCCGCCGCCGAGTAGTGGGTCGCGGAAATCCGAATGACGAAACCAGAATCCCGAATCAAAGAATCAAATTTGATTCGTCATTCGGGTTTCGGAATTCGGGTTTCGGGCTCTGCCCAGTGTATACTTGCGAGAATTCTCTAGGCATCGAACCACCGCTTTCCCAAGGGAGCCTTGACAATGGCTAGCTTCAACAAAGTGCTGTTAATGGGCAATCTGACCCGCGACCCGCAGTTGAAGTATCTGCCGAGCCAGACGGCGGTGGCGGAGTTCGGCGTCGCGTGCAATCGCAAATTCAAAAGCGCGACGGGCGAAGACCGTGAGGAAGTCACGTTTGTCGACTGCGCGGCCTTTGGAAAGACCGGCGAGGTGATCAATCAATACTTCACCAAGGGGAAGCCGATCTTCATCGAAGGCCGGCTGAAATATGATCAGTGGGAAGACAAGCAAGGCGGCGGGAAGCGCAGCAAGATGAGCGTCGTCGTCGAAAATTTTCAATTCGTCGGCGGCCGCGATGGCGGAGGCGGTGGCGGCGGTGGCGGTGGCGCGTACGAAGGCGGTCAGGAAGGTGGCGAATCGCGCTCCCCTTCGCGATACCCGCCGCGCTCGCAGGGTGGAACTTCGGGTTCCCAGCCCGGGGCAGGTGCACCGCAGGGAGCCCGTCCTCCCGCGGCAGGCGGCGGTGATGCCGCGCAGCCGTCCCCGGCCCCGCAACCGCCGTACGGCGAGGAAAGTCAGCTCAACGAGGAAGATATTCCGTTTTAGCTCAAGACCAACGCGCGCGACTCCGCGCCCGTTCAAGTGAGCCGCTGCCCTGAGGCGGCGGCTAAATGTGTGTTGGAAGCGCATCATCGCGCAAAGTCGATAGCGAATTTCGAGGCAACCATGGCAAACGTCAAATTGTTACTGAAGGAAAGCATCAAGCACGTCGGCAAAGTCGGCGACATCGTGGAGGTGTCGAACGGCTACGCCCGCAATTACCTGCTGCCGCAGGACCTGGCCCTGCATCCCACGCCGGGCAACATCAAGAAGGTCGAGGAGCGGCGCAAGGAAATCGAGCGCGTGGAGCGCGAGCGCCGCGACCAGCAGGCGGCGCTGATCAAGCAACTTGAAACCGTCGAAGTCACTCTCGAGCGTCGAGCCAACGAACAGGGGCACCTGTTCGGCTCGGTGACGGCGACTGACATCGCCAAGGCTCTGCAGGCGCAGGGCTTCAACGTGATCCCGACCGATATCAATCTGCCCGGCCGGCTCGATCAAATCGAGAAGTACAGCGTGCAGATCAAGTTCGCCGAAGATCTCGCGACGGACATCAAGGTCTGGGTGGCGCCCGATGCCGACAGCAAGGCCGCCATCGACGCCGCGCACAAGGCCAGTGCCGCAGCCGAGCCCGCCGCGGAACCGGCGTAAATTCGATAGCGATTCGCTCGTCCACCGCCACGTTGTGGACGAGCAGTACATAACATGACCGGCGCGACGGCAACTCGTCGCGCCGGTCTTTTTTTCGCTTAACATTCACGGATGAAGAGCCGCTATCGAGTTGGCATGTAGGGCGGGATTCATCCCGCCGATGTCGCGGAGAGCAACCCCGTGGCGTGGCATGGCGTCCCGCCCATCCTGGAGGCGCTGAGCTTCAGAAGGACCCTGATATCAGAGGATCCTTTCTCCCCCGTCGCCAACACGGGCGGGACGCCCGTGCCACGATGTGCCAGGGGGTTGCGTTGGAGGCGCCGGAAAGTTAATTGTCTCTCTCAGCAAGGAAGCGCATGAGCCAGCTCATCGACTCATCTCTCGCCGCTCAGTTCGACAAACTCCCGCCCCACTCGATTGAGGCTGAGATGTGTCTGCTGGCATCGATGATGCTCGACAAGGAAATGGTCGGGCAGGTGGTGCAGATCGTCGACCGCGAGAGCTTCTATCAGGCCGACCATCAGATCATCTACGACATCGTCCTTCGGCTCTACGAGCAGAACCGCCCGATCGATGCCCTGATCGTCCGCGAAGAGTTGATCAAGCGGCAGCTCTACGAGGAAGTTGGCGGGCGCGAATATCTCGCCGCCATCCTCAATGCGGTCCCCTCGGCCGCGCACGGGGCGCATTATGCGACCATCGTTCGGGAAAAATCGCTGCTGCGGCAACTGATCGGCGCGAGCAATGAGATTTTGCGCGATGCCTATGCGCCGCACGAGCAGGCGGATCTCGTTCTGGACAAGGCCGAGAAGAAGATCTTTGAAATCGCCCAGAAAAAAGTCGGCAACGCGATGGTGCCGATGGAGGTCGTCCTCCACGAGGTTTTCGAAAACATCGAAAATCGCGGCCAGCGCGGCGTCGAGACCGGGTTCTACGAACTCGACGACATGCTCAACGGGCTGCAGAAGGGAGAGATGATCATCGTCGCCGCCCGCCCCAGCATGGGCAAGACGGCGCTGGCGATGAATATCATCGAGCACATCGCCGCCGACAACCGGCTTCCCTGCGCCGTCTTTTCGCTGGAAATGAGCAAGCAGCAGCTCGCCCAGCGCATGCTCTGCAGCCGCGGGAAGATCGATGCCCACAAGCTGCGCAAGGGTCTCCTGCAGCCGCACGAGTATACCGAATTGGCCAATGTTGTCGGCGAGCTCGCCAAGGCGCCGATCTGGGTGGACGATTCGCCCGGCCTGACGATTCTCGATCTGCGCGCCAAGGCCCGCCGCCTGAAGCTGCAGCACGACATCAAGTGCGTGATGATCGACTACATGCAGCTCATGGACAACCCCGGCGTCGAAAGCCGCCAGCAGCAGATCAGCGAAATCTCCCGCGGAATCAAAGCGGTTGCCCGCGAGCTGGATGTCCCGGTGATCGCGTTGTCACAGTTGAATCGCCAATCGGAAGGCCGCGACGGCCATCGCCCGCGCATGAGCGATCTCCGCGAGTCAGGCTCGATCGAACAGGATGCCGACGTCGTCGCCCTGCTGCATCGCGAAGACTATTACAAGATGAGCGAGCCGGATTTCCAACCGGACAACATCGCGGAAATCATCATCGCCAAGCAGCGCAACGGGCCGACGGGAACAGTGAAGCTGACGTTTCTCAACAAGACGACAAGGTTTGAGAATCTGTCGACTCAGCACGATCCGTTTGCGTGAGGCGCCTTAATGAAACACGCTTAGCTATCTTCTGCCTAATCGTCGGCAATTGATCGGACACCTCAGTCCTTGTCCAATTGCGACCGATGTTCGCGCGCTGCGTGGAGAATACGCAGTACGACGACCGTTTGATTCTCGATTCTGAAAAAAACCTTGTAGGGAAATCTTTCGGTCAGTGCTCTCCGAAGCTCCCGGTAGTACAATGCAAATTGTTCGGGATCTTCTTCCAGGCGTGTGAACAAATCCGCGATTGAAGCCAGAAACTCGTCACCCAATCCAAGGCGACGGCCCTCGTACCAGGTGCGTGCCTCAGCAAGATCAGCCTTGGCGACAGGGCGAATGTAAACGGGCCATTTCACGCCGCACTCGAGCCGCGCACCCCGCGCAACACGTCGCGCCACGGCGTCCCGGGGTTTCCATCCCGCTCGAACTCAGCGAGTGCCTCGTCGAGCAGTTTTTTCTCTTCTGAAGAAGGGCCAACGCCCTCCAGCAGATCCTTTTCCTGCAGCTCGCACAGCCGCTGGAACACCTGCTCCCGCTCGTCAGGCTCAAGGGTGGACAGCCCAGCTAGAATCTCAGCTTTGCTCATGTCATTATTCTACCTGTCGGAAGGCCACAAGGAAAAGCCTTCTTGGACACTGTTGCCCCTGCAAAAGCCCACAGATTCTTTGAGCGCATTGACGGAAATAGCTCCTTCTGCCATGCTGCGCCCGATCTTCGGAGGAGCGTTCGCGCGCAATGAAAATTCGCAAAGCCGTCATTACCGCAGCGGGTCGATCGCAACGGGGATTGCCGCTGCAGACGCTCGTGGATCGGGACGGAGTGCAGAAATCGGCCCTGCGAATTATTCTGCAGGAAGCGATCAGCAGCGGGGTTGAGCAGGTTTGTGCCGTCATCACCCCCGGCGATCAGAAGCTGTATGCGGAAGCGGCCGGAGAACTGGCGGGGAGATTGCAGTTTGTCGAGCAGAAGGATGCCCTGGGCTACGGCCATGCCCTCCACTGCGCCAAAGGCTTCGTTGCCAATGATCCGTTCCTGCACCTGGTCAGCGATCACTTGTATTTGAGCCGGTCGGGCAACCGCTGTGCACAGCAGTTGGTGGCGATGGCCGAGCTGCACAATTGCTCGGTGTCGGCCGTGCAGGCAACGCGGGAAAACATGCTGACGTATTATGGAACGATCGGCGGACGGCGTGTTGCGGGGCAAAACAATCTCTACGAAGTGGAGCAGGTTGCCGAAAAACCGACGCCGACGGAAGCCGAGCAGACACTTCTGGTTCCCGGGCTGCGCCGGACATTACCTCTGCTTCTTCGGCATGCACGTACTGACGCCAGCGGTGATGGATCTGCTTGGCGGCTTGCTCGGCAAGCTCAAATCCGGCGAGCGGCTCGCGCTCTCCCCGGCCCTCGCGGAACTGGCCCGCAAAGAACGCTATCTCGCCCTGGAAGTGCAGGGCCTGCGATACAACATCGGCGTGCGCTACGGCCTGCTGACCGGCCAACTGGCGCTGGCGCTGGACGGGAACGACCGCGAGGAAATTCTCGCCCAACTTGTCGAACTGCTGGCAACGCGGGAGAAGTCTGCCTGACCAACGCCATGACCTCCGAGCTGATCCGGATCATCACGTCTGACGACCCGCAGGTGCGCGACCAGTCGCTCGACGCGATTTGCCGGGACGAGTCTGTCGAGCAACTCCTGGCCGAGTGCGAGCAGCTCGATGCGTTTCGCCGCGATCACGACAATCTCTACCAGCGCGTTCGCGCCCTCTTTTTCCTCTACGCCATTCACCGGTTCCACCTGCCGACGCGATCGAGTCTGTCGGTCCACGGTCATGTGCCGTTCAATGGGTACGAACATCTTCTCTCCCGTCGTTTTGAAGAAGCGATCGATTCGTTCCTCGATGTGCAGAAGAACAAGGGACCCAGTGACCCAATCTCCAGCGCCCTGGCGGCCGCGTACCGCGACCTGGCATTTCAGACCCTTGCCAACCAGGTGCGGCGGAGCGTCCGCTCGGTGAAAGGCAATCAATGGATGTTCCGCATCGGCCATCCCGCGGACCAGCCCTTGCGAATCCGGCCCGAGCTGCTCGAGCGTTCGCCGACGGATGGCTCGTTTCCGATTCTCGCGGAGAAGACTCCGGTGCGAATGGATCTCACGCATAGCGCGTGGAGCGACATCTTTTTTCTGGGAATGGATTTTCCCGAAGGCGCGCGGGTGCTGAACGTGTCGATCGACCTGGCCGTTCATGGGCGCGATCCAGCGCCCAAGCCGCCGGTCGAGGCATATCTGCGGGTGATCGACGAGCCGGTGTTGCGTGTCGTCAGCGTCGATCTGGCGACGCGCGCAGATATTACCAGCCTGCCGGAAGTCTTTGACTTTGCGAAGGATTATCTGGGGCTGCTCAAGGCGGCGGTGATCGCGTCGGGAATTATTCCGCCGGGGATCGAAGGCTCCGGCCGAACGCTTGCCGAGCTGCTGGAGCGAGTCGTCGGTCCGGGACTTGGGCTGGAGATCGTCAGCAACGTCAACAATATTCCAAAAGGTTCGCGGCTCGCAGTCTCCACCAATTTGCTGGGCGCGCTGATCTCCGTCTGCATGCGCGCGACCAGCCAGGCGACTTCGCTCACCGGAGAGCTGCACGAAAACGAGCGACGCCTGGTTGCGGCGCGCGCCATTCTCGGTGAGTGGATCGGTGGTTCGGGCGGCGGGTGGCAGGATTCGGGCGGCGTCTGGCCCGGAATGAAACTCATCACCGGCACGCCCGCGCGCGAGGGCGATCCGGAGTTTGGCATCAGCCGCGGCCGCCTGCTTCCCACGCACAAGATTCTCGGGTCCGCGGAGGCGCCGCCCTCCGTTCGTGAACATCTGCAACAGAGCCTCGTGCTCGTTCATGGCGGCATGGCGCAGAACGTCGGCCCGATTCTTGAGATGGTCACGGAAAAATATCTTCTCCGCTCCGAAGCCGAGTGGAGCGCCCGCTGGCAGGCGATGGGCATTCTCGACGAAATCCTCGACGCGCTGCGCCGCGATGATGTTGCCGGCGTCGGCGCCGCGACAACCCGCAATTTCTTCGGCCCGCTGCAGGCCATTATTCCCTGGGCCAGCACGCACTACACGGAAACGATCATCGCCCGCGTCAAAGAGCGATTCGGCTCCGACTTCTGGGGCTTCTGGATGCTCGGCGGAATGTCCGGCGGGGGAATGGGATTCATCTTTGCGCCAAAACAGAAAGCCGCCGCACAGGAGTTTCTCCAGCAGACAATGTCGAGCATCAAGAAGGAACTGGAGAACGCCCTGCCGTTCGCGATGGAACCGGTCGTCTACGATTTTGCGATCAATCCGCACGGCACCTATGCGCAGCTTCTGGCCAGCGACAAGGCGCTGCTGCCGCCCGGTTATTACGCGTTCATGGCGCCGCAATGGCTGCGGACTGACCCGCGCCAATTGTCGCCGCTGCGCCGCGCGGAACTGGATCGCTTTGGCTCCGCCTGCCGAACCGATCCATCGCTTCGGGGGATGGTTGAAACGCTGTTCGACAGGCTCCTGCCGCGCGGAAAATCCGAAGGCGGCCCGGCCCGTTCGGTTTGGGAACTGCTCGATCAGTATGGATTTGATCGTCAGCTTCACGAGCAGATTCGCGCCGATCTGACCGCGGGCCGAACCGGCCTGGCGCAGAATCGCCTGCCGCGGACCACGACCATCGAAGACGTCAAACCGGACGATGTTGCGGATCTGACCGGGACGGCGTCAGGCGATTCGCGCGCAATGGATCGAGCTTGGCCGCAAGGCATTACGAAACGGGGAAGTCGGAGTCATGTCGCTCGCCGCCGGTGCAGGCAGCCGATGGACGCAGGGCGCCGGGGTCGTCAAGGCGCTGCATCCGTTCTGCAAGCTCGCGGGGAAGCATCGCACGTTTATTGAAACGCATCTGGCCAAGAGCCGGCGCGTCGGACGAGAGCACGGCGCGATGTTGCCGCACGTCATCGCGACCAGTTACCTGACGCACGAGCCGATCGCGTCGTTTCTGGCCGCGCGGGACAACTACGGCTACGCCGGTCCGCTGTATCTTTCGCCGGGGCGTTCGGTGGGCCTGCGCATGGTGCCGACGGTGCGCGATCTGCGATTCGCGTGGGAAGAGATGCCGCAGAAGCTTCTCGATCAGCAGGCCCAGAAGATGCGCGAAAGCCTTCATGCTGCGCTGATTGGCTGGGCAGAGCGCGCCGGACAGGCGAGCGATTACACCGACAATGTCCCCTCCCAGTGCCTTCATCCCGTCGGCCATTGGTTTGAAACGCCCAATCTCCTGCGCAACGGCGTCCTCCTGCGCATGTTGCAGAACCGCCCGCAGCTTCGCTATCTGATGCTGCACAATATCGACACCGTGGGAGCGGATGTTGATCCCGCCGTTCTCGGCCTGCATATCGCGCGCGGGTCGTGCCTCACCTTCGAAGTGATCACGCGCCGCATCGACGATCGCGGCGGCGGACTGGCGCGCGTGAACGATCGCGTTCGGCTCGTCGAGGGATTGGCGATGCCGCGCGAGGAAGACGAGTTTCATCTTTCCTACTACAACACGCTGACGACCTGGATCGAGATCGATCGGCTGCTGCAGGTCTTCGGCCTGTCGTGCGCCGAACTGGCGGATGCCGAAAAAGTCGCCGCCGCCGTCCGCGCGGTCGCGCGCGAATGCCGACTTACATCACCCTCAAAGACGTCAAGAAGCGCTGGGGCCATGGCCAGGAAGACATCTTTCCGGTCGCGCAGTTTGAGAAGCTCTGGGGCGACATGAGCGCGCTCGCTGAAGTCGCATGCGGGTATGCCGTGGTACCCCGCGCCCGCGGCCAGCAACTGAAAGATCAGGCCCAACTCGACGGCTGGCTCCGCGACGGGTCGGCCGCGTACGTCGAATCAATCTGCGAATTCGGCTCTTGAGCTGTCGGGCGGGACTTCTCCCGCCGTCGGCTCCGCGCGAGGCAATCGGCGGGATAAATCCCGCCCTACCGCGAGCGTTGAAGACTTTCCCGGTAGCACGCATGGCACGGGGAGAGCGATGATCCCCGCAATCGGATATCGATCTGTCGGACCGGGTTGAACGCATCCTCGTGGCATGGGCGTCCCGCGCGTCCCGCCCATGCTGGCGACGGAAGAGTTACCCGAAGATCTTCGCTATCCAAATGTTCCTCGATTCCCGCGCAGCCAACATGGGCGGGACGCCCATGCCACGGGGAATCTCCTCCAGCGAAAAACTCTCCCGTCTCGCGTGTCGGGATAGATCGGCTTATCATTCCTCGTATGACCACCCCGACTTCTTCGCCTCAAGTTGACCCGGAACTGCTGGAGATTCTTCGATGCCCGCTGACGCGCAGCAAGCTGCGGCTCGAAGGGGATTTTCTGATCGCGGAAGTCGGCGGGTTGAGCTATCCCATCCGCGACGGCTTCCCTGTGATGCTCATCGAAGAGGCGAAGCTGCCCCAGGGCGTGCAATCGCTGGACGAGTTGAAGGCGAAGCTGAATATTGCGTGAATCACGCCTCGCGCAGGTGATAACTGCGAATCGTGTTCTGCTGAAAATCGGGGTACGAGCCGATGTCGTGCTCGGCCAGATCGAGCCCGTCAAATTCATCGGCGTCGCGGGCGCGAATGCTGGCGACCCGCTTCAATCCGAAAAACAACGCGGCTGAGGAGAGAATCGACAGCGCGGCAATGGCGAGCAATCCCAGGGCCGCGATCGCAAGCTGCCGGAGGCGCTCGCCCGGTGTTCCGCCGGCGAAGACCGCGGCGGCGAGCGTGCCCCAGATCCCCCCGGCAAGCTGCGGCGCGATCAGGCCGATCGGATCGTCGATGCGCAAATACAGATCCATCGCGACCGCCGACCACGGGACCAGCACCCCGGCGCCGGCGCCGATCAGCACCGCGGCCCGCACGCCGACCGATCCGGCGCCGGCGCTGGATGCAACCAGCCCGCCGAGCATGCCGATCAACGTGAGCAGAAGGTCGATCTTCCCAAAGCGGAAATGGCAATAGATCATTGCCGTCCCCCCTGCCGCGACGGCGGCGAAGAAGACATCCGCAGCGGCGCTCTCCATTGGTTCCTGGCGCATCAGCGCCGATCCGACGACGTACGCGGTCCAACCGACCAGTGTCAGCAGCGCCCCCACCGCGGCCATTGGCAGCGTGTGTCCGGGGATGACGGCGGTGGACCCGTCACGATGATATTTTCCCGAACGCGGTCCAACGATTCTGGCGCCGACGGCGGCGCAGAGTGCCGCCGGAACCTGCAGCGCCGCAGCGCCCGCGACATCCACAAATCCCGCCCGCCTGAGCCATCCGTACCAGACCCAGTTTCCCGCGATGGGGAGGACCACCGTGCAGAGCAGCGCGGACGCTGCCAGCACCGGCATCAGCCGCGCCCGCTCCGCCAGCGCTCCGGCAACCACCGACGTCGCGGTAAGGACAGCCGCGGTTTGAAACAACAGTGCCGTCGGATCAGGCGATCCGCCGAGCAGGAATTGCCAGCGAATTCCGATGAATGGCGTTTGCGTTTGCCAGAGCAACGCCGAGCCGATGGCAAGGAATGCCAGCGAGCCAACGTACAGATCGCAGAAAGACCGGACGATTGCGCTTGCAGAATTCTTCGAACGGCTCAAGCCGGTCAAAAAAAGTGCATGACCAACGCGTACCAGCAGCGCCGCCACGGCTAATGCGGTCAGGGAGTCCATCAGGCGGTACAGGGTAGCGACACAGGCGCGGGAAGGCACGGGGGCAGGTGATTGGTGATTGGAACGTGACAAAGCGAGCGAATCGTGAAGACGTGAAACGTGAGAAGGAGCGGAGGCCTCGGAATCGTGACCGCATCGAGCTTGCCAGCGGTGCCGTCGTGGCTTGCCCCTTCGCGGAGCGAACCGCCCACGAAAACTTTCCCCTTCGGCGACGCGTGACGCACCCGATCTTTCGGGAGCTGTCACAACGGTGCTGCAACTCTTTCCCCCTCCCCTGGTACGCCGGGGAAGGGCTGGGGTGGGGGCTCGCTTGCGATCGCGCGGACCGGTACTGAAGCGGGTAATTCCGCAAGCTCCTTCCCGCCTTGCCTCCAACTTCCAATAATGGACCGCAATGATCCGGCACCGCTCAGGCGACGATTTCCTCCTCATCACGCAGAAAGAGCACGCACTCTTCGCCGGAACGTTGGCGACGCACGTGGGCAACGACCGCTTCGCTCCCCCGGCGCCGTTCGAGCCCACCGTGCGGGGGATCGCGCTCCATGACAGCGGCTGGCCGCTGCACGACGATGCGCCGGCGCTGGACCGGCATGGCTGGCCGATGCATGTGCTGCAGACGCCGCTTGAGATTGCAACGCGGGTTTGGAACGCGTCGGTCGATCTGGCGGTCGCGGAGCATCCGTGGAGCGGATTGCTGGTCAGTCAGCATGTGCTGCGGCTCTCATCGCTGCCGCACGAGGGAAGCGGACGGGATGGAAGACCGGCCGATCCTCGAACGATCTTCGAGATCAATAAATTTCAGCACCGGCAGATTGAGATTCAGGAATCGCTGCGCAAATCGCTGAGCCTGCGGACGGATATCGCGCTGCGGCTCGGGCTGGCGCAGCCGGGGACAAATGATGACGAAGATCTCCTGCTCGTCGCGGCCGGATGGATGCGCGTGCTGGACAGCCTGAGCCTTGACATCTGCTGCGATCGGCCGTTGTTTGACGCGATTGACTACATCTTTCCAAAGCCGGGCGTTCAACCGGTGCGCATGACGATCGGGCATCCCGCGCCGTTTCAGTTGGCGCTGGATCCGTGGCCATTTGACGTGGCGGAGATCGCCGCGGAGATTCCCCTGCGCCGCGTCCCGGCGCGGGCTTATTCGTCGCTGGGAGAATTTCGCGATATGTACGCGGCAGCGCGGAACGAACAGATGGTGCTCAAGCTTTCGCCGTCGCGATAGCGGAAAGGATTTCTCGATGCCTTTGATGACGCTGCAATATCCCCTCGGCTACTTTGTTGCTCACAACGCGACCATCGTCGGCGACGTCAGAATCGGACCGCTGGCCAGTTTTTGGTTTAACGCCGTCGTGCGCGGTGACGTCGCTTCGGTGAGCATCGGGCAGAGGGTCAACGTGCAGGACGGCGCGGTCATTCACTGCGACTCGGGCGTCCCGAATACGATCGAAGATGACGTGTCGATCGGCCATGGCGCGATCGTTCATGGCACATTCGTCGGCCGGGGTTCGCTGATCGGAATGGGCGCGGTGGTGTTGGGCCGGACGCGGATCGGCAGCGAGTGTTTGATCGCGGCCGGGGCGGTCGTCCCCCCGGGGCTGGAGGTGCCGGACCGCATGGTGGTGATGGGAGTTCCCGGCAAGATCGTCAGACCGATCAAGGCCGAGGAGTTGCAATACCTCGCGTGGCTCAGCGGGCACTATGTGGAGTTGGCGCAGAAGTATGAGAGCGGAGCGTTCTGACAAGATTCGCAAAGTTGACGCAGCGTGACGCCCAGAAAGCTTGCTGTTGGGGGGATCTGGCGGGGGCCAGTTCCGCAGGCTTTCAGATCCAATGATCCCGTTCTAATTACTCGCGCCGGCGTCGTTCAGGCAGGCGCGCAGTTGGGTGAGCAACTGCGACACGTTCACAGGCTTGCTGAAAAAGTAAGTAGCTCCTGATTGGGCGACCGCCTTGAGCATGTCGATGGAGTTTTCACCGCTGAGAACGATCACCGGAGCTTTCGGGCCCAGCCGTTCGCGGAGCTTTTGGATAAGGATCAGCCCGTGGAGATCGGGAAGGTTCAAGTCGACGACAGCTGCCTGAAATCGAAACTCGTCGATCGCGGATAACGCATGAGCGGCCCGGTAGGCCACCGCTGTCTGATAACGTTCGGCCTCAAGCAGCCGAGCGAGCGCATCAGCCGTCGGCTGATGGTCGTCGACCACCAGAACGTTGGGCCAGGCCAGCGGGGCCACCTCTTCGAAATTGAACTGAAGCGATTCCACCGGACACCATCGCCAATCCTCATGCCCGAGTGTAGAGAATTTTGCGACTTTCCGTCTTCGCCGACACTGCTTCGCGAAGGCCAGAGAAGATTTGTTTGCATTTTCGAGCTTGACGACAGTATATTGAATTTACTTGCGGGAACGCATCGCCGGTGGCATCGTGGGTGGGGAGTCATGTCGTAAGGGATGTCGCTTCGCGTCTGGCGAGATCGCTCTGCTCCCGCCGAGCAGCAATTCTGGGAGAGCGCATGTCGACTGGCCCGGTTAAATGGTTTGATTCCAAAAAAGGGTTTGGCTTTATCGTCGGCCCGGAGGGCCAGGACGTATTCGTTCATTTCAGCAGCATCGAAGGCGATGGCTTTCGCTCGCTGCGTGACGGAGAGATGGTCGAGTACGAGCTGCTCCAGGGTGAAAAGGGGTTTTCTGCGCAGCACGTGAAAAGAGTCGTCGCGGCGGAAAATGAGTCGAAGGTGGGTTGAGAGCGGGATTTCGCGCGCTTTTTTACTTTTCCGTCACCCCCCTTTAGCCTGTTTCGATGGAAAGCTTCGATTCGGGGTTGCTGGCCGGCTGGCTCAGCGCGCTGCTGCTGGGCGGTGTCGGCGCGGCGGTCGCGTATCGACGATTTGTCCGGCTGCAGCACCGGGCGCGGCAAGCCGAGCGTCTGGCCGAACTTGGCACGCTCACCAGCGGGCTCGCTCACGAAATCAAAAATCCATTATCTACCGTTCAATTGAATCTGCAGCTCCTCGGCGAGGATCTGCAGGCCGAGCATCCGGGCGCATCGCGGCTGCACAGCCGGCTGCATACCGTCCAGAAAGAGACGCTGCGACTGCGGGAAATTCTCGATGATTTCATGCGCTACGCGGGCAAGCTGGAGATCGACCCCAAGCCCGTGGAGGTGAATGGGATGCTCGAAGACCTGGTCGATTTTTTTACGCCGCAAGCGCAAGCGCAGCGCGTGCAGCTTCGGTTGCGGCGCGGGGACGCGGCGTTGGTGGTGCGACTTGACGAGAAGCTGATCAAACAGGCGATTTTGAACCTGATGATCAACGCCACGCAGGCGATGCCGCCGGAGGGAGGCGAGATCATTCTCTCCGCGCGGCGCGAGGACGAGTGGGCGGTGCTGGAAGTGTTGGACACCGGGCGAGGCATCGCGCCCGAGGCGGTGGCGAAGATCTTCGACGCCTACTATTCGACCAAGAGCGGAGGGACGGGACTGGGGCTTGCGATCACCCGGCGCGTGGTGCAGGAACATCGCGGGAAGATTTCCGTCAGCAGCGAGCCGGGGAAGGGAACTGTGTTCTCCATCGCACTGCCGGTTTGAACGCCTTTCCGCTACGATCTGATTCGCGATGGCAGAAAACGACATCAAAAAGGCCTCGGTGCTGGTGGTCGATGACGAGCGCGAACACGCGCAGGTTATGTGCGAGGCGCTGGAGCGCCAGGGGCACCGGTGCGATGTCACCTATAACCTGGCCGAGGCGCGCTCGAAGCTGGAGCGCAAGCCATACGACGTGGTGGTGACCGACCTGGTGATGGAGGGGAAGCGCGATGGATTGGAGCTATTGCGGCTGACCAAGCAGCGCGATCCGGCGCCGCCTGTTATTCTCGTCACCGCGCATGGAGACGTTCCGACCGCCGTGAGCGCGATGAACGAAGGCGCTTACAGCTTCATTGAAAAGCCGCTGGATCTGGAGCACTTTCGGCTGCAGGTGAACCGCGCGGCCGAGCGGAGTGCTCTGCTCAAACAAAACCAGATCCTCCAGGAGCAGATCGGCGATCACGCGGGCTTCGAGGGAATCATCGGCACCAGCAGCGGAATGCAGAAAGTGGTGCAAACCGCCCGGCAGGTGGCGCCCAGTGACATTCCCGTGCTCATCATGGGCGAAAGCGGCACCGGAAAAGAACTGGTGGCCAAGGCCATTCACAACAACAGCCGGCGGCGAAAGCATCGGCTGGTCGCGCTGAATTGCGCCGGGCTGAGCGAGAGCATCCTGGAGGACGAACTGTTTGGGCACGTGCGCGGGGCCTATACCGATGCGCGCGGCGAGCGCGAGGGGCGATTCGAGCATGCCGATCGCGGAACGCTTTTCATGGATGAGATCGGCGACATGCCCGGCGCCATGCAGGCGAAGCTGCTGCGCGTGCTGGAAAACGGGGAAGTGGTCCGCCTTGGATCCAACGATCCGATCAAGGTGGACGTGCGCCTGATCAGCGCCACCAATCAACGGCTTGAGGAAATGGTTGCCGAGAAGCACTTCCGCGAAGACCTCTATTTCCGCATCAAGGGCATTGCCATCACCATCCCCCCGCTGCGCGAGCGGCGGCAGGATATCCCGCTGCTGCTGCATTACTTCCTGAAGCAATCGTGCGAACGCCACGGCAAGGTCATCTCGGAACTCGATCCCGAGGCGCAGCAGGTGCTGATGAGCTACTCCTGGCCGGGCAATGTGCGCGAGCTGCGGAACGCGATCGAGCGGATGGTGGTGCTCAGCTCGGGAACGACGATCCGGATGGACGCGCTGCCGCCGGAAATTCGCCCCGTCTCCGGCGAGGCGCTGGGCGGGATGAACAACCTCGTCGGCATCAGCATCGAGCAGGCGGAGAAGGAACTGATCCGCAACACGCTGAAGCTGGTCAACGGCAATCGCGAACAGGCGGCCAAAATCCTCGGGATCGGCGAGAGGACGCTTTATCGCAAGATCAAGGAATATGATTTGTAGCCAGGTGCAGCATGCTCCCCTCATTTCGAATCGGTCACGGTTATGACATTCACCGCCTGCAGGACGGCGGCAAGCTCGTGCTCGGAGGCGTGGTTGTGGCCGAGGGAATCAGCCCCGTGGCGCACAGCGATGGCGACGTCGTCGCGCACGCGGTCGTCGACGCCCTGTTGGGCGCGATGGGTCTTGGCGATATCGGGGAGCACTATCCAAACAGCGATCCGCAGTGGAAAGGCGTGTCGAGCCGGGTATTTCTCGCCCGCACCGTGGAGCAGATGACGGCGGCAGGGTTTCGCCCGCATCATCTGGACATCACGATCTTGGCCGAACGACCCAAGCTCAAGCCGTTCAAAAAGCAGATGGCAAGCTGGCTTGCCGACGTGCTGGAAATGCCCGCCTCGCGCGTGAATGTCAAAGCCGGTACCAACGAAGGATGCGACGCCATCGGCCGGGGAGAAGCGATCGCGGCACACGCCGTGGTGCTGGTCGAGCCGATGGAGAGCGTGCATCCGGCGATGTGAGTGGAAAAAGAAGCGAGTCAGAAGAAAACTGGAGGACGTTTGTCCTGTGTTTCCGGTCGCTTCCGCGAAGGGCAAGCCACGGCGGCGCCGCTGGCAAGCTCGATACGGTCACGACTCCGCGGCTTCCGCTCCTTCTCACGTTTCACGTCTTCACGTTTCACCCGCTTTTGTCACCTTCCAATCGCCAATCACCCGAAGAGAAGAATCGTTGGGTGTAACTTTTATTTGTGGCGATTGCAGATTTTGCGATCGTAGGGCGGGATTCATCCCGCCGTTTTCTCAGCCGGCCAACAAATCGGCGGGATGAATCCCGCCCTACTCGGAGCCGATCGCCACTTTCGAGCGCCACACCCGAATCGTTCTCTGCGCACGACCACCGATTCCCAACCAGCCCCGGCAGTCCTAAGATACCCTCCCTATGGCCCTGCGAGTCTACAACACGCTGACGAAACAGAAGGAACTGTTCGAACCCCTCGAGCCTGGCAAGGTGCGCATGTATTTGTGCGGGCCGACCGTCTACAAGTCGCCGCATATCGGGCATATGGTCGGGCCGGTCATCTTTGACGCGATCAAGCGATATTTGCGGTTCAAGGGATTTGCCGTCCGATGGGTGATCAACATCACCGACGTCGACGACAAGCTGATCGCTCGCGCGATGGAGATGAAAACGACGATGCCAGCGCTGGCGGAGAAGTACACCCGGGAATATTTTGACTCGCTGCGGGCGTTTGGAATCGACACGGTCGATCACTTCCCGCGCGCTTCGGAGCATATGCCGGAAATCATCGAAATGTGCTCGACCCTGATCGAAAAGGAGACTGCCTACGCCGCCGGCGGAAGCGTGTGGTTCGACGTGGCGAAGGATTCGGACTACGGGAAGCTTTCGCACCGGAGCATCGAGGAGCAGGAGGCGGGCACGCGTGATCTGGAAGGGTCGGGCAAACGGAGCCGCGCGGATTTTGCACTCTGGAAAGCCGCCAAACGGGGCGAGCCAAGTTGGGATTCGCCCTGGGGGCCGGGCCGGCCCGGCTGGCATATTGAGTGTTCGGCCATGAGCCGCAAGCATCTGGGCGTCACGCTCGACATCCACGGCGGCGGCATGGATCTGCTTTTTCCGCATCACGAAAATGAACTTGCCCAATCGGAAAGCGCCAGCGGCCAGACGTTTGTCAAATACTGGCTGCACAACGGGCTCACCCGCGTCAACACCAAAAAAATCAGCGGGAGCGACGCGGCCACCGCCGAGGGCGCGGCCCTGCTGGCGACACTTGCCGTCCGGCACTTGCTGGAGCAGCACGGCCCCGATTTGCTGCGCTATCTCCTGCTCAGCACGCACTATCGACGACCGATTGAGTTCAGCGAGGAAGTGATCGCTGCCTGCAAGAAAGCGATCGGGGTATTCGAGCGCCTCAATGAGCGCATCGATCGCATTCCGTCCTCCCACGCCGCCGCGACCGACATCGACGGCGTCGCGGCGCTGCAGCTCACCGCGGCGCAAGGGGAGTTCGTCAAGGCGATGCAGAGTTTGAAGAACAAGTTTCTGGAGATGATGGACGACGACTTCAATACCGCCGGCGCGATCGCCGTATTGCATGAGTTGGCCGGCGAGATCAACGGATTCATCGAACGCCAGCAACTGGAGCGCACCCCCGAGCCGCAGTCGGTAACCATCACCGCCGCCGGCGCACAAACGCTTCGCCACCTCGGGCAACTGCTGGGGCTGTTCCGCGCGGATGCAACCGCTTCCGCAAAAGACGCCGATCATCTGCCCGATCAGTTGATGCAGTTGATCATCCGCCTTCGCCAGGAAGCCCGCGCCGGCAAGAACTTCGCATTGGCCGACTCGATCCGAAAGGGCCTCACAGACATCGGCATCACGCTCGAAGACCGCGCCGGCGGCACGGACTGGCGCCGAGCGTAATCCGCGCCCAGCTGTCAGTAACGCGTATCCGGCTCTTCATGAACGATGCGTGTCAGCATTGTTCAAGGCCCGGCCGTGCTGAAGACCCCTTCTGCCACGCCCCAACTTCGCGCCGAGCCGGCAAGCCGAATCGCGCTCGCCATGGCTTGCCCTTCGCGGAAACACTATTCATCCAGATGAACAAGTCCCGGCCCCACCCGCCACTGAACCCCTTCGTCGGTCACAACTGTGACAGATTTCCGATTGTGCCGGGTAATGACGCCGCGAACATGCTGGCCCGCGGCGGTGGTGAATCGAACCCGCTGACCCAGCCGAAATTTCATCATCTGCCCGTGACTTCGAATCTGCTGCATGAGCCGCAGCCGTTGAACGATGATATGGTTGAGCTGAACGAGTTCTTCCTCCGTCAGCATGTCCAGCACGGACAGAACTCTCGGCAGATTCGCTTCACTCATTGCTCCAATATTCCTTC
This sequence comes from uncultured Phycisphaerales bacterium, assembly GCA_963758525.1. Classification (GTDB taxonomy): domain Bacteria; phylum Planctomycetota; class Phycisphaerae; order Tepidisphaerales; family Tepidisphaeraceae; genus JBBSDP01. The sequence goes on from CAVWVQ010000003.1 coordinate 441,354, forward strand.
CCGATAGCGCACTGTCGAGAGGTGCATCTTGCGTACATGACTTCCGCGGAAGCGGATGCAACGCCGCCGCCGCGGAATCGGCGGGATAAATCCCGCCCGACCTCGGTGCACGACCGTCGCTGCGTCCTACCCCCTCTCCCGGTATCTCGGGAGAGGGTCGGGGTGAGGGTGATTTTGAACGCAGAAGATCTCTCGTTTGCAGGTAACGTACCGGCACGATGTAGAATGCCGCCCATGTCGGAACGTTCGCAAGGCGAGCATTCAGAGCCGGCCGGATACGCGGGGGAGGTCGTGTACCTCTATGCGTTTGACCTGGCGTACGAGATGAATCGCAAGCCGGTGGAGCGGCTGCTGGGGCAGCCGACTGCGGAATATGTGATCGGGTCGTCGAAGCGGACGCCGAAGCAGCTTTTTTTTCATCGGCCGCTGAGCGTGCGACTGCCGTCGCTGGAGCGGCCGAGCCCGCAGGGAATTTTGCGGGTCGAGCGTGGGATCAAGGTGCTGCCGATCGGCGCGATCAGCATCACCGTGCGGATCCCGTTCCAGGTGGACCGTCTGACGGAACTCGTGCCGTTTCACGATCTGCAATTCGGCGGCGGCGTCTATTTGTATGACGAAGTGCGGGCACTGGCCGAGGAAGTTCGCCGGGAGCTGCGGCCGAATCTCGTTCGGCCGATCGATCAGCTTGGGGACGAGGAGGCTTACACGGTTTTCTGCCTGAACACGTCACCGCGCATTGGACACAGCTCCGCCGAAGAATGGTTCTTGAATCATCGCCGCGAGGTGGCGGCGCTGCTGACCGAAGAGCCCGACCCGCGGCGATTGGCCGAGCAGGAGGCGATTGAATCGACGAGCCGATATCTCAGCTATTACGCGCAGGACCTGGTTGTCGTGGATTGGGATGCCGCCCTGCTGATCGACGAGCCGAAGTTCTTTGATGAAACGCTGTACGTCATGGAGCTGGCGAACCTCCAACTGGCGGAGCTGGAGGCGTATGACCGGATTCTCGACGACACCGTCGAGCGCTCGTACCGCGATATCTCCAATCGGCGGCCCTTCGGCCGACGGACGGCGCGCGTGCAGCGGGGGCTCCGCGAAATCCGCATCGATCTCTCACGACTGAGTGACGAGCTTTCGAACATCACCAAATTTTTCGGCGACTGGCACCTCGCCCGCCTCTATCAGGCGCTATCGGCGCGATTCCATCTGAGCGACTGGCATAGGACGATCGACGAGAAACTGAAAACAGTGGACGATCTCTACGAGCTGCTGCGCGGCGAGCAGAACAATCGGTGGATGCTGATTCTGGAAGGGTCGATGGCATTGCTGTTCATCATCGACGTCGTCATTCTGATCATGGGGCTTCGGCATCCTTGAGCGAAATATCCATGCGCATTATCGGCATCGATCCTGGTTTGCGTATCACCGGATACGGCGTCATCGACTGGAAGCCGATGCATCCCGCGCTGATTGACGGCGGCGTCATTCGATTGACGCCGAAAACACCGCTGGCCGACCGACTCGTGGAACTGCATGGGGAGTTGGATCAGCTTTTTGAGGAGCACAAGCCTGACGTGTGTGCCGTCGAGCAGTTGTACGCTCACTACTCACACCCCCGAACGGCGATTCTGATGGGACATGCGCGCGGGGTGATCCTGCTGGCGGCCAGGAGTCGCGGGATTCGCGTGGAGCACTTTCCCGCAAATCGCATCAAGCAGTCGGTCACGGGCCACGGCCACGCGAGCAAGCCGCAGATGCAGCGGGCGATTCAGACGCAATGGCGGCTGGCAACGCCGCCCGAGCCGCCGGACGTGGCGGATGCGCTGGCGGTCGCCCTCTGCTGCGGGATGCATTTGCAGACCAGCGCTGGTAACGGCAAATAGTCGATGGGAGCGACTGCACCTGGCGAGCGTGCATGGCTCGCAACGTATAGCGCAAAAAAAATCTAGCGCACCCATGTCGCTAGACCCGCCCCGCAAAAATTCAAATTTAAGAATCGTCTTCTAAAAAACCCCCGGGCGAACGTGTCGTCCGGCCGACCGCCGGCCGGACGACACTGCCCGTGGGAACCAACCGCGCTCCATGTCGCCGTCACCGTGACGGCGTTCGTTAAACCTTAGAACAAATGGGGTGCCAGAGGCGCCGCAGAGATCATTTCCGGGAAAGATCGCGTTTGCCGCTGAAAATTCGCGGTGTTCCCGCAAAATACTTGACGAGCCGCGGAAGATCGGGAAGAGCACTAGCGCACTGATTCACCAATCGCCTCCGGTGCGCGCAGAGAGTGCGCAGCGCCGGCGCGAGACAGGAGATTGGAGGTGGTAGATGGGAGCTGAAATGGGCGGATACGAAAAGGAGACGAGATTGTCGCTGATGTGTCCAGTGGTTGTTTCTCGCTGCCGCGAAGGGCAAGCCACGGCGGCGCCGTTGGCGGATCGGCGCCAACGCCGTACGGGGCTTTCTTAGGATGTGTCCCGCTTCGAATCCGCCCCTCTGTCCCTGCGCGGCTCAGTTCATCGCGATTCGCAATCGCTGCCTTCGTTCTTCCCTTCGTGCCTCCGCGCCTTCGTGCCTTCCCCCCCCGTGCCTTCTCACCTGTGCCTTCTCACCCGTGCCTTCTCACCCGTGCCTTCCCGCCCGTGCCTTTTCCTCGCTGTACTCGCAAAACGTCTTGGGTGTTTCCCAGAGGGTCACGGAAGCCAGGGAGGCGCCGACGCTGGAGAGGGGAGCGTCGAGAAGGCGGTAGATGACGCGGGCAATGTTCTCGACCGTCGGATTGTGCTCCTTGAACTCGGGAAGCTCGACGTTCAGATTGCGATGGTCGAACCGATCGATCACGGTCGACTGCACCAGGCGCTCCAGCCGGGGAAGCTCGATCAGCTCGCCGCCGGCGTTGGGCTCGCCGACAAGCGTGACCTGCAGCTCGTAATTGTGCCCGTGGCCATGGGGATTGTTGCACTTGCCGAAAAGACGAGTGTTTTCGCCGGCGCTGAGAGCGGCGTTATGAAGCCGATGGGTTGCGGAGAATTCGAACTTCTGACTCAGGCGGATCATGGGAAACTCCCGAGCTAAAATGGAAAGAGACAGGAAAGGACTCAGCGCAAGCCGCAGCGAGGTAAGCGTTGTTCCGGGCCAGTCGTCGCGCAGCAGTGAGAAGAGATCGCGAAGCAGGCGGCCTCCCGCGTCGGTGGCGTCAGAGCGAATGCGCGATTCGACCAGCGGAATTGCCCGCTGGCGAATGGCGCAGTCGATTTCCTTGATGTTTCTGAGGTATTGACTGTCCGGCTGCAACTCGCCTTGAAGAGTCACCTGCAGCGCAAAGTAATTCCCCAATCCGGTCAGCGATGGATAACCCCCGAAACTGTTGGTCGGCTTGTGCTGAAGTTGGTCGTCGGGATGACGATTGACGGCAAACCGCACCTCCCGCGTCAGGCAAAACATGGATGCGATTATAGGGCCGCCAGCATGGCAATGACGGCCGATTTACGAGATAATACAGGGTCTGCACATTCGGCGTGTTTTTCGCCCCTCGACCGTGACTTTTTGGGCTTTGCACGCGGTTTTGCAACGCAGGAGTTTGGTACATGGCAGAAGAGAAATCGACGGAGCAGACGACCCAGGAAGCGGCGGATAGCGCGGCGGCATCGGAGGCCTACGGCGACTCGCAAATCAGGGTGCTGGACGACATCGAACACGTGCGCACGCGGCCGGGAATGTACATCGGGCCCACGAATGCGCGCGGCCTGCATCACCTGGTCTACGAGATTGTCGACAACTCCATCGACGAGGCCCTCGCGGGTTTTGCCAAGCGCATTCTCGTCAGCATCAACGAGGACGGCAGCGTCAGCATCGAAGACGACGGGCGCGGGATTCCAGTGGGGATTCACCCGACCGAAAAAATTCCGACCGTTGAGGTCGTCTTCGCAACCCTGGGCGCCGGCGGAAAGTTCGACCACAAGGATGGTTCGCCCTACGCAACCAGCGCCGGGCTCCACGGCGTCGGCGCCTCGGTTGTCAATTTCCTCTCTGAGTGGCTCGAAGTCGAGGTGAGCCGTGACGGCAAAGTCCATCACATGGAATTCGAACGGGGAAAGAAAGCATCCGACCTGAAGGTCATCGGATCGCGCGCCAAGACGGGAACCAAGGTGACGTTCAAGCCGGACCGCGACATCTTCAAGGAAGCGGGCGACATCATCTTCAAATACGACGTGCTGGCCGGCCGACTGCGCGAGCTGGCCTATCTGAACGAGGGGCTGGCGATCGTTCTCGAGGACAAGCAGACGAACAAACGCGAAGAATTCAAATACACGCAAGGCCTGGTCGAGTACGTCCGCAATCTCAACGAGGGCAAAAGTGTTCTGCACCCCAACGTCATTTATTTTCGGAAGGAGGAGCCGGAGCAGCGTCTGATCGTGGAAGTCGCGATGCAGTACCACGACGGCTACAACGAAACCATTTTGAGCTTCGCCAATAACATCAACACCCACGAGGGCGGCGCGCATCTGAGCGGATTCAAGACGGGGTTGACGGGCACGATCAATCGTCACGCCGAGCGCGCCGGATGGCTCAAAGACACGCGGCCCAGCGGGGACGACGTGCGCGAGGGGCTGGTGGCGCTGGTCAGCGTCAAACTTCCCGAGCCGCAGTTCGACAGCCAGACCAAGGGCCAGTTGTTGAACGTGGAAATCGAGTCGTTTGTGCAATCTGCCGTCAACGAGCGGCTCAGCGCCTACTTCGAGGAGAATCCGAAGGAAGCGAAGCAGATCTTCGAGAAGGGGATCGTCGCCGCCGAGGCGCGCGAGGCGGCCCGCAAGGCGCGCGAGCTGACGCGCCGCAAGAACTCGCTCGAAGGCGGCAGCCTTCCGGGAAAACTCTCCGACTGCCGGAGCAAAAGCAATGAAGAGACAGAGCTGTTTCTCGTTGAAGGTGACAGCGCCGGCGGCAGCGCCAAGCAGGGGCGCGACTCCAATATCCAGGCGATCCTCGCCCTGCGCGGCAAACTGCTCAACGTCGAAAAAGCCAATCTGGTGAAGATGCTCGGACACGAGGAAATTCGCACGATCATCAGCGCGCTGGGATGCGGCATCCGCGATGACTTCAATCTCGCCAAGCGCCGTTATGGCAAGATTATTCTGATGACCGACGCCGACGTGGACGGGAGCCATATCCGTACGCTCCTGTTGACGTTTTTCTTTCGTCACATGCAGGAGTTGATCCGCGATGGACGCATTTACGTGGCGCAACCGCCGCTCTATCGCGTCACGCGAAAGAAGAAGCGCGAATACGTGCTGAACGAAAAGGCCATGCGCGCCACCCTCACGGCGCTGGGGCTCGATGGAAGCGCGCTGATCATCCGCGACAACGACACGGGCAAGGAAACGACCCGGCTCGAAGGGGACGGGCTGAAGCGGGTCGTCGAGTTGCTCAATTCGCTGGAGGATCTCGCAAAGGTGGTGCAGCGGCGCGGAATCGACTTTGCCGAGTTCCTCGCGAAGCGCGATCAGAACGGGCGGCTGCCGCTCTACCGCATCATCGCGGAGGGCGAGGAGCGGTTCTTTCATTCGTCATCCGATCGCGATGAATTCTTGCGGGAGAATCATTTCGTCGTGGCGGATGACGAGCCCGCCGCTCCGGGCGCGATTCCTGCCGAGAACGGCGAACCGGGCCGCAAGCTGAAGAAGAACCAGGAGCTGCACGAAGTAAAGGAAATGGAACGTCTGTTCCCCGTGCTGGAGCAGCACGGCCTGATGATCGATGATTACTTCCTGACGCAGGAAGAATCCGTGAGCGGCGAGAAGCTCGCGACGAAATATGCCCTGTTCAACGACAACCAGTATCACGATATTGCCGGAATCGCACAGATCCTGCCCGCGATTCACCGCATCGGAAAAACCGGCATCGACATCCAGAGATTCAAAGGCCTGGGCGAAATGAACAGTGAAGAGCTCTGGGAAACCACGCTCGATCCGAGCGTCCGCACGCTCCTGCGCGTCACGCTGCCCGAAGCCGCCGAAGCCGAGCGCATGTTCAGCGTGCTGATGGGGGAAGACGTGGAACGGCGGCGCCAGTTCATCGAGGAGCACGCGCTGGATGTGAAGAACCTGGATGTGTGAGGCTGGTGATTGGAACCCGCCACGGCGGGCAGGCTGTGGAACGTGACGGGATTGGGGTATCGAACTCTCTTTGGTGTAGGGCGGGATTTATCCCGCCGAGCGACTGCCGGCAAAGAAACGGCGGGATGAATCCCGCCCTACGCGATGAAAGGTACCCCGACTACGCTGATTCCTTCGCTCAGCGCTCTGCACGAGATCAATCTTCCTTTTCTAACGGCGCGAGCCGCGGCGCGGAAGCCTCGACTCTCAACTCCGCGCGCATTCGCTTCGCCAGGCATTGCGGAAGAGTGCTTCCAGGTCGGCGGTGAAACGCGCTGCATCCATCAGCGGGGACTGTTCCATACGCCGCCGTAACGACTGGCGCAAGGTCCGCAATCTCGGGAGATCGGCGGCCAGATTCAATCCGATCTGCACGAAATGCTGGGGGGAACCGGCAATCAGATCCGTCAGATTGAGGTTTGACAGTTGGCTTACCCCCGCACGCGAGACGGGAGACGTGCCGGCGATCGTCAGCAATGGCACGCCCATCCACAAAGCATCGAGACTCGTCGTGTGCCCGTTGTAGGGGAAGGTGTCGAGGGCGATGTCGACGTGGCGGTACAGACTGAGGTAGTCGATGCGCGGCAACATCTGGTGAAACTCGACGCGTTGTGAATCGACGCCGTTCTTCCCAAGCGACTCAGTCACCCACCGACGAGCCGATCCTTCGGGAGCGACGAGCCGGAGTCGTGACGATGGCATTGCACGCAGCAGATCGCCCCAGAGCGAGAGCGTCCCAGCATTCAATTTGCAGAAGTTGTTGAGACAGCCGAACGCGATATAGCCGTTCCGGTCGGCGGGAAGATCGTTGACGGGAAGATCGATCCCCATCGGATCGTAACACCAGAAGGTGTGCGGCAGCCGGATCGACTTCTCCGAAGAGAACTCGTCGGCGCATGCGTCAGGCGGATCGAGATACGGATCGCTGATGCGATAGTCGATCGTCTCCAGGCCAGTCGTTCCCGGATATCCAGCCCAGGTCATCTGTACCGGAGCGGGCTTGCGCAAAGATCAGCAGGCGGTTGTGCGTGAGATGCAGCGCGAGGTCGACGAGGATGTCGATGCCGTCGCTGCGAACCATTGCCGCGGCCTCTGCGTCCGACACATGAGTGATGTCCCGCCAGCGGGAGGCGCTTTCTACAAAGCGTTCGGTGAACGAGTCGGGTCGCTGCACGTTGGAATAACAGAAGATCTCAAACCCGCTCGTGTCATGGTGCGTCAGCACGGGAAGCAGGTTTCGGCCCACGACATGATCGCGAAAGTCCGGTGAAACATAAGCGATGCGAAGCGGACGGTCCGGAGATCGATCGTTGAGGTGCGGCCGAATCTCGCCTGCCAAAGGCTGGGCATGACGCCGGTTCCATCGCCGCAACTCGGCGAGCGAATGCCGGCAGTCGATCGACGGATCAAAGAGTTGCGCATAGACGAGATTGTCGTGCGCTTCGCGGTAATCCGGCTGAATCGCAAGCGCCTGTGCGTACGCCTGCATCGCATCATCGAGCCGGCCAATGTCTTTGAGCGCGGAGCCGAGATTGTTGGCGGCGGCGGCGAACTTGGGTTCAATCTCCAGCGCCTCGCGAAATCGAGTGATGGCGTCGTCGGGTTGCGAAGCGGAGTGCAGCGCGCAGCCAAGATCAAATCGCGCAACCGGCGAATTCGGATTGATGGCGATGGCGCGCACGTAGTGCTTGCTCGCGTCTAGCGGGGCTCCAGCTTTCATCTGCGCGTTGCCCAGGCGGAGCAACGCGTCGAAGTCGTCGGGATGCATCGAAACGAACCGGAGGTGAATATCAATTGCCTCGGGAAGTTGCCCGATCTCTTCCAACGCGTCGGCAAGCCGCGCCAGCACCTCCGAATGCGCGGGCTCAGTCCTGAGCGCCTGGCGGTAGAACTGGATTGCCTCCGCGATTGCTCCGGATTCGCAGAGGCAATTGCCGAGGTTATTGAGCGCTTCGACGTGATCAGGCCGCAGAGAGAGCACGCGACGATACGATGCGATCGCGTCCTCGCGACGAGATCGGGCGTGATACGCGTTGCCAAGGTTGTTGTGCGCGCCAGCGAGATTCGGATCGAGACCAATCGCGGTTTGCAGGGCCTCGATGGCTTCGTCGAGTCTTCCATCCGCTCGGAGAGCCGCGCCCAGGCGATTGTGAAACTCCGCGCGGGTTGGCGCCAGGGCCAGCGCCTGGCGATAACATTTGATCGCGTGATCGAGTTCGCCGCGCGCCTGCAGGACCAGCCCGAGATTGGCATATGCCTCGGGCGCATCTGGCTGCAGCGCGATCGACCGGGCGAGCAATTCGCGGGCCGCTTCATTCTTGCCGGTCTGATGGGCGAGCACGCCGAGCATGTGCAGCGCGTCGGCGTGATGCGGATTTGCCGTAAGAATCTGGCGGTAGAGCATCTCGGCCTGCGGAAGCCGGCCTTGATTGTGGTTGCGGAGAGCGGCTTGGAGCGTCTCGGTGGGGTTCACGTGGAACGTCCGCTTTCTCTGCGCAGTTGCCGGGCCACATCCGCAAGGTGCTGATGCGCGAGTTCGCAGCCATAATCAACCGCGATGGTTTCGCGAAACAGCCGCATCTTTTCCAACGGATCGGTTTCGTTCTCCGCGCGGGCGAGAAATGGCGCGTGAAGCCGTTCCCAGAGAGCCATGGTCTGGGCGTAGGTTTCCACCGACCCCGCCCTTCTCCCAGCCGGAAGTTCCTCCGGCCGGAGTATCAGGGAGTTCTCCGGGAGCCTGCCTCGGAGATCTTCAAGCGTACGCGGGAGCGGCGCTGGGATCGGGTCATGTTCCCTCGGGACGATCACAACGATCCGCGCGTCTTCGACAGGATAGACAGCCGCCAGAAATGATTCGAGGTATAGCTTCTCATTGATTGCCCGGGCGCACACCCGCAGTGCCGGCACGGTCGTGCCCCAACCCGCGACCAGAAGCTGGCCCTGGGAAATTTCATCCGCGGCCCGCAAGTAAAAAGCGTCAGAATCAGATCGCGCCACAAGATCCAGGCATACTGTCCCCTCGCCACATCGCTGGCGGCGCTGACGGCGCGTTTCCTGCAAGGGCAGATACAGCCGCGAAAGAACATCCCACGCCCGCCCTTCCCAGGCCGCCGCCTCGGCGCCGGCCAACACCCGCTCCGCTTCCAGGTATTGCATCTCCATCAGGAGACGCTGGCCAAGCTCGCACTGCTCCTCGATTTCCGCGAAGGACATGCGATCAGGTTACGCACAAGGATTGGGATTGGAAATGGGTTCAGGGTTCAGGGTTCAGGGTTCAGGGTTCAGGAAGAATCGTATTTCGCTGAACCCGGAACAGGAACACTCTTTACACTGCGCTCGTCGAACGGTTGAAGGTTTCAGGGAGGATCGTATTTCGCTGAACCCTGACACCCTGAACCCTCCCATGCTGACGCCCTGAACCCGAACACCCTTACGCTGCGCTCGTCGACCGATTCAAGCGTTCGGCGAGAATCGCATTTCGCCGAACCCTGAACCCTGACACCCTGAACCCTGCCGCCCTCTCATGCTGCGATCGTCGACCGGACGGCATCGAGCGCGGCGATCCAGCGCAAGGTGGAACGGCTCATCTCGTAGGTGAGCGTGTCGCTGAGCGTGACGAAGTCACGCATTTCTAGCGAAGATCGAATTTCGCGAAGCTGACCGGCAAATTCGGCGACGAAATCGTGGAGGGAGCATTCTTCGACGCGGACCTTTGCCAGATCGACACGAAGCAATTGGGCGGTTTTCCGCACGGATTCCTGAGCATGTTGCCAGGTGCTGAAGCAGCCGCTGAGGCGCTGCATCGCCCCCATCGGATTGTTGCGGCCCAGAAGCTCGACGGCTTCGGTCTTGAGCCGCTCGGCTTCGAGGAGTTGCTGTTCGACTTCATACAGCACGTCGAGGGCCATTTGCCTGGGCTCGACGGTTTCGATGTAGACGGTGTGACCGAGCAGCAGGGATTTGCGAACGCCGTCCACCTTGCTGAGGTCGGGTTCCAGGCCGTCGATGAGGAGATTCACGACCAGCCGGTTTTCCCGCTGGACATGGGTGAGCACCTCGCCCACCGTGTGCAGGCCAAGTTGTTCAGCGGCCAACTGTTCACGATCGACGGTAACAGACATAGCGGAACCTCCCGGTGGTCTGAATAGTTATCGGTCGTTGGCGCCCGGAAGCTTGAGAAGGTCCGATAAGGGATTTGAAATCTGAGATATCTCTGAGATCCGAGATGTGATCTGAAATTTGAGATCTGAGATTTCAGATCTGAAATTTGAGCAAGGTGCGAGGCAGAGACCTTCTGATCTCAAATTTCAAATCTGAAATTTGCAAACCCGGCTACGTCCGCCCATTTGCTGGCAGGAAAATCGAAAACGTAGTCCCCTTGCCGATCTCCGACTCTACTTCGATCCGTCCGCGATGCCCCTCGACGATCTCTTTGCAGATCGCCAGGCCCAACCCCGTCCCCTTCGCTTCTCCGCGCCGGGCGGTGCTCTTGGTGGTGAAAAACGGCTCGAAAATCCGCGACACCAGCTTCGGCGGAATGCCCGGGCCGGTGTCACTGACCTGCAGGCAGATTTCGCCGGCTCCCGTCGTGTTAGCCCGAATAATGATCGCCCCCCCGCGGCCGAGCATCGCCTGGCGGGCATTAATCAGCAGGTTCAGCAACACCTGCTCGAGTTGGATCGCATCGCCATATACCGCCAGGTCGGGCTGAACCTGCACGCGCAGCGCAATGCCGTCTTTCTGCGGGTCCCGCGCGAGCACGGCCAGGGTCTCCTCGACCAACTGCTGCACGCTCACTTGCGCCGGCGACGACTCGCCCCGCGCAAGACCCAGCATCGAGGAACAAATCCGGCCGGCCTTGGTGGCGCTGCTAAATGCCTTGCCCAGTGCCTTGCAGATCAATTCCATGTCCGGGTTCTGACTCTGCGCTGGTGAGGGCAAATTGCGAATAGCTGACGATCGGCGTCAATAGATTGTTGAATTCGTGAGCGATGACGGCACTGATCGTGCCGATCGTGGCCAGACGCTGTGATTCGGTCAGTTGCTCGTGCAGGGAATCCAACTGGATTTGCATCTGCCCGATCTGATCGATAACCACGTTGCTGGACGAGTCTGTGGAGGGACTGGGATCGCTCACCGTAACGAACATATCGGCGAGCGGGATGAACCGGCTTGACGATGCTTCGGCCAGGGCGGTGGCGGGGACTATCGGACCTGCATCAATTCGCGGCCGCTCAAGATTGCACGCGGCATCGTGTTCCCCTTCAAAGACACGGCGGGATAAATCCCGCCCTACAAAATGCAACGCGTTTGTACGGTGTCGGGCGGGATCCGTGCTGCCCAGCCTGCATTCCGCACTGGCGCTCGATACGTTCGAATCATTCCGTTTCCAGCATATCCGGCGGATTCATCCCGCCGACTGCTCCGCTGCCTTGAGCAACTCGCCGGCGGCATATCGGATTTGCTCTTCGGTCAGTTCCGGATAGATCGGCATCGCGATCACCTCCCGGCAGGCCCGCTCGGTTTCCGGCAGATCGCCTTCGCGGCAGCCCAGGTAGGCGAAGCATTCCTGCTGGTGCAAGGGGAGAGGATAGTAGATGGCGCTGCCGACGTTCCGCTCCGTCAGACGCGCGCGAATGGTGTCGCGATTCTTCACGCGGACGACATACTGGTTGTAGATGCTGTAATTTCCCGGCTCGATCAGGGGCGCGACGACGGCGCTGCCGGCCAGGAGGCTGTCGTACAGCGCGGCATTCCTGCGGCGGGCTTCGTGCCAGCGGTTGAGATACTTGAGCTTGACATCGAGCACGGCGGCCTGAATCGCGGCGAGACGGAACATGCCGCCGATCATCTTGTGGTGATACTGATGTCCGGAGCCGTGCACGCGCAGCAGCCGGCAGTTTTCGGCAAGTTCATCATCGCTGGTGCAGATGGCGCCGGCGTCGCCGAATGCGCCTAGATTCTTCGTCGGGTAGAAGCTGAGACATCCCGCCAGGCTCATTGAGCAGGCGGGTTTGCCGTTGCGCTGGCGCCGATAGCCTGGGCCGCGTCTTCGATCACCTTGACCCCATGCCGCTCGGCGATCGCATTGATCGCCTCCATGTTGGCGGTTTGGCCGAACAGGTGGACGGGGATGATGGCGCGCGTCTTCGGCGTAATTTTCGCTTCGAGGAGGCTCGAATCCAGATTGAATGTGCGCGGATCGATCTCCGCGAAAACGGGGATCGCGCCCAGCCGCGCGATGCAGCCGGCGGTGGCAAAAAACGTGAACGACGGACAGATCACCTCATCGCCGGGCTTGATGCCAATTGCCATCATCGCGCAAAGCAGCGCGTCGGTTCCGCTGCTGACGCCGATGGCGTGCTTCGTCTGGCAGTAAGCCGCCAGATTTCGTTCGAACCGCTCAACGTGCGGCCCGAGCACCAGCGACTGGGCATCGCACACTTCATCAATGGCCCGGCGAATCTCGTTGCGGAGAGGGAGATATTGCCCCTGAAGATCGAGCAGCTTGACTTGCATGATGATTAGGCGATCCGTTAGAGATGAACGATGGTCTGCATTTATTTCCTCGCCGCCGGCAGATGAGGCAACAAGCATCCATCTACCCGCCTGTGGGATGCAGGTCAATGATGACACGATGCCCGCTGACACGATGCCCGCAGTTGCCTCGAGCTCGACCGACGATACGATTCGCGGCGATGGCTCACACGCGAACCGGAAGATTCCCGATCGGCTTTCGTCCCCGCGGCGCGGCCTGGGCGAGCGATCTCGATGGCGTCATTCGCTTTGCGCTTGCAAACGGATTTGAGGGCATCGACGCCACGAATCCGGATGAGGGAGATCTGAGGCGAATTCGCGACGCGGGACTTCGCATCGGATCGGCAGACCTGAAGCAGCCGTGGCCCGATCTGGCGTCCCCTTCGCGGGAGCTTCGGGAGGCTGCCGCGAAAATGAATGCCGATTGGATTTCGCAAGCGGTTGCCGTCGGGGTGACGAACTTCTTCGCCGTGATGATCCCGGCAGAGCACGATGGCGCGCGGAGCGAGAACTTTGCATTTGCCGTCGACGGCTACGCTCGCCTGGCCCGCGCGATCGAACCTTTGGGGGCCAAGGTGGTTCTGGAGGGCTGGCCGGGCCGGGCCCCGCAATACAGCTCGCTAGCATGCACGCCCGCGGAATTACGGACTCTGTTCAAGGCCATCGATTCAAACGCCATCGGAATCAATTTCGATCCGTCGCATCTGGTGCGCATGGGGATCGATCCAATGCGATTCCTCGATGAGTTCGCTTCCCGCGTATTTCACGTACATGCAAAGGACACTCTGTTCCTCGAAGAGGAGTTGTACGAGCTCGGAAATCTTCAGCCGGCGACCTTCACCAAGCCGCATGTGTTTGGCGGCCATCACTGGCGGTACACGATTCCCGGACGAGGGGTGGTGCCGTGGACGCGGCTTTTCTCGCGACTGGAACGGGCAGGATATCGCGGGCTGGTCAGCGTGGAATTGGAAGATGAGGACTTCCACGGATCCGAGTCGGCCGAACAAAGCGGACTGATCGCATCCCGCGATTTTCTGGTTGGCGTTTGATATACCTCGCACCCAACGGATACTCGCTTGATCCGGCCATCTAAGGCATAATGTCTGCCCGAGGTCTGCAATGGATCGACACACCATTCTTGTCGTTGACGATGAGCCGGATGTCGTCAAGAGCGTCAAGGATCTGCTGCGCCTGGATTACAAGGTGCTGGGCGCAACGCGCGCTTCGGAGGCAGTGGAAATTCTTCGCAAGCAGGAAGTGCATCTGGTCATGACCGACCAGCGCATGCCGGAAATGACCGGCGTGCAATTTCTCAGCAAGGTGCGCGGCGATTATCCGGAAGCGATCCGGCTGCTCTTCACCGGCTACGCGGACATCCGCGCGGTGATCGACGCGATCAATCAGGGGAATGTATACCGTTACATCACCAAGCCGTGGGACCCCGATGAGCTGCAGAGCGTCATTCGCGAGGCATGCGAACGATACGATCTGCTTGTGGAGCGCAAGCGCCTGTTCGCATTGCTGCAGACCAAAAACCAGGAGCTGGAGACGGCCAACAATCAGCTTCGCACCGCCAATGAACTGAAGACCAACTTCATTCAGGTCGCCAGCCATGAGTTGCGCACGCCGTTGACCATCCTGCTGGGCCTCGCCGGGGTGGCTCAGCGTCCGACCACTCCGCCGCCGGAGCAGAAGCTGTGGCTGAAGAAGATCGAGCAGGCGGGGACGCGGCTGCAGCGGATCGTCGATCAACTGGTCTCCATGCTGACCGCCAATCAGTTTGACCGGACACTGGAGCGCAAGCCGACCGATATTTCCTGCGTGCTGCGCGACGCGAGCGAAGACATCCGGCCGTTCATCGAATTGCGAAAGCAAACGCTCTCGCTGGACATTCCGGATCTGGGCGAGGTGTCGGTCGATGCCGGAAAGGTGCGGGACTGCGTCAACCATCTTTTGCTCAACGCGATCAAGTTTACTCCCGATGGCGGGCGCATCACCCTGAGCGCCCGCGGCTCCGCCCGCGAAGGCGTCGAAGGTTTTGAAATCAACGTCAGCGACACCGGCGCCGGGATCGATCCGCAGGCACAGCCGCGGCTCTTCGAGCCCTTCTTCACCGGGTTTGACGTCTCACATCATTCGTCGGGCTATTTCGAGCATGGGAAAAAGGGGATCGGTTTGGGACTGTCGATCGTCCGGGCATTCGTTGACTTGCACGGAGGGACGATCCAGGTCAAAAGCGAGGTTGGGCACGGCAGCACGTTCACGCTCTGGCTTCCATCAGCGGCGCCGGTTGGCGCGCCGGCCTCGTCGGCTACGGGGAAGTGATTCATGTCCAGTTCCGCTTTTGCGGACGCGACGGAAACGGCAATCCTGCCGCCATCGGCCTCCGCCGTTCGCTTCTATCGCGTCACTGCGCAGGTGATTGCAATCATCGCAATCGCCGGCCCGCCGTTCGTTCTCTTCGGCTGGGCGTTTGACGTTACGCATCTCAAAACGATCCTTCCCGGGCTGGTCGCGATGAATCCGACGACGGCGGTCGGATTCATGTTTGCCGGCCCTGCGCTGCTCCTGCTCGCACGCGGTCCGCGCAGCCGTCACGCTCGCATCGTCATTGGCGCCTGCTCTGCGGCAATCGTGTTCATCGGGACGGTCAAGCTGATTCATCTGCTCCACGGCCCGGACATCGGCATCGACCGGATCTTCTTCGCCGCCCGTCACGTCGATCGCAACCCAATGGCGCCCAACACAGCCCTCTGCTTCCTGCTGTGCGGAACGGCGATGCTCACCAGCGACGTCCGCCTCCGGAACGGCGCCAGACCCGCACAACTCTGTTCGCTGACAGCGGCAACACTCGCGCTGTTCGCGGTCATCGGTTATGCGTTCAACGCATCGGCCCTCTACGTGGTGAAGAGCTACTTCCCGATGGCCATGCACACCGCGACGATGTTCCTGCTGCTGGCGGTGGGAATATTATTTGCCCGACCCGATAACGGTCTGATGAAGATCCTGTCGGCCGACAGCTCCGCCGGCGCTGGCGCGGCGGCTGGTGCCGGGGACGCTGGCATTGCCTGCGATCCTCGGATTGATCGGGCAAGCCCTGCAGAGCCGCGGATTGGTCAACCCCCTGCTGGGCCCTCCGCTGGTTGTGCTGGCCGACACCGTGGTGTTTACCACGCTCCTCTGGTTCGAGCTGGAACTCCTTCGACGCGCCGACGTTCAGCGGCTCAGGACCCAGCACGCACTGCGCACCAGCGAAAGCCGCACCCGCCGGGTGATCGACTCGGCGCGCGACGCCTTTGTCGCCATGGACGGCGCCGGAAAAGTGGTGGACTGGAATCCGCTGGCTACTGAAATGTTCGGCTACTCGCACGAGGAGGCGATCGGGCTTGCGCTCGCGAATTCGTTGATTCCCCCCGATCAACGACCGCAATTCAACAAGGGCCTGGCACAATTCCTCAGCACCGGGCAGGGACCGCTGATGGGCCGGCGGCTGGAAATGACGGCGCTGCATCGCGACGGCCGGGAGTTCCCGGTCGAGCTGGTCGTTTCGCCGGCGCGCATCGACAACGCCTGGGTCTTCTTCGCGTTCATCCATGACATCACGCAGCGCAAGCGGGTTGCCGAGGAGCGCGACCGCTTTTTCACCCTTGGTTTGGACATGGTCTGCGTGTCGGGCTTTGACGGCTTTTTCAAACGCGTCAATGGGGCATTTGAAACCACGCTCGGCTACACGCCCCAGGAAATGATGAGCCAGCGATGGATCGAGTTTGTGCATCCCGACGACGTCGACGCAACGCTCGCCGAGGCGCGCAAGCTCGCCGCGGGCGCGGTGACCATCGCCTTTGAAAATCGGTACCGATGCAAGAACGGGACCTACAAGTGGATCATGTGGACCAGCGTTCCGGTCACGAAGGACCAGCTCATTTACGCTGTCGCCCGCGACATGACCGAGCGGAAGCGTGCCGAAGCAGAATTGCGCGAAAAGAACCGGTTGCTGGAGGTGGCAATCGATTCGGAACGGACGGCGCGCGAGGCGCTGCAGGCGGCGCAGGGCCAACTCGTGCAATCGGAAAAGCTGGCGGGACTCGGGCAAATGGTTGCCGGGGTCGCCCATGAAATCAACAATCCGCTTTCATTTGTCAGCAACAACGTGGCGGTGCTCCATCGCGATGTCGCATCCCTCGTGACCCTGCTGGGTCTCTATGAAAAAGCTCAGACGGCCGATGTCGAGCACCGCCACTCGATGATGGAAGAAATCCGCCAGACCGCCGAGCGCATCGACCTCCCGTATACCATCTCCAATCTCGCGGAGCTGATCGATCGATCGCGCGACGGGCTGAAGCGAATTCAGCAGATCGTCAAGGACCTGCGCGACTTTGCCCGGCTGGATGAGAGCGACCTGCAGGAGGCGGACCTGAACGCGGGCATCGAATCGACGATCAACATCGTCCGCGGCCATGCGAAAAAGCGACTGATCGAAATCCGCACGGAGCTGAATCCCCTGCCCCCGGTGCGCTGCTATCCCGCGAAGCTCAATCAGGTGATGATGAATCTGATCGCCAACGCGATCGACGCGTCGCAGGACGAAGGCGCCGTCACCGTGCGCACCAGCGCCATGGTGGATGGCGGCGTGCGCATCGACGTGATCGACCATGGCCAGGGAATCGATCCGTCGATCCGCCAGCGCATCTTCGACCCCTTCTTCACGACCAAGCCAATCGGGAAGGGAACCGGGCTGGGCCTCAGCATCAGCTATGGAATTGTTCGCGACCACAGGGGAAGCATCGACGTGCAAAGCGAAGTCGGGAAAGGTTCGACCTTCAGCGTGCTTCTCCCCAACGGCCATGCGGCGCATGACGAATCTGCCGCGCATTCCGGCGCAAAAGCGACTTAAGCGGGCGATCGCCCGGCTTCAATCCGATTTTGATATTTGCCGAGCGTGGCGATCAGCCGATCCGGGTCGAAGGGCTTGGTCAGATATTCGTCGGCTCCGCAGGAAAGTCCCTTTTGCCGGGAGGCATCGTCCGCGAGCGCCGTCAGCATGATCACGATAACCTTCTTGCCGCTCTGTTCGGCGCAAACGCGCCGGCAGATTTCGAATCCGTCCAGATCGGGGAGCATCACGTCGAGAATGACAACGTCAGGCTTGTGCGAACGGTATTCGCGCAGGGCGGAATTTCCGTCCAGGGCGGAGCGATAATGGCAGCCGGATATTTCCACGTACGCGCCGACGAGGCGGTTGATCTCTGCGTCATCCTCAACGACCAGCACATCCGCTTGCAACATATTCATGCTCCCAAACGTCTGCGGAAGTTATAATCGAATTCCGCAGGCAGGTCACCGTTCCGAATGAAGGAGAACCGATGCCACCGTGGAACCGGCCCGCACAGGCGCAGCTGTGGAGCGCAATCGAGATCTATCTTTCGCACGCCTACGGGGAGCCCCCGCCGCCCGCTGTCCGCGCGCGGCTCCAGACGCTGCGCGCCACCGTCGGCGAAGATCTGTTTGTCTCTCCCCTGTTCGAGCGCACTCACGACGGCGGCGCGATCATCCGCTACAGCCTGCGCCTGGGAAATCGCTTCTATCCGCACATGAAGCTGGCAATTGAGCGTGCGCCGGCGGGATCGCGTCATCTGTTCCGCGTTGATACCCACGACCGGCACGTGAGACCCCCGGCCGGCTCGTCCGAGGAACAGGCCTTCGCGAATCTGCTGGCCAACAATCAAAGCAGCGCCGAAGCAATTGAGGCGGCCTGGGAACACGCGGGGATACCCACGTTCAAGGCCTATCTCCGTGAGGATTTGGCCCGCCGCGGCGATACGCAGCAACACCATTGATCGTGCCGCATTTCACGCCCGCGCGTTTCGCCGTATTCTTCTCATCCGATGAGCGATATTGCTGTCGAACCGATCGAAGGCGCGTTTGCGGTTTCGATCACGCCGCCGGGCTCCAAGAGTCTGACCAACCGCGCGCTGGTTCTGGCCGCGCTTGCCGATGGTGAGTGCGAGCTGTCGAACGTGCTGTTTGCTGATGACACGCTGGTGATGCTCGAATGTCTCCAGATCCTCGGCTTCGCTCCCGCCATCGACCGTGAAGCTCGCCGGGTAAAGATCGTCGGGCGTCGCGGCGAGATTCCCGAATCATCCGCGCAACTGTTTTGTGGAAACAGCGGAACGACCATTCGCTTCCTTGCCGCGCTCTGCTCATTGGGGCGCGGCAGTTTCACGCTCGACGGAATCCCCCGCATGCGCGAACGCCCCATCGGTGAACTCGTCGATCTGCTCCGCAGTCTTGGGACGCGCATCAACTACGCCGGGGCGACCGGATTCCCTCCGATCGCAGTCGCCGCTGACTCGCTGCCGGGCGGACTGGCGCGCTTTCACACCGCGCGGTCGTCGCAATATCTCTCCGCCGTCCTGCAAGTCGCCCCCTACGCACGGCATGAGGTGCGCATCGATCTCCTGGGCCCGCAGACGAGCTGGCCGTACGTCGCGATGACCATGCGGCTCATGGATGAATTCGGCCATACTCCCGAACTGGTCCGCGACCGCGACACCGGCGATCCCAGGCAAATCATCATTCCCCGCGGCAACTACGCGGCAACGAGCTACGCCATCGAGCCTGACGCGAGCAACGCCACCTACTTTCTGGGCATCGCGGCCGTCCATCCCGGCGCAAAGGTGACGATTCCCGGTCTCGGCAAACACAGCCTCCAGGGAGATGTCGGATTCGCCAACGTGCTCGGGAAAATGGGAGCGGAGGTGCGGATCACCAGCGATTCCATTGAGCTGACCGGCCCCGCCCAACTGAAAGGAATCGACATCGATCTGGCCGCGATGCCCGACACCGCCCAGACGCTCGCGGTCGTTGCGCTGTTCGCGGAGGGAACGACGACCCTCCGCGGGCTTCATACACTGCGCGTCAAGGAAACCGATCGCATCGCGGCACTCGCAGCCGAACTTACAAAGCTCGGAGCGATGGTGCGCATTGAGGACGATGATCTGATCATCACCCCTCCGCGAGTCGTCACGCCCGCATCGATCGGAACGTACGACGATCACCGCATGGCCATGGCCTTCGCCATAGCCGGCACCCGCATCCCGGGAATCACAATTCAAAACGCCGAATGCGTGAATAAAACCTACCCGGAATACTTCCTGGATTTGGCACGTTGCTGCAGCCAATAGCCGCCGCGGTGTGATTCTGATTCTGGCGCTGGTTCTCGACCGCGCCATCCTGGAACTGGTCAACATCGATCCTGCCAATCCAGTGGAGATTTCCACCGATGACGGCCGGCGGCTCATCGTCACGCCAGTAAGGGATGCCAAAAGACGGGACACGGTCCGTGCGACCCTCGCGGCAGTGAACAAAAAACACGGCGGCGCGCTGAAACGGCTCGCGGAGTGACGCGTCATTTCTACTCGAGTTCGGATTCGCCGCCGACCAGGTAGATCGAGTTCTTGCCGGCTTGCTTGGCGCCGAACATGAGGACGCCATCGGCCGCTTTAATCAGCGTGCCGGCGTCCGATGCGTCATACGGATAGACGGCCATTCCGGCGCTGATGCCCAGGGTTCCGCGGCCGGCAGCGCCCAGGTTGACGAAGTCAACTCCGTTGATGAGCCGGCGAAACCGCTTGAAAATCTCGATCGGAGTCTGCGGAGCGCGCGACGGGCCGTTGAGCTTCGGCTCGCGCGGCTGGCGGGGACCTTCTTTGTCCCAGAAGACCACGGCAAACTCGTCGCCGCCGATGCGGGCCACCAGGTCGTGATCGCGGCAGCAACGCTTCATCAGGCCGGCGGTCTGCTTGAGAATCTCATCCCCGACGCCATGACCAAATTGATCGTTGTACTTCTTGAAATCATCGATATCGAACAGCAGCAGCGTCACGGGGAAGCGCATAACCCTTCCGCGCTCGATGATCCGCGAGAGAAAATGCCGGAAATAGCGGGCATTGTAGAGGCCAGTGAGCTCGTCGGTAATGGCGAGCCGCTGCAACAGATTGTGACGCTCCTGCAGGCTCGTGAGCTTCATCAGCAGATGCGCAAGTTGGGCCAATGCATGACGGGCGGCGGATTCGTCCTGATCCGCGGGAATCAGCAGATGCAAAGCGCCAGCCTCCTCGTGCTGATGACGCAAGCCGTGAGAGAGCAGAACGCGGCCCTCGTCGATCTGAGGATGCGCTTCGCCGGGACGGGCAAAGAAGAGGCGGGCCAGTCGCTCCGGCAGCCTGGCGTTCATCGCGGAGACGGCGGCGGCGGGCGAATCGTGCGGATGCTGGATGATCGCGTCGAGCAGGAGATCGGCGTTGTTGAGCCGCTCGAGCGCGTCAGCGGCCGCAGTCGACGACGCGAGCGCATCGACTTCCTCCGCTGCCAGCTCCTGCGGGTGATGATCGCCGGCGGCAATCCTCAAGGGAGCAGAGCCGAAAACCTGCTGCAACTCGACGGCGCCAACCGGCGTGACCACGTAGTCGTCCGCCCCGAAGCTCAGCATTTTTCGCGAGAGCAGTTCGAGCGTCGGATGCCCGAACAGAATCAGGCGGCTGTCGCCGGCGAGTTCGCGGAGCGTGCGGACCGCCGCTTCAGGCCGACGCTCGATCGGCTCCGCCGCGGCGACCACTGCCGTGTACGCGCCGCCGGCCAACTCCGCAATACCTTCGAACACGCTGCCGACGCTGGTGACCTGCGCCGCCGGAAGCGCCTGGGCCAAAGCGCCGTAGACTTCCCGCCGGGGGTCGCCGATCAGAAGGACACGATGTTGAAGCGGTCGGACCATCGTCGGCTTATCCTTCTTCGCCCGGCGGACTGAAGGTTTGCTCCTGCAAGAGCGCCCGTAATTCGTCGGCGGTCAACACCGGCTCGGTGAGCGAGCGTTCGAATTCCAACGATGCCGCGGTAGACTCGGCCATCGCTTCCGCATGCGCCGCTTCCCCGGCCACGAGCGGCTCATCTCCTCGGGCCGACGCAGCGCTCTCGGTCGAGGCGGCGCCTGGAACCGCAATCCGATGCAGCCCGTCCTCCCCCAGCAACCCATCGGCCCCGAGCCGCATGCCGTCTGCCAGCGCGGCGGCGCGCCCGTCGGTCTGGGTGAGCCAAATATCGATATGGGGAAACCGCCGTTTCACGACCGCGATCAATGGGAGTTCTTCACGGTACAAGCTCCCAAGACTCAGGATCAGCGCCCGGTAAATCAGCGGATGGCGGCACAATTCCATCATCGCGGCATACGGATCATCTGCCTCGGTGCTGGCAAAGCCGAGCCGTTCCAGCATCCCCCCCGCCTCGACGCGCGAAGCCGGGCTTCCAACGAGCAATGCCCGCCCTGCTGGCCGCGTTACTGGAAAACTCACGCCGGACATAGCACGTTATTATAGCGATTATCTTGTTCGCCGTTAAGCGTGGGCTGCCGTGGTGATGCGAGGATGCGAGGAAAAGATGAGGGGCTGATGGACCGCAATGAAGAGAATTTTGGCGAACCGCTTTGAACGATACCCCATCGCCGAGGCGCGACTTCTTGGGCTAAACTCAGTTGATGCCGCAATCTGCAACGACAATCAGCGTGGACCTCCAAGCTGCGGAAATCCTGCGTCGGGTCTCGCAGCGTGCATTGGCGAATGGCGAGACTCTTGGCGCATACCTGTCGCACACACTTCCGGCCGAGTCATTCGAGGCGCCGAAATCGACCTCTCAACGCGACGCGTGGGAGGCCTTCGTGGCGGGAATGGTGTCTTGGTCAACGGCGCACTTGCCGCCCGGCTACGTCGCCGACGACAGTCGTGATGCGAGTTACGACGACCGATCCTGATGCGGACCCTCCTTGATACGAAATGTTTCCGAGGCGTTCGGCCGTGGGTTTCCGAGCGTCGTCAATCCGAGCGCGAGTTCTTTGCTGCACCCGTCAGATCTGCAACTTTTGCAGCAGGTTGGTTAAAAAAAAAGTGCCGCCACTTGCGCGATCAGCGTCCCCGCAAAATCGGCTTTCGATCTTGATTCCAATGCCTCCTCCTTGCCAGACCGCCATAGCAGAACCGACTCAATCGTGGTGCTGTTTAGCGTCTCGATGGGGTTGTAGACGATCAGATCGAGATTCTTGCGGAGAAGCTTGTCCCTCGATCGGGCGAGGTTGCCGGGCGATTCGAGGCTGAAGCCGACGGTACGTTGATGGGGCGCTTTGATCCGGCCGACGGCTTCGAGAATGTCCGGCGTGGCCTCGCACTCGATCGTGAGCCTTCCCTCGCGGGCAAGCTTGTCGCCGGTAAGTTTCGCCGGTCGGAAGTCCGCCACGGCGGCGGCCATGATGAGAAGATCGTGGCGGGGAAATTCCAGAAGGACGGCAGCCTGCATCTGTTCGGCGGTTTCGACATCAACTCGCCGGATTGCCGATGGCATCGCGATCTGAATCGGCCCGAGAATCGCCGTAACCTCATGACCCGCCGAAAGGGCGGCGCGACAAAGCGCGTCACCCATCTTCCCGCTGCTGCGGTTCCCGATGTAGCGAACGGGATCGATCGGCTCGCGCGTCGGTCCTGCCGTGATGAGAATCTTCACGTCAATCGCCTGAAACTACATGACCGCTTGCTTACTTCGCGGGCTCTGTGGGCGGCGTTGTCGCCGGAGCGGGCGCGGCGTCAGTCGTGGGCGAAGCGGCCGGTGCGGTTGCCGGCTCGGTCGTCGGTCCGGTCGATGGTTCCGTGGACGGCTCTGCCATGGCCTCGGCGCCGCTGAGTTCGATTCCGGCGCCATGATCGACCACGACGAAATCGTTCTTCCCCGGCTTGAGCGTGACGTCGATACGATCCGGTGAGCCGGGGCCGATTTTCAAGGCTTCGCCCAGGTTTAAATCGCCGCTGTAGATGCGCAGATACGCATTGGCGGATTTGTCGAAGTCGCCGGTGACTTTCGGGTTCGACGCGGTCTTTCCGGCCGGAACGACGCCGAAACCCCATTGACCGTCGCTGGCCGTCCCAGCCTGAATCACATCCTCGGGCGTCGCCCAGAGGGGATCCTTCGAGGTTCCGTCCCTCGCCAGAACAAGCGTCAGCGGCTTGGTCGAGTTGTTGTGAACGGCGATGTCATAGGTACGAGACTGGCTGGCGCAGCCCACGACAAGCCCAAGCAACGAAAGAAGCGCAGTTCGGGTTAGCATTCGGGCATCCTAACCAAGATTTCCCGCGGAAGGTAGCACCGTCGAAACGCGCGACAAGCGCAGTTATTTCCGACACGGTTATCAGACCCGCGGTTCGACCACCGGTCATTCTGGTCCACCACCGCGGATCTTCGATTTGATCAGGCAGCGTGTGCCGTTCACGGCACTGTCGTCGGATCGCTCTTGGAAAATCCGTGCAGGCGGGCCATGTTCATCAGCGTCTGCTGAGTTCCGATGTCACCTGGCTCGGGCTTGCGCTGCTCGTAGGATCCGTCGCTGCGCATCTCCCACGCCTGACGGCGGTCGCGCAGCATGATGTTCAGAATCTCCCACAATCTCTCGCGCAGGTGACGCTTCTCGATGGGGGCGGCGGCCTCCACGCGGGCCAGCAGATTGCGGTACATCCAGTCGGCCGAGCCGATGATGAACTCTCCATCCAACTCGTCGGCCGCGCCGTTGCGGAAGTAAAAGATCCGAGAGTGCTCGAGGAATCGGCCGATAATTGAAATCACCGAAATATTTTCACTCAGCCCGTTGACGCCAGGCCGCAGGACGCAGAATCCGCGGACGATCAAGTCGATCTTCACGCCGGCCTGCGAAGCGTGGTAGAGCACCGGCAAACCTTGCGGTCTTCCAGGGCGTTCATCTTCGCGACGATCCGCGCGGGTTTGCCGGCTTTCGCATTGGCCGCCTCGCGATCGATCAGCTCCAGAAACCTTGCCTGCATGTTGACCGGCGCGACAAGCAGCTTGCGATAGTCGCGCTTGAGCGATCTGCCCGTGAGGTAATGAAACAATTCGATCACATCGTGCGTGATGCCCGGATCGCAGGTGAACAAACCGAGATCGGTGTAGAGCTTGGCGGTGCCGGAGTGATAGTTGCCGGTGCCGATGTGCACGTAGGAGCGGATCCCGTCCAAATCCTGACGCACCACGAGCGTGGTCTTCGTGTGTGTCTTGAGCCCGACGATGCCATAAACAACATGCACCCCCGCCTTTTCCAGGGCGCTGGCCAGGTGGATGTTGCGCTCCTCGTCAAAGCGGGCCTTGAGCTCGACGAGGCAGACCACCTGCTTGCCCGCCTCGGCAGCGCCGATGAGCGTCTGAATGAACGAGCTTCTGTCGCCCGTTCGATAGAGCGTCATCTTGATCGCCAGCACGTTGGGATCGGCGGCGGCGGCGCGGACGAATCGCTCGACGCTGCCCGTGAAGCTCTCATACGGAAGATGCACCAGCACGTCGCCATTGTGGATGACGTTGAAGATATCCGCGTCCTCATCGGCGAAAGGCGCCGGGACCATCGCGCTCCAAGGCTCAAACCGCAGGCGCGGAATGTTCAGGTCGGCGATGCTTCGCAGATCGTCGTAATCCAGCTCGCCGGACATCTCGTACAAATCCTCGGGCACCAATTGCAGCTCGCGCATCAGAAATTCCAGCACCCATTGGTTGGTGTTGGGCCCGTATTCCAGCCGAACCATCCGCGCGAAGCGACGCTGGCGGATCTCCTCTTCCATCAGCTCCAGCAGATCTTCCGCCTCTTCCTCGTCACGCTCGAGATCGGCATTGCGCGTGACCCGAAACGGCATCACGTCCACCACCGCCATGTCCGGAAACAGGTCCTGCAGATTTTGGCGGATCAGCGTGTTCAAACTGACGAACCGCATCGGCCCGCTGCCGGCGACATTGTGCAGGCCGACCCATTTCGGCAGCACTTCCGGCACTTTCACGCGCGCGAACAGGTTCTCGTGTTTGTCGGGATGGTGCAGGACGACCGCCAATGAAGTTGAAAGGTTGGAGATGAACGGAAATGGAATGCCCGGATCGACCGCCAATGGCGTGAGCACCGGAAAAACCGTTGCGCGGAAATAGCGTGTGGCGCTTTCGCGATCGGTCTCGCTCAGGTCGGACCATTCGAGCAGATGAATCCCATTTTCCGCCAACGCCGGCCGCAGGACATTCTTGTAGCACGCGGCCTGCTGCGCGAGCATCGGCACCACCGCCGCGCGAATCGACGCCAGTGTGTGGGCCGGGGTCATCCCGTCCAGCGACTGCGCCACGACGCCCGCGGCAATCTGCCGCTTGAGACCGCCGACGCGCTTCATGAAATATTCGTCGAGATTCGAGGTGAAGATCCCCAGAAACCGCACGCGCTCCAGCAAGGGCGTGCGATCGTCCAACGCCTCGTGCAGCACCCGGCGATTGAATTCCAGCCAGGTCAGATCTCGGCTGAGAAACTCGGAGGGCCCTGCCGCCGCTGCACCTGCTCCAGTGACAGACACGCTTGCGGCGACCGCGCCGTTCCCGCTGGCGACGATCTCGCTGAGCGAAGCGGTGGAGCGCTCCACCACGTCCGCTTCCTGCCGGCCCCCGAAGTTGCGTCTCGATTTAGCCATCCCGTCGCTCTTCTTTTAGTTTGTCGAATGCAGCAGTTCGTCGCGCTGAACGATTTCCATGACCGGCTTTCCATCAATCGCGGGATCGACCGCAATTCCCATCAGGTAGCAGACCGTCGCGAACGTGTCCTCGGTATTCACCACCAGATGCGGATCGATCGTCAGATCCAGGTCGTGAAAAATGCCTGGCCCCATCGCGATCCACGGGATATGCCGCGACCGCGGATCATCCGGCCCATGCGCCCGCCCTGCGCCGCCATGATCGGCCGACAGAATCACAAGCGTCGAGCCGGTGAGACCTTCCTTGTCGATTGCGGCGAGCACACGCCCGACCGCGGCATCCGCCAGTGCAACAGCCGCGCGCTGCTGGCGCGTGCCCCAGCCGACGGCATGACCCACGTTATCGACGTTGGGCAGATGGACGAACAGAAAGTCCGGATGATGCTCGTGAATGATCTGCTCGGCGTGCTCTGCCACTACATCATCGGTTATTGTCGTCGCTTCCGGGATAAACATCCAGTCGATCGATCCCGGCTTTGCCAGCGCGCGGAACTTCGACTTCCCGGCGGCCATCCCCGTCGTGAAGCCCCCCTGCTTCATCAGTTCGAAGATTGTCGGCACATTCGGATATTTCTGCGGCACTCCCGCCGGAAGCGGGTCATTCCACGTGACGCCGTGCCGCTGCGCGGTCACTCCAGTGAGCATGCTCGTGTGCGACGGGAGCGTAATCGACTCGGGGATCGTCCGGGCCCAAAAGGTATAGCTCCCCTCATCCATCATGCGATGGATCACCGGCGTATTGGATCGCAGCAGAACATCCGGGCGCAAACCGTCAATACTGATGACAACCGCGTGTGTGATTGCCGCAACGGGTCGCGTCGTCGGCTCCGCAGCCACGCCGCACCGGGTTAGAAATGTACAGCTCAGAAAAAGCAGCCCGATAGTGGTTCGTCGCATGAGACCTCCGCCTCGATCTGATCTTCCCCGGGCTTTGTGTAGCCGCCGAGCTTGCTCGCCGTTTCATGTCCAAGAGAAAACCGCGAGCTCGGCGGCTACACGAAACAACCGGTTGTCCGCGTTCGCTGACTCGCTCCTCTACTTTCCAACCACTCGCAAATGTGACGCCTTGAGCGACCAGAGCAGTCGCCCGTGTCCGGGCTTCACCTCATCGGCCAGTTCCACCAGCGCTGCTCCCCCTTTTTTGATGTCGATAAACGATTCCTGTAATCCCGTCATCAGCCACGCTGCAAATGTGCTTAAATGCGGCTCATGCCCGATGAGGGCGATAACGCTGTCCGGCTTCTGGCTCTGCAGCCATGTCAGCAGTCCCGCCAGTGGCTTGCGCGGCAGGAGCTGCGGGAGCTGCACCGGCTCGATCGAAGCATAATCGCGCGCGACGATTCGCCCGCTCTGCACTGCTCGTCGAAGCGGGCTCGTTGCCAGCACCGTGATCTGCGGCTCCAGCACGCGCAAGCCTTTGCTCGCCTGTCGCATCTTTTTCCTTCCCGATTTCGTCAACGGCCGCAGATTGTCATCCTTCCCCGTTGCCGCAAATTCGTCCCGGTCCTCCGCGATGCCGTGTCGAATCAATAAAATCCGCATGTGCCATTGGATAGTTCATGCCACGGGGAACGGCAACGCGCGGCGGGCGAGGTTCATCGAATCTGAATCTTGGTAGAGTCACTGCCCCGTTTTTCGTAATGGTAATCTTCCGCCAGATCACCACCGATGTTTTCCATGGCCTTGGCCCGGATGACCTGCCGCTGGTCCTGGTCCAGATAGAACCGGCTCGGGATCAAATGAGAGAAAGTCTCGACAACGAAGAGCCCGGCCCGAGGAACCCAAGCAATGCCGCGCGACTTTGAACCACGGGGCTGCTACGGGGCAAACAGCCGCTTTACAATCCGGGACAACGCGAATGACCGCCGGGCGGTCAACCCTTGTTTGCCGCTCGGAATCAGCGGTTCGCTTGACACAACTTTACAGAATTTTACGTATTCGAGTGGTGCGTAAATACCGAAAACTCGCTTGCGTTACGACAACAGATGAGCGTTGCCGCTGATTCGGTGCTCGAATCCATCCGACAGTTGCCGCGATTGAGCAGATGAAAGACCGGACCGCCGACCGAGGACCGCAGCCTTCGAGCCATGGGAACGCAGCGAAAACCGTAAAACTTGGAGCTTCAATTGAGACTTACGTTCTCCTCAACGCAGGCGTATGGGTTATCCCGACAAGTAGCCCTTCGGGTCCCAATAGCCGCGTGACGATTTGCCCCCAAGGCTCGGTTCGCGTCGCAACCAGCACCTTGTAGCCTTGCGACTTAAGTTCCGCGGTGGCCTTTTCCACATCAGCAACGTCAAATTCAACCCATGCCTGGGGGACGGGAAAATTGCCGGGCCAATCCTTCGAGCCAAAGCAGGAGTCCGCTGCTTGCGCCAATGGCCACAATGCAAAATGCTTCACACCATCGAGCTCGCCCGTATGCAGGTAACCGGTGGCATCTTCTTTAAAGCGCAGGCCCAGTGTTTGCGAATAGAACTTTCGGCTTGCTACCGGGTCGCGAATAATGGGCCCAAAACCGGCGACAAATAGAACTTCAATGTTTCTTGGCGTCTTCATGTCCGGTTCCTATGGTTGAGACCCTTTGCTGCGTCCCTTGGGCGCGCGGTCGAGCCAGGGATACTTGCCCCAGATGGCGTCTACTCCTCGCGCATAGGTGGAATATGTGTGGTAGACGACGCCGTCCTCAAGCGCGAAAGCGCTCATGCCCTCCCGCTCGCGCGAATAAGTACCCACATCCGTTCCGGTTGTGGCTGCGTTATTGGCAGGAGCGGAGCGCGTCGCTTCGGACCTCGCAATATTCATCACGGGGTCGTCGCGGCGGAAGTTGTAGTTGGCGCCATCGCGCACTTGCTCAGCCGTGAAGGAGACGTGGAAATCGAAATTAAAGTCGCTGCCGAACGACGACGCCCAGGGAAAGGTCCAACTTTTTTCGCGCTTGTAGTCTTGCAGCTTTGCCAAAGGGCCCCGTGACACGGCCCAGAGCGTGACGTCATGATTTGCCAGGTGGGCGGTAATGCCGTTGAAGCCGTCCGCGATGGATGAGCACGACGGGCAACCCTTCGAGTATTCCGGTCCGAACATGAAGTGGTAGACGAGCAGTTGAGAGCGCCCTCTGAAGAGATCAGCCAGCGATGCTTTTCCTTCCTCCGTGTCGAATCTGTATTCCTTCTCTATCGGAACCCACGGCAACTCTTGCCGCCGCTGCGCTACTTCGTCTCCACGCCGCGTCAGCTCCTTCTCCGCCTTGAGCAAATCAAGCCGAGCTGACAGCCACTCTTCGCGCGTTCCAGTCTTATGATTCGGGGAAGTGAAACGGGGACGGAAGTGAAACGGGGACGCAGCTAGTTAATTAGCGGGAAGTGAAACGGGGACGCAGCTAGTTAATTAGCGGTAGCGATCACATTTTCGCGCCTTTCTGAACCTTCTCCGGGCGGCCTTCGCGGCGGACGGTATGGCCCAGACCCAGCTCATGGGCCATCTTGGCCGTCCAACCGGCGTTCCCCAGCGGCCGGCCACGCCGCTCGCTGGTTGCGACCGCCTCCCGCTCGGCGTCGGTCGGGGGCCGGTTTACCAGTTCAATCCAGTCCCGTCCACGGCTCGACCGGCCAGGGAGACAGAATCGATTTCTGCTGCTTGGTCCCGTGTTGCCGGACCCACAGGCTCGACCATCGCCACTGCTCCGCCCGCTCCACCAGATTGGCCGCCAGGGCGTTGCGTTCCACATATCGGCAGACGCTCAGCAGATGCCCGTCCCGTGCCACCGGAAAGCTCTTGAACCGGCCCTGGTAGAGATGCCCGTAGCCGACGGTGTGATGGGACACACGCCAGCGCATCGCATGGGTATGGGTCAGCCAGCGGAAGACGCCGTCACTTCCCCGTCCCGCTCCGGCCAGACGACAAAATGCCAATGGTTGGACATCAGGCAATAGGAGAGGATACGGATCGGATGCCGTTCATGAGCTTCCTGCACGATCCGCTCGAACGCCTCGAAGTCGCTCTCCCGGCGGAGCATCACCATCCGTCCCACCGCGCGATTGAGCGACGAGGCCGCTGGGAGCGACGCGAGGAGGACGGGGCATGCAAACGAAGGTAACTTTAAAACGCCGCTCGTCAACAACTAGTTGCGTCCCCGTTTCACTTCCCTAGTTGCGTCCCCGTTTCACTTCCTCCAGTCCCGCTCGTCAACAACTAGTTGCGTCCCCGTTTCACTTCCTCCCTAGTTGCGTCCCCGTTTCACTTCCTCCTCGGTCAGAGAGATGACGCGTTCCCGAACCAGCAGTTGCTCCCCGGGAGCAAGCTTGTCGAAATCGTTCAATAATCTGGCGGCTACGAGTGGGCAAGCGATTCGGAAGGCTCCTATTTGCCGTCCCCCGGAGAGACGGTCTTGAAGAACTCGACCACGCGCTGGCCGATGTCTTTCGGCGGAGCATGCCCGCCATCGGTGATGATTGTGGCCAGCGGCGTTGCGGCATCGGACGGGTACCATGTGCCGTCGCGACCCCAAGGTTTGCCTTCGGCGGCCACGTGGTTCAGCGATTTGAGCTTCTCGATCATCTGGCTCTGCCAGTCGAACTTCACGAGCGGATCGTTGCGGCCGCTGGACATCAGCGCGGGCTTTGGCTTCAGCAGCGGCCAGGTTTTCGGCACCGCCAGGCTGCTGGATGCCGCGACGGCCGCGAGCGTATCGCCGCGATACGCCCAGAGCGTGAACGAGAAGCCGCCGCCATTGGAATGCCCGGTGCTGAAGACCCGCCTGGCGTCGATGTGCTGGTGATCGGTCAGATCCTTCAGGACCACATCATAGAACGCAATGTCCCTGTTCCTCCCCGGCTCATCCGTTGAATCCCAGCCGGCAAGACGGCCCTGCGGGTCGGTCAACTGCCCGACCGTCGGCAAGCCCTGCAGGTAGACCACCACCGCATCCGGCCACAGCGTATCAATCTGAAATTGCCGTCGGATGTTTTGGGCACTCCCGCCGTGGCCGTGAAAGACAAAGACCAACGGCCAACCCGCGGCGGGTTGCTGAGCGCTCGCATCGGGAATGCAAACAATGCCGGTTCGCTTCGCGCCGGCAACATCCCACTCGCGATGATTGTCCGCAGCGTGAAGGGACGCGGCGCAGCCGAGCCATGTCAGCAGAGCTAGAAGATAGATCTTGGATTTCATCGATCTATAAACGACGTGGGCGAGCATATTATTTCGGGGTTTGGTATTGAGGATTCGCGTTATTCAGCCCTCCCGTGTCCGTGGGTTGAGCGATTTTTCGGTCCGCGACGACGCGAAGCGGATCCCGCCACCCTTGGCGGATCACCGCGCTTCGACCTTGGAGGCGCGGAGGTGTGTGAATGGCGCAAATCTGGCGGGCGTCTAAAACAGTCGAGTTCGCGGAAAGCGGCGAACAAATGATCTCGTAATCGACCAAGTCAATCGGCATCTGACTCTCCTTCCCGCGTAACGATCCTCAATGTGTCCCGCGGGTTTATTCACTGCCGCGCCTGTCCCGCCGACGTCGGCGCCGGCCCCGAAACAACACAACGGAACCCGGTGTGCGACAGGCTCGTATCGGGACTGGTCCCCCGACGGGCGCTGACGCGGTAGCTGGCGCAGTACTGATGCGCTGCAGAGAAAGGACCCGCCGCGCGTGACTCGTTTGGGGGTATATGGTTCGCCCGGATCGAAGCTCTTGTCTGGGCCCTGGGGATCGATCACCGCCTTTGCGCCGGACGCTTTTTCCCCCGTGCGGTAGGCCGAGACGTCATACCAATCCGCGCACCACTGCCAAACGTTGCCGGCCATGTCGTATAACCCGAAGCCGTTTGGCGGGAAGGATTTTACGGGGGAGGGGCCGGGATCTCCGCCGGTTTTGTCGCTCCGATACGGGAAGATTCCGTGCCAGATGTTGCATCGCGGGCGCGGGGTCATCGGATCATCATCGCCCCAGAAATATCGCTTGCCTTCCAGGCCGCCGCGCGCGGCGAATTCCCATTGGGCTTCGGTCGGGAGCCTGCGCCGGCCCATCTCGCGTAGTGGCTCGCGTCATCCCAACTAACTTGCACGACGGGGTAATCATCCTTGGCTTGGATTGAGCTTCCCGGGCCTTGTGGATGACGCCAATCCGCGCCAGGCGTCCAGCGCCACCATGCCGATACGTCATCCAGCGGAACGGGATGATCCGGCGCGACGAACACGAGTGATGCCGCCACCAACTGATCGTCAGGCGGCTTTGCCGTTCCCGGTGGAAGCTGCTTTTTCATCTCCTGCCAGTCCGGGGAACGCTCGGCCGAGGTGATGTAGCCGGTCGCTTCCACAAACCTGCGGAATTGGGCGTTGGTCACGTCGGTGCGATCCATCCAGAATCCGCTGACGCGAACCCGATGCGCCGGCCTTTCCTGCGGCTCGGCATCTTCGGCATCGCTGCCCATGGTGAACTCGCCGCCGGGAATCCAGACCCGATCTGCCTGCATTCGATTTGGCGATGGTGCATCGGATACGGAGCTGACGCTGGGAAGCGTCGACGGTGGAAATCGGCTCGGCAGCCTGCAGCACAGCGGAGTGGATGAAACTGCCGCGTTGGTGCCGGCGCTGGGCGACGCTGCTCTGGAGCCGGCGCGATTGTGGCCCCCTACTGCAAACAGCGCGGCCCCTAATCCTGCGATCAGGGTTACGCCGACGACGGCGGCGTGACGTGCTTTCAACGGAGGAATGTGCCGCATTGAAGTCTCCGGAGAATTCGGGGAAGCTCTGGGCATCCGCGGGCCGCGACGACGCTGGCGCGGAGGCGACGGTGCTCTCCGGACGCCACTCAGAAGGTTCCGTGCAATTCCTCATCAAAACCGTACGGTTGCTCGAAACGGGCGCGTTCAGCCGAGAAGTTTATCCGCGCGAGTCGACGAGCGAATTGGGGATCGCTTCGGCGACCGGTCCGGGCGATCCCGAGCAGCCCCCACCCCAGCCCTCCGCCGGAGTACCAGGGGGGGAAGGAGTTGCGACAAAGCTGGTTACACGCTCGCTGGAAATCGGGCACGCCCGATCATGTATTCCATGATGCGAGTCGCGAGTGAACATCTTTTATTTCACAATAATCCCGGCATTGCTGCGTTTGTTAGGCTCTGTCTCAACTGCGTGGGGATGGTCAATATGCCGTTCATGACATCAACTCAGCGACGACGGGTGGTTCGGTGCGGGTGCTTGGCGGCGGTTGCGATATTGCTCCTTGCGGGCAGCAGCATGGCCGAGAACACGCCGCGGCGACAGAACCTCGCCTTGAACAGGCCGGCGTCGGCATCGTCAATTGAAAACGATGATCAGAGCGCCGCCAAGGCAAACGACGGCGATGACGACTCGCGCTGGTGCGCCGATGACGAACCGGAGAATGGCGCGGAGTGGTGGCAAGTGGACTTCGGAAAGCCCACGGACCTGACTGGCTGCCAAATCACCTGGCCCTACGATGGCAAGCGATACCTATATAAAGTGGAAGGGTCGTCTGATCGCAAGGCCTGGACTATGCTGAGCGATCAGACGCAAACCGCCGCGAGGACGCGCGTGCAGGAGTTGAAGTTCGAGAAGGCGAGGGGGATCAGGTTTGTGAGGATCACAGTAACGGGGTTTGAACAGGGATGCTGGGCAAGCATCTCTGAGGTACAAGTCTTTGGGCAAGAGAATAACGCCGGAGGGCGATGATGAAGATCGCGATTGCATTGGTGGTGACGTTGATGGGCGCGATGTGCGGCACTGTCCGCGCAGCGGAGGTGGCTAAGCCAAACATTATTTTTGTCCTCGCGGACGATCTGGGCATCGACGGCGTCAGTTGCTACGGGGCCGACAAGCACCAGACTCCGCATATCGATGCGCTGGCGGCTTCGGGCACGCGGTTCCAGACCTGTTACGCTGCGCCGCTTTGCGGACCGTCGCGCTGCCTGTTGATGACGGGCCGGTATGCGTTTCACACCGGCGGCTTAACCAATCAGTCGTGGCGCGGCGGAGGGCCAGGCGCCAAATCCGCCAACGAATACCCGATGGCAAAGCTGATGAAGGATGCCGGCTATGCCACGGGGCAGGCCGGTAAATGGAGGCAGATCGGCGAACTGCCGGGGAATTGGGGGTTCGACGAATTTCTCACCGACAACACTGCCAGCGGTTGGTACTGGGAAACCCACTACAACAAAAACGGACAGGAACTGGATCTGCCGAGAGGCGCTTATGGTCCCGATGTCATTCAGGAGTTCACGTTTGACTTCATCCGCCGGCATAAAGACAAGCCGTTCTTTTTTTATTACGCGATGCACCTGGTGCACAAGCCGACGGTGCGCACGCCTGATTCGTCGCCCGGCACGACCAACGTCAGCGAACTGTACGACGAAAATATCAAATACATGGACAAGCAGGTGGGAGCATTGATTGACGAGCTGGAGAAGGATGGAATTCGGAACAACACGCTGATCCTTTTTGCCGGAGACAACGGGACCGCCACGGGGTACCCCAGTTCCGTCCACGGTCGAATGATCAATGGATGGAAGGGGAGCATGCTTGAAGGCGGCGCTCGCGTCCCGTTCATCGCGAGCTGGCCGGGCGTGACGCCGGCCGGCAAGGTCCTCGATGACATCGTGAGCTTTGCCGATCCGTATGTCACTTTCTCCGAGCTCACCGGCGCCAAGCTTTCCGATACGGTGAAGCCCGACGGCCAGAGCCTCGCTCCGCAGCTTCGCGGCGAGCCGGGCACGCCCCGCAAATGGGCATACGTGCAACTCGGCGAGAAATGGTACCTGCGCGAGCCGGGATACAAGATGAACCAGTCGGGCGAGCTGTTTGACATGAGTGACGCTCCCTTCGTCGAAAAGCCCCTCGCGCCCCAAGCCGACACCGACCAAAGCAAAGCCGCTCGTCAGCGCCTCACGACGGCTCTGGCGGAGCTGAATCCCGCCGCCGGCAAGACCGACAAGGAAGGACGAAAGGTCGGCCGCGGAATGAACGCCACCGCCAAGGCTTCGGAAGGGAAGCGTCCAGCCGGACCGTGGAAGACGGGTGATACCCTGTTGAACACCGAGGCTCCCCTGATCGCTGAGAAGGCGCTGGAGATATCGGCCGAGATTGACGCGAACGGAGCCGACGGTGTCATCGTTGCGCAAGGAGCGCCGCGGAGGGTTATGCCGTGTATGTGACGGGCGGGAAGCTGGCCTTCGCCGTCCGGGAGAAGAAAAAGCTGACGACGATCATTGCAAAGGAACCATTGGGTGGCGGCCATTTCACCGTGCGGGCAACTCTCCATAAAGATGGGGCGATGGCTCTTTTGGTCGACGAAGAACCAGTGGCCGAGGGCAACGCCGGCGGCCCGATTCCCCAGCAGCCCAAAGGCAGGTTTTCGGTGGGCACAGCTAACGAAACCGCCATCGGCGACTACGATCCGGCTAATGTGTTCAAAGGAAAGATCACGAACGTGACGGTCGCGGCGGAATGACGCGGCAACGGACATCGCACTCGTCCGGTCCGTTAGACGAGCCAGCGTCTGAACCGGTCGTCCGTTGATCTCATAACCGGGCGTTCTGCGGTGAAACCGAAGTGACTATCCATTCACACCATCAAAATGCTCAGCACCGATTCCGCAAAGGCGGCCCGCAGCTCCATTACATCAGCCGGTGAGAGATCGCGCATGGCGGACGGAAGCTTTTTCTCTCGCTGAATGCCGTAGCGGAATGCCGAGAGAAACAGCTTCGGCTGGTCCTCAAACTCCACTTCGACTGTTTCTGGAAACACCGCGTCGAGGATCGTCACGCCTTGGTCGGACACTTCCATCAGCTCCTCCACCCAGCGCAGGACCACGTCGAGCGGCGCCTTGCGCGGAAACCGCTGCGCCACCAGCGCCATCAGATCGCGGCGCGTCGGAGCGTTCATGAGCAGCGCGAGGAAGAGCCGATGCTCCGGCTCGGTGATCGTGCTCCGCAGGCTTTTGATGACGTTGCGCCGGACCTCTTCGGCGAGAGTCGCCGCGACACCCTCAGCCAGGACGCGGTGCTTCTTTTCAAAAGCCTTGATCGCCGGCTTCCAGGCATCCAGCCGCTGCAGATACTCCATGCAATGCTGCAGCACGGCGAACCCGCGCTCGAAATCCAGGTCGGCGATCATCTCCATCACCAGATCCGCGTAGCCCGAGTCTTCGACTTGCTCGAGCACATCGAGCAACTGCTTGCGACGCATCGTCAGCAAGTCGCTGTGGAGCGGATCAATCGCCATGTGCGGCGGCAGATAGTTCAACTGCGCCCCCGTTCCCGGATCGTGCTGCGTGCGGACCACGACGGTGACCGAAGGCGAATCCAGATGGAACAGCGAATGAATGGTCTGCTGTCCCGAATCAATCGGCACTGTGCTTCCCGCCTCGAGGATCGTGATTTTCTTCATTCGAAGATTGCCGACCTGCACCGCGGGGGTGACCGGCCGGGCATTTTCAAACGTGTAGTGCGCGTGAATGCTCGACCCATGCATGACATGGAACGCGCCGGAGAATGCGTGCTGATGGATGGCGGTCGTCCCGTCCAGCCAGAAAAGGAGTTGGATGTAGAAGCGAGGATGGCTGTACACCACCAGCTCGGGCTCGCCGAAGGGGGAATCGGTCTGAAAGGGATGCTCCTCGCGGAGCAAAAAATCGCGCATCAGCGCCGCAAGCTCCACCCGCTTTGAGGGCGGCCGCTCCGCCAGCGCCGCACGGGCGATCCGCGGGAACTTCGCGAGAGAAAAATTCTCCCGCTTCCATCGCTCCAGGACGGTGTCCCCGAGCTTCTTGAAAAAAGCGTCCATCGGGGCACTCTACCATGAGCGAAGTGCCAGGTCGGAGAACTCAATTCGATGCCAAGCGGGACTGACGATTGAATCGCCGCTCCCCGTCCGCGATCCGCGACGGCGCGAAGCGGGACCCGGCAACCCTCGGCGGACAGCGCGCCCGGACTTCCAGAATGAGAAGCGATGGAGCGCGCTTTCGCCGGGGACCGCGCGATTCGCTTCGCGTCGTCGCGGAGCGATCGCATCGCCGCCACCCAGGCGTCACTCACAGCCCGGGTTTTTCCCAACTGCTGAACACAAACTCACTCAGCGGCTTGCGCGAGCGAGGCTGGCCTTCCATCTTCTGAAAATGCTCCGGCAAAGTCTGCGGATCTCCCAGGTAGCCGACTGCCCAGCACGCCACCGGCTCGAAGTCGTCGGGAACTGCGAGCGCGGCATGGAGCGCGGGCTTGTCAAAGCCCGCCATTCCGTGCGCGTGCAGTCCCAGAGCCGTCGCCTGCAACGCGAGGTTCGCACACGCCGCCCCGACATCGTGCTGGGCCACGCTGTTGGGGCTCTTGTTATGGCTGAACGTTTTTTTGGCGAAGGTCGCGAACAGCACCGGCGCGCTCTTCGCCCACATTTGATTCATCTGCATCAGCGCGTTGAAAATCTTCGTCCACGTCTCATCCCCTTGGCGGCCCACCACAAATCGCCAGGGCTGCTCGTTAAACGACGACGCCGCCCATCCGGCGGCGGTAAACATCGTCTTCAGATCCGATTCGCTGATCTGCTTGTCGGCAAATGCCCGCGGACTCCACCGCCGGAGAATGAGGTCTTCGACTGGGGTGTCGGTTACGCCGTGTTTGAGTTGATCGAGCGGGGTCAGTTCTGCCATGAGATTTTGCACCGTAAAAGAGGGTGGGTTTCCGTTCTTGAAGACGCAGGTGATGATAGGCCGGTGCTTTTGTGGTCGGAAACAAACGCCAATTTCAGCCGCGGAGGACACTGGTTGGACATGTCTTTCTGGCCAACCGTTTTCTCGCCAAGCCTCGGATTTTCTTCGGAACTATGCACGAGCCTCAACGCTCGGGTACCCACCATTCGCCGTGCGGTGAACGGTGTGGATCCTTCAATCCTCAGGAGCGCGGTCTTCCATTGGCGATCGTGCCTTGCGGTATGAAGAACGCGGAACACAACAATGGCGTCTGGTCTGAGAACAAAAAATATGCGGTAGGGGAAGTGTTTTGTGAGTACGCGCCTCACCTCCGGTCGGCGGCGGAGCCGTCGATGCTGACGCGGATTGGCTGCCGCGGCTTGAATCGCAGCCTGGATCTCAGCCAGGAATCTGTGTCCCAACCCTGTTTGCCGCGCGTTGTACCAGATTGCAGCGTCAGTGATATCCGCTTCGGCCTGTGCGCGAATGATGAGCCGGTAGCTCATGGACGGAGTTTGTCCTGAATGCGGGCTTTGACCTGCTCCCACGGACTTCCGGCGTCAGGGTTCTGTTGATAATCGGTCAGAGCAGCGTCCAGGGCAGCGGTATCGGCGTCGCTCAACTCGCCGTTGTCAATCCAGGCTTCACCAAAGAGTTCGTCCAGCTTTGCTTGTATCTCCGCCAGGTCGGTGGGGGCAAGCTTGGGCAGCTCTGCAAGTATTTCGGTCTTGCTCATGGTGTTAAGTATATCCGGGTTGTGCCGGCCGCGAAAATACGCGCCGCCCGGCTCCCCTTAGCTCACCCTTTCACGCCCGTCGTTGCGATGCCGGCGATGAACGTTCTTTGCGAGAGGAAGAACAGCACGACGATCGGCAGGCAGACCAGAACCGAGGCGGCCATGAGGAGGTTCCATTCGGTGCCGCCGTGCTGGCTTTGGAAGGAGAGGAGGCCAAGGGCAAGGGTGTATTGCTCCGGGCGCTGAACGTAGACGAGGGGGCCGAGGAAATCGTTCCAGGCGGCCATGAAGCTGAAGAGGGCGACAACTGCGAGCGCTGGGCGGGCGAGGGGAAGGAGGATGCGCAGGAAAATTCCGAATTCGCCGCAGCCGTCGAGGCGGGCGGCTTCGGAGAGTTCCTTCGGCACGGTCATGAAGAACTGCCGGAGCAGGAATATGCCAAAGGCCGATCCGAACCAGGCGGGGAGCCAGAGCGGCTTGAAGGTGCCGAGGATGCGGAGCGGGTTTTCGGGGCCGAACCAGCGGATCGTGTGAACGTCCATCCAGCGGTACATGCAGAACAGCGGTGCCATCGTCACCGGAAACGGGACCATCATCGTGGCCAGCATGATCCCGAAGAGCAGATTGCGTCCGCGAAAGGTGATGCGGGAGAAGCCGTAGGCTGCGACGGCGCTGGACGAGGTTGCGCCGACGACGCTCAGCATCGCGATCAGCAATGTGTTGCGCGTATAGAGCACGAAATCGAGATTGGGGTGGTGGAAGACCTGGGGATAGTTGGAAACCAGGACGGGACTGGGCACAAACCCGGGCTCGCGCACCTGGGCGAGGGACTTGAGGCTTGTGGAAACCATCCAGAGGAATGGGAGGATGAATCCGGCGCAGACGGAAAGCAAAGCTAGATAGATGAGCGCTTTGTCTCGCCAGGATGTGCCGTGCACGCGTGCCATAGGTTATGTTGGTGCGATAGGAGATCGCGCGCCCGAACGCGTGCCGGAAGAGTTGCAAATTGCGGATTGCAAATATTGCAAATTGCAAATTGCAAATTGAAGGAGTGAGTTCGTCTGCCACGTGCACGCGCCATCCCATGACGTGAGCTGCGCTACGCGTTGGCGGCTCCGTCCCCATTTTGCAATTTGCAATTTGCAATTTGCAATCCCCAACTCCCCGGCGTTGCTTTCCCTTGGTGCCTTCGTGCCTCCGCGCCTTCGTGCCTCTCCTGTTTCACCCATAGTGCACCCACTTCCGGCTCGACCAGAACGCGATTGCGGTGAGCGACAGAATGATCGCGAGTTGAATCCATGCCATGGCGCTGGCGTAGCCCATGTGGACGTATCGGAAGGCGTTGTCGTACAGATACATCGTATAGAAATAAGTGGCGTTGTTCGGGCCGCCCTGAGTCATGATGTAGGGGATGGTGAGCATCTGCACCATGCCGATCAGGGCCATGATGAGATTGAAAAAGATCACAGGTGACAGCAGCGGCAGCGTCACGCTCCACAATCTTCGCCAGCGGCCGGCGCCATCGATGTCGGCGGCTTCCATCAACTCCGTTGGCACATCCTGCAAGCCGGCCAGGTAGATGACCACGGTATTCCCAACGCCCCACAGACTCATCAGCGCCAGCGAGGGCAGCGCCCAGCGCGCGCCGAGCCATTGCGGGCCGTCGATGCCGATCGTGCCGAGCAGGTGATTGAGCAGCCCGAGTTTTGAATTGAAGATCCACAGCCAGAGCATTGCCGACGCGACGGCGGGGATCAGCGAGGGGAGAAAGATGATGGTGCGAAAGATTCCCTGACCCCTGATTTTCGCGTTGAGCAGCAGCGCCAGGCCGAGCGAAACGACCATGCCGCCGGGAAGGGCCATGGCGGCGTAGCACGCGGTGTTGCGAAGGCTCCGCCAGAAGAGGGGATCGTGGAGGAGCCAATGATAGTTTTGGCCCCCGATGTACATCGGGGGCTGCGCGAGCGGGTAGTCGCAAAGGCTGTAATAAAAGGATAAGCCGATCGGCACCGCGAGGAAGAGGCCAAATCCGATGAGCCAGGGACTGACAAAGGCAAGTCCCTTGGCGAGATTGCGGAATTCGTTGCGGGTCATGACTTGCGCCCAACATCGACATTCTGCGTGGCGATGTTTTGTCTTCCCCCCTCTCCCGGTAATGGAGAGGGTTGGGGTGAGGGTGATTTGAGCAGTCGAATGCCGCTGGTGTTCGAAGTCACCCTCACCCCGTCCCTCTCCCGGAGTACCGGGAGAGGGGGAAGACGCACTGGGCAGTTCTCGCTCAGTTGCATCTGCTCATTGCGAAGCGCGTCGATGCGCTGCTGGCGATCCCATTTTTCCTGGAGTCGTTCCTGCGCAGCCTGCAGCGCCGCTTGCGGATCACTGTCGAGCCGGCTCACGCTCTGGGCGGCGTCGTCGAGTTCCTTCTTCAATTGCTCCCACATCGGCGTCTGCGGTGCAAACCTCGCATTCGGGCTGGCGGAAAGCTCCTCGAACACACTGATGTACGGATTGGGATGACGGTCGAGAAATGCCTGGCTGACGAGCCGGAGCGGCGAACTTTTGCAATGGAGCGTGCAGAGTTTTTCCATGACATCCTGCCGGGCGAGATAGGCCATGAATTCAAAAGCCGCATCAGGGTGACGGGCGGCGCGAGGGATCACCAGCGTATCGACGGAGCAATAGCTGACGTTCGCCACTCCCGCGACGGCCGAGGGGAATGGGGCAACCGCCCATTCAGAGTTGTCGCGCCGGTCGGGAAGTTCATTCTCCCGCTCGCGCGGCACTTTCGCCTCACAGATCGACGGCCCCCACGGCGTCGTGTGAGTCAATCTGTAGAAGTAATTCGCCATCCACGGCCCCTGCTGCTCCATCGCCACTTCACCGACAAGAAATGGATTCTGCGGCGAATCGAATCCGCCGGCGGCATCGTGGAACTCGACGGTGGCGCCGGACCCAAGCCGTTGGGAATAGTCGGCGATCCATCGGAAGGCCGCAATGTTGGGCGCGGAACCGAGCGTGAAGCGATTGGATGAGGAATCAAACCAACTGCCACCGAACCAGACGGGCGCGAAGTCGATGTACCAGCCGGGCTCCATCGGCAGATATCCTGCCCGCTTGATGCGCCCATGCTGGTCGATCACGTCCAGCGCCTTTGCGTATTGATCCAACTCGGCCAGCGTGCGCGGCGCGCGATTCGGATCGAGTCCCGCGGCGACAAGCTTTGCCGCGCTCTGGCGGAAAATCCGTTTGTTCCAGTAGAGGGCCACGCAGGCCGGCGTATTCGGAAGCGCCCAGAGCTTTCCCTCATACCGGCATGCGTTCCAATAGACCGTTTTGTAAGTCTGCGAGTCGATCCCGTACTTTCGTGCCAGCTCATCCAAAGGTTGCAACGCGCCGAGGCTCGCGAACTCGGCCGTCTGCGGGTCCCACAGCCCCGCGATGTCCGGCGGCACGCCAGCCGCGGAGGCGATCAGCAGCTTCTGATCGAGCTTGCTCATCGACAGGTAGCGGACGTAGATGTGCTTTTGCGACCCGACGCTTCGATTGAAGTCGTCGACGATCAGCCGCATCTGATCCGCTTCGGCGCCGACCCATTTTTCCCAGTATTCGACGACGATCACATTGGGT
Organism: uncultured Phycisphaerales bacterium; assembly: GCA_963758525.1. Taxonomy (GTDB): domain Bacteria; phylum Planctomycetota; class Phycisphaerae; order Tepidisphaerales; family Tepidisphaeraceae; genus JBBSDP01. The sequence continues at coordinate 483,690 of CAVWVQ010000003.1, forward strand.
GGAATTGCCGGCCGGTGATGTGCGCCGAAGACCAGGAACCACGCGGCGAGACCGAGAAGCAAAGTGAAGATCAGGCGTTTGACGAGAATCATCCGTGAGCCGTCCGCAGGGCAGCTTGCCACGAGCTGTGCAAGTCAAACTGCTCGGAGAGGCTGAACTCCTGACACTGCGAGCCGCGGCATTCAGCACCGTTTCAGCAGTTGCGATTCATATTTGGACGCTCGGCAGATTCGGAAAGAGCTCGCCCGCTGGTTCGGCAATTCGTTCTAAGACGCGCTGCGCCAGTGCAGTAAACTGCCGCTTGCAATCCAATACGGCGCCGGCGTGGCCGCCGATAGCACCGTCGGCAGCGGTGAGGTGAAACATCGGCTTGCGCATCTTGGGCCATTGGCATCAGGCTCTTAAAATGCTTGAGCATCGCAAGCTGGTTTTGATCATCATCAGCTGATGCCGGCTGCCCATGATTTTCGAGGACCTCCTCCGCGTACGTGCTGGGGATACGATTCGCCCACTTCAAATAAGATTTCACCGGACGATTCTCGCGAACTGATGGATTCAGAAGGACATACCCCAGTGGCATCATCCTCCCCAACGGGGTCGGCAGGCCACGCGGTATTTTGCCAGCCAGCCGTGTCTTCCACCCCAGTCTCCAATCCCGAAGAGTGGGCCCGAGGTTTCGCAGGCCCTGTAGGGAAAACAAGTCCGCGCCCAATGGAATTACAACAAAATCCGCAGCGACCAACGCGGCGCGGTTCATGGCGCCGATATTCGGCCCTACGTCGATCAATACCAGATCGCTTTCGTTCTTTTCCGCAGCGGCTTTCATCACTCGATGAAAGGCTGTGACAACGCGGAAGCCATCACCAGCGATCGGAGCCTTGTCATCAAGGCACTTTCCCCATGCCTCGGACAACCGATCTTCGAACGTGCTCAAACCCAAATCCCCTGCAATGAGATGAAGGCGTCGGTCTATGGTGATGGGTTTGGGTTCGCGGATGTCACCGAGACTTTCGATGAGCGGACTGATCGAACCCAATATCGTGTCGGAATGATCGCCTTCCGGCCATAATTTCTCTATCTCATTCTCATTCAGGAATATGCTGGTTAGATTGGATTGAGGATCCAGATCAACAGCGAGCACGCGCTTTCCCATGTCGCGAAACATCCACGCAAGATGATATGCCATAGACGTCTTTCCGACCCCGCCTTTGTTATTGAAAAAGACGATCGTTTTCATTGACGTTTCCTCACGATCATGGCCAGATGATTTTCTCCGACGATGTAGTCGAGGTTCGGGCTCCCATTCTTCTTTAAGACGTCCTTCGCAAGAACAATTCCGCGCCCAAACCTATTGGCAAATCCTAATGTCTTCGCTGCCTCAGCCAGCACAGGATTTCGGTACGAAGTCCCGTTTGGAAACTGATCCGCTGTCAGATCACCATAAAGTGAGCCGGGATTCTGGATTTCGATCCTGTCTGAGAAATGATTGATCGATATGGGCGTAGTCGAGGTGTCGTAATTCCGATGAATCACCGCGTTGACAAATAGTTCATGGAGCGCCAAGTGAGGATAATCCGCAACTACCGCGTCGGTCAGGTCGTCGCGACGCACTGGTCTATATTTTGCGAGTTCTTTCGCGAGAAAATCCAAGTCCCTCATTACAGTGATCAGATCACCCGTAATCCTCCGCTCTGTGATCGGGGAATCGGCTTGCGTCAGACCATCATATTCGACGTATTGTATGTAAGCACCCGGAAAAAAGGACATCGGGTCCTTTCCGAAGAGGAGAACGGCACCGTTAGTCGGTGCGGAAGTGTTTCGATTGTAGAGACGCAAAGAGCCGAGCTGCTCCTCCGTCGTCCGCCCATTTTCTTGCATGACCGTCTCGGAAACGGCGGACGGAAGATAGACTAGCTTAAAAAGCACCAAGGCGAGATCGTCAAGAGATGCCCCCACACATCCACGCGTGTCCCAGGTTCTCGCCTTGTCAACTCGGCGCTCTTCCAAACGCCGCTCTTGCTCGAGGGTAGCGACGCTGGCCGTCGGACCAGTGCGAATCCACACTGTCTGTTTGTAGCGGACCGGTGGCATACTGCTAGGGCGGACCTCGACAACCGCGATGTCCTTGCCAGAATGCGTCGCCTTGAAGACATGCATGTCAGGCACTGGCAAAATCTGGCCGTTGTTTCGATGGCTAGCCAATGCTTCGAGTAGTCGCTCGTCTATTCGAGCACCGGATGGACTCCCCTTCTTGTCCACCCCCACGAAGAGATACCCGGAGAGTCCCGAACTCGGCATATCGTTGGCAAACGCGCAGATCGCCTTGCAGAACTTATCGCTGTCATCGAGCGATATGGTTCGTTCGACCCGGAAGGACTCGATGTCGGCAAGCAGGTTTGCAAGGTCGGTCATTTCAATACTCCGAGCAACGCAGTCTCCGTGTCACAAGCGGCGGAGCGCGGCGTGCATTGAGTGTGCTAGCCTGGCAAAACGAAATGAAAACGGATCAAGCATACAGTTTTGATCTTATGCGATTCGGGTGAATGGGCAAGGTCGCCTCGGCGGTGCGGCGGTGCTTTCCACCAAAAAATACTGAACGAAAGCTATTCACCTGATCCACCGATCTGCGCTCGGCTGTAAAATAAAGTCGTAATGCCCTACCGCTTCCTAGCCGACGCCCTTGTGGTCTTTCATCTCTCGTTCGTCGGTTTTGTCATCTTCGGAGGACTGCTGGTCGTGCGCTGGCCGCGGATGGCGTTCGCGCATTTGCCGGCGGCGGCGTGGGGCGTGTTCATCGAGTGGTCAGGGCTGATCTGTCCGCTGACCTATCTGGAGAATAATTGGCGCAGGCTGGGCCACGTCGAGAGCTACCAGGGCGGGTTCATCGATCATTACATCATGCCGGTGCTCTATCCCGACGGGCTGACGCGCAACATTCAGTTCATTCTCGGCGGGGGAATTCTGGTTCTGAATATCACCCTCTACGTGATCACCGTGCGGCGCCTGCGCCGGATACGCGGGGATTCGAGGGGCTTTGCGATCGGGCCTCAGATAGCGCCAGATCGGCCAGTGCATCAGCCGCGAAGTTGACGTCCTGGGGGGAGAGGAATGGCCCGAAGCTCAAGCGAGTGGTGCCGCCGAGATCGGCGGTTCCGATGGCCTTGTGCGCGAGCGGAGCGCAATGCAGACCCGAGCGGGTGAGGATTCCGAAGCTGGCTTCGAGCGCGGCGGAGAGTTCCTGCGGATCGAAGCCGTCGATCCGCACGGAGAAGACGCCGGCGCGGTCTTTCACCCCGCGGGGGCCGAAGAAATGCAGGCCTTCGACGTCGGCCATTCCGTCGAGGAATGTGCGCACGAGATCCATTTCATGGGCGGCGAGCTTTGCGATGGTCTGATCGAGCACCCACTGCACGCCTTGCGACAGGCCAATGATTCCGATGGCGTTGTGACTGCCCGGCTCGTATTTGTCGGGCATGAATTCGGGCTGGCGATCATCCTCGCTGACCGATCCCGTCCCTCCCTCGCGGATGGTGCGAAGCATTTTTTCGATGCCGGGACGGATATAGAGAAATCCGGTGCCAAGAGGGCCGAGCAGACCTTTGTGACCGGGAGCGGCCAGCAGATCGATCATGTCCGCCTGCACGTCGATCGGCAGATGCCCGGCCGACTGAGCGGCATCGACGATGAACGGCACGCCTGACTCGCGGGCGATTTTGCCGATCTCCCGGATCGGCTGCACCGTTCCCGTCACGTTGCTCACATGCGTGATCGCGATGAACCGCGTGTCGGAACGGATCGCGCGGCGAATGTCTTGCGGATCGACGAGGCCGCTGGCGGGATCGACCTCGATGCGCGTCTGCGTGATCGCGCCGCGCTCCTCGAGGGCGCGAAGCGGACGGAGAATCGAGTTGTGATCGATGTGCGTGCAGATCGCGTGGCCGCCGCCCGCATCGGCCAGACCCTTGATCGCGAGGTTCAGTGCATCGGAGCAGTTGAGCGTGAAGATGAAATGCTCAGGGCGCTCGCCATTGAACAGACGGTTAAGCCGTCGACGGCATTCAGAGATTTCCGCGCCGGTTTCGGTCGCCTCCTGATACGCCCCGCGTCCGGCGCTGGCGCCCAGTTCGGTCGCGTAGCGCTGCATTGCCTCCAGCACCTCCCGCGGCTTGGGGAAGCTGGTGGCGGCATTGTCCATGTACAAACGGCGGGGAGACATAGAAATTCCTGTAGCGGCCTCAGATCTTCGGACACCCTACCCCCTCGCCCGGTACGCCGGGGGAGGGCGGTGGTGAGGGTGATTGGGAACGACGATAGCGTCTGGTGCTCGAAATCACCCTCACCCCAACCCTCTCCCGGATTACCGGGAGAGGGAGTAAGAGCGCCGCGCGTTACCAAAAATACCAGTCGCCGGACTTTAATACATAGAGGCCCAGCAGGAAATTCGTGACTCCGTGCATGATGATGCAGGCTCCGAGGCTTCGCGTCACGACGAGCAATCCCGCTATCAAAAGGCCCCACACCAGCGCGGTCATCCACTGCACGTGCACGGAGCAGAAGATCAACGATACGAGCAGAATTGCCTTCCAGTCTACTTCTCCGACTTGCGCCAACTGGAAATCCGCCGGAGCGACGATGCTCCGCCAGGCAAAATCCCGCCAGAAGAGCTCTTCCATGACGGGAACCACGAGCGACGCGGTGCCCAGCCGGATTGCGATAAACGCCCATCGCCAGGCTGGCGAGGCGATTGCCTGAAACGGATTGTAAGGATCGACCTGCGGATGAGGGTAATGGGGTGCGACGTGAAGCAGCAACTTCTCCATTCCCACCCACTGCACGACGCCGACGACGCCCATGATTGCGCCGAGCCACCAGTAGTTCCAGCGGATTTTCGTGTAGCTCCGGCGAAATGCGATCAGCAGCACGGCGGTGAGAATCGCCTTGATAACGTAGCTGGCGGGGAAGACCGCGGGCCACCAGACGCCTGCCTGCGTGAGAATCAGGAAGACAGCGATCGGCAGCACGTAAGCGACTTCTTCACGAGCAACGCGCGCTTCGCGTGGCTGAGTGGGGATCAAGGACGCACTCAAGGGGTCGCCGAATCTTTCCCGCGCGGGCGAAACAGCGCGAAGCTGGCGGTGTGACCGTGAATGAAGTTTCGCCCTCCGACCGGCCCCAGCTCCCCTGCCGCAAAAAATCCCGCGACGGGCATGCCGGGCATCGCCTTGTGAGCTGCATCGATATCGTGAGACGGGAGCGTGAACATCCGCGTCCCGCGGCCGTTGCAACTGAACAGCAACGCACCGGCCGGTGGTTCACCCGCGTTCTGCGCATCGAGCAACAGTGACAAATCCTCGTCGGCAGTCGCCGCGTCGCGCACTTGAAATTGGATGGTCTGTCCGGTTTTCACGTATTCCGCGACGGCGATCGCGCTCTTCTCTTCATCCGCCCCCATCACGTTGCGCACCAGAAAATCCCCGCGGCCGAATCGCTCCTTGAATTCGCTGATCGCCCGCCCGATGAACAGGCCGTTGGCGAGCTGCTCGCGCTCGGATTCTTCCATCTCGTTGATCATCTCCTGGAGAACCTTCAGCGCAGGTTTGCCGCCGAGCTGCTCGATCATGTTGTCGTGCGACTTAGTGATGATCATCGGCTTGCCCACCGGCCGGCAACCCTGGCTGACCACCGTTTGCACGTCGACCAGCCCGCTGAGGCAAAGCCCGACAAAACCCTGCTGATACGCCTGATCGTTGCGGAGCAGAACATTCTCGCCCGGTTGACGCCCGCTGCTGGCCATGCCGCCGATCAACGGCGCCAGCGGCGCCGCCGCGTCGAGCGCCGGAAGGAATTGCGTCATCGGCGCGGTGAAGGGATCGCCGAATCCGATGATCGCCCGGCTGTCGGGGCCGTATCCGATCCGGGCCCGCAGGGCGTCGGGATCGGTCAGCACTTCGCGCCAGGCGCGTTCGCCGGTGATGTGAAACGGATGGACGCGCACGCCCGGCAGTCTTGCGACCAGCAGCGACAATCCCGCGGAGCGTTCGACTTCGCGATCCGATCCGATCACTCCCTCGGCGGAGCACCCGATCAGCGTCTGCGCGTCCAGCTCGAGCCAGAGGCTTTCGACGATGGCCGAGGCATCCTCGGAGAAGTCCCCGGTGAAAAACGCGAAGACGACGTCGATCTTCCCTTCCATTGCGGTGCGCGCCGCCTCCACCACTTCGGCGACGGCTTGGGAAGATGTTTCGCGCTCGCTGACAACAGAAAAGAATTTCACGCCGGCTTACCTCTGCCGCTATCTTCCCGCGTCTGCCGCGGCCGGGCAAGTTCCCAACCCGATTCGCTGTACAAAACTTCTCCCCGTGGCATGGGCGTCCCGCCCATGCTGGCGACGCTGGAGATGAACGAACCCTGCTTTCGAGAGATTCTGTTGAGCTCTACGGATCCAGCATGGGCAGGATGCCCATGCCACGGGGAGAGCGTTCCTACGAAATGCTTGGGGGCGACCGATCGGGCCTGAAGGCGGCAATGAGTTGCGCCGCAAGACCCTCGCGCACCGCCCCCATTTCCGGCATTCGGTCGCCCAGCAGCCGCTGCAGAGACGTCGCGGATTTTCCGGGCAAACCACAGGGGACGATCAGATCGAAATAGCGCAGATCGGTTGTGACATTCAAGGCCAGCCCGTGCAGTGAAATTCCCCGGCTGATGCGAACCCCGATGGCACAAATCTTTGCCACAACGTCGCCGTCGTCCAACCAAATTCCCACGGCGGCGGGATCCTTTCGGGCGGCGATTCCGAACTCGGCCAGCAGCGTGATGACGGCATCTTCCAACCGATGGACATACGCCCCGACGGACAAGCGATGGGAATTGAGCCGGACGATCGGATACGCCACGATTTGGCCCGGGCCGTGAAAAGTGATGTCACCGCCGCGATCGCTCTTGACCAGTTCGACGCCGAGTTTGGCGAGCTGCTCCTCAGATGCCATCAGATTTCGCTCGCCACCGTCGCGGCGTCCGAAGGTGATCACCGGAGGATGTTCGACCAGGAGGATTTGCTCTTCGCCCCCCGCGAGAACCTGCGCGTGCGCTCTCTCCTGCTGCGCCCAGGCAGCGCGATAGTCCAACTTTCCAAGGTCATGGACTTTCATGTAAAACGGGTTTCCAACCCGTTCTGGCGATATCGCAGTAGCAAGCCCGCAATCCGCGCAACGAGCCAACGTTCCGAGGTCCTGGACCCTTCAAGTAAAACGGGTTTCCAACCCGTTCTGGCGATATCGCAGTAGCAAGCTCGCAATCCGCGCGATTCGCCGTTCCAGTTGCTCTACGAACGGGTTGGAAACCCGTTGTACAACGAGAGGTCCAGTTCGGCGAAGACATCGTCGTGCGCGTCCATCTCGGCGATCTGAATCTGCTCGAGTGATCCCATTGTACCTCCGGCGGCGAGTGACTCGGCGATGGTCGTTGCCCGGTCGAATCGGGTGGCGTGTCCGCTGAAGCGTTGGATGCCGTAATCTGCCGCGCCCTTGGAGTGAACGACAAAAGGCCAGTCGCTGGCCTGCAGGAGCAGCAATTCGCGGGCGCCTCGCTGCAGCATCTGGCGGATCGAGTCGTTTCCCCGCCAGGGAAGTTGCTGGAGCATCGCGAGCAACCGCGTTTCCGCCCGATGCTCGGTTTCCCACATCCATCGGGTCTGCTCATTGAGCCAGACGCCGTGGTTTCCCTGCTCGCCCCAGCTTCCTTCAGGCAGTCGCATGACCTTGTCCGGCGGCGGATCGCGAAGCGCTTCCTCGGTCGTGGCGAGCGTGACGGACCGGTCGTGGCTGAGCGTGAAAATCACGTCGCGCAGAAACTGGGGACCTTCGAACCACCAATGGCCGAAGAGCTCGGCGTCGAACGCCGCCACGCAAACGCCGGGTTTCCCTGCCAATGAGCGGTGTTCCCGTAGCGACTCTCGCACGATCTGGCAAAAATGCTGCGTATGCTCGAACAGGGTTGCGTGAACGTCCTGGGGAACGTAGGGCTCCTTGTCGCCGAGCGAAGTGCCGTGGTCCGTCACCCGGTGATAGCGCAGGCCGTGATCGGCACTTTTGCGATGAAAGTCCAAATACGAGGCCGCGCCAGGATATCCCACGGCCCCGCTCCACACCTGCTCGCTGATGATGGGCTGGCGGGCCAGCGCATAGCAACTCGGCGGCCCCGGCTCGCTTGCCACGCCAACCGGTTCCATCGGATTGCGCCAGCCGCGGCCCGCGTCCCAATGCAGCTGCGCTTCGCCCACCGCGGAGAAACGCTTGCCGTGCATCGTTCCCAGCGGTTGGCCCTGCCTCACCAGGTCGGAGTCAACGCAAAAATGCGTCAGCCCGGCACCGGCGATCAGAGTTTCGAGGCCTTCGCGAGATCGCGGGCGATCATCCAGCACCGGCGGCATCCAATGCGTACAGCCCGGGCGATAAGCGCACTCCGGAAGCCACATTCCAGTGCTGACCGCCTCACCGAGAATACGCCGGCTCGTCGCAGCGCCGATGGCCAATTGGCGCGGATCATTTCATCGTTGCGCAACAGCGGCAGGTAGGGATGCGTCGCCGGCCCGGTGAGGATCTGGATGTGTCCCTCACGGCTGCGGGCGGCAAATTCAGCGGGAATATCGCGTTTGATTCTCTCGAAATGGGCGGCTTTGCGCTGGAACCAGCTTTCCCAACGCTCCGCCAGATGCGCGAATTGCTGCTGACCGGCGCGCTCGAAGTCGGCACGGTCGCGGGCAGCTCGCGCATGTTGTTCGGCCAGATACTTCGGGAATTGCTCTTTGAACCATGGATGAGCTAATTGCTCCAGAAGCACCGGCGTCAAGCCGACGGTGAATCCCGGCCGGCATTTGTGCAGCGCGAGTTCGCCGATCAAATCGAGCAACGGGAGGTAGGCTTCCGCGGCGGCTTCAAAGAGCCAAGCCTCGCCATGAGGCGTCACGCCGTGATGGAGCACGTAGGGAAGGTGCGCATGGAGAACGATGCACAGCTTTCCGAGCGACTCGCTCATCGCCGTGAATCGTAATGGGTCAGATGAGTTGCGTCATCCTCAGGATGACAAACGCGCAGAGCAGTCCGGTGACCGCCGCCGCGAGATTGCGCTCGCGCCGGCTTGCGGAAAGGGTTCCGCCGACCAGGGCCAGCACCACTCCCGCCTCGGCCAGGGGCACGAGGAGCACGCGTTCGAGCATCGCCAGCTCCGCGTGCGATCCGGCCAGCACCCTTGCGCTTTGCGGGCTGAGCAGCGCGGGTCCCAGAATCAGGAGCAACATCGTCCCAAAGCAGACAGAGGATGTCGCGTTCAGCACGCACCGCGTGCCGCTTCGCAGCACGCCGTCATTCGCCCGTTTTCCCGGAAAACTCATATAGGCCGCTCCAGTCCCCCATCCCATCGGCAGGCCGTTCGTGAGGTTTAATCCCCTATGGAACTGGATTCGCGGCTGAATTGCGAAAGCAGCTCGTTCCCGACGAATTAAATGTCATAAAGCACACAGCGTCGCTTATTCGCGGGAGAGGACGAACCCCGTCGCGTATCTTCCGTGCGTCGCGGCGCAGGGTCTCGCTTGACCCATCCCGCGCGGGCCAGATACTCTCCGCCGCTGGCGAATCGTTTTGAACTCCTGTCGGCGGCGTAGTAGGGGTTTTGATGTGTGGCGCGGGTTCACCCCGCGCCTCGCAATCGATCGGCGGGATGAACCCCGCCCTGAAGCGATAGCAGTAACGACGATCTGTGCCCAACGGGGAAGCGGAATTCGCTGGAGGCCTGCATTATGGGCGTGAGCACTGATTCACCTGAAACCGCGGCTGTTGGGGAACTGGCCTGGTGGCGACTGCTGGAGCCATATCACTGGTTTGTGCTGCTCGTCGCGTCGGGAGCATGGTTCTTCGACTGCCTCGATCAGCGGCTTTTTTCGCTGGCACGGATTCCCGCGCTGACATCGCTGATGCAACTGCCCGCGACCAACGTCGAGGTGCAATCCTTCGGAAAGGTCGTAACCGCGTTCTTTCTCATCGGTTGGGCGATCGGAGGCATGATCTTTGGATCGTTGGGAGACAAGTTCGGCCGGGCACGCATGCTCACGCTGACGATCCTGACGTATTCCATCTTCACCGGGTTGAGCTTCTTCAGCCGCACCAAAGGCGATTTCACACTTTTTCGCTTCCTGACCGGGCTGGGCGTCGGAGGCGTATTCGGACTGGCAGTTGCGTTGATTGCTGAAACCGTTCCGACCGCCGCGCGAGTGCAGTCGCTGGGATTGCTGCAAATTCTCTCTACGTTCGGAAACATCGCATCGGCATTCATCAAGATGGGGATCGACTCGCTGGAGTCGTCGCACATCATCGCGAACGGCCAAAGCTGGCGCTGGCTGTTTCTCGTCGGGGCGGCCCCCGCGCTCATGGTTGTTTTCACCGCCTGGCGGTTGCGCGAGCCGGAACCGTGGCTGAGACTCAAGGCCAGCGGCCTGCTGCCCAAGGGCGGCATTTTCGCGCCTTACGGCAAATTGCTTCGGCAGGAACTGTGGCGGAAGAATCTGATTGTTGGCGCGTTGATCGCGTCGACTGGCGTCGTCGGGCTGTGGGCGATCGGTGAATACGCTGTCGACCTGCAGCGCGCGGTCTTCAAAACCTACTATGAGGCACGGGTCAGCGCTGATGCCGCCAAACCGCTTATCAACGCCGCGATCAACAGAGCCTTCCTGCTCAACATGCTCGGCGCAGCAGCAGGAATGTGGCTCTTTACCCGCCTCGCCGCGGCCACGGGGCGCCGGTTTGCCTTTGCGTTCGGGTTCTCCGCCGCGCTGGTTGTAACGTTTCTGGTCTACTGGAAGCTGAATTCTCCCACCGACGCGTATTGGATGATGCCCTTCATGGGAGCGGCCCAGCTTGGACTGTTCGCAGGATTTTCGATCTACCTGCCGGAATTGTTTCCAAGCTCGCTGCGGAGCACCGGCGTGTCGTTCTGCTACAACGTCGGGCGGCTTGCGGCGGCGGCGGGAAGCTTTTTCTCCTCGATGCTCACGCACAATGTATTCGGCAAATACGCTTCCCCTTTGCCGCTCCGCTACGCCGCCATGACGATGTGCGCAATTTTCCTGGTCGGACTCGCCACGCTCCCCTTCGCGCCGGAAACGCGCGGCCAACCCCTGCCGGAAGAAACTCAGTGACAGGGGTGTAACTTTTATTTGTGGCGATTGCAGATTTTGCGATCGTAGGGCGGGATTCATCCCGCCGTTTTCTCAGCCGGCCAACAAATCGGCGGGATGAATCCCGCCCTACTCGGAGCCGATCGCCACTTTCGAGCGCCACACCCCAGTGACAGACCGGCAGCGCCCCGGGCTTGTCAACACGTCCGATCACGCTACCCTTCGCCGCGGAGTGGCGACTGGCGGGCAGTGATTTGAGAGCCGGGGCTACAGCCGGTACCATCTGGCCCCACCGTTAAAACCACTCGTTACCGGAGATTGATATGGGACTGGCGTCTGGCATCAAGGGCCTATTGAATGAGTTCAAGCAGTTTGCCTTGCAGGGCAACGTGATGGATCTGGCCGTCGGTCTGGTCATCGGATCGGCATTCACCTCCATCGTCACCTCGCTGGTGACGAACGTAATGATGCCGCCCCTGGGCCTGCTGATGGGCGGAGTCGACTTCTCCAACAAGGTCGTGGTGCTTCGAGAATCGCATGTCGTCAATGGCAAAGAAGTTGCCCCGACACTGCTCAGCTATGGCAAGTTCATCAACAGCGTGATCGATTTTCTCATCATTGCCGCGGCGGTGTTCGCCGTCGTAAAGCTGATGAACATGGCGAAGCGCAAGCCCCCGGCAGGACCTGTATCGACCAAGGAATGCCCGTTCTGTGCTTCAACCATTGCGATCAAGGCAAAAAAGTGCGCTTACTGCACGGCTGATCTGCCGGCAGTGGCTTAATTTTGTTTCAGCGGTAATGCTCGCGGCGTCAATGGACGACGCCTGAGGTGCAGCGTCGCGTTTTCAATTTTGCTTCTGCGAGAGAAAGGAGTCTGCGGTGATGCGAGGGTTTAATGTTCTGATTGCGTGCGCTATTGCGGCCGGCCTGTCCGCGTATGCGAAGGGTGATGAGGTCTTTTTCAACAACGGTGATCATCTCACCGGAAAAATTGAAGGCCTCACCGACAACAAGCTGAGTATCTCGTCTGCGGTTGCCGGAAAGATAGCCGTCGATCTGAAAGACGTGAAAACGTTCAGGACCGACGGCCCGATCACGCTGCAACTGAAGGACGGCACCGTCATTCATCAGCGCGTGGTTGCGGGCCCCGACGGGCAGTTCACCGCCGCCCCAGGCGGTGAGATCGCCCCGCAGAATTTCCAGATCGCCCAGATCAAGAAGGTCAATCCGACCCCCGACCGGTGGACCGGGAACGTGGTGATCGGCGGATTTATCGCCCGTGGCAACACCGACATCGACAGCTTCACGGCCAGCGGTCATGCGGTGCGCCGCACCGAAACAGATCGGCTCACCCTCGATGCCGGATATCTCTACGCCCGCCAGAAGCCCAATGACGGCGGAAAGAAGCAGCGCACCGAAGACAACTGGTTTGTCGAAGGAACCTACGACCACTTCTTCACGAAAAAGTTCTACGCGTACGCCAACGCCAGGGTCGAACGCGATCTGATCGCCAACCTGAGTCTGCGCCTCACGCCCGGCGTCGGTCTGGGCTACCAGTGGTTCGACAATCCCAATGACTTGAGCTTCAGCACTGAAGGCGGCGTTTCGTGGCTTTATCGCGACTACAACAACGACGGCAGCGATGAAAGCGTTGCCGTGCGGCTCGCGTATCACCTGAAGAAGAAGATCAACGAGCACTTCACGATCTTCAACGACTTCGAATATTTCCCAGGGCTCGATTCGATCGACGACTTCTATTTCAACACCGACGCCGGCATGCACGTTGCGCTGACGGATTCGCTGTTCACGGAGTTCAAGATCGAATACCGCCATGACGAACGGCCGGCCCCGAATTCGCAGAAGGATGATGTGCGTTACACGATGGGCGTAGGCTGGAAGTTCTAGAGGGAAGAGGGGGAGGAAGGCACGAAGGGGGAGGAAGGCACGAAGGGTGAGGAAGGGGATTTTGATAAAAGCATTCCGCCGCGCAGCGTCCTTCCCTTCGTGCCTCCGTGCCTACGTGCCTTCGTGCCTGCCTTTCTCCGTGCCTTCGTGCCTGCCTTTCTCCGTGCCTTCGTGCCTGCCTTCCCCCGTGCCTTCGTGCCTGCCTTCCCCCGTGCCTTCGTGCCTGCCTTCCCCCGTGCCTTCGTGCCATTCTTCATCCCCCTCCCCCCTCCATGCCTGACTACAACGATCCGGATCCCGACGAAACGGACTGGAATCCTGATCCCGCGACCGTTCCCTGCCCCGAGTGCGGCGGCGAAGTCTTCGACGACGCCGACCGCTGCCCCGAGTGCGGCCACTACTTCTCGCCCGGCAAAGCGAACGCGAGCCGTTTGTGGTACAAAATAGCGGTTGCGTTTCTCGTCGGACTGCTGGTCTGGACGCTGATTGCGTGGTGGTGAAGGAGAAGCTCATGCCTCGAAGGTCACGCCTTTTGTTGTTTCTGCTTGTCGTCTCGTGCGGCATCCCAATCGCCGCCGCGGGTGAGCCGACGACTCGGCCGGCTCTGCAACATCCCAAGCCGCCCGCGGATGTTCACTTTGAACCCGATGTTGTCTACGCAACCGTGGACGGTGAACCGCTGCTGCTGGATCTTTCCTCGCCGGCAAGCGTTGCCGGCCCGCTTCCCTGCATCGTTGCGATCCACGGCGGCGGGTGGAGCGGGGGCAATCGCAAGCAGCATGACGATCTCACGTTCCAGTTCGCTCGCCACAACTACATTGCCGTGACGCTTGAATACCGCATGGCCCCGCAGCATCGGTTTCCCGTTCCCGTCCAGGACGTCAAGGCGGCCGTTCGTTATTTGCGCGGCAACGCCGAGAAGCTTCACATTGATCCGCAACACATTGGCGCCGTCGGGTTCTCCGCCGGGGCGCACCTGTCGATGATGCTCGGCACGATGGACAAAGCCGACGGGCTCGATGATGTCGGCGATTTTCCAGACCAGTCGAGCAAGGTGCAGGCGGTGGTTTCGTTTTTTGGTCCGACCGATCTCACTGCGGAGTATCCGCAACGGTCGAAAGCGATCGTCCGCAATTTCATCGGCGGCGACTTCAAGGAGATGCCCGACGCCTATCGCCGCGCGTCCCCCATTACCTACGTGAACGCCGGCGACGCGCCGATGCTGTTATTCCAGGGCACCGCCGACGTGCTTGTTCCTTACAATCAAGCCTATCTGATGGCCGGCGCCATGCAGAAAGCCGGCATCCCCGGCAGAGTGGAGCTGATCATCGGCGCCAACCACGGCTGGGGCGGCCCCGAACTGCTCCGCACCGCCAGCGAAACGATGGAGTTCTTCGACAAATATTTGAAGGGGGATGAAGGAAGGCACGAAGGCACGGAGGCACGAAGGCACGGAGGGTGAGGAAGGGGGGACACGGTCGGCGCGACTTCTCCCCTTGCGTTCCCTTGCTACTGCTTCGTTCCCCTTCGTGTTTTTCCCTCTCCCTTCCTCACCTTCGTGCCTCCGTGCCTTTGTGCCTTCGTGCCTTCCTTCATCCTCCGTGCCTTTCTCCGTGCCTTTCCCCCTCCCTTCCTCACCCTTCGTGCCTTCGTGCCTTCGTGCCTTCCTTCAAACCTTCCCTTCCCTCTCCCTTCCTCACCCTTCGTGCCTCCGTGCCTTCGTGCCTTCGTGCCTTCCTTCATCCTCCGTCCCATCCTCACGACGCTTCTGGGCCGCCACCGCGTAAAACGGCCGTCCTTCTCTCCGATACTTCCTCTCAAAATTCGTCCCGACGAATTCCCCGTCGGCAGCGGAGCCGGGGCGGTTGTATTCGATCACTTGCAGCGGTGACGCGGTGACGACCGCTTGAATCTGCTCGAAATAATCGTGATGGTCGGTGACGATCTGCAGCCGGCCACCCGGGATCAGCGAGCGATGCACCAGCTGCACAAACGGCGACTGGATCAACCGGCGTTTGTTGTGCCGCTTCTTGGGCCAGGGATCGGGGAAATAGATATGGACGACAGAGAGGCTCTGCTCCGGAACGAACTCCGCGAAGAAAAAAGCGGCGTCCGCACGGACGGTGCGCGCGTTTTGTTCGCAATGATTTCGTCGCAGCCGATCGCTCGCGTAGCGCCAAAACCAGCGCGCCCACTCAAGGCCGACGAAATTGACATCGGGCCGGGTTCGCGCCTGCTCGGTCAGGAAAGTTCCCTTCCCGGTGCCGATTTCCAACTCGACTGGGTGATCGTTCCCAAAGAGCTCGTTCCAGCACAACGGGCGTGGCAGCGCTTCCACGTCCAGACCCACCGGTTCCACGATCAGTTCGCGTGTTGACTGCATCAGCCTCCGGCATGCACCATATCGCAGGCAATACAAACCGCAAACCGGGAAGCGGCGACTGCAGGGAAGACCGATCGCGCGACCCGCTCCCGGACTACTGCGTAAGCGGGGGACGCGCAACGAGGTGGTGCACCCGCGGCAGCTCATCGAACTCCACCGTAGAACTATTTCGTCAAGCGCCCGCGGATTTCGCAGCGTGGCTTTTGACGCTCCTTTGCAAGCGCGATTCGGATGGTCCGAGCGGTGATGGATCGGAACTGGCGGTTCACAATGGCTTTCCAGCGGGCTTGGTTCCCGGGCGATTAAGCGGCCGGTTTTGTTTGACTGATTCCGTTGCCGTGATTGCGAAAAAAGCGATGCCCGGGCGGGCGTTTCATTGGGGAAGTTGACATCAGTTTGGCGATAGAAGAGCAGAAGTCCGATATTTGTCCATTTGTACCCTCAAAGGAGTGAGCAATGCCTCGCAAACCAACCAGAATCGCCTCCGCCAAGAAGTACACCACCGCTGCCCCCAAGGCCGCGCCGAAGCCGGCCGCGGCCTCCCCGGCGACGGTCGCGGTCGCGGTCGAACGGGTGAAAGAAACCGTTGCCGCGCCGGTCGAGCAGTTGAAATCACCAGTGGTTTCATGCAATACTGCAATTGTGGAGCCCACAGTGTCCGTACAATCGTTGATTCAAGCCCTTCGCGACCCGTCCGCCGACGTCGCTCGCGACGCTGCCGTCGAATTGGGCGGCGCCAAGGATGCGTCGGCCGTCGCGCCGCTGATCGAAGTGATCACCAATGACGACGGCTACTACCACGACGTTGTCCGCGCCGCCGCCGCCGAGTCGCTCGGCCGGCTTGGTGACGCCCGCGCCGTTGAGCCGCTGCTGCTTCTGAGCCGCGACACCATGGCCGAGGCCAGCGCCGAAGCCGTCCGCGCACTGGCGCTGCTCAATGACCAGCGCACCGTCGGCCCGCTGATCGACATCGTCCGCAATAGCTACGGCTTTTTCCTCCCGATCGTCCGCCGCGCCGCGGTGATCGCCCTGGCGAAGCTGGGCGGCCCCGCCGCCAAGGCGGAACTGAAGAACGTCTCGTCGAACACCAGCGAAGATCCGGTGATTCGTCAAGCTGCGACAAGCGCGATCGCCTCCGCCTGAAGCGACTAAAGCGTGATGAACAAGCCAGCCGCGCGCTCTCCGGAGCGCGCGGCTTTTTTTTGCCCGCAATGCCACCCGGATTCGCTGGCGTCCCAGACGCCTGAGATGTCCGAGATTTTCAAATCTCAGATCTTCCCCCTTCAAATTTCAGATCTCAAATTTGAGATTCTCCTTCAATTTCAAATTTCAAAATCTGAGATCTCCATTCAAATTTCAAATCTCAAATCTGGGATCTCCTTTCAAATTTCAAATCTCAAATCTGAGATCCCCCCTTGTCCACCTTCAGCAACCCATAGACCGCCACCACGGTTCCGAACGGAATCATCGCCAGCAGCGCAATATTCAGCGCCGCCGCGGCGACCCTTCCCGCTCTTGGCCTGGTCGCTCGCAAGATGAGTGTCAGCACGATCGCAATGACGTAGACGCCATACATCACTTCGATGAAGTTCAGAACGACGATCCCCCGCGGCGCCGTCGCGAACCTGGGCCGAAGCAAGACCATCTGCCCGCAGGCGAGCAGGATAAAGATCAGCAGCACGATCAGCATGATCGTGTAGACGCGATTGATCTGGTTCATCCGGGACGAGCGTAAGGGGATTTTTCAGCGTCCGCAAACGCCTCCGATATTTACGATGCGGCAGCGATCGCCGCGGGGTACAATTCCCGCTCGCTTAAACAACCTCGAGGGTTGTCTGTATCGTTTTTTGGCGGAAAGTTCTCCGGCACGGAAGAACTCAATATTTCTGACTTTCACTGCCCCTCAGGAAATTCTATGCATCAACGCGGCATCGCCCCCGGACGATTCTTCTGCTGCATCATTCTTGCAGTCTGCTCACTGACAATCAGCCACGCGAAAGCCGACCCGTACTCGGTGGTCTACGAGCCGAAGGGAACGCCCAACGGCAAGCACATCGTCTTTCTTTCCGGCGACGAGGAGTATCGCAGCGAAGAGGGTCTGCCGATGCTCGCCAAGATCTTGAGCCAGCGGGATGGGTTCAAGTGCACGGTGCTCTTCGCGATCGATCCCGACGGAACGATCAATCCAAATAACCAGACGAATCTTCCCGGGGCCGAAGCCCTCGACTCGGCTGACGCCATTGTGATGTTGCTGCGATTTCGCGCGTGGCCGGACGATCAGATGAAGCATTTCGTCGACGCGGTGGAGCGCGGCGTGCCGATCATCGGTCTTCGCACGGCAACGCATTCGTTCGCGTTCAAGAGCGGCACCTACCAGAGCTGGAACGGTTTTGGGAAGCGCGTGCTGGGGGAACACTGGGTGAATCACTGGGGAAGTCATAAGAAGGAAGCCACGCGGGCGATCATCGAAGCCGCCAACAAGGACAATCCGCTGCTGAATGGCGTGGGGGACATTTTCGTCACGACCGACGTATATGAGGGTTACCCCCCCGCCGACGCGACCATTCTCCTGCGCGGGCAAGTGCTCAAGGGAATGAAGGCAACCGACCCGCCGGCCGATTACAAGAAGAAGCGATCAACGGATCACGTTGAACAAGGCGTGAATGATCCGATGATGCCGATCGCCTGGTCGCGCATCTACAGGGATGAAAAAACTGGAAAGACGAACCGGGTCCTTTGCACGACGATGGGCGCATCCACGGATCTGCTGAGCGAAGATCTGCGCCGGCTGATCGTCAATGGCGTCTTCTGGGGCTTGGAAATGCCCATACCCGCCAAGGCGGACGTGGCGTTCGTTGACGAGTACAAGCCTCGCGATTTTGGCTTCAATGGATATCAAAAAGGACTGAAGCCGGACGATTTTGCACTCGGCAAACCCGCCCCGACCACCGAGAAAGCGGCAATGCCGGCGCCCATTCTCCGGCCCGTCAGCCGCGTGTGCGCGTCGTCTGGCGGCGCGGCTCTGGAACTGAAGCCGGGCGATCACATCGCAATTATCGGCAACACGCTGGCAGATCGCTTTCAGTTTGACGGGTATCTGGAAACCCTCATTTACGCGCAAAATCCACAGGCGAATCTGGTCTTTCGCAATCTGGCCGTCTCCGGAGACGAAGTGGTCAAGCGTGCCCGCTCGCTGAACTTCGGCACGCCCGACGAGTGGCTGACGCGCGTGAAGGCGGATGTGATTCTCGCGTTTTTTGGATTCGACGACTCCTTTGCCGGGCCCGCGGGGCTGCCGCAGTTCAAGCGGGATTTGGACAAGTATCTCAAGGATACCTTGGCGCAGAACTACAGCGGCAAGGGGCCGCCGCGGATCGTGCTCTTCTCCCCCATCGCCAATGAGAAACTGCCGGACCCCAACTACCCCGATCCGTCAGCGAACAATGCCAACATCAAGCTCTACGCCGACGCGATGCGCGAAATCGCTGCCGCAAATCACGTGCAATTTATCGATCTGTTTGAGCCGTCGCAAAAGCTCTACGCCGAGGGCGCCGCGCGACATCAGCCGTTGACCATCAATGAGATTCATCTCTCGGAATACGGCGACAAGCTCCTGGCGCCGATCATGTTTCAGTCGATGTTCGGCACCGACGCCCCCACGGGCGATTTCGAGAAACTGCGCGCCGCGATCAACGAGAAGAACTGGCAATGGCACGCCCGCTACCGGACGGTCGACGGATTCAACGTGTATGGCGGACGCTCGTACGAAGCATACGAATCTCCCAAGGGCGGCCCGAAGGTCACGAATAACAGGATCATGCAGGAGGAAATGACGCGCCGCGACGTCATCACCGCGGATCACGACCCGGCGGTCTGGGCCGTCGCCCAGGGGCGCGATCCGGTGGTGAGAAATGACAATCTTCCGCCCGTGGAGAAGATTCAATCCAACGATCCGGGAACCAAGCCGGACGGATCGTGGGTCTACACGGGCGGTCAGGCCGCGATCGCGAAAATGACGGTCGCCGAGCACATGAAGGTGAATCTCTTCGCCAGCGAAGAGCAGTTTCCCGAACTGGTGAATCCGGTGCAGATGGCGTGGGACACGAAGGGCCGGCTTTGGGTTTCCGCGTGGCGCAATTACCCGGAGCGCACGCCGGACTCGAAAGTCGGCGACAGCATTCTGATCTTCGAAGACACCAAGGGGACCGGCCACGCCGACAAATGCACGCATTTTATCGACGACCTGAACTGCCCGACCGGGTTCCAGTTCTATAAAGACGGCATTCTGCTCATGCAGGCGCCGGACCTGTGGTTCGTTCGCGACACCACCGGCAAAGACCACGCCAACTGGAAAGAGCGCATCCTGATGGGCATGGACTCCGCCGATTCGCATCACACCACCAACTCGATGGTTCTCGACCCCGGCGGCGGAACGTATCTCAGCGACGGCGTCTTCCATCGCTCGCAAGTGGAAACGTTTCTCGGCCCGGTGCGCAACGAGGACGCCTGCATCTACCGGTTTGAGCCGTCGACCGGAAAATTCGAGCGCTATGCCGCCTACGGTTTTGCCAACCCGCACGGCCGCGTGTTCGATTACTGGGGCAACGATCTGATCACCGACGCCACGGGAAACAACACCTACTTCGGCCCCGCCATCAGCGGACATATCGACTACCCGTCAAAACATGAAGCGGTCAAGCAGTTCTGGGATCGGCCGTCGCGTCCTTGCCCCGGCACGGCGCTGCTGACGAGCCGGCAGTTTCCCGACGAATTCCAGGGAAATTTCCTCGATTGCAATGTGATCGGATTTCAGGGGATCTACCGCGTCAGAGTTGACGAAGAGGGATCGGGCCTGGCGGGAACGACGCTGGCGCCGATCATCTCCTCTCCCGATCCAAGTTTTCGCCCCAGCGGCGTGAGCTTCGGGCCGGACGGGGCGCTCTACTTCATGGACTGGTCGCAAACGCTCATCGGGCATCTGCAGCATAATCTGCGCGACCCGAACCGCGATCACGCGCACGGGCGCATCTATCGCATTGTCTACGAGGGCCGTCCGCTGATGAAGCCGGTGAAGATCGACGGCCAACCGATTCCGGCATTGCTCGAACTGCTCAAAGAGCCGGAAAACCAGACGCGAACGCTCGCCAAGATCGAGTTGGCCAAGCACGATCCCGCGGAGGTGATCGCGGCGGTCGATCGATGGGCCGCCGGGCTGAACAAATCCGACGCGGCATATGAGCACAACATGACCGAGGCGTTGTGGGTGCACCAGTGGCTCAATGTCGTGGACGTGAACATGCTCGATCGCATGCTGCGCTCGCCCGAGCCGCATGCCCGCACGGCGGCAACGCGAGTGCTCTGCTACTGGCGCGACCGCGTCGCCAATGCCCTGGCCCTGTTAAAAATCCAGGCCGATGACGAGAACCCGCGCGTCCGGCTTGAAGCGGTGCGCGCGGCAAGCTTCTTCTCCTCGCTGGACGCGGTGAACGTGACACTGACGGCGGTGAAGCATCCGACCGACTATTATCTCGACTACGTCTTGCGTGAAACAATGCGGCAACTGAGCCCCATCTGGCGGCACGCGCTGGACACGGGCGAGCCGATCGCGGCGGACAATCCTGCCGGGGTGACGTATCTGCTCAAGGAGACCCCCACCAACGAGTTGCTGAAGCTCCCGCCGAGCCACGCGACGCTGATGGCCATCCTGATGCGGTCGGAGGCTTCCGATGCCGCCCGCAGCCAGGCGCTGGCGGGGCTTGCGACGGAGCAGAAGATTTCCGGCGCCGCGGTGCTGCTGAACCTGATCGATCACCAGGAAAAAGAGAAAGAAGGTTCATCGACGGCGTTTGTGCGGTTTCTCAGCCTGCAAACCCCCGAGGATCTCAAGGCGGTCCGTCCGCGTCTGTTGCAACTGGCGACAACCAGCAAGATCGCAATGCTGCGCGAGTCGGCCTGGGCCGCGATCGCAACCGGAGACCAATCCTTTGATGCCGCGTGGGCTGCCGCACGATCATCCGCGGCGGAGGCAGACCTTTTGAATGGAATTCCCCTCGTCTTCGATTCGGAGCTGCGCGGCACTGCCGAGGCAAAAGTGCTTCCGCTGCTGGACGCGCATGCAAAGGAATCGGATGACATTCGCCGAGGCGCGATTCAGGCGGCGGCGAGCATGCCGCATAACCAGAAAGCGATCTTCGCCGCGTTCATCCAGTTGATCGATAGCGGCGTCGCCGTCCCGGATGCCTGCCGCGGGATGGGCGGTCTGCAGCGGCGCGCCTGGAACAACGCCGACGCGGGCAACGCCTCCAAGGCGATCGTGCAGTGGGCGCGGGCCGTGCCGAAAGATCAGCGGACCGACCAGGACTACGTGCAGACCGTGCAATCCGCCTCCGATCTGGCGGGGCTGCTTCCGGCGGAGGAGGCGGGCCCGGTTCGAAAGGAACTCAAGAGCCTCAAGGTCGCCGTCTTTGTGATCAATACGCTGCGCGAGCAGATGAAGTATGACACAACCCGGATCGTCGTGGAGGCTGGCAAGCCGTTTGAGATCATCTTCCAGAACAACGACTTCATGCCGCACAACATTGTGTTCGTCAAGCCCGGCACGCGCCCGCAACTGGGAGCCGAGTCAGGGCGAATGAAGCCCGATCAAGTTGACAGCAAGGGGCGCGCGTTCATGCCCAAGTCGAAGAATATTCTGGACGCGACGAAGCTCGTCGAGCCGGGCCAGAAGGAAATTCTGAAGATGACCGCCCCTAAAGCGGAGGGCGACTACGAATATTTCTGCAGCTATCCGGGCCACTGGGAACGAATGTGGGGCCGGCTGGTTGTGACGAACGACGTCGATGCATATCTGGAAGCCCATCCGACCGCGGAGCCTCTTGCGGCCAGCGCTGCGAAATGACCCCGTGGCATGGGCGTCCCGCGCGTCCCGCCCATGTCTGGTGCGCGGTGGGAAAAGAAGCGTGGAAAGCAAATAGATAACTTGATTGGTTTTACTTCTGATGCAACCGACATGGGCGGGACGCCCATGCCACGGGGAGGCGGTTGGCAGGAAGAAATTTCCGTCGCTTCGTTTGCAGGGCGGAAGGGCTATGCCGCGCCGGCGAGGCGGCGCAGTTGGATGCGCTGCATGAGACTGGTGATCTGCTGAAGCGAGCGTCGGGCGTCGCTCTTTTTGTCGGGGGCGAGAAAGCCGTAGCGGAACTTGCCGTCGGGGCGGGCTTTGATCGTCTGAATGCGCGCAGCGCGCTGACGATATGGTTTGCGTGCTGAAATTCGACCGGCACGAGCGTCCCGACTTTCAGCTCGGCCTTGGCGATCGCGCCAAAGCCTTCGGGACTGATATCGACGATCGGGCAATTCTTTTCCTTGCCGACTTTCGCAACAATGTTCGCGGAAATGACCGAGACCCGGAAGGTCTGACGATTCTCCGCCGAGACCGGCTCGCCCGCTCGCGTGAAGGCGATGATCGCCTTGGGCGCCGCCTCGCGGATCGCCGCAACCTTGGCGCCCTGCTGGAAAAACTTGCCACGGACTTCGCCGTAGGCGTTGACGTCGCTGCCGGGCGGCGGCGCGATCGCCGTATCGAACTGGACGACATAGCTGGTCGCGTCAGATTCGATTACTTTGCCAGGATGGAGAATCCGCCCATTGGCGTCGTCGGGGATGAACAGAAACATCTCGGTTCCGGCTGCCAGCATGGGTCAGTTCCTCGTATTCGTCGGTTGGGTTTCGCACTCCAACTGATCTCTTTTCGGCAACGACTTGCGACCACTTGACGCGATCTGGCAAAGCGGCGGTTATCGGGCGATCCAACGATCAATTGCCGGCGATAGCTGCCAGGCAAGATGATGGACGTAAAGCGCGGTCATCGCCCCGGCAAAGACATCCATGGTGTAGTGCGCGCGGAGGACCAGAACGGCCGTAATTTCAAAAAGGGCGATAACCACCCCCGCGGCCACGCCGATCGGCCCAAAGGCGGTCGCCAGGCAAAGTGCGCCAAAGACCGCCATCGCGGTGTGCCCGGAGAAGAACAGATCCTCCGACGTTCCGTATGTCACCAGCAGCGCGGGAAAGCCAGGATTCCGCCAGATCATTCCTTCCGGGGGCGGGACGCGCAAAAAGCCTGGCAGACCTGCCGCAGGGCAAAGAGCATCATCAGCCCCAGAAACGGCTGCATCGTCGGTCCGAGAATCGACGTGGCGAGCATCCAGATTCCCACCGCATCAATCACCAGGGAGCTGGCAATCAGCAGAGCATTCGCTCGGCGCGGATGATCGAGAAGCCCGCGATGGAGCTTCGCGGTCAGACGATGAATTCCGTCGCCAATCGCACCACCGGCCGACGGTGCCGCGATGCGCCGGCTGAGCAGCCGTTGCGTCCAAAACCAGACGCCCAGCGAAGCGATGACGATCGCGACGCGGATCAGGATGACGGAAAGTTTTGCGAACGCGAGGGACATGAGTGCAAGGGTTCACGAGTGCATCGGGACGCGGATACATAATACGATGATCGCAGTTACCGCGCATTCTCCCGGGTTAGCCGCGACGCGCAGCGGAGCGCGTGTTCGTGTGAACCGCAGAAGGGGCGAAATTACGCTGTTTCTCGTTCGAATACGCGCTCCGCTGCGCGTCGCGGCTAACCCGGGGGGAGATTGTGCGACGCAGGTTGTGCTAGGCAATTGACAGCTCATCCAGGACCGCTATCCAGATTCAGCATCGTCCGTAATTGTTCCTCGATTTTCACGAGCAGCGGATCGGCGGTGCCGCGGGCTTCGCGCTGCGGTGAGACTTCGATCGCCTCGCCGACGGTCACCGTCGCCGATATCGGACCGTGCAGGCGAACTTTGTCGGTCAGATCCTCCTCGAATCGCTCGACGGTTTCGAGCAGCCGCTCGGCGGAAGGGTTGGACCGCACGTAATCCGGCGGATAGTGCCACAGCTGCTGTGCGAGATAGACGTCGGCGAGCTGCCTCCAGCGCCGCGCGAGTTCGGCTTCGTCCAACTCCCCTTTAACGACATCGGGGAGAATCGCGGTGCGCAATCGCTTCACGCGCGCGGTGACCGAGCCATCATGCTTTCCCGCCGCCCATTGTTCTTCCAGCGGATTGAGGATCCGGTCGATCAGGTTCTGCAGCCGCTGGGCGATGTCGCCGGTCTGCGGCTGATCGGTGTATTCCAGTTCCTTGAGCGTCAGCAGCGCGGAACCGACCTTGTAAATGCGATCGAGCCGAGAGAGATGCCGCTGCGGCTGCCAGCTCAGACGCGCTTCGATCTCGTCGAGCACCGACGCGACGGCGGCGTCGATGTCGCCATGAAAATGGTAGCGGATCGCCACCGGGTGAACGACCAGCTTCCTGGGGGGTTCCTGTTTGGCCCGCTTCTTCGCGGCGGTGCGGGCAATCAGCGACACGCCTTCCATCAGCGGGTTCAGATGATCGTTGGTCCGGGCGATGATCCCTTCAGGAAACATCACCATGGGCCGCTCGGCTTTCTCCAGTATCTCAATGGCGGTGTCCACCGCGACGCGGTCGATCCCTTCGCGATAGATGCTGAACGCCCCCGCCCGGTTCAGCAGAAATGCGCTGAGCCGGTCCTGCATGAAGACGTGCCAGCTCGCCATGATGAAGAACGGCTTGCCTGCCGCGCGGGAGAGAGGGCCAAGCACCATCGGGTCTTCATCGCGGCAGTGATTGGGCGCCAGCAGCACGGCATGGCCCGCGCGAATCGACTCCTGCAGACGGCCGACATGCACGGTTTCGACTTTGACGATGCCGTATTTCTTCCGCAGCAATCGCGGAAGATAGAGGGAAAGGATCCACGGCCAGAATCGGCCGCGATGAGGGGGAACCGGAACATAAGGCTTGTCGATGACAATTTTTTGCATGGCGAGGGCGTGGATCATCGAAAAGAAACCGGCGTCTGTCCAATCGGCAGTGGGTCAGCGTAAGATCATCTGAATCGGGCGCCTGAACCGCCCCCGCGCGAAAGGATGTCTGTATGTTCTGCCGAGCCGCCGCGGCCGCGACCCTGTTGGCTGTATTTGTCCCAGCGTGCGCAGCGCTTGCTGATGACGACGGCAGTGCCGTTCCAGACGAACAGGCCGTCCGCCAGCAGATTGACGCATTGCTCAAAGAGTTTCACGACGCAAAGAAAAGAGCGACTCCCGGCATGATCCAGCAGGCGGTCGCGCTGTCGATTTCCTTCGGCGCCCCGTCGTGGAACCAGGGGGATCACGCCGGCTGCTCGCGATTTTACAAGAAGACCGCGGAGTCGCTGATCACCCTGTTTGCCGACAAAAGCGCCGCAACCCCGGCGGCACGCGGCGCGCTGGACGATCTTCAGTTTGCCCTGGATCGCGCCCGCGCGTACGGCGACGACGATCGCGCTGCCTGGTCGATGCGCTATGCGTTCGACAAGAACCAGATCATGTGCGAGATGGCCGCGCAGAAAACGCAGTCGATGATCGCGCTGGGCGAGCAATACCTCAAACGCTCGCAACTGCAGGAGTCGGAAGACGCCCTGCGAAGTGCCGTGGCATCGCTGACAGATCTGGATGGAGAGCCGCCGGAGACAATACCGGTCACTGCCCGCTATGCGCCGCTGGCGCTGGCAAACGCATTATTTGCCGAGGAACAATTCGATGATGCCGCCGCGGCGATCCTGAAGGGACTTGCATACATTCCCGAATGGCCCGCGGTGACGATCGATCTGCGGCAAGCCAACGGTACGCCCGCGGAATATCAAACCTATTTAACCGCCTTGGAGAACAAAGCCCGCGCCGATCCGAAGGACGCGTCAGTGCAGTTTCTGCTCGGATATCAGTATTGGTTCACGGGACGGCGAGCCGACGCGCTGGACTGCTTCCATCAAACGCTGAAGCTCGACCCGGGCCACGTTGGAGCGCAGATCTTTCTGAACCCCGATGCCGGGAAAGCGGGTCCGCCGAAGCCCAAAGCGTGAAAACTTACTTCACCACCGCAAGCCGGCGGGATCTGCTGACGGGAACCTCGGCCACCAAATCGTACGATTGGTAATCCGTCACCTTCACGTCGATCAGTTGCCCCGCATGCAATTCCTTCGCTGATCGTACAAACGTCACCGAGTCGATATCCGGCGCCTGGCTCTGGCTTCGCGCCACATATCCATCTTTCAGCTCGCGTCCCGCCTGCCGCTCGATCATCACTTCAATGGTCTTCCCCTTCATCGCTGCCGCGCGGGCGAACGCAACGTCCTGCTGGGCGAGCATCAGCTCCTCGACGCGCGATTGCTTCACCGCGTCAGACAACTGATCTTCCATGCGCCCCATCGCCGTGCCAGGTTCCTGGCTGTAGGGAAAGACGCCCATCATGTCGAAGCCGAAGTCCTTCACGAACTGCACCAGTTCCGCGTGCTGCGCCTCCGTCTCGCCCGGAGCGCCGGCGATGAACGTGGTCCGCAAAGCGATCCCCGGCACGCGCTGCCGGAGCTTTTCCAGCAGCGTCACGATCTGCCCGCGCGTCACCCGGCGGCGCATCTTCGTGAGCATCTGATCGTTGATATGCTGCAACGGCATATCGATGTACTTCACCACACGGTCGCTGACGGCAATTGCGTCGATCATTTCATCGGTGAAACAGGAAGGGTAGGCATACATCAGCCGGAGCCAATGGACGTCTTTCAGCTCGCGATCGAGCGTCCGAAGCAACCCGCTCAGCCCCGCGGCATAGGCGATATCCGTCCCAAAGCTGGTCGTATCCTGCCCGATGAGATTCAGTTCCACCGCGCCGTCGGCCGCCAACTCCCGCGCCTCGGCCAGCACCTGCTCCACCGGCTTGGACCGCATCGGCCCGCGAATCGAAGGGATCGTGCAGAACGTGCATCCCTGATTGCACCCTTCCGAAATCCGCAGATAAGCAAAATGCCGCGGCGTCAGCCGCATCCGCGCCCGATCGTCCTCAAAGGGCCGGGGCGCAGGAGGGACGAGGGGACGAAGAAGGGACGAAGGGACGAAGGGACGAAGGGACGAAGGGACAGAGTCCAAATTCGCTTCTGCGCCTTCACCCTTTGTCCCTTCGTCCCTTTGTCCCTTTATCCCTTCATCGTCCCCTGGCCGCCCTGATTCACGCGAGAGATCATGATATTTCCCCAAATAATGCCCATGCTCCTGCCGCGGATTCGCCTGTCCGCGCACCGCCTCGACGATGTGCTCGCGATCGAAGACGCCAACCAGCCGATCCACCTCCGGCACGTCCGCCAGCAGCTTGGTCTTATGCCGCTGCACCAGACACCCCGCCACGATCACCCGCTGGCACTTTCCCGAAGTCTTCTGCTCGATCGCCTCGCGAATCGCCTGGAGCGATTCAGTCTTGGACGCTTCCAGAAATCCGCAGGTGTTGATGACGATTGCATCCGCCCTGCTGGCATCAGAAGTGACCGTCAGACCGTCCGCCGCCAGCAGCCCGAGCATCCGCTCGCTATCGACGAGGTTCTTGGGGCATCCGAGGCTGACAAACGCCACGGATTCGATTTTCTTCGGCAAACGACGACGCATGGAGACTCCGCAGGGGGAAAACCGTGTACGTTACGCGTTTGGGCTGGAAAGTAAACGGTTCATGTATTGATGCATTATTTTGACAGGTCCGCTAGCTTTGACGAAGGTCAAAACTCAACCGGTATGATCCTATGGCACATCCCGCATCGAAAAGGGCTTATGGCAGGCAAAGTACCTGGAATCGTCAAGAAGGCCGGATGGAGGCTTCTGAAGTGGCTGGGCTTCGGAATTCTGTTCGCCGTCGTTCCATTCTGCTTCACTTGGTGGAATGTTTCCCATCATGGTCACGAGAAATGGTGGTTTTACCAATTGTGGCCGCACGGAGAGCTGTCTCTGCTCTCGGAGGATTAAAATGAGCACGCCTTTGATAGCTCTCGGTGGAACACTGCTTGGCGGGGTCATTGTCTGCGCCGCGTTTCTCGTTCGCGTGGTGCAGGAAGTTCGACGGGATCGAGCTCCAAAACCCCTAGTCCGACCCAGCAGCCAGCGCATTTCTGCGCCTGTCTAACACGCAAGATCGCGTTGTCTGTCAGAGCACGGCGACTGACTCAGTCCCAACTCTTAGCGCGGCAAACATCGCCCGAGCCTTCACCAGCGTTTCTTCATACTCCGCGACCGGATCGGAGTCGGCGACAATCCCGCCGCCAACGGGGATATGCACCCGGCCCTGCTCGACGATCATCGTGCGAATTGCGACGTTCAATTCGAGATGCCCGTCGACGGAGAGGTACCCGATCGCGCCGCAATATGGGCCGCGACGCACTGGCTCGAGTTCGTCGATGATCTGCATCGCGCGGATTTTCGGCGCACCGGTCACGCTGCCGCCGGGAAAGGTGGCTCGAAGCAAATCGACCAGGCCGACGTCGTCGCGCAGCGTTCCCTCGATCGTCGCGGCGCCGTGATAAACCGTCGGATGCGCCTCGATTACCCGCGACTCGCTCACGCGAATGCTGCCGATCGCGCAGACCCGGCCGAGATCGTTGCGCTCCAGGTCAACGATCATGTTTAGCTCAGCCTGATCCTTGACGCTGCGGGTCAGTTCCTCGCGCATGCCCGGCCCCAACGCGCGGGTGCCCTTGATCGGCCGGGTGATGATTTGCCGTCCGGAGCCGGTTGGACGCACGCGAAGAAACAACTCCGGCGAATTGCAGAGCAGCGAAGTGCGATCAAACTGGAGAAATGCGCCGTACCAGGCGGGATGGCGCTCGAGGAGCCGCTGATAGACTTCAATGGGGCGTCGGCCGAGCAAGCCGACGGTGAATCGCTGCGAGAGATTGACCTGAAAGACATCACCCGCCCGGATGTAGTCGATTACCCGCGCCACTGCCTGCTGGTAGCCCGCGGACGTGAAATTGCTCGCCAGCGGAACAGAGTTGAGCGGCCCAGGCTTGATTTCGTTCGCGTCAGTCTCTGGGCGCGAGCTTTCGAGATCGACGGCGAAAATCCGCCCGGTATGGTTCTGCGCGTCCAAGCTGTCGAAATAGAGAAACTCGAACCAGGGAACGTCAAGATCGTCAGCCGCGCCGCTAGGAAGTGTTTCAAACAGACGACCGGTGTCGTAGCCGAAGTATCCGACCCAACCCCCTTTGAAAGGCGGCCCCGCAGCATCGCACGGCTCCAGATTGAGCTGCTCGCCGAGCCAGTGCAAAGCGTCGATGGGGTCGGGCCAGTGTTGAACAGGCTGACGCGCGAGAGCTTCGTGCGAGAGAACCGTCGCACCGCCTGCCGGGCGATCGCACCGCAGCGAACGACGCGGCGTCCCGAGGCGATAACTCCATCGGCTGTAGGGGGAATCGACGCCCGGCGCGCTGTCGAGCCGGCACGCGTCGGTGGGATATCGCCACGCATCAATGGGACGGATTTCGATCACGGCCGCTTTGTACCACGGGTTTCCAACCCGTGCGAAGAGCGTGAAGTAACACGATTCTGAAGCGCGTGCCCGCTTTTTCGGGAGCTCGCAACTCTTCCCCCTCCCCTGGTACTCCGGGGAAGGGTTGGGGTGGGGGCCTGCTCGGAATAGCAAGAAATGGCTACGGAAGCGGGTTCTTATTTCCTGCCCCCCAACTCGTTGCTCCGCCCTACGAGGAGGAGGCAGGAAAGCAGCTCCTGTTTTTTTTGGGGACGCCCGAAAATCGCAAACCCGCACCCCAGCCCTCCCCCGGAGTACCAGGGGAGGGGGAAGGTATCGCAGCGCCCAAAGTGATACGCTTCCGGAAGAACGGGTGCGCATGTTTTGAACCCGTGGGAGTGGAGATTGGGGTGCCAGGCAATCACCACGTTGAAAACGGGATTTTTGAAAATCACGCAACCAGCACGGGTTGGAAACCCGTGGTACGGGGTTAGGCCAGAGCGCTGACCACGCCCATTTCCGAGGCGAAGAGCTGGGCGGCGGTGACGGTCACATATCCGTCGTTCACGTTCGAGTCGTGGCCCGCGCCGTCCACGCCCCAGGGGTTGCGGAGAACCACGGTGGTGCCGTTGGTCGACACCACTTCGTAGGCATGGCTGCCGATCAGGGGAGCGCCCTGGGCTGGCGTGTTGATGCCGATCGTGACGGCCTTGTTGGCCGCGAGCTGGCTGGCGATGGTGGTCATGAGCTGGCCGGCATTGGCGAAGCTGTAGAACCCGGTGCTGGCGACGCCCAGACTGGCGAACGATTCGGTCATCCATCCGCTGTTGAGCGAAGCATACGTGTTGGCCCCGGTGCGGAAGTCGGCAAACGCCTTCTCCATCACCGCAACCCACATCGAACCGCCCTGGCCGAAGTTCGCATACGCCGGCGCGCCCCAGCTCCAGGTCGGCAGGCTCCCGTCAACATGCACATAGTTTGCCTGGCCGCCCTTGAACATCTGCACCAGGTACGACCCGTCGGCCAGTTGCACGACACTCTGCTCGATCCGCATCGCATCAACCTTGGCCACCGCCGCGAGGGTCGAGAGATAGTAGCAGTCGCCGACGTATCCCTGACGGATGTCGTCCTGGGTCGGGCCGTTGGCGGCGAAGAGCGGGTGATTGGAAAAGTTGGCGTAGGTGAGGCCCGAGGTCGTGACCGCCGGCTCGGCAATCGTCGGCAGCGCGGTGGCGGCGGGAGCCTTCCTGTTCTTGAAGCTGCGGCCCTTGCCGGCCTTCTTGGCGCCGCTCGTGGCAGACGCCGGGGCCGTGCCGTAGAAGCTGCTGACGCGATGCACGGCGCCGTAGGCCAGCTCATCGGATCGAACGTTGAAGAGCTGCTCGCTGGCCGAGTTGTCCATCCAGAAGCTGTCCTTGCCCGCGCCGCCGTAGACCTTGTCGGCCACGCTCCCGATGGTCACGATGGTGTCATTGCCGATGCCGGCGGTGATGGTGTTGGTTCCGGTGCCGGCATAGATCGTGTCGTTGCCGCTGCCGGAGACGAACGTGTCGTTGCCCGCGCCGCCTTCGATGGTGGTGTTGGTGTGAACCGAGGCATCGACCGCAACCGAGTCGTTTCCGTTGCCGCTGTTGATCAGGATGCTGTTGAAGGTGCCGGCGACGGTCGTGGTCCAGCCACCGGTGTTCCCGATGACCAGGCCGGCGGCGGTCTGCTTGACGGTGATCTTGTCAGCCGCGCTGGTGCCGATAATCTGCAGCTGCGAGCCGGTGTAAACCGCGGTCTGATTGATCGTCAGAGGCGTGCCCGAAAGCATCTCACGGCTCTCCAGCACTTCCACAACCGCGGTTCGGATCGACTTGATTGACTTGTTGTTTCGCATGACTCTTCCCGTCTGACTTCCCTGCTCGCCCGACTGGCTACGTCTGGCGGCAAGAAGGAAATCCAATACATTGGGAAGAGAGGCAAATCTGAATTTGCGCGGCTGCAGGTGCCGATAAAAAAGGAAGGCACAGAGGCACAAAGGCACAAAGGCAGGAAGTGTTGGTCCTCGCCAATGCCGCCGTCGTGGCTTGCCCTTCGCGGAGATGAAGGATCGGCAGCATCGAGCGAAGCTTTAAAAACTAAAGACCGCAAACTTAACAGCACCTGCCCCATGCCCCCCAAGCAACCTTCGATCAAGTCCTCACCCTATTTGGTCCGATAACTTTTGGGGAGCCCCTTCTATGACTGCGATTGCGCCACCAATCGAATCATCGTCAACGCTTGCCCAGCGCGCAGCCGCGCACAATTGGTCGGCAAACGTCGCGGCGCTTCGATCTATCCAGAGTGAACTTCCCGAATCGCTCCCGAATCTGCCGCGCGATCTGGACTTCGTCTTCGCGCGCGATGGAGCGCTTACCGCGATCAGCGGAGAGGGCAATTGGTGGCGAGGCTGCTCCTTGCCGCGGCGAGCGGCTCAGGCAATATTGAAGACGCTCGATTCCAAGGGTCGCATTTCCTGCTTTCTTTCGCCGCCGCACGCGGCTCAGATTCGCGTAGCGCTGGACGCACTTCGGTCCGATCAGGCGATTGTCGTCCTTGTTCCCGAGTCGACGACCCTGGCGGTCATGCTTCGATGCGAAGACTTTTCCGAAGACATTTGGTCTCACCGGCTTCTGTTTGCGAGGGGAACTCGCTGGAATGATGAACTCGCCGGCATCTTCGAGTCGAATCCGGGGCTGCCGACGCCTGAGCAGTTCGTTCGCGGCGCCGCTGCGGACCACAGCGAAACCGATGCGCTGATCCCAATCGCCCAGAAGGTCTTTGCCGCACAAACGACCCGGCGCGTAGAACAAGTCGCGGCACTGCGCGGGAGCTGGAGGGCAACCGATCGTCCTTCGCCGCGCGTTTGCCTGGTCGCGCCGTCTCATTTTCATTTGTGGGAAGATGGCGGCAACGTTCTGACGAACGCGTTCGCAGGCGCGCCAGGTGAGGCGTGCGACATCGTCCGGTTCGACATCGACGATCCGACTTCCGCCGCTCCGCTGGCGCTTGCAGAAAGAGCCCACGACTGCGACGCCATTGTCAGCCTGAACCTTTCGCGGGCCGATCTGCCCGACGTATTGCCACGAGAAATGCCATGGATCACCTGGCTGGTGCGCGAGCGCGTTCCCCACATCGACTCGTCGGGCCCGCGCGACGCGCTGCTGGTTGCCGATCCACGCTGGCGGAGTGACGCGATTGCAAAAGGCTGGCCCGCCGAACGCGTTGAGATTGCGTTCTGGCCGGCCCTGGAAATGGGGCTGCCGGAGACGCACGGCGGTTTTCTGGCATTGGCAGCCAACACGCAATCACTGAACGCGCCGGCCCAGGTGGTGGATATGTCGAGCCAGCATCTGCTATGGGATGCGATCGCCGCGGAGATTGCGGATGATCCGTTTGCGGTCACGCCCGATGCCGGGAAATACCTTCGCCGTCGGCAGCGAGAGATGCAGATTCCCGATGAGGGATTCGACCAGGCGTGCTTCCTCGACTGGCTCATTACGCCGACGTTTCAGCAGAGCATCGCACGGCTGCTGATGAAGGCCCAACTTCCCATTCGAGTTTTCGGCAAGGGCTGGAAAGAGATCGAAGCGTTTTCGGCAATCGCCGCCGGTCCGATCAGCTCGCGCGACGAGCTCAACCGATTGGTTACGTCCGCTGACGCGCTGATCTATGCGTGGCCGATTCCCCGGGCTCATCCGATCGACGCCATCCACCGGCCGGTGCTCCGCCCGGCTCTCGGTCGCACTCAATTTCTTAACGCCGCCAGGCTCGCGCTCCAAGGGCGGCTGCAGCCAAATCCTTCTGCCCAGCGCGTTTTGCGCGGTGATCAAATCCTTGCGATGCTGCAACGGCTGCGCATCGCGCCATGACACGCAGACAGCGTCTTTTTGCATTTCACTCCACGGCTGCGCGCGACCCTTTCCCCTCTCCCGGCCGAGAGCGCGTTTGCGAACGTCGAGCGACTTTACTCCCTCTCCCGGTATTCCGAGAGAGGGCAGGGGTGAGGGTGATTTTTGAACTCGGACACCGTTGGTCCTCGAAATCACCCTCACCCCAACCCTCTCCCGGAGTACCGGGAGAGGGGGTTAGCACGTTGAGACCTGGATCACGATCCGCCAAGCTGCGTGATCGTGCGGCGCAGTGCTTGAGAATATTGCGCAAGCCCATCGATCGAACGATCGACCTTCAAGTTTTTGAGCGATTCATCCCCGCGGCGCGCCACGATTCCCCGCAGTTGCGCGTGCATGGCCCGCTGCGTGGGAGAAAGCAACAGGTCGGCGTCGGTGCCCTGCGCCAAAGCCGTGTTGATCTTTGTCGCCTGCAGAGGTGTGAGCGGCAGGTAGCAGTATTCCGGAAACTGCGCAAGCGTGAACTGCTGCACTTCGCCGGGCCGCAGGTTCGCGTCGCCGGGCGCGACGATCGAACGAAAGCACTGCATCGCGCCGACCTGATGCAGCACGGACGCATAGTCCACACGGGTTGCGTCATATCGCACCTGGACCACTTCATCCCCTCCGATCGTTCCCGTGCGCGTGGCAAGGATCCCGTTCAGTTTTCCAATCTGCCGCTCCCCTTCCCAATAACAGCCGACGGCGAACGTCGCGGTTTGCGGAGAAGCGGGGTTGTATTCGTCGGCCACCAGTTGGAGATACGCGGGGACATCGCGATGAGCAGCCTTGAGCGCCGCGATCATCCGCGCAAGAAGCTGCGGGGCAGCGACATCGCCGGTCAGATTGTTCGACAACGAGCGCCCGTCGCCGTCCGTGAAACCGACAGCCACGGCGTTTGGCGCGCCGTCGCAATTGATGAGCGGCGTGAACAGATCGTTCGCGGCGTCAACGACGATTGGATGAGCAAGCGGACCGCGGAGCAAAGCGCGAGCGGAAACCTCGTCTATCCAAAAGATCGGCTTGCCCGACTCGCGCGACAAATGCCGAGCCTGGGAAACATTGTGCGACCAGCAAATCGCGGCGTGATCAGCCGGAGAGCGTGCGTCAGCGGCCCAGAACGCGCCAGCAGAGCACCACAGCAGCGTGAGAATTGCGAATGCGACGCGCATGGGCTGGAGTTGTTGTTGATAACAGTTGGAGCCACAGGATTATTTCGATCGCGACTCGCGAATGACCGCAACTCGTGGGAATGCCGAACGCTTCTCCGCCGGGGCGTGCCCGATCTCCCGGACTGCCCGATCTCCCGGACTGCCCGATCTCCCGGACTGCGCGATTTCCCGGACTGCCCGATCTCCCGGAGCGTTGCCACTCTTTCCCCCTCCCCTGGTACTCCGGGGGAGGGTTGGGGTGGGGGCTTGCTCGGATAGCAGGAAATTTGGTTACCGAAGCGGGTTGCTACTTCCTCCCCTCAATCCTCGTGGCTCCGCCCGGATACGAACCGGAAGCACGAAAGCAGCTAGTGTAGTGTGTCAGGCTAATACACTCTTATTCAGCACCTCGCGCGCCCGTCGGACTTTTACAATAATGTCCTCGGCTTTTGCCGTCCATTCGAATGACTTGGGGTTCTCGTTGTGCGCTGCGATGTAGGCCATGATCGCGTCTGTTAACTCCGGCACGCTGCGGAAAACGCCACGACGGATTCTTTTGTCCGTGATCTCCCGGAACCACCGCTCCACCAGATTCAGCCACGAGCTGCTGGTCGGGATGAAGTGCATGTGAAAGCGTGGATGACGCTTGAGCCAGCTCTTCACTTTCGGGTGCTTGTGCGTGGAGTAGTTGTCTGCGATCAGGTGCAAGTCCAGGTCCGCTGGCGTCTGCTCGTCGATCTGCCTGAGGAACTTGATCCACTCTTGATGCCGATGTTTCTCCATGCATGTGCCGATGAGTTTTCCCTCGGCTACATTCAGTGCCGCAAAGAGCGTCGTCGTTCCGTTCCGCTTGTAATCATGCGTCATCGTCCCGCATCGTCCCTTCTTCAGCGGCAATGACGGCTGAGTGCGATCCAAAGCCTGAATCTGTGTCTTCTCATCCACGCAGAGCACCAACGCGTGCTCCGGCGGATTGAGGTACAAGCCCACGACGTCCACGACTTTCTCGATGAACTGTTTGTCGTTGCTCAACTTGAAAGTATGGATCAGATGCGGCTTGAGCCCATTGGCCCGCCACACGCGATTGACCATCGCGGAGCTGGCCCCCAATTCCCTGGCCAGCGTCCGGCAACTCCAATGCGTGGCGTTCTTCGGCCTTTTCTGGGTGGTCCACTCGATGATGCGAGCGGTCATCGCGTTGCGACTCACCGGCGGACGGCCCCCGCGCGGAGCATCTTTTTTGATTCCTTCCAGACCCTTCTCGATGAATCGCTTGCGCCACTTGCCGACCAGCAACCGGTCGGTCTCCAGCGACTGCGCGATCAGGTTGTTGGCGACGCCTTCGGCAGCCTGCAAAATAATCTGCGAGCGAAGGACCAGTCGTGCCGGCGTGCTTCGGCCGCGCGACCACTGTTCCAAAACTCTACGTTGTTCATCCGTGACGGTGACATCGGGTGCGATGCGCAAGGGGTTATCCTCCTGTTGGAGGATCAGACACGCAACTAATAATTAGGATAGCTTATTTATGATACACTACACTAGCGGATTTTCGGGCACGCCCTTCCCGCGCTGGTGCGCGAAACGGGCTGCCATCACGCAGCGCCGGCTGGCGCTGGCGCAACGGGCTTGTCGAGATACACGCGTTCCTCTTCGGGCGAATATCCCAGCAGCTCGGCGAATCGTCCCCATGCGATCAACGACTTGGTCAGGGCTTCCACATCCTCGGTCGGCAGACGCATCACAATCTCTTC
This sequence comes from uncultured Phycisphaerales bacterium, assembly GCA_963758525.1. GTDB lineage: Bacteria > Planctomycetota > Phycisphaerae > Tepidisphaerales > Tepidisphaeraceae > JBBSDP01. Next base: position 520,338 of record CAVWVQ010000003.1, read on the forward strand.
CTGCACGATGTCCAACGGCAGCGAATGGTCCTTCGCCTCCTGCAGAATCTGCACGATAAACCGGAACAAGCCGAGGGTTTGAAGCTGCTGGTTGAGCAACATCTTGCGGGTGTTGATGTCGCCGTCGAGGAACTTGGAGCCGAGCGGCGTGAGCACGACCCGATTCTTAGGGGTGTCGAGGAAGTCGAACATCTCGCCGGTTTTCACGACCGAAAGGGTGTGTCCAAAGTCGTAGTCGGTCAGGCCGTCGAGACGGAAAACATCCATCGCCCCGCCGTTGTCGCGGAGGATTTCCATCAGACCGAACACTTCGCCGAGGTTGATCGAGGGGACCGGCTCGATCGTGGGCACTCCGGCTGGCGCGGCGGCGGCGGGCTGCTCGGGGAGATGCTCGGAAACGATGACATCGTGCAACCGTTGCACGAGGGCGAGAAACGCGGGCGATTGATAGCCGCGCGGATGAGGGACCGTATTGGGAATGATCTGGCGGATGTGCCCGGGCTTGGTCCCCAGCACGACGATCCGATCGGCCAGGAAGACGGCTTCTTCAATAATGTGCGTGATCATCAAAATGCTCTTTACCGACGCGATTGACGATGCATCGGGAGCGCCCGAATGCGCGGTGGTCCAGAGGCGGTAGACTTCGCTGCGCAAGCTCTCGGCGGTGAACACGTCGAGCGCGCTGAAGGGCTCGTCCATGCACAGCAGTTCGGGGCCACGTGCCAGTGCGCGGGCGATGCCGACGCGCTGTTTCATGCCGCCGGAGAGTTCCTTGGGGTACGCTTCCTCCGAGCCGTCGAGACCCACCATGTCGATGCAGCGCGCGACGCGGCTGGCAGCGTCGCTGGCGTTGAGCGGCAGGCCGTTGAGGGCGACTTGCACGTTTTCGCGCACCGTCAGCCAGGGGTAGAGCGCGAAATTCTGGAAGACGATGGAGATGCCGGAGTGAATGCCGGTCAACGGCTTGCCGTGGGCAAGGACCTGCCCGCTGGTTGGACTGATCAATCCGACCAGCGAGCGGAGGAGCGTGCTTTTGCCGCATCCGCTGGGGCCGAGCAGCGCCACGACTTCGCCGGCGTTGACTGCCAGGGAGACGTTCTCGATCGCCGGCCGCGCGTCGGGCCCGCCGAAGCGGACGGTGACGCCTTTTGCTTCGCAGATGGGGGTTCCGTTTTCAGGCATGGGATCGCCGGGTTCAGGGTTCAGGGTTCAGGGTTCAGGGTTCAGGGTTCAGGGTTCAGGAAATTCTACCGCACGTTCGTGACTCTCGCGTCGCCGCGAAGGGCAAGCCACTTCCGGCGACGTTGGCGAGCACCAAATACTTCTTAGCTATTCGTCCCTGCTTCCCTTCGTGCTCCGTGCCTTCGTGCCATTCCCCTCACATATTCAAACTGTACCGATCTTCGGCTAGGCGATAGAGCCGTTTCCAGAAAAATCGGTTGAGCAGCACGACAAAGATCGCCATCGTGACCACGCCGGCCGCGAGCAGAGGATAATTTCCGTCGGCGGTGGCGACGCTGATCAATGAGCCCAGGCCAAAGGCAATGTGATTTCCGTTGTCGACGTATTCCGCGACAATCGTCGCGTTCCACGCTCCGCCGGCCGCGGTGATCAGGCCGGTCAGGAGATAGGGGAACACGCAGGGGAGATAGAGCTTTTTCCAGACCTGCCATCGGCTCATGGGGTAGACGGTTGTCACTTCCTTCAAATCATGCGGAATCGCCAATGCGCCCGCGATCACATTAAACAGCACATACCACTGCGCCGAGCAGCATGAGCGACACGCAGCCGATCGTGAAGGGGACATGCAGGACGACCAGCAGCATGGTGACCAGGGGAAAGAGCATCGGCGCGGGGAAACTGGCGACAACCTGAATGATCGGCTGCAACCGCTCCGACCAGCGCGGCGAGAGGCCGATGAGAATGCCGACGGGCAGCGCCCACGCCGCTCCGAGCGCGACCGCCGCCGTCGTGCGCGCAAACGATGCGAGCAACGCCAAACCGACGCCCAGCCAATCGTGATGATGATCCGCTGCGCCTGCCAAGGGCAGCGCGACCAGCAGCTTGACCAGCTCGTAGCCGCCCCACAGGCAAAACACGATCGCTCCGCCGGCCATCGCCCAGTTGAAGATCGGCCGAATCCGCGGCCACAGGGGGCCGCCGAAAGACGCATTCTGGGGCGCGGCTAATTTGATTCGCGTGCGTGAGCCCTTGGGACGCAGCAGCAGCGCCAGGCGATGCAACCCGGCATAGATCCGCGATTTCTCCAGGATCTTGAGAACCCACGATTGCGGCGGATCAGCCTGGGCCAGTTCGTCCATGCGAAAACGCTGCGCCCAGACGACAATGGGCCGCCAGAAGACCTGGTCCACCACCACGATCATGATGACCATCGCGATCACGGCGGCAACCATCGCGGAAGTGTCTTTCCGATTGATCGCCTCGTTCATGTAGGAGCCAATGCCCGGCAGGCGATAGTCATGCACGCCCAGGGTGAAGGCTTCGTTCACCGTCAGAAAGAACCAGCCGCCGGCCATCGACATCATCGAATTCCAGACCAGGCCGATCATCGCGGCGGGAACTTCCAGCGACTTGAAGATCTGCCAGTCGGAGAAATGGTTGATGGCGGCGACTTCGCGGAGCGTCGAGGGGATCGCGCAGGCTGCCGTGAAAGCTGAAGGTCATGTTCCAGGCCTGCGCCGTGAAGATCATGATCACGCAGGCGATTTCCAGCCCGATCTCGCGGGTGGGAAACAGATGCACCATCGCCAGCACCAATCCGGGAAGAAAGCCGAGCACGGGAATGGCCTGGAGCACGTCGAGCGCGGGAAGCATCAGTTTCTCTGCGCGATGGTTGTGAGCGGCGATGGTTCCATACACCAGCGTAAAAATGAGCGAGATCAGATAAGCGGCAAATCCGCGCACAGGCTGAGCATCGTGTACTTGGGCAGTGCGCGAAACCGCAGATCGATGAAAACCTGCTCCGTGTACGGAGCCGCCATCCGGCGCGAGAGGACGACCATCAATCCGACGGCCCCTGCGATGACGAACAAAAACAGCAACTCCGGCCCCAGCGCAACGGGCCGCTTGAGCGCTTCGCGCACCCGCCTTGTGTGGAATACAACCAGCGCCATTCACTGCTCCTGCCCTGTATGACCTTGCGCCAGTGGGCGTCTTTTACCCCTCCCCTGGACTTGGGGGGAGAGAGATCGCGGCTGGGGCGCTGTCTGCTTGCCAGCGAGCCCTCACCCTGACCCTCCGCCGGAGTACCAGGGGCGGGCAGAAGACTTTTGCGTCGCGCGTCGTCGCGCAAGGATATCTGTGTGCTCGATCTCCCAACCGCGAATCGCCGAATGCTACGGATGAGCGGCGATCGTGCAAACTTTGAAGCGAAGGGGTGGAACGGGAAAACGTGAAGACTGAAACGTGAAGACGTGAAACGTGACAAAGGCGAGGCCTCATCACGTCTTCACGTTTCACGTCTTCACGTTTCGTTTGAGTCGATTTCAGATTTCAGATTTGAGATTTGAGATTTGAGATTTGAGATGGATGGTAATGTGAGCCTATTCACGGCGCAGTCGCCGGCTCCGTCGCCGGTCCGTGAATCTTGTCGTACAAGCCCTGTATCAGCTCCAGCGGCTTATCGACCGGAGTGTCGGAACGCGTGGTCATCAGCGTCGTCACCTCTCCGGCCTTGGCGCGTTCGAAGATGTGGACGGGTTTGCCGTCGGTTCCGATATAGGCCACGACGGCCTTCTCCGGCGTCAGCGTGAAATGCACGAAGCCATAGACGGTGCGCGAGAACGGGTGGAGGTTGTCGTGGAGCATCGGCGCGGAGTGCGCTCCCCCGCCGCCGCACATGACGAAGCTGTTCGGCCAGTGCGCGATTTCCAGGTGCTGCAGGTTGTGCTCGTGGCCGCAGAGATAGAAGTCGACATGGTATTTCTTGAACAGCGTGCCCCAGTCCTTCTGTAAAACGCCGTTGTTTCCCGCGACGCCGTTGCTGAAAAGCGGGTGGTGGGCGCAGCAAATCAGCCATCCGGTGGTGCGCGGCTTTGCCAATTCCGCCTCGAGCCAGCGGCGCTGCTCGGCCCAGGCGAGATCGTTGATCACCTGCTTATTGCTGTCCAGCATGATGACGGTGACCATCGGATCATCCGCCGGCAGATCGACGCGATAGCGTCGGGCGGGAAATTTCCACCGCGACTCGGGATGGCGTCTGGCGTACTCCAGCTCGATCGCATCCTTGTGATCGTCGTAGTCGTGGTTGCCCAGGCACGCGTAGAACGGCATCGGCAGCCGCACAGGGTCATACATCTTCTCGAAGAGCGCCTGCCATTGGGGATCATCAACGCCTCCGACGAGCTTCCCGTAGAAGTTGTCGCCCGCCAGCAGCATTGCCGCGAACGGAACGTGCTGGCTTTGTGCGTAATTCGCCAGCGCGTTGGCGACCGCCTTCTGCGCGTACTTTCCTTCTCCCCAGTCGCCCATCGCAAGCAGATCGACGCGCGGCCCGGCGGGGAGCGATGCCGGGGACGTCTGGGCTTCGGATCGCGAGGGAATCAGCTCGAGAGTCGGGAGAAAAAGCGCGGACGAGACGACGCGGAGAAATTGCTTGCGCGACACGAGCGGATGGCCGGAAACTGCCGTCAGCTCCGACGTGCTGGCATCGCCAATCCGCGAAGGGCACGCTGGGAGCGTGGGCTTTTCGTGCATCGCATGGATTCTAACCCACGATTGCCGCCCGCCGCGAACCATCTATGATGCTGCGCGCGTGGGAAGCCAGCTCGACATTTTGATCGCAGCCGTGGGAAGCCACGGGGACGTCCATCCATTTGTGGGCATCGGAATGGGGCTGCGCGCTCGCGGGCACCGCGTGCGGGTGATCGTCAATCCGCACTTTGAGTCGATCGTGCGCGGCGCCGGGCTGGAGATGGTGCCGCTGGGGACCGACGCGGAATATCGGGCGCTGGCCACGCATCCCGATCTGTGGCATCCGACGCGGGGACCGAAATACATCTTTCAGCAAATGGGGGCGCTGGTTCCGCCGGTTTATCAGGCGATTGCGGATCACCATGTGCCGGGGAAGTCAGTGGTCGTGCAATCGACGCTGGCGATGGGCGCTCGCGTCGCCCAGGACAAGCTGGGGATTCCGACGGCGACGGTTCACCTGCAGCCGGCCGTGATCCGCAGCGTGATTCTGCCGCCGATTCTTCCCGGAGCGGTGCTCCCGTGGTGGCTTCCGATGATGGGACGCCGATTGCTGCTGTCGTTTGCGGACAAGTTCATTCTCGATCCGATGGTCGCGCCCGAGCTGAACCGATTTCGCGCGACGCTCGGGCTGTCGTCGCCGGCGCGCAATATCGTGCACGGGTGGTGGAATTCGCCGCAGCGGGTGATCGGGCTGTTTCCCGCGTGGTACGCGCCGCCGCAGAGGGATTGGCCGCCGCAACTGAAATTGACGGGTTTCCCACTGTATGACGAGCGCGGCGTTTCATCGCTGTCGCCCGAGCTCGACGCGTTTCTTCGCGGCGGGACTCCGCCGATCGCGTTCACGCCCGGCTCGGCGATGTGGAAAGCCGACGAGTTTTTCAAGCAGGGCGCCGAGGCGTGCCGCATTCTCGGCCGGCGCGGGCTGCTGCTCTCCAGGCATGCCGATCATATTCCGCGCGATTTGCCGGCAGGGGTAATTCACGTCCCCTATGCGCCATTCGGCGAGCTTCTGCCGCGATGCGCCGCACTGGTGCATCATGGCGGGATCGGAACCACAGCACAGGCAATGGCCGGCGGCGTGCCGCAGATCATCATGCCCTTCTCGCACGATCAGCCCGACAACGCCGACCGGGCGAACAAACTGGGCGTGGCGCGGGCGATTCCACCGCGCGATTTCACGGCTGAGCGGGTCGCGCGGGTGTTGTCTGAGATGCTGGACGACTCAATGGTCCGCGACTCGTGCCGGGCGGTGGCGAAGCGGTTTGAGAAGTGCGACGCGATCGCGCGCACGTGCGAGCTGGTCGAAGAACTCACTGCTTAGTGGAGTCGCAGTAAAACTGTTGAATTGCTGCATAGATGCGCCGTTGGACACGCCTCGCGAGCGAGGCGGCTAAAGAATTCAGAGTGCTGCGCACGCGGGTGCGCTGACTTCCCCCTCCGCGCCGATCCCGCTATGATCCGTCGACTATGAGCGTGAAAGTACGAATCCCCTCGCCTCTTCGTTCCTATACCAACGGCGTCGATGTCGTCCAAGCCGAGGGCGCCAGCGTCGGCGAAGTCCTCAATAACCTCAAAGCCGGCGCGGCAGGCATCGAAACCCGCCTTTTCAAAACGCCGGGAAATCTCAATCGATTTGTGAACGTCTATCTCAATGACGAAGACATCCGCTTCCTGAAGAACCTCGATACGCCGGTCAAAGCCGGCGACGAGATCAGCATTGTCCCGGCGATCGCCGGAGGGATCTGCGATGCCCGGCAGCTATAGCAAACGTTGCTGGTTCACCTTTCCGACGCGCCTGCAGGTGGAGCAGCCGATCATCTGGGAGATGAGCCAGAAGTTTCCGCGCGTCAGCTTTGACATCCGTCAGGCGAGCGTGAATAACGAGATTGGGATCATGGCGGTTCTACTCAAGGGAACCGAAGCGGAAGTCATCGCGGCGATCGAGTTTCTGCGCTCTCGGGGGGTGACGGTGGAGCCGATTGAGAAGAGTGTGGTTGAGGGGTGATTCAGTTTGAGTTGCGATCGTCGCCCGGCGTCAGTTGACGCATCGCCTCGCCCAGCAGTTTTTCCATCGCCGATGGCTGATCAGCACGAATTGTCAGATCCCACGCCGTGTCCCATTTGCAGGAAACGGGCGTGAATCCCATCGATCGCAAGTGCTCGGCCAAATCGGGCATGTGGGCGGCCCCGTAGAAAATTGAGATCCGCTTCTTCCCCTGCGCGAGTGTGTCGGCAAGCACTTTCAGCGCGACTTTATTTCGCTCGCCGAGAATGACGGTGCCGCCGAGGGCATCGAGGCCCTTGCCGCTTTTTTCCATCTCATCAAACTGGCGGGCGACGAGCAGCTTGATCTGCCGTTCCATGTCGGGACGGGTGAGCAATCCTGCCAGTTGTTCGATCGTTTGACCTGCATCCTCACCGGGCTGCTCCGGCGGCGGATTATTGAAAGCCTGCAAAAGCTGCTTCATGAACAGCATCTCAAATGTCTCGCCGCGCTCCTGTTGCAGCTTCTCGAACGCTTCCTTGTCGAGATCGGCATGGACGAAGTTCGGCTTCGTGTAGTCGATCACATCCAGCTGAAATGAAAGATTCAGCACGTCTTTCATCAGGTGCTGCGCGACACTGATCGGATTGTCCGAAGCCGGCGCTTCGACGCCCGGCGGGGGCAGCGGCGAATCCTTGGGCTTCACCAGCTCGTACAGCACCGCGTCGTCGGACGCGAATTCCGCATTCAGCTGCTCGTAATACTCGCGCTCGGCAATGTGAATCGCCGCCACGAGCCGAACGGTCTGCCCGGCATCGTTGCGGTAGGTGACCACTGCCGTCTGCAACGATTTGCCACGATCGCCATCATCGCGAAGCCGCATGAATTGCGAAGGCTCGATCGGTTGAGTTGCCGGGGTATCGGCGCGAACCCCCGTGATTGCTAACAGCAGCACGGCCACTATCGGAGCAACGAATCGAGTGGATGATCGGGTCATGGACGTTCCTCTTGCAGATAGTGTATGCGTGATGTCTGCTTGTCGATTACAAAAATAACCTTCCCCGTGGCATGGGCGTCCCGCCCATGTTAGCGATGTGGAGCTTAAGAAACCGCTCGATATCAAGTGTTTTTCGACTTCCGCGTCGCCAACACGGGCGGGACGCCCGTGCCACGGGGAGAGCGTTGCGCTCGACTGGCATTTTAGAGTTTTCAGTGGTCCCGCGAAGGGCAAGCCACGGTTGGCGTGTTCGGCGAGTCTGAGACGCTCCGCGGCCCTTCGCTCCGCGACGACGCAAGCGACGGCGATGCTGTTGGCGAGGTCGATGCGATTCGATGTCAGAGGTTGTCTCTTGAGGGTCATCCGTGCGCTCCTCCCTTTTTGTCACGTTCCAATCACCAATCACCGGCGCGACGCATCCCCTGCAAACGTGCCTCGGTCGGCGATATCCGCTATATTCCCCGACCTCCATGGCAAGCGTTCAACTCGAGAAAGTCAGCAAGGTCTACCCTGGCGGCATCACAGCCGTGGACGGGATCGACCTGACGATTGCCGATCAGGAATTCGTGGTGCTCGTGGGGCCTTCGGGCTGCGGCAAGACTACCTCGCTGCGGATGGTGGCGGGGCTCGAAGAAATCTCGTCCGGCGTCATCCGCATCGGCGAGCGGATCGTCAACGATGTCGCGCCGAAAGATCGCGATATTGCCATGGTCTTCCAGAATTATGCCCTCTATCCGCACATGACCGTCTTCAACAACATGGCCTTTGGCCTGAAGTTACGGCGCGTTCCCAAGGCTCAAATCGAGCAGCGCGTCCGCGCGACTGCAAAAACGCTGGACATTGAACATCTTTTGGATCGCAAGCCCAAGGCGCTCTCGGGAGGTCAGCGGCAACGGGTGGCGGTGGGTCGGGCGATCGTGCGGGAGCCGGCGGCGTTTCTGTTTGACGAGCCGTTGAGCAATCTGGATGCGAAGCTGCGCGTCACGACCCGTGCGGAACTGAAAAGGCTGCATCAGCGCCTGCGAACGACGACCATTTACGTGACTCACGACCAGGAAGAGGCGATGACGCTGGGCGAGCGAATCGTGGTGATGAAAGATGGGGTAATTCAGCAGGCCGACCCGCCGTTGAAGACCTACAATCATCCGGTGAATCGGTTTGTCGCCGGGTTCATCGGGATGCCTCCGATGAATTTTTTCGACGGCGCGATCAAGCGCGTCGATGGCGAGTTGATCTTTGAAGAAGGCGTCGCGCAGGCCGCCAGCGGGTTGACGTTGCCGGGCAGCGGCTTTAGGCTATTGGTGCCGCTTCACCTGCGGGAGCGGCTGGATGGCTTCGTCGGAACTCATCTGGTGATGGGAATTCGGCCGGAGCATTTCCACGTGAATCCCAGGGACGCGGGTGCTGCGAACTGGGCGAATCTGCAGGTGAGACTGAACGTGATCGAACCCTTAGGGAACGACATGGATGTTTATATGAGCACGAATCTCCATCAGAACGTCGTTGGGCGCGTTGAAGCGCAGGACGGCCTGGAGATCGATACGCAGGCGACGCTGTATGTCGATCTGCGAAAGGTCCACTTTTTCGAGCCCGGGATGACCGGGTCGAACCTCAGCGCCACCGAGTTCACCCATGCACTTGCTTAAGCCGCATGGACAAACTCGCGGGCGCAACGCCGTTCTTCGGAGGATTTGCCGATGAGCGATTGACCGGCGTTTTGTCAGGTTCGCTCGATGCGTGGGCCGCCGATTTTGGTGGCCTTTTGTTTTGGGCCAAAATTTCAGGGAATTGACGAGTTGGCAAAACTGAATAGGCGAGGAAAACGAAATGAACGCTGAACTGATCCGCATCGTGGACGGTATCGCCCGCGATAAAAACATCGAACGCGAACAGGTTTACTCCGATATCGAGCAGGCCGTGGCTTCGGGTCTGCGCAAACATTTCAACACCGAAGACACGACCGAATTTCAGGTGCAGTTGGATCGCTCCAGCGGCGACATCAGCGTCTCCCGCCAGGGTACCGTGATCCCGCTGCATTCCATGGGCCGCATCGTGCGCAGACCGTCAAGCAGGTGATGATCCAACTCATCCGCCAGGACGAGCGCGGCAGCATCTACGAAGAATACAAGGACCGCGTCGGCACGATCGTGAACGGGACCATTGCGCGGTTCGAGGGCGGCACGATGATCGTCAACCTCGGCCGCGTCGAAGGGATCATGCCGCGGAGCGAGCAGATTCCCGGCGAAACGCATCAGCCCGGCGAGCGCGTGCAGGCGCTGATCATGGAAGTGCGCGACACGCTCAGCGCCGTGAAGATCATCCTCAGCCGCAGCCACCCGGAGCTGATCCGCCGCCTGTTCGAGCGCGAAGTGCCGGAAGTGGGCGAACGCACGATCGAGATCAAGGCGCTGGCCCGCGAGCCTGGGCATCGCACGAAAATCGCCGTCAGCTCCATCGACAGCAAAGTGGACGCGGTGGGCGCCTGCGTTGGCGTGCGCGGCAGCCGAATCAAGAACATCGTCGAAGAGCTCGGCGGGGAAAAAATCGACATCGTCCGCTGGAATGAATCGAGCCAGATTCTGATCGGCAACGCGCTCAAGCCGGCGGAGGTCACGGAAGTGGCGCTCTGCTTCGAGCTGGGACGCGCCACGGTTGTGGTCAACGACGATCAGTTGAGCCTCGCGATCGGCAAGCGCGGACAGAACGTGCGCCTCGCGGCCCGCCTGACCGGCTGGGACATCGACATTCTTACCCCGCCGGAATTCCAGAACGGCGTGCAGCGGCTGGACCAGACGCTCAAGAAGATCGAGGGGATCACGCAGGAAATGGTCGACAAGGTGATCGCGCTGGGTCTGATCGACGTGCGCGACATCGAGGAAGTTGGAGCCGACCCGCTGATGGAAGTGCTCGGTCTGGACGAAGCCAAGGCAACGGACGTGGTCACGCGCTGCGGGGACGAGGCGAAGATTGTCGCCGTCGAGCAGGAAGCGAAAAAGGCCGCCGAAGCATCGGCCAAGGCCAAAGACCGCGCGGCAATGCTCTCGGGCGGGGGCAGCGCCGGGAAATCGGACTCGCTGGGCGGCTCGGCTGCCGCCCGGGCGTTTGCCGATGCGCTGCAGATTCCGCAATCGGACGAGCCTGCCGCGGACGTTTCGCAAACGATGCCCGGAGCGATGGAAGCCGCCGAGGGCGGCGCCCCCGAAACCGTCACGCACAAGCAGACGGCCGAGTCCAACGGCGACGATCTTTCGCCCGAGGAAGAGGCGATTCAGGGACTCAGCGAGCCGCTGGAGAATCACAAGGAATTAACTGACGAAAATGAGGAGACCGCCGCTCTGGCGGAAGGGCGCATTGCGCCGCCCGAAGAGCAGGCGTAGCGAACAACGAGGACGAGGTTTGGGCCGCTGCTCTGTTGGGAGTTCGGTCCGGCGCGGCACATCGCGTCACAGGTGAGTCTGTCAGGAGATCGGTTTGGCAAAAGGCATTCGAGTCAACCAGTTGGCAAAAGAGCTCGGCATCGAGAGCAAGGCGATTCTCGCCAAGTGCCGCGATGAAGGGTTGGCAGACAAAGTCGTCAACCACATGAGCATGATCAGTATCGGTCTGGCGGAGACCGTGCGCGAATGGTTCGCCGGCGGCGGCGGGGTGAGCACCGCTGTCGAAACGGCCCCTCCGGTCGAGACGACCCGGGTGAAACGCACGGCCAGGAAGAAGAAAAGCGAATTCGACGAGGCCGGACCGTCAGAGACTGTGGTTGCGGAGCCGGCCGAGACGCCCGTGCCCGTCGAGATCGCGCCCGAGCCGGTGGTCATCGCAGAAGCGCCGGTCGTTGCGCCGCCCCCGCCGGAACCCGAACCGGTTCAGGTGGAGGCAGCACCGATTGCACCACCGGTGCTCCCCGAGGAGCCGCCTGTCGCGGAGCCGGTTGCACCGCTCGCGCCGGCGCCCGCACAACCCCTCAAGCCCGCCGCGACGGTGACGCACCCTGTGAGCGCGCCCGGCGGCAAGCCGCAAGGGCCCGCTGCACCGGCTGATCCCAATCGTCCGGCGCTGTCGCGCCCCACCATCACGTTAAGCAATCGCGGGACCGGGCCGTCGATCGTCGAGCGCAAGCCGGTGGTCATCGCCCCGAAGCTGATGACGCTGGAGCCCGCCAGGATCAGCGGGCCGACCGTCGTGCGCGTCGAGAAGCCGGATAACATTCCCGCGCCGCGCGCGCGCCGCCCGGTCGGTCAGGGCAGCGACGCCCCAACCTTCACCGCCCAGGCGCGTCCCCAGGCGGGTCGTGGGGTCAAGCCCGCGGAGGACGATGAGGAAGCGGAAGCAAAGAAAAAGGCCGCCGCGAACGCCAAGAGCGGCCGGACCCTTTCCAACCGCCGGCGCGGCCCCGACGGGCGCCGCGGCGACGCCGTGGAAAAACTCCGCGAATTCACCGATCAGGATCTGGAAGAGCGGCGCACGCGTCTCAACGCCGCCGCGTCGGCCCGGGCCGCGTTCAACCGGCATATCGAAGGCGCCCGCACGCGCGGCACGCACATCCAGATGAAGACCGCCGCCGAAAGCGGCGCTCCGGTCGACATCGAAGAGCCGATTACGGTCAAGAATCTTTCCGCCGCCTTGGGCATCAAGAGCAACGACATCGTCAAGAAGCTCTTCCTGCAGGGAATCGGGAACGTCACGATCAACTCGTCGCTCGACCGCGACACCGCCGGGGCAATCGCGCTGGAATACGGCGTTGAGCTGCATATCCAGGAGGAGTCGACTCTTGAGGATCGGTTCCTCGCCGAGTTCGAGTCCCGCGAGGTCGATCCGGAGAAGCAGGTCTGGCGGCCTCCGGTGGTCACGATCCTCGGGCACGTCGACCACGGCAAGACCAGCCTGCTCGACAAGATCCGCAAGGCCAATGTTGCCGCGGGCGAAGCGGGCGGCATCACGCAGCACACCGCCGCATGGATGGTGACCCTCGGCGACAAGAAGATCACGTTTATCGACACTCCCGGCCACCAGGCATTCACCGCCATGCGCGCCCGCGGGGCAAACATGACGGACGTGGTCGTGCTCGTGGTCGGCGCGGCGGAAGGCGTTCAGCCGCAGACGATCGAGTCGATTAATCACGCCAAGGCGGCGGGTGTCCCGATCGTCGTGGCGCTCAACAAGATCGATCGCCCCGACGCGAATGTGAACGCCGTGCTCGGTCAGCTTGCCGGCAACGGGCTGAATCCCGTCGAATATGGCGGCGATACTGAAGTCGTGCGAACCAGCGCCGTCACCGGACAGGGAATTCCCGAACTGCTGGAAATTCTCGATCTCCAGAGCCAGATCATGGATCTCAAGGCAGATCCCACCGCCCCGTCGCGCGGAACGGTGATCGAATCGCGGGTTGATCCGGGGCTTGGTCCGGTCGCAACCGTGCTGGTGCAGAATGGCACGCTGCACGTCGGCGATGTCGTGATCTGCGGGCCCGGCTATGGGCGCGTGCGCATGCTCCTCAACGATCTGGGCAAGCATATTCAGGAAGCCGGCCCGTCGACCCCCGTGGTCCTCAGCGGGCTCGATGTGCTGCCGTCCGCGGGCGACAAATACTTCACGATGACTGACATCGATGAAGCCCGCAATATCGCCGAAGAGCGGCAATCGCAGGTCCGCCAGGCGTCACTTGCCGGCAAGAGCCAGGTCACGCTGGAGAACCTCTTCGACACGATGAAGGCCAGCGACATCAAGACCATCAACCTGATCATCAAGGCTGACGTGCAGGGATCGGTGGAGACGCTGCAGAAGACGGTCACCGACGCCAACACCGACGAGGTGAAGGTGCGCGTGATTCACGCGGCGGTGGGCGGCATCACCGAGAGCGACGTGGAACTGGCCGACGCGTCCAACGCGGTCATCATTGGCTTCCACGTGGTGCCGGATGAAACGGCAAGAGCGATGGCCGAGCAACGGCGCGTGGAGATTCGCCTGTATCGCGTCATCTACGAGATTTTCGACGACCTCAAGAAGGCCCTTTCGGGTCTGCTCGAACCGGAAGTCCGCGAAAAACTTCACGGCCACGCGGAAGTCCGCAAGGTCTACAAAGTGTCGAGAGTCGGCAACATCGGCGGCTGCTTCGTCACCGACGGCCACATCCAGCGCGGCAGCAAGATCCGCCTGTCCCGCGGCGGCATCGTCATCACCGATGATCTCGCGATCGAGTCGCTCAAGCGCCTCAAGGACGATGCCAAGGAAGTCAAAGCCGGCCTGGAATGCGGCATCAAGCTCGCCGGTTACGACGACATCAAGGAGGGCGACATCCTGGAAGCGTACATCCGGGAGATGATTCAGAGGACGCTGTAGGCCGGTGATTGGTGATTGGTGATTGGAACGTGACAAGACGAGGATCCGCGAAGCACTCGATTATCGTTCTGCCACTCTTGTCACGTTCCACGTTCCAATCACCAGAACCATGACGATCGGCATTCTACAGCTTGAGATCGAAATCCCCGATGCCATGTCGCTCAAAGACAAGCGGCGGGTGGTGAAGAGTCTGATCGACAAGATCGCCCACGGGCACAACGTTTCGATCGCGGAGATCGGCGCGCTGGACGAGCATCGCCGCAGCATTATCGGCCTGGCGATGGTCGCCAACGACCGCCGCTACGTTGAAGGCGGCCTGAGCAAACTGGTGGATTTCGTACGCAACGATGTCAGAGTAAACCTGATCGATTTTCAAACGGAGATGTTGTGAGGAAGACAGGGACAAAGGGACAGAGGGACAGAGGGACAAAGTGGAAGACTTTGTCCGCCAGTTTCTTGTCTTTCACTTCGTCCCTTTGTCCCTTCGTCCCTTTGTCCCTTTCCTTCCCCCAGTTTTGACCCCACACAATGTCCCGTCGCACCGAACGCGTTGGCAGCACGATCCGCCAGGAACTGGCGCAGATCATCCTGCGCCAATTGAACGATCCGCGGCTGACGGGGCTTCCCAGCATCACGCGCGTGAAAGTGAGTCCGGATCTGTCGGTGGCCGACGTATATGTCACCATCATGGGAACCGCCGGACAGCAGTCGGCCGCGCTCAACGCGCTGCGGCATTCGGCGGGAATGATGCGGGCGAAGCTGACGCAGTCGATCGCGCTGCGGCAGGCGCCGTTTCTTAAGTTTCACATCGATGAGAATCTCAAAAAAGAACTGGCCGTTCTGGACCTGCTTCGCAAGGTGGAACTGGAACGCGAGCAACAGGAACCGGAAACCGAAAACGAAACATGAAGAACGCAACGAAACACGCTGACGAATTGAAATCGCTCTTCCGCCGGCTCGTGAAAGAGTGGAAACCCGCTCCGCGCGAGCCGCAGGAAGCCCTGCGGGCATTGGTGCGCGGAGCGATGTCATATGACATGCCCGACTCCAAGGCCGCCGAGGCGATGCGCCACATTCAGGAGGAGTTCGTCGACCTCAACGAGCTTCGCGTTGCCACCGACCTGGAAATTCACGAGCTGCTGGGGGTGCGCTATCCGGCCATCGAGCAGCGCGTGGCCATGATCACGCTGTCGCTCAACAACATCTTTGAGCGCGAGCACACGATGAATCTCGAACGGCTCAAAGGCGTGAGCAAGCGCGACGCCCGCCAGTTTCTCCGGGAATTGCCGGAGATTCATCCGTTCGTGGAAGCCTATGTGATGCTCTATGCCTTTGATGGGCACTCTTTCCCCATCGACAATGAAATCCTCGCCTTGTTGCGCGAGCATGAGATTGTCGATGAACAGACGCCCCTGGAAGAAGCGCAGCGGTTTGTCGAGCATCATCTGAAAGCGGAGGAGTGCTACGAGTTTTTCGTGGCGATTCGCCAGGAACTGATGCAGGATCACAAGGGAAAGAAGAAGAAGTAAGGAGAAGGCCCGGAGGCACAGAGGCACGGAGGCACAGAGGCACGGAGGCACGAAGGGAAGACGAAAAAAATGAGAAGGCACGAAGACACCGAGGCGCGGAGGAACGAAGGGAAAAGCAGCAGAGATGGCGCGGACAATTCCGGCGCTTCTGCTCTTCCCTTCGTGCCCGCATGCCAGCGTGCCTCCGTGCCTCTCCTCACTTCGACTCTTCCCTTCGTGCCTTCGTGCCTTCGTGCCTTTCCTCACTTCCACTCTTCCCTTCGTGCTTTGGTGCCTTACCACATATGACCGACCGACTTCCCAATGACACGCTTCGGCTCGGCCTGCCCAGCGGAAGCCTTCAGACAGCAACCATCGACTTGTTCGGCGCGCTGGCTACCACGTTTCGCTGCAGGATCGCAGCGTTTTTCCGCGCATTGACGACGACCAGCTTTCGGCGGTGCTGTTTCGCACCAGGAGATCAGCCGGTACGTGGTCGATGACATCGTCGACTGCGGATTGACCGGCTACGACTGGATCGTCGAAAACGGCAACGAACAGGACGTGGTGGAAATCTGCCAGTTGAGCTATTCGCGGGCGTCGGCCAATCCGGTGCGCTGGGTGCTCGCCGTCCCCGAGGAAAGTGCCATCCGCGATCCGAAGGATTTTGAGGGGAAGATCATCGCCACGGAACTGGTCAGCACCACGCGCCGCTATTTTGCATCGCGCGGGATCAACGTGACCGTCGAATTTTCCTGGGGCACCACCGAGATCAAAGCCCGGCTGCTCGACGGCATCGTCGAGTCCACCGAAACCGGCTCTTCATTGCGGGCCAATAATCTGCGCATCGTCGATACGCTGCTGACCAGCACCACGCGGTTCGTCTCCAGCAAACGCTCCTGGGCCGTCGCCTGGAAACGCGAGAAGATGGAGAACATGGCCATGCTTCTGCGCGGCGCGATCGAAGCGCGTGCCAAGGTCGGTCTGAAGATGAACGTCCCCGAAGCCCGGCTGCAGGAAATCATCGCGTTTCTGCCCGCGGAGAAAAGTCCGACTGTGAGTCGACTCGCGGATAGCGACTGGGTGGCAGTGGAAGTCATCCTCGAAGAACGCCAGGAGCGCGAGTTGATTCCTTCATTGAAGCGCGCGGGGGCGACGGGGATTATCACGTATCCGCTGAATAAGGTCATCCCCTGAATAGAGCTGTAGACGATTTTCCCGTAGGGTCCGCTCGAGGGCGCCAAGAGGCGAAAGTTTGACAAACGGCGATATCGCCCTCGTGCGGACCATCGGGGTGCGCCGCGCCCGATGGTCCGCAGAAGAGCCGATTGCACTCATTTCTTCGAACCACGTTTCTCGTGCGGCTCTTCAACGGACCCTACGCGCTTGACATGTTCCGACATATCGCGAGATAATGTACAGAACTCAGTACAATGCTCCGATGAGGTGTCCGTGACCCGCAGCTCAGATATCACCAGCTTTACCGACTTTCGTGCGCATCTGCGCGATCACCTGAACGAACGGAAGGCAACAAGCCGGCCGCTATTTGTCACCACCAACGGCGAAACCGAAGCCGTTGTGCTCTCCCCCACCGCGTTCGATGAGCTGATGGACCAGGCTGAATTGGCGAAAAGCCTTGCAATGCTTGACCGGAGCATGGAGGACGTAGAAGCCGGACGCGGTCAACCGCTGAAACAAGCTGTTCGCGATATTTGCGCAGAGCTTGGACTGAAGCTCGCTCGCTGAGCTACCGTGTCTTTGTTACCCCCGCCGCTCGCGCCGAGATTCTGGAACGCGCCCGCTATATTGCCGTTGACTGCCAAGCTCCACTCAGTGCGGCACGATGGCTTGAACAAATATTTGCCGCCGCAGACACGTTGGCCGATTTCCCGCGCCGCTGTGCTCTGGCGCCGGAGAACGCTTTTCGAAACTACGAAATTCGTCGCCTATTGATCGGCGACTACTTTCTGTTATTCACGATTGTCGAAAGCGATCAAACGGTGTGGGCGATCGGCTTTCGGCATGGCAGCCGCTTGCCCCGCCCGGATGAGTTGCCTGATTCGCCTCCTCGCGAGGAGGGGTGATTAGCCGTAGGGTCCGCTCGAGGGCGCCAAGAGGCGAAAGCATGACAGACTTGGGCCATCGCCCTCGTGCGGACCATCGGGGTGCGCCACGCGGATGGTCCGCAGAAGAGCCGCGTCGCACTCTTCCTTGAACCACGCTTCTCGTGCGGCTCTTCAGCGGACCCTACGCGCCTATCGCTCAAGGCAATATGGGGCTGTAACACAAATTGACATTGGTGGCGATTGGTACAATAAGCCGGAATGTCATTCGCGTAGGGCGGGATTCATCCCGCCGTCTCCTTCCTTAGTAACTTCGATTGCTCTATATGGATTCTGCGTTCATTGGTCTCTCGGAGTGGTGCTCGTAGTTTTCGCGTTTGCCGCATACTTTCGAGCGAAGCGGCTCCTTGCACCGGGGCGTTGAGCGGATGATGCTGCGGGCTGAGCGTTCAGAGTGGGTGTACCAACCCACCGTCCCCTCATTCTATGACTTGGCGATTTGCCGTAGGGCCTATCGCTCAAGGGAATATGAAGCTGTAACACAAATTGACATTGGTGGCGATTGGTACAATAATTTTGACATGTCCACTCGAACGAGTCTGAACGTCTCTCTAACTCCCGAGCTCGACCAGTTCGTTCAACAGCGGGTCGCGACCGGCCGCTATCAAACCGCCAGCGAGGTCGTCCGTGAGGGTCTTCGCCTCGTTCTGCAGGACAGCCGCGGAACGCACGACCTGCGCATCTCCCCTTGGCACGGTCCAGAGAATTGCGTCGGTTGACAACATCTCCGTGGTCAGGCATGACGCCGCATACATGCTGTTGGTAGAGAAACAAGGCATTTTCAATCGCTTGAAACAGGACGGATTCGCCGAACAGCATCGTTGCGTGATGCTGAGCGGCAACGGGTATCCTGGCCTGTCATTTCGCCGGGTCATCCACACGCTGCACCAACAACTCCGCATCCCGCTCTATGTCTTGGCTGACAATGACCCGGCCGGTTACGAGATGTTCTTCCTCGTTACGCGCGGCTCCGCTCGCACCACTGGGAGCATCAGGGCCGCTTCGGCAGTTCCAGGAGCGGCGTTCGTCGGCGTGCAGGTCCGCGACTACGGATTGTTCT
Source organism: uncultured Phycisphaerales bacterium (assembly GCA_963758525.1). Taxonomy (GTDB): domain Bacteria; phylum Planctomycetota; class Phycisphaerae; order Tepidisphaerales; family Tepidisphaeraceae; genus JBBSDP01. Next base: position 539,056 of record CAVWVQ010000003.1, read on the forward strand.
CTCTGCCGGATGACGCCGGCATCACATTGAACGAGGAGGAGCGGCTACAATTATTGCGTCTCAAGTCTTGCACGTGGTTGCGACAAGACCCGCTTTGGCAACGAGAATTTGACCAGCTGTTGGAACGCGGGTTTAAGGTAGAGATGGAAGCGTTTTGTTTCTTTCGCTCTCGTTCATGGCGTCGTCGTACCTGCCAGACCGCATTGCGCGGCTAACCACCTTTGGGCTCCGCGAAGCGGCCAGGCGTGATGCGTTCGCCGTTCCCCCTGGTACGACGCAGCAAACCAGCGGGGATGAATCCTGCCCTACTGCGATTGACCACCCCGTCACCTCGTTGGCTCCGTGGAACTCGAAGCCCGCTTTTGCTACGATGTGAGTGCTGAGGTAGCTCAGTTGGCTAGAGCGTCGGGTTGTGGTCCCGAAGGTCACGGGTTCGAGCCCCGTCCTCAGTATTCCCCCTTTTTTGAATTATGGCAGATTCTGCTGCACCAACCAGCGACCTCGTCGCCCCGGAAACGCTCAAGGGTTTTCAAGACCTTTTGCCGCGGGAGATGATTCTGCGCAACAGCGTCGTCCGCAAGATCCAGGCGGTCTATGAGAAATTCGGCTTCCTGCCGATCGATACTCCTGCCCTGGAATACCTCGCGACGCTCATCGGAACCGGCGGCGACGAGACGAATAAATCGCTGTTCCGCCTGGAGAGCCCCGAGGCGGATCAGATCGCGATGCGGTTCGATCTGACGGTGCCATTCGCCCGGCTGATCGCGCAATATCCGGACAAGCTCACGCTGCCGTTCCGGCGGTATCACATCGGGCCGGTGTTTCGGGTGGACAAGCCGGGGCCTGGGCGTTTTCGGCAGTTTACGCAGTTCGATATCGACGCGGCCGGGTCGAAGAACATTGCCGTTGACGGAGAGATCGTTGCAGCCATGACCGAGGCGTTGCGCTCCGTCGGCTTCAGCAATGATGCCACCGCAGACGCGAAGCGGCGGTTTGAGATTCGCGTCAACAACCGCAAACTGATGGATGCGGCGCTGCTCGACGCCGACATCTCCAGCCCGCAGACCGCGACGCACGTGCTGCGCGTGATCGACAAGCTGCTGAAGGTTGGCGTGGACAATATTCGCCGCGAGCTGGGGGAGGGACGAACTGATGAATCGGGCGACCGCATCCGCGGCGTTGGCCTTTCGCCTGCAGTGATCGACAGGGTGCTCGCCTTTATCGATATCCGCGGCACGTCGCGCCATGAAGTGGTGGAGCAACTGCGAAAGAAGCTTTCCGATTCGGAAGCCAGCCGCGAGGCGCTGCTCCAGATGGAGCAGTTGAGCGGCGCGCTGGACAATCTTGGAGTGAGCGAAAGCGAAGCGGTGTTCGATCCGAGTCTCGCCCGCGGGCTGGATTATTACACCGGGCCGGTATTCGAGGCATGGCTGCCGGGCGCGCCGGAATTCGGCTCGATCATGGGCGGGGGCGCTACGACGGTCTGGTGAAGCGCTTCTCAAATCTCGCGATCCCCGCAACGGGCGCGTCGATCGGCATCGATCGATTCCTGGCTGCCGTCAGCGCGCTGGGAATTGCGGACGCTCCCGCGACGACGGTCAAGGTGCTGGTGATCGCGATGGCGGGCATGCCGGTCGGCCCCCTGCTGGCAATTGCCTCCGAGCTTCGCCGCGCCGAGATTGCCACGCAGCTATTCTTCCCGCCTGATGTGGAGGGGCCGGGCATCGCCAATAAGACCTCCATGAAAAAGCAGATGTCGTACGCCAATGCCGCGGGGATTCCGGTTGCGATCATCGTCGGTGAAAATGAGATTGCCGCGGGGCAGGTTTCAATCAAGGATCTCGACGCGGGCAAGGAGCAGCGCGCGGGCATCAGCGGTCGTGACGAGTACAAGGAAGCCGGCAAAAGCGGTCAGGTCACCGTCGCCCGCGGCGACATGATTCGCATCGTTCGCGAAATGCTGGGGGCGGCATCTGGACGCTAATAACCGGTGCGTAAGCAGCGGGAGCCGGCGTGGCAAAGAAGAATCGCAATAAGCCGCTCACTTCGCGCACGCTCGACGGGGAGGCTTACCGCAAGGGGGCGCTGGAGCGGCTCGACGACGCGGGTCACCTTTTGCGTCATGAACGCCTCGGGGATGCAGTCTACCTTGCCGGACGCGCTGTCGAGGGAATGCTCCGAGCGGTGATCTGGTACCACGATGATCTTTGTCTGTGTCGTAGAGGAATCTCAAAAGACCACGACTCCGTTCGAGCTTCGGCTGTGAATGGCGTATAATTCGCCCTCCGACAGGGAGTCGTCACCAATGCCGCGGGCTGCTTTGCGCATCTTGCTTTTCACGGGCGTCACCACCGCGATGGGATGCGCGTCACATGGGACACAGCCGGCCGTAACGCAGGCAGCCCCGATTGTGATCGTACCGGGTCCCACCCCGCGCCCGTCGAACATTCGCGCCGAGATCCCTCTCGATCAGGTTCCGCCGCGCCCGAGCCTGGCTTCGCCTGCGTCACCGAGCACGTCGAATCCGCCGCCCATCGAGGCGGTTCGGGACTTCGCGCAGGCGCGCATCGCGATGCTCGACAACGAGCGGTACACCGCGATCAATCTCCTCGAAAGGGCAGTCGCGCTCGATCCGGACAGCTTCGAGCTCAATGAAACCCTCGGCACGCTCTATCAAGGGAATGCCACGTCTGACGAGAGATCGATCGATGCGTTCGAGCGTGCCGCCGCGATCGATCCGGATCATCTGGAACTGCAGATCAATCTGGGGCGACAATATCTGGCCAGCGGAAAGACATCGCTGGGCACCCGGCATCTTCTGCTGGCGCTGCAAACCACTGATTATGAGCGCGACGAGCCATCGGCAGCCGAGTTGGAGCTTTTCCTCTCAAACGCCCTTTCTCAGCAAGGCTATGCTCGCGCTGCGGTCACGCTGCTGGAGCGATTATCGGTGCGGCTGAGCAGCCCGAGCATGGGAATGCGAGCCCGCCCGGCGATGCTGCTCCTGCTCGAACATCCCGAGGGGATCACGCTCCAGATCGGAATTCTCCAGCAAAAACGCGGTCGATATGCCGAGGCGCTGGCGGCGTACCAGGAAGTGCTGCAACGCGATCCTGGGAATGTGGAAGCGCAAGGGCGTGCCATCGAAACCCTGGCGGCCCTGGGCCGGCATGACGACGCGGCCGAACGCGCCGCCGATCTGGTCGTGAAATCGCAGGCGCGCGAGCCCTCTCTATCGCTGCTCCGCGACTCGCTTCGCAACGCCGGCGGCGATCTGGCGGTCTGCGATCTGCTGGGCCGCCTGTATCAACAACATCCGAAGATCCGCCAGCTCCTGTTCGCACGGCTCGACCTGCTGCATGCGATGGGAAAGTCCGATGACGCCGCGCGGGCGCTGGCCGACGCGACGGCAGCACATCCAGACGATCTGGAGCTCTCGGCGCATCAGTTCCACGCGCTGGCCGACCGCGGCGATCGCGCCGGCGCCGCCCGCCTGCTGATCGGCGATACCGCCCGCCATCCTGAGTGGACTGCAGAAGCGGTTCAACTTTTTGAGGAACTGCTGCAGCCTACCTCCACCGGCCGGCTGAAGCTCGAAGATCTTCGCGGGTTGAAGCTGGATCGATCGGAAGAACCGGCCCGGCTCTATTGGATCGCGCGCTGGGCGACCAACTGGCATCGCGACGGCATCGCCCGCCAGTCGATCGAGCAGGCAGTCGCCGCGGCCCCCGTTTTTGCTCCCGCGTACCGGGATCAATTGGAATTCATTTTCTCCCAGCTTCAGGGTGCGCCAACCACCAATCCTTCCGCTGATGCACTGGCCCGGCGGGCGGCGGAGAGCAACCGATCTCTCGGAGCCGAGTTGGGGGGACTGATTCTGCTGCGGCTGAATCAACCTGCCGAGGCGTTGCAGCAACTTGCCGCCGCCGCGAAGGGCAACCCCAACGACGCGCAGCTCGCGCTCGAGTACGCCGAGACAAACAGCGCCAACGGCGACGATCCCGGTTTCGAATCGGCGATGTGGAAGCTGCTCAGCGACCATCCGACGTATGACGATGGATATCTCACGCTCTACACCTATTACGTCGCGCGCGGGTCGGAGGCGATGGACGACCGGGTCCTTTCGACCTGGCTCGCGGCGGAGCCGGACAGCGTCGGCGCGCTGCGGCTGCAGGCGCGCGACTACTTCCGCGCCAATCGTTCTGACGCCGCCGAGGCGATTCTGCTGCGGCTTTTGAACACCCGCGGAGATGATCCGCAAGTTGTGAGCGGTGTATCGGCATTCTATGCCCAGACTGGCAAACCGGAGGGGCTGCCGAAGACGCTCGAAGATCGGCTGGCGCGCGATCCTGGAAATTTCGCAGCCGTCTCGGCGCTGGCGCAGCTGTACGTGGATGCGCACAGACACTCCGATGCATCGCGTGTGCTCGACTCCTCTCGCAAATACGAGGCGCATGATCCGGACGTGCTTTACATTCTTTCTGGGCAGTACATCGAGAACGATCAGAAGGATGTCGCCGAGGAGGTGCTGCGCCAGGTGCTGGCAGTCGATCCGACGCACGCCGGAGCCGCGAACGATCTGGGATATTTCCTGACCGAGGAGGGGCGACAACTGCCCGAGGCCGAGGCGTTGATCCGCCGGGCGGTGGAGGCCGAGCCGTTCAATGCGTCCTTTCTCGACAGCATGGGGTGGGTCCTGTACAAACTGGGCCGATTTGCCGAAGCGCAGAAATATCTTGAGCACGCCGCCGGCGCGGAAGCCGACCCGGTTGTGTTGAATCATCTGGGTGACGATCAGTATCGTCTGGGCGACAAAGACGCCGCGTCGAAGAGCTGGAAGCAGGCGGGGGAGCGCCTGCTGGCGGCGGGCGACGGCCGCGAAGATTTGAAGGGTCTGCAGCAGCAGCTTCTGCAGAAGCAGCAGCAGTTGGACTCGGGCCGGCCGGTCGATGTCGCGCCAGCGACCCAGCCGGCCGCGACACAGCCGCAGGCGAAAGGGCAGTGAGGAGACTTGAGATCTCAAATTTGAAATTTTGAATCTCAGATTTGAAATCTCAAATCTGAGAGATGTCTGATATCCGAATTTGAGATCTCAGATTTGAGATTTCTGAACGATTCTGGCGGAAGCACATGGCAGGTCACAGTCACTGGTCAAAAATCAAGCGTGCCAAGGGCGCCACCGACGCGAAGCGCGGCAAGGTCTGGAGCAAGCTGGCGCGCAAGATCATCATCGCCGCCAAGGGCGGCGGCGACCCGCGCGACAACCTTTCTCTGCGCTACACGATCGACGAAGCCAAAGCCGCCAACATGCCCAAGGACACGATCGAGAAAGCAATCCTGAAAGGGACGGGCGAACTGGGCGGCGAGAACTATGAGGCGGCGGTCTACGAGGGCTACGCGACCGGGGGTGTTGCGATCCTCATCGACGTGCTGACCAACAACCGCGCCCGTACTGCTCCGGAGATGCGCGAGATTTTCGAGCGCAACGGCGGAAACTTCGGGGCCAGCGGCTCGGTGTCGTTCCAATTCACGCGCCAGGGAATCATCGCGATCAAAGCCGACGCCATCGAAGAGGACGCGCTGATTGAAGCCGCGCTCGATGCCGGAGCCGACGACGTGAAAAACCAGGGTGAAGTGTATGAGGTGCTCACGACACCGACGGCATTTCACAAAGTGAAAGAAGCACTTGCCGCCGCCGCGATCCCGATCGAAGCGGCGGAGATCACGAACTTGCCGACAACCACGGTTCCCATCGAAGGCGAAGCCGCCCAGAAGCTCCTGAAATTGATCGATGCGCTGGAAGACAACGATGACGTGCAGAACGTTTCACATAATGGGGAAATAGCCGAGGGATAGGGCTGGAGGCAGAAGCCAGAAGCCAGGAGCCGGGAGCCAGAAGTCAGAAGTCAGAATTCGGATGGAGCACGGACTGTCATCGAATCTGCAGCGCTTTGTTCCCCTCTGGCTCTTTACTTCTTGCTCCTGGCTCCTGGCTTCTGACTCCTGGCTCCTGGCTCCTGGCTCCTGGCTCCTGGCTCCTGGCTTCTGGCTCCTGGCTTCTTCGCTTCTGGCTCCTGGCTTCTGACTCCTTGGCTTCTCGCTTCACGATCCCGACGCATTCCGCACAAACAGCGCGAGCAGCTCGCCGCGACTGCAGACTTTGTAGTGGCGGTACAGGCGCTTGACGTACACATGAACCGTGTGCGGGCTCACACCAAGATGCCGCGCGATCTGCTTCTCGCTGTCTCCGACAAGGAGCCGGCCCAGCGTCTGACGCAAACGGGGGGAAAGCGATGCGCCAGGCCCCTGATAAGCCTTGCTGGAATAATGGCTCCCAAGCAGACGGCAGATCTCCGCCAGCAGGCGGCGGCGATGCTCGACCGAGTCGGTGAGCGGATCGGCAGAGTGTGTCATCAGACGCACGATGCCGACCATGTTTCCCAAACGCCCTGATCGTGCGCGCGCCATAACGACACTCCCGCGAGCTTCTCCCACGCGACAATCATTTCCCTTTAGAAACCGTTCTGGGCGATCTCCACCGCCTTGAGCATCGCCATCGCTTTGCTCATCGTCTCTTCAAATTCCGCCGCGGGGACGGAATCTGCGACAACGCCGGCTCCCGCCTGCACATCGAACACCCCGTTCTTCCATACGATCGTCCGCAGGGCGATGCAGATATCCATATTTCCCGCGAAGTCCACGTATCCGACCCCCCCGCCGTATGGCCCGCGCCGGGTGGGCTCCAATTCGTCAATGATCTGCATGGCGCGAATTTTCGGCGCGCCGCTCACCGTGCCGACCGGCAGCGAAACTCGCAGCGCGTCAAACGCCGTCATTCCTTCGGCAAGCTCGCCCGACACGTTGGTCGTGATGTGCATCACATGGCTGTACCGCTCGACACTCATCACGTCATCGACCTTCACCGACCCGACGCGCGAGACGCGACCCACATCGTTGCGATGCAGATCGACCAGCATGATGTGCTCGGCCCGCTCCTTCGGATCGGCCAGCAGCTCGGCTTCGAGCGCCTTGTCTTCTGCCGGCGTGGCCCCGCGGCGCCGGGTTCCCGCCAACGGGCGGCTGGTCACCTTTGCGTCTTCCACCCGGCAGAGAATCTCGGGGCTGGAGCCGATCAGCGTGCACTGCGGGCTCTTGAGATAAAACATGAACGGCGACGGATTGATGATCCGCAGCGCGCGGTAGACATCAAATGGATCGGCCGAGCTTGGCACGCGCAATCGCTGGCTCGGCACGAACTGGAAGATGTCGCCGGCGCGGATGTATTCCTGGCCCTTGCGGATGGCTGACTCAAAATCCTCTTTCGAAAAGTTGCTCTCGAATTGAAGCGTCACCGGGCCGCGCGGATCGATCTCCCCCACCGCCGACAACGGAGGCTGCTGCAGGCGCTGCACCACGGCATCGACACGCCGGCACGCATCGCGATACGCCGCCTCCGGACCCGCTGGGCCCATTTGGGCGTTGGCGACCACCTTGATCGTCTTGTCCACATGATCGAAAATCACCATCTCGTTGTAGAGGCCAAAGAGCAGATCGGGCAGCCGGCGATCATCCCGCGGAGCGCCGGCGAGCTTTTCGCTCTCGTAATAGCGTGCCGTGTCATACCCGGCGTAACCCACCAGGCCTCCGGTGAACGCAGGAAGGTTCTTGTCCTGGTGATACTTCCTGCCGGGAAGGAGCCCCGCGAGATCCGCCAGCGGATCGGTGGTTTCAAACTCCCGCGCCGGCTGAAACGCGTCTCCGCTCCAGATCGCGGCCCTTTTTCCCGCCGCCTGGTAGACGAGAGACGGCGCGGTGGCGATAAAGCTGTAGCGGGCGATCTTTTCGCCCCCGACGACGCTCTCGAGGAGAAACGAATGCGGGTCCCGGCCCAGAACCTCAAAAGCGCTGACCGGTGTGAGCCGGTCGCCCAGAAGTTGCCGATAGACCGGAATGATCTGCGCCCCGGCTTGTGCCGCGGATGCAAACGCCGCTGAATCAGGAAAGTACCGCCTCATTGGTGGCGGATTGTAGTCCGATGCCGTTTGAAATCACCACCACGCGAACGTTCAGCGCCTCCCACCAGCTTCGGCTCTACGACGGGTCGCTCGAACCGCTGCACGGACACAACTGGCGGGTGTGCGTCCGGGTTTGTGCGGCAAAGCTGGATGCAATCGGCGTCGTCATGGACTTTCACGACCTGGAACGCCGCCTGAATTTGATCGTGGAACCCCTCCACAACCGCCATTTGAACGATGTTTCACCCTTCGATCGGCAAAATCCGTCCGCCGAGCAGGTGGCTTTGCACATTGGGTCGAGCTTGACTCTGCCCGATGGTGTAAAGACGCTCAGCGTTGAGGTTTGGGAGACCGACGAGAACTCGGCGGTTTATCGGGCATAAGATCAGCCATACGTTGACGCTGCGGACACGGAGAAATAACATTGTCGGCGATAGCGCGCCGGGTGAGGCTGGCTGAGATGAAATGTGACAACTGCAATAAGAACGCCACCGTCCATCTGACCGAGGTGCAGGGCGGCAAGCGCGTGGAGAAACATCTCTGCGAGCAATGCGCCCAGCAGGCGGAGGGCATTCCGGTCAAGAGCAACATGCCGATCAACGAACTGCTGACCAACTTCGTGATGGCCCACTCAGGACTGCAGAAGGAGACCGGCACCGGATGCGATCAGTGCGGCATCACCTGGGCGGAATTCCGTCAGAGCGGGTTGCTGGGGTGCCAGCACGATTACACCGTTTTTGAGAAGGACCTCACGCCGCTGCTGCAACGCGCGCATGAGAATGCGACGCATCATCTCGGCAAGGTTCCCGCACGGCACGGGGGAAGCGGAGTGCCGATGAAACGCCAGGTGGATCTCACGCGTCTTCGCAAGGAATTGGCAAAGGCCGTCGAGGGGGAGGATTACGAACGCGCCGCCAAGCTGCGCGACCAAATCCGTCAGGCGGAAGCATCATGATGAAGATCAGCGATCTGACCAGCCGTGCGGGCGAGTGGTTACGCGGGAACGGGCCGATGAGCGAGATCGTCATCTCCTCCCGCATCCGGCTGGCACGCAACGTCTCGGGCTTCCCGTTTCTCACGCGATGCACGCGCCACCAGCGGCAGCAGCTCGAGACGCGCATCCGCGAAACCGTCCTGGGCGCGAATATCGCGCCGCAGGTCCTGTATGTCGATCTGGAGGCAGCGCCGGAGGTCGATCGCAATCTGCTGGTGGAGCGCCACCTGATCAGCAAGCCCCACGCTGCCGCCGAGGGGGCACGCGGGGTGGCTGTCGCGGAGAACGAAACCATCTCCATCATGGTGAACGAAGAGGATCACCTTCGGATTCAGGTGCTGCGCAGCGGGCTGCAATTGGAAGAGGCATGGGAGCAGATCAACAAGGTGGACGATCAGCTCGAATCGCAGCTCGACTGGGCGTTCCATCCACGATTCGGCTACCTGACCGCCTGCCCCACCAACGTCGGCACCGGCATCCGCGTCAGCGTGATGCTGCACCTCCCGGCGCTGAAGCTGACCGGTGAGATTGAAAAGGTGTTCCGCGCCGCCAAGGAAATGCGCCTCGCCGTTCGCGGACTGTATGGCGAAGGAACCGAAGCCACCGGCGATTTCTATCAGATCAGCAATCAAACCACGCTCGGCAAAAGCGAAGACGACATCATCAGCGACTTCAAGCATGTCGTGATCCCCAAGATCATCGAATACGAGCACGTCGCCCGCCGAACGCTTCTCAGCGACCGGACCGTCGCGCTGGACGATAAAGTCGCCCGGCGCTTGGCGTGCTTCGCTCCGCTCGGCTCATCGCCAGCGAAGAAACACTGCTGCTGCTGAGCCATCTCCGCATGGGCGTTCACATGGGCCGCGTCAAAGACATCGACATGCGGACGATCAACGAATTATTCCTGCTCACCCAGCCCGCGCATCTGCAAAAGCTGCACGGCCGCAAGCTCGACGGCGACATGCGCCGGGCGATCCGCGCCGATTATATTCGCCAGCGGCTGGGGGGGAATTAGTAGTTAGGGTTCAGGGTGTCAGGGTTCAGGGTGTCAGGGTTCAGGGTGTCAGGGTTCAGGGTGTCAGGGTTCAGGGTTCAGGAGCAGATCGCGTTTCTCCAAAGTTCATCCATGTCTAACAAACGATAGAAGCGTCCGACGTGTCGTCCTCGAATTTCACGCCGGCGTAAATTTCCGCGAGGGGAATGCTCATCGGGACGCTCTGCAACTGCATCGCCGCGTCGATATTTTTCCACGGATTCAGCAGCCAGGCGCCGTGGGGTTGTCGTAGAAACGTTTCTACCAGCGGATATTGCTGCGACACCACCACATATTCCTGCAGCGAGGGGACCTGGCGGTACAAGTCGAATTTCTGTCCGCGATCATAACGTTCGGTTGAGTCGGACAGCACCTCGACGACAATGCGAGGGTTCGTGATCGTCGTCTGATTCGGATCGTCAACATCGAATTCCGGACCACCGCAGACGATGCTGATGTCCGGATAGACATAAGACGCGCGGCCAGAAATGCGGACGCGCATGTTGCTGTCGAGGGGGCTCGCACGGGTTGTTGCGCAGCCGCGTGCCGAAGGCGACGAGCAGATTCGTGTTGATCCTGCTGTGCCGATAGGTGCCCCCCGACATCGCAAGAATTTCCCCGTCGTGATACTCGTGGCGCTCCTCCGCCTGCTCCTCCATTGCGCAATACTCAGCGATGGTGTACCGACGTTTTTCCGCAGGCATCGTCATTCACAAAGTTTGAATTGCTGCAAGCTGAAAGCTGAAACCTATTTAGCACTATCCCCCCGCAGCACCTCATCCACTGTCGTCGTGAACGTCCCCATCACGCTGGTCTCCACCTTTGGCTGCGTGATCGTCCCCTTTACGTTGATCTTCAGCAGTTCGTCCCGGGCGCCTTTGAGCAGATCGTTCAGGATCGGCACCTTGATCCCGCCGGGGTTGTCCGTCACGAAGCTCATGCGCACCTGCTTGGTGCCAAAATCGAGATGGCCGGTTCCGGTCATCAGCATCGTGTCGGAGCGAAGCTCGATCTGATCGAAATTCACGCGCTGTCCGTCAAGGCTGTATCGCGCCGTGCCGCGGTGGAATGGCTGGGCGATGGGCAGGGCAAGATTGGTCACCTGCAGCAGGCCCAGGATCAGCGGAATGCGATACATCTCTTTGCCGGTGACCAGGACGTCGCCCCGGCCGCGCCGCGATGACAGGTCGCCCCAGGCTCCTTCCAGCGAGAGGCTCGCAGTGAGATCTCCCTGGATCGAGGGATCGGTTTCGCGTGCCAGCTCGCGCACGTCGGCGTTCCGCACCACCAGGTCCAGGGTATAGCGCGATGGGCCGTCGTTCGGAAAGGCGATGTCGACTTCGCCGGCCATCTCTCCGTTGGCAAGCTCCGCCTCCATCTTGGTGAGCCTCAGGCCGCTCCCGTCCTCGGAACGGATCAGCTCCGCGCCGAAATGATGCAGCGTTCGGCCGGCCATGGAAAAGCTGTCGGCATCGATGTTTCCGTGAATTCCGGTGAGAGCACCGTCGCGAAATTGGGCATCGAGCCTGATCGTTCCATCGACGTCATCCAGGGGGACGCCGACATCCAGGCCGCCGCCGCGCAGCGACAACGCAAGAGAAAAATCGAGCGCGGAGCCGGCGGAGGCGGCGGCGGGCAGCACCGGCGCAGCCGCCGAGGGCTGCGTCGCCGGAGGCTGCGGTGCGCGATACACAAGCTTGGCGAATCGGAAATTGCACGGGCCGTGCAGCTTGAGCCCGTCGATAATCGTCTGTACGGATTCCGGCATGGCATCGCGCAACGCCGGGCCGATCATGACGTCTTTTGCGGTCAACTGAAGATCGAAGCTCGGCTGCGCGACAAGCTCGCCGGTTCCTGCCAATGTGAACGCGGCATCACCATGCCGGGCGGTCAGACCGGAGATGATCAGGTGATCGCCGTTGATCGATATTGCGCCTTTGACGGCATCGAACCGATACGGCAGCCCCACCGGTTTGATTGACAGGACGCGCGGCTGCAAGACCAGCCGAATATTCTCCGCCGAGGCCGGTTGCGTCGGCAAAGTTGCGTTGGCGGTTGCCGGCTGGGTGGTCGGAGCGATGCTGACATTTGCCGGCTGGGTTGCCGGAGCCGCGCTGACGCTCGTCGGCCGCGTTTCCGCAGCGACCGACGCGCTCGATGGCGGCGCCTGCGCCGCGTCGGGAGCCGGCGCGCCGGTATAGGTCAGGTCGACATCAACCGTTCCATGCGGCTGCAGAGCGTCCCAGCCGGCCTGCGCCCTTGCAGGGAGCAGACCGTGCAAATCCTGATCCAGTTCCAGACCCATGACCTGCGCCTGAAGTGAGATTCGCGGTTCTCCCGCCGGCCAGCTCACGTCACCCGCCACACCGACGGTCGCACTGCCGCGATGTGCCGCCGCATAGTCAATCCTTAATTCATCCGGCGTCAGTTGCATCGCAGCCGAGACATTCGAGAGCGAAAATGTCGATCCCTGCGGCGTCATCTGGCCGTCGGCCAGCTTGAGTCTGAGATTGAAGCTGATCGGATTGTCCGTGAAGTCAGCAGCATCCGCCGGAGATGTCGTCGGCGTCGAACTCTTTTTCTTCACCACCGGCGGCGGTTGCGAGAGATCACCGTCGACATCGAGCATTCCTTTGACGCCCAGCTTCGTAATCCAGCCGCGCTTGTCGGCGGGGATCGCCGCGATGAGCTCCCCGTCGAGCGGAACGCGCCGCGCGATCAGATGCAGCAGCGTCCGAATCGGCCGCCCGCCGGGCATCGCACTGAGATCCACCGGCGCGTCCGGGTCGAAGCCTGCCCCCCAGGCAACGCGACCATCGATATCAACCGACGATTCGCCGCGCTGCGCCTGCATGTGTTGCACGTCGACGTATCCATCGCGGACTTTCAGATTGCCGCGCACGTGATGCAGCGCGTACGGAAAGCCCACAACCGCGCCGCTCGCATCGTCCAAGGCAACATCCGTATCAAACGTCCAATGGCCGCCCCGTCCGCCGGGGTTGTGGGCGCGGGTGACGAAATCGCCAAAGTAAGAGGGATATTGCGGGCCGTTTGCCCCCAGCAGACGCAGGGCTTGGCGCACCTCTGGCGGAAACGCCTGCTCTAGCGCCGGTTCAGAGCAGACGCCGCTCCCGGAGACACGCACATCCACCGCCGGGTCGGTGTCTGGTATCAGCGGGCCGATCGACCCTTCGATCGTCACGTATGAATCGCGATTGGGCCCCCCTTCAACACCCCGCCCGCGGACATCGATGATATGCACCGTTTCGTTCTCGTTGTTTCGGTCCGGCCCGAACACGATTTTTCCAGTCGCCTCGCGAAGCGGATACGGGAAATGATCGAACGAAAACTGGCCGTTGACGATCTCCACGCTCCCGCTGGCGATTGGGCGCCCTGCCTCCGACGGACGCTCCAATTCCACGTCGATACGGGCCGTCCCCTGCGGGCGCAGGCTGTTGTAGAACTCTCGAACGCCACGGGGAAGCGACTGGACGTACCTCGGCGACGCGGGGATATAGATGTTCTCAGTCTCCAACGATGAAACGCGAATCTTAAACGGCGCGGTCGGACCATACCCCGCGTAGTGCCCGCTGACGCGCACGCCGTTATTCTCGACGCGCCCGCTCAGGTCGTTCACCTCGATTCCGCGCTCGGTGAAGATCAGCATCCCGGAGACCTGGCGGAGCGCGATTGTTTTCTTCTCCGCGACCTGCGAAAGATCGCGAAAACGAATCAGCGACTCGGCGCCCCATTCTTCGGGCCCGACCGCGAGTGTGACGCCGTTCAGATTGGTCTCCACACGAAACCGGGGGGGTGTTCCGTCGCGGGCCGGCACGTAGCGCACCACGGGAATATCCAGGCGCCCGGCCAATTCGTGACGCTGCCACCAATCTCGGACCGCGGCCGGCAGCATCTTCTGAAGGTCATGCCCAAAGTCCCAGTCCTGTCCAAACTGGAAGTTGCGCAGGTTTGCATCCATCCCGCCAGTCGCGGTGTCAACCGTTCCGGTCACGTACGGTCCCACTCCTTCGCTCCCGCGACTTTGCAGCTCAAAGGAAAAATGCTGTCCGTCGGCCGAGGGAAGCACCTGCCCGTCCAGCGCCATCGACCCCTGCTCGACCAGCTTTCCGTTGACGACTTCGCTCATCTCCAATCGCGCGTTGCGCAGGAGTATCTCCGGCAGTTGCGCCGCCGGCATCCGCGAAGGGAGTACGGGCCGGGGTCGCTTGGCGCGAAGTTTGGTCAGGCGGTGATAATTCCAGAGGTTGTCAGAGGGGTTGACCGCGAGCAGGACGCGCGGCTTCTCCGCGATGATCTGCGTTGCCTCCAGTTGGCCGCCGAGCATCGAGCGCGGATCGTAGAGCACGATGATCGTCTGAGCGTTAAATATCACCGAGTCGGGCGCGTCCCCGTCCTCGTCAACATGAACTCTGACATTCTCCAGCCGCAGACCCTCGAAGATAGACAGCCGGGCAGCGCCGACTTCGACGCGGCCGCCGATGAGCCTGGTGAGATAGGACTGCGCCATTTCCCGCACGCGAGTGGAGTCGGTGAGGTAGTCGTAGCCGCCGATGATCAGGCACAGAACGGCCAGCAGCATCGCGATGGCCCAGCGGCGCATTCGCCCGCAATGGGGACGGAATGGGTGGCCGGCGCGCCACGGGCGGTCGAAGAGGAGTTCGGGGCTGACGGAATAGCGCGACATGGCGAAGCTATCCCATGCGTCCTGGGCGCAGATTGGCAAGGATAGAACCGGCTGCTGCTGCCATCGGCGGAATCGCCGGCTGGAGATAGCGCAGGGAGCCGACCGAAGCCATGTGCACGACTGTGAGGTATGCCGCCGGTATCATCAAAAACACCTTTGCCGTCAGGGGGATTCTTCCTCTTATCAGACCCGCCAGCAACAGCAGATCAAACGGCACGCAGTACGACAATGCCACCGCCCGGTACGCCGAAGAGGAGTACTGCTCGCTGAGCGGCACCGGCGACCAGAGCCGGGCGAGCTTCAGAAATGCCAGCGCTATCACGCGACGCGGATGATTGAAAATAAACGCCCGCGCACGACCGGCCAGGTAATCAGATCGCTCGACTTCGCCCATATCGCGCAACTGAGGCATTTCACGGACAAACGCCTGATTGCTTCCGCCGGTGGCGGCGGGGTTCCAACCATCATACGCCGTGATTCCGCCGTTGGTTGTAGTCCAAATCCAACGGCCGAGCACGCTGGGCCGCGAATTTCGCCATGCCCAGGGAAGAAGGATGACAGCGACGACCGCTGCTGCCAACACCGCTCGCCTGAGTCGAGCGGCGCCGCCGCCCCACGACGCCACAGCGAAGATCACCGGCAAAAGCAACACCGACGGGCGAACATATATGGAGAGAGCGAGCGTGGTCGTCCCTGCCATCCAGAACCACTTTCGCCGTGGAATAGCGGCAGCATCGTTTCCGTATGACAGCAGAACCATTCCCCACGCGAGCATCGTTGTGAGCAATGTTTCAGAAAGCAAAAGTCCCGAAAAGTAAATCAAGAGCGGGTTGATCGCAACGAGCAGTGCTGCAAGCAATGCGGCGGCATCCTTACCTGACAAATGCCGGGCAAGAAGAAATGTCGCAAGTACGGTCGACGTATCCAGCAGCGATTGCAACAGTCGAACGAGCGGAATCAGACAGTCGCACTTTGCGATCATCCACGGATAACCCGGCATACGGTAGGCATAGACCGTTTGGCCAAATCGCTCATCAAAAAACTCCGATCCCGCTCCGTAGAAAATGTTGCTCGCAATCGCCAGGTACTCTCGTTGATCCGGCAGGGCATCGATTGCCTCTTTATTGCCGGACTGCCTGAATGCCCACCCAAGGCGCAACGAGAGTGCGAGAATAAGAACAATCCAAATAGCCCGCGGACGCCGTTGAAACACCGCGGCAACACTACCAGAAATTTGTGTCGCTCACTTATGCCACCCGTGGAACGGGCATCCTGCCCGTGCTGGTGGCGCAGCAGTAAAAAAGATTCCTTGATCGCGGACAACTTGTTTTCCCCCTCGTCGCCAGCACGGGCAAGATGCCCGTGCCACCAGGGCAAGCAAACTACGCCGGGTCGGTGGCGATCTTGCGCATTGCGGACTCAAGGCGTTGAAAGCTGATCGGTTTTGTGAGGTGATCCGCAAACCCCGCTTCCCGGCTCTTGCGCAGGTCCTCGTCCATTCCAAAACCGCTGAGCGCGATGCCGCGCACGCCGTGACTCTGGCGGAGTTGCTTCATCAGATCCAGCCCGCTGCCGTCGGGCAGGCCGATGTCGCTCACCAACACGTCGAACTTCTGGGCGGCGAACGCTTTCAACGCGCCGCCGACACTTTGTGCCAGCGTTACGTCATGGCCCAAGTGCCTGAGCAATCGCTCCATTGCACGAGCGGTGTCTTCGTGATCGTCCACCAGCAGAACTCGCAGCGACTTGGGAGCTTCCGCAGAGACAGCGGGCGGGGCGCCGGAGGAAGGTTTCGGCGCGTCGGCAGGCGTGAAAGCCGCCGTGAACACGGCGCCCTTTCCTTTCCCGTCGCTCCGCACGGACAGATCTCCGCCCTGCATCTGCATCAGCGATTTGCTGATCGTCAGTCCCAGCCCCAGCCCCCCGTACTGCCTGGTGATCAATCGCTCGCCCTGCTCGAACGCGTTGAACAGCCGCGGCAGCAGATCCGCGTCGATGCCGATTCCGGTATCGCGCACCTCCAGAAACAGACGCTCTGCCGCTCCCTCGTTCCCGCGAAAACTGCGGACGCTCACCGAGCCCCCTGCCGGCGTGAACTTCAGCGCGTTCTTGATGAGGTTCCAGGCGACTTGCTGAAGTCGCGCTGCATCGGCAAGCACCCACGGCGCCGCCTCGTCCAGGTCCACGCGCAATTCCAGGCCCTTCGCCTCAAACTCCGGGCGGGCGGTTGTGACCACGGTCCCCACCGCTTCGAGAAGATTCGTGGGAACCACGTTCATCGCGAGCTTCCCTTTGCCGATCCGCGTCAGATCCAGCAGATCGTCGATGAGCTGCGCCTCCAGTTCCACGTTTCGGCGAATCATCTCCAGCGCGGATTTGGATTCCACGCCGATTCCCGGCTCAGACTCCAGCGACTGCACGGTGGACAGGACCGGCGTGAGCGGAGTGCGCAACTCATGGCTCAAGATCGACAGGAAACGGTCCTTGGCCGCGTTGGCGGATTCGGCGGCGTCCTTCAACTCGGCCATTTCCGCCGCGAGCTGGCGATCGCGCTGCTCGCTGGCTTCGGCGGCAGCACGCGCCTCTTTCTCGCGGGCGAGCATTTCCGCGCGATATTTCTCCGCCAGCTTCCGCTCGGTGATATCGACGCATGACGCGATGTAGCCGGCAAGCGTCCCGCCGGCCAGCAGTCGCGGCGCGCCGCTGCACAGCACCCATCGCCACTCCCCGTCCGCGCGGCGCAGACGGAATTCCAGATCGAATCGCGCGCCGTTGCGGCCCGCGGCGTCGCAGGCGGCCAGACAGCGGGCGCGGTCCTCCGGGTGCACCGCGTCGGCCCACCCGAGCCCCGCGCCCGTCTCGGCGGTTTGTCCGGTAAACTCGAGCCACGGCCGGTTTAGATAGACGCTCGACAGCTTCTCATCCGTCACCAGCAGCATGATGGGCGCGGCATCCGCCATGGTGCGAAACCGCTGCTCGCTCTCGGCGCCGCGCGCCGTCGCGGTCTGCGCCTGAGATTCAGCCTCGCGGAGCCGCACGACATGACGAACCGCCTGGCTCAAGAGATCGCGCGATAATCGCGACTTGGATAAGGAGTCATTGGCGCCTGCCTTCATGATCTCCACGGCAAGCTGCTCATCCACCGGGCCGGTCAGCATGATAATGGGAGTCTGACAGCCCGCCTTGCGTACCTCGCGCAGCACGCTGAGGCCGTCGATTCCCGCAAGCTGATAATCGAGCAGCGCGCAATCGAAGGGTTCAGAGAGCAGCAGCTTCATGCCCTCCGCGCCGCTGCATGCCGACAGATATTCCGCGCCGAGCCCCGACGCGTTGAGCGCGCTGCGGGCCATTTCACGGTCAACTTCGTCATCCTCGATAATGAGAATTTTCACGCGCTGCACCATACCCGCGACGCCCGCGCAACCCTAGCCCTCCCCCGGCGTACCAGGGGAGGGGAAAAGCGGGCCAGCCTAAAATGTGACACACGCTTCATCTCGGCAATTTGCGACGGGCGAGGGCGCGTGATACGGTAAAATGTCGAATTCATTCGTGAAAGAGGGACCGTTTGCCAGACTACGCACAATACGCATCAAGTTCGACGGCGTTCAGCGGCGAAGTGCCCGCCAATCTGCAGTGCGGCTTCTGCAAGGCGCCGATCCAGGGAGCTTTCTACCGGACGTTCAACCGCTTCGCATGCGAAAACTGCGTCAAGCAGATCAGCGGCGTGATCGAGAAAAACGTGGCGGTGCCGGGGCCGCTGTTGAAGGCGTCCGCGGCAGGGCTTGTGGTCGCGGCGGTTTGCGCGGCGGCGTGGGCCGCGATCGTTCAGATCACCCATTATCAGATCGGCATCGTGGCGTCATTCATCGGCGTCGCTGTCGGCAAAGCCGTTTTCATCGCGTCAGACAAGCGACGCGGTCACGCGTATCAAGTGATCGCCGCGCTCTTTTCCGTGGTGGGGATTCTCGGCGGCAAGCTGCTGCTGACTGGATGGCAGGTTGCCGACGAGCTGAGCCGTCAGAATCTTGCGGCCACGCCGATTCAAATTGTGCGAATCGTCATCAAGTTTACCGAGAACGATCCGTCGGCGGTGTTCAACGCTTTCGATCTCCTCTGGGTCGGCATCGCGGTCTACGCGGCGTGGCGGATTTGCAAGGCGCCGCAGATCACTGTCGCAGGGCCGTTTCCGCTGAATCCGACTTCGACCAATCCAATGCAATTTGACACTGTCGAACATGTCGATCCAGTGGAATCGTCCGATTTGCCGGAGGCGCATTGACGACAGCGTCCGCGCCGACCTGCGCCCGTTGCGGGGCGGCGCTTCCAGCCGATGCATTGGCATGTCCGCGGTGCGGCGCGCTGATTCACGCGGAGGAACTCAAGCAGCTTGCTGCCGAGGCGGCATGGCAGTCGCAATACAACCCCGAGCGGGCGATCGCCCTTTGGGAAGAATGCGTCAAACGTCTGCCGCCGCAATCCAAACAATATGCCGCGACGCAAGCGGAGATCGGGAAGTTGCGCGCGAGCTCGCGGTCGACCGTGGAGGTTGAACCGGGCGCGGTTCCGGCCGCCCGCCAGGATCCATTGGGCGTCTCGCTGCTCAAGACCGGCGTTTCAATGCTCATCAGCATCGTCGTGTACAAGTTCAGCTTCGGCTGGCCCGGGGCGATCGGGTTTGTCCTGCTGATTCTCATCCATGAACTGGGGCATGTCATCGCGAATCTTCATTACGGCTTGCCCGCGAGCGCGCCGATTTTCATCCCCTACGTCGGAGCGGTGATCAACCTGCGTGGGGCGCCGAAGAACGCGTACGTCGAAGCGGTCATTGGCATCGCCGGCCCCGTTGCCGGCGCGCTCGCATCGCTTGCCTGCTTCGCCTGGTATGCGTCGGGCGGCCCTCAAATCGCGCTGACCCTCTCCTGGTTCGGGTTCATGATGAATCTGTTCAATCTCCTGCCCGTCCCGCCATTGGACGGCGGCCGCGTGGCGGCGGCGATCAGTCCGTGGATCTGGGTGCTGGGGCTGGGGGGAATGGGCTGGATGCTGCTGGATGAATTCAAAGGCGGCCGCGGGCCGGGGATACTGTTGATCATCTTGATTGTGGCGCTTCCCAGGATCATCAGCACGCTCAAACCATCCGGGCGCTCCGGCCCCTATTATGCGATCGGCAAGGTGGCTCCGGTTGTTATCGGCATCTCGTATCTTGCGCTGCTTGGCCTGCTTGCGGGCATGCGGTGGTATACCGCGGCGTTGTTGCCGCCGGGCAACGGTTTTTGAGGACACCGCCGGGGCGGGGGATCTCAAATTTGAAATTTGAAATTTGAAATCCCAGATATTTCAGATCCGAGATTTGAAATTTGAGATTTGAAATTTGAGATTTGAGATTTGAGATCTGAGATTTGAGATTTGAGATTTGAGATTTTAGATCTGAGATTTCAGATTTCAGATTTGAGATTTCAGATTCGAGAAAGATCCAAACCTACGACGGCTCCGCGGGAATGGGAAAGTGAAGGCGAAACCGGGACCCCGCGCCGGGCGTGCTGTAGACGTCGATGCCTCCGCCGTGCACCTGAGCGACGTGCTTCACGATGGACAGGCCCAGACCCGTGCCGCCCATTTCGCGCGAGCGGGAGCGATCGACGCGATAGAACCGCTCGAAAATGCGCGGGATGTCGTCGGTTGGAATTCCCAGGCCGTTGTCGGCAACTTCCACGAACACCTCGAAGTCCTCTTGTCCGACGGTGACGCCGATGGTGCCGCCCTCCTGCGTGTACTTGATGGCGTTGTCGACGAGATTGGCGATCGCGCGATCGATGTAGTCGGGATTGCCCAGCACTCTGGGAAGATTCACCGCCGATTCCAGCCGCAAGGTTTGCTTTTTTTTCTGGGCGGCGGGCAGCAGCAGCTCGGTAATCCGGCGGGCCAGGGCCGGAATGTCAACGCTCACCGGTCGCGGCAACTCCGGCGAGCCTTCCAGCCGTGACAATTCCAGCAGATCGTTGACCAGATTCGTCAGTTGATCGACATGCTTGCTGATGGTCGCCAGAAACTGCATTCCCTTTTCCGGATCGCGCAACGCGCCGTCCTGCAGCGTCTCGGTAAATCCCTTGATGACCGTCAGCGGCGTTCGCAACTCATGGCTGACGTTCGCGACGAACTCCTTGCGCAGCTCCTGATAGCGCACCGACCGCGTCGTATCGTGAGCGACGATGACGATTCCCGTCGCCCGGCCCATCTGCGGGTACTGCCGGATCGTGATCTCCAGATGCCGGCCCATCATCGGGCTCACGGGAAACGCCGACACCTCCTCTCCCGCCAGCGCCGCGGTGGCGGCGCGCAGGATCGGCTCGACCCGCAGCACCTCCCACAGCGCCTTGCCAATGGCGCCGGCCCCGTCAAAATCGAGCAGTTCGGCGGCCTTTTCATTGGCCAGAAGAATGCGCTGCGATCGATCGGCCGCGATGACGCCCTCGCTCATGCTGGCGAGGATCGCCGAAAGCTCAGCGCGATCGTTGGCGGTTTGCTGGATAAGGCCACTGAGTGATTCAGCCATGGTGTTCAACGATGTTGAGAGTGTCCCTATTTCTCCACCGCCAGACGGGTGAAAACGGCGGTTCAGTTCTCCCCGAGACAGTGCGTTGGCGAAGGCCGCGACCTCCCGCACCGGCTCGGAACTGACCGACACGAGATAAAAGCACAGCGCCGCCGCCACGCACATCGCCACGAGCGACATCGCGGCAATCGCGCCGTACACGACCCGCAGCTGGTGATCCAGATCCGAGAGGTGAACGGCGCAACGCACGAAGATCCTGCTTCCATCCGAAGTGCTCTCTCGCCGCGCGACGTAGAGCAGATCGGTGTCGATCGTGTCGCTGTGCCGCACCGCGCTTCCCTCGCCCTGGGCCAGCGCCTCGACGACCTCGGGACGGTTCAGATGGTTTTCCATCCGGCTCGGGTCTGCCTCGTTGTCGCCCAGCACCCTCCCGTCGCCGGCAATGATCGTGAGCCGGTATCGCAGCGGATCGTGCAGTTTTTGAACGAGCCGCTCGACTCCCGGCGCGTCGCCCGACTCGATCAACGGCGCCGCCAGTTGCCAGACAAGCGCTGCCTCGCGGCTCAGCGACTGTCGGGTTTCCTGAAAATACGTGGTGCGCAATCGCAGCGCGGCGAACAACCCGACCGCTCCCGTCGCCGCACATAACAACAGAAGGTAGGGAAGAAACAGGCGCCGAAAAAACCTGCTGGAAAGCACGCATGCATCATATGCCAGGCGAGCGGCGTTCACCAAAATGCATCCCGAAGGGCAACACTGAACACCGCAAAACTATGATTGGCCGCCCGCCACCGAGTTCTCCGCGAGGGCGTCCGCCTGGAACTTGTAGCCGAAGCCCCGCACGGTTTCGATCATTTCGCCGCCGGCTCCGAGCTTCTTGCGAATGGCGGTGATGTGCACGTCGACGGTCCGGTCGAACACCGCCGAGTCGGTTTCCAGCGCGGCGTCAATGATTTCGTCGCGGCTGAAGACGCGTCCCGGGCGCGCGGCCAGAAACTGGAGAATGCGAAATTCGGTGGCCGTCAGCGAGACGCGCGTTCCCGCGAACTTCACTTCATGCCCGTTGAGATCGATGGTCAGCTCCCCGGTGCGGATGAGCTGAGGCGTTTCCTGCTGGCTGGAACTGCGGCGCAACACCGCCTTCACGCGGGCGACCACCTCGCGCGGACTGAAAGGCTTGGTGATGTAGTCGTCGGCGCCAAGCTCCAGGCCGACGATTCGGTCCGCCTCGGTGGCCTTGGCCGTCAGCATGATCACCGGCGTTCGGGCCGAACGATGATCGGCGCGAAGGCGCTGGCACACCTGCAGCCCGTCGATGCCCGGCATCATCAGGTCCAGCACCACCAGCTCCGGCCGATGGCGCTTGATGACCTCCAGGCCGCTCTGCCCGTCGCTGGCCGCGATCACATCGTACCCCTCCTTCTCGAGGTTGTATCGCAACAACTCGATCAGGTCCTTCTCGTCGTCAATCACCAGAATGGTGCCTTTATTCATAAATTCACTCCGGCTCCAGGGGAGCCGACTCGCGATGCAAGGTCGACCGAATTGGTCTTGCTGCCGGGCATGAGCGACGGCTTTTGATGCCGAACGTCCCGGCCCTGAATCCAGTAGATGATTTCCTCGGCAATATTTGTGGCGTGGTCGCCGATCCGCTCGAGATTCCGCGAGATCAGCACCAGCGACATCGCCTGCTGAATCGTGCGCGGATCGCCCATCATGTGCGTCAGCAGGATGCGGAAGATCTGATCGCGGAATGCGTCAACCGTATCCTCATCCTCCAAAACCTTGTCGGCCAGCGCGACGTCGCGATTCGACATCGCCGTCAGGCTGTTCCGCAACATCTTCTGCGCGACCTGGGCCATGATGGGCAGATCAACCAGCGGTTTGATGGGCGGACCTTCCAGAACGTAGTGCGTGTTCTGGCAGATGTTCACCGCCTGATCCGCGACACGCTCCAGCTCGCCGCCGATCCGCGACGCCATGAAAACGAATCGCACGTCGGCGGCAACCGGCTGCTGCAGCGCGGTGAGCTTGACGGCCTTGTCGTCCACCTCCACCTGCAGGGCATTGACTTCCTTTTCCTTGTCCAGGCAGCTTGTCGAGAGAGCCTCGTTGCGCTCGATGAGCGCGCGCATGGCAAGCTCGATCATCTTTTCGGTGATGCTCCCCATCACCACCACCTTCTGCAGCAATTCCTCGAGCAACTCATCAAAGTGTCGCATGACGCTGTTCCCTTTCGGTGTCTAACTCAGCAGCGGCCTTAACGAATCGGGTTATCCGAAGCGTCCCGTCACGTATGCCTCGGTTTCCTTCAGGTGCGGATTGAGGAAGATGCTGTTGGTCGGCCCATATTCAATCAGCCGGCCCAGGTACATGAAGGCGGTGTAGTCGCTGCATCGCGCGGCCTGCTGCATGTTGTGCGTGACGATCACCACCGTGTACTTGCCACGGAGCTGATAGATCAGGTCTTCGATCTTCGCTGTCGCCACGGGGTCCAGGGCAGAGCACGGCTCGTCCATCAGCAGGACCTCCGGCTCGGCGGCAATCGCGCGGGCGATGCACAGGCGCTGCTGCTGACCGCCGGACATGCCAAGGGCGCTTTGGTGCAGCCGGTCCTTCACCTCATCCCACAGCGCCGCTCCGCGCAAGGATCGCTCGCAGACCTCGTACAGCACGCTGCGCCGCTTTTCCCCGCCGATGCGCAGCGCATAGACCACGTTCTCGAAAATCGACATGGGAAACGGATTGGACTTTTGAAACACCATCCCCATCCGCTTTCGCAATTCGATGACATCGACGGCGCGGTCGTGAATCGGCTGCCCGTTGAACAGGATCCTTCCCTCCAAACGGATGTGATCGATCAGATCATTGAGCCGGTTGATGCTGCGCAGCAGTGTCGATTTTCCGCAGCCGGACGGCCCGATCAGCGCCGTGACTTTGCCGACGGGGATGGTCATGGTAATGCCATGCAGCGCCTGCGACTTGCCATAGAAGAGCTTGAAATCCTCGACGCTGACCACGAATTTCTCGGCCGCCAGCTCCGGGTGAACTTCCGTTCCGCGCTTGGTGTCGGGCGTCACCAGCGTCGCACTGGCGGTTTGCCGGGGGGACGGGCGCGGCGGTGACGGAGGCTCGTGCGCGGGCGGCGCAACGATCTGCCGCTCCACCGGCGCCGGCGGAACCACCGTCGTCTGGGTTGTTACGGGAGTCTCGGCTGCGGTACTCATTTCAATCGCTCCGGAAACGGCTTGCGGCCTTTAGTGTTTTCGCTGTCGCGAGATCGTCGCGATAAACATTCGCACCATGATGTTCAGAACGAATATCAGCAGGATCAGGATCAGGATTCCCGCCCAGGCGAGTTGTCGCTGCGCCGGGTCAGGTCCGCTGGCGTACCTGAAAATATCCAATGTCAGCGCGGGGAAAGGCTGTTTCGGGTCGTGCGACAGCAACGTGGAACCCAGCGCGGTGAAGAGCAGCGGCGCCGTTTCCCCCGCCACCCGCGCCACCGCCAGCATCACTCCCGTAATGATGCTTCCCGTGGCGGCGGGCAGCACCACGATCAGAATCGTCCACGCCTTGGTGGCGCCCAGGGCGATCGACGCCTCGCGATAACTCCTTGGCACCAGCAGCAGCATTTCCTCGGTCGTGCGGGCCACGATCGGGATCATGATAAACGCCAGCGCCAGCGCCCCGGCATATCCGCTGTAGTGACCCAACGGCACCACGACCAGCTGATAACCGAGGATCCCGACGACGATGCTCGGCACGCCCGTCAGCACGTCGGCGATAAATCGCGTTGGCGTCGCAAGAATCGAATTGGCGCTGTATTCCGACAGATAGATCCCGCACAGCATTCCGATCGGAACCCCCACCAGGCTTGCGAGGCCGATCAGAATGCAGGTTCCCTCGACCGCGTTCTTCATTCCCCCCGGCGCCCCTGCATGCCAGGGGGGATCGGCATTTCCGTGAAGAACGACCAGTGCAGCGACTTGAAGCCGATGTGCGTCAGGTATCCCGTCACCAGCGCTAGCAGGGTGATGATGATCAGCGTGAACACAACGCAGATGCCGAACATGACGGTGCTCTTGGCACGGGAGAGCGCCACGAAAATCGCATGCGCTTCGTGCCGGCCGGGAGAGGTTGGGATCACATTGGTCATGAGAAGCAATCAGCCGTCATTGCCCGCGGGAGCCGCCGGCATTTCTGCCGACGACCAGATAACGTGCAACGATATTAAACAGCAACGACATGAGCAGCAGCACCAGCGCGACTTCGGTTAGCGCGGCGCGGTGCAGATCGGTGCTGGCCTCGGCAAATTCGTTGGCCAATAAGCTCGACATGGTCTGGGCTGGGGCAAACAGCGACGCGCGAATCTGATTGTTGTTTCCGATGACCATGGTGATGGCCATCGTTTCCCCCGCGGCACGGGCCAGCCCGAGCATGACCGCGCCGAAAAGCCCCGACCGGCAGAACCGCAGCATTTCCCAGGAGCTTTGCCACCAGGTCGCTCCCAGGGCGACGGTCGCCTCGATCTGCGCCCGCGGCACCGATCTGAGCACGTCGCGGCTGATGGCGGTGATGATGGGCAGGATCATCACCGCCAGCACCACCGACCCGCACAGCATGTCGCGGCCGGTCAGCGGCAGTTGACGGGTCACGACATGTCCGAGCACGTTGTTGTGCTCCTGAAACATCCACGCCACCGTCGGAGCCGAACCCAGCATCGCCTGCAGCGCCTCGCCGATTCCCGGCGCGTGTGCTCCCGCGAAAGCCGCGACCCGCCCCGACAAGCCCAGCGATATCACCATCAGACTCAGGGGAAGGAAGACGGAAACCACCGCCGCCGTCACCGATCTTCCGACGGCGCGGCGCGATGCCACGACAGACGCGATGACGCCGACGACGACGGAAGCAAGCCCCCACCCAAAGGCCACCCAACTCGGCGGCGGCAGCAGATCGTAGAGGAACTTGGCGGCCGGTTCGATGTGCTCCTGAAGGAATGGCCCTAAAACAAACAAGCCCCAGATCCCGTAAGCGATCGATGGAATCGCCGCCAGGAATTCGATGAGGAATGAGACCGGCCCGGCCAGCAGACGCGGAGCGATGCGCACGAGAAACAGCGCCGCGCCCAGGCTCAGTGGAACAGCGATCACCAGGGAAATCACCGAGCTGACGGCCGTGCCGTAGATCACCGGCAGCGCGCCAAACGCCGGCGGCAGCGTCTGCATGACAGTTTCGCCGTCTTCGTCCATGACCGGCTCGCCATTGGCGTCGTGCTTGGGAACCTCCAGCTCATTGGGCCGCCATTCGCTGGAAACCAGGAATTTAAATCCAAAGGCCTTGATGCTTGGCACCGCCGCATATGCCAGGACGGCCACCAGCGACCCGAGCATCAGCAGAACGATGATTGCGGCTCCGCTGGTGAGGACGCGCAGAATCAGATCCGAGCCAACGCGCCGGCTCCCGCTGACCAGTGGTCGCGCGGGAGCCGGTCGATAAGGGACAGTGGGAAGCGGTGCGACTTCAGTGGTCATACGCGTACGCTCCGCCGATCACTTGGACGCGACTGGCGAGCCACCGAAGGAAATATGAGAGAGGGCCGTGTCAATCTTCTTCTGGATGCTCTCTTTCAACGGTGCGTAGTCAAGGTCAGGGGCGAACTTTTGCGCGTCATGCGTGGCCCACTTGAGATAGGCCACCAGTGCCTCCGCCTGCTCCTTGGTCTTCAGGTTGTTCAGGTCCTTATAGACAATAAGGTAGGTGAACGAGGCGATCGGGTAGGCGTCATCGCCGGGCTGGTTCCAGATGTTGCTGGCCAGAAGATCGCCTTCCATGGAGTCCACCGCCCCTTCGCCCGCCGCGGCGACGCGCTGGGGCGAGGCCTTGACGAATTTGCCCGCCTTATTCTGGATTGCGCCGTATTGAATCTTGTTCTTGTCGGCGTAATTCTGTTCGAGATATCCGATTGCGCCCTTGGTGCCCTGCACCACTTGAGCGACGCCGGCATTCCCCTTGCCGCCCGACCCAACCGGCCACTTGACCTGCTTGCCGATCCCGATCGAACTCTTGAAATCCGCGCTCTGGGTGGAGAGATAGTTGGTGAACACGAAGTTGGTGCCGCTCCCGTCAGTGCGCCATGCCGGGGTGATCGCAAGATCCGGCAATTTCACGTCGGGGTTGAGCTTGGCAAGTGCCGGATCATTCCAGTTGTTGACCTTCCCCATGTAAATGTCGGCAAGCAGCTCGCCGGTGAAGTTCAGGTCTTTTTCGACACCCGGCACGTTGTAGGCCGGAACGATCCCGCCCGCGCACGAGGGAACTTCGATAAAGTTCTCCGCGCCGCCGGCGGCTGCGAACTCCTTCTTGCCCATCGGAGCGTCGGAACCGGCGAAGTCGATCGTCTTGTCGGTAATCCCCTTGATGCCGCCGCCTGAACCGATCGCCTGATAGTCGATCTTCACATCCGGGTTCACCTTCTGATACTCCGCAATCCACCGCTCGTACAGCGGCGCCGGGAAGGTGGCCCCTGCTCCCTGCAGCCGCGTCTCGCCCCGGGCCGAGGCAAAAGACAATCCGATCATTCCCAATGCCGCCAATACGCCTCGTGTTCCTCTCATCGCGCGTCTCCTTGTTTGGTGAGAGGAATTGTCGGGACATTCACTAAGATTCAATCCGGCAATTACTAAGAAATGATTAAGATTTTCTGGATCTGCGGAATGAGTGCGGCGTTTTGCCGCACTCATCCCCGGCTCTCTGCGCATTTCATCTGCTTGTGTACGTCCAAACAGGTAACCGGAACCCACGGAGCAAGCTCCGTGGGCGTTGGAAACCTTAGTACAGCGCCCCATTGAAAGAGGGCCACATGTAGGGCGGGATTTATCCCGCCGATTCGCATCCGGCGGAGGCATCCGGCGGGATAAATCCCGCCCTACATTGATGGTCCCTTTGCGGATGTGTACTTAGCGACGCCAGTAGCCCCTGTGCCAATAGTAGCCTCGACCGCGACCACCCCAGAAATAGTGACCTCGCACCCAGATCGCGCCGGGCCATGGGGCGACGCCGACAACCTCAACGCGATCCGGCGGCGGAGGGCCCGGCCGGTCTGGCACAACGATACATCCGGTGGCGATGCTCCCCATCAACACCAGCGCACTCAGTAGGGTTCTCACGGAAGGCTCCTTTCGAGGATTGCAGTTTCTAATTCGCACGCTGCATAATGCGGGCCAGCTTCTTCTGTTCAGACACAAAACAAAGTCCCCGGTTGGGAGCCATTGCACCCAACCGGGGACCTGATTGCTGATTGATTCTTTGCCCGTCCCTCTATGCCGCCAGCGGCTGGGTCGAGAGATACAACCCGAGCATGCCGCGGTCAATATCTTCCATATCGACGAGCTGCCCGGCCACCTCAAACTGTTTGCCAACCTGCTGAACCCGGCTGACGGTCATCCAGCCGACCCAGTCCTTGCGCGGCTCCATCTTCTCCCCGCTCGTATCCACGAACGGACAGATGCCGGCATAGGTCGGCAGCTCGAGGCGGACGCGAATCTGGTGATCCGTCTTCAGATTTGCCTGGGCGGTTCTGACCCGAACCCCTCCTGCCGAGATATCCACAATCCGCCCAAACGTCTCGCCGGCTCGCTTGTCCCCATCCCAGCGTTCAACCCCGATTTCCTGAGTTTCCAAATCGTGTCGACGGAAGTTCCGGCGATCTTTGCCAGTCTTGGTCTTACCGGAACTACGCTCGTGCAGGGTGGTCATTCGTGCTCCTCTTTGGCGATAGGTTGACGCATGAAACTCATCGGACAGAAGCATCCTCGACTTTGGATGGTTGGGCGCTTCCGGGACTTGGGGCATTTTCTTCCGTTATTGGACGATCCCCATAACGCTCGACAGCGTCTCACAGCCGGAATAGTGTTAGCCGGAGATGCCGTGCTTCATCCCTGAACCCGGACACCCTAAATCGTGACACCCTTAGCCCTCACATCCTGAACCCTGACACCCTGAACCCTGACCCCTGACACCCCCTTGTCCCGCATCCTCATCCTCATCCTCTTCATGCTCTGGCTGGCCTGGGACCCCGCCCAGTCGGTGGCGCCGCCGCCGCTCTCCATTGCGGTCCCTGTTTTCCTGGGAGGCTATTTTCTTTTGGTGCTCGGCACCGCAATCTGGGGCCGCCACGTTTCTCGCAAAGTGGCGGCCCGGAACTTCCAAACCAGCTTGCGGCGATTCAATCTCACAATGGAAGCCGCCCGCATCGCAATTCCGATCTGGTTTGGAATCGGGCTCTGTTTCCTCGGCTGGCGCGATGCGGTTGCCGAAGTGCTGCGACCTTCGCTCATGATCAGCGTCCTGGGAGTGATCGTCGGCACGCTCCCGCCATTGGCGGCGTGGATGGGACTCTGGTGGTCGCAATTCCCGGCCGATCGCGCGCTGCGGGAGCAGAGCATTCTTGCTCTGATTGACAACGATCTTCCGCTGCACGCCCCCCCGCGATTCGCCAGCTATTTCCTGTCCAATCTCCGCCTGCAGGTCTTGTTTCTCGGAATCCCCGTGCTGCTGATCGTGCTCGGCCATGACGCGGGCATCCTGCTGGGAAGCTTTCTTCATCTGCAGGAGCGACCGGCGGAGATTCTGGAACTGGCGTCCTGGATCGTCTCCATCGCCGCCATCTTCATCTTCGCGCCCGAGATCCTCCGTCGCGTGCTGCACACCGAATCGCTCGGCGATTCCGCATTGCGCCAACGGCTCGATGCGCTGTGCCGACGCACCGGGATTCGCTACCGTGACATCCTGTTGTGGAAGACCGATCACAACATGGGCAACGCCGCCGTCATGGGTTTTGTCCCGCGCCTCCGGTACATCCTCCTGTCCGATCTGTTGATCGAGAGCATGCCGGATGACGAAATCGAGGCCGTCTTCGCGCACGAATTGGGTCACATCGTGCATCGGCATCTGAACTGGTACGTCGTTTTCGTGGTGGTGCTGGGACTGATCAACGCCGGCCCGGGCACTCGCCTGGGCGAGGCCATCGCCAGCCGCCTGGGCGGACACGCTCAGGATCTGCTTCCCGCCTCCCTCATGATGGGGACGTTCCTGCTGCTCTTTGGGTACGTGAGCCGCAAATTCGAACGCCAGGCGGATGTGTACGCCGCCCGCACGATGCAGATGCGCCATGTGCAGCAATCACCGGACGGCGCTTCAATTGAGCGAATCGTTGACAGTTCCAGCGGCCCTATTCTCCCCTCCGCTGGTACTCCGGGAGAGGGTCAGGGTGGGGGCCTTCTCCGTCAGGGGCGCTCGAATTCGATGCGAGCCATTGGCGCGATCGAGCCCCCACCCCAGCCCTCCCCCCGAGTACCAGGGGAGGCGGAAAACGTCGCTGTCGCGCAGCGTGCGGCGTCTGACGCCCGCCCGCTCAGTCAGCCTTTCGTTTCCTTTGTCGGCCCCTACGGCGCATCTCTGTTCGCCTCCGCCCTGCGTCGCGTTGCCGTGGTGAACAACATCCCGGTCGGCGCCCGAAGCTGGTGTCACGGGTCGATCGCCACGCGCATGGAGTATCTCCAGGGGCTCAGCGCGGATCCGCAACGAACCACCCGCTTCGATCATTTCATGCGTCGGCTCTACGCATCCATCATCGCCGCCCTGGTCGTCTCCGCGACGGTGTTCGCAATGACTTCTTACTCCTGAGCTGACTTCCGGCTCCTCCCCTTTTTCCTTTCACTGCGTTCCGCAGTTTACCCGCCGCGGCGGGTGCCTTACCCTCACTTCCTCCGTGCCTCCGTGTCTGCCCTCGCTGCCTTCAGTTCTCCCTGCGCCTCAATCAACTCCTGCTTCGCCGCCACGGTGTCTGGATCCACTTCCGCCGCCGCGCTGATCACCTTTTGCAATGCTGTTTTGGCATTGATATATCGCTGCGCCGTCGCGACCAGTTCCGGGTTGCCCGGATCACCGTTGGCGCGGGCGGCGTTGAGTGCCGCATCGGCGGCATCGAGTTCTGACTTGGCCGACTGATACGCCGGCGTCTGCGAAAGTGCCGGCAACAGACCCGCTGTTGCCGCTTCAACCTTCGCGCGTGCGCGGCTGACGGCCGCCGAAGCCTCGCTGTATCGCTGGGTTGCGCTGGGCGTTAGCGCCGCCGGGAAACTCGGTGCCGCAGTCACGGCAGCCGGCGCGGGCGGCGGAGGCGCGGCCCCCTGCGAAGCCCCGGAAGCATTCGGCGAGGGCGCCGAACCTCTGCTGCCCGGCGTCATGTCGAAAATGGTGCCGCTGCCAACCGGCTTCTCCACCACGGGCGCCGGCGCGGCGACCACCGGGGCCGGAGCCGGCTTCTGATCGATGACCGGCGCCGGTTTGAAGCGAGCTTCCCATTGCTTGAGCTGATCCACCACCTGCACGCGCGTGCCTTCATGGGAGATCCCGAACCCCGCGACTGAACCGCATGCCAGCAGACCCAGGAACGGCACGAACTTCCCGGTGTTTCCAATCAGCATCGATCCGAGAACCGCGAGCAGCGCCAGCATCAGGCCGACCGCGCCGATGAAGACGGCTCCCTTTTCCAGCCGGCCGGTTTGCAACGCGTACCACGCCACCCCGCCGGCCGCGATCGCGAGGATTCCCAGCGCGCTGATTTTCTTTCGTCGCGAGCGTGCCATGCCGGTTCCTTGCACTCGCGCGTCCGCGCGATGGGTGAAGGTTCACTTGAAGCAGTCTCCCGCTTTTAGATCACACGTTCAAGACTGCTTCCGCGACCACGGAACATCCTGTATTCCCGCCTCAAAGTTTGACCAGCGCGCCTGCACGAAGAGCCAGTCGCTCAGCCGGTTCAAATACGTAAGCACAAGAGGATCCATCCGCTCCGCCATCGCGAGCTGCACCGCCAACCGCTCCGCGCGCCGGCAGACCGTTCTTGCCACGTGCAGCCGGGCGGCGGTTTCGCAACCGCCGGGCAGAATGAAATTCCGCAGCGGCGCGAGCGGCGCCTCGGCGGCGTCGATCTCCTTTTCCAGGCGATCGATGCTCGCCTGCCCAAGCGGTTCCATCCCTGGCGGGCGCGAGCGCCAGCGGGCGTCGCCAATTCCGCGCCAATCACAAACAGCTCCCCCTGCGTCACCGTCAGCAGCTTCCGCAACGAACCTGGCGCGGGGACGCAAGCCATGCCGATCCCTGCGTTGAGCTCATCGACCGTGCCGTAACATTCTATGCGCGGATCGCTCTTGCGGACCCGGCTTCCGCCGAACAATCCGGTCGACCCGTCGTCGCCGGTGCGGGTGTAAATCTTCATGTTCAGGCCGTCGTGTTCAGGTAAACGTACACGTCGCCGTTGCGCAGCAGAATCAGATCATCTTTCCCGCTGCCGGTCAGATCGGCCGAGTAGATCCCAAATCCCGTCGGCCCGGCCCCTGCCACCGGCGTCGACTGCGCGAATGTCGCGTCTCCATTCCCGCTCAAGACCCGCAGCGTCGTCGTGAAATCCACCACCGCCAGGTCGTCGTCCCCGTCCCCATTGAAATCGCCCGCCGCGATCGACTCCAAAAACGCGCCGGCGTGAATCACCACCGGCGCCTTGGAGAACGTTCCATCCCCATTCCCAAGACGCAGGAAAATTCCGTCGCGAAACGTTCCGTTCACCGCGGCAATGTCTTCGATGCCGTCGCCGTTGAAATCGCCTATCGCCAGCCAGACCGGGGCGGTGCCAAGTTGCGACGTCATCTTCAAGGCAAACGTGCCATTCCCGTTTCCCAGCAGCACGCGCACGCCCTTCTGGGCCGGCAGCGCAACGACCACGTCGGGAATTCCGTCCCCGTTGAAATCGCCGGTGGTCATGTAGCTGATCGAGCCGACGCTGACATGATATCGCACCTCTGGAGTGAGCAGGCCCCCGTCGTTGTTGATGATCCCGACGGCGTGCGGCGTGCTGATCGCCAGATCAGTGAACCCATCGTGATTGAAGTCCGCCGCCACGATCTTGCGGCCGCCTTGAATAATGCGGTAGCTCTGGGCTTTGGCAAACGTTCCATTCCCACTTCCGAGGTACACTATCACTACGTCATCCGTGTCGCTCGCCCCGGCGAGGTTGATGGTTTTCGTGACTGGAAGCACGTCAGTCACCACCGCCAGATCCGTCTTCCCGTCGCCATTAAAATCTCCGGCGACAACAGCAATCGGATGGTCCAGCGTGATCGGCGTCCCCTTGAAGAACGTCCCATTGCCATTATTGATCAGGATGGTGATGGAATTATTTTCCGGATTCGGGATCGCCATGTCCGAAAATCCGTCCCCGTTGAAATCACCCAGCGCCACGTAATGCGCCGGCTGCCCGCTGCGGTAGATGGCCGGCGCGGCGAACGTCGCCGCCGCACTGAGCAACACCCGGCTCTCCAACGCCTCCACGCCATTCACCGACATATTCAACTCCTGGCCCAACCGCGCCGCGAAAGTCCGGGGAGCGTACACGAAGCACGCCATGTGAGATAGTCGGTGCTTCCCGCTATAATCATGGCATTACGTAAGACGACTTCCAGCAGTTGCTCGACGCACTGGCAGAGCGATCACCGTTTCGTGCCTTTCACCGTTGAACTGGTCGGCGGTCGGCGCTTCGAAGTTGATCGCGCCGGGCGCTGGTGGAGCGAGACGGGGTCGCCGTGTTTATTGCCCCGGGAGGAGTGCCAATCTGGTTTGATCAAGAGAGCGTCACGGCGATAGCCGGCGACACGGCGGGCACCTCGGCGTAACCGCCGTCTCGCGTAATGTCGTTCTCTTTTGGAAGGCTTTTGCCGCGCCTCCCGCGAAGATGGGATACTTCCAATACAAGCGTCAATCATGACAAGAGCAGATGACAATGCGGGCGAAAGTGATCCCTTTGACCTGAACCGCTTCCTGGCCGCGCAAGAAGATTGCTACGACGATGTTCTCGCGGAACTCAACGCCGGCCAAAAGCGCACGCACTGGATGTGGTTCATCTTCCCGCAGCTTGATGGCCTGGCGTTCAGCGCAATGTCAAAACGGTATGCGATCAGGAGTCTCGAGGAGGCTCAAGCATACCTCGACCACCCCATCCTCGGACCGAGACTGCTCCAATGCGCGCAGGCGGTCGTAGACGTTGAAGAACGATCCGCGGCAGAGATCTTCGGCTCCCCCGACGATCTCAAACTGAAATCGTGCGCAACGCTCTTCGCGGCAATGTCACCTCCCGATTCCGTATTCGAGCGCATCCTTGCGAAGTATTATGACAACGTTCCAGATGACCGGACGCTGCAACTGGTCGAGAAGTTGAAGAAACAGGCGGCCGATTGAAATGGCATCTGGCTGAGACGTTGTTTCGGAAACCTTCCCCCTCTCCCGGTACTCCGGGACAGGGCTCTGAATCAGGTGAAGCTGAAGCAAACGGATTCAGCAGGCTGGCTGCACGAACAAGGTGCAGCGGAGAATTGCCAACACTCAGAAGCTGGCTCTTCACTTGATCGCGGCGGGCCTGGTCATCCGCATTGCGGAGACAATGGCCTTGGCCAATCCGTGTCACAACCCATTGAGATCTTCGCGCGCTGCGCAAATTTTCCCGGGCAGGCGATCAGCCAAAAGATCAAGAGCCGCGAAGACGCGAAGACGCGAAGACAAACGCGAAGGAAGACAATTCAATTGCACCTGAAACCCCAAGGCACAATTCCCTGGGCTTCGATCCCTTATTTTTGATTTTCTTACCTTCGCGTCTCTCTTCGCGTCTTCGCGGCTCTTCGTTTTGGTTGCGGCTGAAGCAAACGGATTCAGCAGGCTGGCTGCACGAACAAGGTGCAGCGGAGAATTGCCAACACTCAGAAGCTGGCTCTTCACTTGATCGCGGCGGGCCTGGTCATCCGCATTGCGGAGACAATGGCCTTGGCCAATCCGTGTCACAACCCATTAAGATCTTCGCGCGCTGCGCAAATTTTCCCGGGCAGGGGATCAGCCAAAAGATCAAGAGCCGCGAAGACGCGAAGCCGCGAAGACAAACGCGAAGGAAGACAATTCAATTGCACCTGAAACCCGAAGGCACAATTTCCTGGGCTTCGATCCCGCATTTTTGATTTTCTTACCTTCGCGTCTCTCTTCGCGTCTTCGCGTCTTCGCGGCTCTTCGTTTTGGTTGCGGCTGAAGCAAACGGATTCAGCAGGCTGGCTGCACGAACAAGGTGCAGCGGAGAATTGCCAACACTCAGAAGCTGGCTCTTCACTTGATCGCGGCGGGCCTGGTCATCCGCATCGCGGTGGCAATGGCCTTGGCCAATCCGTGTCACAACCCATTGAGATTTTCGCGCGTGTGCAAATTTTCCCGGGCAGGCGATCAGCCAAAAGATCAAGAGCCGCGAAGACGCGAAGACGCGAAGGAAGACAATTCAATTGCACCTGAAACCCCAAGGCACAATTCCCTGGGCTTCGATCCCGCATTTTTGATTTTTCTTACCTTCGCGTCTCTCTTCGCGTCTTCGCGTCTTCGCGGCTCTTCGTTTTGGTTGCGGCTGAAGCAAACGTTTTCAGCAGGGTGGCTGCACGAACAAGGTGCAGCGGAGAATTGCCAACACTCAGAAGCTGGCTCTTCACTTGATCGCGGCGGGCCTGGTCATCCGCATTGCGGAGACAATGGCCTTGGCCAATCCGTGTCACAACCCATTGAGATCTTCGCGCGCTGCGCAAATTTTCCCGGGCAGGCGATCAGCCAAAAGATCAAGAGCCGCGAAGACGCGAAGACGCGAAGCCGCGAAGCCGCGAAGACAAACGCGAAGGAAGACAATTCAATTGCACCTGAAACCCGAAGGCACAATTCCCTGGGCTTCGATCCCGCATTTTTGATTTTCTTACCTTCGCGTCTCTCTTCGCGTCTTCGCGTCTTCGCGGCTCTTCGTTTTGGTTGCGGCTGAAGCAAACGTTTTCAGCAGGGTGGCTGCACGAACAAGGTGCAGCGGAGAATTGCCAATACTCAGGAACTGGCTCTTCACTTGATCGCGGCGGGCCTGGTCATCCGCATTGCGGAGACAATGGCCTTGGCCAATCCGTGTCACAACCCATTGAGATCTTCGCGCGCTGCGCAAATTTTCCCGGGCAGGCGATCAGCCAAAAGATCAAGAGCCGCGAAGCCGCGAAGCCGCGAAGACAAACGCGAAGGAAGACAATTCAATTGCACCTGAAACCCGAAGGCACAATTCCCTGGGCTTCGATCCCGCAGTTTTGATTTTCTTACCTTCGCGTCTCTCTTCGCGTCTTCGCGTCTTCGCGTCTTCGCGGCTCTTCGTTTTGGTTGCGGCTGAGCGAAGCGAGGCAGCGCTGGGCATATCTCTCGCCTGCGCGAGTGATGGAAAAAGCTTGATCTGCTGGACAGTGCCGTCGTTATGGAGTTCGAGGACACGGCCCTGGCGCAGATCGAAATCCTCGCCGTTGAGCGTGAGGAACAATGGATTAACCGATTCCCGCAGGTAGCCGAATGTGCGGCCGTTATCGATTTTCAGGGAGCCCTTATCGATCCACTCCAGCGAATGGGTGTTGTACGAGCTGCCGACGGCGATGCCGAATTCCCCGGCATAGACGATCACATAATGGACGTCGACACCGTCATCCACGATCAGCGCGGAATGGTCGTTGTGCGTGATGGAGGTCGTTTTGGGATATTCGCTGCGGACCGGTTGAAGCGGAGATAGAGTAACGGATACCGGCCGCGCGCGTTTCCGGCGTTTGCGACCGGCTCGACGAGCTGCCCGACGACAAAGAACATCATCCAGATTCCCAGACTGACTGCGCCCATGAAGATTGCCGTACGTCCCTTGCCAGATCTGTAGGAAGTAAAGCCAAGGCCGATTGCGAGGAGGGCCGTAATCAGCGTCATCCAAATTGCGAATTGCTGGCCGCGGGGTGTGAGCCAGGGGAGGAACCAGGGAGCCATCCAATAGAAGATTGTGGGAATCACGCCGCTCATAATGGCGCAGAAGAGGGCGACGCTGGCGAGCGTCGTGTTGGTGTGGTGGGCGCGAAACTTTGGAACCTCGACCGCCTGGCTGTCTCCGATCTTCACTTGAGGCGCTGCCGCTCGCCATACCCAGCGGACAATCAAGACGTCGACGACAATGACGAGCGCGACCGCGAAGAGGATCGGAACGCGGCGATGGTCGGCGATAAAGTTCGCGAATTCCGTCATGAGCGGCGGATGCACCTGCGGATTATCTGCATTGGAAGTGTTGGCGTAAAAGTCCGCGACGATGGTGGCAAGCTTGGAGATTAAGGCCACAATCAGACCGTTCATCGCCAGCAGAGGGAAGATCAAACCATCGAACATTGCCAGCGCGCGTCCCCGAATCGCACCCGCCGATCGGCGGATCTGCGACAGAGCAATCCAGCCAAGGATCGTGGCGGCGAACAGAAGTCCGAAAGCAAACACTTGCGCCGCCTCGACCATCGCCATGCCGCGGCGGTCGTCATTCCGAACCGGACCGGTGATTGCCGGACCAAGCACCCCTATGGCGATGAACAGAAGAAGCAGCGCCGCCCCGACGATCGCCGTGCGCGAAAATCGCGCTCGGCCGACTCCCGGGCTGGCGTAATCCACCCCAACGCTTCCCATCACCGGCGGTCTGCTTGCAATCGTCTCGACCGCGGTTTTCATCATACTCGCCGCCGTATATCGCAGGCCCGGCTCGCGTTCCAGCGCCCGCAGCACTACTTCATCCAAACGCACATCCAGCACCAGTTTCCGGCTCGGCGGCTGGGCAGGGCGGGCCGGCAATTCACCGGTCAGCATCTGGTAGAAGACGACCCCCAATGCATAAATATCAGCGCGATGATCGACATTGCCAAAGCTCGCCTCCTGCTCCGGAGCCATGTATTGCGGCGTACCCACGATCTTCCCGGCCTCAGTCAGGGCGAGCCCGACGGTCGCGGAAGCTTGCGCGCCCGCCGGCTCCTCATGCCCGGTGATTTTCGCGAGGCCAAAGTCAGCAACCTTCACATTCCCGCGCCGGTCGAGCAGGATGTTTTCCGGCTTGATGTCGCGATGGACGATTCCCTTGTCGTGAGCGTACTGCAGCGCGTCGCAGACCTGCGGCACGATCGCCAGCGCCTCGCGCGGTGCGACTCTTCCGCCGTTCATCAGTTGTCGCAGATTGACCCCGTCGACATATTCCATCAGAAAGTAATAGAGACCGGTGCTGGTCCGGCCAAACTCGTAAAGCGTGACGACGTTTGGATGATTCAGTCGCGCCAGTGCCTTGGCTTCGCGGGCAAAGCGGTCGGCAAAGCCGGGATCCGCGGCAATGTCCGGCGGCAGCACTTTCAGCGCCACCACCCGGTCGAGTTGCGTCTGCAGCGCCTTGTAGACGGCTCCCATGCCGCCGCGACCCAGCAATTCCGTCACTTCCATGCCGGCAAACTGCCCAGCCAGATCCCCGGGCGTGGGTGGCTCCCATTGCCGCGCGGCAGCGCCATCAGTCGCTTCGAACCCCGCCGTCGGAGCTTCCATCCCGCGCTTGAGCAGGCAACGGACACACTGCCCCGTGGCCATGCCAGGAGTCAGCGGCCTTCCACAGGATGAACAGAATGAGGCTTGCGGCATGCGGGCTTCTCCGTGTTGGTTTCCCGGCATGAAAGAAGCAAATCGCCGGAAAGCTTACAGCGAATTCAGAAGGTCCCGCAGTTCCTCGTCGACAAGGGATGGATCAGAAACGGTTTGCGCCACTTCTTGCCTCAGCAATTGACGGTAGCGTTTGCGCATGCGGTGCGCTGCAACCTGCAGCGCCCCCTCGGTTGTACCCAGCGCGCCCGCCAGCGTCGCGTAGCCCGATGTGATCTCGCCGGTCAGCGTTCCTTGAAGAGCGTCGAACAGGGATTTCTGATCGCGCCCGCGGTATTCGTCCTGGAGCCGGGCCACCACACGATTCAGAATAGTCACCGTCCACTTGCGGTTGAAGACCTGCTCGGGCGTCGCCGAGTCGATCGGTTCGAGGTGGTACCCAGACTCGGCCTCACTGGCGCTCAGGCTGAACGTCCTCACGTGGCCCCCGCGCTTTTGCGTGCGTTCCTTGTCTCGTTCATTGGAGACGAAATGTTTCAGCGCCGCCAGGGCGAACGACCGGAACTTCCCCTTGGCTGAATCGACGGATCGAAGATCGTTTCGTTCGATCAGCCTGGCGAAGAACGCCTGCGTGAGATCCTCCGCCTGTTCCGGGGAGTGACCATTGCGACGAAGGTATGCATACAAAGGCGGCCAATAGACGCGCGCCAACTCCGCCATCGCCGTGCCGTACCGGGAGCCGGCGGCGCCTTCTCCCGCGGCGGCGACAATGCTCCAACGCGTCTCGGCAAAGCCTTGGCGTGCGGCGCCCGATGATCGTTTCGTCCTCGTCAAGGACGACAGTTTACACTATTGATGGAATCGCGGTTGCCAGGTTTGCTGTACAGCGGTGCGCAGAGAAACGCGTCCGAGCGCGATCCGCCGCGCGGCGCGCTACACTTCGGGAGCCGGTGATTATGGGTGCCGATTCAGACGACCCGTCCAGTCGCTCCATCTTCCATGTCGACATGGACGCGTTCTTCGCGTCCATCGAGCAGATGGATAATCCCAGCCTGCGCGGCAAGCCCGTCCTGGTCGGCTACGACGGACCGCGCGGAGTCGTTGCCGCCGCTTCTTACGAGGCGCGGCAGTTCGACTGCCACTCGGCAATGCCGATGGCGATTGCCAAACGACGATGCCCGCACGCTGTCATTGTTCCGGTTCGATTCTCCCGCTACCGGGAAATCTCCGGGCGGATGTTTGCGATCTTCGACGAGTTTTCCCCGCTGGTGGAACCGCTGAGCGTCGACGAGGCGTTTCTCGATCTGACCGGAACGCAAAAGCTGCTCGGCAAACCCGAAGATGTCGCACGGCGATTGAAAGAGCGGATCAGAAGCGCACTGGGCCTGACCGCGTCCATCGGCGTGGCGCCCAACAAGTTTCTCGCCAAACTCGCGTCAGACTTTAAAAAGCCCGACGGCCTGGTCGTCGTCCGGCCGGACCAGATCGATGCGCTGCTGGTCTCCCTGCCTGTGGACAAGCTCTGGGGGATCGGCCCGGTGACCGCCGCCAAACTGAAGGAAGTCGGCATTCACAAGATCGGCGATCTCCGCAAACGCTCCGCCGAAAGCGTCGAGCGGATGTTCGGCCGCGACTCTGCCCGATTCTTGCGGCTGGCGCACGGAATCGATGATCGTCCCGTCGTCCCCGATCGGGAAGCCAAAAGCATCGGGCAGGAACAGACATTCGGAGTTGACGCAGCCGTGCCCGACGATGTGCGGCGCGTGCTCTTTGAACAGGTCGAGCAGGTCGGCCAGCGACTTCGCAAGCATGGCCTTTGCGCCCGCACGGTCTCGCTCAAAATCCGCTACGGCGATTTTGAAACCATCACCAGATCGCTGACCTTGAAGGACGCCACCGACACCACCAGCGACCTCTGGAATGCCGCCAGCTCGCTCTTCGACAAATGGTGCCACAACGGCTTTCGCCCCGTCCGGCTGATCGGAGCCTCGGCGTCTCTACTGAGCCGCGGACCAGCACAAATGAATCTCTTCGTCGATCCGCAACAAGAGCGCAAGAAGCAGCTGGACGGCGTGGCCGACCGGATCACCGCCAAGTTCGGAACCGGCGCGATTCGCCGCGGCGGAGGGCTCAGCTAAAAGCCCATTTAGAATGCGGAGGCGGGGCTTACCTGTTGAATAGGAGTTTTCGCGATCACCGAGGAATTGCCAGAAGGTTGTTTTGCTTCCAAGCGACATCGCCCAAAGTTGTGTTTATGGCCGATGTTCGTACCATGCGTGGGCACTGTCTTTAAGAGCATGAAGGAAGGATCCGCGATGTCAGAGCGCTGGTTACGATGCCTCGTTCGCAAGGGGATGTTCAGCGACGAGATGGTTGTGGTGATCAAGATCCTGTCGGGCGAGCCTGCCTCATTTTTCGTCCCACGGGAGTGGGTTACGGGGAAGGAAGGCCAGGAGGGGCAGGTGAAAGTTCGCGCATTTTCGGAACAGTCACGGGCTTGGGCGATCGTCCCCGACGAGAGCCAGACGATCCTGGCGGTGGATGAATCCCAGTTTGTCGCCGCATGATCCTCTCCAACGTCGATATCCACGATGCGCTGGATAAGGGGTGGCTGAAGATCACTCCGGAACCGACCCCGCGCAAGCTGGGGGATTCGGCGGGAAAATGTCCATTTCAAACCAGCGCGGTCGATCTGCGGCTGGGGAGCGAGATCGCCTATTTCAGGGAGGGCATCCCGGCGCAGATCGATCTCCGAAAGGGGGATTTCAACGCTCTCTTCGGGCCGATGTCCGAAACGCGGAATCTCACTGACGATCAGCCGTATGTTCTGCGCCCCAACAAGCTTGTCCTGGGAAAGACGCTGGAGAAAATCGAGCTGCCGTTGCTGCCAAGCGGCGTCCTCGCGGCCGCGTCGAAGGAAAAAGTCCCTCGCGGCCCGCGTCGAAGGAAAAAGCTCATATGCCCGCTGCGGCCTGCTGGTCCATTTCACTGCGCCGACGGTTCACGCCGGATTCTCCGGCACTATCACGCTCGAGCTGATTAACCTCGGTCCGCTGGATATCGCACTTTACCCGTCGATGCCGATCTGCCAGCTGATCATCGAGCAGGTATCGGGAATTCCTTTCCGCAACGACAGTCAATTCCAAAATCAGACGCGCCCCGGCGGGCGGTAACTCTGAGTGCATTCCCCTTGGCGGCCGTGTGCGCCGGTCGTGGCGTGGCGTCCGGCCGATCCTGTACAATTGGCACCATTCGCAACATGAAAGGATGACGCCATGAGCGATGAAAACATGCTGACGCAAATCTCCGGGAAGCCCGGCTTCCTGGCGGCGCTGGACCAAAGCGGCGGATCGACGCCCGGCGCTCTGCGGCAATACGGCATTCCCGACAGCGCCTACAGCGGCGATGCCGAGATGTTCCAACGCATGCATGAAATGCGCAGTCCGCGTCATGACCGCGCCCTCCTTTCGCGGAGACAAAATTATCGGCGCGATTCTCTTCGAAGGCACCATGGACGGCCTGGCCAACGGGAAGCCGGTCCCGACCTATCTCTGGAAGGATCGCGGCGTCGTTCCTTTCCTCAAAGTCGACAAGGGTCTGGACGTGGAAAAGGACGGCGTGCGGCTCATGAAGCCGATGCCCACCCTCGACGCCCTGCTCGCTCGGGCCGTCGGGCTGGGTATCTTCGGCACCAAGATGCGCTCCGTCATCCATCTCCCGTCGACAACCGGGATTGCCGCGATCGTCGACCAACAGTTTGCCGCAGGCAGACAAATCATCAAACACGGGCTCGTGCCGATCCTGGAGCCCGAAGTCCTGATCAACAGTCCGGGAAAGGCCGCCGCGGAAGCCATCCTGTTGGAACAACTGCATAAGGGGCTCGACGCTCTGCCGGTGGGACAGTCGGTGATGCTCAAACTGACGATCCCCGAAACTCCCGACTTCTACGCGCCGCTGATCAGCCACGAGCGGGTGATCAGGGTCGTGGCCCTCTCCGGCGGCTACACCCTCGACGTTGCCTGCGAACGCCTCGCGAAGAATCACAACATGATCGCCAGCTTTTCCCGCGCCCTTCTGGACGGCCTGCGAAAGTCAATGAGCGATGCCGAGTTCGACGCCGAATTGGCGAGGGTCATCGACAAGATCTATCGAGCTTCCACTGTGAAGAGCTGAGATGGAGACCCAACGGATGGCAATCCGTTGGCTTTCCCATTCCGTCCGTCGCGGCGCCGGGCGGTGCATTGAACCCGCCCGCGCTGGCGAACGCATTTTCCCGATTCCCAAAAAGCCAACGGATTGCCAATCCGTGGGGCCTCTCTGGTCTTCCATTGCGATGCGATGGACCCATTGGATGACCACCCCCGTGTCATTGGATCACAGAAAACAAACGGAGCGGACTCCCCCTTTGACCGCAGTTCCGGCTGCCGGGGCTTTGGCGCCAATGGACCTTTTAGCCGGTCTCGCTTGCGAGCCGTGCTCTGCTGTTTGGTGAGGACCGCGCAAAAAGAAACACCGGCTCGCAAGCGAGACCGGCTAAAAGGGGACGGCGAACCGTTCCCGCGTCTCACTCCACCCTTCACTCCGTCCCTTCGTCCCTTCGTCCCTTCGTCCCTTCGCCCCTCTGTCCCTCCGTCCCTATGTCCCTATCTCCCTTCGCCCCTCTGTCCCTCTGTCCCTCTGTCCCTCTGTCCCTCTGTCCCTCTGTCCCTCTGTCCCTCTGTCCCTCTGTCCCTCTGTCCCTCTGTCCCTCTGTCCCTCTGTCCCTCTGTCCCTCTGTCCCTCTGTCCCTCTGTCCCTCTGTCCCTCTGTCCCTTCGTCCCCTTGTCCCTTCCGCTCCTCAATCCACGACACCAATTCGTCAACATTATCCGTCCAGAGCAGAACGTCGTCCCCCTGGTACTCAGTCGCTTCGGCAATCTCGTATCGCCCCTCCTCCGCATCATCGTTAATGGTCAACCGGTAGATGACCGTCTGCCAGCCGAGGGCTGTTAATTCCCGGTGCCGGAACGGATCGATCACGTATTCGTGCTCGCCGCCGTGGCTGGAGATGTGCCGCAGTGTTTCGTTGTCCACCATCGCCTGCAGGTCTCGGCGTTGTACCAGCAAATCGGCCCCACGATCGAATGCCGAAGGTCGTCCTGATAGAATCGCGTTCATGCCGATCGCGTGGAATATCACCGACGCCGAAGTCGCCAAAGTCAAGGCGTTTGTCGCTTCGCGCATGAACGACGGGCTGGTGAAGCATCGCATCAAATTCAATCTCACGAATCGGCCGACGTGCATTGACCGCGCCGACGTGTGGCACAACCAGATTTACTGCCTGATGTCGACGCAACAAAAGTCCGGGCCAGAAGCCTTCGTCACGAAGTTTGTGAACCT
This sequence comes from uncultured Phycisphaerales bacterium, assembly GCA_963758525.1. GTDB lineage: Bacteria > Planctomycetota > Phycisphaerae > Tepidisphaerales > Tepidisphaeraceae > JBBSDP01. Next base: position 583,261 of record CAVWVQ010000003.1, read on the forward strand.
CGAGCCTTTTCCGTTGTCGCTTGAGAAATGTCGGGCGTCGTCTGACGTTCGCGAGCTGGTTGTCAGCGAGCTTACAAATTTTGGCGGCATCCGACGTGCGCCAACAATCGCTAGCGAAGCCAAAACAAACATCGAATGGTTTCACGACCAATGGTGGCCTGAAGTCGATGAAGTGCTACGCTCGCTCATCGGCGTTGACGATCCAAGGGCGGAACGCTTAGCTGCCCACTTCATCGACAACGCGTTCAAAGGCTTCGGCCCAAAGCAAGCCAGGAACCTGCTACAAATGCTCGGGCTTACGCGCTACGAGATTCCGCTCGATAGCCGCGTCGCGAAATGGTTCAACGCCTTCGGCTTCGGCGTATCGATCGATGCGGCAGAGCTTCCTTGCATCGGTCCGTACGAACGATTGAGCGACAAGGTCATAGAGCTTTGCCGCCGCGCTGAAATTTATCCGTGCGTGCTGGACGCCGCCGCGTTTGCGAGCTTCGACGGCGACGGTTGGAATAGCGTTGACGGAATTATCGGGTAACGGCCGCGTCAGGAAATATGGGTCGGCCGCTCCAGACGTTGCTATCGCCGTCTCGAACGCCAGATCGGTACGCTTGAGCTACTCATGAAGTTTCAGCGGCAACCCGCTGCCGCGACTGACTCTCACCGGCGTACTTGGGGATAGGTTCAGCCCCGGATTGCTTAGCGCCTGGTCCAAGAGCAGTTACACTGCGGGGAGATGCAACGGGCCTACTATCACGCCACAATCAGCGCCTTCCTAGAAACGAGCGACGACGTAGTTCTCGGCCAACTGGTGCGTAACTCGACTTTCAGCGTGGAGACGACGCAACGGGATGCGTGGGTTGGGCAACTCCGAACTATGCGCGAGGTATTGCCCGAGTACCGAAATCGTGGATCGATCTATGTTGAGTACGCGATTCCGCGGCTTGGCAGGCGAGCAGACGTGATTGCATTGATTGATTCGGTGATTTTCGTGCTTGAATTCAAGGTAGGCGCACGCGCTTTTGCTGCTGGCGATGTCGATCAGGTCTATGACTATGCGCTCGATCTCAAGAATTTCCACGAAGCTAGCCATGGCTGCGTTATTGCGCCAGTGCTGATCGCGACTGCGGCGCGGCACGCTCAGTCAACCGTTGCAACCACACCATTCCAGGACGGTCTGCTTCAACCGATCATGAGCACGGTCGGCAGCCTCGGTGATGTAATTCGCAGTGTTCTCGACTTTTCCGATGCCGACAGGATTGATGTCACTGCGTGGGAACAGGGCCGATACTGCCCCACGCCAACGATTATAGAGGCGGCAACAGCCCTTTACGGCGGACACAAGGTCGAGGATATCTCAAAGAAGGACGCCGGGGCAGAGAACCTTGCTCTCACTTCCAACACGGTTGACGGCATCATTGAGTGGTCGAAGGCAAACGCGCGGAAGTCAATTTGCTTCGTTACGGGCGTGCCCGGAGCCGGCAAAACACTGGTTGGCTTAGATGTTGCAACGAGGCACATCGACGCGAAATCCGAACTTTATGCGGTTTTTCTGTCGGGCAATGGCCCGCTCGTAGCCGTGCTGCGCAAAGCGCTCGCGAAGGATAAGGTTCGACGGGAGAAGGAAAGAGGCAATCCATTCAAGATCGGCGCCGCTCGTAGCGAGGTCAAGGCGTTTATCCAGAACGTACATAATTTCCGCGATGACTGTCTGGTCGATAAAAGCCGGGCGCCGATCGAGCATGTCGCTCTATTCGACGAGGCGCAGTGCGCTTGGAACTTGGAACAGACGGCCAAGTTCATGCTGCAGCAGAAAGAACTCGCCGACTTCGATATGTCCGAACCTGAGTTTTTAATTTCATGCCTTGATCGACATCCTGATTGGGCTGTGATTGTTTGCCTTGTTGGCGGCGGACAGGAGATCAACACCGGCGAAGCCGGGATCAGCGAATGGCTTGATTCCTTGATCCGGAGCTTTCCAAATTGGCAACTCCACATTTCCTCGCGCCTCACCGATGCCGAGTACGGCGCCGGGGAGTTGGTCGAACGAGCCAAATCCCTGCCGAACGTCAGTTTTCGAGACGAGCTCCACCTTGGCGTGTCGATGCGATCGTTCCGGGCCGAGAATGTGTCGCTTCTCGTGAAGCAACTGCTCGATCTCGAAACTGATGCGGCAATAAAGACATTGCAGGAGCTACGCGATCGATATCCGATACTTCTGACGCGTGAACTCGGCAAGGCCAAACAGTGGCTTCGGAGCAAGGCACGCGGCAATGAGCGGTACGGTCTCGTCGTTTCCTCACATGCTTATCGCCTGAAGCCGCACGCTATTGACGTGCGCCTTCAAGTTGACCCGGTTCACTGGTTTCTCGACGGTAAGGAGGACGTTCGATCCTCCTACTACCTCGAAGACGCCGCGACGGAGTATCGGGTTCAGGGGCTCGAACTCGACTGGACTTGCGTGACCTGGGACGCGGATTTTCGATTGGGTGGCGCCGGGTGGGAGCATTGGTCGTTCGTCGGCGATCGCTGGAATCGCGTTCGAAAAGCCGAACGCCAAATGTATTTGAAGAACGCCTATCGCGTCCTGCTCACACGCGCCCGTCAAGGAATGGTCATTGTCGTGCCGAGTGGCGACGCAGACGACCCGACACGCCAAGCCGAATACTATGACTACACGTTCGAGTATCTGAACCGGATCGGCTTTGACACCCTATAAATTTCATCGCTTGAACCGGGATGTTTGCAATTCGCTCTGTCCCGCCGTGGCCGGCACAGAGCTGGGTGATGTCGAAGATCCGCAGGCGCGGGAACCGCTGGACTGAACTCGCGACGGTGGCGTTCTTCCGCAGACATCGGATCACTGGCTGGCGGCGGCATCAGGCGGTCTTCGGCAGGCCGGACTTTGTCTCTCCCAAAATTAAGCTGGCGGTCTTCGTCGACGGCTGCTTCTGGCACGCCTGCCCTTCCCACTCCAACATTCCCGTGCAGAATCGAAAGTTCTGGAAGTTGAAGTTGGATGCCAATCGAAGGCGTGACCGGCTGGTCCGCCGGACGCTCCAATCCCGCGGCTGGCGCGTGCTGCGGATCTGGGAACACGAGCTGTCGCGGCGGAACCACGGGCGCTTACTTGCGCGGGTGAAGCGAAGCATTGGTGAACGATGATCGAAAGGCGCCAGCGGCGTTCTGCGTCGCGAAAGGTCTATCGGTGACGCGCCGCTCTTCACCTGCGTCACTCACCTGGGCGCGGTTGCGGTCGGGACGCCGATCTCCCATCTTCGTTCTATCGCAGCGCGAACTCGATTCTCTTACCTAGAATATGGGCTACCTTAGCCATCGTGTTCAGCGTGATCGACGTGTTCTGGGGGTCGAGCAGGCGGTCGATGCCCGTGCGGCTTGTTTTTAATCGCTTGGCCATTTCCCCCTTGGTGATCTTTTGCTGGTCCATCGCTTTCCCAAGCTCATAAGAGAGCTTGAACTTGATGGCCGAGGCGCGACATTCTTCCAGAATGCCCTCTTCTTCCAGAAAATCCTCGAACCGCGAACCCAAATGCTTCTGCTTCATGTCATCACCTACAGCAATTGCCTCTTGCGTTTCTTTGCCACGTCAAGCTCGTGTTTCGGCGTCTTTTGAGTCTTTTTGATGAATCCGTGCAACAACACCATCGCTCGTCCCTCAACGCAGAAAATCACCCGCGCGATCCGGTCACCAAGGTTGGACCGCACCTCCCACAGTCGGTCGCCAAGATTCGCCACCAGCGGTTTGCCAATCGGCCAGCAGTACTGAACCTTAAGAACATCATCGCCGATGATCTTCCGCTCGCTCCTTGTCAGCGAGAGCAGCCACTCCCTGACCGGCTCGGTCGCTGCGTTCGTCCTGAAAAATACGGCATCAAGCTTTCGATCCCCTTCGCTCATGTTGTACCAAAAATTGTACGTTTCGTTCGACTGATTTGCAAGCTGGTCCCATTATGCGGCAATCAACCTCCGTCTGAAAGTCGCCGCTGCTTTCGGCGACATCGCCCATGCCTGACGTCTTCACCAAAGAGAAGCGTTCCGAAGTGATGTCGAATATCCGCGGGCGCGGGAACCGCGGGACTGAACTCGCGACGGTGGCGTTCTTTCGCCGCCATGGGATCACCGGATGGCGGCGGCATCAGGCGGTCTTCGGCAAGCCGGACTTTGTCTTTCCCAAAATCAAATTGCGGTCTTCGTGGACGGGTGCTTCTGGCACGCCTGCCCATCTCACTCGAACATTCCTGTGCAGAATCGAAGATTCTGGAAGACGAAATTGGATGCCAATCGCAGGCGTGACCGGCTGGTCCGCCGGACGCTCGAATCGCGCGGCTGGCGGGTCCTGCGGATATGGGAACATGAACTGTCGCGACGGAATCAGCGGCGGCTGCTTGCGCGGGTGAAGCGAAGCGTCGGTCAGGGCTGATTGATAACGGCCGGCCGCCGGCAACAAGGCGAATGTCCAAGGCCCAATGGCCAACAAAGCCTCAAGCCCCAATGACCAAACGAATTCCTGAGGGAGTGCGCCTTGTGTATTGGGATTTGGTCCTTTGTTGGCCATTGGTCGTCGGTCATCACTCACCGGCCACCGCCCCTGCCAAACCAATGCCGCTGCGCATTGTCTGATGAGACGGATGATTCGCGGGATCGCGAGGCGGCATGTCACGAAAAACGCAAACGGTTCCACTGATGGAGGCACTCGAGCCACGGCAGCTCTGTTCGGGCGGCGCGGCCGCGGCAATTGTGGTGACGGCGGTTGTTGCTCCCGCGACGCCGGTCGTGATCGGCGGTCACAGGGGGCATGGCATTGCCGCATCGGTGAAAGTGACCAATGTGAGCGGTTCCGGCGCGACCGGTTCGCTGAGTGCGAAGTTTTACCTTTCCACGGATCAGGTTCTCGACGACCAGGATGTGCTGGCAGGACGCATCCCGGCGCGACGCATGACGCTGCAGCCATCACGGACGCGCGTGGTGCGGGGGGTTTTGAGTCCGCCTGCCGGTCTTCCCGCGGGGCACTATTTTTTGTTTGCGGTGATCACGCCGGGTGGCGGGCTCGGCAACGCCAATCCGCTTGATGACGTCGGCCTTGCCTCCAGGCGCGTCACCGTCGTTCACGGACGACGTCCGGATTCCGGAAGTGAAAGCGAGCCTGGCGCGGAAATCTGCTACACCGGAGCGGCGATCGACTGTTGCGGCGCCGGCGCAGCCGTCTTTGAAGGTGCAGTTGCAGGGCCGGAAGATTCGCCGCCGGCAGACACTGAGCCGGCGACTCAGCCGGTGGAGGAACAGCCGGCTGCGCCGCCGGCCGAAACCCAACCCACCACGCAGCCGGACGATACTCAGCCAGCCGATACGCAGCCAGTTGATACGCAGCCGGCGAGTCCTTCGCCCGGCGACGATTCCGGCGCGTCAGTTCCGCCGCCCGATGCGGACCCGGCTCCCGACTCTGCGGGCGATAGTTCGTCGGGCTCGGACGACGACTGAGCTGAAGATCAAGAGCCGCCCGCAACGGCGGGCGGCTCTGATCGAATGAAAAATCAGGCGTTGTGCGAACCTCTCCGCCGGGCTGTCGTTTTACTGCTGCGAATGGGGCTGTTTTGTTGCTTGAAAGGGAGAAGATGAACCGATTGCTTCCCGGGCGATTCGACTTGATCGTCTTTGTGCTGATGGCACTGGCGTGCGGGCTGATCGTGCAGTTGAGCCCGAGCCGTGATTACATGCTGGGGGTGCTGGCGATGCCAATTTTCCTGATCGCGGCGTTGCGGGGGTTGAGCCGGAGCCGGTCGGTCGCGCCGATTGAATCGGAGATCGAATCGAGCGAGTCGGTGGCTGAGTAAGCGAGGACCGTGGATGAACGCAGGGAAAGAGATTGAACCGCGGATAAACGCCGATGAACGCAGATTGATCAGAGACTCCGCACGATGCGTTTAACGTCCACTTGCGTTTCCCCGAAGTTGATCAAGAGGCCAATGTGAAGGCCAGTCGACTCCCAGCCGATTGGCGACATCTATGCGCAACCGATCATCTTCTCGGTGATTTCATTCAATCTGCGTTCATTTGCGTTCATCTGCGGTTCCCTTTCTTCTGTTTGATAAAGCAGTCACCCCAGCAGCGGGCGTCTTCGTCTTTCCTTTTTGTGTTTTTGCGTTTTTTGTGGCCATTCTCTTACGGACCCGCGCTCCTGGACGCACAACCGATGCGGTAGTGGCTGGCTCCCTGGAAAGGGTCTCGCACACTTCGGGGAGCAGGCCGGGCATCTGGCTGACTCTCCGGTACAATCCCTTTGATGTCTCCCCCCCTCGGATTGATCGCCGGTGAAGGCGTCTTCCCGGTTCTTGTCGCGCGCGGCGCACGCGCTGCGGGCCGGCGTGTCGTTTGCGCGGCGCTGTCGGGCCATGCGTGGCGTCAACTGGATGACGAATGCGACGAGATCCGCTGGGTCGGCATCCTGCGCGTGGGGCAGTGGATCCGGCTGCTCAAACGAGCAGGCTGCACGGAAGCGATCATGGTCGGGCGGGTGGAAAAGTCGCAACTGTACGACCGCTGGCGGTATCTGCGGTATATTCCCGACCTGCGAACGCTGCGGATTTTTTTCCGGGCGGTTCGCCGGGACAAACGACCCAACGTCATGCTCCAGACGCTCGTCGATGAGCTGGCATCGGCAGGAATTACCTTGATCGACTCCACGCAATTCACCACCGAGCATGTCGTCACGCCTGGCGTGATGACGCGCCGTCAGCCGACGTCGGGGCAATGGGCGGACATCCGGTTTGGGTATGAGATTTGTCAGTCGATCAGCAGGCTGGATATCGGGCAGTCGATTGCCGTGCTCGATCGGGATGTGATTGCGGTTGAGGCGCTGGAGGGAACCAACGCCATGATCGAGCGGGCCGGCTCGCTGTGCAAAGTCGGCGGGTGGACGCTGATCAAGGTGGCGAACAAGACGCAGGACATGCGCGTGGATGTGCCGACGATCGGGACGGTGACGATTGAAAAGCTCGCCGCCGCCCGGGCTGGGTGCATTGTGCTGGAGCCGGGAAAGACAGTGATGCTGGAGAAGCCGAAGGTGCTGGAGCTGGCGGATCGATACAAAATTGCGATTGTGGGGTATGAAGAAGGTTCAGCGTGAGCTTCCCAATTTGCAATTTTCATTTTGCAATTTGCAATCCTCAACTCGCAGTTCTGATCGCGTTCGTCTGATCGAGAGGCGGAAGCATTGAGGATTGCAAATATTGCAAATTGCAAATCGAAACGCGATGGACCACTGAACCCTGACACCCTGAACCCTGACACCCTGAACCCTCCTCCTCCGACATGGCAAAAGTGCGCAAAGCAGTCATCACCGCCGCGGGTCGCGGATCGCGTCAGTACCCGGCTTCGTCGGCGGTGCAGAAGGAGATGTTTCCGCTGGTCGATCGCGACGGGCTGACCAAGCCGGTTATTCAGATCATTGTCGAAGAGGCGGTCGACTCGGGCATCGAGGAGATCTGCATCATCACTCAGCCTGGCGAGGAGCCGCTGTATCGGAACTATTTCAAACGGCTCGATCAGGAGTCGGCCGCGCGGTTTGCCGGCAAGGAGTGGGCGATTCGCGAGTCGCAGAAGCTGGGAGCATTGGGCGAACGGCTGCATTTTGCCGAGCAGCATTCGCCCCAGGGCTTCGGCCATGCGGTCTATCAGGCCCGGGCGTTTGTCGGCGACGACCCGTTTCTGCTGTTGCTGGGAGATCATGTTTACATCAGCAGCGTTGCCGATCGCTGCGCCCGGCAGCTCATGAACGTGTTCGAGACGCACGATCTCGATGCCGCCACGAGCGTGCAGCCGACGCCGGAAAGCGAGCTTCATCTTTTTGGGACGATTCGCGGCGTGCCGCTCGACCTGGCGATGGGCCTCTACAAGGCGGAGCTGATCATCGAGAAGCCGGCGATCGAGGTCGCGCGGCGGCAACTGTTCACGCCTGGGCTTCCTGCCGGCAAATATCTTTCGCACTTTGGCATTCACATCTTCAGTGCCCGCATCTTCGAGTCGCTCGAATATCTCATTGCCAACAACATTCGCGAGAACGGCGAGTTCCAGATGACCGCGGCCCAGGAACATCTCCGCCAGGCTGGCGGCAACTATGGCGCCGTCCTCGTCGAGGGACAGCGCTACGACACCGGCATCCCCTACGGCCTGGCGGAAACGCAGCTTGCACTGGCGATGAACGGCGTATTTCGCGCGGAGATCTGCGACGCGTTCGACCGCATGCGCGAACTTCGATTCCCGCGCTGACGGGCGGGTCCAGACCCTCTCCCGGAGTACCCGGAGAGGGGGCCAGAAAAAGCAAATCTGCTCCGTGAAGATTCGTGCGAAATTCGCGTCGATTCGTGTTTTGCATTTCTCGATGACTGGGGACTGAAAACCGGCGGAGCTGTTAGAGAAAAGTTCGCATCACATCGCCATTGAGGGCAGCCTTCGCGGTTGAGCTCGCAATGCGCCGCTCGAAAATTCGTTGCATTTCGCGGGAATATGCCCGCAGCGGGCGATGTTTTCCCTGCGTTGTTTCATGCGTACCAAAATCTCTCGCTCCTTCTGGAGGTTCTATGCTCGGCTCACTTCGTGATCGTTTCTCGCAGCTTCCGCAGAATGACGCTCGCCGTCGTTTCCTCAAAACCGCCGGCGCGATCAGTGCCGCGATGATCGGCAACGGATTGCTGGGAAGTCCCTCGCCCGTTGAAGCGGCGCAGGTGACGCGCTTCGGAAAAAAGGGACACATGAAGCAGGTCACCGATGCCGACATTCTGAACTTCGCACTGAATCTGGAGTATCTCGAAGCGGAGTTCTATCTTCGCGCCACCACCGGCACCGGGCTGGCGGATGATGAAGTCACCGGTAAGGGCACGCTGGGCCAGGTCACCGGCGGGACAAAGGTTCCGTTTTCCGATTCGGTCATCTCGCAATATGCGACCGAGATCGCAACCGACGAACATAATCACGTGCTGTTTCTCCGCGAGGCGCTGGGCAAGTCCGCCGTGGCCCGCCCGACCATCGATTTGGACACAAGCTTCACCAATGCCGCCATCGCGGCCGGCATCATCACTTCGGGACAGACGTTCAGCCCGTATACGAGCGACGCCAACTTTCTACTCGGCGCGTTTGTCTTCGAGGACGTGGGCGTGACCGCGTACCATGGCGCGGCGCCTTACATCAATCATTCGGCCTATCTCTCGGCGGCGGCCGGAATTCTCGCGGTCGAGGCGTATCACGCCAGCGAGGTCCGCACGCTGCTGTTCGGAATGGGCCAGACTAGCCCGGACTTGATCACCATCGCCGACAAGATTTCCGCCCTTCGCGCTGCCGCCGACGGCAGCGGAGGAGACGGGCACGATCAGCCGTTGGTTGATTCGAACGGCAACGCCAACATCGTTCCCACCGACGACAACAGCATCGCGTTCGCCCGCACGTTCGACGAGGTGCTGGCGATCGTTTACCTCGGATCGGCCACGACGCCAGGCGGGTTCTTCCCCAACGGGACCAATGGCTTGATCTCCTGAGGTTCGCCACGGCGGTGTCTTCCGGAAGAGAGACGGGCTCGGCGCAAGCCGGGCCCGCTCTGTTTTTGCGCGATCGCTGCGTGCCTGCGCTATGCCGGTTCGATGATGAAGCAAGAGCGGGTCTATCCGATTCCCGCCTGAGCCGATGCTGAGTTTGTTGCATGGACGCTTTCCTCGTGACGGTTCTCTCACAGCCATTCGACTGGCCCGGCCACTTGACCTTAGCACGCGAAGGGTCACTCCGTGTCGTACCCCTGCCTTGACCGTATCGTCCGGGTGTAACTTTTATTTGTGGCGATTGCAGATTTTGCGATCGTAGGGCGGGATTCATCCCGCCGTTTTCTCAGCCGGCCAACAAATCGGCGGGATGAATCCCGCCCTACTCGGAGCCGATCGCCACTTTCGAGCGCCACACCGTATCGTCCCATCCATCGAAGGCCAGCTTGACTTCTTCGTTCATAATGGTACAATATTGAACCATTATGAACTCCCAAGCAATCCTTTCGCCCGATCCGGCAAGCCTGCCCCTGTCGCATCCGTTTCAGGAGGATGCGGCCTTTCAGGCTTGGCGACAGCTTTTCCTGACATTCGTGAAGCTGCAGCGCCGCTGCGAAGCCATGCTCGCACCATACGGCCTGGTGATGTCCCAATTCGAGGCGATGTTCAAGGTCGGACTGAACCCCGGCCAGTCGCAGCAGGACTTGTGTGCGGCTTTGCTCCTGACGAAGGGGAATATAGGAGCTTTGGTGGACCGTCTGGAAGGGATGGGGATGATTCAGCGCCGACCAGACGACAAGGACCGGCGGGTCAACCGGTTGTATCTTACTGCGGTCGGTCGCGAGCGCGTTGCGGAGATCTTTACGCATCACCGGCTGCTGGTGCATGAGATGATGGAGCCGCTCAGTCACTCGCAGTTGGGGCAGCTTCGCTCACTTCTGCAGTTGATCGAGCCGGAGACGGCCTCGTGCTCCTCAAGGTAGCGTTTATCGCCGATATAGTCTGATAAGAGACAGTCTGACGAAAGACTTCTAATTTCCCGCTCAGCGGTGACGAGTTAACCATGCCACAAGCAATCCTCGAAAGAACTGCCCCCGAACGTGTTGCGATCAAACCGGCTGCGCAGCCTCTGGTTCCCGATGCCGCTGCGGTCGAGGCCCTCCCGGTGCCCGCGCCGCGCAAATCGCTGCATCGACGTCCTCTGTTCATGATCGTGGTGCTTGCGCTGGCCGTGGCTGGCGCCATCGCGGGGATTCGATTTTGGATTCACGGACAGCATTACGAATCGACGGATGATGCGACGCTGGAAGGGCACGTGATTCCGATCAGCGCTCAAGTGCCGGCGCGCGTCCTGGCCGTTCATGTGGAAGATAACCAGCTTGTGAAGCGCGGAGATGTGCTGGTGGACCTGGATCCCCTGGATTACCAGGTCGCGATCGATCAGGCCAAAGGAAGCCTGGCGGCGATGCAGGGAAAGCTGCGCGAGGCCGAGGCACAGGTTCCCGCCACCGAGGCCCAGCGCGATGAGGCCAAGGCAGCGCTCGATGCGGCGCAGACCAACTTCGAGAATGCAGATCGTGATTTGAAACGCTTCGAGTCGCTCGACGAGCGCGCGGTGTCGCGGCAGCAGTTGGATACCTCCACTGCAACGCAGAAATCGGACCTCGCCGCTGTCGAGCAGGCCAAGGCGAAGTTGACCAGCGCCGAAAGTCAGATCACCACCGCCCAGGCGGTGGTCATCGCCGCCAAGGGCGACGTCGAGAAGGCGACGGCAGATCTGCAGCGTGCCGAGGTGAATCTCGGCTACTGCCAGATCAAGGCAACGGAAGATGGGCGCGTCACGCGCAAGGATGTCGAGCCGGGCGCGTACGTGACGCCCGGGCAGGCGCTGCTCGCGCTGGTTCCGCCGCAGGTGTGGGTGGTGGCGAACTTCAAGGAGACGCAACTGAACTACATGCGCCCGGCCAGCCCGTGACGATTCATCTCGACGCCTATCCGGGGCACGATTTCACCGGTCATGTCGACAGCATTCAATCCGGCACCGGAGCCCGCTTCAGCATGCTGCCGGCGGAAAACGCGACGGGGAATTATGTGAAGATCGTCCAGCGTGTGCCGGTCAAGGTCATCATCGATCAGGATCAGAGCGACGATGCAAGCCTGCGCGCTGGTTCCCGGGATGTCCGTCGAGGCTGAAGTGAAAGTGCGTTAAGGTGCGGGATTCTGCATCGAGCGCCGATGGCGCGGATTCCTGTTTAGCCGCGACGCGCAGCGGAGCGCGTCCAGCAGCGCTGATTGCACATGTAATGTCATTTGCAGGATACGCAGCGAAAACGCGCTCCGCTGCGCGTCGCGGCTAACCCGGGTATCCGGACAAACTCTCGTCACTCAACACTTTTGTTGCCTCCATGTCCGCAGCAGCCGCTCCCATTCTCCCTCCCGTCGCGCTGGCCGAGTCGCGGCCGGCGCACAATCCGTGGCTGGTGGCGATCGTCGTCTCGATGGCGACGTTCATGGAGGTGCTGGACACGAGCATCGCCAACGTTTCGCTGCATCACATTGCCGGCAATCTTGGCGCGGGATCATCGGAAGCGACGTGGGTGCTGACCAGCTATCTCGTCTCCAATGCCATCATTCTTCCGGTCAGCGGCTGGCTCTCCAATGTGATGGGGCGCAAGCGTTTTTACATGACCTGCGTGGCCCTCTTCACCGTCAGCTCGCTGCTCTGCGGGATGGCGCCTTCGCTGGGCTGGCTGCTGGTTTTCCGCGTTTTGCAGGGAGCGGGAGGCGGAGGACTCGCTCCAAGCGAGCAGTCGATCCTGGCCGATACGTTCGAGCCGCGCAAACGGGGGATGGCCTTTGCCGTGTACGGACTTGCCGTGGTCTTTGCGCCCGCGATCGGTCCGACGCTGGGCGGGTGGATCACCGATAATTTCTCCTGGCGCTGGATCTTCTACATCAACGTGCCGGTCGGAATTCTCTCGCTGATTCTCAGCTATCGGATGGTGCATGACTCCCCCGCCGCCAAGGCCCAGACCGCCGAGACGTGGAAGCATGGACTTCGGATCGACTACATGGGATTCGGCCTGGTCGCGCTGGGGCTTGGGTGCCTGCAGGTCGTGCTCGACAAAGGACAGGAGGACGACTGGTTCAGCTCGCGCTTCATCGTGATCTTCACCACGCTCTGCGCGATTGGCATCGTCGGCGCCATCATCTGGGAAGTTTGGATCGCCGAGGACCCCGTGGTCGATCTCACGCTGCTGAAGCGATCGCGATTCGCATTCACCAATCTGCTGATGTTCATCGTCGGGTTCATTCTCAATTCGACGACGGTGCTGATTCCGCAATTCGCCCAGCAGTTGCTCGGATACAACGCCACCCAGGCGGGAATGCTGCTGATGGGAGGCGGGATCGCCCTGATGGTGATGATGCCGGTGTCCGGGATCCTCACCAGCAAGATTCAGCCAAAATATCTGATGGTCTACGGCATCGCGGTGACCTCGCTGGCGATGTGGCACATGTCCACGTTCAATCTGCAGGTGACCTTCAGCCAGCTCTTCTGGGCGCGGGTTTACCAGGCGATGGCGCTGCCCTTCTTTTTCATTCCCATCAACACGGTCGCCTATTCAGATCTTCCGCCGGGGCGATCCAATCATGCATCGGCGCTGATCAACCTGATGCGCAACCTGGGCGGATCGACCGGAATAGCGATCGCCGTCCTGCTGCTGGAACGCCGCACCGAGTTCCATCACGCCCGGCTCGTCGAGCATCTCACGCCTTACGATCCCGCCTTCATGAGCGCGTTTCACACGATGACCCACATGTTCAGCAGCGGCAGCGGAGCCGGCGGTCTGATTGCTCCCGCCACCCGGGCCCTGGCCATGCTTGACGCCAGCGTGCTGGCCCAGGCGACGATGCTCGCATATTTGGACGTCTTCAAGATCATGGCCGTCGGCTGTGCTCCGGTGATCGTCCTGTGCCTGCTGCTGAAGAAGATGAAGAGTCATGGGGCGCAGATGGGGCATTGATTTGGGAAGGCACGGAGGCACGAAGGCACGGAGGCACGAAGGGGGGAAAAGGCCGAAGGGAGAAGCGGACAGGGACGAAGAGGGGAGGCGATTGCAAATTGAGGATTGCAAATATTGCAAATTGCAAATTGCAAATTTGAAGACGGGGCCCCGTTGCTCGCGCTGGTATTTTCTCCCGGTTTTGCAAATTTGCAATTTGCAATTTGCAATCCCCAACTCTCCGTATTCGCTTCCCCTTCGTGCCTCCGTGCCTTCGTGCCTTCGTGCCTCTCTTCTACTACGTCCGATAACGCTGCAGCTCCGAGAATAGTCCACTTCTGCGCGTCTATTCGCCGATAAAGTTCCAAACGGGCGCGTTTGGATGGCGGCTCTTCGCCCGCCATCGCTCCATTGAAGGGATTCAAATGTCGGCAATTTCCGGATCAACTTCGCTTCAAACTCTCTTTGCCAATCTGCAGCAAGCGACGGCTTCATCAGCAACGTCCTCGAACTCCGCGACCAATGCGTCGACGTCAAGCACGGCGTCGCCTCCCACGGTTCATGGCCGGCATCATCACGGTGGCGGGAAGGGGCTGCGGAGCCAGATCGAGTCGGCCGTCGAGAATGCGCTCTCCAGCGCTACGGCAGGAAGCGACGTCGATCAGACGATTCAGACTGCGATCGAGGGCGTGCTCAAGCAGGCTCAATCGCCCTCAGGCGCGACGAGCAGCTCATCGGGTTCGAGCACAACGGTTTCCGCCGCCACGACGGCTCCCAATGCTCAAGTAACGCAGCCGACTTTCGAGTCATTTCTCCAGGCGCACGGCGTCAATGCGCAACAATTCGCCAGCGATCTGAAGGCCGCGTTCACCAGCGCGTGGAGTACCGGACAAACGCCAGATCTCTCCAGGCTCTTCTCCCAACTGCCAGCCGGATCGGAAGTCGACGTCCAGGCTTGAGCGGAGGACGGGTTCAGGGTTCAGGGTTCAGGGTTCAGGGGACAGGGGACAGTCGGGAACCCACAGAACTGTCATGCGCTGGCCGGTTTGTTCCTGCTCCACGTCTGGGACGTTAGACTGCGAACAACAGGAGGGCCCTTGACTGAGAATCAGCAACCTGCCGACGTTCCGTTTGCGGCGATTGGGCCGCGGGAACGGCCGACTTCCGTCACCGTCATCGCGATCCTGGCCATCGTCTTTGGTTCTTGTGGCGTTGTGATGGTCCTCTTCTCCGCCGTGAGCTTGACGATTCAACATAACGCCGCAAGCGTTGCCGGCCCCGGGCCGAACTTCACGACGACTGTGACGAGCAGTTCGACCACCAGCAACGGCACTACGATCACCACGAATGTGAACACGGTTTCTCCCTTTTCCGCCGCATACCTGCGTGACCCGGCGTTCATCGCCTACTCGGTCGTCAACGACTCGTGCTGGCTGGTGCTGGCGGTCATCGCGATCACCGCGGGAATCGGATTATTGAGTCTCAAGGCCGCAGCCCGCGTCTGGATCATCCGCTATGCCATTGCCGACATCATCATTGGAACCCTGGGGCTCACTTTTTATATTCTGGTGATTCAGCCAAAAATTGCGGCTGCAGTGCAGTCGATGGTGCTGCAAAACAGCGGCCCAAGCCCGATGCCGAACATGGCGCCAATGATGGGTGTGATGATGTATGTCGGCGACTTCTTCTCCGCCACGGTGCTTTGCTGGCCGGTGGTGGTTTTGTACATCATGAGCCGGCCGCACGTGAAAGATGCGTTCGGAGTGCCGCCGCGCAGTTAAAGGACCTTTCGATATAAACCGATTCGGTTTCGGATACGATGCAGACATCTCCTCATGCCCGGGGCCACTCAAGCCATCACGTTGCTTCTCATCGGAACAGGCATCTGTGCCTACGGGTACGAGTCATCGCAACGAGGCACCGCCTACGATGGCGACGACGCGACAGCCTCCACGCAGCCCTCTTCCGGCTATCACACGTACTACGGCGGCAGCCATCACTGGTACAACTCGTTCTACCACTCGGGCGGCTCTACCTCTTCGTCATCTTTCGGCTCATCCTCGTCGCATTCGTCCTCGACCGCGCGCGGCGGATTTGGATCGACAGCCCACGCACACGCCTCTGCTTCCAGTTGACGGAGCCGCAATGCAACGTTTGGCTATAACGCCCCGCGAGGACTGGCAGAAAATCGTCGAGTCGCAGGGGCTTCTCTATCACACACCGATCGACGAAGAGGAGCAGCCCAGCGCCTGGTGGGATGAATCGGCGTATTACCGATTCAGCAGCGGCGAAGTCGATCTGCTCGAATCGGCGACGTACGAGCTGGACAAGATGTGCCTGGCTGCAGTCGAGCATGTCATCGCCGACAATCAGTTTGAACGCCTGCACATTCCCGCGGCCTATGTTCCGTTCATCAAGCAAAGCTGGGATGCGGATGAGATCACGATCTACGGCCGGTTCGATCTGGCCTATCCTGGCGGGGACGCGCCGCCAAAGCTGCTCGAATACAATGCCGACACCCCCACCGCTTTGCTCGAAGCTGCCGTCGTGCAATGGTTCTGGCTCAAAGACGTGCAAAAGAACTGGCCGAATCAAGCCGAATCAAAACGGCTCGACCAGTTTACGACCATCCATGACCGACTGATCGAAGTCTGGAAGAGACTGCGCGAAGAGCGATCCTCCCCGCGCGTGCTCTTCACTTGTTTCATGCAGGATCAGGAAGACGCCACAACCCTGCTCTATCTGCGGGACACCGCAATGCAGGCCGGGCTGCAAACCGAGCAGATCGACATCGAGCAGCTCGGCTGGAATCGCGATCGCCGGCAGTTCGTCGATGCCGCGGAACTGGCGATCGACCATCTCTTCAAACTCTACCCCTGGGAATGGATGCTGCAGGAAGCCTTCGGCCCGCGCCTTCTCGAATCGAGCGTCCGCTGGCTCGAGCCGCCGTGGAAGATGATCCTGAGCAACAAAGCGATATTGCCGATCCTCTGGGAGTTATACCCCGACAGCCCGTACCTGCTTCCCGCGCAGTTTGAGCCGATGCATGGCGTCGCGCACGTGCGCAAGCCGTTCCTGGGCCGGGAAGGGGCGAACGTCGCGATCGTCAGCCAGGATAATCGGATCGCCTTCCAGACCGACGGCGCCTATCCCGGCCCATTTGTCTATCAGGCGCTGGCTCCGCCCGCCCGCTTCGGCGAACATCATGCCGTGATCGGAAGCTGGATGATCAACGGCTACGCCGCCGGCATCGGGGTGCGCGAAGAGAACGTTCCCATCGTGGGCCGACGCAGTCGTTTCGTCCCGCACCTGTTTGTCAGCTCCAACCAATAACCTCAAAGAAGGGAATCCATTCATGCCCGAAATGTCCCATTGGCCCCCCAATACGTTCTTCGGAGCGATTCTGTCGACGATCGTCTTCGGCCTGATCGGCATCCTGCTGACGGTGCTCGGGCTGAAGCTTTTCGATTGGATTACGCCGAGCATCAACATCGAAAAGGAGCTGGCCCAAAACCACAACATCGCGGTTGCGATTGTCACCGCTGCGATGATCATTGGAGCCGCGATCGTGATCGCCGCGGCGCTGGTTGGGTAGAGCTGAACCGTCGTACATTCGTCACTGAATGACGAGACTTCTTACAGCTTTTAATCGTTTTAAGTCAGAACACGCGTTTTGTAATCGAAAAAAATGAATCCTAATCGTTTTTGAGCCCGCGGCGGCGGCCCGAATGCCGCGCCTCACACCGACAGCGCGTGAATGATCAGATGGCCCTTCTCATCGACGGAACTGGGCAGCACCGGCAGATTCTGAGTAGCCGGGCCGTCCGTGACTTTGCCGCTGGCGTCGTAATCGGAGCCGTGACATTTGCAGTGGAACGAATGGTCCTCTTCCGCATTGACCACGCAATGACGATGCGTGCAGATGGAAGAGAGAACGAACAACTTTCCGCCCTGGCGAACCACGAAATAGCCGTCCTTGCGATTCTTGTCGTACACGCCATCCGAGGCGTAGCCGCTGACCGGCCCGGCGTCGACCTCGACATTCTCCAGACGGACCGGCGCGTTCTCACCGGCACATCCCGCGACCACCAGCCCTGCCGTCAACGCCACAAATTCCCGCCGGTTGAATTCCATCTCGATCCTTTCGTGTTGGGGACGCTTCAAAGATAGCAGACCCAGCCAGATCTCGAAACGGCCGAAGCCGCGTAAAGGAGTCAGGGCGAGTCAGGATAGCGCGGGTTTGCGAAATCCGAATAACGAAGCTGAAACCTCGAATCAATACTCAAACACCAGGCTCGTATAAATCCCCCAACGCAGGTCCTCGCGAGCGCCTGCATCCATCGGGAATACATATCCCACGCCAAGGCGTGGCTGGAACGTGCCGAGCGAACGGAGATTCGCGCGAATGGCGGCGTTGCCGAGGAGGGCGTTATGACCGGCGTCGTCATGGTTCAGCGCGGTTTCGCCGGACATCTCAAAGACAGGGATCAGCGACTCGATGCCGGGGAGGGGAAGATCCTGGCGATCGATGGTGTATCCGAAATCAAAGCCGTACTCGAACGTGTGCGATCCGCCATCGTCGCCGGAGCCGTAGAGGATGGAGTAACCGAAAATGCTCTGAATCGTGATGTGCTCTCCCAGCCGGGTGTCGTTGAAAATCTTGGGAACCAACTCGGCATTCTTGCTCACCGGCGAGTTCGTGGGAACACCCACCTCGACCGCCGCGCCGAAGGTCGTGTCGAGCCAGCCGTTGCTGGAGACGAATTGATAGAATGGAGCCCGCGCGCCCAGATCGACGTTGTCGAATCCGTGAATCCGATCGCGTCCGGTTCTTCCCGTCCCAGGGTTAAAGAAGCTGGACTCGTCGGATTCATAAGGCACCTCGACTTCGAGCGTGATCAGGCCGAACCCCTTTTCAATCTCGGCGGTGCCGCTGTCGGAAACAGTCCCCTTCCCTTCGGCGTGAAACCAGTCGAGCCGAAGCTCATTCACTTCAGCGTCTGAATCGTCCACCAGGAAAGGCTCAGGGAAGACGCCAACGCCATAGGTGCTGCGGGAATCGAGCAAGTTCAAGGGACCCGTTCGGGTGCTGGTGACACCAGACGGCAATGCCTCCGCTGCGGCCGAGAAGCGCGGCCGTGCCAGCAGCATGACAGCGATAACGAGCGCAAACACCTGAAAAATATTGGCTTGCAGCAATCGGTTCCTTGACAGTTTTTGAATCACGAACATTGGCCTCCTTGGAAAGAGGCGAAACATAGCAAGTTCAGAAATGCTGTCAAGCAACTGCGACTCAGTCTCAGCACAAAGCCGCGGATGTACATCCGCGGCTACGAGGGGTGTTTCACGGTGCTTGGAACAAGGTTGCTCTTGGACGGTATGTTAAATGCTCAGCAGCAGTCAGTCGTGAGTCCTTACCGTTGTCGCTTCACACCGGCAGCGGCATCGGATGACCCTGCTCGCTGAACCCGCCTCGCAAGCGCAGGAACCAGAGCCTCAGGCGGTCGAGATACAGATAAATCACTGGCGTCGTATACAGCGTCAGCACCTGGCTGAAAATCAACCCGCCGACGATCGCCACGCCCAGCGGGCGGCGCAGCTCGGCGCCGCTGCCGACGCCGATCGCCAACGGCAAAGCGCCGAACAGCGCGGCCATCGTGGTCATCAGAATGGGGCGGAAACGCAGAAGACACGCCTGGAAGATCGCTTCGTCGGGGGGAATCCCTTTATTCCTTTCGGCTTCCAGCGCAAAGTCGATCATCATGATGGCGTTCTTCTTCACGATGCCGATGAGAAGAATAATCCCGATCAGGCCGATGACGTTCAGTTCCATGCCGCAGAGCAGCAGCGCCAGCAGGGCGCCGACGCCCGCCGAGGGAATGGTGGAGAGAATCGTGATGGGGTGAACGTAGCTCTCGTAGAGAATTCCCAGCACGATGTAGACGGCCAGGAGCGCCGCGGCGACGAGATAGATCTCGCCGGAGCGCAGATCCTGCGAGGCCTGCGCGGTTCCGGAAAAGCTGCCGTGCACGGTGGCGGGGACGCGCAAGGCGCGCTCGCACTGCTCGATTTCGGTGAACGCGGTGCCCAGCGCCACGCCGGGCCGGAGATTGAACGAGATGGTGATCGACGGGAATTGCCCGGAGTGATTCACCTGCAGCGGGGTGGTGTCGGTCGCGTAGTGTGAGAACACATTCAACGGAATCTGCGCGCCATTCTTTCCCTTCACATAGATGTAGCGCAGGCCGTCGGGATTTTGCGTGAATGCGGGGGCGGCCTCCATGATCGTGTGATATTGGTTGAGCTGCTCGTACATGGTCGAAACCTGCCGCTGGCCAAAGGCGTCGTACAGCGTGTTGTCGATCGCGGACTGAGTGATGCCCAGCCTCGCGGCGGTGTCGCGATCGACCGCCAGGCGCGCTTCAAGCCCGGCGTTTTGCTGATCGCTGGTGACATCGACAAGGCCCGGGAGCTTGGAGAATGCCCTAACGAGCTTGGGCGCCCATTCGTTGAGATCGGTCACCGCGTCGGCTTGCAATGTGAACTGATATTGCGTCGCCGTCGGCCGTCCGCCGATGCGCAGGTCCTGCACGGATTGGAGAAGCAGCAGCCCGCCCGCAACGCGCGACGTTGCCTTGCGGATGCGCCCGAGGATCTGGTCGGCGGTGAGCGTTCGTTTCCCGACGGGATTGAGCGAGACGAACATTCTTCCGGTATTGGTTCCGCCCCCGCCGCCGGTAAACGCAATGGTGTTTGCCACGTCGGGGTCCTTGCTGACAATCGCGGCGTACTTCCGCAGGAGGGGCTCCATCGCCTGAAACGACGTATCCTGGTCGGCCATGATCGTTCCGGTCAGGCGGCCCGTGTCCTGCTGCGGGAAAAAGCCCGACGGCACGTTGACGTAGAGATACCCGGTGAACGCGATCGTGCCGATGGTGACAAAGAGCATCAGCAATGGATGCCGCAGCACGCCCGCCAGCGTCAGCTCGTACCCGCGCAGAATCGTGTTGAAGACGTATTCGCTTCCGCGATAGAAGCGGCCGTGCGTCTCCTGGTCGTGCGACTTGAGCAATTTGGCGCACATCATGGGGGTCGTGGTCAATGAGACGACCATCGATACCGCGACCGCGACTGAAAGCGTGACGGCAAACTCGCGGAAAAGCCGACCGACAATTCCGCTCATCAGCAGAATGGGAATGAAGACCGCGATCAGCGAGATGCTGATTGAAACGACCGTGAATCCGATCTCCTGCGCACCGAGGAGCGCCGCCGCCATCGGCTTCATCCCCTGCTCGAGATGGCGCGTGATATTCTCGATGACGACGATCGCATCATCCACGACGAAACCCGTCGCGATGGTCAGAGCCATCAGCGAAAGGTTGTCGATGCTGTAGCCGCACAGATACATGACGCCGAAAGTGCCGATCAGTGAGATGGGGACCGCGACGCTGGGAATGAGCGTGGCGCGCACGTTGCGAAGGAAAAGAAAGACGACCAGGATCACCAGGCTGATTGAAATCAGCAGGGTGAATTCGACATCATGCACCGACGATTCCACCGGAGCCGCGCGATCCATGACCACCTGCAGCTTCATCGCCGGCGGAATCGCGGCGCTGAGGCGCGGCAGGACGGCGCGGACGCGCTTGACGGCGTCGATGATGTTGGCGCCGGGTTGACGGAAAATGATGATGACGATCGATGGGTCGGTGTTGAACAGCCCGAGCGTATGAACGTCTTCGACGGAATCATCCACGCTCGCGACGTCGGAGAGCCGCACCGCCGCGCCGTTCTTATACTGGACGATCAGCGGACGATATTCTTTGGCGCGCAGCAGTTGATCCGTGGCGGCGATTTGCCAGGTGCGGGTCCCGTCGCTGAATTCTCCCTTGGGGGCGTTGGCGTTGGCGTTTCCGAGCGTGGTGCGCAAGTCCTCCAGGTTGAGCCCCAGCGCGTTGAGCCGGGTGGGATTCGCCTCGACGCGCACCGCCGGAAGCGCGCCGCCGCCGACGGTCACCTGCCCGACGCCCTGGATCTGTGAAAGCTTCTGCTCGAGGATCGACGCGGCAATGTCATACATTTTCCCGCGGTCATAGACCGTGGAGGTCATGGACAGCAGCATGATCGGCGCGTCGGCGGGATTGATCTTGCGATACGTGGGCTTCCCCGGCAGGTTCGAGGGGAGGTTCCCGGCGGCGGCATTGATCGCCGCCTGCACGTCCCGGCCGGCGGCGTCGATGCTCCGGCTCAGATCGAACTGCATGGTGATGCTGGTGTTCCCCAGCGAGCTGGTGGACGTCATTTCCATGATCCCGGCGATGCGTCCGAACTGCCGTTCCAGCGGCGTGGCGACGGCGGACGCCATCGTGTCGGGACTGGCGCCGGGGAGATTGGCCGAAACCTGGATCGTGGGAAATTCGACTTGAGGAAGCGGAGAAACCGGCAGGCTGAAATACGCGATCGCGCCGGCGAGACCGACGGCGATGGTCAGCAGCGTCGTCGCCACGGGGCGGTGAATGAACGGGGTGGAAATGTTCATGCCAATCCGGCGACACCCTGGTCAGGCAGATGTTCCTCCGCCTCGGCGGGCTTGCGGAAGTGCCGGGCGATGCTGTCAAAGGCGAGATAAATCACCGGCGTGGTGTAGAGCGTGAGCACCTGGCTGAAGATCAATCCGCCGACGATGGCAATTCCCAGCGGCCGGCGTAGCTCCGAGCCGGTTCCCGTTCCCAGCGCCAGCGGCACACCGCCCAGCAGCGCCGCCATCGTCGTCATCATGATCGGGCGGAAGCGCAGCATCGAGGCTTCAAAGATCGCGTCCAACGGCTTCTTCCCTTCCTTGCGCTCGGCTTCGAGCGCAAAGTCGATCATCATGATCGCATTCTTCTTGACGATGCCGATCAGCAGGATGATGCCGATCAAAGCGATCACGCTGAAGTCCTCCCCGCAGATCAGCAGCGCCAGCAACGCGCCGACGCCGGCCGAGGGGAGTGTCGAAAGAATCGTGATCGGATGGATGTAACTTTCGTAGAGCACGCCGAGCACGACATACACCGTCACCAACGCCGCCAGCACCAGCAACGGCTCATTCTGCAATGACGCCTGGAACGCCTGCGCGGTCCCCTGGAATGCCGCCTCGATGCTGGGAGGCATGTTCAGCTCCGTCTCGGCGGCTTTGATCGCCTTGACGGCGTCTCCCAGCGAGGCGCCGGGCGCGAGGTTGAAGCTGATGGTCACCACGGGAAACTGTCCCTGGTGGTTGACGGTCAACGGCACGCTGCTCTGCTCGAAATGTGCGATGGCGCTCAACGGCACCGCCGCCCCGCCGCCGGGGTTCACGAAAATATGCCGAAGATCCTGCGGCTTTTGTTGAAACTCGTCCGGCACTCCCAGCACGACCTTGTATTGATTCAACTGCGTGTACATCGTCGATATCTGCCGTTGCCCGTAGGCGTCGTACAGCGCATCGTCGATCATCTGAATGCTGATGTTCAGGCGCGACGCGGTATCGCGATCGATCACCAGCTTCGTCTCCAGCGCCAGGTTCTGCTGATCGCTGGCGACGTCGCGCAGCTGCGGTATTGCCGCAAGCTTGGTGAGCAACTTGGGCGTCCACGTCGCCAGTTCGTTGGCGTCGGGGTCTTCCAGCGTGTATTGAAATTGCGTGCGGCTCACGCGGTCTTCGACCGTCAGATCCTGCACCGGCTGCATGAACAGCGTGATGCCCGCGACCGTCGCAAGCTTTGGCTGCAGCCGGCGGATGATGTCGCTGGCGCTGGTTCTCCGATCCTCCAGCGGCTTGAGATTGATTTGAATGCGGCCGTTGTTGATCGTGGTGTTGGTGCCGTCAACTCCAATGAACGACGAAAGGCTCTCCACCGCGGGGTCCTGCAGAATGATGGCCGCCATCTGCTGTTGCCGTTTGGACATCGCGTCAAACGACACATCCTGCGGCGCTTCAGAAACGCCCAGAATGACCCCTGTATCCTGCACCGGAAAAAAGCCCTTGGGTATGTAGATGTACAGCAGAATCGTGAGCACCAGCGTCGCGGCCGCCACCAGGAGCGTCATCGTCTGGTGACCGAGCACCCACTTGAGGGTTCGCCCGTAAAACGCGATGGTCGACTCGAAGACGTGTTCCGATGCCTTGTAGAATCGGCCCTGTTTCGCCTCGGGCTGATGTTTCAGCAGGCGGGCGGCCATCATCGGGGTGAGCGTCAGCGAAACAATGGCGGAAACCACGATGGTGACGCTCAGCGTCACGGCAAACTCTCGAAAGAGCCGGCCGACAATATCGGGCATGAAGAGCAGCGGGATCAGCACCGCGATAAGGGAGATGCTCAACGAAAGGATCGTGAAGCCGATCTGCTCGGAGCCTTTCAGCGCCGCCTGGAGCGGTGGCTCGCCGTCCTCGATCAGGCGGTGAATGTTCTCCACCATGACAATCGCGTCATCGACCACAAATCCGGTGGAGATGGTCAGCGCCATCAGCGTCAGGTTGTTGAGGCTGTATCCCAGCAGATACATCACTGCAAACGTGCCGACGATGGAGAGCGGCACCGCGACGCTGGGGATAATGGTGGCGGCGACGTTCCGCAAAAACAGGAACATGACCATCACGACCAATGCCACGGTCAGTCCCAGCTCAAACTCCACGTCCTTCACCGACGCGCGGATGGTCGCGGTCCGGTCGGTGAGGATTTGAATCTCGATCGACGCGGGAATGCCCGCTGCAGTTGCGGCAGAAGCTTCTTCACGCGATCGACCACGTCGATGATATTGGCGCCGGGCTGGCGCTGGATGTTGACGATGACCGCCGGCGTGCTGCCCATCCACGCCGCCTGTTTCACGTTCTCCGCGCCGTCGGTAACGCTGGCAACGTCGGAGAGGAGCACCGCCGAACCATTGTGATACGCCACCACCAGCGGCTTATACTGCGCGCTGGAAAGAAGCTGATCGTTGGCGGCAATCGTGTAGGCCTGCTGGCGGCCGTCGAGGTTCCCCTTCGCCTGGTTCACATTGGCGGCCGCAACCACGGTGCGGACGTCGTCAAGGTTCAAGCCCATCGACGCCAAGGCCGTTGGATTGGCGGCGATCCGTACCGCCGGCTTCTGGCCGCCGCTGATGCTGACAAGGCCCACGCCGCGCTGCTGGGCGATCTTCTGCGCAAGGCGCGTGTCGGCAAGATCCTCCACCTGCGAGAGGGGCAGCGTTTTGGACGTCAGCCCGAGCGTCAGAATCGGCGCGTCGGCCGGATTGGTCTTGCTGTAGATCGGCGGGTTGGGCAGGTCCTTGGGCAGATACGTCGCGGCGGCATTGATGGCGGCCTGCACTTCCTGCTCCGCCACATCGATGTTCAAGTCGAGCGTGAACTGCAGCGTGACTACCGAACTCCCCTGCGAGCTCGTCGAAGTCATCTGGCTCAGGCCCGGGACCTGCCCAAACTGCCGCTCCAGCGGCGCGGTCACCGACGTGGCCATCACATCCGGGCTCGCTCCGGGATAAAACGTGAGCACTTCGATCGTGGGGTAATCCACCTCGGGCAGCGCGGACACGGGCAACTGCAGATAGGCGACGACGCCGACCATCACGATCGCCGCCATAAACAGCGCCGTGGCAACCGGACGAAGAATAAAGGGCCGGGATGGGCTCATTGCTGCGGCTTACCACCGTGGCCGTGGGCATGGCCCGAAGAAGGCGCCGTGGAAGGCCCGCCGCCGTGTGCCTGCGCCATTTCGACTGTCACTTTCGATCCCTGCAGCAGCTTGTCGACACCGTCCGTCACAACCACTTCGCCCTGCTGCAGGCCCTTGGCAATCAGCGTCTCGTCCCCTTCGGTGGGGCCGGCGGTGATATCGCGCGTATCGACGGTGTCGTCGGATTTGACGACGTACACAAACGTAGACGTCGGACTGCGCTGCACCGCCGCCGCCGGCACGATGATCGCGTCGTGCCGCACGTCAACGAGCAGCCGCGCGTTCACAAACTGGCTCGGGTAGAGCAGGCTTTCGGTGTTGGGGAACTCACCCTTGAAGCGCACGGTTCCGGTGGTCGGATCGACCTGGTTGTCGATCGCCAGCAGCGTGCCGCTGGTGATCCTGGTCGTCGCATCGCGGCTGAACGCGTCAACCGGCATCGCACCGCCTTTCCCCGCCGCCTTGAGCACCTGCTGCAGATTGTCTTCCGCAAGCGTAAAGACCACCGTGATCGGCTGAAGCTGCGTGATGACCGCCAGCGGATTGGTATCAGCCGCGTGAATGATGTTTCCCGGATCGACCAGACGGAAACCGATCTTTCCGGTGATCGGCGCCGTCACCTTGCAGTAGATGAGGTTCAACTGCGCCGAATCGATCGCGCCCTGGTCGGTCTTGAGCGCCCCCTCCGCCTGGCTGAGGGTCGCCTGCTGTGTATCAATTTGTTGCTGTGTGAAGGAACCAGGCGCGGACTGATAGCGCTGCAGATCCAGTTGCGCGTTCTTCAGCGCGGCCTGGTCCTTAAGCAACTGCCCCTGTGCCTGCTCGAGCTGCACCTGAAACGGCCGGGGATCGATCTCGGCCAGCACGTCCCCCTGATGAACCATCGCCCCCTCGGTAAAATTCACCTTGTCCACCTGCCCGTCGACGCGCGTATGAATGGAGACCGTGTTGAGGGGCGTGACCGAGCCCAGGCCGGTCAGATAAATGTTCATGTCCCCTTTTCGCGCGACGGCGGCCACCACGGGAATGGTGACCGGCCCGCGCGGCGCTTTGGCGCTGGCCGCCTGGTTTGCCAGAATGTGATGAACAACCCAGAACAGACCGGCAGCTGCCGCCAGCAGGAGCACGCTGAGAACGATGAGATATCCCATGCCCGTTTTGCGGGCGGGCGCGTAGCGCAATTCCTCGGCGTGATCTCGCCCGCCGTTTGACTGCGAGATACCGTCGTCTCCCCTCAGGGGCGGCGTGCGCGGTGTCCCGGGCCGATAGGCGGGAGGCGTCTCGACTTGCGTCTGAGTCTTCGTATCCATTACAGCATCACTCCAGAGCCCCACCGGTGAAAATTATCATTGGTCCGCCGGCCGGTATAGGTGAAAAACTGCTTCGGGGACGGGCAGCACTTCGAGCGACTGCGCCGCGCCGGGCCGGGTGTCGTCCGCCATGAAGACACACCAACGCTGCCCGTCGTGAGCAGGAGTCGGGTCAAAAACAATTATTCTTTTCCTGCGGCCCTCAAGGACCAGGCCCGCGGGAGCATATCCATACGGTTTACCGGACGCAGGGCAGCTCAATTGCAGCGGCTCGCCCGCGTCCGCGAACGCCTTGACGTCGTCCAATTTGTCGGGAAGCCGCTTATTGAGAGCAAAGTATTGCAATAGCGCGCCGCTGATGTCATGCAGCCGCATGGCGCACGGATCAGTGGCGACCGCCTCATCCGGAGTGAGCCGCCCGGATGGGTGACCCGACGGCTGCGCCGGGTCGGCATGCATGGTCGCCACGCCCACTTTCGTGGTCTGCGTTTCGCACCCGCATAACGCGAGCGCTGCCGCCAGCACAAAGCATCCGCCATGGTTCCATCGACGCATTCCGGGTCCTCAATGATTGTCCCCAGGCAGCGGGGGCTCGGGCAGCCGGCTCCCGGGCGGCGGCGCGGCTGGTGCTTCGGGGGGTTTGGGCTCGGTCGGCGGGGGGACTTGCGTCGGCTGTGTCGTCAGCCCGCCGCGGTCCATCCCGCGCATCTGTTCCTGAAACGCGCCCGGCTCAACCGCGTTCGGCGTTACCTTCATTCCCTTCATCTCATCCTGCGACATCGGCTTGAGCATGCTCGCCTGCGCCGCGACGTGCGGAGTCAGGAAGATCAGCAACTCCGTTTTGGTCTTGTCTGTCTGATTGCGCTGGAAGAGTAATCCCAACCCGGGAATATCTCCCAGAATCGGCACCTTGCTGAGCGTCTGCGTCTTCTGGTCCTGCATCAAACCGCCGATGACGATCGTGTCGCCGTCGTGAATTCCCACGCGACTCTGTGCCGAGCGATTATCGAAGATCGGCGCGTTGACGTTGCTGGAAATCGGGACGGTGGAATCGGAAATAGCGGAAATTTGCGGCGCCACGTCCATGATCACCAGGCCGTCGGGATTAATGTGCGGAGTCACGTTCAAAATGATTCCTATCGACTGATAGGAGATGTTGTTGATGATATTTCCAGTATCTGTCGTCTGGGAGTTGGTGATGATAGGCACCTCCTGCCCGACGAGGATGGACGCCTGCTGATTGTCGCTGGCGAGAATGTACGGGCGCGACAAAACGTCCACCTTCCCCACGGTGGCGAGCGCGCGGATGGTGGCAGTCAAGTTATCTTCCATGAGGCTGACGATCAGGCCGCCCGCGCCGGTGCTCTTGGCGGCGGTGGCAGCAAGCGCGTTGCCGAAGATCGTTCCGCCCGATTGCCCGTTGCCGCTCTTGCGGAGATTCAGGATCGAGAAATCGATGCCGGTATCCTCGGCGTTATCATGAGTGACTTCGGCGATGAGGACCTTGATCAGCACCTGCGGCACCGGCCGGTCGAGTTCCTTGAGAATGTCGCGAACCTGCTTGTCGAATTTGGAACTGGTGGCAACGAGCAGGGAATTGGTGTCGGTGTCCGCAACGACGTAAACCTGGCCCTTCAACTCGGAAATCGCCGAGACAGGGCCGTTGGTTTGGCTGCTGAAAATTCCCCCGCCTCCACCGCCGCCGAATGTTCCGCCGCGATTGGAACTGCCGGTGTTGGTGCCGCTGGACCCGAATGAGCCAAGGCCGCTTCCGCCGGCGCTGGAGCCGAATCCGCCCGAAGAGCCTCCGCCACGTGAGCCGCCGAACGCGGAATTGCTGCTGCTGCTTCCGAACGTGGAACCGGTGCCGAAAGCGTTGTTGGTCGAGTTGTTGTTGCTCGACGTCGCGCCGGTGCTGCCGTTGCCGAACAGATTGTTCAACGTCGCCTGAATGTCGGCTGCCTGTCCGTTGCGGACCGGGTAAATGAAGAAATCCTGGTCGGCCGCGGGATTTGCATCGAGCTGGTCGAGCATCTGATCGATGACTTTCAAGGTATCGGTCGGGCCGGTGACGACGATCGTGTTCGTGCGCGTGTCGGCTGACGCGGTCACCTTCCCGGTCTGTCCCTTCTCCGATCCTTGCGAATCGCCTCCGCCCGGGCCGCCTCCCCCGCCTGGCCCGCCGCCCCCTCGCATGGCGCGGAAAAACGCGCCGGGACCGCCGGCAAAGGGATTGGCGTTCGCCGCGTTGCCGCTGGATGAATCGGTCTTGAAGATATCTGTCACGAGCTTCGCCGCCGCTGTTGCGTCGGCATATTTCAGTTGCCGCACCTTGATCGTGTTCTCGAGAGTGTCCCGTTTATCGAGATTCGAGACGATCTGAACGATCCGGCGGATGTTCGCCTTCGTGTCGGTCATGATCAGGGAATTGCTCGACGCATTGCTCGTCAGATCGGCGTTAACGGGAATCAGCGGCTGCAGATCGGTCTTCAGCTTCACCGCATCGACATTGCGCAGGGGGATCACCTGCGTGACCAGCTCATCGGTGGGCTCGATCTGGTCGGGGTCGGCTCCGAAATTCACCGGAATCCCGCCCTTGCGGGCAATTTCCACGGAGGTGATCTTGAGAATCCGCCCCATCTGGATCACGGTCAGATCATTGGCCATCAGCACCGTGTTCAGCAGCGTCACAGCTTCGGCCGGCGTCACCGGTTGCGTGCTGCGCACCGTCACGCGCCCCGGGATCGGCTTGGAGTCGGGCTTGAGAATGACAAATCCCGCTTCGTCAGAAAGGCGTTCGAGCACGGTGTCGATCGGGGCGTCCTGGAAGTTCAGGCTGATCTGCGTGGTCGGGCCCGACGAAGGCGCAGATCCCGGCGGTCTGGTAACCAGGACCGGGCCCGCGTCCCTGGACGGCGGCGCGATGGGCGGCTGTGGCGCATCCTGCGCATGCAGCGCGATCGGGGCCAGCGCCAAAGCGACCGCGGAGCTGAGACGAATCGTATCTCGCCGTGCTGACGCGATGCGCGACAGTGCGCGTCTGTACAGGCAAAGCTCGTGCGGGTGGAGCGCACCGCGTCGGGCGGCCGCTAAAAGTGCGGGAGTGGATGGGACAGCGCGTATCCGCGCGGGGTCATTAAGCATATTCATTTCCCTTGCAGTTCTGCCTGGCGTCTGCGTCGCAGACGTTCGAGGACGTCGTTGCCGCCGCCCGTTGCCGATCCACCCGCGGGTGGTGTCGAAGCGCCCCGGCTGGCGTCGTGCCCGCCGACGGCGCCGTTGTTGATCCCGTCGATCCCGTTGATGCCGTCTCATCCGAAGACGGGGGCGCGGCGGCTTCGCCGCGCAGGTTTTGTCCCACCAGCACGCGCACGGTCTTTCCGTCGACCGCGTAATCGAGCGTGTCGAGCGTGATGGCCGCGACTTTCCCGCGCACGATTGCGTCGCCGTCCTGAAGAATCAGCACTTTCGACGCATTGCGATCTTCGACAAATGCCAGAAAGCGATCGCCCGTCTGCGTCGCTCCATCAAATACCAGCGATTCCTCGGCCGAGGCCGATTTTGCCGGTGCCGACGGCGCGGTGGCGCCAGGCGGGGCCGCGGGAGTCGGCACTCGGACTCTGTCGACCACCCGCGTCACATGGCTTCCCTTCTGAAAGATGCTTCGCTCGGCCAGGATGGAGAACTCCTGCGGAAGGATGCGCGGAACGGTGATGTAACGCGAGCCATTCAAATCCGCGCTAACAGCCGCTGGCGCGGTCGTCGGCGCCGGCAAACTCGTCGGCCCCGTTGTCGCGAGTGGCAAAGTCGTTGGTCCCGTTGTGGCGATGGGCAAACTCGTCGGTCCGGTTGTCGCGAGTGGCAAAGTCGTCGGCGCGGTTGCCGCGACGGGCAAACTCGTCGGTCCCGTTGCGGCGACTGGCAAGCTCGTCGGTCCGGTTGTCGCGACCGGCGCAGTGGCCGGCTGCGTGAACGGAGCCGTCGCGGGGACGGCCAACACGTCGACGGGCGCCGTGGCGGCCGCCTGCGTTGCGGGGCGCTTGCCGCTCCTTGAGATGCCGGCTGCGTCGCCTGCTCGGTCGCCGGTTGCGTGGCAGCAGTCTCAGCGCCGAGCGTTCCTGAAACGTTCAGCGCGCCAACGATGAACAACGCCAACGCGTGCCTGATGAACGTCGTCGAAAGGCGAATCACTCCTGCTTGCAACGAGCGCGCTCTGGTCCCCTCTCCCGGTACGCCGGGAGAGGGATAGGGTGAGGGTGATTTCGAGAACCAACGGCGCTCGAGGTTCCAAATCACCCTCACCCCAACCCTCTCCCGAAGTACTAAATGAACGTTCCATTGCCTCACGAGCGTGCCGCCTTTCCGGCGGTCTTGTCGGGCGCCAGCAGGCAAATCGTGGAGAAGCTGAGGTGAATTTTCAGATCGTCAGTCCCTTCCCGAAGCGGAAGAATCTGCACCTCGGTGACATGCAGCGGAATCGACCCCGACTCCATCAGATAGACCAGTTGCGAAATCTGGCGCATCGATCCGTTGCCATCCACCGAAAAACCGGTCACCTGGAAGCTGCCCTCGGTGGTGGGCCGCTCGGTCTTGAGGCTGATGTTGGTTACGCCCGCCTGGCCTGCCATCTTGTAGGCGGCATTCTCCGCCTGGCTCTCGGCCAGCGACGCGTCGGACTGCAGCCCCGCGCCGAGCATCGCCTTCCAGACCTTCTGCAGCCTCGCCTGCTTATCAAACACCAGTTGCGCGTCGTTCCTTTGCTGATCCACGTCCTGCTGTCCCTTTTTGAGAGCATCCCAACTGTCCAGCAGCGGAGACAGAATGACGAAATACAGCAGGAGGCTGCCGACTGTCGCGCCGGCGCCGATGGCAAGATTTCGTTCACGTTTGGAGAGAGACATCATGAAAACTCCGCCATTGCCTAACGGGTCGCCGCCGGCTGTTTGAAGTTGAACGTGATCGAGAACGACACTTCGCGCAGGCGATCGGCGTTGCTGGTGCTCAGCAGTTTGACGTCCGTGAAACCCGGGGTGGCATGCAGGCGCGATTGCAATTTGCTCCAGCCATTGGGGTCCGACGCTTTTCCATTGATCTGGCCGAACAGGTCGCCTGACGGCGGAGGCTTTTCGCCACTGACCGTCGCGCCGGCGGCGGCGCCGACCCGCGCACTCTCCCGCAGTACTACATTCGTCGCGTAGGTCTGATCGTCGTCCGCCAGCGCCACCGTGAGCCCGCGAAGACACGTCAGATAGCGCGGATCGCGCTTCTGCCAGCCCGTCGCAAACGACACCCGCGCGACAAAGGCGTTGGCCGAGTCGAGGCTCGGCTTCATTCCGTCAACTTCACGCCTTGCCGTGGCAAGAGCCGTCTGTTGCTGACCGAGGGAAATATAGGAGTAGATGCACAGACCGAGGAGCAGCACGCCCAGGGCGATTGCCAGGATAGTCCATCGCGGCATGCGCTTTCGTCGCGGGGCGCACGGCGCGAATGGATAAAATCCACTGCCGGGCGGGATGAACCCAGCGCGCACATCGCCAGCGCCACCGCCGGGGCAAATCGACTCGCGGTGCCGTTGAGGGTCGGGACGGCGACGTCCACTCCCAACGACGAGAGTTCTCCGCCCCGGACCACCATGCCCAGTTGCCCTCCCAGGGCGGCGGCGTCCAAACCTGTCTGATCCCACAGAACGATCGCGCGGTCTTCGGAGGATGCCGGCAACGTCGATACCGCCCGCCGGACGGCACTGACGAACGGGGCCGGTTGCTCGGGCCCGCGCAGATAGCGAACGGCGCTCGGCGCACCGTTGCGCTGCGCCGTGAGTTCCGCTCCGCCCGCGCTGACGGCAAGAACGAGCGCGCCGGAGCCGGCAGACTTTCCCGTCGCCTCCGCCAGCACCAGCGCAGAGGAAGTGATTGCGATCGGCGAGAGCTTTGCCGTTGCGCACGCGGCTTCCACCGTCTCGATGTATTTTCCCGGCGTCGCCACCAGCAGCACCGACTTGCCTGCGACCGATTCCTGCGAGACGACAAAGTCGTACGCCAGGTCCTTCAGTTCGGACGAGAATTCCGCCTCGGCTCCGGTTCGGAGCAGATCGGCCAGCGTGGCATCGTCGGTCTGGGGAACTTCCTTCTGTTTGACGACGATCCACTTGGCCGGCAATCCAACCACCGTCGTCCGCGCGCCAAATCCATGTTCCTTGCGAAACTCCGCCAGCGCCGCGCCGAACTGCGCCGTGTCGGCCGGCGTCACGCCCGCGGGATACTGCAACTCGGCGACGCGCTGCACGATCGGCCGATCGCCCATCGTCACTTCCGCGGCCATCAGCGAACGCTCGCCAATCGCAAGGCCCAACACCGTCTTGTAACGCACACTTTTCACGCGGCTCCAATTTTCCATGATCACTGCGGCAACCCGTTCACCTGACTGTTGCCCGGCGTCGCAAACAAGCCGGTCACCACGCCGTGCCCGGCGCACATCGAATCCTGAATTTCCGGCGGAAGCGGCCAGCCATACGAAGTGAGATCACGGCGATATTTGATCGTTGCCGGCAGCTTCTGGGCATCCACCACAATCCGCACGCGCTTAAATGCCCGCCCGTCTCCGCTCACCGCGACGATGTCCGCGGAATAGACATAGGAACGCAGCGTGATCGCGCTGAGAATCCCGTTCGCCTTGGAGGCGGAGAGCGCGCTGAACACCCAGCCGATTCCCGGGTTGGTGCTGGCCGTCGATTGCGATGCGATCAGGGTGTCGGCGTCCGATTCGGTCAGCCCTGGAAGACACTCGAGCACTTCCTTGGGGGCGGTGTTGACGTTAACGAGTCCTGGCAGTGTCTTGGCCGTGGTCGTCGTCAGATAATCGTACACTTTCGCGAACTCATCGGTCGTCAGCCCCGCCTGAACGTAAAACGATCCCAGGCTGGCGAACGTGTTGCCCGGCTTGGCTCGCAGCAGCGGAGTAATCCGCTTGATGATCTGCGTCGCCCGCGCCGCGGAGAGTTGCTTGGTCAGCACATTTTTCAGCGCGCCGGTGGTGGCGGCATTGACGTTGGCGCGAGCCGTTCCATCGCTGGCGGTGTTCGGCTCCGAGGAATAGCAGGTCAACCAGTTGAATATGCCGCGGCTGTTGCCGTTGGCGTTTTCAAACGCCGTCACATTGCCGGCATTGGCCAATTCGTTCTGATCGACCACGCCATCCCGATTGACGTCGTAGCCGAAAAGCAGGCTGCTGTCCCACCCGTTCACGAGCATCAATTCCTCAACGGTCTCAAACGACGCGTTTTTCGCGTCGTATGGCTCAGCGAGCTGCTCGTAAAATTCGCTTTCGGCGCCGTTCGGCTGCGGGGTGCTGTCGGCGTCCCTCCAATCGATGATCGAATCGGCCGCGGTCGGCGTCATCCCCGGAAGATCCTGCAGCTTTGCCGACGAGGCAACGTTGATATTCAGCTTGCTCGACTCATCGACGATCCCTGCCATGTACGCCTGGTCCGTCGTCGGGTTGGGATGCAGCAGCCAGAAGTAGCCGTCACCCACCTGCAACGCTTCGGCTGGAATCTGCGTGATCGTCAGCGCGTCGTTCTGGTACGTCCCCACCTGTGCCAGCACCCATTGTTCCGCCCCCTGCTCGACCGCATCCGCCTTGGCAGCAGAAAGACGATTGGCCGACGCCAGCGATTCCGTCCGCATGTTGCGGGCAAAGACCAGCACCATGCTCGTGAGCACCACGGTGACGCCAAGCGCCAGCACGTAGATCGTACCGTGACGCGGGCGTCGTCCAAGCCGTCCCTCGTAGGGTCCGCTGGAGGGCGCGCAGTTGGATAGTTCTGATGAGAATCGTCGTCGCCCTGCTGCGGACCGTTCGGTGATCGAGGGATGGTCCGGATCTCGTGTGGTGTTCATTGCGGCGTGCTCCCGTTCACATTGGAATCCTGCGCCGCCGTTGAGCATGCGAGGGGGAACACCCGCACAACCGAAACAGGCTGATTCTGCGAACTCGCATCCGCGCCTTGCCGCTGCAACTGCAATGTCACCTCGACGGCCGCGGGGATCGTGTTGTCCTCCTGCGTCGAATCCCACGTAGTGACCCAATCGGAGCCGGTGTAATAGCGCAGGCTGAAGCCCAACACATTGCGGCACACCGTCTCCTCGTCAGGCGTGACTCCCTGCTCCGAGAGAAGATTACCCGAAACCCGCCGCACGAGATCCTGCTGGCCGTTCTGGCGGGATTCGACGGTCAACTCCACTTCCTTGATCTCGCCGTTGCCGTCGGGGTGATCGGGAGCGTACGTGTTCGTGTAGAAGACCAGATCGGCGGCGGGATTTCCGCGGCCGTCAGTGTTGGAGGTTCCTTCAAACGTTCCCGCCAGCACGCTGGCGCTGCCCGGCTGCATGGTGTTTGATAGATCGTTGCCAAGCAGATCCATCGCCAGCGCCGCCGTCCGCGATGCCTCCAGGCTGTTGGTGGCCGCGCTCTGCGCCTTGAAGGCGGCGCGCAAGCTCTGGTAAAGGACGCCGGAGAGAACGGCGGCCATCGCCATCGCCACCAGCAGCTCCACCACCGTGAAGCCGGGTCGCGCCGAATTGTGCGTGCTCCTGTTCATTGAGTTGCGGTGGTGGATGTCTGATTAGGGTAAATGACGGTTGAGAGCGCGATCGATTCCTGCCGGTTGCGATCGAGCCAGCTGACGCGAAGATCGAGCTGCTGCAAACCCGCGCCGGTGGTATCAGCGGCCCACGGCTGCACGGTTGCCTGCCACTGATACTGCGGCCAATCCGGGCTGAAATCGCCAGAGAGACTCCCGCTTTGCCATTCCCCGGTCGCGACCAGCTCCGAGAGCTTTCCCTGGGCCAGCGAGGTGGCTTCGTTGCGATGGCGCGCCGCGGTCGCGGAACGGGTCGCGACCGCGACACCCTCCATGATCGAAGGGAGGACAATCGCAATCAGCAGCGTTGCCGCCAGGACTTCGACGAGAGTAAAGCCGCCGCGCATTCGCCGGCGCGGTTTCCACCCCAACCCGTCCTCCGAGCATGTAGGAGGCAAGCAAGAAAGGCTCCCCCCTGGCACGGGCATCTTGCCCGTGTTGGGGGCGTGGTGCTGAAGAGAATCTGCGATATCAAATCTTGCTTTCGTTCCAAGTCGCCCGCACGGGCTGGAAGCCCGTGCCACGGGAACACTTCCCCCAAAAACAAGCCGCCCAGCACGCAGGGCGGGATTCATCCCGCCGATTGACTCGGCAACCGCAGAACGCGGCGGGATAAATCCCGCCCTACAAGCGCTGCCGCACGTGGTAAAAGTGCGGGCAAGGCTGCGCTTGCAACCTTTGTGGTGGACGCTTCCCCGTGGCACGGGCATCTTGCCCGTGCTGGGTGCGCTCGATTGAAGAGCAGCTCGGACATCAATTCGATTCATTTCGACACCTCCGCCGTCGGGACGATGTGAAACGCTTCCGCCGATGCTTCGCAGGCGACTTCCACCGTGCGGTCATAGCTGTCGGTGAGCCAGATCTTCGCCGGCTCGGTTCGGCCGCTGGATTGGAACTCGACGTACTGGCCGTCGGTGCGCTGAACAATGTCGGTGGTCATCTGCGACCCGCTGGCGATGGGAAACTGCTCGCCGTAGTCGTTGGAAAGCTCAGTGAAAATGCCGGCGCTGCCCGATGTCAGCCAGACCAGCTTCTTTGCCGGATCGACATTGAGGCGATACGTGCGTCCCTGCGATACGGCCTGCGTCCGCGCGTACCCGGCGAGGCTGAGGATCAGCGTCGCCGAGTCGTTGTTGGCGCGGCCCGCCTGGAAAGCGATCAGCGACGGCGCAACCAGAGCCGCGCCGATGGCCATGATGACCATCACGAAGATCAGTTCGATCAGCGTAAAACCGCGAGATTGAGTGATGGGTCCGCGCACGAGTGTTATTTGATGTCGTCGTCGCCGCCCTCATGGCCGTCGGGACCGCAGGAAAACAGATCGAAATCGGCTCCGTTGCTCCCCGGGCAGCGATAGACGTAGGGGTTGCCCCACGGATCCTTCAGCGAATTGTCATCGATGTAAGCGTGCTTCCAGTTGGGCAGATTCCCCGGATTGCTCTGCAGCGCGGCGAGATTCTCTTCGGTGGTCGGCAGTCGCTCGTTGTCGATCTCGAATTGGCTGAGGGAGCTCTTGAGCGTCGAGATCGTCGCCTTGGCGGCGGCAATTTTCGCCTGCTGGGTTCGGCCGACCACTTTCATCGCAACCACCGACGTCAGGATCGCCAGAATCACGAGCACCAGCAACAGCTCGATGAGCGTAAAGCCGGAGCGCTCTGGCCGGCGATGTCGCGCACTTGCTCGGTGCTGCAGGCGCACCAGTCCGCCACGACTGGCCGCAAGTGGCACCAACCTGCGTTCTGCGGTTGCGTTCGTACTTTCCATGTTGAATATCCTTTCTAAGAGAACATCTGGCTTTAGTGAATGACGTCGCCGAGGTTGAGCACCGGCAGCAGCACTCCGATCACGATCGTTCCGATCAGCCCGGCCATGATGAACAGCATCATTGGCTCGGCGATTGCGACGAGCATGCGAAGCTGCCGATCGAGGTCGGACTCATATGAAGTGGCCATCCGCAGCAGCTCCTTGTCGAGCCGACCGGTTTCCTCGGCTACCGCCACCATCTCTACCACTGACGGCGGAAAGAGTTTCGGGCTCTCCGCCAAACTCTTGGACAGCGCCTGGCCGCGCTGGACTTCCTCAATGGCCCGCGAGACGGTGTCGGCAAGGGTCTGATTTCCAATCGCCTGGCGGGCGACGCGCAAGGAAGCCACCAGCGGCACGCCCGCTCCCACCAGCGTTCCGAGCATCCGCGCAAACCGCACCAGCGCAAAGTGCGCGATCACTTGTCCCAGCAGGGGCGTGGAAAGCAGCGCCATCTCGATTCGCCGTCTTCCGGTCTCAGTTGATTTGGCATATCGGAGGGCAAAAAACAGCAGGATCGCCGCGCCCAGCACCCAAAATCCATAGTTCCTGATCACGTTGCTGGCCGCGACGATGAACTGCGTGAGCGCCGGCAGATTTGAGCCGAACTGAGCGAAGATCTCCTTGAATCTCGGAATGAAAAACGTCAGGAGAAAGATCACGACGCCGGTGGCGACGATGCCGAGAATCAGCGGGTAAATCATCGCCGCCTTGACCTTGCCCTTGAGGTCGGCCTCGCGGGTGCGGAAATCGGCAATCTGCCCCAGAACGGTGTCGAGAAATCCCCCGGCTTCGCCCGCCTGCACCATCGCGACGTAGACGCTGGAGAACGACTTGGGCCATTTTGCCAGCGCCTCGTTGAGCGGCATGCCTCCGACCACGTCTTCATGCACGTCGCTCCACAACTGCTTGGAGGCTGGCGTCGACGCTTCGCGGCGCAGCAGCGCCAGCGCCCGGCTCAGCGGAATGCCCGCGGCTAGAAGGTTGGCAAGCTCGCGCGTGAACGACTCGATTGCCCGCTGCGAAACGCGCCCGCGTTGCGGACCGGCAGACGCCGCCCGCAATGCCGCCGCCTTCTTCGCCGCCAATTCCCCGTCGCGGGCTTCGTCGATGCTGATCGCGTGAAGCCCCTGCTTGCCAATTTGCGCAACCGCCGCGGCGCACGAGTCGGCTGTCAGCGTACCGGCGCTGCGCCGTCCGTCCTTCGCCAGAGCTACATATGCGTAAACTGACATACGTTTTCACTGCCTCGATACACGTTCAATGCGCCACGGGCGACTTGCGAAACGCGCCGCTGGACGCGCTCCGCTGCGCGTCGCGGCTAACCGGGGTCCTGAACCCTGCCCGAAAAGGACTTCGATCCGAATCGTCGCGATAGTGTTCATTTTGCGCCCGCAAGCTCTTCGGCGCCGACCACCGCATTCTCGTCCTTGGTCATCCGCAGCACTTCTTCCGGTGTCGTTCGCCCTTCGCGGATCAATCGCCAGCCGTCTTCACGCAGGCTGTGCATTTCCTGCTGAATCGCCATCTTCCGGATCTCGCGCGAGCTGGATCGCTCCAAAATCAGCGAGCGAATTTCATCCGTGATCGGCATCATTTCAAAAACGCCCTGACGGCCGCGATAGCCGGTGCCCTGGCAACTGCGGCAGCCTGCGCCGCGATACAGCACCTCCGGCACCTCGTCGCCGAACTGCGCCCGCAGCTTCTCCACTTCATCGCGCGGCGCTTCCTTCCTGCAATGTTTGCAAATCAGCCGCACCAACCGCTGCGCCACCACCGCTTCCAGCGATGACGCCACCAGATACGGCTCGACTCCCATGTCGATCAGCCGTGTCGTTGCGCCCGGCGCGTCGTTGGTGTGGAGCGTGCTGAAAACGAGGTGGCCCGTGAGTGACGCCTGCACCGCGATCTCCGCCGTTTCCTTGTCGCGGATTTCGCCGATCAGCACAACGTCCGGATCGTGACGCAAAATGGATCGCAAACCCGCCCCGAAGCTCAGCCCGGATTTGGTATTCACCTGAATCTGATTGATCCCGCTCATCTGGTATTCAACCGGATCTTCGATCGTGATGATCTTCAGATCTGCGTTGTTGATCTTCGACAGCGCGGCATACAGCGTTGTCGTCTTGCCCGAGCCGGTCGGCCCGGTGACCAGGATGATTCCATGCGGCAGATCCAGAACGCGGTCCCACGCGTTGCGATCCCGCGACGCCATCCCCAGATGTTCCAAACCGAGCAGCGCGTCGCCGCGATCGAGAATGCGCAGCACCACCGCTTCACCGTGAATCATTGGAATCACGCTCACGCGCAGGTCGATCTCGCGCCCCGCCACTTTCAAGCGAATGCGCCCGTCCTGCGGCAGCCGTTTCTCAGCGATGTCGAGATGGCTGAGAATCTTCAGGCGCGAGACGATCGCCGCATGGTACTTGCGGACCTGCGGCGGAATGTTCGCTTCGACCAACACGCCGTCGATTCGATACCGCACGCGCAACTGATGCTCGAACGGCTCGACGTGCACGTCGGTCGCCCGCGACTCGAGCGCCTCGGCCATCACCTGATTCACGAACTTGACGATCGACGCATCCTGGGCGGCGCTGGACAGATCGAGGTCGTCCTCGTTCTGCTCTTCCAGCACTTTGACGCCGTCATCCTCCTCGTTCATCCCCATCGACTGCAGCGTGTCGGCTCCGACGCCCAGGTACTTCTTGATGTACTGATCGATCTCATTCGACGGCGCGATGGCCGGATGCACATCCAGCCCCGTGGCGACGCGAAGCTCGTCGAGTCCCGATGTGTCGAAAATCCGCGACGTGAGGACAGTGACGCCGTCCCCATTTTGCGAAAGCGGCATCAGCCGGCGTTCCAGCAGGATGCTGGCGGGAAATTTCGCCAGAAACTCCTTGGGCGGGGCGAGGCGCTCCCCGTCCTTTTCCAGATCGACGTAGGGAACATCAAAATGCACCGACAGGAACCGGAGGATCTTTTCCTCATTGGCCCCGGCCGCGCCGCGCAGGCGCATCATCCAGCGTTTTGCCAGTGGCGTGTGCGCTGCGCACCTGCTCGGCGCCCTCCGCGCTGAGCAGCCCTTCTTCGATCAATCGTGAAACGATGTCTTCCATGAATGGTGTCAGTCTTTGGTTTTTCGGTTTTCAGCGTCAGTTCTTGGTTCAGTCGTCAGTCATTCGAGCAATTTTCGGTTGAGGCGGCATTGTGGTGCAGGCTTCCAGCCTGCCTCTGAGGAACAAGCTGGAAACCCGCACCACAATGGCCGCCCCACCTCAATCTGAAAACTGTTCCAAATTCGCCAACTGAAAACTGCACACTGCAAACCGAAACCCACCGCCGGGTTAATTCAACATTCCCGTCATCACCAGCAGGGCTTCCTGCCGTTGCGTGAGGACGCTTTCCAGATCCTTCTGTGCCGCGGTCAGATCTTCCTTGGCCTTGGCCTTGGCGTCGCGGAAGGCATCGAGCTTCGCCTTGATTTCGTCGGGCTTGGCATCCTTGTTATCAAGCGTGCTCTGGAGATCCGCCGAGGCCTTTTGCACAGCCGATTGCTCAGCGCCGCCCGCGGGAGCAGCCGGCGGGGTTCCACCCGCGCCGCCATTTGCGCCGCCGCGGTTGCGCCGGCCGCCCTGGCCGCCGCCGCCAAACATGGCGCGCATTCCGCCGCCGTTGGCGTCGCGCTGCAACTGCATCACTTTTTCGAGCTTCGGCTGGATCGCCGCGAATTCATCGTCTGAGGCTCCGAGCCGTTCCTTGAGCGTGTCAAGCATCCGCTGGCGAAACTGCGAAGGATCGAAGTTGCGCCGTCCGCCATTATCCCCGGGAGCCGGCTGCGTCGCCGGAGCCGGATTATTTTGCGCCAGCACCGGCATCGCCAGTGCTCCGCTCATCATCATTGCCGCCAATAGTCCGATCTTCTTTCCCGTCATTGCAATTCTCCTTTCAAGAGAGTTTGAGTTCCCCGGGTCATCCGGGCTGTGTTGCCGGATGTGTGTCAGGTGATGCGCCCGGCCGATGCGGCCCGTGGCGTGCATGCATTTCTTTTGTCAGCTCGTCCCATTTGCTTTGCTGCGACGCGTCCAACAGCGCACGACTGCGGCTCTCGGCATCATGAATCAGCGCTTCCCGCTGTTTGTCAGCGTCGGCGCGCTGCGCGATAAACAGTCATGATCTTCTCAAACTCCGCCCGCTGCTGATCGCTCAGCAGGGCCTGAATTTCCGCGTCGCGCTGCTTGTCGATCTGATGGCGGCGCTCACCCGCCTGTTCAATCTTTTGCCGCGTCTCCGCCCAGACCGCGTCCATTTGCTGCTTCTGCTGCGCGCTGAGATTCAACTGATCGGCGATCCACGACGGGCCCCCGCCACGCG
This sequence comes from uncultured Phycisphaerales bacterium, assembly GCA_963758525.1. Classification (GTDB taxonomy): domain Bacteria; phylum Planctomycetota; class Phycisphaerae; order Tepidisphaerales; family Tepidisphaeraceae; genus JBBSDP01. The sequence goes on from CAVWVQ010000003.1 coordinate 624,625, forward strand.
CTGGCGCGGTTGCCGCCGGGACGCGAGTCGTCAGCCGGCCGACCACCACGCCGGCGCAGAGCACCAGTGCGGTGGTTGTTAAAAAAGCGAATTGTCGCCGCGACATGTCCTCGCTCCGTCAGGGCAGTTCATCTGAAGTGCTGGCGCTGCTTGCCAGGTACCATTCCGCCGCGGGCGTGGCCGGCTCGCGCTGGCTCTGCCCGATATCGCTCGCGTACGCGACGCCAACCCAGGGCGGCGGCGCCGCCGCCAGAGGCGCTGCGTGATCCTCGGCGTGCATCAGCCAGACCGACCCGATCAGCAACACGCTGGCGGCCAATCCGCTCAACGTCCAGGCCAGCCGCACAAATCCGCCGTCCAATACTGCGTCCATGCGTCGATAGAGCCGCGCTTTTGCAATCTGCGAGAGCTGTTGATTCCGCGATGCACCAAAGAGCCGGGAGATTTCTATCAACTGCGCCAAGACATCGCGGCAAGCCGCGCAAGCCGCGAGATGCACCGCCACCTCTGCGCGCACATCCGGCGGCAACTCGCCGTCCTGATACCTGCTCAATTCCTGCCCGCCTGGGCAATGATCGATGGCCATTTCCGCTCCCATCACGCACTATAATCGCGAAGCACCGCTCTCAATTCCGCTCGCGCCCGAAACAGCCGCGACTCGACGGTTCCCACCGGCAATTCCAGCACTGCCGCAATCTGCTCATACGAAAGTCTTTCCAGCTCCCGCAGCGCCAACACCTCGCGGTGCTCGGCCGTCAGCCTGTGCAAAGCGGCATGCAGATCGATCTTCGCGTCCACTGCCGCCGCGGATCCCGGATCGACCAGCTTGTTCCGAGCCGCATCATTCTGCCGCAGTCGCCGGCGTTTTCGCTCCCGATGAAACAATGCCGACTGCGTCAGCACAATCCGCGTCAGCCATGTCTTGACTGAAGATCGGCCCTGAAACTTGCCAGCGCCGCGGAACGCGCCGGTCAACGATTCCTGCAAAACATCCTCCGCGTCAGCCGCATTCCCCACCAGCGAAGCCGCCAGGCGGAACATGCGGTCGACATGGCGATCCATCAGCACCCGGAACGCCGAGGCGTCGCCCCGCGCGCTGCGAGCCAGCAGCTCCGCGTCCGCCGGCCCGGGTTGAGCAGAATCACCGCCCTTTAGCGGCTCTTCCGCGTCCGAATCGGCCTCATCGCTTGTTTTTCCGTGCATTAGTTGCGCCGACGTGTGATTTTCTTCCCCCCGGCAAAAATAAAACCTACGGGTTTGGAAACCGGCAATATTGTCGCCTTTTACGGGCGAAGACACCATCGACAATTGCATCCTTCAATCTTGCGTCAGGCTGAGGCAGACTAAGGCGCGGGATCGGCGAGTGCGGTGGAATCGCAACATATCTTTGGCTACTCTAACGGAGGCGCGGCAGGCGAAATACCAGGTTCCTTCACCTTCGGGAGCACATGCCGACCACCGTCGAAACCTATCCCGAAGACGCGGCAGAGAGTCAAAAGGCGTGCGAGATCACAAATTGATCGACGAGAGAAGCCTGGCGATGGCGCGCGCCATCGCCCAGCGGCTGCGGTCCGACCCGGGACTGGTGGAACTGGCACGCGCCAACATCGAACGATGGACCAAGTCATGTTCACCTCGCGGGAGAGCCGCTTTGCGGGAATGGCTCGCCGTCCTGGATGGCCCGATCGACGGCGTGATTGCGCTGCTGTGCGGCGAAGACGAACGGGCCGTGCGCCTTCGGCAGTCCAACCCATTTGCCGGAGCGTTGACACAAAAAGTAAGGAACGAAATTCTTCTGAGATTCGAGGCTCGTGACAAGGCAGCAACTTGAGCACATCATCCGGGCCGCCGCAGGCACCGCTGACGTCCGCGACATTGTTGTGATCGGCAGTCAGGCCATTCTCGGGGCTTTCCCCGACGCTCCGGCCGAGCTGACCGAATCGATGGAGGCAGACGTTTTTCCCAGAGATGCGCCGGAACGGTCCATCGTCATCGATGGGGCCATCGGCGAAGAGTCGCTGTTTCACCAAACTTTTGGCTATTACGCGCACGGCGTTGACGAATCCACGGCAATCCTGCCCGACGGATGGCACGACCGCCTCGTCAAGGTCGAGAATGGCGCGACAGTGGGCGCAGTGGGATGGTGTCTTGAAGTCCACGACCTGGCTGCGAGTAAGCTCGCGGCCGGCAGGGAGAAAGACCTGCACTTCGTTCGAACGATGATTCAAACGAATCTCGCTTCTCCCCAAACTTTACAGCGCAGGCTTCATTGCACCCCGCGCTTGTCCCCAGAACTTCTGGCGCTTGCTTTGGCGCGCCTCAGCCACGCTTCAAAGGTTACTTCGACTCTGCCGCCATCTCCCTGAAAGCGTAAAGGAAAGCCAACGGATTGCCATCCGTTGGGCATTGGGTGTGGCGCTCGAAAGTGGCGATCGGCTCCGAGTAGGGCGGGATTCATCCCGCCGATTTGTTGGCCGGCTGAGAAAACGGCGGGATGAATCCCGCCCTACGATCGCAAAATCTGCAATCGCCACAAATAAAAGTTACACCCTGGGCATTTCATTTTCTTCAGTAACCCGGATGGTTCCTCCCAGTTCCAATCCGCACCGATTTTATAGGCATCCGCCGCAAACCAGATTAGCCACTGACTGTCTGGGGGGTAGGCCGCTACCATCTGATGCAGCGGCAGGAGACTCCCCCATGCAAAAAAACTTTGTACCGAAGGCCGTCATGACCGCGGCCTTCCTCATTGGCGGGATTGTCCCCGTCGTGGCGATGGCTCAAGCGCAGCCGCCGGCAGCGCCCGCGTATCAGCCGTTCAGCGATCAGCAGTTGGACGACCTGACGGCGCGTGTCGCGCTCTATCCCGATGCGATTCTCTCCGAGATTTTCGTCGCGGCGACCTATCCGCTGGAAGTCGTCGAAGCTGCCCAGTGGCTTGCGGCGGGGAACAACCCAGCCAGCGTGGATCAGCAGCCGTGGGATGACAGCGTAAAGGGTCTGACCCGGTTTCCGGCGGTGCTGAACCAAATGGCTGCCGATGCGGCCTGGACGAACGACCTCGGAGCTGCATTTCTCAATCAGCAGGCGAGCGTCTTCGCCTCGGTCCAGCGACTTCGCGCCCAGGCCATTGCGGCTGGCACGCTCTACTCCACGCCACAGCAGCAGGTGGTGCAGGATGCCGGGGTCATTCAGATCATCCCCGCCGATCCGGGGACGATATATGTGCCGACCTATGATCCTGCCACGGTCTATACCGGGCAGGATGTGCCAGTCGGAACGGACGTGACACCGCCGGTCACGTTTGTCTACAGCGCCCCGGTGGGCCCCTGGCTGGCGTTTGACTGCGATTGGGACGACCACCGGATTTACATCGGTGACTGGGGACGCGATCGGCCATGGTGGCATTGGCACGATCGCGACTGGCACTACGACAACTTCCGCCCGGGTCACTTCACCGCCCCCGCTCACGCGAATTGGCAGCCACGGGAGTGGAGCCACGACGCGAAGCGAGGGCTGCCCCGCTTCGAGCCGCTTCCAGCCGCCCGACCGGACCGGCATGGCGCGCTGGCCAGGCCGGAGCCCATTCCGGAAATTGATCGCGGCGTGCGCGCTGCCCAGGACGCGCAGCGCGGTCGGCAGGAGCGGGAACGGGAACGCAACGCAGCCCCTCCAAGGAACGCGCCGCCGGTGAGGGAACCTCCGCAACGAGCAGCGCCGCCGGTTCGGGAGGCGCCGCATGAAGCGCAGCCCGTCCACGAAGCGCCTCCCGTTCATGAAAGGCCCCCTGTTCGCGAAGCACCACCGGTTCGCGAAGCGCCGCCTGTCCGTGAGCCGGGCCCTGCGTTCAACGACAATCAGCGCGGCGAAGACGTTGCTCGCGACAGCCAGCGCGGCAGCGAAAGCCGCGGAGGCGCGGGAGCCGCGCCAGCGCGAAGTGGCGGCGCAGGCGCACCAGGCGGCGGCGGCGGCGGGGGCCGCGGCGGCGGTCGTCGATAAATCTGTCAATCGAAACGCGATAAGCCATGAACGTTACACAGAGGAGTTTCCCGTGATTCGACTCAATCTGCATCCCAACATCCGTCGCGCCGCCCTGCCGATCTTGCTTGCGGGCGCGGTCGGGTGCCATTGTTGCGGCACCCATCCCGCCACCGCACCAGCAACTGCGGTGTCCGAAAACACCGCCCCCGCCGCGGTCGCCACCGCTCCGGCTCAGGAGACTTTCGCCTCTCCCGAGGAAGCAGCCTCCGCGCTGAAGCAAGCCGTCCGCGAACGCGACCGGGCGGCGCTGCTGCAGATCTTCGGGCCTGACGGCCAGCCGCTGATCTTCTCCGGCGATCCCGTCCAGGATGACAACCGGATGGCATCCTTCGAGCAGCACATGAGCGAGCAACTGCGCGTCGACCATCCGACTCCCGACAAAGCCATCCTCTACATCGGCGCACAAACTGGCCCTTCCCCATCCCGATCGTCAACAACAATGGACAATGGTCGTTCGACACCGCCGCAGGAAGGGACGAAATCCTCAATCGCCGGATCGGACGCAACGAGTTGAGCACGATCGACGTCTGCCAGGCGTACGTCCGCGCGCAGCAGGAATACGCCCGCAAGCCTCACGACGACGCGAAGATGACCCAGTACGCCTGCCGGTTCCGCAGTTCCGCGGGGAAGCACGACGGCCTTTATTGGGAACCGACGTCGGCGGATGACTTCAGCCCAATGAGCGATCTGGTCGCCGAGGCCGAAGCCGAGGGATATACCAAGACGCCGCTCAAGTCACACCGCCAGCCCTACCACGGGTACTTCTTCCACATTCTCACCGCCCAGGGCCCCGATGCCCCCGGCGGAAAAATGGATTACCTCGTGGACGGTCACCTCACCAAAGGCTTCGGCCTGGTCGCCTACCCGGCGGAGTGGGGAAACTCCGGCGTGATGACTTTCATCGTCAACCAGGACGGCAAGGTGTTTCAGAAGGATCTTGGGCCGCAAACTTCCGACGAGGCCTCTAAAATGACCGAATACGATCCCGACCCGACGTGGGAGCAAGTGAAGGAGTGAACGCGGATTGCTTCAGAGTTTTCGCAAGACATAACGCCCGGTTTTCCTGCTGCCCGTCCGTTCAACAACTCCCGCGGCGAGGAGCGGATGCAGCAAGTCCATCGTCCCCTGGCGCGATACGCCTAACGCTTCCCAGATTTCGCCAGGCGTCATGCTGCCGTGATCGCGAAGCAGATTGAGCAGTTGTTCCTGCCTGGGGCGCAGCGTCAGCTTGTGCGGGGCCTTCACCTGCAATAGCTGGATGCGCAGCCACGCCTGTTCCAGCGTCAGTCTTAAGCCCTCAGCAGAATACTCCAGCCAACCTGTGAGATCCTCACCGGCCTGTTGTACATTATTCAACGCCGCATAGTACCGCGGCCTGTTTTCCCAGTAATATTCATCGACAGCGAATATGTGATGTGTGTCAAAACCGCGGCGGTAAAGCTCCCATAGCGCCAGTGCTCGCCCCGTTCGCCCGTTTCCATCAGCGAAAGGATGGATGGCTTCAAACCGGTAATGGAGGATCGCCGAACTCAAGACAGGCGAAAGGGTGGCTGCCTGCGCGTTCCACCATTCCAGCAGTTCAAACATCAGTCCCGACACCACATCAGGCGGTGGCGGAAAGTGCGATCCAACCCGTACCGAAATGACCCGGTATTTCCCGGCCTCGCCCTGATCCATCACCGCCCCCGCGAGGATACGATGAAGCGAAAGGATATCCTCGTGACGAACCGTCTTTTTGAGCGCGTGCTTTTCGATGTACCTTAGGCCGGCAAAGTAGTTGAGCACCTCGCGCTGCGGTCGCGTTCCTGAAGCTGACAGTTCTCTGCCTTCCTCCAGGGCGCGTACCTGTTCGAGAGTCAATGGATTGCCTTCGATTGCGGTCGACGCATGCACGTTGCGAGTGCGGGTGTCTTTCTGAAGGGCGGGGATCCACGGGAGTTCTATCAGAGCGCCCTGTATCCGCTCCCGCAACGCAGCCACCTGCTCGACGCGGGCAAGCAGACTCGGCGTGATCGTAAAGCTGGGGATGTATGGCACGGAAGAAACGGTAAGAATAAGTCAAGTATCAGTCAAGTGATCAGTCAAGTGATAGCAAGTTCGCCGGGCTGTCACGCCACCCCCTTTCTGCTCTCGCTGGAGGGGGTTGTGACACTTTCTGCGCGCTCTCTTTCCCCCTCCCCTGGTACTTTCCGGGGGAGGGTTGGGTGGAGGCTTGCTCGCAATAGCAGGAAATGGTTACGGAAGCGGGTTCTACTTCCTGCCCCCAACTCGTTTCTCCGCCCGGAAGCGAGTAGGAGGTAGGAAAAGCAGCTCCGCCCGCCCCCCCCACCACAGCCCTCCCCCGTCGTACCAGGCGAGGGGGAAGTAATTGCAGCAGCCAAAGTTATACGCTCTCGGAAAAACGGGCAGGCCCCGGCGGTGCGCGCCAGGAGCGGCCCCGTTGCAAAACCACCAGTCGCTCGGGTAGGTTATGCGCGGTGGGGCTGGAGGCGTCCGATGCCGCTGGAAAAATGGTCGGATGAGGTCGTGGTCGTTCACCTGGCGGACGATCCGCAGTTCAGCGACGATCTGGAGTCGCTCGAGCTTGCGATCTCCCAAGCAACCGTTGACGCCGTGCTGGAGTTCGGCGGCGTTCACTTCATCAATTCGTCCAACATCGCCAAGTTGCTGAAGATCCGAAAGCAGATGGCCGGCAGCGGTTCGCGTTTGCTGCTCTGCAACATCAGCACCCAGGTGTGGGGAGCGTTTCTGATCACCGGCCTCGATAAGATTTTCGAGCTGAGCGACAACGTCCCAACCGCGTTAGCTACCCTTCAAATCGCGAGATAAGCGGGAGTTTTTAGAGGGCGGGTTTTCCCCGTAGCACGGCCGTCCCGGCTGTGATCCGAAAGCCACAGCCGAGACGGCTGTGCTACGAGATTGCGTTCCTGGTCAAGCTATTCGCACGCCGGGTGCGGCCTGGAGATCGATGATCGCAGCGCGACGGGAAGGGCGCAAGCTATTCGCGCGGGGCGCGGCAACTTACAACGCCGCTCCGTTGATCTTCAACCGCAGAATAAGCAACGCCGCCGAGAGCTGGGGATCTACCGAGAGAAGATCCTTCTTCACCACGGCGACAGATGTTTTGGCCGGCGCGGTTGTCGGAGTCGCGGCCTGATCAGGAAGCTTCAGCGCTTGCGCCTGCGGTTCCGACGGAGCGGTCGTGGGAGCCTCGCTCTGCGGAACGTCGAGCGCCTGGCGGGCATCGATTGCGGCGCGCATCTGCTCGGGCGTCATTTCCACGGTCACATCCGGATCGACGCCCCATTCCGTGGAGTTTTCCTCGCGGTGGATGCATCGGCCGCTGGGGAGGTAGTAATGACTGGTGGTGAGCTTGAGATAGGCCGACTTATCGGCCAGCGGGAAGAGCATCTGCACGCTTCCCTTTCCGAAGGTCCGCTCGCCCACGAGAATCGCCCGCTTCTGATCCTTCAACGCGCCGGAGACGATTTCGCTGGCGCTGGCGGAGTACTGATTGACGAGAATCACCAGCGGGAGGTCGACATCATTATCGTCCGGCTTGGCGACGGCGACCGTTGGCGGGTTGCCGGTATCCCGGTCGGGGCGGGTGCTGACGATCACGCCATCGTGAAGGAAGCGGTCGGCGATTTCGGTCGCGGAAGTCAGCAAACCGCCCGGATCGAAGCGCAAATCGAGGATAATGCCGCGAGCGCCGCCGGCTTTCATCTGATCGATCGCGTCATTGAGTTCCTTGGGGGTATTGCTCGCGAAATTCGTCAGCCGCATGTAGCCGATCTTCTGCTGGGGATCGACGAAGTAATCCCATCCGCCGGAGTTGGTGGGTTTCCACCCTTTGATGCTGGCGACGGTGATCACCTGCCGGGTGAGTGTGTAATCGTGGACGGCTCCGTCGAGACTGCGCACGGTGAGTACGACGGTCGTGCCGACCGGTCCGGTGATGGTCTTCACCGCCTGCGTGGTCGTGATTCCCTTGGCGCTTTTGCCATCGATGCGGGTGATGACGTCGCCCGGCTTGATGCCGGCCTTGATCGCAGGGCTGTCGGTCAGGGGTTGAACCACTTTCAGGGAGCCGTCGGGGTCGCTTTGGATCTGAATGCCGACTCCGCTGAACTCGCCCTGCGTGGTGCGCTTGAAATCGTCCAGATCACTGGGCCAGAGCATGCTGCTGAACGGATCGAGCTCGCCAAATGCGCCGTCGGCAAATTCGCTGATCAGCACCTCCTGGGGAAGCGCGACGGTTGCCTGATTGGCTTCTTCGAGCTTCTGCAGGTTGTCGTGAAGGGTGCTCTGTTCCTGAATTCCCGCGGCCTCTTTGGTGCTCGCAACGCATTGATCGATGGTCCCCAGGAAGCTCTGGCGCGCCTTCTCGTCGGCAAGCTGCGGAAAGGACTTGTCCAAACCCTTGGTCTCCACCACCACCCGAAGGCCGTTGAGACCGCCAAGCGCCAGCGTCTTGTACGTGACGTCGCGGTACCAGTTGTTGCGGGCGTAGACCAAAGCGTCCCACAGCATTTCCGGCTTGATGCCGTGCAGCGTGTCATGCCAGTCTACTTTGAAGGCGTCGTTCTCCGCCGCCGCGTCGGGCTTGGTTGTCGGCTGCGTCGTGGGATGAATGACCGCATCCGCCGCGTCGCGCAGCTTCGAATCCGCGTCGATCATCTGGCGGAACACCGTGGGCGTGTAGAGCGCCAGCAGCCGCTCGCGGCGCATCGACAGCTTCAGCTTGTCCTTCCACATCGGAACGGCCGGCTCGATCAAGCCCAGGTTCTGATAGATGCGCTGCGACTGGATCCACTGCTCATTTTTGTCGAAATCATCCGCCCGACTCTCTTCGGTGGTGACCAGATCGTCGACATCCTTCTCTTCGCGAAACGCTTTCTTATCATCGGTCAGAAGATAGGCCCCCGCGGCGCGATCGAGCGCGTCTTCCGGCTTGTCGTTCTTGAGCAGCAGGCGCATTTCATCGGCCCGCTTTTCGAACTGCTGATGCCGTTCGGTCGCGAATTCCTGCCGCTGCGTTTCAAAACCGCTGGTCCACGCAGCCATTTGCACCACCAGCGGATCGTGGGACATCGCCGCCGCCTGGGCAAGAAGCTCATTGCTGCGGTCGAAATGCCCGTCGCGAATCTGCTTGAATGCCTCGCTCTTCAACTGCTCGACCGACGCGACCTGCACCACCGGAGTTTCCGCCCGGACCGCGGCCCCCGCCGCCAGCAGCAGCGCCATCGAACTCACCGCGACGCGACCAACAATCTTTCGCTTCATATCAAGCATCCTTACACGCAATGAGCCAACCAACGCCCGGCGAAAACCATAGTCGCGCGCCATATCCCGGTCAAACGCCCCGGGAATGTCTCTTGCTTCCGAAAACGACTATTCGCGCATCCTTGTTAAACGAGCCGATCGCTCACGAGGTTCATACCATCCTCGACCCAACCCCGTTGGCTGGGTCGCCTTCCGCCTGTAGCATGCGCGGCGGCAGAAGAGGTTTCGGCAGCCCCGGTTTCTCCCATGAATTCGATTCAGCATCAGCTTCAGCAGGCATTTCGCACCGCAATCAGGTCGGCGTTCGGAATTGACGCCGATCCGCTGGTGGGCGTCTCGCAAAACGAGAAGTTCGGCGACTATCAGTCCAACGCCGCGATGGGATTGTCCCGGCAGATCTCCGAAAAGACCGGGGAAAAGACGAACCCCCGCGCAGTTGCAGAGCAGATCAAGTCCGCACTTCAGCTCGGTCCGATGGCGGCTGAAATCTCCATTGCCGGCCCGGGGTTCATCAACATCCGTCTTGATCCGAATTGGCTGGCCGGGCAACTCAATAAGGTGGTCGGCGACCAGCGCCTTGGCATCGATGCAGTCGAATCGCCACAAACCGTTGTCGTCGATTACTCCGGCCCCAACGTCGCCAAGCAGATGCACGTCGGGCATCTTCGCAGCACGATCATCGGCGACGCCATCAGCCGCCTGCTTGAGTTCGAAGGGAACCGGGTCATCCGCCAGAATCACATCGGTGACTGGGGCACGCAGTTTGGCCGAGTCGTTCTGGCGATGTGGTACGAAGCGGCGTTTCATGCGACCGACCCCCACCTCCTCGCCAGCCTCATCGAACGGCAGCAGTCGGCCGCCCGTGCCTTTGCCCAGGATCAGGACAAGCCGAGGTTTGAAGCCGCCGTTGCCGCGATCGTGCGGGAGATCGCGCCGCTCCATCAACGCCTCATCGAGCAAGATCCCGATGGCGAACGCTACTTCATCCCGTATCTCACCACCGGCACGCTCGCGCTCGACGAACTCGAACGCGCCTACGTCTTCGTCTCCACGCTCACTGACAACCCGCAGGCCGCCAAGACCATCATCAACCATCCGCGCCACGGTCCGCGCCCGCTCGGCGACCTGCCGCGCCTTACCACGACGTTCATCCAGAATCCCAACGACCCCGCCAATCGGCAGGAACTCCTCGCCTGGCAGAAGTCGCGCATGATTACGCTGGAAGCCTGCGATGAGGTCTACCAGCGACTCAACGTGAAACTGCTTCCCGACGACGAGCGCGGCGAATCATTCTATAACGCGATGCTGCCGGATGTCGTGAAAGACCTTCTCGCGGCCAACGTCGCGACTGAAAGCGAAGGAGCCATCGCGATTTTCAACGACGGCGCCGCAACTCCGTTGATCGTTCAAAAGAGCGGCGGCGGGTACCTGTACGGCACCACGGATCTTGCCGCATTGCGCTATCGCGTGCAGGCGCTGCACGCCAACCGGATCATCTACACGCACGACAGCCGCCAAGCCCTGCACTTCTCGCAGGTATTCGCCGCCGCGCGAAAAGCCGGCTGGGCGACGAATGTCGAGCTTGACTATGCCCCCTTCGGCACCATGCTCGGCGCCGACGGCCGGCCCTTCAAAACCCGCTCAGGCGACACCGTCAAGCTCAAGGATCTGCTCGACGAAGCCGAAGAACGCGCGTTTGCCGTCGTGACGGAAAAAAATCCCGACCTGCCCGAATCGCAACGTCATGCAATCGCCCATTCCATCGGCATCGGGGCCATCAAATACGCCGATCTCTCGAAGGACCGCATCAGCGACTACGTCTTCTCCTGGGACAGCATGCTCGCGCTTGACGGCAACACCGCCCCATACCTGCAGTATGCGCACGCTCGCGTCCATTCGATCCTGCGCAAAGGAGAAACGGCGCTGGAGAACGCGTCGGCGGGGAACATTGCGCTCGAATCCCCGTACGAGCTCGCGCTGGCAAAGCAGATTCTCCGCCTCGGCGACGTCATCGAAACCGTCTCGCGCGAATTAAAGCCCCATCATCTGTGCGCATACCTCTACGAGCTGGCCGGCCGATTCAGCGGCTTCTTCGAAAACTGCCCGGTCCTCAAAAGCGAAGAGCCCACCCGCTCCAGCCGGCTCGCATTGTGCGCCGCCACCGCCAAAACCCTCGCCATCGGCCTCGACCTGCTCGGCATCGAGCATCCGACGCAGATGTAATTCAGAGCAGTTTTCAGGTTGGACTAGCGGCCATTGTGGTGCGGGCTTCCAGCCTGCTCCCCGGAGGCAGACTGGAAGCCTAGGTGCCGGCGTTCAAATCAGCAACGTACGTCGCCAGATCGTTTTGGAACTGAGTATTTGCCGCGGCGAGCGCGGCCTGATCGTTCGTCAACTGGGTCTGCGCCGCGGTAACGCCCGGATCGGCGGCAATGGCAGCCTGCAGGGCAGTCTCGGCGGCCTGGACCGGCGCCTCATCCGTCTGCAATTGCGTCTTGGCGGCGGCGAGCGCAGCCTGATCGTTCGTCAGCGGGGTCTGCGCCGCAGCGACACCAGGGTCGGCGGCGATTGCTGCCTGCAATGCTGTCTCGGCGGTCTGGACTGGCGCTTCGTCAGTGGTCAATTGCGCCTTGGGAGCCGTCAGGTCGGTGGTAAGTTGATTCTGCGCAGTAGTCGAGCGCGGCCTGATCCGCAGTGATCACGGAACTCAGCGCGCCGCTGCGGGTGTCATATCGAAGCTGGTATCGGGCAGACTGAATCGCCGGCTCGTCAGCCACGTAGACCGCCCTGATGGCGGACCAATCAGCCTGAATCAGCGGCTGTTGGGTTGTCCAGGCGGCGGTGACAGCCGACTGGGCGGCGATCACCGGAGCGGTGGTCGAGGCTGCCTGCTCAGCGGTCCACAACGCCTGGTAATCGTTCCATACAGCGGTCCGGTCTGTCTGAATGTTGCTGCGGTCGGTTTGGGTCAAGGGGCCGGCCGTTGTCTGGGCAGACGTGAGTGCCGACTGAGCGGCAATCACCGGGGCGGTGGTCAGTGCGGCCTGTCTAGCGGTCTCCAGTGCTTGGAAATCGTTCGAAACCGCAGTCTGGTCATTTGACACGGTGGTTTGATCGCCGGTTACCGCCGCGAAGTTCGACGTGTCCAACGCGGTCGGGGAAGAAGGCAGAGGGGGAATATACGATTCATGACCATGACCGAAAAAACCAAAGCCATGGAACGAGGCGGACATCAATTTCCGAGATTCCAAGGTATCGACGAAACGACGAAGTGTCTCATTCATATTGCATTCTCCCTGTGGAAAGCGAGGCATGATTGCCGGAACGACAATCGCCGCAGTTCTGTTTTTGAAGAAACCACCTTCGGGGAAGCCCGAATTTTCGCATCCGCTGTACCGCTGAGATCGGTAATTTACCGACCGTCTGTCGTATTACCAGCGCTAAATATAATTTATTTTGCGTTCCGTTGGATGCGTTACCCTGTGTGAAGAATGCGCTTGGATCTACTTGCCCTGCGGCAGCAAGTCCGTTGCCACGAACTCGTAGGAGCCGGGAGTGATATCCAGCTCGAACGACTGGCCGACCTTGGAAATGTTGAGCAGACCGTCGATGCCCGGATTGGCCGCCTGACCGTGGTTCCAAACCACCTTGCCCCCAGAGGCGAGTTTCGGCGCCGATGCGGCGCCGATCGGCAGCGCGACGGTCGCCCGCGTTCCTGGCGGAATCGTCACCTTCAGGGTGAGTTGCCCCGGCTGCCGCCGCCAGTCGACAACGATGTCGCCATGAGGGCTGGGCACGACGCCGCGGGCAAAATCCAGATTGCATAGCGTGGGCCGGATCGCCAGCGTGGCAAAGCCGGGCGCCGTCGGCGTTACGCCCAGAATCTTGCTCGACATCTGGTAGGTGGGCGAGGCGATCCACCCATGGCTGTAGTCACCTCTTGTTGCGCCCATTTCCCGAACGGTCTGCGTTTCAGGCACCACCTGATACTCGTGCATTTTCGCAACGCCATATTTTCCAAAGAGTCCGGCATGGGCAAACGCATCGAAAACAAAATGCATGTAATAGGGCGTCACGTCCCAGTTTTTATTCTGGACCATCGTGTCGATGATTGCGGCTTGCCGATCCTCTGGAGCAAGATCATGTAAAACGGCGATCGCGTTGTTCTGCACGCTGAAGCTTTCCATCCGTACGTCGGCCGGGAGCCACTTTCCCGGTCGGACTGACGTGACGAACGGCTTCCCGTCCCGGTACTGTTGCCGGTCCGGGTTCCACAGCTCTTTTTGGTAGGCCTCGGCAATCTGCCGGCGAAGCATCCCGTATTTCTCCGCATCGGCTGGATGGTTGGTCAGCTTCGCGACACGGATGGCATCGGCCAGCGCTCGATAAAAAAGCGCCGTCATGTACCCCTGCCCGATCACCGCCGGAGGATGATGACAATTGAACTGGATCCTGGGGTCTTTGTCGTCATGCACGCTCGCCCAATCCATAAACATATAGTTTGGCGCTTCCGAGATGATCCCATTTTTGCCCAGATACGAGTTGAATTGATCAATCACCGCGTGGACATTGGGCGCCAGCTCCTCCACCATGCGCTGATCGCCGGTGTAGTCATAGTAATTCAGCAGCGACTGCAGCCAGTAGAAAATGTAGCTGGTGTGGAACGTGTGATATTTGGCATTCTCCATCACCCACGACCACTTGCGCAGATCCTGCCGCGCCAGGGAGAAATTGGTGCCCATGGCGTTGTAATTCACCAGGTCGGCGATGAGATAATCCCCGTAATCGCTGATCGGTTCCTGATGCTGCGGCGAATCGAGATGATGCGTAATCATGCAGATCTGCGTCGACCACCGGCCGCTTTTCCACAGCGTGTTGAGCGCTTCGTCGCTGCACGTGAACGATCCGCGATATTCGACCGGCTGCGACAGGAAATCGGCGCTGACATCCATGATCTCGATCGGGCTGGTCGCGTTTTTCACCAGGACGTTGATCGTGCCCAGCGCGTAATAGTCCCGGCTCTCAAAGTATTGAATGCCATCCCGCAACTGCAACTGATAGACGCGACCGCCCCATGTATTGGTTTCGTTCGAAAGCAGATAGATCCGCGCGCCGTTGCAACCCTTGACGGCAATCCCGCATCGCCCTGCCATGATCTTGTTGAAATGAACCGCAAATTCACCCTCTCCCTTCACCACGATCGGGTGGCCCTTCTCGAAAGGCTTATCGGGGACGGTGACGCCGCCCGCGACGCGCGAAATCTCGAAGTAGGGATAGCGGGCCTCCATCAGCGGAGGGAGCTCACTGGTCACCAGGGTAGCGGAGGGCGGATCGCCGGGCGTGCAGGCAGGCCACGCCGAGTCGTCAAACCCAGGGAGCAGCCAGCCCGCAGGCTCCGCCGCGGCATCAAACAACGGGCGCTTGCCCTTGCCGAGCTTCTTCTCAAGTCCTGCCGGAATTTCGACGCTCTTCAGGTAAGCCGAGGAAGTCGCCTTCCATGACCCATCGGTCCGGATTGTCAGCGTCTGACCGTCCGCGTATTCGACCCGTGCCTCAAACTGAAAACCATTGCACCCGATCAATTCCGCCGCAACGGCGTTCTTACCCTGGCTGAAAAGAGGTGTCAGGTCGCGGCAATCGCAGAACCGTCGCCCGCTTGGGGTTCCAGTAAAGTCATGCCCCGCGTCCGCCGGCCCACGGGCCGCTGGCTTGCCGTTGATGTAGAGCAGGTAATTATCCGAGGTGATCCACGCCGTCACCCTGGTCGGCTTTTGGGGCAACACGACTTCCGTGCGCATACAGGTGGCGGCGGAGTCACGCACGCGTGGCGACGAGGAAACGATCCACTTTGCCGACCAAGCCTCCTTCGACTCGGGCTGAACCCACACATAACCGGGCGCTTGCACCCCGTCCTGGTCCACCTTGACGGTCATCCCGGCATTTTGAATGGGCCCGCGCGTGTCGACCAGGCCGGCTGGCTCATCGGCTTGCGCTGCTGCCGCTGCGGTAAGTGCTAAAAAGATTCCGCAGATCATTTCTCGTAGCTTCATGATCCTCACTAAACCGAATTGGACCGACGATGAGCAAAAATCGCTTGCGGATGCTCAAGTTTACGACGGCTTCTTCCTTGCCGCCATGGTCCCTTGCGTTTTCGTTGAGGTAGGGGTGTGGCGCTCGAAAGTGGCGATCGGCTCCGAGTAGGGCGGGATTCATCCCGCCGATTTGTTGGCCGGCTGAGAAAACGGCGGGATGAATCCCGCCCTACGATCGCAAAATCTGCAATCGCCACAAATAAAAGTTACACCCTTGAGGTAGTGCGCGATCAGTTCTTCGCCCCCGTGTCGCCATCGCCGGGCATGATCGTTTCTAACGGACCGACGCTGCCGTCGGGGCAGGTTGGCGATGTCACGCGGGCGTAGTTTTTGGGGTCATCTGCCAGCGAGAACCAGTTTGATTCACCGGGTTTTTTCACTTCCGCGATCGGATCCCAGGGGATCAGCGCGGGTTTGGATTGCGAGGTTGGGGACTGCTTCATCCAAGCCTGGATTCGCATAACCGTAGCCGGGTCGTACTTTTGCAGATACGCGACAAATGGCTTTCCCCCGGAACAGCGGAGCACTGTCGCTCCATATGCGGTTGTGCCGTTGTGATCAAAGGGCGGAAAGTTGGAGACGCTGTCCTGGAAATAGGTTTTGCCGTCGTCATCAGAAAAGAACGCCCGATCGGAGCGAAGGGCGTGATGCCTCGGCGTGCCCGAGAATTGCCACGCGACCAAAAGCAGGGTGCCCGCGATGATGGCCGTCGCGGCGATCATCACAACTCCCGTTCTCTGATTCAACCATTGGCGAACGCCCACGGCATCTCCGGGACCTTATTGATCGATGCGCCAGTAAGGATACGAAAATCCGCCGGTCTTCGCATCGGCGTTGAAGCCGGCAGGGGTGCTGGCGTACATGTCGGCTTCCATCGTCGTATTCACGTACCAGGGGAGCGAGGGACGCGGAATTGTTTCAGCGTGCCCGTCCATCAAAAGAACGTTGGTATACCCGGTCTTCTGCAGTGCCAGCGGCGATGACTGGTTTCCCTTCCCATGGCGATTGATAAGGCGCCAATACAGGTTGTAGTAGGCATGAAGTCCGGATCCATCGAAGAGGAAGACCACTTCGGAGGACTTCATCTGCACGAGCTTGTAGCCGCTGGTGAACTGGTCTCCTGTTGCCTGGCAGGGGGACTTATCGTACAGCCCTCCAGCAATCGGGGGCTTTACGTTGTTGTTGTTTCCGTTGATGCCGTAGCAGCAACCGACATAGAGAGTTTGCGGCGCGGGCGGCGAGGGCCGCAGCACCAGCGATTTATACGTCAAAAACCCGTCGATGCCGCCGGCGGGGTAGGTCGTGAAGCCGTTGGCGGTAAACGGGCCGTTCTCGCCGACATTTGGAGCGGAGGGACAGTTGAGGACGGAGTCGTAATCGATTCCCGACGTGCTGGTTATCCCCTGCTCGGAAATATATCCCAGCGCGACAAGGGCGAGTGGCCAGAGATCTCCGACGCTGGTGCTGCCCTTGTCGTAGAAGTAGCAAGGGAGCGCATATCCGTGGTTGTCGTTGCTATAAGACAGCGCCGCCTGCCCGACTTGGCGGAGATTCGAAAGGCACTTGATCGTGCGTGCCGATTCGCGGGCGGAGTTGAGGGCCGGCAGCAGCAGCGCGAGCAGAATCGCGATGATGCCTATGACGACCAGGAGTTCCACAAGGGTAAAGCCTCGACCGCGGTTTTTCCGGTCCAGTCCTCGCATCATAACAAATTCGATCGCGCCTTCGCCGCTGTCGGCATCGGCGCGGGCAGACGTGAGATTACACTCGCCAATCATCGGTCCTGACCCCGCAATCTGGCGTTTAAATTAGCTGTCATCTTCGCCCCGACCAATAAAAATTTCCCGCCGCAAAGAAGGTGAAAGCGCTCAGCCTGCGCCTCTGGATTGCTCGACGACGGCGCGCCGCTTCCTCCGCGACGCCAGCATTGGAATGACCCCGGCCAGCACCAGAATGCCGCCGCCCGGCTCGGGAGTTGCGTTGTACCCGATCTCCAGATATTGCCCGCCGCCGCTGTTGATCGCCTCCAAATAGAACGAGGAGCCGGATCCCGTCGAATTGCTTCCGGGAGCCCCGACGAACGCGCTGGTGTCGAGAGTGAACAGGCTGGAGGTGGTCGTGCCGGTGGACGCTCCGGTTGGGCCGGCGGTTGCAAGGTAAACTCCGGGCGTGAACGGGGTGCCGTTGGTGATGGAGGCGATTTCCCAAGTGTAGTTCTTCGTCCTATCGAAGTCGCCGATCTTGCCTCCCGGGCTGGTGAGGGAGATCGCAAACGTATTGCCCGCGCCGCCCCCCAGACCAGAGAGGGCCAGGGCATTCATCGAAACAAGATCCCATCCCGTCGAGCTTCCGGCGGCGCCGGTGCCGGCAACCCCGGTTCCAGTTCCGTTGGTTTCGTTGATCTTCGCGACGTAAGCGCCGCCTTTGGCCCACGTCTGGCCGACCGTCGTCGATGCCCCGTTCTGCGTTGTCAGGGTCCCGGTCACGTCGGTTGCGCCGGTTCCGGTGGTGGTCCCGAGCGTGCTTGCGGTACCGGTGCCGGCCGAAAGCTTGCTGCCGGCGGCAATGGTCAGGGGACCGTTGACCGTCCTGAACCCGCCAAGCGCCTGCCCGCTGGCGAGCGCGAAACCGCCGGTGATTCCGGTGATGTCAAGCGTCGCGGCGGTGGCAGCGGAACTCCCCGCGGTAATCGCCCCCGAACTGGCAATGTTGTTTGACGCGCTGGAGAGCGCCAGCGTGCCGGCGGCCACGGTTGTGGCGCCCTTATATGTGTTCGCCGCCGAAATCGTCAGCGTGCTGGAGCCGGCCTTGGTGAAGGCGCCGGTCGCCAATGTTCCAACTTGAAACGCGGTAGCATAGGTGGTGACGGTATTTCCCGTGCCTGCGTCAATTGTCCCCGTAACCCCGTCCTCGATTTTAATCTTGCCGGATAAATCGTCTATAGCGGCCCCATTGCCTCCGTTATTACCGATCCAGAGTGTTGCGTCCCCGGTGAAATCGAAGCCGTTGGTCGCCGTCACTTTAGAGGCATTCCAATTGGTGCTCAGCTCGAATGTCCCGCCGTTCAGTTGAACCTGAGTGATGGTTCCATTAAAGCCACCGGAGTTGGCGAACAAGCCGGAGCCCTTCTTGATGATGGTTCCGGTCGTCTGGCCAACAGGGTTGTTAATCCGGCCAAGGTTCGTATTGCCGCCGCCGTCGATCGTCAGCGTCTTGCCATTGATGTTGATCGAACCGGCAGCCGTGCCGGCGTTCAGCGTCAGCGCATCGCCTGTGCCAACAAACCACGTTTGGTTGTTCTGTACTGTGCCGTTCCACGCGCTGGTCCCAGTCGCTCCCACTTGCAGATTTTTGTTGAGGTTGTCGTCGATCCAGATGCCGACATTGGAGGTGCCGTTAACGGTCTGGCCTCCCGTAAAGTTGAAAGCTGAGGTCCCGTTGGTATTCACGATCGTGGTGTTGCCAACGGCTCCGGTCAGCCAAATGGCCCCGACTGTTATCGCACTGGCGGTGGAAAATGTCGGCTGCGTTGCGGTGACCCGGTTGAATTCGGCAATGTCGTTTGTGCCAGGAGCTGCTGCCGGATCGGGTGTGTCCGCTGTGCCACTGGTATTCCAGTTGGTGTTTGTGGTCCACGGCGCACTGCCCGGCGCCGCATCCCAGTAAATTGTTGCCGCTTGAGCCGAGGGGGAGGGAAGCAGCGACTGCGCGACCGTCAATGCGGCGGCGGAAGCCACCAGCACGAGAGAGTGTCGCGCGGCTCTACGGCGCCGCCCGCTCCAGTTGGCGTTGTTGAAAAAGGCTTCTTTTGCTGAAGTTCCGGCACACACACGGGGCTGCTTTTGCATCGTTCTCTCCCAGATTTCCGTCTGCGCGTCAGACTTGACGAGGCATGTTCACTCCGCCGCGCCTTTCAAAGACCGCAAGGTTTCTCCGCGTCAATGCGTATCCGCGCGGCGGACTCAAATTCTTACAAAGATTTCTTTTTGTAAGAATTTGGTCTCGCGGCGCGGATACCGGCTGACCGCAGTCCGAAAATCCTGTGCGCGGTGAACACCGGGAGGCGTCTCTTGGCAGGTTTGGAATCGCGTAACGAGGAATTCGCCCGGCTGTGGACGCAAGCCCAGCCAGGGGTGTCGGCTTTCGTATTGTCGATGATTCCCGATTTTCACATGGCTGAGGACGTTTTGCAGGAATGCGCCGCCGTGCTGATCCGCAAATTCGACCGGTACGATCCTTCACAGCCGTTCATTGCCTGGGCCATCGCCGTGGCCCGCCTTGAAATCATGGACGCGCGCCGCCACGTTGCCGCTTCCCGCGTCGTGTTCGACGAGACGGCGTTTGAAAACCTCGCCGCCGCCTACGAGAAAGTGGGCCCGGAGGTGGGACCGATTGTGGCGGCGCTGCAGGAATGCGTCGACCGGGCGAGCAGCAAATCACGACAGTTGCTTGATCTGCGCTATGGTGCGGATTTGAAGCCGCGGGAAATCGCCGCGCGGGTCGGTTCGACGGTCAATGCGACGACGGTTGCCCTCAACCGCGTGCGTCAGTCGCTGCGCCAGTGCGTTGAATTGAGATTATCGAGCAAAAAGGCGACGTTATGACGAGCGACCCCAAGATACTGATTGCGCTGTATATCGACGACGCGCTGTCGCCGGAGCAGGGCGCGAACTGTGCGAATGGGTGAATCAGAGCCCGGCCAACGCAGAGCGATTCGCCCGCGAGATGGTATTTCACCGCCGCCTGTATGACATTTGCCACGGCCGCAATGTTCTGGCGATTCACGACCAGGACGACGAAACTCCGTCGACCGACGATCCGCGGGGCAAGTCGCTGGTGATGCCAGCCATCGTTGAAGAAGCCGAGCCGACAGAAGACCAGGCGATCACGCCCCCTCCCGCCGCCGCGCGGGTGCCGGCGGCGCCCAAGCCGCGGCGGATCATTTCGGCAAAACGCGGAGGCTTTCGCCAGTGGCGATGGTTCGCCGCCGCCGCCGGGCTGGGATTGGCTGCGTGTCTGATCCTCGCCTTGATGCCGCGGTTCGGTTCTCCGGCGCGGCTGACCGCACTGGCGGGCGTTAGCTGGGAGCGCGACGCCATGCCGGTCGGAAGCAAACTGGATCGCGGGCAGATCGTGCAGCTTCGATCGGGAACGGCTGAGCTTACCTTTGCCAGCGGCGCGAGCGTAATCCTGCAGGGGCCGGTCGCGTTTCATGTTGCCGATCGCAATGCTGGCGCGCTCGACTATGGCAAGCTGGTCGCACACGTCCCTGGGGCGGCGCACGGATTCACTGTCACTTCATCGAATCTACAGATTGCCGACCTCGGAACCGAATTCGGATTGAGCGTTAGTCGGGCGGGGGTGGCGCGGGTCGAAGTGTTTAAGGGGAAACTGGAGATCACGCGTCCCGACCAGACAGTCGGGCGGCAACCGCCGATACAACTCACCTCCAACCAGACGGTCAGTTGCCAGGTGAGCGAAGGGGAGATCGAGCCGGCCGCGCCGAACAGCGAGGCCTTCGTGCGGGAGATGGCCGAGACGCGGCTTCCCATCGCGCTTCACAATACTGGCATGGGACTGCGCGTGGGCGATCGTGATCCGAACTGGAAACTTCTTTCGCCCGGGGAGTCTGTTCCGCAGGCCCGGTCGGCGTTCGTCGCCTCCCCTCTGATTGGTCGCTATCTGGCGAATGATCCCGATCACTCCCAGTGGATTTCCTCGGTCGCGGACTTTAGCCGCGTCGCCACGGGCAAATATATCTTCAGGTCGACTTTTGATTTGACCGGCTTCGACCCAGCCAGTGTAGAGATCCATGTCAAATGTATTGCTGACGACAAGATCCACGAAGTCCGGGTCAATGGAATGCGGGCCGCGCTGCCACGTGATGCCACCTCCTGGACGTTCACGGAATTTCACGCCTTCACACTGACCGGGCACTTTCGAAGTGGAATCAATACGGTCGAATTCGAGGTTCCCAATGGCGGAGAGACGCCCACGGCGATGGGCCTTCGCGTCGAGTGGGAGGGAAGCGGTGCGCCGATCGTGCAGCGATGAGGCGTCCCCTGCCGAAATTCAGCAGCATTATGCTTGGGATTCCCTGTCGTCTTCGGATTGCGATTGTGGAGTTGAGGCACGCGGACAGAGTCTCCTCCTGTTAATAGCTTTCCAACACGACGTGCTGTTCAACTCGCCTTGCCGGTATCCAGTCGAGGGATTCACGCTGCAATGTCCGTACCGGATTGAGAACGTTTGCGAAGGCCTGACTGCGCCTCCGCGGTTCACGACCATCCATTCTTCTCGCGGAAGCCTGTTATATTCCGGATGTTGATGGTTCGCCTGTCACTTCTGGATGATCTTGTAGCAGACCGCGTCTTCGCAGGGCCACTTGCCGGCGGGCTCGATGATCAAACCATCCGAGCCCGCTTTCCAGGCGACTTTCTCGCTGCTTCCGAGCAATTCGACATTCTTAATTTTATCGCCCATACCTGCCATGGCGGTCATCTTGATCTCGGCCTGCGGAATGCCCAGACAGAACGCGTAAATCACGTTTCCCTTGGTGGTGTAGCGGATGTCCTGCCAGGTCATTGGCTGCATCGGCTCATTCATTCCCTTCTTCTCTATCACCGTCGGCCCTTCGCCGAAGGTCTTCCATGGACGAGTGCCGTAGATAGCCTCCCCGTTGATAGGAATCCATTTAGCGAGTTCATCGAGAACCTTTTCACATTCGGGGTAGAGACCGCCATCGCCGCGCTGAGGGAAGTTCATGAGCAGATTGCCGTTCTTGCTCACCACGTCGATCAGCGTGTCGATGACGGTCGGCGCATCTTTGATGTTGGAGTGGGAGTCGTTATGAGGATTATGGTTCATGTAGAACCACCCGGACAAGGAAGTATCATCCTGCCACGGGTTCGGCTGGAGGATCGTCGAGACGCCACGCTCGTAGTCGCTGACGAAGGAGCCGGCTTTCACGTTCACGACGGCTTCTTCCTTGCCGCCATGATCCCTTGCGTTTTCGTTGAGGTAATGCGCGATCAGTTCCATTCCATATTGGCCGTGGGGAATGCCGCCATCGAAGTAGAGAAGATCCGGCTTGTACTTGTCGACGAGTTCTGTGTGGCGCTTAAGCCACTCTTGTTTCCACGCTTCGGTGGGCTTGTCTTTCGGACCCGTGGGAGTGTTATAGAGGCTCTCAAAAGCGGGGTTCGCGCCATCATACGGCACACCCGCCAGCGGCCCGGTCTTGTCCGTCAGACGGGCGGCATACATATAATTCCAACCCCGCTCGTCGGCATGGGATGAAACTCCAAAGCGCAGCCCCGCCTTGAGCGCTGCCGCGCGCCACAGCCCGACGATGTCCTTGTGCGGGCCATGTTTGACCGAATTCCACTCATGATAGGTGGAGTCGAAGTTGTCGAAATTGTCGTGATGCGTCGCCAGGGCGACGAAGTATTTCGCACCGGCCGCCTTATACTTTGCAATCAGGGCGTCGGGGTCGAATTTCTCGGCTTTCCAGGATTCGATGACGTCTTTGTAGCCTACCTTGGTTGGATGCCCATAGTGTGCGAGATGCCAGTTATAGTCGCCGTTGCCCTGCGTATACATGTCGTGAGCATAGTTGTTACTGATTCCCGGGATGGAGTCGGGGCCCCAGTGCGACCAGATTCCGAATTTCGCGTCCCTGAACCATTCGGGGCACGTGTAACTGCTGAATGACTTCATCGTCGGCTGGAACGGACCCGCCACATCGGCCGAATCGGCGGCAGTCGCGTCGGCCAGGGCGGCGCGGGTGAACGACGGTGAAAGGAGCGAGATGAAAGCGACAGCGAAGCAGCAAAAGCGATTAGACATCGATCCGATCCTTTTCGATTGATAACCCAGCGAGGCAATTCACCCCCGAAGGCCGTAGCCGAAAGGGGAACCCGTCCGGAGACCCGGCAGAAGCAATAACATACTGCCCGGCGGGCATCTTTTTCCGTATTCGTTGGCGGCTCCTTTATACTCGAACCAGTCCAGGTGAGGCACCCCGCGAAGGGCAGATCGCTCTGGGCGGGTGTGGCGCTCGAAAGTGGCGATCGGCTCCGAGTAGGGCGGGATTCATCCCGCCGATTTGTTGGCCGGCTGAGAAAACGGCGGGATGAATCCCGCCCTACGATCGCAAAATCTGCAATCGCCACAAATAAAAGTTACACCCCTCTGGGCGCGGTCGGTTTGATGCGGCGCTCCCATCGCGTACGTCTCCTTGCTTGGAAAGTGTGCTCCGTGCCCGCAGAATAGGAAACTCTATGAACACCCGCCTGTCGAATGTGGCGCTGGCGATCCTCTTGATGGTCTCCTCCCGCGGTGCCCGGGCCGCCGATAAACCTAAAGGCGAGCGGAACGACCAGATCTATCCTCCGGCCGCGGCGGCAAAGGAGTTTATTGATTTCGACGGCAGGGGCTTCATCATCGACGGACGTCGCACCTACATCTGCTCGGGTACGCTTCACTACCCGCGCGTCCCCCACGAGCTTTGGGCCGACCGCATGCTGCGGATGAAGCAGGCCAGCTTCAACTGCCTCGAGACTTACGCCTTCTGGAACCTCAGCGAGCCGCGCGAAAACGAGTGGAAATTCGTCGGCGACAGCGACATCGGCGCGTTCCTCGACACCGCCAGGAAGCAGGGGCTCTACGCCATCGTGCGTGTCGGACCATACGTGTGCGCTGAGTGGGACCTGGGCGGATGGCCGATCTGGCTGAAGTTCAAGCCGCCGGTGAACGTGCGCACAAACGACCCGGCGTACCTCGCCCTCAACGATCACTGGTACGAGAAGATCTTCTCAATCATCTCGCCACGGCAGATCAACCGGGGCGGCAATGTGATCATGGTGCAACTTGAGAACGAGCACCCGCTGGGCTGGGGCGTGATCAAGGACCAGCCCTACTTCGTTCACCTCAGCGACACCGCCGTAAAGCTGGGGCTCCAGGTTCCCTACTTTATGAGCGGGCTCAATCACGGCGGTTCACCTTCGCCCGCCAACATCAACCCCTCCACGCGCAACAATCCCTGGTTCACCACCGAATTCTGGTCCGGCTGGTTCGACGCCTATCGAACCCTGGCGGAGAAAAAGCTCCGCGCCATCGACAACGCCCAGTGGAACATCGTCGCTCACGGCGGCGGAGGCTACAACTTCTACATGATCCACGGCGGCACAAACTTCGAAACCTGGAACGACGACTCCGTCGGCGCCAGCTACGATTACGGCACGGGTATCGGCCAGGCCGGCGACCTGCGACTCATGTACTACCGGATGAAGCGCGTGAACCAACTGGCGCAGAGTTTCCCGGATATCCTCGCCAACAGCACTGACGCCCTCGGCGATTTTAAAGACTTTGCCAGCGGCAAGAGCGTGCAGGTCATCGGCGCCCGCCGAAGCGACGCCGGCACGCTGATCTTCGTGCAAAACAGCACCCGCGACCCCGCGATCGCGACGCTTAAGGCCGGCGATCAACTCCAACTCGCGCGCTACGGCACTTACCCGCTGCCGCATGACGTCGTTGTTGCCGAGGGGCTGAAGATCGCCGATTCGACCCTTCCGGTTCTAGGCCTGGCGAAATTCGACACTGGCACCACGCTGATCGTCTACGGAGAGCCGGGCCAGACCGGACATCTCACGCTCGCCGCCGACAGCCCCATGAAGACGGGGCTGACGACCGCCGGCATTGAGGCTTCGCTCTCGAACTCGAAGGCGCCGACCCTGAAGATCACGATTCCCGCGTCGGGAGTGGAGGAGTGTAATTTGGCCGCAGGCGCCAGTGAACTCCGCGTCCTGGCCACGAGCAGGGATCTGTCGCTGTACACCTGGCTGATCGGAGCAGCCGGCAAACAGTACGTCATCGTCGGCCCCGCATTCGTCCAGGATGTTCAAGAGAAGGACGGCCAGGCCGCGGTAATGATCGAGCGGTACTATGGCCAGGCCGCTCCGGCGCAAGTGGCAGTGTACGGCGCTCCCGGCCGCAGTTGGCACTTGGGCGCCAAGGCCGATACGAGCCTCGACGATCAGCCGGCGCCCGCGCTCTCCGCATGGGAAAAGTCTGTGCTGCCGCTGGCGGACCCGGATTACAATGACTCCCAGTGGCTCCACTCCGAGCAGCCTCTGGAAATGGGAGCGGACGGAAACACCTCCGCATTCGGCTGGTATCGGACGATCGTGGACATGCCCGCCGCCGGGGGTGGCACACTTTCGTTCCGCGCCAAGGATGACGCGGAGCTTTTCGTGAACGGCCATCCCATTCCTGTCGCCAACGGCAGCGCAAACGTCGACCTGACCGCGGGCAAGAACACCATCGCGTTCTTCGTCTCCCACCATGGACGCAATAAAGCCTACAGTTACCTTGGCTCATTGGTGGGTCGCGACGACAAGGGACTGGTCGGCGCGCCGGTGCTCACGGTCGCCGGCCAGAAGCGCGAACTAACCGGCTGGCGCCAGACCGGCGGACCCGGCGAAGACCCTTCGAGGATCCAGAATTGGAGCGCCGCCAACGGCGCCGCCTCCGCCTCCGGCGTCCCCACCTTTTACCGCACCCAATTCAGCGCCAAGCCGCCAGCGGAACTGGGCGCATACCCGATTTTGCGCGCGACCTTCGCCGGCCTCTCGCGCGGCACGATGTGGATGAACGGCCATAACCTCGGCCGCTATCCGGAAAAAATTCGCGTTGATTCCCTCTACATCCCCGAGTGCTGGCTCAGCCCCGGGGGCGACAACGTGCTGACGGTCTTCGACGAGCAGGGCGCTGATCCCTCCCAGGTCCAGCTCATCATCGAAAAAGTCGCCAGCCGTGAGATCGTGCGTGCCTCCGCGCCGGTGCCCGCGAACACGCCGCTGCAGGTTCCCCCGGAGAACCCAATCCGCGACCTGGCGGCAATGAACAAAGGCAACCTCGCCTTCGGCCGTCCTGCCGTCGCCTCGGCCTCTAACAAAGGGTCCTCGCCCGGCGCCGCCACCGACGGCGATACCGAAACCAACTGGTCCGCCCCGGCTAAAACCCGCGATGTGTGGCTCCAGGTCGATTTAGGCCAGCCCCATTCGGTAAAGGTCTGCGAAATCTTCTGGGACGGCCCGGCAAAGACCATGCACTACACGCTTGAAGGCTCGACCGACGGCTCGACCTGGGCGAAGCTCGGCGACAACACCACTGCCGTCCCAACCTCGCCCGACAGTCCCTCGGAACTCTCCCGGCTCAACCTTGCCGGTGAGCCGACCCGCTACCTGCGTCTCACCCTTCCCGATACCGGCCGCGGCCTCGGCATCGCCGAGGTCCGCGCCTTCGATTAAAGCAATCACAATGTCCGTGTGCGGACCATGCGTTGCTGAGTTCTCGTCGCGCATGCGCGGCGACAAGGAACGATCCGTTTTGCCGACCAAACCTCCTCCGACTCGGGCTTCACCCACACACAACTGGCGCTTGTACTCCTTCCTGGTCCTCGCGGCGTGCATTGAGCGTCAGAAAATATACTCGTAAAGCAAACATCATGTTTCAAATTGTTCCTCACGGGAGGTATCATTTGGGATTCAGACCTCTGGCGGAGTTCGCTATGCATGTCCAGCGGTACAAATGTTCATCGAGAGCGCCCGGCGGCGGTTTCCGTCAGCGGGTCAGGGATGCATTCACCTTGGTGGAGTTGCTGGTGGTCATGGGGATCATTGCGATCTTGATTGCCGTGCTGCTGCCGGCCCTGCATGCTGCGCAGGCATCCGCTCGTGCCATCTCCTGTGCGAGCACGCTCAGACAGCTGGGCACGCTCGTGCAGATGTACGTCTCTGACTCCAAGGGCTATATGCCCTGCGGTTACAATCTGGTAGGAAATGCGTACAACAACCCGGCATTATCCGGATGGACGAGCAGCTATCTGGGCATAGCGAACATCAGCGCAGCCGACGCCCAGACGAAAATTGGTCTCACCCCGCTGCTCAAATGCCCCGAGGCCATGGTGCAGTATTCCTCCTACGCTGCGGGACAGAGTCGGTCGTACGCATTTAACGGCCAGCTATGGTACGACTACGTTGACGAAGTCAGTTCATATTCCAGTGCATCGCCCGCCGTCTGGGCGGCCGGCGGGACTCTGGTGAAATACAATCAGCCCTACTCGGTAACGCAATGCGCGCTCGCATTTTGCTCTGGGGAATGGGTGCCCAATACCGAGTACGCAACCTACGTATTTGCGAACGGAACCAGCCCGAGTTACTTGCCAATGTGTCCTCATGGAGGAAGGCACTTGACAAACATCGGCTCCAGCTCGATTTGGAACGACGGGTCTGCCAACACTCTGTTTTTTGACGGGCACGTCGAGGCGCTCAAGCCTGACTTAACCGGTGTCAACGGGAATGGCGCCATCCCATGTATTCGGCCCAACTCTCCGCAGCGGCTTAACTGGAACTTGTTCTGGAAGGGCATCAACAGCGCGACGTCCGGTTGATTGTCCCCGGGTAGCAATGCTTAGACGGGCAAACGACCTAAACTTCCTTCTGCACCGAATCCGGCATCTGGGTGATTTTCCCGTTAGCTTGGTGGATCTTCTCCATCATCGCGACGCCGGAGAGGTCAGGTGGAATGTTCGGTAGACGGTTTCAGAGGGCTTTACGCCGTGGTCCGAGTCGAAGAGGCCGACTTGGTACGCGCCAATGGTGACTTCGATCGGGGCACTGGCGCCGGCGGGAAACTCGGCGGGGACAAACGCGCCGTCCTTAATAATGCCCGGGCCTTTGAAGACGAAATAATCGACTGGCAGGCCTGCGGAGCTCTTGGCGGTTAGCGCAATCCTGGCGGCTGTCGCTGGCACATCGGAAATCGCTGGAAACTCTACAGTCTGAGGTTTGGCGGCTGGGTTTGCGTTAGATGGTGTCCATGCGATGTTGCACGTGCGGCCGGCCGCGGCGAATTCGTCCGTGCTTTCATGAAAAACACGAACGAAGGACATTGTAAAGCCGGCATCAGGATCGATGCGGTGGCGCACCATCCGCAGCGTCAGACGCGTTTCGGTGACGCCGCGATCATCCTTAAATTGTTCGCTGTTCACCAGAACCAGGTCTCCGCCGTGCGGGGCAAATTGCAGGGGAATGTCGGTGGTCGGCAATCTGGTCTTCCCGGGAAAAAGCACGTTGGCATAGACGGGCGGGGCCGCGGGGTCTTTACGGCGGTTCACCGTGTCGATGTCGGGGGGTTTAGCGAAGTGATAGGTCGTGAGTGTGAAAAGCCCCTCGCCGTGCAGCATCTTCTGCGGATCTGGATAAGTCGCCATGGATCCCTTGGCGAGGCTGAGGGGCTGGCCGCTTCCATCGAGGAACGTGAACAGCTCCATCTTCTTGCGCGGCTCCGCATAGCCGAGGTCGAAGGCGCGTTTGGCAAGGTTCTCATTAGGAAACCACAGGGCATGATCGCGGTGACCTTTGAATTGGAGATACGGCGCGGGCATCGGATAGTCCTTGGGCAGATCGCCCGTCGCCGGGATACGTCCATTGATCAGCCAGCCATCCTTCAGCGTGAGGTTCTTCATCGGCGCCTCGGGAGTCTCGGGCAAGCGCGCTGTTGCGATGGCATCGAGCCAGTCCGCGACGAACTGATAGTCGCGCGGCAGCATATCGAAGTGCCCGCTGGTCATGTCCCAGCAGTTCCCGAACAGCTCATTGCGTGGCTCGTACGTGGTGCCGGGATTGTCATCGTGATCGCGGCGATAGGGGCCAAGACCCGCGGCGCTGAACTCGTGCGGGTAGGCGCTCCAGCTCACCGTCTCCTGGCTGCCTGAACCCACGAACAGGATCGGCACATTGCGCAGAGCCATGTCGGGCGTGGCCGCCTTGGCCTTGCCGGCAACAAAGTTGCTGTACACATCAGGCATCCCCGCCTTGATCGGAATGGCCGCGAGACACTGCTCGGGTTTCCGCATGGCAGCGTCGAAGGGAAATTCACAGTACGCCGAATGCGCCAACGGCACGATTGGCGCGTTGACCAGCTCCGGGTGCGCGGAGAGATTAGCCAAGCCTTGCAGGTAATGGTCGTAGACAGCGGTCTTGGCCGGATCAGTGACGTCGTAGAAGCCGGCCATGATCGAGCCGATGTCCTTCGCCCAGGGCATGAGCAGGATTTGAGCGATGCCATCCTTGCGGCACACCGCGCGCACGGCCGGATTTTGCAGGATATTGATCGGCAGTCCGTTGTGATACCCGATCATCACCGCACGTATCTTTGGGGTATTCGGCGGAATCCAGAGGTAGGCCCCGAGGTTGATCCGCGCTTTCGCTTCCGGGCTCGGCAGAAAATATTGATAGATGGAATCGATCCCAGCATCTGTGGGGTTAGCGGCTGCAAGTCCATCGCTGCTTGAGATGTTCAAGAGCAGGACCAGCAAAGCGATTCTTTTGCTGATGCTCACGCGCTCTTCCAAACTTGGGTGTGATGGATCTGGGCTTTAGTCTTTCCGAAGCCAGGCGGTCAGTCGCCGGCGGTGGCAGTCCAATAGCCCCTGGGCTGATCCGTGTTGTTCCACTTGATTTGCAAATCGCCAACCCGACCCAGATTGCTGGTGACAGTGCCAACAATCCATGGCGAACCCGCGACACAGTACTTCGTGTCACCGAGTATTGTGCTGAGGTACACCGTATCGGCATGGCCGTCGGCGTAGGCGATCGAAACGGAGGAACTGCCGATGCCGTTGGCCACGTCCTGCGGATTTCCCGACGGATTGTGGCTCATGATTCCCATGCTGCGCGCACCGAAATAGCTGGGGTCGCCGCTGGCATTCACGCCGCCGAAATGAAACTGGCTGTAGTCGCCGATTGATGCTCCGCCAACAGTCTGCGATTGTGAAAACCCATCGAATATCATGATCGTATCATACGCGACGTTGCTGATCTGCATCGTTCGCGGAATCACGTTTGACGATGCATCCACGCGTTCCACGTAATTCGTGCCACTCCAAAAATCCCGGATGGGGCCGAACGGCATGATCAACGGCGTGTGTTGGGTATTGCCGATGACCAATCCGACTTGCGGGGGGCGCCGGCAAACGCCCCGTTCACTTTATACGACAGCCGCGCCGAATACTTGACCCCGTTATAGGTGTAGATGCCTTCTGAAGCGTTCAAGGGAGATTCCAATTGGAATACGGTGCCGGGGCATTCGAATACGCTGGCGCTGAAGCCGACGTAGGGGAGGAGCTGGCTAGTCCAGTGCTTATATCCCTGCCCGTCAAACCTTGGGAGATAACCCTTGTTGTCTGTTGTGTACATGACTGCCGCGGTAATGAGCTGCCGGACATTGGAAAGACAGGCGGTCCGCCTCGCGGCGATCCGGGCCTTGCTCAAAACCGGGAGGAGGATCGCAACCAGCAGTGCGATGATGCCGATGACCACCAAAAGTTCTACCAGGGTAAATCCGCCCTTGCGGCAGCGCGACGATGATGCATCCACGGGTCGGCCGAACAAGTTGAAGGCAGGGAGACACGTCATTGATCAATTCCTCGTTGAAATGCGCCCTCCCGCTCTGCGCAACCACCTCCGACCTCTATTCTAGCATAGCATCAGAATAGAGTTCTAGATTAAATTGGGAAAATTTACACGAATTAACGCTTCGATGGCGCGGCCGCGCGACACTGGATATCGATTTCCCTCGTGGAAAAACCGGCATTTTCAAAGCGCATGTAAGTTAGAACTATCATTCCCAACCCTTCCAAAAGGTCGCGTTGACCGCCGGCGAATAAGTTCCGGCTAGCATGCCCTGCGGCATGACTTCCGCGTGCCCGTCAAAGAAGAGAATACACTCCGAACCATTCTGCACGTCGGCCGCCGTTTTGCCCGGCCACTTCCATCCCAGCGGAATGACCGCCGTCGCGCCGTGAAAACATCCGGCGGCATATTGATCCCCGAAAATCGCGTTAAAGTAATAGCCGCCGCTGAAGGTTGACATTGCCGGGGCGTCGAACAGCCAGGCCGACTGGCTCCCGCCGAACGGGATCTTGCTGAATCGCACTCCCTTTCCGTTGCCTCCCATGGAGACCGGCTTCCAGTCGGAAGTATAGGAGAGATAGGTGCAGAAGCTTCCCGTAGTTGTGGCTGAATTAAGATAGTTGTCGTTGATCGCCAGGGCTGCCGGACACCAGGTAATCCCCAGCTTCCTGATTTGCGTCTCCGCCGAGCCGGCGTTGCCGTTGCTGTTGAGATTGATGTATTGCTCGAGCGGATCGTACGAGGAGACTTCCTCAAAGTTATATTTGAACGCCAGCATGTTCGGACCCGGACATTGCCCCTTATGCTCATTGGCATACGCGATTGCCGCGACTCCGATCTGCCGCAGATTGCTCATGCACTTGATCCGCTGCGCGGAGTCGCGTGCTCGCGCGAGCGCCGGCAACAGAATCGCGACGAGAATCGCAATGATCCCGATGACGACCAATAGTTCGACAAGGGTAAAGCCGTTCGGCTTGCAGGTACGAAGGCGAGAAGGAAAGGCACGAAGGCACCCGCCGCGGCGGGTAAACTGCGGCATCCCGGCGCGCCGGGACCTTGCTGCGGCACGAAGAGGAGGAGAGCTGGGGCTCACTGCGGGGAGATCGTGCAGCTTGCAATCGCTCGCTTTCGGCATCTTAATCAGAACAATCGCTTCGCCGTCGCCAAACGGTGAGAGAACAGACGACCTCGAACGCCAAGCGGATCGCGATGCCAAAGTACCCCGCTGTCGCTGGAATTCTACTGGGCCGTCACCTGCCGACGACGACGGCGACGGCCGCTTAGCATCGGCAACAACCCTCCGAGCACCAGCATCGAAGTGCCTGGTTCGGGGGTGGCATTATACACCACGTCGAGGCTGAACGACGTGCTACTGATTTCCTCCAACTCCAGCAGCGGAGCGCCGCCGGTGCCGTACGCGCCGCCCGAGAATTCACTGGTGGGCAAAGCCAAAATAAAGCCGGCCGACGATGCACCCGCTCCGGCGGTGGCCAGAACCGTGGAGTTGCCGGCGCCGGGGCACTGACATTGCCGGCAAGCGCCGAGAAGGAGGCGATCTGCCAGATGTTGTCTTGCGTCGGGTCAAGTGACCCCGTGGGAGCGGAGGCGGCAACCGTAAAAGGGCTGCCCGTGGTGCTGGTGAGGGTCAGCGTTGGCGTGGTGCCGAGGGTAAGGCTCATGGTGTCCGAGACGCTCGCGTTCGCCACGCGGGCGGTATAGCCGCCTCCGCCGGCCCAGGTCTGGCCGCCGGTGGTGGCGGATTCTCCAGTCGACCCGCCGTCGTTGACAGCGATGGCCCCGCCGCTGTTGACGTTGACGGTCCCGGTTCCGAACGGGCTAGAACCGGTTCCACTGAGAGTGCCGCCGGTGACTGTGCTGCCGCCCGTATACGAATTCGCCGCTGTTAGTATCAGGGTTCCGTTTCCAGTCTTGGTCAGCGTGGAACCAACCGTCGACTCGCCCACGGCAGCCCCGATGGTCAGGCCGTTGGCGGCGTTGGCCACCGAGGCGTTCAGATTGCTTTTGAGCGTGATCGGCACGTTGATGGCGTTGGAGTTGCCGCTCGCGCTGCTGTCGGCGATGGTCACCGCGGCGCTGTTGCCCGTGTTATCGAGAATGATCGAGCTGAGACTATTGCCCGCGTCGTTGATGGTGTAATTGTGACCGGACACGGCGCTGGAGAACTGGATGCCTTGAATGTTCCGGGTGCTGTTGAGCGTGACCGTATTACTGCCACTGCCGCCGGTGCTGCCTCCGTCTGCAAACTGAGCGATTGCCCCGGAAGCCAGTGTGGAAGGAGACGACGTCGCACCTGGATCGAAGTAGGTCCAGTCCGCCGCACTCGCCGCATCCCAGGCGTTGCCGCTGGCAGCGTTATAGGTATTGGTCGCCTGATAACCGCCCACGGCAACGGTGTGGGCACCCACCGCAGCCAATCCGTCAGTGGTCGCGGATGAGGCAGTGGTGTTGATGCCCACCAGCATGGATGAGAGGCCATTGGCCAGGACCACGCGGCTGGTGCCGCCGGCGACGGCCGTGGAATTGCCGGTAACAAGATTGGTGAACGTGCCGCTCAACGCGGTGCTGCCAGTCACGATATTGTAAAGCTGGGTTGTATTGGCAGGCGGCGTATAGCTGTTGATGAGGCCGAGGCTCAGCCGGCCACCAAGGGCGGTTGCTCCGCTGACGGTGACGTTGTCGTAGTCGGCTGCGGTCACTGCAAAACCGCCGGCCGATGTCGTCCCACCGATGTTGATGGCCAGGGCCGCCTTGTTACTGGTGACTGAATACCCGCCCGTGATGGCGGTTCGGCCGGTGTACTGCGTGCCGGCGGTGTAGGTGCCCTGCGTGCTGGTGGGCTTGAAACCAGGCGCGAGAGTACCCCCCCCGTTGATGAGCGTGCCAGTCGTGGAAGTGGTCCCATCCGTGCCCGTCAGGTTGGCCGCAGTGTAGGTGGGGACGGTTAACGTGCCGCCGGTCCACTTGAATGTATTGCTCCCGCCCGTTCCGGGAGCACCGGCTGCCGATATAGCGCCACTTGAAAGCAGTAGCCCGGAAGAGAGGTTGATCGATGAGACGTAATCGTTATGTGTAGTGCCGATCGGAAATCCGTTGCCGCTGCCACTGGTGATGCCGTTCTGGAACGTCCCGCCGGCAATGTTTAGTATGTCGGTGGTCACCGAAGTTTGGTCGGTCCCGCCCTTGCCAATGCCCGTATTTGTGCCGGCGCCCGTGATATCCAGGATGCCACCGTTCACGTTGATGGTGATGGTCGTCCCACCTGTCTGCTGCTCGCCTGGATCAAAGCCAGACCCAAAGGCCAGGGTTCCGGCAGAAACGGTGGTCATCCCGCCAGCCGAGTCGTAGAAACGGCCGCCGCCGGTGAAGTTTACCGTCGCGCCGTTCACAGTGAGCAAGCCTGGCTGGTTGGTGCCGCCATTGGCAGGGCCGCTGGAGAAATTGTACGTCCCGCTCTGGAAAACCGTCGTCGCGGTCACGTTGTTGCCCATGAAGGTGTTGGCGATATTTAGTGTAGCCCCGGAACCGGTCAGCGTCAGCTTGCCGCCAGCGGCACTGTTGGTCAGGTTCGAAAGCGCCTGAGTGCCAGAGGCAAAATTCACCGTATTACCTGCTGCCAGCGTGTTGCTGTAGGTGATCGTCGGCGTGCCCGTGGCGCTCACGTTGCCAAGAGTAAACGCAGTGTTGGTTGTCGCGCCAAAAGTCAAAGCCGCGGTTCCCGCCAGCGTGACCGTGCCAGTGGTGCTGCCGCCGTTGATCGTATTCGTGGAACCGGTGTTTAACACAACGTTTCCGGCCGTGCCGCTGTTGGTAAAAGTGCCGCTGTTGTTCACTGCAGCGGTGGTCCCGCCGTTGCTGAGGGTGGTGCCAGCGTTCACGGTTACCCCACTGGACGCTGCAATGGTACCCGTGCTGGCGACCACCAGCGTTCCTTGCTCGATTGTGGTGGGGCCTGTAAACGTGTTTGTCCCCGCAAGCGTGAGCGTGCTGGCACCGAATTTCGTGAGCGCAACGCTTGTGGGTCCAACTGCATCGGTGATGGCCGCGTTGATGGTTCCATTCGCTGCTGTATCAACGAACAGTTCTGAGTTGGCGGCGGCGGTGGTGATGCTGCCGTCGTTGGCGGACGAACCAAGAACCGCCGTAGCATTACCCAGGATGAGGCCGCCGCTGGTCAGCGTCAGGGTGTTGCCGCCGAATCCCTGTGTGCCCGCCGCAGAATAGATCAGCGAGTTCTCGGCGATTGGCCCGCCGAAAGCCGACTGATTTCCCGTGATCTTGACGTTGCTGGTCAAATTACCGTCGAAGGTGGTTACGTTCGTGCCGTTGATATTCCCATAGGCGCCAAGGTGATTGGCGCCGGTGACGGTGAGGAAGTTGGTATTACTGGTCTCGACCGAATAGGGCAATATGCCGTTGATCAGCGTGGGTGGGGTTGTCAATACGATGGCGTCTAGTGGAAGATTTGCGCTAGCCAGAAATGCGGAAAGGGTTGAGTGCGTTCCTGGCGTGATCGACGGGATGGTAAACGTCGAGGTATTGTTCGTTCCGCTGGCGGCAGTAAAGCTGAGAAAAGATGTCTGGCTCCCGCCGAGCGTGATGTTGCCGGCGGAGCCGCTGCCCGCCGTGTTGTTTCCTGCCGTAATGCCTTTGTAGGCGAGCGTGCCACCGTTCAGTGTGATGGCGCTGAACCGAGCCGGCTAACAGCTGCGGCACCGCTGGCGGAGTTGTCATAGGTAAGCGTGGAGGTGGCCTGCCCAACGGCGCCGATGGTGATGGCGCTGGTGCTGGCGATTGCGCCACTGGCGCCACTGAGAGTGACCCCGCCGCCGCCACCGTTTACTAAGGTCGATCCCGTAAAGGTATTCGCGCCCGTCAGGGAGATTGTAGCCGTGCCAGCCTTGACCAGTGAGAGCACGCCGCTGGTCGCGCCACCGTTGCTGTTATCTTCCAGAATCCCGGCGAAGGCCCCGCCGCCGCCGTTGCTGTTGCCGATGGTGAACGTTGCGCTGGTGTTGCTGTTGTCATAGACCAATGCTCCGACCGAGCCGGAGAATGCTCCGACTCCCTGCGGCAAACCGCTGAGATTCAACTGCCCTGCGGCGCCCATTGACAAGGTGCCGGAATTGGCGGTGCCGCCTGAGCCATCGCCCAGCGAATTCGCCGCCGTGAAGGCGACGATTCCGGAGGTGATCGTGGTGCCGCCGTTGTAGATGTTGTTCGTGCCGCCACCCAGGGTAGTGATCGCCGTCGCACCGCTGCCCGTAGTATTGATCACCAGTGCGGTAGATCGGCCGCCGGCGTTGTTGCCGTTGTTTTGGATCGCACCGGAGATTGTGACGCCGCCAGACCCCGTACCGGTCAGTAGGAAGGTACTGGTTCCCGTGTTTTCCTGGTTAAAGATTGTGCCCCCTAAAGTCAGGAGACTGCTCGAATTGTTAACGATATTCGAGTTTAAGCTGAGGCTGCTTGGTGCATTCACGGACGAAGCGAGTGACGAGTTGATCGTAACAGCGCCGACGCCCGCGTTCATTGTCAGCACGTTTGTTGCCGTCCCGGTGCTGCCAAGACCCAAGCCAATCGTGCCGCCGTTGAACGTCCAACTGCCGGTCGCCCCGGCTGATGCATTACCGAGCCCCGGATTTCCAAACGTCATGCTGTTGACGACATTGGTCGAGACGAGGCTCACGGCGATTACCGACGGTCCTGTCGCATTGACATCATCGGAAAAAACGGCGTCGTCGCCGGTGCTTACCACGGTATTGCCGGCATTGCTGCCAACGGTAAAAGTGGTCAATGCCGCGTTGGCGGCAGTGGAGTCAGTATTCCAAACCGAACTGGTGGTGTTCCAAGTTCCGGTCGCATTGGTCCCGGTCGTTCCCGTTGGCTCCCAGTATTTCGTGGCGGCCTGCGAGGTCCGAGCAATGATGGTAGAAACAGGTATTGCGGCGAGCACCGCTGCCAGCCGCAGTCTCCGCTGCCGGTTTTGCCTAGTCCGCTGAGTACAATTTGTGCTGGGATTTTCCGCGACGATCCGATTCCTGGAAATGCCCGTCATTCTCGCCTCCGAAAGCCGTCCGCACGCCTCGACCGATAGGATTCACCAGTCCGACTGCACCAAAATCGGCTGATGAAAAGCAACTCTACCATCGATTGCGTGGGATACAAGATAATTGTTTCAGCCTTTTTCTGGATTACTCTTGAAGTGGAGCAGCCGAGAACCAACGCGAATAGCGGTAGACAACGGCGAAAAGAGGCCATTGTAAGATAGAAAATGTCAAGTATTGCGGCAAGACGGCGGAGGATTGCAACCGGGCGCTGCACGGACCGTTGGATGGAGGACCGATCCGATCTGTCGGCGTCAGCAGTCCCATCAGACGAACGGCCCGAGCCGCACGACCGCAGCGTCCCCAAACCAACAGCAAACCCGTCTCGGAATCCGGGTATCGCTCCGTCTTTCTTCATGCCATCTGGCGGGGGACGTGCTATCTGCTCCGGCGGGGAAGTTAGCAAGTTGTGCGTTGCCGCCGGCGGCGGCGGGCGGCGAGCATGGGCAGGCCGCCGGCCAGGACCAGCATCGCGGTGCCCGGCTCGGGGGTGGCGTTGTACACCACATCCAGGCTGAACGAACTTCCGCTGACCTCTTCCAGTTCAAGCAGCGGGGCGCCGCCGCTGCCGTACGCGCTGCCGGTGAAGAGGCTGGGCGGTAGCGTCAAAATGAAGCCGGCCGACGAGGCACCGGCTCCGGCGGTGGCCAGAACCGTGGAGTTGCCGGCGCCTGGGGCACTGACATTGCCGGCAAGCGTCTGGAACGACGCGATCTGCCAGGTGTCGTTTTGCGTCGGGTCAAGCGACGCCGCGGGAGCGGAAGCGGTAACAGTAAAAGGGCTGCCCGTGGTGCTGGTGAGGGTCAGCGTTGGCGTGGTGCCGAGGGTAAGGCTCATGGTGTCCGAGACGCTCGCGTTCGCCACGCGGGCGGTATAGCCGCCTCCGCCGGCCCAGGTCTGGCCGCCGGTGGTGGCGGATTCTCCAGTCGACCCGCCGTCGTTGACAGCGATGGCCCCGCCGCTGTTGACGTTGACGGTCCCGGTTCCGAACGGGCTAGAACCGGTTCCACTGAGAGTGCCGCCGGTGACTGTGCTGCCGCCCGTATACGAATTCGCCGCTGTTAGTATCAGGGTTCCGTTTCCAGTCTTGGTCAGCGTGGAACCAACCGTCGACTCGCCCACGGCAGCCCCGATGGTCAGGCCGTTGGCGGCGTTGGCCACCGAGGCGTTCAGATTGCTTTTGAGCGTGATCGGCACGTTGATGGCGTTGGAGTTGCCGCTCGCGCTGCTGTCGGCAATGGTCGCCGCGGCGCTGTTGCCGGTGTTATCAAGGATGATCGATCCGCTGCCGGCGTTGTTGATCGTGTAGTTGTGGCCGGAAACGGCGCTGGAGAACTGAATGCCCTGAATGTTGCGGGTGCTGTTCAGGGTCACCGTGTTGGCGCCGCTGCCGGTGGCCGCCCCGTCGGCAAACTGGGCGATCGCGCCGGAGGCGACCGTCGCAGGCGCCGACGTGGAGCCTGGATCGTAAGCCGTCCAGTCGACGGCGCTGGCCGCGTCCCATGCGTTTCCGCTGGCAGCGCTGTAGGTGTTGGTCGCGAGATAGCCTCCGAGCACAACGTTGGCGGTGCCGTAGGTGACGGTCATTGAGGACAAGCCATCGGCCAGAACGATGCGAGGGACAGCCGCGGTGCCGGTAGTGTTGGTGTTCGTGAATGTCCCGGATCGCCCGGCCGCCGCGGTCGTGAGAATGGTGAACGTGTTCGCGCCGGTGGGGGTAAAGCTGTTGATCAACCCCACGCTCAAGGTCCCCCCCAGTGCCGCATTCCCCGAGACGGCGGTCTGGTCGTAGAAGGCGGCCCCACTCTGGAAGGCAGTTGCCACAGTCGTGCTTCCAAGATCCACGGCATACGAGGCAGCGCCGGACGTGACGCTGTAGTTGCCGGTGATCGCGGTCTTGCCGCCAGTGCCGATGTCGCCGGGAGCGAGGATGCCACCGCCGTTCGTCAGGGTGCCGACGTTCCCGGTATAGGCAGCGCCGGACACGGAAGTCAGATTTGCCGCGTTGTAGGTGCCTGCGGCGAGTGTACCCCCGGTCCAAACAAACGCCTGTTTTGCATTCGCGGCCTGATCGCCCTCGATCGTGCTGCTGACCAGCAATTTCCCGCCGCTGAAGTTGAATGTCGTCGTGCTGGTGCCCGCGGTATCGGCCCCGAGGTCAATGTAGCCGTTATTGACGGCACTGAGCGTTCCACCGGATAGATTATATGTCGAGGTCTGGGTTGCGGAGGTGCCTCCAAGATTGAACGAAGTGTATTGAGCCCCATGGAGGATATTGAGCGTGCCTGCGGTCTGCGTTCCGGTGAATTTATTACCGGCGACACCGGTTCCGTTTCCACCGTTATCGCTGTTTAGCCGCAGGCCATAAGTGGACGTTGTTACGTTGAAGGTTCCCCCCGTGATCAAAAGGGTCTGCCCGGCAACGCTGCCCGTTAGTCCGAGTCGGTCGGCTGCGTTTGGAACATTGAACGTTCCCCCATCCAGCTCCAAATTCGAGGCAGTATTACGTCCGGTATTGATCGAAACGGTCCCACTCGTCACGTCGACCAGTTGTCCAGAAGTATTCAGCAAATTGGTGATGGTCGTGTTCCCCGTGCTGTCACCGGCAAAAATGATCGTGGATCCGCTGACGCCGTTTACCGTCCCGATGGTCGTTACGGAGTTCAGCCCGGCGTTTAACGTGACGGTGCCGGTCGTGCCGTTGTTCGCCGTGATCGTGCCAATATTATAAGCGGTGTTCGCCGCCTGCGTGAACGCCAGCGTGCCAGCCCCGGCCTGCACCAGCGTGCCTAGCCCGTTTAACGCCCCGAAGCTCTGAGCGCCCGCGTTGTTAAAAGTCAGGGAGCCATTATTAACGGTTGTCGTGCCCGTGTAATTGTTGAGCCCCGTCAAGGTCAAGGAACCGTTGGTGCCATTATATTGTGTCTTGGTAATGCCATTCGTGCCGCTAATCACGGAGCTGATCGTGGGATTGGCCGCCGTGACGGCAAAAATCCCCTCGGAAGCCCCCAAGGCGATCGTTCCGCCGGTGATGTTCGCTCCTACGATCAAGCCGGCGGGCGTGGTTCCATTATCCCCGATGTTCAAAGTGCCGGCAAGCGTAATCGCACCGCTGGTGGTCAAGGCATACGCGCTGCTGTTCGCGGGGACGGTGCCGCTGGCGATAGTGACGATGTTGTTCGCACCGAACGTCGTGGTGGTCGTGGCGTTCACGAAGCCATTCGTCGTACCGTAATTCAGGAAGTTGATGGCACCACCACCACCGTTTGCGGAGCCCAGGATATACGCCGGCACCATGCCGTCTGTGACCACAGGCTGTGCACCGCTTGCGCCCGCGATGATGAACTTTTCGGCAGTGCCCAGCGCGCTGGGACCGGTAATGAGCAGAACGCCATTGCCAACACGGTTCAGGACTGGGCTGGCATCGGACGCGTTTCCGAATGTGTAAGTCACGCCCGTGGCGGAGCCCTTGTTTAGAATGAAGTAGTCGCCGCCGCTGAAGCTGAACTGGCTGTTCAACACCGTGCCACCGGTCAGCGCGACCGTGCCGGAAGAACCGGCGCCGGGCGTGATGTTCAGGTTGGAGATATTGTTTGAGGCCGCTCCGCTGTTGGTACTCAGGGTGACGCTTCCCGCGCCGAATGGCGTGCCGCTTGCCAAGGCTCCGGTATAAGTAAGGCCACCTTGGCTGACCGTGGTAACGGCGGTGGTCCCGCCGCTATAGGTATTTGAATTCGTCACATTCAAGACACTGGAATTTGTCTTCGACAGGGCCAGTGTGCCCCCGCCCGCGCCATCGGCGATCACCCCCGTTATCGTGTTGCCCGCCGCCGAACCGTCAAAATCAAGCGTGTTGACATTGCCCGCCGTGGCGCTGCCGGTCACCGCACCAAGGGTCAGCGGGGCGCTCGTCGGATTGAAAATGCTCGTTGAATTGCCGGTCGGAGAGAGCGTTGTGACACCCGCAAATTGTAATTTATAGGTATTGCCGCCGGTCACGCTCAATGTCTGGGCACCGATGCTCAGATTGTTAAATTGGATCGTACCGCCGGTATTGGCGCTGCGCTGGTTGACGTCGATCGTGGCGTTCGCTCCGACCACCACGTTGTTTCCCGTTATGCCGTCGCCCGTGATGATCGTCTGCGCACTTCCGCTACCGTTTGCCCTCAACTGAAGTGTGCCGCCGTTCAGGTTCACCTGCGTCGTGCTCAGTGCCTTGATGAAGTTATTCGTGGCGGGATCCTGCGCTTGAAGATTTCCCGTTGTCAGCGTGGTCGCGCCGCCATAGGTATTCGCGCCGCTCAGGAGCACCGTGCTTGTCCCACCGGCGGTGCCGGAGAACGCCGCGTCATTTACCGTAACGCCGCCGCTCATGCTCAGGTTGCCGCTCAACGTCGCGGTTCCGCCGGTGCTTCTATTAGTGAGCTGCACGCCGTTAAACGTCACGCCACCCAAGCCGCTGACGCCGCCAGTGAAGGTGGGACTGGATGCACCAGCCTGGGCATTATTCGCCCCAAAGCCTGCATCGATCAAATTCACTGCAGCAGAGCTGACATTGGTTAGGACGATATTCTGATTGCCTGTGAGGCCCGCGATGCGCGCGGAGGTCAGCGTCCCGAAACTGAGGGTTCCACCCGTTTGATTCAGCGCCTCACCCTGCAGGGCATTGGTATTACCCAAGGTCAGCGAGCCGCCGGCGGCTAGCGTCGTCGTGCCTGCGATGACGTTTGCCGCGTTGAGCGAAACCACGCCGCCGCCGCTGATGCTAAGATTGATGACTCCGCCGAGATTGCCCAATGCTGCGTTATTTCCCTGAATTGCGGCACCGAAGGTAACACCGCCGCCCGTGCCGGTGATGGCGATCGTCTGCGTCACACCGTTGCCCGTGCCGTTCGCGCCCACAGTGCCATTGAAGGTCAGCAAGCTGGATGAATTATTCGTGAACGTCGTCGTGTTGCCCGTCGCGGCATTGATGTTCACACCGCCGGCGAAGGACACGGCACCGACGCCCGAGCTCATGGTGATGGCCGTATTGCCAGCCGTACTACCAAGCGTGAGCGTGCCGCCGTTCGTGAAGCTGAAGATGGCGCCTGTGTCGCCGCCGCCCGTAACGCCGGCGTTGCCTCCGAAGGTGAGGCTGTTGGCCTGAAGGGCGGTGGTGGTGACGGTAGAAGTGCCGCCGGAAGCGAGAGACGGATCAGCGGTGAATATGGCGTCGTCGCCGGTAACGAAAAATGTCCGCGTTGCTAGGCCGGTTGAATCGGTATTCCAAACCAAATTCGTCGTCGTCGTATTCCATGTGCCACCCGCCGTGGTGCCGGAGGTAGTGGTCGGTTCCCAGTATTTCGTTGCTGCTTGCGAAGGGCGAGCGATCAGCGCCGACATAGGCAGGCCAGCGAGCACTGCGGCGGTCCGCAATTTCCGCTGCCGGGCCTGTTTGGCTCGCTGTGCTGGATTTGCCTTGATATTTTCCGCGACGATCCGATTCCTGGAAATGCCCGTCATTCTCCGCCTCCGAAAGCTGTCCGCACGCCTCGACCGATAGGATTCACCAGTCCGACTACACCAAAATCGGCTGATGAAAAGCAACTCTACCATCCGATTGCGTGGGATACAAGATAATTGTTGTGAATTTTTCAAGGTTTTAATT
The DNA here is from genome assembly GCA_963758525.1 of uncultured Phycisphaerales bacterium. GTDB lineage: Bacteria > Planctomycetota > Phycisphaerae > Tepidisphaerales > Tepidisphaeraceae > JBBSDP01. The sequence goes on from CAVWVQ010000003.1 coordinate 667,298, forward strand.
GCAAAGTGACAGTTAGAAACCGCCCATATAGGCCACTTTTTGCTGCATAATCGAGCAATGTAAGACAGAAATGCCTACGAATCGCTACCGCGAGGTCGGGCGGCAAAATGAATTTGTCGATATGATGCGTAGCACGAGTTCCCCGGTGAGCCACCCGCCGAACTCTCAGCGTTTGAGTCTGCTTGGAGACGGATTCAGGGACACGACCTTGACCAGGCGAGACTTACGACAAAACCCGCACTGCGATAGCCGGTATATGGCTCATCTCGTTTCCATCTTTCCTTCATGAACATCCTTGGACTCACCAGCTTTATCCATAACTCCAGCGCGGCACTGGTCGCCGATGGAAACGTGGTCGCCGCCGCGGATGAGGAGCGATTTACCCGCGAGAAATTCACCGGCAGGTTTCCGCAGCGCGCAGCCGCGTTCTGCCTGGAACAGGCGAAGATTCGGCCGGCGGATGTGGACTGGCTGGCGTTTTACTGGAACCCGTGGCGCGGCACGCTGCGCCGAGCGTGGATGATGGCCAGGCATTTGCCGCATTCGCTGGCGTTCTTCGGCCAGCGCGGGGGGGATGGCACCGCCGTCCGCGGAGACTTCAGCTCATGGCGAAACATGGTGAACGTCTCCCGTGCAACGCGCGACGCGTTCGCCGGCGAGTCGATGCGATTTCGCCGGCGATTTGTCGATCATCACACCGCCCACGCGGCCAGTGCGTATTACGTTTCTCCGTGGGAGGACGCGCTGATTCTCTCGCTCGACGGGACCGGCGAGTGGACGACGACATTGATGGCCCGCGGGAGCGGCAACCGGGTTCAGTCGCTGCGCGAGCTGGCGTACCCGCACTCACTGGGTGCGCTGTATGGAGCGATCACCCAATTCCTCGGCTACCAGATTTATCAGGATGAGTGGAAGGTGATGGGGCTGGCGGCGTTTGGCTCGCCACGCCGGGCGGCAGACGTACGGCGGCTTATTCGATTTGATGGCGGGGGGTTCCAACTCGACTTGAGTTATTTCAACTTTCAGTTGGCGGACAAGGGGTCCTGGTTTGGACCGAGATTTGTGGAACTGTTTGGGCCGCCGCGCCGGGAGGATGAGCCGATCGACTCTGAGCGATTTGCCGATCTGGCGGCGTCGTTTCAGCTCGTCACCGAGGAGATCGGCTTGTCGCTGGTGCGCTACCTGCTGCAGGTCGGCGGCGGCTGCCGCAAGCTCTGCCTGGCCGGTGGCGTAGCACTCAACGCCGTGCTCAATGGAAAGATCCTCGCTGAAACGGACGTGGAGGAGTTGTTCGTGCAGCCGGCGGCTGGGGATGCGGGGGCGGCGCTGGGCGCGGCGCTGTACGTTCACCATGCCGTGCTGAACGGCGAGCGATCGGCTCCCCTGCGGGATGCATATTTGGGTCCGGAGTATGATGAGGCGAGCATCGTCGCTGCTCTCAACGAAGCGGGAATCGTCGGAACGAAGGTGGCGGATGTTGGAGAGCATGCTGCCCAGCTATTGGCGGATGGGAAGGTTGTGGGATGGTTTCAGGGAAGGATGGAGTACGGGCCAAGGGCATTGGGAAACCGTAGTATTCTGGCTGACCCGAGGCGGGCGGACATGAAAGGCATTCTCAATGCCAAGGTGAAGTTCCGCGAGGCGTTTCGGCCGTTTGCGCCAGCCGTTCTGGCGGAACATGTGAGCGAGTATTTTGAGGGAGCCGGATCGTTTCCGTTCATGACCGTGGTCTTGCCGGTGAAGCCGGAGAAACGGTCCGTGATTCCCGCCGTGACGCACCAGGATGGGACCGGGCGGCTGCAGACGGTGGAGCGGGCGGTGAATCCCCGGTTCTATGGACTGATCGACGCGTTTCACCGGCGCACCGGTGTGCCGGTGGTGGTGAACACGTCATTCAATCTGCAGGGCGAGCCGATTGTTTGCACGCCGGAGGATGCGGTGTCAACGTATCGGCGGAGTGGGCTGGATGCGTTGATCATCGGCGATTATGCGTGCGAGAAGGGGAACTGGTGATTGGAACGTGGAACGTGACGGTAGAGTAGCGGCGTGAAACGTGAAACGTGAAAACGTGAGGAAAGTCAGCGCCGGAGCAGTCCGGTGGAACTCGCCGCCGACATCCGGAGCAGCTTTGTCCTTCGCGGGTGAAAAGAAGAACGGGTGAGCCGAAAACAGCAACTTCTTGTAAACGTTGTCGCGCCGTTGCTGCTCGTCGCGGCTACGACGGCGGCCTATCTGCCGGCCATTCGCGGCGGATATATCTGGGACGATGATTCGTTCGTCACCGACAACGCCATTCTCCAGGGCGGGCCCGATTCGCTGCGTCGAATCTGGTTGGAATTTCGGGCCACCGATCAATACTACCCGATGGCCTACAGCAGCTTCTGGCTGGAATACCGGCTGTGGGGATACAACCCGCTCGGCTCACACATCGTCAACGTCCTCCTGCATGTGCTCAACGCGTTGCTCCTGTGGCAACTGCTGCGTGTGCTGAAGGTCCCGGGGGCGTGGATCGCGGCGTTCGTCTTCGCGCTGCATCCGGTGGAAGTGGAGTCGGTGGCGTGGATCACCGAGCGGAAAAATGTGCTCTCCACGTCGTTCTATTTCCTCGCGTTCCTGGCGTACCTCCGTTTTTGCCCGCTGCCGGAGGCGCGGCGCGACTGGCGGTTTTACCCGCTGGTGATCCTGCTTTTTTTCTGCGCCTGTGGAGCAAGACGGTCGCCTGCTCGCTGCCGGCAGCGCTGCTGGTGGTGCATTGGTGGAAGCAGGACCGCGTCCGCTGGCGCGATCTGGCTCCGCTGCTCCCGCTGCTGGTCATCGGGGCGGGGATGGGCTTTCTGACTGCATGGATGGAGAAGCACGTCATCGGCGCCAAGGGAAACGATTGGTCGCTGACGATGCCGGATCGGTTTCTCATCGCCGGCCGGGCGCTGTGGTTCTATCTGGGGAAGCTGATCTGGCCGTCGCCGTTGATCTTCATTTATCCGCGGTGGGACTTGAACCCCGCCGCGTGGTGGCAATGGGTGTTTCCCGTGGCGGCAGCGGGGCTGCTACTGCTGCTATGGCGCTTGCGTCGCGAGCTTGGCAAAGCGCCGCTGGCGGCATTGCTGTTTTTTGCGATCACGCTGTTCCCCGCCCTGGGATTCTTCGACGTCTACCCGTTCCGATATTCCTTCGTAGCCGACCATTTTCAGTACCTCGCGAGCATGGGGCCGATCGCCCTGGCGGCTGGCGGCATCGCTATGCTCACCGCCCGGGCTACGCGGCACTCTCTCGCTCTCCCGGCCCGCGGCGAGCGTCGCCGAGCCGCACGACGGACTTCGGCGGCCTCGGTCGAACCGGAGAGGACGGGGGTGAGCGCGATTTCGAGAAACAACGGCATTGGAAATTCTAAATCACCCTCACCCCAACCCTCTCCCGGAATACCGGGAGAGGGGGCGGAGGGAAACGCTCCGCTGCGCATCGCGGCTAACCGGGACGTCCCACTGCTGGCGGCGATTGTGTGCATGCCGGTGCTGGTGATCCTTGGCGCTCTAACCTGGCATCAATGTCTGATGTACTCCGACCTCAAGACGTTCTACCAAACCATCATCGCGGAAAACCCCGGCTGCTGGATGGCGCACGATAATTTGAGCGTGGTGCTGCTGCAGGAGGGACATGCCGACGATTCGATGAGCCATTCACAACGATCTCTCATGCTCAAGCCAGACGATGCGACGGCGGACGTGAATCTTGGGAACGCTTTGATTTCCCAGGGGCGTCTTGATGAGGCGATCTGGCAGTATCAGCGGGCGATTGTCGCCCAGCCGGATTTCCCCGAGGCCGAGAGTGATCTGGGCAACGCGTTGCTTTTCAAGCGAGAATTCGGCAAAGCAGTAACGCACTATGCCCGGGCGATCCAGTTGAAGGCCGACTATGCTGAGGCGCATAACAACCTTGGTTATGCGCTGATGCAGATGGGCGATCTGGACGAGGCAATTGCTGAATTCAAAAAGGCGCTGTCGCTTCGGGCGAATTACGCGCAGGCTCGGGAAAACCTGGGGAACGCAATGGCGCGGAGAGGATAAGTGAGCTCGCTTCCAGCCAGCGTTCAACGCCAAGACCACCGAAGAGTCGTTTGCATCTGCCTGTTTCTGGTCGCGATCGTCTGGCTGGTATTCGGCCAAACTGCACGCTTCGATTTCACCAATTATGACGACGGGGAATATGTCTACGAAAACCCGCACGTGCTCGGAGGGTTCACCGCCCAAAATGCCGCGTGGGCATTCACCTCGTTTTACGCATCCAACTGGCATCCGCTCACCTGGTTGACGCACATCGCTGACGAGCAGATCCACGGCACTGCCGCCGGCGGGCATCATGTCACCAACGTGCTGCTCCATTCGCTTGCGGTTGTGCTGCTGTTTCTCGTGCTGAACGAAATGACTGGTGCGATCTGGCGAAGCGCTTTTGTGGCGGTGGTTTTCGCGGTGCATCCCCAGCGCGTGGAGTCGGTTGCCTGGGTCGCGGAGCGCAAGGACGTGCTCAGCGGCGTCTTCTTCATGCTGACGCTGGCGGCATATCTGCATTACATACGCGGTCGCTCGGTTGGACGATATCTGTCGATCGTTCTCTGCTTTGGGCTGGGGCTGATGTCCAAGCCATCGATTGTGACGCTGCCATTTGTGCTTCTGTTGCTGGACTTTTGGCCGTTGCGGCGGATCTGTTCGGCGCGCGACACGAGCGGCCGCTTGAGGTTGGGTCAATTGCTCATTGAAAAGGCGCCGCTTCTTCTGATGTCGGCGGCCTCCTGCTGGGTGACCGTGCTGGCGCAGCACCGCGCCATCATGCCGATCACCAGGTTGCCGTTGACCATGCGGCTCGCAAACGCCAGTTGGTCTTATCTGGCGTACCTTTGGCAAATGATCGATCCCATGAACTTGGCGGTGCTCTACCCGCTGCAAATTCCGCCGTGGTGGGCGGTGGCGTTATCGGTAACGTTCCTGATCGCTGTTTCCGGCGTGGCGGTGATTTTGAGGAAGACGCAGCCATGGATTCTGGTCGGCTGGCTGTGGTACCTGGGAGTATTGCTCCCGATGATCGGGCTGATGCAGGTCGGATCGCAGTCGTGCGCCGATCGTTACACGTATCTCTCGCAGATCGGCGTCGCGATCGCGCTGACATGGACGGCGGCGGAATTCGGCAAACGCCTGCGTTATGGAAACATTCTGCTCGGAAGCGCCGCGGGGCTGGCAACCGTCGGCATGGCTGCGGTGGCATTCGGTCAGGTATCGGTGTGGCATGACAGCGAAACCCTGTGGACGCACACGCTGGCGAATACCGAGCGCAACTCCGTCGCACATAATTTGCTCGCGGTGGCGCTGGTGAAGGATGGCCGCGTGAATGAGGCGCTGTCTCACTTCAGAACTTCGATGCGAATCAATCCCAATGATGCCGGCACCTACCTGCACATGGGCATCGCGCTGGCCAAGCAAGGCTCCCTCGATGAGGCGATCGTGCGGTTGCAACAGGGATTGCGGCTGGCGCCCAATGAGGCGGGTCCGGAGTGTGATCTGGCGCTGGCACTGGCTGGGAAAGGACGATTGCAGGAGGCGATCGTTCACTATCGAAAGTCTCTGGAGCTCGACCCGGATGTTGCTGAGACGCAGAACGATCTTGCCTGGCTGCTGGCAACAGCACCGGATGCGAAACTGCGAAATGGTGCCGAGGCGATAACGCTGGCTGAACGAGCGTGCGATCAGACCAACCGCAAGATTGCTACGTATCTCGATACCTTGGGAGCGGCCTACGCGGAGCAAGGGCGATTTCCCGAAGCGGTCGCCGCCGCCAGAGCGGCGCTCCAACTGGTCCAGAGGCAACCGGCGATGGCGGAGCAAATCAATCAACGACTGATAGCGTATGAACAGGGCAAGCCGTGGAGAGATCAGGCGGCGGCGCAGTCTGGCCGAGATGGAAAAATCCCGGCGATCATCGAGTGATCTTGAGAACGATCGCCGAATCCGCGTAAGCGCCGGGCTTTTGCGCCGGCAGCGTGACGTGCAATCCTGTCGCGTCGCGGTTGAATTCGATCGGAGCGGCGGCCCCGAGAAGCTGGACCGCGTCAATTTTTTCGGGAAACATCGCTGCCCCCTCGGCCAGGTTCTTCACCGTCACCTGGCCGTCCGCGGGCCAGCCAAGCACGATCGCGTAGAGGGTTTTACCGTCTTTGGAAGCGGTGAAGCGGATGTCCTGGGGCCCCAGAGGTTTGGCCTTTGATTCGGGCGCCGCGGCGGCGGCTTTGGTGGTCGCCGCGGATGCCTCCGCCATCGCGCTTTCGGCGGCAGGACCTTCACCGAACACGCTCCAGGGTCGCGTGCTGTAGATCCCCTGGCCATTCACGTCCAGCCATGCGCCCATTTCATCGAGGAACTGCAGTTCATCTTCATCGAGCGTGCCATCGCTGCGGACGGGAACGCTGAGCATCAGATTTCCGTTTTTGCTGACGATGTCTGCCAGGGTCCGGATGACGTCAGGGCTCTTCTTGTACCCATGATGCTCGGCGAGGCCCCGGCTGTAATGCCACTGCCCGATGCAAGTGTCGGTTTGCCAGGGTTGGGGCAGAATCGTTTCCGCGCCGCCGCGTTCGATGTCGAACATCAGGGCCTGGCGGCGTTCGAGGGTCAATTTCTTGGCAGCAATGACGGCTTCCAATTGTCCGTTGTGCAGCGCCATGTTGGTGTTGTAAAAATGAGCGGCCAGACGAAGACCAACGGACGGGTCATCGTTGTAGAGGGGAAGGCCGCCGGAAATGTCGTCATCGAAGTACAACAGGTCGGGGTGATACTTGTTGATCAGGTCCATCGTCCGATTAAAGAATTTCTGCATGTAGTAGGCGCTGGGCCTGGCCTTGGGCGCGTGGTTCTGAGAATAGAGTTCCTGGGGATCCAGCCCGTCCCACCAGAGTCCCTTCCCATCGGCGGCGGTGAGCCTCCCATCGTATTGCACGCCGGCCTTGGGCCCGTCCTGATCCGAGCGGAGCGTCCCATTATTCCAGTCCCAGGCGCGCGCCGCGTGAACGCTCACGCCAAAGCGCAGCCCGGCAGCCCGCGCGGCTTTTTCCCAGCCGGCGATGAGATCTTTTTGCGGGCCGATGTTGACGGAATTCCACGCCTGATATTTGCTGTCCCAAGTGTCGAAATTGTCGTGGTGATTGGCCAGCGCCATGAAGTATCTGGCGCCGGCCTTCTTGTACCGCGCCATGAGCTTCTCGGGGTCCCAATGCTCGGCTTTCCATAAGGGAATGACATCCTTGAAGCCAAAAACTGATGGATGGCCGTAGTGCTCAACGTGGTAGACGTAGTCGGGATTCGGCTTGCCCTGCTTGTTGTATTGCCAGTACATGTTGCGGGCGTACCAGTCCCCCTGCTCGGGCTCGCACTGCGGGCCCCAATGCGCCCAGATGCCAAACTTCGCGTCGCGGAACCATTCAGGCGTCTGATATTTTTCCAGGGATTTCCATTCGGGAGTGAACGCCCCTTCCGCCACCGGCTCGGCTGCCGCGTTTGCTTCGTGGGCGGCCCTTTGCAACGCGGAGAAACGAGCGGCGTCCTCCGCGGATGCGGGGCCTGAACTCAGCGCCATCGCCATTGCCAGCACGCTCCCGGCGGTCAAAAGGTTCGAAAGCGGCGATTTCAAATGGAAGAATGTCATGGCTTTCCTTACGTTACTGGCTTTCCAGATCAACTGATGAAGATCGCAGCTGCTGGCGATTTCCCAAGCTGTCTTGCGTCGCCCCTCATGAATCACTCGACCGACACCAGTTCCTTGCCAGCACGCGTCAGGTTGATACGGGTTCGTCCGTCGGGCGACTTGGTGAATTTGACGATGTCTTTCTGATCCGACCATGCAATGGCAAGTTGGGTGTGGTCGCCGTTCCACTGCGTCATCGGTTGCTCGTCTCCTTCGCGATACGGAAAGAGAAGGGTTTTGAAATCGGGCGCCACTGAGTTGCTGGTGATGACCAGCCGGTGCATCTCGATCGGCCTCTGCGGTGGATTCGGCAGGCTGTATGTCTCCACCGCCGCGGGGCGCTCGGATCGCTCCCTTCGACATTCAATGGCCGCACCAGCATAAAGCGGGACTTACCTTCCCCCTTCTGCTTCTCGCCGAGAACCACGTCATTTCTGTATGATCCATTTTCTGAATCATGCACTGCCGGGACCTGCACTAAGTCGTCTTCAAGCGTCATCCCCCACTGGTATACGTGCGGCGAGGCGTCTTTCTGGATGTCGTCGACGATGAGCACATACGGATGCTTGCCGCGTATCAGCCCGGCCGTGCGGAAGGCGCGCTGCACGGGGCTGCGGGGGATCCACTTTTCCGAACCCTTCCACGACGTTTGCCAATAGGGCAAGTCACTCCACGGCATGCTCATCCAGGGCAGCTCGCTCTTGTGCAGACGAAAATCATTTGCGACGAAGGGGACGCTCTCGCCGCCCTTCGGAAAACGGTTGTTGCCGCCGGTGGTCCAGTCCCAGGCCGGCTTGGCGTCGGCCGCGATGAACGTCGCCTCGGGATTGTCGATCATCGCATCACAGCGGCACGTCGCCATTCCGGGGCCTTCGCCGTCGATCAGAACGACCGAGCGATTCTTCGGCAGATAGTGCTCCTCCACCTGCCGCAGCGGTTTGTAAATTGCCCAATAGCGACCCAGCGCGTGAATGCTGAAATGCGTCCGATCGGCGTACTGATGTCCGCCGGAAATACTACGGGTCAGGAAATGAAGCTGAAGCGCGTCCTTGTCCCACGCGCTGCTCGTGATGAGGTTGCCGGTCGCATCGCTGAACCACGTCAGTGGCTTCCCCGCGGTGGCGTCCTGGTGAGCCTGGTCCCAGCTCCTGGCGCATAGTCTTCGGCGAAAATCGCCTGGATCAACCCATCGGACACATGGAACGGATGGCCGAAATGCACGGCGCCCTTGAACGCAGCGTAGTCTTCGCCCACGGTATTGCGATAGACGAAATCGGTCGCGGCATCGTTGGGAAATAGATGCTTCATCAACAGCACGTCAAACATCGGCGTGGTATTCCCCCGCCCGCCCAATGAGTCGTAGAAGGTAAAGTGCCCTCCCCAGGGATCCATCGCGTGAAGATAATAATCATCCACCTGCGCCCGCAACGACTTCAGTGCGATCAGGTCGTTCCCCCGATTCGCAATCGGGATCAGATTCTCAGTGCAGATGAAGTTCTTACCCATGCTCTCGTACATGTCGCCGGCGGGAAACAGCCCCACGCTCAGGTACCGCTTATACCCCTCCACGCAGCGCTGATAGGCGCCGGCGTCATACCCTTTTTCTCCCTCGATGGCGCAGCAGAGAAAAATGAGGCGCATGTGCATGGGGATCCAGTTGGACGTGTTGGCGGGAAACGCCGGCAATCCCTCGGCACAGAGAATCGTCATGTTGTCCGACGCCTTGGCGATCACTTCCCGCGCCGCATCGCGCTGATCGCCGGTCATCCACTGATAGCCAAAGTCGTACCCCAGTCCGAGCAACCCGTGCTGCGTAAGGCCTTTGGTTTCCTGATAGTCATGCAGCGGCGGCATGATCGCGCCCGGTGCGGGCTTGCCGCGCTGCTTGGCAAAGCTCTTGTCCAGTTCCGCGCCATCCAACCTGGCTAAAGTGACTAACGCCGCCGCTGCCTTCTTCCCACCTGCCTGGTCGTTATCGATCAGGCAACGAAACGTTTCGTAAATCATTGCGCAGGAAACTTCCACATCCAGCATCTCTGCCGATCCGTCACCACGAACGGCCGCCGCATACAGCATCCGCATATTTTGCATTGGGCCCGGTGAGATCCCGCTGCAGCATCGTCCGGATGCCATTCATCTGCAGCGTGCCCGCCTTCGACCCACCGGCCAGTTTTCTTCGCATCTCAGGAAGATCATCCGCCTGGAACAACACCCGTGGATGCGCTCCCGGCGCCGGTGGCGCTTTGATCCGGTCGGCAGCAATCCCGGTCGCGTCGTAGTTGAAGACCTGCGGATAGTCGAAGTACTTGTGGATCTCCTCGTCGGTATATCCAAAGTTGTCATTCCGCTTGACCATCGCCATGCCGAGATGCTCGGTGACGCTATACGCGTCAGTTCGAGCAGGCCCGACGGATTCGGCTGCAAATGTGAGCGCCGAACCAGCCAGTGCAGCCGCCCCAACGGCGAGCGTCGCGAAAACCCTTTGAGATCGCCCAATGATCATTTTGTGTTCTTTCCAACTGGAAATCGCCCCGCTCCGACCGAAATATCACGGCCCCGGGCTACAGCATCAGCTAACGCTGCCATATTTACTATTTTTCACAACTTCCGTTGATGCTACGGGGTTTCAGCTCGGCCAATACCTGCCGATCACGGCACAAATTAGCCTTTTGGTGGGATTTTTGGAAGGAAAACCGGGATGTCTGATAGTCGGTAAATACGAAGTACGCGTTGGAAAAGCGCCGTTCGAGCCCTTTCTTCCCGTGTTCACGGGAGCGAGCCGCCGTTGGGGAGAACGATGTCCTGTTTGCGCTGGGGCGGTGAAACAAGCAGACTGACAAGCTTCCCGCCGGCTACCTCTCCTTGAAGTGTTGTCTCGAACGGTGCATGTAGTTTGAAGTGGGCCTCCCAATTGCTGGGCCAGGCAGGAAGCAGCAGAATCTTTCGGCCGTCGATCTGCATCAGCATTTCCTGAAGTCCGTTCTCGCCATTTCCGCCGTTGTCTTCATCGGGCATGTAGTCATGGCCTCGGGCCCAGAAGGCGGGGAACTTCAGCGCGGGATCTTTTCGGGTGAGATCGAACGTGACATCCTTCTGGGCAAGGTCTGTCAGGCCAAGCATGGCTGACTGGATCGGGTCCTGCACCCAGCAGCCGGTGGTCTTGTTTTTTCGCATGGCGAACGTGTTCAGCGCGACATCCAGGTCAGGCCGGCCAAGGCCGTACAGTCGGAAGGGATAGATTGCGTAGAGCTCGGGATTTTCCGAGTTGTGCGCTTTTGCCGTCTGCTCCCCTTCGTACGGCAGCAGCACTTTCTTGCCATCGATCATCCCCGTGGGAAGATCGGGCAGTTCACCCTGGATTCGCGTCCAGTTGGCACGCGTATTCTGGTCAACCAGATCAGCAGGCAGCGCAAGAAGCCGGGCGAGCACCGCGTGCAGGCCGGCAATGTCGGGCGCGGGATTGTGCACCTTCCAATACATCTCAATGGCGTTGTCCGGATCGAGCACCAGCTTGCCGGCAGCATCGTGTGGAAAATGCTGATCGAAAAACGTGAGGATGGCATTGGCGATCGGGAAGACGGTGTCGGGAAGGAAAGTCTTGTCGTCCGTGTACTCGTAGTAGTCGAGTCCCATCATGCTCAACTCGAGCAGATCGGTGAAATAATTGGCGGTGTAACTTCCTTTGCCGTTGCTCGTGAGGTTCTGAAAGCCGCCCCAAAATGGCGCCGTTTCCGCGCAATAGGCCCCGTCGTGGTTGTAATATTGCTTCACCAGCGCCGCATTAGCGGGAAGCATGTCGCGATACATGTTGAACAACGGCAACATCTCGTCGAAGTCGCCGGCCATGAGCCTGGGCCAGTACATCGCCCGGGTGTTCTGAAACCAGTATTGCCCGCCCCAGGCGCGAAAGTCGGCGGTGACCGGCTGAATCACCGGAGGCTTGCCGCCCATGTTTTCAGCAGGATGGTCAACAACGAAGGTCGAGCCGTTGAATTTGATGGGATATGCTCCGCGACCGGCGCAGGCAGTGACAAACCGTTGCAAGACGTATCCTTCGGTCGTCTCTTTCGCCTTGGCCTCGCCGGTGAGGAAGATCCAGCTTCGGTCCCAGAACTGGTCCCACCATCGCTGATGTTCCTGCCGGGTTTTTTCCAGATCCAGCGCGGCAATGTCTTTTGCCTGCCGTTCCAATTTGCTCACCCACGCCTCCACCGGTGAAGCCGGCGTGGTGAGCGGGTAAATGGAGATCAGTTGTGAAGTGCAGGGGGCGGCGGATTGCAGCGTCTTTGCATCGATTGCTTTCAGCCCGTCGCCCTGAATCAGCGCTCCGAAGGTCCAGTCCAGAACATGTGGCTCTGAGCCGGGGCCATCGTGGTGATACCAGACGATCTGATCTTTCTGGTCGGGAACGATCGTGTCCGGGCTCAGCTTCTTGATTTTCTCCGTTCGCCAGTCTTCCAGAGCAACTCGCACCGATTCAGGTTGCTCGCTACGCGCTTCCACGCGGATGACCGGGTGATTCGCATCGACCCAAATGCGGAAAGTTGTCTGTGCGTCGTCTTTGCCTTGCCGGATCTCGATCTCACCTTCATGCAGTTTCAAGACCTGTACGACCGGAACGTCCGCGGTCGAGTCCCTCGGGCTCATCGAAACCCGGATGCGCCCGAGCTTGGCCAACCCGAGCTGATCGTTGGGATTTTCCGTCCAGGCATCCGACTTGCCGATGTAGAAAACAACATCGCCGGTCGGTTCGGTCCAGACGTTCAATGAGATGTCCCCATTTCCCAGCGGCATTGAGTCAGCAGAGCTCTTGCCCGGCTCGTTCCAAACCACATTGCACCCATTGAGCGCCTTGACGTGATCGAACCCGCCATCGTCGGCTCGGGCAAGCGGGAGAAAGAGGCAGGGCCGCAAGAAAACGCAAATGATGCAAAGGAGAAGGCAGGGGCTGCGTCTGGTTTGATTGTTGCTGCATTTGACTCCTGTGAACGTTGGATTTTCGGTGGCCATGTTCTCCTCGTAATCGACGGCGCTGGTTCTGCTGGAGGACGATGCTGGGTTGGCGAATATCGGCACGCGAACTACCTCCCGCCGTTCTCCATGCGGCGCCGAGGTCCGCAGAAGAGCCGACAACGTTCATCACCGTGACCGCGCCCACTGACCGGCTCTTCAGCGGACCCTACGACAATTTGGGAACTGGGCACACCCATATTGCGGGCTACCGTCCGACGCGAAAATAGTCGAAGTCGGCAAAGACTCCGTGCGCAGCCGGCGTCGATGACAGGGCGAAGACGCCGACTTTTGCTCCCATCCATCCACCTTCCTTTGCCTGAAAGAATTGATCGATTGCGACGAAGTGTCCAGTGACGCCTGCATAGCTGAACCGGCACGTGGCGGTGGAATCGACGGCGACTCTCAATCGCATGGTTTTGGCTGGAGCCTCGGCACGAAACCGCGGCTCGCCGTTGATGCGCAGGACGCATAGGGCGCCGTCGGCGCCTCGCTCCAGCGCGAGCGCGGCGCTTTCGCCGCCTCCGACGATTGCCAGGCCGGCAGAGATTCCGCCGTTTGCGGCAGTTGCATCCACCAATGTCTCGGCCGAGAAACCGCGGGCTGGGAACTTCTGCATCAGCAGGTTTGGCACTCGCGACAGATCCTTATTTGCTTCAGCCTGAGCGAAGAGGCGCAGCCAGCCGGGGCGATCGGCCAGCGAATACCAGTCATTTGCATGATTCGCCTGCCATTGCCATTGCAATGCCAGGTTGGGTGAGTCGAATTCGTCGCTGGTCTGCGGCGAAGGTGTTTCGAAGGTTGCTCCGACGGCAGGCTTTCGCCAAGAAGCCACCGGCTCACCGATGCCGTTGCCGTCGAAGTCCTGGCCCATCAACGGCCAGTGATTTTTCCATGTGACCGGCTGCAGATGAACGATCCGGCCGAACGGGCCCGTGTCCTGAAAATGAATGAACCAGAACTCGCCGTTGGGCAGATCGATCAACGCGCCCTGGTGCGGGCCGTTGATTGATGTTGATCCGCGCTCCAGCACGATCTTTTGCTCGTAGGGCCCGAAGATGTCGCGCGCTCGAAAGGCCACTTGCCACCCCGTCGGCACGCCGCCGCCAGGCGCGAGAATGTAGTACCAGCCGTCGAACTTGTGAACCTTGGGGCCTTCCAGATAGGGATGCTGGGGCGCATGGATGACAGCGCGCCCTTCACCGAGAAGAGCAGCGCCATCGGGCGCCATCGGGCGGATGTGAATTGTGTCGCGAATGCCGGCGCGGGAATTGGCATAGGCATGGGCGAGGTAGGCGCGGCCGTCGTCATCCCAAAAAGGGCATGGATCGATCCAGCCCCGGGCGGCCTGAAGCAACCACGGCTCACACCACTTCCCGGCCGGGTGTTCCGCCGTGGTCACATAGATTCCCTCGTCAGGAAGGGGAAAGAAGATCCAGAACTTCCCGGCATGGAACCGAATCGAGGGCGCCCACACGCCGCAGCCGGGCTGCACCTGCGCGTAACGGGCGCCCGGCACGTTCTGGATCGCGTGGTTGATCAGCGTCCAGTTGACCAGGTCGCGCGAGTGAAGGATCGGCAAACCCGGCGTGGCGGTGAAGCTCGACGCGACCATGTAAAACTCATCGCCCTGCCGGATCACATCCGGATCGGAGTAGTCGGCATGGATGATCGGATTGCGATAACTGCCGTCACCGGCATCGGAACGCCAGGGATATGTATATTGCGAATCCATCAGTCTGTTCCACCTCTTGGCCGAGCCGGATTGGTCACGAGGCGTCATTCGGAGGCGCCAGAGGTTCGATTTGCGCGATCAATAGCGGTATATGCACCGTCGCCACTCGCCAGATCAGCGCGTCGTCGATTTCGCCGTATTCGTGCGATAACCGATGCCTCTGGGCCATGATCGGGCGCCAGGGAATTTTCGGGATGCTCAGATTTGAACGTATCTGAAATGCCGCGGGCCGCCTCACCGATGATCTCCACCTGACGCTCGACCGCGGACCGGAGCATCAAGTCTGCGGCGTACTGGTAGTACGTGCGTCCGGTCACGAAAATCTGCACCGCCTTTGCGGCGCCAAGCATGTCGAGCAACCGCGCGCCATCTCTGTTGGGGTCCGGCCGTCTACGCGGCATAGACCACCTGGTAACTGCTCATGATCGCTTTGCGACGAATGGGGTTGCGGACTCGCCCTTTTTCAATAACGTCGACGGGGCGGTTGAAGATCCGTTGCAGTTCATCCTGAATATCGGGCGTATTTTCGAACGTAAATCCGCGACCCGGCAAAAACTGCAGCATCACATCAATATCGCTGTCAGCTTCAAAATCCTCTCGCAGAACCGAACCGAACAGCGCGAATTCGGCAACGCCAAATCTTCGGCAGAAGGCTTCGATCTGAACCCTGGGCAATTCGATCTTTACACCGTCGACCATCGAGTCGCCTCAACTTTCAAAGTACGTGAAACCAGATTTTCGCCTGCCCAAAACTCCGCTGCAAGCCCCCATCAATTGCCTGGCTTCTTTGTGTCAGCGGCCTTCTTCCTTGCTGCCGGTGGCGGAAAATCCTCGTGCCCGGACGAAAGAATCTCCGTCAGCTCTTTAAGAGTGTATGGCTTATCGCGCCTGGCCGTTTCCTCGCGCACTTTTGCGATGTCCGACGGCTTGAGAGGGGGCGCCTTGTTGCCGAACGCGTTGCGCGCGTAGGTGAGAATGGCGCTGAGCCAGTCGTCGTCGAGGAAGGGGAAGCCGGCCATCGTGTTGGGATAGGTTTTGCCGCCGTCGTTGGGACCTTCCAGGCCGTGAAGAACGATTCGGCAGACCAGTTCCCGGTCCCCTTGCAGCCGCTTCGAGCCTGCCAGCGGCGGTGCCAGCGTCAGGCCGGCCGCGGCGCCGGGCACCGGCGCGCCCCTTCCATCCACGCCATGACACGTGATGCAGGTCTGCATGAAATAGTCCTGGCCCTTGGAGTAAATCGCGGCAAGTTTTGGATCCTTTTTCGCGAGAGCCGCCAGTTTGCGCGCTCGGCCGCAGTCCCGGAGATACGGTCTTCGTACTCCTTCACGATGCGCGGGACGACATCATTTGCCGGACGGCTCGCAGCCAGTGCATCGACGCTCTTGAGGTCTTGCGGCTCCTTCATGGACAGCAGTGAGAGGCAGTATTGCGTCACCACCTCCGGGTCGGGGTCTGTCGAAGCGGCCTTGAGCGAGCTTACGATTTGCGGATCGCGCTTCCGGATCAATGGTTCGCTGATGCGCACCGCCGCCGCGCGGACGTGGGCATCGGAATCCTTCATCGCGTGAATTAACAGCGATGGGTTGGTTGCGTTCAAACCATCGAGCGTCCAAAGTGCGTGAAGTCGGCCCAATGGGCTCGCGCCGGTCCGCGCGAGCGTCTCCAGCGCCCCGACGACCGATTTGTCGCCGCGAATAACGATCAGCTTCTGTGCGGTGTCGCGCCACCAGCCGTTCGGATCGGAGAGATGGGCGACGAGTTGCGCCGGCGTTTCGTCGAGCATCCGCGGGGCCGCCCGGCGCTCGAAGCCATCGTGAACCAGTCGGTAAATCCGGCCCCCGTTCACGTTCTTGTCCAGCCCATAGCTCACGATCTGCGGACGGAGAAACGAACCCTCTTTCGTCCAGTTCGATTCCTGGATGATGCCGTGGTAAAGGTCGCAAATATAGAGGCAGCCATCCGGACCTGTTGCCGTGTAGACGGGGCGGAAGTTTGGGTCGGTCGACGCGATGAATTCGTTTTCGCCGTAGACGTTGTTCAGGACGCGCATTCCGTGGTCGTCGGTGAAACGGGCCCGGCGGATGAGACGGCCGACGGGTTCGGGGAGGATGTAATCCCCTTCCATATCCTTCGGAAGCGCGTCTCCGCGATAGATGCAGCCGCCGGCGCATCCGGTGAAGTGATTCAGGCCTCCGTTGGGCCATACGCGATTGAGGCCGCCCTGGACGTCATACAGTTTTAAGAGTGGATGCACCTCCACAAAGCCGGGAGCCATCTCACCCTTGAGCGTCAGCGGGCCGTAAATGTAAGGAATTTGAAAATCAAATGCCGGGTTCTCGCCGCCGGCGGTGTTGAAAACCATTCGGCCGGTGTCGTCCATCGCGATGCCCCACTGGCCGGAAGCGCCGGGAATCTTCTCGGCTTCCAGTTTCCCATCCGCATAGTGAAATCGTTTTCCGTCGTGCGTGATATAGATCGAATTATCGAGATTCCACAGAAGTCCCGACGGCTGATGCTCCAGGTTGCCGGTTTGCGGACCACCCTGAAACGCCAGCGTCTTTTCATCTGCGACGCCGGTGTTCTTCGTGTCGCGGTAGCTGTAGATATCCTGCGTGTCGGTCTCGCGAATCAGGATGCGATCGTCCAGCGGAAGGACCATTCGCGGCAGCACCAGATTGTCCGCGAAGACGGTGTGCTTCGCGTAAGACCCGTCACCCTTTACGTCTTCGAACCGGGAGACTCTGCTGATCGGCTCCTTCTCCCGTGTGCCGTTCACGTCGAGCATGTACGATCGCATCTCCGCGACATACATCCTGCCGTTGCCGTCCCAGACACAAACCACCGGAGAAATAATCGTCGGCTCCGACGCCACCAGCTCCAGGTGATAGCCCGGCGGAAGGTGGATCGAGGCAATGGTCTGCTCCGGCGTTCGCATGTGCATGTCGATCCCAGGCGGCGGCGCCACGAAGTCCTTCGCGGAACCTGCCGCCGGCGCGGCGCCCGGCTTTGCCGGCTGCTGCGGCGCGGCGGCGGCGGATCCAACGATGCAGGCGCAAAGGCCCGCGAGACATACGGCCAGCACAAAACCCGCCGCGCACCTCGCGCAGAGGCGCGGCGACGCACAGAAAAGCCACATGCCATCACCTGCTGCTCCGCGGCTCCGCGGCTCTGCGTGATCACGATCCAGACTGTTCCACATCGAATAATCCTCTTTCGTCGATCGAGCATCTCAATGCTGAGCGCTCGACTATCTGAGTCGAACATCCTGCGTCGAGGCTGGCAACCCCGCGGATCGATCGGGAAAATGATCGAACTCCAATTTCACCACCATCACTGTATCAGCCAGCTCATTGGCAGGGAGGTTGCGAAGCCGGAGACATTTTTTCTGCCCGATGTATTCGCTGGGAAGCAACTCCACCGCAAACTCGACCGGGCGTCCATCATTCAGCAGCGTCGCCCGCCTCGGCGCAACATCAATGGGCCCGAGCTTCACAGCTTCGGTCAATGGCTCGCGATGCAGATGAACGTAGAGATTGTTTCCCTTGCGCGTCAGCAATACATTGCGGTTGGAAATCAACTCAGAACAGGGCTCCGCGTTCTCCATCGCTTCCTTCACGGCATTATACCATTTGCCGATGCGCCCGAGGATCGCTGTTTCGTTGGGGCCGATCGTTCCATCAGACATGGGACCGACGTTCAGCAGATAATTGGCATCGCGCGCCAGATACTTGTCAATGCTGCGCATGAGGTGAACGTCGGTGTAGTAATCCTCGTCCTTTCGGAAGCCCCAGCTTTCGCTGCCGACCGACTGATTGGCTTCGGTCAGCTTGTCAAACCGCAAGACCTCTTCGCCCGTCGAATCGTAATCGCGTTCTGGCGTACCGAAGTCGCCGGCATCGTAGCCGCGGTTGTTGATCACCGCGGCCGGCTGCAGTTTGCGGATCATGTCGTTGATCGACGGGTCGTGGTGCTTGTCCACGTTCATGTCCCACCAGAATTCGTGGATCTGGCCGTAGTTCGTGCAGAGTTCGCGAACCTGCCCCTTGACGAAATTCCAGATACTTCGCCAGATCCGGCTCGTCGCCCGCCTGCGGCGGCAGTTCGTGGTGCCGGCCCTGATTCGGGTAGTTCTTTTGATGCCAATCAACGCACGAATAATACAGGCCGAGCGGAATCCCTCGCCGATGACACGCATCGGCCAGCATCTTCAGCACGTCCTTGCCGTATGGGGTGTTGACGGTGTTGTAGTTCGTGAGCTTGCTGTCCCAGAGGCAGAACCCGTCGTGATGCTTGGTCGTCAGGCAGATGTACTTCATGCCGACGCTCTGCAGCAGATCGAGCCATTTGTCCGGATCGAAATTCACCGGATTCCACTGCTGCTGGAACTTCTGGTACTCGGCGCGTGGTACGCGGGCGCGCCACTGATATTGCTCGTGCCAGGCGGGGATGGAATACAATCCCCAGTGAACGAACAGGCCGAACCGCTTCTCGAAAAACCAATCTCGTGCGTCGTGGAACCGAGGCGGCGCGGAGGGCATCACCGGCTGCGTCGCAACGGCGCCGGCCGCCGACGCCGATTGAAGGAGTGCCGGGGTACCAGAGCATCCCGAGGCGATCGCGGCGCCCGCGGCGGTGCGAAGGAAATCGCGTCTGTTCATTATCATCATCCCATGCAAGATACGTGATTGCAGGAATAACTAGCGGGTTTCTGGAAATTTGTTGCGGTGGTTACCGGAATAGCTGCGATCCCCTCCTCGATGCGAAATCTCAGACTCGCCACGAGGGTGTAACTTTTATTTGTGGCGATTGCAGATTTTGCGATTGTAGGGCGGGATTCATCCCGCCGTTTTCTCAGCCGGCCAACAAATCGGCGGGATGAATCCCGCCCTACTCGGAGCCGATCGCCACTTTCGAGCGCCACACCCCGCCACGATTGGCGCATGGGGAGCATTACCCCACGTTAGACATTGAACGAGCGGCCGGTGTATGCGACAGGCTGCGTGGGCGCGCTCCTGGCGATCGCCATTTTTTCAATGTGGCGGCTCCTCCCTCGCCATCCCCGTAATCTCGTCGGCCCGGGCCGGGCGTTTTTCACCACCGATGATGGCAAGACCTGGTTCACCGGGCAGGCGACCGATATTCCCCCGCTCGCTTGCGGCGGCAAGACTGCCTATTGGGTTGAGGTCTACCGGTGCTCGCGCCGCTCGTCATTTGCCGTGAACCTCGAAACATTCGATCCCGCGGACAAGGCGAAAGTGGACCAAGCGATCGCCAGCGGTCGCGACTGGAACGATGTGGCGCACCTGATGTCCGGGCTCCATATGCTGGTCAAGAAGCCGGGAGATGAGAATTGGATCGCGGAAATCCCCGAGAATGAGAGCCGTTTTCGACAGATCATCCGACCGGTGTGTCCCGATGGATCGGCAGACGGACTTGAAAAGGTCGATCCGAATGAATGACGCTGCGGCGCCTTGCCGATGCGGCCGTGTACTTGTGCAGTAAGAAATTTGTTGCAGCGGTTCTGGAATAGCGACCAGTCCTTGATGACGGAGCGCACATTCCAACGCCCTTTACGCTTCGATCGTCGGGAGTTTGCCAATCGAATAATTACAGTAATCGAGGCGTCGATAAAGTGCCGAGTTCGGACGGAACGGGCTCCGCGACGTATCAGGCAGGAGATTCCGGCGCAGGTAACACCAGTTTTCAGAATGGTTTACCACGACGAATTGAGTGAACCCGGGCACGCAAGGTGACTTCGCGCAGATTGTCAGGCAATTATCGTTGTGCAAATGGTCATCCGGTCGCTAGGATACCAGATAGCGAGGATGCCAAAATTGTTTTCATTTCCCTGCCGGCGAGGATTCGATGATCGCAGGACAAGATTCAACGTCGAGAATGAACCATGGCACGATGAGCAGACGTCTGCGGGAGCTTAGCCGCTCCCGCCGGCCCTTACACGGTTTTACCCTCGTCGAGCTTCTCGTGGTCATCGGAATTATCGCACTCTTGATATCGGTGTTATTGCCCGCGCTGAGCAAGGCAAGAATCGCGGCGCAGCAAATCAACTGCCTCTCGAACATTCGTCAGTTGTCGAACGCGGTGCAGATGTACGCCAATGACAACCGTTGGCGGCTTCCGCGATATACAACCAACGTCGCCACCACCGAAACGCCGAAATGGAAGATGAATTGGGTTGGGCTCATCTTTCCGTACACGAATTACAATGCCCAGATTTTCGAGTGCCCGATGCGCACTTTTATCAGCACCACGATCGGCACGCAGACAATCGGCAATATGACATACAAGGCGCGGCTTTGCTATGCGGTGAACGGCATGATCGGTGGTGGTCAGACAAACCAGAATCAGAGCTGCCCGTTTGGTCCGGTCTACGATCACGCGAGCACGATATCGCCCGGTTACTTCGACGACAGCAACGAACATACGTTGAAACTCTCCGATGTTGCGTACGATACCATCATGCTGACAGAGTCAATGCGCGCGGGAGGCGAGCAAAGCATTTCTGAATTCAACACCGTACCGAATGGCTACGCCGGCATCCGCAGCGTGTCGTCGAGCAATCACAACGGAAGATCCGCATCCTTCGCTTATGCCGACGGACATTGCGAGACTGTCAGCATTCAGTATATGATGTACGACTCACATTACAGGGTTGATACAGCCAACACGCCGTCTGTTGGCGTTGTCGGCAATAATAACTCCGGAGCCGGAGATGTGCTTATCAACTACAATAACACAAATCAGCCCCAGGGATACTGGACTGCCAGAGGGAACGACTAGACGGTCAGCTGTGCAGATTCAGAAGGATCCCACAATGGGCGTTCGCGAGAGGCTAAACGAAAAGCCCGCGCTGGCAGCCGCTGGTATTGTCATCCTGCTGACAGTCGCAGCTTATTTTTGCTGGCGAGCGATCGATCATCCTCCCAGGGCAATCGCTGGGCTGGGTAAGGCTTTTTTTTCAACGGATGATGGCAAAACGTGGTTCACGGCCCCAGCCTCGAACATCGCGCCCTTCGACGACAATGGCACGACAGCTTATCGCGTTGAGGTCTATCGTTGTTCGCACGGTTCGGCTTTTGTCGTCAATCTGGAAGCTTTCAGCGCGGAGGACAAGGCAAAAATTGAGCGCACCATCGCCGACGGACAGGACAGCAGTGCAGTGCGCGGGATGGAAGCGGACGCTCCTCCTCTCGTGAAGAAGCCCGGAGACCGTGAGTGGGTAAAAATGACCGAGAAGAACGAAGCGCGATATCGCGCAATCGCAAGGCCGGTCTGTCCGGACGGATCGGCCGACGGACTGGAGAAGGTGGATCCAAATGAGTGATCCCGACGGAATCCGAATATGTGGAATGGCTTTTTTTTTTGGCGTCACGAGAGTGACGCGTCTCGGTCTGTTACGAGGAATGAAATCCGATGAGCCTCCCGAAACGCACATCCAATTGCTGGCCTGCTGCCCGGAAACGAAATCGCATTTCGAGGCTCAAAGCATTTACGCTCGTTGAACTGCTGGTTGTGATCGGCATCATCGCCACGCTGATCGCACTGCTATTGCCCGCGCTGAGCGCCGCCCGCTTCGCCGCAGGCCAACTCAAGTGCCTGTCGAATGTCCGGCAACTGTCACAGGTGATCAATATGTACGCTGCGGACAATCGAGGGTATTTGCCCCGATTCAGCATCACATGGTACAATACGAGTTACACGACGATTTCCGCTCCAAAATGGAAATACAATTGGACCGGCCTCATCTTTCCCTACACGAACAAAAGTACGAGCCTCTTCGAATGCCCCTTGAGGCAATTCACCAGCAATAACGTGGGACAGATGTCCTCCTCCATCGTGGGGAATGCGGTCTATCTGGCCAGGCTTTCTTATCAGGTCAACGGAATCACCGGTGGAGGCAATGCGAATAAATGCCGGGCGTACGATCACCCATTCGGCGAAGTTTACGATGTCTATGTACCTGCCAATGGGGGCTTTAATGATTCAGAAAACACAATGCAGATCAGCAACGTTTCTCCACGCTGCATTATGCTTCTTGATGGATGGCTCGACGAGACAAGCATCAAGATTTTTGGCAATGATAAGGTTGACTCAAACACAAACGGTTATGGATATGGGGAAGTCACTGGAATCCCTGTCAGCAGCCATAACGGCAAGTCGGTCTCAATTGCATTCTTTGACGGCCACTGCGAAACGGTGCAAACCAGCTATTTACTCTCCGACGTGAACTACGGACACAGCGCGGTACAAGCCAATGGAGACTTAAATATACCTTATAATAACACCGGTTTTGGGGGCAAGGGATTTGGGGGCTATTGGGGCGCCGAGTTTGCGCCTTAGCAGTCCTTGCGAAGCTAAGGTTTTGCCGGCCGGTCCGCTTTGGCAACATTGCACCTACCTGGAGCATCGACGGCTTTGCGCGACGTTCTAAACAAATACCCGGGTTATGCGATTGCAGGCGTGGTTGTCATCATGCTGGCAGGATTTTACACTGCATGGAAGTTCATGGATCAGGGGCCTCGGAAAATCCAAGGCCTGGGACAAGCGTTCTACTCTGTGGACGACGGCAGCACCTGGTTTCGAGCGCCAGCATCCAATATTCCTCCATTCGATCACGACGGCAAGCTTGCTTACGAAGCGGAAGTCTTCGAGTGCAGGCACAGCTCAGCTTTTGTGGCAACTCTGCAAAGCTACCCTTCCAACGTCAAATCTCGTCTGGACAAAGCCATCGCCGACAACCGCCCCACCGCCGAGATTCTCGACATCGAAGCCAGGAATCCGCCGATGGTGAAAAAGCCGGGCTCCTCGGCTTGGATTAGCCTTACCCCGCAGACCGGACCGCAATACATGCAGGCGGTCTCTCCAATTTGTCCCGACGGCTCGGCCGACGGTTTGGCGCGAGTGAATCCCAACGATTGACCAGATTTGTCCGCATCATGAGGAAATGCTGGAATTTCGAAAGATTGTCAGAAAATAATGCTTGTTTTGAAAGACGCTACGATGCTAAAATGCTGAACGGCGAAGAGAGACGAACTTTGTCCACTTCCTGTTGGGAATCAACCAATTGAATACGGACACGAGACACTTGACCGAGCGAACATTAAAACGACGTGTTCCGCATCGCAATGCCGGTTTTACGCTTGTAGAGCTTCTGGTGGTGATCGGCATCATCGCAATTCTCATATCGATTTTGCTTCCGGCACTCAGTAAGGCGCGGATCGCCGCCGGCCAAATCAGCTGCCTATCAAACGTTCGTGAGCTGAGTTCGGCAATTCAAATGTATGCCAACGACAATAAGTTCTATCTGCCGAGGTGGACTGCCGCTTTTCCTAACCACGCCGTTACATCGACATGGAGATGGGGGTGGTGTCCTCTTGTGCTTCCGTACACCAACTTCAATGTGAAGGTATTCGAGTGCCCTGTCCGCCAGTATTACGAGACGACTAGCCCGGGCACGATCACGTTAGGGGTGGCCAAATACCAGGCGCGACTCGGTTATCAAGTCAATGGGATGCAGGGTGCCGGCAACGCCTCAAAGTTGAGGACCTATGACCACCCATTTGGAGCGGTATACGACTATCCGCTTGCGTCGAATTCATTCCAGGATTCAATGAACACCATGAAGATCACGCAGGTGGGCCCGTACACGATCATGATGACCGATTTCGTACGGGGCGGCGGTGAGCAGAGCTGCAATGATAACGGCAGCTTCACCACGAGCGCCAAGGGCGCCACGGACTATTCGGATATCAGAAACGTCTCTGCGAGCAGCCATTACGGAAGGTCGGCGTCGATCGCGTTCTTTGATGGACACGCGGAAACCGTCTCCACAAGTTATCTGCTGTATGATGCGACTTACCGCATCAACAGTGGCGCAAGTCCTACGGTTGGACCAGTCGCCAACGACGCCAGCGAAGCTGGCGATCTGCTCATCAATTTCTACAACAGCAGTTCTCCACCTCCCAGCCGTTGGAGCGCACAGTGGTACCCCGGCGCGCCGTTTTAGAAAAGCTCAACAAATAGCAATCCTCGCAGAGCCGTATGGGAATCCGCGAAATCTTGAACCAGAAGTCAGAGTACGCGATTGCCGGGATCGTTGTCGTTATAATCATCGCTGCAATAATCTGCTGGCGATCTCTCCCGGGTGATCCCAGAGGAATCACTAAATTGGGGAAGGCATTCTATTCAACCGACGACGGGAAGACCTGGTTCGTCGACGATGCCTCGCACATCCCTCCATTCGACTACGACGGTGCAACCGCCTATCAAGCCCAAATCTTCAAGTGCGCCCACGGCGGACAATTCATCGCTTATTTGCAGAGCTACAGCGCGGCTGACAAAGAAAAAATCGAAAAGGCCATTGCGGACGGTCAGTCCGGAACCGACGTCCGCGGCTTGGAACTCATTCTTGGCTGCGCGGTGAAGAAGCCTGGCGAAAGCAACTGGGTAAAGAACACCCCTGCAAGTAGCGCACTCTATGCGGAAATCACCAAACTAACTTGTCCGGACGGCACGGGCGACGGGCTTGAAAAGGTCGATCCGAACTAGGGCGTGCGCTGCTGGTTGCGGAGTAGCCGGCGTGATTGATCAGGTTTGTAATTTCGAAACGCGTTTGTTCTTGGGCGACTGCCGCGCGGCCAACGCGTTCCCGATCCGCTATGTCGAGTGCCACCGAATCGAAACAACAATGTGGACAATCAAATATCGCTTTACGGCGGCGGCCACTTTCGCATTAGCGACCTTCATCTCTTCGGCCGCGTCCGGAGTTGAGATGCGAAGTCTGTTCGGCTCATCAACGCCTCCGCGGCCGAGGGCCTATAAAACGATCGCCGCCGTTGAACTCAAGCTCTACTTCTTCACACCGCCCGACTGGAAGCCCGCTGATCATCGATCGGCTGTCGTGTGCATTCACGGCGGCGGCTGGACTTCGGGAACGGCTGATACGTTCTTCCCTCATGCACGCTACTTCGCCTCGCGCGGCGCGGTCGGGTTCAGCATCGAATACCGGCTGGTCAAGGCGGATGGTCCGGTCGTCGCGGACTGCCTGGCCGACTGCAAATCGGCTATTCGCTACATCCGCTCGCATGCGGCCGAGCTTGGGGTCGACCCGGATCGCATTGCCGTGCTCGGGGATTCAGCCGGAGGGCACCTGGCGGCAGCGCTCGGCACCATCGACGGATTCGATGATCCCGCCGACGACCTGTCCATCAGCGCCAAGCCAAACGCGATGGTCCTCTGCAACGCCATTTTTGATTTCAACCAGGACGGATTCATCAAAACCATCATCGGTGGAGCGGCTTTGGCGAAACATCCGGCTCCGGCGGCGACACAGCCTACGCCGCAACAGTCGGACCTGGCGCGTCAACTCTCACCGCTCTTCTCGGTGCGGCCGCACGATCCACCGGCGCTGGTGATGCATGGCTTGGACGATCATGTGGTGTCGCCCAACCAATCGCGTCAGTTCGACGCTGCGATGAAAGCAGCTGGCAATCATTGTGAACTGATTTTGTTGGAAGGTTGCCGTCACGCGTTCATCGTTCCCAGGTATACCGCCCCGGAGAAAGTTGTCGTCGGCGCCATCCGATCGGCGGACATCTTCCTGGCCAGCCTCGGCTACCTCGCCGGCGATCCCACCCTCGAGGTTTCCGAACCGCCTGCCTGGGTCATCAAGCAAAAGCCCGTCAAAGCGAACGAAGCAACTCCCGCTGCGACGCAATCAACAAGGTGATGACGGCAATCAACAAGGTGATGATGCAGCGGTATAGCGAGGCATACGATGAAAATAAGAAACTTACTCTGTAAAGCGGCTGTCATCGCTGGCGTGTACACGGCGGGTGCTTTTCCGATCGCCCTGCATGGGGCTGAGGAAGTACCGCTTCCGGCAACACCGCCGCAGGATCAGGGGCTCCCCTACACGCGCACTGCCCGCGCCAGAGCATTGGAAAATATTCGCAATTGCCTGGTGGTTTTCCCCGGCAGTCGATATGCCTATGTCAACGGCCTGGAGGTTCGCCTCGACGAGAAGAACTGGCATGACGAGGCGCTGGCGAAGGATGGAACTGTTTTCGTTCCGCAGAGCGCGGTCTCGCTGGTGGAGTTGGCAGACGTCAAGGCGGGCCCTGCTCCTTCCTACCTTGCCGACCGGTGGATCTACACGCTGTTGCGACCTGCCGTCCTCCTGCCCCGGGGTGTTGCGACGATTGACGTCGACGGCCGGCCTTACGTCGACTTGATCGCCTACGCCAGGGCATTGCGGATCAAGACGTATCAGCATGCGCGCGGGTTTGTCCTGATCGGCAGCGATCCGCCAACGCTCGAGAAGCTTTCGCCGCCCCTGCTCGATTCGATGGTCACGCTTTTCGACACGCCCGAGAAGTTTGCGGATCCGGACATCGCCACCAGATACATTCCCACTCTCATCAGGCAGGGGAAGTGGACCGACCATGTGAAGGTCACCGCCGAACAGCTCAAGATTCTCAACGGGCCGGAGACGAAGTGGCCGACGGCGCCGCAGTCGTCATACGACTTCACGGGATTCAATTACAAATTACTCGGCTCCAAAGTTCCGCCGCCGGGGGTCTATCCACGTGTTCTCTTCAGCCCCGAGGACGTGCCGATGCTGGCGGAGCGAATCAAGAGCAGTCGCACCGGCCAGATGGCGCTCATTGAGATGAAGTATCTCTTCGAGAAAAGCTGGTGGAATCCCAAGACCAGCGACGGAGTGATTTTCCAGAAGCTTGCCAGCGGGGACGTCGCGGGGCTGGAGTTTGACTCTCCGCCGAATATCTCCCCCACCGCCATTTCCAATTTGTTCAAGGGCCAAAAGCCTGGCATTTTCAATACACACATCCAATACAACCCTGAATGCCTGACGGCGATGGCGCTGTATTGCCTTCTGACCAATGACGACGTGCATGGACGTCAGGCGGCCGCCGCAATCGCAAGCTTTTACAAGTTGCGCGAGCCGATCCTCGACGAGGTCAACCAGATCAGCGACACGGAGTTTGGAGGGGTTTATGTACGCCCCAATGGCGAGACAATCACCATGGCGGGCAACGGCGCCGTCACACACTGGCGTACGGTGCAAAACGTCATTTCGCACATGAATCTGGGCCTTTCTCTCGACTTTGGCGGCAAGTGGATGACGCCGGAAGAGAAGGACGTCATGCGCCGCGTCATCGTGAAGGCGACCTACGGCAAACGCCCGTATGGTCAGGACGGATCGATCCGTTTCCGCGATGTGAATTGGGTCGCCTGGGATCTGCCGCCGTTTCTCGCTGTGACGGCGATCGAAGGTCTGGAGGGATTCGACCGCGAGGCGTACGAGTCCGACTGCGCCACTGTCCGGGCGTTCTGTGATTGGGGAATCGACGAAAACGGCGTGATCTACGAGAGCAACGGGAAGACACCAGGAAGCCTGCAGTTTCAGACCCTCTCCATGATCACGCTCGCCCGTCGCGGTGAAAACCTTTTCGGTCATCCCCACTGGCGGAAGTTGCTGGAGGGCCAGATCGAGATGACCTCCCCCAGCGGCCGCGTGACGGTCAACAGCGGCACGCAATACGTTCCCTACAGCCGCCAATACTTCTCGCCGCAGATGATCGATGAATACAAGGCCTTCTTTCCCGACGAGCGCAACGCGGACTACCTGCTCGGCCGCGCCAAAATGTTTGTGGAAGAGGGCATGGACCAGGAGACGATGCGCGAGTGGTCGCTCTTTGACTTCTCACCCGACGAGTACCGGGCGAAGGTGGCCAGCATCCTACGGCTTCGCCTGCCGAGCCCGACCTATCCCGGCTTCGTCCATGGCATGCTCTACGACACCGACATCCAGCCCACAACACGTGCCGATCTGAAGCTGCCGCTCGACTTCAACGACCCTATCCATGGCGTCTTCTCCAGCTACAGCGACCAGACTCCCAATGCGACGTGGATCAACATGATGGTGCGGCCCGATCATTACATTGGCGCCGGCCATCATCATTCCGATGCCGGCATGTTTCACTTCTCCGCGCTGGGTGTGGACTGGTTCACGCAAACGCAGTTCAGCGGGAATTACGAGGGGAAATACTACAACCTGGTGCAGGTGGACGGTCATTCCGAGCCAGAAGTGATGCCGGGAGGAAACGCCTACCAGGCCGCCGCGACCTACCTCGGCGCCAACTCAAGTGCTAATGGAGCATTCGGCAGCGCGGATCTGACCGACTCCTACAGTTATCGCTGGCAGACCCAGCCGGCGCCGGTCTGGCCGCCCAATTCCAGCTCGATGGGATGGGAGATGGAGCCGTCCCCGCGCATCCTCGAGATGTTTGCCGGGACGGCGCATTACAAGATGCGCTTCTGGTGGGCCAACTACAACTACTCCAATTACATGGCCACCAGCCGCGCACCGTGGAATCCGATGCAGTATGTCTATCGCAGAGTGGGACTCGTCCGCGGCAATCATCCCTACGGCGTGGTGATTGACGACCTGAAGAAGGACGACGCAACGCATCTGTACCAGTGGGTTGCCATGCTCAATGGCGGGGTCTGGCAGGCGAAGGTCGACGGACTTCCCGCAGGCCAGATCGCGCTGGCCTTCCGCGAGCAGGATCCGAAATCGAACGGAATGATCCGCGCGGGCGAGCCGCCGATCGTTCCCCAAAATGGCGAGCCGTTGCTGCTGGTTTGTGCGCTGGGCGCCGGCGCCGATGCTGGCGGTCATCTGCCGATCGAGGTCACCACAGAAACCGGCCCGCCGGACAAGAAGGGCGCTGAACAACTCTACGCCCGGCTGGCCATCAACCACTCGGGAGCCGACGTCCACTTTAAGGTGCTTCTGATTCCGTTCAGAGCCGGCGAAGTGCTTCCCAGTCTGTCGTGCGATGCGGGCGCAAGCAAAGCGACGCTTGCATGGTCTGATCAGAACGACGAGCTGAATTTTGCATCTGACGCCAAAGGGCCGTCCGGAATCAGCGTGAGCCGCGGAGGTCAGAGCGTGCTGACCTCGAAATGAGCTGGCGGAAAACCCGCGGAGCGAGATGAGAATGCAGATGAGGAACGACCCTCGAGACGTTCTTCCCCCCTCTCCCGATATCGCGGGAGCGGAATGACGATGCAGATACCCAACGATATTCGAGTGGTTCTTCCCCCCTCTCCCGGTACGCCGGGAGAGGGTTGGGGTGAGGGTGATTTTGAATATCGAACGATTGTCGAAATTCGGAAACAGGAAACCCCGGCGAATCGAACAACTTTCAACGCTCCAAATCACCCTCACCCCAACCCTCTCCCGGAGTACCAGGAGAGGGGCAAAGCGCGCCGGCATCATGCGACTTTATTGGCGAAGATTGCGATCGCCATGATGATGCTGATTGCAGCGCGCTCATCCGCCGCCGAGTATCAATTCTCCGTCCCCACCGGCCCGCGCGATAGCCGCGCATTTCTTTGGATTCCCCCGCAGTGCCAGCATGTGCGCGGAATTCTCCTTGCCAGCCAGGTGATTCTTGAAAAGCGCGTCTGCGATGATCCGATCATCCGCGACGCATGCGCGCGTGAAAACCTCGCGATCATCATTTTGTATCGCAGCCCCTTTGGTGAATTTCATTACCACCGCGATCTGCCGCGGGCAAAAGCCATTGAGAAAATCCGCGAGCTGGCAGCGGATCAGAAGATCGACGTCCAAATTGCTGACAAGAAAAGCGGAGCATCGCCACCCGATGCAAATCACTCCGACATATCCAACGGCGAAACAGCAGATCAGATTCTCCAACGCATTCTCGACCGACTCGCTGGCGAGTCCAGCTATTCCGAAATCTCCACCGCACCGCTGCTAACCCTCGGCCATTCCGGCGGCGCCATCTTCGCCTGGAACGTCGCCTACTGCTGGCCGCAACGTATTCTCGGTCTGATCGGGCTGCATTCAGCGGTGATTCTCCCGCCCCCCTGGGATCCCAAGGCAACACCGGCTGGATTCCCCGCGCTGTGCATCAGCGGGGAATACGAGAGTTGGGGTAATCCCAGCGAACCGCTCGACAAGCACTGGCGCTGGCTCCGCGGCGGAATCCTCAACATGCGCGGCTGCTACGACGCCCAGGCGTGCGAGGTGGTTCAGCCGGGCTGCACCCACTTTAATTGGGACACTCCACTCGCACAGGTCACGGCGAAGTTCATCGAGAAGGCTGCCCGCTATCGCATTCCTGCCGACGCTCCGGGGAACGAGACCAACCCAACGCAGCCCGCGCCCTGAAAACGCTGCCGATGGATTCTGGATGGCTGACGGATGTCGAAATGATGTCTCCCAGCCACTACCCCCCCGCTCCTTACTCCCAGTTCAAGCACGATCCATCGCTCGGCTTCTGGCACATGGATGAGGAGATGGCGCAGGCAATCGAGAATTTCCCCAACTCCTATGGCGGAACGAAGGATCAGCGCGTCACGTTTGTGCAGGACGGAAAGCCGGTCCCCGCAAAGTGGATTGATGAGCTGAAGTTCGAGCCGATCGACGACGGGATGACCGTAAAGCTCGCGGCAGACTTTTTAACTGAGACGCCGCAGGGCGTCGCCGGCGCGGGCCAACTGCTCGGACACGCCCCCGGACCCATCAAATTTCGCCTCATCGGCGGCTGGGGAGGCGGCGGCGAGCAGACCGGACCGGATACGTTTCGGATCCGCTTCGACCACTTCGGTCTCTCGCAGGGCTGCTGCAATATGCAGGTGATGGCCTACCAGGAGGGGGACGCCATCTATAAATACGCCGAGCAGCCGTGCCAGATTTCTTTTCCTGAGAAGAACGCCGCGGGGGCAAAACAGACAATCAGCTTTCCGCAGATCGGATCGGTCAAGTGCACCGAGTCAATGATCCACCTGGGGGCTACGTCAGACTCAAAACTTCCGGTTAACTATCTGGTTCGTTGCGGCCCGGTCGAAGTAGACGGTGAGAACCTCCGCCTTACGCCCATCCCTCCGCGCAGCAAGTTTCCGATCAAGGTGACGGTGGTGGCCTATCAATGGGGTCGGCCGATCCCGCCGCTGGTGCAGACCGCGACGCCGGTGGAGCAAACTTTTTCAATCGAGAAGCCATGAACGAATCGGCAGGAATTCAATCGCCCCGCGCGACCCTCGTATCCTACCGGCATGACAGCGCGCTCTTTCCCCCTCTCCCGGTACTCCGGGAGAGGGCAGGGGTGAGGGTGATTTCGGATACGAACGACTGTCGACATTCCGAATCACCCTCACCCCAACCCTCTCCCGGAGTACCGGGAGAGGGGGCAAGACCCCTATATTCCTTTGGTCCATGGTGGCGCTGTTTTGCTGCCTGTGCGGCAGCGCCCAGGCTTTTTGGAATTCGGAATATCAATGGGGGATCGAAATTCCCAAGCCGGCCAACGATCCTCTCGTCTGGAACAAGACCGATGCATTTTTGTGGGTGCCTCCCAAGTCACAGCACATCCGGGCGGTGTTGCTCGCCCCCGCGAACATTATCGAGCGGCGGATCTGCGACGATCCCATCATCCGCGCGGAAGCGGAGAAGGACGATCTCGCTCTGGTCTATTTCCAGGCGGGCTGGAAGAGCCCGATCATGGAAACGCCGCGACTGCTCGAGTTCGTGCAGTCGGTGCTCGATCAACTGGCGGTGAAATCGGGATACGACGAACTTCGAACCGTCCCCTGGATCACGATTGGCCACTCGGGAAACAGCCAGTTCTGTCAGGCGATGGCCCGCCAGAAACCGGAGCGAACGCTGGCGAATATCGTCATCAAAGGCGCCTTGCCGGGAGTGGCGAAGGACGGGAACACATCCGGGCTGGTCGGCGTGCCGATCCTTTTCGTGACCGGGCAGTTCGAGGAAGTGATGCCGCCCGGGAAAGTGCGGGACGCCTGGTGGGGGGTGCAGATGAAACGCTTTGCCGACGCCAAGGCGGCGGTTCCGCAGGCGCTGATCACCGGGATGGAAGATCGCAGCCATGGACATTTGAACTGGTTTCCCGACATGTCCCGTTTTGTGGCTCTGTACATCCACAAGGCAATGGCCGCTCGACTGGGCGATTCCGATTTCACGACGCTCAAGACGGTTCCATTCGACAGCGGCTGGCTGAGCGATCCGGCCGAGGTGAACCCGCCGGCGCCGGTCAGGGAGTACAAGGGAAATCCGCAGCAGGCGTTCTGGCACTTCGACGAGGAGATGGCGCAGGCATGGCAGACGCTTTACGACCGTGATCGAGGCAAGAAGGAACAACTGCTGGCCTTCACGCAGGACGGCAAAATCTCGCCCTGGTGGAACGGTTGGGCGCTGCAGTCGTATGAATTTCGTCCGCTGGCAGATGGCATTTCGTTCACCGCCGATGCAACGTTTCGTGACCAGGTCCCGCAGCCCTTTGCCGATGCCGGCACAAAGCTTGGGCACTCCACGAGCGGTCCAATCCAGTTCCAGGTGCTCGGTTGGGCCGGGGCGACTGAGCAGACCGGGCCCAACCAATTCCGCGTCCGTTTCGATCGCGAAGGGGTGAATGGCCGCACGCTTCATGTGCTGCTTGGGGCGATTCATCCTGGTGACGCGGAGTACCGCGAGACGGTGGCGGTCGCATCATTCGATCTTCCCGGCGGCAACCATGAGGGGACGAAGCAGAAGCTCACATTCGCGCCGATTGCGGATGTTCCCGCGGGAACCACATCGGTGGCTCTGCATGCCAGTTCCGATTCGGGGCTGAAGGTCGATTACTACGTTTCGTATGGGCCGGCGGTGATTGAAGGCGACGCGATTCGCCTGATGCCGATTCCCGCCAGGGCGCGCTTTCCCATCGAGGTGAAAGTGACGGCTTATCAGTGGGGCCGCTCGATGGCTCCGAAGATCGCGAGTTCGGATTTTGTGACGCAGACGTTTCACATTGTGAAAGCCGCTTCACCGGGGAAATGAATGTTCAACTTACACCGCCGCGACGGATTGCTCCCTCTCCCGGATTACCGGGAGAGGGGGTGAGTCGCCGGAAATTTTAAGAGTGCCTCCTTACGGAAGATCATTCATGACGAAGCTTGCTCTCGCATTCCTCACGTTGATGTGCACCGCGCCCTTGCTGGCCTCCGCCCGCGACGCACCGCTGCGCTGCCTCCCCGGCGAGCCGAGCGCGGACGATGTGCTGAACGGGAAATACCCGTTTCCGCCATCGCCGGCGGTTGAGGCGCATGATGACTACACCGGCTTTGTTAAAGATCGGCTGACGAAAGTTCCACCGCCAGGCGTCCATCCGCGCATTCTCATCGGCCCCGACGATCTGCCCGACTTGCGGAAGCGTCTGAAGGAAACGGAAACCGGCCGCACGCTTCTCTCCAATCTCCGCAGCCGAATGGACGCAGCCGTTCGCAATCCGAACTTCTGGGGAAGCGACCTGTACGCGAAGCTCGCCGCGGGGGATGCCGGTGGCGCGCAGCGACTCCTTAACGAGCATCATGGAATGCCGGAACCCGTCGGTCACTACCAGCCGTTCATCGGATCCTGTCTGGAAATGGAGTCCTTCGACGCGCTGGTGAGCGAAGATGCCGAGAAGGGAAAACGCGCCGGCAAGGCGCTGGCGACGTTCTGCCGAATGATCCAGCCCGCGGTCGAGAATGCCTTGAGCCAACCGCTGGGGGATGATGTCTGGCGCGTAAAGGTGACCGGTCCGACCACGGGCGATTGGTCGTCCGATCAGGGTGTTCGCGAACTGGTCGGATATCACCTTCTCGGCTACGCCTACGACTTTGCCTACAACTTCATGAGCGATGAAGATCGCGCCGCTGCCCGGCATCTCATTGCCACGATCATCGCCGGCCATGTCTGGATGGGCGCGCGACTCCCCCACCATTGGCGCAACTGGAACTGGATCATGGTGGGGATGGGTGAGCCGTTGCTCTCGCTGGCCATTGAAGGAGAAGAGGGCTACGACCCGCGCGTGTACAAGATGGGCGTTCAAATCGCCCGCGACTATTGCACCTACGCCATTTCCCCCAGTGGCGCCTCGACCGAGGCGGTGGGGTATACGCAATTTGGTTTTGTCTGGGGAGCGCCATTCATGGTGGCCGCCGCACGGCGCGGGGACAACCTGCTGGTGCAGAGCCATCATCGCGCCATGATCGACTGGTATCTCCAGACGATGGAGCCGTATGGCAAATTGTGGCAAAGCCATGGGGACGGCGGTGTCACCGGCCCCGCGGTCTGGACGATGGCAATGTGGAAGTATTTTTATCCTGGCGATCCCAAAGTCGACTACCTCTGGCAAAACGCGCTGCATGCCGAAGGCGTCGAGCAACTCAAGACGAAGATCCACCAGGTAGAGGCGATGATCTGGGCGTCCGATCCAGACAAGGATGCCAGCGGTCAGCCGATCAATTACGAAAACGGCGCGAAGCTGAGTGCGCCGCTGACGTGGTTTGATCCGATCCGCAGTTCGCTGATTGCCCGCAGCGGATGGTCGCCGGACGCGGCGGCGTTGGAGTTTGAGTGCCGCACCGACTCGGTCGGTTCCAGCCATGAGCACGCCGACCGGGGAAATTTCACCTTCACCGCGCTCGGCCGCGACTGGGCGCGGGAGAGCTTTCGATCCATCGAATCGCGCCATCACGACTGCGTGCTGATCGATGGACTAGGCCAGGGCTTTTGGGGCGGGCCGGGCAAATGGCTCGGACTGAAAGACACTGGTTGGGCGCTGGTGGCCGGATGCGATGCGAAAGACGCCTACGACTGGTGGTGGCCCAAGGAAATCACAACGGAAGATCCGGCGACGTTCATTCGCTTCAAATTTCCCAGGTGGGAATCGTATCTTCCGCAGGCCGAGGCGTTTCGCAAACAGTACGCCGGCGTCCCACTGGAGCGCGACCCCCGGCCGTCGGTCGTGGCCCATTTCAAGGGATTTGAGCAGGGCGATCCGCGCATGTGGGACGAGGATTCCTGGCCGGTGCGCCTGCCGCACAATCCGGTACAACGCGCATTTCGATCGCTGGCATTCGTGCGCGAAGGGGACCCGTATCTCGTCGTTGTCGATGACATTCAAAAGGACGATCGCGAGCATCTCTACGAATGGCTGATGCAGACTGGTCCCGACACCGAGATGGCAAGTATCAAAGACAATGACATCATCCTCTGCGATGCCACGGTGCCGCGGCCCCGATGGCGTCGCCAAGCCGAGAAAGGGCGACCGTGAACTGCTCGTCCGCATCCTGCAAATGACCGACGCCGACCCGGGAACAGCGTATCAGGCGAAGCCCTCGGTTCGCCTGGAAGCATTTGAAAAGAAAGACACGACGTCGCCCGACGGCCGCTCGTTTGGTCTGGACAAACGGCTGGTGATTCCAAGCCGTTGCCTCGCGCCCAACTTCAAGATTCTCCTCTTCCCATTGCATGCCGGCGATCCGCTGCCGACCACAGCCTGGGACCAGAGCAACACGCACCTGATTCTCACCACCAGCCAGCAGAAGGACGAGATGACCTTCACCACCAGTGACGGCCGGACGAATCTTTCGATCCAGCGAGAGGGCAAGGAACCGACGGCCTTGCCGTGATGGAATGGAAGTTGGTCATTGCCCCTCTTCCGGAGCACCGAGACCGCTTGTTGTATGAGAGAACGAGAACAAATAGGAGTTTAAAGACCATATGCGATTTCAAATATCCTTTGCGGCCGCGTTGCTGCTTGCCGCAACATCGTCGTTCGCCAGCGAGCAATCTCCGTTCGCCGATAAGACGGCGGCTTCCTACTCCTCCTACAACGACGACAAAGGGCATCCCGTTGAAATTCCCTGGGGTGACCTGAAGGCGAATGACTTCGGATCGCGAAAGATCGAGTTTGATGTCACCGGCGTCCGTCCGCTGCACCAGATTCCTGCGCCAGGAGTGCATCCTCGCATCTTCTTCACGCCCGACGATCTGCCGGACATCCGCCGACGGCTCAAGGAAACCCAATGCGGCCAGGCCGTTTGGAAAAACATTCTCTGCTGGACGGAGATGATGAAGGGCAACTACGACGACAAGGCCCAGTACGCGCAACCCGATGTGTGGAAAGGATCCTTCGGCGGACTCCACGGGAGGGTGCCGCTGTTCAGACTCGGGGTGAACGGTTCGCACGGCTACAACCACAATCAGGCCGCCCGCGAGCGATACCAGAAGCTGATCGCCGGCGACATGACACAGGAAGTCGGCTTCTACTGGAACGTTTTTGCTCTTGAAGCATTTCGCTGCCTGATTGAGAACGATCAGAATGGTGCGAAGGATTTGGCCAAGGCCGTCGTCACGTCCATGAAGATCGATCAGGCGAAGCGCGCAGCCGATCCGAAAGTGAAGCGCGCAGGCGAACCTCCCGATCAACCCGTCGGTGCATTCCAGCTCGCATACGTCTACGACCTGATCAACCAATGGCTCACGCCCGAGCAGCATAAAGCCATTCACGATGAGCTGGCGCTGGGTTCCTGGCATCACGACAACTACGGCACATTCAACGAGGCCACCGCGTCACGCAGCAACTGGGCGACGTTCTCCTACTGGCTGATCGAAGTGCTCAGCATCGAAGATGAACCTGGTTTCAACGACCTCAAAGTCCGCGGCATGTACCGCGGCTGGCGCGACCTGCTCACCTATGGATGGTTTCAATCAGGAGCCACCTACGAGGGCGAAGCCAAAAACCAGCTTGGCATGGACGGCATCATCCCGTTCGCGATGCGCACCAAACGATATGGCTTTGAGAATTTATGCGGGCATCCATATTTGCGTGCATATGCCGACAAGTTTTTGCCGCAGAGCATCATTCCAACGCTCGATGGATTCGTGAAGTATGACCTGCTCGGCGGTTCGCGCACCAAGGCGGGAGGATTCACCCCCTGCGATCTGGTCGGGCTCAAGTACATGTTCCCCCAGGACAAGACCATCGACTGGGTCTATCGCTGCACCGTCGGAGAGGACTACCACAATGTGCCTGACCGCTGCGATGGGTATTACAACGGGCTGCTGTTTTTCGCGATCTTCGCCAGCGACTATGACGCGTCCAACAACAACCCCGCCAAACTCGATCTGGGCAACACGTTCTTCTGCGGCGAACGTTCACTGATGATGACCCGCAGCGGATGGGACAGCAAAGACGCGCTGATGCTCAACTTGCACGTCCGCCAGGCCAACGGCGGTCATCCCTACGCCGATCGCAATTCCATCATGCTGACCGGCGCCGGTCGGGTGTGGTCGCCAATTGAAGGCTCGCGGGCTTTCGAGAATTTCAAGAACAGCGTCATCGTCATTGACGGCAAGCCGCAGGAAGTTTCGGTTCCCGGGAGGATGGTCGATTTTCAGGATTCTCCGATGGCGACCTTCGCGGTGGGCGACGCCAAGTATTGCTGGGACTGGAATTGGAGAGTGCTGAACAAGCGGCATGGTTACTACACCGTTGCCGATGTGACCGCCAACCGCGTCGAGATTCCGCCCGGATGGCAACCTGAAACGCACACCACCAACGATTTCGCCTATCTCAAGCTTCCGTACGCGTATCTGAATGTGCCGTTTTTCCAGCGCCCGGACTGGATTCTCCCGGCCGGCGCCATCTCGCCAGTGGTGCGGCAGCCTAATTATCCGGTGCGACGCGCATTTCGCACCGCCGGCATCATCCGCGGGCCGCACCCCTACGCGCTGGTGGTGGACGATTACCAGCGCGACGACAGCCCGGCCCATTATGACTGGAATCTGACGCTGGAGCCGGACATCCAGATCATAAGCATGAAGAAAACCGGCGAGCGCGAGATGGACATTCTCTTGAGCGGATCCAATCCCGATCAAAATCAGCCGCCGGCGAAAGAGCCGCTTCCCGCGAAGGCAGCCTCCGATGCAATCCCTGCCGGGCAGCCGGTGCTTCTGGTGCGTGTCCTGAACCGCAACGACCAGAAAGATGCCGATCCGACCATCGCCGACGTTTCGACGGATCCCAAGACAAAAGACGGCGCGGTGCGACGGCTGGTCATTCCCGCCGATGCGGTTTCGCCGGATTTCAAGATATTGCTCTGCCCATATCGGCAGGGCGAGGCGGTTCCGCGAACCGCATGGGCGGACAGCCAGCATACGATGCTCAACGTGGCGCTTGGAGATGCGAAAGACACCATCACGTTCGCACCCGGCCGCTCTGGCAAGACCGATCTCTCCATTGCGCGCGAAGAGGGCGGAAGGCAGACAGTCCTGCTCAACGTCAATCAGCCAATCGAGCCACTGAAGGACGATGCGCCAGGGCCAGCGCCGGCCGCACGCCAACCGAGGCAAAACTGACGGCGGCGAACTCCTGCCCCGTTCCCGGTGCTCCGGATTGAGGCAGGTCTTTGCGGTCTCGGCGTGCTCCGGCTTCCGATGGTTTGCTTGGTAGAATGGCAGGGATGGACGGCATCATCCATCGGCGGGCCACAGCAGCGGATATCTCAGCGATGATCGAGTTGCGCGCTGCTTTTCTGGCTGAGATCACGGGATCCGATCCCAACGAACCAGCGTTGCTTGACGCTCTCGAGCGGTATTTCACATCGACGATTCCCTCCGGCAAATTCATCGCGATGTTGAGCGTCGCCGAGGACCGAGTGATTGCCACCAGCGGGCTGGTGATCCATCGGCATCCTCCATCTGCGAGGAATCTGGAAGGGATCAGCGCGCACGTGATGAATATGTACACTTTGCCCGGTTGGCGCGGCCGGGGGATTGCCTCAACATTGCTGCTAGAATTGCTCAAGGCGGCTCGCGAATACGGATGCGCTCGCGTGAGCCTCCATACGCTTCCAGCGTCGGCCCCGATCTATCTCCGGGCAGGATTTGTTTCGGCTGACGACGAAATGACGCTCGAGTTGTTGTGAAGGAGGTTTTGTGCTGAGAATCTGTGGCTTGTTCCTCGTCTGCATGTCCGCCGTCGGCTGTTCAGTTCTTAACGTGCAGAAGCCGACCGCGGCGGTCACGGGAATGGCCGTTCGGGATGTCAACGCCGACGGCTTCACCCTGAATTTCGGCGTGGACGTGAAGAATCCAAATGCGATCGAACTTCCGCTGGGGGACGCCGACTACAAGGTCGGGCTCGGGGGGACCAATGTCGTCAGCGGAAATCCGAAGTTCGAGGGCTCACTCCCGGCGAACGGCTCAAGAGGCGTGACGCTGCCGGTATCGATGACGTACGAAAATCTGCTCGCCGCCGAACAGAGCATCGTGAAAAGCGGCGGGAATGTTCCCTACTCGCTCGATGGCGGCCTTTCGTTCAACACGGGAAGTCCGCTGCTGGGGACTGTGCGCGTCCCGCTTCAGTACAGCGGGACATTGCCTCTGAAAGAAATTTTGAGCAACCCCCAGGCAATCATGCACAACCCCGCTGCACAAAAGCTGGCGCGACAACTGATTGGCGGCTTTTTCACCCACTGATCGACTATGGCTTCTGCACGAGCAACTCAATCTTCACCGCGCCGCTCGCGGGGTCGTCAGGTTGTCCGCCGCCGATGGAGAGGATGAACTTTCCCGGCTCGACGAACGGCTTCCCATTGTCGTCGTAAGCCGCCAGTTGATCCGGCTGAAGGGTAAAGGTCACTCGCCGCGTTTCGCCCGCAGCCAGATGAACGCGGGCGAATCCTTGCAGCTGCAGCCGCGGGGTTGGCACGGACGATTCCTCATCGCTCACATACAGTTGGACCACTTCGTCGCCGCCCAATCGGCCGATGTTGGTGACATCGACGCCCACCTCAACCGACTGATCCGGCAAAATCCGCGCGGCGGTCAAGCGCGGATTTGAATACCTGAAGTTTGTAAAGCTCAGCCCATATCCGAAGCGATAGAGCGGCGTCTCCTTCATGAATCGATAGGTTCGGCCGGTCACGTTGTAATCGTCGAATGCGGGGACCTGATCGAGCGAGCGAACGAATGTGACGGGCAGCCGCCCGGCGGGGTTGTAATCTCCAAACAGCACGTCGGCGACGGCGCGGCCGCCAAGCTCTCCGGGATACCAGCACA
Source organism: uncultured Phycisphaerales bacterium (assembly GCA_963758525.1). Taxonomy (GTDB): domain Bacteria; phylum Planctomycetota; class Phycisphaerae; order Tepidisphaerales; family Tepidisphaeraceae; genus JBBSDP01. Next base: position 707,731 of record CAVWVQ010000003.1, read on the forward strand.
TGAGAACCGACGGGATATTGGCCGCGGCCCAATTCAGCTCGATTGGGCTGCCGCCGGTGAGAACGAGGACGACGGGTTTGCCGGTGGCGTGGAGTTTCTGCAGCAGCTCGAGCTGCCGGCCGGGAAGCCCGATGTGCATGCGGTCGCCGCCACCCGCCGCCTGGGCCTCTCCCATGGCTTCGGCTTCCTCCCCTTCCAGCGCGGGCGTGTAGCCGAGGCAGGCGATGATGACATCGGAGTCTGCGACGGTCCAATCGATCTCCATCTTGTTCACCGGCGCGTTGCCGGACACATCGCAGCCGCGGGCAACGCTCACCTGCGTGCCGATCGGCACGGCGTCGAGAATTCCCTGGAGGATTGTCGTCATCTGCGGCGCAAAGCCGGTGTAATTGCCATGTAATACATCCAGCGAATACGCCGTCGGGCCGACGACGGCGATTGACTTGAGATTCTTGGGCAGCGGCAGCAACTGCTTGTCATTTTTCAACAGCACGATTGATTCCCGCGCCACTTTCAGCGCCAGCTCGCGGTGGGCCGTGCAGTTCACCACCTCGGGCGGAATTGATGCGTACGGCACCTGCCCGGGCGGGTCGAACATGCCAAGACGCATGCGCGCGGTCATCAGTCTCTCGGCCGCGAGGTCGATCACTTCCTCGCTGATCAACCCCGCCCGCACCGCGGCGCGCAGATGCGGGTAGGTAACGCCGCAGTTCAGCTCGCAGCCGTTCTTCACGGCCATCGCCGCAGATTCGGCGGCGGTGCTGGTCACCTTGTGAGCGAGATGAAAATCGCAGATCCCGCCGCAATCGGAGACCACAAATCCATCGAATCCCCATTCATCGCGGAGAATGTTCTGCAAAAGCGTCGGACTCCCGCAACAGGGCTCGCCGTTGACGCGGTTATAAGCGCCCATGATGGAGGCGGCCTTTCCCTCGATCACGCAAGCCTTGAACGCAGGGAGATAGGTTTCGCGCAGATCGCGCTGACTGACAATCGCGTTGAACGAATGCCGTTCCGGCTCGGGGCCGCTGTGTACCGCGTAATGTTTTGGCGTGGCAACCAGCTTCAGATATTTCGGATGATCTCCCTGCAGACCCTGCACAAACGCGACTCCGATACGGCTGGTGAGATAGGGATCTTCCCCGTACGTTTCCTGCCCGCGTCCCCAGCGGGGATCGCGAAAGATATTGATGTTGGGCGTCCAGTACGTGAGCCCGAAATATTGGCCGTGATAGTCCTGCGCGAGTGCCGCATGGTGCTTGGCCCGGGCCTCATCGGAAATTGCCTCGGCAGTGCGATGAATCAGCGGCGCGTCAAACGTCGCGGCCATGCCGATGGCTTGCGGAAAGACCGTCGCCTTGCCGGCGCGGGCCACGCCGTGCAGGCATTCGTTCCACCAGTTGTATTCCGGCAGTCCAATGCGCGGAATTGCCGGCGCATTGTGAATGAGCTGCGCGATTTTTTCTTCCAGCGACATCTTCGCGACAAGCTCGCGGGCGCGGCGCCGGAAGTCGCCAGTGTCGCCCGATGTCGAGACGGTTGGTTGCGGGTTCATGAGTGAATTATTCCTCAGTCAAATGTGTCGGCGCGATCTGCCCCCTCTCCCGGAGTACCTGGGAGAGCAGGAGAGGGTCAGGTTCGTTCGCGCGACAGGCCTGTGGGACGTCCCCATCCTTCCGGCATTGGAAACCCGCAGCGATCAAGATTTTCCCCTCCCCTGGTATCCGGGGAGTTCGTGAAGGTCGTCGACTACCCGGGATCAAAACATCCCTCCATCCGCATAACTCTACTACACCAGTAGGGGGGCCCCCTCTCCCGGAGTACCTGGGAGAGGGGGTCAGGTTCGTTGTCGCGCGACAGGCCTGTGGGACGTCCCCATCCTTCCGGCATTGGAAACCCGCAGCGATCGGCATTTTCCCCCTCCCCTGGTACTCCGGGGGAGGGTTGCGGTGGGGGCTCGTCGACTGCCGCGGGATCTGCAAAACATCGCATTCTCCGTTCCGGCCCACCACCTCGTTCCTCCCCCCGAGTACGAGGGGAGGAGGCAGGACATCGCCTCCCAGATTTTCGGGCACGCCCGGCCTGTCGCGCCGGTGTTTGCACTGCTTCACGTAATGAAAGTGATCGCACCCAACACACCTACTTTCGATCCTCGACCTCATAACCCTGCGGCGATCGCGTCGTTCGCGTTCCAAATCGGTCGATCTCCTCATCCGTCGGCAGCTTCGTGCGATACTCGTCGAGGTAGAGACCAATCTTTTCCACCGGGATGGGCACAAAGCCCGGAAGATCCTGCTGAATTTTGTTCTGCGGGTTCAGACGGAAATCAAGTTTGCCCATGTCCACAAAGCCTGGATCGCGGTCGTAAACGATGTTCTTGCCCGCTCCGTAAGCCGGTGCCGCGACCTCTTTCCCATCCCGCACGGCTTTCCAGATCCAGGGAGTTTTGCACTCGACCGAAACGTTGTTTTCGATCTTTCCCCGGCCGGTCTGGGCGCTGACGAACTGAAAGCCAACGTTGCAATTGATTGCGATGTTGTTGTAGCACTCAATGCTCTGCGGGTTCTTCGCCTGCGATCCGATCTTGTAGAGAAAGCCGGTGCCGCGGCGGTTGGGGATGCTTTTGAGCGCGGCGATATTGCCATAGATGTGCATGTCGCGGTGATCGTGGTCGAAATAGATGCCGTCGCCGTCATCGGTGTCGTGCATCAGGTTGTAGCGGATGGTTTGATTCCCATCGAGTTGATACGTGTCGTAACAATAGAATGCCCCAAGATCATTGGAAACCGTGCAGTAGCGGAAGGTTTCGTTGTACTCGAAGATGCTGTCCCAACTGCCGAACAGAACCGCGCCGTGCGGCGTGTCGTGGATCAGGTTGTGGGCGACGAGCATTCCGACGGCAGGATGATGCCCGCCTCCACCGCCGCCGGTGAATCCGCAATTGACGCCGGGGGTGTACACCCGCTCAATTTCCGAGAAGCGATAAATGTGGTTGTTGATGACTTGGTGGCCGGCGGGGACGCGCGGCGTTCTGAGCTCATCGCCCCCGCCGAGCCAGACGCCGCCGGCGCCTAGGTCATACAGATCGCAACTCTGCACCAGGTGGCGCGTCCCGCCGTTCAGGACGATGCCGTACTTGTCCACATTATGAACGGTGCAACCAGCGATGAGATTGTCGTCGCCTCCCTTGACCGTGATTCCCTCGTTGAGAGACCCTTCGAGGGTGAGTCCGCGAAGAACCACGTGCGACGCGTTGGACAGTTGAATGATCGGCCCGTCGGAATCGGCCAGAAGAATCTCGCCGCTGGTGAGCGGCGCCGGCGGATAGAAGTACAACTTCTGGTCCTGGAAATCGACGCACCATTCGCCTGGCTCATCGACTTCCTCGAGCAGGTTGAGCAGCCAGTATTCCTCCTGCCCGTTTCCCTCCGGGCGGTGATATTTATTTCCGATGCCGCCCGGAACAGGCGCTGATGAATGTCGCGGTGCGGCTTTGAGTATCGATTGCCTTGAGACGAAGCGCTTCATTCTGCCATACAACGCGCCAATACCCTTTCAGCCATACGCCGCGATCCAGGTCATTCTTCCAGTTTTGAAAATGGCTGGCGTCGCCCTCGCGGTATTGGAAGACTCCGCCGTCATGCTTTCCCGGCCCCCCGTTTTTCACCACCCGCTGCATGGTCATGAAACCTTCGTTGGGATAGCGGGAAAGATTCATCCGCTGGCCGGCGAAGAACAGATCGACAATCCCGCCGGCGTCGGTGAAAAGGTCGGGGAATGCGTGGGAGTGCCGGACGCCCAGCTTTTTCAGGTCCAGCTCTACGATCCTCCCGCGAGCTGGAGGGGCGATGCGTCTCAACGTCTGCGCGTCCATCACCGGTAGAAAGTCCGCTGCTTTGAGGCGGCGGGCGCCAAGCAGTCGCGCGATCTGGCCAGGCATGGGACGGTACATGACGGGAGAGCCTGCCGCACCGGAATCCTGGGCCGAGAGCTCGAATGGCGCGGTCAGCTCGTAAACGCCCGGCTCCAGCCAGACGGTAACGCCCCCGGCGACGCTTCCGACCGACTTCCATTTTCGAATCGTGTCCCGTGCCGCTTGAAGCGTAGCCAGAGGTTGCGCCTGAGTACCGTTATTGACGTCGCTGCCAGTTGGGGAAACGAACAGGTCGCGATCACTTGCGGCGTCAGCGATGCGCGGCAAAAAGAACAGCGTTGCCGCGGCGACCGTCAGCCAAATGCCAATCGCATACCTTCGGAATTCCCGCATCAATCGTCTCATCGGCGCGGCCCAGGATACGGTTTTGCATCGGCTGCGAGTCGGCGCTCTACCACTGCTCCCATCGATCGCTTTGCGTATCGGTCGGCCGCGCTTCGTTGTGCCACGGGAGAGCAATCGCGCGCACGTTTCGCAGTCGGGCACGGACTCCGTCCGGCGGAACATAGGCTTCCCAATCGGATACCGTGACATTCGAAACGTCGTCCATTGCCAGAGAAGGCCGGGCCTCGTTACCGACGGCCTCCAGCCGAATGTGCCGAAAATTGAGGTTCCGCGTATGGCGAACATAGAAGCCGTACGCCGGCAAAGGCGTAAAGATGGTGAACTCCGGGTAATGGTCTCCCAATTCCGGCACCTCCAACCCGTTCGCTTCCTCAGGCGTGCCGCCGCCGGGATAGGTCAGATGCACGTCCTCTATGCTAAGTCCATCGATCGGTTGTTCCGGCACGCCGGTGATGCAGATGCCCGCCCGCCGGGTCTTGCCCCAGAGCGGAAATCCTTCTTCCCACACCTGGGCGCGGATGCCGCGGAGCGTCATGTTCCGAATACTCCCCACGCTTTTGGGCGGCGCGCCACGATACGAGCGCAGTCGATTTCCGAGCCGGATGAAGATCGGACCGGAGACACGGTGCATGATCAAATTGGAGACCGACACATCTTCCATGCGCCCGCCATCGGTGGTGATGAGTTTAAGCCCCCCGCCGTGGGTGTCGTAGATGATGCAGTCCGTCAGAATGATGTTTTGAAAATCGCCAACGGATTCTGTTCCCAATTTCAATGCGGCCCAATCGCTTTTCAACAGGCAGTGGCTCACGATCACATTGCGGCAGGCTCCGCCGGTTGTGCTTTTGAGACAGATTGCGTCGTCGCCAGTGTCGATGTCGCAATCGCTGATCCGCACATTCCGGCAGGCGTCGATGTCGATCCCGTCATTGTTCCCATTGACCCGGCTGCGGATGGTGACGCCGCGCACATGCACTCCATCGCATTCCATGTAGTGGCTGACCCACGCGGCCGAATCGCGCAATGTCACATCCGTCACCGAAACATCGCGGCAGCCGATGAACCTCAGGAGAAAGGGCCGATCATCCTGATCGCGCGGAAATGTTCCGCCCCGCCCATCGATCGTGCCGCGCCCGCTGATACTGACGCGCTCGGCATTGACCGCCGCGATGAGACACCTGCTGCGCCGCTGGCCGACGGCATCTGTAAAGCCGTCAATGGCTGCGGGATAGTCTTCCAGATGCGAACTCCCTTCCAGCACCGCGCCGCTCTCCAGGTGCAAATTGACGTTGCTGCGCAGATAGATTGTCCCGATCCGATACCGACCCGCGGGGATGGAAACAGTCCCGCCGCCCGACTCAGAACACGCATCAATGGCGGACTGCACGGCGTGGGTGCGCCGCTCACTCGACATAGCTGACGTTTGAATATCACTGATTGTCATGAACTGAATGATCCCGAGAGTTTTCTGCACAGATTTATTGACTTAACAGCTTGCAATTAAATCACTTACGTCATGCGACCCCGCAGTCGGCACGCATTGAGGCTCTTCGCGATTTTCGTTGCGTTTGGGCGACATTGTATGTAAATTACGCTCAGAATTTACACCCAGTCAAGAGTCTGGTCAAAACTACGAGTTTCGAGTTTTTTAGACGCTTTATTCAACTGATATAACTCTTGCAGTAAAAAGCACATAAGAAGATGCATCTCTTTGGCCTGCATATTCTCGATCTGGCGATCATCCTCGCGTCACTGGTCGCGATTCTCTGGATCGGCATCAGTGTTTCACGCACGGTGAAGCACGAAAATGACTTTTACGTCGGCGGCCGGAAGATGGGGAGCGTCCTCCAGTTCTTCTACAACTTCGGTACGATGACCGATGCCAACGGCGCTCCGACCGTGGCGACCGAAGTCTACCGTCAGGGCGCCGCAGGGCTTTGGATTCCGTTTCAGCCGCTGTTCAACACGCCATTCTACTGGTTCAGCTACGTTTGGTGGCGGCGAACCCGCCTCATCACCGGGTCCGATCAATTTATCGAACGCTTCAATTCCAAACGGCTGGCGACGGCGTGGGCCTGGTGGGGGATCGTGACCGTCGTGCTCAACGTCGCTCTGGGGGATATCGTCTCGTTCAAGGTAGCATCGGCGATGTTTATCAAGCCGGAGACGGCGTATTCCCAAGCGGAACGGCAATCGGTGGAAAATTTCCGTCAATATGAGCACCTCAAAACGCAATTTGCCGCCGGTCTCCTTCCAGCCTCCGATCAGCCCCAGTTTAATGTCCTGAGCAACATGAATGCACGCGGCGAACTTGCCGGCTCCATTTCCTACCTCAAGCCCCTTCCTTTCTATATTGCTTATACGTTGGTCGTCATGAGCTATATCGTGCTCGGCGGCATCCAGGCGGCTGCCTACACCGACGCCGTGCAGGGGATCTTGATCATCATCTTTTCCTTTATCATGATCCCCGTCGGACTGGCGAAGGTCGGCGGTTTTGCCGGGTTGCACCATCGCGTTCCGCAGTACATGTTCGAAGTGTTTGGCGCGACTTCGGTCAGCGACTACGCCTGGTACTCGATCTTCGCTTATGTGCTGATGGGATTTGTGACCATTGGAACTCCGCAAACATGCGGGCCGGCACGCGATGAAAAATCGCTGCGCATCGGCGTGCTTGGCGGGGCGTTTGGCAAACGCTTCGTCATGGTCGCCTGGATGTTCTGCGGACTGCTGGCCGTCGCGCTGCTTCCCAGAGGAGTTTCCGACCCGGATCACACCTGGGGCTTGCTCGCTCATTCGTTGCTGGGCCCGGGATTGCTAGGATTGATGATCTCCGGCATTCTGCTGGGGCACATGCCGTCGCTCGGCTTTTTCGCCGTGACCTTCGGTGCGATGTTTGCCCGAAACTTATACGAGCCGGCGTTCCCCGGAAGATCAGAAAAACACTATCTCCGCGTAGGGAAGATTTCCATCGTTGCGGCGCTGGGAACGGGAATCCTGGCGGCGATGTTCTTCACCGGCATCATTCAGCTCTTCACGGTGATCGTCTCGATCAACGCCTTCTTCGGCGTCGTCGGATTGCTCATGCTCTTCTGGCGGCGCATCACGGCGCCGGCAGTCGGATGGGGCTGGGGCATTTGGATGGTGCTGCTCGTATTCCTGCCCTGGGGGCTCCCGCAGTTTCCGGCCTTCCGACGACTCCCTTCCCTCACGCTGCAAACCCCGCAGCGCAGCGTTCTGGTCCACGTTGCGGCCACGGAGCAGGACGTGGCGATGGGCCTGGCGCCGGCGGCAGGCGACTCAATCACCAAGGCGCATTCCATCGCGCCTGTGCCACTGTTCTTCGAATCCATCGCCCGCTCTGTTCCAACCGACTTTTCCTCCCCGCTCGAAGGTTCGGGCCGATTCCATCTGGAGAACTATATTCTCTACAAGCTGGGCGTCCCCCTGGAGCATTTCGGAGCTGCGGGATTAAACACATGCCGGTGGCTGTTCGACTCCATCGGTCCCTTTGTCCTGCTGATGAGTCTCACATACCTGTTGCCGGCGCGGACACGCGCCGTTGGCGCCAAAACACAAAATCGCGCGTGGGCGCTGGTGGCGGCGGCCTCGGAAACACCTTGGGTGAATGTATCGAGCGATGAAGTTGCTCGCGATCACGGATCGCCGGAGCCTGATGCGTACGCCAAAATCGTGCTGCAGGGTAACATCTCGTTGCTCTATCGCAGGGATGAGACGGATGAACAGGCTCAGTTAAGAATCAACCGCTTCTACGCCAAGTTGAAAACCCCCGTGGAGCCGAGCCTGACGGAAGATGAGAAGCAATTGGCCAAGAGTTTCGCCCGGCCGGACCGCTTCGATCATCAAAAGCTTTTTCCCCGAACCAACTGGGAATTTACCAAATGGTCGGCGATCGACGTCGCAGGGTTCCTCGGCTGCTGGGCACTGGTGCTCATCGTGCTCGGCGTGCTCTGGTCGGTAGTGCGGATTGGCGGATAAAATGATGATGCATTCCAATGACTTGCTAACCGCCGGGTCCATCGAATCCCTTCCCCAACTGCCAGGAGAGCCGCGGACGGAGAAGGTGCGCATCGGCATTGTGGGACTGGGTTTCGGCCTGAAATACATGTCCCGGCTCGTCAAGAAGGAACTGGGGAATCTGCCGTTGGAAGTTCGCGCCGTCTGCGACACCAGCGCGCAACGGCTCCGCGTTGGAGAAGAGACGTTCAACTGCCCGGGCTACAGCAGCCTCGACGTGATGCTCGCAAACGCTGAGTTGGACGCCGTTGGGCTCTTTACCGGTCCTGCCGGTGCGCGGAAGTTGTGCGGAAAATCATCCGGGCGGGGAAACATGTGATGACCACCAAGCCGTTCGAACTTGATCCTGACGCGTGCAGGGACGTGCTGGAAGAAGCACGCCGGCTGAACCTCGCGGTGCATTTAAATTCGCCGGCCCCCACGATGCCTGTCGATATCCGGCAAATCGTCGATTGGCAGAGTGAATACCGGCTCGGAAGACCGGTCGCCGCAACCTGGCAGACCTGGTGCAGCTATCGCGAAACCCCTGACGGCTCGTGGTACGACGACCCGGCCCTCTGCCCGGCGGCACCCATTTTCCGGCTCGGAATCTATGCGATTAACGATCTGCTCTACTTTTTCAAAGATCCAGAGGAAGTGCATGTGATGCACTCTCGCATCTTTACCGGCCGTCCGACTCCCGATCAGGCGATGCTCACCATCCGATTCAGGGACGGTTCGCTGGCAAGCATCTTTGCATCTTTTGCTGTCGATAACGCCCATCCGTATGCTGACCGGCTGGTGGTCAATTTCGAGCGGGGAGCGGTGTTCCGCAACGCCGGGGTGCGCGCATCGCGTAATCGAATCGATCTGGCGCTCACCGCAGCGGCCGGGGACGATGGGAAGCCGATCGTGGCCGAGGCCAAGGGGTTTTCGCCCGAGCAATGCGGCGGACACTTTTCATACCAGTGGGACCTGTTCTGCAAGACCGTGCGACGCGAGCCGACGCCCAAAACTGACCCCTCCGAACATATTGTCCAGGGAATTCGCATCATTGCCGCGATGAGCCGCTCCGAACAGTCCGGGAAACCGGAGCGAGTCTAAGGTCTATTTTTCCATCTTTCCGCTCGTTATGATACCGTGCCGTGGCTACAATTGACCTCGCTCCGACAACTTTAGAGCCTGTGCCCTATGTCAATCCTCGAGGTATCCAAGGCGGCGGGTGTCTCCATTGCGACGGTGTCCCGCGTCATTAACAAAAATCCGCAGGTTTCACCGGGATCCGTCGAGGCCGTTCGCAAGGCAATGGAGCGAATCGGCTATACACCCCCCCCGCCCAATCAGCGCTATCGCGGAAGGCCGCGAAAGGATGTTGCCCGCAGCGGCGTGCAACATGGAAATATTGCGGTCCTGTTTCCCGATCATCGGCACCAGGCGATGCAAACCGCCCTGTCGGGCCGTCTGATGCACGGCGTGACTGAGATATTGATTCCCCGTCACCTGAACATGCTGGCAACGATCCTGCAGGCGGACGGCGAGGTGCCCTTATGCATCGCTCGCAAACAGGTGGACGGCGTGATCGTGCGCGGCTCCGTGGATGTCACATCGCTGGTTCCCAAACTCGCGAACATTCCCCGGGTCTGGCTGCTGGAACTGCCAGATGTTCCGGCGGTGGGCGATCAGGTATTTGAAGATTCCACCGCCATCGGGCGCTCGGCAGCCCGATATTTAATCGGCCACGGTCATCGGCATTTGGCCGTTATCAATCCGGACCCCAACCATCCCTGTTACAGCCCGCGCGCTGACGCATTCGCACAGGAGGCGCGACGCAGCGGCGTCAGTGTCGAAATGATTCTCGGGCTTACCCCTGAAGAGGCGGTGGCGCGAACGCTGGACCTCCAGCCGCGACCGGACGGGCTTTTCCTCCCGGTACCCGACCCTGACTTGATCCCCGTCTATCGCGCGCTCGTGGCACACGGGGTACAACCCGGAAAAGATATTGGTTGGATCGGCTGCAGCTATGACCCCGCCCGCCTGGCCGCATTGGATCCCAGTCTTCCCAATATCGATATTCGCGCCGAAGAAATTGCCCGCGTCGGCGCCGAAATGCTTCTCTGGCGTCTTGGTCATCCAAGCGAGCCGCAGCGTCGCCTGATGATCGCTCCACAAATCGTGGAACATGCCAGCGCTCCGCACGCGGATGATTCCCACGTCTGATGCCCAATCGATTTCAAACCTCGTGAGCGGGGCATGCGAGATATCTCTTCGTTAAGAGCGACATTCCTCGCATTATTCGTCTTCGCCTTTGCACATCAGGCACTGGCGGTCGAGCTGTACGTTGCGCCCGATGGCAACGACCTCAATGCCGGCACTGCCGGTGCGCCTCTTGCGCATCTTGAACGGGCTCGCGACATGATTCGTGAAATGAAGCGCCTCCATGGGCTGCCGGCCGGCGGCGTGAAGGTGGTGCTGCATGCGGGGATCTATTATTTGCAAGGCCCTCTGGTTTTTGAGCCCCAGGACTCCGGATCCGCACCGGCACCGATCGTGTACACAGCCGATGAGAATGCGAACGTCGTGCTCAGCGGAGGAAGGCCCATCCACGGATGGACAAAGGCCAGGGACAACCTCTGGACTGTTGAGCTGCCGGAGGTGAAGGCGGGGAAGTGGTATTTCCGCCAGCTTTTCGGCAACGATCAGCGGCTCCAACGCGCCCGCATTCCCGACAAGGGCTTCCTCTATACGCAGGGATCGCTATCGGAATACGCCCCTCTGATCAGGCTGCGGGATTTCGCGGGGATCAAGAAGCTGCGCCCGATACATCCCGACGCATACTGCGGCTTCAACTTCGCGCCCGGCGATATCCAGGCATGGGAGGACATTGACGACGCGGAATTCATTACGTTCCACAGTTGGGAATGCTCCTGGCAGACTGTCCGACGAGTCGACGAAGCAAAACACGATGTGCTTTTCAATTCGCCGTGCCGCTATCCCGTCGGCAGCTTCACGCCTCATTGCCCGTATCGGATTGAGAACGTCCGGGAAGGTCTGACTCAGCCGGGCGAATGGCAGTTGGATCGAAAGACCGGCGTGCTGTCGTATCTTGCCCGGGATGGCGAAGACCCTCATTCGATGCAGATCATCGCACCTGTCCTCGACACCCTCGTTGCGTTCCGGGGGGACTATCGTGCCCGCAAATATGTCGACTACATCACGCTGCGCGGAATGACCTTCAGCGACGCGAGCTACCCGATGGGCATTTACGACATCGCCCCGGACTGGCCGGCGCCGATGCTGAATGTGGATCCAAGCTTCCCCAGGAAGTTCCAACCCGGATATTCCGATGCCCAGGGAGCGCCGCTGTGCGGCCAGGCGATCGAAATGAACAGCGCCCGATGGTGCGTCTGGAGCATTGCGAATTGAAGCACCTCGGAGCGTATGGAATCGGCATTTTCGTGGGGTCGAGCAACGACCGCGTCACCGGCTGCTACATCCACGATGCCGGCGGAGGCGGGATTTTAATCCGGTATCCCAGCCGCACCATAAACGGGTTGGACAAGGCCGATGCGCCGCACGACAACCTCGTCGAGAATAATACCATACGCCATATCAGCATGGTTCATCCGTCGGCGGTAGGGATCATGGTCGGCCAATCGTACGCTAACAAGATTTCGCACAATGAGATTTCCGATGTCGGCTACGCCGGGATTCATCTCGGCTGGACCTGGGGCCGTGAACCCAATTACACCCGCGATAATCTGATTGAGGCAAACGATGTTCACGACGTGATGCGCGATGTGGTGGATGCCGCGGGAATCTACTCGCTCGGGATCGAAACCGGCACCGTCTACCTGGCAAACTACGTGCATGACATCCACCGCGTAAAGATTGCCGGCGGCCCCTCGTGTGGGTTCTACTTCGACGAAGGCAGCCGCGACATCCATGTCGAGCGAAACGTCGTCCGAAATGTTCCGAAGATTCTCAATTTCAACCAGTGCAAAGAAAAGGAGATGACATGGAAAGACAATTATTTGACCGCGGCGGATAACCAAGGCGCCCAGAATCCGGAAATCGAAGGAATCATCCACGACGCCGGTCCGCAAGCGCCATACCGGCGATAGCGAAGGAAGATGCGGACCAATGCAACATGCCTCCGCCCCGCGCAATCGCGTATTTCATTTGCCCACCGTTCCCGAAACGCAAGCCGCTCATGGAAGCTCAGCAATTAGAGATCTCGCCGGCGCTCATCAATGAGATGTTTGCCGACGTCCGCCTGCGCGTTTCCTCGAGCGGTGCAGGCCCCGTGGAAGTCAGTTGCGGGATTTTTGAACTCGGCTATGACAATACAATTCCTCAATCGCCACTCGCCAAGGCATGTACCTTCCTGCACGGCAATGAAGATGTCGACTGTAGCCGTCAGGCACCCGTCTTGAACCTTGTCGAACGATGCTCGCGGAACGCATCGACGACCGATTCAGTCCGTACGCATGCCGAGGCCAACGCCATCCCCATTCAGTTGAATCTACGAATCGGCACGCCGATGTTCTGGACTCCTCAGTTGCCCCACCGTTACACGGCTCTGATCTCAATCAAGTTTGCACGCCGTCAACCCGACCGATGCGAAATCATTTTCGGCATCGGCAGAGATGGAAACCTTTGCGTCATCGAGCGCCCCTCCTTGCCCCGCCAACTGCCCCCTTCGCCCGACCCCTCTCTGAGTTCGATTTTCATCATCGGCGACTCGACCGCGGCCAGTAATGAAATAAATCAACTCGGCTGGGGAGACCCGTTGCGCACGTTCTTCGAAAGCGGCAAGATCAACGTGCTGAATCGCGCCCGCGCCGGCCGAAGCACCCGCTCGTTCATCCGCGAAGGCCTTTGGCGCGACACTTTGGATGAAATGCATCGTGGTGACATCGTGCTGATCCAGTTCGGCCACAATGACGCCGACCACCTGGACCAGGGCCGTTGCCGCGGCGTGTTGCCTGGGATCGGTGACGAGACCCGTGAAGTGGCCGTCTCCGGTGGAGAATTCGAAACGGTGAATACCTTCGGCTGGTACTTGCGTCAGATGCTCGCCGACGTACGAAGAAAAGGCGGCCATCCTATCCTTCTTTCTCCCACCGCGAAGAACCTATGGAACGACGGTAGCCTTCACCCCGACCAGGGTCCCCACGGCAACTGGAGCGCACAGGTTGCCAGTTCAGGGCAGACCCCGTTTATCAACGCGGGCGCATTGATCGCCTCGCAATACAACGCCCTGGGGCCGGAGCGAGTCTCATCGCTTTTCTGCAACACCGCCGATACCGTGCATACCAGTCCGGCAGGCGCTCGTCTCAATGCCGGCGTTGTTGCTTCAGCCTTGAGAGCGATCCCAAATCTGCCCGGCTGGTGCTATTAATTTAACGCACGACTACTTTGAGCACGTTTGTCCGGCCGCCTGATTCTGCCGGCCGATCTCATCGCGAATTAATTCGCAACCTTGGTGACGCGAGAAGAGACGTCTATCTTCCAATTGACGAAGTCATAGGTTCGAATCGAAGACCACCAGCGGTCCTTCCGGAGTTTTCTGCCAGGTCCATGGGCTTTCCGAAACCGGCCAAGTTTTGTAGTCGACCACTTTTCCGTCGATCAGGTCCGGCCCGTCAAAGGTGCATTGAAGCGTAGCGTTGAGACGGTTGCAGTAGATCGCCGCGGCGGGATTTTGCCCCTGCAGTTTGAGCGAACTCCTGGCGATCAGCGTCTGGCGGAACTGGGCCAACTGTTCCGCCGCAGTAGCGCCGGGAAAATCTGCCGGCGGTGCCGTCTCGATGGCGATCGCGGACGCCGATGATTTCACGCGAAATTCCGAATCGCCCGGGCGCGGCTTGGATGCCGGGGCGTAAATTCCGCCTGATGGGTTCCACTTGAACGGCTGCGACGCGGTGACGGCGACGAGCGCGCTGCCGTAGTTCAGGTAAATCCGGCCGGTGGTTTCGCTCTCGTTGATCATCGCCAGATATCCGCCGGGGACATAACCCAGCGCATAGGGAAATCTGGCGTTGGGCCCGATTTGGAAGACGAAAAGCAGGCTGTCGCGACCGAGGATCTCCTGCTCGAACGAATCGACGCCGTGCGTGTGGATGCCCATGTTATTCGGCTCGTCCTCCGAGGGATTAGTAATCCAGAGATGGCTCCCCTTGCTCGTGTCCGGCTGGTCAAACATCACGCCGCACGGGTAGCTCTGCCCCTGAAAGGGTCTGCCCCCGGCTTTGGCCGAGCGGGAGAAGAGGGCGTAGGAGCGGTTGACGTAGTGGTTCAGCGCCCAGCCATCGATGAGGGCGCGATAAAAGTAGGCAGTGGAGCGGTCGGTGGCCGCGTGCACGATGACATCGGGAATTCGGAAGTTGCTCACCGCCGGCTCGGCGGCGGCCTTGGCGTGTGTCAGAAGCGGAGCCACGCCGCCGAAGTAGAGCCAGGGAATTGTCGCCACGCCCCACGGTTGCTGGCACTCGGTGTCCGGATACGAACGCGGCGCGAACGTCGCCAGATTCCCGCGCTGCCATGCCGGCGCCAACTGCACGAGGCATACCTCGAAGGCGATTCGCGCCTGCGCCGCCATCGTGGGATCCCTGGCACAATCGGCCAGCGTGAGGAGGGGGAGGATGTTTTGCGCGCCGTAGGGCCGGGACGCGAATTCGCCGGGACCACCTCTGACGGTGGAGGCGATGATGCTTTGCAGATATTTCTCGCCGGCGGGGTCGCCCCTGGCGAACGAAGTTCCCCAGACTTGGCCGGGGGCGTTGAGCTTCGCCGTCATCTGCATGATGTAGGGATCTTTGGTGGTGAAGTACGGATCGGCATGGAAGGCGTCGGGGCCCCAAACCTGCGTCGCCAGATACCGTTCCATGGCAGCCATGATCTTGTGGTTGCTCGTGGAGAGCCGGGCGTAGAATACGCCTCCCGTGTAAATCTTGCGGTAGCGTTCTTTGGTCTGCGGATCGAGGAATTTTTCGAAACGGATGTAGCAGTCGATGCCCGGCCATGCAAAAAATCCGGTATTGCCGCCGTGCATCCAGCGATTGATCCTGTTTCCCGGCACCAGGGGATCCAGTCCCTTATTCACCTCAGCCAATCCCTCTGTTGTGCGCCCCAGAGCGAAGAGACACTCCGCCCGCATGAAGTGATCGCTTCCACCGGCAGCAAAGGTGTTAAGGACCGCCTGCCTCCGTTCATCGAAGCTTTCCATGGCCGGGTTGGATGGGATAGCAGACGCCTGCGTTGTCGTTGGCGTCGCGACCGGCTGCGAAGTGGGTTCGCCGGGTGATTCATCTTTGGTGTGATCCTCGTCCCCCGCCCAAGTCGGCCGAGCGATCAAAAGCGTCATGCCCATAAGCAGAATGAACGAGCAAGCGGGAGAGGAAGAAGTGCGCCTCATGATGCGATGATTGCTTGAAACGGGCATTCGCCGGTAAACAGCCGGCAACAGCAAACCCACGGCGCCGGGAAGGAAGCGCTGAGCCACCTCATGCCGGCTCCTCAGTTGAGATGCAGGAGCGACTGCCCGTTTCGCTCAATTTCCAGCCCGGTTCGACCGCCGGCGGCGGGTGAGAAGGTGATCGCGTCGGCCTGATCGGGCCACTGAATCTTGAGCACCGTTTTGTCCGCATTCCAGGATGTGGTCGGCAAGGGCTGGCCGGTAGTGTATGGAACGAAGAGCATCTTGAAACGCGGGTCGTTTGATTTGCTGTGGATGCACAGCTTCGGGAAGGTGACCGGCTTCATTCCTCCGTTGTCATCGGAGATGGTTTCAATCTTCGCAGGCTGTTTGGGATCGACGTTTGCGCCGTCGAGCACACGTATCAGCATATGGCGATCGTGATTCGGAGCGAACAGCTCACCGTCATCGGCCATTTGTTTTGCCGTGGTGCTGGGGCTTTCATCGAGCATGACATCCAGTCGATAGTGGGCCGGATCGGCATCGTGGGCGGATTTGCCCAGTTCCACGTCGTCAGCGATGGTCAGGCCCCAACTGTAATCCCGCGTCTGCTCGTCCTTTTGAATGTCATCGATGATCAGCACGTAGGGATGCACGCCGCGCACCAGGCCGGCGGTGCGGAACGCCTTCTTGACCGGAATTTCCGCCTGATGCCACAGCGCCGACGGCGGCGGCTCGTCATTCTTCGCCGCGACATGATTGCCGGTGTCCAGGCCCCAAAGATTCGGTTTGCGCGAAGTGTACCAATCGGGCCCGGCATCCAGCGGCAGGTCCATCCACGGCATCGGCGCGGGATGCAGCCGGAAATAATTATCGCTGAACGGCAGCATCACGATCTTGCTGCGATCCTTCACGTGAATCAGCCCGTTGGCCAGATAGTCATACGTCGGCTTGAGATCGGAGACCTCAAACGACGCCTCGGGCTGGTCTTCAAAGGCAACGCACTTGCCGGGCGCGAGGGTCGAACCTTCGCCGTCGATGAGAATCAGCGAGCGATTACGCGGAAGATATTGATCCCCGACCTGACGCAGCTTTCGATAGATGCCCCAGTAGCGCCCATCAGCGTAGATGGAGAAGTGACCGCGATCGCTGTACTGGTGGCCGCCCCTGACCGCCCGGTTGAGATAGTTGAGGTAGAGCGCTTTGGGATCCCAGCTCGACCGCGTGATCATGTTGCAGGTGTCATCGCTGAAATACGTGATCGGCGTCGACTTCACCACCTGATTGCGCTCTTCCTCGAGCGTGACGGATTCGTTGTACTCCTGGGCGTACAGTGCGTTCACCAATGCTTCCGTGGCCAGGAACGGGTGGCGCGTGTTCACCGGCTCGGCGAAGTTGGAATAGTCGGGCTTGATATTGTTGCGATAGACAAAGTCGACGGCGACATCATTTGGGAAAAGATATTTGTAAGCCAGGATATCCGCATTCCGCGAGACATGGTCGTTGGTGCCGCCCAGAGAATCATAGAATGTGTCCGCCATTCCCCAGGGGTTGAGCGAGGCAATGAAATAACTGTGAAACGCGTCGTGCAGATGCGATGCGGCAATCAGATTCTCCCCACGGCGAGCCATGGCGATGAGGTGTTCGTTGAAGGTGAAGAACTTGCCCATTCCCTCGTACCCTTCGCCGCCGGCGAAGATGCCGCGCGTGACCACACCGCGATAGGCATAGACGCAGCGGTCGTAGGTGGAGCGGTCGTAGCCGGGCTCCCCTTCGATGGCGAGCGTCGGAAAAATAAGGCGGGCGCTCCAGGTGATCCAGTTGCTGCTGTTGGTCGTCTGGCCGTAGAGCGTCTGGCAGCCGATATTGGTCATTCCCTTGCTGGCCCGCGAGCAGGCAGCGCGAACAATCTGCCGCTGGTCATCGCTCATCCAGTTGTAGGCAAAGTCGTACATCAGCCCCAGCGTTCCCTCCTGCGTGGCGCCTTCGGCAACCACGCGGAAATCGTTGGAGCTGTCCTGCTCTCCCGGCTTGGTCGACTTGCGGGCCTTTTCGATGTTGGCGTCAATCGCCTTGTGGTCGATCTTCGCCAGCGTCGTGATCGCGGCGGCGACTTTCTTGCCGCCTGCGTCGTCCTTGTCGATCAGGCAACGAAATGCCTCATACATCAGGTTATAGGTGAGGTTGAGC
The DNA here is from genome assembly GCA_963758525.1 of uncultured Phycisphaerales bacterium. Lineage (GTDB taxonomy): Bacteria > Planctomycetota > Phycisphaerae > Tepidisphaerales > Tepidisphaeraceae > JBBSDP01. Next base: position 725,631 of record CAVWVQ010000003.1, read on the forward strand.
TTTGACGCTCCCGAAGCCGTGGAAAAAACGTCCACCGTCTCGTCCCCGTCGATCAGTCGTTGATACTCCGCGCCAAAAACCGCCTTGGGGCCGGTGAGGTTGCGTTCGATGTTGGTCCGGATCGCCGTCATCTGCAACTTGCCCGGCTTGGTCCGCGCCAACCGTTCGCGGATGGCGGGCAGTTCGTCCGGATTGAAGAGAATGCGCGGATGCACAAACGGCGCCGGAGGCGATTGAAGGCGGTCCATCGCTTCTCCGGCCGTATCCAGGTCGATTTCGAGCGGCTGACTGAAGAGCTTTTGGATCTCCTCCGCCGTATAGCCAAAATCGCCGTTGCGATGGACCATCTCCATATCGAGAGGAATGAGCTTTTTCTGCGTGGAATCCGCAAAGACCGACGCCGAAAACAACGACGCCAGCAAGATGATTGCACCCAAGGCCGCCTTCAATTGCGACTGCATCCTCACTCCGCCGTTCAATCGTGCTGCTCGCGAATAAGACAAGATTCGATGCACCGTGCAGGAGTCGAACCTGCAACCTTCGGTTCCGTAGACCGACGCTCTATCCAATTGAGCTAACGGTGCGCTGCGACAGGCTGTGTCTCAAAAGCTGTCGAGCCGGGCAGTGTACGAAAGACAACCCCGCGCTTCAACTTCTGGCGAGAGATTGCAGACATGGCACCGGATCGGTCGAATCGTATACTCCCCCGTGTCGATTTTTGAGGATCCATCGAAAGGACGCGCGATGAACGTGTTAGTTGCCGGCGGAGCGGGATACATCGGCTCGCATACCGTGAAACGTCTCAAGGAAGCTGGGCATGTGCCGGTGATTTATGACAACCTGAGCCGGGGGCATCGGGCGGCGGTGGATATTCTCCAGGTGCCTTTCGTCAGCGCGGATCTGAACGACCGGGCGGTGCTGGTCAAGGCGCTGCGCGATCATCGCATCGAGACGGTCATGCATTTCGCGGCATATGCCTACGTCGGGGAGAGCGTGGATCAACCGCTGCTGTATTACCAGAATAACGTGGCGACGACCGTCAGCGTGCTGCAGGGGATGCAGGAAGCCGGCGTCGAGCGGTTTGTCTTCAGCAGCACGTGCGCGACCTACGGCGACCCGGACAAAATCCCGATCACCGAAGATGAGAAAAAAGCCCCCGTTTCACCCTATGGCCGAAGCAAACTGATGGTGGAGCAGATCCTGCATGACGTGCCGCTGGGATGGAAGCAATTCAAGTTTGCCGCGCTGCGGTACTTCAACGCCAGCGGTTGCGCGATGGACGGGAGCCTGGGTGAGGATCACGATCCGGAAACGCATCTGATTCCCGTGGTGCTGCAGGCGGTGCTCGGGTCTCGGCCGGGCGTCACGGTCTTTGGAACGGACTACCCGACACCCGACGGCACCAACGTCCGCGACTACATTCATGTGGACGACCTGGCCGACGCGCACATCCGCGCGATGGAGAAGCTGGAAGAGGGGAAGCCGATCATCTGCAATCTGGGCACCGGCAACGGGTTCTCCGTGAAGGAGATTCTCAAGACTGCTGAAAAAGTGACGGGAAAGAAGGTGCCGCACAGCTTTGGCCCTCGCCGGGCAGGAGATGCGATCGCACTCTATGCCGATCCGTCGCGCGCGAAGAAATTGCTCGGCTGGGAAGCGAAGTACAAAGACCCGGAGACGATCATCCGCTCGGCGTGGAACTGGTTCAGCAAGCACCCTGGCGGGTACGGGGGATGAAGGGATAAGTCCGAATGACGAAACCCGAAATCAGAATCAAGCCCGAAGCCCGAATGACGAATGACGAAACAGAATTCGCATCGGACAGCCCCCGAGCATTGGAAGCGATCGAGCTTCTGGGAGATGGGGTCCATGGTCTTCATTCGGTCATTCGTCATTCGGGCTTGATTCGACATTCGGGTTTCGGAATTCTGGTTTCCGCCCGAAGTGGCGGCTCAGGTTTGTCCCGTCCACGATCCATCGGGATCGGCGTTTCTGAACGCTTCGCGGACTTTCGCGACGACGTCCGGCGATAGCGGTCCCTGCTCCGCAATGGCGATATTCTTGTACGCGTTGTCGGGATTGGTGGTCCCGATGATGGCGCTGTGAACGCCGGGCTGACTGAGGGTGAACCGCATGGCCAGTTCGGGCCAGGCGTTGGGGCCGGTGAATCCGAGCTTTCCCGGGTCGAGTGACATCTGCCGGAGCCGGTCGTGGTAGGTCTTGGCGTAACTCTTGTACAGACCGCGCTGGTCTTCAATGTCTTTCCACGCGGCGTTGGCAATCGGTCGCTTGGCGAGAACGCCCTTCCGATGCGCTTGGGCAATGGGCAGCACCAGATCGATATTCGCCTGGTCGACAATGTTGATCGATGTTTCGATCACCGCGATCTGGGGATGCGCGGCCGCGTACGCGGCGGCGGCATTATCGCCGGAGTAGCCGGCGAACTTGATTTTCCCCGCATCGCGGGCGGCCAGAAGAGCGCCCAGCGCGTCCCCCTGGCGAAGCACCTTCTCGTCGCAGGAATGCAGCAGCATCACATCGAGATGATCCGTCTGCAGATTGCGTAGGGCGCGGTCGACCGTGGCCGTGACCAGTTCAGCGGACCAAGCCGCGCCGGGGGTATCCGGCAGTTTGCCGCCGCATTTGGAGACCAGCACAAATTCCTTGCGCCGGTGCCCCACCGCTTTGGCGATGGCCTGCTCGGAGCCGGGATAGCTGGCGGCGGTGTCGATGAGATTGACACCGGCGTCAAGCAGGAGGTTAAGAATGCGGGTGATGCGCTCCTGGTCGGTTTTGAGGTAACCGACGGGAGCGGCGCCGAAGCCGAGCGGCGAGACGGAGAAGCCGGTGCTTCCGAAGATGCTGGTCTGCATGGGGGATGATAGGAGCGCGGGGGCCGAAAAGTGCAGGGATGGGGGGAGTCTGGCTGATCAGTTCCTTCACCCTCAGTCTTTCCCTTCTTTGACTTTCGAAAGTGTAGAGGGTGAAGAGTAAGCAGTGAGAGGGGGAGTTCGAGATTGCAAACTTTTGGGACGGTCGCGTTGTGCTCGGCGCGTCGTTCTGTGGGCTCGATGCTTTTTCTTCTCGCGCCCGCGAAGGGCAAGCTACGGCCAGGCCGTCCGTCTGAGGTGTCCGGCGACAAGTCGCTCGGCTCCGCGCTGGCGCGACTGCGAAATCCCCTCTCCCATTCCTCACCCTTCGTGCCTTTATGCTTTCGTGCCTTCGTGCCTTTCCCTCCTTACTTCTTCTCGTCGGCGACCTTCCCGGTGTCTTGCTGGAGTTCGAGGGCTTCCAGCGGACGGACCCAGATATTGCGGTAGCGGACGGGGTTGCCGTGGAACTGGAGCTGAATCGGCCCCTTCTCGGGGAATTTGTCGGGATAATGGGCGACGATCATATGGCCGGTTGGGCCTTCGATGCGATGGTGGTCCTGGACGAGGACGCCGTTTTGGATGACGGTGACATAGGCTGGCTCTTTGAGCTTGCCGTCTTCGTAGATGGGGCGATGGAAAATGATGTCATAGGTCTGCCATTCGCCCGGAGGTCGGCACGCGTTGACCTGCGGCGGATACTGTCCGTAGATCGCACCGCACTGGCCATCGGGATAAGTGGGATTGTTGTAATTGTCGAGAACCTGGGTCTCGAATTTGCCCATCAGGAAAACGCCGCTGTTGCCGCGACCCTGGCTCTCGCCTTTCACTTCTTTCGGCTCGGCCCACTCGACGTGGAGCTGCACATCTCCGAACTCTTTCTTGCTTTCGAGATACTTCGGTCCGAAGGAGAGCATCACGCCATCGACAAGCTTGAAGGTTGGCTCTCCGCCGCCTGCGGCCTGCCACTCATCCATGTTGGTGCCGTCGAACAACACGATTGCGTCGGAGGGCGCCTTGCCCGGTGTTTCCGGAGTGCTGGCGGTCCCCGGCGTCACCACCGGCGGCGCGGGCCGGGTCATGTCATGGACTTTGAAGTTCGACCACGGCTGCTGCGGTCCCGCTTTTTCCGCTGCGAATACGAGCGTTCCCGCCAACACCAAACCGCCAACGCCCGCCACCCGAGCAAGGCTTCCGCGCGTCCAGAATTTCATCGTTAGCTCCTTCGCCTTCAGATTGTTTTGAATTACTGATCCAGACTGACTTCCGCTCTGTGCATGATACCCGCAAAAATCGCGGTCGTTGTACGCCTGGATCTCTCGCTACCATGGCGGATCTGCAACTCTGCTTAAATCCCGCCAGCGCGTTGGCGCTCCCCTCAACGGGGGCTTCGTAGATTTGTCCTGTTTAAGGCCGTCGGCGTATCTGAGGGACAGCGGCCCGGAGGTTTATTCGATGTAATCGAGTGAAAGCATCGCTTTGGGTTGTGGCTTCGCCCGGCAGACGCATAATTTCTATTTGTTCTTTGGAAGGAGCCAACGCAATGTCGGATGTGTCAGTGGCCGATGCACTCGGCGGGAAGATCGCGATCGGGGAACTGGTTACCGTCAAAGGCTGGGTGCGCACGCGCCGGGATTCCAAAGGCGGGTTTTCGTTTATCACCATCCATGACGGCTCTTGCTTCGATCCGATTCAGGTTGTCGCGCCGGCGGCGCTGCCGAATTATACGAGCGAGATAGCGCACATCACCGCCGGGTGCTCGGTGATCGCAACGGGGCCGCTCGTCCGCTCGCAAGGGAAGGGACAGCAGCTTGAAATTCAGGCGACCGAGCTGAAAGTCGTGGGCCTGGTGGACGACCCGGACACGTATCCGATCTCGCCCAAGCATCACACGTTTGAATACCTGCGCGAGGTGGCGCATCTTCGGCCGCGCACCAATACGTTCGGCGCAATCACGCGCGTGCGCAACACGCTCAGCCAGGCGGTTCACCGCTTCTTTCACGAGCGCGGGTTTTTCTGGATTCATACGCCGATCATCACGGCATCGGATTGCGAGGGAGCGGGGGAGATGTTCAAGGTGTCGACGCTCGATCTGGCGAATTTGCCGCGCGGCGCCGATGGCAAGGTCGACTTCACGCAGGATTTTTTCGGCAGGCAGGCCTCGCTGACCGTTTCGGGGCAGCTCAATGTCGAGACATACGCGATGGCGATGAGCAAGGTGTATACGTTTGGCCCGACCTTCCGCGCGGAGAACTCGAACACCACGCGGCACCTGGCAGAGTTCTGGATGGTCGAACCCGAGGTGGCATTTGCCGATCTCTCGGCCGACGCGGACCTGGCCGAGGCGTTTCTCAAGTATCTGTTCAGAGCCGTTCTCGACGAGCGCGGGGACGACATGAAATTCTTCGCCGAGCGGATCGACAAGCAGTGCATCGATCGGCTGGAGAAATTCGTCAATTCCAGCTTCGAGCGCATGACCTATACCGACGCTGTCGCGGCGCTGGAGAAGTCGGGGAAGCAGTTCGAGTTTCCCGTGCACTGGGGCGTCGACATGCAAAGCGAGCACGAGCGCTACCTGACCGAGGAATACGTCGGGCGACCCGTCGTGGTGATGAATTATCCGCGCGAGATCAAGGCTTTTTACATGCGTCTCAATGACGATGGGAAAACCGTGGCCGCGATGGACGTGCTGGCGCCGGGCATCGGGGAAATCATCGGCGGGTCTCAGCGCGAAGAGCGGCTGGAGGTCCTCGATCAGCAACTGGCCTTCAAGGGTCTCGATAAAGACGCCTACTGGTGGTATCGCGACCTGCGAAAGTACGGCACCGCACCGCACGCCGGTTTCGGATTGGGCTTCGAGCGAACCATCCTGTATGCCACTGGGATGGCAAATATCCGCGACGTTATCCCATTTCCGCGCACACCAAAAAATGCGGCATTTTAGTACTTTCGGGTTTCCCCTGGACCGATAACCCGGTATTGTCCCGATGACATCGGTTCTGAAGCAGGGATTAAACCTGTATGAGTCCGCGATATCAGACAACTGCTTTGACGCCAACATGCGCACGTGGCCTAAGACATGGTCGAGGTCGATGTTCCATCCTCAGCAGACTCCCGGCACGAGACCGCCAGTCTCGATCAGCCGGCGTCGAAGCACATCCCCGCGCTGGATGGAGTCCGCGGCCTGGCGATTCTTCTGGTGCTGCTCCATCATTTTTCCGGGGGAGCTGACCAAGCAACCGCGATCGGGCGCGGCTGGATTTCCCTGACGAGCGGGCTGTGGATTGGGGTGGACCTGTTCTTCGTTCTCTCCGGCTTTCTGATCACCGGCATTCTGCTCGACAGCAAACGGTCAACCCGGTACTTCCGCAACTTCTACGCGCGGCGGTCGTTGCGCATTTTTCCGCTCTATTACGGCGTTCTGCTGGCGATGCTGATCGCTTTCCCATTTCTCCACTACTACGTCCGGCAGGAGGTTGGAAGGGAGTTCTATTCCCGGCAGGCGGGCCTGTGGCTCTATCTGACCAACTTCGTCATGGCCGCCAGGGGCGTTGATTACTACTGGGCGTTCGATCACTTCTGGTCGCTGGCCGTGGAAGAGCATTTCTACCTTCTCTGGCCGCTGGCAATTTACCTTTGCAGCCGTCGCGGCGCACTGCGGCTTTGCGTCATTGTCAGCGTGCTGGCCCTGGCGTTTCGGATTGTACTGACCTTCGCAAACGTCAGCCCCGCATCCATTTACATACTCACCCCCTGCCGGATGGACGCGCTGGCAGTCGGCGGGCTCGCCGCGCTGCTGGTTCGCGGGTCCTTGGCCGAGCACTGGTTCCGTTGGGCGCGCCCGATCGCCGTTGCGAGCGGCATTGCCTTGATCTGTCTTGCGGTCGCCCGTCACGGGCTGTCGCAGCACGACCCGGTCATCCAAACCGCCGGCTATTCCGTGCTGGCAATTTTCTTTGCGGCATTATTGCTGCGTGCCGTCGCCGTGGGTCAAAACAGTCTCCTCGGCCGGTTCTGGACGCTGCCGCCACTTCGATTCACTGGCAAACTCGCCTATGGCCTGTATGTATTTCATCCCTTTTTTATCATTCCGCTCGACCGCCTGTTCGATGGTCCGCATGGCCGAACACTTGGATACGGACATCTCTCAGGCATCGTCCTCTTCGCCGCCTTCGGCATCGGGGCGTCGCTATCGACCGCATTCCTCAGTTGGCACCTCTACGAGAAGCATTTCCTGCGCCTGAAGGTGCTGTTCGAATACGACTCCCCCAGCCAGCCTGATATTCCCGAACCGCTCGAGGTCGAGGGTCTGGCCGAGGCTGTTTCAGCGTAGGCATGGAGCGAGGGTTCAGGGTTCAGGGTTCAGGGTTCGGGGTTCAGGGTTCGGGGTTCAGGACCACCATAAGTGCTCGCACACGAATAACTTGACCAATTTCGAAGCTACACGGGTGACGCAATTACGTAGCACGGCCGTCTCGGCTGTGGCCAAATCACAGCCGGGACGGCTGTGCTACGGGGGCTCGCGTTGGTCATCGCGGCTTGGGATTTTGTGGCGTTTCTTGGCCTCTCGGATCGCTGTCAATTTACCGGGACATTGGTGACGTTGAGCACCTTGTTCGTTGGGATGCTCCCAGAGCGATCGGAGATAAACGCGGCTCGGCGCTGGACGACCAGTTCCGGAGCGGCGGTTCCGGCGTTCCGCCATCCTTGCACCAGCACATAGGTCGTGAATGAGTCGGAGCGCACGGTGATGAGATTGCTGATGCGGTTGAAGGCGAGGAACTCCTTCTCAAAATCGCCGGGCACCTGGTCGGCGGCCGGGAACGTGAAGGGGGCGAGGTCGCCGTCGATTGGGCCGCTATCGGTTTTCTGACTGGGCGTGCTTGTATAGAGGGGGTTGCCCGGACGAAACGGATTGAAGCCGTTCAGGGGAGTGCTGGCAAGCGTCGTCCGGAAATTGGGGACGCCGTTGAGTTCCAGAATGCTCTTGAACGGCCCATGCCCCACAACCCCGGCGGCGGTGTTGCCGTCACGATATTGAACGATCGCCTTGGCGAGCATGACGTTGTCTGCTGGATTAGCGGCTAATGGAAGTGTCGCCAAAACGCGCCAGGGGGCGGTGTTGATATTGATCAGCCCGTCGATGGGGGCGTTGTCTTCGGTTGTCGTGGATGAGTTGTAGTACGCGTTGACTACGCTCGGCTTGACGTTGGCGATGGCTTGCCGGGTTGTCGGGCTATTTTCAGCGCCGACGTTCTGCATGTAGTCGTCCGCCGGACCAGCGACGGTGAGGAAGTCGAACAAACGCGTCGCAAAGTGGTAGGCGCTCGGTGTCGCGCTGGCTTTGGTGGCAAAGTCATCATACAGACCGGCGGGAGTGCAATCGTCGGGGTGAATCGGGCAGAACCGGCCGACGTTTTCGGCGCCATTGTCCGAGTCGATCTGGTCGTCGGCAAACGCCGAATCCATCGTCACGGGGTTGTACTCGACTGTCTTTGGCGTCACGCTGTTATTGACGGTCCCGTCCGCGTTGAGCGAAACGATATCGATGCGGTATGCGCCGATATATGTTGTTTGCAGAATGTCGCCATTGCGCGCGAATTGGCCGAAGGGGTACTGGCTGCTCGCCGTACCTTTGGGACCGCCAAAATCAGTGTTGTTGATCTGAATCGGAAATCCTTTTGTGGCAAAGCTGGGGTCCGCGGGCGCGGCGTTGGCGGCGCCGAGAACGGCTGGGGTAAGCGTCGCGCCAGGCATGACTGATGTCGCGAAGAGGCGCGAGGTCGGAATCTGTGCGCTCGCGGCGGTGACAGCAGTCGGCGAGGTATTGTCGGAGACCTTTCTGTCGTAGGTGTACGGATAGACAAAGTACCAGTTGTGCGTCGCCTGATCGCTGGGGCGGATATAGTGCCACTCGGCGCTGTGCGGATTGTCCGCGGTCGGCAGCGGCAAGCCCGCGAAATCGTAGGAATCGACCGGAACCAAATCAGAAGTTTTCTTGACTTCGTCGTAGACGTTGTTGGGATCGGCCGAGCTGGCGCCGAGGTATCCGTTGACCACATCCCGGGGACGAAGCAGAATCAACTCCTGATTCATTGCTGTGGCCAGCAGCGGCAAATAGACGAAAGTTGCGCCCGGATCAACGGTCAAATTCTTCGGAAGAGAGGCTTGATCCTGGGAGGCAAAGACGACGTACTTATGGGCTCCGATAGTCGTGCCGAGCCCGGGCGCCGCAGACAGATCGGTGTTGGCGGGGTCCAGGGGCTTAACGACGAGCTGAGTGCTGCCGCGGGTGACAATCGCCCATTGCCAGTTTTTGATGTTGATGGCGTTGTCATAGGGATTGTAGATGACGACGGCAACGATCCCGCCGTTTGCGGCGTTGGCGTCGTTGTTCGCGTAGACCTCTGTGATGTAGGCCTGCTGGCCGGTGCCGTACAGCGTGACGCGATAGTGCAGACTGGTCGCCGAGGGTTGAGTGGTCGAGGAGGATGACGAGGAAGAGCTGGCGCCCGGACCGGACGGTTCGGAAGGCCACGCCGGCGCGTTTGGATCGCCTATCGCGTAGAATTTGTCTGCGGTCGATTTGACGGCAGTGGGAGCTCCCCACTGCATGGCATCGGAACTGAACTCGCTGTCGCAGATATAGATATTGGCTGAAGAACTCACGCCCGACCCCGTAGCGCCATTCAGAACGCCGTTGCCCCACCCCCAAATGTAGTTGCCGGTAATATTCAGATCCAGATCGCCCATGATCTCGATCGCGGATTTTGCCCAGCGGTCCATCGCCGTGTCCGGGCCGCTCTGGATCAACGTGTTGCCGCTGATGGTAATGTGTTCGCCGTACTGCCCCCAGCCGCTTCCCGACTGCTGCGGGCCAGTGGCACACGAGATGCCCATGTGTGAGTCGATGCCATTGTTGGGATCGAGATTGGGAAGCCAGTCGCTCATCCAGTTGTTGCTCACGGTCAGATGCTGCATCCCGTTCTGCAGTTCGATGCCGATCCGGGTCGCGTGGGTGATGATATTGTTTGAAATGTCCGTGGTGTTGTTGATCGCGATCATGTGGATCGGTTCCCACGTATTGTCGAAGGTGTTGTTGTCAAAAGTGTTGTTGTCGCCCGGGTAGCCGAAGACTCCTTCCTGCGACACATTTGTGAACGTGTTGTTGTCGAAATGGCTGTCGTGAGCGCCGTCGACCCAGATTCCGCGATAAATGTTGGTGAAAGTATTGTCGTGAACATTGACGCCCGAGCCGGAGAAGTAGAGCTCGCAGCCGGTGATGGTGAAGCCGGAAAACTCGGTGGTGCTTCCGCCGGCGAAGCTGCCCAGGCGAATATAGTTCTGGTGCGGATTTCCCGTGGCCCAGGCGAGGGTTGCGCCGCCGGAGTTGGTGGTGGTTGACGAACCGCTGCTGGAAACGGCTCCGCCCAGACCAATCTGGCGTGAAAGAATCCGCGTATTGTTGCCGCGAAGCTGCTGCGAATTCATCGCGGCGATCGCCGCGCGAAGCCGAAGCGTTTCCTGAGGCGTGAGGGCCGCGATTCCGCTGGAGGCCCCGCCGCCGGAGTAGATGCGGTCGGGAGCGAAGTTAATGGTGCTGGAGATATTGTAAACGCCCGCGGCGAAGGAAATCTTGTCTCCCGGCTGGGAAGAATCGATGGCGGCCTGGATGTTTGCAGTGTCGTCGCCGCCACTGGGAGTCAACCCTCCGGCGGTGCTGGGAGCCGTCGTGCTGGACGGCGTGACGCTGACGGCACCGCGGATCGGATTGCGAAATAGCGACGCCTCAAGAGAATTTGAGGCCGGATCGCCGGACCCTGTTTCGCACATCACGCCCCAATACGCGGCCCAGAGCTGATCGAATGTTCCGGTATTGATCGAGGTTTTCACGGGATAGTCGGTCCACGGCTCCTCAGCCCAGTAAGCCGGCGTAATCGTGTCATTCGGATTCGGCTGAACCCCGCCGGTCGTGTCTTGAATGCACACGTAGCTGCGGCCCCCATATCCCGTGACCCAATCCCCAAAGGTATAGGCGACGGATGAATCCCACGCGTTGGATTGCGAACCGGTGACTGTTCGGTAGGTAAAGCGGCTGCCGGAAATGCTGGACGTCTGATTTCGCGCAACCAGCAGCGGACGAATGTTGCCGCCGGCGTCATAATTGAAATTATCGCTGAACCACTGCTGCACCTGATCTGCGCTGTAGGGCGAGGATCGGATCGGGGCGCCGCTGGCGGTGAAGTTGACGGACAGCCCGAGGCATTGCTCCAGAATCGAGGGGCTGGCGGCAGGGTTCATCAAGCAATAGCGATGGGCCATCGCCAGCGACTCGCCGATCGGCAGCGCCTGATAGGGGAAGGCGGACGACGCGTTGAGTCCAGGGTTGTCCAGACGCCGACCAAGCTGCATCCACATTGCTTCCAGATCAGAGCTGAACGTGTAGCTGGGCACCGCTGCCGTGCCGGTGAAATCGTAAAGCGGAATCGGGTTTGCAGTGGGAGCCGCGCTATTCCATCGGTATTGGTTCAGCGCGGTCATCTGCGTGTCGGCGGAATTTGCCGACGGGTTGCGAAGCATTCCCTTGAGGTCCACGCTGGTGGGGAAGAAATCGCCGGGGATCAGCGGCGCCGTCGTCAGCGTGCTGGCGGGCTCATAGGCAATCGAAGCGTTGACAGCCGAGCCGTTATCCAGGCTGTACGCGCAGCCGTAGTAGGTGACGCCATTCAGTTCACCGATCGGCAGCCGCCAGAACCCGGCGTCGGCGATGCCCGAACCGCTGGCGCTGCCCGCCAGATAGGTGTGCGCGGGCGTCCCATCGGTGGTGAGCGCGGGATAGATCACCGATCCTGTTGACGTCGACACCGTGATCGACGTCGGCTGCATGTTCGTGTTGTTCTGGTATGTAAACGGCGCGGTCTGCCCCGCAGGAACATAAGGCGACTCAAACGTCGCCCCTAAGGGCGCGACCTTCAGGTACGGCCAATACGCGTTGTTGCCGCTGGCATCGGCGCTGGGGACTCGGGCGCTGATGATGCTCGAGCCCGCGGCGGACGCAGCCGTCCAGGGACTGGTCCAGGTTACCGGAGAGGCGGAGGGAGCCGTGGCAGGCGGCCCCGTGGGTGTCGCCGCATCGGCAAGGATCTGCTGCTGCTCGATCTTGCACACGGCGTCGATGAGCAGATCGATCTCGGTATTGAAAGCGTTTTGAGCGGATGAATGGCGATCCACGCGCGTGGTGGAGATGTAGGCGGTTCCCATGAGCGCCATCAGCACCAGGAGCGCAACGACAAGAATCAGCACCGAGCCTGGTCGAGCCTGACGGAAACGATGATCGATCCGCCGCGAAAGCCGCTGTCTGCCATTGGCTAGACGGCGCAAGAGGGAAGCGGGCACGCTCATGGTGTGGACTCCAGGTGATGCAGCTCAGGGGGGCGGCCTATTTTTTGCGGCCCTATCAGCCCGCCGTGCGGGAAACAGCTCATTGCGGAAAAGAACTTCTGCCGGCGATGGCGAGGCTTGCGTCCGTTGCGCCTCGATCGGCCACGGTCCTTCTCATATTTCTTCTAGCAGGGCTGGCGCGAAAACTGGCGGGAGCGATCAAAATCCATTCCGCTCTAACTGCTGCGCCCGGCCAACTCTACCGTCTCGCGGCTGCACGATCCGTCGGCAGTCGCCGTCGCATAGCTGGCATCAGCCTACCCCTCGCAGGCGCGGCTGGCTGCCAATAGTCGTGAGTGTATCAAGGTCAGCAGTCCCCACGCAAGCGTAATATTGCGAAGGAAACGCCGGGAAGGACCGATAAATTTCGGATGTGAAGGATTCGTGAGCGAAGGACCGTGAATGGACTCAGCGGGGCGAGCCTTAGCTTATTATCTTCAAAGCGTGCGCAGCACTCTGAATCCTTCGGTTAGCTGCCTCGCTCGCGAGGTGTGTCCAGATGCGCGAATGTCACGAACCATGTCAACTTGAGCATCCGCGCCGTTGGACACGCCTCGCGGGCGAGGCGGCTAACTAAACGATTTGGAGTGCTCCGCAGGCCGTAATGTATCCATTCCCGCTGGCAAACCCGGCGCGTGCGCGTGGGGCGGGGGCTTGCGCAAAAAACCGCCGCCTCGCTCTGAGAGAACGAGGCGGCGGAGGAAAGCATCACTGTTCCGCAGTGAAAATTCAGCTTATGCGGCGTCGGCGATAATCACCGAAATCATCGGCTGCACCTGGATGCTGACGATGGCGGGCGTCGATGCGGCGCCGGGCGAAACCGCGACGAGATAATAGTCATACTGCCAGTTCGCGGTCACATTGGTGTCCTTGAACGAGGTCGTGCCGGCGGCGATCGTGGCAATCACGGAGTAGCCGTCTGTCCCCTTGGACGCGCGGCGGGCCAGCACGAACGTCGCGGCGCCGTCGCTGTTGTCAACCCAATTAAGGTCCACCTCATTGGAATTGGGCGACGACGCAAGCAGGAGCGAAGGAGCGGCGGGCGCCGCGGCGGCGGCGGCCACCGGGCCGGCGGCGGAATTCTGCACCTGCACGTGGGCCGCGACGGTCGGCGAAGCGACGCCCGACAACACGGCGACCAGACGGTAATCGTATTCCCAGTTCCTGGTCACATGAACGTCGGAATACGAATTCACGCCCGAGGCGATGGTGGCGATTGTCTGAAAACGACCCGCGCCGCGCGTCGCCCGGCGCTGCAGCACGTATGCAGCCTGCCCATTCGAGTTGTCGGTCCACGAAAGATCGACTTCCCCGCCGCTTGGCGAAATCGCGACGAAATTCGTCGGCGCGGCGGTGACGCCGCTGACGACCGGCGCGCTGACGCTGGCGGCGGCGAGCACTTGCGTGTGCACGGCAGCCACGTTTGAGGTAACTCCGTTCATCACGGCGGTGAGCTGATAATCGTATTCCCACTGTGCGTTCACGTTGGTATCCGTGTAAGAGGTAGTCCCGGCGGCCAGAGTCGCGATCGTCTGGAATCCGGTCGAGCCGTGCGTGGCACGACGCTGTAAAATGTAAGTGCCCTGGCCGCTGGTGTTGTCGGTCCAGGAAAGATCGACTTCGGCAGAGTTCGGCGAAGCCGCCGACAAGCTTGTCGGCGCGGCTGTGGCGACGGGCGTCACCACCGGCGCGGGAGTCGAGACCGCGACATCGGGAACCTGCGCGTGGACCGTGACGACGCTCGATGAAACGCCGTTGAGCACCGCAGTGAGCTGATAGTCATATTGCCACCGCGCGGTGACGCTGGTGTCCTTATAAGACGTTGCGCCAGAAGCCAGCGTGGCAATTGTTTGGAATCCGCCAGAGCCATTTGTCGCGCGGCGCTCCAGAATGTATGTTCCGGTGCCTGAGGTGCTATCCGTCCAGGAGAGATCCACCTCGGAGCTGCTGGAGGCGACGGCCGCAAAATTGGTCGCCGCGGAGACAACCGCCGCAACCACCGGAGTGCTTACAACCGGCGGAGTGACAACTGGAGTGCTGACCACTGGCGGAGTGACGACCGGAGCGGCCTGCACCTGAACTTGCACCGAGGCGGTGTTGGACGAATCGCCGCTGACGACCGCAACAAGCTGATAGTCATATTGCCACGTCGCGGTGACGCTCGTATCCGCGTACGAGGTCGCGCCGGCCGCGAGAGTGGCGATGGTGGTAAATCCGGCAGAGCCATTTGTCGCGCGGCGCTGCAAAACGTATGTTCCGGTGCCGGAGGTGTTGTCGGCCCACGAAAGATCGACCTCCGAGCTGCTAGGCGAGGTCGCCGCAAAATTGGTCGGAGCGGCAACGGTTGAAGCGGGCGCGGTGGTTGTTGTGCCTCCCGTGGAGGCCGAGCCCACGTTCACGCCGCTGGGCGCCGCCGGCCAGGCCGGCGCATTGGACGCGCCCATGGAATAGTCGCTGTTGCCCGAACCATGCACCCCGCTGATGGGCCACGACGCGGCATCGGCCGCGACGCCGCTGGTCCCGATCATCACGTTATTGCTGACGTTGCCGGCCCCGACGCTGGTGCCATTGAGCACGCCCGTGCCCCAGCCCCACATGTAGTTGTTGGTGATGTTGATGTCGGAATCGCCCATGATTTCGATGGCCGACTTCGCCCACATATCCAGGCCCTGGTCCGGCCCGTTTTGCAGGATCGTATTGCCGGTGATGTTGATGTGCTCACCGAACGCCACCCACTGTCCGCTGCTGTTCTGGTAGCCGCCCGTCGCGCAGGAAATACCCATGTGCGAATCGACGCCGTTTGAATCGAGGTTGGGGACAAAGTCGCTGATCCAGTTGTTGGCGACCGTCAGATTCGTCATCCCATCCTGCAGTTCGATGCCGATCCGCTTCGCATGCGTGATTACGTTGTTGCTGATATCGGTCGTATTGGTCGCGGCGACTAAATGAATCGGCTCCCAGACGTAGTCGAACTTGTTGTTGTCATACGTGTCGTTGTTGCCCGGAAAACCGTAGATGCCTTCTGCCGAGAGATTGGAGAAGGAATTGTGATCGAAATGCGAGTTGTAATCGCCCACCAGGTAGATGCCGCGCGCACCGTTGGTAAAGTTGTTGTTGTGGACGTTATAGGCGCCGCTTTGGCAGTGAATCTGCGCGTCGGTGAATGTGAAGCCGGTAATTTCGGTGGTGGCATCGACCCGGTGAAGCTGATCAGCTCCTCTTTGCCGGCGAAATCGCCCACGCCGCCCGATAACTGGAACACGGCGCCATTGCCAACATAATCACGTCCGGTTGGGAAGACCGCTGCCGCCCCGGAGTTATTGGTCGCAAGAGTGTAGGTCCCCTGCTTGAAGCTGATCGTGTCGCCGACGCTGCTGTTGTTGATCTGCGACATGAAGTTCTGCGGCGTTACCGCCACAACGCTGTAGAGTTGCCGCGACTCGAGCTTCTCGAGACTGGCCTGATGATCGCTTTTCTTGTTGCGGCGACGCTTATTATTATAAGTCTTCGACATCTCTCTCCTCCAAGCGTGACTCGGGCGCCGGTCTGCTTTCGCAGGGACGGCGCTCGTGGCTGGTGAATCCAGCCGGTGTTTGGATCGGAGGAGACCGGCCGCGCGATAATGAGAAGATGAGGCGAACCGCGCAAAATCTGCCGCCCCTGCCGCCGGGGCGTTGCCTAGCCAGCACGCACGGCACAGGCGTTGAGCCGTGCATGCCCGATAAGCGCGTCACCGGCCGATTTGGCGTTGCGGAAGGATGTTGGATTTCACGATGCTGATAACATGCCGCGGCTGGTGAAATGCATTGCGCACATTTCTGATCTTCACTTCGGCCGGGTGGATGAACTGATTGCCGAGCAACTCGCCCTCGAGCTGAGCGAACAACCGCCGGCATTGCTGGTCATCAGCGGTGATCTCACGCAAAGAGCCCGCCCCGCCCAATATCAGGCCGCGGCCCAGTACCTGCGACGGCTGCCCCAGCCGCAACTGGTAGTCCCCGGGAACCACGACGTGCCGCTCTGGAATGTGATCCGAAGGTTTTTCGCGCCGACGGCGCGGTTTCAGACGCACATCGGCGCCCAGCTCAATCCGATCTGGCGAGACGATGAAATGGTGGTGGCCGGCCTGAACACCGCCCGCAGCCTTACCCGCACCAGCGGCTGGATTTCAGCCCCGCAATTGGAGGCGGTATGCCGGACCTTCGCGGCAGCCCCAGCATCGGTTTGGAAGATTCTCGTGACGCATCACCCGTTCATTCCCTCGCCCCTCCACCCAAAAGGGGACATTCTCGTCGGCGCCGGCGGGGCACTTGCCGAACTGGAACGCTGCGGTGTCGATCTCCTGCTGGCCGGCCATTTGCATCTGGCCTATCACGATGATGTGCGCGTCTTCCATCACGCCGCAAATCACTCGGTCCTCTCCATTCAGGCCGGCACAGCGACGAGCACCCGTCGCCGGGGCGAGCCCAACGCGTACAACCGAATTTTCCTCGAGGG
Organism: uncultured Phycisphaerales bacterium; assembly: GCA_963758525.1. Classification (GTDB taxonomy): domain Bacteria; phylum Planctomycetota; class Phycisphaerae; order Tepidisphaerales; family Tepidisphaeraceae; genus JBBSDP01. The sequence goes on from CAVWVQ010000003.1 coordinate 742,439, forward strand.
CGACGACGTGCGCATCAGCGTGCGATCCTGGAATGGAAACCGTTTCGAGCAATCCGTGGAGAAGCGCTACCGCCGAATCGAAGGAATCTGGACGCCGCGGAGCGAGTAGCCGCAGCGCGGACCGCAACGTTTTGCTGCGTTTCGGTCAGCCAGGGTGTCAGGGTTCAGGGTTCAGCAGCAAAATTCTATGATGCTGAAACCTGAACCCCACCACTCTGAACCCTGACACCCTGAACCCTGAACCCTGAACCCTGAACCCTGACACCCTGACACCCTTCTTACCGCGAGTCTAAATGCTGCCTGATCTGCTCGGCCACCGCGCGCATTCGATTCAGCTCGACGACGTCGAACGGCCGCGACGAGAAGTCGATAATGAGCCAGTGCCCATGCAGCAGCAGTCCGACATCCGGCGGCAGCAGCGCTCGGGCCGATGACTTTGACAAACTGCGGGCGGCATCAGCGTCTACGCCAAAAAGCAAAAAACGCTCCGAGGATCCCATGAGCGGAAAAGACGCGAGCGAAAACAGATCGAGCACACTGGAGCTTGCCGTCGCGGGGCGCAAGCCGGTTGGCGTCCACGCCAGGTCGATTCTGTGAATCAGCACATGCCACGTCCCAAGCTGCACCAACGACACATCGCCCTTGCGTTCCGTCAGCGCGACGCGAACCCCCAGCCCCGTTCCGGAAAGCAGATCGAACGGCTCCGGTCGATCTCGCAGATTGAAACGGAGCCGAAAGCCCTCGTCCCGCGCCCATTCCGCCAGCGACACCCGCTGGCGGTGCGAGGTGAATCGTTCCGCCAGCGCCAGAACATTGCCGCCGACGCCGCCAAAATAAATCCGAGCACAGAGAACACGACCAGAGAGGTCCCGGCGTGTGGCACGGATTGGTAATACCCGATGACCATCTTTCTGAGTTGCAGTGTATAGTCAGGGTGCGGAGCAGTCGCGGGGGTCCAATAATGAGTCGCGGACCTGCTGCACGACGACAGCACGACGACCGCCGTGCCGGCGTTACTGGAACCACGCGGAAAAGTTCATCTGATCTTTGTCTTTCGACGCATCAAGGGTCGATAGGCATCACGCATGACGCAAACGCGCTCCACCAAACCTCTTGTGCGAGATTCGCATCGGCGCCGCCGGCAGGATTTCACGCCGATCGTACGACTGATGACCGGGCGGTATGAGTTGCGCGTCCGCAGGTGGCGCACCAAGATGAGCGGCTGCGCCTGGCGGGTCTACTACGTGAACGGCCACGTCACCAACTGGATCGAATCCCCGTTCCCCAAGACCCCCATCAGCCTGGCGATCTTCCTCCACGAAGTCGGCCACCACGCGATCGGCTTCGATCGTTACAAAAAACGCTGCGAAGAGGAGTATCACGTCTGGCTCTGGGCCATCGACCAGATGCGCGTTCTCGGCATCGAGCCGACTGCGCAGGTCATGCGCCGCTATGAAGCGTCGATGAAATATGCCGTGGGCAAAGCGCTGCGAAGAGGCATGAAAGAACTTCCAGCGGCGTTGATGCAGTTTGCGACTGCGGCGTAGCCTTGTCGTAAAATCATCGGGCCGCGAAGGCGAACCGAGAACCGCAAGGACCCGCGTATCGCCCGGCCGGTCAGGGCCGAGATCAGATCAGCCCCTCACAGGGGTCGCTTTCCCTTCCCTCCATCCGGTCTTGATGTTCCCATCGCGGCGTCGGGGGTTTCACACCCCGGGGCCAAGCAATTGGATTCCAGCAAAAGCGGTCGCGGAAGGCGTGGTACGCCGGAGAAATGGTTACGGGAAAGCGGTCAAAGATATCCTGCCAGTGAGCGAACAGTTCGAAGGTCGCTCGGTCCGGCATGATCCCAAAGTCCCAAGCCGTGCAAATGCGGTGGACGTAGTCTGCCTTGGCAAAGTCGCCGACCAACTCCCGACGCGGAGTGTCGAGGTCGGGATAAACGCTCTGGTCAATATGAATTGTCATGGCTTGCCCGCAGATGTTACTCGAATCTGTATCGCCCAAAAAGAAACGGAAGCCGCTTCATCGCGGCTTCCGTTTCTGTTGCCTTCGCGCCGAGAAAGATTCATTCGACGGCTTCGTCGGGGGTGCGCGGCTTTGTCCGCAGGACACCGTCTTCGAGTACGCCGCGAATCTTTATCAGCGCCTTGTTCTGAATCTGGCGAACGCGCTCTTTGGTGACACCGATGATCTGGCCGACTTCTTCCAGCGTCAGCGGGCTGTCGTCCTGCTGCTGCCAGTTGAATCGGCGGCGAATCACCGTTTCTTCCACCGTTGAAAGATCGGCCAGGTTGCGATCGACAATCGCCTTGAGCTCGTCGATGCAGTCTTCCTCGACTGCGCCGCGCCGGCGATCCTGCCAATCGCTCTTTTCCATGTCCGGCTCGAACTCAACCGGGAACCGCGTACGGTGCCGGGCGCTCTTGAGCGACGTTCGGCTGAACGCCTTGAGAATCGCACGGCAGGCGTACGTCGAGAACTTGAACCCGCGATCGACATTGAACTTGTCCACGGCGCGGATCAGCGCCATGTTTCCTTCGCTGACGATCTCGGCAAAATCCACGTCGCCCAGCCGGGTGCGCTTGGCCATCGCCAGCACCAGTGCGAGGTTGGTTCGCACGAGGTATTCGCGGAAGTGCTCAAACCGGCGATGCCACTCGGCAACCTGATCCGCTCGTTCGCGGGTCAGTCCGTCCTTGGCGATCAACTTCTGCAGCCGGCTCAAACGCAGCTTGCAGTAGTTGAACCGGAGGAACATCAGCCGTTCCTCCTGGCCCTTCATCAGTTGGGGCGCGCCGGCGATGGAGACATCCACCGCCTCGTCGCGCGTCGGCTGATACCAGCTTGTCATTGGAAGCTGTGGCTCTACTTCGAAGTCAAACAGCTCTTTTTCGATGCGTTTGCGCCGAAAAATGGGGCTGTCCATAAATGCGAAGTTCTGCAGCAGCAGCTCTTCCACTTTGCGACGCAGAACCCGTGGGATCGGCGTTGCGCTCCCGGGATTCACTTTTCGGGCTTCTAATACAGTGGCCATAACCGGCCTCACTTTCCAGCTACCCCTTAACAACAACCGTTCATCGGCGGGATTTATTCTACCCGCCCCCGATTCCTGCCGCAGTGCCGGAAATTTCTCCGGCGCGCCGCACCGCCGCATAATTTTTTATGCGCTCGGGGCTTAAATGTTGCATCGTGGCTCATATCTGATCCATTACAATCGCTTTCGAGCCCCATAACATCGCGGGACCGGGGTTCCACTCCGCATAACAATAATGATACCATTGCGATAACCGTCCCAATTCGGGCTGCGGAACGATCATGCGTAAACTCTGCCTTGGCGGATCATTTAACCCCATTCACCACGGGCACTTGCTGTGCGGAATGGCTGCCGTCGAGAAGCTCGGGTTCGACACCTTGGTACTCATCCCCAGCGCCGTCCCCCCCCTCAAGTCTTCAACTGCCGATATGGCACGCGCGACGGACCGGTTTGGCATGTGTCAACTGGCAACGGAGGGCGTCGCATCGATCGAAACCAATGGCATCGAGCTGCAGCGGGATACTCCCAGCTTCACCATCGACACGGTCCGCAGCCTCAAATCAGCCGGATGGGGAAAAGTAAGCTGGCTGATCGGGACCGATGTCCTTGCGACCCTCCCCCACTGGCATAACCTGCCCGCGCTGCTGCTGGAGGTGGATTTTGTCGTCATGTGCCGGCCCGGTTGGACCACCGACTGGCAAACGCTCCCTGCCGAACTGCGCCATCTGCAGCGATCGGTGGTGACAGTCCCCCAGATTCAGATCAGCGCCACCGAGATCCGCCGGCGCGTCCGGGCTGGACTCTCCATCGACTATATGACACCGCCGGCCGTCGCCGCGTTTATCCAGGAGCGCGGCCTCTATCGCGAAGAGAATCCCCAGTGATCAATTTCTATGACTTCGCGTACGCAACCGGACTGATGCTATCGTCGCCCTATTGGATGATCGTGCCCAAGGCGCACCGCAAAGTGCTCGGTGCCCTGCGGACACGCATGGGGGATTCTGAAGGCACGGCGCAAACTTCAGAACCGCCCTGCGCCTCGATCATGATTCACGCGGTCAGCGTCGGAGAGCTGAACGCCACCCCCGCGCTGATCGGCGCGCTGGGTGCCGCGCGGCCCCAACTGCATTTTGTCATCAGTACAACAACCCACACCGGCGCCCAGCGCGGCGAGGAGCTCTTCGCCCACGACCCGCGCGTGACGCTCATCCGCTTCCCCCTGGATTTCAGCTCGGCTGTGCGGCGCGTGCTGAACACGCATCGTCCTTCGGTGGTGGTGTTGATGGAACTGGAAGTCTGGCCTAACTTCATCGCTCAGTGCCGGCAGCGTGACATCCCCGTGCTGGTCATCAACGGCCGACTCACCACCAGCAGCTTTCGCGGCTACCGGCGGCTCCGCCTGCTCACGCGCGGCATGTTTCAATCGCTCGCGCACGTCTCGCGCAGGACCAGACCTACGCAAAACGTTTCATCGAAGTCGGCACGCCGCCCGATCGTGTCTCGGTCACCGGAACGATGAAGTTCGACACGGCGCAGACAGCCCAGCGCGTCGAAGGAGATGAAGCGTTGGCCCTGGCGGTGGGACTTTCGCCAGGCAGGGAGCTGATCTGGGTCTGCGGGTCCACCGGTCCCGGCGAGGAGGAGATCGTGCTCGAAGCCTATCGCGCTCTGCGCACCATGCATCCAGGCTTGCGCCTTGCGATCATCCCGCGCAAGCCGGAGCGATTTGACCAGGTCGCGGCGCTGATCGCTGCCGCCGGCTTTCCGCTCGTTCGCCGCTCCCAGCCCGCGGCGGCAGCATCAGCGGACGCCGTGGTTCTCGGAGACACCATGGGCGAACTGCGGAAGTTTTACAGCTTCGCGGATGTGGTGTTCGTCGGACGATCGCTCGTCGACCTGGGCCCGCGCCAGCACGGCAGCGATATGATCGAGCCGGCGGCGCTGGGAAAGCCGGTGGTCGTGGGGCCGTTCACGCACAATTTCGCGGACGCGATGCATCAGTTTCGTGCGGGCGATGCGATGGTGGTCATTGAGGATCCCTCATCTCTGACTCGGGCGATCGCCGCGCTGCTCGAAAACGCCTCCCGACGATTCGAAATCGGCCACCGCGCCCGCGAAGTAGTCCATCGCAACCAAGGCGCCACCGCACGGCACCTTGAGATCATTCTGCAACAACTCGATCGGCCGCGCCCGCGAGCCGCTCAATTCCTGACCCCTGAACACTGACACCCTGAACACTGACACCCTGAACCCTGACACCCCTCTCGTCAGCATGCAGTGCGTGAGACGCTGCAGGCTTCGTCTGGCGTCACCCCCTTGCGTTCCGAGGTTCCGCGAACCCCGCGAAGAGGGAACACGAATCTGCACGAATGGGGCACGAATCCGCACGAATAAACGCGGAGAAAAATCGTCTTCGTGAAGATTCGTGCCAATTCGTGTTCTGCATTTCTCGGTCACTCCGGACCGCGCGGGATTGCGGGCAACGGCAAGTCGTGCGGTATACGAGCGAAAGCATCAGCAGTGGCGCATAATAGGCTTACGGTCGCGCACGACACACCACAACGGAGCTCACGATGGTTATCAAGGACTCTGAATTTGTCGAACTCACCACGCCCTACGGCCCCATGCGAACCCACGTCTTTCGCCCCGCCGCTCCCGGAAAGTATCCGGGCGTCGTGCTCTTCTCTGAAATCTTCCAGGTCACCGGCCCCATCCGCCGAACCGCGGCGATGTTTGCCGGGCATGGCTTTGTGGTCGCGGCCCCGGAAGTTTTTCATGAGCTGGAAGCCGCGCCCGGCTGCGTGCTCGCCTACGACCAGACCGGCGCCGACCGCGGCAACGCGCACAAGACCGCCAAGGAACTCGCCAGCTACGATGCCGATGCCCGCGCGGTGCTCGACTATCTCAAGAGCCATCCCGCCTGCACCGGAAAGCTCGGCTCGGTCGGAATCTGCATCGGCGGCCATCTCTCCTTCCGCTGCGCAATGAACCCCGACGTCTCGGCCGCAGTCTGCTTCTACCCCACCGACATCCACAAGCGCGGTCTCGGCAAAGGCATGCACGACGATTCCCTCGATCGCATCAAGGAAATCAAAGGCGAGCTCCTGATGATCTTCGGCCGCCAAGACCCGCATGTCCCCCGCGAAGGCCGGGCAATCATCTATAACGCGCTCGCCGACGCCGGCTCCAACTTCACCTGGCACGAATTCAACGGCCAACACGCCTTCCTCCGCGACGAAGGCCCGCGCTACGATCCCGCGCTGGCGATGACCTGCTATTCGATGGCAATCCAGTTGCTCCACCGCAAGCTTGGCGAAGGGGATTTGCCGGTTGTCGCGGAACCCGGAAAAGCCGAGTCGCGGCATTGAAGCGAACCTCTCTTCGACGTCCCACGTGGCAGCGCGAAGCGATTTCAGAACGAGCGGACGCTCTGTCAATCAAAACTGTTCACTTGCCGTTCCCTTTGTGATCGTTGAGCAGCTCGCGGAGAAGTTTGTTCTGGGCCTCCAGATCCTGATTCTTCCGCTCCAAGTCGGCTATCTGCCGCTGCAGCGCCTGAACCTGGTCATTGGAAACCGCTCCGGTTCGAGCGGCCATCGCACGCTGCTGCTCTTCCTGGAGACGGATGATCCGTTGCCGTTCTGCATCCGCAGTTGCATCGCGTGCAGCGATCGCCGCAGTCACGCTGTCGCGCGGGACGACCAGGAATGCCGCAACCTCCAAAGCCGCCGCCTGCTGCTCGCCATCCCTCACCGCAACGCCGATCGGAACCGCCACCGGTATCCCATCGACATCCCTCCCAATCAGTTTCGCCAGTCGCGCCGACTGCGCCCTGGCGTATGTCTCCACCGCATCGCGCGCCGATGGCGATGCAGACGGGCCGGTGGTCGCAAAGCCCATCTGCCGTTGCGGCGACTGGTTGAGGATGGCCTGAATCGCCTGGTCGCGGAGCGAAGCGCCCGAAATAGTGACGGATCCTTTGTTGCCATCGATCGTGATTCCAGGACATTCCGCCGCCAATGCATATTGCAGCGGCGCGACACCTCCGTGCGCGGCGAAAGCGATCGTGGCCGACTCCGTGATTTTGACAACGGGAATCTCCTGCGGCGGCAACAGTTGCAGCGGTGCGGGAAACTTTGTCGCGGCGGTGTCACGCGTGGCAACCGCGTACATCCGCTCGTGCACCACCGCCACAATCTTTCCCGCAACGGCATAGATACTCCCGGCGGGGCCCCGGCTCGAGTAGCCTCGCTCGCCTTGCGCCCGCGGCTCATCTGAAAGCACGATCGGGTCCCCCGCGGTCGCACTCACCACGTCGAACAGTTTGATCTCCCACTTCTCGCGATTCGTATCTGATTGTTGCTGATTCTCATTCGCTCGCTCGAGCGTGGCGACGGCCGGATAGTCTGGCAGGATGACCGAACTCTGGCCGGTCAACGTCCCCACCATCTGTCCGCTAAGCCGCACGAGTTGCGTCCCGTTCAGCATGATGTTCCAGTCCGAAATCGGCGCGCGGCCGGAAGGGTCAAAACCCCGTCCGGGCGATCCGGCGCCGGGAATGGACGCGAATCCATCCGCACGCAGGACCTGCGTCACATGACTCATCTCGCTGTCATACAGCGCTCCCTGGTAGTACCACCCATTTCCAATGTGGACGGGAAGGGGCTGCTGGCTTCCAAAATATGGCTGATTTGAAACCTCCACCGGCGCGTCGGGGGCCAGGGCTTTGGCCGAGTAGGAACTCACCGGACCTCCTTGAGTCGATGCGTAGACGCTGCTTCCCGCGACAGCCAGCGCCAAGACGCGTCCGCGCGTAAAGACACGCTTTACGTCGCTCAGATCGTGCGTCGAGAGCATGAAGATTGCATCGGAATCCTGCGCCGCCGTGTAGACACCGTACGGGCCCAGCGCGACGGACCGCACATTGACCGGCAACGACCGAGTGGCGACCACTTTCATCTGCTCAAGGTCAATCAGTGCCAGGCGCGTCCCGGGCACCGGCTGTCCATTCATGTTTTCCGGAGCGGCAATCGGCGCCAGAATGACGGCGGATTTGCCATCCGCACAAACCGCTGTCTCGCTCATGTCGAACGGCAGCGGCACCGATTCCCGGCAAACGTTCAGGTCTATCTCCTGCGTCCGCGTGAGCTCCGCGGCAGACACATTCACCTTGACACTGACGGGGCCGATCGCCTCCGGCGGCGGCGTCCACGCCAGGCGATTATTCTCAAGCCGCATGCCCGGAGGCGCATCATGCAACGAGAGTTTGGCTCCGGAGCCTGCGGTGGTCAGTTGCAGAGCGGCTGGTCTTCCCGCGATCAGCGTCGTATCGCCGGCAACCGAGAAAAACAGTGAGGGTTCGGATCCGATCTTCAAGGCCGCCAGGGGAATGATCGCCGTGTGCCCGGCGCGATACGCCAGAATCACCGAGTGTTTCTGGTCGTAGGCAAGCAGGTATTGGCCGGCCATCCCGGCGGCGCCTGATCTTCGCGAACGGGCCGACCGCGGCGGCAAAGCCGCCCGCGGCGCCCGCGCGGAACCCGCGCCCGCGGTCAACGGAACGCTCCCCAGCTCGCGCATGGTGTTGGTGGACACCGCCGTCAGTTGATCCCCATCCACCGTCAGGAGCACCGGGTGGTCGGGCAGAAAGAATGCCGGCGCACCCGACAGCTCGGCGATCGATCGGGAAAAATCCGGCGACAGCAATGCCCGGCCTCGGGACACAAGCTGATTGGCCGGGTCGGTGACAAACAGCGGCGTGCTCTCATGCTGGTAGAGCAGTTGTCGCGCCTGCAGCGGTTGGCCTGCGACGCTCGCCTCCATGCGAAATACAAACACGCCCGATGGACTGGTATGCAGCCGCCGGCCGTAGATCATCGTGCCGTCAGCCGAAACCGCGATGTCATCGGCATCGCTCCCTCGAATGGTGATCGGCCCCTCGTCCTTCAGTGCGGCAGCATCGATTCTCCCAATCGTCGGACCAGACCGTCCGGCCGACTCCATCACGTAATAGCACCACGGTACCGTCGGATCAGCCGCTGCCGCCAGGCAGGTCAACGCCGATGGCATCTGCAGCTTCGTGCGCACCTTCAACGAGTCATCATCCAGAACATAGATGCTCTGGTCGCCAGCGCATGCGACAATGAAAACGCCGCTCGCGCCCAGTTGCTTATGAACGAGTGCGACCGGACTGTTGCCTATCGTCTGCTGAACCGTCGCCGTTGCGTCCCCCTCTGCAAGCTTTGCGTAGCCGCTCACCTGGCTGGAACCCGGGTCGATGGCTGCCACCATCCCCGTGCCCGGCGATGCCGCCAGCGCCGATAGCGTCGGCGAAAGATCCACGGCGCCAATTTCAGGCGCGTCGGCGGCGAATGCGCAGACGCCCAGCGTTGCGATCAGCAATAAACCAAATCCTGCACGAGATATCCGGTCCATCGTATTGCTTCTCCGATTCAAGGGATTGCGACATACTACTCTCGTCGCCGACGTGTCAAGCTCAGCAAGCGCCTACGGTACTGCGTCCCCCACGGCGACGCGTCTCCAGTCATATTAGTAGCGGCCCCCACGGAGATGACCGGCCCAAATCCTCCCGAATTCGAGCGCCAGCCCCCCGTAGCACGGCCGTCCCGGCTGTGATCTGAGGCCACAGCCGAGACGGCTGTGGTACGGGGATGCTTGATCAGGTCATCCTGCGCGGCCGCTCAAGAACCGCCGGCGTGACACAACAATTATGGCGCTTCTCGCTTTTACCCCCTCTCCCGGTACACCGGGAGAGGGCCGGGGTGAGGGTGATTTTGGAGCGTCGGACACCGTCCGCGCTCGAAACCTCCCCTTCCGGGATTCTTCATGACACCCCGTAGCCCGCGGAGAATGAATGCGTGCATCGACGCCGCGATCAAGTCTTCCTGCGATGCTGTACTGATGCCCGCACCAATTTCTTCAACGTCGGCAAATCGACGTCCGAGAGCCGTTTGATGTAAAGGCAGCACTTGCCGGTGGAATATCGACCCAGCTTCGCCAGCAATTGATCGTATTGTTTGAAACCGTCCATGATGTAGAGCGTGATATTCTGTTTGCGAGGGGCAAACGCGATCAAGGGCCAGTTGGATTCTCTGCCATCGGCATAGAAAGTTCTGTGCTCGCCGAAACCAACGATACCCGCGCCCCACATCCGGGGCTGCACTTGCTGGCCGCCTTCATGATGTCGACGATCGTCGCGCAATCCGCACGAACTTGCGCACTTGCAATTGCTTCCAGAAAGTCCGCTACCGAGGCGTCGGTTACCTTGGTTTTAGGTTCAGACATGCAACGCCCGCAGGCTGTTCGGAGAGCCGGCGTCTATGATCGCTCTGTCCGAACGTTGAATCACCACGGCTTCACCCCCATCAATCGTTGTTCCTTGCCGATGTCCATCATGAACTGGGTGAGTTGCGCCTGGGCGTGCGGCGGCTGGCGCGTGATGAAATCAGCCAGGCTTCTTTTAAACGCGTCGGCGGAGGGTATGCCGAATTTCTTCGCCGCGCCGCCGCCACCGCCGCCCGCCTTTTGCATCATGACCAGGCCGAACAGATATGTGGTGCGCCGCGTGGCGTTCTGTTCATAGAACTTGGTGAGAAACAGTTGCATGAACGCGCTGCCGATCTGGTCGCGTTCGTCCCTGTCCAGCTTGTTGACATTGTCGGCCGCCGCCTTGCGCGGGGTCTTTCTGCATGCTGGTCGCAACGAGATCGGCAAACGATCTGTCCTTCAGCTTTGCGACGATTCCCAGGGCAAAGCGCGTCCGGTCGCGATGGGTCATGCGGTTAAAGTCATTGCTGCCCATGAACGCCGTGCAATCTGCGAGCGGCGCCTCTGCAAGATTCGGCGCCTTGGGATAATGAATCAACCACCACGCGAGCCACGCTCCCGCGAACAGGACGACCACCAGCAACACACGGCGAGTGACGATGAAAAGCGTTGATCGCCCGGCGCTGCGAAACGGTTGGCGAGCTGTACCGGGTCACGGCGCCCCCGCCGGCTTCACGAAGTGATCTTCCACGTGCCCGTCGATGAACAGCCAGTTGAAGTCGGCGGCAGTGCCGTGAAAGTTGCCGGCATCCCACAGCGCCGGGATCTGGCTGGGATTGCCGAAGATCTGCCAGAAGAACGTCTGGGCCAGCGGAAGCTCCCCCAGTTCACTGTAGTAGAAGTAGCTCACCCCTTCGACAGGAAACACGACCTCGTCGGCGGGGCACCGAAATGCCTCATTGGAATTGCTCACGTATGGTCCCAGGCAGACCGGAATGGTTGGATAGCCGTTTGGATTGACCGAGGGCAGCGCGGCGCCTGCGGGTAATGCGTCTTATTTTGATTGAGGTACATCTGCACCGCGGCGCCGAGTTGTTCGAGCCGGGCCTTGCAGGCAACGCTGCGGGAAACGTTGCGTGCCCTGGCCAGCGTGGGCAGCAAAACAGAAATCAGCGCAGCGATGATGCCTATCACTACGAGCAGCTCGACCAGTGAAAACGCCACCCGGCGTCGAATGCGGTAATCCATGCGTAGATGTCTGCCGTGGAACAGCGGTTCAACAACGTAATACGCTTGAAAATCGCGTTTGGTGACAAGAATGCTGGAAAATTGATGGGCGCGGCGCGTCACCGGTAGCGGATGACCACACGCCCGGACGGCTGCCGCCGCCGTTCTTCCCAAAAGACAGCCGCCTTTGTCTTCGGATCGACGAAAATCAGGAACACCGATCTATCCACGCGAAGGCATGCGGAGATGAGTGGCTTGCCGCAGTACCGCCGTAGCGCCTGCTGACGCAGAGTTACCCGTCGGCTCCAACGCTTTCCGCGCTCCTGGGTATAATCCGTCAGCCACCTCCAATCGCCTCGTGTCGAACGGTGGATGCCGCACTCCAGCACTACTGCATTGGATGACGCAGCCAGGGCCGGGACGCCCTTGGCCTGCCTGACAATCTTCATTCGACTGACTTGCGTGCGCATCCGCAGGATTCCGAGCGACAAAGAAGACTTTCACGGACATCCGTGATTAAGGCACAGCGGGATCAGACGGCTCCCCCGCTTGCGAGCTGGGCTGCGTCTGCGGCCACTTGATCGTCATGGGACCCGGAATTGGCAATTCCGGCGCCTCGATCGGATTGATCACCGGCGGATGCGCGAGCGAGATCGACCACTGCGTCTGTGATCTCCGACGACGGCTGCACAAACTGAATCGTGTCGTTCTTTTCAAGAATGATCGCCAGCTTTCGCTCTCTCCTCCAACGCCCCTCACAGTTAGCCGCGGTTAGCCGCGACGCGCAGCGGAGCGCGTCTTCGCGAGATTGCGTGACTGGGGAAACTGCGCCGTCTCTCGTTCGAATACGCGCTCCGCTGCGCGTCGCGGCTAACCTTTTGGCAACGCGCCAGCGCAGTGACCCGAGGTCGGCCTTGCGTTTGTCACTTGATCCAACGGAGCGATTCGACAACGCCATCGTACACGCTGCGCGCGCCGCTCAGTTGGCCCGCAGGGGACACAACGCGGAGAATGAAAACGTGATCGCCGTGAACGATCAGCGTCGCGACCTCCGCGTCGGCCGTGTTTTTCTCAGTCCAGATCGAGTGCAGCCGCCTTGCTCTGGCTTTGGGGATGGCCGGCGAGGTTTCTTCATCTGTTTTGATCCCCGGGTGCGATTTTTTCAGATCGTCGATGTAGCCGTTCACGACCAGGCCAAGCGGAATCATGCCGGGAATGTGTGGCGGGAGATCGGGGATATCGAGCGTCAATGTTTCTGAACCACTGGTGAGCTCGAGCACGTAGTCAGGATCGTGCTGCACCTTCCAATCCGCCGGGTATTGAACGCGCACCAGCCCACCCGCATCCTGAAAGCTTTGCGTCGTGGGCGCGCTGGCAGGAGCAGTCGTCGGAGCCTTGGCCGAGCCGTCGACCGTAGCGCAACCGATTAGGCAAAGCACGGCGAGCAAGGGTGCGGCGGGAAAATGCGACATCAAATCTGGCCTTTGTGGTGCAGGCTTCCAGCCTGCCAGCGCCGCGGACGCAGGCTGGAACCCTGCAAACAATGCAACTCGCCGCAAGAACTGGCACATACGATTGCCCCCGTTCATTCAAGAGTGTACGAGAAGCGCGCGATTCCCGCAGCAGCTCTCCACCCGGGCATCTTCGGCAGCGACGGAACCGTGACGTGCCGCATCGAAATACTCCCAATGGTACGAACCACAGCGGTTGTGCGAATGAATCGCCTGCAGAATATTGCTGGGCGGCCGGTCCACGAACCTCCCGGCGGCGGAAACCGACTCAAACCGCTGTTTCATCTCCACGCACCAGGTGGCTCGTCGTTTCCCCATGGTGGCGCCGGCATTTCGAGGGGCACGCGAAAAGCGTTTCAGGTGCGCCGCGACGCGATCCGCGTGCTCCATCACGCGCTGTTGCCGCAGGGCGTGCCAACGCTGATGTTCCAACAACTGCTGTTCGTGCAGGCGGGGATATCGGTCATCCGGACCACCTGCAGAACAATGCACCCCTGACACGCCCGAAAAAGCCAGCGAATCCGCGAAGTTGCGCATGACGATGACCCCGGTTAAGGCAATTTTACCTAACATTTACCTAACACACTGGCTAGGGTAGCACCAGAATTGTGCCATTCAACTCTTATTTTCCTCTTTTCGGTGTGGACAGGGGAAATCATGTTAGGTATATGTATGGTCATGGCGCACCGATTATTGATCAGCGGAGAGCGGCTGGCGTCTCTGCGGGCCGAGCGATATCTGACGCAGGAAGAACTCGCCGGACGGCTGGGGATGTCAACCGCCGGCGTGCGACGCCTCGAACAGCTCCGCGCCGGCGGAATGCAGCTTCGCAACTTCCGCCGATTGGCGGCGCTGACGGAAGTGACGCCTGAACAGCTTCGTCAACGGATCTGCCTGCCCCTGCCGCACCCTCAACAGCCCGGATCGCTTGTGCACGGCCAGCCATCGGCGCTGCTGCCCGGCTCGGCGTCGGCCGTTGTCGAAATCGAACGTTTTCACGGCGTCTCCGCCGCGCGCAGCGAAGACCGCGCGGGCGTCGAGCGCGATCAGGTGCCTGTTCCCGCCGGCGCCGGCCGGCGCTTCTCGGTCGTGGTGGATGGCGACTGCATGGAGCCCAAGTACCGAAACGGCGACGTGGTGGTCTTTTCCATCGATGCCGCCGAGCGCGAAGGGATCGTCGACGGGCGCAACTACTTCATTCAATTCGCCGACGGCCAGAATACGTTCAAGCGGATCTTCCGCGAACCGTCGGACATCGAGTGGCTCGTGCTGCGCTGCTGGAACGCAAAATATCCCGACCGACGCGTCGAGCGGGCGTCGATACAGCTTCTCGCGCGGGCGGAATACCGGTTAGTGCCGGATGTGATGGACTAAGGAGGGTCTAGGGTTCAGGGTCTGTGTGTGTGAGGATTCGTCGAGAGACCACGACCGGGAGCAAATGCGGGCAAGACAAAGAGAATTGCCACAAAAACACAAAAGCACAAAAAAAGTGTGGGGATCAGCAGGAGTGGTCCGTAAAGCTCACCAAAGCTCCCAACGCTGCGAGCGCAATCGTTCAGGCATTCGCTTCTTACGTACCCAATTGAAATACCGCTCAACGGAGTCCGGCGTCGCTCGGCTCCGCGCTGGCGCGACGCCCCGCGCTCCCCGCGATATCGGGCGTGGCGTGCTCAGCGTCACACCTTTTGGGAAAGCCCACGGATTGCCATCCGTGGGATCTGGACCGGGTCAATCGTTCAAGCTCCCAGCACCTGCAGCAGCTCTTTAATCTGCACCGTCTGCGGATCGTCCGGGTTCGTCTGCAGGTAGCGATCGAGCCAGATGGTGGCTGGTTCGGACAAACCGCAACGGGCGAGCACCAGCCCAAGATCGCGTTGCAGGTGGCTCTGCTCGGGCCAGAGGAGCATTTCCATTTCGAGAATCGCTGCCACGTCCGCGTACCGCGAGGCTTCGCCGAAGACGTTCAGGAGGTTCTGCAGCATCCGCGTCAGCCAGTGACGATTTGACGCAGGGCGCAGATATTCGTCGGACCACTCCACCTCCGCGCCGAACATCTCCTGCACCCGTTCGTGGGCCTCCTCCGGCGTGACGACACGGCCGCCGGCGAATGGATCCACCAGCAATTGTGTGTCATCCACATCCAGGCCGACGAGAAAATGCCCCGGCAGCCCCACGCCGTAGGCGCGCAAACCCAATCGCTCGGCGATGGTTTTGTAGATCAGGCTGAGCGTGATCGGCAGGCCCTTTTTTCGGCTCAGCACCGCCGGCAGATAGCTGTTCAGAGGATTGTATTAATCTTCGTTGTCGCCGACAAAGCCTGCTTCATCGAAGAGAACTTCATGCAAATGTGCCAGGATCGCCTGCGGCTGACGGCCGCGGACGCGCGACCGTACAGTGTCTGCGTACCGCTGCAGGACGCAATCCACCGCCGACACATCGGCGTCTTCCAACTGATGCATCGCAATCGCGACGGCGCCGTGGACCAGCGCGTCGGAAGAATTAATCACCGCAATCTGCTGGCGAAGAAGCCGAAAGGCACGCGTCGAACAGCAAAGGGGCAGGGTCGGATTCATAATACCTCCGCGTGGACGATCCCAAGAAACGTTATCGTCCACACACCGTCCTCCAATGCACATTCTATGCCGCGCCTCGGCGCGATTCGCTGACGCCCATGCGCCAGTACGAACGCGCATGCACGTTCATTTTAGGAAATTGCTGCCCGACGCAATACACTTTGCACGCCGCATGACCGTCCAACCCGCACGCATCCCTCGCCCGATATTCCCCAGGCTGCTGTTCGCGTGCTGCGCGCTGATCTTCGCTTCGCCGGCGCACGGGCAATACGTCCTGCACGATGCAAAGAGCCCGTCGCGCTACGATCCGGGTTTTGAAGGAATTCCGTTTGTCTATTACGGGGATGACTTCAGATTCGCTGGCGGCCTCGCCGGCGGCGGGTCGGGATTGCTCCAGCCCCAGACCAACTATTTTGCAGCCGCCCTGGCGGGAGTGAACGGATCCTACGGCGGGCTCCTGGGGTTCAGCGACCTGCAGCTCAAGCCGCTCGATCGGCTATTCCTCGACTTTGACATCGCCTTCTTTCACTTCACCGATCAGCAGACGTACATCCCGGGAAATCCCCGATTCCCGCGCCAGATCGCCGGCAGCAACCGCTCGTCGCCCGACAACTACATTCACAGCAAGGCGTACGACTTTTCCGCGGACGCCACGCTCAAATTTCTCCTCCCCATCGGGGGCGGACGGGACACCGTCATCAATCAATACGTTCTGGATAACGGCCTCTTTCAATCCGGCAGCACGGGCGGCAGCGGATGGGATCCGCTGCACTCTGGGCGCACCTCCTTGGAGCTCACGCCATTTGTTGAATACGACCGGCTGACCAATGACCAGGGCGGCCAGGAATTGAACAGCGCCGGCCTGCGGCTTGGCGTTGAATACGACAACACCGACTTTCCCCTCAATCCAACCCGCGGGAACCACACGCATTTCCTCGCCAGCCGCAACCTCGGAATTCTCGGAGGCGGGCAACCCTGGTCCACTCTCGAGGCTGGGTTTTCCGCGTATCTGCCGCTGGGCAGATCGGAATGGTTCAAGCAGCAAGTCCTGGCGCTCAACGCCTGGACGTCATACGCCCCAACGTGGCACTCCAGCAGCACTGCCGCTGACCCTTCTCCCACCGGCGCGCCGCCCTATTATGAAGGGGCGACCCTGGGCGGAATGGATCGCCTTCGCGGCTTTGACCAGTTCCGCTTTCGCGATCGAGCCGCCATCTATGGCGCGATGGAATTGCGGCTGATACCCCGCTGGAATCCGTTCGCGGGCATCGATCTGTTCAAATCATCCGATGTCGCGTGGATGCAGTGGGTGTTCTTTGCCGAATGCGGGCGGGTCGCCAGCGAATATGTGACAACCGATCTGTTCACGCAGTTGAAATTCGACAGCGGCGTCGGCTTGCGCGTTCTGGCAAAGGACCAGCTCGTGCGGTTTGATCTGGCGTTCTCAGAAGACGGCGTCTTCTTCTGGGCCATGCTGGATCAGACGTTTTGAGGAAGAGCAGCAAATTTCTGATAACTCGGATCGCGGATTAACCAACATGCGTCAAACAACCATTGCCTGCTTTGTCATATCCTTCGTCTTCCCGGCATTTGCTTTCGCGGGCGATGCGCCCCCGGAAATTCATTGGAAGAAGATGACGCTTGCCGACGGCTTTTACAGTGAGGGGGCTGCCTTTGGTGATTTCAATCACGACGGGAAGCAGGACGTCGTGGCCGGCGGCGTGTGGTATGAAGGACCCGACTTCACGACCAGGCATACGTTTGCCGCCTTTCCCAAAACCGATCCGCACGGTTACTCCAAACAATTTCTCACGTTCACCCACTCGTTCAAAAGCGACGGCTGGGACGACATCATCGTCGTCAGTTTCCCCGGGACGGACACGTCCTGGTACGAGAACCCTCGCAAAAATGAAGAGGCCGTCTGGAAAAAGCACACGGTCTTTGCAGAAACCGACAACGAATCGCCGACGTTTTGCGATTTGTTCAAGAACGGCAAACCCGTTCTTGTCTGCGGATCGGAAGGAACCAACAAGCAAGGGGGACGCGTGGGATATGCTCAGCCGGACGAAAACGATCCGACCAAGCCGTGGACGTTTCACGCGGTCTCGCCCCGGAGCAAACGCTACTTCAAATTTCTGCACGGCATTGGCGTGGGTGACGTCAACGGCGACGGACGCAACGACATCCTGATTGCTGACGGATGGTTCGAGCAGCCGGCTGAACTCACTGGCGATGCGGAGTGGAAGTTTCACCCCGCCAAGTTTTTCGACAAGGGCCTTGGCGACGGCTGCGCTCAGATGTTCGCCTATGACGTGAACGGCGACGGCCGCAATGACGTCATCTGCAGCCTGCAGGCGCACGGGTACGGGCTGGCATGGTTCGAGCAAAAGCCGGACGGCTCATTCGAGAAGCATGTGATCATCGGCAGCAAGAAAACCGACAGCCCGCAAGGCGTCGTCTTCTCCCAACTTCACGCCCTCGAGATGATCGACATCAACGGCGACGGCCTTCCCGATCTGGTTACCGGAAAACGCTGGTGGGCTCACGGCCCCACGGGCGATGCCGAACCCGCTGCCGCGCCGGTTCTCTACTGGTTTGAGCTTGTCCGCCATCCCGACAAGACTGCCGAGTTTGTCCCCCACCTGATCGACGACAACTCCGGCATCGGCACGCAAGTCACAGCCCGGGACATCAACAACGACCATCACCCCGCCATCCTCGTCGGCAACAAACGCGGCACGTTTCTATTCTTACAGCAGCCCGCCAGCAAGTAATCGCAAGAACGCTCCGAATCGACCGATGAGGCGGTGAACCCCGATGCATCAAACCATTGCGGGTCTCACCGCTCTATTGGGCGCGGAAGGATTCGAACCTTCGAAGGCATAAGCCATCAGATTTACAGTCTGACCCCGTTGGCCACTTGGGTACACGCCCGGAATACACCGGCTAAGCCAATCTCCACTGCCGCCAGTATAAAGGGCAGTCGCGGGTTGGGCAATTGAGCGGAAGCCAACAGGTTCTCGTCAGTCCTCGTCCGTTCTCGTCCACCGATCAGGAGCCCGCGCTGAAGTCTCTAACACCCCTGAACTGCGCCCTCCGTTCAATTCATCACCAGCACCGTGTACTCATAATGGAGCGTCTTTTCCTCGCCAGCCTTGAGCGGCAGGGTCCACGTCAGCTCATTGCGACGGTTGACGCTGTAGACGCCTTCTTCGCGGAGCGTGAGTTGGGGGCTGCCATCGGACTTGGTCAGCTCTCCTGAGAACTGACGGTGGATCACCAGGTGAATCTCCTGATCGCGGTGATTGCTGATGGTCAGGTCGCCGCTGACGCTGACTCTCCGGTATTCGCGCCCGCCGATGTTCTCGAGCTGGCGTTCGCTGTTCGGTGTCTCGTGCTCGATGGCGCGGGTTCGAACAGAAAGGGCTTTGGTGATCTGGAGCGTGGTCTCTTCGCCGCTGTTGACCCAGTAGCTGAGCCGCTGGCCCGCGAAATGGCCGTGGTCCTCGATCATCGCGGGGGCGGTCGTCATTGGAAACGCCAGGGGATTCTTGAACTTGACGGCATCCCATGGCTGATCCTGGTCATTCTCCGCAGTGCGCCGGCCGTACTGCTCGCGATCGCGGAAACGCCCCTCTTCGTCGCGCGTGTCGGGAACGATCCACTCGACGATCCGCTCGTACGTCGCCGGAGCTGTGCCGACGGAAACCATCAGCGAGTCTCCCTCCTCCATGGTGCGTTTGCCGATGGATTGGTAATGCAGGTCGACCCCCTCGCCGGACGGCGGCGCGGCAAGATCGACGCCGCCCGCATCAGCGCCCGATGGCGGCGCCGCGTTCTGTGCCACAATATTGCCAGCCGCCGACGCATACTCGGCAGGATCCCGGTTGATCTGATTGAAGAATTCGGTCCAATTCTGCGAGAGCGCCAGCGGGCTGACAACATGTGAGAACTGCACGCTCGGGTAGCCGCTGATGAGCGTCATCTCGGCGTCTTTCATATCGGCCAGCTCGTTTTTCACCACGGCCTGCTGCTCGACGGTGAGGCTCTTGTCGTCGACAAGATTCACGCGATAGCTCGGCGCCCAGGCAATTCCCCTGGTGAGGTAGCTGACGTGAATGCTCCCCTTCTTGTCGCCGTGCGGCGTCAGCAGCAGCGTCGGAACGCGCTGGCGGGTGGTGGGTTTGGCATCATCACATTCCAGGAAAGCGATCTCGGAAGGATCCACGAACGTCCGGCCACGCCCGCTCTCCAGCACCAGGAAATTCGACGAGCCGCCTGCCGGAGGTGGCTCTCCGCCGTAGTAATAGCGATCGGAGGGACGCTCGTAGGTTCGGCTCCATGCTGCGTCTCCGGACGGTTTTTCCAAGGCAAGGACTTTCCCGCTCGCCGCGGGAATGCCGCCCTGCTTGAAGTGAATCGTAACGGCCCGGCCGACAAGTTCCTGCTGCAAATCGATGGTAGGGCGCTGCGGCGCGTCGACCTCCCGCATCGTCACCTGCGCATCGACCGCGATGTCTCCCTCTATCCAGAAGGTGCCGTGCACCGGAGCTGGCACATCATCGATCCGATAGACGCCCGGCCCCGCGATCTCGGCGCTGCGCCTTACCGCCGCCAGTCCGTTCTTGAACAGCGCGATCGATTCGATCGGGCTGCTCAGCGGGATCTCTTCCGCATAAACATCCGTCGCCGCCAACAGAGCAGCCGCGATAGTGAGGCACACGTAGCGCATGGGATTCCTTCCGCCAGGAGAAAACGAGTTGACTCGGGAATGAAACGAGCGGCGGATCGAAAAGTTGCAACGGAAGATGCCGCTTTCCTCATGAACGTCTTCCTCGAACTCAAGCCGCCGCGATTCGCCGAGGGTCGTTCGTCTCCGCTTCGCGTCGTCGCAGACCGGGCGCAGAGCCGCACAGCCGTCTGTCGTCCAATCGCGCAGGACCTGAGATCCAAGCGAGTGCATTCCCAATGGCTCCAGATCACGTGGTAGAGATGAAATTGCGCGCCGCCGACAGCAAAAGGATCAAAGGCCCACTGACTGCGATCCGTTGCTTTCCGGATTGGATTCCCCCGGCTTGCTCGCGGCCTTCGACATCGCTAAGATTCTCCGCCTTGCTGGCTGACGTCTCGGCGATTTGTCGGGACGCACGTCCGGCTCAGGAGTGTTCCGTGAAAACCAAAATTCATCCGCGTTATCAGACCTGCAACGTTCACTGCGCATGCGGCAATACCTTCGTCACCCGCAGCACACTGCCGAAAATTACCGTCGATATCTGCAGCGCTTGCCATCCGTTCTTCACCGGCAAACAGAAGTTTGTCGACACCGCCGGTCGCGTTGAGCGCTTCAGCAAGAAGTTCGGCGGAACCTACAGCTTCCAGAAAACCGCCCCGGTCCCCGCGAAGAAATAACCGATTTTCCCGGACCGGTGTAGCCGCCGAGCTTGCACGCGAGGTTTGTCCCCTCGAAAGTCGCGAGCAAGCTCGGCGGCTGCGCGCGAAGAGCTAGGCGCTGCATCTTGAAAAGACGGGCATCCCGATTGGGGGGCGTCACAAATCGCGCAAACTTCGCGCTTTCTCCCGGCGTGTTACTTTTCCCGTCAATTCATTTGACGCGGGGTGGGCTTTCTGCACGATTCACCCGATAGACAGCTTTGGAGCCGAGATGGGTCTGAGCCGCAACACAATCTGGACGGTCCGCGCCGTGGCGACTCTCGCCGCCGCGCTGGTTTCGTTTGGCTGCCAATCCGGTTCGGTTTCCACCGCAAAATTAGTAGCAAACCAGTCCCGTGTCGACTTCAACGGGCTGGAGAGCACCCACCTTCTCGTCGACGTCAGCGCGGCCGGGGCGGCGACGCGCGCCTGGACACATCGCCCCCCCGAAAGCAGCGCCCTTTATTCCCACGAACAGTGGCGATCGCCAACCGGCATTACCGGCGTCGGAATTGTTTATCTGCATCTGCCACTCCCGGTCGGTCCCTCGGCCGTCCTCTGGCTGGCCGAACAACACTTCGCATCGATCCCCGGCGGAAAAGGGCATGTGCTCGGCGAATGGACCGACCTTCTGGGACGATCCTGGTTCATGGCCCAAAGCACCAGACTTCATGTCTCCGGATACATCATGACGGAGGGCTATTGTGCGTGGATCGTCTATTTCGCATATAAGTCGGACGGCCAGTTCCATCCGGCCGAGCTGAGTCTGGCCGCGCGATCGGTGGAGTCGTTCGTTCCGCTGACCGAGGTGCACGAACCGGCCGGTCCGAACGTGGCCGACGCAACCCGCCAGCAGCACCTGGCCGCCACGGAGTGAGTCGGCATGAAGCCTCGCACGCTGATCCTTCGCACCGCCGGCACCAACTGCGATCTGGAAACCGCTCACGCCTTCGATCTGGCCGGCGCCGAGTCGCATCGGATTCACGTCAACCGCCTGCTGCACCACGCCCTCCGGCTCGACGACTACCAGATCCTCGCGTTCCCCGGCGGCTTCAGCTACGGCGACGACATCGCCGCCGGCAAAATCCTCGCCAATCAGCTTCAACACCACCTGCGCGACGCCCTGCGAGACTTCGTCGCTTCCGGCCGACCCGTCATCGGCATCTGCAACGGCTTTCAAGTGCTGGTGAAAACCGAACTGCTGCCCGGCCCCTTAGCCGACCGCACCGGCCAGACCTGCACGTTGACGAACAATACGTCCGGCCGATTTATCGACCGCTGGATCCGCCTCGCCCCACTCGGCGGCCGCTGCATCTGGACCAAAAATCTTTCAGTCGACGCGACTGGAGCGATCGAACTTCCCATCGCCCATGGCGAAGGAAGATTCGTCCCCGCGACCGAGCAGGTTCGCCAAGCCCTTTGGGACAACGGCCAAGTCGCCCTGACCTACGTCAATGATGCGGGCTCCCCCGCCAGCGGCCAATTCCCCGACAACCCCAACGGCAGCACCGACGACATCGCCGGCGTCTGCGACGCCTCCGGCCTGGTCTTTGGTCTCATGCCGCATCCGGAGCGTTTCGTGGATGCCACGCAACACCCCGCCTGGAAAACCCGCCCCATCCAGGAAGGCGCCGGCCTGCAGGTCTTCCGCAATGCGGTGAGCTATGTGAAAGACGCCGTTGGGGCGGGGGTCTGAATCAGGCTCCCTTGACTTAGCTCAGGAAGCCGATACTTTTTGACCCGCGCTATGGCGGAAATCGGTTAGAATTAGCGAGGTTGCTTCTCTTTCGGCAGTAGCTCAATGGCAGAGTCCCCGGTTCACCGGGATTAACCGACTTGTTGTAGGTTCGAGTCCTACCTGCC
Source organism: uncultured Phycisphaerales bacterium (assembly GCA_963758525.1). Classification (GTDB taxonomy): domain Bacteria; phylum Planctomycetota; class Phycisphaerae; order Tepidisphaerales; family Tepidisphaeraceae; genus JBBSDP01. The sequence goes on from CAVWVQ010000003.1 coordinate 765,367, forward strand.
GAAATAAGAGTTAAGGTGCCGCAAGTAGTTTTTTCGGCAGTAGCTCAATGGTAGAGCAGTCGGCTGTTAACCGACTGGTTGTAGGTTCGAGTCCTACCTGCCGAGTTTTTACGCCCCATCCCATCCGGATGGGTTTTCTGAAGCCGGCCGGCGTTCGCCTGGAGCCAAGCCTGCTCAAAGCCGGATACGGTGGTCCCTCACCGCAAGCCCGATCGCCTACCGCAACGCGACCGAATCCGGGTCCGTCTCGCGCTCGATGCACTCCACAAGCTCCTCGAATTGAATGGACTTGGGCAGGTACCGCCGTTGGCTGACGCCGAACGACGGCTCGCATGACTCCTGCCTGGTGACCAGGGCGGTGAGATAAAGCACGGGGATATGCTGAAGCCCCGGGTCCGCCTGCAGTTCTGCCGCCAGTTCGCTGCCGTCGATTTCGGGCATCATCACGTCCATGAGAACCAGGTGAGGGTCGAATTCCCGGATCGCTTCGATCGCTTTCCGAGAGTCGTTCACCTCGCGTACGGTGTACCCCGGCGTCGCTTCCAACAGCAGCCGAAGACTCCATGTGAAGTCTGGTTCGTCATCCACCACCATGATTCGCTTCTTCATAGACGGCCTTGATCGCGTCGTGAAAAATCCTTCCGCATGCCCGAACGAACAAGATGTGCAGCCGAGCTGAAGCTTACGAGCCTGCCCGCGCAGCCGCAAGAAAAATCGGCTCCGAACACGAGGGCGCTGGACGTCTCCATGAGTCGCGAATCCGGATGCGCATTCTGTGCTGCCCCCCTTCGCCTGTCGCCAGCGAAGCAAAGTTTGGAAAGGCGGCCTCAAAAACATACGCTATCGTCGATGTGAAGGGGCTGAGGCGATGACGCTTCAGCCAGAGCGCGGGGAACACAATTCGGAAAGGCCTGCTCTCATCTCTGGCGCCAGGGGCCGTCCGTATATCGCCGATCGGAGCAGATTCATGAACCGGTTTGGGCGTAAGAACGGGGCCACGGGGCGTCTTGTGCGAGTCCATCTTCTGAAACTGATTGTCTTTCGATGCGGCGCCGCGGTGCTCGCGGGAGGGAGCGTCTTGCGCAGAGCCCGCCCGGCACTCAACCCGCATCCGCTCCCCAGACGAGTATCGTCCCTGCATCGGATCTGACTCTTTCGCCAGAACCGTCCAAATTCAAGAACCTGAGCCTCGAGCAATTGATGCAGGTTGAGGTTTCCACCGTTTCGCGGGTAGACGAGCGAATCGACGAGGCGCCCGGAAGCGTCTACGTTTATTCGAGCGATGTGATTCAAAACCGGGGTTACCGCAGCCTCGGGCAGTTGCTGCAGACCGTTCCGGGCTTCACGGTTTTCCATCGGGATCTCGACTTTGTCGTCGGCGTTCGCGGGTTGCTGGCGAACGATAACGACAAGGTTTCGCTCCTGATCAACGGCCAAAACGTCAACGGCCCGCACGAGCAGGATTTTCTCAACGGCCCGATCAATCTCGACAATGTCGAGCGTGTCGAAGTCGTGGTCGGCCCCTCCTCGCTGTTCCAACAGGGAAACACTCTGGCGGCCACGATCAACGTCATCACCAAGGATCCGGAAGGGATCGAACTGGTGAGCGGAGTGGGCAACGACCTGCGTTATTCGGAAACGCTGATGGGCGGCCATCGCTGGGCGCCGGACCGGCTGCTGAGCTTTTCGCTGAGCACCGAGGCCGAAAAAGGTTTCAATGCCTGGTCGCGTGGCGCCGGCCTGGGTGTTCCGGGAGAGACGCTGACGGGCGAAATCGATCAGCCGGACTATTTCGGCATCGTTCATGGGCAATATGGCGAACTATCCGGGCAATTCATCGCCTATCGATCGAGCTGGCCGGAGCTGCACATCGACAGCGACGCGCGAAATGACGGAGAGATGTCGGAGCAAAAGTATTCGCTGTTCCTGAAAGCCGAGCATCCGTTCAGCGACAGCCTGACGGGAATCGCCCGAACCGAAGCCACGTTGAAAGAACAGACCCGGCTCAACGCGGATGGCATTCCGCCATTCAACGCGGAGCAGCAGTCCCTCAATCAGTGGGACTACGCGAGCGAACTGGGACTTCGTTACACAGGCATCGAGCATCACATCATCCAATCCGGAGCTCAGTTCGAATATGACGACAATTTCAAGAATTATTTCACTTATCTCGGCCCAAATCAGCAGGGCCACATTCCAAGAACCTCTCTTTTCAACAAGGATGACTACGACATCGGATTCTATCTCGATGACGAAATGCGGCTGACGGATCAATGGAAAGTGATCGGCGGAGCCCGGGTGGATCACAGCACGCGGCTGGAGGGCAACCGATGGTTCCCCGGCGCCCGGGCCGCGATCATTTACGAGCCGACGAAGATGTGGGTTTCCAAGGTCGTCTACAACCGATCGATTCGAATGCCGTCGGCGCTCGAGGCGTTAAATGACGTCTGGGGCTTCGAACATCGAGACCAGCCCACCGATCCGCCGTTCGCGCGGCTGTCGAATCCCGCAACAGAACCTGAGATTCTGTCCACCATCGAGTGGGACAATATCGCTTACCTTGGCGACGCGCGGGTGGGAGTGAATATTTATCATCAGGACATGAGCGATTTCATCAGCTTCTTTCAGCCGCATGCAAATGGCGGCAATCTCCACGGCGACGGTGTGGAACTCAATTTTGAAGCCCCGCTGAGAGATCGCGTCAAATTCTGGGCAAACGGCGCGTGGAACGATTCCAAGCTTCACCTGTTCAACAAAGCTTTGTTCGGCCCCAACCCCGAGGCCAGCGCCGGTGGAACTGAGTCGATTCACACATACGTCAATGAACACGATCAGATTATCGGATCGCCGAGCTATACCGCGAACGCGGGCGTGGAATACGAGATCACGAATCATCTGACTTTTTCGCCGTCACTCCGGTATTTCACGGATCAGGCTGCCGCCAACGACGGGGCATACCTTACCATCCGGAATCGGTTTTATGTCGACGCCACATTCATGTGGAGAGAGATCGCGGGCAGGCACCTGGACTTCGCGCTGTCCGGGTACAATCTTCTCGACAACCGGCAGTCGGTCGGTTCTCCGTTTAATGGAAATACATACAGACCCGGAGGTATCTCATTCGTCGCCTCGCTGACACTGAGGTTCTGAGCTGCAACCATCATCGGGAGGTCCGTCGGTTGAAATCCGCCGCAGCGTCTATGGGGCGATGACCCTCCGATGGTAGCATGGCGATGGGGGATCAGCGGAAAGGAGACTCGCGATGACGTCCCCTGGCGCCAAGGATTCTGCGGGAGCGCTCTGGAGCCAACATTGGCGCAGCAAGTCCGCAGGGGCGCGCGTCCGCCTGATTGGCGGGCTGCTGGCGCTGGCGGGCGGAGTGCAGAGCGGATCGGCCGCAGATCCCGCGACGCAGCCTGCATCTCCACAGATATCAGCCACCACATCAGAGGCTCCTGCCACCGGCACCTCGCCGGGAGTATTGAAGAAACTCAGCCTCGAGGAGTTGATGAACGTCGAGGTCACCACCGTCACGCGAACCGAAAGCACCGTCGGGTTGTCCCCAGCCGCCGTCTTCGTCATTACGCCAGAGATGATTGATCGCTCCGGTGCGCTGAGCCTCCCCGAGCTGTTCAGGATGGTGCCGGGGATGGACGTGGCGCGGGTTAATGGCAACACCTGGGCGGTCAGCTCGCGCGGGTACAGCTCGGCATTCGGGGCGGTTTTTCAGAACAATCTGCTCGTCCAGGTGGACGGGCGAAGCGTCTACAATCCCATCTTCGGCGGGGTATTCTGGGACACCGTCGATTATCCGCTGCAGGACATCGAGCGCATCGAAGTCGTCCGCGGGCCGGGCGGCACGGTCTGGGGGGACAACGCGGTCAACGGCGTCATCAACATCATCACCAAGCCCGCCGATGAAACCCAGGGCGGCCTCGTCAGCGGCGGCGCCGGAACGCTCGATCGCGGGTTCGGGTCGATCCGCTATGGGGGCAAAATCGGAGACAACACCTGCTACCGGGTTTATGGAAAAGGCCTGACCCGAGGAGATGATTTCGACTTCAAGGCCGAGCCCAACGACTCGTGGACTGTCGGAGACGGAGGCTTCCGCATCGACTCGCATCCGAGCGACGCCAATCAGTTCACCTTGCAGGGTGACTATGTTCATAGCGACGCCTCGAGCTTCGCTCAGGCTGGAACCAGGCCGTTCGACTTCACCAGCCAATTCACCGAGCGGTCCAACGGCACTGATGTGCTGGGCCGATGGACGCATCAGGTGGGCAAGGATTCCAGTTGGAGCCTGCAAACTTACTGGAATTACGTGGAACGCGACTCTTTTGACAACATTCTGAATCTCCGATGGAGCACGTACGATCTTGACTTTCAGCACAACTTCCTGATCGGCGACAATCAGAAGTTCAATTACGGGCTCGAATACCGCTACAACGACTCGTTTCTGGGCCCCAGCTCGTCGAGCACGTTAACCGGGGTCACCAGAGCAAGGCAGAGCGTCTACAGCGGATTCCTCCAGGACCAGATCGCGCTGGCGCCAGATCGGCTTTTCCTCACCCTCGGATCCAAGCTTGAATACAACACGTTTTCCCGGTTCGAATATCAGCCCAGCGGCCGGCTGCTGTGGAGCGTCGATCCTCGCCAATCCGTCTGGGCGGCCATTTCCCGCGCCGTGCATACTCCCGATGTATTCGAACGTGATGTGAGGTTCGTGGAGGCGGCCGTCCCGCCCGCGCCCGCCACGACTGTGATCGCTCCAAATATGGGCATCGATTCCGAGGCGGTGATTGCATACGAACTGGGCTATCGCGTTCAGGCGACCGAAACCGTTTCGCTGGACACCGCGGCCTTCTACAACGATTACACAAAAATCAGCCTTCTCGTGCCAGCCGGCGCTGCCCCCGTCCCCTTTATTTTCAAGAACGCGATGCGGGGAAAGAGTTATGGTGTCGAGGTCGGGGCCACTTGGAAGCCCGCCGACTGGTGGCAGGTCCGTTCGGCATATACGTTCCAAACCGTTGAACTGCACCCCGACCCCAGCCTTTCCCAAATGTTGCAATCCACCTACGGACAGGCTTCCAGGGAAACTCCGCAAAACCAGCTCTATCTTCAGTCCACCTGGAACCTCCCCCATCACGTCGACTTTGACTTGATGGCTCGATATGTCGAAACCACCGGCGGATTCGTCGGGCCCCAGCCCAATGTGCCCAGCTACATCTCGATGGACGCTCGATTGGCCTGGAAACCACGTGACGATCTCGAACTGGCAGTCGTCGGGCAGAATCTGCTCGACAACCATCATCCCGAGTTTGGCGGAAGTCCGTCGGTGGAAATCCGACGCAGCGTCTATGGGACAGTTACCTACCGCTGGTAGGCTGGAGAACCCGATGGAACCACGTTTTGCTCGTGCACATCCTTCCTCGCAGCGATGCACCGCCGTCCGGCGGCTTCTGGGAGCCGTCGTGGCGGGCTGGATCGTCATGGGGCTGGCGCAAACTTCCGCGATGGCCGCCAGCAAGGAGTACGAGGTCAAGGCCGCGTTCCTCTTCCACTTCACTCAGTTTGTCGAGTGGCCCGACTCCGCGTTCGCCGATCCCAATGCCCCCTTCTGCATCGGCGTGCTCGGGGATGATTCGTTTGGGGGCGCGCTCGACGAAATCGTCAAGGACGAAAGCGTCGGCCGGCATAAGATCGTGATCAAGCGCTCCCGCCAGACGGCGGACTTGAAAGGGTGCCAGATTCTCTTTATCAGCAACTCGGAGAAGGATCACGTCGCACAGATCCTCTCAAGCCTCGATGATTCGGGAATTCTCACGGTGGGCGAAACCGACGGTTTTGCCGGGCAAGGGGGAATCATCAACTTCTATCTCGAAGAGAACAAAGTGCGCTTCGAAATCAACCCCGGCACGGCAAAGCACCATGGGCTGAAGATCAGTTCTCAGTTGCTTGGCCTGGGCAGAATTGTCCGGTAAGACGTTGGAGACAGATGAACCGGCTGAGAGATCTTTCGATCCGATGGAAGCTGACGCTTCTGGTTTTGGGTTCGACCCTGAGCGTGCTGCTGCTGGCGTGCATTGCGCTGGTGGTGCGCGAGGTTGCTGCATTCCGCCATGGCATGGTGCAGGAGCTGACGGTGCTTGCCGACGTCGTCGGCGACAACAGCCGCGCGGCGATCTCCTTCGACAGCCGCGAAGACGCCGAGCGCACGTTGTCGAGCCTTGAAGTGGAGCCGCACATCATGGGCGCGTGCCTGTTCGGGAAACAGGGAACGCGCTTCGCCGAATACACCCGCGCGGGGGTCGCCCTGGCGTTCCCGGCAGCGCCGCCCGCAGACGGATCTTATTTTGAACGCGATGATCTGGTGCTGGTTCATCCCGTCATGCTGCATGAGGAGCGCGTCGCGACGATCTACATCGTTTCGGATCTCCAGCAGATCAGCGATCAGCTCAAGTCGTATGCCGTGATTATCTGCCTGGTCGTGCTGGCGGCGTTTCTGGTCACGTTCGCGCTCTCGTTTCGTCTGCACCGCTTCATCTCCGAGCCGATTCTCCGCCTTGCCGAGACGGCGCGCATCGTCGCGGAGAAGAAGGATTATTCCGTCCGCGTCGCCGCCAAAGGCGGCAAAGACGAGATCGGCCTGCTGACTGGCGCGGTGAATCACATGCTCTCGGAAATTGAGGCCGGCCATACCGCGATGCAGCAGGCCAACCAGTCGCTCGAGGCCCAGGCGGTGCAGATCAGCGACGCCAAACGATCGCTGGAGGGGCAGGCCGCCCGCATCATGGAGACGGTGAGCGTGCTGGGTTCTTCGTCCAAGGAGATCCTCAGTTCAAGCTCGCGGCTTGCCGCCAGCGCCGTCGAGACAGCCACCGCCGTCAACCAGACGACGACCACGGTTGAGGAGGTTCGCCAGACGTCGCTTCATTCCAGCCAGAAAACACGCCAGGTGTCAGAGAGCGCCCAGCGCGCCGCGGAAGTGTCCGAGCGCGGCAAGCAATCGACGGAACAGACGGCCGAGGGAATGCATCGCATTCGCGAGCAGATGCAATCCATCTCCGCCAGCATGCTGCGCTTGAGCGAGCAGACGCAGACGATCGGCGGCATCATCAACACCGTGGAGGATTTGGCGCAGCAATCGAACCTGCTGTCGGTCAATGCCGCCATCGAAGCCGCCAAGGCCGGGGAGCATGGAAAGGGATTTGGCGTGGTGGCGCAGGAAGTCAAATACCTGGCCGACCAGAGCCGCCAGGCAACGACGCAGGTGCGCACCGTCCTCAATGACATCCAGCGGGCGACCAACGCAGTCCTGCTCGCGATCGAGCAGGGATCCAAAGCGGTTGAAGCCGGGGTGGAGCAATCCGCTGAGGCCGGCAGATCGATCATCCTGTTGTCCCACAACGTCAGCGACGCCGCTCTCGCGTCCGCGCAAATCGCGGCTTCCAGCCAGCAGCAGGTTGTGGGAATGGATCAGGTGGCCCACGCGATGGAGAGCATCAAGCAAGCCAGCACGCAAAATGTCGAAAGCGCCAAGCAACTGGAAACCGCGGCGCAAGGCCTCAGCCAGTTGGGGAAGCAACTGGAAGAGCTGGTGGGGCGATATAAGGTGATCTCGAACCGGGGGGAGAAGGGGGTTTAGCGTGAGCGCCCTATCTCCTCTCGACGTGCCGCTCGCTGCGGGGAATCAGTGGTTCAAGTCGTTCATCAAGGAGTGGAAGCTTTCGACAGCGCGATGGGATACCGCGCTACGAACTCCCAATTCTGCGGGGAGCAGATTCTCTTTCTGGGGATTCTCGTTTACATATTTAATGCGGGAGCGCACCTCGTCGGGAGTGTATAAGAACTTCGAGTATGGGCGTTCGCCCCACACTCGGTGCCGATCCGAAAGATCCGCGACGGCGCGAAGCGATTCGCGAGCTCCCTCGGCGAAGGTGCGCCAGATGACTTCATGGGAATGTTTGTGTCGCTGGACCACGAGATGCGCGTGATTTCGGAGGATGGCGCACGCCCAAACGTTGTAGCCGAATTGCTGGGCGGTTCGCGCGAAGCTTTCAGCGATGAGTTGACGCATGCGTGCATCGAACCAGAGGGTTTCGTGTTCCAACAAGGGCTGAGCTTCCGCGTGAAATTGCTTCAGCTCGGAGCGACTGGGTTGCCGCTGCTTTCTGCCAGGATGGATTTCGCCCAATGCCGCGAGGAGTTCTTTGCGAATTTCGTCGGAGCCGCTGCCGCGAATGTCGTTGGGGGGCCAATGTCCGTAGCCCATGAGTACTAAGTGATGAGCGATGACGATCCGATGGCGGGGTTGCCGGTGATTCATGCTGATTTGGCGAAACATGGTCCGCGACGACGCGAAGCGACTGCCAGGCTCCGTCGGCAATCGAGCGGCAGATCACGCATTACAGTCTCGCTGCAGTGCTACGGTAGCGAACGACTGATTGAGAATCCAACGCTCTTCGGGGCCCACATTACTCGACCCTACTAATAACGCAGGTACCTGTTCACATCGGACTTCGTACATCGTGTTCCGCTGCGCGTCGCCGGCGCTCGCTTCGCGTCGTCGCGGACCGTAGCACCCCAAGAGCCCAAGGAATTCATAACCCGACCCGAAATTGCGGTCCCGCTTCGAATCACCCCCCCGCGCCTTCCTTCTCCGGCAACTCCCGCAATGGAAGATGCACCGTAAATCGTGAACCTTTCCCAGGCGTCGAGTCCACCTCGATCCTTCCCCCGTGGTCGGTGACAATTCCGTAGCTGATGCTCAACCCGAGCCCCGTCCCCTGCCCCAGAGGCTTGGTGGTAAAGAAGGGATCGAAAATCCGGCCGATCACGGCGGGCGGAATGCCGCAGCCGCAATCGGTGACGTCGATCGACAGTTCCGATGCATTAGCGCGGGTTCCGACGACGATCGTGGTGCCCGGTTCAGATGCATCGATCGCATTACCCAGCAAATTCATAATCACCTGATTGATCTTCGCGGGATAGCAGACCAGCGGGGGAACAGCGGGCAGGTTCATCTCGATCTTCACGCGCTTTTCCGTCGCGCGGTTGCGAATCAGGTTCACCGTTGACTCGATGCCGGCGTTGATATTCACGGCACTCAGGTCGCTCTCGTCGAGACGAGCGAAGTCGCGCAGGTCGGTCACGATATGCCGGATGCGATTCAAGCCGTCCTGCGAGCGGACGAGAATCTCCATCAGATTGTCCAGCGTGTAGTTCAGGTCGATCCGGTCGCTCAGCTCGGCGATGGGTTCGAACAGATTGGATTGCTGCTGAATGATGCTGTCGGCGGCGCGGTACAGCATCAGGATCTGGCGGACGGAACTGACGTCACGCCGCAGCACCGCGACGTTGTTGCTCACAAACGCCAGCGGGTTATTGATCTCGTGGGCGATGCCCGCAACCATCTGCCCCAGGCTCGCCAGTTTCTCGGTCTGCACCATCTGCGCTCGGGCGCGCTTCAGCGCCTGGTGCGCTTCACGCTCGGATCGGGCGGCGTCTTCAAGAAGATGGTTTTGCTGTTGCAGCTGCGCTTCGGTGCGCTTCCGCTCCGTGACATCGCGCACCACCGTGCACAACACCTGCCGGCGGCCATACGTGATGACGCCGGCACTGGCTTCGACGGTCACCAGCGATCCATCCTTGCGGCGGTACTGCCGCTCCCCGAAGGAATGCGAGCCGGCAGCGAGCACCTCCTCGAAGCGCGCATCCACGTTTTCGCGGTCGTGTCCGACAAAAACGTAGATGCTCATATTCTGCATCTCCTGGGCGCTGTAACCCAGAAGCCGCTGGAACGCTGCGTTGGACTCGACGACCTGCCGATTGTCCGCATCGACCAGATAAATCCCCTCGGCAGTTTGCTCCACCACGGCGCGGTATCGCTCCTCGCTCTGCTTGAGCTTCCGCGCCTGGTCGACCAGTTCCATGTTCAGCAGCGTGAGCTCGCGCTTCGTCCGCGAAAGCTCGGTGTTCCGCTGCACCGCCGCGGCGTACGTCGAAAGCAGGAGATTGAGAATCTGCCGACGGTCCGCCGAAATGACGTGCGTTTCCCCGTTAAAGACAACCTCGACGGGGGAGGATTCCGCAATCCCCGTCGGAGCGGGATTGGCCAGGATCGACTCGACCCGTGCCAGCAATTGAGCCGGGTCGTAAGGCTTGGTCAGGTAATAGTCCGCCCCCACTTCCAGTCCGCGCAGCACGTCCGACGCTTCGGACAACGACGTAAGAAGGATCACCGGAATATCCCGCAGTTGCGGATCCTGCTTGATGGCGTGACACATCTCGTAGCCACCCATGATCGGCATTTCCACGTCGCTGATAATGAACGTGGGCTTGCGTGTCCGGGCCGCGGCGAGCGCCTGTTCGCCATCCTCGGCAACCGTCACGCTGTAGCCGCACGCCTCCAGCAGATGAAGCAGGACATTGGCCTGCGTCGGACTGTCCTCGGCGATCAGGGCCTCGACAGGATTGGAAGCGCTCACAAGCTCCCCCCCTTCAGATGAACTTTTTGATCCGCCGCTGCCTCAAGCAAGGCGGCAATGCGCTCGGGACTCAGAACAAACGCAGCCGCGTCCAGCTTGACGGCCTCGCCCGGCATCCCGAACACCAGACTGCTTTCCCGGTCCTGGGCGATCGTCATCGCGCCGCCATCCCGCATCATTTTCAACTGCTCGGCTCCGTCTCTTCCCATCCCCGTGAGTAGCACGCCCGCGGCAAAGGCGCCATACACGCGCGAGACCGATTCGAAGAGATGAGCCACCGACGGTCGCAACCCCGCATCCGGCGCCGCAAGACTCAGAACCAGCCTTCGATCGACGGCAACGCCCATGTGAAAACCATCGGGGGCGAGATAGGCGTGTCCGGGAAGCGCCTGCTCGCCGGCGCCGGCAATGCTCACGCGAAACCCGGTTGTAGCGGCGAGCCAATCGACCAGGCCCTGCAGAAACCCGACGGCGATATGCTGCACGATCAGAATCGGAGCGGGAAACTCAGGCCGCAGCCCGCGCAGGATCGTCTGCAGCGCCAACGGACCGCCAGTGGATGCGCCGATGGCAACCACTTCGGGGTGCGGGGTCTTTTGTGTCGGGGATGGAACGAACTGTCGCGCGGGAACGGCGGTCGGACGCGTCGGCGCGACCGCTGCCCGCGGGCGGGACCACCGCCGCACCATCTTCACCTCCGACATCGCTTTGACGGTCTGCACCAGATATCTCGCATCGCGCTCGTGGTCCCGATGGCCCGGCCCGTGAGGCTTCCCGACGATGGCAACCGCACCGGCTTCAATGGCTTTGAACGTCGTCGCCACCTCTTCCGGCCGCCAGTTGGCCGTGACGATCACGATCGGCACGGGCTGGTTTTCGATGATGCGGCGGGTCAACTCAAAACCATTCATTCCAGGCATATTGATGTCGACGGTCACCAGATCGGGAACGCCATGGCTCAAAGCCTCCAGCGCATCGGCGCCGTTCGCGGCGGTCCCCACAACGCTGATGTCGGGATCGGCGCTGAGGATGCCCTGCAGCAGTTCCCGCATCACTGCTGAATCCTCGACGATGAATATCCTGATCCGGTGATTCTGCATTCGCTCTCAAATGAATGTTCGCGAGTTCTCTCAAATGAATGTTCGCGAGTACGCGATCATGCCGGTCGATCCGCTGCCCGGAGGGCAGCCGCTGAACGATTGCTAAACGCTGCCAAACGTTGACGGAACCGTGCGATGGCGCGGGGTCTTTCAGCCCCGCGCAGCCGCGTCGCTCAAACAAGCCGTCGAACCACGTCCACGAGATTGCTCTGATCGAAACTTCCTTTCACGATATACGCGTTGGCCCCGACGTCGGCTCCCCGCTCGCGATCCGCGCGAGGCCAGGGCAGTCACCAGCACCACCGGAAGCTCCGCCAATCGCTTGTCGCGGCGGATCGCCGCCGTCAGATCGAATCCATTCATCCGCGGCATCTCGACGTCACTGACCACCACGTCAAACACTTCCGTGCGCAAGATCGCAAAGGCGTCGACCCCGTCCACCGCGGTCTTCACGCGATGTCCGGCGGACTCCAGGATGTTTTTGAGCAGCATCCGGGAGGTGATCGAATCCTCCACCACGAGCACCGACTTCCGCGACCTGGCCGAATCTTCGCCGGAGGGGCGGGCGGCCGCTGCCGGCCGCGCTTTCATCGCCGATTTCATCAAGTCCGCCACATTTAAAATCGGCACCGCGTGACCAGATCCAAGCACTGTCGCTCCCGCAATATTTCGCACGCGCGATAGCGGTTTGCCCAACTGCTTCACCAACACTTCCTGCTCATTCAACACCGCGTCGACCCGCATGGCGATCCGCTTCTCCGCCGATCCGATCACCACCGCCGGCGCGAACCGGGTGGTTTCGTGGCCGGACGGACGGGACAAATCCAGCAGGTCTTCCAGCCGCACCAGGGAAACCGTCCGGTCGTCGAGCACCATCATTTCCCGTCCCTCGACCGTCTTCACCTGATCGGGCCGCACGCTGGTGACGCGCTCCACGTGCGTGGTCGGAAGCACGAACAGTTGGTGAACGACTTCCACCAGAATCCCGCGAAACGTCGCCAGTGTCAGCGGCAACAGGAGCCGAAACGACGTGCCGGCTCCCGGGCGCGTCTCCAGCGTGACGCGTCCGCCGAGCTTCTCCACTTTCTCCTGCACGATCGCCAGGCCCAGGCCGCGCCCGGAGATTTCGGTGATCGTGTCGCGCGTCGAAACCTCCGGCTCGAAAATCAGATTCAGCGCTGCGGCGTCCGCCAGTTCATTGGCCTGCGCCTCCGTGAGGTTGCCGTGACGAACCGCTGCCGCGCGAACGCGGGCGACGCTGATGCCTTGGCCGTCGTCGGAAATCAATATTTCAACTTTGTTTCCGTCCGCCTGGGAGACGGCAAGGTCGATGGTCCCGCGCCAGGCTTTCCCGCCGCCGTCCGCTGCTGCGGCGTCTCGATGCCATGATCGATGCAGTTTCGCAGGAGGTGAATCAGCGGATCCTTGAGATCTTCAAGAATCCGCTTGTCAATTTCGCTGTCTTCCCCGCGAATCACCAGCTCGATCTCCTTTCCCATGTCCCTGGATAACTCGCGGACGAGCCTGGGAAACGCGGCAAACAGGGTGCTGAACGGGAGCATCAGCAGGCGCTTGGATTCTTCCAGCAGAAGGTCGACCCGGGCGGCGGTGTCACGCCGATCGCGGTCGGCGAGCTTCGCCACCGTTCGGAGCTGATCCTCCGCGGAGCGGACAAACGACTGATTCCAGTCGAAAAACTCCAGCAGCCTGGCCGCAAGCGACGCGGGCACTACGCAATCGCGGCTGTCGTTTTCCGCCACGCTCCGGCCGTCAGCGCCCGCCGCGGTCATTTGCCGCAGGCTCTGGATGTCGGCCGTCAGCGACGTCCATTGCTTTTCCCATCCCGCCCACATCACGGTGACATCGCGAAGGTCCGAAGCGCGCTGATCAGCGTTGAGCTTCAGCGCCAACAGTTCCTCGGCGTGCAGCAGGAGCGCATCGAGTTTGTCAGTTGAAATCCTCAGCGTCTGCGACAGCGAAGACCGCGGAACCGCCCCGCGGTCCCGCGGCGAAGGTGCCGCCTCAGGGGCAGGCGACGCTGCTGTCTCAGGGGCAGACGACGCTGCTGCCGCAGGGGCAACGGCCGGTGCCGCGGCCGCGGCCGGCGCCTGGCGTGCTGTGAATCCTGTTTCCTGCGAAACGCCTCTGGTCCCCTCTCCCGGTATCCCGGGAGAGGGATAGGGTGAGGGTGATTTTGGATTGGCAACGGTCGCTCGAACTTCCGAATCACCCTCACCCCTGCCCTCTCCCGGCGTACCGGGAGAGGGAGCAGTCGGCTCTTGCGACATTGCGCGGTCGCTCGCCCGAACCGGGTCGTCTTGCGGCTTCGTCTCAACCGGCGCCGCGGCACGCTCAGTGCGCCGCGGCGCAGGCCGTGCCACTTCCAGAGCGGCAAGCTCCTCCTGGACCTTGAACAGCTCGTCGCGCTCGACTTCCGACGCCGCGCCCCGCGAAGTCGGCAGCAGCCTTTCCACCACCTTGACGGCGCGATGCAGCGGATCCAGCAGCTCCGGAGCCGCCCCCGCGTCACGCCGCTTCCAGGCGGAGAAGACGCCTTCCAGGGCCTGACAGACCATTTCGATCTCCGCAAGGTTCACCGCGCGGGCGGCGCCTTTGAGACTATGAGCGTCGCGGAAAATGCTCGACACGATCTCCTGTCGGCGCGGAGCCTCCGAAGTTTTCTCCAACGCCAGCAATCCCGCGGTAATGGCCTGCAGATGCTCTTCGGCCTCCACGCGGAATGCGGCCTGCAGTTTGCCGAGAAATTCGTCGTCAGACGACTTCATGAGGGATCACCGTTCACTTCTTCATGCACAACGATCGACTCGTCTTCCATGATCCTGGCCGCGTCGAGGACGATCAGTTGCTGGTCCGTGACGCCCAGCAAATATCTCGCGCCACGCCGGTGAGCGTTGAGGGCGCCGGCCGAATTTCGCTGCTGCAAAGCGACCGGACCCCGAGAATGGCGTCGGCAAGGACGCCGAGCTCGCCTTCGTGATGCTCGATCACAATCACCTTGTTCAAATCGGTCAGACCTTTGATCGGCAAGTCAAAAAACCGCCGCAGATCGATCACCGTGAGGATCTGCCCGCGCACATTGATGATTCCCAGCACGAATGAAGGCGTGCAGGGAAGCGGTGTCAGCTCCTTGATGGGGTACACCTCGCGCACCCGGATGCTTTCGATCGCATACTGTTCGTCCGCAAGGCGGAAAACGACGACTTCCAGCGAATTTGTCGTCTCATCGGTCGAGCGAATCTCCCTCGCCAGATCGTGCGCGCGTGACTTGAGGATTTCCTTTTTGCTGGAGAGATTCATACCGATAAGCCCCCGTCAACAATCGTATGGATGATCTCGGCGAGCCGACCCACGGCCATCCCGTCCGAGTCGGGCACCGGCTCGTCCCGCGAGCGTCCGTGAAGCAGTTCGAGCGCGTTGGCAAAATGCCTGCTCATCTGCGACAGCTCACCCTGGTGACGCGCAAGATGCGCCAGCGCGAAGTGGGCCATGACGAACGTCGGATCCAGATAGACGGCCCGGTTGAATGAGGCCGCCGCTCCGCGAAAGTCGGCCATTTCCATCAGCATGCTTCCGCGCAGGTAGTGAAAGCTGGGATTCATTTTCTCCGCGTCAATGGCGCGCTGGCTCAATTCCAGCGCGGCCGCGAGCTTTCCCTGATTGGCATGCGCCTGCGCCATCAAGGCGAGAACGCCCGGAGGGGGATTGAGCCGGGCGGCAATGGGCTTCAGCCAATGCACCACCTCCGCATATCGCCCCTTCTCGAACAGCGCCGCGGCATGAGCCAGCGCGTCAGCGTCGACATCGACGGGCGCGAGATTCGGCGCGGGCTCATTGGAACGCTCCGGTTCTTCAAGGACGGCGGCGCCTTTTTGGAATACGACAATCCCCGGATAACTGGCCGTTGTGAGTTCTTTGGACTGGACAAATGCGGTCTCCGCTGCGCCGACCAGCAGCCATCCATCTTCGCAAAGGCAGCGGCTGAATTTTTCCACGAGGCGTTCGATCTGCGCCGCAGCGAGGTAGATCATGACATTGCGGCACATGATCAGATCCATCGCATTGGTGTTGTTCAGCAACGAAGGAAAGGCGTCCTGGGCCAGGTTGAGATAATCGAAGCTCACCATTCTTCGAATTTCTTTGCGCACCTCGAGTTGTCCGTCGCCCGCCGGAGTGAAAAATCGATCCTTGATCTCCGGCGGCAAATTCCGAAATGACCAGTCGCCAAAAACTCCGGCAGCGGCCTTCTGCAGGAAGCGCGGGTTGATGTCCGTCGCCAGCAGCGTGATGTCCCAATCGTTCACATCGGGCAGGAGCCGGGCCAGCGTGATGGCCAGGGAATACGGCTCTTCGCCGGTGCAGCATCCGGCCGTCCAGATTCTCAGCCGCCGCTGCTCCGATCTGCGCGCAGAATCAGCGCCGGCAGAATTTCCTGGGCGAGAATCTCGAAGCTTCGCTGCTCCCGGAAAAAGTAGGTTTCGCCGACCGTGAGATGGCTGGCGAGAATCTCGATCTGCCGTTGGTCCAGCCGCGCGGAGCAGAGCCACACCGCGCAGCTCTCGGCATCATCAAAGCCGAATTCGCATGCAGCCGCCGCAACGCCGCGCATCAGATCCGCATGCCGTTCGGCGCGAAGTGAAGCCCCATGCTCGCTTCGATCACTTTGCTCAATTGCCCGGGAAGCAATTGGCGGATGGGGTCGGTCATGACGCCCCCGTGGCTCGATGGTGTTCGTCGATTGCCCCGGTTAACGATAGTTCGTCATTGCCCGACAGGAGGGAATCGAGGTCGTACACCAGGATCATCTCATCCGATCGCCTGAAGACCGTCTGCGAGTAATCCAGCGCCGAAGCGATCTGCTCGACGGGGATCAATTCGTCGGCGGCGCACGCGATCACCTCGCTCGAATCGACGATAAAAGCGACGGTCCGCCTGGAGGTGTGGGCGATGACTAGCTGATGATCGAGTTCGATCTCGCGGTCCACCAGACCGCAGCGACGGCGCAGATTCAGAACCGGCACGATTTCGCCATGAACGTTGACGATGCCAGCCACGATCGGCGGCGCCTCCGGCAGCGGCGTTACGTACACGACGCGAACCACGCGGTCGACGGCCGCTACCGGCAACGCGAAGCGCTGTTCATCCAACGCGACAACCACGAAATGCGAAACAGCCGCCATACTCGACCCTCGGACGGCGACGCGAACGGGATTCTAAACCGAACGAAAATGCTCCAACTCCGCAATTAAGTTACCGACATCTGTCTCCCAAGGCGAATCATTCAACAGTTGATACTACCACCCCCGTATGCACATCCATTCCCATCGCCTGAAAGATTTTATCGCGCGTCCGCAGATACTGCGGGGAATCGATGTCGCGCGGGCGCGGCAAGTCGACTGGCACCACGTCGCGGACAGTGGCCGGACGATTGCTCATCACCAGCACGCGATCGGCCAGTTGCACCGCTTCTTCGATATCGTGCGTGACGAACAGGACGGTTTTCTTCTCGCCCTGCCAGATGCGGATGAGATCGGCGCGCATCTTCAGGCGGGTGAGAAAGTCGAGCGCGCCGAACGGCTCATCCATATAAATGATGTCGGGATTGGCGGCGAGCGCGCGGGCGATCTCAACGCGCTGACGCATTCCGCCGGACAATTCGCGCGGGTAGGAGCGCTCGAAGCCGTCCAGGCCGACCATGTCAACATAATGCGCGACGATCCGGTTTCGCTCGGTCGCGCTGAGGCGCGACAGGCCAAAACCGATGTTTTGTTCGACGGTCAGCCAGGGGAAAACCCCATTTTCCTGGAAGACGAAGATGCGCCGATGGTCGGGGCCGGAAACGGGCTGTCCCTCGACGATCACGTCGCCGCGGGTTGGGGTCAGGAAGCCGGCGATGATGTTGAGCAGCGTTGATTTGCCGCAGCCGGACGGGCCGACGATGCAGACGAACTCGCCGGGGGAGACGTCGATGCTGACTGACTCCAGCACGTGAACCTGCTCGTCGCGTCGCTTGCCGGCAAAGCTCATCCACAGATCGCGCACGACCACGATGGGGCCGGCAGGAATGACCTTTTGCGTCAAGATTGAGCTCCCCGGCTGCTTCATCGCGTTCCATACCCCCAGCGGACCTCGTCAAACTTCTCCAGTTGGCGAACGAGCAGATCGAGCACCAGTCCGATGATGCCGATCATGACCATCCCCGCAACGACCAGGTCGTAGCGCCGGCCGGCGTTGCGCGCGTCGATGATGAGGTAGCCCAGGCCGGAGTTCACGGCGATCATCTCCGCGGCGACGACCACGAGCCACGCCACGCCAAGGGCGATGCGAATGCCGGTAAGAATCTGCGGCAGCGCCGCCGGGAGAATCACGCGGGCGAACAATTGCACGCGCGACAGCCCGAAGTTGCGTGCCGCCCGCACGTACACCTGCTGCATGTTTTGCACCGCGGCAATCGCCGCCACGATGATCGGGAACAGGCTGGCCAGGAAAATGAGGAAGATCGGTGCCAAGTCGGAAACGCCGAACCAGAGAATCGCGACGGGAATCCAGGCGATGGGTGAAATCGGGCGAAACACCTGAAGGATCGGATTGAACGCGTCGAAGGCTTTGCCGAACCATCCGAGGAGAAGTCCGATCGGCACGCCCACGAGCACGGCTGCGAGAAATCCGCAGGTGACACGGAAGAGCGACGCGACGATGTACTTCAACAGCACGCCATCGCGGGCGAGTTCGGCAATTCCCTTTGCGACCGCGACGGGCGTGGGAAAAATCTGCGTGCCGGACACGTGCACCGCGCCGTCCCAGCCGAGCAGAAACACGACCGCCACTGCCGCAGGGAGGAGGATTTTCTGCAAGGCGATGCCATCGGCAGACCTGCGCGCTGGAGCGGGCCGGGATCGCGCTATTGCCCGCGACTTTGCCTGAACCGTTGTCTCCATGAGCTTCTTTCTCTTTTCCAATACGATCGTGTCGATTGTAGCGATGGCGTCGTTCCATCCGTAATTTCTTGGGCTTCGTAGGGCGGGATTCATCCCGCCGCAGTCCGAGGAGTTGCGATAGGGCGGCGGAACCGCACTGGTGATCAATGCCAATAGCTCCGGGACCGTCAAACAGCGGCTCGATCCCTGGCCGACGTTTCGTTTCTACCTCACGCCGTTCTGTGTTTCGAGCTTTGCGGCACTGGTGAAAGGGAAGGGCTTTGTCCTCGTCTTCTCGCCGCACGCTTCTGAAATGGTCGTTGCCCTGCTCCTGTGCGCCGTGCTCTGGAGTGCATCGCGGGTTGCGCGCGGCGGCCGCGGCGTTACTGCTTCCCATCCCAATTCCAAGCCGTGAGCTGCGCGTCATCCTTGCAGAACGACGGATCGCAGTAGTCCTCAAAATGCGCGGTGCCCTGCAGAATGCCCGCCTCGCAGCCGAGCCGCTCGATCTCCTCGAAATCCTTTTGATGCAGCGCCAGGTTCGTGTACTTCACGCGATCAGGCGGCTTGCTCAGGACGAACCGGAGCAGTTTGGGATCCTGGTTGTAATAGTTCTGCGCCACAAACTGCGACGCCTCCATGCGATGGTCCATCGATTGATCGATCCACTTGCCGCTTTTGGCGATGCCATCGACCAATTGCTGCACCACGTCGCGATGCTGTTTGATCATGTCTTCGTTAACGGCCAGCACGCACGAAATGAAGTCCGGCCACACGTCTTTCGTCAGATAAAGCACGCGGCCGTAACCGTCCAACTCCGTCTCCCCCATGAATGGCTCCCCGGAGGTGATCGCGTCCACCGCCTTGACGGACAGCGCCGCTGGCATATCCGGCGGAGGCATTTCGACCAGGTGAACATCGTTGATCGTCATCCCATGCTCGCGCAACGCCTTAAACACCAGCAGCCGCTGGTTTGAATAACGATTCGGCACGGCGATCGTTTTCCCGCGCAGATCTTCGATGCGATAAATCTGCGAGTCCTTGTGCACCATCATCGCGGTGCCGTCGCGATGGCCCAGATAGACAATTTTGATCTTCACCCCCTGCTCGCGCAGCGCCATCGCCATCGGCGCCAGGATAAACGTCGCCGGCGTGTAACCGGAGAGATGCGCCTCCTTGAGTTCCGGCCAGCCGTTAAATCGCACCGGCGTGAAGAGGCCTTGGCCGGCCATTTGATGATTGATGTAATCGGTCACCGGGCAGGTGAGATGGCACGTCACGGGAAGGTAGCCAAGCTTGTATTTCTCTTCGGCAACCTGCGCCGCGGCGCGGGAGAACGGCCGGACATTCCAATTCAGCCACGCATGCGCGGCGGTGATCGCAAGCACCCAGAGGGTCAGGGAGAAGATGATGGATTTTTGCAGGGACAAGGCGATCTCGTGCGGGGCAATATACGGTCGGAGGCCGCGGAGACAAGCGAGCCGCGACTTCGATAAACGTGCGGTAGCTGATTACGAATGACGTGGGCTGCGGAGTGGAATTTCAAATTTCAAATCTCAAATTTGGAATCCAGAACCGTTGCGAACATTTGGCTCAACCAGGATAAATTCTCAAATCTGAGATTTCAAATCTTCCCTGCGTTTTCTTAAACGCGAGTCTCCATCTCAAAGGTAGTTCCGTACGACGAAAAAGTAGAACACCATGAAGACGAAGACGAACACCATGCCCGTGACGAGCATGGCCGTCACTCCTCCAAACGTGACGGACGCCACCATGGCCGGCCCGATCAGCAGCAGGCCGATCAGCGCCGCGAATTTGACCCGCGTGGGAATTTTGTCGAACGTCAAAGCAGCCTCCGGAGAAGTCTCTTATAACTGAGACGCCTCGGACGGGCGCAGGAACCGGGAGACGATGTTGGAAACATTATCCTGGTACATCGGATCGCCCTTGAGTTTTCGCCAGGCAGGGTTACTGCTAAAGGCGTCCCAGTTTTTCTTCGACGCCGCCTGGTTCTCGTGAAATAACATGTAGGTGAGATGCGGCAGATTCGGCCCCGCGAAGGCTTCGCCGAAGAAGACCCCCGGCATTCCCGCTTCGGTGAAGAGGGGGATTTCGCCGGAATTGAACATCTTCATCTTGTTGAGCGCGCGCTCCTCGTTGGGATTTTCGTATTGCCGCAGCTCAAACACGCGATCGGGATTCTTTGCCGGCGGCGTCAGCCTGGGATGCCCGGCAAATGCATAGAGCAACTGTGTTTCAAAGCGGGTGAACGCGGGGTCGTCCTTTCCAGCCAGCAGGATCTCCTTCCCGGCAGTCTGGAACTCTGCATCGGCAGCAAGACGCGGCTCTAGATCGATGACCGACTGCACAGACTCGTGCGGCAGGAAGAGCCACGCATCCTTCGCTTCCGACGCCTTCTGATCCGCCAGCGTGAAGATGCCAACCGGCTGAATGCCGAGCCGATTGAGCGCGGGCAGCATGGCGTCGCCGAGGAATTTCTCGAACGCGTCGCGTTTCTCGACGGTTTTGAAGTGGTACGTCCGCAATTCGTAGATCTGTGGCTTTTCCGCATCGCCCGCCGTCTGCTCTCCGCGCGACGCCGTCGACAGCAAACCCAAACCCGCCGTCGCCGAGAGTTGAAGAAACGCACGTCGTCGCATGAAGACTCCCTGTGAATGGATGAGAAGCAAGCGTTCCGCCGTACTGATGATAATGCGCCGGTCCCCGGAATGTTGAATGGGTAATCGGAAGCCGTGCAGTATTTGCAGCCGCGGATATACTGCGGGTCAAGCCGCAACCAGCAACGAGGTATTGCATGCCATCGACCCCAGCCAAGCGTCCGATTCTGATCGTCGATGACGAGCCGGACATGCTCCATTCGCTGAAGAATCTGCTCCGGCATGACTACCAGGTCTTCAGCGCGTCCAGCGGCGCGGAGGGAATCCGGATATTGGAGCGGGAGATCATTCATCTGGTGATGACCGATCAGCGCATGCCGGAAATGACCGGGGTCGAGCTGCTCAAGCACGTCAAAAGCGAGCACCCGGCCGCCATCCGCCTGATCTTCACCGGCTACGCCGACGTGAAAGCCGTCATTGCCGCGATCAATCAGGGGAATGTCTTTCGCTTTCTCAGCAAGCCATGGGAGCCCGAAGAGCTGATGTCGGTGCTGCAGGAAGCCGGCGAGCACCATGACCACATCGTTCAGCGCGACACGCTGCTGAATGACATTGCCCGTTACGAGCAGGACTCCAACCAATTTCGCGATGACGTGCTTGCGGGGAAGTTTGGCTCCCTTACCAGGGAAGGCGCCGAAAAAACCGAGCAATTGCTGGCGACCAGCCGCCAACTGCTCGGCCGCCTGGAGCAATCCCTCGCCGCCGCGATGCGCAGGCCGATGCGCTGAGCTTCGCGCCCGATACCTTTTCAGTGCAGAACTGCTTTCAGAACCGAAACCGCAGAGCTGCCCCCGAGTTTCCAACGATACGCAGTCACCCGGTTAGCCGCGACGCGAAGCGGAGCGCGTATTTGTGGTGATTGCGCGAGGGCAACATTGCGCCGTCTCTCGTTCGAATACGCGCTCCGCTGCGCGTCGCGGCTAACCTTGGGCGGCCGTCGCACTACACGGACCGTGCAACGCTTCTTCGCTCTTCCTGCGGCGCGGGCGGGACCAGCGGCAAAAAGACCACAAAGCATGTCCCTTTGCCGGCGCCGGTTTCAAACCGGATCGAGCCGCCGTGATCGGCGACGATGCCGTGGCTGATGCTCAGGCCAAGCCCCGTCCCCTTTCCCTGCGGCTTGGTCGTGAAGAACGGATCGAAAACCCGGGCGCGCACTTCGGGGGCGATCCCGGTGCCCGAATCCCTCACCCACACTTCCACGCCCCCTTCGGCGGCGCGGCTGCCGATGACGACCTTGCCGCCTTCGGGACTGGCGTCGATCGCGTTGGTGATCAGATTGAGAATCACCTGGTTGATGCGCGAGGGATAACAGGCGATGCCCGGAATCGGCGTCAACTCCAGTTCCAGCTCGACGCCGCGACCTTTGGCCTGACCGCGAACGATGTTGACGGTGGCGGTAATGCCCGGATTCAACTCCGTCCCCTGCTGCACCCCGCCGATCACTTCCTGCGCGAAAATTCCCGCAGGTCGCGAACAATCTGCTGAATCCGGCTCAATCCTTCGCGCGAACGCACCAGCGTGTCGTCGAGATTTTCCAGGATGTACGCGATGTCCATCCGCTCGGCCGCATCGCGGATATTCCGCAACGCCTCGGGGTCGGCGCGATCGAGCACCGCTTCGGTCGCGCGGTACAGCTCAATCAGTTTTTTGACCTCGGCAAAGTCGCGCTGAAGGATCGCAACGTTGTTGGTGACAAATGCCAGCGGATTGTTCACCTCGTGCGCGACGCCTGCGACCAGGCTTCCCAGCGCCGCCAGTTTTTCAGATTGAAGCATGCGGCCCTGTGCATGCTTCAGCTCCTCATGCGCCTCCTGCTCGGAGCGAATGGCCTGCTCAAGCTGAAGGTTCTTCTCCTCCAACTGCCGCATCACCTGCTTTCGCTCCGTGATGTCCCGGGAAATGCCCAGCAGATAGCGCGGCACGCCCTGCTCATCGAGCAGCGGTATTTTCTTGGTATGCAGATAGCGAACGCCCCTGGCGGTGTGGCAGGTCTCCTCGGGAATATCGAGCATCTTCCCGCTGGCGAGCACCGCGCGATCGATGCGGGTGAAGAAATCCGCCTCGTCCCTGGGGAATACGTCATAGTCGGTGTGACCGATGACTTGCTCGCGCGGCCGGCAATGATAATCTTCGATTGCCACGCGGTTGAGCCGAACCCAGCGCAGTTGCTCCGCATCCTTCACGAACACCATGTCGGGGATGTTCTCCACGATCGAATCGGCAAACCATTCGACCTGTCGCAGCCGTTGGTTCTCCGCCAGCAAATCGGCCACGCGCTGGGTGAGAAGCTCCACCGACCGACGAAGGTCGGCTGCGTCGGTGGAATCGACCGCCGACGCCAAAGCGCCTCCGCGTTCCTCGCTGCCGGCCGAATCGTTGGCCATCTGCCGCTTTCCGGAAAAGACATGCCTCGCCCGCACCGCGATTGTACCAAAGCGCGGCGGGAGAATGTAAAAGAAATCACAGGACAATCCCGCAGTTTGCGCGGATTGAAGCACGATGCCCGATGACATTCCCCAACCACGGCCGCGCCTCCCCCAACTCGCCTGGTTCTTCCTCCAGCTCGGCACGCTCGCCTTCGGCGGCCCTGCCGCGCATATCGCGATGATGGAGGATCAAATCGTCCGCCGACGGCAATGGCTCGCCCGCCAGGATTTTCTCGATCTGCTCGGCGCGGCCAATCTGCTGCCCGGACCAAGCTCCACCGAGCTTGCCATCTACATCGGCTACCGCCTCAACGGCTTGCCCGGCCTGCTGGTCGCGGGCGTCTGCTTCATTCTCCCGGCGGCGCTGATCGTCTGTGCTCTCGCCTGGGGATATGTCCGTTACGGAGCTTTGCCGGAAACCGCCGCCTTGCTCTATGGCGTCAAGCCCGTCGTGATCGCTCTGGTCGTACAGGCGCTGTGGCGGCTGGGACGAACCGCCGTCAAGACGCGATACCTTGCCCTCGTCGGCTTCATCTGCATCGCCCTGGCGATGATCCCGCTCAATCCCCTGGCGATCCTCTGCGTCGGCGGAGTGCTCTCCGCAATCGTCGCGGATCTCATCGACCCCGCCGCGTCTGCCCCCCTCCCCGCGCTGAGCAGCCTCAGCCTTCCTGCCGCGACGCTCTCCGCCGCGCAAATCGGGCTGGCGCCTCTCTTCGGCGCGTTTCTCAAAATGGGCTGCGTCATCTTCGGCAGCGGCTACGTCCTGCTCGCATTCCTACAGGACGATCTCGTGCAAAAACGCCACTGGCTCACATCGAATCAACTGCTCGACGCCGTCGCCGTCGGGCAATTCACGCCGGGTCCCGTCTTCACCACCGCCACCTTCATCGGCTACCTGCTCGCCGGCCCGCGCGGAGCGGCGGTTGCGACGGTCGGCATCTTCCTCCCCGCATTCGTGCTGGTCGCCGCGACCGGCCGATTCATTCCGCGCCTGAGAAAATCGCGCTATGCCGGCGCCTTTCTCGACGGCCTCAACGTCGCCTCCCTCGGGCTCATGGTGGTCGTGCTGGCATCGCTGGCGCGGTCCGCGCTGCTGGATCCACTCACGATTTCCATCGCCATCATCAGCACCGTTCTGTTGTTCACGACAAAACTCAATTCAGCCTGGCTGCTTGCAGTTGCAGCAATGCTCGGACTGGCATGGCGTCGATGAAGGACGGAACAGAATGATTAGAACGAGAAACGTTTTCCGCGCTCCGCGAAGGGCAAGCCACAAGCTGCGCGAGTAGAAAGTCCACAGGAGACGAAGAGAATACCACCTCCGTCGCGGAGCGTCCTCCCCTTCGTGCCTCCGTGCCGCAGTTTAGTCGCCGCGGCGACTGCCTCCGTCCCTCTGTCCCTTTCTCCCTCCCTACTTCCCCTCCTTCAACCCAATCTTCTCCAAAAATATCTCCCCCTTGCGCAAGATCAGCAGATGCAACTTGTCGTTGGCGTCGAAATCGGGGGCCTCTCCGGAGAGTCGCGCGTCGAACTCCTGCTCGGTGTTAACGCCGTCGATCACCAAGTGAGTATGACCCGCCTGCCGGGCGAGATAGACGACGTGCCTGCTGTCGGGGCTGAAGACAATCGGGCCGATCGCTTCCAGCGCGGGTGAAATCTTTCCATCGACGTCGGCATAGAATTTTCCCTGATCGATGCAGCGGAACGCGACACGCTTTCCGTCGGGGCTGAAGCCGGGCTGCGCGATCGAATCGAAGGGGCCGATTTCCGTGCGCTGCTTGCCGTCCCATACCACGAGGATCCACTTGCCGTCATGTCTGCAGCCGAAGAGAAGCCGGGAGCTGTCGGCGCTGAAGATCGGCGTGCCGACAAGGCCGCCTTCAAAGGCGTCCAGCTTGACGTCATCGAGAATGATCCGGCTCTTGCCATCGACGACCGCCTCGTACGTCAGATGGCGCGAGTCAGGGCTGAAGTGCAGCGTGGCATTGGCGAGGTTGTCGAACGACTGGCCGGCCGATTTATCGCGAATCACCATGCTCTTGTCGCCGCGTTTCACGCCGTACGCGAGATGATTGCCATCGGCGCTGAAGGTGAGGTCGCCGGCAATGAGGCCGTCAAATGGCGCCTGCTCTTTGCCGTCGAGCACGACGAGCGTCTTGCCGCCCTTGACGATGACCGTCGCCAGGTGATTTCCTTCCGCGCTGAAGCCCGGTCCCAGCAGAATTTTTTCGCATGGCGGACTTTCAACACCGTCGAGCACCACGTGAGTCATGCCGGCTTCGATGATGCCGTAGGCGAAATGCTTTCCGTCCGGGCTGAAGACCATCGTGCCCTCGATGATTCCATCAACCGCCGTCTGCGGCTGACCATCGAGGACAACAAACTGCTGCTTCCCCTTGGCGGCACGATACGCCAGGTGCGTGCCGTCCGGGCTGAACATGGGCCAGTCGATCCCGTCATACGTCGGCCCGCTCGATCCGTCGGTCACGAATTGGACTCCCTTGTCCAGATCGCCGAGCTGCGCCACATAGGCAAACCGCTTTCCCTGACGAGTGAGAATAATGCGATTGCCCCCGATGCCGAAGCAAGGCGCACCCGGCGTGCCGTCGACAACGGGAATGGTCTGCGTCGCCGACTGAACGATATAAGCGCAGCGCGACCCGTCGGGGGTAAGCACCAGGCTGGAGGGAATGACCCAGTTGTACGGCTGGCTCTCGACGCCGTCGCGAACGACCCACTGCTGGTTTCCGCGCACCCCGATGAACGCCGCGCGCAGGCCGTCGCTGCTGACGACCACGACTTTGATTTTGTCGAACGCACTGAGCTTGCCGAGCGATTTTTCCTCGATGCTGACCGGTGCAGTTGCCGCCCCCGCTGCCAGAACAGAGCGACACGAGAGCAGCCCGAAAATGACCAGCACTGCGCCAACCGCCGTGCTGTTGCGCCAGTGCCCCGCATCACCTGAATCCGTTGGCCGGAAGATCTTATTTCCTGGGAACGCGTACCCGTGGCACGGGCTTCCAGCCCGTGTTGAGTGCGCAGTGCGCAGGTGACCTGCCGATAGCCGATGTTGCTTCTATCCCGCGGCCTCAGCAGGGGATGGAAGCCCGTGCCACGCGCGAGCACGTCAACCATCGCCCGCATTTTTGGAAATCGGCGTGAACTGCAGCTGTTGAATCTCACTTTCAAACGCATATCCATGTCGCGCAGTTTAGCGTTCCAGCTCCAGAAGCGGCAGGCCGCCGGTTTGCGGCAGGCAATCGCAGCCAACTTCGGTGGCTCCGCTCCGAAACTCATAGCGCAAGGAAAAGCGATGTCCGCGCGAGCAGAACAGCCGCAGTTCGACACGATATTCGCCGAGTGTTCGCGGCCCCTCGATGGTGAGCACGTGCCGTCGGGCGACAGCCACCTCAAGCCCGCTTTGACAGACTGCCACGGTTTGAACGTGACAGCAATCGATCCCGCAATCCGGACAGGCAACCCGCAACGCTTCCCCGCGAAACCGCAGCCAAGGCACGTCGTGTGACATGTCGGCGGGATAGCCGATTTCGGGGGAGGGGTTCAACGTTGACTGTAGAGAAAATAAACCCGAATGACGAAACCAGAAACCAGAATCAAGTCCGAATGACGAATGTCCAGACCCCGGAAATTCACGCGATTGTCAGCATAAGTCGGGGGTACCGCGCTTCGGTGTGCACGACACATGCTGTAGGTGACTTTCATTCGTCATTCGTCATTCGGATTTGATTCTTTGATTCTGGTTTCTGGTTTCGTCATTCGGATTTGATTCTGGTTCCTGGTTTCTGGTTTCGTCATTCGGACTTCCCGCCCCCAGCGGTCAAAGGTGTATCGCCCTCTTATCCGCGGCCATCGCCGCCTCCTTGATTGCCTCGGGCATCGTCGGATGAGCGTGCGTCGACCGCGCGATATCTTCCAGGCTCGAAGCCAACTCAATCGCCACAGCTCCCTCGGCGATAATGTCGCTGGCCCGCGCGGAGAGAATGTGCATGCCCAGCAGACGATCGGTCTTTGCATCGCCGATCACTTTCACCAGGCCCTCGGCAGCCCCCATCGCGCAGGCGCGGCCGAGGGCGGCCATCGGGAATTTTCCCACCCGGATCTCGCCGCGGGCGGCGGCTTCCTCTTCGGTCATCCCGACGCTGGCCAGCTCGGGAAAGGTATAAACGACGCTGGGAATCGCGCGGTAGTTCACATGACCGGCCTTCCCCGCGATCAGTTCGGCGACGGCAACGCCTTCGTCCTCAGCCTTGTGAGCTAGCATCATTCCGCCGGTCACGTCGCCGATCGCCCAGACCCCCGGAACACCGGTCCCGAAATGTTCATCGATCACGATGAACCCCTTGCGGTCGACTTTCACGCCGATGGGCTCGAGGCCCAACCCGTCCGAGTAGGGCCGCCGGCCAACGCTGATCAGAATGGTGTCGCATTCCTCCACGCCGTTCTCGGTGTCGGACTTCCATTCGAGCAGAACTCGCCCATTTTCAATCCTTGCCGCGCCGGCCGCGGTCTTGAGGCGGAATCGCAGCCCCTGTTTCTCCAGCGAACGCTGCAGTTGCGTGGTCATCTCACGATCCATCAGCGGGAGGATGCGATCCATGAACTCGATCACCAGCACCTCGCTGCCGAGCCGGCTCCAGACCGAGCCCAGCTCGAGGCCGATCGCGCCCCCGCCGATGACCACCATCTTCTTCGGCACGTTCGGCAGAGCGATGGCATCGGTGGAATTGATGAAAAACTTCCCGTCGAACTTCATCGAGGGAAGCTCCACCGGCGCGCTGCCGGTCGCGATAATCACATTGTTGGCGGTCAATGTCAGCTTGCCGTCGGCTCCGTCGACTTCAATCGTTTTTGAGGACGTGAAACGCCCGGTGCCGCGGACGTATTCGATCTTGTTTTTCTTGAAGAGCGTGGCGACGCCGCGATTGAGGGTCTGCACCACGCTGTCTTTGCGGGCCATCATGGCGGCCAGATCCAGCGAGACGTCGGCGACCTTGATCCCGTGCTTCGCGAACGAAGTTTTCGCCTCGTGATAGAGCTCGCTGGAATCGAGCAGCGCCTTGCTCGGGATGCATCCCCAGTTGAGGCAGGTTCCGCCCAGCGCCGATTCCTTTTCAACGCAGGCCACGTGCATGCCCAATTGCGCGGCGCGAATTGCAGCAACATATCCGCCGGGACCGGCGCCGATAACGATCAGGTCGTAAGTGTTCTTATCCATGCTCTTGTGATTGTAGCTGGTCGCGCGGTGCAATGCCGCGCCGTACGCGTGAGGACCCGTGAGGACAATGCGAAACTGCTGTAGGGCGGGATTTATCCCGCCGGACTCGTCCCCGTTCCTTGCCATCTCCAGCTCGACCACCCGAACGGCGGGATGAATCCCGCCCTACATTGCTGCCCATGCGGCCCAACGGCTTCCCCGCCAAGCGTGGCATGGGCGTCCCGCGCGTCCCGCGCATGCTGGCGACGTGGCGGTAAAGAGAACCCTTGTTAGGAAAAACTTTTTTATGTCCCGCGCAGCGAACACGGGCAGGATGCCCGTGCCACGACTGCGCGTTCCGCACATTGTGGGCACGCGGCGTTGTCGCGTACATTCGCGGGGGTGAATCAAACGGAAATCAGGTTTGGGAGAACGTTGCGCCGCCCGGCAGTCATCGTGATCGGCCTCTGCGCCATCCTGTGGGCCGGCGGGTGCGCGACCATTCGTGTGACGGACCCTCCCCGATCGGCAGATGAGCAGTTCCTGCTGACCGAAGCCACCCGCCGGTCCGTCGCGCAATTGGCGTTGGACGCGCTGCGCGATCGCTCGGTCTGGATCGAAACGGGATACGCGTTGTCGACGACCCAGCCCTACGATCACTCTTTTCTCACCAACGAAGTTCGCCAGCCGAGCTTCGAGGAACTCTTTGTCGTTGCGGAGTTGCGGGCGCGGCTGCTGCGCTCGGGCGTTCGACTGGCGCCGTCCCGGCAGGCGGCGCAGGTCGTTCTCGAACTGCGCATCGGCGCAGTGAGCAACAATCGCGAGGAGTTTCTCCTGGGCATTCCTGCGACGGCCATTCCCACCGGCACCGAAACCGCAAACCTCGCGGTCGCGACCCCCGAGATCGCGATTCTCAAGAAAACCACCCAGCGCGGATTTGCCAGCATCGCGTTCGTCGCCTACTGGGCGGATTCGGGCGAGTTGCTCACGCTTTCAGGACCATTCGTCGGCCGCAGCCTGCGGAAGGACACTTGGATTTTTGGAATCGGCCCCAATACCGTCGGAGACATCCCCCCCGCCCAACCCTGACGGGTCATTGTCATGCGCCGCCTGCTGCTTCGCATCCTCATTGTTCTCGCCGCCATCATCGGGCTGGCGGCCCTCGTTGTGCAAATCGTGCTCTGGACGAATGTCCCGCGCAATATCGTGGTGCGCCAACTGGAAACGCAACTGCACATGCGCGTCCTCACGGGCTCGCTTTCGACGACCTGGTTCGGACATACCACGTTGCACGACGTTTCATTTTCATTGCCGCTGGCGGATCACCCGGTGCTGAGCATGGAGACGCTCAAGGTCAGCCACACCTGTCTTATCCCCCTGCTGCTCGGCGAGGATCTGACGATTTCGCGTCTCGAACTCCAGAAGCCGGCAATTCGAATTGTCCGCACCGGCGACGGGCGCTGGAACGTGGAGCAACTGGCGGCGCTGCTGAACCGCGGAAAAAGCAAGTCGCCGGATGCATCACCGCCGCTGCTCCCGACGGTGGAACTCGTTGACGGCACGATCGAGGTGATCGACGGCAGCCGCCAGGCAACGATCGACGGGCTGAATTTCAAGGGAGAACCCGACGGCGCGATTGCCTGGAAGCTCAATCTCTCGATCGGGGATCGCGTGCGGGCGGCCGGCCGGCTCGCTCCCGGCGGCGGCTGGGAGCATGAAGCGACGCTCAAAGTGAGCGACGTGGCGCCCTGGTTCCGTCCCTGGATTGCGCTGCCGAGCGACTTGTCCGCCGATGCGCGCTGGCGCGGACGGCTGACGCCCGCCGGGGTTCGGGGCCGGCTCGATGCGCCTGACGTAAAAGCGGGCGGCTGGAACGCCAGCGGCGCGCTCGATGTCGCTCAGCAGGAAGACGCGATCGAAGTTCACCCCGATCACCTGCGCATCACCGCTCCATCCGCCGCATTGAACAGCGTGACGGCGCTCTCCGGAGCGGTTCGCTATCAGAAGAACGTCATCCGGGCGCAGTCGCTGCAACTGAACGTCTACGGAGGACCGGCCACGCTCACCGGCTACTACGATCTTGCGGCACGCGATGGCGAACTTACCGCCGGCTGGGACAAGCTCGCCCTGCCCGGCGGAATACTGCACGGCGGCAATCTGACGTTGAGCGTGCACCGGCCTTTCCCGACGCAAATCGTTGCGGAGGGAACGCTCTTTTCCTACGCGACCACTCCGCAGGGACCATGGCGGGCCACTCTGAATTTCGGCGGGCAGGGAGACGCGCAATCGGATTTCGCCTGGCACTTGAACGCATCCGAGCTGGCATGGAATCGCCGGACGCCCATTCGGCTTGACGGACTCGCGCTGCTGGGAAGCATTCATCGCGCAACCGGCGCGGCGCCGACGCTGACACTGGCCTCGGCGCATCTTGCCGATGCGCAGGCGATGTCGGGCAGCGGGTTTTACAACTTCGCCGATCGCTCCTGGGCGATGAAGTTCTGGGGCAACCGCTTTCCGTTGCAGGTGATTCAAAACGCCGCCATCGGCTTTCATCTCGACGCCGCCGGGAACGCTTCGGTGGTGAATCTCAACACATTTACGCTCACGCAGGCGGAAAGCTCGCTCTCGGTGAAAGGCACGTACCGTTACGGCTTGCCCAAGCCTGTGAGTGCCACCGTTTCCTTCAGCAGCACCCAGCAGGATGAGGCGGAAACGGGGTCGCCGCAAATCGTGCAAGGCGCAATTCACGGCGCAACCGTTCTCGAGGGAACGCTGCTTCCGCTTCAGCTCAATGCAGGCGGGCAGCTTTTCGGGCGAGCGGTGCGCGTCGCCGGCCGCGAACTGGGTGACGTCGCGCTGAAATTGACCGGCGAAGTGAATCCGGAGCACGCCCAGATCGAAACCGAGCGGCTCCGCGCCCTGGGCGGCGAGTGGTCGCTGCGCGCGACCTACGCGTTTGCCGAGCAGCTTTTGGATGCGGATCTGAAAGTCGGCGGCCTCCCGTTGGAAGACGTCGAATCGGCAGCCAATGCGAAGCTTGTCAGCGGCACGCTCGCCGGGGAGTGGGACGCGTATGTGCTGAGCTTCCCGCTGAATCCGCGCAACATCCGCCTGACGGGCCAGGGGTGGATTCATGGGCTGGGTTGCGAGGGGCTGGGGGCCGATGATGTCCACTTCACGATGACGATGGACAACGGCCTGCTCAGCGTGGACCCCATCACATTCGCCAGCGGCACCGAGGGGCGCGGCAGCGCGAGTTTGGAATGGGACATCCGCCAGCCGCGCCGTCTGGAAGGAATGGTGGCGCTATCCGATTGGCCGCTGGAAAATGCGGTGGGATCGGCGACAGTGAAGCTGGACGTGCCGGCGTTTGCAATCGATTTGCCGCAGGCCGCGACCGGCTCAACGCCGGTAATGCCGCTGCAGATCATGGCCGATGCGATCAAAGCGCAGATCGCACTGCGAACCGAGAAGGAGCAGATCGGCAACCTGACGCTGGCGGCAGAGATTAACGGTCAATTCGCGACGCTCGACGATCTCCACGGCTCGCTTTTGGATGCGCCCGTCTCCGGATCGGCATTCTTCAACCTGGCTCGGCCGCTCCAGTCGCACGGCTCGCTCACCTTCGAGAAGCTGGACGCGGGCCGGCTCGTGAAACTTTTCCCCGAGGCGAAAGGCCTTTCCGGATCGCTGCACGGAACCGCCTCCCTGGGCCCGGCCACCGCCGAGCACCCTCTGGAACCGCTGTCCCTGCACACGCAGACGGCATTCGACCATGGCAGTTTTCGCGGGCTGCGGCTGGGTATCTTGAATCTGAACGCATTCATGAATACCGATCGCGCGGTCCTCGACGACCGCCCTGGCAACGACAGCAACCTCCAGATCGCCGGAGGCAGCGTCCGGCTATGGGGGCGGGTCGGCAGGCCCGCGCCGGACGTGCTCTCCTCGCAGTTGGAGATGCAACTGACTGATTTGGATTTGAATCAGATCATGCAGGCCGCCAAACCGGGCAAAAAACCGACGCCGGGAAAACTCAGCGGAAACGTGATGTTGCTCTATAACTCCCGCTCCGGTTCCACGATCGACGCGACGCCCTCTCACACCACTCGCCGCGCCGTCAGTCCCGCCGTGCGAAAGTTCATCGACACGCTGTACGGCGAGGGACGGCTCGAGTTGAAGCAATCCGACATTGCCACCGTCCCGATCTTCGCCGATCTGTACAACCTGATGAGTCTCGGGCAGGCGGGGCGCGGCCCGATCGGATACGGGTCGGCCGACCTGCGGATGGAAAACGGGACACTATTCGTCACGGAGATCAGCTACTTCAACCGCGGCATCGACGCCCGCGTTCGACTGCGAAGCCCGCAGATGTGGGATTTCCCCGACAACCCCGTCTCGGGAACCGCCGTCGGCTCCGCCCAGCCGCTGGCGGCGTTAAAACTTCCCCTCGTAGCAGATCTGTCCGGCGCTGGATGCCCTGCAGGCAAACTTCACCTCCCTGCGGATCGGCGGCACGTGGAAGAAGATGACCATCACCCCGACCGCATTCGCCAACATCGGCAAAGAGATGAAAGACCTTCTGATCGGAGACATCAATAACGGCAATCCGCCGCCGGGAGGACCATGAGGGCGGAACTGATGCCAAAACCCGAATGACGAGATCCGAAATCAGAATCAAACCCGAAGCCCGAATGTCGAAACAAACTCCGCACGACCAAGTCCTTTGAAATATGCGTCGTTCCCCAACAACGAGTGAACGTCAATGAACCGAACCGCGCGACAGACCGGCGGTGCGTCATTCGGTCATTCGGCATTCGAGTTTGATTCTTTGATTCTGGTTTCTGGTTTCGTCATTCGGATTTCCCCCTTTACCCCTCAAACGGCACCGCCGGCAATCCCCGGACTCCGGGTCTGACAGCGAAGATTCCCCCGGAGAGCGGCGCGGCTTGCAGTTGCGCCGGCGTCATGGTTTCGCGCGGAGGTGATGAAAAGCGTCCCCAGATCATCGCCGCCGAACATGCAGCCTACCGCCCTGGGAACAGGAAGCAGAACCTGCCGTTCGATGCGGCCGGCGGGATCGTAGCGAACCACCCGGCCGATGCCGACCTGGTTGCTCCAGACGTGTCCCTGGGCATCCACACACAGCCCGTCGGGAAAGGCGCCGAGCTTGCGATCAACCTCCGCGAAGACGCGACGATTGGTGACCGAGCCGGTCTGGGCATCGAATTCATACGCGAAGATCACGTAACGAAAACTCTCGGTGTGATACATCGTTCTGCCGTCAGGGCTCCACGCGGTCCCGTTGGAACACACAAGCTGGGTGCAGGTTTGCGTGACCGTCAAATCCGGATCCAATCGGTACAGGCTGCCGACCGGGGCATCCCAGGCGGGATCGCCGATCGTGCCGGCCCAGAAGCGGCCTTGCGGGTCGACTCGCCCGTCATTGAAGCGATTCCCCGGCGTATCGCCTTCGACAGTTGCCAGCATCTCCAGTTTGTCCGACTCGGGATCGAAGAACGCAAAATTCTTGCGAAGCGTCAGCAGCAGGCCGCCCTGCTTGCGAAACGCCAGACACGTCACCAGGTCGGGCAGGCTGAACGTTTCGTTGTGTCCGCTGTCGGGATCGAACCGGTGAACTTTTTTGCCGTGAATGTCGACCCAGTAGAGCCGGCGCTGTGCGCATGCCAGAGAGGAGATTCGCCCACGATGGCGTCCCATTTGAGGACGCACCGAACGTCGTCGCCAGATATTGTTGAGATTGCCATAATCCTTCCCAGGGCATTTGACGCAGCAATTGGGGCGTTCCAATGGCAATCTCAAGCCCCAATTTCGCGGAGAAACGCCACGGGGCTGACGATGCGAAGGTTCGGATAGAGGGTGAGTCATGGCTTGGAATCCCGACGTTCCTGCCATGCTTCATCGCGGAGCCCTTCGTAGAATTCGTCCAAATCTTCCCCGCTCATTCGGCTCTCGGCAACTTACTTCCGGAAAGGCGCGAGAATCTCATCGATGGTGCGCGGCGCCTGAAGCTTTTCCTCCAGCGCTCTCGCGCAAACGTAGTGGCATCCTTCCCGAGATCGGCGGCGCGCTGCCGAAGTTTGTCTTCTAAATCGGGTGGAAGTGTGATGATCAAATCCATCGCTGGATTTTACGCCGGTTGTTTAGCCGGAACAAACTCGGTCTTATTTCATCCGCTCGATCAGATGATCCGCGACGCGAATCGCGTTGGCGATGATCGTCAGCGAAGGATTCACCGCCCCGCAGGAAGGGAAGAACGCCGCGTCAACGACATACAGATTATCCAGATCGTGCGCTTTGCAGTTCAGGTCGAGAACCGATTGGGTTGGATCGGTTCCGAACCGGCAGGTGCCGTTCTGATGACCGACGCCCTCGATGGGAATATCTTTCTTGAAATAGGCGTGCCAGTCGAAAACCGCGTGGGCATGGCCGGAGCGCTTCAGGACATCCACCCATCGGTCCTTGAGACGTTTGAACGACGTGAGGTTATTCGGCTTGTATTCGAGTCGAATCCCGCCGTCGACGATGCGCACGCGATTGTTGGGATCAGGAAGATCTTCGGTCATGAGCCACCAGGGAACCGTGTGATTCTTTGCGATCTGGAGGGCGAAGCCGGGCGTCAGCGCCGGAGCATCGCTTTTCATCATCTCCTTCTGAAACGAACCCACCGGCTGCACGCTCCCCATCGGATAGGCATACCCCGGCTCGCCGAAGTAGAAATCGTTGATGCCGAAGGTCTTCATGTATTTGCTGGGGTTTTCGTCGGTCGACAGCGCGACCATGGCGTTGGAATTGTGATACATGAAGTTGCGGCCGACCATGTCAGACGTATTGGCCAAACCCGTCGGGAAGCGGTCGCTGGCGCTTTGCAGCAGCAGAGCGGCCGAGTTAATCGCGCCGCACGCCAGCACGATCACATCCCCGGTAAAGCTCGCCGGGCCCTTGCGGCCGCTGGCCGGATCATCCATCTCCACTTCGACGCCGGTGACGGAAGTGCCGGTCGGATTCGTCACCACGCGCGTCACCTTTGTGCTGGTCAGGAGCGTGACGTTGGGCAGATCCATCACGGGTCGCACGCAGTCGATATCCGCGTCGGCCTTCGCATGGATCAAACAGGGAAATCCGTCACAGGTATCGCAGCGAATGCAGGCGCTGCGGAGCCGGTCGGCTTCGTTGAGCTTCAGTCCGAGGGGAACCGGAAACGGCTTGTACCCAAGGGCGGCGACGCCATCCTGAATCTCCTGCATCCGCGGCTCGTTGGACACCGCGGGAAATGGATACTCCTCGCTGCGCGGCGGTTCCGTCGGATCGATCCCGCTCTTCCCATGCACGCAGAAGAGCTTCTCGGCACGCGTGTAATACGGTTCAAACACGTCATATTTGAGCGGCCACTCCGGCGAGATGCCCCCTTCGTGCTGGAGTGTCTCGAAGTCCTGCACGCGCAGGCGGAACATTGCCGCGCCGTAGACCTTGGTGTTGCCCCCGACCCAGTAACCGGTGCCGGGGCAAATTTTCTTCCCGTTGTGGTCCGTCCAGGTTTCGGTCGTGTGATAGCGATTTTTCAGGAAGACGGCGGTCGTGTCCCAGTTTTCCTTTTCCCGCGGAAGAAACGGGCCGCGCTCCAGGACCAGCAGCTTTTTGCCCGCTCGCGCCAACTCATGAACCAGCGTTCCCCCGCCGGCGCCGGTCCCCACGATGATCACGTCGTAATGCTCGCCCATGAGTCCTTCCTGAATCGCAGTTGGTTCAATGCGTCGCTGTCGCAGTTGCCGCAGGCCGCAGTTTAGGCGTTAT
Organism: uncultured Phycisphaerales bacterium; assembly: GCA_963758525.1. Lineage (GTDB taxonomy): Bacteria > Planctomycetota > Phycisphaerae > Tepidisphaerales > Tepidisphaeraceae > JBBSDP01. Next base: position 802,029 of record CAVWVQ010000003.1, read on the forward strand.
AATGCGCGGATGCACGCGAGCCCCTTTCCAGGAATGGACCCATACCTTCAATCGCGCTGGCCGGACGTGCATGCGAAGTTGATTGCCTGCATCGGCGAGGCACTGCAGCCTCTGCTCCCCGGAGATTTGCGGGCGCGTTCAGAGGAAAGAATCCTTCTTGAGTCGTTTGAGGGACAGACCCCAAGACGATATCGCGGCGATGTCGCGATCGTCGAGGGGAGATCTGCTCCCGCGTCACGCATCGTGGCGGGCGCCGCGACGATTGAGCCAATCATCATCGAGTTCTCTGACGAGCCGCGCGTGGACCGCCTCGTCCAGATCATCGACATCGCCAATGGAGGGCGCGTGGTGACGGCAATCGAGGTTCTCAGTCCATGGAATAAAGCCGCCGGTCGGCTGAACGACGGCTACCTGCGCGAACTGGAAGATTATGCCCGAGCCGGTGTCAGCGTCGTCGAGATCGACCTGCTGCGAGGTTCGCGCTCGCGGATGATCGTGACGGATGACGACCTGCCTGCCGATCGACGCTCGGAGTATCTGCTAGCCTTGCGGCGTGGATGGGCGGGCCATCGATGGGAAGTGTATCCCATCCCGCTCAGGCAGCGGCTGCCAGCCGTCCCCATCCCGTTGCGGGAGACAGGGCCGGACGTGCTCCTGGATTTGCAGCCTTTGATCGAGCGCGTGTATATCGCGGGAGGACACGACGATATTGATTACGACAAACCAATTGATCTGCCTCTCGACGACGCCGACGCCCAGTGGGCACGAGAGTTGGTTCGAGGTCGGAACGATCGATGTTGATGGCGAGGGCCAATAGTCTTTTTCATCGGCGATTCCATCAATACGCTGGGATCACCTCCGAAACTCCCCAATCAGCGCCGCCAGCGTCGACTTGACGTCATCCAGCGTCCCCACCGCCAGCAGAATGCGATATTGATACTCACCAAATACACCCTTGGTATCCCGGACCCGGTACACGCAGTTCCACTTCACAACCTGCTGAGCTTTGAATTTCCACCGGCCGTAGCGAGGACCAACTTCGCCCCGCGGCGCGTCCGAGCCGGGGAAAAAGTGCCCATCGCAAATCGGCCGTCCGCCGTCGAGAAGACGATGGGCAGAGTTTGCTCTCCCGGACCGTCGTCCAGTGAATCGAGTTCGTTTTTACTCGCGTCATACGTCCAGAACTTCTCAAACTCAGGCGGCATGTATCCCGTCAACGCCTCCATTACACAGGAGGTATCGCGCTCGCCTGCCGGAATCGTCACCGTCACGCGATAATCAATCGCGTGCGGCAGACCAGGCATGCCAATCTGCACGCGCTTGGCCAGCAGATGATCCGAGAGAAGGATCTTGTTCCGCGCGGGATGCCCGCCCGACGTTTCCCCCGGCTTCAGCCAGAACGCGGGCCGCGAAAGCGTGGTCAGAATATTCCTCTCGGCATGCAATTGCAGAAGTTTGCTGGAGGAAGTTGGTCCAGCCCCATCATCCCGCGCGCCCGCTTCGGTGGGATTGAGCGTCTCGGATTGAATCGGGGTAATCCCGGCATCGGCGTTCCAAGCGGTCTGCAGTTGCCGGCCATGGTCGGCAGAGTTGATAAACTCCTGTCCGCCCCACGTCAGAGAATGAATCGCGCCCCCCACTCGCGAGGTGGTCGTAATCACGATTTCCGATTCGCCAACCTTGGCACGAATCACGGAGTCGCCGCTGACCTCTTTGTCGCGGTCGCCTTCGGCGGCACCGCCGGCAAGGATGGCGCGAAAGACAATAGCAACAAAACCCATCGCCCGAATCCGCAACCACCACACGCATCGCTGCTTCGTTCCGCGTCGCCCGGTCGATATGTCTTTGCACGACAATGGTTATCTCCTGGTCATCGGACCGTGGGCTTACACCCCGAGCCATTGTTGTTTTTTTGTCCGCATTGACGGCTTTCGGATTACGCCGCGACTTTCCGGGTCGCCGGGCGTCATGCAAACGCAATTCTAGAACGTGCCCACAAACAGAGCGGAGCCGCGGATGTACATCCGCGGCTTCTTGTCCCACGGACGCGGCTGATCCGATCGAGCTTTAAAAAATAGTTACCCGGCTCGCGCTATTGGTGGCCGACGCCTTGATCGACCGACACAATCGCCGATCGGGTCGCGCCGGTGAGCGAGCACTTGGGGTCCAGCACGCCGGTTTGGAAATACTTGATCGCCGCGGCCTTGCATTCCGGACACACTTTGTTGCCCGCGGAGCACATAACGACCGGCTCGTTGGGGTCGACCGAAGACAGGTAGACCGTGTAGTTACCGGTGTTGCCGCCGCTGACAACGATCGCACGCTGCGGCGAAGCCATCGCCTGCGCGGTCGTGGGACCGGAACTCTGACAGCTTGCAAGAATCAGCATCGCCAATGCGGCGGCGGCGACGAGACCGGTGCGTTGCATGAACATGATGAACTCTCCTTTGGAAATTCCGTGTTCGTCGTTGCGACGCCGCAGACGACGATCATCCTTCACCGTTCCAAAGCGGCATGGATTCTATTTGGAGCAATTATCGCAGCGGCAGTTGAAACGACTTCATCGCGCCGCCAACGACCTCACTTTACCTTCAATCCCCGACAGCCCCGAAATATTTCGTGAATACCGCACATCAGTTACACCATGCCCGCCAATTCGCGAGCGATCATTCTCGTCGCTGCATGTACTTTCCCCTCAATCTCTCCGAAAATCGTAGGCCGCTGGCGCACTCCAGAGACGTTCCACTAAATGACCTTACGCGAACACGCGCTGCCAATCTCCGAGGATCCGCGCGAACCCGTGAAGCGGGAACACGAATCTGCACGAATTCGCACGAATAAACGCGGAGGAAATCTGCTTCGTGAAGATTCGTGCGAATTCGTGTCGATTCGTGTTCTGCATTTCCCGGTCACTCCAGACCGGGCGGGATCGCGCACAGCCATTTAGTTTAGGCTGGCAGCGTCAGACGCAAGCCGAACCCGCACGGAGTTTTCAGACAGAGCGTGGCCCCATGACAAGAGTCATTCCCTCGGCCGCAGGTAGTTCCGCCGAATGCGCGGCCGGTACGTGGCCGTCGCGCCTTCACCCGTCGCCAGCTTCGGGAACACCTGCAGATGCACGACCACTTTTTCGTTCCACACGAGCGAAGCCGCAGCGAGATCACTCTCTTCCATCCGCCATTCCTTGCCGTCGCCCGGCGGGCTGAAGCTCTCCCATTTCGCGGCGATCAGACGATCCAGCGTCGAGCGGATGACCTGCCCCTCATCCGACTCCGGCAAGGCCGGATCGACCGGAGCTTCGAGCAGATCGATGGCATAACTGTCTACCAGCGATTCCCAAAAATACTTGAGCGTCGAATGCCGATCGAACAGATCGAGCCCCTGGAACGTTCCCGCGTGAAATACTGCCACCCCAACTGCTTCGGCGGGCAATTGCAGACTGACGCGGAATGCACGCAGATCGACATCTCGCTTCGCGTAGGCATCGCTCAATGCGCTCGTCGGACTGCTGGCGCCGGATGCGTGCAATGACTCCTGCACTTCGTTCCAGACCGCTCTCTGGTCGGCGTCGTGTCCTCCCCCCGATTTGAGATTCTCATGCACACGCGCGAGCTTCGCGGACCGCACGCGATGACTCGCGGACTTGCCGCTGGAGAAACGCCTGGCTGACATGATGCCATCGTCCCTGCTCGACACAACTGACCGGAATCTTCAGTGTCGAGCTGGCGGGAACCAGTACATCGGTGTTCAAGATGCGATTCTGCTTCGCTCCAACGAGTTCCTGACCATCCATCAGGAACACCCTCACGTCGAGCTTGTTCTCGACTTGCAGCTCCGGCACGCTTCCGCTCTGGCTGATCTCCGTGACGACCACGCAGCTCAGCGTCTCCGGTCGCAATAGTTCGTACGGCGGCCGCTCATGCGAGCGGCCCAGGATCGGAATGAACTTGAGCTTCTGCCCCTGGCTGCGGTCAGGAGAGACTGTCTTGGCCCGGTTGGAAATTGCTTTTGGCATCGTGCTCCTTTTTGTTGCCCCCCCTTCAATAGCAGACGCTCCTGACAACAGTGTGTCAGTGAGCCGGCAAGATTAATTTGGCGAATCCATTCTGGCGGTTACGATCTCGCTCACCATTCGCTGTCGTGCATGAATTGATCAGTTTATTCCTGCCCGGTTTCTGATCGCGGGGTAACAGATATGGCTGCGAATTACTCCCGGATTCATCGGCTGCTTAAAATTCTCACGCTCATTCAGGGCTCCAAAGGCTGGACGCCAAAACACCTGGCGCACGAATGCAAGGCCGCTGAGCGGACGATTTACCGCGACATGAAAATGCTCGGCGCCGCGGGCATCCCCTGCTTCTATGACGATGATGCCAAGTGCTATGGCGTCCAGCGCGATTTCTTCATGCCGCCCGTGCAGTTGACGCTCGACGAATCCCTCGCTCTGGCGGCCCTGGCCGAGCATGTCGGCGGGCAGGAGCAGGTTCCATTCACCAAAGCCGCTGCCCGTGCAATCAGCAAGATTCGCGGCCAGCTCCCTGCGCCCATTCGCCGGGAGCTTGAGCAGATCGAGGACCACGTCGCCATCAAGCTCGCGGCAACGCACCCGCCCGAGGCCTCTGCCGACGTCTACGAAAAGATACGGTCGGCTCTTTCGCAAAAGCTGGCGCTGCGATGCCAGTACGAATCCGTTTCAAGCGGCGCGAAGAAAAACGGCCAGGCTTTCCTCCTCAAACCCTACACGCTCTTCTTCAATCAGCGGGCGTGGTACGTCGCCGGCCATCACAGCAAGCACGATGACATTCGCTGCCTGAAATTGAACCGATTCAGCCGCGTCCAGCCAACGGATCACCCCTACTCGATTCCCAAGTCCTACTCACTGGACAAACACCTCGGCAACGCCTGGCGGATGATTCGCGGCGACAGCACGTTCAAAGTGGAACTGCACTTCGATCCAGGGTTTGCCGAGACGATCGCCGATACGCACTGGCATGCGACTCAGGATGTGATCTGGAACGATGATGAGTCAATCACGTTCCGATGCAAAGTGGACGGGCTGGAGGAGATTATCTGGTGGGTATTGAGCATGGGCCCGCACTGCACGGTGAAGAAGCCAATGGAACTGATCGAGAAGGTGAAGACGCTGACGGCGGCAATGGCCGCCAAATATTCCGCGCCCGCCTGACACGACGTAGACAGCGCGCCTGTCAGGATTTTCAACATGACCAGGGGGACACGATTCGGCAGGGACGCCGTGAAGCGCAGAAATTCAGAATACCGGGCGGTTCGTCTCGCACTGCTGCGCACGCTGCGCGACCTGCGACGGTCGGTGATCGCGGGCAGACCGATGACGCTGCCGAATTGCCTGCGGCTTTGCCGGAGGCGTTTGGCGGGAAAGGAGAATGATTCGAATGTGCTGCGGTTGCTGGCATCGATTTATCGGCGACATCAGCCGTTTAGGTTAGGGGCGCATGTGATCCGCATCGGGGGGAATGAAACGTGAGGCGGCAGCCGTAGACCGCGCGGGCCTTTCTTGTGCGGGCCGGCATCCTGAATAAAAAGGGGAAGGGACTGGCCAAATATCATTGCAAAAGCAGCGTCCGATGCGAAAGGCGCCCATTCCAAGAGGCATCAGAAACGCGATAACCCCGTAATTCAACGGGGCTTACCTTTAATAGCCACCTATCAGAGTCGAACTGATAACCCCCGCTTTACAAAAGCGGTGCTCTGCCAATTGAGCTAAGGTGGCGCGAATGGAACGGAAAAATCTTATCTCGCGGATCGGCGCACGTCCATGCTGAGTTGCTGACAGTGTTGACGATGCCGTCCTGGGTGTGCATCTTTAGCCGCCTCGCTTGCGGGGCGTGTCCAGCGGCGCGGGTCCTCAGCATGGCGCGGTTTGCGACAGTAGCGCAGTCGGACACGCCTCGCAAGCGAGGCGGCTAAAGAACTTCGAGTGCTGCGCACACGGCGAGCTCTGAAACGCTTTCTAAACTGATGGTACATCCTCCGGCAGCGCCAGCGCCTCGCGCAGATTCGCGCCGAGGATTTTCGCTTGATCCTCTTCGCTCAAATCCAGCGCGCGGATCGTATTGATCGCGGTCTCGATCTGGCTCTCCAGGTTGTACGGAAAATCGAGGCCGAAGATGAGCTGATCGACGCCGGCCTGGAGAATCAACTCGTTGAGCCGTTCGGGCGGGAGATACCAGAACCGAAGATGGCGCGGCGTCAGGCAACTGGTCAGCCCGGCGTAGACCCTGCAGCGCCGGCCGGGGACGGGAGGGTAGGGAATGTGATTGACGATGACGGCAAGCGCCCCGGGGAAGAAGCTGTAGCCGCCGACGTGCTCCATGCTGAAGCGCAGATCGGGGAACTTCCAGGCGATTTCGTCAAAGTGCCGCACGTCGACCCCTTTGAGCGGATAGCGGTGCACGCCGGAGTGGAAGGTGATGAATAATTCCTGCGCCTCGGCGGCGGCGTACGCCTTAAGCGCGGGCGGAGAGAGCAGATCGAATTTCTGGGCGTTGGGATGGAGCTTGAGCCCGCGCAGGCCCAGGGACTTGGCGTGGCGGACCTGCGCTTCGATGTCGGGGAGCGTGAGATCGAGCGTGCCGAAGCCGAAGAGGCGGGGTTGTCCCCATATTTCCCGCGCGAGCCAGTCGTTGGGTTGCGCCTGGTGGAAGCCGGCTTTTTCAAACTGATGGGGAAACGGCGCGAAGCAGACGGCCTGGTCGATGCCGGTGTTGTCGAGGAGTTTGAGCAAGCGGTCGATGGTGCCGTCGGGGTTGACCGAAGCGGGAAAGACGTGGGCGTGATTCGCGAAGATGCGGATGGGCATAGGAATGGGGAGGAGTCAGGAGGGAATACGGGGAGGAGCCAGAAGTCAGGAGCAAGGAGCCAGAAGGGAAGAGGAAAATGCAAATCGGCCGTCGTCTCTTCGCTTCTGACTCCTGACTGAGGAGCCAGAAGTCAGGAGCAAGGAGCCAGAAGGGAAGAGGAAAATGCAAATCGGCCGTCGTCTCTTCGCTTCTGACTCCTGACTCCTGACTCCTGGCTCCTGGCTCCTGACTCCTGGCTCCTGACTCCTGACTCCTGGCTCCTGGCTCCTGACTCCTGGCTCCTGGCTCCTGGCTCCTGACTCCTGACTCCTGACTCCTGGCTCCTGGCTCCTGACTCCTGGCTCCTGGCTCCTGACTCCTGACTCCTGACTCCTGACTCCTGGCTCCTGACTCCTGGCTCCTGGCTCCTGGCTCCTGGCTCCTGACTCCTGGCTCCTGGCTCCTGGCTCCTGGCTTCTGACTCCTGGCTCCTGGCTCCTGACTCCTGGCTCCTGACTCCTGACTCCTGGCTCCTGGCTCCTGACTCCTGGCTCCTGGCTCCTGGCTCCTGACTCCTGACTCCTGACTCCTGACTCCTGGCTCCTGGCTCCTGACTCCTGGCTCCTGGCTCCTGGCTCCTGACTCCTGGCTCCTGACTCCTGGCTCCTGGCTCCTGACTCCTGGCTCCTGACTTCTATTCAACTGTCACGCTCTTGGCGAGGTTGCGCGGCTTATCGACGTTGCAGCCGCGCACGCAGGCGGCGTGATATGCCAGCAGTTGCAGCGGCACGACGCTCAGCAGGGGCTGCAGGGGCTCGGGCGCGTCGGGAATGTAGACCACGTGCTTGGTGTACTGCTGAATCTGCCGGTCGCCCTCGGTGGCGACGGCAATCACCTGGCCGCCGCGGGCACGCACCTCTTCAATGTTGCTGATCACCTTGTCGTATTGAAGGCCCTTAGTCGCAACGAAGACGCAGGGCATTCCTTCCGTTATCAGCGCGATCGGCCCGTGCTTCATCTCGGCCGCGGGCATTCCCTCGGCATGAATGTAGCTGATTTCCTTCAGCTTCAGCGCGCCTTCGAGCGCGATCGGATAGTGATAGCCGCGGCCGAGAAACAGCCAGTTCTCGCGGTTGGAAAATTTCGAGGCGATGTCTCTGATCTGTTCGCTCTGCTTGAGCGTCTGCTGGATGCTGTCGGGAATCGCCACCAGCCCGTCGACGATCTCCTGGCACTGCGACTGGCTCATGAAGCGTCGCCGGCCGACGTACACCGCCAACATCGTGAGCACGGCGCACATGCAGGTGAACGCCTTGGTGCTGGCGACGCCGATTTCAGGGCCAGCGTGAAGATAAATGCCGCCGTGCGTCTCGCGCGATCGTGCTGCCGACGACGTTGATCACGCCCAGCGCCATCGCCCCCTTTTCCTTGCCCTCGCGGAGGGCCGCCAGCGTGTCGGCGGTTTCGCCCGACTGACTGATGGCAACCAGCACGGTCCCCTCTTCGACCAGCGGATTGCGATAGCGAAACTCGCTGGCGTAGGTGCATTCGGTGACGACCTTGGCGAGATCCTCCATCAGATAGTCGCCGACGAGTCCGGCATGCCAGGCCGTTCCCTGGCCGGTGAGGATGAAGCGGCGCGCCTTGGTCAGATCGCGGGAGTGGTCTGCGAGGCCGCCCAGCACGATGCGCCCTTCGCGCTGATCGAGGCGCCCGCGGAGGCAGTTGGCCACGGATGTGGGCTGCTCCATGATCTCCTTGAGCATGTAATGCTCGTAGCCGCCCAGCTCGTATTCCTCGATCTTGTGTTCCAGCAGCGAGACGACCGGGCTGACAACGATGTCGTCGATTGTGGTCGTGCGAAATTCGTTGGGCTTCAGAACCGCCATCTCATTGTCGTTGAGGTAGACGACGCGCGAGGTGTGCTCGACAATCGCGCTCGGATCGGAAGCCACGATGTATTCATGCTGGCCGACGCCGATGATCAGCGGCGAACCTTTGCGAGCGACGACCAGCGTGTCGGGCTCTTCCTTGCAGATGACGGCAATGCCGTAGGTTCCCTCCACTTCGTGCAAAGCCCCCTGCACGGCGCGCTGCAGGATCGATATGCCGGCAGGATTGTGATTCTTGAGTTGAAGCTCGGTGTACAGATGACCGATCAGGACGGCCAGCACTTCAGTATCGGTCTGGCTCTGAAAGGTATGCCCGCGCTCGCTGAGCACCTTCTTCAGGGCGGCGTAGTTTTCGATGATGCCGTTGTGAACCAGGGCAATGCGCCCGGTATCGTCCACGTGAGGGTGGGCATTGGTTTCGTTGGGCGCGCCGTGGGTGGCCCAGCGGGTGTGGGCCATGCCCAGATGAGACGCGGGAAATTTCTTGCCGTTGTGCAGGGAGCTTTCGAGCACGCTGATTCGGCCGACCGAGCGCCGCAGGTGCAGTTCGCCGGCGTTGTCGATGACAGCGATACCCGCGGAATCGTAGCCGCGATATTCAAGCCGTTTGAGCCCCTCGATGAGCACCGGCTGGGCAATTTTTCGACCGACGTACGCGACGATCCCGCACATGAATCTCCTATCTTGGGCTGAACTCTACACCAAGTTAGCCGCGACGCGCAGCGGAGCGATCAATCAATACGCGCTCCGCTGCGCGTCGCGACTAACCCGGGAGGGATCGCCCCAGGTTTTTGAAACTGCTTCCTGGGGGAAGCAGCCATATACGTCATCGTCCGGCTCCTCAGGTCGCTGAGCATGCCGGCATGGCGATTTCTTCCCCTGGCACGTTAGCCTAGAGTGTATCGGACGTTCGCTTCCCGGCAATGCAACAGGCCAAGGCCGCCATGGACCTCTTTCACGACAGTCGCCAGAAGAACCTCGATCGCGTCGCACCCTTGGCGGTTCGCATGCGACCGCGAAACCTCGACGAATTTGTTGGACAACAGCATTTTCTCGGAAAGGGAATGCTCCTGCGACGCATGCTCGAAGCGGATCGGCTCACGAGCGTAATCTTCTTCGGGCCGCCCGGCACGGGCAAAACGACGCTCGCGAGCTTGATCGCCCAATACACGAAGAGCCATTTCGAGCAGGTGAACGCCGCCGCCGTCGGCGTGAAAGAAGTTCGATCGCTGCTCGACTCGGCCAAAGACAGGCTGGGAAACTCCGGGCAGCGCACCGTTCTCTTTCTCGACGAGATTCACCGCTTCAACCGCGCCCAGCAGGACATTCTGCTGCCCGACGTCGAGGCTGGGCAGATCATCCTGGTGGGCGCGACAACGGAAAATCCGTTCTTCGCGGTGAACTCGCCTCTGGTGAGCAGGAGCCAGCTTTTTCAATTCGCCGCGCTGACCGAAAGCGACATCAAGGCGGTGATCGAGCGCGCAGTCAAGGATAAAGCCCGAGGTTTCGGCAAGTTAGACCTGCAGATCGATCCTGCGGCAATCGACCTGTGGGCGACCATGTCCGACGGTGACGCCAGGCGAGCGCTGATGGGATTGGAAGTGGCGGTGTTGTCGCAGCTTGAGGAGGAAGGGACTGAGGGACAAAGGGACGAAGGGACAAAGGGGGAGGAGACGGGTGCATCTGGTCACGTTCCACGTTCCAATCACCAGCTCCACATCACCCTCGACATTGCCGAGCAGTCGATGCAGCGCAAGGCGATCGTCTACGACGGCACCGGCGATGAGCACTACGACGCGGCCAGCGCGTTGATCAAATCCATGCGGGGAAGCGACCCCGATGCAGCCGTCTACTGGGTGGCCCGAATGCTGGAGGCGGGCGAAGATCCAAGATTTATCGCGCGGCGGATCGCGATTCTCGCCAGTGAAGACATCGGAAATGCCGATCCTCGTGCAATCATCGTGGCGGCGGCGGCATTCGATATTGTGGAAAAGATCGGAATGCCCAAAGCGCAATTAACTCTTGGACAAGCCGCGATTTACATGGCAACAGCCCCCAAATCAAACGCCTCGGCGCTGGCGATCTGGGCCGCGATGAAAGACGTGCGCGAGGGACGGACTTTGCCCGTTCCCAAACACTTGAAAGACTCGCATTACCAAGGCGCCAAGCGGCTGGGACATGGCGAAGGTTATCAATATTCCCATGACTTTGAGGGAGCATCTGTTCGACAAGACTACCTTGGTGTGGATAAAACATATTACTTGCCTGTCGATCGTGGGTATGAAGCACAGATTATGCAGCGGTTAAGAGAGATCAAAGACAAGACCAGCGAGCCACAGGCGTCGGGGAACGACACCTCGGCCCCGAAGAGCGGGTAATTTCAAACAAGGTTGCGGGAAGAAACGTAATGAGTGACATGAAGAGCAAAGCTGTCATTCGGAAAGAATTGCGCGAAGTGCTCGCGTCGATGAGCGAGACGGAGCAGCATCAGAAGAGCATCGCGGCGTGCAATCTGCTTTGCCGGACGCCCGAGTTTATGTCTGCCCGCGTGGTGATGCTCTACCTGAGCACTGCGCACGAAGTCGATACCGCCACCCTGGCGCTCAAGTGCTGGCAGGACGGAAAGACGGTTGTGGTTCCGAAAGTCAGTTGGGATCAGCGCCGCATGCTCCCGGTCGAAATCGCGACCCTGCAGTCGGGACTGACCACCACCGGCCACGGCGTGCGCGAGCCGATCACCGGCAAACCCATCCCTGTCGATATGATCGATCTGGTTGTCGTTCCCGGCGTCGGATTTACCTTGACGGGACACCGCATCGGCCGGGGAATGGGCTTCTACGATCGCTTCCTGGCACAGAGCGAATTCCTCGGCGTTTCCTGCGGACTGGGATTCGAAGAACAAGTCGTCGAGCAGTTCCCCGTTCTTGACCATGACATCCCGCTGAGTATGCTGGCGACCGATCGGCGCATCCATCGCTTCGCCTCCGTGGGAAGCTGCTGATCCAACCCGACAACCCGTAGAGAACAGGGAGGTTCTCATGCAGCGTGATCGACGAGCCAGCCGGCCCCTCTTTTTGGCCTTGGCGGCTCTCATTTCCCTGGGCCTGTGCGGCTACGCACTCAAGATCAACCATGCGCGGGCCGTGGCGCTTCACCAGGCCGAGACGCATATTCCCGCGTCAGAATCTACTCCCGCGGTGGCCTTTACGGCGCCATCGCCGCAGACGCAGTCCGTGCTCCCGCTGCTGGCCGCGGTGACTGCCACGCCACCCGCGCCGGCGCCGCCCGTCGATCCCCCCGTTGCGCCCCTCATCACCAGCACTCCGCCGATCAATGCAACGGCCGTCGCACAGGCTGAGCCGACCACGCGCCCCGCGGCGCTGCTGGCAACCGATCTGACTGCGACCCAGCGCCAGCCACCTCTCACAGTGGCGTTGCCGGCGCCCGCAACAGCGCCCGTGGCCTCCGGCGATGTCATCAACGACTCGAAGCAAAAGAAGGAAACCGGCGATCTCGTCGCGGCACGCGAGGAATTGAACAACGCGCTGCTGTCGGGCCATCTGTCCGAAGCCGACGCCGACGCGGTTCGCCATAACATCGCCCAGATCAACCAGACGCTGGTCTTCTCCTCCGAGCGCACCCTCAACGATCCCTGGGCAGCAGCCTATCCCGTGCAAAGCGGCGAACGCCTCTCCACGATCGCCGGCAAAAATAGTGTCACCTGGCAGCTCCTCTCCCGCATCAATCACGTCGATCCCAAGCGCCTGCGCTCCGGCTCCACGATCAAAATCGTCAAGGGACCCTTCTTCGCAGTGGTTTCCAAGAGCAAGTTTCGGATGGACATCTTCTTCGGCGCGCCCGGGGGGCCGGGGTCGATGTACGTCACATCCTTCGGCGTAGGCCTGGGAAAAAATGATTCGACTCCAACCGGCACCTGGCAGGTCCAATCCGGCAACAAGATCCTGCACCCCCGATACTACAGCCCAAACAATGCCGGCGTGATCGACGCCGACGATCCGAAGAATCCCCTCGGCGGATATTGGATCGGCCTGGAAGGTCTCGACGGACAGGCCGTCGATCAACACTCCTACGGAATCCACGGCACCATCGACCCCGACTCCATCGGCAAGCAAGCCTCCCTCGGCTGCATCCGCATGGGACACGACGACATCGAACTCGCCTTCGAGCTCCTGGTCGAAGTGAAAAGCAAGATTGTTGTCGTTCAGTAAGATGGGTGTGGGCCGGCTGAGGTACTGGTGTTCACACCCGACGAGTGGGATCTCTCGGAGGAATCAGACACCGAATGAATCGCGGTCGGAACGCCGTGATCGGGTGAAGACTGCTCGTTCGTCACTCACTGGCAGCAGGCTCGCGCTGAGCCAGCTTCTCGTTCAGCGTCCGCTGGGCGACGGCTGAATATCCTGTCAGCTTATTGCGAAGATGCCGGCCGGTGCTGTGGAACGACCAATGGAATCAAACGGCCACGGGCAATAGCGCTCGGGGCCTGGATTTGGGCTCGTTCTCGGCGAGGGCGAGGAGTGCTCCTGCTTTCTCGTCTGCTTCGAGTCGATCACCTGCATACTCGCACTGGCCGGCAACGCGGGTCAGGGCGTCCACAAGCGAAAAGATCGTGAATCGACCTTGTCGCTCGGCGAGTAAAAGGGCCTGCTTCGCAAGATCACGGGGGATGCCGTGTTTGAATAGCACCTTGGCTACGTCTTCAGCGTTGTCGCCAAGACGAGTCTCGAATGCCTTCTTCATTACTCGGGCAAAACCGTCGCGTCGCTCATCTCGTCTTTCGACAAGCTGCGCGATGATGCGGCGGATTTCGCGGAGTGAATCCGAAACATTCGCTGTGTGTTTGCGAGAAAAGTCGACGACTTCCACCGCATCCCACACAATGTGATTCTGACACACGGCCTGGAACCAGAATGTCTGAACACCGACGGAGCGGCGACCGACCTCCGAATTCCAAAGAAAGAATCCTGGCGCGAATGCCTCGCCTTCGATTTCGGCCCAGCCGGTCGGGTCGATGAGGAAAACGAACATGTCCTGCTCACCGCAGTACAAGCCCGTTGCCCCGTTCATCCCGGTTTGCGGCGGCTGGAATTCCGTCGCAAATTCTTTCACGATGGCCAGCAAATCCAGGTTATGGAGCCGGGTGTAGCTCGCGCCATGAATGGAGCGAACGGCCCGGTCCAGCGTGAGCACCTGCATCGGCTTGCCACCCTGGGGAAGCGTCTCGGCCAGCACGCGGCCCGCGGTATCGGCTGACACCTTGTTGACTGTGTCTTTGCTGACGCCCGCGAGCTTGCACAACTGCGAAAAACTCCAGTCATTGAGGCGATAGCTTTCGCCGTCGCCTCCGAGCTTGAGGTCAAGCCTGCTGCTCATCGGCGCCGTGAGTATCTCGGCCGGAGAATGCCAACGGTCGGTCGAGCGTTCCTTGAAATCCTGGCAGTGACGCCAGAGATCGTCGAGGCTCGCGAACCGTTCGTCGGCAGCCCGCCGGAATAATTCGCGGCTGGCTTGAGTCAGATTCTGCTTCTGCATGGGAAGCTCCTTTCGGAAAGAGGAATGGGAAAAACAAGAAATGAAACCTTTTGCCAACTGCACCACCGGTCTCTCTGCCCGCGCGACGGCAATCACGCCGACAGAGAATCGGTGAGCGTTCTTCTTCCCGAAATGGAGATGTGAATGAGCAGCCTAAAACGGCGTTCTGAATTGAGTTCTGACACGACCGGCGGCGCTAGTCAACGTCGAAGAATCGAAGCGGGCTCGATATCGGCAAGCGGCGGTTCAAATCCCCTTGGCTCCACTAAATTCCCCGAAAACGGCTGATAGCGCCCCAATCAGTCATATCTCACGATCTGGTAATTACTTATTACAATTTGCGGGCAGTTCAATCATATGGCGGGCTCTGCGAAAAACGTAGACTTGCGCTTGGCAGGGAGCGGGATTTGAACTCTCAAAGATTCCCTTGTAGCAATACATAGCGAATTTCGATGATCTTGTGGAACCTTATAAGGCGAGAACCGAGAAATCGTATGGAAGCAGCCGACGCAAGGAATCCAAACGTTCCGCCTTCATCACTGACTCGTTCAGACTTGATCAGTCGATTGTTTCCAGGCGTCGCGATGGTCGAGGATCACTCCGCGCCGGGTCGTGATCGGGTTGTCGGGAGGAATATTCGCGGCACCGCGTTCGTTGCTGATGAACGCGGCTATTTTTTCACTGCAAAGCACGTAACCCGAGGCCTTGACCCGCGCAAGATGGAATTGCGAACAGTGTACAGCCGGCATAATCCGGATGTGTACGCAATGAACGCGTGTCGATCGATTGAAGCCATATATCCTCATCCTTACTTGGATGTCGCAGTTATCGCTGTCGGTGCGTCACATACGGTTGGGCGCGCTCAACTACCATTCCGCGCCGGCGGGCTCCGCCTCGGCGACGATGTCCTTCTTGTCGGATACGCGCATGGAACCGAGATTGTGTTTGCTGACGACATTCTTGGTGACGCGAGCCCCAAATCATTGTCCCCAGTCGCGCTTGCCGGGATGATTTGTGCCCGTATTCCGGATGACGGGCGAAGGGTGCGGCTTCTCGCCTATGATTGTACGACTTTTCCGGGTTGCAGCGGCGGTCCAATCGTCTCGTCAGCGCTCGGTGGCGCTGTCGTTGGACTGCATCTAAGAGGGCTCACTAATCGGATCGGTTACGCTGTTCCCATCGAGGATTGCAATATGTTTGTCGAGGCGGTCGCAGAGGTGCATGAGGCGGGTCGTTCTACTGCACGTCGTTGATAATCTTGATTTGAAGGAATCATCATGGCCAAAGAATTGACCACCGAAGAATTGTCCGCGCAACTCGTTCAGTTCGTTGCCAAGGGTACCGCCGTTGCCGCGCGTCTGGCCTCTGAACGAAAATTGCCAATCAAATATGACCATGTGCAGCAAGCATTGGAGGAAGTGCTCGCTGTGCGGCGATCAGAGCACTTGCTGTCCGAAGATTTGAGCGAAGACCGGATGCTGGAATTGCTGCGTGACTATAAGTTCGAAGGGCTGTTTCCGGTTGTACTTGAAGAGATTACTTTGGATGAGGCCGTTATTCCCCCCGGTGCCCTCCGACGACTGGAGGAGCGGACTGTCAAGGCGTCTGGCGAAGTGTGGAGAGTGCATAAGAATGACGCTGATCCATTTCCGTCTAATCCGCATGCGCACAATCTCGATTCGGGTCTAAAGCTGCACCTCGGCACGGGTGAGCTTTTCCTGAAGCGGCAGCTTGCTGGCAAAATCCAGAGTAAGGATCTGCTTGCGATACGTGCACAACTTACAAAGTTCACGCTGCCGGCCCTGGCGGTGTGAATCATTCTTCAAGGGACCGTCAGATTAGCAAAGGACTGGCAGTTGTAGGATTTTGGAAATTACCCCTCCCTCTGGCTCCGGCTCTGAAGCAGCGGTGTAAACACCTTCACCACCACCATCGGTCGGGCCGCTCCCGATTTTAGCCGCTTTGCGGCATGAGTCGCTGTATACCTCGACCGACGGCGATAGCGACGAAGCAGAGGAGTTAGGCCAGGGGCTACCATTAGCCCATTTCGACGCAACCATTCCGTAGCAGTAGAATAAGGCGGGATAACCTGTCCTTTCAGGAGGTTAGCTATGTCCACGAACGCGGCCTCTTCGCTTGCGCATCTCGCACCACAACCGTTTTACGAAGCCGCTATTGCAGCCATTCAGCGGGCGAAAGAGGCCGGGGAACATCGCCTTTACCTCGCGAAGCTCCACGGAGTGACTGAGAAACGACCGGAACCCAAGCCGATGGCACCGTGGGTAATAGGGCTCATGCGGGCGGTCGAATCGTGTATCGACGCAAATTGGGAAGTTCACATTATCGAGAGGGTAGAAGATCGCGACCGTCTGGAATTCCTTTTGAAGGGCATCAAGCGATTCGACAAGGCCGAAGATTATTCGGTGAAGGCCATTCTAGGCGCTGAGGGACTACCCTTTCTGAACGTGCTCATTGCTGGACACGGTCAGAGCTTTCTTGCCCTAGACGATCCACGTTATCGCCTCGCAAGGATGGGGCTGGAACTCCCCGCAGGCGATATTGCCAAAGTCATCGAAGCGTACTGGAAGGACCTCTGGGAGCGATGCCCATACTGGGTTCGCAAGTCGTCGGGGCTCTACCATGGCGCAGGAGGCGTGGACGCGCTTCGCGACGTACTTGAAAGGTCTATTCGTAATCCTGCATTTGTCGCAATGTGGTTTGGTGACGATTCCACTCCGGAGACAGTCGCGTACATGGCGCGATTGTTCCATGACCACATCCAACCTGCGATCGAGCGCGCCGGTTACAAGGCGTCGAGGGTTGACTTGGTGCCACACAACGAGTTCATCATGGAGAGAGTCTTGCGCATGATTCGCGAGGCGCCTTTCGTTGTTGCCGACTTCACAGGCAATCGGAACGGCGTCTATTTCGAAGCAGGCTTCGCGCGTGCAATCAATATTCCCGTCATCCACCTGTGTCGCGACACGCATTTTGCACTCGCCCATTTCGACATCAAGCAAATCAATACCACCGTTTGGAACAGTCCTGTGCAAATCGACTCGGAGTTGTCGAACCGCATCGTCCAATCAGTCGGAATCGGTCCGTATGCACCGGTCGCATCGAAGCCATGAGGGGATACGGGCCGGTCGGACAGAACGAAAGGTGCTCCATCTCTTCATGTCCCATGATCGCCCTTCAGCAAACGGGTGAGTTCGTCGTAGTCCAATACACCTAACTTGTGACGATAAGTATCGACTAGCATGTGCGCTCCATGGGTCAAGTACGAGCTTATCACGATCAGACCCCGTGCGGCCCTACGGATGTCCGTATCCATGAGCAATTGCTTCATGATGGGCCTTCCGACCTTGTGATCAAGCGCGTGGCGCTTGCACTGAACGATCACCTTTTCAACTCCCAGCGCATGCTCAATGAGGGAAGTCATACGGGGGGAAGTCATACGGGGACGCAGCTAGTTCTGGGGAAGTCATACGGGGACGCAGCTAGTTCTGGAAGTTATAAGGGGGAAGCTAGTGCGTGCGGATCAACTAGCTGCGTCCCCGTTTCACTTCCCCAAGCGCCCAAGCGCCTGCGCTCCGGCTCCACGATCAAAATCGTCAAGGGACCCTTCTTCGCAGTGGTTTCCAAGAGCAAGTTTCGGATGGACATCTTCTTCGGCGCGCCCGGGGGGCCGGGGTCGATGTACGTCACATCCTTCGGCGTAGGCCTGGGAAAAAATGATTCGACTCCAACCGGCACCTGGCAGGTCCAGTCCGGCAACAAGATCCTGCACCCCCGATACTACAGCCCAAACAATGCCGGCGTGATCGACGCCGACGATCCGAAGAATCCCCTCGGCGGATATTGGATCGGCCTGGAAGGTCTCGACGGACAGGCCGTCGATCAACACTCCTACGGAATCCACGGCACCATCGACCCCGACTCCATCGGCAAGCAAGCCTCCCTCGGCTGCATCCGCATGGGACACGACGACATCGAACTCGCCTTCGAGCTCCTGGTCGAAGTGAAAAGCAAGATTGTTTGTCGTTCAGTGAGATGGATGCGCGGATCGATCATTTCCCCCTCGTTTCGTGGAATGAGAGATTCCGAGCGGCAGCAACGGGTCTGGGATGTGCTCCATGCGGAATATGGACCGCAATCCTTTCATCGCGTGGGAACGCTTCTGGTGTTCACACCCGACGAGTGGGATCTCTCGGACGACTCAGACATCGAATGAATCGCGGTCGGAACGCCGTGATCGCGTGAAGACCGCTCGGTCGTCACTCACTGGCAGCAGGCTCGCGCTGAGCCAGCTTCTCGTTCAGCGTCCGCTGGGCGACGGCTGAATATCCTGTCAGCTTATTGCGAAGATGCCGGCCGGTGCTGTGGAACGACCGGCTGGTCTGATTCAAGATGCGTTGACCCTGCTGCGTGAGCCGGGCGCGACGGGTTCGGCCCTGGTCCGGATCCAGAAGCCACATCAATCCAACGCCGGCGGCGCAGAATCCCACCGCGGTCAGCGCGACCGGCAGCACGTGGCTGGAGGGCTCTTCTCCGCGCAACGCCGACGCGGCATGGCGTCCGCGATGCCGCAATTCATCAATGGCAGACTGGGCATCACTGATAACTCGCGAAACAACATCCCGCGCATCGGCGGCCACGCCCGCCGCATCGGCCAGATGCGCCTTGGCTGCATCCTGGAGCGGAGCCGCCGCGTCCTTCACGGCGCCGGCAGCAGCATCGTGGGCCCGTTCGGCTTGGTCACGCGCCACCGCAGCCAGCGTCTCAATCTGCCCCTTGAGCTTATCGATCGCTTCGCCCGCCAGCCCGCTCAGTCGCTGGCGACGTTCCTGGCCGGCCTCAGGATCCAGCAGGTAAAGTGCCAGCGCGCCGCCCGCGGCGCCAACCAGGGCTGTCGTGAAACTCATCGTCTTGGACGTATTCATGGCACCTCTCCTTGGGTTTCCGCGGCGCGTTCCGCCGTCGGCGGTCAGTTGAATCCCGGATCGTAAGCCTTTGGTCTCGTCCTGCGAACCCCTAATTTTCGATCTTCCTGCGGTCCCGCACAACTACAGGCCTGCAGCCCGTGCGCCACGACATCCGTTCCCGGTCCGATAACTGCTCATGCTTCAAGGTCCGGTCGGCCGAAGATACATCCGTCGGGAAAGCCAATCAGCAAAGGAGATCGCCATGACGCACGGGCGTAAAATGTTGCTTGAAACGCTGGCCGGTCACATCGCGCTGCTCGAGTCAGTCAACCCCAGGAAAGCCAGCTCACCGGTTGCGAGGAAGACTCGCCGGTACATCAAGGCATGTCTGAAACGCCAGGACGGGTTCGCGCGTCCTCTGGCAGCGTGAGGCCAAGGCGTGCAAGAGTATCCACGGCCGCGGACCAAATCTTAGTGCTCGCGCACAAATAACTGGATCAGCTTCGAAACCATAAGTGATGCAATTATGTAGCACGGCCGTCTCGGCTGTGGCCCCAAATCACAGCCGGGACGGCTGTGCCACAGCGGAATCGCCCTGATGAACGAGGGTCGAAAATGAGCGCCGCGAAAAAAACTCGGGCTCACCCTGCTGAGGAAGTGACTCTCTCCTTCCGCAACAGCACTGCCGCCAGCAGCGCGATCACGCCCTCCACTCCCGCGAACGCCAGCAGCGCCAGCGAAAGCCTCGGCGTCAGCAGCAGTTGAAAGAGGACCGACCCCAATCCGAATCCGGTGAAGAGGAAGAAGGCATTGAGACCCATCGCCTGCCCGCGACGGAGCGGATCGAGCGAGGTGATGATTCCGGCCAGCGGCGGATGGCTCATGTCAAATCCGAGCGAGAGTGCCGTCACGATCAGTGCCGCGGCGACGAGGGGAACCTCCGGCGCCAGTGCCGCGCCGGCAACCGCGGAGATGAGCAGGCCGGCGGGGATGATAAGACTGCGTCCAAACCGATCGGCGGCACGCCCGATCAGCGGACCCAGAAGCATTCCGGGAATCCCATATCCCAGCAGCGCCAACCCGATCCCGCGATCCCCAAGCCCGTAACGTCGCGAAAAGTAAAACCCCAGCCATGAGAAGACGCCAGACTGAAAGACCGCGTTGAAGAAGATCAGCAGATATCCTCGTGCGCCGCGCGGGTTTTGCAGAAGCGAGACATATCCGCGAATCGCCTCAAGCGCCCCGGGCTGATGAGTCGACTTGCGCCCCCGAAGAAACGCCCGATGCCTCCACGCGAAGCCGAGATTGACGACGCTCGCCACGCCCAGCGCCGCGAGTTCGACGCGCCAGCCCACAATCGGGTTGAGAATCGCCCCCAGCGTCGAGCCGAACGCCATCCCGCCGGCAATCGCGCCGAAGATCCACCCGATCGCCCTGCCGCGCTGCTGATAGGGGAACAGGTCGCCCAGCAGCGCCAGCGTGATCGGAATAATTCCGCCCGACGCCAGCCCCGCCGCGATCCGCCAGGCCAGCAGCCCGCCAAGCGACGTGGCGCTTGCCGCGCCAAAGGTCGCGACGTTCAGCACCGCCAGCATCCCCAGCAGCACCGCCTTGCGGCCGACCCGGTCGGAAAGCGGCCCGTAAAACAGCGTTGAGCATCCGTAGGGCAACAGGTAGCCCGGCACCAGCATCCCCACTCTCTGGGCGGAGACGTGAAACTGCAGCGACAGCGCCGGAATCAGCGGCGCGATCAGATACGCCTGGAACATGATGAGAAACGAAGCCGCCGACATCACGCGCAGCACGACCTCGCGCTCGTGGTGTTCCAGAAGTTGATTCGAATAGACCTCGGTTTCCAAACGTTTTCCGGAAGAAGAACCCGCGGAGTGTAGGCGCAATTGCGATCCCGACCTCGATCATAATTACTTTGTTTGGAGTCGACGCCAGCTATTCGGGTACGCCTGCGCACCGAATCTTGCCGCGGCGCGAGTTTTCAAAAGTGCATCCGAATTGACGGCGATATCCGCTCCTGCCCTCTCCCCTGGTACTCCGGGGGAGAGCTGGGGTGGGGGTTCGTCCATCTGGCGGGAAACCGCAGGTTCGCGATATCTATCCCGAACCTCAGTCCCCCCGGGCACGAGGGAAGGAGGCAAGAAGACGCTCTCCGAAAAAGCGCCAAGCCCACCGCGGAGTATTAACTCTTGGGACCCGGCCGATCCTGCTCAGCCGGCGCCGCCGGTTCCGTCGTCGGCACTCTGAACGATCGCTCGACCATATCGTGCGCATCGTACGACCTCGGATAATCCCGCCAGAGCCAACGCATCATTTCCGGGAGAATCGCCCCGCCCTGCTTCTGCCCGTGGAGGCCGATGCCCCAGCAATAGTTCACGTCGTATCCCTTCTTCGTCATCGCTTCTTCAAGGCGGACGTTTTGCAAATGCCAATCGCGATCGGGATCGTAGTGATCCCCTTTCAGCGCCCGATTGTCATTCACGCCGTCCTGAAAAAACATGCGGATCGGTTTCCTGTCGGCCGCCATCACTCGTTCGGGATAAACCTGGCCCCCGCGCAAGTTGACGAAGCTGCCCACCATGCTGATGACTTTACGGAACTGATCGGGCCTTTCCCAGGCAACGGAAAACGCCGCGATCGCGCCCGAGCTGGCTCCGCCGATCGCGTGCATGTCGGGATCCGGGGAAATGTTGTATTGCTTCGTGATGGCCGGCATCAGCTCATCGACAATCACGCGCGCGTAAGCGTCGTTCGGCGTGTTGTATTCCGCCGGGCGGTTCGTGTTGCGATCGCCCCAGTCGTGCGGCGTCGGCTCCGGCTGATCGGGCCGCCGGCCAGGATTGATGAAGACGCCGATCATCACCGGGATCTCGCGCCGAAAGATCAGATTGTCCAGCACATTCTGCGTTCGCACGTCGCCGGTCGGATTGATGAACGCCTGCCCGTCGTTAAAGACCATCAGTGCCGCCGGCTGCGCGGCGTCATATTGTGCCGGGACATACACCCAGTAGGTGTGCGACGTGCCGGGAAACACATTGCTGGGAAGCGTCGTCGGGCCGACGAGCTTCCCAGTCGGAACCCCCTCCTGCGGCAGCGAATCCGGCCCCAGTTTGTAGTAGTTGTCTTCGCCAACGGCGAAAAGGCTCGAAGCCAGCATGAGATGAGCCACCAAAAATGCGCGTCGCGTTTTCATGTCGCTCCATCTTACCGCATCACCGCTCAGACCTGCCCCACTGGTTTGAGAGGCAACAATTGGATCGGATTGGCTTGCGAAAAATCGATCGGCTGGAAGGTGATCTTCACGACCAGGGCGGCCATCAAGAGAGAATGAGCCCGCGATGACTCGCGCGCGCCCCTTTACTTCGCGCTCACCGCAAGCGGGCCGGCGTGAACCGCGATCACCCGCACCACCACGCAGTCCACCGGCCGCGTGCCTTCGATTTTGCCCAGCACGTTCATGTGCTCATCCTTCACTTCGCTGGTGTAGCGCCGACTGGCAGTGCCCGCGCCCTCGATCACGGCAATGACGTCCCAGTCGATGTGGTCGTCCACGCTGTCGCCGATCTGCTGGGCGGCATCGGCAAACGCCTTTCTGATCTTCCGGTCGTACGTGCCGGCGACAGGCTGGCCGTCGACCCACATCACCAGATCGTACGTGCCATCGAAATCCCAGCCGGAGCGATTGCGGATGCCTTTAAAGAGGAAGGTCTTTCCCTTCATCGACGCGGCGTCGGTGGGATGAAACCCTTCCTGCGCGGGAATGGATGAGACGATGCTGGGCCAGGCGGCGTTGGCGTCGGCGGTCATCTTGCGCAATGCTTCGTCGTGCTGCTGCTTGAGCGCGGCCAACTCGTCCTGCCAGCGCTGATCCAGTTTTTTGCCACGGGCGACGTCGGCGTCGTGGAACTTCGAGCCGGCCAGATGGTCATCGGCCCAGCGGACCATGTCGCCGGCGGCGCCGATGTCGAAACGATCTTCGCCCTGCGGACGCGGTTGTTTCTCGGCGGCGTCCATCCACAGATTGAAGGCGCTGTCGAGCTTGGCCTGCGCATCGGCCAGCGTTTTGTCCGCGTCGCTGATCGCCCCCGCGGCCTTCGGCAGGTCCGCCTGCTTCTGGCGGGCAGCGACGGTCTCCTTCTCTTCCAGGAAAAACTTCGTCTGCTGCACGGCTTGCTCGGTCTTGGGCACGTTCGGCTTCTCGAACGCCCGATTCGGCGCGGCTTCGCTCTCGCTCTGCCAACCGTCGAAGCCCTGAGCGTAATACTTCCAACGGTTCACCACGGCCGCCTCGACATTGGCCGCGGCCCAGGCTGACTCGTATCCGTCGATCTTCGCCTGCGCCGCCGCCAGCCGATCCTCGTTGGTCTTCCGATCGGCGTCTCCTTCGGGAATGCGGGACAACTGATACGCGGCTCGCGAACGCAGCGCCTGCAGCTCGTCGGTCACTTTGTAAGCCGAGTTCGAATCCGTTCCCTGGAAGGGATCGGAAGTCAGCCGTTGTTCGAGTGCGGCGATCGCCGGCGTCGCGCGGTCCAGTGCGTCCTTCTTAATCACGCCGGCAAATTTCGCCTCCGAGCTGGCGAGACTGGCGCAGGCGCTGCATCGTCGCGTCGTCGAGCTTCTGCTTTGCCTCATCGGACGCCAGGTATTTCGCCGCTTCATCCAGCCGCGTGCGCGCGAAACGCTGGTCATTGCCGCCGTTCTCATCGGCGGCGCGCAAATCGCTCTCGACGCGCTGGGCGAACCGAGCGGCCTCCTCGCTCTTTTTGCCCCCATTGAGCTTCGCCTGCAGCGCATCCACGCGGGCCTGCAGCTTCACACGGGCGTCGGCATTCAGATTCTTCTTCGCGTCGTCGGTGTTCAGCGCATCCACCGCCTGGGCGAGCTCCGTCGCGGCACTGTTCACATTGGAATCGGCATCTCCCTCGGCAAAAGTCAGGAAGCGGGCGACGTCGCGCTCGATCTTGCCGGAGACTTCGGGGTCCACCGTGCTCGCGAGCTTCTGCCGCAGGTCGGCAATGCTCTTCACGATCGGCGCCTTCTCCTCATCAGTCAGGCCGTCGAGAAACGTCTCGGCCTCCTTGAGCTTGTCGAGCGCATCGTCCTTCTGATTTTTGTCCGCGTAATCCTGCGCCTGCACGACCCGGCTCCTCGCCGCGCTCACGCTCCCGGCCCAAGCCGGCACGGCAAAAATCAGGAACGCTAAAATCACCGACAGGATCGACCGATTCAGGTTGCGCATGAGGTTCCTTTAGATAGAGATGGATCGGGGAGAATTCTAACACCGGTCGAGCCGCCGCTCAAAGCATTTGCAGCCGGATATGTTCTTACGGCCATCGCGTATACTATACTGATGTTTGATCGGCGGGAGTCACCATGAGTAAGAGAGATTTTCTCGACAATCTCCGCCTCGCGCGAAGTCTCTTCGTACACGGGCGCGCAACGAGCAACAGCCGCAAACTCGATCCTGCCGCTTTGAAGCAGGCGATCATACGAGCGGCCATATGGCTGACTCCGAAGGCGGTCGAAGACTTCAACGAAGCTGACTTCGCCGAACTCGGGTCCGCGCGTCAACGGGCGCTGGGAGACGCCGTTCGGGAGTTCGAGCTGGTCGCAGGACAGGTTCCGCAAGACGCGCCCCCGAGCGACGCGCAGGTCAGCCAAGCCGGTGACGCTCTTCGTCGGATACTGGAGATCGTTGGCAACTACCTCCCCGCTCACGAAGAGGAGCTTCAGATCCAGAATGCATTGGCGCACTTGGACTACCCGTCATGGGTTCGCAACTGGGATTTTGAGCCGGGAAGCAATGGGGACGGCGAGCCATCATTGTGGGTTACGCTTTACGCGGATGATGGTGCAGTGCCGCCCGAGCTTCTCGGCAAGCGCGCCACGGATATGATCCCGATGATCCGCGCCGCCTTAAAAGGGGCCGGTGTGCGAAGGTGGCCGTACCTGCGGGTGTGGACTGCGCGAGAGTACCAGACGCAGTCGTGAAGTGGGAAAGGAATGGCACTTCACGACGATCTGTTGAACCTGGCCCTCGGTATGGTCACGGCGACTGCGGCTCCGCCCGCACCGACGGCGCCTGCCTTGCCAGGTCCTCCGTCCGTCGTCCCGCCAGCGACTCCGAAGACGGAGGCGGAACTGCGCCGTGGGATTTCAACGGCGTATTACGCGCTGTTCCACTTGCTCATCGACGTCGCGACAACCCGAGGAGTAGCGACAGCGGCACTTCGCGCACATGTTGCGAGGAATTTCGAACATCGAAATATGACGGCAGTCTGCAGGAAATACACCAACCTTCCGACGGACAAGGCGGGTCACCCCGTGCCGCTTGAGATCCAACGCATCGCCGAACGCTTCGTGCAACTTCAGGAATCCAGGCATAAAGCGGACTACAATGTGAAGGACCCGGTGACGTCCGTTGAGGCTCGAACCTCGGTGCAAATGGCACAGGACGCCTTTAACGACTGGAGAAACATCTCCTCAAACGTCGCGGCCGACGTGTTTCTGACGGAACTGCTTGTCGGTGGTATCAAAGATCGCTGATTGAGCGACTCATGCACAATCAGGCGCTTCGTCTTCAAATCAGCGGGCAGCGCCGAACGTCATGACAACGTTACTCAGCGTGACGGAGCGGACGCTCAACACGCTGAAGGTCAGACGAAGCTTGCGTATCAGCAGCGGCCGAGAAGCGACATCCGCAAATTCCAGAATCAAGTCTTGGCTCAGGCACAGGCGGATTCGCGCCTCGCGAACAGCTTGGAAACACGCGCCGGCCGGTCCGTTGGCGCTCGACATCGCCTGCAGCAGCACATTATTGTCGAACCCGGCCCGGATTGGCGCTTCAGTTGGATCGTTCACCGGCATCTATTCCGGGAGCGCCGGATCGCGTTCGTACGGGACGCCCCGCATGGCGTGGGTTTCAACTTCCAGAAATGCCGCCAGCTCGTCATCGGTCATCCCGCTGGCGGAAAAGGCTTCGCGGGTCGGTTTGAGAGCCTCGTCCGTACGCCGGGCCAACTCCGCGAACTAAGTGGTTTCGACCACAGGCCGCTCTTCGATCAACGTCCAGGCAGGCGACGGCAATTCGGACTGAAGCGTACAATAGGCACTGGCGGCTTGCGCGCGTGTGGCGAAGCGGATGTCAAACGCATTGCCAACTCGCACCTGTACGCCCCCGGCCTTCTGCATCGCCTTTTCCAGCTTGGTTCCGCGGCCGTGAAAATAATGGTTGCTGGTCGATTCACGCCGCGCGTCATCCGGCCTATCAAACCTTCAGCGCCAGCTTCCCCAGGTAATGCGTGTCCAGCATCCGCTGCGCATCGGCTGCCTGTTCCAGCGGGAACGACTTGGCAACATGCACGGTAAATGGAGCATTTCCAACCAGGCGATGAAGCCGGGCGAACAACTCGGGTTCGGGATCGCAATCGAATGCGGTGGCGGTGATGCCGGCCGGGGGTTTTGGGATGGGCTCAACGCCGTTGGGATAGGCGACGCGGCCGGTCGATTTGAGCGTGGTGAGCGCCTTGTCGGCGGCGGGGCCGCCGGCGGCGAGCAGGGCGGTGTCGATGCCAGAAGGGGCAAACCGTTTGGCTTCCGAAACGACATCATCCGCGCGGCCGTTGATCGCCATGTCTGCGCCGACGCGCTTGCAAAGCTCGACGCCGTCAGAACCGGAGGCGACGGCGAACACTTTGGCGCCCATGCGCTTTGCGAGTTGGACCGCCAGATGTCCCAGGCCGCCGCCGGCGCCGAAGATGAGGATGGACTCGCCGGATTTGAGGTGCAACACGTCGTCCAGGCCGCGCAGGGCGGTGCCGGCGTCCACGACGTAGGTGCTGGCCTGCTCGGCGGTCATGCTCGGCGGAAGCGGGTGCGTCATGTCGGCTTTCACCGCGGCATATTCAGCGTAAAAGCCGCCCTTGGGATTGAGGAAGCCGACCGCATAGACCTGATCGCCAACGCGCGGGGTCGTCACACCGCTGCCAACGGCCACCACTTCGCCAGCCCCTTCGCTTCCGAGGATCAGCGGGAACTTGGGCTGCAGATTCATCATCTGCGCAAAGTAGCCTTCGCGCTCGATCGGATCCCACACCGCGACACCGGCGTAGCTGACGCGGATCAGCACCTCGCCGGCATCGGCCTTGGGCACGGGCAGCGTCTGCAAGCGCAGCTTGTCCACGCCGCCGAATGAATCGATCGCGATCGCCCGCATCTGTGTTGCAATAGCTGCCATGTGAAGTCTCCGGTTTGGTGCCGAATGAACGCTCGCCTTCAGCTACGCAGGTGCCGTCTGGGCAGCGGCTAAGCGAGAGTCGAAAACGCCTACCGGCGCACACTAACTTGCCCATTGTTGGCCGCTTGGACGGGAGAAGGCAAATCGCTTCGGCCGCTGATCATCGAAGACCTGATGCGATGCCGTATCCGGTCATTCCAGTTCGTCAAACCGCGGAATGATTGAAAGTTCACTTACGGTTGCGTGCTGGGGACGAACTGCTCGCTGACGGTCTTTTCGACAAACGACACACTGGCCACGGGAACAATGGACAGCGTCTTGCGGTCATCCACGCCAGTCACCCCATTCGTTTTGCCGCATAATTCTTTAATCTCACCGGATACTTCAAAGGAAGTGCCGTCAAACCCGATCAGGGTGCCCGCAACGCAGTCCATCGTTGAGGTGCCATGTTGAAGGTACAACCGGACCTCGTCGCCGGTATGAAGATTGCGCCGCAACGCCGTCGCTGAATCGGTGGCACCTGTCGCGGCCGGCGCGGGCTGTCGGCACCACACCACGGTCAAGCAGCATACGACGATCGCCAGCAAGAAGATCTTTCGCATGAAACCTCCGGATCGCTTCTTCTATAGCTCGTTCAAATGTTGGCGACAACGCCGATTCTGCCGCATATGCGAAGGACGTTGGATCGCCCGCTACGGCATCCGCTGTCCGATCAGCTTCCCCAGCGTGGGGATCGCCTGCTCCACCTGCGGGGTCCAGAGGAGTCCGCAATTGATGCGCACGCAGTTTCGGTATTTCCCGGCTGCGGAGAAGACGACGCCGGGGCAGATGGAGATGCCGGCCTGGATAGCGCGGTTGTGGAGATCGACTGAATCGATCGCTTCGGAAAGCTCGGCCCACAGGAGAAAGCCTCCCTGGGGACGGGTGACACGGGTGTCGCCGGGGAAGTGCTCGGCCAACAGTTCGCTCATCCGGTCGACCTGCCGATGGTAGATCGCGGTGACTTTTCTCAGATGGCGTTCATAGCTGCCATTCTCCATGAATTGCGCCAACGCCAGTTGCGGCAGCGTGGGAGCGGCGATGTTGAGCCAGGCCTTCATGCGGGCGACTTCCTTGATCCATTTGCCGGGGATGCACCAGCCGATGCGCAGACTGGGGGCGATGGTCTTGGAGAAGCCGCCGCAGACCATCACATGGCTCATTGCCGAAGCGTCGTCGTAACTTCGGCAGGCGCGCGGTCTGGCTGGTGCGTATCCCAGGTCCGCGTAGATGTCGTCCTCGATCAGCGCGACGTCGGCCTTGCGGATCATTGCTACGAGCCGGGCGCGGTTTTCCTCCGGCATGATCGAACCGAGAGGATTATGCACCGTCGGAATCAGCACGACGGCCTTCACGAGGTTTTGGCCCAGGACGACTTCCAGCGCATCAAGCGACGGGCCGGTGCGCGGATGGGTCGGAATTTCCAACGCTTTGAGGCCGAGCATTTCGATGGTCTGCAGAATGCCCCAATAGGTGGGGGATTCCAGCGCGATCGTATCGCCCGGCTGGGTGACGGCGCGGAGACAGAGGTGAATCGCCTCAAGGGCTCCGCAGGTGATCACGACATCTTCCGGCGAGATTGCGCAGCCGGCCCGGACGTACCAGCGCGCCACCTGGCGGCGCAGACTCGGCATCCCCGCGGGCGGCGCGTAGGCCGCCGACAGCAGCGGCTGCGATCGGCTGATCGAATTCATCAGCGAGTGGACCGCCTTGGTCGACCAGTCGGACACCGCTCCGTTGGAGGCGCCCATGGCGATGATCCCGGGCTGGCCGAACTCGGTGAGCAGCAACAGCCGCAAGTCCCCCACCGTTACCGCCGAGGCGGTTTCGGGCGGGCGCGACATCAGCGGCTCTTCGACGTTCTCCCGCCGCAATGCGCGAACGTAGAATCCCGACTGCGGCCGGGCCTGCAATCGGCCACGCTCTTCCAGCACGCGATACGCCGCAATCACGGTCGAAATCGACACCTTCAGTTGCGCTCCGAGCGAACGGACCGAGGGCACCCGGCTGCCTACAGCCAACGCGCCGCTATCGATCATGTGAACGATTTGCGCCGCAACTTCTTCGTATAGCGGGACTTTTGCACCAGTCCGCATTTCGGGCATCGGCTCATCCAGTACAGTTTTGACTCGACAAAGCCAGCACAGATTTCCCCAGGAACTACTGTACCGGTCACAATTTCTATTTTCTGATACTGTACTCAAATCGATGTGGGATGTCTACTATTCAGTCCCTGCAAGCGTAGGCATCGCACCGAGAGGGTCTCAGTGTGTTTCAGTTGCGCCGGCGCGAAGCAATGGGAGATTCGAGGAGTTGTATTATGGTAGAGGATCGAAACAACCAGAGCCGCTTCGGCGGCGAGTACATGATTCAGGATAGCGATCACATGAGCGAGATCCCTCAGTCAACGGACAAAGCCAACCGCGGCGTCCGCCAGGCGGAGCAGTCTCATTCAGAGAGCCGCCAGCAAGGCGGCGATCAAGGCGAAGGCGCCCGGCAGGGAGGCGGGCGACGCCAGAGCCGCTGAGCAACCTTCCGATAAACAAGAATCGCCCTTGAACCGGCGATTCCCGTCCGAACCGGCCACGGCAGCCATCTGCCGTGGCCGCTCTGTTTGTGACGTACCCGAGGAGGGATTGGCGTCGCGGATCGCTCCGCCGTCGGCGTGACGGTTGCGCCCCGAGGCGATCAAAGCATGTCGAATCCATGGCTCTTATGTAGCGCCAGGAGCCAGGTGACGCTAATGGCGCTGGCAGGACTGACACTTTTCCCATTTGCCGCGTTCAATTGCGCGAGATCCATTGAGAGTTGCTGCTGATCGGCCTTTAAGATTGTCTCGATCTTTGCCGCATCGGCCGCGGCACTAGTTCTCGCGGAAGCCGCGTGCGTCTGCAGGTTCGTTTGCGCCGTCACCAGATTTGATATGTCGGTCATCGTTTTCGCTGAATCGCCCCGATCGCGCAAAAGAGCGCGGATATCCAGCTTGATGATGCGCTCGTCCGCTTTGAACGTCGCTCCCGCGGCTTTCGCATCCGCCGACACAACCGCGCGTAACGATCGCTTGTCGCTGCGCACCTGCTTTCGATCCGCGCGTACAACCAAGACCAGCATCCGGTGGTCTGCCGGTGTCACGGAGCCCGACGGAACAGCGACAGGCTGCGGGGATGCCGAGCACAGTTCCCTCGGCTCCAGCATTTCAACGATTGCGTTCATGGGCCCCTTTCAGATGAGCTGCGTTATTGTACAACGCGTTGCCGTCGGCCGTGCGGAAGTGACAGATGCGCGACAGCCAGGGTGCGCGCGAATTTCCGGGCCGATGGATGATCGACGTTGATCGGGGTAGGGAAGGCCGATGGAATTCGGCCTCCCCTCCCGCCAAACCGGACTTGCGGATCTCCCGCATCCGGCATTCGCCCACGACCGCAGCTAAGCACCGCGGCTCCACCCCGATTGGAGTGCTGTAAAATTTCCACGCCTTTCCGGGTGGATTTCACGTCGGATATTGAACGACGATCGCTTCGAAAGCATTGAGAGGGATTGCTGTCGCGAAAAAAGATATTTGTTGCAGCAATGTTCGAGCTTCGTATTCTCATTGGCTGATCTACATTCGCACTACTTTCGAATGAACGCACAGGGGTGACGCATTCAAAGGGAGGATGTTGTGCTTCGCGGACGAAACTCAGTTTTATCGCTTCTGGTGATTTTCCAGTCGCTTCTTTGCATGGCGGGCGGATGCTCATCGCCCTGGGGAACCGCGGGGGTTGTCGTCGGCAGCACGGTCTTCGGCGCACAGCGCCGACCGCCGAGATCCATCAGATCTATTACGTCGGCATCTTCGATCCTCACGAGCAACTTCCGCCGCAGGTCTATCGGCTGACGGTTCACGGGCAGGCAAGCTTCATCAGTCTGGTGCGTTTCGCCTCCGGGTGGGTGCCGGCGCCGTTTGTCGATTCTCTCGGGTCGAGCGTGTCGGTTGACCAGGAGAACAACCTGCAATTCAAGAAAAGCTCTGCCGACACCATGGCAGCTCTGACGACAGCCCGGCGCATGATGGTCTTCGGCCCCGAAGGGTTCCGCGAAGTCCCGAAGGATCAGCGCCTGGTGATCGTCATGGGCCAGAATCCCAATGCGTTTTTTCAGGGAATCGACAACGCGATGGGATTCGCCGCGCAGGTCAAGGCAACAACGCAACCGACCACGCAGCCGTCGGGCATGTCGTCGGCGTTGAAGAACGCATCGGTCGAGCAGGGCCGATTGCAGGATTTGCAGAACGATCTGGACTCCGGCTCATTTTAGGGGACGTAATGAAGACTCGATCCGTTGGCGCCAGATGCGCTCAGGCGTACATCACATTGCTGCTGCTGGGTATCCTCGCCGGCGGGTGTGCAGTTTTGACGGTAGACGTGGACGTCTATAAGGGGCCGCTCTCCAACGAGCGCGTCATCCAAGTGAAACAGGTGGCCTCGATGGCCATGGCGGCAAAGCCGCTGCTCGTGAATCTGCGCGACTGGATGGAGTGGCCGGACCCGGATGTGCGCCGGTGCATGCAGGGGCGAGCTGGCGTATACAAGGCGGGCGCCATCGTTGACACTGGAACCGCCGGACCGCAGTCTTACGGCTATCATTTCCTGAACGAAAGAGCGCGTCGAATCAACGGCATTCTTGGCCTCTACGATGACAGTATCTATGGCCCGCTCACGGGGCCAGTAAGGGATGTGCGCGACGCCATCCAGGACGTGCTGGCAAATGCAGAGCTGACTCCGCCAGATGTGAAATTGCACAGGTTCGTTCCAGCGACAGCTCCTTCGACACAAGAGATGCAGACGACGAAGGTTATCGCTGGACTGCCCGATGTCACCGCTCAAGACATTTTCGCCGCACAGAACTTCTTGCTTAGCGCGCAGACGCAGCCGAGTTTGATCACCGATGCGAGCCAGGGCTGCCCGGTATTGAAGGACAGGTACATCCAGGTCGGCCCCAAGTACGACAAAGGCAACCGCCAACTGCGCCGGTTGCTATGGGCATCGACCGCCTTGGCTCAGCGATTGCTGTGGGATCCGAGAATCTCAACGACCTATCCGAATGCGGATTCGATTCGTGACGCCGACGTCGACTTAATCGTCTCTTTGGTCAATTCGTCAGCGCTCTACACCGCGATAACAACGGACCGCGATCCGTCTGACTGCGACGTCGCCACGCTCAAAGATCACCTGGCGCGCACCGCGTGTCCGCCGAGCGCCAAATCTCTTCCTGCTGACGATTCTCTTCTAACGATGCTGAGTCGTCTGCTCAAGGCTGGCAAATTAGCCACGACCGATTCGCTGGCTAGCGGGGCCGTCCCACCAAGCTCCTTCGATCTGGAGGCTTTGCTCTTGGCCGACGCGTTCCTGCGCAGGCACGGCTTTCCCGGAGGCGTCGTAAGTCCTCAAAGCATTCGCGACGGGTCCCGTGTCGACACCCGGATGCCCACTGAGACGTTGGTCGAGACTCTCCAGACCATCGAACAAAACACAAATTCTGGTCTAGATGGCGGCCGCTTGAACAAAGGGATTGAAAGCCTCATTCGCGAATATCTGCAGAAGGAGGCCGATAATGCGTCAGCCACGCCGCCGGCGACCGAGCCCACCGCTGAAGAAAGCACAATGAACGAATCTCTGGTGGATATGGCCGAGAAGCTGCGGTTTCTTGGTAATAACGACGCAATATTCGAAGATCTCACCGTAGAAGAACTGCATAAACAACTCAATCCCGCAGCAACACAGCCACCGGGCTGCCCGCTGATTGCGGCGAAAGATGGACGCGATGAAGATCCAAAGAAAAATTTCAGGACCGAGGTCATCACTCTCAAAATGTATACCCCGCTCTTACAGACTCTCGGCAACACGATACTTGTCGAAGAAAATGAATTGCAAGCCTGGGCGGATCATGACGCCCTGCAAAAGCGCGAGTTCGGCGACGCCGCACAGGCGTTTCGAACCGGTATTCTCATGAGCTCGGCGAGCACCCAGCCGAGCACGCTGCCAAGCTGCCGGCGTCCGAAGACGGTCGATTGCGATCCTTGCACGCTCCCCACGACCGACCCAGTTGCCCCGTGCATAGAAGAATTGACCTGCTCGGCGCTGCAGCCCCGCGCCGCGACGGAGCCGTCGAGCATGGAGTCTCCCAAGGAGCTGATGGATAAATGGATCACCACGCTGCAAATCGGCTATGAGAATTCCGTTCGCCGCTTCGGAACACATTCGGCCGAGGCGCAGAATCTCAGCGATGCCATCGAGGCGGCGGACAAGTTTCGGATCGACATGATCTACATCCGTCCGCCGTCGGCGTATCTGCGAACGAGCAATCCCGCCTCGATCACTCAAAATGGCGATGACGGCAGATGGAAAAACTTGCTTCTGGACAACAGCTTCAAATCCCTTCCTTTCGGCGGGGAATATCTCGCCAATTGGCCCGGCGAATCGGACGGCTACTCAGAGTTGGACCCGAGGATGTTTTGTCCCTTTGACGCTGAGAGGTACCATCTTCCCACCCCTTTCGAGAATGCGAGAAATCGTCGATTAGTTGCCGCCGAGATCGACCGGCAATTCTGGCAAAACATCAACACCGTTCGCGTCGACGGAACCGGGGCGACAAATTACGTCATCGCGAAAGACGACATCGGCAACTGGTACGTGAAAGACGTGGGCACGGATACGAGCGCGATCACCCAGGCGGCAACCAACCTCTTTCTCTTCTCAGCGGCGGGCAAGACGGCAAGCCAGGCTGTTATCAAAGGCATTTCCGATCAGGTCGCCAAAGCGACAACGAGAAAGTCCGGCTATACGGGCGATTCGTCCACCACGCAGCCGACAACCCAATCTGCCGACGCAAGCGTTCGCAGCGGGCAACTCATACAGGCGAACGACGAATTTCTCAGCCAGTCCAAACAGGATTATCAGGACGTGCAGGCCAAGCTCGGCGAGATTGCCAAGCTGGTGACCGCCGCGACGCAGCCGTCAGCGGCCGCGCCGGCTGACACAACCTCGGCCAAGCCACCAACTCAGGCGACCGTCGTCACAGTTCTCATGGCCAATGGCGATTATGAAAAGCTCATTCATACGCCGGCCACGCAGCCGGTTGAGAAGATCGCGGACGACAAGATCGACGGAGTCATTCTGGATGATCTGAATAACATGCGGCGGTATCACACGAACGTCTCGCTGGCCGCGGCCGCGGCAACGCAGCCGGCGCTAAGCGATGATGAGAAGAAGAAAGTGACGGGCGTGCAATCGTCCATTGCCGATGGATTGAAGACGCTGGTCCGCCAGCGAAAATCACATGTTGACGTCTACCAGGGGGAGCTGCAGATCATCAGCCCGTAGATCGCGGCGGTGCGGACGTCACCCAGATTACGGAACACCCAAATCGCAATATTGGCTGTCACCGGCCCGTTAAAAGAAGCCACGCGCACACGCCCAAAAAACAACTGCTAATCGTGAGACCAATCCATCCAGGAATTGATCGCAGCTTGCTTGCAACGATTGCGGTAATTCCGGCGATAAACGCCATCGAAATTAACGGTACAACGAGGATCGGCGCCAAGAAGCCGATCGGTATGGCAAGCAGCAGGCAAAGTGAAATCCAGCCCGCAATAAACCCTGTCCTTCTACGGGGGTGGAGGCGTGCATAATTTAACGTCTCGCGGTACATCATGAGGGCGTGGGGGTGCCAACGGCACGACGCGTTCAGGCGGTAGGCCAACGAACGTTACTCCTTTGTATAGCCGGCTCAATTTTTCGTCTGGTTGGGATTGTCGGGCTTCCCGACATAAAAGGACATACCCTTCAGTTCAAGAACCTGCCATTTCTCGTTATCGGTTTCGTTTAGTGGCCGGCTCACCGTCAGGCGGTAATGGCCAGCGGCGCGAACATCCTGAGAAAGATCAAACTGCTTCGAAATGCTGCTGTGCGGGAGCAGTGCTGACTGCGGTGCATCCACAGCACAGCTCGGGGAGGGAAACGCCTTCCCATCCTCGTCATAGATCTCAGTGTAGAAGGGCGAAGCATGGTCCCCCCAAAACATGGCGGCTGTGTCATTATCGTTCTTGAGCACGATGCAAGCCACAATCGGCCTTCCCACCTCATTTCGAGTCTGCAAACGGACTGTCAGAGACAACCCATCAATCGCCACTGAGTACGTCGCAAGATGCTCGGGAGCCGGCGTCGCGATCGCTGAGACGCACGTGATCAACAGCATGAGGAACAGAACGTTTCGCATTGGTAGGCCTCGCGTAGAATGTTGAACCTGGTCGAGCGGCCCGCGATGCACCCGTTTCCCATCATGGAAGCCGTGTGTGCACGTGTTCCGTTAGCGCGGAATACTAAGGTGACGCGAACGGGACGCGAACACTAACATTGGGAAGAGCCCGGCGGACGGCGACGTGGCTGCAACCTCTGCTGCAATTGTAAGCGATGGGCGGTTTGATTCACCCATTCGTCGCCGCCGAATGGGCGGCGGTCAAGGCTGATTTTGACCCGCTTCTCTTCCGGTTCTCCTGGGCGAGTCGCGGGAAATACACCATGCGGCGATAGCGAGCTGCGCAGGAGAAGTGTTTTGGCCGGGAGTACAAAATGATTCACTATGACATACGAATCGATCAGCTCGATGTGACGACGTACCGCGTGCCGACTGATCTACCGGAGTCTGATGGCACGCTGACTTGGGACCACACTGACATCGTCGTCGTTGAGGTCAAAACCGGAGAATCGATCGGGCTGGGGTGGAGCTACGCGTCCAAGGCAACAGCGGAAATGATCACTGGAATTCTCCGCCCGGCGGTTGTCGGACAATCGGCGCTGGCGGTCGAAGGCGCGTGGCGGGAAATGAGCCACCGCCTCCGCAACGTTGGCCGTCCCGGCGCCGGATCCATGGCGGTCGCGGCGGTCGATATTGCCCTGTGGGACCTCAAGGCGAAATTGCTCGGCGTCGCACTGGTCGATCTATTCGGCCCGGTGCGCGAGTCGGTTGAAATCTACGGCAGCGGCGGGTTCACCAGCTACACAGACGAACACTTAGCCGAACAACTCGGCGGGTGGGCCAGCGACGGTATCGGACGGGTGAAGATGAAAGTCGGGCGCGACGCCGAGGCCGATCTGCATCGCGTTGAGGTCGCCCGAAAGGCAATTGGTGACAGTGTCGAGCTCTTTGTCGATGCCAATGGCGCGTACACGCGCAAGCAGGCGTTGCTGATGGCCCAGCGCTTTGCGGAGGATTACGGCGTGACGTGGTTCGAAGAACCGAGATCTTCCGACGATCTGCAAGGCCTGCGGCTCTTGCGCGATCGCGGCCCGGCGGGAATGGATATCGCTGCCGGTGAATATGGAGATACGACCGGCTACTTCCGTCGCATGCTTGCCGCCGGCGCGGTCGATTGCCTGCAGGCAGATGCCACGCGCTGTGGCGGATACACCGGCTTTCTCAAAGTCGCTGCCCTGTGCGACGGGTTTGAAATTCCGCTATCGGCGCATTGTGCGCCGCAATTGCACGCTCATGTCGGTTGCGCGGTGCATGCTCTGCGGCACGTCGAGTATTTCCATGATCACAACCGGATTGATCGCATGCTGTTCGACGGATTTCTGGAGCCAAGCAACGGCCAACTGAAACCAGATCGCAGTCAACCCGGACACGGTATGGTAATCAGGCAGGCCGATGCCTCCCATTACCGAATCTGAAGTGCAATTGATCGGCCGAGCATCAGCGAAACAAAAGCAATAAAGCGCCATAGGCCGCCATTCCGAAGGTAAACCAGGCGACGTAATCACCCACGTTTCCGCTTTGCAGCTTCCGCAAAGGCCGCATCGCTGCAATCAAGCCGCGGCCGAGCATCCAGTTTAATCGGGTTCCGAAGAGCCCGGGAAATAACGCCATCGCGGCGACAACGAATGGCGTTAGAAGAGCAACGGCACTGTCCATTCGAAATTCTGCTCGTTGAACACCGGGACTGGATCGCGGAATATCCGTTGTGCCGTCGAGAACGGCGGCAGTGATGCTTTTCGATTGCTGAAAATGATCGGCGGCCCTCTGTACATCCGTTCTCGCTGTTTGTGGAATCGCCACGAGACCTGCCAGGCCCAGAAGTGCAACGGCAGGCAGCCACATAAACGGCGGTGTTTTGTTGTGCTGGCCCGCGGTTTCGGTGTTCATGGGAATGTGCGGCGAACCTCGGCTGGTCGCTTCTTGCCGCGCTCCCCAGCCGAAGAAGACTCGGGCGGTAAATCGCAGAACCGCGCCGGCGGTCAGCGACCCGGCGATGATCGCGACCGGAGACAGCCAGCGTAGATGCAACCTCATTTGTGCCTGATGAATCTGCGACTGGCCGTAAAATGTGGCAAATGGCGGGGCGCCAGCCAGGGCGAGTGCCGCCACTATCAGAATCGGCGCCACGAACATCGGGCTTCCAACGCAGCGGCGCAGGTCGTATTCATCCACGCTGCCGCAGCGGTGCAGGAGAATGCCGGCACTTAAAAAAAGAGCTCCTTTGATCATGCCGTGACCGACGAGATAGACCGCCGTACCGCTCAGCGCCCCTCGATCGAGCATCGCGAATCCGATGACCATCAGACCCAGATGGCTAATGGTGCTGAATGCGAGCATTCGCTTGAGGTGCCGTTGACCGAAACAGTAGATCGCTCCAGTGATCGAAGTCGCAGCGCCCATCAGCAGGAATACGTCGCGAATCGCGGCCTCTGCAGCTGCGTCCAATGAGGGCGCGAACACAAGCCAGTGCAATCGAGCGATCGCATACAACCCCAGCTCCACCATCACGCCAGAGAAGAGCACGCACACGGGTGTCGGGGCAACTGCGTGGGCATCCGCGAGCCAGAAGTGAAAGGGCACTACCGCCATCTTCACCAGGAATCCGGCAATCAGGAACAAGAACGAGATCATTAGAAACGTCACTCCCGGTGGATGCGAAGTCAGGGAGCGGCCCACTTCCGCCATGTTCAGAGAGCCTGTCTGCGCGTAGAGCAGAGCGACGCCGGCCAGGGAGAGGAATGCGCCAACTGTGTTGACCACGGCAAAGTTCAACGCTCCAAGCAGGGGCCAGCTTTCTTCGGATTTGTATCCGCACAGACCCACTGCGGCAGCGGTCATCAACTCAAACCAGACGAACAGGTTGAACAGATCGCCCGTCAGGCACAGCCCGCACATGGCAGCCATAAACGTGAGCATCAGAGCGTGATACAGGGACTTCACTTCTTCGAAATAGCTCCAGGAGAAAGAAAATGCAGCGGTTGACAAGAGAGCGACCATGGCGGCCAGGCCGGCGCCAATAGGATCGATGACAAAGCAGATTCCAACTGGAAAGTGGCGGGAAGATGCGGGCATCGCGTCGGGATGCCAGTTACCGAACCAATAGACCAGGGTTTCATGCGACGACACGTTGGCGAGAAGGCCGCAGAGGACGCACACGGAAGCTGTCGTCAGCAGCGAGACCGCATCGAGCAGCCGCCGCGGGAGTTGATTACCAACCGCTGCCAGAATTGCGGCGACGACGAGCGGAATAACCACCGGCAGCGGCGCAAGTTGGTTGCTCCAAGGCATCGCATCAGCCTCGCATGACGTTGATATAGCCAGGATCGGTTGAGCCCGTGCGCTTGTGAATCTTCACGGCAATGGCCAGGAGCAGAGCGACGACAGTCGCCTCCACGACGACATCGGTGAGCATCAGCGCCTGAATGACCGGATCGACCGTCGGGCTTCCGGGCTGCACGCCGTCGGTAAAAACGGGCGCCGGCAAATTTGGTCGGTACCCGATCACTGTCAACAGCACATACGTAGCGGCCTGGACGACGGTCAAACAGAGGCATAGGTGAATCAGATGCCGGCTGGTAACGATGCCGTAAAGCCCCACGAGGAAAAGCCATGCCGCCACACCAAAACCCACGTAAGTGACGGGATCGTCCATTGGCATTATTTCTCCTCCTCCATCGTGAGCATCTCCTGCAGAAATGCATACAGCAGCAGGACAAACCCCGCTGTCACTTCGATCCCAACCGCCGCGCTGATGAAAGGAATGGTGCCGCCGCTGGTCAGCTCGGTCGCCTTGCCCAGCGGAAGGATGTTGGTCAGGAACGGTTTTCCCCAGAACCAGGCGAGCATGCCGATGATCACGAACGCTGCCGCTCCGGCAGCCTCGGCAATCTCCACCATTGGATGGGTCATGATCCGCTTGAATGTCTCAAATTCATGACCCAGATAAATGATTAAAGCAGCCGTGGCGAGAATCACGCCGCCCTGAAACCCACCGCCAGGCGAGAGCTGTCCGTGGAGGACGATGTAAACGCCGAACGCGATTTTGGGTCCGACCATCGCCAGGATCCATAGCCGCATGGCATCACTGGGCCCCAGGTCGCGCCCGCGGCTGATTGCATCGGGTAATTGCCTCACTTTTTTCTCATCCGCCTGGCGGAGCAGCACAAGCGAACCCATCACCGACGCAAAAAGGATGAACTCTTCACCGACAGTATCGAAACCGCGATAGTCGAAGTTCACCGCCGTCACGACATCGGTGATGTTCCGCTCGGAAAAGGTACGGCTGGTGAGGGCGATGCTATACCGGTTGCGCAGATCCGCCGGCCCGGGAAGCCGGGTAAAAGCCAGCGTGAACAGGACGGCGATCCCGATCGCACCTGCGAAGAACAGGATCAATCGGATGGAGTTGTTCATCCATTGTCTCGATTCTGCTCTTTGCGCAGTTTGGCATCCCGCCGCAAACTGGCCAGAGCGAGCAGAATCATCAGTGGCAAGCCGACCGCCCCGATGACGACTTGCGAGAGCGCCACATCCGGGGCACGGAACGCCATGAACATGATTGCCAGCATCAGCCCGAAAAAGCTGATGCCGATCGGCTGGCAGAAAACATCTCGCGTCAGCACCACCGCGGTTCCCGCTGCCGCAATGAACAGCAGGATGGCGATCAGGAAGGCGGTCATCGATCCTCCGTCCCGGCTCCGGCGATACCAATCGGCTTTCCGTCCACATTGACCAGCGGCAACTGCTCGTCAGGTTTGGGCGCCCACTGTTCACAACTCCGCATCCGGATGGCGCGAGCCGTGGCATGACTGAGAGTCGCGTTGGTGAGAAAAAGAATGATGGCGATCAAAACAGCTTTGATTCGCGACTGCCATTGCGGATCCTCGACCCACACCGCCGCCACGATGAGCGCGATGCCGATCGATGCGATAGGCGACGAAAAATGCAATCGCTGATAGGCATCCCGCACGACCGCCAGACCAATGGCGCACAGCACGCACACTGCTGCGGCCAGACCCAGCAGGCTGCCGGTAATGATCGGGTGATGCGCCATGAAGCCCTTTCACAGCCAGCGTTGTACAAACCTGGCGAACACCATGCCCCCACCGAAGCTCAGAAACGCCAGGGTCAGCGGCAGATCAAAAAACGAAGATCGA
Source organism: uncultured Phycisphaerales bacterium (assembly GCA_963758525.1). Taxonomy (GTDB): domain Bacteria; phylum Planctomycetota; class Phycisphaerae; order Tepidisphaerales; family Tepidisphaeraceae; genus JBBSDP01. Next base: position 842,958 of record CAVWVQ010000003.1, read on the forward strand.
TGAAACCCCTCGGCCAGTAGCAGCAGCTCAATGGTCACCAGCAGACCCGTCATCTCCAGCCCGACCAATCGATCGTTCAGATCGCCGCGGAAGCAGACAATTCCGCACGGAATCAGAGAGGCCAAAACGACCGCGGCGGTCCATAGCCAAAGGTTCATGGTTCGGCTCCCAGCTTCCTGACCAAGGGCGAGAGCGGGCCGGGGATCAGCTGGTGATAAATCATCAGATCCTGATCTTCTACGACGCCGAGCATGATCGAATTCGGCGTAGCGCTGTTGTATGTAATGGCAAGAGCGCGGCGTCCGGCATCGACTGCGAGCCGGTTGTCGCCCGCGTTAAACACCACCGCTGCCAGCACACTTGCAGGACCGCGCCTGGCAAACAGCTGCATGGCCAGCGCCTGCAGGATTTTGACGCTGTCGGCCAAGAGGGCCCCAGGCAATCGCAAGGCCTGCGCGAGGTCGCGAAGGCGAAATGCAAACCGCGCCCCGGCTGCGGTGGCGAAGACGACCGCTGCCCCCGTCGCTAACCCGGCGACAATAACACCCGCGGTTATCTCTCGAAAACCGGAATTGGATGTGAATGCCAGATACAGCCACAGGTTCGACAATCCAGCCGCCCCGCCGATCAACCAACTGTGAGCCTGACGCATCGGAATGCTCCTCAGAGAAGAATCTACCTGCGGCGTCATGAGCGGTCAGTATGCAAAATGTGGTTCGGCGGGAACGATCTTTCAGTTTTGACTTGTAAGAGACTTCAGACCGAAGCTTCGGCATTCATGTGAGCCGCATTGGAAATGATTCTGACCGGTGGAATTCCAACAATATCGTAAGTGCTGGAGGCAATTCCAATTTTCGCCTGGTCAAACGCTTCGATGATATCGCGGCTCATTTGATCCTTCAGTTCCCGCACTCCGTGCGTGGGAGCGATAAATCGGACTGTGAGCTCGATCCAGTTATCTGTGAGCCGCCAGTAGACTTTCGGGGACACGTCCGGTGAGGCCATGAAGTATTGTTTCGTGAGTTGCTTCATCGCTTCTTCGCTCATATCGCGGGTTTTGATGGTCTGACGATTGGCAACCTCCAGCAAAATTCGCTCCGCGCGTTTTCGATCATCTTTGTATGAGATGGGCAGCCGCATCTCTTCCCAAAGATAGGGGAATTCGCGGGTGTAGTTATAAACCGGCTCGTCGAACACCTTGGAATTGGAAACAGTGACGATTCTGCCGGTGTACTGACGCGCGTGCACCCACATCGCCGGGTCGGCCTCCTGCACTGCCGGCGGCTGGCCCATTTCCATGATGGTCGTCTGCGTGAATCGCAGCGCGACCACATCCCCCCGCACGCCACCCATGGTGATACGGTCGCCCACCCCGAATGTCTTTCCCCGCAGGATGACCAGATAACCCGCCATGGCGCTGATTGGCTTTTGCAGCGCGAACGCGACACCTGCGGTCACTAACCCCATGAATGTCGCCAGCCGGGTTGGATTATCGAACCAGACCGACAGCACACATACCAGGGTCAGAACTGAAAGAATCAGACTGATTCCTTGCCGAACCCAGAAGACGACTGTTTCGCTGCGGCGACCTTGGAGGAACAAATTTGCAAGGCTCTTCAGTACCCGATGCAGAACGACCACGCACACGACGAAAGTTGCCGTAATGAGCAGCTTGCGACCGTTGTCGGGAGTGAACCCGATCAACTTCGTGCCGAAAAGCTCAACTGCATCGCTTCCGCCTTGGTGAGGTAGCGTAATCACCGACATATTGCATACTCCGCTTAGGCGCTGTCTGAAAACCCTAAGCCCTCACGATGGGCCGGATTCGATTCGACAGCGAGGCGTCGCCCCGCAGTCCGGCTCCGTAGAGCCATCAAGGGGCGGCAACGAAGCAGGCGGATCGAATCCGGCCCACCGTGAGGGCTTAGGGTTTTCAGACAGAGCCTAGTGTGGAACCAGGCTCTGCACCATTCCTTTGACCGCCTGCTTGATGATGCCTGCCTCGTTGGGATCTCCGCGCAGGATCGTCTCCGTAAAATGCTTTGCCTGCTCAAATGAGATATGAGGCGGGATCGTTGGCGTGTCCGGATCGGTGATCGCTTCCACCACAACCGGTCGATCGCTGGAGAGCGCGCGGTCCCATGCGTCGGCAAGCTGCTCCGGTCTTTCCACGCGGATCCCGCGCAAACCGATCGAGTCGGCGAAGGCGGCGTATGGGAAATCGGGCAATTCCTGGCTCGCGGCAAATTTGATGTCGCCGATCATGATGCGCTGTTCCCAAGTCACCTGGTTCAGATCGCGATTATTCAACACCAGCGTGATCCAGCGCGGGTCGGCCCATTCCTTCCAGTATTTGGAGACGGTGATGCAGGAGTTCAGGCCGTTCATCTGCATGGCGCCATCGCCGGTGACGGCAATGCAGACGCGGTCGGGAAAACAAAACTTCGCACCGACCGCGTAAGGAACCGCGGCCCCCATCGATGCGAGATTTCCGCTGCCGCTGGCCATCATCCCGCGGCGGATCTTCAGATCGCGGGCATACCAGTTGGCGGTCGTGCCGCTGTCGGCAGAAATAATGCATCGGTCGGGGAGCTTGGGACTCAACTCCCAGAAGACCCGCTCGGGGTTGAGCAAATCGTTGTTGCCATCGGTATGAGCGCGGCCCTCCACGACTTTCCACCAGTCCTTCACATTTTCAATCACGGTCTTCTGCCATGCGCGGTCCGTCTTTCGCGTGATGAGGGGGATGAGTGCGGCAAGTGTCTGCCTGGCGTCTCCCTTGAGATTCACGTCCATCGGGTAACGCAGGCTCAGGAGCCGGCCATCGATATCGATCTGCACCGCTTTCGCCTGTCCTGCCTTTGGATAGAACTCGCCGTACGGAAAACTGCAGCCGACCACCAGGAGCGTGTCGCAATCCTGCATCAGGTCCCAACTCGGCTTGCTGCCCAGCAAGCCGATGTGGCCCGCGCAGAACGGAACTTCTTCGGGCATGGCGGCTTTCCCAAGCCAGCTCTTGGAAACGCCGGCTCCCAGCAGTTCTGCGATTTGCAACACTTCATCCTGCGCATCGAGCGCGCCGGCGCCGATGAGCATCGCTACTTTTTTACCTTCGTTGAGGATTTTCGCCGCCGCCGAAAGATCGGCCTTGTGGGGGATCATGAATGGCACCGGGCACCCGACGCCGCTCAGCGCGTGATCATGCTTCTGCGGCGGATTGGGAACTGCCGACTCCTCCTGGATGTCCTTCGGGAAGATCAGGCATGTCACGGTTCTCTGATCCAGGGCAATGCGGAAGGCGCGATCCACGCAGTGCCGCACCGCGGCCGGGCTCATCACGGTGACGCAATATTCGCTGGCAACGTCTTTGAAGAGTGATTGCAGATCGACTTCCTGTTGATACTGGCTTCCGATCGCCGTGGTAGCCGATTGCCCCACGATCGCGACGACAGGCTGGTGATCCATCTTCGCGTCGTAGAGACCATTGAGCAGATGAATTGCGCCCGGCCCGCTCGTGGCCATGCAGACACCGACCGTCCCGGTAAACTTGGCGTGCGCCGAGGCCATGAAGGCGCACAGTTCTTCGTGGCGTGCCTGGATAAACCGGGGCCGGTTCTCGTTCTTGCGCAATCCGGCGAGGATGCCGTTGATCCCGTCTCCGGGAAAAGCGTAAATCCGCTTGACCCCCCATTCCTGCACGCGTTGCATGACGTATTGACCGACGGTGATTGCCATGATGTTGTTCCTTTTCAACAAAGCGAGGTTGCATCCAGTGTGGCCGGGGCGGCGTCCAGATCGATCAAGGGCAGTCCGTACTCCGGTCGAAACGATTTTCGTAAATGAGCCGGCGATTCGATGACAATCAGCTCGAGCGTCGGTCTCACCCGCCCGCTCTGGAGGTGGCCGCCATGAGCAGTCCCATCCCTTTTTGCGACGCAGATGTGCGCATGCAGGGCTGGTTTGCCTTTGGATTCGGCGACATCCCCTATGAGGCTGAGGACCTCGATCTGCTCATTGATCTCAATTGGGTGATAAGTCTTTTTTCCCAGATCAAACCATGCGACGGTCACGCTGGCGAACCCGCCGATGCCCGTGAAATGGGCCGCCTGCAGGTGTTCGGCGGCGGCGAAGTTTCTCAACTCGGCGATGACTTCATCGTCCGCATCGAAGATCAGGGCCCACTCGCGGCGTCCGCCGATATTGCTGAGCAATTTGGATCTCATTACATCATCCGGTTGAAACCATCGCGGTGGGTGATTGATGTCGTAAGCGAAACTCAGGCGCAGGCCCGTGGGTGCGTCCATCGTCGCGGCCTGATTCGCAGAATCGGTCGATCATTCCGAAGGCCGCGGCTGTCGTGATGCCGTAAACGGCGTGCCGCAACAGTTCGCCCACAACCTCGGGGAAATTACGCCTCCACAGTGGCGGGGTCGAACCTGCTGCCGACAGCAGAGCGACATTTTCAACGGTGTAGAGGGAGGCGCCCAAAAGAACACCGTTCCCCAAAGCCGACCTGCGAGTTCCCCGGCCGCGCCACATGCCGTAGAGCGCGCCAAGGAGAGTACCGCAGCTCAACTTTATGATAGTTGCCGCGTGTCGCTCGACAGAATGTGGAAGCCGGTCGGCTGATCCTGCAGCTCGTTGAACTGCCTGCAGGACCGATCTGCCGGGATCCTCGCAATCGCTGGCAATCGTTCTGGGAGCGTAATGTTGATCGAATGAACGAGCTGCCATCCAACTGCACGCTCCAGCCAGTCCGGCAGCAGCTCCGATCGCCAAGGCAGAGACAACACGCGGGTTTAATCGTTTCATGAAAGCCAACTTTCGCGCGACGTTGGTTTGTCCTTCAGCAGCATCATTGCGCAAAGTCCCGCTCCGGCGACAATGCCGCCCAGCAGCTTCGCGCGGTTTTCCGTTGCCCACAGTTGCCAGCTGAATCGATGTGCCAGGCGATCGAACGGACCATGAGCGCCATGGTCTCCCGCAAGGGGCTTCCAGAAATTGTCCTGCTGATCTGGATCGACCTTCTCCGGCAGCATCGATCCCTCCCACGCCGCCTTGGCCAGATAGTGATCGAGCATTCCGGGAATCACCTTTTCCCCAAGCGTTGCCTCCACGGTGGTATATCCCACCATGATCTCGCGTCGATCGTGCTCGGCGGCAAAAAGGATTGCTTCGGCCGCGACCTCGGGTTGAAAAATTGTCCCGGTCGGACGCGCCTTGTGCGGCATTTTGTTCTTCGTCCACACAAACTGTGTCGTGTTCAACGCCGGCATGTTGACCACCGAAACGCGCACGTTGCTCTTCTGGTGAATCAACTCGCTGCGTATCGATTCGGTGAATCCCTGAATGGCGTGCTTGCTGGCGCAGTAGGCGCTTTGCAGGGGAATCGAACGAAACGCCAGCGCCGATCCGACCTGGATGATCACGCCCTGATCCCGCGGCATCATGCGCTGCAGGGCGCAATAAGTGCCGTGCATGTTGCCCAGAAATGTCACGTCGACGATGTGCCGGAATTCCTCCGGCGACATCCTGATAAACGGGCTGTACATGGAGACCATCGCGTTGTTGATCCACAGATCGATGGGCCCGAATGCCTTTTCCGCGGCGTCGGCCGCCGCATTGACCTGGTCAAACTGACTCACATCGGCCGGAACCACCAAGGCTCGGCCGCCGCGGGATTCAACGTCGCGCCGCGCCCCTTCCAATCCGTCGCGACCGCGTGCCAGAAGCACGACGCAGGCCCCGCGCTCCGCCAAAAGGCGAACCGTTGCCCTGCCCACGCCCCCCGAAGCGCCCGTCACCACCGCTACTGTTTTTGGTCCTACCAACATCACAACTCCCGTTGAATTTCCTTTCTGCGCGTCCTGACGAATTCCATGACTGCCACGCCCGCTACCGCTCCCAAACCGAGCATGCAAACGGCGCACACCGTGGCGATGAGCTGGGCCCGCTCTCTGCGGGCGACGACAGTTGCTTCCGGACGCCTGCCGCCCAACCCATCACCTGCGACCGATGCCAGTTGCAGCACTTGAGCCATGTGCAGCGCGGTGCGACCCGTCTGCTGCTCGATCTGTTCCTGACAACTGAATCCGTCGGCAACGACCAATTCGTCTTCCCCGGCGTTTCTGACCTCAGGCAACAGCAGCCGTTCCCCCGCGGCCACCCCGACTTCGTAGTGGTCGTTTTCCTTCTCATACCCAAACGCGCCGGCCATTCCGCAGCAGCCGGCGTCCGGGTGCCGATCCTCGATTCCCATTTTCTTGAAGATTTCCTTTTCGGCGAAGAGCTTGCCAAATTCCTTGTCGTTGAGCGTGTCGAGCGCTTTTTGATGACAATGTCCATGGACAATCGCTTTTTTGCTCCATTTGGGGAGGGAATAATGCGGGGCTTTTGAGCGGAGAAAGTCACTGAGCGTGAACGTCAGCGACTTGAGCCGCTTGGCGTCTTCGCTGCTGGGCATCATGTTGGAAAGCTCATCCTGGAAAGCAGCCCAGCAGCTCGGTTCGAGCACCACCATCGGAATGCCGGCCTGGTAATAGGGACGCAGTTTGTCGAGAAGGTCGATCCACCAGCGTCTGGCCATATCCAAAAAGCCATAGTCATAAAGCGGTCGACCACAGCAAACATCCGCCATTGGGACATGGACGTGGAATCCGGCGTTCTCAAGCACCTCCGTGGCGGCGATGGCAACATCGGGATGGAAATAATTGTTGAATGTATCCGCGAAGAGGACCACCGGACTGCCCGCGGGATTCTTCGGCTCGCGCGAGCGGAACCAGCGCTTGAATGGCTGGGGCGCAAAGGGAGGAATCCTGCGCCTGGGATGCACGCCTGCCAGCAGCTTGGCGAGGGAACGCAGCCCGGGCATCTGGGTGAAAAGATTCGCAACTGCCGGCGCAGGACGCAAGCGTCGCCCAGACGTGAATCCAGCCGAAGGCGTACGCGTGTCTTGGCGCAGCCGGCCCTCGTAATAATGACTGAGGAATTCGGCCTTGTAGGTGGCCATATCGACATTGACCGGGCACTCTCCTTTGCAGCCCTTGCACGAGAAGCACAAATCCAGCGCGTCTTTCACCTCGTCGCTCTTCCACCCATCATCGATGACCTCGCCGTTCATCATCTCGAAGAGCATCCGCGCCCGACCGCGGGTGGAATGCTTTTCTTCGCGGGTGACCATATAGCTTGGGCACATGGTCCCGCCGCCTTCGCGCCGACAGGCGCCGACGCCGACGCAGCGAAGCGTAGCGCGGGCAAAGCTGTGCTGATCGCCGGTATACGCGAAATGGGTCGACGGCTGCGGCGGGTTGTAGTCGGGACCGATCCGGAGATTTTCTGTGATGCCATACGCGGGGCCGTCGAGGTTCACGACCTTCCCGGTGTTCATGCGATTGGTCGGATCCCAGATGCGCTTGAAATCCTTGAAGGCTTCAAACAGTTCGGCGCCAAACATCCGGGGCAGGAACTGGCCGCGGGCCTGCCCGTCGCCGTGCTCGCCGGAGGCAACGCCGCCGAACTTCACCACCAGGTCCACCGCTTCGTGCATGAACCTGGTGTACTTTTCGATGCCCGGCCTGGTGTAGAGATCAAACTGAGCCCGGCAGTGGATGCATCCCTGGCCCATATGCCCGTAGAGTGACGGGTTGTAATCATATTTATGAAACAACGCTCGCAGCTCGCGCAGGTATTGGGGCACTGCTTCAACCGGCACGGCGGAATCTTCCCAGCCTGGCCACGTGTCCGGCTGGCCCGGCACCCACGCCGTGCTTCCAAGACCTCCCTCGCGCACCGACCAGATCATCTGCTCCTGCTTGGGATCGTCATAGAGCTTCGAGTCCACCGGCGCCCGCTCGCCTAAACCCCTGACGTGATCGAGCATCCGCCGCGTCTGCTCATCGCTGTCCTCTTTTGATTCACCGCCAAACTCCACCAGTAAAAACGCCGGCCCCTTGGGTAGGATTGCGAGGCTTGCGTTTTCGTCGCCCTTTTTCTTCACATATTCAAAGAGCAACTCATCGAGTCCTTCACAGGCGGTTGGCTCGAACTTGAGCACCTCCAACGCGCACTCGGCCGCGGTATAAATGTCCTTGAAACCCAACATCGCCACAGTGCGCGCCTTCGGCGCCGGAACCAGATGAAGCGTGGCTTCCAGGATTGTCACCAGCGTCGATTCGGATCCAACCAGTGCCCGCGCGACGTTGAAGCCATTCTCCGGCAACAGGTCATTGAGGTTGTAGCCCGATACGCGCCGTTCCAGTTTCGGAAACTTTTCGCGAATGAGTTTTCCGTAGCGATCCACGAGATTTTTGAGACCCGCATAAATCTCCGCGGGCCGGCCGCCGCCTCGGATGTGGGCCTCTAGCATTTCCGGCGACGTGGGGCCGACATGCATTCGCGTTCCGTCGTAAAGCAGAATGTCCAGCGCGTGCGTGTTGTCGCTCATGCGCACGCCAAAGCCATGCTTCTTGCTCAGCAACGAGTGGCTGCCGCAGGAATTATTCCCGAGCATTCCCCCAATCGTGCATCGGCTGTGCGTCGCTGGATCGGGGCCGAAGAACAGCCCCGCCTGCTTTTTTGCCGTTTCGCGAAAATGGTCGAGCACACAGCCTGGCTGCACGTGCCCGAGGCGCTTTTCCGCGTCGATTTTCACCACCTGATGCATGTACTTGGAGAAATCCATCACGACGGCGACATTGCAGCACTGCCCGGCCAGACTCGTCCCCCCGCCGCGCGCGAGGATCGGCGCGCCGTGCTGGCGGGCGAGGCGGACCGTGGTTTCAACATCCTGCACGTGACGGGGAACCACCACGCCGATCGGCGCCTGGCGGTAGTTGGAGCCGTCGGTCGCGTAGAGGGCGCGTGTCCCCTTATCGAAGCGCACCTCGCCGTCGATCGATTGCTTCAACGCCTCCGCTAATGCCGTGGCTGCGTCAACCGGCAGCGCCGTGCGCGAATCATCTTTGTAACTGCGCTGCAGTCGCGGTCTTTCATCCTGCCGGCGAAGAACTGTTAGACTTCTGCTCATTCCAAATACTCCGATTGTTCTGTTGCAGAGTCAGATTTACAGATTCCCCCCGCGGCAGGCAGCGGGCAAAATGCCTGAGAACTTCCCATCCAACCAAGCTGAACCGGTGGAGTCCTTGCGACTACGCGACGCGGCTGGCGAAAGATAGAGAGCGCGTTCGTGGAATCGCAGATGGGACCCAAATATGTTCGCACCACGACCGACAGCGCGTCCGGAAATTGTTTGGCTCGGTGCCACGATGACATGGATCGCCGGCTTCGTGGATGCGATCGGTTATCTCACGCTTCGCGAAATTTATGTTGCGAATATGAGCGGAAATACGGTTGGCGTCGCCATCCATCTGGCGCACCGCGATTGGAGCCAGGCGTGGCGCCACGCCTGCCCCTTGCTGGCATTCGTGCCCGGGCTCATCGCTGGCGATGCACTGGTCGAGTTGTATAAGCGGAAAAAGCGGCGAGCGCCGCTCACGCCCGCGCTGGTCGCGGAGGCGGCCGGGCTGGGGCTGTTCATCTTCATTGCCCATCGATCGATGCCGCCTCACAGCATAGTTGAGCCGTACAATCAGTTTGCCTATGCGCTCCTGGTCGGACTGCTCGCCTTTTCGATGGGATTACAAAACGGGGCACTCCGTCGGATCGGCGGATTGCGTGATGTTCACACCTACGTCACCGGCACACTGCTGGCCGCTGCGCATGGCTGCACGAACTATTTGTTCTGGGTTTCCCGCCGATTGCGAAAGCTGCCCCGCCGCGGGATTGGTCAGATGCTGCGCTATTCGCCGCGCCACCGCTCTCTAAGAGCCGCATCTTTCGCCGCACTGCTTTGGATTTTGTATGTCCTCGGTGCACTCTGCGGCGCGATCGCGGTTTCCAGGTATGGAATTGACGTCCTTATCTTCGCGATCGCAATTCTGCTTCTTATCGCACTTGTGGACAGCATCAGGCCCGCGCAACGTCAGGCAATCACCAACTCATCCAGCCCGCCCTGAAAGTCTGTCAGCAGTTCCGGCCCATTCGCGCCGCAAGCCACCATCTCGCACTGCCGCATCCCGCAGTCTCCGGCGACGTAAATCGCCGGTTCGACGTTGAACACCATTCCCTCCCGCAAAACGTCGGGCGAGAGCGGATGCAGCCGTGGCCTGGCATTGTGATTGATTGCCGCGAACCCTACGCCATGGCCCAGAGGGTTCTTGAATTCCTCGCCGAAGCCGCGCGTTTCCATCAGGCTCCTCGCCGCCCGATCGACGTCAGCGCATCGCGCATCGGGATGAATCGCGGCCAGCGCCGCTTCGCGCGCGGCAAAGATCGCTTCATACATCGCCCGTTTCTTCGACTCCGGCTCGCCCAGATAAAACGTGCGGGTAATGTCGGTCCAGTAGCCATTGACGTGCGAGTTGAAATGCACCAGAACGGTGTCTCCCGCACATAACTTCCGATCGCGCGTGTGTTGAAAGAACTTATACGCCTCGGCCGCGTTTGGGCCCGACATGCAATATGCAAACCCATCGCAACGATCGTCGGGTTTCGGACGTTGCATCAGTTGCCCGCGCACCTGCGCCGCCACCTGCGTTTCGCTGTCTCCAGGACGAATGACTTCGCGCGCAACTGCGAATGCCCGCGCCGCCGCGGTGCATGCGTTTCGAATGCTGCGGATTTCCTGCGCGGTATTGATCAGCCGCAATTCCTCCAGCAGGCCGTCCGCAGGCTCGATCCGCGCGCGGCGCGATGGCACGGAGCATCTCAGCCATGCTTCCGCCGAAACTCGTCATCGCGGCATATGGCGCCGGCTGCACCCACGGGCCGCTTGCAAACCCGATGCGGGAATTCCCCAGCTTCAGCTTCTGCAGCAGGTCGCCGAGCCTTGGCTGGATCACCTCCGTCAACGACCGAAGATGCTTGAGCGATCCCAGCTCATAACCAATAACCGAATCCGCCCATCCGCGCTCCGCGAACGGCACCGCTCCTTCCGGCGATAGAAGGGTTACGGAATCCGAGGTGGCGACAGCCAGTGTGTTTCCCGCAATGGGCCAGTACCCGCTGAGCATCAACACATCACTGGGAAGCGCGCAGACGAGCGCATCGAGCCCGCATTCGAGCATTTGCCGACGAGTGAGTTCGATTCGTTCTGTATCTCGATCGGATTGCATTGTGTGCCCCCCCGCCGTGCGATGCATGCCCAGCGAATCGCGACTCCAAGACCAGCATACTGATTCCAGCGCAGGCGCAAGCGCACAACAATTGCGCCGAACAGTTCGCACTCCTTCGCACTCCTGCGCGGGTGTTCCGACGCAAGCCCGAAGGTTTTTGCGCATTGTGCGCCTCTCGCTGGCGCGTGTATGTTGCTCGTGCAAGCAGCGCCTGCCATGCCCGGCGAACCTATCTTCATGGCAAAACGAATTCCGTGACGGATCGAGCGACTCCAACCATTGACGACTACGCGATCATCGGCGACTGCCGATCGGCAGCGCTGATCTCGCGCGATGGCGCGCTCGACTGGCTCTGCTGGCCGCGATTCGACAGCCCCGCGATTTTCGCCGGCTTACTTGATCCGGACCGTGGCGGGCGCTGGGAAATCGCCCCCCGCGGGGAGTTTCAATCGAGTCGTCGGTATCTGCCCAACACCAATGTCCTGGAGAACCGGTTTCAGACGGACAGCGGGGTGATGACGCTTACCGATTTCATGCCGGTGGCCGATGAGCGATACTACCAGCGGCATCTGATTCCCGATCGTTCGATCATCCGGCTGCTGCGCTGTGAAAGCGGAACAGTCGTGGTCCGGATCCGTTTTGCCGCGCGGCCCGATTTCGGGCGGCGTCGAGCCACCATCGTCGATCGCGGGAAGCTCGGCCTGCGGATGAACACCGGCGGAAATGGAATGCTGGCGTTGCATTCCTCCATTGCTTTTGAGCTCGATGACGGCGTGGCAAACGCCACCCTGTCGATGAACGCCGGCGATGAAATTCCGCTCATCCTGACGTACGCCGAATCCTCACCGGAAGTGCTGCCCGTCCTCAGCCACGCTGCAGCATCGCTGGCGCGTACGGTTGAGTGGTGGGAAGCCTGGTCTGCAGGCATGACATACGACGGTCCGTACCGGGATGCCGTGATGCGGAGTGTCCTCACCCTCAAGCTTCTGGAATATCCCGCCAGCGGTGCATTCGTTGCCGCGCCGACCACCTCGCTTCCCGAGCGGGTTGGAGGGGATCTCAACTGGGACTATCGCTACTGCTGGCTCCGCGACGCCTCGCTGATGATCGAGGCCCTGACCGGAACCGGCTTTGTCGTCGAGGCAGAGGCCTTCGCGGAATGGATGATGTATTCCACTCGTCTTACGCAGCCAAGGTTGATGGTGGCGTACGACGTGCATGGCAACCACATCCCAAAGGAGCGGCCGTTGAGCTGGCTCGCCGGCTACCGCAACTCCTCGCCGGTCAATATCGGTAACGCAGCCCGTACACAAACTCAATTGGATACTTACGGTGAAGTGGTTTCCGGCGTGGCGAAGCTGCTGAAGCACAAAGGGCAGGTTGCCGATCGCGCAACCTCCAAAGTCCTCGCGGGGTTCGGCAAATACGTATGCAAGCACTGGTGCGACCCGGACTCCGGAATCTGGGAAGAGCGCGGAAAGCCGGTCGTCCACACGCATTCCAGGCTGATGTGCTGGGTAGCGCTGGACGCGTTGATCGATCTGCATGAGCACGGGCTGATCTGCCGGATTCCGATCGACGAATTCGTGCGCGTGCGCGCGGTCATCCGCCGATCCATCGAATCTGAAGCGTGGTTCGCGACCGCCGCGACGTACTCCAGTCAACCGGGAAAGCTCAAGATCGATGCCGCCCTTCTGCGAATGGCGATCCATGGTTTCGACGACGCTTCGAGCGAGCGGATGCGCCAGACCTGCGACCGGATATGTCGCGAGCTGGGCGCCGGCGGGGCACTGCTGTACCGGAACCTTCCCGCTGATGGCAAGCCAGATCAGGGAGCATTTGGGATATGCGGCTTCTGGAAAGCCCAATTCATCGCCATCGGGGGTGGATCCTTGATGCAAGCGGAAAGTGACTTCGCCACGCTCCTTGGAACGGCCAACGATCTTGGCTTGTTTGGCGAGGAAACCGACCCGGTTTCCGGGGCTGCATTGGGAAACTTTCCCCAGGGGTTCACGCATGTTGGGCTGATTAACGCGGCGATGGCAATCGAGACACGACGACGCTGCGGGACGGGTAAGCAATGATGGTGCTCCGATGGATATATTGGGGCGTGATTGCCACTCTCGCGCAAATGATCTTTGAGGCGGCAATGGTGGGGCTCCATCTGACTCGCATGAGCATGCCCATGCTGGTTGGCACGATGTGGACGCCCGATCGCGCGCGGGCAGAAGTGATCGGATTTGTCACACACATCGTGAACGGCATCTTTTTCACTCTCGTGTACGTGACGGCGTTTCACTTCATCGGCGCCGGCGGCTGGTGGCGCGGCGGGCTGATCGGTCTGGCGCAGGCGGCGTTCCTTCTCCTCGTCGGTATGCCGATGCTCCCCTCCATTCACCCGCGCATGACCAGCGAGCGCTGCGGACCGACGGCGAGGCGTCAGCTCGAGCCGCCAGGATTTCTGGCGTTGAATTACGGCGTGAACACACCGGTCGCGATTGTGGTGTCGCACATCATCTTTGGAGTGGTGATCGGCGCATTTTGCCCTTGAGCGGATCGCCGCCCGATCGCCGCCCGACGGAAAATGCTGCGGGGCGTGGAATGTCTCCTTCAATCCTTTCAACAGTCAGTCATTGCCGCACGATCGTGGGACCCTTCGATTTGCCGTCGCCGCGCCGCCGCGCGCCGTCATCCGCCGCGCCTTTCTGTTGTTGTGCCCGTTCGTGCGCCTCGTCCCGCTCCCGCAGTGAATCGTAAATTGGCGGATTTCCCAGCAGTTCCGGTATCGCGTACGAAGTGACCGAAGCAGCCATCATGGGCAGGATCAGCGGCCAGCTCCCGGTCATTTCCAGGAGCAGAACCACCCCGGTCAGCGGTGAGCGCACGACGGCCGTGAAGCAGGCGGCCATCGCAACGATGGCATACGGAGCCGGATCGTACGACTGGTGAAACAAGCTCGATTCGGCTGCCGCGAAGGCGCTGCCAAGCAATGCACCCAGCGCCAGCAGCGGAGCGAAAATGCCGCCGGGCGCGCCACTGCTATAGGAGGCGATGGTCAGCACGAACCGCGCGAGCAGCAGGCAGCTAAGAACTTTCCATGGAATGCTGGTCACAATGGCGGATTGCGCGACGGTTTCACCCCCGCCGACCAGAGCCGGCGCGAACCATGCAAGCAGCCCTGCCGCCGCCCCCACTACCGCGCCTTCGCGCTGCGCGGCCAGCGCGCCGCCCGGTCTGCCATCTTCATTCCCCGGATCAGGGCCAGATTGAATGCGACCCCAAGCAATCCTGCCAGCAATCCCAACAGCAGATAACCGGGCAACACGTCGGCGGGGAGCACGGTCAATCGCAAGCTTCCGAATTCTGTCACGTTTCCCAGCATCAGTCGCAGAACGACGGTACCCGTGATGCAGGCCACCAGCGTGGCACTGAAGACGCGGGCGGAAAAGCGGTGTAACAGTTCCTCGACGACAAAGATCACCGCCGCCAGCGGCGCGTTAAACGCCACGGCAAGTCCCGCGCCGGCGCCGGCGGCAATCAGCGTCCAGGGCTCGGGGAGGAAGCGCTTCAGGCCGTCGCTCACGAGGCGGCCGATCGTTCCTGCCATTTGAACGGTGGGTCCCTCCCGTCCCAGCGCCAGTCCGCTGCCGATCCCCAGCGCCCCGCCGATGAATTTGACGGGGACGATCCAGAGGGCCGCTGGTCGAAGGTGGTGCCGCAGGACCGATTCAACGCGCGGGATTCCGCTCCCCGCGGTCTGCGGAGCAAGCCGCTGCGTGAGGTAACTGGCTGCCGCCGCGCCGGCGGCGCAAAGCGACATTGGAATCACCCATCCGAACCACCACAGCCCGTGGTGATGCGCCCAGAGGGCCATTTCGGTTCGATAGTGCGCGAGCAGTGTCAGCACCATCCGAAATGCGCCGCCGACCACGCCTGCCAGAGCGCCTACCAGCGCAGCCACAATCATCAGGAAAAGCCACTGCCCAGGACGTGATGGCAGTCGATCCTCGTCGTCTGCAATGGTCTCCAGCTTCTGCGCGGCAAGTTGAGTCTTCGTCAGCACAAGCGGTATGCCAGGCGGCCGGCGGCGCAGTCGGCGGAGCGGGTTCCGGAAATATGGCGCTTTCACAGCGGACTGCACTCCTCTTCAACTTGCCCCGACGGCACTACTGAACGATCCGTCAGATCGATAGCGGCACGACTCCCGCCGCGCCTCGTGACCGGATCCATCCTTGCTGGCCGGCCAACATAACTCGTTTGGCAAGTTCCGGCCCCATGCAATACCCAGCGCGTCACAGGGATTGAGCGCACGGCGAAAGGTTGAAATGGCTGTTGCACTGACGTTGGCCAGCCCGTTCTCCCTTGCCAGAAACGGGGTCGTCCACTTGAGAGAGACACCGGGAAACCGCCCAATCTGCTTCAGGTTTTTGCCGGGTGCGCGAAACCTCGGCGCTCCTTTTGCATTCTCTTTTTTGGCGGAGACGTTTCCGCCGCACGCAGCAGCCACCGCCGAAAAGCGACCGAGCTCGGCTGCGTTGAATACTATTTTTTTGGAGGTCTTATCATGGTCAGCGAGAATCCAAGCAATGTTGCAACTCGCTCTGACCGCGGCATCATCGCGGAAGAGACAATTGTTGCGGCATCTACCGGCGTGAATAATCTTGACGAGTATCCGCTCCCTTCTTTCTGGGGATCGATCGTAGCCGGCGCGGTGGTCGTCATGAGCATCGGCGCCTTGTCCGAGTGCCTTATGTTCGCTTGCCGCGTTGGAACGTACGGCAACGGTCAGGTCTACCTGGGCGCTGGAGCTGCATTCTGGATGTTCATCACCACCTGCGTCGCGTTCTTCTTCGGGGGAATGGTCGCGAGCCGACTCAGCTTGCGCGGCGGCTGGATGCGAGGGCTGACGGTGTGGGCGTTCACTCTTCCCCTGCTGATGCTCGTCACCGCCTTCATCTCCGGCGGAGCGGGCCTCGGGTTCGTCCATAACACGCGCATCGCCGAGGAGGTCATCACCAATAACCACATCACCACCTTCTACGGCGGGGGCTCGTTCGTGAGCTACGGCGGTGTGTGGAGCGGATTTATCCTGCTTGCCTTAGGACTGATTTTCAGCCTCGTCGGCGCGTACATGCCCAGCGCAAGTCAAACGGATAGATTCGGCGCCGGGGTCAACAGGGCCGCGTAAGTTCAGGATCACCTTGACATTTCCGAGGTGCGCCTCTGTGGCGCACCTCGGGGGACAAGCAGTGGCGCTCAGCAAGGCCGAGATTCTGTTTGTAGACGGGTTACCCTGGTTCATCCGAAGCCGCAGCAGTTGTCAGCTCAAGACCCCGTCGATTGTCTGGCGGCGCATGCGGCCCGGTTGACTCATGAGCTCCCTCAGCAGCGAAAGATGGCTCTCATACACACCGCGAGGTGTGGTGTTCTGACTTATGCAGATCCAAGCTGCTTTGCCGACAATTTCGCCCATCATTCCACAGGTCCGCATGACCCGCACCGGGCCTAATCCCTCGTGCGTGACGCTGATGTCACGGCCGGCCATGAAGAGATTGCTGATGTTCCGGCTATACAAGCACCGGTAGGGCGACCAGTACGGTCCCTTGTATTGAAACTCTTTTCCCGCGGTGGCATGGGAGATGAACTCCTCGCCTTTGAGGCCGTCCTGAAATTTGGAATCCGGCTCATGGAGATCGATGTGCCAGGAGCAGGGAAATGCCGCATCAGGGAAGACGCGGCCGGTCCTGAAATCGTCCACGCCCAGGACGACATCGCCGAGCAGGCGACGCGACTCGCGCTTGCCGGCGATGAACGCCGCCCAGCCGATGCGGTGGTTCGGGTACAGCTTGTCCACGTTCTTCAGCGTATCCCAGGCACCGTACATCGCTCGCAGATTCAGGTCGCGGATTCGCTCGACATCGTTGATGGGATCCGCATCAAAGCCGCTTTCCCAGAACCAGCCGCCTAGATTGCCCAGGGGATCCTTCCCGCCCCATTGTCCTTTGAACTTGTCACGCCCGGGGAAGGGCTTGTCGCTCAGATCGATTGCCCATGGGCAACGGGGAAAGGGAGCGGCAACATTGCCGGACTCCGCCGCCATCGCCAGAGCAGTCTTGTCCTTGCATTCACATTTCAGAACCTGTTTTGAGTCGGCCACATCCAGGACGTTCCACAGGTTGCTCATGCCCTGATGCTTCTCGCGGGTGATTTCATAGTCCGCGTTGGCGAGAAAGCCTACGGTGGCATCACCAGTACAGTCGGCGAAGAACCTCGCCGTAAGCCGGGTGCGGCGTGCGGTGTGAGTATGCTGGACGACCACGGCAGTGATTTGCCCGTTGCGCGCCTCAACGGCAAACGCACGATGATCGGTCAAAAGACTGATCCGCGACTCGGCGAGAACCAATTTGGTCTTGCGCGCGTCGTCATAGATTGCGCCGCCCCTGGCATTGCCATCGCCGGCACCTTTTTCAGCGACGAGTTCTTCCACGATGTCGCCGATGTGCGGAAACGGCTTTTGATTGGTATGGCCTTCGGGCCAGACACGCACTTCCGAACTCCCATTGCCGCCCAGGACGGGCCGATCCTGCACGAGGGCGACCCTCAGCCCATTGCGCGCGGCCGACAGCGCCGCGCTGGAACCCGCGATGCCCCCGCCAACCACGACCAGGTCGAAGTCTCCGCCGTTCTCCGGTTCGTCCGGCAAGCCCAGCAGCGCACGGCGAAATTGGGTTAACGCGGCCAATTCGTTGGGTGGCTTGAAAGTGAGATCATCGGAAAAGAGCACCGCATCGCATCGGCCCTCGAACCCGGTGAGATCGTGCAGCGCCACCGTCGTCTGGGGACCCAGGTCGGCGGTTCCTCCATCCTGCCAGTGCCAGTCAGCGCCTTCGGTGCCGAACGTCACCGCAAGCGCGTGGCCGTTGATGAGCAACTGAAACTTTCCCGGGGCGCCGGCGCATTCCACGGCGCGACCCAGTCCCTGGTGCGAACCCAGACGCGGTACTTCCCCGGCGAAGAGACCGTAACCTTGGTGACCGCATCCCTCACCGGCACACCCAGGCCGTGCGCCAGCAAATAAGGTGAGCCCATCTGGTCCATCGACTGCTGATCGGTGTCCCAGCCGCCGGTATCGGCGAACTGCTCGGCCTCCAGAAAGAGCAGGTTGGCGCCCTTTGCGGGCGCGGTGTCGCCAAGCACGCCAGCCAATGGCGCCGGCAGCAGCCCCGCAAGCATCGCCCCGCCCGACATCCGGACAAACTCGCGACGTGTGGTTTTCATAGGGATTACAGTGAGTCTCAGGATCCTTTTTTTTATAGTCAAGACGCCGCCGGGTGTTGACGAGGATCCCGCCGCGGGTTCCCAGCCTATGAAGGTGACCAGAGGCAATTCATGGTTCCGAGGCGTCTTTACGCTCAGCGCGAGCCAGACCGACTCCATCCTCCAGGCGCCGACATTCGGGCTGGCCAAGACGCTCGTGTACCTTAACGGGCAACCGGTCGAGGAGTCGGAGCAGGATGTCTCGAACATTCTCGTCGCCGGCAAGAACACGGTTCTCATCGAAGTCCAAAGCAGGTTGGGCGATAGCGGAAACCTGCTTCTGTCGCTCTGGCACAACTCGCCGCTCACTCACGCGACGTGGTATTTTGAGCCCGGCTTGGATGATCTTCATGAAACCGCGGTCATCGGTCGTGTGACCAACTGGGACGACTTCCTCCGCCACGAGCCCTGGCAGCCCGGGGAGTCAACATCCGCGCAGCAGCCGACGTTCTGGAAGTGCAGCTTCAATTACCACAAACTCGTCGGTTGGCAGCAGAGCATGGGCCTGTTGACCACTGGATTGAAAGCTGGACATGTCTGGCTCAACGGCCACAACCTCGGCCCATCGCCGCAACCCTTTCCGATGTACATGCCCGAGTGCTGGATACGCGACGGGCAGAACTCGCTCGTGATTTTCGACATGGAAGGAAGCAAGCCGGGACAAGTGACGCTTCAGAGTTATGAGGCCCACCAGGTCCTTCAGGCGTCGCGACGATGAATTACTCCCAGTGACGATTGTGACGATTACAGATTTTCAGCGAACTTATCGTCGAGCGCGCGGTGCTGTCAGTGCTATTCTGGTGCGATCAACCGTCTTCCCGTGGGAGATCGATGGATGGCACAACGAACTTCTTCTCTCACGCACTTACCGCTGGTCTATCCGCTGGTCAGCGGGCCGGGGATCGCCAGGTGGTTGGTGGCTTGCCTTCTGGGCTTTATTGGGTGGGCATTCGTTGTGTTTTCGATCATGGCGATCCCCAGCGCCCTGCAGGGGAACTTTGACGGGCCGTCGTTTCTGCTCGGAGTTTTCTTTCTGATCGGCCTGGGAGTCCTCGCCGTCGCCATGGCAACCGTATTGTATCGGCATTGCATCGTCATCGACCTGCGCACGCGAACGGTGACCCGCCATCGAACGTGGGGGCCGATCACGCGCACGCGCGCTTTGGCCTGCGATGAGGTCCGCGCCGTTCGATTGATGCACGATACGCGTCGCAGGGAAGGCAAAAAAGGCGGCAGCTACTCCGGCGGCTCCTACACCGTGTGCGCGATGAAGCTGGTGAGCCGCAAGGGGGAAGTCTGGCATTTGTGCGAACGGCCGACAGTGGGGGAAGCAATGCGCCGAATGCTTCCATCGGTCGTCGGGCGCATCGCCACGGACTACGAGCAACTGCAGCGCGACGAGGCGACCAAACTGTGCGCTGCGACGGGCTGGCGGCTGGAGGATCGGCTGGAGCGAAGCACGACGGGATGGGTTCCCGCAGCCAGCGAGCCGTGCGCGCACAGGGTCGAAGACATCGGACCGTCGATTCGCGGGATTGATGCGCCCGCCTGGTTGCAACGCGCGGTTCCGCGGCGGGTGCGCCGCCGCTGGCAGACGGTGCTGGTCAGTCTCCTGGGCTGGGGCGTGATCGTCGGGCCGCTGCTGGCAGCAGCGATCTGGGTCGGCGCACGCTACCGCGACGTGCAAAGCATGCGGACCATCGACGCGAAGGTGATCGGCCTGGCGCACGACTGGAACCCCGGGGGCTATGGCGTGGATTATCGATTCGCGGTCGATGGTCGCGAATACACCCGTTGGGAGATGAATGTTTCACCAGCGATATGGGCCGAAGCGCAGTCGCGCGAGTCGATACAGGTCAGCTATTTGCCGCGCGATCCGCGGCAATCCAACCTGGGGCTCCCACCGCCGGTGCTGGTCTTGCCACAGAATTGGATGGTCATGGGCTTGGAGCGAATACCGTCCTTCCTGGTGGCGATCGCGGTTGCGGTGGGAATGTGGAGGCGTGCGAATCGCATCGCCCGCGCGAAGTTTTTGGGAGAGCGGGGATGCATGAGGCAGGGAATGGTTTTCCGCCGGGCACAAAAAGTTGGGGTAAGGCGAACGCAGTCGCGCCTGACGATCAACGGCGTCACGCTCTTCAACCCGTGGACATCGCCTGAGTATGAGTCAAACCAGATTCGCTACGAATTCATCGTCGACGGCAAGAAGCAGTTTGGGTATGTACCGGCAACTTCGCTGGGTATTTTCCGTCGCGACGGGCTGGTCGGCGTGATGTATGACCCGCACTTTCCGGAAGTGCATCTGCCGCTGCCAGCCGTCGAGCGGTATCTGGCATTCGATTAGTCTGTCTGAATCAGGGAAGGCCCGCCATCACCAGGCATCTTCGACAATTCCATATCTTCGCGATCGACGGCCAACACCTCTCGATCCGCGGGTCGAAGAAGACCGCGGTGGTAGGCATGTTGGTCGGAGGCGTTTTCGTCATCGTCGCCGTAGGCATGGCGTACAAAATGCTCACCGTGCCCAGTTCGGCTTGGACGCCCAACTGGCAAAAGACAGGCCCGATGTACCCGCTGGCGCAGCATTCCACGGGCGATCGATTCGCCACCTACGCGTTCATCTTTCTGTTCTGCGGGTGTTTCCTCGTCGCCGGCAGCGCCGCCGCGGTGGCGTCATTGCGGACGATGCTGCGGTGTTGGTTGTTCGACAAGGACGCCGGGGTCGCGACGCTCGGCAAACGAAGTTGGCCGCTGGACGAGATCCGCTCGCTGCGTCTGAAAGCCGACATGATTCTGCAGTTGCCCCTGAGCGTGAGTCTCATGATGGAACTGGCGAGCGGGAGCGAGGTACGCGTGATCCGCAGTGCAATCCCCAGGGGCAGCACGCTGCACGATCAGCAGGCTCGTCTGGAGCCGGTCGCCCAGCAGATGGCGGAGTGGCTGGCGGTGCCCCTGTATTGTGGCTGAGCGCGGACTGCCCGTCCGATTTTGTGCAGTTCAGTGCATGATGGCATATCGACGGTAAGGCTACCAATCATCCGATCGAAACGGTCCGGCGGGGAGATCGTCTTTGTTGTAGAGATTGGCGGATGAGCCGTTGCGCCAGGCGTAGCGAACGGCGATGGGATGCGGAACCTGGGCCGACGTCACGCGCAGCGTGTCGCCGTCGATCACGGCGCCAGCCGGATGGAATTGCCTGTCGTCGCCGGCAAGAGTGAACTCGTTCAGCTTGTCGCCCTTGGTTTTCAATCCATCGGCGCCGCGTTTGAAGTGCACGATGATCGCATTTCCATCAACGGTGGCGGAGCCGAAGATCGGGCCCTCGTACGGCACGTTCATTCCATACACTTTGGCCTCGGCGATCCACGCGAGCCGCTGGGCGACGGGCTGCTTCTTTTTCGGATGGACGTTCAAATCCTCGCCCACATCGATGGTGACGGCCATGCCGGTGTCGGGCAGCGATAGCGCTTCAGCCTGCACCCCGCGCATAAACGCCCAGGAGGTGCTGTTGGCCCCTTCAGAATTGTGATTCGGAAGCTGCACGAAAAGAAACGGCAAGTCGCCCTGCCCAAAATCGTGCCGCCACTGCTTGATCATCACGGGAAACCAACTGCGATATCGCGCATATTTGGACGCATCCTGCTCGCCCTGGTACCAGACGATCCCTTTGTAAGCGAAATGCATGATCGGAAAGATCATGCCGTTGAACAGTCCGCCCGGCGCGTTGCGATCATTGGGCCCCGGCGGAGGCAGGGGCTTCTTCACCGTGAACGGCGTTCCCGCGGCTTTCGCGGCGGCGGCCTGCTTCTCCCAATCGGCCAGCTTCGCATCGTATGCCGCCTTGGCAGCGGGATAGCTTGCCATCTGCTTGTCCCAGTCCTTGAGCACAGTCGCGCAGACCGGATCGGCGGCAAGTGCATCCGTGCTGGTCCACGCATTGACGCCCGTGCCGCCCCATGAGCTGTTGACGATGCCGATGGGAACGTGAATCGCGTCCTGAAGATCGCGGGCAAAAAGGTAAGCGACGGCGGAAAACTGCGGCACCGTCTCGGGGGATGCAACTTGCCAGCCGGCGACGGTCTGGGTCTGCGTCATCGGCGTGCCGGCGGTTACAAGCTTCATCCGCACCTGGCGAATCTGCGGTCGATGGGCCGAGGCAATCTCTGCTGCCGCGTTCTCAACCGCGTTCAGCTCGAATCCCATGTTCGATTGTCCCGAACAGAGCCACACATCGCCGACGAGCACATCGTTGACAACAACCGTGTTCTTCCCCGTCACGGTCAGCGTGCCTGGGTCGCCCAGCGCAAGATTCTTCAGATCGCAACGCCAGTTCCCATGATCGTCTGCGATCGTGCCCACCTTTTGATCGCGGAACGAAACGGCGACGCCTTCGCCAGGATCGGCCGTACCCCAGACGGGATCGGCATCCTCCCGCTGCAGCACCATGTGATCGGCGAAGAGGCCGTTCAGTTGCACGTGAGCGGGGGCGACTGTGACATCAAAAAACGCTGAGAAAAAGACGACAGCGCCGGCCGAGGAAAGCAGACTTTGCAGTTTCATGAAGTGTTTAGTTTACCGTTGAGGGCGCATGCGTATCCAATGATGCTGCTCACATCATCACGGTTCCTGCGACGAAGCCGCGCTCTCACTCCCGAGTCGGAGCCGCTATCCGGAGCCACGGCGGCAGGGAGATCGACAAAAGCCAAATTCCGTGGCGATACCCAGTGTGGTATGTTGCCGGTGTCTTTGTGGCAGGCATCCGATGGAGCACACCTTGATCGTCAGTGGGCGATATGCTGGACGGACGTTCATCCCGAACGAGCCGCTTCCCGACGCGGAGGGCGCGGCCGAACTGGTTATCACCCCAGCCCCATCAACGGCACGCCGCTCGGTCTCCGATGCCTTCGGCGCTGCCCCGGCGCTGCGGAGCGGGAATGACATCCTTGCGCAGCTACGGGCTGAGCGCGACGAGTGGGGTGAGCGCTGATCTACCTCGACGCGAACGTCGTGATCCGGGTGGTTGAAGATTGCTCCTATTTCAACTCGTTAATGCAGAAGCTATGAAGACCCCCATGGTTTTAAACCTTTTTCGAGGACTTTTCCTTCTTGGGAATCTAATTCTATCGTGCGACGTGGTACTGGCCAGAGATCCGGCCGACTACGTCAATCCTTTGATTGGGACCTCCAGCATGAATCCGACGAAGGAGGAAAGAGCCCGGCTCCCAAAGATGGACTCGAACTTCGATGGATTTCACGGCAAACTCTTTCCCGGCGCCGCCATGATCCAGCTCGATGGCGGCAAGGATCTTTTCATTGCCAAGCTGCGCGACTTCTTCGAGCGCACGCCCGACTTCAGCTCCTGGAGCCCCTACAGCGGCATCCCGCATCCATACCACGCAAGAGGCCAGGAGCCGTGGTGGAACCCTTATAACAATCCGGTCAACGAACCGACTGAGCTGATCTCCCTCTTGTTCAATCGCGCCGTGCGCCGTGGCTGACGCAGAAATGGGTGCGCGAATCGATGAAGGTCTACCTCACCGGCCCCGAGGGCATGCCGGGCGACGACGATTGTGGCCAGATGTCCGCCTGGTACGTCCTCGCCGCCATTGGCCTGCACCAGATCTGCGCCGGCGATCCCCGCTTCGAGATTTTCACGCCCATTTTCGACAAGGTCACGCTCCCGCTCGACCCGAAATACACGAACGGCGGCACCTTCACGATCACGACGAAGAACAACTCACCCCAAAACATCTATATCCAGTCCGCGACCTTCAACGGCAAGCCGTTCAACCGATGCTGGCTGAATTTTGCAGAAATTTCGGCAGGAGGAAACCTTGATCTTGTCTTGGGCCCGCAACCAAACAAAAGCTGGGGCGTACAATAATATAATCAACCACCAGCCGGCCAGTTGAGCTTCGCTTGAGATATGATTGAGGCCGACCAGAAGGGCCGGCAGACAGACCGCAGCGACGATGTTGATGCTGTTGCTGTTGAACGCCTCGCTGATGACCGCCGCGCCGCGTCCATGCCAGGCCAGGCGAAGCGCCGCGAGTGTGTTGGGCAGTCCGGTGAGCGTCGCCAACACCAGAGTGCCCACAATCAGATGCCGGATATGCCAGGCTGCCGCGAGATGACGCTCGACGCAGCGCTGAGCAGAAGCGCGCCGACAAAAATGACAACCGTGAACCAAACCATTCTCGCTCACATCTTTTCCTTGATGCCACTGCTCACGAGCCACCAGTTAATCGGATAGCTCGTCAAAAAGCCGAAGATCATGGCGAGCTGCATCATGAACCAGAAAACAGGGGTGGTCTTTGGAAGCTCTCGATGAAAGAGGCAGAACGCCGCTATCGCCATCCAGCCATACATTCCCACCTGCCAGGCGAGCAGCGACAATGTATCCGCCTTCACCGCCGCCCAGAGCCCCCTGCCCGGTGAAAGGCCGCGCATTGGAACGATGGTGAAATATTGAAAAGCGATTCCGAACACATAAGCGGCGATGAAATCGATGATCCACGCGTTGAACATCTTATTTTCGAACACCAACGATCCTAATGCCGGGAAGAGAACCACTGACCATTCGGCGACAAGATCGCCGAGTGTGCATCCCGCTCCGCAGTGGGTCGTGGCAACGGCGACGATCTGTGGAAATGGCTTCTGTTTCCCCGGCGGCGGTTGATTCTGCCGCATCGCTGCCCTCGCCGTTTTTTTGGTCGACAGCCGCCCGATACGGTAGTAAGCCCAAAATGCCAGAGGCCCGGCGTAGAGCGCAGTCACGGGCCAGACGATGTTCATGATCCACATGTTTTGCCGATGCCCCGCCAACAGGTCGATCGCAATAATGATCGCACAGGTGAAGCCGGTTCCAAGACAAATCCACGCGAGATCAGTTAGCCAGTAGGACATGGGAGAGCCGCGGGTCCGGCCATGGGTTTTAACGATCCTTCGATAAGGCCCGCATCGCCACGCGAGCTTCCGGTGCGATCAGCGGGATGCTTGAGAAAGTGGCAGCGGCAGCGATGACAGACCAGAAACACCATGCGCGGCCGATGCGTCCACCGCATCGGAATCCATCATCGGTATCGGCGGGTTGGGCAGGTGGAGGATCAGCCCGGTCTGATAGAGCGAGACCAACCCCCATCGCAGCCCCGGCGGCGAGCGAAACGCATATGACGCCGCGCCGACGACGCATCTCGTCGTCGGCGCTCTCACGAAGATATCGGCTCAGTTGGCGCGGCGTCATTTTCGACACGATTGCTGTCCGTTTGCAGTGAGGGCTACTTGGATTGCGGCGTCGGCCTTCCATATGCCGCCATTAACACGCGGTGCGCGTAATAGCGATAACCCTCATGCACGTCCCCGGGCCACTGATCGGGGTGCTCGCCGATATCGGTCAGGGCCGTCAGCAGATTATCGTGCAACATCGGGCCCGTGACGTTGTTCGGCAGGTCGACTCGCCACTGATCCGGCAATTCATGCACGAGCGAAACCGTCATCGCAGGCAATCCGAACTCCGACGGGAAACGCACGAGTGCTGCATTGCGGCCATCGCTCAAATTCGACTGGCTCACGTCCTTGTTATCACCTTTGCCTTGATCGTCATGGACGACCTTGCTCGAGTCGCTGAACGGAGCCACGGGGAACTCTTTCACGGCTTGCGAGCTGTTGGCAACTTCCCCCTGCAATATTGACACGCTCTCTGGGAACACTTTCTCTTCTTTCTTGATCTCAAACTCCTGGCCGTATTTGCTCTTCCAGGCCTTCTGGATTTGAGTGATGCGGCCGTCGAGTTTTTTCGTATCGCGATCCTTGTAGTCGCCGATCCGGTTGCGATCCTGATCGACAAAGTTTCCGACGAAGTTGTCGAAATGACTCGTTTGGGCCGCGTCCTCCGTCAAATTGGCCAGCTCCGATCGGATGTCAGCGGCCTCGTTCATGTCCGGCTTCATTTTAAACCCGGCGGGAAACGCCAGGTCGGCGGTGTTTGTCCGGCCATTTTGCCCCTGATCAGCCTGATGTTGCTCGCTCGCGTTCGCGCTAGTCGCTCTGTCATCCGCCCGCACCGGCGCCGTGAACGCGATGCCGCTCAGCGCGGCCAATGTCAGCACACCTATTGTTCGCTGCTTACGCATTTGAGACTCCTTTGAGTAATTCACCACCGCGTCCGACGCTCCACAGCGTCAACCGGTTGATCCCATCGTCAGCAGCGCCCGAACCACGGAAGCTTGCGAAATTACTCAGAGGAGCCGAGTAATTTTCTCGCGCAAAATAGGCGAGGATAAGCTTCGCAGCGCGCGTCCAACTCAACACCGGCTCTGGGGGCGTGCCCCCCGCCGCCGTTGCCGTCCTGGTCCACGGGGAACCTGGGACTGACGGGTCTGATCGTGTCCGTGAACGACGCGGGTGGACCGGAAGAATGACGTCTTGTCCAGCACCTTCTCCTGGAAGTCTTCGAGGATCAGATAAATCACCGGCGTAATGATAGTGTGATGAACTGAGATACAGTTACTTCGCCGATGATTACTACGGGACGACGGCAGTCGGCGTCGTTGCCGATGCCCAGGCCAGTCGGCTTTGGGAGATTCACAATCAAGGCGGATTGCCGTCTGCGGAATCTGTTAGAAACAGATTGAATGGACAGTCCATCATGGACGGCGGAGAGCGCCGTCGAGGATTCTCTGGGAAGTCGAGGAATGGTCCGCACGGCGGCTCGACGCTGTCATCGATTCGGAGCCCACGCTGGAGCCGCCGAGCGGACCCTGCGCCTCGAACAGACCGAATCGTTGCCAGAGGAGAAATCGGAGGTCAATCAATGTCGCACGGGGTCGAGCGAAAATGATACGTGACGCAATCACAACAGATCGGCGGGGACAGCCGCGGGTTCAGCACCAAGGCGCACTGCGGTTGACGACGTGCGCAGACCATGGCCGAGCGCATCGGAATCAATGAGCGAATGGCCAGTAGAGTAGAGAACTGACCGGCCCGATTGCCGATCAGTTCTCCCTCTTCGAACCGGACAGGCGGATTTCCCGCATCCGGCTCTCACGATATCGTTCTTCTCAAGCATTCACGGACCTCACCTGTTATCACAGGGGCTGTAACCCAAGCAGATGCAGATGAGCGTACCAACTCGTCTCGCCGGTGCCCCGGTAAGGTCGTTGGCTCCGACGTTTCAGGTGACGGATCAGTCGTGTCTGCACGAAGCTGTTGATCTGGCGGAACGCGTTGCGGGGATATCCTTTGCCAAAGTAGTTGCTCCAGCCAGCCAGGTGCTCGTTGATCTGATAGATCAACGCCGGGATGGGCAGGAAGCATCGCTCCGGTCCGGTCATTTCCCGCAGCTTATCCCGTTCACGCTGCATCGCCTTCTTCGAGGGAAAGAGGTTCAGGTAGCGGTGGGCGCCGCCTTGGCGGTCGCGGTCGTACCGGAACGTATACCCCAGAAAATCCAGACGCTCGCCCGGCTGATTCAGCTTCGCCGTACGCGTCTTGTCGCGGTTGACCGTCAGTCCAAACCGCCCTTGCAGCGTCTGTTCCACGAACGACTCGATCTGCCTGTCAACATACCTTGCCAGAATCACAAAGTCGTCGGCATACCGCACCAATCGGGCGTTTGCCCAGCGGTACGGCCCGTCAGATCGGTGGAACAGCTTATCGAACCAATGCAGATACAGGTTGGCCAGCAATGGGGAGATGACCCCGCCCTGCGGCGTCCCCTGTTTGCTCCGGCTGGCCTTGGGCGGGTCGCCGGGACCATCGCCCCGTTCCACGATCACCGCTTTGAGCCACATCCGGATCAGCTTCAGCACGCTTCCATCCACGATGCGCTTCTGGACACATGCCATCAGCTTCTCGTGGGGGATCGTGTCGAAGTACGACTGCAAATCCGCGTCGTACACTTCCCGCCGCCCCTGCTGGAGGTTTTCCTTGATCTCCTCCAGCGCATCGTGGGCCGAACGACCGGGACGGAATCCGTACGAACAGTCCAGGAAGTCCGCCTCGAAGATCGGCTCCACGAGCAGCAGCACCGCCATTTGCACCACACGGTCTGTGACCGTGGGGATGCCCAATGGGCGGAGCTTGCCGTTGGCCTTGGGAATGTACACACGCTTCACCGGCTGCGCGCGGTAGGTTCGGGTCTTGAGCGATTCTTGAATTTCGCCCAGGAATCCCGTCACGCCGTGTTCGGTGTTTCGCACCTCGTCGATGCTCACACCGTCCACGCCAGGTGCGCCGTTGTTGGCGGCCACCTGTTCCCATGCCGCACGCAATACGTCTGGCCGGCAGACCGTTTCATACAACGTGTAGAAACGGAATCCCGGCTCCCGCTTGGCTTTGAGGTATAGCTTCTGTCGCAGAAGAAAGACTTTCCCCGGCAAACCCTTGCCGTTCACCTTGAAGTGCACGGGCAGGTCGTTCGGCTCTTCCGTCCTATTCCCAATCTCTCGGGACAATCGGGCCTCTCTTCCTTTTACATCCGCTTGATATCGTCAGGACTCCTTGGCTCCACGGGCATTACGCCGTTTCATCGCGACTATGAGCCCATCCGACTCCTCGCATGACACGCCTGATGGTTATGTCTTCCCATCCAGCGTCCGCGGTTGCCCGCCGAAATTGCGGCCTGATGCGGCCCTGAGCGGTCGGTCAACATTTACTGCCAAACGCTCGCGGCCGCATTACAGTAACCCCCCCGTATAATGTCGGAAAACGTCGGAAAACGTCGGATGGATGGGTCAAAGTGGATAGTGAAACCAATACGTTTTACTGCGACGCGTGTCTATGATGGGCGAGCAACCGCCTCGACCCCGCAAAGCCGTGATGAAAACGATTAGTGAAATTCGGCTGCCGTTTGACAATGCGGCCCGCGACGCCGCGCAGATTTTTGCGGTGGTGGCGACGGTTTTGATGGCGATGGTCAGGCCGGACACCTGGCGACGAACCGTTCGGCTGGCGCTGGCCCGGCAAATCTTCCAGTGCGGCGTGGAAGCGGTTGGCTTCACGTCGGTGATGGCCGCGATCGTCGGAGTGCTGGTCGTGGTGCAGGTGCAGTTGTGGCTTGTGCGCGTGGGGCAGACAGCACTGCTGGGGCCAGTGCTGGTGACCGTGGTGATTCGCGAGCTGGGCCCGCTGCTGGCGAACCTCGTTGTGCTGGCGCGCAGCGGGACTGCCATGGCGGCGGAATTGGGGAATATGCGCATTGCCGGCGAGGTGCGGGTGCTCGATTCGCAGGGGCTCGACCCGCTGTTGTTTCTTGTGCTGCCCCGGGCATTGGGTTTTACCATCAGCGTCTTTTGTCTGGCGATCATTTTCATTCTCTTCGCGCTGGCCAGCGGCTATTTGTTTGGCGCTTTGGCGGGTCTGAAGGTTGGAGCGGTGGGGGGATTTGTCGAGAGCATCGTGCGATCGATCGGTCCAGCGGACGTTTCCAATCTGATTGCCAAGACGTTGACGCCTGGTTTGTTCTCCGGGACCATCTGCTGCATTGAGGGCTTGCGGGCCGCCGAGAGTGTCATTGAGGTGCCGCGGGCGACCTCGCGGGCCGTGCAGCGATCGGGCTTGGCGGTCTTCCTCATCATTGCTGTGGTTTCGCTGGTTACTTACCTCTGATTCATGAATTCATCCCACGCGCCGAACAATGAGGTGCTTCGCCTGGAGAACGTGACCGTCGAAGCGGAGGAGACCTATGATTCGGCCATTTGGGACGTCAGTTTTTCACTGCGTGAAGCGGAGTTGATGTTGTTGCGGGTTGAGCGCGAGCGGGCGCACCTGCCGCTGGCGGATGCGGCCGTGGGGCTGATCAAGCCGCGCGAGGGACGGGTCAAATTTCGCTCTGAGGACTGGCAAGAGATTGCGCCTCGACGAGCGGATGATTTGCGGGGGAAGATCGGTCGCATCTTCACAGGCTGGGGATGGGTGAGTCATCTGAGCGTCGATGAGAATATTCTGCTCGCTACGGTTCATCACACCTCCAAGCCGCGCTCACGAATAGAGGACGAGTCGGCGACGCTGGCGCGGGCGTTCGGGCTGCCAGGACTTCCGCGTGGACTGCCGGGAAAAATGCGGAGGTCGGATCTGGCGCGGGCCGCCTGTGTTCGCGCGTTTCTCAACGATCCCCGGCTGCTTATCCTCGAGACGCCAACCGACGGGCCCAACTCTTCGCTGATGTCAGTGCTGGTGAACATGACGGCAGCGGCACGGCGCCGTGGCGCGGCGGTGCTGTGGACAACAGCGGAAGCGCGAGTGTGGTCGGATCCGGCCCTGCGGCCCACGGCGCGAGCGATCATGTCCGGATCACAAATGCTGGTCACCGCGATGGAGACAATTCATGGCTACAGCGTTTAAGTTTCGTCATGTCAGTCAGATCAGCGGGATATTCGTCATTGGCTCGATGCTGATCATCGTGCTCGCGGTGGTGGCGACGGCCAGGAGCCAGGGTTGGTTCAGGCCCATGTCGCAACTGACCATCGAGCTGCCCGAGGAAGGATCAGCCGGACTCAAACCCGGCGCGGATGTGATGGTGTTGGGAACCGCGGTTGGCGAGGTCAAAACGATTCGAGTGGAAAATGAGCGGATGTTTGCCGATCTGCGGATACGCAGTGATTTCATGAAGTTTCTGCGGATCGATTCAGCCGCTTCAATTCAACGAACGCTTGGCCTGGGAGATGCCTACGTGCAGATCTCCCGCGGAAAGTCCAACAAGAGACTCACCGAGGACGCAACCATCCCGGTCTCGGTCAATGTCGCGCCGCGCAAATGGTGGAGGAAACGCTGGGGCAGGTTCGCGAAGAATTGATTCCCGCGGTGCACGAACTTCGGCTCGCGGCAGAAAAATACGAGCAGCTCGCGGTGTTGCTGAGCGATCCGCGCGGCAACCTCCAGCAGACGCTGGCACACGTGCAGAATATCAGTGAGCGGCTGGACAGCGGCAATGAAACCCTCGCAGGCCGGCTGCTCAACGACCCCAAGCTCGGCGCCAGCATCGCCTCTGCCGTGCCGAGGCTCGGGACTCTGCTCGACCAGACGGATCTGATTCTGCGCGATCTGAAGAAAACGACCGCATCCCTGCCCGACCTTGCCAGCTCAACAGATGAACAGATGAAGCGGATGCCGGAGCTGATTTCGCAAACGCAAGAATCGATCAAGCAGCTTCAGGCTGTTCTCCAGCGCGTCGATCGCGGCACCGAGCAGTTGCCGGCGCTGATCGGATCGATCAAGCAGACGACCGACGCTCTCCCTGGATTGGTGTTGCAGACGCAGGAATCTTTCCGGCAGTTTCAACGGCTGATGGAAGCGGCGCAGCGAAGCTGGCTGGTGGGCCGGGTGAATCCGGAACCGCAATCGGGTGGCGGACGCATCGGCGAAGATGATTTTGCGCCGGAGCCGGCAAATGAAAGGTTTGTCTAAACGAACGTGCGCGATTACACGCCCGTGCGAGAAGCAAGCTGCCCAGAGGGCAGCCGCTAAACGGTTTTTGGAAGCGCGTAATCGCGCAAGGTCATTTAGCTGCGGAATGCTGTTGTGGGCTGTGCTCACGGTCGCGGGATGTGCGGCCCGCGCGCGACGGCGCTTCCGGGAGATATCGAATTCGCGCAGTCCAGCAGCGCCGCCAGAGCGGCCTTCGATCGCGGCGACAGCAAGCTTGCCGCTGTGCTCTATGAGCGCGCGGGTGCGCGGGCGCGTCTCATTGCCGAGGCGCAATCCATAGCGGATGTGGATTTCAACCAGGCGTGGTGTGAGACTGAGCTGGGTGATTATGACCGGGCGGACGGTCTTCTTCTCGAGGCGGGATATGAGGCGGCGCGCTGGGGGATGGCGGGACCGACATTCAGTTGCTTCGCTGCCGGGTCGCGCTGCTTCGCGGGGATGTGGATGAGGCGGTTCAGCGGCTCAACGCATTGCTGAAGAACGCATCGGTGTCAGCCGCCTATCGACCGCGGGTGTTGGTGCTGGAAGGGAAGATTCAGTTGGCGCAACATGACATTGCTGCCGCGGATGTCACGTTGGGGCAAATCCCGCAGAACGGTCTTTCGCCGCTGACTCGTGCTGATGTGGAGGAGCTGCGCGGGGAGATTGCCGTCGCTAATCATCGCTGGCTGAACGGAGCCAAAGCTTTCGATGCGCAAGCGGGCCTGCTGCGCGGCATCCATCGCTATCGTGCGATGGCGCTGGCAATCAGCCGCGCGGCGGCGGCGTATGAGTCGGCGGGCGACAATGAACTGGCCGCAGATCGCTACTGGCGAGCCGCGCGAAGTCTAAACGAGCAGGAAGACAATGCAGCCGCGCGGCGCGTCACCGAGGCAGCGGATCGTTGTGCGAAACTTGCTGATAATCGCGAGCTGATGAAGCTGATCAGTCGGGAGCAAACTGGTTCGAAAGCCGCGCACACCGACCCGCCCTGATCATTGCATCAACGTCGTCGGCCTTCCAGCAGGTATGTTTCGACGTTTCCGCTCCCCTTGATGTAGAACTCGCCGCGCTCTTCGAAGAGATAACGGTCCTTGAGCTGCGCATGGACGGCGCCGCTGACCTGAATACTTCCCGGCAGACCCATGGACTCCATGTGGGCGGCGGTGCTCACGGTCTGTCCCCAAAGGTCGTAGGCGAATCGCCGCTTTCCGATGACGCCTGCTGTGACCGGACCGTTGTGGATGCCGATTCGCAGACTCATGACCTGTCGCGACCCGGCCGAAATGCGCCCGATGGCCGCCTGCATATCCAATGCGAGATCAGCCATCGCCTGAAGGTGATTGGGGCGCGGGTCGGGCAATCCGCCGGCGACCATGTAGGCGTCCCCAACAGTTTTAATCTTCTCAAGCTTATGACGGTCCACCAGTTCATCAAAGGTGCTGAAGATATGATCGAGCTGCTCGACCAATTGCACGGGTGATTCGCGGTCGGCAATGGAAGTGAAGTCGTCGATGTCGGCGAAAAGAATGCTCACGTGATCGAAGCTGTCGGCGATGTGCTGCTCTCCGCGCATCAGCCGGCGGGCGATGGATTCGGGCAGAACCGCCAGCAGAAGATTCTCCGAATCCCTCTGGGCGCGCTGCAATTCACATTGTGTTTGCCGAAGCCGTGAAACCGTCCGGCGCAATTCCAGATGGGTCACGACTTCCCGGCCCAGCGCCTCAAGCGCTTCCCGCTGGCCCGCGGACAATTCCCGCGGCACGCGATCGATCACACACAATGTGCCCAGTGCGCACCCATTATCCATCACCAGCGGTGAGCCGGCATAGAAGCGAATATTAGGATCTCCGCGCACGAGAGGATTTTGCGAGAACCGTGGATCTTGTTCGGCGTCGGGCACGATGAACAGTCCCTGCTGATCGATGGCATGGGCGCAAAACGCCATGTCGATCGGCGTTTCGCCAACCGCAAGTCCCACCCGCGACTTGAACCACTGGCGTTTGTCATCGAGCAACGTCAGCAGGGCGATGGGCGCTTCGCAGATGTGGGAGGCCAGCAGCGTCAGATCATCGAGCGCCTTCTCCGGAAGCGTATCAAGAATTTCGAGCTCTTTGAGTATTGCGAGTCGTTCGGTTTCCTGTTGCGGTGCGGCCATATTGGATTCGCCTGAAGAGAGCTGTTCGCCGTTAAATGAATTCGGATGTTGTTGGAGTTTATGCCCGCTCGCTCTTCTCATTCTCCAGCGCCCGCTGCCAGCGCGGGAACCGCTTCCCAGGCCGATTGGTACGTTGCCTCCAGAGGGAGCGGGACATAGATGTCGGTCGTCAGGAACAGCGGCATTTCGGGAAGGGTCGAGCCGACGGAGACCGGCTCGATGAAAGCCTCCTGGCTGGCGCCGCCCATATAGGATGCGACGGTCAGCGGCCGATCCGTCGGCAGAACGAAATCACTCGAATCCAATTCATCCCAGATCAGTTTGGCGATCCCCTGCGGGTCACGCGGGGTCGGAGGAAACGGATCGATGACGAGCAAGTGAATTCCGCCGCGTAGCTTTTGCGAAGCTTTCTCAGCGAAGGTGCGGATAGCGCCGGGCGAACGCTTGTTTCCGGGAGAAATGATTTCAATGACGGCAATCGTGCGATCGTTGCTCACGTGCCGAACGACGACTCGACTGGCCTTAATGGCGTAGGAAGCTGTTAAGGTGACATCCACCGTTTTTATTTGCCTTTTTCCGGCATCTTCGGCCTGCCTCTCGGATTCAGAGTGTACTGCAGCCCCATCCGGCCCGCCATTTTCAGGGTCCAGGGATCGCTTCCCAGCGGCCGGCCACGCTCGAAGCTAAGTGCCACCCGTTTCACGGCGGCCGGATCCATCGGCTCGTTCACCAGCGCCGTCCAGTTCCGCGGGCGGTCGATCGGCCAATCGTCGAGCAGTTGTCTCGCCAGCTCTTTCTCGCAGCCCAGGCTCGACCGGTGCCAGTCCTGCGCCCGCTCCACCATCTTCGCCCGCAATGGATTGGCTTCCACATAACGCAGCAGTGTCAGCAAATGCCCGTCCTCCTGGACAACGAAGCTCTTGTAGCGACCCTGATAACCGCTTCATCCATCCAATCGTCGCTGATCTTGTCGGCCACACGCGGGTCCTCTTTGATCGCCGCGAGGTTGGCCGTGGCCATCACCAGCGTGTCGGTCACCGTCGCGGTATCGCCCGCGGCGGCATCGCACACGTTCACCGCCAGGATCGCGCCGTGACGCCGTGACCCCCTTCGGAGAGGTCCACCGCGTGCTCGGCCTTGTGGGCCAGATGCGTCGTGCCGTCCTTCATCTTGGTGATCTTCGCTTGGGGATCGCGCGGGTTGTGCCAGTCATCGTTGCTGGCCTTGTTTTTCCGCTTCTTATCCAGCTTGGCCAGTTCTTCCCGCGTGGGCGTTTCGATGCCGCTCTCTTTGGCCAGACGGGTGAGGAACTCCTGATAACCCTCGCCGCTGTCCCGACGCACGATCGATCGCATCGCCGCGTTGGCCTCCAATGTCGTGGAGTCCACGCCCGCGGTTTTTCCCTGGATCAAGTCGTGGTTGGCCAGAATCTTCAGGATGTGAGTGAACACCTCGGCGTGAGTTTCGATGTCGATCAGACGCCGCGTCCGCGAGATCGTCGAATGGTCCGGGGCGGCCTTGTTCACCGGGATGCCCAGGAACAGCTTGAGTGAACTGCTGTCATTGCAGCGCCAGTCGATCCCGCGTTCGGAGTCGATGCCCTCGAAGTAGCCCACCAGCAGGCAGCGGAAATACACGCCCGGAGCAACGCCCGGCCGCCCGCCCTTGGCACCGTCATCGATTTTGCGAGCAAGCCCAGCTTCTCTGACAAGGTTCTGAAGGTGCTGGTCACAGCTACGAATAATGGAACGAGCACCTATTCGGGATACCGGCCTGAGGTCGAATTATATTGGGGTACTTTCGACGTGCAGTGGGAACATCGGTCGCATAAGGCATTCGCATTGCCCGCCGACTGGGCCAAGATGTCCCCCGGCCAGTCACGACAGAAGGTTGTAGAACTGCCATTGCCGGCAGCCGGAGATTACAGCGTCTTCGCCACGTTGGACGTCTTCCGGAATGAAAAGGGCGAAAACCTGTACCTGGTCGGGGCGGGCTCGGGCCACAGTGATGCAAAACTGCTGCACGTTCCATAAGCTGCCGCCGCGGCATGATCATGGGCCCGGCTTTCTGATCTCCAACGACTTTGGCTCAACCGCCTCCAGAGCAACAAATGAGAGTGCGATTTGCCAGCCCAACTGACCCACGCTGGGCCGCGGCTCGCGGCTCAACTTGGCAAGTTGTTCATACGCCGGTGCTTGGCCGACCATTTCCATCGTTTCGTAGCCTCGGATCGCACAACGCTGCTCCTTTGGCAAATCGACATTCTCGATCCAGACAAAGGTTGGGGAAGCCACTGCCTTCCCGTCGATTTTCTCAATCTTAAGAGTTCCGACGCCACTCTTGAACTGGTCGTATCTGGTTCCTTCCAAAAGAACCAGTTGACCGAGCGGAACGCCAAGCCCGCCGATCGGCACCATGCCCGTCTGCACCGTGATTGGACTTTCGTCCTGCGGCTGGTCACTGGATCGGACGGCGTTGCAACCCGCAACCAGCAGTGCGACGAGCATCAGTATTGAGCTTGGTATGGGGCACATAACGCAAACCTTAATTTTGCAGATTTCCGCGCTGGTGCGATTCAAAATAAAATCGCACATGTTGCTTTTACACTCACGTCGGGCTGATGGGAACCGCACCGCATTCTGGACACTGATCAGGCGTGCCGCGCATGTCGTAGCCGCAGGCGTGGCACAGCCCCCGACGCGATCGGCTGCAGGATGAATACCGTTGGCGTGCGCAAGGCAAAACGGCCCACAACGAATCCGGGCAAACTCGCAAAAAGGCCCGCGAAAACCCAGTATGGGATAAACATCCGATGCCCCCAGCTCGGGTTGCGGTAACCGAAGTCCCAGCGGTTGCAGAAGCCCAGACGGTTTAAAAGAGTGATTGGCGCCATGACGTATTTGGTCGGGCGATCTTGTTGCCAAAACCAGTGTGATGTGTGGAATGAAGGGAATTTTCTCCTGTCGATTGCGAGTTCACCGAAATCTGAACTATTCCCGCGCTGGACATCGTCCTCGGTTATGCATTCAGTGAACGCCTGCGTGCAGATCAAGTCTCCATCATCGGATTCGAACCCCTCGACCAGCATCCAAACGGGAGTGACATGGGTAAAGTAGCGGACCACTACGACGCGATCCGCGACTTGATAGCTGCGGATCCAGAACGCAACGAACGCCGCGCAACAGATAATTGAAAGCACCGTCAAGAAGTGGAGGAATGACCGTTTCAATTTCGATCATCATATCGCCGTCGTAAGTTCAGGCCCATGGAGCCCCGTAGCGCATCCCGACCGTCACATCCAATAAGCGGGATTACCGGCGCACCGGGATAGGGGCGATGCAACCGCCTCTCGGCCGCCATCTACAAGGCAATGAGCTCTAACATCAGAACTCGAAATCAGGTAGGATTTCCGACCCTGCGAAGACGCAAGGTCCTTCTTCTGACTTTTTCATACAGCAACCGGTCATTGCCTCGAACCTGGTGGTTTCTGAGCCCAAGCTCATTCTGTTGCTTGCTATTTTGCCCGTCTGCTGGCTTGCGATGTTCGCACGTCGTAAATGGCATGCCGTCGAGTACTTCCGTCGGGTGTCTGCCCGCGATGCGGATACGACCTCCGTGCCACCCCGGATCGCTGCCCCGAATGCGGGGAGGTGGTCGAGCGGAGTCCGTTGAAGAGCGAACGACCGCAACCGCTCGCAAAGTAAATGATGTCCTTCTAAATCGGAAAAAGAAAAACCCTTCTCAGTCATTACGGCATGAGGCCGCCTGCGGCGACACGGCGGGCATGCCCACCGGCTAAACGAGGAGGGAAAATAATGTGCCATTTCGTGCCATTTCGTGCCATTTCGTGCCACTTGACGGGGAAAGCTGGGGCCTGGACGCTCTGATTGCAAATTCGGGCGGCAGTGAACGTCGCATCGCGGATGGTCATTTCAGCAAGGAGTCAGAAGTTCGGACAATCGGGCTGCGGCCCAGGCGCAGAGCAATTCCGACGGACGGTCCGTCGGCTTTGGGAGATTCACAATCAAGGTGGATTGCCGTCTGCGGAATCTGTTAGAAACAGGCTGAATGGATAGCTCATTATGGACGGCGGAGAGCGCCATCGAGGATTCTCGGGGAAGTTGAGGAATGGTCCGCACGGCGGCTCGACGCTGTCATCGATTCGGAGCGCACGCTGGAGCCGCCGAGCGGACCCTACGCCTCGAACAGACAATCGTTGCCAGAGGAGAAATCGGAGGTCAATCAACGTCGCATGGGGTGCAAGCGAAAGTGATACGGTGACGCGATGACAACAGATCCGCGGGGACAGCCGCGGGTTCAGCACCAAGGCGCACTGCGATTGACGACGCGCGGAGACCATGGCCGAGCGCGTGGGAATCAATGAGCGAATGGCCACAAAAAACACAAAAACACAAAAAGGAAATAGAGAGGCCACGCGCAACAGCAGAAAGTGAATCGGAAGCTGCTCTCGTCCTCAGCCTCTCTTTTTTTTGTGTCGTTTGTGCTTTTTCGTGGCAATCACTCTTTTGGGAAGAACTAAAGGTGACGCGAACCATAATATAAACGTTCGCGTCACCTTTAGTTATTCGCGTCGGCTTTGGGAGATTCACAATCAAGGTGGATTGCCGTCTGCGGAATCTGTTAGAAACAGGCTGAATGGATAGCTCATTATGGACGGCGGAGAGCGCCATCGAGGATTCTCGGGGAAGTTGAGGAATGGTCCGCACGGCGGCTCGACGCTGTCATCGATTCGGAGCGCACGCTGGAGCCGCCGAGCGGACCCTACGCCTTTGGAACAGACGGAATCGTCGGCAGAGGAGAAACTGGCGGTTAATCAATGTCGCACGGGGTCGAGCGAGAATGATACCGTGACGCAATCACAACAGATCGGCGGGGACAGCCGCGGGTTCAGCACCAAGGCGCACTGCGATTGACGACGCGCGGAGACCATGGCCGAGCGCGTGGGAATCAATGAGCGAATGGCCACAAAAAACACAAAAACACAAAAAGGAAATAGAGAGGCGACGCGCAACAGCAGGAAGTGAATCGGAAGCTGCTCTCGTCCTCAGCCTCTCTTTTTTTTTGTGTCGTTTGTGCTTCTTCGTGGCAATCACTCTTTTTGGGCTGGCGCGGCAGGAGGGCGGCGAAGGAGGTGCAGCGTGAACGGCCAGCGTGCGGGATACCCCGTTTTCGGCAAACGGCGCGCAACTGTTGCGCGCGGTGTCGCGCGGAGGCGGGAAGTATCCCGCGCCATTGCAAGGAGTTGGAGGCCGGATGCGACATGCGGCGCTGCAAATTCTGTCGCGCGATGTCGCATGGGGAAGGACGGAGGCAGTCGGCGATTCGACAGGCAGGGCAATTCCGACGAGGATCCGTCGCCTTTGGGAAACTCTCAATCAATCTGAAATCGCGGATGCAAAACCTGGAAGAGCAAAGATCGGGTTGTCGAAGTGGAACGAGAGGGGCTGACGTGCGGGCTGTTTCGGACAGATTTGTCGCCAACCTCCGGGATGTAAAGAAACGTCAAAGTTTGTAAAGGAGAGCGGATATGGGGGCCATTGGAATTCGCATTTCAAGTAGCGGATTGCACATTGCAAATTGGGTATCATCGCGCTGATGGCTGACAGTTATCAATCCATCCTCGAGGCACTGGCGAAGTGCAGGAACGTGCTGATCACGACGCATGTCCGCCCCGATGGGGATGCGCTGGGGAGCAGCGCGGCGCTGGCGATGGGACTGCGGAATAAGGGAATCGCGGCGAAGGTGTTGCTGCTGTCGCATTTGCCGACCAAGTATGCGTTTGTGTTCCGGGACAATGAGATTGCTCATGTTGACGCTGAAAGTGGGTGGCCGGGCGGGTTGTCGCTGGATGCGTTTGACGCGCTGCTGGTGGTGGATACGGGGACATGGTCGCAGTTGCCGGGGCTGCGCGAGCGGGTGGAGCATTGGCGGGGGCCGAAGCTGGTGGTCGATCATCATCTGACGCAGGAGAACTGGGCGGACGCGAAGCTGGTGGTGACGGAGGCGGCGGCGGCGGGAGAGATCGTGGCGGAGCTGCTGGATCGATGGGGCGTGGAGCTGGACCGGCCGATCGCGACGGCGCTGTATCTGGCGATCGCCAGCGATACGGGGTGGTTTCAGTTTTCCAACACGCGGCCGTACACGCTGCGCCTGGCGGCACGGTTGATGGAGGTGGGCGTCGATACCGACAGGCTCTACCAGGCCCTTTACCAGAATGAGCGGATGGAGAGGATCGCGCTGCAGACGCGGGCGCAGGGGTCGCTGGAGCTGTTGTGCGACGGCCGGCTCGCGGTGATGCGGATTTCGCGGAAGGATTTCGAGGAGACGCACGCGGGCGTGCCGGATACGGAGAATCTGATCAATATTCCGCTGCAGATTCGGACGGTGGAGGTGTCGCTGGTGTTCACCGAGCCACGGGAGCCGGGCCCGGTGCGGGTGAGCCTGCGGAGCAAGGGGCAGGTCGACGTGGCGCGGTTCGCGGAGAAATTCGGGGGAGGCGGGCATGCGCGAGCGGCGGGGTTGAAAGTAGAGGGGACGCTGGCGGAAGTGCATGATCGGGTGGTGAGGGCGATGGCGGAGAGGATAGGGATGGAGGGGCGGGAGGCACGAAGGCACGTAGGCACGTAGGCACGAAGGGTGAGGAAGGGGATTGGAAACGGAGGGGGAATTGCAAATTGGGGATTGCAAATATTGCAAATTGCAAATTGCAAATTGGAACTACCGCGAAGGGCAAGCTACTTCGACACCGTCGGCGAGTTCCAGATCATGCGATGTCGGCAGTTCCGCCTTCGTCCCTTCGTCCCTTTGTCCCTTCGTCCCTTTGTCCCTTCGTCCCTTTGTCCCTTCGTCCCTTTGTCCCTTTGTCCCTCCGTCCCTTCGTCCCTTCGTCCCTTTGTCCCTTCGTCCCTTCGTCCCTCCGTCCCTTCGTCCCTGTGTCCCTGTGTCCCTTCGTCCCTTCGTCCCTTCGTCCCTTCGTCCCTTCGTCCCTTCGTCCCTTCGTCCCTTCGTCCCTTCGTCCCTTCGTCCCTTCGTCCCTCCGTCCCTTCGTCCCTTCGTCCCTTCGTCCCTTTGTCCCTGTGTCCCTCCGTCCCTTCGTCCCTTCGTCCCTTCGTCCCTTCGTCCCTTCGTCCCTTCGTCCCTCCGTCCCTTTGTCCCTCCGTCCCTCCGTCCCTTCCCCCTTCCATCACCTTCCACCCTCCACTCACCCGATTCAGGGCGCGGGGTGTTCGGGACGGCGGCCTTCCAGTACCTCCATCACGTCTTTCACGACCCAGCTCATGTTTTGCAGGGCGGTGTGAGTTCGGGCGGCGAGGTGAGGAGTGAGCAGTACGTTGTCGAGGCCCAGAAGGGGAAAGTCGGGGGCGGGAGGCTCGGGCCAGTAGACGTCTAGGGCGGCGCCGGCAAGCTTGTTGCGCGCAGGGCGCTGGCCAACGCGGGGGCGTCGAGGACTTCGCCGCGGCTGGTGTTGATGAGGATGGCGGTGGGCTTCATCTGGGCGAGTTCGGCGGCGCCGATGAGGTTTTCGTTGCCGGGCAGCATCGTTACGTGGAGGGTGAGAATGTCGGCCTCGCGATAGAGCCGGGGCTTGTCGACGGGAGTCGCGGGAAACGTCAATGCGGAGGCGACATCGAGCAGATCGTTGTAGATGACATTCATGCCGAAGCCGGCGGCGCCGATTTGGCCGACGCGGCGGCCGACGCGGCCCATGCCGAGGATGCCGAGGGTCAGCTCATTGAGCTGGCGGCCGCGAACGGTGTTGCGGATGCGTTTGAATTCCCTGGGGTCATAAACGGTTTCGCGGAAGAAATTCCACGGGCGCAGGAGTTGGAGGATATAGCCGAAGACGAAATCGCCGACGGCAAGCGTGTTGGCGTCGGGCGTGTAGACCACTTCGATGCCGCGGCGCCGGCACGCGGCGACGTCGATGTTTTCGAGTCCGACGCCGCCGCGTCCGACCACTTTCAGCTTTGGCGCGCCGTTGAGAAAAGCGTCGGTCACTTTGGTGTAGGTGCGAACAAGCAGCCCCTCGGCCATGGCAAGATGTTGCGGCAGGGAGACGGAGTCGAGCCCGGCTTCGATGACGTTTGCGCGCTGCCGAAGCCAGTCGAGGGGAACGGGGTCGGAGCCCTCGGTGACGAGGATCGTGGGGCGGTGAGAGGTGTTGGCCGTCATAGGGATGCCGGGGGTGTTGGTGAGGTTATTTGGAAAATCCCGCGGCATTGCCGCGGGTGAGTGAGATGCGTCGCGGCTGATGGGCGACGAGCGTGAGCATTTGATCGTTGATGATTCGGCCGTAGCGGGTGACGGTCAGTTCATAGGTTCCCGGAAGATGGTATCCGATGGCGGTGTAATTATTGTCGTCGGCCAGGTCCGCGGCGGTTGAACGCTCGCCATTGCCGGTGATTTGAACGTGCGCACCGGCCATAGACGCGTCTCCCTCGACGATGATGGCGGTCGGAAGAGCGAATGTGGCATATTGAAAGCTTTGAACGTGAAATTGATCGGCCAACAGCACGCGGCCGTGCAGATCGACCTCGAGCTCATACAGGCCCGGCTGAAGGAGGATGTGGGCGATGAAGTTATTTTGCTCTGAGAGCGTGGCAGCGGCGACCTCCCGATGACTCGACAGCACCACCACGCGGGCACCGTCAAACGAGGGATCGCCGGCGACCAGCACGGCTGCATCAGGTTCGATGATCGACTGCGATCGAAAAAACACCAGCGACATCATCCCCAGCACGAGAACGGCGGTGAGACAGATCATCGTGCGGACAAACAGAGGGCTGATTCGAGCGCGTGGATCGTCAAGCTGAGAACGTGTCCGGGAGGGCGTTGCGACTTGGGTCTGGTTCATCGGTTCTCGAGGCGCGGCGACGGAACAGCAAGGTACAGCCGAGTTATCGGCACAGGAATGCCACGATGGTCAGATTTGTCTACTGACATTCCGTTTGGATGGCGTACACTCTACGACGACCGCCAGTGTATCTCCCCGCGCCTGCGGGAGCGCTGGAATGTTTTAGGACAAGGAGCCTCCATGTTGAAGCCCGTATTTTGC
This sequence comes from uncultured Phycisphaerales bacterium, assembly GCA_963758525.1. GTDB lineage: Bacteria > Planctomycetota > Phycisphaerae > Tepidisphaerales > Tepidisphaeraceae > JBBSDP01. Next base: position 886,084 of record CAVWVQ010000003.1, read on the forward strand.
GTTTCGTTGGCGCTTGGCGCTGCGACGCTGGTTGGATGCAAGGATGACGAGACGAAGACCCCGGCGCCCGCCGCCGTGACGCCCCCGGCGACGATGCCGGCGGCTTCCGATGCAGCGACACCGCCTGCAACGCAGCCCACGGCGGAAGTTCCGGCTGTGCCCCCCGCACCGACGGTTCCGGCGGTGACTCCGCCGACCGCTCCGGCAGTTACCCCCCCTGCTGCTCCCGCAGTTACCGCGCCTGCTGCTCCAGAGGTAACCGCGCCGACTGCTGATGCGGTCGATCCCGAAGCCAAGGGCTTGATGGATCAGGCCGAGGACGCGATCAAGAACAAGAAGTGGGACGATGCGTCCGCCGCCCTGAAGAAGCTCGAAGCAATGAAGGACAAGCTCCCTCAGAGCTGGCAGGACAAGTTGAAGAGTCTTGAAACGGCGGTTGACGCCGGCAAGCTCTCCAGCAGCATTCCGGGATTCGGCAAGTAAACCCGATCATCAGTTTGCTGAGTTTGAACTCGATCCTCCATGGCTGGGTTGCAGCCATGGAGGATTTTCTATTTTTACATCTTCTGTCGGCCGCTGATTGCGTCGGCGAGGATGTTTTTGTTTGCGTATTCGATATTGCCGCCGGTCGGCAGACCGCGTGCGAGACGGGTGACAGAGACGGCGGGAAATTGAGCGTTGATCAGGCTTTGCAGATACAACGCCGTGCCGTCCCCTTCGAGCGTGGGATTGGTTCCCATGATGACTTCGCGGATTTGCCCGGCGGCCAGACGTTCGGCCAGCCGATCGATGGTGAGATCGGCCGGCTCGACCTGTTCCAACGGGGAGATTCTCCCGAGCAGGACGTGATAGACCCCGTGATAAAGCCCGGCCGACTCCAGCGCCAGCAAATCCTTCGGCTGTTCCACCACACAGACGACCGTCTGATCCCGACGGGGATCCTGGCAGATGGCGCAGGGGTCGTCTTCCGTGAGGTTTGAGCAGATCGAGCAGTTCTTGATGCGGGTTTTGACGTCACGAATCGCATCTGCGAGCTTCAATGCATCGGCTGGCTGCTGCTTGAGAAGGTGAAACGCGATCCGCTCGGCAGAGCGCATGCCGATGCCCGGGAGGCGGGAAAGCTCGGTCATCAGCGTTTGGATGCTCTGGGTGTAGCTTGCCATGAGGCGGATTATAGCCGGTGAGGGTTTGGGGGGAGGTGTCAGGGGTCAGGGGTCAGGGTTCAGGGGTCAGGGGGAAGGGTTCAGGAAATGCGGGTTTCGGAGCTGCAGTAAATGCTGCATCCGCTCGGATGATTTGAGTATATGACGGTATGCAGTCGATGCCGCCGACGAGGCCTGCGGGTGGGGCTGGGCACTTCCACTGCGGGGTTCCCCGCAGGAGCTCAGCTCGCCCTCACCGCCTGGCGAGCCTTTGCCTCGGTGAATTCGCCGAGCTGGCGGAATTTTTCGTAGCGGCGCTCCAGCAGGTTCTCGATCTTGCTGAGCTTCAGGTTGCGGAGCGTCTTGGAGACGTGTTGCCCGAGGCTATGAGCGGCGCTATGAGGATCGCGGTGAGCCCCGCCAAGGGGCTCGGGAACGATGGACTCGATGACGCCAAGCTGGCGAAGATGCTTGCTGGTGAGGCGGAGACTGTCGGCGAGTTTTGGGGCACTGTCATTGTTCTTAAACAGGATGGCGGAGCAGGCTTCGGGGGAGATCACCGAATACCATGCGAATTCCATCATCGCCACGCGGTCGGCGACGCCTATTCCCAGCGCCCCTCCGGAACCTCCTTCGCCGGTGACGATGCTGATAATGGGGGTGCGAAGACGGGACATTTCAAGCAGATTGCGGGCGATGGACTCGGCTTGTCCACGTTCTTCAGCTCCGATGCCGGGATAGGCGCCGGGGGTGTCGATCAGGGTGACGACGGGCAGGCCGAACTTCTCGGCCAGCTTCATGCAGCGGAGCACTTTGCGGTAGCCTTCTGGATGGGCAAGGCCGAAATAGCAGCGGATCTTCTCCTTGGTATCGCGGCCTTTGTGATGACCGATGAGCATGACCTTGTGCCCGCCCATGCGAGCCAGCCCGCAGCGGATGGCGGCATCATCGCCAAAACAACGGTCGCCATGGACCTCGCGGAAATCGCGGCAGCACATTTCGACATAATTGTTGAACAGCGGGCGCTGGGGATGACGCGCGACCTGGACCGTCTCCCAGGCAGTGAGATTTTCATAGGTCTTGCGAAGCAACGAGGTGTAATTCGCGCGAAGCTGGCGAAGCTCTTTCGAATAATCGATGCGTTTCTGTGCCTGCAGTGCTTCGAGCTCCTGGATCTGCACCTCCAGTTGGACAATGGGTTTTTCAAAGTCGAGCGAGACTCTGGTGGGAGACTTCTCGGATGGTTCCGCAAGGTGAGTCGGCGTAGCCATAAGCGTTTCATTCGACCGGCACCTAGCGCCAGCCGCCTTGAGAGTCACTTTTTGAAATCCCCGTCAAACCTTTATCGGGGGCACATACGATATCAATCGAAGGCGATACATCAAGATCGGCCTATTCCCCTACCGGGCTCGGCTATACCAGCCGGAGCGGAAATCCCGCCGGGTGGTTCTCGCCATCGGCGTTGCCATTGTTATTATCGGACTATGCAGCTGCGGACCGTGAGCATCCTTGGTGTTGGGCTTCTGGGCGGTTCCATCGGCCTGGGCATCAAAAAGCGATTAAAGTCATGCAGAGTCGTCGGTTATGGCCATCGGAAACCCTCGTTGGAGGCGGCAGTAGCCTGCGGCGCCATTGATGAAGGGTACGATGATCCGGCGCGGGCGGTTCAGGGCGCCGACCTGGTCATTCTGTGCACGCCGGTCGGGGTGTTCGGGGAGATGTTGCGTTCCATCGCGCCAGTGGTTGCCAACGCTGTTGTGACGGATGTGGGGAGCACGAAGCGAACGATCGTCAAGTTGGCTGAAGAGATATTGCCTGTGCCGGGCCGATTCGTCGGGAGTCATCCCATGGCCGGCAGCGAGAAACGTGGTGTGGAGTTCGCGCGAGGCGATCTGTGCGATAATGCTCTATGCATGCTCACGCCGACGGATCGGACCGATCCGGCCGCACTCTCGGATGTTGAGGCATTTTGGGGGCTTTTGGGGATGCGGACGCTGCGTCTGACGCCCGAAGATCACGACCAGCGCATGGCCGAGATCAGCCATCTCCCGCACGCGCTGGCGGCAATCATCGTGCAGTCCGCGGGCGCCAAATCACTGGAACTCGCCGGCAAGGGGTTTCTGGATTTGACTCGAATTGCCGGCGGAGACGGAGGGCTTTGGCACGACATCCTCGTCGACAATCGCGACAACGTGAGGGAGCATCTTGCGCGTGTGCAAGCGGAACTGGGCCGGTTTGCTGACTTGCTGGGCCCCAGCAAGGGCAATGAGTTACGCGAATTTCTCGATCAAGCCGCCGACAAACGGGCGCGGCTCGGGACCCGCAAGGGAGTGCAGAGCGGCGATGCATGACGAGAGAGCGGGCTTTGGGAGTCGTTGCGATGGCGAAAGATGAGGCAACCGATTTTCAGCCGCCGGTAGAGGTTGCTTCGAACCGGCCGGAGCAACGAGGCCAGCACACTTCGGATCATCTTGCCAACGAGCGCACGTTTCTGGCCTGGATCAGGACGAGCATCTCCGTGATCGGGCTTGGCTTCGTTGTGGCAAAGTTCAGCGTATGGCTTCGAGAACTGTCGACCCGCATTGACGCACCGATTCACGCCCGGCATACGGGACTCTCTTTGCCAATCGGTGTGGGAATGATGGTCATGGGCGGACTCTTCGCGATCGCGGCGGCTTGGCGCTATCGCCGCGTCCGGCAGGTGATCGAGCACGGCGGCACCGCTTCGGACGAGCGAACGGTGGCAGTCGTCACCCTGTTGATCCTGGTGATGGCCGCGGCGCTGGTGATCTACATGCTGGTCGCTCGATAGGTCGTTATTCGTGCGCGGGCACTTAGGGGAGTCCCCGATTGATCGTTGGTTTGCACGCGGGAAACCCGCATCACTTTAGGAGATATCCTGCGGAATTTGGTCCGTCGGAGGCAAATATGAAAGTAGCCCGCACACCCGTCCGATACCGTCTGCGGAGAGGCGTCTCGAATTGCCGACGGCTCCGTCGACAGAGACATCTGGCCGAGTACCCAAGTGGCAAGGGCATGAACCGCAAGTTCGTGTACGTTGGTTCGAATCCAACCTCGGCCTTCCCTTCAAGATTCCGCGAAAGACAAAAGGGGAGGCAGTGTGACATACGCGGATTTCCCAATCTCCGCCAAAGTGAGCGACCTCGAGCGCTGCTCCTGCGATCGCTGAAAGCGGGGGCGCTTCCTACAATGTTGCCAAGCGCCGCCGAGCGTGTATTTTATCAGGGCGCAAGCCGATGACGTTTCATGGGGTCGAACCGGGCAGCAGTCGGCGACGTGCAGCGTCCAAAGAATGGAAAAGCCTCCAGCCTATCTCGAAGACGCGGCACGCCTGGCGGCGCTGCAGCAGGCTTCGCTGCTGGACACGCCCGCGGCAGAGGCGTTTGACCGTCTGACGCGCATGGCGTCGAAAGTGTTGGGCGTCCCGATCTCAATGGTTTCGCTGATCGATGATCGTCGCCAGTTCTTCCAGAGCGCGGTTGGGCTGCAGCAACTGCTGCCCGCGGGCGCGAAACGCCGCTGAGCCATTCGTTCTGCAAGCATGTCGTATTGTCCGGAGAGCCGTTGATCGTCTCGGACGCCCGGGAGCATCCGCTGCTCAAGCACAACCCCGTGGTTCCCATGGGCGTGGTGGCGTACGCGGGGATTCCGCTGGTCACATCAGACGGGCTGGTGCTGGGGTCATTCTGCGTCATCGACTCCAAGCCGCATGCCTGGACTGACGAGCAGATTGGAATTCTCCGCGATCTGACAGCCGCAGCCGTCACCGAAATCGAGCTTCGCCGGACCAACAATGAATTGCATCGGACGAACCGGGCGAAGGACCGCTTCATCGCGATGTTGAGCCATGATCTTCGTACGCCGCTCTCACCGGCCCTGATAACCGCCGCGGAGCTCTCGCAGGATCCGAACTTGCCGGAACAGTTTCGGGAGGATGTCAAACTCATCCACCGCAATGTCGAGCTGGAAGTTCGGATGATCGACTCGCTTCTCGACCTGACCACGATTACCAACGGCAAGCTCCGCCTGACGATCGAGGAGATCGACGCGCACGCTGTCCTTCGTGAATCAGCGGCGATGTGCAGCGCCGAAACGTGGGCGAAATCAATCCACGTGCAGTTGGACTTCAGGGCCATGCGACATGGAATCAAGGGCGATTCCGCGAAGCTGCAGCAGGCCTTTTGCAATCTCTTGAAGAACGCGATCAAGTTCAGCGGCAACGGGAGCACGATTTCCCTTCGCACGAGAGACGCCGAATCCTCGATGCTGAAGATCGAGATTTCTGACACGGGCGTCGGTGTCTCGCCGGATCTGCTTCCGCGAATCTTCGACGCCTTCGATCAGGGCGACGGAGCCACCGGGCAGCGATTCGGCGGCCTGGGGCTTGGGCTGGCAATCTGCAAGGGAGTCATCGAAGCACACGGCGGCATCATCTCCGCATTCAGTGAAGGACGCGGCAAGGGCACGACGATGACCATCGAACTGCCCTGGGCGACCATTCCGCGGAATCGGGAGCCGGAGCCCGCGGTGGCGGTGGGACGCGCAAAAGCCGCCATGAATATTCTGCTGGTTGAGGATCACGAAGATTCGCTGCGCGCCATGGCCCGGCTGTTGAGAAAACTCGACCACCGCGTTGCAACCGCCACCTGTGTCAGCGAAGCGCTGGCGGCCGCCAAAGCAGAGAATTTCGATCTGGTCATCAGCGACCTGGGGTTGCCCGACGGCACCGGCCTGCAGCTAATGAAGGAACTTCTGGCGCGACGTCCGATGAAGGGGATCGCTCTCACCGGCTATGGCATGGATGCCGATATTCAGCTCACCAGGGACGCGGGTTTTCAGAAGCATCTGACCAAGCCGATCAATTTTCATGACCTTGAGAAGGCCATCGGCGAGATGGGATAATCTGCCCGCGAGCAAAAGGTGGGAAATATGACACTCAGGTTGCAGGACGCCAAAGACTCACGCTTGCCCGTTGAATGCTGCGGTATTCGCTGCTCGGAACAAAACCTCGCCGAGATCGACAGCGGCAGAATCATGGTCATCATTACAAAAGCAGGCATCCAGCGGATAACGCTACGATACGGGCTCCAGGCGCCCCATCCGATCCGACAGACACTGATCGGCGTAGTCCTGACCGCATTCGGCTATTACCCAGCTCTGTATTTGCTACGTTGGGTGCAACGTGGCGGTGTCTTGCTGAGCAGTGTGCTTTGGATCGTACCGATTGTCGTAATCGGAATCGCCACGATCTTCGGCGCCTTTAAGCGCGGACACTTTCTGCACGTCGAAGGACGGCAGGGAGATAAGCGGCTTGCCTTCCGACGCAAACCCGATCCAAGAGAGTTGGAAATTTTTCTTGCCGCAGTGGAGAGCTCTTACCGCCTCGAGATTTCAAGGGAAGTCTGAAAATGGTAGGCCGCTTTCCGCACGGACCCGGGACGACCCGACTCATCACGGCGAAGGGCCCGCGAGACAGCCGCAACCGGGCACTTCAGGTCTGCGGCGTGGGGCTGAGCTTCGCGGCAAGCCGTGCCGCGTCAGGTACGCGGACTTTCCAGGCGAGCCGGAACAACTCGAGTGCGCGAATGACCCAATAGCTCACGTCGATCTCCCACCAGCGCAGCCCGTGGCGGGCGCTGGTTGGAAAGGCGTGGTGATTATTGTGCCAGCCTTCTCCCATTCCGATGATGCCAAAGACGAAGTTGTTGCGGCTTTCATCGTGGCTGTCGAACGGACGGCTGCCCCACAGATGGCAGATCGAGTTGATGCTCCAGGTGATGTGGTGAAGCAGGAAAACGCGAACCAGGCCGCCCCAGAGGAAGCCGCAGAGAACTCCGGTCCACGAGAGCGTGATCACGCCGCCCAGAACGGCGGGGAGGATCAGACCGATGGCGGCCCAGAGAAACCACGTCTTGCTCACGCCGCGGAGCAAGCGGTCTCGGAACAGATCGCCGACATAACGGGGCAAATCCGCCGGATCTTTATCGAGCATCCATCCGACATGGGCGTGCCAGAATCCCAGGAGCAGTCCCTTGAGCCCAAAGCCGTGATGGTGCGGGGAATGCGGGTCCTCGATGTCGTCGCTGTGCTGGTGGTGACGGCGATGCACCGCCACCCATTTGAGCATCGGCCCTTCCAGAGCCATGCTCCCGAGCACGGCCAGGACAAACTTGACGATCGGAACGGTTTCGAAGGATTTATGCGTAAAGAGCCGATGGAAGCCGACGGTGACACCCAAAGCGGTGGCGATGTACATTCCAAGCATCAGGCCCAAATCAACCCAGCGAAAGCCGCGATCCCAGAGCATGACGATTGCGACAACCAACCCCGCCAGGGGAAGCACCACCGCAGCCATCGTCGTCGCCCGAACCAGCAGCGAAGCGGCTTCCCGATGGTGCGAGGAAGCCACCATCGGGGTACAGGGCTCTTCCGACGAGGCGAGCGTCGGTTCACAAACGGTTGATTGTTCCAAGACTATCCTTCCACGAGCCAGGCACGACGAGCGAAGCCGCGTCGTGCGCATGGCCGGTAAACGTGGCAAGAACGTGACGGTTTCCTGCTTCGCACATTGATTATACGGTTTCTCGACAATTGGTGTTTGAACTTTCGCAATAAAAATGCGCCGGCGGATTTTCTGTCTATCGGCATGCTGCTCCAACTGAGGCTGAATCTTTTTTCCCAACGCCCAGGTGCGACATAACCACTGCTCGCAGCAGGGCCGGATGCCGTTCGGCATTCTGTTGCTCCTCGCGACTGCCTTTTGATGGCGGCGCGAACCGGTGTTTTCAGTAGATTTGTGTCGATGAAACCCCGCGTGCCCGACCCGCGGCCGCCATGGCGATGGCGGTCTGCATCTTGACGTGCCGGATGTCGCTCCAACTTTGAGCGTCTGCCCCAGATGTTCGACGAAAAACAAATCACCACCGGCCGGCGCGGGCACATCCTTTCCAACGCCGCGGTCTGGTCGCCGGACGGGGAGTGGATCGTCTATGACGTACGCTCCGACCCGCTGGGCACCCGCTTTGACGGCACGCGCATCGAACGCGTCCACGTCGCGACCGGACGGGTCGAAGTTCTCTACGAATCGAGCAACGGAGCGTGCTGCGGTGTGGCAACCTGCAGCCCGATTGACGAGAAAGTCGCGTTCATCCTCGGGCCGGAGAAGTCGACGATCGATTGGCAATACTCGGCATGCCATCGACGAGGCGTGATTGTGGATACGCGCGAACCCGGCGTCGCGAGTAATCTCGATGCGCGCGAGTTGTCACCACCGTTTCTGCCCGGGGCGCTGCGCGGCGGGAGTCATCTGCACTTATTTAGCGCCGACGGGCAGTGGGTGAGCTTCACGTATGACGATCACCTCCTGGCGACCGGCGCCGCCGGCAGTGAAGTCAATCAACGCAATATCGGTGTGACCGTGCTCGGGCATCCGGTTCACGCGAGCAGCAGGCACCCGCGAAATCATGACGGCTGTGGATTCAGCGTGCTGGTGACGCGAACGGCGCCCGAGCCGAAACCGGGCTCGGACGAGATTTCGCGGGCGTCAGAAGAGGCATGGATCGGAACCGAGGGATACATCAAGGCGGATGGATCGCGCCAAAGACGAGCCATCGCGTTTCAGGGAGAAGTGGCTTCGCCGGACGGCACGAAAAACCTTGAAGCGTTCGTCGCGGATATCCCGGAAGACGTCACAATTCCCGGCGATGGGCCGCTGGAGGGAACAGAAACCCTTCGACCCCGGCCGCCAAAGGGGACAGTGCAGCGCCGACTGACGCACACCAGCGACCGCAAATTTCCCGGACTTGCCGGCCCGCGCCACTGGCTGCGGAGCAATCCGCGGGGAACGCAGATCGCCATGCTGATGCGGGACGAGGCGGGAATCGTGCAACTGTCCTGCGTCTCACCCGCCGGCGGCGTGCCGAGACAGATCACGCGAAATCCAACGAGCGTCACCTCGGCGTTCACGTGGAACCAAGACGGCAGTCGCATCGCCCACGTGATGGATAACAGCGTGTTTGTGACCGATATCGAGAGCGGCAAGAGCGAACGGCGGACGGAACGATCGGATGATGCCCGCGCCCCCCTGCCGCTGGCGTGCGTCTTCTCGCCGGACGGGAGGAGCGTGGCTTACTTACGCAACATTGAACGACAGAATCAAATCTGTGTCGCTGGTTTGCAGGACGGATGAAATAGACGCCAATTGCGCGGCCTTTTCTCTACTTAGCCGTAACGGGACCGCTGTATCGGTGCCGGAAGGGGCGTTGTCGAGTCGTAGATACCTCCAGGAGACCATCGCGCACGGATAAATTTATCCAACCGTCGGGCTCCAACCATCCATCGATTTTGCCAGGTTTGCCGCCCACTTCGTAAGGCACGGTGAAGTGCGAGTTGTCAGCCGAGTCGGTCTGACCGGCGAAGAATTTCAGGCTCTCTTCATTTATATCCGCGATCGTGAAAGTGCCATCCCCCGCGGGGCTGCTTCGGGCATCCGGGGGATCTCCAAGTCGCGGAGTGTAACACGAGAAATCAAGCTGGGTGCCCATCCGCCGCTCGTATTCGATCACCACTAACTGTGGCTTACCACCCACGTGCTGCCGGGAGTGAAGATAGAGCACCGCCCGCTGATGCCGGATCACGGGCCACCCAACATACGGCTGCAGTTCGACCCAACATTTCAGCGGCCCGACTGCGGAGATCGGCGGCGGCCACCGAAGCGGCGAGAGCATTGGATAATACGTCGGGGTCTCTTCGTCGCTTACGACCTGGTCGGACGGAGCGCTGTAGCTTAGGCATTGTCGCAACCAATAGTACGCCTTCAGGTGTCCCCAGAGGGCCGGAGCGGCATGCCAGGCCATCGCTATCGACAGCGCCGTGGCAGCAATAATCAGCATCCTTGCAATTCGCTGGCGTCGGCTTAGCCGGGGCCGATTAGATGTGTAATCGATTTGACAGATCGGCGGCTTGAGCATGTGCAACGGCTGCCCGTAACTTCGTGCGTTGTTGTGTCGACGTCACGTTGCAATAGTCCAGGATCGACATACGGCGCACAATCAGGGCGTCGAATTTAGCAACTTCATCGCCTTCATCCATTCCGCACAGCGGGCAGGCCAGGTGTGAACGGGATGATCGGACGGCCGCAGGCCATAGCCATGCCCCCCTGCGGAAAAGATGTGCAGCTCGGCGCTCACCTTGGCTCGCTTTAACGCGAGATACATGAAGACGCTGCTTTCGGAATTGATCGGATCATCATTGGTCTGAACGATGAACATCGGCGGAGTTTGCGGGGTCACTTTCAGTTCGGGGATAAGCTCATGCGTTTTGTCGTTCACGAGCCACGCAGGATAGATGAGGACGGAAAAATCCGGCCGGCAACTGATGGCGTCGATGTCATCCAGCGGCGGATACGCGCGCTGATCGTAAGCGGTGCTGGCGCGGGCGGTGAGATTTCCGCCGGCGGAAAAACCGAGCATCCCGATGCGATGCGGATCGATCTTCCAGTCGGCGGCGTTCTTTCTGACGAGGCTCATCGCGCGCTGCGCGTCCTGCAAGGGCGGCAAATACGCGGGAAGACCGCTGCGCCGGCACGCGGTATTTCAGCACGATCGCGTTGACGCCGATGGAGTTGAGCCAGGCGGCGATTTCCGTTCCTTCAAGGTCGAACGCGAGAATTTTGTACGCCCCGCCGGGGCAGATCAGCACGGCCGCGCCGCTGTTGTTTTCGGGCGGCGCGGGAAAAAGCGAGAGGGTTGGAACGGTGACATCGGTGATTCGATTTACGGGATTCTTCGGCGTGACCGGCGCGAGATGCTCCGGGCCGATTCCTGACGGCTCGCCCGGCGCCGCGGCGGGCCAGACGGGAAGCGTGGTGGGCTCGGCCGCAAGCGCCGCGAAAGCGCACGCGAGGCAGCCGAGGAATGCGGCAAGGGGTATCGAATGAACATGGTGCATGCGATCAAGTTGTACCCGCACGCCACCCTGATTGTGAAGCTTCCAATGCCAGGGCTCGCCATTTCTACGGCACAGCCAGCTCGACTTTAGCCCTGTGAATCGCAGGCGGAAGGCTCGTGCTGCACGGGACCGCGCCCGTTTGCCGTTTGGCATCGACGCGCCTGCTGGCTGCGATCGGACGCCGAAGGCTTTCGATGGAGATGCCGTTGCGAAGCGCGAGGACCACGCCGGACGCTTCAAGATAGGATTCTACTTCGATCACGTTCTCCATCGGGAGCTGTTCACGGCCGACGCGCAGGATGGTTTCGTTCTCGCGAACGGCAATCAGCGGAATCCCGCTGTACTGTGCCGCAAGCGCCGGGATCCCGCCCAGGCAGCTTGCCGGAATCACCACGGCGCCAACGTGATTGAGCGTCAGCAGATGCTGCGGGGGATTCTGCAAATCGGAGATGGGCACCAATCGCGGCGCGTTGGCCAGCCCCTTGAGAACGCAGAAGTAGTGCGGCGTGGAGATCAATTCGGCCGAGGCGCAGGGTTGAGCGTGCCGCGCTGCTTCACATTCTGGTAGTACGGCAGCGGCGCATGGGCGGCGGGGACGCGGAACAACTTGGAAATCAGATGAGTGATGATCGCTTCGACGCCGCCTGAAGGATTGGGAATTTCGCCGCGGAGATGGGCGGCGGACATTTCCCTGGTGACGCCGTGAATGACCGAGACTCCGCCGATTGCTTGTGCGCCGTGGGACAGAAGGATTTCCACTCCATCGAGAATCGCCTGCGGATTGCGAACCGATCCGACGGCGCACCCTGCCGGCGACCACTCGATCTTGACCCCCAGCTCCTCGGCAAGGATCGAATAGAGGCCGCCGTCTATTCCCCGCACGGCCCTGGCGGCGTTGAGCGTGTTGATCACGTCGTCGAGATAATCCGCCCCGGTCGGATCGACGAATGTGCCAACGCGGTTGCCCGCGACCCGAAGCAAGCCGAGGTGCCCCAGCAGGAAATCATCCAGGCTCTTTCCCTCCACGTAGAGAACGTTGGACGCCATCTCATTCAATTCAGAGGCGTTGACGGCGTTTGGGTGCGTGATGACTACATCGGCGCTGGCGGCCAGAAGGTTGGTGGCGGGACACGCGTCGCCGGCGTAGCCGCCGATCTCACAACGCAGCCCCGTGGGGACGATCTGTACGACGCCGAATGGCTGCGCCTGATATTGCTTTCTCCGCGGATGATTCAGCTCGACTTCGCGCAGGGAGGCGGCGTATTTGCTGTCAGGGGAATATTGGACCGTGGTCGCCTCTACGACCAGCTCGCCTTGCTTCACGGCGACGATTGCGAAGCGCAGCGGATAGCTGTCGGGCTCAAGGTGCTGTTCCAGTGCCGCGGTCACAGTCCTCAGCCAGCCGCCGTCTGATGCTCGGGCCGGGGTCGTGAAGCTGACATTGTGAATCTTCATCAGATGCTCCGCTGCCAGTCGGTCTGGTGCGCGCGTTATCGGTCGTGCCATGAGCGGGCATGCAGCCGGCAATGGGGTATCGGCTCAAGACCTGCGGAAGTCCAGTCGGCCGGGGCTGCTGCTTCACATGGGAAAACATTCATTTGACGCCATTGCGCTGTGGTCTGAAGCGTCGATATAGCGGTGGAGAGAAACGAAAAGACGATGCCACTGATCCGCCGGCACGCGTTGCCGGATCGCGCAGGACTGGGACGACCATTACCAATGATCCGGCGACTTCAATCCACGTGCGCGAGAGTTCTCTGGAAGGCGTACGAACGCGCGCCCGAGCCGCTGGCGAAATTCGCAGGCTGCGCGCGACGCGCTGTTGCACCGCTGAGTGAGCTGCGCGTTCCCCTCGCATGGTACGCCGGACGGACGCCAGCGGGACTTTCGGCGCGCGTGCTGACCGCCGGAGAAGGCCTGGCGACCAAATACTTCCTGGCGCGGACTTTCCTGAACGAGCCGGTCCGCACCTCCGGCGGTTCAGTTCTTCTGACATCCCTCCCGCGCGTGTTGCGCCAATTGCGCGGCGAAGCGGACTTGACGATCGCGGAGATGGACCGCATCGCATCCGACCTGCTCTTTGAATCTGATTATCTCCGCGTCCCCGCCTGGATTCTGGCGACGATGCCGGTGTCCAAAGAAATGAAGCCACTGGCAACGCGCAATCGCGACACGCGCAACGACTGGAGGGTGGTCCGTCGCAGCGGCCTGCGAATTGAAACGTCGCACCGGCGCGAGGACTTTGAGATGTTTTGCAGCGAGATGTATCTCCCGTTCATCCGCCAGCGCCATGGCTCCCAGAGCATCCTGCGCTCTGCCGGCTACCTTCGGCGCAGCTTTCTCAAGGGCGGGCTCTTCTTCGTGTGTGATGGAGAGCAGCGCATTGCAGCCACGCTTTACACCGTGAGCGGCGCCGTCATGCGGATGCTCTGCTTTGGGACGATGGGCGGAGACTACGAACCGGTGCGCCGTGGCGCCATGTGTGCGCTTTATGTCTACTCGGCTGAACTGGCGCAAAGCCAGGGCTGCACCATGCTGGATTACGGCGGATCGCGGCCGTGCGCCCGCGACGGCGTGCTCCAGTTCAAGCGGAAGTGGGAGATGGACTTTGCCTGCAAGGACGACGTGCGGATCGATCTGCTGATGCGATGGTCCCCACAACGCCCGTTCATCGAGGAGTTTCTGACGCACTCGCCCCTCTTCTTCCGCCAGGGTCACGAATTGAATCTGCTGGCGTCTTCGCCGGCAATCGGGCCGGCACTGCTGCGCGAGCAGTTGTGGGTGAACGGGCTGAGACGCATGTATGTGATGGGAGCCCGCTCCAATCACCCATTGCCCGATGGCGTGGTGCTCAGCGATCCGCTGCACGACACGGCAACACCCGCGCGACCTGCCGAGACAACCCCTTTGCCCTCGCTCGAACATGTGCGCCGGCACGGAATGGAAAAACTGCGGGAGATGGCGCGATGAGTTCGCCAGCCGAGCGGACGCGCGGACTGGTCCTCTCGGCCCGCTATCCGAAGCTCGATCGGCACGCGCTGCGCACATTTCGTGATCGGCGGGTGCGCCTGCTCGTGCGTCACGCTTATCACCACGTTCCGTTCTATCGCAGGCTCTATGACGAACACGGCGTCGATCCGCGCGCGATTCGCGGCGTCGAAGACCTGCAGAAGCTGCCGATCGTCACCAAGCCGATGCTTCAAGGCCTGCCCATCGAGCAGCGACTGGCGAGCGGAACGGACCATCGCCGTCTCATTGTGCGAAAAACCAGCGGCTCATCGGGGGAGCCATTCTGCATCGCGCACACCTGGATTGAAGAACGCTCGCTGGGGCTGCTCCGCTGGCGCGCGATGTTCGATATGGGGTATCGCCCCACCGATCGACACGCCGGCGTACTGATGACGCACCCGAGCCAGCGGGCGGATGTGCAGTTGCCGCTCCGCGTTCTGCGCGCCGCCGGCGTGCTTCGCCAGACGCATATCGATTGTTTGCAGGAACCCGCGATGATCCTCGAAGCGCTGCAATCGGCGGATCCCCAGGTAATTACCGGCTTTCCTGGCGTGCTGGCACGCGTCGCCGCATTGTCGCAACAGCGCAATGTTACGAATTTGCGGCCGCGACTCATCACCACGGGCGGCGAAACCATCACGCCGCTGATGCGAAAGCAGATCGAGCAGGGTTTCGCCGCGCCTCTTTACGACGCATATGGATGCCATGAATTCAATCTGCTTGCCTGGCAGTGCAGAGAGGGAACGATGCACACCTGCGACGACGGGAGCATCGTGGAAGTTCTGCAGCCAGACGGCGCCGCCGCTCCGCCCGGCGGCCGGGGCGAAGTGGTCGGCACCAACCTTCACTCCTTCGCGATGCCGTTCATTCGCTACCGCATGGCCGACATCGTTACCCGCGGCGAGGACCGCTGCGGATGCGGCAGCCCGTTCGCTTCGATCGCATCGATCCAGGGACGCATGGTCGATCATTTCCAACTGCCCGGCGGACGCCTGATCCACCCCTGGGAGTTGGCCGCTCACGGGATTGTGAATCCGGAAATTGTCCGCGAATATCAGCTCCTGCAGGAAAGCGAATCCCGGGTGCTTCTACGGATCGTCCCGCAACGTCCACTCAACGAATGGGAATTGAGCCATCTCGCAAAGCCGGTGCAACAGATGCTCGGCCCGGACGTGTCATTTGAGCTGCGCCTGGTGGAAAGAATCCCCTTGGAAGTGACGGGCAAATTCCGTGTGGCCCGATCGCTCGTGAAGTCCAACTATGACAACTTCGCCTGGCGGACCGGGGAGCCAACCGCCCCGGACGTTGTTTCCCGCAAGGCGGCGACTTCGCGCAATCACGGGTGAGGGTTCAGGGTTCAGTACCTCTGTTTTCCGCTGAACCCTGAACCCTGACACCCTGAACCCTTTCCGACTCCTGGCGCAGAAGAACGCTTCAGAGTTTCTGCATCGGCATTTTAGTTTAGCGGCTGCCCGCAGGGCAGCGGGGTGTCTTGCAACTGCGCACCCTCGCGCACGCTCATTTAATCAAATCGGCAAGATCCGTAGCAGGATCTTTGAACAGCTCTTCATTCCCGTTGATTCTGGTGCGTGCGGCGACGAGGGAACGGAGGGTGTCGTCCTCGCCGAGGTGATTGACGGCGAGAATCTGAGCGATGCGACCGTCGGAGGCGATGCCGATTTCGACAAAGTTGGGGGAATCCGGATTGGCCGACCCGCGCAGGAGGCGGCGCTCGACCTGGCGGGCTTCCCCCCAGCCGTTGAGCGAGAGATCGAAGACATCGCTGAAGAAGTTGTTGACCGCGGAGTAAGGCTCGCGCCGCCCAGCCATGTTACGGCCGGCAAGGGCGCCGCTGACGCGGGCGTGATCCCAGTGGTCGATATTGCGGTGCTTGCCGAACAGCGGATCGAATAGCGCGGCACAGTCGCCGGCGGCCCAGATGGACGGGACGTTGGTCTGGCAGAATTCGTCGGTGAGGATCGCGCGCTCGGCGGTGATAGGCGTGCCGCGCAGAAGCTCGCGATTGACGTTCATCCCGATCGCGGCAACGACAAAATCAGCGGTAACGACAGTTCCACCCGCAACGACGCGTTGAACCCGGCCGTCTCCCTCGATCCGCTGCGGGGGAGATTGTGCCAGGACAGAAATATGATGATTGGCGAGATAGCGCGCCAGGACGCTGCCGGTATTTTCGCCGGCAAACTTCTCCCAGGGGAATGCCGTCGCCAGGAGGAGGGTGACGGCCAACCCCGAGGCGCCCAGCGACGCGGCAATCTCCACGCCGAGCAGGCCTCCGCCCACGACCACTGCATGCCCGCGCCCGTTGTCGTGAGCGCGGCCCTCGGCTCTGGCTTTGTCGATCGCCTTGTGCAGTCGCTCGGCATCCTGAAGCGTGCGAAGGTAGAAGACGTTGGGAAGATCCGCGCCGGGAACATCGAGCCGGGCAGGCACGCCGCCGGTGGCGATCAGCACGTGATCGAAGGAAATCTCCTCTCCGCTGTCGAGCGTGGCGGACCGGCGCGAGGCGTCGAGATGCGCACAGCGACTGCCGGTGCGAAGCGTGATGTGCTGCTCCTCAAACCAATCAGGCCCATGGACGAACAACTCCGCCCGCGGCTTTTGCCGGCGAAGGTATTCCTTGCTTAATGGGGGACGATGATACGGTCCGCTGATCTCCTGGCTGACGAGCGTGATGCTCGCCGCCTGATCGATCTCGCGGATCGCCTCGGCGGCAGCGCTGCTGGCGAGGCCGCCGCCGATCAACAGATATTTCACGTGAGGAACGCTCATGTGCTTCCTGCTCGGTTGGTGTCCTTACTATTGTATCGTCGGAGAGCCGGGAAAGTTCGTGAGGAAAAGAGGGGGGATAGATAAGGCACGGAGGCACGGAGGGGCAAATTGCAAATTGAGGATTGCAAATTGCAAATTGAAAGAACTGGGAGCCCTTGGGCGTGCTGGCGTTGTCTGGCCAAATTGAAACTTGCAAATTGCAAGCTCGCGGTCCGCGCACCGGCTGTTTTGGTGCCGCCGTGCCCACCCAGCTACTTCTGGCGGAAGACGATACGGCCTCTGGTCAGATCGTAGGGGGAAAGCTGCACTTTGACGCGGTCGCCGGGCAGGATGCGGATGAAGTGCTTGCGCATTTTGCCTGAGACGATGCCGAGGATTTCGCGCTCGGAATTGTCGAGGCGCAGCTTGAACATCGCGTTCGGCAGCGCCGTTGTCACGGTCGCTTCAATCTCAATCGGCTCGGACTTTGCCACAGTTACCCTTCTCTCCGCGGAACTTCAGTCGAAACCGCTATCATACGCGAGGATCGCAGGGCGAACAAGGCGGGGAAGAAACCCGGAAATTGTCGGGTGTGGCGCTCGAAAGTGGCGATCGGCTCCGAGTAGGGCGGGATTCATCCCGCCGATTTGTTGGCCGGCTGAGAAAACGGCGGGATGAATCCCGCCCTACGATCGCAAAATCTGCAATCGCCACAAATAAAAGTTACACCCAAATTGTCAGTGCCCGTCAACCCGTAGCGGATTGCACCAGAATCCGCCGGCGGTAGGGACTGCGAGGGCCGATTGATACTCCGCGCCGCTCATCCAGGCGACCGACCCATCGATCATCCCAATTTGGCCTCCATTATTGTGACGGATGGTCAAACCATCCCACGGGTAAGCAGAGCCATCATTCCACGAATTGGCCGTCACATTGCCGGGCTCATCTTCGCCGGCCTCCCAAAACAAAATATTTCCGGGTTTGAACTGGCGCATGGGGAGCGACCAGGTTCTCGATCCAAACGCGAGAACAGCCATATTCATCATGTAGCTGGTGAGATGCTGGCTCGGACCCGAAGTGTAATCCGTGGGGGCCATCGCGCAGCGGTATACTTCACGCGTTCGCAGATACTGCCACAGCGAACCAGTTTCCACCTGAGATTCGTCGGCGGGGTTCGCGATGGGCGGCATGTAGAGCCATCCGACACGCGGCGGAGTCATCTCAATCGCGATGTCGTTTGGTTGAGGAAGTGAGCCGGCGTTGTCACCGACATATGCAATTGTCGCTTCGATCAACTGGTGGAGATTGGAGGAGCACTTGACACGTCCGGCCGTCTCGCGAGCTCGATGCAGGAGCGGCGCCAGCACCGCGATCAGCAGCGCAATGATTCCGATGCAGACGAGCAATTCGATGAGGCTGAACGCCGCAGGCCGATGAGACGAGTTGCGAAGCATCGCACCCCCATGTTGGGTGCGAGCACCTTATGCATCCCGCCGCACGTGCGTCAAAAATTTTTGCTTTTCGCAACGGGGGCGTCTGTGGGTTCGGTCGGTCAGACCGCGTCGGCTCGGACTGCCTCGAGCATTGATCGCACGAGTCCCGGAATGTTGTACGTGTCGGCCTGCACGGCGGGTGTGTAGCCAAGATCCTCGAGCGTGCGCGTGGTGATGGGGCCGATGCTCGCGAGGCGAATCTTTTTCAGCATCTCGCGCCGCGGGGCTGAGCAACGCGACGAGATTCCGGGCGGTGCTGCTGCTCGTGAAGGTGATCCATGCGACATCGCCGGCGTCGAGCGCTGCAAGGAACGCCGGCGGCAGCGAGGTTGCGGGGCGCGTGTGGTAGACGGAGACGTCGGAAACTTGTGCCGCGTTTCCCTTCACGAGTCGCTCGGCAAGCAACGGCCGGGCAATATCGGCGCGAAGGAGCAGAAAATTCCGGCCGGCGATCTCGTCCGCCTGCGCCAGTGCATCGGCCAGAGCCTCGGCTACGAAAGACTCGGGGCAAAGATCGACGCGAAGGCAAAGGCTGTCGCGGATTGCGGCTGCGGTGGCGTCGCCGATGGCGGCGATTTTGACATCGTGAAACGCGCGGGCGTCCCGACCGGTTTCCATCAGCCGCTGCCGGACAAACTCCACGCCGTTGGCGCTGGTGAAAATGACCCAGTCATAATCCTCGATGTGTTCCAGCGCCTCGTCGACTTTCGACCATTCCCCAGGGGCCGCGAGCTCGATTGTGGGCGCTTCGATGACCGAAGCGCCAAGCTCGCAGAGTTCTCGTGAAAGGTCGCTGGCCTGTTGCCGTGTGCGAGTGACGACGACGGTTTGGCCGAAAAACGGGCGCGACTCGAACCAACTGATCGTTTGCCGCAGTTCGACAACCCGGCCGATGATCGTCAGCGCGGGCGGACCGATCCCGGCGGATTCCGCCAGCGCGGGCAGGGTTTCGATGGTGCCAACGATCGTGCGCTGGCGTGGCGTGGTGCCCCACTGAATCGTCGCGGCGGCGGTCGTTGGCGCCATCCCATGATCGATCAGCTTTCGGCAGATGCGCGGGAGCGACTTTGCCCCCATATAAAAAGCAAGACACGGCAACTTCGCGAGGACCGCGTAATCCAAATCCGAAGCGCCCGCTGGCGCATCGGCGGCACGCGCGACGGCGGCCGGGTCCTGATATTCCTGTTCTTTTTCGTGTCCGGTGATGAGCGTGAAGCTGGAGTTCAAGTCACGATGCGTGACGGGGATTCCAGCATACGCCGGCGCGGCAATGGCCGCCGTAATTCCGGGAACGACTTCAAAGCGAACCCTGGCTTTGGCGAGCGCTTCGCATTCTTCGCCGCCGCGTCCGAAGATGAACGGATCGCCGCCCTTGAGTCGAGCCACTCGTTTCCCCTCCAACGCCTTTTCCACCATCAGTTGGTTGATCTTCTCCTGCGTGAGGGAATGATCCGATGCTTTTTTCCCGACGTAGATTTGCTCGACATCCTCCCTGCAATAATCAAGCAGCCGCACGTTGGCCAATGCATCGTAGACGACAACGTCTGCGTCAGCGAGCAGATTTGCCCCGCGGACGGTGATCAGCCCTTCGTCCCCCGGTCCCGCGCCGATCAGGTAGACAACTCCGGACGATTGCGACATGCAGTGAATGGTAATGCCAAGATGCCGCCGTGGGGAATGATGGCGACGGAAATGCGGCAGGTGATTGGAAGCGAGTGGGGATCAAATGAAGGCCGCCGCGGTTCGAACTCGGCATCTCCCGCTCTTACTGAACCCTGACACCCTGAACCCTGACACCCTCAACTCTGACACCCTCAACTCTGATGCTCTGAGCCCTCTTCATGTCCGATAACAGCGCTCGCGTCGGACTGACCAACAGCCCGTCGGCGCGCCGCATAATTTCAACAGGACAACTGGCTAAACCGGGTAAACCCTGCGGCGCGTATCGCCGATGGAACCAATGCGCGGCCCAGGCGTGGAGTGACGGAACACCCGGCCTGTCCGCTGCTTATAGATGTTTGGAGCCGCTTATGGTTGCACTGCTCAAGATGCCCGCTCGAATCGGTCCCGCGGACGATCAGGACAATCGCCGGATCTTTCCCCGCAAGGAATGTCACGCTCAGGTCGAGGGACGGCGCATGGATCACAGTGTCATCGCCCATCGCTTCCCGCGCTTCACGCTGGCTCTTCGCGACCTCTCCTTCGGCGGCCTCTCTGCCATCAGCCAGACCCCGCTCGACCGCGGCGAGCGGCTCGCGGTCTACTTTCCCAAGCAGGGCGAGCTGCAGGAGTGGGACGCGGTCGGCCGAGTGCTTCGCTGCGACACCAGCAGTCTGGGATATCGGGTTGCCGTCGAGTTTGATCCGCTGCCGGCAGCGTAGTGCGCGCCCCCGAGTAATAAACTGCGCCCTGTAGGACCTATTTCTTGCTGCGCTGCGCCAGCCAACGTTCTGCATCGGCCTGACCGGTGAAGTCGAGAAGCGCGTCGCCGAGCGCAAACATCGCGGCATCGTCCAAACGCTGGATTTGCCTCGATAAGCTCGCCGAAATTCTACCGAGCCGCCGGCCCAGCAGGCGGACTACCAAATCCCGGGCCTCCTGTCGGCCCTCCGCCCGGCCTTGTTGCAGCCCCTTCTTGACGCCCTCCTCGATCCATTCGTTGGTCCACTGCATGACAGCCTTCCGTTCTCTGGGAGCCACCGATTCAAGCATCACTGGACTCACGGTCGCGATTGTAACTTGAGGAGATGGGGAAAGAAGCGACGTCTGCAGGCTTCTTCGCCCTCACTCCCCCCGCCTCGCGTTTCCCCTACAATACGCTTCGCATGACCACCGCAACGCCGCCACCCAAGAAGAAAGTCAAATCGAGCGCCGCTCACGATCCCGATTCCTATCGGATGACGATCGGCGAACACCTCGAGGATCTGCGCTGGCGGCTGATCATCGGCTTGCTCGGGTTTGCCGTCGCGGTCGTGATCTGCGTGACCTTCACCGAACGGCTGATGGTCTTTTTCACCGCGCCGTACATCTCGCAACTGGTGAAGCATCACATGAATCCGCAGATGTACTACAACCAGATCACCGAGGGGTTCATGACCTACCTCAAGATCTGGATGATCAGCGCCGCGCTGCTGGCCGGGCCGTGGCTGCTCTATCAGATCTGGCAGTTCGTCGCGGCCGGGCTCTATCCCAACGAGCGGAAGATGGTCACCCGCTACATCCCGCTGTCGATCACGCTGCTGATCACCGGGGTGGTGTTTGTGTATGTCGTCGTGCTGCCGATGTCGATCTCGTTTTTCCTGAGTTTTTCGGGCGGCCTTCCGCTGCCCGGCATGCGACACGGGGATCCTGTCCCGCTCAAAGACGATCCATCCCCCGCCCGCTTCAAGGTCTTCCAAGGGGATCCGGCACAGCCGGTTGAGGGAGAGGCGTGGATCAACTCGGTTGAGAATCGCGTCAAGACATACTACGGCGGCGAAGTGCATGTCATGATGATGGGGTCCACCAGCTTGCTGACGCCGATGATCACCCTGTCGGATTACATCGACCTGGTGCTGACGTTCATGCTGACGTTTGGGCTGGCATTTCAGCTGCCATTGGTCGTGCTTGCGATGGTGAGCGCCGGTCTGGTCGAAATTGCGTTTCTCAAGAAACAGCGGCGAATGGTCTATTTCGTGATGGCAATCGCCTCAGCCGTCCTCGCGCCGGGGGAAATTGTTTCCAGCATGTTATCGCTCCTGATTCCGTTGATGATCCTCTACGAGTTTGGCCTCTGGCTGGCGCAGTGGCGGCAAAAAGCGGCGGCAGCGACGGCCGCGGCGGAAGACTGACAAGATTCGGTCCTCAAGTTCCGCGGTGGTTTGCCGATGGTTAGCCGCGACGCGCAGCGGAGCGCGTATTCGTGCGAATTACGCAACGGGCGAAATCACGCTGTTTCTCGTTCGAATACGCGCTCCGCTGCGCGTCGCGGCTAACCTCGGCCCGGGGCGATCTCGCGTGAACATTCCCCGCTTTTAGACTGAAAGAATGCTTCCGTTCACTTGCTCCCCCAATATAATCCGATGAGATGACTGACCGCCTTACGAGAGAATTTTCATGATCCATCCCTGGCACGACGTGACTCCCGGCGAATCCATTCCGCAGGAGTTCAACACTATTATCGAAATCCCCTTCGGCTCCAGCGTCAAATACGAGCTTGACAAAACCAGCGGCCTGATCAAGCTCGATCGCGTCCTGTATTCGGCGGTGTATTACCCCGCGAATTATGGGTTTGTGCCGCAGACGCTCGCGGAAGATGACGACCCGCTGGACGTGCTGGTGCTCTGCCAAGAAACGGTCGTGCCGCTGACGATGATTCACGCCCGCACGATCGGCCTGATGACCATGATCGACGGCGGCAAGAAGGACCACAAGATCATCGCCGTCGCGACCGAGGATCCTGAATTCAACAGCTATCGCGAAGCCGAAGAGATGCCTCCGCATCGCCTGACGATGCTCCGCCGATTCTTCCAGGACTATAAGCAACTGGAAGGCAAAGCCGTTGAGGTCGATCAGATTCAGTCGGCAAAGGACGCGTTTCCGATCATCGAAGATGCGTTGAGCAGGTACAGCCGGCAGCGACGGCGCGGGTTCAAATAAGATCGAATTGACGCCCTTCTCGCCCCCCGCTACAGTCTGCGCGGAGTTCGGCGGCCCCTGTTTTGGCGGACTCTGCTAAGCGATTTGCTTGTCATCCGATCAGACGGCTTGGGGCCGGTTCACGTCTCCTCACTCCCTACGAGCAAGTCGCCTGGCAGCATCCCCGAGAGACGATAATTTCACATGACTCAGGCTTCTCCGCAGGCGGCAAAGTCAGGCGGTCTTCAGGGGGTTGTCGCGGTACAGAGCGATATCTGTTTCATTGACGGCATGGCCGGGCGGCTGGTCTACCGCGGCTATGAAATCGCGGACCTCGTCGACAACACCAGCTTTGAGGAAACCGCTTACCTGCTGTGGCATGGAAAGCTTCCCAATGCCGCCGAGCTGGCGGAGCTTCGCGGGCAGCTTGGCGCGGCGACGTCGCTCCCGCCCCACGTCCTGGCGGTGCTGAAGAGCCTTCCGGCCAAGACGCAGCCGATGGACGCGCTGCGAACCGCTGTCAGCGCACTGGGCGCAATCGATCCGGATCTCGAACACAACGACCCGGCGGCGAATCTGCGCAAGGCGATCGGACTGACCGCGCGGTTCCCAACGATCGTGACGGCGTTCCATCGCCTGCGCAACGGGCAGGATCCGGTCGCGCCGAATCCGCAGTTGTCGATCGCCGCCAACTTCCTGCACATGATGACCGGCAAGCCCGCTGATGAGACCATCGTCCGCGTGCTGGACGGCGCACTGGTGCTCCACGCGGAACATGGCATGAACGCCAGCACGTTTGCCGCGCGCGTCACTGCCGCCACGCTGGCGGACATGCACGCTTCGGTCACTTCCGCCACCGCCGCGCTCAAGGGGCCGCTGCATGGGGGCGCCAACGAAGCCGTCATGCAACTGCTGCTCAAGTGCGGCGATGCCGACACCGCGGTCAAAACCGCTCAAGACATGCTCGCCAAGGGGGACAAGGTGCCCGGCTTCGGCCATCGCGTTTACCGCACGTTCGACCCCCGCGCCACATTCCTCCGCAAGATGAGCAAGCAACTGGGCCAGGCGGCGGGCAATCTCAAATGGTACGAAATGTCGGAGAAGCTGATTCCGATTCTGAAAGATTCGCTCGGCTCGAACGGTCAGCCGCGCAACCTCAATCCCAACGTCGACTTCTTTTCCGCAAGCGCCTACTACACCATGGGCATCCCCATCGACCTGTTTACCCCCATCTTCGGCGTGGCCCGCGTCGCCGGATGGTGCGCCCACATCATGGAGCAGCACGCCAACAACCGGATCATCCGTCCGACAGACGACTACAATGGGCCGTTCGGATTGAAGGTTGTCCCGATCGCCGAACGGAAGTGAGTGGGAAGGCACGGAGGCACGAAGGGGAAAGGCAAACGCGGTCTGACTCTCAATTGAGATTTGCAATTTGCAGTTTGCAATTTGCAATCCTCAATTGAATTTTCCCCGTCCGCTTTTGCCTCAGGGTTTCCCGTTCTTCTCTGTTGTTCTGATGCAGACCCCCAGCGATCAGTCCGACCGCGAGGATATCAATCGGCCGGCTTCCGGTTCTCCGACGGAAAATCAGCTTGAGTACTGGTCAGCAGAACCGCACGATCCATACGCGGCTCTTCGAATCGCCGACTATCGGCGCTACGCGCTGGGTTGGATGATCGCAGTCATCGGGCAGCAGATGCAAAGCGTTGCCATCGGTTGGCAGCTCTTCCAGCTTGCGGGCGGCGGAAAGCGCGGCGCCCTCTGGCAGGGATGGGCGGGCGGCGTGCAGGCGCTGCCGGTGCTTTTGCTCGCGCTTCCCGCGGGACATCTCGCGGATCGGTTCGACCGCCGACGGATGTTGATCGTCACGCAATCCTGCGCGGCGCTGTTCTCGCTGGGGCTGGCGGCGGCATCGCATCTGCACGCATCGGTCGGGCTGCTCTATCTGTTTTTGAGTCTTGGCGCCACCGCGCAAGCTGTGGGCTGGCCGGCGCGCGCGGCGCTGTTGCCGCAGCTCGTGCCGGACAGACTTTTCTCCAACGCCGCCACCTGGAACAGCAGCACATTTCAGATTGCCTCGGTGATCGGACCGGCGATGGGGGGACTGATCGTCGCCTTCTCCGTGACCGCGGCATATCTGTTGGATGCGACGTGTGCCGCGGGCTTTCTCACGCTGATTTACCTGCTTCAGCCGCGACAGGTTCAACGGACGCCTGAGGCGGTGAACCGCCAATCCCTGCTGGCGGGAGCGAGATTCGTGGGCCGCTCGAAAATCATCCTGGCCACCATCACGCTCGATATGTTTGCCGTGCTTCTCGGCGGCGCGACGTACCTGATCCCCAACTTCGCCAGTGATATCCTGCACGTCGGCGCCGTGGGCTTCGGCTGGCTCCGCGCCGCGCCGGCGTTTGGCGCCTTTGCGATGGCAATCGTCATCGCTCATCGCCCGCCGATGCAGCATGCGGGAAGAGCCCTGCTCTGGTCGGTCGCGGGATTCGGCGCTGCCACCATCGGCTTTGGCCTCTCCCGATGGTTCGCGTTCTCGTTTATCATGCTCTTGCTCACCGGCGCATTCGACAATGTCAGTGTTGTCATCCGCAACACACTCGTCCAGATGCTCACGCCCGAGCACATGCGCGGCCGCGTCTCGGCCGTGAACAGCATGTTCATCGGCTCCTCCAACGAGATCGGCGGCCTGGAATCGGGTGTGACCGGCTGGTGGCTCGGCGTCGTCCGCTCGGTCGTCTACGGCGGGATCGGAACCATCGTCGTCGTATTCGGCATCAATCTCATCTGGCCGCAAGTGCGGGAGATCGGCGCGCTCAATGAGTTGCGGCCAATTGAGGCCGGGGCCGACGGAGCGTAGAATGTTGCACATGCCCTCTCCCCGTCATTGCCAATCTCGGAGCAACTGATGCCCGCGAAAGAACCGAAACGCAAACCGGTCGCCAAGGCTGCGTCGAAGGCAGACACCGCCGAGGTTTTGCGGGTCATCATCGGCATGATCGATCAGTTCTGCCGTGAGCGTCTGAACAACGAGTACGCTGTGCTCTGCCGCAAGTTGGCCGAGAAGCTTGCTCGCAAACGACCGTCACCGTTGCTGACAGGCAGCCCCAACGGCTGGGCCAGCGGCATTGTGCGTACCGTTGGCTGGGTCAACTTTCTGCACGATAAGAGCCAGACGCCCTCCATGCGGCTTGGCGACATCGATGGTTTTTTCGGAATCAGCGAGAGCAGCGGTTCGGCGAAGCTGGCGGCAATCCGCAAGATGCTCAAGCTTCACCCACTTGATCCGAACTGGACTTTGCCAGGCCGCCTGATGGACAATCCGATGGTTTGGATGCTTCAGGTCAACGGCTTTATGATGGACGTTCGCCATGCTCCCAGGGCGGTGCAGGAGGTCGCCTTCAGCAAGGGTCTGATCCCGTATATTCCCGCAGATCAGCCGCTCGGCGAGTGACTGCCGGCGGTCAGGGGGAAGGGAGAGGCGAGCCATCGCGTCACGGTGAAGACGACGCTCTCACTGAAGCGATTCTTCGATCCGCGCGTAGCTGTCGCGGCGCCAGCCGGGGGCAATGTCCGTCAGAACATCGGTGAAGAAGTTGGGAAGCGTTTCGCGGGTGACATTCCAGAGTCCGAAGAGCTTGACCCCCGGCGTGTCGATCACGGCTCCGCCGAAGTCGAGGTGGTAGTAGCGGGCCGACGTCGTGGTGTGCCGGCCTTTGTCGTTGTAATGGCTTATTTCACCAACGCGCAGGTCGAGCAGGGGTTGAATCGCGTTGACCAGACTGCTCTTGCCCACGCCGCTGTGACCGGCGAGGACGGTGGTCTTGTCCTTCAAGGCCGACCGCATTGCTTCCAGACCAATGCGCTTCTCGGCGCTGGTGCGAATCACCGCAATCTTCAGAACGTCGGCGTAGTACGCGAGCACTTCATCGGCCAATCGGCTTGCTTTAGAGGGGTCGGGGCCGGCCAAGTCTGTTTTATTCAGACAGACGATCGGGACGAGCCCCCCGCTCTGTGCCGCCACAATCATCCGATCGACCAAGCCCCATTTGGGACTCGGCTGCACGAGTCCGACGACGATCAGCATCTGATCCGCATTGGCGACGATCGCATGCTGCTCGATTCCCCTGAAGCTGTCTGATCGCGACAAAACCGTTCGCCGTGGAAGGACCGCCTCGATGACGCCTTCGGGAGAATCCGGACTTTCATTCGGCGGCCGCAGGTCACCTTCGGCATTCACGTGGCGAAAGCGCACCTGGTCGCCAACGATGATGGCGGTCTTGCTGACCTTCGACAGCGTCTTACGAATCACACAAAGATATCGAGCCGACGCGTGCTCGACGACGCAGTAGAGGCTGTAGACGACGATGACCTGCCCGACCGGCAGCGTCTCGACATCGATCTGCTCAGCCGCCTCCTCCGCTCGCATTAGAGCGGTGCGGAGAATCTTATCGTGCTCGGCACGCTTGTTGCGCGCGGAGAACTTCTGGCTCGCGTCCACGCGATCTTCGTCGAGGTTGCCGGACGTATACCGGCTCGTCAAATCTTTTTCTCGAGGACCTTTTCGTCGTTGGGACATGGGGGGGACTGGTGATTGGTGAGTGGAACGTGATGGGGAAGGCACGGAGGCACGAAGTGGAGGAGGAGGCAAGCCAAGTACTGACGCCGGGCGTCTCTTCTCTTCCCTTCGTGCCGCAGTTTACCCGCCGCGGCGGGTGCCTTCGTGCCTCCGTGCCTTCCGCAAAATTTGACCCTGCCAGCCGGCGGAGATATCCTTTACCTCTGATGCGGCTGGTCCGCAGCATGTTCGTGCCGCGTTTCTGCATTGTAACGTAACATCTTGTGTCCGCTGTACAAAGACGGAGACTTCCTTGGCGGTGTCGCTTCCGGTTCTGAATATTGCCGCCAACGCTGATGGATCGTCCGCTGACGATCAAGGCGAATGGCTCCTCGAGGGGTACGAGAAGAAGGAAAAGTGCGGGGTCTTTGGCATCTGGGGACCCAAGGAAGCATCGCAAATCTGCTATCTGGGCCTTTTTGCGCAGCAGCACCGAGGACAGGAATCGGCGGGAATCGTCGTCTCTGATGGGGTGACTCTGGAAGGCCACGCGGGAATGGGGCTGGTCAGCCAGTGCTTCAGCCCGCGGATGCTTCGGGAAGAACTGGTCGGGCACGCCGCCATCGGACATGTCCGCTACTCCACGACAGGCTCAAGCAAACTGTGCAACGCACAACCGCTGCTCCGTCAGTATCTGATGGGGCCGGTCGCGGTTGCGCACAATGGCAACCTGATCAACGCGCAACTCCTCCGCCAGCAGTACGAGGAGCATGGGCACATCTTTCAGAGCACCACCGATACTGAAATTATCGTCCATCTGCTGGCCAAGCCGACGCATCTGGAGCGGCACGATCCATTGCCTCACGTGCTGAAGCATTTGCAGGGCGCATTCAGCCTGCTGTTTCTGTTTCCCAACCGTATTGAGGCGGTGCGCGATCCGTGGGGCATTCGGCCATTGGTCCTGGGAAAGACCAGCGCCGGCCATTGGTGCGTAGCGAGCGAAACGTGCGCTTTCGACGCAATCGACGCCGAGTACATCCGCGAAGTAGAGCCTGGGGAAATCGTCAGAATTGACGAACATGGATTGACTAGCCGGACATTCGATTTTCCCGCCAGCGAGCGTGCGCACTGCGTCTTTGAACACGTCTATTTCGCGAATCCCGCGAGCCGGATTTTCGGCCAGAACGTTCACATGGTGCGCGAAGCGATGGGCCGGCAGTTGGCCAAGGAAGCGCCGGTCGCCGCGGATTACGTGATGCCAATGCCCGACTCGGGTCGAAGTGCAGCGCTGGGATTCGCCAAAGAATCCGGAACTCAATTTGAGGAGGGAATCGTTCCCAACCGGTTCGTGGGCCGGACCTTTATCCTGCCGGGTCAGGCACAGCGCGACCGGGCTGTATCGATGAAGTTAAACATTATTCCTGATGTCATCGCCCAGCGACGGATCGTGATCGTGGAAGATTCAGTGGTACGCGGCACGACGACAAGATCGAAGATGTGCGCCATTCGCAGAGCGGGGGCCAAAGAAATTCACCTTCGCGTTTCGTGCCCGCCGATTCGCAACCCCTGCTTCTACGGAATTGACTTTCCCACCCGTGAGGAATTGATCGCCCACAATCGGACGGTGGAGCAGATCCGCGACTTCCTGGAAGTTGACAGCTTGGCGTATCTGTCGCTGTCGGGAATGCTCGGCTGCCTGAAGCATGCTGCCAGCGATTATTGCACAGCCTGCTGGAGCGGGAAGTACAAGATTCCCATCGACAATCCGCAGAGCAAGTTCAGTTTTGAGCGGGATCAATTGCGAATGTTCTAACGGTACAGATGCAGCCGCAGGCGCGGCCCGCTGAGTCCGCCGAGAGGGGTGTCTCGCCTCACGCCGCATCTTCGGCGGACTCATCACGGAATTCGTCACGTTTGCCCAACGATTCTGAGATCGGACTTTCCAGCGCTTCTTGTTCCGCGCTGCCCGACGGCATCTGGACCGACGGCTCATGCGGCTGAGCTTGCTTCTTCCGTCCGGCGGACTTCTTGCCGCCAATTCGCCCGATCTGCGACATGTGACCGCGGTTGGCACTGACGGCTTCGCCGCCCTTGCGCCCTGCGGCTCTCGCTTCGTCGGCTGTGAACTGATGCGCAGTCCCTTTCTGATGCGCTGCTTTCCCCCCTTTGCGGGCAATTTCCTTCTGTCGGGTGCGATCCATCGCAGCAAAACCGCGATTTTTTGGGTTTGACTCCATCCGCGCTGCTCCTTTTCGCAAATAATTCTTTGGCAGCTTGCCAAATAAGACATTCGAGTAACGACGATGGCAGGCTCGTTGCAACGGGGATACCAACGGAGCGTCTTCTGCATTATTTGGTGTTTATTGCACGTCTGGATTATCGGAGCTTGGATTTTTCGCAAGCTCGATCAGTTGGCAACAATTCTGGTTGGCCCTAAAGTAATGTGTCTATCTTGATATAATCGTCCACGGGCAGTGATGGGCGCGCCGGCCCCGCATTTCGCCGTGATGGGAGTGAACTTCCGATGGATCGTTTCGACTTTGTGAACCGCGCCAACGCGGATTACATGGAGCGGCTCTACGAGCAGTATCAGCGGGATCCGCGCACGCTCGATCAGTCCTGGCAAGCGTACTTCGCCGGATTCGAAAGTGCCGGTGGCCGCCGCCCCACCGATGAGCATGCCGCGCCGATCACCTTCGGGCTGCACAACCTCGTTCACACGTATCGCGAACTGGGACACTTCGTTGCCCAGCTCGATCCGCTGGGGCACGATCGCCCGAGCAATCCGTTGCTGGAATTATCCCAGTTCGGCATCAGCACCGACAGCCTCGACGAAGTCGTCGGCCGGGCGGACTTTTACGGGCCGACCAATGGCACCGTCCGCGATCTGATCGAAAAGCTCCGCGACACGTATTGTCGAACCATCGGTGTGGAGTATCAGGACATCTCCGACAAGACCCAGCGCGAATGGCTCGCGCTGCGAATGGAGCCGATCCTCAATCGTCCGCAATTCTCTGCAGAAGAATCGCGGGCGATTTTGTTTCAGCTCGTTGCCGCGGAGGAATTCGAACAATTCCTTCACAAAAAGTTCGTCGGCGCCAAGCGGTTCAGCCTTGAGGGGGCGGAATCACTGATTGCGCTGCTCAACACGATGGTCGATGACGGAGCAAAGCTGAAGGTCGACGAGGTCTGCATCGGCATGTCGCATCGCGGCCGGCTCAACGTTTTGGCGCATGTGCTCAACAAGCCTTATGAGGTTCTCTTCAGCGAGTTCATGGGAACGATCGTGGAGCAGACGTCCGAAGGCGACGGCGATGTCAAATACCACCTCGGCTATTCCAACGATCGCCCCGCCGGCGATCGGACCATTCACCTTGCACTGAGTCCCAATCCCAGCCACCTGGAGCTGATCGATCCGGTCGTGCAGGGAATCGTCAGGGCCAAGCAGAGCTATAAGGGAGACAAGGACCACGGGCGGGTGGTGCCGCTGTTAATTCACGGCGATGCGGCGTTTACCGGGCAGGGGATCGTCTCAGAAACCCTGAATCTCTCGGAGCTGGAAGGCTATCGCACCGGCGGGACCATTCACGTCATCGTGAACAACCAGATCGGCTTTACCGCGGTGCCGCGCGAGTGCCGCTTCACGCCGTATCCCACTGACGTCGCGAAGATGATCACCGCGCCCATTTTCCATGTAAACGGGGATGACCCCGAGGCGGTGGTGCACGCGGCCCGCCTGGCGATCGCGTTCCGCGAGGAATTTCGCTGTGACGTGATGATCGACCTGTGGTGCTATCGCCGGTATGGGCACAATGAAACGGACGAGCCGAGTTTCACCCAGCCCGTCATGTATCGGGAAATTGCGGCGCACAAGTCCGTGCGCGAGCTCTACTCGGAGCGCCTCATTCGCGAAGGGAAGCTGACCGCCGAGTCAATCGAGCTGATGCGCAAGACCTGCCGCGAGCGCATGGAATCCGCGGCGAAGCTCGCCAGCGAGTTCCGCCCGCGCCAGCGGACCGCGGCAATGAATCCCCTCTGGAAGGGCTTTTCCTGCCATACCCACGGAGACTGGAGTGCCAAGACCGCGGTGCCGCGCGAAACGCTGACGCGGATCGCCGAGGGGACCTCGAAGCTGCCGGCGGATTTCACGATCCATCCGAAGCTCAAAAAGGTGATGCAGAACCGCTTCGATGCGGTCAAGAGCGGCAAAGGGATCGACTGGGGCTGTGGCGAGATGCTTGCGCTGGGAAGCCTGCTGCTGGAAGGAACGCCGGTTCGGTTCACGGGCCAGGACGTGCAGCGCGGAACGTTCAGCCATCGCCACGCGGTCCTCCATGATTACAACAATGGCAAGACCTACACGCCTCTCTCGAATCTCGCGCCGGGTCAGGCGAAGCTGACGATCATCAACACGATGCTTTCCGAATTGGCGGTCCTGGGCTTTGAATACGGGTTCAGCTCGGGCGATCCGCGCAATCTGGTGATGTGGGAAGCACAGTTCGGCGACTTCGTCAACGGCGCGCAACCCATCATCGACCAGATGATCGCCGCCGCCGAGAGCAAATGGCGGCTCTCGAACGGCCTCGTATTGCTCCTCCCGCACGGCTTTGAAGGGGCTGGCCCGGAGCACAGCAACGCCTACATGAATCGTTTCCTCACGCTCTGCGCCGAGGAGAACATGCAGGTCTGCGTGCCGAGCAATCCCGCCCAGTATTTCCACCTGCTGCGACGCCAGATTCATCGCAAGTTCCGCAAGCCTCTGGTGCTGATGATGCCCAAGTTCCTGCTGCGGTACGAGCCGGCGATGTCCCGCATCGAAGAGTTTGCCGAGGGCTCGGCATTTCAACCGGTGATCGACGATCCGACGGCCCCGGAACGCGACAGCGTAAATCGGGTGCTCTTTTGCTGCGGCAAAATCTACTATTTCCTCGACGACCGCCGGCGAAAGGAAAAACTCAAGGGCGTGGCAATCGTGCGGGTCGAGCAGTTGTATCCCTTCCCGAAAAAGGAGATTCAGAACCTGCTGGCGCGCTATCGCAAGGCACGCGACATCTGCTGGGTGCAGGACGAGCCGCGCAACCGCGGGGCGTGGAACTACATGCACGAACTTCTCCACGAGATGCTTCCCGATCCGGCGGTGCTGAACTATCACGGGCGCGACGCGGCGGCGAGTCCCGCGACCGGCTCTCACAAGATGCACGAGATCGAATCGGAAGAAATCATCTGCCACGCACTCGAGCTGCCGTGCAAGCCTTCCGATTCGGTTGCGGCTTCGCCCGCCGCGGGATCAGGCGAAGCCGCCCCTCAGACGCCCGAACCCGTATCGACAAAGACCACTGCGGCCGTTGCCGCGTCCGCGGAAACGCAGCCGGAGGAAGCCAAGAAATCCTGAACGCCGGCAGGCCTCCTCCATCCACGCACCCTTTGTTCCGAAAGAATTTCCCGATGCCAACCAACGTCGATATTCCTCCCCTGGGTGATTCGGTCAGCGAAGCCGTCCTGCTCCGCTGGCTGAAAAACGACGGCGACTACGTCAAGAGCGAGGAACTCCTCTGCGAGCTCGAAACCGACAAAGCCAACGTCGATCTTCCCGCGCCCGCCCCCGGCGTGTTGCGCCGCGCAAGAACGCGGGGGACACCGTGCACATCGGCGAGACCATCGCAAGCATCGAAGAAGCGCCCGTCCCGGCCGAAAAAGCGGCCGCGGTTGCGAAGCCTTCGGCGGTGCCGGAAGTCGCGGCTGCTGCCAGCCTGGAGGACGCGCGCCCGTCGGTTCGTCGACTGGCGGAGGAGAATCGTGTCGATCTCGCGACCGTAACGGGCACCGGGCCGCGCGGACAGGTGATCAAGGAAGACGTCGTCAAGGCGATTGGCAGCCGCGAACGACCCAACGGGCAGGAGCAGATCGATGCTCCCCCGCCAGCCGCCGATCGCGCCCGCCGCCCCGTCCTGCTCCCGTCAGCGCACAGCAACATGCGCACCCCGCCGCGCAACGTGGCCCGTCGTCTTTTGACGCCGGCGGAATCAAGCGCGTGCCGATGAGCAAGCTCCGCAAACGCGTAGCCGAGCGACTGGTGCATGCCCAGCAAACCGCCGCGATTCTGACTACGTTCAATGAAGTCGATCTTTCGACCGTGCTCGCCCTGCGCAAAGTACAAAGAGCGATTCAATGAGATCCACGGCGTTGGACTGGGGCTGATGAGCTTTTTTGCCCGATCCTGCGTTTTGGCGCTGAAGGAATTTCCCAACGTCAACGCCGAGATTGACGGCGATGACATCGTTTACCACCAGTACGTCCACCTTGGCATTGCCGTCAGCACTGATCGCGGTCTGGCCGTCCCTGTCTTGCGCAACGCCGAGGAAATGTCATTTGCAACAATCGAGAGCGAGATCAAGCGTCTCGCCGCCGCCACCCGCGAAGGGAAGCTCAGTCTCGACGAACTCACCGGCGGCACGTTCACCATCACCAACGGCGGCGTCTTCGGCTCCCTGATCTCCACGCCGATCCTCAATCCCCCCCAATCCGGCATCCTCGGCATGCACGCCATCCAAAAGCGGCCAGTCGCGATCAACGACAAGGTCGAGATTCGCCCGATGATGTACGTCGCCCTCAGCTACGATCACCGGCTGGTGGACGGGAAAGAGTCCGTCAGCTTCCTTGTGAGACTGAAGGAATACCTGGAAGACCCTGCTAGACTCATGTTGGAGATCTGAAGCTGGTCATTGGAACGTGGAACGTGACAGGATTAGGCCGACCTTCGTGTCCGATTCGTATCTTGGTGCGCATCGAGCTCTCCTGATGGCGCTCTTCCGGGTAGATAGGGCGGGATGAATCCCGCCCTCCTTCGCGGGACGGAAACCCATAGCGCTGCGTCGGCGCATTGTTCATGACAACAGCGGCACTGTTCGAGGAATCTGAGAGCCAAACTCAGTTTCGTCATTCGTGCTTCGGATTTCGGGTTTGATTCTAATTTCGGGTTTCGTCATTCGGGCTTCCGCGGCGCAGCTTGGATTTCCGCTCCGCAAACGCCTTCCACCACCCGGCGGCCCCTCCCTTGTAAACGTCACATTAACGCCTATAATCGGTTGACGTTGAAGCGATTGCGTTCTCCCTAAGGAAAATGGAACCGCTTCAAACCCGCCGGCGTTCGCGGATCGCTGGCGGTGTGCAGGCCTCGATGTAATCGCTGCGGATCATGGGTTTTTGAACGCTTCTCCAACGGGAAGCAAGCCGCCGCGATTTCGATACGAACGTGGTTTTCCCGGAGTACCCTACCGTGCAAACAGCAATCATGGGAATCTTCAATAGCCTGGCGCTGCTGACGATTGCCCTTCTGCTGCGGGCAGGATTGATCGCCGTTCGGCGCTTCGCCGGACGAACAACGCTGACGGTTCCCGTCCGCGTCGCAGCGAGCCATTCCTGCCATCGCGCACGGGTCCGGCCGACGGCATTCGACGCCGACGGCCTCTCGTTGCGGGCTCCGCCCACACTCCCGGCGCAACGGCGCCGCGTCAATCCCGGGATCCCCGGGCCAAGCTGACGAGAGTGACGCGGGCGCATTCGGCGCACCGTGCGTTCGATCACATCCAGACGTCCCTGCCTGTTGTCATCCGCGCGAACGATGCGAACGGCCCTGCCGTTGGCAATGACGTGTTGGAGCGCCGTCAAGACGGCGGGAGC
This sequence comes from uncultured Phycisphaerales bacterium, assembly GCA_963758525.1. Taxonomy (GTDB): domain Bacteria; phylum Planctomycetota; class Phycisphaerae; order Tepidisphaerales; family Tepidisphaeraceae; genus JBBSDP01. The sequence goes on from CAVWVQ010000003.1 coordinate 921,330, forward strand.
GCACATGTTCGGATATCTCGTCGGCGGAATTCTCATTGGCTTGATCATCGGCGGCGGCGGCCTGTTCGCGCTGCTGCAACTCTCCGGCCGCAACTACATGGCGCAGGCTCGCGCCGATGCCGAGAAGCTTCGGCAAAACGTCGCGGCCGAGGCACAAAACCGCGCCAAGGAAATTGAGCTGTCGGCCCAGCAGGATCTGCTCAAGCGCAAGGAACTGTTCGAGCGCGAAAATGACGCCGCCCGGCGCAAGCTTGAAGAACACGATAACCGGCTCTCCAAACGCGAAGACACACTCGACCGCAAGCTCGACACCCTCGGCGTGAAAGAGCATCAACTTGAAGATCTGGAGAAAAAGCTCATCCAGCGCGACAAGTCGATGGCGGGGAAGGAAGAGCAGCTCACCGCTGTGTTGCGCGAGCAGCGCGACCGCCTGCTGCAGCTCACCGGCATGTCCCCCGAAGCGGCAAAGGAAATGCTGCTTCGGCGCATCGAAGATGAATGCAAACAGGAAGCCGGGGGCGTGATCCAGCGCATCACCGAGCAGGCCCAGGAGCAGGCCAAGGAAAAGAGCCGGATGATCGTGCTCCAGGCGATTCAGCGCTACGCCGCCGAGCAGACCAGCGATCACACCGTCAGCACGGTGGTGATCCCCAGCGACGACATGAAGGGCCGCGTCATCGGCCGCGAGGGCCGCAACATCCGCAGCTTCGAAAAAGCGACCGGTGTTGACGTCATCATCGACGACACCCCGGGAATGGTCGTCGTCAGTTGCTTCGATCCGGTCCGCCGGGAGATTGCCCGCATGTCTCTCGAACGGCTCGTGCAGGATGGCCGGATTCACCCGGCCCGCATCGAGGAAATTGTCGTCGCCACCAGCAAGGAAATGGACGAAGAGCTGCTCAAGATCGGACGCGAAGCCGTTCAGGAGGCAAACCTGCCCGGCATCGCAAAGCCGATCATTCCCATGCTCGGCCGGCTCGGATTCCGCACCAGCTACGGGCAAAACGTTTTGCGCCACTCGATGGAAGTCGCGTATCTCGCACAGGTGATGGCCGACGAACTCGGACTCGACGGCGCGCTCGCCCGCCGATGCGGCCTGCTCCACGACATTGGCAAGGCAATGGACCACGAAGTGGAAGGCGGCCACCCGCAAATCGGCATGGAATTCCTCCGCAAGTTCAACGAGAGCGAAGCAGTGCTGAATGCCGCCCTCGCCCACCATGGCGACGTTCCCGCGACAACTCCCTATACGCCCCTGATCATGGCCGCCGACGCCATCAGCGCCAGCCGTCCCGGCGCTCGGCGCGAGAGCCTCGAACGGTACGTCACGCGTCTGCGCGAGTTGGAGGATCTCGCCACAAGCTTCGAAGGCGTCCGCCAGGCGTATGCGATCCAAGCCGGCCGCGAAGTGCGCGTGATCGTTGACGCGAAGCTCGTGGATGACAAGATCAGCGCCAAGCTCGCGCGTGACATCGCCAAGCGCATCGAGACGGAGATGACCTATCCTGGGGAAGTGAAGGTAACCGTGATGCGCGAGGTGCGGACGGTGGAGTATGCGCGGTAATTCAGATGAGAGACGACCAAAGCGCATTCGGCTGAAAGCAAACTTGCGCCACGGCTTCTGCACCAGCCGGTTTTGACGATTGCGGCGAATTTGCCCGCCGGACTTGCCGCTTCAGCGGCGAGGGCTCCGCGAGATTCAATTGGAGTGGGGATCATGCACCAGCGCCAGCCGGCAAGTGAGCGGCCCAAGCGGCGCTGTCGCCCTGAAGCGGGGGAACGGGCGGTTTGCTGTAATCCAATTCCAGCTCGTAGCTCGCTCGCTTGTAAACCGTCGCCAGCGCCGCTTGCAGGTCCAACCGTGTGTCGGGGTCTTCTTTGCGGAGTGGAATGAAGATCTGCGGCAATCGCTGCCGAAGACGGATGGGCCAAATCCAGGCGCGTCGCGATTCGGGAACACGCTTGCTCACGCGCACGGCATAGTCGTGAGCCGGCATGCTGTCGCGCGCGAATACCCAGGCGCCCGCCCGAAGCAGATCGATTTCGACAAGATGGCTGTCCGAGTCAATCACTTCCTGTCGCTTTTGAAGATAATTGGCGCGACCCGCGGCGCCGACCGTCTTGTTGGCGGGACTGATCACTTCAATCACTGCGACGATGGATCGGTCATCCTGCAAAAGGATATTCAGCCGAGCCTCCCGCACAGCCTCTTCGAGCTCCACCTGCACCTCGATCGGATCCGCGCATTCGAGCACGCCAACTGAGCTCTCCTCGGCCGGCTTTAATGTGCCGCCGGAGCGCTTGGACGCGGACACCACATGCACACCGCGAATTCGTTGCAACCGCGTCTCATCGTCCCGCCCCGCCGTATAAATGCGCTCTTCCACCCGGACGAGGTATTTCGGCGAGAGCCGATCCTGCAGAAGCTCGCTCGTCACCGTGATCAGCCGATGATGCACGTCCGGCCACAGGCCAGGCTCTTCCAGATAAGGATCCATTCCGGGAAAGGGTGACGGCATAGGTACGCACGCAGACCGCGACAAGGATCGCTTGTAGTATAGTCAGGTTCCCGCAGGCTCGCACTCCCCCGCCAACGCCTCCAATTGCTCGATCGTCTTAAACGAAGGAGCGCGATCGTCCAGCCAGCGGCAGGTGCGCTGAATCTGCTCGTGCGCCAGACGCGTGAAACGATCGGCAATGCGCTGATTCGCGGAGCGCGTCCGGCCGGAAACTTCGTTGCTCAATTTTTCCGTGAGCCACGTCGCAATCGAGTAGCCGCCGAGAACCAGCAGGTCCATTCCGAAGAAGGTGTGATGCACCACCAGTGCAAGCGTCAGAAGATAGGGGGCCGCCTCGGTCAGCCGGGTAAGCTGCTTGCCGCCCGGCAGGTGCTTGAGCAGGGCCATAACGATTCGCGTGTCGCGCGGGGTGGCGTCCCACCGTTTGTCGAGCCAGCCGCGAAGATCGGAAATTTCCTCTGCGGCGATCTTGCCCGCCTCTGCGGGATCAAATCGCTCGCGAGCATACGCGGCCCCTTCAACAGGATCCGCCAGCCACTGCGCCGCCGACGGACTGCCCCGCAGTGCATCGTCGATCCGGCTCTGCACAACCGCGAATTGATCGCAGAGAATCGCCCGAAAGTCCGGCGGCTGCTGCGCCTTCCCGCCCTCGAGCGGAGCAAACGCGCTGGCGGACACTTCGCCCGTGCGAAAATAATCCCACGCCACCCGCGGAACGCGGGCCAGCAGCCCCGGCGCTGGCGCAGCCGATCGATCATCCGCTGCGGGCCCATGAGATAGAGAATGCTCCGCTGCTGCAGACGCTGGCGAAGCTGTTGCGTAATCGGATTCACATCCACCCCGGGCGGCACCGTCTCCATCGCACGCAGCACCGCGCACAGACGATCGGCAATCAGCCGGCGCTCGCGCAACGGCGCGATAATCTGATCGTTCAATCGCCCGACAATGTCGTTCAAACGCGCAGAGACGCCGCGGGCGAGTGCATCATCCCCCGGCGCTGATACCCGCGACACCGCATCCCGCAACGCCGCAAGATTCGCGTCTCTCGGTGGTTCGTATCCGGCATCATCCCGCGGAACAGCAAAGACGCCAGCAAGCCGTTCCGTGTCCGGCGTGGCTTGCCCCTTCGCATCAGCGCCAGCAAGCTGCCGCGCATAATCATCCACCGCCGCCTGACTCTCCGCCTTGTTCATCACAAACAATCGCGGCAACTCATATCGCTCTGCCAGCCGGTAGTACGGCAGCAACTCGGTCATCTGATATTTCTCCGGGGTCACCAGAAAAAGCGCCGCCTGCACCCAGCGAAAAACACGATCCGCCTCGGCATGATGTGCCGGCTGATCGCCATCCAGATCAGGCGTATCGATCAGCGTGACACGCGACGTCACATCGCCCGATACCGCCGCGACAAGAAGCGACCCCGGCTTTCCGCGCAGCGGAAACTCCGCCGACGCCGTGGTGACGTGCTCAACTCCCAGCCAATCTTCCGGCAGCGCGTCCGCGGAGCCCGCGATCGCGATCGCGCCGGTGGTGAACGTACGACGGAAACTGGCCGCCGTCAGATTTTGGCCGAGCAGTCGATTAACCAGCGTGCTCTTCCCGGTCCCGGTGCCTCCAAAGATGCCCAAGATTAAATTCCCCGGCTGATTTCTCGCTTGCAAGTGATAGACGACCGCTGCCGCATCCGCCCGCCATCGGTCGATGGCCAAGCGCAGCGGCCCGCCAATGCGCGACGCCAACGGGACGAGTAATTCTCCAATCCGAGACAACACAATTTCCCGGCGATGGAAGCGATCGGACATGCAGCGAAGAATAGCACAAGAAGAAGTCAGGAGTCAGGAGTCAGGAGTCGGAAGTCAGTGTCCCGAGTTAAAGGATCCAGTTCATAACCCATTCGCGTCTCCCGAATCTGCTCTTGCTTCTCCCTTCTGACTTCTGGCTCCTTGCTTCTGACTCCTTTAATCTGGGAGTCAGGAGCCAGGAGTCAGGAGCCAGGGGTCAGTGTCCCGAGTTAAAGGATCCAGTTCATAACCCATTCGCGTCTCCCGAATCTGCTCTTGCTTCTCCCTTCTGACTTCTGGCTCCTTGCTTCTGACTCCTTTAATCTGGGAGTCAGGAGCCAGGAGCCAGTGTCCCGAGTTAAAGGATCCAGTTCATAACCCATTCGCGTCTCCCGAATCTGCTCTTGCCTCTCCCTTCTGACTTCTGGCTCCTTGCTTCTGACTCCTTCCCCGATTCCCCTTCTGACTTCTGGCTCCTTGCTTCTGACTCCTTCCCCGATTCCCCTTCTGACTTCTGGCTCCTTGCTTCTGACTCCTTCCCCGATTCCCCTTCTGACTCCTGGCTCCTTGCTTCTGACTCCTTCCCCGATTCCCCTTCTGACTTCTGGCTCCTTGCTTCTGACTCCTTCCCTGATTCCCCTTCTGACTTCTGGCTTCTTGCTTCTGACTCCTTCCCTGATTCCCCTTCTGACTTCTGGCTCCTTGCTTCTGACTCCTTCCCCGATTCCCCTTCTGACTTCTGGCTCCTTGCTTCTGACTCCTTCCCCGATTCCCCTTCTGACTTCTGGCTCCTTGCTTCTGACTCCTTCCCCGATCTCCCTTCTGACTTCTGGCTCCTTGCTTCTGACTCCTTCCCCGATTCTCCTTCTGACTTCTGGCTCCTTGCTTCTGACTCCTTTAATCTGGGAGTCAGGAGCCAGGAGTCAGGAGCCAGTGGCTCCTTGCTTCTGACTCCTTCCCCGATTCCCCTTCTGACTTCTGGCTCCTTGCTTCTGACTCCTTCCCCGATTCCCCTTCTGACTTCTGGCTCCTTGCTTCTGACTCCTTCCCTGATTCCCCTTCTGACTTCTGGCTCCTTGCTTCTGACTCCTTCCCCGATCTCCCTTCTGACTTCTGGCTCCTTGCTTCTGACTCCTTCCCTGATCTCCCTTCTGACTTCTGGCTCCTTGCTTCTGACTCCTTCCCCGATTCCCCTTCTGACTTCTGGCTCCTTGCTTCTGACTCCTTCCCCGATTCCCCTTCTGACTTCTGGCTCCTTGCTACTGGCTCCTTCCCTGATTCCCCTTCTGACTTCTGGCTCCTTGCTTCTGACTCCTTCCCTGATTCCCCTTCTGACTTCTGGCTCCTTGCTTCTGACTCCTTCCCCGATTCCCCTTCTGACTTCTGGCTCCTTGCTTCTGACTCCTTCCCTGAACCACTTCGTGCCTTCTTTCACCCACTTTTTTTGCCGACATTTGTGGAGTTCTTTGTTCACTGGAACAGGAGCACGTGCGTAAAATAAGCCGGTCGCCATCTTAAGGAGCCTTGCATGACAGGTGCTGCTGATCACTCCGCGGTTCTTCCAAATGTCTCCGCTCAATCCGCAATGCGAATGGCCTGGGGTTGTTGGTTGTTTCTGCTGGTCTTGCCATTTCTGTATTTTATCTACGTGATTTGGACGCTGATGGGGGAGGAAACCAGCGGACCGCCGCCGCACTCCAGCCAGGGGTGGTTTCTGATGTCGATGATTTATCTGATCGTTGCTGTGCCGTTGTCGTTCTTTGGGCGCAGCAGGCTGTTCAAGGCATATTGGACCGGCAAGCCGGTGGAACCGAAGAAATACCTCGTGGGAATGCTCGCGATGTGGCTGACACTGGAAGTCGGCGGGCTGCTGGCGCTGACAGGATGCCTGGTGGATCACAAGCCGATGCCCAATCTTCTGCCCGCGCTGGTCGCCTTCATGTTCTTCACCACTCTCTGGCCCAGCGGCCGTGCGATGACCCGCACCACAGGCGACTCCGAAGACGCCGGAGTCTACGAGGAACCCAGGTGAGAACGGCCGGAGAAGCCGATTCAACGATTCTCGCTCTAACAGATTTACCACGCGCGATTCCACCTTGATTGTGAATCTCCCAAAGCCGCGGATCCTTCCCTGCGACATCGCGCGACAGATTTTGCAGCGCCGCATGTCGCATCCGCCGCGCAACTCCCCAACATGCCGCGGGATACGCTCCGGCCTGGCGCGACACGGCGCGCAACAGTTGCGCGCCGTTTGCTGAAAACGCGGTATCGCCACGCGCTTGCCATGCACGGCGAGCCTGCCCGCCGCCAAACAATATCCTCCCTTCCTCCCCTTCGTGCCTTCGTGCCTTCGTGCCTCTCCCCTGATCTACCTTCCTCCCCTTCGCGGCGCAGCAAGGTCTCGGCGCGCCGGGGCTTGAATTGCCAACAGCGTCGCGCCGCCGTGCGGACCATTCCTCGACGGCGAACACAATGCTTTACGACGCTCTCCACCGCCCATGGCGAACGTTCCATTCAACAAGTCTCTAACAGATTTCGCACATCGCAATCCACCTTGTTTGTCAATCTCCCAAAGCCAACGGATTGCCATCCGTTGGGTATTGATCACTCCTCCCGCTCGCAGCACAAACCCCGATCCCTTTCCCAGAAGAATTTACATCAGAAAGACGCGATCCCGCCTTTACCCCGCAGAGTGGCACGATTTGGCACGAAATGGCACGATTTGGCACAGTTTCGCAATGCGACAAGAGCAAAAGTTCCAACGGTGCCCCCGCGCGAGTCGCGGAGCAAGGAGTAAGAAGCGAGCCGGAGCCATCCCCGGCGACAGATTCGCTCAGCTCGCTGCCGGCACGGTAGCCGGCGTGCCCGTCGCGACTCGCTGTCTCTTCGCACCAGCATCTGTGCATCCCGCGCTCGCGCGCGATGTTCAAAGCGAATCTGCCGAGGGATCCGCGCTCCCTGAAAGCCAACGGATTGCCATCCGTCGGTCCCAGGAGGAGCAGTGACTCGCGCCGCGCGGAGTTGCCCGCGGGCGGCTAATGGAGTCGAGGCGCAATACCCGCTGGCCCGCACGTTCCCCGGTTCGACTGAGCACCTTCCCCTGTCAACGCTTCGACGATGATCTTGCGATCATCCCCGCATGACTCGGGGCCGACGTGGCTCGCTACGCCTTCGTCGCATAAACTTTCATTCACTGCACCTCACCGGCTTTGCTGGCGCACTATGACCCCCTCATCCCGGCCACCTACGATCGAAGCGATTGCCAAGGCGCTGGGGCGTAAAGGCAAAAGACTTGCTTAGATGAGATTCGATCGGAAGAATGATGGGAATGGAAAATAGCATCAATGAAAAATGGCGGGGCGTGATGATGCATAGCCACTCAGTTCCAATGGGGTTCCAAGTCGCGTTTGACGCACGCGGTTTGATGAACTCGATCGGTCCAGACGGTCCCACAAGGGTGCCGAAGGGCGCGCGCGTACTTCTTGGGCATGCTCTGGAATTGATCTCGTACGATCCGCCCGAGGTCGCGATCGGCGGCATCGAGCGCGACGACTACGTCGCGAAAGCGACCGAAATCGCAAATAAGCCGGCGGGTCAATGGATAACTTTCAACCGACTCCCGGATGGCAAAGTGCGCGTCTGTTTTGGTATGCCCATCTTGCAAGACCTTGGTGAACCCTCGAGAGCCGCGAGCGGCGCGCACGTGACACTGAATGCCGATCTCACAGAGGCAATTGAATACTGGGAGGCGGAGGTCGGCGATCCGCATCGCAAGGAATACATCGCGAAAGCGATTGAAGCGGCAAGGGCAGACAGGAAGAGAAACATGACAGTGACGGAGGCAATTCAGTGTCTGTGAAAGTGAAACTTCGAAGAGCTTTGAGCGCTGTCGAGGATGCCGCGAGCACCCTCAAGAAGCTACGAAGCCAGGTCGAAGATCATCGAGACGTTGATCGCGCCATAAGCGAACTTGACGATGCGGAGTCAGAGATTCGGCGCGCGAAACCGCAGCCGCAGCACTAGGGGCACGAAGCCCGAGGATGATTCGCGAGTCGCCGCCGTTCAAAACGAATTCGACAATGTGAAGGAGAGCGCATGGCCGAGCAAATCCCATTCGGCACCAGTGACTTCGCCGAAAATCCGGAACCAAGATGCCCATGTATCCTCCTGCTGGATACATCGGTCTCGATGAACGGTAAGCCGCTTGAAGAGCTCAACGCCGGATTGCTGGCGTATAAGGATGAGCTTGCAGCGGATTCGCTCGCGGCAAAGCGAGTCGAGGTGGCTATTGTCACTTTTGGACCCGTGCAAGTCGCGCAGGAATTCACAACGGCAGAGCAATTTAACCCCCCGACGCTACAAACCACAGGCGACACGCCAATGGGCGCCGCGATAGAACGCGCAATCGAAATGGTGACAGCTCGGAAGCAAACTTATCGTTCGAACGGGATCGCATTCTATCGACCGTGGATTTTCCTAATTACTGACGGTGGCCCTACGGACCCATGGCAATCGGCCGCTGCACAGGTGCATGAGGGGGAATCGTCGAAGGCATTTTCGTTTTTTTGCGTCGGGGTAGAAGGCGCGCACTTTGACATCCTGAAGCAAATTTCCGTTCGCGAGCCGCTACGGCTCAAGGGCGTACGCTTCCGCGACCTATTCCAATGGCTTTCGAATTCGCAGAAATCCGTCTCCCGGTCGACACCAGGGGATGCCGTGCCGATTTCCAACCCGGCTACCCCAGAGGGGTGGGCAAGCGTTTAGCGGCCCAATGTGGAAATATCTCAACGAAAGCATCGAAGGGACGTCTCACCGTGCGAGCGGCATAGCTTGCCAGGACTCCTCGTTTGTATCGCCATGCCGGGTCGAAGGAGAGGATATCCTGATTTTGGTTTGCGCCGACGGTGCGGGGAGTGCCGCGCAATCGCAAATAGGGTCCAAGCTCGCTTGCGAGGTTGTCGTGCGAGAGGTTCTGGCCTTCTTTGGATCGGGGAAAACGCCCGCGCAGATCGAGAAGGATTTGCCACTTGAATGGGCCCACCAAGTCCGGCATGCGATCGACGAAGAGGCAAAGCGTCGCTCAACGAGTCCCCGCGAGCTCGCATGCACGTTGCTGTTCGCGGTTCTCGGAAAAACGACCGCCGTCTTCGGACAGATCGGCGATGGCGCTATCGTGATTGCAAGGGCCGGGGGCATGCGTGCCGTTTTCTGGCCGCAGAGCGGTGAATATCACAACACAACGTACTTCATCACAGACGAGCAGTACGAGCAGCGTTTTCAGGTAGAGGTTGTGCAGCAGTCTGTAGACGAAATTGCGATCTTTACGGACGGCCTCGAAATGCTTGCGTTGGAATATTCCGGACGGACAGTGCACGAGCCGTTTTTTTCTCCAATGTTCGCGTCACTACGTGTCGCCGTGGATTCCCATGACTTAATCATACCGATGCGCCAGTTTCTCGCTTCCAAGGCGGTGAACGATCGAACGGACGACGACAAAACGCTCATCTTAGCGAGCCGGGTGGCGAGTGCCGACGCTATTGTATGATTCGACGGGGCGCGCCCTGACATTGGGCCGTGAGATCGCCCGCGGTGGCGAGGGCGCGATTCTTGAAATCCCTCAGAGCGAATCGGTTGTCGCAAAACTGTACCATTCGCCGCCCGATAACGAGAAAATTGAAAAGCTGAGACTGATGGCGAGGCTCGCGACGGAAGACCTCCTGAATATTGCTGCATGGCCAACGGGCACAATTCACCTAACGCCTGGAGGAAAACTGGTCGGCATATTGATGCCTCGGGTTACCGGGCGGAGAGAAATTCATCAGCTCTACAGCCCGGCCCAAAGGAAGTCTTTTTTTCCAAGAGCCGATTGGAGTTTCCTGGTTCATGTGGCGATGAATTGCGCAGCGGCTTTCGAAACAGTGCATTTGCACGGCCAAGTTATTGGCGACGTAAACCAAAGTGGCGTGCTCGTATCCGATCGCGCCACTGCCTGCTTGATCGACTGCGATTCGTTTCAGATTAGGGGCAACGGACGAATATTTCATTGCGAAGTTGGGGTACCGCAGTTCACGCCGCCCGAGCTACAGGGAGTGTCGTTCAAAGACGTGGAGCGCCAAGTCAATCACGATCTCTTTGGACTCGCGCTATTGCTTTTTCACTTGCTATTCATGGGGCGCCACCCATTCGCTGGCCGATTTGGCGGTTCATCGGAAATGCCCATCGAGCGTGCCATCAGCGAAGGAAGGTTTGCATTTAGCAGCAGTGCCGCGACTTATGGGATGATGCCGCCACCTTACTCGCTCCCGATGATGGCGCTGCCGCAGGAGACGGCGAACCTCTTCGAACGGGCATTCATGCGTCCGGCACCCGGTGTGACCCGTCCAACAGCTCGTGAGTGGCGCGAGGCCATGTCGGCGCTAGAGCGGAACCTGAAATCGTGCCACGCAGATCGGGGGCACCGCTTCTATTGCCACCTTGCACGCTGCCCATGGTGTCAGCTCGTGAATGAGGGCGGCCCAAATTTTTTCATCTCCGTGGAGTTGGTTTTAGATCATGTCCAGGTGAATTTGCCGCATGTCGATTTTAAGCGGCTTTGGACGGCGATCGACAGTATTCCGCCGCCGAATTTGGAGCGCCCGGATTTTCCAAACCGGCCATCCAACCTGCGCGCCGACCCACTGCCAGAGTCAATACGCGACCAGGGGCTACTTCTTCGGCTGGTGATTGTGACCGAAGTCGCATCGGCAGCAGGCACCATCGTCGGATGGTATTTTGCGCTGGTGGCCTTTTGGGCGTGCGTTGGGCTCCTCGCGGTTTTCGGCATTTGGTGGATAATTCTAGCTAATCTTTCCGGATTGAAGAAGGAACTGGCTGGCCGTAGGGCGATCGCCGAGCGAAAACGCGAAGAGCTGAAGGATCTACAGGACCTATGGGATTCTCGCGGAGATACCGCTGTCAGAAGATTCGACTCACTCAAGGCCGAACTGGTCAAAACATGGGAGCGAGCCGAACATCTTTCAGCGGAATTTCAGAGGGAAAAGGACCGGTCGGAGGTGGCTCGGCGAGAAACGCAGCTGGACGAATACCTGAACCAACAGTTCATCCGAAACGAGAAAATTGCTAGAATTGGCCCCGGCCGCCTCTCGATCCTGCTCTCCTATGGAATCGAAACCGCGGCCGACATCGAGACTCGGCGGTTGTTGCAAATTCCTGGGATGGGGGCCGCGGTTGTTGGCGAACTGGTCTCCTGGCGCGAGGAAAAGGCGCGCGGATTTGTTTTCGACCCGAAGCGCGCCGCGCCTGTTAGCGAGCTGCGAGCATTGGTCATAAAATATCGGCAGTTCCAACAGACTTTTGAGGCCAAGCTAACCTCGGGAGCTCGCGACCTGGATCAGATTGCGTCCTCGGCACACCGGGAAAGTTCCGTACTAACTGAGCAAATCCGTCGGCTCGTACTGGAAATCTGGCAGGCGGACGCGAACGCGGCAGTGCGATAGATGCCCATTGCAATCGCCACAGCCTCAAATCGTGGGCCAGGGCTTGCGATGCGTTGCCGCCACCGGGCCAGGAACGCCAACGGCCGAAACCGCGGATTGACGCATGCCGATAATCGCAACGACAAGATTGTCCGCAGCGTTCGCTTTAGAGAATTTGAATTCTTCACCCAGTCCGGAGGAACTGCTTATTTTTAACGTACCATATTGCATGATCGGCAGCATCCGGTTGCCATTGAAGCGTCGGTCCGGGCCGCCGTCCTTATTTACGAAACGCCAAGTTTGCCCGATCTGCCGGCCATCCCTCGGCGGCGCATTATTCTCCACGAACGTGCCGCTTGTAACCTGCGCCAGGAATTGACTGTATCCGATTGCGCCAACGCTTTTGGAGTCGAACACAAGTATGGTATCGGGAAAGAAGAAAAGTTTGATGGGCCCGGCTGTCAGCATCGCCGGGCAAACGTTGCTCTCAAAATATGGCGGCAACTTAAAGGATGGCAACGTCGCTTGCCTTTCCACTATGGTAGACACACCTGCATGATATTTCCTGTTCCAGACAGCCGAAACGGAACGGACGTGCCAGAAGCCCTGGCAGGTTCGCAAAACTTCGAAAGCCTTAAGAAGTTGCCCGTACTGCTGGTTGAAGCCAGGATCCAAATGATAGGAAATCTCGACGGTTTTGCGTCGGATATCGACTCTCCACGCGAACGGCGTCAACAGAATGCATACCACGACGGTGATCACTCCCAAGGTTGCCGAGCCGGCAATAAGCGACGCGATGGCGGCGGTGACGCAGATGGCCAGGACCCAAAGGTGGAGCCGCACCCTTCGGTATTTCTCCCGGACCTCGCTTAAGAGCTCCGCGTGCGACGAATCGACCATACTCGCGACGTTGGCACTCGATACAACCTGCTGAGGCCCGACTCCCGAGGCCGAAGAATTTTGTTGATTTGACGAGACCCCTCGCGGATTTCCGCGGGTGCCAGATGCTGACCACTGTTTTCGGTAATAAATTCCTCCGGCACCGCATTGGACATAGCGTTGCCCGCGCGAGGATATGCCGAAGCGCAAGCCCCTCATCCCGGCCGAAACGCCTACCCCACTTTTCGACAGGTTAAGGCGTAGCCCGCTGCCGAGGTTTACGCTCTTGCGAAAAAAGAATCCCATTTTGCCCCAACCTAGCGGCGCGACTACCTTCCGGGAAAAGTATAAAGGTGCTGCGTGATAGTGGCAAATACCTGTGCTGTGGCGAGTACCTCTGCAATCTTCGATTGACAGGTTCGTTTAAGCTTTCCGGCCTGCAATCGTCTCCTCATTGGTAGTTGCCGCGATTACCGGATAGGCGCCCCTAACCAAGTTGCGCCCTTGGAGCGTCGGAAAAAAATTCGCCGCGGCAAATCGCTCGTGGCGGCGCCGTCTGACGCGTTCATGCTAAGAATCGCCGTGCAGTGGAAACGCGAAGGGGGACACTCGACACTCGTACTTATTCACGATGGCCATTTCTCGGGATAATCAGCGGCAATGCCCGGCACGCAAGGTCTTCGGCGGACAATCAGGTCACCCACGCGCTCAATCGCGGCACCTGCCGGATGCGGCTCTTCCGCAAGCCAGCGGACTTCGACGTGCTCGTCAAAATGTTGTCGAAAGGACTGGAGCGATGGTGCGTCGATGTGCATAGCAGCCCGTGGTTAAAGTTCCCGGCATGCCGGGACTGCTTGTGGCTTCGGGCCGGGCTCTTCGTTGTCGAGACTTGCCTGTCCCGGCGCGCCGGGACTGCTGCGTCGCGACGCCTTGATCCCCGCCCGATGCCACGGCGCATCGACGCGCGGGACATTAACCACGGACTGCCAGGATCAAGGCGAACCCGCGGGGACTTATTTGTCGCGGCAGCGCGGAGCCGGGCGACTTCCCGCGGTGAGCTTGCCGTGGGCGGTTCGCCCACTCGCAGCGCAGGTCGGGAAGCGGAGCAGCAGCGTGTCATTGGGCACGGGAATCCGGGGACCAACGGATGGCAATCCGTTGGCTTTTGGAAAGGGCGAGGAGGGAAGCACGAGCGGGGCGGTGGGCACGTCTTGCTGCAATCTCTGAGCTGAAGAATGGATGGCTCGATGGAGCCGGCACCGCTCCGGAGCCAGGGAAACTCGCGGCAAGCGTGCTGCTCTGTTACGCCGGGCACCACTGGGCGGAGCTGAGCCTGCTGTCCTATACGGTGTTTAGCCGGTTATAGCTAAAAACTGGAATAACCTGGCATAACTGCCTAAATGCCCGCATGGACAGAGTCAAAAACCCCTTTTCCCCTGGCGCCGGCAGTCGGCCGCCGGAGTTGGTAGGACGAGACGCGATATTGGAGGATGCGCGGGTCGCATGCTGCGCGGGTGAAATCGAACTGGACCGCCCAAGGAATGATGCTGACGGGACTGCGAGGCGTGGGCAAGACGGTTTTGCTGAATGAGGCTCGACGAATAGCGCAGGATCAAGGGTATCACCCCGTCATGATCGAGGCTTATGAGGACAAGCCGCTGGGACCGCTGCTTGCTCCGTCTCTGCGGCAGCTTTTGTACGAATTTGATCGCGTTGCTGGAACTGGAGACAAAGTGAAGCGGGGGCTGCGAGTGCTGCGCAGCTTTGTGGGAGCTCTGAAAATCACGACAAACGACGTCACGTTCGGACTTAACGTGGAACCAGAGAAGGGCGCAGCCGACAGTGGCGATATAGAAATCGACCTGCCGAGCCTGTTTGTTGCCTTGGGTGAAGCGGCGGCAGATCGGCGAGAGGCAGTCATTCTGCTGATCGATGAAGTGCAATACCTCTCTAAAAAGGAACTCGGCGCCATGATCATGGCAATGCATCAAGTTCAGCAGCGCCAGCTCCCGATCGTGTTCATCGGGGCGGGTCTGCCCATTCTTCCGGCGCTCGCGGGCAACAGCAAGTCATACGCAGAGCGGCTCTTCAAGTTTCCGGTCGTCGGTCCGCTGTCCGCAGCGGACGCCGCCAAGGCGCTGCGAGAACCCACGCTCGCCGAGAATGTGGTTTTTAATGAGGACGCCTTGGCAGAGGTTTATCGATTGACGGAAGGCTATGCGTATTTCGTGCAGGAATGGGGGTCGCAGTGCTGGAATGCCGCCGCAGCAAGCCCGATCACCATCGGCAGCGTCACGGCGGCGACACCGGCGGCGATTGCTGAACTTGACAAGAGCTTCTTCCGCGTGCGGTATGACCGGCTGACCCCGGGAGAGAAGCGATTTTTACGAGCTATGGCTGAGGTGGGCGCGGGCCCCGTCCGAACGGGTGATGTGGCTACAGTATTGGGCGTGAAAGTGACTTCAATGGGTCCAACGCGGGCAGCGTTGATCGCAAAGGGGATGATCTATAGCCCGGCGTTTGGTGACATGGCGTTTACTGTGCCGATGTTCGATCAGTTCATGAAAAGATCGATGCCAAAGCTCGACTTCCCGCGGTGAGCTTGCCGAACCGGTCGCCGGACTCGCAGCGCAAGTCGGGAAGCGGAGCAGCAGCGTGTCATTGGGCACGGAAATGCGGGGACCCACGGATGGCAATCCGTTGGCTTTTGGAAAGGCATCGATGGCGGTCGGCGCGTCAGCCCGACGTTGCAACGCGGCGCCCGCTCCGACGCAGCGGCGGGCGGGGAAGTCACGTCCGATCCGCTTCTGGCTCCTTGCTTCCCGCTTCTTACTCCTTGCTTCTGGCTTCTGGCTTCTTGCTTCTGACTCCTCGCTTCTGACTCCTCGCTCATCGCTCCCCATTTCCCTCCCCAGCCCCTCCCCTTCTTTCAGTATTTTCACACGCGAGGAAATGAGGGACTTGGTCTGGCGTCGGTCGGGGCGTCTCGCTATGATCCTCGCGCAATCAGGGAAGGCGTCGGGCATGGCAGCGACGCCGCGCGTCAGTCCGGGCATCGGAGCGGAGTGACGGGACGGATGATCGTATGACGGATGGCGGTCGTAATTCGTTTTTCATTTTTCCGCGGTGGGCGAACTACGCGCTCCCGGTGATCGCGCTGGCCGCGTTCGGGGGGATGATGTATGTCCCGACGCTGATCACGCTGGGGGCGTCGCCGCGGACGACGGCCGTTGGGTATTCCCCGACGCAGCCAATACCTTATAGTCATAAGCTGCACGTGGGGCAGCTTGGGCTGGACTGCAGATATTGCCATTTTTCCGTTGAGAAAGCGGCCTTTGCGGCGATCCCGCCGACGCAGGTGTGCATGAACTGTCACACGAAAATCCGGCCCAACAGCGATCAGCTCGCGCCGCTGCGGGAGAGTTGGGACACGGGCAAGCCGGTGGAGTGGGTCAAGATTCACGATCTGCCGGACTATGCGTATTTCAATCACAGCGCGCATGTGAATCATGGCATCGGCTGCGTGAGTTGCCACGGGCGGATCGACACGATGGAGAAGGTGTATCAGGTGCAGCCTTTGAGCATGGGCTGGTGCCTGGATTGTCACCGTGCTCCGGAAAAGAATTTGCGTCCGAAGGATCAGATCACGAATCTGGCGTGGAAGCCCGACCCGGACGTGGACCGGGTGCAACTCGGGCTGGAACTCAAGAAGTCGTACGGGATTCATGACACCGCGTACATGACCAGTTGCTCGACCTGTCATCGCTGAGAATTGCGGCTCGATGAAACATCACGTGACAAATCGGGAATATTGGCGGAGCCTCGAAGAGTACGCGGATGGTCCGGAAATCCGCACGCAGATCGAGAAGGAATTTCCCGGCTACAACCCCGACACCATCCTCTCGCTCTCGCGGCGCAGCTTCATGCGCCTGATGGGCGCGTCGCTGGCGATGAGCGGGGTGGGGCTGGCGGGATGCCGTCGCTGGCCGCAGGAAAAGCTCGCGCCGTACACCGTCAATCCAAAGAACCGCCTGCCGGGCGTCACTGAGCAATATGCGACCATCATGGACCTGGGAGGCGCGGCCCGTCCCCTTTTGGTGACGAGCTTCGACGGCCGGCCCATCAAGATTGAAGGCAATCCAAGCCATCCATTTTCGGCGACGGTGCCCGATAAAATCGGGGCGGCCAGTGCTCATGCGCAAGCCAGCATTCTGGAGTTGTACGATCCGGACCGCAGCCGGGAGGTGGTCGATCGCACAACCGATCAGGCGATCATTCGGAGCTGGGACGAATTTCGCCCGGTGCTCGATGCACAACTGATCACCCTGCGCGGCACGGGCGGCGCGGGCATGGCAGTGCTGTCTGAAACCAGCAGTTCCCCGACAACGCAACGACTCAAAGCGAAGTTCCTGGCGACCTTTCCCAGTGCAAAATGGTACGAGTACGAGCCGATCAGCGATGACAACGAGTTGGCCGGCGCAAAGCTGGCGTTCGGAGCTCCGCGGCGGACCTGGCTGCACCTGGATAAGACTGCCGTCCTCGTCTCCTTTGACGCGGATTTGCTGGGGACGCACCCGGCGCATACGAAGTACGCCTCCGACTGGTCTTCCCGCCGCCGATCCGCGGATCAGGGGGAGATGAATCGGGTGCATTTGGCTGAATCGTGTCTGAGCATTACCGGCACCGTTGCCGACGAGCGTCTGGCGACGCGTCCGTCTCGGGTAGGCGTCCTGGTGGCGGCGCTGGCGACGAAGCTCGGTTTAGGCGGAACCGTCAATGCCCTCTCGAAGGAAGAAACCGCGTTTGTCGAGTCGGCTTCCGCGGATTTGCTGAAGAGCCTGGGAGCGGGCGCGGTGGCGATCGGATCGCATCTGCCTCCGGAAGTGCACCATCTCGGGCACGCGATCAATGAGAAAATCGGAGCGTTTGGCTCGACCGTCACGTTGATGGAAGTGGCTGACAGCGGTCGGCCGGCGCATCTGGAATCGATCGCGGCGCTTTCCGAGGCCATCAAATCCAAAGCGGTGACGAGCCTTCTCGTTCTGGGCGGAAATCCGGCGTACGACGCGCCGTCGGAATTGAAATTTGAGAAACTGCTCTATTCCCTGCCGTTCTCGGTTCGGCTGGGACTGTACGAAGACGAGACGTCGCTCTATTGCAAGTGGCATGTGCCGCGTGCGCATTTCCTGGAATGCTGGGGCGACGGTCGTTCGTGGGACGGAACGATCAGCGTGCAGCAGCCGATGATTGAGCCGCTGTATGGCGGGAAGTCGGCGAACGAATTGCTGGCGGTGGTGATCGGCGAGAAGGAAACCGACGGCGACACGCTGGTCCGCGCGACGCTTGCGTCGCTGCTGCCGACCGCGACATTTGAAAAGAGCTATCGGCGAGTGCTGCACGACGGCCTGCTCCCGGACAGCGCTGCCAAGATGGCGAATGGCACGGTGGCAGTGCCCGTGAATTTTGTCGCGCCGGCGACCGAAAGTGATTTTGAGGTTCGCTATCAGCAGTCGCTGGGCCTGTACGACGGGCGCTTCGCCAACAGCGGCTGGCTGCAGGAAATGCCGGACCCGATCACCAAGGTGACCTGGGACAACCCGGCTTATTTCTCGAAGAAAGACGCCGACGCGCTGGACGTTGAAACCGGTGACATGGTCACCCTCACGCTGCCCGGCGGTACGCTCGATATCGCGGTGTATGTTCTGCCGGGACAACCGATCGGCGTCATCGGTCTGCCGCTGGGATACGGCCGAAAAATCGAAAGCCTGAAGATCGGCGTCAACGTCGGCTTCAACACCTACGCGGCTCGCACTTCCACCGGCTTCTTTGCGGTTTCCGGCGTCAAGGTCGCCTCGGCGGGGGACACCTACAAGCTGGCGATGACGCAGAATCACTATCTGATCGATTCGCTCGGCTTTAACGAACGCGAAGAACGGACCGGCGGCAAATTCGAGAGCGGCAAGCTCATTCACGAAACATCGCTCGAGGCTTACAAATCTGACGGCGATCTCTTTCATCGCAACGAAGACGGCAGTATGAGCCTTAAGCAGCTCTTCGCGCCGCCGATGCAGTACAACGATCCGCATGCCTGGGGGATGGCGGTCGACATGAACAGTTGCATCGGCTGCAACGCGTGCGTCATCGCCTGCCAGGCGGAAAATAACATTCCGATCGTCGGCAAGGATCAGGTGATGGTGAATCGCGCCATGCACTGGATCCGCATCGACCGCTACTTCAAGGGCGATCCGATCGATCCGGGCATCGAGGTGGTCTATCAGCCGTTGATGTGCCAGCATTGTGAAAACGCGCCGTGCGAGCAGGTCTGTCCGGTTGCGGCAACCGTTCACGACACTGAAGGCCTCAACACAATGGTCTACAACCGCTGCATCGGCACGCGGTACTGCTCGAACAACTGCCCGTACAAGGTGCGACGATTCAACTACCTGGACTGGCAGAGCAAGGATCCGCGCGGCTGGGCCAAGCCCTACTTGAACATTCCCGACCAGCAGCAGTTGGAAATGGTCAACAAGATCAAGGCGATGGTCTTTAATCCCAATGTCACCGTCCGCATGCGCGGCGTGATGGAAAAATGCACCTACTGCGTGCAGCGCATTCACTCGGTGCAAACTGACAAAGGCAATCGAAACGAACCGATCGAGGACGGCGATATTGTCACCGCCTGCCAGGAGACTTGCCCCACGCAGGCGATCGTGTTCGGCGACCTGAATGATCCGAACTCGAAAGTCACGCAGTTGCAGAAGAACAATCGCGCGTATCCGATCCTGTCGGAACTGAACACGCGGCCGCGAACCTGGTACCTCGCGAAGGTACGGAACCCGGCCAAGGAACCGGAGCACTCGGCGTAATGAGCATGACCGCCCTTCCAACTTCGCCCGAATCGCTCGACACGCTCTTTGCCGAAGCGCGGGCCAACGTCGCCCGCATCGCCGCCGAGCATGACAGCGACAACACTTCCGACGATCCCCGGGCGCGCATGCCGCTGGTGGTCGGCGGCAAGAACTTCACGACCGTGACGGAAAACATCGCCGGCGTGGCGGAGAACCCGACGCCGCTGGGGTGGTACATCGCCTTCGTCATCGCGCTGTCGCTGCTTGGCCTGCTCGGGCTGTGCGTCAATTATCTGATCCTCACCGGCGTCGGCGTCTGGGGAAATAATCAGCCCGTCGGATGGGGCTTTGGCATCGTCAACTTCGTCTTCTGGGTCGGCATCGGCCACGCCGGCACGCTGATTTCCGCCATCCTCTTCCTGTTCCGCCAGAACTGGCGCACGGGCATCAATCGGTTTGCCGAGGCAATGACGATCTTCGCCGTCATCTGCGCCGGCATGTTCCCTGGGATTCACGTCGGGCGGGCGTGGATGGCGTATTACATGTTTCCCCTCCCCAACCAGATGGAGATGTGGCCCAACTTCCGCTCGCCGCTGCTGTGGGACGTTTTTGCCGTCGGCACGTATGCGACCGTTTCGCTGCTCTTCTGGTATGTCGGAATGGTGCCCGATCTGGCGACGTTCCGCGACCGCGCGAAGGGCCCGATCCGGCAGATTGCCTACGGAATTGCCGCTTTGGGATGGAACGGCTCGAGCCGGCACTGGCACCGCTACGAGCGGATGTATCTGCTGCTGGCCGCGCTTGCGACGCCGCTGGTGCTCTCGGTTCACTCGGTGGTGAGTTTCGATTTTGCCACCGCGCAGCTTCCAGGCTGGCACGCCACCATCTTCCCGCCCTACTTTGTCGCGGGCGCCATTTACGGCGGCTTCGCGATGGTGCTCTGCCTGGCAATTCCCTGCCGCGAATTCTTCGGCCTCAAGGACATCATCACCAAGCGGCATCTCGACAACATGGGCAAAGTGCTCCTGGCGACGGGAATGCTCGTAGCCTATTCGTATCTCTGTGAAGCATTCATCGCCTGGTACGGTGGAAATCCCACCGAACAATTCACGTTCCGCAACCGCGCGTTCGGCCCGTATGCCTGGGCGTACTGGATCATGATCTGGTGCAACGTGATGGCGCCGCAATTCCTCTGGTCGAGCACGATTCGCAAGAACCTGCTGGCCTTGTTTATCGTGGCAACGTTCGCGAACATCGGAATGTGGTTCGAGCGATTTGTCATCATCGTCACCACATTGACCCGCGACTTCCTCCCGTCGAGTTGGCACAGCTTCCGCGCCACATGGGTCGATCTTGGGACGCTGGCGGGAAGCTTCGGATTGTTCTTCACGCTGTTCCTGCTCTTCTGCCGGTTTCTGCCAATGGTGGCGATGGCGGAAGTGAAGAGCACGATGCCGCAGGCACACAGTCATGATCCCGACGCGCATCCGGATACGCAGCGATCAGATTATCGTCCCGACGAGCATTCGGATCCGGATCATGCAGCTCCCCGTGGCGGAGGCGCCGTTTCGGCCCCGTGAGCAAGGCGAAAACTCATGAGCACTGAAGTTCACGAATATCCCGCCGCTACATTGCCCGAGGCCGAAGCGCCCGACGCGACGACGCTCGTCGGTTTCACCGCCGAGTTCGACAACGTCGACAGCGTTCTCTCCGCCGCCCGGAAGGTGCGGTCGGCCGGATACAAAGTCTGGGACGTGCACAGCCCGTTTCCCATTCACGGGATCGACGCGATCATCGGCATCCGCCCGACGATCCTCCCCTGGATGGTCCTTTGCGCCGGATGCACCGGGACGACGTGTGCCATCCTGATGCAGTGGTGGATGAACGCGTACGACTACAAGCTGCTGGTCAGCGGCAAGCCCTTCTTCAGCCTGCCGGCAAATGTTCCCATCATCTTCGAGCTGACGGTGCTGTTCTCGGCGCTGACGGCGGTCTTTGGGATGCTGGCGTTGAATCGTCTGCCGCTGCTGTATAACCCGCTGTTCAAGAGCGCGCGGTTTCGGCGCGTGACCAATGACCGGTTTTTTGTGCTGATCGATTCGTCGGATCGTCTGTTCGACGAGGTGAAAACACCGGAGTTTCTCGAAACGTTGAGTCCGTTGTCGGTCGAGCGCGTTGAGGATTGAGTCGCGACTGCCGCAAAAGAGCTGAGTGATTGATGAGCGAGCATCCCAATACACCGCATCCCGATGAGCCCCAGGGGGACGAGCCGGCGTCGCTGGACGACCTCTCGAAGCTTGCGGTCCCCGCGGAACTGCCGCTGCCTCCGCTGCCGCGCCCGCCCTTCTGGCTGATGGCGATTTTTCTGGTGGGCGTGGTGATCACGTGGGTGCCGCTGGCGGTCATCGCCCGGGCGCGGGTGTCGCGCTCGGAGGAGCCGGCCATCCACATCCTGCAGGACATGGGAACGCAGCCGAAATATCGCGAGCAGCAGACCAGCGAAGTCTTCGCCGACGGACGTGCCGATCGGCAGCGCGTCGCGGGAACGGTGGCGCGTGGCATGCTCGAAGACGACGATCAATACAATCGCGGCTTCACCCGCACCATGGAGGGCTCGGGCAAGTCCACCGTGAAGTTCTTCGACGGCTTTCCCGCACAGGTGAAGGTCGATAAGGCGCTGCTGGAGCGCGGCCAGCAGCGATTCAATATCTACTGCTATGTTTGCCACGGGTACGACGGCGCCGGGCACGGCCCGGTGAACGAACGCGCGATGGAACTGATGTCGCTGCAGCTTGCCAATTGGACGCCGGCGGCTTCTCTTCTGTCTGACACTGTCCGCGGACGGCCCAATGGACATATTTTCAACACCATCACCAACGGCATTCGCGGAATGCCCCCGTATGGGGCGCAGGTTCCGATTGCGGACCGCTGGGCGATCGTCGCTTATGTGCGGGCGCTGGAATTGGCGCAGAACGCGCCGCTGAGCACGGTGCCGAAAGAGAATTTGAACGGCTTGCCGACGCACTGAGTCGGTCGAGCAGGCAGCTGGTTGGAGTTTGAATGGCGAACAGCCCGACGCATCTTGATCCCCATGGAGCAGCAAGCGTGCCCGAGCGCCTTGAGCTGGGCGATAGCGCATGGCCGCTCTACTGGACGTCGACCATCGTCGGCGTCATCGGCATCCTTCTGGCGATCCTCATCGGCGCACGCGAAGACTCCACGCTCGCTCGTTTCTTTTTCGCTTATCTCGTCGCGTTTTGCTTCGTGCTGAGCCTCACGCTCGGCGCGTTGTTTTTCGTGCTGCTGCAATATCTGGTCAAGGCGGGATGGAGCGTCAACGTGCGGCGCATTGCCGAGTGGATGGCATCGTCCATGCCCGTCGTTGCCGCCATGTCGGCGCCGCTGCTGATTTCGGTGGTGATGCACAATGGCATCCCATATCGCTGGTCGACTCCCGGCTGGGGCAAGCCGGCGGTTCCCGCCGCCCATCAGGTCGAGGGCGCCGTCAAGACCGAAGAGATCAGCGCCTCCAAGCGCGCTTATCTCAGCCCGCCTTTTTTTGTCGCCCGCATCGTGATCTATTTCGCGATTTGGGGCGGCATTTCGTTCTGGTACTGGAAACAGTCTGTCCTGCAGGACAAGACCGGCGATCCAAAGCTCACCGCCCGCATGCAATCACTGGCCGCGCCCTGCCTGGTCATTTGCGCCCTGACGACGACGCTGGCGGCCTTCGATCTGATCATGTCGCTCGATCCCACCTGGGCCAGCACGATGTTCGGCGTCTATTACTTTGCCGGCTCGATGCTCGGGTTCTTCGCGTTCGCGATCATCGTGGTGGTCTACCTTCAGTCGAAGGGGTTTTTGACCCGAGGCATCACCGTCGAGCACATTCACGACATGGGGAAGTTTCTCTTCGCGTTCACGTTCTTCTTCGGATACATCGCCTTCAGCCAGTACATGCTGATGTGGTACGCGAATATTCCCGAGGAAACGGAATGGTTTCTCCGACGGGGCGTTTCCACGGCGCCGGCGCGCAAAACGGCTATACCGTTTTCGCGTTTTGCATTCTCTTCGGGCAGGTGCTGATTCCGTTTGCCGGGTTGTTGTCGCGGCATGTGAAGCGGAATCCGAAGTTGCTCGCGTTCTGGGCCTGCTGGCTGCTCGTGTTCCACTGGTGCGACATGTATTGGCTGATCATGCCGGAGATCAAGGCGTTCGTTTTCCCCGGTCTTCTGCCATTGTGTGCGACGGTCGGATTGCTCGGATTCTTCGTGGCAACCATCGTTCGCAAGGCGGCACACGAGTCGCTTCGGCCGCTGCATGATCCGCGGATGAATGAAGCGATGGCGTTTCACAATATTTGAGAGTTGACCATCGGCCCCGACGGGCCAAAGGTGCTGTGTGGCTTTTAAACAGGAAATCAACGTTCCGCTGGTCTTCACGATCGGAGTCGTCTCCGGCTTCCTCCTGATTACCATCGTGATCGGAGTGCAGGCGTGGTACCTCAGTGAAGAGCAGGGCGAAATCGACGCCAAGGCGGATACGTCGCCGGTGCAGATTCTCGTCGACGCCAAAGAGGCCAGGGCGCATTTGAGCGATCCGCCGCATTGGACCGACAAATCGCGCAAAACGCTGCAAATCCCCATCGAGCAGGCAATGGACCTGATCGTGAGCAACAAGGGCGTCTTGCCGGCAACGCAGCCCAGCGCCTCGGCGCAATAGAGCGACGGTGACTTGAAGACTGAACTGATGCGACGTGTCGCCAAACATCTTCGGATCTTGATCGTGCTAGCCGCCGGATGCTTCGCTATCGGCGCAGCGCAAGCGCGCGGGGATACGGGCGCGGACCAGTTCCCCTCGGGTTCCGAAGCCTCCCCAAATCTTCCTCCGGTTCTCGATGGTGTTGGCGTGATTGAACATCCCAATGCACGGCTGCCGCTGGATTCCCGCTTTGTGGATGACCGGGGACGCACCATCACGCTCGGCCAGCTTTTCAATGGAAAACGTCCTGTGGTGCTGCAGCTTGGTTACTTCGGCTGTCCCAAGCTCTGCGGTCTGATCTCGCACGGGCTGGTCGATTCCGCCAAGGTCCTGGGGCTCAAGGCCGGGTCCGACTACGACATGATCTTTGTCAGCGTGCATCCAGCGGAAACGCCCTCCCTTGCCGCCCAGGCCCACGAAGCGTTCGTTCACGACTACGGCCGTCCCGAAGAGACCGGCGGATTCCACTTTCTCGTCGGTGAGCAGAACGTAACCAAGGCACTTGCGA
This sequence comes from uncultured Phycisphaerales bacterium, assembly GCA_963758525.1. Taxonomy (GTDB): domain Bacteria; phylum Planctomycetota; class Phycisphaerae; order Tepidisphaerales; family Tepidisphaeraceae; genus JBBSDP01. The sequence continues at coordinate 946,101 of CAVWVQ010000003.1, forward strand.
ATACGGTCGGCTTTCAATTCAAGAAACAGCCCGGCACTCAGTTGATCGCCCATCCGGCGGTCGTCTTCATCTGCACCCCCGATGGCCGGGTCTCCCGTTATCTCTACGGCGTCGATTTTCCGACCCAGACGCTTCGGCTTTCGCTGGTCGACGCTTCGGATGGAAAAATCGGCACCACCGTCGATCGGATTTTAACCTTCTGCTATGACTACGACGCCAAAAGCCAGACGTATAAACTGGCGATCTGGGTCATGCGCGCCAGCGGCATTCTCACGATGCTCATGCTCGGATCGGGCATTACCTGGCTGATCCGCCATGAGGCGCGAGCGCGACACTGATACTGAAAGACGTTCATGCACCAGTTCATTCTTCCCATGCTCGCTGATCTGTGGCTGCCTCACGGCGCGTCGACCGTCGCGGAGCCGATCGACTGGCTCTTCTATTTCATCCTGTACATCTGCGTCTTTTTCTTCTTCCTGATTCTCGGGCTGGTCTGCGTATTCTCGTGGAAATATCGATATCAGCCGGGCAAAACGCAGGGACCGGCCCCCAAGCACAGCACGGCGCTGGAACTCACCTGGACGTTTATTCCGACGGTCATTGTCATCGTGATCTTCTACTACGGCTTCAAGCAGTATCTGAACCTGGCGGTGCCGCCTCCCAATGCCTATGAGGTCATCGTCATCGCCCAGACCTGGAACTACGCCTTTCAATATCCGGACGGGTCGATCGACTCGAAGCTGCACATTCCCGCAGGCGTCCCCGTGAATCTGATCCTGGAATCCAAGGACGTGATTCACGGCTTCTACGTGCCGGAATTCCGCGTCAAGAAGGACATCGTCCCCGGACGCTACAACCGTCTGTGGTTTCAGTGCAACGAACCAGGCGTCTACGACATCTATTGCACGCAATATTGCGGACAGGGTCATTCGCAAATGCGGTCGACCTGCACAGTCGATCCAGAATTGGATTTCAAGAAATATCTGACGGTGTTAAACACGCCGGTCGGACCCAAGGACCAGATCGGCCGCCATCTCTATGAGACGCGCGGCTGCATGACGTGCCACACCATTGACGGCAGCAAAGGCACCGGCCCGACCTGGAAAAATATCTGGGGATACGAGGTTCAGTTTGAGTCCGGGCCGCCGCTGATCGTGGATGCCCCGTACATCCGCGAATCGATCCTGATGCCCTCCGCCAAGATCGTCAAGGGATTCAGCAACGTGATGCCCAGCTTCCAGGGGCAGTTGAAGGACGAGCAGATCAACGACATCATTGCGTTCATTCAAACCTTGAGCGACAAATACACCCCGCCGCCGACCACTGGCCCGACCAGCGGGCCCAGCACCAAACCGGTGACTGCATCGGCAGGCGACTCGCGGGCCCGGAAAACCTCGGCGTCGATCGGGCTGTCTGATTCGGCTGCGAAGCCGTTCCAGAGCCGCGTGCCAACTTCTCCAAACAATGGAGCGTTTTGACAGGACTGGAGTCGTAACAATGTCTTCCTCAGACCATCCCGTCGCAACCTCAGGGCCGGCGGTTCTTTATTTAACCCCGCCGGAAGACAACTATCTCACCCACGACAAGGGCGTACTGTCGTGGCTCTTCACGCTGGATCACAAGCGCATCGGGATCATGTACATGATTGCCGTATGCGCCTTTTTCTTCTTCGGCGGAATGTTCGCGCTGGGCCTGCGGACGGAGTTGCTTTCGTACAACGCCTGGCAGGACCACGGCAACCACAGCGTTCCCCAGACGCTCATGCTCTACAACAACATGTTCACGCTCCACGGCGCGATCATGGTTTTCCTGTTCATCATTCCCGCCGTGCCCGCGATTCTCGGCAATCTCATCCTCCCCATCATGCTCGGGGCCAAGGACGTGGCTTTCCCCCGCCTGAATCTCATGAGCCTCTATGTCTACTGGCTCGGCGCCGCGTTCTTTCTCTATGTTTTGCTCGGCGGCGTGTTAGGAGCCCTGGGCCATCCGCTTCCCGGCGGGATGGGGCTCGATACCGGCTGGACGTTTTACGCGCCGTACAGCACCACTCGCAGCATGGCGGGCGTGGTCCCTGCCACCTTGGGCGCGTTCGTCGTTGGGTTCAGCTCGATTTTGACCGGCGTGAACTTCATCACGACCATTCACATTCTCCGGCCCAAAGGGATGACCTGGTTCCGCATGCCGCTGTTCCTGTGGGGCCTCTATGCCACCAGCATCATCCAGATCCTGGCAACACCGGTCCTGGCGATTACGCTGCTGCTGGTTGTCGCCGAACGCACCCTGCGGGTGGGCATTTTCGACCCCTCCATCGGTGGCGATCCGGTCCTCTACCAGCACTTCTTCTGGTTCTACTCCCACCCCGCCGTCTACATCATGATTCTGCCGGCAATGGGCGTGATCAGCGAACTGATCTCAGTCTTCAGCCGCAAGCACATTTTCGGCTACAACTTCATCGCTTTCAGCTCCATCGCCATCGCCCTGCTCGGGTTCCTGGTTTGGGGCCATCACATGTTCGTCAGCGGCCAGTCGGCGCTGGCGGATTCGATCTTCAGCTTCCTGACATTCAGCGTGGCCATCCCCTCGGCCGTCAAGGTCTTCAACTGGACCGCCACCCTCTACCGCGGCTCCATCCGCTTCAAGACGCCGATGCTCTATGCCCTTGGATTCATCGTGCTGTTCACCGTCGGCGGGCTCACTGGTCTTCCCCTGGGGGCTCTTGCGACCGACGTTCCGCTGCATGACACGTACTTCGTCGTGGCCCACTTCCACTACGTCATGATGGGAAGCATGCTGTTCGCCTTCCTCGGCGGCATGTACTACTGGTTCCCCAAGATTTTCGGGAAGATGTATCACGAAGATACCGGCCGTATCGCGGCCCTGATCGTCTTCCTCGGTTTTAACCTGACGTTTTTCCCGCAATTCATCGCTGGCACCAAGGGGATGCCGCGCCGATGGGCGACGTATCCCGAGAAGTATCAGATTTATCACCAGACCTCGACCTGCGGCGCGTATCTCATGGCGATCGGGCTGTTCACCGTCGCGGGCAATTGGATTCACGCGCTGGCAAAGGGCCGCAAGGCGCCGCCAAATCCCTGGGGCGGAAACACGCTGGAATGGCACTGCAGTTCACCGCCCCCCTACTACAACTTTAAGAAGACTCCCGTCGCCGACGATCCCTATAACCTGGGGAATTGGGAGTATGTGTCCGAGGAAGAGGGCTGGCTCCCGCGCGTGAGCGAGCCCGCGCCTGTCGCGCCGCCTGACAAGACGCTGCCGATCACGAGCTGAAACGCCTTGGAAACCGCGACGATGATGATGACGAAAGGGACAACGCGAAGATGAGCACTGCAACCGATACCCATGGCGCCACCGCCCTGGCCGCGCACGACGACGCGGAAGGGCACGTCCATCATTCGCCGCACCTCGCCCACCACTTCGACAGCCCCGAACAGCAGTTCATGGGCGCCAAGCTGGGCATGTGGGTGTTCCTCGGAACCGAAGTGCTGATGTTCGGCGGATTGTTCTGCGCCTACTCGGTCTATCGCCGATCCCACCCGCAGGTGTTTGAGTTTGCGGCGCAGGACTACCTCAGCACCAAGCTGGGGGCGCTGAACACAATCGTTCTCATCACCAGCAGTTTGACGATGGCCTGGGGCGTGCGATGCGCAGCTCACGCAAACCCGGGGCCTGATCATCTGCCTGATTCTCACCCTGCTCGGCGCCGCGGGATTCCTCGTCGTCAAAACCATCGAGTATCGAGCCAAATGGGTCGAGCACGTCTTTGTCGGCGACTGGCCCGGCAACCCCAACCGGTTTCTGGGCGCCGGGCAGCATCCGGCAAAGAAAATGGCTCCGCCGCCGCCCAACATCATTTCTCCCGACAACTTCAGCGACGGCAACGCCGAAAGCCCCGATGCGGCGCAAATCCGCCCCTATATGGCCGGCCCCTCCGGTCTGACGCCCACTTATCTGCAGGAAGATAAACCGGCTCCGGTCGGTGAATATAAAACGCTCACCTATGACGATCTCTCACCGGCGGATCAGAAAAACGTCTCCACCTTCTTCAGCATTTATTTCCTCATGACCGGCCTGCACGGCGTTCACGTGGTGGTCGGCATGGGGCTGATCACCTGGATTCTGATTCGGGCGATCAAAGGTGAATTTTCCAGCGAATTCTTTACGCCGGTGGATCTGATCGGACTCTACTGGCATCTGGTCGATCTGATCTGGATCTTCCTGTTCCCTCTGTTGTATCTGATTCACTCATAACGCGAACGACATCATCATGAGCAGTCTGGCCCAATCCAACGAGATCCCCGCTCCAGTCGCTGACGACGTCCCCAGCGGCGGCCATCATCCCCAGGGCGCGCACGCGGTTCCCAAGCGCGTCTTGCTGGGAGTCTATGGACTCCTGTGCCTGCTCACCGCCATCACCGTCGGCGTTTCCCTCATCGATCTGGGCCCGGCCAACATCTGGGTCGCTCTCTTCGTCGCCGTCATCAAGGGCGGCCTGGTCGTCATGTACTTCATGCACCTGCGCTGGGACAGCCCATTCAATGGCGTGGTGCTCATCGCGGCGATGTTTTTCGTGGCGCTCTTCATCGGCATCGCGATGCTCGATTCCAAGGAGTATCAGCCCAACCTGGAAAAGCCTGAAATCGTCCAGCAATACTCCGCCGCCGACACCGGGTCGAACCTTCCCAACGGTCCCAAGCCCCCGATGCTTCCCAGCGCGTTAACCGGGGACCAGGTGAAGGACATTCTCGCTGCTGATGTCAAAGAAACGCCCGCCAGCAAGTTGAACTATGACGACGTCGTGGCGGCCGCCGAGAAAGATCCCGGCGACGCCGAGCTTGGCGTGGCGTTGTTTCAGAACAGGGGCTGTGTGAACTGCCACACCCTGACCAAAGATCAGGCGCCCCGTGCCCCTTATCTTGGCGATGTGACTGCCCGTCACGACAAAGCCTATATCTTCGAATCGATCCTTCGTCCCAGCGCCAAGATCGCCGACGGCTTCGCCAATAATCTGTTCCAACTCAAGGACAAGACGATCCTGCAGGGCTTCCTCATTGCCGAGTCCGACGACAGCGACACCATCCGCGATACCAACGGCCTGGTCACGGTCATCCCAAAATCGATGATCAAAAAGCATCGCGTCCTTCCAGACTCGCTGATGCCCGCGGGCCTGGGCGATAATCTCACCGTTCACGACCTGGCCTCTCTCTACGCATTCCTCGACTCGCTGAACAAAACCTCCGTCGCCGAAAAATGACCCCCCGTGGCATGGGCGCCCCGCCCATGCGGGCTGCATCAGCAATAAAATGAATTGGGATCGCAAGTATCTGCCATCCAGGTTCCCTTTTTTGCCCTTCTACGTGATAGGTGGAAGCCCGTGCCAGGCCTGCGACGGGCCCTAAGATTCACTCGGACCGCACCTCAATGCCGTCAAAAGAAGATTCATCATCGCCTCGTTTCGGCTCGCCAACCCATCCACCGGCGACGCTCGCCACCCGCGCGGGCACGGTCGCGATGGTGCTCTTCCTCCTCTCACTGGGAATGCTCTTTTTCGTCAGCATTCTCGGCTACGTGCTGATTCGCACGCGCAGCGAAAAAAGCCCGCCCCTGGGAGCAATTCAGATTCCCGCGGGATTATTCCTTAGCACCGTCCTGGTGATCGCCGGAAGCTTCACCATGCACTTTGCCGTTCGCGACGTACGCCAGGAAAAACTCGCGCAACTCCGCAACTGGCTGTCGATCACGCTCACCATTTCCGTCGCATTCCTGCTCCTCCAGGCCGTCTTCCTCCGCGAGCTGTTGGTGGAACATGCCGATGCCCAATCTCATGGCATCGTCCTCTACGGCCTGATCTTCTTCCTCGTCCTCCTGCACGGCCTCCACGTCGTCGGCGGGGTCGTCGCCCTGCTTCTGGTCTACATCGGCGCCCGCGCCGGCCGATACGATCACGAACATTTCTACCCCGTCCGCAACGCCTGCCTCTACTGGCATTTCCTCGACGGCGTCTGGCTCACCATGTTCGCGATGTTCATCATCTTGCGGTGAGGGGACGGAGGGAGAGAGGGACAGAGGGACAGAGGGACGGAGGGACAAAGGGACAAAGGGATAAAGGGACAAAGGGACACAGGGACAAAGGGATGGAGGGACAGATGGACGGAGGGACAGAGGGGTGGAGAAACAAAGGGACAAAGGGGACACCACCCGACGAAGTAATGCCAGCGTAAGATGATTCCGAACTCGCCAGGGGTGTCGAGGTAGCTTGCCCTTCGCGGAGCGTCCCGCCGATTTCTTCAATTTTGCAATTCGCAATCCCCAATTTGCAATTTGCAATCTCCCTGATCTCCCTTTGCAATTTGCAATCTCCCTATCTCCCTCTGCAATTTGCACTCCCCTCCGTCACGGATCCTTCCCGCGCCCTCCCAGCGTCACCATCGTCTCGACATACTCCTTCTCCCTGCGAAGTCGCAGACGAATCGCTTGCCCCGGTTCATGCGGCGCCAGCAGCCGTTCGAGAGCCGCGCGGTCGCGGAGTTCCTTGCCGTCCATTGCCACCAGGATATCTCCGACCTTGACGTCTCCCGACATCGCGGGACTGCCGGCAGGAACGCTTGCAATGCGCACGCCATCGATCGCGTCGGCGATTCCCACGCCCAGCAGCGGCCCGCCGGGACGCGCGGCGCTCGCGCAACAGGCCGATCCAAAATCCATTGCACAAACGCCTTCCGCAGGCTCGCGAGGCTGGAGCCCGTGACCTTCTCCAGCGCCGCTGCGCCGGTCGGATCCTGCTCATACCCCGCCACATAGGCATCGTAGAACGCCTTCAGCAGCCCCGTTTCCTGCAGAAATTGCAGCAGGCAGCCCGACTCGCCGTATGCGAGATTCGGCCGCGCGCTGAAATCCTGCCGCGTCATCCGCACCAGCGTTTCCAGCGCCGGCAACTCGCCGCTCTTTGCCGCCACCCGAACAAACTTCAGCCGGGCGTTGTCGTGCGCGATGTATTTCCCATCGTCGATCTCGCCGCTCTCGAAGAGCGTGGCCAACCCCTCGCTGAGCCAGACGGGATGCTCCTGTCCCAGCGCATGCTGATCGGCCGCGTGCAGCGCGTGGGTGAATTCGTGTGTCACAAATTGGCCCAGCCGCATCGACACCGCCGTTCGCGTCGCATCGTCATATTCACCGCCGAGATGCGGCGCCAGAGCGAGCCGCGCAAAGTCGGCGCCGGTGGGGATGACGATGCGGATAAACTCGTCCGGCGGATGGGAGAAAACCGCCCTCTCCTCGGCCGACTCGACAACCAGCAGATCGCTTTCCAGCATCGCCAGCGTTGGCTGATCCACCGCGGCGGCAAACACCAGTTTGTGCTGTTCATCGGCGTCGTACACATATTGTTCCCCCAGCTCGCGGCGCAGTTCCGCGATCGCCAGCCCCGCCGCGTGATGCACGATCTGGTCCTTGCGCAAGCAACGCCTCGAATCGCGGGGAATCGCGCACCTCGGCCAGCGCCCGATTGCTCGCGAGCATTGTGAAATCCGTAAAGCCCGCATCGGTTGCCTGCTCGAGTGCCCCCATCGCATCCGCGCTCTTCCCCTCGGCGGCCAACACGCACGCCAGGTTATAGAGCCGCGTCGGCTGCGCCGGCACGAGCGCCAGGGATTGACGCAGAGTCGATTCAGCGTCGGAAAGTTTCCCGCGATCGATCAGATCAGATGCACGACGCGAGAGCTCCGCCGCCCGCTGTTGCTGCGCCGGCGAAGAATCGGCAGCGGCAAGCGGCGATGAAGAATGGAGACAAATCATCGCGCCAAGCGCGATATGCCGTCGTCGGAGTTGAAAGCATCCCCGTGGCATGGGCGTCCCGCCCATGTTAGCGACGCGGAGCTAACAAATACTCTCGATACTCTCGATATCGAAATTTCATACTCCCGCGCCGCCAACATGGGCGAGACGCGCCGGACGCCCATGCCACACACAATGCCAAGGCGGCGTGTGCGATCCGGCGCTCGAAAGTGGCCATCAGCTCCGAGTAGGGCGGGATTCATCCCGCCGATTTGTTGGCTGGCCGAGGAAAACGGCGGGAAATTCACGCCACCCCGCGCCACCGGGAACTTTCAAGCCGAATACGGCTCGGGTACGATGCCCCTGCAATGGACGCTGGGCACAAAGACAACGCGGATTTGCGAATCGACCAGATCCTCGGCAAGGGGAAGCCGGTGATCTCGTTCGAGTTTTTCCCGCCGAAAACCGAGGCGGGATTCAACGCCCTCTACCAGACGATCAACGAACTCCATCCGCTGCACCCCTCGTACGTTTCGGTGACCTACGGCGCCGGCGGGAGCACCCGATCGAAAACCGTCGAGCTGGTCGAGCGAATTCAGAACAATCTCAAGCTCCGCGCGATGGCCCATCTGACCTGCGTCGGCCATACGTCCAATGAGATCGGCGAGATTCTCGACGATCTCTGGAAGGCCAACATCCGCAACGTCCTCGCCCTGCGCGGCGATCCACAGCCCGGGCAGATGCAGTTTGTCGCCACCCAAGGTGGCTTTGCCTACGCGGACGAATTGGTTTCCTTTGCCAGATCGCATCACGATTTCTGCATCGGCGTCGCCGGTTATCCCGAGGGGCACCCGCAGTGCCTGAACCTCGCCCGCGACATGCAGAACCTCAAACGCAAAGTCGACAACGGCGGCTGCTTCATCGTGACCCAGCTCTTCTTCGACAACACCGATTTCTACCGCTTCCGCGAAACCGCCCGTCTCATGGGCATCAGCGTGCCGATCGTCGCCGGCATCATGCCGATCCTCAATGTCGCGCAGATCAAGCGGTTTGTCTCCATGTGCGGCGCCAAGATTCCGCAACGCCTGCTCGTAAAGCTCGAATCGCTCGAGGCCGACCCGGAAGCGGTCTATGCCGCCGGCGTTGAATTCGCGACACGCCAATGCCAGGACCTCCTCTTCAACGGCGTCGACGGACTTCACTTCTATACGCTCAACAAGAGCAAGGCGACGGTGCAGATCTGCGAACAGTTGGGCGTGTCCGCAGCGTGATCGGCACTTGCAAAGCTCGAATGTCGAAGCTCGAATCCTCGAAGCAAGCTCGAAGCTCGAAGCTCGAATCCTCGAAGCAAGCTCGAAGCTCGAAGCTCGAATGTAGAAACTCGAAACAGGCGGGACGTCACGAAAACCCGAATGACGAAACCAGAATCCCCGAATCAAACCAGAATGACGAATGACTAAATGAAGACGGGGGAATGCGGGTCCTCTGGTAGCTCGATCGGTATCGAGGCTCCGGGGATGTGTTGCGAGAACAGACCGTTCCGACATTCGTCATTCGGGCTTCGGATTTGATTCGGAATTCGGGTTTCGGAATTCGGGTTTCCGCCCGCAGTGGCGGCAGGGTTTCGTCATGCGAATTTCCCAACATGGCCTCCCCTCGGCCCACGCGATCCCACCACCCGCACCGATCCCAAAAAGAAAGCCCCTCATCCGAAGATGAAGGGCTCTTTCTATTTGCGTTATCGACGTGAGTCGAAAGCCGGCTTAGTAGCGATCGCGGCCGCCGCGATCGCGGCCACCGCCGCCACCGCCGCCGCCGTATCCACCACCGCCGCCGCTGCGGCCACCGCCGCCGCCGCCGAATCCACCGCCGCCGCCGCGACGGCCACCGCCGCCACCGCCGCCGCCGTACCCACCACCGCCACCGCCGCCGCCACGCTCTTCGCGGGGACGTGCTTCGTTGACGGTCAGAGCGCGGCCGCCATGCTCGTGACCGTTAAGCGCCGCAATGGCAGCCTCGGCCTCGGCATCGTTAGCCATTTCGACAAAGCCAAAACCCTTGCTGCGGCCCGTGTCGCGATCATTGATGATCTGAGCAGAAACCACCTGCCCGTGTGCAGTGAACAACTGCTCTAGTTCCGAGCTATCTACGCTGTAGCTCAAATTCCCCACATACAACTTCTTACCCATTGGAAATCTCCTATGGAATGGGTATCAACAGCCCGTGTTTTGAAACGGTTCTTTCCGGGCCAGAATCGAAAGAGGTTGACATACCAACCGGGGGATGTGCGACACAGACGGAGGAAGAAACAAACACGATGCAAGTTTCCTGAGGCCGATCGACGTACCCGCCACCTTGAGCGGATACGATACCGCTTTCCACAGGGATAGCAAGAGTCAAATCTGAGGAAGGCACGGAGGCACAAAGGCACGGAGGCACGAAGGGGAAGAGAGTGACCGCCGGAGACCCTGTCGCGTCGATACCGCCGACGGCGCCGCCGTAGCTTGCCCTTCGCGGCGACAGTCCCTCCTCGACAACCCGCGGCCTACCCCTTTGACCTCCAACCCGCCCTGCCTCCACCTCTTCCCTCCCCCATCCTCCCCTCCGTGCCTACGTGCCTACGTGCCTTCGTGCCTTCCCCCCGTGCCTTTCTCCCCCCACGTCTTATAATCCCCCCATGATTCTCGCAGGCATTGATGAGGCAGGTTACGGCCCCGTGCTGGGGCCCTTGGTCGTCGGCTGCACCGCCTTCGAAGTGCTTCCTGACGTTGAAGGAACCCAAATTCCCTGTCTTTGGAAACGCCTCAATCGATGTGTCAGCAGGAACCGCAGCAAGAGCGGACGGAAGCTGCACGTGAACGACAGCAAGATCGTCTACTCCCCCGCCAACGGGCTTGCGGAACTGGAGCGGTCGGTGCTCGCCCTGGTGACGGCGATGGGAGATTGGCCGGATGGACTCATCGCGCTGCTGCGTGTCGTGGCAACGGACGTGGTCCCCCAGATGCAGCGATACCCCTGGTACCATCCGCCGGATGACGAAGCCTTTCCGCTGGCGCAGGAGGCCATGGCGATCCGACTCCTGGCCAACGCCCTTCGCGCCGAGATGCATCGCTCCAATACCCGCTGCGTCCACGTTGCCGCTCGCGTGATATGCGAGCATGAACTCAATGCGATGCTCAACGCAACCCGCAATAAAGGGAGCACGCTCTTTTCCGTCACGTCAATGCATCTGGATCACTTGCTGAGAACCTACGGCCGCCTGGGACTGACCATCGTCTGCGATCGTCACGGCGGCCGCGGTCATTACGGCGCTCTGCTTCGACTCATGTTCGAAGACTGGTCGCTGGAAATCGTCGACGAACAGGAAGCTGTCAGCGAATATCAATTGTGCCAGAACGGCGCCGCCGTGCGGATCATTTTCCGCGAGAAAGCGGAGGCGCAGTGCCTGCCGGTCGCGTACGCGTCGATGGTGAGCAAATATCTGCGCGAAGCGATGATGCATCGCTTCAACGCATTTTGGAAAGTCCAATCCCCCGGCGTGCATCCCACCGCCGGATATCACAACGACGGTATCCGCTTCCTCACCGACATCTCCAAACGACGCCTCGAACTGGGCATCCCAGATGAGCTGCTGATTCGCTCGCGGTGAGCGATTGCGGCTTCACTGCCGTCCTCGAAGCCGATGCAGATGGTGGCGAATCGCAACTGCAGCGGCCCCGATGCAGACGAGCAGCACAAACACGCAGTAAACGAAGACGATCGTGTCGCCGCCGTTTTGTACAAAGTCACGAATCAACGCGAGAAAGAGAATGATCAGCACCGCGCAAATGCTGGTTCGATTGAACACGTCGCCGCCCGGATCCTCGGGATCTTCGGTACAAATGGAGTTACCTGGGGGCGCTGTCGCCGCGTGCTCCGCAGACGAGGGAGGCCTGGCATAGGAAAGCGATCGCAATTCGGGGTCCGGGGATGCGTTACCCATTTTTACCACTTGCCGTATTTTAGGGGGGTTCAGAACCTGTTTATGTCTCTTCGCGCAGCCAACTGCCGATCGGCGGGGAACGTACCCCCCTCTCCCGGTAGTCCGGGAGAGGGCAGGGGTGAGGGTGATCTCGCGAACACCGGCGCACGCTGATCTTGCAAATCACCGCAAGCTCAGGTCGACAGGGCAGTTTCCGCTCTCGTTCGCGACGGCCGCTCGTCGCATGGCCGACTCGGCTGTGAACGCCAAGCCACAGCCGGGACGGCTGTGCTACGAAATTCGCAACTGCGTGGCGTCGAAACCGCGGGTAGCGCCAGCGAATCTCGCAGTTTTTCCTTGCCTTTCAAGCGAAAAATGGGATAGCCTGACACATGAACAAAAGCACATCACGTTCAGTATGTCATAGCAAGTGAGCAATACCATGATCCCATTTAGATTTGCACCCGTACTGGTCGTCGCGCTGTGTTTGATTAGTACCACCCCGGCCTTTGCCCGCACGAGGGTTTCAGCCGCGGCGCAACAGGCGGCGGACGCCAAGAAAAAGCAGGAGCAGCAGCAGGAAGAGCAGCAGGAGCAACAGCGACGGGCGGCGGAGCAGGCTCAGGTCCAGGCGGTGAATGCCGCCCAGAAAAGCCTGGACGATGCGCAGGCTGCCCTGAACGCCGTCACGCTCAAAGCGGAAACGCAATTCGAATCGTCGCCGGAATACATCGCCGCCAACAACGAATTGAAGGCAGATCAGGCCGCGTATGACGCGGCCGCAGGCACCGTGGCAACCAAGGCCGACGCGGACCCGGCATTTGCCTCGGCGAAAGCGCGCAGCGACAAATTGGAAGCTGAGCTTGCGGATATGAAGGCGGGCGGCGTCAGTTCCGACGACGAAATCGTTGCCAAGTCGCAGGAGGTGATGCAAGCCTCCTCCGCCACTCACAAGATCGAAACCGACGCAGTCGCCGCTGACCCGGCAGCCACCGCGGCCCACGAGAAGCTGATCGCCGCGCAAAAGACAATGGACGCGCTCAAGGCCGACTTTCACGCGAAGCTGAGCAAGACGCCCGATTATGCGGCGGCGAAGAGCGCGGTGGACGCCGCCGATCAGCAACTGATCGCCGCCCAGCGCGGCGAAGGCCGTGGCGTCCCGGCAGTCGCAACGACCGTGAAGGGGAAGATCACCGGCGTCGGCAACGACAGCTTCACGATGGCAGTTTCGGAGGCCAAAAAGAAGAGCCGAATCGTGACCGTGAAATACACCAGCGGCGCCACCATCACCGGCCCCGCCAGCGGAACGATCGACAAGACCGCCATCGGTCAAACCGCCAGCGTCGTCGGTAAAGAGACCGGCAACACCATCAGCGCCTCCAGCATCACCATCAGCGGCACGCCAAAGAAGAGCGGAGCGGCGTGAGCGTGCGATGGCCGACTGCTCTAATGATCGAGCATTGGTTTCAGTAAGGAAACCCAAAGCTCGTACCCCGCTCGCACCATATGCAGACCGTCGGGGCGGAAGAGCTTCTTGAGCGGCTTCCCGTCCGGTCCGAGCATCGGAGTAAATACGTCGACATAATGCAACGACGGATCGGCGGCAACGTCCTGCGCGATCAGGCGATTGGCTTGGCGAATCTTGTCGACGATCTTCCACCGCAACAAACTCGGTTTGATCGAGATGAAATAAATCGGCGCTTCTGGAAGCTGCGAACGCACCTTCTCAACGAAAGCCTTGAAATCGGTCTCCACTTGCTCCGGCGACATTCCGCCGGCCAGGTCATTGTCCCCCGCGTAGAAGACGATCCGGCGCGGGTGGTACGGGAAGATGATTCGATCCGCGAAAAAGGTGCTGTCGGCGATGCGGGAACCGCCAAAGCCACGATTCATCGTGGGAAACTCGGGGAAATCCGTGGCCAGCGTCGTCCAGAAGCGGATGCTCGAACTGCCGATGAAAAGCGTCGCGTCCGCGGGCGGCATCTTCTTCCGATCCGCCCTTTCAAACGCCGCGATTTCATTTTCAAATGCGTGTGGCTTCGCCGGCCGCGTCGCCGGCGATTCCGCGGAATATGCGACGCTCTGCGCGATGAGCAGCATCCACGCGATCCGCCATGCGATGCTGTTCTTGGGTCGTCTTACCATTGCTCTTCACCCTTGGCTCGGATGTGTCGGCCTTGCTTGGTGCAGTCTTCTACCCGCGCGTCTGACATCCGTTGCGTGAGATGGGCGAATGACTCATACCACATGGCGACGCTGGATTGAGGTTCTGCAACAAATTCAGATCGGGGTACCTCTGAAGAGTCCGCGCGCTGGGTGTAACTTTTATTTGTGGCGATTGCAGATTTTGCGATCGTAGGGCGGGATTCATCCCGCCGTTTTCTCAGCCGGCCAACAAATCGGCGGGATGAATCCCGCCCTACTCGGAGCCGATCGCCACTTTCGAGCGCCACACCCCGCGCGCTTCAGAGCGACGGACTTCCGTTGTCGAAGAGGAGGCGGCGAGTAGGATGTCTGGCGATGCACGTAGCAGCCACGCAAACCACATTGCCCGACGATTTGCGGACGCCGGCATCTTCGCGGTCGGGAGAGCCCGGCGCAGCCCGCTTGGGAGCTGCCATCTTTTGGCTGGCGCTGGCGATGCATCTGCCCTGGCTGGGAATCTCGCCGATCGCCGGGACGGAGGGGCACCGCATCTTCCCGGCGCACGCGATGGTGCAGACCGGGTGGTGGTCGGTGCCGATGCTGTTCGGCCGGCCGCTGCTGTCGAAACCGCCACTGCACCATTGGCTCATTGCCCTGTCGGAGACGATCACGCGCCGAGGCAATGTGTTTGTCTGGCGGTTGCCGTCCGCAATTAACGGGGCCGCGGTTTGCGCCGTGGCCTGCTGGTTTGCGGTGCGATGGTTCGGCCGCGTCGCGGGATGGATCAGCGGGTTTTGCGCGGTGGGGCTGATCACGATCTGGGGGCAGGCGCACGTCGCCGATATTGACGCGACCAACACGCTGGCCGCGGCGCTGACGGCGCTATGCGGGATCGAGCTGTTTGTCGCGCGCCGCGAAATGGTGGTGCAGGCTTCCAGCCTGCCGCGCGCGGAGCAGCCTGGAAGCCCGCACCGCAATCAGGCCGCCGCGTGGGTGATGACAACCGGATTGGCGCTGGCCGCGACAATCATGACCAAGGGCCCTGGCGGACTTCCGATCATTCTCGGTGTCTGGGTGTATGCGCTGATCGCTGTCGGGCGCGGGCAACGTCTCGGCCTTTTCGCGTCGGCGCGTTTCTGGCTGCCGTGGGTGATTGCGATCGCCCTGTTCGGCTTATGGGTGCTTGCAGCCTGGCATGCGCTGCACGTGCGTGGATTGCCGATTGATTGGAAGGGAGTCAATGAAGGATCTCGGAAAGTGCATGCCGGTTCGTTGAAGGCGCTGGCGCAGTCGCTGGCGGTGCTGCCGCCGCAGTTGGTGCTTTTCGCGTTGCCGGTGTCGCTGGCACTGCCGCTCTATTTCCATCCGGAGGTTCGGGCCAGGTTAACTGGATCGCGCGGAACGATCGCCAAGGCATTGGTTGGCTCGGTTCTGCTGAGCTGGGCGGTCTGTGTGCTGACCGCAATGACCAACCCCCGCTATGCGTATCCCACGTTGATTCCGCTCTGCCCGCTGGCCGGCGCCGTCGCCGTTGCTGCAGGCAGCGGGGTGCGATCGCGCGCATTGCTCGGAGCCGCCGCATCCATCAGCGCGATCTTGTTCGTCGCGGGATCGGCGGCGCTGACGAAGATGGGCTGGCCGACGGCATGGGGAAAGCCGCTGCTCGGTGTGACCTTGATCGCGATCCTGGCCGTCGCGGGCTGGACGATCTGGCAGCTGCGGTCTTCGTGGCGCGGGGCGTGGGGCCTGGCACTGCTGGCGGTGCTGGCGATCATTCCGTTCTCCGTTCACGAACAACTGGCGCGCATTGCGACCTCGGGAGTCGGCGTAGCGCCGATCCTGGAACGCGTCGTCGGGGAAAATGGCGTCGTCGCCGTTGGCGGAGCGGTGACGTCAAAGCCGGAGGCGTTTTACTATGCCAGGGTGCAGCTTCACTTCTACAAACCGGATTTCACGCCACAGGCGGTGCCGCCGGGAAGTTGGGTGGTGCTGGATCAGGCCGAGCGCAAGCGGTGGCTGGCCGTGCCGGGCGTGAGGCTGGAGCAGGACCGATTTCTCTGTAAGTGGGGGCCGACAAACTACTTCATCGCCTGGTATGCGGCACGCTGATTTCTATAGCCGGGGCAGAATTTCCGCATCGTTTGTCCTAGAATTGCTTGATCAGTTGAAAGGAACACAAGATGTCCATGTATCCGAATTCAAATCGACCGTACCCGATGGCTTACGAAGCGCAGGGCGCAAGCTCCGCTGCCATCACAACATTCTTCAATGCCGTCTACGCGTGGATGGCCGCCGGCTTGGCCCTCACCGCCGTGGTGGCCTGGTATATCTCGACGCAGCCGGACGTCATGCGGATGTTCATCGGCGGACCGCTGATGTGGATCTGTCTGATTGCCGAATTGGTTCTCGTTGCCACCGTCGCCATGGCCGTCCAGCGCCTCTCCGCCTCTGCGGCAACCGCGCTCTTCCTGCTCTACGCGGGGCTCAACGGGCTGACCCTCTCGGTGATCTTCGTGGTCTACGCCCATGCCGTCCTGGCCAGCGCCTTCATCATCACGGCAGGAATGTTCGGCGCAATGAGCGTGTACGGACACGTAACACGGCGCGATCTGACCGGCTTCGGCAGTCTGCTGTTCATGGGACTGATTGGAGTCGTTCTCGCCTCAGTCGTCAGCATCTTCTGGCACAACACGATGCTGAACACCATCATCAATTACGTCGGCGTCTTCGTGTTTGTTGGTCTTACCGCCTACGACACCCAGCGCCTACGCCAGATCGCGATCGCCACGCAGGGGAACGCAGCGGCCGCCGCCCGCATGTCGGTTAACGGCGCACTGATGCTCTACCTCGACTTCATCAACCTGTTCTTGTTCCTGCTCCGCATTCTGGGCGACCGTCAGCGATGATGAGCGACTTGGATTTCCGGCCGGCTTCCTGCCTCCTCCCCTCGTACCCGGGGGGAGGATCGAGGTGGGGGGAAAATCGCGAACTTGCCTTGGCCCACCGGGCTGATGAACCCCCGCCCAACCCCGCGCCGCAAGTAACCCGAAGCGGATTCCCCCGTCGCACAGCCGTCTCGGCTGTGATTTCGGCCACAGCCGAGACGGCTGTGCTACAAATTGCGTCCCCTATCAGTAGCTCAGCGATTGATCATGTTTTTCCGTGCGCGAACGCCTACCGTTGATACGGCGCTGCCGCCGTTCGTTCCGCGCTCGTCTCCGCGTCAACCGCAATCCGCGGTATCCGCGGCCCGATCCGGCAGAATATCTCGTACGGGATCGTCTGCTCCCACTCGGCAAGCTGATAGACGCTGGCCGCCGACAGCGGATCATCGTCCAGCAGCGTCACTTCGTCGCCAACGCGTGCGGGCCAATCGCCCAGATCGACAGTCATCATGTCCATGCTGACGCGCCCGACGACCGAAATCGCCCGTCCATTGATCAGCACTACCGCTTCGCCGCCGAAGCGGCGCGGGTAGCCGTCGGCGTAGCCAACCGGGATCAGGCCGATGCGGGTGTCGCGCGGGGCGATCCAGCTTTGGCCGTAGCCGACGCCAGTATGTTTGGGGATCGACCGCACCGAGATCAGCGGCGCGGTCCACTTCATCACCGGGCGAAGCGGCCGGTTCAGCGACGGCCGCGACGTGGGATCGATCCCATACAGCGCCAGGCCCGGACGAACCATGTCCAGGTGTGAATCGGTCGAGAAAAAGATGGCTGCCGTGTTGGCCGCGTGGCGCAAAAATCGCCCGGGCATCGCGGCGGCGATGTCGTCGGTCGCGTGACGAAAGCGATTCAATTGCTCCTGATTGAAGGGATCGTCGGCGCGCTCCGCGTTGGCGAAATGCGTGCCCAATGCGGCCAGCCTGAGCGAAGGGCGCGACTCGATTCGATGCAGCAGTTCGTGAAGCCCGTCGATGCCCACCCCGCAGCGCGTCATGCCGGTGTCGATCATCACCTGCACCTCGGCTCGCTTCTCACACGCCAGCGCCACTCGCGCCACATCGTCCGCGGCCGCGGGCGTCGAGACCGTCAGCACCCAGCCGTTGCGAATCGCCATTTCCAGCTTCGGGCGCTGCCGCCCGATGAACACGTTCTCAATCGGCCGGAAGATGAAGATCGTCGCCGCAAGGTCCTCGGGAAGCCGGCAGGCTTCATCGATGCTGGCAACCGCGATCGCATCAATGGCGGGGCGCGCCGAGCGTTCCGTCCCGAAGTTGCAGAGCGTGTCCGCGACAATGTTGGCATCGTGCCCGTAGGCGTCTGCCTTGATGATCGCGCAGACGCGCACGCGTTCGCCCAGCGATCGGCGAATCACCTTGGCGTTATGTATGAGTGCAGCGCGGGAAATGAGTACCCGCGGTTCCCCGAGGGAGTGCTTCGCATCCATGCGATCGGCTCCGTTCCGTGAGGGATCGTTCCGGTCCATCCATTCGACGCGCGGAGTATAGCGTGCAAGGAGTCAGGAGCAAGGAGTCGGAAGACAGTCGAAAGACAAGGCACGGAGGGGGAAGGCACGGAGGCACGCAGGGATAGGCACGAAGGCACGAAGGCACGAAGGCACGAAGGGGAGGACGCTTCGCGACAGAGGGTAGATCGATAACACGAGCAAATCGAAGAGCCGCTATGGCGCGAAGCCCGGAGTGAAGATGAGCGTCCAAGGTTCCCAACAAAAATCCCCTTCCTCCCCTTCGTGCCTCCGTGCCTCCGTGCCTTCGTGCCTTCCCCCACCCTTCGTGCCTCCGTGCCTCCGTGCCTTCGTGCCTTCCCCCACGCTTCGTGCCTCCGTGCCTTCCCCCACCCTCCGTGCCTTCCCATGCCCTTTAACTTGAAGCCACAACCGTCCATCGACCGATAATCCCTGTGAAACCCGATGAGTGATGCATTTGCCCGAAAATCGCGGGGGCGACCAAGCCGAAAGCCGGCGGAGGGGCCGGCGGATTTCGCGGCGGGATTCAGCGACTTCAATCAGTTGGCCCTTTGGACGGCCGCCACCCTGGCCGGGATGGTCACCTCCATGCTCCTGGCACGCACGCCGTTCTTCCGCAAGCTGATGAGCCGGCTGTATCCGGAGCGCCGCCCGCTCACGTTCCACCAGAGCCCCTCAAAGCGCGAGTCGCTGCCGATGCTCGCCGACGCGATCATCGGCAGCCCCAAGTGCACCATCCTCGCCGTCTTCGGCCCGCCGCGCACCGCGGTCGTCAGTGATTCTTCTGACGCCGCGGAACCGAGCTTCTGGCAGGCGCAGACTTGGTATTACGCCCTGCCGAAAAATGATCGCATGGCCATGGCGGTCCGCTTCGACCGCGAAATGGCAAGAAGCGTCGATTTCTTCAAGCCGCCGCGAGGGGCATGAAAGCCGACGGATTGCCATCCGTCGGCATTTAGTGCTCTGCAGAAAAGTCCGCACTCCCGTGCGGTACTTTTCTTTGTTGATCGCATCCACGCTCTTCCGCCACAATAGGGTACGATGGGCTGGCGATGGGAATCGCCGGGGAACCAGTCAAGGCGACGTAATTGTCGTCCGTCGGGGCTTGCCTGTCGCGTTTCGGGCCATGTGCGTCCAACGCAAAGTTTTCCAACAATTCCCTGATCAAAGCGTATTCTCTATCTGATGGACCATTCCCAGCACGGGATGGCATCACAACGCCGGCGGTATTTCGGAGGAAATTATGAATCGTCAACGCACTCATCGCACCAATTCGCGCAACGCTGCAACTCGGCGTGAATTCCTCAAACACTCGGCCTTGGCCGCCGGAGCGGGTTATTGGATCGCAAACGGGCCGCGGGTTCTTGCGCTGCAGGAGCAGGCGGCCAATGATCGGCTGAACGTCGCCTGCATCGGCATCGGCGGGAAGGGAGACAGCGATTCCGAGCAGGTCGCACGGCATGCGAACGTGGTGGCGGTCTGTGACGTGGACGACAAACGGCTCGACGCCAAGATCGCCCAGGATGTGAAGGGCGTCGGCAAGGCCTTCGAAAAGGCGGGAAGATACAACGATTTTCGCAAGATGTTTGACGAGCTTGGCAAGACCATCGACGCCGTGACGATCACGGTTCCCGATCACATGCACGCCGTCGCCACGATGATGGCGATCAAACTCGGCAAGCACGTGTATACGCAAAAGCCCGTCGCGCACGATGTCTGGGAAGCTCGCCAGCTTCGGCTCGCCGCGAAGGAGGCAAAGATCGCCTCGCAGATGGGCAACCAGGGAACCGCGAGCCCCAAATTTCGCGAGGGCGTCGAACTGATCCGCGCTGGAATGCTGGGGGCGGTGACAGAGGTTCACGTCTGGACCAACCGGCCGATCTGGCCGCAGGCGCCCAAGATTATGGAGCGGCCGCCCGCACAACCCACCCCCCCGTATCTTCATTGGGACGAATGGCTCGGGACCGCGCCGAGCGGCCGTACAGCTCCGCCTATCATCCCTTCAAATGGCGCGGTTTCTGGGATTTCGGCTGCGGCGCGCTGGGCGACATGGGTTGCCATACCGCGAACCTTCCGTTCATGGCGCTCAAGCTCGGCTATCCCTCGTCCGTTGAAGGAGAAGCCGGGGATTTGAACCCCGAGACTTGCCCGTCCTGGGCGCGGGTGCGATACCAGTTCCCCGCGCGGGAAGGGATGCCGCCGGTGAAAGTGAACTGGTACGAGGGACGCAAGGATAACGTTCTGGTTCATCCTCCCGAGGACTTGGTAGCGACGGTTCTCAGCGAGTTCGCCAAAATTCCGCACGATGAGAAGAAGAGAAAAAACGGATCGGCCACACCCGAAGTCGAGAAGAAGCCAAAGCTCAACGACAGCGGATCGATCATTGTCGGCGACAAGGGAATTCTCTATTCCCCGCACGATTATGGCGGTGCCTGGCACCTTCTGCCCGTGGAGAAATTCCGCGATTACAAAGCCCCGGCGGAAACCCTGCCGCGCAATCCGAAGGGAGACGACGAAGGGCAGAAGATGGAATGGATCGCCGCCATCAAGGGCGGCGCGCCCGCCCTGAGCAACTTCGACTACGCCGGCATGCTCACGGAATTCATCCTGCTCGGCAATGTCGCGATCAAGAGCATGGGCACCAAGCTGGATTGGGACGGCCCCCGCATGAAATTCCCCAACGCCCCCCAGGCCGAAAAGCTGCTGCGGCGCGAATACCGCGCACCGTGGTCGGCGCTGACTTGATATTGGGGCCGCAAGGTTGCGGGTCGGCGCTCCGAGGAACACCTCGGGGCGCCGGCCCCATCATTCCGACGTATACACGTCGGCGCCCTTTTTTACATGTGTCGTGAGGCCCGATCAGCATGGCGAGTGCGACCGCCAGCACGATCCCGCGCATCTCAACCCTTCGCGCCTCGGGAACGGCCGCCAATAGCTCCCACTGAAGTTCGACAACACGCCGCGCCGCGGCTTTGACGAACTCCTTCTCGTCAGCCGTCAACTGGATGGAGGCAAGAATCTCCTTCAACTTCGCTCCGGCCTCTCGTATCGCAATGTCCGCTGGATTTTCCATAGCTCCAATCTCCAACTTATAGGACTTTGTTGCGGGCTGGTATTGATGCCCTCGGTGACAGTCCCCGCCGCAACAGATCGTCGGACTCTTCTTCTCAAGCGGCGACGGCAATCGAACGATGAATGGTGGGCTGACTCGTTCAAGGGAGACTCTGAAAATGCGCCCGACCCATAAATTCATCATTCTCGCTGCTGCTGGCGTCCTTTCGACAGGATGCATTGTTCGAACGTACGAGCCCTATCCGGCGCCGCCCCCGCCGCCGCCGCAGGAGGAAGTGGTCGTGGGCGGGCCAGTCTTTGAAGGGCCGGGCGTGGAAGTGATTGAGGTCGAACCTGCGCCAGTGGAGCGGGTGTATGTCTACGACCCGGGCTATCCCCCTGGCTGCTATTTCTACGGCGGATATTACTGGTATGGCGGATACCGCTATGAGCACGATGTTTTCATCCACCGCTATGTCACCGTGAACATCCGCGAACGCCGGTACGTCAACGTCGAACAGAACCGCCAATACGGCCGGCAAATGGAGGCTCGCCAACGTTCTGAATTTGCCGTGAATCATGGCCAGCCCGCAGGCCGCCCCATCCGGGCGGCCGCCCGTCCGGGTCCTGCGCCGCGCCAAAGAGAACATTACTAAAACGCCGCGGCCGGGGCGACTCTCGCTTCCCGATTCATCTATAGCGGCTGCCCCCCAAGGGCAGCCGCTTTTTTACGCGCACGATCGCAGACTGGCGCAATCTCATTAGTCAGTTATCCCTCGCGCCAATAACGATCACGGGAGGTGCTCGCAGCCGCGGATGTACATCCGCGGCTACGGTACACTGAGCCGTCGCACTTGGACGAGGACGCCTCGAAATCGAACTACCCCAGGCGCAGTATTTGAGCCCTCACGTCCGCGCGACAGTGAGGGTTCCCGCCGATGCAGCCTGGCTGGTCGCGCCGGTGGGATCCGTTATCTGCATCACGAGATGGTAGACCCCGTTTGGAACATTTGCGGGGAGTTTCCTGAGTTTCACGCGAAACGATGCATGCTTGCCGGGTTTGAGCCTGATCGCGGCGCTGCTCGTCGCGACGAGGATCGAATTGGAATCGAGAGTCGTGCCGCTCGAGAGATAGAGCTTTCCGTGGGCCGCTCCATGAATGGCGCTGCCGGTGGTGTTGTCGAGCGTAATCGTTTGATGAACATTGATGGCAGGCGCGGTAATGGCGGCCGCGGGCAGCTTGCCACTGAGAGTTGTCGTAAGGGCGCTGGAAACAGCCGGTCCGCTCACCGTGGCGACGGGCGTCGCCGTGATTTGGGAAGTAGCAGATGTCGAAGCGGCTTCCGAGGTTGCGGAAACCGCCGAGGATGTCGCGCCTCCCGCTGGTGTTTGAAAATACCAGTAGGCGCTGGGCGTCCCAGACTGCCCGTTGCTCAACACTCGAACATTCCATATGAAGGTGTCGCCGGCCGTTAACGGGGCGGACGAGGGAATCGTGAAGCTGGTCGCGGCCGCGCCGCTGATCTGATAACTGACCGTTTTCTTCAGCGTTTCATCGTAGATGTTGATCTGGTAGCCACTGACGCCCGCCACCGCGTTCCACGTAAAGGTCGGCGTGAGACTGGTCACCACGGATCCCGGCGAGGTCGGCCCTTGCGGAGAGGTGATGACCGGAGCCGGCAGCGTGACCGGCGCGACGAATGTAAATCGGTCAGTTGTTGCAGCGGTCGAAGCACCGCCGGAGCCGCTGACGAGGATATCCACGGTTCCTGCGCCTTCGGCTGGCGCCGTGGCGGTGATAGACGTCGCGGAATTGATCTTGAACGAAGTCGCGTTCACGGTGCCGAACCTCACTGTCGAAACTCCCGTGAAGTTTGATCCGGAAATCGTCACGACCGTTCCCCCGGCGGTGGAGCCGCTGCTGGGAGTGACCGAGCTGACGGAGGGCGAAGCGGTTGCCGCAACCGTGTGAAAATAGAGGTAGGCGCTTTCCGGCCCGGTCACACCGCCGCTGATCACGCGCAGGTTCCACACGAATTGATCTCCGGCAGAGATCGCGCCCGCAGGAAGTGTGAAACTGGTGGCAGTGGGACTGATGTCGTAGCTGAGATATTTCGCCGCCGTCGAATCATACAGGTGAAGCTGATATCCATTGATGGTCCCCGTGACGGCGTGCCAGGTGAACGTCGGCGTTAATGTGGTCAGCGACGATCCGGGCGATGTCGTGCTGCCCGGGCCGATGACGACCGGCACCGGGAGAGACGTGCGCGACGGGGTCTGGAAGTAGAGCGAGTTGCTCGACGGTCCGCTCACCGATCCGTTCACGCCATGCACGTTCCAGACGAACTTGTCGCCCGCCGCCATCACGTCGGTGCCGATCGTATAGCTGTTGACCGAGGCGCCGACGCTGAAGGTGGAAACTTTGTTGAGCGTGAGATCGGTAAGACTGATCTGATACCCCGTCACAGAAGCGACGCTGCTCCATTGTAATACCGGTGCTGTAGAGAGCACCGGCCCCGGCTGCGCGGCGGTTCCCACTGAGACTGCGGTCGGCGCCGACAGAGCCGCGGAAGCAAACGTAAACTTGTCGGCAGTTGAGCCGGCGGATAGGCCGGCGGCGGTGACGACATGCACATCCACGTTCCCGGCCGATTCCGCGGGCGTCGTGGCCGTGATGGAGGTAGAGGAGTTCACGGTGAACGACGCGGCGTACACCGTCCCAAACGTAACGCTCGATGCTCCCGTAAAGTTTGTTCCAGTGATGGTGACGACCGTTCCACCGGTGGTCGGGCCGCTCGACGGCGCGACGCCTGTGACGACCGGCAGCGAAGTCGCGGCGGGCTCAGCCTGAAAAGAGAGATTGGCACTCGGCGGTCCGCTCTGCGTTCCATTGAGCCCGCGAACGTTCCACGCGTAGGTATCCCCCGCAACGAGCACGCCTGCGGCCAGCGTGTAGCTGGTGACGCTGGCTCCGACCTGATAGGAAGTCGTCGTGTTCGCCGTGCTGTTGTGAAGGTTGATTTGATATCCCGTAACGCCGGAAACCCCATTCCATGTGAAAGTTGGTGTGTTCGTCGTCAGCGTCGGAATGGGGCTCGACGTGGTTCCCGGCCCGATCGCCACGGGCGCGGCCAGCGTGGTCGTTGCCGCATTCACCGTCACCGTGACAAGGTCCCTGATGGACAAACCCTGCGCATCCGTCGCCGCACATTGAAACAGATAGGTGCCAGGCGTAGTGAAGGTTGCAACTGTGTTCTTGGACGCGTTAGTTCCATTTACGCTGTACGTGACCGGACCGGGAATCGAGCCGACTGTCGCCCATGTATACGTCAGGTTCGGTTCGCCGCCGTCGTCGCTGGCCAGCGCGCTGAGCGTAGTGGTGTTGTTCGTGACCGTCAGCGGAGATGCGCTGGGAGGATTGACGTAGACGGGCGGTTGATTGGTGCTCGTCGGCTCGTTGAGCATGACCTTGACGCTGTGGCCGTCCAGCACCTGCGTCGTGGCAAGATCCTGATACCCGTCGTTATTGAAATCGCCCGCGGCCGTCCAGCCCGGATAGACCGACGGGCTGTAGGTGATGGGAGCCTGGAAAGTGCCATCCCCGTTGCCCAGCAGCACCGCCAGTGAGCCTGGCTCATCGCCATCCGTGGCCTGGACGCCCCCCCGGTGTTGATGCCAACGTTGGTCACTACCAGATCGACTTTTCCATCGTGGTTGATGTCGACGGGAATGACATCGCGGGGGTAGTTGCCGGGGTCGAAGCTCTTGGCCGGCTGGAACGTGCCGTCGCCGTTGCCCAGAAACACGTTGATGGTGTTGTCGTAATCCGATTCAATGACGTCGAGCTTGTTATCGTTGTTCACGTCCGCAACCACCACATCTTCGGGATTTGACACCGCGGCGGTGTCCGTCCCGTCGGGAAACTGCGGACTGGCGTAATGACCGCCGAGCGTGAACGTGCCGTCGCCGTTGCCCTGCAAAATAGTGAGTTCCACGTTTGCGGTGTTGCCGCTGGTGCCCTGCCCGTCCGCAATGGCCAGGTCGAGCTTGCCGTCGTGATTGAAGTCGCCAGTGGTCACCCATCGGGAATATCCCAGCACGGCCGGGCCGACGATGGCGGTCTGAAAGGTGCCATTACCATTCCCAAGCAGCACTTCGTAACGGCCGGTATTGCTCGTTTCGCTGGGAAGCGTGCATGCGATGTCGAGTTTGCCATCCCCGTTGAAGTCGCCCACCGTCCATCCGCGCGGATAATAACCCGAGTAGGCAAACGAGGATGAAGCGATGGCGGTTTGGAATGTGCCGTTGCCATTGCCCAGCATGACGAGCGGCTGATCGAGGTTGGAGCTGATCAGCAGCAGGTCCGGCTTCCCGTCGTGATTGAAGTCATCGACAAAGACATCGCCCTGAAACGCCTGGCCGACGGGAATCTGCACGGCTGGCTGGAACGTGCCGTCCCCGTTGCCCTTGAGGAAATAGACCGAGTTGTCGGCCCGATGCGCAACAATCAGATCAAGCTTGGTGTCGCCGTCGATGTTCGCTGACACAACGCCGATCGGTTCAGCGTTGGGGATGAAGCCGTCTGCCGTTGTCCCCGTGTTATAGCTCACCGGCGCCGACAGTCCGACCGAAGTGCTGAGCAGGACGCGCCCCTCAAGCGTTTCGGCCATCGCCCTGCGAAGCGCCCGCCCACGGCGGTCCAATCTTGCTCGATTTGTGCTGATCATTGTGGTTCTTTTCCTATTGATGCGATTCCCCCGCCGGCGGGTGATACGCTCGGACTTCGGTTGCCACAGCGGGCCGATCCGATGCCAGAAACGCGATCGCATGCATTCCCGCCGAAAGATCCGAAACCGTCATCACCTTCCCGCCAACCTTGAACACCGTCGCGTCGTCGAATGTGACGGTCGCCGATTTCCCGCTGAACTGCAGCGTCATCGACGTGGCGTCAACCGCGGTAATCGTCCCGTGCACGTTCTTTCTCTCGTTCTTCTGCTCCGCCGGACGCGTTTCCGGCACCTTCGGAAGATACGACCTGATTTCGCTGGCTGGTTTGCCTTGGACGACCAACGCAATGGCCCGCATGCCAACCTTCAAATCAGCGGCCGTCGCCACCTTCCCGTTCACCTTCACCACCGTGGAATTGTCGAGTTTGATGATCGCGGGGCTGGCGCCACCCGAAACCGCAAGCGTCAGCGTCCCCTCAGCAACTTCCGTGATCGTGCCCACAATTTTCCCAGCATCGGCCAAATTCCGCGAGCCGGGGGCGGGTGCGACCGGTTTCGCCGGCTCGGCAATGACTTTATAGACGCCCGCGCCGCCGCCCATCAGGATCATCACGGTGAGAATCGTCGCCGCGGTTTTGACCTTCGCCCAGAAGAGCATGTTCATCGCACGTTGTGAAAGCGCCCATGCGAATACCGGAACGGTCGATCCGGCCGACAGCTTTCCAGTGACGGCCGCCACCGCTACCTTCGTGGTCGCGGCGATAAACGTCGGCGCCGCATGGCCCGCAGCAGGCTCGGCCGCGGACGCCGCCTCCAGCGCCCTGGCAGTCGAAGCCGTTCCGTTGCGACTCAGGCGGTTTCGCAGCATCTTGCGGCCGCGGTTGAGGCGCATCGCCACCGCGCTCACGCCGCATCCGAGCAAAGCAGCGGTCTCCTCCTGCGAACGCCCTTCCACGTGATGCAGCAGCAGCGCGACGCGATACTTCTCGGGAAGCTCGGCCAACCCCGCGTGCAACTGTTCAAGCGATAAGGCGCTGGAGTCTGTCATCGACGATTCCGTCCGCATGCGCGCGGCCTCGGTCTCGTGGCGACGGCGGATGCCCCGGGCTTCGACGGCCCGTCGCGACACATACCACGCCACCCGGTGCAACCACCCCGCCAGCGACTGCCGGCCGCGCCCTTCGCCCGCCTTGCGCCAGCGTCAGAAACACCGCCTGGGCCGCATCCTCGGCGTCGGAGGAATTTCCAAGAACGCTCCGGCAGACGCCAACCACCATTCCTCCGTGGCGGTCCACAATTTCAGCAAAGGCCGCTTCCTCCCGGCTGTCAGCGAAGTCCCGGAGCAGATCGCTGTCGCTCCGCCGGATCCAAGACGGTTCACTTGCAACCGGCATCCGTGTGGATATCCGTTCTGCCGGAGGCAGAATCACATTTGTGCTAGAATTTTCGGCGTGGTCCATCTGAACCGCGAAGCAGGAGCCGGCCTGCAGATCCCATTGCAGAGCCAAAACGACCCCGCAATTGAGCGAGCCAAGCAATATCTCATTTTACGCGGAGTCCAGTTGGCGCTGGAAATGGGGGGACGAAATCGGCGCCAAGTGAACCGGTAGAACAGAGAGGGCCGCCCCAGGGCCAGCGCAATCTCGCGCGTGCCCGTACTCGCGCAGGTTTCATTCAGCTGCTGCGCAGTCCGCACGGGCGGACGCGCGGGATCAGCTCACTGCCCCGCGAACTGCCTGTATTTCTCCGCGATTTTCGCCGTGCCCACGTCGCCGGCGTGAATCAGCACCCGATACCGAAACGTTACCGTCTGGCCCGGCTCGATCTTCAAATCACCGGCCCCCTTGGGAAATTGCTTCGGATCGAATTCATGCAGACCAAAAGGATTAGCCGCCAGCAATCCATACTGGCGGACGTGCCAGCGGGACGGGTGCCGCGGATTGCTCGGCGCGTCGAGGATGGCAATCCCATACGGCTTGCCATCGATCGTGCCGGATTCATCGCACCAGTCGGCCGGCTTCCCCCAGCACGCTTTCTCCCCCGTTTGACCGACGGAATTGGTGATCGTCGCCGTGTCCGAAAGCGCCTTGATCAGCCTCACCGCGCAGAGCCCCGCGTCCTTGGCGTCGGCCAGCGTGACGGCGTCCTTCGCCGGCGACAGCGCGACCGTCAGATCGATCGCCCGCGTTCCGTCCGGATACGACGAAAAACGCACCGTCCGCGTTTCGTTCAGCATCGCCGCCCCCTGCTGATCGTCCCACTGCAAATCCTCGACAAACCCGTCGGCATCGACCTTCTCAAACCGCAGGTGCTCCTGCTTGGCCGCCGGCTTCCCCGTGATCAGCCAATGATTGACGCCGTTCACGTCCTCGTGCGCAACCCACATCGACTGATGATGCGGGTGGTCCCCCTTGGGAACGTTGTATTGATCCGACGTAACCGGCGTCCCGTCAGACGCCAGAATCGGCAGAAAAAACGGCCGCACATAAGGCCGGTCGCCGCGCGTCCCAAACCAATAATCCGTGAAGGGGGCGCCATTGATTTCGACGTGCAGATGACTGTCATCCACGGTCGAGATCTTCACCCCCGGCACGTCTGCGCCGTACGACACGCCCGCCCACAGAAGCAGCGACAATGCGATGCAAATTGCAATGAGACACTTCATGTGATGACTCCTCCGCCGGAAACGAAAATCAGATCTCTCCAGTGACTGTCCCAATATAACGACCTATCCGCCTCTCGGGTACGAATCCATGTTTCAGCCCCGAACGTCGGCGAACGTCGGTTCCATGACACTTTCGGCGGACTCTCTTTTCCCTCCCGGAGTAACGCTCCGAAAAGAGATGTGAGAGACCAAGAAATGTCCAAGGCCCAATGGCCAACAAAATCCCAAATCGCAATAATCGCAATGACCAATGCGAGAACCAGCCTTGGGCCTTGGACCTTGGGGCTTTGTTGGCCATTGGGCCTTGGACATTTGTGCCCTGAGTGGGGGCTCGATTGGGGAAAGGCGTGGAGACACGATGGAGCGCTTGCGTACCGCACAGCCCCCACCCCGACCCTCCCCCGGAGTACCAGGGGTGGGCGAAGATTTCTTGGGCGCGTCAAATACGACTAAGCGAAATCCTGAGCCGGTATCAGCGGGCGTAGTCATACGCCGTCAAGTCGCGTGCTGCCTGTGCCAGTTGCTTCAGCTTGAGTGAGACATACGTCTCCTGCGTCCCCGCAACACCGCCGGCGTCGGCCTCCACTGCTAAATGAGCCGGGGATGCATCGGGTGCTGGGAAGTTGGTGGTCGTCCGCTCGGACCGTTCCAATACCCCACGTTCGATATCGCTTCTGGATGCCATGTTGAACCCCGTCGTAAAGTCCGAAAGCCTCAGATGCCGCCACCGAATGCAAGCGGCGCGCCGCACGTGCGGATCGACAAAAAAGAACATCGATCACCCATCGCTTATCACACTTTCTTCCACGGTTTCGATTTCTTAGGCCGGACGGTGGGCGCAGAGAGTTTTCTCTCGCCCGGCGTGGCCGTCCGTTGCGAAAGATGCTGACCTTTGCAGCGCGGTGTCGTTACGCCTCGATCGGCTCGGGAATCGGCGTCTGCATGCCGTGTCTCCAGAGCAGATGCAGACGCCAGTGGGCGTCGTCGCGTTTGGGGTAATCGACGCGGTAATGTGCGCCGCGGGACTCGGTGCGATCCAGCGCGGCGGACGTGATCAGGGCACAGACCGTCAGCATGTTCTGCAATTCCCAGCCGGCGGTCGCCCCGGCGAGGCCGCGGGCGGCGTCGAAGGTCTTGTCCATGACATACCGGCTCCAGAAGGAAATGATCTCCTGGGTTTCTTCCAGACGCGGACCGCTGCGCTCGATGGCGGCGTTACGCCACATGACGCTGCGCAGGCTGCTCTTCACGTCGGTGATGTCGAGCTCTGTTTTGGTCGATCGCGGAATGCGATGCTCCAAAGACAGGGGAAAGCGCGGCGCCTCGTCCGCTGCCGCGCGGGCGGCGTCGGCGCCGGCGCGAGCGCCAAAGGCGAGCCCTTCCAGCAGGGAGTTGCTCCCGAGCCGGTTGGCGCCGTGCAGGCCGGAGCAGCCGGCCTCGCCGACCGCGTAGAGATTCGCGAGGCTCGACCGGCCCTGCAGATCGGCGTCGACGCCGCCGATCATGTAGTGCGCGGCGGGATGCGTCGGGATCAGATCCTTGGCGCTGTCGATGTCGAATTCGGCCAGGAGCTTGGCGAGCTGCGGGAAACGCTCGCGGAATTCCTGCGCGGGCAGATGCCTGGCGTCGAGGAAGACGTGCGTGAAATGCGTGTTGCGGATCTGCTCGACGATCGCCCGGCTGACGACATCGCGCGGCGCCAATTCGGCCATGGGGTGATAGTCGGGCATGAACCGCTTCCCATCGCGATCGACCAGGTACGCTCCTTCGCCACGGATCGCTTCGGTGATCAGCGCCCGGCTGGCGCCGGCGACGTAAAGCGTCGTCGGATGGAACTGCACCATCTCCATGTCCTGCAGCGTCGCGCCGGCGCGATAGGCCATCGCGTGCCCGTCGGCGGTGGCGATTT
Source organism: uncultured Phycisphaerales bacterium (assembly GCA_963758525.1). Lineage (GTDB taxonomy): Bacteria > Planctomycetota > Phycisphaerae > Tepidisphaerales > Tepidisphaeraceae > JBBSDP01. Next base: position 976,778 of record CAVWVQ010000003.1, read on the forward strand.
TGGGATTGGTCGACTCGCGATAAAGCTGCCCCGCCCCGCCGCTGGCGAGAATCGTGCGCTTGGCCCAGATGACACTGACCTGGCCGCCGATCAGCGCGAGAACGCCGACGCAGCGGTTGTCGTCGGTCAGCAGGTCGATGACAAAACTGTTCTCTGAGATGCGGATCGCCTCGCGGCCGCGGGCGGTGCGAATCAGCGTGTTGGCAAGCTCCATGCCCGTCGCGTCGCCGTAGGCATGAAGAATCCGGGCAAACGAATGCCCCCCTTCGCGGGTGAACGCCAGTCCATGGGCTTTGGACGAATCCTTGTCGAAGTTCGCGCCCCATTCGAGCAGTTCGAGAACGCGGTCGGGGCCTTCCTTGATCACGACGTTGACCGCCGAGTGATCGCACAAGCCCGCGCCGCCCAGTTCCGTGTCCTGCACGTGGGACGCGTAGCTGTCCGCCGGCTGGAGCACCGCGGCGATGCCGCCCTGCGCGTACCAGGTATTGGATTCGTCGATCGTGTCCTTGGTGAGGACCAATACGTCGGCCCCTTCATCCGACGCCGCGATGGCCGCCCGCAATCCCGCCACGCCGCCGCCGATCACGAGCACGTCCGTGAATCGCTGCGGAAGGCGCGGCGCCTTGAAAGGGATGAGATAGCGGCGTTGGGAGATCGACTCGGACATTGGCAGGCACTAAATTCCGAATGACGAAACCAGAAGCCAGAATCAAATCGAAGATCCGCCGTGGCGGACCAGAATTCCGAATGACCGAATGATACGCCACGCGTGCGCCGCATCGTTTGGCTAATTTGCGTGAAAGCCCATGTGGCGGAGTTGGCTTCGTCCCGGTCCTCTCATTCGGTCATTGGACATTCGGGTTTCATTGTTTCATTCTGATTTCTGGTTTCGGAATTCTGGTTTTACCGTCACGCTCCCTCGCGCGTGATGATCTGATAGCGTTCGCGTTCGCCCACGCCGCGAAGCGGGTAGTCCTTGCGGTGCGGATACGAGCCGAAGCCGTTCCACGTGAGGATGCGGCGAAGGTCCGGATGACCCAGGAAGATGATGCCGAGCATGTCGTAGATCTCGCGTTCGAGCCATTCGGCTCCGGCCCAGACAGGGGTCAGGCTGTCGACCTTCAGCCCGGGATCTCCTTCGGCCACGACCTTTTCATCGCGGGGCGCGGTGCCGGGAGCGGTCGTGTGCTCGGGGTCGAAGAAGACCTTGAGCCACAGTCGATCGTTTCGGGAAATCGACGTGAGTCCGTAGTTGACGCCGAATCGATGGGTGGCCCCGGGATAGTTCAGATAATCGACCCCGTTCATCTCGGCGAGCATTTCGTAGCGCAATGCCCAATCATCGCGAAGGTAGGTGGCGACGGGCGCAGATCTTCGCGCGGAACGACGACGGTCACCATTTGGCGAAACTCGCCGACCATGAATTTGGTCGCCGGGAACTTCTCCTTCAACGGCTTGAGCGCCGCATGCTCGATCACATGTGCCATGGCCGAGATTGTTTTCAAAATGGGGAGGGCGTCAACAGGGGAGAGGGAAAGGGACGGAGGGACGGAGGGACGAAGGGACAAAGGCACGAAGGGGAGGACGCTTCGCGGCGGATCATTGTTTTATCAATTCCCCTTCCTCACCCTACGTGCCGCAGTTTATCCGCCGCGGCGGATGCCTCCGTGCCTTCCGCTTACATCCCCTTCCTCACCCTTCGTGCCGCAGTTTATCCGCCGCGGCGGATGCCTTCGTGCCTTCGTGCCTTCCCCCCTTCTTCCCATACGGACAATATTCCAGAATCGGACATTCAGTGCATTTCGGATTCCGTGCGACACAGATCGCTCTGCCGTGGAAAATCAGCAGATGCGCCCACAGCGCCCAGTCTTCCTGTGGGACCAGCGGGATCAGATCCTGCTCGATCTTGACGGCGTCGGTGGGATGATCGGTGAGTCCGAGGCGATTGGAGACGCGCGTGACGTGGGTGTCGACGACGATGCCGATGTTTTTGTTGAAGGCATTGCCGAGAACGACGTTGGCGGTTTTTCGGCCGACGCCGGGGAGGGCGGTGAGTTGTTCGATGGTTTGAGGGACTTGGCCGTTGTGTTGTTCGACGAGGGCGGCGGCCATGCCGCGGATGGCTTTGGCTTTGTTGCGGAAGAAGCCGGCCGACTGGATTTCCCGCTCGAGCGTCTCCTGCGGGATTTGGGCGTAATCGGAAGCCTTTGTGTATTTTGAGAAGAGGCGGCTGGTGACAATGTTGACGCGATCGTCAGTGCATTGTGCCGAAAGGATCGTTGCGACCAGCAGCTCCAGCGGCGAGCGATGATCGAGCCGGCATTGTGCCTTTGGGTAGGTGCGCTTCAGAATGGGGAGAATCCTGCTGACGCGCTCGAGGCGCTTGCGGACTTTTGCGGGCAACGGCTTGGGCATCGGGATGTCAGCTACTTCGCCTGGGGCTGTTGGAAGATGAGCGTCAGGCCATGCGGGACGCCCGGGGCGATGTCGGCGCTGAACAGCACCATCCCGAGCAGAAGGAACAGCAGGATCGAGAGAATCGTGACGCTCTCGCGATGGTAGCGGTCAAATTGTTCGCGCGCCGCGTTTGCCAATTCGGGCTCATCGGCGTGTTCGATGTACTCTTCGCGATACTTGCGGATGCGCGGCCCTAGAAACCGCCAGTCATAGACGACCAGCCCCGTGGCGCCGAGAAACAGTGCCGAACGCACCAGCGAGCCGAGTTGGTTTCGATCCGCGACAAACCACTGGCCGATCATGCTGATGAACAGGGCGGCGGCACATACCAGCTCGGTGCGCAGGAGCATGGCCAGCAGTTCCGCGACAATCGAGCCGGCCAGCAGCGTGCCGTGCTGGTTTTCCAGGTTGACGCTGAGCACGGTGGGGAGAATCGGCGAGTTCTGCCTGATGATTCGGAAGATGACCGGGGCCGACATCGCGACAAAAAGTACCCCGCCAAACCAGGTGGAAAGCGCCAGCCAGTAAACGATCTGCACGATCTGAAAGAGCATCGCGGCATTATAGAGGCAGCGGCAGCGACGCGGGAGTTTTACTTCGGAGGCGTTGGCTCCGGCGGCGGGCCGACTGGTTTGGAATGCTTTTTCTTGGCGGTGTTTTCACGAGGCCGGCTGCGTTCCCAGACGAAGCCGTACATTCGCCCCAGGCACCCCTCGCAACGAAAAGGGCGCGAGAGGAGCAGCAACAGCGGGACTTCCCACCAGACTGGGTGCGCGCGGACGAAATTGATGCTTTTGCACTCGGGGCAACGCATGTGACTGTGGCACTCAACTAGTTTCAGGCCGATTGGAGCTTCCGACGTGGTGCTCCAGTGAAAGGCCCCGACGCGCATGAACTTCGGAAACCCCGCTTGGGCCCCGCCGTCCCGACCTGGTTGCACAAGACTGAATCGCTATCACTCCGCCGGCCTCCCTTTGCCAGTACTGTAGCAACCGCACCGGTGGAAAATCCAATAAAATTAAGTCACAGACGAGGAATATCGGTCTCTGCCGTCCTGGGACCGAACTGCCCGCGCGATAAAAACAAACTCATAGGCAAAGACAGAGGGGGAGAGGACCGTGAAGACCGATAAAACCCGATTCAGCGCCCGCATCGCCCAATTCCGTGCCGGGAGCCCCGCGGCTAATTCAATCGGAATGACGGTCGGCTTCTCAGCGACCCGCGCAAATCCGCACGTTTCGAGCAGTTGCCGCGCCGTCTGCCGGGTGAAAAACCTCAGGTGACGGCGATCGAGTATTCCGCGGGCGGCATACGGGAACTGCCCGAACAGCAGGGAACATCGCACGGAAATATTCGCCACGTTGGGAATTGCCGCCAGCAGCAAGCCGTCCGGCTTGAGCAGGGCCGCACATTCCTTGAGCAGCCGGTCCGGGTCCGGCAGATGTTCGAGGACGTCTTCCAGCACGACCCGATCGAACTGACCGCTCGGCAGCTCCTCCACGCCGCTCAAACGCAATCCCGCTTCAACCCGGATATAGCGGACCAATGCGCCGGCGTGCCGCGGAGCAGCGAGCGTGTCGATGCCGACCACGCGATTGCCACGGGCCGCGAGTCGAGCGGCCAGCGCACCGTCGCCGCACCCGACCGCGAGCACCGATTGCCCCGTGCCGCAGAAGCGAAGCAGATATTCATGGCTGGAAAACCGGCTCTCTTTCAGCGGATGGCTTTGGGAATACTCGGCAAATTCGGGATAAGCGCAAGCCGTGGAGAGCGTCCGCCGATAACGCACGACCGCGCGAAATACGTCCTTCGCGTACTTGATCCCATCGACGTAGCAGAGCTCCTCGCCATAGAAAGTGGGGATGGGAACTTCCCGGATGCGAAATCCCTGGTGCTGCAGCTTGATGATGATTTCCGTGTCGAAATGGAAATCGTCGGTCATGCGCGACAGATCGATCTTCGCCAGCGCCGCGAGGCTGTAGGCCCGGTAGCCGCTGTGAAACTCCGTGAGGCGCATTCCCAGCGATCGGTTTTCAAATGACGTCAGAATGCGATTGCCGACCAGCTTGTAGAGCGGCATCCCCCCTTTGCGCGGACCGCCGTAGTCGTTCATCATGCGCGAGCCGAACACCGCGTCGGCCTGGCCGCTGACCAGCGGCGCGTACAGATCGGCGAGCACTTCGGCGCATATTGGCCGTCCCCGTGGAGCAGCACGACAGCGTCGAACTGCTTGTCCAGAAAATAGCGGTATCCGAGCTTCTGGTTGCCGCCATATCCGAGGTTCCGCGGATTCCGCAGCACCGTCAGCTTATCCAGCCCGGACAGCGCCTTGTATCCCACGGCCAGGGCATACGTGTCATCGCCGCTGGCATCGTCGAAAACAACAACTTCCTCCACGTTCTGCCAGACATCGCGGGGAATCCGCTGCAGGACGGTTGCCAGCGTCGTGACGGCGTTGAACGCGACGATCAGCACTCCAACGCGCTTGCCGCGATTGTCGGCCGGCGCGATCGGCCGGCGCGAAAGCGCCAGCGCCCGCTGAGCCGCGTTCGCCCCGGCGGGGAGCCGGGCGGGCGGAAGTGTTGGAGGAGTTTCGAGGGTCATGCCCGCTTCAATTGTACGTCGCGAGTGAAACGCATGCGATTCAACGACGTGAATGAAGCTGTCGCGGAAATTCGCGCCCGCTCGCTGGATGACTGCCTCGCGTTGATCCGACTAAGAAAGACGAGTAGAATTCGCCGCATGAGCCCAGAAACACTGGCGGCCGAACTGGATCGGGATCCGTTTATCCCGCTGCGCATTCGTTTGACTGACAGAAGAGCGTTAGACATCAGCAATCCCGGCCTCTGCTTCATCGCTCGCATGGGTCTCTATGCATTTGCGCCCGCCCGCACGAGGCGCTCGCCGAGGATGTGCAGGTTGTCTCCCTTGCCCACATCGTCTCCGTCGAAACGCTCTCACCCGCGCAGCAGTGATCGCCCGGCTATTTTTCAGGAGCAGTCGGCCGCGGCTCGACGACCAGGCCGATCGCGTCCATGTTCATTCCCTGCCGGCCGAAAGTTCCTATCACCCGTTCGCCGTGACCGGCCAATTGAGTTTGTTTCCCCGGCTGCAGCGCGCCGTACCACGCGCTGGTATAGCTGTCGGCTGCGTCAACTCCGTCACCAGTTAACTTCATAAAGATCACCTGGATGCCATCGGCGCCGTCCAGGCTTTTCACCACGACTCCGCCGACGGCGTAGCCGTCTTTGGCCATGCACAACTCGCAGCCCGATGGAACTGCCTCGGTTGGCGTCGTCCACAACGGCTCGCAACGGCCAATGGTCAGGTGCCCCGACCAGCTGCCGATCCCGATGATAAATCCAGTCACGATTCGTCTTTCCCGGTCGGTCCGGAGATACGGGCTTCCGCCATGGCCCCCAACCATCGCCGTCTCGATCGCACCCGTAGGCAACGTGTTTGCATTCTCATCCGAAAAATGAGCGATGCCGGCGCCGCCAGGCACGCGCGTCTGCCCAATTCGCGGCTGCGATGGCGAGCCTTGAAACCGGGGAGTGTTGATGTCGGGAAGCGTGTCGACGAACTGTTGGGCAGCCGGATTCGGCAGAAACTCCACACGGCCGTCGCTGTACAGAACGTTGATCCCCTCATGGTGGTTGCTCATCGGCTCGTACAACATGACGGGATTCCCATACAAGCGTCCTGGCGCGATCAAAACATAGTTCTCGGATTCGCCGCTCGGCGCGCTGGGGCAGCTCAACGTCTGCGGCGAGAGCCCCTCTGCCTGCGCGAGGACGTCCAGCGACGGGGGAAACGCGTTCTGGTTGGCATTTTCGTACGCCAGCAGCGCGGCGCCGATCTGTTTCATATTCGCTGCGCACTTGACGCGGTTGGCCTGCTCGCGGGCACGACTGAACGCGGGGATGAGAATGGAGCAGGAGAGGGGAATGCCCACGATTCCGAGCACGAGACCGGCGATCGCCTGCCCCTGCCCGCGCACGCCCGGCCGCCTCGACCGGATCAGTCCGATGCTCGAAAAGATGATCGCCAGCAGACTGCACAGCGGGACGCACATGAGAATCCCCAGCACCATTCCGGCTGTCGCCATCCCATTTGCCGCTCCGCGAGCGGGCCCCTGGAACACCGGCGACCGCGGGTGCGTCCCACCCGATGGTGACAACGCTGCAAATGCGCCAATCGACCCTTCGCCGACGCCGCCATCGAGGAGATACCTGAATCTGAACTCCCCGATTTCAAGCGCGTCGCCGTCGGCCAGTTCCCGCTGCGTCACGCGATGCCCGTTGATCAAGACGCCGTTGGTGCTGTTCAGATCAACGACGGTCCAGCGCGACGGCCCAAAATCCACCCGCACCAATTTGCAATGATGGCGTGAAACCTGCTTGCCCGGCAGAACGATGTTGCAGTCGGACGCCTTGCCGATCACGATCTCGGCGCCTCCCCCCAGCACATACCGCCCGACCGCCAGCGTCGATCCCGGCTCCGCGACCAACGCCGCGTCAAAGTCACCGGCGCCGGCCCACTCGGCCAACGACTCGCCGCAAACGATCTGCAGCACCCGCCCGCATGCCGGACAATGAAGTTTATTCTCGGCGGCACTTTCGGGAACCGTCAACTTCTTCGCGGAACAGCAGCCAAGTTCAATCATGAAAAACCCCTGCCATCGCGTCCGTCCTCTGCCGTCGCGTCCATCCCACGCTCACTGAATTATGCCTCGGCCGGAGAGGATTGAAAGTAACCTACAGCAGTTTTCAGATTGATGTGGCGTTGTGATTGCCTCCGGTTTCCCCTCCGCCAACGCTTCGGTCTGTTCCAGAAACGTAGGGTCCGCTCGGCGGCTCCAGCGTACGCTCCGAATCGACGAAAGCGTCGAGCCGCCGTGCGGACCATTCCTCGACTTCCGCGAGAATCCTCGATGGCGCTCTCCGCTTTCCATGATGAGCGACCCATCCAAGCTGTTTCTTTCAAATTCCGCAGACGTCAATACACCGTGATTGCTTGTCTCCTAAAGCCGACGGATCCTCCGTCGGAACTGCTCTGCGCCTGGGCCGCAGCCCGATGTCTCGAACTCTGAACTCCTGGGTTCCCTCTCCTCTCCTCCGGCCCCGATTCATGCCGTGAACCTACGAAATCCCCCCTTCGCAATGCGACGTTTCCTGCCGCCCGAATTGCAATCAGTAAGTGTCGACCTCAGCTTTATCCCGTACGATGGCACGAAATGGCACGATTTGGCACATTATTTTTCTCAACCGACAAGAGCCGTAGCTCCAAACCTGATGGATATATACCGGGACCATAATGCATCCGTACGTCAGCACGCTAGAAGTCGAGACTCTTCGGGAATCCCACCCCTGTGGAATTTCATCGGAGGGGCATTTTAGGATAATCTCTCCCGGCGGCGCGCTGCCCCTACCGCCACGCGGCCGCTTTGAGTTTGCCGGGATTGTAATCGAGGCGGGTGCGTCCAAGTTCATTCTGGTTCCCAGCTGGATGGTAATGCTCCTGAGTGCGACACCTGCGGTGCTGGTCGGTAGCCACTATTTTACGAGAATGCATTCGCGCTGGTGCTGCCCGATGATCCAGACGCGGGCGCGACCAACTGACCCCCGCCACCCGTGGCGGGTTTTCTCACATATTCGGCGCGATCTTCTAATTCATCGTGCTCGCCATGCTGCTACCCTCACTTCACAAACACCACGAAAGGGCTCAATGATGAATCGGCGATGCTGGCTCGCAATCGTGCTGACCCTGCTCACCGTGCACCGGGTTCGAACCACTTTGGGAGACTCGGCACGTGCAGCGTCTCCGCCGGCCGCGGTCGCAGCATCCGACGTGCCCGCTGCCGAAATCCGGCCCTTTGGAAGCGATCCCAGCCTGCAGGACTATAAGCTCAGGTTTTCCGACGATTTCAACGGTGACGCGCTGGACAAAAACACGTGGGGATATCGCACCGACAGTAAGGCGATGAGCGCACAGCTTCCAGAAAATGTTGCCGTTTCAGGCGGGCTTCTTCACCTGGCGGTGAAGAAGGAAGACGCCGGGAAAATGCACTACACCGGCGGCGGAATCATCAGCAAGAAAGAGTTCACCTACGGCTATTACGAGTGCCGTTTCAAAATTCCCCCGGGGAAAGGCTGGCATACTTCATTCTGGACCATGAGAGCCGGCGGCGGCAAACCCGCCGCGCAGGAGATCGATATCTGCGAGCAGGACTCGGTGGATCATCACAAGTATTCGGCGGGCGTCATCGCCTGGGGAAACCACCGCGCCGGTCTGGGGCGGAAATATCCGCACGTCGATGCCGATCTCTCCGACGATTTCCATGTCTGGGGCGCGGAATACACGCCCAACATCGTGCGTTTCTTTTTTGATGGAAAGATGACTCACGAGGCCGATATGACAAAGGTCACGCAGGGGCCGCAGAGCATCTGGCTGACTGTCATCGGTTACCCCTCAAGGGCAACAATCGACGATACAAAGCTCCCGTCTGAAGCGACCTACGACTGGGTGCGATTCTACGAGAAGCCATGAGCGGGACGTGCCGCGGCTGGCCGTCAGATCCTGGTGGAGCTGATCGATGAAAACGCGTGAAGTTCGGCGTTGTGGCGTCGCATTGATGGCAGTGGCCTGAGAAATGCGAAGGTAAATGGCTACACAACCGACGGATGTCTGATTACCTCAACCGAGCAATGCGCGTGGGCGGCGACTTCAGACGAGACGCTGCCAAGGATCAGTCGACGCAATGTGCCGATCCCGCGCGCACCGACAAAGATGCAATCAGCATTCCAATCGGTGGCTTCTTTCATCAGGACAAAGGTGGGATCACCCGTCAGAACCTGGTGCGACGCCACCAAGCCGCCACGATGCAGATCATCGGCGGCATCGCGTATAGCGTGGCCGATCCAGGAGCGAAATTCCTCATATGTGTGCGTCGCGGAAGCAGCATCCGATGAAGGGTCGCGGATAGTCAACGGGATGCCCGCGTCGATGACGCCGATGACGCGGGCTTCCGTTCCGGCCGGCCAGGCTCGACGGGCAACGGCACTGACGGCTTGCGCGGCGTCAGCAGAGGCATCCACGCCGACAAGCAGGCGAATGGGTTCCGATCCTCCGCGGGCTGGGGGACGCGCGATTCGGACGGCGCTCTGGGAATGATTCAGCACATGCAGAGAGACGCTCCCCAGCATGAGCCGGCTCAAACCATGACGGCCGTGGCATCCCATCACCACCAGATCGGGCTTCCACGATTGAATCTGCTCGACGATCATCTGGGCGGGCGTCCCGTAGGCCGTATCCGCTTCGATGGTCCACGCGGGAAACTCACTTCGCAGACGCTCCGCGGCGCCGCTGGCGATTTCCCGCGTCTGTTCCATCTTTTTGCTCGGCGCGGGCTGTGGATCCGGCTGTCGGAGCGGATACCAAGCCATCGGTGTCGAAAGGGCCTCAACCGGGTAGAGCGCCTCAGCCGGCACTTCCTCCGCCACCGTAAAGATCCGCGCGTCAACATCCGCGGGGAGTCCCGCGCGGTGCAAATCGTCCAACGCTGCGTCGGAACATTCCGACCCGTCATATGCAATAAGAAGTTTCATGACTGTGTCTCCATTCCATGCCGCCCGCGGACGCGGACGACGATTCAATTTATTGAGACTTTGGTGCTGCCAGTGCTGCCACCTGCCAGTGCTTCCAGCCGAATTTCGCGCAACCTCGAAGCATCATGTCGTGGCGAAGTCGCGGCGCATATCGGTTTGATTCCCCGCACGCTGGTAAGGGAAAATACCAATACTCCATCAGTCGTTGGCTGGGCTAATCATCAGGTGGCTTGGCGTGACTGTCACACGTACATGGGCTGCATTGCCGAGGAAACCCCCGCCTTATGCCCGCAGCTTGCAGATCGCGGATACGGTCATCGCCCGCGAAACTGGGCTGTGGGACCATCAGACAGACAATATCGTCCTCTTGGCGGCGAGAATGCAGGCGCTATCGCCCGCCAAGGGCCGTTGCACGTTCCGCAGCTTTATCCGCGATGCCGTTACAGACCAGTGAGCACAGCCCAAAAACCAGCGGCATCTCAATGAAATAAATCACCCGGTTGCCTTCTTGCCGCCTGCCGATCACGCCGGCTGCTGCAAGAATCCCCAGTTGCTTGGACATGTTCGCCTGCTTGCTATCGCAGCGATCGACTAAATCACCCACACTCGCTTCACCGGCCTGCAAAACCTGCAGGATTCGCAGCCGGCTCGGCTCGGACAGCACGCTGAACAGCTCGGCCACTGCTTTAAGCTGCACGGGCCCATCGCTTTGTGGGATTTTGCGGATAACCGACGGCCACTCATCAACTCGTTCTCCCGCGCTTGACTATATTACTATACAGTGATATAGTATATCCAGCACGGGGGTTGAAGGCAAGTTCTGGTCTCAAAGCATTGGAGCTGTCATGGCAACGCACGCACAGACGTACTATCAGTCCAACGCCGCGGCGATGAAAGAAGTCCGGGCCAGGATGCCCGACGTCATCAAGGGGTTTGGCGGACTCCATCAGGCCGCGATGAAGCCCGGCTCGCTCACGCTCGTCGAAAAGGAACTGATGGCGCTGGCGATCGGCCTGTCAGTGCGATGCGAGAACTGCATCTATGCCCATCTTCGCGCGGCCGTCATGGCCGGTGCCACGCATGAGCAGGTTTTGGAAGCCGCAGGCGTCGCGGTGCTCATGCAGGGCGGGCCGACGTACACCTACCTGCCGTACGTCACCGAGGCGCTGACTGCTTTGGATGAAATCGCAAGCGCCACGCCGCAAGGGGTGGCGCGATGAACACCATTACCATCGACCAACTCGCCGAGAAGGTGCGCGGCAGCGCGCGGCCGCGATTGCTGGACGTGCGATCGCCGGCCGAGTTCGCAGAAGTTCACGCGACGGGCGCGTGCCTCATCCCGCTGGACGAACTGAGCCCCGCGAGCATCGCCGGCCCGATTCTAAACTCCCAGGAGCCTCTGTACGTCCTCTGTCAGGCGGGATCGAGGGCCGCCGTCGCGTGCGAGAAGCTGGCTGCGATCGGCGTCGGCAATGCCGTCCGCGTTGATGGCGGAACGGTCGCGTGGGAAAACGCCTCCCTTCCCGTCACCCGTGGTGCATTCAAGACCATCTCGCTGGAAAGACAGGTGCGCATCGCCGCAGGGGCTCTGGTTTTGGTCGGACTCTCCTTGGCGTGGCTGATTCACCCGGCGTTCGCGGGACTCAGCGCGTTCGTCGGCGCGGGCCTGGTCTTTGCCGGCATCACCAACTGGTGTGGAATGGGAATGCTGATGGCAAAGATGCCTTGGAACCGGTGCGGCACAACGCCCGCCGGTGCAAGTTCGCTGCGCCATCAGAAGGGACATAACCACACCGGCCGGGAATGACCCTCGGGGTGTTCGGGTTGCTGTCCAAAAGAAAGCGTGCGGCAGCGATCAACAACCAGAGCCTGGCTACTCGAAAATTTTGATCCCCTCCATCGCCGGCGTGCTCGATGGCGCATTGCAATGCTCGCAGCGTTGGCGGCTGACGAGACGCCGTTTCCCGCAGGATGGGCAGGGAACGGTCGCGATGCGTTGAAAAAGGGAGGCTACCAGAACGACGCCGGAAAAACCGAAGTGAAGCAGGGAGTTAAGGCTCGCGTTCCGTTGTCTGCGATTGATTCCGGAAGGACCGAGGGTGCGAGCACCCTCGGCGTTCGCCGGCGCCATCAGCTAATGGAGAATGAGCGGATCTCCGAGCCCATGAACGCCGGGCGGTGCTCGCACCCCCGGTTCTTCGCATCGAGCGAGACGGCGATCCCTGGGTTGGCCATGTCATGCACCATGGTCCGCGCCGAGCAGAATGCGAAGGGGGTCAGGCCGGTCAGGCCAGCTTCTTGGCCGTCCAGTTCCCCGGTTTACCGTGCGTTCCCTGGCTCGAAGGCTGCGATGCTCAGTCGGCGGTCAGGTCTTTCTCATGTGCTCAACCGCGCAACTGCCGGATGAATTCCAGCACCGAATCAGCGGGGACGCATATCTGTTATTGTCGCAACGCAAGCTATTTTTTGTTTTTTACACACCGCTCGAATACGTAAAATTCTGTAAAGTCGTGTAAAGCGAACCGCTGATTCCGAGCGGCGAACAAGGGTAGACCTCCCGGCGGTCACTCGCATTGTCCCGGATTGTAAAGCGGCTGTTTGCCCCCTCGCAGTCCGGGGTTCAAGTGCCGGGCGCGCCGGGACTGCTTGCGGCTTGGGGCCGGGCTCTTCGTTGTCGCACCCGGTGCACCAAACAAAAAAGCCGACGGACCAATGTCCGTCGGCTCATTGTTCTCAACACGACCCTGCGGCGTTATCCCTTCGTCCAGGTATCGCGCATCTGCTTCACGCGGTCGTGCGCCCGCTTCACTTCGGCGAATTGGGTGCGGACAACCGTCGCCACGTTGGCCGGGAGCTGGGCGCTCATGGCTTTTTCGTAGCTTTTCACGGCCGAATCTTCGCCGCGCTCGGCTTCATTGAGGATCGACTTTTCGCCGCCGCCCAGGGCGCTTTTGATGTTGATCCAGCCGCGGTGTGCGGCGGCGGCAGCACTGCCGCTTACCTCGGGCTCGCCGCCAAAGGCTGCGACTTCGCTCTGCAACTCACGCGCGAAACGGGCGCGTTGTGCTGACAGCTCATCAAAGGTGGACTTGAGCCTGGCGTCTTTCACCTCTGCGCTTGCCGTCTGAAAGCCTTTCTCACCGTCCTTGAGGGTCTCGATCAGTTCGTTCAGTGCCGAAACAGTTTCCGTGGCCATAACGATCACACTCCTTCAGAGCCGGCTTCAGAGCGGCTCTTACTGGTTGTCAATCTGCCCCCTTGCGTTGTGGTTGAGGTCGCACAACTCGTGCCGGTTGAGCAGGAAAACGCGCGGGAACATTCAAAAAGGTCAACGTCCGCAAACGAGCTCCTCCGCATTCATTTGCCGCAAGGCAGGCTCAGGAACGCCCTGAGGTATCCGATGGGCCGAGAAGCTGGCCTCGCAAATAATTGGCGTTCTTCGAAACGGGAGGTACTCGCCACGACGCGGAAATCTGTCCGATGGCGAAAAACCGTCGCCCACTTCGACGATCTGTCGGTCGCGTCGAATGCCGGGCAGAGGCTCGGGCCCGTCCGCAAACGGCTGGGCGGTCGGGGGTTCGTTGTAGCGGATTGAATGGATCAATTCCCGCGGATTGCAATCCGTTGGCTTTGGGAGATTTCGGAAGCGGGTTTCATGCGGCTTCAGGCGAAGCGTGCAGGCTGGAAGCGTTTGGCACAATGTTCTATCTTGCTGGCCATGGGCAAGCGGTATCTCATCACCGGCGGCGCGGGATTCATCGGATCGCATTTGGCCGAGCGCCTCGTCGGGGAGGGAAATTCTGTCGTCCTGCTCGATGACCTTTCGACGGGACGCCGGGAGAATATCGAGACGTTGCTCGGGGATGCACGCGCTCAGTTCGTTCGCGACTCGGTCGAGAACCACGCGACGGTCAATATTCTGATGTCGTCGTGCGATGCGGTGTTTCACCTGGCGGCGGCCGTCGGGGTGCAATTGATTATCGATGAGCCGGTGCGAACCATCAGCACGACGATTCATGGCACCGAGGTTGTGCTCGAGGCTGCCAACCGATATGGGCGGCCGGTGTTGATCACCAGTTCATCGGAGGTGTACGGGAAAGGCACGCGGGTGCCGTTCAGTGAGGAAGATGATGTGGTGATGGGGCCGACGAAATCGAGCCGGTGGTGTTACGCGTACAGCAAGGGCATCGATGAGTTTCTCGGTTTGGCGTATCACACGCAATTCGGGCTTCCCGTGTCGATCGTGCGACTGTTCAACACGGTAGGCCCGCGGCAGGTTGGAATGTATGGAATGGTGTTGCCGCGCTTTGTGGATCGCGCCGTGGCGAATCAGCCGTTGCAGGTGTATGGAGACGGGAAGCAGACGCGCTGTTTCTGTCATGTCAGCGACGTGGTCGACGCATTGATCCGCCTGATGAACGCGCCGGCGGCGGTCGGGCAGGTCTTCAACGTTGGCGGAGATGAGGAAGTGTCGATCAATGCGCTGGCGGAGCGGGTGATCCGGCTGACCAATTCCTCTTCCACGCTGGAGCATCTCACCTACGAGCAGGCGTACGGCCAGTCGTTTGACGATCTGACCCGGCGGGTGCCGCGCCTGGACAAGATCCGAAAGATCTTTCCCTTCTCACCTCGGATGAACCTCGAGGAGATCATCCGCTCGGTGATCAATCGCCGGGGGCAATGAAATATCGGACCCGCGCTGTGGGAGAAAGCGGCGTGGGCGAATTTCCGGGGGAGCAGGAGCAACTGTTTTGCACGGCAGATCTGCAGGCTGGAAGCCCGCACCACGATGTGTGTCGCCCGAAATTCGCCCACTCCCACATAAAGCGTGCCAACGGCAAGTCCGAACACTGATGGTACCGCGCGTGTACTGTCTAACAGCGTGAGTCTCCAGACGTAACAGAGCAGAAGTGGAAAGGGGGCAACCGTCCCGGCGCAACTGGCGCCTGTTATCGCAAGCATTAGAAAATAAAGCCATGCTCTGGATGCTTGCCCAAGTCCCGGGGTCTTTCCCGTCCAACGACGACGTGCTGTCCAACTACATGGACGTGTTCTACGCCGCGTTCGTGGTTTCTTTCATTTTCACGCCGATCATGCGGACGGTGGCGATTTACTACAACATCATCGATCAGCCCGACCGCGTGCGCAAGCTCCACTCCCAGCCGGTGGCGTATCTTGGCGGATTGGCGGTGTTTCTCGGCTGGCTGACGGGCGTTACCGTCAGCCAGTATCTCACGCTCCATCGCGTCGATCCGGGCTGGCCGACAGTTCATCCGAAAGTGCATTTCAGCATCGTTCTGGGGGCGCTGATCATCGTCACGCTCGGGCTCTGGGACGACGTGCTGAAAGTGCGGCCGAAGATCAAAATACTGGGGCAGGTCGCGGCGGCGCTTTGCCTGCTGGGGGACGGTGTTGGCGCACGCTGTGGCAGCGCGCTGGTACAGCCGATCGTTCAGCGGGTGGCTTATTGGATCAGCGGAACGCAGCCGATTGTTCCCGCCTGGATTCTGACGGTCTGCAGCGCCGCGCTGGTGATCGGAGTGATCGTCGGATGCTGCAACGCATCCAATCTGATGGATGGGCTGGATGGCTTGTGCGGCGGGGTCACCGCCATCATCGCGGCGGGCTTTCTGTTCCTGGCCGTTCATCTGGCGACGGTGGGCGGCCTGGTCGATACGAACTGGGACGCGTTGCGGATCATCCTGGGGCTGGCGCTCCTGGGCGCAGTGCTGGGGTTTGTCCCCTACAACTTCAACCCCGCCTCAATTTTCATGGGGGACACCGGCAGCATGTTCCTCGGATTTGCCTGTGGGACCATGATTATCCTCATGGCCCAGGAACGGGCAAAGTGGTTCCTTGCCTCCATGGTGATGTTCGCGTTGCCGGTTCTGGACACGGCGCTGGCGTTCACCCGCCGATGGATCAACGAGCGCCCCCTCTTCAGCGCCGATCGGAAACATTTTCACCATCAACTTGTCGCTCGCGGATTCACCATAAAGCAAACGGTGCTGATTAGTTACGGTCTTGCCATCTTCTTCGGAGTGCTGGGCGTGGCGATGGTTTTTCTCAGAACCCGCTACACTCTGGCTATCTATTTGGTAGTCTTCGGGTCAATCATCGTGGCCGCGTACAAGATGGGGATGGTGCATGAGAACGGAGTCCCGCACCCCCCTTCCACGCTAGGCGATGTTGCTGCTGGTGCGTTCTCCCAGGCAGTTGACTCGGACATGGTTTTGAATGTGACGCTACCCGCCGCGGGCGGTGCCCCTTCTGTTGGGCGCTGACAATCCCCGGTGCGTCAAAACGTCGCTTTGCCCAGTTCCGACGAGGCAACTATATTGCGTGTCTGCCAAAATCCGACCGCACGGCGCAAAAGGTACGACCGCCAGACTCCGAAATAGAAGCAGTAGTTCTTACTGATAAGGTGAATTCATGGATGTAACGGTTATTGGATGCGGCTACGTTGGTCTTGTTACTGGCACCTGTCTGGCCAGCATCGGGCACTCGGTTCGCGGTGTGGAGAAGGATGTCAGGAAGCTCAAGACTCTGCAGGACGGCCACTGCCCCATCTTTGAGCCGGGGTTGCAGGAATTGATGCAGGAGCATTACGCCTCGGGACAGCTTCAATTCACCGACAATGTGAGGGCTGCGGTCAAGGAGGCGGAGGTGGTTTTCCTCTGCGTCGGGACGCCTCCCAAGCCCGACGGCACCGTCGACATGAGCTACCTCGAAGGCGCGGGCAAGGAAGTCTGCGACGCTCTGGCCGAGCAGAACAAAGACTACATGGTGACCATCATCGTGAAGTCGACGGTTCCTGCCGGCACCAACCGCAATCTCTACAACTTCCTCAAGCAGCAAACCCGGGCGCACGTGCAGGTCGTTTCCAATCCGGAATTCCTCAAGGAAGGCACGGCAGTCAATGACTGCCTGAACCCCGATCGCATCGTCATCGGCGGCGAGTCGCCCGAGGCGTTTCGCCAGATGCGCCGCTTGTATGATCCGCTGGTGAAGCGCGAGGAAAACTTCCTGACCATGAGCTGGGAATCGGCCGAGCTGACGAAGTACGCCGCCAACAGCATGCTCGCGGCGCGCATTTCGTTCATGAACGAGATGACGATTCTTTGCGAGCACTACGGCGCGGACATCGAGGAAATTCGCAAGGGGATCGGGTCAGACAGCCGCATCGGGCCGGCTTTCCTCCGCGCCGGGTGCGGCTACGGCGGCTCCTGCTTCCCCAAAGACGTCGCCGCAATGGAGCACATTTCGCGCATCGCCGGCCACGAAAGCCTTTTCGTCCACGCGGTGCAGACCGTCAATAAGAATCAGAAGAAGCGTTTCGCCGACAAGATTGAGTTGAAGCTGGGCCGGCCGATCGAAGGCGCGCGCATCGCCGTCTGGGGCCTGGCATTCAAAGCCGACACCGACGACATCCGTGAGTCGGCCGCGTTGGACGTCATCCGCTATCTGCTCGACAAGGGCGCCCATGTCGTCGCGACCGATCCCAAGGCGATGGAGCACATGAAGCTGATTTTCAAGGACGAGGTGGAATGGTCGCCCGATCCCGTGCATGCCGCCGTCGGCGCCGACGCGGTCGCGCTGCTGACCGATTGGGCGCAGTACACGACGCTCCCCTTCCGAAAGATCGCCGCGACGATGAATCAGCCGATCATCTTCGATGGCCGCAACTGCCTGCACCGCGATGTCATGCGGGAGACGGGGTTCCAGTATTACCCGATGGGTCGGCCGGCGGTTGAGAACACGCTGCGTTTGAAGCAGAAGGTGTAAGCGTAACGAGTTTTGCAGTCTCAAATGCATCGGGCCCGGCGCACCCGCGCCGGGCCCTGCTTCGTCTGACGCTTGACATTCAACGCCCTGCGAATAAAAGATATAGGCATTCCGCTGGGCGCGTAGCTCAATTGGTTAGAGTACCGGACTGTCGATCCGGTGGTTGCGGGTTCGAGCCCCGTCGCGCTCGTTGTGCCAGCAGGACTTACGTGAGGATCGCTATTCCTGACGTAGTAATGCCAGACCTTTCAGCTGATTTCGTCGTCGGCGAGACGCCGGCACGATTGATTTGTGCGTCGTCGCGGTGATCGCTTCGTCTCTGTTCATGTGTTCACCGCGCAGGTCTGCCTGTAGAAATCGACGAACTGAGGCAGGACCGCCTCAAGGCTGTATCGGTCGGCGATAATCTTTTCGGCGGTCCGTCCCAGGGGACGAAACGCAGCCGGATCTTTCAGCACCTTCACCGCTGCGGCCGCAAGCCCCTCGATGTCGAAGAAATTTCGCAGCAGGCCGTTCTCCCCGTCCCGGATCATTTCTGAGACGGGAGACGTATCAGAGCCGAGCACCACCGCGCCGCAGCTTAGCGCGTCCATCATGCTCCACGACAAGACAAACGGCACCGTCAGATAGATGTGCAGATCGGTTGCCGCGAGGAGCTGACTGAGCACGTGGGGCGCCAACATTCCAACGAACTTGAATTTCGTCAGGTCATATTCATCTCTCGACAACACCCATTCGCGAAAAGAAGCGGCGCCTCCGATGTGATTTTCGTCGCCGCCGTAGCAGATCCGGTCGCTGCCGACGACGAAGAACAGCACATCGGAATATTCTTTGGAAATGCGCTGTGCGGTTTTCATAAAGATGTCGAAGCCGCGCATGCTTTCGAAGCCGCGGCCGACATAGGTCACGATCCGGGTGGAAGCCGGCACGGAAACGCCCAGAATTTCGCGCGTCGCACGCGTTGCGGGAGCCGGCCGAAGTTGCTCATCGTGGCCGTGGTAAATCGCGCGGTCGATGCCGTCAAAAATCACGCGCAGCTTGGAGCGGTACTCGGAGGGAAATCGCGAGAGTTGAAACTGCGTCGGCGTATATCCAGCGTCGCAATTTTGAAGATCAAGCAAAATCATCGCATTGCGGGCACGAGCCCGATGAAGGTGCGCATCTGGCAGAGGCCAGCCGAGGTCGCGTCGAAACCCCATATCGCAGTCCCGGCCCGACGTGTGGTAATAAAACTCGAAGAGATTGATGACGGGAACGTTCGGATATAGTTCGCGCAAAAACAGGCTGCTTCCAAACCCGCTGTGAGCCACAATCAGATCCGGCTTCACATCCGGCCGAATCCTGAGTGACTGATAAACGCCATCGCAATTCCAGATCGCATTTTCAAACGTGCGCGAGCAAAAGTGATTGCGATTGGTTGCGCCTCCGGCAACGCGATAAACAATGCGCTCCATCCCGCCCGCGTTCCCCCCGGCGGCCGCCGTTGCGAAGGTGATCTTCCAGCCATGCTCCCCCGCAAGACGCTGGCCGATGTGTCCGAATTGCGCGGGGAAGTTTGGGTGGATGTAGAGAACGTGCATTGGATCCCTCGGGACTAAGAGCCGCGAAGGCGCGAAGCCGCGAAGACAGAAGCGAAGCGGGGGGAGCAAAAATATGTGGCGCCAAGATGGGCGAGACGCCCGAAAGGAAGTGTTTGCTTATCTATTATCTGCAACATATTCATTCGCTTCAGTCTTCGCTCCTTCGCGTCTTCGCGGCTCTCTATTTCCGAACCTGCGGATACCCGCAATTATTCGCTTGATTTCAATGCGCCCGATCTTATATTCCACCACCTTGCGTGGCGAGGCAATGGGGTCTCGTCGCCGCAGTGCTTCTCATCTCGCAAATCTTTTCTTCGAATGGGCTGTGTCGGCGCTCAGCGGGGATCGGAGGGTACCATCCAGCAGGTCGGATGGCGTGTGCCTTAGCTGCCGGCGAGGCCGCGAGAGTCGTTGCGATCCTCCGCTAGGACCTGCTGCACTTACGGGCAGGCTCCGCTCCCGAAAAACAATTGAGACAGGCGAAGGAGAGGACTATGCGGAGCACCGAGAAGCGTTCAAGCAAGCGAACGGCACGAAAACGTGCATATTTTCAAATTCAAGCACTCGAGGCCCGACTGATGCTTTCCGTCGCGGCCCACTCGGCGGTCACTGCGGCGATACGAACTTCACCACCAGCACCTCGGGGACGCTGAGCCAGACGGTGACGTCATAAACATCGTGGACTGCGGGCCACGGATTGAACTCAGATCGGTCGGCATGCACGCATTCATGGTCGCACTTGGGAACCACGGATGCATCAGACAGGAGCTCCAGCCATGGGAATTCTATCGCGATCCTGGCGTCGTCGATTAAAGTTGGCGTCGCCTCAAGAGGCACCCTCTTCCAAGCTCTTCGCCGCGGCACGGCACACGGTCGAGCGGTTGGAGTCGCGCCTGCTGTTGAGCGCAACAACATGGACGAACGCCGCAGGCGGCGACTTCGACACGATTGGGAACTGGAGCAACGGCGTTCCCGCCGCGGGTGTGCATGCAGTCATCGATATCGCCGTCAGCGCCTCCGATCACCAAGACGACAACTTCCACCGATACCTTCGCCGGCCTGACGTCCCATGATCCGATGGTCCTTTCGGCCGGCACGCTGAATGTCACGGGCGCAGTTTCGGAGATTGGCAGCGCGCTGACCCTCAGCGGCGGTGCGCTTCAATACAGCACCCTCCTCTTGAACTCCGATACCGTCAACGGCCCCGGCACCCTCACCAATCCTGCGGGCAGCACGCTCACAATTCAGAATCCGACGATCAATGCCCCGCTGATTAACAATGGCACGCTCGATGTGATCGGCGTGAACAACTCCATCAACGGGGGATTGACCACGGCGAAGACTTCCGTGATCAATCTCGCCGACAACGACCTCAACTACCACTCGTATTTGACCGTCGGAACCAGCTTCACTAACAACGGCGCGATCAACCTCGTGAACAACTCCGCCAACATCCACCTGCCAGCGCTGACGGTCGTTGGCACGCTGACCAATGCATCGGGAGCCACCATCACCGCCAGCGGCGCCACGGGCAGCACAAGCTCCGCCAGCAGCGCCAAGATCACTGGCGGCCTGGCCAATGCCGGCACGATCACCGTCTCCGAGGTGCGGGGGCTGACGGTCAACACCAACGGTTACGGCGGTTCCAATAGCGGAGCGATCAACGTTACCGGCGGACCGCTGACACTGAACGAGGACGCCGATGCTTTCACGAACACTGGCTCGATCGCCGTTGCATCCGGCCAGACCCTTGACGTCCACTCCGGGACATTCGATCAGAACGCCGGCTCCATCGGCGGCGCTGGATCGATCGTGACTTTCGATTCCGGCACTCTGAACCTCGGAACAAGTCTGAACAACGCATCGGCGTCGCTGGGCATCGACGTTGAAACCGTCGACGGCCCCGGCACGCTCACCAACGCAGCGGGAAAGACGCTGACGTTGATCGTGGACACCATCAATGCCCCCTTGGTTAACCAGGGCACACTCGAAGTAGCTGAGGACGAAAGCTTTATCAACGGCGGATTGACCACCGCGACGTCCTCTGTCATCAACATCGCCGCCAGCAACGCCGACTTTCACACGTCCCCGGAACTGGCCGTTGGAACCAGCTTCACCAACAACGGCACGATCAACCTGATTGATGACAACACCGACTTCGGTTACCCCGCTCTGACGGTGAACGGCACGTTGACCAATGCCGCGGCGGCCAGCATCGTCGTTAGCGGGGCTGGCGGCAGTTTCTCGTCTGGGCCGCAGATCACCGGCTCATTGATCAACGCCGGCACCCTCACGCTCACCGTCGAGCCGGGACTGGTGATCGACGGCAATTTCACTCAGTTAAGCACCGGCGCTGTCAACACCCGGATCACCGGAGGAACCCCAATAGACCTCAGGGTTCAAGGCAGCGCCAGCTTTGGCGGATCCCTGGGCATCGTCTTCAGCAATGGCTTTGTTCCCACGGCCGGTGAATCCTTCACGGTCATGAGTTATGGTTCCACCACCGGCTCGCTGACCCTGATCAACCCCACCGGATTTGTCCTTACTGGCCAATACAACGCCAGGAGCCTGGACGTCACAGTTCACGCATCGACCCGGACCGCGTTGACCAAGAGCACGACCGCTCCCAGCACCTTCGGACAACGCGTGACGTTGACGGCCACGCTCGTCCCGATCATCTCTGGCGCGGGAACCCCCACCGGATCTGTCATGTTCAAAGATGGATCCACTGTTCTCGGCACCAGCGCCCTCCACAACGGCATCGCCACCTTGACGACCACGGCATTCCCCACCGGCAGCAACTCGATCACCGCTGTGTACGGCGGCAACAGCAGGTTCGTTGCCAGCACCTCCAGTTCACTCACGCAGACGGTCACTCCGTCGGCCACGACCACCACGTTGACCAAAAATACCACCGGCGCCGTCAAGTTTGGCACGAGCGTGACGTTCACGGCGGCGCTCGCGGCAGTCAGCCCTGGCGCTGGTACGCCGACCGGCACGGTTACCTTCATGGACGGATCGACCACGCTGGGAACCGGCACGCTCAGCGGCGGCGGCGCGACGTTCACCACTGCCGCGCTGGCGATAGGCAGTCATTCGGTCAAGGCCGTCTACAGCGGCGACGCGAACTTCACCACCAGCACGTCGGGGACGCTGAGCCAGACCGTGACCTCGTAATGTGAGACCTTGAAGTTACGACTACCTCAAATCATCAGGGCGGAGAATGACATCCTCTTTGACGAAGAGGATCATCAGGTCGTTGATTTGTTTTCTGCCAACGGGACGACCTGGCTGGGGCATTGCAATCCAGCCGTTACGGCAGCGGTGACCGCGCAATTGCAGCAGGTTTGGATCACCGGCGGTCTGCCTTCGGGGATTTACGCGGAAGCGAAATCGCTGATAGAAACCTTCTTCCCGTCTTCGCATTCGGTCGCCGGTTTGTATTCAACCGGAATGGAAGCGGCGGAGTTTGCAATTCGCATCGGACGGTCGACGACAGGGCGGAACGAAATCGTCGGCTTTGAAAGAAGCATGCACGGGAAGTCGATGGCGACAGCCCATCTCGGCTGGGACAACCGCGACGGCCTGAATGCGCCGTGGCTGCATCGCCTGCCGTTCATTCACGGTCAAACTGAAGAGCAGGTCTTGCGGCGATTGGAACAAACCCTCGAAGGCGGTTCGGTGGCGGCGGTGTTCGTGGAGCAAATGCAGGCGACGGGCGGCGGCCATATGGCATCGCGGCGGTTCTATGAGGAGACGATACGGCTCTGCCGTTTGCATGGCGCGCTGACGGTGTTCGACGAAATCCTTACCGGGTTCCACCGAACAGGAATGGCGTTTTTGTTCTGCGAGCTTTGTACGATGCCGGACATCGTGCTGATCGGAAAAGCGATGGGGAATGGTTTTCCCGTCTCCGGGGTGGTGGTCCGGCGGGACATCGCCATCACCCCAGGGATGCTGCCGGGCAGTACCTTTGCGGGCAATCCCCTGGCGGCGGCGGCGGTCACAGGGACGCTGAAGCAGATGAAGCGATTAGATCTTCCGGGGATGGTCGCGGCGATCGAGCAAATCATCGTCGAGAATCTGACCGAAGTGCGGGATCTGGGAATCGCCCTTCGCGGCCAGGGAGCGATGTGGATTATGGAACTCGCTGAGTCAATGGACGCGGAGGCGATCGTTGCGAACATTTACCGTCGGGCGCATTTGTCAGTTTTGCCGGGCGATTCATCCGAATCCTTCCCGCGGCAACGATCCGAGCGGACAACCTGGCGAACGCGTGCCGCACGGTGAAGGAGGAACTGTTGAAAGCTTCGCAAACATGAATGAGGCAGACGCAAATCCGCCGAAGCTGCTGTTCGTTATATCCAACGACTTCGGGGAACTGTCCGGCGCGCTCTACTTCACACTGGGGGGAACGTTCGATGTGACGTTGGCGTTGCCGCCTCGTCTCTTTGCCCTGCATGCCGAACATTTGCCGATTGCAGCGTTTCCGTATCAGACGATTCAGGACGTGCTGGCGCTTGCCGATCGCGATCGGCCTGATGTCGTGCTGCTATTCTCGGGCTATCTATTCGCGGCCAACAACCTATTCAGCCTCGAAGCATTGCGAATGCTCGTAAGGCAATTCCGCGAAAGGGGCGTTCGCATCGTCACCAGCGATCCCTTTCTGGGGCTGATGGCGTACCCGAACGCCTCGGTCTTTAGCGATGAGCATCCGAAGAAAGCGCTTCTGCTGGAGCATTTTCGAAGTGTGGCCGAGACGATGCGCGGCATCGTTCATCTGTATCCCGCCGATGTTCGGACCGCGTTAAGTCATGCCGGCCATTCATTTTTTAACGAACACGTCGTCCTCACGGCCGCGGAACGGGCCGAATTCGAGGCCCGGCTGGGTCGCCGGTTGTCGCTGCGTCCTGGGAGAAAGCGATGGATGTTTGTGTTGTCTGCCGAGGACTATGGCCTTCAGATCGGGCTTCACGGACGGCAGGCGTTTGATGACCTGCTGTTGGGCAAGATACAGGAGACGGCCCGTGCCGGAAGGCAACCGATATTGGTCGCGCCCAAGGTCTGCATAGACTCGGTCGCTCGGGCCGCCGGGACGGTTGACAGCGCGATCTTTCTCCCTTTCTGCCAATATGACTTGTTCCAAATGCTGGTTCTCGAGGCGGAATACCTTTTCTACTGGAATGTCTTTTCCTATTCGATTCTGGCACGGGTGGCCAACGGTTTTCCGGTCCTCGTCTTCGATAGCGGACACATCGCGCGCGCCGTGCCGCCGCTGCATCGGCTGGGGCTGCAAACATACTACCTCAACGCGCCGATCCCATATGTTGAGCCGGCGCGTGAACTGGACGAGCGGGCGCTTGCCGCGCTGGCGGATGCGCAGAAGTGTCCATTGGCACAATCGATCGCAGCACTTCGCAAGCTGCCGGCTCCCGCGCAGGTGATTCGGGAGATTCTGATCTGATGCGTATCAAAATTCAGGTTGGCTCTTTGGAGCTGCTGCAATTTTCCTTGAAGGATACGCGGGAGTTGTATTGCGTCCGCAACCATGATTCAGTGCGCCGGTACATGTCGAACCCCGAGCCAATCCCGTACAAGTCGCACGCCCGATGGGTAAAAGCACAACTACTCTGCAACAGGAACTTTCTGCTGTTCCTTGTGCGAACAAGGCCTCAAGAGCGTGCCGTCGGCCTGACCCAACTGCGGATCGAGGGCGACACCGCCGAGATCGGGGTGATGTTTCGCGAAGCGTTCCGGCACCAGATGGCCGCCTATATCTCGACGGTGGCGATGTTGCACCTGGCATTCGAACATTTGCAGCTGCGATGGATTGTCAGCTACGTCATCCCCTCGCATGGTGCGGCGATACGCTTTAACAAGAGCTTCGGCGCATGGGAAGAAGAGTCTGATATTCCTGGGATGGTCAAGGTTCGCCTGAGCAAAGATCGATGCATACAAAACGAGAATTTCCGACGAGTTTTCGACCGAGTGAAGCATCGACTGCACGTAGGTACGGCCGACATCGCGAGTGCGGGCCTGGTACAGGCATAGACGAGAATTTTTGATCTGACACAGCGTCCGGGGCGATGCTGCGTCTACCTGAATCGGTTTGGATACGCCTCATGAAGGTTTTCATTTTAACGCTAGGCACGAGAGGAGACCTGGAAACATTTCTGATTCTTGGGCGAGAACTGAGACGCAGAGGCCACCGGGTTCTGATCGGGACGTCGTCATTTTATTCCGAGCGGATTGCCGCTTCGCGATTGGAATGGCTGCAAATTGGTAATGGAACTGCGGAACAGATGCAGGCCGTTCTGCGTTCCATGGCGGTTCTGGACCACCCGAAGCGGCGAACCGAGACATTCATCCAGCAATGGGTCGCGCCGCAACTGAGGCAATCGATCCGGACGATTCAGCTCTACGCGGTTAACGCCGACTATTTCATCAGCAATTTGAAGATGCACGTGCCACGCAACACAGAAGTGGTTCCCGGCGCGTTCGTTACCTACGACGTACCGGAATCACTGCAGGATCTTGCGAAGCATGGCAGCCAGCGGCATGGGGGGCGGATTATTGACCTCGTCGCCATGAGCAAGCCGCTGATCGATCGCTCAAACGCCTGGGACGTCAGCTATCAGTTCACTGGGTTCTGGCTCGACGATCAGCCCCTGACGTGGATTCCTTCGGAACCGCTCTTGCGATTTCTTTCAGAGGGGTCGCCACCGGTCGTTTTTACTCTTGGCTCCATGGCGACTCTCGAAGTCAGCGGCTTGCCAGACACGGTGATCGAGACGCTGCGTGTCGCAGGCGGACGCGGCGTCATTCTCGGCAATTTGGCGGGAGAAAAGCGAGGTTTCGCGTTCGGCAACACCATCTATTTTGAAGGAGAAATTCCCTACCAGTGGCTCTTCCCGAAGGCTTGCGCCGTCGTCCACCATGGCGGAGTCGGAACCGTTGCAGCGGCGCTGCGCGCGGGTGTGCCTTCCGTGCTGCTGCCTCAGATTTCGGCACAGCAATATCTGGCTCGAGTATTGCTCGACGCCGGACTGGCGACAGGAGTCTTCGAGACTCGAGCATTGGACGCAAAGAAGCTGGGGGCATCAATCCGATTGGCGGTCACCGAAACGAAATACCAGGAGACCGCCAAAGCATGGCAGGCGGAGATCGTGCGGGATTGCGGCGTGCGCTCCGCCGCGGATCTGATCGAGGAGCATTGGAAGCAACTTCGGTAAGAGGCGGTTTCATTACCCCTCTCCCGGTACTCCGGGAGAGGGTCGAAGTGAGGGTGCGTGGCTGCCACGGAATGTCCCGGAAATACCTTCACCACCGGTACCTGGTCTTCCATGACCCACGCTTCTTTGTCTGCGACCGTCACCGGCCTTCCAAGCTGGCGAATGTAGATTTTACAATAAATCGATCGCCCGGAAAAGTGTTCACGCCGCCTGGAATGTTCAGAGCTTACTTGCTTGATTTCGTCACCAATGAGCTTATAACTATTTCTCACTTCATTTCTCATTTTTGCTCAGCAAGGAGAGGCGGGCGCGATGGGGCGCAGAAACAAGGCGGCCAAAAAAGGCCCAACCCGTAAAAAGCAGCCCACGACATCTTTGGGAGGCGACGCATTCAGGCGACGCCGGTTCATTGTTGAGCCTCTGGAGGATCGGTTTCTGTTGAGCGGGAGTCACGATCCGGCTCTTACAGCGGCGATCCAGGGCGCGCTCTCCACCAGCGATGCAACCGGATTGTCCGCTTGGGCGCACCGGCTTACCGACCCGACTGTTCTGGGTCAGAACCTTCCCATCATCGGCTCCGGGCTCGAGACGGCCGTGGACCCGCAGGCGCAGCTGAACACAGTCCTCTCAGGGATCAGCGGCTCATATACCACGCTGACCGATTTGCAGGCTGCGTTGCAGGCGACGCCGGGCATTACCGTATCCGCGGTCCGCAACAACGCCAACGATTTGGAATTGGATCTGGGCATCACCAGCACGGGCACCGCAACAGTGCCGATTGACGCGTCGCTAGGCGCCAACTTCAACGCGACAGGCTCACTGGTCGTAGCGACCTCGCTCCACTTCCAATTCACCATTGGCGCTTATTACGACACCACTGCCAGCACCGCGGTGGCATACGTGGTGGCGAATAATGACAATCTCTCCCTCAGCTTTAACGCCACCTCGGCCAGTCTTGGAGGCACTGCCCAGCTCGGGTTTGTCAACCTGCAAGTCTCACAGGCATCGGTGAATTTTTCTCCGCAATTCACTTTCACCCTGCAGCAGCAGGATGCCATCAACGGTTCGGATCGCGTGTCATTCGATGCGTTGAACGCGGATTCGCTCGGCACGTTGATGACCACTACCTTGAGTCAGTCCGCGCCTGCCACCCTTACGGCCAGCGTCAGCACTTCGTTGGCGCCGACGGCCAAGCAGATCACGCTGACGTGGGCCGATGTTACCGACGCATCGACTGTGACATCGTCCGCTACCACCGATCCAACGCTGGCGGCGCTCAATATCCTGTCGGGCATCAGCCCGACCGCGTTCTCCTCGGGCTTGGATCAGGCAGTCGCCGTTCTCGACGCGGCTGCCACCGACAATATGACCGCCAATGTGCTGCAGACCAGCCTGCCGATTGTCGGCCAGTCATTGTCCAGCCTGGTGAATTTCACGACTTTCTATCAAACCTATCTGACGAAGTTCACGGACTCGGTCACCAATACCACTACCAACGTCACTACGAATACTTTCAATAGCGATTCCCAGTTGTTGACGCTGCTGCAGGGCATACCGAATGTCGGGACGGGAAACGTGAGTGAGGCCGTTTCTGGGTCACGGTTGGTGTACACCCTGACTCTCCCCGAGACTGTCACGGTCACCGAACCGCTTTCGCTTAATGTAGGTTCGGCGTTGAATCTCAACGTTGCCGGGACGGTGAACGTCAGTGTTGCGACCACCACCCAGTTCTCATTTGGCGTCGACGCCGGCACGGGAACTTTCTTCATCGCGGCTCCGACCAAGCCGGTATTTCAGGCCACGGTTACCGCTTCCACAAGTCTGACGGCGGCGGCTTCACTGGGCTTCCTCTCGGTGAATGTGACCGACGGCACGGTTTCGGCGACGGTGCAGGGGAGCATCTCGTTGACCGACCCCGCCACGGATAGTCCCGCAAGTCCGGGAATCATCACCAGTTCCGAGCTTGCCTCGGCGAACTTCTCGACGCTGATCGGCGTCGGGCTGAGCGGCTCGGCCTCCGCATCGTTGCCACTGAGCGTTGGCGCAGGTGCTGTCGGGGGGATCTCCCCCGGCACTCTGGCGATCAGCTGGCCGGACGTAACCAGCCCGTCGACTTTCACCGTCGACACATCGGGAATTTCGCAATTTCTGGATTTCAATCAATTGTCTGCGTCTTCGATCCTCACTTATCTCGATGCGCTGCCCAACGTGCTCTCCCAACTCGGGGGCACCTCCGGATTGGGCCATTCGATTCCGGTCATCGGCTCGAGCCTCGGATCTGCCATCGATTTCGGGAGCAAGCTGACCACAGCTCTGAGCGGATTGTCATCGGCCACCAGTATCCAGGACCTGGTGACGCAGCTTCAGAGCGCGCTGCCTGGCGGGTCGACGGTGACTTTTGATCCGGCTACAGACCAGTTGGATTTCACCCTTGCACTGACCGATTCGTATACGGCGAACAGCCCCGATTCCGCCGCGTGGTCCATCGACGAATCCCTGTTGAGCGGCGCATTGGGCTTTCATGCATCCGGCACCGCGCCGCTGACGGGTTCGATCGGTCTGCGGTTCGAAGCCGGCGTGCAACTTTCGCCGGATCTGCTGAGCGACGGTACTTCGACCGCTTCGACCACCGTCGATCCCCTCAGCCAGGTGTATGTCTACACGGGCAGCAGCACCGATCCGACCGTTGGAAGCAGTCTCTCGGCGAGCCTCTCCGTGCAGGGAACCATCAATGCGTCGGCGACGCTGGCTTTTGCCTCGATCGGAGTGAGCGCCGGTACGCTCACGATCGCGGGCACGAACAGTTCAGGGGTCGTCACTCCCGGCACCCCCGCCACCGCCAGCCTCGTGATCGGGAGCGGCGCGGCGGGCAGCAAGCAGACGCTGGCGAACATCCTGGCAAATCCGTCGTCGCTGTTCGGCGGTTTTAATTTCAACGGCGGCGCGATGGTGACGCTGCCATTGACGGGCATTCCTCGCTCCACGAATACGCCTGACGTAGCCCCGGAAATTGACGTGAGTTGGCCGAACATCACGACGGTTCCGGTGCCCAGCACGATGGGTCTCGACTCCACCAATCTGAACCCGCTGGCGAATTTCGACGCCAGCGACTTCACGAGCGGGCTGACCTCCGTGATCGGCTTGATCACCCAGTGGGGCAACCTCCCGCTGCTCAATCAAAATATCCCGCTGATCAACGAGCCGATCAGCAAAATACTCTCGTATGCAAACGACGTGGTGAGCGTATTCAACTCGATTTCGTCCTCGGTCAGCTCGGGAAGCCCCTCCTCAGCCTCGGCGTTGAATACGCTGATCATGAACGCGGTGCCGGGAGACATCACACAAGGTCCTTCTTTTAACCTGGCAAACAACGTCCTTGATTACGATTTGAACTACAGCGCAAACGTTTCCACTTCTGTTCCGTTCAACCTGGGCCTTAGCATCTTAAATGTCAATGCGAACGTGACTGCGTCGGCCGCGGTGAACGTAAAACTCGAATTTGGCTTCGACGCGGCCGACGGGTTCTACATTGTCGGCGGCTCTGATACGGCTCATCCGCAGTTGTCGGTGACGGGCACGCTGGCGCTGAACGTCGCCCAGGCGGGTCTGGTGCTCGGGCCGCTTCAGGCCGGCGTTGCCAATGGCACGGGCAACATTTCATTGGGGTTTGCCGTCAATCTCGTTCCTCCCAGCAGCGGAAACGGAAGCAAGATTTCCGCGACGCAACTGTTGTCCGGCGCCGGGTCCATCCTGAGTCCAACGGTGAGCGGCAGCGGAGCGCTGAACCTGCCCCTTGGCGTGCGTCTGGGCTCCGGGGGGCCCGGGGTGCTGGCAACCTTCAGCGCCAGTTGGGATCCCAATCGTGATAATCCGCTGGAGTTCGGCCCGAACAACTCCACCGATCCGACCGACGGGTTTGGAAACGTGACATTTGATTTGGGAGAAGTTGTCGACGAGATCGTTGGGCCGGTGCTGAACTTCATCAAGGAGTATAATCCCATTCCGCAGAGCGTGCTCGACGCGCTCAACACGCCGCTCCCATTTCCCCTGGAAGGCATGACTGCCGGGGATGTTCTCGGCGACTACATCGACAACCCGGGCGTTAAGCTTCTGCTTCAGATAGAACAAGCCATCGGCCTGGTGGAGCAGGTGGCCAGTCTCGCTTATACGCCGATCGACCTCAGCTCGTATTTGCCGGGATCGGGCTCGAGCCAGGCCGCGGCGCAGCACAACAGCGCGGCTGCCCAATCCTCTTCCCAAACCCCCGATGATGCATCTGGTGACCCCGAGAATGGGGCCGTGCAGAACATTATCGACGAACTTAAAAACGATTTCTATCTCGACATTCCTCTGCTGGACCATCCGACGTCCACAATCATTGCCTTGTTCACGGGCCAAAACGTCAACCTCGTTGATTTCGATCCTGGTCACGTGGAGATCAGCGAGACGTATTCAACGCCCAAGGTCTCAGTCCCGCTCTTCAGCGTTGGATTCGCCAGTGCCGAGGCGTTCGCACAGATCTCGTTCACCGCGTCGCTTTTCGCCAACATCGACATCGGCCTGGACACGCGCGGACTGCTGGGCCACTACATCTCCAGCGGCGTCTATTCCACAAGTCAGCCATCCAACGTTCTGATGGGCTTCTACATCAGTGACGCTGACACCGGCTCAGCCAACGACGGGAATTATCAGGCCGGGATCAAACTCGCGGCGGATATCATATTCGGTGGCGAGATCAGCATCCTCGGCTATGACGCGGTTGATCTCTATGGCGGCGTGGGTCCCTATGGAATCGTCGGCATTCACTTTAACGACATTTATTACAACAGCGCCGGCCAGCCTGGGGGAGTCGCTAATTACAAGGGCAATCCGGCCGGCGACGGGAAAGTCTATTTCGACGAACTCGACTGGATTGCCGACAACTATGGTCCATTGTGCGCCGTCATGCCGGGGGGCGAACTGGGCTTGAGCGTCACCCTCGGTGGCGATGTGAATCTGCTTCTCTGGTCGATCAGCTTCACCATTTACCAGCACGACTTCACGCTTGCGACGTTCGACTTCCCTTGCATGCTGAACCTCACCGACCTGGGCAGCATTCAAGGCCATTCGTTCGTCATGAACAATAACACTGCCACCGACGGGCGCAAAATTGAGGTCAACATTGCCGATGACCCGAACAACAACAACGTGCCGGCGCTTCATATCAACGAAACCAACGGTAACGTCTATGAAACTGACTATATAGACCTCTCGACCCTGCAGGCCGCGGGCGTGGACACGTTAGTCTTGAAGGGCTCCGACGGCGACGACAACTTCAAGATCGATCCCGACATCACCACGACGGGACCCTTCCGACATCTGCAGGTGCTCACCGGCAAGGGAAACGATCAGGTCGACCTCTCGAATTTCCAGAACGGCACGAACGGAACAACCAACAACTCCAACCTCACCGACGTGATCATCACGGGCGGAACCGGCGGAACGTCAGACAACGACACCATCACCGGCAATTACGCGCCCGACACGATATTTGCCGGCGACGGAGCAAATCTGATCATTCCCGGCACCGGCAACGACGAGGTCGTCGAAAGCAGCGGGGATGACACGATCAACGCCGGCGGCGGCAACGATACTGTGGTGGGCGGCACCGGCGCGAACGTGTTGATCAACACCGGCAATGGCGCCAATACGATCACCGCCGGCTCGGGCACCAACGCAATCAACGCCGGCGACGGCAACAACGTCATCCACGCCGGCGCTGGCGACGACCGAATTCAAGTGGGCCAGGGGAACAATCTCATCACTGCCGGCGCGGGACGGGAATCGATCACCGCGGGCAACGGCAACGATACGATTTATGCGGACGCCGGCACCAGCTACATCACTGCCGGCAACGGCTCCAACGTGATTACCGCCGGCGCCGGAGCCGACCAGATCCATGTCGGGCAGGGCAACAACACTATCAAAGCCGGCGCCGGCTCCGAATCCGTCACCGCGGGCAATGGCAACAACACGATTACCGCAGATGTCGGCGCCAGCAACATCCTGGCCGGCAATGGGAACAACGTCATTACCGCCGGCGCTGGAGCCGACCAGATTCAGGTCGGTCAGGGGAACAACCTGATCAACGCGGGGACCGGCACTGATACCGTCATCAGCGGCAACGGCAACAACGTGATTTACGGAGACACGGGCGGGAGCGACATCTTTGCCGGGACCGGCAATAACTTCATCTATGAAGACGGCGGCGCTAACGTAATTTATGGTCATCCAATTGGCGTCCCCAGCGGGAATGACTACATCCAGATAGGGCCAGGCAGCACCACTCTGCACGGGGGCGAGGGCGACAACCTCCTCGTCGAAACTTCCGATTCCAGCCAGACGCTCACGGACACCACTCTCACCACCGGCCAGACCACCCTCACCTACGACGGCATCGATCGAATCATCATCAATGGCGGCCCCGAAAACGATTCATTCGATGTCAGCGGGTATTCCGCCGGAAACGTGACGATCAACGGAGGGGGCGGTTCTGACACGATAGCCTCCACCGACGACACGAATTTCACGCTCACCAACACCACCCTCACTCGCGCCACCGGCGCGAATTTCTCGCTCAACGGCATCACCAATGCCGTGCTCAACAGCGAAACCACGGACAACACGTTTGACGTGACCCATTTCACTGGAAATGCGACGCTCACCGGCGGCGGCGGTGTGGATACGGTCGTCTCCTCCATCCCGGCGAATTACACGCTCACCGACTCGTCCCTCACGAGTTCCGCCGGCGGAAAATTTTCGCTGGCCGGCATTTCCCACGCCGTGCTGACCGGCGGATCTGGAAGCGATCAGATCAATACCAGTGGTTTCTCCGGGAACGTCACGCTTCTGGGCGCTGCCGGAACTGACACGATCACCAGGGGAACCGGCGATACCAACATCGCCGGGACGACCGCCCCCAATCCACCGGCCACGCTCCTGACCGGATTTGCCGACGGTGGTCCGTGGAATGAGATGGGCGATTCCGCCTCCGGTCTGGGCGTCAGCGAAAGCACCAGCGCGGCGATCGAGCCATCGTCGGTCTATGCAGCCGCCGGTCCGTACGTTGCCTGGGCTGACAATCGGAGCGGTGTTTATCAGATTTATGTCGCACAGTACGTGAGCGGCGCCTGGGTCGAACTTGCCGGCAGCGCCCATGGCGGGGGCATCAGCAATTCGGCGTTCGGAGCCCGTCGACCGAGTATTACCCTCAATTCGTCGGGCGAACCGATCGTCGCCTGGACGCAGCAGAAGAGTGGATCGAGCGTCGGCTCGATCGACGTCGCTCAATTCAACCCTTCCGGCGCTGGCGCGTGGGTCGCGTTGCCCACGCCATCCGGAACCTCGGCCGACCAGGCCCACGTTGTCCAAACCAGCGCCGGTCCCGTGGTCGCCTGGCAGGATTCAAGCGGCGCAACCACGAATATCTATGTCGCGCGGTATAGCGGTTCGGCGTGGGCCGCGCTGCGCCGGCGCCACCAGCGGAAGCGGCGTTTCAGCCTCCTCATCCAATGTCGCTGGAATTGCTCTTGCCACAGATGGAACCAATGTGGCGCTGGCGTGGACGCAGACTGTCAGCGGGGTTCAGCAAATTTATGCCAAGCAGTATTCCGGCACGACCTGGAGCGCCCTGGGCGGATCGGCCTCGGGGAATGGAATCAGCAACACGACGGCGAGCAGCCAAAGCCCGACCCTGGCCTACAGCGGGGGAAGCCTTTATGTCGCCTGGCAAGCCTCCAACGCCGGCGCGTCGGTGATCTATGCCGACAAGTACAACGGCACAAATTGGGTAGCTGCCGGAACGGGTGCAAACAGCGGTGCGGGGCTGTCGAATAGCGGCGGCGGTTCGACGCAGCCGGTTTTGGCCGCGGGAGGCAGCAATCTCTATCTGCTCTGGACCGACAACCGAATTACCAGCGGCGCCGGAAATACCACTGCTGTATACGCCCTGCAGTGGAATGGGACGCAGTTCGTCGAACAACTGCCGGGGGAGGCAACCGGATTGGGCATCAGCCCAACCGCCAGTGCACCGGTAACTCCGTCGCTGTCCGTCAGCCCTGCCGGCAATCCATTCGTCGCGTGGGGCGACACGATGAAAGGTTCACCGCAGATCGCCGCCCGCTTGAATACCGCCGCGGTCGGCACCGTTTACTATGTCAACGATGCCAGTCAGATCGGCGACGCCACCGCAACTGCCGCCGGCAGTTCTGCGAACAACGGAAAGACGCCCGCCGCGCCCGCCCTTTCGATCGCTCAGATACTCTCTGCCTATACGCTCAAATCCGGCGATGTGATTGTCGTTGACGCCGGCAATTACGCCGCGCCCGTGACCATCAACATGGCGGGCGTCACCGTCATCGCAGCCCGGGGCGCCACGGCCAATTTCCAGGGGCTCTTCTCGGTCACTTCGGCAAACAACGTTGTTTTGCAGGGTCTGATCTTTTCCGGCGGCTTGAGTGTTTCTGCCAGCTCGAATGTCTCAATCATCGGCAACCGTTTCTATGGCGGCGGATTCACCCTCACCGGCGGAAGCGGTTCGCACATTGCCGGCAACCTCATGCAGGTTCTATCCGGGGAGTCGGGCAGCGGCCTGACGCTCGCGGGAGGCGCCGATTCCACCGACATCGAATTCAACACGATCACCGGCGGCGCCAACGGCATTTCCGTGGCGGCCGCAACGAATTTGCTTATCCGCGGGAACACCATTTCAGGCGTTTCCACCGGAATCTCGCTGGCATCCGCAACCGGCGGTACCATCTCCGGAAACGACATCTCTTCGGCCGGCACCGCTCTCAACATCGCCGCCGCGTTCACCGGATCGATCGACAGCAACGAAATCCATGACAGCGCGGTCGGTGTCAACTATGCCGCCTCGGCGCCGCTCAACGGCAATCGGATTCGCAATAATGCCACCGGGATCAACTCCACCGTTGCAGGAACCGTTGCTGGCCTGGGCTTCGTCGCCAGCACCGGCCTGGACGCCGCTTTGGCTCTGACGCCCAATCAGATCTTCGGCAATGTCACTGGCGTAGCGCTAATCGGGCAAATGCAAAATCAGCACGTGTTCGCCAATACCACGGGCGTTTCGGGATCGGGCATCCTCGGGGTGCTGACCTTGAATACCGCCAACGTCATCGAAGCCAACACGACCGGCGTTATCTTCAACGGGCCGGTCCAGTTCAATCGTATCGACCGGAACGGTACCGGGATCGTCGCACAGAGCAATCAACAGATTGATCACAACCTCTTCTATCGCAATACCACTGTCGCGATTTCGCTCGTCGGCGTCTCAAACGTAAGCATCGTCAACAACACCTTCTATTCTCCGCTGGGTGACAACATCGACGTTTCCGGCGGCTCAAGCGACATCGAGATTCTCAACAATATTCTTTGGGCGCAGAGCGGCTACGACCTGAATGTCGCCGATGACAGCCACCTCGGATTTTTCAGCGATTACAATGACCTGTATTCCACCGGCGCCGGCAAGCTTGTCCACTACTATCAGGATTTCACCGACATCCTCGACTGGCAGGATGACGTCAACAAGTTTGATCTGCACTCGATTGGCGCGACGATTGTAAATCCCACCGCGGCCCAGCCGCAGTTCGCTGATCTGGCCGTTGACAACTACAATATCAATGCGCTGACTGGCGGGCTTCGATCGACCAGTCCCACAGTCGATGCCGGCTCGCCGATTGTCGACGACGGCGTGCCACTCGATCGAACCAATCTTCTGTCCAACCCCGGCTTTGAGAGCGGCACCGCCAGTTGGACAATTAACAGTACGGGCGGTATCGGCGTATCGAACCCCACGCCCTTTGCCGGCATTAATGACTTTGCCTCCAACGGCAGCGCCACCACGTTCGCGCAGCAGACCATCGATCTGCTCGCGGCTGGGTATACCAGCACCCAATTGGCCAGCATTCAAGATGACGACGTGGTCTTCGGCGGGCGTATCCGCTGGAACAGCAATGTCGCCGGCGACGTCGGCAAGATTCAGGTCACATTCCTGAACAGCAGCAGCAGCCAGATCGGCACGCCGCTGATTGCCTCAGCGACAAATACTGTCGACCGGTGGGAACTGGTCGGCCTGCGCCAGGCAATCCCCGCGGGAACTCGATACATCCAATATCGATTCGAAACCGATCGCTCGTCCGGCTCCAACAACAGCGCGTTCGACGGCGCTTTCATGAATGTCCTTGACAGTGGGGTCGGGGTGGGACAAGGCGCTTATGGAAATACCACGACAGAGGATGCCCAGGAGGTGGCGTCCACCGCGCCGCGAATCGCCCTGCGGTTCCCTGACCTCTACACCAATTGGGATCTGTCCGCGCCGCACACCATCCTCTGGGATACCTATAACAATGACGCGGCATCGCCCATCCGAATCGACGTCTATCAGGACACCACCAGCGGATCCATGCTTTTGGCCAACGTCACTCCGTCAGCGCCGGATATCGGACAATATTCCTGGATCCCGCAGAACAGCGGGCTGACCGCCGGCACGACGAACCTGCGCATACAGGTTTCACTTGTATCCAACTCAGCCGTCTACGACCGAAGCACCGAAGTCTTCGCCATCCCCCAAAGCGGCACGACTTATTATGTCAACGATGCCAGCACCAGCGGTGACGTTTACACCACCGCCGTCGGTTCCAACCGAAACACCGGCAAACTCCCCACCGCGCCGCTCCCGCTTCTGTCAACGCTCCTGCGAACCTATGGCCTGGGGCCGAGCAACGTCGTCGATATCGATACGGGTACCTACAACGACTTCAATCCGATTGTCTTCGATGCCGCCGACGATGCGGGCGTAACAATC
This sequence comes from uncultured Phycisphaerales bacterium, assembly GCA_963758525.1. Classification (GTDB taxonomy): domain Bacteria; phylum Planctomycetota; class Phycisphaerae; order Tepidisphaerales; family Tepidisphaeraceae; genus JBBSDP01. Next base: position 1,014,303 of record CAVWVQ010000003.1, read on the forward strand.
ACCGGCCCAACCAGCGCCAGTCACGTCGCATCGCTCAGCAGGGCCTATACCGGATCGGCCGGCACCGTCATCGACGTCAACGGCGCAGCGTCAATCAGCGTCTCCCATCTGACCCTGGTGGGTTCGCAGCGCGGCGTATGGGTTCATAACGGTGCGATCCGGTTCAACGGCGCGTATCTCACCACCTCCAACAACACCCTTGAAGGAATTCGCCTCGAATCGGACGCGACCGGGTCCACCCTGCAGAACCTTACCGTCTCCGGGAGCGGCGCCGGCGTCAGTAATTCGAACTCTGACGGGATTTACGTTGCCGCTCCCGGCGTTAGCGTCAACAACAGTCTTTCCTTCAACAACACCGGCGACGGAATCGACGTTGTGATCAGCACCACCTCGCCCACGACCATCAGCAACAACACGGTGTATGGCAACAGCCAAAGCGGCATTTTCGCCAGCAATAGCTCCGCTACGCTCCTGACGATCGGCAATAATCTTGTCTACAGCAACGGAAACTATGGAATTGCTGCTTCGAATGACGTGCTCGTCACTGGAAATGCCGTCTATGGTCAGTCCAACTCCAGCGCTGCCGGGATCTATATTTATAATGACGCTAATGCAACCGGGAACGTCGTGTATCTGAACTACCGCGGCATCGTCGAGGGCAACGCCAGCGGCGCCCTGATCTCCGATAACCGCGTCTACGCCAACTCGTCTATTGGCATCCTCTCGCAGAATGACACGGTGAGCGGAAACGTTGTTTATTCCAACGCGATCGGCATCTACGCCGGCTACTACTACGGCGGCGGCGCCGTGGAAAACAACCTTGACTACGCCAACAGCGCGGCTGCTCTGCAGATCACCAACAATTACGCCAGCTCCACCGGCGTTCAGGTGCTGAGCAACACCTTCTACCAAACCGCTGGCGACGCCGTCGACGTGCTGGCCGGCGCCAACAGCGTCACCGTCCAGAACAACATCCTGCAGGTCAGCGCCGGCTACGATCTCAACGTCGATCCCTCCAGCCAGGTCGGATTTGTCAGCGATTACAACGACTTCTACACAACCGGCGCCGGACAAGTGGGATACTGGCAGGGCGTGGCGCGGGCGTTGTTCGGCGACTGGCAGAACGCCTCCTTCACCGATCAAAATAGCTTGTCGGCCAACCCTCTGTTCGTGAAGCCGGCGGGCGCAAACCTGAAGCTCGGATATGTCGGCGGCGTTGACTACGGCTCCGATGACGATTTCCATCTGCAAAGCACCGCCGGCAGTCTGCACGGCGGGAGCCTCGCCCCGATACTGAGCGGCACGACCGGCCTGCCGATCGCCGCCACGGGGGCGCGGACCGCCGACTCCGCTGAATCGCCGGGCATCGACCGCGGCGCGACAAATTCTGCCTATTCCAGCGAACCGTCGCCCAACGGCAGTTTCATCAATCTGGGCTTCGAAGGAGATACCGCCCAGGCCTCGCTCAGCCCCGCGCAGTACGTCTCGCTCGTCACTCCCGATGGCGGCGAAACCTGGCCCGAGGGGCAGACCTTCACCATCCGCTGGCGCAGTGAGTCGACCGGCACATACAACATCGATCTGATGCAGGTCGGCAACTCCACGCCAGTTCTCTCCATCGCCAAAAACGTGACCACCACAACCGACGAGGGCACCTTTGCCTGGGCGATTCCGACTACTGGTCTTACGCCTGCCAGCAACTATCTCGTTCGCGTTACCAAGGCCAGCAACAGTCTCACCGCTACCAGCATCCAGCCGTTTACGATCGGCGCGGTACAACACAATTATTACATTAACGACAACTCGACTCTCGGCGATCAATACACCACCGCCGTCGGCAATAATGCAAACAGCGGATTGGACCCCGCTCATCCCAAGGCTTCCCTTCAAGCGCTCCTGCAGGCTTACAGCCTCGGCGCGGGCAACACGATCTACGTCGACACTGGCGTCTATGGTCTCACGTCAAACGTCGTGTTGTCCGCGACGAATAGTGGCGTACACATCGTTGGGGCAACTACCAATGCTTCAGAGAGCGCCGGCTACAAGAGTTCCGTGCTGTCGAGCAGCCCGCTGGCGTACTACCGTCTGGGGGATGCGTCAGGGACGACGGCGGCGGATGCCTCGGGGCACAATCTCAAGGGAACGTATTCCTCTTCGGGCGTAACGCTGGGCAAGGCCGGGGTGCTGCCGACGGATCCGACGACGGCAGCGGCGTTTGATGGTTCGGGCGGCTCGGTTGCGCTGCCCTCGGGGTTTGCCAACCTGACCGGCGGGTTCAGCTTCGACGCCTGGATCTATCCCACGTCCAGCGCCGGCAACCAGCAGATCTTCCAGTTGAGCAACGGGAACGGGCAGTCGGCCGGCTCCAGCGATCTGCACCTCAGTTATTACGGGGACACGTACTACTACGGCAACACGTTGTACCTCACGCTCTATCAGGACGGGAGCAACCACCAGATCAGCGTGGGCAACGCCCTGACGCTGAACACCTGGCAGCACGTGGCCTTCACGATCGACGCCTCGGGCAACGCCGTGATGTATGTCAACGGGCTGGCGGTCGCCGGCGGAGCGATGGCCCCGCTTGACAATCTCCCGCGCACCCAGAACAGCCTGGCCTCGGGAACCGACGGGATTCCCTTCGCCGGGGAGATGCAGGAGGCGGCGTTGTACGGTTCGGCCCTCTCGGCCACGCAGCTGCGCGCCCATTACGACATCGCCACCGCCAAGGGAACGCTGCTGGACCGGGGCAACGCCTCGGCGGGCAGCTACGGCATCGAGCTGCAGAATGCCAGTAACGTCACGCTCGATCACCTGAACATCACCGGCGCGTACGACGCGGTGCATACCACCAGTTCGTCGCTGGCCGATGGCTCGGCGGGCCTGACGCTGACCAACTCGACGCTCTTCGCCAACGCCGACGCCGGCCTGAACGTGGATCAGTATTCCACCGGGAGCACGCTGGGGACCGACACGGCGTACGGCCTGCCGGGCGGACCGACCACCGCCGACGATCAGACTTACGGCTTCTACATCCAGGGCCAGGGCGCCGCCGTCAGCAGCAGCACCGCCTACGCCAGCAACACCTACGGCTTCTATGTCACCGGCGACGGCTCGACGCTGACCGGCAACACTGCCTATAACGACGCCAATGCGGGGATCTACCTCAGCGGCTCAGGCTCCTCGGCCACCGGCAATACCGTCCGCGGCAATGGCTACGGCATCCAAACCGACAACGGCGGAGCCCAGACCCTCACCGTCAGCGGCAACACCGTCTATAACAACGTCACCACCGGCATTCAGGGCAACAATAACGTTCTGATCACCGGCAATACCGTCTACGGCCAGAGCGGCGTCAACGCCAGCGGCATCTCCCTCACCAGCGGCGCCAAAGCCCTCTCCAACGTCGTCTACCTCAACTACAACGGCATCGTCGAAGCCAACGACAGCGGCGGCCTGATCCAGGGCAACCGGGTCTACGCCAACTCCAACGCCGGCATCTACTCGCAGAACGACACGGTGAATGCCAACACCGTCTATTCCAACGGGATCGGCATCTACGCCGGCTACTACTACGGCGGGGGCGTGGTGGAAAACAACCTCGACTACGCCAACAGCACCGCCGCCCTGCAGATCAGCGGCAACAGTGGCAATCCAGGGAGTGGCGTGCAGGTGCTGAACAACACCTTCTATCAGATCGTCGGCGACGCCATCGATGTGCTGGGCGGCGCCAGCAGCACCAACATCCAGAACAACATCCTGCAGGTCAACGCCGGATACGACCTCAACGTCGATCCCTCCAGCCAGGTTGGATTCACCAGCGACTACAACGATCTGTTCACGAGCGGTTCAGGCCAGGTGGCGCGGTGGCAGGGGACGGCGTATGCCACGCTCGCCGGCTGGTTCTATGCGGCCAACCACGACGGCGACAGCCTGAGCCTCGATCCGTTATTCGTCAAACCTGCCGGGAATGACGGGCTGCTGGGGTATGTCAACAACGCCGATGACGGGCAGGACGACAACTTCCATCTGCAAAGCAGTTCGCCGGCCATCGACGAGGGGAATCCCAACAGCTACTGGCTGAGCGAACCGATTCCCTCCGGCGGGCGGGTCAATCTGGGTTACGACGGGGGCACCTCCGCGGCCGCCGTCAGCGCTTCCCAGACTCTGCAGGTGGTCTCGCCCGACGGCCCGGCCAAGCTGCTGGCGGGACAGACCTACACGATCAACTGGCGTTCCAGCGGACTGCTCAAGACCAATACCGTCGCCCTGATCAACGCCGGCGGCGGAACCATCGACGGCGGGACCGCGGGCGTGTGGCTGGGCAATCAGTTCCTGACCAGTGCTCCCAACACAACCAATACCGGCTCGTTCACCACGGCGGTTGATACCAGCGGCGTGACCAACCCCGCCCCGCAGGGCGTCTACCAGAACTACATTTACGCCAACGGCAGCTATGGCAGCAGCAACGACTCCCTCTCCTGGTCGCTGCCGGTGCCCAACGGGACGTACACGATCCGCCTGCACTTTGCCGACCCCTACGCCACCGCCGCCAACCAGCGGGTCTTTGACGTGCAACTGCAGGGGGCGACGGTCAAGAGGGGCTATGACATCTACGCCGCCGCCGGCGCCGCCGACAAGGCGGCCACGCTTTCCTACACCGTTACCGCCAGCGGAGGGACGGGAATCAACCTCTCCCTGGTGGGGGACGCTTCAAACCAAAACTGGGGGCCGCTCATCTCCGGGATCGAGCTGAGCGCCGCCAATGCCGCCGGCGGCGTCACCAGCCCCAAGGTCAATCTCCAGTACTCGGGCAACGGCGGAAGCAGCTGGTCGACGATCGCCAGCAATCTGACCATGGACCGCTTCGGCCGCGGAAGCTACGCCTGGACAATTCCCACGGCCATCGCTTCGGGCAATTACCTCATCCGCGTGGTCTCCACCGATTATCCGACGATCAGCGGAACTTCCCTCACTCCCCTGCAGATCGCCGCCGCGAGCCACAGCTATTACGTCAATGACAACTCGACTCTGGGCGATCAATACACCACCGCCGTCGGCAATAATGCCAACGACGGCAAGACCCCCGCCACCCCCATGGCCAGCCTCGCCGCCCTCATCAGCGCCTACCACCCCGGCGCCGGCGACACGATTTACGTTGACACCGGCGTCTACAACTTCTCGTCGAACTTCATCCTGACCGCCCAGGACAGCGGCGTGCATATCGTGGGCGCGACGATCAGCGCTTCGGAAAGCGCCGCCTACAAGAGTTCGGTGCTGTCGAGCAGCCCGCTGGCGTACTACCGTCTGGGGGATGCGTCAGGGACGACGGCGGCGGATGCCTCGGGGCACAATCTCAAGGGAACGTATTCCTCTTCGGGCGTAACGCTGGGCAAGGCCGGGGTGCTGCCGACGGATCCGACGACGGCAGCGGCGTTTGATGGTTCGGGCGGCTCGGTTGCGCTGCCCTCGGGGTTTGCCAACCTGACCGGCGGGTTCAGCTTCGACGCATGGATCTATCCCACGTCCAGCGCCGGCAACCAGCAGATCTTCCAGTTGAGCAACGGGAACGGGCAGTCGGCCGGCTCCAGCGATCTGCACCTCAGTTATTACGGGGACACGTACTACTACGGCAACCAGTTGTATCTCACGCTCTATCAGGACGGGAGCAACCACCAGATCAGCGTGGGCAACGCCCTGACGCTGAACACCTGGCAGCACGTGGCCTTCACGATCGACGCCTCGGGCAACGCCGTGATGTATGTCAACGGGCTGGCGGTCGCCGGCGGAGCGATGGCCCCGCTTGACAATCTCCCGCGCACCCAGAACAGCCTGGCCTCGGGAACCGACGGGATTCCCTTCGCCGGGGAGATGCAGGAGGCGGCGTTGTACGGTTCGGCCCTCTCGGCCACGCAGCTGCGCGCCCATTACGACATCGCCACCGCCAAGGGAACGCTGCTGGACCGGGGCAACGCCTCGGCGGGCAGCTACGGCATCGAGCTGCAGAATGCCAGTAACGTCACGCTCGATCACCTGAACATCACCGGCGCGTACGACGCGGTGCATACCACCAGTTCGTCGCTGGCCGATGGCTCGGCGGGCCTGACGCTGACCAACTCGACGCTCTTCGCCAACGCCGACGCCGGCCTGAACGTGGATCAGTATTCCACCGGGAGCACGCTGGGGACCGACACGGCGTACGGCCTGCCGGGCGGACCGACCACCGCCGACGATCAGACTTACGGCTTCTACATCCAGGGCCAGGGCGCCGCCGTCAGCAGCAGCACCGCCTACGCCAGCAACACCTACGGCTTCTATGTCACCGGCGACGGCTCGACGCTGACCGGCAACACTGCCTATAACGACGCCAATGCGGGGATCTACCTCAGCGGCTCAGGCTCCTCGGCCACCGGCAATACCGTCCGCGGCAATGGCTACGGCATCCAAACCGACAACGGCGGAGCCCAGACCCTCACCGTCAGCGGCAACACCGTCTATAACAACGTCACCACCGGCATTCAGGGCAACAATAACGTTCTGATCACCGGCAATACCGTCTACGGCCAGAGCGGCGTCAACGCCAGCGGCATCTCCCTCACCAGCGGCGCCAAAGCCCTCTCCAACGTCGTCTACCTCAACTACAACGGCATCGTCGAAGCCAACGACAGCGGCGGCCTGATCCAGGGCAACCGGGTCTACGCCAACTCCAACGCCGGCATCTACTCGCAGAACGACACGGTGAATGCCAACACCGTCTATTCCAACGGGATCGGCATCTACGCCGGCTACTACTACGGCGGGGGCGTGGTGGAAAACAACCTCGACTACGCCAACAGCACCGCCGCCCTGCAGATCAGCGGCAACAGTGGCAATCCAGGGAGTGGCGTGCAGGTGCTGAACAACACCTTCTATCAGATCGTCGGCGATGCCATCGATGTGCTGGGCGGCGCCAGCAGCACCAACATCCAGAACAACATCCTGCAGGTCAACGCCGGATACGACCTCAACGTCGATCCCTCCAGCCAGGTTGGATTCACCAGCGACTACAACGACCTGTTCACGAGCGGTTCAGGCCAGGTGGCGCGGTGGCAGGGGACGGCGTATGCCACGCTCGCCGGCTGGTTCTATGCGGCCAACCACGACGGCGACAGCCTGAGCCTCGATCCGTTATTCGTCAAACCTGCCGGGAATGACGGGCTGCTGGGGTATGTCAACAACGCCGATGACGGGCAGGACGACAACTTCCATCTGCAAAGCAGTTCGCCGGCCATCGACGAGGGGAATCCCAACAGCTACTGGCTGAGCGAACCGATTCCCTCCGGCGGGCGGGTCAATCTGGGTTACGACGGGGGCACCTCCGCGGCCGCCGTCAGCGCTTCCCAGACTCTGCAGGTGGTCTCGCCCGACGGCCCGGCCAAGCTGCTGGCGGGACAGACCTACACGATCAACTGGCGTTCCAGCGGACTGCTCAAGACCAATACCGTCGCCCTGATCAACGCCGGCGGCGGAACCATCGACGGCGGGACCGCGGGCGTGTGGCTGGGCAATCAGTTCCTGACCAGTGCTCCCAACACAACCAATACCGGCTCGTTCACCACGGCGGTTGATACCAGCGGCGTGACCAACCCCGCCCCGCAGGGCGTCTACCAGAACTACATTTACGCCAACGGCAGCTATGGCAGCAGCAACGACTCCCTCTCCTGGTCGCTGCCGGTGCCCAATGGGACGTACACGATCCGCCTGCACTTTGCCGAACCGAGCGCCACCGCCGCCAACCAGCGGGTCTTTGACGTGCAACTGCAGGGGGCGACGGTCAAGAGCGGCTATGACATCTACGCCGCCGCCGGCGCCGCCGGCAAGGCGGCCACGCTTTCCTACACCGTTACCGCCAGCGGAGGGACGGGAATCAACCTCTCCCTGGTGGGGGACGCTTCAAACCAAAACTGGGGGCCGCTCATCTCCGGGATCGAGCTGAGCGCCGCCAATGCCGCCGGCGGCGTCACCAGCCCCAAGGTCAATCTCCAGTACTCGGGCAACGGCGGAAGCAGCTGGTCGACGATCGCCAGCAATCTGACCATGGACCGCTTCGGCCGCGGAAGCTACGCCTGGACAATTCCCACGGCCATCGCTTCGGGCAATTACCTCATCCGCGTGGTCTCCACCGATTATCCGACGATCAGCGGAACTTCCCTCACTCCCCTGCAGATCGCCGCCGCGAGCCACAGCTATTACGTCAATGACAACTCGACTCTGGGCGATCAATACACCACCGCCGTCGGCAATAATGCCAACGACGGCAAGACCCCCGCCACCCCCATGGCCAGCCTCGCCGCCCTCATCAGCGCCTACCACCCCGGCGCCGGCGACACGATTTACGTTGACACCGGCGTCTACAACTTCTCGTCGAACTTCATCCTGACCGCCCAGGACAGCGGCGTGCATATCGTGGGCGCGACGATCAGCGCTTCGGAAAGCGCCGCCTACAAGAGTTCGGTTCTGTCGAGCAGCCCGCTGGCGTACTACCGTCTGGGGGATGCGTCAGGGACGACGGCGGCGGATGCCTCGGGGCACAATCTCAAGGGAACGTATTCCTCTTCGGGCGTAACGCTGGGCAAGGCCGGGGTGCTGCCGACGGATCCGACGACGGCAGCGGCGTTTGATGGTTCGGGCGGCTCGGTTGCGCTGCCCTCGGGGTTTGCCAACCTGACCGGCGGGTTCAGCTTCGACGCCTGGATCTATCCCACGTCCAGCGCCGGCAACCAGCAGATCTTCCAGTTGAGCAACGGGAACGGGCAGTCGGCCGGCTCCAGCGATCTGCACCTCAGTTATTACGGGGACACGTACTACTACGGCAACACGTTGTACCTCACGCTCTATCAGGACGGGAGCAACCACCAGATCAGCGTGGGCAACGCCCTGACGCTGAACACCTGGCAGCACGTGGCCTTCACGATCGACGCCTCGGGCAACGCCGTGATGTATGTCAACGGGCTGGCGGTCGCCGGCGGAGCGATGGCCCCGCTTGACAATCTCCCGCGCACCCAGAACAGCCTGGCCTCGGGAACCGACGGGATTCCCTTCGCCGGGGAGATGCAGGAGGCGGCGTTGTACGGTTCGGCCCTCTCGGCCACGCAGCTGCGCGCCCATTACGACATCGCCACCGCCAAGGGAACGCTGCTGGACCGGGGCAACGCCTCGGCGGGCAGCTACGGCATCGAGCTGCAGAATGCCAGTAACGTCACGCTCGATCACCTGAACATCACCGGCGCGTACGACGCGGTGCATACCACCAGTTCGTCGCTGGCCGATGGCTCGGCGGGCCTGACGCTGACCAACTCGACGCTCTTCGCCAACGCCGACGCCGGCCTGAACGTGGATCAGTATTCCACCGGGAGCACGCTGGGGACCGACACGGCGTACGGCCTGCCGGGCGGACCGACCACCGCCGACGATCAGACTTACGGCTTCTACATCCAGGGCCAGGGCGCCGCCGTCAGCAGCAGCACCGCCTACGCCAGCAACACCTACGGCTTCTATGTCACCGGCGACGGCTCGACGCTGACCGGCAACACTGCCTATAACGACGCCAATGCGGGGATCTACCTCAGCGGCTCAGGCTCCTCGGCCACCGGCAATACCGTCCGCGGCAATGGCTACGGCATCCAAACCGACAACGGCGGAGCCCAGACCCTCACCGTCAGCGGCAACACCGTCTATAACAACGTCACCACCGGCATTCAGGGCAACAATAACGTTCTGATCACCGGCAATACCGTCTACGGCCAGAGCGGCGTCAACGCCAGCGGCATCTCCCTCACCAGCGGCGCCAAAGCCCTCTCCAACGTCGTCTACCTCAACTACAACGGCATCGTCGAAGCCAACGACAGCGGCGGCCTGATCCAGGGCAACCGGGTCTACGCCAACTCCAACGCCGGCATCTACTCGCAGAACGACACGGTGAATGCCAACACCGTCTATTCCAACGGGATCGGCATCTACGCCGGCTACTACTACGGCGGGGGCGTGGTGGAAAACAACCTCGACTACGCCAACAGCACCGCCGCCCTGCAGATCAGCGGCAACAGTGGCAATCCAGGGAGTGGCGTGCAGGTGCTGAACAACACCTTCTACCAGATCGTCGGCGATGCCATCGACGTGCTGGCTGGCGCCAGCAGCACCAACATCCAGAACAACATCCTGCAGGTCAACGCGGGCTACGACCTCAACGTCGATCCCTCCAGCGAAGTCGGATTCAACAGCGATTACAATGACCTGTTCACGGGCACGGACCCTCGCGCTCAAATCGGGTACTGGGGATACACTGCGTACGCGACGCTCGCAGCCTGGAAGACGATCTCCAACGGCGATGCGCACAGTATTTCAGCCGATCCGAAATGGGAGAACATCAGCGGCGCGGACAGCGTGTTGGGATACAGCACCGTCAACGGAGGCTACGACGGCGGCCTCGATGACAACTTTTATCTCGCCGCCAAGTCGCCGGCGATCGATATCGGGGACAGTTGGGGCGCGCCTCACACCGACTTCAGCGGGTTTCCGCGTTCCGACGATCCGGGGACGACAAACCACGGGACGCCGGATTATTTCGAGACGGATCTCGGCAGCCGCACCCTGGCGTTCACGGGAACGGCCCAGGGTTGGCAGAGCAGCGACAGCTACTGGTCGATGGCGTTGCCCTTCGCATTCCCGTTCTACGGCGGGTCCTATTCAAGCGTGTTCGTATCATCGCGCGGCCTGCTGCAGTTTGCAGGAAGCGATTGGCCTGGCGACCCAACCAACAGCGTGAGCTCTCTGGCGTCTGCCGTGCGGATCGCGCCGCTGTGGGCGAATATCGGAACCGATGGCGCCGGCGACGACATCTACGTGGACAGCTCAGTCACAGGGCAAGTCACGATCGCCTGGAAAGCCACGAATGAGACGGACGGCACACCAGTGAATTTCTCCGCGACGCTGTTTAGTGACGGCCACTTGAAGTTTACCTATGGAAGCGGCAACACGAACCTCAATCCGACGATTGGCATATCGGCCGGGAACAATCAGACGTATGCAGTTTCAAAATACAACGGCCAATCGAGCCTGACGAACGCGGATGCCGTTCAGTTCAAGACGGCGGCGGGAATCGTTGACCTTGGCGCATTCGAGTTCCAGGGCAACAGTTCCAACACCACGCCCGTGACCATCAGCGCGACCACTCCCAGCGGCATCCAAACGGGAAACATCAATCCGGTCAGCCAGATCGGCCTGACGCTCACTGAAGCCGTGAACCCGATTGACGCGACCGCGCCGGCGGAATATGAACTTCGCGGCGCGGGCGCCGACGGACTTTTCGGGACCGCCGACGACACTGTCTATGCATTGACGCCCACGTACATTGCGAACTCCAATCAGATTACGCTGAACGTGAACAAAGGCACGCTCGCGGGCGGCATGTATCGTTTGACCGCCTACTCGACCACGGCGGCGAGCCTGCACGACATCAACGGCCTGATGCTCGATGGCGACGCCAATGGAACCGCGGGCGGAAACTACGTCCGGACATTCACTGTAAAGACCCTGGCGGCGACGACGACAACACTGAGCAAGAGCTCGACGACCACGCTCAAATTCGGCCAAAGCGTGACCTTCACAGCGACGGTGGCCGGGACCGGGGGAACACCCACCGGCACTGTTACTTTCGAGGACGGCACGACGGTGCTGGGCACCGGCATGCTGAGCAACGGCATCGCGACGTTCGCCACCACGACGCTCCCGTTAGGCAGCAACTCGATCAAGGCGCTCTATGGCGGCGACACAAACTTCACGACCAGCACGTCCAACGCTCTCAGTCAGACTGTCAATCAGGCGGCGACGACCGCGATCGTCAGCGGCGCGCCCAGCGTGTTTGGTCAGAGCGCGACGTTTACCGCAACGGTCAACGCCGTCAGCCCCGGCGCCGGAACGCCAACTGGCGTGATCACCTTCAAGGACGGATCGACGGTCCTTGGAACCGGCACGCTCAGCGGCGGCGTCGCAACACTGGCCGTCAGTTCACTCGGTGTTGGAAGCCATTCGATCACCGCTGTCTACGGCGGCGACGCTGACTTTACCGCCAGCACGTCCCCCGCGTTTGCTCAGTCAGTCAGCCAGGCAGCGACGACCGCCACGCTGACCAAGAATACAACCGCCGCCATCAAGTTCGGACAGAGCGTGACGTTTACGGCAAAGCTCGCCGCCGTCAGCCCCGGCGCCGGAACGCCGACCGGCACGATCACGTTCATGGACGGATCGACCACGATCGGAACCGGCACGCTCAGCAACGGCGTTGCCACCCTGACAAGCACCACGCTCCCGGCGGGGAGCAACTCGATCAAGGCCGTCTACGGCGGCGACACCAACTTCATCGCCAGCACATCCAACGCGCTGAGCCAGACGGTCACCCAGACTCAGGGGGCAAGCTCCACGACGTTGACCGCCAGCACCAGCGCTGCGATCACCTTCGGACAAAGCATTACCTTCACGGCGACGCTCGCCCCCGTGAGTCCCGCGACCGGCACGCCAACCGGCACGGTGATGTTCGAGGACGGCGCTGTCGTACTGGGAACCGGAACGCTCGCCTCCGGAATCGCAACGTTCGCCACCAGTTCGCTGAGCGCGGGCAGCCATTCCATTACCGCCGTCTATGGTGGGGATTCCAACTTCACCACCAGCACGTCCAGTGCGTTTGCGGAGACCGTCACCCAGTCCGCGTCTACGGCCGTATTGACCAAGAGCACGACGACTTCCATCAAGTTTGGACAGCCGGTGACGTTGACTGCGACACTCGCCGCCGTCAGTCCCGGCGCGGGTGCGCCAACAGGCACAGTCACCTTCGTGGACGGATCGACCGTTCTCGGGACCGGGACGCTCAGCGGCGGAATTGCAACCCTGATGACCACGACCCTGCCGACGGGCAGCAACTCCATCAAGGCGGTCTACGGCGGAGATGCCAACTTCACGACGAGCACGTCCAACTCCCTCAGCCAGACCGTTACACAGGCGGCGACGACCACAACATTGACCAAGAACGTCAACGTCGCCATCAAGTACGGACAGCCCGTGACGTTGACTGCGACACTTGCCGCGGCGAGTCCCGGCGCGGGTACGCCAACAGGCACAGTCACGTTCCAGGCGGGAAGCACCATTCTCGGAACCGCTTCCCTCAGCAACGGCGTCGCAACCTTGACGACTACGACGATTCCCGCCGGCAGCGATTCAATCAAGGCGGTATACAGCGGAGACGCCAACTTCACGACAAGCACGTCCAATTCTCTCACCCAGACCGTGGCGCAGGCGGCGACGACCACGACCTTGACCAAGAACGTCAACGTCCCCATCAAGTACGGACAGCCCGTGACGCTGACGGCGACACTTGCCGCGGTGAGTCCCGGCGCGGGTACGCCAACGGGCACAGTCACGTTCCAGACTGGAAGCACCGTTCTCGGAACCGCTTCGCTCAGCAACGGCGTCGCAACCTTGACGACCACGACGATTTCCCCGGGCAGCAACTCCATCAAGGCGGTCTACGGCGGAGATGCCAACTTCACGACGAGCACGTCCAATTCCCTCAGCCAGACAGTTACGCAGGCGGCGAGCAGCGCCACGGCGGGCGGAACCTCCGGCGTTTTCGGCCAAACCCTGACGTTGACGGCAACACTCGCCGCCGTCAGCCCCGGCACTGGGTCGCCGACGGGCACGGTCACCTTCAAGGACGGATCGACGGTCCTTGGAACCGGCACGCTCGGCGGCGGCGTCGCAACACTGGCCGTCAGTTCACTCGGTGTTGGAAGCCATTCGATCACCGCTGTCTACGGCGGCGACGCTGACTTTACCGCCAGCACGTCCCCCGCGTTTGCTCAGTCGGTCAGCCAGGCAGCGACGACCGCCACGCTGACCAAGAATACAACCGCCGCCATCAAGTTCGGACAGAGCGTGACGTTTACGGCAAAGCTCGCCGCCGTCAGCCCCGGCGCCGGAACGCCGACCGGCACGATCACGTTCATGGACGGATCGACCACGATCGGAACCGGCACGCTCAGCAACGGCGTTGCCACCCTGACAAGCACCACGCTCCCGGCGGGGAGCAACTCGATCAAGGCCGTCTACGGCGGCGACACCAACTTCATCGCCAGCACATCCAACGCGCTGAGCCAGACGGTCACTCAGACGCTGGCGGCGGCAACCACCACACTGAGCGAAAGCACCGGCGCGATCAAGTTCGGTCAGAGCGTCATCTTTACTGCAACGCTGGCCCCCGTGAGTCCCGCGACAGGGACGCCCACGGGCACTGTCACGTTCAAGGATGGCGCGGTCGTGTTGGGAAGCGGAACACTCAGCGGCGGAATCGCAACATTCACCACCAGCTCGCTGAGCGTGGGCAGCCATTCCATTACCGCCGTCTACGGCGGCGATCCCAGCTTCGCCTCGAGCACTTCCAGTGCGCTTGCGGAGACTGTCGCCCAGTCGGCGTCGACTGCCGTATTGACCAAGAGCACGACAACCGCCATCAAGTTCGGACAGCCGGTGACGCTGACGGCGACACTTGCGGCCGTGAGCCCCGGCGGCGGCACGCCGACCGGCGCGGTCACCTTCCAGGATGGATCGACCGTTCTCGGAACCGGGACGCTCAGCAGCGGCATCGCAACCTTGACAACCGCGACGATTCCCACGGGCAGCAACTCGATCAAGGCGGTCTACGGCGGAGATACCAACTTCACCGCCAGCACCTCCAATTCTCTCAGCCAGACCGTGACGCAGGCGGCAAGCACTGTGACGGTGAGCGGCGTGCCCGGCGTGTTCGGGCAGAACGTGACGCTGACGGCAACGCTCACTGCCGTGAGCCCCAGCACCGGCACCCCGACCGGCGTCGTCACCTTCAAAGACGCAAGCACCGTGCTTGGAACCGGAACACTCAGCGGCGGCGTTGCGACGTTTGCCTCCAACGCGCTGAGCATCGGCAGCCATTCGATCACCGCCGTCTACGCCGGCGACACCAACTTCACCGCCAGCACGTCGGGCGCCTTCAACCAGGCGATCTCGCAGGCGGGGACGACCACCGCGTTGACCAAGAGTGCGACTGCGTCCCTTAGGTTCGGCCAGAGCGTGACGTTCACGGCGACGATCGCCGTGGTGACCCCCGGCGCCGGAACGCCTACCGGCGTCGTCACTTTCATGGACGGCGCGACCGCACTCGGAACCGGTACGCTCAGCAACGGGATTGCCACCCTCACGACCGCGACGCTCCCGACCGGCAGCAATTCCATCACGGCCGTCTACGGCGGCGACAGCAACTTCCTCGTAAGCATGTCCAATGCCCTTGCCCAGACCGTCACCCAGGCGGCAACGACCACCACGCTGACCAAAAACACCACCGCGGCCGTCAAGTTCGGCACGAGCGTGACGTTCACCGCGACGCTCGCCGCCGTGAGTCCCGGCTCCGGCATGCCGACGGGCATCGTTACTTTCGAGGATGGAACCACCGTTCTCGGCACCGGGACGCTCAGCAACGGCGTGGTGACCTTCACGAGCACCCAACTCCCAACCGGCAGCAACTCGATCAAGGCCGCCTATGGCGGCGACACGAATTTCACCGCCAGCACCTCCAGCGCTTTGAGCCAGACGGTGACGAAATCGGGGTCGACCACGACGCTCAGTGGCGTGCCGGGTGTCTTCGGTCAAAGTGTGACGCTTACTGCGATGGTGACGGCAGTGTCTCCCGGCACCGGCACGGCCAGCGGCACTGTTACATTCGAGGATGGGACGACCGTGCTCGGCAGCGGCACTCTCAGCGGCGGCATCGCCACCTTCGCAGTCAGTTCGCTGAGTCTTGGCACTCATTCGATCACCGCGGTCTATGGCGGGGACGCCAACTTTACCGCCAGCACCTCAAGTCCTTTCTCCCAGATCATCCAGTCGGCATCGACCACCACGCTGACCAAGAGCACTACTGGCGTGGTCAGGTACGGTCAGAGCGTCACCTTCACGGCGACACTTGCCGCAGTGAGTCCCGGCGTCGGGACGCCAACGGGCGCGGTCACCTTCAAGGACGGCACGATTGTTCTTGGCGCCGGCACGCTCAGCGGCGGCATCGCTGCCTTGACGACCACCACCATTCCCGCAGGGAGCAATTCGATCACGGCTGTCTACGGCGGCGACACGACCTTTGCCGCCAGCACGTCCAATGCACTGAGCCAGACCGTCACGCAGGCGGCAACGACGACGACGTTGACCAAGAACGTCAACGTCGCCATCAAGTTTGGACAGCCGGTGACGCTGACGGCGACACTTGCGGCCGTGAGCCCCGGCGGCGGCACGCCGACCGGCGCGGTCACCTTCGAGGATGGATCGACCGTTCTCGGAACCGGGACGCTCAGCAGCGGCATCGCAACCTTGACAACCGCGACGATTCCCACGGGCAGCAACTCGATCAAGGCGGTCTACGGCGGAGATACCAACTTCACCGCCAGCACCTCCAATTCTCTCAGCCAGACCGTGACGCAGGCGGCAAGCACTGTGACGGTGAGCGGCGTGCCCGGCGTGTTCGGGCAGAACGTGACGCTGACGGCAACGCTCACTGCCGTGAGCCCCAGCACCGGCACCCCGACCGGCGTCGTCACCTTCAAAGACGTAAGCACCGTGCTTGGAACCGGAACACTCAGCGGCGGCGTTGCGACGTTTGCCTCCAACGCGCTGAGCATCGGCAGCCATTCGATCACCGCCGTCTACGCCGGCGACACCAACTTCACCGCCAGCACGTCGGGCGCCTTCAACCAGGCGATCTCGCAGGCGGGGACGACCACCGCGTTGACCAAGAGTGCGACTGCGTCCCTTAGGTTCGGCCAGAGCGTGACGTTCACGGCGACGATCGCCGTGGTGACCCCCGGCGCCGGAACGCCTACCGGCGTCGTCACTTTCATGGACGGCGCGACCGCACTCGGAACCGGTACGCTCAGCAACGGGATTGCCACCCTCACGACCGCGACGCTCCCGACCGGCAGCAATTCCATCACGGCCGTCTACGGCGGCGACAGCAACTTCCTCGTAAGCATGTCCAATGCCCTTGCCCAGACCGTCACCCAGGCGGCAACGACCACCACGCTGACCAAAAACACCACCGCGGCCGTCAAGTTCGGCACGAGCGTGACGTTCACCGCGACGCTCGCCGCCGTGAGTCCCGGCTCCGGCATGCCGACGGGCATCGTTACTTTCGAGGATGGAACCACCGTTCTCGGCACCGGGACGCTCAGCAACGGCGTGGTGACCTTCACGAGCACCCAACTCCCAACCGGCAGCAACTCGATCAAGGCCGCCTATGGCGGCGACACGAATTTCACCGCCAGCACGTCGGGGACACTCAGTCAGACGGTGACGTCCTGATTCCAATTCGTCTGGCAAACTACGTCAGGTCGGGCTCTTTGGAGGAGGCTAATCCGTTTTTTGCCGTAGCCGGAACACGGCAGAGCACCTGGTATTGCGCTCCAAGAGGAAGCCGGGACAATGCGGGTTCCAGGGCGCGCAGCGGCGCGAGCTGGCGGGGGAAGATGAACATGAAGTCGGTGCGGAGGATCTCGAAACCGGCGGTGCGCAACATGCGGCGGGTTTCAAAGATGTTGAGCGTGATCGCGTCGCGGTCGAAGGGGATGCGCTTCATCACCATGCGGGTGCCGGGGTTCCAGGGGTTGTTCTCCCAGAGGGCGAAAATGCCGCCGGGCTTGATCTGCTGGAAAACGCTGGCGACGACGCCCTTTCGATCGGCGGGGGGAATGTGATGGAAGGTGCCATTCGAATAGGCGATGTCCGCGGCGAGGTCAGCGGGAGCGTGCTCGGGCTGATACGTCTGCGCCCAGGGGTTCTCGTTGCGGGCAATCTCCAGCGCGGCAGCGGAGACGTCGATGCCGATGACGGCGCCGGCAGCGAGCACGCGGCGGAGGGTTGCGAAGGCCGCGCCCGTGCCGCAGCCGAAGTCGAGCACGCGAGGTTTTGGCACGGTGCACTTCAGGCGATCGAGGCAACGCTTCAGCCAGGTGACGCGGCCTTCGATGAAGTAGTCCTTCGGCTCACCGGAAAGAGACAGCCCCTTGTTCAAAGCGGCATCATAGTCCGCGGCGAAGGAGTCGAACTCGGTGGGTATGGGTGCGTGCATGAGGCGTTCACTATTTCTTCGGCTCCCGAGATGCCGAGCATCACCCTGCCCGCTCCAGCAATGGCGGACTCGTCTCCATCAGCGATCCGGTAATATCTTGATTCTGATTCAGAACGGGGTGAGTATATTGCCGTCGACGATGGAATTCCCCTACTGAAACGGTCAGACGAAGATGAGTCTCCTTGACGCGGTGCATGGCGGCTACGTTCACCGGCGACGGGTACGAGTGCTGTCGCAGCGCCTGTGCGATCTTCTGCCGCAAAACGCCCAGGTGCTCGACATCGGCTGCGGCGACGGGTTGTTGGACGCGGAAATCATGAAACGGCGTCCGGACGTGAGCATTGAGGGGATCGATCCCCTGGTCCGTGACACTTGCGTGATCCCCATGCAGTGGTTTGACGGCAAAACGATCCCCATGCCCGACGGCAGCCGCGAGTTTGCCATGTTCGTCGATGTTCTGCATCACGCCAATGATCCGATGATCCTGCTGCGTGAGGCGAGGCGGGTGGCCAGCAGGGCAATCATCATCAAAGACCATACGTGCAACGGTTTTTTGGCCCGTCCGAGCTTGCGCGTCATGGATTGGGTGGGCAATTCGCGGCACGGTGTGGACCTGCCCTACAACTACTGGGATAAGAGCCGCTGGCGGGAAGCGCTCGACTCCCTTGGCGTAAAGGAAACCGTCTGGGAGCAGGAACTCGGATTGTATCCACCGCCGGCGAACTGGATTTTCGGAAGATCGCTTCATTTTCTGGCTTACCTGCCGGTGTCGAATGGGCGCGCACGACTTCACGGCTGACACCAGGCTTTGCGCGACCGAGGGCGGGCGGAACATCAGGTTCGTTTCATTCCGAGCATGCTAACGAAGAAGCTCGAGAGGATTGCCTGGAATCCCAGTGCCGCCAGCGTGAAGCCGGGAATCACGATACGCATCGTTGAGGGATAATCGAGATCCCCCCAACCGGCTTGTGCCCAGCGACCGACCGCCCACGCGAGGAAGCCAAGACCGGCAATGAATGAAGAAGCGCCAGGATCAATCCGCGCTCGAGTGTGGCAACCGCGAAGATGCGATCGTAGGTCGGGTTCCCGGGCAGCAGCCCCTCACTGATCGCGAAGATTTTGGCGGCGACCGCAAACCAGGCCGCCTGGGCGCCCATGAGCAGCAGCAATGTGGAGACGAGCAGCGTGTGTGCGTCGAAGGTGACGCCGCGGAGATGGACTGCGGGAATCGCCAGCCCGTAGCCGATCGCGCCCAACAGCATCAGGAAAAGTCCCGGGATGAGAAAGAGCCAGCGCGGGCTGTACATCAGATAGAAGCGGAGCGTCCGCCAACCGTCCCGGAAGGTTTTCAGATGCGGGGCGTGGGACTTTCGGCCGTCGGGATGGAGCGTGATGGCGACTTCGGTGATGTTCTCCTTATAGATGCTCGACTTGATGATCATTTCCGTCGCAAACTCCATCCCGGTGCATCGCAGGGCGAGGCGGTCGTAGAGCGTCCTGGTGAACCCGCGCATCCCGCAGTAGATGTCGTGAATCGGCGCCTTGAACATGGTGGAGGCCATGATCGAGAACATCGGGTTGCCCCACCAGCGGTGGAGAAATGGCATGGCGCCCGCGCGGACGGTGCCGCCACCGCGCGGAAGCCGGCAGCCCTGCACCATGTCATACCCTTCGCGCAGGCGAGCGAGGAACTTGGGCGTTTCGAGAAAATCGTAGCTGTCGTCGGCATCGCCCATGAGAACGTATCGGCCCCGGGCCGCGCTGATGCCTCCCATCAGGGCGTTGCCGTACCCCGCGGCTGCGACCTGCACGACCCGCGCCGAGGCGCGAGGCAATGTCCTGAGAACCGTCGACGCTGCCGTTGTCGGCAACGATCACTTCACCCGCGATTTGATGCTCGCGCAAAACGCGCATCGCCTTTTCCACACAAATGCCCACAGTGTCTGCCTCGTTGAGACAGGGCATCACGATCGAGAGCTCAACCGCCCCTCCTGAGGAGTCGGCCATGCGCTCTGCGGGAACTTCGCGGTAGATCGGTTCGATCACGGAAGCGGAGGGAGCTGAAATGGAGCCTTCCCGGGTTATCATATCAATTGGCACAAGTATAACCGCGCACAAGAAAAGATGGAAACTCGGGCTCCGCGCAGAGGGGATCGTCCGATAAAACCACTTCAAGACAGCCTGCTGCGTCCGGGTCCAGTCAATCGACACGGAAAAATAGGCGCCCATTAGAATGGCGAATGCATGTTATCGGGCGATCCGGGGCGCGGCGGGGGAATCCGGAAGCCTCCTTGCAAGTTAGGCGGCTTGCGCAGCCTCACGCCCGGATTTAGATACGGCGCATTGGGCAATGGCGCGTCCCAGACCTGATTCGATCCCTTCGGCGCAATATAGAGCACCACCCCACCGAAAATGATCTCCTGACGAAGATTAGGCTGCACTGGTCCGGTGTGAAAGCCGCCGTTGGAATCAGGCGACACCCAGCAGATTTCGCAGACCTCCTCAAGCGATGTGACGGGCCAGCTCTGATGTATCACCGGCCCTAATGCGATCGCACCTGACAATAAGACCGGGATGAGGCGGCGCCACGCCCGACCATCCGGACGCAGCACCGTACTGGCAAACAGCGACGCACCTGCCGCGAACCAGATAAAGAACAGATGTGAGGCGTATCGCGGGTCAGGGGCTGTCTTGAACCAGGTAACGATTCCGATCCCCGCCGACAGCATCACCCAATGCAGCGGCCCCCATTCAGCTTCCGATCGTACGCCCCACCGCTGCCAGAGGAGCGTCGCGACGAGCAGCACTGTCCCCAGGGAGAATGGAATCAGGCCCTTCCAGACATTCCAGGAATGCAGAACCCGAATATCAATCCACCGGCGCACCCATGAATAGTCCTTCGTCGTGTCGGCCAATGTTCCCGCCCGGCAATAGTTCACAAACGCATGTTCAACCTTCACAACGTCCCGTTTATTCACCCGCCAGTCGACGCTCGTGGCTAGCATGGGGCTGGGATAGAGAGGATAGCCGGTGAGGATAATTTGGCTGACGATCCAGCCGATCGCGATGAATACCGAAAGCGCGATCGCCACCGCGCCGCGGAGGAGGCGCGTTGTCGCAGGCTGTCTGCTGATGACGATGGGAAACAGAGCGGCCACCGCCAGTGGCGTGGCAAAGGAAACTGAGCTGATCTTGGCTGAAATCGCCGCGCCGCAGAGGGTGCAACAGGCGAGTACTTGAAATAGCTGTCGGGACGGATCCTCGCCCGGCGTACGGGATTGCAAAAACGCCGCCGCGCTGACCACCGCCAACGCCATGGATGCGATGTCCGCGGAATAGCTGCTCGCCTGCAGGTCCATCGCCCATTCGACCACTGCCAGGGCCGCGAAAGCCATCAGCCAGTGGTCGGGGCGATGCCGCGCCCCACCTCTGACCACGCCAAAGGCCCCGCGCAATACCATCGCCGCCAGGCTGACCAGGAAAAAACCGTTGAGTAAATGGTTGCCATCCCCCGCCCACACACCCTGATTCATCATCGCCGCAAGCAGATGCACTGAGCTGGTGAACCCGAGCCGCATGCTCAGGTTGGCCAACCCCGGAACGATCGCGTATTGGCTGGCCCACTTCATCGCGGCAAGGTGATACAGCCCCGCGTCGTAGAACGCATCAGGCCCGGCGGCGCGGTCGGCTATCCATATCGCGCACAGCAACAGCAAAAGCAGATATGCTCGAAACTCCCAGATCGGAAGGCGGGTGATGCACGCAAAGAGCGGCGGCAGCGCGCAAGCAAAGCGCTAAGCCGACCAGCAGAACCGCCGACAGCGCGTACCCATCGATCGGCCATCGCAGATGCCAGACCTGGAGCAAACCAAGAATGGTCCCCAATCCAATCCAGAACGACCAGACGAAGTCAGAAGGACGTGTCTCGTGCACCCGGCAGATTCGAGCCCAGATCCATCCGTACCCCAGGCACGCCAGACCATAGATCGCCCACGTGACAAGCGTGCCGCCCAGCAAGGCACAAAAATGCGCAGTCATCATCTCAACGCGGGTATAACGATAACCTGATGACGCATCAAGCGCCCCAGAAAACGATGCGGCAGCGGGTGCGCCGCTGCGACAAAACAACAATCATCGCTTTTTCCACACGAAGATCCCATGGTTGTATGGCCCATTCCCCTGCATGCAAAGCTCGTCAACCCACGCGCAATACGGACGCAGGTGCTTGTTAAACAAGCCCATGAACAAATCGTCACAGCGCATGCAGTAGCTCAAATATCGTTCCATAAAAGCGGAGAAGAGCTCGTTTTTGGGATTGGCGCGAGCCTTGTCGGTCCAATCGTAGAAGGTCTGGTTGGCGGCGAATCGCACGGAAAAGCCGGCGGCATCGCCCAGCGCTTGCAATTCGTCGACGCGGAAAATGTGCTTGTCTTCGCCGAGTGATTTATCGATGTCACGCCGGCAGTAAAACTTCATGGTGTCGAGAAACAACTGCAACTGCCGTTGCAATTCGGCGGTCCAGCTTTCACCGGCGGCAGCGACAATTGTCGGCAGGGACTGCGCCATGCAGGCCATCAGCACTGCTCCCTCCTGGCAGGGTTCTTCCATGACCATCAATCCGCCGGGCTTGAGCACGCGCGCCGCTTCCCTGACGAAGGCCGGGATGTCGACGACGTGATGCAGCACCGACCGGAGGATGATGAGCGAAAACGTCCTGCTCGGAAGGCGGTTGAGGTCTTCCGCCATCAGAACGCCGAAGCCGACCTGCTCGGAAACCGCCTCGGATTGGGCGAGCTTTCGGTGCGCGATGTTGAGAAATGCCGGCGACGGGTCGGTGAGCAGAACGTAGGGATAGACCTTCTCCATGGCCAGGCCGAGCGAGGCCAATCCCGTGCCGCACCCGATCTCGATGGCGGGAGCCGTCAGATCTCCCTCATGGGCTCGGCAGATGTTGACCACGCCCTGCCCCACCGCGCGATTGGTCGGCTCATTGTGATACTGGGTGTCGTAGTCGCTTTCGTCGTGCGCGAAACGCCGCGGGGTGGAGATCAGATAAAGATGGTCGCTTCGGGAAAGCCCGCGCAGCCAGTTGCGAAAGCTGGGGGACACTACATCGGTCGCCGACGGCGCTGAATTGGCTTGTGCAGTGGTCATATTGTAAAGGCGAAGTTTCCGCGAAAAGGGAGAGTGCAGTGTACTGAGTTCAAAGCGAAGCGGAAAGCGAGCGATACCCGTCACCGTCCCGCATCCGCCTGCGGCAGCAAGATATTGAAGAGCGTTCCGCCTCGATACAGGATGTAGCGAGTTCCAGTCGCGCCGTCGACCAGCGACGTTTGCGTCGGTTCGGCGATGACCAGTTCCGCGCGATGCGGCGCGTACCCGTCGATCTCCACAAACGGGTTCACGAATTCATAATTCGGCGCGTGATTGTTGCGGCGATCGATTGTGTACATTGCGGCATATTCGGGGAAATTGTCGTAGGTCGCGAAGCCGACCCATTTCATGTGGCGCTGCCTGATGAGCGTTGCCAGACCGACAAAATCGCTGTTGTGGCCGATGTACGTGAACCGCCGGGTCAGGTCATCGCGATGGAACAGACTTGCGCTTCCGAAGAGCCGTCGCGGGTTTTCCCGGATCGTGGGGATCAGGGAGCAGCCGAGCGATAACGCAAGCAGGGGAAGCACCAGGGCGCGCCAGCGTGCGGTGATCGCGACGGCCAGGACGGGTGCGAAGAGCGCCGTCTGTGGAATGAAATAGCGCACGTGCCATTCCTGCCATTTGCCCAGCCAGTTGAAAATGAGGAACCCCCCGAGCGCGATTCCGCACAAAAGCAGCGCCGCAGGGATATCCATGCGCCGGCGTGCCATGACGAGCGCAAAGGGGAGCAGCAGGAGCAGCAGCATCAGGGGCGGGGAGCCGGCGCGGTCTTCGTCAGCCCCGCGAAAGCGCAGTCCGTTGTAGGCGGAGAACGGCGTCGTGGTGCGCGGGTCGTTGACGCCGATGTGCAGCACGTGGTCATGGAGCCAGACGACGCCGCGATACATCGCGTCGTTAAACGGCTGATGGGTGATGGCCGCGTGCCAGGCGAACAGCCGCACGACGTTCGAAAGCAGAACCCTGGGGCCGTGGACTTCGTTGTAGAGCGGATAGCCGCCCTGATCCGGGGCCGGGCCATCAATACGGCCAAAGGCGCGGTAATTGCGGGCGAAGTGCGGCAGATTGATCGCGAGCGCGACCAGTCCCGTGGCGCAAAGCATTCCGAATTGCCGAGCCGTGAATTGGCGGCAGATCGCAATGCAGAGCACGATGACAACGGGAATCACGAACAATGGCCCGGTCCCTTTCGTGTCCCCGGCGCATCCCATTGCGGCGCCAAAGAGCAGGACGTCGAGCCACCGGAGGGGCGCGCCGTCCAGGACCCGGAAAAGCCAACACGCGCAGATGACGATCCACATCGCGACAACGATGTCGTTTTTTGTGTTGGACGCCTGCATGAAGACCACCGGGCTGGTGAGGAGGATCAGGCAGGCGAGAAGTTGAACGGCACGGCCGCCGCCGAGACGTTCCGTGAGCAGAGACACGCCGCAGAACGTGACCAGCAGCGCTGCAAATTGAATGAGGTTGGTCCAGCGGTCGGAATTGGAGAGGGCCATCAGGTGCGCCCCAACGAACTCGCTGAACGGCGGCATCTCCAACTGGCGCAGATTGTTCGCGGGGTAATGCCTAACGTTGGCGTGCTGCAGCCACAGGACCTGGCGGGGGAGATGGTAGCTGTAGGAGTCGTAATTGTTGGGAGGATTGAACAGGGCGGACGTCAGGGCAAGCGAAAGGATGCTCGCCAGCGGAATTGCCGCGACCACCGTCAGAAGTCGCGGACGGGAAAACCGCAGCCTCGCGCGGAACGCCGGGTTGTAGTAATGGCACGCGCCAGAGATTCCGCCGATGGTGGCGACGAGCCACCAGAGAAGGATCGGGACGAACTTGAGTTGGCTGATGACGCTGAGCGATTCGGTGCCAAGAACAACCCAGAAGCCCAGCAAAGCGGCCGCTTTGAGGATGGCGTTGCGCAGTGTCGGTTGCCCGTCGACGTCGCGCGGGTCCGACGCCGTGCGCGAATGACAAACCCCGCGGCAATCGCGCAAATAAAACGCGACGGCCCACGCGAGGAACGCGAGCAGTGGGAGCACGCCCAGCGCAATTCTCATGTCTCGTTTCCGGTCCTGAATCAATCAAGCGATTGTCGGGTCCCCAATAGCAATCTGTATAATTCACCGCCCGAGCATGCACAAGCGATGGCCGCGGCGACCATTGGCGGGTGTGGCGCTCGAAAGTGGCGATCGGCTCCGAGTAGGGCGGGATTCATCCCGCCGATTTGTTGGCCGGCTGAGAAAACGGCGGGATGAATCCCGCCCTACGATCGCAAAATCTGCAATCGCCACAAATAAAAGTTACACCCCCATTGGCTCGAAATGTTTTGAACGCCGGTTTGAAAGTTGCGGAGATTGGTATCCAGCGATACGTTGCTTGCGGGGTAACTTGATCATCGAATATGGAGGCAGATCATGAGAGCGTTGAAACGGTCTTTATTGGCGATTGCGGTAACGGGCGGACTTTACACTGGAGTTGGCTCGGCTCGCGCGGCGGACACCGAAAAGTTTCCGCACATGCACCACGCCCTGGCGCATCTGCGTTATGCCAAAGATGAGTTGACTGCGGCCGGAGGCGCCTTCAAAGCACGTAGTGCGGAGACCATCGCGTCCATTGATTTCGCCATCAAAGAGATTGACGACGGACTGAAAGGGGAAGGCGATTCATCCGACACACCGGCTGATTCAGCCTTGACCGACAGAGACAGCGAAGCCAACTTTGCGCATCTGCATCATGGCCTGGATCGGCTGACGGAGGCTCGCGTTGAGTTGGAGAACGCGGAAACCGTTTTTGCCGGACACCGCGGCAAGGCGATCAACTCCGTTGATAACGCGATTCGCATCGTGGAGGACAGTCTTCACGACGTCCAGAAATAAGGCGGCTAGGGAAAACTGAGCCACGGCCAGCGCTGATGGCCCAGCGCTGCCTCGCTTCGCTCGGCCGCAACCAAAACGAAGAGCCGCGAAGACGCGAAGACGCGAAGACGCGAAGACAGACGCGAAGGTAAGAAAATCAAAAATGGGAGATCGAAGCCCAAGGAATTGTGCCTTGGGGTTTCAGGTGCAATTGAATTGTCTTCCTTCGCGTTTGACTTCGCGGCTTCGCGGCTCTTGATCGTTTGGCTGATCGCCTGCCCGGGAAAATTTGCGCAGCGCGCGACGATCTAATGGGTTGTGGCACGGATGAGAAAGATCTCTTGTCCGTGCCATTTGTGCGCGCTGGATGCGTGCGCTGCTGGACCGTATCATCCCGACTTCGCCAAAACCCAATGACCACCAGTCTCTACCGCTATCGAGGATTCATCTGGCATCGCGCGATCACCGATATCCGCAATCGCTACGCGGGAACGGGAATCGGCATGTTCTGGAATCTCATCCATCCGCTGGCGCTGATTGTGACGTATTCCCTTGTTTTCTCTACAATTATGGCGGCGCGCATCGACCACATGGAGGGCAAAAAGTTGCCTTACGTGGTGTACCTGTGCTCGGGGCTGTTTCCGTGGCTGGCGCTGAATGAATCGATCATTGCGGGGTGCAATGCGTTTGTGGCCAATGCCAACTACCTGCGCAAGCTGCCGGTGCCGGAGCAGGTGTTTGTTGCGTCGGCGGCAATGTCTTCCACGCTGACGC
Organism: uncultured Phycisphaerales bacterium; assembly: GCA_963758525.1. GTDB lineage: Bacteria > Planctomycetota > Phycisphaerae > Tepidisphaerales > Tepidisphaeraceae > JBBSDP01. The sequence goes on from CAVWVQ010000003.1 coordinate 1,041,252, forward strand.
TGTTGATGAATTTCGCGCTGCTGCTGCTGATCGCGGTGCCGCTGAACTTCATGCCGACATGGTATTGGCTGCTGCTTCCGCTGCCGTTGATCGCGTTGCAGGCATTGGGCTTCGGCATCGGTTTGTTGCTTGGAACGCTGAATGTTTTCTTCCGCGATATCGCGCAGTGGACGACGGTCACGCTGCAAATTGCGATGTGGACGGTGCCGATCGTGTACGCGGCGAAGATACTTCCGCCGTGGGTGCTGAGGGGTTTGGCGTGGCATCCGGTCATGCCGGCCATCGAAACTGTCCGGCATCTGCTGATGGATTCGACTTTGCCCCCTGCTCACGATTGGATCGGGATGTTTGCGTGGCCGGTGGCGATCGGGATCATCGCCGATCTGGTTCTGCGCAAGCTGCGGGCGGAAATCCGGGACTTGGTATGAGCGAGCCGGCGGCGTCGCGAGAATCTGTGGGCTCTGCTTCCTCCTCCGCTGGTAGTCCGGGGAAGGATCGAGGTGGCGGCCAGACTTGGGCGGCGCCGAGGACAAACTCGGCCCCCACCCCAGCCCTGCCCCGGAGTATCAGGGGAGGGAGCAAAGACGGCGAGCCACTGGTTCGGGCCTGGAGTCTGGGGAAGCGATACAAGCTGTACGATAATCCGTACGCACGATTGGTCGAATGGGCCTCCTTCGGCTCGGCGGTGCGCCATCGCGATTTCTGGGCGCTGCGTGATGTCGCCCTGGAATTGGACCGCGGCGAATGCCTGGGGATCGTGGGGCGAAATGGGGCCGGCAAGAGCACGCTGCTGCGCCTGCTCAGCGGAACGCTGCGGCCAACCACCGGCGACTTTGACATCACCGGACAGGTCTTCTCCCTGCTGGAGCTCGGCACGGGGTTCAACGCGGAATTGACCGGCCGCGCAAACGTTCAGCAGACCGCGCAGCTCCTGGGACTTCCGCCGGATTACGCAACGGAGCACATGCACACCATTGAAGAATTCGCCGACCTGGGCGATTTCTTCGATCGCCCGGTGCGCATCTATTCATCGGGCATGTCGGTGCGGCTCGCGTTCTCGATGTTCGCGGCTTTCGAGCCCGAAGTGCTGATCGTCGATGAGGCGCTGGCGGTGGGCGATGCGTCGTTTCAACGGAAATGCTATCGGCGCATGGAAGAGATGATCGGCAGCGGCCGGCACGGTGTCATCCTTGCCGCGCACGATACCGGCGCCATCACCAAGTTCTGCACCAAGGCGATCTGGCTCGATGGCGGACACATGCGCATGAGCGGCAAGCCGCAGGAAGTGGTGCAGGCGTATCTCAGGGAATTGCTTCTCAGCGGCGCACAGATCGCCCCGGCCCCGGCAAAGCCGATCGCAGCAGCGAGCGGCGCGTCGCAGCCGCTGCGGGCTCCCGCGAAGGTGCCGGGCGAGGGATTGCTGTCGCGCAGCCGCGCGGCGGTGCTCTATCCCTCGAGCGGCGCCGAGCTGCTTGGCGTCTGGGTGGAGGACAGCGCCGGGCATGTTGTGCAGACGCTGCAGATCGACGAGTCTGCGAGCATTTGCTATGCTCTTCGATTCACGAGCCCGCAGGAAAATCCCGTCTTCGGGACCCGGGTGACGAACATCCGCGGAGATCCGTTGGTGGTCACGAATACGCAGGTGCAAGGCGTGTCGGTCGGCCGTTACAACGCGGGGGACAGCGAAGTGGTGCGCTGGCCTTGCGCCCGGGGCTGGGCGTTGGAGACTACTTCATTTCCTGCGGTTGCTCGCTGCATGACGATCCGCAACAGTTTCTGCTGCGCGAAGTGGATGCGTATCAGTTCACGGTGACGGGAACGCCCCGATGTTGGGGCGTTTGCAACCTCCTGGATGCCCCTCAGTTGAGCAGCCAAGCATGATTTCAGAACAGGGTGACGGTCTGGTTTTTCTGTTGGGCGTGCCGCGCTCCGGCACCACGCTGCTGGCGACGATGCTCGCGCAGCACCCGCAAATTGTCAGTCCCCCCGAGCCCTGGCTGATGCTGGCGCTGGAGGCGATGGGGCAAACCCCGTTCGATCACCCTGCCGACCCGCAACTGGTCGGCGAGGCGATGCTGAAGTTCGCCAACGACGACGCGAAAGTCGTTGCGTCCCGCGCCTATGCGCTGAGCGTCTACAACCGCATTCTCGCCGACGCCGGCCGCAGCGTGCTGGTCGACAAAACACCGCGCTACTATCTGATTCTTCCGTTCCTCAAGCAACTGTTTCCCAACGCGAAATATCTCTGGCTGCATCGCAATCCTCTGGACGTCGCTGCCTCGTTCAAGACGACCTGGAACGTCGACCTGGCGGCGGACATGCGAGCGTCGGGCGCAAACCGCGGTTGCATGGACCTGGTGCTGGGAACGCGGACACTGGCGGATTTTGCCGACGCGGCTGCGCCTCCGGTGCATCGCATTGCCTATGAGCATCTCGTCGCGGAACCGCAGCGCCTCGCTGCCGAGGCGATTGCATTTCTGGGGCTGGAGCCGGCGGAAAATCTCGGCCATTTTGAGTTGCGCGAGAGCGAGCTGGCAAAATCCGATTTCGGTGATCGAAAGATCATCCAGACGCACGAACCTCACGCGCAATCCGTCGGGAAATGGGAGAAGGATCTGCCGCGCGAGGATCTGCAGACGCTCGTGGACGCGGTCGGCGCCGAGTTGTTCCGCCGCCTCGGATATCAGGGCGTGCTGTCCCGTTTGGCTGAGCTTGGGGTTGCAGAGCCGTCGGCTGAAGCCACGGCGCTGGCGCAGCAGCCGATTCAAGCGCGTTACGCCGAGCGGCTCGCGTCGGTCCAGGCGGTCTGCACCCTTCGCGGCGCGGGCTTCGCCGGTCCGGCGCCGCGGGACATCGCTTCACTTTTTTCCAATCCATTTGTTTCCCTGCTGCTGGAGATGAATGGCTGGCGGCAGAAGATCGTCGATCTGCATCGCGAGATTGCCGCGCAGACCCAAAGGGCCGCTGCCGCCGAATCGCTCGCACAGGAAAAATCCGCCGAGATGGCGGCGACCGCGTCGCGCATGCACGGACTGGAGACGGGCCTCGCCGAGGCATACGAGACGGCCCGGAAACTGCGCGATGAACTGGATCACAGTACCAGCGCCGCGAAGAACGGGAGTCCTGGCGGCTTGCAAAGTTCCCCGCAGGCGTTCGCGCATGTCAACGCCCCGGATGTCGTGCGCGACGCGGGCGAAGATCGCGCCTACCGCCCGAGTTGGTCGGGAGCGAGTGGAATGCTCAACGACGAACACGCCGGCATTTATGATGCCACCAAGGACCTCCCCGGCTGGCAGGATCCTGCCGACAGCCAGAAGCTCTATGAGATGGCTTATCACAGCGGGGCCATCATCCTGGAAATCGGTGTCTATGGCGGACGCAGCGCCGTTGTCGAGTTGCGCGCCGCCCTTGCCGCGCTGGAAAAAAAAGAGGGAAGCAAGCCGCAGTTTTATGGCGTCGATCTGGATCCGATGGCTATTCCGCGCAGCCTCAAATCGCTGAAAGACGCGGGCATCGATCAATATTGCCTGCTGTTTCACGGCACGCTGAAGGATTTTCACCGCGATGTTCCCATCACCCCCACGATGGTCTTCGTCGACGGAGATCACAGCTACGAAGGGGTGCTGGCCGATCTGGCGCTCCTGGCGACATTCGTCGCGCCGGGAACGCCGATCATGTGTCACGACTACTCCGGCATCCCCGGCGTCAAGCGCGGAGTCGACGAGGCAATCGCCACCGGCCGCTTTGAGGTGATGGGTCTGTTTGCCGGCTCGATTTTGCTGCGCGCATCGTCGCTGTGCGCCGGAATTCCGCGCGGACTGGGGCAGCGGACCTTCGAGCAGATTCGCGACGCGCTCCTGGAGGTCTACCTATCGCCCGAGGTGAAGCCGGAATCCCCCGTCAACCATGCCGCCAACCGGCAGATCACTCTGGCGGCACGTCAGGAACTGCGGATCGGAACCGACGTCGCCGGCAGCAGCGGGCGCGGGCAGTGGCCCTACGTTCGCCCGCACGCGGACCCGTTGCCGGCAACGCTTCCCGACGGCCGCCCCTGGCCGAAGATTTCGATCGTTACGCCGACGCTCAATCAGGGGAAGTTTATCGAGCGGACGATCCTCTCGGTGCTGCACCAGAACTATCCGAACGTCGAATACATCATCATGGACGGCGGCTCAGTCGACCAAACGCTGAGCATCCTCGCGCGCTACGCGCAGCGGGTCCGCATCATCAGCGAAAAGGACACCGGGCAGAGCAACGCCATCAATAAGGGCCTGCGGCTCTGCACCGGCGATCTGTTCACCTGGCTCAACAGCGACGACATGCTCGCGCCCGAGGCGCTGTCCAGCCTGGCGATGGGTTTCTACGCGTCCGGCGCGGATATCGTCGCCGGCGTCTGCCAGGTTCAGAAAGATGGAAGCGTGGTCAATCGTCACATGACCACCTGCGGCGATGGCCCCCTCTTGCTGGACGATCTGCTCGATCTCGACGGCACCTGGATGCAGGGCCAATTCTTCTATCAGCCGGAAGTGATGTTCACGCGGGCGATCTGGGAACGCGCCGGCGCCCACGTCGAGGAATCGCTGCATTACTCAATGGACTATGAGCTGTGGCTCAGATTCGCGGAGCAGGGCGCAAAAGTGCATCCGATCGGGCGGACGATTGCGCTGTTTGGAGTACACGCCGAACAGAAGACGTTTCGCGTGGAGGATTTTCTTCCCGAGCTGCGAAAGGTGCGCGACGCGTTCATCGCCCGCACGAGCCGCCGCGCACCGTCCGCGCGTCCCGCGCCCGCGAAAAAGCAACTGCGCATCGTCTTCTTCAATGACTTGGGCTGGGTTGTTGGCGCGGGAATCGCGCACCATCGTCTGGCGGTGGCACTGGCATCCACCGGGTGCGAGATTGTCCCCATCGCCATCTCGCCCGACGTGACGCCGGCGCGGCTCTCCAGCGAGAAGATCATTGAGGCTATCACGCAGCATGCGCCCGATCTGGTCGTCATCGGAAACATTCACGGCGCCAGCCTCTCCCCCACCGTGATCGGCCAGATCAGCTCCCGATGGGCGACGGTGCAGATCATTCATGATTTGTGGATGCTCACCGGGCACTGCGCCTACAACGGTGATTGCGACAAATATCTGCTGGGCTGCGATGAGAGCTGTCCGACGCCGCATGAATATCCCGTGCTGGCGCCTCCGAAAATCCGCCCCGCGTGGGAGGCCAAGGGACAGGTCATCCTCAGCGACCATGCGCCGATCCTCGCGGGACTCAGCGGATGGACCGTGGAATTCATCAAGACAAGATTTCCGCATCTGGCGTCAGCCAATCCTCCCAAGCTGATCAACGCCCGGTGCGGCTTGCCGCCGGAATTCTTCAATGCTCCGGACAAGCGCACCGCCCGGCAATGGCTCGCGCTGCCGGAGGATAAGTTCATCATCCTCTTCTCCGCATCGAACCTCAGCGACAAACGAAAGGGGCTCGGCCGGCTCCTCGAGGCGCTGCAACTGCTTCAACTCCCCGACGTGCTGGCGGTTTGCATCGGGCACATGGACGCGGCCGCAACAGCCGAGGGGGTGGCGGTGCGATCGATGGGATATGTCTCCGACGCATCGGAACTGGCGATGTGCTACGCCGCCGCCGATCTGTTCGTCGGTCCCAGTCACATGGAAACATTCGGACAAACCTTCATCGAAGCCGCCGCATGCGGAACCCCTTCGGTTGCCTTTGCCGTCGGCGGCGTGCCCGATGCGCTTCTTTCCGGCGCGAGCGGACGACTGGTTCATTCCGTTACCGCGCGGGCCCTGGCCGACGCGATTGAAGAACTGCATCAGAACCCGACGCTTCGCCAGAACATGGGCGCATGGGGCCGGCTGTGGGCCGCCAATGAATGGTCGCTCCGCTCCGCGGCGCAGCGATTTCTCTCGCAGCTCAATGCCATCGGCCTGCTCGCGCAACTTGGCGCAGCGCCCAGGACCGCTTTCCCCACCGAGCCCGCGAGCGTTCCCGCTCCAACGTATCTCGACATGCAAAACCCCGCCCGCGCCGCCGCCCCGTCCAACGGCGGCCCCATGGTGCAGGCGCGCATCGCCCGCCTCGAAGCCGAGCGAGACCAGTTGCAGGCCCGCGTCCGGCAGATCACCAACACCCGCCTGTGGCGAACCGTCTCGACCGTCTATCCCGTCTACTACCGCACGATCCACGCCTCCTATTTCCCCGGCTGGCTGCGCGGAATGGTGCAGCGCCGCGTAAGGGGGATGGCCGCCGGGCCCCCGGCGAAGGCGCCGCCTAACGGAGATGCCGGGAAGTCGCATTGATCAACAACCCAACCGCCCGCACTTCAGTTCCTTCTCCTTCAGCCGCCTCGCTCGCGAGGCGTGTCCGGGAACCGTACCCGTCCAAGAGGATGTCGAAAACGATGCAAAGCGTGGCGGTGGAACGCCGCTGCATTATCGTGGCGCCAGCGCCGCTGGACACGCCTCGCAAGCGAGGCGGCTAAAGGAGAAGGAAGTGAGCGCCCGCGAACGGCATACCTTCAAGAAGGGCCTGCGCGGCAGCACCTTGTAGTGCGGGCCTCCAGGCTGCAATTGAAGCTGTGCAAAGGTAGCTTGCTCCCGTTTCATGGCATTATGCGAGCTGCTGGACGCCGCCCGCGCAATGGCGCCCGGCGATCCGGTCCCGGCTGCGGCGGCCCTCCAGTTAGTCCCTCGGCGTGATCACATTCAATTGAATCGCATGGCGAAAGCGGAATCCAACCTTTTCGTACAGAAACTTCGCGGCGTTTTCGGATTTCACGTGCAGAAATGGAGTCTTGCCATCGGCAAGAGCCTGCGAGGCGAGTGAGAGCAGGAGCGAGCGGGCATGGCCGAGGCCTCGGAAGCTGGGATCGGTGCAGACGGCGCTGATCTCGGTAAAGGCGTCGAGCCGGAGGCGCTGGCCTGCCATTGCGATCAGGCGTCCTTCGTCTGAGCGGATGCCGAGATACTGGCCCATGCGAATGGTGTTGGGCAGGAACGGACCGGGCTCGGTCGCGGCGGTCAGCGCAAGCATTTCCGGTACGTCGGATTCCTTCAGGTGCAGAAGCGTTGCGGGCGACGAGCCGTTGGGCCGCTCGCAGACCATCTGATCGATCAGCCGGCTGCGAACAATCTGCCATGTCTCTGGGATGTCGATTGGACCGGCCGTAAAAAGTCCGACGTTTTCTCCGATCGGCACGAGGCCGCGCAAATCTGAAAACGCGGCGGGCGTGGCTTCGCGCACCGCGGCCAGCGGAGATACATCGCTGGGATATCGGCGGGCGAGGCCGGACGAACGCGCGATCGACGCATGCGCGCTGGTCAACGCAAACCAGATCGGATTGTCGAGCATTCTGAAATCGGTCATCGGCCGGTCACTCACCGAAATCCGCCGGTGACAAACAAGGTTTCGCCCGTGACCCATTTTGAATCATCGGTCGCGAAGTAGACGACAGCCGGCGCGATGTCGTCGGGATGACCGACGCGCCCGAGCTTCGCGCCTGCGACGTACCCTTTCGTGAAGGCACTGTCCGGATCACCGGCGCCGGCGTTGCCTTCGGTGACCACCATGCCGGGGTTCACGGAATTGACGCGAATCTTTTTGGGTCCGAGTTCGGCGGCAAGCGTTCGCGTAATCGAATCGACCGCGGCTTTGGTCGCCGAGTAGACGCTTGCGCCGGGAAGCGCGGCGGTTGATACAACGGAGCTGATGTTTACCACGCTTCCGCCGGCCGGGCCGAAATGTTTGACGGCTTCCTGGGTCGCCATGAGCAGCCCGAGAACGTTGAGATCGAAGTGCTCATGAAAATGCGCGGGCGTCACCTGGTCGAGCGGCGCGAACTTATAGATGCCGGCGTTGTTCACCAGCACGTCGAGACGGGAATACGCCTTTTTCGTCTCGGCGAACAATCGCGTCACGTCGGCCTGCTTCGACATGTCTCCCTGCACCGCGATGGCTTTGCCCCCCTTCCCGGTGATCTCGGAGACAACCTTGTCAGCCCCGGCCTTGCTCGACGCATAATTGACGACGACCGCCGCGCCCTCCGCGGCAAGCTGCCGGGCGATCTCCGCTCCAAGGCCCTTCGACGCTCCGGTAACCACCGCGACTTTTCCAGATAGTTTTGCAGACATGCCAGCTCCTGTTTCCCTGTGTGTTTCGTGTGACCCGTCAGTGTAGGCCGGCTTGTTTCCCGGATCGATGACAGGCTTCTTTAATCTGCACATCCTCCGCCTGCCGCGGTGCAAATGTCGATTCGTCGATTCTCAGATTCGCTTTCAGTTTCCCAGTTCTTATTTGCTTCTCGGGGTTCGAGTGCGCGGCCTGCGCGTCGCTGGAGCACCATCGCGTGAGTTGCCTTGCAACTGCAGGTGATGCGCCTTGACGATGGCAGCGACCAATCCGGGAAATCGCTTCTCGAGCTCGGCGCATCGGGATGTGTTGTGCATCTCGACGCCCCGGCGCTCGCCACGAATCAGGCCGGCTTCGCGGAGCGCCTTGAAATGCTGCGACAGCGTTGATTTGGGAATCGCTTTCTCGCTGATGCTCAGGAAGTCGGAGCAATTGATGGGGCATTGCGAGCCGACGATTCTGGCGTAGATCGCCACCCGCACCGGGTCGGACAGTGCATGAAGGATCCCCTCGACCGTGATGTCTTCAATCGATGGATGAAAAAGCGGCCGCATGAGCAATTTATTCTACTCTGGCTTGACTCTCAGTTCAATAGTTCTATTATTCGGAACAATGCGACTTCAGAAGAACAAACGCGTCGTTTTCCAGTTCTGAAGGACGCACGCACACTCGAAGGAGAAGCAGATGAGCAAGCTCACGGGAAAAGTCGCGGTGGTCACTGGGGCATCCAAAGGGATCGGCGCCGGCATCGCCAGGGCGCTGGCAGCGGAAGGCGCGTCGGTCGTGGTCAACTACGCCTCGAGCAAATCGGGCGCGGAGACGGTCGTCGCCGCGATTACCAAGGCCGGCGGGAAGGCCGTGGCCGTCGGCGGCGACGTCTCGAAGAAGGCGGACGCCGAGGGAATTATCGCGGCCGCCATCAAAAACTACGGCCGTCTCGACATTCTCGTGAACAACTCGGGGGTCTACGAATTCGCGCCGATCGAGGCGGTCACGGAAGAGAATTTCCACAGGATCTTCAATATCAACGTGCTCGGCGCGATCCTCGTCACCCAGGCAGCCGTCAAACATCTTGGCGAGGGATCGAGCATCATCAACATCGGCTCGGGCGTCAGCCGGCTCACTCCGGCGGGATCGACGGTGTATACCGGCACCAAGGGCGCGCTGGACGCCATCACCGGAGTGCTCGCCCGCGAACTGGGGCCGCGAAAAATCCGCGTGAACACCATCAACCCCGGAATGGTGGAGACCGAAGGCACGCAGACCGGCGGCTTCATCGGCTCTGATTTCGAGAAGGCCCTGATTTCCCAGGCGCCGCTCGGTCGCACGGGCAAGGTCAGCGACATTGCGCCCATTGCCGTCTTCCTCGCTTCGGACGATTCCGCGTGGCTCACCGGAGAACAACTCCTCGCCACCGGCGGCATCCGCTGATACCCCTTGGACTTCCGCGCGGAAGCTGAGAGCATGGGACCGTGGACGAATCTCTGCCGCGCTTCAGCATCGTCACCCCGTCGTTCAACCAGGGCCGCTACCTCCGCAGGGCGGTGCGCAGCGTGTTGCTTCAGGACTATCCGAATCTGGAATACATGGTTTTCGACGGAGGATCGACCGATGATACGCTCGAAGTGCTGCGCCCCTACGTGAATCGCCTGACGTATTTCCAGAGCGGACCTGACGGTGGGCAGGCAAATGCGATTGCCAGCGGATTCGAGCGATGCACGGGGCAAATCATGGGGTGGCTCAACAGCGACGACCTGCTCGCGCCCGGTGCGCTTCATTTCGTCGCGCAATATTTCGCGCAGCATCCGGAAGTCGACGCGATCTACTCCCATCGCTGCATAGTCGATGAGAACGGTCGGGTGATTTCCTATTGGATCCTCCCGCAACACAGCAATTATCTGATGCGACGATGGGACATGATTCCGCAGGAAACCTGTTTCTGGCGGCGAGGCTTATTTGAGAAGTGCGGCAATCTGAACCGGTCATATCAGTTCGCGCTCGACTACGACCTTTTTCTGCGCTTCATGTCGGCGGGGCGGTTCGTGCGCGTCGATCGTGTGCTGGGCGCATTTCGCAAGCACAAACAGTCCAAGACGTTGCGGCTCCTGCGAACCGAAGGACGCGCTGAGATTCGTGCCGTGCGGCAGCAACAGGCCGTCAAGATCTCACTGCCGGAAAAGCTCGTCGGCGCGCTGTTCTTCCGATGGGTTATCGGTCGTGGCTGGTGGCATGCCATGCATCGCGGAAGCCTCGCCGGGGCTTTGCCTGGCGTGGGTTATGACTATGACGCAGTCTGGGACGGTCGCCTGGGCGAGCCCGATCCGGTTGAGGCGGCAAAGTGAGGCAAATGGGCGGGGCAGCAACATCTGACATTCGTCGGCGTCGATCAATTCGGTTACACTATCGAGCGTGCGATCCGTCCTTGCCGATTCCGTTTCGCGCCCGGTGATGGTTTCCATCCCGCCCAGTCCGCCAAGACCGCGCGTGCTGGCAATCGTTCCTGTATTTAACGAACGCAATTCCGTCGCCAAGGTGGTGCATCGCCTGCGGCGGGCGCTGCCGGAGATCGACGTGCTCGTCATCGACGACGGCTCCACCGACGATACCGCCCGGCAGGTTCCCTGCGGAACGCCAGTGGTCAGTCTTCCATTCAACCTGGGTATCGGCGGCGCGATGCAGACCGGCTACCGCTATGCCGCGTTGTATGGCTACAACATTGCCGTCCAGGTTGACGGCGACGGACAGCACCGCCCTTCGGAAGTGCGGCGCCTGGTCGAGGTGCTGCTCGAAGGCAACGTCGATCTGGTCGTCGGCTCGCGTTTTCTGGAAACGACGAAATTCTATCAGACCCCGCCGCGCAAGCTCGGCGCCTGGATGCTGCGGGCGCTGATCCGCCAGCTCTCGGGCCTTACCATGACTGACTGCACGAGCGGCTTCCGCGCCGCCAATGCCAATGTCATTCGCGCATTCGCCCACTGGTATCCCGAGGATTATCCCGAGCCTGAAGTCATTCTTTTGCTGCACCGCGCTGGATATCGCGTGGGTGAGCTTGCGGTGCGCATGCGCCACCGCCGAACCGGACGCACCAGCATCGGGCTGATGCGCGGCCTGTTCTATGTTGTGAAAGTCGCGGTCTGCCTGCTGCTGGACCTGGTCCGCGAGCCTTGGCCGAGCGGGAAGGTGGGAAAATCAGATGAACCTGTTCCGGAGCATCTCTCTGCTGGCGATCGGTGGCAGCCTGCTGCTTTTGGCCGTACTCCGTCTTCGCAAGTATAAGCTCAAAGAGCGCTACACCATCCTCTTCCTCCTCATCGGCACGCCCTTTCTCCTCCTGGCGTTCCGCCCCGACACCGTCGGCTGGCTTGCCATGCGCCTGGGCATTCAATACACCACCTTCGCCCTGATCTGCGTCTCCGCATTTCTGTTTCTCATCGTCTTCGAGCTGCTGTCAATCGTGAGCGTGCAGGATCAGAAGATTAACGCCCTCGCCCAGCTGGTCGCGATTCTGATGGAGAAACAGAAACTCGCGGAGCAACCGCCGCAGGATATCACCAATCGATAACGGCCCTGAGAACCGCTCCGCGCTCAAAAACGGTTTCAGAAACGCAGTTTTCGATCACCACTCCGAGTCTGAGGTACACCGAAGGCTCGCATTCCCCGGCCGCTCGATCCGAGCTTTCGGCGTACCTCAGGCTCGGCGTCAGGTTGTGTAACCGGATCTGAATCGCGAGGTCCGCACGCGCTGCATTGCGTCGGCATGTCGCAGCGTTGCAGGCTCAGGCAGCGCCTCTCGCCCGCCGTGCTTCGATGTCATTCTGAAATGGGCCGCGCAGCAGACGCCATTGCGATTTCAGATTCCAGTTGAGCTCCCTTGCCCGCTCGCAATGCGCGATTTCTCTGGAAGAAGAATCCTCGCGCAAACATCTGCGGCGTCCGGTTTGCATCGCTCCCAGCATGCCGCGTTTCACGCCGCAATGTCATCATTTGTACTTCCGGAAACCCCGGACCAGCTTAAGGAGATCCACCATGACTCGAAGAATTCACGCCATACTCGCTCTCGCCGCCAGCGCCACGCTTGGAGCCGGAACGCTGCTGGCAGCGGATCCGCAAGTGACCGTGCCCAACGACAGCCAGGCCGGTCGCGAGGCATCCCGCGACAGGGCGCCGGCGCGCAGCCGACGGCTGACGAGGCAGCTTCTACCGATCAGCAGATCAAGTCGCAGCTCACCTCGATCGCACAGGATCCGTCAACTGCTCCCGACAAGCTGTTTATTTTGAACAGCGCAATCGACAGCCAGTGCGAGGTCAACCTGAGCCAGATCGCACAGTCGCGCTCGAGCGATCCGCAGGTGCAGAAGCTGGCCGCCCGCATGATTCAGGACCACGATACATTGAACCAGCGGCTGCAGCAGACCGGCCAGGAGCTGGGCGTGCAGGTCCCGCAGTCTGTGCCCTCGATGAAATACCAGGAAGCGCAGATCTTCTCCTCGCTCTCGGGCAAGACTCTTGATCAGCAATACCTCGCCGATATGAACGCCAGCCACGCCAAGGCCATCGCATGTTTCGAGGCAGCCAGCACGCTCTCACAAAACCCGCGCGTGAAACAGCTCGCCACGGAGACCCTGCCGACACTGCACGAGCACCGACGCATGGTGCAGCAGGTCGCCAGCTCGATGGGAATCAATTTCCGTCAGGGCGACGAGGCGATGCCAGCCGGCGCGCATATGCGCGGCGACAATTCGGCTAACGATTCCTCGGCCAATAACAGCAACCCGAATAATCCGGGCAACCAAGGCAATCCGATCGGCGCCACAACGCCGGGCTCGGGGTACAACAACACCTCGGGTGTGGGTTCCACAGCCGGCAATTCGCCGCTGGGAGTGCATACGACGGACAAGAACGGCCGCTGAACGATCTTCAGCGCCTCCGAATCTTCCAGGCGACAGCGGCGACCGCGAGGGTCGCCGCTGTCGTTTGCAATCCGATTCCGCTCCCGAAACGAATGTTGGTTCCGCATGGAATTAAGCTGATAGATACCGACGCCACGAGGGCCGGCATCTATGTAGCACGGCCGTCTCGGCTGTGGCTTTGGGATCACAGCCGGGACGGCTGTGCTACAGATGGATCCCTTCGGGCGCGGGTCGTGGGTGTTGAGCAGTTTCTTGCTGCGGCCTTCGACCCCGCCACACGTCAGGGCCCGACGCAGGCCATTACGCTCGGCGAATTTATGCAGCCGGCAAACCAGTGCGCAGCGGCTGCTACATCCGTCGAATCCGGAGATAGCGCTGCAACTCCGGATACATCCAGACGAACGCGGCCAGGCCAATTGCGATAAGAATCATCCCGCTGATCGAGAGAGGCCGGCTCAGCACCGAGCTCGATCTGCCGTTGTACTCATCTGATGCGCTGTGAATCATCTCGTAAGGACGCCGAATTGCTTCCTTTATCAGGCTCATGATCATGCCTCCGATTTTTTGCCTGTGTCGTTGAAATCACGGCCGCGGCGCGGATTCGCGCGCTCGCGATGAACGATCGCAAGCACTGCTCTATAGTCACGTGGATGTCCCCGCCCCGTCAGCCAGTAAAATGCGCGGATTTCAGGAATTCTTACGCTCCGTCAGATTTTGCAACGTCGCTCACGGCATCATTTTGCCGCATCCGCTCCCTGGCTCTCCTTTTCGCGTCCAGAAGACTGTCGGTATAACCAGCGCCTCCCTGGGCGCTTTCCCTCCGCTGGACTTGTCTGAAGAAACGGGAGCCGACTGCGACCCACCCACGAGGCTGGTGATGTCTCCCTCGACGCCTTTGCCGACATTGAACCGCGCCCTGGGATCGGGGAGCTGCGCGACCGGCGTTGCCGCGGGCCCGCGACTGACCGCTTCCGTGCGCCGAGTGACAACATCCCGCCGAACGTCCTTCAACGCCGCCAGCGTAGTGATCGCGTCGCCGCGCTGAAGCGTCGTGAAGCTGCGCACCCGTTCCGCCACGGCAAAGCCCATCCGCTTGGTCGATTGCCAGTCCCACGCGATGCGCCGCACCGCGACATCCGTCAACACCAGCCCCAGCAGGATCATGATCAGCATGTCCCACAGCGGTGCCGACTGCATCGCCGGCGCCAGCCCATCGCGCGAGAAGATATCGGCCTGCGCCGCGTCCCACGAACTGATCAGCCGGCCGCCCGTGCGCAAGCGAATCTCTTCGAGCTGCGCGTCGTTGCTCTGCAGATCGCGCATCTCGGGGGAACTGTCCATCGACACGCCGGACATCAGCATTCCGGTTTTTCCGTCGCTGCTGCGGTACCGCAGGCCGGCCACATACGTGCCGGATTCGGCCGTCGCGAAGTCCCCTTCATAAATTCCGGGGGCCGTCTGATCGAGTCGGACCGGAATATCTTTCATGTCCGGCCCGACAACCGTGCCGCTGATGTTCAGAAAATTCTTCCCGCCTCCCTGGGCATCCACCGCCTGCACGCGAACGTGCCCCTTGCCGCCTTCGATGCGCGTATCCACTTCAAAATCGGGCGACATCGGAGCGCGCGAAACGCTGCGGATCACCTGCGTCCAGAACTTCGCGTACGAAGGTGAGCTGACCCAGAGCACCCCCACTTTTGATGTGCATCGCCCGTAAACACCACCGATTTGCCCAGACCCGCCTGCCAGTGGCCGAGGATTGGGTCGCTCATCTTCCCGGACACGAGCGGGATGTCCACGCCGGGATCGAACTTTCGGCTCACCAGAACCTGCCCGAACAGCGGCTCAAAAGAACCGATGCCGCGCACCAATTCGTCAGAGGCATCGACCAACCGGACGGGGATGCCGTTCGTGTTTTCCTGAATCAGACTGCGGCGAACGATCTGCGCTTCCTTGATGAAGATTTGCGGAAGCTGATTGGGGGCCTGGTTGATCGGCCCATACGCCCGGCCATGCGTTCCCTTGGCAAGATCGCTCATCGCCTGGGGGACCGTCGGCGAACTGGGATCCTCGGCAAATGCCGTCACCGTCGAGACGCTGATCTTGTTGTCCACGCAAGCCTGAATCGTTGCCGGACTGGCGCCGCCCGAATCGCCGTCGCTGATGACGATGACGTGCTTCTGCCGGGCGTTCGATTCGATCAGCCCTTTGGCGTTCCCCGGGCCGCCCCCTTTGAGGGTCAGCTCGATCGCCTCGTTGAAGTCGGGGAGATCGCCGTCGTGCATCTTCTTGATGGCATACTTGGCGGTTGTCCCGTCCCCTTTTTCGCGGAGCGGCAGCACCCATTCGCACCCGCCGCCCATCGGGTTGTAATCGACGATCCCCACTTCATCCTGCGCGCTGAGGGCATCGATCGCCTGCAAGGCGCACTGTTCGCCCCAGTACGTCCCCTCGGGAATTTCGCCGGGATCCATCACCAGCACCAGCGCCCCTTTCCCCACCATCCGCTCGGCCGGAATATCCATGTTCACCGGCAAAATCTTCTCTACTTCCGACCCCGCCCAGCCGCCGGCGCCAAAGGCGTGCTCTCCGCCGATCATGATCAGGCCGCCTCCGAAATCGTGCACGAAATGGCCGAGCATCGCGTCTTGATCAGTCGTCACGCCGCCCGCCCCCCGCGGCACGTTGTCGAGAATTACCACGTCGTAGTCCTGCATGTAGAGCAGGTCGGTGGGAATGCGATCCGCGGTGATCTCATGCAGCTCGATCTTTTCGTCCTTCAGGGAATTGGCCAGCGTCTGATCGAGATTCCCGCCGGCGTCGTGCGAGTTGTTGACGTACAGCACTTGCCCCTTCCCCCGCACCACGGTGAATGCGTCGCCGGTATTGTTTTGAGCCAGCGTATCGACCTTTCCCTGTCCCGGATCGGGGATGAACTCCGCGCTGAACCGATGAACCCCCCTGCTGTTCAGCGCCGGCACCTGAATCGTTTTGTGATTCATCCCCGGCTGCAGCGTCACCGCGACAGGATGGTCCGTCAGCGGAACATTGCCGTCCCCGGTTTCGTGCGTGACCACGATCTTTCCCGTCACCGGCTTGTCGTTGGTCGATCGAATATAAACATCGAGACTGAACGGCTCGTTCTCCCGCCGCCACGACGGAGCAACGAGCCGCTCGACCATGATCTCGTTGGTGAGATTGTACTGGAGCGGGAAAACGTCGATGGGAATGTGCATCGACTCGGCAAGCGTGAGAGCCGCGTTGAGGTCGCCGGCGGTCTGGTTCCCGTCCCACATCAGCAGGATGCGATGCATCGTGTCCGGCGACATGCTTGCCATCGCCAATTGCAGCGCTGACGCAACATTCGTTCCCGAAGAAGAAACCGGCGTCCCCCGTCCGTCGAGGCTCAGGGTGCGATCGGCAATCGCTTCCACCAACGGAATCCCCCGAAAACCCACGACGCCGATCTTGTCGTCCGGCTTCTTCCGCTCATCCTTGGCCAGGGCCATGAAGTATTGATCGATCGACCGCTGCAGCGACGGCCCCGGATACTCCTGCACCATCGTCGTCGAGTCGCTCGCGTCGCGCAGGCAATAGACCTCGACATTGGTCGCCGCGCTCTGCCAACGCAATCCGCTCAGCAGCGCCACCAGCGTCAACAGCACGGCCAGCCGCACGCCGATCGTCACCCATTTCCGGACCCCGGTCATCCCCGTCAACGACCGCAGCCCCAGAAAAAGGACGGGCGTTGCCAGAACCGCAAACGCGATTGCCGCCACCCACCACGAGCAATATTCCAGACGGAACGGCAGCGGAACCACGGCAAGCATCAGCGGGAGTTGAGTAGGAGTCATTCGGCATCCGCCCCGCAGCATCCACCGACAGTTCGAGCACCGCCACAACCATCAGTCATCAGCAATAACCCGCATTATAGACCCACCCGCACGCGACGCCATCCTCTGCCGAGCATCCTCTGGCGGACATCCCCTGCGAACATCCCCTGTCGGACATCCTCTGTCGACAGGGCAACGACAGTTACTACTGCTCCGAAAAGAGATGTGGGAGACCAAGAAATGGCCAAGGCCCAATGGCCAACAAAATCCCAAATCGCAATGACCAATGGGAGAACCAGCCTTGGGACTTGGACTCTTGGTGCTTTGTTGGCCATTGGGCCTTGGACATTTCTGCTCTGAAAGGAGACGCTACCCAATGCCAGACGCGACCCCATTTTCATTCTCTCTGGGCGTGGCGCCCTCATGAAAACTCGGGGAGAGGGCCGGGGTGAGGGTGATTTCGAACGCCGAGAAACTTTGATAGTCGAAATCACCCCGGAGTTGCAGAAGGCATTCACCAGCCCGAGGGACAAAAGAAACGATGTTTTGCGCGGCCCCGTGCTTCTGATGGCTCGCCTCGGTGTCTCCGTGCCTCCGTGGTGAACTCTTTTTGGCCTCGGGCATGAAACTCCAAAGCCTCGTCGCATGACGTCTGCAGCACGCTGGCTACTTCGCGGGATCGATCGAACTCTTGGGATTCCAATCATCGGTGCGGAAGGGCGAGCCAGGAAGGCCGTTCTTGTTATAAAGGTTGGCCAGCGGACTCTGCGCCCACGCGTAGCGTACAGCTGTCGGGCTGGGCACCTGCTCGCTCGAAACCACCACGGTGTTCCCGTCGATGGCTGCCAGCGCCTCGACCCACTTGTGGTCCGCGCCCGCGATCAGGAAGCCCTGCAACTTCGTGAGGGACGGGGTGATCTTCGCTTTCGGGTCTTTCCATGGCGAACTGCCGATCACAAGTCCCTCGCCGATGGTGTCCGGCCGAAAGCGGATGCGGATGCGGGCGCCTTCCACCTTCATCGAATCGTAGAGCGGCCCGGAGCAGGCGACGTTTTCTCCATAAGCGATGTGCCGCGCCAGCAGCGACAGGCGCAAACCCACGTCCGCCTTGTCGGGCGGGTGAATGAAATAGGGCGTCCCGATGTCGAGGGTTACAGCCATGCCGGTCTTGGGCAGCGAAAGCGTCCTGAGCTGCGCCTCGCGCACGAGGGGCCAGTTGTCCCTGTAGCGCTGCGCAAGGTTCGCGAGCTGGACGTAGAGGAACGGGAAATCACCCTCCTTCCAACGCGTTCGCCAGCCGGTGATCATCGCCGGAAACAGTCTGGCGTATTCCAGGGCCGACGCGGGCGCGGCGTTGTCCTCCCCCTGGTACCAGATCACCCCCTTGATCGCGAAGGGGATGATGGGGTTGATCATCGCGTTGAAAAGGCTGCTGGGGATCGTGGGTCCGTAGCCTCTTCTCAGCAGCGAGCCGCCCGGCTTTTCCCCGGGCTTTGATTGCGCCGCCACCTGCGCGGCGAAATCCCTGTCGCCGCCGGGATATTTCGCCGCGACCTTCTGCTGCTCCTCCACATAGTGATGGAAATCCGGGTCGGACTGCAGGGTGGCCGGATCCGTCCAGACCTGCGCGGCGGTCCCACCCCACGCAGCCTCGATCAGCCCCACGGGCCGCTTGAGCACGGCACGCAGGTGCTTGCCAAAGTAATAGCCCACGGCGCTGAACTTGCCGACCGTCTCTGGCGTGCAAACTTCCCAGATGTCCGCCGCTGGCGTCGTCGGCGAGATGTCGTCGCGCGGAGCCAGCGCAAAATTCGGCGGCACCATGCAGAGGCGAAGCTGATTGTCGTTTGCCTGCGCCGCCGCCGCTGCCGCGTTGTCCGTCTTGGTGAGCGGCAGTTCCATGTTCGACTGACCGGAACAGAGCCAGACCTCACCCACGAGCACGTCGCTGAGGGTGATCGTGTTGCTCGCGGCAACCGTCAACGTCCCGGCGGCCGTTCCCGCCGGCAGCGCGGGAAGATCGATCCGCCACTTGCCGTCGGACCCAGCGGTTGTCTCCGCCCTCTCGTTGCGGAAAGTGACGATTACTTTTTCCTGCGGATTGGCCCAGCCCCAGACAGGAAGCGTCGCCCCTTGTTGAAGCACCATGTGGTCGCCGAAAATGCCCGGCAACCGCACGTCGGCATGGACAACCGAGGTTAGCAGAGAAAGAATGATGGGGAAGATAAATCGGCTTGAAAAGAAACACATAGATTTAATTTGGGAAGACTTCTTAACGACGGCTATTCCCCCGCATAATCTGCGGCGACGGACCATCTTCGCAGCGCGGCTGCTGGTTGGGAAGAGGCGGATTGTCCCGGTCACGCCGCTGAGGTTTGTGCCAACGCGGCGAGGGCGGCGTCAACATCGCGGCGTTGTTTGGGTGAAAGGTGTTCGCCCTCGCGTCGAAGCAGGTCGCGCATGACGGAGGGGAACTCGCAGGCGCGGAGCAACTGATCGTAGGCTTTGTCCTGAAGGCTGCCGCCTTCGTAACGGGCTAGCGTGGCGGGGCTGGTGCCAAGCAGGGTAGCGAATCCATCCTGGCTAAGAGCATACTTTTCGCGAATAGCGCGGATTTGCTGCGGCGAAAGAAGCCCATGACGTTGGCGGTATTCGGCATAGAGCCTGACCGTCGGATCGCCGAAGCCTTCCTCGATCACCGATTCACCGCAATTCAGGCAGATCAGGCGGGGGACATCCAGGGCAATTTTTTCTCCTCGGACTTCGTACTCTTCGCGCACCGTTTGGCGCGAGCCTCACGATCTACTTCACATATCGGGCAATAAATTGTTCTGCTCATGATCCACCACCTTTCAGTGGATAAGCCAGGGGGTGCTCGGCGGGGTGAAAGCTGCGCACAACCGGTCGAGAAAATGGCCTTTTCGGATCGAGGCGGAGCTTGACGTACACGTCGATGCCGCTTTCAACACAGCCAAAAATCCAGACCTCCTTGCCGTCCTCATCCCTGTCCATTTCAGGGCCCAGGCAAAAATCTCCCGGGCGCAGCGAGCAAATACGCTCAATGGCCTGGGCTTGAGTCATATTCAGAGCCACCAAGCCTTGAATGTTCTTTGGCGTTTGTCGGAACTCAACCTTCGATCCGAACTCCACGCAGACACGGCTTGTGACCCGGGTCACAAGGTCACAAGCCTATTGCCGCCACGGTTTGCCTTCAGCCTTTTCTCGGCGACTTCGATTTCGGCGGTCGGCCGATGGGGCGCAATGAACTTTCCGTGCCCAGCGCCCGGGCCGTCCGTTGCGACCAGCGATCATCGCCGTAAGGCCGCCCACGATCAATCGCGCGGCGCAGTGCAGCCAACTCTTCCTCGGTTTCCGCCCGGTTCAGCAGGGCGGTCCATCTCACGGGTCTTTCCACCGGCCATGCGGTCAGCATCGGAGCGACCGAACAGCTGCGGTCGTCCCTGGCCCACAGCGAATTCCACCGCCAGTCCTGCGCCTTCGCCACCAGATCGGCCCGCAAGGCATTGCGCTCCACGTACCGGCAGACACTCAGAAAATGACCGTCCTGCTGAATCGGAAAACTCCGGAACCGGCCCTGGTACAGATGCCCGCGCCCCACGCTGTGGCGATGGGCATGCCAGCGGGCCGCGTGGGTCATGGTCAGCCATTGCATAAACCGCGATAACTGGCCGTCGGTTTTGGGCCATAGCACCAAATGGAAATGATTGGGCATGAGGCAATACGCGCAGAGCCGCATTCCCCGGTGTACATCCAGCGCCTCGACCAGCACCTTCTCGAACGCCTGGTAGTCCCCGGCATCCTCGAACAGCTTGAGCTTTCCTGGCGCGCGGTTCATCACATGATACGCCAGGCCGCCAGGGGAGAAGCGAGGTTTGCGAGCCATCAACCCAGTGTATCAGCCCATCAATCGCAAGGAAAGGCTTATGACCCCCTTTCTTCACTCGCGGCGACGTTTCCCGCCGCGGATTACTCGGCCGACACTGTCGGCGCAATCCGCAAATCACTGAAGGCAGCGATGGTAAGCGAGGGCTTGTTTTCCGATGAGGCGGACGCGCTGCTGAACACATGGGAAACCTCTTACTTTCGACGTCCCGGACTGCGACTGTTCTTTCTGTGCCCCGACGACTGGACGAACCGCGTGTTGCCTTTGCATCTGTCGGTTGATGCCGATATCAAGCGCGTCATGATCGGGCGAATCGAGATTGTGACGCCCGAGCAGCGCCAACTGCTCTCCCGCATCGCCACGGGACCGGCCTCCAATGCCGGCCAATGGAACTGGGTCTCCGATGCTCTGAAGCAGGCGGGCGGCGGGCGCGACGACTATTACCGTGAGGACTGGTACCTGGGCGCGATAGACGGACGCACCAGCTTGCAGAGTCTGCACGTCCAGATGCCCGATGACTATCGCGAGTACCTGCAACTCGGCCGCTTCCGCAATACGCTGATCCTGGACGAAGCCCATCGCCGCCCAACTACCGCGTTAACGGCTTTCATCGATAATTACTCGCTTGAGGCAACCGGGGGGAAGCGGTGATCCATCGAGCCTGTCTATTTCCGGGAGAGCCATGCTCCGAATCTGTTTGGTGGGAAGAACTAGGTGACGCGAGTCTTAATATCGCGCATGCCACGTCAGTTTTGCCCTTTCAGCTTGCTTTTTGGCTTCCGCCATCCCGGCGGACGGCCGCGGGGGCGGAGGCTCTGCTGCAAGTGTAGCTTCTGGGCCGTCCGCTGCACCCATGGCGGGCTTCCAAAGGGACGGGAACGCTCGATGCTGAGCGTCACCGCCTTCTCCTCTGCCGCCGTCTGCGGCTGGTTCACCAGTTCCAGCCAACCGCAGGGCCGATCGATCGGCCAATCCGAAAGCAGGGACGCCAGCGCGTGGCCGCGATGCTGCCGGGCAAAACAGCTTCCCCATCGCCACTCCTCGGCCCGCTCCACCAGGCTCTGTCTGAAAACCCTAAGTCCTCACGACGCCTCAGAATGGCTTTGGCCGCTAGGAGTTCATCGCCTGCTGTGCTGTGTCGACCCTAGACATTCGTCCCACCCAAGCGTTGCGCAGTATTTCATCGCTTCTTTTCTCCGCTGTCGGCCATTCCATCTCCAACTGTCCGAGAAGTGCAAGGACAACGACAAGAAATCGCTTTATGCCGGGAGAACCACGATTCATCTCCCGGGTAAGGCGCTGAAGCGACTGGTCGAGGCTTGAAGTATCATTGATGTACGGCAAGAAAAACTCGTACGTGGCAACCTTGAGTGCAGCAGCGAGCTTGTCGATGGCATCGAACGATGGGACTTTCTGCCCCCGCTCAATTTCCGCAATGTGCTTGTAGCCAACCGAAGCCGCTCTGCCCAACTGCTCCAAGGTCAACCCCCGGCTCTTGCGAAGCAGTCGTAATCTCCGGCCGAACGTAATTTTGGCGGTTTCCATCAGTGAAGCGCCGATGGTACGGAGCACCGCAATTTGAATAACTATCCAACGGATGCCATTTGTATTGATTTTTCTATCCAATGGACGTAACTTACCCGCGCTCTATCGCTGCCGGGGCAGCATCGCCACTGGCGGCGCGTATTTCCGTTCAACTGCCCTCAAAGGGACGGGGGCGTGGCGGTAGGGTTGAAGCTCAAGTCAATTCGCTGATCTTAGCAAATTCTGATACGCCAGCGGGGAGGATTTTGAGTAGTTGCTCACTGCGGCGGATGAACGGAGCCGGAAATGCAATCGGAGTGACGAACTTCGGTGGCTAGCGGAGACAAAGGAGGAGCCCAGTATGAAATGGTTCAAATCGGCGTTCACGTTGACTTTCGCCGGGATCGTATTCGCATCTGGCTGCAGCAAACGCGAGAGCTCGCAACAGCCAGCGGCGGCAGCGGCAACTGGAGCCGCGGCACCCCAAACACAACCGAAGGAAGCGACCGGCGAAACAGCACAGGCGCCAGTGGTTCCCGCGCGGGATGTGCCTCGCGAAGCGGAAGTGCGGTTAGTCAAAGCGCTGCAAGAGGATGATTTCGAGGCTATCTACAAGAACGATTCGCGCGCTCAATCGCACGAAAAGGAAGTTCGTGCCAACCAACCGGTCTTCGCACAAGAGAAGCTGCTTGCTGACTCGCATGACGCGGCGAAGCGAGAATTTCGGTCTGAACCGCTGGGGCAATTCGCCGCGCCCTACGTTGAATTGGCAAACCTGCTTGAGTTCATGCCCTCGGTCGAGTTCGTTGAGGAGAAGGCGCGCGAGGACGTTACCGACGTGTACGTCCGGTTCAAGTTCCGCTCACCGGACTCGGGTCCGCTGATCAGGACGCGCGACGGCGATGTCCAATTTGCAGTGGTCCGGGAGGAGGTGGGCAAGCTGTCGTTCAATCAAGATGGGGCTTTCGTAGGATATGAACCGGTCCTCGAGTTCCGCCAGCTATTTCCCGTGGTGCCCCATATCCTATGTATCTATTATGACTATCCGTTCCACATGGGTGCCCCTCCGAAAAACGAGTACGACTGCTTCATTCTTGCTTCCGCAACGCCGTCGAAATGGGGAGCCAGCCGACTGAACGGCGAGCAACTGGCAACCCCGTCGAATACCCATTTTATTGCCACTTCGCCCGGCGAATACATCGTCTCGGCTACTTTCACGAACGCCGCCGGGGTCAATAACACTGAGTACGTGTCATTCAAGTTGAGTGACGACAGCCAGCATCTCACTTCGCATTTCGTGCGCCAGTTTTGCCATTCCCGGTGGAAGCAAGCGTCGATTAAAGCCCTTGGGATGGCGCTCTTCGATCGATTCCCTATGAGTGACGACCCAGTCGCTGTGGTGGACCCCCACGGCAATCCAAGGTACATCTCCCCACAGCCGGACGCACCACCAACGCTAAGCGAGGATGAAGCGCGCGCGAAAAGCGCCAAAAATCTTACGCGGATAGGACTTGTAGCGCAGATGTATTCAAACTCGAAAGGCAGGCTCCCTAACAACTTTGCGGAACTCGTTCCGGAAGATGATGGAGCCTCCGTTACAACGTTTCTCAATCCACGGCTGCGCACCACAGGCCCGACTGCGGACGCTATGAGCGATCAGGAAAGAGGGGAATGGGCCGACGCACATGGCGATTACGTGTGGGTTGGTGGGGGAAGGACGGATTTCGGAACCGCCGCCACTCTGTTGGCATACGAAAAACCCGAAGGACTGAAGGACGGCATTAACATGCTTTACGGCGACGGACATGTGACATTTCAGGATATGCAGACGGCCAGACAACAGATCGAAGCCGCGCACCAGAAAGTGTCGAACTGATTCCCATTGGTCTGTAGCGAGATAGCATCTCGGGGCGATGCAAACCGGTCGCGAACCTGGCGCGGGCCGACAACGTCAACTTAGGAAGGAAAACAATTATGAACGCTCGGCTTTATACTCTGCTGCTGATCGGTGCGCTTGCGATGAGCGGATGCGCCTCGAACGGAGCGGATTTCAACTCGGACAAGGTTGCCGACATCCACAAGGGCACTACTACCGAACCTCAACTGATTTCGATGTTCGGGGAGCCGAACCAGCGGAGCATCGATTCGGACGCCCGCACACGTCTGGTCTGGTTCTACGCTCATGCCCACGTCACTGCCTCAAGCTTCTTCTTTCATGGCGGCGGTGCTAAGACTCAAAAGACACTAACGGTGACGCTCAAAGATGGGTTAGTGACCGATTATTCGTTAGCAGAAGGAGGATCGGGTGCGCGGGTGGGCTCGTAACAGTCGTGGGCACTCAGATCGCTTCCCGTTTCTTTTGGCCCACGCTCCTTCGGGAGAGAGGCACCGGCAGGGATAGGGTGGGGGATCCCCCAGCAGCACAAAAACACCCCGCTTCGGGGTGCCTCGTGGAATAGCCGTTATTGCTCCATCTTTCTACATTCCCAACAGACGGCACTTCGGAACTCGTTCCTCTACCAACGCCTCTCGTTCGGGCTGGCGCCGATATGGTTGTCCGGTAACCTGACGGTCAACGTCAAAAGCACTCGCCGCGACGGCCCGCCGGTAATCGATCGGCTGGATCCAGATCGCGCCGAGCGGGTTGTCAGTTATCACTTCAAATGCCACCACCGATTATCACTTCAAATGCCAACAGGTCCGATATACTTTTTCACCTGATCGATTTCAAATCCACGCTGAGTTTGTGACTGTCGGCAATCACGTCTCCGCGGGTTGCTCACCCCCCACAGAAGATACTGCCACAGAGGCGTTGGTGTCTTCCGGAGGGGAATGCGGATTAACTAAAGGTGACGCGAACCTTAATATTGCGTATGCACCGTCAGTTTTGCCCTTCCTGCTTGCTTTTTGGCTTCCGCCATCCCGGCGGACGGCCGCGGGGGCGGAGGCTCTGCTGCAAGAAGGAAGTGATACGGAAGGAAGTGATACGGGGACGCAGCTAGTGTAGTGTATCATAAATAAGCTATCCTAATTATTAGTTGCGTGTCTGATCCTCCAACAGGAGGATAACCCCTTGCGCATCGCACCCGATGTCACCGTCACGGATGAACAACGTAGAGTTTTGGAACAGTGGTCGCGCGGCCGAAGCACGCCGGCACGACTGGTCCTTCGCTCGCAGATTATTTTGCAGGCTGCCGAAGGCGTCGCCAACAACCTGATCGCGCAGTCGCTGGAGACCGACCGGTTGCTGGTCGGCAAGTGGCGCAAGCGATTCATCGAGAAGGGTCTGGAAGGAATCAAAAAAGATGCTCCGCGCGGGGGCCGTCCGCCGGTGAGTCGCAACGCGATGACCGCTCGCATCATCGAGTGGACCACCCAGAAAAGGCCGAAGAACGCCACGCATTGGAGTTGCCGGACGCTGGCCAGGGAATTGGGGGCCAGCTCCGCGATGGTCAATCGCGTGTGGCGGGCCAATGGGCTCAAGCCGCATCTGATCCATACTTTCAAGTTGAGCAACGACAAACAGTTCATCGAGAAAGTCGTGGACGTCGTGGGCTTGTACCTCAATCCGCCGGAGCACGCGTTGGTGCTCTGCGTGGATGAGAAGACACAGATTCAGGCTTTGGATCGCACTCAGCCGTCATTGCCGCTGAAGAAGGGACGATGCGGGACGATGACGCATGATTACAAGCGGAACGGAACGACGACGCTCTTTGCGGCACTGAATGTAGCCGAGGGAAAACTCATCGGCACATGCATGGAGAAACATCGGCATCAAGAGTGGATCAAGTTCCTCAGGCAGATCGACGAGCAGACGCCAGCGGACCTGGACTTGCACCTGATCGCAGACAACTACTCCACGCACAAGCACCCGAAAGTGAAGAGCTGGCTCAAGCGTCATCCACGCTTTCACATGCACTTCATCCCGACCAGCAGCTCGTGGCTGAATCTGGTGGAGCGGTGGTTCCGGGAGATCACGGACAAAAGAATCCGTCGTGGCGTTTTCCGCAGCGTGCCGGAGTTAACAGACGCGATCATGGCCTACATCGCAGCGCACAACGAGAACCCCAAGTCATTCGAATGGACGGCAAAAGCCGAGGACATTATTGTAAAAGTCCGACGGGCGCGCGAGGTGCTGAATAAGAGTGTATTAGCCTGACACACTACACTAGTTGATAGCTTGAAATCTGACGGATTGAGCGTCAGCAAATGGGTGAGACCTTCGGCCTTCATCAAGGCAACGAGTTTCGTGTCATGGACTTGAACCCCGAAAACGGAGTGGGCCATGACGAGCCGCTTCCATTCCGCGTAGCTGGCGGCAGAATCAGTGAGCACTTCGACGGCGAGTTCAATGAGGGCCAGCCGACGTTGTGCTTCCTGGGTCGTCAGACCGAACCCGCCACGGGCGGTGGCAGGCCTGGTCGTGACGTTCCAAAACTCCACGACATTTTGCATTCCGCAATAGAATGTGTCGCCCCGGCCCTTGAGAAGGTCCAGGGCATCAACCACGTCTTGATGTTGCGGGTCTCCTGGATGCACCAGCCTCAGCAAGATTCCCGTGTCGAGCAGATACCGCATCAGTCGTGGTCGTCGTAAAGGTCAGCACGAGAAAAGTCTGCCGGGATGGGAGGAAGCGGCGGCATTCCCGCCGATGCATCATCAAGCCACTGACGAAACTCGGCCTGACGACGTAGCTTCTCCAAAGCTTGGGCGGCTTTTTCGTCAAGTGTCACGGTTGTCGCCATCGCACATCCCTCGAAAATGAGCTTATCATCGACGCTCCCCTTGGTCCATAATGGAGAGAACTAAAGTGGTGTGGCGAGCAACCGAATCCGGCCGGTAGCGGGGACGCTGGGAGGCAGCCAAGCGCGGCCGGCCGAAAAAGCCTCCCGGCACCAAGGCTGTGCCGACGCTCATTACCGTCGATCCTCAACTCCTCCGCCGTGCCGACGCCTATGCGAAAAGAGCCGGCCTCAGTCGCTCCCAGCTTTTTTCCGACGCTCTCCGTCGGCGAATTGAAATCGCGACGTGAAGATCATCTGCCCATTCGAAGCTCGAGTGCTTCCGCGACAACTGGCTGTGACGAATTTTGGTTACTGCGCAGGTTCCGGCGTGGCGGTCTCCCGGCCGGGAGCGGTCGGGGCGGCGGAGGGATCCACCATCCATTGGCACGAGTCGGTGACTTTTCCCTGGCTCGTGATCGCAGTCGCTTTCACTTCATTGTTGCCGGGTTGAAGCGTCACATTGAGCCAGCGGAAAACCCTGACCTTATCCGGTGAAACCGCGGGCAGCGCCTTTCCATTGATGGTCAGCTCCACCTTGTCACAGTTCGAAAAGACCTCAATCTCCGTCGCCGGCTTCCGTCGCGGAGTCGACCGGCTGGAGGCAATGTGGACCATTGGCTTGTCGGTCCAATTCGCCTGATAGAAGAAATAAGCATCCTTCTTGATCTTGCGATCCTCGGTCACCAGCCCCTTGTCATTGACGCCGACAAAGCCTCCCTCGTGACGGTGCGCGGATTGGAAATCGAACATGCACCAGATAAAGGTTCCCCACAGGTGGGGATTGTCCTTGAATCGATCCCAGATCACCTCATGGACGTGGACTTGCCATTGTTCGGAGTGGAGCGGGCCCGCGCGCTTTTGGGTCAGGGGACCTTCCTGTTGCTCCTTGGGAGCGGGGTTGGCGCCAGCACCATATTCGCTATAGGCGATGCGCTTCCCTGCTTCGGCCGAGTCCTCCTTAATCAACGACTCAACCTTGTCGATCCCGGCGTACCAGCCAGGATAACGATTGAAGCTGGGGTGGTCAGGAATCTGGTTATAGGTTGTGTGACCTTTATAAATCGCGCACACGATCAGGCGCGACGGATCCAATTCTTTCGCGACCGCCTTGAGATGCTGGAGCAGGGCATCCGGCGCGGGCGTCGTGCTGAGTCCCAGCTCATTAAAGAGCCCCCAAAAGGCAATGCTGGGATGGTTGTAACGCTGGAGGATCATTTCGCGAAGCTGCTGCTCAGCGTTGGCGGCAAACTCAGGTTTGTTGGAAATGAGATTCACCAGCGGAATTTCATCCCAAAGCAGAATCCCATTATGGTCGCAGAGATTGTGGAGATAATCACTCTGGGGATAATGCGCCAGCCGGATGGCGGTAACGCCCATATCCAACATGATCTGGGCATCCTCATCATAGTTGGCGGGAGTCGCCGCCCAACCCTGATCGCCCCAGTCCTGGTGTCGATTCACGCCATGGATCGGATAGGGCTTGCCGTTCAGTAGAAAGCCCCGCTGTTCGCTGATCTCGACCGTGCGCAGGCCAAGTGGTTGACTGATGGAGTCGGAAATGCCAGTCCCTGCGAGCAGGGAAACCGTTGCCGTGTAGAGATAGGGATCCTTGCGTCCATTCCAACGGTGGGGAGAGGAAATATTCAAACTGAGAAGAATCGACTTGGTCTTACCCGCTTCAACGGAGACGGGTTGGGTCTGGGTGGCCACGATCCCCCCGCCGGCGTCGGCGATATCAGCTTTGACCTGTACTTGCACCGGACTGGTTTTGCCGTTGGAAACCAGTGTCTTGACTTCTATTTGCGCCGCCGAATCGTTCAGCGATTTCGTCGTCAGGTAGACGCCGGGAGAGCCCAGCTCGAGCGGCGATATGCAGACCGGATCCGTGACGATCAGATGGACCGGACGGTAGAGCCCTCCATCGACGTTGAAATCTCCGCCTAAGGGTGCCACGTCCTTCTGGCCCGAGTTATCGACCTGGACCCGCAACTCATTGGCGCCGGGATGAAGAAGCGGCGTCAATTCGTAGCAGAAGGCGGTGAACCCCCCGCGATGTTCCCCCAGTTCCTGTCCATTCAGATAAGTCTTCGCGACCAGTGAAGCGGCTTCAAAACGAAGGAAAACTCTTCTCCCCTGCCACTCGGCCGGAACATCAATGGTGCGGGCATACCAGCAGTCGCCCCGGTAATAGTTATTTTTGTAATGAGGATCTTTCTTGTGGTCGCCCTGATCGGCGCTCACCGTGTTCCAGGTATGAGGGAGGGTGACCGCCTCCCACTGATCCGTCGCTGCGGTCAGGCCCGCGTCCTCTTTGATAAATTTCCAGCCATCGGCGAGGACCTGGTCCTGGCGTGTGGCCGCAGCTCCAAAAGCGATGGAGCCCCCGCAAAGAATTGCGCCCACGACGAGAACGAAAAAACGGAGTTGGCGTGTCAATCGATGCACAAATATTCCCTCTTCCTTCGCGTTTTTTCTTCGCGCCTTTGCGCCTTCGCGGCTCTTTATTTTGCGGGTCCTCGAGACCGGGATTTCGAAGAACTCCATCACTTGATCGGGAAAGGTCTATCGCATCGGGGATCGCAGCCACTGCTGAAACGCACGCAAACCCGCATTTTCGTCCATGAGCATCAGCCGGGTGAAACGGTCGACAATCTCCGGCGTCATGAATGACAGCGCTTCGGACGCGGCGATGGGTTCGTAATCCCCCGACTCCGTGCGCCGAAAAAACGCAAACCGCTCGCCGTCGTACCGCCACAGCTCGCGCACGCCCAGAGCGGCATACACGCTGGGGCGATCGATGGGCTCATGCGTAATGTCGATCTCGACCGCCAGATCGGGCGGAGGATCGCGTTTGAGATCGATGTCCGTGCGGCCGTGGACCGACGGCTCATTCTGAATGTAGTAGCACTCGTCTGCTTCCAAACCCTTCGCAAGATCCTGCCGTTTCCAGGTCGTTGAGCCGAAGCTGCTGACGGGAATCGCCAGCTCGAAAGTGGCCATCTCGATCAACCGGCCTGCCAGCTTCTTCATTCTCCCGTGAATGAGTGCCGGCGACACGAGCACCAGCCTTCCCTGGTCGTACGTGATGCGCATGTGCTGCCCGTCGGTGTCGCGGAGCAACAATTCGTAGAGCTCCCAGCTCACGTTTTCGAGCGCCATCACGCCGGCAACTCCGCAAACTCCGAGAATGTCTCTAGTGGCGGTCATGCCGATCTGCTTCTCTCGCGGCATAGCATAACGGTGCCGTTCAGGGTCGACAATCGGTTCAGACGGTGGCCTGTCCGGACGCTGCCGCAATCACTTCGCGTGCTTCTGTCCCCATTCTTGCAATGCCTTGAGGATCGGGCCGAGCGTTCGGCCTTTGTCGGTCAGGAAGTATTCCGCGCGCGGCGGGTGTTGTTCGTAAAACCGCCGGTCGACGATCTCGCGATCCATCAGACTCTTCAGCCGGGCCGACAGCGTGTTGGAACTGACACCTTGCAGCGACCGCTCAAAATCCCCAAAGCGGAGCGGCCCGCGCTTGAACAGATCACGCAGGATCAGGAGTGTCCATCGTTCGCCGATGACGTCCAACGTTCGGGCAACCGGGCAGGCCGTGTCGTCTTTCAACTTCATCTGCTTCATCTTTCGTCTCTTGGGCTGAAATAACAACACCCGATAGACAAGCAAAACGATAGTGACTACAATAAAACAAGTCACTAACTGAAGGAGACTCTGTGATGAATTCCGCACTTGCAGAACGCAGTCGAAAGGCCTGGAGCTGGTTTCTTCTCGCCGTGGCGTTGGCCGGCGGCTGGTTCGGACTGAATCTCCTGCTGCCAAACCTGGCGGTCGGGCCGATTCCCACACGGCTGATGTTCATCATCGCCGTCAACGCGATGTTCCTTTACGGACTCTGGCGGAGCCTGGCGCGCACAGACTTCCCGCAGTCCAAACGCGTCGCCGGCTGGCTGGGCGTTGCGCTCGTGTTGACGGTCTGGCTTGGGGCAACCTGGGTGCTGGCCGTGAACGGCGTCTTCCAGAAAAGCCTCGGCAAGGTCCCGTCGCTGCCGTTCGCAATCCTTCTTCCCGTTCTCCCCGGAGCATTCCTGCTGACGCGTTCGCGCACGGTGGCATCGCTGCTGGATGCAACCCCGCCGTCCTGGCTGGTTGGCCTTCAGCTCTACCGCATTCTCGGCGCGATGTTCCTGGTCTACTTTATTCGAGACGCCATGCCCGGCGCATTCGCTCTGCCGGCGGGAATCGGCGACGTCATCACAGGCTTGCTCGCCCTCCCCGCGGCCGTCTGGATTGGCTCAGCCTCTCCAATCGGCACAAGAATCGGCATCCGGTGGAACCTGTTCGGCCTGACCGACTTTATCGTCGCCGTCACCATGGGAATGCTGACTTCCCCCGGACCGGCGCATCTGCTCGCGCTCGACCATCCCAACGTCCAGATCGCCATGTTCCCCGCCGTCATCACCCCGGCTTTCGTTGTCCCCTTTTCGATCCTCCTGCACGTGCTTTCCCTGAGGCAGCTCAAGCGCGGGGCGAAGACATCCGCGGCAATTGCGGGGAAAGAACCCGTTCTGGCAACCGCATGAAGGAGGGCCAAATCTAGCAGGGGGCCGCTCCCGGCCTCGAAGCGCGTCCCGTTATTGGTCTGCGTCCCGTTATTCGTCAGTTGGATATTAACGCTCGCGTCACCCGCACTTGTTCCGAGGCCTTCGCGTTGTCTCGGCCTCGATCAGAAGCTACTGTTATTCATATGGAAAACGTAACACGTACTGCACTGACGGATGGACGGATCTGAAAATTGAACGGGGTCGCAGATCTTCCGGACAAGTCCTGCGGTTTACGGTTCTGTTGCCAACGACCAGAATCGTTGGCGTGGCAGAAATCCAGATTCCGTTAATGGAGGGCTACAGCCTGGCGGACAAGGTCGGTGAAGCCGAAGCAAAGAGCATTGAAGAGGACCTTCAGGCGCTAGCCGTGCGCGTTGCGGATGCGGTTCAGAGCAGCGTCAGCAAGGCAAGCTAAGCATGACTCTCGTGCTGACGAATGTGACCGAGTATGGCATCGCCATGGCCGCGGACGACGCGCTCACCGAGCGGCTGGGCAAAGAAGTGAGGATTCTTCACGGAGCCACAAAACTCTTCGCGCACTACCACTGCCATTGCGGCTTGGCAACTTGGGGTCTCGGTGCCCTGCCGAACAGAAACCCGGAGCACGCCCCATTTCGATCGAATTCATCATCAAGCGGTTCCTGCGAGAAGCGGTGAACGTCAATTCGCTTGATACACTGATTGCGGGGCTGGTAGACCGGCTGAACAATGAGCACCCCAAGGCTAAAGAAGCTGCCATGATCGACATTGGAGGGTGCGTCTTCGTCGACGGAATGTGGAATCCCGTCGTACATCAGATCGATCGAAGCAGCGGCCAGTCGATCTCATCCAAATCTTTCAGATCGCTGAAGAACTCAGACTCTGCTCCGTACGCATGGCTGTTCGTGAACACCGATCGCTGCCTCAGTTGCGACAGCTGATGTACGCCGACTCCGGCCCGAGCGTTGGCATTCCAGTGTTCCACCCCATTCTGTCGTCCCCGGTTGTCACGCGGCACGGGCGTCTCCGCCGGTCCAAACCTGTCTTTGGCGTTCAACGCTGAAGCGTGAACTCGTCACGGATACTTGTGAACATTGCGAGCTTCTCGGGCGGCGGGGCAGAGCCGCCGAAGGTGAGGAATACCTTGAATGCGGAGGTGCCGCTCCGGTCGTAGAACTGAAAACTGAGCGTGTTCACGCCGTCCATGTGGCCGGGTTTCTCAACTGCGAACACGCCAGCCAGTTGCTGATGGCGGATGTGCATGTCAAGCGTCTTGGTTTGGACATTGAAGTATTCGCCGAACGTGCTGAAGTTCCCGAACTGGCCAAAGCATTCCAGCGTCACGGCCCCGTTTGTGGCGATGACGTGCACCTGTCCAAGCAACTCAAAACGGCGAATCAACTCCTCCCACCGCAACATGTCCAGTTCCACCGCATGTCCGGCTGGCAGGCAACGGATTACCTCGACTTCGCTCACGCCGAGCTCGCGGGCCACTTGAACGGTCATCTTCCGGCGATTGAGCTCGAGTGCCTTGCGGATACGTTCGATGGTCTGCTCTTGAGCGGCTTGCGACATGAACTCCAGCTTAAACCCCCGTGCACACCACACCAACTGTGGCCGATGTAATCATGTTGTTGGCGACACGTTCATACAGCGGCTGACGATCACTCATCTTCGGCTGCCGCCCCCCGCTGTTTCGCGCATTGGTGGGCCGAAGTATCCCCGCGCTGCATGCTGTTGAAAGAGATTCTTCCGCGCAATTCGCGCTTTGACGACTATCGGGTGGAGCACGACTTCATGCGCGGGGTTGGATTGACGGATTTGCCGTTCCATCCAGTTTCCTCTTCAGCGGCGACTGGCACCATTACGCATCTGTAATGTTCCAGAAAGATTGCAGCCATCAGGCTGGTCTATTGTTTGACCAGTGCGAGCAACACCTGGGTTGCGGCATCGCGAGAAACTAACAGATAAGGACGCAGAACAATGAACATCTGGAACAAGAAATCAGGCGGCGATGGAAATGGCGATGGTGCTGCGAACCATAGTGCGGCGGTCGCCGTACGCAACGCGCCACAGGACAATCACGCAACCGGCACGTCAGTGTCCCCGGCGGCCACGCGATGGACTTCGGCGGCGCCGCGCACGGAATACGCCGGTCGCAACGTCAGCATCCAGGCCATCAATGAATCGGTGGCGCAGACTTCGGCCTGGGTGCGGCCGCTTCAACACGAAATCAGCCGGGTGATCGTCGGTCAGCAACACCTGATCGACCGGCTGCTCATCGGATTGGTCGGCAACGGACATCTCCTGCTCGAAGGTGTGCCGGGCCTGGCCAAGACGCTGTCGCTGAAAACACTCGCTGCCGCCTCGCACATGAAGTTTCAGCGGCTGCAGTTCACACCGGACATGCTGCCCGCCGACATCGTGGGCACCATGATTTACAACCCGCGCGAGGGATCGTTCCACACCAAGCACGGCCCGGTCTTCGCCAATCTGGTGTTGGCCGACGAGATCAATCGCGCGCCGGCCAAGGTGCAAAGCGCGTTATTGGAGGCGATGCAGGAGCGCCAGGTCACGCTTGGCGACGAAACGTACAAGCTGCCCGATCCCTTCCTGGTGATGGCCACGCAGAACCCGCTCGAGCACGAGGGAACCTACCCGCTGCCCGAAGCACAGGTCGACCGGTTCATGCTCAAGATCATCGTCGATTATCCGAATCGCACCGAGGAAAGGGCGATTCTCGACACGATGGCCAGCACCGAACCCAAGTTCGAGGTCGCCCCGGTCGTGACCGTCGACGACGTCATCCGCGCCCGCCACGTGGTCAACACGATCTATGTCGACGACAAGGTGAAGGACTACATCGTTGATCTGGTGCTGGCGACGCGCGATCCGCAGGGGCACGGCGTGGATCTCAACGGATACATTGAAAACGGGGCTTCACCGCGGGCGACGATCAATCTCACGGTGGCGGCGCGCGCCTCGGCGTTCCTCCAGGGCCGCGGCTACGTCACGCCGCAGGATGTGAAGGATCTCGCGCTCGACGTGCTGCGGCATCGGGTGATGGTCAGTTACGAGGCCGAGGCGGAAA
This sequence comes from uncultured Phycisphaerales bacterium, assembly GCA_963758525.1. Lineage (GTDB taxonomy): Bacteria > Planctomycetota > Phycisphaerae > Tepidisphaerales > Tepidisphaeraceae > JBBSDP01. The sequence continues at coordinate 1,076,020 of CAVWVQ010000003.1, forward strand.
ACATTAGTTCCCAGGACATCATCCAGAAGATTCTGGAAACGCTGCCCGTGCCATGAAACGCGCGGGCAATGAGCAAGGAGATGCCATGAACTCTGATCAAACCCGCGAGATCCTGAAGAAGGTTCGCCAGATTGCAATTCGCACCAACCGGCTCGTCACCGATTCGATGGCCGGCGAATACCATTCGGTCTTTCGTGGCCGGGGCATGGACTTCGACGAAGTCCGGGAGTACGTCCCCGGCGACGAGGTGCGGACGATTGACTGGAATGTGACGGCTCGCGCCGGTCGGCCATTCGTAAAGAAATTCACCGAGGAACGCGAGCTGACGATTCTGCTGCTGGTGGACCTCAGCGCCTCCGGCAACTTCGGATCGACGCATCAGAGCAAGCGCGAGCTGGCCGCGGAGCTGGCGAGCGTTCTTGCCTTCTCCGCCATCCGCAATGGCGACAAGGTCGGGTTGATCCTCTTCACCGACCAGATCGAGCAATTCATTCCCCCCAAAAAAGGCCGCCGTCACGTTTTGCGTGTGATACGCGAAATTCTCTACTTTCAGCCGCAGCAACGCGGCACGAACGTGGCGCAAGCGTTGGACTTTGCGAACAGTGTCACGTCGCGCCGCGCGGTGGTGTTTCTGATTTCCGATTTTCAATCCAGCGGGAATCAGCGCGCCGCGTTAAGCGTGCTTCGGCGTGCGATGCGACAGACGCGTCAACGGCACGATCTGGTGGCAGTGCGGATCCAAGACCCGCACGAAGCCAGGCTGCCCGAGGTCGGGCTGCTCGCCATGGAGGACGCCGAGACGGGGGAACTGATCGAACTCGACACGCTGAATCCGCAGGTCCGGGCGCAGTTTCAACTGGACGCTCAGGAACGTCTCACTGAACTGCGGCGGACCTTCAACGGCGAGGCGGTTGACTCGCTGGAACTGATCGCGGGTGAACCGTATGTGCCAGCGCTCAAGCGATTCTTCGAAACCCGCGCAGGGAGACAACAATGAGACATGGGAAACCATTCAGGCGCGCGGCCAACAGGCTGGCGGCGATGATCGTGTTGCTGGGCATCAGCGGTGGACTGGCGCGGCGCAATCGCCGGCGCCGCCAGCCACTCCGGCAGTCCGGGCAACGGCGTCAAACCCGGCAGCCGCTGCTCAGGAAGACATCCGCGACATTCGGCCGCCGATTCACATTCCCTACGGCTGGCTGTGGGCTGCTTATGCCGCCGGCGGATTCGCGCTGGCCGGGCTGACCCTTGCGGCCTGGCGCTGGCATCAGCGGCATGGCCAATCGCGCCGCAGGCTTCTGTACGAATTGACCCTCGAGCAGCTCGAAGTGGTCCGCGCTCTCATGGAGCCGGGCAAGGGGTATCAGTTCTCCCTTGCCGTCTCGGAGATTGTCCGCAATTACATCGAGCGACGCTTCGGGGCGCGGGCAGCGCATCGGACTACGGAGGAGTTCCTCCACGACCTGTTAGACGAGTCCCACGCCGCGATCTCGGTGCATCAGCCGTTGCTGGCGGATTTCCTGGAGCACTGCGACCTGGCCAAATTCGCGCGCTGGCACCTCTCTGTCCCGCAGATGGAGACGATGTACCAAAGCGCCCGCACGTTTGTCATGGAAACTGGTAAACCCGCTGCCGCGGTGGTCGCCGCGACATCCGCGACGGCCCCCGAAGCACTCCTCACCGAGCCGAGATCAATATGATTCGCTTTCTCTATCCGCACCTGTTGTGGCTGCTCACGCTATTGCCGTTGCTCATGCTTTGGCGCGGTCGCCGGGGGCCGGTCGCGGCAGTCGAGTATTCCAATGCCGACCTGGCCCGCCAGGTGAAACGCGAAACGCGCAGCCGTGCCGGCCGCTGGTTGGTGGCACTCCCGCTCGGCGTGTCGGCGCTGCTGATCATCGGCCTGGCGCGGCCGCAGTTTGGCCGTCGCGACGCGACGGTGCGCGCCAGCGGCATCGACATGATGCTGGCGCTGGACGTGTCGGGCTCGATGCAGTCGCTGGATTTCAAGGTCGATGGGCAGCCGGTGAGCCGCGTCGATGTCGTCAAATCCGTCGTGGGCAAATTCATCGAGGCGCGCCCCGATGACCGGATTGGCATGATCGAGTTCGCGCATTCTCCGTATCTCGTCTGCCCGTTGACGCTCGATCACGACTGGCTGTTGCGAAATCTCGACCGCGTTCAGATCGGCGGCATCGATGACGGCACCGCGATCGGGTCGGGGATCGCCGCGTGCGTGAATCGTTTGCGCGATCAACCCGGGAAATCAAAAGTGGTTGTGCTGTTGACCGACGGCCAGAACAACTGCGGCAAAGTATCGCCTGTCATGGCCGCCGAAGCCGCCAAAGCGCTCGGCGTCAAAGTGTACACCATCGGCGCCGGCGTGCGCGGCGAAGCGCCCATGCCGGTCACCGATTCGGACGGCAACAAACGGATTGTCATGATCCAGACGGACGTGGACGAGAAGGCGCTGCAGGAAATTGCCGCCGAGACGGGCGGGAAATTCTTCCGGGCTACGGACACGGCTTCGCTGAAGAACATCTATGGCGAGATCGATCGGCTCGAAAAGACCACGCACACGTTGAAGAAATTCGAAGCTCAGCGCGAGCTGTTCCCGTGGCGCTGGTGCCCGCGCTCTGTCTGCTCGGCGCGAGCATCGCCCTGACACAGACCCGATTCCGCAGGCTGCCATAAACAAGCACGCAAAACACAACCCTGGTGACATTATGAACTTTGCCCAACCTCTCTGGCTCATCGCGGGTCTCGCCGCCTGCACCTTTCTCTGGTGGCGGTATCGCCGGTTCGACCGGAAACAACACGTGGCACTGACCACGTTTGTCTCCCCGCACTTGCTCGACCAACTGGCGCACTCGGTATCGTCAGGACGCCGGACGCTGAAACATGCGCTGGTCATCGGAGGCGTCGCCTGCACGTTCATCGCGCTGGCGCGGCCGCAGGCGGGTTATCGCTGGGAAGAAACGCACCGCAAAGGCCTCGACATCATGTTCGCCGTCGATACGTCCAGGAGCATGCTCACGCAGGACGTGAAGCCCGACCGGCTGACGCGCGCCAAGATGGCCGTCGACGACCTCGTCAACAAACTGGACGGCGATGACGTGGGCCTGATCGCGTTCGCCGGCGACGCTTTCCTGCAAAGCCCGATGACCCTGGACTATGACGCCTTCCGAGAATCACTCGACGCGCTCGACACTTCCACCATCCCGCGCGGCGGCACCGACATCGCCCGCGCCATCGGCGAAGCCCAGGCGGCGTTCCAGACAGAAAACGATCACGACAAAATCCTCGTGCTGGTCACCGATGGCGAAGATCTCCAAGGCAGCGGCATCACCGCCGCCGAGGCCGCGGCGAAGAATGGCGTGAAGATCTTCACCGTTGGCGTCGGCACCACGGCTGGCGAGCTGATTCCCGCGCCGGCCGAAAACGGCGGGACGGAGTTCCTCAGAGATGCATCCGGCCAGTTCGTGAAATCGAGGCTCGATGAAACAATGCTCAAGAAAATCGCCGCGGTGACCGGCGGAATGTACCAGCCGCTCGGCCAGCGGGGCGAGGGATTGACGACGATTTACAATCAGGGGCTCGCGCCCTTCCAGCGACACGATCTCGCGTCGCGTCAGCACCGCGTTCCTCTCGAACGGTTCCAGTGGCCATTGGCCGCGGCATTGTGCTGCTTCCTGGCCGAGTTCCTCATCGGCACACGCAAACGAGTGCGGCGCGCTGCGGCGGCACCGGCGTCGGGCAAAGCGGCTCGCTTCGCCCAACGCCGACCAAAACTCGCCGTGTCGGCTGCGGCTGCCGCGCTGGCTCTGACAATCTTCGCATGGCCGGGTTTTGTGCAGGCGTCGCCACAGAGCGCGGAAAAGGCGTATCAGAAGGGGGACTTTGCTGCGGCGGAGCAGCAATACCAGGCTGCGGCTGTAAAGGCGCCGAGCAATGCGGAGTTGGAATTCAACATCGGATCGGCCGCTTACAAGGCAGCGAGTTTCGACAAGGCCGCCGAAGCGTTTCAGAAGAGCCTGAAGACGGATCAGGTCAATCTTCAGCAGAGCACGTACTACAACCTCGGCAATACCCAGTACCGCCAGGGCCAGCAGACGGAGAAGACCAATCCGCAACAAACCATGACGAGCTGGCAGCAGGCGATCCAGTCATACGAAGCCGCGCTGCAACTCAAACCTGATGACGCCGATGCTCGCTACAACCGCGACCTCGTGAAGAGGAAGCTCGAAAAACTGCAACAACAACAACAGCAGCAGCAGAGCAAAGACAACAAGGACCAAAAGGATAAGGACCAAAAGAACCAGGATCAGAAAAACCAGGGTCAGGCGAAACAAGATCAGGAGAATCCAGATCAGAAGGGCCAGGATCAGAAGAATCAGGACCAGGCGAAGCAGAATCAGAAAGGTCAAGGCCAGCAGAGCCAAGGCCAGGCGAAACAAGAGCAGAAGGGCCAGGACCAGAAGAATCAGGGTCAAGCAAAGCAGGACCAGAAGAGTCAGGATCAGAAGAATCAAGGGCAACAGCAACAGGCGGGCGCCCAGCCGCAGCAACCGAAGCCGGATGCGGGCAAGGATCAATCCGGTCAGCAAGCCAGGGCCGGCCAGCAACCCCAGTCGCCTAAGCCGAACGGACAGGATCAGGCCAGTGCTGAACCGAAGAAACCCAGTTCAGACGCATCAGCCGACGCCCAGCCTGTTCCCGGTCAGATGACCCGCGAAGAAGCCAAGGCCCTGCTCAACTCGCTGAAGGGGGACGAACACCGGTTGCCCGCCGCGCCGCTCGGCCGCAACGAGTCAAAGGACGACAGCGCACCGCCTTTGAAAGATTGGTAACCATGAACGCCACACTCACTCGCACTCTCCAATGCATCGCAGCGTTCGCGGTGATGACCGCGTTCGCTCTTCCGGCCCTGGCCGCGAACCCGCCCGTTAGCGCCACGCTCGAGCCGTCGCATGTGGCGGTCGGCGAATCCGCACAGCTGACGGTCACCATGAGCGGCGCGACTGCCGATGAACCCGCACTCCCTCATGTGGATGGACTGGAGTTTACTCCGATGGGGCAAACGAGCGAGACACAGTCCATCAACGGCGTCGTCACCGCCAGCAGCAGCTACACGTATCTGGTCACCGCCAACCGCGCGGGGCGATTTACGATTCCCTCGATAAAGATCGGTCAGGGGAGCGCCGCCGAGACCACTCAGCCGATCGTCTTGCAAGTCACGGGGGCAGGCTCGGCCACCGCGCCGCACGCGGGTCGCCACGCGCTGCCGGCACTTCCGTCCCCCAACGTTCCGGGCGGCGAGGATGATCGTGCCGTTTCCGCCGAAGGACAACAGGCCTTTCTGCATCTCGTGATGCCCAAACGCCATTTGCACGTTGGCGAACTCTTGCCGGTGCAGATCAAGGCGTACTTCCGCGACGGTTTGCAAGCCACGATCAATGGCTTGCCCTCGCTCAGCAGCGACGCGTTCACCTTGAACTCGCTCGGTGACAAGCCCGCCCAGACAGAGGAGGAGATTGACGGTCAGCAATACGCTGTGCTGACCTGGACCACGGCTCTTTCCGCCGTAAAAGCGGGCGATTACTCGCTGAAACTGGAGATGCCTGTGCTATTGACTGTCAGGCAGAAGGCGAGCAGGCCGCGCGATCCATTTGGCGATTCGTTATTTGATGATTCGTTCTTCGACAACTTCTTCGGGAACACCGTCCAGAAACAGATGAACTTGACCAGCGAGGCGGACACCGTAAGTGTCCACTCGCTGCCCTTAGCCAATCGGCCCGCCGATTTCAGCGGCGCGGTGGGGCAATTTACCGTCGCGGCTGAAGCGAGCCCCGACCACGTGAGCGCCGGCGACCCGATCACACTGCGCCTGACCGTCGCCGGCCGGGGAAATTTCGATCGGGTTTCCTCGGACTTGCTCCGCAATTCATCCGGCTGGAAAACGTACAAGCCCGTCGCACGATTTGCGCCAGCCGACAGCGTTGGCTCCGAAGGAAGTAAAACGTTTGAGCAGGCGGTCGTGCCGTTGCAAGCGGGCCAGATCCAGATCCCGCCGCTGAGCTTCAGTTATTTCGATCCGGAAACGGCCAGGTATGTGAAACGCACCACCGCGCCCATTGCGATCGAGGTCGCGCAGGTCGCGAACGCGTCGGCCGCCGCACCATCTGCCGCGGCGCCCGCCAGCCTGGTGCAATCAGAGTTCTCACCCAATCGCGTTGAACCGGGAGTGTTTACTCCCACGCTTCGGCCGCTGTTTTTGCAGACGTGGTTTCTCGTCGCCAACCTCCTGGCCTGGTGCGGCCTGGCGACCGTCTTCTACCTTCTCCGCCGCCGCGCCCGGCTCGCGGCCAATCCTCACCTCGTTTGCGCGCGGCGGGCCGACCGTGCGATCCACGAGCAACTTGCGGTGATGGAATCAGCGATCCAGCACGCCCAGACCAACGTGTTCTTCGCTGCCGCCCGCCGCGCGTTGCAGCAGCGGCTTGGCGAACGGTGGGGGTTGCCCCCGGAAGCGATCACGCTGACCGAAATCAACGCACGCCTCAACGGTGAGGCCGACGGCATCCGTCCCGTTTTCCAAATGGCCGACCAGGTTGCGTACAGCCATGAGAGTCTCCCCGCCGGCGACCTCGCGGGCTGGAAGCGCATCCTCACGGAACAACTCAAGCAACTGGAGAGTCTATGAAGCTCCCAACAATCATGGTGCCCTTGCTTGCGATGCTCATCGCCAGTTCGGCGGCGCGCGCAACGGAACAGCAAACGGCCTTTGAACAAGCCAACACGGCCTTCGCCCAGAAAGACTACGGCCGTGCAGCGAACGACTACCAGGCCATCATCACGCGGCAGGGATTCTCCGCGCCAGTGTTGTTCAATCTTGCCAACGCCTACTATCAGGACGGCAAGATCGGTCTGGCAATTCTGAACTACGAGCGCGCCCAGCTTCTCGCGCCGAACGACGCCGACATCGCCTTCAATCTCCATCTTGCCCGCGCCAAAGTTGGTCTGGCGGATCGTCCCGCGGCGTGGTTCGACCGTGCGGCGCGTTTTCTCACTCTTAACGCATTGTCCTGGCTCGCTGCTTTCGCCGTGCTGTTCATCGCCGCCGGGATTGCGGCGCAGCAGTTCACCAGCCGCCGTCGGTTCGCCTGTGCGCAGGGGATGACGGCAGCGGCTTGCGTGTTGCTGGCAACGGTCTTGGCCGTGGGCATCCGGTGGTCGGACCTGCGCAAGGCGATCGTCATCGTGAAGAACACGCCGGTATACATTTCACCGGTCACGGTCGCCCAGCCTTTGTACACATTGGCCGAGGGCCAGACGGTCGTGCTGGGCCAGGCGCACGGCGAATTCATGCTCGTCGAAACCAGTGACGGCCATCGCGGCTGGGTAAAACGCGCGGATATCAGCCGCCTCATCCCCGGGACGCACGAAGCGCAGATTGCGTCGACGTGATGTCCCGTTCCGGCGACGCTGGTTCTGGAATACTTTTCACGCGGCAGTCCTGCGTGTCGTTGTTTGTGCAGCTCGAGTGATCTCTGATAATGGGCATATGCGCATTCTGGTGGTTGAGGACGATCCGCAAATCGCGTCATTTGTCGCGAAGGGACTGAAGCAGAGCGGCTACGCGGTTGACCAGTGCGGCGATGGAGACGAGGCGTTGGCGCTGGCCAAGACCACGGACTACGACGCGGCCGTCGTGGACATCATGCTGCCGAAGCTCGATGGCCTGAGTCTCGTGCAACGACTGCGACGCCAAAACAATTGTGTTCCCGTGCTCTTTCTCAGCGCCAAAGCGTCGGTGGACGACCGCGTGCGCGGATTACAGGCCGGCGGGGATGATTATCTCACCAAGCCCTTTGCGTTGTCGGAAATGCTGGCGCGGGTGCAGGCATTGATCCGACGCGCCACGCAGGTTGCCGAGCCGTCCAGGCTCACTGCAGGCGATCTGGTGCTGGATCTGCTGTCGCGGTCGGTGACGCGCGCACTCGAGACGATCGAACTGCAGCCGCGTGAGTTCGCGTTGCTCGAATACCTCATGCGCAACGCGGGGCGTCCGGTGACGAAGGCAATGATCCTTGAACATGTCTGGGATTACAGTTTCGATCCTCAAACCAACGTCGTCGACGTGCTCGTGCATCGGCTGCGCGGAAAGATCGATCCTGACAAAACCCGGCTGCACACTATTCGCGGGGTGGGGTATGTCCTCCGACCTGCTTAGGAGTCTGGCACGCTCAGCCGCCGTGCGACTCAGCCTGTGGTTCGCTGTCATCTTTATCTTCAGCGTCGCGGGCTTGTTTGGGCTGCTCTACTATTTGCTCTCCGCCACCATCGATCGCGCCGATCGTGCCGTGCTCCAATCGTATCTCAAGGACTATGCCGACGTTTACCAGTCGCAGGGTCTGGGCGCGTTGCGTGACCGCATTTACGAGCAAAATGCACCACCCGCCGAAAAGTCGTTATTCGTGCGGCTCGCCAGCGCGCAAAACGACCTTACGTTCGCCAAAGTGCCCGATGACTGGATCAGCTTTGGGCAGGTTGACCCGGGGTTGGAGGGCTACCGGCAAGGCGCACGCATCATGCGAATCCCGCGTGATGCCGAGCGGGACTTTCTCCTGGATTCCGCGGTGCTGCCAGACGGTTCGCTGATTCAGGTTGGACGCAGCACCAACAATCGCGAGGTCTTGCTTGATCCGTTACGACACACGTTTCTCGTCGTGGGCACTGTCGTAGTGGTGTTGGGTCTTATAGCGGGGGCGGTCTTTGCCCATCACACGATGTTGCCGGTTCGTCAAATTGTGGCTACCGCCCGTTCGATCATCCTGACCGGAAAACTCGACGCCCGCGTTCCGGGCCGATCCTCCCATGACGAACTGGCCGAGATGGTCCAGCTCTTCAACCGGGTTCTCGACAAAAACCAATCGCTCATTGGGGCAATGCGCGAGTCGCTCGACAACGTCGCGCACGATCTGCGGACGCCGTTGACGCGCCTCCGCGGCACGGCGGAACTGGCGCTGCAGGACAAGACCGATCCCTCCGCGGCGGACGAGGCGTTGGCCGGCTGCGTGGAAGAGGCCGAGCGTGTGCTGAGCATTCTCAACACGTTGATGGACATCACCGAGGCCGAGAACGGGATGATGAAACTCCAGCAAGAATCGCTGGATCTGCGTCTCATCATCCGCGAGGTTGTCGAGCTCTATCAGTACGTGGCGGAGGAAAAAAAAGTCTCCGTTCACACCGATCTGGACGAACCTTGCGTCGCCTCCGTCGATCGCAATCGTCTGCGCCAAGTCTTCGGCAACCTGCTCGATAATGCCATCAAGTACACCGATGCCGGCGGATCGGTCGCCATCTACGCGCGCACCGAGAACGGCGCCGCGGTGGTCAGCTTCCACGACACCGGCTGCGGCATTCCCGCCGACGAGACGAGCAAAATATGGGCGAGGCTCTATCGCGGCGACAAAAGCCGGTCCCAACGCGGACTGGGGCTCGGGCTGAGCCTGATCAAGGCAGTCGTCGAGGCGCACCAAGGCCAAGTCTTCGTCACCAGTACAGTCGGCGAAGGCTCGGAGTTTACCGTAACCCTCCCCATTGCCACGGTTGCCCAGCGTTGAGCTGGTGCGAGACGGTAGGGTCGTCCACCAATTCGAATTAGCAACGGCCGTAGCTCCTCAACGTGCATCCATGAGCGACAAGTGACGATCGGCCTTACTCGTCCGCGGGAAAGAAAGGAGGTTCATAAGCCAATCCTTTAAAGAGGTCTACCCCCCTTCTCGAAGTTTTACCGAGGACCGTTTGGTTGGCCCGTAATTCACGCCGTATTCCTGAAATTTACGCCCCGCTCGCGCATCATATGCGGTAGAGGAAGATGGAGTGATTGCAAGTTGATGATGGCAAGTGTCCTGTATTTAGGTCTCGCTGGGAACGATTGCTTGTCGAGCAGCCCACGCAAATTTGCAACATTTTGCGGACAGCCTTCCGCTCGCGGAGAATTCCTGCACCGAGGTGAGAACATGAAAACGGGACGGCAAACGCTCAAACGCGGGATTCGACTGAATCCCTGGCTTCTGTTTCTATTGATGACAATCAGCAGCCTGGGAAGGCTCGGCGCCGCTGCGAGCATCGATACCACGCAGCCATCCGCAGGTGTCGTTCGATCAGCAGTTGCCGTGGTTTGGAACCCATCCGATTCACTGGCTGGCGTGCCGCAGCCTGAATTGATCGAATTGAAACTGGCTCACTGGGGCATATTTCGGCTCGTCGATCGTTCCGCGATCGCCTCTGTTCTTAAAGAACAGCAACTTGCGGCGGCCCTGGGGCCGAGCGATGGAAGCAATCGAATAAAGCTCGGCCGACTGCTCAAGGCTGACTTCCTGGTCATTCTGCGATCATCGGGAGACGTTTCAGCACGGAAAATGGAGATTACCGTCTGCGAAACGCACGGCGGATTGCGTATAGCGACTGAGCGAATACCCCTTGGCACCGACCCCGAGCAAGACGCCGCTGCTGCCGTCAAGTTGATCCAACCGGCGCTGGAAAGAGGGACGGCGGGAATCACGACGATTTTTGCGGTACCGCCGTTTCAAAATCTTGATCTCGAGCAAACCTTTGATTCGATGCAGGATGCCTATGCGCTGGTGATCCAGCAATCCCTGCTCAGTCACAAAGGTGTTCTGGTAGTCGAACTCGCCGAAGCGCAGGCAATTAGTCAGGAGCTGGCGCTGTCGAACGACCAGGCGGTACACCGGCGTGCCCCGATCTATGTGGTCGGTGAATTTCGCCACGGCACAGGAACAAAATCGCCGACGATCACGATAACGCTCAAATGCACGCAAGCGGGAAACGACCTGCTCCCGCCCCGGTCACAGACCGTCGGCAATGGAAGCGTTCCCGAACTGCTACTTGCCGCAAGTGAGAATATCTTCTCCGCCAGCCGTCGAACGGCCAACCCAGCCACAACACCGGCCGCCGAAGAGGAGCAATTACCAACAGAGGCGAAAAGGGAGGCCGCGCTGCTGGACGAACGCGGCGAGGCCTTCGCACTAGTCGGCGATTGGGAACGGGCGTTGCCCCTGCTGGAAGCCAGCTTGCTCGTGCAGCCAAACCAGCCTTGGGTCCACGCCGCGGCGTTTAAAGTGCTTGGGCATTTGCCGCTTGGTTTGGATCACTACTACCGTACTCTCCCCGGTTGGGGGGACAAAGATCAGTGGGACAGCGCCAATACAGCGGCCATCGTCGGATTCAGGGCTCGCCAGATTGACCATTTGGAAGCATTTCTCAGGTCGACCATCCCCTGCGACACGTACAAACATTATGGACCATGTTTTAAGATCATTCGGGCATCCCAGTGGGAGTACCACACGCATGTCCGGGATCTGGCGGCGCAGGATTTGGCTTTGCGGCGACGCCAGCGGGATATGTTCTTTGATGTTTTTGAAGCAAAGGTGCGAGCGCATGCGACGGACGCATATGCGTGTGGTCTGTGGGGCCGCGAACTCGGGCAATTTCTGTATCCGCAAGAGACTCTTGAAGAAAAAGTGCAAACGAAACTGCGTGCAATCAAACTATTCAAAGATGCACCCATCGCAGGCAAGGGCGAGAACATCATTTACGTAATCTGCCGGTACGATGAACTCCGCGGAATGAAAGGCCTTCCTTGGCCGCAACTAGACCGACTGCTGACGGCGGCCGAGGCGTTGAACTCCCCAAACGTATCCACGATTGTTGCCAGGATTCGCGCTGAAGGGCCGGACTTCAAGATGCACTTTTCCACGTTTCGGTACGTGCCGCCCCCCGCGGCGCAAGACACGGCCGCCTATCGTCCATTGAATCTGACTTTCAGGGACTCAAATGGCCTTGCGCTGGCGAACCACGCGCAGATTTTTGATTGGAAACCTGCCGGCAAAGGGGCAGATGTGGCCATAGGTCGGGACGCTCTGTTCGTGATGACAGAAAAGGATGTGCTTCAGCAAATTTACAAGGCAGATACAAACGCCTTTGATTTTTCCCAGATCTGCTTTGATGGGAAATATGTCTGGGCGCCGGTCGTTCAAGCTGATCCATCGGTTCTCATTATCGATCCCCTAGCGGGGAAAGTGGTTGCGAAGTTGACCGCGGCTAACGGAGTCCCCGCGATGAACATACGCGCGGTCGCGGCAGCCATCTCGCCCGGCCATGCCTGCCTGTCGGGGGGCTTCGGGCGCGGGTGGATCGCCTGGGCGTCATTCGATCCCACGAGCGGGCCGACGTTCAAAGTGTTTTGGGAAGCGCGAGACGAAACCGGAAACGCCATGACGGATCCTCACTTCGCGTTCAGCCCATTGTATGCCGTGACGCTCGAGGGAAAGTCGTCGGATACCAATGGTGCGGCGGTGCAGCGAGTGATTCTGGAAGGAGTTGCGAAGACAGGAATGCCCCTGCCGTTGATCATCGATCCCGTTTCCAGTTCGGTGACTGTTCTGTCCACTGGCGGAGCGCCGTTCGGTCACCCCGCGACGGAGCTGTTTGCGGATGGGGACTCGCTTTATTGGATCGACCTTTCCCAGGGCTACAGCAGCGGGCGATTGGTGCAGTGGGGCCTGCCGGATTTCAAGGCGCGAACGCTGGCACCGAGTGTTCCCGGTTGTGGTCCAATGGCCTTTTACGACGGCAAGCTCAATGTGGCAGGCGGCCTGGGCCAGTGGATTACCTCGAGGAATCCCGCTGGCCCGTACGTCATCCTCGGTGGCGACATGCCGGGTCGGCTGGCCTTCCGCCGTATTTGCATCAGCAATTTCTACGGCCTGCTCCTGATCCCCGATGAGCGACAGCATGATCTAGGCGTTTACGCCGTACAGCTTCCCCCCGACGTGTTGATGAAACATTCGGCTGATCCAGAGGAGACCGCACGCCGCATGACAATGAGCGATGTGGCTGCGGCGCTGAAAGCTGCCGACGACCATTATGCGCAAGAACTTCAGCGTGCCAGGGAACTATTGATCACGCGTATGGCGCATGCAAAGGAATTTGCCCGTCGCCCGGGTCAGGCGGAAGCAATCGACAAGGCGTGCCAAGCCCTCATGCTGCTGAAGCCAGGACCGGAAATTGGTGAGCACCATGCGGAGACGTTACCGGCTGCGCCAGGGGCCGACTTCCTGAAGATGGGACTCGCCGATGCCTGCGAGGATGTGATCTGCTTTGACGCGGACCTGGAGCTGGCGCACAAAAGGTGGATGGGCGCCGTGGCGCTGATGATCCAATCTCCCGGGACGATGATGGCAGACGATCTGGCAAGAGCCAGCGCGACGGGGGATCTTGCGCAAATATCGAAGATCAAGTCAATGCTTGAGCGTCTGGAAGAGGCGAAACGCGGTATTCCGACGACGTGGTATCGAGAGGCCATCAAGGACCATGACCCCGGCAAACCGCCGGCGCGCTCAGCGCCGCTGGCCCAGGTCATTCACGATGTGCATCTAAGCTCCGCCCGCGTGGGCGGAGGACTTAACTTCCCGTTCGAGGTTCGGACGCTGATCGCTCCTTTCCGAAGCGGTGAAGCAATGGCGTCGGGGACCATCGAGCAAATCTTTCAGGGAGACGAAATGGTCTATGCCGCGATGGATCTCCCCGCGGGAAACCGCGGTCAAGTTGGAGACGAGCGCTTCATCGGAGCGGCCACGTATAAGAATATGCTGTCAGCCGGCTCAGGCGGGCTCTGGCATTTTTCAAAGCCGGGTCAATACACGTTGAAGCTAATCGTGATCAATGGTGACGGATGGAATGATGTTCTCGACGCATACGAGGAACCATTTACGGTTGGCCCCGCCTCGTAAAATGTGGCGCGCCCCTGATAAATGCGCCTCGCAGGTGGCGTCGGTACGCTCAAACTGGAATATCTCGGAGAAATCTCGATGTCACGTTTGGGAATGCTGGGCACGTTGGGAGTTCTGGTGCTGAGTGGCTTGGTCTGGCGATTAGCATTGGCAGCCGGAGCGGACATGGCGGATTCGCAGGACCCGTCGACGACCGGGCCGCAAAGTATCCCGGAGGCGCCCACGCATACTACGGCCGTCGCCCTCTCTTGCGGCCAAGTGGAAATCTTCTGGCAAAACAACGCGTCCAACGAGACAGAGTTCAAGCTGCAGCGGCAAGAGAAGACGGCAGAGTCTCGGGGTAGCTTATGCGACTGGATCGATGTCGCGACGGTCAATGCCGGAACCACGGAATTCGTGGACAGCAGCGTCTCCGCTTCCACGAGGTACAACTATCGCGTCAAGGCCGCAAACGTCGCCGGTGACTCGTCAGCCGCTGGGGCTTCCGTGACAACCCCCGCCTCATCTTCTCGCGATCCGGCTGCGAGCGTTTCCATCATCGCTGGCGGTATTCAGGGGAAATACGACGGACCCGACGGCCATCCGCAGAACAGCTATTTCGACTTCCACCGCGTCGGCGCCCTCGATACGGTGTTCACCGCGGGCGTCAAGTACGACGGCAGCATCGCCAAGCCGGTCATAGATTATTCCGGCTCGCTTCCGACCAATGTCACCTTCTGCCCGGGCGTCCAGGATGTGATAGTGCCGATCGTACCCGCCAATGGAGCTCCGAGTTTCGGCGGCACCATCAACGCCACCTTGGACCTGCCCTATTAGCGGATGGCAGATCTTTGACGGAATCGGGTGTGCGATCTGTGGACGGCTTTGGGTCTACCGCCCGGCGACATGGGTATGACAAGGGGTTAGGTATGACCGGGGAGGTGTGACAAGCGGGTCATCATCAGCGCACCCGGTCCGGCCGATCCTTGAACGGCGTAACGATGGCGCCGGGCGCATCGCCCAGTGGGTCGCCGAGCTGGCCGACGAAGGCGGCGATCAGCTCGTCCATCGTCGCGGGTTCCTGGAGCAGCTTTGCCTGATCGCGATGCCGCCTCGTAACAACGCTTTTCCTTAGCCGCCGATTGAGTACTACCGATAACGGTCGTATCGTTGATCGGAAAAATGAAAGTGCATACGCGATTCGAATGGGACGAGGACAAGGCCGCGACGAATGCGTCGGTGCACAATGGAGCGCCCGGGCCGCCAATCGAAAGCAGACAAAAGAATATGCAACGTTCGCGTCACCTTTAGTTGTTCCCGTTCAAACAGTGCCGCCGGTATGGCGTCCCCTCAGCGCATGGTAAATCACCAGGCAAACCACTGCGCCGCAAACCGCAATCAAGATACTGTAGAGGTTGAAGCCGGTAACTCCGTTAAACCCGATGAATTGCGCGATGAATCCACCGATGATGGCGCCGATGACTCCCAGGAGAATATCGCCGATGAATCCTTCGCCATGCTTGTTCACCAGCAAGCTGGCGATAAATCCCGCAATGAGACCCAGCACGATCCACGCTATGACACCCATATAGGCTCCCGTAAATTGACCAGTGAAACGAACAGCGACAGTCGCTGCACCGTCCGCTAAATCAGCAAAACCGGGGCCTTTTGTTCAGATTCTGGTTTTGCGTCTCTGGGAGTGAGATGTGGTTTTCGGAATGATGCAGCGGGCTCGGCTCCGGACATCGCCACTAAAGTGGCAATGCCGGCGGTCGGGGGGCGGACGAGGCGGTATAGCAGATTGAAAACCGCTTCAGGTGCGAATCTCTTTCTGTGCCTGAGCCCGTGCGGTCTCTACCGCGGTGGTCTTTGGGTGGGGTATTGCGTTGGCAGGAATTCCGCTTTCGGCCCGTGGTGCTTGCAGGCCAGGCACTCCATCTGTTCCTCGGGAGCGGATGTAAAGCAGATCAGCGCCACAAAGCTCTTCCAGATTTGCGGAACGGGGATGACACGCCAGGCGTGGCATTGCGGGCAGCGGAAGTCCTCTGCGTCGGCCTCGTCTTCGGCCGCGTCGAGCAGCCGCCGGGCCTTGTCCAGATCATCTTCGCACACCCGCAGGATGAACCGCTTCCCCTGCCCCGGCGGTCGATCGCCACGTGGCGCCATGATCGGCAAATGCGATGATACATGCCCGGCAGCCAGGATCGTCTGCGCATCTCGCAGCAGCCTGACGCTCTCGAATGCCGCCACCGGCGCCAGTGTGACGGAATGACCCTCATCGTCGGTCACAGGCACTGCATTGGCGTCATCCACCGGCTCAAGGTCGTCTGAGGTTGCCAGCGCCAAGACTGCCGTCGCCCGTTCGACGTCGTCGGGATGCACATGAATTTCCACCCTCGAGAACCCGCTGTATGGCATCCCCAGCGAGTTTACATTTCCATTGAGAACCGTCGTGCGAATCCCCTCCGCGCCCAGCTCCGCCGCCTGCAGCTCCGCCTCCGAGGCATTCCCGAAGCTCGCCAGCCGCACCATCGCATTGTCCATCGGCATGGCGTACGACAATAGTGGCGGGATTTGGTCGCGTTCGGCCATCGGAAGGATGATAGTTCGTCGCGGAGTTTTCACCACACCTGCCGTTGGCTGAAGTTGGGAACCGCTGCGTCCAATCGCCGGGCCAGGGCGGGGAGGTGGGGAGTTGGAACGGCTGGGAACAGGTGATGCTCCAGATGGAAAAACATGCTGTAGCTCACCACGTTTTTCATCCATCCGCGCTGGGTGCGGGCGATGTGGTGGTGCTCCTCGCAGCCATGATGGACGGTCCAGACGGCGAAGAAAGCGGTGAAACTTTCGCCGACGATCATCGCGGCCAGATGCCACTTGAGAGCGGGGATATCGAAGATGAAGATCACGGCGATGAACCATGCCGTCATGAGAATGAGTTCGGCCGCGATCCAGCGGCGTTTTGCCGCGGCGCCTTGGCGGATGGCGGCGAGCACCAGCCGGCAGGGGAAGAGCGGCCCGCAGAGCAGAACGCGCCACCAGCGCTCTTCCGCATGTGCCGCTTCCACGTCATCGGTGGCCAGGCAATGGCGGTGGTGAACCAGGTGCGTGACCTGCACTGCGTGCATGCTCATCATCATCAGCACGCTCAGCACGAGCAACACAATATCCTGCGCCCTGCGGCCGATGCCCAGGCAATAGTGCTGGGCGTTATGGCTCTGCCGAAGTCCGGTCAGAAAGAAAAAGAACGTGCAGCCGGCTCCGACTGCGAGCCAGCATCCGCCGCGGGCGTAGCAAGCGAGACTGGCGAGGAGCCAGGGCGCGCTGAGGCTTAATTCCCAGACTCTTTCCCAAATATTCAGAGGGACAAGATCGCGCCACTGCACGGTTCGAAGAGGATCGTTTCCTGCCAGTCGCTCATTCATCGTGCTCCCTTGCAAGATGAAGAGCATCTTGGCGCTGCTCCCCTGCAGCGACAAGAAGAAGCGAGGGACAATCGCCTGCCTCACAAATGTTTCATTAGTCGCGAAACCGCGCTGCGGAGTAAGGGCACTGCTTCCGCCGAAGCGGCTTTATTTTGCTGTGCACGTCCAACGTCGCGCACGCGAAGAGGGACACTTCGTACGGGTGTCCGTCTTTGCGTTCCCCGGAGATGCCGCTGCTGCTGGCATCAGAGGCGGGATGTTAATGGCAGGAATTTGGCCATGCCATGCCGGGTCCTGAGCGGAAGCATTGAGATGGTTGCGGGTATAATCAGACCATGATCAGAAGCTGTTAAGGTGACATCCACGAATGGCATTGCCTTAGCCCATTAAAGGCTGTTTTCGCAAAAGCTGTTAAGGTGACATCCACCGTTTTTATTTACCATTTGCCTACGTCTTCGGCCTGCCTCTCGGATTCAGAGTGTACTGCAGCCCCATCCGGCCGGCCATTTTCAGGGTCCAGGGATCGGCGCCGAGCGGCCGGCCGCGCTCGAAGCTGGGGGAGTGATACGGGGGGAGTGATACGGGGACGCAGCTAGTTTTTATTGACCTGGGATTGGGGTCGGGTTAGCCTTCTGCCGATGCCGCGTCGCCCCCGGCGGTCTGGTCTACCACGGGGGGAGTGATACGGGGACGCAGCTAGTTTTTATTGACTGGGATTGGGGTCGGGTTAGCCTTCTGCCGATGCCCCGTCGTCCCCGCGTCGCCCCCGGCGGTCTGGTCTATCACGTGCTCAATCGTGCCGTGGGACAGATCGTGATGTTCCGCCGGGACGCTGATTTCGAGGCCTTCGAGCGGATCATGCAGGAGGCGCAGGAACTGCATCCGATCCGCATTCTTTCCTATTGCCTGATGTCCAACCATTGGCACTTTGTCGTCTGGCCGGAGCGGGACGGGCAGGTGACGGCCTTTTTCCGCTGGCTGACCCACACCCACGCGCTGCGCTGGCGGGTATCGCATCACACGGTTGGTTACGGGCATCTCTATCAGGGCCGATTCAAAAGTTTTCCGGTTGCGCGCGATGGGCATCTGCTGAGCGTCTGCCGATACGTGGAACGCAATGCCCTGAAAGCACAGTTGGTGGAGGGGGCGGAGCAATGGCGGTGGTCGAGTCTTTGGGTCAAGCAGCACGGAACCAAACAGCAGAAGTCGCTTTTGTCTCCTTGGCCGGTGGAGCGTGGACGGAAGTGGACCGAGTTGGTAAACCGCGACTTAGGCGAAGCCGAGCTGAAGGCGATCGAGGCCAGCGAGCAGCGCGGCCGGCCGCTGGGCAACGCGGCGTGGATCGCCAAGACCGTCGCCGAACTCGGGTTGGTCCATACCGTTCGTCGCGAAGGGCGGCCGGCAAAGGTTCAGGAAGGCGTGAAGCGTGAACGGTGAAGGAATATTATCTAGCTGCGTCTACCCGGTATCACTTCCTAGCCGAGCGCCGAGCGGATTGACAGATCAATAGTTTCGATATATAGTGTAAATCATGACCTTTTCGTGGGACGACGTGAACCGCGATCATGTCGCGCGGCACGCCGTGAGTCCAGCGGAGGCAGAGGATGTGGTCAGTGGTGCAGAGGCTCCGTTCCCGCAAACTATCGAGGACGACAAGTTTGTGGTGTGGGGAGCGACCGAGTCGGGCCGGTACCTTCAGGTAATTTACGTGCTCAAGATGCCGGCTGAGGTGACGTATGAGAGCCTCGCCGTGGAAGACTGGATGGACGTCGAGGCAGGCGAGGTCACGCAGGTGATTCGGGTGATCCATGCAATGGATATGACGGCGTCGATGAAGCATCGGCTCCGCAAACGCCGGAGGTAGTGATGAAAGCGAAGCAGGCCCGGACCAACGAAAACGATTTTGCGGCGATGGACCGGTTGGCCCGCAGCATCACCCCCAACAAGCTGCGTCCGCTGACCGCCCAACAGCGGGGACGCTGGGAGGCGGCCAAGCGCGGCCGTCCGAAAAAGCCCCCAGGCACCAAGGCCGTGCCGACGCTCATTACCGTCGAACCTCAACTGCTGCGACGTGCCGACGCCTATGCGAAAAAAGCCGGCCTCAGCCGATCACAGCTCTTTTCCGACGCCCTGCGCCATCGAATCAGCGTCGCAGAATGAAGATCCGGCGAAAAGGCTCGTCTTGCGCTACTTGAATCAGCGTCAAATCCTCAATTCCTTTGCGCTCGCGTCGCCCGCGTGCGATACACAGAGCAGTCGACCAGCGGGCCCGGGACTGATGATCAGGGTTGCACCGCGTCGCCACTCTCGGGCGAACCAGTCGTGCACGTGACCTTGAACGACGGCAATGGGCTGTAGCTCCTCAACAAGCCGTGCGACGCAGTCGTACGTCCAGGATACGGGCACATCACCGCAGGGAAGCTCCGGCAGTTTCGGCGGATAGTGGGTCAGTAAAATGAGCTTGTCCTGTGCCAGGAGCTGGCGAGAGGCTTGTCGGGCCAGCGCACGACACTGTGGCTCCAGGTCACTCTCGCCTGGGAGGTCATAGTAGCGTTTCGGCGCAAAGCCGATGCCGGCGATCCAGAGGCCGGGGCCGAGTCGGCACAAGCGCCGGTCAGATCCTGGGCCGCGCGGAAGAACCCGCCGGGATCGAGATAGTCGTGATTTCCCCTGACGGCGAATACCGGAACCCCCGCCGATGCCGCCCAGTGCCGCGCTGCCGGATCGTCATCGTCCTCGATCAGCGTCGGCGCGTCATAGACATCGCCCGCGTGCAGCACAGCAGCGATGCCTGGCTCGCCCCATCGCGGAAGCGATGAGCCGTGAGTATCGGAACAGCAGCCAAGCATGATTTCATGGTCATTGCTCACTGTTTTCCCTCCGCCGAACGGCCATTCTTGCGGGATCGTGTGTACGAGGGGCCAACGTGCGAACAGTAAGGCTATTTGCCTCTTCCGCGCCTGCGCCGGTCGAACACTTTCCAGACTTCATAGGCCATGGCACCGATTCCGCCGACGGCAAAGCCGCTGGCGAAGGTGTTCCTCTTCGACAACGCCTCCTTTTCGTCGAGCAGGCGCAGCGCCTCCTCGGCGACCTCCCGTCGGTGCTGCAAACGGCGCATTTCGCTTTCGTGGGCCTCGTTGGCTTTCAGCCATTTCGGATCACGATATTGCCGCCTGACCAGCCGATCCAGTTCCGCATCAGTCGATTGGCTGTACCCGTCGAGGATCCAGTCTTCCCAGTTTGCGCCTTCGATCAATCGCCAGCTCATGTCGGCATACTCAAAGACCCCGATCCGGCTTCCGCACTGCAGGATCTCATCGTCGCCGCGCAATTCCACGGCTCGGTCCCACAACTGATTGATGGCGTCCTCCGGACTGTCGCCCTGACGGCGCAACTTGTAGTTGCCTTTCTTTTTCAGAATGACAATGGACGATTCGAGGCAATATCCGCCATCGACTTCGACGACAGTCGCACCGGGGTCAAGTTGCTGAATGTAAAGACGCTTTTGGGTCGAATTGAAGTTGCTCATCAGGTCCTCCAGGAGATGCAGATCTTTTTTCGATGCTGTCCGAGGCTTTCAAGACATTACGGTTAGGTTTCGGTTGATGTCTCCGAAGCCCGCTCATCCGGCGGCCAGAAAAACGCCACCGGTCCCGCCGGGAAGATCAGGTTTTCCCATGAGAGGGCCGGCTGCCAGTACATCTGGTCGGATTCCGCGGTGATCGACCGGCACTCTGTCGCCCGCCGGGTCAGCCGGTGCAGGTCGATCGGCCAATCGCCGCCAAGGCCCTTCCACATTGCATAAGCAGCCATGGCGGCCTCCCACCCGCCCTCGCTCAAATCCGCCGGCAGATCGAGCCCCAACAAGATCGCCAGGATCTGGATCCGCACCCGTGGTGAATGCAATTCGGGCGTCTGGACCAGGTGCGTGTAGCACTCCTGAGGCAAAGTCTCCGTCACCGGCAAATCGGGCCACCGCCTCCGCAACAGCGTTACCAAGGCAATCGCGGCAAGGGACGAACGGCACTCGCCCTGAGACGGGCCCCAATAGAATGGGAACTCATCATACTCACATTTTCGATGGAACGGAGCGTCGTTGATCCAGTAGTCGGCGGCCCGCCAACCCTCCCGCCCGGCTCCCACCGCCAGCCACTCCGCCGAGCCGATGCCCAGGGGTCGTGGCCCCTCGGAAAAAGCGCCGACAATCTGGTGCGGGCTAAAGAACATGCGGAATTCGATACCGACGGCCTTCCCTGCCTCGATCGTCAAAACGGCGATGACTGGAAGCACCGCGCGCTCGGAATGGCCCAGCACTTGACCGGTGATCCGTGACGCGCCCTTCGATGACTGGCCTTTCGCAACCTCGGTCGCTCTGCCAATGAGAGAACTGGCATCGAACGCCGGTCCCGCCGGCAGCCCCATGGCCACCAAAAGCGAGTAAGCCTCCTCGATAGACGCATGTCCCATCAACCGGGTCGGCTTCAAGTTTCCCGCGACCGCGTGGCAGACCAGTTGCCGGAGGTTCGCCACGCCCTCTCGCGCAAGACCCTTGCGCGCCCTGACGGAAATGGTGTGATCGACGATTGAGGCATCCAATCGCGCATCCGTCAGATCGATGCCGGTTCCCTGGCACGCCTGGCAAACCTCTCCGATCGTGGCCGAAAGATTCCGACCCGAGGTGCAGGCCCCGCACGTTCCCCAGGAGGACGTTCCGCTGACCTGCGACACACGCTTGGATGTTTCTTCTTCTGCCATATGAATCTCCTTTCATTGCGATTTGTTAAAGGTTCAATCTCCGCCCCGGCCTTGAGTGGCGGATCAGCGCAGCCGGGGCTATTCAGATGCCAAAGAACCGCCGCCGGCTGGAACCGGCGAGCGCGCACCGCTGGCGGCGCGGGTATCACCAAAGGAGAAATGGAGCGACAAGGACCGACAGACGAAGGCGCTGGCCGACATCCCCTGCTAAAGCTTTCGCACATCCCAGATCACGGCCCGCGGGAACTGCGACTCAATCAGCCGCCGAGCATCGTTGCTCGTTCCCGCCTGTACCGTCTGGGCGTAACGCTCGTTGTCGATCGTAAAGGTGACCTCGTATGTCTGCATCGCGAACCTCCCTCATTAGGCTGATGCAGTAAATGTACAAGGCGAAGCGGACAAAAGGTGTCCGGTGGTCACTGCCGGCTTATTATTACGAATCTCGGACTGTATTCCATCGATCCACACCCGCGGCGAGCAACGCGGGATCCAGTGAAATGATCGCCCCCACATGGGCCCTTTGTCCGGCGGCGACGTCGACGAACACGACCCCGCTGTGCAGCCGGCCGTTCAATGTTCGTACTCCCGCCTCAAACGCGGCGCGTGCGGCGTTCTTCATTGCGTAGCAGAAGACACAAGACGCGCCCGGCTTTCCGCTAAAGAGCCAGGACCGAACCGGCTCGAGTAACAATTCCCAATCGGCCGCGTGCAGGTCTCCATCGTCGGCGCTTTTGTCTGCGATATAGGTGTAGGGGTCCATCGTAAAGAGCCACGGCCGATCCAATCCCGGTGGCGCGTGCAGATGATCGATCGCTGCCCGCCAACTTCCGTGGATTACCTGCATAGCCGTTCCACGCCAGCGTGCCCGAAGTTTATGAAAGGTGGAATTCTTCTTTTCGACAAGCGTTCCGGCTAGTTCCCGTCCGCCGATCAGGGCTTTGGCAACCTCGGCGCTATTCGGGTAGCGGTCCGGTTCGATGAGTCGGGTACATCGATACGCGCGGAGAACCGCCGGTTCATCCGCTGGCGGATTTGCATTTAGAGCCCGACTCCACCAAAACTCAAATCGCGCCCGCTGATCCCCGCTCTTGCTAATCGATCGTCGAAACGCGTCAAACGGTTACATGGAATATGTGCAGACGAGGTGCAAGCCGACCTCACCCGCTGAAAACAGGCGGGACATCAACTCCGCTTCAACGGAGTGCTGCAGGAGATTGACGTCGTTGCCACGTGCCATGCAAAATCTGCTCGAACGAAGCCCAACGCTATAACAAATCTTTATGTCGTCCCTTGCCACAGAACCTGCCCCCACCACCTCGGTTCGGGCATTTGCACTGAAAACAACTGCTACTATTGACCCCGTGGTGATATCCGCAGTCGGTGCAGACCATTTCGACAACATGTTGGCAGTGGTCCGTTCCCATCCGCCCTGTGTCTTTCAACACCTGCTGTTTATTCGGATTTATATAGCCGGGCATCGTTGTTCGGGAGGGCATGACCATTCCTTTCGTTCACGGCCGCGACTTCTAAGATGGTAAATCTACACTTGGCGAATAGCAGTCACCATCAATCCAAACTTGAGCCGTATTCCCAGCTCGCTCCAACCGTGCGCGATTCACGTTGAGCGCGTCCTTTGCCCATTGCTGCCAAAGCTGCCAGGGTGGGAGGAAGAAATAGCCGCCATGTGGATCACCGACGGCGGTATATGAACCCTGCCACACACAAATCGCGGTAAGCGCACACACGAGGCCGGCCTGCTCATCATGTTGGTTATTCTCGGCAAGCGCCCGCCAGAACCCTTCGTGCGGCCAGTTCAAATGTTGTTTGATAGCAGACATCGTCCGAGCGCGAAATCCTTCGAGCAACCACGAGAACTTCTCCCCGCGCTGTAGCTCCGGCACGCCCTCGTAAATCATGTCGTCGAGTAAAATCCCGAGGAAGGCGTTGGGGAAGGCCTCGACTATGTTCTTACCCGGGTAGACGCGCGGAATTTCTCGCCTGAGCCCGTTCCCGAGCGTTTCCTGCTCGAATTGCTCCGCCGTATCACAGCCGCCTCGACGCAGACCTTGCCCTGTTCTGGCAACCTGACTGAAGCCGGGCTTGCAGCGGGTCTGAAACGTGCCCCATGCAAATAAGCACTCGACTCCGCGCAGCTGATAATGCACTGGTCCCGGGGCTAAAACAGGGCCATCGATCGCCAGCACATCCCATTTTCCTCCCGAGGGCAATGCGGTCACGCGGCTGCGCTTGTCAATGAATGTGTGGGTCAGGACAAATCCTGCATCGCCTGTTGAACAAATGCCCGATGTCGGGTCCTTGAGAGTCAGACCGACGTCAATTCCAAGGAGATTTGGCATAGTGCCTTTTTATTTTATGGGGGCTCGTATAGTTGCTTTCACCACCACCACTATCACGTATTGTGCCATGTTACGTCTCTGACAGTGCGCAACCGTGGGTTGCGGCGATCTGGCGAGCTGCAAGACGGACGCTCCTCCGCAATTCTCTCGGCTCCATCACCTCCACGCGCCCGCCCCATGCCAAGACGTCGCGTTTTACAGCGTATAGCGCGCCCGTATCGAACTCAACAATGATCCTGCCCTCCGGATCCCGGCTGATTTTCTGCGTCGAATTCGAGCGGTACTCCTCGCCATAGGCGGCGGCTTCCTTGCAGAAACGCAGCTTCACCCGGTGAATCGGCCCCGTGCTCTGGTCGCAAAGTCGTCGGCTCCTCCAGCGCGTTGAGCAACGTATCCCAGATCTGGCGAGGCACCGGGTCTACCGGGGGGCCTTCAAACCGGATCTTCTTCGCCATCACCTGGTAACCCGTCCGGGTCTCCGGCGGGAGCAGGTCCAGAAGCCGGCGATACATGTCAGCCAACTGGGCATGCACCGGCGTCCCTTTGAATTGCTCGGCGGCGTGCAGCCCGATGAGCAGCGCGAGCCGATCGGCCGTGCTGACCATCGTCCCAGGCAGAGACGTCACCTCGCCTTCGTAATACCAGGCTCGCTGGTGTCGGTCGTACCGCACCGGCAGCCGATATTTTCCGGCCAGCACCTCTTTCAGGTCGCGGCGAACGGTGCGTTCATCGACTCCAAATTCCCGTGCGGCTTCAGCAGCGACAACCCGCCGACCGCCTCGGAGCCAACGGTCCAGCGTTAGAATTCGGGAATTCATCTTCGACACTGCCTCAAGATCTACCGGAGGGCGCCGGACATTTCGTGTCCGGCTCTCCCACCGTATTGAATATCACGACCACTGACCGCCGCCCGTCAATTTCCATCGCGCCGGCTCAAACATCTTTCGCCATCTCCTCGAGCATATCATCCGCGCACTTGGGGGCGACGGCACGGCACCGCCAAGGCTTGCCGCGCATAGTCGTTCAAGTCTCCGGTGACGTGTCGGCGAAGCGGGGCTTCAAGCTCCACGGGCAATTCGACGGTGAGATGCATATCGCCCAAATAATAACATGCCGGGAAGTGTGACAAGGGGCACGGCGGTCATAAGCCAATAGTTGAATTTGGCTTATGGCCGCTCTTCCTCACCCTATCCGCGTTTATCAGCGTTCATCTGCGATTAAACTCTTGGGTTGCGGGCGCGGCCGGCGCTTGGTCCTCCGTGGTGAGCCCCGAATTTTCCGGGTTGGGACCGAGCATGGTTTCTGGCTTGCTCAGAATCACGATCCAGCCTGGAACGTCGGCGTCGTCTTCCTTGCGCAGCACGATTTCCTCGGCGT
This sequence comes from uncultured Phycisphaerales bacterium, assembly GCA_963758525.1. Classification (GTDB taxonomy): domain Bacteria; phylum Planctomycetota; class Phycisphaerae; order Tepidisphaerales; family Tepidisphaeraceae; genus JBBSDP01. Next base: position 1,101,736 of record CAVWVQ010000003.1, read on the forward strand.
GGATTTCCGCCAAACCATGCTTCTGGGCGAGCTCGCGGACGTAGGCAAGGGAATGTGCGAAGCGGCACGTGGGCTGAAGAACGAATCCCCGTCCGTCATGGCGCTCGATGGAGAACGCGAAGAACCCGGCGGGACGCAGGGCGCGGGCGACGGCGGCGAAGACCGCCGCCAAATCGCCGACATAAATGAAGACGTCGCCGGCGAGGATCAGATCGCAGCCGACGGGACGTTCGTCCAGCGCGGCGAGAATGTCGGCGTTGACGAGGCGGTCGTAAATGTTTCGCTCGGCCGCCTTCTGGAGCATCTTGGGCGATAGATCGACTCCGACGAGCCCGCGCGCGTGCGGACGGAACTGCACTCCGCAAAGGCCGGTGCCGCACCCCAGATCCAGGACATCGAACTTCGTTCCCGGCGCCGCCGAGAGAACCGCCTCGAGAAGCAGTTCGGGCACGCGATAGGCGAGCTTGCCGAGCAAATTTCGATCGAAGCCCGGGGCGTAGCTGTCGAAAAGGCCCTGGAGATATCGGGGCGGCGCCGTCGGCATCGACGAGTCGCCGGTGAGCGCTGCGAGGATGAATCGCCAGTCGGGGGAGTCTGATTTCAGACGGACGGCCTCCCGGTAGGCGGCGATCGCCTCGTCCAACTGCGCCTTTTTCAACAGGGCCTCGCCGAGACTGGCGTGGGCCTCGGCGTAGCCGGACCGCAGCGCGATGGACGCCCGGCATGCGACGATGGCCTCGTCCAGCAGACCCTTTTTCGTCAGGGCGATGCCGAGAGTACGATGGGCCTCGGGGAACTGAGGCTTGACGGCGATGGCCTGCCGCGAAGCGGCGACGGCCTCGTCGAGTCGGCCGGTCGCGAGCAACGCATTTCCCAGATTAATCTGTGCCTCGCTGTAGTCAGGTCTGAGATGGACGGCCTGACGGTAGGCGGCGGCGGCCTCGTCGAATTGATCGCGTCGCCTCAGCGCGTTGCCGAGGTTGTACCACGCTTCGGGGAGCTCGCCCTTGATTGCAATCGCCCGACGGCAGGCGGCGATGGCTTCGTCCAGATGCCCTTTTTGCACCAGGGCATTACCGAGATTGCTGTGAGCCTCCGCGTAGTCGGGCCGCAGCGCGATGGCCTTGCGATAGGCGGCAATGCCCGCGTCCAATTGCCCGCCGTCCTTCAACGCATTGCCCAGATCGCTATAGGCGCCAGCATCGCCTGGCTCCTGGACGATGGCCTGCCGGATCAAATCCACGGCGATGTCGGTGCGGCCCGCCTGATGCGCGATCACTCCCAGATAATGCAGCGCCCCCGCGTGATTTGGGTGGTGGAGCAGTACGTGGCGATAGAGGTGCTGAGCCTCCAGGAGCTGACCGGCCCGGTGGCGTTGCACCGCCAGGTCGAAGGCTTGCTGGAGAGTCATCGTCGCCATCAGCGAGTGATCTTACCGTTCGCGCCAGCGATGTTCATACGATGCGCCGCGGGTGCGTCACAGTTTGGGAGTTCCGGTAATTGAGCCGGTCGGCGCTCGTACTCCCTCCCCCGGTATTTCCGGGGGAGGGTTGGGGAGGGGGTTCTTCAGAAGTTGCTGGTAAATCGATTCCGCCACGGCGTCGCCGTGTTTCAGGATCTCGTAATCCGAGAAACGCAACATGCGGATTCCTTTTTCAGCCAATGCCTGAGTGCGGCGGCGATCATACTCCAAAGCTTGTGAGTCGTAGTGTTGCCCCCCATCGGCTTCGACTCCCAGACCAGCGCGCAAACAGCAGAAATCGAGGATGTAACCGGCCACGGGAACCTGCCTCCGGAAGCGATGTCCCTCAAGCCGACCGCGGCGCAGCAAAGCCCAAAGTTTCCTCTCCGCTTCCGTCGGCGCCTGACGCATCTGGCGGGCGAACGCAATCAGGCGGCGAGAGTGATCCCGTTTATGCGGCATGGCATCGCATGCTGAGCGATCGATGGGGCATTCGTCAAATGGCCCCCTCCCACCCTCCCCCGGAAATACCGGGGGAGGGGAAAGAGCATCATCCCCTGATATTTCATGGACCGGGGGACAGAGTTCCTATTGCGCCAGTTCCTATCGCCCCACCTTGTGGATCGCGCGCGGTGAGCGGAGAATCGAGACTTAAATCACGGAACGTGCGCGATTACGCGTCCGTGCCGGAAGTAAGCTGCCCAAGGGCAGCCGCTAAACGGTTTTTTGTAAGCGTGTGATCGGGCAAGGTCATACAGATCGGCAGCGCACGATCATGGAAATCGCCAGCAATCCTGCGACTCCTCCTTCTTCCGAGCATCTGGCGCAACTTGATGCCGCGCGTCTGACGGCGCAAAATCAGTCGCGCTGTGTCGGTTGCCAATTTTGATGGGTGGACGATCGCCGCGTTCGCGGCGATCACGATTGTATTTTCTGTTACCAATAGCGTCTCGGGCATCGCGTTGGGCTTGGGAATGACCTATGTCGCCTGGCGCGAGCTTTCGAGCGGCGCGGCGCTCAAGAAGCTGGATGCGGCCGCTCCGCGCCGTTTGGCGATCAATCAAATTGTGCTGTGCGGGATGCTGGTGCTGTATTTTGGGTGGGCTCTGTATCAGGACCTGTCCGGTCCAGCCGCGTCGGTTCAAATTCTTGCTCAAGCGCCGACGCGCAGGGTATGCTCGGCGATATCGACCAGATCTCGCGTGAAATCACCATCTGGATGTACGTCGGATTGATGGCGGCATCCCTGCTCGCGCAGGGGGGCACTGCCTGGTATTACTTTTCGCGCGAGAAGCTGCTGCAGAAGTACCTCGCGACCACGCCGAAATGGATCATCGATTATCAGCGGGGCGGAGGAACGCTTTGAATCGGCGGAAGGGCATGCGAGAAGAGGTGGCGTATTGTTTGGCTGCGCGGGCAGGTAAATCCCGGGCGCATGACCTACTGATTTTCGCGATACAGAAATTGCCCTGCAGCGAGCCGGAAGGACTGCGCGAGCCAGCCACCGGCGTTCCGTCCTCCGTAAACCTACTCGTCCATCGCGTCGTCCTCGAACTTCTTCAATCGCCAGACGCCGTAGGGATTATGCCAGGGCGAGTCTTTGGGAAATCGTGTGCATTCGACGTGTTGGAGGGTGAACTCCGGGCCGTGGGGGCTGCCGATTGGGTCGCCGTCGGTGATCGCGACTCCGGATTGATAGGTGTACCCGAGAAACTCGTGCAGCTTCATGCCGTCGACTTGGGGGTCGGTGGGGTCGAGCAGCTCGGCGTCGCGGAAGCCGAGGCAGTGCATGCCGGCGGAGAAGACGTCCTCGTCTGAGGCGGTGACCGAGACGAAGGCCCAGTACATTCCGCCCATCAGCTTGTCGCCGGCCAGGTCGAGCCAATCGCGCGGGCCGTGGCAGTTGCCGGAATTGTCCACCATGACGCCCAGCGCGCCGGCCTTGATGAACGACTTGCCGATGGCGAGAAACGTCCTGGCGGCCTCGTGCGAGCCACCGGCGCCGGTAAGAAATATTTTCACCTGGTGTTTCTCGAGGGCGCGCAGCTCGTGGGATTTCATCCGGCCAGTGCCGGCGAACAGCTGGGCGATCTGGTCGTCACGTTCCGTGACTGACAGTTCGAATCGCCGGCCGCTGCGCTGGTGCAGGAGGCAGATCTCGCCGGCCGAGTCGCCGGCGGACGCGCCGGCAGGTGCGGCATCGATCTCAGATTGGCGGATGAGGCAGCCGGTGTTGGCCTTGGCCAACGCTGATTGCAACTGTTCCAACGATTTCCATGGCCCGGGGATGCGCAGCGTGATCCGCGGAACTCGGTCCTGCTCTGATAGCTTCTCGTCCGATGCCATGTTCGATTCTCAAGCTTACCAAATTTGCTGCCGATCCGGTTAGCGGGAAACGCACGGGCGATCGGAAGAACTGTGGCGACTGCGGGTCTTGCGATGGCAGGGCGGGATTCATCCCGCCCGCCGCAAGGAATCCAACGGATGGCCATCCGTTGGCTTTCGGAATTTTCGCTTGCCGCAGTTGCAGTCAACTTCTGATCTAGGCAATCGATGTGCTTTGGGGGTTCAGGAAGCCCTCTGCAGTATGCCATACCACGGGAATGAAGTGTCGGCCCGTTGCGCGGCGCACGGCGGTGGCCGCGGCGTGGCGCGGGGTGGGGTGGTGCAGCGTGAATTGCCAGTGATCGAGCGGGAGCGGGTTCCCATCGCGGGCGCGCTCGATTGTGAATCGTTCGGGCAAACGGGACAGGCCCGATCCGCAGCCTTTGAGGAAGGCCTCCTTCAGAACCCACTGCTCGTAAAATCGCTGCAAGCGCGGGGCGGGCGCGCTGGCGAGAGCGGAGCACTCGGCGGGGGAAAAGAAGTGCCGGGTGACCTGGTCAATATCGACGGGGCGGGAGATCTCTTCGGCGTCGATTCCGACGTCACCGGCTCGGGTGATGGCGCAGGCGATCAGGCTGGTGGTGTGGGTGAGATTGAAACTGAGACCACGGAAGGAAGTTGGAAAGGCGATGTGCGGCTTGCCGAATTCGTTGTGATCGAAACGCCAGTCTGCGGGATCGACGCCGGTGTATCGGGAGAGCGTGGCGCGGCAGAGCGCGCGGCTGAGGAGATTGGCGTGTTGCAGTATGGGTCCGCGAAAATGGTCGCGCCGGGCTTGCTCCTGGGGAGTGAGCCAACCGAGGCATTGGCGCTGGAGGTCTTCGGGGGAGATGCGATCGGGGTCGATGTGCCATGCGTGGACGCTGGTAAGCAAGCTGTCCCATTGCGCGGTGGTGTGCCATTGCGCGGCGAGCGTCATGTGAGCCCCGACGGCGGTGTCGTGGTGAGGTCCGAGAGGGAAACCTGCGTGACGAGCGGCACAAACCCCAGAGCGCTCGATTCCGTGTAAGCCAGAGCGGCATTGTCGGGATTCAGGGCGTAATCGATAGTGAAGACCGGTTTGCCGGCGTTCTGATAGATCTGATAATCGGCAATGCGCCCGGCAGTAACGGTCGGGTCGGTCGCGATGTCGCCGCCGGCAGGGTCGTCCCACTGGGCATTGGGTGTTCCCGAGAACCAGGTGTCTTCGACGGCCAGGGCGTCGACGACGTTAAGGTAATTCGGGTCGGCGGCGGCGAGGCCTTCGCCGTTGAGTCCAACGACGTCGGCGTTGCGATTGACACTGCGGGCGGTGGCGCGGATACGTGCGATAAAGCTGACCATGGCGGATGCGGGATTGATCCGATTGCGCTGGGCGGCAGCGTCAATGACCGGATCCTGGTAAGCGCCGACCCAGTCGAGGAAGACGCCGTCAAAGCCGGCTTTCATGACGCGTTTCACAATTCCGTTGGGGCCCAGAAAAAGGCTTTGCCACGCGGGCTGCCAGTAGGCGACGGGGTAGCTTCCGTTCCAGCCGAAGGGGTCGGATTCGAGAATGTAGGAGGGGCTGCCGTGGCGAGCGGCAGTGGGCGGTTTCCAACTGGGTTTCCAGTAAGCCCGGAAACTGGCGGCTTCGCCGATATCGAGATAGGCGAGCACGACGCGGCCCGGATCGGCGGCGTGGAGTTGGGCGACCATGGCAGACATGTTGAAGTTGGCGTTGCCCTTCAGCGTGGCGGTCGGATCAACGATCAACATGTCGTAGTTGCTTTGCGCCAACGCCGTCACTTCCGGTGAGCCTGCGAGATCGGCAAGCACGTAGGAAAAAGTGCGGACGGAACTGAGCGGCATTGCCGCGGGTTGAGTCGACGTCTTTGCGGCGACGTGGATTGCCGGGGCAGCCGCGGCCGAGAGGTCGATCCGCGCCGGGGCGGCGGTGACAAGAGTCCTGCCCTCAAGAGACTCGACGAACGGGAATGCATTCACGCGGTCGGGCAACTTCGCTGGATCCATGCGTATCTCTCACAATGCGGCTCGCGCCGCGACGCGCCCGAGGCGTCGGATGATATGCCGGCGGAACCGCCGGCGGCAATCGTCCGAGCGCACCTTCGTTTCAATAATGGAAGCGCCTGATGCAATTTCTCAATCGGCAGGCGATGACGAGCATCCCCCATTTTTTATTGAGCGTCAATCGCCTGCAAAGCCTCGTGAAATAGTTGCCGTATTGCTCGTCGCAGATTCCATAGTCTGAAAACACCGCATCGGAAGCGTACGCGCGCAGAGCCTCCTTTTGCTCCCTGATTCCGCCGCCGTTCCGGCAGATATTGCATATTCCCATTACGTAGAACGACTGCAAATCGGCCAAAAGTTGAGGAATTTGATCTATCAGATTCAGCTTTTCATACTGTCGATACAGCGCGTCAATCAGGTAAATCATTTTACCGGAAATCTCTTCTTTATATGCGCGAGAGGCTCTGCCTCTCCCTCTTGCAATAGTGGTAATAGGGCCGGGAGACGATGACCGCCTTATCCACGTGTGCAAGGCAATCGAGCGTGAAGAGCAAATCCTCAAAATTCGACAGCTTTTCATCGAAGGATAGTTTATGGTCCGCGACGACAGAACGTTTATAGAGCTTGTTCCAAGTGGGAGTGAGATAGTTGGCGCGGAACAGATCCCAGTACCTGTCCTTAAAGGTTTCCCTTGTAACGACCGCATCTTCGTGCGAACGAACAGTCCGGCTCTTCAGTTTTCCGTTCTTTACTGTATCGAAGAACATTCCGAAAATAACCACGTCGGCGTTATGACCGGCGTTGGCCCGAAAGCAGGCTTCAATCATATCGGGTTCAAAAAAATCATCGCTGTCGAGAAACATCAGGTAATCGCCTGTCGCCTCCCGAATGCCCCGATTGCGCGCCGCGGATACCCCCCGGTTTTGCTGACGGATGTATCGCATCACGGGGTACTTTTGGGCGTATTCGATACAAATCGCGCCACTCGCATCCGTGGAGCCGTCATCAATCAATAGAACTTCAAGATTCCGGTAAGTTTGCGCCATTAAGGAGTCCAGCGTGGCCGCGAGATACCTTTCGATGTTATAAACCGGGATGATAACGCTCACTATTTTCTGATGGCCCACGTCAACCCCTGACAAGATTCCGGACGCAATGAGCGGGCGGAGCGGCTCCGGCGTGGCGCGAGCATGCATGGGGCGTTCCAGGAGCAGTTCTCCGGTTTTCACGATACATCACCTTCGGCCTCTGGTTACATCCCCTTCGTCGTCGCCTGCAGAATCTGGCGCGACGCGACCGCGGGCCCGGCTTTGAGAAGTTCGCCGTAGATCCCTTCCCAGCGGTCAAGCACACGATCAATGTTGAAGTTCGATTCCACATGATCGCGACCGCGGCGCCCCATCGCGTCGCGCTGCTCGGCGGTCATCTTCATGACGCTGCACATCGCGTCGGCAAGCGCCGGCGAATCCCTGGGAGGAACGATCAGGCCGGAAGATTCGTGGATCACCACTTCCGCGTTTCCACCGACATCGGTGGCCACGATCGGCAATCCTGTGGCGGAGGCTTCCTGCAGCACCAGGGGCATTCCTTCCATGGACGAAGAGAGCACCTGGGCGTCGGCGGCGTTCATCAGATCGGCGACATCGTCGCGTACGCCCATGAAGCGGACGCAGCGGGAAAGCTTGAGGTTGTCCACGAGTTGTCGCAGCTCCGACTCGAGCTCGCCCTGCCCGACGAGCAGCAGGAGCGGATCGGCGGGGTGGTTTGCCGCAACGGCCGCGAACGCGCGGAACAGGTTGGCGTGATCCTTGTCCGGCTCCATTCGCGCGACGGCAAGCCAGACGAAGCGGCTCTCAAGCCCCAATTGTTGTCGCAGCCGAGCCCGCTGCGAACCATTGCGCTGAAATCGCGTGAGGTCAACCCCGTTGGGCATAAATCGAATCCTGCCGGCCGGGGCGAGACCCAGTCGCACGTAACGATCGACCGCAGCCTGGCTGACATTGGTAGTCAGGTCAGCAAGTCGATCAGTATATCGATACCCAAGATCGTGCACCCAGCACCCCTCCTTGAGGCTGTGGGCGGTGCAGACGAGAACCGGCATCTTTGCGAATAACCGTGAGACGCGTGCCAGCAGGTTTGCGTGGACAATATGGCTGTGAACGACTTGCGGCGCGCGATCGCGGATAAACTTGCTGAGTTTGAGAATGGCGAGCGGATTCGGGACGCCGGGTGTCATGTTCAGGCAGAAGACTTCGATGCCGGCTTCGCGCAGTTGGGTGTCCAGAGCAACCGGGGGAAGCATCGAGACGACGGCGACGCGCCAGCCGCGGCGTTGAAAACCATTGGCCAGCCGCGAAACCTGAATCTCGGCGCCACCGTGGGTGAGCGTGTTAACGACAAAGGTAATGGACTTATTCATTGGAAATCCGCTTCGCTTGAAACATCCTGCGGCAACGACCATTCCTGACGGCGCGGGTGAATGGAGGCGTCGCGCTGAGCCAACTGCAGAGTGGACTTCGGCGCCGGGCGCGGATCGGGCGAAGTGCAGATCCCCGGCCAAACCGTGAGCCAGCCGAGCGCGACCCAAATCGGCAGGAGCTGCGTGTAACTGGTGGTTAAGGTGATACCCACTGTCCAGACAATCGTGATTGCCGCAAACGCCGGATTGAAATTGCTTGCGCCAGACGCGCAACAAATAGAAACCGATGAGACAAATCGCCAATGCGCCGACAAGACCGGTTTCATAGATATAGGTAAGGAGCACGCTCCAGACCGCGTCCAAACGCAAAGCATTCCAGATGGCGTCCGCCGAGAGGCCGGCGCCCAGGCCGAAGAGAATCGTCGGCAGATCCCCATGCGCGTACATCGAGAATCCGGCGACCAGAGTTTCAGAACGGTCATCCCACGAGCCGCCCATCTGATACTCGCCCTCGATGCGATTGGCCATGATCGTCACGGTCATCCACACGAGGAGGGGCAGGAGAATTCCCGCGGTCGGCAGGAAGATCGCGACGGTTCGCGGCGTCACTCTCAGCTTGCGCAGACCGAGCAGGCCGATGACCGAGAGCCCCGCGAGCGTGATCATCGTGTGTCCGGAACCCGAAAGAATGATGAGCACCAGGCCGCCGATGGCAGAGGCCGCGAAAAGGATGCGGCGCCAGCGCGATGGTCGCTCGCGCAGCTGCACAACGCCGCAGAGTTCGGCGGTGATAAAGAGAACCCATGGCGCCAGGGAACTGGACATCGCCGACGGCTCGGGAAAGAGCCCGAACGGCCGCTGGATATAAGTTGCGATGGTGCGGGCATTGTCCTGCACGCTCAAGAAAGACTGATTCACGTAAAAACCGGCGAACGGAAATTCCTGGGAGGTAAAACTATAGAGCTGCCAGAGTCCGACGAGGGCGTGTAACAGCATGGCGGCAGCGATGCCGGTCAGAAGGTGGAGCGCGTATCGCGGCGCGTACAATTGGATGACGACCAGTGTCACGCAAGCGGTCGCCCAGACCGTGATATCCTTGAGGCAGAGGTTCAGGTCGCCATTCCCTGAGAACGCCACTTTAATGGCGGAGAGCACCAGCGGCATAAGAATCAGCGGGTAGAAAAATACGGGGCGATACCGCCACGGGAGCGCAACCGCCGGAATCAGCAGCAGCAGCGAAAGCATGTTTCCGCTCTGCAGCGCGGATTGATTGCCTATCGATATCGCCGGATATGGCATGAAACAGAGGAATCCCAGCACCAACACGACGGCGGGGGCGATGCGCGAGATCCATCGGCCCGACGGGCCGGCCGGAGTGACTCGTGAGGGCATCACCGGCAAACCAACAGAACTTTTGCAGATGGCGGCGATCATCGGCGCTGCGGTTCCCCCCAGGCATATCGAGCGTGTCGACCGCGGGCCAACGAAATGCAATTGTACAAACGATCCATTGGTTGCCTTTACAAGACCGTGCTCGTCGGGAACGACGCGACGCTTTCAACAGAATCGAGCGCCGGCTCAACCGCGATCGCGGTGAGGGTCGCGCGTTTCGCAACCAACGCGGCACGCACTCCCAGAAAATTACACGCGAACAGAACTGATCCGTAGAGCGCCGTGCCCGCGGCAACTTGCGCGGCAAGGGCGGCATGACTGATGCGCCCGCGAAACGGGAAGAGGACCCCGGCCATCACGCCGGCGGCAACGAGCGTTTGAAGAAGCGGGCGCATCGGAAGCGGCAGCGCGAGATACCGCCTGCCCACCAGGGCTGTCAGAACAATCGCCAGCACATACGCCAGCACAGAGGCAGACGCGGCCCCGTTGATTCCGAATCGTCGGATGGCCACCAGATTCAGCGCGATGTTGACCACCGCGGCAAAAAGAACAATCCAGACCTGAATGATGGTTCGATTTACGAACTGAAACGCAGTGTCGAAATGAAACGCCTTGAAGCTGGCGAGAAACGTGCCCGCCGCGACGAGCGGAAGGATCTCCACAGCGGTATGGCGAAAGCTTTCGCCCAGGAAGCAATTGGCGATCCCCGGCGCCAGCACGCTGAGCCCCACGGTTGCCGGCAGCCCGACGGCCAGCAGCAGCGACGCGTTATGCCGCATCTCGCGCTGCGCGGCCTCGCGTCCGTGCTCCTCCCATGCCCGCACGGCCAGCGGGAAAACCGCCAGATAGATTACGATCATCAGCATCGCAATCGTCTGACTCGTAAAGTCGACGGCAACGGAGTAAAGACCCGCGGCGTCCTTCCCCAGAATCCAGGCGATGAGAAATCGATCGGACGTGCTGATGACCACCGTGAGCGCGACCGTCAGGGAGAGGGGCAGGCCGTACTGGCAAATGGTCCAAAGTGCTTCGCGATCGATCGAAAAGCGAAGCCCGCTCCAATCGCGGCGCATTGCATAGAGCATCGGAAGCAGCATCCCGATGGCGACGCCCACCAGCGGTCCCCACCATCCCAGGCCCAGCTTGATCAACGCCGCGCCCAGCGTGATGAAGACAAAGGCCCGGATGAGTTGCATCCACATGAACTGCCAAGGCTGAATCCGCGCCCGGGCGTGGTCGCAGAACATTTCATAAAGCGCCTGCACCGCCAGCAAGATCCAGCAACCGATGATGACCGGGCGCAAGCCTTTTGCGGCGGGGAGTGCGCAGAGCAGGGCGGCGACGACGCCCAACGCGGCAATGAAGAGGTATTGCACGGTCAGCAGCGTGGACTTGAGCGTCCGCGGATTCTCGCGATAGACCGGAAGATATCGCACCAGCGCGAGCCGCAGCCAGGAGAAGAGCAACGCGTTGAGCATTGCGACGGTGGCGGCAACCAGCGCGTAGTTGCCATATCCCGCCGGGTCGAGCAGCCGGGAGAACGTGGGGATCGCCAGGAACGCGACGATCGACGGGAGGCCGCGCGCCAGCATGTAGACTGCGGCGTGGCGAACTGCGCTGGATTGAGCCTGACCCATCTGCCTTCTCCGGACACCAAGTCACGTAGATGCGGATTCGAATCCGCAATTTTCATGCACCACGCCGAGTCTGCGGTACACCGAAGGCTCGGATTTCCGCGTCCGATCCGAGCCTTCGGAGTATCTCAGACTCGACGTGGTATGGGAATGCGGGCTCGGATCTGCATATAAGCTCGTCCGCGACCGCTCCGTTCCATCAAATTGTTGCGCGCCGCATGCGAAATGCGAACTGCCGCCCTACGGCGCGGCCAGTTCCCAGCGGGCGTCCGCCGGTGAATCGGGTTCGTTGATCGCCAGGATATCCGCGGGCAATTGTGTCGCGGCAAGTGAAGCCTGGCGATTGCTCAAGATTCCATTGCCATTGCCATTCCCGTTTCCATGTCCATTGCCATTTGCAGTTCCGTTGCCGTTAACGTGATGGGGAGCGTACCCGACGGCGCTGCCAAGCCGGCGGAGGAGTTGATTGCCGGAAGAGACGCGCGGGCGAAGCCTGCCGTAGTAGTGATATCCCTCCGGTGTCTGCACTTCGTTGGCGATTGCGCCCAGGACGGTTGCTTTCACTTTCCGCAGCGCGTCCAGCGCGACTTCGCCCAGTTTCCGTGACGAGCGGCACATGCGAATGACCAGAAGGGTGACGTCCGCGGAGGCGGCGAGGATGCGGGCATCGGTGACCGCGATCACGGGGGGCGAGTCGATCACGATGCGGTCAAAAATCGACGCCAGTTGTTGCATCAGTTGTGAGAAGCGCTTGCTTTCCAGCATCTCGGCGGGCTTGCCGGGAATCGTGCCGGCGGGAATCACATAAAGATCGTCGATGGCGGTGGCGCGGATCACGTCGCGGACTTTCGCCTTGCCGGTCATCACGTCGGCGAGCCCGAGGCCGCCATCGACGTGAAAGATCGCGTCCTGCACGGGGCGTCGCATGTCGGCGTCTATCAGCAACGTGCGCTGGCCGCCCTGCGCGAAGGAAATCGCGAGATTGCTGGAGCAGGTGGATTTCCCTTCGCCCGATGTCGGGGAGGTGACGAGAAACGTTTTGGCGTTGGGCGGAGCGCCGAAGGAAATGGTGGTGCGAATCGCCCGGTAGGCCTCGGCAACCTCCGACATCGAATCGCCATGAACAATCGTTCCGCGATCGGAGGCGGAGAGATTTGCCGGCATCCGCGGCACGAGCCCGACCATCGGCAATTCGAGCAGACCGACGATGTCGTCGGGCGTTCGCAGCCGCCGGTTGCGCCATTCCTGCGCCATCACCACGCTGCTGCCCAGCAGCAGGCCTGCCAGCAGTCCAATGGCAAGCGTCAGCGCCTTCTTCGGACGGATCGGCTTCTCCTGGGCATGGGCGGGATCCATCACCTCCACGTCGAGAGCGCCGGCATTGAGATTATTGACGCTGACTTCCTGGATCCGGCTGTCGAGCACGTCGCACTGCTTCTGCATCCGCTCCACGTCACTCTCGAGCCGGGCATATTCCGCGGCTTTCGGATTCATCGCCAGGGCCGCCGCCCGCTGATCGGCCAGGGAAACGCGAATCTGCTTTTCCCGGTCTTCCGCGGCCGCCAACTGCACGGACAACTGCGAAACCTGTGCTTCGGCAATGGCCTTCTCCTTCGCGGCGATCTTCGCCTTCAGCAGGTCGATCGATGATTCGATCTCCCGGGCGCGAATGTTCTTGGGGCCGATCACCTCCAGGTTGCTTCGCAGCATCAATTGATATTGCTCAAGCGACGAGCGCAGGTCGTCGAACTCCTTGTCGCCGAAGTCTCTTCCCTTCATCTGTTGCGACTCGACGAACGCCGAGATTTCCTGCGGATCGGCCAGGGCCGACCTGGTCGCGGCAAGCTGGACGCGATAATCGAGCGTGGCTAATTCCGCGGTGGTCAGCGCTGCGGAGAGCGTCGCAAGCCGGTCGAGAATGGTGTTTCCCTTCTCGTCGCGGAATGAGATCGCGCCGTTTTCGGCCTTGAACTGCACCAGCGCCGCGATGCCCGCCTCGCGCTTGCGCTCGAGCTGGTCGCGCTCGTCGGCGAGAATTTTCACCATTTCTTCGCCGGTCACGCGGCGATGTTTTGAGAGCCGAAAGAGATAGCCATCGACAACTGCTTTTACGAAGTCGGTTGCCTCGCTGGGGTACGGCGACTCCATGGAGACGGTGATGAGGTTGTCTTTTCTGCCGACATCGACTTTGAAGCTATTGCCCTGCAGGAGCCAATCCACGGGGTCGCCGGTGACGTTGGCGAAGGTCTTGAGTTGGCGGTACCCCACCTGATCCAGCGCGTAGCGAAGGACAGGCGTCGATTGGATTGCCGAGGCTTGCGAGTAGAGATAGGCGTCGGTTTGCGCGCTGTCGGTGCTGCGGGAATTGGTTTCGCTGAAGACGCTGGGGGCGTTTTGTTCCACGTACAGACGCGATTGGGCGCTATAGATCCGCGTTGCAAAGAGCAGGTAGACGACCGCGACAAAAAGGCATCCGGCTACCGCCAATCCGATTGTCCATCGGCGCCTCAGGAGCAGTTCACTCAGTAAAGGCGCACCGGCAGGGGCAGCGGCCGGAGCGTTTTCGCGCTTCGACAGCGTGCCGCTTTCCCAAAGAAGTCTGGGGATTCTTTTCCCGATCATGAACGCAACCTGCTGAAAAGGTGAAACACCCAACGTATAACGGGGTGCCCAAGCCATTGCAATTAAGAACTGCAACGCTTCGGCAAATCCCGAGGGCGGGGCGTCACTCTGGTGAATACTTGAGATTCGTGCCAGCGTGAAGACAAAAGATTCCGTTTATACGACCGCAAATTGATCGCTGAGAACCCGCACCTTATTTCGACGCTCAGGGCGGCGCATAACCGATTGGGAGGACTCGCACTTAACAGGCTGGGCATTCTGGAGAAGATGTGCCGAGCTTGACCTCTGGGCAGGCTGGCTTGAAAATTCAATCGCCGGCGCGAACTCTACCCGATACCGAATATGGAGCGGGTAGTTATGCACCAAAGCGAATTTGCGTTTGATTCACAGCCACGTCAGCTCTCGATCGCCTTAATCGAGCCATTGGAATCTCGTCGTCTGATGTCGGCCGCATCGGTGGTGACAATTCATAGCGTTTTGTTGTCCAACCCCCCTGCCGCAGTCAGTGCGCCGCTCGCCACCAAGCATCCTCCGCATCACAAAGCGCATCACCCCGCTCCCAAGCCAAAGAAGCACACGGTCGCGAAAAAGACGCCAGTGGTCACCCCGCCGACAACGTCTCCTACGGCGACCGATTCCGGAACCGATCCCACGAGCAGCACGCCCACGGGATCCGGCAACAGTTCGACGACTGCAACTTCGAGCGGCTCGCCCGTCACGTCGGCGCCACCGACAACGACGGCCAACCCCGGACCGACACCGCCAGTCCCCGGAAGTTGGCAGACCACCTTCGATGATGAATTCGACGGCACCACGCTCAACCCCGTCTGGCATACGGCGCAGTACTGGGATCACGCCGTTACTATTGTGAACAAGGGCGAGTTGCAGGCGTACGACGCCAGCGGCGTCACCGTCAGCGGCGGCCAACTCCACCTCGCCGCCCGGGTCGACAACCAATACGGCGTCCCCTATGTGAGCGGCATCGTGCAAGCCGGCGGCGACATCTACGGCAATCCGGCGCAAAAGACCTTCAGCTTCCAATACGGCTACATGGAAGTGCGGGCGAAGATGCCAAAGGGGCAGGGATTCGCTCCGGCAATCTGGATGATGCCCGCCTCTCATAATGACGGCGACGGCGAGATCGACGTCGTCGAAGTCCTGGGCCACGATCCGACGCAGGCATACTTCACGGTGCATCACCTGGCCCTGAACACCTATCAGCAGCACACCGAAATCGGCGCCGACCTCTCCGCCGGCTTTCACACCTACGGCGTCGACTGGGAGCCGGACCACATCACCTGGTATCTCGACGGCGTCGCCGTCGGCACCGTCACCGATCAGTCGCTGATTCCGCACGAGCCGATGTATCCGATCATGAACTTGACTGTCGGCGGCGACTGGGAAGGTCCGCCCAACGCCAGCACGAAGTTTCCGGCTTCGATGGATGTGGATTACATCCACGTATGGCAAGCGGATGCGGCGTAACGGATTCGGCGAGTGCTACCCGTGTCGCGGGATCCTCCGCGGCTCCGTGCTGGGCCCATCGACCCTTGGTCCTTCCGGCGTCCATAGGATCGGATCGATGCACATGCGCCGAGCGGTATGAGCCGGATCCCAGGCGTGATAAATCATCCACTCGGTGTGGCCGTCAGGACCGATCACCACACTGTTATGTCCCGGGCCGATCAACTTTCCAGGAATCCCCTTCAGCACGGTCGGCCCTTGGGCGGCAAGCGGCGCGCTCCAGGGACCCAGCGGATGATCGGCAACTGCGAAGCCTACGCCGTAGGCCTGACCGTGCCAGGCGCCGCCGGAGTAAAAGCAATAATATCGGTTGTCGTGAAAAACGACGCTGGGCCCCTCGACACAATTCCACTGGGGCCAGACGCGCCCCTTGTAGTCACGGTTAACCTCATAGACCTGCCAGGGGGCGGAGGCGCGGAGTACGATTCTGGGCGCGTCGGCAACGCCCATCATGTCCGCGGCCAGCGGTGCGACGGCCAGACCGGTGCCGGCCGGGTCGTCTTTGTCGTAGTCGGTTGCGAAGAAGAGGTAGCGGCGCCCGTCGCGCGGGTCGGTAAACGGACTGGCGTCGATGCTGAATCCCTGCTCCGGCATCAGCAACTTTCCCGAATCCTCGAAAAGGCCCGCCGGGGTGTCGGATACCGCGACGCGGAGTCGTTGATCCTGATCTGACTTTGTCGTCGAGGCGGAGTAGTAGAGAAAGTACTGGCCCGCTTTTTCGGCGACCTCAGGCGCCCAGTAACTTCCCGGCATCGCGGATGGGACTGGCAGCAGCGCGCCGCCGCTCGATCGCCAGTGGATGAGGTCGGCTGAGATTAAAACTGGAAACTCACGTCCCAGCGGATCGCACTGTCCTGTTCCATATGCGTAGTACAATGGCCCCGCACGCATCACGAAAGGATCGGCGAAATAGCCCGGCCAGACCGGATTGCAATAGTCCAACGTGTTCATGGGGCCTTGGTTTGCAGTCCCGCTGTTTTTTCTTTCCGGCATCCGCTTGCTCTCCTGTCAAAATTCACGCCGCCTATTGATTGGCCCGATAAATGATGCGTCCCGCATGCACAACCGAGACGTTTTCCTATGGAAGTCATGAGCACGAGTCGAACTGGTCCAGAGGAGCGCGACCCGGGGCTTTCGGCCGAGCGGCCGGACGTTATTCCCCCGGCGCAGGAGGTTGCGCGCCCGCTCCTCGATACCCTGCGATTCATGTTCGCGGTCGGAATCGAATGCTCCAATCCCGTCATTGCCGGCAACCACCGCATCGATCAGCTCGCGCTCACCGGGCACTACGAGAACTGGCGAAAGGATCTTCACCTCGCCAGAGGGATGGGCCTGCGGTATCTGCGCTATGGGCCGCCGATTCATCGGGTCTTTCTGGGGCCCGGCAAGTATGACTGGACGTTTATGGATCGGGTGATGGCGGAGATGCAGAAAATTGGTCTGCGCCCCATCATCGATCTGGTGCATTTTGGACTTCCTGACTGGCTGGGGACGTTTCAGCATCCCGATTGGCCGCAGAGATTGGCGGAATATGCGCACGCGTTTGCCGAGCGATATCCCTGGGTCACCCTCTACACGCCTGTAAATGAGATTTACATCACCGCGCAATTCTCCGCCGCATTCGGGTGGTGGAACGAACGGCTGATGAGCGATCAGGCGTTCGTGACGAACTTGAAACACTGCGTCAAAGCGTCGATCCTCATGATGCGGGCGATCCTCAAAGTGCGCACCGACGCAATTTTTATCTACAGCGAATCGACCGAGTACGTTCATCCCGGCAGCCCGGAGATGGTTCCCCGCGCGACATTCATGAACGAGCGGCGGTTTATCTCGCTCGATCTGCTGTTCGCGCACGACGTGTCGGCCACCATCTACCAATATCTGCTGCAAAGCGGCATGAGCGCGGCGGAGTATCAGTGGTTTCGACAACAGGCCGATCTGAAAACCCATTGCATCATGGGGACCGATTACTACATCACCAACGAGCACGTGATCCGCGATGACGGCACCAGCATCGGCGCCGGCGACGTTTACGGCTACTACGTCATCACCCGCCAATACTTCGACCGCTATCGACTGCCGGTGATGCATACGGAAACCAATCGTGTGAACACCGACTCGGTCGCGTGGCTGTGGAAAGAATGGATGAATCTGCTTCGCCTGCGTGAAGATGGGGTGCCGATCATCGGGTTCACCTGGTACGGGCTGATCGACATGCTCGACTGGGATTCCGCGTTGACCAAGGCACAGGGGCACGTCAACAAAGTCGGCCTGTACACGCTGGCGCGAAGGGAGCGAAAAGTAGCCGCGGAGTATCGCAAGCTGATCGCATCCTTCTCGCAACTCCCCATCAGCAGCTCCAAGTTCCCGCTGCTCACCGCGTGAGCTGCGGCCAATCATTGGCTCGAAACCGTGCTGGCCTGCGCCTGACCGCGCGACCCGCGGGTGCGGTCGCTGGTGGTCACGCCCAATTCTTCTTCGGAGATGTGCGGTTCCCCGTTCATCTCCTCCGAAGGCCGGTCGTGCGCCGCGGCGTTACGACCGTCAGTGGTGCTGGCGTATTTCATCGCAATCGTTGTCTCCGGTTTGTTGCTGATGAGACGGTCGACCAGCTCCACGCCCTGCATCAGCGAGTGGTCCGTGTTTGACACTTCATATTTCCAGATTCCGAATCGGCCCCGGCTGTAGATGCCCTGCGATTCAAGATACGGAATTGCCAACCCGAGAATCGCGTCACGCTCCACGGTGGGAGTCGGGTAGCTGTAGCCGGCGTTGAACATCCACGTGTCGACAATCGCTTCGCGATCCGCCTCATTCAGCAGGCCGCAGCGGATCAGCCCATCGATCGTCTCCTGCACGATCGTGCTTCCGTCGAACGGCTTGAACTCGCTGTAGCTTGTCTCGGCCAGAAGGGAGTGATACTGGCTGTTGTCCGGCGTCATATAGGGGGAATAGTTTGAGAGATACGTCACGCGATAGAACGGGCAATTGTTTTCCGGGAAGTACATCCAGCTCTTGGTGCTCGGCGTCGGCCGCTTCACGCCAATGCCAACCATGTAGCCGCCGCTGTGGCGCAATGACGCGGTGGCTTTCTTGATGTCGCGCGGCAATTCGCCGTTGATCACATCGTTGCACAGTTTGTCCAGCGGCATGGTGGAGATCAGCATGTCGTATCTGATGCGCTGCCCGTCCGTGAAGCAGATCTCCCTGGCGGTGCAATTGATGAACGCGACCTTTCGATTGAGATGAAGATGTCCGCCGAGCGTCGCACCGATCCGGCGGTAAAACTCGCCGGTCCCCCCGCGGAGCGGAAATTTGAATTGATTGTTCGGGCCCCAGCCGAAGTCATCTTTTTCCAGCAGCACGTTCTCCAGCGCGCGGCGAATGTCGATCATCGCCACGCGCTCCCCGATCCACTCCTTGTTCATCATCTGCATCGGGTGCGCCCAAACCTTGAAGTTGTACGGCTTCATGAAATGCCGCGCGATCCCGTCGCCAAAGACCGCATCGATGAACTGATCGAAATTCCTGGCGTTCGTATGATCGCGGCGGGTCTGTGCCTCGATCAATCCGGTCAGACATTCGCACACCACTTCACGCGGCAGATACCGGATGTTGTTCTGAAACGGGTATGGCACCCACGTATCGCACATCCGCACCCACGATTCCCGCAGGTTCATTTGAAATTCGTCGCCCATCAAAGCATCGAAAACGCGATCGTAGTATTTGTAGTGACTAAACATGACGTGGCCCCCCACGTCCCAGGTGAACCCGGCGGAGTCTGTGTAACTGCTCGCAAGGCCCCCGGCATGATCGAGGCTGTCATACACCTCGAAATTCGAATAGCCCAGTTCCTGAAGCCGATATCCGGCGCCCAGCCCGGTGGGGCCCGCTCCGATGATGACGATTTTCTTTTGCATGGTGGATAGTCCTATGAACCTTGGGTGCTCGTGTAGACCGACTCAATTTCAATATCCGTCAGCGGCGCGATGCGTGTCGCGGCGGCGCGGTCTTTCCTGGACAACGCCTGGTCGATCAACGATTGAAGCTGTGAGACGGTGCTGTCCCATGAGCAGCTTTGCGCCAGCTCTTTTCCGCGCGTGACCCGCTGGTCATCCGGGCCGGCCTGCAAGGCGGCCTCGATGCACTCGACAAATTCCAACGGAGTCGCGGCAATGCGAATAATGTCCGTCCATTGGCGCACCACGTCGCGCACCGGAGTGCTGACGATCGGCTTGCCGCAGGCCATGTATTCCAGGGCTTTGGTTGGATTGATGAACTGCGTCGCCTTGTTGAGCGCGAACGGCATCATGCAAACGTCAAAGGCGCGGCAATAGCTCGGCAGCGCCTGATAATCGCGACTTCCCAGCCAGAAGAGATTCGGGGAGTGGGGCAGCAGATTCGGATCGATCTTCACCACCGGCCCGATCATCGCGAACGACCAGTCGGGCCGCTGCCGCGCCATCTCGCCGACCAGCCCATAGTCCACGCGCTCGTCCACCACGCCGAACCATCCGATGATCGGATGATCCATGAAGTCGATGTCGGGCGGCGCAATGGTGCGCGGGTCGCTGGCGCGGGAGAAGTGCTGATATTCCACCCCGCATCCAAACGTGTGAACCGAGTGGTGCTGCGCGCGTTTCTTCTCGCCCAATTCGTGACCGCCGGCGAAAATCACGTCGGCGTGGCGAATCAGCCTCGCTTCCTGCTGAATCAACGCGGGCGTGCGCACGGTGAATTGTGAAAGCTCGTCCATGCAATCGTAGACAATCCCGCGGCTCGCAAAGTGTCCCAGCGACCAGGCGGAATCCATCGGCGAGTAGTACCAGAGCAGCGGCTGATCAAATTCGCCATCTTCGTTGATGGCCTCAATCGCCTGGCGAGTCATCTCGCGAAGCCGGCTTGTGAGCGTTCGATCCTTCCTGCCTGACGGGGAAAAATGCGGGGCAACCACCGTGACGTTTGGCATCACCTGGTGAAGATCGTGCCGCGGCTGCTGTCCCTCCGGCAGATCGAACAAAGGCTCCTCGACAAACAGAATTCGATGGCGCCGCGCGAGCCGCGAGAGGAACTGCTGCGGGCGCTGCCAGACGAACCCCCAGCGCAGATGACTGAAGACCACAATCCCGTAAGGACCGGTCGCCCGCGTCTGGACACTATTGTCGATCCGCGCGACACCGGGCTTCTGCTCCCCCGGATGGCTTCCTGTCGCCACGCTTACCGCCGCCAGAGGAGGAACGTGTCCATTCCCGTTGCCGTTCCCGTTGCCATTTCCCTGGCGGGAAGCGTCCCGTGCAATGGCAGCGCTCTGCTCTTGGGAGATCGTGGGAAGAGCGATCGAATCCAGTTCTCCAACCCGCGCGTTTCCCGCGGAAGCGGCGCGCGAAAACTGCTCAACCAGCGGCGTGACCTCGCGAGCAAGCGTTCCGTCGTGCTCGCGCCGTAACGAATAAAGGCCGACTTGATGGATCTTCCCGACGCGATGGGTCAGCGCCCCGTCCCAGTCGATCTGGTCGAACAGCGGCCACCAGAAATAGCCGAGCATCGGAACGCCCTCGGCGCGCAGCCGCCGGCAATCTTCGATCGTTTTGTCCAGCCAGATTTCGCGATTGATCGGCTTCCCGTCTGTGCTGGTCTCCGTCAGCATCAGCGGGAGGCCATAGCGGTTGTAATAAGCCGATCCAATTCCGTACACGCCGGCGGCACGTTCACTTCTTCTCTGGCGAATCACGGAACCGCTTTTCTCCAGCCGCCATTCGGAGTTCGGATAATAATCCATCCCGATGATGTCGGGCGTTTGCGGATTGGATCGAAACCAGTCGAGATCGAGCTCCGAAAACCCATGCATCACCATCCACTCATACAACGGGTGCTGACGGTCGACCGCGCCGGTGAGCAGGTCCAGAACGAGAAATCGGCGGAGGTTTCGCCGTGAGACTTCTTCGCAGAGTTCTGGCTCGCGCGTCTGGTAATGCTCGACATTATCGCAATGCATGATCGTTGCTTCGTGCTGCACCCGACGGATGGCGCGAATCGAACGGCTCACCGCCTGCACGATGCGCGACAGCACAGGCATGTACCCGCGCCAGTGGCGCGCGTGTGGCGGCCAGAAGCCCAGATCTCCGGAAAACAAGGCAAGAACGAGCGGTTCATTGCACGGGCACCATGTGTGAATCGAGTCGCGATAGCGCGTGACGATCGCTTCGCTGAACGCTTCCAACGATTCGGGGAATTCAGGGTCGCCCGCCGCCTGAGCGAGCCATTGCGGAACTCCAAAATGCATCACGTCAAGATAGAGCTCGAGTCCCAGGTCTCTGCAGAACCCAATCCGCTCGTCCGCCATTCCCCAATCAAAGTTGCCGCGGCGGGACTCGATCTTGTGCCACGGCAATGCGTATCGCAGGTGCGTCAGGCCGGAGATCTCGCGGCGCGGCGCAGATCCTCGCGCCATGCCCGATCGTGGCCGGTCCATTCGAATTGATCCACTTTCAGATGAGGAATGAATGAGCATTCAATGCCGGCGCCCCAGATAAAATTTATTTTTTCATCCGGAGCCGCGTCGTCGCGGGCGGATTTCTCCGACACTCTGGCAGCAGGACGACGCGCTTCTTCATTGCGTGGGCTCAGCGTCGAGCTCATGTCTTTCTCCTTCTGGTTGTCCGGCGTCGGCGGATTGCTCCTCCGCGACGACCGTCGTTTCGTTGCAGTTGTTCCCGCGCCGGTCGCTCAACGACCTGTCGCGAAGTGTTCCAGGCGGCTCTGGCGGTAATTATTCCAGCGATCTAGCGAGGTAGGGCCGACACCAAAAACCAGGATGACGCGCGTGGTCTTCCGCTGCATCCGGGCCGTCCATGAGTACACCGGCCTGGAGCTTTGGAGAGGTTTTTCGCGATGGGCGTTTTTCATCGATCTGGTCCCGTGACACAACGGTGCGAGCCTCTTTATGGATGAGGAGATCGCAAATCGGGTTCCGGCGTCGATTCGGAAAATTCCTGATTGCAGACAATCGCCGAAGTGCGGATAATGAGGCGTTAGTCGGTCTGTCCTGTCGCGATTAGAAGCCATCTGCTCGGATTGACGCTTCCTGGCGGGTCAACTCGAAGCAGCGTCCCCCAACTGATTGAATCGCTTCTCCGCTCCGCGACCAAGGGCGCACAACGCCAGTTGGGTGATGATCGATTCGCTGTCCCTGCCCTTGTGTCGATTGCTTTCGCTGGCGCCATCTCCCGGCAGCAGATAGTTGATGAGACTTGCGAACTGCGTGAATAGGCCGGGCGCCACCCCGTGAATCTTTGCCGCCGCCTTGGCGGTCAGTCCAAGCGTCACTTCTGCCTCTCCGTAGATGGCCGCACGGACAATCCTTCGAGCGGCTCGGCGCGCGCTGACGGAGATGCCGGGGAGATTGTCGCTAATGCTGAACCACGCGTATTCGGCGCGGTATTTTCCCTTGAAGTCGGCGTTGCGCGGGCTGCCGGTTTTCATGAGTCCAGGGACAACGGTGGTGACCAGCACGCCGGACTTGCTCAGCTCCGTTCGCAGCCCGCTGGAAAAACCCACAAACGCAAACTTGCTGGCGCAGTAGGGGAGCAGGTGGGGCACGGGAATCTTGCCGCCGATGGATGTGATGTTGACGATGCGTCCCTCACGTCGCGCCTGCATCGACGGGGTGACGGCGAGGGTCGCGTGGACGGCGCTCCAGAAATTACTATCCATCGCCTCCTGGAAATCGGCTGCGGTCATGGCCTCCTGCGGCCCCACCGCGATGGTGCCGGCGTTATTCACCAGAATGTCGATCGGGCCAATAGCCTGCTCCACCCGGCGAACCATCTCCCGAGTCTGACCCTCGACGCGCACATCGCAAGGAAATGCAAGAACCCGCGGCGTGATCTGTCTGAGGTCGGCCCGGGCGGCTTCCAGCGTCGTTTCATCCCGGCCGCAGATCGCGAGGGTCGCGCCATGCCGCGCAAATTCCCGAGCCAGAGCGAGCCCCAGCCCGCGTGAACCACCGGTAATCAGAACCGTCCGCCCCGTCAATTGGATGTACCGGCTGCGCCGCTGGATCATCGCCGCGGCATAGACGGCTCCCGCGCCGATGACCGCTGCGGGAATCAACCACGAGCCGGTGCGAGCGTTCGATTCGCGCATGACAATACTGCTTTCGTATCAATGGCTGCACGGCCGCGCCGGGCGACGCACGCGCGGCGTCGCAGCCCCGCTTCGCTGCATTTTGAAACGTACTGCACCGATGAAATCGAGTCAGCGCTGAAAACGGTCCTGTGGAGGGTGTGGCGCTCGAAAGTGGCGATCGGCTCCGAGTAGGGCGGGATTCATCCCGCCGATTTGTTGGCCGGCTGAGAAAACGGCGGGATGAATCCCGCCCTACGATCGCAAAATCTGCAATCGCCACAAATAAAAGTTACACCCCCTGTGGAACACCTGAAACCCCCGAAGCTCGGTTTGGGCCGTTTCAGTTGTCAGTCAAAATGATCCCCACCGGAGCTTCCGGAGGGCAGATCGCCGATCCCTGGCGTGCGGGACATCCAGGCGCTGCGCTGCCAGTTGTCGGCGGTGGGTTTGGCGGCCATGACCGGCGGGAGCGCGAGCACGAAGTGGAGGGCCAGCGCGTCGAGGAACGGCTCGTACAGGCCGCGAAGCTCGGCGAGGCGCGATTCGGCGTCGGGGGAGTCAGCCGACTGACGACCGAATTGCCCAAGCAGATCATGCAGGTGGGCACAAACGCTGGAGCGCAACACGTTTGGTTCCGTTGGCGGACTGACGCCGAAGATCAAGGCGATGTCCACCGCCGCGTGCCGGGCCATCGCAAAGGTGAGCTGGGCCTGATGGGACTCGCCCGGCGGCAGGATTGTCAGCAGCAACGAGCACGCATCGAGCATGGACGTCAGGGCCGCGAGCCAGGATTGGTTGGCATGCTGCGAGCGGTAGTACGCGAGCACGGGAAAGGAAATGTGGCTTTCCAGCAGCTCGGAACACCACCGTTCCCATTCGCGCAGCGTGGAGTCGTCGGCATCCACACGGCCGTCCCGCAACAGACGTCGCACAAATTCCCCCCCGGTCGGCGGAGAGCCGGCGCGGGCGTCCAGGAGCGAGATGGTCACCTCCCTGCGCGAAAACGCCTGATAGAGCACCGGGAGATAGCTGATGATGATCGCCAGGAATCCGAAGCCCAGGCCCCCTTCGATGACGGTCAGCGCGCGGGACACGCCGTCGGAGGGGATCACGTCGCCCAGCCCGAGCGTGAAGTAGGTCGTGCCGCTGAAATAGAGAAACGCTCCAAACGTGTTCGGCGTTGGGAAGTGCTGGCTCGTTGATAACAGCGAAGCCAGCGACCACTGCATGCCCGCGAAACCGAAAACCAGGCTGACGATCCACGAGCCGAAGAGTCCCAGCAGCGACATCGGCCCGAAGACCCCCAGCATCCCCTCGCGCCAGCGCCGGTCGGCAACCCGCGCGGCGATCGCCCGCCAGATCCACCAGCAGTTGCGGTAATACAGCCGCGAATAGCGAAAGCGATGATTGATCCGTCGCGGCAGGAGGATCGTCTCAAACGCGTCGAGCAACGTCGCGACAGTCCACAGCAGGCCGACGATGAAGGCGAAGGAGTGCAATGGATCTCGTGGGATACGTCCAACGATTTGCGAAAATAGACGGGCTCGCTCGGGTTAAGCGACGCCAGGGTGGTCCGGATACAGCTGGATTTTTATGAACGGGCCGGTCGCTCGTGCGGAAATCGGGCTCACTTTACCTTCACGGAGCGCTGCCGCGCCTTGAACGCCTCCGACTTGAACCAACTCAGGGCTTCCTGCTCCCGTGGTTCCAAAGGGGCCACCGTCTCCAGTCGGGCTGTGAATTGCGCAGCTACCTCGTCCAGTTGCAGATCATCGGACGGGCACAGGCCAGCCAAAAACAAAAGCGGTTGGGCATCAACGTCCAAAAAGTTGGCCAGGCGAACGACCGTCTCGGGATTTCCCGCGCCGTGGTTGCCGGTCTCGATCGTAAGGAGGTCCATGAGGCTGACCTGAGCTCTCTGCGCCAACTGCAACGCCGAGAGGCCCAACTGACGACGAGACAACTCGATGAAATGCGCCAGCGAGCGTTGTGCGGCCTCGGCGTTCAGCCCGTTTAGTCGCCCATGCGGACCACCGACCTCCATTGAAACACCTTCCTCCGCATCGGCCATCTGCATAACCCACGCGTCATCGCGCCGAACTTGGTTAAACATGCTCATGGTCAACTCCGAGTTCGCAAAAACACGTCCGCTCCCTCCCGCGTCATTTCGAAATACCAAAGCCCGCGTGCGTGCCTGTCCTGTCGTTCGACTTCCACCGGAGTGAAACCGAGACGACGGTAGAAGCCTTCTGATCGCTGGAGCGAATGAAGCCCGACGCGGCCGCCGTACTCTAAATCCACGCTGAGCCTTACCGCTCCGTCCAATAAGTGCGACCCAACCGCTCCGAAGCGAGGCCGGTCCACAAGGTCTTCGTTGTTCCACGGAGCATTCTGTACATAATCAACATAGACTAGCGGTTTGCCGGCATCGGGTTGTTTGTGCGCCGCGTAACCATCCGTCACCAACATCATTAGCCCCTGCATTATACCCTCGCATTCGATGGCCAAGCTGCGGTACGCCGCCAAGCTGAGGAAACTGGATTTTGCCAGCCAATCCCAATGTTGATGCTCCAGGGAAGGCAAGCCGAGCTGCCGTCGACGTTCGATGCCTGCTTCCCAGATCGGTTGCCACACAGCCACGTTTTCGGCAATCACCGATGCAGGCACGTCCAGACAGAGAGAGGCCCCGACCAGTTGACCGCGCTGGCTTCCGCGGCGGGTATGCTTGTCTTCGAGCTTAATCGGGAAACGCGTCATAGCACCAAGAGTTCCGCCTTCTTGTTCTTGGAGTCTTCCATAAAGAGCTTGCCACCTTTGGCCAGCTTGAAGTCAACCAACTGGTATAGCCTCAGGGCATGGCGGAGAACAGCCGTCTTGCTCATCTCCTTTTTCGCGGCCAGTTCTTCAAGTACTTCCATCTCACGAACCGTGAGATTCAGAGTCATGGTTTTCTTATCTTCCATGGATGAGAAGATACATGAAAAATAGCTAAAAAGTCAACCACGACATCCGGTTATTTCGAGCTTTACGCTGGTTGATAACTCGGGTCCGACGACCGCATTGCATTCATCCAGCGCTGTAGACTGCGCGGAACTTCGAAGGGGCTATTCTATCGGCAGCGTCATGTCCGTCGCAGAAATCGCATCGCACGATACGCCAGAACGATTTTTTCAACGTTGAAGCGGTGAATCGCCCGGCTGAATCTGTCGTCTCCGACGTATCGAGCGGCGACACGATATTGCTCGTCGAATTGCCTGCGGTCGATCTTGCCGGATTTGCTCTGCGGGTGCAGTCGGAACTGCGAGAGCACTTGCGGGACGATGAGCGGACCGCCGCGCGCCCCCATGCGCAGCCAGAGGTCGTAGTCCATGGTCCAGTGGAGCGATTCGTCCAGCGGGCCGATCTCCCGGCCGAAGTCGCGACGCCAGAAGACTGACGGCTGGGAGATGAAGTTTTCCCGGAGCAGCTTGCGATAGTGATAGCGGCGGAGCCCGCGATCTTTGTAGCGAACGATCGACTGCCGGATGGGCCGGCCCCTGGCGTCGATGATTTCGTACCGTCCGACGAGCCATTGAGCCTCAGGTTGGCGCGCAAAGGCGTCGGCCACGATCTGCAGCGCGCACGGGCTTGTAAAGGTCGTCGCTGTTCAGCCAAGCGACCACATCGCCGTCGGCAAGCGCAAGGCCTTTGTTGATTGCGTGCGACTGCCCCCGGTCCGGCTCGCTGATCCACGTGAGTCTTGATTCGTGAAGTGTTGTGAGCAGGTTTGAGGTGCCGTCGGTGCTTTGGGCATCGATGACGATCCATTGCAGATCAAAATCGCCGGACTGGGAGAGGATGCTGCGGGCAGTGTGTGCCAGGAACGGAGCCTGGTTGAACGAGGGGGTGATGATGCTGATCCGCATGGTGCTTCCCGCGCTGGGCCGGCATCATACAGTGGAACTGCACCTTCCGAAGTTGAGTCCTGTTTTTCCGAGTGGGCAACCTCAACTGGTGGGCAGCAGTCCGAATCACCTGTTGGGGCTGCGTCTGGCATTGGGTGGCGTGGCGTCTCTTTTCAGAGCAGAAATGTCCAAGGCCCAATGGCCAACAAAGCCCCAAGGTCCAGGGCCAAAGGCTGGTTCTCCCATTGGTCATTGCGATTTGGGATTTTGTTGGCCATTGGGCATTGGGCATTTCTTAGTTTCCCTCATCTCTTTTCGGAGCAGTACCAGGGGAGGGGAAAGAGAGTTCCCAAAGTGTCACACACCCCCCGGCATGCCTGGCGGGACTATCTTGTCACGTCGTCAAACGTTTGTATGATCCACCCACCAACCCACTCGGCGGCCAAAACGCTGCTGATCCATGTCGGAGTTCTCCGGATTGTTGTCTGCTTCCGCAACTGCGCATGGCCATTTCACCCCGGCAATCGCTGGATCTTTTCTCGCTCCGCGCACGCTATGGGCACGGGGATTCCCCCGGCCGATTCCTGCGCGAGCTGATCGAGCGCATCGACGCGCACCAGGGAAAAGGCATTTGGATTCACCGGCTGTCGCTCGAACAAGTCATGGATCAACTGGCAGTAGCGGAACAACGGCAGCATGCAGACGGTCCACTACCCCTGTTTGGGGTGCCGTTCGCGATCAAGGACAATATCGATCTGGCAGGGCACCCGACGTCAGCGGCGTGCCCGGAGTTTACGTATTTGCCGACAAAATCAGCGACGGCGGTCGAGCGATTATTGGCCGCGGGGGCCATAGCGATCGGCAAGACCAACCTCGATCAATTTGCCCTCGGTCTGGTCGGAACGCGTTCGCCGTTTGGGGCTTGCGAAAATGCATTTGACGCCCGGTATATCTCCGGAGGCTCCAGTTCCGGATCGGCGGTGGCCGTGGCGGCGGGACTGGTCAGCTTCGCGCTGGCGACAGACACGGCAGGCTCCGGGCGTGTGCCGGCGGGATTCAACAATATCGTCGGGCTGAAGCCAACACGCGGGCGCATCAGCGCGGCGGGCGTCACTGCGGCGTGTCAATCGCTCGATTGCGTCTCAATCATGGCGTTGACGTGCCGCGATGCCGCGGAGATTGCGCAACTCGCCGCCGGGTACGATCCGCTGGACCCCTATTCGCGGCAGAAGGAGGAGATTCCGGCGCGCACCGTGCCTGTCACGGAGGCACGCGTCGGCATTCCCGCGACGGCGCATCTGGAGTTTTTTGGCAACTCGACGGTCGAAAAGCAGTATCGCCGGGCGATCGATCGGATGAAATCGATGGGAGCCGAACTGGTGGAGATCGACTTCGATCCGCTCCACCAGACGGCGGCACTCTTGTATGGGGGCCCATGGGTTGCAGAGCGCCTGACGGTCGTCAAGCATCTCCTGGCTGATGCCCCCGATGCGATCCTGCCGGTCACGCGATCCATTCTCAGCGGAGCACGCAAAGTCACCGGCGTCGATGCCTTTGAGGGGATGCATTTGCTGCAGAAACTCCGGCGGCAGACCGCCGCAATCTGGCAAAATATCGATCTCCTGCTGGTTCCGACTGCGGGAACGATCTACACGATTGCCCAGGTCGAAGAAAACCCAATCCAGACCAATATCAATCTTGGCTACTACACGAATTTCGTGAACCTGCTCGATCTCTGCGCGCTGGCGGTCCCGGCAGGCTTTGGCGCTGATGGGCTTCCGGTGGGCGTCACCATGATTGCGCCGGCGGGTCAGGACCAGACTCTGCTGGAAATCGGCCGGCAATTTCATCGCGAGCAAGATCTTCCGCTGGGAGCTACGGGAGTGCATCTGGCCGAGGACGATTCGCCGCTTCTCACGGACCAGCAAGGGGTGCGCGTCGCAGTCGTCGGCGCACATCTCAGCGGCCAGCCGCTGAACTGGCAACTGACGGATCGTCGCGCCCGATTGATCGGCGCGGCCCGGACCGCGCCGCGATATCAGTTGTATGCGCTTCCGGGAACCAGCCCTCCCAAGCCGGGGTTGGTGCAAACCGGTGAAGGCGGCGCGTCCATCGAACTGGAAATCTGGGAGATGTCGATCGAGGCGTTTGGAAGCTTCGTCGCCGCCATTCCACCACCTTTGGTCATTGGAACCATCGCCCTAGAGGACGGGACGCTTGTGAAGAGCTTCTTGTGCGAAGCGTTGGCGGTTCAAGGCGCTCGGAACATCTCCCACTTTGGAGGCTGGCGGGCATTTCTCGCCGGCACGTGAGCGACGCGCCATGGGTCCGACGTTTGCTTTAACTATCAATGGATGAAAGATTTGCGATCATTGCCGCGCAGTCATTGGGCAATACCCCCGCTGGATAAGGGAAATCCCGATCGATGACGCTCTTTTGGGCAAAACGACGTCGCCTGTTACATCCGCGCTGGCGGGTGTTATGGGGCCTCGTGCTCGCATTGCTCGGCTCGGGCATCCTTCTCTCCACGCTGCTCTTCAGCTACGGCCGGGCGTGGGAACAGAGGGGCTTGCAGGACGAGATCGACGCGCGCGCCGCCGAACGAGTGGAGGTGTTGCGCAACAAGATCACCGCATCGATGGGCGTCTTGCATGGGATCGAATCACTGTTCGCGACGCGCGGCACCGTCTCCCGGCAGGATTTCGCGGAGTTTGTCTCCGGTGCGCTGGCGCGTCAGCCAGAACTGCGGGGTGTTGGTTGGACGCCGCGCGTCCTGGCTGAGCAGCGCAGCGCATATGAGGCAGCGGCAAGAAAGGACGGCCTTCGCGATTTTCAATTCGTCGAACGCGACGCATCGGGCAAGGTCGTTCGTTCCGGACAGAAAGCTGAATACCTCCCCATCTATTACCTGGAGCCCGACTCGTCGAACCGCGTGGCAATCGGATTCGAACTGAACTCCAGCGACATTCGCCGCGCGACTCTGGAGAAAGCGTGGCTCAGCGGGGAAGCGGCGGCGACGCCGCCGTTGCGACTGATCCAAGGACCCGACAAGGACGCCGGTTTCGTCGTCTGGTTGCCCATTTATGGCCCAGGGCCGCATCCGACCGAAGCGGATCGCAAGCGTCTGCTGACCGGTTTCGCGTCGGCGGTCTTTACGGTCGACGATCTGCTGGCGCCCTGCGTGAGCGATCTTCCGAATCAGGGGCTCGCGGTGACCGTCACCGACAGCGAGATGCCCGAATCGCGCATCTATCAATTCGCGGCCGTCGGCGCTTCACCGCTGTCAGCCGGGCTTGCGGCATCGGCGTCGCTGGACGTAGCCGGGCAGCGCTGGACCCTGCAATTGCGCCCGACGAAAGGCTTCGTCGCCGCTCACAGCACGCTGCATCCTCAGATGATCTTTGGCACGTCGCTTCTCATCACGCTGCTGCTGTGCATTTGCGTGGCGGGCGGCCTGATGCAGACGGCGCGCGTGGAGCGGCGGGTGCAGGACCGCACCGCCGAGTTGTCGCACGAAATCGCCGACCGCAAGCGCACGGAGGAAGCGGCCCGCATCGCCGAGGCCAAGTTCCGCAGCATCGTTGAAAATACCGTCGAAGGCATTTTCCAGACCAGCCTCGACGGGCACTATCTCAGCGCCAACGCGGCGCTGGCGCGCATCTATGCATACGACTCGCCGGAGGAGCTGATCGCGTGTTTGCCCAACATCGCCGACCAGTTGTACGTGCAGCCAGGCCGGCGCAATGACTTCACGCGCATGGTGCAGCGTGTGGGAGTGGTTTCGGGGTTCGAATCGCAGGTGCGCCGCCACGATGGGACGGTGATCTGGATTTCGGAGAACGCCCGCGCGGTCCGCGGACCCAGTTCGGAGGTGCTCTATTACGAGGGCACGGTGATCGACATCACGGCCCGCAAGGTCGCCGAAGAGTCGCTGCGCCGCGCCGCGCCGAGCTGGAAACGCGCGTGCAGGAGCGGACCGCCGAGCTGGCGCTGTCGAACGCGAAGCTGCAGGAGGAAATCGCCGTGCGCCAGCGGGCCCAGGACGACGCCGCCGCCGCCAACGCGGCCAAGAGCGATTTCCTGGCGCGGATGAGCCACGAAATCCGCACGCCGATGAACGCGATCCTGGGATACGCGCAGATCCTGCAGCGCGACCCCACCCTGTCGAAAAAGCACTTCGACTGCATCAACACAGTGATGGCCAGCGGAAAACACCTGCTGGAGCTGATTGACGACGTGCTGGATCTTTCCAAGATCGAAGCCGGGCATGTCGAACTGGAGTGTTGCGACTTCAACCTTGGGTTGATGATCCAGGGGGTCTTGAACATGTTCCGCGCCCGCTGTGCGCAGAAGCGGATTCTGCTGCGCGCGGAAGTGGCCGACAGCGCGCTGGCAATCGTTCGCGGCGACGAGCGCAAGCTGCGGCAGGTGCTGGTGAATCTGATCGGCAATGCCGTGAAATTCACCGACGACGGCGCCGTCACGCTGCGGGCGCGGCGGGAGGAGAAGGACCTCTATCGCTTTGAGGTGATCGACACCGGTGCCGGGATCCCGGCCGAGTCGATGCCGCTGGTGTTCGAACCGTTCCGGCAAACATCCGCCGGCCGCAGTCGCGGCGGGACAGGTCTGGGATTGCCCATCGCCCGCCAGCATGTGGAGATGATGGGCGGAGAGTTGTGCGTCATCTCCACGCCCGGGGCGGGATCGCGCTTTTACTTTGCGATTCGCCTGCCCGCATCGGCGCGCTCCGCGGCGGCGATGGAATCGGGCATGGCATGGAACAGTGAATCACTTCACCTGGCGCCAAACTGCCGGGTCCGCGCGCTTGTCGTCGACGATCTGGAAGAGAACCGCACGGTCCTCGCCGAATTGCTCCGCGGCATCGGATGTGAAGCAGTCACCGCCGCCAGTGGCGAAGAAGCGATGCGCATCGCCGAAGCCCAGCCCTTTGACGTGGCCCTGATTGACATTCTCATGCCCGGTTTGGACGGCATTGAAACCGCGGCGCGCCTGCGCGGCAAGCCGATCAAGCTGGTCGCCGTCACCGCGTCCGCATTTATCCATGAACAGGAACGCTGGCGCTCAGCTGGCTTTGACGACGTGATCGTCAAGCCGGTTCTCTCGCAGCGGTTATGCCTGAGCCTCAGCACATTGCCGAACGTGGAGTTTCACCACGTCGCGCCGTCGCATGATGAGGCCGGCGGGCTCTTGCCGTGCGAGCCTGGGCCGGCGATCGAATCCTGCGATTCGGTCGGACTTCCCGAGGAACTGCGCCGGCGAATGCTTGCCGCCGCCGAAGTGCATGGCGTCACCGCGCTTCGGCAGTGCATCGATCATGCCGAACAACTCTCGCCGGCGGCGCACGGCTTCTGCGATCGGCTGCGGCGCTCGCTGCACGATTACGACATGCAGCAGATCGTCGATCTTCTGTCGCGCCAGCCCGGCGGAGCGCTCGTCACCGCCGACGAGGGGGAACTCGAACAGGCCGCGTCCGATTGGGCGTAAGAGCCGGACGATGAGATCCATGATGTCCGATGCCAGCGTCATTTCCGCGCAGGAAACTCAAATCCTGCTGGTCGATGACACGCCTGCGAATCTCGACGTGCTGACCGGGCTTCTGGAGCCGCAGGGGTATCGTGTGCTGGCTGCTCCCAACGGCGAGGTGGCGCTGCGCGTCGCCGCCCGCGCCAAGCCCGATCTGATCCTGCTCGACGTGCTGATGCCCGAACTCGACGGGTATGAAACCTGCCGGCGATTGAAGGCCTCGCAGGAGACTCGCGATATTCCGGTTGTCTTCATCAGCGCGCTGGAGGAGATCAATGATCTGGTGCTGGGATACCGCGCCGGAGGAGCCGACTACATCACCAAGCCCTTCCGCGCCGAGGAAGTGCTGGTGCGCGTGGAAACGCTCCTGCGAGTCAGCCGGCTGACACGCCAGTTGCAGGCGAACAATCAGGAACTCGAGCAGCGCGGCGCCGAGCTTTCCGCGACGAATCATCGGCTGCAGGAGGAGATCGACCGGCGCGAGCGCGCCGAGGTTGCGCTGGATGCGGTGGACAAGCAGCTTTCCGATTTGTCCGACCGCGAAGCGCGGCAATGGGGAATCGAAGGATTCATCGGCCGCAGCCGCACCCTGGGGAAGACCATCGACGACATCAAACGGCTGCGCAACTTCGGCTCGGTCAATGTGGTCATCACCGGAGAGAGCGGCACCGGCAAAGAGCTGGTCGCCCGGGCGATTCATTTCAGCGGCGCCCGTGCCAAGGGCCCGTTCGTCCCGATCAACTGCGTCGCCATCCCGCAGGAACTGGCCGAGTCGATGCTCTTCGGACACCTGCGCGGCGCATTCACGGGCGCGACGATGGACCGGCGCGGCTACTTCGAAATGGCTCACGGCGGGACGCTGTTCCTCGACGAGATCGGCGACATGCCGATGCCATTGCAGGCCAAGCTGCTGCGCGTCCTCGAAGACGGCTGGGTCACGCCGGTGGGGGCGAGCAAGCCCAAAGCCGTCGACGTGCGGATCGTGGCCGCGACCAACGCCGATCTGCAGACGAAGATCGCCGACGGCTCGTTCCGCGAAGACCTCTTTTTCCGTCTCGCGCAATTCACGGTTGACGTCCCCCCGCTTCGCGAGCGCCGCGAGGATATTCCGCTGCTGGCCGCCCATTTTGTGGAGCTCTTCGCAGCCGAGATGGGAATTGCCGCGCCAAAGATCGACGCGGATGCGCTGGCGCTGCTGGCAGCGCATCGCTTCCGCGGAAACATCCGCGAGCTGAAAAACGTGATCGAGCGCGCTCTCATCGAAAACGGCGGCAAAGACGTGCGGGCGCAGCACCTCTACCTCGGCGCGTCGCGGCCCCCCGCGCCCGCCAGCGCCGCGCGGCCCCCGGCCGCCGCGAGCGAAAGCAGCGAGCCCGGCGGCGATCTGCCGCTGAAGCTCGAAGAAGCCGAGACAATTCTCATCAAGCGCGCCTTAGCCGAAACCGGCGGCAACATCGCCGAAGCGGCGCGGAAGCTGGGGGTCAACCGAACTAGGATTTATCGGAAGCTGGGGACGACCGCAGGGAAATAGGGGCCGCTTATCTCGTCCGCGTTCGTTTCTTCCAGTGCTTCGGATGCCGGTTGCAATGCACCACGCAGATCGCCAGCAGCGATTCCGGCAGCACTTGATAGACAATCATGTATTTGAACGAAGTGAGACTATCAGCTTCCTCGCGCACCTCATGGATGACGGATCGCCAGTTCGGCTTTCACACGCCGCATGACGACGCGCCAATCCTCGGCGGTGGTCTTCTCCGCGCGAAAGGCTTCCAGACGGCGGCCAATCTCCGCTTCCAGGGCATGCCCGTCGCCAGGCTGCTCGCGGCCATCTTCAAGGCTTTCAATCAAGGCCTCGGCAACCGTTGCCCTTTCACCTTTGGACTATTGAAGTGCCACGTCGAGAAGATCGGTCACTGGACTCATCGGAACTCCTGATTCCCCGATCATCCCATCCACGGGGGCAGGGGGCTTGAGCCATGCGTCAGCCACCTGCTGGTACGCCGGCGTGTTGTTGCAAACGTCCGCCGGGTGACGCCTGAAACATGTACGGGCGTCCGGCAGCAATCCGGATTCAATTGCTAAACCCCAACTCTACAGAAGGTTAGCGTCGCTCGGACGCATTGGCACGCCCATTGTTTTGCGCTGCGGGACAACCGCATCGCGGGCGATGAAGAGACTCTCGGCTCTTCAGGCAATAGTGCTGCCCGCCAACAGAAAGAATGGGAAAGGCAAACATGTCGGTACTTCGTATTCTGAGTGCCTCGGCGATCGCCGCGGCGATCGGCTTTCCGTCATTGGCGCGCGCGGTGGACCTGGTCCCCGCATCCGATGCGCTGTCGCTGACGCCAACTGCTTCTGTGGCGTCCGACGCGAGCGCGTCGTCGGATCAAACCGCCTCGGTGCTCGATCCGCAGAGCCAATCACAGCAGCAGCACGCGACGTATCTCGACGCCGCTCCGGATGCGCCCAACATTCATGGGTTCGCGGAGGTTCCGTTTAAGACCGCTTACGTCACGCCGCGCGGCCTCGTTGTTGAAAACCAGGGCCTGGTGATTCAGCCGGTGGTCGGCCTGGTGTTGCCGCTCGACGACATCGGACCAATCTCCAAAGTCGCCCTGGTCACGGGCGTCTGGAATTCAATCAACCTCAATCAGGGCGACCCGTACGTCGGACCGTGGAACGAGCTTGACTACTTCGTCAGCCTCTCGGGAAGCGTGGGAAAATTCACCGGCACCGCCACCTATTCTCCCTGGTTCTCCCCCCCGCACGCATTCCACATTGAGTCCACCTCGGACTTCAAGGTCGCGTACGACGACACCGGCACGATCATGAAGGATTTCGCCTTCAAGCCGTATGTCGACTTCTTCTACTCGATCTCGGGCGACTCGACCGTCATCCTCGGTCGTCACGGAAGCACGTATTACTTCGAGCTTGGAATGGCCCCAAGCTACACGCTCAAGGCCAGCGCGGACTATCCGCTGACCTTCAGCTTTCCGACGTACTTCTCGGTGGGCCCCAAGAACTATTGGGACACTACCGAAAAGAGCTCGCACTTTGGCGTCTTCTCGACGGCCATCAATGTGACGGTGCCGCTCGCGTTCATCCCCATCCGCTACGGAGCCTGGCACGCGGACGCGGGGCTGCAGTATTTCTACCTTCTCAATCACGCGCTGCTCGAAGCCGGCGGCCTCGCCAGCGGCAACGACAACCGCAACGTGCTCAACGCGTCGGTGGGAGTCGGGTTTAACTTCTGATTCGCAAGAACTGGATCCTCGAGCCGGGAAGGCCGCCCCGCTGCAAAAGCCGCGGAACAACTTCCCGCGGGCAGCCTTCCCGGCCGAGGTTTTACATCAGATCAATCTGTCCATTAAAGGAAATGATTATGCAGCCATCCGCATTGCGCAAACTCGCGTCGCAGCTTGCAGCGCGAAATCTCAAACTGCTTGCCGTCGCCGCCCTGGGCGCGGCGGTTGTCGTCTCGGGCTGTTCCAAGTCTGACGATACCGCCAGCAGCAGTTCCGGCGGCGGTTCTTCCCCCACGACCGCCCCCGCGGGAACCCCGTTGACGGTCGGCTTCATCTACGTCGGCACCAAGGACGACTACGGCTACAACCAGTCGCATGCCGACGGCGCCGCCGAAGTGAAGAAGATGCCGAACGTCACCGTGGTTGAGGCGGAAAAGGTGCCGGAGACCAAAGACGCGCAGCAGGCGATGGAAACAATGATCAACCAGAGCGATGCGAAGCTCATCTTCGCGACATCGTTTGGTTATTTTAATCCTCACGTGAAGGAGATCGCGGCGAAATACCCGAAGATCGAGTTCCTCCACGCCGGCGGAATTCTGAAAGACGGTGACCCGCCGAACATCGGCACCTACTTCGCGTACATCGACGAGCTGGAATATCTCTGCGGCATGGCCGCTGGTGCGGTCACCAAGTCCAACAAGCTCGGATACGTTGCCGCCAAGCCCATCACGCCGGTTCTGCGCGACATCAACGCGTTTGAGCTGGGAGCCAAGGCCGTCAACCCCAAGGCCACGCTCACGGTCATTTTCACCGGCGATTGGTTCCTGCCCAATGAAGAAGCCAACGCGGTGACGAATCTCGCCGACCAGGGGATCGACGTCGTCTCCGGTCACGTTGACAGCCCCAAAGTCCTCGTGCAAACCGCCGAGAAACGCGGCATCTACTGCTGCGGCTATCACTACAACGAATCCACCCTCGCGCCCAAGGGCTACCTTACCGGCGCAGAATGGGACTGGGGTCCGATGTACGTGAAGTTCGTCAAGGATTACGAGGATGGCAAGCCGATGCCGCACAACTACATGGGCAGCCTGAAGGACGGGGCCGTCAAGCTCTCGCCGTTCGGCTCGGCGGTTCCGCTTGAAACCAAGGCGAAGATCGAAGCGGATGAAGCGCTGATGAAACTCGGAACGTTCCAGATGTTCAAGGGCCCGCTGAAGGACAATAAAGGGAACGTCGTGATCCCCGATGGCAAGTCGTTCGACGATCAGGACCCCGCGCTGTGGGGAATGAATTACCTGGTCGAAGGCGTCATTGGAAGCACCGGCAGCTGATCATCGGCACTCGGATTCGCTCCGTCTCCCAATCTCGCCGTTGGGAGACGGGGCGTCCGTCGTTTGTTGTGACCTCCGATGCGATGATCGTCTCGCTCAGGCAACGGTGCCTCCAACTGGGAACGGGAGAGCTACATGACGCTGCCCTACGAAGCGCGTGAAGTGCGTCCAACGCTGATTTTCCGGGCCAAGCGGATCATCCCCTCGTCGTTCATCGACGCGATGATCATCACCGCCGCGGCCCTGGTGATTTCTCTTGCGCTGTTCGGTCTGTTCATCATCATCAGCAAGGGAATCAATCCCTTTGACGTGTTTCACGTGATGTTCCGCGGTGCGTTCGGCTCGCAGTACGCATGGCGGAACACGATGATCCACGCCGCCCCGCTGCTGTTGACGGCTCTGTGCGTGGCGTTGCCCGCCCGATTGGGGCTGGTGATCATCGGCGGGGAAGGTTGCGTGCTGCTGGGCGGGCTGATGGCGGCGTTCGCGGCGCACCTCATGCCGGAGGCGCCTCCCCTGATCGTGCAGATTTCGATGGTCGTCATGGGAATGGCGGCTGGCGGCGTGTGGATCATGATCGTCGGCGCACTCAAGCAGTATCGCGGCGTCAACGAGACGATCAGCAGCCTGCTGATGAATTACATCGCATTGGCAATCCTCAACCACTGCGTTGAAGGGCCGATGCACGATCCCAAGACGCTGGATCATCCCTCCTCATTTCCCCTGGCGGCCGCCGACATGTTCGGCAATATTCCCGGCACGCAGATTCATGTCGGTCTGCTGTTTGGAATCATCGCCTGCCTGCTGGCATGGATCCTGATGGACCACACGACCTACGGCTTTGCAACACGCGTGGTCGGCGGCAACGTGCGCGCCGCGAAAGTCGCCGGTCTTTCCGTGGCGAAATATACGCTCATCGCCTGCTTTATGGCCGGGGCGGCGGCGGCGCTCACCGGCGTGATTGAAGTGGCCGCTATTCAGGGTCATGCCAACGACAGTCTTGCCGCCGGCTACGGTTATGCCGGCATCCTCGTCGCATTTGTCGCCCGGCAGAATCCATTGGCCATCATTCCCGTGGCGATGCTGCTGGGAGGCGTCAGCGCCAGCGGCGATCTGCTGCAGATGAAGCTGGGGCTCAGCAGCGCCAGCGTTCAGGTCTTTCAGGGTATACTCTTTCTGGTCATCCTCGGGCTGGACACCTGGGCCGGGCGCCTCAGCGACCTCCACGACATCTGGTTCGCCAGGCTGATTACCCGCCTGATTCACGCCCCCGCCAAGAAAACCCTGGCAACAGGAGCCGCTCATGCCTGATGCAGCTTCCGGCATTGGAATCTGGGGCGTTCCGCTGGCGATCTTCGCCGGCGCGATTCGCAACAGCACGCCGTTCCTCTTCGTCAGCCTTGGGGAAACCCTTACCGAGCGCTCAGGCCGCATCAACCTCGGCCAGGAAGGGACGCTGGTCATGGGCGCGATGGCGGGGTTCGGCGTCTCCTACCTCACGGCCCAGCACTTTCCCTCGGTCGGAAATGCGCTGGGGCCCTGGCTCGGAGTGCTGGGCGCCGGGCTGGCCGCCTCCGTGCTCGGCGTGCTGCATGCCTGGCTCTGCTCGCAGCCGCGCGTCAACGATATCGCAGTCGGCATCGGAATCATGCTCTTCGGCACCGGGCTGGCATTTTATCTTGGCAAGCCGCTGGTCGAACCCGCCGCGCCTCAGTTGCCGGCGATCAACCTCGGATTCTGGAGCCATTCGGAACAGGTGCGGGCGGCGCTGAAAATCAACTGGCTCTTCTTCGTCGGCGTCGCGCTGGCTCCGCTCATGAGCTGGTGGCTGAAAAACACCCGCTGGGGTCTGATCGTCCGCACCGCGGGCGAAAGCGTCGACGCCACCCGCGCCATGGGCTATTCCGTCAACTCGATCCGACTCTTCGCGACCACCGCCGGAGCGTTTCTGGCGGGAATCGGCGGATCGTTCCTCTCCCTCTATTACCCGGGAAGCTGGAACGAGGGCCTCAACAGCGGGCAGGGCTTGATGGCCGTCGCGCTGGTCATCTTCGCGCGGTGGAACCCGATCACCTGTCTGTTTGCCGCCCTGCTTTTCGGGGGCGCCAAAGCGCTGGGACCCGCGCTGCAATCCATCGGCGTCAGCAAAGGACACTATCTCTTCGATGCCGCTCCGTATTTCCTGACGCTGCTGATCATGATCGCCACGTGTTCGGGCAGCAAGAATCTGGCAGGAGCACCTGAAGAACTGGGCCGATCGATGGGATAAGCGATTCGGAGCCAATTACCCTCTCCCGGTATTCCGGGAGAGGGCAGGGTGAGGGTGATTTTGAATATCGAGTGCCGTTGGTCCTCGAAATCACCCTCACCCCAACCCTCTCCCGGATTACCGGGAGAGGGGACAGGAAGACGGACTTCAACCGCGCATGGCATCATGAGCGAGACATACATCAAATCCGAGCCATACCCCTGGCCGTACAATGGCGACCTTCGGCCGGAGAATACCGCCCTGATCGTCATCGACATGCAGACGGATTTCTGCGGCAAAGGTGGTTATATCGATCTGCTGGGCTACGACGTCGCGGGAACGCGCGTCTGCATCGAGCCGATCAGTCGGGTCCTGGCGCACATGCGCAAGGGCGGATTTCACATTTTCCATACGCGCGAAGGACACCGCCCCGACCTGGCGGATTTGCCCGCTAATAAACGGTGGCGCTCGCGCAAGTTCAGCACCATCGCCGGCATCGGCGACCCTGGTCCGTGCGGCCGGGTGCTGGTGCGCGGCGAGCCGGGCTGGGACATCATCCCGGAGCTTTACCCCGAGCCTGGCGAGACGATCATCGACAAGCCGGGGAAGGGATCTTTCTGCGCGACGGATCTCGATCTGATCCTGCGGCAGAAGAAGATCGCCAATATCGTTCTGACCGGCATTACCACCGATGTATGTGTTCATACCACGATGAGGGAAGCCAACGATCGCGGCTACGAATGCGTGCTGCTTGAAGACTGCTGCGCCGCCACCGACCCGGGAAATCACACCGCCGCGGTCAAGATGGTGAAGATGCAGAACGGCGTCTTTGGCGCGGTTTCCAACTCGGTGGATTTCATCAAAGGCATCGCATGACACCCGACGCAAACGCCCCCGCCACATATCAAGGCCACGAGGTCATCATCACCGAAGGCCTCCCTTCTCCCAACGCCGGCCGCGCCGCGGGATTGTCGGCCATCGACGTGACCAAGCGGTTTGGAACAGTGCTCGCGCTCGACAACGTCTCGATGACCGTGCGCCCGGGGACCATGCACGCGCTGCTCGGCGGCAACGGCGCGGGCAAGAGCACGCTCGTCAAATGCATCATGGGCTATTACCTGCCGGACACCGGGCAGATCAATCTCGACAACAAGCCCGTCACCATTCGCAACCCGCGCGAAGCACTGAAGCTGGGGATCGGCATGGTCTACCAGCACTTCACGCTGGTGCCGCAGATGACCGTCGCGGAAAACCTCGTGCTCTCGCGCGGCGAAGTGCCTGCCATCATCAACTGGAAGAAGGAATACGAAGATCTTCGCACCTTCATGCGGACCACGCCGTTCTTCATCCCCATCGGCGCGAAGGTATCGTCGCTGGCCGCCGGACAGAAACAGAAACTGGAAATCTGCAAGCAGTTGTATCTCAAGAACAAAGTGTTGTTTCTCGACGAGCCGACCAGCGTTCTCACGCCCGCCGAGGCCGACGAGCTGCTCTCCATGCTGAAGCAGCGGACGGTGGCGGGCGACCTGACGGTGGTGATGATCACCCACAAATTCCGCGAGGTGATGAAATTCGCCGACGACGTGACGGTCCTCCGCACCGGCAGATTTGCCGGCAAGGGGCTGGTCAAGGAGCTGACGCCAACCGACATGTCCGCCATGATGATCGGCTCGGAAACCACGCGCACCGCCACGCGCGACACCAAGGCCCGCGGCGAGCCGTTGCTGCACATTGAAGGTCTTGCCGCGCTGGACGACATCGGCCTTGCCGCGCTGGAAGATCTGAATCTCACGGTCCACGCCGGCGAGATCGTGGGGATTGCCGGGGTCTCGGGAAACGGGCAGAGCAAGCTGGTCGAGGTGCTGGCCGGCCAGCGCCGCGCCTCGGGCGGGCAGGTCCGCCTGCACGGGGAAGCCTACGGCGCCACGCGCGCCGAGATCCGCAAACACAAGGTCAACTGCCTGCCCGAAGAGCCGTTGAAAAATACCTGCGTCGGCGGGATGAGCGTCGCGCAGAACATGGTCTTGCGCAATTTCGACACCCATCCGCACTCGATGCTCGGGTTCTTCCTGAACAAACCCTCGATCCGGCGTGCCGCGCAGCATTTGATTCAAATGTACCGCGTCAAAACACCGTCTCCGGAAGAACCGATTCGCAATCTATCCGGCGGCAACGTGCAGCGCGCAGTCCTGGCCCGCGAATTGTCGGACGGCGTGGAAGTGCTGATCGCCGCCAATCCCTGCTTCGGGCTCGATTTTGCCGCCGCGGCGGAAATCCGCGCACAGATCGTCGAAGCCCGCAACCGCGGGGCAGCCGTGCTGCTGGTCAGCGAAGACCTGGACGAAGTCTTCGAGCTGTCCGACCGGATCGTTGTGATGTTTCACGGAAAATTCGTCTACGAAACCCCCGCCGCCGAGGCGGACATCGCAATTATCGGCCGCCACATGGCCGGACACGGGCAGCCTGAGGCCGCCGTTGAGCACGCGTAGCCCGGGCAGGCGGAAACTCGAATGACGAAACCAGAAACCAGAATCAAACCAGAATGACGAATGTCCGAATGAAATGCAGCGGCTATGCGGCGCCCCTTCGGAATGAATCTTGAAAAAAGTGCGGATCGAGTGTTTTCTTCATTCGATCATTCGTCATTCGGGCTTGATTCTGGTTTCTGGTTTCGTCATTCGGGATTGATTCGGTTTCGTCATTCGGCATTCCTCACGTGAAACGATAGGCAAAGCCGGCCGTCTGCCGATACAATGCAGATGTTGCGGCGCATTGGAGGTTTCGTGGAGGATTCGAGCCGGGCGATCGTTCTGAAGAATCTCTTCGGACCCGATCAAAACTTCGATGCGATGGATTGGAAGCCCTTTCGCAAGGGGATCGACATCGTGCGGATCTATGGGAAGCCGCATTTGGGCGCTTCTGCCGCTCTGCTGCGTTACGCGCCGGGAGCCAAGCTTCCGCATCACAGCCATACCGGCTACGAGCACATCATCATCCTCGCGGGATCCCAGGTTGACGAGACCGGCTCGCACCACGAAGGGACCGTCGTGATCAACCCGCCGGGAAGCGGGCACAGCGTGTCGAACCAAAACGGGTGCGTCGTCCTGGCGATCTGGGAACACCCGGTGGTCTTCTCCGAAATCGTTCCCGAGCCCAAGAGCGGTCCGGTGATGCGGATCGCCGAGTAACGCGGGACATCCGGTGGGTTAGCCCCCCCCGGGTTAGCGAGGGTTAGCCGCGACGCGCAGCGGAGCGCGTATTCGAACACATGACGGCGCAACTTCACCCAGGACGCAATTCGCGCAATACGCGCTCCGCTGCGCGTCGCGGCTAACCCAAGTTACGCGCGTAACAGGGCTAACCTCTGCGGAAAGACAATTCATCCCTGGTCCGCGCATTTGCGCACCACGATTTGAAACTGACCCGCAAGCTGCGCCGCAGAGGCGCGGCAATCGACGTCGGCTCAAAGCGCCTCACATCGACGGCATACGCGACGCCCAGCGAGTTCAGCAATTCCTCCACCGGGCCGTCGGGGAGCGTGATGAGTTGTTCTCCATCGAGTTGCACTGCTGCGTGCAGATTTCCCAATCCCAACGCCGCGAGCAACGCAGTTTTGGCATCGGGCGGATGCAACAAGAGCACGTCGCACGGCCTGACCGCCACAGCCACCTCGCGGGCGCCGTCCGAGATCACATCCCCATCGCGAAGCTGCATCCCAAGCGGCAGCAACAGCCGAACGTCCTGGCCGCCCCGCGTCCGCAACCTGGCGGCACGGACGAAGCAATCCCGCCAGTGTATGTCGACCCAATCGTCGACGGAACGAGCCGTCTCACCCTGCACGCTCAAATTGCCGACAACGCGGTCGAAGATCATGTCATCACGCGGTCTGTAGTATCGTCGACCGCCGCGCCAATTTGCACGGGGCTAGTCTTACCCTCTCTCCTGGCACTCGGGAAGATCATTTCAACAGACGGTCGCGAGCATCGTCGACAGCCGCGCCAATTTGCACGGGGCCGGTCTTACCCTCTCTCCTGGCACTCGGGAAGATCATTTCAACAGACGGTCGCGAGCATCGTCGACAGCCGCGCCAATTTGCACGGGGCCGGTCTTACCCTCTCTCCTGGCACTCGGGAAGATCATTTCAACAGACGGTCGCGAGCGTCGTCGACAGCCGCGCCAATTTGCACGGGGCTGCT
Source organism: uncultured Phycisphaerales bacterium (assembly GCA_963758525.1). Lineage (GTDB taxonomy): Bacteria > Planctomycetota > Phycisphaerae > Tepidisphaerales > Tepidisphaeraceae > JBBSDP01. Next base: position 1,145,738 of record CAVWVQ010000003.1, read on the forward strand.
CTTACCCCCTCTCCCGGTACGCCGGGAGAGGGTTGGGGTGAGGGTGATTTCAACCACCAATGGCGCTCGACGTTCAAAATCACCCTCACCCCCGCCCTCTCCCGGAGTACCGGGCGAGGGGGCAAATCGCCCGAGTTTCTGAACGCTATCAGAGCACGAAGGTCGGAGAGCAGGCGCGGCAGGAGCACACATCACGTTAGGTCACGGTAGGTCACCTCGCAGGCAGCCCGTTTTGCCAGCTCGCCTGCGTAGCATACATTACCTCGCAAGCTGCACCGCAAATGGATGCCGTGTATCTCGCGCCGCGCAGCGGGCATTCGGATGTGACGTTTGTTGCGACCGCTCCGATTGTGGTGCAGGCTTCCAGCCTGCTTCCGCGACGCCGCCAAGCTGGAAGCATGAACCGCAAGGGCGCATGCAACCGCCCTTGCACGTGGCGGACCCCTTTCCGTGGAGCAGAATCATTGGCCTCCGAAATGCTGATCTGGCAACTGGCTGACTCGGCGTTCCCCAGCGGAGGCTTTGCGCATTCGGGCGGATTGGAATCGTCCTGGCAGCAAGGATTGGTGAACGCCGACTCGCTTCCCTGCTGGATGGAAGCACAAATCGTCCAGAGCGCGCGCGGCACGCTGCCGTTTGTGATTGCCGCGCATCGCGAGCCGGGACAATATCGCGCCATCGACGCGGATTGTGATGCGTTTCTCAACAACCACGTCGCCAACCGGGCCAGTCGATCGCAGGGACAGTCGCTGGGCGATACCGCCGCCCGAACACTTCCGGTGGCGGATCTGACGCGCTTTCGAAATGAGGCGCGCTCGTCGGCAATGCATTTGCCGGCCGTGTTCGGCGTCATCTGCCGATTGCTCGACGTTTCCCTCGAACAGACCGCCAGGCTCTATCTCTTCATCGCCTTGCGCGGCTGGGTGTCGGCCGCGGTGCGATTGGGCATCGTTGGGCCGATGGAAGGACAATCGATTCAGGCGAAACTCCTGTCCACGGCAGAGCATTCGGCCGCCACGTCGCTGATATCGAGTTGCGACGATGCGGCACAGACGTCGCCGATCGTCGATATGCTTCTTGCCGGCCACGACCGGCTTTACTCGCGCCTGTTTCAAAGTTAATTTCGAGAGCGGTTTCCCATGCCCAGCGATAGTGACCCCATTGGCGCCCCGACGCCGGATCATCGACACGACAATTGGGACACTCCCGGCGCTTTCGCGGCTCGCGCGGGTTCGGCCGGATCGCGACTTCGCCCGTCGGGCGTTCACGGTCGGTGTCGGCGGGCCGGTCGGCAGCGGGAAGACCGCGCTCATGCTCGCGCTCTGCAGGGCGCTGCGCGATCGCATCTCACTGGCCGTTGTTACCAACGATATTTTCACGAAGGAAGACGCCGAGTTTCTCGTGCGTAACGAGGCGCTGGAGAAGGGCCGCATTCGTGCCGTGGAGACCGGCGGGTGTCCGCACGCTGCCATCCGCGAGGATATTTCCGCGAATCTGCTGGCCCTGGAGGATCTGGCCGAGCAGTTTTCGCCCGATCTGTTGCTGATTGAATCCGGAGGGGACAATCTCGCGGCCCATTTCAGTCGCGAGCTTGCGGATTTCACGATTTACGTCATCGACGTCGCCGGCGGCGACAAGGTTCCCCGCAAGGGCGGGCCGGGGATCACCCAATCCGATCTGCTGGTGATCAACAAGATTGATCTGGCTTCGGCGGTTGGCGCGGATTTGAGCATCATGGAGCGGGATGCCCGAATGATGCGCGGCAACGGGCCGTTCATTTTCGCCCGCGTGAATGCCGGAGTGGGGATCGCACAAATTATCGATTACATCCTTTCCGCCCGCAACAGCATCGCCGCGCCGCCGGGCATGCGCGAATAGCCCAAATGTCCAAGGCCCCGCCGGCTGAAGCGCGCCGGATATGGTGCATCTGACACACTTGCGGCGCATCGCCCTGGCGCCGCTCTTTGGCGTTTCCCTCACTGTTGATTCGGACTGCCCACTTTCCCGATGGCACGGCCTTTGTGAAGCACTTCGTTGCGTCAGCCACGAAAGGGAAAGGTGTGGCGCGGCGTCAATGTCAACTATTCGATTGTTGACTCAAGAACGAACCCCGGACCGGGACGACGCGACGAATCCGTCGACCGGCTCGTGCCAATCAGTGCCGGCTCCTTTCCTCCGGCACTGATTGGCGATTGCGCGTCTACAAATCGTGTTGCAACACACGGGAGAAGGTTTCATGCGTAAATTGATTGGAAGTGTTTGTTCGGTGGTTCTCGGCGCGGTTCTAGCGGCGCCGACGGCAGCTCGTGCCGACGACACCGTGAAGATCGGTATCCTCCACTCGCTCTCCGGAACCATGGCGATTTCCGAAACCTCGCTGCGAGACGTCGTTCTCATGGCGGTTGAAGAAATCAATGCCAGCGGCGGCGTGATGGGCAAGCAGATTGAGCCGGTGGTCGTCGATCCGGCCTCCAACTGGCCCCTCTTCGCGGAAAAGGCCAAACAACTGATCGTGCAGGACAAGGTCGCAGTCACATTCGGTTGCTGGACATCGGTCAGCCGAAAGTCGGCCCTTCCGGTCTTTGAAGCCAAGTACACGGCCGAGGAAAATCCCTACGGCGGCGGTCTGCTGTTTTACCCCGTGCAATATGAGGGCGAGGAGCAGAGTCACAACGTCTTCTACACCGGCGCTTCGCCCAACGAGCAGTTGATTCCTGCTGCCGAATACATGATGTCCAAGGACGGCGGATCCAAGACCAAGTTCTACCTGCTTGGGACGGACTACGTCTTCCCGCGCACGGCCAACAAGGTGCTCAAGGCGTTTCTGCTGAGCAAGGGCGTGCCGGAATCGAGCATCGCCGAGGAATACACTCCCTTCGGTCACAGCGACTACCAGACGATCGTCGGCAAGATCAAGGACTTCGCCAAGGACGGCAACGCCTGCGTCCTTTCGACCATCAACGGCGACAGCAACGTCCCCTTTTACAAGGAATTCGCCAATCAGGGTCTGACGGCCGACAAGTGCCCGGTCATGGCGTTCTCCGTGGCTGAAGACGAACTCCGCTCGATGGAAACCGAAAAGCTCGTCGGGCATCTGGCCGCCTGGAATTACTTCCAGTCGATCGATACCCCCGAAAACAAGAAGTTCGTCGCGGCGTTCAAGGCCTACTGCAAGAGCCACAAGCTCCCCGGCGGCGAGAACCGCGTGACGGACGATCCGATCGAAGCCGCCTACTTCGGCGTCTATGTCTGGAAGAAGGCAGTCGAGAAGGCCGGCAGCTTTGACATCGAGAAGGTGATCCCCGCGGTGCTCGGCATGGAGTTCGATGCCCCCGGCGGGAAGAAGAAGATGGACTCGCTGAACCACCACACCTGGAAGCCGGTGTTGATCGGCTCAATCCGCGCCGACGGGCAGTTTGACATCATCTCGCAGACGCCGCTGGTGCATCCGGATTCGTTCAGCACGTATCTCCATACGCCTGCTGAGATCAAGAAGCTGACCGGCGCGGAATAGCGCATGTTCGGGAAGAATCTGCTCGGCGGTCGGCGCGATCACGCGCCGGCCGTCGAGTTCGGGAATACGGGTTTCGGATCATATCTATCTCCAGGAGAGTCTCGAATGAATCGCACGCTTGCCTCTATTGTTTCCGCCTCGCTCTTCGTCGTGGGCTGCCAGTCGGGAGTCTCGCCCAGCACGATGCCGTCCACTCCGACGACGGTGCCGATGGCCCAGGCTCCGGTGACGCCGCCTCCGTCGCCCGGACCCGCGCCCGCCGCTCCCGCGCCGACGCCTCCTGCGCCGACGGTGACGGCCGGGCAGGCAACGCCGCCCCCGCCGGTCGTCGCGCCGACGCTCCCGCCTGAAAAGGACATGACGCATTCGTTCACCAAGGACACCCCCTATTTCGCGACCAAGCCCGGCGCCGGCGCCACTCCCGCCGGAACGTTCAAGGCGGGCACCAAGGTCATCGTGCTGATCCCCGGCGCACCCTATGCGAAAGTTCTGTCGCTAGATGGAGTGACCGCTTACGCCAGCATCGACAACCTCGAACCGCTCGGGAAATGAATGGTCCGCCCCGTGGCATGGGCGTCCCGCCCATGCGGACGACAGGAGAGAAGGTGAACCGCGGATACTGGTAGCTCCCCTGAATTGATGCGTCACCAGCACGGCGGACGCCCGTGCCAAGGGGAAGCAACACCAGATCGAGGCGTTCTCTTCGCGTGAAAGAGGTCTTTGTTTGATCCGACGTAGCCTGCCAATCGTGATGTGTTCGCTGATTCTGTCGTTGTGCACGCCGGCAGTGCGCGCCGACACGCCCGCGACCGCACCGGCAAATGAGATCGAACAGGCGCTGAAAAGTCTCAAAACCGCGGACAAGGCAGGACGTGCCAGGATCTATGAACTGCTCACCGACAAGGGCGACGCCAGCCTCATTCCGGCACTGAATGCATACAAGAATGGCTCCCTCCAAATCACTGACAAGGGAGAGCTGGCGATCTACGGAGACCGCATCACCCTGCCAGATCTGGGCTCGGTGCTGCCGCTGGTCGACGCGCTGACGCAAAAGCCGGTTCTGGGGGATGACGGCAAACCCATTTATGCCGCGAAGCCCGATCTCTCCCATGCGATGCGCGCTCCGCCTCGGATGGAGCGGAATACCATCAATGATCTGGTGACGTCTCTGTCGCTTCTGGATCCCAATCCGGTTGCAAGACTGCAGAGCATTCGCGATGTCTCGGAGCTGGCCAATCGCGTCTTCATCGACGAAGCCGATCAGCAGCGATTTTCTGACACGCTCAAGAATTGCTCCGACGCGTTAAAGCCGGCCGCCGCATCCGCACCGGCCGGACTAGCCGACGCGGAACACAACGCCATCACCGCGCTGGACGCCGCCGTGAACGAAAAGCAGGCAGATCTGCTGTCAACCGCCCCCAGCGCCAGCACCACCACCGCCGCGAAAATTGCCCTGGTGCAACTGGCGGCCAAATTGAAGGAGGCCAACGCCTCGCCCGATCTGGCGGCGATTGTCACGACGACCGCCAATGCCGCGGCTGCATTTTCCGATCGTCTCGATCAGGAAGACAAAACCACCGATCAACTGAAAAAATACGGCGTCGCGCTGAAGCGGCAGCTCGATAAGGATCCGACCGGCCAATACTCCAAGGCCATCACCGAGGCCCTGGCCTGCATCAACGTCGGGATCGGCAATCACGACGAACGCCTCGCCGCCGCCAAAACCCTCGGCGATCTCGACACCAGCCGGGCGGCAAACGTGCTGGATAAAGTGGTTGCCTCGGCCCATCGCTGCGGCGATACCGATCTGGAAAAGGTCGCACAGAAATCCCTGGACGCGGCTCAGTCGTATCAGGGGCGCGTTCGCTTCGTCGAAAACACGTTTGCCGGACTCTCCGCCGCCAGCATCCTGATTTTGCTGGCGCTGGGCCTCTCCATCATTTTCGGATTGATGGGCGTCATCAACATGGCTCACGGAGAGTTCATGATGGTGGGCGCGTTCACCACCTACCTGGTGAGCGAAGCCTTCAAGCGATGGCTCCCCGATGGTGCGTACAGCTATTACCTGATCGCCGCGGTTCCCGCCGCCTTTGCCGTCGCGGGCTTCATGGGCTTTGTCGTGGAGATGCTGGTGATCCGCCATCTTTACGGCCGACCGCTGGATTCCCTGCTGGCAACCTGGGGCGTCGGGCTCGCGCTGATCTGGCTCGCCCGAAGGGAGTTCGGCGATACCCTCTCCGTCACTCCGCCGCGCTGGATGGAAGGCGGAGTTGAAGTCGCTCCCGACATGACGTTCCCGCTCAATCGCGTCTACATCATTGTTTTCTGCGTCATCTGCATTGTCACCGTCTACCTGCTGGTGAATCGCACAAAACTCGGCCTGCTGTTGCGTGCCACAACCCAAAACCGGGACATGGCCGCCGCTCTGGGAATTCCCACCCGCCGCGTCGACGGACTGACCTTCGCATTCGGCGCGGGCCTGGCGGGGCTGGCCGGCGTCGTCGTGCCGCTCTACAACAAGATCAATCCCAACATCGGACAGGAATACATCGTCGACAGCTTCATGGTGGTCGTCACCGGCGGCGTCGGAAAGCTGGCCGGCGTCATCTGGGCGGGACTTGGGCTGGGGTTCCTCAACAAATATCTCGAAGCGCTGCTGGGGAACATTCCCGCACTCGCATCGGGCGCTTCAGTTGTCGGCAAAGTGATCGTGCTGATCTGCATTGTGATCTTCCTCCAATGGCGGCCGTCCGGGTTGTTCCCGCCGAAAGGAAGAATGTCAGATGCCTGAGCTGGTCGAGCCCGTAACACCTTCGCAGAAGGCATTCGCGACGTCCAAAACGTTTCTCGCCCGGGCGCCGCATCCCGATGTCTTCCGTCTCCGCGCCGTCGTCGTCGCCGGCCTGCTGCTCTTCTTTTTCGTCGGAGTCCCGATTTTGGATCGTGCCGGGCTCGTCGAGGATTACAAGGTCAACATCCTGGGCAAATATCTGTCGTTTGCGATTCTCGCCCTGGGCATCGACCTGATCTGGGGCTACACCGGACTTCTCTCTCTCTGCCAGGCCCTGTTCTTCTGCATGGGCGGGTACATCATGGCGATGCACCTGAGCCTGCCGCAGGGCGGCGGCGACGTGCGCCCTGAGTACAACAACATTCCGCAGTTCATGTTTTTCAACAACGTGAAAGAGCTTCCGATGTTCTGGAAGCCGTTCGCGTCGATGCCTGTCACGCTGCTCGCCGGGCTCACGCTGCCGGCGCTGGCCGGTGCGCTGTTTGGCTTCTTTATCCTCCGCAGCCGCGTGCGCGGCGTCTACTTTTCCATCGTCACGCAGGCGCTCGCCTGGGCGGCGTTCCTGCTCATCAGCCGCAATGAAATGTTGCTGGGCGGAACAAACGGACTCACTAACTTTTACAAGCCAATGATGCAGGCCCGCGGCTGGATCATCGGGCTCTACCTGCTGACGCTGACGATGGTCGTGCTCGCGTATCTGCTGTGCCGAGCCATCGTTCGCTCGCGGCTGGGGCGCGTGCTGGTGGCGATTCGCGACAAGGAAACGCGTCTCTATTTCGCGGGATACAAGCCATACGTGTTCAAAGTTTTCGCGTTTGCCGTTGCCGCGATGCTCGGTGGAATCGGCGGGATGCTCTATTCCCCGCAGGTCGGAATCATCACCCCGCAGAACATGAGCGTGGAAGAATCGATCTTCATGGTCGTCTGGGTTGCCCTGGGCGGCCGAGGCAAGCTGTGGGGATCGGTCTTTGGCGCACTGCTCGTTCTGGTTGCCCGCAGTTCGCTCACCTCCGACCTTTCCGGCGCGTGGATGGTCGTGCTGGGAATGACCGCGATCTGCGCGGTGCTGCTCTTCCCGGAGGGATTCGTGGGCCTCTGGGCGAAACTCGAACGGCAGATCACGATCGGCGAACCTTTTGGACGCATCGCAACGACGACCATACCGATCATCGCCGTCTCTGTTTTCGTCCTCGCTGAAGTGTTGGGCGTCACGCCAAGATTTTTGCAGGAGCACGCTCCCCTTGCCCTGCCGCTCAAATACTGGCTGATGATTCTCGTGCTGGTGACCGCCGGGATATTGAACTACGTCCAGGCGAAAAATGACAAATTCGCCGCCAAAGCCCGCGGCTTTGCCGTGGATCCCGCCGAGTCCACGGCCGAAGTCGTCGGAACAGGAAAAGCATAACCATGCCCCACCCGGCCGAGCGCACGACATCCGCTGACACGCCAATGGTCGCGCTCACCGACGTCGTCGTGTCGTTCGACGGTTTCAAGGCCCTGAACATCAATTCGTTTGTCGTGCCGCAAAATCAGCTTCGCGTCGTGATCGGTCCCAACGGCGCGGGCAAGACGACCATGTGCGACGTGATCAGCGGCAAGACGCGCTCCGCATCCGGCAAAGTCGAGGTCAACGGGGTGGACGTCACACGCATGGCCGACGTGGAGATCGCGCGGCTGGGCGTCGGCCGGAAATTTCAAACTCCGACGATCTTCGACAGCCTCACCGTGTACGAAAACATGGAACTGGCTCTGCCGGGCCGGCGCGGGATCTGGAAAAACCTGATCGGCCAGGAATCCGCCGCACAGCGCGATGCAATTCTGGCGATTCTCGAACGGGTTCATCTGATCTCCGATCTGTACACCCCGGCCAAATATCTGAGCCACGGCCAGCGGCAATGGCTGGAAATCAGCATGCTGATCATCGCCGAGCCCAAGCTGCTGCTGGTGGATGAGCCGGCGGCGGGATTGACCGACAAGGAAACCGAGCTGACTGCCGAATTGCTCAACGAACTGAAAGGGCGTCACACGCTGATCGTGATCGAGCACGACATGGATTTCGTCCGCCGGCTCAACACGCAGGTGACCGTGCTGGATAACGGCCAGGTGCTCGCCGACGGATCGCTCGCCGAAGTGCAGGCCAACCCCGCTGTCATCGAAGCTTACCTGGGACGCTGATCATGCTCGCAATCGAACATCTCTCCTTCTCCTACGGCATGGTGCAGGCGCTGCACGATCTGACGATGGAAATGCCGCAGGGCAAAGTCACCTGCGTGATGGGCCGCAACGGCGTCGGCAAAACCACGCTCATGAAAAACATCATGGGGCTGCTGAAGCAATCCTCCGGAAACGTGACGCTCGGAGACAAGGTGGTCAGCGGGCTGGCGGCGCATCAGCGCGCCAAGGCCGGCATTGCCCTGGTTCCGCAGGGCCGGCAGATTTTTCCGAAACTGACCGTTGCCGAGAATCTGAAAGTAGGCCTCGAAGCCCGCACCGATGGCGTAAAGACTCCGCCGGAGGAATTGTTCGAGTTGTTTCCCATTTTGAAGACCATGTCGAAGCGCATGGGCGGCGATCTGTCCGGCGGCCAGCAGCAGCAGCTTGCCATCGCCCGCGCGCTGGCCGGCGATCCGAAGGTGCTGCTGCTCGATGAGCCGACGGAAGGGATTCAGCCCAATATCATCCAGCAGATCGGCCATGTCTTGCGGAAGCTCGTGACGGAAAAGAACATGACGATCGTGCTCGTCGAGCAGTACCTCGATTTTGTCCGCGAGTTCGGCCATCGCTTCTACGTGATGAACCGCGGCCGGGTGGTGGCACAGGGAAACACGGAGGAATTGAACGCGGATATCGTCAATAAGCATTTGAGCGTGTAGATCGGCCTCGCTTGCGGAGTACCGGAAGCGAGGCCGATTTAAACGGTGTTGCTGCGCGGTGAAGCGGCGCTCATGTAGGGCGGGATTTATCCCGCCGTGTTTTGCGGCAATGCCGAACGAAGGCGGGATGAATCCCGCCCTACGCTCTTCCGGAGTACCGGAAGCGAGGCCGATTTAAACGGTGTTGCTGCTCGCAGCCGCGGATGTACATCCGCGGCTTCCTTACGCGAAGCCGCGAGCGGAGAACGCGGGGATCATGCTTTATTGTGGTGCAGGCTTCCAGCCTGCTTTCCGAATTTAGCGGGCTGGAAGCCTGCACCACAATGAGAGTAGATGAGGGCGCATGGCGAGCGTGCTGGAAATTCCAAATCACCCTCTCCCCAGCCCTCTCCCCCACGACCGGGAGAGGGAGCAGGAAGTCAGTCGGCCCCATAAGACCACCTCCCGTCCCGGCGCTGGTTTTGTGACGTTCACGCGCGTCGGCCCGCATACCGCCGTCACCCGCGCCCGCGCAGAGCCCGCTGAAGCTTCTTTGCCCGCGCGGCGCCGGGCCGAGCGCCTGGGTTTTCACCAGCAACTACGGCGGCGGACTCGTCTCGGGCGACCATGTCCGCCTGCGGGTCCATGCGGGCGAACAGACTACCTGCCTGCTCAGCACGCAGGCGTCGACGAAAGTTTATCGCAGCACCTCCTCAAGCGGCGCTGGTCAGTCGATCGTTGCCCGCGTTGACGCCGGGGCGTTGTGCATCGTCGGCCCGGATCCGGTCGCCTGTTTTGCCAATGCACGATTCGAGCAGCGGCAGCAGTTTCATCTCGATGAAAACGCATCGCTCGTGCTCATCGACTCGCTCACCAGCGGCCGACTCGCCCATGGCGAACGCTGGGCGTTCTCCCGCTATCGCAGTGCAAACGAGATCTTCCTGGGAGACCGCCGCATCTTCCGCGACACGTTGCTCCTCGATCCGCTCGACGGCCCGCTCGAGCACCCCCAACGGCTTGGCCGTTTCGATTGCCTCGCGATGGCGTTGCTCATCGGCCCGCGCGTGCTTTCGGCAGCCGAAACATTGCTCTCGTCAATCTCCGCCCAACCGCCAGGCGTCGGTCGCCAAACCGGACTGCTCATCTCCGCCAGTCCGCTGCGCGTCGATGGACAGGCGCGCGGCGCAGTGCTCCGGATCGCGGGCGCAGCGCCCAATCCGTCAACCGATTCCTCCACGCGCAACTGGAATTTCTCGTTCAACTCCTTGGCGAAGACCCCTGGAAACGAAAGTGGTGAACCGTCATGCATCTGGCCCCGCGCGATATCGACAAGCTTCTGCTTCACAACGCCGGCGTCCTTGCGCAAAAGCGCCTCGCCCGCGGAACCCGGCTCAATTACCCCGAGAGCGTCGCGCTGATCGCGGCGCAGGTGCTCGAATTCATTCGCGACGGGCGAAGCGTCGCCGAGCTGATGGATATGGGCCGGCGCTTCCTCGGCCGCCGGCAGGTGATGGCGGGCGTTCCGGAGATGGTCGCCGAGGTGCAGGTCGAGGGAACGTTTCCCGACGGCACCAAGCTCGTCACGGTGCATCATCCCATTGCCGCCGAAAATGGGGACATGGAACTGGCCCTCTATGGGAGTTTTCTTCCCGTGCCTCCGTTAACGCTGTTTGATGAGAAGGAGGATGCGATTCTTCCGGGCGAATGCCTGACCCCTGATGGTGAAATCGCGCTCAATGCAACGCGCGAAACCGTCGATCTCTCCGTCACCAACACCGGCGATCGCCCGATTCAGGTCGGGAGCCATTACCACTTCATCGAGACCAACGCCGCCCTGCAGTTCGATCGCGGCAAAGCCTATGGCAAGCGGCTGGATATCCCCGCGGGAATGGCCGTGCGATTTGAGCCGGGCGATACGAAAACAGTGACACTCGTTTCCATCGCCGGGAACCAGGTGATCCGCGGCGGAAATAATCTCGCGGACGGGCCGGTGACGGAAGAGGGACGCGCTCGCGCGATTGAAAAAGCGGGAGCCGCCGGATTTGGAAACACTGTTTGATCGGCGCTAAGACGCCGTTGCATTACCCCCTCTCCCGGTACGCCGGGAAAGGGGGAGATCTATTCCAGGGGAGGGAGAAAGAGGAACGGAAAACGCCATGCCCCATCGAATTTCCCGGCACTCTTACGCCGACATCTACGGCCCCACCACCGGCGACCGTCTTCGCCTCGGTGACACATCCCTCATCCTCGAGGTCGAAAAAGACTTCGCCGTCTACGGTGACGAATGCAAATTCGGCGGCGGGAAAACCATTCGCGAAGGAATGGGCCAGGCCGCGGGCGTCTCGCAGAAACAGGCGCTGGACTGCGTCATCACCAACGCGCTGATCGTCGATTACACCGGCATCTACAAAGCCGACGTCGGCATCAAGAACGGGCTGATTCACGCCATCGGCAAAGCCGGGAATCCGGATGTCATGGCCGGCGTGCATCCTGACCTGATCATCGGCGTGACCACCGAAGTCATCGCCGGCGAGGGGCTGATCCTCACCGCCGGCGGGATCGACACGCACATCCATTACATCTGCCCGCAGCAGGCGTACGAAGCCATCGCCGCCGGTCTGACCACCATGGTCGGAGGCGGCACAGGGCCAGCCACCGGGACCTGCGCCACGACATGCACGCCGGGAGCGCATCACCTGGAGCTCATGCTCCAGGCGACCGACGCCCTGCCGTTGAACTTCGGATTCACCGGAAAGGGAAACACGTCGCTGCCCGAGGGTCTTGCCGATCAGATTATCGGCGGCGCGATCGGCCTGAAGCTGCACGAAGACTGGGGAACCAGCCCGGCGGCAATTGACTGCTGCCTGAGCGTCGCCGAGCAATACGACGTTCAGGTGGCGATCCATACCGACACGTTGAATGAGTCGGGTTTTGTCGAGGCGTCGATCGCCGCGTTCAAGGGCCGCACGATTCACACGTATCATTCCGAAGGAGCCGGCGGAGGGCACGCCCCCGACATCCTTCGCGTCTGCGGCGAGCCGAACGTGCTACCGAGTTCGACGAATCCGACCCGGCCGTACACCGTCAACACGCTCGACGAACATCTCGACATGCTGATGGTCTGCCATCACCTCGATCCCAATTTGCCGGAGGACGTTGCCTTCGCGGAAAGCCGGATTCGCGGCGAGACGATCGCCGCCGAGGACATTCTTCACGACCTGGGCGCCATCAGCATCATCAGCTCCGATTCGCAGGCGATGGGCCGGATCGGCGAGGTCATCACCCGCACCTGGCAAACCGCGGACAAAATGCGCTCCCAGCGCGGCACGCTGCCCGGCGAAACCGCCGGCAACGACAACCTGCGCATTCGCCGATACATCGCCAAGTACACCATCAATCCCGCCATCGCCCACGGCTTCGGGCATCTGGTCGGCTCCATCGAGCCGGGAAAGCTCGCGGATCTGGTCCTCTGGAAACCCGCATTCTTCGGCTCGCGCCCGGAAATGGTGATCAAGGGCGGCTTCATCGCCTGGTCGCAGATGGGCGATCCCAACGCCTCGATCCCGACTCCGCAACCCGTCTACATGCGTCCCATGTTTGGAAGCTTCGGCCGAGCCGTCGGTCCGACGTCGCTCGCCCTCGTCAGCGCCGCGTCGCTGGAGAGCGGCACCGTCCAACAATATGGGCTGACAAAACGGATTGCGCCGGTAAAGAACTGCCGCAACATCGGGAAGAAGGACCTCAAGCTCAATGACGCCACGCCGAAGATCCAGGTCGACGCGGAAACGTATCACGTCACCGCCGACGGCGTCCACCTCACCTGCGAACCGTCGGCTCGCTTGCCGCTGGCGCAGCGATACAGTTTGTTTTGAGTCTTGTCGCGTTCCTCGTGCAGCCGCCGTGCTTGTTCGCAGTCTTTGGCGCAGCGGCAGAGCTTGTTTTGAGCCTTGCGGCATCGACGGTATCCTTCTTTTCAGCAACTCTGTTGTTTCCAGGAGATGACCTTTGACCACCGACACGAATCCCGATCCCGCCCACTCCGCCCCTGCATCGCGCACGCCTGAAGAAGTCTTCAACGCTCGCCTGGGCATCGGGCTGTTCTTTGTTTACCTCGCGATCTATGCCGGCTTCGTGCTGCTCAGCGCATTCAGCCCTGACGCGATGGGCAAGCCGGTCAGCTTCCTCGGGGGGCTCAATGTGGCCATTGTGTACGGGATGGGATTGATCCTGGCGGCGCTGGTTTTGGCGGCTGTTTACATCATCGCGTGCAAGCCGGTGACGGAGGAGTCCAAGTGAGCCAGGTCGATCCGCTTGCCGTGTTTGTCTTCCTTGTGCTGGTCGGCGCGGTGCTGGCCATCAGTTTTTACATGGGATCCCGGGCCCGCGACGCGCGCGGATATTTCGCGGCTCACGGTGAAATACACTGGTTCGTGAACGGCGTCGCGTTCGCGGGAGACTATCTCTCGGCGGCGTCGTTCCTGGGCATCTGCGGGATGATTGCCTTTTACGGCTACGACGGGTTTCTCTATTCAATCGGATTTCTCGCCGGCTGGGTGGTGGCGCTGTTTGTCATCGCCGAGCCGCTCAAGCGCCTGGGCCGGTTCACGTTTGCCGACGCTCTGGACAATCGATTTCAGTCGCGCGGCATCAAGCTCAGCGCGGCGATCAGCACGCTGCTCGTGAGCCTGTTCTATCTGATTCCGCAGATGGTCGGCGCCGTGCGCTCGTCCGTCCGCTGCTGGGATGGGAGCACTGGGCGGGCGTCCTGCTCGTCGGCGTGATCGTGACGATCATCGTCGTGACCGCAGGAATGGTTTCCACCACCTGGGTGCAGTTCATCAAGGGGTCGCTGCTGGTCTTCTTCTGCGCGATTCTGACCGTCATGATTCTCAACCGCGGGTTGACCGTCAATGCGGCGCCCTCCAACGGCACATTCACGGCGATTCCGCCCGGGCGCAGCCAGTCACTCCAGCGCCCTCCGCTGCCAAGCCCGCTGCGCCGCCGCCGAAATTTTTTGCGATCTCCCAGCCCGATGGATCGGTGCAGATCTGGCGGGAATCGGCTGGGAAAATCGACCGGCTTCGCAGCGTGACCGTCGCGTCCGATGAATCAAAGCATTTCGCCGGATTCGCTGACGGCGAAGATCCGAAGAAGTTTTCTCCGACCAGCCGGGTGGCGGAATTGCCCGGGAAGATCAGCGAAACCGGCTCGATGGGTCCGATCAAGTATCTTGCAACGGTCCAAAACAGCGTCATGCAGTTCTGGTCATCGGAGAAATTCAGCACGCCCGCAGGCCAGACCACCGCCTACATTCCCCGCACCGCAGCCGGGACCAAGCTGCTGACGCCCGGCGGAAGTCCGACCTTTAAAGGAGTGCGGAGCCCCAAGTTCACCGACAAGCTCGACTTTATCTCCCTCATGCTCGCGCTTTTCGGCGGCACCGCTTCGCTGCCTCACATCCTCATTCGCTATTACACGGTGAAAGATCAGGCGGCGGCCCGTAAGAGCACCGTCACCGGTATCGCGGCGATCGGGTTCTTTTACGTCCTCACTCTCTATCTGGGTCTTGGCGCGATGACCAGCGGCTCACTCGATGTGACCGTCGCGGCGAACAGCAATCTGGCCGCCCCGCTGCTCGCTAAGACATACGGCAGATTTCTCTTCGCCGTGATCTCCGCCATTGCATTCACCACGGTTCTCGGAACCGTCAGCGGTCTGATCATGGCTGCCAGCGGCGCGGTGGCGCACGACATCATGACCAACATCATGAAGATCCAGATGGACGATCGCGACAAAGTCCGCGCCGGAAAAATCGCCGCCGTTTTCGTCGGCGGCGCAGCGATGGTCCTCGGCATCGTCTTCAAAGACCTCAACGCCGGATTCCTGGTCGGCTGGGCGTTCAACGTCGCCGCCTCGGCAAATCTCCCGGCACTGATCATGCTCCTGTTCTGGCGTCGCACTACCAAGCAGGGCATTACCGCCGCCATCACGGTCGGCCTGCTCTCCAGCCTGATCTGGCTGCTGCTCAGCGCCCCCGCCTATCAATACGTGTATAAGCTCCCCCCCGCCAACGCGATCGTGCCCTTCAGCCAACCAGGAATCGTGACAATCCCGCTGGGGTTTGCGGTGCTGGTTGTCGTCTCGTTGCTCACGCCATTACCGGTGCTTCGAAGCGAGGAATTCTCAGGGAGAATAACTGAGTCCAGATTTGCAGCGGTTGGAGTTGTGCGCGTAATTGGATTGATCGTAGGCTACCCTACGAGCTATTTTTTTCAGCCAGGAGCTCTTCGGGCAAAGCTGTCCCTTACGCAATACGTCCAGCATATTAGCGACGTGTTTAACAGCAAGGATTTAGTGGGAACGGCGATCGGAGTCTGGATTGGGTGTGTCATCATATTTTCGCTGCTTGGCCTGATGCTCAGCTTGGCAGCCAATTCGAGAAGGGACAGCAAACCGTGAATCGCCTTTGGGCACGACCTCCTTTGAAGCTGGCAGTTGCCCTTCTTGTCGCCACCACAATCGCTTTAGCTAACGTTCCCCGGAAGCTTGGTTATCCGCAACCTCAAAAGTGGAGGGCAGGAGATATCGTATTTCTTAACGGAAACTCCGCCCGCAGCAAGATCGTCCGCTTGCTTCAGGGTTACTGCTTAGATTATTCGCATGTCGGAATCGTTGTGATGGACAACGGCGTCCCTTTTGTCGTCAATGCCGATCCTGCGCAGGGAAGGGTCGTAAAGCAGCGGTGGGATGCTGTCGTTGACCCGCGCCAAATCTCCGGTGGGGCGGTGTTCCGAGTGGTAAACGCGAATTTGTCGCAAATGAATAAGGCCTCGGAGGTGGCCGAAGGATATGCGAATGACGGCGTGCCCTTCGATTCTGAGTTTGATCTTCGCACCACAGATCGTCTTTTCTGTACAGAGATGGTGTGGCGGGCCTATCGGTGCGCTGGTATCGATCTTTGCAAAGATGCGGAGACGATGCATCCTCACCTGTTACCGGAAGACCTTCTTAAGTCCCATGAGCTTCAGCTTGTCCTACGGTTCTAGATCTCCGAAAAATTACAGATCTTGCGTCTGAGCGTTAACGGTGGCGTGAATACGTTATCATTCTCTGCTCAAGACAGAAAAGTGAAGTCAGCCTGTGGGCGGCCCAGGAGGAGAGCGTGAGTCATATTCGAGGTTTCTGCATCGTCGCATCGTTTTCGATGATCTTCGTATTTGCGCAGGGGTGTGCGACAGTTGGCACGACCGATGTCGGCAACTTCGGCGCGAAACCGAACACACTCGAAGACTCCACGCTCGCCGTGCGCGACGCGCTCGATGCCGTTCGCAAAAACTCGGCAACGAAGCTGGTCTTCCCTCCCGGCCGATACGACTTCTGGCCCGACCGTGCCGACGAGCAGTATGAATTCATCAGCAACAACGACGACGGCCTGAAACGCATCACGTTCCCGCTGTATGGATTCCAGAACCTCGAGATCGACGGGCAGGGCGCGCAATTTGTTTTCCACGACTCGGTCAGCCCGTTTGTCGTCGATCATTGCAAGGGCATCACGCTGCGCAATTTCTCCGTCGATTGGAAACGGCCGTTTCACAGCGAGGGGACGGTTCTGGCCGTTGGAACCGACACGATCGATCTGGCGATCTCCGAAGAGTTTCCCTACAAATTCCGCTCCGGCCTGCTCGTCTTCACCAACGAGCGCGGCGAAGATCTTCCATACAGCGGCCTGCTCGAATTCGATCCGAAAAAACGCGAGACCGCCTTTCAAGTAGTCGACTACTGGACCGAGCCAGGCGGTTTGAAAGCCGAGGAAATCGGCCCGCGCCAGGTCCGGGTTCATGTGCCGAATATTAAAGCCACGCCGGGCAATGTCATCGTGTTTGGCTATGCAAACCGCACGAATCCGGCCATCGTTCTCTCCGACAGGCGCAGACGGTCATCGCAGATGTGAGTCTCTATCACGCCGGCGGCATGGGCGTCATCGCGCAGCGCTGCGGGGACGTGGGGCTCTATCGCGACCGCATCACCACGCCGCCAGGAAGCACGCGCGTGCTCAGCCTCACCGCCGACGCGACGCACTTCTCCAACTGCACCGGCAAGATCACGATGAGCTATTGCTTCTTCGAGAACATGGACGACGATCACACGAACATTCACGGCATCTACTTGCAGGTCCGCCGTCAGCTCGGCCCCGATTCGCTCGAAGTCAAACTCGTGCATCCGCAGCAGGCGGGATTCGACTACCTCGTGCCTGGAATGCCCGTCGAACTGGTGCGCGGGCCGAGCATGGTGACCTACGGGAACGCCATCGTGAAGTCCGTCGATCGGCTCAACAAGGAATACTCGCACGTCACGTTCGAAGTGCCCCTGCCAAAGGACGTGGTGACCGGCGATGTGATCGCGAGCACCGCGGGCTATCCGGATGTCGACATCAATCACTGCACGTTTCGCGGCAACCGCGCGCGGGGACTGCTCATCGGCTCGCGCGGGAAAGTCGTGATCGAGAACAACCTGTTTCACAACGCCGGCGCAGCGATTTTGTTCGAAGGGGACGGCCGCTTCTGGTTTGAGCAGGCCGGCATGCGCGATTGTGTCATCCGCTACAATCGCTTTGAAGACTGCAATTACGGCACATGGGGAAATGCCGCCATTCAGGTCGGCGCCAACATCGCGGCGACCGAGCGCGCGGGCAGCCGGTACAACAAAAACATTCTGATCGAAGACAACACGTTCTTCGTCTTCGATCCGCGCATTCTCCACGCCTACAGCGTTGACGGCCTCACGTTCCGCAACAACCGGATCGCGCCGTCCAACGACTACCCCGCGCAGAACGAGGACGCCAAGGCGTTTGACGTGACCGACAGCGATAATGTCTGGATCGATCAGAAATAGCGCTTATCGCAGGACCTTTACCGTGGCACGGGCGTCCCGCCCGTGTTAGCGACGCAAGAGAAATAGAACCTCGGATATCGAGGGCTTTCTTAAGGTCCGCGCAGCTCGCATGGGCGGGACGCCCATGCCACGGGGAGAAGTCGTCGCGCGCTTATGATCGCCAGCCCGCTGTAGAATAAACGCGTAGGGCGGGATTCATCCCGCCGTTCTCTTTTCCTATAAGTCGAGATGACGCACGGAACGTATTGCGAGAGACAAATCCCGCCCGACGCGATTGCTCTGCGCCTGGCAACGTTCCCCGTGGCATGGGCGTCCCGCCCATGTCGGTTGCGCCGAGCGTAAGAAAGCCCTCGATAGCGCATGTTCTATTTCTCCCACGTTGCTAACCCAAATTCCGCTAACACGGGCGGGACGCGCGGGTCGCCCGTGCCACACGTGCCGCTGGGAGAAGTCGTCGCGCCTTGACGATCGCGAACGCGAGGCCGCTGTAGAAGAAATAGAACCAATGCCAGGGGAGGATCTGAACCGTGAACCATGGGCCGCGCTTGCGGAGGAAAAAGCGATAGAAGTGCTGATTGATCACCAGGAGCGCAAGCGTGCATGCCGCGGCGAGCATCAGCGTTTGGTGGAACCATGGAGCCGCGGCCAGCGACAGCGTCAGCAGATACACGCAGACGACGCTGAGCCGGCTGGCTGAGTTGATGTTGAGATCGTTGGCGAGATTTTTCTGGCGGAGGATCAACTCCGACCAGGGAAGCGCTCGCCGGAAAAAATCAGTTTTCACAAGCGAGACGGCGGTCCATCGCTTGAGATGCTTGACTTGCAGATCCTTGCGAAGGCGAATGCGGTGCCCGGCCGCCTTGAGGCGGTATCCCAACTCGATGTCTTCGATGGAAGGCTCGGCATAGCTGGCGTCGAAGCCGCCCATGGATTCAAACACTTCGCGCCGGATCGCGCCGCAGCCGGCCCAGAACGTGAACGCTTCCTCGCCGCCGGTCTGATGCACATAGTGGTGCTGGAGATTTTTGTACTGCGCCAGCAGTTGCGGACTGCCCGGCTCGTCATCGTAGGAGCCGATCAGCGCGGACAGACCCGGCGCTTCGTCGAATGTCTCCCGCACCTTCCCGATCGCATCCGCATGGGCGACGACATCCGCGTCAATGAAGTAGAGCAAATCGCCGCCGGCCCGTTGCGCGCCGATGTTGCGCGCCGCGCGGGGCCGCCCGAGTTGGCGCACACGATGACCCGATACCCCGCTTCCTCGGCCAAACGCCAGGCGCCGTCGGACTCGCCGTCGGCGACGATGATGATCTCATCCGGCTGGGGCGACAGCCCGGCAATTCCGCCCAGACAGCGCGCAAACGCGTCGCCGCCGTTGTGGACCGGAACGATGACGGAGACCGTCAGCACGGCGGCAGCGGACGGGGATGGACGTGCAAGAGTCAGCGTCACGGGGAAGCCTTGCTGGCGCAGACCACCACGAAATATCCGGTGACCGCCCGCGTGGGGTATTGGGCCAGGCGTTCGAATCGCATCAGGAACCGGAGCAGCCGTTCCTGATTTTTCGGCTGGCAGCCGCGCATCAGGCGGGTGGCGAGCACCGCGAGAAATCGCGGGCAGTGCAGCGTGTAGGTCACTTCGTTGACGGTCAGTCCCGCCGCTTCGACTTGCCGGCGGAGCGCGCCGGCGCCCATCGTCGCGCCCACGTAGTACGGCACGATTCCCAGGCGATTGAGCCAGCCGAATGGCAGCGCGTTGCGGATCCCGACCACGGGGTTGGTTGGATTATCGAGCATCACAATCAATCGCCCGCCAGGCCGCAGCACCCGCGCGAGCTCCCGGATCGAGAGATGCAGCTCTTCAACATTCGTAAAATGATCGAGCGTCGAATTGGATACGATGCCGTCGAAGGAGTTCTCCGCGAACGGAAGCCGGCGCACGTCGGCGGCGGTTTGCACGAGCGTCGGATGGCGAGCGCCCGCCGCCCGCAATACCGCCGGCGAAACGTCCATACCGACCACTGTCGCGGCCCGCTGCGAGAGAAACGGGGCCAGGCCGGCGGTGGACGATTCGTCGAACATGTCGGTCTTCAGAATCGTCGGCACTTTCGTCCGCGAGAGTCTTGCCGACAAAAACGCGATGTTGACCGCGTCGCTATGGCGGCGCCAAAGCGTGTCGCATCCGTCCGCCTGCCATTCCGCCGACGCCTCGTCCCAATAATTCGCGCTGCTTTCGAGCGCCCCGCCCGCTGCGCCCGAGACTCGTAGCGTGATGCCCACGTCTTTAAAGTCGGTTTGCCGCTGCCAAGCCTGAACTTCCATCGCCGCGTACGACGAATTGGTTGCGTCGCACTAAGCCCGATAAATCGCCGTCACCCTCCAACGTTCTCCCCGAGTCCCAACAGTGGGCCCACCGAAACGGGAGTGCAGCCAGCGCTGACTTCCACGCTTCAAGTTCTCAAATCATTTCCACTTGTTTGCGTTGAGGCACCACGACTTCTGACCGATCCACAGTGGCAGGAATCATTGCGTGCCTGACGCATGCAGTTGTGGCAATAGTCATTTCGCGAGGAAGAATGTCGAACGACGCGTTAGTCATTATCGGCGCCGGCCCCGCCGGGCTGACCGCGGCATATGAAGCAACCCGCTATGGGCGCTCGCCGGTCGTGCTGGAAAAATCCCGACTGGTCGGCGGCATCGCCCGCACGGAAACTTACAAGGGCTTCCGTTTCGACATGGGCGGCCATCGCTTTTTCACCAAGTCTCCCGAAGTCGATCAGATGTGGCGCGAAGTCATGTCCACCGACATGCTCCGCCGGGACCGTCTGTCGCGCATCTTCTACAAGGACAAATTCTTCAGCTACCCGCTCAAGCCGCTGAACGCGCTGATGGGCCTTGGCATCTTCGAGAGCGTTCTGATTTTCGCCAGTTATCTCCGCTGGAAGCTCTTCCCCTGCAAAGTGGAAGATACCTTCGAGCAGTGGGTGACCAATCGCTTTGGCAAGCGGTTGTTCCTGACATTCTTCAAAACCTACACCGAAAAAGTCTGGGGCATCTCCTGCACTGAGCTGAAAGCGGAGTGGGCGGCGCAGCGCATCAAGGATCTGTCGCTGAAGACTGCGGTGCTCAGCATGTTCGTTCGACCCCAGAACACGATCAAGACTCTGATCGACAGCTTTGACTACCCGCGCCAGGGGCCGGGAATGCTGTGGGAAGCGGTGCGACGCGAGGTCGAGGTGCGCGGCGGCAAAATCCGCCACGACAGCGATGTGACCGCGATCCGCCGGACCGGCAACAGCATCGAATCGGTGGTCCTCAATACCAACGGCCGCAGCGAAATCATCCGCGGCGACCACTTCATCACGAGCATGCCGGTCACGGAATTCATCCGCAAGCTCGATCCCCCCGCCCCGGCCAACGTCCGGGAGGCGGCCAGCAAGCTGAAATATCGCGACTTCCTCACCGTCTGCGTCATTGTCGATAAAGCGGAGCTTTTCCCCGACAACTGGATCTACATCCACGATCCGTCCGTGCAGGTCGGACGGATTCAAAACTTCAAAAACTGGAGCCCGGAAATGGTTCCGGATCAGTCGAAGACGAGCCTGGGTCTTGAATATTTCTGCAACGAAGGGGATCAGCTCTGGACGATGTCGGATGCCGAATTGGTCGAACTCGCCCGCACCGAGTTGCAGAAAATCGGGCTCGCCCAGGGCGCCGACGTGATTGACGGATGCGTCTTCCGCGTTCCCAAATCATATCCGGTTTACGATTCGGATTATCAGACCTACCTCGCGGCGGTACGCGTCTTCATGGACGGACTGGAGAATTGCCGCACCATCGGGCGCAACGGCCTGCACCGCTACAACAATCAGGATCACTCGATGCTGACCGGCATGTATGCGGTGCGCAATCTCCTCCTGGGCCATACGCATGAGCTGTGGAGCGTGAACGCCGACAAGGAATATCACGAGGAGCAGAGCCTGGCGCCGGCAATCGAAGAACGGCTCGCCGCGGTTTTCGCCCGGGTCGACAGCATGGCAATGGGCATTTCCGCCGGAATCATTTGTGCAGTCGGACTGTGGCTGGTGACGATGGTTCTCGTGCTCAAGGGCGGTCACAAGATCGGACCGAACCTGGCGCTGCTGGCGCAGTTTTTCCCCGGCTATTCCGTCACCCCGCTCGGAAGCCTGATCGGCCTGCTCTACGGGCTGTCCGTCGGATTCGTCGGTGGATATTCGCTGGCGGCGTTGCGAAACGTCGTCCTCTTCCTCCACTGGGCTCTGGTGCTGCGTCGCGCGGAGCATCGTTCACTCAAACGGCTGCTTGAATATGTCTAATCCTTCAGCAATCAACCCGGCGCATCGGGAACGCGAAGACTGGGATCGGTTTGCCAGAACCCGCGTCATTCGCCTCAACGCGGGAATCCTCGGCACCGTCTTCGGACTGCTGGGCGGACTTCTCATCTTCCTGATGACCAACGTCCTCATCCTCAAGGGGGGCCCGGTGGTCGGGCCTCATCTGGCACTGCTCGCGCAGGTCTTCATCGGATATCGCGTGACCTTCGTCGGAAGCCTCATCGGATTTGCCTACGCCGGGCTTTTTGGCTGGATGACGGGATACGTCGGCGCCACGCTGTATAACGTCGCGGTGAAAATCCGCTCGCGATAATCCGGCGGGCACGCTCCATGCAGATCTCGCAGGCGGCATTCGACGCGGCTGTTTCCACGGTCCCGCTTCCGCGCCCTTCACGGGCGCAACGCCGTCTCTCGCCCGTACGGCGCGACACCGCCATCATGCTCGCCAGCGGAGTGGTCGTCCGCATTTGCGGGCTGGTCTTCATGATGGTGCTCTCGCGCCATCTCTCCAGGCAGGACATCGGCGTCTTCTCGTTCTACGAGGCAATTGCCGACACGCTCACGCTCATTGCCGGGTTCAGCCTGGAGATGGTGATCCTCCGGCGAATCGCCGCCGGAACGCGCGAAGACGCCATGATGAACGTGGCGCCCCTGCTGGCGTTCCGCATCATGAGCGCGCCGGTCTATCTGCTCTCCATCACAATCGTCGCGCAATTCGTGAGCGGACCGCGCTGGCTCCTGCCGTGCGTCGGCTTTTACACGCTGATGGAGAGCGCCTTTTTTTCCTTCGGGAGCTTCTTCATTGGAGTCAAGCGCATCGGACTCAAAGCCGCCATCGAGGCCGGCGCCGAGGTGGTCTTCACTTCGCTTTTTCTCGTGGCGATCTACCGATATCCCTCGATCAAGACGCTGATCGTGCTCAGCACCGCGCACAGCGCCCTACTGCTGGGAACCGGCATTTACCTCGCGCACCGCTTCCACGGCCCGCTGCACCTGCGCTTTGCGCCGGTCGAGATGCTCCGCGCAGGCGCGCCGTTCGTCTTCATGTCATTGCTTGGACTCCTGCAGGGCAGGATGGAAACAATGCTCCTCGGCTTCCTCGCCAGCCTGTCGGCAACCGGCGCGTATGAACTCTCGCTGAAGCTCGTCGTCGCGGCGAGCTTCATTCCTCAATCGATCAATCTTGCCGTTTATCCTTATATTGCTGCCGACGGACTCACCGCGCTGAACCGCAGCCGGCTGCTGCGAGGCTTGCTCCTCCTCGCGGCCCTGGGAGTCGGATCGGCCGGCGTGCTCTTCTTCTTTTCCAATCCCGTCGCGCGCGTTCTCTTTGGGCCGATGGCAGGCGAAGTCGCCCCGGTGTTGCGCGCGATCGCTCCCGCCCTGCTGATGCGTTTCCTCGCATCGGGAATCGCCTCGGGGGTCATTGCCATGGAAGGCGAAAAAAGTGTTTTCCGCTCGCTGGTGGCTGGAACCATCGTCGGACTCGCGGCTGATTGCCTGCTCATCCCCCATTACAAAGCCTCCGGCGCCGCTATCGGCATGATGATTTCCGCCGCCTGTCAGTGCGTGGTGACCGGCGCCGCGCTGCTCTCGCTGGTTGCCAAAGCACGCGATACCGAGGGAGACCGCGAAGCGCGGATCGCGTAGGCCCCTGCCAAGTCATTTTTTTTGGAGGGGACGTACGCGAAATTCCAAGACGGCTTAATCACCTCGACATGCGAGGAGGCAAGAAAAAACTCCGCAAATTCGCACGCGTTTTTTTTGTGTCTTTTGTGTTTTTGTGGCAATCTCTCTTCGCCCCCCGCGCACGTCGATCGAGCGAGGCGCATTCTGTGCCGCACCCCGCAAGTTCTCTATGGATTGTCATTCGCCATTTCGGTCGGGACGCGGTTCCGTTGTCATCGCCACGTCCGGATCGAACCGGTACGCGAAATATTCGATGTCGTCCTTGCAGGTCTGTTCGACCAGCTCGCGCCCGCGCTGCGTGTAATAGGTGCGATAATCCTTGTGCTTCGAGCGATTGAGCCTTGGCAGATTCACATTGATCCCCACCTTGCGGCACACGTGCTGGAAATCGGCGTCGAGGTTCTCAAACCGGCCAATGAAGTCGATGATCTGCTTCCCCTCCTTGTCCGCCACGAAACATTTCTGCGACCAGGTCGGATGATCGACCCGGTAGCGGAGAAATTCCTCGAAGCCGCCGAGCTTGCTGATCGCGGCATGCTCGTGATGCGCTCGCCAGCGCATGATGTAGTGATACAACGACACCTGCAAATCCCACGGATTGCGCACGAACGCAAACTTGAAGTAGCTGTCGAAAATCTCCGACGGAAGCTTCGCGCGAATCTCGTCCGCATGCGCGTGCGACGACAATCCCGGGTACGGGTCCGGCGGCGGGAATCCGAGCCGGCGGCGGATGAAGTTCCACAGCAGATACTCCCGCCGATCGACATATGGATTGAGCGCCGATCGCACACTCGTGCCGGCGGTCTTGAAGATATGAACGAAGATAAACCTATGCGATGTCGAGATTTGCACGCGATGCCTTGGACACCATCTTCCTGCGCCCGATCGTCGATCCTTCTGCCGATCCAGCGTATCGGGCGGGCGCGCCGGCTACAAGAGACCAGCGACGACGCGACAGCGCGTACGCACGGACCCGCGCAATTTCCGCCAACAGATCGTCAGCGCTGGCAATGGCTCCTTCCCCCTCCCCTGGTACTGCTCCGAACAGAGATGTGGGAGATCAAGAAATTTCCAAGGCCCAATGGCCAACAAAATCCCAAATCGCAATGATCAACGGGAGAACCAGCCTTGGGTTTTGGACCTTGGGGCTTTGTTGGCCATTGGGCCTTGGACATTTCTGCTCTGATGGGGGCTTGTTCCCCTGGTCCGGAAAGTCGCCGAGCCCATGTATCCGCAGATGTTATCCGCGTTGCAAATCACGCCGATGTCACGATTGTCATGCGTTCTGGAACCGCAACATCGGAGATTGAGTCACGACGCGGAGCGGCGAAAAACGATCTACTCGCCGGCATTCCAAAGCCCGGCGCGCCGTTTCCGGAATTAGTCGAAGCGTTGCGCCCTCAATCCCCGCGCCCATCCCGCGCAGACGCCCCGGCCGATTCATCGTGGCCACCGCTGAGCACGACGAATTTATCCGCACTCTCCTCCGCGACAACCCGATGCCCGGGCCGATCCAGATATCGCTGGAGAGGGAGCCAAACTATTTTGCCGGCGCCAAAATCGACGGCGCGGAGAGCACGACGATTCTGTCGCTTGAGAACGGCCGCGCCGTCTGCACCGGCTCGGCCAGCATCCGTATGCGATTTCTCAACGGCAGCGCGAATCGCGTCGGTTACCTCGGCGGGCTGCGGCTCGACAACTCCCATCGCGGTCATGCGTCGATCCTGCTGCGCGCGTATCGATTCTTCCGCGAGCTTCACCGCGCCCATTCAGATCCGCCGGTGGTCTATCTCTCCAGCATCCTCGCGAAAAACCTCCCGGCCATCCGGTTCCTCGAACGCAACCTCCCGGAGATGCCGACCTACACCCGGCTTGGCGATCTCGTCGCGGTGATGATCAAGGCTCGCCGTCACCGCGCCACGCTGCCACCCGGAACAACGCTGCGCACTGGCACAATTCAGGACCTCGGCGCGATCGCTGCTTTTCTCAATGCGCAAAACGCAAACTATCAGTTCGCCCCCTTGTGGACCGAGGAAAGTCTTCAATCCTGCACCGGCCTGAGCGTTTCCGACTTCCACCTGATTTACGACAGCGACGGCGCGCTCATCGCCTGCGGCGCCCTCTGGGACCAGCGCTGCGTCCGTCAAACCGTGATCCGCGGCTACTCCCCGCGCCTGCGGCGCTTTCGGCCGATCATCAACCTCGCCGCCCGCCTGCTCCGTCGCCCCGGCGTGCAGGAAATCGGGCACGTGATTCCGCTCGCTTTTGCCTCTCACGTTGCCGCCACCAGCCCGGAATTGTTGACGTGCGTTCTGCAGTCCCTGCGTTCTGCCGCCTTCGACCGCGGGATCACGTTCCTGAACACCAGCTTCGATTCCCGCGATCCGCGCCTTGGCACGGTTCGCGACCAATTCCGCCCCGCCGAGTACCCCAGCCGGATCTATGTCGTCCGCTGGAACGACGGTGACGCCGTCGCCAGCAGCCTGGATAGCCGCCTGCTCAATCCCGATGTTTCGCTGCTCTAATTTTCATGAACCGAAGACCAAGGGATAGCAATCCGTTGGCTTTACCCCCAAATCGCTCGCTGCCTCCTGTGCGCCGGGCACATTGCAGTTGATCGCTGCGGTAGTTTCGTTCACACGAGAAAAGTACACATTTTTGGGCTCGCGATGCGACGCTTACTGAGAACGGGGTAATGATCGCCGAGGGTGCCTGTCAGTCGCTTCGCGTCGTCGCGGAACTCAATCGCGGAACACCCGTCGCATGCGCAAGCGAAGGCTTAAGCTCCATGGGCGGCAAAACGCCTGCTCCAACGCGAATTCACATCACCGCGGCGGTACCATCGTGATTCGCGCATGGAACCATCCGATCCTCCGACTCCTCGCGTTTCGCTCCCGACGGTGCCGCGGGGCTGGTACTACTTCTGTCGGGCGAGCGATCTTCGGCCAGGACCGGCGCGACTGGATTTTGGCGGCGAGCGCTATGCGGCCTTTCGCGCGCCCGATGGGCAAGCGGCAGTGCTAAACGCCCGGTGCTCGCATATGGGGGCGGACCTTTCCAGCGGAATGGTGATCGACGGCGGGTTGCGCTGTCCTTTGCACGCCTGGGAATATTCCGCCGATGGGTCATGCCGGCGCCTGCCGGCCGGCGGAACGATCCCGCCTCTGGCCCGGCAGGCGGTGTTTCCATCGGCAGAAGTTGGGGGACACGTCTTCTTCTTCAATGCGCCGGTGGCGCGGCATCCGATGCCATTCTTTGCCGGCAAATCCTCGGACGAGCTGCTGGCGGCCGATCCGTTCGATCTGAAGATCAAAGCGCCATGGTACATGGTGGGGGCGAATGCGTTTGACCAGCAGCATTTTCGGGTGGCGCACGACCGGACACTTCTGGACACGCCGGTGGTGGAGTCGCCGGCGCCGTTGCGCAGCGCATCACCGCCAACTACGCGGTCGCCGGCAAGTCGCTGCGCGACCGCATCACCCGGCGAGTGTCCGGGCCGCGCGTACGAATGACCGTCACGATCTGGGGCGGCACGCTGATTTTCGTGGAGGCCAGCTTCCAGCGGACCACCACCTACGGGTTGGTCAGCGTTGCTCCAATCGACGATCACAGCGCAACGATGCGCACCATCGTCTGGGTCCAGAGAAGCAGCGGAGCGGTGGCTCGCGCGATCATCGACCCGCTCGACGCGTGGCTGCGACGCCAATTTATTCATGCGTTCCTGATGGAAGACGCAGTGAGAAGCGACGGCGTACGGTACAATCCCGCGACGGTCATCGAAGCTGATCGCGGTTTGGCGGCGTACATGGCGTGGCTCGAATCCATATGCGCCGTCCAACCTGATCCATCTCAATTCTGCCCGGGAGGTTCTCATGTCTGTCATTCGTGACCGCACTCGATGGCCCCTGTTGCTTGTGATGCTGTGTGCGATTCCGCTGCGGGCTCAGACGACGCAGGGCATCACTGAGCCCGATCCGCTCAAGGCGATCGCGGCGCTCCGCGGCGAGCTGATCGACAGCTTCAACAAGCGCGACATCGATCGGCTGCTGTCCAACCTCGATCCCGATGTGATCGTCACGTGGCAAAACGGAGAAGTCTGCCGCGGACCGGGCGCGGTTCGGGACTACTACAACCGGATGATCGCGGGGCCTAATCCGGTGGTGGTGAATTTCACGTCCGATCCAACCGTGACCGACCGGCACGTTTACGGCGACTGGGCCGTCTCCTGGGGAAATCTTCACGACAAATACGAATTGAAAGATGGCGATCACTTCGCTCTCAACAGCCTGTTCACGGCCACGATCGCGCGGCGCGGCGACGCGTGGAAAGTGGTGAGTTTTCACGCATCGGTCAACGCGTTTGAAAATCCGATCCTTGGCATGGTCGCGAAGAAATCGGCGACGTGGGCAGGCATCATCGCCGCGGTTGTCGGCGCGCTGATCGGCATCGTGCTGGGCCGGCTTTCCGCGCGGCGCAAAGCGATTGTTCCCCAATGATCCGCAGTCCGGACAGCGACGAGGCCGAACAGTCGCTTCTCGACCGCGCTGGCGTGCATCCAATGTGTCTGCAAAGCCAGACGCCGGGGCCATCGGCCTGGCGCGAGCTGGTGGGCTCCCTGGGCATCGACTTCGCCACTGCAGTGCAATACTTGCGAGTCCGCGTGCATTCGCGGCATGCGGCGTTTGCCGATGCGGTGGAATCATCTCATTCGCGCACCCCGTCCGGTGACACGCCGCGGATCGTGATCATGCCGGGCGCCTTTTACCGGCAATACCCGCGGACCGGAGCCGACGGAGAGATGGTGCGATCGATTGCCGGCGACCTGGGTTGGCCGGTCGAGCGTGTAGAGGTTGCGAGCATGGCAACCATGGCCGAAAACGCCGAGGCGCTGGCGGCACTGCTGCGCCGGCTTTCGTCTGGCCCGGTGATTCTGATTTCCCTGAGCAAGGGAGGCTCGGACGTGCGCACGGCGCTGGCCCGACCCGATCTCGCGGACGCGCTTGTGAAGGTGAGGATGTGGTTGAATCTCAGCGGAATCGTCACCGGAACGGCGCTTGTCGGTTGGCTGCAATCGCACCCGCTAAACTATTGGGGCGTGCGATCGCTGCTCGCGCTGCGCCGCCAGTCGTTTGCCGCTGTTCGCGAGCTGCGGCGCGAGCCGGGGGCGCCGCTGTCCATGCCACTGACGCTGCCGGCCCATCTCACAGCAGTGCATGTGCTGGGCTTTCCGCTGATCGGGCATCTCAGCGACAACTGGGCCCGCCGCGGGCACGCGCGGCTCGCGCCGCTGGGCCCCAACGACGGCGGCGGAATTCTCCTGGCGGATTGCGAGAGCCTGCCGGGCCAAATCTATCCAGCGTGGGGCGCGGATCACTATCTCCGTCCCGCCTGGATCAGGAAGCGCCTGGCGACGATCGTGTCTCAGTCCGGGGTCGTTGCAATGACATAGCAGTCGCGTCCGGCGCAGAGGCGGCGGCCGACACTCCAGCGATGTTTGGGGCGCTTTTCCGCCATGCCAGCGCATGCGCTGCCAGCCCAAGCACAGCACCGCCAAGCGTGTCGACGGCATAGTGCTCCTTGGTAGCCAGCGTGGCATAGCAAATTGCCGCGCCCCAGATGATGCACAACGCGGCGCAGGCGCGCGGCAGTTGTCCGCGAAAGCTCCGCCAGCCGAAAGCGAGGGTGTACACCAGCAAACCTACGTGCAAAGACGGAAAAGAATTGAGCGTGGCATCGTACTGGATCAGCAGCCAGCACATGCCGTGTGCATCCGGCATCGGGGGGCGAGGCGCGCGGATTGGATAGAGGATGAAGATCGCGAAACTGACAGCCGACAGCAAGACCAATCCGATGGCATACCGCCGCAAATCTTCACGGCGATCCGCGAGCCAGGGAATCAGATTGATCGGGATATACAGCGACTGATAGACCCAGATCCAAGTATAGGGATGAAATCCGATTGCCCTGTCGAGCGCGGTGAGCGGCAGCCGATGCTCCGGCATCAGCGGATGGAACCCGATCAGGAAGTAGGCTGAACAAAACAGGACTCCCGCGGCGATCTGTAACCCCGCCTTGAGCCTCCAGTGCAACCGAAGGCGCAGCGCCGCACTGCGGGCAAAGGAACGCCAGCTCGGCCTATTGAATGACCCGGCCGGCATACTTGTTCTCGACCCGCTGATCGGTGCGCCGCGGGCCGTGCCACATGCGAAGGTAGGCCAATGGCAAAAAGCCGCGCGGCTCAACTGCTTCGGTCCCTATTCGCGGGAGATGCACCCAGGGGACGGTGGGATGTTCGTGATGCACGCGATGCCAGTTGTGATTCAGCCAGATCGCGTCGATCGGTGCGAACAGTTTCAAGTTGCGCGCGCCGCGGGTGACGTGCCGCTCGGTGGCATAATGATGCACATATTGCATCGCCGACCACGAAAAACCGAACGCTCCATACAGTGCCAGATCATTCAGCAGCGGCACGCGGAGGAGCAGGAGAATGCACGCGTGCAGCACGATGGCGGCAATCCCTTCGCATCTGATCCACCGCAGATGCGCCGGGTTGAACGATTCGAGAAACGCCGCGCCAGGCCGGTCGAACTTCACGTGGCGTTCCACTTTGAAATGCCGGCGGTCGAGCAGAAACGGAAATGCGGCCGCAACGACATTGCTCACCACGACCAGCAGATAATACAGGCCGGTGAGAATCCCGATCCAGGCCATCCACCTCCAGACCGGATTGTCTCCCTCGAAGTAGAGATCGAACGCCTCGTCATCGGAGCGGTTGCGAAGGTGATGTCCGATGTGCCCCTGGCGCAGGAGATGGAACGGGGCGGGGAAGAACAACGCCATGAGGATGCCCGCTGCCTCGTTGACCCTTCGATCCGGGAAGAGCATGGCGTGCTCGGCTTCGTGGATGATCGAATAAACGGAGTTCATCAGGATGGCAAATCCAACGGCCAGCCCCGCGACGGGCCAGAAGCCGTGGAGTCGTTTGGCGGCAGTGAAACAGACCGCCAGCGCGACCAGCTGCGCAGCGATGATGAGCGCATTGAAAGCGGTGGGGATCCGATGGTTTGCCGCGGCGGAATTGCGAATCATTCGAAAACCATTCTCCTTTGGATCGACCAATATGGTACGCTTGGGATCGCACCTGGCGGTAGCGAAAAATGGCAGGTCCCCGGCAGATTGGGGTTCGTTCGCCCATGTCATCGCATTCGAAGAAGCTTCGCGTTGTTTTAATTTCTCCCAAGGGACCGCTCTACCGCCATCGCGGCGGACTTTTCAAGCAATCGCTCCGCTATCAGCCGCTGACGCTGACGACGCTGGCCGCGCTGCTTCCGCCGGAACTGCCGATCGAGCTGACGCTGATCGACGAGGGAATCGCCGACGTCCCCGACCAAATAGACGCGGACCTGGTCGGACTGACGGTGATCACCGGCACCGCGCCGCGCGCTTACGAGCTGAGCGATCGGTTCCGCGCGGCAGGCATTGCCGTCGTGCTGGGCGGCCCGCATGTCACGCTCATTCCCGAAGATGCCCAGCCGCACGCCGACGCGGTCGTCGTCGGCTACGCCGAAGACAGTTGGCCCCAACTGCTTCGCGATTTCGCTGCCGGTGCATTGCGACCGCGTTACGACCAGTCGCCGGGGCTCGATCTGGCCGATCGTCCTTTTGCGCGTCGCGATCTTCTGCCGCGCTGGCGATACCTCACCAGCGACGTCTTCGAAGCAACGCGCGGCTGCGTTCACAACTGCGATTTCTGCGTGGTTCCGTCCGCGTGGGGACGCAAACCGTTGCAGAAGCCGGTGGAGGACGTGGTGCGCGACATCCGCGCCGAGAGAGCGAGGAAGCTGATCTTCGTGGATCTGAATCTCATCGCGGATCGCGAATATGCCGTGCGGCTGTTTACTGCACTGGTGCCGCTGGGCGTGCAATGGTACGGCCTGTCGACGGTGCTATTGACCGAAGATCGGCCGCTGCTGGATCTGGCTGCGCGAAGCGGGTGCCGCGGGTTGCTGATGGGGCTGGAGTCGATTTCGCCGGAGAATCTCCGCGCCAGTCGAAAGGGTTTCAACTCGCCCCAGCGGTATGCCGAAGTCGTTCGACGGCTGCACGATCGCGGGATCGCGCTGCAGGGATGCTTCGTCTTCGGACTCGATGGCGACGATCCGGATGTCTTCCTCAAGACCTCGCAGTTTGCCGTCGACGTGCGCATCGATCTGCCCCGATTTGCGATCGTCACGCCCTTCCCCAACACCGAGCTCTATCGGCGCCTCGTCAGCGAGGGACGCATCCTCACGAGAAACTGGGAACTGTACGACGGGCAACATGTCGTTTTTCAGCCGAAGCAAATGAGCGTTCAGGAGTTGCAGGACGGCACCGAAGCCGCGTGGAAACACGCTTACAGCGCACGGTCGATTCTCAAACGTCTCGCGCACTCGCCCGCGCCGTGGTCGGTGCGCCTGGCGACAAATCTGGGCTACCGCTTTTACGCGAATCATCTGAGCCGTTTCTATAACTGCGACTGGATCATCGGCAGATCGCCACGGCGCGGCCGCGCCCCGTTTGTCGCGGGGCTACCGACGGTGCAAGAGAGGCCGGCGTGAAACTGACGATTATTCATCCGTGCATCGGACGTCATGCGGGAGACCGCAAATACATCCGCACCTGGCAGATGGAGCCCCTGCCCGCCGCCGCGATCGCGGGACTGACGCCGCGCGACGTGGACGTGACGTTTTACGACGATCGGCTCGAATTGATCCCATTCGACGAACCGGCGGATCTCGTGGCGATGAGCGTTGAAACATACACCGCAAAGCGCGCGTATCAGATCGCCAGCGAATATCGCCGGCGCGGCGTGCCGGTGGTGATGGGCGGCTTCCATGCGTCGCTGCTGCCGGACGAAGTCAGCCGCCACGCGGAATCCGTGGTTGTCGGGGAGGCCGAGGCGATCTGGCCGCGCATCATCGACGACGCGCGCCACGGTCGGCTGGAAAAGATCTACCGCCAGAGCGGCCGCCCGTCCCTCGCGGGCATGAAGCCCGACCGCGCGATCTTCCGCGGGAAGCGATATCTGCCGATCGGGCTGGTGGAGGCGGGCCGCGGGTGTCATTTCAAGTGCGAGTTCTGCGCGGTGCAAACCGTCTTCGGCGCGACGCAGACGCGCCGGCCGATCGACGACATCCTGCGCGAAGTGGCGGAGGTGCGGCACTACCGCCGGCTCTTCTTCTTCGTCGACGACAACATCACGTCCAACATGCGGCAGGCGAAGGATTTCTTCCGCGCACTGATCCCGCTGAAGATACGCTGGGTGAGTCAGGCGAGCATTAACGCCGCCCACGACGAGGAATTTCTCGACCTGCTGGTGCGCAGCGGCTGCATGGGCGTGCTGATCGGATTCGAAAGCCTGAACCCCGCGAATTTAAAGGAGATGAACAAGTCGTTCAACACGATGCGCGGCGGATTCGCCAAGGCGCTTGCCAACCTCCGCCGTCACCGGTTGCGCGTCTATGGCACGTTCATCTTCGGATACGACCGCGACACCCGCGACAGTTTCACCGAGACGGTCGATTTCGCGCAAGAGCATGCCCTTTACATTGCCGCGTTCAATCACCTCACGCCGTTTCCCGGAACCCCGCTGTATGCGCGCCTGGAATCGGAGGGCCGGCTGCGATACCCCAGTTGGTGGCTGGATGACCGGTATCGCTACAACAATATTCCCTTCACGCCCGCGTCGATGAGCGCGGCGGATCTTCAGCGATATTGCCTGCTCGCTCGCCGGGCGTTTTATTCCTGGCCGAGCATCGTCCGACGCGGCTTCGACGCGGTGAACCGGGACGATGCGTTCATGTGGAAAAACTTCTATCTCATTAACGCAATGCATCGATCCGACGTGAGCATGCGCGACGAATATCCCCTTGGAGATGAAGCCTGGAAAGGGCCGTTCCTGTCGGCAAATTGATGCGATGGGACACTTTGCGGAGGACTGAGGGATTCATGACTGTCATGGAGACAAAGCCTCGAGCGATCGATGGCGTTGCGGTCTTCCGGGCGCCTGCGCAGCAGATGACGAGCAGCTCCGCCGTCTGCTTCGAGAGAACCCGATGCCGGCCGGGATTTCGCTCTCGATGGAGCGGGAGCCGAATTACTTCGCCGGAGCCGCGATGGACGGCTCGGAACATCAAACCATCGTGGCGATCGAGGATGGGCGCGTCGTTTGTGCCGGCACGATCGGCGTCAGTTCCCGGTTTCTCAACGGCGTTGCGGCACGGGTTGGATATCTCAGCGGACTGCGTCTGGATCGCGCCTGCCGAAGCCGGCCGTCCATCCTGCGGCAAGGGTATCAGGTGTTCCATGATCTTCACCGGCGCGCTGGCGAACCCGCCGTCTATCTGACCAGCATCTTTTCTGCCAATGCACGCGCGATCCGATTTTTCGAGCGCAATCTCCCGTGGATGCCGACCTACCGCAGGATCGCGGATTTTGTCACGGTTGTCCTTCGCGTGCGTCCGCAACTGCGCGAGGCCGACGGCGCCGCGAGCGGGTGCGCCGCCGCAGAATCGGATTTGCCGCTCATCACCGATCTGCTCAATCGGCAGAATGAACAGCTTCAATTTGCCCCGGTATGGAGTGTCGAGAAGCTCAAGCGATGCAGCGCATTACAGGCGGCCGATTTTCGCCTGGCCCGCGATCGCGACGATCACCTTGCCTGGTGCGCCGCGGTCTGGGATCAGCGCGCCGTCCGGCAAACCGTTGTCCGCGGCTACCCGCCGATGCTGCGACGGATGCGTCCGCTCGTTAATTTCGGTGCGCGCCTTCTGCGAACGCCGCGGCTCCCTGCGGTC
Source organism: uncultured Phycisphaerales bacterium (assembly GCA_963758525.1). Lineage (GTDB taxonomy): Bacteria > Planctomycetota > Phycisphaerae > Tepidisphaerales > Tepidisphaeraceae > JBBSDP01. The sequence continues at coordinate 1,180,665 of CAVWVQ010000003.1, forward strand.
GGCAAGACGATTCCGCTCGCGTTTGCGTCGCATATCGCGGCAACGCCCGACTCGCTGCCGGCTGCCCTCCGGTCGCTCGAGACTGCCGCGAGCCAGCGCGGCATTGAATATCTGACGGTCGGATTTGACGCCCGCGACCCGCGGCTTGGCGTTGTTCGCAGGCATTTCAAAGGACGCGAGTATTCGAGCCGGATCTATCTCGTTTATTGGGAAGACGGCGCCCAATGCGCCGAAGCCGTCGCCGACGGTATCGTGGCGCCGGAAGCTGCGCTCCTATGACTCAGACCATCGCCACCACGCACCGGTTGATGCCGCGCGCCGCGCTCGCGCCGGACGAACTGGCGGAAATGCATGGTCTGCTCGACGCCTATTTCCGCGGCGTGTCGCAGCGACAATTCCTTGGCGATCTGCGGGAAAAGAATTGGGTGATCCTGATCGAACGGGGCGGCCGGATCGTCGGATTCTCCACGATCCTGGCGTATCAGACCGAATTTGAAGGCGAGCCGCTGGCGGTCATCTATTCCGGCGACACCGTCGTGGCACGCGAGGCCTGGAACAGTTCGGCACTGGCGCGCGGGTGGATCGAATCGGTGGCGGCGCTGCGGCCGCTCTATCCCAGCGGTCGCTTCTTCTGGCTGCTTCTGACGTCCGGTTTCCGCACCTACCGGCATCTGCCCCTGTTCTGGGAAGAGTTCTATCCCCGCTTCGACGCGCCGACGCCACCGGCAACTCAAGCGCTCATCGATCATCTTTCCGCCGAGCGCTTCGGACCGTGCTGGGACCGCGCCGCCGGCGTGGTGCGATTCGCCCATCCGCAGCCGTTGCGCGACGGGCTGGCCGAGATTCCGGTCAGTCGCTCCGCTGATCCGCACATCGCATTTTTTGCCGCCCGCAATCCCGCGCACGCGAACGGCGACGAACTCGTCTGCCTGACCGAGCTGTCCCCCGGCAATCTCACCAGCGCCGGCCGCCGGATGGCATCAGCAGTTCCGATATGGTGAAGACGCAACTCGCCAATGCCGCCTGGTTGCTCGCCAGCGCTCCTGCCTACGGGGCATTCACGCGTGCGCTCAATGATCCGGGCGCCGCGGCAGGGCAGGTGTTGCGACGGATTCTGCGCGACGGCGCCAACAGCGAGTTCGGCAGGGAACATGGATTTTCGCAGATTCGCACGCCGGAGCAATTTGCCCAAAACGTGCAGCCGCGCGATTACGACCAGATGTCCCCCTGGATCGAGCGCATCGCCCGCGGCGAAAAAAACGTGCTGGCGCCCGGCGAAGTGCGACGCCTTGTTCCCACCAGCGGCTCTGCCGCCGCCCGAAAGCTGATTCCGTACAACGATGCCCTGCAGCGGGAGCTCAACTGCGCGATCGCGCCCTGGATTTACGATCTGCATCTGCGGCATCCCAAGGCAATGCGGGGCAGCGCCTACTGGTCGGTGACGCCGGCGGCTCCTGTTGCCCGGGAGACTTCAAAGATCCCGATCGGATTCGATGACGACTCGGCCTATCTGGGCGGCTGGCGCCGACGGTTGATCGACGCCACGCTGGCCGTCCCCGGCGCGTTTCGCGAGGTCGCATCGATATCCGCGCTGCGATACCTCACGCTCCTGTCCCTTTTGCGCCGCCGCGATCTGAGTCTGATATCGGTCTGGCATCCTTCATTTCTCGGCCTGCTGCTCGACGAGATGCACGCGCGCCGTGCGGAATTGATTGCCGATGTGAGGAACGGCACCTGCGAGGTTGCCAATGAGATTCCACCGCACATCGTACCGTTCGCGGTCTCTCGGCCGGATCGGCGCCGCGCGAACCAGATCGCCCGGGCGAACGGGGTCGCGGAGATCTGGCCCAATCTCGCCGCCATCAGTTGCTGGGCGGACGCGAATGCCTCGGCGGCGGCTGCCAACCTCGGCGCGCTGTTTCCCGGCGTCGTGCTGCAGCCAAAGGGACTTCTCGCCACAGAGGGATTTGTTTCCATTCCGTTTGCGGGCCATCATCCGTTGGCGATTCGGTCCCACTATTTCGAATTTCTCGACGATCGCGGACGTCTGTTCCTGCCGTGCGATCTGCGGATCGGCCAAACCTTCACGCTCCTGCTCACCACCGGCGGCGGACTCTATCGCTACCGTCTCAACGACATGGTTCGCGTAGACGGATTCGTCGGGCGAACACCGTCGATTCGCTTCATCGGCAAGGCCGCGCTCGTCTCCGATCTGCGGGGAGAGAAATTGACCGACGGCTTCGTCGCGACCGTGATGCAGCGCCTGCCGGTGCGAGCTCCCTTCATGCTGCTCGCCCCTGAAGAGGATGGGAACGATTGCCGCTACACTCTGTATCTCGCGTGCGCCGCCCCTGCGTCACCGCTGGACTTGGTGCTCGACGAGTTGCTCTGCGAAAATCCCCAATACGCATATTGCCGGCGGCTGGGGCAATTGAAGCCCTGCCGGGTTCACCCTGTGCGGGAAGACGCCTACGACATGTATTGCCGGCGGCTCCAGTCGCTCGGCCAACGCATCGGCGACATCAAACCCGCGTCGCTCAGCGCGCTGACCGGCTGGAGCATTTGGTTCCAGTGAACTCGGCGCTTTCGTCCATTTCCATTCGCCGAAATTTTTTGTGCGTCCACAAGAATGATGAACGACCGCACAACCCGCGGCAGAGCCGAAGAGCATCGCGGATGTGCCGGAGTGAGCGATGCACGCCGGTCGCGGTAGTGCGTGCATCTTTCCGATTACATCATCGTCAAAACTGATCCCAAATCGGCTGGAACCAATTTGGGACCTCATCCGACTTCAGCTCGATCCGTGTCCCGTCCGTGATTTCCGCAAAGTACCAGGATTCTTCTCCGCTGGTGTCGAATAGGAACGCCCGATCGGCGAAGCGGATAGAATCGCGCAGCAGCGCCAGCGATCGATGGTACCGCGAGACGATTTTATCCTCGGGTACGTCGTGCCCTCCTCCCGAAACACGATTCTTGACGCGCTGAACATTGATGGCGGGATCTTCGGTCGCGACGTAGTAGAGGTAAGTGCGGAATCCGCGGACTTTGGCATTTGAAAGAAGATCGACCTTGTCGCGAGCCGACATCACCGTCTCAAACGAAAACGATCTTGACGCTGCCATTGCTTTTTGCCGAAGGAAGTCCGCAAGCACCGAGGCGTAATAGGAATTTATTTGCAGAGGTCCGAACTCGAGCGTATCGGATCGAATCTCAATCGCGTGGGCGGCCGAGTCGAGTTGCTTGCGCTGAAGGAACGAGGACGAGGTAAAATGGCTTCGGATTTCTTCCGTCGTCGTACGCAGTTCGAAGGGTTTCAACGACAGCACGCCGGTTTCGCGAATGGTTGTTTCCAAATCGTCCGGATTAATGTAAATGCCAAACCATTCCGGGGTTCGGTTGAGTCCATTTTTCACCGTCGTTTTTCCTGATCCATTCGGACCAGCGAACATTCGAAGCCGCGGAGGATTCACTTTGATGCTCGTTTGAGGCGCGTGGCGACCTTCCGGCGCGGCGGGAGCTTTCGAACCACTGTCATGCCGGATAGGTCGAGGCGGACCAGCGTGCTGTCGATCACAACCAGAATCGGCAGACCCGAATGGATGGCGCGGCGCGTAGCGATATTTAGAGCCTGCACGGCCGACTCTGTCACGTCTGCTTCGTTCGAATCCATGTCGATCTCGGCCATTGCTAACTCCTATTGTGTGACACTTGTGACACTATAGCAGAGGGCACACCCAGACGCCGCAGGCAATCGCGTCGTCGATGCGTCGCAATCACACACGAGTTACAATCGAACCCATGCCGGATCGGAATCGCGTGAACGCGGCTTTGCGCTCGCTCGACGGCTTATCTGTCGGAGACGCCTTCGGCGAATGCTTCTTTTCCATCGCTTTAACTCCATCTTCGCATCAGACGCCATCGTCGGCGGAATCATCTCAGCAGCACAGGAAGGCGGGCCTCCCGCCCAGTGGATTGCCAAGCGCGAACCACTGCCGCGAGTCCGCTGACGATTCCATTTTTGCCACAGGCTGTGGCAGTTTTGGCGCCTGAAGCACTTTTGCCGCAGGCTGTGGCAAAAATCAGGCCGGATCGGGGCATGCGCGAAAGAAAGCGAGCGACCAGAAGGTCGGTGTAGTCACGCAGAGATTTCAATCTCCTCCAAACATCCTGCTACCGGCAAAACGTGCGCATTGAATCGGGCAGTTGGGTTCGTTAGGCTGCGCGCCGCACGAAATTTCATCGCGTTCATCGCCGAGTCATGGAGGACTGGCCATGTCGAATGACACATCAGCGCGGGCGGCAAGCCGGCGTTTCTGGATTGCAGTTCTTTGCTTTTCCATTTTGAATGTTGGGGCGTGGGCGGGGTATGACCGCCTCTTTGCCTGGCGGCATCGGGGGACGCTGCGCGTGGATGCGTTCGAGCCGGGCGACGGGTCGGTCGTCGGGCCGCGGGAACAGTTTCGCTGGCATTTCAGCGCGGACGTGATCCCGACATCGGTCTATCACGCTGAGCCGGGGACGGTCGCGCCCGCGGTGGCGGGGCACTGGGAATGGAACGATCCGCGGACGCTCTGCTTTACGCCCGACGGCGATCTGCCGCGGGCGACGCGCGTGACGTTTACGCTGGCAACGGCCCTGTTGCGCAGCGCCACCGGCGCCAGCCTGCCGCAGCCGTGCGTGAACACGGTTTGCAGCACGCCGCTCCAATTGGAGGGGGCACGGCAGGCGGAGGCCGCGGAGGACGATCGATATGTCCTGGAGCTGCAGTTCAACGATCGCGTCGCGCCGGGCGACGCGCTGCAGCATCTGCGCGTGACAGACCCTGACGGCAAGCAGATTCATTGCGAACTGGCCGGGCAGGCGGCTGATAAAATCGTTCGCGTGCGCACCGATTCGATCGCGGCCGCGGCGGAAAACGACAAGCGCGGCGACGGTTCGGAGACGCAGATCCAGGTGCACCTGTCGGGCGGCCTTGCCGGGGTCAGCGGGCCGATGGGCATCGCCGAGGATCAGACCGTCTGCGTCAGTCTCGGCCGGCGGATGTGCGCGACGGGCGTCGAGGTCATCGCGCCGGCGCGGGCAGCCGGAGCTGCGGCTGCGATTCAACAACGACATCGACGTCGCGACGGTGAAGGAGATTCTGTCGATCGACCCGCCGATCGCCTACACGTGTGCGTCTTCCTGGGGCTCGCAGATCGCGCTGACGGGGGATTTCAAGCCGGAGACGCGCTACACGGTGATCCTGGCAGCAGCACCTGCCGGCGCGAACGCTTCGCGCTATCCCCGGCCGGCGCGTCTGGCCGCGTTTGTCGGCGATCGCGGGCGCGGCATCTGGTTCGACAACGACGAAGGGTATCTCTCGACCAAAGGAAATCGCACGCTGCTGGCGCACACGATGAATGTCGGCCAGGTGCATGTCTCCGTGACGCGCGTGTATGACGACAACCTCGTCGCGTGGCGCAACGCCGATTCGCGGCGGAGCTGGAGCAGCATCAATTCGTTCAGCCGGCCGCTGGCGGAACGAACGATTCACCTGCCGGCCCAGAAGAACGTGCAGCACGATGTGCCGATCGCGATCGACGAATTGCTTCCGGCCGGGGAAGCTCGCGACGGCGTCTACCAGGTCAGCGTCGAGACCAACGCCCAGGCGACGGATGCCGACAATGACAGCGCTGGCGAGAATGAGCGGTATGGCGCGAGCGCGTCGTCGCTGATCACACTTTCCGACATCGGTCTGACCGCCAAGCGGACGCGAACCGCGATCATGGTGTGGGCTGTTTCACTGCGATCCGCCGAGCCGATGGCGGGCGTGCGCGCTCGCGTCTACTCCGATAAGAACCAGCTCCTGGGCGAAGCGACTACCGGCACCGACGGAATTGCCACGGTGCAACCCGTCCAGCCGGCCAGCGGCGAATCAGCGGAAGTCGTGCTGGCCGATCAGCTCCCGCCCGTCAAAGTGGAGCCGCTGGGGCCTGCAACGCCGACCGCGCAGCTCGCCGCGAGGGAGCCGACGAGCCTGACCTGGCTCGATCTGCGGCGGTCGTCATGGGAGCTGGGTGGCAGCGACACCGGCGGCCGTGCGTATCTGCGCGGCGGCTACGAAGCGTTCGTCTACACCGATCGCGGAGTGTACCGGCCGGGCGAAATCGTTTACCTGCGCGATCGTCCGCGGACCCGACGGCGCGGCGCCGACCGGCGCGTTCCCCGTGCGGTGGCAATTCCGCCGGCCGGATCATCGCAACTGGATCAATAAAACCGTGATGCTCGATTCCGACGGCGCGGCTGCGATTGACATGCCGCTCCCCAGCGACCTGGTCACCGGAAGCTGGTCCGCCTCGATCGGCCTTGCCGACAGCGCGGGCTCAGCGGACAAATCATTCGGCTCGGCCAGTTTCGGCGTGGAGGAATTCGTGCCGAACCGGATGAAGGTTCGCTTGTCGCTGCCGGGCGAGCATGCGCCAACGGCCCCGGCCGACGACAGCGCCGCGCCGAGATTCGCGACGGACGGTGATCTGCACGCGGTGGTGCAAGGCGATTATCTCTTCGGGCGTCCCGCGGCGAATTTGCCGGTCGATCTGACGGTGCACGCCGAGCCGGCCGAGTTTGCGCCGCCGCGCTGGACGGGCTGGGCCTTCGGCAGCCCCGAGACGATTGACGTGCCGCATCCGATGCGTCGCGGTCGGACGGGCAGGAACGCGGCGCAGGCGGAGGCCGCGATGCCCGATGCGTCGCTCGATGAAAACGGACATTACGATTGGGCAATCGACCCGGCCAAAGCGATCGGTGTCGATCCGCGGACGATGGCGGAACCATCGGTGCATCAGTTCACCGGCCCCTGGCGATTGATCGCCAGCGCAGCGGTCCGCGAAGCAGGCGGTCGCGCGGTGACTGCGGTCCGGCAGATCGAGATCGATGCGCTCCCGGCGTACATCGGCGTTCGCCGGAGCGATCCGGCGATGCCTCGGCCGGGCGAACCGTGCGGCCTGCAGATTTGCATGGTGAGGCCCGACGGCGCGATGGCGAAGGAAACTTCCGCATCGCTGCAATGCTCCCTTTCTCGCGCGACGTGGAACACCGTGCTGAGTTTTGAGGACGGACGATATCACTACAACTCAACGCGCGTGCTGGAGCAACTCAAAAGCGAATCGATCCGCCTGGCTGGCGGGTATGGGGATTGGGCGCCGGTGATGCCCGCCGACGGGGAATACGTTGTGACACTTCGCGATGCGCAGAGCGGCGCGAGCACGACGTTGGAGTTGTCGGCGGAGGATGGATCGCCGTGGGATGACAATGTCGACCGGGCGAATCCGGAGCACGTCGATGTGCAGCTCGTTGACGGGACGGATGCAGCCAACCCCGCGAAGGGCTTAGCCACAGCGAAGCGAATCGGCGAGACCGCAAACATCTTGGTCTCCAGTCCCTTCGCGGGACGACTGCTGCTCACGGTGGAAACAGACACGGTCGTGAAGACGACCGTGCTCGACATGCAGGCGTCGCACGTGATCGTTCCCGTCGAAGTCACCGATGCGATGCGGCCCAACGCGTTCATTTCGGCCAGCGTCGTGCGGCCGATCGATCCGCAGGCAAAATGGCGGACGCATCGCGCCTTCGGCGTGACGCGGCTGCGCGTCGATCCGGCCGATCGGCAACTCCATGTCGCGATCAGCGCACCGGCGGAAATGCGGCCGGAGCGGAGCCTGGATGTTGCGCTGAAAGTGACGGACGAGAACGGGCAACCGGTCGCGAATGCGGCGGTGACCGTGGCGGCGGTGGATGAGGGAATCTGCCAGCTCACGAATTTCACGACGCCCGACCCGCTTCACTACTTTCAGGGTGATCGCGCCCTGGGAGTTACCAGCGGCGACGTCTATTCGCTGCTGATGCCCGAAGTCGCCCGGCCGGACAAAACCAGCGCGGCCGGGGGAGACAGGGGTGAAGCCACGGATGCGCGCCATTCCTCGCCGGTGGTGGCGCGACGCTTTGTGCCGGTGTCGCTGGCGTGGCAGGAAGCACACAGCGGCGCCGACGGAACCGCGCACGTCAGCTTCCCCGTGCCGCAGTTTCAAGGGCGGCTGCGCGTGATGGCAATTGCATACGTGAATCGTTCGGCGGGTTCCGCGGAAGCGCCGGTCACGGTGCGCTCGCCGATTCTGGCGCAAACGAGCTGGCCTCGATTTGCAGCGCCGGGAGATCGATTTACCGTGCCCGTTGTTCTTTTCAATAACACGCCGACGCGCGGGCCGGCGCGAGTCAGCGTGCAACTTTCCCAACGAAGCGCGGCGACGAATCTGCTGAGCTTCGGCATCGCGAAACAGCCGGCGATCGATCTGCCGCCGGTGATGCTCAGCGGAAACGGGCAGACCCAGATCGATCTTCCCGTCTGTGCGGGAGAAGCCGCCGGAGTCGCGATGGTGCGACTGACCGCGAGCATGAATGACGAGACGTTTGAAGAGAACATCGAGCTGCCGGTGCGCCCGCCAAGTCCGACGCTGCAGTTTGGCGGATATGCGGCCGCTTCAACAACGCAGCCGACCGTTCTCAACAACCTTGTGCCGCTGCTTCCCGGCACGGAAGCGATGAACGTGCGGGTGACTCCGTGGCCGACGCTGCGCCTGCCGCAGGGGCTGGACTATCTGGACCGCTACCCGTACGGGTGCGTCGAGCAGACCACCAGCGCGCTCTTTCCGCTGATCGCTCTGGGCGATATCGGCAAACAACTCGATCCGGCGCGGTTCGACCCCGAGCGAATGAAGCAGACCATCGGCACCGGCATCATGCATCTCATCGAGATGCAGACTCCCGAGGGGGGCCTTGCGATGTGGCCTGGAGAGACGACCACCTGGCCGTGGGGAACGGTGTACGCCGCCAACTTTCTCGTCGAGGCGCGATCCGCCGGCTATGACGTGCCGGACGATTTTTATGCTCATACGCTCGCGTACGTCCGGCACATGCTCGATGAGTCGACGGACGACCCCGGGAAGCTGGAGGCGCAGGCGTATGCCGCATATGTGCTGGCGCTGGCGGGAACACCGCCGCGTGCGGCAATCGATCGGCTCAGCGAATTGTCGGGCCTGAACCACGAGCCGCCGGGCAATCTCGACGATGGTGCGACGCGCGAGAATGCACGGCTGATGCTCGCGTGCGCATGGATGCTGAGCGGGCGGCGCGACATTGCCGACGGGATGATTCCGCAGGCGCTACCGATTCCGCGCGCCCATCGGCAGCGGGATGGAAACATCGGCTCGCCGATCCGCGACCGGGCGGTGTTGATCAACACGCTGGCGATGGTGCAGCCGACCAACGCGGCGTTGCCCGCGCTGGTGCAGCAACTGGCGGACGAGGGATCGCTGGGCCGCTGGGCGAGCACGCAGGACAACGCGTTTGCCGTGATGGCAATCGCACGATATCTGCGGATTGAGCAAAAACGCGAGCCGTACGAGAGCGCCCGGTTGCTGCTGGGGAACCGCGTGGTTGCGGAAGCGGACGGCGGAGCATCGCTGGCGTGGGACGCGCCGGCGATGGTCGCGCCGCCAACGACACAACCGGCAATTGAACAATACAGCGTGCAGTTGACCGGAGCGCCCGGGGCCGTGGGGCACGTGTCGTGGCTGCAGACGGGCGTTCCGATGCTGCCGCCGGCGGACGCATCGCACGGAATCTCAATTCGCCGGCGATATCTGACGCTGGACGGAAATGAGATTCCCCGCAATACCGTGCGCAGCGGCGATCTGGTGCTCGTTGAGATCACGCTTCGATCATTGGTTCCCGAAGCGGGCCTGGCGATCGAGGACATGCTGCCGGCCGGGCTGGAGATCGAAAATGCCCAGCTCGCGACCTCCGCGAAAATGGCGGATGTGAGCTACGATCCATCGAACGCGTCCGCCCAGTTCGACGGCGAGCACATCGACGCGCGCGACGACCGCATGGTCATCATCGGCTCGATGCCCGCCGCAAGCTGCGCCGCACGTATCTGGCTCGCGCCGTAACACCCGGCGTCTATATCCTGCCGCCGGTGAGAGTGGAGGCGATGTATGACATCAATACGAACGCAATTTCCGGCGCAGGCGGAAAGTTCACCGTGACCTCCGCCACCGCAAATCTCGCCGATGCGGGAGAATGAATGAATGAATGAATGGATGAATGAGCGTGCCCGATCTGCGGTGTGCAACTTCGAGTGCCGAACGGATTTCCCCCTCCCCTGGTACTCCGGGGGAGGGCCGGGGTGGGGGCTCGCTCGGGTCGCGCGCTGGTTGCCGAACCGGTTCTTCATCTCCCGCCCCCGTGGCACGGGGATCCTGCCCGTGCAGATGGCTCGGAGCGTAATGAATACTTGGATAGCCAAATTTCTCTTCCGCACCACGCCTTTAACACGGGCTGGAAGCGCGCGCCACGGGGACGCGATCTCAGAGGTCGTCGCAGCGCGAAAGCGGGCGCGGATGCGGCAGGTGTTGCGGCTCATTGTTGCTGCGCCGATTGCGTTGTTGTGCCTCGCGGCACTCGCGTTTCGCGGCGCAGTGAGCTGGTGGGCGTATCCCGCGGGATTCTCTTCTCCGCCACCGGCTTCCACGTGGATCGAGGATCAGGGGGGCGGGCCGCTGGCGGCATTCGCGTCGACGCGGGGCGATTGGAGACTCCCGCTGGCGGAACATCAGATCAGCCCGCATCTGCTGGATGCGATCGTGGCCGTCGAGGATTCCAGATTCTACGACCATGCCGGAGTCGATTGGCGCTCCGTTGGCGGCGCACTGTGGGAGGACATCTCCTCGCGTCGCGCTCGCCGTGGCGCCAGCACGATCGCCATGCAGTTGCAGCGGCTGCGCGAGCCGGTCCCCCGGTCGCTCTGGCAGAAGATCGAGCAGGCGGTCCGCGCGATGCAAATCGAACGAATGCAGAGCAAGCGCGCGATCCTGGTTGAATATCTGAACGACGCTCCGTTCGGCGGGAACCTCGTCGGAGCGGGAGCGGCAAGCTGGCGCTACTTTGGAAAGCCCTGTCAGGCGCTGAGCCTCGGGCAGGCGGCGCTGCTGGCGGGACTGCCGCAGAGCCCCAACCGCTTGCGGCCGGATCGGCATCCACAAGCCGCCCGCGCACGGCGGGATCACGTGCTGGATCGAATGGTTGCCTGCCGGATGATCACACTCGCCCAACGCGCCGAGGCCGGCAACGAACCGGTCGATGCCGCCTGGCAACCGCTGCCGCAAGACGCAATCGCGGCCGACGGACTATTGCCGGCACTGACCCGCCTGGCGGAAACCCAGCCGGGCCAGACGCTCCGCGTTCACATCGACCGGGACGTGCAGCGACAATGCGCCTCGGCCATGCGCGATTCGTTGGCGACGCTTGAGCCCTCGCATGTAAACGCGGCCGCGGTCGTCATTCTCGACACGCCCAGCGGAAACTGCCTGGCGTCGGTGAGCCTTGTCACCGCCGGCGACGCGCAGACAAACGCGATCGATCTGACCCAATGCCCGCGATCCTCCGGCTCGACGCTCAAGCCGTTTATCTACGCGGCGGCGTTCGATCTGGGGATTTGCAAACCGGCGACCATCCTGCAGGACGCGCCGGGGGAATGGTCCGGCTATGAGCCGGTGAACTACGATCACGTCTTTCGCGGCGCGATCCCTGCCGGAGAGGCGCTGGCGCAGAGCCGGAATCTGCCGGCAATCGAGTTATTGTCACGCGTCGGCGTCGGGCGGGCCGTGGAGTTGCTGCGCGCCGCGGGGTTCGCCAACCTCTCGCGCACGCCCGATCGGTACGGCCTGCCGCTGGCCATTGGCGGAGCGGAGGTCACGCCGATGGAGCTCGCCGAGGCGTACGCATCGCTGGCGCGCGGCGGTCAGCACCGCGCCGCGGCATTGCTCTGCGACCACGGCTCGTCCGAGCCAGTTTCCAAACTGACTAAGCTGATACACGGCTTCGCATGTTCGTCACCCTCTGCCGGCACGAAGGGAGAGGGCCGTGGCGGTGATTTCGAGCACCAACAATGCGCGGTGCTCGAAGAAGCCTTCAGTCCAACCCTCCGCCGAAGCGCCGGGAGAGGAAGCGATTCAGCGACCCACTTAAAGGCAATGCTTCCCGGGCCCGCCCTTTCCCCGACGGCATGTCTCGCGACGCTCGGTTGCCTTGCCGATCCTGATCGTACCGCCCGCGTCTGTCCGGAAGCGGCTTTGATGGGGATCGCCTGGAAAACCGGGACCAGCAGCGGACATCGCGATGCATGGTGCGCCGCGGTGACTCCGCGCCGCACCGTCGTCGTCTGGCTGGGGAACTTGGACAGCTCCGGCGCCGACCGGCTCGTGGGGCAGGAGGCGGCCGCGCCGCTGGCGCTGAAGATCATCGCGGCGTGTGATCGCGTTCGCGGAGCTGGATTTGAGCCATGCATACCCCCAGGGAGCGTCGCCGGCGCCGCTCCGATCGCGGTGCAGCCGCGCATGACTTTGATTCAACTGATTTCGCCCGCGGATGGCCAACAGATTATCCGCGACGGTTCGATCCCGGCTGATGCACAGCGCTGTCCGTTGGCGCGCGGGCGGGCGAGTCGTCGGGTTCGACGACGCTCTGGTGGTTTGTCGATGGATGTTTCCTCGGACAGGCCGCGGCCGATTCGTCGATGTGGTGGTCGCCCGCGCCGGGCCGGCACGAAGTGCGGGTGGTCGATGCCAGCGGTCACGCCGCCACGGCGACCGTGGGTGTGCAGTGATGCGAACGCGGATGCGCCGGCCGCCGTTGAAAGGCTGGAGATCTCAAAGCTCTGAAATATCTCGAATCTGAAATCTCAGCTCTCAAATCTGAAATCTCAAACATCCCGCGATCGCTTGACACTCCACAGACGCCGCATTGCACTACGGCTCGATGAGCAAACGCGTCTTTATCACTGTCGCCGAGGTGAGCGGCGACCTGCACGCGGCGCAGCTCATCAGAAGCCTCCGAAGAATGGCCCCCGATCTGATCATCGAAGGCATCGGGGGGCCGGCCATGGCGCAGGCGGGAGCCAAGCTGCACCGCGAAACGGTCGGAGGGGCGGCAATGACTGGCGCGGGGCGCTGCGGGCCGTGGAAGTCTGGAACCTGCTCCGCTGGACTCGGCGATACTTCGCGGAGTTTCAGCCGGACCTGCAGATCTGCGTGGATTCGTTCGCGATGAACATCCATTTCGCCAAAGCGGCCCGCGCGATGGGCGTGCCGGTGCTGATGTATGTCGCGCCGCAGCTTTGGGCGTGGCGCGAAGGACGGATGAAAAAACTGCGCCGAAACGTGGACCGCGTCGCTTGCCTGCTGCCATTCGAGGAGGCGTATTTCCGCGGGCACGGGGTGAACGCCACCTTCGTCGGGCATCCTCTGTTTGACGAGTTGCCGGCGGACCGCGCGCCTGCGCTCGACGCGGATGCCGCCCGCGCGGGTCTGACCGTCGGCCTGCTGCCCGGATCGCGAAAGTCGGAGGCGGCAAGCAACTTCCCGCACATGCTCGACGTGGCCGAGCAGATTCGCCGGCAGATCCCCAACGTCAATTTCCTGGTCCCAACGACTGCGGCAACGCATCCGGTTGTCGCACGGCACATCGAAACGTGGCGGAGCGCCAACGCGGATCGCAAGATCGACTTCGCCCTGGGCGGATTTGACGAAATGGTCCCTCGTTGCGACCTGTGCATTACCGTGTCGGGAACGGCAACTCTGCATGTCGCCAGCTTTGGCGTGCCGATGATCGTCGTGTATCGGGCGCATCCGATCGCCTGGCATGGGGCGGCGCGATGGCTGATGAAGACGCGCACCTTTGCGCTGGTGAATCTGCTGGCGGGGGGAAGGCCGCCGGATCGGAGAGACGATCGCTTGCAACATATTGTGCCGGAGTTCGTGCCCTGGTACGGCTCGAATGTGCCGGTCGCGAACTTAGCGATCGAGCTGCTCCGCCATCCGGAGCAACGGGCGGCACAGCGGGCGCGGCTCAACCAACTGGTACGGACGCTGGATCGCCCTGGTGCATCCAACAATGTGGCACGAATAGCTCTTGAGCTAATCGCTGCACCCCATTTTTCAACTTAACTTCATGCTAATTCAAGCTTAGCGCACAATTTCCTGAAATTTCTGTTGAATTGCCGTGTCGGATCGGACATAATACAGATTCGGTGCCTGCGGAGAGAATGCAGTCCGTATGTAGGGCAATGCGAGCGCCCTGCGGGTTGTTTTCCAGCACCTCTGGGTGGCCGTTTGCTACATGCGTACTGAGGGACAGAGTAATCCGCGCCGTAAAGCAGGCGGGCATCCGCCCGCCGCAGAGTCCTGCACCATGGACTTCCGCGGACTGATCGGCGATTCCCCCGCCATGCAGAGATTGTGCAAGATGGCGGCAGGCGTCGCCAAACGCCTCTGCACCGTTGTGGTTCTCGGGGAAACCGGCACCGGCAAGGAAGTGCTGGCCCGATACATTCATCAACGATCCGACCGCGTGAAAGGCCCTTTTGTGCCGGTCGATTGCGCGTCGTTGCCGGAGCCGCTTTTCGAGAGCCAGTTGTTTGGTCACGCCCGCGGGGCGTTCACCGGCGCCTCCCGCGATTCGCTGGGAGCCATCCGCAGCGCCGACGGCGGCACGCTCTTTCTCGATGAGGTAGGCGAGCTGAATCTCAACGTGCAGGCGAAGCTGCTGCGTGCATTGCAGGAGCGCGCGGTCGTGCCGGTGGGAGAATCAACCCCCCGGCCGGTTGACGTTCGCGTCATCTGCGCAACCAACCGAGATCTCCAGGCGATGGTGAAAACCGGCGCATTTCGCCAGGATTTGTTCTTCCGCCTGCATGTCGTGGTGCTCATGCTCCCGCCCCTGCGCGATCGCCGGGAAGACGTTTTCTCGCTCTGCCAGCACTTTCTGGCGATGCAGGCGCATACGTACAACGAGGCCCAGAAGCAGCTCTCCGATGAGGCCGCCGAGGCGCTCAAAGCCTACAACTGGCCGGGAAATATCCGCGAACTGGGCAACGCGATGGAACAGGCGCACGTCCTGGCGGCCTCCGAATTGATCGGGCTTGCCGATATTCCTGCCCATATCGCCTACCCCGTCTCGACCCCTGCCTCCGCCGCCCCGGTCGGTGCGCAGAGCAAGCCCGCCGGCGACCTCAGCATGGTCGAAGTCGAACGCCGCGCCATCGGCGAAGCCTTAAAGCGAACCCGGTTCAATAAAGCCGCCGCCAGCCGCCTGCTGCAAATGAACGTCAAGCGCCTCAACCGCCGAATCATCCGCACCGGTATCGAACTCCCCGACAAGAACACCCAGTAGCGGCATCTTCTCCGCTGTCCACCGCTCATCATTGATCAGGTTCTCCGCCCCCCGCGTGCGCGAACCGGGCGGCGTTCGCCCTGGCATGAGCGTCCCGCCCATGCGAGTTGCGCAGAGCTTACTGAAGCCTTCGGATATCCGAGGTTCTCTTGCTCCCACGTCGCTAACACGGGCGGGACGCCCGCGCCACGCGGAGAATTTTTGGTGCGTTGACGATTGCAAAACGTTCCCCGTGGCATGGGCATCCTGCCCATGCGAGCTGCGCAGCGCTTACTGAAGCCTTCGGATATCCAAGATTCTCCTTCTCCCACGTCGCTACTAACACGGGCGGGACGCCCGTGCCACGGGCAACGCTTGGTTGCAACTCCAGCCCCATCACCGCGCCGACGGGTCATTACGGGCATCCGGCAGCCCAAAATGACCCCTCGTGGTCCGCTGCGCACTGCGCGTGCCAGAACCGCTCCGCAGCGCTCAACCCCCCGGCGTGCAGCGAGTTGCGCGAATTGCAAATTCTTGTGTTGCAGTCGGCACGAATCTCGCTTTAGGGCAGATCGCACCTTCAACGAAAGGCAGTCTGCGATATGGATACTTCGGTTTTATCACCAGCGATTTTAGCCATTTGCCTGGATCTTCGATCATTGTCATATAAAGCGGATCAGTCGTGGGCGGAAGATGCCCGCGACCCCCTGCCGCGCTCGCTCGCCGAGCGGATGACCTGGAACGCGGACGTCGCGACCGGCGGCTCGCGCTCCCGATCGCGATCGAAATCGCGGCCGGCCAGCGCCGCGGGCCGCTTCGCCGATGCGGGTCTGAACATCATGCAGGCCGAGTCGGCCACGGACGCGCTGGCGCTGCTGCGGGTGCTGCGCTTCGACCTTGGGCTGATCGGAGCCGACACGCTGGGCATGTCAGTTCCTTCGCTGCTCCGGCAGATCCAGATCGTCTCTCCGGGAACGCGATGCATCGTCGTCTCTTCAACGATGGATCAGCCCAGCGAGCGATCCATCCGTGAAGCGGGCGTGCTGGCGATCCTGGATGCGCCGCTGCCTGTCGACCAGTTGCGGGATGTCGTCAGCCACCTCGCCCTTTGCCATTAAGCACGTCCCAAGGAGCCGAACGCACTCGGCGCGGAGAACCCTATGCGATCCACACTTTCCCCAACCGGTCGAGCTTTCGATCACCTGCGCACGCGGACGGCCCGCATGGCCGCCGCCGCGGCGCTGTGTGCATCTACCGCAATCGCGGCAAGGGCTTCGACGGGAACCTTTACGACATCCGAATATGTCTCGGCGGGCCAGGGCACGAGCAGCCTGGCGCGAGCCGACAATTTGTTCGGCAACAGCGCCGCGTGCAAAGCAACAACCACGACCGATTCCGAGTTCGTCAACTTCAAGACGACCGGCGAGCCCGGCCGCATGCATTTCCCGGGCTGGACGCCCTTCCCGGTTGCCGAGCCGCACAAGGATCACAACTTTGCGATGCACATCAGCGGCCAGGTCGAGATTCCCCAGGCGGGCGCGTGGACCTTCGGCGTGAAGAGCAACGGCGGCTTCCATCTGCAGATCGGCGACGAGTCGATGCAGCGAAAAGCGTCGTCCGGCAGCTCCAACAAAATCACGCCGATGATTTTCGAGCAGGCGGGAACGTATTCCGTCGATCTCACTTATTACGAAAAGGCCAGCCGCGCGACGCTCGAATTGTTCGCCTCCAAAGGGCGCTTCAGCCGGTTCGGCGCGCACGGCGCTGACTGGCATCTCGTCGGGGACACCGCGGATGGCGGGTTGGCGCTGACGGACGATTCAACCCCTCTTCCATCAGCGGAAAGCGATCCCAGCACGACCGCCGATGACGCGCCCTCCACCGGCGTCACTTCTGCCGCCAACGACACATCAGTGCCGGAACCAGGCGGATTCATGATGGCCCTGGCCGCGGCGCCGTGGCTTCTGGGCAGGCGATGGCGCCGCCGGCAGCGTTGAAATGGACTTCACGTCGTCAGAGAGCTTCTCATTTTTTCATTCAGGATGAACGGAAAAAACAACATGCGAACCAAACGTTTCCAAATCTTCAATCAATCAGAAGCCGGCGCGGTCCGGTCGATCCAGTGTCAAGGCGCGGCAGGGTTCCGCGCGGGGGCGATCGCCGCGCTGCTTGCGGGACTGTGCAGTTTCTTGCTGTGCGGAACGGCGCGGGCGGACAAGGTCTTTGCTTCCTTCCAGAACGCCGAGCTGGATTTCAGCAATACCGGCTCTGCCGCAACGACCGGCCTGTTTTCCGCGGGGATCCCGCTGCAGGTGACCTTCCAGTTTGACGAAAACGTCAGCGGGGATGGCGTGACCTACCTCGCCCAGGAGCCGATCAAGGCGACTGTCACCTTGAGCTCAGTCGTGGCGGACGTCGTTACCGTCGAGGGTCGAATTCTCGATCAGCCGCTCAAGAACGGAACGCTCGAATTCAAGGACGCGCTCGGACATGATTTGCTGACGCTCAGCGGATTCACCGGTGACGTGTCGGGCTTCGCGACCGGCAGCACCGCCACGCTCGGGACGGATACGACGCTGAGCACGCTTCCCGATGTCGGCACCTACTCTTCCGATTTCCTGAAATTCGCCCCGTCGAATTCGGTCGTGGAAAGCACCGGCCTGACGCTGGACGTGGATGGGAGTTTTACCGAAGGCGCAAACAACTACCTGTCGAGCTTCACGGCAAATGCGGACGGAAGCTTCGCGGGCGACGTCGCGTCGGTCCCCGAACCGTCTTCGCTCTGCCTGGCAGGGCTGGCAACCATCGCCCTGCTGCTCCGCCGGCAACGAAGTCCGCAACCGATTCGTTAAATGGACGTGCGCGATTACGCGCACGTGCGAGCAGTACGCTGCCCTTAGGGCAGCCGCTAAACGGTTTTTGGAAGCGCATAATCGCGCAAGGTCATATAGTTCACATGGAGTGGTTGAGAGATGACCAGCGGGCAAGAACCTTGGTGCCGACAGAAGTGATTGCTGAGATCGCCGCGACCACGATCAAGCCGGCGATGAGTGCGTATTCCAGCACCTCGCCACCGCTCTCTTCGCGGATGACCCGGGCGAACATTGCAGACAGTTTTCTCATTGTGGCTCTCCATCAGCACGACCAGCATTTCGCTAGGGCTAACCCCTACATCGGCAAAGAGCGTGAAGAGCGTTTGCGCGTAAGCGGTTTTTTTGGAAGACGCGGGACATTACGGTGCTTCTAAACCCGTGTATCATCGGAGGATACGCCCGTGCTGGGTCCGCAGCCGGGGGCAAATTCTAATAATGCAGCCCATTTCCGCGCAGATGCGTGAATGCGGGTTCATCCGTCCCGAGTTCGCCGGCGATGACCTCGGCGATGAGGACGTCATGGTCGCCGTCGAAATCGCAGATCCGCAACACTTTGCATTCAAGCCAGGCCACTGCGTCCGAGAACACGATTTGCCCCCCGGGCGAGGTCCGCACGGCAACGCCCTCAAACGGATCAGCCCCGCCCGCAATGGGGCGGGCATAACGCTTAAACAGGGCGGATTGCGACCTGCCCAGCACCGATAACGCGAAGGTTCCCAACCCCCGCAGCGCGCCGAGCATCGGCCGATCTTTGGCCAGCGCCATCGAGATTGCCGGCGGCTCAAAGCCGACCTGCTGCACCCAACTCACCAGCATCGCATGGGCATCGGGCCTCTGCCCCGCCGTCAGAATGAACAGCCCGCTGGGAATGCGCCCCAGCGCCCGCCCGATCGACGCTGCCCGGGGACTCGACGCTGAATGAATTGTGAACATGGGTGCGGGTCTCCAAGGCTTCCTTGGTAGATCGGGTAGTTTACACGAGGGGGTGACATGGGGAAGGAACGTTGGGGAAAAGGCACGAAGGGAAGGGAATGGGGGAGAGGCACGAAGGCACGAAGGGAAGGAAGGGGATTTTTGTTGCTCCGCTCTGCATCACAAAGCTCTTCTTCCTCACCCTTCGTGCCTTCGTGCCTTCGTGCCTGCTTCCCTTCGTGCCTACGTGCCTTCGTGCCTCTCCCTTGGTGCCTTTCCCCTTGCTACCCAAAATTCGTCACCGCGCCGGCGGTGCTTTTGGAGAAGGCGTGGAGGTGATTGCCGTTGGCGTCGATGTGGCGAATGGTGAATGTGTCCGGGCGCAGCTCCAGATGAGAAAAACCGTAGACCGGCTTGAAGAAAGGGCCGCGATTGTCCTCGAATGGCGACCAGCGCGTCCGTGCGCCGCCGGCTCCGCTCACCACGAAGGATGTGGGATGCCCGTCGATCTCCAGATGCTGCAGATCGTGATCGTGGCCGGAGAGATAGAGGTCAACCTTGTGCTTGCTGAGCATCGGCTCGATCGCTTCCACGAGGTCGGCGGTGTCCCCATGTTTGCCGGCACTGAAAACCGGATGATGCCCGAAGACAAACAGCCAGGGCGTTGCCCGGGGCTTTTCCAGTTCGTCGCTGAGCCATTGCAGTTGCCGGGCGCGCTCGGCGTCGCCGACCATCTTTTCGTCGCGGTAGGAAAAATTGGTGTCGAGCACGAGAATCGTCGCCAGCGGCTTCTGTGCCGGGAGCGACATCCGATACCACTTGGCCGGCAGTGTCCAGCGGGAAGCGGGATTTGCTGTGCGATAGTTGAGCTGCGCATCGACGGATCGATAGCCCGCTTCGTCGTTGTAGTCATGGTTGCCGAGCATCGCGTGCATCGGGCCGGGAAACGTCTCGGCGGGATACATCGCCTCCAAACTGGTCTGCCAGCGCGGCGACTGAACGCCCTTCCCGGCCAGACCGCCATAGAAGTTGTCGCCCAGCATGAACAGCGCTTCGGGGTGAAGGTCCGTCTGGATCGTGTATTTGATCATCGACGATGCGACGGCCTGCTGCCGCGGCATGTCCCCCTTGACGACGCCGTAATCTCCGATGGCCAGATAATGATGGACCAGGTCTGAAGGTGCCGCGGCCGGCTGCGTGTCGGCCGCCAGCGTGAATCGATCGTTGCCCAGGAGCGCCGCGGCCGCGCTGTAGGCGAACGTCCGCTTCAGAAAGCTTCTGCGCGAAACAGACATGGAGATCCTCCGAAATGGGATGACGGGAAGCGGAAACCGGCATGAAAGCTACGCGACGATTACGCGACGTCAACGCGCAATCCGTGGCGTTCGCACATTCTTCATTTCCCCCCGGGTTAGCCGCGACGCGCAGCGGAGCGCGTATTCGAACGTTCCCAGATTCATGGGCGCACTGGTGACGCCCGCGGGAGTGTCCCTAATTCGTCGGCACGTTGGTAATCCCCGGCTGCGTGTTGTTCGTCGGGGTAATGGTCGACCGATCAATGATGAACGCGCCGCGCCGTTGCGCCACCAGTTCCGGCGACGACGTTCCCGCGTTGCGCCATCCCTGCACGATCACGTACGCGGTGAACGAATCGGATCGCGTCGTGATCAGGTTGCTGATGCGATTGAGGGCGAGATTCTGATTTTCGAAGTCGCCGTAGACCTGGTCCGCGCCGGCGGTGGCGGAGTTGGGAGACAGATCGCCGTCTACATTGGACGCGTGCTGGCCGGGAACATTCAGAAGCACATTGGTGGTGGGTGTGTCACTCAGGACAGTGCGGATCAAAGTCCCCTGCGGGAGCGGGCCGGGGACGCTGATCGGAACGTTATTGAGCTCAAATATACTTTGGAACGCTCCGTGCGGGTGCCCTGGAGTTGCCGGTGGCATGGGATTGGCGACCGTCTTGTCGTCCACATCGCGATAATAGACGATCGACTGGGCGATTTGCTCAGCCTCCTGTGCGGCGGTGTTCGGGGACGCTCCAAATTGCACGCCGTCGACGAATGGAAGCGTTGCCAGCACGCGCCAGTTCGCGGTGTTGATATTGATTCGGCCATGCACCGGAACCGTTTCTTCCGTCGCCGATGGGGGAGTGTTGCTGAGTTGCGCGTTAGCGACGGTCGAGCTGACATTCGCGACCGGTTTCGGAGCGGGAGTCGCGGGATACGCGGCCGGGTCGACGTCAGGGAGATAGTCATCCTGCGGAGACTGAACGGTCACGTAATCGAAGAGACGCTGGGTCCAGTAGTATTGCGTAGGGGTCGGCCAATAGACCGGCGCGGTGGGGGCCGCCGTTGTGGGGACAAAGGGATATATGAAGTCGTCCCATGGCGGAGAAGTAAGTGTCGCATCGATTTCGGTAGGAGAGACGGGCTTGCCGGTGGCGTCGACGGTATCCGCCCAGTGGATCGGGCAGAATCGGCCGACATTTTCGCGGCCGAACTCAATCGATGTAACCGCATGGGGATCCTGATTTTCTGGAGCGTCATTTGCAAGCGCACTGTCGGAGGGAAGCGAGTTGAGTTCGTACAGCTTCGTATTATCGAGGCTGGTGACCTGGTACGCGCCGATGAATGTGACCTGCAGCAAATCCACATTGCGGGCGAAACCGCCGAAGGGGAATAGGTTTGCCGAAGTGGTTGCCATGTTCGGCCCCGGGAAGGAGGTGTTGTTGATCTGCAGCGGGCGATCGATATAGGAACTCTCGCTGGCAGTCGGGGTGATCAGCGTTGAGGGATCCATCTTCCCGAGCGACGCCAAGGTCGTGGTCTGCGGGCTGGTATTTGAACCCACAGTTGCATAGGTCCCGGCCTGCCGCGGCGACATCGGACCGGTATTACCGTTATAGATTGGTCCGGGATAGACAAAGTGCCAGGCCTTCCCGAAGCTGGGATCACTGGGGCGGATATAATGCCATTCATGCCCAGGGTCCGCGTCGGTTTGCGGCAGGCCCGTGAAATCGTAGGCGTCGACCGGCACCGTCGCGGTTCCGCCGCCAGTGAAGAAAGCAGGAGGCGTGCCCGGCGTCGCTGACACTGGCCGCAACAGGACCAGCTCGCTGTCCAACGCGCTCGCCAGATCGGGGAGCTCAATCAGCGCCGGCGACCCCCCGACGGTAGCGGTGGGAAGTCCCGAGATCGCCGCTGGCGGTGTTTTCGATGAGGCAAGGACGATAAAGCCGTTCTTGGGAACGACCGGACCTGTTGTGGCCCAACTGGTCGTCCCGGCGCCGACCGTCGATGGAAGCGACGTTACCGTCAGTTGGTTCAAGCCGGTCCCTGGTCGCTTGATCGTGGCGAGCTGCCATCCGTTCAGGGGGATGTCGAACGGATACGGGTTGTACAACTCCACTGCAACGTAAGCCATCGTCGGGTCCCCGCCGTCGTGGGTGTTGGCATACACCTCCGTGATGAACGGCTGCGGCGCGCTGCCGTAGACGGTGATGTTATACGCGGGGGTCCCATTAGCGTCGGTGATGCTGATGGTCTTGCTCAATGGAGCGGTTGTACCGGGGTTGGGAGAAGGAGTGCGAAGCTGCAGCGTGTTGATCGCCGCCAGGGCCGCGCACAGCTGCATCTGCGGGAATCCCGGCGTGCCATTGCCCTGACCTGATATCTCCCAGGGGAAATTGCTGGCGGGATAATTGACCGTGCGAATTGACGGCTTAAACATCGCGGTCATTCCCAGAGTCGTTCCCAGAGACGTCGCGGTCAGCGGGGCATCGGTCATTGCCGAGTAATACGCTGGCCAAAGTTGGCCGAATGTTGCGGTGTTCGCCGACGCCTTGGTGGGTCCGCTGCTCCACGACTGCGGCTCCCAGTAGGCGGTGCTCACGCCGGTCTGCGGCGAATTGCCGGTGTTCTGCTGCATGCAGACGTACGAGCGCGTAACAGTCTCAACTGCATGAGAGACGGGATCGGTGTAGGCATTATCTGTGAACGTAACCCAGTCGCCAAAGTTGTACTTCAAGGTATTGTCCCACGCGCCGCGGGCGGGCAGCTTGCTGAACGTGAAATTCGAGACGCCGTTCTGCGTGACCAGCATCGATCGGAGCGGGACGGTGGCCGCCGCGTTGGCAAAATCGAAATTCGTCTCCGCCCAATTCAGCCAGTTGCTGGGCGAATAAGGCGAAGATGGAGTTCCCGCGAAACATGAATTGGGAAGATCCTTCTCCAGCGCCGACGAGCTCTGCCCCGAGGGGTTGTGCAGCACGAACCGGTAGGCCATCGTCTGCATTTCCGAAGTGGGAAGCGCCAGAAATTTGTCGGTGGCGGTGTTGTAGCCGGGATTGCCCAGCCGGCGGCCCAGTTGCATCCAGAATGCCTCGTATTTGGTGGCGAAGCTGAAATCGGAGCGCAGCGCGCCGCTGTCGTCATACGCCGGGATGAGGGTGGGAGCGCTCGCCAGCGCGTCTTTCAATCGATCGTTGGTGTTGAACGTATCGAAGTTGGCCGCCTGATCTCCTGACACGAGCAGATCGAAGAGATCGATGTTGGTCGGAAAGAAATTACCCGGCAGCACCGTTCCCGCGTCGTATGGCTTCCAAGCGATGGCGGCATTGATCGCGGCGGCGTTATCGACGATGCGCACGCCGCCGTAATACGTCACGCCGTTGATTTGGCCAATGGGAAGCCGGAACAACCCGGCGTCGGCGATCCCGTCGCCGTCGGCGTCCGCCGCGAGAACCGTGTAGGTGGTCGTCGTCGGTGGATTGCCGGCGGGAACTCCGGACGTGGTTTGCTGAAAGTCAAACGCGGGATACGTCACATTTTGCGCCCCCCCGCCGCCGCTCACCGACCAGGACAGGCTCGTCGGGGACATCTGCGAATCCGTCGGGTAGGTCTGCGAACGAACATGATAAGTATTGGTTGGCGGGGTGGGATGGGTGATGCCGGTTCCCGCAGTATTAACGTATGGCGTCTCAAACGTCTCATACGTCTGTTTGCTTGGGAGCGACGTGACGAAATTCCACAACGGGCGATTCCCTAACGCGACCGGGAGCGTCGGATATTGAGCCGTTGGATACCGATCGGCGATGAATCCGCTCTGCGGATTGCCCGGATAATCGGAGACCGCGTAGGCATTAGGCGTGCTGGGCGACGTCGTCGGATAGTGGAAGACCGGCGTGTTCGGCGCGGCGGCGGTGGTGCCGAAGACAGAGGCGGCGACGCCGGACTGCGTGATGTTTTCGACACCCTGCAGAAGCAAATCGATTTCGGTGTTGAACGAGTTTTGCTGCGAGGAGTAGCGGTCGGTCTGAGCGGTGTTGATGTAGGCAGTCCCCAGCAGTGCCAGCAGTACGAGCAGCGCAACGACGAGAATCAGGACCGACCCGGGCCGCGATCGGCGCAGGCGCTGATCGAACCGGTCGAACATTCGCAATCGTCTGACGGGGATTCGCGATTTCATTGCATTGTCTCCGAAGCGACACTCAGGCTTCATCAATACGCCTTCTGTCTCGACTTCCCCCTCCCCTGGTACTTCGGGGAGGGCAGGGGTGGGGGCGCTGAGTGCTCGCCAGCGAGCCCCCACCCTAACCCTCCCCCGGAGTACCAGGGGAGGGGACAAGAGCTTGGGGCGCTCGACACTGTCGGGCCGGGGGCCGTTTGCTGATGCATTTACTGTTGCGCTCCCAGGTCGATGACATATTCATACGTCTGCGGCGTCGCCAACCGTCCGGACGGATCATCCAGCGACAGCGTGATGCGAAGCATGCGTGGCAGGCTCGATCCTTGGCCGGTGCCGACGGGCCACATGGAATTCTCTGATCCCCACGAACAAAACAACTGTGCGTTGTTGTCGAGACTTCCGGGAACGGCGTAGTTCGTATTGGGCGCGAAGAGCCAGGACGGGAATTCCCATGGTGGGAAGGACGCGGTAGAAGGTGCCTGAAGGCCCCCGCCACCATCAGGTTGTGGAGTTTTTTCCACATCGCGGAGGGGCACGACATCGTGCTTGGCGTCGATAGCGCCATCGCCGTCCGTGTCGCGCGGAAAGCCGTACCAGCGGATCTTCCTCTGTCCATTGATGACCATAAAATCGACCTGGCCATCGCCCTGTATCGCGGTCACGGCACCGTCACCGGCTTGGCCGGGTGTGTTTGTTTGGGTGAGATAGTCGCCGGCATATTCGACGATGAACTGCGAGCAGTGATTCAGAAAGATCGGCGCGACGCCTGCCGTCGTCGCGGCGCTGAGCGGCTTGACCGGGAACGGGTCGGCCTGATAGCGGGACACTGGTTGAGTTGAAGGACCCGCGAATGCCGCCGGAGCCGTCAGCATCATCGTCGATCGGAGCGCCGGAGTGTTGAACACATTAAATGAGCTGGCGGAGGCTGCGACGATGTCGTAGCGCGATGAGTAAATAGGAACATTTTTGCCATCACTGCTCAGGGCACCATAGCCGAGCGGGTTGTTGCTGGTGGTGGGCGGGTTCGGCGAAACGACAGGTGGCGCCGTGATGTAGACATCGGTTCCGCTGCTGGCGCTTGGCACCAGCAACATCGCGATACGGCCGAGAATCCATTCGGACGCGTAACGGTTGTTATCGTTGTGCTGTGAACCGTTGTCCGGGTCGCCGGGACCGAACCAAGCCGCATTGCTACCGGCAGGAACCTTCGCCTGATCATTGTTTGGCAGCACCAGGTGGCCATACCAGATGAATGCATTGGAACTGGTGGTCGGAGAGACGAAGGTGCCGTCATTGCCCGTCTGCCGCGGATACAGATCGCCGCTGGCAAAAAACCCGAGCGTGTCGAGCCGGAAGTTGCGGTTGCTGGGAAGGACATTGGAAACCGGCTGCGCGGTTCCGTTAATCGTAATCATATTAGGCACGCCGCTCGGCTCGTTGGCGAAGTCCTGTGCCGTGTTAAACGCGTAGGTCCGCTGCGAGGTGATCAGCAGCGCCGGCTGCGAGACGGTCATTGCGTTGTGGATATCTGTATAGAAACTGAAATGTGCCGTGCGCTCGTCGCGCGTGATGGCGCTGAATGCCTGGCCCGCGCCCACGGTTTGGGCGCCGATCTTGAACACCTCGTTGATGCCCAGAATCAGCACCAGCGCGATGGCGATCGACACCATCAGCTCGACCATGGTGAAGGCGGACCGGCGTAGCGGCAGGGGAGAAATAGTCTGTCTGATGCGAGCCATGCAAGTCCTTCAATGCAGTGCGAGGAA
The DNA here is from genome assembly GCA_963758525.1 of uncultured Phycisphaerales bacterium. GTDB lineage: Bacteria > Planctomycetota > Phycisphaerae > Tepidisphaerales > Tepidisphaeraceae > JBBSDP01. Next base: position 1,206,928 of record CAVWVQ010000003.1, read on the forward strand.
CGTGGTATAGGCGGCGACATCCTGAACCGGGCCCGAATATGTTGTCGTGGCCGCGTTGGAATCGGAATAGCCGGCGCCGATGACCATGACGGTTGAATTCGCGCCGGGGGCGTACGTGGCGTTGGCCATGTCGTTCCCAGGCGCCAGGTTCCAGATGTTGCCGCTCGAATTGGTTCCGAGGCGGTAAATCCAGCCGTTGGTGTTGCCGGCATTTGAGTCGTTGGCGATGACGACAAAAGCGCCGTCGGCGAGGCATCCGAGATTGCTCTGGCCGGCCACGTCGGCGAACGTGAATTGCTGCTGCGTCGACGTGTTCGTGACAGTTGTCACAGTCAGCGGGCGGGCTTCCAGCGAGGGAATGCCGTTCGTCCGGGCCGCCAGATCGTTGGAATCGTAGAAGCTGCGGTTCCGCGCCTGCACGCCGATCAGAATCACCTGCACGTACGGCTGCCCATTGACCTGGCGGTACAACGGGATCCACGCATAGCGCGGATCGCTGGGCAAAATCAGGTTCCCGCTGATGAGCGGCCAGAGCGTGGTATTGGTCATCACCGGCTCGCCCGCCACCGCGGTTGGCCCGATCGGATGAACGTACCCGTCAGGCATCGTCGCGCTGGCGACCGCGCCGGCGGGTGTGTACCAGTAGCTCTGCGTGTTGTATTTCGCCAGGTACGAAACCCCGCCCTTGGCGATCGTCGCGGCTGTCGTCTCTTCACTGGTGGCCTGCGTCTGCTTCAGTGCCACTGGAAAAATCGCCGCGATCAGGATGAAACCGATGCCGAGAATCAGCACCGCGAAGAGAATTTCGGTAAAGGTGAATCCGCGGCGAGTGCGCGATCTGAGCGGCAAAGACGAAGAGCCGCGAAGGCGCCCGCCACGGCCGGCAAGCTGCGGCGCGAAGGCAGACGCGAAGCGGGGGGAAGGAACATTTCCGCGCAGTTGAGAAATCTCCGGAGCGACATGACTGGTTCGCTTCTCTCGTTTTTTCGTCACACGGTGCACTTTGAGAATGCACGACGGGGTCAAACCGTTCACGAAAAGTGCGCGGCGACTCTCCCAATTAGTGCTTCTTCTTCGCGTCTGCCTTCGCGCCGCAGCTTGCCGGCCGTGGCGGGCGCCTTCGCGGCTCTTCGCATTTTGCAGTTCGGCCGAACGGTGCGCCGCCGCCGGCGTTTCACGACGGGTGCTGGTGCGAAGTTGATGATTGCTGCCGGGCATTCTGGTGTTACTCCGCGCGAATGAGCGTGCCGTTGTAGCGGTTGATGAGGATTGGAGCGCTGTTGGTGTCGAGCCAGACTTCCTCGTCGGCCTCGGTGGGAGGCGACGCCGCGGGCGTGCTCGCCACGCCGTAGCCGTTCGGTACACCAGTCGGATCGAGCAGGTCATCTCCGATCGTTCCGCCGAAGTTGTTGAACGCTTCACGGTCAAAAAGCACGAACCCGAATTGGGAGGAAAGAGCCGCGGGCGGCGTGTAATCGACCTGCGGCGTCGGCATGACGGCGTTGGACGGAATCCCGAAAATATATTGGGCAAGGTTCGACGGGCTTGTCGAGTTGGACTGATGCAGCTTCAGGCCGTAGGTCTTGCTGGTGAGCCGGCCGTTCCCGTCGAAGAGAATCGCGCCGCCAATGCGCACCGCGGCATTGCCGCCGGCGCTGGTGATGGTGTCCGCGGCGCCGGGAGACGGGAGCGGGTTGAAGCCGATGTAGCGGTCCGGCAGGATTTGGGCGGTGTTCCAGTAGGTCGCATTGGGAGGTTCATTGGCGGTGCTGGATACATTGGTAAGCTTGCAACTATAGAAGCTTCCGCCCACCTGCACGAGCGCGTTCTGTGCATAGGTCTGTCCCGCGGCCCAGGCGGGCGGCACCACGCCTCCATTGTTGATGACCTGCAGCCCGATCCCCGATGGCAGTTGCAGAAATTCACGGTCGGGAACGATGTCGAGATAGTACGTGGCCGGAGTCGCGGTCAGCGGGGACTCGTCGCTCGAGTCGAGCGGCACGGATTGAACGATCGACGCATTGATGCGATCGGTTGCCGGATCAAGCCAGAAGAGCACGCCGTGCACTTCCTGCAGGCCGACCGCCTCCTCGCGCGCCCGCGTGATCAGCGCCGACAGCGTGTTGTACCCCGCGTCGATGCTCCGCGAGCCAGTGAGGCCGCGGATCGCCGGGATCGCCATCGCGACCAGGAGGATGATGATTCCGATGACGACCACCATTTCCGTCAGCGTGAAGGCGCGGGAAGGCACGAAGGCACGGACGCACGGAGGCACGGAGGGTGACGAAGGGTCTGGGGAAGGCACGGAGGCACGGAGGCACGGAGGCACGGAGGGTGAGGAAGGGTGAGGACGCGAAGAGAAGCGAAGCGACAAAAATCCCCTTCCTTCCCTTCGTGCCTTGGTGCCTTCGTGCGTTTGTGCCTGCGTTTCCATTGTTAATCTTTGGAATAGATGTTGTCGTCGCCCTTGGCCTGGGTGGCGCCGGTGCGCGCCCCGAAATCACCGTCAGGGCCTGCTGAGGCGAAGAAGGGGCGGTTGGCCTTCCCGGCCACGGTGATCTGCGTCGGGGTATTTCCGTTTCCAGTTGTAACGTAGACGATCATTCCACCCCGCGGCACATAGATGATCGGATTGCCCCACCCGTCAAGAAGAACTGGAATCGTGTACGGGTTGCCGTTTGAGTCTTTCAGAATCTTGCTGGTTGGAAAAGCGGCGATCGCTTTCGCGTTGTTGGGAACGCGCATCAGCGACGCCATCGCGCCCTGGGTCTGTTGCACGATAAAGCCGGAGCGGTCTGCCTGCCCCGACGTGACATCACCGATTTCCCAAGCCTGTCCGGCCGGCCCAGTGATCCCAATACCAATGACCGGCTGAGGGAAACTCTTCATGAGGACCGGGTCGTAGTATGAATACGTCGGCAGCGCATTGCTCCCCGCCGTCGCCTCCAATTCCGCGAGCATCGAGTTGAGGTTATCGAGCGTGACTTTCGTCTGATTCGCCGCGGCCGACCGCTCGACCACCTGGAAGCCGATCACAGCCAGCGAGATCAGGATCAGGATGACCCCGATCACAACCAGCACTTCCAGCAGGGTAAAGGCGCTTCGCCGACGTTGCACGATGATCAACTCCTCGAGGGTATTGTTCGGGATGTCCAGCCGCCGAGAGAAGGTGATTGGTGATTGGAACGTGACGGAAACGCAGAAAATTGCACGGCAGGAGGCGATTTGTCACGTTCCACGTTCCAATCACCTCTTCGGGGCTTTGTCACGTTCCACGTTCCAATCACCTCTTCGGGGCACGTTTCAATCACCTTTTTCCGACGCCCTCCCGCGGCTCGGGTCCCTTCTCATAACTGTACAAATTGTCATCCTGCGTCAGATAACGCCGGTCGGGGCCGGCGGAAAAGAAGAATGAGCGGTCCTGGGGGGCGATTCCGATCTCACGATGCATCGACGGCATGAACACAATCGGCGAGCCCCAGGCGTCGCTGAGCGTCGCCTCGTTGTAGATCGAATCAGGCAGGCCGCCGAACAGGTCGGAGCCGCTGCCGGCTTCAAGGCGCAATGCCGCGACGAAGTCGCGATTGTTCTCGAACGCCCGCTGCTGCAGCGTTGCCTCATTGAGATGATCGGGGGCATTGGCAAACGGCGCGATCGCGGGCGTCCGGCCGTCGTGATGCAGCCGGTATTGGGCCAGCAGCACGTCGCACTGATAGAGCAACTGCTTGGTGAGCTTGACGGACGAGTCGTTGCGCACGTATCGCGCCAGATCGACCATCAGCCCCAGCACAATCACCAGGCCGGCCACAGTCGTGAGCATTTCCAGGAGGGTGAAGCCGCGGCGGCTGGGCTTGACGTCCCCTGCTGCGCCCTCTCCCGGTACTCCGGGAGAGGGTTGGGGTGAGGGTGATTTCGAGGTCGAAAGTCTCTCGCACTCGCGAAGGATTTCTTCCAGCACCGGGTCCAGGTGCAGTCGTACATCCGTGTTGGTGAAACGGATGACGTGCGATCCGCCACGCACCAGGCGCTGTGTGCTGCGAGCGTCGTACTCAGCCTGCTCGGCATGAGAGTCTCCATCCAGCTCAACGATGAGCCCGGCTTGCGCAGTAAAAATCGGCGATGTAGGGCCGTTGCGGCGACTGACGCTTGAACTTGAATCCATCAAGCTGCCGGTCGCGCAGACGTTTCCACAAAATCGATTCGGCCGGCGCGGCGCGTGCCGCATCTGGCGGACCCGCTCGAGAAGATCGGCATGTGTGAGGGAATTCTTCGGCACGGGGGCGGTTTTGTACGCTCGAAAGGCACCCTCACCCTAACCCTCTCCCCGAGTACCGGGAGAGGGGACCAGAGGGAAGCTCGAGGCGCGTCACTGATTGAAATTGGTTACGTCGTCGGTCTTCCCGTTGGAATCGTAGCCCCAGAGTTCATCCGAGCCGGCGCTCCAGAGGAGGTAGGGCGCTGTCGTCGCGGGAGTTTCACCAAGCGTCGGATCAATTGCGCCATCGGGCACACCAGGCGACGCGGTGCTGGTGGTGTCGCCGAGGATTCGCTGCATGTCGACAAGCAGAAATGGATTGTTTGTCTTGATGCTGTTCTGAGAATAATCGTACATCGGAACCACCGTGGCAGGCGTTGGTGCCAGGGGTGTTTGCCCTACGAAAGCGCCCGCAGCATTAATACTGGCAACCGGGTTCGCCCGGAAGTAAAGGTACGGTGTGCCGCGGACATCGTTGATCGTCGAGTCCAAATTGCTGGTCCCGGTGATGCCGAATTTATCCGGCGGAATGTACGGACCGTAGGTTTGTCCCTGTGTTCCGCGGATGCGGAAGCCGGGACCGTCGGCGCCGTCTCCGCTGATGGTCAGCGGCGCGGCCGACGGAGGAGCTGGAGTCGATATTGCCGGGCCCGGAGCAACCAGCGCCCAGCAGAGCGCGACGGCTCCCAGTCGATCTTTCTCAGTTCCGAGTATCGTGACCGGATTGTTCACGGACATATCCACCGGCGGATAGTCCTTGAAATCCTTCCGATACTCTTCGAGCCCCTGCGCAATGACCTGCAGATCGAGTGCGATTCGCGTGCGCGTTGCGCTGCGGCGAGCCCGCAGCAGCACCGGCAGCGTGATGCCGATGACGATGATAATAATAGTGACCGACACCAGCAGCTCGATCAGCGTAAAGCCGTTGCGCTGGCGCAATCGGAAGTTAATTGCTGGAGATGATGTCATCTTTGGTTCCGAAGATTCGATCAGCTCCAGCGGAGATCAGCAGGAACGTGTCTTTGCCCTTGGGGGTGGGCTCGCCCGTTGCCGGAAGGGTGAAGGCCGGGTTGGCAATGTAAACGTCCGCATAATCGTACGTATACGTAGTGCCCGTCGGCGGATTCGGACTTGGGAGCGGAAAATCCGTCTGGCTCACGCCGGTCGTGACGGTGGGCGACGGTACCGCGACGGGGCTAAAAGAGTAGGGGAACAAATGCTGGAAATTGTATTGAAAGCTGGCCGCCGTGCCCGTTCCTTCGTACAGCATTTGGGTGGCGCCGACGCGGGCTCGCAGGTAGAGGATCGGGCCGAAATTGTAGTTTCCATTGCCGCTGATGGGGCTGCCGGGCGGGCCGGTGATGTTTCCGGGAATGTGATCGAGATATTCCGGGATGTACGAGTCGCCCGTCCCAAATTCCTGGTATCCGTGCGTCGGATCGCCCGGTGGCAATTCCTCCGGCTTGGGGGTGAAGTATGCGGTTGTCTGCTTCTGCATATTTAGCAGTACATTGAGCACCTGCGGCCCCTTGCCGATGGACGTGAAATCATAAAGCCAATTTTGCACCGCTGGAGGCGTCGCCGTCGTATAGGAGAGATAGACTCCGCCGCTTAAACCAAGAACGAGATTCTCACTTGAGGTGATATCTGTTACCGCTGGAGTACCGGTGATGTTCTCCAGCAGTGCGAACGTGGGGGGGATTTGCGTTGGCGGAACCGGCGCACTCCCCGCGACTGCGGCCGCGGCGGCCGCGTCAATGTCGTTTTGCGCAATCGGCCCCGGATACGCACGAAAATCCTGATAATACGCCTGGCACGCGGCGCCGATCGTCGCCATCTCCTGCTTGGTGCTGGTGACGAACGCGGCCTTGCGGACGCTGGCGACGACCGGGAGCAGAATCCCGATGAGGATCACGATGATGCCGATGGTGACCAGCAATTCGATGAGGGTAAAACCGGGGCGGGAAAGGCACGAAGGCACGGAGGCACGAAGACACGAAGGGAAGGAAGGGGATTGGGATGGGAAAGGCGCGGAGGCACGCGGAGAAGAACGGTGAAGCGACGGACGATCGCGCAACGTCATTGGGGGCCGCTCATTTCTTGGTTGCCTGGGAGCTGATGCCGTTGATCAGCGTGATCATGGGCATGAACAGGGCGATGACGATGAAGCCGACGATGACGCCCAGGACGACGACCATGACCGGTTCAAGAATGCTGATGAGGGAGCCGACGAGCACGTCGACGTCGTTGTCGTAGTTGTCGGCGACTTTGAGGAGCATCTTGTCGAGATCGCCGGTCTCTTCGCCGACGTCGATCATATTGACCACGATGGCGTCGCACACCTTGGTGGCGCGGAGCGGGTCGGCCATCGATTCACCTTCGCGGATGGCGTCGTGCACCTTGAGCAGGGCGCGGGCGTAGACCTCGTTGCCGCTGGTTTCCTTGGTGATCATGATCGCGTCGAGAATCGGGACGCCGGCGCTGATGAGCGTTCCCAGCGTTCGCGTGAAACGGCCGATCGTCGACTTGGAGATGATCATCCCGAGGATGGGGATTTTGGTGGCGACCAGATCGACGGCGTATCTGCCGCCGTCGCTCATCCGCAGCAGCTTGAGCACGCCGGAAGCGACAAACGGAAACGCGATCAGGTAGGCCCACCCGTATTGGTTGGCGAAGAAGTGGCTCAGCAGCAGCAGAAACTGGGTGGGGGCGGGCAATTCGAGCTTGAAGTCCTTGAAGATTCCCTCGAACTTGGGAATGACGAAGATCATGATGACGGTCACCACGCCCACGGCGATGCTGATGACCACCGCCGGATAGATCATCGCGCCGATGACCTTTTTCTTGAGCTTGGCGGCTTTTTCCATGAAGTCGGCGAGGCGCGAGAGGATGAGATCGAGCACGCCGCCGATTTCCCCGGCGTTGATCATGTTGACATAGAGCTTGTCAAACGCCTTGGGGTACTTGGACATGGCGTCGGAGAGGGTGCCGCCCCCTTCGACCTCGTCGGAGACGCCGCCGATGATCGCCTTGAGCAGGCCGGGCTTTTGTTGGGATTCGAGAATCTGCAGCGAGCGAAGAATCGGCAGGCCCGCGTCCTGCAGCGTGGAAAGCTGGCGGGTGAAGCCGACGAGCTGCTTCTGCGGCACGCCGCCGAAGGAGATCGGCATCTTGCGGGTTTTGACCGGTTCGGCCTCGGCAACCGCGCCCTTCTTGCCGGCCTTTTTCTTCCCGGCGGCTTTTTCCCGGACCTTGGTCGGGAAGAAGCCCTTGCTGCGAATGCGCTGAATCGCCTCCTCCGACGAGGCGGCTTCGATTTCGTCCTTCACTTCCTGTCCGGAAGTGTTCATCGCTTCAAATGAAAACGTCGGCATGGCGAGGTCTCCGCGTACAGCCCCACAACATTATTCGTCGTGTCCAGCAGCCGGGGGAAGCGGACATTACGCTGCCGGCGGCAAAACCAGAATGACGAAACCAGCATCCCGAATCAAACAATCAAACCAGAATGACGAAACCAGAAAGCAGAATCAAACCAGAATGACGAATGACCGAATGAAGAGTGAACGCACAATTGGCGGCCTCGCCCCCCGGTTGTGGAGCCCCGATCGCCGCCTGGGTCGGCTGCACTGTAGATTGCGGTCTCTTCATTCGGTCATTCGTCATTCTGGTTTCTGGTTTCGTCATTCGGACTTCCGCCCGAAGCGGCGGCGTCACTCTGATTTCGAACTTCGTCATTCGGACTTCCGCCCGAAATGGCGGCTCATCCTTCTTCCATAATCGTTTCCCGAACCACTTCCTCGATGCTGGTGACTCCGTCGTAGATCGCCATCAGGCCGCTTTCGCGCAAGGTCCGCATGCCACGCTTCTTGGATTCCAGCCGCAAGACCTGCGTGCTGGCGTGGCGGACGACCATGTCGCGCATGTCGTCGTCGAGAATCATGATCTCGTACAGACCCATTCGGCCCTTGTAGCCGGTGTTGTTGCACAGTTCGCAGCCGCGTCCGTAATAGAGCTTGCGACCGGCGACGATTTCGGGGGTCAGTTCCAGTTCCATCAATTGCTCGGGCGTGGGGGTGTACTCGGTTTTGCAACCAGCGCACAACCGCCGGACCAGCCGCTGCGCGACGACGCCTTCCAGGGTGGCGGTCACGAGGAACGGCTCGAGACCCAGATCGAGCAGGCGGGCGATGGTCGAGGGGGCGTCGTTGGTGTGCAGCGTGCTGAAAACCAGGTGGCCGGTGAGCGACGCCTGCACGGCAATGGTGGCGGTTTCCTTGTCGCGGATTTCGCCGATCAGCACCGTGTCGGGGTCCTGACGCAGCATCGCCCGAAGGATGCGGGCAAACGTCATCTCAATATCGGGCTTGATCTGGCACTGAATGATGCCGTCGATGTCATACTCGACGGGATCCTCGGCGGTGATCAGCTTCGAGGAGATCTCGTTCAGCTCGTTCAGGGCGGAATAGAGCGTTGTCGTCTTGCCCGAACCCGTCGGCCCGGTGACCAGCACGATTCCATTTGGCTTGTGAATGAGCTCGCGAACCATCGACAGCTCTTCATCGCGCATCCCGAGCTTGTCGAGACTGAGGCTCACGTTGCTGCGGTCCAGCACGCGCATGACGACGGACTCGCCGAACATGGTCGGCAGCACGCTGACGCGCAAGTCGATCTGCTGGTTGTTCACCATCAGCTCAATGCGCCCGTCCTGCGGGACGCGCCGCTCGGCAATGTCGAGATTGGCCATGACCTTGATGCGCGAGCTGATGGCCGGGGCGATGTGCGCCGGCGGCGGCATCATTTCGTACAGAACGCCGTCGATGCGATAGCGCATCTTGTATTCGACCTCGAACGGCTCGAAGTGAATGTCGGAGGCCTTGTCCTTGATGGCCTGCAACAGCACCAGATTGATGAGCTTGCGCACCGGATTGGAGTCGGCGGCGGCCTTGATGCTCTCCAGATCCATCGACTCGCCGCGACCCTTGAGGTCTTTGAGCGTGTCGTCGGTCTGAAGCTCTCCGAGGATTTCCGAGATGTTCTCCGCGGCGGCCTGGTAGTGCTTGGCGATGAGCCGATCAATTTCGGTGGCGTCGGCGAGCACCACCTCGACCTCATAGCCCATCAGCGCCCGCAGATCGTCCAGGGCGCGGAAGTTTTCATGGCTGGCCATCGCGACGGTCAGCTTCTTGGCCTCCTTGTTGTAGGAGATCGGCAGCACCTTATTGGTCGTGGCGATCTGTGGCGGCACCGCCGCGATCGCGTCCGCCTCGATCGTGCGCGATTCGAGGCTGACCAGTTCGTAGCCGCGCTGCGCGGCCAGGCCGATGTTCAGATCCGTTTCCCTGACATAGCCCAGATCGATGAGAATCCGGCCGAGGACGCCTCCCTTGCTCTTTTGGAATTCCAGCGCCTCGGTGACCTGCTCGCGGTTGATCTTTCCCATCTTCGTCAGCACACGGCCAATGGGACGCCCCTTGAGCTCGCTGATGGCCGGCATCTGACCCGGGGGGCGGCTGGCCCCGCCGACGGATGGCTTCGACAGGGGAATCGGCGGCTTGCCGGCGCTGCTGGGACCGGGAATGCCCGGCGTTGGCGGGCGCAGCCCCGGCGTCGCAGGCTTCTGGCCGGGAATGACAGGCCTTGCGGAGGGAAGGCGAGGCTTGCCGTCATCGGGTGTTCCCGAAGGCGGCGGAGCGGAAGGCGGGATCATTCGAGACATTCAGGCTCCCTCATCGAATTCGAACTCTTTGCTCAATCTTGCCACGCAGTTGCGTCCGCATCAATCAAAAACCGGAGTTTTCGCCACGGCGTTCCGGTAAGCTCGTTGTGGTGCGGGCTTCCAGCCTGCGATCGCAGCCGTGCAAACGCAGTTTGCTCCTGCTTTGCCGGAATTTTCTCCCGCGCCCGTCACGTCTTTTTGCCCATCATGCGAGCGCGGTTGGCGGCAATCTGCGCCTGCCGCTCCGCTTCACTTTGTCCCGCGCCAGGAGGCGCTGCACCGGCGGACCCGCGGCAGGAGGCTTGGCCGCCCCGGCGGCGCCATCGCCGGAGGGTTTGGCGCTCGGAGGAGCGCCGCCGGCGCCGTCCGACGGGTCGGGCAGGGAGTCGTCGGGCTTTTCCACGGCGAATCCCGCGCGATTCATCTTGTCGACCATGTTTCCGGGGTTGCGGCTCTTGTCGATCGCTTCCTCGGCGCTGATCCGCCCCGCCGCGAAATGGCCGAACAGATTGTCATCCAGCAACTGCATCCCGTAGCGCTTGCCGGTCTGAATCTCCGAATCGATGCGGAAGGCTTTGTTCTCTCGAATCAGATTCTGAATGCCGGGGGTGACGTACATAAATTCGTAGGCCGCCACCATTCCTTCGGTGTCGACGCGGGGGCACAGCGCCTGGCTCAGCACCGCCAGCAGGTTGCCGGCCAACTGCACGCGGATCTGCTCCTGCTGATCGGTGGGAAAGGCGTCGATCAATCGGTTGATGGTGGATGCCGCGCCGGCGGTGTGCAACGTGCCAAAGACAAGGTGGCCGGTTTCGGCGGCCGTCACCGCTGCGGAGATCGTCGCCAGGTCGCGCATTTCGCCCACCAGCATGCAATCGGGATCCTGCCGCAACGCGCGGCGCAGCGCCTCGGCGAAGCTCGGAACGTCCACTCCGATCTCGCGCTGCACCACCACGCTCTTTTTGTGCTTGTGGTAGTACTCGACCGGGTCTTCCATCGTGATGATGTGACGCTCGAAGTTGGTGTTGATGTAGTCGATCATCGACGCCAGCGTCGTGGTCTTCCCCGAACCGGTCGGCCCGGTCACCAGGAACAACCCGCGCGGACGCCGGCAGATCTGCTCGGCCATCTTCGGCAGCCCGATTTGCTCAAACGTCAGCAGCTTGCTGGGAATGCGGCGCAGCACCAGGCTCGCCATCCCCTTCTGCTTGAAGATCGACACGCGGAAGCGCGCCTCTTCCCCGAAGGCAAAGCCGAAGTCGCCCGAGCCGGTCTCTTCAAATTCCTGCTGAATGCGCTCGGGCGTGATCGACTTCATCAGCGCCGCGGTATCCTCGGCTTCGAGAACCTTGGTCTGCAACTCGCGCATCCCGCCATGCATGCGCAGCACCGGCGGCTTGCCGACGGCAAGGTGCAGGTCGCTGGCGCTCTTGCGGATCACCGTGTCCAGCAGACGATCGATTTGTACTGTTGCCATAAAACCTCAGCCTGCGATTCCCTCCACCTGCGCGACTTTCACGATTTCTTCGGGGGTGGTGATCCCGCGGAGCACTTTGAGCCGCCCGTCCTGCAGCAGCGACTTCATGCCGCTCGCGAGGGCGGCTTTGCGAATTTTGTTTCCGGCGGCCCGTTCGAACGCGAGGGTGCGGAGTTCGTGATTCATGACCATCAGCTCGAACACCCCGCGCCGGCCGCGGAATCCGATGCCGCCGCATTCGTCGCAGCCATGCGGCTTGCAGAGGTTCTGGCCGACCAGATCCGACGGCTTGATGCCGCAGAGTCTGAGCCATTTCGGATCGGGATTGGGATCGGGCACCTTGCACTTGTTGCACAGAATCCGGACCAGCCGCTGCGCCAGCACCGCCTGAATCGAGCTGGCGACGAGGAACGGCTTCACCCCCATGTCGATGAGTCGGGTGATCGCTCCGGGGGCGTCGTTGGTGTGAAGCGTGCTGAACACCAGATGGCCCGTCAGAGCCGCCTGGATCGCGACCTCGGCGACTTCCAGATCGCGAATTTCGCCGACGAGAATGACATTGGGAGCCTGACGCAGCATCGCGCAGAATCTTGGAGAAGCTCAGTCCGATGACTTCGCGCACCTGGCATTGGTTGATGCCGGCGAAGTTATATTCGACCGGATCTTCGGCGGTGATGATCTTGCGATCGGGCCGGTTGAGCTCATTCAGCGCGGCGTAGAGCGTTGTGGTCTTGCCCGACCCGGTCGGACCCGTCACCAGAAAGATTCCGTTGGGCCGTTTGATGATCTTCTGAAACGCCTTGTTGTCTTCTTCCTCGAACCCCAGATTCACGATGCCGATGCGCACGGCATCGGGACGCAGGATACGCAGCACGACCGATTCACCGTGATATGCCGGCAGCGTGCTGGCGCGGAAGTCGATCTGCTGCTTGTCGACCACCAGCTTGATGCGGCCGTCCTGCGGAAGCCGCTTCTCCGCGATGTCGATGCCGGCCATGATTTTCAGCCGGCTGATCAGCGGGCCTTTCATGCGCAGGGGAATGCGGTCGCGCTCGACGCATTCGCCGTCGATTCGATATCGCACGCGAATGCGGTCCTTCATCGGCTCGATGTGAATATCCGATGCGCGGTTGCGGACGGCCTCGGCGATCATCGCCTGCACCAGCTTGATGATGGGCGCCTGCGTGGCGTCGGCCGGCCCGTCCCCTTCGCCGATGCCGGAGATGTCGATCGACTTGTCGATGGAGCGGTCGACCGATTTATCGACGGTGCGATCGACGGTCTTGTCGAGCGTGCGATCCATCGTCTTGTCAAATGTCTTGTCCCGGGTCTTGTCGATCGTGTTGGCAGCCGTCGTTCCCAGAATCTGATCGAGCAGCGACTTGATTTTCGAGCGCGGCGCCAGCGACGTGCGGATTTCCTTGTGGAGCCGGAAGCGGAGAATATCGAGCATCTCCAGATCCAGCGGATCGTGAACGACGATCCGCAGCCGGCCGTTCTCCATGCCCAGCGGCAGGATGAGGTACTTGCGCATCAAATCGTCTGGAATCAGATTGATCGCGTCGGTGGGGACCGAGGTCTTGTCCAGCTCGACATAATCCAGCCCGTGCTGGGCGGCCAGCGCCTTGAAGACATTTCCCTCGGTGCAGACCTTCAGATCGACCAGCGCTTCGCCAATGCGCATGCCCTGCTTTTTGCCGTGCTCCAGCGCCTTGGCGACGTCCTTGGGATTGGCAAAACCCCATTCAATCAGCAACTCACCGAGTTTTTTTTGTTGACGGGCCATAATAGTGGGCGGCAAAGAGCGGACTCGGGCTCAAGGTCAGGGCGGGAACAATCCTTTCGGTCGCAAATCGTCCAGGGGCCCGATTTCAACCCTCATTGCGCCGCGGCGGCGAATCATAGTGTACCGGCTTGCCGTCCGCCGCGACAAGCGCATTCTGCCAAACCCGCGGCTCAATTCCGAATCTGCCCGCTTCGATCAATTATAGCACCGTCGCGTGGCATAGGCGTCTCGCCCAAGCGGTATGCGGAGCGGAAGAAACCCTTCGATATCATGAGTTCGCATACCACGATATCGCCTTCATGGGCGGGACGCGCGGGACGCCCATGCCACGTTCATGCCACGTTCATGTTACGGAGAGCAGTTCAAAACCGGTAAGTTTGCGCGCATTTGCGGGGGGGATGCTATTTTCTGCGGGCGGTGGCGCAGCTCACTTCCTCGTCTCCCGCCGATGATCCAGCGCTCTCCGCTCGTCCGGCTCTTGCGGTTGCGGTCGCCGTGATCGTTGGCATCACCACGCATCGACTGCTGCCCGCTGCGCCGGGAGCGTGGCTCCTCCTTGGCGGGAGTCTCTGGTGCGCCGCCCTTCTCCTCTTCAACCGGCCGCGGGCATTTGCGACTTGCGCCATCGGCGCACTCATGCTCACCGGCGCCGCGGCGGGTCAGTTGTTCGCGTTTTATTTTCCGCGGCATCACATCGCACTCTTCGCGACCGACGAACCGCGGCTGGCGATCCTGGAAGCGCGCATTGACGAGCCGCCGCGGTTTCAGACGACGCCGCACGGGAAAAACGGGGCGCGCACCATGCAGTTCGGAGCGACCACGCTCCGGCTGCTCACCGTCTCGGGCTGGGAAGACACAACGGGGAAATTACAGATATCGATCGCCGGAGAGGTTGGCGGGCTTGCCGCGGGCGGCGCTATTCGCGTCGTCGGAACGCTTCAGCGCCCGCTGGCCGCCAGCAATCCCGGCCAGTTTGACTGGGCGGCATACGGCCGCACGCAGCGGCTTTGCGCCGAACTTTCCGTCCTGCATGCCAGCGGAGTCCAGGTGCTCCCCGACACCAATTGGGATCCGGTGTGGACGGCGCGGCAACGCGCTCGAGCCGCGCTCGACGCCGGCTTTTCGATCGCGGGCGGCGCCGGCCGCGAGCTGCTCGCGGCGCTGGTCTTCGGCGACCGCGGAAACGAGCTGACGAATGTGGAGGAAGCGTTCCGACGGACAGGCGATACGCATCTGCTGGCCAGCAACGGATTGCGCATCGCGATTCTCGCAAGCGGGCTTTATCTGCTCTGTTTTGCGCTACGCCTCGGTCCGCGCAGGTCCGTCTGGCTCGTCACCATTGCGGTGGCGCTGTTCGCTTTTCTCACGCTTCCGGCGCCGCAGGCGCTGCGTCCGTCGTTGCTCTGCGCCGGAGTCGGGATCGCCATCGCGGCGCGACGGCGGGTCGATTCCGTGCAATTGCTGTCGCTTGCCGCGCTGCTGATTCTCTCGTTCAATCCGCTCGACTTGTATGCCGCGGGTTTCCAGCTCAGCTTCGTCGCTGTTTTCGGCCTGATGCTCTTTGCCGGGCCCGTGGCACGCTGGCTTCTTGAGCTGGAAGATCCTCATCGGCGTGCAGCCCGCGGCCTCTTCCAAGCTTCCGCCGGGCAGCGACTGCGCATCGTTCTCTGGGACCTGGGCCGGCCGGTGCTCGCCGCCGCGATGGTTGCCTGGCTGATCGCCACGCCGCTGGTCGCGTTTCAATTCGAGCAGTTCAATCCCTGGTCGATCCCCATCGGCGTGGTGCTCTCGCCGCTGGTTTTCATCGCGATGATCGCAGGCTTCGCGAAAATCTGCCTGACGCTCGCCTTCCCCTGGTTCGCCAGCTCATGGGCGAACGTCGCCCGGATGCCCGCCGATACGCTCATCGCGGCCGTCTGCTGGCTCGCGAAAATTCCCGCCGACGATATTCCGATGTCATCCCCCCCTGCCGGGATCATCGCCGCGTATTACCTGCTCCTGTGCGCCCCAGCCCTGGGATCTTTGGCGGCATTCAACCGGTTATGGGATCGGATCAAACCCCGTTCGTTCGGCAAGCTTCTGCTATGGTCCGGCCGCATCGTTCCTCCCGGCCTTGCCCTGCTCCTGCTGTTTCTCCCGGTGAATCCGGGGGCCCGCGCTCCGCCGGGAACGCTGCAACTGACGCTCCTTTCCGTTGGCGCGGGACAGAGCGCCGTCGTCGAATTGCCTGACGGACGCGCGCTGATGATCGACTGCGGCTCATCAACGCTTTCGGATGATCTGCGGCAATGTCTGGCGCCATTTCTGCGGCACGAGGGCCGCAGCCACCTGAACGCAATTTACCTTTCGCATGGCGATTACGATCACATCAGCGCCGCGGCGGGCGCTGTCGAGATGTACGACGTGCCCGACGTTTTCATCAGTCCTAATTTTCGAGTGCACGCGCGCGAAAGCGCCGCTGCCGAGGGACTGCTCGAATCACTCGAGGAGGCGAAGCGACCGCCGCAGACGCTCTGGGTCGGCCAGCATATTCCGCTCGGCGACGGCGCCATGCTCGAGGTCCTCTGGCCGCCCGAACACTCGGCGCTCAATTCCAACAACAGCGCCCTGGTGCTGAAGCTCAGTTATGCCGGCCGATCGATCTTGTTTCCCGCCGACATCCAGATCCCCGCCGAGCGCGGGCTGCTGCAAAATCCCGCGCTGCTGCGCAGCGACATACTCATCGCCCCCCACCACGGCAGCCGCGAAGACACCACCGCCGAATTCATCGCCGCGGTGCATCCCCTGTTTATCCTCAGTTCCAACGCCAATCGTCTCACGCAGAAACAGCGCGGCTTCGATGCGCTGGCGATCGCGCATCCGCTGTACCGCACGAGCAACTGCGGCGCGTTGACCGTCGGGATCGATGCGAAGGGGCAAATCCAATTGCGCGGCTTTGTGCGATTGCGAGAAGAGGGAACTGGGGGAAAAGGGCAGAGAGGCATGGAAGGGAGGTAAGGAAAGGGACGAAGGGATGGGGAAGGCACCAAGGCACGGAGGCACGAAGGGATGGGCACGAAGGGATGGGCACGGAGGCACGAAGGGAAGGAAGGGGATTTTTGTTGCTTCGCTCTGAACTTCAAGGTTCTTCTTCCTCACCCTCCGTGCCTTCGTGCCTTCGTGCCTTCGTGCCTTCGTGCCTTGGTGCCTTGGTGCCTTGGTGCCTTCCCTGGTGCCTTCCCCCCTTCCTCACCCTTCGTGCCTACGTGCCTTTCCCTTCCCCCTTGTCTCCCACCCCCGACCCATTAAAATCCGCCAACTCATGTCTGAAGTGAACAAAGACTCCGGCGGCGCTTCTCCACTTCCAGTGGCCGTCATCGGTTGCGGCCGAATGGGCCGGCTGCATGCGCGGGTTTATTCAGAGATGCCCACGGTCCGACTCGTCGGCGTTGCCGACGCCGACGGCGATCGGGCGCGGGCGATTGCCGACGAATTCAACTGTGCGGTCCTGGAACCCATCGGGGAGCTGCCGGCGGAGGTGCGGGCGGTGTCCATTGCCGTCCCCACCAACAGCCATGCGGTGGTCGCCGAGCGCTGCCTGTCCCGCGGGATCGCCTGCCTGATCGAGAAACCGCTGGCCAAGGATGTCGCGGAAGCCCAGCAGATCGTCGATTGCGCCAAGCGCACCGGCGTTGCCGTCCAGGTCGGTCATATCGAGCGATTCAATCCAGCGGTTCGGGCGATGCATCGCCTGGAGATCAAGCCGAGGTTTATCGAGGTGTCGCGCATCAGCCCGATGACGTTCCGCAGCATCGACGTGGGCGTCGTGCTCGACATGATGATTCACGACATCGACATCGTCCTGCGCCTCGCTGGGTCGCGCGTCGCCAAGATCGACGCCATCGGCGTCAGCGTCATCGGCACGGTCGAGGACATCTGCAACGCCCGCATGATTTTTGAGAACGGCTGCGTCGCCAACATCACCGCCTCGCGCCTGTCGCTCAAGACTGAGCGGAAGCTTCGCGTCTTCAGCCCCGACGCATACGTCTCGCTCGATTACCAGAAAAAATACGGCATCGTCGCCCGCCGATCGCACAACCTCGACGCGATCCGCGAAGCCGTCGATCGCATTCATCGCGGCGAAGTGACCGATCTTTCCGAGCTGAACTTTGCCGATCTGGTGCAGATCGAGGAATTGAAGATCGACGATATCGAGCCGCTCCGCGCCGAACTGGATTCGTTTGTGGAAGCCGTCACCAACGGCACCGCGCCGTCGGTCAGCGCGGAGGAGGGCCTGGCCGCGGTGGAAACCGCCTCCCGGATCATCGCGGCGATCGCGTCGAACAAACTCTGATCTTTCGCGGACAGCAGAGCGTGGCTAGAATTGCGCACTTGGGACAGCTAAGCGGAACATGCAAATGAGCGTAATTTCAGCACCAGTTACATGGGTGGAGTCGGTCAGCGAACTGCGGCTGCCGGTTTCTGCTGATCGGCGCCTGCAGGATCTAATGGACAGGAATACCGAAGGAACGCTCAGTGCAGAAGAACGCGCCGAGCTGGAATCGCTCGTGGATATCAGCCAGCGCTTGTCTTTGGTTCGCGCGGAAGCCTTTCATCTTTTGGGGCGAAGTCCGTTGTGAGCGAACGGGTGGATCTGCGGCACGAAGTTGAGCGACGCGCACAAGTTGAATAACGCCATATCATTTCGCCAGTACGATCAGCACCGCTCCCGCCACCATCACCAGCGATCCAACGAGCCGTTCGAGGATGTTCTTCTCCTGGAAGACTTTGTATCCAAGGAACAGACTGAGCAGTGTGGATGTCTGAAACAGCGCCAGCGCATAGCCAACTTTGAAGCCGCCGAGAACGATGATGGTGCAGAGCTGCATCACTCCGGTGGAGACGGCCAACCAGAGGTAGGTGCGAATGCTTGCGACGGCGATCTGCCGTTGTTTTGAAATCTTGCTCCCGTTGATCGCACCGACGGCCGCTGCGGAAACGCCGAACCCGAGAACGGCCCAGAGCGCGAAGGTGATCAGCGGCGAAGACGCCAGCAGCGCCTTCTTCAGGAATACCGCCTCCGTGGCTGAAATCGCCATGGCGGCGAAGCGATATTGAACTCCCCGCTCGGTGAAGAATCGCACGAAGACGTTCCGCTTCGGCTCCGTCACGTTCTTGTCCACGATGAAGTAACTTCCGCCGACGATCAGGCCCAGGCCTGCGATGCCAAGCGTGCCGGGCGACTCGCCGAGCAGAATCATGCCGGGGATCAGGCTGATGATCGACTTGTATGCGTTCACCGGCCCCAGCACCGACAGATCCGACAGCTTCACCGCCTGCACCATCAGAGCGTTTCCCGACACGGTGAGGATCACCACGACCGAAATGTTGAGCCAGAACACGTGCGAGAGATCCGGGCGAAGGATCAGAATCAGCGGCAGGCAGACGATGGAAAGCAAAGCATGGGTGAGCACGATCACGAAAAGCGGATCGGCCGATCGCTTCGTCAGGACCTTCTGGAAAACGTTGGAGAACGGATTCGCGACGATGCGGCAAAGGACAATCAGCGACAACAGCATGGAAGGTCGGCCGAGGATACAGGATTGTTGCCGCCGCCCCAATGTGGGTCGGGATTGATCCCGACGATCTCACGCCTTTGCCCCCTCTCCCCGATTAGCGGGAGAGGCGGTAAGAGTTCTTCCCGTACATTCTGTCCGCAGCCGTTTGCACAGTGCCTATGCCAACTTCCCGGCAACAGCGCCGCACTCAGGACAACGATCCGGCGTGGCTCGCAAATCGTAGCCACAATTCGCGCATCGCCCAGTGTGAATCGGCGCGGAATGCCGTCGTAGCCAGCCGGCGAACCAGATCAACGGCATCAACAATGACGCCCAGAGAATACTCAGATAAGGAATCTCCACCCCTCGCGCCGGCGGCAGGCCGAATCGCCCGGTCATCGAATCGAACATCGCGTGCGCAATCGTGAGTGAACCGCCATGCGAAAAGACAATCATCGCCGGCTGTGCATTCGCCTTTGCTCCAACTGGGGAAAGCTTTTCGCTGACCGTGCTGAGATGATCCCAGTGACGATAGCTGCGGACCCATAACGGGAGCATCGCCACGCAAAGCGCCAAAGACGCGATCGCAATGAAGTCAAATGGAGGGTGTTTCATCGATTCAAAGTCTATCAAGACGGCAGGATGTATTGTTCGAAAATTCCAGATGATGACGCGGAATTCGCACCGCGCTCGCCCTCCACACGGGCCTGACGATAGACGAAGTAGGGTCCGCAGAAGAGCCGCAAACAGGCATCGGCAGCATAAGCCGCGCGTTCGGCTCTTCTGCGGACCTTCGGAGGGATGTGGCGAGGTCCGCAGGAGGGCTCGACGTTTTCACGTAAGCTGATGGCTGCTTGCGCCCTCCTACGGACCCTACTCGACTATCCATCCGGGAAATTCGAACATGCCTGGCTTGTTTTTTCGCCGGGAGTTGCGGCCGGGCTCACAGTATAAACTTGCTCAAATCCTCGTCTTTTACGATCTCTTCTAACCGCTCGCGCACGTAGTCAGCGGTAATCGTGACTTTCTTCGGGCCGCTATCGGGGGCGTCGAAGCTGATCGTTTCGAAAACCTTCTCCAAAATCGTGTAGAGACGGCGGGCGCCGATATTCTGGCTGCGCCGGTTCACGTCGTAGGCGATTTTCGCCATCGCATCGATCGCGTCATCGGCAAAATCCACGCGAACCCCGTCCGTTGCCAGCAAGGCGATCTGCTGCTTCGTCAGAGAGTTCTGCGGCTCGCGCAAAATCCGCACGAAATCCTCCTTGCTCAAATCAGCCAGCTCAACACGAATGGGAAACCGCCCCTGCAATTCCGGCATCAGATCGCTCGGCTTGCTGCCGTGAAACGCCCCGGCGGCAATGAACAAAATGTGATCCGTCTTCACCGGGCCATGCTTGGTAGCCACCGTCGTTCCCTCAACGATCGGCAGCAGGTCGCGCTGCACGCCCTGGCGGCTCACGTCGGGGCCGTGCTGGCTCTGCGGGCCGGCGACTTTGTCGATCTCGTCGAGAAAGACGATGCCCGCCTGCTCGACGCGCTCGATCGCCGTACGTTGAATCTTGTCCTTGTCGATCAGCTTCTCCGCCTCCTGGCCAAACAGCAGCTTGCGGGCGTCATGCACGCTGAGCTTGCGCGTCTCGCGCTTCGTCGGCAGCATCTTCTCGAACATGTTCTGAAAATCGACATCCATCTCCATCCCCGCCTGACCGAGAACGCCGACGACGCTGGCGCGCTCTTCGACGCTGATCTCGATCATGCGCTCCTCGATCGCCCCCGACCGAAGCTGCTCGCGCAGCTTCTCCAGCGTGCGCGCGTGCCGGGCCTCGGCATCCGGATCCTCCGACGACGATCCGGGGGTTTGCGGCAGAAGATATTCCAGCAGCCGATCCTCAACGTGCGCCTCGGCCGGCTCCTTCACGGCGTCGGTCATTTCGCTCTTGACCATCGCGATGGCTGAGTCGAGCAGGTCGCGGATCATCGATTCGACATCGCGGCCGTGATATCCCACTTCCGTGTACTTGGTCGCTTCCACCTTGATGAACGGCGCCCCCGTCAGACTGGCGAGCCGCCGGGCGATTTCGGTTTTCCCGACGCCGGTCGGCCCGATCATGATGATATTGCGCGGCGCGACGTCCTGCCGCATTTCCTCGGGAAGCTGCTGCCGCCGCCACCGCCCGCGGATCGCCACGGCCACGGCGCGCTTCGCATCACGCTGGCCGACAATGTAGCGATCGAGTTCGGCGACGATTTGTTTGGGAGTGAGGGGAGTCATACTGGAAAATCCGAATGACGAAACCAGAAACCAGAACCAAGCCCGAATGACGAATGACCGAATGGAACGACGCCGGAATGCCTCGATGACACGGTTGATCGAATGCAAACACTGCGGCGCGTCCGCGGATGTTCGTGCGAGGAGCGGGCAGATCGGGATTTCTTCATTCGGTCATTCTTCATTCGGAATTGATTCTGGTTTCGGGTTTCGTCATTCGGGTTTTGAAAGACTCGGATTTCACTCAAGTGTCTCCACGCGAATATTCCCATTCGTATAAATGCACACTTCCCCGGCGATCTTCAGCGACGCCTCGACAATTTCCTTCGCGCTGAGCGTCGAATGTGCGAGCAGCGCCTTCGCTGCCGAGAGGGCGTAAACGCCGCCGGAACCGATGCCGATGATTCCGTCGGTCGGCTCGATCACGTCTCCCGCGCCGCTGACGATCAGGCTGGTGGTCTTGTCGGCGACCGCGAGCATCGCTTCAAGGCGGCGCAGCACGCGGTCGGTGCGCCATTCTTTCGCGAGCTCAATAACGGCGCGGCGCGTGTTGTCGGGAAACTCCGCCAGCTTTTTCTCGAATCGTTCCAGCAGCGCAAATGCATCCGCCGCCGATCCGGCAAAACCCGTCAGCACGCGGCCTCCTGCCAGGCGGCGCACCTTGATGGCGTCGTGTTTCGCGACGACGTTTCCGAGCGTCACCTGCCCGTCGCCGCCCAGCGCGACTTGCCCGTCGCGCCGCACGGAAAGAATAGTTGTCGATTTCGCAGCCTGCATCTTGAACGATAGGATAGGCAAACCGTGAACGCTTGTCAGTCATCCGCGATGCTTCCCCCCTGGCATGGGCTTCCCGCCCATGTTGGCGACGCGGAGCTTCAGAGAACTTTTGATACCAGAGACTCTTCTTTTCCCGCGTCGCTCACACGGGCGGGACGCCCGTGCCACGGGGGAATCCGATCTGATTTCACGTCATCCGGTGGTCATCCAGGTTCATGACGGCGATGTCCCTTCAATCTCCATGGATCGCCGTGGCGGGAGTATCGCTTTGCATTGCCGCGTTCTGGCTGGCACGGGTGCGGCGCATCAATCTTCCAAAGGTCACCGTTCGGCTCCTTTTTTTTGCAGCAGTATGTCTCGCCCTGGCGGCGGGAGAGCCGCGCTGGAATCGGCCCCGCACCGGTGTCGTAGACGTGCTCGTCGATCTATCTCCCAGCACTCGGACGGCCGACTATCGACAGCGCGATCGGCTGAACGCGCGCATCGCCGAACTGCTCGGCACGGTGAAATATCGTCTGAAATTCTTTGCCGACGGAATCGCGGAGCCAGATCTGGCGAATGCGACGCTTGCGGATGTGCCGTCGGAACAAACGGCGTTGCCGACGTCAGACGCGGATGCGGTGCTGCTCTTCAGCGATGCGCAATTCCCGCTCCCCCAGGCGGGGCCGCCGACATATGTCGCGATCGATCCGGCACTGGAACGGCCAGATGACGCCGCCGTGTCGCGACTGGAAATCCGCGGGAACGAGGTGGTCGCATCGCTGCAGAACAGGGGCGCGCCGCGCTCGCTGGCAATCATCGGCGCCAACGATGCGCGGCCGACGGTCGCGCCGACAGGTTCGTATGCAGTGGAACAGACGCTTCGCACGGATGCCACGGTCGTGACCGCTCAACTCTCCGCCGCGGACGCGTGGCCGGAGAACGACGCGTTGGGGGCGATTCCGCTGCCGTCGGCGACGGCAGAGCGGTGGTGGGTCGGACCGAGCATCGCGGGCGGCAATTGGAAGTCATTTGGGGCGGACGCGCTGCCGACGGACGCCGGGGCATATTTAGCGCCCGCGGTGATCGTGCTGGAGAATATTTCCGCGTCGCAACTCGACGATGTTCGCCAGCAGCGTCTTCGGCAATACGCCGCCGAGCTTGGCGGGGGAATCGTGATTGTCGGCGGCAACCACGCCTTTGGCGCGGGAGGATACATCGGCTCCGTGCTGGAAACCCTGTCGCCGCTGGCGAGCGCTCCGCCGCGACCGACGATGCGCTGGTCATTGCTCGTCGATGGCAGCGGTTCGATGTCTGCGCAGAGCGGGCGCTTCGCGATGGACATCGGCTGTCGCCGCGATGGTCGACCTGCTGCCGCATCTTCCGCCTGATGATCTGGCGGACGTGGGAAGCTTCGCGCAATCGCTCAACTGGTGGTCCAGCGGCAAGACCGTCCGCCAGACCCGCCAGCAACCGCTCCCGCCGCCGGATATTTACCCGCATGGCCCGACGAATCTCGAACCGGCTCTGCTTGCGATCGCGGCCGGGTCGGATGGAGCCATGCCGCGGCAGTTGCTGCTGATCAGCGACGGCGACGTGCGGATCGATCAGCCCGCCGAGCTGATCGAAAGATTGCGGCGCGCGCAAACCCATCTGTGTGTTCTGGCGATCGGCGACGGCAGCGGCCTGGCGATACTGCGCGAAATCGCCGCCGGCACGGGCGGCGACGTCGTCCAGCGGCTCGACTCCCGGCAATGGGCCAACGGCGCCGAAGCGTTGCTCAGCAGCGCGTTGCCCTCAAACCTGGAGTATTCCTCCGCCACGATTCAGTTCGAAAACGAGCTGGCCGATCTCGCGCCGTGCGCGATCTCCGCGTGGAACCGCGTCTGGCTGAAAAACGGCGCGCGCGAGCTGGCCGGCGCCAATGCCGGCGGTTTGCGCGTTCCGCTGGCCGGATTATGGAATGTCGGCGAAGGACGCGCCGCCGCGGCCGCATTTGACGCCAGCCGCGAAGAAATCGAGTCGCTGGCGAAGCTCGTCGCCCGGCCGCCCCGCGATCCCCGATTCACGGCCGCATGGAAGATCGGGGCAACGCTCGGCGTCACGCTCGACGCGATCGACGGCAGGACGTATCTCAACGACCAGGCCGTCACCCTTCGGCTGCGCTCCACTTCTCCCACCGCAGAGATGAGCGAGCACGCGGTTCCGCAGGTTGAGCCGGGCCGCTATGCGCTGGAGCTTCCTGCCCCGCGTTCGCCGGTCTTTGCGGAAGTTCGCGTGAACGGGCAGTTCGTCGATCGCATCGCTGTCGCCGCGCGATATGCGCCGGAGTTCGACGCGATCGGAAACGATCATGCCGCGATGCGGACGCTTGCCGATCGCACGGGAGGCGATGTGATTTCGCCCGGGATGAAGCGTCCGATCGACTTCAACTGGCCGCGACGCGAGGTTCGACTGTCGTCATGGCTCGCGGCGCTGGGAGCGCTGCTCGCAGCTCTGGGATTAGTCCGCTGGCGCCTGCGTTGATCTCGTGGCACGGGCGTCCCCGCCCGTGTTATCTGCGCACTAATAACTGAATATTTGCTATCAAGGGTTCGCCTCTTCACCGCGCGGCTAACACGGGCAGGATGCCCGTGCCACAGCTACGCTTGCGATCGCAGCGTGAGATGAATGATCTCAGCGGGGGCGTTGATGCGGAGCGGGAACCAGCTTCCCACGCCGTTGGAAACCACCAGCGAGGACGCGGACTTTTGGTACAGCCCGGACCAATAGCGGAAGAAGGCGGGTCCGCCGCCGATGCGGTCGCTGAGCATGAGTTGCCCGCCGTGGGTATGGCCGGAGAGGGTAAGCGGGATGTTCGCGTCAGCGGCGGAGTCAAACGCGTGGGGGTGATGGGCGAGCAAAATGGGGAACGCGTCCGGATTGATCTGCGGGCGCAGCCACGCGAAATTTTGTTGGATCAGAGCGTCGCCCCCCTCCTGCCACTTGAGGCCGAGAAACTGAACGGGCGATCCGCGAAATTCGATCAGGCAGGATTGATCCACCAGGAGCGGAACGCCGGCGGCACGCGTGCGGTTTTCGAAGCGATGGCGGCTCTCAAACAGGTCGTGATTTCCTTCGCAGACGACGATTCCCTCGCGCGGATCGAGCCGGTTGATCATGTCGAGCGTGGCCGGCAAGTCGGACAGCGACATGTCGATCAGGTCGCCGGTGACCACCGTAAAATCCGCCCGCAGCGAATTGACCTGGTCTGCCAATGCGTTGAGACTTCCGGGCTCGGTGAATTTGCCGACGTGCGTGTCGGTGATATGCGCGATGGTCATGCCGTCCATGTGCGACGGAAGCTGCGCGAGCACCAGCTCCATGCGTCGGACGCGCGGCGGCGCCTTGAGCTGCTTCATCGCCCGGCTGACCAGCGCGCCGGTTGCCAGCGGCGGCAGCGCCATGGCAAGGCCGCCCAGAAGTTGCCGGCGCGTGGGGCGGATGGCAGGAGAGAATGCTGGCGGCGCGATCGCCGGTGGTGGAGCGGGGCGCCGCAGCAATCGCGCGGTGCCGAAGAAGAGTTCAAAGAGGATCAGTACGGGAATGACGAACAGGTGCCAGAGAAACACTGTTGCATGAACAACCACGGGGACCGGCGTGTCGACGCGACGAACCAGGGCCGGGAAAATGCACATGAACGCGAGGTAGGCAGCCATCGCGCCGACCCAGGCGCCGAGCATGCCGCGCCACAGCCCCGCCCGGGGCAAGTGGCGCAGCCGGCGGTCGGCGCGGCGCCACCAGATGACGTCGCCGCAGATCATCAGCAGGCAGATCAGGCAGTAGGATATGATTCTCGATTGCGTCATCAGCAGTCTTGCTCATACGAGCGCCGCACCTTAGGGGATCGGACCATAGCGGTGCGACCTTGAAGAGTTATACTCCCCGCATCCACAAGGAAATGGAAGGCAATGAAGCTGGCTTCATGGAGTCTTGGTCTGTTGTTAATCTGCACCGGTTGTGAGGTGCAGCGCAGCCTCACTGTGCAGAGCAACCCGCCTGTGCGCTGGTATTTCTCAATGATCAGGAATTGGGGCGCACGCCTGTCACGCGAAATTTCAAATGGTACGGCACCTACGACGTTGAGATCCGCGCCGAGGGGTACGAGTCGCTCCGTACGCAGGCGCAGGTCTGGGCGCCCTGGTGGCAATGGGTGCCGTTCGATCTGGTTGCCGCGTTCATCCCCGGCCTGGAAGATCACCACGAAGTGACGTTCAAGCTGCATCATGCCAGCCCGCAGTACCTAGAACCCGACCGGATGATCAGGCGCGCGGAGCAGTTGCGCGGCAAATTGGAATCGGGAGAGAAGACGCGGAAGCCGGCGACGCAGCCGGTGGCGCGGAAACCAGAATGACGAAACCCGAAACCAGGATCAAAGAATCAAACCAGAATGACGAATGAATGAATGACGAATTGCACGCCCTTTGTCGCTCGCGCCCCCGGGTTCGCTGACGCTTAAAGACTCATCGGTAGACGACGGTGCTGGCTTTCCGTTTCTTCATTCGGGTCATTCGTCATTCTGGTTTGATTCTTTGATTCTGGTTTCGTCATTCTGATTTCGGCGCAACGGCGCACGGTTTTCCCCCAGGGCCTCGATTTTTCCACCCCCGCTTCAGACGGCCAGCGCCACGCCCAGGGCGGATTTATTGTTGCTCATGACGACCGTTTCCCAGAGGTCGATGCTTTCCAGCTTGAAGCGGTAGTCGACTTCGACGCCGGTCCGGCGAACCAGGTCCTGCAGGGCCAGGTCGCTGCGCCAGCCGAGCTTGGTGCAGAGGGGGCAGAGCCATTTCTCGACCAGTGCGATGAGCCGGTTGGTGGACTGGAAATGATTGACGATCACGATCCGCGAGCCCGGCTTGGCGACGCGCTGGGCCTCGCGAACCAGGCGATACGGATCGCTGACGACGCTGATCACATGGCTGATAAAGATGTGATCGAAGCTGTTGTCGGCAAATGGAAGTTTCAAGGCGTCGGCCTGGAAGACGGTGGTGTTGGAGAGCCCCAGTTCCTCGATCTTCTTGCGGGCCTTGCCGAGCATCCCGCTGGAGAGATCGACGCCAATGATCCGGCCGCGATTGGGCTTGTAGAAGCTCAGCGAGCAGCCGGTTCCGACGCCCAGATCCAGAACGCGGTCGTCGGGGCCAATGTCCATGTGCGAGATCGCATTGGCAATGCGCTTGCGAACAAGCCGGCCGAACGTGGCGTCGTAAAAGAGAGAATGAACGTCGTAGATTTTCTTCGTGCTCGATTCCTGCATGGCGGTTCCGGCTTCCTGTCCCCTGAGGACGTTCCGGGAAATGTAGTGCATTGCTGAATTATTGCCAAGCAGGTTTATCGAAACACAGGGTTTAGGCGGTGGCGCTCGAAAGTGGCGATCGGCTCCGAGTAGGGCGGGATTCATCCCGCCGATTTGTTGGCCGGCTGAGAAAACGGCGGGATGAATCCCGCCCTACGATCGCAAAATCTGCAATCGCCACAAATAAAAGTTACACCCAGGGTTTATCGAAACCGCCGGATCATGCGGTCTTAATATTTCTCAAACCCAATTCAGCGATCGCTCGATCGCTTTGTGCCATTCTGTCAGCAGGCGGGCGCGGGTTTCGCCGGACATCTGCGGTTGCCACGACTTATCTTCGCGCCACGCCTGGCGGAGGTGGTCCAGGCCGTTCCAGAATCCGACGGCCAGGCCTGCGGCGTACGCCGCGCCAAGCGCCGTGGTTTCGGTCACGGCGGAACGAATGACGGGGATATCGAGCACGTCGGCCTGAAACTGCATCAGCAGATCATTGACCGCCATTCCGCCATCTACGCGGAGCGCTTTGGGAACGACCCCCGAATCATCCCGCATGGCGTCGAGCACGTCGCGCGTCTGAAACGCGGTTGCTTCGAGCACCGCCCGCGCGAGATGAGCCTTGGTGGCGTAGGCGGTGAGGCCGGCCACGATCCCGCGCGCGTCGGAACGCCAATAAGGAGCGTAGAGCCCGGAAAAAGCGGGTACGAAATACACGCCGCCATTGTCGGGGACGGAACGGGCGAGGGTTTCGATGTCGCTCGATTTGGAGATCAGGTTCAGATTGTCCCGGAGCCATTGGACCAGCGCGCCGGCGATGGCAACTGAACCTTCCAGCGCGTAGACGGCGGGCTGACCGGCGATTTGATATCCGACGGTCGTGAGCAATCCGCTGCGCGAGACGATGGGCGCTTCGCCGGTATTGAGCAGCATGAAGCAACCGGTGCCGTAGGTGTTTTTGGATTCGCCGGGGGAGAAGCAGGTTTGCCCGACGAGGGCGGCTTGCTGATCGCCAAGGCAGCCGCAAACGGGAATTGAATCGAGGAACGGACCGTCCGACCGCGTCCGGCCCCACGACGCTGGATCGACGGAACAGACAATCCGCGGCAGCGTCTGGCGCGGGATCCCCATCACATCGAGCATCTCATCGTCCCAGGCGAGCGTCCTCAAATCCATGAGCATGGTTCGGCTGGCGTTGGTCACGTCGGTGACATGCGCGCCGCCGTCCGGGCCGCCCGTGAGATTCCAGATGAGCCAGGAGTCAATGGTGCCAAAGAGGGCATCGCCGGACTCGGCGGCGGCGCGAGCACGGGAAGATGGTCGAGGAGCCAGCGCAACTTCGGGCCGGAAAAGTAAGTCGCCAGCGGCAGTCCGACTTTTGCTCGGAAACGGTCCTGCCCGCCCTGGGCGGCCAGCGCGTCGCACATTTCCTTGGTGCGGGTGTCCTGCCAGACGATCGCATTGCCCAGCGGACGGCCCGTATGGCGGTTCCACAGCACGGTCGTCTCGCGCTGATTGGTGATTCCCAGCGCCGCCACGTCGCCAGGGCGGGCTTGGGCACGCTTCAGCGCGCCGGCAATCACTTCCTGCGTGCGCCGCCAGATTTCCATCGGATCATGCTCGACCCAGCCCGGCTGCGGGAAATGCTGCTGATGTTCCTGTTGCGCCTGAGCCACCGGCCCGTTCTCGTCGAACAGAATGCAGCGCGAGCTGGTCGTTCCCTGATCGATAGCGGCGATGAAGCGTCCCATGGAACTGATTGTACCTCGTGGCATGGGCGTCCCGCGCGTCCCGCCCATGCCACGAGAGAGCATCTCGTACCGGGGAATTCGCGTTCGTGATAGACTGCTTCGGAGGTCCGAATCGTGACGAACGTGGCCGCAAATGACGCAGGTTTCGATTGAGCAGCAACAACGAGGCTTCCCCAGATCACGCCGATAAACCGGCGGTTTTCCACGTCACGCACTGGAAAGCCGGTTCGCAATGGGTGCGCGCCGTGCTCAAGGCGGCCGATCCGAGCCGCATCGTGCCGGGGAAGGATTCCCCCTCCTGGTTCTTCAAGGATCCGATCGTGCCCGGCGGAATCTACACGCCGGTCTACGCGACCTATCAGCAGTTCCGCCAGATCATTCCACACGACTACCATCAGCGCACATTCGCCCTGATTCGCGATCCGCGCGACGCGGCAGTCTCGTGGTATTTCAGCCTGCGATATTCCCATCCGGCCGAATACGAGACGGTCAGCCAGACGCGCCAAACGCTGGAAAAGGTGGACAAGAGGGAAGGAATGACACTCGTCTTCAAGGAATATGTTCGCGACCTGGTCGAGATTCAGCGAAGCTGGCTCGAGTCGGGCGTGAAAGTGTTCCGCTATGAAGATCTGCTGGCCGATCAGAATGGCGTCTTCAGGCAGATGTTGGCCCATTGCGAAATTGACGTGCCCGAGAAACAGCTCCGCAAAATTGTTCGGCGATTCAGTTTCCGCCGTCGCACGTGGTGGCGCTTCGGACGGGAAGACGTGAAGTCCCACTTCCGCAAAGGGGTCGCCGGCGATTGGAAAAACCATTTCGATTCGGAGCTGAAGCAGCGTTTCAAAACTTTGTACGCTGACTCCCTGATCCGTGCCGGGTATGAACAGAATCTTGAATGGTAGAAGTTCTCCTCCCAAGCGAGCCCGGCTGTTTCGGGCGCGGCTTGGAGGGAAGTTGCCGCAGGTTCGATTCATGCCTCCCGCATCGAGCGAAAAAACCCAGCCCTCACGCAGAGAGCCGGACGCGAGGGAAAATCATCCGGATTCCCCAGATCGGCGCAGCGAGGATGGCCGTCGGAAAGATCCATCGCAGAAGTCGTCGGACGGAGAAAACGACAAAGACGAAGAGAAGGGCGAAGCGGAAGAAAATCCGCACGATAACAAGCCGCCGCCGTGGCATCGGCCGATCTTCTGGATCGTCACGGCGATCGTCCTGATAGTGGGATTGGCAATTGGAATACCCTGGTGGCTGCATGCCCGCTCGCACGAATCGACGGACGACGCGTTCATTGACGGGCATACCACCAGCGTCAGTCCGCAGGTCGCCGGGCAGGTCATCAAGTTGCGGGTTGACGACAATCAGGATGTGAGCGAGGGGCAGCTTCTGGTGCAGATCGATCCGCGCGATTTCCAGGACACCCTGGCCGAGGCCCAGGCCGCGGAAATGGTGGCGGAGAATCAACTTGCACAATATCAGTCGATGGTGCTGGTGAATCGGGCCCAGGAAGCGTCGAGCCAGGCGGATGTCGTGTCCGCCCAGGCAAACGCTGATCAGGCTCATTCGGACGCGCAGCGATATCGCAGCGCCGAAGCCGGCGCGGTGTCGCAGCAACAACTTGATAATGCGACCAACAATGAAAGGAGCACCGCCGCGGCGCTGCAGGCGGCAAAGGCGAAGCTTGCCGCGGCATCGGCACAGGTGGCCAGTGCGCAAGTGCAGGTGAAGACCGCCGAGGCGCAGGTGCGCGAGCAGCAGACGCGCGTCGCGGATGCGAAGCTGCAGCTTTCCTACACCAATATCCACGCGCCGGCCGCGGGACGTGTCACGAATCGTCACGTGGAGGTCGGCTCCTACGTGCAGATCGGTGAGGCGCTGATGGCGCTGGTGCCGCGCGACGTCTGGGTCACCGCCAATTTCAAGGAGACGCAGTTGCGGTACATGCACCCGGGCCAGTCGGTCGAAATCAAGGTCGATGCGTATCCCGACAGAACGTTCTGGGGCCACGTCGATTCGATCGCGGCCGGCAGCGGAGCGGCGTTCAGTCTGCTGCCGCCGGAGAACGCCACGGGCAACTACGTGAAGGTCGTTCAGCGCGTCCCGGTGAAAATCGTGTTCGATCAGACGCCGCAGGTGCTGATGGCGCCGGGGATGTCTGTGGTGCCGGAAGTGGCGCTCAAATGACGGCGGCGGCCAGCGATCTGTCATCGCACGGGCGAACCGCGCGATCCGTTCCGGTCAGTCCCTGGCTCATCGCAATTGTCGTCTCGATGGCGACGTTCATGGAGGTGCTCGACACGAGCATCGCCAACGTCGCCCTGCCGCACATCGCCGGCGGACTCTCCGCCGGACAGGACGAATCCACCTGGGTGCTCACCAGTTACCTGGTTTCCAATGCCATCGTGTTGCCCATCAGCGGCTGGCTCGCTTCCATCATCGGGCGCAAACGCTTCTACATGGGATGCGTCGCGCTTTTCACCGTCAGTTCGCTGCTCTGCGGCTTCGCGCCCAGCCTGGGAGCGTTGATCTTCTTTCGCGTCCTCCAGGGAATGGGAGGAGGCGGGCTCGCCCCCAGCGAGCAGGCAATCCTCAATGACACCTTCGACGAAAGGCAGCGAGGAATGGCCTTTGCGCTCTATGGCGTCGCGATCGTCGTCGCGCCGGCCGTCGGTCCGACGCTGGGCGGATGGATCACCGACAACTATTCCTGGCGATGGATTTTCTTCATCAACGTTCCCGTTGGACTCTTGTCCCTGTTTCTCTCCCATCTGCTGGTTCACGATCCGCCGGATCTGGTAAGGGCGCGGGAGAAGAGGGCGAAGCAGCCGTTGAACATCGACTTCGTCGGCTTTGCGCTGATCGCGCTCGGTCTTGGCAGCCTGCAGGTCGTTCTGGACAAAGGGCAGCGGGACGATTGGTTTGGCTCTCACTTCATCGTCTTTTTCTGCATCACCGGCGCCTTTGGAATCATCGTCGGCATCTTCTGGGAGCTCTACCGGAAAGATCCGATCGTCGATCTGCCGCTCATGAAAGATCGGACATTTTTCGTCAGCAATCTCATCATGTTTATCGTGGGATTCGTTCTGTTCGGCAGCACCGTCCTCATTCCCCAGCTTGCCCAGGAACTGCTCGGATATACCGCAAAAGACGCAGGCCTGCTGATCACGCCGGGAGGGATCGCGGTGATGGCGCTGATGCCGCTCGTAGGCTTCCTCACGTCGCGCGTCGCCGCCCGCTGGCTGATTCTGCTCGGGCTGGTGATCTCGGCGCTGTCACTCTATCACCTCAGCAAACTCACCCTCGACGTGGACTACTGGACGCTCGCCCGCGCCCGCATCTACCAGGCGTCGGGCATCGCGTTTCTCTTCGTTCCGATCAACACCGCGGCTTATGCCGGCCTGGCGCAACAAGAGCAACAACGCTTCGGCCATTCTCAATCTCTTTCGCAACCTTGGTGGCAGCGTTGGCATTTCGGTCGTGACGACAACCCTCGCCCGGCGCGAGCAGGCGCATGATGTGTTTTTGGGAAGCCATCTCAATCCGTTCAATCCGCGCTTTGTTTCGGCGATGGCGAGCACCGTGCGGACGCTGGAGCAGCAGGGCATTCTCGCCGCGCAGGCGACACATCAGGCGCAAGGCGTGATCGTGCGATCGATGTATCGCCAGGCCGCGATGCTCTCGTACCTCGACGCGTTTCAACTGCTGGCGATCAGTGCCGTCTGCATGATTCCGTTTGTGTTCCTCTTGAAGAAAAACAAGCCGGGGAAGGGCGGGGGAGCGGCGCACTGAGCCGGATGCGCGGAAGCCCGTGACGAAATCAGGAATCAGAATCAAATCGAAATTCAAATGACGAATGAGCGAGATGGCCGCAGCCGAGACGGCTGTGCTACATGATTGCTTCACTCGTGTGCTGAGATGATCAAGTAGTGAATGCGCGAAAGTTCGGTTTCGATGCTCAATTCTCGCCCGGCCCCTACGTCTTGGCGATTGAACATGCATCGGTTTCGACCGCGATCCGCTCCCGCAGCGCCTCGTGCAGTGACCGCGTGACTTCCCCGCATTGCCCCCCCGCCACTTTCAGGCCGTTCCAGGTTCCGACCCAGCTTACTTCACGCGTCGTGCTGGTGATGAATAATTCGTCGGCGGCGATTGCCTCTTTCTCTGGGAGTGGTCTTTCTTCAACTGGTATGCCGAGCGTTCGCGCGCAATCGAGCAGCACGGCACGTGTTATTCCCGGCAGGACGCGCGCTCCGACGGGATGGGTGACCAGCCGGTCTTCGATCACAGCGAAGAGATTGCTCGCGGCACATTCGCTTACGATGCCGCGGTCGACGAAGACCGCTTCATCAGCGCCGGCCGCAATCGCGGCATTTTTTGCCAGCACATTGGGAAGCAGCGCGATCGATTTAATCCAGCAGCGATGCCATCGCTCGTCTGCGACGGCAAGCAGTCGCACGCCCTCACCCGTGCCAGGGGCGGGGACGGGCGGCAAGGGACGGGCGTAGAACAGGAGCGTGTGCTGAACGGCATCGGGGAAGACGTGATTCCGCGGCGCCTCGCCGCGGGTGAGCTGGAGATAGACCATACCATCGCTGACGGCGCTGGCGGCGATCAGCTTCTCAATTTCGCCGGCGAGCGCAGCCGGCGCGATCGGCAGTCCGAGCTGAATTCCCGCGGCAGACCGCTCCAGCCGATTGAGGTGATCCATCTGTCCAAAGGCTTTGCCGTTATAGAGACGCAGGACTTCGTAGACGCCGTCGGCAAACTGGAAGCCGCGATCCTCGACGCCGAGGCGGGCTTCGGACATCGGGATGATTTCGCCATTGAGCCAGATGCAGTCGTTCACGGTATCTCCTGCGTATGATTCCCTTATAATCGGCCGAGCGAGATGAATTCCACTGAAACAATTTCAAAGTCGCACGGTGGGAACCGTCGAGCTGCTTGTTCTCACCTCCCGTGGCAAAATACACGGCATCAGGAAAGCAAGCCCCTACCCCAGCCCTCCCCCGGAGTACCAGGGGAGGGGGAAAGCGGTGCCTGATGTCGCAGGTGCCCGCGTGGGACGACTCATTGCTTCGCGATCCGCATGCCGTTGCCGACAAGCGCGGCCGGGTGCAGCGGATGTTCGCGGCCATCGCGCCAAGCTATGACCTCAACAATCGGCTGCACAGCCTGGGCATCGACCAACTCTGGCGGCGCAAAGCGGTGAAGCTGGCGCAAA
Organism: uncultured Phycisphaerales bacterium; assembly: GCA_963758525.1. Taxonomy (GTDB): domain Bacteria; phylum Planctomycetota; class Phycisphaerae; order Tepidisphaerales; family Tepidisphaeraceae; genus JBBSDP01. Next base: position 1,241,028 of record CAVWVQ010000003.1, read on the forward strand.
TCCGCCCCGGCAACGTGATTGTCGACGTCGCCTGCGGCACAGGGGATCTCACGCTTGCCTTCGAGGCAGCCCGGCAGCGCGTGGGCGGCACGGGCCGAGTATTCGGCATCGACTTCACCTTTGAAATGCTTCCGCCAGCGCGGCGGAAGGCGATTCGCGCGGGCGGCGGCGATGGCAAGCCTGGCGAATCTTCCATCCCCTCGCCTGGTACTCGGGGGGACGGGAAGGCAGGAGCACTGGCTGCCGAAGGTCGCTCGAGCGCGATAGATGGCCTGCAAACCGCGCCGCCCCCACCCCGGCCCTCCCCCGGAGTACCAGGGGAGGGGGAAAGATACACTTCGGAAGTTGCGGCGAGCGCCGATGGTAATCGAGGGGAAGGCCGGGAAGTCCTTGGGCAAAGCTCTGGCTCTGCTCCGGCGCGCGGGCGATAAGCGAGATCTCGATTCTTTTGATCTTCGGACCACGCAAGCTTCTGCTCCGGCCCGCGCGGGCGATAAGCGAGATCTCAATTCTTTTGGTCTTCGGCCCAGACAAGCTTCAGCTCCGGCGGCGCGGACGATAAGCGAGGGGAGGTCAGAGAGGCCCGGGAAAGCGACGGCCCAAAAACTCTGGCGAACATGTCGCAGACTTCCGCCGCAGGCTCGCCCGCATTTGCCGTGGGGGACGCGCAGTCGCTGCCGCTGCCGGATGCGTGCGCGGATGTGGTATCCATCGCATTTGGCATTCGCAATGTCGCCGATATCGCGGCCGCGATGGCGGAGTTTCGCCGCGTGCTGCGACCGGGGGGGCGGCTGATTGTTCTTGAGTTTTCGCTGCCGACAAATCCAGTGCTGCGCGGCCTGTACAATTTTTATTTCCGCAAGATTCTTCCCTGCACGGCGACGCTGATCAGCGGCGACAAGACCGGCGCGTACAAGTATCTGCCGGAATCAGTCAACACGTTCATCGGGCGGGAGCAGATGATCACGATGATGCAAGCCGCTGGTTTTGAGAGAGCCGAGCAGTTCGCCATGACGTTCGGCGTTTGCATTTGCTACCGAGGCGTCGTGGGCGGGGGCGACGTTTGATCGGTCTGATTTGAAATTTGAAATTTGAAATTTGAAATTTTCAGATTTCAGATTTCAGACCTCCTCAGATTTAAAATTCAGTCTCCGGAATCCTCCCATCGGCCGACCAGCGTCTGCGAGCCATCTTCTGCCTGATACTCACCGGCAATTTTCAGATGAGGGCTAGCGTAGATGTCCTGCGCCATTGCCGCAAAGGTGGATCGTGCCGGGTCCGGCGGATGCCGATCCGGCTCGGCCTCGATTGCCGCGCTAACAAAGGCAATGGCCAATCGCGGCTCCAGATGAAATCGGAATGCAATCGGCTGATCGTCACCGGTGCAGACGAGCCGCATCCGTGTCTGCGCGAGTTGCGAATGGGTGAAAAAGATCGGATGCACCAGGCCGCTTGCCGAAAACGTCGTGTCGAGCGCGACTGGCGAAGAGAGCCAGGTCCACTGGTCTTGCTGCGTAAGGGAAGAGGAATTGATGACCACTCGAGCGGCCAGCGTGCTGAGCGGCGTCTGCCGGCTTTGCCAGAGGAGCCAGAGCATTGATGCGACGACCGCCACCGCGCCGACGCCAAGCAGGCCGCCACGCGATCGCAGCAGGGACGCGCCAACCATCAACGCCGCGACGATCAGGCCTGCAAACAGTGCCCGTCGGCGAACGGCAAATGGCAGGCCGCGCTCCCAGCCATAGGTCGGGCCATACGCGGCGGGCGCGATCAGCGCTTCGGGACCGATGCGATCGTGCGCGACAACCCAATACTCTCCGGCGCGCTTCCAAGGCCACGCTCCGCCGGGACGGCGCTGCGAGCGGATCGCCACGATCGTTCCCCCAGCGAGAAGCGTCCGCAGTTGCCGCTCATTCACCCGCGCGGCGGCGTTCTCGTCGAGCAGCACGCCGTCGAGCGCTTCCCAGGCGCAGGGCGGCCCCGGCAGCGGATTGGCCGCATCCAAATGCACCGCCACAATGTCCAATCCCGGGAAAAAAGCATTCGCGTCCCCCACGTCAACGCCTGCCAGTGCCACCAGGCGTTGCGTGTCGCCAAGCGGCTCAAGATGAACGGGAAGCAGATGGACGCCGGCATCGGTCCAGCCGACGTTCTGCAATCGCCCGGAGATCGCCAGCCAGGGAACCGTGGCGTCGATGCCGCCGGAGTTTGTCGAGATGGCCGTGGGCAATGCGCCATCGCCGGTGATCGCGACCTCTCGGGAAGTGATCCCGCTGCCGACCACGTGAACCGGGATGTAGCGTCCCGGACGATAGTGATCTTCCAGCGGAAAGGTGACTGCGACATCCCCGGACGCCCAAGAGGGAATGAGCAGGCCGAGCAGCATGCAGAGCGCAGCCGTTGTCGAAAGTGCGCCCGATGCCGACGCCCGCTTGCCCCCTCTCCCGGTACTCCGGAAGAGGGTCGGGGTGAGGGTGCTTTGGAGCACCAACAGCCTACGACGCTCCAAATCACCCTCACCCCAACCCTCTCCCGGGGTGCCGGGAGAGGGGGTCGCGCGCCCGCGTCGCGGTAGGGCGGGATTCATCCCGCCACGGCTTTCGGCACCGCGAAACATCGGCGGGATGAATCCCGCCCTACATTCTGACCACTGCGGACCGGCTTGTCCGTTCACGTCTTCACGTCTCACGTTTCAGTATCTTCCCGTCACGTTCCAATCACCCATTTTCTCTCACATCGCGATCTCCGGGGTATCGGGAGAGGGCGTCGCGCCCCGCGTCGCGGTAGGGCGGGATTCATCCCGCCACGGTTTGCGGCACCGCGAAACATCGGCGGGATGAATCCCGCCCTACATTCTCAGCGCCGCGGACCGGCTTGTCCGTTCTCGTCTTCACGTCTCACGTTTCAGTATCTTCCCGTCACGTTCCAATCACCCGTTCCCTCTCACATCACGATCTCCGGGGATGCCGCGAGAGCGAGTTGCACCCTGCCGCTCTGTAGGGCGGGATTCATCCCGCCGCGGCTTTCGGCACCGCGAAACATCGGCGGGATGAATCCCGCCCTACATTCTGACCACTGCGCACCGGCCTGTCCGTTCACGTCTTCACGTTTCACGTTTTCAGCATCTTCCCGTCACGTTCCAATCACCAATCACCCGTCCCCCTCTCACATCCCGATCTGCACTGCAATCCGCAGCACCTCGGCGACGCTCCACGCTTGCGCGGGGCACCCTTTGGGCAGGTGCGGCGGGTTTCCTTCGCAGATTTCGGGAATCTGTCCGATGCTGAACTGCTGCATTTGATCGAGCAACGGCCGAAGCCATTGCTTGGCCTGCTCGACGGCGCTGCCGGAGCTTTTATTGACGCGAAGATACGCCGAGAGAAACGGCCCGATGAGCCAGGGCCAGACGGTGCCGTTGTGATATGCCGAGTCGCGGTCCCACATTGAGCCGCCGTACCAGCCACGGAAGCCGGGATCGCTGGCGGCAAGCGTTCGCAACCCCATCGGCGTCAGCAATTCGCGCCGAACCACCTCGACGACAGCGGATTGCTGCTCATCGGTCAACGGGCTGTTGGGAAGACTGGCGGCGAAGATCTGGTTGGGCCGAATTGCGGCGTCACGACGATCGCCATCCACCACGTCGTATAAGCCGCGGACCTGACTGATATAGAACGCCTTGCGGAAGCTGTCGCGGACACGATCGGCCAGCTCCTTTTGCTGCATCAGCATCAGCGCGTGATACCACAAGGCGTTGATCTCGACGGCTTTTCCCTGCCGCGGCGTGAACGCCGTGCCGTCGCACTTGGCGTCCATCCAGGTGAGCTGCGTCTGCTGATCCCCCTGAGTGATCAGCCCGTCGGCCGGGTCCATCGCGATGTGGTAGCGCGTTCCCTTTCGATACCCGTCGAGAATCGCCTGGCAGGCGGGACGCAGTTTCTGGTCGAACGTCGCGGCATCTTTTGTGAGGCGAAGGTATTCAAATGCCGCGTGAATAAACCAGAGGCTCGCGTCAACCGTGTTGTAGCTCGGCTCGTTGGTGTAGTCGTCGAAGCGATTGGGGATCATCCCCTCGCTGACGTACTCGGCGAAAACCGTGAGCACCTGCCGGGCCTGATCAAACCGTCCGGTCGTCAGCAGAAGTCCCGGCAGCGAAATCATCGTGTCGCGCCCCCAGTCCGCAAACCACGGATAGCCGGCCTCGATGGTCGTTCCGTCTGATCCATTGGGAGCTTTTCGATAGACGATGAAATCGTTTGCTGCGCGGGATAAGCGACGCTGATCGATCGATCCCTCCGGCGCCTTTCCCGCGGCTGCGATCGCCGTCCGGCGCCGCTTCAGTTCCCCGTCCCAATTCAGCGGCTCCATTGCTTCCATCGACAGCCACAGCGTGATCGAGAACGGCCCATCTCCCTCGACGACAAAGCGGCCGGGCGTGAACAAATCTTCAAAGGGTTCCAGCCCGCGATCGGCTTCCACCTGGTAGAAGTGGCCATACCACCAGTCGCCGGCCTGCTCGAATGTTCCGCTGTCGGCGGTGATGTGGGCGCTGTTCGGATTACCGGGATTTCGGACGACCGCCGCGCGCTGGCTGCTCTCGATGTTGAACTGCGTGCCGTTGGCCTTGCGCTCGGAGTGAAAGTCGCGCAGGCTCACGAACGGCTGGAGCGCGAGCTTGACGTGCCGCTTGGCGCCGGGATCGACGCGGTAACGCACGCCGGCAATGTTTTTCATCCAGACCAGCTGCAGCTCTTTGACGATGCGGACGCCTTGCACCTCGTATTCCCAGGATGCGACGTCATCCAGCCCGAAGCGGCGCAGCAATTGGTCGCCGCGCGGGTGAAACAGATCGCGGAATTGGACGACCGACAGTTCGTTCATCCGCGTCTGGTCACCGTCGAGATAGACAAGTTCGCCGATGCGGTTGACGACCATGATGCGTCCCACGGGCGGCGTCGTCGCCGCGCAGAGCAGGCCGTGATATCGGCGCGAGTTGCATCCGACGACGCTCGAGGCCGCAAATGCGCCAAGCCCGTTGGTCAGCAGCCATTCCTGCGAGCGATAGGGATCGAGCAGGCCGTGGGTATCGATGGAGAAAAGCGGCATGGGAGGAAGTGTAGTCGCTCCGCGGGCAAGCATCACCTGTTGCGCCGATTCTGGTGGCGGATCTGACCCGATGCCTCCCCCACGATGCGCGACGATACGAAGCGGCCACCGGTGGCCCACGGCGAAAAAAGGGCGGATTGTTCGGAAACGAGGATCGTGAGCAAATGCGAGAGGCGGTGCCACCGCTCGCCGCCTGCCGCGCCAACCCTCTGCTGCGCCACCCTCTGCCTGACAGCGCGCCGCTGAAGCCGTAAGATTGGACTGGTTGCGGTACGGAGTTCGGATGCGTCAAGTGCAAATCGACGATCAGGTGTTCGAAGCAGCCCAACGCCGCGCGGCGGATGGGGGATATGCCAGCGTCGAGGCGTACATCAACGATGTTGTGGTTCACGATCTCACGGATGACAACCAGGGAACTCCAAACCTCAATCATCTCTTCACGCCAGAGGTAATTGCCGAGCTCGAACTTGTTTCCGCCAAGGCGAAGGCCGGTGGCAAAACGTATACTTCTGAGGAAATTCGTGAACACTTCCGTGGGAAATCAGAAGCCTGGCGCCGAAATCACTCAGGATGATCGTCGACTACACCCCTGAGGCATTGGTCGATCTCGATGTGATCTGGGGATGGAATACGGCAACATTCACGCAGACGCTTACGTGGAATTTCTGCGAAGAGAAACCGATCGCTTGGATGCCGAACACGCTCGCGGAAGGACGCTGCCTGCGGGATCGTTTCAGTATCGGATGATTCGAAGGAAAAAGAACGGGCACGGCCATGTCGTAATTTATGAAGTGGACGGAGTTGTAATCCGAATCCTTCGCTATTTTCATACCGCGCAGGATTGGCGGAGCAAACTCGCCGCTGAACCAAATGGCTGAGTAAAAAATCTCGTCTTGCCCTTTGCCTTGACGGTTGATTGACCGGCTTCATCGTCCCCAGAAATCGATCACCATCACATCCGCCATCACCGGGCCAAGAACTCCGCCGAATGCTTTGTGCGCGGGATGCACGAGATAGGCGTCCCTGTCGTTTTCGCTGCCGAAGGTCAGCACGAAACACTGCGAGAAGCCGTTGGAATGCTTTTCCGGGCTCACATTATCGCCCCAGGTCAGCGAGAGAACGCCGGGAATCTTTTCCTTCAGGGCGGCAAAGGCGGTATCGACCGCCGCGATTTGCTCCTTCGTCGCGGAGTCTTTGAACTTGAGAGTGACGACGTGATACAGCGTCCCTTTATTTGCCGCCGGTTGATCGTCGGCTGCGAGCGCCATGGAGCTGAACAGCGCGAGGCCGATCGCGAGCGTGGTTGCGTGTGTCATGGGAGGTTCCCTTCAGTAGTTGCGGCAATTGTAGTGCAAGGGCATTGAGATACGAAGACGTGTTGCGGCGGGGAGAGGCATTTGCGCGGCGATGCTGATCGGGAGCTTCTGCGAGTCTTTAAGAAATGTGTTCCGCGACAACGCGAAGCGGCTCCCACGGTCCGTCGGCGAGGCGGCGCGATTCGCGCGAGGGGCGTAATCCCTGTTGCCATCGAATGATGACACACCGCGTCCGCCGGGGACTTTGGTCGCCGCTCCGCGTCGTCGCGGACCGTGGACAGCCGGTTGCCCTTCGTGCGCCAAACCCGTCGCATGTTGACCACGCATACGAATAAAGCGGGCGTTCTCCAAGGAATGCAATCCGTTGGCGTTCTGAATGTGACAGCCCGTGCAGGCCGTATTCTTGCGCCACCTTCCCTCATAATCCGGTGGGACGCGGTGCGGATCGCAAAAAAAGAGGATGAAACTCCGCGGGCGCGGTAAACTTGCGACCCTGTACCGAGCCGGGCGGGCTCGGTGAAGAGTGTCGGCGGACCTGTCGGAGGAATTAAATCCATGACCATTAAGACTGGCTTGATGATCGTCTCGTTGCTCCTGAGCATCGCCATTGGCGCAATGCTTGCGCACGGGAATCGGGCGGCGGTGCAAAGCTCCGGCGGCGACGCGCAGCCGGTGATCGGGATGTCGCTGGACACGCTGGCCCAGGCACGCTGGCAGGCTGACAGCGCCGGCTTTAAAAAGCGCGCCGAAGAGCTGGGGGGCAAGGTGCTCATCCAGGCCGCCAACGGCGACGACACGCAGCAGATCAGAGACGTGCAGTCGCTGCTCTCCGATCATCTCGACGTGCTGGTCATCGTCGCCCACGACGGCGCGGCAATGGCCAAAGGCGTCCGGCTCGCGCATGATGCAGGCGTTCCCGTCATTGCCTACGACCGCATGATCCTCAACTGCGATCTCGATCTTTACATGAGCTTCGACAACGTGAAGGTCGGGCGGCTGCAGGCACAGTGGGTTCTCGATCATCTTCCCCAGCCGGGCCATGGGAGGATCGTCCGCGTCAGCGGTTCGAAGACGGACAACAACGCATTTCTATTCAAGCAGGGTCAGGACGAGGTGCTCAAACCCTACATCGATCGCGGCGATGTGCAGATTGTCTGGGACGACTGGGCCGACGATTGGAAGCCGGATAACGCGAAGCGCATCACCAATGCCGCCATCACCAAGCTGGGGCGCAACGGTTTCGACGCGGTGCTTGCCGCGGCTGACTGCGTCACGGGGGGCGTGGTGCAGGCGCTCACCGAAGAGGGGATCGCCGGAAAAGTGCTGGTGACCGGACAGGATGCGGATCTGGTGGCGTGCCAGCGAATCGTGTCGGGCGGCACGCAGTCGATGACGATCTACAAGCCGCTGAAGAAGCTGGCGAGCAGCGCGGCGGAGGTCGCCGTCAAGCTCGCGCATCACAAGCCGATCATCGCCACGCAGGCCGTCAATAACGGGCAGATCAACGTGCCCTCGATCCTCGGCGACATCTACGCGATCGACAAGGACAACATGATGCAGCTCGTCGTGGGCGATGGTTTTCACACCAAAGAAGAGATCTATGGCGCCGGAAAGTGAGCCTGTCCGTCCCATCCTGACGGCGGAAAATCTCGTCAAGCGATTTCCGGGCGTGATCGCGCTCAAGGGCGTCAGCTTCGATTTGCGCCCCGGCGAAATTCACGCGCTGTGCGGCGAGAACGGCGCGGGAAAATCCACGCTCATCAAAACGCTCGGCGGAATCCACGCGGCCGGAAGCTACGAGGGAACGATCCGGGTCAACGGAGAGATCGCCTCCTTCACCGGCCCCAAAGACGCGGAAAAAGCGGGTGTTGCCGTCATCTATCAGGAGCTGGCGCTGGTGCCGGAGATGACGGTCGCGGAAAACGTCTTCCTCGGCTCCGAGCCGCGCCGATTGGGCGGGCTGGCGATCGACTGGCAAAGCGTCTACCGGGAATCGCGCAAGCTGCTCGACCGCTTCGGCCTTCACATCGACCCGACGGCAAAGGTCGAGACGCTCGGCGTGGGCCATCGCCAGCTCGTCGAAATCGCCAAGGCACTCTCGAAGGACACGCGCGTTTTGATTCTCGACGAGCCGACCGCCGCGCTGACCGAGCAGGAAGTCGATGTGCTGCTGGAGATCCTGCGCGACCTGCGCCGGCGGGGAATCGCTCTGATTTACATCAGCCACAAGCTAGACGAAGTATTCGCGATCGCCGACCGCATCACCGTGCTGCGCGACGGGAGCAGCATCATCACGCTCGGCGCATCGGCCGCGACGAAGCACGACGTCATTCGCCACATGGTCGGCCGTGAAATCACGGATTTGTTTCCCCGCCGGGCTTCATCGCCGGGCCCGGTGAAACTGTCGGTGCGCGATCTGTCGGTCGCGCTGCACCGGATGGGCGAAGACATTCTTTCCGACATCAGCTTCGACGTCCGCGCCGGCGAAGTGCTGGGGATCGGCGGGCTGATGGGAGCCGGGCGCAGCGAATTGCTGATGCACATTTTCGGCGCGCTGGGCCGCCGCACGCGGGGCGAAGTTCTGCTGGACGGCCAGACGATCGGGCCGGGCAACACGCCCACCGACAGCATCGCCCGCGGGCTGGTGCTTGTCAGCGAAGACCGCAAGCGCTATGGCCTGGTTTTGGAGCAATCGATCGGATTCAACCTCTCCCTCTCGTCCCTCGATCGCGTCGCCGGCGTGGGATTGATCAACAAGACAAGGGAAGGGCAGCGAAACCAGGAACTATTCGACTCGCTCCGCGTGAAAGCGAACTCGCTGGCCACCGTGGTCCGGACTCTGTCCGGCGGAAACCAGCAGAAAGTCGTGCTGGGCAAGGCGCTGCTGACGCACCCGCAGGTGGTGTTCCTCGACGAGCCGACGCGCGGAATCGACATCGGGGCAAAGCTCGAGTTTTACGAATTGATCAATCGGCTGACCGAATCCGGACAGGCGGTTGTGCTCGTCAGCAGCGAGCTTCCGGAACTGATGGGGATGAGCGACCGCATCATCATTCTTGCCGAAGGACGCATCGGCGGAACATTCACGCGCGCCGAGGCAACGCAGGAAAAACTTCTGGCCGCCGCGATGAAACGATCTGAATCGTCCCATGAGAGGGTTCTGGCATGACCACCACCGCGCACGATCCGCTTCCTCCGCAGAATCCGCTGGGCGGCGCCGCCCCGCAAACAGTTCAGGGTGAAATCGCATACGCGCCGCCCGAACTGAGGAAACCGGCGTCAAAGGGAATTGCCATCCGCGACGTGACCATGCCGCTGGCGCTGCTGGTGGTCTTTGGATATTTCGGGGCGATGTCCCCCACCTTTCTTTCGCCGCGCAATCTTTCGATGCTGGCGACGGAGGTTTCGATTACCGCGGTGCTGGCGCTGGGAATGTTCCTGGTGATCCTCCCGGGACACATCGATCTCTCGGCCGGCAGCGGCGTGGGACTGATCGGCGGAATCGCCGCGGTCATGATCATTCAGCACGGCTGGCCGGCGCCGCTGGCGCTGCTGGCGGCTACGCTCGCGGCGCTGATCATCTGGTTTGTCATGGGCTCGATGATCGTCAAGGAACGCGTGCCGGCTTTCATTATCACGCTCAGCGGGCTGCTGATCTTCCGCGGACTGCACTGGCTGGTGATTCAGAGCAACACCGTGCAGGTGGTGACCGGCGGCGGCTCCAACATCTTCTCCCTGCTGACCACCTACTACGTCCCCCCCGCCGCGGGGCTGATCGCCGCGGGCATCATCATCGCCGCGATGGGCGTCGGGGCATGGCGGGGGCATCGCCAGAACGCGGACATCGGCGCCGCCGGCGACGGGGAGATGACGTTCATGCGCGTCTTCGTCACCGGCCAGTTGCTGCTGCTGTTTGTGCTGGTCTGCAATCAATATCGCGGCGTCCCGTTTCCAGCGGTCATTCTCGGCGTGACCGCGACGGCGGTCTTCGTGCTCACCCGCCACATGCCGTTCGGTCGCTACCTCTACGCGATCGGCGGCAACGAAGAAGCGGCGCTGGTCAGCGGCGTGCCAGTCGACCGCGTGACGATCTGCGCGTTTCTGATCATGGGTCTGATCGTGGCGATCACTGGATTTCTGCAGACCGCGTATCAGGGCTCCACGTCGACAACGGTCGGCACTTTGATGGAGCTGGACGCGGTGGCCGCGTGCGTCATCGGCGGAACGAGCCTCAAGGGCGGCCGCGGAACGGTGGCGGGCGTGCTGATGGGCGCGCTGATCATGGCCGCGCTGCTCAATGGGATGGCCCTAATGGCGGTGAGGCCGGAGTACAAGTACATCGCCCGCGGCGTTGTCCTGGGCCTGGCGGTCTGGGCGGACGTGCGGCTGGGAAAGAAATGACCTTACATCTCCTCTAGATGCCTGGCATGCTGGCTGCCGTCGCTGAGCGTCGAAAAATCCGGCGGCTCGACCGGGTCGGTGAGCAGCGGCCGTTTCAACTCGGCGGTAAGCGCCTTCACACGACCGATCAACCACCACGCGATCATCAACGCGACGACCGCAGCGACGGCAAATCCGATCGGTAGCAGATGCCACCCCCAGGCGCGCACGCTCTGCACCGTCATCAAAACGAGCTTCATCGCCCCGACGAGCAGAACGACTGCCCCGATGACGCAGTGCGACCGCTCTCGATAAGCCCCCCGCCGCAGCGCCGCGATATGGCGGATGCGCAATGCGCTGAGCTCATCGTCCTCCTCCTCGGCTGGGTTTTCCCCTTCCGCGATCACTTGCGGTTCTGCGTCCGCAGGCGCGAGGAGATCCGCGCCGCAGTGCGGACATTGTGTCTGAGACCCGCCTGCAGGTTCGATCGTTCCGCCGCACTGCGGGCAAACAATCGGCTCCGAATCGCCGGACTGAAGAGACGGCACCTCCATTTTCAGCCTCGCTCATTTTTTTGCGAATGCGCAGACCTTCTCCGAGGTGCGGACGAAGACTTTTCCGTCAGCGACCGCGATCGTCGCCCGGCACGGCGCTCCCCCAAGAGAGGTCTGCGACAGGATCTTGAAATGATCGGCGGCGAGGAGCCACACGTCGCCCCGCTCATTCATGCAGAAGATTTTCCCATCAGCGCCGGTGGGCGATGCGCGAAACACGCTGCCCCCTCCCAGGTCGCCGCTCCATTTTTCCTTGCCGCTGACGGGATCAAGGCAGATCAGGCGTTTGCGATCTCCTTCGAGCACGTACAGATTCCCCTCAAATGCCAGGGGAACGCAGACGTCGCTGGTGAGGTGGCTGGTGCGCCATGCGACGTTTGTCTCCGTCACGTCTCCCGAGCCGCCGTCCTTGATCGCGGTGATCGGGCCGCTCTTGGGCGCGCAGGCGATGATGAGCCCGTCGATCGGCACGACCGAAGTGATCGTCCGCCAGTGGTTGATCTTTCGCGGATTGTATCCGCCGCAGCGCCACAGCTCCTTGCCGGTTGCTGCATCGTGTGCGGTGACGGTATCCCCGCCAACGAGAAGCACCTCGGATTTGTCAGCCGCGGCGAGCGGAATCGGCGTCGCGTACGATTCCTTGGATTCCCCAATCGCGTCGTTGGGGCGCGCCTGTTTCCACAATTCCTTGCCGGTCATCGGGTCCAGCGCCAGCAGGTAGGAATCCTCGCTGCGGTGCAGCACCTGCACGAACAGTCTGCCGTCGAAGAGCAACGGGCTGGATGCATAGAGCCATTGCACGTGAAACTCGCCGTAGTCTTTCTGAATGTTGCGCGACCAGATCGGCTTGCCGTCGATATCGAAAGCCGCCAGATCCCCGCTCCCGAAGTAGAACCAGACGGTTTTCCCATCCGTGACGGGCGACGGCGAGGCCAGGTTGTTGCGCTCGTTGGCGTCAAAACCATTTCCGATCTGCTTCTGCCAGAGGATCTTTCCGGAGTTTTCGTCGAGGCAGAGGCCGATCAACTTGCGGTTGGAGTCGATGGTGCTGACGAAAACCTTCCCCCCCGCCACGACCGGGGACGCCGCCGACGCGCCTGAAACCGGCGTGGACCAGACGAGCGTCTTCTGCGGATCAAGCGTGTCGGGCAAGCCGGTTTCCGAGGACGAGCCGTTGAGATTCGGCCCCCGCCACTGCGGCCAGTCCGCGGCACGCACGGAGGCGGAACACAGAATCATCAGCAAAGGCAGCGCCCATGAATATTGGAATCGCATACGCAACCCTCCGCCTGGAAACCCTAATGACTTTTCACGACAGCAACAACTGCAACTCATCCTTCCCGATCGTCGAGATAATGCTGTTGTCCGCATTGAGAATGGCATCGGCCAGCTCGCGTTTGGTGGCCTGGAGCTGAACGACTTTTTCCTCGACCGTGTCCTTTGCAATCAGACGGTAGGCGAAAACCTGGCGCGATTGGCCGATGCGGTGCGCGCGGTCGATGGCCTGCGCCTCCACGGCGGGATTCCACCAGGGATCGAGCAGGAACACGTATTCCGCGGCCGTCAGGTTCAGGCCCAGGCCGCCGGCCTTGAGGCTGATGAGAAACAATTTGCAATTCTCGTCGGTCTGGAAACGTTTGACCCGCTCGGCCCGATCGCGGGTTTTGCCGTCGAGATATTCGTAGACGATTTTCTCCTCGTCGAGGCGCTCGCGGACGATCGACAGCAGGCTGGTGAACTGCGAGAAGACCAGCGCCTTGTGATTGCCGTCGATCACCTCGGCAAGCTGCGGGAGCAGCGCGTCGAGCTTGGCGCTGCCGAGGTGGCGATGGCTCTTGTCGATCAGCCCGGGGTGACATGCCGCCTGGCGGAGCCGCAGGAGCGCTTCGAGGATCTGGATCTTGGCCTTGTTGATCCCTTCCTTCTCAATGCGGTTCATCAGCGACACACGATAGTGATCGCGCAACTCGTCGTAGAGCTTGCGCTGACCGGCGTCCAGCTCGCAGTGAATCGTCTGCTCGATGCGGGCCGGCAGATCGCGGGCGACCTGCCCCTTGGTGCGCCGCAGGATGAACGGCCGCAGCGCTTTGGCGAGCACCTCGCGCGTTTCCTGCTCGACCACGCGCGCACCGGGGCCGGCGGCTTCAAAGGCGCGGGCGCTGCCGAGCATTCCGGGATTGAGAAATTCAAAAAGACTCCACAGCTCGCCCAGATGATTCTGCACCGGCGTCCCGCTCAGCGCCAGGCGATGATCCCCCTGCAACAGCCGAACGGCCTTGGCCGATCCGCTGGCGGCGTTCTTGATCGCCTGCGCCTCGTCAAGAATGACGTAGTCGAAGTGGATGTCGCGCATCAGTTCAATGTCGTTCCGCAGCGTGCCATAGGTGGTCAGCACCAGGTCATGCTCGGCAAATGCCTCGGGGGATTTTCCGCGGAGGGTCCCGGTGTGATCCAGCACCCGCAGCTTTGGCGCAAATCGCAGCGCCTCTTCCATCCAGTTGAAGATGAGCGATCGCGGCGCGATCACCAGCGAAAGCCCCTTGTTCAACACCGGTTGACCCCCCGCCGCATCCGCGGAGCGCGCGGCCCGGCGCTCTTCGAGCAGGGCCAGAACCTGGACGGTCTTTCCCAGCCCCATGTCGTCGGCGAGGCACCCGCCAAAGCGGAAATCGCGGAGGAAGCTCATCCATCCGAGCCCGTCGCGCTGATAGGGGCGAAGGGTTCCGACAAACCCGGCCGGTGCGTCCATCGGCGCGATGCCGCCGAATTGCAGGAGTTGCTCGCGCGCCTGTTCGAAGAGCTCGTCGCAGCTTGCTTCCGGCTGCGCCGCCACCAGGGCGTCGAGAAGCCCGATCTGCGTGCGGGCAAACTTGAGATGGTCTCCCTCCTCGACGCCCATGCTCGCCAGCGCGCCGTATTGCTTGAGCCATTGCTCGGGGAGGACGCCAAGCGATCCATCGCCCAGGAGAATGGTCTTCTCCCCTTTCCGCAGCGCGGCAAGCAGCTCGGGGAGCTTGACGGTCTGGCCGTCGAAATCCGCTTCGCCGTGCAGTTCAAACCAGTCGATTCCACTGGAGACGTCTATTTTGACTTTGCCCGACTGGCGGTAGAGCTTGCCCTCGGCTTCCACGTGCCACTTCTGGTCGGTGAGCCGGCGCACGGCGGGCGGAAGGCGCGCGGGCGTCAGAGAAAACTCCTGCCTCTCGTCCAGGGCGCTGTATTCGAGCTTAAAGCCCAACGACACGAGAAATGCGACGGCAACGGCCTCGGCGTCGGCATCGCGCAACACCAGCCGCCGTTGCTCGGGGCGATAGACGCCGGCGCCGGCGTGGCTCATGGGGATGATCGTCCCCTCATAGTCGAAGGAGAGATGACCGACCAGACGCTGCGGGCCGTACACGTCGCGGCGCGGTTGCTCGATGCGCAGGCGTGGCTGCGGCTTGGGGGAAACCTGCTCCGGTCGCAGCGATTCGGGCATTTCGAGCGGCGGAAGCTGCGGCAAATCCATCAGCCTTTTGAGCAGGTCGTCGGCATGGGCCGCCGGAACCGCCAGGGACTTATGGCGTCGCAGGAATTTGATCCACTCGAAGGAATGATGGTCGTCAAAACGGGCGATGTGCGTGCGCGAGAAGAGAAATCCGCTTTGCGTCAGCAGCAGCGCGTCGTCCAGGCCCATGCGCTGCGCCTCGCGGCGCAACTCGCCGGTGACGATGTAGCGTTCCGCATCTTGATCGTGCTCGAAGCTCAAGTGGAAGCCCCACGCCGCACCGTCGTCCCATTGCATGGGAAGTTCGGGTTCTTCCGGATCGGTGCGGAGAAAGCATCTGCCGGTCTGGCAAGCGGTGACCAGCAACGACGCCGCCTGCGCCGGGCGCAGGTAGAAGCGGTGCTCGGACCGGCCCGCGCCGGCGTAGTCGGAATAGGCGGTTTTGGCGCCGTGCAATCTGGTGAGAATGTCGCGATCGGCCGGATCGGGCAGCAGATCGACCAGGTTGGCGTCGACATTCCAAGCCCGCTGCGGCCCCCACGTGCCGTCTTTCTTCAGTTCGCGGCTGGCCAGATCCAGCACGACGCCGTTGCTGCCAAGGGTTTCCCGGGCATCGACGACGTACACGAGCTGTCGATCCTGCATCGGAAGAGCGACAGACCGCACATTCGATCGCAACATGCTCTCGCGCAGCTCGGCAAGGTGGGACTTCCAGTCGGCCTTGCGCGTGAGCGGCTTGGATTGCGTGGCGATACGCCGTTCATTGATCGGGCCGCCCGGCTCGGCTTCGCCGTCGGGGGCTTCCGCTTCGAACGTGGTGTCGTCGGGCATCAGATGATGGCTGGCGAGTAGCACCCAATCCACCAGCAGCTCGGCGCTGTCCGCCTCCCGGACCACCGCCCAGATATGCCGGCAGATCGCTCCATCGCTTTGGAAGGTTTCGCAGGTGCATCGGCACGACACGCCACGCCGCACCCGGCGCAGATCCACCCTGTATTCCTCCCCATTTTCAAGAACGCGACCGATAACCTCCGAGTCCTCCGAGTCCACGGACGTCACGGCGCCCGTTTGAAAGTCCTTTTCGCCATCCAGGAACTCCTGCTTCGCCACGTCCTCTGCAAAATTTCTCGGCAACGCCACGGTCGATTCCTCGCTCTGCTGGGGGCCAAAAAAGTCGAATCGACCATTCTAAGCGACTGGGGCGAAATGCCAAAGGTGACGACAATCGTATCGACGCGATTTTTTGTCTTGGCTACCCGAGATCAAGGGGTGTATGATGCCGGTAGCAAAACACGTACCTTGGCGGTCTTTTTTGCCGTAACAGTTGTTCTCTTATGCAATTAACGCAATCAACCTCGATGCGGATGGATCAGCGGCAACTGCTGACGCCGCGCATGATTCAGAGCATGGAGATTCTTCAGATGCCGCTGATGGCGCTGGAAGAACGCATCGAGCAGGAGCTGCAAAGCAACCCGGCACTGGAGTTTGCGGAGGGCGAAACCGAAGCCGAGGTGATTCAAGACGCGCCGGACGCGGCGCAGGAGCGCTCGGAGGGGGAGCAGTCGCTGGTAGTGAAGGAAAATTCGGATCAGGCGGAGGACTTCGAGCGGCTCGCGAAGATCGGCGAATACTTCGAGAACGAAGAGTTTGCCACCAACGGCGGGAACTTCCGCCAGGCGTCCAGCTACGACGGCGAGCGCGACAAAAAGCTCGACGCCATGAACAACACCGCCGCCCGAGGGATCACCCTCGTGGATCATCTGCTGGGCCAATGGGCGTTTGTCGAATGCCCTCCCGCCGTGCGCAAAGCCGGCGAAGCGATTATCAATAACATTGATCCCGAGGGCTATTTCCGTGCGGATTTTGAGGCGGTCCGAAAAGATTCGAAGGTCCCGCTGGCGCAGGAGGATCTGGAACAGGCCCTCAAGCTCGTGCAAGGGCTGGAGCCAGCGGGCGTCGGCGCGCGAAATCTGCGGGAATGCCTTCTGCTGCAACTGACCGCAATCGAGCAGGATCAGGACGACGAACGCGCTCACAAGCACGATTTCGAGCTCGAGCGGTCCCTGATCACCGACCATCTCAAAGATCTGGAGATGAACCGCTATCCGCAGATGAGCCGCAAGCTCGGCCGGACCATCGAAGACATCCAGGCGGCGGTGGAGCGGCTGAGCCGCCTGCACCCGTATCCAGGCAAGCAGGTGGGCGGCGACGACGCCCCGCCGATCACGCCTGACGCGATTATTTATTACGACGAAGAGACGGATAAGTACGAGATCGAGATGTCCAACGATCCGGCGCCCAACCTCTTCATCAGCGGCCTGTACCGCAAATGGATCAAGGACAAATCACAGGATAAGAAAACCCGCGAATTTCTCGCCAACAACGTGCGCAACGCGCGCTGGCTGCTGGAGAGCATTCAGCAGCGCAAGAGCACGATCATGCGCGTCATCCGCGCGGTGGTCGATGCGCAGCGGGAGTTCTTCGATAAAGGTCCGGAGTTTCTCCGGCCCCTGCCAATGATCCTGGTCGCCGATCAACTCGGCATTCACGTCGCCACCGTCTCCCGCGCCGTCAGCGAAAAATGGATTCAAACCCCCCGTGGCGTCTTTCCGCTGCGCCGCTTCTTCTCCGGCGGCACGACCAACGCCGAAGGCGAAGACATGAGCTGGGACGCGGTGAAGGAAAAGCTCAAAGTCATCATCGACAACGAAGACCGCTTCAACCCGCTCAACGACGACGAGATCGTCGTCAAGCTCAAGGAGCAGGGAATCGATCTCGCACGCCGGACCGTCGCCAAATATCGCAAGATCCTGAACATCGCGACTGCGCGGCAGCGCAAGCAGTTTTAGAACCTTCTGCAGGGTTTAGGAGACCGAGGGTGCAAGCACCGCTCGGCGTTGGGGATGTTTGTCGGGCTCGGTGGTGTTAGATTGAACGCCGAGCGGTGCTTGCACCCTCGGTTTCCCCGCCCTCCCGATGCTCCAATCACCCAACTTTGCAACTCTCGTCCGGGTCTTCTCCGACTTCCTGACGCCCGGGCAGCAGCATCTTGACGGTTTCTGCGCACGGTTTCCCAAATATTGCACGCTTTGAACGCCGGCTCGGTATTTGCGTCTAGCCAAGAGATGCGGGTCGGCGGTGCGTCGACCCCTATCCATTATCAGAGCGTCTTCAGAGAAATTTATCATGAAAACAGCGATTCTGCTTTGTTGCTCTGCCGTCATTGGTTTCGGGTCGATCGGCTGCTCCAACGCGCAGTACGGCAGCGGATCGACGACGAATGATGGCTCGTACGGTACGCCCAGCACTGCCGGCAGTACGATTCCAGGCAGCGAGAACACAAACTCGAATGCATCCGCGGCGACGCCGCGAGATCCAAACCAGGCTGGGGCGCCGCAGGGGATCAATCCAAGCGCGGGCACCAGCAATGGACCCACCGGCTATACGGGTCAGAGCACCAACAACAACCAAAACAATGCGATATCGCCGACCAAGTGAAGGGGCGTGCCGCAAGGTGGAATCGATATGAAACTTCGATCGCTTACCACGGGCTTTGCATACGCCACCGCGATGCTATTGCTCGGCTGCGCCCATGAGCGGGTGGCGCCGTCTGACGGGCCCGGAGCCAGCGGACCCGGCCCCACGCAGAACGCCTACGACCAGCCAGGCGCACTCCCCGCCAGCAGTGGGGGGACGGACGCCGGGCGCATCGGGCCGGACGCGCGCAATCAGCCTGTGCGATAGGTTCGCGCGGTGCAACTTCAAGCGCGCGTGTCAGGTTGCCCCACTGCACACCGCCACGCCGAGCCTCTGTGACGCAACTGCGTAGCACGGCCGTCTCGGCTGTGGCCCAAAATCACAGCCGAGACGGCTGTGCTACAAGGGAATCCGCTGCAACCGCTTCACCATCTGATAGTGCGGCCCCGCGGTGGGGATTTCGAATTGCTCTGAGACGATCTGCCAGCCGAGCCGCTGATAGAACTTGGCGGCTGGCACGCGTGCATTGCACCACAGGAGATGCACGGAGTGACTGTTGAACACATCCGATTCAACAAACGCCAGGATAGCACGTCCCACTCCGCTACCGCGGAAATCCGGTGCGGTGGCCATGCCCCGCAACTGCCAGGCTGGCTCGTCGAGCCAATGGTTCAAGTGAAGCGTTGCGCAGCCGACGTTGCGGTTGTCAGCAAAGGCGCCGTAGTGACGGGAGGTCGGCTCGTAGTCCCCGTCAAAGACCGCCGCCTCCGGCGGAAGGCCGGCGCGAAGCACGTCGTAGCGCAATTGCAGAATCTCATCGAATCTTGCGGCGCGGATTGCGGGCGCGGTCTGAGCGACGGGACGAGAGACCGAAGTATTGCCGATTCCCGCAACGCCCTGGTCGGTCTGGTCGGTCATCATTTCCCGCCTTGGGCTGCGGGAACTTCGGCGGGGGCCGTTGTCGGGCCAGTCGTGGCGGGCGCCTTCATATCCCAGGCGACCCGCCAGGTTGTTTTGCCCGTCGGCTTGAAGCCCATCGTCTCCAGGCGTTCCGACATGTCGGCCAGATGAGCCGCGCCGTAGAAAATTCCGATGTTCTTTTTCCCCGCGTCGATCGTGTCCTGAAGAACAGACAGCGCCTTCTTATTGCGCTCGGTGATGATCACCGAGCCATCGGGACCGGTGAGTCCCGACATCTGATCTTCAATATCACCGAATTGCTGCGCGATCATCAGCTTCATCTGCCGTGCTCGATCCGGCGCTTGCAGCATGATGACGAGGTCGATCAGGCCGAAGTCTTTCCCCTTGTTCGCGGCCGCGCTCTGCTGGGCCATGCTATGCAGCATGGACTGGAGCATGATCGTGAGCATCGACTCGCCGCGCTGCGTCTGCAGAGAAGTGAAAGTCTCCCAGTCCAGATCGGCATGAACGAAATTGGCGGCGGTGTAGTCGACGTCGTCCAGTTGATAGTCGAGTTTGAGAACATCTTTCATCCAATGCTGGAACATGCCGATCGCGCTGACCGAAGTCTCGCCGGGATGGGGAACCCCGGCGCCACGCGGCTTGACCATTTCATAGAGCAGCGCGTCAAGATGCTTAAAGTCGTCATTCAGCTCGTGATAATAAGCCGGCTCGGCTACGTGCACCGCCCCGATCAGGTGCACGGTCACCCCAGCATCATTCCGGTATTCCACTTCAGCGGTTTGGAGCGTGCCGCCTCCCTTTCCATCGTCCACAAAGCGAAGAAATTCCCCCGTCCGGTTCGCCGGCGCCGTCGTCGGCACATCTGCCCGAACCGGGCAGCAAACACATGCCACCAACATGGCCCAGCACGCGAGAAAAGGCGTTCGGTTCATAAAATGCAACCTGTCGTTAAGAAACGAGCGATGTTCATTTTCCCGTCGATACGCCACGCGTCAAGCGGAGCGGCGGGACCAAAGGAGTTGCAGTGTTCATATCGAAAGTTTTCTAAGACGACCGAGCCGCCCGACAATTTGCTCGTCACGATGCGGCATGTTCGGCGAAGAGCGATTGCCCTCGTCTGAATAATAGAATTCGATCGTCCCGTTATCGCCTCACGAGCACCGAGCCACGGCGCCTCAAAGTCCGCAGCATTCACCCATCGGACACTGTGATTGGGCCTCTGATGGCCGCGTCTAGTCCCTGGCTTATGGCGGCGGATAGACTGCAAACCCCAGCCGAAGAGCCGCCTCGCGAAGCCGCTTGTCAGTGGCGACAATGTCCGACTCGCGAGCAACCAACGCAGTGGCAAGATGAATCGCATCCAAAGTGCGCAAGCAGGAAGTGTCCCAGTACGCCATTACTCTTCCCGCAACTCGTCGAGAATCTGCTCACCGCTGACGCCGGGCGTTCCCGACCCGATCGAAGCGCGAAGCTCATCGAGTCGACTCATCCAGGCGTCCCGCAATCCCGAGCCCCCCGCGGTGCGCCGGCGGCGGAGGCTTTGCTCCAGATGGCGCAGTAATTCTTCCTGCTCCGCCAATGGCAGGCGATCGACAACCGTCTCCAATTCGGAAAGGGTGTGCATGAGAGAACGATATCGCCCGGACGCCAGGGCGGCAAATTCCAAGCGGAATAGTGCGGCGGAAGCGCGACGGATTCTCGGTTTACAGTAGCCGCGCGAGCTGGCTCTTGGGGCTGCGTGCCGTCTGCAAGACCGCGAGCAAGCTCGGACCAGCTCTATGAAACGGACGTCTGCTTCCACTTATAGGCGTGCGGCTCGAAACGCTTGAAGCTCTTGCGGCCGGCGAATTGTTCGCCGATCGTCGAAATGGTCCGACTCGCGGCTTCGTACTCGGGTGAGTGAATGTGCTGGTATCCGGTGGTCGTAATCACGCTGCACCAGCTTGGATCGCTGGCCCAGTCCTTCGGCCCTTTTTCGACGGTGCATGACACACCCGATTTGACCAGGAAATCGCGCGCCTCGGCAGCCAGCTTCTCGTTGGGATAACTCTGAACGAGAATGTAGTTCAACCCGATGCTGCGAGCCGGGTTGGTATCGATGCCGTTGCTCGACGCGGGAACAGCCATCGCTTCGCTCGACCGCCGTGGCACGGTCTGAGCCGGGGGACGCTCTGCCGTCGTTCCGCTCTCGGTGCTTCTTGGGGCCACGTCCAACGCCCCGGGCGTTGGCGGCATCTGCCGGAGGTCCTCGGTCGACGCCGCGGCATACGTCGGCAATGGTCCGCCGGCAATGTGGCGGCCCACGGCGTAGGCGAGCGCCAGCGCCACCAGCAGCGTAAAGGCGCAGAGGATGGCCGTGGCATAGCGAAGGCGAAGCGTGATCTCCTGGCGATCGCGGTCGATGCTGAACTGCACCGCCGCGGGTCCGACCGGCCGATCGCTGTGTGAGACGGCGCTGGCTGCGGCAACTACAGGAATCGCAGAAGGAGTGACCGCGGCGGCGGCTGCCGGGAATGCCGATGGCGTTGCGCGAAACTTGCTCTTAAACCACCACATCGGCGTGCGCAGCGCGCCGCTGGAGCCCGAGCGTTGGCCGCTGTGAATCACTTCGAATAACGCGGTGGAAGGTTTGCGAGTGGCCATCCTTGACCTCAAATTTCCGTCTCACGGCGACATCTTGATGCCGTTACGACAAAAGACACCCTGATGACGACTCTCCGAGCCGCATCGCGGAGTGTGACCAAGTTAAAATAGGGGTTGCGCCGCGTGCGGTCAAGTTTGACGCCAACAGTTCACGCCAACGCGGTTCGACCGTTGGGTGCGTGACACCTTCCGCGGGGCTGATCTTTCCCTGCCCCTGGTACTGCCAGGGGAGGGAAGAGAGGTGCCCGTCCCGCGGTTCCGAAATCCCCAATGCGTGCGCAGCACCCCAAACCTTTAGCCGCCTCGCTCGCGAGGTGTGTCCAGTTGCGCGGTTGTCGCAAACCGCGCCAAGCTGAGCTTCCGCGCCCCTGGACGCGCCTCGCAAGCGAGGCGGCTAAAGGTTTGGAGTGCTGCGCACGCGGGAAGGACCGGACGTTGGTCCCCTCGCGGAATTGGGTGTAACTTTTATTTGTGGCGATTACAGATTTTGCGATCGTAGGGCGGGATTCATCCCGCCGTTTTCTCAGCCGGCCAACAAATCGGCGGGATGAATCCCGCCCTACTCGGAGCCGATCGCCACTTTCGAGCGCCACACCCGCGGAATTTGAAAACCCGGAACCTTCTTGCCTCGCAACCCCCTGTGAGTACAATCCGCCCCGCTTCGCGGCGGGTGACGATTGGTCGATTCCCCGGCGGATCTTCGCAAAGGAACGATGCTATGGCTGCTACCGGAAAAATTACCCAGGTGATCGGCTCGACTTTTGATGCCGAGTTCCCGGAAAATGAACTCCCCAAGATCTACAACGCCCTCAATATCGACAGCGAATACGCCGGCACGCACATTCGTCTCGTCGGCGAGGTGCAGCAGCACCTGGGCGGCGGAAAAATCCGGGCCGTGGCGCTGGGATCGACCGACGGCCTGCGACGCGGAACCGACTGCGTCGATACCGGTCAGCCGGTGACGGTTCCGGTTGGCAAAGAGACGCTTGGCCGGGTCTTTAATCTGCTGGGCGAGCCGATCGACAATCGCGGGCCGGTGGACGTGCAGACGCGCCGGCCGATCCATCGCGAGCCGCCGGACTTCGTCGACCTCACTCCCAAGGCCGAGGTGTTTGAAACCGGGATCAAGGTGATCGACCTGCTCACCCCGTTTCTCCGCGGCGGCAAGGCCGGTCTGTTCGGCGGAGCCGGGCTGGGAAAGACCGTGGTCATTCAGGAACTGATCGCCCGCATCGCCCAGCAGCACGGCGGATATTCGGTCTTTGCCGGCGTCGGCGAGCGCACCCGCGAGGGAACGGATCTCTGGATCGAAATGCAGGAAGCCGAGATCGGCACGACCGGGAAGCATGTCATCGACCAGACCGTGATGGTCTTCGGCCAGATGAACGAGCCGCCGGGCGCACGTCTGCGGGTGGCCCTCTCGGCCCTGACCATGGCCGAGTATTTTCGCGACGAAACTGGAGCCGACACGCTGCTGTTCATCGACAACATCTTCCGCTTCACCCAGGCCGGCTCGGAAGTGTCGGCACTGCTGGGGCGCATGCCCAGCGCCGTCGGTTATCAGCCGACTCTCGCGACGGAAATGGGCGAATTGCAGGAACGCATTACCAGCACGAAGCAGGGCGCCATCACCTCCGTACAGGCTGTTTATGTGCCGGCCGATGATCCGACGGACCCCGCCCCGGCCAATGCGTTCGCCCATCTCGACGCGTTCATTTATCTCGAACGTTCGATTGCCTCAAAAGGCATCTATCCCGCCGTCGATCCCCTGGCGTCGGCCAGCCGGGCATCGATCCGGGCATCGTGGGCGAGGAGCACTATCGCGTCGCCCGCAAGGTGCAGAACATGCTGCAGCGGTATCGAGATCTGCAGGACATCATCGCGATTCTCGGCGTCGACGAATTGAGCGAAGAAGACAAGCTCATCGTCGGCCGGGCACGCAAAATCGAGCGATTCTTCAGCCAGCCGTTCATCGTGGCCGAGCAGTTCACCGGCAAAAAGGGCGTCTACACGAAGATCGCCGATACGATCAAATCGTTCGACGATATCACCAGCGGCAAGGCCGACGACATCCCCGAACAGGCGTTCCTCTACGTCGGCGGGCTGGATGAAGCGCGGGAGAAGGCAAAATCGATGTAGATCGCGTCGCTGGCTGGATGTGCCTGGGGTAAGGCAGAGGCAATCATCGTACGCTTGAGTGATGAATCTGAACCGCCTATGGAATTGAACTGCTGAACGCAAACGGAAAGTGTGGCGAAGCAACCTGCCCGCAGGTAGAATTCGCCCAATGACCTACCGGGATCTGATCAACAAGCTGCACGATCAGCCCTTCCAGCCATTCCGGGTCCGGCTGTCCAATTCGTCCGCTATCGACATACTTGATCCGAACGCCGTCGTAGTGGGTCCCAGCAGCGCGATCATGCCACTCGAATCGTCGTGGGATGATCAGGGGTATTATATCGTGACACGATGGAAGACGGTGGCGCTCTCGCACATCGTGGAGTTCATCGACATCGATCCGCCAAAGTCTTCTTCCAAGCGGAAGCGCGCGTCGTAGCTCGGTATGCAGGGCGGGATTCAACCTATTCATCTTGGCGGAGTTCGCGGTGATGCGAAAAGGTCGACGGAATAAATCCCGCCCTGCTCAATCTCTTCCAAACAGAATACCAACGACGGACATCCCGGCACCAAGGGCGCAACTGAGCATCGGTGCGGTCAACTTCCCAAATCCCGGAATCCATCGACTTCCCACGACCATCACCGCGGCGCCGGAGGCCGGCCCGTCAGCAGGTCGTAGAGCGTGCAGCCGAGCGAATAAATGTCGGCGCGTCCATCCACATGAGCCGCGTCGCGCGCCTGTTCCGGCGCCATGTAGGCCGGTGTGCCCATCGACATGTCAAAGCCGGTGCTGTTGATGGACTGCGCCTGTTCGAGCTTGCTGGTCCCTTTGGCACCGGCGGCGAGATTGCCGCCGGGGATTTCGCTGAGCCCTCGTTTTTTCACCAGGCCCAGATCGGCGACTTTCACGATTCCCTGCGTGTTGAGCAGGAGGTTTTCGGGCTTCACGTCGCGGTGAATCAGGCCCTGGTCGTGGGCGAATTTCAGTCCGCGGGCAGCCTGCAGCGTGTATCCCACCGCCGCCTCGGGATCGAGCTTCCCGTCTTTGGCGACGAGCCC
The DNA here is from genome assembly GCA_963758525.1 of uncultured Phycisphaerales bacterium. Lineage (GTDB taxonomy): Bacteria > Planctomycetota > Phycisphaerae > Tepidisphaerales > Tepidisphaeraceae > JBBSDP01. The sequence goes on from CAVWVQ010000003.1 coordinate 1,266,089, forward strand.
TGAGAGAGTTTGTCCCTCGACAAATTCCATCGAATAGAAATGGCGTCCCGCGTCCTCGCCGATATCATAAACCTGCACCACGTTGTGATGCGCCAATTGAGCGGCGGCATACGCCTCGCGGGTGAACCGGGCGACGAACCCCGCATCTTCCGCAAGCGCGGGGCTCAGCACTTTCACCGCGACATTGCGATCGAGCGACATCTGCCGCGCGAGATAAACTGACCCCATGCCTCCCTGGCCGAGCTTCCGCAGAATGTGATACCCTCCCAGCGCGGACGGCATGGCGCCGTCGTCGGCCGGCGCGGCGCGGCCTCAGGAGCTTCTTCGGCGGGTTGCGAGCGGGCCGGCCGCGCTGACGGAGATTTGGGCGGCGCGATCGGAGGCGCCGTTGCCAGCGGGACGCTGGCCGACGGCGGCGCTGCCGAGCCAGCGGCGCGAGCCGGCCGGGGAATATCCGCATTGGGCCGTGCAACGTTTGGCGGCGCGGTGACTTCCGCCACTTTTGAAGCGGAGGCGTCGGCAGCCCTTGGGGCAATGGGCGCCACTGTCGCGGCGGGCGTCGGCGGAGCTGTTGCTCCTGCCGGGGCCGCAACTGCTTTCTTCATCATTTGACAATGGGCGCTGCACCTTCGCCCTCGGGCACAATGAGAACGAACTTCTCCTGACACTTGGGGCATTTTGGCGCAAACTGGCCCGCCCGAGCCCCTTTCAAGACGATGGTGAACGTGCAGTTCGGACAACGAATCTCCACAGCAACTCCTTGCCGCCGAAACCGCACCCCCTGCTTTGATGAGCCGACGTTAGCGAACTCATCAATTACACCCGCGTTGATAGGGCAACGTCAATGTTTTTCCCATGCACCGTCACGGGTTATCCTGTGGCGATGGCGAACGCAGAGCCCAAGGCGTGGCTGGTCCCGTTGTCGGGGCCGGTGCTCGCGCCGATCGAAGTTGCCGCCAATCCCGGCGGCGCGGTGCTGGGCCGGGGGGACGGTTGCCTGCTTCGGCTCCCGCCGGAAGCCGACAAAGTCTCGCGGCAACACGCTCGATTTTCTCACTCGAGTGCCGGCTGGCGGCTTGCGGATCTGGGAAGCCGCTGGGGCACGTTTCTCAATGGCGTGAGGCTCGCGCCGCAGCGCGAAGTCCCGCTGGGTGAGGGGGACCTGCTGCGCGTCGCGCCGTGGACGTTTCACTTTTCAACCCACGGCTTGCCGCGGCGCGGGATGCTGGCCGAGGATGATGCGAGCACCTATGGCACCATGGTTCGGTCCTACGCGCCATCGGACGAAGTTGCCTCCAAGCCGCTCGCCGAAGACTTGCTGACATTGCTGTTGGAATCCGCGGCGGCGCTCCACGCCGCCGAGACGGAGCGGCGCTGGCCGAGACGCTGATCGATGTCGCGCGGCGCGGGACGGGGCTTCCCAACGCCGCCGTCCTGCGGCCGCTGGACGCCGCGGGCCGGCTGGAGGTGATCGCGGCGCGTCAGGGGATGTCAGGGTCGGACGCCGCGCCGGGTTTCAGCAGATCGCTGATTGCCGCGGCGAGCCAGGGGTCGGTGGCGGAGCTGTCGGGCGGGTCGGGGTTCGACATTTCGCAAAGCATCGTGCAGATGGGAATCAGCTCCGCCATCTGTGTTCCGCTGATGCTGGGCGGCGCGGTGGCGGCATATCTCTATCTCGACAGCCGTCGCGGCTCTGCCGCTGCGCCCGCCGCGGGCTGAATCCGCGGCGTTTTGCCTGGCAATGGGGAGGATGGCGGGCCTTGCGCTGGCGAATCTGAAGCGCGTCGAGATTGAGAAGCGCCAGGCCGAGATCGAGTACGATCTCTCCGCGGCCGCCAAAGCGCAGAAGTGGATTTTCCCGCAGCGCGTGACCCGGTCCGGCGCGATCACCTGCACAGGCGAGAGCCGGGCGGGCGCGTACGTGGGCGGCGATTTCTTTGACGTGATTCCGCTGGAAGAAGCGCGCGTGGCCGTGGCGCTGGGCGATGTGTCGGGCCACGGGGTGGCCGCGTCCGTGCTGATGACCGCCGCCCAGGGCTTTCTGCACGCGGTGTTGCGCAACAACCCGGACATCGCGGCGGCCGTCACCGACCTCAATCGTTTCGTCTGCCCGCGACGCGTCCCGTCCAGCTTTCTGACCTTGTGGGTCGGCGTATTCGATTTGGCGCGGAAACAACTGACGTACGTGAACGCCGGTCACGGCTACGCGATGCTCGCAGGCGCAGGCGGGAGTTTCACCATGCTGGATGGCGGTGAGGATTTCCCGATCGGGTTTGACGAAGACGCCCAATATCATTCGATCGCCGAACCGATTCCCGCTGCCGGGCGGGCGCTGGTGATCAGCGACGGAATTGTCGAGCAAGTCGGGGCGGCGGCCGGCGAGCAATTTGGTCTGGAGCGGGTGAAGGGCGCGGTCGTTGCGGCAGGACAGGGTGATGTCATTGCAGCGATTTTCAACGCAGTCGAGAAGCACGCGCAATCCGGCAGGTTTCAGGATGACGCGACCGCGGTGATGGTCACCTGGTGATTCCGTGCCCGCCACGCGCCTTTCGGGGACATCCGCAAATTTCCGGACAATACTTTGTGGTCCGGGCTTCCCCTTCGGGTCTGGGCCTCAGGGTCGAAGACAGCCTGCAATTGCAGCCGTGCAAACGCATTTTGCTCCTTCTTGCTCGGGGGTTTCGCGTACACCTCGCGACCTTCCGCGCCGAGCGTGTCGAACGAACCGTCACTGCACGATCTTGACCGTCGACTGCTGATGGACCGTCGTGCTGAAGGAGCCGATGTTGTTGTTCCATTGGTAGGAGTCCATCGTCGCGAGATAAAGTCGCGTGGCGCCGGCAGGCACGACAAAGTTCTGCACGGTGCCGGCGTCGTCGCGTCCGTCCCCGATAAAGAAGATCTGCTGCAACTGCGGCTTGAGCGTTGTGAAATTGCGTTCGGCGTCAGTGCTGAAATCCAGCGCGGGAGGCGTGGTGTTGGCCGTCGGAACGCTGTCGCTGAGGAACACACCGATCAGGCAGTTGATCGGCGCATACACGTCGGAAATATGATTTTCCGAGCCATTGGTGTTGTTGCAGATCCATCCGGTATTGCCGTCGGCGGTGTAGCGATTGGGGTCGGTGAAGTCGTTGGTAGCGCCGCCGTTGATCCCGTCGAAGGTCATCGTCGCCCCGGGAGCGATGGTGATTCCCGTTGCCTGCAAGGGAGATTCCTGGGGAGCATAGTCGGGGCTGTTGTGCGGATTGTTCTGACTCGCGACGCTGCCGCTGGGCATTCCTGCCAGGAAAGGATTGTCTGTCGCCTGCACCGTATAACTGGCGGAAGCTCCGCCGGTCACCGTGGCGATCGCGGTCACGTTGATGTCGCAGGTGCTTTGACCGATCAACTGTGCGAAGACCAACGGGACGCCCGTGCCGCGCGCGGCCGTGCGGCACGCGGTCACCTTCACCGCATTGCAAACCGTCGGGTCGCTGTTGGCGGTGAACGTATGGGTGACGGTGCTCCAAATGCCAGTCTGCACGTCGCTGCTGGTCAGAACCAGCGGCGACCCGTCCACGAGATTCTGCCCTGCCACTGCGATCGCGTTGCTGCTGGCCGCCGAGGTCCCGTAGATAATGTTGCTCAGGCCCAATGCACCGAATCGCGCGGCAGCATCCGCGGCGGCATGCAGCTCGGTCTTTGCCGCCTGCACCCGGCCCAGATCGACTGCGACCGAGCAGAAACCCATCATCAGGGCCATCGTGACGGTCACCCAAATAATCACTGCGCCGCGCGATCTGCGGTGCGAACGCAAGGTTTTTCCAGGACGGGCGAACATGAATTTCTCCAAAGAAGCCGCGTGAGCAGCGGCCAGACTCGTCGCCTCTCGCCGCCGATTCAACATCACATTCGCGCGGCAGCGAGGCAAGTTCCGATAATGCGCAAGCGTCTGGCCCGGCAATCCGGTTTGGCTAAAATCCTCTCATGATCTATCGGATAGAGGTGCGCGGAGAGTCAGTTGCCCAAGGCAGAAATTCCACCTCTGACCCGCTCGGGGAGACCATTCGCCGGCAAATCGCCGAATTCAGCGATGATCCCGGACCGATTCAGACGCGACGTGTTTTTCTGATCGACAGCGACGCCGACGTCAGCGGGATGCGGCGCGTGGCCAATGAACTTCTCGCTGATCCGATCGCTGAGTCAGGCGTGCTCGTCACGACAGCCGCGGCCCCATCCGCCGGCTCCAGAATAGAAATTCATCTCAAGCCGGGCGTCATGGACCCCGTCGCGGCCTCCACGGAGATGGCCATCCGCGACATGGGGATTCACGTGACGCAGGTGCGAACGGGGCGCTGCTGCCTCTTTGAGAAACCGATCGATCGGGATCGGCTGGCGCATATCGCCGCCCGCGTTCTGGCCAATGGAGTCATCGAATCGGTCCATTTTGAAATGTATCTTCCCGCCGATTTTGCAGGCGGGCATCTCAGTCGATTCCAGTTGCAACACGTTTCGGTCCGCGACCTGACCGACGAGCAACTCACTAAACTCAGCCGCGAAGGCCATCTTTTCCTCTCTCTGGCCGAGATGAAGGCAATTCAGTCGTACTACCGCGAACAGAGTCGCGAGCCGACGGATGTTGAGTTGGAGACGCTGGCACAAACCTGGAGCGAGCATTGCGTGCATAAGACGCTCAAAAGCGCAGTCGAAGTGGAGGTTCGCAATGCCTCGGGCAAAGTGGTGGAAACGCGCCGGTATGGAAACCTGATCAAGGAAACGATTTTTGCGAGCACGAAGAAGTTAATGCAGGAGAGGCACGAAGGGGCGGAGGCACGGAGGCACGCGGAAGAGAGGCACGAAGGCACGGAGGCACGGAGGCACGAAGGGGCGGAAGAGGGGGAGTTTTGTCTTTCGGTCTTTTCGGATAATGCGGGGGTGATCGCGTTCGACGAGACGGATGCGGTTTGCTTTAAGGTCGAGACGCATAATCATCCCAGCGCGATCGAGCCGTATGGGGGGAGCGCGACCGGGATTGGCGGGGTGATTCGCGATATTCTTGGCACGGGACTTGGCGCTAAGCCGATTGCGAACACCGACGTCTTTTGTGTCGCATCGCACGATTTTGCAAAGCGTTTGCCGCGTGGCGTGATTCATCCAAAGCGCGTTCTCCAGCAGATCGTCGCGGGGGTGCGCGATTACGGCAATCGAATGGGAATCCCCACCGTCAACGGAGCGGTTTATTTCGACGACCGCTATCTTGGAAATCCCCTGGTCTTCTGCGGCTGTGTCGGCCTGATCCCGCGCGACAAGATTCACAAGCAGTCCCGGCCGGGCGATGCCGTGGTTCTGATCGGCGGACGCACCGGGCGGGACGGGATTCATGGCGCCACGTTTTCCAGCGCTGAGTTGACCGACACCCACGCCGATGAGTTTTCACATGCCGTTCAGATCGGAAACGCGGTCACCGAGAAGAAAGTGGGTGACGTCATTCTCGCAGCGCGCGATCGCGGACTTTTTACCGCGATCACCGACTGCGGGGCGGGCGGGCTCTCCAGCGCCGTCGGGGAAATGGGGGAAAAGATCGGCGCCAGATTGCGCTGGAGAAGGTCCCGCTGAAATATGCCGGGCTGCGGCACGATGAAATCTGGATCAGCGAGGCACAGGAGCGCATGGTGCTCTCGGCGCCGAAGGACAAGCTGGAAGAACTGCTGGCGCTGGCGGCGGAGGAAGACGTTGAGGCGACGGTCATTGGGCATTTCGGAACGGAGAACCGGGAGTTGGTCCTGAACTACCACGATGCTGAGGTTGCCCGCCTCTCCATGGACTTTTTGCACAACGGCATTCCGATGCCGACGCGGAAGGCGGTTGTGGAAATGCAGGAACAGGGGGCGGGGGCGGATGTCCCTCGGTCCGGGCACGGGTTGGAAACCCGTGGTACGGACAGGCTTCTCAAGACGCTGGCGCATCCGAACATTGCCAGCAAGCATTGGGTGATCCGGCAATACGATCACGAGGTGCAGGGTGGCTCGGTGATCAAGCCGCTGACGGGGCCGCTGCAAATCGGGCCGTCAGATGCGGCGGTGGTTCGCCCCAAGCTCTCCAGCTATCGCGGCGTGGTAATCGGCTGCGGACTGTGCCCGCAGATTGCCGACCCCTATGAGATGACACTCGCCGCGATCGACGAAGCGGTGCGAAATATCGTTGCCGTCGGGGCGGACCTGTCGCGCGTCGCGATCCTCGACAACTTTTGCTGGCCCAGCGTAGATGACGAAAGAACGATGGGCACGCTGGTGCGTTCCTGCGAAGCCTGCCGCGATGCCGCGCTCGCCTACGGAATTCCTTTCATCAGCGGCAAGGATTCCCTGCACAATCAATTCACCAATCAGGAAACCGGAGAGGTCATCCGCATCCCGCGCACGCTCCTGATCAGCGCCATCGGCGTGATCGAAGATGTCCGCCGGTGCATCACGATGGATTTGAAGCAACCCGGCAACCGGATCGCGACCGTCTCGGCCGCGGACGACATGCATGGCCGCGTCGCGATGCACCGCGCGTTGTCCGCTGCAATTCGCAACGGCCTGATCGTCAGTTGTCACGACAGCAGCGACGGCGGCATTCTCACAGCCGCCGCCGAGATGTGCATCGCGTCGGGGCTTGGCCTCGATATCAGCTTCGACGACGAAGACGCCGCATTTCGCGAATCAACGGCGACGTATGTCATCGAATACGACCTGTCACGTCACGATGAACTGGCCGCGTTTCTAGGCGATAAGCTCAAGGATCGTGGAGTCGTCACGGCCGAAGCACGCCTGCAAATGACGTGTGCGGGGCTGATTACGGAAATTCCCGTCGCTGATCTGACAGGCGCGTGGCGCGGCACGCTGGATTGGTAAAGCCGAGGTCCGCGATCCTCTGCTTCGGAGTGATAGGGGCTGCCCCGATCGGCAAAGCGACTCGGGATGCTAACGAATTTTCGCGGCGCTTGCTCGCTGTATCCTCCTCCATTCTAATGCCCGCTTTGAGCAAGGAGGCTGCGTTGCCGGGCAAGATTCCCCTTTTGCGCGTCTATCAATCCGAAACCATCGAACGCCGCATCATCGAGGTCGTGCGCGGCGGCAACTATATTCTCGGGCCGGAATCCAAGGCATTTGAAAAGGAACTGGCGGCCTACTTTGGCGTCAAGCATGTCGTCCTCTCCAGCTCCTGGACCGCGGCGGTTCATCTGCTTCATCTGGCGCAGGGACTCAAGCCGGGTGACGAAATTCTCGTTCCGTCACTAACGGCGTTTCCCAGCATCGAGCCGATGATTCACGCCGGCGGAAAGCCGGTCTTCTGCGACATTGACGACACGTACACGATCTGCCCCGAGGATGCGAAAAAGAAGATCACCAATCGCACGGTCGGCATCCTCCCGGTGCATCTGTATGGTCGCCCGGCCAATATCGACGCATTTCAAAAGCTTGCGGCCGACCATGGGTTGTGGGTCATCGAAGATTGCGCCCAATCCCACGGCGCCAAATGGAAAGGCAAGCGGGCCGGGAGCTACGGGCAGCACGCGGCCTTTTCCTTTTACCCGTCGAAAAATCTGACAGTGTACGGCGATGGCGGCGCGATCGCGACCGGTGATGATGAAATCGCCCGCAAGGTCACCATGCTCCGCAACCATGGGCGCAAGGATAAGTACCTTCACGAAAAAGTTGGGTTCAATCTGCGGTTCAATGAAATTCAGGCCGCGGTGGGCCGCGAGCAGCTCAAGGTGCTGGATGATCTCAACGCCGGCCGGCGCCGGGCGGCGGACTGGTATCGCCGCGAGCTTGCGGGAGTGAAGGGGATTGCGCTGCCGCCGGCAGACACAGATGGAACGACCGAGTCGGTTTATCACATGTTCGTGATTCGCCTTGACAGCAATGGCGTTCGCGAAGGACTCGCAAAGGCGCTGCGGGAACAGGGAATCGAAACCGGCGTTCATTACCCGGTTCCGAATCATCTTCAGCCGGCCATGACCGATTTGTACGGAGCTCTGCCGTCGCTGCCGAAGACGGAAGATTACGTGAAGAGAATCCTGAGCCTGCCGATGTTCCCGTCGCTGATGGAAGCGGAAGTGAAGACGGTAGCCAGCGCAATCAAAGCGTACGTTCAATGACAAATGCTTCGTCCATCATGACTGCAAGTAGGGCGGGATTCATCCCGCGGTGTTTTGACGGAATGCCGAAGGACGGCGGGATGAATCCCGCCCTACTCCCGGCTGAAGTGACAGGTATCATTTTGAGCATCAGAGAGTCTGGAAGCTGTTTAGCCGCGACGCGCAGCGGAGCGCGTCAGAAACCGTTGAAGCCAACCGGCCGCAGCGACGAATACGCGCTTGGACGCGCTCCCCTTCGGGTCGCGGCTAAACAGTGTGGATGCTGTTAGAAGTTCAGGCCGGTACTGAGCATTCGAGGTCCGCATGGAGCGAAAGTAATGTCCAGGCAATGGAAATGTGCGGTCGTCGGCGCGGCAACGGTCGGAAAGACGCACGTGCGCGTCATTCCGCATCTCCCAAATGCCACGCTCGCGGCCGTCTGCGACATCGTGCCGGAACGCGCCAAGGCGGCGCTAGAGGCCGCCACTCAGCCCAATGTCCCGATCTATACGGACATGGCCGAGATGCTGGCACGCGAGCAGATCGACGTTGTGCATCTCGCGACGCCCAGCGGACTGCATTACGAGGGATGCAAGCTGGCCATGGATCGCGGCAAGCACGTGATCTGCGAAAAGCCGCTGGAGATCCGCCTCGAGCTGATCGACGAGATGATTGCGATGTCGGCCAAAACCGGACTGCAACTGGCGACGATTTTCCAGAATCGTTATTCCGACGCCAACCGCGCCATCAAATGCGCCGCCGACGAGGGACGATTCGGCCGGCTCGCATGGGCGGGCTGCTTCACGCCCTGGTATCGGCCCGACAAGTATTACACCGACGGCGGATGGCGCGGAACCTGGAAGCTCGACGGTGGCGGCGCGATCATGAACCAATCGATCCACAGCATCGATCTGCTTCAATGGATTGCGGGGCCGGTGAAGAGCGTCAGCGCGTACGCTTCGAGCCGGATTCACCCGACGATCGAGACGGAGGATACCGCTTCGTGTTCGCTTGAATTTGAGAGCGGGGCTTTTGGAACCATCATGGGTACGACGGCGATGTTTCCCGGCCTGCCCGCGCGCCTGGAGATCGGCGGAGAGAACGGCACCGCAATCCAGGAGAACGGGTTGAAGTTCTTCAAGTTCCGCGACGAGCGCCCCGGCGACGCCGAGCTGCTGGCGCGCTTGGGGCCCACCCCGCCGGCCGGTCCGAACGTCGCCTCGAATCCTGCCGCAATGGGCAACGATCTGCACGCACGCAATATCTCGGCGATTTTCTCCGCGTGGGACGAAGGGCGCCCAGCCGAAACCGACGGGCCCCAGAGCCGCAAGGCGGTGGCGATCATTCATGCGATCTATGAATCCGTCCGCGCTGGAGGCGCTGCGATCAAAGTCAGCTAAAAACTTTCCCCCTTGCAACAATACGAGACACGATGGCCGAGCTGTTAGTGATCTACACCGTAATTGCCGTCTTCCGGATGCCTCTCCAGGAGCATTATTATTTCTGGAAGGTCATCGGCTTTGCCGGCCTCGGCGTGTTCCAGGCGCGCTGGATCGTGCAATGGCTCTACTCCGAGAAGCATCGGGAATCCAAGGTGCCCCCCATTTTCTGGTGGCTGTCGATTTTCGGCGCGCTGCTGGAAACATGCTACTTTCTGCGTCAGCAGGATTCGGTCGGTATCGCCGGATACTGTGTTTCCGCCGTCCCCTATACGCGAAATCTTATGCTGATTTACGGCAAGAAGTCGCGGGACAAGGCGGGAGGTTTGGAAACGTCCGCCGCCGAAATCGTTCTTCCTCCGGGGCCGACCGATACTGCACCCTGAACCACACCCCATGCAACCGATCCTAAGCATCTGCGTGCCCGTCTATGACGAAGAGGAGAACATTCCCCTGCTTCACGAAGCGATCTGCAAGGCATGCGATCCCCGTCAGATTCCGTTCGAACTCCTGCTTGTCGACGACGGCAGCAAGGACGGCTCCTGGGCGCAGATCGAGAAAGTCGTCGCGCGCGACCCGCGCGTTCGCGGCCTGAAGTTCAAATTCAACTGCGGCGAAACCGCCGCCAGCGACGCGGGATTGCGTGCCGCCCGCGGCAAATACGTCATGACGATGGACGCGGATCTGCAGAACAATCCGGCCGACATTCCCGCATTCATCGAAGCGCTGGAAACGGGCGTCGATTGCGTCTGCGGCACGCGCGTCGCCACGCGCGGCCAGGGTGACAGCTTCGTCAAGGTCGCCTCCAGTCGCATCGCCAACTGGGTGCGCAACAAACTCAGCGACGAGCAAATCTCCGATGCCGGCTGCACCTACCGCGCGTTCAAACGCGAATGCGTCGGGAAGCTCAAGCTCTATCGCGGCCTGCACCGTTTCATCCCCACCCTGCTAAAAATGGAAGGCTTCACCGTCACCGAAATCCCCGTGACCAACAATCCCAGACTGCACGGCGAAAGCAAATACGGCGTGTGGAACCGCCTCTTCAAAAGCTTTCGCGATCTCTTGGCCATCCGCTGGATGAAGAGCCGGCTGCTGGGATATCAGGTGGGGACGGAGTTGGATCGGACAGGGGAAGTTTACATGTGAAATAAATGGATTTGGATCGGGCGCGGGAGAAGCACGAACCGAGCGGTTGCATCTGATGATCGAGCATCATACCATCTCTTTCCCTGTAAATTCAATGTTGAGGAACCCGTGATTGATCTCGCAAACATCCGTTCGTTGAGCGATTTTCAGCGAAACACCAAAGAACATCTGAAGCGTCTCAAAAAAACCGGGGAGGCGGAGGTACTCACGGTTAACGGGCAGGCTGAATTGGTTGTCCAAAGCGCAGAGGCTTATCAAAAGCTGCTGGACGTGGCTGATCTTGCAGATTCGGTGGCGATCTTGAGGAAACGAATCGCCGCGGCGGACACCGGCGAGAAAGGAATTGCTGCTGAGACGGTCCTGAAGCAGATCAGGCAACAGCTGCGCCTCGGAGGACTGGGGTGAAAACCTATGCGGTAGTGTTCGATCCTCGCACCAGGAAGAGGCACTTGAGGCAGCCGAGAATATCGCACGCTCATCTCCATCGGACGCGAAGAAATGGTTCTCCGGATTAGAGCAAATCATCGAATCACTCCGCACAATGCCTCGGCGATGCAGCCAAGCGCGGGAAAGCAAAACGCTTGGGTTGGACCTCCGGCATTACATCTATCACTCCCATCGGATCATCTTTCGCATTGAGGAAGAAGCTCGAATTGTTCGGGTGCTTCATGTACGCCATGCCGCACGGCAGACAGTCGGTGAATCAAAAGCGCAGAGCGCAGACTCGTGAAATAAATTGGGCATTTGATTCGAGAGAGAAACGTTTCGGGAGGATCTGCATCTAAGCGATCTTCTGCTCCGCGGCGGCCGCAGGCACAAGGTGCGCCTTGAGATACTGCCCCGTATAGCTCTCGGCAACCTGCACGATCCGCTCGGGGGGGCCTTCCGCAACGACTTGCCCGCCGCCGTGGCCGCCCTCCGGGCCCATGTCGATGATCCAGTCGGCACATTTGATCACATCCAGATTATGCTCGATCACCAGGATCGTGTTGCCCAGATCGGCGAGGCGATTCAGCACGTTCAGCAGATTGTGAATGTCGGCAAAGTGCAGCCCCGTGGTGGGTTCGTCCAAAACATAGAGCGTGTGGCCGGTCGGATTTTTCCCCAGCTCGCTGGCCAGCTTCACGCGCTGGGCTTCGCCGCCGGAGAGCTGCGTGCTGGGCTGACCCAGTTCGACGTACGAAAGGCCGACGTCGTTGACGGCTTTGAGCATCCGATGAATCTGCGGGAAGTTTTCGAAGAAGGCCAGCGCCTCCTCCACCGTCATCTTCAACACGTCGGCGACGCTTTTGCCGCGATAGTGAATCTCCAATGTCTCGGCGTTGTAGCGGGCGCCGTGACACACTTCACACTTCACATAGACGTCGGGCAAAAAGTGCATCTCGATGCACTTGGTGCCCTGGCCCTGACAGGCTTCGCAGCGGCCGCCTTTCACGTTGAAGCTGAAGCGCCCGGCTTCGTAGCCGCGAATCTTCGCCTCGCGCGTCTTGGCGAAAACCCGCCGGATTTCGTCGAAAACGCCGGTGTATGTCGCCGGATTGCTTCGCGGCGTGCGGCCGATCGGGCTCTGGTCGATCTCGATCACCTTGTCGATCTTTGCCAGTCCGTTGAGCTGCTTGTGCAGGCCGGCTTTGACTTTCGAGCCATACAGCTTGCGGCGGATGGCGGGAATCAATGTCTGATTGACCAGCGTGGATTTTCCCGACCCGCTCACGCCCGTGACGCAGATCAGACCGCCCAGCGGGAACCGCACGTCCACATTCTTGAGGTTGTTCTCACGGCACCCTTTGATCTCCAGCGCGAGCTTGTCCGGATCAACAGGGCGGCGCGTCGCCGGCGTGACGATGGCGTATTCGCCGGTGAGATATTTGATCGTGATGCTCTGGCGGTTGTTGAATACATCGGGAACCGGGCCGGCGCAGACGAGCGTCCCGCCATGGGCGCCGGCGCCGGGGCCGATGTCGATCAGATAGTCCGCGGCGCGGATGCAGTCCTCGTCGTGCTCGACCATCAAAACGGTGTTGCCGATCGACTGCAGGCGCTTGAGTGTCCGGATGAGCCGGGCGTTGTCGCGCTGATGCAGCCCGATCGTGGGCTCGTCGAGCACATAGCAGACACCGACCAGGCCGCTGCCGACCTGCGTTGCCAGGCGGATGCGCTGCGCCTCTCCGCCGCTGAGCGAGCCGGTTTTGCGGTCGAGGGTCAGGTAGCCGAGTCCGACGTCGAACATGAATCCGAGGCGGGCGCCGATCTCGCGGACGATCGGCTCGGCGATCTTGGTGCGCTCTTCGCTGAGCCGGAGGTCCTCGAAGAATTTCCGAGCCTGTTCGACGGTCATGGTCGAGACATCGTGAATGCTGTAGCCGGGCAGGATCGCTGTCGCTCCGGTGGCAGCAGGAGCGATTTCAGCGACGCCGGAGCTCTGGTCCTCCGGCGTCGCCAGCACGGGCGGGACGCCCGTGCCACGGGGATCCAAGCGCACGGCGAGCGCCTCCTTTTTCAATCGCGTGCCGCCGCAGACCAGGCAGGGCTGCTCCGACATGTATTGGTGCATGCGCGCTTTGACGAACTCGCTCTCCGTATTCTCGAATCTCCGCTGCACGTTGGGAACGACGCCTTCGAATTCCGCGCCGGTTCCCTGATCGCCCTTTGCATCGGTGCCGTACATGAGAACTTGCTGCACCTTGCGCGGAATGTCCTTGTAGGGCATGGCGTAGTCGATGCCAAAGTCCCGGCAGAACTGGCGCAGCACCCGGCTGTACCAGATATTCATCCGCTTGCCGTTCTTGCGCCAGGCTTCGATCGCGCCGTTCTCGATCGACAGGCTTTCGTCCGGAACGATCAACTCCGCGTCAAACTTGAAAGTCGTTCCCAGGCCGTGGCATGCAGGACACGCCCCGTGCGGCGAGTTGAAGCTGAAGAGCCGCGGCTCCAATTCCGGAAGCGAAACGTGCGGATGCAGCGGACATGCGAATTTTTCACTGAAAACCTGATCGCTCCATGAGCCGTCCGGCTGCCCCACCGCCACGATCACCAATCCCTGCGCCAGCTTCAGAGCGGTCTCAATCGAGTCGGCCAGCCGGGAGCGAATTTCCGGCTTGAGCACGATGCGATCGACAATCGCCTCGATGTTGTGAGCGAACGTCTTTTTGAGCTGCGGAGCCGCGGCCGGGGTCGGAAGCTCGGCGATTACGCCATCGACCCTGGCCCGCACGAATCCCTGCTTGTGGATCGCGCCAAACGTGTCTTTGTGCTCGCCCTTCTGTCCGCGAATCAGCGGCGAGAGAACCATGATCTTCGTGCCGGCGGGATATTTCATCACCGCATCGACGATCTGCGACGGCGTCTGCCCGCTGATCGGCCGGCCGCATTCCCAGCAGTGCGGCGTGCCGGCGCGGGCGAAGAGCACGCGCAGATAATCGTAAATCTCGGTCGTTGTCGCGACCGTCGAGCGCGGATTGCTGCTGGCCGAACGCTGCTCGATCGCGATCGTCGGCGGCAATCCTTCGATCTCGTCGACCTCCGGCTTCTGCAGTTGATCGAGAAACTGCCGGGCATACGTGGAGAGCGACTCCATGTATTTCCGCTGCCCCTCGGCAAAGACCGTATCGAACGCCAGCGTCGACTTGCCGGAGCCCGACAACCCCGTGATGACGACCAGTTGATCGCGTGGAATCTCCACGTCGATATTCTTGAGATTGTGTTCGCGGGCTCCGCGGATGCGGATAGACTTCAAACTCATGCGTTTCTCAATTGCTTCGCGGAAACAAGGCACACCGCGCCGACGAGCGCAAGCCCTCGATCGTATGGAAGATGTACGGGCAAGGCAAAGGGGGCTGGGGGAAGGCACGAAGGCACTGAGGCACGAAGGCGCGAAGGGAAACGCGGAGAAGCGGATTGCCAGCGGAGCGCACGGGCGCGAGGGACGTGTACGAATCAATCGCGGTGGCGGTCGCTGCTTAGCCGCGACGCGAAGCGGAGCGAGTCCAACAGCGTGGGTTGCGGGAAAGTCGTTCGCGAGCCTACTCGCAGTTCTGTTGATTCTCTTCCTCGCGCCGGAGTCGAAAGCATCCGACGCCAATAAACCGAAAGCGGCCGTATTTCCTCTCGCGGGAACCGCATCGGATGAGGCTCGCGAGAAGGTGGGATTCGCACTTCGAACAAAACTGAACCGTGACGGAGCGTTCGACGCGATTGATGGTCCGACCATGTTGGAGATCGCCGCCGGACCGATCGCGCTGGACGCGAAAGTGGAATTGCTCAAACAGAGGGTCGCGGAGGAACGGCCGGCGGTTCTGCTCTGGGGCGAACTCAACGGAGAGGATGTGTTGACGTTAAAGGTGAAGCTGCTGGACCTCCGCCAAGCCGACGCGCAGGTGCGGGAGATCGATCAAACCATCGCTGAGCCAACGCAGCTTCGGTTCGCGGTCGAGAGCATTCTGGAAACGATTCCCGGCGTCAAAGCATTCGCCCATCCCAATGAACAGGGTATTACCGATGATCCGGCGGCTGCCGCACTCTGGAGGAAGAATCCCAATCTTTTGAAAGATGGCAGCTTTGCCGATGGGCGGAGCTGGTCGGCGTTATTCCGCTCGGAAAAGTATGCCCCGGAAGTCGGCGACGCTCTCCCCGAAGAAGACAAAGTCTGCATCTGTCGCCTGCCTGGTGACAAACCAGGGGACGCACCGCACAACGTGCTGGCCATGCGACTCTCCGAAGCCGCCGCGGAGAGCAATGGCCTGGCCTGTATTTCGGAGGCGTTCAAGATTGAGCCGAAGACGCGTTATCGCATGAGCTTTCGCTACCGCAGTGATGGGCCGACGCTCCATGTCTTCGTGAAGGGCTACTACCAGACAACCGGCATCGCCGGAGATCCCGCAGCGATCGAAGACTACCGGCGGCAGACTACCCCAAGCGGACCGACCGATGGGAAATGGGTGACCGTCACCGACGATCTGAATCCGCAGAATCCGGATCATCCGGTGGAGACGCTGCGCGTCGATTTGTACGCGTATATGCACAGCGGCCTGGTCATGTTTGACGACGTCATCGTGAGAGCGGTCGGCGTGCAGACACGTCACGCGGAAGATGATGCACTCCGGCCGGCCAGCACCCAACCTTGATTGCCAACGCATTGGGGATTCGCGCCATTGGTAGTTTCGGGGGAACGCGGAAGGAGCGGGCGGGCGGAGACCGCACGTCCCTCAGAGACACGCGCGCCGCCTTTTTTCCGCCTGGCTAAGAGAGATTGCCACAAAAACACAAAGACACAAAAGAAGCAGGACGCGGTGATCGTCTCCCCGCCTCAGCCGGGGCCGGTCAGGGAAAACCTCTTACTCCCCCGCGGCATCCGGATTGCGGTTCACTCCGGCGTAACTCAACCCTTTTCACTGAGGAGAACCATATGCGCGCATCACGACTCGCTTCGCTTTCGGCTACTGCCGCCTTTGCGGCCCTTTTGCTCGGGTCGAATGGACCTCGGGCTTTGGCGGCGGATGTAAGTGATGCTGATAAGGCTTTCGTTACCGCTGCCGCCAGCGGTGGCATGGCGGAGGTCAAACTCGGCCAATATGCCGCGGACAATGCCTCGGAGAAAAAGGTCAAGGGCTTTGGGAAGCACATGGTCAAGGACCATACCAAGGCCAATAAAGAGCTACAGGAGATAGCCGCCAAGGAGAGCGTAGATTTCCCCCCGACCGAAACAAAGGAGGATTCTGACAAAGGCGCGCCGCTGATGAAGCTGACCGGAACCGAGTTCGACAAGGCGTATGTGGCGGCGATGGTCGAGGATCACCAGAAAACCATCGAGCTGTTCCAAAACGAGGCCAATAGCGGGACCGATCCGGCGTTGAAGAAATTTGCGGCCGACACCCTGCCGACTCTCAAGAAACATCTCGAGATGGCTCAGAAACTGCAGGACACGGTAAACGGCTCAAAATGAAGCCGCGGACAATTAAGGAATATCCGGCGTTTAGTGATGAACGTCCGTCGGAAGGCGGACGTTCATTTTTTGACACCTGCGCTAAGTGACCTTACGCGAACACACGCTGTCAATCTGCCAGGTGCCGCGCAATCCACGAAGAGGGAACACGAATCACCACGAATGAAGCACGAATCTCACGAATAAACGCGGGGAATCTGTTCGTGAAGATTCGTGCGAATTCGTGTGGATTCGTGTTCTGCATTTCTCGGCACCTGCGGACCGTGCGGGATCGCGCACGGTCATTTAGGGCCGATTTTGCAAATTTAGAGTTGCGCCGGGGCAGCGGCGTATGTAACGGCGCACTTGAGCCGTTGCCGAACGGTCTGCGGATTGCCGTGGGGCGCTATGTCCGGGCTTTCTCCACCCACACCGGCGGCGGGGTAATCTCGTCGGCGGGACGCTTGCCCGCATCGGCGCGGCCGCTGCCGGCGAGACGGCTGATCACTTTCACAGTCATGTCGTGATCGCAGGAGATTTGGCAACTGAGCCGCAGCCCGGGTTGTGACAGCAGCCCGCGTGCGGCGAGAACGGATTTCTCCGCTTCAGTCATGCTTTGCGGCTCGCCGGCGATGAACTCGACTCTGCACGTGGTGCAACGGGCGTTACCGCCGCACGCGTGCAATTGGTCCGTCTTCGCTTCGTCGATGAGTGCATTGACGAGGCGTTTGCCGGATGTGACCTCAAAGGTTTCCCCGTCAGCGATGGTAAGTTTTGGCATGCAGGCTCCTCGCGTCGTGTATAACGCCAAGACGACGCGAGGGGAAGGACACAAAGGTTCCTGAACGCAGGATCGGCGGGCACGTCGCCCCGAGCCGGCGTCTAATGACCGAGCATCTTGGCAACTATAAAGATCAAGACGGCGCCCCCGAGCCCGCCACCGAAGAGCAGATATACGAGGGAATAACCGAGAGCAGCAAGGGCATGCATTTCTGCGACGGGGATCATAACGGCCTCCAAAATAGTTGAGAAGTAAACGAACGCGACCGTCGAAAGTGCAAAGGCTGTACCATGTCACGCGGGGCGCGTGCGCGCCTGATCGCCTGGGGGCACAGATTCCGCGTTGCCGCGCGTGGCGGCTTGGAGTTATAGGCTACTTGTCTGGTCCAGACGTTCGCGACCGCTCGACGTGATGCAGATTGATTGGCGGCAAATTGTCGGGTTGTTTATTCTTGCCATTCCCATCGCTTCGATTGGCGCACGGTCGTCTTCGAAGAGATTTTCCGCGAGCCGCGGGAGTGGTGCAGTCATCGCAGCAAAGTCTGCAGTTCCTTCCTGGAGCGAAAATTTTTTTATCTGTTCACCTGTGAGTACTGCTTCAGCCACTACGTTACAGCCGCGTTTCTTCTGATAACCCGCTTCAAGCTCCTCTACGATGACTGGCGCGGCTACTTGATCGCCTTTTTTTCGCTGGTTTTCGTCGCCAACGCCTACCTGAATCTCTACAGCCAGGTGCGCGTCGAAATCGCCAGCGAGAAAAAGACGATTGAGGTCAAGGAAAAGACCATCAAAGCGGCCGACCCTCCTGGTTCGATCCCGCAGTAGCGGCGGAAATTTGCATACGCCGGTAGAGGGGGCAGGCGCAGATATGGTCGTGCCTCCTCGTGCATCGGGTGTAACTTTTATTTGTGGCGATTGCAGATTTTGCGATCGTAGGGCGGGATTCATCCCGCCGTTTTCTCAGCCGGCCAACAAATCGGCGGGATGAATCCCGCCCTACTCGGAGCCGATCGCCACTTTCGAGCGCCACACCCCGTGCATCCGTTGCTGTTCGCGTGATTTGGGAAGTTCCCCGGCATGGCGTAAGATGAAGTTCACGGACGATTTCTCTTTGCGAGCCAGGGATGCAGTGCGCCAAACGTTGGAACATCGCACCGCCCGATCCTGCCGCGGCGGATCTTGCCGCCCGGTTGAAGACCTCGCCTCTCATCGCACAAATTCTCCTGAATCGCGGCGTCAGCGCGCCCGAAGCAGCGAGAGAATTCCTTGCTCCGTCACTCAAGACGCTGCATGAACCGGCCGGAATTCTGAACTTGACGCAAGCCGCTCAGCGCGTCGCACACGCGATTCGTGAAAAGCAGCGCATCGTCATCTACGGCGATTACGACGTGGACGGCATCACCGCGACGGCGATTCTCTGGCACGCCATCCGCCGGCTCGGAGGCAGCGCCGAGTTCTATATCCCCCACCGCATCGAAGAGGGGTACGGCCTGAATTCCGACGCCATCACCCAACTCTGCGACGAGGGAGCGCAACTGATCATCTCGGTCGATTGCGGCGTGAGCGCAATCGGACCGGCACAGATCGCCCGAACGCGCGGTGTCGATCTGATCATCACGGATCATCATGAGTGGCGGCATCAGCCGGGTACGGAAATTCCCCTGCTTCCCGATTGTCACAGCGTCGTGCATCCGCGACTGGGCGATTGCGAGCCGGGCTATCCCAACCCCCATCTCTGCGGCGCTGGCGTCGCGTTCAAACTCGCCTGGGGCATCGGCATCGCCCTCAACGGTGCGCTGCGCGTGAGCAGCGACTTCCGCGAATTCCTGGTCGACGCAACCGCCCTGGCGGCACTCGGAACCATTGCCGACGTGGTGCCGCTGCAGGGGGAGAATCGCGTCCTGGCGCACTTCGGACTCAGCGGCCTGCGCAATACGCGATTGAACGGACTGCGAGCGCTGATCGCGTCAGCCGGTCTGACCGGCCAGAAGCTCGACAGCTTCGACGTGGGTTTCCGGCTCGCTCCACGACTTAATGCCTGCGGACGGATGGGGCACGCGCGGCTGGCGGTCGAGATGCTTACCTCCGCGACAGAGGAGAAGGCTCGGGAGATTGCCGAGTATCTCGATCAGCAAAATCGCGCCCGTCAGGCAATCGAGCGAAAAATTCTCGACGAGGCGATCGATCAGGTGATGCGCAACGGATGGGACAGCGACGCGCAGCGGGCGCTGGTGCTGGGAGCCGACAACTGGCATCCCGGAGTGATCGGCATCGTCGCCTCGCGCATCGTCGAGTGCTTTCATCGCCCTACCGTGATGCTTGCCATCACCAATGGCCATGCGCAGGGCAGCGCACGTTCAGTCGCGGGATTCCACCTGGCACGGGCGCTGGAGGCCTGCACCGAATGTCTGGAAACCCACGGCGGCCACGAAATGGCCGCCGGGATGAAACTACAGT
Organism: uncultured Phycisphaerales bacterium; assembly: GCA_963758525.1. Lineage (GTDB taxonomy): Bacteria > Planctomycetota > Phycisphaerae > Tepidisphaerales > Tepidisphaeraceae > JBBSDP01. Next base: position 1,285,932 of record CAVWVQ010000003.1, read on the forward strand.
CAGCTCGCCTCGACGATTTCCGGGCCGCCTTCTGCGCCCATGCCGGCGAATGTCTGACCGATGACATGCTCGTGCCTGAGATGAAAATCGACGCGACCGCGGAACTCCGCCAGATCACCCTCGGCTTGATGGGCGACCTGACCCGGCTAGGCCCCTTCGGCCACGGCAACCGCCGGCCGCTGTTCGTCTGCGAAAATGTCGCGGTCGTTTCCCCCCCAAGGCGCGTCGGAAAGAGCAGCCAGCATCTTCAGATGCAAGTGCGTCAGGCCGACCAGTGCATGAAATGCATCGCGTTCGGCCAGGGAGATCTGGCCGAGAAACTCGAGCCCGGCCGGGTGATCGACATTGCGGTCGAGCCGTGCCTCAATGAGTACAACGGACGAACCAGCGTCGAACTGGAAGTGAAAGACCTGCGGTTGAAACCAGAATGACGAAACCCGAAACCAGAATCAAAGAATCAAACCCGAAACCAGAATGACGAATGATGAAATGCTGGAAAGACGCACGGTTTCGACATCTTTCATCGAGAGTCGCAAGTCGGCGTCATTGTTCGAGGGACTGGCTCCGCGAACTCCATTTCGTCATTCGTCATTCGGGCTTCGGGTTTGATTCTGGTTTCGGGTTTCGTCATTCGGGTTTTTAATGGTTCTGGTTTCGTCATCAGAGTTTTGCGTTACTACGACGTCCGTCCAGAAACCGGCTGATCCCCGGTTTGAAGATCACCTTGCCGTCGACCACCACGAGTTCTTCATCCAGGAAAAGCTGAACGGCCTTGGCAAGCACGATCGATTCGAGTTGCAGGCCCTTGCTCTTCACGTCGTCGACGCTGTCGGCACCGACGTTGATGTGAAAGACATCCTGTAGAATCACCGGCCCCTCGTCGAGCTGTTCGGTCACGAAATGGGCAGTGCAACCATGCACGCGAACGCCGCTTTCGTACGCTCGGCGATAGGGCGCGGCTCCAGGAAAATACGGCAGCAGCGAGGGATGAATATTGATGATCCGGCTGGGAAATGCGGAGACAATCTGGGGCGGCAAAATGCGCATGTACCGCGCGAGAACGACCAGATCGGGGCCGAACGTTTGAAGCTGCCGCAGCAGCCATGCGAAATGCGCGGCCGGATCAGCGGCGTCATGCCACGCGAACGGGACATTTGCCGCGATTGCGATCGGCTCCAGATCGGGATGATTCGCCAGCACACAGGCAATCTCGCCGTGCAGTTTTCCTTCGCTCAGCTCGTCGATCAGCCGTTGCAGACAGTGAGGCTCCTTGCTGACCAGCACTGCGAGCCTCTTGCGGCGTCTTTCGCCGTGCAAGTGCACGCGAACTTCCATGTCGATCCTTTTGCCCAGCGCGAGCAGGCCGGTGATGAGTTCCGAAAGGTCGCAGGTGAGGTCCGCCAGATCGACCAGCATGTCCATGAGGAAGAAACCGCGAACGACGCGTTGCTCGATGTCCTCGATGTTGATGCCGCGCTCCGCCATGTAGGTGGCGAACTGCGCAACGACGCCCTTCTGATCTTTTCCCAGCACGCTGACAACCGCCAGAACCGCCCGTGGCACGCGTCGCTCCTCCAAAACAGTGGAGTCTATTGTATGCAATGACCGGTGGCACAGCCGCCTGCCGGCTGTGGAGGTTGATGGCGAAGCCGCCCGCAATTGCGGGGAGGATGTGTAGCAGCTTTTGGAGCGATCAGGGCCCCGCGACCTCTGCGTGCGCCCATGCCACCGCGGCGGATGCCAGTCGAACCGCGCCGGCCCGGTCGAAGCGGTCGTGGTCCCCTGTGACGGGCGGCAGTTCGTCATACCTGAACGCGACGGCAAATGGTGTGAGAGTCACACTGGACGACAAGGCATCGGGAAAATCGATCGCGTGTTCGGTCGCCAGCTCGATCAACTCCGACAAGTCGTGGGTCCGGCGATACGGGACGCCGCGGTAAGACAGCACACACTTGATCGCCTTCTCCACCGCCTGCTGGCAGAAAAATCCGAGATGTTCGTCCGACACCGACGTGTCCGCCGCCAGCTTCGCCGCAAGTCCCGCGTCCTGCCCCGCCTTGCGGAGCATCATCTGATAGGGATCAGGCGGCATAACTGCGCCCTTCCCGCGCCGCCTCATACACGACGTTATTGATCTTGTCCTTCCACGCTTCAAACCCTTCGCGGCTGACGACTAACACGTCCACGGGGATGCGCAGCGCACGCAGCACCTGGCGCAGGCGAACCATCTCAGTCCGTGCTCCACTCACGAGCGGCTCGACCACCAGGAAGTCCAGATCGCTGTCCGCCGTGGCATCCCCTCGCGCGTAAGATCCGAATAAAATCACTTCGGACCCTTCCGGCGCTGCGTCCAGCAGCAAGTGTGCGGCCCGGTCAATCGTCGCCTGTGGGATCAACCCCTGTTTATCGTTTCGCCATGCGTTCACATCATCACCTCGTGCGTCGATTATATCGTTAGTGCCTGCTCTCTGCCCGCTCCCCCAAACCATCACGTCCTGAATTTACTCGTTTGACGGCCTGGAAAACGGAGGAAACAGACCTTGCATTTTGAGTAAGGCGAACATTCAGGCGCTGGCCGAGCATTTGGGTGTAACTTTTATTTGTGGCGATTGCAGATTTTGCGATCGTAGGGCGGGATTCATCCCGCCGTTTTCTCAGCCGGCCAACAAATCGGCGGGATGAATCCCGCCCTACTCGGAGCCGATCGCCACTTTCGAGCGCCACACCCTAGCATTTCAGAATCAGCCCCCCAGCGCTTCTTTGAGAGGAGTCGTTGCTACAATGGAGGCAAATGGACATCGTCACAGCCATCACCGGCGCCAGCGGAGCACTCTACGCCCAGCGGTTTATTCAGGGGCTTTGCGCGGCGGGCGTGCAGACGCACCTGGTCGTGTCGCCGCTGGGCAGGCGGCTCCTGCATGATGAACTCGGGATGGAAACGGTGGATCTGACCGCGTTGGCGGGCACGCCCGAGCATTCGATCACGCTCTACAACTACAACGACGTCGGCTGCAAACTCGCCAGTGGATCATTCCTGCACGACGGGATGGTCATCGTGCCGTGCAGCAGCAATACGCTGGCGGAAGTCGCCCATGGAATCGGCGACAATCTCATCGCCCGATCGGCCGCGGTCGCGATGAAGGAGCGCCGCCGGCTGATTCTGGCGCATCGCGAAATGCCGCTTTCGGCAATCGACGTCAATAATTACAAAGCCCTGACTGACGCCGGCGTCATCATCGCGCCGACGAACCCGGGATTCTATCTGAATCCGACCACGGTGCTGGACGTCGTCGATTTCGTCGCGGGAAAGCTGCTGGACCTGGTCGGAGTTTCGCACATGTTCGACACGCGGTGGGATCCGGCGCGTGGGAAATCTCAGGCGTCTCGATAAACGCGCGCCCGAGCAACTGTTGGAAAAACGCTTTGAAAGAATTGAGAGACCGGATCTCATGTCGCAGGCTTCTTCGACTTTGAATCCGCCCCTGCCTCTTTCCGGCAGGCTCGGCGCTTTCGCGCGCGATATCAAAATCGGGCATACCATTTTCGCGCTTCCCTTCGCCCTGCTGAGCGCGTTCATCGCAGCGGGCGGTGTGCCACCGTTGGGAAAACTTGGCCTGATCCTGCTTTGCATGCTGACGGCCCGGTCGCTGGCGATGGCGGCAAATCGTCTGCTCGACGCCCGCCTCGACGCGCTCAACCCGCGCACCGCCGGGCGCGCTATACCCGCGGGCAGGCTCTCGCGCGGGTTCTATCTGACGATATCGCTGCTCTGCGCCATGGCGTTTGTCGCGTCCACTGCGGGTTTTCTCTGGGTTTATCGGAACCCCTGGCCGCTGCGGCTCTCCGTGCCTGTTCTGGGATTCTTGTGCGGCTATCCGCTTCTGAAGCGATTCACGCGACTGTGCCACTATTACCTTGGGATCGCGCTGGGGCTGGCGCCAATCTGCGCCTGGATTGCCATTCGCGGAAGCCTCGCGGCGCCGCCGCTCTGGATGGCGGCAGGAGTTCTCTGCTGGACTGCCGGGTTCGATATTATCTACGCCTGCCAGGATTACGACAGCGACGTGGCCTGCGGCATTTTTTCCGTGCCGGCACGGATCGGAATCGCACGGGCGTTGTGGGTGGCTCGTGTGACTCATGTGGTTTCCGTTGCCATGCTGGTTGCGCTTGCTGGCTCCGCTGCTCAGTTAGGTTTCTTTTTTAGAATTGGCATCGGCATTGCGATCGCTCTTTTAGTGATTGAGCATCTGCTGGTTCGGGCCGATGATCTGTCCAAGGTTGGACTCGCGTTCTTCACCGTGAACGGGATCATCAGTGTTTGCCTTGGGACGCTTGGAATTACCGACGTGCTGATGCATCACTAACGGACTTTGCATTCGATGAGTTGGAACCGAGTCATCCCGCGATTTCGCAACCCGGAGTTGGACGCGGAAACCGAGCGTCGCCTGAGACAGTCCGCGCGGCCGCCGGCAGCTCCGTCGCAGAAGGACATCGAGCAGGATGCTGCCATTCGCGCGCTCGAACGGGAGACGCGTGAACTGCGCGTGTACGTCGCGGCATTGATTCGCCTGCTGGCTCAGAAAGAGGCGATCGACCACACTGAAGTGACAGGATTGGTCGAATTAGCCGACCGCGTGCAACGCCAAATCCCATCCAGCAATTATCGTCATCAGCCGGATATCCGGGACCTGATCCAGCCGTCGGAAGCAGCGTAGCATCTTCCTTTGGGATTGTGCGAAGTTCCGAGAGGGAGCAAAGCGTGTCTACAGGGCTGGAATTGCAGGCTGGAAGACCGCACCACAATTCCGCCCGGAGATCCTCCCTTTCAAAACGCGCGAAAGTCATGGAGCATCCAGCGGCGAGCCTCTATACTCGATGGCGATGGCTGTCGCCCTGCAAAGATTTTCTGACGCGAACCTCCGCCCCATTGCCGACAAACTGACCGCCGGCGAAGCCCTTTCCTATTCCGACGGTGTTGCTCTGTACGACAGCCATGATCTGCATGGCATCGGCCGGCTTGCGAATGCGGTGCGCGAAAATCTCCACGGGAATCAGGCGTTTTACAATCGCAACCGCCACATCAATTACACCAACGTCTGTGCCCTCTCCTGCAAGTTCTGCTCTTTCTATCGCAAGCGCGGGGAAGAGGGCGCGTACGAGATGCCGGTGGAGCAGGTCGTTGCCACCGCGATCAAAGCCGCCGAGGCGGGCGCGACCGAGGTGCATATTGTTGGCGGACTGCACCCGTGGCTGAAGTTCGATTACTACCTGCAAATGCTCTCCGGCGTCCGCGAGGCTTGCCCGCTATTGCATATCAAAGCATTCACGGCAATTGAGATCGTCCACTTCGCGCGCATCGCCCGCCTGAGCGTGCGGGAAGTGCTGACTGCATTGCGCGACGCGGGCCTGGGAAGCATGCCGGGCGGCGGAGCGGAGATCTTCGACGACCGGGTTCACGATGAAGTCTTCAAGGGAAAAGTGCGTGCCGACAAGTGGTTCGAAGTGCATCGCACGGCCCACAGCCTGGGCATCTTCACCAATGCGACCATGCTCTATGGTCACGTGGAGCATCCCGAAGAGCGCATCACCCATCTCATCAAGCTGCGGGAGTTGCAGGCCGAATCGCTGGCGGGCGGGCATGCGTTTTTTAACTGCATGATCCCATTGTCGTTTATTCCCGAGAACAGCGAATTGGGACATCTTCCGGGACCGACGGGGCTGACCGACCTCAAGACTCTCGCGATCAGCCGGCTGATGTTGAGCAACATCGCTCATATCAAGGCCTTCTGGATCATGCAGGGAATCGGACTGTCGCAGGTCGCGCTCAGTTGGGGAGTGGACGATCTGGATGGAACCGTCGTCTGGTATGACATCACCAAGCGCCAGGGGGCGGGATCGACGCACCAGGAATTGCACGTGAACGACATCCGAAGGCTGATTCGCGAAGCCGGGCGGGAGCCGGTCGAACGCGACACGATCTATCGGCCGATCAGGCGGGCGCGAGCCGAGGCCGCAGTTGTGTCGGGGGTCTGAACAAGTGGCGTGGCGAGCGCCGCGCCTCCCAGGGTAATCCCACCTCGACGAACGCGGCGGTCTTGCCTCCTCCCCTCGTACCTCGACGGGAGGATTGAGGTTATTCCACCTCGACGAACGCCACGGTCTTGCCTCCTCCCCTCGTACCGGGGAGGATCGAGGTGGGGGAAAATCGTAATCGGAGGCAGCCCGCCGAACGGACGAACCCCCACCCCAACCCTCCCCCGGAGTACAAGGGGAGGGGGAAAGAGTGGATATCGTCCTGAATCACTTGACCCGGGACATTCAGGCACGCCCCCGATGTGCGATGGGCGAAAGCGGCAGATGAAGCCGCCTTGCGACATGGCGAAACGTCGCTATACTGCTCCGTCCCTCTGATCGGAGTAGAAAACATGGCGTTGGATCTGACCCCCGGCAAGACCGTCCGCGTGACGGTGAGCAAAAAAATCAATCGCGCATCAGCGCAAGACCATCGAGCGATTGTTCATGAAGGACAAGGCGATCGTCCTGCCGATCAAGATCCGCAGCCGCAATTTCAAAGAGCTGCCCAAGCGCCGCGGCGGCCAGATCTGGACCAAGCGGCCCAATAAGGTGCACTGCTCGGTCGAGAGAGGCGCCGCCGCCACGATTAAGACCACGCCTCAGGCGATTCGCGATTTGAACAGCGTCGCGACGTTCATCTCCATCGCGTAACACGGGTTTCCAACCCGTGCGAGCAGCGCCGAGTTCAAGAGATGATCCGCTCCGAGTGAGGGGACGCGCAGCGGCTGCACGCCGAGGGTCAATTTCGTCTTAAAAGGAATTGGGGGGGCAGCGCAACTGGATGAACCACGGCGCTCGCACGGGTTGGGAAACCCGTGGTACACAAAAGCAGTTTGGTTTCCCGCCGAGCATCAGGAATGGGGAGCAGCGGGAGTGGATGAACCACGCCACTCGCACGGGTTGGGAAACCCGTGGTACGAATTAGTTCGGCTTTCCGCCGAGCATGTCGAGCAGGCTGTCGAGATTGAAAGGCTTGGCGAGAAACTGCACGGGCTGCCCGTGCAGGGCGCTGGCTTCATATTCGCCGCTGATTGCGATCACACGCTTGGGGCGGTGGCGCTCGGGCAGATTCTGGCAATGCTGCAGCAACTCAAATCCGTCCATGCGCGGCATGCGCAGGTCGGTGAGCAGCACATCAAAATATTGTGTCAGCAGATATCCAAGCGCCTCATCGCCGTCGCGCGCGGTGGTGACGTCGGCGCCGGCCTGCCGGACGAGACGGCTCATGGCCATCCGCGTGGGAGTGTGATCTTCCACGATCAGAATGCGCAGCGACTTGCCGCCTTCGGAAGGCACTTGCCCGGGCATGTGAATGGCCTCTCGCATACGAGCACACTTGCGCATTGCGCCGTTAAACGCAGTCAGAGATACGTCTGCCGCTTCAATTCACCCCATGGCGTGCGGTCTCTCCACCGGTTCGGCCCGCCAAATCTGATCCGGCCAAAGAATCTCAAAAGGCCTTAAAGCCGACTTGTATTCCATGGATCGGCAGCCGTCAATCCAGTATCCGAGATAATAGTAGGCGATCTCTCGCTCCCGGGCATGCTGAATCTCGCAAAGAGCGCCGTAGGTTCCAAGACCCCGGGATGCCTCGCCGGGGTCGAAGTAATGATACACACTGCTGAGCACATTTGTTGAAACATCACAGATTCCCACCGCCAGGAGCTTCCCAGCCCCGTTGCGATAGGAAAATTCGACCGAATCGACGGGAGATTCGTAGAGAAACGACACAAACCCGTCGTACTCCCCTTCCAAGGCTCCGCCATGCCATTGGCGGACGTAACGGGCGTATAGCTCGTACTTCTCGGACGTCGGAACTGGAGCGGCGACGCTGAAGGTCAACTCGCTGTTGCGGCGATAGCAGCGCCGCTGCGACTTGCTGGGGTGGAAGCGCGCCACTGGCACGCGAATCGGCTGACATGCCCGGCAACCCGAGCAGACCGGCTGGTAGACCACCTTCCCGCTGCGCCGAAACCCCGCATCCATCAACGCGCGATAAGAGTCGGCCGGCAATTGCTCCGCCCAGAATGCGCGGCTTCGCGCCCGGCGATGCGACACGTAAGAACATGGATGTTCCGGCAATACCGACAGTGGCGTCCGCATCGGCGCCGGAATCGCGGGCCAATAGGACCGGGTCGCCGGCGGCGGATTGGAAATCACTTCGCCCATCAGCCTGGTGGTCTTCCTCACATCGCGGCGTCATTGCGCTGGCGTCGGATGATATTTTCCCAGAACCCTCGCCAGCAATTTGCGGCCATATGCGACCGCCCGCTCGCGGACGATGTCCGCTTGAATCGGCCCGGGAAATCCCAGTTCCGGAAGGGACGTCAGATAGGTCCCCTCATCGGGCTTCAATGCGATCCATGTCAGGACTTTGATCAACTGTTCCTTCGACATCGAGCCTTTGATCTGCTCGAACACCACCAGCGGGATCGTCGATTCATTGGGGTCCTGCAGAATGTCGGGGACCGCGCATACCGACAGCAGATTCCGCACCCGCAACACCGGGTCATCGACCTGTCCCGGCTTCCAATCGACCAGCTTCCCGGCCAGATCGTCCATCTGATTCTTCACGTCTTCCTGAAGATTATCCAGCGATTGAGCAACAGGAGTCACCGTCCCGTCGTCAGGCTCCAGATCATCGTACGTGATCTGGTCCGCGTCGGACGCGGTCACGGCCTGCCAGTTGGGAGGGTTTGGCGGCGCGGGCTGAGTCGCCGGCTGCGTCGAGGCGAGCTGAGTGGTTGGAAGCGTCGAAGCCGCTGCCGGCGCGGTTGTCGGCGCCGTGGTCGTGGTCGGAGGAGCGATCGCTTCCAGAATGCTGTTGCCCGACGCTCGCGGCGTCGCCGTCAATATTCCGCGCGACTCGGCGACGAGTCCGACCGCGGCCCAGGCGACGATCGCAACCAGCGTCCAGGCCCGCGCGGCAGCTGGCAGTCGCTGGCCGACATCCCAGCGAAAAAGCTTCGCCCCCGCCAGCAGCGCCGCCAGGCCGATCAGCAGCAACGCACCCAGATCGAATCGCACGGCGGCCAGTCCCGCACCATTTACGCACGACTCAAGGGCGTCCACCGCGTAGCGTCCCGGCAAAAATCCGGCGACGTGTTGCGCCCAGACGGGCAACGCTTTGAGCGGAACGCCCACCCCGCCGATGATGATCATCGGCAGGAAGATCGCCTGCCCCAGCGCCTGGACCGCCGGCACGTTGTCGGCAAGCATTGCGATCACCAGCCCCATCCCCAGAAACGCGAACGAAACGAAACCGAAAGCGGCAAAGAGTTGTAAGGGGTGATACGGCATCGGCGTGCCGAAGATCAGCTTCGCCAACCCGATCTGCATCAACGCCGCACTCGCAACGAGCACAAAACGCGCGAGCATCGTGCTGAAAATAAACCCGAGGGTCCCAGCCGGCAGCAGCCGGTAGCGCCGCCAGACGCCGCGCTCGCGCTCGGCGACCATCGCGGTGGGCATGCCGAAACATGCGCCGCCCAGCGTGGTGATCGTCAGGAGTTGCCCCAACTCGCGAAACAGCGGCGGATCTGTCTTGAAGATGCTGCCGAATGCGATGAGGAAGAAAAAAGGAACGAGATAGCCGTACACCATCGCCTGCGGGCTGCGAAAATTCAGCCTCAGCGTCAGACGAAGGTGTTCAACGAATCCGCGCATGCGATGTGCCGCCGATCAGTCGCGCAACGAGCTGCCGGTCAACTCGATGAAAACGTCCTCCAGCGACGGCTTTTCCACCTGCAGATCGAGCAGCTCGTTGCCGCCCTCGTCCAGCAGTCGCACCAGCTCCAGAATAGCGCGCGTCGCATGGGTCGTTTGCAGGCGATACGCCGATTCGGCGGCGGCGGGCATCGTCCGCGCATTTCCGGACGACACATTGTGGCGCGGGCCTCCGGCCTGCACTTGCAACCGCGCAAACGCAGTTGGCTCATTCCCGCTCGTGCCCGGGACCAGCGCAACATCGCGGACGCCTGGCAGTGCTCTCAACCGCTCTTCAGCAATCGGCTGCGCAGCCCGAAAATTCACGCGCGTCAGCGATTTTGAGCCGGCCACCAGGGCGGCGGGCGTTCCCGTCGCGATCACCTTGCCGTGATCCACGATCGCGATTCGGTCGCACAGCGTCTGCGCTTCCTCGATGTAGTGGGTCGTCAGCAGCACGCTGCGCCCCTCGCCGCGCATTTGCACGATGAGTTGGTGCAGCTCGCGTCGCGATTGCGGATCCAGCCCGCTGGTCGGTTCATCGAGGAACAGAACGCGCGGCTCGTTGACGAACGCGAGCGCCAGCGCCAACCGCTGCTTCTGCCCGCCGGAAAGCGTCTCAAAGCGCGCGTCAGCTTTTTCGTTCAGGGCAAAACGCTCGATGAGCAGCCCGATGTCGGAGGCATTGCGATAAAACGCGGCAAACATGCGAAGCGCTTCACGCGGGGTGATTTTGTCGTGCAATGCCGTCGCCTGGAGCTGGGCGCCGATGCGCTGCTTGACCTCCGTCGATTGCCGGAGTGCGTCGAGGCCGCACACCTCGACGCTGCCGCCGTCGGGCTGGCGCAGGCCGATGATGCATTCGAGCGTCGACGTTTTTCCGGCTCCGTTGGGGCCCAGAAGCCCAACGATCTCACCGCCATTGATTTCAAAACTGACGTCCTCAATGGCAGTCACCTTGCCATAGCGTTTGCGAAGATTGCGAACTTGCACGTCTGGCATCGAAGAAGGGAAAGAGCTTTCTGCTCAGGAATTGGAAGCCGGATCGATCGGTAATTTCTTGCACAGCTAACACGGGCGGGACGCCCGTGCCACGCAAGGTCACTGGGGAAACAATTTAGTTCTCGGCGGCTTTGACGACGGTTACGGCGGATCCGGTATCGGGCTCCATCTGGTCGAGCCAGGTTTGCACTTTCATGGCAAGCTTTGGGCGGTTGAGTCTTTGGTAGAGCGCCAGCGACTTGGTGAACAGCTCGCGAGCGGCTTTGCCGTGACCTCGCTTGAAGCGGACCAGACCGAGGTTGCCATACGCGCTGGCCATCCCGCCCAGTCGTCCCAGGCGGGTGTTGAGATCGAGGGCGCTACTGAGCAGTCGCTCGCTTTCTTCGAGATTGCCGCGCCGGTCATAGATCAGCAACCCGAGACAGCCGCAGGTGACCGCCAGCCCTTCCAGCCGGCGCAGGCGCTCATTAATCTCCAACGCTTTGCGATACGCCTCCTCCGCTTTGAGGGCCTCCCCGCGCACCTGGTAAATCAGCCCGATGTTCACGAAGCAGTCGGCCATCCCGGCTTCGTCCTTCAGCTTCTCATAGATCTTCAGGGCCTCGGAATGGTGAAATTCCGCGTCGCCGATCAATTTCAGGAGCTGGTGCAGCGTACCGAGATGGACGTGGGCGGCTGCGCATTCCTGTTCGTTATTATTATGGGTGGCAATCTTCAGCACCCGCATGTAGATCTCTTTAGCCTGGTCGGTCTTGCCGCGCAAGTAGGTGATGGTTCCGCGGCGAGTCAGGGCGTCGAGGTCGTTGGGGAAGCTGGCCAAAATCGCGTCAACGGCATTGGACGCCGTCTGGATGTCGCCGTTGAGATATCCGAGCGTGGCGATTTCGCGATTGCGCGCCACGATGTCCTGCGCACCCTTGCTCTGCTGAACCAGGAATTCGAGCAATCGATTCGCCTCACCGCCCCGTTCGAGCGTGTCGAAGATCGCCCGGGCATCAGGCACGAGGTTCGCAACCGCCGCCTCGAGGCGGTCACAGGCGCGTTCCACATATTTGCGCATCGGCTCGACTCGCTCGTAAATGCCCTGCACATGGTGCCGCTCACCCCCGGCGAGAATGCGGTTGATGGTTTTCTGCCGCATCGTGTCGTCCGCCTCGATGCGGGCGCGACGGCGCATCATGGCCTTGATGCGCATGACCGTCGCGGTTGCCACGAGCCCCGCCAGCAGAATCCAAAGTAGTGTGTCTAAAAACATGTTCAGGTTGGCGCGCCCATCGCGCCAGAACTCGCCGCGGCATTATTTTGCGAAAAAGTTCAAATAGACCGTCAAAGCGCCCAGGAGGCCGGCGACAATGACCAGGATCACCAGCCGCGATTGCTGCTTCCGCTCTTCTTCGCCTCCGCGCGCCGCCTGTTCACGTCGTTCCTGTGCTTTTTCCCTCTCCTGAACCCGCACCGTCCGGCATGGATCGCAGACCGCCGTCCCTTCGAAATCTGCCATCGCCACCTTGGGGAGATATTTCCCGCAATCGGGGCATTGAACCTTGCCCTTGTGCTCCTTGGCGGTGGGATTCAGCTTGGCTTCGCCAAAACTGGCACACGAAACGCAATAATATCGCCCCTTGTCGTCCTTCTGACGGGGCTTCCCGGTGACATCGGTACCGCAGATGTGACAGTATTTGCTTTCGACCGCGCTCGAGTTTTCAGCGGTTTCTGACGCCATGACGTATCCTCAAAACGCCTTTTCAGAAGTCCTGCGGCGCAGCGGCGCCTGAAGCTGAGCCAAGTCCGACCGCCGTATCACTTCGGAACAAAGCCAGACATCCATGATAGAAATGACAGCATTAATATACCATCTCGGGCCGACTGGTATCAATGATTCTGGATGAGGGTTCAGGGTGTCAGGATTCAGGGTTCAGGGTTCAGGGTTCAGGGTTCAGGGGAAAGCAGAGCTGCTCAACCGTGAACCCTGAACCCTGACACCCTGAACCCTGACACCCTGAACCCTGAACCCTGACACCCTGAACCCTGACACCCTGAACCCTGGCCCCCGGCGAACGGCATTCGGCTCAAACCACATCCGCCGACGTTTCCACACCGAAAAGGGCATCCACAAAGCGGGCGGGATCAAAAGACTCAATGTCCGCAGGGGTTTCCCCTAGTCCGATAAACTTTACCGGGATACTCAACTGCTGGCGGATCGAGATGACAACGCCCCCTTTGGCCGTCCCGTCGAGCTTGGCAAGCAGGATGCCGCTCACACCAATGGCGGCGGAGAAATTTTTCGCCTGCGCCACCGCGTTTTGTCCCGTTGTGGCGTCCAGCACCAGCAGCACTTCGTGCGGAGCGCCGTCGATGCGCTTCGCGACCACGTCGCGAATCTTGGTCAGCTCCCGCATCAGGTGTTCCTGCGTGTGCAACCGCCCAGCCGTGTCAACGATCAGCAGATCAATCCCCCGCGACTTGGCCGCTTCGCACGCGTCGTATGCAACGGCGGCAGGATCCGCGCCCATCTTATGCTTCACGATCTCCACGCCCAGCCGCTCTGCCCAGATCGAGAGCTGGTCGACCGCGGCCGCGCGAAACGTGTCGCTGGCGCAGACCATCACCTTTTTCTTCAACTCATTTTTCGCCAGCCAGGCGAGCTTGGCGATGCTGGTGGTCTTCCCCGCGCCATTGATTCCCGCAACAAGCACGACGGTCGGCCCCGACGCGGCAAAGTGCAGTTCGCGATCCTGCGGCGTCGCTCCGCTCACCATCTCCAGAAACTTGCCGCGCACCACCGACTCCGCCTCGTCGGCGTTGCGAATGCGCCCCAGCCGCCACCGCTCGCGCACCTCGCCGACGATGGCCTCCACGTTCGACACTCCCACATCCGCCTGCAGCAGCTTCTGCTCCAGTTCGTCGAGAAATCCCTCATCGATCTGCCGCCCCGGAATGAACAGCGTGCGCACGTCCGTGTTCAAGACGCGAGCGGTGCGCCGCAACGCGCCCTTCAGCTTGTCGATCGATTTGGAAAAAAATTGCATGGGTCTGGTGATTGGTGATTGGAACGTGACGCGTTTGCGCGAGAAAGCAGAAAGTCGCAATGAGAGGATGCACGAGCCGCATCAATTTGCATTTTGCAATTTGCAATCCTCAATTTGCAATTCTTCTACCCATCCGCCCCCTCCCGGTCCCCGCCGTCGTGCAACAGCTCGTCCACCACAGCGGGCGCCTCCGTGCCTTCCCCCCGCTCCTCCCCCTTCGTGCCTTCGTGCCTTCGTGCCTCCGTTCCTACCCCCTCCCCTTTCACCGCCACGATCTCCTTGAGCACCGCATCCAGCACGCCGTTGACAAACGCGGGGCTTTGCTCGGTGGAGAAAGCCTTGGCCAATTCGATTGCTTCATCAATGACGACTTTCGGCGGCGTGTCAGCGTTGGTCAGCTCCCAGACCGCCAGGCGGAGAATATTCCGATCGACCGCCGGCTGACGCCGCGGCGGCCATTGCGGGGCCAGCCTTTCGACTTGAGCTTCGATCATGCCGCGTTGTTCAAAGGTTCCCGTAGCCATCTTCAAAGCAGACTGGCAGACGTCCGGCTCAGCGCCCGAGTCGCGCAAACACTGATCTGCCAGGACCGTATCGGGCTCGCCGTTGGTATCCCAGAGAAACAACACCTGCATCGCCAGTTCGCGCGTCTTCCGCTTCTTCAACATCGCCGGAAAGTATACGCGCATTCATCCCCGGAGGAATGCCCGCGTGGCATCCATGTCACGGGGAAAGTGACTGTGCGGCGGCAGGATAGCCCTGGCCGAATCGTTTTGGGGCCGTCAAAGCGTATCGTGCGGGCGTGAGGCTCCAGAGCTGCCGTGTGGCATGGGCGTCCCGCGCGGGCGCCCATGCCACGGGAGGGCGTTTTTAGTTTCGAGATTTCACGATCGCAACCAGCCCGTATTTTGGCCGGAGGGTGATCGTTGCCAGCAGCGTTGGCGGATCGGGGTCGGGGATCTCGACGCGAAAACGCTGGGCAATCGTCGCCAGCGCCAGGATCGCCTCGGTCCACGCGAACGATTCGCCGATGCAGGCCCGCGCTCCCCCGCCAAAGGGAAAATAGGCCCAGCGCGGACGATTGGGATCGGGTGTCAGCCAACGCTCGGGCGTGAACGATTCTGGGTCGGGCCACCATCGCGGGTCGCGATGCGTCACCCACTGACTGACCAGCAGAATCGCGTCAGCCGGCACGGTCTGCCCGGTAATCTGCACCTCACGCATGGCGGTTCGCGCCATTCCCCACGCAGGGGGATAGAGCCGCATCGCCTCGGCCATGACGGCACGCGTGTAGACCAGCGTTTCCACGTCCGCCGCCGTCGCGGCACGACCCTGCAGCGCCGCGTCAACCTCCGCATGCAGCTTCGCCTCCACGCCTGGATTTCTTGCGAGCAGCAGAAATGCGAACGTCAGCGCATTGGCGGTGGTTTCGTGACCTGCCGCGAAGATGGTCAAGCATTCATCGCGGAGCTGTGTGTCACTCATCATCCCCTGATCGCCTTCAGAATCGGTCGCCCCCAGGAGCAGTGTCAGCAAATCTTTCTGATCGCCTGTTCCGGCCGTCCGATCGGCGCGCCGCTCTTCGATGAATCGATCCAGCAGCCGGTTCAGCCGGCGGATCGAACGGCGCAGCAGCAGATTGCTCGGCAGCGGAAGCAGGTTCATCAACTGATGCAGCGGCGAGAACAGCCGGGTGAACCTCCGCACGATGATGTCCATGTCATGGCCGATTTGCTCGACCTCGTTCTCCACTTCTGCGCCAAAAAGCGTCTTGCTGACAATTTCCAGCGCAAGCCGGCTCATCTCCGCGTGAATGTCGAGTTTCTGTCCATCGCGCCATCGTTCCAAGGTGCGTTGCGAGTACTCGACGATAATCGGCGAGTAAGCCTCCATTCGCTGCGGATGAAACACCGGCTGCGCGATTCGCCGCTGTCGGCGATGGAAGTCCCCCTCGCTGGTCAGCAGCCCCTTGCCGAGCACCGCTTGCGAGCGGCGCATCATCAGGCCTTTGTTGAAAGCGTCATTCTGCGTGACGAGGATTTCACGAACCGCATCCGGATGGGAGAACAGAAAAAAGTTCCTCCCGGCCATCACATACGCCACAACGTCCCCATACTGGCGGGCGTTGTCCAGCAAAAAACCGAGCCGGTTGCGCGTAATCTGCCAGGCGAGATCGCCGAAAAATCGATTAACGGGGCCGGGCATGAAATCTTTCTCCGAACAACTGGGCCTGTTCCCGTACGTAGAGCAGTTTTCAGTTTGGATTGGCGGCCATTGTGGTGCGGGCTTCCAGCCTGCTCCCCAGAGGCAGTCCGGAAGCCTGCATCACAACGCCACACCAACCCGAAAACTGCACTTAACTCCGCAGCCGCGTCTGCAGGGCGATCATCTCCGCCGCCGCGTCAGCACTCCGCTCACCGGCGTCGAAACGATCGCGTGCCTGCTGCTCGGTTTCGGTCGTGAGGACACCAAAGATAATCGGCAGCGACTCGCTCAGCGCCACATCCTGAATTCCCCGGCGCATTCTCCCGCGACAAAATCAAAATGAGGGGTATCTCCGCGAATGACGCAGCCCAGGCAGATCACCGCGGAAAATTCCCGCGACGCTGCCAGCAGTTTTGCCGCCAACGGCAACTCGAACGCTCCAGGGACGTGATGCACTTCAATCCGGTCTTCCTCAACACCCAGCGCCCGGAGCTGCTTGATGCAGCGACTCAACAGTTCCCCGACGATCGCCCCGTTAAAACGCGCCGCCACGATCGCAACACGCGCATTGCCGGGGATCCGAATCGCCGCAGGCGCGGGAACATTCGAGCTCATAGACGCGACACGTTACGAACCTTCGCATCAAATGCAAAATCGACAGGCAAGTGCCTCGGAGGTGCGCACGGCAGTGTGCGATGACTGCTGCGATGACAAATCGTTCCTGACGGTCGCGATATCTTATAACCCCATCTCCGGTACTCCGGGAGATGGGGTTATAATGAGGTAACCAATGCTCTCCGCTCTCTCTCAGCGCCTCCTCCCCGTCCTGCAGCTCACTCGGATGGCACTGGTCTTCACCGCCATCTCCAATGCCTACTGCACCGCCCTGCTCCTCTGGATGGTCATCCCCGTCGAATCCGCTCTCGACCCGGCCCGAATGCTTTCGATCACGGGCATCTCCGTCGGCCTGTACGGCTTTGGCATGAGCCTCAACGACATCATCGACCGCCGGCGCGATCGGCAAATCGCATCCCATCGCCCGCTTCCCAGCGGGCGTGTTGGCGTCCTGACGGCTCATACCATCTGTGCCGTGCTCGGGCTGGGAGCCGTCGCCTGCAGCGTCATCTACGCCCAACTTTCCAACAATTGGATGAGCGTGGTGCTCGTCGTGTCGGCAGGATTGCTCATCACGTTTTACGACATGGCCGGCAAGTACCTCGTTGCTCCCGGCCTCATCGCCCTGGGACTCATACGCTTTCTCCACGCCCTGGCCCCCGCCCCCGGCATTCCCGTGCTCTGGCACCCGCTCCTGCTGCTGACGCATGTCACCGTCCTCTCCACCGTCGCATATGTGTGGGAGCAAAAGCGCCCTCCGCTGACCAAGATTCACTGGTGGTCCGTGCTGGGCGGGCTGACCGTGATTGATGCCATGGTCATCGCGCTGGTGCTCGAGCGCAGAGGGCTCGCCGGCCTGCATCTCACGCGCTGGCTGGCGCTCCCGGGCGCCGCCGTCGCCGGATTCGCTGCATTGGCCTGGTGGACCTGGAGCCACAGCGCCACTCGCCGCGAGGCAGGACAGCGGCTCATGCTCTACGGCCTGCTCTGGCTGATCGTCTACGACGTCAGCTTCGTGCTCGCCTACGTTGGTTGGTTTCCCGCGATCCTGATGCTGCTGTTCCTGCCGGTGGCATACTTCTCAGTGCAGTTAATGCGCTGGTGGTCCACCGTTCTGGCGATCTCGCAGACGCCGGAATTTAAAAGAGCGTAGTAGGAGGGTTCAGGGTGTCAGGGTTCAGGGTTCAGGAAAGGCAAACTCTGCTACTCCTGACCCCTGAACCCTGAACCCTGAACCCTACATGCCCGCCTGCGCAACACCTGTCCCGTGTAAATGATCCGCCAGGTATGTCGCGAGAAAAGACTCGCAATTGCACGCGGCGAGGCGAGCAGCGTTCCCGCGGCACGCGCGGATCGCGCAAGCGCGCTCAACGCCCTCCCGCGCCTGAGGGATTCAACCGCTTCCTGCATGTATGCATTGACGCACTCGAGGCGGACGTAAGCGGGCGTGCCGGCGCCGTGGCGGCTCAGCACGGCGCGGATTTCATCGAGCCGTTTCCAGCCGCCGCTGGCGGTCTTGCTGTCGCCGAGCCAGCGGTAATGGGCGAGCACCTGGGGCAAATATTCGATCGTGTGCCGCTCGGCGAGCTTGAGCCACAGATCGTAGTCCATCGTCCAATGCAGCGTCGCATCCAGCCCCCCCACCGCTTCGAACGCGACGCGCCGGAAGAACGCCGCGGGCTGCACGATAAAATCCGAATAATGAATCAGTCGATGCCGGCTGAACGGCTCGATATGCGCCAGGGTCCGATGAGGTTTCCATCCGCGTCAATGAAATCAGCGTTCCCATACACCATCGCCACGCCCGGCTGTTCGGAAAGGAATTTCGCCGCGGCCCCAATCGCTCCTGGCGCGTAGGTGTCATCCGCGTTGAGCCATGCCAGAATCTGGCCGGTCGCGCGGGAAAAGCCCCTATTAATTGCATCCGCCTGACCATGGTCCGGCTCCGAAATCCAGCGGACACGATCCCCGAACGAACGGAGCAGATCGAGCGTTCCATCGGTCGAGCCGGCGTCCATCACCAGATATTCAACGTGAGGATAGTCCTGGGAGAGAACGCTCTGGATCGTCGCGGCCAGGTGCTTGCCGGGATTGAAACAGGGTGTCACCACTGAAACCGTAAGCGGATCCGCCATTCTTTGTTGAGTCTACTCGCCAGGAGAAGAGCCGCGAAGGGTGTCGCGCGACCGTCATGCCCAAACAGGGAAAGGGGGAACGAAGAGTGAACAATTTCAATTGAGCTCGCAATTTCAAATCTCAAATTTCGGAGCGGCGCCCGAACGCGGCGATGTTTCGAACTCGCCAGCCACACCGCCGTAGCTTGCCCTTCGCGGCGCTCCAGCGCATCTCCACACCCTTCCCCCATCGACCCCCACCCTAACCCTCCCCCGGCGTACCAGGGGAGGGCAAAAGAGAGCTCACTCGAAAGTGTCAGGCACGCCGGAACCAGAACAGAATCTGATGTCGAGGAGTGTCTTTTGATCCAAGTCCCCAACACGGCTGGGACGCCGACGGAACTCCCATGCCACAGGAAATCATGTCACTTCTATGCGGCCAGCACCCGGGCGGTGCGCGGCAGAGTGAAGCCGGCGGCTTGGGCGTCGTTGTGGAACATCTGCACGGTTTCAAGTGAATATTGCGAGAGATCCTTCCCGAGCCCCCCGAGTTTTTTCAGCAGGTCGTGGGTAACGGTGATGACGTGACAGCCAATTTGATCGGCCTGGAGAATATTGAGCACCTCGCGGGGGCTCGCCCAGATGAGTTGCTGATTGTGAAACGGGCGGAGCATTTCGACGGCGGCCGCCATCATCGGAATCGGATCCCGGCCGGTGTCGGCGATGCGTCCCGCGAAGACGGAGACAAACGCGGGCGCTTCGCCGCCGAGCGCTGCGGATACCTCCGCGACCTGTCCCAACGTCATCAGCGCCGTCACGTTTTGCTTCACGCCCGCCCGAGCCAGCCGGCGGATGAGCTTTGCCGACGACTCGGCCTTGGTGTTGGTCACGGGAATCTTCACGAACACGTTCTCGCCCCACGACGCGATCTCGTGCGCCTGCCGTTCCATCTCGCGAAAGTCATCGGAAAAAACTTCAAAGCTGATCGGCTTTTCTTTGATTTCGCTCAAGACCGACAGCGCAAACGCGCGGTAATCCGTGATCCCCGCCTTGCGCATGAGAGTCGGATTGGTCGTCAGCCCCGCGATGTGCGGCTGAGCAGCAAGCTCCAGCATCGCGTCGCGATCGGCCCCGTCGGCGAACACCTGAATGTGAAGTTCGTTGAGCATAATGAGCGGACGCGAACGTCAGAAGACTAAATGAGCCGCGCGACTTCCAACACGTTTAGCGGCCGCCCGAAGGGCCGCGTTCATTCAAACGAGCACGGACGAGCGCCCGTTCCCTCTATCCCGCGCACCGCGCTGCAAATTTCCCGCTCCACTCGCCACGCAGAATCCGTTCGCTTCCATCCAATAGATCGGCCACAAACGCCCCCGGCATGCATCGCTCCGCCTGGCTGTACGGACGGTTGATCAACAACGTCCTGCAACCGGCCCTTTCCCCGGCAACCACATCGCTCCAGCGATCCCCAATCATGAAGCTCGACGGCAAATCGATCTGATGCTCCTCGGCCGCCCAAAGCAACAGTCCCGGCGCGGGCTTTCGGCAGGCGCATCGATCGGCGGTGTCGTGATAACAAACGTAGATCGCTTCAATCGGCAAAGCGCTCTGCAATGCCGCGTTGATCCGCTCAACCTCGGCCCGCTGCTGCGTGCCCCGCGCCACGTCAGGCTGATTGGTAACCACGATCAGGCGAAATTTCGCCGCCGCGAGCTGCGCGAGCGCTTCAGGCACGCCTGCGAGTATTTCCATCTCCTCGGCACCGGCCGGCGGATGCGGAACGGCGTCGCGCACGTTGGCACGAATCAGCACTCCATCCCGATCGAGAAAAATCGCCGATGCACGCATACGAAACCCCTACGCCGCGACGGCGCCTTCCCACTTGGTGGCAGCGGCCTTGAGCGACGGATGCGACACCAGAAGGTGCCACAGCAGCGATTGAAAAGTCTCCGAATGCGGCGTGATTGTTTGCGAGTCGACCGTCGGAACGATGACGCATGCGTCCGCCATCGAGGCGGTGAATCCCCCGTCGCGCCCGACAATTCCGACGATGGATGCCTTCATCTCCCGCGCGTACTGGACGGCGCGGACAAGATTCGGGCTGATATTCCGAACGAGGTCACCGCCTCCGACCGAGAGTACGAAGATCGCGTCGCGGCTGTTCAGCCGGCTGGTTCGCAGCCAGCTCGCGAAGACCGTGTCCCATCCTTCGTCATTGGTGCGAGCGGTGAGTTCCGCGACATTGTCCGTGGGTGCGTAAGCCTCGAAATTGCAGAGCTTGCGGAAATCGTTCACCGCATGCGCCGCGTTTGCCGCGCTTCCCCCGACACCGAGGAAAAAGATCCGCCCGCCCGCGCGGCGCGTCATGACCAGACGATCCACCAGCCGATCGACCGCGCCCACGTCGAGCCGATCCAAGATCATTCGGGTCTGCGCCAGATAGTCGGTGGTGAATGACATGGTTCCTTCAGCCTGGCGAGGGATGACTTGTGTGCGCTTCGAGAAACTGCCGGGTTTCCTCAAGGGCGGCCGGAGTTCCAATTTCGTAGAACCGATTGGCGACTTCGTATCCCATCATCGCCCGTTCGGCGACGAGTCCTGAATAAAGATCGGCCAGGTCGTATTGCCGCGCCGGAGGAATCCGCTCCAGCGCCGCCCGCCGGAACAGCGCGACGCCGTAGTCCACATGATGCATTGCGGGTGTGCGGTTGCGCTTGTCGTAGCGCACGAGCCGACCCCTGCGAAATTCGACGTTGCTGCGATCCCACCGATCGTCATTCTTCAGAACCGTCATCAGCGCCAGCTTGTCGCTGGCAAGAAACGCGTCGAGCACCGCCGCGAAATCCACGTCGACGTACGAGTCCCCATAAACGACCCAGAACAGATCGCCGAGCATCGGAAGCGCTCGTCGCATCGCCCCGCCGGTGCCGAGCAAGCCCGGCGTGTCATGCGAATAACTGACGTTCAGGCCGAATGCACGACCATCGCCGACGTGCGCTTCGATCTGATGGCCCAGATGTCCCAGACAAAGCACGACGCGCCGGATGCCGTGCCGGTAAAACAGCTCGAGCTGGTGATCGATGAAGGGCCGTCCCGCCACTTCCACCAACGACTTGGGAAGCGCGTCCTCCGTCACCGCGCAAGCGCGTGGCCAACCCCCCCGCCAGCAGCGTGAGCGTTGTGGAAGCGATGGTATTTGCAGTCTTTCGCTTCACGTTTCCCCGTGCACGGGCGTCTCGCCCGTGCTGATTGCGTGGAAGTAAAGGGCTACTGGACGATGACCTTCGTTCCCTCAAAATCAAATCGAAACCGCACCTCGCGCAATCCCTCGCGCGTCAGCACGCGGCGCAACCGCGTCTTATCCGCCGCATAAAACATCAAAAAGCCACCGCCGCCGGCGCCGATCAGTTTCCCGCCCAGCGCACCGTTCTCCACCGCCAGCCGATACCATCGGTCGATGTCCGGGTTTGTCATCTGTCCGCTGCGCTGCTTTTTTCGCTCCCAGTGCGTGTTCATAATCTGCCCGAACCGCGGCAGATCACCGGCTTCCAACGCATCTTTGGTCTGATAGCCAAGCTCTTTGACGAAGTGGAGATTGTCGGTCATCTCCTGATCGCTCTGGCGGCTGCGATCATCCTGCTCCTTGAGAATTTTCGACGCCGACCGGCTGTAACCGGTAAAGAATAAGAGGAGATTATCTTCCAGGTTATATTGCGTTTCCGGATCGATCTTGAGCGGGCTCGCTTCAACCGTTCCGTTTTGCAGAAACTGGAAGCAGGTCAATCCGCCGTACGCCGCAATATATTGATCCTGCTTGCCGATCGGCTCCCCAAGCCGGTCGATCTCAATGGTGCAGGCCTGCTCCGCAAGCTGCTGCGGGCTGACGAGATTTCGCTTCAGCGCGTGGAGGGCTTTGAGCAATGCCGTGGTAAACGACCCCGATGATCCCAGCCCGGTGCCCGCCGGAATATCCGCCATGCTGGTGATTTCCAGATGCGGGTCGCAGATGCCAGCCAATCGCAGCGCCTCCCGAGCGATCGGATGCTGCACTTCGTCCACCGACGCCACGTGCTCCATCTTCGAATACTTGAGAATCAGCCCGCTTTGAAACGTCTGGTGAAGCGTAATGTAGACATAACGATCGATCGCACCTGCCACGAGAAACCCGCCGTGTTTTTTAAAATACGACGGAAGATCGGTCCCCCCGCCGCCAAGGCTGATGCGCAGGGGACTGCGTGTGATGATCATGGCGCGGTCATCCGGGCGTGAGACACATCGAGACTATCGGGAAATTGCCGGGGTGAAGTTGAACTACCTAATTGGCCACCATTAATTATGTTTTCGCGCGGCAATACCCGGGCCTGTTTCTGGTCCCTTCTCCCGGTACTCCGGGAGAAGGTTGGAATCGGTGCTAAACACGTGACGGCGCGATCGCAAGTTCTGGAAAGGGCTCAAATGGCGAACCGTCACTCCCCTCGCTGCATCGCCTTGCGATATGCGGACTTGGTCATCTGGCCGGTCAGGAACTTGTACGAAGCGGCGTAGCGGATGACGCGATGCGAATCCTTTCGGGATTTCGAACCGCGAAAGGTCACACGCCGCAGGTCGGCGTTGTCCATCAGGTCGGCGATCTTGACCGCGCGGGCCAGCGGGTCGGGCTTGAGCCGGATCACATAGTCCGCGTAAGTCGTTCCGTCTCGATGAGTTAACAGTCGCACGGCCCGCACGATGCGGGCCGGGATGCCGGCGGAGCGCAGGTCTTTCTCGGTCAACGTCCCGCGCTCCAGCACGTCGTGGAGAATGGCGGTGACGCGGAGATCAGGCTCCTGATCCGCGTCGTCGGCCTGCGAGACCCGCAACAGCACGCGCATGGGATGAACGATGTAGGGCTCTCCCGGCGGATCTTCTGAATCGCGATGGGCTTTCACCGCCAGTTCGATCGCCTTCTGCAGCAACGATGCCATCTCAACTCCTGGATTCCGGTTGGCCGGCCGATATTTTGTAAAGCATGCCAGTCACTTCCAGTGCCGCCTTGGCATCGGCCAAGCCGCTGAGCGGCTCGATCCCCTGATCGATGCACTGGCGGAAATGCTCGAACTCGCGGCTCCACGAAACGTCCTCGGCGGGAAAACTGAACTCCGTCACCTCCGGCGGGCCCATCTGCGGCAGCATTCGGTAGTACGTGAGACGCTCGGGGCCATAGGAGCCGCCGAGGCCGTCGATCTGGAGCTTTCCGGTTTTTCCGTAGATTTCGAGGCTGAACAGGTTCTTCCATTCGGTGCAGCTTGCGTGGAGCCACGCGACCTGGCCCGCGGCGGTTTTGAGCAGGGCGAAGCCGTTGTCTTCCACGCTCCAATTCCAGAAGTAATTGGCAACCTCACCGGTGACGGAAACGAACTCGCCGAGAAACCACCGGGCGAGGTCGATCAGATGAACGCCCTGATCCAGCATTTCTCCCCCGCCGGAGAGGGCGGGATTGCCGCGCCATTCTGTTTCCATTCCGAGACGGCCGCCATGGCCGTATCGGGCGCGGAGGAACATGAGGGGACCGACGGCGCCGTCGTCGACCAGCATTCTTGCGCGCTCGATCGCGGGATGGAATCGGAGGTTGAATCCCACCTTCACGATCCGGCCGGTCTTCTGTTGCGCCGCGATCACCGGCGTCAGTTCGTCCGCGCTCTGCGCGGCGGGCTTCTCGACGAGCACATGCTTGCCCGCCTCCAGCGCCGCGAGCGTGATCGGAGCGAGCATGTCATTGGTCGTGGAAACGATGACGGCATCGACATCATCGCGCAGCGCCTGCCGCCAGTCGCCGGTCGCGGCGCAACCCGAATAGCTGCCCGCGAGCTTTTGTGCGCGCTCGTGCAGCACGTCCGCAACAACGATCAACTGATCGTCCGCCGAGAGCGATTTGGCTCGCCTGGCTCCGATCACTCCGCAACCAATGATGGCTATTCGCATGAGAAGATTTAAATGAGAAGGGCGCGGGTGGTGGGGTGCGCCACCAAATGCGCCGGCAGTCTGAGGATTCGCCGCCAGATCACGCCCGGTAGGAAATACGGCCGAGGGATAAGAGAATGGCCACAAAAAGCACAAGAAACACAAAGGAAAGGTGGAATGTTCCCGTGGTGCTGGGGCGAACCGATGGACGCGATCCCCGGTGCGGCTTTTTCTTTTTTGTGTCTTTTGTGCCTTTTCGCGGCCATCTCTCTTCTCCCCGGATCAGAAGAACGCATGGCCGGTACGCGAACCGACGCATCGATATCAACAGAAGGACGCCGGTTGCGTGGCGCACCCCGGCTGGTGCCGAGAGCGAGTCTTGATTGTCGTCTTCTGCGAATCGGGAATTGCGTCCCCTGTGGCATGGGCGTCCCGCGCGTCCCGCCCCTGCTGGCTGCATCGGAGGTAAAACCAATCAAGATCGCCATATGCAATCCACGCTTTTCTTTCTGCCGCGCAACTAACACGGGCGAGACGCCCGTGCCACAGGGAGGTGGGACGCCCATGCCACGGGGAAATGTTTCATCTTGCGGAGCCTTCCTTGCATGCAGGGAGGGCGTCGAGGAATAGTTTTCCGTATCGTTTGGTGCGGACCCGGCTATCGAGGATCACGACGATTCCCTTGTCCGTCCGGCTGCGGATCAATCTCCCGAAACCCTGCTTCAGCTTGATGATTGCTTCGGGGACTGAATATTCCATGAAGGGGTTGCCGCCGTTCTTCTTGATTGATTCGAGCCGTGCTTCGACCACGGGTTCATCCGGAACGGCAAAGGGGAGTTTGACGATAATCACATTGCGGAGGCGGTCCCCCTGCACGTCGATCCCCTGCCAGAAACTGCTGGTGCCGAAGAGAACGCCGTTTTCGCTGTCGCGAAACCGATCGAGGAGCGTGCCGCGCGGCGTGCCGTCTCCCTGGACCAGCAGACGATAGCCGCGTGACTCGATACGCTGACGCAGCCGCTCGGCCGCTTCGCGGAGCATGGAGTAGCTCGTGAAGAGGACAAATGCCCCGCCGCTGGTGAGATTCACGTACTGCATGATCTTCTCGCAAGCCGCGGGCAAAAAGCGCAGCGTATCGCTGGGTTCGGGAAGATCTGTTTCGAGATAGAGCGTCGCCTGCGAGGCATAGTCGAAAGGCGATCCCAGTTGCAGCGTCTGCGTTGATTCGATGCCAAGGCGAGCTTGGATGTAGGCGAACGCCGGGTCCGTACCACGGGTTTCCAACCCGTGCGAGTGGCTCGGTTCCCCCGTACCACGGGTTTCCAACCCGTGCGAGCCGCGTGGCACTGCCGAATCCCCCATTATCAAATCCAACGCTTTCTGATTCACCCCCCTCCAAATCCAGTCATTCAACCCGCTCTTTTCCGGATTCCCGATCGCGTATTCCACCGCATGTATAAGGTCCTTCTCGTCGCGAACAAGATGGTCGTAGTACTCGGTCAGCCAGTATTCTCCACTTCGGTTGAGCAGCTTGTTTGCTGCTCGCGCCGTCCAGAGTTTCCAGGAATGAAGAACCGCGTGCAGTTCGACGCCCCGCAGCGGCTGCAGCACCACATGGACGTGATTCGGCATGATGCACCATGCCAACAGCCTATACCGCTCGCCATCGAAGTGCTTCAGCGCATTCTCCACCATCTCCGCAATTTCAGGCTCGCCAAGTGTGCATGAGCCATGGCCGGCGTCGAGATACGACTCGACCCGATCGGAGTACAGGTATTCCAATCGCTTTAGCTCGTCGGCAGATAGCGGCCGTCTTTGATCACGCGCCGTCTCGATAATGGCTTGGCGCTCAGTACGCCAGCTCTTGAGAACTTCGGCTGGCAGGGAATCCGCAAGGCGAAAACATACTGCATAAATCGACCCGTTCTTTGTCCAGTGCGGGAGACGGGCGCCCTGGCGGACCTGAAGATTACTTTTACTCGGCGCCGTTCGCACGGGTTGGAAACCCGTGGTACGCGAGGTGCAGAGGGTTGCGCTGGTGAGCACCACGCTCTTCACCTTCTCGAACAGATGCGTCTTGAGGCCCGAGGCGATGCTCACGGGGGCGGCGTGAAGCGCGAGCTTGCGCGACGGACCTTTGGACAGGTCCATCCAATACACCGTGTCATCCACGGCCTGGCTCATGATGGCTTCAAGCATGGCGGCGGTATTGGCGATTTTGTCGGCCGTGCTGCTCAGCTCGGAAATCTCGGCGTCTTCCGTCAGCGATGGCAGCATCGCCTTGAGATGGAGCGAAAGATTGCGCAGTTTCGGGGAGAGGTCGTTTTCGACCACGTGCGGCTGATCGATCCGGCCGTTGCCGCGGCCCTGCTCGCGCTGCCAATCGGCGCAGCGGTCGAAAAAGGCGTCGGTCAGAATGTGCAGTTCTTCCACGTCGCGGATCGCGTCGTTGGCGGCCGAAGCGTGCGTGCTGAGCATCCCCTTGCCGCGTTTGGGATCGTGAAGCATGCGGAGCTGATATCGCATGCCGTTCTCGGTGATGTTCATTCCAAAGTGACTGGCGGCGACGTCTTCGATGGTGTGGCCTTCATCGAAAATCACGGCGTCGTACTTTGGCAGATAGTTGATGCCCGCCATGCGCAGCGCCAGATCGGAGAAGAACAGCGCGTGATTGACGATGAGAATCGTTCCGTTTTGCATGCGGCGTTTGGCTGCCTGCCAGAAGCATTCGTTGTAGTAATTGCACTTCTTGCCGAGGCAGTTTCCATGTTCCGCGCAGACGCGGTCCCACACGCCCGGCTCGGGCTCGACGGGCAAATCAGATCGTGACCCGTCGCGGGTTTCGGTGGCCCATTTCTCGATATCCCACAGCGACTCGAGCTGCCGTTGCTGTTCGAACAGCGACCCCTGCCGCGCGCGTGTCTGTTCCAGTCGCCGCTGGCAGAGATAGTTGCCGCGCCCCTTCACCAGCACGGCGGTAAATTCGTCGGGATAGACCGCCTGCAGGAGCGGGATGTCTTTCTGGATTAACTGTTCCTGCAAAGCGATGGTGTGGGTCGAGATGACGATGCGCTTTTGTTTGCGCACGGCGAAGTCGATCGCCGGCAGGAGATATGCGAAGGACTTGCCGACGCCGGTGCCCGCCTCGACGAGCAGATGATGTTCGTCGGTCAGCGCGCGCTCGACAGCCTCGGCCATCTCCAATTGCTGCGGGCGAAACTCGTAACGCTCGCCAAGCCGGCGCGCGACGGCGCCATCGGGGGCGAGAATTGATTCCAGCGCGGAGGACATTGAGGCATCTTAGCGAGCGAGGGTTCAGGGTGTCAGGGGTCAGGGTGTCAGGGTTCAGGGTTCAGGGTGTCAGGGGTCAGGGGGTCAGGGGGTCAGGGGGTCAGGGGGTCAGGGGGTCAGGGGGTCAGGGGGTCAGGGGGTCAGGGGGTCAGGGATTCGAGTTCCGAACAACTATTGCGACCCGCAATGCGGGGCTGTCGTTCGCGCAGCGTACTTCAACACCCGGTCCCGCGACTCTTCCTGAACCCTGAACCCTGAACCCTGAACCCTGAACCCTGAACCCCGAACCCTGACCCCTCTAACGTCCAATCTCTTCCTTCCACAAATGCGGATGGGCGGCAATGAAATCCTTCATGATGCGAATGCATTGCGAATCGTGGAGGTCGACGACTTGCACTCCGTGGGATTTGAGGAATTCGGGATCGCCGGCGAAATTTTCCGATTCTCCGACGACGATCCTGGGCACGCCAAACTGAACTGCGGCGCCGCTGCAAAGGTGACAGGGCATCAGCGTGGAGTAGAGCACGGTGTCCTTATAGGTCTTCTGCCGGCCGGCGCGCGTCAAACAGTCGATCTCGGCGTGAGCCATCGGATCATTGTTCTGCACGCGACGATTATGGCCGCGGGCGATGACCTGCCCGTCCCGCACCAGCACCGATCCAATCGGCACGCCGCCCTCGGACAAACTGAGGTTGGCCTCTTCCAGGGCGGCGAGCATAAACGGGTCCGGCGCGGCGCCGGGTTTGAGGGCGGCGAGGTCGCCGACATCTTTGGGCGCCAATTCGGCCGCCGATTTGGTCTCCTTTTGAATCTGCTGATAGACCTCCTTGCGATGGACGGGCACCTTGCGGGCGCGCTGATGCCGAGGCGCACTTTTTCGCCGCGCACATCGACTACGGTGACTTCAATTTCGTCACCGATCATAATGGTCTGGTCGCGCGTGCGGGCGAGCACAAGCATGGAGTTGCCTCGATTCAATGAAACTACTGAAATGATAGGCGCTTGGATGGGTTCGGTCAGGCGAGGGGACGCCCTTTCTGCTGCGACGGCGGGCGGGGGTACTTGTCGGAAGTGTCCCGGCGTTTGGGGATCTCGACGATCACATGCTGCTCCGCGCCGCTCAGCATCACCGGATGAATCTTCACGTCGCCGCCGCCCAGCAGGCGGATGATGCGCTGTGCGCCGGGGAGTTCGTCGGCCACCTTTGGGCCTTTCATTGCCAGCATCTTGCCTCCGGTTTTGACCAGGGGCAGGCAATACTCCGCGAGAAAATCGAGTGTGGCGACGGCACGGGCGACAACCACGTCAAACGCGCCGCGGTGCTTCGTGCGGGCGACGTCTTCGGCGCGTTGATCGCTGATGCTGACGTTGGTCAATACCAGCTCCGCGACCGCGCGCTGCAGAAACGCGGCTTTTTTGCGGGTGGATTCGATCAGGAACACGTGCGCATCCGGCCGGGCGATCGCCAACGGAATGCCGGGAACGCCTCCGCCGGTCCCCACGTCCGCCAGGCGAAAATCGCCTTGCGGCAGCAGCGGAAGCAGCGTGAGCGAATCAGCAACATGCTGCAGTTCGGCAGCGGCGCGGTCGGTGATCCGCGTGAGATTCATCGTCTCGTTGGCGGCAAGAAGGAGGTCGAGATAGCGCCCAGACGCTCGTGCTGCGAGGCATCCAAGGTGCGGCCGGCATTGGCGGCCAGGGCCGTCCATTGGTCGTTCATTCGCCGGGAATATAGCTGATGACGCCGGCGAAGGGCGAGCTTGCGGTCGCGTATCGCTTGCGGGGAATGCGACCGGCTTCGTATGCCAGCCGGCCGGACTCGAGCGCATGGCGCATCGCATGGGCCATCTTGACGGGATCTTTCGCATGGGCGATGCCGGTGTTCAACAAGACGCCATCAGCGCCCAATTCCATTGCGATGGTCACGTCGCTGGCGGTGCCAACGCCCGCATCAACGATCACCGGATACGTGGGATCGTTTTCCTTGAGCGTCTCCAGGCACAGCGAAATGTTGAGGGGATTGAGCACGCCCTGCCCCGAGCCGATGGGGCTTCCGGCCGGCATTACGCATGCCGCGCCGGCTTCCTTCAGCCGCCGGGCGGCAATCGGATCGTCGCTGGTGTAACAGAGAACGGTAAAGCCTTCCTTCACCAGCTCGCGCGTGGCTTCCAGCGTGCCGAGCGGATCGGGGAGAAGTGTTTTTTTGTCGCCGAGCACTTCCAGCTTCACCCATCCCGCGCCCGGATTCTTTTGCTTTTCCAGCAGGTCGCGGCCCAGGAGCGAGACGCGCACCGCATCCTCCGCGTTGAAGCAGCCGGCGGTGTTGGGGAGAATGACGTAGCGGTCGAGATCGAGAAACTCCAGCAGACTGCGCCCTTCCTTGTCCACCAGCCGCTCGCGGCGCACCGCCACCGTCACGACCTGCGCACCGCTGGCGTCCAGCGCCTGCCGCATGACTTCATAGTCGGCGTACTTCCCCGTTCCGACGACGAGCCGGCTTTTGACCTCGAATTTTCCAATCTTCAACACGTTCATGACGATGGCTCATCCTCCGCCCACGAAGGTCACAATCTCCACCTGATCGCCATTGTGCAACGGCGTGTCATATTTCTCCGAGCGGAGCAGCCGACGATTCAGCTCGATGGCGACCTTGTCGACGGTGAGATTGTAGCGTGCCACCAGCGCGCGGACAGTCTCGCCGTCGGGGATGTCGCGGGTATCGCCATTGACGGTGATTTGCATGGTCGCGGGTATTTTAGTCGCGCGAAGCGGATTCTTCACCCCGAAGAAGCGGGGAGCGTGGAGTGCTGCGAGGAACGTGCGCCCGATTCTTTCCCCCTCCCCTGGTATTCCGGGGGAGGATTGGGGTGGGGGCTCGCTCGGGCACGCCCGCTGCGTGCGATCGGCGAATGCCCCGGCGACAAGTCGCTCGGCTCCGCGCTGGCGCGAATCGATGAGCCCGCGCGATGAAATGCGCCTATTTGTCCAAGGGGGTGTGGGATTTCGCGCCAGCGCGGAGCCGAGCGACTTGTCGCCGGGCATTTTGGATTGCGGAAGCGGACGGGATATATCCCGCTCTACTTTGCGGACGTCTTCTGCGGAAGCAGCTCGCTGTAGATTCCGCGAACCTTTTCTGAAGTGATATTCAGTCCGCCGCTGGTTTCGAGGGTGATGGTGTAGAGGTATCCGGGCTGGAAAGGCCGCCAGACTCCTTCCCCCTGGGCCACGCGAACGCCCATCGACCCGCGGTAGGCAGGGTCGTCGGCCAGCCGCCAGAAGTCGCTCCAGAGCTGGGTTTCAAAATTGCTCACGCGAGCCTCGGCGCCGCGATAAGCGGGGGGAATCTGGCCGGGCTGGTCGATTTGGTTGGCGCTGTCGGGTGTTTGATGGTCGCCGTAAATGCGGGTGAAGAGCGCGACGCTGCGGCCGCGAAGAGCATCGTTCTGCTGCACGAATTTACCGTCGAATTTGACGACCATCGCGTCGATGTGCACGACCTGCCCTTCGATATCGAATCGCCGTGCGGGCAACGGGTCGCCGCGGCGGTCGTACTCCACGAACAAAAGGGCGGTGCGGAGGACGCCCTGGGCATCGGCGGCTTGATCCGTCACCAGGACGTCGGCAACGCGACGTTCGCTGGTGAGCCGCGCCACGATCGACTGCAACTCGGCGGTTTTGTCCTTCTCCGCCTGCAACTGCGCTTCGACGCTGTGATGGGCCCGGTACAGCTGAAATGCAAACAGCAGCCCGACGAGCACGACGGGAAGAAAGACCAGTTTGCCAACGAAACGCCTCACAACATGATCATCGGCACACGCGTCGGCGGCAGTCCAGCAAAGTGGCTGGCCAACGGCTTCAATCAACTGACTTTATGGTGATGTTTATGATGGTGCTTGTGTTTGTGGTGGTGCTTCCCGGAAGTGGTCCCGCTCTTGTGGGCCGAAGCGGTGACGGGAAGCGCGCTGACGCCGATGACTGCCAGCAGAAGGATGCAGAAGAACCGAGGCATGAAGTCTCCGTGAGAATTACGCTGCTTGCTAAATTTCGCCCAGAACAACTGAGCTGATGACGTGAACACCGGTAAATACGAGCGAGTTGCCGTTTTATTGCTCTGATTGCTGTCCGCGTTGAAAAAGGGGCATTTAACCTGGGTTAGCCGCGACGCGCAGCGGAGCGCGTATTCGAATGAGCATCAGCGCCCGTGTCGAATACGCGCTCCGCTGCGCGTCGCGGCTAACCTCCGCTAACTCCATTTACATTGGGTCCTGCGCGGTTAGTTTGGCCCCGGCGCGGGAGGCCCCTGTGCGGGCGGCTGCTCCGCTACGCGGTGGGCGTTGCCGGCGTGCGTCCAGATCTTCTGGATGGCGGGCAACTCGCTGGCCAGCACGAGCGTTTGCGTCTGCTTGTTTTCACTGCCCAGGTACTTGCGACGGCCGTCCGGACCGGGATCGGCGGCGAGGTAATGCAGAGTTGGCGGGCCGTCGAAACCGATGCGATCGGTGATAATTACCACCTTGTAAACGGTGCCGTCCAAATCCACTTCCTCTGGCGGCCCGACGTCAATGTAGCGCATCACCACTTCGCGCCGGTCACCCACGAATGATGCGAAGGCATACTTCTTCCGCTCCCTGACATCGAACAATCGCGGCAAAAGATGGCCGATGGCGGCGGGAAGGTAGAACGGGGGAACTTCCTGGCTGATGGTCGGCAGATTGACCGAATCGGCATTTTGCGTGACGGTGAGCGTCGCACCGGCTTTGAGGCCGACGAGGTGTTGATCGCTGGTGCCAAGCTCTTCGCTGAAGGCATCTTTTTGTCGCGTGTCTTCGTGCTGCACGATCAGCCGCGACCAGTCTTCGTGTTTGCGGTCGGCGGTTACGAACATCCAGCTTTCGCTGTCAGTTTGAATCGGGCCGGTGGTTTTGTTCGACCGCAGTCCGCTCATCTGCAGCCGCGATTTGACGCCGACGAGAATGTCCTCCCCCGGCGTCATCTTGGGCAACAGCAGCGGACGGCTCTTCTCATCGTCGCTGAGCCTCCCCTCGCGTGCTCGTTTGATCAGGTCTGCGTCCGGTTCGGGAAGCCCGCCGGCAAGCTGCTCCATGACATATGTGTAGCCGACGTCCTTCCCGTTCACCAAAATGCGAAACCATTGTTCGGGGATGATCGCCTTTCGAAGTTTTGAGGGGGTGAGGTTGGTCAGGAAGGCCCGCGTGGCATACAGCCGCTGCTCCTGCTCCTCTCGCACCTTGCTCGTGTCGATCAGATGCACGTTATCGAGCACCTTCTGGAACATGTTGACGGCGCCGCGCTCCCGTGGATCCTCCGGGGCGTTGTCATCGGCGGATTTGCTGCCGGGTGTGGTGAATTCGATCAGGTAGTAGAGACGATCATCTCCACGCACGATCGCCTGCTGGAGCAGTTGAGGAGTGCCGGCCACGGAGTATCGAGCGATGATCAAGCCGACGTTCGGCTTGGGCTTGCCGTCGTCCGGCGCGTCGGGGTCTGCCTGCCCGGGCAAATCAGCGCCGGCGATGTTGGTGACGTCATCGCGGAGAATCTTCGCCCCCGGAATGTTTTGCTGAAGGCTGTCGAGCGTCATCTCCAGCAAACCCTTGACCAGCCGGCCCAGATGCCGTTCGGTGGTGAGCGGGGTGGGATCCTGCAGGACGATCCGCCGCAGACTCAGCAGCCAGCTTCGCTGTTCGTCTCTCCATTGGGCGAGGTGCGCCTGATCCAGACGAACCAGAAGCTGCATTCCCGCCGGGGGACGGATGGAGATTCCGCCGACGGTACTCGTGAACGCCGGGGCGAGTTGCTCGCTGGGCGCGGTGGCGGGGCCATGGTCGGGTTGCACGCTGGAGAGCGGGTCGAGCAGCCCGGACGGCGGCGCAGCCTCATCGGCGCCGCGCGCGGAAACGATCATCGCAACGCTGAGGCCAATTTCAGCCAACAGGGCGCATTGCCCAAACCACGAAAACTTGCTCATTGATGTTCCTCACTGCTTGCTCCGACCGCCCGCATCATATCGGATTGACCGAAAAATCGCGGGATTTTTGTCGGAAAAACGACGAATTTCAGGCAGAGGATGCGATCCTGCGTCTACCTGCCCGCCAGGGTGATTGCCTGGGCAATCTGGCGAAGAATGTCGTGATCGAGGGCGCAGGCGGGCCAGGTTCTGTCGCCGATACCACTACCGCAAGCCTTTCCCCGCCAGGCAGCGGGGTAATCACGGCGGCGTAAAGGCCCGGAGCCGTTGTCGGTTGTGACGGATCTTCCTGGTCCTGCGGCTGTATCTCCGCGCTGACGCCGTCGCTGTTCAAGCCTGCAAAGCGGAACGGAGCCGGATGCAGCTCGACGTCGAGCAGATTATTGGACAGATAGTCTGCCGCATTTACCGCAGGATCAACCAGCCGCTGCTGCGTCACTTGAATCACCCGCGCCGCACGCTCGCTGATGCCGTTTGGCTCCTGCCCCCGCACCACCAGCACATCGCCCGACCGGAATACGGTGTACTGCCATCCGCGTGGAAGCCGAACCATCAGATCGCCAACGGGAATCGGCTGGCTGAGAGGAATATTGGAGTTCAGGCGCTTTTGATGAGCGACGAATCCCGCCAGCGTGAGCATCAGGCAGAGAATCGCCCACATCGCGACCTGCATCGCAACGCGCCGCTGCGGTGAGTATTCCCAGGAACGAGCCATACGGATGCTGGGGAATCTTATGCTCGGGTGATGAAGAATGCCCGTCGGGTACGGGGTGTGGACGCACGATCGCCTCTGCGCGCTACTCCCTCTCCCGGTAGCGCGGGAGAGGGGGTGGCGCGCAAACGCGATCACGCAACCGCGCCGGCCTGGGTCATTAAAGGTATCCGAGCTGAAGGGATTCTTCTTTCTCCGCGAAGGGCAAGCCACGGCGGCGCCAACCGGCGGGTTGGCACTGCAAGACTCCCAGAGCGTTAAAAGACTCCCCTTCCTTCCCTTCGTGCCTTCCCCGGTGCCTCCGTGCCTTCCCTTCGTGCGTTCGTGCCTCCGTGCCTTCGTCTGTTTCGACCCCTCCTTGCCTCGCATTCGCCGGGCGCTTACGATTCCCCCCTTTTGGCGGAAAGGAAACGCAACCATGGCGCAGCAAATTCTCGTCGGCGACACGCTGGCGGCCGAAGGTCTGGAATATCTCAAGAGCACGGGGTTTGCCTTCGACAATAAGGTCGGCCTCAAGGAAGCCGAACTGGCTGCGATCGTGGGATCGTACGATGCGCTGATCGTGCGCAGCGGCGCGAAGGTCACCGCGAAGGTTCTGGAAAACCCCGGCAAGCTCAAGGCGATCGCCCGCGCGGGCGTCGGGGTCGATAATATCGATCTGGAAGCCGCCACCGCCAAGGGGATCCTGGTTCTGAACACCGCCGAGGCGTCAACGCTTTCCACCGCGGAGCACGCATTGGCGTTGATGATGAGCCTTGCCCGCAAGATTCCCCAGGCTCACGCCCATGTGCGGTCCGGGCAGTGGAAGCGCAATCAATATCAAGGCACGCAGTTGGCCGGAAAAACGCTGGGCGTGGTGGGGCTCGGTCGCATCGGTCGAACCGTCGCGGTGCGCGCGTTGGCAATGGAGATGAACGTCGTCGGGTTCGATCCGTTCTTCAGCGGCGAGAGTGCTCTGGACGGCAAAGTGAAGCTCGTCCGCGATTTCGATCAGTTCCTGGCGATGATCGATGTGATTACGTTCCACGTCCCCGGCGGCGAGCAGACCAGGCATCTGCTCAACCGCGACCGCCTGATGGGCGGAAAGTGCCGGGCGAATCTGCTGGTGGTCAACGACGCGCGCGGCGAAGTGGTCGATGAATTCGCCCTGGCCGAGGCGCTGAAGGAAAAGAAAATCGCCGGCGCCGCGATCGACGTCTATCAGACCGAGCCGCCGCAGAAGGATCATCCGCTCTTCGCGCTGGAAAACGTGGTGCTTACGCCGCACCTGGGCGCCAGCACGGAGGAGGCGCAGACTGCCGTCAGTGTCGAGGCTTGTCGGTCCATTGTCGCATATCTCAAGAGCGGTGAGATTCGCGGCGCGGTGAACGCGGGCGGCGTCAAGCTCGATCTGCCGCCGGACGAAGCGCCGTTTGCGAAGCTGGCGAGCCGGATCGGATCGCTGCTCGCGGGGCTGTGCGACGGCGGTTACAAGACCATTACGATTCGCGCCAGCGGAACCCGCGCACCCAAGCTGATGAACACGCTGTTGCGGCTCGCGACGGTGGAACTGCTCAAGCCGCACCTGGCAACTCCCGTCAACGTCATCAACGTCGAGCACGTTGCCCGCAGCCGGGGCATCGAACTGGTGCAGATCAACGAGCCTGCGCCGCCCGCCGGACTGGTGGGAGACATCGTGGGCATTCGCGTCGACGGAGGCAACGGCGAGAGCCACCGCGTGCTCGGCACGGTCTACGCTGACGGCTTGCCGCGCGTTCTGCGGGTCGACGGTTACGCGATGGACATGATCCCCGAAGGGCACATGGTGCTGCTCATCAATAAGGATGAGCCGGGCGTCATCGGCGTGGTCGGCAGCAGCTTCGGCGATGCAAAGGTCAACATTGCCGACATGGTCATCAGCCGGCACTTCGCGGGCGATACCGCCACGGCCCTGATGATGATCAAAGTCGACAGCCAGCCTCCCGAGGCGCTGCTGACGAAGCTTCGCGAACGTCCGAATATCGTGCGCGTAAAATCAGTCGTGCTGCCGGGCCGCGCATAAAGGCGCCCCGCCCGCATTTACTCCAGGCCTCCCCCGGTTAGCCGCGACGCGCAGCGGAGCGCGTATTCGTGCGGGATCGCGCGAGGGGTAAAATTGGGGCGTTTCTCGTTCAAATACGCGCTCCGCTGCGCGTCGCGGCTAACTACGGTTCTCGACCCCAATCCGAATCAGATCGCGTCTTGCTTCAAAAAAAAGCAGATCGGATCTGATTCGGATTTGCATTCGGGTCCTAATGTTTGTGATACTCGGTCAGCACCGGGACGGCATAGATCGCGACGGAGAAAAAGAACGCGAGCCAGCCGCTCCAGCGCGTGTGGCGATAGAGCATGAAGAGCACGAGCAGCAGAAAAAGGATCGCGCCAACGGTGGCTCCTCCGCCGGGTAGCGAGGGGTAGTGATACAGAAAATAACGGTGAAGAGATTCCGACATATTCGACTCCTTGTTTGGTGCTGAAATCTATCACCACTCCGCGGCGCGGCCGGGAGCGGGCGGAATCCTGATCCATTTTCGGCGCTCGGCGGCGCGCTTCTATGACGCCTGTTCCAGCCGCGCGGCTGCACCGCTGCCGGCAATCTGCCTCCGCGTCCGGGTCATGACGTTGCGTTGATGATTGGGTAATCTGGGTAAATCGACTTGCCCGTTTCCACACGATCTCAGGAGCCGAGCCAATGCCCAGCACCGACGAAGAATTGAAAAAAGCGCTTCGTATGTTCAAGAAGCGGATGAAACTCACTCAACTCGATGACGACTCCAAGATCGGCCACGGGCCGATGAGTTCGGGTTCCCGGGAGAAGGTCGTTTCGATCCAGCCGCCCGCGGGATTCGGACGCGAAATCTGGGAAGAGCTTGCGGAAAAGGGATACCTCAAACGCGACGGCATCGGTTTCTACGAATTCGTCAAAGACTTTTGATGTTGTGATGTGCGAATTGCTCGTGCGGAGAAGATTCATGCGTCATCGCGGCAGCGGCCTGGTCCGAATGTGTTGTCTGACATTATTGACCATTGCCTCATCGTCGCCGGCCGCTGACGAGGCGCCCAAGCCGCTGCTTCATCCGCTCTTCACCAGCGATATGGTTTTGCAGCGCGGCATCGAAGATCCCGTCTGGGGTTGGGCCGACGCCGGCGCCAGCGTGACCGTCTCCCTCAACGGCAAGACCGCCTCGGCCACCGCTGGCGCGGACGGAAAGTGGATCGCAAGGATCGGCCCATTCGACGCGGGCGGTCCGTACGAGATGACGGTTTCGGCAGGAGCGAGGGAGGAAAAGCTGTCCAACGTCCTCATCGGCGACGTCTGGCTCTGCTCCGGACAATCTAATATGGAGATGGGCATCGGCATCGCCAAAGAAGCGGAGCAGGAAATCGCCCGGGCGAATCATCCTCAATTGCGAATCTTCACTGTGCGGAAGACCATCGGGAGCAAACCGCTCGATTCGCTTCAGGGCGCCCTGCCGTGGCAGCCGTGTACGCCCAAGGCGATCGCGCAGGGCGGGTGGGGCGGCTTCTCCGCCGCCGCTTACTACTTCGGACGCGATCTGCAGAAGGAGCTGAATGTGCCCATCGGGCTGATTCACAGCTCCTGGGGCGGGACCGTCTGTCAGGCCTGGACCAGCGCCGAAGCGCTCGACAAAAACATGCCCGATTTTCGCGGCGATGTTCTAGCCCAACGCGCACGCGCCTCGGTCGTTCTCAAGGGAACCCACGATGAACAGATGGCCGCGTGGTACGCGAAGTCCGATCCCGGCACCATCGCCGGCTGGGAGAAGCCCGACGCGAACGACTCGGACTGGAAGACGATGCAGCTGCCGACCTACTGGGAGCAGGCGAAGATCGGAATGGAGAACTTTGACGGCATCGTCTGGTTCCGCCGCGAGGTGACGATTCCGCAGGCCTGGGCCGGCAAGGAGCTGCGCCTGCATCTTGGACCGATCGACGACATCGACACCACGTGGGTCAACGGGACGCGCGTCGGCGGCATGAGCGAGTATACGCAAATGCGCGATTACGTCGTGCCCGCGCAGGCAACCCAAGGGGGGAAGCTTCTGATTGCCGTGCGCGTGCTCGACACCGGCGGCAACGGTGGACTCTGGGGAAAACCTCAGGACCTGCGCCTCGAAGGCGACGGCCAGCCGCCGATCGATCTGTCCGGCGACTGGAAATACAACGCGAGCATGCCGCTCAACACCGCCGGCCCCGTTCCGGGGTTCCAGGAAAACAATCCGAATGTCGTCACCGTTCTGTTCAATGGGATGATCAATCCACTGATTCCCTTTGGCATCAAGGGAGCGATCTGGTACCAGGGGGAATCAAACTCGGGCGCGGCGATGCAATACCGCCGGCTCCTGCCGACGATGATCCGCGACTGGCGCTCTCGCTTCGGCGTCGGGGATTTCCCGTTCTTCATCGTGCAACTCGCCAACTTCAGGGACGCTGCCGACCAGCCCGCCGAATCCCAATGGGCCGAGCTGCGGGAAGCGCAGTCGCTGACAGCCGGGACCGTGGGCCACAGCGCCATCGCCAGCGCCATCGACATCGGTGACGCTCATGACATTCATCCCAAAAACAAGCAGGAAGTGGGCCGTCGCCTCGCCCTCGATGCGCTGGCAACGGTTTACGGCAGGGACATCGAATATTCCGGCCCGCAGTTCAAGAGCATGGAGAAAAAAGGCAACGCCATTGTCCTGCAATTCAGTCACGCCGCCGGCCTGGCCGCAAGAGACGGAGCGCTGAAGGGATTTGCGATCAGCGGCGAAGATCATCATTTCGTTTGGGCCGACGCGAAGATCGACGGGCAGAGCGTGATGGTGAGTTCCCCTCAGATCCAGGACCCGGCAGCGGTGCGATACGATTGGGCCGACAACCCCGACGGAAATTTGTATAACTCCGCCGGGCTTCCCGCGACGCCGTTCCGCACCGACTCTCCGCAATAGCATGACTGCACCATCGCGCTATCTCGTCACCGGCGGCGCGGGATTTATCGGCAGCCATCTTGTCGATCGGCTGCTCGCCGATGGGCACCAGGTGACGGTGTTCGACAATCTCTCGACCGGTCGGCGAAAGTTTCTTTCCAACGCAGCCGATCAATCGCGATTCAAGTTGATCGAGGGAGACCTGCTCGATGTCGGCGCGCTCACGACGGCCGTTGCCGGTCAGGATGCCGTCTTTCATCTCGCGGCCAACGCCGACGTGCGCTTCGGCGCTGATCATCCCCGCCGCGATCTGGAGCAGAACACCATCGCCACGCACAACGTCCTCGAAGCGATGCGCCAGACCGGAGTCAGGCAGATCGCCTTCGCTTCAACCGGCTCGGTCTACGGCGAGCACGATGTTTTCCCAACGCCGGAAAATGCCCCCTTCCCCGTACAAACTTCTCTTTATGCCGCGTCAAAACTGGCCGGCGAAGCGCTGATCGAAGCGTACTGCGCCGCCTTCGCAATGCGCGGGTTCATCTTCCGCTTCGTCTCCATTCTCGGCGAGCGGTATTCCCACGGCCACGTGTTCGACTTCATTCAACAGCTTTCAGCCGACCCGACGCGCATCACCATCCTGGGCGACGGCCGGCAGCGCAAAAGCTATCTCTACGTGCAGGATTGCATCAGCGCAATGCTCACGGCAGTGCAACGCGCGCCGGGGACGATCAATATTTTCAATCTCGGCACCGAGCAATACTGCACCGTCAACGACTCCCTCGGCTGGATCTGCCACCACCTCGGCGTGAACCCCGCCGTCACCTACACCGGCGGCACCCGCGGATGGATCGGGGACAGTCCGTTCATCTTTCTCGACACGGCCCGGATCCGCGCACTTCAGTGGAAACCGACCCTGACGATTGAGCAGGCGATCCTCAAGACCGTCGACTATCTCCGCGACAACCAGTGGCTGTTCGCATCGCGCGGCAACGGATAAAGCAAGGCCTGGCGCAGAGCAAGAAAACCCAGCTTCGCGTGCCCTCTCGCAGTACTCTGCACCGAGTTTCCCGCCCTGCCCCCAGTACTCTCGGAAAGAAGCCGCCTTCGCGCCCTCTCGCGCAGTGCTCTGCACCGAGTCTCCCGCCCTGCCCCCAGTACTCTCGGAAAGAAGCCGCCTTCGCGCCCTCTCGCGCAGTGCTCTGCACCGAGTCTCCCGCCCTGCCCCCTCTCCCAGTACTCTGGGAGAGGGTTGGGGTGAGGGTGATTTCGAGCACCAACGGCGTTCCACATTCCAAATTACCCTCACCCCGGCCCTCTCCCGGCGTACCGGGAGAGGCAAGGCGGTTTGTCGTCGCAGCTAAGCGTTACATCCTCAGAGCGAGCGTGAACGCCAGTAAGCTGGAAGCCTGCACCGCAATTTGATAAGCAGAGCCGCATGTCCGATCCGCTGCAGAACAAAACCGCGCTGGTGACGGGAGCCTCCCGCGGCCTGGGGTTGGAAATCGCCCGCTCCCTGATAGCAGCCGGCGCAAACGTCGCGCTGTGCGCCGCGCATGCGTTCGCCGCGCCTCAACGGCAGCGCTCCGCAAGCGCCAACCTTCTTTCCCCTCCCCTGGTACTCCGGGGGAGGGTCAGGGTGGGGGCTCAGCTGGAAAGATGCATACGGGCACGAACCTCCGCGACAGCCCCCCCCCACCCCAACCCTCCCCCGGAGTACCAGGGGAGGGGGAAAGCGCCGGCCCGCAATCCTCGCCCAACGTCTCGGGCGGACCGCCGCCCGGTGCGACCCCGATCACCCCTCGTGTCGCCGACGCCTCTGATCCTGGCGCCACAAAAATCACCACGCACGTCGCCGATCTTTCTGATCCGCGCACTCCGCGGCGATTGATCGATGAGGTGATCGCTGCTCACGGCCGCCTCGACATCCTGATCAACAATGCGGCGGTGCAGGGTCCGATCGGTCCGTTCGAATCGATCGATCTCGAGCAATGGAGCGATGTCTTTGCGGTGAATTTCTTCGCCGCCGCGCGTCTCATTCAAATGGCGGTTCCCTTCATGCGAGCGGGCGGCGGAAAGATCATCAACCTCTCCGGCGGCGGCGCCGCCTCGCCGCGCCCGCACGTCTTGGCATACGGAGCCTCCAAATGCGCGCTGGTGCGGCTCACGGAAACGCTCGCGATTGAGCTGAAGCACTGTCGCATTGACGTCAACGCCGTCGCCCCCGGCCCGATGAACACGCGCATGCTCGACGAAGTGCTCGCCGCCGGCCCCGGCGGCGCGCCGCTGGAGTTTGAATCCGCGCGCCAACGCAAACAGACCGGCGGCGCGTCTCCCGAGAAAGCCGCCGATCTGGTGCTGTTTCTCTCCTCGCCCGCCAGCGACGGCATCACCGGCCGCCTGATCAGCGCCGTCTGGGACGACTGGAAATCGCTGCGAGCCCAGGATCTGGAAGGAACCGACCTCCTGACTCTCCGCCGCGTGACCGGCATCACCAAATGACCTTGCGCAAACGCGCGTCGTTCATCTCCAACGTCCGCGCGAATCCGTGAAGAGGAATACGAATCTGCACGAATGGGCACGAATCCTCACGAATCGGCCCGAAGTAATTTCGAATTTACTTCGTGAAGATTCGTGCAAAATTCGTGTCCATTCGTGTTCTGCATCTCTCGGTCACTCCGGACCGGGAGATCGCACAAGAGCCGTTCGCAGTTCAAGTTTTTGTGTCTTTCCCCGCGGTGTAGCCGCCGAGCTTGCTCGCGCGCATTTGTTCGCCCCTCGGGAAAACCGCGAGCGAGCTCGGGGCTTCACGGGATCAGCACGGGAAGAACCCAACCCCATCGTGCCAAAAGCCCGGGCACACCGCACGGTGGCGCCCGCCCTGCACCGCCACTTTCTCATTTCGCCCCCTTCCCGTATCCTGAAGTTTTAACACCGGAGCCATTATGTGGGGCAACCAACGCGGCTGGATTTTCGCGGCCATCATCGCGGTCGGCATGGGCGCTTTGCTCACTTTTGCGGTCATTCCGCCGGGGATGACCGCGCCCACCAGAACCCTCACGCTCGCGATGAAGCCGGCCGATTTCTCCATCGATCCAAATGCCATTGTTCCGCCGCCGACCGGCGACAGCGATGCCGGTCCGATCTATCGTCAGGCCGGCGACGAGTGGAGCAACCACAGCGACATCTACGAGGAGATGCAGAAAAACATCACCACGGCGAGCAACAATCTTCCCGCGCCGGTGACCGACATTCTTTCCGCCAGCGACTATGGAAAGATGGATCTCTTCGCCACTCATCTTGATGACGTGATCGGCTACCGCGATCGGCCCACTTTGCTGGGGCTGTATACCGCCGGGCAATTGCTCAATTCGCTGGCGCTGCTCCATACCAAGGGCAAATACACCAACCTCAAGAAGGCGTCACAATACGCCACCGCCGAGTTCAACCTGGGCCGGCACCTGTATCAGGAACGGATCGTCTTCGATGAATGGATCGACGGATTGAGCCTGATGTCGAATGCCGCCATGGTGCTCGCGCTTGCGGAGAAGAATCCGTCCAGGGTTCAAACTGACAAGGAGTTCGGTTTTGCCGTCGATGATTTCGTGAAGAACCAGGCG
Organism: uncultured Phycisphaerales bacterium; assembly: GCA_963758525.1. Classification (GTDB taxonomy): domain Bacteria; phylum Planctomycetota; class Phycisphaerae; order Tepidisphaerales; family Tepidisphaeraceae; genus JBBSDP01. The sequence continues at coordinate 1,329,175 of CAVWVQ010000003.1, forward strand.
ACCAAGCTCTGGAGCGTGATCGGCGGGATGTCTGAAGAGGACAAAGTCAAATACGCCGGCGATATGTTCCTGATCGCGCGGGAAAGCCCCGAGAGGATGTGGCGTGTGGAAGCGACGTTGAAGCTCGGCAAATTCAAGTTCAACGCACCGACCAAGGGCGATCAGATCGGCGCCGAGCGCAGTGCTGCGCCAGATGGCGTCGGCAACGTCGCTTTCGCCCGACCCGCTGACCCAATCGACGGTTCACGCGGCGGCGCTCTCGGCGGCAAATCTGACGATCGAGGACTATCGGCTCATCAAGTAAAACGCGTGTCGTCTCCAACCGAAGCTGTTATCGACCAAAAGGGGGCTGCGCCGGGCGTGTTGCCCGACGTGGCCTCCATCTCCAATGCCTCGCTGCTCGCGTGGATGTTCCGCTTCCTGCGGCCGGTGCGCACGCAGGTGTTCTTCGCCTGCGCGTATCTCACGTTCGCCGTCGGCGCCGAAGTGCTGGCCGTGAAGCAGACCGGCCGCGCCGCCGACGCGATCCAGCGTCTCTCTCCGGTGCCGGGCGGAGTGGGAAGCTTCCTCCACTGGTTTCTCGGCCCCAGCGGCCGCCTCCCTTCGCTGGTGGACGTGCTGCATAACTTCGCCGCCGACACCCGCGATCTGCCGGCGCTGCTCCTGGGCCTGGTGCTGGTCACAGCGGCGTTTCTCTTCCTGCGCTATCGCCGGTTCGTCGCTGAAGCCCGGCTGAGCATGATGGTCGTCTTCTACATCCGCGAAGCCGTCTACGACAAGCTCCAGCGCGTCGGCTTCGGGTTCCACGACGCCCTCTCGTCCGGCCAGCTCATCAACCGCGCGCTCACCGATCTGCAGAACGTGCGCGCGTTCATTCAAACTGCCGTCCTGACTACTCTCGAAATCACGCTCATCGTCGGCGGGTACATGATCCTGGTCCTGACGCTGTCGCCCTGGGTGGCGGCGCTCTCGCTGCTGCCGCTCCCGGTCTGGACGTGGTACATCCTCCGCTTCAGCCGGCGCGTGCAGCCCGCCGCCAAGGCGGTCATGGAAGCCGACGACCGCAACGTCTCGATCATCGCGGAAAATATTGCCGGCGTTCACGTCGTCAAAGCCTTCGCGATCGAGGACCAGGAAATCAAACGCTATGACGCCCACTGCAAAACATTCTTCCAGCGCATGCGCGACCGCATCAGCATCCTGGCGGATTTCACGCCCGTCATCCGCGGAATCGCTTCGGCGTCGTATCTGATCCTTTTTCTCGCCGCCGGTCTGCTGATGATTCACGGCAAGCTGCGCGCCGGCGATTTTCTGATTCTCGGCTCCGCGATGGGCCAGATTCTCAGCCGTCTGCAAGCGGTCAGCGTCATCAACGAGCAATATCAAAATGCCATCGTCTCTGCGCGACGCCTGTACGAGGTGCTCCACGCTCCCGCGACCGTTCCGCAATGGCCCGGCGCGATCGCTCTCCCGCCGGGACCCGGCGCGGTGCGATTCGAGGCTGTGCAGTTTGGCTACGACCCCAGCAAACCGGTGTTGCGCGACATCAGTTTTGACGTGAAGGGCGGCAGCCGCGTTGCGATCGTCGGACCAACCGGCTCGGGCAAAACGACGCTCGTCAATCTGCTGGCCCGTTTCTACGATCCCGGCGAGGGACGAATCCTCATCGACGGAAAAGACATTCGCGACCTCACGCTCGCGAGCCTGCGCACGCAGGTCGCGTTTGTCTTTCAGGAAACGTATCTCTTCAGCGACACCGTGGCCGCGAATATCGCCTACGGCCGGCCCAACATCAGCTTCGGTGATATCGAAGCCGCCTCGCGGCTCGCGCAGCGCACGAGTTCATCGAGCATCTTTCCAGCGGATACGAAACGATGCTCGGCGAGCGCGGTTCATCCCTCTCCGGCGGCCAGAAACAGCGCCTCGCGATCGCCCGCGCTATTCTTACCAATCCGCGCATCCTCGTCCTCGACGACGCCACCGCCAGCGTCGATCCGGAGACCGAGGATCTGATCCGTCGCGGCATGCGCTTCGTCATGGAGGGCCGCACCACTTTCGTCATCGCCCACCGCATCAGCACCGTCAAGCAGGCGGATCTGGTCATCGTGCTCGAGCAGGGGCGGGTGACACAGCTCGGCACCCACGAGCAGCTCATGCGCGAGGACGGACACTACCGCGAGATCGCCCGCGTTCAGCTCTTCGGCGACAGCGACGAAGCGATCGTGCTTCCCGCCGGCGCGGACATGGCCGCGCAGCAGAGGGGAGATCGCCGATGACCGCGCTGGCCCGATTCTCCCGCAAAAAGGCGGCGCGTCCCGCCATCGCGCCGCCTCGCTATGACGAGGACGAAGACGAAATCCGTCTCCGCGCCATCGATCGCAAGCTGCTGGGCCGAATGATTTCCCTGCTCGCGCCCTACAAAAAGCTGTACGCGCTGGGACTTTCGCTCGGCACCGCGCAGACAGTGCTGGACATGTTCAGCCCCAAGTTCACGCAATGGATCATCGACTTCGGCGATCATTACCTGCGCTCGGTTCACGCCAGCGCGGCAACGATCTCGCGGTCCGCCGCGTCGTGGCACATCGTCCTGCTCGTCGGCCTGTGGGGGCTGGTGCTCGCGGGCGCGATCATTCTCCAGCGATTCACGATCGTGATCATGATCGGTGCCGGCGAGAGCGTCCAGTTCGACATCCGCCGTCGGCTCTTCGACCACCTGCAGCGCCTCTCGATGAGCTATTACGACAAGACCAAGCTCGGCAGAATCATCAGCCGGTGCACCAGCGACGTGAACGCGATGCGCGAAACCAACGTGTGGGGAATGCACACCATCGCGGTGAATCTCATCTCCATGCTGATTGCCGCCATCATGCTCGTCAGCACCGACTGGCGGCTGTTCCTTTCCGTCGCCTGGCTCGGGCCGGTTCTCTTTTACGCCAACCGCATCTATCTGCGTCATGCCGCAACCCAATGGCAGACCGTCCGCGACGGCTGGACGCGCGTCAGCACCAACATGGCGGAAAACATCACCGGCATGCGCGTGGTCATGGCGTTCAACCGCCAGGAACCGAACCTGGGCGTCTTCAACACCCTGCAGGAAGCGAACACCAACAACAACGTCGACATGGCCCGCCTCAACGGCGTTTACCTCCCGCTGCTGCAGCTCATCGCCTTCATCGGCAAAGTGATCATCCTCGGCTTCGGCGGATATCTCATCGTCACCAGCCGAATGACCAAAGGCGTCGGCGCGGTCGTCGCCGCGTTTCTCTATTGGGATTCATTCATGAACCCCATCCAGAACTTCGGCAACTTCTACAACATGCTCATGCAGGCAATGGCCAGCGCCGAGCGAGTCTTCTCGCTGCTCGATCTCAAGCCAGAAGTGCACGACGCGCCCGACGCCAAACCCCTGCCACGCATCGTCGGCCATGTTCGCTTCGACCATGTGACGTTCGGCTACGACCCCGCCCGCCCGGTTTTGCACGACGTTTCATTCGAGGCCCAGCCCGGCCAAACCATCGCCCTGGTCGGCGCCACCGGCAGCGGCAAGAGCAGCACGATCTCCCTGATCGCCCGCTTCTATCAGCCGCAGCAGGGCCGCGTGCTGGTCGACGATCACGACATCCGCTTCGCCACCGGCGACTCCCTGCACAAACAAATGGGCCTCGTGCTCCAGGTGAACTATCTCTTCACCGGCACCGTGATGGAAAACATCCGCTACGCCAAACCCGGCTCCACTGACGAGCAGGTGATGGACGCCGCCCGTGCCATCGGCGCCCACGACGCGATCCTGATGCTGCGAGACGGCTACGCCACAGAGGTCGGCGAGCGCGGCGCCAACATGTCCCTCGGCCAGCGCCAACTCATCTGCTTCGCCCGCGCCTTCCTGGCGGATCCCCGCATCTTCATGCTTGACGAAGCCACGAGTGCCGTCGACACCGCCACGGAATTGCTTGTGCAGCAATCGCTAGAAAAACTCCGCGCAGGCAGGACGACGTTCGTGGTCGCCCACCGTTTGAGCACGATCCTGCGCGCGGATTGCATCCTGGTAATCGATCAGGGTCGGATCATCGAACGGGGAACGCATCGCGAGTTGCTTGCGGTTGGGGGGAAGTATGCGCATCTCTATCATGAGTTTGTGCGAAGCGCGGAGTGAATATACGTTTCGCTTTGTCAAACCGCCTTCCTCGCTGGCGCAAAGACTAACTTTCTTGCCACCTTCGAACCTCCGCGATTAATCTGATCAAAGATCGTACGCTCCGACCCAATACTTTGAGGGGTGGTTCATGCCAGATCCAACTTCCATAGCACAAATAGATCTTTCACCGATTCCTGGCAAGACGTATTTCACTTTGGTCCGCGAGTGGCGGGAAGAGTTCATCTACTTCCTGCTGGTGGATCGATTTCAGGATGATACTCCGCGCGCGCCTGTACTTTCGCCGAACCGCACGCTTGGCATCGCCACCCCGGACAACTTCTACGGCGGCAAAATCAGGGGTATTCTCAACAATCTGGACTATATCGCGGGTCTGGGCTGCACTTGCGTGTGGCTCTCGCCCGTATTCGAAAATAACGCCGGCGCATATCACGGCTACAACATCAATAACTATTTGAGCATCGACCCCAACTTCGGAACCAAGCAGGATTTGGTGGATCTGGTCGCCGCCGCGCACAGCTACCAGAAAAATGGACAGCCCTATCCCATTCGAGTCGTGCTCGACGTGGTGACCAATCATTCGGGAGACAACTGGCAATATCCGTTCAACGCGACTTACAACTATTTTCAGGATCAGCAGTTCCCATTCGATGCGTGGAGGCGCGCCGATCGCCCGATCCCCTCCGATTTGATGAACCCAGACTACTATCATCGCCGCGGGAATATCTCCAGCGCCAACGGCTACGATACCTATCCCGAAATGCAGCATGGCGATCTGTCCGGGCTGAAGGACTTCGCCAACGACGACGATCAAATCGGATCGCAAGTCATTAACATCCTTATTGCGGCACATTGCTATTGGATTCGAGAAACCGACGTCGATGGCTTTCGGATGGATGCGATCAAACACATGGGCGAGCTTGCCTGCTCGCGATTCTGCTCGAATATTCGCGAGTATGCCTATTCGCTCGGTAAGCGAGGCTTTTTTCTGTTTGGCGAACTCGCGTCGGCGGACGACGAGATCATCGACCGCTACATCGGACAGAATACCTCAGTGGTGAGCGGCGACCAGACCGTTTTCTTCGGGATCGACTCGGTTTTGGATTTTCGGCTGGCCGAGGGAAACCCCGCCAACCCTCCGCTCCGTGACGTCATCAAACAATTCGCCGATCCCGGCACGCTCTTTCGGCGCCTGGAGGCACAGCAGAACCGCGCGCTGAATCGTGGTGAAATCGGCCGATATCTGGTGACGTTCGTTGACAACCACGACTCGTTCTGGCAACCCGGGCGCTTCGGAGCCGGAGCGCCCAACGAGCAGATCATTGCTGCAATCGGATACCTCATTTGCTCGTTAGGCACCGCGTGCATCTACTACGGCACAGAACAGGGTTTCCAGGGCAGCGGCGGCGACAACCAGATGCGGGAGGCCATGTTCGATCTTGCCACGCCTGGCCGCAATCTGCTCAACACCGACTGCGCGATTTATCAGGAAATTGCCAAAATTGCCCAGGCCGCGCAGGAGTTGGAGCCGCTCAAGTACGGAAGAATGTATTTCCGCCAGATTGGCGACGGCGTCAGCTTTGGATTGCCTTTCGGGACAGACTACACCCTCGCGTTTTCGCGTATTCTCTATCCCCGGGAAGTACTGGTGGCGTACAACGTTTCAGCTTTGCCGCGAAACGATTGCGTCATCATTGACGCGGCGATCCATCATCCGGGCGATAATCTCACATTTGTATACGGCGGCGTCGGTGCCGTCGCGGTGCAGCAAGCCCCCGATGGGTCGCTGTTCGTCCGACTGCCGCTGAGCGGTCGGCAATTCGTCATCCTTGAGTAGCCGGCGGGGTGCGTGACACTTTCCGCGGAACGCGCTATCCCCCTCACCTGGTACTCCGGGGGAGGGTTGGGGTGGGGGCAGTGTTGTGTGCGAGTGTGCCTGTCGCGTCTCGACGCATTTTCACGATTTGGATCCCAGCCTCCCGGCCCCCAATGGGATCGGTAAGTTTGAACTCGAACGGATAGTCGCGCATCGGCGTTGAAGATTTGATTGACCTCCGCGAAGGGCAAGCCACGGCGGTGCGGCTGCGCAATCCTCCCTGATCGACTCCCGGCGTTTCTCTTCACCCACGACTCCCTCCCCCTTTCTCCCCACCACCACCCTTGCTACTACCGCAGTTTACCCGCCGCAGCAGGTCCTTCGTCCTCCATCCCTCCGTCCCTCCGTCCCTCCGTCCCTCCGTCCCTCCGTCCCTCCGTCCCTCCGTCCCTCTGTCCCTCCGTCCCTCCGTCCCTCCGTCCCTCTGTCCCTCCGTCCCTCCGTCCCTCCGTCCCTTTGTCCCTCTGTCCCTCCGTCCCTCCGTCCCTCCGTCCCTTTGTCCCTTAGTCCCTTAGTCCCTCCGTATCCCTCCCTCCCTCCCTCGTTCCAATCACCAATCACCCGGTGATATGATACGATCAACGGTTGCCCGAGGGGCGACGGCTATATCGATCCTCCATGCAGCTCAAAGCACCCTGTCCCAAATGCGGCAAGCGCGCCCGGTATGCCGAAGCCGAGGCGGGGCTTCCCGCCGTCTGTCACGCCTGCGGGACGCGCTTCACGCTCCCAACGATCGTGGCTCCTTCCTCCGCCGAGGATATTCCTTTTGCCGAACCGATTCGGGATCCGCGCGCGACCATGCAGACCTGGGTCTGGGCGGCGCTGGCCGGGGGAGTCGCGATCGGCGCAATGGTCGGGGTCATTGCCGCGGTCATCGTTACGCGGGCGCACGAAACGCCGCCAGTGGCCACGACTGCGAATTCGACTGAAAACAGACCGGCCATTCCCGCGCCGCCCAACCAAACGAATATCACGCCTCCTCCCGCCGCTCCGGCATCTGAGGATGACCACGCCGAGCCAAGTCCCGCGCAACCGCCATCGAGTCCAAATCCAGCGCCGCGGACTTCATTCGCATCGGCACGGGATGCTTCAGTCGCGCCGCCAGCGCCTCCGGCATTGTCTGCCCCGCGCGGGCCCGCAAAGCCGCACGGTGTCCTTGCTCCGTCGGCGGATGGAACCTCCGCCGGCTCGTCGCCCCGGCCTCCGATTCGGCCGATCGTCGAACCGACCGACACGCTCACCGACGCACGCATCGGCAAGGCGATCACCGATGGCGTCAACTATCTCGTGACACAGCTCGACGACAAGACGCACGAGCTGCGGCAGAACCGCGCGGACTTTCAAAATTTCGGCGGCGGACGCCCCGATGCCGGCGCCTACTTCGGCGGGCTGGACGCGCTGTGTGTCTACGCCCTGCTGCAAAGCGGCCAGGCGATTCCCGACAACCGGCTGAGCATCAAAAGCCCATACATGATCGGTCTGCTGGAGCAGATGAAGAAACTGCCGAATCAGTCCGGCAAAGTCGTCTACGCCAGAGCGATCCGCGCCACGGCGCTCACGCTGTATAACCGACCGGAAGACCGCACCGCCATCAAGGGCGACCTGGAATGGCTCCTCAAGGCGAGTCAGAACGGCGCGTACACTTACGACAAAGTCGATCCATCCACGGCAGCACGCTTACGCTATTTGCCGGCGGGGATGAATCCCTGGGACAACTCCTGTTCGCAATACGGACTGCTCGGCGTCTGGTCGGCCGCGGAAGCGGGGTTTGAAGTACCAACCTTGTACTGGAAGCAAGTGGAAGATCATTGGACGAAGAACCAGATGCCGAATGGCGAATGGGGATATCAGACGCCCCAGACCGGCGCCGGCCGGCTCTCGATGACCGCGGCGGGGGTCGCGTCGCTCTTCGTCACACACGACTGGCTCGCGGCGCCGAAGTTTGGCAATGAAGTCGGACGCGATCCGTTCTCTCCCGCCTTGCTCAAAGGCCTCGACTGGTTCGAAAACGGCAGCCATTCCGTCGACACCTCCACTTCCGATTGGTTGGGCTACACGCTGTATGGCATCGAGCGCGTCGGGCTTGCGTCCGGCTTTAAATATTTTGGCTCGCACGACTGGTATCGCGAAATCGCCCGCCAGGTGATCGATGCGCAAAATCCCAATGGCTCGTGGAACCCCCAGGAAGCCAGCGACACGCCGTATGTCCTGCTGTTTCTGGCCCGCGGACGCCATCCGATTCTCATGAACAAGCTCCGCTTCGACGGCTTCTGGTCCAATCGCCCGCGCGATTTGTCCAATCTCTCGCGCTACGCCTCAGGGGAAATGGAGCAGCCGGTCAACTGGCAGGTGGTTCCCATCACCCACGACTGGACGGATTGGACCGACTGCCCAATCCTCTACATGGCCAGCCACAAGGCGCCGACGCTGACCGATGAAGAGTACGACAAGATCCGCAATTTCATTCAGTCCGGCGGTCTTCTCTTCACTCAGGCCGATGGCGACAATCCGGAGTTCAACAGTTTTGTGGAGGAGATGTCAAAGAAGCTCTTCCCCGACTACCCGCTCAAGGACCTTTCGCCCGACAGCCCGCTGTTCTCAGTGCTGTTTCACATGCAGCTCAAGCCGAAGCTCAAGGCGGTCAGCAACGGCGCGCGACTCCTGATCGTGCATTCCCCGACCGACCTTTCCCGCGCCTGGCAGCTGCGCCAGCAGAAGGTCGCGAAGATGCCATTCGAATTTGCGCTCAATCTCTTCCAATACGCGTCGGGCCGCCATGAGCTGCGCAACCGGCTCGAAACCAATGTCATCGCCGCTCCCAAAGCGGTCCCTTCCTATACCATTGCCGTCGCCCGGCTGCGATACGGGGGGAACTGGGATCCCGAACCCTATGCGTGGACGCGCTTCTCCCGCTGGTTCCAATTGCAGACCGGATATGGCATCGACGTGAGACCCGTCGACATGAGCGAGCTGACGCCGCAGGCCGCCCCAATAGCGATTCTCACCGGCACCGACGCCTACGGTCCCAAGCCTGCCGAGGTCGACGCCGTGCGGAAGTATGTGCAAGCCGGCGGCGTCCTCTTCGTCGACTTGGCCGGTGGCGGCGGCGCGTTTGAGGAGAGCGCGCGCACCAAGCTCTTTGCCCGCGCTTTTCCCAACGGCTTTTTGCGCGTGCTGCCTCCCGATCATCCCCTCCTCAACACCGGCGCGCCCGGCATGGCGGACCTCAGCCACCCGCGGTTGCGGCCCTTCGCGCTGGAAAAGCTGGGAAGTCCCACCAATGAATTCCCCAGCTCTTTTGCCGCCGGCCGCGGCCATGTCGTCTTCACGCCTCTGGACATGACCTGCGGCCTGCTCGGCACCAACACCTGGGGAATTCTCGGATACGCCCCGGACTACAGCCAGGAGTTTATCAAAAACCTGCTGCTTTGGATGGTGGACGGGCAGAATGATCAGTAACACGGGTTTCCAACCCGTGCGAATTGCTCTCGATTGGAGAAGGTCGCTGTTTGCTAATCCTACAGCGCTACTGAATTAGCGCCGCTCGCACGGGTTGGAAACCCGTGGTACTTCAGCCGCCGGATTCGCAGCAACTCCCGCGCGTTGCGGATGGTCCCGGCTACCGGGTCGTACCGCGTGTCCCCATCGTCGCGCCAGCACACGGGAACTTCGATGATCTTGCAGCCGAGCATCTGTGCGATACGAAGGATTTCCACGTCGAACATGTAACCGTCCACCTGCTGCATCGCGAAGATGCGGTGGGCGATGTCGCCGCGGAAGAATTTAAACCCGCACTGGGTATCGCGGATGCCGCGCAGGCCGACGAGATTGCGCATCACCGCGTGAAACGCGCCGGAGCCGAGGCGGCGGTACAGAGGCTGCGGCACGTCGATGCGCGAGTTGACTAGCTTTCGCGAGCCAATGACAACGTCCGCGCCAGCCGTGAACGACGGCAGCATCGCGTCCAGCTCCTCGATCGGAGTTTTGTAGTCCGCGTCGACGAAGCCGATGATTCGGCCGGTGGAGCGGAGCACCCCCTCGCGCACGCCATGCCCTTTGCCCAGCCGCGCTGAACTCCCGAGCACCACGATCCGCGGATCGCGCTGTGCCAGTTCGCTGGCCCGCTCGCGCGTGCCATCGTCTCCGTCGGCGCACAAAATGATTTCGCCGGTGAGGCGGCGCTTCTGCAGATATCCGCCGATCGCTTCGAGCGTCGAGACGATTCGTTCCGCTTCGTTGTAAGCGGGAACGACAATGCTCAACTCCAGCGGCATTGCGTACCTATCGGCAGATTCGGCGCAGGCGGCGCAGTTTCCCCAGAGGGATCAAACGTCCCGCCGCGGGATTTTTTTTGCCCGGATTCCCAAAAAGCGGTTCAGGCTCACGAAAAAGCGGCCGACGAAAAATACGCGTGGGGAGCGATGCTCCCGGGCCCGCACATTCGTCTGCTGCGTGGTCCGAACCGGCGAGGTCGTAGTTCGGCCGCCGTTCCTCCGACGATGGCACTTCCAGGCCATCGGATTCTCAACGCCAAACGAGGTGAATGATGTTGATTTCCGCTCAAACTCTCACTCAAGCCCGCGAAGCCCTGATCCAGACCGGCCAGGAGCGCCTCTCCCTGATGGGTCAGGTGAAGGAGCAGGGCGCAAGATTTATGATCTGGAGCGTGAGGTGCAGAAGCAGGCGAACGCTCGTTCGGCTGCCGAGCAACTGCTTTCTGAAGCGCGCCGGGAAATCGAAGCACTCCGTTCGCAGTTGCCCACTGATGAAACCGTTCGCGCTCACGACGAGTTGAGGAACTATCTCGCCGCGCCCAGCGAGATCCATCCGGCGCTGCGGTCCGCGGCGTAACGCGAATCGTTCGACGATTTTTCCACCCAGGGGCGCTCTGAAAGGAGCGCCCCCTTTTTGCGCGGAACATGACAAACCTGAACGCCAGTGATTTCCCGCATTTCTAGCTTGATCTGTCGGAAGGGCCGTTTTGTGAGGGCAAAATGATGTGACCGCGACGGAGACTTCAGCAACGGAAAAAAGGCGGTGCTGTCGGTATTTCCTGAACCCTGACACCCTGAACCCTGACACCCTCGGTCGCGGTTCGGGTGGAAGCCGGTTGCAACAACGACTCGCCTCGCCGATATTCTCCGGTTATGGCCACCGAAACTTTTCCCATCGATCTGACGAAGCTCAAACCCCTGGCGCTGGACGTGAAGCAATCCAGTCTCACCGACGAACAGAAGCAGACGCTGAAGTTCAACATCCAGCTTTGCCGGGATGCGATTATCTTCTTCACGGCATACGCCGGGGCAAAGGGATTGAGCGGCCATTCCGGCGGCGCGTACGACACCGTTCCGGAGGTGATGATCATCCGGGGATTCATTGCCGGCGGCGCGCCGATCGTTCCGATCTTCTTCGATGAAGCGGGCCATCGCGTGGCGACGCAATATCTTCTGAGCGTGCTCAACGGCGCGATGCCCGCCGAGAAGCTGTTGCACTATCGCGAATTCAATCAGGGCCTGCCGGGCCATCCGGAAAAATTCCTCACTCCCGGCGTTGACTTCAGCTCCGGCCGATTGGGCCACATGTGGGCGTTCGCCAATGGCGTGGCGATGGCGAATCCCGGTAAGGCGGTGGTGCTGCTGGGCTCCGACGGCAGCCAGATGGAAGGCGACAATGCCGAGGCCGCCCGGCTGGCGGTTGGCAAGAACATCAACATCAAGGTGCTGGTGGATGACAACAACGTCACCATCGCCGGGCATCCGCAGGAATACATGCCGGACTATGATCTGACACGCACGCTCAGCGGCCACGGCCTGAACACCGAAACGACCATGGGCGAGGATCTTGATGCCCTCTACACCGACCTGACCCGCGCCTTCGCCGCCAACGGTCCGCGAGCGATTGTCATCAAGCGCCCGATGGCGCCGGGCATCGAAGGAGCCGAAGGGTCGCCGCACGCGCACGAGGTGCTCAAGCCCGAAACCGCCATCAAATACCTGGAAAAGCGCGGCGGATATGAAAAAGCCATCGAACTGCTCAAATCCGCAAAGGGAGACAAGAGCCCGATCGTTTACAAAGGCTCAAGCGGAGTCGGCAAGAATCGCGACGACTTCGGGAAGATCATCAACAAGATTCTCGACAAGATCCCCGAAGAGAAACGCATCGCCACGGTGCGCGTCTTCGACAACGATCTGGAAGGCTCGTGCGGGCTGCAACACATTCGCAAAGCGCATCCCGAGGTGTTCGTTCGCGGCGGGATTATGGAGCGCGGAAATTTCTCCGCCGCGTCCGGCTTCGGCTCGGAAAAGGGCAAGCAGGGGATCTTCGCCACGTTCAGCGCGTTTCTGGAAATGTGCATCAGTGAAATAACGATGGCCCGGCTGAACTTCTCCAACGTGCTGGCCCACTTCAGCCATAGCGGCGTCGACGACATGGCCGACAACACCTGCCACTTCGGAATCAACAGCATGTACGCCGACGGCGGCGTAAAACCGGGCCATGGCGACGATACGACCCGGCTCTATTTCCCCGCCGACCAGCATCAATTCGCCGCCTGCATCGAGACGATTTTTGATCAGCCTGGCCTGCGGTTCCTCTTCAGCAACCGCGCGGCGGTGCCCGATCTGCTCGACGATTCCGGCAAGCCGATCTACCAGGGCAAGCCGTTCGAGCCCGGCAAGGACTACATCGTCCGCGAAGCCGGCGCCGGGCAGGGATATATCGTCGCGTTTGGCGAAACGGTCTATCGCGCTCTCGACGCAGTGCTCACCCTCAAGGCCCAGGGCAAACAGATCGGCCTCGTGAACAAACCGACGTTGAATGTTGTGGACACTGAAATGATGAAGAAGCTCGCCGCCGCCCCCTGGGTGCTGGTGGCCGAAGGGTTCAACGTCAAAACGGGCTTGGGCAGTCGCTTCGGAAGCTATCTGCTCCAGGCCGGCTTCAAAGGAAAATACAACCATATCGGCACCCACAAAGAAGGTTGCGGCGGGCTCTGGCAACAGATGGGTTATCAGGGCCTCGACCCCGAAGGAATCTTGAAAGCTGTCAAGCCGCTGATGGGATGATGCAGCGCCGAAAATGCTGGCGCGGCACTTCTGGACGTTGTGTTGCTTCGTTGTGCGCCGCCCGTGCTGCGAGGGTTTCTTCACGAACCGGAAACGCGGCCCTCCGGGCTGCCGCTAAACCGGGAGGGACGTGAGCGCCTCAGCGAGTGTTCTCGGATTGTTTAGCGACCGCCCGGAGGGACGTGCTCTCTTTTCCGCGATCTCGACAGTCGCGACCTCATCCGATCTTGTACTGTCGAACAAACTCCCAATTCTGCTCTGGCAACCCCGCGCGGGTCAGATTATCGCGAGCATATTGGATGCGCCCGATCACATCCGAAGGCGTATTGAGGAAGATCTTCCGCAGCCCTACTGCCCAAGGCGAAGGAGTTCCCCCGCGAGCATTCTGCGCGCCCGCCATCGGATGAATTCCCCGCTCGCCCAGAACCCGGCTTGCCGAGCCCTTCAGTCGATTCACGACTTGCTCGATCGGGTAAGAGTGTCGCGCGACCACGAGATGCGTGTGATCCGGCAGAATCGCGCACGCGTAAACGACGAAGCCCGAACGGCGCACGCCATCCGCAAACCCATCTGCAATTGCCTGAATCTGCTCCGTGGTAAACCGCACCGGCGGATACGTGAGCGCGTTCTTCGCCGCGGCTCGCGTCGCACGTTGTTCGCGCGTGAGCGGCGCGCCAGCCACCGAATGCCGCACCTGTACCTGTGTCGCTCGTCCAAATTGCAACAACTCCGGGCGGCGGACGTAGTCCGAGCCCGAACCACGTGGATCATTGGACAACCAGAATCCGTACGCGGTAATGATCGCATGGTACGCAATAACCATGGGTTCTCTGAATAGCGTCAACCCGTTCAGCGGCGCGCCCGGAGGGCCGTGCGCTCAGCACGCAATATGCGGAAGTCTCGCAAAGATTTCAAAACAATCCGCGAATCGCGACAGAGCTACCGCGAAAATGAACCCGCACCTTTCAATTCCACCTCCAGAACTCCGCCTGATCCCATAGCGGGTGTTCGTCGAGCGACTCGGCGAGCTCCGCGTCCAAAGTCCGCGCCTGTGAAACGGATCTTGCCTTACATCGAATCACAACGGCCAGCACGACCACGGCGATTGCCGATTCCTTCGTTGAACGGACTGGTCACAGGATCGCCGCAAATTCCTTGAGCCGGATGACGGTCTGCGCAAGCTGCTGTTGGGCAAGGCTCTCCAGGAATTCACCCACTGTCTTCTGGGGATTTTTCAAGCTTTGACGATGACGGCGCGCGGCTGCGCACACGGCGAGACTGTCTAGTTCGACCAGACGGCTGACGAAAAGGTCGGGGTGCAGTGCCTCGATTCCGAGCGGATCGAGCACATGCTTCGGAAAATCGTCGAGGTTGAATGTCACAATAACGTCGGCACCGCAGTGGACGGCAGCAGCCAATACGTGCCGGTCGTTCGCATCGGGTAACGTCAAATCGCTTATGAGATTTTCGTATCCGGTGACGAGACTGTCCAGAACGTGAGCATTCATCAGCTTTCGCGTACGGGCAAGTTGCTCGGCCCTCAGGTCGGGCCGGTTTGCCAAGACGCTGCGAATCCATTCATCATGAATCTGATCCGTCCAACGCGCGCGAAAAAGGTCAGTCATCGCCAGGTGCATCAGCAAGTCGCGCAGCGGAGCGGGATAGAGTACGCAAGCATCATAAAGGGCCGTAAAAGCGGCCATTGAAGCGGTCCCCCTCTAATAGCCCATCTTGAGTTCCTGGGCCTGAGCCGCCAGGTCATCGAGCGCCTCGAGGCGCAGCCGGTCCGTTTTTTGCCTGTAGTCCATCAAATCGCTCAAGAGCACGCGGCGATGTGTACCCACCTTGCGTGATGGGAGGGCGCCTTCATCCAACAGTTTGACCAGAAACGGGCGGGAGACGCCCAGCGCCTCGGCGGCCTGCTGCGTCGTCAGTTCCGCGTGTACCGGGAGAAGCGTCACCGCGTTGCCGGCAGCCATTTCCGAAAGCACCCGCACCAGCAAGCGCACAGCGGGCGCGGGAAGCGTGATTGCCTCCCCGTGCTTTCCGGCAATTTGCAATTTCAAATTCCGCTGTGTGTACCGCGCAAGCCGCCGACCGGACTCGCTCGCCAGTTGGGACTCTGCTGCCGTTGGCGCCATCCGGTCGCGGACTTTTGTTGCGGACATCTCTCTGACTCCTGACAGTCCTATTTTAGGCGTACCGGGCAAACAAAACAAAAGAAACAAACGAAATATTCGAATCCCATCTTTTTTTGACCGCGGCTGCATTCGTCGCGAAATTTTCGAGTGCGCCGGCGGCATGCTTGAGTGCTATCATCTCAAGCGCAACATCCATGGAGCAGACCAAAGGAACAACCTATGCCCACCGCATTCGATATCGGAAAGAAACTCGTCGAACTCTGCAAAGCCGGCAAGACCAAGGAAGCGATCGACACGCTCTACAGTCCCGACATCGTGAGCACCGAGGCGCAAGGCCCCCCGGGCAAGCCGTTGAAGATGGAAGGGATTGCCGCCGTGAAGGGAAAGAACGAGTGGTGGTACGCGAACCACGAAATCCACGGCGGCGAGGTCGTCGGGCCTTGGCCGCATGGGGATCAATTCATCGTATGCTTCAAATACGACATCACCCCGAAGACCGGCCCAATGGCGGGCAAGCGGATGACGATCGACGAAGCCGCTCTGTACACCGTCAAGAATGACAAGGTCGTCGAGGAGAAGTTTTTCTATCACATGGGATAGGAAACGAAATCCGAATTCCGAAATCCGAATGTCGAATCGAAAAGCACAAAACGAATAAAGAGCCGCGAAGGCGCGAAGCAGCGAAGACAAACGCGAAGGAAGACAATTCAATTGCGCATAAAACCGAAGGCAAAATTCTTTGGGCTTTCCGCCCTGCATTTTTCTTACCTTCGCTTCTGTCTTCGCGCCTTCGCGTCTTCGCGGCTCTTCGATTTATTTGCCTGCGGTCGGGTTGGCGCCGCTGCCGATAAGATTGTTCACCAGAAACTCCATCCGGCGTTTTGAACCGTAGGGCGTCTCCGCCGATCCGTGATGCGCGCCGGTGACGACGACCAATTCAAAATCCTTGTTCGCCTTTTCCAGCGCGTTGACGACCTGCATGGTCGATGACGGGTCCACGTTGTCGTCCATTTCTCCGACCATCAGCAGCAGCTTGCCTTGCAGCAGATGGGCGTTGACGACGTTGGAATTCTCCGCGTACTGCGGCCCCACGGGCCAGCCCATCCATTGCTCGTTCCACCAGATTTTGTCCATGCGGTTGTCGTGGCAGCCGCAGTCGGCGACGGCGACTTTGTAGAAGTCATTGTGCCAGAGCAGCGCGGCCATCGCGTTTTGCCCGCCGGCGGAACCGCCGTAAATTCCGACGCGCGTGAGGTCCATCTGCGGATACTTCTTCGCGGCGGCGGTGATCCACGCGATGCGATCCGGGAACCCGGCGTCGCGCAGATTTTTCCAGCAGACATCATGAAATTGCTTCGAGCGGCCTGAGGTTCCCATGCCGTCGATTTGCACGACGATCCCCCCGCGATCGGCGATCGCCTGTCGCGCACCATACCCAGGCTGGAACGATTTGGGGACGTAGAAGGACTGGGGACCGGCGTAGATGTCTTCCACCACGGGATATTGTTTCGCAGGGTCGAAGTTGCGGGGGAAGATGATGATTCCATAGATGTCGGTCGTGCCGTCGCGTCCCTTGGCGACGAAGCGTTTGGGAAACCGATCGGCGTTGATCACGTTCGCCGTCTCGAGCTTGCAGACCAATCGGCCAGCTTCGGCGCGGCGAAGCTCGGTCACCGGCGGTTGATCGACACGCGACCATTTGTCGAACAGATATTTCCTGTCGGGCGACCAGGCGATCTCGTGGGTGCCATCACCATCTGTCAGAACGGTCAGATTGCTGCCATCGAAGTTCACCCGGCAGACGTCGGTGTAATACGGGTCTTCGCCGGGTCGAATTCCCCCGGCCTTGAATAGAACTTGACGTTGATTCGGGTCCACGCTGATGACGTCCTGCACGACCCAGGGCCCCTTCGTGATCTGATTTGTGACGCGGCCGGTCTGAGCGTCATACAGCCAGAGATGATTCCATCCGTCGCGCTCCGACATCCAGATCAATTCATTGTCCCCGATCCACTGGCAGAAATATTTGCCGGAGTAATCGATGAACGTGTCGCTGCGTTCGTCGACGATGGCCCGCGCATTCCCGGTTGCCGCGTCGATCGCAACGACTCTCAGTGCCTGATGCCCTCGCTGGTTGTAAACGAACGTGAAACGTGACGAATCTTGCGACCAGCGTACGTCTTCGATGCTCCAGGGATTGTTAAACAGATCATTCTTGAGCGCAACCTGCTCGCCAGTTTCGATGTGAAACAATTGCGGGCGCGGATGATCGATCCGATCGCCGGGCTTGAGATAATTCAGCGTCCGCAGCCTCGGCTGGATCTGATCGGATGGCGACGATTCCACCATATAGATCGGATGATCCTCGCCCTGCTGCACGCGCATCGCCGCGACGTTTTTCGAGTCGGGCGACCACCAGACGCGCCCGGCCTCATAACCGTCCGACGGCGTCCCGTCCTGGCTCAACCGCGTCTGCTTGCCGTCCCCGTTGCTCTGCAAGAAGAGATTGCCCTCCCGCGCGATGATGAGCCAATTTCCGTCTGGCGAAGCGGGGCCGGCGCTGGAGCGCGCGCGGCTTTGCGGAATGGCGCGGTCGCGCCTCAGGGCGCTCTGCGTCGACGCTGGCCGGGGCGATTGGCGCCGATGATCGCACTCGCGCGCTGCTTCACCGCCTGATATACGCCCAGCGTCTTCCCGGCCTGATCCGTAACGAGCCAGACATGGCCGACGTACGTCGGCTGCTCGAACCGATCGCCCGGCTTGAGCGTTTGATATGGATGGCGCTGTCCATCGGTATCGATCCAGAAGATCTCGACGACGCCGTTGGTTTGATTTTCGAAATTGATCTGGGTCGCCGTGCCGCTGTCCACGCTGGGCCGCGGATCGCCCGACGACGGCAACGAGGGCTCCTGAACAGCCGCATCCGCGCGGCGCGGAGCGTATCGGTCGTCAGATTCAGTTCCCACCCCTGCTCGCGTCCTTGCAGAATGATCGACCCAGGATCTGATTCGAAATCGAGCGCCTCGACCGGAAGCCGGTCGGCGGCAATTGCTCTGTTCATCAGCCCGGACAGTTTGGCCGCGACGCGCGAATGATCGAAGGCGGGCTGCCGGGTTGCTGCGTCGGGATCGACCAGAATGAACTCCCGCCGGCCGTCGAAGAGATCGACGCGGTACCAGAAGCGGGTGTTGTGCGCGAACCAGTGCGGATCGACCTGGTCGCGTTCGAGATGCCCGGCTCCGCGCGGGAGCGGCGCCGAAGATGCAGCTCAACGTCAGCGCCATTGCGAGCAGCGGCTTGCTTCGCAAGCGAGCGCGCAGCACACTCAGCCTGGTGAACCGGCCATAAGGCGCCTCTGGAATCATGAAGTTCCTCCGCGAACCGTTACTCTATCAGAACGCTTACGTCTGGTTCGTCCTTGTTTCTTCGCTGGACGTCATGCTCACGTGGGTCGTGCTTGCGTATGGCGGGCGCGAAGCAAATGGATTGGCCAGGTTCGCTTTGCGGCGCTTTGGCTTGGTCGGCCTCGTCGGCTTTAAGTTCGTGCTGGTGGTGTTCATTATCTGCTTATGCGAAGTCATCGGCCGTCGCTCGCCGGTGGGAGGAAAGCGGCTGGCCGAGTGGTCGGTCGCCCTAACCTGCGTGCCCCTCGTCATCGCGCTTCTGGAAATTCGGGTGCAATTGGCGTCAGTCTTTTGAAAATCGCCTCGATTTGACGCCGTGAATACCGCCAGCGAAAATGATGCCTCGTGATGTTCACGAAACTCACGGTCACGGGTATGAGATCCAGTAACGATCGTATTTTTTTGCAGAGAGGACGGAAGAGTATGCCGGACGAGATCAATCGCCGAAATTTCCTGGCCGCTGCCGCGGCGGCGACGTGCGCCTGTGCTTTGTGCCCGATGGTGCGTGCGGACGATGACGACGACGATGATGATGCTCCGCCGCCCAAGCCGCTTCCGAAAGGCCCGGTCGCCGCGGGGAATCTCACCGACTACCCCAAGGACGGCCCGTACGACGCGCTGAGCAAGAGCAAGCAGATCATCCTGGTGCGTCAGGACGGCAAGCTGTACGCAATGACCGCGCTCTGCACGCACAAGCTGTTTGTCATCAAGACCAAGGACAACCAGCTTTTCTGTCCGAAACACAGCAGCCGATTCGACCTCGACGGCAAGCCAGCGAAAAAGCCGAACGGCAAAATGGGTCCGGCGAAGAAGCCTCTGGTTCACTATGCCATCAGTGCCGATGCGAATGGCGCGATCACGGTAGACACTTCCAAAACTGTCGAAGAAACCGACCCGGCGGCGTCCGTCAAAGTCGGAAGCTGAGAAAGCAGTTTTCGATAAAACTGAAAACCTACCTCCGATCGTGCATAATTCACGGCGGTGGAGACGATCTGGAAAATCCTCGCGACGCTGGGGCTGGTCGCGATCAACGGCTTTTTCGTCGCGGCAGAGTTTGCCGCGGTCGGGGCGCGGGCTTCTCATATTGAAACCAATGCCGATCAAAGCGTGCTGGCCCAGCTCTCGCGGCACGTGAAGGAACGGCTCGATCTGTATCTCTCGAGCTGTCAGTTGGGGGTCACGCTGGCGAGCCTGGGGCTGGGGGCGGTCACCGAGCCGCTGATTGCCGGATTGCTCGATCCGCTGCTGAACCGCGTGCACGTGCCGGCGCACGATCTGTTTGCCATTTCGCTGACGGCGGCAATGGGAATCAGCACCGCGATGCATATCGTGATCGGCGAGCAGGCGCCGAAGAACTGGGCCATTCAATTTAGCGATCGCGTGCTGCCGCTCGTCGCGGCGCCGCTGATCATTTTCACCTACCTGTTTTTTCCGGTCATCTGGCTGCTCAACGCGGTCACCAACGCCGTGCTTCGCCTGACGGGCGTTCCAACGCGCATCGGGGCGCACGGAACGCTTCCCCACACCGAGGAAGAGCTCAAGGCGCTGCTCTTTCAGGCGGTGGCCAAGGGCGTGATTCCAAAATTGCGCGGGTCGCTTCTTGCCAGTGCATTTGCGTTTGAGGACCTCAAAGTGCGCCAGATCATGGTGCCGCGCACGCACGTCGATTTCCTGAAGATCGATCAGCCCATCGGCGAGCTGCTCCGCACCGTGCAGAAATCCGCGTTCACGCGCCTTCCGGTGTGCAACGGGGATCTCGACCATGTCATCGGGCTGATTCACATCAAGGATCTGTTCGCGCATCTCAAGCTTGTCGCGGGAAAGCTGCGATTCACCGATGAGAAGACGCCTGAGGGCGAAGCGATCGCGATTGCCGACGGGAAACCGGGCTCGCAGGTGCACGTGATCGGCTCGGGGGAGATCAACCTCCGCGAGATCCTTCGCGAAGTCCTGTTCGTGCCCGAGCTGACGCCGGTGCCGAAGGTGCTCCGGCAGTTTCAGACCAGCCGCGTGCACCTGGCGGTGGTGGTCGACGAATATGGATCGACGGTCGGCGTCGTCACGCTCGAAGACGTTCTGGAGGAAATCGTCGGGGAGATTGAAGATGAATTCGATCCGGAAAAACGAACCGACTTCATTGCCGAAGCCGGCGGTTTCAAGGTGAGCGGAATTTATCCGCTGCACGATCTGCGCGACCGTCTCAATCTGCCGGATCTCGAGGCGGACGATATCGACACCGTGGGAGGCTACGTCGTCCAGCAACTGAATCGCTGGCCGCGCGCCGGCGATGTCGTCCCGATCGGCAACTACACGGCCAAGGTGCTTTCGGTTCAGCAAAAGCGCGTGGGGCAATTGTTTCTGACGCCGGTGGTCCAGGCTGGGAACGGGAATGCGGGAAAATCTGCATGAGCGGTCGACTGATCGATCACGATTCGTCGCTGCCGTGCGTTGCCGCGGCGCCGCGCGGTTCGAGGGTATCGGCATGGTCGGAGAGTGCGAAGCCTTCGTCCGCGTTTGATGGTTCGCCCGGCTGGGTGAGCAGAAGGTGATGGCGGCGATGCGAAACGCCCCACGCGGCAAGCATCCCCGCCGTGAGCATCGCGTAGCCGAGCATCGACAGGAGAATCCACTGCAGCCGCGGATCGTCGACGAGCGTGGCCGACGCGCTGTCTGGACCGGGGGCTTCAGGAACCGGAATGCGTTGCCAGGCGGCAAGAAGGGCCTCGCTCTTCGATTTCTGGTCGGGAAGCTGGGCCTGCAACTCGGAGAGACGGGCGGTGTCGGCGGTGAGGTTCGCCGCCTTGGCGCGGAGCCCCTCGACGGCCGAGTAGGCGGCGTCGGTCTGCTCCGTGTTGGTCCGCACCGATGCCAGGGCATCGGCCTCCTCCATCTGGGCGGCGGTGAGGGCGGCCTTGGCCTTTTCCAGAGCGGCGGCGCGGTCCTGTGCCTGTTGCGCGGTCAGTTGCTTATGACTGTCTTCGGCGAGCTGCTTGCGCCGGGCGTCGATCTTCGCCTGCAATTCGGTGATCGATCCCTCCAGCTTCCTGGCTGCCGCGTCCGCCTGGGGATCGGCGGCGGCAACTGCCTGGGCCTGCGCCTGGCGCGCGCTGTTGATTTCATCGAGCTGTTTCTTCAATGATTCCTCAAGCGCCTGCTGATCGGCGGGCAGCTTCTCCACCTGCGGGGCGGCGGCCGACAGCGCCTTGAGCATCTCGCCCATCCGTGAGTCGGTCTGGACGCGCTCCTTTTCCATTTCCTTCAGATTGTCATCGATGAACTGCTGCATCGACTTCACTTCGTCGGCGTAGATGTCGCCGGTCCCGATCAGATCGCGCCGGGCGTCCATCTTGTTTTTAATCGACTCCGCTTCGCTCTTCAGCGCCGCCGCGTCGGCATCCAATCCGCTTCCGACCGCCGCGTTGTAGCGATGCTCGGCAACGGAAAGATCCTGCTCCATCTCCTGCAACTGGGTGTCGGCGGCCCAGACTGCCTTGAGACGCGTTTCCTGCTTCTCGGCCAGCACGCGGCGCAAATCCGCGAGGCGCTGCTGCTCCGCTTTTTGCCGTTCGACCAGATCCGCATTGAGCTGGCGGATGGTGTCCTGAGCCTGCTGGGCGGCGATGAGATACGCACTGAGCTGCGAACCATCCTTGAGCGACCCCTGCGCCTGGTCGATGCGCGACCGGAAATCCGCCAGCGCCTGATCCAGCGCCTTGTTTGCCTTGTCGGCGGCGGTGGAATGCGTCACGCGCGTCTCGGTGAGGCTTTGCGTTGCCGCGGCCAGTTGCGTTGACAGCTCCTTCACCTGCGGATCGGCGTCCGCATTGACCGCGTGCGCAGGCGCGCCGGCATCGGCGCTCCCCGGAGCTGGAACCGCCACATCCAGGCGATCCACTTCGGCTTGTGCCAGGTGCAGCTTCTGCGCCGCATCGTTCCAGGCCTGCCGCAGCGCGGCGCTTTTCGCCTTGTTCTGGGCGAGCGTCTGCTGAGCGGAATCAAGCTCCGCGCCGGCGAATTGCTCTTCCTGCAGCGCCGGGGCGAGCCGATTGATCTCCGCGGTGATCGCCTCGACCGCGTCGCGCGATTTGAGATAAGCGAGGCGGGCGCTGGCCGAGTCGTCGGCAAGCCGCTGATTCTCCCGATAGAGAGCACCGATGAGCGCCGCAAGCCTGCGTGCGTCGGTCTGAGGATCCCTGCCGTTCACGGTCAGAACAAATTGGTTGGTATTGGGAGCAAATGCGGCCCCCGACACCAGATTGTCATACGTGCGGTTGTCGGCGACCTGCGCCGGCGCCGATGACCCGGTCGAGAGAAAACCTTCTTCCTTCCCCGGGTTCTGGGAAGTAAACAACTGGCGCGCAAACTGGCGAAGGTCTGCATTTCGCAGCAACTGCTGCTCGGCCAGCTCGAAGCCGCGCTTGTCCGAAGGGAGCAGATTTTCCAGATTGTTGAATCGAAGCCGTCCTTCGGCCGTCCCGCTGACGTGATAGAAGAACCAGATGCCCGCCGCGGTTGCCAGCGCCAGGGCCAGGATGATCGGCAGCACGATTCGCAGATGCAGATTCGTGGGGGCCGGCGGAGGGACCGGAGGCAGGCCGTCAAATTGCGGAGAGGGCCCCGAACGGCGCGGCGCAGCCGCAGCCGCGGCCGGGGCTGGCGGCGTGCTGTCCGGCGGAAGCGGCCCGCGTCGATCCAGCGGCGGGACGCCCACGCCGCGGGGACGCCGCGGAATCTCAGCATCCGATCGCACCCGCGCGGCCGGCGCATCGGGCGGCGACGCGGCCAGGGTGGTCAGCATGCTCGCGCCGCGGCGGCCGGGATCGGAAGGCGGGACAAACGTTTCCCCCTTCGCTTTGGCTTGGCCGAACACTTCCACTTCGCGCGGCCGGGGTATCGTCAGGCCGTCAAATTGCGTCGTGATCTGTCCCGAGGCAAGCGAGCCGCCCCCAAACGGCGGAATTGCCACGTCCGCGCCGGGCTGCGACCCGAAGGCAAACGGACTGGCCGACAGCGAGCGATTCCCCATCCGGGGGCGCGGCGGCATGTGAGTTGCCGGCTTCCGCGGCGCGGTCTCGGATGGAGGTGTCGCGCCAGAATCGGAAATCGAGAAGAGCTGTTGCGGCGATTGCTCCGGAGGCACCGGATCGGCCGCGGGCGGCTCGTGCGCGGGCCGATGCGGATGCTCGCCCAGCACTTCCACCACATCGCTGATATGCCCCATCGAATCGGGCAGCGCGTCCAGGAAATCGGGAGTTGCTTCAAATAGTTCCTGCGGCGGTTCGTCCGCATTCATCTTGGAGAGGTGGTACCCCAGCGATTCCTCCGACTCATCATTGACGTTCGCAACGTCGCCATCCCCCGGCAGAGCGACCACGATGTCAGCGGCGACCTCGGGAGCAGCAACCAGGGGATTCACGGCGAGTTGGGGAGGCGCAAACAAGCTGGTCATCGGCGGCGCTGGACGAGACAAATCCAGCGGCATCCCGCCAAGGAAGGTGCCCAGGTCGCGCCCCATTCCGAAGAACGGATCGACCACGGCGCCTGGCGCGGACGGCGGCAGCGGCGCCGCGGCGGCAATATCAACCACCGGCGGCTCAAAGAGGACCGATTCCTCCGCCGACGGCTTTGCCGCGGCTTGCGGCGCGTCTGGCGGCGAATCTCCGCCTGCCGACGGCTCAAAGAGCATCGCTGCGTCGCCCGAGGGCTCGGGCGGCGGCTCTAACGCTTCGGGCAGCGCATCTGTCACGCAGGTCGGTTCCAGGTGAACCGGCGCTGGAGGGGGCGTCTGTGCGAGGTCGAAATTCTCGGGCGGCAAATCAGCGGCAATTGGCACGTGCGCGACGACAGGTTCTGCAGGCCCTGACGCCGGATCGGGCGCGTGGAGCGAAAAGTCGGCATCGTCTCGCGGCTGGTCGAAGATCGATTCTTCTTGCGACGGACGCGGCAGGAGCGTGAGCGAATCATCCGGCGCCTCCCTTGCAAACGCGTCCCCGAGGGAAAGCGAATCCTCGGACAACCCCGCCGGGGCTGTTCCCCAGGTATCGGCCGGCAGGTCGCCCAGAGCGAGGTCGGATGACGGCAACTCTTCGGTCGATGCCAGCAGCAGCGAGTCGTCGGAAAGTGCGGTAAATTCAGGTTCGGCTGGCGCCGCCGTCGGCGCAGACAACGCGATCTGCGCGGCGAATTCTTCGTCCACCGGCGGAGGCGGCAATTCGAAATCGTCAACGATCGGCGTCGGCAACACTGGCTTGGGCGGGCGCGGAGCCGGCGGCGGAGTTGCATCGGCGAGAATTTCGCGCGTCGCGGCCGCGACGGAGGCGAGGTCGGCCTCATTCACGGCCAGCGCCGGAGCGTCGGTTGCAACCAGATCCAGAAACGGGAGATCGTCGGAGGAGAGCGTATCGATCACCGTTTTCGCGCCGAGCGATGGCGCGCCGCCCGAATCGGTTTCGTCATTCAACGCGAACGGCTCGACGACCGAATGCTCGGCGACGATTTCCGCGGAAGTGACCGACTCCGACGCGAACTCGATCTTCTCCGCCGGGAGCGCCGCGAAGATCATCTCATCAACCGGAGGCAGGGCAACGGAGACCTGCCCGGCTGGCGCAAAGCCCTCCTCCGTGCCGGTGACGGGCGGAACGGACAATGGAATCTCTTCGTGGGCGTGAAAGGCGCTGGCGTCCGGTTCGATCGCCGCCGGAACCGCCTGGTGCTCCAGCGGCGTCGGCTGAGCAACTTCCGCGAGCCTCGCCTGCAGCAACGAATCGGCCTCGCTCGGCCCGGAACCATCCGCTGGCGTTGAAAGCGGAATCTCCTCCGTGGAATGAAATGCGCCTGGAGCGGCTTCGATCACAACCGGCGGCGTCCCTGAAACGGAAAGTGCCGGTTCCTCGGCGGAGTGAAACGTGCTGGCCGACGACTCAACCACCACCGGCGCCGGCTCGCTCAACGCCAACTCTTCCATTGGCGCCGCAGCGAGATGGGTGGTCAGCTCCGCATCGAGATCAACCGCGGGGTAGAGCGTCTCAGACGACTCATATTCGTACGCGGTCTGTGGCGGAAACTCCAACGCAGGCGCGGCGACGTGCAACACCGGTTCGTCGCTCTGTGCCAAAGGTGCGGAGGCCGAAAGCTCCAAGTCGGGCGCGTCGGCGGGATAATCCGAAATCACTTCGTCGACGGGCAATTCCTGTTGGACCAGATCGTCCAGTTCCATTTCAACCGGCGAAGACTCCGAAATAGCGACCGCGGCCGCGTTGTCCGCATGCGGTTCCAACTCGAGTCCGTCGATCCCCTGCGGCCGGTTCCATGATGCGTCCTCTGAAAGCTCGATGTTGATCGGCTCAAGCTCCTCCGATTCGCTGTCATTAGGCTCGGCATGGGAGGCGCTCGAATCGAGCATATCCGCAGGAGCGATCACTTCGAGAAAATCGCCGACGTCGGAGTTTGCGGAGATCGACTCGGAATGTGTCGTGCTTGCGTCGGCTGGAGTTAAATCGTCGTTTGACCGCGTCACTGAGATGAACGGGGCCGATGGCGTCATGTCGACACCGGACTCCAGTTCGTTGGCATCCGACGCCAAAGCGGAGGGCATTGCCGGGGCGGCATCACCGGCACGTTTGCGTCCGAACGGCCAGAAACCGAATCGGCCGCCGGTGCGCTTGGGGCCAATGGTTTTCACGAACGCGGCCGCGTCCGCGGATTTGGTGACGACAGTCGGCTTCACGACCGCGGCTGCATCGCCAACAGGTGGCAGGGACGATGAGCCATTGTCGTGCGGCAAGGAATCCGCTTGGGCCCCCGCCGCCGGAGCATCGGGAGTCATTACTGTTGGCACCCCGGCTGCATCGGGATGACCCGAAAGAATTTCCTCCGCTTCTGCGTCTGAAATCGGTTGAGCGGTCTCGACGATCGGCGCCGGTCCCTGATCGGCGAACTCATCAACGGCGCGGGCGAAAACCGAATCCGTCATCGCGGCGGATTCGATCACTTCGGATGGACCGGCGGAATCGGCGGCGAGCGGCAACTCCGCCGCGAGCGTTTGGGCCGACTCGGGCGTCGGATCGGTCGGTTCGATTACCTCGCCCGATTGGGGCCCGGCGCCTGCCGTCTCAGAGGCTGCCAGGAGATGTGGCGCGGATATCGAAGCGGGCGTCGCGTCCCGGTCAGGAAGCGCGACGTCGATCGCCGCCTCGCGGCTGTCTGTCTGCGACGCCAGCGTCGGCGACGACGGATCGGCGGAATTGTCTGTCGGGGTCGTGGCATCTGCCGGCTTTTTTTGCCCGAGGAGCGCCCGGAAGCGATCGCGAAAACTTGGCTTGGGCGACGCGATCGGAGGCGGCGCAGCCGGCGCGTCGGAATTGTTCGGCGCGACAAGCGTCTGATCCGCGGGCGGATGCGCCGTTGGTGACTCGCCATTCGAAGATGAATGTGCGTCCGTTGCTGCCGATAGCGAATGCTCATTTAATGGAGCGACCGCCGCGGCGTCAGCGGGTTCCGTTTCGAGCAACTCCGCTTCTTCGAGCTTGTTTTCAGAATCGGGGACAGTTTCCTCATCGCCCAGCGCGGTGTCAGACCAGGTTGATGCCCCCGACGTTCCGCGACTGGCCGGCGGGGCCGTCTCCGGGCCGGAACGTTCGTCAAAAATCGAGAATTCGCCGCTCGGTCCAAAGGCTTCGGCGCGGGCGGCCGGTATCGAATCCTCGTGCTCCTGCGGCGGCCCAACAACATCCGCGGCGGGAGCCTCGGTCGGCACGGCGTGATCTTCTTCAGCGGCAAACAGATCGCGCTCCGGCTCCAGGAGCGCGGGCTCTTCTTTATCAAGCGCTTCAACGGGGGCCGTCTGGTCAATGACTGCAGGCGGAGGTTCGATCGCGGTCGGTGCGGCAAGGGTCCGCTCCTCAGCCGACGTTTCAGAATGCAATTCTTCGGCAATCAGGGCGTCAAAGTCAGTATCGATCGGCTGCGCGTCAACTTCAGCGAGATGGCCCAAGTCGAGTTCTTCTTCGGCTGCAACTGCATCCCCAACCACCTGCTCGCTGACACCCTCATCGCTCGCGCCAGCCTCCACGTTTGCCGCTTCGATCGGTGATTCAGTTGCTTCCGATGGCGCACCCGGGTGCAGTTCGGCGGCAATCAAATCGTCAAACGCGGCGTCTGCGGGCTGCGACTGGAAAGCAGTTTCAAGATTTTCCTCAGCGGATCCCTCGCCGGCCGCGTCAGCCGGCAATGCGACATCGGCCGATGTCCCCGCGGGTCCCTCCATCGCCGGTCCAGGAATCTCCTGCGCAGCAGGCTCCTGAACTGCAAGCTCAGGAGCTTGGTGCGAGGCTTCGAGTTCAACGGAAGCATCGGTCGATGCTGAATCCGGTTGAGGATGCGCTGCGGCGACCAGATCGTCAGAATAGGCTTCGGCGGACGATGCCGCAGGTTCGACCGCGTCCGATTCGGTTTCCGCTTCCGGCGCAAGGTCAACACGCGTGGAAGATTCGGCCGGCTCCTGGTCCGCAGGCTCAGGAGCCTGGTGCGAACTTTCAAGTTCAACCGAAGAAACGGCGAATTCTAATTCGGCTGCCGGATGTACTTCGCCGGCGACCAGATCGTCGGAATAAGCTTCCGCGGTCAGCGATGCGGGTTGGACTGCTTCGTCCGATTCGGCTTCCGTTTCTGCCGCAGGATCAACGCCCGCAATGCCAGCGTGTGCGGAAGACTCCACCGGCTCTTGCGGCAGCGGTTCGGCAGTGTCGTGAGATGCGTCAAGTTCAATCGGCGCAGCGGCCGATTCTGACACCGCTTCCGGATGCAAGTCGGCGGCGATCGAATCGTCGAAATGAACTTCATTCGGCGGCGGAGCGAGTTCGAGCGTATCGCGAGACTCGGCTTCGCTTGCAGCCGGAATTTCGGCATGCGTGGCGCGTTCGGCCTGTTCTTCGGCGAGCGATTCATGGACGTCGGAAGACGCTGCGACGTTGACATCGGAATCAACCGATTCCGATGCCGCTTCGGGATGCAAATCCGCGGCGATCAGATCGTCAAAATCAACTTCCGCGGACGACGCCGCGACTTCCAATGGAGCGTGCGAGTCGGATTCCGTTTCAAGCGGAACTCCAACGTGCGCGGAAGACTCGGACGGTGCTTCGACTACCAGTTCTGCAGCTTCGCCCGGCGCTCCGAGCCCAAGCGGAGAAGCGGCTGATTCTGACGCCGCGTCGGAATGCACTTCGTCGGCAATCAGACTCTCGGCATCGACTTCGGCGGACGATGCCGCAACTTCCAACGGAGCGTGCGAGTCGGCTTCCGTTTCAAGCGGAACCTCAACGTGCTCGGAGGACTCGAACGGAGCTTCGGCCACCAGTTCTGGAGCGTCGCCGGGCGCTTCGAGCCCAAGCGGAGAAGCGGCTGATTCTGACTCCGGCTCGGGATGCGATTCGTCGGCAATCAGACCGTCAGAATTGACTTCCGCTGACGGCACCGCAATTTCCAACGGAGCGTGCGAGTCGGCTTCCGCTTCAAGCGGAACCTCAGCTTGCGCGGAGGAGTCGGCCGGCGCTTCGACTGCCAGTTCGGCAACTTCGTCGGGCGCTTCAAGCTCAATCGGAGAAGCGGCTGATTCCGACGCCGCTTCGGAATGCAAGCCGACGACCAAATCTTCAGAACCGACTTCCGCTGACGGCACTGCGATTTCAAACGGAGTGTGCGAGTCGGCTTCCGTTTCAAGCGGAGCCTCAACATGCGCGGAGGACTCGGCCGGCGCTTCCGCTTGCGGCTCGGCAGCTTCGCCGGGCGATTCGAGCTCAATCGGAGAAGCGGCTGATTCCCGGGCCGTTTCGAGATGAATTTCGTCGGCGATCTGACCTTCAGCATTGGCTTCCGCTGACGGCGCCGCAACTTCCAACGGAGCGTGCGCGTCGGCTTCCGCTTCAAGCGGAACCTCAGCGTGCGCGGAGGACTCGGCCGGCCCTTCCGCTACCAGCTCGGCAGCTTCGCCCGGAGATTCGAGCTCTAGCGGAGAAGCGACCGATTCAAACGCCGTTTCGAGATGAAGGTCGTCGGCAATCAGATTGTCAAAATCGACTTCCGCGGACGATGCCGCAACTTCCAACGAAGCGTGCGCGCCGGCTTCCGTTTCAAGCGGAACCTCAACGTGCGCGGAGAACTCGGCCGGCGCTTCCGCTACCAGCTCGGCAGCTTCGCCCGGAGATTCGAGCTCTAGCGGAGAAGCGACCGATTCAGACGCCGTTTCGAGATGAAGGTCGTCGGCGATCAGATGGTCGAAATCGACTTCCGCGGACGATGCCGCGACTTCCAGTGGAGCGTGCGAGTCGGATTCCACTTCAAGCGGAGCATCAGCGTGCGCGGAAGACTCGGCCGGCGCGTCCGTTACCGGTTCGGCAACGTCGCCGGGCGATTCGATTTCAATCGGAAAGGCGGCGAATTCCGACGCCGCTTCGGGGTGCAGATCGGCGGCGATGAGATCGTCAAAATGCACTTCCTCTGACGGCGGAGCGAATTCGAGCGCTTCGTGCGGCGCAGCTTCAGTTTCAGCCGGAGTTTCGACGTGCGCCAGGTGTTCGGCCGGTGGTTCAGCGAGCGGCGAATGGACCTCGGAAGCGGCCGCAGCGATTGCGTCAGGATCAAACGAATCGGATGCAGCTTCGGGATGCAATTCATCGGCAATCAGATCGTCGAAATCGACTTCCGCCGACTGCGGCTCCAGCTCGATTGGAAGCAATGACTCCCCTTCGACCGGGGCGGCGAAGTCGCCCGTCGAACTGATCGTCGGCGAAAAGCTTTCGTCGCTAACATGAGATGCGTCGAAGGCGACCGTGCCCGAAACATCGGCTCCTTCGGGAACTGCGATGTCCGACGGCTCGGGGACCAGTTCGTCAGTCGCGCAGGCAAGATGCGAAACTTCCAGCGGCGGCTCAGCATCCCCCACGGGAATCGCCAGGGGAATGTCGTCGTCGGAAACATCGGCCGGCTCCAGCTCGGCTTCCGCGGGGAGCGGCTCGAGTGAGCCGCCGTCAAGCTCCGCCTCGCTGGCAAAGTGCTGCGGCAACTCCGGCTCCGACGGCTCCAGGGGGATCGGCACTGCCGCGGCTGGCTGAATTCTGGTCGTCCTCGGCGGCATCGAAACCGGCGCGGACGGCGCAAGATCGTATTCCTCGGGCTCCGCGGGGCGCTCGATCCGGGCCGGCGGGGCCGCCGCCGGGCTGTTCGCGGCAGCGGCGACGAGCCTGGAGGGGTTTGCTTTGACCGGCTCGGGCTCGAAGTCCTCGGTTTCCAGCGGCTCCAATTGCCGATGAACCGAATCGTCGCTCGCGAGTTTCGCGGTGCCGACCAGGTCTTCCAATTCGTCGATATGCGCGCTGGCCGAAACCGCCGCCACGTAGCGCATTTGGGTGTCGCCGATGCGAATGTCATCGTCGAACTCGATCTGCACCTGGTGGATCTGGCGATCGTTGACGAACGTTCCGGTGCGCGAGTGAAGGTCGCGGATCCAGTGAGCGCCATTCTGTTCGAAGATCAGGGCATGGCAATTGGAGACAGCGGCTTCAACCAGATGAATATCGCAGCCTGCGCGTCTGCCGATGAGAATGCTCCGCCCCTCGATGGGGATGGGAATTCGCTCGCCGTCAACCGAAACGCTGGCGTCGGGGGCTGCCTTTGGGACCGAAAGCGATTTTCCTCCGCGATTGCGAAACAGGAAGGTGAAGGCGCCGATTGCCACATAATCGCCGTCGGTCAGCAGCGTTTCGGCCGTCTGCTTTCCATTGACCAATACGTGAGTTCGGCTGGCCAGGTCGCGGATGTAGACCCCGCCATCGGTCTGCACGATTGCGGCGTGAACCTTGCTGACGGTGGGAGAAACCAGGTTGAAGTGCGACTTGCTGGCCGCCCCGATGATCATGCAAGGGCGCGTGAGAGGGAGATTGGGCTTTCCCGCGTGCTTCCCCTGAGGGACCAGCGCTGGCACCCCCGCTGACGGGGAAGAAGCTGAGCTAGGGCGTGGAGCCATTAAGAAAACCTGCCGGCAATTCGCATCTGGGCAAAGAATTAAACGTGTTCAAGCCAAAAGAGTTCGCTGCAATTGCAGCGAACTTTCACCTTCAAGACCGTGAACAGTCAGCACACGGCTCGGGCGGCATGCCGCCTCCCTTATATCAGCATATGCAGTTTATCAGAATGAACGACCCGAGCGAAACAAAAATGATCGTCGTTTGGCACGGAGTTTATGGGACGAGTCCGGTCCCGGGGCGGAAACTGCGCTTTTTGAAGAACTTGCGTGGTCTCCGTTGGGGTCCGACAAAGTGGCGGGAACGACTCGGGTCGGGGTTCCTTCATTTCCGCTGCGGCACCGGCCGCGCCTCGCAAGCAAGGCGGCTAAAGAATAAGGAAGGGTAAACGTCCCGGATCAGTGCTTGAAATGGCGTTGTCCGGTCAGCACCAGAGCCGCCCCATTGCGATTCAGCAAGTCGATCGTCTCCTGATCTTTCAGGGAACCGCCGGGATGGATGACGGCCGTCACTCCAGCGTCCAGCAGAATCTGCGGGCCATCGGGAAAGGGAAAGAACGCATCAGACGCGGCGACCGCGCCCTGGCGCGAGGCCCCGCTTTTACCACGGCAAGGCGGGCGGCCGACGGTCGATC
Organism: uncultured Phycisphaerales bacterium; assembly: GCA_963758525.1. Lineage (GTDB taxonomy): Bacteria > Planctomycetota > Phycisphaerae > Tepidisphaerales > Tepidisphaeraceae > JBBSDP01. Next base: position 1,361,463 of record CAVWVQ010000003.1, read on the forward strand.
CATCTGGCCCGCGCCGGCGCCGAGCAGCATCTTGTCCCCCGCGACCACGATGGCGTTGCTCTTGACGTGTTTGCAAACCAGCCAGGCGAAACGCAGGTCGCTCATCTCTTTCTCCGTCGGCTTACGTTCTGACGCGACCATCCACGAGGATTCGTCGAGTCCGAGCGTGTCGCGCTGCTGCATGAGATATCCGCCGACGATCTTGTGCATGTGCAGTTCCTCGGGGTCGCAGGTTCCCAGCGGGCCGACCTCGAGCAGCCGAACGTTTTTCCATCGTGCCCGGAGCTGATCGAGCGCTTCCTGCTCGAACGACGGGGCGACGATGACTTCGAGCAACTTGTTGATGGCCGTGATCGCGTCGGCAGCGGCCAGATCGACCGGTCGGTTGAGCGCGACGATTCCGCCAAAGGCGGCCAGCGGGTCGCCCTCATATGCGCGGCGGAAGGCGTCGGCCAGCGTATCCGCACTCGCGCAGCCGCAGGGCGTCGCGTGTTTGACGATGCACGCGGCGGGCGCGGAAAACTCCTTCACGACGTTCAGCGCGCCGTCGGCGTCCAGCAGGTTGATATACGAGAGATCCTTGCCATGAAGCTGCCGGGCGAACGCGACGGACGCCTCGGTCGGTTTCTTGCCGACAAGGAGGGTTGCCTTCTGGTGCGGATTTTCGCCGTAACGGAGATCGAGGGTCTTGTGCAGATTCAACACGATTCCGCTGCTGTCCATCCCAGCGGAGCTGGCCAGGAAATTCGCGATCAGCGAGTCATATTCGGCCGTGTGCGCGAATGCGTCGCGCGCCTGGCGGAGGCGCTGCCGGCCGGACGACGCGCCGCGGTGAGCGCGCAGATCTTCCAGAATCCGTTCGTATCGAACCGGATCAGTGACCACCGTGACAAAGCGATGATTTTTCGCGGCAGAGCGGATCATGCTCGGGCCGCCGATGTCAATGTTCTCGATCGCTTCGTCGAAGGTGACGTCAGCTTTGCGGACGGTCTGCTCAAACGGATAGAGGTTGATGCAAACCAGATCGATGGGGCGGATGCCATGCCGCTCCATCGCGGCAACGTGATCCGGGTGATCGCGCAGCGCCAAAAGTCCGCCGTGGATGGCTGGATGAAGCGTTTTCACGCGGCCGTCCATCATTTCGGGAAAACCGGTGACCTCCGCGACATCAGTCACCGGCAATTCGTGCTCGCGAAGAAATCTGGCAGTGCCGCCGGTGCTGATGAGTTCAACGGCAAACTCGCGATGCAGCGCCGTCGCGAATCCGGCAAGGCCGGTTTTGTCGGAAACAGAGAGCAGCGCCCGCCTGACGGGAACGAGTTCGGTCATGGGGGCAGATTAGAGCGGGTTTGCGAATGAATTTCACGCGCCGGGGGGTGTGGTGTTTTCCAGCGGCATCAGCCGCGTGGCACCGTTCGCATTCCTCGACCCCGACCGCCATTGTCTTCGATTGCATGATCTATTTCCCTCTTTTGTGCCACAACCCATTGAGATCTTCGCGCGCTGCGCAAATTTTCCCGGGCAGGGGATCAGCCAAAAGATCAAGAGCCGCGAAGACGCGAAGACGCGAAGACAAACGCGAAGGAAGACAATTCAATTGCACCTGAAACCCCAAGGCACAATTCCCTGGGCTTCGATCCCGCATTTTTGATTTTCTTACCTTCGCGTCTCTCTTCGCGTCTTCGCGTCTTCGCGGCTCTTCGTTTTGGTTGCGGCCGAGCGAAGCGAGGCAGCGCTGGGTTTTGGTGTTGTTTGCGGCCATTCACTCATTGAATTCAGGAGCGAGGCCAGCGTCGGACCGAATCCCAAATACTTGCGGCGATACAACGACAACGCCCGGTCGGGCGGCGTTGGCGTCGCAAGCGTGCAACTCGGCGCCGCTTGCGGACACACCATCGTCGCGCTCTCGCGCAGCGCCGAAAAGCAGGAACAGCTCAAGCGGATTGGCGGCATGGCGGTGTTCAATCCGACCGACCCGCAATGGGGAAAGGAACTCCCGGGCTTTCTGAAGGATCGCCGGGTCGATCTGGCGATCGACAACATCGGCGGCGCATTGCTCCCGCAAATGATCGATACGCTCGGCCATCATGGCCGGGTGAGCATCGTCGGCCGGCTCGCCGGGCCCGTGCCGCAGTTCAACAGCGCCGCGCTGATTTTCCGCCGACTTCGCTTGGGCGGCGTCGCGGTCGGCGCATATGGCCCAGTCGATGGGCAGGCCGCCTGGAAGCAGATTGTCGAAACCCTCGCCAAGCGCGATGATCGCCCGCTGATCGATCATGTTTTCCCATTCGATCAGCTTCCCGCCGCGTTTGAGCGATTGGCCAAGGGACCGATGGGGAAAGTTCTGCTGGCCGGGCCGCAATGAAGAGCAAGAAACCTCCGCTGCGGCTCCAACCCACGACGCTGTGGGAGTATCCCTCGCAGCACTATGGCCAGGGCACGCAGGGCGATCCCAATTATCGCGGTGCCACACCAAGCTATATTGTCTGGAACCTGCTGGAGCACTACACCAAGCCCAAAGACCTAGTGATCGACCCCTGCGCCGGCAGCGGCACCACGCTCGACGTCGCCCGCGAGCTGGGTCGGCGCGCGCTTGGCTACGACATTGCGCCCTCCAGAAAAGACATCTTCCGCGTCGATGCCCGCAATCTCCCGCTGGAAAACGAAAAGGCTGACTTTGTCTTCATCGATCCTCCGTACTCGACGCACATTGAATACAGCGACGATCCACGGTGCATCGGAAAGTTGGATGCTGCTGGCGGGGAGTATTACCGCGCAATGGAACAGGTGCTCTCGGAAATCCATCGCGTGCTTCGCAAGGATCGGCACATGGCGCTGTATGTCAGCGACTCTTTTGTGAAAGGGAAAGGTTTCTATGCCATCGGCTTTGAGCTTTTTGCGCGGATGCAAAAGCTCTTCGAGCCCGTCGACATCATCGCGGTCACGCGCCATAACAAAACGCTGGAAATGGGGAACTACCGCAAAGCCGCGGAGGAGGGGAACTTTTTTCTTCGCGGGTTTAATTATTTGTTCATCATGTGCAAGACGTGATCCGGAAAGAGAATTTAACCACGGATTACACTGATGGCACGGATAAGAAGGAATTTATTGCATTTCATCCGTGTAATCCGTGTAATCCGTGGTTAAATTTTTTTCAAGTGATCGCATTGGAGGTATCGGATGCCCATGATTTCCCCAGATCAGGCTAAGGACGAATATGACGTGGTGATCGTCGGCTCCGGCGCGGGCGGAGGACAAGCGGCATACACGCTCACGCTTGCCGGCTTCAAGTGCGTGATGCTGGAAGCGGGACGCAGCTATGACCCCGTTAAAGAGACGCCGATGTTTCAGGCGAACTGGCAGGCGCCGATGCGCGGCGCGTCCATTCCGGGGAAGCCGTTTGGCTTTTACGACGCGACGGTGGACGGCGGGTGGGAAGTGCCCGGCGAGCCGTACACCAGCGCACACCCGGCCGGAAGAAGAATTCAAATGGTGGCGGGCGCATGATGGGAGGACGGACCAATCACTGGGGACGTATCTCATTGCGCAATGGGCCGTACGACTTCAAACCCAAGTCGCGCGATGGACTCGGATTTGACTGGCCGATGAGCTACGAAGATGTCGAGCCGTACTACACGAAGGTCGAACGGCTCATCGGCGTCTACGGGACCAACGAAGGGATGGAAAACACGCCGAATTCTCCCGACGGCGTGTTGCTGCCGGCGCCAAAGGGACGCGCGGTGGAGCTTCTCACGCAGAAGCACGGCAAGGCGATGGGAGTTCCGTTTATCTCCGCGCACCGCGCGGTGCTTACCCGGCACCTCGATTGGAAAAACCTGCCCGCGAAGCTCCACCCGGGCAACAAATGGGCGCAAAAGATCGTCCGCGAGGCAATGGCCAATCGCTCGGCCTGCTTTTGGGCAACCAGTTGCGGCAGGGGTTGCTCGGTTGCGGCAAATTATCAGTCGACCACAGTGCATCTTCCGCCGGCGCTGGCGACGGGAAATCTTGATCTGATCTCCAACGCCCACGTCCGCGAGGTACTGGTCAACAAGGACGGCAAAGCGACCGGTGTGCTGTTTATTGACAGAACGACCGGAAACGAACGCCGTGTGAAGGGGAAGGCGGTCATTCTCGCCGCCGGCTCATGCGAGACGCTGCGCATCCTGTTGAACTCGAAGAGCAGCGGCAATCCGGCGGGTGTTGCGAATTCAAGCGGCCTGGTCGGCAAATATATCATGGATACGACCGGCGCTGGTATGTCCGGTCAGATCCCGACGTTGGAAAATCTGCCGCCGTTCAACGAAGACGGAGCTGGCGGGCTGCACTTCTACGCGCCGTGGTGGCTCTATCAGGAGCAGAAGGCCGGCAAGTTGAACTTCGCGCGCGGGTACCACATTGAATTTGGCGGGTCGCGCCAGATGCCGGGCGCGGATAGTCCAGTGCCTGCGGAGTTGGCACGCGGAAGTTATGGCACGAAGTTCAAGGAAGACGCACGCCGGTATTTCGGTTCGTTTGTCTTCTTCGACTGCCGGGGGGAAATGATCCCCAACGAGCATTCGTATGCCGAGCCCGATCCGAACGTGAAGGACCGCTGGGACATCCCCGTGCTGCGGTTCCATTGGAAGTGGAGTGAGCATGAGCTGAACCAGGTCGTGCACTCGCAGAAAATCTTCGCGGCGTTGATCGAATCGATGGGCGGCCGCGTCGACGGAAAGCCGGCCGGCGAAGGGTATGAATGCATCAAGCGGCCCGGTTTCATCATTCATGAAGTCGGCGGGACGATTACTGGCGACGATCCGAAAAAGTCCGTCTGCAATCAATGGAGCCAAACCTGGGACGTGAAGAACCTGTTCCTCTGTGACGGCGCGCCATTCGCGTCCAACGCGGATAAGAATCCGACGCTCACGATCCTCGCGCTGAGCTGGCGGGCATGCGATCACCTGATCGATGAGGCGAAGAAAGGAAACCTGTGAAAAACGAGCAGACGCTGATCGACCTGACTATCCACGGAACCGCGCCTCGCACGATTTCCCGACGTCGGGCGATGCAATGGGTTCTGGCGGCCGTTGCTGCGTCGAGCCTGCGCCCCCCTTCGGGAGCGCGTGGCGGCGAACATCCAACAACTCTACCGGCGGGCATCGGATACGGGACCGATCCGAATCTGCTCAAGACCTACAAGCCCGGTGATCTGTGGCCGCTGACGTTGACTGCGCCGCAGCGCGCGACGGCAATCGCGCTTGCCGACGTCATATTGCCGAAGGACGACCTCGGCCCCGCCGCCAGCGAGCTCGGTGTCGTCGATATGCTCGACGAGTGGATTTCCGCTCCCTACGAACATCAGCAGAACGATCGCGGGCCCGTCGTGACCGGCCTCGACTGGCTCGAAGCAGAGTCGAACAAACGGTTTCAAACCAGCTTTGCAAAACTTGACGCGACGCAGCAGCATGCGATCTGCGACGATATCTGCTTTGTTGAAACCGCCAAGCCCGAATTTCGCGACGCCGCGCAGTTCTTCGCGAAATTCCGCTCGATCTCCGCCGCGGCGTACTACTCGACGCCGGAGGGTTGGAAAGCAATCGGATATGTCGGCAACGTCGCATTGGAAAAGTTCGACGGGCCGCCGGAAGAAGTGCTCAAGAAACTTGGCGTGACGCAGACGGTGGTGTGATTGTCAAGGTCAGAGAACGCCGAGAAGCACAAGAACAGCGGGAACGCTCAGGATCACGATGATCTGCGACACCACGATCGTCGCCAGGACGTGATCGAAGCGAAGGTATTTCCTGTACGCCACGCAGAGGCGATAGCTGAGGAAGTGGAACGGGGACGCAGCTAGTTATTCCGCGCTTACCGCTCACATTTTCCCACCTTTCTGAATCTTCTTCGGGCGGCCCTCGCGGCGGACGGTATGGCCAAGACCCAGCTCATGGGCCATCTTGGCCGTCCACCCGGCGTTGCCCAGCGGCCGGCCACGTCGTTCGCTGGTTTCGATCGCCTCCCGCTCGGCGTCAGTCGGGGGCTGGTTTACCAGTTCAATCCGCTCCCGTCCACGCTCGACCGGCCAGGAGAAACTAAAGAACGTCTATCGTCACCAAGGCGCAAAGCCTGACGCTCTCTCGGGTCACCAACGCCTGATACGGCAGCGTGGGGTCACTCCCCTGATGTGCCAGTATGGCGAGACGTGACCGTTGCAAGGAGAGAGTGGCCGCTGAAACCTCAATGCCCCACCCTGATTGCAAAGTCTGTTTTTGCCGCCGACCGCGGCAGCCGAAGGTCTATGCACTAAACATTGTCGCCCAATTCATCCATGGCAGTCTTTAGTTCTCCCCTGCCGGATTCAAAGCCCGGGTTCGCCAGCAATTGGGTGCTGGACATGAGGACGCGACCTGGAAGCGCCTCGATGACGCATCCCATGTTCGTTCGTTTGCGACGCTGCTTGTTCTTTTCTGCGGCCATGGTGGCGTCCTTTGTGCTTGGTGGTCGATATGAAATCGAGCCGGTAGACGCACCCGCGGGTCTTGGCCGGCCGAGCTGATTCGCGATACGCCATATCAAGATAGCGAGAGTCGCAGTTCCGGCGTGTCAGAATTCAGGATATCGACTTATCCGCTGTGACTGAGAGACGAAACCAGGAAATACCTTGCGGTTGAGACGTTCGGGTACTTCAACTTAACGATTAGTTTCTTTTTAGCGCCGGGTTTGAGATGCAGGTGCTTCGCGGGCACGGTCGCAACGATAGTATCGCTCGCGTCGAGCGTCTGGTCTGTCGAGAGAAATAGCTCGATGCCAGTCGCTCCCGTGTCGAGGGCCGTTCCGGTATTTTGCACGATGACGCTGGCGGAGCCGGGCTGACCAAAATTCGGAACGACCGTCTGCGGAGTGATCGCCACGATTACGTCGTTTACGTAAGGTTTGGTGATCGCAAACGGACTTGACGCAACGACGCTCTCACCCTTCGAGGAATTGACGCGCGTGAGGACGTAGTAGGTGCCGGTTGGAAGTACAGGATACTTGAAGGCGAAGAGCAGTGTCGTCCCTTGTCCGGATTTCAGCTTGGAAAACTTCCGGGCGGGGCCGAGTTGCGCGTCGCTTCCGTCGAGTGTCTGATCGGCGGAGAGAAAGAGGCTCACGGTCGCCGGGCCGGAGAGATTAGCACCGCTTTGGTTGCTGATTCGCACCTTCAGATTGCCCTTGTTGCCAGCAGTGACATTGGCGGGCAGCGGAGCGATCACCGTGCCGGTGACCGGTGCGGGCGCTGGCGGAGGGATCGCAGCGGAAAGATCAATACCAAAGCCGCCAGCTGCTCCGGCTGCCGCAAACACGCCTGCTGTATTTTTGATGGTATTCGGCTCGATGATCACCGTGTACTGTCCGTTGTCGGCGGCATCAAGTGTGCCGCCGGGAGGCGTAATTGCAAAATCGATGCGATTCGAGAGTTGGGACGTCACGCGAGTTGCGAATTGACTGAATCCGTTCGGGCCAGTGACCAGAACGCACGAGTTGCCGATCGACGAATTGTCGAGCGGCGCCTGGGATAGGAGCAACATCGTGAAGCGAACGGATGTTGCCCCTGCAACTGGTTCGCCATCGAGGTTGTCGAAGTCCACAAATAGACTGCTGTCACCTCCACCACCGTTGTCAGCATTTTCCCAAAGCTCGGTCCCGTGGACGCCATCGTCGGCACTGAAGAACAAAGTCCTATCGACGTAGGTCAGGTTTGATTGATTGGACGAGGCATCGTTGCCAATAAGCGTCGTACCGTATGTGGTGCCGTCGCTTGTCCAGAGCCCGTCCCCATTGCCAGGGTCGTTTGCGGTGAAGACTAAGCTTTCACCGCCAGAGGTAAGGCTTCCGATGCTTGAAAACGAATGCACCTCTGATGTCCCGACCAGCGTCCCGTCACTTTTCCAGAGGTCGCTGAAGGTGTTATCGAAGTAGATGTTGCCGAAGGTGAAATACAGTTCGCCGTTCACGTTCGTCAGTTCTGCCGGATTAGAACCATCTGGCCCCCCGACGATGTCCTTTACCAACTGGGTCCCCGCCGCAGTGCCGTCGGTCTTCCAGAGTTCGCGGCCATCAACTCCGTCGTCTGCCTCGAAAAACGCATTGGTGCCGGCCACCGTGAAGGGGCCGGGATGCGCACTCCCGGATGGGGGAGTATACCCGAACGACTTGATGGGAATTGCGCTGCCGATTGTTCCGTCGCTTTCGAACAATTGACTGCTGTTGAGGAAGCCGTTCGTGAATATCAGCTTTCCGTTGATCGTACCCAGATGATTAAAGCTATAGTCCTCGTAGACGTCGGTCAGCGAATTCCCGTCGGTGGACCACAGTGCCATCGGACGAGTGTATTCGTCGCCGTTCATGCTGTCGGCGAGAAAGTACAGATCATTGCCAAATGCCGTAAAATCGAATGGCACCCCATCGTTGCCCACGCTTCCAACCTGGCCGACCGGATAGGTTCCAGCCGAGGTTCCGTCACTCCTCCAGATGTTGTAAATTCCGCCGTACTGCTCGACCCCATGCACGAAAACAAGCACGCCGTTGTCATTCGCGAGCGAGCTGTTCACACCCGAAGTATCGGGAACCGCAACTGTGCCATTCGCTGTCCCATCGCTCTTCCAGACGGCCGATTCGATGCCGTCATTTGCAATGAAATAGAGGGTTCCATTCACGTTCGTGAGCGAGGTCGGACCCGAACTTGCGACGCCAGGATTGATGTCCTTCACCATGACGGTGCCCGCTGCGGTACCGTCTGACTTCCAGAGCTCAACACCGTGGGAATCATCCTCGGCGGTGAAAAATAGGCCGCCGTTGACGTTTGTCAGGTTCGCGGGAGACGATGAGGTTCCGCCTGGGAAAATGTCACTTACAAGTTGAACTGAGAACAATCGTCTGGGCTCAAGAAATTCGCAGGACGCGCGGCACAAAGCTCCTCCCCCAAATTCGTCGGAGACCAGACGCTCTCGCCTTCGCATAATTTTCCTCCGTATCAAACGGCACCAGCAGCGCAGTTCCCGGATTCAGTCGACCCGCATCGCTTGCGCTCTTTCATCGTCGTTCAGAAATGGCGATGAGTGCACCGCCCCATCCAACGATGCCCGGAGCATTTGCCCTTGGGCGCGAATGATGACGGAGAAAACGTAGAACACCAGCCACACAAAGGACGCCGCGAAGAAAGAGGCAATTTGAACAGCAACGTCCCCGCCACCGTTCGAACGATGCGCCGGATGCGATCCCACAGTGTGGCCTTGGGTGGTATAAAGGAAGGCGCCCCCAAAAAGCAGCAGCGCGACCAGTGCGCCTAAGACGTTTAGCGTCGTGCCAAGAGCTATCACCGCCTTGGCAACGCGGTACGCATCGTTGTATCGCTTCATCACCTTTGCCGTAGAAACCGGGCGGGGCGCGACTTGAACTGTCATTGGATTCCTCCCATTTGACTTGTGCCACACCATCGTCGCGAATGCAGTAATAACCGGATTCCACTCGGAGTCAAGAAGAATCGTCGTTGCAATTTCGTAATGCGTCCTCTGAAGGCTTCGATTTCGCGTTGCACAAGGGTTTGGAAATCAAGGCGCGGCGGGCTGCTGCGGATTTGCCATTGTGGTTTCTTCTTCATGCGCACCAAAAACGACAGAGTTGGTGCCATGACTGTGACACTCATGGCCGCCTCCGAAGGTTGTTGTCTTGGAGCAGTTCGGAACCTCCCGCCCTCGCGAGATTCCGTTTGTCCAATCGCTCCCCATCCCATCGCCCTGACCCAGGATGAGCCGGGTGGAATGACTGATACCTATGAAGCGTGCGCGGCTTTGAGCGAATGTCACCTTGCGGGAATTTATTTTGACCCCGCCCCGTCGCTGGAATGTACCCGGCCTGCACGATACCTTGATTTCCGGAAAATGAGCGAACTCTCGGGCGAATTGCGCGAACTCCAATTGCTTCTGGACCGGCACCTTGCGGGTGAAGCGGGCGGAAAGCTGTAAAGGTGACATCCACCGTTTTCATTTGTCATGTTCCGGCACCTTCGGCCGCGTCTCGGATTCAGAGTGTACTGCAGCCACATCCGGCCGGCCATTTTCGGGGTCGAGGGATCGACACCGAGGCGGCCGGCCACGCTCGAAGCTGAGTGCGACCGTGCGACCCGTTTTACCGCGGCCGGATCGATCGGCTCGTTCACCAGCGCCGTCCAGTTCCGCGGGCGGTCGATTGGCCAATCGTCGAGGAGCTTTCTGGCCAGCTCCTTTTGGCAGCCCAGGCTGGACCAGTGCCAGTCCTGCGCCCGCTCCATGGCGGCGGTTTTTCGAGCGGAAGCCAAGTGGAGTGCGGCCACGGGTTATACTGCCGGCATCCTGCAATCTTGCTTCTCATCCGGGCTATCCGAGCCATCCGCGGTTAGATCTCTTCGGCCTCGAATGACGCGCCTCCCGGAGATACCCGGAGATGGGGCGAGGCGAGCGGCTGCTGGGGAGAGTGTCTTTCTCCCTCCCACGGGTGAAACACGCCAGCATAGTACCGCCATCAGCCACAGTGCAAGCAATCTTTTGTTAGTTACTCCGGGGTCAAAAATGTAAAGTTTTGTAAAGTTATGTAAAGCGAAGCCGCGTTTTTTGCATGGGAAGCGGGTTTGATGATGTGCAGCCGCTTGCATTGTTCCGGAGATGTAAAGCGATCGGTGGGCTCGCGCGGGAACGGCGCAGGGCGTCCGGCTTCGGCGTGCGATCTTGCACGACAGCGGACCTCTTCAGTTTCTTCCGCTCAGCCGCGCTCCGCGCATCGATCCGCCGGGAGCCCGTCGCGGACTTCGGGTGGCAGTCGCCGCGACGACCGGGGTGCGGGACGACGGAGGGGTTCGGCTTGTCGGTCGCCGTTCGACGACCAAATCACCCTCACCCCAGCCCTCTCCCGGAGTACCGGGAGAGGGGGAGAGAGGGCCGATGGGCGAGGAACGGGTTGCTGGCGGCGCGGCACACTCTTGGAGGGTGCGCCGCGTGAATCCCAGGAGTGTGCCCGCAGCATCAGGCGGCGATGAGGTTACAGCGGGAAATGTAACGTCATAAAGTGGCGAGGCTCCCGCGGAACATGGCGCAGAACCTCTCAAAACCTGTCAAAACCTCTCAACTTGACTCGCGCGACTCCGGCGGCGCGGCATGCAGTGGCGGAGGATTCGCAAGCGGAATTGACGCCGCAAGGGCGGGGAGAGGCGAACTGCGGAGCGGTTACCGCGGCGAGACGAACACTGGCTCGCCCTTCGGACTCGACTGGGCGGGGTGATTGCGGGTGAGGTAGTCGTTCATCGTGAGGACAAGCATGATGCAGAGCCAGAGGATGCCGGCGCCGGCGACAAACCAGGTGGTCCAGCTTTCATTCTTCATGTGCATGAAGAAGAGGACGATCAGCAGGCCCTTTGCGCAGGCGATGGCGACGGCTATGCCGTTGTTGGGGTAGCGGCCGATGTCGATGTAGGAGACGCCGACGGTGATGGCGAGCAGGACGAGCAGGATCACGTAGATCGTGACGTAAAGTTTTACCGAATGAGCTGGTGTGGCCATGGTGTCCCCTTATCCTTGTCGCAGGAGGTACAGAGCCGGGTAGAGAAAGACCCAGACGATATCTACGAAGTGCCAGTAGAGGCCGAAGATTTCCACCGGATTGTGGTATTCCGCGGAGAAGTGGCCGTGTCTGGCGAGGACGATGAGCACGATCATGATGCTGATCCCGACCAGCATGTGGGTGGCGTGGAACGCGGTCATGATGAAATAGAAGAGCATGAAGAGCCGCTCCTGAGGGGGCGCGGGTGCTGCTGGCTGGCGGGTTTGGAAGCCTCGTCGGGAGGGATGGTGGTGAAGTTGATGCCGGGGACCAGGCACTCGTGTGTCTCCAGGGAATATTCGAACCCCTTGAAGCCCAGGAAAATCAGGGCGAAGACGATGGTCAGGCCGATGTGGAGGACGATGCCGCGATCGTTTCCCTGTTTGGCGCTGCGGACGGCCAACGCCATGAACAGACTGCTGGTGAGCAGGACGGCGGTATTGATGCCGCCGATCCAGAGTTTGAGATCTTCGCTGCCATGGCGAAACGCGTCGGGCCAGCGGGTGCGATAGACGGTGTAGGACGTGAAGAGCACGCCGAAGAAGAGGACTTCGGTGGCGAGGAAGAGCCACATGCCCAGCGTCGCGGAATGCGTCTGCTGCTCGATGTCTTCGTACTGCTGCTCGACATAGGCGGGCTTAGACACTGGGCTCCTCCTGGCGGCTTTCCTGAAGCTCGAGGTAATAGGCGTATGGCTCGTGCGTGACGACGGGGATGGTGTGGAAATTATGCTCCGGAGGCGGCGAGGTGGTGGTCCATTCCAGGCCGGTGGCGCGATAGGGGTTGTTGCCCGCGGTCTTGCCGTAGCGGAGCGACAGCGTCAGATAGATGAGGGGAAGCACGTAGCCAACCGCGAGGATGGAAGCGCCTGCGCTGCTGAGATCGTTCCAGAACTGGAACTCCGGCGGGTAGACGGGGTACCGCCGGGGCATGCCGATGTACCCGAGGATGAATTGCGGGAAGAAGGTGAGATTGAATCCGATGAAGATGATGATGGCGGAGACTTTTCCCCACCATTCGTCATACATTTTGCCGGTGATCTTGGGCCACCAGAAATGGACGCCGCCCAGGTATGTCATGACCATGCCGCCGACCATGATGTAGTGGAAATGGGCGATGACGAAGTAAGTGTCGTGGACGTGAACGTCGAGGCCGAGGGTTGCGAGCATGACACCGGTGAGTCCGCCCATGGTGAAGAGGCCGATGAAACCGAGTGCGTAGAGCATCGGAGTTTGCAGGGAGATCGAGCCTCGGTAGAGCGTGGCGGTCCAGTTGAACACTTTGATGGCCGAGGGGACGGCGACCACCATGCTGAGGAAGGAGAAGACCATGCCGCTATAGACGGAGATGCCGGCGACGAACATGTGATGGGCCCAGACGAGAAATCCCAGGATTGCGATGGCGACGCTGGAGAAGGCGATGAAGATGTATCCGAACGGCGCCTTGCGCGAGAAGCAGGTGATCAGTTCGCTCTCCACGGCCATGCCTGGCAGGATCATGATGTAGACGGCCGGATGGGAGTAGAACCAGAAGAGATGCTGGAAGAGCAGGGGATCGCCGCCGATGGCGGGGTCGAAGATTCCGATGCGCCAGATGCGTTCGATCCCCACCAGCGCCAGCGTCATCGCCAGAACGGGAGTCGCCAGGACCTGGATGATGCTGGTCGCATAGATTCCCCAGACAAACAGCGGCATGCGAAACCAGGTCATTCCCGGGCATCGCATGGTGTGGGTGGTGACGATGAAATTCAGGCCGGTGAGGATGGTGCTGAACCCGACGATGAAGATTCCGATCACGACCAGCACCACGTGCGTGTTGGAAAAGCTGCTGGAGAGGGGCGTGTAGAACGTCCATCCGGTATCGACGCCGCCCCAGATCAGGGCGAAGAGCGTAAATGCGCCGCCGATGATGAAGAGGTACCAACTGGTGAGGTTCAGTTTTGGAAACGCGACGTCGCGCGCGCCGAGCATGAGCGGCATGAGGAAGTTGCCGAGCACGGCGGGGATCGACGGGATCAGGAAGAACCAGACCATGATCACGCCGTGCATGGTGAAGAGTTTGTTGTAGGTCTCGGATTTGACGATCCAGTTGGTCGGGTAGACCAGCTCCAGGCGGATGAGCGTGGCGGCGACTCCGCCGATGGCGAAGAAGAGCGTGATGGAGACCATGTAGAGCAGCGCAATGCGCTTGTGGTCCTTGGTCAGCAGCCACGAGCGGACGCGGTAGTCGTGGTTGAGAAAGTTCAACTGCTTTCTGCGCACCGGAGCGGGAATGTAGGCGGCGGTAGTCATGTCATCTGCTTTCCGTGGGCGGCGGCGGTGGCGGCGGATAGGGAGTCTCGGCCGGCGGGAAATTGGGCACAGCGCCGGGCTGATCTCCCGGCGCCGGCCGTGTGGCAGGCGCTGCCAGCGCCGGCGCGGGCCGCTGGCTCACCTGGTCAGCCGGGAGGTTGCGCACCGGCTTGAGACTCTTGATGTACTGGATCAGCTCGTACAGTTGCTCTTCACTGATCTGCCCCAGGTAGCTGGGCATCACCGCGGGGTAACCGGCGACGATCTGGCTGCTGGGATTGAGGATCGAATCGCGCAGATATTCCTCATCGGCAGTAATGGTCGATCCGTCCTGCAGGCTGACCTTGCTGCCATAAAGGCCTGCGAGGCTGGGAGCGCGCTGACCATGACACTGGACGCAACCCAGGCTGGTGAACAATTGCTTGCCGGCGGCGGCAGGAGTCTCGGCCGGCACAGCGCCGGCGAGCCACGCCTGGTAATCCGGCTGAGTCATGACATAAATCGTTCCCACCATATTGGAGTGGCCGGCCCCGCAATATTGGGAACAGAAGAGGTGATAGGTGCCGGTCCGCGTTGGCTGACACCATTCGGTGACATAGCTTCCGGGGACCACATCCTGCTTCATGCGGAACGCGGGGATGAAAAAGTCGTGAATGACGTCCTGCGACGCGAGGACCAGTTTGATCGGGACGCCGACGGGGATGTGCAGCTCGTCGATTTCGCGGACACCTTCGGGATGCTCGATCTTCCACATCCATTGTTTTCCAATGACGTGAATCTCGATGCCCTGCCCGGCGGGGCGTTTCATTTTGACGTAGAGGTCTGCGCCCAGAAATACATGACGAGCATCAGCAGGAACGGGACAATGGTCCACGTCACCTCCAGCCCGTAATGCTTGGGCATCTTCGGCGGGATTTCATCGTCGGACCGTCGGCGATAGCGGATGCAGAAGAAGACGATGCAGGTAAAGATCAGGAACGTGAAGAACGCGGCAACGGCCAGTTCGAAGAGGAACAGGGCATCGACCTGCGGCGCGAAGGTCGAAGCTTGCGGCGGAGCAAAGGGGACACCAGTCATGACCGCACCTCCCGCGAGGGCGCGATCGTTGCTGGGCGCGCTTCCCCCTCTCCCGGTACTGGCAGGGGTGAGGGTGATTTGGAGAGGAGGAAGGCGCTGATATCCCGCAGAGAATTGATTGCAGGTTCGAGACGCTTCGTACGGTCGAAATCACCCTCACCCCAACCCTCTTCCGGAGTACCGGGAGAGGGGGAAGAGCCCAACGCTCGTGCTCTCACCCCCTGCGCTTCGGGAGGCGAGATTGCCCGCTTGTGATAGTCACGGATCTCGTGGGTGAGCTTGAGGCCAATGTAGCCAAAGAGGAGAGCCGCGAAGCTGATGCAAATGGTCTGTAGGATCCGAATGATGCGATGCCCGCGGATGGAGAGGGTTGGATCGTAATCGACGCAATATTGCTGATTGGGTTGATCGACCTGCGAGACGCGACCGGCGGCGGCGTCATGAATGGCGGATTCAACGTCTGCGGGAGCCGCGTCGATGCCAAAGAAATTGTGGGAGAATTTCCCATCCGGAGTGAGCACCATTACGCCCGTTGGATGAATGAATTTCCCCTGGCGCTGGTCGAACGTGTAGTGGAAGCCGACGGCTCGCGCGACGGCGTCGATCGAATCTTGCGCCGATGAGAAAGTGCCAGCCGTCAGCTTGGTGAGGATATTTGTAGGCGCGGAGGCAGGTTTTTTTGTGGCCCGCGGCAAGAGCGGGCGTATCGCGGCGATCGAAGCTGATGACGACGACCTGGAAATCGCGGGCGGCAACCGGCGCGATTCCATTCAGCTCCTCGGTCAGATGCAGGAATGCCATGGGGCAGAGATCGGGACAGGTGAAATAACCGAGGACGAGAAGAACCGGGGTTGTTCCGAGGTAGTTTGAGAGGCGCACCGGGCGGTTCTGATCGTCGATGAAGGCCGCGTCCGGCGGGATGCGCGAGCCAACGCGTTGCTCGAGATAGGACTGGCGCACTTCGTCTTGTGTCGAGAGATTTGGTGCGCTTTGCAACTGCGCAAAGGAGGTTTCTCCGGATGCTACGAGGCAGAGAAGAAGCAGAGCGAAGGGTCTCATGGCTGACCCCCTTGCCCGCTATTTTTCGAGGCGATATTCCCGCCAACGGGGGAGCCATTGTCCCCCTCCCCTGTTACTCCGGGGGAGGGCTGGGGCGGGGGCGGTGCTGCGATGGCCTTGCTGTCCTGCGCTGCCAAGTCCCCACCCCGACCCTCCCCCGGAGTACCCGGGGAGGGGGGAAGAGCGGAGCTCATGGATCGTTGCGTCGCCAGTTTGTTGACGATGTCATCGGGGATTCTGGGCTGGCGCGTGGTTGGGTCGGTGGTCCAGCCAAGCTCATCGAAGATCAGTCCCTTCTCCCGGCGCAAGTCCGCCAGATCCTGCCAGGGGAGTTCATTATGCTTCTCGATGGGCTGCAAATTTGGTGGCGGGAATCGCTCTGGCGGCGTCGCTGCGGAGGTCACGACGTCGGCGGCGCGCGGCTGCGCCAGGTAATACTCCGCCAAAATCCAAACGCCGGCGTGAATCACCACCGCGCTGACGAGGAAGATGACCAGGAAAATCATCAGGCCGCGAACGCTCACCTCCGAGCGCTCATAGCCCTGCTGGAGCGCCTGGGGGGAAGGAGATTGTTGGTCGGCGTGTGTCATGTTACCGCGTCATCGTTCAGGGTTTGGATTGACCTCGGGCGCGGGGCCGACGGGAATCAGATCGCCGGCCGGCATCAGGGGCCGGTCGGAGGCCAGCCAGAGGAAAAATGCCAGCCACAGTCCCCCCATGCCGATGGGGAAAACAAAGTCCATCCAGCTCAAGATATGCCAGACTTTCGGATAAGGATTGTCGCCGGATGGCCCGATCTGCCAGAACAGATCGATCAGCCGCAAGACGATCAGTGCCAGGCAGAGGCCGAGCATGACGTGGACTTTTCGCTTGAGCTGGCGCATCAGCAGAATGATGAAGGGAACAAAGAAGTGGAAGACGACGAGGATCAGTCCGATCCACCACCATCCGTTGGAGAGGCGCTCCACGTACCAGGGGATTTCGTCCTGCTTGTTGCCCATCCAGATGACCAGGAGTTGAACGAACGAGAGGTAGGCCCAGAAGATGACGAAGGTGAGGAGGATGTTTCCCAGGTCGTTGAGGTAATTCGCGCGCGCGTGCTCGCGAAATGGAGGCGTGTTGATCATGAGCGTGAAGAAGACGAGCAGCACGCACAAGCCGGAAATGCCCTGCCCGGTGATGACGACAAATCCGAAGACGGTGGAGAACCAGTGCGGATCGCGCGACATGAGCCAGTCGACACTGGCGAAGCTCATGGTGATGAAATAAACGACCATTCCTCCTGCGCTGACGTTGTGCAGGCGCAAAGCGGTGGAAGGATCACCAGTGCGGTCGTGGCGCAGCGATGCGGTGCGCAGATACCAGGCCATCGTCAGCCAGATAATGGCATAGAGAATTGCCCGGCAGACGAAGAAGGTTGCATTGAGATAAGGCTGCTCGTGCCGGAGAACCGCATCGTGCGCAAGGGCATCGGGGCGGTCCCAGATGAAGAGGCTGTGCATCCCGAAGAGGATGGGGAGGAAGAGGACGATCAGCAGCGGCAGCGTCATGGCGGCGTGCTCGCCGAGCCGGCGGACCATGAAGCCCCAATAGCCGCCCATGAGATGGTGCATCATCACCACGCCCATGGAGCCCAGGGCGACACCCAGCCAGAAGAGCCAGGCGAGCAGGTATGCCTGGTAGAATTTCTCCGACTGAAAGATCCAGCCGATGGCGGCGAGGACGATCCACGCGAGCCCGACCATCACCGACCAGCGCAGCACGCGATCGCGTGGAAAGGGAGGGAAGTTGACGTTCTTGATCATGGCCGAATCCCCCGTTCTTTTTGCAGCCGGCGTTCCAGATCCGGATGTTCATGCACGGCCAGTTGCAGCGCGCGGATGTAGGCGACGATCGCCCAGCGATCGTCGGGAGCAACGCGATCGGAGTAGCTGAACATGGTTCCGTATCCGTTGGTGATGACGTTGTAGAAATAGGCGTCCGACTGGTTGACGAGGCGGGGAATGTAGTAGCTGGGCGGGGAGTAAAACCCGCGGCGGACGATCATGCCGTCGCCATCGCCGGCGGTGCTATGACAGACCGAGCAATAGACGCGGTACTGCAACTCCCCGCGCTCCAGCAAACCGCGGGTGATCTTCATGGGGATGTTCTGCGACGAAGCCAGATCGGGGAATTGCGCCGGACCGGCGGAGCGCACCAGCACATAAGGAATGCCGGGCGATTGATCGGCCGGCCGAGGCACCACGCCGCTGATCAGGGGCGCTCCGACATGCCATCGGCGAAAATGTCGCTCTCGGTGTATGGCTTGTAATACGGCTGGCGCTCCATGTTCGCAGTGGGTTTCCAGCTTGGCAGCACGAGGAGAAACGTGACGCCGCCGCCGATGAAAGTCAGCGCGATCGTGAGCAGCAGCAGATACGCCTGATCGACATTGCGCTGCTGGCCAACCAATTTGCTGGTGTCTGGCACTTGCTCGCTCACCAGGGCACCTCCATCACCGCGATCGGCTCAAGCGACAGCAGAAAGTCCCGCGTTTGTTCCACGTCAAACTGCGCGTCGGTTGCCTCGATGCAGACGAAGAAGCGTGTCTGGCTGGCCAGTTCGAAAGTGGAAGCGCGAAACATTGGGTGATAAGGCGAGGGGAGCCCGTTGAGGATCAACATGCCAAACAGAGCCAGCGTTGCGGCGCCGAGGATGGTCATTTCGAAGGTGATCGGAATGAACGCGGGCCAACTGTTGGGAGGTTTGCCGCCGATGTTCCAGGGATAGCTGACGACGTTGGCGTACCAGAGCATGAAGTATCCGCCGAGCCCCCCCACGATGCCGCCGACGAACACCATCAGCGGAATGCCCGTGTGGTGATAGCCGAGCGATTCGCACAGGCCTTCGACGGCGTAGGGCGTGTATCCCTCGGTTCGGCGATACCCGGCGGCGTGAATTTTCTCGGCGGCGGCGACAATCGCCTCGGGAGAATCAAACGACGCGGCCATGCCATACAGCCGGTGCGCGGGAGAGTGAGGTTGTTCGGTTTCACTGGGCATATTTCGGGGCGAATTCCTTCGGCTCGTGTCGGCCGCCGTCGGTGGTGTGCACCAACTCGCGGACCTCCGCCATCGAGATCATCGGAACCAGTCTGACAAACAGGAAAAAGCAGAGCAGGAAGAAGCCCATCGTTCCCAGCAGCGTGGACCAGTCCCAGATGGTCGGCTCATACAGTCCCCAGGCGCTGGGCATGAAATCGCGGTGCAGGCTGGTGACGACGATGACAAATCGCTCGGTCCACATTCCGATCTGCACGATGATCGAAATGAGAAACATCGTCGGGACGTTCTGGCGGACCTGCCGAAACCACAGTGTCTGCGGCGTGAGGACATTGCAGAACATGATCGTCCACCACGACCAGGCATACGGGCCGGTCATGCGGTTCCAGTCCATGAACCAGTCGAAAGGACTCCCGCCGTACCACCCCATGAACAGCTCGGCGGCATAGCCATAGGCGACGATCAGGCCGGTAATGAGCATGAGTTTTGCGCAGTTGTCGATGTGGCGAATGGTGACCAGGTTGTGCAGGCCGTAAATTGCGCGTAGCGGAATGGCGAGGGTGAGCACCATGGCAAAGCCGCTGAAGATGGCGCCGGCGACGAAGTACGGGGGGAAGATGGTGGTATGCCAGCCGGGGACGAGTGCGGCGGCGAAATCCATTCCCACGACGCTGTGGACGGAGATGACCAGCGGCGCCGCGAGGCCGCCGAGAAGCAGGTAGGCGGTTTGGTATCGCTTCCAGTGGCGCGAGGCGCCGCGCCAGCCGAGGGAGAGCATGCCGCAGATGAACCAGGTGACGTTGTTGGTGGCCCGGTCGCGCAGGGTCGCCCAGTCGGGGATGGTGCCGACGTACCAGAAGATGAGGGAGACGGTGAAGTACGTTCCGACCGCAAAAACATCCCACACCAGCGGGCTGCGGAACTGCGGCCAGAGCTTCATCGCGTTGGGATAGGGCAATATCCAATAGAACACCCACGGGCGGCCGAGGTGCAGCAATGGGAACATGCCAGCGCAGGCAACGGCAAAGAGCGTCATCGCCTCGGCGAAGCGATTGATGCTGGTGCGCCAGTCTTGCCGCATGAGCAGAAGCATGGCGCTGATAAACGTGCCGGCATGGCCGATCCCGATCCACCAGACGAAATTGGCGATGGCGAATCCCCAGGCGACGGGGATGTTGATGCCCCAGATTCCGACGCCTCGCCAGATAAGCCAGAAGACGGTGTAGGTCAGCACCATCACCAGCATCATGGCCATCCCCATCGCCAGGATGTATGAGCGATGGATCGGGCGCTTGAGCACGATGTCGCTGATCTGCTCGGTCACACCCTCCATGCTGGTGCCCTGGTGGATGACCGGCGGACGGCTTGGCGCTACCTGGCTCATGCCTCGCCCTTCTGCGTCATTGCCTGGTTCGGATTGGTGAGCCGGGCGAGGTAACTGGTGCGTGGTTTGGTGGTCAATGAGGTGAGCAGGGAGTAGTCGGTCGGCTCTTTCTTGAGTTTCGTTACCTCACTGTCGGGGTCGCGGATGTTGCCGAAGATGATGGCCTGCGTGGGGCAGGCCTGCTGACAGGCGGTCTGCAATTGCCGGACGACCTGTGCGCCGCGCTGGGTGGCCTGCGCCATGAGCCGTTCGCGCTCGCGCGGATCGGAGCTGGCACGCGCCATTTCCTGCAGATTGAGGACCTCCTTTTCCATCTCGATGCGCGTGCGGTCGATGCGCTGGATGCAGTAGGTGCACTTTTCCATCACGCCCCGGCTGCGCACCGTCACATCGGGGTTATGCAGCAGTTTGAGCGTTGGGTGCTCGTAATCGCTGAAGAGAAAGAAGTTGAACCGGCGGACCTTGTAGGGGCAGTTGTTCGAGCAATAGCGCGTGCCGATGCAGCGGTTGTAGGTCATCTCATTGATCCCCTCATCGCTGTGCGTCGTGGCGCCCACCGGGCAGACATATTCGCAGGGGGCGTTCTCGCAGTGCTGGCAGGGGACAGGCTGATGGTGAATCGTGGGCGCGTCGATGTCGCCGGCGAAATAATCGTCGATCCTGATCCAGTGCATCTCGCGCTGCCGGCTCACTTCGTCTTTGCCGACCACGGCGATGTTGTTTTCGGCCTGACAGGCGACGACACAGGCGTTGCATCCCATGCAGGCGGTCATGTCGATGCTCATGCCCCATTGCAGTCCATGTTCATAATTCCAGCCGGGGTAGAGCGAGAGCAGCGGTTTCTTCTCCTCCTCGGGGTCCAGATGTTTGATGACATTCGGGTCTTTCTGGAACTCTGCGAGGGTCGCGGTGCGGACAATCTTGCGATTCTCCACCTCCAGATTCATGTCGGAGTCGCCGGGTCTGGCGATCACCTCCGGCTTGAGCCACGGTTCCACACCGGGCACGCCGGCGTGAATCGACATGGCGTGATGATTGCGCGTGACAACCAGGAAATGGAACTTGTCGAGCGGAGTGAGGGACGCGCCAGCGCCTGCCCACGGGGCATCGCTGGTGCGCAGCGCGTAGGCGCTGTAGCCGCGCGGTTTGCCACCTTCCAGCATCACCTCGCCGCCGCGGTTGCGGCCATAGCCGAGATAAACCGTCGCCAGATTGTCCGCCTGGCCCGGCAGGAGAATCACCGGCGCCTCGATCTGCCGGCCCTTGTAATCGATCCGAACCACGTCCCCGTCCTGCAGCATCTTCTGACCTTTGCTCGGCCACTTTTCCGCCATGCGCAGGCTGATCGCAATGGCGTTGTCCCAGGTGAGTTTGGTGAACGGGCGGGGAATCTCCTGCAGCCAGGCGTTGTTGGCAAACTCGCCGTCCCAGGCGCTGGGATCGGGCTCAAAGAGGATTTCCGCTCCAGATGCTGGCGGCGCGGGAGTCGCACTGAGAACCTCGGGCCGAAGCGCCGGTGCGGAGCGAGGCGCCGAGGCGGTGTGATCGATTGTCCCCTTTTGCAGCGAACGCACCCACCACTGCTCAAAGTCACCTCCACCGATGCGCGCCTGCCAATGCGCGCGAAGCAGTTCGAGCCCGGTGCGGTCGCGCCTGCCGAGCAGCGTCTCCATCAACTCCCATTCCGAGTGTGCTCCGTACAGCGGCGCAATCAACGGTTGGATGATCGAAGCTGTGCCGTCAAATGCCCGCACATCTCCCCATGTCTCGAGGTAATGGGTTTTGGGGACGTGCCACTGACAGAGGAAGGAAGTCTCATCGTAATGCGTTGCCAAAGCGGCGGTGAACTTGCCGCGCTGTGTCATTGACTTGAGCGCCTCGCCCATCGGGACATCGGCCGGCGCGGTGTACGCCGGGTTCACGCCCATGATGAGAAGCGTTTCAACCTTTCCGTCGAGCATGTCGGCGGCAAGTTCGCTGATCGGCCGGCCCTGCCGGAGCGCGACCGGTTCGATATAAAATACGGTCTTTCCAATGTTCCCAAGTTTCTGGTTGATCAAATGGGCCAGCGCATGGACGGCAGGCTGCTGATTCACGCCCGCCAGGACCAGTGTTGCGCCATTGCCGGCTGGATGCATGAGATCGGCGGCTATCGCGTCGATGCGGCGCGACAGATCTTCGGGAAGATTCACCGATGCCGCGCCGCCCGCGCCGATTTTCTGGGCGAGACCGCGAGCAACAGCTTCGATCTGCGACGGCGGCAGAGCGATGCGATGATCCGCCATCGATCCTGTCAGCGTGAGCGTGCTTTCCACGACGTAGAGCCGATTCATTTTCTTCGCATCTGCCCGCACGCGGCGCCCGTCGATGAACTGGCGGGCGTAGCGCAAACTTGCCGCATCGCGAAACATGAAATCGGACCCCAGACTCACCACCACGCTGGCGGAGCGCAGGTCGTATACCGCATCGACCTCCTCCGTAAAGGGGCTGTCGGCGCCGAGCCGCGTTGGCTCATATTCGTGGCGGATCGCCCCCGGATATCGCTTGAGAAACTCCTGCATCTGGCCCGCGAGCGCCGGCGAAGTGATGGTGCCGGTGAGCAGGCGCACGCCACTGCCGTCGGCGCCTGTTCCGCCCAATCGCTGGCTGAGGGCATCCTGGAAATCTCCCCAGCGAGAGATCTCGCCGGCTACCCGCACGCTCCGCGAACGGTCGGGGTCGTACAAGTCGAGAACCGACGCCTGCATGAACACGTCGGTTGCGCCCAGGCTGGCGGGATGATCGGGATTTCCCTCGATTTTGATCGGCCGGCCCTCCATGCTGAGAGCCAATACTCCCCGGCCGAACCCGCAGAACGGCATCGCCGTCGCGAAAAAAATGGGCCGGCCGGGTACGGTCTCTTCCGGCGGGTTTGGGTAGGGGACCAGCTTCCCCTGCGGCCTCTTGTAGAAACATCCGTTCAGCCCCATCAGCGCCAGCGATGCTCCCATGATCTTCAGAAGCTTGCGCCGGCTGACGCCGTCGCAATCGTCCCAGCGGTCTGCCCAGACGGGGAATTCCTGCCGGATCGTCTCGCGAAATGCGGTGCTCTCGGCAAGCTCTTCCAGGCTCCGCCAATAGGCCGGCCCCTCGCTGTGAGCCAGCCGCTGGCGAATCTCGGAAAGATCGATCGTCGTGTTCGACATGGGATTACCTGTGGCACAAAGAGCAGTTCTGGAGCAGTTGTTTGGGAATCAGGTTGTATTGATGAGCCAATTCCGCTCCGACCCGCTCCTGGTCCGGCGGCGGCGTCCATTCCATGTTGAAAATCTCGCTTCGCGGCCGGATGAATCGCTCGGGTTCACGGTGGCACGTGAGGCACCACTCCATCTGCAGCGACGCCGCCTGGAACGTCAGCGGCATCTTGTCCACGCGGCCGTGGCACGTGCTGCAGCCGATTCCCTTTGCCACGTGGATGCTGTGATTGAAGTAAACAAAATCAGGGAGGTTGTTGACTCGCTGCCAGTGGATCGGTGTGTTGGTGCGCCAGCTCTCCCGCACCGGGTCGAGAATCGACGCATTGGTCCAGATCTTCGAATGGCAGGTCATGCAGGTTTTGGTGGGCGGAATCCCCGCGAAGCTGGAATCCTGCGCCGACGTATGGCAATAGCGGCAATCAATCCCCAGCCCGCGCACGTGATGCTCATGACTGAACGGCACCGGCTGATCGCGGAATACGCCGGCGTCGGTGACGTAAGGAGATCGCTCGATTGCGGTGGCAAGCCAGACGGTGCCGCCTGCCGCGAAGATGCCGCCAAAGATGCTCGCCTTGGCGATGGTATTGAACAGAGGATGAAAAACGCGGGCCATCTTTCCCTAATCAGAACAACCAAAGCAGTAACAGTCAGCGCTGCATCTCAACTGGGCTGAACGTTTTTGCGCCGTGCATAAGCGGGCACTGTAGGGAGACAGTTTCAAAACAGACAACGGGAAAAATGGATGAGTCTCGCGAGTTATCAAGTGACAAGGTGAATCAGCGATATCTTAAAATCGGCAGGAATCCTCTGCCTCTCCGGAACCGCGCGAGAGGGCAGGAGGGCGAGGGCAGCGCAGGGGTGAGTGTAGTTGGAACGTAAGCGATTCGTGGGATACGACAGCTGGCTATATCTCCTAAGAAAATACGGAAACGGTGGGCGAATACACCCACGCTGAAGATCGTGTAGGGGCGGGATTCATCCCGCCGCTCTGTTAAGCCGCGGGAGATCGAACACGGCGCGTGGGAGCCATCGAATTCGGCGGGATGAATCCCGCCCTACGGAAGTGGCGATACGAGTTTTTGGTGTGCGTTAAATTTGGCCGATGCCGCTCTCACGATTCTTTGGAGATTCTGCCATTTCGTTCCAAGGCCGCTCGTACGTGTGACTTGCTGATGACGATGAGCATCGCGATGCCCAGAGCCAATCCGATGATCCAGCCGGCCAGACTTCCCAATGAATCAATGACGCCACGAACTTGCGCAAATTGCTCGCGCCACGGGGGTAGCAGCCAACGTACATAGAAATATGAACCGCCCCCTCCGACGATGATGCTTCCGATGGCCCACAGGCGCAGCACAGGCTGCGACCAGGAGTTAAGCCGCAAAGCCCCAATGGCGCCGATGAGGAGCTGCGCCGCAAGACCAGTCCCGAGCAGACTGGCGAAGAATAGCCAGAGCACTGCGCTGATGTGCTTTCCACCGGTTCATCGAAAAAGGGGACGCGGAAATCGCCGGGGATCGCCCCGTGGTGAAAACGGAGCAGCCCGAAGGGCAGGAGCATCACTCCGGCCGTTCCATACACCAGTGCGATTGCCGCCACGGACCGAAACCATCTGACGGCCGCCTCATAGTCAGCCGCGCTCGGGTCGTCCGGCACCACACTTCGCTCGCCGCTGAATTCATCTTCCATCATGGCATCCACCTTCTCAAAAAAATATTGTCCGTTGGCGCGCCGCAACGCCTGTACCACTATAAGCCGCACGCGGAGCAATGATGCCTGTCAAAATTTGTGTATTTCTTACCGGGCTCGTTTACCTCTTCTTTGGCATCTGCGGGTTCGTTCCAGCTTTCATCTACCTTCCCCCGCCGCGGCTGCGGTATTACGACATGCACATGATCGGGCACTGGGGTTTTCTGTTCACCTGGCTTGCGGTCAATCCCGTCCACAACATTCTGTATCTGATCATTGGCGGCGGCGCCATCCTCGCATCGCCCCTGCGATTCACCGCCATCGGCTACGCCCGCGGATTGTTCTTTGTAACATTCATGCTGACGTTCACGGGCTTACTGCCGTTGGGAATCGCGCAGCTGTGGGGCCTTTTGCCGCTCT
This sequence comes from uncultured Phycisphaerales bacterium, assembly GCA_963758525.1. Taxonomy (GTDB): domain Bacteria; phylum Planctomycetota; class Phycisphaerae; order Tepidisphaerales; family Tepidisphaeraceae; genus JBBSDP01. Next base: position 1,387,249 of record CAVWVQ010000003.1, read on the forward strand.
TCGGCTGGAACGTCATGCTGCACAGCGTCACCGCAATGCTGCTCTACTATTACGGCTTCATCTACCCCCTTGATTTGGGAGGAAGGGAACCAATTTCACAGATGCAGACGTTGCAGGTGCGGCCTTGAAGCGCTCGGCGCCTTGTGCGGGCGGACTGTTGCGCCAGCGCGGCAAGCAGCAGGGCGAAGAGCCGCGCAGGCGCGAAGACGCGAAGGAAAACGCGAAGGAAGAGGAGACGCGGGATCTTTCGCGCCTTTGTTGACACGTTTCTATCTGTCGCTCTCTTACCCGAGCTTTCGTTCTTCTTCGCGTTTTCCTTCGCGCCTTCGCGCCTTCGCGGCTCTTCCCCTTGCGTTTTGCCGCAGGGGGTTGTTTGCGCTGGGTGTATTTCTGTTGGCGCTCCCCCGCTTGTCGCTGGCACAAGGCGTTCAACTTCCCGCAGGTCCGCTGGCGGCCAATGGCGAAACAAAGCCGGCGATTCTGAAAGACGTCGGCATCGATCAGAAGCTTGGCGCGCAGTTGCCGCTCGATCAGATCTTCCGGGATGAACAGGGACACCCGGTGGCTTTACGCGCAGTCATGGGAAAACGGCCGGTCATCCTCACGCTGGTTTACTTCCATTGTCCGATGCTCTGCACGATGGTGCTCAACAACCTGGTGCAATCGATGCGGCAGATGAACGAGACACCCGGGCGTGACTTTGACATTCTCACCATTAGCTTCGATCCGCGCGACACGGTGCAAACTGCGCGAGAAGAAGACGAACTATTTGGCCGCATACGGCCAACCGCAGGCCGCGGGGAACTGGCATTTCCTCACCGGCTCCCCCGGTGCCATCGCCGCGGTCACGTCAGCGGTCGGCTTCCGGTATGCGTGGGATCCCGACACTCGGCAATTCGCGCACGCCAGCGGCATCATCGTGCTGACACCGCAGGGGAAAGTGTCGCGGTATTTCTATGGCGTGGATTATGAGCCGAAAGATCTGCGCCTGGCATTGGTGGAAGCCTCAGGAGGCAAGGTGGGCGGCTTGGTCGATCAGATTCTTCTGATCTGCTGCCAGTACAACCCCGCGACGGGAAAGTATGGATTGGCGATCAGCCGCGGGTTGAAGGCTCTGGGTTTGATCACCATGGCGGGGCTGGCGTCGACGGTGCTGTTTTTCGTTCGCAGGCGTCCGCGTTCGGTAGGGTGATGCAGGGGCGAACGATCACTCGCCGCTTTCCGGCCGGGAGAAACTAAAGGTGACGCGAACCTTTATATTAAGGTTCGCGTCACCTTTAGTTCTACCCAATGGCCAACAAAGGACCAAGCCCAACGGGAGGGCACGCAGGCACGAAGGGAATGACGCGGCTGAGGCCGCGAGCTTCTCCGTTTTGCAGGCGTGTGAAACCGCGCCCCGCGACAGTAGATCGCCCTACAACCTCCGTCGCGCCAGCGTCCTACCCTTCGTGCCTTCGTGCCTTCGTTCCTCCGTGCCTCCGTGCCTCCGTGCCTCCGTGCCTCCGTGCCTCGCTATTTTGCATTTGCAGCCGCCCGGGGGGACGACGCGATATCTGGTTTGAGCTTTGCGCTGTTGACGCGCTTCGCTGCCCGGCGGCTGATCTCTTCGGCCACGAAGTCCGGCGGTATTTCGTCGAGCATCCGTTGGGCGTCGTTGATGGACTTTGCCAGCCGTTGCTCTGCTTCGCGTCTGCCGCGGACATTATTGACTTCCCGCTCGTGGACGTCCGGGTCGGTTTCTCCCAAAGCGATGGGCGCGAGAACGCCCATGCGGCGAAGCAGTTCCAGACTGATTCGCGTGTCGCCGGCGGATACGGCGGCATCGACATTGGCGACGGCATTGTCGACCATCGACAGCAGGCGATGCTGGGCGGATGCCTTGGTATCGGTCTCCCACGCGTGGAGCAACGCCGCGAAGCGCGGGTCGGTGCGCCGCCAATTGTAAATAGTCTGCCGGCTGACGCCGGCGACCTCGGCGGCCTTGCTGAAACCTTCACCCGAAGCCAGCGCCAGGATTGCCGCCTGCTGTCGCGGCGCCAGTTCGGCGGTGTCTGCCGTCAGCTTCGCCAGGGCGTGCGCCGGCGGTGAGGCGGGGGCGGAGCTGGCTGGGGGCTGGACCGCGGAAGCGAGCGACTTATGGGTGGGAACGTTTGTCATGGAAACCTTCCTTTCAGTTAGGATGGCGGGTTTACCAGCAACGGGAGGAGAGAATGAACATTTACTTTGAAGGAAAATTCCATCGCCGAATCGCGGGGCACATGTCTAGTTTTCTGTCTGAATGCAAGCAAGTTTTTGTGATTTACGCACAGCTCGAAGGCGTAAAATTCCGTAAAGGTGTGTAAAGCGAACGGCTGATTCCGAGCGACAAATGGGGGTTGACCGCCCGGCGGTCACTCGCGTTGTCCCGGTTTGTAAAATCCGTCGATGGTTCGAGCGATCAAAGAAAGCACCGTCGTTGGCCCCGGCGGGCGCGTCATCATCGACCACTCCGATCTGCCCGAAGGCAGTTCCGCCGAGGTCATCGTGCTGGTGGACGATCGGAGTCTGGGCGATTCGCAGGCCCCGCGCTCGCTCTGTAGCTATGTAGGGGCGATGAAGGGCCAGTTCAAATCCGCCGCCGATGCCGACGCTCACGTTCGTGAACTGCGCGACGAATGGGGTCGGCCATGACCGGCGTTGCTTCGGCAGCGGGCCGGCACGCTTACCCAACGGCCAATCAAGGTCCAAATCCCAATACCCAGGGAATGACGGCGGGGTCGACGGGAGCGCGATCCCCCAGTGCGGCCGGCGAGCTGTTCACAAATCCGGCTCGCCGGGGGCTCTGAGCATGGATTCCGCTCAGGTTATCGATTGCAATTGGTTCGCCCACCTCTTATTTGCGGAGCATTCAAGCTTCAGGCAAATGCGGCGTTCTCCATTTTTTCCAAGCTTCTGTCCGATCACCGGCCGCGTTCGCAAAAGGGGTGTAACTTTTATTTGTGGCGATTGCAGATTTTGCGATCGTAGGGCGGGATTCATCCCGCCGTTTTCTCAGCCGGCCAACAAATCGGCGGGATGACTCCCGCCCTACTCGGAGCCGATCGCCACTTTCGAGCGCCACACCCTCGCAAAAGCGCCCCTGCAAAAAATGCTTGCTCCGCGCCAGCCCCATTTGTTACGGTGCCATGTTATCGGTCGCGAGTTTCAGTTCCGTGGCAGCGCCAGGTGGATGAGGCGTTCAGTGTTCACCTTTCAGCCAGTTTGTTGTCTCCGACGGTGCTCCACCGGGAGCGACCGACGATGTACTTCGCGCAACGTAAGGAGGGCCAGGCATGTCGTTCACGAGAAGTAGCAAGCCGGCCGATGGCTCGGGTGTGAGTCGAAAAAGGCATCGCCGACACGAAGTCGAATCGCTGGAGTGCCGACGGCTGTTGACGGCGCTGTTGGTCACCACGGCCGACGACTCCATGGGTCACGCGGGCGAATCGTTGCGTGATGCAATTGCGACGGCCAACGCCGACGCGATTGGCGGAACATCCGATGTGATCACGTTCGATCCAAATCTCAACGGCGATACGATCGCGCTCAAACAGGGACAACTGGAACTAGGCACCAACGGCGCCGGCAGCGGCGTCATCACCATCGACGGAGGAAATGGGATCAGCGTTACTGGCAGCGGCACCAGTCGCGTCCTCCAGGTTGACTCGAACCTCAGCGCGATCTTCGCCGGCCTGACGATCACTGGAGGCAGCGTTTCCGGCGATTCGTCCGCCGGGGGCATCTATAACCTCGGCACGCTTACGGTCAGCAACTGCACCATCTCGGGAAACTCGGCGGGCATCGCCGGCGGCGGCATTGATAACGAAGGCACGCTGACGGTGAGCGGCTCCACCATCTCCGGGAACTCGGCCGAGAGCACCGGCGGCGGAATCTCCGGCAGCGGAATCATCACTGTCACCCACTCCACCTTCGCCGGCAACTCGGTGGCCGGCGGTGATGGCGGCGGCATCTTCAGCTATTACATGTTAACCGTCAGCGGCTCGACCTTCTCCAAAAACTCCGCCGGACAAGGCGGCGGGATTTCCGCCCTCGGATCGGTCACGATCAGCGACTCGACGTTTTCCGGAAACTCGGCTGCCAACAACAGCGGCGGCGGCATATACGGCGGCAGCTACAGCACGCTGACCGTCAGTGACTCCACGTTCTCCGGCAACAAAGCCGATCAGGGCGGCGGCATCGCCATCAACAATACCGCCATGCCGACATTGTTCGGCACGATCGCAGCCGGCAACACCGCTGACTCGGAATCGGACGGCCCGGATGTTTTTGGCGCCCCGCAGAGCGGAAGCACCTACAACCTCATCGGCGACGGCACCGCCATGACCGGCATCAGCAATGGAACCGGTGGCAATCTGATCGGTACCAGCGCTGCTCCCATCGTCCCCGGACTTTTGCCGCTGGCCTACAACGCCGGTCCGACCGAGACGATGGCGTTGACCGCCAGCAGTCGCGCCCGCAACGCCGGCGGCCCGGTGACGACCCTCAGCACCGTCGCCGACATGACCACAACGAGTCTGTCAGTCGACCTCGCGGCCGCCATCGCAAGTACGCCTGGCCAATACCTCATTCAAGTCGACAGCGAACAAATGCTCGTCACTGACATCAGCGGCAACACGCTGACCGTCTTGCGAGGATACGACGGCACAATTGCCGCGGCCCACGCAGCGGGCGCGTCCGTTTACCTCGCCACCGACCAGACCGGTGCACCCCGCGCAGTGCCGCCCGACATCGGCGCATTTCAGTATCGCCCTGGCACCGCCACAAAGCTCACCAAGAATACCACCACGTCCGTCGTGTTCGGCCAAGCTGTTACCTTCACAGCTACGGTGGCTCCACCGGTCGCCAGCTCACCACCCCCGACGGGAATGGTCACATTCGAGAACGGCTCGGCCGTGATCGGCATCGCCGCGCTAAGCGGCGGCGTCGCGACGTTCTCCATCAGCTCTCTCGCGCCGGCGGTCTATTCAATTCATGCGGTTTACGCCGGAAGCAATAACTACCTTGCCAGTGGCTCCAGTTCGCTTCAACAGACGGTCCGCCCTGCGGCAACCGACACAAAGCTGACGAAGAACACGTCCACTCCAATTCAATATGGTCAGAGTGTGACGTTCACCGCCGCAGTGACCCCGGTGATGCCGGGCGCGGGAACGCCAACCGGCGTCGTCACGTTCAAGGACAATGGAGCAACAATCGGAACCGGCTCCATCGGCCAGGGCATTGCGACCTTTAGCACGACTTCGCTTCCCGTTGGCAGCAATTTGATCACTTCGGTCTACGGGTCAGATAGCAATTTCAACTCCAGCACTTCTGGCGGGCTCACTCAGACAGTCGACAAAGCTGCCACGGCCACGAAGCTGACCAAGAGCAGCACCACCGTCCTGAAGTTTGGCCAAAGCGTCACCTTCACCGCCGCAGTGGCCGCATTAAATCCCGTCGCGGGAACGCCGACCGGCACCGTGACGTTCGTCGACAACGGAGCGACGATAGGCACAGGAACGCTCAGCGGCGGCGGCGCGACTTTTTCGACCCGTTCACTGTCCGTCGGCAGCCATTCGATCACAGCCATCTATGGCAGCGACTCCAACTTCACAACCAGCACGTCGAGCGCGATCACCCAGACGGTGAATCAGTCGGCGACGACAACAAAGTTGGCCAAGAGCACGACAACTGCCGTCAAGTCTGGAACGAGCGTTACCTTTACGGCCACTCTCGCGGCGGTCAGCCCGGCGCGGGAATACCGACCGGCTCGGTGAAGTTCATGGACAATGGCATGCTGCTGGCCACTCAAACGCTCAACGCCAGCGGCGTGGCTCTCTTCACGACCACGACGCTGCCGGTGGGAAGCAATTCGATCACCGCCATTTATGGAGGCGACGTCGACTTCTCCACCAGTACCTCTGGCGCGGTGACGCAGACTGTCACGTCATAAAAAAGGAAGCCGTTTCATTCAGAGCCGGCGGCTCATGGTCAAGGGCGACGAATCTATGAAGATGGCGTGCCGGCGTCAGCGAATCACTTGGCTTGCCTTTCTCGAACGCAGCCGCAGGGGCAATCAGTTTGCCGCTTGCGCGAGCTGCAGCCCGTGCTGGTCGGCGGAATCGGCGCGCACGATCTGGCCGACGGTTCCGGAAGTTCCGACGCTCTGAATTGCCATCACGCGGTTGTCGGCGGTGCCGGCGAAGATGATGCCGTCCTTGTTGTTGATCGCCCAGGCGGAAAAATAGTTCTGCTTGGAGACGAAAGCGCGCGTGCCGGTGGTCTTGTCGATGGCCGCGATGCTTTGATCGTTGCGCGCGACGTAGACGTACGCGTTGTCCTCGGCCAGGAATTGCGTGGCGTCGGCGGCGATCCATCGTGGCTGGCGGTCATATTGCGGGCCCTTGCCGGCTTCGACGACGGGCGCGGCCTTATCCAGCGCGACCAGGCCGACCCCGGGGACCGATTCCAGAACCAGATCCTTCGTCAGCGCCGGCGTGGCTTTGAGCCCGACGCCGGCGAAGTATTGCCATTTCACTTTTCCGGTCGTGCGGTTGAGGCAATAGAGTTTGCTGTCGTACGAGGCGACGTACAAACCGTTCTCATCGATCTGCAGATCGCCGTAGATGGGACCGTTGGTTTGGAAAAATCCGAAGCCCCAGGCCGGCTCGCGATTTTCAACCGACACCGCGGCCACCCGTCCGTCCTCGCCGGCGGCGTAGACAACGTCGCTGAGGACCACCGGCGTCGAGGAAGCCGAAACGGAAGGGAACATCAGGCTCCAGCGGACGGGGACGAATTCATGCGTTATGTCCAGACAGACCAGCCGTCCGCCGCCGGCGAAATCCGCGCACAGGAACAGTTCACCCTTGTACCCGACCGCGCCCGATCGGACCGCGAACGGAAGAGGCGCCGTGCGCACAAACAGGCCGCTCCTGCGATCGTATATCTGCAGGGCATTGAGAGAGGTGTAGATGATGATGTCTTTCATCAGGACCGGCGGATGCAGGGTGGCGATCCCGCCGGGGATGGGATCGGCGTGCAGCAGCCTGCCGGTCTCGCGACTGATCACATACGATGTCCCGTTGGCAGCGTAGGCGAAGATGAGATCTTCCCGCACGTAGACTTGCAGGATGCCTCCGGCATTAGCATCAACGTTGGCCGTCCACTTCTTCATGAACGTGTTGAGCGGAAGCGCCGCCGGGCCGGCCTCCACCAGCGGGGGAGGCGCTTTGGCGCCGCAGCCGGCGGTCAGCGCGGCAAAAAACAGCGAGAAGATCAGTAGGTGCTTTCCCAAGGTGTGCTCCGAGTAAGGCGCTATGCGGGTTGAACAGGGCGGGGCGTGCGCGACGTTCCGGGCAAGAAGGAGCAAACTGCGTTTGCACGACTGCAATTGCAGGCTGGAAGCCCGCACCACAACGTGATGCCTGGAAATTCGCGCACGACCACAGGGTGCAAGGATAGCAATTTCGCTTGTTTACGGTCAAACCTAAGCCGGGAATGGCACAGCCGGCAGTTTCAGCCGAGGTGACGACTTTTGCACCCAGCAGCCCGATAGCTGCAATATTTCGGCAATTCAGGCGTTTTGACGGCAATTCGACGCATCTACGCTTTGAGCAGGAGAAAAACATGTCAATCGCACGTCTGGCTCAAACGCTTTGCCTGATGACGGTTCTCGGCGGCACGACGGCGCTCGCCCGAGCCGACGACATTCCCGCGCCGGCGACCCAGCCCGCCAATGACCGCCCTGCTCCGGCGGGCGATCCCGAAACGATCGTTCAGCGACTGCGCGAGCAGCTGTCGGCAATGCAGTTGACCGACGATCAAAAACAGAAGATCGACGATGCGATGGGAAAGGCGGAGCAGTCACTCAAAACGCTGGATTCTGACTTGCAGAACGCGACGCAATCGCAGCGCGCGCAGCATCTCCGCGACATTTTCGACGCTCTTCGCGAGCAGGTCCGCTCGGTGCTGAGCCCCCAGCAGCAGCAGGAACTTCGCCGCAAAATCAACGGCAGCGTGTCCAATCGCCTGCAGCGCTTGCGCGATGGGCTGTCGAAAATCGATCTTAGCGCCGATCAAAAGCAGAAAGTGAAAGACCTGCTCGAAGATGCGCGGAGCAAAATCGAAGCCGCCCGCGCCGGCGCCGCCGATGCGGGCAACGACGGCGCGGAGAAGCTTCGTGAAGCCGGGGCAGAATTGCGAGAGAAGCTCGGGCAGATTCTGACCGACGAACAGCGGCAGCAGTTGCGGGATTACATGGAGAGCAGCGGCGCGACGACAAGCGGCGCGACAACGCAGCCGCAGCCATCGGCGAAATGATAGAATCTCGCGAAGAATGAACCACGACCAACTCTTCAAGGCACTTCTTACGACGTTTTTCGCGGAGTTCGTACAGGCTTTCTTGCCGGATGCGGCAAAATATATCGAGCCTGATTCGATCGAGTTTCTTGACAAGGAGATCTTTACCGACATCGCCTCCTCGGAAAGACATGAAGTCGATCTGATCGTCAGGGTCCGCTTCCGCGGCGGCAAACCAGCGTTCTTTCTGATACACGTCGAAAACCAAGCCTCCCCGGAAAAAGAGTTCCCCCGGCGGATGTTCCGATATTTTGCCAGACTGCATGAAAAGTATGGGCTGCCGGTCTTTCCGGTGGCCATCTTCTCGTTTGACAGACCGCTTCGGCCGGAGCCGGATCGATATCGGGTGGCGTTTCCGGAGTTTCGGGTTCTGGACTTCGTCTTCCGGGCGATCCAACTCAATCAGCTCGATTGGCGCGATTTTGTCCGCAAACCCAACCCCGTGGCCAGCGCGTTGATGTCGAAAATGCGCATCGCACCTGGAGACCGGCCGAGAGTGAAGCTCGAATGCCTGCGGATGCTGGCGACCCTGAAGCTGGACATCGCCAGATCGACACTGATCGGCGCATTCATGGCAAACTATCTGAAGCTGACGTCAGCCGAGACGGCGGTGTATAATCGCATGCTGCAAACGGTCGCTCCGAAAGAACGAAAGGTAGTCATGCAGTTGACGAATGAGTGGATCGAACAAGGAGTCCAAAAGGGCTTGCACCAGGGACGCCAGGAGGGTGCGCGGGATCTGGTTATCCGTCTGCTCAAGAGGCGATTCGGCAACCTTCCGGCGAAATTGGCCAAGGAGGTCAATCGTCTGGACGATGCCACGATGTTCGAATTGGGCGATGCCCTTTTCGATTTTGAGGAGCCGGCAGACGCGCAACGTTGGCTCGCACAACGCAAACCCTCGCTTTCCGCTAAATGACGTGCGCGATTACGCGCACGTGCGAGCAGTATGCTGCCCTCAGGGCAGCCGCTAAACGGTTTTTGGAAGCGCGTAATCGCGCAAGGTCATATAGTTGAACAATCGCGTGGGTGCGGAAGCCGCGACATCGCGACCGGAAGATCGGCTCGGTCTGAAGGTCGCGCAGGCGGTCAACGTCTGCTTCACCCGCATTTACCATCGCCTTGAAATTCGTTCGCCACTGAAGCTTCCCCGAACGGGCAACGCGATCATCGTCTGCAATCACACCAGTGGACTGGACCCCTTGCTGATCCAGTCGGCCAGCCGTCGGCTGATCGTCTGGATGATGGCCAAGGAATACTATGACGTGAAGTGGCTTCTCCCTTTCTTCAGAATGATCGAGGCGATTCCCGTCGATCGCGGCCGGCCGGACGCGGCGGCAACCCGCGCCGCCCTCAAAGCGTTGGCCGCCGGCCATGTTCTGGGCGTATTTCCCGAAGGGAGAATCGAAGCCTCGCGCGAACTGCTTCCGTTCCACACCGGCATTGCGGTGCTGGCGGCACGAAGCGGTGCACCGGTCTATCCGGCCTATCTCGACGGCACCCAGCGGGGCAAGGAAATGGGAAGGGCATTTGCCGTCGCGAACCGCGCAACGATTCGCTTCGGGCGGCAAATCCCCCTGGAAAAACATCGCGGGGGCCGCGAGGAGCTGACTGCCATGGCTCGGAAAATTGAGTCGGCAGTGCGAGAATTGAGCCTCGACGCAAAATGAATCCGCAAGTCCAGTTTGAATGGCGCCGCTTGGCGCTTATTTTCGCTGCAGTTTTCGCGTTCTAATACCCGATGCATTGAGCAAGAGCGTTACAGTCGGAAAAGTTTATAAATCTTGACTCCGACCTGACCTTTCGTAGAATTGCTGAGTCAGTTGATCTGAAATTGAAGCGCCACGGCGCATTTTCTCCCCTCCGGAAGACACCGACCCTTTGAAAGGCGGTGTCTTCTTTTTTCTGCAACGCGGACTGTTATCGGACCTGGCTGACACCCTCGCTTGCCCGCCGGCGTGATCGCGCGTCGTCGAAGCGCGCAATCGCTCCGCTGCCCATCGCGGCTCCCGCCCCGGAGAAACGCGCTTTACTATTAATGACGCTTACCCCGGAGGCCAGGTGAACGGGCGTCCGCCCAGAACATGCAGATGGATGTGAAAGACAGTCTGCTGTGCACCGCGCCCGCAGTTAAAGACGGTTCGATAGTCGCTGTGACCCAAGCGCTTCATGAGCTTGCCAGTCAGCAGAAACATCCCGCCGACCAGATCGGCATCGGCCGGTTCGAGGTCGTTGAGGGTGGCGATCTGCTTTTTTGGAATTACCAGCAGGTGCACTGGCGCCTGCGGGCTGATGTCGTGGATCGCAATGTAGCGATCATCCTCGTGCTCGATGCGGGCTGGGATCTGGCGGGCGATGATCTTCGAGAACAGGGATTCCTCAGCCATGCCGGAGTTCTCGCGCATGCGACAGGGGTTGTCAACCGCGCGCTTGTGTTCAGCGACATGGTTTCTACACTCCCGGCGGTGCCGATTGACCTGACGACATTTGACGCGGTTCTGCTCGACCTGGACGGAACCGTTTATCACGAGGAGCATGCACTGCCCGGCGCCGTTGATTTGATTCACCGGCTGCAGCGGCAGGGCAAGCCGTACGCGTGCCTCACCAACAGCACCAGCAGCCCGGAGCGGATCGTCGCGCGGCTGTCGCGAATGGACATCGACGTGGACGCCGCTCACGTCTATACAGCTGCCGCGGCCGCGGCGGACTATGTCGTGCAACGATTCAGCGCGGGCGGACAACGGTCCAGGGTCTTTAATCTGTCGACGGAAGGCGTTCACGAGATGCTTGATGGCCGGGTGCGGTGGATCAATGGCGCCCAGGAGGCGTGTGATGCGGTGATCTGCGGCGTGCCACTCAATGTTTTTGCCACGACCGAGCGGCAGCGGACGGCGATGCTTTTGCTGCGGGCAGGAGCCGCGCTGGTGGCGATCTGTGCCGACCGCGTCTACCCCAGCCCGCGCGGGCTGGAGTTTGGCGTCGGCGCCATGGCGGCGATGCTCGCCTATGCGTCTGGCGCAACTCCCATCGACTGCGGAAAGCCGCAGCCGCTCTTTTTCCACGAGCTGTGCAACCGTCTGGGCGTGGAGCCGCAGCGATGCGTGCTGATCGGCGACAACCTCGAGAGCGACATCGCCGGCGGCAAGAGTGTTGCGATGAAGACGGTGCTGACGCTGGGCGGAGTCAGTTCGCGGCAGGATGCTGAGGCGCTGCCGCCAGAACGGCGGCCGGACTGGATCATCAACGATCTGCGCGATCTCTAAATGAACCTGACGCTACTGGTCCGGCTGACCGTTATAGACCCACAGGAGCAGATTTTTGATCAGGGCCTCGGCGTAGACATGATGATACCCCTTGATGCCCAGCGTGCTGGTGCCCAGCAGCGCGTTGGTCAAATCCAGCGGCGTGTAAATGATATGGCCCCGCCCAAAGCTGATCATTTCCGGCATCTCCGGCGTCTCCGCCATATCACGTCCGACCGGCTCGGTCAGCCGATCCATGCAGGGGCCGATCCCGTTCACCAGCGGATGAGTCGCGGGGATCGGCGCCGCTTGGGCATCTGGGATGAGCACACTGAGCAGACCGCTTTGCGATGATGCAAAATCGGGATTGCCGCCGCAGGAGTCGATCAGCAGCACGCCGCCGCTTCGAACGTAATTACGGATGGCATTTAATTCATCGTAAGAGAATTGGTGTGCATCCGTTCCCGTGAGATCCGCGATTGGATTGCGCTCCGCGTTCAGATCTTTGATGTCGACTGATTGCACGTTCGCCGCAAAGGACGTTTTCCACTGAAAGCCGCGGGCGAACCGCGTCCAGGCATAGGGCTCGGGGTCCCAGTTGCCCGAGTATCGAAGCCGGGCGACATTGATGGTCACGTCGGGCTTGGCCGTGGGCGCTGGCACGTAAGTCGTGTCCAGCCGATTGTGAAAATCGCGTTTGCCGGCGGCATAGAGAAAAATGTTCAGCCCGAGCTGATAGGCCGGCTCTACCTTCTGCCAGTCGTGAACGTCCCAGGCCCGCGCCACGTCGCGCGGCGAGTTGACCATCAACAGGCGCGCACCGTTGCTCACGCCCTTCAAGGGAGGCGGCGCATCCAGCTTGAATAGCGCGTGATACAGCGGGTGATCCGGCGGAAGATCCTGGTATGGATATTCGGGGAAAAGCCTTTGCGCCAACTTTTCGGCAAAGGCGTTGAACGTCTGCGAATTGCCGTCGGCGTGCGTAAAGAGCAGGCCCCCGGCTCGCACGAAGTTGCGGAGCTGATCGCACTGGTCGCCCGAGATGAACGGTGCCCATGCGGCGGCGAGATACAGCACGGGCGATTCGGTCCACGCACGCCAATTCGTTGCGATCGGGACGAGTTGGGCGTTGAAGGTATGCTCGAGTTCGCGCGTGGCGTATCGCGCGAGGTTCGAGATGTCCCTCGGATGATCGAGCACGACGCCGTCGATGGTCAGCTTATTGAACAGCACCGGATGACGGCCGCGCGCCAGGAAGAGGAGCGTCAACGAGGTGTCGATCGGATCGCCGAAGGAGCCGTCCTTTTGTTGCCCCGCCAGTTGCGGCAGCGCCAGTTCGGTGTACCAGTCATGCTTGCCGAAGAATTTGTATCCGGACGCCAGCCCGGCGCGGGCGACGCCGTAGAGCGTATACGTGCCGAAGTGGGCATCATTGGGCAGGGCCATGATGTGATCCCCGTCATTCATCCAGGCGAGCGCCTTGATCAGCGCCATCGAGCGTGAATCAACACCGATGGTCGCGGATGGCGCGAGGCAATCATGCACGATGCACAGCGACGCGACCCCGGCCGCCGTCATCGAAAGCGTGCCGGGACGCCCCTGCTGATACCCGAAGCTGCCATCGGCGCTTTGACAGTTCAGCCAATGCTTCTGAACGGCAAACCAGTATGAGTTGGGGATGGAAACTCCCACCTCGTTCCCCGCCCAGACGCCCAGCAGACCGTACTGAGAGTTGGAGTTGTCCCAGTTCAGGCTTTGCGTCGGGGGCCCGGGCGCGGGCATGCCATAGGTGTACGCTCCTTCACGACTGGCGCTCTGAAGCCACTGCACGTCCCGCACCAACACGGCGCGGTCGACCGACCGATCGATCAGCGCCAGGGCGTTGGCCCGCAGCGAGCGCCCGTACGTCTCGCTCCGCGGATCCATGATCTGTCGCTTCATCGCATCAATCGCCGGCCCCATGAAGTCGGATCGCGGAGTCAACTCCGGATCAGTAATCGCGTCATTGCATTGCAACAGCGCGTAGGCGCACAGCGCGTCTTCAGCGGTCTGATACGCGGGATCACCTTTGACCAGATGCGTTTTGGGATCGTACGCACTCATCAGAAAATGAGCCCCGCGGCTAATGGCGTCGCCGACCTGCTTGTCGTCGAGCGAGTTCATTTGGCCTGGCAATGGATGCGGCACCGGACGGATGACAACGATCGGCTTGGAAGTTGGGGCGGTCGTTGCAACCGCCGGCTGGGTGAGCGGATGGACCGGAGGAGGCGGCGGTGGCGCCACAACGACCGGCAAAGATGCCGGCGGCGTCACGCTGTTTTGTGTTTCAGGGGAGTTGTCTTCCGGTGTGACTTCCACCGGGGCCGATGCGTGCTTTGCAGAGCCCGTGGTTTGAAAGTGCAGCACGCCCCAGAACCCGACAAAAAGCACGAGCAGCACAATCGAGCTGATGATGATGCTCTTGGGCGTGGAGAAGCGGTCGATCAGGCGCTCAAAAAAATTCTTCGGCGCCCATGCCTGCTCCGAAAGTTTGCCCTCCAGCACAAAGTATGCGCCGCAGTTTTCGCAATACGCGCCGACGACGCCCAGCCCCACGGAGTTGACCGTATCGCAGTGCGGACATCGTATTTTGCGGATGATCCTCACATGCGCTCCGGCGGACCTCGCCCCTCCGACTGCTCAAAGGGAATGATAACATCCCGGCAACGGCAGATCGCAAAGTCACAGCTATCATATCACCCGCCAGCGCCGTCGGTGCGTTTCAGGGCGCATGACATGGTCCCGGGGATTCCCGGTAGCTGATTCTTCCCCCTCCCCTGGTACTCCGGAAGAGGGTCGGGGTGGGGGGCGGTTGTTGTGTGCAAGTGTTCCTATCGTGTCTCATCTTCCCCGCTCTGGTCCCCGCGAGGGGCTTCCGAAAGCCGCACGAATCCTGCGCTTCACGCTTCGCTCACCATGCCTTAACGTAGCGGTCCATATCGAATTTCCGGTCCAATCCCGCGGAGTTCATATAGCGGACCGTGCCAAAGATCTTTCGCTCTCCCCACGGACGATCGTGCAGGCCGTAAATCCACCCGACGTTCGCATAGGCGTTTGGATCGCGACCGCACAGGAAGTATTTGTTGTTTAGATAAAGCGTCTGGTCGAATGCCTCCCGCGGCGTGCGCTTCCATTCAAGGATCTTCTTTCCCCAGTACATCCGCATGTAGTTGTGCATGTAACCAGTGCCGGTCATCTCCCGCTGGGCCGCGTTCCAATACGGATCGTGGGTTTGCGCGGCCTCCAGTTCGGCGAGCGTGTAGACTGTGGCTCGCGGATCGCCCTCATGCTTCGCCAGCGTCTGCTTCGCCCATGCCGGCAGCGCATCGTAGCTGTCATAATCGTGCTTGAACTGAACGTAATTGAATGCCAGCTCCCGGCGCACGATCAATTCCTCCAGCAGCGAATCCCGATCCGCGGCTGGCGCGGATTCGGCTTTCATCGCCGCCAGGGCAATCTGCAGGGGCGAAATCTGGCCGAAATGGAGATACGCGCTCAGATGAGACGTCGCGTCCTCGGCGGGTTCATTCCGCTTTTCCGCATAGCCGGAAAGACGCCGCCGGATAAATTGCGCGAGCAACTTCCCGGCCGCCTCTTCGCCTCCCATGAATCGATTCGACGGGGCAACGCTTCGATCAAGTTTCAATTGCGCCAGCGCCGCGGGAACATCCGCCAGATCGATATTCGAGATGAGATCGGCTCCTCGCTTGCGATCTTTCCCGCGCCGTTTGTTATTAGAAATATTTGAGATTTCAGATTTGAGATGTGAGATTTCAGATTCGAGACCGTCGCCCATCGCGCGCTGCTTCACCTTGAGCGCGACCAACGGCACGAGATATTGGTCCCAGATTCGGTGAATTTTCGGTCGAATCGTCCTGGCCGCGAACTCCGCTTTGTCTGACACTTCTTCGACAGGACAAACCACGTCACTTTCGACCTGCACGACCCGGCAGGGAGATTTGTCGGCGACATGATCGCGCCATCGTTTTTGATGCCGCAGATAACCTCGATCGCAGACGAGCATTGCCGCGTTTTTCGCGCAACCGATCGCGACGTCTGCCGGGCTCCCGTGTTGAATCACGAATCGAATTCCCCGTTTCGACAGATTTCGCGCCACGTCGGCCAGTCCCTGGAGCATGAACGCATAGTGGCGTTCGTTTGCCTCGGGGTAATCGTCCATCAGCCCAAAGCAAACGACCACCGGCAGGTTCAGTTCGTTCGCCTGTTCGATCGCGTATTCCAGCGCGTGATTGAAGCGCGTGCGCTGCGACGCCTGCATCCAGTAGAGGACGAAATCACCCGCGGCGGATGGAGCGTCCTTCAGCAGGTGAACGCGTGTCGATTGGATCATCGGGCTGCTATATGACCTTGCGCGATTATGCGCTCCCAAAAACCGTTTAGCGGCTGCTCTAACACAATCATTGCATTCGGTTTCTGACTGTCTCGGGTTTCACCACCGGCACTTCGACGCCGCCGTTCTGCATGGCGTCGAGCACCTGCTTGGTCATCTTCTCGGACAGGTCTTTCATTGCCGCTGTCTGACCGTTGCCCTCGAACTTGAACCCGGACTTCTCGGCGACGAGCAGTCCGATCAACGTCCCGAACAATCCCTGCCCGGGCCCCGCCGAGCCCGCCGTGTCCCCGCCGCCCGAGACAAACATATGCTCCGGCACCAGCGGCTGATTGCTCTTGGCCAGGTGCTCGGCCACCAGCGCTAATGCATACAGACGAGGATCGCCATACGACTGAATCTTCTGCATCAGCACCGACGCTTCCGACAAGCCGATCTGCAGCGTTCGCTGGCTCTCGCCTTTTCCGGCCAGCACCCGCTGACGACTTTCCGCCTCCGCGGTCACAACCGTCTGCTCCGCCTGACGCCGGGCGCGCTCCAGCTCCGCGTCGGCAACCACCACCGTCTGCTGCGCCTGCTTGCGCGAGCGCGACAGATCGGCGTCGCCCTGGTTCTCGGCGATGCGAATCTGCACCTGCGAATTAGTCAATTCCGTCTGCTTCTGCGCAAGAGCCTGCGCTTCATTGAGCGTCCGCAGTTTTTCCGACGCCGTCTTCTGCCGATCGAACGTCTCAAGCTGCTCGATCGAGAGCTGGCGGATGCGAAGCTGTTCGAGCAGCGTTTCGATCTTCCCTCCCGCCTCGGCGGTGTCCGGCTTGCCGATCAGCACGTCGACACACTCGATATCAAACTCGCTGAATCGCCGCTGCAATTCCGCGCGCGATTCCACCTGGATGACATCGCGCTGCTGCAGCAACTCGAGCATTGTTTTCTTATGAGCGACGTCGCGGAAATACGCGCTGAGCATGGGATCCAGCGTCTGCGTGATCAGCTTCTTCACGTCGCCAAAGCGCTGAATCACGCTCGGCGCTTTCATGTAGTCAATGTGCACGACCACGCTCAGCGGAAGCAACGGCTCATACGCGTCCTTCGTGACAAGGTCGATGCTCCTGAGACTGTCGTCGTAATGATGCGCTTCGGTCTTGCCGGTGATCCAGTGCAGCACGAAGTTAGTCGTCGGCACCAGAATCATCTGGCCGGCATAGGTATTGAAGGGGTACTTGCCGGGACCGAATGGCTTGTCCCAGACGCCGCGCTCGCCGCGCGCCACGCGCTCGCCATGGCGGAAGCTGTCGCCCGAAACGTCTTTGCCCATCGGCCCGTAGTAGCTGACGACCACGCCGACGTAGCCGATCGGCACGACCATCTTCGGATTGATCTCGACAGTGGCGAACCAGCGGTTGATGAAATAGGTGCCATCAACCAGCGGAACGTATTGCCGCCCGCGCCGTCCGCCGGCACGGAGAAATGCCTCGGGGTCCTGGAAGTTGTTGTGGTAGTTGGCGTCGGTCGTGTCGTTCCCGACCGAGGGCGCGATGATCTCGCCGGGACTGAGCGACGGGCCGTCCTGAATCGTGACGATGCCGATGCTGTCCACGATCATGCTGCGGCCGGGAATGAGCGGGTCGGTGGTTTCGACAGGGCCGCCGATAACGACCGGGCTGAACCCGTCGATCTGCTTCAGCTCTTTCTGCCAGTCGAGCAGCTTTTCCAATTCGGCGCGTCCCTGAATGTTGAGGTGATAGACGGTGTCCTCCGTGATGACCACGAAGCATGCCAGGTTGATCGCGTAAACGCCTTCGCGCAGGATCGAGCGCTGCCGGCCGCGCTGCCCGCGCAGCATGCCGTCGCCCGTCGCGGCTTCTCCCAGAAACATCGCCGTGTCCTGAAAGTTGTTGCACGCCACCACCCGCGCGAGCGTGTGGCTCGGCTCCAGCGGCTGGCCGTCGCGCGCGTACACGTAGCCGACCTTCCCCTGCGGAATCGTCACCAGCGGCAGCTTATGAATGCGATACTGCCAGCGAAAGTAAAACGAATGGATGCCACCGCGCAGGATCATCGCCTGGTATCCCGCTTCGCCATTGAAAGCGATGAAATGCCCCTCCGCGATCGATCCGCCAGCAGACCAGAGCTTCTCAACGATCCCGACGCGATCGTTGGGGATGTAGCGAACTCCCAACAGCGTTGGAATCGCGAGCAATCCCAGCAGAACCAGGAAGGTCAGTCCCGCCCAGCCGACGGCATTGGGGGAAACCTGCGACAGCAGATCAGCGAGCAGTGAACCGGTGTTCATAATAACCGTCCCCGGCGATCGCCGGATTGAATGAGTCGATCAAGAGGAGGTTATCATACCTCGCTTGAGGTGCGGCGCATCGGTATACGCGCACCGACCCCAACCGCTAAGTATCGGCAGAATCGACTATTGGAATTCGTTACGAAAATGGAGGCGGATTCTAGACGGATGAACGAGTGAATGCTCCTCGGCGACAAGCTCACGGCGCTTTCTTCAGAGCGAATTTCTGTTCTCCAGGAACGAGCGGATATTCAAGTTCCCGCAACGGCGGACAGATCGGGTTCTTGCCAGTCCAAGCCGGGGAAGGCGCAAAGTCACGATTAAAGGTCATCCAGGTGCAGCCGCTCTCAGTCGCAAGGGCGGCAAGCTAGGCATCGGCGACGAGCTTGCCGGCGACCCGGCCGTCGCGGCAAAGACGGACAAACTCGCCAAAATGCTTCGCGCCGGGGAGGATCCGCACACAGTTCGGCAAGTTCCAGATGCGCTCGGCTTCCGCCAGCGCCGAGGCAAGCGGCGTCGGCACAGGAAATATCTTCCGATTGGTTACGATGCGAACGAAGCCCGACAAAACCAGTTCTGACATTCCGGGCGTATCAACCAAGCTTGCCGAGGTCATGCGCCGGTCACAGGATCGCGAAATTGTTCGTCCTGAGCATCTTGAACACTCGCATTGCTGCTCAAACCAATTCCCGCCGCGGGTCCCCCTCCTTGAAACGTGATCATGCGATACCGAACCGCGGGTTTCTCTGTTTGCTCGACGCGCAACAGCATTTCGAGCAACGCATCATTCACGACGTCTGCGATCGCTTACCTTCAGCCGCCGCAAAGCGCTTCGCACGCTCCAGAAGCGGATCGTGAATGTCCACAGTTGTTCGCATTGGCGGTAACGTAACGACCTTGCAATCTTATCGTCAAAGTATGATGCAAAGATGCCGCGCCGCGAAATCGCGGCACAAATCCGTGCACCCTATCAGTTTTTCCCCATGCCGCATCAAAAGCTCAGATCAACCGTCCGCCGGCTGTGAGCGGCACCGGCTGCGGACCGGGCTTGTAGCTCGGCTCGACCGCCAGTTGCAACGGACGCCGGCGTCCTGCGGGGGGCAATCCATCCTCGTCGATGATCCGCTGAATCGCCATGATCCCCTCAATCAACGTCTCGGGCCGCGGCGGGCACCCGGGCACATATACATCGACCGGCATAAACTGATCGATCCCCTGAATCGTCGAGTACGTGTCGAACACTCCGCCCGTGCTGGCGCACGCCCCCATGCTGATCACCCATTTCGGCTCGGTCATCTGCTGATAAATATGCTGCAGAACCGGCATCATTTTGATCGTGACGCGCCCGGCCACGATCATCAGATCGCTCTGCCGCGGGCTGAAGCGCATCGCCTCGGCCCCAAACCGCGCCAGGTCGTAGCGAGACGACGCGGTTGCCATCAGTTCGATCCCGCAGCAAGCCGTCGCGAACGGCATCGGCCACAGAGAGCTGCGCCGCGACCAGTTCACCACCCGCTTGAGAACCGTCGTCAGCACGTTGTCGGGCAATTGTTGAGTATCGAGATTCATGGCAACATCCTTAATTTCGCTATCGACATTGTAAGTGCATCGCCGCGACGAAGCCAGAAGACGGCGTGCCCAGATTTTTGGAAGACTGCTCGTGCGTCTGGTGCTATTTCCGGGGTAGCCGTCGAGCTTGCTGGCGGTCTTCGGAGAGCCCGTGGAATAACTCAATGGCCACCAGCCAACTGTGGCCACCAGCCAACAGTGAATCGCGCGTGGAATCTGCTATCATTTCAATGATGATCGTCCTCAAGGCCCATTTTGATGGCAAGGTGCTCGTGCCTGATGAGCCGCGTGATCTGCCTGTCAATCAATTCGTGCGGATCGAGCTTGAGCCCATCGAGCCATCCAACATTGTCAGCAATGCCTGGGTGAACTACCGCGAGCTCACGCGGCGATTGGCCGATCTCTCGACGCCGGGCGCCGAATTGTTAACGGAATCGGTCAGTCGAGCGAGGCGGTGAATGGTGCTCGTGCTCGACGCCAGCGTGTGGGTCCTTCATCTCACGAAAGCGTAGTAATCCTCAACGGTAAGCACGACGGTTCTGAGCGGTCCGCTGCGCCAACTCGGAATGCCCAACGGGCGGGAACGCTCGATACTTGCCGCCAGCGCCTTCTTTTCGGCGGTCGTCTGCGGCTGGTTCACCGGGTGAGAGACCAACGGATGGCAATCCGTTGGCTTTCTGGTTGTCTCTCGCTGGACAATCATGCGACCCGCTTCCGGCTCGCCGGCGGCGTCGCGGTGCGGCGGCCGTCAGCGTTAATTGCGTGGTTTTTGCCCTGAAGCCAACTTCAACATTACGGCGGAAGCCCCCTTTCTTTAGAATCTCCCCATGCCCCGCCGCCAAGGCAATGTCCGCATTGGAATCTCCGGCTGGCGATACGTCCCGTGGCGCGGCACCTTCTACCCGAAAGATCTCTCCCAAAAGCGCGAACTGGAGTTCGCCAGCCGGCATCTTAGTTCGATCGAAATCAACGGCACCTTCTATTCCCTTCAAAGCCCCGCAAGCTTCCGCCGCTGGCGCAACGAAACGCCGGAGGACTTTGTCTTCTCGGTGAAGGGCGGCCGCTATCTCACGCACATGCTCCGCCTGCGCAACCTCAAAGTGCCGCTGGCGAATTTCTTCGCTTCCGGCGTGCTGCTTCTGGAAGAAAAGCTCGGTCCGATCCTCTGGCAATTTCCGCCTAATTTTTCCCTGGCGCTGGACCGCTTTGAAGAATTCTTCGCGCTGCTTCCTGCCGACACGAAATCCGCGGCGGCGCTCGCGGCAAAGCATCACGAAAAGCTGCGGCTTGGCACATGGACGAAAACCGCCGTAAACCGGCCTCTGCGCTACGCCGTCGAGATTCGTCACGAGAGCTGCGCGGATCCCGCGTTCATCGCGCTGCTGCGTAAGCACAATGTCGCGATGGTGGTCGCCGACACCGCGGGGAAATGGCCGCTGATCGAGGACCTCACCGCGGATTTTTCATACCTCCGCCTGCATGGCGACGAGGAACTGTACGCGAGCGGCTACTCCGACGGCGCGTTGGATCATTGGGCCGCGAGAATCCAGGCGTGGCGCAGCGGATCGCAGTTGAAGGACGCTCGACTTGTTGCTGCGGCTCCTCGCAAAACTCCCGCGGCGCACGACGTGTTTGTGTATTTCGACAACGACGTGAAAGTCCGTGCGCCCCACGATGCGATGAGTTTGGCCCGCAAACTCAAGCTGCCGGAGCGTCAGCCGTTCGCGACCAAGTGTCCCGTCGCCAGTTCGGACGAAACACCGCGCCGCGCTTGGCCGAGCGTTCAAAAGTCTCGCGTCGCGAAGAAATGACCGGGCGGTCAATCAATCGCATCGGGCCCCCGACGCGGCTCGATGGATAGCACTGCACTAGGGAATGGAGTGCCGCTCGCAGCTTCGCCATGTACGACCTCAAGCTGCGCCCCTTCAGTCAGGGTCTTGGAGATTCACGGAATGGAACGTCGTTCGTCCGATCATCGAGATGTTACGAGGCGAAGGCGCAAGCGGCGAACACAACCGCGCGTACGGAGCTCGTGCCTTTTCATTTTCGTACTGCGCACCACCCTCCTTCGATTATCATCGGCGAACGATGCCCCCACAACGATCGTCTTTTCGCATGCTTGCCGCCCTGTTTATTGCAAGCATCACCGCGTCGTGTGCCGCCCCTCCAGCTGCGCCTCCGTTGGACCCGGATCATCAGCTCCCTGGCTACGTGCTGGTCTGGAAAGATGAATTCAACAGTCCGCATCTCGACCCTGACGTCTGGGCCTACCGAACGGACAGCAAGCTGTGGAGCACGCAGGAGCCGGAAAACGTCAGCATCGAGAACGGCCATCTGCAGATCGCCGTTCGCAGGGAAGACGCCGCCGGCAAACACTACACCGGCGGCGGAATCATCAGCCGGCGGACCTTCCGCTACGGCTACTATGAAGCCAGACTCAAATGTCCCGCCGGCCGCGGCTGGCATACTTCGTTCTGGACCATGCTCCAGGACGGCACCGGCGGCACCGCTCCCGACCATGCCGCCCAGGAGATCGACATCTGCGAGCAGGACTCGGTCGATCATTTCGGCTACTCCGCCGGCGTCATCGACTGGTCCGCCAAATCCAACAATCGCGACCGCGGCCGGGAGTATCACTCCGCTCCGGACCTCTCCGCCGACTTCCACACCTTCGGCTGCGAATTCACGCCCACGGTGGTGCGCTTCTTCTTCGACGGCAAGCTGCTCAACAGCGTCGATGCGACGAAGTTCCCCCACAACGATCAGAACATCTGGCTCACCTGCATCGCCGCCCCCAACGGCGGCACCAAAGACGTTGACGACACCGCGCTTCCCGCCAACGCTCAATTTGATTGGGTGCGGTTCTTCCAAATACCGCCAGTGGTGAAGTGAGGGGGCAACGGGTTCAGGCGTTCAGGCGTGCTTTTCCCGACGAACGTCGCTTGGGATGCGATGGAACACAATTGAACACAATTGGATTCGATCAGCTTCGATTGGAACAGTTCACGCGCGCGACCCCTCGAGTTCAAGGTCATTGGTCATTGTCCCCTGAGATACCAGACAGCACCCCGGGCGTGGCCGCCGGTCTCAATCCGTCCGGATTTCTTTAGCCAGTTGACGAAAGGATAGTAGTCGCCCGGCGCTTGCCCCGCCGCTTCGCTCACAATCCCCCCATCCACCGGATCACCGGGATCAAACCCATGCATCCGGCGATGACGACTGCCATCGCGACGGGTCCCGAGAACGGGAGGTTGGTGACGATGATCCCGCCGATGGCGCTGATGAGAAACTGGAAACAACCCAGCAGTGCCGAAGCGTTGCCGGCGTCGGCGCCGTGCGGGGACATGGCCAGTACCGTCGTGTTGGGAAAGATGAATCCGAAGGTTCCGAGAAATACCAGGAGACACGCGAACGCGCTCCACAGGCCGCCCCAGCCGGTGAGGATCACGAGCAGAAACGCCGCGGCCGCGATGATGGAAACAGTCAACGCCCGGCGGAGCAGCGTGCGCGGATCGACGCGGTGGGAAAGATAGCCATTCAGTTGCGACATCATGATCAGGCCGAACGCGTTGGCGCCGAAGAAGAGGCCGAACCGCTGTGGCGGAATGTGATACGTCTGAATGAACAAGCCCGGCGAGCCGCCGACGTAGGCGAACAGCGCCGCGCACGCGAGGCTGACGGTCAGGGTGTGGACGATGAAGATGCGAGGATGCTAGGCGCGCCAGCGGCGAAACCTGATGGACTACAACCCGCCTGGCGCGATTCGCGGGTGCCACTCAACCATTGATGCGAACCCAAGTTACGCTTGTTGAAATATCGGGCAATAGCGAACGTCAGACGCATGATAAATCGACCGTTGAGCGAAAGTGGCACGCTGATTAAAATGTCGTTCGACAGTTGGGCGGCCGTTGGGTGACAGCCGTGCATCACACTTCTGCAATGTTCGTGAACATGGTTTGCCAGCCACGCGCTGCCGCAAGGCCCTCTGGCGCTTCGCGCCCAAGCGAACGATGCGCAACCGGGCGATGGAAACGAAAAAGCAACAACAACTCTTGAGGGAGACGAACCATGCGAAAATCTCGTGGAAACACTCAGCGTATTGTCAGGCGACCAGGAGCCCATCCGGCCGTGCTGCAGGCAAGATGCGAGGTTGTGCGATCGGCATGCGAGGAATTGGAATCGCGCCTGCTTTTCAGCGCCACTCCGCTGGTCGCGACCAACGACAACTACAGCACCGGTGAATTCACGGCACTGGTCGTCAAGGCGCCTGGCGTGCTCGGCAATGACTCGGGCCCGGCGGGCGAGACGCTCACCGCCAGCCTGCTCACGGCGCCAACCCATGGCTCGGTCACCTTCGACAGCAACGGCGACGGAGGCTTCGATTACGTTCCCAACGCCAATTACATTGGCCCCGATCCCTTCAGCTATAAAGTGGCCGACTCTGATGGCCTGGTGGCGACCGCCACGGTCAACATGGCCGTGACCACCGGAACACCGTCCAGCGGCTCGCTCAGCGGGACCACCGCCACGGCGGCCGCCTCGTACAACCTCACCGCCCTGGGCACCAGCGACTGGGTCCACTGGGGCCGCGGAAACGTCTACGGCAACTTCGACCACAAGGCCACTGGCGGCTCGCAGATCAGCAATGTGAGCATCGTCGGCACGGGAGCGAACTATGGATCGTATTATGATCCGTCCCGCACCGTCACGTGGTCCGACGGCACCCCCACCGCCTCTGATACCGATCATGCCTACATCTGGAGCAACGGCGCTTTGAACAGCGGGTTCTCCTTCACCGTTCCCGCGGACACCACCACCCGCACGCTCACGGTTTATGCAGGCGGTAATAACACTCAGAGTTCATTAACTGCGCATTTGT
Source organism: uncultured Phycisphaerales bacterium (assembly GCA_963758525.1). GTDB lineage: Bacteria > Planctomycetota > Phycisphaerae > Tepidisphaerales > Tepidisphaeraceae > JBBSDP01. Next base: position 1,411,998 of record CAVWVQ010000003.1, read on the forward strand.
CCGGAGGCTCCGTACCCGACTATGTCGCGACCGCCGGCAGCGCGGGTCTCTACACCAATGTCTATACGATCACCTACAGCGCCGCCTCGGCCGGCCAGACGCTGACCATCACCCTGCTCAAGACCGGCAACCTCGGAGGAAAAACGAATGGCAGCGCGGACCTCATTGCCGCCTATCTCAGCGGGTCCGCCGCCCCCGCGACAGGGTTCCTCACGGCGAACAGCATCGTGATCAATCCCCCCAGCGTGACGCAGGCGGGAACGCACGAAGTCGACGTCACCGTGACCTACAACGATCCCGCGTCGCCCATCGTGAGCTCCAGCATCAACGCCAGCAATATTGATATCTATTCGCCGCCGCCGTCCGGGGGTTTGTCAGTTGGAACCGTTGCCACGCAGATCAGCAACGGCGGCCATACGATCACGGCGACTTACCCCATCGACTCCAACGAGGCCGGCGGATTCAACGCCGGCGATGACACCACCGTGAAATTCTTCCTCACCGGCGTGACCGACCAACTCGGTCAGACAGTCGGCGGCGGCACGCCGTTCAACTCGCCCGCCGGGCAGTTCACCATACTCATCAATCCCAATACGAGTTCTGCCTCGCTCTCCGGATCACAGGCGCCCGCGGCGTCGAGTTACAACCTCACCGCCCTGGGCACCAGCGACTGGGTCCACTGGGGCCGCGGAAACGTCTACGGCCACTTCGACCACAAGGCCACTGGCGGGTCGCAGATCAGCAATGTGAGCATTGTCGGCACGGGAGCGAACTATGGATCGTATTATGATCCGTCCCGCACCGTCACGTGGTCCGACGGCACCCCCACCGCCTCTGATACCGATCATGCCTACATCTGGAGCAACGGCGCTTTGAACAGCGGGTTCTCCTTCACCGTTCCCGCGGACACCACCACCCGCACGCTCACGGTTTACGCAGGCGGTAATAACACTCAGAGCTCACTAACCGCGCATTTGTCCGGAGGCTCCGTACCCGACTATGTCGCGACCGCCGGCAGCGCGGGTCTCTACACCAATGTCTATACGATCACCTACAGCGCCGCCTCGGCCGGCCAGACGCTGACCATCACCCTGCTCAAGACCGGCAACCTCGGAGGAAAAACGAATGGCAGCGCGGACCTCATCGCCGCGTACCTGACATGAACTGTGACGTTGTCGCTGCCCGAACTGAACAGACCGAAGGCACGCCGGTGGCACGACCCAAACCGCTTGACCCCGAGGGCTCGCGGCCGCGGGCGTTTGATCGTAGCCCAAGTATTCCCGCGCAAATGAATGTCGAAGCCGAAATCTTTTCGAATGTGTCGGCGCAAATCCACCCGCCATGGCGCGCCCGCCGCCGCCGAACGGACCCTGCGTGCCGACGTCATTAGAGTCCGCAAAGCTCTGCAGCAGCGTTGGCGTCCTCGGCAGCCTGGATCAACTTCCGGTAGATCAGCTCGACCACCTTGCTCGGCGCCGGCTCCGACCAGAGATGGGCGAGGAACAGATGTTCGAGGCGCACGCGGCCGTCTTCAACGGTGATCTTGAATCCGGGGTATTTTTCAGCGAGCTGCCGATAGAGCGAGCTGACCCCTTTGATAAGGGATCCGACAATTTCGTCATTTTCCTCGCTGAGGTACACGGTGACCAGATCGTCGAGCCGCTGAGCCCGGTAGCGGCCTGGTCGCGCGATGAACTCGATGCAGTCACCCGCGGGGATGTGTGTCACGGTCGGCTCGAACGCCTGAATCAGACCGAAGCGAGATTCGACTTCCGCGAGAAAATCCTCGGTATTATCGATGATTCTCATAAGAGTTGCTCCTTAAACCGTTCGGCATGGCCCTCCGGAAAGGTGGGTTGGGCAGCATCGAAAGCGTACCAGTACCAATTGTAGGCGACCGATTCATCATTCACGAACACCAGAAACACCCGGTCTGGGCGCGGTGCGACGCTGCGGCCATCGTCCTCGAAACACTGGCTCGGACGTTCGACGTAGCAGAGCCAGCCGGCCGCACTGGCCGCAAGCGATCTGACCAAACCGGCCGATCCAGCCAATCCAAAGCCGATCGAGAAGTTTCTTGGCTCCCATCCGGCGGCGCTTGCGTTCGCGCAGACGCCCAAGCCCGCGCCGTCCAGCTTTGCCCGCGAGGCGTACTTCGGTCTGACGGCATTCCACTTCACCAACTCCGACGGCCAGACGCGCTTCGGGAGGTATCGCATCGTCCCGACGGAGGGAGTCGAACATTTGGATGCCGCGGCCGCCGCCGCAAAGGGGCCTGATTTTTTATTCGACGAGTTGAAGGAACGGGTCGCCCGCGGCCCTGTCGCGTTCCGTGTCGTCGTTCAGTTAGCCGATGGCGGCGACATCGTGGACGACGTCACCGTCCAATGGCCGGACACTCGCCCGCTGCTTGAACTGGGCACGATCGCGCTCACAAAGCCAGTGGCGAACGATGCCGCCGAGCAGAAGCAGATCATCTTCGACCCGATTCCCCGCGTGGATGGAATCGAGCCGTCGGCCGATCCGCTGCTCGAATTGCGGGCGGCGATTTATCTGATCAGCGGCCGACGGCGACGGACGGCCGTGTGGTCGGATGAGCTTTTGCTTCCAACTGACTTTTCGCGCGCCGGCATTATCACGACTAATGCCGGTCCTGCTTGACGCTGTCACTCCGCCGCGATGTGCGCGCCTTTTTCTGCCACCGACCTTCGCATCAGCAACACCAGCAGCGCCAGCACCACCGCCAGCGCCGCAGATGCCCAAAAGACGTCAAAATATGCCAGCGACAGCGCCTGTTGACCGCGGCTGTTGGCCAGCGCCTGCAGTGTCATTTGCTGCGCGGCAACCGCATCTCCCGTGGCCTGCAGATACAGCGCTTTCCCATTGGCAAAGAACTGATTCACAGCGGGATTGAGCGTGTCGAGCGTTTCGTTCAAACGCAGCGTGTGAAACTGCTCGCGGCGCTCGAGGATTGTCTGGGCGACGGAAGTGCCGACGCTGCCGCCTTCATTTCTCAATAGCGCGAGCAGACCCACCGCGGCGCCGCGGAGTTCCCTGGGGATATACAGGAACGCGGCAACATTGAGCGGCGCGAAGATCATCGAGAGTCCGACGATAATCACGACGCGCGGCCAGACGATCTGCCAGGGAGTGATCCCCAGATTCTGCACGGACATCCAGTAGTTGCCGACGCCCAGCGTGATCAGGCCGGCGGCCATCAGGTAGCGGGCGTCGGTTCCGCGCGTGAGCAGAAAGCCGACGCCAAAGAGCGTGATGACTGCGAAGATGCCGGCCGGGGAGAGAACCAGCCCGGAGGTTGTGGCGTCGTAGCCGAACAACGATTGCAGCAGCGCGGGGAGCGTAGTGGTGTTGGCGTACAGCACGCCGAAGGCGCAGAAGATGATGATGCAGCAGGCGCGGAAGTTCTGCTCCTTGAGCGTACGAAAGTTGATCAGGGGATTGGCGATCCGCAGCTCGCGATAGATCAGGGCGCCCAGGCAAAAGACAAACAGTGCCGCCAGCGTCTGGACGCGATAGAACGGGTCGCCGAACCAGTCCCACTCCTGCCCTTTGCTCAGCACCACTTCCCAGGAGACCATCGTGACGCTCAGAAGGCACAGGCCGATCGTGTCAAAACGTTGCGGAGTGTTGCGGAGTTTGGCGCGCTGCTCCTTGAGATAATCCGGATCGACAACCACCGCGTAACACATCGCCAGCGCGAACAGACCGACGGGCACGTTGAGATAGAAGATCCATCGCCACCCGTAGTTGTCGGTGATGTATCCGCCCAGTGTCGGCCCGACAACGGGAGCGAGCAGCGCGGCGACGCCAAAGAGCGTCTGAGCCGTTCCCTGTTTTTCCTTCGGAAAAGCATCGAGCAAAACGCCCTGGCTGGAGGGCTGCAATCCGCCGCCGGCAAGTCCCTGCAACACACGGAACGCAATCAGTGCATTGAGGCTCTGGGCCATTCCGCACAGCGCCGAGGCGAGCGTGAAGATCGCAATCGAGAGCAGAAAATAGTTGCGCCGGCCGAGGCGGGCGCCGATCCATCCGGAGATCGGCAGGATGATCGCATTGGCCGCGAGGTAACTGGTAATCACCCACTCGCTGTCCGTCGCCGGCGCGGACAATCCGCCGGCAATGTAGCGGAGGGCGACGTTGGCGATGGTGGTGTCGAGCACCTCCATGAAGGTTGGAATCAGCACCGCCGCCGCGATCAGATAGACGCTGACCGGGCGGCGCTGAGGGATCGCCGGATTCGGGAGGAGCGCGACGGCGGTCATGGCTGTGTTCCGGGAGCTGCCGCCGGTGAAGTCGCAGGTGCGGGTGCCGACATATCGCCCTGCATCTGGGGCCGGAGCACTTTTCCGGCATCGGGGCCGGATGGCGCTTCGTTGGTGTGCACGGTCGCATCGACCGACAAGCCGATGAACAACGGCAATTTGTCCGGATCGTAATCCACCAGATCGACGCGGACGGGCAGGCGTTGCACCACCTTGACGAAATTGCCAGTCGCATTCTCGGCCGGAAGAAGGGCAAGCGTGGAGCCCGTCCCCATCGTGAAACCGGAGATGCGACCTTCAAAATGGTGGCGGCTTCCGTACATATCCACATCGAGATCGACCGGCTGACCGATCCGCAGGCTCGCCAACTGCGTCTCCTTGAAGTTGGCGTCGACCCAAATCTCCGTCAGGGATCGGACAGCCATCAGGCTCTGCCCGACGATCACGTTGTTGCCCGGATTCACATTGCGCCGCGTCACGACGCCATCAATTTCCGCCACCACGTCACAATAGCGAAGGTTCAGTTGTGCCGTCGCGAGATCCGCCTGGGCCTTCACAAGCTTTGCTTCGGCCTGTTTGACCAACGGGGCGTCCTTCAGCAATTTCGCGTAGATCACATCAATGTCGCCCGCGCCGGTTGGGTCCCGCTTGTAAAAGTCCGTCACCATCTGTTTGGGCGACTTCGTGAATGAATCCGAAACCCCGATCTCCGCGGCGGCCTCGATCAAGCTCGCCTGCGCCTGCCGGACGGAGGAAAACGTCTGATCCAAATCCGCCGGCACCTGCGTGAGGTCGTCGCTGCCGGACGGCTTGGGCGGCAGGCCCAGGGCCACACGGGCGGAATAGACTCCCTGCAGCGCCTCTTCGTAATTCGCCTGCGCGACCAGCGCCAGTTGCTTGCGATGTTCGTAATCTTCCTGCGTGATTGAGCCGGTGTTGAGCAGCGGCACAACACGATCAAAGTCAGCCTTGGCTTTGTCGCGCAGCGCCCTCTGCGAATCGAGCGTCGCCACTTTCGATCGCAGCAGCGCCACCTGGTTGTCGACATCCTCGATCGACCGTTCGAGGCTGAACCGCAGGCTTCGCATCTTCCCTTCGATGCCGCGCCCCTCGCTGATGGCAGCGACGAGATCCGCTTGCGCGGATGCCACCGCGGCCTGCGCCACATTCAGCGCCACCTGATAGGGCTCCCGATCGATCTGCACCAGCAGATCCCCCTTGCGCACCCGATCGTTATCGTCCACCAGCACGCGCGTCACCTGCCCCGCGACGCGCGGAGCGACGAACGTCACGTGTCCGTTTACGTAGGCATCATCCGTCGAGACGGTGCCGAGCGAACTGATGATCCATATTGCGATCGCGACCAGCGCAATGATCCCCACGCCGATGATGAGAGGCCGTCGCGACTTGTGATGTGCCTCCGCGTGCGGCACGACTGCCGGCGTCGCGATGCGTTCTGGAGCCGGAACGGCGACTGCTCCCGTGGGACCGGATTCTGACGTTGACGTTTGCGATGTGGACATGGTTTGATCACCTTCCCGTGATCCCGAAGCGGACGCGCCTCGGGGCCAACCTGCAAATGATTTTGGCCGGATTGTAAACTCGGTTTCGAAAAAAATCGCAATGTAAAGCCGTTCGTGTCAATTCGTGTTCTGCATTTCCCGGGACCTTTGGACCGGACGGGATTGCGCACGGCCATTTGCAGCCGGTTTCCGGTCGACATGGGGTTTGTGGCGCAGGCTGGAAGCCCGCACCACAAAGGTCGCGGCTCCGGAATTAACAATTGCTTTAAATGACCTGACGCGAACACGCGTTGTCAATTCCCAGGTTCCGCGCATTCCCGGGTTCCGCGCAACTCCATGTGGAGAGGGAACACGAATCAGCACGAATGAAGCACGAATCTCACGAATAAACGCGGCGAAATCTGCTTCGTGAAGATTCGTGCAAATTCGTGTCGATTCGTGTTCTGCATTTCCCGAAACCTGCGGACCGGACGGGATCACGCTCGGTCATTTAACAAACGCTTCCGCCAAGAAGCTGCGCTGCTGCGTCACTCCGTTCGCTTCGTTCCCAGCGAAATCCGAATCGCGATCAGCAGCCCGAACGACGCAAACATCAGCACCGCCGCCAGCGCCAGCGCCTGGTCAGGGTCGATCTGGAAACCGATATAGATCGCCAGCGGCATGGTCTGCGTTCTTCCTGGATAATTGCCGGCGAAGATGATCGTAGCGCCGAACTCTCCCAGGGCACGGGCCCAGCAGAGCACGCCTCCCCCAACCAGGGCGCGCCGGGCGACGGGCAGGGTCACTCCGTGAAAGGTTTGCCACGGGGAGGCGCCGTCGAGGGCGGCGGCTTCCTCGAGTGCGCTGGGCACGTTGGCCAGGCCGATCGTCGCGGCTTTGATGTAGTAGGGCGCCGACACAAACGTCTGCGCGAGGACGACGGCAAACGGCGTAAAGACCACTTCCATGCCAATCGCGTGTATCGCCGGGCCGAGCAGACCGCCCCTTCCAAACGTCAGCAGCAGCGCGATGCCCGCCACCGCGGGCGGAAGCACGGTGGGAAGATCGATGAGGATTTCCAGGAGCGTCTGGCCCGCGAAACGCCGCCGGGCAAGGCAATGCGCCAGACCCGTGCCGAGCAGAACCGACAAAAGCACGGTGGTCGCGCTGGTTGCGAGGCTCAATGTCATTGCCTGGAGCGTGGCGGGCTGAACCAGGTCGTGGACAAACCGTCTCGGACGCACGTGCACGATCAACGCCACCAGCGGCAGGATCAGCAGCAGCGCCAGGGGCAATCCAACCAGCGGCGGCCACGCGCTGTTGCGCTGCGCCGGGGATCGTCCGGTCTGTCGATCACTTGGTGGGAGCCGCCAGGAAATCGTGGGCCGTCAGAATGCTCTGCCCCTGCGGCGACAGAACAAACAGCTCAAAGTCGCGCGCCAGCGACGCCGCTGCGCCATGAGCGGTCGTCGCGATCGGATACTCGGCGGCCGGATTGATGTCGGCGGGAATGTCGATGCCTCGCAGCAGCGCGGCGGCGGAGCCGTGCAGATCACTCTGATACGCGATTCCCGCATCCGCCACGCCGAGCCGCACCTTGGTCACGACGGCTTCCACGTTCTCCTCGCGCGATCGCACGTTTGCCAGCACCGCGGCTGAAAAGTCCTTCCCGTACTCCGCGCGGTCAGCGGCGCGCTGCAGCACTTTCTCAAAATAAGCGCCCGCCGGCACCGCTTTGTCGGCCGCGACCAGCTTCAAGCCGGGCCTGGCCAAATCCGCAAACGTGACCAGCTTGCCGGGGTTCGACGAGGGTATGATGATCGTCAGGCGATTGCCCGCAAAAACATGCACGGAATCGGCGTTGATCAGCCCCTCGTCCGACAGCGTCTTCATCTCCCGCTGGTTGGCGGACGCAAAAATGTCGGCCGGCGCATGCTGCTCGATTTGAAGGCGAAGCACGTTGGACCCCGCAAAATTAAAGGCGACGGAGACGCCCGGATGTGCCGCCTCGTACTGCTTGCCCAACTCGGTGAATGGCTCAGCCAGCGAAGCGGCGGCAAAGACATTGAGCGTCGCAGTTTGAGTTGCGCCCCGGCCGCATCCTGAGAGACCGACAAACGCCGCCATCGCCACTTTTTGCCGGGCGGTCATTCTGGCTCCTGGTGATGCACGCCTCCGCGCAGCGTCTCCACCGCGTGCGGCAAAATATCCGCTAGCGCCTCGAAAAACTCGCGCGCCGCGCGGAGACCCGGGAAAATTGAGAATCAAACTCGCGCCGAGCGTCCCGGCTTCGCCGCGCGACAAATATGCCTTGGGCGTTTTCGCAAGGCAACGCAATCGGGCCAGCTCCAGAAGCCCGGGATGGCGTCGCTGCAGAACCGCCGCGGTCGCCTCGGGGGTGACATCCCGCGGCGCAAGGCCGGTCCCTCCGGTGGTCAGAATCAGATCGGGCCTGGGATGATCGACCGCCCACGATGTCAGTTGCCGGCTGATCAATGCCACCTCGTCCGGAACGCACGCCGCCGCGACGATCTCGGCCGAGAGTCGCGTCCGGAGCAGATCGACCAGCGCCGGTCCCGACTCGTCTCGCGCCAGGCCGCGCGAGCAGCGATCGCTGCAGGTCAGAACCGCCGCGGTGATTGGCTGCGCTGCGCTCATGATGCGTTGCCCGGCGTCGGCGCGACATACGAGCCGTGCACGCCGCCGGTCTTTTCGAGCAAACGGATCGGGCCAATGACCATCGAGCGGTCGATGGATTTGCCCATGTCAACGACCGTCAGCGCCGCGATGGAGACGGCCGTCAGCGCCTCCATCTCCACGCCGGTCTTTCCCTCCGCGATCACCGTCGCCTGCAGAATCACCTCGTCCGATTCGATCCGCACCTGCACGTCAACCTGATTCAACGCTAAATTGTGACACAGCGGAATCAGCTCTGCCGTTCGCTTGGCGGCCTGGATACCGGCCAGGCGCACCGTCGAAAAAAAGTCTCCCTTCGGCAGCGATCGTTCGAGAATCGCCGCCGCCAATTGCGGAGAAATGCGGACGCGGCCCTCGGCAACCGCGCGGCGCGTCGTCACAGGCTTGCCGCTCACATCCACCATCCGCAGGCGGCCCTGCTCGTCGAGATGGCTCAACTTTTCGCTCATGTCAGCGCCCACGGGTAGAAAGATACCGCCGCCGGCGCGGAATCGCCCGGAGGGATTTCGACAAATCCGTCGGTTTGCGCCGCGCTGATCAGATCCCCCGAGTTATGGGCGGCGAGGATTTGCGCGCTCCCGTCCGGCGTCAGAACTGCCGGCGGAAACAACCGCAACGTCGGATGAACCGTCGCCGCGCCCCGCAGCAAGACCCGCGGCGCGGGCGGATCGATCTCAGTCATCCCTGCAAGCTTTCTGAGCGCGATCATGGCCAGGCGCCGAACCGTCACCAGCACCGACAACGGATTGCCCGGCATCCCAAAGATCGCTTTCCCCCCCGGCCCGGCCGCGCCGAGCGTCGGCCGGCCGGGCCGCAGCGCCAGCCCGTGAAACACGATTTCGCCGCCGACCTGACGCACGGCGTCTGGAACAAAATCGCGATCGCCCATCGATACGCCCCCGCTGAGCAGCACGGCATCGCTCTCGGTCAGCGCCGCGGAAAGCTTTTCGACGATCAGCGGAAGGTCATCGCGAACAATCACGATTTGTCTCAGATCAATCCACCGTGCGGCGCCCATCGCGCACCGCACCGCGCACGAATGGCTCTCCCGAATCTGCCACGGCCGCGGGTCATCTGCGACATCCATCAGCTCGTCACCCGTCACGATCAGTGCCACGCGCACCGGCCTGCGCACGCGCGACGCTGCGCCGCGCCCATCGAGGCCAGTGCCGACATCCGGCTCGGACCAAGCAGCATGCCGCCCGCCAGCACGCGCTCCCCAGCGCGGACGTTGCTGCCGCGGCGTCGGATGTCCTGATCGGGCTTGAGCGAAAGCGCGTGAGCGATCTCGATGAAGTCCCGATGCTCGCGCACTTCCTCGCGCCGCACGACCGCCTCTGCTCCGATCGGAACCGGCGCGCCGGTTGCAATCTTCACGACAGCCCCTTCAGCCATCTCCGGCGGCGCCGCGCCAATGCGCGATTCATCGCTGATCGCGATCCTCCCAATCCCCGCCTGCGCCAATCGCAGCGCGTAGCCGTCCACCGCGCTGAGATCGATCGGGGGATGATCGCGATCGGCCAGAACCTCCTGCGCGAGCACCAACCCCCCCGCTTCGTTGAGATGGACCACTTGCTCCGGCACCGGTGCAAGCCGTTCGGCTAAACGCATCAGGCTGACGATCGGATCAGCGAGCTTGCTTCCAGATGGGTACATCCTGCTTGAGCCGGTTGATGAATTCCCCCATCACCTCAAGTGCTTCCTGCCGATGCGCACAGCCACGTCCAGACGAAACGAGCATTCGCCCACCGCCACCCATCCTGTGCTGTGCACCACCCGCATCGCCAGAATCCCATGCTTCGTCATCAGCGCCCGCGCGATCGATTCAATCTGTCGCTCGGCCATCGGACGATACGCTTCATATTGCAGCCCCTCGATCGGCTTCCCTGATTCGGTCGGACGAACAACCCCGGCGAAGCTGATCAGCGCCCCCGCTCCCGCGCATTTCCATGGCAGAGCTTCCGGGACCGGCCCATCGACAATTTGCACCTCCAGCGTCATCCGCCGCAAACCTGATTGATGATCGCCACTTCATCGCCGGCGACGATCAGGTAATCATCGCCGACGAAATCATAGTTGACCGCGAAGCGTGCCGTAGAGAGCGTTGCGCCCAACGCGGGCTCAACCTCCACCACGCGTTGCCGCAGCGCCGCGCAGGCAATTGGAAGCGCCGCAACGTCGACGACAAGATCGCCGCGCCCGACGACGCGCGCTTCGGGGCCGAAAAGTTTGAGCGAAAGCTGCATGACTCCGTTGTCTGACGTAGGGCGGGATTCATCCCGCCGCGTTCTCTTCACAATTGCGGTTTCCACAAAGCCTGAAGACCTTGAAGGCCTCGCGAATCTGCACTAATTGTCCCCTCCCCTGGCACTCCGCGGGAGGGTTAGGCCGGGGGCCACTCCGATCTTTCTGAGGCGTCGTGCCGGACGTCCCGATCACCCGCCCAACTCAATCATCACCGCATGTCCAAGCGCCGGATGTTCCGCGCGCTTTTGACTCAATCCCGCGCAACACATCATCAAATAGCCGCGCGTCAAACGCTGGTCTTACCGCCGGGAGAATATTCCCCGCCGGTCGATCCATCAGGCACGGGTACAATTCGCCGCCGGCGCCGATGCGCATCCGGTCGCACTGATCGCAAAACGGATGGCTCATCGCGGTGATAAAACCGACCGTCGCCTGGCTTCCATCGGCCAGCAGGGCGTGATACCGGCGGGCCGACTCTGCGCCCCCGGGGAGCGGCCGCCAGAAATCAACCGTGCTGCTGAGAGTGTCCCGCATTTCCGATTCCGGCACATACCGCTGCGACCACTTTTCGTGCAACGGCCCCATCGGCATCAACTCGATAAAGCGGATTTCCACTCCCTTCGCCGCCGCAAACTCCAGCAGCTCCGGCAGATCATTTTCATTCTGCCCGCGCACCACCACCGTGTTGAGGCGCACCGGGCAAAGCCCCGCGCTCAGCGCCGCGTCGATTCCATCGAGCACGCGCGGCAACTGATTCACGCCGGTGACCGCCGCGAACGTTTGCGGGTTGAGCGAGTCGATGCTGATATTAATTCGCTTGAGCCCCGCCTCCCGCAGCGCCGCCGCCTGGCGGGAGAGCGTCAGTCCATTGGTCGTCATCGCCAGATCGGCAATCCCCGCAATCCGTGACACTCTGCGGACAATTTCGAGCAAATCAGGACAGACCGTCGGCTCCCCACCCGTCAGCCGCACTTTCACCAAACCGTGCGAGTCGGAGAGATGTCTCACGATCGCTTCAATTTCATCGGGACTCAGTTCGCTCTCGTCCCGATGCGTCGCGTATCCCTCCGGCCGGCAATAGACGCAGCGCATCGCGCACGCGCGCGTGAGCGAGAGTCGAAGGTAACGAATTGGTCGGCCAAAACGATCGTTCATTTCCCTATATCACGGCAATGCCTTGAGCCTGCTCAACGCTCACGCTCATGCGATGTTCCCGGTTGTCTGATGATAGGATACAAAAAAGCGGGACCGAAGCGGGCGAAGGGAGTTGAACCCGACGCAACGTCGCATGTTTCCGCTGAAGAAGCTTATACTCCAGAATCCGGCGCAGCGAAAGCGTCAGTAGTAGTATCCCCGCCGGTGACTGCCGATGCTGATTTGGCCGACGTGGTAGCGGCTTGGCCGACAATCCCCGCGCCGATCAAAGCGGGCATCCTGGCAATGATCCGGGCGAAGTGAAATCCGAACCCCATAGCGGTCTGAAAAAACAGGAAACTAACTCCCCGCGTTTTCACTCAGATTGCCCTCTCAGCCCAAGTGGTGCAGGACGGGCTTCGTCATCAGGCAATAGATCTCGTCCCCTAGATTCAACTCATCTTCAGAGACCCTTACGTATCCAAACTTTTCGTAAAACCCAAGTTCGCTCTTAATTGCATGGAGGCGCAGAGATTTCGAGTTCGTCTGGCGGGCGATGGTCTCGCCCCATCGCAGTAGTGCTCCGCCATAGCCAAAACCCGAGTGACCTTTGGACACCGCGACTGCTTCGATAGTGAGAATACCGTCCCGACGCTCAATCGTGAGGTAGCCGATGATGCCCTCAACTGTCTCCAAGACGAAGGTGACCCGCTCCGGATGGCTTTTCATTTCGTAATAGCGGTCTTCCCAAGGGATACGGTCCAGCGACTTGGTTTCCGACACTACGAGCGGCCGCACAAGGTCTGATTCGTTCAGTTTCCGAATGTGAAAATACGGCGACCGCTTCTTAGCAATCGGGGCGGGCCGCTGCCGGATTTGAATGGCTGCAACTTGATCATGAAAATGATTATTCGGCAGGCAATCGAGAAGAAAGTAAGCGCGGTCGTAGTCGCCGATCGTGACCGCCCAGAAACTGGGAATGAAACTGGCACTTTGCTTGAGCACAAGCGTGTAACTACAGACGCCTGCTGCGGCAAAAGAATAGACCTCGTGCACTACGCGTCCCATTGTTTTGCCGGAGTGCACCGAGCTGTCTAATACCATGACGCGCTTACCGTTGATCGCCGCCGCCGCGCCCTGTTCAAACGCGATCTTATCGTTATCACGGTCGTACTCGGCCGGCAGCACACTTGTCGTTTCAAGCTGGGGCTCAAGCGTCAGTAACCTTTTGGCGAGTTCTCGCCCGGAAGGGCCGAGCGGCACCCATACTTCGGGGCGATCGCCTTGCAATGCCAGCAGCCGTCTAGCCAAATCGGTCAGATAGGCGTCGACTTCTTCGTTACCGAGATAATGGGTTTGCATCGACACCCCTGCTCGCGCATGCAAGATGCGGAATGGATGACCATCGCGCGAGGTCTCCCCTCATCGCAATTGATAAATTAGCCAGCGTTCAACCGCGGCGTGCCCGGGCAGAGGTGATTGGATGCTGCTCAATGACGGCACCGAGCTCCTCGTAGTAACAATCGCTACACACCGAGCCATTGTCGGTGCGACGGTTGCCCGTTACGGCCTCTCGCAGAGGTTCGTGGCAGGCATGACAGACCTTGCCGACCTGGTTATTCGCTTTTTGCCGCGCTTCGTATTGGGCGATCATTTCGCTTGCAGTTGCCATTGTCACCTTCCGGACAGAGACATGCCGCTCGCGGCGTTCGCGTCGCCAGCCTCGTGTAAAACGTTGTTAGCAAGGATAGGTGCAGACATTCGCTTGATACCAGACCGAAACCCAGTCTGCATACGACAAAGGGGAGGTAGTGTAGTGACCCGCTGGGGAGTGTCAATCGAAGACCACGCAATTGCGTTCAAGCCGCACCTCCATCCATGAAAGGCGCACAGCACTGATACCACAACATATGGGGGGTAGCATAGGGCCAATCGTCAATATTTGTCAACATCTTGTACCCAGATATCGGCAATCCCATGCCCAGCTCTCTCTAATTCCCGCAAACCGAGCCCTCCTTTCGGGTCGGCGGCGGCAAACAAATCTGAGGGGGGGACGACAGAAGCATACCCGGCAACCTACGGCGGGAGTTGAGAATTCCGCAGTTGGCGACATGGTATCTCAAGCGTCCAATTCGGACTCGGACGGGAGAACCTTACAAGACCTTACACTTCTGAACACGCCGGGCGGAGTCCTTTCCTGACCGGAAGCTGGCATGACCCGGAAACGGGGGCGTCGATCATTCTCGCTTCACGAACCGGCGGCGCACGTTGCGTAAAACCGCCGGCGCGAGAGGCATACCCGAGAGCCAATCTCTCGCGCGAAAAAAGCTCCGTTATCAACAATTTGCCGGATGCCGTTCGAGAGGTTGGCGAACGGAGAGGGGAACTCCACGGCCGTAGGCTGTCGTAGGTCGATCGTACGTCCTTTCCCCCGGCATCATTTCATGCCATCCGGAATGGCCGCGATGTTTTCAAGGTACGTCAGTGCCTCGTTTGCATCGTTAATAACGCGACATCCGTATTCTCGGTCAAGGTGAAACGGCGCACGCGTGAGAATGTCGCGCATTCCTCGCTCTGTGAAGAAGGCATTGCAGTATGGCAGGGCGGCCGTCGCGTGTTGGTGGTCAGCCATGTCATTGACCTGATGCCGCCGGCGCATCCATCGGATCGTGGAATGAATTGCGCCCATGATGTGATACTGTGGGAAATCTTTCGTGATCCGGCCGAGCCTCAGCCCGCAAGTGATTATGCTGGCGAGCGAAGCCGCGAGCTCCGTGGACGACGTTTCCGGGCCAAGCGGTGTGCGGATGCCTTTGTCGAAGAGGTCTGCCGCGAAGTCGGCAATGTCGTTGGCGATTAGGTCGGTCGAGTTGCCAACCTCGATCTCATAGGTTGCCTTCAAACTGCGAAGGCTATCTCGGGTTCGGTCGGACAATATGTTTTGAATTAGGGTATGCCGCCAATTTTCCAGCTTCGACGGAACGCCTCGTGCCTGCTCCAATACGTCGGAAAATCTGAGGAACTGCGTGAACCCCAGCCACAACTTCTGTTGCTTAAGATTTTCCTCCGGCGGCCATCCATGCACATCGAAGTGTCCCATGCCAAGAAAGTGAGACACCGGCCCCCAAACAAATGGATCCGCCGCCGGGAACGTCCTATCGCCAAGCAGCCTTGTCCAAACAAAGTGGCTAAGCTGCACCTGGATTCGAGAGACCTGATCCACGATGCAGACATCCCCGCAAAGCCGATCCACGACGCATGCCGTTCGCTGTCTAGATGCGGGCTCTTGCTTCATGACCTCTGAATAGAGCGGGTACGAAACGGGGCACAGAACCCGGCCGATTTTCGCCAGGTCTCGCAGCCGCCGCCACAGCTCGGCATGCACCGGCAGTCTCGGCTGACGGAAGGCCGCGTCTCGCAGCCATATCCAGTAGTTCGTGTCGAGGTATATGCGGCAGCGTGAGAGCGCGCGGTCAGCCACCGTCAAACTTATCACCCGGCGGTACATGTCGAGATCGATGCTCGGGTCCTTCACCAACGCATCCGGACCCGCTGCCTTCTGTTTCGCGCTCGCCCGCTTCAATCTCTTGACCATCGCTGGCGATAAACCCGCCGGACGTTCATCATTGCCACGGAAATCGAGTGACATGGGCAGCTTCTTCGTTGCGGGCACAAGGAGGTCAATGAGCAAATCAGGTCCCCCAACTCCTGGCACTGACTTTACGTTGCCGCACTTCTTCCGCCTACCTCAACGTAGTGCCGTCACGCGTGCCCTCAAAAGTCAAGCGCGTCTAACACGCTTCCTCGTCCTTGATCAGTTCGTACTCCTTGAACACCGGATGATCGGGCACCTCCACGACAAAATCCTCTTTCCTGGCGGAGTAGTCGTCGCCAGACAGCCATTGCCAATCTGCTTCCGGCAGCCGATGCATGGCGTCGTTGTGGTAACGGAGCAGCCAGAGCACCTTGTCCGTGACGCTGTCTGGATACGCCCTGTCCTTTTTCAGCAACTCCGCCAAGTTCGATTCGACGAGCGCCTTGTGGGTATTGAAGAACTCCAAGACGGGATATGGCTCGCCGACTGCGGCTATGCAGCCCCGAAGATAGTCAAGAAACCAGACGCCACTCTCATCCCGCCGCAAAAAAAGCCGGAGATATTCTGACCACTCGTATGTGTGCGAGTGCTGATATGACTTCAGAGTTTCACTGCCAAAGTACTCGGCGATGAGCTTCGGATCAACGACGATGCGTGGATAGTTTGCGAGCTTGGTCTCGATTTCGTACGCCCGCGCGATCGCAGGCCCGAATAGGGCGGAACCGTGCGAATCTCGCGACCCAAGGTACTCGCCGAATGTGATTGCCCCGCGGATCAAATAGCCTTCGTGCGCTAGGCGGGCCTGAACGAAAACCAACCCAAGGAGCTCGTGAAAAAGCTGCCCATCGGGCCTTTTCTTGTTGATTTCGTGCTCGGTGTCCGTACAACGAAACACGCAGTCCGACAGCGCCGCGTACTCGTACATTGAGGCCCATGCACTCTCATCGTCATCGCTCTCGACGACCTTTCCGCCTTCCTTCTTCAGGAACTTCGGCTTCGGGTCACCCTCGCTTCTGAAGAGCTCAAGGATTCGCGCAAGTTCACCAGGGGCCTTCGTCGCGAGAAGGTTGCGCCATCCCAGTAGGTCGAGGAACGTGACGATGCCCTTCTTGTATTTTAGTTCGACTGGCATTCAGGAAATTCTAGCCTCGCGGCCACCAGACAATAAGACCCCCGCCGGCCGTCACCGCCGAGGGTGGGCGAAGCTCCGGGGCTTGCACCCGGCGAATTGACGCAAATGCGGCTCAATCCCGCCAACTAGCCGGCTCTCGGGCCTGCCTTTTCCTTGTCGCTATCCCCTTTGACAATTCGAGAGCCGGGCAGGCAACTGGTGATGCTGAAGTTCTGCCGTTGACCTTGAATGCGCACACGTTGGCTGGTTGTTGCTCACGTCTACTCGTATGCCCGTCAACTTTGCCCTCTTGGGCGGAGACTAAAGGACGGCCACCCGCTGCGTGATAAATTCACGCGTGGGAGCATCCTGTAGGTGTAGAAACCCGCCATTCCCGCCATTTCCACCATGGACGTGACCCGATTCTGCCACTTCCGTCACCTTGATCTTGGGCATCGATGGCGGGAATGGCGGGTTTGGCGGGTTTTCCCACCTATAGGGGTCCTGGCGCAGAATAAATGAGCAGTTGGATATCTCCGCTGCGAAAGCCGTCCTGATCGCCCTCCGCAGCATGTTCTTCGTCATCATCATTACAAGCAGCCAACGGACGGCTCGTTACCAAGAGGTTGTTTGATAAGGCCGATTCGAGGGGTTTTGCTATGCTGTGCCACGGCAACGCCGACTGATCATCGGCCTGATGATCCGGGCGCTGGTGCCGGCTGCCTACCTGCCGTCACCAGCCCGGATCTGCCATGAAGGTAGGCATCTATGACCGAACAAGCGCGGAGCCCGCGTGGTTCGCATCCGCTGACATCAAGACATCAGCAAGGCGAACGGCAACTCTACGCCGAGATGCTCCGGGACATGGCAGCGGAGATGCGAGCAGGTTTCAATGTTGCCACGGAACGAATCCAATCGCTCAGGAAAGCTCTTGCAGACTGCACGACGACCGCACAGTTAAAGGATCGCTTGTCCCGCTGGGATATTGAACATCTTCTGTCCCGGCATCAGCGTCGGCCAGAGCCTTGGCCGGCTCAATATGCGAATACCTTGAGCGCGAAGCGGGATAAACAGCTTGCAGAGCTTTTGAGCGATCCGTCGCGAGCTGAAGGACGATACGCAGAACGGTGCGCGACAATCACGGGCTATGATTCGATTCCTGAAGCAGCCAACATTACACTCAAAGCGCTCAAGACCAAATTACTTCGTTGGCCGCCGTCGCTCGTGCGTCGCGCTGAGTCGCCAGGTAATCCACTGCCGAAAGGAACTGATCGCCTTCGCTGCTTTTGGGAGCAGGATGTTCTGCCGGCATTAGCAGAAGAATATAAGGATCGTTTCTGCTCGGCGGAGGATGACCCCTTCAAACCGCTTCACGACCGAATGGTGGCCGTGGAAATCCTCGCCGAGCTCATCGAGTCGTCGACTTCCCCCGCACCTGACCGATCACGAGCAGTCGATCCGAAAACAGACAACTCATTGCAACTACCAAGCCAGCAATCGACAGAGACCAAATCCGAGGGTATTACCGTCAACAAAGAGAGCCTCGAAGCAAGCTACAACAACAGACAGTTGAACATCAACGCTCAAGCGGATTTTCGAGCTTTGGCCGCTCTGTGGGAGAGGTGTGGCAGGATTGTGTCACACCGAGACCTCTTCGATGCGATAAAGCCCAACAAAGTACAAGCCACTGTGAAATTTTCTAAAGCGCCGCCAGAAGTGAAAGAGGCCATTGGCCACATCAAGGAGGCATTTAGAGAAATAGGCGCACCGCTTCGCATCGAGGTCGCGAGAGGCATCGGCTACAAACTACTCTCGACCGACTTATAATCTCCTTTCGAACTACCTTCACCAGACCCTCCGACCCTTGATCCGTAGGAGAATCCCTCTCTGTGGTAGCCATCGCGGTGATGGCCATCACCGCCACAGATTGGAGTTCTCATGTTGCGAATTTCCGTTTCCGAGGTGGCTCGCCGGATTGAGGCGAACCCGAGAGACATCAGCGATCTGTTTTACCGGCGGCGCCTTCGCGATGACCTTTGCCCGATCGTCGCAGGCCGACGAATCATCCCTGAGGACTATGTCGACGTGATCCGCTCGGCGCTGCGGCGCCACGGCCGCCCTGTCGGCCAACAGGTGAATCGTGTAACCGAAAAAACCAAACAATAAAAAACCGCCGGTGGCTGCCGGCGGAAAAGGAGAAAACCAACCTATGTCTACATTACTCGAGGAATTTCCGCGCGTGTCAAGGAGCCGGCCATGTCCCATATGCGGGCATCCCGACTGGTGCTTACTGGCCCGTGACGAGCACGCGGCACTCTGCCAGCGCACCGAATCAGATAATCAGTGGGGCGATGCTGGATGGTTTCATCGCCTCAGCGGCGGGAACCGGCGGCGGGGTCATACGCGGTGTATCGACGTGACGAAGCGGGAGCCTGCGAATGATTTGTCGCCTGACGCAGCAGAGTATACTTTGCGGCTTCAGGCGTCGCTCCTCAAATATCTGGCCGAATTCTTGGGGTTGAGCGCGCAGAGTCTTCGTCGACTGGGGACGGGGTGGTCACCCGAATTGCAAGCGATGGCCTTCCCCATGCTGGATGCCCGCGGCAACATAATAGGCATCCACTTCCGCTCTGAGGATGGAGGGAAATTTGCTGCGACCGGAGGGCGTCAAGGGCTCCATATCCCGGCTAATCTCGGCAAGCCAAGGCTGCTGGTCTTGACCGAGGGGCCGACAGATTGCGCTGCCATGCTCGACATTGGATTTGCGGCCGTCGGCCGACCGAGCTGCACCGGGGCGACTGAGATCACAATCGAACTTGTGAAGAAGCTTCGCCCAGAGCTGGTCGTGGTGCTGGGCGACAATGACCCGCCAGATCGCAATGGCCGGCGTCCCGGATATGAAGGCGCGCAGGCTTTGGCTTCGGCGCTGGCCGTCCACGCCAAACGCGTGAAGCTACTGCTCCCGCCGAAACGAATTAAAGATGCCCGCGAATGGAAGCTCGCGGGCGCAACGCGGGCCGACGTGAAGAAGGCCATCGACGCCGCTCCGTCTATCAGATTGAAGTTGCACACAGAGATTGCAGCGGAGGCGACGAAGTGAGCGACAATAGCACTGATATCAAATTGGAGATCGATCAACTGTCGCGCGGGAAGTGTGCAGTTAGACTCGTGCGCGGTAAGGTGGTGCTGCTGGCCGACCGGATCGACCCTCACACTCCTGACCGCATCAAAAAATTCATCCGAAATGCGACGAAGGAATTTGCTGGGCTGGACCATCACGCGATCCGGGCTGAGTTGCTGCAGCACGCTGCATCATCCGAACCAGCGACTCCTGACGCAGACGAGGACGATGCGCCTTATTACGCGACCGACGACGGTCTGTTCTGGCGGAAGGCAACCCGCGAAGGCCAAGTTAGCGTGCCCCTGACCAATTTCACCGCGCGGATCCAGACCGATGTGGTCCGGGATGACGGTGCCGAACCGCAACATATGTTCGAGATCGTCGCGAATCTAAACGGCCGCGAATACCGATTCTCGATCCCGGCATCCCTGTTCGCGGCGATGAATTGGCCCACCGAGTACATGGGGCCAGGGGCGATTGTGTATGCGGGCATGGGCATCCGAGATCACGCCCGCGTCGCGGTGCAGTCGCTGAGCACCGACCACGCCACCCGCACGATCTATACCCACCTTGGCTGGCGCGAGGTTGATGGCCACTGGTTTTATTTGCATGCCGGTGGCGCTATCGGGGCGGATGGCCCCACCACGGCGATCGAAGTGGATCTCCCGGATGCGCTCTCTAATTACGTACTGCCTGCTCCGGCCTCCGGTGATGAGCTGAGGACCTGCGTGTTAGCCAGCCTGGACATCATGCGAGTGGCCCCGTTCATGGTGACGGTGCCAATGTTGTGCGCGGTGTACCGGGCCGTGCTGGGAGTGTGCGATACCACACTATGGCTGACCGGTCCCACGGGCGCCAAGAAAAGCGAACTTGATGCCCTCGGCAACCAGCACTTCGGCGCGGCAATAGTCCGGCTGAAACTGCCGGCGAACTGGGCGTCCACCGACAACAGTTTGGAGGGCTTGGCATTTGCGGCAAAAGACGCCCTGCTATCGATCGACGACTTCGCACCGGCTGGAACTCAGTACGACATCCAGCGCTTGCATCAAAAGGCCGATCGCGTTCTGCGCGCCCAAGGAAATCATGCTGGTCGTCAGCGGATGCGGGCGGATGGTAGCCTCCGATCGCCGCGGTCGCCGCGGGGAATGATTATCGCGACGGGTGAGGATACTCCTCGGGGCGTGAGCCTGCGGGCCAGGCTCTTCGTCACCGAGGTAGGGCCGAGTGACGTCAACCTCGAAAGACTTACCGTGTGCCAATCAGAAGCTCGGTCGGGCGTTTACGCGAAAGCAATGGCGGCATATGTCCAGTGGCTCGCGCCCGAATCGAGGAGATCCAAAAACATCTGCCATCCAAAATCGCCAAACGCCGCACGGAGGCTACCACCTCAGCGTTCCATGCGCGGACGCCGGAGGCCGTCGCGAATCTTTTCGAGGGGATACGACAGTTTCTCGAATTCGCGGTCGACGTCGGCGCAATAACGAATGAAGTGCGTCAGAACATTCGCAACGGCTGCTGGGATATACTTGGGGCCGCGGCGCAGAAACAAGCCGTACTGCAGCGAGCAGCGGAGCCGACACAGCGGTTTCTGGAACTGCTGGCATCCGCGATAACCTCGGGAAACTCCCACCTTATTCAACCCGACGGTAGCCGTCCGCCTCGGCCGCCTTCAGCCTTTGGTTGGCGGCAGCGGCCGGACACCGGCAGCACAGCGTGGTACCCGCAGGGCCAGCGCATCGGCTGGGTGGATGATGACTTCATATACCTGGATCCAGACGCTTCGTATAAGGCAGCACAGGGAATGACCTTGGGCGGGGACGGTCTGGCAATTGCGCCGCAGACGTTACGCAAACGCCTCCACGAAAAGGGACTGTTGATCCGCGAGGACGGCCGCGACGAGCTAACCGTGCGTCGCGTGCTCGAAGGGGTCCAACGGCATGTACTCTGCCTTCGGCGCAGTGCCCTGCTCGTTGCCCCGCCAGCGCCGTCTACGACAACGGATGCGCCCTCAACTGGCGGCTGCAACGGTCACGCCATCAGTTCGAACGGGGCGAATTCCGCTCCCGAACCACGTCGCAACGCGGCGAATGGAAACTGCAATGTTCCTAGAAGGCCAGCGAGGAAACCGCGGAAGCCAACACCCAACTGCTTCTGAAATGCGGGTGCACGGAGCGATGATAGATTTAACAGTGACTTTTAACGAGATCCGGTAGCGACCCGGTAGCTATTGATGGACACGACTAGAACTCTGGGATATCTACAGCGACACGATCCATTCCGAACCCCGGATTGGCGGTGGCAGCTTGCACGGCGTCTTCTTAAGCGTGGGCAGCGTCCGCGCCACGATGACGACCAGATCCGGCTCATCCTCAGGTACCAGCGGGCGCTGACTATAGGCAGCGCGAACCCGCCGAGACAGCCTGCGCCCTGGAAAGATCTGGCTTCCGCGCATCACCTCCGCGAGCACGCTGGAGTGATCACCGACGAAATCGAAGCCCGGCTTCTTGCCGCGCAAACGTTCGAGTCCATCGCTACCAATACCGGCGTGATACCGTGTGTGCTGCGGGCCTACGAAGCTACCTTCTTCAACGTTGCCGATTCACTATCAGCGTTCGACTGGCTGCTGCTCAACGTGCTTCAGATGCACACGTGGGTGGTTGGCAAGCCGACTCGGGCACAGACCTGGAAATGGATCGCCCTGGCAGGTGGCGCCGTGCTGCTCGACATGGTGATTGCCGAGGACTTGGGCCGCCCGGAGCCCGCATTCGATGATCGGCCGAGATTTGCAGAACTGGCGAGATTCTTCGCGCGTGCCGCGGTGACGCCCATGACACCGGAGCATTCCCTCGCGTTCGTTGAAGAGGCGGCAGAACTGTTCGGTGAGGAACGGTATAAATCGATCATCGCAAGAGAGACGATGATCGCCGCGCATATAAATTTTCTTCAAGCATTCGGCGACGATTCTCAGACGGTGCGCAGCCAACCCAGGACACGCGGCGCAACATTACGCCGCTGCTTGCAGCCCACGTCGGCGTCTTCGATCGACCCGAATGTCCTGCTTGCGGTATAATTGGGTGAGGAAATAACAAAGAAAGGTTGCCATGGATGGCACGGAAAAAGAACCTGCTACGGCGCCGACGGTAAACCGCACGGATGCGGGTGTGCGGCCCAGTCCACCCAACACTATCAAGTCACCCCCCGCTAACACCGTCCCGTCCCCGGGAGGCAAGCCGCCAATGACTGAACCACAGCGCCAGGCGCGAACGGTGCGGGACGCGATGATCCCGGGCCTGATGCAGGCCGCGATGGCCCCCAAAGGAACGATCGACGGCAAGACAGCGCGCGGTTATCGCGACGAACTCCTCCGCGAAATGGGGAACCCAACTGATGCTTTGGAGCGGATGCTCATCGAGCAAGCCGTTCTGGCCCATGTCGTGATCATGCAATTGCATGCCACCAGCGCTTTATCAGAGAGTGCTGAAGCTGCCGGTGTCTATTCCGCTGCCGCGGCGCGCCTCATGGCAGAGCTGCGCCGGACAATCCTGGCGGTGCGCGAGTACCGCACACCACCAACCCGGCCTGTTGTTACCCGAATCGAGCAGCAGAATGTTGCGCACAGCCAGGCGGTGAGCTATGTCGCCGGCAAGGATGACCACGTGACAATGTCGTGCCGTGAAAAAACTGATGCTGACGGCAAACAAGTAAGTGACTCACCGGAGACAGACGATGGAGAAGCCAACGAAATCCCCTGCTCGCGTAGCCGCTGGGCGCAGGAACCGGCTGCTGCGGGGGCCGCTCACGACTGATGGACTGCAACGTCTCCGTGAAGCGGCCCGACTACACCGGCCGTGGGAACTCAGCACCGGCCCCAGGACGGCGGAGGGCAAGGCCACGGTCGCGGATAACGGCCGTAAGCACCGAAAGGGCGAGATGTCGGTGCGGGAGAAAAGGGCGGCAGTGGCCGACGTCGCCGGTCTGCTGTCGCAAATGGCGGCGTTGCGTCGAGGTGCGTTGCCCATGGATCAGCCGGAATGGTAAAGAATATGAAGCGCCCGCCGTCCCTCCATCGCAGGAACCCGCCATTCCCGCCATTCCCACCCGGGTCGATGGCGGAAATGGCGGGAATGGCGGGTCGTACGAGAGCATAGGACCAGTCGGCGCAAAAGATAACGGACCGTATTGACCCTTGAATGAGCGATTACAGCTTTTGGAGCAGGCATGGACGCCGAAATCAAAAAGCCCCCGACGCGGCAGGATCTGCAATACCTGTCCGATCTTCCCCGCGATCGGCAGTTCCAAAAGATTCTCAGCTGGCTGTTTGGCACCAACTCCAGCCGCCGTGATCTAGCGGCCGCGGTGGTGGTCCGCTCGCACCCTGAATCGACGCGCTTACTGATCTGGGAGGCGATGGCACCGAGGAAAAGCTCCGAACGTCGCGTTCAATTGCTACAAGTGATCGAGCAGCTGGGCTTGCCGCTGGAGGTCGGCCAGTGGTTCGATCTGCAATTCGCCGCGCGCCGCTTTGACGCGACGGTGCGGGCGCAGGTCGCCAGGGTCATGGCCCGCTGTCGGCCGGGCCGCTCCGGGCCAGAACCCGGGGGCTCCGGTGCCGAGACAAAAACGAAAATGATAATCGAAAGCGACTGCACGGAACCCTAAAGTATCAGCAGCACGCTCACGGATGAGCGGCAGAAATCTGTCATGGAGGACAGCATGAATCTTCTGAAAACCCTCGACATCTCCGTCGTCGAGCGACTCATTCCATACGTCGAAGCCAACAGAGAAGCCGTTCGACAACATCCATCAACGAAAAGCGATCTGGCCTTTCCCGCTAACTGGCATCAAGCCGGCGATGCGGATGCGCGTCGCGCGTTCATGCAAACCGTCGATGGACTTCCGAGGAAAGCGAAGCGCGAGTTGTTGGCGCTCGCCCGCTGCGGTGAACACGAGATCAGTTTTCGAGTGGCGCTCGCGTCGGTGAAGTTGGGTGACGAGGATCGGGTCGGCCCCACCCTGTGGGGGAAGGGAAGGCTTGTAGAAAATCTGCGAAGCGGTTTGGCACGCGCCATGCGGTGACGCTGACAGTTTCGCCTGAAAACATACGACAAATTTCGGATCTGCACCGGTTGCTCTCAGAAAGCAATCGCGAGAAGTCAATGTGCTTTCCCCTGGTGATGGTTTCAGCCTCAGCCGCACACGAGATGACGGCAGGCGGGCGGTCCTCGCGTTGGCGCGGGGCAAGTGGGTTGCCGAAGCGAGCTCCAGAGGAGCGGATCCAGAGGGTTTCCACGGTTTGAAGTGTGCTTGATCGCGTCGTCGCAGGATTGCATGGTGGCTCTACCGCCATACTTCGGACATCTCACCAATGACATCGTTTAACGCAGATTTGTGCCACGAGTGCTGAAAGAGCTTCGGGAGCGGAGCCCGAGGAATGAGAAGGGGAATCGCCGCCGCAAGCTATTACAGTGGCTAAGCGCCGACATCGCCTACCCGGAAGCTATTGCAGCACCTGGGCTCGTAGTCGACCTGATGTCCGACTCAGACGACTGCGATCAGTTCAAGGCTCTCCTGGACCGGGCAGCACCGATCTATCAGAGACACTGACACTCTTCGACGATCCGCAGAATGGGCGTGACGACAAGAAACTTGGCCTTCCTGGTACGGCAAGTTGACAAACTCTCAGTTGTTGACGAAAATCCTCCAAGTCGGAAATATTGTAGAATTGTGATGACTTGCGTTAGGGTATACTGCACAAACTCTTTAACGGGTGCCGGTGATGAACACAATTGAAAAGAAACTTCGGGACGATCTGGCGACGGCGTGCTTCGAGTTTCGGCAGGCTGATGTACAGGTCAAGAAACTTCAGGCTCAGATGGAAAAACTCCGCGCCCGCATCGACTACATTTCGAGCGTCGTCGGTGCACGCGCGGTGGACGAGGCGGAAGCGGGCACATCGACCGTGAACGGCGAGAGCTATTCAGCTACCACCCTGTCGGGGAAGACTGCCGCCGAAGTTATCGAGCTCGTGCTTCGAGAGGCAGGAACGCGACTTCGGCTCAAGCAGATTGTTGACCGTGCAATCGCCCAGGGCTATGCGACCGAGGCAGACATGAAGCGAGTCCGGGCCAATTTCAGCTCGCTTCTGACGCGAGCCGCATCAAAGGAAGGCGGCGGAAGATTCAAGAAGGAAGGCCGAGGAATCTTTGCGTTGGCATCGAACAATGACTGAGAAAGGAGAATCTTGTGCTCAAAATACCCACTGACAGCGCGTTCCTGAGAGAAGTTCCGCTGTAAAGAACGGGCTAACTCCAGCGGGAACCGAAGGCGGTTTTTACTTTTGCAGGGCAATCACCGCCCCGGCTCCCACACTGCGGCACCTGAGAGATGCACACCGTGTGCATATCTTAATCGCACTTTTTGTGCGAATCAAGCGTAATCATCCGTTGGCGCAGCATTTCGCGCATCGCGCGCGAGCGTCACAACTTAGAAAAGGATTTCTCACATGAAGTTCGTAATGTTCAGAGGCCAGAATGGCCATTGGTATTGGCATCTTCAGAGTGCCAACAACGAAATCGTCGCAGCTAGCGGTCAAGGCTATCACAACAGAGACGACTGCCTGCATGGCATCGGCTTGGTTATGGATACCAACCGCAGCACGCCGGTTTATCAGCGGTGATCACTGTCGTTTGCCGGCAGAATCTCAACCTCGCCAGCGGGACCGTAATCCCATCTGACGTTGGAGAGAATCGACTGGCACTGCCGAAGTTGCACACGAAGTTTGTTGTTCAGCGTCGGCATAAGGGCCTGAGCGAGTTGGGGCAGGATGTGCTCCAACTTGCTCAGGTCGTCTTCTTCGATTTGGAAGAGTTTGGACATGGCTCGAATATTATCTCGGTTCAGCCAGTGCGCCTTCATTAGCTGAAAAATCTTAACTCGAACGGCCCTTTCATTTGCCTGCCTCGACTCCCGCCTCAAACGCTGCCCTGAGCACGGGGCTCAAATCGCCTTGCAACTTGCCAGCGACCCCGGAAGAGCTAACCTACTCCATTCCGCGTTCGATTCACCGTAGGTGAGGCAGGAGCACTCTCTAAGCTAAGGCGGGTTGCGAAAGGGTTCACCGGAGTTCGAAGCATGTTCCAAGAGGGCCAAATTCTCGTTGGGCCTGTATTCAGCGAACCCATGCGCGTGGTAACCATTCGCGCAGAGGGCAACGGAGTCTGGACGCTGGGATTGGTCGGCAGGAATTCGGAGCGATTCGTCTCTGCAACGTTGTCCGAAGGGGAGATGACTTCGCTGAAGATTGTGAGCAGCGTGCCATCTTTTGCCGGCGATGGCGCGACTCTCCGCCTCGGTCTCCAAGCGTATCAGTTGGGGATCGCTTACGAGTTCGATCCTTATTTCGGCTTGTCCATTTCGCGCGTTGATCCGCTGCCTCATCAGTTGGAGGCGGTCTACGACTATCTTCTAAAGCTGGCCCGCGTTCGTTTCCTTCTTGCAGACGATGCCGGTGCCGGCAAGACCATCATGGCCGGCCTGCTCATTCGCGAACTGAAGTTGCGGGGCCTGGCCCAGCGAATCCTCGTGGTCGTGCCGGCCAACTTGTCATTTCAGTGGCAGCGAGAACTCCGGGAGAAATTCGAGGAGAAGTTCATTGTCATCAAGGGTGCCGACCTGCGCGAGCAATTCGGGGTTAATCAGTGGCAGGAGTCGCACCAGGTGATCACGTCGCTCGACCTTGCAAAGCGCGAAGACATTCTGCCGGGGCTTCGGCAATGTCATTGGGATTTGGTCATCGTTGACGAAGCGCATCGCATGTCAGCGTCGTCAGCCGACCATAAGAGCCTGCGGTATAAGCTCGGCGAGGATCTTGGCGCCAGAGCCGATCACTTCATGCTGCTGACTGCGACGCCGCACAAGGGCGATCCTGTGAGCTTTACGCTGTTTCTCCAGCTTCTTGATCCGGATGTGTACGCCGATGTGCGTTCGATTCGCGAGGCAATGCAGCGACGGCGTGCACCTTTCTACCTGCGGCGGACGAAAGAGGCGATGGTTTATTTCCCGGAGCGGCAGGCCGACGGCGAATGGGTCGCGCGGCCAATTTTCACGAAACGAATCCCTCACGCCGCGACATTTAATATTGATGGTCCGGAATTCAACCTTTACCGCGATGTGACCAACTTCGTGAAGAATCAATGCCGGGCCGCGGCGGCCATGGGCGACGACTCCCGCGCCAGAGCCGTCGGATTCCTCATGGCGCTGTATCAGCGCCGGCTTGCATCAAGCACGTATTCCCTTCGGCATTCGCTGGAAAATCGTGTCCGCCGGCTTCGTGAAAACCTGAAGAAGGCAAAGGATTTAGCGCGTCAGGCGCCTGCTGAATTGCCGTCGGCGGAAGACATGGAGGAAATGGAAGATGATGACCGCGAGCGGCTGGAGGATATTCTGTCGGCCGTCTCGCTGTCGCAGAATCCGCAAATCGTGCACGACGAAATCGCGAAGCTGGAAAGGCTGACAGAACGCGCGGTGGCGGTGGAAGAGGCCTGCACCGAAGCGAAGCTCGCCCGCCTCAAAGCCATCGTTACCGGTCAAGATACGGAGTTCTTCAAGGGTGAAGACTTTCTCTCAAACCCCGGGCGCCGGCTACTGATTTTCACTGAATTTCGCGACACATTGGATTACCTGGTTTCGAAGTTGCGGCAATGGGGGTTTGCGGTCGAGTCAATCCACGGGAGCATGAAGCCGGGCTCACGAGATGAAGCCGGCACTCGGCTCTACGCGGAGCAGAAGTTCCGCGACGGGCCGCTTCAGGGCGGAGCACAGATTCTCGTCGCCACCGAAGCCGCCGGCGAAGGGATCAACCTGCAATGCTGCAACATCCTCCTGAACTACGACATCCCATGGAACCCCAACCGTCTGGAGCAGCGGATGGGACGAATCCACCGCTACGGTCAGACGAAAGACTGCTACATCTTCAATTTCATCGCGACGAACACTATCGAAGGCCAAGTGCTGATCAAACTGCTGCACAAGCTTCAGGAAATCCGCGATGCCCTTGATGATGACGCCGTTTTCAATGTAGTCGGCGAAATCCTCCCGTCAGCGCAGATTGAGCGCATCCTCCGGGATTACTACGCCGGAAAACTCGGTGACGCCGACCTCGAAGATCGCGTGATGCGGAACGTCCAGGAGGAGGACTTCCGAAATATTTGCCAGAATGCTTTGGAGGGTTTGGCGACGAAGAAGCTCAATCTGGCCATGCTGATTGAGCGTCGTGCCCGGGCGCAGGAACGGCGTCTGGTACCGGAAAGCATCGCGCGCTTCCTTCAAGATTCAGCAGCGTTGGCCAACCTTGCACTGAAGGAAGTCAAATCCCTCTCTCACACGTTTGATCCGGGGCCGACGCCGTCCAGCCTCCGGGAATATGAGTCAAAGCCCGGTTGGCAGTTGTCTCGGCTGTCGAATCGATATCCTCGCTTGTCGACCGACCGAGTCGTTGCTGAAGCGAATAGCCTTGAATGGATAACTCCTGGTCATGCGCTGTTTGAGGCGTTGCGGCAACACACCTGGAGGGCCGCAACAGAAATCCTCAGTAGCGGCGCCACGTTCTATTGGCTGGACGCGACCACCGCGCTGCGTTTCGACTTCTACCGCGCCCGGATCGTCGATGGTCTCGGCAACATCATCCACGAACGCATGTTTGTGATGCAGCTTGAAGCAGGAAAGGAACCTGTGCTGCGCGAACCGGGAATCCTGGGAAACCTGGTACCAACGAAGGCTCCGTCGCCGCTCCCCACGATTGCTGCGGCGGACGAGGCGACGGGATGGCTGAACGAGTGCGCGCTCCGGCCGTTTGTCGATGAAATTCGCCTGGAGCGCACGGCTGAAGTCGAGCGGGTTCGAGCCCACGTCGATTGGTCCCTCACCGAACTGATCGGGCGGGAGGATCAGAAAATTGGAAAGCTCGCCGAATTGGCGGAGCGCAACTCCGAGGGCGCAGCGGGAAATCTCAAACAGGCGGAGGATCGCCACGCGGAATTGCTTAACCGTCGGGAGCGTCGTCGAGAAGATCTGGCTCGTCAGGCAACGCTTTCGCTCCAGGCAGTTGAGCGTCTGACCTCTATTCTCGTCATTCCGCAACCGGGCCCCGAAGCCGTTCGAGCTCGGAATCTCCAGCCGAATCCCGAGACAGAAGCGACGGCGATGCGCGTGGCGATGGAGTACGAGACCGCAGCGGGGCGCACCGTGACCGACGTTCACGAAAAGGATTTGGGATACGACCTGACGAGCCTGGACACCAAATCTGGCGAATTACGACTGATTGAGGTGAAAGGCATCGGCGCGGCCGCGGGCACGATCATTATCACGCCCAACGAACATCGGGTCGCGCAGGATCGACGCGACTGCTATTGGCTCTATGTCGTTACGCATTGCAACTCTGAGCCGCTGCTTGAAACGATCAAGGATCCGGCATCGCAGTCATGGCAGGCCGTTCAAAAGATTCAACACTATACACTCCCGACCAACGCGATCGCGCCGGAGAAGGAAACCAGATAGGCGTGGCGTTGCCCTCGATAACACTTATCGATCACGTCGCGACATATCCAATCACAAGCATGCTCTATTTCGCATACGGTTCAAATCTCGACTGCCGTCAAATGCGCGACCGGTGCCGATCGTCGCGATTCATTAGCATTGCAAGGCTCGAAGGTCATCGTCTGGCGTTCTCGCGAAAATCCATCAATCGTAAGTGCGGCGTGGCCGACGTTGTGGAGGCATCTAGGGAAAGTGTCTGGGGCGTTGTATACGAGATCGCCGATGGCGACGTTGCCCGCTTGGATATCGACGAGGGATTTCGCGCCGGGCGTGCCACGAATTCCTATGAGCGCGTCTTCAAGGAAGTTGTATTGGTAGATTTCGGAGGAGGTCGAGCGGTGCGCGTTGAGACGTACGTGGCGAAGCCGCAACCACAACCGCCGCTTCCAAATCGTGCTTACATGGAACAGGTCATTAGCGGGGCGCGCTTCTGGAATTTGCCGGCGCAGTATATCGAGCGGCTGGAAAGGGTGGAAGTCGCGCAATGATTCCTAAAGAATGCAAACGTCTCGCCGAAGTGGACTTCCCAATTGCAGCAGTGTCAGTGCATTCCGCACGGGAGAAATCCATCCGTCACGGCCATCCGTCCACGTTGCATCTATGGTGGGCTCGCCGGCCGCTCGCGGCGTGTCGGGCGATGCTCATGGCGCTGCTGCTGCCAGACCCATGCGACCCGCACTGCCCGAAGGAATTCAAGGCAGACGCACGACGTATCCTGCTGGGATTTGCGGGCCGGCCGTCAGGGTGGGACAAGACGCTCAAGACGGACGCCGGACTGCGGCACGCCATTCTGCACGAGTTCATCGCGGATTTCGCTAACTGGGACAACGCGGCTAACCCAGCATACCTCAAGACAGCACGGGCTATGGTAAAGGCTGCCCACGAAGAAGAATCGCCGCTGGTCGTCGACCCATTCGCCGGCGGTGGCAGCATTCCGCTGGAGGCCTTGCGGGTTGGCTGCGATGCGTTTGGATCTGATCTAAACCCCCTCGCCTGTGCAATAAACCGAATGATGCTCGACGTCATGCCACGGCGCGGCGTGGAATTCGCAGACCAGATTCGGGTCGTTGGTGAGGAGATAAAGCAACAGGCCAAGGTGGCCTTGGTTCAGTTCTATCCTGAAGATCCCCCCGACGAGAACGGGAGTATCGGTCGGCCACTCGCATATATTTGGGCCCGTACCGTTCAATGTGAGCAACCTGATTGCGGTGCGGAAATACCGATTCTCAAGTCTCCGTGGCTTTCAAAACGCACCTGCAAACGCGCGCGGTTCTTCCGCGAATCGCGGAATGGTAGAAGCGTGGTCGTCGTTATGGATGGCCCGAAGGGTGGCCCGGTGCGAATTCGCATTGTAAAAGGTGAAGGGAGTGAGACGGAGAAAGCTGGGTTCCAAGTTGTGCAAGCTACGAAGGCTGGTGGCAACAATTCGAATGCGATTTGCCCATGCTGCCGCAGGCCGCTGGATGGTGAACGGGTAATGGCTCAGCTAACAGCGCAGCGGGGCGGTGCAGATCCGCAATTTGACGAAAAAGGTAAGCGAATTGGAGGGGCGACATTGTTAGCAGTCGTTACGTACAGACAAGGGTTGCAGGGCAAAGATTTCCGCCTGCCTACGGTGCATGATTATAAGGCTATTTGGTCTGCCGGTGAGGCGCTTCGCTCGATGGGACGGGACGTTCCAGAAGGATTCCTAAATCCTGTACGGCCTTCGCCGAATGCCAGGGGTCTCACTGCGCCAACGCGTTATGGGGTCAAAAGATTTGCTGATCTATTCACTCCAAGGCAGAGAATCACTGTGCTAACTTTGGGCGAATGCGTTCATAAGGTACTGCTGAGCAAGAAGTGCGAGGAAGACGAATACTTTCCCTACTTGTTAGCGATGGGCCGCTGCATTGACCAGACATCGGCACAGGTACGATGGATTCCAAATATCGAAGCTATTGCTAGTTCCTTTCCACGGCAAGCATTGCAGATGACATGGGACTTTGTCGAATGTGTTCCTGTGGGAGATCAGAGCGCAAACTTTGGCGCTGCAGTTGAATGGGTAGCAAAAGTGGTCGAGCTAAACGCGGCCTCGATCACGGCAACTGGACAAAGCGAGCAATCCGACGCCCGACGATTGCCATTAGCCGATGATGCTGTCGGCATCTTTTTCACAGACCCACCCTATTACGATGCGGTTCCGTACGCAGACCTTTCTGATTTTTTTCTGTCGTGGCTCAAGCCGCTTTTCCGTCCATCCGTATTGCGGCGATATCGCTTTGATGCTGACGATGGACTGTCTCCGAAAGCAGAGGAATGTGTATGGAATCGAGCGCATAAGGTTCAAGGACTCGCGAAAGATCCCGTATTCTTTGAATCTGGAATGAGAGCGGCATTCGCGGATGGGCGTCGTGTCCTGAGCGAAGATGGAGTGGGATGCATCGTATTTGCGCACAAAACGACTGAAGGTTGGGAAGCACTTCTGGGTGGCCTCTTGGCCGCTGGTTGGGTAATCGTTGCCTCTTGGCCCATTGTTACCGAACGGGCCGTTCGCACAAACGCGCAGAACACCGCGTCCCTAGCGGCAAGTATCCATCTCATTTGCCGGCCTCGGCCCGGGAACGCGGGCGTCGGTGACTGGGGTGAGATTGTTCGCGATCTTCCCAATCGCATCAGTGATTGGATGGAACGGCTGAGTGTTGAGGGAATTCGTGGTGCCGACTTGGTCTTTGCTTGCATCGGTCCGGCATCGAGTTGTTCAGCAAGTATGCGCGCGTCGAGACCCCCGACGGCGAAGAGGTGGGGTTAGCCGCAAACGACCGAGCGCGCGGCGAGGCGGCGAGGCGCGGCTTCCTGTCCTACATCTGGGAGGTTGCGGGGCGAACGGCACTGAACCAGGTGCTCGGCACAGCGGAGTCGAAAGCCAAGAATGGTGCGGCCGGCGCGCTGGAGGAAGATGCGCGATTGACGGCGCTTTTCCTTTGGACGCTTCAAGCAACCGATGCGAAAGCGCCCTCGCGGCAAAAGCCGGTGGGATTGACGATGAGGAGGCTGCTGATGATGAGGGCGACGAAGCCGAAGGTGGCGCCGGTGGCGGGAAGAAGAAGGGCTTAACGATGATCTACGATATGGCCCGCAGATTTGCTCAACCTCTGGGCATTCACATGGACTTGTGGGAAGGACGGATCATCGAAACTGCCAAGGGAATGGTGCGCCTCCTCCCGGTGAGCGAACGTGCTAAGCAACTGTTTGGAGACGAGGGCGCGTCCGCCGTCGTGCGGAAATTCGATGCGGCCCGCAAACCCAACCCCCAGCTCGTACTTGATTTCATGGCCGAGCAGCGGGCTGCAGTGCCGGAAGTGAAGACCCGCGGCCGGCGAAATAAGGCAGGTGGTGACACAGCGGCCGAAGGGCTGCGCACTCGGAAGGAAGCCACGACTCTGGATCGCGTTCACGCCGCGATGCTGCTGCAATCAAGTGGAGCGTCAAACGCTTTGCGGGCACTTCTGCAAGCCGAAATCCAACGTGGTCCTGACTTCCTTCGCCTCGCCAACGCGTTATCAGCGCTATATCCTCGTGAATCCGAAGAAAAGCGGCTGCTGGATGCGATGCTTCTGGCCGTGCCGAGGTGATCTCGATGGAAATGTGGGAACATCCAGGGGCGCGGGTCGATCAACTCTTCATCTCGGCTTCCCGCCGCGATGTCGAGGACCAGGAAATCGGCCCCGCGCTGACCACGCTTGGGAAAATGTTGAAGCCGGAGGTCGCGAGGCGGGTGCGCGGCAAAGTCGTCTTTTGCATCGACGGCTACGACGATGATCCGCGCGACCTGTACCACATCTCGGAAGTGCGCTCCTGGATGGCGGCGCTGGACCGTGAATTTCCGTTCTGGTTCTATTTTTTGGACATTGGCCCGGCCTCGACGCTCACGTTCGTTATGTTCTCGCTCTGCCAGTTCGAGCGAGTCCCGGGGGGATCGTTGATTCCGCCGGCAGAGCTTGAGCGATTTGTCGACGAGCACATTCAAGCTATGAACACTTTGGCCGTCCGACTTGGAGATCCGCAACACGTGACTGAGGCGCGGCTGCGGATCATTGATGAGTTCTTCGTCTCTGACGAAGATTGATAGTTCGGCGGCGCGCTCGATTGAGAGGGACAAGAAAGCAAGGCGGTGAGATTATGGACCCTTGGTATAGAGTGACCACCCCGAGGAAGGAAGTTCGCGAAGGCAGGTCGTTCAATCCGGATGAATTCGCGATCGCCCTAGAGCAGATCGTCGCGGGCACGGCACCGGAGGACTACCGCATTCCCAAGGAGTTCTTCAAACGAACGTGCTTCACGCGGGCGCTGCGCGATCACACGGGGATGGCTTTGCGCCGGCTATCTGGCCAGACTGGCAACGCGGCGCCCGTGATGGCGCTGGTAACTCAGTTCGGCGGCGGCAAGACGCATACGCTGACAACGTTGTATCATCTGGTTCGCGGGGGTATCGACATTCAGGAACTGCGTCGGCTCTCAACTTCGGTGGAACAAGAGGCTGTCCTTGGGCAGAGCAATTGGCTCGACGAGTTCAAAGTATTGCCCAAAGGCCGCGTCGCGGTATTCGTTGGTAATGCGTGGGACCCACAGGATGGAGCGGAGACACCGTGGATTGATGTAGCCCGGCAACTCGCTGGCGATGACGGGGTGAAGGCGCTCGGCAAGGATGCCAAGACTACGCCACCGGGAACGACGGCGCTGGGTAACGTATTCAAGGCAGCGAATGCGCCGGTGCTCGTGCTTTTCGACGAGGTTTTGAACTTCCTGAACCGCCACCGTGGATCCGCAGATAGTTTTCATGCGTTTATTCAGAACCTGACTGTGGCAATGACTGGCACGACCAGCGGCGTGGCGATGATCAGTTTGCCGCGAAGCCAGACTGAAATGACACCGTGGGACCAAGAGTGGCAGGCGAAGATCACCAAGGTGGTGAAGCGCGTCGCGAAAGACCTGATCGTCAATGATGAAGGGGAGATCGCCGAGGTTGTGCGGCGCCGGCTGTTCGATGCCGTTGATTCCTCTGCGGTGCAAAAAGCGGCAAAAACGGTCGCCAAGAGTTACGCCGATTGGTGCTTCGACAAGCGGGCGCAGCTCCCGCCGGAATGGACGGCTGTAGATACGGCGACTACAGACGCCAAAGCCAAGGATTTTTTGCGACGGCGTTTTGAGTCTTGTTATCCGTTCCATCCCGCAACTCTTTCAGTGTTCCAGCGTAAATGGCAGACGTTGCCGCAATATCAACAGACGCGCGGCACACTCGCCATGTTGGCGCAATGGGTGTCGTGGGCATTTGTGGAACAACACCAGCGGAGTGTCAGTGAGCCGCTGCTTACGTTGGGCAGAGCCCCCTTGCACGATCCAAGCTTTATGAGCGTGGTGTTGGGCCAGCTTGGCGAGCCGCGACTTTCGTCAGCCATCATGACGGACATCGCGGGAGAAAACAGCCACGCAAAGGCTCTGGATGCCGATACGAAAGGACCGTTGCGGGAGATTCATCGTCGGGTAGGGACGGCGATTCTATTCGAGTCGTCGGGTGGACAGGCGGACAAGATGGCTCATTTGCCGGAACTGCGGTTCGCACTAGGTGAGCCGAACCTTGACACCACATCAATCGACAACGCAGCCGAGACATTGGAAAAGAAGGGTTATTTCATCCGCAAAGTCGGCACCGATGGGTTCCGCTTCGGATTTCAGCCCACGTTGAAGAAGGTGGTGGCAGATCGACGCGCATCGCTTGACGAGGAGGACGATATCCAAAAGCCGACAAGGCTAATCGTCAAGCGAGAATTCGAGCAGAAGGCGAAGTTGCCGCTGATCCCATTCCCGAAGGATGGGGATGCGGTGCAAGACACGGCGCGCCTCACGGTCGTCCTGCTTGAACCTGAGACGGAGTGGGATGAGCGGGGTGACTTGCGCAAAGAAATCTCGCAGTGGACGATGAAGCGTGGCGGATCGCATCGACTGTATCCGGGCTCGCTCGTCTGGTGCGTTCGGAAGGCGGGCAAGGATTTGCGGCAGAAGGTCGAGCATTGGCAGGCTTGGAAAAAAGTACAGCAGGAAATCACCGATGGGACGCTTCAAGGAGAGTTCGAAAGTTCGGATCGATCCAAGGTGAGTTCGGAACTCACCGAGGCCGCAGACGTGGCAGCCGATGAAGTCTGGGCAAGCTACCGGTTCATGGTCATTGCGGATCCATCGCAGCCGGATGGGATCAAAGCCATCGACCTGGGCGCCGGCCACAGCAGCGCTGGACAATCGATGACTGAGCGAATCATCGCCACTCTGAAATCTGAAGGCCTGCTGAACGAATCGGTGGGGGCGGGTTACCTTGAACGGAATTGGCCACCGGCGCTGCGGGAGTCGGGGGCTTGGGCGCTATCGAGCATGCGTCAGGCCTTTCTCAACGGCGCGCTGACCAGGCTCGCTGACCCGGACACGACGCTGCGCGAGAAAATTGTCGAGTTCGTGGCGCACGGCGACCTCGGCTTGGCATCTGGTCAGAAGCCGGACGGCACGTTTGACCGTGTGTGGTTCGACCAGCCGGTGAGTGTCGACGAGGTGGCATTCGACGCTCAGGTCTTCCTTCTCACGAAGTCTAGGGCGAAGTCGCATCTGGCCAGGCCCGCGCCGACAGGAGCGGAGGAGCCCGCGCAGCCAAAGGCCGGCGTCGGTGAAGGGACGCCGGCGGCACCTTCCGCACAATCAGGAACAGCGACCGCAGATGGCCAATATCATGAGCGAGATGAGCATCCAGGAGTGAATATGATTCGCGTGAGCGGTCAGATTTCACCGGAACTCTGGAATAAGCTCGGCGTCCGGCTCCTTCCTCGCTTGAAGAGCGGCGGCAAACTTCGACTCGGAATCGACTTCGCTTGTGAAATACCAGCGGCGGATGCCGAGTCAATTTCGGCCGAACTGCGGCAGGCAATCGCGGACCTGCGCCTCGAAAGCATGGTGACAGTTCAGGTGAGCTGATGTGGTACGGATCCGCTAAAGAGCCGAAGTCGAATAGACGGCTGAACGAGTGGTTTGTCGACGAAGGCCCGCTCGGGAGCCGGAACGACCGAAGCCCAGCACACAACGGACGCTCACTACCGTCACTACCGTCACTGATCAGGCGCCGTAACGCGCCCCAGAGCTTGATCAGTGACGGTAGTGAGCTTAATGACGGTGCATTCAGAGTTGCTGGAACTCACGGCGAGACCTTGCACCGTGTCGTGAAGTGCCTGCATGGGCCAGCTGCTCGGCCGCGTCATTTGGCATCGCCGGCGGGCCGCGTCGCTTTGTGGACGTGGGTTTACGTTTGGTCAATGCGAACCCGTACCGTCTTGCCGTTCAGGCGAAGAAGAGCGGCGTTGACGGATTCAATCAGCGCCGCGTCGGCAAATCCTACAAAGACATCCGGCTTGCGATTTTCCATCACATTGACGATCGCACGTTCGGTCGCAACTTCAAAAACCGCCTCGCGTACCCGTCCCTTTGGCGGATCGCCGTTGAAAATCGCGGCGTATTCCTCTGCCGATCTGCTGCTAATTTCCTTTGCCTGTTTCGCCGTCGGGAAATAGCCCATCTCGTTGGCGCGCTCAATGAAGTGCATGTGAGTGTTATTCGTTGCCATGGTTCACCGTGCCTTCGTGTGTCAAAAGTTTACCGGCTTCCCACTAGCTCCGCCTCACCTATTTAACCTGGGTGACCCACCCGGAGCTGCTCACCCATCACGCGCTCGCCGTGGCAAGATCACGGCGGCGGACCAGGATTCCTTGCGCAGTCAAGGTCATGATGACCGGAGTGCCGGGCGTCAGATCACGCTCTTCACGGAGCGCGGCCGACAGCACGAGTTCGCCATGTGGGCCGATGGTGCCGGTGCCCTCGTAATTGCGAAACTCTGCGCGGCGGTTGTTCAGTGTGCTGTTGGGAACCACGAAACTTTCGCCGACGGCGACCTTGGTAGCGGGGTCACGGCTGATGACGCGGGTATTTTTCTTGCCCTCCTTCACGACGAAAAAACGTCCAGGTTCATGCTCGACTTCAACACTGACAGGATACGACCGCCCGGCATACGGTCGTCCAGCGTTATCTTTGAATTTCGGCCGGACAAGCAGTGTCTGCACTTTTACGATGTCTTTTTCAGATTCCTTAATTCGGGGGCCAGCGGGCCCTCCCTTACCGTCGTCGGGAACCACTCGCCAATTCAAATCGGACCGCCGGACCACCAAGAACTTGCCGGGCAACCCGCGCACTTCACATCGTCGGGAAAAGGCCATTTTTGCTCTCCAATTATGACAGTCAGAGTAGCGTTTTCCAAAACGCTGTACAAAATTCTATATCTGACATATATTAGTCTACGCAGCCGACGTGACATGTGTCAACCAGGCGGGGGTTATGTCGTCAGCGGGTTGCCAACGAGGAGTGCTTCTCGGGCGTGTTCGATTGGTTCTGACTTGAGGTTTTCATGAGAATTGTAAAGGCCACGAGGCTCAGCTCACATGATCTTTCACTGCTCGGCTGGGAAGCGAAGCGGGCATATCAACGAGACCAGCGCGATGTTAGTCGATGGCGGGGTTGGAGGGCTCCAATCGGCTATCAGTGCCGCATCCCCTGTACCTTGCAAAACCACGTCATACGTGCTGCGGCCGAGGAGGTCCTGTCGCGCATCGCCGAGTTGTGCTTTGACGACGCGCTCGTACTCCAATCGAGAGTTCGCTCTATCGAGGCGCTGCCGCGGCGGGAGCAAATCACCCGTGACCGCCACGGGAGAGAGCGGATCCATCTTGGTCGATGCAGGCGCGACGACCGAAAGATCCTCCTCAATGAGGACATCGTCGATTCTGACTGGGCGCGCTATGTCTTCGCCCACGAGTGCGGCCATGCGGTTCAGCGGATCGGTCATCACTGGGGACATAAGGCGAACGAGCGATGGGCAGACCGATACGCTTTGAGCCTCGGGTATTCGAGGCCCGCATCGATGGGTCGGTAGCGCGACGGGTTGCGGCAACTCTGAAAAAGCGCGACCACAAAGCGGCGCCGCGATGAGCTCATCTCCAGTCGCCAGCTTCCCGAACTCACTCAGCGCCTCGATCGATTCCACGCCGCAGCCGATCGCGAATTCCATAAATTGCGCCAGATGCAACCGCCGGCTGCCGTCTCTGAGCACGCCGACTCTGGAACCGCGGAGGATGTTGGCACGGGACAAGCTATTTGCCCCCTACTGCCTCTGTCTCACTCACAGGAACCCGCCATTCCCGCCATTTCCGACATGCCTTGGATCGCATGAGGAATCGGTATGGTGGGATTTTTCGCGCCGTTTCACCAAACCCGCCATTGCAAAACGCCGCTGGCGCTATCGAGAAGCGGTGTTTTGGCGGAAATGGCGGGTTTGGCGGGTCGTCTGAGGCGGATGGCGCTCTCGTTTTTGTTCGTTACAGCTCGGGTGCGTCACCTCACAACGGACGCTCACTATCGTCACTGGTCAGGCATCCACCGCGCCCCATAGCGATGGATTGATGACGGTAGTGAGCTGGATGACGGTGTTTTGCGAGTTGCTGGAGTTGACTCCTTGGCCCCGCGCGTCGTGAAGTCCTGCGCCGGAATGGCGGTCCTGCAGCTGCTCAACGGCAGCCCATCTGGCGTTGCCGGCAATGGTGTCAGTGCGCAGGGATCCCGACAGCTCCACCTCCTTAACCTGTGTGACCCTCCCGGAGCTACTCACCCATCACGCGCCCGCCGCGGTGAGATCACGGCGACGGACCAGGATCCCTTGCGCAGTCAATGTCATTATGACCGGCGTGCCCGGCGTGAGATCACATTCTTCACGCAACGGAGCCGAAACTACGAGTTCCCCATGAGGCCCAATCGTGCCAGTGCCCTCATAGTTTTCAAAGTCGCTACGCGGTTTCTTTAGCATGCTATTTGGCACCACGAAGCTCTCGCCAACCGCGACTTTGGTGCCGGGATCACGGGCAATAACGCGGCTGTTGTTCTTCCCTTCTTTGACAACGAAAAAACGGCCGGGCTCACGATCGATTTCGACGGTGGATGCATATGATCGCCCGGCATAGGGGCGACCAGCGTTATCTCTCAATTTTGGGCGGACACGCAGTGTCTGCACACTCCCAGGTACGATGTCTTTCTTCGAAACTTTGATTCGTGGTCCTGCGGCATTGCCTTTCCCGTCGTCAGGCGCCACGCGCCAGTTCAGGTAGGACTCGCGAACAACGAGAAATTTACCAGGCAGGCCGCGCACCTCACATCGCCTCGAAAACCGCATAGGAATCTCCTTTCAACGTGGATCAGATGCACGCAATGCTATACGCATGTAGTCGATTATTAATCTGACATGCGTTATCGTACGCGGCGTCGGGACTACCGTCAAGGAGGTCATTATGAGTGTGTTAAGGGCCGAAATGCTCACTCCCCATGATCTGCCGCTGGTCGGCTGGGAAACTAAACGGGCATATGAAAGAGACCAGCGTGATATCCACCGATGGCAAGGCCTGAGGGCTACCATCGGGTATCAGTGCATCATTCCGTGCACCGTGCAGAATCCCATGATACGTGATGCGATAGAGGACGTTCTCTCGCGCATCGCCGACATATGGTTTAACGACGCACTCGTCCTTCAATCGAGAGTTCATTCCATTGACGCGATGCCTGGGCGCGAACGATATTTCCGTAACCGCCAAGGGAAAGATCGCGTTCGTCTGGGCAGATGGCGCGGCCTTGATGCCAAGATCTTGCTCAACGAGAAAGACATAATGAATTACGACGAGGCACGCTATGTCTTTGCCCATGAATGCGGCCACGCGGCGCAGCGGATCGGTCATGACTGGGGGTATAGGGCGAACGAGCGGTGGGCTGACAAATACGCTGCTGACCTCGGATTTGTGAGGCCCGCGTCGATACGCCGGTAGCGGGTTGAATCATTCCCGGAGCAAGGACGAGATGGCGGGATCCATTATCTTGACGAAATAGTGGTGGTGTCCGACATTCAGGTCATGATTCAGCTTGGCATTGCAGAACAGGCTTTCATGGCGGCGTTTGCTCGCGACGACGATTTTCACGATGCCGTGAAACGTCGCACGTACCTTGATTGAACCACTGGGGAGGTCCTATGGGTGTACTCTTCGGATGAAGATGCCGCCATGGAGATGGGGGATGCCGCAGCCGAACAGAACCAAATCCTCCGACAGCAGCTTGAGGCGAACCCGCGTAGCTTTCTGCGCATTCCCGGCCTCTCGCATGGAGACCATCACGAAATCCTGAAGGACTTCGTCGGTTCAGCATGGACGCCCGATGAAGAACTCCGAAGGGAGGCCGTGAGCGCCTACACACGATCCATCGGCACATGGCAAAAACGCATGGAAGGTCGTGACGATGTCTTGGCGGCGTGGCGCGAATTTAAGGAGCGAGCTGTAGCCAAGCGCGCGGCCGCCTTCCTGCGCAAGAACGGTATTGAGGCTCAATGGCGCTGAGTTGTAAGCCAGCCGATGGCGAGCATGCCACGTTGTCTTCGGGGCGAGGGTCGAGGGCGACGATTCTCAACCGGTCTGACTCGGCGCAAAAAGAAACAAACTTGTCCCGTACTCTATCTCCTGCGAACCCGCCATTCCCGCCATTCCCGACATCCATTGGGTTGCATGAGGGGTCGGCATGGCGGGTTTTCCGCGCCGTGTCACCGAACCCGCCATTGCAAAATGCCGCTGGCAATATCAAAAAGCAGCTTTTTGGCGGAAATGGCGGGTTTGGCGGGTCGGATGAGGCAATAGGGTCGTGGCGCCGTTCGAAATAGATCGGCCATCGCCCGTCGGTTTCAGACAGTCGTAGGCATCCGAGAATTCGAGGGGATCTGTTGGTTCCATTTCACACGGGTTCCCATAAACGAGCGCTTCGAGATTGGCATTTTACCCGTCGATCAACGGTTAGATGAAATCTGGTCGCTCTTGGGATCGTTACTTCCAAGGAAGTTCGGCCCGGCGGCGTGGGAGGAGTTTAGGGATAGCATGCAGGACAGCCCGCACCATTATGCGGACCTATACCGGCTGAAGACTGCCAGTAAAAGGATGAGTGGCCCCTTTGCTATGCTGCTTCGGTCAATCGCGTTTGAGAGGGGACGCCACGACACTCATTACCTGCGAACGCCAGAGACTATTGAAGACATCTGCATCGTTTTCAAGGAAACGCATGGCTTTGATTTGCAGCGCGCATTCATTCGTCAGACCAAGCCGTGTATCGTCAAGTTCTTACACAGAGA
The DNA here is from genome assembly GCA_963758525.1 of uncultured Phycisphaerales bacterium. GTDB lineage: Bacteria > Planctomycetota > Phycisphaerae > Tepidisphaerales > Tepidisphaeraceae > JBBSDP01. Next base: position 1,454,552 of record CAVWVQ010000003.1, read on the forward strand.
GCATAAGTTGTACGCTCTTGAGGGCGCGCTCCACTACCTTTATCTCTCGCGTAAGCGGGGTGGAACGAAGGGAATGATGCCGGGCTGCTTCGATGCCGCAGGAAGCCCGATTCCGCCTGCCGATATTCTAAAAGTGGAGTTCATTCCGAGAGCACCTCGGCGCGGGTAGGAGGCGAGGCTAGAGCAGGTCGAGCCAGGCCCCCCACCCTCCCCGTCGACAAGCTCGCATCTGGCCATGATTTCCAGCAGTTCCGCCAACGAGAAAGCGGTTTCGCAGCTTCCGACATGGTGATCGAATGCTGGAATTTTAGGGACACCGCAGCAAGCGCTCGTGGTCTGTATCGGCGGCACTCCGCACGCCGGCGCAACAAGGTCAGGCAGTCAAACACAGGCACGAGCGCCAAACTGGCTGGGATCAAGGCCAGCCGCGATCAGGGAATTCCGCCAATTCCCATGCCGCCGAGTAGCAGCGCGGTACAGCGCCCTGTCATCGCGATAGACCGCAACGGCATTGATCGCCCGGCGGTCGCGATGCCGTGAAAGGATCGCATGAGTCACAGCCTCGGTCGTCCAGCGCTGTCCAGACTGTCGCACCGATACCGAGCCCGAGTCCACGAGCCCGGGTGCGCAAGAGATCACCGGCTTTGAGTTCCTCTCGACGTCCCGTTCACCGGTGTGGGTCGCGGAGCCGATCGGTCGTCGTGAAGCATGCAGGGTGGGATCAATCCCGGCGGCTACAATCGCCGCCCGCCAACTTCCGAAGATCCTCGCGCCAGCGTCCGCTAGCGATCTCGGTTGCACGGATCGTGCCGCTAGTGGCGCGTTCCTCAACACCCTCGTCAGAATCTCTTCGATGATCCGCTCGGGAGTCCACTGGACTACCCGTCGGAATCTCTCGGGGTCGGCGCCCGCTGCGATTACAGCCTTAGACCATGACCCGAAGACCCTGCGCGCCGCCGCCACCAGGCCCGAATGTCGATTCTGCAATTCGGTTGGGCTCAAAGGTCGCTGTCGCCGCCCGAGCAATCTGATGTTCGCGAGAATCTTGGCCGGCGGCCAACTGTCGTGCGATCTCGCACGTTTCGGTGGGACACCGGCCGCCACGATAGCGTTGCGCCACGACCCGAAAACCCGGGACGCTGCCTCGTACAACCCGGAATCTACTCCCTGTTTTTTGCTCGCGGTGAGGTTTAGCCCTTCTGATTCGCGTCGAAGAATCTCCCGGATGATCTGCTCGCGTGTCCACTTCACCATGGCGTTACCCTCTGGCCTCGGCGATGACCGTCTGAAAGCGGTGGACAATCGCGGGGTGATGTTGGTTGAGGTATTCGCGAATACGAGAATTCGTCAGCAGTTCACGGGCGAAGATGGCAAGCCTGAGCAGATCTACGGTGTACTGCTTGTAGAGCCGCGAGTAGAAGTCGTGCTTCTGCTCGGCGTCTGCCAACTGCTTCAGAAGGCTGGTTTTCCGCTTCGCGGTCTTGTCCCACGGGTCATTTCCCCCTTTGCGGATCTCACGCAGCGGCGGCGGTGTCTTGAGAATCAGCGTGCGGACGAATGCGATGCTGTAGTCCTTATAACCCTCCATCGCCGCCATGATCTCCTTCTGCCGGGCCGGCTTCACGTTCGTCAATTCTCGGGCGCACGACCGCGTGATCTTGTCTTTATCAAAAGCGCTCGCCACGTCGGGGTGCAGACGTTTCAGAAGGGTTTTCTTCAGGCGGTGGGAGATTCCGGCGATCCCCAACGCCGCTGCTATTGTGTCTTCGTCGAGTTCCTCCATTGACTGCTCGATCATTCGGTTCTCCTGCACCGGTGACACCCCATTCACCATGCGGTTGCTGGTGAATGCCTCACGTCGTTTTCCCAATATACAGGGCACCACCTCGATCCCAAGCTCAAGCAATGCCCGGTATCTCTGAACTCCGTCGAGGATCACGTAGTCGTCGCCATCGGGGTAGACGATCAACGGTTCAATCAGGCCGACCGCCTTAATGCTGGCAAGGATTCGGTCGTACTCGCGTTTCTTGACCTTGCGATCGCGTAGAGGCCGGAGACGGATGATGGGAATATCGCAACCAATTGATTCGTCCATAAAAAGCCTGCCTTTCAGAGTTGAGCGATATGATCAGTTACCGGGTGAGTCAGTGTAGGTGCCGGCCAGTTCGGGACGTTGAGCAAGCCCCTCGGTCTGCAATATCGTCAGCAGCGCCGAGTCCTTCCACAATGCCGTGAAACCGTCAAGCAGCATGAACAGCCGGCTCTCTTTGCCCTGGGCTTCACGGACATAAGAATCTTTGGCCTGGGTGGCGCTGGAAATGTCCGTCGTCAAGGTGGCGACGGTATAGCCTTCCGCTGACTCAGTGCTGCGTTTGCGATGCCGACGGTCTGTGCGCGCAGTGATGATCGATCGAGCTCGCGCGAAGTTCTGGGAGTTGACGATTCCCTTGTCGAAAGCATCCATCAGGACGTTCTGTATGGCAGCGCCATCAGTCGAGGCAACGAGGACCGCGAAGGAGATTGGAAACACCTCCTGCTCGACTCCCTGAATCAGCCGGTCCTCTCCGTTCTCGACCAGACGAATGTACTGGCGCACATACTCCGCGGTGCGACACGCGACCTCGGCGATTTGCTCGAAGGTCCAATTCTCGTCCCGGAGGTTCTTCAACTCCCGTGCGAACTCCATCGTACCGGGGCGACTACGGGCCAGGTTCTCGATCAACGACTCAAGGTAGGCCTGTTTCCGAGTGCAGGTGACGATCTCTGCGAGGACGTGTGTCTTTTTGAGCCGCTTCCCTGCGTTGAGTCGGCCCTCGCCGCAGATCAGCTCATAGTTTCCCTGACCGTCTTTACCGAGGAACTTGTCGTTCACCCGGATGTCTTTGATTTGCCCGATCGCCTCAATGCTCTGCACGTTGCGGGCGAACTGAACCTCATCGCGTGTGCGGGAGTTGATGACCTTGATCTTATCGAGCGGAATCATTTCGCGCCGGCGGTCTTTCATCAGGATAATCTGTGCGTTGCTCATGATGACCTCGCCAATTGAAAGATGAATTCGAGTCCGGTGTGCCCGTACATGTCGAGTCGGGACTCGGATGATCCGAAGAGTCGAATGCCTCGGTCTTCAACCATCAGGCGCGGCAGCGCCAGGTATCCAAGGATTTGCGGACCATGCGGACCGGAGACGGGAACGCCGAGCGTGATGTCGACGGTCCCGCGCTCATCGGGCCGGAAATACCAGTATTGGCTGTACCCGTGGGGAACCGGAACCGAAGGCTGGATCAGAACGGTGAACTTCCCATTGACGACCAGGAAGTCGTCGTAGCTCTCGACATCCTTGACCAATCCCCGCAGCAGCGACTCGACCTCGGTCCTAACCGCCGTGAGCGCGTTGCGGTAGGCCTGCTGATAGGCCGCATCCAGCGATCCGAACCGCTTGGCGTATGTAGCAGGTGATGGCGCAGCGGCATCGGTCCGGAGGAATGACGGCCGGAGGAACTCGTGTTCTTGCACCAGTCGGTCCAATTGCGCGAGCATGAAATCTCGACCATAGCGGTGCGCGGCCTGCGCCAGGACGGTTTGTGCATGCTCGAAGACCGCCTGCTCCACGATAGGATCGAAGGCATTGGCCGTTCTGATCCACTCCCCTTTGGGATTGTGCCGTGTCGGCGTCTTCAGCTTCTGTGAAGTCCGGTTGTATACCAGCGTGCCGACGTACAGTTCATTGACGAGGATTCGCCGGACCTTGGCGCCATCCCATCTGCCGCCACCTGGCGAAGAAATGCTGTCACGATTCAGTCCGTCGGCGATTTCCTGCAGCCTCCGGAGCGTCTGGGTAAATTCGTGAAAGATGCGGTGGATCGTTGCTACCTGTCCCTCGTCCCCCCAGGCCAAGGTGACCCGCTGGTTCTGAATGCTTTTCCGCTGGCCCGGTGCCAGCACATGCAGAGGTGACTTCGTTTCATCCAGAAGCAATCGTGCGAGTCCATACGGCGGCGTGCCGCCGGCCCAATAGCCTTGCTGACTGATCTTCACACAACCGCGGAAGACTTTCTCGCTCAGTTCCCGGCTGTATTGCGCCGAACGAAGGCGCTCGAACTGGATGACGAGCGGATAAAACTGATCGCCCTCCCTGCGCTTGCCGATCGTGGTGTAAATGACCTCCTTGCCATGGCGCTTGCACTCGGCGCTGTACGTGGCCGAGAGATCGATGTCTTGGAATCTTCCCCAGCGGCTGACGTCGAGGCACAGGACCAAGGAGAAGTCTTTGCGCCGCTTGACCCAGTTCTCCATCATATCGTTGAAGGCGTCGCGCCCTTCGGCCGTCAGGCCCGACTTACCGCGATCAGCGAACTCGTGAATGACCTCGATGCCATTGGCGGCCGCCCATTGCAGCACCTGCTCTTGCTGGATCGCGACGGAGTTTTCCTGCCGATCCTGCGCAGAGTGCCGGTAATACGCGATGGCACGTAGCAATGGCAGTTTTGGTTCGGCGCCCGACGGCTCACTAGCCCACCACGGTGTTCGGTTGTTCTCTGGTTGCACGGGCAATTACGCCTTATGTAAAAAAAAGAACCTGTGGCCAGGTCGCTTTCGGTTGCTCGGGAGAGTGTGCGCGATCCCCGTGCAAATCAGAGGGGGATTCCCGTGCAATCCGCGTGCAATGTGGCAGACGCGGTTTTAGAGATCGAGGATATAGCGTCCGTTATGACCTCTGATCGCCTTGGCCAACCCGGTCATCCCGCCCTCGCGCAGTCGGCGCCGAAGATGGCGGACGACGCTGCGAATCGTGGCGGTGGCAAGCTCTTCATCGTCCCACACGTCACGGAGCAGATCGAGGTGCGTGACGTACTGATTCGGGCGTCGGGCAAGCCGATCGAGAAGTCGAAAGCTGAGCGTGTGTCCCAAATGCAGGGAGCGGCCATGCCATGACACGCTCAGCGTTGACTCGCTCAGCAGCGGCCGTGAGTTGGCGCTGGAACGGTTCAATTCACGCCCGCACCGAAGGCGATCGCTCTGGATGACGTTTTCAGTCTCCGACCGGACGACAGTGCGGATTTCTTCCACGCAGATCGCGGCGGTCATGAGTGTCTCAGCAAGTTGACTGGTAAGTCTGTCCAGTCGATGTGCGCTGTCCTGATTGTCCACGGGGATGCTCCATCTCGCGGCCACAGATGATGGAAACCCCGCCCCGGAACCGGCCCAGAGTGTTCTCGGTGCACCAGAATGCATGGAGATTCATTCGCTGGGGCGTGCCTTCGGGGCCGATATTGTTCCCTATTGGGAAAATCGGCCGGAAGGTCCATGGTTCAGGATTGGTAGTTTTTCGATGATATCGCTGACGTGGCTGGCAATGCCCAATGTGCTTGAGCCTACTTCCGCAGCTTCACCAACTTAATCAGTGCCTCAGTCGGCTCCGCGCCACAGCCGACCGCGGAATGGTTGGCGCGTAGACGGTCCGACGAAGACCACTCAGCAGCCGGAACGACCGAAGCCAGTGCGTCAACACGCAACGGACGCTCACTACCGTCACTACCGTCACTGATCAGGCGCAGTTGGGGGCCAGAGAGGTGGCTCAGTGACGGTAGTGAGCTTGATGACGGTGCATTCCGAGTTGCTGGAAGGCGTCAATTGCGTCGCCGTCGCCTGACTGGGGCTAGCTCGGCAATGACGCGTGACAGTTTCGCTGTCTCGACCACCGGCTCCGCCCCGCATGCCCGGCAGATCTGCACGAACTCGATGATGTCTACTCTGCTGCCCCGTTTCGATTCGGCCGACAAGGTTTTGCTCGCGGCCGAGGGCATCGGCAATCGCATCGCCATGTCCAGCACAACCACTGATCGTGTTTGATTCGATCCGCCAGTTCTCGGCGCGTGAGCCCGTCCTATTCGCGCATGGCTCGTACAAGCGACGGCACCCTGCGGTAGGGCAGAGCGTCATTGCCCTTCGTGGATATCTCGCCGGACTATCCGCATACGGATTCGACGAAGCGGTGTACAATTGTTTTTCTTGACCTGTCTTTGTCATCAAAGGATACTTGCTTATTGTTTCGTACCGTTCGCTGTGGCGGGATTTCGGATAAGGGGCCGGTAAGGGGCCGGTAGGTCATGGCAATCCGTAGGCTGGTTCGCAATCGCGGTGAGAATGGCAGCGCGCGGTGAATTGTTCGGCAAGGTCTCAGTCTCGCGCCAATGAGTTGCAAGTCAGCGAGACTTAGCCAGCGCTGCCGAGTGCGCAATAACTCAACTCGAAGGGAAGCCAACAAATGAGTCAACGTCCGCAAATCTTCGAACGTGTACTCGTGGCATGTGTCATTGCGACAATTCTAATTCCCGCCATTCTCAGAGCGGAGGAACCTGACGCTGAGATCATTACTCAGGTGGCCACCGGTGTCGGTGTCGATGAGCAACACGCGGAGGTTGAGGCCCTCCGGGACGCAGTCCAGCAAGCGGCCGGCTCAATCATTTCGGCTGAGACTCTCGTGAAAAACGATGAACTGATTCGTGATAAGGTGCTCATATACAGCAGTGGCATCGTGAAAACTCACGAAGTAGTGGGATCACCGACAAAGACGGACGGCGGCTTGGTGCGGGTGACGGTCAGGGCACAGGTCGAGAGACGGGAACTAATCAAACGACTTGAGGGTGCATCAATCAGCGTGACCAATGTTGACGGAGGAAATCTGCTGGCAAGGTGGGAGGCGCAACTGAAGAACACGACAGACGGAATTGAAATATTTCGCACAATCCTCAACGGAGTCAATCCCCGAATTTTACGAGCTGAAGTCGCCGGCGAGCCAAGGATCATCAAGGCCGACCCCACTGACGTTCTGGTTGGTGTGACAGTTCATTTCTCAGTCGACCCTGAGAAATACAAGCAATGGCGGGAAGCGAGCGCTCCGTATCTGCGTCGTTTAGCCGTTGATTCAGCCGACTTCGAATGGGGGCCGGGCAAGGGACTTTTGCAAACACTCGCCGAGGTACAGGCAGATGCACATGGCCTCCTCGGCCATTACCCTCTGAGCCAGCTGCGCATCTCCCCGGAAAGCAGAAAAGAGGATGCTGATTGTTGGGGCTACGCATCCATGAGTGAGTCCGATATGGGAAAATCACTCGCTTACCCATATTTCAACATGGAGGCGAAGCACTGGTGGCCGGAGCAGTTTCACCATCCCACAGCGCTGATCGTGGTTGACCGTTTTCCCCGCGGCACCGCACGGATCTACGCGATTCCTCAAGAGCTTTTTGCCGCACTCGTTCCACACAAGGGCGGTGAGGACGAGAAAAGCACGACACCGAAAATTCGCATACGCTTGTGTGACGGCCTCGGGACGGAAATTTACTCCACCGAAGCGAGTACACTGTTTGAGGATGATCTCCACCGTTGGACGTCCATATTTAGTGCGACGTCCGTCTGGTTCACCGACCGATACCGCGATGGCGTGCAAAATATGCTTCCGATGGACGGGTCGAGAGTGGTGACAGGAATGCTTGCGGAGGAAACCGAGCACGCCAGCCAATTCGCATGGCTAGTTATGCCAGCCCTCGCAGCGAGAGGTCCGAACACCGCTACGTCTCACGGGATTATGGCGGGCTTCAATTACGAATTTCGATTGAACCTTGCAAAGAACGATTGGACTAGGGTGAAACGGATCGAAGTCGAAGTTCTGCAGGGCGCTGCTGGACAAGCAGTCAATCACCCTTCCCCTTAAACAATCTTCCGAATGAGAAAACGGAAGATAGTAGCGCTGGCGCGGAGAGAAACCATAGACATCACTAACCGATTACCAGGAACGGCCGCCGTTGCCGCCGACCAAACGCATGAACATGCAACACATCTCAACTCAGTTCAACGGCACGGGATCGTTCGTACTAATTTGAATTGCGAAAAGGAACACTAATCCAACCTGATGGCCAAGGCATAATAGAACACGGTGCCGTCGGAGCTTTTCCAGGTTCCGGCTGGCTGCATGCCCTTGACTATCCCATGAACCTTGGCGCTGACGGTTGAATCGTGGACCCGCGACACATGAACGGTGGTCTGGCCGGCACTCTTGGTAATTGTCGTGGTATCAACTTCGATCTCGTGCACCACGATCGTTTCCTGGTCGGCAAAGGTAACCGCCTCCCGCTGCGCATGAGCCTGACCGACCTTAATCTGCCGAAGGCGCTCATCAGGAGAATCGCCGTCAACTGGCGTGGTACCAACCGCGATGAAATAGCTGGCATCGCCTCCGCGAACCACCGCAGCCCCACCCATGGACAGCAACAGCCCATCCCTAGCCAGGAGGGCTGCGAATGGCTCTTCGAGATGTGCATTACGGATGCTGCTCGGCGGCGACGTCGGAGCTGCCGCCGGCTGGCTGGCGGGCCAGCGCCGGCCGATCTCTGCTTGGAACTTCCTCGCCGTTTCGTCACGATGAGTTTTGGCTGCCAATTCGACGAGCGTTTGAAGCAATTCGCGGGAAGGAGCCGGAGCATCAGGACCTACATCGTAGAGTTGATAGAACAGGTGAATGCTCGACTCGAAATCACCGCGAGTGAGATAAAAATGACCGAGGCCGTTTAGCGCCTCGATCCGCATCCCCCGTAACACCCGCATCGAGATTGACATGCCAACTCGCCGCCCTTGCGTAGGCGATGGTTTCCGCATCCTGCACTCCCCGGGCCGTCAGCGCGGCCAGACGTGTCGCAGCTTCCTTGAATTGTTTCGCGTCGAATAACGCGATGGCCTTGATCCGCGCTTTCTTGGGGTTGAAAACAAGCTGAACGCGGACCCCATCCTTCTTGACGATACCGATGAGAAACAGTCCGGCGCGCTTATCGATCTTATACGTCGCGGCAGTATGGAAACCGTTGATATCCGCGTGCAGGTCATTGGAGTCCTCATCAACATCGGGATGATCCGCCAGCGCGGCTTGGAGGGCAATGCCACGGCGGGAATCGTTCTCGGCGATCTGCAATTCCGTCCGCTGATCCTTGCCTGCGCCGAGGGAGTCGATGTCAATGGAGTGGCCCGTAGCCACCCAATAATCTCCGGCAGCCCATGCGCCGACGCCGTCATACGCTTCGGCGGGTATCACACCTTTGAATGCCGGGTCTTGGGTCAAGACGCCGCCACCTGCGGCGGACGCCACTGTCAACACAAGGATCATTGGTGCTAAGCGCGAAATACATACGTACTTTAGCCTCATACGTAGAGAAATGTTGTTCTCAGCCTTACTTGAAATCGTCGGCCTCCGGATTGGTCCTTGTCTCCGGCGCGGCCTTGCCGTCATCCGCGGGGCCATTTTGGTTTGCCCCAGATGACGCTCCCGCAGCCGGATTCCCTGAGCGCTCAATGGCATCGCGGACGCGTTGCGCCTGCGTCAGGGTTTTCTGTGACAGTCCTACGACCAACGAGAAAGTCTTTTGGTCGTCACTGACTTGAGTTTGCAGGACAATCAGTCCTCGCAATACCGCCTTCGAATAGGATCCATCTGTATCGACGAACGTTTTGACTTCCGTCCCTTCCTGCTTGACCAGCTTCACAACATTGCCGGCGGCATCCGTGCTTTTGTCGCCCTTGGTAACAATGCTGCGTGTCGAATTGCTCGCCTCCGTAAACACACAGTTTTCATCCAGCCATTGCGACAGCGCCTTCTTGCACTGGGTGTTGGCGTCCCGCTCTGCCAATCGCTTGCCCTTGGCGCCGCCGAGCACATCTTCGATTTCCACCGTCGCCTTGACGACGAGCGACTTGAAGCTGCCATCAGGATTGGTCTTGACCAAAAGCACACCGTCCGGCAACCCTTTGAGTTCCGAAGCGAGGTCCGTCGCTGGGGCGGGCACATTCGAGGCGGGTTGAGTCGACGGCTCACCGAGTGGAATCTTGTCCTCCGCCCCTGCTTGCCCAATGAGCAAGGCCGCTGACAACATGCCGAACGCGAAACAATACCTGTACATCATGATGGTCACCTTTCTGTACTAAGGACCTCAACCGTTTCGTCCCGCGGCCACGTCCACAGATTTGACTTGTCCTGCATGAATTGTGGAATCGCACGAACTCCGCCACCGGAACGCCCTGTTCGGACAATGATGCTAGCTCAGACGATAGGGAATGCAAAAATATACGCATTATAAATTCGCGGAGAATCGTCATATCTGCCATTCTGGACGCTGCCGTGAGGGGTGTGGCAATTCTCTGTGGGGGCGGATATGAAGTCAGCGGCTCCGCCTTAACGGCATGGAGGCCGCATGAACCGCGAGCAGGTCAAACGGGACATCACTGAACAATTTCAAATCTCTCTGGACGCGGTGGAGAAAGCACCGGATGGCAGCTGGATTGCCGCCAGCGAGTGGCAGATTCGGGAGATTTTCCAGAAGCTGATGGCCGCTTCGTACCAGAAGTTGCTTCAGGCGAAGCTGGATGCCGCCGATCAGGCGGCCTTTTCCCCCTCAGGCCAAGGCACCCCCCAGCAAGGGGCAGCGCGCGGTGGACGTGCTCAGCGCCGGAGGTGAAATCCGCCTGAGCCGTCAATATCGCTGGAAGAAGGGGAAGGGGCTGTGTCCTGCCGACGAGGCGTTGGGGATCGTCCAATCGGATCTTTCGCCGGGAGCCCGGGAATTGTGCTGTCTGATGGCAATTGACAGCGACTTTGAACAGTCCGCGCAGGACCTCAAACGTGTGGGGGGCATGTCGGTAAGCGAGGAGCGGTTGCGTCAAGTCACCGAAGCAGAAGGCGGCAATGTGCGGGAAACGCGCGACAAGGGGCAGCTTCCCGCGGCATGGTCGGCTGATGATGCGCGGCTGGCTGACGGTCGCAGCCGCATCTATGTCGGCGTGGACGGGGTGATGGCGCCAGCGGTGACACAGACGGAGAAGAACAAGCGTCGCGAGGCGCACCTCGCCCGGCGGCGGCACGGCAAGGGGAATCTCAAGCCTCTGGCGGCGTCCAAAGCCGGCAGCGACGAGAAGTTCAAGGAGAAGAAGATCGGGATTTTCTACAATCAGGAAAAGACGCTTCGGCATGCGTTCGCCACGGAGGATACGTCTGAGAAGTTCGGTCCGTTGCTGCGCAGCTATGCGGCGCAGGTGGGCTTTGAGAAAGCCGACGAGACGATCTGCCTGATCGACGGGATCTATCGGCAGGTTTGCCGGGCGCTGCTATGCCTGCAACTGATCCTGCTGGACTTCTATCATCTGGCCGAGCACGTCTATGCGACGGCGCGATGCTGCCTGGGAGAAACCGAAGCCGCCAGAGCTTGGGGCGCCCAGTGCATGGTGCTGGCAAAGGCGTCGGACGTGAAGGGAATGTTGCTGGCCATTGAGGCGTTGGGAAAGAAGGTGCGATCGTCGGCCAAGAGGAAAAGCGTTGCGGGGCTGCGGAAGTATATTGAGCAGCGCCGGGAAATACTGGGATATGCCAGGGCACTGCAGAAAGACCAGGACATCGGCTCAGGGCCCACCGAAGCGTGCTGCAAGACACTGACGCTACGGCCGAAGCGGCCGGGAATGAAGTGGGACAGTGATAACGCGGCAGCGATGATGAACCTTCTGGCCATGCGGGAAAGCGGCCAATGGAAAGCGTATTGGACCCAGCAGGTTGGCAAGGCTGCCTGATTGAGGAGACCCCACTAAGAATTGCCACACCCGCCGTGAGTGGGAGTGGTGCTATCGCTGGCTTCACATCCGTCCAATCGTTAGCATACTGTGTGTTCATTTCGGGGAGAGGTCTGCGGCGGCGGCGCCAAGATCTGGAGCGAGCAAAAACATAAGGCAGAATGAACGCGCGCTTCGATTTCTCTCAGGACACCGATTTTGATCCCGGCGCGATGGTCGTGTTCTCAACATACTGGAGACAAGATGAGCTTCTACAAGGTCCTTGCCTGTGTCGTCGTCAGCACAGTAACAATGGCGGTAACGGTGCTGTCCGAAGAACTGACAGCACCATCGAATGTCGATCTCGTAACATCTGGCGTTGGAAAGGACGAAACGGCGGCCACCAAGGATGCCCTCAGCAATGCCGTGTCTCAGGCGATTGGACAATTCGTGTCTGCGGACACACTCGTGCAAAACGACCAGTTGGTTCGCGACCAAATCCTCACGTACAGCGATGGATTTGTGGAGCACTTCGACGCCGTTGGAAAGCCGCGTCTGACCGATGGCGGCCTCGTTTCTGTGACGATCCGGGCAACCGTGCGCCGCAGCAAGCTTCTGGAGAAGGTGAAAGCGTCCAACATCAGCGTGACTGCGGTTGATGGAAAGAGCCTGTTTGGAGAGGCTGTCACCAAGCAGGAGCAGTGCGCGTCGGCGGTTGATCTGGTCGCGAAGGAATTCAGCGGCGCGCAGCAGGGCTTGATAAAGGTGGAGGTGGCGGGGAAGCCGACGTATGACGACCGAACGCGAACGGTTAACGCCGCCTTAACTATCGCTATTGACCAAGATGCATACCGCAAGTTCGTCCGACGTGTCGAGCAAGTTCTGGATCAGACCGCTATTGAGCAAGTCGCAATTGTCGGCGATGGCCACCTCGGCTCCGGTAACCCGCGGGGACTAACATATGTCGCCGAGGTAAATGCCCTCAAGTTTCGGTGGCCCGGCCGGGACAAGCCGAGTCCCGGGCTGGTGGTATGCGACCGCTTGAGTAACGACCTCAAATCGACAAAGTGGAAGGCCTATGCACTTGCCCCGGAGATCGTCAAGGCTGTCAGGGACGTGATGGAACCGCTTTCGATCTCCGTTGATCTTCTGGACGAGCACGGTGAAGCAGTGGATAGCTGCAATCTTCCGCTTAACAAAGCAATCGACCACTACCCCTACATTAGTACTCCGATAAGTTTGGACGGTGATTGGGTAATGGTGGCACCCGTATCGGGCGGCCACGCGTCCCTTGGAATATGGGCGAATGACGCACAGCGCAGTCGGTCGATTCCTCTCACGTTCTCGTTGAGCCCCGATCAACTTCGTACTGTCGCCTCGATTCGCTGCACCGTGGCGGGGTCGCGGGGTTCATCGTCACCCGATGGCGCTACTGGGAAATCCGGGCAATCGAGGTAACACAGGAAGACACCGCGGAGACCCCGCAACACCGTGCGATTTGACCATTTTGCTTCAGCGGTTGACTGGGGATCGTCACATGCCTTCGGGAATGAAATTGACGCTGTCGCTTCTGGTGCTAACGCTGCCGGTCATCGGGACTGCGCCGGTTCTTGCGGACGAGGCAAAAGTCCCGTCCGAGATCGCAATCATTGCCTCGGGAACCGGCGTCGACGAGAACGCCGCGCTGAAGCAGGCGTTCGAGAATGCCATCATGCAGGCCATCGGCACGATTGTCGATGCCGAGACGGTTGTAAAGAACGAGCAAATCATTACTGACCAGGTGCTGACAGCGTCAAATGCGATCATTACGCATTACGACCTCATCGGAGCGCCGAAGGCATCGGGTGGCGTGGTGACGGTCAAAATCAAGGCAACGGTCCTGAGGAAACAATTGACCGCCCGCCTTGCCGCCGCCAACGTGACCTCCAAGCCAGTGGAGGGGAAGGATTTGTTCGCACAAGCGGTAACCGACCTGCAGCGCGAAAAGGATGCTGCCGCAATCATCCGGAGGGGCCGGGGTAAATCTCGCTGCAAATGACGATCCGAAGTCGTCGACGCTCGCCTTAGTTGAGCGCGCCGGCAGATCCAACGTAACGCTGCTGTACTTCGACGATGCCCTGGGACGCGAGATCGTGCAAGCCGCACTCGCTGTGCCCGCCGTGGAGATACGACTCAAGGATCAAGCGGAGACGGAGTTGAGCACGTATACGGGCTCGCTGTTGTTCCACAGCACAGACGGCTGGGCTTTTGACGGGCGTGACAGCGTCCCGGCTGAGGCCCAAATCTGCGTGACACCATTTTTTAATCCATGGATGACGTCACGATATTTAGATTTCGATAATAATATGAATCGAAGGGCCATCGTCATCGCGCCGTACATCGATTGCAGGATGAACCCCCTCGACGGGAGTTTTCTTCTCACTGCATACGATGTCGAATACAAGTTCGTTGTCCCACTTGAGCGGTTAAAGCAGCTTAAGAATGTCGAACTCAAGGTTTCTTCGGGGCCTGACCCGCCTGCCCGGCAACCGCTGTTTCCATAAGTGAGGCGGCCAACTTCGTACAGCAATAATTGCGGTGCGCGTGGACTCTGCCCGGTGTGCGGCGGTGAGACAAATTCATGTGAGGTGACCGTTGCTGGTTGCCGCTTCAATTTTCAATTCGGCGCGCAATATCCATCGCAGATGCCGAACGGTCCTCTTCTCTCCTCTCAATGGTTACGCAAGAGCGAGCCGCTCAACGGGCGGACGACTGTCTCTGGTGTCCCTGAAGTACCGTGTCCGTTCCGCCAACCCATCTTCACCCAGGGGAATTGACTTGCCAAGAGGGCCCACTTAGAGGTGTCGCATGGAAGCAGCAGCGGTCCGTTCATCGGCGGAGGTCTGGCGCGAACGCGTTGAGTCGCAAAGGCTGAGGCCTGCGCGGCGATGAACCGCGGTCGCACCCAGCCCGGCAAGCAAAGATCTGGTTCTACCTTGACTCATCCGCCTCGCCCCGCTGTCCCTGATAGCTAAAGAAGGGGCTCCTCATCGGTTGATCGATGATGAGCCCCCCTGTTCATGCCGCCTGCTTCTGGAACACCGCCCACTCACGCTCGTACCGCCTGCGCAGTTGCGACACCCTTCCTTCTGAGATCGCAAACCGCTCGGCTACGGCCATGGTTCGCTCGCCGCAGATGAACGCGGCAATGATGTGCCGGTCACGTCGTGTCAGGATCCTCAGCCAGCAGGCGAAGTCGATCCGAAACGCCGCCAGATCCGGAATCGGCACCCTGCGGTCTTCGATGGCGATTTGTTTCCAGCCGTCGGTCGCATCGCCTCCGGGGTGGGGGTCGGCGCTGAAGACGCGAATCCCGCGGCGTTTCTGGCAGGCCGGCGACATGACATCCTTCGGGGAGTCCTGCCTGCCGCCGACGTGCCGGCCACTGCGAACGAAGTTCACCGCGTACTTTGCCAGCATGCTGCCGCGGGCGGCGTGGAGCTGGCCCTTCGCGGCCAGGCGTTGATAGCTGGCGCAGGCGCTCGCGATGGCTTCCTGGATAGCGTCTTCGCGCTTGTGGGCGGGCAGTCCGCGGAACTGAATCCTGGCGTGCTCTCGGACAGTGGGCAGGACGGTCATGAAGCCCGCCTGCCAGGTGGATTGGACAGCAGTCATGGGACGACTCCCTTCAGGTAGGGACCGTCCCCGTGTGAGGACGGCCTTGTGGTGAAACAAAGCCGCCCCCGCACGATGCGAGGGCGAAACAGAACAGGTCAGCTGGTGTTCAGGGCGTTACGACGCCGAGTTCAGTGCATGGCGCTACTCACGACGGTGACATGAAATCTCCTTTGCCCGTGGTGACAGGCGCTATGGAGTTGAGCTTCGCGTGGCCGCGCATGCAGCCGTGGGCAGCTAACCGGTCCATCTCTATTGACGCGAAAGCGCCATTACTTAAGGACGGCACGCTACGCAGGATGGTGCATTTCTGCTGCTGCGCCGCTGATTACATATGTCTGACAACCCGCCAAACCCGCCATTCCCACCGTCAAGGTCGAATCGCGTGAAGAATGGCGGGAATGGCGGGTTTCCCAAGAATGGTGTTGACCAGTGCGAAAGTCTTCGCAGCAAGAGTGCGACGGAGCCGTACCAAAACGCTCGGGGCGCATCTGTGCGGTCGCATCGCCCGGGAATGGTCTTACAATGCGCAGCGTGATGGAGTCGACGTCATCGCCGCAATCGGAGAACGTACGCGAAAGCCAAGAGCTCGCCGGACGTAAGCTGCAGCGCGGTCTCAAGCCGCCGTAGCTTCTCGTCGCAGTGGGGATTCTTGACCTTGCCGCCGCGAACCGCTGTGTGGTACGAGTGTGTACGTTTTGGACGCGATGCTCTGGGGTTTGGGGAACGAAGTGGCGGGATAGGCCGACGGCAAGACGCAATGATCGTCTTCCGGCAATTTGCTGAGCGGCTGGAATCAATTGGCGATATTCGATTTAACGTATCGGAGACCGCGATGATTTGTGAGAACGAACACACGGCAGGGCTTCGGGCGCAGATTCAACAGACCTGCCCGGGTGCCAAGAGCATCGTGTTCAGAACCGAGCCTATGTCCGGAGGATCAACATACCTCGTTGTGATCGATGGCGCGAGAGGTAGCAGCTTCACGGACTTCGCGAAACGGCGGCCGGCATTGCCGCGGGAATGTGGCGCCCAGCCGGGCCGCCGAAATAAGACTGGTCGCCCGGCGCGCGACCGATACTGCGGCGGCTTGCACTGGGCGCATGGCGGAAGATGGCTACCATTGGAACTGTGAAAAAGGGAGGCAACCGTCGCCGTCGGCATCGGAAAGAACGTTGGATGCTCAGACGAGCGCAGCGGCATTTTAGAAAGCGCAGTCAAGCGGCCAGTAAGTCGCACGTCGCAAAATGGCGCGCGAGTGCAGACGCACGCAAGAGCGTAACCGTCGGAAGCGACAAGGGGCTCTTGATAATGCTGCCGCAGAGATTGGATTTTGAGGAGAATTACGAATCGACCGTTGAACACTTTAGAATCTTGCGCGATGCAACGCGCAGACGGTTGCGGGTCAGGAAACTGCAATTCGATGAGATAGAATTCATCTCGCCGGCAGCCGCGTTGGTGCTTGCCAGCGAAGTTGATCGATGGAATCAGTCGGTGGGCGGACGGCTACGGGCGGACGTAAGCTCCTGGAATGTGGATATCAGGCGACTTTTGTGCGAAATGGGGTTTTTCGAACTGCTAAAGTTGCCTCGCCCGCAGGTCGCGCCGTCAAAAAACACCGTAACATTCTTAAATTTCATATCTGGAGAATCGGGGGTAGGAGATACCGGAAAGCTGGCACAGCAGCTCCGCATCAACATCGAAGCTATTGTTGAGAAAGGAATTCGGAGACGGTATCTATTCGAGGGACTGTCGGAGGCGATCACCAACGTCAGTCAGCATGCATACCCCAACTCGTTTAATCAACACAAAAAGCAGTGGTGGGTCTCGGCGTCTTTTGATAAGCAGCATCACGAATTGTATGTGATGTTCTACGATCAGGGTGCCGGAATCCCGAAAACACTTCCCAGCTCCGAGTTTTTCGAATCGATGAGGAGCTTATTTGGACGGTGGTCAGATTCTCAAAAGATTCAGGCTGCGATGGAGTACGGTAGAAGTGCTACCGGCAAGACCGAAAGAGGAAAAGGGCTGAGCAATCTCGTAGAATTTGCCAAGGTGCATGAGCAGGGTCGCCTATCGATCTACAGCCAACGAGGGCTTTTTCGTATTGCGCACAAGGATCTCCAACAGGTGAACGATCGACGGGACCATAAGAATTCAATCGGCGGCACGCTCATCGAGTGGTCTGTTAAGTTGTAGGGATGATGTCATGAAAACGATAAAAATAGCCTCCGAGTACTCCGACACGCCTTTGGGGCGGTTCCCTTCGGACGGAGACTACAACGGTACGCGATTTCGCGAAGAGTTTCTGCGGCCGGCCCTCCAAGTGGAGGACAGGGTTGTTGTAGACATTGACGAGGTCGAAGGCTACGGCTCTTCGTTTCTGGAGGAGGCGTTTGGCGGACTCGTGCGAGGCGGCGATTTCTCGGCGGATGGATTGCGAAAGAAGCTTGAGATTGCTTACAAAGACCCAGATTTCAAGATCTATGGGGATCTGATTTGGCGCTACATCGAGGAAGCGAAGAAAGATAAGTGAGGGTGTTCGCTCAATGCACATACCACTGGAACTTCTGCGGGCCTTCGGGAACTATCTGGTTTATCTGTCGCCTTCTGTCGTGGGCGTGTTCGTTGGCGGCATGTTCGTTCAGCGATACTGGATCAGTAAAGCGAATGAGTCAGCAATAATTGAGTATTTAACAAAGGAGTTGACTGACCTGGTTGATGAGACGCTGGAGTATTGGAGCTTGGATTGCAGCGGCGAAACCAAGGAGGCGAAGGAGAATCGCAAGCAGGCAAAAAAGCTTGAGCAGAAAATTAAAGGGGCAATCAAGAATGCGAATTCCCTCCTCGTCCAGTACTCAAAACGATACTGCAAAAAGGTGGACTTCAGTTCGATAATGGGCGAGGTCAACGACGCATGCACCGGCGGGAAATTCGAAGTGGTCGACCGGGGTCCAGACACAGACCGCTTCCTGTCAGTGGTGAATGCAACGCATCGGGTGAGGTGGGAACTTTTAAGTCGTCGCGTGTGAACGCGCCCGCCGCCTCAACAAGAGCGGAAGTACGCCATCCGCTCATGCATCTTCTTGCAGTACGGCACGAAGAGTTGCAGCAGCGTGTAGACGGTCTCCCGGCCGACGATCTCGCCTGTCGGATGACCTGAATCATTCCGAACCTTCCGAATCGTTTCCAGCACTCCGGCAAAACGGGTGTCCAACCCCTCCTTCACGTCGGGCGGAAATCCCCGATGTGCTGCTCGACGAGCCGCTTGAACTTGATCACCCGCTGCAGAATGGTCCGCTCCTTTGACACGGGCGCGAAGTTGGCTTTGAACTTCTGGCTGGCATCGGCGCTCTCCACTACCAGGAGGAAGACGTGCTCTGTCGCGACGCCGAGCATCACGGCCGCCGCCAGCATGCAATTGGCACTGAAGGCGCGCATTGCCTCCCCGAGATACCTCATCGCCACGTCGTCGATCGCCGACACGTTCTCGCGGATGACCTTCTCGTAGGTCTGGACGTCGTGGAAGTGGTACGGTGGCGTACCAGCCAGCCGCTCGGCCGCAAAGCGTGTGAGTCGGAAGAATGGATAGCGCTCATTGCCCCCATCGACGCCGAGCGTAATGATGCCGTCGCGGAAAAGATCCCAGAACACTTCGCCCAGCAGAGTTAGATCGTCGTTCTGAAGCGTGGGCTGTGGATACGGATTCTGGCCCCGCAGAACGTTGTTTAGCGCGTATGCGACGCAAATGACGAGATGACCGAACTGGTTTGGCGGATAAGGTTGGACGGCGGGCGAGCGGTTCAGTAATACATCGACCGCTGTCTGTCTCAGTTCTTCGTAGTTGTGGCTCATCTCGTTTCCTGGTTGCCCGCAGTGTACACCGGCGAGCACCAATGCCGAGAAGCCCGCGAGGCGATCGTGGGTAGTTTACGCTGGAGCGACCAGCAGGAGTTTCCGCCATGAGCAGCCACATGGATCGATTGCCGCTCGACGTGGCCAACGCCCTTCGTAAAGACAACGATGAGGTGATAGAGCTGTTTCGGATGTTGAACGCTCGGGAGGCCGGACTGAACCTACTGCCGCCCGCCGACGAGCCGGCCGCCCTCGCGATCGTTTGCCTCTGCGATCTTTCGCACATCCTGCAGTCGGCGGGGCAATCCATCCACGTCGCGACCACAGAATGGACGCTGCAGACGCAGTCTGGAGCTTTGGATAGTCGTGAGGGTACAGCAATGGCCGTCTCGTCCTCGCGTCAGCATCTGGATCGGTCGATAGTTGCTCTGTCCGCTGCGTCAAATCACTTAGCGTCCGCGATGTGGCACCTTCACGAGAAGATATTTGAGCCCCTTGGGAGGGGCTACAAGAGCGCGGCGCAAGTGCGTCGCGAGTGGGCTGCGCGGACCGGTGTTGCACCATCATCGCAAGCCACGCTCGACATCTTGCTGAATCATCCGGACTGGGTGACCGTGAGTACATACCGTGACGACTGGATTCACCGTGGCCTGCCGGTTCTGGTGGGAGAACTGCGGCAAGCGCGTCGCCGGATCTGGATGCTGCCGACGGACCCGCCGCCAGGAGAGTTTTTCCTGACGATCACTGCGCCAGACGGCCGAGTGGCGTATGCCGTCCAAGGCGACACTGGCACGCATGAGTTTCAAAAGCTGCTCAAGACAACGCGCGCTGCAATGTTCCTATTGATGAACGCCGTACGTTCGTTTCTGCCGCTGATCGACGAACGACTGACGGCCAGCGGCGCGCAGATCCACGAGAACGGCGTACGAATTACTCTGCGGGGACCATTCCGCCTCGACGTTTCGGTGAACCAGCCAGCGCCACCGCAATGACCTTGCCTGCTCACGCGATCGGATACTGTTGCACATGCCATTCCTCACCGAGAAACAGCACGCCGCATACTGCCTTGTGGATAAACGAGGGATCAAGCAGAAGACGCCGGAGATGATGGGGATCACGCGCGTGTCGCTCGCTCGCCTGCTCAATCGGGCCAGGAAGGCCGTGGCTGAAATCCGGCTGCAACTGGAATCGGTGGGATGCGATCCGAAGGTGACTGAGGGGATAATACAGAACCTTCACGTTCAGGATTCGTCGCGACGTCCAAAGAATCGGCTGGCACTCCAGCTCCGTTCGCTCGCTTCCATCCCATAGGCTCGAAGTGGCGGGAATGGTGGTTTTCCCGATGGTAGTAGTGCTGGAGCATTATGATCTTCGCATGCGGCGCCGAATGGCGGCAAATCGTTCTGCTTGAACCCTCAGGGTGTCGCGAATAGCGGCCATTGCCGGTATTACGGTCGGCTGAGATGTCTTCAACACCGAAACAGAGCAGCATGGGGGCTGGCGTTGACCAGTCCGCCGCGAGAGAAAGCGCGGTTCGCTGGTTTCGAGAGCTGGCGCGGCGATTCGATCAATGCTTGGAATTCGCGAAGCAAGAAATTGGCAACATCCAGTATTTTGTTGACTCCAGCAGTACCGCAGATGACCTCCAGTCGCTTCTGAAGCCGAAAATTCTCATCGGGGTCGCGGGGCACTCAGAGTCATATCGCGATCTCTTGCGCGAGCTTGTTCCCGGCCAGCCCCTTGCGGAAGGGACTCTCGCTCGACTCTGCGGCTTCTATCTGATTCCCAGCGCCGCTCACCACGTAATCGATGCAGTTCATGTTCGGTTGCTCACGGAGCCGCTGGCACTCTGCCGCCCGCTGGAGTTGCCAGGTTCCGGGCCTTCCCTCGATGACTGGCTGCGACTCCGGGTGTTCTGGCGGGAGACTGTCCTGCCTGCGCTGAAAGAATCCGATCCTGCCAAGTTTCCGACAAGCCCGGACGATCCATGGACCGTTGCGTCGGAAAATGCCGCTGCGTGCCGGCTCTTGGCCGATTTGGTTCAGCGAGAACACCAACCGGTCCAGGGGCATTCTGAGTCAAGATCGGATCCTGTAGTCACCGAGTCAGACGACCGATTTCCTGCAGATCATTTCAGGTTGAAGTGGGGACTTAAACCAGACACCCTCGCCAAGGCACAGAAGGATGGCCGTATGAAGCGAAGCGAGAAACGCGATGGGCGGTGGTTCCACTCTCTTTCGGAGGTGAAATCGCGTTATCCCGATGTGTTCTCCGGCAATGAGCTCCCGACAACGGCCGACGAAACAGGACGAAACACGAAACAGGAATGATTCTGGTGGCCAATGAAAATCTTTGGCGGTCGAATGCGGACATGAAAAACTCGACGGCTTACAATGGAATGATTCGTCCGGGAGGGCAAGAAGGTTACAGGCTACCTGCGGCGCCCGCTGCAATCAGAGAGGAGGCGGTGAAAGGCTTGCCTGAATCACGCGATCCGGATCGGCAAACGATTCCGGCCTTACTGACGCTGGCACTGATCCGCTGCCACTATGTTCCCAGCGCCGAGCGAACAATTCGCCGGTGGATTTCAAGCGGCATCTTCCCCCGGCCGGATATTTCGATCGGCGGGAAAGTGCGATACTGGCGACGGGAGACGGTCGAGGGGTGGATACAGACGCTGGCAGCAGAAGAGAAACCACAATGAGAGCAAATCTCCGATGCGCCTCGCTGGGGGAAGGGGTGATGGGAGTTGGGACTGAAAGCTGGTGACACATGGCAAGCATCTTCAAACGCGGTCGATGGGTGGACAAACACGGGCGCAAGGTCCGCAAGGGAACTCCCGGCGCGGAGTGGCAGAAATCCCGCTACTACACCGTGCAGGTTTTCGTCGACGGCAAGGCAAGGCTCTTCAAGGGATACACTGACAAGGGAGCATCCGAGCAACTGGGCGCGAAGCTAGACCGCGACAAGGCCCGTGGGGAGCGAGGGCTGATCGATCCGTACAAGGCGCATCGCAAGCGGCATCTATCGGAGCATGTTGCCGATTGGATTACCGAGCTGCACCAACTTGGCCGTGATGATATCTACGTTGGATTGTGTGAGGCTCGCATGGCCCGACTGATTGCCGACTGTGGATGGAAAACACTTGCGGGCATCAATCCCGAAAACTTTATCGCCTGGCGAGAGACGGCGCAAGTAACGGTGGGGACAGCGAAGAAAAAGGGGAGCAACGTCAAGTCAATGGGAGCGCGCACGCAAAATCACTATCTGGAAACGGCGCGAGCGTTCTGTCTGTGGGCGATCAAACGCAAGCGCATGGCCAGCAATCCGCTGGCCGATGTGCAAGGTGTCGAAACCGCCGGGCAGCTGCGCAGAGAACGTCGGGCGCTGCACGATGAAGAGATAACCGCTCTGCTCTCTGCGGTGCATCCGCGACATCAACTCGCCTACCGGATCATTCTCTCAACCGGCCTGAGGCGGGATGAATTGAAGCAACTGCGATGGGGTGACGTGAAACTCAATGCACCGATGCCCTGTATCGAACTGCGAGCCGAGACGACGAAAGCCAAGCGTGCCGACGTGCTGCCCGTGCGGGCCGATCTGGCGGAGCTGCTGAAAGACGCCCGGGGAGAAGCCGGCGACGACGAGCGGGTCTGCCGGACGCTGCCGTCGATGGAAACTCACAAGCGTTATCTCATGGCGGCGGGCATCGCCTACGAAGATGAGCAAGGCCGTCGGGTCGATTTCCATTCGCTGCGTCACACCTATGGCACTCTGCTGGCCAAAGCGGGCATTGCGCCCCGCGTGGCCATGAGCATGATGCGGCATTCGGATATGAAACTCACGATGAACGTCTACACCGATCCGCGTGTGTTTGATATGGCCGGCGCTGTGGAAAAACTGCCCGCACTGGCGGCGCACCAAGTCGTGACAGGGTCGGCAACAGGCACAGATGGACAAGCCGGGCGCAGCGAAAGCGTCAGTAGTTCATCGGCTGGGTTAGGGATGCGTTCAACAGAAACCGGCCGAGTTGAGTGGAAAGGCGAAACGGCATTAACTCTTGAAAGTGGCAGAGATAGGCAACAAAAGAGCCCGTCCGGCAGGGACGGGCAAAAAGAGCGGGCGAAGGGAGTTGAACCCTCAACATTCGGCTTGGAAAGCCGACACTCTGCCAATTGAGTTACGCCCGCGAAAAGCGTCTGCAAAAGCGTACCGCACGGACCGCGGCAAGGTCAACTCCGGAGCATCGCTACCGCACCCACACGGTCTTCGCATTCACGAATTCGCGGATTCCGAGAGCGGCCAGCTCGCGGCCATGACCGCTGTTTTTGATGCCGCCGAAGGGGAGAGCCGGATCGGATTTGACCGGGCCGTTCACGAAGACTGCCCCGGCTTCCAGCCGTGGAACGATCGTCTTTTCCGCGTGCGCGGCGTCATCCGTCCAGATGCTGGCGCCCAGGCCGAATCGCGACTGGTTGGCCAGGTGAATCGCGTGGTCGATTCCATCGGCGTGAATCAACGCCGCCACGGGGCCAAAAGTTTCTTCGTCGAACGCGGGCATGCCGGGCGTGACGCCAGTCAGCAGCGTCGGCGGGTAGAAAAAACCGGTGCGCGGCAGCCGCTGGCCCCCCACGACCAGCCGCGCCCCGTCGGCGATCGACCGCTGAACCTGGTCGTGAAGATGTTCGAGCAGATCGAGCCGCGCCAGCGGACCGATGCTGGTCTGGCGATCCATCGGATCGCCGATCTTCAGCGCACAGAGCGCCTCGACGAACGCGGCCTCAAACAGCTCGTTATCTCCGACAACGATGAACCGCTTGGAGGCGATGCAGCTCTGACCCGAATTGATGCAGCGCGCCGCCGCCGCGGCCTTCGCGGTCGCGCGGGGGTCGGCATCGGGAAGAACGATAAACGGATCGGAGCCGCCAAGCTCCAGCACGACTTTCTTCAGTGCCGCGCCCGCGATCGCGGCGACCGATCGCCCCGCCCGCTCGCTGCCGGTCAGCGTGACGGCTCGCACCACCGGGTCATGAATGATCGCTTCCACCGCCGGCGTGTCGATCAGCAGCGACGTAAAAGCGCCGCGCGGAAACCCCGCATCGCGAAAAATGGATTCGATCGCCAGCGAGCAGCCCGACACATTGGGAGCGTGTTTCAGCAGCCCCACGTTGCCGGCCATCAGCGCCGGCGCGGCAAACCGAAAAACCTGCCAGAACGGGAAATTCCACGGCATGATCGCCAGCACCGCGCCGAGCGGCTCGTAGCGCACGCCGCTGCGCGTCGCGTCGCTTGCGATCGATTCCCGCGCGAGATACTCCGCCGCGTGTTGGGCGAAGTGTTCGCAACAGACGGCGCATTTCTCGATCTCCCCTTCGCCGGCAACGATCGGCTTTCCCATCTCCAGGGTCATCAGCTCCGCAAGCCCTTGCTTCCGCTCGCGCAAGATCGCCGCTGTCCTCCGCATGCCCGCGGCGCGATCGCTCATCCCCATCGCTGCGCATTGCAGCGCCGCAACGCCGGCAGCATCCAGCGCCTCCCGGACCTGCGACGGCGTGTGGTCGGCGTATTCGCGAAGCAGTTGCTCGGTGAATGGATTGACGCTGCGCACGAGAGAATTGTAGCGCCACTACCGCGCAAAAATCCGATCGCCGGACGGCCCCAATCTCCCCAATCGTGGCATGGGCGTCCCGCCCATGCGGGTCGCGCACAGCTTTACCAGGGACTCCCAATATCAAGAGCTTGTCTTGCTTCCGCGCCGCTAACGGGCGTGGCGCTCGAAAGTGGCGATCGGCTCCGAGTAGGGCGGGATTCATCCCGCCGATTTGTTGGCCGGCTGAGAAAACGGCGGGATGAATCCCGCCCTACGATCGCAAAATCTGCAATCGCCACAAATAAAAGTTACACCCGCCGCTAACACGGGCAGGATGCCCGCGTCACGATCAAAGAAATTCTCACGGCTGCTGTCCGCCGGGAGCCGGCCGTGTGGCGGGCTGGTTGCCGTCATCCTGCAGCTCCGCCCTGCGCCGCTCCTGGAGTCGCTTGCGAACTTCGTCGGGCGAACGTCCGCCGGACGTCCGTCCGTCCCTGCCCTCAGGACCACCGCCCGGACCGCCTGGACCACCAGGTCCGTCCCCGTCTGGCGGACCATCCGGACCGCCCCGGGGACCGTGGCGCATCCCAAATCCCTGGCGTCCGCCCATCGGGCCGCCCGGCCCGCGTTCTTCTCCGTCGCCCGGACCGAACCGTCCGCGCGGACCTTCCGGTCCTCCCATTTCATCGTCGCCCCTCGGCCCGCCGCGGTGCATTCCAAACCCGCCCATCGGCCCGTGCATCCAGCCGCCAGGTCTGTGCATTCCCATCGGACCCATTCCGAAGCGATGCATTCCACCCATCATCCCCGGCATGCCATGCATCCCGCGCATTCCTTCCGGCCCTCCGCGCCCCGGCCCACCGCCATCCATCGGCGGAAGATCCTTCTCCACCAGCGTGACGGCGACCGTCGCCGGCGCTGCTTCATGGATGATCCCCAGTTTCACCTGGTCATTGGCCTTGTGCATGCGGATGAGCACCGCAAGCTGCTCTGGATTCACGATCAACTGATCGTCAACTTTGGTCAGCACGTCGAATTTCTGCACCCCCGCCTTGGCAGCCGGGCTGTCCGGAGCAACCTCATCGATCAGGAGTGCCGTCCCCTCCGCCAGCTTGAACTGCGCGCGAATCTCCGGTGACGCCGGCCGGGCGCCGATTCCCAGAAACGTCCCTTTGACCATCGGCCGCTCGTGAGGACGCATCCCCTCATGCCGAGGCCGCGTCGTCGGCCCGCCATCGCCCGGCTGCTTGTCGGCGGCGACCTGCGCATCAGCGTTATCCGGCGACGGGTGAGCGGGTGTGGAGTTCTCCGCCAGCACGAAACAAGGGATTCCCACCGCCGCGGCCGTGGTCAAAATGAGCTTCCAGCGAAAAACCTTCATACGGTCTCCAAAAAGGACGTGCTGCAATCAGCACAGCGATATGCGATCGGCTTCAGTCGCATCCGCGAGTGCCTGCCCTGTCGTGAAAAACAGCGATTCATCATCGCCGACTTGTCTCTGCGAGGATAATGCACCGACTCGCGATCCAGTAACCGCGAAAAGACGAAATTCCGCCCTGCGACGCCAAAATGCCCGGCGACAGAGTCGCTCGGCTCCGCGCTGGCGCGACCTCGGCACGCCTTTGGGGGAGTTGCGAATTTCCGTCATTGAAGGAACACGCGACCCCTTCCAGATTTTTTCATCCGGCTGCTGACCGGGCACGACGACAACCATAGCGCGAGAGCGACATTTGTGCGTCAGATTTCTTGCTTCGCGGCTATTGCGAAAGCTCGATCGTGTTCACGCTCATCGGGGGAAGCTCAATGGCAAATCGCGACGAATCGGGTAAAGGCAACCGGCCTGCGGACGTCGGACGCGAAGATAGCGCCGTCAATTGATAAATGTCAGCGTGGCCATAGCGATGCGCGTGCCTGAGCTGAACGGTGGCACTAATGGCTTGATCGAGTTTGTTGATGCAGACGAGAACCATCCTTTGGCGGTGCTCCGAGTCCAAACTCGCGTAGATTGAGGTGGCTTCGACACTGTCGGTGGATGCACCGACGGAGATGTTGCCAAAAGTGCTGCGGTTGCCGTCATAGTCGCGAAACATCTGGAAGCCGGCGGCGATGTAACTTTCGTCGGGATCGAAAGACCATTCATTAGCGGCGAAGACGCCCTCGCGGCCGAAGATCCCCAGCACGTCAGCCTCGGCGATGCCGCCGGAGATGTGTTTGGCGCCGCCGAAATGATACTCGCTGATCGAAATTTTCATGCCTGGATCATGGCGGGCGATCTTTTCCTTCACGGTGGGCAGGAGCTTGAGGGGGCCGTGGAGAATGTCGCGACAGATCCAACTGTCTTCGACAAAGGTCGGATCCCACAGCGAACGCGGCGCTTGAATGCGAGCCGCCACGCTGGCGCGGGAGTTGTCCTGACCGGTGATGCGATGACCCTCCACGCGAATCTCCGGATACCAGTGGAAGTCCAGCACATCGACCAGGCGCACGCCATCAATATTGCGCGCCTCGGCGAGCTTCTGAAGGTAGAACTCCTGGAAATCCCGGCGCCCGGCATCCGATGCATTTTGCAGGCTCACCATTCCCAGCCATCCGGCATTGCATGGACCGAAAATCACCGCGCCTGGCAAGACGTGCTTGATCGCACGGGCGTAATCGACCGTCTTCTGAATCAGTTCCGCGTACGTCACCTGCGCCGGATGCACTTCCGGATGCGTTGCGGGCCACAGTTCCGGTTCATTATCGAGTGAGAAATAAATCGGACGGGACGGGTCGCGTTGCCCATAGGGGAAATTGACGTTGACCCAATTGGCAAATTCGTCCTGGAAGACGTTCGGAGCAGCCGGATCGGGCGCGAGCGTAAACTTCGATCCTTTCCGCGGCAGGCTCTCGCGGAGGCGCGATTTGAGATAGTCTGCGCCGCTGCGCATCGCCCATGTCGGCCGAGGAGGTTGGGTCCTGTTTCGCCCACTCATCTTCCAACTGCTGCAGTGCCGCATCATCCAGCGCCGCAGGCCGTCTGTTTCGCGCTTCCAGCGCCTTGAGGGCCTTGTGCCGCGCCACGCTCCGAAGCCATGGCAGCACCTGGTCCGGGCCAAGGATCTCCCCCTTTTTCCGCAACGCCACGAGACAGAGCTCCTGAAAGATGTCTTCCGCCCCATGTGAGTCACGAACGATGCACCAGATGTACGCGATGACTTTGCTGCGTTCTCGAAGGAGCACTGTGAGAAGTGTCTGTTCATCAACGGGCATACAATCGCTCCTGCCATCACTGAATCCCCCAACCCCAAAGAAAGTGGACAACCCACATTTTTTATGGCAATAATATACTTGACGCACTCCCATGAAACTCCGTACAGATTGCCAGATTTCGCCAGCCCTCGCAATGATTATGCTTTGAGCCGTGCGAGCCGAAGTTCCGAAAGACGCCAGCCTTGAAGAGTTGTACAAAATCAGCCAACGGCTAAAAACCGATGGCGCTCGTCTCGACAGGAAATTGCAGGCGTTAGCCGATCGGGTCGAAGCTGCAATCGCCAGGTCCCGCAAGGCCGTGGATCGTGACGCAAGGCTGCGCGGCAAGGGGAAATCCTGATCGTGTCTACTTCCGCTTTTTTGGTTTGGATGATTTCTTCGGCGCGTCCTTCATCAGATCTGCCTTCGGCGTGGTGAGTATCCGGCGCATCAGCGCCTCGAATTTTTGAAATGGCGTGGGGCCGTCATGTGATTGTGTTGCCATAATGTCTCCCTTCTACTCTTCCTCGAACATTTTTGCTTGCTCTGTTTTCTTGCCCCTCACCTTCGGCGCGGCCTTGAACGTGGATGCCTCATGCCAGCCCGGCATATCAACTCGCTTGCCTTCCAGCAATTCAGCAATCGTGAGTAATTGCAACTTGGGGAACTGCGCCCGACAACTGAACTCGACTTGTAGAACCCTGCCGACGCAGCTTCCGTTCTCATTGGCTGCGTGGTGTCCTGTATGCAGATCAGGACGCCGATAGCAGCTTTCTCGCGGTCCAGAACGCCCCGCAGGTCGCGAACATGCGCGACGTTCGTATGGCCCGCTTTCACCGAGAAGATGACTTGTTTCGTATCTCCGTTTTGTTCGTCGTGGAAGTAGAGGCGTCCGTCAATTCCCTTATCCGCGCCTTTCTTCTGCTCTGCTGGCCGTGCGTGAACCAGCGACAGCGCCCACCACTGAAATTGATACGGATCATCGGCGGCAAGCTGCGCCGCGCCGCCAATATCTTCCGGTTCGCCGACTACCTTATAGGTCTTGCTGATGGCCTCTCCGAACGCAGTAAAAAGGCGATGCTTAATCAGGCTTATCGCAAGGTGCGTAATGTCAATCCCGATCCATCGCCGATTCAATTTTTGGGCGGCAGTGACAGCGGTCCCACAGCCGCAGAAAGGATCGAGCACAACGCCATTTTCCGGACAACTAGCGTTGATGATTCTCTCCAGCAGCGATTCGGGTTTTTGCGTTGGATAACCCAACCGTTCCTGCGCCTGAGAATTGATCGGGAAGATATCCGTCCAGACATTGGATATCGGCTTCCCATCTGTCGCGTTCAGATAACGCTTGAATCGAGGCATTCCGGATTTCGTAAAAACGATTAGCCCCATCTTCATCTGGCGGTCGATTACTTCCTGACTCATCCAGTGCCGCCCTACGGGGGGCTCAATCAGTCTGTCTCCGAATTTTCGTGCGGGGCCGTCGCCTCGCCCGTGCGCCGAGACAAGCTGAAACTTGCCGCCTTCATCGGAGCTGCTGTAATGAGACTCGATATACGAGTCATCCTGCGGAAGCCGTGGCGACGTCCAGGCGAACTCTTCGGAGCGAACGAAATAGAGAATCGTATCGTGAACGTCGTGGTAGTTTTGTGCGCCGCCATGCGATGCAGATCGCTTCCAGATGATTTCGCTGCGGAAAAACTTCGGGCCGAACACGGCGTCCATCAGCAGTTTGAGGTAGTGGCTTGCGGTCGGATCGCAGTGCAGATAAATGCTGCCCGATGTTTTCATCTTCCGCCGCAATTCGGCAAGTCGTGGTGCCATCATTGCGAGATAGGCAAGCATATCGTTCTCGCCCATGAACGTGCGGAAAGCCTGCATTACCTGCGAAACCTTGCCGCCGGATTCTACTACATCTTGGAATGCGATGGCTGCTGATTGATCCCAATGCCAAGTGTCGCCGAACGCCTTGATCTGTGACGCGGCCTGCGCGCCGTTCTTTTCTGAGAACAGCACGTTGTAATCAGCATTGGAATTGAACGGCGGATCGAGGTAGACCAGATCAACCGATTCGTCGGCGACGTGCTCGCGCAGCACCTTGAGGTTGTCGCCGTAGTAGAGTGTGTTGGTCGATGCCATTTATTCCCCTCGATTCATCAAGGGATTTACTTCTAATCTCCGCATTTCGTCAAACGCTTTTGGCGTCAAAATTCTCAGGGGCTGTCCGCCCGACGTGAGCAGCTTATCCAGCGGCAAGAGCGGCGTTGGGTTTTTCTTCTTGTTGCGTTGCCGTTTAGAGTCGCCATCATTTGTCAGAATGATTGAAACGCCTGCAAATACAGCCGTCGCGAGGTGTATCGAGTCCGCCCCGTCAATTTCATGCTTGCATCGGATGTCGCGGGCGATCTCGGAAATTGCGCGATCGGCAGCGTATAGGGCAATGTATTCCCTGTCGAAGAAGTCCCTCACCACCTCATCGGCAATTGCAACGTCCTTCCCATCGATCCTGCACGTCTCCGCGATAGCGATGGACGATACGACCAAGATCAACTTCTTTTTTTCCGCGTCGTCCAGCAGCGGCTTCACCCATTCATAGCGCGCGGATTTTTCCTTTTCCAAGCTGTCGATAACGATGTTTGAGTCCCACGCCAGCCTCAAGGGATCAGTATCCACCCCGCACCCTTTCGATATGTTCTACGGTGCTTAAGCCGCCTGTTATATCAATGCTCGGCATTTCCGTGAACGGCTTCGGATTATCGGCCAATACTCTGAAACGAACGTTGTCGATAGATTTGATTTCGCCGTGTCCTGAACACTTCGCAAGGCCACTAACCTCTACCCGATGCTTCATCGCCTCTCGCACTTTATGGAACTCGTCTGTCGGAAAGTTGCATGGGATGCGAACCCCGTTACTGGCGTTTACAATCTTGAACCTATGGGTGCCGCCTTCCATCGCCGTAACCTCATAAAGCGTTCCGCGAATAGTGGTGTGCTCATAATAAAAACGCTTCGTCGTCTTCGCGAGATGTTCCACCCTCTCGATTAGAGCAGGTGTAAATCGCACTGTGGGCTCGTGCGATGACGAAATCTTCAAAGAGCTGAACTGTTCATCTAGCACACTGGACAGTTCAATAGTCGCGTCAATGTCATCGTCGGTTAGTCGCGGCATCGTTTTAGGCGCTCGCTTGTTTTGCATACTGTGCAAGTGCGTCATGCGAGCAGATAGGGGTCCGTTTGCCGTCTCGCTTCTGAATGTCAAGCTGATGGGGTTGCCCAGCGCGACGCGGATTACCTCCCAGTCAACAGTTTCGTCTTCGTCGCGGCCGCGTAACCATTTTAGCGCCTTCTCCAAGACGCCAATCAATGTGCGCACCGCTACCGCATCGCCCTTGCGATTTCCGGTAAAGGTGACTTCTTTCGGCATATTTTCGTTTTCCCCTCTTCTGCCGTCTATGCGGCAGGCACCGTATCAACCGAATCGTCTCCGATCAGTCCCTTGTACGTCAACCGCTTTCCTTCAACCGATCCTAGCACTTTCAGAAAGCGATTCCCATCGTCGGTCTTCCGGTTATTGAACCGGAAGCACTCCGCGTCCAGATAGCGGAAAAGGTGGAACGGCTCGACCGAAATGTGAGTGCCCTTGATGCACCGCTTGAACAGGCTCCAGAAGTTTTCCAGACCGTTCGTGTGGACGTTCCCTTTCGCGTAGCACTCCGCATGGTCGATCACCTGATGGACATAGGACGGAGTGAGTCCGGCATAGCTGGCGAGTGCGTCCGTGAAAACCTGGGTGCCTTTCTCAACATGCGCGTGAATGTGTGGCTGTAACGTCCGCCGTTTGGTGTTATCGACAACAAGGGTACGAACTTCTCCATGCCTTTGCAGAAGTCCCATAACAACGGCCTTGCCCGCAGCGCCGCGACCTTTCGCCTTGCGCTTGCCGGGGTGCATGTTGCGGGCCTTGCCGCCGATGAAGGTTTCATCGACTTCAACCTCGCCGGTTAGCTTCTGGAAGAAATCCCCGTTCTGCATGGCGAGCCGGATACGCTGCTGCATGAACCATCCGGTTTTCTGAGTGACGCCCAGAGACCGCATGACCTCATAGCTGCTGATGGAATTCTTGGCGTTGGCTTCCAGCCAGATCGCAACTAGCCAAGTGCTGAGGGGCAATGGCGAATCTTCCATGATGGTACGGGTCTTGAGCGTGAACCGTTTGGCTTCATGATCCTCGCGGCATTCCCACTGGAGCCGGGTCTGAATGAACCGGACGCGGGCCGATCCGCAGCGCGGGCAGCAGACTTCACCGGGCCAGCGGAGCGCCTTCATGAAGCTGAAGGCGACTTTCTCATCTGCGAACATCCGAACCGCTTCAACGAGAGTTTCGGGGTTGGTCATTTCGTTCGCGTTGTTATGCTTGGCGCTCATGCCCGCATTGTAGCGGGGCTATGGGAGTGCGTCAAGTATATTATTGCCTTTTTTATTGTGGCGCAGATGTCAACCAGACTTTCAGTTGGCGCGAAGAGTGCACCGCGTCAGCGGTAAGGTGGAGCGTTCCTGGAGTGTCCGCCTTCGGATTCACCCTTTTAGCCGGTTCGCTTGACCTCCATGAGCAGTGTCGGATGGCGAGCCGGGCCCTTTCGGATTCGCGGAGACCGGCTCGCGAGCAAGCCGGCTAAAATGATTCTCTCGTGTTTTGTTCTCTTACTTCTTACTACTTACTCCTGGCTCCTGGCTCCTGGCTCCTGGCTCCTAGCTCCTGCTTTCTGCCCTCCCTCCCCCCTACCGATCAATCGCCTTCATATTTGCCTCTGCGTATCGCTCGCCGGCGATTTCGGATTGGGGCACGGCGGCTTCCAACTCCGCGACTTCCGCAGCGCTGAGCTTGAGCTCCGCGGCAGCCAGGTTTTCTTCCAGATACTTGCGGCGCTTGGTGCCGGGAATCGGAACGATGTCGTTTCCCTTGGCCAGCACCCATGCCAGAGCGAGCTGGCCGGGGGAAACCTTCCGTCGCTGGGCGATGGCGCGGACGCGATCCACCAGTGCCTGATTCTTGTCGAAGTTCTCGCCCGCGAAGCGGCGTTGAAGGAAGTCGAAGAGCTTGCCACATCGTTCGGGCACCCCGACATATACCGCGAATTGCTGCACTTCTACGAAGTGCGGAATGTCGGAGGAATCCCTGCTCTTAAGAGACGCAGCAGCTCTGGGACCTCAGCCGCAATTCGCATGACCTATTTCTGTGGAAGATCGTAAAGCGGTCATTTGATCCGGCCGCTGGGGCGCGATACGGACAGCGAGAAGGCTGGTCACCGAGCATGGATTTTATCGAAGCGGTCTGGAGGGATGGGGGGCAACTTGATCCAACTTTCGCAATGAAGATCGTGTCTCAGTATGTCAGAGACGATGAGGAGTCGAAGGCAGCGGACGCTCTGCTGGACGTGATAAAGGCTTTCGGCCCCTTGGCGGAAGTGGTTGCCCGCTGTATCTCGCTTCTCGACACGGCAGATCGAACGAAAGACGCAGACGCGCTCGTTGCACGCGTGAAGGGCGAGCTTGTTGGCGAACATCAGTTCATCGAATCGTGGGCTAGGCACGCACTGCGCGATCCGAATCCAGATGGCGCAACTGAGATCGCTGGGTCCCCGGCGATAGATATACTGAGGGAAATTGCTCCTATATTGGCCGCGAGCATTTTTTTTATTGCTGGGATGATTGAGGAGTCGGGGTCCGCTGCGGACAGGGCTCTGCAAATCGGAAGGCGTGGGGCGCCATCAAGTGACATGGTGGAGTTGGGAGAAATTTTCAATGCATTGGGGCGCTTCGAGGAATTCGAGCAAGTCGTTCGCGGCAGCGATAACTGGCCACCGGACATGATTGAACGGATTCTCGAAGATGCGCGAACGAAACGCAGAAGACGACGCCGTTAGTGAATCGACTAACGGGACACGTCCAAACATTTCTATCGCAATGCTCCGGGCATTTCCTCTGAGCCTGCTCACCGTTGGCGTACCGATCCCGCATTGAAGCTCTTTCGAATGCTGCTTCCTACGTCGCAAGGCAGCAGTTCGCGTAAGCATGTTTGCAACCGCCGGGACCCGCGCGAGCAGAGAGACGGACGGCTATGCCGCCGGGCAGCGGATGCGCTCGACCCGACCCTTCACCGCAGCGGGAGAGAGCCCGCCGGGCGGCGGAGCCGCTCGGCTCTCTGCTGGCGCGGGAATCGGGGCGGGTGCTCGCATTAGTAAAGAGGTTTTCGGTTTTCAGTTTTCGGTTTTCAGCTTGAGAACGACTAACGGGACGCGTCCAGAACGGCCGGGCGTGATGATCGAAAACATCCACCTCGCCAGTCACGCCCGGACAGAGTGGACTCGCGCGTCCCGGACGCCGTGCAGACTAGAATCCCACGGCAGCCCGCGCCGCTGGACACGCCCCGCAAGCGAGGCGGCTAAAGGGTAAGGATCCGGGGGAGTTTATGTCGACGTTCCCGCGTGCGAAGCACTTCCAAATCCGTTAGCCGCCTTGCTCGCGAGGCGTGTCCAGCGGCATATCGACTCGGCCCGCGCTGACCGTCTGGAAAACGACTCGCGGGGGCGTCAATTATTTCTATTGCAATGCTCCGGGCGTTTCCTCTGAGAAGTGGAAAGGGGATGCCCGCGCCTTACCGGCAGCCACGCCGTTTCACGGAGCGTGATCAACGATTGGAACGAAGTCTCCGGAAAAGCACCGCGACGCAGGTGACTGAGAGAACAGCGATACCTACAAAGATGCCGACTCGGATGAAAGACTCAGACTTCGACCTGATGCTGGCTCGCAATTTGTTGTGCCAACTGGCGAGGGGCTTAAAGTTCTGCTCGTCTAATTCCTCGTGTCCGCGTGCGGTTTGAAGGTCTTCTTCGGACACGATCGAGTTCCCAGCCCAATGGCTTACGATTCGCAGCA
The DNA here is from genome assembly GCA_963758525.1 of uncultured Phycisphaerales bacterium. Taxonomy (GTDB): domain Bacteria; phylum Planctomycetota; class Phycisphaerae; order Tepidisphaerales; family Tepidisphaeraceae; genus JBBSDP01. The sequence goes on from CAVWVQ010000003.1 coordinate 1,489,395, forward strand.
GAGCGGAAGTCGAATCGGGACCAGTCTTGTCGAGGCGCGGATCGCGGATAATTCGGATGACCAGTCCATGAAACTCGGTGCGCGGATGTTCCGAAGCTGCCTCAAGAAAGGCGGTTCGTTCAGTGGGGAATGAACCGGGATCAGGCGGATCTTCGAAATAGTGATCGACAATAAACTCGGCGTCGGCGGGCCCACAAATGCGCCACAGCGAAGCGAGCAGCCTGGCTCTCTCCCATCCCTGAAATTGCCCCGACTTCCTCAAGACCTCCTCCCGAAGCCATTTGGATGCCTCTGCCGGACGCAGTTCCGCGGCGGCGATGACATTGCCCGCAGCAAGGACATCTCCGGCATCGCGTTCTGAAAGCAGATCCTTCGCGTGATCGTAAATGAACCAGCAGAGTGGTCCCAGGTCCAGATCGGGATCATCCGGGACGTCAGGGTCTCGTGGGGCCGCCGCGGGTCGTGCGAGATATTTGATGGTGCTTCGTAAAGTCGCCGCGCCTATGTCATGGCAGAGGCGCGAGAGTTCGTCGTTACCAACCAGATAAGATTGCCCGTATTCATCGCACTCATACTTGGCCAATTGAAGGAGAATCCAGCGGCGGTCGACAATAGGAATCTGATCTATTTCCTTTCTCACTTGCGCAATCTGCGCCGGACTGTCATCGGGCAATGGCGAAGTGCCATGGTTGGCGCGACTGAGCCGGACCATGAACCAGCCCGCGCAATACTTCCGCTCCTTATGCGCGTTCCAATATTGGAGAAAGTCGTAGCGTTGAAATTTACCGACCCACCCTGCGTTCTCGTAAAAAGTGAATGACATTCGTCGCGGCTTCGCCGACAGTTTGAGATTCTTGTGGCGGTCCGATGCCGGAGAATCTCAGTCCCTGTTGATCGTACGGAGGGTTTGTGAATGCCGGATGCTCATCGTCGACGAGTTGATTGATTTCCGGAAGGGCGTGATCGGCTCCGCCGGCATAGAGGGCCATGATTGCCAGCACGCGAACCTTGGGATTGGGGTTGTGAAGAAGGGGAATGAGATCTTCAACGGCATCGTGCCTCCCCATGAATTCTTTCAGTATTGGTCGGTAGCTTCGCATTGCCGCGGGGTCGGCGAGGTAAATCTCGGTGCGGCCGAAAAGGAACTCATGATCGCCGAAGAATTTGAATTCCGTTGCATATCGTTCGAATGCATCGACTGTAGATTCTGTGCCCTGTGAGATTCGGCACAACACGCTTAAGAATATCACAGCGACAATGGTGATTTGATCGGGTTTGCGCCGCCTGATTCCGTTTGAATATCGGAAATTCATTGTCGCCCTCCAAAGTGCCTTAGTGCATCCGAATCCGGAATCCGCATGATCCATCATTCTACAGAAAAGCGACGCTCGAAGTTCACGCTACGACTACGCTCTCTCTGGTCGAATCCGGGCGGCGCTGAAGCTCTGCCCCGGCGTGATGGTCGGTAACATTCACCTCGCCAACCGCGCCGGGACAGAGCGTACCCGCGCCGTCCCGGATTCCGTCGGCGGAGGGGGAGCAAAGGTGAGCAAAAGGGGTCATCGGGTCATCGGCCAATGCCGGCCGTCCTCCTCGTTTTGTTTGCTGCCGGTTCCTGCCTTCACTCTGCAATGTCAATTCACTAGCTAGATGCTAACCCGTCATTTGCGACAGACCAAACCACCGCCGGCGCTGCGGGCGTCGTCGTTGGAATTGCCGCGGCTCTGGCGCTCGCGCTGACTGCCTGCAGGAAGTAGCCGGGATTAAGTCTGAAGTGTTCCGCGAGTTTGGCGATCGCCTTTTTGCTCAGCGAGCGCTTCCCTCTCTCTGGCCGAATCCGGGGCGGCGCTGAAGCTCTGCCCCGGCGTGATGGCCGGAAACATCAGTTCGCCAGTCACGCCGGGACAGAGCGTACTCGCGGCGTCGCGGATTCTAGAGCAGCAGAGACGTAATTTGTTTGCCGACCGCGCTGACTCGGCTATTATTCAGCGATGTCAACTCTGGCAGAAATTGAGGCGGCCGCGGCCAAATTGCTGCATGCTGAGCAGAGGAACCTTTTCGAATGGCTCGCCAACAAGGGACCAAGGGGGAAGGCACATACGCACGTAGGCACGAAGGGAATGACGCGGCTGAGGCCGCGAGCATCTGGGTTGTGGGACAGTGAAAGCGCGGTCTGCGAGACTATATGACCTTGCGCGATTACGCGCATCCAAAAACCGTTAAGCGGCTGCCCTAAGGGCAGCATTCTGCTGGCAAGTGCGCGTAATCGCGCACGTTCATTTAGATCGCCAGCAAGACGGGAGGGGCGAATGAACATTTACTTTGAAGGAACTCCAGCACCGAATCAGCGGGCAACACGCGTTCCTTTATTGTCGTAACGCAAGCTATTTTTTGTTATTTACGCACCACTCGAATGCGTAAAATTCCGTAAAGTGGTGTAAAGCGAACGGCGGATTCCAAGCCAAAAATGAGGTTTGGCCGCCCGGCGGTCACTCGCATTGCCACGGATTGTAAAGCTGCGTGTATCCTATGTATATCTTTCGAGAAGGCGCCATGGCGGTTGGAAAAATCGACAAGATCAGCAAAGTCGCCCGGTGGGGGAACAGCCTGGGCGTTCGGATCCCGCAGGAGGGGGTGGAAGCTGTCCGCTGAAGGGTGGCTCCACCCGCACCAGCTCAAGTCGCTCGACTACCGCAACCGGGACCTCTCATTTGTCGCAAAGTTGGACGACGACGATTTTCTCATCGACATCATGGATCGGGTTCGCGCCCTGATCGATCCAGACTCGACGATTTGATCGATCGATCTGTCCAGGGAGTTTTCGTAGAGCTCCGGGGCTCCGCCGGCCAGGAGCACGCCCATCCGAGTCGGCGCGGCGGCTGGCGCTTGGCCCTCGGATTTCTATCGACGCACCCGGCCTGGGGAGCTATGATTATCTCCGATGGCAAAGCGGTATCATATTTCCGACGGCAGTTTGTTGCTGACAGTTGAGCCGGACGCCGACGGTTGGTTTACCGTAACTTCGCCAATCGACCCGGCGATGATCACGCAGGCTCGTACGATCGAAGAAGCGTTCGCGCAAGCGCGTGACGCCTTCGCTGCCTTGGCCGACTCTCGCTCGGATCCCGCTCGCTGGCGCCCGGCCAAAAGGTCTTCCGCCCGCTTCCCGCGTCAACCGAAAGTCGGTGCCGGAATTTGAAGCTGCTTGCAGATCGCCCTGGCTGTCCCGAATCGGATTTCGCGGTGCCGCGGCACCGCTGATTCGCGCTTCGCTTGCGGATTAAGCCAGATGTCGTGGCTGCGCCCGTGCCGATGCAATCTGCAACCGTGAGAACGAAGGTGCGTTCTAGATCGCTGCGTTTCATGGAGCGTCTGCGGAAGGCCTTCTTGGGTAGTGTCGTCAGGATCCCCTGCTCCCAATGTTAGTGGCGGCACCCCAGCCTTGCCAGCACTGTGGCTGTCACGGTATTGGGAGTTGAGCCTTTGTTGGCCATTGGGCCTTGGGCATTCTGCTTTTCTGCTGCAAGAGCTTGGGTTCGACGGTATTGAGCGTCGGCAGGGTTTTATCCACACGTTGCAGTAACAATTGTTCCGTCCAACGGTTTATCCGGTGTCTGCTGTTTACCGCTCTCAGGCTCGTTGTTCCCGCCCAGCGCCCCCCGGGGGGAGTGTAAGGATTTGTCAGGCCGGGTCAGGTTGTGTGTGACGCGCAGTCGAAGGGAGAAGCCCATTACGTCTGGAGTCCGGCGACAAGTTGCTCGGCTCCGCGCTGGCGCGACTCCGGGACGCCTCGCGGTGACAATGCATCTTAGCGCTCGCGCGATAGAGAGGGATATTTCACCAGGCAGCTTGGTAGTCGCGACAGCGCACAGCCGAGCGACTTGTCGCCGGATTGGGCGTGTTGCGGTATCAACCCCGCTTGACGCATGCGCGATCCACGGCTAGCTTGCGGCCCGATGCTCAAACGTACGCCGTTCTACGATTTTCACGTGTCCGCGGGCGCGAAACTGGTCGATTTTGCGGGGTGGGAGATGCCGCTGCATTATCGCGGGATCATCGACGAGCACGAGCACACTCGCCGCAGCGCGTCGATGTTCGATGTCTCGCATATGGGCCGGCTGCATTTCAGCGGGAAAGACGTGGTGCGGTTTCTCGATCGCGTGCTGACGCGGAATGTGTCGGTGCAGAAGGTGGGGCAGAGCCGATACAGCCTGGTTTGCAACGAGCGCGGCGGGGTGATGGATGACATCATCATCAGCCGGGATGAGAAGAACTGGATTCTGGTCTGCAACGCGAGCAATCGCGATAAGATCGTGAAACATCTGGGCGAGGTGCGGCGGGCCGAGTCGTTTGATCTGGAGATGGCCGATCAGACGGAAAGCACGGCGATGGTGGCGATTCAGGGGCCGATGGTGATTGAGAAGCTGGCGGACGTGCTGCCGGTCGATGTGCGGGCGATGAAACGATATCAGTTTGAAACCGGCTCGCTGATGATGACCAAGTTCACCGTCTTTCGCAGCGGGTACACTGGGGAAGATGGCGTCGAAGTCATTCTCCCGGCGCGCATGGCCGGCATGGCGATGAAGATGCTGGGCGGGAAGCTCGACAAAGTCGACGCAACGATTCGCCCGGCGGGTTTGGGCGCGCGGGATACGCTGCGGCTGGAAGCGGGAATGCCGTTGTACGGGCATGAATTAAGTGAGACCATCGATCCGCTGTCGGCTGGGCTTGAATGGGCGGTCGATCTGACCAAGAATTTCATCGGCGTCGAGCCATTGCGCGAGATCGCCAAGATCGGGCCGAAGCGGAAGCTTGTCGGGATCGAGGTAGAGGGCCGGCGCATTGCGCGACAGGGAGCGGCGCTGCAATCTGAAGGCGCGGTTGTCGGCGAAGTGACCAGCGGGACGTGGAGCCCGACATTGCAGAAGAGCATCGCGATGGCGTATGTCGATACGGCCCTCACGTCCGAGGGCACCGCGCTGATGGCAGATTTGAAGGGAACACTGACGCCGGCCAAGGTCGTCAAACTTCCGTTCTACAAGAGATAATCCTATGGCTAATGTTCCTGCCAACTATCGTTTTCTGGAAACGCACGAGTGGCACCGCCTGGACGGCGACATTGTGAGCATCGGGATCACGCAGATCGCTGCCGACGAGCTGACGGACGTGACGTTTGTCGCGCTGCCGAAGATCGGCACCAAGATCACCGCCAACCAGAAGTTCGGCGAGATCGACTCCGTGAAAGCCAACAGCGATCTGTACAGCGGGGTGAGCGGCGTCGTCACCGAAATCAACCACCAGCTCGCGGACAATCCGGGACTGGTCAACAACGACCCTTACGAGGCCGGGTGGATGATCAAGGTGCAGGTGAGCGATCCCAAGGCGTTTGAAGCGCTGCTGGGCGCGGACGAATACGAGAAAAAGACGGCGCATTAGAAAGCGATCGGATCGGGTGGCTCGAAGAGCATTGGGACTCGCATGAAACGCTGAGTGCCGCCATCGAGTAGCACAGCCGTCTCGGCTGTGGCGATGGTGATTACAGCCGGGAAATCACAGCCGGGACGGCTGTGCTACGGGGAATGGCGATGGGGCGCTGGTTCGAGATCTCGCGGGCACAAGCCGGAATGGGTTTGTGATCGGCGGCTCTCGGAGCGCTCGCTGCGGCCGGGCGTACGATAGCGACTGACCTCTTTCGGCCGCGCTTTTTGATTTGAGACCAACGACCGCCGGATCGGAATGCATATGAACTCGAGCAGCACACCTTTAATTGATTCGCCGCGACCCCCAAAAGCTGGTGCCGGAGCGGCTTCACCTTTGGCGGTCGTTGACGGGTTTGTCCCACGGCATATCGGACCCAATGAAAAAGACATCGCGGAGATGCTCGAGTTAATCGGGTATGACTCGCTGGAGGCGCTGGTTGCCGCGACGGTGCCGGTGGCGATTCGGATGCGCCGGCCTCTCAACATCGGGGAGCCGCGCGGCGAGTTCGAACTGCTCGAAGAACTTCGGCAGATCGCTTCGCAGAACAAAGTGCTTCGTTCGTTCATCGGCATGGGCTATTACGATTGCGTCACCCCCCCGGTCATTCAACGCAACATTCTGGAAAACCCGGGCTGGTATACGCAATACACCCCCTACCAGGCGGAGATCGCCCAGGGCCGACTGGAAGCGCTGCTGAACTTTCAAACCATGGTCAGCGACCTGACCGGCCTTCCGCTGGCAAACGCCTCGTTGCTGGACGAAGCGACCGCCGCCGGGGAAGCGATGGCGATGTGCCGGTCGATCGCGACGGATGGCTCCGAGCCTTGCGCGTTTTTTGTGGCTGATGATTGTCACCCGCAGACGATTGCCGTCGTGCGGACGCGGGCGGAGGCGCTGGGAATCGAGATCGTCTGCGGCCCGGCAGCATCAGCCGAGCTGACGGCGAAAAAGTTTTGCGGCATTCTTCTGCAATATCCGACGACGCACGGACGCATCATTGATTACACCGCGCTGGCGGCCCGCGCTCATGCGGCGGGGGCACTGGTCGTTGTCGCGGCTGACATTCTTGCCTTGGCGTTGATCAAGCCACCGGGGGAGTTCGGCGCGGACATCGCCGTCGGCTCGACGCAGCGCTTCGGCGTGCCGATGGGTTTTGGCGGACCGCATGCCGCCTACATGGCAACGAAGAGCGATTACGCCCGCAAGATGCCCGGGCGTCTGGTCGGTGTTTCGAAAGACGTGCACGGCAACCCCGCGATGCGGCTCGCGATTCAAACGCGCGAGCAGCACATTCGCCGCGAAAAAGCCACCAGCAACATCTGCACCGCCCAGGTGCTGCTTGCCGTGATGGCAAGCATGTATGCGGTGTATCACGGTCCGAAAGGGTTGAAGCGGATCGCGCAGCGCGTGCACGATTTTGCAGTCCGGCTTGCCGATGGTCTGGCGCGGCTGGGGTATGAGCTGGGCGAGGGAGAATTTTTCGACACGCTGCACGTGCCCGTCGGCGCCGGGCGCGTGAAAACGATCGGCGCGGCGGCGGTCGCGCGGGGAATGAACCTGCGGCTGAACGAATCGGAAAACGCCATCGGCATCGCGCTCGATGAAACGACTACGCAACGAGATGTGAAGCAGCTTCTGGAGGTCTTCGCGCCGAGCGGGCGGATCGATTTTGACGTCGCGTCGCTGGGTGGAAATGGGGACACGCACAAGGTGGCGGCTGAGTCACGCGCCGGCTCCGAGATCGTGTCCCGATATTCCCAAGCGGTTGGCCGCACCAGCGAATACCTCACGCATCCGGTTTTCAACACGCATCACAGCGAAACGGAAATGCTGCGTTACATCCGCACGCTGGAATCGCGCGACCTGTCGCTTACGCATTCGATGATCCCGCTGGGCTCCTGCACGATGAAGCTGAACGGCACCAGCGAGATGCTGCCCGTGACCTGGCCGCAGTTTGGCCGGCTGCATCCGTTTGCTCCCGAGGATCAGACCGGAGGGTATCGCGTCCTCTTTTCCCAGCTCGAGCAATGGCTGGCGGAAATCACCGGTTTCGCGGGCGTTTCGCTGCAGCCCAATGCCGGATCGCAGGGAGAATACGCCGGGCTGCTGGCGATTCGCGGGTATCACGTTTCGCGCGGCGAGGGAGGCCGGGACATCTGTTTGATTCCGGTTTCGGCGCACGGGACCAATCCGTCCAGCGCGGTCGTCGCGGGATTCAAGGTGATCCCCGTCGAATGCGATGCCCGCGGCAATGTCGATGTCGAGGACCTGCGCAAAAAGGCGAGCGAGCATGCCGACGAACTCGGCGCGCTGATGATCACGTATCCTTCAACGCACGGCGTGTTTGAGGAGGAAGTCGCGGAAATCTGCCGGATCGTTCACGAGCACGGCGGGCAGGTTTATATGGACGGGGCGAACATGAACGCGCAGGTCGGCTTGTGCCGGCCCGGCGACATCGGCGCGGACGTCTGCCATCTCAATCTGCACAAGACCTTCTGCATCCCCCACGGCGGCGGAGGCCCCGGCATGGGGCCGATCGCAGTCGCGAAGCAACTGGTCCCGTTTCTTCCGGGAAGTCCCCTGGCGCATGATTCCGCGGTCGGTCCAGTGTCAGCGGCGGCGCATGGGAGCGCGAGCATTCTGGTCATTCCGTGGGTCTACATCGCGCTGATGGGCGGTCCGGGTCTCACCCGCGCGACACAGGTTGCGATCCTTGGCGCCAACTACATGGCCAAGCGTCTGGGGCCGCACTATCCGATTCTGTTTAAGGGCCAGAACGGACGCGTGGCGCACGAATTTGTCATCGACGCGCGGCAGTTTGAAACGCGCAGCGGCATTAAAGTGGAGGACATCGCCAAGCGCCTCATGGACTACGGCTTCCACGCCCCCACGATGAGTTGGCCGGTGCCCGGCACGTTGATGATCGAGCCGACCGAGAGCGAGCCCAAGGCTGAGCTGGATCGATTCTGCGATGCGATGATCGCGATCCGCGAAGAGATTCGCGCCATCGAGCAGGGCAAGGCGCACCGAACCGACAACGTGCTGAAGAACGCCCCGCACACGGTGGCCGCGCTGCTGGCAAGCGATTGGAAACATCCTTACACGCGTGAGGAGGCGGCCTTTCCGGCGCCGTGGGTCAAGGCGCACAAGTTCTGGCCGTTTGTGGGGCGGATCGATAATCCGTTTGGCGATCGCAATCTCGTTTGCACGTGTCCGCCGATGGAGAGCTATGGCAGCTGATCGACAGACCGTTTGTGCCCTGGGATTTCGTCCTTACAAATGAATCGCGCCGTTCGAACGATCCGCTGGCGATCTGCGTTCATCACGCTCGCATTGTGCTTTCTGCTCGCGAGATGCAATCGCGCCGAGCGGACGGTGCATCATTGAATTCCTGGCACTTTCATTTTGGGACGAAGCAGGGAAGCGGAAGTTCTGTCCGGGTTCCAGCATCAGTCGTCTACTCGTCACAGCAAGGTTATGGCTTTGAGCCGGGGTCAACGCCGGTCGATCAACCGGACTGCTGCACGAGCGATCATCCCTTCTTTTTTTCCGTGGCAGTGCCGGCGGGAAATTACCGCGTCACCGTCACGATGGGCGACGCGGCCGCCGGGTCGGACAACACCATTCGCGCTGAAGCACGCCGGCTGATGGTGGAACACGTGGTGACGAAAAAGGGGGAGGTCGTTGCCCGCACATTCACGGTTCACGTTCACCGTCCGAAGATCGAGGGCAGCGGCAATTCCGTGCAGCTGCGAGGTTCTCCCGGTCTCGATTGGGACGACAAGCTCACTCTCGAATTCAATGGCACACGACCGGCCATCGATGCCGTCGCGATCGAGCCGGTTCAGGGTGCGACTGTCGTTTTCATCGCCGGCGATTCGACCGTGACTGACCAGGCGGCTGAGCCGTACACTGGCTGGGGGCAGGTTTTGCCGTGCTTCTTTGATGCGACGGTGAGCGTGGCAAATTACGCCGAATCGGGCCGTGCGCTTTACAGCTTCAAGAGCGAGCATCGGCTCGACAAGATTCTCGGCGAAGCCAAAAAAGGGGACTACGTGCTGATTCAATTCGGGCACAACGATCAGAAGGACAAGCGGCCCGGCGCCGGCGCGTTCACGACCTACAAGAAAGAGCTTGAGGAGTACGTCGTTGCCATTCGGGAGCGCGGCGCGACGCCGATCGTGGTCACTCCGATGTATCGCCGACGGTTTGATGGCGCGGGCAAGCTGGAGGAATCACTGGGCGACTACCCGGCCGCCGCGCGGCAGGTGGCGACGGAGCAGAAAGTGCTGCTGGTCGATCTGCATGAGATGAGCGGCAGACTATTTCAGGCGCTGGGTCCTCAAGGGACGCTCCAGGCGTTCGTGCATTACCCGGCAAATACGTTTCCCGGCCAGACCGCGCCGCTGGCGGATAACACGCACTTCAATTCTTATGGAGCTTTTGAGCTGGCGCGCTGTGTTGTCGAAGCGATTCGAGGGAGTGGTTGTCCGCTGTCGAAGCACGTTGCCGCGGACGTGACGCCGTTTGACCCGTCACATCCCGACCCGGTTGAGCAGTGGAAGCTGCCTCCAAGTCCTGCAGTCGCTGCACAGCGGCCGGAGGGAAGCTGAGTGGCGCCGCAGGCGCCAGCGTCTGGAAACGGAACTACTCAAAGCGCCGGGGCTGGCGTCTGCTCCCCCGGCGAACGTTCAGAATATAGACTGTCTCGGAAGGTTGCTCTATCCGGTAGTAGACGATGAAGGGACGTACGACCATCGCATGTACGGCGTCCCACGTCTTCTGCTGCTCCCCACCTGCCTGAATCGGTTCGGCATCGAAGTCAGAGAATTGACTGCCTCCAGAATTGTCTCGGCGACGCTGGCCGCATTTTGCGGCGACTGCTGATGGATGCAGGTTGCTATGCCTTCCAAGTCGGACACGGCATCAACCGTCAGAACGATTCGGTAATGACCGAGCATCGAGCGTCATTTCCCCAGAAATTTCGCTCGCAACTGCTCCCGCACGTCCGTCCAGTCATGTACCTCTCCGTGTTCGATTTGGTCCTCGGCACGGTCAATAGCATCGAGTGTTTCATCGTCCAAAGCATGTTCTTCTGCGATGTTGAGGGCCTCCAACGCCGCATGGACAACCTCATCCGCGGATTGGTAGCCGCCACCTTTTAGTAGCTTCTCCTCCAGAAGCTTCTGAGTTTCAGCACTCAATAAAATTGTCATGGATGTTCTCCGTGAAATCCCATCATACCAAATCCGCTTGGCTATCACAGTTTCGGATTGTTATTGTTGAGGCGGATGGTGAGGACACTTTTGCCGAACGTTACATCTTCCCTTTCAACTCCGAGCTCACGCTGGTCCCGTGCTGGTCCGGACCATCCGGTCGCGAAATCGCTTCGGGCGGAAGCGGTATCTTCGGAGCCCAGGTGAGCCATTCCTTTTGCGGCTCGGGATGCAGCGTGAAGTCGGCGCCGTCCTGTGCGGGCTGGTTCGCTTCAACCTCCGGCGTTGCGAACTCAACTCCGCCGGAAAGGAGCGTACGCAACGAGTCGAGCTTGACGCTGATGCCCGAGAAGATTCCGCCTTTCACGTCGGCTCCGCTGATGCTCCAGAATTCCGAGCGCTTGGTCACCAGCGGCGCAAAGCGCTGCCAGATGACGGCGTTGATGTTCACGTGGGTCGCGTCAGGGCTGAGATGCGCGCTGGCGACCGCGCCGACCTGGATGCCGCGATAGATAATTGGAGAATCCTGCTGCAGATGTTCGAGATGATCGGCGCAGGATCAGGATCAGTCCCTCGCCCAATGATGTCGGCTGCTTTTCCAGGCCGACGAACTGTGACGCCGGTGAACCGACGCCGGGCACCGCCTCGACGTACGGACCACTGACAATGGTGCTCAGCCCGCTGATGCTTCCCCCAGAGATGTCAGGCTGCACGATCCAGAAGAGCGCTCCCTCGCTGGCGATCGAGGCATACCGCTTCTGCAGCGCGATGTGCATCAGGACGCGATCGCGATCCTCGCCGAGTTCAAGTGACGTCACCTTCCCGACCTCGACGCCATGAACCGTCACCATCGTCTGGCCGACCCTCACTCCGCTGACGTTCTTGAACGTTACTGTAATGTCGGTGCCGAGCTGCTGATGATGGAGATGCAGGTAATATCCCGCGCCCGCCGCCGCGCAAAGCGGGACCAGCCAGATCAGCGGAAGCGACCAGCGCATCTTCGACACTTTGGGACGCGGCGGCGCCTGGACGGGCGACATTTCATCCTGGCTCATGTTCACGCGGTGCATTGCTCTTTCTCCCAGATGAGCTGCGGATCGAAGCTCGCGGATGCCAGCAGCGTAAAGACAACGACTCCCGCGAACGCGATTGCGCCCGGCCCGGCGATGATCGTCGCCAGCTGGTGCAATTTGACGATCGACACCAGAACCGCCAGAACAAATACGTCGAGCATTGCCCAGCGTCCGATGGATTCGATGAACTGGTACATGCGCGTCCGCACGAGCCGCAGGCGCGGCCAATGCAGGCGCACCGTCACGACCAGGAAGAATAGTCCGATCAGCTTAATTAGCGGAATTGCGATGCTGGCCAGAAATACGATCACTGCAATGACCACGTCGCCGTCTTCATAGAGCCGCTGGCAGCCTTGCCATACCGTGTTGTCAGTTGTCGCCCCATACAAATCCATGTGAAGAATTGGGAAGACATTGGCCGGCAGATACAGGATCAAAGCCGCCAGGGAAAATGCCGCAGTCCGATGAAGGCTCTCCAGGCTGCGCCGTTCAATCACGCTTCCGCAGCGGCGACATTTCGCAACGGTGCCGGGCGACAACACCTCCTCAGCGTGAACCAGTCCGCAGATTCTGCACGCAATTGTCTGGGTCATCGCAGTGGCACCGCCTCCGACGATGCTATGCGCACCGCTGCTAAGGCTCTACCGGCAGATTCCCCGGCAGCGAGCTGAGCAAGCCGCGACACGCAGGAGAGCACGACATCACGCAGGGTAAACACCCATCCAGTCGTCTGGCCCCCGTTTCGATGATGAACGCGCTGATGTCACAGATACGCACGCTGCAGCGAGTACCGGATGATGCGTTGCGACGGTCAGAATCGCTGGATGCTTTGGCAGCCCGCGATGCGGGCGGCAAGGCGCTGCGCGCGGCCGTCTCGCGAGCAGACGTCGCCGACCACAAGCTCGCCGCGACTCAGCTTCGTCGCGACGCGCTGCATGATACGTTGACCGGCCTAACGCACTGCGCCCTTTTGATGGACCGGATCCATCAATGTCTGCATCGTCTGAAGCGATCTCCCGAACAGAGTTTTGCTGTGATGCTTCTGGAGCTGGACCGGGTCAAGGTCATCGATGATCGCCCGGGACAAGCAGCGGTGGACCAGCTGCTGGTCGACCTGGTCAATCGGCTGGAGATCACCCTTCGCATCGGCGATACCCTGGCGCGCCGAGCACCCGATCATCCGGCCGGCCTTGGGGGAGACGAGTTCGTGGCGCTCCTGGAAAACATTCGCACTTCCGCCGACGCCGTTCGTGTCGTCGATCGTCTGCAGCGCGCGATAGCTCGGCCGTTCGATATCGACGGATACGAGGTGTGCGCCTCGGTGAGCTTCGGCATCGCCCTAAGCACCGGAATCTATGACACGCCGGAGGAAATACTGCGCGACGCCGAAACCGCTCTACACGATGCCAAGAGCGCCGGACGCGGAGGCTATCGTCTCTTCGATCAGCAAATGCATGCCTCGGCGATGCAGCGGCTTTTGATGGAAAGCGAGCTGCGCGGGGCAATCGAACACGGCGAGCTTCGCCTTCATTACCAGCCGGTGCAGTCGCTCCAGAGCGGGCAACTCATCGAGGTCGAGGCCCTGGTGCGATGGGAGCATCCGCTGCGCGGCCTCCTTTCCCCGGCCGACTTCGCCCCTCTGGCGGAAGAGACTGGCCTGATCATCCCGCTGGGCCGGTGGGTGCTCCGCGAAGCATGCCGGCAAATGAGAGAGTGGCGGACGCAACGGCCACAACTGCGTGACGTGGCTGTGGCTGTGAACGTGTCTGGGCGGCAGTTTGCGCGGGCGGAGTTGCCAGCCGAAGTCGCCAGGGCGCTAGCCGAAAGCGGCCTCGATTCGCGGCATCTGAAACTGGAAATCACCGAAACCGCCATCATGGAAAGCGGCGATCCGGCGCTGGCCGAGTTGAACGCCATCTGTGACATGGGGGTTGCATTTCACCTGGATGATTTCGGCGCGGGCTGCTCGTCGCTCGCCTGTCTGCGGCGCATGCCGATCGCGGCGCTCAAGATCGACCGCTCATTCATCGCCGCCTTGGGCAATGACCGCTCCGACACATCCATGGTGGAGGCGATCCTGGCGCTCTCCCGCGCGATGCACCTTCGGGTGGTCGCCGAGGGAGTGGAGCACCAGTCGCAGGCGGAGTTCCTGCGTCAGCTGGGTTGCGATTTTGCCCAGGGATATTTGTTCGCCCGCCCGCTCACGCCCGAGCAGTTTGTGCGATTTGCCAATAGTGTTTCAAGCCCCGACAACGCCACGAAGGTTGCCGCGGCATAATGCGGCACCGCTGAAAGCTGAACTATGGAACGAGCGCACCGAATTGTCGGAAATACGGCCGGCTCTGCGCAGTCGGTCGCGCCAGCGGACCTGCTCATCGCGGCAAGCACGCTTCGCATCGCCAACATATCGCGACGCCCGCCAAGCAATCGCCACGACTGCGGCAGTCGTAGGGGTTTACACCCATCCCATTGGTAATGCTCAAGTTAACGCAGCCTCTTCCCCGATGCATGCTCTGTAGAGCATTCCCGCCGGAGCCACGGATTCAGGCGACAGCTCAGTTTTAACATGGAGGTTTCTAATGAAGCGCGGATTTCAACATTTCGGAAGCAATACTTTTCTGAAGTATGGCACTCAATGCGCAAAAGCGCCTGCGCGAACGCTCGCTGAAGTTCTGGAGCCGCGGTTATTTTTATCCGGGAGCGTGCTGGCCTCCGTTGTTCATGGGCGGTTAACCATCCGCGGCGACGACGCGGCAAGCGCGATCGTTCTGGATCAGGTCGGATTGAATGCCGGCCAGATTCGCATCGCCGGGAGCGACAACACGATCATCAACGGCCAGACTGGCGCGATCATCGTGAGCGGCATCACGCGCAGTGTCGCCGTGGAAATGGGAGGCGGCAGTGACAGCGTAACGATGAGCGGCGTTAGCCTGCCGGGAGACCTCTCCATTGGCGGGAGGGGCACCGATACGCTTGCTCTGGGCGACGTGCACGTGGCGGGTACTCTCAATATCCAAAATAATTCAGCATTCGGCATTACTGGCTCCATTGCGGGAACGACGGTTGGAAAGAGCCTGATCATCCACGGCGGTGCGGGCGGAAATACAATCGCCATGGAGTCGATAGTCGTTCAGCGACAAACCCACATCACCGGCGGAAGGGGAATCGATCATCTGACGATCGATGACGCGGTTTTCCACGGCGGGGTGTTCATCTGCACCGGGCGGAGCGCCGACGTCGTCCAGATCAGCGCACACGGCGCGACCCCGGCTTCCGCCGCGTCTTTCGATGGGCCCGTGTCAATGTTCCTGGGCGCCGGCAATGATATTCTCCAGCTCGGCGTCAACAGCAACGCCGGCGATCGTTCCATATTTTCCGGCGCCGTCCACTTCCACGGCGGAGCGGGATTCAACACCCTGGCGGACTTCGCGGCCAGCTCGTACATCGGAAAGTCGCGATATCAGATCAAAAACTTCGAGTCGCGCACGCCGGCCCCCGACACCACGGATCCGGCCGTGAGTGCCACCACTCCCGCGGTCAATGCAACCGGCGCGGCGTTGAACCGGGGCATTGCAGCGGTTTTCAGCGAACCAATGGATCCGCTGACGATCACCACCGCGAACTTCACCCTTACCGCAACTGGAGGCATGGCTGTCACCGGAACCGTTCTCTATCTCGGGACCACAGCTACCTTCAGCCCCACCGGCGTTCTTTCCCCCGATACAACCTATACCGCTACGATCACCACCGGCGTCAAAGATCTCGCCGGAAATTCGCTGGCTCGCAACTTCGTCTGGAGCTTCACAACAGGAGCGACCCCGGACACGACGGACCCGACCGTGAGTTCGATCAATCCCGCAAATAACGCCACCGGCGTGGCGCTCAATCGGAGCATCGCCGCGACGTTCAGCGAGCCTATGAACCCGCTGACGATCACGTCAGCAAACGTCTCCGTGACAGCCCCTGGCGGGGTGGCCGTGCTGGGAACCGTTGCCTATGCCGGCAACACGTTGACTTTCACACCAACCATCCCCCTCGCGGCCAGCACCACGTTCACCGGCACGATCACCACCGGCGCCGAAGACCTGGCGGGGAACCCGCTGGCTCACGACTTCGTCTGGAGTTTCACCACCGGGGCTGCCCCGGACACCACCGATCCGACGGTGAGTTCCACCAACCCGGCCAATAACGCAACGGGCGTCGCCTTCAATCAAAGCGTCGCCGCGACGTTCAGCGAAGCGATGGATCCCCTGACGATCACCTCGGCTAACGTCAGCGTGACAGCCCCTGGCGGGGTGGCCGTGCTGGGAACCGTTGCCTATGCCGGCACCACGCTGACATTCACACCGACAAGCCCCCTTGCGGCGAGCACCACGTTCACCGGCACGATCTCCACGGACGCCACCGATCTGGCGGGGAATCCGCTAGCCAACAGCTACGTCTGGACATTCACCACTGGAGCGACCCCGGACACCACCGATCCGACGGTGAGTTCCACCAACCCGGCCAATAACGCAACGGGCGTCGCCTTCAATCAAAGCGTCGCCGCGACGTTCAGCGAAGCGATGGATCCCCTGACGATCACCTCGGCAAACGTGACTGTGACAGGGCCCGGCGCAGTTGCTGTGCCGGGAACCTTGAATTACACCGGCACCACCCTGACATTCACACCGACAAACCCCCTTGCCGCCAGCACCACGTTCACCGGCACGATCACCACGGACGCCACCGATCTGGCGGGGAATCCGCTGGCTCACGACTTTGTCTGGAGTTTCACCACCGGAGCGACCCCGGATACCACCGATCCGACGGTGAGTTCCACCAACCCGGCCAATAACGCAACGGGCGTCGCCTTCAATCAAAGCGTCGCCGCGACGTTCAGCGAAGCGATGGATCCCCTGACGATCACCTCGGCAAACGTGACCCTGACAGGGCCCGGCGCAGTTGCTGTGCCGGGAACCTTGAATTACGCCGGCACCACCCTGACATTCACACCGACAAGCCCCCTTGCGGCGAGCACCACGTTCACCGGCACGATCACCACAGGCGCCACCGATCTGGCGGGGAATCCGCTGGCCAACAGCTATGTCTGGACATTCACCACTGGAGCGACCCCGGATACCACTCCTCCGACCGTCATCTCCACCAATCCTGCCAATCTCCAAGGCAACGTGTTTATCAATGAAGCAATCGCAGCGACTTTCAGCGAGGCCATCGATCCGACGACGATCACGGCCGCGACATTCGCGGTCACATCCCCCGGCGCCATAGCCGTTGCGGGAACGGTGAATTATGACGCCCAAAGCGACATCGCAACCTTCACGCCATCCAGCAATTTCGCAGCCAACACCACGTTTACCGCAACCATCACCGGCGGTGCAAACGGGGTGAGAGACCTGGCGGGGAACCCACTAACCGGCGACCAGACATGGACCTTCACGACCGGGGCGCAGATCGCACAAGCCCCGATCAATCTGGGGTCCGCCGCCGCTTTCGCGGTGATGGCCACCACCGCAGTTACCGGCACCGATCCCACCACCATCAACGGAGATGTGGGGCTGAACCCCGGAAGTGCACAAGGGATCCCGCCTGGAGACGTGAACGGGTCAATTCATGTCGACGATCAGGCCGTCATTGATGCGCAGGCCGATCTATTGTCCGCGTACAACGACGCGGTGAGTCGCTCGACGACTTCCGTGGCTCTGCCCGGCAATATGGGCG
This sequence comes from uncultured Phycisphaerales bacterium, assembly GCA_963758525.1. Classification (GTDB taxonomy): domain Bacteria; phylum Planctomycetota; class Phycisphaerae; order Tepidisphaerales; family Tepidisphaeraceae; genus JBBSDP01. The sequence continues at coordinate 1,506,886 of CAVWVQ010000003.1, forward strand.
GGTTGACGTTCACTCCCGGCCTCTACACAAACTCGAGTTCCGTAATGATTTCAGGGTCGGGACCGAACAACAACGTCACCCTGGATGCCCAGGGAAACCCCAACGCGATCTTTATTTTCAAGATCGGAAGCACGCTCACCACCGGGACGGGCGCCCAGGTGATCCTGGCCGGCGGCGCGAAAGCCAGCAATGTCTTCTGGCAGGTCGGGACGTCAGCAACCCTGAATACAACCACTATTTTCAAGGGCAATCTTCTCGCCGCCGTAACCATCACGGTGAACAACGGATCTGCGGTGGAAGGCCGGCTCCTGGCAGGATCGGATTCAGCCGGCGCGGTAACAATCAACCAAAGCATCGTCTCCGTGCCCACCACGTGAGGTCTGCTGAGGTCACCGAGCACAAACGCGGAAGGCGTATCCTCACTTGGTCGAAGTCTTCCTGCAAAACGAATTCCGCTCTATACTGATTCGGGCTCAGTTCGCTGAAGCCGAGGCATTGGCGGCTTGATACAGATCAACAACCCAGAGAACCTCGATGGGACGCTTCGTGGTCATCAGCAAATTCACCGTTGCCAACGGGATGACTCCCCAAGTGAAGGAAGCATTCCGAAACCGCCCTCACAAAGTCGACGACGCCGAGGGTTTCCTGTGCATGGAAGTCATCAGTCCAGTTGAGGAACCCAACGAAATCTGGTTGATCACTTTTTGGCGCGACGAGAGCAGCTTCAAAACCTGGCATCACAGCCACCTTTACCGTGAATCTCACGCGGGGATCCCCAGGGGTCTTAAGCTTGTTCCCAAGAGCGCCGGCGTCCGTTGCTTTGAAGGCGTCTCGAGCTGAACAACACGCGTTATGGCACAACGCACAATAGACATCGGACGAAAGCTGAGCCCCGCCTCCGAAGCCATCGCCGATGCGGTCGTCGCGCGGCACTACCAGCTACGCCCGGAACTTGAGTCGCGGTATGGTCAGCGCGGCCGACAGAAGTGCCGCGAGGATGCCTCGTGCCACCTCACGTATCTTGCGCAGGCGCTTGTGGCATGTCATCCCGCGCTGTTCCGAGACTACGTCGCCTGGGCCAAGGTGATGCTTGCCGGGCGCGGAATTCCGGCAAGCGACCTGGCGGATAATCTGCAAGTGACCATGGACGTGTTGAAAGATCGTCTGCCGCCCGAAGATGCAGCCATCGCTTGCCGATATATTCAGGACGCGATCGCGGATCTCCCCGCGATGGCGTCCGTCCTGCCAAATTGCATCGCGCCGGATCTGCCGCTGGCCCAATTGGCCGAGTCGTACCTCGCGGCACTCATCGCGTGCGACCGGCGCAAGGCGAGCAGCCTGATTCTCGACGCGGTTGAGCGCGGGGCGTCCATCAAGCAGATATATATCCACGTTTTCCAACAATCGCAGCTGGAGATCGGCCGCCGCTGGCAGATGAATCAGATAACGGTCGCGCAGGAACACTATTGCACGGCGGCCACCCAGATGATCATGTCCCAGCTGTACCCGAAGATCTTCGCGGAGCCAAGAAACGGACGCCGCTTCGTGGGGGCGTGCGTCGACGGCGATCTCCACGAGATTGGGATGCGCATCGTGGCGGACTTCTTTGAGATGGCCGGCTGGGATACGGTCTTTCTGGGCGCCAGCGTTCCCGGGGCGGCCCTGGTCCGAACTCTTGAGGACCGTAAACCCGACGTGGTCGGCATCTCCGCGGCACTGACGCCTCACGTCGCCGCGGTGTCGCACATGATCGCGGAGATTCGCGCCGCGCCCGGCTGCCGGAAGATCAAGATTCTCGTCGGCGGCTATCCGTTCCACATCGCGCCGGAGCTCTGGAAGCAGGTTGATGCTGACGGGACCGCTGAGGACGCGCAGGCTGTCGTTGAGTTGGCCAATCGGCTGCTACGGATTGAAGGAGCAGCATGAGCGTTCAATCCGAAATCGGTGGCTCAGCCCTGGTGTGTGATCTCAAGGGATCGATTATCCGCGTCGCCCACGACCAGCTCGGCATTGCCGAACGATGCTCCGCAGGGACGCCGTTCGCCGAAGTGGTCGATGCCGCCAGCATGGAGAAGGCTGCGGCTTTTCTCGCCGCCGTGCGGAACGACGGCGGAGCCTTCGACTGGCAATTGTGCATGGCCGCCCAGGGGCGGATGGCGCTGCTTCATTGCATGGGCTTCAGCGATGGGAAGCAGCTATGGATCATCCTCGCCCGGACGCAAGCCGCCGCCGCGCGCGTTCTGGAGGAAATGAGTCTGGTCCAGAACGAGCAGACAGGGATGTTGCGCGCCGCGTTGAAATACGCGAGCCAAATTTCCAGCTCCGACAGGAGCAAAGCGCAATTTGAAGAATTGACCGGCTTGTGCAACGATCTTGGGAGAACGCAGCGCGAACTCGCCCAGAGAAACGCCGAACTGGAGGCGTTGAAGGTGAAGCTGGAAATCAAGCAGGCGGAGCTGATCGCTGCCAATGCCCGACTAGACGCGCTTGCCACGATGGACGTTCTGACGGGCATCGCCAATCGGCGCGCGTTCGGGGCCAGGCTCGAGAGTGAGTGTGCGCGCTCGAAGCGTGAGCATTCCCCCCTTTCGCTGATCATGCTTGACGTGGACCATTTCAAGAGCCTCAATGACACATACGGTCATCAAGCCGGCGATGAAATTCTGAAGTTGATGGGCGCGTTGCTGTCCAGCACTTCGCGCACCACGGACCTCGTTGCCCGCTATGGCGGCGAGGAGTTCGCGGTCATTCTTGCCAATGCCGATCAGACCGCCGCAAAAGAAGCCGCGGAACGGCTCCGCGGCCGGATCGAGGCTGCCCGCTGGCCGCATCGGGCCGTGACCGTCAGTGCCGGCATCGCTTCCTGGGGAAGCGGCGGGGACAGCGCCTCCGAACTGGTCCGCCGGGCGGATCAGGCCCTTTACTTTTCCAAGGAACACGGACGAAACCGGGCGACGCATTCTCTGGATGTCAGTTCCGCAGACCGATCCGTCATCCGCGTTTAAACTGATCGGAGGCGGTCGACACCCACGCTGTAAGACTTGATTATGCCGCCTGCTTCCCCGCCTCCTGGTCGTACCCTTCGATGCGGCTGAGGTTTTGAATGAGCGAGTCGATCTTGGTATTGATCGATTCGCCCCCCTTCCCTGCCTTGATCGCGGATTCCGCGGCGGTGGCTAACTCGGTAATCGATTCAAATCCATAACCGCCGCCGGCTCCGCGCAACTGATGGACGACGCGCCGCAGGGAGTCCATCTCACCCGCGTCGAGGAACGCCTGCAGCTTCTGGACTTCTCCGGGAAGATCGTGAACAAATTCATCGATGATTTTCGCCATTCCAGGTTGATCGGTCAGCGTGCTTTTAATCGTGCCGTCGGGTTCGAGCTTGGGTTGCGGCTTGGGCGGCGGGGCTGCCGGGGCAGTGCCCTGGCCGAGATGATATTTGACGGTTTGCAAAAGAACCTCCCTTTCGACGGGTTTGGTGAGATAATCGGTGCATCCGCTGGCGATGCATTTGGCGCGGTCCTCGGACATGGCATACGCAGTCAACGCGATGATTGGCAGTTTGATTTCCCGCCGTCGCAGTTCCCTCGTTGCGGAGTACCCGTCAAGCACGGGCATCTGCATGTCCATCAAAACGAGATCAAAAACCTCGGAATCGAAAAGGTCCACGGCGATCTGCCCGTTCTCGGCGATGACGACATCCGCCCCGGCCATCTTCAAATGCGTGGACAGTAACCGCTGGTTGTCCCGACCATCCTCGACCAGCAAAATTCGGCCTCGAATCGGGATTTCCCCGGAGTTATGCGCCGAAGTGACTGCCGGCAGTTTTGCTTCGGTGAGACCCGCCACCATGTCTGAGTCTTTGAGGGGTCCTCCGTCGATCCAAACTCCAAAGTCGCTGCCGGAACCGAGCGCAGAGCTGACGCTGATGTCCCCGCCCAGCAATCGGGCCAATTTTCGGCTGATCGTCAGGCCAAGGCCCGTCCCCCCGAACTTGCGTGTCGTGGATTGTTCGCCCTGCGTGAAGGGTTCGAAGATTCTGCCCAACTGCTGAGGATTCATTCCGATGCCGGTGTCGCGCACGTTGATTCGCACCACGCTGGACTCTACGGTCCGGTCGCAGGAGACGCTCATGTCAACGCCCCCGCTGATCGTGAACTTGATGGCGTTGCCGAGCAGGTTCACCAGGATCTGCCGAAGACGCATGGGGTCGGTGCAGATGCATTGCGGGATGCTGCCGTCGAACGACAGTTTGAATTTCAATGCACGTTCCGCTGCTCGAGATCGCATGAGCGTCGTTACTTCCGCAAGCAGTTGGGGAAGCTCGCAGCGAATTCGCTCGATACTCATCTGGCCGGCCTCGATTTTCGAGAGATCGAGAATCTCATTGATCAATTCCAGCAGATGACCGGCATTGCGACGGATGGTCTGGACGCATTCCGCATGGTCAGGGGCATTAGGGTGATGCCGCAGCATCATGTCCGCGAAGCCGACGATCGCCGTCATGGGAGTTCGGATCTCGTGGCTCATGTTCGCGAGAAACTCGCTCTTGGCGATGTTGGCGGCTTCGGCGAACTCCTTGGCCTGCTGCAATTGGGCGTCGACCAGTTGGCGCTCGGTGATGTCCTGGATCATCCCGGTTGCTGCGATCACCTTCCTATTTTCATCGCGGATGATTTCGCCGCGAATGTGGATGAACTGAGCGGCCGCGTCCGGATTGATAATCCGGCAGTCCTGAGCGATGAGCGTTTGATCGGATGATTCGACGCAGGCATTGATCAATCTCCGGTCATCGGGATGAAGACATTCGAGAAATTGCTGAAACGTCAGGCCTGCGCCCCCAGCCGCACGGCCCAGAATTCGGCAGGCCTCCTCGGACCAGACCGCGACGTTGGTTGGAACATCCACGTGCCACGTTCCCAAATGGGCGAACCGCTGGGCATCGGCGAGTTGTCGTTCGCCCTTGTGCAACTCCTTCTCGATCTGTTCGGCGTTGCGCCGCCCCTCCCGATCGCGCAATTCGCGCTCCACCGCCGGCACCAACCGCTTCAGATCGCCCTTGAACAAGTAGTCATTGGCGCCCGCCTTCATCGCCTGGACGGCGGTTTCCTCACCGACCTCTCCGGAGACGAGAATGAATGGAATGTCCCCCGCTCGTTCGCGCGCCATGGTCAGCGCGGCGGGTCCGCTGAAATACGGCATCGAGTAGTCCGCAATGATCAGATCCCATGGATGCGCAGCCAGCGCGTCAGTCATCCGCTGCGGAGTGTCCACGCGTTCGTGCGAGATGTCCCATCGCCCGCGCCGAAGTTCCACGAGCAGGAGAGCCGCGTCGTCTTCGCAGTCTTCCACGATCAGAACGCGCAGTTGGCCGGATGAATTGTCATCGGTGTGATCTATGATGGCGGCACCTCATTCAGTATGAGCCAATAGATTCCCAATTGCCGAACAGCTTCGGCGAATGCACTGAAGTCCACCGGTTTGCGGATGTAACTGTTGGCGCCCAGGTTGTAACTCTTGATCAGATCCTGCTCCTCCTTGGAACTGGTCAGCACCACCACTGGCAATCGCCGGGTCCGCTCGTCGGCTCGAAGGTGCCGAAGCACCTCAAGGCCATCGAGCTTCGGCAGCTTCAAATCAAGGAGCACCAGCCCGGGAAGCCGCGTGATGTCCCGGCCAACGTAGGCTCCGGTTCCGAAGAGGTAATCGATCGCCTCAACTCCATCGCGCACAACCACCAGTCCGTTCGCGACGTTGTGCTTCTTCAGCGCTCTGACCGTCAGCACTTCGTCATCAGGATTGTCTTCCACAAGGAGAATCGTCTTATCGAACATGTGGTTTTCCCTTCTGTCGCAATCGCCGTCTAAAACTCAACGCCCGCTGCGTGATCGCCGCATGTTTCACAGCGTGAAATGAAAAGTCGCGCCCTGGGCGACCTTTCCCTCGGCCCAGACGCGACCGCCCTGGCGCTGGATGATCCGTTTCACGGTTGCCAACCCAATTCCCGTGCCCGAAAAATCGCTGAACGCGTGGAGGCGCTGAAATGCGCCGAACAGCTTGCTGGAGTATGTCTCGTCGAAACCGGCGCCATTGTCGCGCGTGAAATACTCCCTGCTGCCGCTCTCCCCGGAACATCCAAATTCGATGCGGGCATGAGGTTGTTTCGCGGTGAACTTCCAGGCATTGTCCAACAGGTTGGTCAGGACGATGCGCATCAGATGGGAGTCCGTTTCAGCGACCAGACCGTCGGCAACCACAAATTCAGCATCACGCTGCGGCGCGGCAGCCCGGAGTTCTTCCGCTATTTCAAGCGCCATCTTGCTCAGATCAACCAATTCGCGCTTAATCTCAACGCGCGAAACGCGCGACAAGTCCAAAAGATCATCGATCAGTTGTCCCATCCGCTGGCTGCCGGCGCGAACGCGGCCGAGATAGTTCCTGCCCTGATCGTCCAGCTTGTCGGCATAATCCTCCAGCAGCGCCTGGCTGAACCCGTCGAGACTGCGGAGGGGCGCACGCAGATCGTGCGACACCGAGTAGCTGAACGCTTCCAGTTCCTTGTTCGTCGACTCCAACTCCAGGTTTTGCCTCTGCAATGTTTGATTGAGCGCCGCCACCTCGTCCTCGATCCGCTTTCGGTCCGTGACGTCGCTTGCCGCGGCGTAGACCAACTGCAAATCGCTGGAAACGGCGGATTTCCACATCAACCACCGGTACGAACCGTCTTTGCACCGGTAACGATTTTCGAATTGACCACCCTGAATGCCGGCGGCACTCTCTTCGTTGAAGGCCGTCGTAGCCGCCCGGTCGTCAGGATGGACAAAGTCAATGGAAGGAACGGCGCAGAGTTCTTCTTCGCTGAAGCCCAACGTCTTCTCCCACGCAAGATTCAGACGTTTGAAGTATCCGTCCGTGCCGGCAATACAAAGCAGGTCCAGCGACAGCGTGAAAAAGTTGAGCGTTTGTTCTGCCGCACGAGTTCGGTCCGTGAGATCGCGGGTGATCTTTGAAAAGCCGATGTGGACCCCCTGGCTGTCGTACATCGGGGTAACCAGGACTCGGGCCCAGAACCTTGAACCGCCCTTCCGGAAGCGCCATCCGGTCTCCTCGCACAATCCGTCGGCGATCGCAATCCGCAGCTCTTCCGATGGCTTTCCAAGCCGTACATCTTCCGCGGAATAGAAACACGAGAAGTGCTGCCCGATAATTTCGCCGGCCTGGTATCCCTTCAGGCGCTGGGCGCCCGCGTTCCAGTTTTTGACAAGTCCTTGCGGATCCAGCATGAAGACCGCGTATTCCTTGGCGCTTCCTTCGAACGATTGGAAGCGTTCGCTGGTCAACCGCAGTTCGTCATCGACTGCTTCAAGCTCAGTCGTGCGCGTCGACAGTTCGATCTCGGCCCGTTTCCGGGCAGCGACACTCCGGTAGATCAACCAAACTGCCAGGGAGACGAGAATCAAAGATGAAATCGCGCCAACGGTGATCAGCGCTATGCTGCGGCGGGCGTTGGACTCGGTCTGGGGGATCCGCGTCGTCAGCAACGAATTCTCCGCCGCGGTCATCGCCTTCAACATCGTTCGAATCTGTTCCGCCAGCGGCACTGCATCGGCTGTTAACAGCAGGGGGCGCGCACCGTCAAATCCGCGATCGCGGCGGAGTCTGACGAGCGCCTCAAAGTAGCCGACCTTCCTCTCGATCAGCGGCCTGAGGATCTGGATCCGAAGCTGCTGCGTATGATTATCCACGGTGAGCGAGCGCAGCGATTGCAGCGCTGGATCGATCCGGGTCGTTGCAACTCGCCAAAGGCCCAGAAAGTTCTCGTCGCCGGTGATCACATAGCCGCGTCCGGCGCCTTCGGCATCTCCTAATTCCGCCTGCAGGGCGCTGACGGATGCCAGCACCTGGTAGGTATGATTGTCCCAACGCGAGTCGATGATGAAATGGCTGATGCTCTGATACGACACGACCACCGCGACACAGAGCATGATCAGCGCCGCGCCGAAGCAGACCGTGACTTTGTTCTCCAGAGATCGGACCATTGCTTCACCTAGCTAATCGACTCTTGGAACGCGAACTGGTCATCGTATCCTTCGCTACTCGCCGCTCGTGAAGTGCGCGCCCGGTCTTGATCCTGCTCGCCGGGAAGTGCAACACTCTGTACAAGCGATATCGAATCACCGCACCAGCGACTGCATGGGTGCTTCCCCTCAGGCCGTTTACGTCTCCGTCATACATGCAGATGCGCCGCGGCATGTAAACCTTCAGCAGGTCCCCGGCACAATGGAAGGCCTGCAACGGACTGATCTGTCATCGATGATTGCACAATCTGTCGATCGACGGATGACGCGCTTTCCGGCACGCCAACCCCGCACCCGTTATTTCGCGCGCTCGCATGCGATGAGTTTCACCCTGTTGTCATCGTACCCTTCGATCCGACGAATCACGCTTATCACAGACGTAATCTCCGCGCCGATGGACTCAAGAGTGCCTGACGCGTCGATGGCTTCTTCTGCGCTGCTCACCGGCCGGACGAGAGGCGCAAAGCCATATCCGCCGCCGGCGCCCCCGAGCTGGTGGACGACGCGGCGGAGGGCAACCATATCGTTCTGCTGCAGCAAATCGGTCATTCTTCGAACGTCGTTGGGGAGACCGTCGACGAACTCAGCGATGAGCGACATCATCCCGGGAAAGTCGGCGAGATTGCTCTTGATCGTCGCGGCCGAGTCCACGATGGCGGTCGCTGCAGGAACTCGCGGGTGTTCTGTCGGCGGACGCTCTTTCAGGTATTTGCCAACGGTCTTCAGGAGGACGTCCCGGTCAATTGGCTTGCTGAGATAGTCGGTGCATCCGCTGTCCATGCATTTTTTTCGATCCTCGGCCATGGCATGCGCCGTCAGTGCGATGATTGGAGTCTTTGATCCGCGCTGCCGCAGTTCCGCAGCCGCACTGTACCCGTCCATGACCGGCATCTGCATGTCCATCAGAATCAGGTCAAACGAGCTCTTGGTGACCAGGTCCATGGCAATCTGCCCGTTATCCGCGACGATCACCTCCGCGCCGCACGCTCGCAGGTGCATGGAGAGCAGGCGCTGATTATCTCGCCCGTCCTCGGCAAGAAGGATTCGGCCGCGGAGCGGAACGCTCTGCCAGGCAGTGCTTGCCGCAGGTGGTGGTGACAGGACGGCCTCACTTAAATCCGCAAGCATTTCGACTCCCGCAAAAGATCCGCCGTCGACGCGAAGCCTGAACGTGCTTCCGACGCCGAGCTCGGACTGGACTTCAATTTCTCCGCCCAACAGATGCGCCAACTGCCGGCTGATCGTCAGCCCCAGGCCCGTGCCTCCGAATTTTCGGGTGATGGATTCGTCAGCCTGGCTGAAGGGACGGAACAGCCGCGCGAGCTGGTCAGAGGTCATCCCGATTCCAGTGTCGCTCACCTCGGCGCACAACACATGACCAGGCGGGGGTCCTTCGGCACTGAGCGACAGCGTGATTTTGCCCTCCGAGGTGAACTTGATCGCGTTGCCCAGCAGGTTCAGCAGAATTTGCTGCAGCCGCATCGGGTCTGTCAGGATGAACCGCGGGATCGGACTCTTGACGGTGATGACGAAATCAAGTCCCTTTTCCACTGTGCGGGGGCGCACGACCGCGACCAGATCCGTCAGTAGTTTGGAGACTTCACAGGGAAGGCTCTCGAGGGCCATCTGGCCTTGCTCAATCTTGGACAAGTCGAGAATGCCGTTGATCAGTTCCAGCAGGTAAATGCCGTTTCTTCGGATGACCGCGACGCATTCGATGCGGCCCGCCTCGTTCTGGCCGGGCTGGAGGATCAAGTCTGCAAAGCCCATGATGGCGGTCATCGGCGTGCGAATTTCATGACTCATGTTCGCCAGGAATTCGCTCTTGGCTTTGTTCGCCGCCTCGGCCTGAGCCTTGGCCTTCTGGAGCTCCTTTTCAACGCGCCGCCGCTCGGTAATGTCTCGAATGTTGCATTGAATGACGTTGTGGCCGCCTTCGCGATAGACGTTGCTGACGAATTCCACGGGAATGCATTTGCCGTGCTTGTCCTGAAGCGGAAGATGTTCGTAGCGGATGCTGCCGCGCGCCTGCAGCTCTGCCATCGCGGCCTTGCTGGCGGCGGCGTCGTGGAAAACGCCGATCTCCCAAAGCTCCTTCCCCAGAAAATGCTCGACGGGGTACTGCAGCAGTTCGAGCATGAAGCGATTGACGTCCAGCACGCGGCCCGTCAGTGCGTCGAGAATAAGGATGCCGTCATGGGCGGCCTCGAACAACCGCCGATAGCGGACCTCTGAAACTTCCAGTCGCCGGGCGGTGCGCATGCGGTTTGTGACGGCGCGAAACGTGACCACCACACCGAGGATTTTCTCCGTGTCGTCTCGGATCGGCGTTGCGCTGTCGTCGATGGGGCGATGGCTGCCGTCACGCGCCAGCAGCGTTGTGAGCCCGGCAAGGCCGACAATCGGGCCCTCCCGAATGGCCCGCGCCACCGGCTCTTCCACCGGTTTGCGCAGGTGCTCGTCAACGATGTTGAACACTTCCCCCAGCGGCATGTTCATCGCCTCCCTCTGCGTCCATCCCGTGAGTTTCTCAGCGATCGGATTCATGAATGTCACATGCGCCTCGGCATCGGTGACGATCACGGCCTCGCCAACACTGGAGAGCGCCGTTTGAAACCGGAAGCGTTCTTCGAGGAGCCGGGCATCGGCATTTCGATCGCGGGTGACATCGTCGATGGCAAGCACGACAGCCCCGCTCCTGTTCCCATTGCTCGACAAGCGGCGGGCGCTGAGCTGCATCGTCCTGGGACCCAGCCGCGGAAAGTCATGCTGCACCTCGAACCCGTCGAATGCTTCGTCTCCCGGAGCCAGATCGTTCAGTCGCTTCAGCAGCGCGGGGGAATTCCATTGGCCGTTGCCCAGTTCTCCCAATTGACGGCCGATCGTCTCGGCCGGTCCGACATGGAACGCTTTGTAGAAAGCAGGACTGGCATTGACCACGCGCATGTCCATGTCGAAAACGAGAAGTTTTTCGTTCACGGCGTAGGTGATGTCTTGGTGCGATTCCTGCATGGAGGTTCCCTTTGTGACGATCCCGGCCCTACCGAAAAAAAAACCGACGTGATCGACCCGCCATGGCGGGCATTCGATCACGTCGGTTTACTCATCAACGGGCTTCTCGGCCGAGGCCGGGCCGCCCTTCACTCAGTCTTCCGACGATGAACTATTTTTTTTCGGGGTCAGTTCTGGATTCATACAGCGTATTCTAAACTGCCGGAAAAGGCAATATTTTAGTTCTCGCCATTCATAGGGCGTGTGCGAACTTCATCCGGAGACATTGATCGTCCGCGCACGAGATTGCAGATGGCGGGAATACGCCTTGTCTGCCTGACAAGGGACGACGGTCAACAACTTGCATTCTGAGCGGCGATAATCGGGCCACTGGGGCAATGGCGGTTGCGCGGTCATGTGGGAGGGCTTTGAATCACGATGACCAATGCATCCGCCGGCAGCTGCGCCTCGGCCGCGAAATAGCCGCGCCCTCCCAGAGAAAACATTGAGGCGCTGATGGATCGATCGAATGGCTTCATCACGTGCCGTCGTGAGGCGAACTTCCCGGCGGCGCCCGCGAGTGAACGGTTGTAATGCCGGGCGCTGCGCTCTGACAGTAATATCGAAATACAGCAGCGCCGGCTGCATAGGTGCTTCCCCCCAGCAGAGATACAGGCTGACGAGCGCTGGGTCACACGCGAGCGGAGGCGGAGGCGGCAATCATCTTCATGCGCACAAGGCTCGCCACATTCACCGCGCGGGTCTTCGCCAGGACATGAGAGCGATGATTCTCAACTGTTTTTACGGCGATCCCCACCCTTGCGGCAATCTGCTTGCTCGACAGTCCGCCGGCCAGCAGCTCAACGAGCTCATTTTCCCGTTCGGTCAGCGTCAGAAAGCGGTCACGGATCTCTTCTACGATCGCGCGTGCGTCAAGTCGCATTGCTTCCAGGCGCAATAGCTCGCGCACCCGGTTTACGAGCATCTGAACGTCAGCGGGCTTCTCGAAGAACTCCACGGCACCCAGTTTTATGCTCTCGACGACCGCGGGAATGTCGCCATGTCCACTGAGCATGATCACCGGCATTTGGACATGCTGGGCTCTCAACCATTCAATGAGTTTCATCCCTTGCATCCCGGGCATTCGCAAATCCAGGATGAGGCACGCGGTAGCGAGTGAACAGTAATCCAAAATGAAATCTTCAGCAGAGCAATAGGTGGAAACACCTATCCCGGCGGAGCGAAAGCCGCTTCGCACCGACTCCAAAAGGGCTTTATCGTCATCGACCATGTAAACTGTTGTATCGTTCATTCCGCTAATCCCTCCCCCGTCGAATAAGTTTGAATTGTATGCAGACGTGAACCTATTCTATAATGTATGGAAGTTAAAAGCTCCATAAAAATGATTTTATTTATCGCAACTGCCTTTACATTCATAAGACTCGGCTGGCTCCCCAGTTGAAGGCGGCGAGAGACGTTGCCGTCGCGACAATTCGTGCCGGCGTGATAATCCGTTGTTGAAGCAATGCATTCCTTTTAGTAGAATCGTGCTTCGTCAGTTCGTAAGGGTGCCTTGGATCGCCAGCAAAATTTTCGTCGGATGGCTAACTGAACGGCATCTCGGCTGCGGCCGGGCGGCCGGTTTGATAAGTAAGCCGACGCGGACAAACGCCTCAGGGTGTTTTTCCGCGTCGGCTTTTTTTTGTCGAAGCGAAACCGTCAGCGCGATGGCTGCAGTCTTGTTGCGCTGGTCACTCAAAGAGGGAGAGCACTTTCCGACGTTGAAGGAAGCCATCGTGCGGATGAGCGCGTAGACCGCTATAATCTTGCGGTCACATTTTGTAGACTATGTTTGATTCAATCCGGTGCAGACTCGGGGGAAAGGCGGGCGTCTCTGAAACCAATGACCCATTTCCAAGAAGAGCAGCACATGGGCCGGGGTTCCATCGTGCCTCTGAAAGCGGTTGGGATGGTGCTGCAGCCAAAGCGTCATTCACGAAAGCGCCAGCGATCGATCAAGCTGACCGCCGGTGACCCTGCGCTACTGAAAATCAATCAGGTCCAGCGCGAGCGCGATGAACTGTGCAACCGCCTGCAACTCCAGTTCGAGCGCATGCCCGTTGCGTGCATTATTTCGGACCCGAAAATGCGCATTATCGACTGGAACCCGGCGGCAGTGCGCATGTTCGGCTATGAGCGCGACGAAGTCCTGGACAAGGACGTGCTGCTGGTCGCCCCCGCCAGCCGTGCGTTCACGCAGGAGATCAACCACCGCCTCGCGCAGGGAGACATGAGTGCCCATGCGGTTGGTGAAAACGTCACCAAGGATGGTCGCACGATCATTTGTGACTGGTGCAACACCCCGCTTCGCAACGCCGCTGGCGAAGTCATCGCCATCCTCGCCATGGCGCAGGATGTCACCGAGCGCCATCTGAGCGAGGAAAGATTGAAGCGAAGTGAGTCGCTGCTGGCCGACGCGCAGGAGATCGCGCACCTCGGCAGCTGGAGCTGGAACATTCGCAGCGGGCGGCTGACGTGGTCCGATGAGCTGTATCGCCTGTTCGGGCTCCAGCGGGGCGCCTCGCCGCCGACGCATGAGGATTTTCTCGCCGCGCTGCATCCGGATGACCGCGCCCGGATGACGGAGCTGATAGACGCCGCCTGCCGCGGGACCGCCACCTATGACTGCGAGTTCCGCATTATTCGTTCCGACGGCCAACTTCGCGTGATTTATTCACGCGGGAAAGTGATCCGCAACAAAGCTGGCGAAGCGACCGAGATGATCGGCACCGGCCAGGACATCACTGAACGCACGGACGGGGAAGTGAAGCTCAGACGGAGCGAGGCGATGCTCGCTGAAGCCCAGCGCGTTGCCCACCTCGGCAACTGGAGCCGGGACCTTCGCAGCGGGGAATTGATCTGGTCGGACGAATGCTACCGCATCTTCGGATTGCGGCCGCAAGAGTTTCCCATGACCTTTGAGTTGTTCCTCGGCCTCCTTCACCCCGAGGACCATGGGCGGGTGCGGACAATCGTCGATCGGGCCGTGCGTGAGCGTCAATCCTTCGAGTTCCACGCGCGTGTGCCGCTTCCCGATGGAGCGGTGCGGGATGTGTACGTCCGGGGTCTGGTTGCGTCAGACGAGACCACGGGTCCGGTCCGAACTTTCGGCATCGTTCAAGACCTCACGGAACGCAAGCGAGCCGAAGAAGCGCTGCTGCGGAGCGAGCGGCGGCTGCAACTGGCCGCCGATTTGGTCGGCCTGTGCCACTACGAGTGGGACATGGCCAAAGGGCAGCCGATCTGGGGTGCGCGTCTGAAACAGATGTGGGGTCTGCCGCCCGATGGGTATGTCGATCGCGAGATTCTCTTGTCGGCCATCCACCCCGACGACCGCCCCGTCGTCGCGGCGGCACACGAGCGGGCATTCGATCCGAACGGCGACGGACAATACGCCGCAGAATACCGTGTCATCGGAATCCAGGACGGCGTGGAGCGATGGATGACGGCGCGCGGCTGTACGTTCTTCGAGAATGGTAAAGCCGTCGAGTACCTGGGGACCGTCATGGAGATTACCGAGCGCAAACGGCTGGAGAGGGAGATCCTCGAGATCAGCGAGAGGGAGCGGCTGCGGATCGGCCAGGACCTGCACGACGACCTGTGCCAGCAACTCACCGGCATCGCGTTCACCAGCCGGCTTTTGCAGCAGCGGCTGGCGACGCAGTCGCCGGTTGATGCCGCGGTTGCGGGGGAAATTATGCAGGCCGTGCAGCACGCAACCGCCCGGGCGCGCGATCTGGCCAGAGGACTTCATCCCGTGCGATTGGAAACTGACGGGCTTGACGCGGCGTTGCGCGAGCTCGCCACAAAGATCGAGTCAGTCTTTCGCGTCAGTTGTCGTTTTCGCCACCGTCCGGGTGGCAATACGGCGCCGATCCTGGACTCGGCCATCACTATTCAGCTCTACCGCATCGCTCAGGAGGCTGCAACCAACGCGGTCAAGCATGGCGAAGCGAAGCACATCTCCGTCACGTTGGGCACCGTCAAGGGAAGGATGGAGTTGTCCATTAGCGACGACGGGGTGGGCATTGGAATCGCGCCCAAGTGCCAGGGGATGGGTCTGCAAATCATGCATCAGCGCGCCTGCGCCATCGGGGCAACGTTGAGCATCACGCGAAGGCGGCAGGGAGGCACTCTCGCGACCTGCTCGCTCGGACACATTTCGCCCGCCCCGACCAACCGGAGAGTCAAGCGCTGAGAATTGGTATGCACCCAGCGAAGAAAAATGAAAAAACGCGTGTGCTGCTTGTCGACGATCACCCGATGATCCGCCGCGGCCTCTCCGGGCTGATCAACGAGGAGCCGGACACCATCGTCTGCGGGGAAACCGGCAGCGCCCGGGAGTGCCTCGAATCGATCGCCCTCACGAAGCCAGGCATCGCGATCGTTGACATCTCGCTCAAGGACGAGGATGGGCTTGAGCTGATCAAGGAGATCCGCCGCCGCTATCCCCGCCTCTGCGTACTTGTCCTCTCGATGCACGACGAAATCGTTTATGCAGAACGCGCCCTGCGCGGGAGCGAGTGGTTACGTGATGAAGGCGGAGGCCGCCGAAAAGGTGAACGCGGCGATCCGAAAGGTGTTGTCAGGCGGCATCTATATCAGCGAGAGCGTCGCCGACCGGCTGCTGCACCAGATAGGCCCCCACCGTCCCAGCCCGGACTTCTCCATCGAACAACTCACTAATCGCGAGCTGCAAATTCTCCGGCTGTTGGGCAACGGTGTGAAAGCGCGGGAAATCGCCGCTCAGCTCTACCTCAGCATCAAGACCATCGAAAGCCACCGCCAGAACATCAAACGGAAGCTCGGGCTGAAGAGCAGCGGGGAATTGCTGCGTTACGCGATCCAATTTTCCCGCAAGGATCAGTGAGAATTCGCGGGGCGGCGTAGGACGTTTGTCCTACTCCAAAATCATACTCGATGCGGATTGATACGTCTGGACGAGTTTCGATGATTGTCGATGAGGCTGCGTTGACATCTTTGGGACAGAGAAATCGATACGGACAAGCATGCATCGAACAGTCACAAAGCATTTTTCGATGTAATGGCCCATGCGGAGACAAACATTCGATGAAGACTCAAGGGGAAATTGAGGCCGCTATTTCGGAAGGAATGAGCCAGTTCGAACGAGAGTACATGGGGCGGGGTCCCCAGGACGTTCGCGCATATCTCATCGACGATTTGATCGTCGTTCGTCTTGAAGGCGTGTTGACGGCAGCCGAGCAGCATCTGGTCAAGCAACTCGCCGCGCAGAAGGGGCGGACCCTGCTCAAGCAGGTGCGCAAGCATCTGATCGAGACGGCGCGGCCGAGCATGGAGGCGATGGTGGAGGCGATCGCCGGGGTTAAGGTCGTGAGCCTGCATCACGACATCAGCACCGTCACCGGCGAGGAACTCGTGCTCTTCACACTGGCAAAATCACCGTCCCTCCGTGCGACGAACAAACGTCATCGATTGCCGGACGCCTAAGCACGCCTCAGCAGCGTTTCAAACATCCCGAATCTAAACGAGCACCAGGCGCCGTCGGGCAGCACATCTGGGTGCTAACCCCCATCTATCCCGTTGACGCTGTGGACGATCAATACAGGCGGCACGACCGATCCATCTTCTTCAGCGTGAAGCGCGGGATCAACGGCTCGAACCAGCCGCGGGTTGTTGGCGATCGGTTCAGCGATGCCATACCTGAAGCGTCGTTATCGGGAGATGCGATGAAGCGTAGCTTGACGAAATGGGCCTTTACCGTTGGCGCGTTCTCGGCACCCGTCGCACTCTTCGCCCAACCGCCGGCCCCGCCCCCGGCGATCACCCAGCCATCGACTGCAGTCTTGCAGTCTCCCGGCGCGCCGTCTCCATCGACGCAACCTGCAACGCGCCCCGCGATCACGGAACACGTTCAAAATGGACGCACGAATCTCTCGCACCCCGGCAGCAACGAACTGGCGGATCTCAGCTTGGACGACCTGATGAACGTGGAAGTGACCAGCGTCTCCAAACAACCTCAGAGAATCGCAGATGCACCGGCCAGCGTCACGGTGATCGGGCAGAACGATATTCAGCGATCGGGGCTCAACAGCATTCCTGAACTGCTGCGCCTCGCTCCGGGGATGGACGTTGCGCGGGTCAATGCCAACACATGGGCGATCTCCGCGCGCGGGTTCAACAACGAGCTGGCCGACGACCAGCTCGTGCTGATGGACGGCCGGTCCATCTACACGCCTGCATTCGGCGGCGTGTTTTGGAACACGATCGACTATCCGCTGGACGACCTGGATCGAATCGAAGTCATTCGTGGGCCGGGGGCGACGCTATGGGGTTCCAACGCCGTCAACGGTGTCGTGAACATCATCACCAAGCCGGCGGACCGCACCCAGGGATATTCGCTGCAGTCCCGCATCGGCACCGACGAATCAGATGCCTCGGCACGGTACGGCGGGCAGATCGATGATCTCACGTTCTTTCGCGTCTATGCCAAATACGGATATACCGGTTCGCAAACCGCTGTCGACGGCGACCCCGGCCACGACCAATATTCGACGCTGCATAGCGGCTTCCGCATCGACCGCTACACCTCGCCCACCGACACCCTGACGCTCCAGGGTGATGTCAATGAACAGCAAATCCAGGACACCTACCTGGGAATTCTCGGCGGCGATTCGCAGGGAGACTCTTACGGCCACGGCGGAAACATCCTGGCGCGGTGGACGCACACTCCCTCAGAACAGGAAAGCACGTCGCTGCAGATGTATTACACTCGCCAGGATGAGATTCTGACGCCTTCGGGATTTAACGAAGCAGACTACAGCCTGGAGTTCCAAAACCGTTTTCCCCTCGGCGACCGGCAGGAGATCACCTGGGGGACGGGCGCGAGGGAAAGCCAGATCAGTTGGGATGCGGTAGCGCCGGCAGACTTCGAGCCGAAATCGCGCTCGCTCTATTTAATCAACGGCTTCATCCAGGATCAGGTGAGCCTCGTCCCCGACCGGCTTCAATGGTCGGTGGGAACCAAGTTGGAATACAACAACCTGACGCAATTCGAGTTTGATCCGAGCGTGCGGCTCGCATGGACTCCGGACAAACAAAATACGGTTTGGGGGGCCATATCGCGTTCGACCCGTATTCCCTCCCTTTATCAGGATTCTCGAGATACCTTCGGCATCCTCACTATCAATCCGGAAAATCCGTCTTCGGAAAAGACGATCTCCTATGAGTTGGGCTACAAGGTGCAGCCGAGCAAAACCGTTACCCTGGATGCGACGGGATTCTTCAACACCTACGACGGGCTCATTCTGGCCGTCCCGTCGGCAGCATCGCCGCTGCGGGAATCCTGGACCAACGCCGCAACCGCGGAGCGCCGGCGCCGAATTGGCGGCAAGCTGGCAGGCCACGCCGCAGTGGAAGCTGGCGGGGAGTTATTCGCTTCTGAAAGTCACTGCCGAAAGGGCAACTGCGCGTATCCCAAATTCTGCGATCGAGACGATCGAGGGCAATAGTCCTGAAAATCAATTCCAGATCCACTCGTATTACGACCTGACCCGATCGCTGCAACTCAATGGATCCGCCTATTACACGCAGGGCCTGCCCAGAATCAAGGGCGACGCGTTCAGAAGTCAGAACGTTGGGTCATACGTTCGGTTGGATCTCGGAATGACCTGGAAACCGCGGGACAACGTGTCGTTCTCCGTCGGCGTGCAAAATCTGCTGCAAAATCGCCACGCGGAAAGTGGAAACCTGGGCATCAGCTTGGTTCCCAGCGAGGTGCCGCGCTCGGCATACGCGCAATTCCAATTGACATTCTGATCGCACGGAGCCAGCGCGGTCGGATCGGCAGCCTCAATTTTCGGCGGGATGCAGAGTGAGTAAGTCCAAAGCGAACATGATCGCAGTCCGTTGGGTTTTCGTGTTCGCGGCGATCGTTGCGCCGCGCCCGGCCCATGCACTTCCTGAACCGGAGATCAAGGCGGCATTCATTTACCGCTTCACACAATTTGTGACATGGCCGGATGATGCGTTCGCCGGAAGCGACGCGCCCTTCGTCATCGCGACGGCTGGCGATGATTCATTGTCGGCATCGCTCAAGCGTGTCATGGCCGGGAGGGTCGTGAACGGTCATCCGATCGTCGTGACTCATTTTGCCTCGGTCGATCGGATCGACCATTGCCATGTCCTGTTTGTGCCGGCGTCCCAACAGGGCACGGTGCCCGCCATTCTCGCCAAGGTTGGGAGCGCGCCGGTGCTGACCGTCGGCGACGGCGATGCCTTCATGAGCCAGGGCGGCGCGATTCGACTGTTTGTGGAAGACGGCCGGATGCGGTTCGAGCTGAACCCCGACGTCGTGACAGCAGCGCGGCTGAAGCCCGGCGCGCAGCTGATGAAAGTCGGGCGGGTTTATCAGAAATGATTGTATATGTTGATGCTGCGTACGCTGAAATCGAAATTATTTGCCATGTCGGTCGTTTCCACCGGCGCCGCCCTTGTGGCGGTTTGCGGCCTGCTGGGGTGGTACGACTATCACACGTTCCGCAAAGCGATGGTCACGCAAGCCCAGACCATCGCGCATCTCGTGGCCCACAACAGCATCGCCGCCCTCTCCTTCGCGGATAGCAATGATGCCGCTCAAACTTTGGCGTCGTTGCGCAGCGAGCCCCATATCGTGGCAGCCTGCGTTTACGACCACACGGGAAAAAGTCTCGCGTCGTATTTTCGCGACGATCCCGTGCCGTTGCCGAGTCCCGGCGAACTGGCTCCGGGCACGTCCCAATTCAAAGAAGACCGGCTGGAAGTCACCTGCCCGATTCAGCTCACCGGCGAGGAACTCGGCTCTGCCTACATCAGAATGGACCTGGGCGCTCTTCACGAGCGGACGAACCGATACGTGATGGTGTTCGGCAGCGCGATTCTTGCGGCGATGGCGGTCGCATTGGGGTTCACCACCCGGCTCAGCCGCTACATCATCGGCCCGATCGAGCACCTCAGCCGGACGGCCACCGACGTCTGGACGAACCAGAATTATTCGGTGCGCGCGATGAAGACCACCAGCGATGAGCTGGGCGCGCTGGTCGACTGCTTCAATATCATGCTGAATCAGATCCAGGAGCGCGACCATCAGCTCACGCAGCATCGCGAACACCTGGAGGATCTGGTGGCGGTGCGCACCACGGAATTATCCAATGCCCGCGACAAGGCCGAGGAGGCCAGCCGCGCCAAGAGCAATTTTCTGGCAAACATGAGCCACGAGATCCGCACCCCCATGACCGCGATCCTGGGATACGCCGATCTCATGCTGTCGCCGGTGCAGACAATGTCGGACCGGATCAACTCTCTCCAGGTGGTTCGGCGGAACGCGCGGCATTTGATGGAGCTGATCAACGACATCCTCGACATCAGCAAGATTGAAGCCGGGAAGATGACCGTGGAGGCTATCGCCTGCGACCCCGCCCGGGTCGCGATGGAAGTCGCTTCGATGCTCCGGCCGCGAGCCATCGCCAAATCCCTTCCCCTCTCCGTGGAATTCGTGGGAGACATTCCCGCGGAGGTCAACACCGACCCGCTGCGGCTCAAGCAAATCCTCATGAACCTCACGGGCAATGCCATCAAATTCACTGAGCGGGGGAACATCTGTGTCAGGCTGTCCGTTGAAAAGCGGGCGGACGCAAGCCGGGTGCGGTTCGACATCATCGATTCGGGAATCGGCATGTCGCCGGACCAGGTGGGACGTCTCTTTCAACCCTTCGTGCAGGCCGATGATTCGATGACTCGCAAGTATGGCGGCACCGGCCTGGGATTGGCGATCAGCAAGCGGCTTGCGAAATTCATGGGCGGGGACATCTCCGTTTGCTCCGAGCCGGGACATGGGAGCACGTTCAGCTTCTGGCTCGACGGCGGACCGCTGCACAACGTCCCGATGCGGCAAGGGCTCACGGAATCGATGCTCGCGATCAGTCCTGATACTTCCGAAATCGAGCAGATCGTGCTGCGCGGGAAAATCCTGCTGGCGGAAGATGGAATCGACAACCAGCAATTGCTGACGCTGCACCTGGTCACGGCCGGAGCGGTGGTGGTCATTGCCGAGAACGGGCGTGTTGCAGTCCAGCGGGTGTGCGGGGAGCCGTTTGATCTGGTGTTGATGGACATGCAGATGCCCGAACTGGACGGATACGGAGCGACCAGCGAATTGCGGCGGCTGGGATTCACGCTGCCGATCGTCGCACTGACCGCCCATGCCATGGGCGGCGACCGGGCACGGTGTATCGAGGCGGGATGCACGGACTACCTGACCAAACCGATCGACAATGAGCTGTTGCTCCGCACGGTGGCCAGCTATCTCAAGCCGATCGTCATGCCGTCGCAACCGCCGCCATTGCCGGCACCAGTTGGAAGACTCGCGCGAGCTTGAGCCGCCAGCGGCCTCGCCCGCACGGCAGAACGCTCACTCGAAGGACCGCGCCGGCGAGGCGATGCGCCGCGCGGTCGAGGGATTTGTCGGACGTCTTCCCGGTCGAGTCAACGAACTTGACAGTCTCTGCACGGGGCATGAGTTGGGGAAACTCGGCCGGCTGATTCACCAGCTCAAAGGTGCTGGCACCGGCTACGGGTTCCCGGCGATCACCCAGACTGCCGCCAGAATCGAATCAGTCGTGAAGAGCGACGCGGAATTCGATGCGGTTCGTGCCGCCGTGGATGAACTGATTGCATTAATCCGGCGGACGGCCGGCTACGACCCGGCCAGAGAGCGACAAACCCGCCATGCCTGATCAAATGATTCTCATCATCGATGATTCGCCCGACATTCACGAGCTGGTGGAACTGGGGCTTTTCGGCGAACCCATCGAGCTGATCTCCTGCTTCGGCGGCGAGGCCGGATTGGCGATGGCGGTGATGCGCCGGCCGGACCTCATTCTTCTTGACGTTGAGATGACCGGGCTTGACGGATTTGAGGTCTGTCGCCAGCTCAAGGCCAATCCCCTGACCGCTGACGTGCCGATCATCTTCATCTCCGGCGCATCATCCACAGCAGAGAAACTCCGAGGCCTCGAGCTCGGCGCGATCGATTACGTCACCAAGCCGTTCGACCCCGCCGAGCTGCGCCGCGCGTCCGCACGTCTTTGAACACCAGGCGGCTGATGGGTCTGCTGGCTGATAAAGCCGACCAGCTTTCATTTCAGGCAACTCACGATTTCCTCACGCGGCTCCCCAACCGGGCGATGTTCTCCGAGCACCTCCAAAAGGCGCTGGCTGCATCAGTACGAACCGGAAAGTCCGTGGGCGTGCTGCTGGTGGATGTGGATCGGTTCAAGCACGTGAATGATACATACGGCCATCAGGCCGGCGACGAGATGCTCTGCCAGATCACGCACCGGCTGCGCGCGCGCCTGCGCGCCTCCGATGTGCTGGCGCGCATGGGGGGCGATGAATTTGCCGCAATTCTCCCAGATCTGGCAAGCCCCGGCGATGCAATTCGCGTTGCAGTCTCCTTATCGCAGGAGTTGCAGGAACCGATCGATTTGATGGGACGCCAGCAATTCGTCACCATCAGCGTCGGCTCGGCAGCCTTTCCCCGCGACGCGATTGACATGAGAACGCTGGTGAAGAATGCCGACCTGGCGCTCTATCAGGCCAAGGATGCGGGTCGAAACACCGCCCGGGAATTCACTACCGCCATGAATGATGGGACTGCGGGCCTGTTGGAACTCGAGGGCGAGCTGCGGCTTGCAATCAAGAACAGGGAATTCCGGCTGCATTACCAGCCCAAGGTGGATCGGAACGATCGCATCACGGGCTTGGAAGCATTGATTCGATGGCAGCATCCGCGCCTGGGAATGGTCCCGCCCGGGCGCTTCATTACCCTCGCGGAAGAAACAGGGCTCATCATTCCGATCGGCGCGTGGGTGATCGAAGAGGCTGCCCGCCAGAGTTTGGCCTGGATCGCGGCGGGTCTGGGAAGAACGCCCATCGCCGTCAATGTTTCCGCGCTGCAATTCGCCCAACCCGATTTCATCCGCGTCATCTCCAACGTCATTGCGCTCCCCGGCTCGCCACGGCCGTGCCTCGAAATCGAACTGACTGAAACATTGCTGATGCGCAACATCCGCGACGCCGGAGACAAGCTGGCGCAATTGCGGAAGATGAACGTGTCGATCGCCATCGACGACTTCGGCATCGGTTACTCGTCGCTGGCTTATTTGCAGCGGCTTCCGCTGGACACGCTGAAGATCGATCGCTCGTTTGTCAGCACGATCAAGGCGGATGATGACCCGACGCACGATAACGGAAGCGGGCGGAGCATCGTCAAAGCAATCGTGGCGCTCGCAAAAAGCCTCGGCCTGCAACTGGTCGCCGAGGGCGTCGAAACCGCCCTGCAGCGTGAATTTCTGCTGCAGATTGGCTGCGATCAACTTCAGGGTTTTTTGTTCTGCCCGCCCAATACGCCCGAGCACATTGAATTGCTGCTCCGACAGCAGACGAAGATGGATGCGTCGCGGCTGACCCGCTGCGCGTAGCCGAAACTTGCAGCAACGAAATCCACGCGATGTCCCCAAACCCTCGGTGACGCCTTCCCGGGGTGTAACTTTTATTTGTGGCGATTGCAGATTTTGCGATCGTAGGGCGGGATTCATCCCGCCGTTTTCTCAGCCGGCCAACAAATCGGCGGGATGAATCCCGCCCTACTCGGAGCCGATCGCCACTTTCGAGCGCCACACCCCCTTCCCGCAGCCACCCGCGGTTCTTCTCGAACTATAATGGCGAGCAGAATATACTGCTCGTAAAGCCAAAATCGAGACTTATATGCATGCGTACTCGATTGGAGACCTGCAACATGCCAATTCATGACTGGAGCCGCGTGGATGCCGGGATTTTTCATCATTTCCACCAGGCTTGGACAATCGAGATCACCTATGCACTCAACGGAGGCGGACTCCCGCCCGGTTACTTCGCATTGGCCGAGCAGATCGTCAGCGGTCCGATCCCCGACGTTGTCACATTGCAGCGGCGTCCGGATTCGGCACGTCCACCGATCGAGGCTGGCGGGATTGCGCTTGCCGATGCCCCGCCGCGAGCGCGTTTTACCACAACCGCGGAAGTTGACCCCTACGTCGCCAAGGCGAACCACATCGCGATCAAGCACCGACTGGGCCGCGTTGCGGCTGTCATTGAAATCGTATCGCCCGGCAATAAGGGGAGTCAGCACGCGCTGCGGTCATTTGTGGAAAAGTCATATGACCTGCTGAACAGCGGCGTCAATTTGCTCGTGGTGGATCTGTTTCCGCCGTCGCGGCGTGACCCGCAGGGAATTCACAAGGCCATCTGGGACACCATTCACGATGAGCCGTTTGACCTCCCGTTGGATAAGCCGTTGACTGTCGCCGCATACATGGGCGGCGAGTTGAAGAGGGCTTACATCGAGCCCGTTGCCGTCGGCGACCTGCTGCCTGAACTGCCGATCTTTCTGGATGATCGCACGTATGTTCCGGCACCGCTGGAATCGACCTACCAATCGACATGGTCCAAATGCCCCGAACCGGTGCGCAAATGGTTGAGCATCCGGCCGATTGAGCACAAGAGCCCCGATCGCAGCCCGTCATCCTCCTGCAACGGTTTCCCACACGAGTTGGCGAGCCGTCGATCCCCGCTTCGCTGGCGCAATGCGCCGAGCATGCTCGGCGGCTAACCGAGGACCGCGCACCGTGTCACGGCAAATCACGGCGAATCAGAACATGCGTTGCAATGGTCAGAACCACGGCGGCCCATCCGGCGGTGTAGAGGAAGAGGTTTGCGAGATAGGCGAGAAATCGCCCTTTTTCAGGCTCCCATCGATAGTGCAGAAGATTCGGAACCAGGTAGTAGGCGCTGATCCAACCGGCCGAGGGCGTCCGGTCGAACGCCGCCCAGGCCATGACGGGAAGGGCGAACATCACGGTGCTGAGCAGCATCACGACCGAGGCGGCGACGATGGCGCGCATCTCGCTGAATACCACCGACGCGGCGGTGCAGAGCGCGTTGAGAAAGATCAGCAGCAAGGCCGTGCGGGCGGCAGCGAAAAACAGCCAGGTGTTGGGCCGTTGCCCCTTGATCAGCAGACAGACCGCAAAAATTCCCAGGAGGATCAATTCGGAGCCGACGACCATGCCGGCCATGCCGAGAAATTTTCCCAGCAGGTACTGCAGCCGGGTGATCGGCTTGGACAGATAGAGCTGGGTTTCCTTTCGGTTGATCTCGCGTGGAATCTCCAGCGTTGTCCAGAACATGGTGAACGCGGCAAGGAACGTCAATGTCACGAAGATGCCGCTTTGCTCCGTGCCGGCTTCGTCATTCAGCATGATTGCCTGCAGGCCCAGGGCGACGTAGACCAGCACCAGCGTGAGAATGGCCAGTTGGATGAGCACTGCTCTTTCGGCGATCCGTCGAAGGGTGATCCAGGCGATGGAAAGCATGTTGCGTCTGTTCGCTCCGTGACCTTGCGCGGCCATGCGCTTCCAAAAAGCTGAGCGGCTGTCCCGAGGGGCAGCCAGGAGCCTCGCACCCGCGCAAGTTCATTTACAGCGAAGCGGTTCCTTACGGTTCGAAACTCGTCTGGTCTTGCGTTTCCGATCCTGGCACGATCAGCCAGCCCCACCGCTCGGGCTGACGATCCCCGGAATTGGTCGGGCTCCAGGAATAAATCTGCCTGATGGACTGGCCATGTTCCTGAACATATCTGAAGCGTCTGGCGTTAAAGCGAAGCAGCGACGGGCCGGGACGAATCAGCAGCTTCCGCTGCAGGACCATCCGCACCTTCCACCCGCTGGGGGTCTTTGCGGCAGTTGCTTTGGCGCCGATCTCGGGAAGCACATGCGTCTGGGTTTTTGAGCCCGTCATGTCCATCCTCGCGGCCCAGACCACCCCCGCGGAGTTGGCGTCGATCTGGTAGTCAAAGTCGAACCAGCGGTCGGGATTGAACGAGAGCTCAAACGATTCGTCACGCGAAACCGGGCCGTTGGGCTTCTTTGTGGTTGCCGGCGGCAACGGGTTGCGCGGCTCGTCGGCCGTGCACTCGGCGACGATCAGATCGGATGAAATCCAGAGTTCCACATGGGAGTGAATGTCGGCGGGGATCGCCTTGCCGGTCGGCACCAGTGCGAAGGTGCCGCCATATACGTTCGATGCCCCGCGCATCTCCGGAGGAAGATCGCCGCTGCGCGGGCGAAGGGTTGCGACCGGGGACAGCCGGGTAAAATTACCCTGCGAGACGGCCAGCATCTCATCGGAGCCCCTTCTCAATAAGCGGGAGGTGGTGGGAAACGCGATCTTGGCCAGAGCCGCGGCTTCGGCAAACCGACCCGACAGCAGCAATCCGCGCCAACGTTGCGCGTAGATACCAAGCGAATCGATGCCCATCAGCGATTGCGATCGTTTGACCGGCGCCGTGGTGGGCGGCATCAGGATGTTGGAGACAAGCGCGGCGACGTCGTCGAGCCCGCCGAGGTCATCGTCGGCGAGGGATTTGCGCAGCCGGTCGGCATCGGCATAGCGGCCGGCGCGGGCGTAGGTCACAGCCAGCGCGGCATCGGCGGCGGCGCTGAACGTCGGAAGCAGAGAGGGAGGCGCAGAGGCGCGCACTGACTCGGCCGCCGCGAGCGAACCTTTGTTGATTGCCTCCTGAAACTTGCGATACCACTCCAGGTCAGCGGCGACCTGCTCCGTCCAGGTCTGATATTTCGCCAGGGCCGCCTGCAACGCGGGCCGGTCCGGATCGGAGGGCGTCATCAGGGCCAGAAGCTGCTTCATTGCATCGGCCGTGAAGCTTCCGACCGGGTAAAGCCTGTATACCTGCCGCAGCGCCTCCAACTGCAGCCCCGGCTGCTTGTCTGCTTCCAATTGCGACGCCAGCCCCATATCGATGCCCATGTTGTCGGTGCTGGGGGAATTCGTCAGCGACAGAACCTTATGGGCATACGCGGGGTAATTGGGGGCAAGCTGCGCGCGCCATTCGGAGGAGAGCAATTCCATGTACGCTGGAATCGTCTCGGGAGAGTCGCCGTACCGGGCGATCAGGTTTGTCAGCACCTTGCGGCGACGCTCGTCGGTCGGGGAAAGATGCTGGGAAACGAATTTGGAAATTTCGTATGTGGCGGAGGTGAACAACTTCTGGTTGTTCTTGGCATCTGCCGAATCCAGCGTTGCCTGAAGCGAATTCCAGGAAGACTTCAGGGCGACCTCATCGCGGAGATATTCCGAGAAAGGGAGAAAGACCGGGGCCTCTTCTTTTTTGAACACCGCCAGCAGATCTTCGTCGCGGCGAAGAAGCCGATCGCCCCAACCGATCAGGACCGCCGCAAAAGCGATCGTGACGAACGTCGCGACGCCCCCGAAAGCAGACCGTTTAGATACCGGCGGCGCTGCGGCCGAGTTGACGGTTTGCGTGGATTGCACGGTGCATGCGACGGGAGCGAGACGCGAACTTCAAGCCGACGGCTGATCCGAAGGCCTGGTCGCGGGATTGACCTTCACCTTTTCGACCATCGCCTGGGCCTTGGCGCGATCCTCCAGAAGGTGGGTCCGCGCTGCGGGCTCGCTCACGGAGTTGAGCTTTGAGTCACAGTCAGTCACGAACTGATCGCCAATGTCAGAGATATACGATGCCGCGATTCCCCGCTCCAGGCGCTGGTTGTTGTCAGCGTCATTGAGGCCGTTATAGAAGGAGTACCACAGATCCATCACCGCCAGCCGGTCGTTGCCCAATTGATCGCTGCGCGACCGGACCCAGGACGTCTGCACGAAAAACGGCGCATTCGGCAAATCTTTCGCGATGGCCCAATGCTCTTCGGCCTTTTTGGGATCGTGCGTGTACTGCAATTGCGCGACGCCGGCATAGAACTGCAGCTTCCAATTATCCTGCAGTCCCAGCGTAACGCCCTTGTCGAGCAGCGCCACCGCCAGGTCGGGCCTCCGCGGCATGATCGAGAGGGCGCCATCGAGATAGGCGTCGGCGAACAAGGGATCCAGATTCGTCAGCGAATTGAGCTTGTTATACAGCGCTTCGGCCTGCTGCGTGTCGATGTCCGTCCTGGCCTCCCACTGAATCAACGTCATCCATCCGATGTTGGACAAAAACTTGTCCATGCCGGCGTAAAACTGAACCGGGGCTTTCGTTTCATAGGGAACCATCATCGCTTTATCGCTGTACACCTTGTTCGCGACCAGCGAGCACAGCACCAGGCCGACCAATACCACCACGAGCAAAATTCCAGGTTTCACAGTACGGGCTCCTTTGTTGAGCAGTGGTCATCCAGAATTACAGGTCCCGCTGACGGAAGACCAGCAATGCCAGCGCCATGGTCACCGCCGAGAAGAGCAGTGCATATCCAAGGCTTTCCGCCGCGTAGCCCCAATTGACCGCCGGCGCCGACGCAAAAAGGGATTGGCTGGCTTCGCTGCGAGTATTGAGCAGGCTGAGATTCGGCAGCAAGCCATAGATGAACCGCAAAACAAACCGCGCCGTCGCCCCCGACTGGTCTGCCATCTGCCGGATGATCTGAGTTGAATGGCCGAGCCAGAAGATGAGGAAGGTGGCGACAACCGCGGGCACCTCTCCAAGGAACGCGCCGAACAGCGCTCCCACGGACGCCAGCATCAATACCATCCCCAGCACACCGACGACCGGCATGAACATTTCCGGCGGAAGCGAGCCCTCGCTGACACGCACCACGACGCAAAACCCGGCGCCGACGATCAGCACATTGGCGAAAGCGAAGAGCAGCGTGCCGAAAAATTTGCCCAGGAGATACTGATCGCGGCCGACGGGTTTGCTGAGCAGGTTCTCGGCTTCCCGCTGGCGAATCTCGCGCGGCACCTCGAAGCCAAGAATCAGCACCGACCCTCCCCCCACCAGGGAGATCAACACCAATCCCATATCCACCAGCAGGATTTGCCCGCGCCCGATCGATAAGACATTGTATCGATTTGCCAGGGCAATCAGGATGATCAGCAGCCCCCAGAGAATATATAGTGCCAGCGATTTGGCGTGACGGGAGTAAGTTGTTTTGGCAATCGCAACGATGTTGTCCATACGATTCCCTCATCTCGCGCGGGCGATACAGCGTTAACGCGTATCAGCCGCGACTATTCCAAACGACCCTGTCGTGCATCCGCCTCAGCCCCGTCGGGATTCTCGAAGTGTCAGTTCTCCAAACTTGAGCTTTCCAGCGATTCCCTACGAATCGATTCCATTGTTTGTTCAGCCAACGATGCGCCAAATCGTTCCTTGTTATCGTGATCGACCTTGTGAAAGAAATACTCCTCCAGCGACATTCCAGGCATCTCTGAAAGCAGCTCTTTGGTGTCTCCGTCTGCGATCAGCCGGCCTTTATTGAGAATGCTCACGTGATCACACAAATCCTCCGCATCCGATAATATGTGACTTGAAAAGAATACTGTACAGCCGCTGTTCTTTAATTCCAGAAAAATCCGCTTCAGATCACGGCGGCCGTACGGATCCAGGCCATTGAGCGGCTCATCCAGAATGACCAGTTCCGGGCGATTGATCAACGCCTGAGATATACCAAGTCGTTGCAGCATCCCGCGAGAAAATTCCCGGATTCCGCTGTCGGCCCGATCTTTGAGTCCGGTCAGGGCCAGACATTGGTCCACGCGCGCCGCCAGCTCGCCGGCGGTGACCTTATGCACTTTTGCCATCACCCGCAGGAACTCTGCCGCCTTCAAATGGGAAGGGAACGACGGATTTTCCGGCAGATATCCGATCCGCGAGCGAACGGCGTTGTTGGTAATTGGCTCCCCAAGGATTTTGGCTGATCCGCCGGACGGATGGACCAGTCCGAGCAGAATTTTGATGGTCGTGCTTTTGCCAGCGCCATTGGGCCCAAGAAATCCAAAAATTTTCCCGCTCGGAACCGTCAAATCGAGGTGATCGAGCGAAGGGTTCTTTTTCTTGCTGAACCATCCCCCTTTGTATGTTTTTGTCAGCCCGATGATCTCGATGACGTTCATGGTCGTTCGCGATCTGCCGCCAAAAGAGCCGGTCTTCCACCCCCCGGCACTGCATAATGCCGCCGCCGGCAGCATGGTAACACAGGACGAGTCTGAATCGCCAGTAAATAGCGTTTACGCCGGTGGATTGAGCTTGCGAATTTGCGGCCGCAATTGGTGGTGCGGGCTTCCAGCCTGCACAGCAGCCGCGCAAACGCAGTTTGCTCCTCGTCGCCCGAAAATTCGGGCATCTCCATGAATTTGCCGGCGGCAATTGTACTTATCTCACCAGCCCGGCTCGCGAAACGCGCCCAGCGATTGTGACCAATCAGGGCTGATGCCGGCCGGCGCTACTTCTGGAGGGCAATGGCCATCTCAAGATGATGCTTCAGCGTCGGTAGCGTCTCCTCGGCGAAGCCTTTGACGGCGGTCTGGGTCCCCTCGCCGGCTTCCTTCTCGAACGCGGCGACGTCTTTTTTGTGATCTTCGACCATCTGCGCGACATATGCCTTGTCGAACTCGGCCCCCTTGAGCTTCTCCAGACGGTCCAACACCTTTTGATCTTCGTCGCTTAGTTCCCTGGGAAATTCGATCCCCTTCCGGGAGGCGATTTCCTTCAGCTTGTCGTTGGCTTTTTTGTGATCGTCGACCATGTGCTCGCCGAACTTTTTCACCGCGTCGCTGGAGGCATTGGCAGATGCGTATTCGCCGAGCCTGACTTCGGCCATGCCGCCGCTGGCAGCCTCCTTGACGAACTGCTTGTCCTGGGCCGATGGAGCATCGGCTTGCGCAAAGGCAGTTGCAGCTGGTCCGGTGATTGCCGTGACGCAGACGATCGCCAACGATTTCAACATGGTGTTGCTCATTTCGACCTGTGGCTCTGTAAGTCATGTCCGGAAGTTGCGTTGAGGATCGAAGCCGCGAGGCAGGCGGCGCCAAAGCCGTTGTCGATGTTGACCACTCCGACTCCCGGCGCGCAGCCGCTGAGCATTCCCAGGAGAGCGGCCACCCCGCCGAAGCCCGCGCCGTATCCGACGGAAGTCGGCACTGCGATGACCGGCGCCGAGATCAGACCGGCCACCACGCTTGGCAGCGCGCCTTCCATTCCCGCGATGACAATCACAGCCCTGGCCCGGCGCAACATCGGCAACTGCGCCAGAAGCCGGTGAATTCCCGCGACGCCGACATCGTGAATCTGCGGAGCGGAAAATCCGATCATCTCCAATGTGACGGCCGCCTCCGCGGCGACGGGGATGTCGCTGGTTCCGGCGGTCATAATCAACGCCCCTTCCCGCAGGGTCGCGACCAGCGCGCGTTCGAGAAAAATACACCTTGCGACAGGATGGTATTTGCAATCGGGGACCAGACGTTGCGTCGCCGTGAACTGTTCCTGGTCGGCCCGGGTTCCCAGGACACGATCGGTTTTCGCGGCCATGCATTCGAAGATGGCGGCCACCTGCTCGGGGGTTTTGCCGGCGCAGTAGATTGCCTCGGGAATACCCCGCCGAAACGCGCGGTGATGGTCCACCTTGGCGAAGCCATCCACCGCCTCGAACGGGAGAGTTCGCAGGGCGGCAACGCCCTGATCGATGCTGCAGCGAGCGGAAGCCACCTCCTCCAGAAGCTGTCGTACTGCGGATTCGTCCATGGGAACTCGATCGTTCAGAGAGGGAGTTCCTCCGACGGCGGATAGCTGTGCTGCTTTCGGCCCACCGCTCCGTCAAATTTCTTGGTCGATTTGTACAGTTCAAAATGCCCGTCGCCCGCGGCGGGAGCGCAGCGCTGCCGCAACTGGTCCATCTCTTGTTCCGCGTACGGCTGAAATCCCCGCGCCACCGCAAGATTTTGATGCAGCACATCGAGCGAATCGATTCCGCTGATGGTGACCGACACCGGGAGGCTCATCGCGTAGCGCAACGCCTCCTGCACCGTGATGGGCATATCAATCACCGGCTGCCCACCGCCGCAAAGGCTTTTCATTCCGAACACGGCCATCCCCCGGCCGGTCGCTTCGGGGAGCACCATCCGCTCGAAGCTCCGGTAGCTCGCGTCGAAGCAGTTCAGAGGCATTTGGATGCTGTCGAAGGGATAGCCATGGGAAAGCATCTTCAGATGAATGCGAGGATCCTTGTGGCCGGTGAATCCGACGAACCGCGCTTTGCCGGCTTTTTTGGCTTCATCGAGCGCCTCCACGACGCCCCCCTTGGCGAAGTGCCAGTCAGGATCGTTGAAATAGACGCATTCGTGAATCTGCCAGAAGTCCAGGTGATCGGTCTTCAGCCGGCGCAGCGAATCCTCGAGTTGCTGCATCGCGACTTTTTTGTCGCGCCCGTGCGTGCAGACCTTGGTCATGAGGATCACTTTGTCGCGCAGCCCCGCGAGGCATTCGCCCATCCATTCCTCGCTGCGGCCCTCGTGATATTCCCAGGCGTTGTCGAAGAAAGTAACGCCGGCGTCGACCGCCTCCCGGACGATCTGCCTGGCCTCATTCAGATCGCGCACATCAGCAAGGCTGTAGCCGCCCAAGCCGATGGCTGAAACCTGCAGGCCGGTGCGGCCCAGCGTCTTCCGCGGAATCGCCTGGGAGCTGCCGGCGCTCTGGTCCGAGCCTGAAGCGGATGGCGCGGCAAGCGCGGCGCCCGACAACAACGCTCCAGAAGCGAGAGTTGCCGCGGCGTGGCCCAGGAATTCCCGCCGGGCGGGATGGGGAGCGGACGGAGGTTGTGGATGTATTTGAGCGGTAGTCATGGATCTGTGCGTTTGTGGAAAGAGAACTCATTGCGGGGATGCCGTCAGGTTGCCCTCGAACATGTCTTTGACCTCCTTCTGCTGCTGGTCGAGCGCGAAATGATGGACCAGCCGGGCCTGCGGATTGTCATAGGCAAGCGAGACTTTATAGAGTTCAAAACGACCGTCGCCGGCCAATAGGGCGCACTTGCTTCGCAGTGAGTCCATCTCTTGCGACGAGAGGGGTTGAAAGTTCTGAGCGAGCTGCAGATTCTGGCGGAGGATTTCGGGCGAATCGATGCCCGCAATGGTGGTGGCCACGGGAAGACTCATCGCGTAGCGCAGCATTTCCTCCGCCTGGATCACGCCGGTTGTGACTGCCTTGGCATTTCCGTTCATCGGCTTCATTCCCAACGGCGCGATTCCGCGCCGAGTCAGCTCCGGCAAGACGATCTGTTCAAAACTCTGGAAGTTCGCGTCAAACGGATTGAGCGGCATCTGAACGGCGTCAAACGGGTAGCCCATCTGCACCATCCGCAGATGAATCGCGGGGTCCTTATGACCGGTGAATCCGACGAAGCGGACTTTTCCCTGCTTCTTTGCCAGGTCGAGTGCTTCCAGCACGCCGCCTTTGGCGTACGCCAGGTCGGGATCATTGTCGAACGTCACGCCATGCACTTGCCACAGGTCAAGATGATCGGTCTGCAGCCGGCGGAGAGACTGCTCCAGCATTTCCATCGCCAGTTCCGCGCCGCGGCCGTGCGTGCAGACTTTGGTCATCAGAAAAACATTGTCGCGCAGACCGGCCAGCACCGGCCCATCCAATTTTCGCTTTTGCCGTTGTGGTATTCCCAGCAGTTGTCGAAAAAAGTGATGCCACCTTCCACGGCCTCATGCACGAGGCTGATGGCGTCTTCCACAGTTGGAAGGTCACCGAGGTGATGCCCGCCCAGTCCAAGCGCCGACACTTTCACGTCCGCTGCCCGGCCGAAGGGCCGGAGCGGAATCGCGCCCGCACGATTGATCGCCCCTGCCCCGCCGGCTTGAGCAGCCACCGCGCGCGATCCGCTCGCCAGACCTAAACCCGCGATTCCCGCGGCTTTGAGGAAATGACGGCGATGCAACATCGCTCCGTTTTCTACGTCGACGGCTTCTGGGGCGACGTCGCTCATCCGATCCTTCGATTCATCACTCATGGCTGATCCTCACGGGACGCGGGCGAAACTAACACTGCCCAACATGTGCGCCTACCGACAAAAAACCTGAGTTGCATGAAAAATTCTGCCGCTCCGTAAGCAAGCACGGGTTCGTACGATTCGTCATCGGAAAAGGTCCATCAAACTATGACATCCGCGACGAACTCGACATGGCCGCAACGACTTAATTCCTCAGCCGACCATACTGATCTGCAGCGCCTGCGTTCCTGGCTGCGATCCATTACATCGGCGTTGATCGCGTATTCCGGGGGAGTCGACAGCGCTTTGGTGATGGCAGTTGCGCATGAGCAACTCGGCGAACGGGCCCTGGCCTGTATCGGAGTATCGCCCAGCTACCCGCAGCGCGAGCTGAAGAACGCGGTTGGTTTGGCAGAGCGCCTGGGCGTACGGTACCGGCTGGTTCAAACACAAGAGCATTTGAATCCCAGCTATACGGCGAATCCCGGCAATCGCTGTTACTTCTGCAAAAGCGAGCTGTACGCCTGTTTGCAAAAGATTGCGGCAGAAGAGTCCGCCGAGGCGATCCTCGACGGCACCAACGCGTCGGACCTGGGCGATCATCGGCCGGGTTATGCGGCGGCGAAGGAACGCGGCGTCCGCTCCCCGCTGGCGGAGCTTGGATTCAGCAAGCAGGACGTGCGGAACGTTGCCCGCGAATCGGGGCTGCCGGTCTGGGACAAGCCGGCATCTCCCTGTCTGGCGTCGCGCGTGCCGACGGGCATTGCGGTGGTGCCGGAGCTGCTGCGGCGGATCGAAGCCTCGGAGGATGTGCTGGTCCGTCTTGGCTTCAGGGATTTTCGCGTGCGTCATCATGGCGATGTCGCTCGTGTGGAGCTGCCGGTCGACGCCATGCACAGAGCGCTCGACATGCGGGCTGATATTGTCGAGGGAATTCGCGCCGCCGGCTATCGCTTCGTCTGTCTCGATTTGGGGGGATTCAAAAGCGGATCGTTGAATGCCACGTAATTGCCCAAGCTTCTCCCTGAGTGCGACTCATGATTGCTTATCTCGATCTTCCATCGGGCCTCTCCGGCGACATGCTACTCGGCTGCCTGATTGATTGCGGCTGGAGCGTCGAACGACTTCGGAACACCATCGATTCTCTGTCTTTGTCAGCCGAAGAATGGGCCGTTGCTGTGCAGACCGTGGTGAAAGGGTCGCTCCGCGCCATGCGCGTGGATGTCCTGGTGGACGAAGGGCGACATCAGCGGCGGCTGGCGGACATTGCCGGAATCATTGGGGCGTCGACGTTGCCGCCGTCGATTTGCGAACGGGCCATCGCCGTGTTCACCCGGCTGGCCAACGCCGAAGCGAGAGTGCATGGCGTATCGCCCGAGCAGATTCATTTTCATGAAGTCGGCGCGATGGATGCGATCGTCGACATCGTGGCTTCCATTGCCGGGCTGCAGGACCTCGGCATCGAGAAGCTGTATGCGTCGCCGGTGCCATTGGGGCCGGGCTGGACCAACTCCGCGCACGGCCAACTTCCCCTGCCGGCGCCCGCGACGCTCGAGCTTCTCGCCGCCG
Organism: uncultured Phycisphaerales bacterium; assembly: GCA_963758525.1. GTDB lineage: Bacteria > Planctomycetota > Phycisphaerae > Tepidisphaerales > Tepidisphaeraceae > JBBSDP01. Next base: position 1,542,449 of record CAVWVQ010000003.1, read on the forward strand.
CCAACGCGCCGACCCGGCCCGCGCCCGGTCCGGGCGAACTGCTGACGCCCACCGCTGCCGCGCTGCTTGCCGAGCTGGCGACGTTTGAGCAGCCGGCCTTTACCCTTTCGCGCGTTGGCGTCGGCGCCGGGCAGCGGGACTTTGCCTGGCCGAATATTGCCCGCATGTGGCTTGGGCACGGCGAACGATCTCACCCGCTGGTGCAATTGGAAACCAATATCGACGACATGAATCCACAGATCTACGCCGCCGTGAGCGACAGGCTTTTTGCCGCCGGCGCGGGATGTCTGGCTCACGCCGGTGCAGATGAAAAAAGGGCGTCCGGGTGTGGTCCTGAGCGTGCTGGGCAGCGCCGACGATGAACAGATGTTGGCGGACATTCTTCTTCGGCAGACGACGACGCTTGGCGTTCGCGTCCAATCCATCCCGCATCGGCACACTGCCCGGCGCGAAATTCGCGAGGTCACTACGCCGTTCGGTGAACTGCATGTGAAGGTGAAGTGGATCGGCGACGAGCCAATCGGCGTTTCGCCGGAATACGAAGATTGCCGGCTTGCGGCGGATCGACACGGGGCTTCGATTCTCGAGGTTCAACAGTGCGCGATCGCGGTGGGACACGCGCTCCTTGCTAAGCTGCGCAAGGATTTTGCTACTGAACTGTGTAGCGAGCGTTCCAGATCCGCGTAACCGATCGCCAAGGTCCGATCGACGGGGGACAATGGATCGCGGGCGGATGGTCCGGATCTCTTCACACCACATGGTGATGATTTCACATTCCCGACAACCGCCCATGACCGTTCGTCGCATTTTCGGTCCGCGGAGGCAGCCGCTCGGTGGTTCTGCCGTAGGTGATGTTATTCGGCGCGCGCACGAAACGGTTCGGCACGCACCACGTTTGCCCCGTTTCATCCATATCGATGATCCAAACGATGTCGTCGTCACGATGGCCTGGTTCCACCAGATTTGCGACACCTTTTCCGGTCGGCCCGCGCCAGCCTGCCCCGCCCACGACAATCCGCGCAAGCGGAGGGTTTAATTGAAGCATGCTCAACAGACATCAAACGAAATGCCAGCGAAGAGGCAAACACAGTTGAGCTCGCCTAATCTTGAGAACGCTCGCGTTTATTCGGCGATCAAGAGGGCGACCGGGCAGTCCTTAAACAAATTCGCGGCAAGCAGGACTTGTTCTGACCACTGTACGGGAGCGTTTGTCAGGGCATTGCGAAAGGCGCGGCGCATCGCGATTGCCGGCAGTTCGAGAAATGTGTCGCCCCACGGACTTTCCGCGCCCGATTTGTCCGACGTGCCGCCCAGACCGGAAACCAGCCGCGGTACCGCGATGATGGCGACGCGTTCTCCGTCAGAGCGGGCGAAGGCGAAGAGATGCGCGGACATGGTTCCGCTTACCTGAAGAGGTAGATACTCACCGACGGTGAAGAGATTGCCGTATTGCTTGCGAAGCTCCAGAGCGGTCCGGTGAACGTGCAGTTTCAGCCGGCCAGGATCCGATTGGGCTAAATGTTTGACGTCAGGCGGCTCGGCCTGCGAATGGTACAGCTCTTTGACGACGCGCTGCCGGCGGGCGAAGTCCACCGGCCGGCGGTTGTCAGGATCCACCAGGCTGAAATCCAGAAGCTCGTTGCCCTGATACGTGTCAGGGACGCCTGGCGCCGTGAGCTTGATGAGCGTCTGCGACAGAGAATTGATGACTCCGTTTTCGCTGACCGTTTTCTGAAAGCTCCGGAAATCCGCGAGGAACTCGCCCGACCGGGATTCATCCAGAATCGTTTCAATGAAGCTGTTCACCGCCGCTTCGCGTTTGAGATTTGGATCGATCCAGCTCGTGAAGACTTTGGCCTCACGCATTGATTTCAGCATGCAGGCCTGGACTCGCTCTTTAAAGGATCCGAGTTCCCGCGAATCGGCCGGCCATGCGCCCAGCAGCGTTTGATAGAGCGCATATTCTTCGTTGCGATCGGGCACTTGGACGCCTTCGAGCGTGGCGCGGTGCCGGGCATTGAGGCCCCCCCACCGCCGCAGGCGGCTGTGCCATTCCTCGGGCATTTCCGACAGCACGTTCAGGCGCGCGCGAACGTCTTCGCTGCGTTTGGTGTCGTGCGTGGAGAGCGTCGACATGGAATGCGGCCAGCGGTGCTGGCGTTCCGTGAAGAATTCGTGCAGTTGCTGCGGAGAGACGCCAAACCGCGACGGTTCGCCACCCACTTCGTTGAGCGACAACAGGCGGTTGTAAACGTAGAAGGCGGTATCTTCGACGCCTTTTGCCATCACCGGGGAAGTGAGCTGCTGGAACTTCCCGGCAAAATGCCGGGCGTGTTTCAACCGGTCGTCACTCACGTTTTCGCCCGGCTGAAGCAGCAGCGTGTCGCGGATAAAATGGAAGACCGCTGGCGCGGTTTTTGGGTTGCGTGCAACGGCGCTGGCGGTGGCTTGCTCGATATATCGAATGTCAGCGGCCGATGCCCCGCGATCATCGATGTACGAACGATAGACCGGGAAACAGGCAACCACCTCCTTCAGGGCGGCAGACAATCCGTGGAAAGAGAAATCGATCCCGTAGCGGCTTCGCTCGGCAATTCGCTTCAATTCCGCGGCCAGCATGTTGACTTCACTGGCCAGGCTGATTTCCAGAATCAGCTTCTTTTTTTCATACACCAGATCGGCGCAGGCGGCGTCGATGCCGGTCCACTCGCGATAGAGCTGATCGAATGCGCCGGCAGAGTCGGCATCCACGAACAGCCCGTTGGTCATGTTCAGGAAGTCATATCCGCTGGTGCCATGGATCGGCCAGGTATCCGGGATCGATTCATCGAGAGCGAGGATCTTTTCCGCCAGGATATAAAGGTCTGGCGTGTTGTCGGCGTCGAGAAAGGAAGCACTCTTTTCTTCTGCCATGGTACTCGGTGGGAGGGCTCGGGTGGGGGCTGAGGTTGGAAGCGGCGTGCCAGTCCGAACCCGGCCCCCACCTCGATCCTCCCCCGGAATACCAGGGGAGGAGGGAAGAGGCGGCGCTTCTTCGGTGTGGCTCGATTCACCGACGAGCAGATTGATCCGATCGAGCAGAAGCGGCTCTAGCTCGTTCCATTGGGAATCGAGCAGACGCGGCACGTTAGGGGAATCGTCTTGTCCCCTCCCCTGGTACTCCGGGGGAGGGTTAGGGTAGGGGCGAGTCGCGATTGCAGAATGCGCGTCCGGCGCTAGTCCGCCATCCAACGCGACGCTGCCCTCATCCCTGCCCTCCCCTCTTCGAGCCTGAGCCTCAGAGCGGAAGGCCGCAGTACCTGCGGCGGGAGAAAGCGGTATCGAGGCCGCCGCGATCTCTCTGGCGACTGCCAGCAGGTAATGCGTCTGCAGACGCCGGAAGTAGGTGCGCGGATCGTACAGCCCGTCGGGGTGATCGATCCGCAGGCCGGCGATGTGATGTTTCGCGAGCAGGCCGAGAATAAAACCATGTGTCGCCTCAAACACTTCCAGTCGTTCCATGGCCAGGGCGGCCAGGTCGTTCACGTCAAAGAAGCGGCGGTAGTTGATTTCGTCCGGCGCGGTTTTCCACGAGGCAAGGCGGAAACACTGATGTCGAAGCAGATCATCCAGCTGGTCGAAGCTTCGCGGCACGCCGGGAGTGCCGTTGAATGCGTCCACGTTCTTCGCCATGAAACTTCGAATCGCCTCGTTTTCGGCTGTCAGCTTTGAGAGCCGGCGCTTGAGTTCTTCTTTGGCTCGGTGGCGCTCGACCGCGCCCGCGGAACCCTCGCAGCGATCGGGAAGCTGCTCACAGGCATGAACAATTGAACGGAATTCCGCGAGCGCGGATTCGCTCACATTGATGGAACCGACGTCACCTCCAAGGATCCTCGGCCATGTGCGCGGGGAGAGCGGAAACCGGCGATCGTGATACGCGGCCACAAACGCGGCGTTGTCGAAGAGAAGACGCAGGTTCCCCTGTTCCAACTCGTCGCCATAGGTCGACCCAAGCGTCGCGAGAAGAACTCTTCCCTTCAGATCGGTTTGCGGCGAGCCTTCCCAATTGATATCGAAATATTTCGCGTAGATGGATGCTTGGCCGTTTTCGAGGACGTCGTTCCACCACACGTTTTCATTGGTCGCGATGCCGACATGGTTGGGGACCATGTCGACGATATGTCCGAGTCCGTGCTGGCTGAGCGCGGCCAGGAAAGCATGGTAATCGGCCGTCGTGCCCAGTTCTGGATTCAACTGGCAATGATCGATGACATCGTATCCGTGGGTGCTTCCCGGTGCTGCCTTGAGATAAGGCGAAGCGTAGACGTGGGTAATTCCCAGCTTCGAAAGATATGGAATGATCGCGGTCGCATCGGCGAATTTGAAGCCCGCGTGAAACTGGAGCCGGTAGGTTGATTCCGGAAGGACACGGGTGGATCGCGCTCGCTCGACCGCGGCGCGGAGCAGCTCATCAATGTTCTTTGGGTCTGGCATCATCTCTCGTCCCGTGAAATGTTCCGAGCGTTGCGGGCGGCATGTTCACCCTCGCCCGGTACTGCGCCGAAAATACGGACGAGAGAAAAAGAATGGCCACAAAAACACAAAAAACACAAAGGAAATGCGGGATGTTCGCTTAGACTCGCGCATCGACTCCACCTGAACCCTCCCCTGCTACTCCGAGGGAGGGGACAGGCGAACCGCTCAATGGCACGGGTGCAGCGTGCCGTCATTTTTTGCCCTCGGCCGTGCTCTTTTCTTTCTTCTTGGCTTCCTGCGCGGACCCGGCAGCCTTGATTCGGGTGGAGATTTTTCCTTCGTTTTCGTCGACAGGCTTCAGGACAACAGTGCAGCGGCCGGGGATGTGCCAGCCTTCCTGCTCGGTGTCGAGCGGCGCGGTACCGGAGCCGCCGTATTCGGGGTCTTCCGTCGAGAGCACCTTTTGCCATCGTTTTCCGCGCGGCGGAGCGAGCAGAGGTTCTGGCGCGACCAACAAGGGAAGGTCGCGCTCGAGGTTGGTGACCACCAGCCAGTCGTTACCATCGTGCGCGAAGTAGCGGAGGAGCAATGCTCCCGGCCCAAGCACGGCGCCATCGATATCGCCGCGCTTTTGCACGCGACGAAACACTTCCTCGGATCTGCGCAGCTTCAGCAGATCCTTGTGCAACTGGTAGACTTCCGCATGCATCGGCTTGTGCCGCTCCGACAGATCCAGCTTGCAGCGGAGGAACGTCTGCTCGTCGCTGGGATCGTGGAGACATGCCTGCATCTCCGTCGACGCCACGCTTGGAAACGCGCTGAGTTCCCTGGCACGGCCGGCGCAAATCAATTTGGACAGCTCGGGATTGTGATCGGCGAAGTAGAGAAACGGGCTGGATGCCGCAAACTCCTGCCCCTGAAATAACATTGGCGTCTGCGGCATCAGCAGCCACAGGGCGGTCATTGCCTTCATTTGTCCAGGGGACGAGATCTGATGAACGCGATAACCCCGGCCGCTGTTGGCGACCTGGTCGTGATTCTGCAGGAAGTGTACGAACGCCGTCGGCGGCAAGTCGAGCGCGGGCGATCCGCGCCGACGCTTTTGGAACGCGTACCGCTGGCCCTGGTAGAGGTAACCCCACTTGGCCGCGGAAATAAATTCCTGGGCCGTCCCAGGATGATCCATGTAATAGGCCTCAGAGTGACCCGACAGGGCAACCAGCGCACTGTGGTGAAAATCGTCATTCCACAGCGAGTCCATTCCATATCCCCCGGCCTCGGCAGATCGTACCAGGCGGGTGTGCTGCGGCTCATTCTCGTTGGTGATATAGAGGGATCGCCCCCCCGCGGCTTTGCGCACCGCCCGGTTGATTTCAGCAAGAATATGCTCGGGCGAAGTGTCGACAATCGCCTGCGTGGCGTCGAAGCGAAATCCATCGAGGTGAAACTCGGTGATCCAGTAGACCGCGTTGGTGACAAAAAATTCGCGAACGGGCTTGTCGTCGTGCCCGTCATAGTTGATCGCTTCACCCCAGTCGGTCTGATGTTCGGCGTTGAAATAGTTCTCGGCAAACTCGCGAAGGTAGTTCCCGTCGGGCCCGAAATGGTTGTAGACCAGATCGAGAATCACACCCAGACCCACTGCATGAGCGCGATCGACGAATCGCCGAAAATCATCCGGCGAGCCATATTGATGGAACGGGGCAAACAGATCGACGCCGTCGTAGCCCCATCCATACCTGCCGACGAATTCGTTCACCGGCATCACCTCCAGGCAGGTGATCCCCGCACTGTGAAGCTCCTCCAGTTCCCGGGCGGCGGCTTCCCAGGTTCCTTCCTGAGTGAAGGTGCCAATGTGCATTTCATACAAAACCTGCCCATGTGCGGGAACGCCCTTCCAGCTCTCGTCCGTCCAGCGAAACGCGGAGGGATCAATCACCCGAGACGGCCCGTGCGGGCCTTGCGGCTGGAATCGAGAGATGGGATCGGGAAACAGCGCCTTATTACCATCCAGGCGAAACCGGTAGAGCGTCCCGGCGTGGGCGTCGGGCGAGAAGCCGGAAAAGTAGCCATCCTTGTCTCGCTGAAGCTCGAGTGAGGCTTTGGCCGGGCCTTCGAGGACCACTTCCACCTTTGAACGTTTTGGCGACCAGACCCGGAAGTGGGTGCCGCTGGCGCCTTGCGGTTCGGCGCCCACGGGCAGCCGACGGCGCGGCTGAGAAGTTCCTTCCACGCTGGCGGGTCGAGTTTCAGTAGCTCCGCGCGATGTCACGTCTTTCTCCTACTCTATGGAACCAGCGGCTCCTTGTGAGGCGCCGTCGGCGACGGCACGGGACGATTCGCTTCATGCCGGAGGGTATCGATCTGCGTGGACGACATCGTATCGGTCGCTTCTTCCGGACGGACGGTTCTGAGCAGCGCGACCGATCTCCCATAGAGAGGGAACTTCGTGCCGCCCTGCCGGATCTTCTCGATCGGCGGCCGATCGGGCTCGGCAGTATCGATGAGTGTCTGCCAGACATCGCCGCCAGTGGTTTCGGGAAGCTTGAAATCCAATTGCTCCCAATGGGCGTTAAGCAGAAGCAGGAGGGTATCGCCCTTGATTGGGTTCCCTTTTTCGTCCACGTCGATGAGCATGTCGCCCGCCAGACGCACACCCAGGGATTGAACGAACGGCGCCGACCAATGCTCATCGCTCATCTCGCCGCCGCCCGGCTCGAAGAAGGAGATGTCCTTGATTCCCTCCCCGCGAATCGCCCTGCCGAGGAAAAACTTTCGCCTCTGCAGCGTCGGCTGCTCCGCCCAGATGCACGTGCATCGGCACACAAAATCGAAGAACGCCTTCTGCCGATCGTCGAGCTTCCAGTTGAGCCACGTCAGCTCATTATCCTGGCAAAACGTGTTGTTATTCCCTTTTTTAGTGTGACTCAGCTCGTCGCCGCCGAGGATCATCGGGACGCCTTGCGAAAACATCAGGGTCGCGATCAGATTTCGCTTCTGCCGCTCCCGCAGGGCGATAATACCCGGATCATCCGTCGGCCCTTCGACTCCGCAGTTCCATGAGTCGTTGGAGTCGGAGCCGTCGCGGTTGTCTTCGCCGTTGGCCTCGTTGTGCTTCTTCTCATAGCTGACGAGATCCTGCAGCGAAAATCCGTCGTGCGCGGTGAGGAAATTGATGCTCGCATACGGCTTTCGTCCGTTGGCCTCATAGAGGTCGCTGCTGCCGGCCAGGCGTGTCGCCAGATCGCGGACGAGGCCGCCATCTCCTTTCCAGAATCGGCGGACGTTGTCGCGATACAAGCCGTTCCATTCGGTCCAGAGCACCGGAAAATTTCCCACCTGATACCCGCCGGGCCCGACATCCCATGGCTCGGCGATGAGCTTTACCTGCGACAGAATCGGATCCTGATGGATGATGTCGAGGAACGCGCTGAGCTTGTTCACCCCGTGCAATTCGCGGGCGAGCGTCGACGCAAGATCGAAGCGGAAGCCGTCCACGTGCATTTCGAGCACCCAATAGCGCAGGCTGTCCATGATCAATTGCAACACGCGCGGCTGGATCATGTTCAGCGTGTTGCCGCAACCGGTGAAATCCATGTTGTATCGCGCGGACTCAGGGGAAAGCCGGTAATAGTTGAAGTTGTCGATTCCGCGGAAAGAGAGGGTTGGCCCCAGGTGATTCCCTTCGCAGGTGTGGTTGTAGACCACGTCGAGGATCACTTCGATACCGGCCGCGTGCAACGTGCGGACCATGGTCTTGAACTCGCGGACCGATTCGTGCGCGGTGATGCGCGAAGAGTATTCGCGGTGCGGAGCAAAGTAGTTCAGGGTGTTATAGCCCCAGTAGTTGGTGAGGTTCTTCTCCAGGAGGTTCCGGTCGTCCATATGGGCATGGACTGGCAGCAGCTCAATCGCGGTGACGCCCAATTTCTTTAGGTGCGCGATCACCGGCTCCGACATCACCCCGCTGTAAGTGCCGCGGCGATCCTCCTCCACCTCCGGATGGAGCATGCTCAGCCCCTTCACGTGGGCCTCGTAAATCAACGTTTTGTGCCAGGGGGTATTGGGACGCCGATCGTCGCCCCACGTGAACGCCGTGTCGATCGTGGCCCCCAGCGGGCAAAACGCGGCATCGTCCCGGTCGTCAAAGGTCAGATCATCCGTCCCGACTTTGTATCCAAAGAGCGAGTCATCCCACTTGGCAGACCGACCAATGGCCTTCGCATAGGGGTCGAGCAGGACCTTATTGTGGTTGAAACGATGGCCCTTCTCCGGCTCGTAGGGGCCGTGGACGCGGTAGCCGTACAGTTGTCCGGGGTCGACCGACGGGAGATAACCGTGCCAGATCATGTCGGTTTGTTCCGGCAACACGATGCTTTGGCTGTGCTGCGTCGCTTCCGCGTTGTCAAACAAACATAGTTCGACTTTGGTCGCATGCTCCGAAAAAAGGGCAAAGTTGACCCCGGCACCGTCGAAGGTCGCGCCCAGAGGATATGGTCGGCCAGGGAGTACTTTCATGCAGAATTCCTTATTGCTGGCAGCTTGGGCCGAAAACAGCGGCTCCGCGGAGAAAAGCCGCGGATGTACATCCGCGGGTACGAGCGTCAATCGCCAAATTGAACGAGAACTGCTCAAGTCGGACCTTAGCGGTTCACATTCGCGGTGACTGCGCACAAAAATCGTGCCTGCGCGAAGATTTTTGGCGTTCCCCAAACCGCGCCACCAACGTTTATTGTGATCCGATGATCAGTGGTTCAGCGGCCCCGGTAACTCGTCGATCCGATCGGCAGATGGGAAATATGCCCCCAACTGGCCGCTGCCGTGCTGTGATCGAGAATATTGCGCCGTCAGTAGATGGTGGGCGCTTCGCCGCCAAGAGCTCGGTTGGCGAGACAGTCCGCGTTTTTGCCGACGCCTTTGCCGACGGGCATACGCAAATCCGCGTTGTCATTCAGCACCGGGCGGAGAACGCCGGTGAGTGGCGTCAGGTTGAAATGACGCCGCTGCTCAATGACCGATGGGTCGGCGAGTTTGAGGTGTATGCGAGCGGAGTGCATGAGTTTTCGGTCGCTTCATGGGTCGACCATTTTGGCACCTGGCAGCGCGATCTGAAAAAGCGGATCACCGCCGACGAAGTGCAGGACATTGATCTGGCTGTCGGCGCGCAGCTCGTCAAGGAGGCGGCTGTTGCCTGCGACGGCGAGGCCGCACGCCGCCTGCACGCGTTTGCCACTTTTTTGCTGTCTAACCGGCGAGGCGAGGCGATCGAAGCCGCAGTCGGCGCAGAACTCACGAACCTCATGCGTGAACATGCACCGCGGCCTTTCGTCGCAGTGCAACCAGGATCAAAGATCGTCGTTGATCCTGTCCGCGGGCGATTCAGCAGTTGGTATGAATTATTTCCCCGCTCAGCGTCGACAGATGCTTCGAAGCCGGGAACGTTGCAAGACGTGGAGAAACGGCTGGATGTCATTGGCGCGATGGGATTTGACGTGCTGTACCTTCCGCCGATCCATCCGATTGGAGATACCTTCCGCAAAGGCCGAAATAATTCCCCCGCAGCCAGGCCGGGCGACGTGGGGAGCCCCTGGGCGATCGGAGGAGCCGCAGGCGGGCACGACGCCATCGATCCGCGACTGGGCACGCTTGACGATTTCGATCTCCTGGTGAAGTCCGCTTCGCAGCGCGGCATGGATATCGCGATGGATATCGCGTTCCAGTGTTCGCCCGACCACCCTTATGTGCGCGAGCATCCGGACTGGTTTCTGCACCGCCCGGACGGCACGATTCAATACGCGGAAAACCCGCCCAAGAAATATCAGGACATTTATCCGTTCGACTTCGAATGCGACGACTGGGTCGGGCTTTGGAATGAACTGCTTCGCGTCGTCCTCTTCTGGCACGGTCACGGCATCCGCACCTTCCGCGTCGATAATCCCCACACCAAGCCTTTCCCGTTTTGGGAATGGCTCATCGCGGAAGTGAAACGGCGCGACCCGGATGTCATCTTCCTTGCCGAGGCGTTTACCCGTCCCAAGGTCATGAATCGCCTCGCGAAGCTCGGGTTCACGCAGTCGTATACTTATTTCACCTGGCGGAACGATCCGTGGAACATCCGCAAGTATTACACCGAATTGACCACGCCGCCGATGGTCGATTTTTTCCGGCCCAACGCGTGGCCCAACACGCCTGATATTCTGCCGGAGTATCTGCAGTCCGGCGCGCGGGCCGCCTACATCGTGCGGGTGGTGCTGGCGGCGACGCTGTCGGCCTCCTACGGAGTTTACGGGCCGGTGTTTGAGCTGATGGAGGGCCGGCCGTTGAAGCCCGGCGGCGAAGAGTATCTCGACTCCGAAAAGTATGAGGCCCGCCATTGGGACCTGGACCGCCCCGATTCGCTGGCCGACCTGCTGGCTCGGTTGAACCGGATCCGTCGGGACAATGTCGCGCTGCAACACGATCGCGGCCTGGAGTTTCACGATCCGGACAATTCCTCCGTGGTCTGCTACAGCAAGGCGCACGGGGACAATGTGATTCTGGTCATGGTCAACACCGATCCGTTTCATACGCACTGGGCCAACATCAAACTCAATCTCACCGCGTTGAATCTCACAGCCGGTCAGGCCTACCAGGTTCACGATCTGCTGACTGGCGCCCGCTATCGCTGGCAAGGCGAATGGGGAATCGTGAAGCTCGAGCCCGGCGTCAATCCGGCCCACGTCTTTGCCATTCGACGCTACGCCCGAACCGAACATGACTTCGACTATTTCACCTGAACCCGGCGATCGCGAGCACGCATGACCGAGGCACCCTCACAACTGTTGGATCAACCGGCGGCCCCCGCGGTCGGCACCGTGCTCTGGTATCGCAACGCGATCATCTATCAGATGCACGTCCGCTCTTTCAGCGACAGCAACGGCGACGGAATCGGCGACTTTGCCGGGCTGATCTCGAAGCTCGACTACCTGCAGGATCTGGGTATCACCGCGATCTGGCTGCTTCCGTTTTATCCGTCGCCGCTCAAAGACGACGGGTACGACATCGCCGACTACACCACGGTCAACCCGATGTACGGCTCGATCGACGATGTGCGCCGTTTCATCGCCGAAGCCCATCGCCGGCAAATTCGCGTGATCACCGAACTGGTGATCAATCACACTTCCGACCAGCATCCATGGTTTCAACGCGCCCGGCGGGCCCCAAAGGGAAGTCCGGAGCGGGCCTTCTACGTCTGGAGCGACACTCCCGAAAAATATGCGGGCGTGCGGATCATTTTCAAGGATTTCGAGCCGAGCAACTGGTCATTCGACCACGTGGCGGGGCAGTATTACTGGCACCGTTTTTTTAATCATCAACCAGATCTGAACTTCGATAACCCGGCAGTGCATGCCGCGGTGCTCGACGTCTGTGATTTCTGGATGGCGGCGGGGGTCGATGGCGTCCGGCTCGATGCGATTCCCTACCTGTATGAACGAGAGGGGACCAGTTGCGAAAATCTTGCCGAGACCCACGCGTATCTCCGCATGCTCCGCAAGCACGTCGACACGCATTGGCCTGGACGCGTGCTGCTGGCGGAAGCGAATCAATGGCCTGATGAGGCGTCGGCATACTTTGGCGCGGGCGACGGCGACGAATGCCACATGAACTTCCACTTTCCCCTCATGCCCCGGCTGTTCATGTCGCTGCGGATGGAAGAGCGCTATCCGATTATCGATATTCTCGAGCAAACACCCCCGATTCCCGCCACCGCCCAATGGGCGATGTTTCTGCGCAATCATGACGAGCTCACGCTGGAGATGGTGACCGACGAGGAGCGCGACTACATGTGGCGCGTCTACGCGTCCGACCCCGCCGCCAGAATCAACCTCGGAATTCGCCGCCGGCTGGCTCCGCTCCTGGACAATAATCGGCGGAAAATCGAGTTGATGAACGCGCTGCTGTTCTCCATGCCGGGAACGCCCGTGATCTATTACGGCGACGAAATCGGCATGGGAGACAACATCTTTCTTGGCGATCGCAATGGTGTGCGAACGCCGATGCAGTGGAGCTCCGATCGCAACGCGGGCTTCTCGCGGGCCAATCCGCAGCGGCTGTTTCTGCCGGTCGTGATCGATCCGGAATATCACTACGAAACGATCAACGTCGAAGCCCAATCGTCGAACTCTTCGTCATTGCTCTGGTGGATGAAACGCCTCATCGCGTTGCGCAATCACCATCCGGTTTTTGGCGATGGCGAGATCAAGTTCCTGAACCCCTCCAACACGAAAGTCCTCGCCTTTATCCGGCGCAACGACCGGGAACATATTCTCGTGGTCGTGAATCTGTCGCGCTTTGCACAACCGGTGGACCTCGATTTGTCGGAATATCGCGGCGGAGTGCCCGTGGAGATGTTCGGAAACGTTCACTTCCCGGCGGTGGGCGAAAGCGGTCATTATTCGCTTTCGGTCGGCTCGCACGCGTTCTACTGGTTCATGCTCAAGCGGGCTGAAAGCACGGTGGCCGACGCGGCGGCGCTGCCGCCCGCGAGCATCGACATCAGCGGAGAGCTCGGCCTCAACTCCGGCGCGCTGGACCGCGCGATCGAAGCGCGATTGCCACTGCTGCTGCCGAAACGGCGGTGGTTTGTTTCAAAAGCCAAGTCCATTCGTGCCACCCGGATTGTCGGGCGTCTGCCGATTGCGCCGCAGAAGTCGATATTCGTGATCAGCGTGGAGTTCGCGGAGGGCGAACCGGAAATCTACGCGCTGCCCCTGTCGATCCAGGCCGATGCATCTGCCAGCCTGGAGCCAAGCGCCTTCCTGCAGGTTATGGACGTGGCGCGCAAGCGATGGATCGTCGCCGATGGAATGGCTGATCTCGATTTGCGCGGCTGTTGCTGCGGATGGCGATGGAAGGACGCGAGATTCTCAGTTCAGGTATTCGCCTGGCCGGGCGCCGGATCGGCACCAGTGCCATCCCGCTGCCCGATCTGGCGACGATTCCCGCAGTAATGCCGAAGGTCGAACAGAGCAACAGCAATGTGGTCTTCGGCGATCAATTGATCTTCAAGCTGTACCGCCGGCTCGGGGAGGGGATGAACCCGGAGCTGGAAATCGGTGAGCACCTCACCTCCAAAGCGCACTTCGCCAACACCGCGCCGCTGGCGGCAGCAATCGAGCTGCAGGGTGTCCGCGGCAGCATCACTCCCCAGACGCTCGGGCTGGTGCTGACCTTCGTCGCCAACCAGGGCGATGCCTGGCATACGTTTGTCGATCACGCACAGCGCGATTTCGAGGCGCTGGGCGCGCTGACCGCCGAGCAGATGAGCGCACTCTGCACGCCTGCGGATGGAGGATGCGCGGGCGATGGAACGGAAGTTCCGCCCGCCGTCCAATCCGTCATCGGCGCTCCGCTCGGACTCGTGCGACTCCTGGGGCAGCGCACCGCCGAGATGCATGCGGCGCTGGCCGATGATCATCTCGATCCCGCCTTTGCGCCCGAGCCATACAGCGTCAACTATCAGCGCCTTCTTTTCCAATCGATGCGAAACACGACGCGGTCGGCGATGCAGGCGCTGTCGCAACGTGTGTCAACCTTGACCGGTGAAGCGAGCGAAATGGGCCGGTGGCTCCTGGCGAACGATCGCGCCGTCCTTGAGATGTTCCGCAAACTGACGAGCCTGCCGGTCGGCGTGCCGCGCATCCGCATTCACGGAGATTATCACCTCGGCCAAGTTCTATGGACGGGCAAGGACTTCATCATCATCGATTTTGAAGGCGAACCGCTGCGCTCGGTGGGCGAGCGCCGGCTCAAGCGATCGCCCATGCGCGACGTCGCAGGCATGGTCCGAAGCTTCGACTATGCCTCCTGGACGGCATTGCGTCTGCACCGAAAGCTGCTCCCCCCAGAAACCGGCAGCAGCGAACGCGATGTGCCCGGCGCCAAGCTCTGGTCCGGGTGGCTGAGCCGCGAATTTGTCCGCGCCTATACCGTCCGGCTGCGCGAGCTGCGCGAGGATCTGGTCTGGGAGAATCTGGCCGAGACGGAACTGGTGCTGCGATGCTGGGTGCTGGAAAAAGCGCTCTACGAGGTGAGCTACGAGCTCAATTCACGACCAGATTGGGTGGAGATTCCATTGCGGGCAATTGTGGACATCATTAAGGATGGAAAGCCATGAGCGCGTCGGTCGAGCCCACGCAAATGAAAGTTGTCTCGCAATCCGGCGAATGCCCGCCGGCCGAGCTTGGCGATCAGGACATTTACTTCTTCAATGAAGGCACGCACAGACGGCTGTATGAAAAGCTGGGAGCGCATTGTCTGCCGAGCGGCGGCGTCCATTTTGCGCTCTGGGCGCCCAATGCGGATCGCGTTGCAGTCATCGGCGACTTTAATGACTGGGATCAACGTCGAAATCCGATGCAGTTGGTCGGCTCATCGGGCGTGTGGGAGGCATCCGTCCCCGATGCTCGCATCGGGTCGTTGTATAAGTTTCACATCGTCTCAAAAGTGAACGGGTACGAAGTCGACAAGGTCGATCCGTTTGGTTTCCAGCATGCGCCGGCGCCGCGAAAAGAATCGATTGTGCGCCGGCTCGACTACGAATGGCAGGATCAGCAATGGATGAGCGGCCGCGGCGCGCGGCAGAAGCCTAATGATCCAATCAGCGTTTATGAAGTGCATCTTGGCTCATGGATCCGTGTTCCCGAGGAGGAGAACCGCTGGCCAACCTATCGCGAGCTGGCGCCGAAGCTGGCTGACTATCTGATCGATCGCGGCTTCACGCATGTCGAATTCATGCCGGTCACGGAACACCCGTTTTACGGTTCATGGGGATACCAGACCACCGGCTACTTCGCGCCCACCAGCCGATATGGATCGCCTCAGGACCTGATGTTCCTCATTGACTATCTGCACCAGCGCGGCATCGGCGTGATTCTCGACTGGGTCCCCTCCCACTTCCCCGAAGACCAGCACGGCCTGGCGTTCTTCGACGGCACCCATCTCTTCGAGCACCAGGACCAGCGGCAGGGATTTCACCCCGACTGGAAAACCGCCATCTTCAACTACGGCCGCCATGAGGTGCGGGCGTTTCTGCTTTCCAGCGCGCTCTTCTGGCTGGAGAAATATCACGTTGATGGGCTGCGCGTCGACGCCGTCGCGTCGATGCTGTATCTGGATTATGGACGTCGGCCCGGCGAATGGATTCCCAATGCCCTGGGCGGAAGAGAAAACCTCGAGGCCGTTGCGTTCCTTCAGCAGTTCAATCGCGAAGTGTCTGCCGTCTTCCCCGACGTGCTGACTATCGCGGAGGAATCCACCGCCTGGCCCAAAGTCACCGCGCCGGTCAGCGACGGCGGGCTTGGATTTTCGCTCAAATGGGACATGGGATGGATGAACGACACGCTGCGTTATTTCAAGAACGATCCGATCTATCGAAAATACCATCACGGCGATCTGACCTTCCGCAGCGTCTATCAATTTGCCGAGAAGTATCTTCTGCCGCTCTCGCACGATGAGGTGGTTCACGGCAAGAGCTCGTTGCTGGGCCGCATGCCCGGCGATGTTTGGCAGAAATTTGCCAATCTTCGGCTGTTGCTGGTGAATCAATTCACCCAGCCCGGCAAGAAGTTGCTATTCATGGGTTGCGAGCTCGGCCAATGGGCGGAATGGAACCACGACGCCAGTCTCGACTGGAACCTGCTCGACTGGCCGTCGCACCGCGGAGTTCAAAAGCTCGTCGACGACTTAAATCGTCTCTATCGGCAGCAGCCCGCGCTGCACCAGGGCGATTGCCAATCATCGGGTTTCGACTGGTTGAATCCCGACGACGGCGCCCAGAGCACGATCGCCTTCCTCCGCCTCGGCGCAACCGCCAAAGACGTCGTTCTGATCGCGATCAACTACACTCCCGTGCCCCGGCAGAACTACCGCGTCGGCCTGCCCTTCGGCGGGACTTGGCGCGAGCTATTGAACAGCGATGCCAAAATCTACTGGGGCAGCGGCCAGGGAAACCTCGGCGAAATCGAAGCCTCCCCGATGCCCTACCACAAATGGCCCAAGTCGCTGACGCTGACGCTCCCGCCGCTGGGGGCGGTGATTCTGCAGCCTGGGGGGGTAGGGAAATAGCAGTGGCGTGCGTCTGACCGCTGTAGTTCACCCGGCGCAACATGCTCGCCAAGCGCCTCGACTATCTATGTGAAAGATCCGACTGGGCTCTGCTTCCGATTCTGGCGGTCCCTCGATGACCCGAAGCGGCGCTGGAACCCTAGTAGCGATTGATCAAAAGCAAATAATCCCGATCGCAGCAATTCGCTCATTTGCGCTGTCCCAGCACCGACGTGTACGCCTGCTCGGGGTGGCTTGGGTCGTCAGGGTACCTCATCCGCACTGCTTGCCGTTTGACCAACGGCGTAAGATATCGCCTTGTCGTACCCGGCCCTCTCTTCAGCAATTGCGCTAGCTCCGAGGCGGTAAGAAAGCGATCTTGACAAAGAGCGATAATCAAGTCCTCCATCTGCTCGGGCGGCAACTTTGCCTTCTCCCGAGCGGGTTGAGCGATGGCAATAAGCGGCTCGGCATTAGGCACGTGTTTAGTTACGCCCTTCATCACACCACTTGCATCATCTGACGTGCAGCCTGCGTCATTGCTCGACAGGCCTACGTCATTGCTCCTGGAGCCTACATCGTTGAACAGGAAGCTCGGCTCTTCGATCCGAGGCCGCTGCGTCTCAAGAAGGATCTGCGGCAGTCGGTACTCGCACCAACGCCCCTTGCCAACTTGCTCTAAAAAGCTGTTTGCAACCAACCCCTGCAGTGTCCTGCTCAAGTCGGCGGGGTGATCTGTACAGACCTCTTGCAAGCGACCATTAGTCACTTTGCCTTCAATCTCAGCCGTGACCAGAGCTTGACTCTCAAGGGCGGTCAGTCCGTCCATGCGCTGCCCGAATAGCTTCCTCAGACGTTGGAGCGACTCATCGGGCAGAAAGCTTATCATCGGCATGATCAGTCGCACCCGATCCGGCCGAGCCGTCTCCTGAATCGACGGCGACCGCCACTTCTGCGAGGCCCACCCACGTCGAATCTTGTCGATGCCTGAACCTGCTCGTTCGCCGTAACCTGCAAGCGAAAACATGGTCTGGAGCACCTTGTTCCGACACTCGCTCACTCCGCCCTTGAGAAGTTGATCGAACCCGACCAAAAGCATGCCCGGATTCGAGAACTCTAATCGATCCTTGTATTTGTCGATGACAATGCCCCCTTGCCCCCGGTAGTCGGCGTGAATCATCGCATTTGCCATAGCCTCACGAATCGCTTCATGAACCACAGTGTCGTCCTTGCGTGCCAGCCCCGGTTCGAGTTGGAACGGAATCTTGATATCGGATGTCAGCCGCACCACGACTCGCTGATAAAACTGCATTAGATTGCAGACCCATGTTCCATCGAAGGTCAATCGATCCGTCCACCGAACGCCTGGGTCATCAGCCATACGTTCACGGTAATCGAGCTGAAAGTCGGGGACCGCGAGCGGATCACGGATTGCCTCATCCTTCCCGAACATGAGCAAGCCAGCGACGGTCAGACCTTCGGTAGCCGTCTGGCGATCCACTCGCCACGCTCCCAGCTTTTCGAGAAACGGCATTTATCTCCAATGCCAGCCAAGGATGGGAAGGGGATCGGGCCGAAAGGCGTTGCCGGTATTGCTGCACACTGGCAGCGTCCAAATCTTCGAGGCGGAAATGTTCAAGAATGCGGCTATCCAGCGAGTCCTCGGACTGGTCAGCCAACATCCGGCCCACTTCCTCTGGTCTGCATTTGAAATCTCCCTCATAGTTGCGTCGGTACGTCCCGTCGAGCGGATTCTGTCCCACGTAGATAGGGCGCTGGCGTCGGTTCGCCCGGGGCACACGAATCGCAAGCAATTTGGTTCCGCCCACTTCCATCACAACCGCATCGGCATCGGAAAGCAGGTTCTGGCTCACCTTCCCGCGATTATTGATGGTGTCCCAGAAGTTCTTCTTCATCCTGTCCGGGTCATCCAGACCGGTCGCAACGAATGAATTACCCCTTTGATCGACCCCCAGCACGATGATCCCGCCATCCGTGTTGGCCATCGCACTGTAGGTCTCCCACATGCTGCCGGGCAGGCCACCCTTGGCGGACTTGAATTCCCAGTCCTTCTCCTCGCCACACTTCAGCGCTTGCAGCAGGCTTTGTTCGTTGTGAATGACCGCCATCAGTGACTCTCCGGCCTGGCACTCGCTCGCCCCAGCCGCGCGGCCGCAATGGACCGCGTCCCATTGCCTCTTGACTGGTGCTGATCCGCGGCGTGCCGTGCGGACGGCTAAGCCTATCACAAAATGCCTCCACGCTGACCCCCAAGTTTTTGGCCGGATTCCGCGCGTGATCCGGGTCGGCAGGCTGGCCTAAATGACTCCGATGCAATACACCCCATCATTGAGCCGGCCCGACGACGGAACCTACAGCGTGTACGTGCCCGAGCCGCCCGGCAAACCGAATTGAACCTAATAAAAGAGGCAACGAAACGTTGATCAAGCCGAATTATTGATGCGCAGCAATCCATTCACGAAGGAACCCACACGCTGACGCTGCCGGCTTTGCAGCGGAACTCCGCTTCGCCGTTCTCATCGATCGTGATCGGCTCCGGCCAGTTGCCGGTCAGGTCGCGAAACGTCGCTCCAGGGGCGCCGACTTTCATGTGTTTATTGCCGGCTTCGGAGGTGCTCGTCACGACGGCAAGACCGCCGGCATGCTCGGCGTCGCCGCTCCAGGTCCAGCCGATGCATTGCGGGTGATCCAGATAGTCGCGCAACTCGCCATGCGCCCGCTTCGCCCGGGCGTCGAGGAGCTGGTCGATGATCTTGCGATGGCTTGTCAATTTGTTCTTCCCCTGATTGTCGCCGGAATTTCCGAAATAGTCGCCGTAAAAGATGCAGGGGTATCCGTGCTCGCGGAGGAGCACCAGCGCATAGGCGAGGGGCTTGAACCAATCGTCCACCCACGATTGCAGTGATTGCCCCGGCTGACTGTCGTGGTTGTCGACAAATGTGACGGCCATCAGCGGATTTTCCTTGACCAGCGTGCCATCGAAGATCTTTGACATATCGAAGTCGGCACCCTTCTTCGACGCCTCATGCAGCTTAAAGTGCAACGGCACGTCGAAGAGGCGCATGGTTCCGCCGGTGACATCTATGTATTTTTGCAGTTCCGCCAGGCTGCCCGACCAATACTCGCCCACGGCAAAAAGCTCACGGCCCTTGCGATGAGCGCGCATCTCTTCGAGCCAGCTCTTGAAAAAGCTGGCGGGCATGTGTTTCACCGCGTCCAGACGAAAGCCGTTGACGTTGGTGGTGTCGAGATACCATCGGCCCCAGTCTGCCATCTCCTTGCGCACGTCGGGGTGATAGAGATCGACGTCTGCTCCCATCAGGTAATCGAAATTTCCATGTTCGAAGCAGACCTCGCCAGAGAAGCTTTTCCCTTTCACGCGGTAGATCTTTCCGCAGTCATCCTTCACGTTTGCATCGCAGCCGAACGCGGTGAAATGCGGCCAGTGCCATTGAAACGCGGAATATTTGTTGCCCCGGCCGACAAACTTGTAGTAAGACCAGGCTCGAATCTTGTAAGCCTCGCCGATGACGACATTGCGGTCGTCGCAGTTGACCTGCTCGACTTCGACCTCTTCGGTTTCGTCTCCGCCAAGCCGGTGATCGAGCACGATATCGGCGTAGGCATCCATGCCGGCGTCCTGCACCGCGCGGACCGCGGCCAGGTATTCGTCCCGCGTCCCATACTTGGTCCGCACGCTTTTCATCTGGTCGAATTCGCCCAGGTCGTAAAGGTCGTACACGGCATAGCCGGTGTCATTGATCCCGTCGAGCGCCTTATATGCCGGCGGCATCCACACCGCCGTCGCGCCCAGCCGCTTGATCTCCCCGGCCTGCTCCGCAAGCTGCCGCCAAAGGCTGCCGTCGTTCCGGCAGTTCCACTCGAAGTACTGAAACATGACGCCCTTGCCCATTGTGTTTGTCCTCGCAAGAGATGACTCGTCCACTCTCAGGCAAACGCCGCGCCGGAAGACCCCATCGAGTGCGGTGTCAGCCGATTTGAAAGTTTCATCGTGAGACGGGCGTCCCGCCCGTGCGAGCTGCTCATCTGCGGCGTGAACGGCTTGAACTCCCGGCGTCCGTCGCCGAAGTCTGCGCGATGTAGTGAAAAAAAGTGTTCGAAAACCGCCGTCGCATTTCAAAAACGCGGTTTACTGCGTAACTTGGGCTAACACGGGCGGGACGCCCGTGCAACGCCTGACACACGGAGAGTCCGCTCCGTCCGTGGCAGGGCGTTTCTTCCCATTGCCGCTGTTCAGACTCACCACGAAATCGGCAGCGGGGTGCTCCTGGTCGCGATTTACATCGGCGCAAGAAAACGGCCCCGGGCGATCACCCGGGGCCATGCGAACAACATTGGTCCGATCGTCTCGGCGGCTTTATTTCTTCGCCTGGGCCCCCCACTGCTTCGCATCGGCGTCGGGCGTAACTTCCTTGATATTCGGCGTCACGTCCACGTCAACTTCGCCGGTGATCCAGCGCATCGCGCCCAGTGCCAGCCCCTGAAACTCCGGTTTCTCCCAGACATCTTCACGATGGCCCATTGACGTGTAAAAGACTCTTCCCTTTCCCTCCATCCGCGCCCACGTTTCCGGATAAGGCTGCCGTTCGTACATCGGGCCCCGCATGCCTTCGGTTTGCTGAGTGATGATGACGTGCAGATCGGGCGCGAAGTTTTTCAGCGAGTACCACTCTTCCTGGAACTTCGCGTCGTTCAACGGCGCCGCGCCGGGAAACTTGGGATCGACCACCTTCAGCACCGATGGCTGCTGCGCACCGTGGATGATGAATTCGCCGCCGAGCATTCGAATGTACGGGTCGAAGTCGTCCTTCCCTTCATTGCCGACATCGCGGAGCAGCTCGCCGGTTTTATGGGGGTAGGCTTTGCCGTGAAACGTGTCGCTGGCGCTGTGAAACGCCATGAATCCCTTGCCGTTTTTGATCGCGTCGAGGAATGCAGCCTTGCCGGCGTCGCCCATGCCGGGCTCTTTGCTGATCAATTCCCCCTTCTCCATGATCGTCTTGCCCTTGTCGTCTTTTGCCGGCTTCCCGTCCGCGTCCAGCTTGGGAACCATCTTGTATTTGTCCGAATCCTTGGTGAGATCGCCGGTGGTATAGAATGCAATCCCGTCGAACTTCGCCAGATACTCGGGGGTGAACAGCGAGCCGTCCTTGCTGCAGGTCACCTCAAAACCGTTCTTCGCCCCGAATTCGGTCAGCAGCTTCTCGGCAAACGACAACTCGTCGGCTGACTTGCGCGTGATCACGCTGTGCTGAAAACCCGACGATTTGGTGAAGAACAGGATCTTCTTCGAACCCGCTGCCGCGGCATCCTCGCCCCGGGCCACACGGGCAAGGAAAGGCGACACTGCCAGAGCAGCGGCCCCGGCGCTGATCGACTTAAGCACATCACGACGATTGACTTCATGGCGGTTGGACATGGATTCCCTTGCAGTTAAAGGTTGAGCGATAACTCTCCTATCGCCGGGGTGATAAGACGTTGATGGGCAGTATAACGCCATGCGTGGGGGCAGTGCATTTGTATCAGGCGCGCCGGGTGTGCCAGTCGGTGGCGGCTTCGTACATTCTCGCGATGCGGAGCAACTTTTCTTCGCTGAAAGCGGGGCCGAGAAGCTGCAGTCCGATCGGGAGCGGCTTGTCGGCGCTTGTAAAACCGCAGGGAATGCTGAGCCCCGCGATGCCGGCAATGTTGCAGGTGACGGTGAAGACATCGCAGAGATACATCTGCAGCGGATCGCCGGTTTTTTCGCCCGCCTTGAAGGCGGGCGTCGGACTCGTGGGGCAGAGGATCGCGTCGCATTTTGCGAACGCTTCGTCGAAATCCTTGCGAATCAGGGAACGAATCTTCAAGGCGCGGACGTAGAAGGCGTCGTAATACCCGTGACTGAGGGCGTAGGTGCCGATCATGATGCGCCGCTGCACTTCGGGCCCGAAGGCTTCGGCCCGGGACCGGCTCACCAGATCGATGATGTCGGTGACAGGCTCGCGGGTGCGATGGCCGAAATGAATGCCGTCGTAGCGGGCGAGATTACTGGATGCTTCGCAGGGGGCAATGATGTAGTAGGCGGCGATGCCGTACTCGGTGTGCGGCAACGAGACATCGACAAGCTCGGCGCCAAGATCCTGATATTTTTTCTTCGCCGCCGCGATTGCCGCCTGCACCTGCGGATCGACGCCGGCGGCGTGCTCGTATTCGCGCGCGATGCCAATGCGAAGGTTTTCGACCGGCCTTTCCAGATCGGCCAGATAATCGGGGACGGGAAGCGGAACGCTGGTGCTGTCTTTGGGATCGTGGCCGGCGATGACGTTCAACAGCAGCGCCGCATCGGCGACCGTGCGTCCAAACGGCCCGATCTGATCCAGAGAGCTTGCGAACGCGACCAGCCCGTAGCGGCTCACGCGCCCGTAGGTTGGCTTGAGACCGACAAGGCCGCACAGGGCCGCCGGCTGGCGGATGGAGCCGCCCGTGTCGGAGCCGATCGAGGCGCAGCACATCCCGGCGGCGAGCGCCGCGGCTGAGCCTCCCGAGCTTCCGCCGGGAACGCGCGACGCGTCCCAGGGATTGCGCGTGGTGCGAAACGCGCTGTTCTCGGTGGAGCTGCCCATGGCGAATTCATCGAGATTGGTCTTTCCGATGAAAACCGCCCCGGCGGCATCGAGCAGCTTCACCACCGTCGCATCGTATGGAGAGCGGAAATGTTCGAGCATGCGCGAGGAACAGGTCGTCAGACCAAACGACGTGCAAAGATTGTCCTTCAAGGCGATCGGCACGCCCGCCAGCGGCCCAGTCCGCCGGCCCTCGTCGACGGATCGTGCCTGATCGAGGGCGCGATCACCCAGAACGCTGTTGAACGCCTGAATCTCAGGATCACGGCGTGCGATTTCGTCCAGAAATTTGCGCGTCAGCTCGACGCAAGAGATGTTCTTGTCTCGAATCGCGTCCCGGGCGGAGATGAGGGAATCAAAGGGCATGGGTCAAAGGAAGGGACCGAGGCACCGAGGCACGAAGGGCAGAAACGGACGACTTGGCGGAGCCGTGATGGCGCGGGGGGAGTTGGGGATTGCAAATTGAGGATTGCAAATTGCAAATTGGGGGAAAGACGCTCCCCGTGCTCTCTTCAATTTGCAATTTGCAATTTGCAATCCTCAATTTGCAACTCCTTGCTTCCGGCTTCTCGCTCCCTCACCCGGCGGAGTTTTCCTCTGCGCCGAGGATCCTGGGAACCTTGAAAAATGGCCCATCGGTATCAGGCGCGTTTTGCAGCACCTGTTGCACCGAAAGGCTCGGAGTGACGACGTCATCCCGAAATACATTATGGAGGGGAAGCGCGTGGGCCATCGGTTCCACGCCGGTGACATCGGCGCGGCTGATCTGATCGACGTAGCCGAGAATCGCTTCGAGCTGATCGGTCAGTCGCTGAAGTGTTTGATCGTCAAGAGCGAGGCGCGCCAGACGAGCGACCTTGCGAACGTCGTCGAGCGTGAGCTTGCCGGTGGACATACCCCGGGGAAAAATCGATCGCTGTTTGTGACTGCGGGCTAGGCTGCCGCCCCGGTGGCCTTCACGTAGTTGCGACGGACTGGCTTGACGACCATGCCGTTGCGAATCGCCTTGACGCTCACTTTGATGCGGACGACGCTGCCGTTGACCACGGCGCGCACCTTCTGGATGTTCGGCTTGAACTTCCGGCTGCTGATGCCGGTGGTCTTTGTGCCGACGCCGCCCAGATACTTCGCCTTGCCGCGATGGGTGATCTGATGGCCGAATGTGGTCTTCTTACCGGTGAAATAGCATACGCGTGGCATCGAGTTACCTTCTGAAAATCGAGCCGGGCAGTTTAGGAGCAGGTGCTGGGGATTACAAGAGGCTTGGGGAAGAAATTGGTGGCGGTCGCGCGGAGCCTGGGGACAAAACCAGAATGACGAAACCAGAAATCAGAATCAAATCCGAATGACGAATGACCGAATGTCGAAACCGGACGAGGTCTCGCTAAGTCAACGCGCACCGCTCAAGACTGTCTCATTCGTCTAAATGGCTGTGCGCAAGTCCCAGCCGATCGCGAGCCAAGAGAATGCAGAACACGAATCGACACGAATTTGCCACAAATCTGCACGAAGCAGCTTTATTCGCCTTTATTCGTGAAAATTCGTGCGCGATTCGTGCAGATTCGTGTTCCTCTTCAGAGATCTGCGCGGGACCGTGAAGATTAACAGCGCATGTTCGCGCAACTCTTCATTTAGACATTCGTCATTCTGGTTTGATTGTTTGATTCGCCATTCGGGTTTCGGAATTCGGATTTCCGCCCGCAAAGCGGGCGGCTTTAGCTTCCCAGCTTGCTGGTGAGCATCGGGAACTGCTGGTTCTCGATCTCGCGCTCAATGAGGATCGTGGGCTTCACCAGGATCAGCAACACCAACTCGTCCTTGGCGGTCGACCGGTTGGTGAAGAGTCGGCGGAGGAACGGAATCTTGGAGAGAATAGGAGTTCCGGCCTCCTTGGAGACTTCACCCGCGACGGTTTCGCCGCCGAGGAGCAGGGTTCCGCCGTCGGGCACGCTGACGGTGGTGCGCACCTCGGTGAGCTGAATTTCCGGCTCCTGAATGGTGCCGGCGCCGTTGGTGATGACGGTGTTGCCAAGTCCGGTACCCACGCCGCTGCTGGTGCCGCCGGCCTGGAAGGAGAAGCTTTGGAGCGCCAGCAGATTGGACTGCTGCGGGCGGAGCGTCAGCGTGACGTATTTGCGATCGGCAGAGACTGTTGCTTGCACGTCGAGGAGCACGCCGGTTTCTACGATGCTGATGGTTGGCTGAAACGCGCTGGTGCCGGTGCCGACGGCGGGCGTCAGGTTACTGACGTATGCCTGCTGCGTCGCTACGAGCACATAGGCGCGCTGTCCGTTAAAGAGCGTGACGCGCGGAGAAGTCACCTCGGTATTGAGGGCGCTGGCTTCGGTGGCACGCAGAAGCAGCGTGACCTGCAGATCGTCAAGGTAGGTCAGCGAGGTGGTCAGTCCCTGGGCGGCGGCGCCGATGCTGCCGGGGACGCCCGTTACGGGCGCCTGGGTGAACGCCGAGTTGGTCGCGTTGACCGGAACCGCGCTGAACACCTTGGAATCCACGTGGTTGGCGTTGAAGATGAAACTCAGATCGACACCGATGTCCTGCAGGAAGTTGCGTTCAACGGTCAGGAAGCGTGTTTCCACGGTCACCTGAATCGAATGCGTCTCGCGGAGTTGCTCAAGCAAGCTGACCAGAGCGCGCTGATTTTCGGGGGTCTGCGTAACGATCAATTGACCCTGCAGCTCGCGGATCGCACCGATGGAGCCGCCCGAGTCGCGCCAACTGTCGGGCGCGACCGTCTCGGTCACCAGCTTGATGATCGCGTCAACCAGTTCCTGTCGGGTCTGGCCTTCCCCGGCGCCAGCGCCGCTGCTGCTGCCGCCGCCCGAAAAGAGGCTTTGTCCGCCGCCACCACCACCGCCGCCGCCGGCGCCACCGGCGCCGCCGCTCTGGTTGGAGTTGTTCGACGTTGATTGCAGGCTGAAATCGGGGGCGTTGTTAAAATCGGGGATATTGATGATCAGATCGCGGATGTCGTAGACGCGCGTCAGCGTATTCTTGCCCAGCTCATCGGCGGTGGCAATTTCGATGACGCCTTCGTCGATGGTGTACCCGAGCTTGGCTGTTCCGCCGCCCACGCTGTCGAGGATGATATTGAGGGCCTTGGAGAATTTCACATTGCGGAGCTTGGCCGTGACCGGGGCATTGCGGTCGACGCCGGCGCCTTCGAGACTCTTCCAGTTAACAAAGATATTCGCGCCGCTGACATCACGGAGGAAGTCAACCACGTCGCTGAAGCCGACACCGTCAAAGGTCAATTCGGGCAGGGCGCGATCCAGCTGTGCCTGCACGGCGCGGTCTTCCTTATTTTCGCCGCGCTCCCCCGCGACGGTCTGATCGCGGAGCTGGCTGATTCCCGGCCAATCCGTGGGATAGCGGAGAATATCGTCATAGGGAATTTTCTCTTCCTCGGTCCGCACCAACTGCCCAGTCAACTCAAGATCTTTGCGCTCCATGAAGATGCGCTGCTGCTGGAAGTTGTTTTGGTCCTCGAGCAGCGGCCGCACGCCGGTGGCATAGTCGTCATCGGGATCGAGGGTGAGGATCTGGTCAACCACGTTGATCGCCTCGCGGAATCGCTTGTGGTTGGTCAGATCGATCGCGTTGGCCCGCAACGAGACAATCGTGTTATGCTTCTGCTGCTCGTTTTTCTTGCGGTCCTCTTCTAGTTTCGCGGTGATCGCGTTGTTATTCGCTTCCGTCGCTGTTTCGGCGGCCCGGGCGCGGGCAGCCTCATTTGCTTGGCGGGCGGCGGCGATTTCGTTGTCGAAATTGCGGAGCGCGTCGGCGGTGAAGATCGTCGGATCCTGGCGGCTGGCGACTTGAGCGCGCTGCAGCGCCGTTTCCGCCAGGCCAAAATCGCCCTTGTTGGTCGCGTCGTGTGCGTCTGCAAGCGCCTTGTTGACCGCGTACGTGATCTCCTGCTGCCGGATGGGAATATCGTGAGTTGCCTGATCCAAGGCGTTGGTCGGAGCAGGATTTCGGCCCAGGAGGATCAACACTTCGTGCAGCCCGGCGCGAGCCTGGGCGTTGTCCGGGTCGAGCTGAACGGCCTGCTGATAGAGCTTCTGTGCCGATTCCAGATCGGGCGGCACTTGATGCCGCGCGTCTGAAGCCTGACGAGCGAGCACCTGCGCCTGATAGGCATTTTGCTCGTGAAGAATTTCGGCGGCGCGTTGGGTGGCCTTGAGGTCGGCCAGTGCCTGCTGATCTTCGGTCATCGCCGGCGGAGTCGGCACGGGGGTGAGCACTGGGGTCGGCACCACGGCTTCGGCGGGGGCCGTGGTCGGCGCGGTGGCCGGCGGCGCAACCGCTTCGGCCGGGGCAGTAGTTGGCGCAGGCACCGGCGCTGGCGCTACCGCTTCGGGGGGAGCCGGCGCCGGGGTGGGCGGCGCCGCGACCACTGCGGGGGCGGTGGCCGGCGCGGGAGTCGGAGCAGGAGGCGCTGGTTCAGCGGGCGGCGGTGGAACGATCGCCACGGCCGGCGCCGTCGCAGGCGCTTCGGCGGGTGCGGTGGATGGAGCTGCCGGCGGCGCTGGCTCGGAAGGGGCGACCGCTACGGCGGGCGCCGGGGCCGGCGGAGGCGTTTCGCTGACCATCGCAACTTGCCGGGCGTGAGCCGTCTGAAGCTGCGCGGCCTGCTCGATCCGAGCCTCAGTGGCGGCTTTATCGGCGGATTCCTTCGCGTCCATCCGCGACAAATACTTGGCGGGACTTTCGCCCTCGAAGAGTCCGGGTTTGTAATTGGCCGCCCTGGCGGCTTCGAAATTCTGTCGGGCGGCGATCCAGTCTCCCTTGCGGTACTGCTGCTGCGCGAGATGGTAATAGTCTTTGCCGCTTGGAGCGGGCGCGGCAGCGACGGGCGCGGGGACTGGCTCTGGCGCTGCGGAAGGAGCCGTCGTCGGCTCAGTGGCAGGGGCGGGCGCCTCGGCGACCGCGGGTGTCGGTGCTGGAGCGGCAGGCGCTGGTGTTTCGGCAACGGGAGGAACCACTGCGGCCGGCGCCGTTGCGGGAGTTTCGGTCGGGGCGACTGGCGGGGCGACGACTGGCGCCGGGGCCGGAGGCTCGGCAACGACAGCGATCTGCCGGGGGGGAGCGGTCTGCAGTTGCTGCTGTTTCGCGGCGCGAGCTTCAGTGGCGGCCTTGTCGGCGGCTTCCTTTGCATCCATTCGCGCCAAGTATTGCGCTGGGCTGTCTCCCTCGAAGAATCCGGGCTTGTAGTTGAGGGCCTTGGCGGACTCGAAATTCTGACGGGCGGCGATCCAGTCTCCCTTGCGATATTGCTGGCGGGCAAGGTGATAGAAGTCTTTGCCGCTGGGCGCGGGGGCGGCCGGGATCGGCGCGGGGGCCGCCGCGGGAGCGGTGGCGGGGCTGGGGTTGGGCTCGATCGGCGGGACCGCCGAATCCGTCGGCGCAGGAGCGCTGGGCTGGGTGGCTGGCGCATCAGCGGCAAGCTGAACGCGCGCGTCGACCGCGGGGGCCGGCCCGGCGCCGTCGGCTCGGGCCATTTCGTCCTGAGCCGCCTTGGAGGTCGCGGCATCGGCGAATCGATTGCCGATCACGGCGTTAAAGTGCTCGCGAGCCTCGACGCGCCGATCAGCCCCCAGGGCCTGTCGCCCCAGCGCCAGTTCGGAGCGAGCGCCGCGGCGCTGGTCGGCGGCTTTGGAGGCGTCGTCGAGCGCAGTGAGCACCACCCGCCGGTCGATGTCGGAAAGATTGAACGTATTGATCTGGCGGAGTGTTTCCTCCGCCTCTTCATACTGTTCCTTATCCATCTGCGCCTGGGCGGTCTTGAGCGCGTCGTCCGCGGAAGGAGCGGGCGCGTCTTTGGCGGGCGCACTGTCTGCGAAAACGCGGGCCAGCGTCAGCGCGCTGACCGGGACGGCCATCGCGGCGGCCAACCCGAGAGCAGCGAGTTGTCGGCGGCGTTTTGCGGTTTGAGCAGCGGCAGGGGTAGGTTCGGACGCGGTCCCGAGGCGGTCGAAGAACACGATGGTCCTCCTGGGTTGGTGTCAATCCGTGGTGCACTTCGCGGGCGCCCGCCCGGTGTCACGCCGGTTACGAGCGACAGAGCGCGATAATCCACAATGAGCAGAGAAAAACGCCAACCGGCGTCTGATTCCCGATGCCCCATGCAGGTTCGCAACTCGCTTGCGCGGTTCAGCAGGTCTTGTGGACCGAGCCGCTAATCTCTGGCCCGACCCGTTCTTCTGCCGATCCATCGCCGCCCACGGCTCGCATGAGCCCTTGGACAGCCGGCAGAAACGAGCCCTTGTGGTAAGGCTCCGCCTTCCAGCACGCCTGCGCACATCGCGCAAGCCGCCGGACAGGAGACCAAATCTACGCAAACGCAAGCCGCGTTGCAAATAAAATCGTCTCTGACAATGTAATTCGTCCAGTAAAAGGAGGGCGTACGGTAAAAATGAGGGGTGCTGAAGCAGCAATGAGCGGCTGGGCTTCAAGGTAAGCTCCGTGGGTGTCCCGAAACCCGAATGACGAAACCAGAAACCAGAATCAAACAAATCAAACCAGAATGACGAATGACCGAATGAAGGCCTGACAGATGCGCATCCAGTTTGTTTGTCCGATAGTTGCTTGACCACGCAGCGCAGGGCGCTGACCGACGTTCTCACTTTTGGTCATTCGTCATTCGTTTTGATTCTGGTTTCTGGTTTCGTCATTCGGGTTTGCGTTCTACTTTTCCTTAACCCTCTCAATATCCGCGCCCACCGCCGCCAGCTTCTTTTCAATCTTTTCGTAGCCGCGATCGATGTGGTAGACGCGGTCGATCCGCGTCTGCCCGCGCGCCACCAGCCCGGCCAGCACCAGGGCCGCCGACGCCCGCAGGTCGCTGGCCATCACGCTGGCGCCCTGCAGTTCCTTCACGCCCTGAATGATCGCGGTCGGCCCCTCCTTGCGGATGCGGGCGCCCATGCGGTTCAACTCGCCAACATGCAGAAAACGATCGGGGAAAATCCGCTCCGTCACCACGCTCATCCCATCTGCCAGGCAGAGCAGGGCCATGAGCTGCGCCTGCAGATCAGTGGGAAATCCGGGAAACGGCTGCGTGGTCATCTCCACCGTATTGAGCCGTCGAGAACTGGAGACAAACGCGGTCCCGTTCTGCCGCTCGATGTGAACGCCGACTTCCTCAAGACGATCGACGACGGCAATGAGATGGTCGAGATTGCAGTGCTTGATCTCCAGCTCGCCATTGGTGAGGGCGGCGGCAATCATGAATGTGCCGCATTCGATCCGGTCGGGGATGACGCGATGCTCGGTCCCCGTGAGACGATCGACCCCTTCGATACGGATCTCCGGCGTGCCGTGCCCTTTGATTTTCGCGCCCATCTTGATGAGCATTTCCGCACAGTCGGAAACCTCCGGCTCGCATGCCGCGCCGACCAGCACGGTCTCCCCTTCGGCCAGCGCCGCGGCACAGAGCACATTGATCGTTCCCAGCACGGTCGGGCCCTGCGCCCACCCAGGTACATCTGGCACCCTTTAAGACGCCCGCGCACTTCGCCGACGATATTGCCGTTTTCGGTACGGAACTCCGCGCCGAGTTTTTTGAGCCCGCGCACGTGAAGATCGACCGGTCGGTCGCCGATGGCACATCCGCCGGGGATCGAAACCACCGCGCGTCCGCGCTTGGCCAGCAACGGCCCCAGCACGCAGATGCTCGCCCGCATCGTCTTGACGATGTCGTAGCGAGCTTCGCACTTGGACTCGTCCCGCACTTCGATATCCAGTGGCCCGTCCAGCGGAGGCAGATCTCGATCAGGATTGGTGGGCGACTCGCGCCGATAGACGTGGCAGCCCAGCTCGCCGATCAGCTTGGACATTGAGTCGATGTCACTGAGGCGCGGCACCCCGTGCAGCGTGGTCTTCCCCTCCGCCATCAGGCACGCCGCCACAATCGGCAGCGAGCTGTTCTTGCTGCCGCTGATTTCTACTTTGCCCTTGAGTCTGGTTCCGCCCCTGATGAGAAAGCTGTCCATAATCACGCCCATCCTTGGGCCGTTGTCGCGAGCGGACTTCCCGCGACGCATGGCCCGATCTGTCGGCGGGCAAAGCCATTTGCTGGCCCGCGAACAATCGGTCTATCGGCCGGTCCATCAGCCGATTAACAGTCTATCTTTACGACGCAGATCGTCGAAGGTTTATCGGCCGGAACTCGCCCGCGGCCGACACCTGTTCGACTCCGCATTGTCGCTCTTTCGAACTTCGTCTTCAAGAGATGCCGCGGGTATTTTTTATGATTCTCCCCTTCGCGGAATGCTGCTCTCGAGTCTCCTCACGCGCATCGGCGCATCCAAAAAAGCCAACGGATGGCCATCCGTCGGGCATTTTCCATGAGCGAACGATCGAACATCCGCTCGGGAGCGGGACCGCAAATTGACAGCGGGGACCAACGGATGGCAATCCGTTGGCTTTCAGGGGGAGAAATGTGGCGGGCCCAATCGTCTGCTGCAAGAACAATGATAGAGTCCTTCACGCGCAATGGCGCAGCCCAAAAAGCCAACGGATCGCCATCCGTTGGGCATTTTCCGCGAGCGCGGCGGAGCGGAGCGATGGAAGCGCCAGACCTGCCCACGTCTCAGATCACGTTCAGCGTGTTAACGGTGTTGGCCGAGTTATCGCCGGGGTTGGACTCGGCAAACGCGTTGTTCGGATCGATCGTGGCGGTGATGTAATAGCTGCCTGGAATCAGGGCGGCGGGGAGCGGCACGAGCAGCCGCAGCACGGTCCTCCCGGAGGGGGTGATCTGGATTGGAACAAACGCCGGGCGGAGGAGCTGGGGATTGGAGCCGGAGGGATCGGTGGACGCCGAGAGGGCAATCTGCAGGCGGCCTTTGGCGAGGACGTTGCCGGAGTTGGCGACGGTGACGGCGATGACCGCTTTTTTGCCCTGCTTCACGGCAGGCGAAACAACGGTGACGCTGTCGGAGAGGTTGATGACCGGAGCCTGCAGATCGACGGAGCCGTTGGATGTGGCGACGCTGGCGCCGGCGGCGCTGCTGAGCTGAGCCAGCACGTAATAACTGCCGGCGGCGACGGCGGGGAACTTGCCAAGGGGCAGGGAAATATGCTGCGTCCCGCCGGGCTGAATTTTCAGGTGCGTTCGCACAGGCCGTCCGACGCGGACTGCGGTGGCATCAAACGTCGGACCAGTCGAGACGAAAAGCTGCACGGTCGCCGACTGATTGATCGCGGCGGCGGTGTTGTTGGTGACCGCAAGCGTCTGCCTGGCGGTGGTTTTCGTCCCCGCGACGGCGATGGCGGGAAGCCCGCCGGCGAGGGTCGTGGTCAGCGCTGGCATCTCGCCGCCGCCGTTGTTGTTGCTTGCGGTGACGGCGAGCGTGGCAGCGCTGGTCGTCGCGACGCCGGCGGCATTGGTGAAGACGGCCCGGTACTGATTGCCGTTCTGAGAAAGGGCGGCGACGAAACTGAGTGTTGTGCTGGTGGCGTTGGGGATGTTCGTGAACGCGCCGCCGTTTGCGCTGACTTGCCATTTCACGGCTGGCGCGGGTGTGGCGTTGGCGGCGGCGGTAAAGGTGACAGTGCCGCCGGACGTGACTGTCTGGCCGGTTGGCTGGGTCGTGATCGACGGGGCGGCGTTGGATGTTGCGCCGCTGCCGGGCGTGAAATCGAGCTCGACGTTCTGTGCGCCCAGCGTCACCGTGGACGAAACGGGGTTGCCGATGCCGGCGCCGCTGGCGCTCACGCTGTAGGTGCCCGGAGCCAATTGCAGGGAATAGCCGCCCGCTGCCCAGGTTGTGGTGGAGAAGACGGCGTTGTCGGTGGTGCGGGTGGCGGTAATGGTGATGTCGCCCAACCCTTCGCCGGGATCATAGAAGTTGTTTTTGTTGGCGTCGGTGAATGCCACGCCGGTGAGGATCGGATCGGAGTCGGCGGGGACGCCGAAGTCTTCGGTGAGCAGGACCGCGTTGGAGATTCCGCCGCCGAACACGGTGTAGTTGCTCGACGCGGCCAGGCCGATGCCGACTTCCTGATAGCCGATGGTGGTGTTCAGCAGATTGAGGCGATGGCCGCGGCCGGTGACGTTGCTGTCGATAAAGAGATTGTCGTGAAGCTGGGCGGCGACGGTCGCGGAAATCGAGAGAGGGCGCTGTTGCCCACGATCGCCAGATTTTCCCCGGCTCCGCCGTCGTATCCGTTGGCCTGCACGCGTGTGCTGGGCGTTGTGTTGTTAAACGTGTGGGTGATAGGCGATTCGTTGTCAAGCAGCGTGCTGCTGTAATTCTCGGCCGTGAGCGTCAGTTCAGGATTGAACGCCAGCGGCGGCTCGGGGGTATCGGCGATCGTCCCGGCGGGCAGCCCCTCATTGAGTGATGGGGTCTGGGGCTGGGGGAATGAACTGCCGGGCACCAGGCTCGGGTCGTCGCCCCAGGTGCTGCCGTTGAGTCTCGTCACCTCCGCGCCGGGGTTGGCCCGGGCGCGGTTGATCAATTGCAGGACGTATTGTTCGATCGCGGTTGGAAACGAGCCGGACAGGAGCCGCCGCGCTTCAAGTGTTTCGAACTGGATCATCAGCAAGCCTCTCAAAGATAGCTTCGTCATCCGGCGATCGAAACGTCCATAAATCGGCCCGCGTCCAGCGCGATTGCTCTGTTTCCCCGTTTGGTCAATCGACTCGTTGGCGAACCGTGGTTTTGTGAGAAGAGAAAAAAACGGCTCGCGAGCGAGCCGGCCAAAAGGAGAAGCGCGCCGCGCGTGGATCATCGTGCCGTCGGGTTATCGGGGCGGCCTCTTTGATGAGAGACTCGGCACCGAGGCGTACGCCTCGCGCTCAAACGGGTTGTCCATGTATCCATCGCGTCCTCGCAGCGAGAGCAGCAGTGACGCGAAAAGATAGGCCGGGACAAACAGCGGTCCCCACCGCTCGCACTGACGGACGTGAATGCGCTCGTGGTCGCGGGTCAGTTGCAGCGCCTCGCGGTCGCGGCCGAGGACGACGTGGCCGAGAGTCATGGCGGATGCGCCGCCGGGGAGGAGCGTGCCTTTGCGGAGGAAGGCTTCGATGAGTCCGCCGTGCAGTTCGAGGACGCCGTCAACGACTTGGGTGCCGATGCGTCCGTAAGCTGCGCCCAGCACCAGGCAGACGAGTCCCAATGCAGTGGTTGGAAGAGCCCAGAGGTAGAGGGGCCATCTTGAGCGCGTCATCTTCGTTGCGTGTCCGCGGATAGCGCAGTGCTTCGGCCGCAAAACGCTACGTTGCAGCAGCATGTGATTATCAACAATTTGTCCACGCTTCTCCACCGCCGGCTTTCATCAGGCGCATGGGACAAGCAGTGGACAAGCTGATATTGGACGTTGCGGAGGCGGTGCGAAAGACTCCCGCCCGAAGCAGTAAATGGCGAGCCCATCCTTGGAGGTGTTTCGGGCTCGCATTTTCGCGGCGCTGCCCGCGTCGGTTCATACACAAGCTGTCCACATTCGGAGTCCGATAAGTATCGCTTTAAACGGATGTCATATAAGTGCTTATGTTTCTGATGCAGAAGTTATCCCCATTGCGCCAGGCATCATTATCACTACTACTGTATTGAAGCTTTCTATAACATAAAGGTAGCGGTACAGTACCCGACTTGGCTTGTCAGGACGGATTTTGCGACGGAAGGGCCTCTCATGAAAGTGATCTGCAATCGGGGTGCGCTGCTGGAAGCATTGATCGTGGCGGGGAACGTCGTGCAATCGCGCACGCCCAAGCCGATTCTGCAATGCGTGAAGATTACCGCGGCGGACGATCGGCTGACGATTGCCGCCACAGATCTGGAAGTGGCGATTCGGTACACCGACAGCCAGGTGCAGATCGACCAGGCGGGCGAGACCCTTCTGCCGGCTGACAAGCTGCGCGACATTGTCCGCGAGAGCGTCGACGACACGCTCTCGATCGAAGTGACCGGCGACAACGCCAGCATTCGCGGGCAGGATTCCCACTTCAAGATCTTCACCCAGAAGGCAGCCGACTTTCCTCCCATTCCCGACTTTGACGGCGAGGCGGACTTCGAAGTGGCGGGCGGACAGCTCAAGCAACTCATCGGGCAGACGCTCTTTGCCGCCGCCCGCGAGAGCACGCGATACGCCTTCAACGGCGTTCTGCTCTCGGCCAAGGCGAAGAAGATCAATCTCGTCAGCACCGACGGCCGCCGCCTGGCGATGGCCAAGGGAGATCTCACGACCGAGAAACTTTCGAAAGACGGCGTGAAAGCGATCGTTCCGGCCAAGGCGCTGACGCTGCTCGACAAGCTCATCGACGATCCGGAAGAGATGGTTGCCGTGAAGGTGAAAGAGAATCAGGTGATTTTTCACACGCCCAGCGCCACGCTCACGAGCAATCTGGTCGAGGGTCAGTTTCCGCCATTTGAAGACGTCATTCCCAAGGACGTGGACAAGAAGATGGTGGCCAGCACAGCTGATTTTCTCAGCGCGATCCGTCGGGCCGCCCTGCTCACGACCGAAGAAAGCCGCGGCGTCCGGATGGCGTTTAACAAGAAGGGGCTGGTGCTGACGAGCCGATCACCCGAAGCCGGCGAAGCGACGGTGAATTTCCCCTGCAAATACGAGGGGACGGATGTGGAGATCGGCTTCAATCCCACGTTCGTCGTCGACGCGCTGCGCGTGGTGGACAGCGATGAAGTTTCGCTGGAGCTGACCGCTCCCAATCGGCCCGGCCTGCTGCGCGGCGGGCCGGATTTTCTGTATGTGATCATGCCGGTGAGTTTGCAGTAGGACTTCAGGGTTTTCCCAGAAAAAGGGCCGTGGGCGCGTATGCCGCCGATCACGAGCAGGGATTTTCAGAAGGTGGCCGCTGCTCGTCTGTTTGCGGCAGAGACGCTGCTTCGAGAGAAACTCACGCTCGACGCTCAATATATCGGAGGCTACACTGCTGAGTGTTCTTTGAAGGCGTTGATTTTGCATCTGACTCCCGCTTCGGAAATGCGGCAAAAACTGGATCGAATTACGCACGGGTCGCAGATGCACCGTATCGACATTTTGTTAGGTGAATTGCGGGACATAGGAATCTCGCTTCCTTCGCGGCTTTCCAAACGATTGAGGCGATTTGATTGGACTACTGACCTGCGATACGAAACCGGCAGGCGTGATACCGGCGAGACTTTCGGATTTTTGAAGACAGCGAAAGCCAATCACCAGTGGGTGGGGAGCCAATTACGATGACCAGCACCGTCGAACATGCATGGGAGACGAAGCGGACCAAAGAGACGCGCAAGGTAGAGGACATTCTGCGGCGCGCGGGATTTGAGCAAGTCGACGCATACCGCTACAACTCGGCCTCGATCCGGCTTCGCGTGATAGATGCGAGATTCGAAGGGTTATCTCTCGCGAAACGAGACGGGCTGGTAGAGCCATTTATTGCGCAGCTTCCCGAAAAGACACAGGCTGACATCATCACCCTATTTACCTTCGCTCCCAAAGAACTGCGGCCGAAGTCTGGCATCTCTCGAGAGTTGCTCCAGAATGCCGAATTCGAAAATCCGAGTCCGTCGATTCTTTGACGGACGTTGCGCCCCCCGTGAGCGCCTTTGTTGCGGGGCTGATCAGACATGTATCGCGTCACCATAGATCCGATGATTCAACGCCTTGCTCGCCACAAGCGCACCGACTCCCCCATGACCGACCCAATCGGCCCCGAACTGCTTTCGTTTTACAAGCACTCGGTTGAAAAACGGCAGGTGAAGTTCGGGAAGATTGCCGACTACTGGATGAAGCTGGTTCCACCAATTCTGGCGGACCACTGTTCACTTGAATCATTCTCAAAGGGCTCGCTCACGGTCATCGTCGACAGCGCTTCACATTTGTACGAACTGAAGCAGTTGCTGCTGGCGGGATTGCAGCAGCAACTGTTCCTGGCGGCCAAGTCGTCGGGATTGCGGAAGATCAGCCTGAAGCGCGGGAATTGGTGCAATGCCGATCAGCGCGTGGAGTTTGACGCGGGACCGCCGCGGGGGAATCGGTCCAACGTCACGCCAAGCGTCCCGAAAATGCGCTCCAGAAAAAAAACGCGGGGCCAATAGAACGTCCCTCGTTCACAGGCAGCGCGAGTCGTTCGTAGCCGCGGATGTACATCCGCGGCTTCTGTCCGCTGATCCGCTACACTTGAACGAGAAAGGCCCTATGTGCGGAATCGCCGGCGTCGTGACGTGGAGTGAGCAGTTTCGCATCCGGCGCGAAACGCTTGCCGCCATGTCTGCGAAAATCGCCCATCGGGGGCCGGACGCCGAAGGAATCTGGCTCAATCATGAAGCGGAGATTTCGCCGGGTCGTCCGCAGGTTGGCCTCGTACATCGACGGCTGGCGATTCTCGATCTGGACGCCCGGGCGAATCAGCCGTTCACCGACAACCGCGGCCGATGGATCGTTTTTAATGGCGAGATCTACAATTTCCTCGAACTTCGCCGGGAGTTGGAGGGACTGAAGCCAGACTACTCCTGGCGGACGACGTGCGACACGGAAGTGTTGCTGGCGGCCTACGACACCTGGGGCGAGAAATGCGTCGAACATCTCAACGGCATGTTCGCATTTGCGATCTGGGATCCACTTGCGGGCAGACTCTTCTGCGCGGTCGACCGGATGGGGCAGAAGCCGCTGTATTGGGCGGCGGCCGCGAATGGCGAAGCGGTGGCGTTTGCCAGCGAGCTTTCGGCGTTGCGGAAGGTGCCGTGGGTCGGCTCGGCGACCGATCCAAATGCAGTGGCCATGTACCTGCAATGGGGTTATATCCCCGCGCCGTGGACGATTTATACGAATGTCTTCAAATTGCCGCCCGCGGCGGCGGGCACGCTCGCGCCGGGGCCGCCGCGCCTGACAACCTACTTCGATCCCAATGCACCTGCGCGAAGGTTGCGTGATGAGGAAGCGCCGCGCTCTGCGCCAGCTCGTTCTGCAAGCGGTGGCCCGGCAGTGCGTTTCGGATGTTCCGCTGGGATGCTTTCTTTCCGGCGGCGTTGATAGCTCGGTGATTGCCGCGGCGATGCCGCGCGACGCATTCAGTAAACCGGTGCGGACGTTCACCATCGGCTTCGAGGATCGGCGTTACGACGAAACGCGTTTTGCCGCCGCCGTGGCAAAGCACCTCGGAACCGAACATCATGAATTTGTGGTTCGCCCGAACGCGGCGGAAGATTTGCCGAAACTTGCCGCGGTATTCGGCGAGCCGTTAGGGGATTCATCGGCGCTGCCGACGCATTATCTCTCGCGAGAAACACGGCAGTTTGTGAAAGTGGCTCTCAGCGGGGACGGCGGAGACGAGCTTTTTGGCGGGTATGACCGCTATCGAGCGGTGCAAATCGCCGGACACCTGGACGCGATGGCCACAACCGTCGATGCGTTGCGCCCATTGTGGATGCGCATTCCTGGCAGTCACCCCAAATCGCGCGGAGCGCGGATCACGCGCCTGCTTGGCTCAGTCGGGATGCCGCCCGGAAAACGATACCTCAGCTATCTGGAGTTGTTCAACACGCGGCAGATCGATGAGTTGCTTTCAAATCATGGCGATCGTGCGACCCCCTTGCGCGGCAGTTCTTTCTGCAGTTGTACGATTCGCTCGCACAAACCACCGACAACGTGCGCGCGGCTCTGGCGATCGATCGTCGCCATTATCTGCCTGGCGATCTGCTCGTGAAGCTCGACCGTTCGTCGATGCTTCATGCGCTGGAAGTGCGCTCGCCGTTCATGGACCACGAAATCGTTCGCTTCGCGTCGGGTCTGACGACCCCGCAATTGCTCAAGGGCGGTTGGAAGCGGATGTTGCGCGAGGCTTTCGCCGACGATCTTCCCGCATGGGTTTTCAAACGAAAGAAGATGGGGTTCGCCGTGCCGATCGGGCAGTGGTTTCGCGACAGTCTGCGGGAGATGTTGCACGAGGCGCTGTTTGCCGCGGACTCGTTCGCGGCGGCGCACCTTCAGAAGGCGGCACTGGAGCGACTTGTAACGGAGCACGAACAGGAAACCGCGGATCATTCGCAAAGACTCTATGCACTGCTGATGTTGGAGCTTTGGCATCGGGGTCGGGATGGCTCGGCGCACCGCATCAACTCGTCCCAATCACAAGCACGAGCATGATGACTCCGTTGTTGAGCGCGTGAGCGGTCGCCGAGGCGACGATCGTGCCGCGCCATTCGCGGATGGCGGCGAACGTGAGCGCGATCATCGCCAGCGGCGGGATCGCGGCCCATCCCTGCGGATGGATCGCGGCGAAGATCAGGCTCACAATCAGCGCGGAGAGCCACCAGCCATGGCGCTGGCGGAGGTGATGAAACAGCGCGCCGCGGAAAAGCGATTCTTCCGCGAGGGGCGCGAAGACCGAAGCCAGGAGAAACAGACGCACGGCTGAATGCAGGCCGGACGCCTCGTTGATGATCGGGTGGGCGGTCTGCGCTCCGCTGATTTTGGAAAGAATGAGCGTGAGGATCGCTCCGGCCAGCAGCAGCGGAAGCCCGGCGATGTAGCCGACGATCCCCCAGAACATTTCGCGGAACAGGCCGGTTCCGAGGTGCCAGCCCAGGCCGTATCGCAACTGGGAGCAGGTCACTCCGCGCAGAAGCGGCCACGCGAGCCCCGTCGCCACGGGGACACAGCCGGCGATGAGATACGCCGCGTTAATCGTCACATGCCCGGAGAAACGGCCGACCAGGGACGAAATGATGATCATCAGCGCCAGGTAGATCGCGAAGCCTTCAAGAAACGGCACGGTGTTGGTGACGACGGGCGTGTAGGCGGTGCGGATTTTTCCCTCGGCGATCTTCACCAGAGCGATGATCGCCAGCACCACACCGGCAATCAGCGCGGCGCCGGCGACGCATCCGACGCCGAGAATTACCGTCATCGCGCGCCATGCCGCTTGCATCGCGACCTTCCGATCCGGATCGGCAGCGGTTTTGCCAAATCCCAACGCCAAATGGCCGAACCAGCCATAGCGCGCAATGAGACGTGATCGGGCTTCGCCGCTGAGGGCAGTGCTGTCGGCTCCGTATACCGTCGACAGCGCCGCCGCGTCGGCACTGAGGTCCGGCGAGCGGCGAGATGTTCCCGCCGCGGCGATCCTCTGCATCGCCGATGTCGCGCCGCTCAACTCCCCGGCAACGATCGCCACGCGAAAATGATCCGGCGTGCTCCTTGCGACGGTATCGAGCTGGCTCAGATAGATGGGCGCCGGATCGATCGGAATTTGCTGGGGCGTTGGGCGCTTGACCATCGCGCTGGAGGCGACGGCGTAACGCGCAATGATCTCGAGCTGAACATTAGGGGCCAGCTTGTTGGGAGATTCGGATGCTCGCTGAGTCGACTCGAGCCGATTGAGCGTGACGATCAGCGCGACGCAGAGGAGAATCACGATCCAGGAGCTGATCGCGCTGAGGCGGTTGTGGTACGGACAATGCGCGCCGGCGTCATCGCCGCTCGAGTAGTCGGGGTCAGCCGACTGCGTCATGGCGCGCCCGCGGGTCCGGAAGCATCGGGCGCGGGCGGCTCCGTTTCCGTCGCGTCCGCGGGGACGCTTTCCTCCGGCGGAGCCGGATCAACCTTGGCCATTGCGACGAGCTTGTCTCCCTCATCGAGCTTGATGAGCTTGACGCCGGCGGCATTTCGTCCGGTCTCACGGATTTCCGCGACGCGGGTGCGGATGAGAATTCCCTGCTCGGTGATGAGAATCAGCTCGTCTTCGTCACAGACGGTCTGCATGCCGACGACGTCGCCGTTGCGGTCGGTGGTCTTGATGTTGATGACCCCTTTGCCGCCGCGCCGGATGAGACGGTAATCCTCGACCGGGGTGCGTTTACCGAATCCGTTGACGCAGCCGGTGAGGACCATGCAGTTGTTGGGGTCCTGCCCGTGCGGGACGACGATCATGCTGACGACCGCGTCGTCGGATTCCAGGTCGATCCCTTTCACGCCCCCCGCCGGCCGGCCCATCGAGCGCACGTCGGTTTCGTTGAAGCGGATGGCCATCCCGTGCCGCGTGCCGAGCAGGATCTGATCTTTGCCGTTGGTGATTTCGATTCCGATCAGCTCGTCGCCCTCTTCCAGACCGATGGCGATGATGCCGCGGCGATTGATGTTGCCATACGCCGCCAGCGCGGTCTTCTTCACCACGCCCTTGCGCGTGCTGAAGAGGAGAAACTGCTCGCCCTTGCTGAAGTCCTTGACCGCCAGGACATTGGCGATTTTCTCGCCGGCCTGAAATTCCAGCAAATTGGCGACGGATCGCCCCTGGCTGGTGCGGCTCATCTCCGGCACGTCGTAGACGCGGCGCTCGTAGACGCGGCCCTGATTCGTGAAAAAAAGCAGATAGTCGTGCGTGTTGGCGACGAACAGATGCTCGACGAAGTCCCCTTCCTTGCTTTCGGTTCCCTTGATTCCCCGGCCGCCGCGGGTCTGCGCACGGTAGGTGCCGACCGGAAGGCGCTTGATGTATCCGGCGTGACTCACGGTGACGATCACGTCTTCCTGGGCGATCAGGCTTTCCATGTTGAAGGCGCTGACGTCACCGGTGATCTCCGTCCGCCGGGCATCGCCGTACTTTTCCTTCAACTCAAAAGTGTCTTCGCGGATGATGTCCATCAGGACGGTCTCGTCGCCGAGGATGCGCTGGTAGCCGTCGATCTCCTCGGCGACGGCTTTGAGCTCGTCGAGCAGCTTTTCGAGCTCGAGTCCGACGAGCTGGATGAGCCGCAAGGCGCCGATCGCCTCGGCCTGGACGTGCGTCAGACGCATCGGCCGTTCCTGCCCTGCGGCTCCGGGAAAGACTCCGTCGGGGTAGCTCTGATATTTCTTGGGAACCAGCGTTGCAAAGCGATCGTTGGGGTCCCTGACCACGATGTGGAATGCCCGCTCGCGCAACTTCTGGATCGCTTCCTCACGGGTTTTGCTGCTGCGAATCAGGCGAACGACCTCGTCGATGTCGCAAACGGCATAAATAAGTCCTTCGAGAATGTGCTCCCGCTGCTGTGCCTTGCGCAGCAGGAATTTGGTCCGGCGGGTGATGACTTCCTTGCGATGCTCGATGAAATGCTGAATCAGCTCCTTGAGCCCCATCGTGCGCGGCTGGCGATTCACCAGCGCGATGTTGATCATGCTCACCGTGATCTGGCACGGGGTGTATTGATAGAGCTGATTGATGATCACGTTCGGATCGGCATCACGCTTGAGGTCGACCACAATGCGCACCGCGTGCTCGCGGCCGCTGTGGTCATTCACATCGGAGATATCCTTGATCCGATCGTCGCGCACGCAGTCGGCAATCGATTCCACGATCGTCTTGCGAATGATGCTGTAGGGGAGCTCTTCGATGACGATGATCTGCTTGTTGGTTCCTTTGACGTCCTCGATCTTGATCTTGGCGCGGAGTTGCAGCCGGCCGCGGCCGCTGGTGTACCCCTCGACGATTCCGTCACGGCCGCAGATGATGCCGCCGGTGGGAAAGTCCGGGCCCGGCACGATTGCCAGCAGATCGGCGATGGTGCAGTCGGGATGGTTGATGACGTGAACGATGGCGTCGCAGATTTCCCGCAGATTATGCGGGAGCAGATTGCACGCCATGCCCACGGCGATGCCAGTGCTGCCATTGACCAGAAGGTTGGGAAATTTGCCGGGGAGAACCGTCGGCTCCGTCAGCCGATCGTCGTAGTTCGGCTGGTAGTTGACGGTGTCCAGCTCCAGGTCCTGAAGCAGTTCCATTGCGATGGC
Source organism: uncultured Phycisphaerales bacterium (assembly GCA_963758525.1). Classification (GTDB taxonomy): domain Bacteria; phylum Planctomycetota; class Phycisphaerae; order Tepidisphaerales; family Tepidisphaeraceae; genus JBBSDP01. Next base: position 1,585,375 of record CAVWVQ010000003.1, read on the forward strand.
GGTCATGCGCGCTTCGGTGTATCGAGCGGCCGCCGGCGGATCGCCGTCGGTGGAGCCGAAATTTCCCTGAGCATCGACCAGCGTATAACGGAGGTTCCATTCCTGTCCGAGGCGGACGAGCGTTGGATAGACAACCTGGTCGCCATGCGGGTGATAGTTGCCGCTGGTGTCGCCGACAATTTTGGCGCACTTGTAATGCTTGGCCCGCGGCCCGAGGTTCAGATCATTCATCGCCACGAGGATGCGGCGTTGCGATGGCTTGAGCCCGTCGCGGACATCGGGCAGAGCCCGGTCCATGATGGTGCTCATCGCATAGGTGAGGTAGCTGTCCTGCAGCTCCTGTTCGATCTGAAGATCTTCCACCCGGTCGGCGGGGGGATTGCTTTGCGTCATGATTTCCCTTGCTGGACTGGCGGGGCGGAACATCGGCCGCCAGAAGCTTCTCCGCCAAACGTTTCTCAAGCCCTCCGCGCAGGTGAAAATTCACCTCGGAGATACGTAGGAAATTATAAGCGAAATCGGCTGCGAAATCGACGCAGGGTTGCACGCCCGTCGTTGCGTCCTACTCCCTCTCCCGGTATTCCGGGAGAGGGTTGGGGTGAGGGTGATTTCGAACGTAGAAGGACTCTTGTCTCTCCATGAGCAGAATGGTTGCCTGCAGCGACAATTCATTTTGTTGCGGATGCGAGGGTAGGTATCGGGAAAGGAACTCTTTTGGATCGAGACGGCTCAGTCGCTTGCGAGCATCATCAGAACCTGCGCGAGCGACAGTTACGGAAGCATGGCGAGCCGCGGCCAAAAACGCGAACGTAAGGCTGATCCGGCTTCACGCACCCCAGATTTCTCCGAGGCGAAGAACAAGACCCGGAAACAGGGACGGGCGCAGCTCTTCGTCGCCCTGGCCGGCGGCGTCGTCATGGTATGCGCTGTCGCGGAGAATCAGGCACTGCAATCTCCGCTCGAATGGATCCAGCAACCAGTAGTTTGCAACGCCAAACTCGGCGTACCAGCGGCGCTTGGTTCGATGGTCGTGGCTCTCATGGCCGGGGCTCACGCATTCAATGATGAGCTTCGGCGGGATGAGAATTCGCGTGCGCGCCAGATCCTTCCGCCCTGCCGCCAACGCGGCTTCTCGTTGCCGCTGCTTGTCGGCCGGGGTTAAAAAGGCGGCATCCGCGCGGGCAACCCGGTCTTCATCCACCACAATGTCAACTTCGGTCGCGAAGCTGCCTGCCTCTTCGCCGATGCGGGCGACAACGCGATAGATGAGTTTTTGAAGCGTCTCGCCGCCGACGAAATAAGCAGGAGGCATTGTGGTGAGGACTCCTTCGACGATTTCGTAACGGCCATTGAACCACTGTTGCTCGATGTCGGGATTGTCGAGATCGCGCGCTGTCCAGCCGGTGGTGCCGGGATCGAAGGGGCGGCAGTTTGCGATGCTCGCAGGCATGCAAAAGAGTATATGGGCTGGGTCATACCCTTGGCGAGAAAATTCGAGTTTCAGGCTCGATGCTGGAAACAGCTAAATGCTCTTGCGCGAACACGCGATGTCAATCTGCCAGGTGCCGCGCGAATCCATGAAGAGGGAACACGAATCTGCACGAATGAAGCACGAATCTAACGAATAAACGCGAGGAAAACTGCTTCGTGAAGGTTCGTGTGAAATTCGTGTCGATTCGTGTTCTGCATTTCTCGGTACCTGCGGGCCGGGCGGGATCGCGCGGGGTCATTAAGCGAGCGAGGCGGCAAAAGGACTCGGAAAGGAGAGGCGGGTTCGACATGCATCGGTGATTCCATAGGAACATCGGTGGCATCGCGGCAGATGCGCCTACCATCGACCATGCGCATTCCCCCGGCCGTGCCGTTACTGACTTTCGTGGCCGCGTTCGCGGGGTGCGCTTCTTCAACAACGACTGTTTGCCCATCAACCGCGAGCGGGCCGTCGGCGCCGCGGCCGACTCCAATCGAGACGGCGGATGGTGCGCAAGCGGCAGAGTCTCCGGCCCCTCCGTTCCTCCTTCATGAGGCGCCCCTTCCGCGGGATTTTCCCCCGCCGGGGCCGATCGGGGTGGTGATCGCAAAAGCGTATCCCCCCTGCCGCGCGGCGCGGGTGCAGGCGAGCGCGCTGCCGCAGGGGCGGCAGGACGACCTGTTCATGCTGCTCTTCAAGCACATCCAGAAAGAGAACCTGGCGATGACGGCTCCCATCGAGATGGAATTTGCCCCGTCCGCGACGACGACTCCCGCGACGCGTCATCCATCTCCGCATCCGCCAACATCCATGGCGTTTTTGTACGCCAGTTCCAGCGCGGGCAAAGTCGAAATGGATGGCAACATCGAGGTGCTCGATCTGCCGGCCGCCATGGTTCTCTCGGTGGGCGTGCGCGGAAGCTATGACCGCGCGCATTTCGAGCAGGGGATGAACGAGATCAACGCGTGGCTCGACATGCATCCCGGCAAGTATGAAGTCAGCGGGCCGCCGCGATTTCTGGGTTACAACAGTCCGTTTGTGCCGTGGTTCATGCGGTATGGGGAGGTGCAGTTGCCTGTGCGGGCGCGATGAACCGGTTCCACAGGTCCATCCTGAAGGCGCTTTGTACCGGCTGAAAACGGTTCATGTGTTCCAGATTTCGCCGAGGCGCAGAACCAAACCGGGAAACAAAGAGGGCCGGACCTCTACTTCACCGTCACCTGCGGTATCGTCTTGATATGTGCCGTCGCGGAGAACCAAACATTCCAATGTCTTCTTAAAAGGATCGAGCAGCCAGTAGTTAGGAACGCCGAACTCGGCATACCAGCGGCGTTTGGTCCGGTGATCGTGCTTCTCGTGGCCAGTGCTGACGCATTCGATGATGAGGGTCGGCGGGACGAGAATACGGGTGCGAGCGAGATCCTTACACCCCTCCGCCAAAGCGGCTTCGCGTTGCCGCTGCTTGTCGGCCGGCGTCAAAAAAGCGGCGTAGGCACGGGCAACACTATCCTCATCCACCACAATATCCACTTCTGTCGCGAAGCGACCAGCTTCTTCGCCGATATGAAGAACGACGCGAGAAATCAAAATCAGCAGCGTCTCGCCGCCGACAAAATATGCTGGAGGCATCGTGGTGAGGACTCCTTCGACGATCTCGAAACGTCCATTGAACCATTCTCGCTCGACTTGAGGATCGTCAAGGTCGCGGGCGGTCCACCCTGTGGTGCCGGGCGTAAACGGCCGGGATTCTGTCAGACTCTCAGGCATCGACGCAATTATACCGGTCAGACGCCCCCGCTTGCGAGGGAAATTCTACTCCACCTTGCGCAATTGCAGCGTGTCGATCACTTTTTCGTGGGCGAGCGCGTTGGTGATGACCACCAGCCAGGTGCCGGGGCCGCACCAATCGCGGCGTTTGAGATACTCGATCGCATCGCGGATGGTGAGTTCCGGATCGGCATTGAAGGGCATCAGGAACGGCTCGACGCCCCAGGGCAGCAGCAGTTGCCGGAAGATCACTTCGTCATCGGTGAACGCGTAGATCGGGACGCCCGCGGCGCGCAGGGCGGCCAGCGTGTAGGCGAGAAATCCGCTGCGGGTGAAGACAACGATCCCGGAATTGCCCAGCTCCTGGGCCAGCTTGGCGGCAGAGCGCAGCATCTTGGCCTTGGGCTCTTCGAGCTTGATCACTTCGTTGATCCCCCGCCGCTCCGACGGCTCGATGCTGCGAAGAATGTTCTTCATCACGTCGACGCATTCGAGCGGATACATGCCGGTCGTCGTCTCGCCCGAGAGCATCACGGCATCCGCGCGCTCGCGCACGGCATTGGAGACATCGGAAATTTCGGCGCGCGTCGGCATCGGGGAGGAGATCATCGACTCGAGCAACTGGGTCGCAATGATGACCGGCTTCCCCTCGGCCAGGCAGACCTCCACCATCCGCATCTGCACCAGCGGCAAAATGTGATAGTCGATTTCGATTCCGAGATCGCCGCGCGCCACCATGATGGCGTCGGAAGCGCGCACGATCGATTCCAGGTTGCGCACGCCGGACTGATCCTCGATTTTTGAGATGATGCGCAGCTTTGGAACCCAGCGCGGTCAGCAGTTGCCGCAGGGCGACAACATCCTCGCTTCGCCGGACAAAGGAGAGGGCGAAAAAGTCGATCCCCATCTCGATGCCGACGCGGATGTCGTGCTCATCTTTTTCCGTGAGCGCGGGAAGGTTGATCTGCACGCCCGGGAGGTTGATATGCCGGCGCGAACCGAGCTTGCCGGGCGTGAGCAGCTTGCAGCGTACGCGCGTGGCGTCCTTCTCGACGACCTGCATGCGAATCATGCCGCTGTCGACCAGAACAGTCGCGCCGATGCTGACATCCGCCGGCAGCCCCGGATAGTTGACACTGACGCCGCGCACGCCCTCGGAAGGCGTTAACGTATAAAACTCGAAGGCATCGTCGATCTTGAGGTCGATCGGCTCGCGCACGACCCCGGTGCGGATCTCCGGACCCTTCACGTCCATCATCACTGCGACATGGCGCTGCACGTCGGCGGAGGCGGCGCGAATATTCCGCACCGTATCGCGAACCCAATCGGCAGAGCCGTGCGCCATGTTGAGGCGCAGCACGTCGACGCCGGCGTTGATGAGCTGATGAAGTTTCTCGCGGGTCTCGGTTGCCGGACCGATGGTGGCGATGATTTTGGTATGTCTGTAGTAGCCGCGCATAACCATCCGTTTCGGGATGCGCGGGTTGGTTGGGCGGGAGTGTAGCAGGTGGGGCGGAAGTTTTCAGTACTCTCTCAACTCGGAATCGAGACATTGCGCTGCGGGCGTCTGCGCTTGAGTTCCGCGTCGTGCATGGCAATCCGCTTGATTTTTCGCTGGACGGGGCCTTGGAGAATCGCGGCGCTGGGGAGGCCTCGCTCCCGCGAATAATGGTTGAGCCAGGCCAGGCGCTGCGGGTCGGTGACCGGCAGGTTGCCGGTGCTGTAGAGAAACTGGGCGAGGTCTTTCACGATCCACCGGGCGCGCCGAAGAGCCCCGGAAGCCTGCGGACGCGCGCGGTGTCAATGAGCCGCAGATCCAGATCGGCTTCGCTGTCGCCGCGCGAGCGGACGAAGAAGTGGCAGAGATACAGATCGCGGTGGTGCAGGCCGCGGGTGTGAAGCAGCGCAGCGAGTTTCGCCGTCGGCGCGAGCAGTCGGTCAAATGGGAATCCTGCTTCGAGCAGTTTGTCGGCCGGCGCGTAATCCGTGAGATTGTCGAAGATGATGAAGCTGCGATTGTCGGCGAGGGTTCCCCACCCGACCAGATCGGCGGTGGGGATTTGCTCCTGGACGACCATCTCGTGTGCCTTGACTTCGTCATGCACAGGAAGGGGGTACGGATTGCGCGGGGAATCGCTTGATGTGCCAGCGCGAAAGGTTGCCGTCGTCGTCTTCCAGATCGATGTAGCCGTTCTCGCGGTCCGCGAGTTTGCGCCAAACATGAATATTGGGGTGGTCGAAAATTGCGCGGGCGTCGAGCCCGGCGCGGCGTGCGAGCGGCTGAAAGCGCGGGGCAAGATGGAAGTGGTCCGAAGACGGATCAGCCATTACAAAATCTGCCGAAAGAAAAACCCTGGTGCACAAAGCGTAGCGTCCAACCGAATCTTCTCAACAAAACGAACGACCAAACGCCCATTCTGCCGTTGGCTTCGTGCCCGCGGCACCTATAATAGCCGAACACGCCAATGAACGAACTTTTGAATTTGGGAAAGGAATCGTCATGTCTCTTCAATCTCTGATCGCAACCGGAACGAAGGTTTGGCTCGACTCGGTCGAGCCGCAACTGGTGACAAAGAACCGGGCGCTCGGCGCGACGGGCGCCACCTCCAATCCAATTATCGTGGCGGACATCGTGAAGGGCGGTCATTACGACGACCAGATCATCGAGCTGGTCGATCAGGGGTTGGACGATGACGCGATCGCCTGGGAGTTGGACAACCGCCTGGTGAAGCAGGCTCAGGACGTGTTTCTGCCGGTGTGGGAGCAGACGCGGGGGAATGACGGATACGTCAGTTTTGAGGTCGATCCTCTGTTGGAAGATGTCGTCAAGCCGGTGCCGCTCGGGCAGGCGGTGCAGCGGTATGTGGAACTGGGCAAGAAATGGTCGGCGGGCCATCGCAACCGGATGATCAAGGTTCCCGCGACTGCTGCCGGGCTGGCTGCTCTGGAAGACATGGCTGCTGCGGGAATCACCCTCAACGTCACACTGATTTTCTCCGAGCGGCAATATAAGCTCGCGCGCGACGCGGTGTGGCGCGGACGCAGCGCCGCAAAACGGGCCCGGGCGATCTGAAGAGCGTTTACAGCATCTTCGTTTCCCGGGTAGACGTGTACACGGAGAAATACGTTCCTGAACTGTCGCCCGCCGCGCAGGGGCAGGTGGGCATCGTGAACGTGAAGCGTCTTTGGTGGCTCAATCAGGAGTTCTGGGCGGACAAGAAGCTTCGGCTGCAGCAGGAAATCGTCTTTGCCTCGACAGGGACCAAGAAGCCGAGCGATCCGCCCGACAAGTACGTGGAAGCGCTGGCGGGCAGTGATATTCAAACCAACCCGCCGGCAACCAACGACGCGGTGGAAAAATTGAACAAGAAGTACACCCGCCAAGTCGATAAGCTGCCGTCCGAGGCGGTGTTGCGCGAGATCGATGAGAAGGTGGACGTGGCGAAGCTGGAGCAAAAGCTGATGGAGGAAGGGACGGCGAAGTTCGCCGAGCCGCAGAAGGCGTTGCTGAAGCAGGTTGCCCAGAAGCGGGCATCGCTGGCGGGCGCGAAATGAGCTGGTGATTGGTGATTGGAACATGACCGGGAGCAGCCGAGACGTGAAAACGTGACGGTACGGAACCAGCCGAAGCCTGGAAACGTGAAACGTGACCCGAGCGGTGGGGTTACGTTTCAGCGTCTTGTCACGTTCCAATCACCAATCACCCGTTCGCGCGGCATCAGGCGCGCGACGGACCCTCACGAAGTCCGACCGATCACCGAGTTGTCGAGGTCCGGGTTTTTCTTTGACTTCCGAAGGGTATCGCGATATTTTCGCTGTTTCCCGCATGCGAATTGGAGGCTTGTGCGGGTCTTGAGACGCACGAGTCTCTGCTGACTCTCTGACGACTGGGCGCTGAGCTTGAGGTGTGTTGATTTGCGGCCCTCGCCGGAATGGCCCCACTTTAGACCCCGTTTCTAGCAGATGCCTTCACCGACGCCATTCCCGGCGCTGTCGGCGAGGCTCTGAGGAGTAACACCTTTGATGCACGCGCGTCATCCGTCCCCAGTCTCGAAGCGCAAACCGTTCAAACCCTGCATTCTGGAGTTTCTCGAGCCTCGCCGGCTCCTGACGACTTTTCACGGAGGAGACACGTTCGAGTTTCTCGATGCGCAGGGGAATATCGAGCGGCTCAAGTTCTTTGGGAACATCACCGCCGAGGTGATCGGGGGCGCGGTTCAATTAGATAACACCCTCAAGCTGGTCAATCTGCCGGGAACCCTCAACGGCGCGCCGATCAACGGAGGTATAGGCGGCGGCAGTGGATCGCAGTTGATCGGAAACTCATCGGTCAACGGCACCGCAACCGCCGTCAGCGCTTTGGCCGCCGATGCCACGGGAAATGTCTATTACGTTACCGAAACGCCCACCACGGTCGCCGGGCCCACGGGCAATGTCACGCAGAATATCGTGCAAATTTCCATGGTTGATCCCACGACGGGGAACTCAGTTGTGGTCGCCGAGGTTTCGGCTCAGGCGGTCGCGGCGGCGGGCGGCAGGTTCGCGGGGACCAATCCGATGGTGACCGGCATCTCCGGCGCGGCATTCTCGCCGGTTGACGGCAAGCTCTATTTCGTCGCCACCGGCGGCACCAACAATACGCCGGTCCTCTTCAGCGTCGATGTCACGCAGCAAAGCTCCGCTGCCATTGGCGCCACGCTGACTGCCGCGACCGGCTCGTTTGGATCGGCGCCGGGCACCGCTGCCAAGGTCGGAGCGATCGCGTTTGATTCCACCGGCACCAATTCCGCTACGCTGGTGGCAGCGATCAACACCGGCAAATCGCCGATGATTGTCACGATCGATCCCACCGACACCGACAACCTGGGCACTTCCATCACCCCCACGGTTGCCGGGAAAGACATTACCGCACCGATCACTGGCCTGGCGTTCTATCCCAACACCAGCGCTAATAACAACGTCACCGCGCTGACGAATTCCACCACGAAAAGCCAGGTGTTAAGCGTCAACCTTCCGACCGGCGCGGCGACAATTCTCGGCAATTTGCCCGCCAACGGACAGAAGCAAGGGCAGAATCCCGGAGACCTGACCTACGATGCGGCGTTGACCGATCCATTCACCGGGCAACAGGGGGCTCTGCTGGGTACTGACACCGGAACCAAGACATTCTTCTACGTCGATCCGGCAATCCGTAGCGGCACGGACAGCATTTTCACCATCTACGTCTCTCAGTCCGACTTCACCGGCGGAATTTCCATTGCCGAGGTTCCTCCGCTGGATGTCACTCCACGTCCCATGGAGCCGTTCGCTGATACCATCGGCGAGTTGCGCGTGACTAATGCGCAGACCGGGCTTTTGAACGCTGTCGGCGCGCCTGGCGGCACGGGCGAAGCCTTTATCGGCGCACGCACCATTCAAATCGGCACGGTCCCCAATAACGACGAGCCCATTCTCACCGGGCAGGTGACGGCGCCATTTGGCGTCCTGCCGGCAAACATCACCACGCTGCACGCGGGGCTGATCGTGGCTGGCGGACAGAACCTCGGTAACTTCCTCCTGGGCGGGACGCTTACGGGCGAAGTGAATATCGGCGGCGCGATCAACCAGTTTTACGCCGGTTGGCTGCTCACCGGCGACGCCAGCGGGGAAGGCGTCAACGAGGTTACCGATCCGCAGAATTTCAAGGTCGCCGGCAACATTGGAAAGCTGACTGTCCTGGGCGGTATCGGAAGCGACAACGATGGCGGCGTCGCGACCACACTCCCAACATACGATACCGGCTTTGACATGTATGTCGGCGGGACGATCGGAGCGGTGCAGAGCTTCCAGTCGATCCTCGGCGCAATTAATGCCGCCAATCTCACCGGCGTTCCAGAAAACGGGGCCGATCAGACTGAAACGGAGATTCGCGGCGGCTCCTTTGACAACGATGAATTGGCCGGCAACGCGGATTTCAACAATGACACCTATGCGACAGCGCAATATCTGAGCAACGGGTACAACGCCGCGGCCGGCACCGATGACTCGATCATCGTCGACGGCGTCGTGCAGGACGACACGGTCAACAACGATAAGGTTGACTACTACGCGGTTTCGCTGCTTGCCGGGCAGACAATTACCGTGCAGGTGGCTTCTACCGGGGCAACCACAACGGCCGCGAATACGACAAGTGCAGTGCAAACAGGCGTGTTTGACCCGGACGGGCGCGAAATAGCCTCCGACTACAACAGGCCCGACGATGCAGCCACGGCCGGCCAGCCGTTCCAGTTCACCACCGATCGCCCCGGTGTGTATCGCTTTGCGGTCGCGCCGAGTGGTGACTCGACATTCGCGGGCACGTCGGGCGTGCTTGGCGACTTGCCCTATACGCTCTCAATCAAGAATGTCGGCCATATGGCGATCGGCGCGGTTGTCGCCAGCAATGACATCTGCGATAACACCACCGGGACCGTCGCGGGGATCGGCGCTCTCTCGGATGACATAGGCGCGATCGTTGCCGGCAAGGCCTTCGTTTCCGCTACCGGAAACACCATCGCCGTCGAGAACGGAAGCCTTCGCTCCATCACCGCCGCCACGATGGGCACCGGAACGGCGGGGACCGATCCTGAAATCACCGTGCCAAATGGGAATGTCGGACTGGTCGAGACCACATCGGGCGACATGTATTTCAACGCCGGCTTAATGACCCCCGCCATCGGGGGCGATTACGAGCTGGTCTCTTCTGCCGGAAATTTCGCCGGTGACATCATCGCCAATGGGAACATCGGAACTGTGCGCGTGCAGAACATGAGCGACGCGCGCGGCGCCGCGTTCTCTGCCGACGACAATCATGCCAGCGATGACGGAAGCATTAATTTGATTGACGACGCCGGCGATCTGGGCAGCGCAGCCGTCGGTGGCCCGTCCATCAAGGTCGGCCCGAACGGATCGCTGAAGTATCTGCACGTGCTCGGAACGGTTTTCCGCAACAGCCTTTTCGGGCAGACGATGGCGGTTTCTGGCAGCGGGCAGACGATTACGTACGATCCCGGCGAATCCGTGCCGTTCGTCGAAGCATCCGGCGCGACTGTCACGCTCATTCCCGTTGTCACCACAGCTGTTCCGGCCCCCGCGTTGACGATCACCACCTACGGTTTGGACGAAGGCGGCTCCGCGATTGTCAGCGTGGTCTCGACCGGCGGGCTCACGGTCCAAGCCACCGGCGACGTCACGAATCAAGCGATCGGCATCGGCTCGATCGATTTGCAGGGCGAAGGGAATACGGTCACGGCAGGTACTTCGATGCTGACACAGCACTTTGCCGGCCTCAACACCGTCGAGATCAACAGTCCTCCCACGTTGCCGATCACCGTGTCCCCCCTTAGCCTGGTCTTCAGTGGAACCTCCCAGGTTTCCGCGTTTGATGTGATGGGTGGAAGTTTCGATCAGATCGCCAATAACACGCCTGGCGGCGAAATTGTCAACGTCACCGCCGGTTCGATCGGCTCGCTCAACGGCGGCGGCGCGATCGGCTCCAATATCTCTCACAACACCGCCGCCGCGCTGCTTCCGAACAAGGTCGTGCTTAATGCGTTCCCGTTTAATGGGCAGCGAACCGGCGTGGTGGTCAGCGGCAGCATCGTCAACGTGAACCTCGCCAGCGTCGGAAACATCAGCGCCGGCGGAGATATTGGAACGATCAACGGGACGATCAAAGCCCCGGTCTTTGCGACCGGACAGATCAACAATGTCCTCATCGGTGGCGGAATCTATCCCAGCGGCTCGGGAGCGATGTCCAACGCCGGCATCTACGCCAACGGGGTAATCGGGAACGTTGTCGGAACCAACGCCGACATTCGCGGGAATATCGCCTCAAATACCGGCATTCAGAGCGTCAATCTTCAGAACGGATCGATCATTAACGCCAACATCGACGAGATTGAAACACTCTCCAATACCGAGAATATCTTTCAGTCTGGAGTAATCGCCACCGGAACCGGTGGAACTGTGACTCATCCGGTTCTCGCCATCGGCAGCATCGTCACGAATGGAACCGGCGGTATCATCGGATCGTTCATCGAATCCACAGGTTTGGGAGTCCTTTCTGCTCGCAATGGCTTTGGGATCCTCAACACAACCATTAGCGCGACGATCAACGATGATCTCGGGAGCATCTACGCTGACGGATACGGTATCCGCCAAGTTCTGTGGGAGGGCGGATATAACGCCAAATCAATCACCGCCAACGGCAACGGCAGTCTTGAAAGCACCGCAGTCTTCTCCGATCAGGTTCGCTACAGCGAACGTGTGCAGTTTGATCCGCTCTTCGGGTTCGAGCCCAATGCCGCAACCGATATCGACTCCTTCCTCGGCGCCTCCGCCACCAACCCCGTGATTCCAGGGGTCACCGATACCGGTGTCATCGAAGACTCCACCTTCCGCGGCGGCCACCAGCTCGGCAACGTGCGCGCGTGGTCGATCCGTTCCGCCACTCCCAACGTTGCGGGCGGCGTGACCACATTCAATTTCTCCAACGCGATCGGGAGCATCGTTACCACCGGCCCGGTCAATGGGCTGAACATCATCACCGGCAAGCTCGGCACCTTCTCGACCGGTGGCGATCTGATGCATACCACCCTGACCATAGCCGGGCGCATCAACAACTTCACGGTTCATGCCAACATCACCGACAGCTCTTCCATCATCGCGCATGGCAAAAATGGCAACATCGGAAAACTCACGGTCTTTGGCAACGTCGACGGCCTCATCGAAGCCGACGGCGGAAGAATCACGAATGTCACCGTGCACGGAAGCCTCACCGGAAAGGTCCAGACCAAGTTCATTCAGAACCTGACGCTGTATCAGAATCTCGGATCCGGCTCGCTGGAAATCACCGGCAGCGCCGGAACACTGCGATTCATTCAGGATCTGGGCCCGGCCGGCAATACCCTCACCGTGGACGGGAATGTCAGCACGCTCAGGGTCGGCAGCAACCTGACCGGCAACATCAACGTGCTGGGCAACCTCGGCAAACTCCAGGTTGGCGGAGCAATTGTCACCGGCTCGAAGACGACCGTTGGCAAGGTTCTGCAACTCCTGCAGGTCGGTTCCGACTTCCAGGCCGGAGCCATCGTCCAGGCCCATGCCGTCAAGAAGATCAAGGTTCGCGGAGTCAACGCGGGAAGCATTGTCATCGTGTGAAGAAGCCATTCATCCGGATATCCGCCCTGCTCGGTCTGCTTTTGTCGGTAAGCGTCGCCTCATCGCAGACTTTGCCTGCGACCAGGCCCACCTCGGCCGCGTCAGCAGCCGTGAGTACCATTGCGGCGACGTTGCCGTCGACCGCTCCCGCAACCTCGCCCACCACGGACCCTGTCGGCGCGGCGCTGATCGACGCACTCTCAAGCTCCGATCCGCGCGATCGGCGTCACGCCGCTGAAGAACTGCTCAAGCTCGGCGAGTCCGCCCGGCCGCTGCTGGAAGATCTCCTGAAGCGCACCAAGGACCTTGACGTCATCACCCGCGCCCGGGCAACGCTCGCGCTGCTGGATGAGAATCGCATGATCGGCGCTTCCTATGTCACGCTTCACTTGAAGGACGCCTCCGCCCGCGCGGCTTTCGAGGCATTGGGGCAGCAGGGGTTTGCGCCGCTGCGCGCTTTTCCCGACAACCTTCTCGACGATTCGGCGATTGCGAAAGTAACGATCGACGTGGACCGCCAGCCATTTTGGACGGTCATGCGCCAGTTGACCGATCAGACCGGGCTGGATCTTCAGCCTTATGTTGACGGGGTGCGCCTGATGCGCGGAATCGGACGACCCAGGGGAGTCGCGGTGGTGCGCGGGCCGTTTCTGATCGTGGCCAACCAGATTTCGCGAATGGATACGGTGCAGCTTGGACCAGGCGGCGGGCAGCATTCTGAATTTTCGCTGCAGATGACTGCCTTCCCCGAGCCCAAAATTGTCATCGTTCAGGGCGGCACCGTGCTGGAAATCAAAGAAGCGGTCGACGACGCGGGCAACTCCCTGGCGACCGGGTCGGCGGATCGCCGGATCTTCGCAATGGGCTCCAGCGGCGCCTGGCAGATGTACGCCCGCCTGAATTGGCCGCAGCATCCCGGGAAGCGGATCGTGCGATTCGTCTGCGCGACGACCTTCACGCTGCAGACCAAGTCGCAGAAGCTGGAGATCGCGGACATTCTGACTGCGAAGGAAACGACGCAGACCCTCGGTTCGTCTCAGATCACCTTCAAAGGGATCTCAAAAAGTGGTGAGAATTGGGAAGTGAATCTTTCTTCGAGCAATCCGGTTCCATTTCAGGAGATGATGCAGAACCGCCTGCAGCTTCTCGATGCCGCCAATCGTCCCCTCGACCGCCGAGGAATGAGCGCCCAGGGTGACGGCAACCGCATGACCTTCCGGCTCCTGTTCGGCCCGTCCCGCCGTCCCGACGGCGGACTGACCGGGGACCCCGCCCGCCTGGTCTGGGAAGTCCCCGTCGAAAGCAAAGCCGTGCCGGTGCAGTTTGAGTTCGACGATCTGCCGATGCCGAATTGATCGCCGCGACTCAGTCCGGCAGCCCCTCAATCTTCGTGGGCGCGATCCACTTCTTCCCGTCCTTCTCGGAAACAACGCCTGTGACCGTGACATTTTCAACGGGAGCCTTGCAGACCTTCTCGTGCGTGTCCTTGGAGGCATCGCTGTCGGCAATGTAGTAGTTCACCGTGGCATCCCCCTCTTTGACTTGCAGGACACTCTGGCACTTGGCTGATTCATGCAACCCGCACTTGGCGCAGGTCATGGTCCCCTTCAGCGTGGTCGTCGTGTCGTCGGCTCGCGCGACATTGACAAACGCACTCATCGCCATCATCGCCAACCCGAAGAAGATAAGATTTCGCATGGCTGCCTCATAAAAGAATCCAGACCGGACGACCGCCCGCGGCAACCGCCTCGATCTGAAACACTGTTTGGACGGTAGGTTTCACCGACACCCCCGGTCTACCGGCAATGTTATTATTTTGGTGATTCAGTAGCCCAAAAGCCAACGGATGGCGATCCGTTGGATCTCGGTTCCGCTCGGTTCCATGGTCGCGGTGATTTACGTTGCCAAACTCGCGGCCGGGCCGGATAATTCGGTCAGATCGCGCAGCTCAAGGACTATACTCATGTCAGTGGAAACGAACTCGCCCCCCGCCGCTACGATTGCCAGCACCCCGGCCGCGCAGACCGAGATCAAGGTTTCTCCGCGCCGCTTCACGCTGAAGGATTTTCTTAAAACCTGCGTGCAGATCAACGGCTCGGACATCCATTTGCAGGCGGCTTCGGTGCCGATGATCCGCGTTGACGGTAAAGCGCGATTCCTCGACTGCCCGCCGCCGGACAACGCGCAGATGGAGGAAATGATCGAGCAGCTTCTGCAAGGCAACGAAGAAAAGCGGAAACTGCTGCTCACCAACGGCGCGGTCGACCTGGCCTACGCGATCCCGGAAGCCGGCCGGTTTCGAGTGAATGCTTTTCGCAGCCGTGAGCATTATGCGATCGTCATGCGCCGAATCGTGACCAAGATTCCAAACTTTACCGATCTGGGTCTGCCTCCGCAGATGGAGGAATTTGCCAATGTGCATCGCGGGATCGTGATCGTCTCTGGCACGACCGGAAGTGGCAAATCCACGTCGCTTGCGGCCATCATCGGCAAGATCAACCGCACCCGTGCCGAGCGCATCATCACCGTGGAAGACCCGATCGAATTCCAGCACGAGAACGCCAAGTCGCTGGTCAGCCAGGTGGAAGTCGGGCAGGATTCGATCAGTTATGACTATGCGTTGCGGGCGATGATGCGTCAGGATCCCGACGTGATCCTCATCGGCGAAATCCGCGATTCGTTTTCCCTGACCACCGCCCTGCGCGCCGCGGACACGGGCCATCTGGTTTTTACCACGGTGCATGCGACCAACGCGCCGATGACGATTTCCCGATTCGTCTCGCTCTTCGACAAGGACCAGGCGGAATTGCAGCGCACGCAGCTCGGGCTGAACCTCGTGGCGGTCGTCTGCCAGCGTCTGGCGAAGAAACGCGACGGCAAAGGACGCGTGCCGGTGGTTGAAATCATGATGGCTACCCCGTTGGTGCGAAAATACATCTATGAAGGCGAGTTTGAAAAGCTCAAAGGGACGGTCGGCAACAAGGAAGCCGGGTCGCAGAGCTTCGATCAGCATCTGACGGAACTGTTTCACAAGCAGATCATCGACGTAGCCGAAGCCAAGCGGCTCGCGAGCAATGTGGACGCCTTGAGTTTGGCCCTTCGCGGGATTGGAAACAGCGATACGCGGCTCAAATAGCAGTTCTTGCGCGGCCTAAATGCCCTATCTTGCCCGATGGCTGGCGATGGGCCTACCTTTCGATTGTGGCGGATTGCGGGTCTTGCGATGGCAGGGGCGGGATTCAGCCCGCCGTTTTCTCGGCCGGCCAACGAATCGGCGGGATGAATCCCGCCCTACTCAGACCCGATCGCCACTTTCGACCGCCATACCCGGCGATGACTTTCGCCGCACTCGCTCGTCGCTTGCGACGTAATTCCTGCTACAATACTCGCTTGCTTGCCGACAACTGTTCGATAGCGAGGAGAAACAGCGGCCTCGTCGGCCAATAAACTCCCCGGGCTGAGGGTTCCTCTATTTCGTCAGCATCTTGAGTTTGCCACGCCGCATGTGCGGCTATACTTCCACTCGCACGGGAACGACTGAGAACCAACCATGGCTACCGACCCCCGCTTCCTGGCCGACTCCGGCCGTGAAGTCTTCACCGGAAACGAACTGCTCATCAAGGGCGCGCTGGAAGTCGAAGGCGGCGTGCATCTTCTGACCGGCTATCCGGGCTCGCCGGTCGCGGGATTCTTCGACGTCATGGGCGACATCAAAGATCTCCTCAACTCCCACGGCGTCCGCGCGTTTCAGGCCAACAACGAAGCATTGGGGGCCGCGGCCGTGAACGGATCGCAGATGATGCCCTGCCGGGCGATCGCGACGATGAAAAATGTCGGCGTTCACGTCGCGGCCGACGCGCTGGCACTGGCTAATCTTGCCGGTGCACATCCGCAGGGCGGCGCGATCATCATCATGGGAGAAGATCCCTGGTGTGACAGCACGCAGGTTCCCGCGGACAGCCGATTCATCTGCGAGCACTTGCGGATGCCGGTTGTCGAGGCCGGCGGGCCGCAGGAATTGAAGGATTGGATCAATCTCGCCTTCAAGCTCAGCCAGGCCGCGCGGCTCTACATCGGATACATCGTCACCACCGCGCAGGCCGATGGCGGCGGCACCGTTCTGTGCCGCCCGAACCAGTTTCCCGACCTCAACACCATCCACCGTCAGGCGCTGGAAACGCAGGCAATCGATCTCAATCGCGTGCTGCTCCCGCCGCGCACCTGGCGGGAAGAATTGCGGATTCCCGAGCGATTTGAGGCGACGATGAAAGCCGCCCGCGAGCTGGGCGTCAATCGCATCGAATGGCATCGGGATGCTCCCAGCGGCGACCGCGCGCCGCTCGGTTTCATCGCGACCGGGATGGGCGCGGCGTATCTCAAGCATGTGCTGGCGGACCTCGGTCTGGACGGCGTTTTCCCGATCCTCCGAATGGGAATGAGCTATCCGGCAGACGTGAAGCTTGTCGCGGAGCTTTCCGAACGATGCACTCAAATGATCGTCGTCGAGGAGCGCCGCAGCTTCCTCGAAAAGAACATCCGCGACACGCTCTTTCGCGTCTTCCCCGCCGAGCGCGCGGGAGAGATCGTCACGCGCATCTACGGCAAGGCGTTTCCCCACGGACTGCCCGGCATTCCGGATTCGCGCGGGCTCAATCCTTCCGTCCTCTCGCAGGTTCTCATTCCCCTCATCAAGGCGACCGAACAGATTCCCGCGGAGCAGCGCAACGGCCGGCTCACTGCCGTGATGGACCGCCTGCGAAAGGCGAGCAAGCCGAAGCTGCAGGTCATTTCCGACAAAATCGTTCCGCGCACCGCCACCTTCTGCCCGGGTTGCCCGCATCGCGACAGCTCGGCAACGCTGCTGGAACTCCGCCAGAACTTTGCCGACCCGAAATACATGAAGGAGCATCACGGCTCCGGCCCGGTTGACCTGGTCGCGCATGGTGACACCGGCTGCTACACCATGCTCATGTTCGCCCCCACCGAACAGCTCATGCACAACTACTCGGGCATGGGGCTCGGCGGCGGCACCGGAAGCGGAATCGATCCGTTCATCACCAACAAGCAGATCGTCTTCATGGGCGATGGCACGTTCTTCCACTCGGGACAGATAGCCATCTCCAACTCCATCAAGGTGAACCAGAACATCACCTACATCATCCTGGAAAACAAAACGACCGCGATGACCGGCCATCAGGAACACGCCGGCACCGAACTCGATGTCGTCGGCAACCGCTCCTATATCCAGGACATCGAAACCATCGTGCGCGGCATGGCCGGAACCAGCCCGCTCACTGTCGAGCGGCTCTCCCCCGCCAATCGCTCGCGCTACCGCGCGGTGCTGGAGCACACGATCCTTCGCGACGGCGTGAAGGTCGTTATCGCCGACAAGGAATGCGGCATTACGCATCACCGCAAGGTCCTCCAGAAAGAGCGCCAAACGATCAAGAAGCATGGCTACCTCCCGAAGAAGACGCACATGAACGTCACGACGGAGGTGTGCGAAAACTGCCTCGAATGCACCAAGCAGACCGCCTGCCCGGGCCTGACGATTGCCGACACCGACTACGGCAAGAAGATCGACACCGATCTCACGTGGTGCGTGAACGACGGCGCCTGCGAGCGCGTGACCGCGAGCAACGAGGTCGGTCTGAGTGTCAAGCCGTGCCCGAGCTTCGAGCAGGTGACGATCGTCCGTCAGCGCCGCCGCCGGTATACGCTGCCGCACATGGGGCTGGACAAGCTTCCCGAGCCGCCGCGCACGCATGAGATGCTTAAGCCCGGCGGCGTGTGGCGCTGTCACATGGCCGGCGTTGGTGGAATGGGCATCGGCGTGATCAACGCCATCCTCGTGCGCGCCGGTCACAAGCAGGGCTACCGCGTCGTCTTCGCCGACAAAAAGGGCCTGGCCATCCGCAACGGCGGCGTCTATTCGCAGATCACGTTTGTGAATGACGGGCCGGAGGGGCAAGAGGGTTCAGAGTCCAGTGGCCAGTCGCCGCGACGTTCAGGGTTAACGCAGGGTTCAGGGTTCAGGGTTCAGGGTTCAGGAACAGCGAATGCGCCCGATACCGGCAGCGCTTCTCCTGCCTCCTGCTCTCCTGCTCTCCTCTCTCGCGATAGCGGCCCATCTTCCCTGAACCCTGAACCCCGACCCCTGAACCCTCTCTCGATCCCTGAACCCCGACCCCTGAACCCTCAATATCCGACCACTGGCAACATCCCCTACGGCCGTGCGGACCTGCTGCTTGGCGTCGATATTCTCGAAGCCGCCCGCGCGATCGATCCGCGCGAGGAATTTCGCGTTGCTTCCACGGAGTACACCGCGGCCGTCCTCAACACTTATAAGCAGCCGACCGTCTACACGCTGCTGGGCAGGAATGATTTTGACCCCGATGCGCTGCGCGAAGAAATCTTCGAGCATTGCAAGCCGGACAGCTCCTTTGCCCGCAATCTGTCCGAACTCTGCGAACAGCGGCTCGGGAGCAAACTGTATGCGAATATTCTCATGCTCGGCGTTGCCTTTCAGCTCGGGTTGATTCCCGTTTCCCCGCGGTCAATCGCCTGGGCGATCAAGGATTCGATCCGGCGCGATCACCGCAAGAATCTGAAAGCGTTCAACATCGGCCGAAAGCTTGCGCTCGAGCCTCGCGCCCTTCCGCGCAAGCCCGTTCCCGAAACGTGGGAACAGCTTGTCACCAACAAAGTGCGCATCCTGCGGAAGACGAGTCTGTCCGGCCGCGGCGTCGCGATGCAGTTCGATCGCATGGTGCAGGGGGCGATGAAGCAGATGCGCGATCTGCCCGAAGAGGCGAAATACGATCTGGCGCTGCGCATCTACGACGTGCTGCAGTATCAGGACTACCCGCTGGCGAAGTGGTACGTCGAACTCGTGCGCGGCGTCTATCGGCGCGACTCGGCCCCCCGCGGCTATCTTGCGACCATCGCGGTGATCTGGAATCTCGCGAAAGTCACATTGATCAAGGATGAGCCGTACGTCTCGTACCTGCTCACGCGATTCGAGAAGAAGCAGCGCGACATCGTGAAATATGGCGTCGACGTTTCCAACGGCGATCGCATCGTCTACCGCCATCACACCAATCCCGAATTCAACATCGGCAAACACCGCATCCGCCTGCGCCTTACAACAACGGACTGGATGCTCAGCATCGTCCGCCATTGCAAATGGCTGCGCAAACTCCCCAACTGGCATCATCGCGAAGTCGCGTTTCGCAATTGGTACGTCGGGCTGCTGAGCCGGGTGAATCTCACGCACGATGCCGGCTACGCGCAAGCCGTCCGCGTGTTCCGCTGCGCCGAGGAAGTGACCGGCTACCGCGAAATCCGCTATCCCAAGCAGGACCGCGTTCGGGAGGCCATCGAATCCGAGTTGACCAGGCAAGTGACCCCGCCCCCCGAAGCGCCGATGTCCGTCTTGGACGGCCTCCGCTCCCCGGCGGGGGCGTAGAGCCACGACTCTCGATCGTCTGCCATGGCACTTCAAATGCGCTGCTTGTGAGCCGGACGCTCCCCCGGCGGGCCCGGGATGTAACGCGGAGCAGGTTGTTTGAGAATCCCGTGTGCTCCCCGCTACAATCCCCTGCCATGCTCACCAAGGCAGACATCGTTAAAAGCCGAGATGAGATCATCGCCATCGCTCAGCGGTACGGCGCCAGCGACATCCGCGTCTTTGGGTCAGTCGCCCGCGGCGATGCCACCGAAGATTCCGACCTCGCCGTGCTCGTGCGGCTTGAGTCGGGCGCACGCTTCTCGACCAGGGCGGGCGTTTCATGGATCTGCGAGATCTGCTGGGGATTAAGGTTGACGTGATCTCGGATGGCGCAATGACGGGCCGATTCGGCTCGAACGTGCGCCGCGAGGCGGTGCCACTGTGAGGTCCGAGCGCGACCGACTTCTGGATATTCTCGACGCAATTGACGTGGTGGTGAAATATCTGCCAAGGGAGCGCGCCATATTCGATGGCGATCCCCCGCTTCAATCGCACATCTATCGCGGAGCCCATCTCGCGGCGCGCAACGTAGCTGCCCTTACGCTTATTTCTCCATCCGGCCTATCACAGCCGCTCGGATTTCCGCTGGGTTGTAAGACGCCTTGGCGCTGACGCGCAGGATCGGGATGCCGGCGGCCGATAGAGCGCGGTCCTTAAATGCGTCGCTCTCAATCACACGGCGTCGCCGATGGGTTTGATCGTCAAGTTCGATCACCATTAGGAGCGCCGTCGAATCACAATCGATCAGCACGAAGTCGACGTGCTTCTGGGAGATCTTTGAGAAAAAACCGGCCTTTCTGGCGTCAGCGGAGCAATCGATTAGATCCGCGAGTCGTACTTTCGCCGCGATCGTAACGCCGTGCGGAACGGCGCGAGTCAGCATGTGATAGAATGCCCTTTCGCCGGGGGATAGAAGTGTTTTGCGCGAGAAATATGGCAGACGTTGGGAACGGCTTGGGTGGAGCCATCTCAGCGCTGCGACAGCCAGCACGATAATGACAAACGCAATCGCGGCGAAGCCAAGAAATGACGAGTGATCCAGGATGCTTGCCGACCCTTCGTAGCGGACTGGCGGTAATCGTAACTTGAACTTGGCTTGGCGGCGCTCCGCGCAGGTTGCCCGAGTTTCAGCGGGCCCGATTTCAATCGGCCGCTGCGAAATTTTTCCTGATGTTGCCGCGAAGCGGTACATGGCCATTGCAGAGCTAAGCGAGGGCGATTCGGGCCAGAGGAGACGATCCCACACCTGATTGCCGCTCTCTCGCCTGAAACGTAAGCACTTTTCAGGGAACTACTTAGTTCGATTCTTTCCGGAGCATCCTACCCCATGTTGCGAAATCGACGCTTCATATCCGCCGCGCATGATGCCTCTCGTTTTTTGATGGAAGGCTTGGAATCGCGCCAGTTGCTCTCGGCGACGCTGACGAGCTCTGGAACCTTAAACGTTCAGGGCACCGGCCATGCGGACTCGATCACGGTTGGATTGAATCCGCAGAACACCAGCATGCTCGACGTTTCGATGAATGGAAAAACGCGCTCGTTTGATGCCGCGGACGTTCAGAACATCAACGTGAATGCCGGCGGCGGGAAAGACAATGTGAGCTTGGGCTCCACATTGACAACTCCGGCGACGATTCTGGGCGGCGCGGGCAATGACACGCTGACCGCGGGCAGCGGCGACGACACGCTCAACGGCGGGACGGGAAACGACACCCTCATCGGCGGCTCCGGTCAGGATAACCTCGTCGGCGGCACCGGAAACGACACCATCGAATGCGGGCCCGGACAGTCGCAGGTCAACGGCGGCACTGGGAAAGACAGCGTCCAATTCACCCCCACCGCCGGCGTGGCGCTCGACACCCTGCCGCAGGCGGTTCAAACCGGACTCACCACTCTCGCACAAGGCGCGACAATTTCCGACGTTCAGGTTTTCCAGGACGATCATCAGACTTACTACGGCACTTCCGTCACGATCGACAGCCAGCAGACGCGCATCGTCGTCGATTCGTCGGGAAATCCGGTCGGCAACGCTCCGCCCGGCAGCGGTGGCGGTTCGCCCGGCGGGGGATCGGGCGGTCAGGGACAGGGGAGTCAGGGGAACGGACCCGCCGCGCCGGCCGGCGTCCTCGGACCTGTGATCAGCACGGATGCAACCGCCGACACAATCACCCTGACGGCCAGCAATCCATGGGGGCCGCCCAAGCAGACGACATTTAAAGTAACGTCCACGACCGCGATCACCGCCGACGGTAATACCGTCGCGCTCTCCGCGCTGACTGCAGGGACATTGGTTGCCGTGCAGACCAGCGGCGCCGATTCGACCACGGCCACTTCCATTACCGCGCTCGATCGACGGGTCGGCGGCGTCGTGACCGCGATCGACACGACTGCCGACACAATCACAATCAAAGATCCCAGCGGAACATCGACGACCTACACGGTCAGCCCAACCGCGACGGTGACGCTCGATGGGACTGCCAGCACATTTTCAGCGATCACCACCACTTTGCATGTGCAATTGAAGCTCGCGGCACTCGATGGCACTGTGACGAGCATCATCTCCGACCCGCAGGACAGCTCCGGCGGCGGACCCGGTGACTCCG
This sequence comes from uncultured Phycisphaerales bacterium, assembly GCA_963758525.1. GTDB lineage: Bacteria > Planctomycetota > Phycisphaerae > Tepidisphaerales > Tepidisphaeraceae > JBBSDP01. Next base: position 1,607,906 of record CAVWVQ010000003.1, read on the forward strand.
GCAACCCGGGCGGAAGCGCCGGCGATCCCACCAGCGGCGCAGGCAACCCAGGCGGAACATCAGGCAACCCCGGCGGCAATCCAACGCAACTCGGGCCGCACGGAACGGTCGTCAGCGTCGACACCGCCGCTGACACCATCACGCTGCAAGTCGGAACCGCAAGTCCAACCAGCTACACCCTTACTTCCACTGCTACCGTAACTCTGGACGGCGCGGCAAGCACGCTCTCTGCCCTTGTGGCAGGCGACAACGCAGGCTTGCAACTCTCTTCGGATGGCACAACAGTCGCCGCTATCCAGGCGAATTCGCCAGGCACTTCCGCCAACCCGGGCGGAAACACCGGCGATCCCACCGGCGGCTCAGGTAACCCCGGCGGAAGCTCCGGCAATCCCGGGGGCAACCCCACGCAACTCGGTCCGTACGGGACCGTCGTCAGCGTCGATACAACAGCCGATACCATCACCCTCCAATCCGGCGCAGGCAGTTCGACGACCTACAGCCTCGCTTCCACGGCTACCGTGACTCTGGACGGCGCCGCCAGCACGCTGTCCGCGCTCGGTGCCGGCGACAACGCGGGACTTCAGCTCTCCTCTGACGGCAAGACCGTGACCGCGATTCAAGCGAATTCGCCCAGCGCCTCGGGCGATCCCGGCACCCCGACCGGCAGCCCTCCCGCAGGCTCGGGCAACACGGGCGCTCCCACGGGCAACCCCCCTGCCGGCTCGGGCAACTCCGGCGGTCCCACCGGAGGTTCGGGAAATCCGGGCGGCAATCCCGCTCCTCTTGGCCCGCATGGAGCCATCGTGAGCGCGGACGCAACGACCGACACCATCACGCTTCAAGCCGGCACCGCAAGTCCGACAACCTACACCGTTGCGTCCACGGCCACGGTGACTTTGGACGGCGCCGCCAGCAGTCTCTCCTCACTCGTGGCGGGCGACAACGCGGGGCTGAAGCTCTCATCGGACGGAGTGACGGTGATCGCGATCCAAGCCAACTCGCCAGCGACCAGCGGCATGCCAAGCTGATGGAAACCTCGACGCGATCAGACTACATAACGGGCCGAGATTGCCCGACGAGCAGTCCCCTCTGTCGAGCGTGCGAAGCACTCCAAATCGTTTAGTAAGCCGCCTCGCTCGCGAGGCGTGGCCAGATGCGAATGTTGCTGCGGATCAGATGAACTGCGTCAGCCGCACACGGCCTCCCGCCGCAGCGAGATTGGGCCGTTCATGTGGCCGTGGGAAACGTGTCTACCTCGCTGCCTGACGCGGACGAGATGTATTGCAGTTCCGATGCATGCACTGCATTGCCGGAGTCGATGGCGGCGGGAATTTCTGCCTCGTAAGCGGATTGATCGGCACCTGGAGATAACAGACCGTCCACGGGCGCAAACGAATCCGAGTATTGATTGGGTTTCCACGGATCCGGACCGCTGGCGGTCCCCAGGAGGCGGCTGGGGGAGAAATAGGCCGTCACCGGATTGTCATCGACCAGCAGCGAAGCGAAGAACTGAATGGCGTCGTCGTGCTCGCTGAGCGGATTCGTAGAGGCGGGGAAATTCACGGCAAACGCGTCTGCCGCCGTCGCAGGGCTGATCGCCGAGCCGAGCACGGACGCGCGGAACGCCCATGACACATTTGCGTGAGCGGCGAAGTTGATCTCGCCGGGGTGATCCTGGTTGTACGTTTTGCCGCCCTTGAGCGTGATGGTGATCGGTAGGGACGGAAGCCCAAAACTCGGCAGCACCTCCGACCCCGGGAGTTTGAGAGTCGCGGGGACGCCGCGAGCGGCATCCAGCGCCACAATGCTCTGCACTTTGCCCAACCCATCCTGCACGAGCCGGCCAGCCAGTTCGTCTCCGACATCGGCACCCCAACTGTGTCCGATGAGATTGAGTTCGCCAGCCGCAAAACCGTACGAACGCAATCGTTCCGCGCTCCAGACGCCTACCGGCTGAATCCAATCCTGTCCTGTGAAATCCGTATATTCATTCTGATACGATGCCCCCTTCGCCCAATTCAGTGTCAGAATCTGATTATCCTGAGCAGCCAGCGCATCGGCGATGGGAGCCAGAGCGGCCGGTGTATCACCGCGGCCATGAATGAGCAGCCAGCTCGTCGCATTCGGATCGATCAGACCCCCATCCGTGCGACGGATCGAGACCGGCGTCCGCTGTCCGCTGCGCGTGGCAAAACCATGCAGCAGATTCGTCGCCGCCACAAATTTCTGGCTGCTGGCGATGCTGAGATCGCCGGCCGCATCCGCAAAGGATCCCGCCTTAAAATTCACTTGAACATCGCCGACTCCAAATGCGCCGCTGAAGTGATAGAGAAAAACGGAGGGATCAGAAGCATCCTGCTTCGGCCGGCCATTGATCTTCACCTTCGAGACCGCTCTTCCGCTCAGCGTAAACTCAGGCGAAGCGTCAAGTACCGATCGAGCGTTGAGCTGCGAACCAGGCGTCTCGAACCGTATTTCCAAAGTGTGTTGCCGGTTCAACTCCGTCGCTGAAAAAAAGCTGCCGGCGACAGGACTTACCAATTCGGCCATCGCTGTTCCAGCCGAGAGAAGCCTGCGGCATTCCAACGGCTCGATCGCACACTGCGGAAATGTGGAAGTTCGCAATTGCATTGATAGAGAAAGAAAGCGCGGGTGCGCGAACGTTCAACATTACGCAACCCACCGGGCGGTGGCTACAGAACCCGCCATTTGTCCTTCCTGCGGGCGTGCTCGATTTTTCCGGGAGCTCGCAACTCCGGGGGAGGGTTGGGGGCTGGCGCAAATAACAGGAAATGGTTACGGAGGCGGGTTCTTACTTCCTGCCCCCCAACTCGTTGCTCTCATTCCCATCCCGATCCCGTACCGCCTACCATGCCCTATGCAAATCGGTATCGACAGCTTCGTCGCCTACGCTCCCGACCCCACGACAGGCACCACGATCAGCCCCGAACAGCGAATCGCGAACTTGATCGCGGAGATCGAGCTGGCCGACCAGGTTGGCGTGAATTTGTTCGGACTGGGCGAACATCACCGTCATGATTTTCTGGATTCTGCTCCGCCGGTCATTCTCGCGGCGGCGGCGGCGCGAACGCGACGCATCCGGCTGACCAGCGCCGTCACCGTTCTCAGCGCCGCGGATCCCGTACGCGTGTTCCAGGAATTCGCCACGCTCGATCTGATCTCTGGCGGTCGCGCGGAAATGATCGTGGGCAGAGGATCATTCATAGAGGCCTTTCCGCTCTTTGGCCTGGACCTTGACGATTACGAATCGCTGTTCACCGAGAAGCTGGATTTACTGCTGAAGCTGCGAAAGGAAACCCAGGTGCATTGGAGCGGAAAACACCGGCCGGCGTTGACCGGCCAGGGTGTTTATCCCCGGCCCACGCAGAATCCGTTGCCGGTCTGGCTCGGAGTTGGCGGCACGCCCGAATCCTTCGTGCGGGCCGGCACGCTCGGTCTGCCGTTGATGGTTGCGATCATTGGCGGTGAACCGCGCCGGTTTCGACCGCTGGTGGACCTGTACCGCAAAGCCTGGCGCGACGCTGGTCATCCCGCCGGCGAAGAAAAAGTTGGAATCCATGCACCGGGTTACGTCGCTTCGATCGACCAGCAGGCTGCGGATGACTTTTTTCCCGGCTACGCCCAGGCATTCACCAAGATCGGCCGCGAACGCGGCTGGCCGCCGGTGACACGCGCCCATTTCGAAGCCCTTCGGGGCCCCACCGGCGCACTGATCGTCGGCAGCCCCGACTCGGCGATTGCCAAGCTGCGGATGTTCAATGACGCATTGGGCGGCATCGTGCGCCTCAGCTTTCAGATGAGCGTCGCCGGTCTCTCGCATGAACGAATGCTCGGCTCGATTGAATTGATCGGCAGCAAGATCGTGCCGGCGGTGCGCGATTCAGCGACACCGAATCAGGGATCGTAGAACTCATAATCATTGTCGAACCACCGCGTCCGCATGTAGACTCAAATTTCACCGCGTTACCAATCGCTTCGTTTATCGAGAGGTCGTCAAGCACACGCGCGCCGAGCCTTCCCTGCGAAGCACGCTTGGCGCAGGTCGGGGCTGCAGCCAACGCACAAATTCATGAAGGCAGCTCGTGGCTTGGCCCGCGCCGTCGGGTAAAATGCGAATATGACTGCGGCAAAGAAGCTGAACGTCACCTCGGAGGACGATTACCTCGCGTCCGAACTCACCTCAGAGATCAAACACGAATATCTCGGCGGCGTGGTGTACGCCATGGCCGGGGCGCGGAACCAACACAACCGGATTGCCACGAGGGTTCTAGGCATGCTGTTTGGTCGGCTGAGCGGAAAGCCGTGCCAGCCATGCAATTCGGATACGAAGATCCGGGTCCGGATGCCGGGGCACACGAGATACTACTACCCCGACGCGTCGGTGGTCTGCCAGCCAAACCCTCCAGGCGATTCGTTCGAGGACCAGCCGGCGGCGGTCTTCGAGGTCCTGTCGCGGGGGACCCGGCGTATCGACGAAGGGGAGAAGAAGGATGCCTATCTGACCATTCCATCGCTGGCCGTTTACGCGCTCATCGAGCAGTCGTCGCCGACCATCGTTATCTATCGGCGGACGGGTCAGCAATTCGTCCCCGAAGTGTACGAGGGGATCGACGCGGTCGTTCCGCTCCCGGAAATCGGAGCAGACCTTCCGTTGGCGGAGATTTATCAGGGAATGAATTTTCTGCCTGAAGCGGATGAATCGGACTGTTAACAGGCGGTAGAACTGAAAACCGGTAGGACATCCTGGACCAACTGCAGAGGGCTTATGCACGCTTTTATTCGCGGGTCTTTGTTCATCATCGTCACAGGCATGATCAGCGGGTGTGGTTCGGTCATGGGGCCAAAATCCGACGCGCCGACGTCAACGCCCGCGGATAAAGTTGCAGACGCCAATACCTGCGTGATGCAATCCGCCGGCGTCAACGTGCTGCGGCTGACAATGTCGCCCGACACGAAATGCGCAGCTCAGGACGGCCTGCTCAAGTTCAAATCCCCGCAATTTGAAATCGAAGTGTGGCTGGTGCCCGCAGCGCAGACTGTGGACGAGGCGATCGGCCGCCTCGACACACAGATCGCAAGCGAGTTCAAGGATTTCAAGGCTGACAGCACGACCGACTTGAGCGTTGCCGGCGCTCCCGCAAAGCGATTGGTCGGCAAGGGCCATGAAGCCGACGATGGTGACAACGGCGACGCCGACATCATTGTGTTCAAAGTCGGCGGCCACGTATTCGTCGCCTGCACCCACGATGAGCGTCTGAACCCCCCTGCCCGTCAAGGGTTGCTAACGCTGGTGCAAACCGCCGAAGCGCCGTAGAAAGCGGTTGGGTTGATGATCAGGCCGCGGCGCTGACGACGCCCATCTGCGAAGCGAAGAGCTGGGCGGCGGTGACGGTCACAATCCCATCGCTGGGGTTGGAGTTGTTGGTCACCCCGTCCACGCCCCAGGGGTTGCGGAGGACCACGTCGGTTCCGGTTCCACTCGGATCGGCCACGGTGGCGACCACTTCGTAGGCATGACTGCCGATCAGGGGAGCGCCCTGGGCGGGGGTATTGATGCCGATCGTCACGGCGTCGTTGGCGTTCAACTGGTTCTGAATCGTGTTGACCAGGGCAGTGGCGTCGCTGCTGCTGTAGAACCCGGTGCTGGCCACGTTGAAGGTGCTGAAGGCTTCGGTCATCCAGCCGCTGTTCAGCGAGGCATAGCTGTTGGCGCCGGTGCGAACTTCGGCAAAAGCCTTCTCCATGATCGCAACCCAGGTCGAACCCTGCTGCCCCAGGCCGGCATAGGCCAGGGCGCCGTTGCTCAGGGTCGGAAGGTTGCCATCGACGTGAACATATTCGGGGGTCGAACCTTTGAAGATCTGAACCACATACGTCCCGTCGCTCTCCGCGACGATGCTCTTCTCGATCCGGGCCGGGTCAACCTTGGCGATCGCCGCCAGGGTCGAGAGGTAGTAGCAGTCGCCCAGTTCGCCCTGGTGGATGTCATCCTGCGTCGGGCCGTTGGAGGCAAACAGCGGACGGCTCGAGAAGTTCGTCTCGGTCGTCCCGCTGACCGAAACGGCGGGCTCGGCAGCAACCGGAGCCGCAGCGGCGATCGTCCAGCCGGTCGTCACGACGGTGGTCGTGGTGGTCGTCGTGGTGGTGGTCGTCGCAATCGTCTTGGACAGTTTCGCGGTCTTGCTGGGCTTGGCCGGCTTGGCGGGTTTCGCCGGTTTCACGGGCTTGGCCGGCGTCTTGTGCGCGGGAGTCACTTTCTTGGAGACATGCGCGCTGCCGACATTCAGGGTAATCTCGTGCAGGCCGGCTCCGATCGGCTGGCCGACAGTCAGGAGGCTTCCCGAGAGCAGTTCCCGGGTCTCGAGGGCTTCAATCACCGCGGTGCTGATCGTGTTGTTTCGCATGGCTCTTCCCTTCCGATTTCCTGCCGCACGACTGGCAACGTCAGCGGCGAAAATGAAATCCAATACATTGGGAAGAGAGGCAAATCGGATTCTTTGGGTTCCTCGGGCCCGATAAAAACGTGGATCAAAAAGCGCGGAAGCGGTGCCCCGGTTCGATGATGCGTTTGGAAAGATGATCGAGGGCCCGGTGGGTCGGAACACCGGCTGCCAGCAAAGCCACGGATGGCCATCCGTGGGTCTTCTTCACGAACGATGTTCACGAGGTAGACCGACGCGGCCGCTCCATCATTCGATATCAGAATGGGTCTTCCGCTGGCGAAGATCCATCGGAGAATGAACTTTCACCTGAAGCAGATGAAATCGGACGGGGGAAGGAGGGTACCGTCTGAAAGGGGCGGACGGGCGGTCCTTCATACGCTCCATCGCGGAGGCGACGCTTGCGATCCGATAGGCACTAAAGCGGGGCGTTGGTTCATTTACTGCCGGATCGGGTCGCGCGGAAACACGCCGGCTCGGATCCAAGCTGTGCGCAATTCGACACGGTGAGTTGGCGGCTATGACGTACTCTGTTGTTCGGCCGATCGCGGTTCGCCCGACAAGGAGCGCGCCGTTCCAACGGAAGCGTTGGTTCCATACATTCACGCGCGGATGGAAGAGGCGGGTAAGCGCCTTTGTTTTTGGGTCGATTCCGGTGATGTTCGGGCCTTGTGCAAACTGCACTCGGGGCACGCGAGAGCCAGGTTGTCCTCCGTGGTTTGGCCACCGTGCTGGCGGGCGATGATGTGGTCAAGCGGGAATGGGAGATGGGAGAGGGACTCAGGTGATCGGCAATACTCGCAGAAACCGCCCGCGCGCCGGCGTACAGTGGATTCGGCTTTACGGTTCATCAGCGTTTAAGCCGTCTTTCGGGGAGACTGGAGCGACAGCCGCGCTTTGGCCTGCAGCAACATCAGCGCCGTGTTCGCCTGCACGAGGCTTTCAAGTTCCTCGCGCTCGCTGATTTCCAGGTCAGACTGATCTTTGGAAGCCAGCCGCTTGTAGCGTTGGAGGTCTGAGGGGGCAAAACCAAGTGACAAAATGAAACGCGCTGCCTCGGGCGGCATGTCCGCGATGCCTGGCGCGACAATCCGGTTCCAAATCGACTGCGATTGAGCGGCGACAGACATGCTGCAGTCATTCCTTCCTTGTGCTTCTGCTATAGCCGACACCGAATTGTAGCAGCCCCCCCGGGAAATCGCTCAGCTTCTTGCCGGTTGGGGGGCCGGACATGTACCACCTCGACTGAATGGTCGTTAAAGAACCGCATTGATAATTAGATCATGGGCCTTGATGCGACGATGTTTTCGCTGTTTTTCTGACAGCCCATCGCTACACTGATTTCATGCCCGTACACGACTGGAGCCGGGTCGACGCCGCAACGTTTCATGCTTTTCACACGGCTTGGATAACTCATCTCAGCGAAACGCTGAATGGGGGGATTCTGCCCGACGGATACTATGCGATGCCCGAGCAGCACGCTGGCCGGTGGATCGCCGACGTACTTACCCTACAGACTCAAGTGGCGCGACCACAGTCCCGCGCCGATGACGTGGGAGTTGCGGTTGCTGACGCTCCTCCTCAGGTCCGCCAGAGACTGGTTTCACCTCCTTCGGCTCGCGCGGTGCGCCGCACTTTGGCGATACGACACGTCAGCGGACATCAGATCGTCGCCCTGATCGAAGTGATTTCGCCTGCCAACAAAGACCGAGCCACGCACGTCCGCGACTTCATCGACAAGGCCGAGAGCGCGCTGGCGCTCGGGATCCATGTGCTGATGGTCGATCTGTTTGCCCCCGGCCCGTTTGATCCCATGGGCATGCACTGGGCGCTCTGGGAGCGTTTGGTGGACGAACTGTCGCCGCATTTGGAGCGTGAACCCCTCACGCTCGCATCATACCTGGCAGGGCCGCAACCGGAGGCGTATCTCGAATACCTGTCCGTGGGCCTGCCGCTTGCGCCAATGCCGCTGTTTCTGAATCCCGACCGCTATGTCAGCGTGCCGCTGGAATCGACCTATTCCCTCGCGTTTCGCGGCCTGCCGGCTGTCTGGCGCCAGGTGCTGGAGTAGGTATGGTCGTATCGCTCGGGGCAAGCGTGCCCGGTTCCCATTGAACACGCATTTCGCAGTTCCGCGAAGAGCTTTGCCAGGGAGACTGGCGTCTGATGGGCATTGAGCCCGCTGGGATTGGGCAGCACCCAGATGCGTGTTTGCCCGATGGCTTCCGCCTGCAATCCCAGCGCGGCTTTTTTTCGACCAAAGCCCGTGCGATAGGCGCCGATGCCAAGGATCGCCAGCATCGCCGGCTGGTACTTCCGCACAGTTTTCTGCAAACGCAACGCTCCTGCGATCAATTCCGCGTCGGACAATTCCGCGGCCGTCGCGGTGGTGCGGTTCACGAAGTTAGTGATGCCGTAGCCATAGGAGAGCAGTTCCGCCTCCTCGAAGGGCTTCAACAACCGTGGCGTGAATCCGCCCGCATGCAACGCCGGCCAAAACCGGTTTCCCGGCCGCGCGAAATGGTGCCCGGTCGCCCCCGACCAGAGCCCGGGATTGATTCCGCAAAACAGAACCTGCAAATCCGTTGCGATTAAGTCGGGAATCGACTTGTCCTTCGCAGCCAGCAATTCAGAGGGGGTCGGCTTGGGGGTTGGTACCGATGTTTTCATGGTCGAATCGTAGGCCACGCATGAAGTCCTCCGCCCTCAGCACACTCAGTCTTGGAAGTCTTCGCCTGAGGCGCTTGGCAGCCTCGTCATGCCCGGTGGTCAGGGCAAGCAGATCGTTGTCCGCCGTGATCAAGTGAGTGGCATCGCCCGCGATCGCCAGCTCCAGAAACGACTCGTCTCGCGGGTCGCGCGGAAGACGGAATCGGTTTGTGATTCGGCGGTAAAAGTCGCTCACGTATCGCAGCCGCTCCGGTGACGCGGCAATCTCAGGCCGGTCAAGCTCCGGTACCGCTCGACCAGCTCCGGGCGGGCCAGGACCGCTCGATACTCATCAAGAGTGGGTGAGCTTAATAAGGGAACGCCGGGTCTGACAGGCCGTGACAATCCGACCAGACGCCGAGTTGACGTTGATGAAAGCACGGACGATCGTGCTGGTATCGAGGACTAGACGATGAGTGCTCCCGGGCACGCGGGTCAACCTCGTCGCCGTTTCTCGTCATGGTAAGCGGTTCTGGCCTTATCGACCAAGACGTCGATCTCGCTCTCGTCCGTCTCCCGCCCCGGTCCGAGAAGCTCCTCGAACGAGGTATTCTTGGCGCGCTCTGAAGTGGCGAGGTCTTCCTCCACGAGGTGTCGTAAATACTGCTGCGGTGTGTCGCGTAAGTTCCGCGATCCATTCCACGGACAGATTCATGTCAACGATGATCTGCACGCTCAAGTGATGACCAGCGGTTCTTCCCGCTCTTCCATCCGCCAGGCCGCGTACGCCAAAACCGCGTCAATGTCTGCGGCCTCGAGGTAAGGATACGCATGCAGAATTCGCTCGCGGGAATGGCCGGCTGCCAGCAAACCCAGGATGGTGCCGACGGTTACTCGAAGACCGCGGATACAGGGCTTGCCACCCATGACGGCCGGATCGTGGGTGATGCGAGAAATCTGCATGACCTACATTTTATCACGCTCGTCGCCAGATGCGACAGCGACGGCTGGAATGCACGTCATCAATCTTCAGGATTTCCAGCCGGGGATCACTTGCGGCAGTCGCCGGGACTCTGAGATTATGCACTGGGGGATGCTGAAGCTGACAGGCGTCGTGATTCGTCACCCGGATTGGCAGCGCAAAGCACCCGCGGCTCCGATGGCTGCGAAAAACCCGGCTACTCCACGGCCGTGCCGGCCAGCATGCTATGCTTTCTACCGTAGAAAAAATAGACGGCCAATCCGATCCCCAGCCAGATGATCAGCCGCCACCAGTTTTCCACCGGCAGAGAAAACATCAGCAACGCGCAGGACATAAACCCGAGAATCGGGAACAGCGGCCCCAGGGGAACTCGGAAGGGACGTTTGGCGTGCGGCTGTGTCCTGCGCATGATCGGCACGGCCGTGCAGACGATCAGGAACGCAAAGAGGGTGCCGATGTTGGTCATCTCCGCGAGCAAACTTAATGGCAGGAGCCCGGCCATTGTGGCGACGAATAGGCCGGTCAGGATGGTCGAGATCCACGGCGTGCGAAATGTCGGGTGGATCGCGCCGAAGAAGCGTTTGGGAACCAGCCCGTCGCGGGCGAGCGCCAGCATCACGCGCGGCTGACTGAGCATCAGCACCAGCAGCACCGAGGTGATGCCGGTCATCGCGGCCCCGGCAACCAGATATTGCATCCACGTCAAACCGGCTCGGCGAAAGGCGTCGACCACTGCCGCGTCGCGGTCGATCTGGGTGCTGGGAACCATCCCCGTCAGCACGATAGCAACGCCGATGTAGAGGACCGTGCAGATGATCAGCGAGGCGATGATGCCGATGGGCACATCGCGCGAGGGGTTCCGCGCCTCTTCCGAATGAACGGAGACCGAGTCGAAACCGATATAGGAAAAGAAGATGATTCCGGCTCCAGCGAGCATCCCCAGCGGCTGGCCATTGGGCGCGGCATGTCCAGCCAGCGTGTGGCCGAAAAAAGCGATGCCGGTGTATCCGAAGGGGGCGAACGGATGGTAGTTGGACGACTTGATGTAAAACGCGCCGATCCCGATCACCATCAGCACGACGAGCAATTTCACCACCACCATGATGGCATTGAACGTCGCGCTTTCCCTGATCCCTTTGACCAGCACTACGGTCAGAGCAAACGTGATCAGCACCGCAGGCAGATCGATGATGGCGCCCGTCGCGACAAACCCCGCGCGGGCATGGCCGCCGCCGGGTTGCAGCAGATAATCGAACGGCGCTCGAGCCAGCGCCGCGGGAAGATATTTCCCCAGTCCAAACAGCGGCGCGAACTGCTGAAAATGCGCCGACCACCCGTGCGCCACGGTCGCCGCCCCCACCGCATATTCCAGCACCAGATCCCACCCGATGATCCACGCCAGCAGTTCCCCGAGGGTGGCATACGCGTACGTGTACGCCGATCCCGCCACCGGCACCATCGACGCCATCTCCGCATAACACAATGCCGCGAACACGCACGCGATCCCCGCCACGGCAAACGAAACAATGACCGCCGGCCCCGTGCGATCGTGCGCCGCCTCGCCGATGAGAATGAAAATCCCCGTGCCGATGATCGCCCCCACGCCCAGCGCCGAGAGCTGCACCGGCCCGAGGATGCGATGCAGCGTGTGCTCCGATTCTCTTTCGTCCCGTAATTGGTCGAACGGTTTGGTCCTGAAAAGCTGGCGGATCATGTTCCGCGCAGTGTAAATGACCTTACCCAGCCGGCATAATCCAAGCGATACATTCACAGGGAAGACCATTTATGCCAGCCACCACCATTCGCATTCGTTCGGCATCGCATCAGGCGCTCAAGGAGTTGGCGGCGATGAGCGGGCGCTCCCTTCAGGACGAACTCGACCGGGCTGTCGAACAGCGGCGGCGAGCTGTTTATCTTGAGGGGCTCAAGGCGGACTATGCAGCGCTGCAGCAGGATCCGAAGGCCAGCGCCGACTTTCAGAAGGAGGTTGCGCTGTGGGATGCTGCAAGCGGTGACGGCTTGGAGAAGTTGTGACGGCAGCTCCGTTGCGCGGGGAAATCGGAGTAGTCTCAGCGGTCGTAGTGGCGGAAGTGGAGCGACGGCTGAAGTTCCTGTTGGACTTATCTTGAGAGGGAGGGCTGCGTGTCGCTCCGGCACCAGCGGCGCCAGAGATCGCGATAGACCGTCTCAAGTCGGCGGGTGAAGGCGGCGCCATCGCAAAGAGGAGAATCCTGCACGCGACGGCGCATGCGCATTCGCAACTGGTGCAGTTGCTGCAGGTTGCCTTCCACGCGCACGGCCGCAGCGACGAACTCGTCGGGCATCGAAGCTACGAATTCGTCCAGTCCGACGCAACGCATTACGCTGGCGGCCATTCGTCCGGCGTGGCGATCGCCGCGGAGCGTCAGCATCGGCACGCCCATCCACAGCGATTCGCACGCGGTCGTGTGTCCGCTCCAGGGCAACGTATCCAGTGACAGGTCCACGGCGCGGTAGACACCCAGGTAGCCATCCGAATCTGCCGGCGCGTGGCGCAGGTCGAGACGATCGGAGCTGATGCCGCGCTGGTTGAACTGCGCAAGCAGATGCTCCCGAGCCCGGCCACGGAGGCTGTGACGAAACACCAGGAGCCGGGCGGTGGGGATGGCTCGGAGCACGTTGCACCACAAATCGAGGACGGGGGCATTGATCTTGGCCAGGTTCTGCAGCGATCCCAGCGTGAACTGGCCGGTCCCAAACAGCGCCGGCAAGGGCGACACGTCCGGCGCCGCTTTGGGCGGCGCATAGCAGCAAAAGCAGCCGGGCAGACGGACCAGTTCTTCGGTCGAACATGCCGGGGAAGACGCCGGTGTGTCGTTTGGGTCCACGACATCATCGGTGAGCCAGTAGTCGATGGTTTCAAGTCCGGTGGTATTGGGATAGCCGAGGTAGGTGATCTGCACCGGCGCCGGCCGATGGGCGAGCGCCCGCAATCGGCTGCCGGCGGTGTGGCCGGCCAGCTCCACCAGGATGTCGATCCCGTTAGCGCGAATTTGCCCGGCGAGCTCGGCGTCGTCCAGCCGGGGGGTCCAGCGCCAGTGTTTGGCTTTCGTCTGAAACCAGCTGGTCATCGTGTCGGGAATCCGCACCTCGGCATAGCAAAAGGTTTCGAACCGAGCCGGATCATGGTGTGCCACCACTGGAGCGAGGAAGTGGCCGACCGGATGGCCGCACAAATCCGGCGAAAGGTAGCCGACCCGGAGGCGGCGATCCGGATCACGGTCATGCGCCGCGCGTGGATGGGCTCCGCCGGCTTGCATGCAGCGCCGGCCCCACTCACGGTGCGCGGCCAGCAGTTCGGCGGCGCTGACACTCGGGTCGTAGCTCAGGCAGGCCAGAAGGTTGCTGTGTGCCTGCGGATCGGTCGGCTGCCGCTCCATCGCCTGCCGATATGCTTTCTTCGCTTCGTCGAGCAGGCCCTGCTCCTTGAGCGCGTTGCCGAGGTTGTTCCACAAACCGGAACGGTCCGGCGCGTAGGACAGCGCCTGGCGCAGATAGTCTTCGCCCTCGTCGGCCCGGCCGCGGAGGATCAGCGCCATCGCGAGGTTATCGCAGGCGTCGATGTAATCCGGCTTCGCCGCAACGGCTCGCAGGTAAGCGTCGATTGCTTCGTCGAGGCGCCCCTGGGCCGCTAGCGCGGCGCCGAGGTTGTTGTTCGCTTCGGCATTCTGCGGCGAGATCGCGATCACCTGCCGAAACATCGCAATCGCTTCGTCGCACTTTCCCTGTGGAACGAGGATGGTGGCAAGGTCGTTGAGAACATGCGGCACATCCGGACGCAGGGCCAGCGATTGCCGATAGGCTGACTCCGCTTCTTCGAGCCTGCCCTGCCGCTGCAGGGCCCGGCCCAGGTTGTAATGGAACGACGCGTCGGCCGGCTTGAGGCGCACCGCGTTTTTCAAAGCGGTCACTGCCTCATCAAGCTTGCCCAACTCGATGAGAGCGTTGCCGAGATTGTTGTACGCGTCGGGATAATTTGGATCGGCCTGGAGTACCCGCTGATAACAATCGACCGCATCCTGCAAACGGCCCCGCGTCGATAGCGCGGCCCCGAGGTTGTTGGTGACTTCGCGATGCTGCGGCCGAACCGCGAGCGCCCGCCGATACAGGGCGATTGCCTCGTCGATGTCGCCCTGCACGTGGCGGACGACGCCGCAAAGATAGAGCGCATCGACATGCCGGGCGTCCGCTTGCAGGACTTGACGATAGTGCTGCTCCGCCAGTTGCAGGGCACCCGCCTGGTGATGCCGCCAGCCCTGTGCCATCAAGTCGCCGAGCTTGGCCATGTCATGGAGTTTATCCGGGGCGAGCGGGAGCGGCCACGTGTGTCGCTCGCTTCTTCGTCGCCAGTGACATCAGAAACAGCTGGCGCATGCCGTTGTTCCTGATGTTCTCGGCCGCCAGACGCACGATGTCGGCGCGGACCGCGGCGGCTCGCTCCGGACTCTTTTGGTCCAGGCTCGAAAGCAGCTTCTGAACGGGCCCCAAGCGCTCTTCAAGGGCAACAAGTATGGCGTCATCCGACGAAGGTCTCCAAGAATTCCTGCGGGGACGTCTCGTCGCGTGAGTGCTTTGCCGTTTGGCGCTCGTTGAGCCAGTGCAGCCAACTGAAGATCCCCGAGCCGGTGAGCGTGGAGATTTCGTGCAGCGCCGCGCTGGGGTTGATGCGCTCGACATCGGTGCGGAAGACGCGCGAATCGAACTTCACCAACGACCGCAGATCGGTCTTCGTCAGAATTACGCCGCTGACGCGCTCCAGCAGAGCGGAATACTCCATCGCCTTGTCGTCGCCGCCGCTGACAGAGAGAACTGCGACGGATGCGTCCTGACCCAGGTCGGGCAGGTCCATCAGACCACCAGCGCATTCAATCAAGACCGTGTCGAATTTCGACAGGTCGATCTGCGCCAACACGCGCCAGATGGCCGCGGCCGTGGGAACCGGCGCATCTACATGCGCCACCATTCCCGCGGCTCCATGCAGCCGGTCGGCGTCGCGGTCCGCGGCGGGATTGACGACAATTACGGCCACGCGCGTTGGATGCGGCAGATGTTTGAGCGTTTCCAGAATCAGTTGCGTCTTTCCCGCACCGGGCGGGCCGATCAGACGCACTGCCAGAACGCGATGCCGCGCCAACGCCGTGCGGATCTGCGCCACTGGGGACAGATGAAGCGTGAACCCCGGTTCGGAATTGCGAGTCGTAAATTCAGTCATGGCATGCCTCCGTGAAAGCGGTTTCATTCCTGAAACCATTTGGTGAACGGTTGAAACAACGGCGGAGCCGACGGTGTCCGCTTCTTCAGCGGAGCGTGAAACTCCAGCCATTTCGATAACGTGTCAATTCCCTCGTTGCGACGGATTGAAGTGCGAATGACTTCGAGCCCGGGCTTCAAACGGGCGACATCATTGTTGAAGACGTCGAAATCGAACGTCACCAACTGCAGCAGGTCGCATTTTGTTAACACCAGCAGGTCGGACTCGCTCACCAGGAACGGGTACTCGACCGGCTTGTCGTGCCCGCCGGCGGCGCTGAAGACGCCGATGCGAAGATGATGCCCCAAATCGAATTCGACCGGGCTGACGTTGTTCCCGTGACTCTCGATCAGCAGCAGGTCCAGTTGCGGCAGGTCGAGCTGCCCGAGGCTCTCGCCGACCAGTTCGGCGGTCAGGTTGTCGGTCTGGATCGGCACCGCCGGGATCCCATGCTGGGCGATTCGGGCGACTTGCCGATCCGCGCCCAGGTTTGCGATCATCACTGCCGCTCGCGTCTGAGGATCCCGACGCAGCAGCAGCGCCTCGATCAGGGACGTCTTCCCCGCCCCCGCGGGGCCAACCACGCTCGCGACGGTCACTCCCTGCGCCTCAAATCGCTTCCGCAACATCTGTGCGGCCAGCCAATTCGATTTGAATTGACCCCGAATCGTCATAGTGCTCCTGCTTCGCGCTGAACGTAATATTGCCCCGCAAGGCTGTCGGTGCGAATCGGTGCATGCTGGGTACTCGGCGTAGGTAAAACCACTCGGGACGGCTAGGGCGCTCTGCTGCCGCTGGACAGCACGGTCATTCACCGTCATCATTTTTCGTTATGGCACGTGCGGGCGGAGCGCGCAGCGGGCGCAAGAACATGACGGCCAGCAGGCAGCTCGCCGGCGCCCTGCACGAGAGCGAGGAGCGGCTTCACGCCATTGTCAATGCCGCCGCCGATGCGATCATCACCATCGACGAGCGCGGCATGATCGAATCGCTGAATCCCGCCGCGGAGCGGCTGTTCGGATATCGATCCAGCGAATTGCTCGAAACCAATATCCACCGCCTGATGCCAGAGCCGTTTCACCGCGAACATGACGGCTACCTCCGCAACTATCTCCGCACGGGCCGGGCGAAGATTATCGGGATCGGGCGCGAAGTGGCCGGATTGCGCAAGGACCAGACGACATTTCCGATGAACCTGTCGGTGAGCGAAGTGCGGGTGCGCGGCCGGCGCTTGTTCACCGGCATCGTGCACGACCTGACCGGCCGGCGCGCGCTCGAACGGCAAATCCTCGAGGCCGCCGCCAACGAGCAGCGCCGCATCGGGCAGGACCTGCACGACAGCTTGTGCCAGGATCTGGTCGGAATCGCCTTCGCCATTGATCACGCCCGGCGGGCGCTCTCCGGCGACGCGGCGGCGCCGAATAACGCACTGGCCGAGCTCTCCGACGCCGTCCGTGCCGCCGCGGGCCAGGCCCGCGACCTGGCCCGCGGGCTCAATCCCGTGAATCTCAAGTCCGGCCTCTGGAGCGCCCTGGACAGCCTGGCCGCGAGAGTCTCGCAGTCGTTCGCCGTCCAGTGCAGCTTCCGCTGGGACCGTGTCGCCAGTGTGCGAGACGAAACTGCCGCCACGCATCTGTACCGCATCGCCCAGGAAGCGGTCGGCAACGCCGTCCGCCATGGCAAGGCCAAGCGAATAGAAATCACCCTCGCTGTGCGCGGCGGCACGCTCGTCCTGGCCGTCGCCGACAACGGAATCGGCGTCCCCAGGAGCGTCATCCAAGGCATCAAACAGGGCTTGGCTGTGACGCCGAAGCGCCCCGGCAACAAGCCTCCCGGCATCGGTCTGCAAACCATGCATTTCCGCGCCCGCGTGCTCGGCGGGGCTTTTGACGTGACGGCCCGCAAAGGAGGCGGTACCGTCATTACCTGCACGATCCGCCACGAACCGGCGCCCGCGCCCGTGCGGCGCGTCTCGGGAAGGACATCAGGCGGAAAGTGAGACGTTCCCCGATCGGACGCGTGCCGCGCATCGTCGCTGGGGGACTTTTGGGAGAGCCATGGCAAAAACCACCAAACCCCCCGCAGCCGGCAAGAAGAGAATCTTTCTGGTTGACGATCATCCGATCGTTCGCAAGGGGCTGGCACAGTTGATCGACAGCGAGCCGGACCTTTCCGTCATCGGACAGGGAGAGGACGCTTACAGTTGTGTTCGCGCGATCCGTGAGACCAAGCCGCACCTTGTTTTAGTGGATGTATCGTTAAAGAACAGCGACGGGATCGAGCTGGTCAAGGAACTCAAGGCGCAGTCGCCGGAGTTGGCGGTGTTGGTCGTGAGCATGCACGACGAATCGCTGTATGCCGAGCGGGCGCTGCGGGCGGGGGCGGGGGGATATGTGATGAAGCAGGAGCCGCCGGAGACGTTATTGTCGGCGATCCGCGCCGTGCTGGCGGACGAGGTGTATGTGAGCAGCAGGATGGGGGCAACGCTTTTGCAGCGAATGGTCGGTGCGAAGAGCGCCCTGCGCTGCCGATGGACCGGCTCACCGACCGCGAATTGGAGGTCTTCCGTATGATCGGCGCAGGCCACAGCGTCAAGGAGATCGCCGACAAGCTTTTTCTGAGCGCGAAAACGGTGGAAGCACATCGCGAGCACATCAAACAGAAGCTCGATATCCGCAGCAGCGCCGAGCTGCTGCGGTTTGCCATTCGCAACACGCCCGATGCGAAATAGCCTGGCGCGGCAAGAGTTCGCGGCGATATACGTCCACCGATTCTGCGGGATGTAGGTTTTTTGCGATCGGCCTGGCAAATCGGAACATCACCGGCAGTTCGCGCAACTCCCCCCGCTCTTCGTGCTCGCCGGCCGGCTCGATTTTCGCGGACACGCAGCGCCGTGAGCACATTCATGGCATCGTTTCTTTTCTGAGCCGGCGGCAGGAGCGGGAGCGGAGGCGTTCGCCCCGGTCAGCGCGGCCTCGCGCAGGCGAATAACCGGGATCACCGCATCGATCATTTCGTCAACCGACAGCTCCCCAGCATTGAGCGTCATTGTGAACTGCTCGGGTCTGATGACCTTGAGCTGCCAGAAGCGCCGGAAGAATTCGGCGCGGTGAACGTCGGCTTCCTCAAGGCGGGCGGCCGCCTCGTGAAGCGAAATCTGCTCGCGTTCGGCGAAGTGTTTGATTCGATGCTCCAGGGGAGCAACCAATCGAAGATGGATCGCTCCGGGCATTGCCTCGGTGACAAACGTTCCCCCTTGCCCAACGATGATCGCATGCCCTCGCTCCGCCAAAGCACGAATCGCTTTGATCACGCCCTTGTAGGCCCGCACCTCCGCAAGGTCCGGAGGCTGAGGATGGCTGGAGATGGCATCAAGCAGAGTCGTGAACCAGGAGCGGTGCCGGTCGGGAATCGTCTCAATCAGCCCCTGCGAAACGTTAGTCTCGGCGGCAACGCGCTCCACCAACTCGCGATCCCACGCGGACCAGTCGCCGGCGCCGTCAGCGTTTAGACGCTCTGCCAGGCGGTGCGAAAAGGAAATTCCCCCAGCACCGGGTTGTCTGCTGACAGTGACAAACGCTCGCGGCACCGCCGGTGTTCCCAGCTGTGGGCCGCGAGTCCCTACATGCAGCGCCGCCTCCAGAACCTTGCTGGCGGCGTCGAGATGGGTTGCGGAGCCTGAACTGCTTGGCGTCGTCATGGCATTATCACTTTCTTGTCAAGCCGGATCACCCGGCGGTTGAAGCTTTCATCTGCTTTCTGAGGTAACTGGCAACACGCATCGGCGACATGCGCGTCAGATCCTTTGGCAATTCGTCAACGACGCGGCCCGCCGTCGCCGGGCCTAGATGGCTCCGGAGCAGACCGAGAAAATGTGCCGGCGCCACCAGCACCAGCTCGTCAAATCGTTCGCCCGCCGCTGCTTCGTCGAGAACGTCCGCCAACGCGCGGGCGAACTCCACGGCTTTTTGCTCGTGCGGATCGGTCCGCGGCTCCATCGCGGACATCACGTTGCCGCAGGATTTGTCCACGCGGCCCAGGCCGTCGCTGACCAGCTCGCTGGCGTGCTGCATTCCTTGCGGGTTGCGAAAAATCTGGATCAATTCCAACCGATCCCTTCTTCCTGCCGCGCTCAGGAGACGCGCGCGTCCGGCGTCCGCGATCAACACCCATCGTTTTTCCATCGGCTGCTCCGGTTCGACTCTCCTTCATCATGCGATACGAGCGGGCGGGCGGAAATCGGTTCATTTCCCCCCGCGTTCGTAGGTAAAAGCACCGATCCCCCATCGGAGCCAGGCTGCAATGCGGATCGAGCGCCAATCCGATTCCCCGCGACCCGCCCCCGGAGCGATGATGATTGTGGCTCTGCGAAAGGAACCATGGGCCACCGACAACCCACCCTCACTCAACTGAAGCAAGCGTTGCGAACGAGCGTCTGCGCGAGTTGCCCATATCGCAGACGGTGCGTCAGAGGGGAAGGATTGCGTCGCGCGTGCGAGGTGGATTGCCCGCTGTTCGCGGCGCTTCCGGCGCTGGCGGAACGCGCCGAGCGGATCGATCCGATGGTCGGCCATCATGAGAACGTCCTGCGCGACACGATCTGCCAAATCATGGAAAAGACCGATGACGCCAGCGCAGCGCGGCTGCGCGGATGCCATCGTCAGGCCGCGAAGGTTCTGGCGCGTCTGTTGAATGTCTGAAAGCAAACGGAGGCATCAGATGCCGTCTGCCACCATGAAGGCCAATGTTTTCCGGAGCGTCAATTCGATCGGGATTGAAGAAATGCGCCGTCCCGCGCGGGGGCCGGCAGCGCAATTATTCGAATTACGCTCACGACCATCTGCGGCACCGACCTGCATATTCTTCGCGGAGAGTATCCCGTGAAGCCCGGCCTCATCATCGGCCACGAGCCGGTGGGAGTGATCGAAGAGCTGGGCGAGGGCGTGACCGGGTACAAAGTGGGCGAGCGCGTGCTCGTCGGCGCCATCACGCCGTGCGGGCAATGCCTCGCCTGTCTGTCGGGGCATCTCTCGCAGTGCGGACACGGTGAGGGTTATGAAGCCATCGGCGGGTGGAGATTCGGCAATACCATCGACGGGTCGCAGGCCGAATACCTCCTCGTTCCCAACGCGCAGGCCAACCTTGCCAGAATCCCCGACGATCTCACCGACGAACAAGTGGTGCTGTTGGCCGACATCGCGTCGACGGGATTTTCCGGCGCGGAATCGGGCGGAACGAAGCTGGGTGACGCGGTCGTTGTCTTTGCGCAGGGGCCCATCGGGTTGTGTGCAACGGCGGGCGCCAAGCTGATGGGCGCGTCACTGATTATCGGCGTGGACGCCGATGAGCACCGGCTTGAAATGGCCCGACAGATGGGAGCCGACATGGTTCTCAACCCGCGCATGCGACGTTGTTTCCGAGGTCCTGCGTTTGACGGGCGGCGTCGACGTCGCAATCGAAGCGCTCGGAACCCAGGAAACCTTTGAGAATTGCCTGCGTTGCCTGCGCCCGGCGGAACGCTGTCGAGCTTGGGCGTATACTCCGGCAAGCTCCACTTGCCTTATCAGGCGATTGCCGCCGGACTGGGCGATCATCGCATCGTCACGACGCTCTGCCCCGGCGGCAAGGAACGCATGCGCCGCTTGATGAATCTCGTGCGCTCCAGGCGTTTCGATCCCACGCCGCTGCTGACGCAGTCATTTTCACTGGGAGAGATCGTCAAGGCCTACGAGCTCTTCGGCAGCCGCCGCGACGGCGTCCTGAAGGTCGCCATCCGGCCATAGCCATTATGCTCGATGCGATGCCAAGCGTATATATCGGTGGACGACCGCTGATCGACTGCACTCGGCAGGAGTCGAACCTGTAATCCTCGGTTGCGAAGGTCGCTGGTTGAAGTGGATTTCTCAAGCTTTTGGTGACAATTCGGTGACAGATTTGGCGACTATTGTCCTCGGGCGCATCGCCATTCCGGGTTAATGGAGCAATTCGGTTTCCCTCAATAGCGTCAGGCAGTCACAATCCATAAAAGCACTGTAGGAACGGGTTCCGGTGATTCTGCTGCGGATGTCGAGAAGCTCGGGCGGTTTCATGTCTTGGCCGTTCCCACTACGAACTTGTCTTTCAGACTTTCCCTTAGCTGCAAACGGTCCATGTTCAGCGGGTGATAGCCGAAACCGAGAAAAGCGACTTTTTCAGCCCGCCGCAGCGCCAATTGGGCCTTTAAGAATGGCTCCGATCTCGGTTCTGCCTCGTGGATGATCTGAATAGCTGCCGCGGCTCGCTTCGCGGTTTCCCCTCGCATGTCTCCCGTGAAGTCTCCGTAAGGGACAGCTTCCAGGTTGCCAAGCATCCCGTGAACGTGGTGGATTGGCGTTCCCTTCATTACTTCAATGACCTGGGGCTCGCTCTCCTTGTACCACGCCATAAGCTAGCGCTTCAGAAAATAGTCAAAGCAACGGTCGTAGTTGAAGGTAATGAAAGTGACTTCATTGACAGCAAATTCCTTGAGGTCGTGGCCTGCCATCTTCTTGAACAGATAGTGCATCCAGTTGACCGAACGATACTCAATTTTGAATGTGGCCTCTCGCTGCTCAAACGGAAGCAGGCAGAGTGCAATCATCAGCTTTCCGATGTCGAGGTGTTCTCGGTGGCTGGCCAGCAACTCGTCAATGGAATCATAATTTACTTCGTCGATCAGCTTTCTGAGTTCACCATATTGCTTCTGGTCAATGTTCCCGGTGTTTGCGAGAATCTGAAAATCTCCGCGTTCGATTTTGAAGCATTCTCGCCGGATCAACGCCATTAACTTTGAGCCTGACGGGTAGCTGAAATCGCAGGACGAACCCGCGCCGAGAACAAACACGGTGTTATGCTTCAGCATGCCCGAATTCTATGGCCGCTCTGCGGGCACTTACAGGGCAAATACTCTGGCAGGAAAAGGGGCAAGACGAGTACAAGGAAATTGTCGCGGATCTATCGACAGTACGGTTGCTACCGCTTATCGGCGCGCTCGAAGCAACACTCGCGGGCGGAGATGGCGTCGTCCTGTTCCAATGAAGCAGCCCCCCTTCACGCTGCTTTGCCACGGGGGATGTTAAAGATCGGCTCCCACCTGCCGACCAACGCACGGACGACGCCAAAGCGGTAATCGCTGTTTGAGCCGGGCATTTGTACATACTGCCAAGAAAGCCTTTGCGGATTAGGCTGCCACAATTCCGGCTGAAACAGCGGCACTTCTGCTATCCGGCGCTGGTTCATAATGCTTTCCTCGATATCCTCCGTGCCTGCTACGAAAAGACACGTTTCCTGCTCAAAAAGTGTATAAACACCCATTTCTGATGGCAGTCCCACAGCGTCAAATTTGAGATGCTTGCTCCAGCGTAAATCATCGATGATTTTCGGCTTCAGCTTTGTATTTGCACCTTTCTTCCGAGTGTTCAATGCGGCCCAACGGTATTCGAATGACGAGTAACCGGGCGTAATCGATGCAGCGAGCTTGTCGAATTCCGCAACGAGATTCGGGTGGGCTAAGGTCGTATCAACCGAGGCGCCGTACCGGTAATACATGGTTCTCGCTGCGACCTCACTGGCGACAGCATAGCGCCACTGATCCAAGACGACGGACCGCTTGGATTTCGCCTTGAGCTTATTGTGCTTCCGCAGGCCAATTAGCGCGACGTTCAGACGGAAAACCGTGTCGTCGAGGCCGAAATCCGCGCACGCTTTGACAAATTCCCGGTCAAGTTTCGGATCAGCCAGAACTCGGTCGGACGAGAATCCCTGTCGCACTTGCAAGAAGGCCCGAGTGACGGCCTTTTCATATTTTTTTGTCAGGTCATCCTGCGGATTGAGATCCTCGGTATACGGCTTACGACGTACTAATAGATTGGAAAGCGTGGCAGCTAGCTGGGCCGAACCGATTTGCCCATCATGGACGGCGACGCGATGTCCCAAGGTTGCGCCCATGCCGGCTGCGATTGCAAAATGATTGAGTTCGGCCATGGCAGCAGTTCTCAGCCGAAATTCGAGAAGGTGTAGAACATTCCGTCAACGATCAGCGCCACCTCTCCCTGTTCCATTTCCTTGCCCAGCTTCTTGCAGAACGCACCGAGCTTTGCTTGCAGCTTCTTGTCGGATGCCTGTTCCTCAGTCATGTAGCAATGCAGAAGAATGGGGGAATCGGGCACTAAATTACCGCCATTTTCATCATCGCGCCAGATTCCCTCTGCTTTTGGCATCACAGTAGCGCCACCGTAGTTTTCGCCGAAAAACTTCAGGCTGTGGTCCTTCCATTCGTCCTGGTTAAGCAGCGGCTTTCCCACGCGATCAGCGCTTGGGATAAATAATATGGTGAGCACGCGTCGAGTGGCGGTCGCACCCGGTATCTTATGCCCTGTTTTGGTCACTGACAATCCCCTAACAAGTCAGGCGTATCCTCGTCATTATGCGGCTATCTCAGCGGTCCCGACGGCCTCCGCCTTCAGCCGGCTACGAGCCAGCTTCGCGTATTGTGGATTCAGCTCGATGCCGAGGAAGCGGCGGCCATTGCGGACCGCCGCCACTCCGGTCGTGGCGGTGCCAGCAAAACAATCAAGAATCAGTTCGTCCCTGTCGCTCGTGGCAAGCACAAACTGCTCCACCAGTTCCAGCGGGAAAGTCGCGAAGTGGTCTAGCCGAGACCGTGCCGTAGCACATTCGATCACATCCCGCGGAATAGTCCCTTTTTCATTCAGTTTGAAAGTCTTTCCTTTGCGGAACCGCTGTCCCTGGGGCCCGGCCTCTTCTTGCGCTTTTTTACCGCCATACGCCTGGCCTCCGGACCATCGACGGAGCGTGACCGCCGAGTACGGCACGCGAATCGAATCAGCGTTGAACTTGTAGCCACGCGCAGCCTTGGTGAGAAACAGAATGTGTTCGTGGGAGAAACGCCAGCGGTCGCCAGCGCCGTCCGGCGCGGCGTCCGATTTCGACCAGATTAAATCATTGCGAAGCGTCCAGCCCGCTTCGCATGCGGCGATTGCGAGTCGCTGAGGGACGAGTTGGAGCGACTTGTTGATATACGTGTCGCCGACAACAAAGAAGCAGGAGCCGTCGGGTTTTGTCACCCGGAAAAGCTCCCGAAAGATATTTTTCATCCGGGCTATATAGTCGCCAACGGAGGTCTCCCATCCCATCTGCCCCCTAACGTGGTAGTCTTTTTGGCGGTAGTAGGGTGGCGAGGTCACCGTGGATTGCACGGAGCCTGTCGTAACGTCGCTCAACTTCGTTTCCGCTGACCCCTCCACAATATCGCCGTGCAGCCGTTCGAGTTCATGCAGCGGCGCAGTCCGTTTGCGCCCACCCGACTTGCGATCGGAGATCGCCATATGTCACCTGTCAGCTGAGATGTATCGCGTCACCATCCGTGGGAACGCCGCGCGGACCCCATCCACCATGTTCCATCGGCACGATGCGAAACGACACGTTAGTCGTTCTGCGATCAGCGCTTGCAGCCCGCCTTCGGCCTGGGAGTCTCCCGTGGTATCATCCGCGCGTCAAGGAGAATATTGGAAGGTTCGACGCTGACACAATCCCGCCGCCGTGCTTCTGCGCCGCGCCGGCTGGCGCAGCGGAATTCTTTGCGGGTATCGGTCTGGTCAGGCTCGCGTTGGAAAAACATTATTGGCAAGTCGTATTCGCTAACGATATCGACCCAGACAAACAGGAGATTTATGAGCACAACTTCGATGACGGTCATTTTCACCTCGGTGATATCCATAAATTGAGCCCAGATGATATTCCCGATTGCGAGCTGTTCACCGCATCCTTCCCTTGTAATGACCTGTCGATCGCCGGGTCGTGGTCGGGGCTAAGTGGCAAGGAATCGTCAGCATTCTGGGGCTTGATCGATATCTTGAAGGCGTTGAAAGGTAGGCGCCCACCGCTCGTGATGCTCGAAAATGTGGTCGGGTTTCTGCAATCGGGGGGCGGCCAGGATTTTGAGACTGCCCTCTTGGCCCTCAATCAGGTGGGTTACACCGTCGACGCGTTTATCTTGAACGCAGTTCATTGGGTTCCTCAAAGTCGGGCGCGACTGTTCGTCATCGCCAAGGCTGATGGCCTCTGTGAAAAACCTCTCCCCTTTGCGATGGAAACGGACGCGCGTCCCGATGCGCTGTTTACATTCATCAACACGCACCAAAATATTCGCTGGGATATCAGTGAGCTGCCCCGGCTTCCGAAGCCGCGCACGAGACTTCGGGATATCATCGAAAATTTGCCAGACGACGACCCACATTGGTGGAATGACCAGCGAGCGGCATATTTCTTCAGTCAGTTCAGCGAGCGCCACCTCATGGCGGTGCGCTTGATGCTCGGTCAGAAGACCTATCAGTACGCGACCGCATTTCGCCGCGTGCGATACGGCAAGAGCATGGCAGAGCTGCGCACAGACGGGATCGCCGGATGCTTGCACACCCCCGGGGCGGGAGTGGGCGTCAGATTCTGTTCAAAGCGGGAAAGGGGAAATTCCAAGTGCGGTTACTGACGGCCAGGGAATGCGCACGCCTGCAAGGCGTTCCCGATGACTACGTGATTAAAGTGCCGCTCAACCAAGCGCTGTTTGGCTTTGGCGATGCGGTGTGTGTTCCCGCTGTGCGATGGATTGCCAAGCACTATTTGACGCCCCTGGCTCTGGAAATTACTGCTGACCCTTTTCTATTTGCGGCCCCTCATTGAGACCCACAAATGTCTTTTGCGCAATACGAAAGCTCGTTCACCGAATGGCACGATGAGTACATGATGAAGGGCGGAGCCGACGTTCCTGCTCGCCTGCTGACACTCCTCGGCTTATTGGAGCGACTGCGGGAACTTCCCGTGCTTGACCTCGACCAGCATAAAGCCGACAGCGGGATGCAACTCATTGAGCACAACGCCTTCGTAGATCGCGCTCTGGCACGGTTCGCAGTGCAATCCCCGGTTCAGGAAAAGGGCCGGCGCTCAAACAATTTGCACGCATGGGCGAATTCCCTGTTCGCCTGGCTCACAGCCGCGGGCTTTCAGCAAAATGCGCCGAACGACGACCTTCTGCTTGGGGCACAAGCGGTCGCCGCAAAACGACTCGCTCTAATCAACGATGACAAGCCGCTGATCGCCCGTTACAGCAAAGGAACCGCAGTCGCCGTTATTGCAGACATTCTCGACCAGGCTCAGGAAAAGAAGCGGGCGAAGGACGTTGCCGAGTACCTGGTCGGCGCGAAACTTGAGCTTCGGTTCGGCGACGGGGTGGTCCAGCCCAAGAACGTAAACACGCCGAGTCTCGGTCACCTGGCCGATTTTCGCATTGGCAATACTGCGATTGAGGTGACCACAGTCGAGCGCGCTGACAAGTCTCATCTTGATCAGATCACCCGGATTCTGCAGAACACGGGCTTACAAGTCTGGCTGCTCACGAGGATGAAGGATCGCGAGAAGTGGCAGCACGCAGTAGAAGCTCTGTTCGATGCTCAGGTTCTGCGCATTGTGGTGGCAGACATAGAAACCTTCGTCGGCCAGAACGTGTCTGAGATTGGCAAGTTTCAAAGCGAGGACGTCGCGAAGGCTCTATCCGCGCTTTTCGAGCGTTACACAACACACTGGCTTCCACCGATCGGCGCGGGGGGATTGCGAATTGTCAACATGGAAACGGGAGGTGCCGTGCGTTAGACAGGGCGTTACCGTCGATCTGGCGTCGCCTCTTCCTGCACCCATGCTAAGATGATCTCTCGCGCTGTAGCCGCATCAGTTTCGGTTGAGTTTGCGTGGTCATTATAGACCGTGACTTACTCTCGCGAGTCAGGCGGGAAACCACCGCTCCATTTCCAAGAAATCGGCTTTCAGATTCGCAAGCTGTTGCTGCTCGGCCATGGGCGCTCCTGGTATGGGGAACAAGAATCATATTATCGTTAGAATCTGTTGCACCCCAATCCGGTACATCCATGGCGGACACTTTTACCCAGGTGGAACGGTCGCGCATCATGGCGGCGATCAAATCACGTGATACGAAGCCGGAGCTTTTAGTTCGCAGACTGATTCACCGCCTCGGCTATCGCTACCGGTTGCATGATCGCTCGCTTCCTGGCACCCCCGATATCGTCCTTCCCCGCCTCCAAAAAATTGTCAACGTCCATGGATGCTTTTGGCACATGCATTCGTGTCAACGTCACCGAAAAGCACCGGCCACTCACCCGGATTATTGGATCGCTAAACGAACAGGAAATGCCGCGAGGGATCGGAAGAATCTGGCCGAACTGCGTCGTCGAGGCTGGGATGTCCTTACGATCTGGGAATGCAGAACGAAGAATGCGGCGGAACTATCAAAACTCCTCGTTAAGTTCCTTGCGATGAAACGGGTAAAGACAGAGGGACCTTGAGTTGGTTAGTACAAGTGTGTTTCCTGCTTCTGTTGTACGGGTTATGCAGGGAGTTCGCATTTGCCGTCATCCTGGAACGAGAGTGGCCGGGGAAGCTCGTCGTGATGAATCGCCGGAGCTTGAAGAAAGTTCGTTAGTCGGCAGCGGCGTGAAGTAGGTCGGCCCCCTCCGCATGACGATCGCGTGGGGGTCAACTGACCAGGTCCTTTTGGTGACACGAATCGGTGCGAGCCCACTGGCGGCTCACGTAAATCCTTGTTATTCCTAATGCACTCGGCAGGAGTCGAACCTGCAACCCTCGGTTCCGAAGACCGATGCTCTATCCAATTGAGCTACGAGTGCTTCATGTTTATGTCGCCGGGGGCGCATCCGACACGACATCGGGAGCCGGAACTGGCGCGGGTGGCGGCGGCGCGGTTTCGGATAAGGGAACTACCGCGGCCGCGTCGCTGGGGCGGTTGGTGGTGAGTTCGCCGAAGTCTTCGTCGGTTTCTTCAACGTATACGTCGTCGAGTTCCGTAGCGTCCACCTCGGCGCGCATCAGGGTGTAAATGATCGTGTTGGCGGAGAAATAGAAGCTGAGCACGAAGGCGGCCAGCATGGCGATGACGAGATAGATCCAGAAGGAGATGATGCCGGCGGCGAGGGCGTCGGCTCCTTTGAGGGAGTCGTAGGCGGGAGGATAGGCGAGGGAGCGGAGATCGGGGGAGGGCCAGATGGCGGGGAAGTAGGTGCCGGGCTGGCCCTTGAGCCACCAGGCGGCGAAGAGGTGGGCCAGCTTGAGCATGACGAAGACGAACCAGTGGGCAAAGGCGTAGCAGAGTGCGCCGTAGATGAGTGCGACGGCACTGTAAAAGATCATCCGCCAGGGGCGGGCGAACACGTAGCTGAAGCTTCGGCTGATGGCGTCGAAGCTGTCGGAGCCTTCGACGGCGATGGTCGGATACATGAGGTTGAAGCCGGCGAGAGTGCCGGTGGCGACGAGGGCCATGACGAAGCCGGCGATGAGCGCGAGGAAGAAGAAGCAGGCGGCGACGACGGGCCCGATGTAGGGGATGTAGAAGAGCAGGGCGCCGAAGGCGACGGCGACGCCGGCGACGAGAATGATGATGATTGGGATCAGCGGGGCGAAGATGAAGCTGAGGATTTTGCTGGTGGAGAAGCTGACGGCCTGGCGGAGAGAGATTTTTTCATCGCGGGCGACGTGGACCGCGGCGATGCGTGAGATGGCTCCGCCGAAGACGGCCCAGACAATCAGGAAGATGGCGAAAAAGAAGATGCAGTAGACGAGATGGAATCGGAGGAGCCAGCTGGGGCCGATGAAGAGGAAGTTGGTCAGGCCGTGGGCGACGACGCCCCAGTCGGTGTAGGAGGCGTTGATGATGGCAGAGGCCTGGCGGACTTCGTAGGAGAAGAAGAGGGTGGAGATGCCAACTTTGGGGCCGAGTGCGCCGCCCTGGGCGCTGGCCCTGGCGAGTTCGAGGGCGCGGGTCATGTCGCCGTACAGCGCCTGTTCTGGCAGCGGGAGATTGCTGAAATCACTGCGGGCGGCGTGGAGCCAGCGGAGTTCTTCGTACTGCTGAATATCAAAGGCGTTGGGCAGCGACGCGCTGGGCCAGACGGCGTCGAGAATCCGCCCGCCGGCATAGAGGGAAAAGATCAGCAGCAATCCGAGGACGAGCTTGGAGGGGTGAATGGCGATGCGGAACGCGCGGAAAATATGCGTAAAGGGGAAAGTCTCACGCCAGTTGATGGCTCGGATCGCCTGCGATTCGTCCGCCATATTGCGGAAGCTCCTTTCCCTTGATGGCCCGCGGGACCGCCGGATTTGAACGGGTCGTCCGCCTGTGCGCGGGGATTATAGTCTGGGGGGATGCGGGATGCGAGGAGGCGGAGGGCACCCGCCGCGGCGGGTAAACTGCGGCACGGAGGCACGAGGGGGACAAATCCGAATGACGAAACCCGAATCCTCGAATCAAATCCGAATGACGAAGCCCGAATGACGGAGCGGGAGGCGCGATCGCGCTTCACTGTGCGTTTTGTCTTCGTTCGCTTCGTGCCGAGGGTTTGCCGACGAGAGGAGGGGGCGCCGGGAGGCGGAGATTGCAAATTCGAAATTTCAAATTTCAAATTTCAAATTTTAAATCTCAAATTTCAGATCTCAGACTTCAGACCTCAAATCTCAGATTGAAAGGTGGGAATCACGATGCTTCGTCTGGCTGGCCTTCGGGTGCTTCTCCATCCCCGTCTTTCTCCACTGGAATCTGATATTTTCCGTCGAGCCAGCGGCCGAGATCGATCAGTTTGCAGCGCTCGCTGCAGAAGGGATAGGGACCGCGCGCGTTGGGATCGGGGGCGGGAACGGGTTTTTTGCAGATGGGGCAGTGCATTTCGGATGTCTGGCGGATGCGATTTCAAATTTGAAATCTGAAATTTTTCTCAAAATGCAAAATCTGAAATTTCTCAAAAGTGCAAATCTGAGACACTGCGAGGCGCTTCGGCTCCAAGGCTATCGCTTTCTCTTGGAGGATGAACTCTTGGCCTGGGGTTTTGGCGCTGATGGCTCGGACTTAGGGGCTTCGCTTTTTGGGGATTCGGATTTAGCGGGGGCGGACTCGGAGGCCGCAGGTTTGGCTTCCGTTGGCTTGGAGTCGGAGGACTTGGCATCCGACGGCTTTGCGTCGCCGGATTTGGCTTCCGCGGGTTTGGGGGCGGAATCGGCTTTGGCGGCGTCTTTGTACGATTCGGAACGATAGTCCGTGATGTAAAAGCCGCTGCCTTTGAAGATGATTCCTGCGCCGGTGCCGATGAGGCGCTTGAGCGCGTTTTTGCCGCACTGGGGGCATTTGCGGAGCGGGCCGGCCATGATCGATTGGAATTTCTCGAACGCGTGGCCGCAATTGGAACATTTGTAGTCGTAGGTGGGCATTGGATTAGGAGAATAAGGGACAAAGGGACCAAGGGACTAAGGCACAAAGGGGGAGCGCATCGAAGTTGACGGAGCAGAATTTCACTTTGTCCCTCGGTCCCTTCGTCCCTTTGTCCCTTCCTACTCCACCGACTTGCTCACGGCCACCTGGGCGGGGCGCAAAGTCCTGTCGTGGAGGCTGTAGCCCTTGTTGAAAAGCTGCACGACGGTGGGGACTTTGTATGTGGAATCCTGCTGCATGATCGCTTCGTGCCGGGAGGGATCGAAGGGGGTGCCAGGAGCGGGAGCGATTTCCTGCACCTGCTGCTGCTTGAGCACGGAGAGCCATTGGTCGTGGACGATTTGCATCCCTTTGAGGATGGTTTTGGCGTCTGCCTTCCCGGGATCGACGGCCAGGGCGCGCTCGAAATTGTCGATGACCGGCAGAAGGCTTTTGATCAGACTGCTGTTGGCGTATTGGAGGCGCTGATCCATCTCGATCTGGCTGCGCTTCTGGGCATTCTTGAACTCGGCGGTGGCGCGGGCGAGCCGCTCGAAAAGCGAGTCGCGCTCCGCCTTGAGCTTCTGGTACTCGTCGCCGGCATCGGCACCCGGGGCGGCGTTTTCTTCCGGTGCGGGGCCTGTGTCAAAATTCTGCTGGTTTTCGTCGTCGATTGGAATGGTTGCCATGGGAACTTTCCGGGCCTGATTCAATCAGTCGCCCTTGATGGCTTGTTTGAGTTTGTCCACGAAACCTTTTCGCTGCGGCATGGTGGCGCCGTCTTCGAGGGCCGAGAATTCACGGAGAAGCGTTTTCTGCTTTTCGGTGAGCTTGCGGGGGATTTCGACGACGATCTGCACGAGCTCGTCGCCGGTTTTGGAAGAGCGCAGGTCGGGCAGGCCCTTCCCCTTGAGCTTGAAGACTTCGCCGTGCTGCGAGCCGGGGGGAATTTCCAGATCGGTGACGGCTCTGAGCGTGGGGACTTCGATTTTGCCGCCCAGCGCGGCAAGAGTGAACGAAATGGGGATCTGGCAGACCAGGTCGTTGCCGTGGCGCGTGAAAATCGGATGAGGGCGCAAGGCGATGTAGCAATGCAGATCGCCCGGCTGCGCGCCGTTTTCACCGGCTTCCCCTTCGCCAACCACGCGCACGGCCTGACCCTCGTGGACGCCGGCGGGGATTTTGACGGTGATGACTTTGCGTTTGAGCTGGCGTCCGGTGCCGCCGCAGGAAGGGCACACGTCGCGGATGACCGTGCCGCGTCCGCGGCAGTTGGGGCAGGCGGTGACCATGCGGAACATTCCGCCGAAGCCCTGTTGGGCGACGCGTCCCTGTCCGCCGCATTGCACGCAGACGACCGGCGAGCTTCCCGCCTTGGCGCCGCTTCCCTTGCAAGTGTCGCACACATCCTGTTTTTCAACTTCGATGGTCTTCTCGCACCCCGCGCCGACTTCGGAGAGCGTGAGCTGGACCTGCATTTCCAGGTCGAACCCGCGTTGAGCCCGCGCCTGCCCGCGCTGGCCTCCGCGACCGCCTAACGCGCCGCCGAAAATATCGTCGAACATCGAGAAGATGTCGCCGACGTCCATGTGCGAAAAGTCGTGCTGCCCGCCGACGCCCTGGTGGCCGAACTGATCATACCGCCGGCGTTTTTCGTCGTCGGAGAGAACCTCGTACGCCTCGGCGCATTCTTTAAACAGAGCTTCGGCCTCGGCTTTATTGCCGTCGGCGCGGTCGGGGTGATACTTCATCGCCAGCCGGCGATAAGAGCGCTTGATCTCCTCCCCGGAGGCGGTCCGGGTGACGCCAAGCACTTCGTAATAATCGCGTTTTGTCGTGGCCACGTTCGTTCCTGAAAAAGCGAAAGACACAAAGATAGCGACCGGCTATCTTCGTGTCTTCGCGCGGTCAGGATTAAATTATAGGGCGACTGCTTCTCTCAGCGCTGACCGGATCCCCGGGGGATCACACGGCGAACGTGCTCGCCGGCTGCACGAACAACAACGAATGCCAGACCCGCATCAGCTCACCGCGCCGGCGATGGCGGGGACGTCGTCGCCTTCCTTCAGTTCCGTCACGAGGACTTCGGTTGTCAGCGCCAGAGCGCTGACGCTGGCGGCGTTGAGCAGCGCGGTGCGGGCCACCTTGGCCGGGTCGAGAATGCCCGCTTTGAGCATGTCGCAGAATTCGCCGGTGCCGGCGTTATAGCCCCAGTTGGGGTTCTTGTTGGACAGGATTTCGTCCACAATCACTTCGCCGTCATCACCGGCGTTGTCCGCGATCTGGCGGGCCGGAGCACGCAGCGCTTCGATGACAATCTCAAATCCGATTTTCTCGTCACCGCGGGCTTTGGACTTCCCATTTTCGACGACTTCGATGGCGCGGAGGAATGCGACACCGCCGCCGGGGATGATTCCCTCTTCGGCAGCGGCCCGGGTGGCGTGGAGCGCGTCATCGATCAAATCCTTGCGCTCCTTCATTTCCATTTCAGTTGCGGCGCCGGCCCGGATGACGGCAACGCCGCCGGTGAGCTTGGCGAGGCGTTCCTGGAGCTTTTCCTTGTCGTAATCGCTGGTGGTCTTGTCGATCTGCGAACGAATCTGGTCGGCGCGGCCCTCGATCTCCTTGCGCTTGCCGGCGCCTTCGACGATCAGCGTGTTGTCCTTGTCGACGGTGATGCGCTTGGCTTGACCGAGGTCTTCGAGCTCGACGTTTTCGAGCTTCAGACCGATGTCTTCGCTGATGAACTTTGCGCCGGTGACGACTGCGAGGTCGGCCATGATCGCCTTGCGGCGGTCGCCGAATCCCGGGGCCTTGACGGCGCAGATATTCAGCACGCCGCGCAGCTTGTTGACGACCAGGGCGGCGAGCGCCTCGGACTCAACGTCTTCGGCGATGATCAGCAGCGGCTTGCTGGAAGTCACGATCTTGTTGAGCAGCGGGAGCAGCTCGGCGAGATTGGAGATCTTCTTTTCGTGAAGCAGGATGTAAGCGTCTTCCAACACCGCCTCGAGCGTGGTCGGGTTGGTGAGGAAATAAGGGGACATGTATCCCTTGTCGAACTGCATTCCCTCGGTGTATTCGAGCGTGGAGTCGGTGCTCTTGCCTTCGTCGACGGTGATGACGCCTTCCTTGCCGACTTTCTCCATCGCGTCGGCCATGAGGTCGCCGATCTTCTCGTCGCCGTTGG
Source organism: uncultured Phycisphaerales bacterium (assembly GCA_963758525.1). Taxonomy (GTDB): domain Bacteria; phylum Planctomycetota; class Phycisphaerae; order Tepidisphaerales; family Tepidisphaeraceae; genus JBBSDP01. Next base: position 1,641,776 of record CAVWVQ010000003.1, read on the forward strand.
CGCTGATGGTGGCGACGCGCTTGTAGTCCTCGCGTCCCTTGACCTTCTTGGAGAGCGCGGTGATCGACTCGGCGGCCAGCTCAGCGGCTTTGAGAATGCCGCGCTGGATAACGACAGGGTTTGCCCCGCCGGCCGCGACATATTTGAGACCATTGCTATAGATCGCCTCGGCAAGCACGACCGCGGTGGTGGTGCCATCGCCGGCGACATCGCCGGTCTTGCTGGCGACCATGTTCACCAGCTTGGCGCCCATGTTTTCGAAGGGTTGCGGCAGCTCGATCTCTTTGGACACGGTGACGCCGTCCTTGGTGATCCGCGGGCTGCCGAAGGATTTCTGCAACACCACGTTGCGACCGCGCGGCCCCAGGGTCGCTTTGACGGCCCGAGCCAACTGTGAAAGGCCGCCGGCAATTTCCGCCCGTGCGCCCGCTTCAAACATCATTTGTTTCGCTGCCATGTCTATAACTCCGAGTCAGGGTACAGGGTTCAGGGTGTCATGGTTCAGGAGGCCAGTCTTTTACTGAACCCTGAACTCTGACACCCTGAACCCTCTTTGTGCTTTTTGCGGAATGCGTCGTTCGCGCAGATCCGTGAATTACTCCAGAACGCCCAGAATGTCCGTCTCGCGAAGGATGACGAACTTTTCGGTGTTCACTTCGATGTCGGTGCCGGCGTACTTGCCGTAGTAGACGGTGTCGCCGGCGCGGACGCCGATTTCCATCGGCTTGCCGTGGTCGTCGAGCTTTCCGGGGCCGACGGAAATGACTTTGCCCTTGGTGGGCTTTTCCTTGGCGCTGTCGGGAAGCACGATCCCGCTGGCGGTTTTCGTTTCGGCTTCCGACTGCTTCACAATAACGCGATCTGCTAGAGGTCGAAGTTTCATAGTTTGGTTCTCCTCAATTATCCGCTGCACAACACTGTTTCATGCGGCCAATACTGGGCCAGCCGCGACCAGCTTCTTTCGCTTCGGGTCCACCGATGCGTTGAAACCTTCCAAAGTTCGAGCACCGAGGAGCGATTGATCGCCGGGCTCACCGAACACCACTTCATCTACCGTGAAAAACTTCTCAACATGTATCACCACAAATCCGACGCTCCTGGTGATCTCCTGTCCATTTGCCATGACAAACGTGACATCCTTCTTCTCGCGTTGAACTCCTATACGCTCAAGCGATTTTGCGGAAAGCCAGGTGTAGTCAGTGCCGGTATCGACAAGGAGCTTCTCGACCCGCACCGACCGATGACGATCTCCTACGTTCTCGATCTTGCATCCCACTCGAAAAGCTCCCACGACTTACGTTCCCTCTCTACATCATGTCCATGCCGCCCATGCCACCCATTCCGCCCATGCCGCCGCCCATACCTCCCATGCCGCCGCCGTGATGATGGTCATCGCCGCCGGCTTCGCCCTTGGCTTTGGGCTTGTCGACGATGATGCAATCGGTGGTGAGCAGGAGGATGGCAACTTCAGAGGCGTTCTGCAGAGCGGTGCGATCGACTTTGGTCGGCGTGATGATTCCGGCCGCGACAACGTCGACGTATTCGCCGGTGAGGGCGTTGAAGCCTTGATTGTCTTTACTTTCCATCACGCGCCGGACAACGACCGATCCGCTGACGCCGGCGTTTTCCGCGATCTGGCGGAGCGGGGCGGTCAGAGCCTGGCGAACGATCTTGACGCCCGCGGCGGCATCGCCGTCCAAGGCAAGATTTTTCCCGCCGTTGAGGGCTTTCATGGCACGGATGAGCGCGACGCCGCCGCCGGCGACGACGCCCTCTTCGACCGCCGCCCGGGTCGCGTGCAGCGCGTCTTCGATGCGGGCCTTCTTCTCTTTCAGCTCGGCTTCGGTAGCCGCGCCGACGTTGATCTGCGCGACGCCGCCGGCGAGTTTCGCCAGGCGTTCCTGGAGCTTCTCGCGGTCGTAGTCGCTGGTCGTGATTTCGATCTCGCGGCGGATCTGTTCGATGCGGCCTTGAATGGCCTTGCTCTCGCCGGCGCCTTCAATGATCGTCGTGTTGTCGTTGTCGACCCGGATATGCTTGGCCTGGCCAAGTTGCTCGATTTCAATCTTGTCCAGCTCGATGCCGAGGTCCTTCATGATGGCTTGGCCGCCGGTGAGCACGGCGATGTCTTCAAGCATTGCCTTGCGGCGGTCGCCATAGCCGGGGGCCTTGACGGCGGCGACATTGAGAATGCCGCGGAGCTTATTGACGACGAGGGTCGCGAGGGCTTCACCTTCAATGTCTTCCGCGATGATCAGGAGGGGCTTCTTGGCCTTTTGAATCTTTTCCAGCAGCGGGATGAGCTTGGTCGCCGAGGAAATCTTGTCCTCATAGACCAGGACAAACGCCTTTTCGAGCTCGACGGTCATTTCATCGGGATTGGTGATGAAGTTCGGCGACATATAGCCGCGATCGAACTGCATTCCCTCGACGAAATCGACGTACGTTTCGAGGCTCTTGCCTTCTTCGACGGTGATAACGCCATCTTTTCCGACGCGGAGAAACGCGTCAGCCATGATGCTGCCGATCTCGCGGTCGTTGTTGGCGCTGAGAGATGCGACGTTGGCGATGTCATCCTTGCGCGTGACATCGATCGGCTTGGATTGCTTCTTGAGGTTTTCGACGACGGCGGCCACTGCAGCGCGCACGCCGCGGGCGAGCGCCATCGCGTCTGCGCCGGCGGTAAGATTCCGATAGCCCTCACGGAAGATCGCCTCGGCGAGCACCGTCGCGGTCGTCGTTCCGTCGCCGGCGACATCGCTGGTCTTGCTGGCGGCTTCCTTGACGAGCTTGGCGCCGATATTTTCGAACTTGTCGGAAAGCTCGATTTCCTCGGCGACGGTCACCCCGTCCTTCGTGATCGTAGGGGCACCCCATCCCTTGTCGATGACCGCGTTTCTGCCGCGCGGTCCCAGAGTCGCCTTTACGGCTCGGGCCAGCTTGGTCACCCCTGTGAGTAGCGATTTACGAGCTTCGGCGTCGAAGGCCAACATCTTTGCGGCCATGCCACGTCTCCTTGTTGATCGTGTCTGCGATATCGATTGTGATCAGGCGAAGTCTCCGGGCCTGCGCCTGCGGCGGGTAAAGCGCCGTGAGGTGTGCGTATAACAAAGGCAATGCCGGAAGAGAGCGGATCAGGATGCTCGTATAACTCCATTCTAAGCATTGGCTTATAGATAACGCCGCTTCGCGGCAGCGGCGCGCCTTAGCTGTCAGGGTGGCAGCGGCAAAGGAATCACGCAAATGGGGTTGCCATTGTGGCAGGCAAAACGACACCGCCGCGTCAGCGGTCACTGACGCGGCGGAGTGCGATGAGAAGGTTCGATATTTAACGAACGTCGAGCTCTCTCGGGCAGTCGCTAAGAGCCCGTTTCAGAACTGAAAATCCACCACCCACCCCGAGTCTGAGCTACTCCGAAGGCTCGGATTTTCGCGTGTTCGATCCGAGCCTTCGGAGTATCTCAGACTCGGCGTGGGGTTACGACATCGCCTCTAAACGACCTGAACGCGTCAATCGAACCGTGTCGATTACGACGCCGTGTGACCGGCGGCTTCCAAGTTGATCACGCTCTCGGCGAGCTTGGAAAGCTTCTTGTCCGTCGCGGCTTCTTCGTCAAGCGTCTCCTGAAGTTGTTTGGCGGCTGATTCCTCGCCCAGCAGCTTCGCATAGGCGCGCACCGTGCCGTACCCAGCCATCTCATAATGCTCGACGCGTTGCGCGGCGGCGATCAGCCCGGCATCCTTCACTTCGTCGACGGCATCTTCTTCGATCATCTCCTTGCCCTCCTCGACGAGCCCTTCCATAGCCTTGCACTTTTTGCCAGTGGGCTTTTCCCCGAGCTTCTCGAAGATCTTGGTGAGCCGTTCGACGTGGCCCTTGGTTTCCTCCAGATGTTGAAGGAATCCGGCTTTCAATTGGTCATCGGTCGCGGCTTTGGCCATTTTCGGCAAGGCTTTGACCAGTTGATTCTCCGCGCTGTACAGGTCGCGCAGTTCGTCAACGTACAAATCCCGAAGGTCTTCCATTTCCATGATGTGTCTCCTGCAAAAAAGTATGCGAGTTCTATTTCCACCCGGCCCTACAAGTCCGGCATGCGGGTGCAAAGCAATCGGGATGCCTTCGACGCCAGCAGCAACCCCCCAGCGCGAAAAACCCGAGCGACCCGTCGCTACGCGTGCGATTCCGGCTCTCAGGAATTTCCGCGGATCGGCGAACAGCGTCATATTTTCGGAGGAACGCCAAGGTGTGTCACAAACGGATGAGGCTCGATTATTGCAGGGTTCGGCCTGCGGCGCGTTAGACTATGCGCAACGCTTACCGAGAGGGCAGCACATGCCAAATCCAGTGCCGGATCCGTCCATCGTCCTCAAAGCGGTCGAGACTTATCTCGGCCTGGCATATGAAGGCGCGCCGCCGCTGGTCGTGCAATCGCAATTGCGAATGATCCGTTCGGCGGGAGCCAACCTGTATAAGTCGCCGGTAGTTGTCCGCGACCTGGCCAATCCTCCGACGCGCTATTCAATGCGGCTTGGGAACCGCTATTACCCGCACATGAAGCTGAACATGGAACTCGCGCCGGATGACCAGGTCTGGCTCTTCCGCGCCGACACGCACGACCGGCACGTCTGCCCGCCGGAAAACTCCCCGGAATATGCTTCGTTCGTCAGTCTGATGGAACAGAATCAGAAGCTCTCCGAAGCGATCGAGACGGCCTGGGCACAACAGGGATTGCCGACGTTCAAGACATATCTTCGCGACGATCTGGCGCGCCGGCAGGCGGCGCTGGGCAAATGACGGAGCAGTCCCAGCGGAGGGGGAAAGAGGGAAAGAAGGGAAGAGGGAAAGAGTCGCGTGAGCGCGCAGTGGGCGTTTACTCCTCTTCGGTCTTTGGCTTGTACTGATTCACCACCTGCTGCTGCACCTGCGGCGGCACGGGTTCGTAGTGGCTGAGCTGCATCACGAACGATCCGAGGCCGCCGGTGACGCTCTTGAGCTGGGAGTGGTATTGCATCACTTCGGAGAGCGGGACCTGGGCGCTGACTTGCGCCATGCCGCCGGGGAGGATGTCGGTGGCCTGGATTCGGCCGCGCTTGCCGGAGAGATCGCCGGTGATGCTCCCGACATTCTGCTCGGGCACGATCACTTCCAGATTGACGATCGGCTCAAGCAATACCGGCCTGGCTTTAAGGAAGGCATCGCGAAACGCCCACTTGCCGGCGGTCTTGAAGGCGATTTCCTTGCTGTCGACAGGATGATGTTTCCCATCGGTGACGACGACTTTCACGTCCTGCACGGGATAGCCCGCGATGATCCCCTGGTCGACCAGCTCGCGCACGCCCTTCTCGACGGCGGGAATGTACTGGCCGGGAATCGTCCCGCCGAAGACTTCGTCGGCAAACTCGAATCCCTTGCCGCGTTCCAACGGCTCGATTCGGAGAAAGACCTCGCCGAACTGTCCCGCCCCGCCGGTCTGTTTCTTATGGCGATGGTGCCCTTCGGCGCTCTCGAGGATGGTCTCCCGATAGGCGATCTTCGGCGGCTTGGTATCCACGTGCAGCCCGCGATTGGCGAGTCGTTCCAGGATCAGGCGCAGGTGCAATTCGCCGATGCCGCTGATCACCACTTCGTGCGTCTGGCGATCATGTCCCCATTTAAAGGTCGGATCTTCCTCGGCCAGCTTCGAGAGGGCGCCGGAGATCTTCGTCTCGTCGCCGCGCGCCTTGGGAGTGACGGCCAGACCGAACATTGGCGTGGGAAAGACCAGCGGACGCAGGTGCACCGAATCGAGCGCGTGATCGTCGTGCAGAACATCGCCGACATGCACTTCTTCGATTTTCGCAACGGCGCCGATGTCGCCGGCGATGACCGCGTCCGCCTCGCGATGATCCTTGCCTTGCAGATGCAGCACGTGCCCGAGCTTGACCGATTTTTTGGAGTGACCGATGTAAACGTGCGTGTTGCCGCTGGCTTTTCCCTGATGCACGCGGAAGATCGCGAGCTTTCCGACAAACGGATCGGTCGTCACCTTGAACACGTGGGCCAGCAGCGGCTTATTTTGGTCGGGCTGATATCCGAACGGTTTTTCGTCGTTCGCCGTGCCGGTGAGAAACGGCCGGGGGTTGCCCTCGAGCGGACTCGGAAAGTGCCGAGCGATGGCGTCGAGCAGTTCGATGATTCCCACGCCGTTCTTTGCGTCAGTGAAGAGGATCGGAACGACGTGCGCCTCGTCCATCGCGCGCTCGAAGGGAGCATGCAGCGCATCATAGTTTGGCTCCTCGCCGCCGAGGTATTTCTCCATCAGCCCTTCATCGAGCTCGACGATCTGATCGAGAATTGCAGTGTGGGCCGACTCCACGGAGGAGAAGTCACTCTTGCCGGTCTTGTCGAGCAGGCAGTCAACGACAGCCTTGCTTCCATCGCCCGGGAGGTTGATTGGCATGCACTCGTGGCCGAACGTTTCCTGAATCTGTGAGACCAAATCCTCCAGATCCAGTTCGGGCAGATCGATCTTGTTGATCACAATTGCGCGCGGCAGATTCCGCTCACGGGCCGCCTCCATGATGCGCCGCGTGATGACCTCGATGCCGTGCTGCGCGTTGATCACGACCACCACCGTTTCGACCGCGGGCAGACACGCCAGCGCCGTCCCAACCAGATCGGGCGCTCCGGGCGTGTCGATCAGATTGATGCGCTTCCCCGCGTGATCGGCGTGCAGCACCGCGGAAAAGATCGAGTGCTTGTGCTCCTTCTCTTCCTTTTCAAAGTCGCTGAAGCTCGAGCCGTCGGCCACGGAACCGAGACGGCTGACGGTGCCGCTTTTAAACAGCATCGCATCGATCAGCGTCGTCTTCCCCGCGTTCCCCTGGCCGGTGAGCAGAACGTTGCGAATATCCGCGGTTGAATAGGTGGGCATGATCCGTTTCCTCGTTCCAGACGAACCGGGGGAAGTATACCAACGGATGGGGGAAAGGCAGTGGGAATAACAAGTTGCGAAACAGGCATGATCCCAGAGATTTCAATCTGAAGGAGATCAGATCGCGCATCCCACCGCCCGCGTGACCGCGACCGGCACGGTCCGGCCGGCAACGACGGCGTCGAGCGCATCGCGCAGATCATGTTTGTCCGCTTCATAGCGCCGCTGGCCCAGGCTGATATACGAATTATCAATCCGGCCGCGGTACGAAATGGAGCCGGTCTGATCGAGGAGTATCGCCTCGGGCGTGGTTGTTGCGGCGTATTTCGTTACCAGCAGGTGGCCGGGATCCAGCAGGACGGTGGGCGCCAGCGCAAATTCACGGGCATGGTCCCGCACCTGGTCCCTGGAGAGATTCGCATCGACATCGACCAGGAAGAACCGTACCCCATGTGATGCGTACGCCTCGCTGAGCCGATTGATCTCCCCGGTGTAGGCGTTGCAGATCGGACATTCCGCCGCGACGAAGATCAGCACAGTGGCCCGCTGACCAGGCTGCATCATCAATGGGCGGATCTGATGGCTGTCCGTATCCGTCAATGTGATCGGGATTTCCCTCGCTGGGGAAAGCGTCGATGGTTGCGCTGCGTCGTACGTTGCCATACACCCCGAAACGATGAGCGCGCAGCAGAGCAGCGGAGGAATCGCTGCAAGGTGGAATGATCGAGGACGCATGTCGGGTTCAAGCTCTAACGCGTGCGAACAGATTATTATTCTATTGTCGGCCGCGCCTGAATCCCTGACCCTGTGAATGGCAAAAAAGTCAAAAAGAATTTGATATCAGCGCTGCTTCTCCGCACCACGCACCCGACACGGGCAGGATGCCCGTGCCACGCGGGGGAATCGGCGGCGAATGACTTTTGACACGTTTTCGCGGAGAAGCTATTTCATTGCGGTTGATGCCGCTGCCGAACGATAGCGCGACGACTCCAGTTGCCGGGCGGTTTATCGGCGGCGTGTTTGGCTTTGCGTTTGCCGGCATTGGGCTGACGGTTCTGGGCTTCCTCTGGGGATCGCCCTTTGGGGAGTGGGACTCGCCGCCCATCTTCTTCCGCATTGCCGGCAGCTTCATTGCGCTGGTTTTCGTCGGCGTCGGAGGAACGGTTCTGATCGCTTCGATCAAGGGCCGGATCGCGGGACAGACGAGCGGCAGCCCCGTTTCTTCCGCAGCGATGCCAAGCGTGCCCGCGACGTACATCTGTCCTCATTGCGGCGCTCCGCTCCCTGCCAAGGCGGATGTCTCTCCGCTGGGCGACGCGAAATGCCCGTTCTGCCATACCTGGTTCAACATTCATCAAAAGCCCGCGTAGCTCGCTCAAGCTCCATGAGGGGCATGTCCGATAATGACACCATGTCATTCGATGCCGTCGTCGCGAATCCCGGTCGTCTGCAGATTCTCACGGCTCTGGCAGTGGAAGAACGCCAGGACTTCGTGCAGCTCCGCGGCGTCACTCAACTCACCGACGGCAATCTCAGCGCGCACGCCAAGCGTCTGCAATCCGCAGGCATGCTGCAGATCGACAAGCAGTTCCGGGACGGGAAGCCCGTGACCAGCTTTCTGCTGACCCCGGCGGGACGAAGCGCGCTCGAATCGCACGTCAGAAAGCTCTTCGCGGCGATCAGTCAACGGCGGATTTCTGCTCCGGCCCCCTCCGTACCCGCGCGAGCGATTCTGGTTCCGCCGGGGGACTGATGCGTACCACGGGTTTCCAACCCGTGCTGACGACGCCGTTGAACGCAGCGCGCTCTCAGGATCCTCTTTAGTTAGCTTTGCGCAAATCGCACGGGTTGGAAACCCGTGATACATTCGTCGCGTGAGCGAAACAGACCGCTAAACAACCAGCGCGCGCGAGATTACACTCCCCCCATGCCCCAAGAAAAATCCTGGCAAGCCCGGATCTCCGAGTCCACCGATGCGATCGCCCAGAAGTTCGTCGAGTCGATCAGCTACGATCGCCGGATTTACAAGCAGGACATTGCCGGGTCCATCGCTCACGCCACGATGCTGGCAAAGGTCGGCCTGATCAGCGATAGCGAGCGGGACGCGATCATCGAGGGGCTCAAGGGAATCGAGCGCGACATCGAAGCCGGCAACTTCGTCTTTGACGAGGCGATGGAAGACATTCACATGGTCGTCGAAGCCGCGCTGATCGAGCGGATCGGCGAGCCGGGGCGGAAGCTGCACACGGGGAGGAGCCGGAATGATCAGGTGGCGCTGGATCTGCGATTGTGGCTGACTGATTCGTCGCGCGTCATAGAGGAGCGTATCGAAACCCTTTGTAAAGAGTTGGTGTTTCTTGCTGATCGCAGCGCCACAACCGTCATGCCCTCATTTACGCATCTCCAGCGAGCCCAACCCATTTCGGCAGGCGCGGAAGCTCTCGCATGGGCGCAAATGCTATTTCGCGATCACGCACGCATTCGATTAACCCGACAGGGTTTTGGCGCAAATCAATGGAAGGAGGGGGAAGACGGGCCGCTCGGAAGCGGCGCAATCGCTGGAACGTCAGTCCCGTTGGACGCGCATCACACTACAACGTTGCTCACATACCAGGATCCGGCTGCCCGACATGCGACTCGGTACTTCCTTCGGGGCCCATGGAGCAGCATTGAACAGACAGCGACACGCGACCATGCCTGTGATTTCGTCTACGCCTGCGCCATGATCTCCCAGCACCTCTCCCGCTGGGCCGAGCAGTGGATCATTTACATGACCACCGAATTCGGCTTCATCAAGATTGCCGACCGGTATACGACGAGCAGCTCGATGATGCCGCAGAAGCGGAACCCGGACATGCTGGAGCTGATCCGCGGCCGATGCGGGAACGTCTATGGCGATCTGTTTGCCCTGATGACGATCCTGAAGGGTTTGCCGATCGGCTACAACCGCGATCTGCAGGAGGACAAGCGAATCGTCTTCCGCGCGTATGACACGGTCAGCAGTTGCCTGACGATGGCGGCTGCGATCGTCAATTCCGCGGAATACGACAAGGAGCGGATCGAACCCACGCTCGACCGCGGATTTCTCGATGCGACCTCGCTGGCGGAGTATCTCGTGACAAAGGGCGTCCCTTTCCGAACCGCGCACCACATCGTTGGAACACTTGTTGCCCGCTGTGAAAAGGAAGGGAAGCACGCCCTGTCGCAATTGAGCGTGGAGCAGTTCAACGAGGTGATCGCCTCCAGGAGCGATGTGCGGATCGGCACGGAGGTATACGAGGCGCTGGGGCGCGGAACGTGGTGAAGCGCTACCAGAGCGCCGGCGCCGCGGGGGGAAAACCTTTTGAAGAGCAATTGAAGTCGTGGAAGGAAAGACTGGGGATGTGATTGTTTCCCCCCTTTCCGTGCGTTCTCCCCTTTTAGCCCGGTCGCTTGCGACCGGATTTGGGGACGACAGATGCGCTCGGGAGAAGACAATCCGGTCGCGAGCGACCGGGCTAAAAAAATTAAAATGAAAGGAATCCGATGATTATCGCGACTCACTTGATCATCAGCGCGTACGGGTTCTGGTTACCCAACGATCCTCGCGGGTCGTGGTCCGATTTCGTCCGATCGTGGGAACTCTACAAGTTCGGGCCCGCGACGAAGGTCAGGGGCCGACGCTCCTACGCGCATGATCCGCATGATGTCGCGCTTCGGCGGGCCGCGAAGCTGGCGCTGAAATATCCGCCCGTCCGATTCGACGAAGCGCAGCGGTTCGCGATCGCGGAAGGATTCGCGCGGGCTTGCGCGGATGGAAAGTACACCTGCTTCGCCTGCTGCATCGGATACGATCACGCACATCTTGTGCTGGGGAGGCACGAACGCGATCCGAAGATTGTCGCCGGGCATCTGAAATCGCATGCGACGCGGGAATTGACGCAGCGGGGAATTCACCCGCTCGACGGAAATGTCGGGAAACGCGGCGGGTTGCCCACCCCCTGGAGCGAGGGATGCTGGAAGGTGTTCATCGAGGATCACCCCCAACTCCGTGCGGCGATCGCATACGTGCAGCGCCATCCACACAAAGAGGGATTGGCGCCACAGGCTTGGAGCTTTGTCCGTGCCTTGACGATGTGATGACGCGATCCGCAACCAAACAAAAATTCTTCCCAAACCTCCTCATCGACGTTCGCGGCCGGCGGACTACGATCGGGGCCGAGCTGCGCGGGGCGGTGGCGACGTTTTTGACGATGGCCTACATCCTGCCGGTGAACGCGGGGATTCTGTCGGCGGTGATGGGAAGCCGGCTGGCGCCGGCGCTGGTCGCCACGACCGCACTGGCGGCGGGGATCTGCTGCATCCTCATGGGTGTCTTCGCGAATGTTCCGATCGCATTGGCCAGCGGGATGGGGCTCAACGCGCTGGTCGCATTCACGCTGGCGAAGGAAGCCGGTTCGTGGCAGACGGCGATGGGCATGGTTGTCGTCGATGGGATCGCCATTCTCGCGCTCGTGCTGCTGGGGCTGCGCGAGGCGGTGATGCGGGCCATTCCCCATGAACTGCGCTTGGCGGTCGGCGCGGGGATCGGTCTGTTCATTGCCCTGATCGGACTTTCCAACGCGGGGATTGTGCTGCAGGGCGTGCCGGCCCCGCCGGTCGGACCCCTGCTGGCTCCCGGGGATCTGCATCAAAAAGCGACCTTTGTCGCGGCGCTGGGACTGATTCTCACGGCGGCCCTGATGGCGTGGCGGCTCAAGGGGGCGCTGTTGATCGGCATCCTCGCCACGACCGCGATCGCATTCGCGTGCGGGATCGCGCATCTGCCGGAACAGGGCTTTTCCCGCCCCACTTTCGCGGGCGTCGCTTTTCATGCCGACGTGGGCGGTGCGCTGCACTGGAAGTTCGCGCCGCTGATCTTCGCGATCATGATGGTCGACTTCTTCGACACGATCGGAACCGCCAGCGCCATTGCCGAGGAGGGTGAACTGGCGGACGAGCGCGGCAATATTCCCGGCGTGCGCCGATTGCTCATCGTCGACTCCCTTGCCGCCAGCATCGGCGGACTGCTCGGCGTCAGCTCCAACACCTGCTACATCGAAAGCGCCACCGGCGTCGCGGAGGGCGCCCGCACGGGTTTGCACACCGTCTTCGTCGGCGCGCTGTTCCTGATCGCCATCGTCTTGGCGCCGCTGGTCGCGGTCATACCCGCCGCGGCAACCGCGCCAGCGCTGATTCTCGTCGGCTTCTTCATGATGCGCCAGATCGCCGAGATCGACTTCGATCAGCTTGACGTCTCCATCCCCGCGTTCATCACCCTGCTGACCATCTTCGCGACGTTCTCGATCGCACACGGCATCGGATTTGGCGCCATCGCTTTCGTTGCCATCCGCGTGCTGACGTTCAAGCCGCACAAAGTGCATCCGCTCATGTACGCGGTCACGGCAGCGTTTGTGGCATATTTCATCTTTGCTCCGCGGGGATGAGCTGCCATCGGATGCGCGGCCCCTCGCCCGCGTCCCCTTACTTCGCCGGCTGACCCGTTGCGAGCCGTGCGCAGTGCTCGAAGAGAGTTTGCCATTCGATCTGCTGAAACCGCAGGGCGGCGGCGTACCGCGCGTCGCGTGCGTTGCCGTGGACGGATTCGACCAGATCTGCCAAAGCGCTGCCCTCCCAGTTGCCGGAGGTCAATCGACGGATCAGGCGATCATCCGCGGCGTCTCCCGCCGCCGAAGCGGCCAGTGCCGCCAGTGACTTGTTCACTTCATGCGTTCGGCAGCGTGCATACCAATACTTGGCGTTGGAGAAGTCTCCTTCCCGGCGGTGCACGATCGCGTGCCAGAACGATCCGGTCGGGGAGGCGATGTCCTGTGCCAGCCGATGAGCTTCATCCAATGCCTCATGCCCGAGCCACAGGCCGGCCAGAACGGCGCTGGCGTTTTGCGCGTCGCGAACCGCAGTTTGAAACAACTGCGATGGGATCACGCCCGACAGCAGCGAGCGAGCGGCGGGTGACGTCGGCGCTGAAATGACAAGCGCGCCGGGCTCGCTCAAGGGCTTGTGTGCCAACGCGATCGCGAGCGGAGAGAGAACATTGGTGAGCGGCATGTCCGCATTCTAAATGACCTTCGGCCTTCTGGAGAAGCCGAGAATGTCGCGTGTCGCACGGACAAAACGTCAGCCGTCTCGCTCCCCAGCCTGATTGAACAGGCAGTTTCTCCGCAAGCATGAGGCCGCTGCACGTGCGAGGAGCCGGTTTCTGGAAATTCGCTGATCCCCTCGGGTCCTCGGCACGGGATTTACTCAGTCAATCTTGTGTGGGTGCATCAAAACTAAGGAGAACTGATCATGTTTCGTCGAACTATTGTCTTATTGAGCGCGGTGGCTTTGAGTGGTTGCGCTGCTATGAACGGCCCCACTACACAGACCTCCGAAGCCGATCGCGCCGCGGTCTCGCGGCCGACGTCAGAAGAGTTGGCGGCGTACGCGGGGCACGCGAAGTTCCCGGCAGACGAGACGCCGAAGAACGACCTGCAGGTCGCATCGATCATCAGCCCCGACAAGAGCACGATCAAAATCTACAACTTCAGCGGCGATTCGCTTCGCGACGTCGACGTATGGGTCAATGGGTCGTATGTGCAACACGTCTCGGGCATTTCCCCGCAATCCAGCGTGCTGATTCACGTCGATGAGCTGTACAACGGTCTGGGCAAGAGCTTTTCCAGCCAAAGCGAGCCGGTGAGTCGCGTGCAAATTGCGACCGATCACGGGCTCTACACGACGTGGGGTCCGGCGTCCGACTAAAAGCAATCCTTGGATCAATATCGCGCCAGTCCGTACGCAGCCCCGGATGTACATCCGGGGCTTCTTACATCCGGGGCCTCTTGCGTCGGGCTTACGCAATTCTCTCAACTTCCTCCGCGGGACCGTCCGATAACTCGAATGGACGGCCTTTCGCGCTCGAACGGGCCGGCGTCGATTCCGATTTCTCCGGAGGCAGAATCATGAAGTTGCACGTTTGTATTGCACTGCTGGGCGTGGGCCTGACGCTGGGCTGCTCGGGCCGCCCGTCGGTCATTCCCAACTCCGACCCCGAGTTGCGGAAGACGATGGCCGAGCTGTCGGCGGACGCAGCCAAGCGCCATCCCTACAAGGGCGACGTGCCGCGCGGCGGCGAGGCGCTGGCCCGGGCCAGTGTCGACTACACGTTCAAGACTATCCAGATCCTCAACTATTCCGACATCGACTGGGAAGATGTCGAAATCTGGGTGAATCAGAACTACGTGCTGTACGTTCCGAAAATTCCCCACGGCAAGGAGGGAGCGAAGACGCTGGATTTCCAAATGTTTTTTGACGACAAGGGGGAGTATTTCTGGACTCAGAGCGGCAAAGTCAAAATCGACCAGCTTGAAATGCTTCGCGATGGGAAACTGTACACGATCAAAATGGCGCCTGCCGACTGATCGCGGTTTCAAAAGGTCATCAGATGAGCCGCGGAAGCGCCTTGGAGGGTGCGCCGCGGCTTTTCTGTTTGCTCAATCCTCGTATTGATCGGCGTCGTCGTCGCCGGATGCTTCACCCGCGGTCGGCTGCTCCGCAAAGTAGGTGAAGACGCTGCGCACGTAACGCACGCACTGGACCTTGTGCAACTCGTGGACGCGGGCAGCCTCGACAGACCCTTCGACGACGCTGTTGTCGTTGTCGACCGATTGAACGGACAACCCGGCCGTCTTCAGCGTTTGCACGACCTGCTGGGTCTGCTCGTCGGTCAGATCGTCGAGCACCACGATCACGTCCGTCATTTCGATTTCAGGTGATTTCATGTTCTTCTCCGGCCGGCAATTTACCGGGGAAAGCATCAATTTCGCAAACAATCCGGCGTTTCCCGTGGCTTGCGCGTTGCTGAAAATCGTGGGGTGAGGGGGAAAAGCAAAGGCCCGGAAAGTGTCACGCACCCAAAATCGTGTGAGGAGGGTGTGGAAGCGGTTGACAACCCAGCGTCGGCAAACGTACCTTGCGCCTGCTTTGCGGCGATCGGCATCCGTCCCTCGATTTTTGGATTTTGTTAGCATCGGCGGCCAGCTATGCGCGTCTTCATGCTCGGCTGGGAGTTCCCTCCCTTTATCAGCGGCGGTCTGGGGACTGCCTGCTATGGCCTCACCAAGGCCATGAGCGCGCTGGGAACCGACGTGATGTTCGTCCTGCCTCGGCCGGTCTCCACCCCCTTTTCAACCCATGTGCGGCTGGTGAGCCCGCAGCGCGGCTCGGCGCTGGCATCACCGGACACGGAGATGCGGCTCGATGAGTTTGAACGCGTCACCTTTCGGACCGTCAATGCGGATATCACGGATCCTTATCAATCAGCCGCCAGCCGCGCTCAGCAACGGTCGCGGACGAGCAACTTCGGTGCGACCAACCCGGCGGAAGCCGGCGCGGGCAAATCGGGCTTCCTTGGGCCGAATAAGCCGGCGGGGTATGCCGGTGATCTGTTTGCCGAGGTGCAGCGTTATGCGACCCTGGCGGCGGAGATCGCCCGCCAGGAATCCTTCGACGTGATTCACGCGCACGATTGGATGACTTTTCCCGCGGGTCTTGCGGTTTCGGGCATCAAGGGCGTGCCGTTGGTCGTGCATGTCCACTCCACGGAATTTGACCGCAGCGGCGCGCACGTCGATCAGCGCATTTACGATATCGAACGCCGCGGCATGCACGGCGCGATCAAAGTCATTGCCGTCAGCTATCTGACGAAAAATCAGATCACCCATCAATTCGGAATCGATCCGGGCAAGGTCGAAGTGGTCTACAACGCGATCGAAGCCAACGGGGAAGGATTCGATCAGGAGAAGTTCAGCATCACCAAGGATGAGAAGATCGTTCTGTTCCTCGGCCGCATCACCATGCAGAAAGGCCCCGAATATTTTCTCGCCGCGGCAAAAAAGGTGCTTGAGGTGATGGACAACGTCAAGTTCGTCATGGCCGGCAGCGGCGACATGATCCGCCGCACCATCGAGATGGCCGCCGAGCTGGGGATCGGCCACAAGGTTCTCTTCACCGGCTTCCTTCGTGGGGGCGATGTCGAAAAAGTCTTCAGGATGGCGGATCTGTACGTGATGCCGTCGGTCAGCGAGCCGTTTGGCATCGCTCCGCTGGAGGCAATGAGCCACGACGTTCCCGTCATCATCTCAAAGCAGTCGGGCGTCAGCGAGGTGCTCACCCACGCGCTGAAGGTCGATTTCTGGGACGTCACCGAAATGGCGAATAAGATCATCGCCGTCCTCAAGCACCCGCCCCTGGCCGCCACGCTCCGCCAGCACGGGAGCTTCGAAGTGCGGCGGCTGAGCTGGAACGACGCCGCCCGGGCGTGCGTGCAGGTGTATGAGCAGGCGCTGACGCTGACGGGCAGGCGCTGACGCTGACGGGCAGGCGCTGACGCTGCTGTTTACAGCGGGAATTCGATGACGAAGTCCCAATCCTCGAATCAAAGAATCAAATCCGAATGTCGAAGTCCGAAGCTCGAAGCAAAATGCGGGATGTCCCCACACCCTCTCTCCCGTTTCGAATTTCTTCATTCGAGTTTCGAGCTTGATTCGAGGATTCGAGCTTCGACATTCGAACTTCCCGCGATTACCCGGACATGGCTACCCGCCCCATCGGCGTCACCGCGCCGATCGTAACGCCAGAATTAGCTCAATCTCCCCATCCTGCCGGCCGAGCTGCGCGGCGATCTCGCGCGGCGATCGTCCCTCGTCGGCAAGCGAGTAGATTTCCGAGTGCGCCGCCTCGACCGGCACCTCGGGCGCTTTGGATCGCGGCGCGATCGGAGCCGCCATCGCGTACGGCGACACTCTGGTCCCCTGCGTCATTTCACGTAGCTGGGCGATTTTTTCGTCCGCTTCCTTGATCAGCAGTTCCAGCTTCGCGGACCGCGTGTCGATCTGCGCGGTGATTTGCCGGGCCATGGCGGAGAGCTCCACCAGCAAATTTGACATGTCGCGCTCAACCGCCCGTTGCCCCGCAAGGCTGCCGGGCGCGCGCGCTTCGCCAGCGGATCTTTCCTCCGCGTCATCGGCCGAAAGATGGCATAAGCCATCGTGAGCGCCGCCGCGCCGATGATCAGCCATCGGGTGGTGGGATCGATCGTCTGAATTTGCAGCAACAATGCCGTCATGAAGTATGCCGCGTTGCATCCTGCCGCACAGGTGCGGGGGATTCAAGCAGGGATGACAGGGGCGAGCGAAGAAAATGCCGTGACTGCGACTGTAAGAACCCGACGAATTTGATTCAGGGATTCTGGTTTCGTCATTCGGGCTTACTCCAATGACTCCCCTTGTGCGGCACGGATCGGTAGAATCCCTCTCCGCTCCGCAGAAAGGACCCAAACAGTGTCTTCCAAGCGTCCAATGGTGCTGATCGTTCGTGACGGATGGGGAAAGAACCCGTACCCGCAGTGGAATCAGGCGAACGCGGTCTATCTCGCCAGGCATCCGGTGGCAGACCGTCTGCTGGCGGAATTTCCCAGCACGTTGATTCACACCAGCGGATTCGACGTCGGGCTTCCTGAAGGAACGATGGGCAACAGCGAGGTTGGACATCAGAACATCGGAGCCGGGCGGATCGTCGACCAGGAATCGGTCAATATCACCAAGCAGATTCGCAACGGCCAATTTTACGACAACGTCGAGCTCAATGCCGCGGTCTCGCACGCGTTGCAGAAACAATCGACGCTTCATCTGTTCGGCATCGTTTCCGACGCGGGCGTTCACGGACTGCTGGAGCACCTGTACGGCTGTCTCGAGCTCTGTCGGCGACGGGGATTGTCGCGCGTGTTTCTCCACGCTTTTACTGATGGCCGCGATACTTCACCCAACTCGGGCCGGGGATATGTGCGCGAGGTCGAAGCGAAGATGAACACGCTGGGCGTGGGAAAAGTCGCCACCGTCACCGGGCGCTACTATGCGATGGATCGCGACAACCGCTGGCCGCGCGTCGAAAAAGCGTATCGCGCCATCGCGCAGGGGCTGGGGGCGAAGTTTCGCTCGGCTGATGACGCGATCACTCACTACTACGCGAACCCGCTCGAGCCGAACATGAGCGGGGACGAGTTTGTGGCTCCGTCGATTATCGGTGATGACGGGGTGACGCCGCGCGCGGTCGTCGCGGCAGACGACGCGGTGCTTTTTTACAACTACCGCGGCGACCGGCCGCGCGAGCTGACCAAAGCTTTTGTGCTCGACGATTTTACCGGCTTCGATCGCGGGCCGAAGCTTCCCCTGCATTACTGCACGATGACCGCATACGAGCAAGGCCTGCCGGTCCACGTGGCCTATCCCAAGCCGCCCAAAATGGTGAACATTCTCGGCCAGCTCATTTCCGACATGGGATTGCGGCAATTCCGCTGCGCTGAGACGGAGAAATTTCCGCACGTCACGTTCTTCTTCAATGACTATCGCGAAGCGCCGTTCCCCGGAGAAGATCGCCACATGATTCCGTCGGTGCAGGTCAGCACCTACGACCAGATGCCGGAGATGAGCGCCTATGGAATCTGCGACGAGGTGGTCCGGCGGGTGGATTCGGCCGTCTACGATCTGATCGTCGTCAACTTCGCGAATTGCGACATGGTGGGCCATACCGGCGTGCTGCCGGCGGCGGTGCGCGCGGTCGAACACGTGGACATCTGCGTCGGGCGCGTGCTGGAGGCCGTCTCCAGGCAAAATGGCTCGGCGATCGTCACCGCGGATCACGGCAACTGCGAGCAGATGATCGATCCCGCGACCGGCGGCCCCCACACCGCCCACACGACGTATGACGTGGAGTGCATCCTTGTCGATCCGCGACTGCCGGGCAAGAAGCTCGGCGAGGGCCGTCGGCTTGCCGACCTCGCGCCGACGGCGCTGGAAATCATGGGCCGTCCGATTCCCGCCGAAATGAACGGGCGGTCGCTGCTGCAAACGTAGGGAAACGGTAAGCGTCTGCGCATCGTGTCTTCGACGGGTGTGATCTATAACGGCTTTGACTGCGCCGGCACCAACTCATACCATGAAACAGCGATCCGGTCTGGAGTTCTTTATGGACCGTTCAAAGGAAGCTGTCGCGCTGCGTCTGGCCGAGGCGCATTACGCCGTCGAGCCGGGGATCGAGCTCATCATTCAACTTCTAGCTTCCCCTGAGCGCGAGGCCGATCCCAAGGAGCCGATCAAGCTGCTGGAAGTGAACCCGGACACGACGGCCAGCGGCATTCATCCGCTGTTCTTCGGCCCCCATGCCGCCAGCGGCATCTTTCATCCCTCGGTCATCGTCGAGATCACACCCGACGAATACGAACAAATTCAACGCGATCCCTCCTTGTTGCCCAACGGGTGGCGGCTGGGCCAAAATTTCGCCAGACCGGTACCGGCGGCGCAGGGATGATCCCCTACGACGAATGGCGCATCGCCTACGCGAAGCAGGCGGCGGCTGATTTATGCGCCAGGGAGAAACTGCTTTTTCGGCGATCAGCTCCGAGCTAATTGAACGAGATGTCGTGCGATTCCCGCCGAAATAAACGGGCCGTCGCTGCTGCAATGAACCTTCTCCGCGGCCTGCCGCGGGGTTATCGTGACGCAATGAAACCGCGCTTCATGCTGGCTGCATGTCTCCTCCTTTTATCTCCGATCATGGCTCTGGCCGATCACGCTGCTTCGCAACCTGCGGTTTCGCCCTCGCCGGAGGTTGCGGCGCTGCCGGTGATCGCGGAACTGCCCGATCCATTCTTATTCCAGGATGGATCGCGGGTGAAAACGCCGGAGGAATGGCCGCGACGGTGCGCCGAAATTCTGGAGCTGTTTCTCAAATATGAGTACGGGCATCCGCCGATGAGCTTCACTGCAGTGACCGCCACGCAGGACTCCGAGACCGACAATACAGAGATGCATTGCACGGTGGCGAAGCTCAAGCTGCATGTTGCCGGCGACAGCGGGTTGACGGTGCCGTTGGTGCTGACGATTCCCCAAGGCAGCGGCCCGTTTCCGGTGATCGTCACCGGGGATCTGGGATGGGGGGCGGTGAAGCCGGAGATCGTGACGAAGGCGATCGGTCGCGGCTACGCGCTGTGTGAATTTGATCGGACCAACTTCGCGCCGGATTCGTCCGATCGCAAGCACGGAATTTATCCGCTCGATCCCAGCGCCGACTGCGGCGCGAGCGCCGCATGGGCGTGGGGGTACAGCCGGGTGATCGACTATCTGATCACGCGTCCCGACATCGACGCGAAGAAAATCATTGCCAGCGGTCACTCGCGCGGCGGGAAAGCCGTTCTGCTGGCGGGGGCCATGGACGAGCGCATGGCGCTGACCAATCCCAATGCCTCGGGCGCCGGCGGCGGCGGATGCTTCCGTGTGCAGGGCCAAAAGAGTGAGGATCTCAAGGCGATCGTCACGCGATTCCCATTCTGGTTCGGCCCGCACTTCTCCGATTTCATCGGTTACGTCGATCGGCTTCCCTTCGATCAGCACGAGCTCAAGGCGATGGTCGCGCCGCGGGCGCTGCTCACCACCGAATCGCTCGACGACAAGTGGGCGAATCCGTCGGGAACCCAGGCGACTTATGTGGCGT
The DNA here is from genome assembly GCA_963758525.1 of uncultured Phycisphaerales bacterium. GTDB lineage: Bacteria > Planctomycetota > Phycisphaerae > Tepidisphaerales > Tepidisphaeraceae > JBBSDP01. The sequence continues at coordinate 1,662,259 of CAVWVQ010000003.1, forward strand.
CGAAGGTCGTCTTCGATTTCCTCGGCGCCGCCAGCAAGACGGGAATCCACTACCGCCACGGTCCCCACGCGCACACCGAAGAAGATTGGACCGCCCTGCTCGATTTCGCGGACGCGCGACTGATGGGAAAGAGCAACGAGGCGAAGTTTGATGTCCTGCCGTTTCCGGATCAGCCCCCGGCATTTAGCTGGACGGCGCCGGAGAAGTAGCTTTGCGAAAATCCGAATAACGAAACCAGCCCCCCACCGCCAGGTGCAAGTCGGGCGCGAGCGATCGCAATGTCGCCAGCGAAGCGTAAGGCTATTGCCAAACGGCGGTCGCGAACCAGCGGAATCAAAACTAACCGTTACGACAATCCCATTGACTGATCTGAAATCCGCTTCCCGACCGACTTATCTTAAATCGCTGGCCCGGCGATGCAGTTTCCGCCAGAGCCAAAATGCTCGGCATTTTTGTGATGATAATTCGCGCGCGTTCGTGGCCTGCCACTTGTGTCAATGATTTTCCTCGCAGAAAGAACCCGGTAATTCTTCGTCGCGGCAGGATTAGATGCAAGGGTGGACCCTTCGCATGGATCCTAGGCCCGGATCGTCCAACATCGGAAGTGATAACGATCCAATCTTCGGGAGGTGTCAGCACGTTGGTCCAGTCGCGATCGAGCGCGCCTTGGTGTCCCATATATGTAATCAGGAAATGCGACTCGATCGCAGGGAATTGCAATTTCAGAAATTCCTGAACGACCTCGGCGCATTTCTTGGTAATGCACTCATCAAGCATCACCCTTATTCGTTTCACGCAGCGGCCCCCAGCTCTTAAGCTGCTCCGCGCAGAAAATCCTCAAACCGAAGCGCAACTTTGATGTCTTCAATCGATACGTCACAAATTTTCGCCGCCGCCTCGACAGACCCTTCAGCCAGCACGGAGTTTACAAGAGTTTCAACGGTGTAATTGCAGCTCTCAACTACTGGAGCACCCATTGGCGGGATGGGTCAAGAACAACACCCACCGCCGATTTTGGGCGATAGGTTCTAACCAATCCATCTTCGTTGAATGTAACGTCGTCCAAATAAGGAAGTATCACCGGCTCCATCAGATAATGTTTGGCATAGGGACCGGAAGCTTCGACATATGTGCCGTCCGGCAAACCAAGAACAATCACGTCGCCGAGCCGATAAATTCGTATATCCCTCGCCAGCGGGAAACGGAAACCCATTTCCTCCGCCTTGCTCGCGGTTTGCCGAATTCTTTGCAAGCTGGTGTTGTGATTTAGCCGTATGGAACGCACGGCCATCAATTGAACGAGGTCAACAAAGCTGACAACCGCCCCTTCACTTTCAGGCATCATTCGCTTTACGGCTGGCCCCCGCGCCGCGCTGGCGTCAAACCATCGCGTGACCGTTTGTGGGCGCAGTCGGGCCAGATACGCAGCTTGCCGTTGCGTATAAATCCCTTGGGCAAGAACATCGGCTTCTGCTATCGCGATCACGACGGTTCACCTTCGTAAACATTATAGGGAAAAACAAAAGAGAATGCAAGTTGTAACTCATTGCTGTGAACAAGTTTGCGCTAAAGTCGGCGCACCGGGGCATTTATGGCAAGAAAATTGGAAGCCGCATCGAGATCACGAAAGATTTTTCATACGCCACAACTTTGGCTGACCCCAAACAATATCGGCAGCTCAACGGAGGACCGCGCGCAGGTTTCCCCTGGCGGAGTCGAGTGACGCGCGGGCTTCGGCTGCGGAGACGGATCTTTTCTGCATGACGATGGCGACCTTCACATGGCCGTCGGCGCGATCGAGCAAATGCGCCGCGGCCGGGCGATCGATGCCGGTGAGGTTGCAGACGATGCGCTCGGCGCGGTCGCGCAGCTTGGCGTTGCTGGCGCGGAGATCGACCATCAGGTTCTCGTACACCTTGCCGAGTTGAACCATCGCGAGCGTGCTGATGGTGTTCAGCACGAGTTTTGTGGCGGTGCCGGCTTTGAGGCGGGTGGAGCCGGTGACGACTTCGGGGCCGGTGAGCGGACGGATGACAATATCGACAGAGGCTTCGCCCGCGGCGGGCTGCGCAGGAGAGAAAGATCGTCTTTGCGCCGCGGGCTGCCGCTGACCGAAGCGCGCCGTGAACAAACGGAGTGGTTCCCCCGGCGGCGATCCCCATCACTACGTCGTTGCCGTCGACTTGCTTTGCATGGATGGCCGCCGAGCCGTCGGCCTCGCTGTCCTCCGCGCCTTCTTGTGCGCGAAACATCGCCGATTCACCGCCGGCGATGATTCCCTGCACCTGCTGGGGATCGCTGCGAAACGTCGGCGGGCACTCGGATGCGTCCAGCACGCCCAGCCGCCCGCTTGTGCCGGCGCCGACGTAAATGAGGCGTCCGCCGGCGCAGCGCCGCGGTGACAAGCTCGACTGCGCGCGCGATTGCGGCGCGCTGAGCAACGACAGCCGCGACGGCGATCGCATCCTGCGCCTGCATCAGCGCGACGGCTTCTTCGAGCGGCATCGTGTCGAGCATCATCGACTCAGGCAGCCGTTGTTCGGTGAGAAACTGGGAGCGATCGGTCTGCACCGCGGCACTGTAACCGACGGCATCGCCTAACGCGTCGTTTGCCGTTAAGCAAGCCTAAAATACCGCACTTTTTCCGCGATCTTTCTCGCCATCTTTATCATTGCCCGGCTGTGGTTCTGCCGATAAGATTCCCGCGTACGGATGTTCTGCGTTGCCCGTGGTTGAAGGCAGATATTTGGTTAAACCTATAATCAACCCTTGGGGCGTTGCCGCCGGTTCGACGCATGCCTGCAGTGTCGCGGATTCATCCGCGGCCAAGACGGGAAGCGGAAGGCCGGGAAAACGGAAGAACCCTTCCGGTCGGCTTCGACCCACCCTTGTTTGAAGGGTTTGACTGAACCGCTTTCACACGGCACCGGCGGATTTTCCGTATGCAAAAAGCACGGCATTAACAGCTCGCGCTGTTAACGGCTGTGCTTTTTTGTTTGCGGCGAAGCAGCAGAATTCGGATCGACTTGTTGTCCGGTGATACGATCTGCCGTGTTTCGCTCAATGACCACCCGCGATCGATAATCCAGGAAACGAATTCCTCTCCGGTCTGACGTCCCGGTTCGCCCAGCGCGATCAGGCCGCCGCGCGCAAGGTGCGCCAGCCAGAAGCGGTGGAGAAATTCCCACTCGGGGCGTTCGTAGAGGATATCGGCGCCGAGGATCAGGTCGAAGCAGCGGCCGAGGGAATCTGATCGCCAATCGATGCGCTGCACATCGATTCGGTCCTGCCAGGGGAGCGAATTCAGCCGGGCGAAGAGCAACGCCAGTGTTTGAAAATCCGCAAACGTCACCTGCGCGCCCAACGCCGCCGCGCACGCGCCCGCCAGACCCATTCCACATCCCAGGTCCAGAACGTGCGTGCCAGCGCCATCCGATCGCCCTGCGATGGACGCGGAGATTTCAGTTTGCCTGGTAATCAGCGGCGATGCGGAAGACGTGAGCCAAAGCGCAAGACCCTGCGCTGTCCCACAATTGAGCCCAATATGGCACGCTGGGCGCATCGGGCCCACTCGGCGGATTGCGTTCCGCGGCGGCGGCATCAGCAAGAACGCGGTCGGGGTCGGCGATCCGCGTGAAGTGAAGCAGCAGCGGGCCAAGATGCAGAACCTGGTCGGCGGTTTGATATCGTTGATGAATGCGAGCCAGAAGACGCATCCGCCGGCGCCGCTCGCTTGGGCCCATCATCAATTCATCATCGGCTTGGGAGCAACCTCGAACTTCTCGACCGAGTGATGCCCGAACACCACGGGGAAGACGAAGTAGCCGGCGGTGAAAATCGCCGCAAGCAGCAGCACGTTGACCACCGATGCGATGAGCACGTTCACCACGGCTTCACGCCCGCGCAGATAGAGGCGGCTCTTGGCGGCGACGATCGCGTCGATCGCGATCCACAGCGCCGCCAGCGCCCACCCCAGGACGGGGACCAGCGCCAAAATACTGGGCCCCAGCGAGTATGCGAAGATGTTGTAGACCAGAACCTTGGGAATCTGCCGTTGCGAATCGTGGCTGAGGAGCGTGTAGAAAACTTCGGTGGCGAGCTTGAGAACGGCCAGCGTGAGCGCCACGGCGCCGACAACGCGCAGTCCCGTTTCAATCAGATATTGCTGGCCATCGACCGTCAGAGTGCCGTCGTTGGGTAATCGGTAATACTGGAACGCGTCCCAGATCCCGAATGAAATGGCCCACATCGCCCCGCAGGCGATCGCAAATCTCGTGGCCTCGGCGGTGGTTTCCGGACGTCGGATTTGGTCCACCAGCGCGCGGTGCTTGAACAGGCTGCGCCCTGACGTCTTGAAGAAAGCGGGCAGCAACCCGATCGCGCCGCGATCTTCCCACGGCGTTCCGCTGCCGGGCAGCATCACGTTGTAACTGACTTCGTGCTTCTTAAGAGATGCGATTTCGACTTCGGTCGGCTTCCCATACGAGGACATACACGCTCTTTGCTTGGTGACTTTTCAGCGGCCTAGCTGTATTCTCGCTTCGTGAGCCGAGGGATGCAATGAGTGATTGGCGAGCGGAATGTTGCCGAACTGCGCCTGCCATCAAGCGGAACCGGCCCATGTCGCTTCCCGCGGCAAATGCTTGTCGCGCGATCGGCATAGCCAACCCAATCTGTCTTCTGTCATTTCTGGAGTGCGCTACTTTTCCCAAGCGACGGGTGATTTTACTGCTCCTATTGACCTTGTCATTCCTGTCGGGCTGTGAGACGGAGCTGGAAACCGGCTACAAGCCCCGTCCGCTTAACGCCACGTCAACCGATCGCCGAGCCTATTATGCTCCCCCCTTCACTTCCGAGGCCACCCCTCCCGCCCAGGACAAATCAGGCGGCGAGGGTCTGCACCGGCCCGGCAATTACTGATTTGCCGTTATCGGGCTCTTCGGGATTCGGTCCCCTGCGCACTAGAATCGCTTGATTTACGATGCATAAGATCAAACGAGGTGATTCAACTGCCATCGACTGAGTCTTCGCAATTTGTGTCTGCCGTGCAACCGCTCCTGGAAGGCAAAGACCTCAAGGGATTGCACGATCTGCTCAAGCGCCGCTGGACGCTCCCGCAGTTGATGTCGTTCCTCGCCTGCGACGATGACGACGTGCGGAAGGTCGCCGCGCTGGCGCTCGCTTACGTCGGGCGCAAGTGCAGCATCAAGGCAATTTCGTCGCAACTGCATCACCCCGATCCGGTTGTCAATCAGATGGCCGAGCATGCGCTCTGGTCGATCTGGTTTCGCTGCGGATCGTCCGAAGAAGCCAACCACGAGTTGTGCCGGGGGACCAAGGCTCTCAACCGCCGCGAATTTGAGAAGGCCATCGCTCATTTCACCCGTGCGATCGAGGTCGACCCGGACTTTGCCGAAGCGTACAACCAGCGGGCGATCGTCAAATATCTTCAAGAGCGCTTCGGCGAATCGATTGAAGACTGCCGTCGCACGGTCGAGCTAATGCCCTGTCACTTCGGCGCATGGGCCGGCTTGGGCCATTGCCATGCCCATGAGGGACACCTGCAGGAAGCGGTGGACTGTTACGATCGCGCTCTGCAGATCAATCCGCATATGGAATGCGTCAGCCAGATGATCGGGGAGCTTCGACAGAAGCTGTCGCAAGCGTAGCAGCCACCTATGCCTTGAAGAACGCGAGCAGTTCTTCGTTCACCCTGTCCTTCAGCGTACTGCACATGCCGTGCGGAGCGCCCTTGTACACAATCAGCTTGGCATTTCTAATCAGTTTGGAGGAAAGCATGGCGGATGCGCTGATCGGCACAATCTGATCGTCGTCGCCGTGCAGAACGAGCGTGGGAATGTCGAATCTCTTGCAGTCTTCGGTAAGGTCTGTCTCGGAAAACGCCTTGATGCAAAAGTAGGAAGCCGGGAAACCGGCCATCATGCTCTGCAGCCAGAACGAATCGCGAACACCTTCTGAAACCGTCGCGCCGGGCCGGTTATAACCGTAGAACGGCAGACTCAAATCCCTCCAGAACTTTGACCGGTCGGCCACGACGGACGATCGGAGCTGGTCGAACGCATCGATCGGCAAACCACCGGGATTGGCGTCAGTCTTCAGCATCAACGGCGGGACGGCGCCGATCAGGACGGCCCTGGAGACGCGCTTGGTTCCGTGCCGGCCGATGTATCGCGCGACTTCGCCGCCGCCGGTGGAATGACCGACGTGGATCGCCCCCTTCAGATCCAGCGCGGCGGTGAGTTCCGCGAGATCGTCGGCATAGGTATCCATGTCGTTGCCGTTCCACGGCTGACTCGATCGGCCGTGGCCTCGACGGTCGTGGGCAATGCAGCGATAGCCGCGCGACGCCAGAAAAAACATCTGGTCTTCAAACGCGTCGGCGCTCAGCGGCCAGCCGTGGCTGAAGACCACGGGCTGGCCCGTGCCCCAGTCCTTGTAATAAATCTGCGTGCCGTCTCTTGTCGTAATCGTGTTCATGGGATTGTCTCCTTGCTTGAGGGTTGAGGAACATGGGGTTGAAGTTGATGGTTGAGCGGCGCATCCGCTGATGGCCGTGAGCGCCGCGGCGGCGACAACCGTCGCGCCGCCAATCAGCACATCGCGGCGGGACATATTCGATGGTGTCGATCGATCTTGAAGCATGTGCTTCCATTCAAAAAGTAGTGGTTCGGATCAGAACAGGCGCCTCGACCGCGCGGAGGCCCTGACCGGTTCGCACCCAGATGCGAAACGTGATGACGGCTGTGAACAACGTCAGGCCGGTCGGAAGTGCAACACGATCGATATCGAAGTTGAGCAGTTCCGCTCCGCCAAGGCCGAAGGAAAACGTGACGACAAGCAAGCCGAGCAATTGAGAGGCGGCGGTTGCTCTGTGATCCCTCATGCTCGCCAATCGTTGCGTTGAGGCGGCGAGATAACCATCAACGCCGTCGACGATGACCATTCCGGAGGTAAACGCGGCGCCAACAATCCACGGATTCAAACGATTCGTCAGGATCAACGCGGCGAATTGCGAAGCAGTTTCAAAACCAGCGGCGAGCAGCATTCCCAGAAGAAACGGCTGGCCGATGACGGGCCGACGGGTGGCGGCTGGCGCCGGCGCGGGCCGCACGACGCGCCAGAGGTTGAGCGCGCCGATGAGGATCAACACCCACGGCCCCAGGAATGCGACGCGACTGGCGATTGCCGCGCCGACTCTCACCGACAGCAGCGTCACCACCAGACCGTGGCCGAGCGCGAAGAACAATCCGTTTGCGGGGCGCGGACGAATTCGTGACAGCCCGTCGATCGCCGTGAGATGGTCGGGGTCTGCGCCATGACGCATTCCAAGGGCCAGAGCAATCAGAAGTGCTGAGTTCACGGATCACCTTTCGCTTTCAGATCGTTTGCAGAACGCTCTGGCTCGACTTGAGGCCGATCGAGCGAAATGGATTAAATCGTCTTTGGCTCATCTCCGGAGAAAGCGGCGACGGTCTCCCCGCAACGTTGCTTTCTTCAGCCCACTTCACGATGGCCAGGTAATCATCGATCGAGCGGAGATTGCCGAGCCAGATATCATCAGCAACGCTGGAGATGCGCACGACGTTGATCACATCACACGGGCCGAGGCACCCGCTGATGCAGAGTTGAACGACTTTTGAAAGCCCGCGGGCACGCCACTCCTGCTTCATTCGATCGACAGGCACCATCGGCTTGCCGCGTTCGACATTTCCGCAGCAGCATCCTTTGCAGACCGAAACCTGCGCGATCACCATCCGCCTGGTTGTCAGCGGGTGATGCGATGCCGCCGAATTGGGAGCTTCGCCGGTCATGACATGTGCTCCGGCGCAAACCGCGCTTCGACCTCGGCCATCTTGATGACCAGCTCCTCGGGCGTAAGAACTCCCTTCGCGAAGAGGATATTTGCGAACGTGGCAATCCATCGCTGGTAGTACGACAGCTTCGCAATCATCTCGCTGCCCAGCGCCTCCACTCCCCGGCGTTTCTCCTCAGTATTGATGATCTTGTGAAAATCCAACACGTCAGCCAGCGCGTGGCAGCGCTTTTCCCACGGTTCCAGGACATGATCCACGCGCTCAAAGCGATCCGACAGAACGCCACCGATATCGTTTGGCAGTTGCCTCAAAAGGTCTTCCGGATAAGTCATTGCACATCTCCTTCAGTTGGCTCGGTCGCGGGGACGACGCCAATCATTGCGTCGCGCGTGACGAGGGCGGCGAGTTGTTCCGCGTTGAAGTTCTCCGTCCCCTTTGGTCTTCGCGGCAGCACGAGATACCGCACCATCGCCGTGGAGTCGCTGACGTTGATGGCCACATCCTCGGGAATAAGCGTGCCGAACTCTGCGAGCAGCGCCCGCGGTTCCTTCACCGCCCGCGCCCGATACGGCTTGAGCTTGTACCAATCGGGAGGAAGTCCCAGTACGGGACGCGGGTAGCAGGAGCAGAGCGTGCAGACGAGCAGGTTGTGAACCTTCTCGGTGTTTTCCACCACGATCAGCCGAGTGTCATCATAGAAAGTGATCCCCATCTCCTCGCACGCCGCCCGACCATCGGCCAGGAGCCGCGCCCGAAACTCCGGCTCCAGCCAGGCCCGTGCGACAATTTTCGCGCCCAGCGCCGGCGTGCGGGAGTCGAGCACCTCGATCTGACGGCGGATTTCACTGGCCGCGATCAGTTGCTTCTCAACCAGAAGCTCACGGACCGCCGTCTCCATGATCTCGTAGTAGCTGGGCGGCTGCTCAGAGGTGGTGATGGGAGTGTGCGCATGATCATGGGGTTCTGCAGACATATTCGCTTCCTTGTTTGCGCTCACCTGCGCGGTTCAATCTTCTCGAGCCAGGTCTCGTACACTTCGATGCGGAGCCCATCGTTGGGAGAGCCGAAATAGCCCGGCCACAAATCCGACAGGGGAATGCCGACGCGGTAGTAATGAAGTTTCGGCCCGGCGTTTCGACCGAATCCTTCTTCCTCGTTATTGATGGCGGCCGGCTCGATGACTGCTTCGACAACGGCTTGTTTGCCACGAACATAGCGCGGTACGCGGTAATGACCGACGGGACAGCGGACGGAAATCCGCACGCGATCGCCGGGCTGGAACAGTGGTTCCTCCCCGAGCGCTTTCACCAATTCCAAAAGCGGCTGTGCCTGTGTTCCTGACTGCAGCATCGGAGCATCCTTCATAGTTGGACTCCATCGCGGACATCTCGGCCTTTGCAAGGATGAGGCCAAAGGTTCCGAAGGATGGAAATGATCCCAGCGAGGTCCGAATGCAGCGTTCACCAGCAATGCGGCATTAGGTGGGTAAATTCTCTTCCCCCGGCTTGCAGCCGCAGGGTAACTCTTCTGCCCGTGTGAGGCTGGCGAGTCGTAGTGTCGTCCGTTCTTTCCGCGCCAAATGTTGCAGGGCGCGATTCATCCCGCCGCGGCGGTGGAACGGCGGGATGAATCCCGCCCTACGCTGCTGCGGCGATCCGCGCCCGCGGTGCTTCGGGTTGCCTTTATCTGTGTCCGTCCTCCCTCCCGGCGCACGGGAGGGCAATACTCTTCGTCTTTGGTCTTTCACCTCTGCGAATCCGAGACTCGGCATCCGCTTTGCGGAAGAGCAAAGAGGGAGTAATCGCCGCAGATAAACAATCAGATGAACCCAGATAAAGCCTTGAATTCGACGAATGTCTTGAGGTCAAATGCTCTGCATCAGAATCGATGGTGCATAGATTTGCAGTCCGCCCTCAACCGCTCCAGCTTGTGAAAGGAACCGTTTATGCCTGCACGTCCGCCACTGCCTCCGTTCGATCGAGAATCCGCCATTCTAAAAGTCCGCCTGGCGGAGGATGGCTGGAATTCGCGCGATCCGGAGAAAGTATCCCTGGCTTACTCGATCGATTCCCGCTGGAGAAATCGAGCCGAGTTCGTCGCCGGCCGAGAGAATATCGTCACATTCCTGACGAGAAAATGGGTGAAGGAACTGGAATACCGCCTGATCAAAGAGCTTTGGGCTTTTGACGGCAATCGCATTGCGGTGCGCTTCGCCTATGAATCGCATGACGACTCGGGCAACTGGTTTCGTTCCTATGGAAATGAAAACTGGGAATTCGCTGACGACGGACTGATGCGGGCTCGATTCGCATGCATTAATGATCTGCCGATCAAAGAAGTCGATCGCAAATTTCATTGGCCGATCGGGCGGCGTCCCGATGGCCATCCGGGGTTGAGTGATCTGGGGATGTAGGAGAGGGTTCAGGGTGTCAGGAGTTTGGCTTTTTCCACTGGCCGCTGCGGCCTGACGCCGCGAATCCCGAGAGCGCGGGCGCGAATGACGTTCACGCCTTCGGCAAAAATTGCGATCGCACGGCCTACCAGGTGCGGTGCGGGCGCGCCACACTTGGTATGATTAGAGGATGCAGCTTACAGCGAACATTCTGACGAGAGCGCAGATCATCAACGGCGGGTTCGAGCTTACGATTGCAAAGGCAGGAACCGAGTGGAACAAATCGCAGCTAGGCGACTACGCGGACAAAAGCGGGGTGTACATCCTCCATTCAAATGGGCAGATTCTGTACATCGGCAAGGCGACCAAGGGAAAGTTCGGTACCTTTGCCGAACGACTGCGGAGGCAGTGCCAGGAGAAGGCTGCGGGGAACAGCCCCTTGTTTCAAGCGCTTTGCCAGTGTGCTCCCGCGCGTGTGCGAGCGTATCTTCTCGATCTGGAGGACGTCGACATGATGATTGATCCTGGCCCAATGAAGCTATCGGCGCCTCGTAAGGCGCTCATGATGGAACAGCTGCTAATCGGGCTGTACCTTCCGCCGCATAACCGGGCGGACGTGGAAGCGGAGGAAGACCCGACGTGACACCCGTCTTCAGGCGGGGTTCACGTTTATTCTAAGAATCGAGAACCTGGGGGGCGGCCAGTCTTCACTTCCAGTGCCTGCTCACACCATACTGGTCTAAGATCGCATCCGCACTGACCAGCGACAGCCCTTCGATGATCGCCTGCGCGATGAGCAGCCGGTCGAACGGGTCTTTATGATGCGGCGGCAGCGCCTCGACGAAAGTGGCGTGGGCTAGTTCGATCGCCAGCAGGTCGAACCCGTTCGCCGCCAGTTCCCGAGGCAGAAATGTCTTCGCAGACTCGCCGAGGTCAAGTTTCTTCAGCGCCACCTTGATCGCGATCTCCCAACAGGAGGCCACACTAACAAGCTTTCTGTTTCCCGGGTCTTCGATCAGCGCTTTGGCTGTCGGTGTTAAGGGCGGATCGTCGGCAAGAAACCAGAGCAGCGCATGCGTGTCCAAGAGCAGATTCACTCCATGTACTCCTTGAATTCTTCGAGCGGCTCGTCAAAGTCCGGCGCCATGTGGATTTTCCCTTTGGCGCTTCCCGCCTTACATGGCCACTGCTTCTGCGATCCGGTGTGGGCGAGCTTCGCCACGGGCTGGTTGTTCTCGGTAATCACCACTTCGTCGCCCGGAGTGAGTCGATGGATCAGATCCGCGAGCCGGGCCTGTGCTTCTTGAATGGAGATGGTGGACATCGTTGGATTACCTCTTCGTTAGGTTCGCCGACTGGCGACCGACGGATCTGATTATACACTATCGAGGGCTGTTAACCTCCAATTGTAGATTTGGTTTTTGACGAAGTTATCAAGCTTGTTTGGACGTTGCCTTGAGGAAATATGCTGGCACAGTGTTTGATGAGGGCGTTGGACGTGACGACACCCCCGCCTGTTCCGCCCAGAAGAAAGGCATGCTTTCATGAGAATTCCAAAAGCTATTGTTGCCGTGACCGCAGTCGGCCTCACCGCATTATTCTTCGCGCACACCCGCTCATGGGGCGGCCCGCCAGCCGACAAGCATCTCGCCCGGGAAATCTTCGACGCGATGATTCAGGTTCATGGTAACAAGGCGGGTTTTCGCCCCGCCCATGCGAAGGGAATCGTCTGCCAGGGAACGTTCGCGGCTTCGCCGGAGGCGGCAAACCTTTCGAAGGCCGCGCATTTCCAGGGAACTTCAGTTCCGCTCACCATTCGCTTCTCCGATGGCGGGCCTGACCCAATCATTCCCGACAACTCGCCCAACGCCGGTCCGCACGGAATGGCAATCCGTTTTACGCTTCCGGGCGGCGAAGAGACCGATATCGTTGCGATGTCGCATAATGGTTTTGTCGTTGCCACGGGGGAGGAATTCCTCGCGCTGCAGAAGTCGGTCGTGGCGACCGATCCGGGTAAGCCGCATCCCTGGCCGGTTGAGGAGTTCCTCGGTGCCCATCCTCTGGCATTGAAGTTCGTGAAGGACAATGCCGTTGTGCCCGCGAGCTTCGCCAACGCTTCATTTTTCGGGAACGACGCATTTATCTTCGTGAATAAGGAGGGAACGAAGCAGGCCGGGCGATACAAGATCGTTCCTTTCGACGGACAGAAGGATTTGAGCGAGGAAGAAGCGAAAACCAAGACCCCAAATTTTCTCGTCGATGACCTCAAAACGCGCCTTGCGACAGCGCCGATCAAATTTCATCTGATGGTCCAACTTCCCAACGACGGCGATGCGACCAAGGATCCCTCCCTCGTCTGGCCAGACGATCGCAAAACCATCGACGCGGGCACGATCAGTGTGACGGCGGTTCTTCCCGACAGCGCCGCTGCGGAGAAAGCGCTTGCCTTCGATCCGATCAACCTGACGGATGGGATCGAGTTGTCCGATGATCCTTTGCCGGCTCTGCGATCGAGCGTGTATGCGCTCTCGGTGAAGCATCGGAATCCCGAATAGCGGCCGGCGGCGTTCATGCGGAACGGGTAGGTCAGGCACTTCACATGCGCTGTGCCGGGTGTGCCGAGGGATCAGAAGCCGGGGAACGACCGACTCGGGAGCAAAGTGATTCTGGTGTGCCGGTTGACGGAGCGAGGTTCGATCAAGATCTGGCGGAGGCATCCGATCACCACTCCCTGACTTCGCTCTCATTCGTTCGCAGGCAAGACCGGCAGGGGTTAGGCGGATGAGCACTTTTGCCACCGTCACGCGCATTGAGGCCCGTCACAGGGTCGCCAACGAGCGCCAACGGACAACCTTTTCCTCGAACGACAAGACGTTTCGGCCTGGGGTTGGGCTGGAGGATGGCAGGACAACGATGCGCAGGGAACTGGTGGCTACGGCAGCATGTGCTTTCTCCACGTACCGTCGGAAAAGCGTGTGCGCCTTTCCGCCGTTGAAGGCGATGGTTTTCAAGTTGGTGTAGATCGCCAGAAGCCCCGCGAAGCCGTTGGCGACCTCGCTTCTGATAGCAGAGTCCAAGCTTCCAACGCGGTGGGCACTTCGTAACACATCCCAGAGCGCCAATTGCTTGGCGTGCAAGAACGCTAGCCGCTGAGAGTACTCCGTTTCGACTGATTCGCCATAGACCTCGCTAAGAATCTTCCAGAACTGATTGTTAGCGTGCGCGTAGTACTGTTGGAGCCGAATTGACTCGTCGCCAGGCATTGTACCCAGAATGAGGATCGTCGAGCTCTTGCCGATAACTGGCGGCAACCCAAGCTTAACGTTCATAATGTCACCGCCAAGGTCGTCAGTGGTTTGGCGCTGAATAGCCGCGACCAGCGGACGACGGTCGCCACGCTGCGGGGCAATCGAGGCATGGTCTGAGGAGTCCGCCAATTGCGCGAAAATCTGGGTTAGGACGCTCTTCTCCGCGCCGTTCAGGTTTCCGGTTTTCTTCAGCCCCGCCAGTTCGGTCGATAGCGCTTCTTTGCCAATAGTGAGTGCCACTTTCGGATTGTTCAGGAACTCGGGAAAGAGATTTACAAGCAGCTTCTCGAGAAAATCCAGAGCATTGAGTCGAATCCGCGGCTCCTTGAGCCCACGTGCCAGTAGGTCGGCACGTATGGAGCCCTTGATCTCATACCACGTCATTGCGGCTCCGGGTCAAATTCCCTAATTCGTCCCGTTTGCATTACGCCGCCCGTGTGCCTGCGATGGCTTTCCCGATGCCCTGTCGCGTCACACCCAGCGCCAGCAGCGCCTTGCAGATTAAATCGAGGCTGACATCCGGACTGGCGGCTTCCATTTTGGCTACACGCGACTGGCTTGAGCCAATTCGGTGCGCCAATTCATCCTGCGTGATCCCGGCTTTCTCCCGCGCAGGGCGGAGCATCCGGACCAGCCCTACTTTCAAGTCAATCAAGGCCATCTCGTCATCGGAGAGGCCAAGAAATTCCTGCACTCCACCAACCTTGAAGCCGGCTGATTCGAGTCTCTTTGTCTTATTCGCGTTCATCAGGCGCCTCATTGGTCGAGTTCGTCATACAGCCGGTATCGGCGTCTGCACGCATCGATCACAGCCGCCGGTGTTTTCTGGCTCTTCTTCACGAAGACGTCGCCGATGATGATGGCGTCATCGTCGATGCGATACACGAGCCGCCATATCACGCGCTGGCCGGCGTCACGAATTCGCAATTCGTGGCAGCGAGGCCCGATGGACGGCATCGGCCGAGAGGTCGGCATTGAGAGCAATGACCCCACTTGCAGCAGCCGCAGCAGAAAGCCCGCACTGCGACGAGCATCAGTCGAGAACGGCGGTGTTTTGACCTCGCCAACTAACTAGACCAACGCTTTGCCTTGCCCCTCCATCCGATACACTATATGTCATATGTGACATTGATGCAAGCTTTCTAACTAAGCCATCCGATTGCCTGCTGAATTCATGGATACTTTCGCTTTCGTCGGTCGCGCGGCACCGGCCTCTAAATTTGCGCCGCCCCGCCATCCACAAACGGCTCGATGCCGGTGATGAAGCTGCTGTCGTCCGACGCGAGGAAGAGCACGGCTTTGGCGATCTCGTCGGGCGTGCCGGTTCGGCCCAGGGGTGTATTTGCGGCCGCCTGGGCGTCGAACTGCTTGATCTGCTCGTCGTTCATTCCAAGTTCCGTCTTGTAGCCGGGCGTGACGACCGTCCCGGGCGCGACCACGTTGACGCGGATTCCGCGCGGCTTGAGGTCGACAGCCCACGTCCGCGCGAACGACCGGAGTGCGGCCTTGGTCGCGGCATAGACGCTGAACGCGGGGAGTCCCTTGATCGAGACCATCGACCCATTCAGTACGATCGAGGCGCCGTCGGGCATCAACGGAAGCGCCTTCTGAACGGTGAACAGCGTGCCTTTGACGTTGATGCCAAAGTATTTGTCGTAATGATCCTCGGTGATCTGCCCCAGCGGCATAAATCCTGCTCGATGAAATCGGCGACATGCCCCTGTCGCTGCAGGCAAAGATCCTTCGGCTCATCCAGGAACAAAGCTTCGAACGCGTCGGCGGGAACGAAACCATCAGGACAGACGTGCGCCTGATCGCCTCGACGCATCGCGACCTCAAGAGCTGGGTCGCCCAGGGAAAGTTCCGCGCGGACCTCTACTATCGCTTGAGCGTTTTCACCATCCATCTTCCGCCGTTGCGCGAGCGCGGCGACGAAGATCTCGCGATGCTGGTCCAGCACTTCCTGCGCCGATATGGCCGCGAGCTGGGACGGGAGACCAACCAGATCGCGCCAGAGGCGATGGAGCGTCTGCGGAGATATCAGTGGCCGGGAAACATCCGCGAACTGCAAAGCGTCCTCAAACAGGCGCTCCTCCGCTCTACCGGCCGCGTCCTTGTCCCGGCATTTCTCCCCGCTCTGGAGGACGCGTCGCAGGACGCGCCTCCACGGCAAACTCCGGCGCGCACGGATTTTTTTGACATGGACGGCTTCCTGCGGCAACGGCTCAGCCCCGATGCGAACAATCTGTACGCGGATCTGCACCGCGAGCTGGATCGGCACTCGCTTGCTCGCGTCATGACGTACACCCGAGGTAACCGACACATGGCATCGCGCGTGCTGGGAATTGCCCGCCAGACCTTGCGTTTGAAACTCCGCGAGTCCGGTCTCTACCCGACCCAGTCCTTCAAAAGCGGCCTCTGATGCGGCGCGCGACGCATCGGGCCCAGACATTGCGGGCTCAGGGCAACAACGAGGGAGCAGGTCACTTTTTGCACACTTTAAGTCTATGCGCAGGAGTGTCATACAATTGTGGCCATCCAATGCCTGCCGACCCATTTCCCAACCTGGAACACTTTCTGCGTGGAATCCACCGCAGGCTGACGCTGCTGCGAATCATCGAGCGCGTTGGTGTTGCCGTGGCAATATCATCGGCCTTGGCGCTCCCGGTGATCGTTTTGCTCGCTTTGCGCGGGGCCGAGGCGATCGCGCCGACGGTGCTCGTTCTCGCACTGGGATTTGTCGGCGGCGTCGCATGGGGCGTGTCGCACATCCCCACGGCTCTCGAAGCGGCACTGGAGGCCGATCGACAACTCCAGTGGGCTGATCTGCTCACCTCGGCATTTCTTATCCGTGCGGCGCCGAAGGATCCATGGCAACGCGCTGTGCTCGCCGATGCTGATCGCCGCTGCGAAGGGCTTTCGCCATCGTCTCTGTTTCTGCGGCGATTAAGTTCCCGGGCATGGAGCGGCATCGGATTGGCGATGACGATCGTGCTGACACTCTCGGCATGGGTGGGCGCCCCCGCCGATACCTTGGCACGCGACGCGCGTTCTTTAACCGCTTCGAGCCAGGCGCAATCCCGCGGTCTGTCCCCTCAACCGCTTTTGGCGCCGATCACGCTGGCCGCCCAGCGCCCTTCCGCCGCTCCACCCGATGGGGAGGATGCGGCGGTGGACCGCTCCGTTTCCGCGCCGCCGCAGCGCGGCGACGGCGCCAACTCGCCCGCGCCCGCCGACGCGCCCGCCAGAGATGCCGCCCCCGACTACGCGCAGGGCGGCACTTTGGGCCGAACCGATGTCGTGTCGTCTCCCTCGAAGCCGCGCGCCGAGGTCGCAAGCGGAACTTCCCATGCTTCCGGTGGAAAAGCCGCTGGAGGAAACGCGCCTCCAGATGATGCGCCTTCTGCGGCTGGAAAAACCGCCGACGGAACCGTCGCTGGTCCCGCGCCCGGCGGCCTGTCAACGTTCCCTGGACCGCCCCCGGCTGGCAGCATGACATCGACGCGGCCCAGCGCGATCTCCAGCGGCGAGATTTCCCCCGCCGACCGTGACCTCGTTGCGGACTATTTTCAGCGAAATTAAAAGGCTTTGGACTTCCGAAACTCCTGATTTCGCCCTCGCGAAGTCGCTTTCGGTGGTTTTTGGCACTATTCTGGCGAATTCGCGAGAAACGATGCTTTAACCTCCCTAATGGGATGGCCGCAGCAGGCGAGCGCGATTACAATCAAGCCGAGCGAGCGCAAAGCCATTCGCCAGTCTTTGCGCACCAGAGCTTTTCGCGTTTTGACAAAACGTTCTTCGTTTTCTCGGGCGGGTGTTTTGGCTTTAACCACATTGTGGACTCATTCGCATGTCTAGCAGCGTCTCACAAACCAGCTCGCGTACCACGCTGCCGCCTCCCCGGCAGCAGGAGCTTGCGACACAGTTTGTTTGCCCCTACTGCGGTGCCGTAAACGATGAGCCGCAAGGGCATTGCCCCCATTGCACGATGGAGAACACACCGGCGGCCCGAAATGCCACCAAGGCGCGCATCGGCCCCTGGTATGTTCTGCAAAAGCGCAATCCGGCCGCGCCGGGCATGAAATTCGAAACGCTTCTCTCGTTTGTCCATAAGGGCCGCGTCAAGGCGCACTCGATTGTCCGCGGGCCGACGACGCATCAGCTCTGGCGATTTGCTTCGCAGGTGAAAGGCTTGAGCCGCGAGTTTGGCTTGTGCTACAGCTGCGGGAGCGAGCTGCCGGCCGGCGCGTTGCTCTGCCCGCAATGCAATCGAGCACAGTCGATGACGACCCATCCTGACGCTTTTCTGGAGTCAGTGGACGGGGAGTCGGGCGCAGTGGTATACCGGGAGCTGCCCGCGAATCTGGCGGGCGCGGACAACTCGTCTGCCAACTCCGCTGCAACAACCATGCAGGACGAAACTTCCAACGCTCCCGATGTTGAGCCCGCGCAGGTCTCGCCGGCGATGGAGCAACCCCCCACGGAGTCCGACGAAGCCCAACCTCCGGTCGAAAATGATCGCGATATCGTCATTCCGTCGCTTCCCGAGGAGGTCTCTGCGCCCGCTGAGCGACCGACCAGCGCCCGCGAGCGCCTCGCTCAGGCACGCCGCCTGCGGTCATTCAACGCCAACTCCATCGACTCCGACGGCAACGGCGATCACTCATTCGAGGACGCGCCGCCCGCGCCGCGCCAGGTCGGCCCGACGTTCGTCCCCGGCGCGCGCCCGCGCCCGCGGCACCTGCTGCCAGGCGACGCACCTGGATCGAGGGCGCGCTGTTCATCGTCATTCTCCTTGCCGCGGTCGGATCAGGATTGATGTACGTCGATCCAAGACTTCAAAGTCTTGCCGAGGGATGGGTCAATACCGGTTTGGCTGCCATTGGCGTTCGATTCAATACCAGGCCGTCCGATGATGCGATCCTCCCGGCTGATGCGAATTCCCGCCAATCGGTGGCGACTCTCCCGCGAGTGCCCACGCCAGTTTCCGGACCGAATTCCGCCCTCTTACCTGCACACCAGGCCACAACAAAGCCCCCGGCCGCCCCAGCGCCAGAGTTGGTGAACACCGTTGTCCCGCCGCCGGTTCCCGCACCGTCGCCCGCCACCCCGCAACGAAACGTGCCTCCAATTGTCGGCGACAATAGTCCGCCCGCGCCCGCGCGCGCCTGCCGTGACCGCGCCGCCCGTGAGCGCACCGCCGGTCCCGTTGCCGCCGAATGACACGGCAGCATCCGCCGCTGACGCACCTGTGGCTCCGGAGACGACCGACGACGATCCATTCGCCCGTGCACGGACGCTGCGCCGCAAGGCAATCGACGCCGAGAATAGCGGCGACTACGCGACCGCAGTCTCATTATTCCAACAAATCAGGGATCTCCCGCGCGAAGCCTGGCCCGGTGACCTGGATCTTCGGCTCCGAGCCGCCAAGGCAAACGCCGACGGAAAGCCACGGCATTAAAAGCAACGGCGTGACGGCGCGCTTGCAAATGCGAGACTCGGCGTGGAGTGCACTTGGACATTCGGAGACGACTCCTGAACTGAACATCTGGGGAGCATGTCCTGCCGCGGTTGATTCAGTTCGCAGCCGGCTTGGTCGTCGCACCACTATTCTCGAATTCGACGTGCTTGACGTAAACCAGTTCGTCGAGCGATTGCCCCAATTCTCCTTTGTCCCGCTTATGCAATGCGTACGTTTCGTGACCGTCCGGAGTCATCAGATACAGCGGCTCCGCGACGCCGCCGGTGATCGTCTTTCCGCTGTTGAGGGTGATCTGATATTGCGTCTCTCGGGCCGGGTAGGTCTTGCCGCTGTATTCCTTGATGTCGCTGCCGCTCTCCTTGAAATGCCATTCCTGCTCCTCCCGTTCCCAGACGACTTGCGCGTCGATTGATTGAATCGAAGCGAACGGGAGATCTTTGTACTCTTTTTGCGCTTCCACCCACACCCGCACCGGCTTGCGCGAGTATGCGCGATCAGCCCGTGAATCTTCTCTCCGTTGCTGAGCAGCATCATCGCCTGCCGTGCGCCGTCCGCGCGAGCGGCATCGAACGGCGACACCGGCTCGGTTGCCGGCGCACCAGCCGGGCTGCTGGATTGTGTCGCGGCAGACTTTGACTGCGACAACAAAAAATCCAGATCGCTTGGTGCCGGTTGAGTTGTGCCATCGGCGTATGTCAAGGCAGTCGCACCGCCTGCGAAAACGAACGCGCATGCCAAGAAGCTGCGAAGGAATAAGCTGGGCAGCACCGCGCGGCACTCTTTGGCCATGCGTGAAATGCGCAAAAGCGAACATTCGCGGACGTTCTTCCTGCCTCCTCCCCTCCTACCCGGGAGGATCGAGGTGGGGGCAGGCAATTGCTCCCGCGCTTCTGGCATTTGCGCAGCTCCTTCGCCAAAGTATACCCGCGATGTTGCTTCCACGGCTCGCCAGCGCGGTGCAGTCCGTCTCCGCCGGCGGGTGGGCCGTCGGCGTCAGCGGAGGAGCGGACAGCGTCGCACTCCTCGACCTGCTCCGCTCGCGGCGGGATCTCGCGCTGCGTGTCGTCCATCTCGACCATCAGGCGCGCGGCCGGCAGAGCGCCGCCGACGCCGCATTTGTCGCCGATCTCTCGGCCCGATGGAATCTGCCCTGCTCGCTCGCGACGCGCGATCAGCTCGAAGCTTCGACCGGCGGCCTTCCGAACAATCTGTCCGCCAGGTTTCGCGCGCTGCGGCTGATTCTTTTCCAACAAGTCGTCCGCGACCATCAACTCTCCGGCGTGATCGTCGCCCACCACGCCGACGACCAGGCCGAAACCGTCCTGCACCGCCTGTTGCGCGGCAGCGGCTACGAAGGCCTTTGCGGCATGAGCCGGGCTACTTCCATCGGCGAACTGCGGGTGCTTCGTCCGCTGTTGCGCGTCCCGCGAACCGATTTGCGAGCCCTGCTGCATTCAATCGGACAGACATGGCGGGAAGACCCGAGCAACGCCACCGACAAATATCTTCGCAATCGCCTGCGTCGCTTTCTCGCTGCTGATCCCGTGCTCACGCAAGATCTGCTGAGACTCGCGAGCGCCTGCAGAAAGTTACGACGGTGGGCCCGCGGCAGCGCGCCGCGTCTCGAGGAATCGTTCGCAGTGCATCAATTGGCCGACCTGCCCCTTTTGCTGGCTCGCCAATCGGCGCGGAGCTGGATGATCGATCGGGGAGTTCCGCCTGGTGACATCACACCTCAGTCATTGGATCAGCTCGTTTTGATGGCCGCCGATGCGGCTTCGCCGGCGCGTGCCAATTTCCCGGGGTCTTTGCTCGTCCGGCGTCGTCGCGGCCAAGTCCTCGCGGAATGCCATCCACCTCGATTGTGAATCTCCCAAAGCCGACGGATCCTCCGTCGGAACTGATCCGCGCCTGGGCGCAGCTCGATGCTGGCTTCTTGCTCCTGACTTCTCCTCCCGAGCTTTACCCCGTAAAGTGGCACGAAATGGCACGAATTGGCACACTTTTGAAGTTGCTCTGTGCCGATCGAGGAGGAAGTCAATGTTGACTACGCCATCAAATTCATCCTGAGGTGTCGGAGGAGCCGCCGCCACAGATTCAGGACACGCAGTGGAACGCCGGGGATTTCCGTGGAGCACCACGGAAACGGCGAGCATGCTCGCCGGCTAAACCAGATCCCCCTTCCTCCCCTTCCTCCGCTTCGTGCCTTCGTGCCTCCCCGCTGATCCCCTTCCTCCCCTTCGTGCCGCAGTTTACCCGCCGCGGCGGGTGCCTTCGTGCCTGCTTCCATCCCCCTTTGCCCTCCGCAAGACAAACATTTATCATCCTCCGTTCACGCATGGGGCCGACCACCACTTCACCCGCTTCTCCTTCTGATTTCATCCGCCGATGGGAGCGGTCCGAGGCGGCCGAGCGGGCCAACTACACGATGTTTTTGACGGAGCTTTGCACGCTCCTGGCCGTTCCCGGCCCGGAGCCCACGCGCTCCGACGACCGCGACAACGCCTACGTCTTCGAGCGATCCGTCCCCATGGATGACGGCGACGGCAAGACCACCGTCGGCCGGATCGACCTCTACAAGCGCGGCTGCTTCGTCCTCGAAGCCAAGCAGGGCTCGATCTCCGATGAGGAACCCGCTCTCTTCGTCCCCGAAACGCCCGCCCGCGTCCGCCGCGGCACAGCCGTCCGCGGCACCGCCCACTGGGACGCCGCCATGAAGAAAGCCAAGGGCCAGGCCGAGCGCTACGTCCGCTCACTGCCGGCGGATGAGGGGAACCCGCCATTCATCATCGTGGTGGACGTCGGCTACGTGATCTTTTCGGAGAAGCTCCGAAAGATCGAAGAGCTGACGGACAAGGACCGCGTCATTCACGAGCAGGGGCTGGTATCGGTCCTGAAACAAATCCACGACGACCTCGACGCGGCAGTCGCCGACGCCTACGGCTGGCCGCCGGACCTCGCCGACGAAGAAATCCTCCGGCGGCTGGTGGCCCTCAACGCCGAGCGGGCCGAGGAAGAGAAGCGCGGCCTGATCCGCTGGCTGCGCCCGGAATTCCAAAACCCCGGCGGCGCCTCCGCCAACCAGGGCCACCTCGGCCTAACCCCCGCGGAGCAACCCGCCCAGCCCAAGAAAGCCGACAAACTCCCCTGGCCGAAATCCCTCGCCGAGCAAGCCCAGGCCGTGCGCGCCGCGCTGGGCGCGGAAGCCGGGCCGGCCAGTGCTGCGGAATTGTCGAAGCGATTCAAAGGGGCGAAAGCGGATCGCGTTGGGGAGTTGCTGGCGACGCTGACGGCGCTGGGGAAGGCGCGGTCGGTGGGTGAGGAGCGGTTTGTGGCGTAAGTCTTCACTGATCGGACAAGTGCATGGCAACGCGAAAAGTAGCAACCTGCACAATGGACTGGATCGGCCAGTTTCAAAGGCGCTGGGCATATGTTCCGCCTATCGGCACAGATCGAGCGTACGGAAATGCGCTTGCCGTTTTGGTTCATTTTCTCGGAGAGCAATGGATTCGAAGAAACGTTGAGAATCAGCGGTCCAGGTCAAAGGAATTCCTGCGCACGCGGCTAGATGGCATTTACGACAAGGAGAGCAATGAGGCCCAGCTGCACGTCTCTCGGGTAATCGATTTAGGGGAGATGATCTTCAACTCACAAAGTATTGAAGGCTTTGACGTCTGCATCGAACGCCTGAAAAGCGGCGACGTGGAGTCGGCATTTGCAGAGCTTGAAGTCGGAAAAATACTAGGTGCCTCGAAGATTTGGTTTCGTTTCGTGCGCCCATTCGCGAAGCGGAAAGGTGAAGACTACGACATCGAGCTCAGGTTTCCGGAAGGGCATTCGGCCTGCGCAGAGACAAAGTGCAAATTGGAGTCAACGCAGCAGACCGCGAAGACCGTCTCGAGCGCGCTTTCGGCAGCTCGCAGACAGCTCCCACGGCACATCCCAGGAATCATCTTCATTAAGATCCCCGAAGCTTGGGTTGTGCATGAGACAGACGGCCGCACGGAGCTAGCCGAAATCGGCGTCTCGAACGCGATCCAAGAGTTTTTGCGCAACTCAGGCCGTATCGTCGGCGTGGAGCTTTACTCAACCCATTTCCAGGTGGCGGGTGAACAAGCGTGGGTGTACCTGCCACTCGCCGAGTTTCTGAATCCCGCTTCCCCTTTTTTTGGCGACGGGGACTGGCGGATATCAAAACGGACCCCGGATGTTTCGGCAGTACTCCCGGCTGGCTGGATCCACCTCGGATCGATCTGAGGCTCTTGTCGGTGCGTTTAGAGTCCCCTATTGCAGAATGAGAGTCGAATGCAGGGCTGCGGCCCCTTAATCCGGCTTACTCGCGTGTTTGTACAGATCCTCAACAACTTGGTGAATCGGATCGTCGGGTAGCGAATGCAAGGGGACGGCCCCTCCTCCGATGAAATATGTATATCTCCGAATCACCTCCGAGCCCTCTTCGTGAGCCCTAGTAGCGAGTGAGCACGGCCGGGTACGCTCGCCACTCAACGGGGCTTGCGTTTCTCGGAAAACTTGGGTAACACACGTGCAACTTTTATAAAGAGGTGTACCGAAGAAAAGACGAACTATACGCTTTATTGTGACGAGTCTGGAAATTCCGGGCCCAACTACTTAGACCAAGGCCAACCTGTCCACATCCTCGCGGGGATAGCAGTTCCGGCATCCGCTCAAAGCGCGTACCGCGCAGCCTTAGACGATCTTAAAACCCAGCGCCCGCAAGCGAGCGAGCTTCACGGTGTTGATATTATGAAATCTGGCTCAGGCCAGCGGGGCATTCTGCGCTTTTTGACGTCCGCTTTTTCAGTTGGATGTCTTCCGATCTGGACGGCTGCGGACAAACGCTACTGCGTTGCCGCGAAGATTGTCGAGACATTCATGGACCCTTTTTATAATCCCCAAGCGGTCTGGCTACCGACCGGAGCGAATGCAGACCGGCAGAATATCGCACACGTATTCTATGCGTTCGCGGAGCCGCTCTTACGAGAGTTCGCGGATGCCTACCGAAATCCGACCGCTTCAACTCTGGAGAAATCCGCTAGATCCCTATGGATGGCGGCGCGATTGAACGGCATGCAGTTTCTCGCGGATACCCTTAAGGGCGCCATCAGGAATATCGAAGAGATCGCGGCAGCGGAGCAAAGCGGAGAAATCGCTGGGAAGCACTTCCTTTGTATTAGCCTCAATCTGCCGGTCTTTGTTCAGTTCATGAGCAACGCCGACCGCCTCCTCGGCGACATCGGTGCTGACGATGCCCAGATCGTTCACGATCAGACGACAGAGTTCGAGCCAGCTTTTCGGTGGGCATTCTCGACGTTCATCGCCGCGAAGAGTGAAGCATCTATTAAGCTCCAAAACGGTACGGTTGTGTACTTTGGATTAGATCGACTGAAGCATTTTCGCACGGGCGATTCCGTGGCAGAACCGGAGATTCAAGGAGCCGATCTACTAGCGGCGGCGCTCCGCACCATTTTCGTTTCGCTCGTCACGGGAAGGCCGCTCGCAACAGAAGTTAGCGACATAGCGCGGTTGATCTTGGGTCAACGCCCACAATCTCAGGAAGGCAACTTTTGGATCATGGGATCTGAAAAGCTCTGGCGGAGCTTCGCTCGTTTGTACAACCCGCCGCAAATCGTGACTGGTGCGGCGTGAATTTGCAGCGCTATCGGTAGTCATGTGGACATTGCTCCCCGTCCACCCGAGCGTAAGCAGCGGCTCTTGCCGCTCTTCCGCCAGCCGCCCAACCTGTTACCATGCTCGCGCCGGTGTGAGTGGCCGGGGATTGTCTCCAATGCTAAACGACGATTGGCGGCGACTGTCAAGGTTCTCGAATTCTGGCGAGAAGTCTTTCGCGCACTTACGTCGAGAAGAACCAATTCGGGAAAAGCCGTTTCGAGAGGGGCAAAGCTGCGCGTGCCGTTGGATGGCGACTTTGAAACCGTCAAAGTGCTGCCCTTTATTGGGGAAGACTACGGACTAACTCCCCAATTGGGCACACGAATCTTCGTGCTCGGCGAATCTCATTACAACATTAACGGGGGCCCGCTCCATCGCGCATTCACCAGGGATGTTCTCAGGGACGGTGGCCAAGGTCACGGGTTCTTTACCAAGGTTGTCGGCTGCTTCTACGGCAGGACGCCAACCCCTGAAATGAGAAGGGGGTTCTGGCGGACGGTCGTTTTCTACAATTTCGTTCAGGAATCGGTCGGCAACGGTGCGAGAATTCGGCCAACCCCGGATATGTGGGCGCAGGGCGCACCCGCATTGCATGAGGTGCTAACGCTCTGTCGGCCAGGGTTTGTTCTCGTCCTCGGCAAGGAGCTCTGGGCTAACTTGGGCGCCATTCCCCTTCTCACCGATGGACCAACGATCCGGCTCGGAGACGGACAGAGTCACACCAGCCGACTATACAATGATGACGTTCTGTTTTTCGGAATCAAGCATCCAGCCGCTCCGGGCTGGACATACAAGAAGTGGACGCCTTGGGTGCAAGCGGCGATTGTCGAGGCCGTGAAAGTCAAGCGACACGAGCGAACCCAATAATATGGGCCGCAAAACGGACATCACGTGATGTCCCTTCTGCGGCTCTGGCGTGCTGGCCGAGATCGACCGGGCGAAGCTCGGTGAGCTGAGGCAGTTCCGGCCGGCCGTGTGGAACGCCGACCTTGCTGCCGAGGCGGTGGCACCCGATTCCGTCACCGCAGTTGCAAAGAAGTAGTGGAGGTCCGCGATGAACGCGTCTGTCTTCATGCGCATGTCGTCAATTGTAACTGTACACGATCTTCTCGATCCATTGCAGGTCAGCATTCCAGCAGGCGCAACCGTGCGCGAAGCCGTGGATCGAATCGACACATTGGGCAGCGGTGACAACGCGCACGCCTCGTTGATTCTCGACAACAATCAACCTGTCGGCTGGATAGTCTACTGGGACGCTCGGTTTGAGTTAGAAGAATCTCCAAACGATCCCATTCGAGACTACATGAAACCGCTTCGTCTGGATCGGTTCGTGACGGCAAGCATGCCCGCTCGGAGAGCCTTACAATTACTCACGGCCCACCCGGATGGAGAGACGTGGTTCGTGCTCGACGACAACGAAGTCATCGGCACGATTCAGTACGATTCGCTCTTCAAGCCCCCATTCAGGGTCTGCCTCTTCGCGCTGGTGACGGAGTTGGAACAGAGCAGTTTGAACTTGTGTCTCCTGAACGCGAAAGAGAGCTGGGATTGTCTGCCGCCAGGGCGGCAGGCGAAGGCGATGGAAACGCTCCAGATGCGGCAAAAGAGACGAAAACCTTTCGATCGCGCAGGAACGAATTGACTCCATCTCCTTGTATCCGTCCCTCCTGCTGGAATACACGATGTTCATTGACAAGAAGACAATACTGGCGAAGCGCGGCCTCGTCCCTGGAGTCAGCAACACACAACTGACCGATGTGTTCACAAGCATGGAAGAACTCCGCAACCATTGTGCCCACCCCGATTCGCTCGATGAGCCATTCATTGAGAATCCCGGCGACCTTCTCCGTCAGGTAACTGCTTGCCATAAGGTGCTGGACATAATCAACGATGAGATGCAGCCCGTGCCGCCGACTGAGCCGGAGGTCGGTGGGAGCGATAGAAGGAACATCTCTGATTAACCCGTCCTTCGCACTTCGCCCGCCGATAAATATTTTTTCGCCGGTTTTCCGCCGCTCCGGCTGCGCCATCGCAGATCGGGCGCGCCGGAGGCGTGTAGTGCAGACCTACTTGCTGATCTGCCCCATTGAACCGCCGACCGCGAATCGGTTACATCGCCACGCAGGATGTTTCTGCGCTGCCACTCACGGAAGAAGAACGGCAAGGCCCATCGCTACTGGAGCGTCGTCGAATCACGCCGGCTCAACGGCGGCGCCGCCGCCCAGCGCCAGGTGCTCTACCTCGGTGAGATCAACGACAGCCAGCAGGCCGCGTGGCGAAAGACGATCTCGGTCTTCGATGAACGAAGCGGCGAGTCTTGCGAGCTGAGTCTCTTCCCCGACGACCGGCCGGTTCCCGCCGACGCTCTCGATGCCGTCTCGGTCGTACTCTCGGAGATGAAGCTGCTGCGGCCACGCTGTTTCGGCGACTGCTGGCTCGGACACCTGCTCTGGCAGGAATTGCATCTCGATCGCTTCTGGCAGGACAAGCTCTGTGCCGATCGCGGCGGCGTGCCGTGGGAGAAAGTGCTCCAGCTCCTGACCGTCAATCGCCTGTGCGATCCGGGCAGCGAGTTTGCGGTGCATCGCCGCTGGTTCCTCGACAGCGCGATGGACGAATTGCTCGGCCTGGGCTTCGCCGTCGCCGAGAAGGACCGGCTCTATCGCTGCCTCGACCGCGTGCTGGCGCACAAGGACGAGCTGTGCAGGCATCTTGTCGAGCGGTGGAAGACGCTGTTCGACGCGAAGTTCGACGTGCTGCTGTACGATCTGACGAGCACCTACTTCGAGGGGGGCTGCGCGACGATCCCCAAGGCGAAGCACGGCTACAGTCGTGACGGCCGGCCCGACTGCCGGCAGGTCGTCATCGCGCTGGTCGTCACGACCGACGGCTTTCCCCTCGCTTATGAAGTGCTCGCCGGCAACACGCTGGATCACTCGACCCTCGGCGGCTTCCTCAAGAAAATCGAGACGCTCTACGGCAAGGCCCGCCGCGTCTGGGTCATGGACCGCGGGATTCCCACCGAGGCGACGCGCCAGCGCATGCGCGACGAGCGGATCGGCTACCTCGTCGGCACCCCCAAACATCTTTTGAAGAAGATGGAGAAGGATCTGCTCGACAAGCCGTGGGAGCAGGTGCATGAGGGAATGCGCGTGAAGCTGATGGAACAGGAGGGCGACCTGTTCGTGCTGGCCCAGAGCCGGGATCGGCGCAAGAAGGAGAACGCGATGCGCAGCCGCAGGCTCAAGGCGCTGCTGAAGGGATTGAATCGCCTGCGGTGTCAGATGATCCCCAGGAAGGGACGGCGGAAAATCACCCGCGATCATCTGCTCCGCAAGGTTGCGGTGCTGAAGAAAACGGCGGGGCGCATCGCGTCCCTCGTCGCCATCCGCGAGCCGGAGATCTCCCAGGAGGTGAACCGCTCGACGTTCACCTACACGTTCAATCACGTCGCGTGGCGGCAATCCCTTGAATCCGACGGATCGTATATTCTGCGCGCCTGGCTGCCGTGGGACGACTGCCCGGGCGGGATGGAGAAGCAGGCGCCGGCGCTGTGGGCGTGGTACATGCAACTGACGCATGTGGAAGAGGCATTCAAGACGCTCAAGAGCGATCTTCACCTGCGCCCGATCCATCACCAGCTCGAGCGCCGCGTCGAGTCGCACATCCTGGTGGCGTTCCTGGGCTACTGCCTGCAGGTGACGCTGCGTCGCAAACTTCTGCAACACGCCCCCGGCCTCACGCCGCGTGAGGCGCTGGCAAGCCTGGGCGCGATCAAATTGGTGGACGTTCACTTTCCGACGACGGACGGGCGGACGCTGATCCTGCCGCGGTTCACGGAGCCCGAGGCACAGCAGCGGATGATCCTGGAGAAGCTGGGCCTGACGCTGCCGCCGCAACCACCGCCGAGGATTCGCGCGGCGGCGGTCGCGACCGCCGAGGAAGTTGGCGAGGAGGTCGCAAGCGATTGATTCTGTAGTGCAGACATTGGGGTAAAATTGGCCTTCCCGACCCCGCCATCGCAGGTGCGGGTGCGAAAGTGCGAAGGACGGGTTAACAGTCAGAGATTTCCCGTGCATCAGTTTGTTAACTCTTTCGACCGCGCGGGCTCCGCCCCGCATTTACCGTGAAGCATGGCGAAGCAACGACGCTTCGAGGCGGATTGATGAGAAAACGCAAGAACAGCGGCCAAGGCAGGCGACGTTCGTCCAGGAAACGGAAGGTGCCGACCGGCCCCGTTTTCTTTGAGCATCCGTTCGCCCGCGTCCCACGTGAGAGGCTTATTCCCATTTTGGTTGAGCACGCGAAGCGGTCGAAGTCGCGATTTCGTGAGTGCGTAAACGAGACGCTTGCCATCCTGAGCTCCAACGACCCGTTGCAGACGATCACTATGCTCGCTGTCTATGGGCTGTTTGGAGGGATCGCCTCCGATGGAACGATCACCGCGTTCTCAAAGGACGGTGGATTCAGCCAGGCTCATGTAGAGCTGGTACAGGCGCTTGCCCTAACGCTCCCGTCGGAATGCTTCGGGAGCGGCCCTCCGCATGCGGCGACGATTCAAAAGCTGTTCGAGCTGCTTCCATCGCTTAGCAAGTCGTTTGCCCACCAGCGAATGGCCGTCATGGAGGAGGACCGCCCTGCCGAGCAAAAGGCTGTCACTCTCATACAAGAACTCCTGCGCATGCACACGCAGAGCGTCCGCAATTGGGGGTTTTTCGACAAGGTAAGTCGAATCGCCCTTGAGCTCCACAAGCCGCTCGACCGCGGCTTCATCGAACACGTTGGAATCGGTGCCACCCAAATCATCGCCGCGTTCGTCTTTCTCGTGCGCAATAGCGAAGAAAACGTCAATAGAAAACGGAAGCCGCTGGGCCGGGTGCTGAAGAAGCGCAGCGTCAACGGAATAATCCGGGAGTTCTACAAACTCAATCCACAACTTCAGGACTCGCCAGAGGATCTTATCGCCGTCGCCCGGCTGCAGAAATTCGGCGTTGACCAAACGAAAGCGTTGATAATCGCGTACTGCGATTTTTGTCTGCCCGACGCGTTCATTGTTTCCGCCGCATCGATGGCCTCCGTTGTGGGAGCGCCGGAAGGGCCAATGGCAAGCGTATTGAAGATGCTAAGCCTCGCGCCGGGCGAACTCTCATCGCACAACCCTGAGCACTTGCTACTAGACAATCCGGTCTGGCGGAAGCCATTGATTGATCTTGGCAATGGCAGGTATTTCTGCGCAATGCCGCAGATGTTTTTTAGCTTCCTTCGACCAATTCTCGACGGCTTGGTGGGCGACAACCAGTCGCTCATGCGCGATGGCAATGATCGTCGGGCGGGGTTTTTGGAAACCGAGCTCGCTCGACTTTTCGCAACTGCCTTCCCAGGCGCTGAGATCGTCGCTGGATTTCGTTGGAAAGACGGCGACACAGAGTATGAGAATGACCTCATCGTGAGGGTTGATTCGCATTTGATCCTTATTGAAGCGAAATCTGGAGCAATCTCGTGGCCAGCCCTTCGGGGCGCTCCTGAGAGAGCAAAGCATCACGTCCAGGATTTATTCCTCGCACCTTCCAAGCAGTCGGCGCGCCTGGCCGAGCGAATTACGGCGGTCGCACGCGATCCGGATCTGCGCGCTCGTATTTACCTGATTTGAATGTGCGCATTGACCAAGTGCGCACAATTCTCCGGCTTTCGGTGACGCTCGAAGACTTTGCCATGACGCAGTCAAATCTAACGGTATTGCAGAACACGGGTTGGATTCCTCAAGGTCACGCGTTGGCACCGTGTATTCTATTGACTGACCTTGAAGTTATCTTCGACGTGCTTGAGCGTACGGGACAGAAGATCCATTACCTTCGACGGCGAGTAGAAATTGGCGAGAACGTAGCGTCGATGGGCGACGAACTGGATCACCTCGGTTTCTACCTCGCGACCGGCTTCAATATTAACGACGGGGAGTTCGCCGGAGCACAGCTTCATCTGATCGGCATGTCCAAAGAGATTGACCAATATTACGCCGCGTACGCCGAAGGCATAGTAGGGAAAAAACCGCGTCTCCGCCTCAGCAAATGGTGGTCTGACATTTGCGCGACGCTAGAACAGCGGCAGTTCTATCAGTGGACGGACGCCAACAATATTCTTCTGAGCTTATCGTTGGGAGAGCAGAAAAGAGCAGAAACGATGTTCCGAAAAGTGAAGGCGAATGTCCTCGCAAACTGGAAAGATCCCTCGCATCAGTGCTCCGTGATGGTGATACCCGACCGCCGAAAGTCGGATGCCGTAGCGCTTTACGCCTTTCGTGACGCCGACAGCGGCAACAGGCGAGAGCGCATGGAATCGGTGGCCTCACAAGTGTTCGCCCACGCCCACGTCGCCAGATGCCTTGTCCTGGGAATCAACATCGACGCGGCGAGCTACCCGTACGGTACGTTGATGGTCTTTTTTGCTGGCGATGATTCCCCCCAATCGCGCGCCGAGGATCTGGTCGTTTACTAAAACCTGTTACGACGCCTCGTTCTACTCCAACGCGGAGCCGCAAGAGGGACATGACTGATTCCGCTGAGTTGTTCTTAGAATCTACCCCGCGGCGAACACGCTATCTTGGAGAGAACCGGCCTGTGGCGTACGCTGCTTCATTCAGTTCAGGGACCGAAAACGAAGTCAGTTGAGCAGGCGAACGGCGGGACGGGATACCAGTGCCGAGGAGAACGGCACATAATCGCTGACGCCCGACGGCTGGACCTCGAAGAAATGAGGGGGCATGTACCTGATGTATGTCGATGACAGCGGCGACTGCGGCATGCCCGCCGACGGGTCGCCGTCCAACTTATTCTGCCTGTCCGGTCTGGTCGTGCATGAACTTCGCTGGCGCGACACGCTCGACGACATTGCGGGCTTTCGTCGATGGCTGTGGTCAAAATACAAGATCAACATAGAGGATGAGATTCACGCTGCGGACATGATCAATAAGCCGTCGAAAGTGGCGCCATCGTTCCAAGTGCTCTCGAAGCATCAGCGACTGGCTGTGATCAGGAACTTCGCCGACGCGATCGCTGCGTTGTCCGATATCAGCATCATCAATGTGGTGGTGAATAAGCGATCCGGACGAGTGCCGAACAAGGAGGAGGTTTTCCGCTGGGCGTGGTACTCCCTGTTCCAGCGCTTTGAGAACACCATTCGCTATCAGAATTTCCCAGGGCCGAAGAATGCCGATGATCGAGGCCTTGTTTTTCCGGACAACACAGACGGCCAGAAACTGGGGCGGTTTCTCGAACGCATGCGGCTGCGCAACGAGATGAAAGTACGGCAACGCTCCGGATCATTTTTCTACAAGGATGAGCCAATCCGAGTCATTATCGAAGACCCGATCCTGCGGGATTCGCGCGGGTCGTACTTCATTCAAGCCGCTGACTGCACGGCGTTTCTGTTAAAGCAAAGCATCGAGCCATCGGCTTACATGAAGAGGCACGGCGGCAATGCGTATTTCAACCGGCTCGACCCGGTGCTCTGCAAGCACGCATCGAACAAAGATCCGAAGGGCGTGGTACGGCTTTGACAGGCAAAAAAATGGGGCTCCTTGCGGAGCCCTGGGGGATCCTACAACCCAGATAACCCGGGGTTCAGATCCACAATTATTGTATCACCCTTACATCGGCAAGCCAACGATGACGCTGAATAATCAGCCGTGACGAATCGTAGGGCCGTGAAGCCTTACGGCGGCGGATCGAGGTGAACCGGGTTTGCACGGCGCGTACGGAGAGCTGCCCCACGGCTGTCTGGGGAATGCAAGTTGGCGAATCGGGCGGGTTCCATGCCGGTCATGCGTACAGCTTGCCGGTCAGGAGGTATTGAGCCGTATCTGGATTTTGGCGGCGCGGGTCGGGTCGGTGGCGTCGGCGGCAATCAGGACGTTGCGGATGCTTTCGGCGAGGCGTCGGGCCAGATTGGCCAGGGAGCCAAAGAGCTGCTTGGCCTGTCGCGTCAGCAGGCTGCCGCGTTCGACAAGTTGCAGGATCAGATGGGCGATCTGCAACAGGATGTAGAAGTTCTTGATCTGCAATGAGCCGATGCTGTAGGCATGCTCCAGGTTGAACCCGCCGTTCTTCTGGAGGTTGAATCCTTCGTTTTCGATTTTCCAGCGGCACCGTCCTCCGCGGTTGCCCAGGGTCGCAACGCTGTCGGCGTTGACCGACCAGTTGGTGAGCCAGGCAAAGAGGCGGGTTTGGCCGTCGAGCTTTTCCCGGCACTGGAAGGCGTTGACGCGGTGGCGCCGCTTCTGGTCGTCGACATGTTCCAATTGTCCGACCCAGGCGAAGGTTTGGCGGACGCCGTCGTCGGTTCTTTGGGTCTTGCGGTTCTTGGGACACATCGCCAGAAGACTCTGATATTCCTGCCAGAAAGCCGGCATCGATCCTTCCTTGAAGGTGATGAAATACTTCCAGCAGTTTTTACGGCAGATGTCCATCGCCGTGCCGTTGGCGTAGAGGGCGTCGAAACAGAGGCACAGCGACAATTGGGGATAGCTCTTCTTGAGCCGCTTGGCCAGGCGGGCAAAAGCCTTCAGTTCACAGTCCTGCTTGCTGGCCTTGGGATCGGCATTCTCGACGAACTCGCTTTCCAGGGAGATGGCGAGGCCTTCGGGGGTGACCAGCTTGGCCTCCAGCACATTGTGGAAATAGAGCGTCGTCTCGCCGTGCTTTTGCTCCAGGCACTGGGGGCAATGACGCTGGTTGAAACGCAGTTGCCCGGTGCCATCGAAGACCACCAGGAAGTGGCCCATGAGCCGGCCGTTGTCCAGGGCTTTCATGCGGATCAGGCGTTGGACCATTTTCCGCCGCAGCAGCGGCAAAGACGCCGCGGGCACCCGCCCCAGGAAATAGTTCAGGGTGTCGGAGTGGGCCATCGTCTCCTGCTCTGCGCGGGAGAGCGCATTGAGATTGGCCAGCGCCTCGGGCGTGTCCAGCTCAAAACGCAGCCTTCGGCGCGAGCCGAGCTTGAGCAGGAAGAGCATCAGGCCCATCCAGGTCAGGAACCGCCGGCCATAAGTGATGGCGTCCTGGTCGCGTTTGTCGCCCACTTCCCCGAGCCATTGGAACAGATCGGGGAAGAAATGGCTGACCGTCCTGGCCAGTGTCGCGCCCAGGTCTAAACCCTGCCGGCGCGCCGGGCTTTGTCGGTCCGGTGCAGTTGGATCAGGGCCAGCTGCAAATTGGTGATCTCCTGCAGCAGACGTT
Source organism: uncultured Phycisphaerales bacterium (assembly GCA_963758525.1). Taxonomy (GTDB): domain Bacteria; phylum Planctomycetota; class Phycisphaerae; order Tepidisphaerales; family Tepidisphaeraceae; genus JBBSDP01. The sequence goes on from CAVWVQ010000003.1 coordinate 1,696,197, forward strand.
TGAGCCGCCGATGTTCCTGCACCCATGCCTCCACCTCATCCTTGAGATCCTTGGGGACGTAGACCGTACGGGTCTTGCCGCGGCGCTTGAGGGTCAACTGGCAGCCGCCGCCGCGTTGCGTGCCAAGGGATGCGGCCAGGGGCGGACATCGCGGGACAAGTTCCTTGACCCTGGCGTCCCGCATCCGCCGCAGCAGAGTGGGGTGATTGGGAAGCTTCATGGCATTCCTCCTCATGACTAAGTGTAACTACTTAGTGTATGAGGTCAAGAAAAACCCGGACGCGAAAAAGAAAAATTGAACAACGGAGAACACTCCCCGCCCTTGTGCCCCCGATTATGCTGCAAAAAGCCTTTTACTTTGGAGCTGAAAGGTGCGAGAAATTACGATTCGTCACGGCTGCTGAATAATAACGGCGGTCTTCGGGGCTTTCCCGGGCTTTCAACGGACGCGAAGTGAGCCGCGCCCCCTTCTTTGAACGAACCGGCTTTCTTGGACGTAACCAGCCTGTCGCGTACGCCGGAAATGCGAAGAGGGAGGAAATGCGAAGAGAGAGGAAACGCGAAGAGGGACGCCCGTACTTCCTGAACGGCGGAAACGCGACCTTCCTCGGAACACGCGGCGAAGTGAGCGTTCAATCGTTTCAAACGCTATTCGCGATTTCCCTGCAGCGCGGGTAATTTCGGCAACCCCAGAAGGGCCGACCGGCACGCTGCGCGAGACAGTGGAGCAGTAGAACAGGTGAGCAGTAGACGGGGCAGCGCTCCGGCAGAAAGCCGGCCTGTATGTGCTGACGGCGGGAGCCAGCGGATTCGTCGTGGCGAACATGGATAGGAGCGTCGGCCCGTCGATGAGCCGGATCGGCTTGCCGGCGGCGAAGGCGCGGGCGGCTTCGCTGAATGTTCCGCAGGTGACGAAGATTCCTTCGCATTGTCGCTCCCGCTGTTCCGCTTCATGCGCGCCGGCGCCCCAAAGCCAACGGATTGTCATCCGTTGGGCATTTTCTGCGAGCGAACAGCGAACGAGGGGAGCGATGGGAAGAAACGCGGGACTGCAAATGGGAAAACGGGGACCAACGGATGGCAATCCGTTGGCTTTATTGTGGAAACGGACCGGCGCGATCGAATCTCCAGACCCGGGCCCCGCGCTTCGTGTGATCGAGAATGTACTTGAATGCTTCGACCTGATGCCCTCGGTCGGCGATCGGCTCAGCGCGCGAGCGTTTCGCCCACAACCCGCCCTTCGCGCTGCGAAGGCCCAACTGACGAACGGAGTGCGACGCGTGCTTCTTCGCAAGGCCGATCCAGTGTCTCGGTTTGTGATCGGGGAAGCGAGCGAGGACGTGGAGGTGCCGGGAATCCAGCGAGACAATGAGAACTTGAATCCCGTTGCGACTGAGGTTTTCCGCGATGGCGCCGGCGACGAGTTGCCGAAGCTCCGCGGCGATGCGCACCGCGTCGCGCTTCATGAGCGCCTTGGAGAGCTCGTGGAGGTTGTCGTACTTGCCCTTGGGCGGCGGATGCTTGTAGTCGCCGTCGACGTGTTCGCGGTGATGCAGGGCGCGCCATCCCCGGGGATCGCCGCGGAGCCAGGCGCCGTAGGCGTGGACGGTAACGTGATACCAGTGGTTCCAGGGAGGCTTTGGAGCGCTGTCCGAGGGAATATTTGGCGCCTTTCCCGTGACCTGTGCGAATGTCACGCGCGGAGAGCGGGATTGCAAATGGGAGCGGGAGGCTCAGCGCCAAAGCCAACGGATTGCCATCCGTTGGTCTTCTCCGAGGGCGGGAATCAAAGCTGAAAGCAGGAACCAACGGATGGCAATCCGTTGGCTTTCGGGTGCGGCCGCGATGTCAAAAATCCACGCACAGTAAATGTTTATTTGCCTGCCCGGAATGTTGTAAATGACGGGCATGCAAAAAGTCACTGCATCTCTATCGGGTTTGCCCGGCCCCAGTGAGGGCCGGCAAACAGGACGCATCACAGGCGCCGGAGTGAGGAAAGGGGGAGTGAGGAAAGGGGGTCAAGTGAGGAAAGGGGTTCATCAGGTTCATCAGCCTTTTCAGACGAGATGGCCATGATGCCAGACTCGTCGTCGCGTCGGGGTTTCACGTCCTCGGTCCGATCCGACTACCGCGTCGTTACTTCGGCTGTGCCGATGGAATCAAACTGACGGACGCGAGATTCATCAATGTGCCGTGAGCGATTTTTACCGGCTTCACGCCGATGATGATATCCCCGGCATCTTTCAGTTCGAGTTCCCCCAGCGATAACGTCTGATAGTCGTCAGGCCCCTTTGTCGCTGTTACGTTGCCGTCCAGTTTCCCGGCACCGGCAGTGAGTGTGAAGGTGCTTCCGTCACTCTTCGCGGGGCACGCATAATTGATGCGGACCTCAAAGCGCCCGGGCTTTGTTATCCGGACGCTCCACTGCACATAATCAGAGGGGTCGGTCCAGGACACGATGTTTGAAACGTTGCCCGGCTGTCCAACAAAAGCGGTGTGCCCGACAACTTCCGCCCGGCCCGCATTCAGAGTAATCACTCCGTCGGATCCCTGTTCGAGCGGGGCCCTCTCGTCGAGCTTAAAGGGCTTGCCGAACCGAACTCCCTCCACCTGCAGTAAAGAGAGGGAACCAGCGCCTGGATCGCCGCCGGCGGCGCGTCGGGAAGCCCGGCCGGATCGACGATTTCCAGCGTCATGCCGTACGCGCTGAGAACTGGATCACGAATCTCCTTCCCTGCAAGTTTGGTCAGTCCGCGAATGGTCGTTTTGCGCGTCGCAGCCAGCAGCACTTTGAATCGAACAACCATTGAGTCGTCCAGAGGCTGCTTGAGCGGAATGGAACGGAATATTCCGTCATCGGCGTCGCCGCTCCATCCCGCGCGATCGTCATCAATCTGCTGGGCGCCATCGGGGCCGATCACTTCGACGTCGGTTACGATGGCCTTGGTTTTGCGAATGTGGAGATAAATTGCAGGACCATCGAGAAGATAGCCCGGCGCCTGCTCCCGTATGGCCGCCGCGTCCAGCAGCAGGATTGTCACCCCGCGTTCCGCGAGCGCCGGGTCGGCCAGTTCCCTCCCGGTTGCGCTTTTGGGCGCCTTGATCTCAACAGTTTTGGAATCGAATGCGACCACTGGCGCAGTGCTTGGACCAGCCTCTGGCGGGTCATTGGCCCAGCCGGCCGGGGCAAGAATGCCGAGCAGGCAAGATACGGCCAATATTGTCGAATGGTTTGTTCGACGCGGAACGTGGGCTGCCATGGTTCCTCCGCGGATCGAAATCGCTGATGGAGTCATCCGATTCCCGGACTCGCCATTATCGCACCGCGGAAACAATATTTCGAATAATTCCGAATACTGAAATCGCAATACACAGCGTCATCGCCGAAGCGGAACTACGGGCCGTTGCAATCCGTCGCCTGGTGAAACAAGATCGTGGGTCGATGCCGTCGGTGCCGCTCGATCCTCCGACATTACTCTCCGCCTACGCGCAGGGGCTGTTTCCGATGGCGGAGCGGGACGGGAAGATTCAGTACTTCACCGCTGATCCGCGCGGCATCCTTCCGCTCGACAAATTCCACGTTTCCAAAACGCTCGCGCAATTCATGCGGAAGGAGCCGCCGGTCTACGAGCTTCGCATCAATCATGATTTCCCCGGGACGATCCGCCGCTGCATGGAGACGCCGCGCAGGGGGGCGTGGATTAATGAAAGACTGATCGACGCGTATTGCCGGCTGCACGAGATCGGCTTTGCGCACAGCGTTGAAACCTGGTGGAACGGCGAGCCCGCCGGCGGTCTCTACGGGGTCAGCCTGGGCGCGGCGTTCTTTGGTGAAAGCATGTTTCACACCCGGCGCGACGCGAGCAAAGTCGCGCTGGTTCATCTCGTCGATCGTCTGCGAGATCGCGGATTCGAGCTGCTGGATACGCAGGCCGTCACCGCTCATCTCGCGACGTTTGGCGCGATCGCCATCCCGGCCAGTGAATATCTCGGCCGACTCCACCGCGCGCTCAAACGCGAGTGTGACTTTGTGTGAAGAGGGTTCAGGGTGTCAGGGTTCAGGATTCCTCGGCCGCTTCGATCGAGACGGTGAGTCCCTTGGATTCGAACTGATCCTTGTATAACTCCGCCCGTTCTTTGTGCGTCACCAGGAGCAGGGAGACATTCTCTTTATCGGCCTCGTGGGTGCGCAGAACGCGCTTCTTGTTCGTTCAGCGGCGTGAGTTCCATAATCGTCATCACGACGAACTCCACGCTATTTTTGTCGTCATTGTGAAGCAGCACTTTCCAAGGCGGCAGCATTTTGGGCGGCTTGGGTTTGGACGCAGGACGCCGCTTCGGCTTCGCCGTCGCCGTGCCCGCGCCTTCCGAGGGAGGAGGAGATTGAGTTTCGTCGGACATGAGGTGCGTTATTATATCGCCTCGGTGGCTCAACGCTCAACCGAAAAAGTGGAACCGAAAAAGTGGGGGTGTGGTGCTCGAAAGTGGCGATCGGCTCCGAGTAGGGCGGGATTCATCCCGCCGATTTGTTGGCCGGCTGAGAAAACGGCGGGATGAATCCCGCCCTACGATCGCAAAATCTGCAATCGCCACAAATAAAAGTTACACCCAAAAATGGAAGCCAGGAGTCAGGAGCCAGAAGTAAGGAGCAATGAGGGAAACGCAGCGGCATTGTCCCTACCTCCGATTTCTGCTTCATTGATTCTGACTTCTGACTTCTGACTTCTGACTTCTGGCTTCTTGCTTCTGACTCCTGGCTCCTTCCTTCCGCCTTCTTGCTCGTCGCTTCTTCCCGTACATTCGTTCCATGTCAACGCGTTTGCTGATCGGGGCCATGAGCGGCACCAGCGCGGATGGGGTCGATGTTGCACTGGTGGAAATCGAAGGTCACGGTCTGTCGATGCGATGCACCCTTCGACGGCACGTGCAGCGGTCATATTCCGCGGGAATTCGCGCACATTTTCGCGATCCGCGGCTTGGGCCGCGTCGCGCTGGGAGAGTTGGCAGGGCTCGCTCGTGAAATATCGGATTGCTACGCCGAGGCGGTGAACGCACTGCTCTCGATCACCCAAACGTCAACGGCGGATGTGGAGGCTGTCGCGGCCCACGGACAAACATTGTTTCATTTGCCGCCTGACACGATTCAGTGGCTCGATCCGGCGCGACTGGCGGCAAACACCGGCTGTCGAGTGGTAAGCGATTTTCGTCGGGCGGATTGTGCCGCGGGCGGACAGGGAGCGCCGCTGGTGCCGTTTGCGGATTACATTCTGTTCCGCGATGCCAAGCGATCGCGCGTGCTGCTGAACCTGGGAGGCATTGCGAATCTGACGTATCTGGGCGCGGGCGAGCCGATCGATCGGCTCATCGCATTTGATACCGGGCCGGCGAATTGCATCAGCGATCATCTCATGCGTCGGCACGATCCTGAGGGCCCCGGGTTTGACGCGGGCGGGACACTCGCCGCGAGCGGGCATCCGATCGAAGAAGTGGTCATGCGTGTGTTGGAAGACGCCTGGTTCACGGCAAGGCCGCCGAAGTCCACCGACAGCCCGGCGATGATTCGGCTGTTTGATGATGCCGTTGCGGAAGCGGGCGCAGACGGCGCGGCGATCAGCGACCTGCTGGCGACGAGCTGCGCGATCGCGGCGCGTGGAGTCAGCAACGCGATCGCGCGATGGTTGCCGGGCAACGTGGATGAAGTGATCGTCAGCGGCGGCGGGAGTGAAAACCTCGCGTTGATGCAACTGCTCAACGGCTTGGCGCCGCGCGTCGTGCGCAGCGATTCGCTGGGAGTGCCTTCGAACGCCAAGGAGGCGATCGCATTTGCTCTGATCGGGGCCGCAACGCTCGATGGGATTGCGTCGAACGTGCCGGCAGCGACGGGAGCGCGTTCAGCGGTAGTATTGGGATCGATCACACCGGCGCAGCGCCGAAGCTGAATGCCACCAAACGCAAGGTGTTGATCAGGCGCTCCAAATCTCTTTGAGTCGCACCATCAGGCCGGGGAACAGAGATGGGCGGATCTCTTCGTCGCCTTGGCCGACGGCATCGTCATCGAATGCGCCGTCGCGGAGAACCAGGCACTGCAATGTCCGCTGAAATGGATCGAGCAGCCAATAATTCGGAACGCCGAATTCGCCATACCAGCGGCGCTTGGTGCGGTGGTCGTGCTTCTCGTGGCCGGGGCTGATGCACTCTATGATGAGTGCCGGCGGGATGAGAATACGGGTGCGTTCTGGATCCTTACGGCCTGCCGCCACCGCGGCTTCGCGTTGCCGCTGCTCCTCGGCTGCGGTCAAAAAGGCGGCATCCGCTCGCGCAACGCGATCCTCGTCCACCACGATATCCACTTCCGTGGCAAAGCTGCCGACCTCTTCGCCGATGTGGAGGACCACGCGAGAAATCAATCGTAGAAGCGACTTGCCGCCGACGAAATATGCGGGAGCCATTGTGGTGAGTACTCCCTCGACGATCTCGTAGCGGCCGTTCCACCACTGTCGCTCGATTTCCGGATCGTCGAGATCCTGCGCGGTCCAGCCGGTGGTGCCAGGATTGAACGGGCGAGATTCCTTCAGGCCGGAAGACATGACCTGATTATAATGGGGACGGAGCGACTTGCGAGAAAAATCGGGGTCGGGATCGGGAGTGCGCCGGCATCCCAAGTCGAAACAGGTAAAAAGCTTCTTCAATCGCGGGGGGGCTGTCTCTGATGATTTGGCGCCGCGGATTTTCCGATGCAGCCAATCTGTTTCGTTCAGTCGACGGCGTACCGAACTGGAATGCCGCGGGGTTCAAAACGGCGGCTGCTCGCCCTTTTTCCACCAGTCGGCGGCGTCGCGACGGGGTTTGTCGCGGTCGTCGTCGAGAGTGTTGCCGCCGCCGGGGAGGAAGGGGTTGTCGTCATCCTTCTGGTCGGGCGAATTGCCGCGGACCATGGAGGCGAGGGAAATCGCGAAGATGGGGCTGATGGAGCGGAGGAGGATCTGATCGTCGCCGGTGAACGGGGTTCGGGCGTCGCGGAAGAACATGATGGTGGCGAGCGATTCGCCGAGATAGGTGCAGTTGACGGCGAGCAGGTCATGGCCGCCGAGAAGGTGAAGCTCCTGGGGAGTGAATTTGGCCGCGAGATTTTGGATCCGCGTGTGCAGCAGGCCGTCGCGGAAGGTCGGCGGCAGCACCACGCGCTTCAGGGCGTCGGTGAGGATGCGCTCCCCGGCGACCGTGTATTTCATGTATGCGCCAAGCTGGAATTCTCCATCGTCGGCGGCGAGCCAGATGGCGACGTTTGAATAGCCGACCTGGCGCATGAGCCAGTCCATTGCATGGCAGAGGAGTTGCTCGAGATCCGCGGCGTTGTCGATGTATTTGCGAAAGCCTTCCTGATGGCGGACGCCATCGAGTTGCTTTGAGAGCTCGCCGTACGCGGTCACCAGGTCGTTGCAGAGCAGATCGACTTTTTTGCTGATGACCCGCCGGGCCTCGCCGAGCCGGCGCACCGCGACCTTGAGGCGGTCCATGCGTTTCTCGCGCCGCGCGCCTTTCGCCTGGCGGTCCAGCGCGCGGCGCAGGCGGTCGGTGATCTGTTCGTAGTTGAAGGGTTTGGGCAGAAAGTCGACGGCTCCATGCCGCATCGCGTTGACCGCGCGATCGACGCTGGGAGAGCCGGTCATGATCACCGCCGACGCATGCGGCTGATGCAGACGAAGCGTATCGAGGAGAGTCGTGCCGTCTCCGTCGGGGAGATGCACATCGGCGATCATCAGCTCGATGGTCTGGGTCTCCAGAATGCGGCGCGCTTCGCCGACGTTGGCGGCACGCAGCACGGTGCAGGAGAAGCTGCGATGAGCCATGTCTTCGACGAGCTCGAGCAGGGCCGGCTCGTCATCCACGAGCAGAATTCGGGCGGGCTCGGCCATCTCAGATTTTACGTTCAGGACCGGCGCCATTCATTCGCTCCTGTTGCGCTGGCGGCACTCGCATGCCAGCGCGTCAAAAATTCTCCGCTTTGCGTTGCGGCGCCTGCGCTTCGGACGCGCCGGCTGCAGCCGCGGAAAGCAATACCACGATGCGCGTTCCCTGGTTGGGGCGGCTCTCGAGGCGGATCGATCCGCCGCTGGCTTCGATCCATCGCAGCGCCTTGGCCAGCCCCATCCCGCGGCGTCGGCCGGCGGGCTTGTTGCTGAAAAATGGATCGAACGCGTGCTTGACCGTGTTCTCGTCCATTCCGCAGCCGTCGTCGCTGATCGTCACCACGACGCGGTTCGAGAACGGATCGAACCCTGCGTGGACGCCGATCTGACCTTTCCGCGGGTCGGTCGCGTGGATCGCGTTTTCGATCACCTCGCACAACGCGGCAGATACCTGCTTCACATCCAGCACCACCGTCGGGGCTTCCCCAATGGTCAGCTCAATGGACCTATCGGCCGGATCGTTCTGCATCTTGGCTTCATGCAGTGCACGTTCCAGCACGTCGGCAATTTCGGCCGGTTTGATCTGCGGAGCTTCAGGGCGCGCGAAGTCCATTAACTCCGTGATGATGGCGCTGAGTCGATGCGCCTGCTCGTGGATCAGGTGGGCGGCGGCCTTGAACTTCGGATCGACCAGCTGTGTGGCCAGAAGTTGCGAACGGCCGCTGATGACCGCCAGCGGATTATTCATCTCATGCGCCGCTCCCGCGGCCATCTCACCCACGCTGATCATCGTCCGGCTGCGGAGGATTTCCGCCTGGGCGGTGTGAAGCTGGCGATTGGCCTCGGCAAGCTGCTCGGCCAGGGCCCGCGCTTCTTCGCGCACCTGCGACGACCGCAAGGCCATCGCCCAGCCGTTGGCAATCGCGCACAGTTCCTTGACCTGCGCACCGAGGCGCGTCGACTCGCCGTCGGGCGCGCCCCACATGACTCCGCCGATGCAGACGTTGTCCGCCTGCAGGCAGATCCAGTATCGCCGCTCGTTGGGAAGCCGCGGAGAGACGACTGCGGAGAGCCATTCCAGATCGTCTCCAACTGCCATCACCGGGCCGTCGCCCACTGGCGGCCTCAGCGGGCGCGCGCTGCCGGATGCTCCATCCGTGTTGATCGCGACGGGGAGGTCGACCAGAGATGTGTCGAAGACGGTCCCGGTGTCGTCGCACATCAGCACTTCGGCGTAATCATGAGAAGCAGGCAGCGAGAAGGCAGCTGCGCAGGGAACTCCCAGGACCCCCACTGCCGCCTGAGCGACCGCCCGCAGCACCGTTCCCGACTCCGCGTCGGGATGCAATTCCCCCTGGAACCCGCTGAGGGCGTCGAAGAATTTCGCTCGAACCGCGAGCCGTTTGTTCTTTGCCTCGAGCTGTCCTGCCGCCCTTCCCAGTTCCCGGTTGGCCTCGGCCAGCGCCTTTTGATACAGCTCGGCCGAGCTGACTTTTCCCAGGCCCATCGCCTGGGCGCGGGGCTCGATGGTTTCGACGAGCTGGCGGAGCACCTGCTGGACATCGCTTTCGGAAACGCCGGCGGCGTCGAGCAGTTCCTGGCGCGGACGCAAGAAACTGTAGTTGCCGCTGTATCCCAGGTGGTGCTCCCGCACGAGATCGTCGGCGAGCGCCACAAGACACACGATGCGCGGCTGCTGCACCGTCGCGGGAAGCGCGCGCGGGAGTTGTCCATGGAGCCATGCGCAGTCGCGGATGATGGCCGGCAAATGCCAGCGCTCCGCGAGGCGTTTGCCCACCACCATGTGATCGAGGCCGATGACGCTGCGCTCCACGTCGGCGATGTTGCCGCGAAGCATGTCAGCGGCTTCGATCACCCGGCTGTAGCTCTTGGGCAGCATCGCATCGAGCGCAATCTTGCCCAGATCATGAAGCAGCCCGCAGATGAAGGCAGTGGATCCCGCATTGCGGTCGGCGAGGGACGTTTGCGAGCCGCTCGTCGCGAGCAGCTCGGCACAACAGGCCACCGCAATGCAATGTTTCCAGAATTCCTCGCGATCGAACGGCGCGCCGGCGCCGCTGTCGGCGCCGTTGAATGTCTCGAAGACTGAAAGCGCAAGCACGGCATTGCGAACGGATTCAAATCCGAGAAGCACGACCGCCCGTTCGATGCTGGTGATGTTGCCGCGTGCGCCGCTGTCTGCCCGGTGCAGCAGTTTGAGGATTCGGGCGGAGAGCGACGGATCGGAGCCGATGAGCTTGGCGACTTCGTCGGCGGTAGACCCCTCCTTGGCCGTCACTTCCAGCACGCGCGTCGCGACCGCGGGAAGCGTCGGAAGCTCTTCGAGCTGCTGGAGAATGAGCTCGATGCGTTTTTCGCGCAGGTCCGACATAGAGGGTTCAGGGTGTCAGAAGTCAGGGTTCAGGGTGTCAGGGTTCAGTGGGTTCAGGGCGTTCGGGTCGTTAGTAGCTCATTTGCGCTGAACGGGCGTTCCTTTGCGACTTAATGGAGCCGGTGTACATGGATCGGAGCTGGGTGGCATTCGCTAAACCTGAACCCTGAACCCTGAACCCTGAACCCTGAACCCTGAACCCTGACACCCTGAACCCTCTCCTTCTGACTACACCGTTAAGAGCTCGCCAATGCGTTCGATCAGCTTCTCGATATTGAAAGGCTTCTTGACGAAGTCGTCGGCGCCGGATTTCAGGAGGTCATTGATTTCTTCCTGGTTGACCACGCCGGAGACAATCACGATCTTCATGTGCTCGAAGTTGGGGTTCTTGCGGATGGTCTGGCAGACGATGTTGCCGTTAATGTCCGGAAGCATGTAGTCCAGGATGATCAGGTCCGGGAGGAACTCCTGGGTCAGAATTCCCGCGTCGTATCCCGTGGCGGCCGTCTTCACCTCAAATCGGCCGTCGCGGTCGAGTACGTCGACAAACAATTCCACAATTTCCGGGTCGTCGTCCACGACCAGCACCTTCTGCTTGCCGGTGTCGAGTGCATCAGGCGGAATGTTATTGTCACGCATGAACGCGATCAGCGCCTCGCGCGGGATGCGACGAAAGCGGCTGCCCGGAACGCGGAAGCCCTTGAGCCTGCCGCTGTCAAAGCAACGGATAATCGTCTGCTGCGAGACTTTGCAAATTTCTGCGGCCTCGCCGGTGGTGAAGACTGTCTTCATGCGTACTCCATCCCAAAATTTCCCTCGCCGGTATAATCGGCGAATTGCGAATAGTGTATCAGGCTTCTCCTGATACCCCATATTCCCTATTTAACCATCGGCAACGGCTTTTGGCAACTTGAGGGAGATAGGAATCTTCGGGCGGAATTATTGGACGGAGGGGAGGGGCGAAAGAAGCCCGAATGACGAAACCAGAAACCAGAATCAGACCAGAAATCAGAATGACGAATGACTGAGACGAGTCCAGGGGCTGCGTTCAATTCAGTAGGCATAGCCACTGACGGGAATCACTGGCGCGCGAACTCGTTCATTCAGGCATTCGTCATTCTGGCTTGATTCGGCATTCTGGTTTCGGAATTCTGGTTTGTTTGGCCGTTTTATCGGTAGAACTCGATCACCAAGTTCATGTTCACTTCAAACGGCACTTCTTCGGTGGTCGGCAGCGACTTGATCGTCGCGGTGAGTTGAGCGGGGTTCCACTCCAGCCAGTTGGGCACGTTGTGACCGGCGTTTTGCTCCATGTTTTCGCGAAGCAGCTTGTGAATGCCTTCTCGGAAGGTAATCACTTGCCCCGGCTTAACGGAGTAACTCGCGATGTCGGTCTTGCGCCCATCGACGATCACATGCCCGTGGGCGACGATCTGGCGGGCGGCCCAGATCGTACGGCCGACGCCGAGCCGGCGAAGGACGTTATCCAACCGCCGCTCAAGCAGTTGAATCATGGTGCTGGCGGTGTTGCCCTTCGACTTCTTGGCATGGTCGAGGAAGCGGCGAAACTGCCGTTCCATCATGCAATAGTGAAAACGCAGCTTCTGCTTCTCGGCAAGGCGGACGCCGTACTCGGTATTGCGCCGGCCGCGATAGCCATGCATGCCTGGGAGGGTCAGGTCTTTGCCAGTATGTTTTGGGACGTCGGCAATCGGGACGCCGACACGACGGGAGAGCTTGACCTTCGGTCCGGTATAACGGGCCATGGAAGAAACGCTTTCTATGCCGGCGAACCGGCACTCAAAACATGCGAGGCGGCTCAGATATGAGACCGACTGATACGCCGTGAAGCGCCGGCATGGTTCTGAGGCATGCCGAAGCCCGTCACCCGCAAGCGGCAGGTGACCGACGAAAGATAGCAGAAGCGGGCGGCGGACGCCAGAAGGAGGGCCATTGTTGAGATCTTTTTGAACGGTGGTCACGGGTTAGAATAGTCGTCGGCATCGCCCTCGGCGTGCGAGTTCGTTGGATGCGCGGTTCCACCGCATTTATTCACGCATCCGCGTCGGTTTTTAACTTCCACTTCAAGCCGCACCTGCGGCGACGCATCGTAACCAGCGAAGTTCAGGATTCGCGCTCCAACCGCCTACAAGTCCAAGTCTCCGCACTTGTTCGTCACGGACCGCTCGGCACCGTTTAAGCGGTTTGCGCCAAAGCGCATAAGTCGTTTATCAAAAGCATTTTTACAAAACCGATTAGTAATCCGATCGGATAGCATTAAAGCACTCGCTTCAGGCCCAGAACGGCAAATAACGTGCTAACGTAGCCATTACGACATCGGCAATATCGTCCTACCATCGCTGCTTCATATGACACACGGTAACCGTCTCATCCAGCTTCGAAATCCTTCCATACGACCGATCGAGATTCGTAAGTCACTGAACTGCCTCACGCAACTGGAGAGAAGCTGCGCGTCGTGCCATTTGACGGGCGACTGGAGCTCATCCCTGTACGGGAAATTCGATCCATGCGCGGTTTCTTACGTGGCATGGATACCACTATCGAACGTGAAGAGGATCGCCTGTGAGTGCAGCCAACGTGGTTGACTCGTCCGGCTGGCTGGAATATTTCGCGGGGAGCGATCGGGCTGATCTGTTCGCGGCGGCCATCGAAGACACGGCCAGTCTCGTGGTACCCGTTGTCAAGAGGTCTTTTCTCGCAGCGCAGCTGAGAAGGATCCCTAATTCTTCGCCAGAAGAGATCGGCTCCTAATTCGAAATGTTCCAGCTCGGCGACGTCAGTAGATAGACGCTCTGCGTCAAGTTTGGCCAGTACGCCCGCTTGGTTTCGATTTACGAAGTCTTTAAGAAGGTGCACGAGAACGCGGTGAAAACGACGCGCTGCAGGTCGCCAGTGTCATGCAGGCTGCCCGTGTGATTGAACTGGACGCCGCGTTGGCAATGGACGCTGCTCGCTACTCGCTGCCTCTGGCAGATAGCATAATTTACGCTACCGCAATCCTTCACGCCGCGACGCTCTGGACCCAGGACGAACACTTCAAAGAGTTGCCGCAAGTACGTCATTTTCCAAAATGATCTAATCAACATCTTTGCTGCGATGTCGACCGGATCGTTGAACGCGGACGTGCCGACCACCTTGCGCAACGCGCTGGAGTTCGCGGTAGATTGCGACGACTGCGCGAATCCCGGCCTCCCACATCGCTTTGGACTAAAATGCTGATCCAGTTGCCCACGCGGGTGCGAGAGCCGTCCGAAAACTTCATCAGCAAATCGTCAAAAGGGAGCCGTCCGAATACTTCATCAGCCGAGTCAGAAATTTCGGCTTCGCGCATCTTTCGCAGAAACGCACGGCGGATTTCCTCTGGCACACCGTCGCCGCGGGAGCGCACATCGCCAGGACACGACATGCCGCAGCTCGCGGTGTCAAGCAACAGACTCACCTATGGTCATGCCCGCGCCTTGCGCTGCGAATCTCGTTAGTGGTTACGCATTCAACGGGTTTCATCGGGTGCGTATCGCATCGAGCACGGTGGACGGAGAGGCGGTTTGCTCAGTGGGGTTTAGTTCGTGCCTGGTGGACGCGGTCCGCATCCGGTAGCGCGGGGTGCGTCTCGCCGCGGCTGAAGGCGCCGGGAGGAAAAATAGACGGCGGGATGAATCCAGCTCTACACTCTCGCCTTTTCCTCCGCCTGGCGCAGCAGCGTTTCTGCCTCGGGGTAGCCGGCTGCTCGCGCCGCTCGGGCGGCGGCGATCGCTTTGGCGAAATCCGGCGGGGTCATCAGCATGTGGGCCACTGCTTTGTAGTATTGTGCTTCGCCCAGTTGGGGATTGCGCTCGACGGCGGCGTCGAACCATTGCAGCGCTTCAGGAAGGCGGTCCATCCCCAGATACACCCGGCCCAGCGTCGTCATGCATTGCTCGCTGGCCTGCAGCGCCTGGGGAAAATCGGCGGCGGCGGAGATCGCCTGATCATATTCCTTGAGCGATGCATAGAGCATCATCAACTGATTCAGCGTGACGGAGTTGGCGGGCGACGCGCGCAGGCTGTTGTACATGCCGATCGCCTGCTGCGTTTGTTGTGCGTCGGCCCGATCGATGTTGGCGCGCAACTGCTGTGGAGTGGTCGGAAACTGGGCCCCGCAGGCGGAGCACTGTACGAACTTGCGGGCGGTGCCCATCGGGAAGATGGGGATGAAAAAAAGCGCAAACCACACCCTCTGGAGCTTGGGAAGCATGTCCGCCTCGCGATGGCACCGAGGGCATAGGGTGCGGACGGAAGGGCCCGAATCATCGGAGACGATTCCCCGCGAGCCAAACATGACGAAGATGAACCCGTGACGTTTTCTCGTTCGGCGATTCACGCAGTGCACGTTACCGTTGCCGATGTTGATTTGGAAACCCCCGATGCCCGATAGAAAATCCACGATGCTGATTCTGATTGTGGGCCTGTGCGCCCTGGCGTCGTCGTATTGGGCAAAAGGCTTTTGGTATTTGATCGATGGCCCCGCGGGGCAGGGGGCGATCGATCTTCGGGTGCGGTGGGTCGATCAGCGATACGTGCTGCATCGCCAGAACCCGTTCGACGTCTACTTCACGCATCACGGCGCAGCCGTGCCGGCAGTGGTCTGGCACGGGCGCGATGCATCGGTCATTCCGCAACTGGGCGCGCCGGCCGCTGTCGGCTACCCCGCCTGGTCATACTTCTCGGGCTACGTGCTGTTCTGGCCTTCGTGGCAAACGACTCGGGTATATTACGCGGCGATTCAGTTGATCTGTCTGCTCTGGCTTGTCCGCTGGGCCTTTCTGCAGGGCCGGCAGGTGGATGCGTGGTGCGGCGCATTCTGCGCATCTGCCGTCGCCGCGACCGCAAGCTTCTGCACAACGCTGGCGAACGGACAATATGGAATCCTCGTGCTGGCGCTTCTGGCGGCCGCCCTGCAGCTCGACGAAGCCGGCTGGCCCTGCACTGCCGGATTGCTGGCGGGCGTCGCGTGCCTGAAGCCGAACATCACCGGGCCATTTCTTCTGTGCTTCGCGGTGCGGCGGCGCTGGCGCGTGCTTTCGATGGCGACCGGATATCTCTCGATTGCGAGCCTGTGGATCTGGGTTGCGGTCCGCACCAATCCTCTGGAGATGCTCGGACAGATGCTGCGGGGCGGTGCGGACTTCGCACAGACCGGCTACGGCCTGGTCAGCGTCGCGATCGCCCTGGGAATGAAGCCGGCAACGGCCACGCCGATCATCGCATTGTCGGTGATGTCGGTGACGCTTGTGATCTGCCTGAAATATCGGAAACGACCGGCGCTTGAACTGTTCGCTGTCGCGGGCGTCGCCGCTCGGTTCTGGACCTATCACCAGACCTATGACAACCTTTCGGTGATCTTCCTGCTGGTCGCACTGGCGCGAAAGTCATGGGTCAGAGGCACGCCAGGTCAGTTGCTGGCGCTGGGCGCGGTTGGCGTTTCGTTGTGGCTGCCCGCGAAATTCACGGACCTGCTTTGGTTTCAGGTCGTTCAATGCTTCGTCTGGATCGCTGGAACCGTTGTGATGCTGATCGACGCCAGCGCCAGGAACAGGGGTTACCGTGATTCGGACGCGATGGGCTTCACCGACGTTGCCGCAAGTGCATAAGTTATGACCAGGCCGTTGTTCTCCACGATCATTCCCGTTTACAACCGAGCCCGGCTCGCGACGTCCGCGATCGATTCGGCGCTGGCGCAGTCGCGGAGCGATCAGGAAATCATTGTTGTCGACGACGGTTCGACCGATGACACGGTGCCCGTGCTGCACGAGAGATACGGGGATCGCATCCGCCTGCTGCAGCAGCCCAACGCCGGACCGGGGCCGGGCGCAATACCGGAATCGAGGCCGCCAGCGGGACGTACATCGCGTTTCTCGACAGCGACGATCGCTGGCTTCCCTGGACGCTGGAGACTTATCGGAAAGTTGCAGAGCAGCACGGGCAGCCCGCGTTCATCACCGGCCAACATCGCGTGTTTCGCGAGGAGCAGGAACTTGCTGAGGCAGTCGAAATGCCCTTGCGCGTGGAGGCCTTTCCCGACTACCTGGCTTCGAGCGATCGATGGCGCTGGTTTGGCGCTTCCTCATTTGTGGTTCGGCGGGATGCACTGATGGCGGCCGGAAAATTCGCCAACTCGCGCATGAACGGGGAGGACGCTGATCTGGCGATGCGCCTTGGAATATCGCCGGGCTTCGTGCATATCGAGGAGCCGATCACTTTTGGCTATCGCGAGCACGACGCCAACGTCCGCCGGGATCTGTCTCGGACTCTTGCCGGGTTGAACTACCAGTTGGCCGCGGAGAAGAACGGAAGTTATCCCGGCGGCGCGGCGCGGCGCATGGAGCGCATCCGCATTCTCGGAGGATATGCTCGCCCCGTCGCGCTGGCTCTGCTCAAAGCAGGAGATCGGCGCGCCGCCTGGGCGCTGTATCGCCAGACGCTCGGCTGGAATCTGCGCCTTGGCCGGCTGCGTTATCTGCTTGGCTTTCCCGCCTCCGCGGTCATCGCGCGCAAGGCCCGCTTGTCCCCGTGATCAGTCAGCCGTAACGAGTCGTATCCACAACTGGAGCCTTCCCTGGATTTTCCACCCCAAGCCACCCTCGTCATCGCGACGCGCAACCGCCGGGAATCCTTGCGCGTGGCGTTGGCGTCCGCTCTGAAACAAACCACGCCGCTGGAGATTCTGGTGCTGGATGACGGCTCGGACGACGGAACTGCCGACATGGTGAGAAGCGAATTCCCTCTCGTGCGACTGGAACGTTGCGAGGAATCCGCCGGCTATATCGCCCGGCGAAATCAGGGCGCCGAGCTGGCGGCCGGGACGGTGATCGTTTCAATTGACGATGATGCCGCCTTCCCCTTTGCCGGAACGGTCGCGCAGACGCTCGCCGAGTTTGACGATCCCCGGATCGGCGCGGTGGCGATTCCATTCATCAATGTCAATCAGGGCCCGGAGGTTACCTTGAAAGCGCCGGCCGACGGCTGTTGCGCAACATTCAGCTTCACGGGAACCGCTTATGCAATCCGTCGCGAGGTCTTTTTGCAGTTGGGCGGATTTCGCACGTGCCTGGTGCACCAGGGGGAGGAGATGGATCTGTCCATTCGTCTGCTGCACGCCGGTTACGTCGTGCGGATCGGACGGGCGGACCCGATTCATCATTTCGAGTCGCCGCGCCGCGATCTGCGCCGGATGGACTACTTCGGACGCCGCAACGACATCCTCTTCGCGTGGAACAACGTCCCGCTGCCGGCGCTGCTTCCGCACCTGATGATGACCACCTTTCATGGGCTGCTTCTGGGATGGCGCGTCGGCAGATTTTCGCGGATGCTGCGCGGGCTGTTCGCCGGGTACGGGGCACTGTTCGGCGGCTGCGCCAGTCGTCGCCCCGTGAGCTGGAAAGTGTATCGCGTGGCTCGCGACCTGAAGAAACGGACCGCGCTTCCCATCAGGCAGGTGATCGCAATGATCGCGCGCTGAACCGATCTGGGGTCGAATCTCAGCTCGCCGCGCCGAGCGAACGCGACATCTTCACGAGCAACGCGAAGAGAATAAACGCGATAAGCATGGGCCACAGGTCGAGGAAATAGAAATTCCGGAACGTGCGGAAAATCCAGACGCTCAGGGAAAGGCTCAGGAGAATGGTAGTGGGCCGGCCTTGCGCCTTCTGGAGAACGCGCTCGAACAATCTCATCAGCCAACCCACCAGCATCCCCCCTTCGATCACGCCCATCAATCCGTAGCGGACGTACCAGTGCCCGGCCAGCCCCTGTGAGATGGTGGTGCCTTCCAGGCCGTTGGTACCCGCGACTACCTGGTTGTACCAGACCATCGCCGGATCCGACGGCTTGGTTTTCCACAGCGCCCGCGGAATCGGATGCAGCAGGAACCAGAGCAGTGTCTCAGGCATCACCCGCACAGCACCTTCCCCCGGGATTCGGTTCGAGAAGAACCCGACCTTGTCGGGAACCAGGTAAAATCCCGGCAACCCCTCGGAGAACATCGCGTTGCCGTTGTTGGAGAAGAGCTGGAGGTCGTGAACGTCGACCGCGGCATATCCCTGCGTTCGGTACGACCCTTCAAACTGGACCACCAGCAGCAGCACCAGCCCGATGAATCCCGCGACAACATACGCGAGGAGACTGTGCGGGCGAAAATTCTCCACGGCGCTGGCCTGATACTTGATGAACACGATCGCCACCGCGGGCAGCAGCATCTTCACCATGTTTCCGCGCCGGCCGTCTTCAAATGTGTAAATTGTCCAGAAGATCCAGATCAGCGCGCCGATGCACTGCTTGCCTCTGGTTCGTCCAACCAGAAGAGCGTAGAAAATTCCGAACAGCCCGCTGACCGTGCCGATCTCCAGAAGCTGCGTAACGTATCCGCCCCAACTGTAGTTGTAGTTGCCGGTGCGCCCTCGGTCCAGCGGGGATGGCCGACCCATTGGCTGAACAATCCGCGGTAGACCGAGACGAAGAATGACTCGGAGGTAAAGAAAGCGAAGGCAGAGAGTCCCACGGCAAAGAGGGCGAGTGTGATCCAAAAGTAGAGATCCGGATCAGCCGGCTCTGGAAGCGAGAGCAGCAGCCGCTCGACCCGATGGCCCCAGGGCAGCAACAGGCCGATCGTCATCGAAATCGCCAGCAGGCAATGATAAAACGCCGACTTGGCAACAGTTTCCGCCGGAAATGGAGTCGTTGACGCCCGGAAATCCCTGCCGAGCCAGTTGCTCAGATAATCCTGACAGAACCAGACGAGGATTCCGCCGAACAGCAGAATCCCGCCGGTACCGAAACGGCGTGGGAAGCGTTGCAGCTCGTTGATGAACAGCACCGCGCAGATAAGCGACAGGAGGACAAACCCAACATCGGTGAGAATCGGGATTCCGCCGCCCACCCACGAAATCCCGCAGATCAGCAGCGGCAGCGCGAATGGAACCGGAAGATAAACTGAGCGCGGCAGATAACCCGCCATCGGCTCGGCCAGAGCGGCTTCGGGATGCTGCTCGTAGGTGACGCCGCCGGCAAATTCCATCAATTCTCCAAACGCTCTGCGGCGTCTTGCCTGATACTACGTGACCGGAACGCAATCTGTCTCGACTGGTACGCGATGCATCCAATGCTGGATCGCGTTTTCCAGATGCTCCGCCTGCTCGCGAAGTCCGAATTGTTGCGCCTTTCGCGGAGCGGCCAGCGACATGGCCCGCACCAATTCGCGATCGCGATGCAGCGTCAGGATCGCATCGGCCAATCCCCGGGAATCGGAAGCAGGGACGATCAGTCCATCAACCGAGTGCGTCACCACCTCGCCGCAGTTGGGCGTGGTAATCACCGGCAGGCCGAAGCTCATCGCCTCAAGCTGCGTGATGGCAAATCCGTCGGAGATCGTCGGCAGCACAAAGATGTCCGCCTCGCGGTAGAGGTCGCAAGTCTGCCGCCCGGCTGATGCGCCCGCGAAAAGAAACGCTCGATGGCGCCGACGCAACCGCGTCGGCTGAAATAGCCAGCGGCCCCGCCACGATAAACTCAATCTGCTCGCCGGCCAGCAGTTTGGCCGCTTCGATCAGATACTGAATTCCCTTGCGAAGGTTGACCGTTCCCACCCAAAGCACGCGCAGGGCCGCGCCCGGCTCGCGCTTGACGGCCGTGCCGGCCGCCAACGGAGGCTCGTATCCGACCGGCGCGACGATCAGCTTCGCCGGGTCGACTCCGCATTCCCGCAGGGCTGCGCCCGACCACCGCGAGTTGACGACGATCAGGTCGGCCAACTTCCATTCCCGGGCGATTCGCTCAAAATAATCGTCCGGAACTCTCCCCGGAGTCTCCTGCCAGCCCGGCCATTTGAGTGCCTCGCGCCGGACGATTCTCTCTTCCGCCGGCCCCGGATCGATCTGATCGACGATTGTAAGAACGTCGCGGCTGCGCAGATATTCGATCGTCTCCAGTGAAGCGGTGTTAAAGCCATGGAATGCGTCGAGGCCCGGCACGAAAGAACTTTTCTCCATCTCCGCGTTGACACGCTCACAGAACCACTCCCCCGCCTGCATGAATTGGAAGTAAGCTTCCTCTAGCGTGCGTGCGCGCCGGCCCCGGGCCGCATGCCATAGGCCGCTGGAATTGAAGGAGACAATCTTGTGCGATGGAATTCCGCAGTGATATCTCCCAGCCCAGCTCCGCGCCGCGAGCGGTCCGTGCGCCAGCAGGCTTCTTCCGTGGCGGCACCAGATGTCGGTGTAAAATCGGCGCAGATTTCCGTTGCTCTCAAAGCCGCGCGGAATCCCATAATGCTGGCGGGCGCCGATCTGTGAGACGGTCCAACGGAGCGCAGCCACGAGGTCAATCCTTGCTGTCAATGAGTGCCGGTCCGCGATCCGTCATGCCCGTTGGCGGCTCCGTTCCGGGAAGCAAAACGCTGCGCGCTTCCGACAGGGTCACCTGCACGCTTGGCGCTCCGCCGGCGGCAAACACCTCCAGCGACACCACGGCTTCGACGATCTGCCCGTCGAGGCGCACGAATCGCAGCCGGGAAGGCGACCGCGTCAGACCCGGACGCAGATCCGCAAGCCAGAGTTTAACCAGTTCCCGGTCGTCGGGATGCACGAAGTCAACCAGCGGTTCGTTCAAGAGGCCCTGCCGCCGGATCGGGCCCAGCAGCGCAACCATCGAGGTGTTGAGCACCCGGATAACTCCATCTTTCAACACCAGAATCGGCTCGACAGACTGGTAAATCACCGTCAGATATCGGCTCTCACTGAGCGCCAATTCGTTCGCGGCGGCACGCATCTGAAGACGATGGGCGCGCTCACTGAGCAAACTGATCAAAATCCCCAATCCGGAAAAAGAGATCAGGCGAACCTGGTCGACATAGTTGGACACATGCAACGACCACGTTGGCGGAACGACCAGCGCCGTAAACAGCACGGCAAGCCCTGTTGCGAGCAGCCCCGGACCGATGCCGCCGACATACGCAGCGAAGAATACCGCAAAGGGCATCCCAATCAGTGGCAAATCTTTGCCGACGCGAGTCGCCATCTCCCGTACGGCCCACCCTAACACGACAAACAGGACTGCCAGAAGATATCGCACCGGCACCGAACGCCGCTTCGGCTGAAGCGGATCAGATTCCCAAATCATTGATGACACCATCGACAGCTTCATTCTACCCCCTGCCGCATCATAGCAAATTGAAGGGTCCGTCAATGCAGGTTCTTCCCGAGGCTGATAAGATACGAGATTGTTGCCTCCTCTCGCGATCACCCATTTTATTCCTGCCGTCCGCCTTGCCGACGGCGGCGTCGTCCGCGCGGTGCTGGACTGGTGCAGGCTGACGGCCGGGCGAGGGCATCGGGTCAGTCTTCTCACCTACGATGCCACCGACGCCCCCGTTGGATGGCAATCCGGGCGTCAGACCGGTTTACCGCAGCTCCTTACGCTTCCGCGAGCTAATCGGCTCGGCCGGCTCCCTTCAACCGCTTTGCGGGCCGCGCACGTTGCCCTCGAACAAACGGAGGTTCTGCATCTGCACGGCCTGTGGCTGCCGTGCAACCTTCAGCTTGCGGCGCTCGCCCGCAAGGCGGGCAAACCCTTTGTCCTGACCACCCACGGCATGCTCGATGACTGGGCCACGGCCCAGCACTGGCTCAAAAAGCGCGCCTTTCATTCGATCTTTGGAGAACGCTTCCTTCGCCAGGCATCCCTGATTCACTGCATGGCCGAAGAGGAAAAACGCCAGGCGTTGCCCTGGATCGGCGATGCACCCGTTGCCGTTGTGCCCTGCCTGGTCGATCTTGAACCCTATCGCGATCTTGCCCAGCCTCCCCCATCGCCAAAGACGGCAACCTCGACTCTGTTGTTCCTCGGCCGCCTGCACCTCAAGAAAGGGTGCGACCTTCTGATCGAGGCGGCAGCCGAGTTGCGCCGGCGAGGACAACCGGTGCATCTGCTGATTGCCGGCCAGGGCGAAGCGTCCTACGAAGCGAGTCTCAGGGACTTGACCCGCCGGCTTGGTCTGCAGGACTGCGTCGATTTTTTGGGCTTGGTGACCGGCCCGGCAAAGCTTTCGCTCTTCCAGTCGGCCGATTTGTTCGTCCTTCCCACCAGCCAGGAGAACTTCGGCCTCGCCCTGATCGAAGCCGCCGCCTGCGGCACGCCGCTTTTAACAACCAAGGGCGTGGACATCTGGCGCGAGCTCGAACTTGCCGGGGCGGCAATTGCCGAGCGATCCGCCAGCGCCTTCGCAGACGCGATCGAGCGGCTTCTGCTCGACCGCCCGCAACTGCAGGCCAAGGGCCTTTCCGCGCGGGACTGGGTCTTCAGCAGGCTCGACCCGGATCGGCTGCTCGCGGAGTACGAAGCGTTTTACGAATCGGTCATCTGCCGTTAATCCCTCACCGGGGTCGGACAGGGCTCAGGGTTCAACTCACGGCTTGCCGAAATAGCTGCAGCATTGCGGCGGCGTTGCCGTCCCAGGTCAATTGCTCGGCCACCAGTGCCTGGGCGGCAGCTCCCATGCGCAGGCGTGCTGCATCGTCGGAAAGAATTGCGTCCAGCGCCTCCTCGGCGGCGTCGACCGATTTGGGCACGATTGCACGTCCGTGCACCCCGTCTCGGACGACATCCGTAATCCCGCCGTCATTGGCGCAGATGATCGGCTTGCCCGCGCTCATCGCTTCAACAAACACCGTGGCAAACGGCTCATCCCATCCGATCAGCGCAAACGCGTCGGACCATACCATCTCCTGCAACACCACATCGTGCGCCACTTTTCCCAGCAACTGCACCCGCTCCTGGAGATTGGCGGCGCGGATCGCCGCCTCGATCAGGCTCCGCTGCGCACCGTCACCGGCGATTCGCAGCACCGCATCGGGGTTCCGACCGGCAATCCTCCCGAAGGCTTCCACCAGCAGCGGGATGCCTTTGCGCTCATAGAACATGCCGGCGCTGAAGATGATCTTGCGGCCGACGAGTTTTGCCGGCCGAGGTGTATCCCAGCAGGCGCGTGGAATCGGATCGACGCCGTTGTGAATCGTGCACGCCCGCACCCCCGGAAAAATCCGCCGCATATCCCCTTCCATGCGCCGCGACACCGCCACGACCGCGGAAGCATGACGATAGACTTCGTCAAAGAGCGCCTTGCGGGCGGGGAATTGGTCGCAGTAAGTGATTTCCTGAAAATCGTGGTCGGTGACGACATAGGGAATGCCAAATTCCCGCTGCAGTTGTCGCGCGACAAAGCCATTGACTGCCGTATGGTGGGCAAAAATCACGTCGGGCCGGCTCCGCGACAATCGCGTCGCGCAGGGCGCCGGCGGCGCTGTGCCAACCCAGGCTCAACTGCCGCGACGGAGCTGGAAACGCCCACTGTTTGAAAGGAGGAATGGGATAGAGAAGCCAGCGCGGATAGGCAACCTCCAGATCCCCGAAACGGTGTTCGGCAGGCGTATAAGCGTACGCCCGCGCCCGGGCGTGCGCGCCAGCGCCTTTGGCACCCATGGCGTGAGTGACACGACGCGAAAATCGGGAATGTGGCGTCGCAACGCCTGCGCCTGTGCCAGCGCCCAGGGCCCCAGCAGCATGTTCAGCGGACGCGGAAAGAACGTCGCCAGAAAAAGGACGCGCGGAACAGTTCCGCGCTCGCCTGATTGCGAATTCCGTTTGATCGCTCCATCCATGAAATGCGTTCTCTTCTGACAATTGTCCAAACAGAACCCGACCTTGCAACGTAAAGTTGACAACGTCGCCCCGCAGACCGTGTACGTTCTAGATACCGCTAACGCCCTTGGAGCAACGTCCTTTGATCAGTAGCGCGCAGACACATTCGCTCATTGCGGCCTTCCTGCTGCTGGCCGTCTCGCATGCGCCGGCGGCGCAACCGGTTGACGATTTCCATCATTCCATTGAGCCGATCCTTTCGCACTACTGCTACGACTGCCACGGCGACGGCGAGCACAAGGGCGGCGTGACGCTCGATGGCCTGAGCTCGGACGACGCGTTGCTCAACAACCGCGATTTCTGGTGGCGCATCCTGAAAAATGTGCGCGCGGGCATCATGCCGCCTCAGAAAAGCGATCGGCCTTCGGAAGAGGAGAAGGGCCGGCTGGCAGATTGGATCAAGCACGGAGCTTTCGGCATCAACCCGCTGTCACCCGATCCTGGCCGCGTCACGATCCGCCGGCTCAATCGCGTGGAGTACCGACACACGATCTCGGACCTGCTGGGCGTCGATTTCAACACCACCGAGGAATTTCCTCCTGATGACACCGGCTACGGCTTTGACACCATCGGCGACGCCTTGAGCGTTTCGCCGCTTCTGCTCGAAAAATACATGCAGGCCGCGCAGACGGTTGTCGCTCAGGGCGTGCCCGCTTCCGCGCGCAAACCGCAGGAACAGACAATCTGGAGCGACGCTTTCCACAGCAGCGACCGGTCGATCAACGGCGGCCATTTGAGTTTCGCCGATGAGGCCGCGGTTTCGGCCAGCTTCACCGTCACGCAACCCGGGGATTATCTGCTCCATCTGCACGTGCATGTCAACGGGGAGTTCGATTTCGATCCCGGCAAATGCAGATTGGTTTTCAAGTCGGGCGAAAAAGAACTTTGGCAGCAGGAGCTCGCCTGGGCGGAGGGGAAGAACATCACCGCCACCCTTGCCCAACAATGGCAGCCGGGCGATCACTCGCTGAGCTTTGAGTTGCATCCGCTTGCGTCTCCAGACAACAAGCGCTCCAACATTCACCTTCGGATTGAGTCCGTGCAGATCGAAGGGCCGTTGGACGAGAAGTTCTGGGTACCCGCCGAGAGCTATCACCGGTTCTTCCCGCGGGACGAGGCGCCGGCCTCCGAGCCGCAGCGAGAACAGTATGCACGCGAGGTGCTGGACGCCTTCACGCGCAAGGCCTTCCGTCGTCCGGCCAGCGCGGAGGTTTTGGATCGGCTCGTCGAGATCGCGCAGCGCGTGTACCGCCAGCCGGGCAAAACATTTGAGCAGGGAGTTGCCGAAGCGATGACCGCCGTGCTGGCGTCGCCGCGATTTTTGTTTCGCGTCGAAGAAAGCGCCATGAGAAATGCCGGCGAACCTTACTCGCCGGTGGACGAATACTCGCTCGCCTCCCGGCTCTCGTATTTTCTCTGGTCCAGCATGCCGGACGAGCAGCTGTTTGACCTCGCTTCGCGCGGCGAGCTGCGGAAGAACCTGCACGCGCAGGTCGATCGCATGATCCGCGACCCTCGGTCCGAGGCGCTGGTGCACAATTTCGCCGGCCAATGGCTGCAATTGCGCGACGTCGACAGCGTGCCCATCAATGCCCGGATCGTGCTTGCCCGGGACGCAATGAGCAGCGCTGCCGGCAATGACCCCCAATTCAACGGAAACGCGCGACTGGGGAAGCCGAGGATCAGGCTCGAGCCCCCGTTGCGCCAGGCGCTGCGGGAAGAGCCCGAGCGCATGTTTTCCCGCATTCTGCACGAGAATCGGCCGTTAGTGGAACTGATTGACTGCAATTACACGTTTCTCAACGAGCGGCTCGCCAAGCTGTATAACATTCCTGATGTCGCCGGTGATGAGATGCGCCTCGTAGAGCTTCCCGCGGATAGTCCCCGCGGAGGCGTATTGACGATGGGTTCGTTCCTGATCGTCACGTCCAACCCGACCCGCACGTCTCCAGTCAAACGCGGACAATTCATCCTCGACAATATTCTGGGCATGCCGACCCCTGCTCCGCCGCCGAACATTCCCGCGCTCGAGCAATCCGAGCAGGCCATCAATGGTCGCCAGCCGACCTTCCGTGAAGTGCTGCAGATGCATCGCAGCAAGCCGCTCTGTGCCTCGTGCCATTCGCGGATGGACCCGATCGGTCTCTCGCTGGAAAACTTCAACGCGATGGGAATGTGGCGGGAGCATGAGCGCGGCCAGCCGATCGACGCGTCGGGTCAATTGACCACCGGCGAATCGTTCCACGATATCCGGGATCTGAAGAAAATCGTGGAAAACAATCACCGGACGGACTTCTACCGCTGCCTCACGGAAAAAATGTTGACTTATGCGCTGGGACGCGGGCTGGAATACTACGATGTCGAGGCCGTTGACCGGATCGTGGACAAGATCGTGCGCGCCAACGGCCAGTCGTCGGCGTTGCTGGCCGGCATCATTGATTCGGTGCCGTTCCAGGAAAGACGCAATCATCCGGCCACCGACGCCACGGCCACGCAGCCGGCCGTCGCAACAGAGCCGCGGGTGCAATTAGAGGTGCGACCATGAATCGTGAGTCGATAACGAAACCAAGACAGCACATCCAACGCCGCCCAGACTTGACCCGGCGGCGGTTTCTTCAGGGAGTTGGCGCGTGCATCGCGCTGCCTGCGTTTGAGTCGTTGATCCCTCGCGCCGGCGCCGCGGCCGCCGCTGCGCCGGCGCCGGCGGGACTTGCGACGACCGCCACCGGGGCGCCGCTGCGAATGGGCGTCGTCTACTTTCCCAACGGCGCCATCCCCGCCAAATGGCGGCCCGCGGGAGAAGGCGCGCTGGAGCTGGCCCCGACGATGCAGCCGCTGGAGCAATTGAAGAACCAACTGCAGGTCTTTGAAGGATTGGATCAGGTCAATGCCCTCGCCGGCCCCGACGGAGCGGGAGATCATGCCCGGGCCAGCGGCACCTTCCTCACCAGCGTCCGCGTGAAGAAGACCGCCGGCGCCGATATTCACGCCGGCGTCTCCATCGATCAGGTCATCGCCAATCATGTCGGGCAAGCCACCCGATTTCCCTCGCTCGAGCTCACCTGCGATGCCGTCCGAAAGTCCGGCAACTGCGACTCGGGTTATTCCTGCGCCTACCAGTACAACCTCTCCTGGCAGTCGCCGACCACTCCTGTCTCTCCCGAATGCAACCCGCGCCTCGTCTTTGAACGCCTCTTCGGATCGGGCGGCCCGGGCGAGCGAAGATCCAACTTCAAGCTTCGCCAGCAGCAGGAAAAGTCGATCCTCGATTTCATCACCGACGATGCCCAGAGCCTTGACAACCAGCTCGGCAACCGCGACCAGCAAAAGCTCGACGAATATCTCACCGGCGTACGCGAAATCGAAAAACGCATCGAAAGCGCCGAACGGCACGGCGACACGATCGATCCCAATGTCCCCACCCCCGACGGCATCCCCGCTCAGTTTCAGGAGCACATCGGGCTCATGTTCAGCATGATGCACCTGGCTTTTCAGACCGACTCCACCCGCGTCGCGACGTTCCTCATGGCCAACGAAGGGAGCAACCGCGCCTTCGCCGAGATCGGCATCCCCGAAGGGCATCACTATCTCTCCCATCATCACGGCCAGCAGGACATGATCGACAAGGTCGCCCAGATCGACCTTTTCTACATGAAGCAATTTGCCGCGTTCCTCGCCAAGCTGGATCAGACAAAGGACATCGACGGCAATTCCATCCTTCACAACTCGATGATTCTCTACGGCTCGGGCAACTCCGACGGCGATCGCCACACCCACACCAACCTCCCGATCATCCTCGCCGGCGCCGCTGGCGGAACGCTCACGCCGGGCCGCTGCGTCAACTTTGGCGGGACGCCCATGGCAAACCTCTATCTGAGCCTGGCGGATCGCCTGGGAGTGAACGGACTTTCGCGGTTTGGAGATTCGACAGGAAGGATTTCAGGGATCTGAGAACGCGGAACGCTTTCGCGCATCTGAGAACGGGGAACGCGGAACGCTTCCGCATTTCCACGGACCATTGCTCCTAATGCAGCGCAATCCGCCCGGAGCCGCGGATGTACATCCGCGGCTTCTTTGCCCCCTCTGCACCTTAAAATCCCCGCTGCATTTTTACACAACTTTTCGCGCGCGCCGCGCGTCCAAAGAACGTTCTCTCTTCTGACGGGAGTGACGAGTGGATGAAACCGACGAGGCGCTGGTTCGCAGGGCGCAACAACGCGACCGGGCCGCATTCGAGAAACTCGTGCGGCGGACCGCGCGCCTTCTCTTCTCGCGGCTCTACCTGGAAACCGGCAACGTCCACCGTGCTGAGGACCTCGTGCAGGAGACGCTGCTGGTCGCCTGGAAGTCCATCGGACAAGTGACCGATCCGTCGGGCTTCCGTGCCTGGATGATGACGCTGGCAAAAACGGTTGCGATCGACGCCAACCGGCGCGATTGGCGAAAGAAACGCTTCGGTGTCCGCATGAATCTCCAGGCGGCACAAGACATTCCCGATCGCGCGCCTGGCCCGGAACTGGAAGCCGAGCAGGAGGAATCTCGCCGGCAGGTGCTGGAGGTGCTGCGCGCGCTGCCGGAGGAGTATCGCCTGCCGCTGACGTTGCGGTACATCGCCGGAGCCGACTACGAAACCATTAGCCGGCAACTGGGCCTGACCAACGGTTCGCTGCGCGGCCTGCTGAATCGAGGGATGGCCAGGCTCCGCGAGCAGATGCAGGCGCCCAAGCCCGCCGGGAGAGGGCCGGGGTGAGTGTGATTTCGAACGTCGAATGCATCCGGCGCTCGAAATTACCCTCATCCTCACCGTCTCCCGGAGTACCGGGAGAAGGGACCAGAGGCCGTTCACCACTGATAAAGGTGACGCTTGCGGAAGAGAGCAAACGCCATGAACACGACAAATACCGCAGACACCGAATCACACGTGCTCGACGACATTCCGATCTACCTCGCCGACGGCCTGGGCGATGCGGAGCGAGAGCGGGTTGAGTCCCACATCGCCAACTGCCCGGATTGCGGCGCGGCCATGGTCGACGCCAGGGCGATGGACGATTCGCTCCACGCGCTGTTCGACCCGACGGCTCCCGATGGTGATTTCGAGGATCGAATGATCGCGGGTTTTCGTGAGAAGACGACGCACCGAACGCTGCATCCAATGGTTCGCCGGGCGGCGATTGGGGTCGCAGCGTCGATACTGCTCGGGAGCGTTGGATACTACGCGCAGCAGAATATCGGGCGATTGGAGCACAGCTCGCCAACGTTGGCGATGTCGCCACCAGAAGCCGTGAGTGCGAAGCTATTGCCCTCCTCGGATTCGAACGGCGGCTTCACCCTGCGGGGCAGGTCTGTCACGCTCAAAGAGGCCCAACTCAGCGCGGGAATCTCAGATACCCTTGCTGTTCCACAACGACTGGGTAGGGCGTATTCGAACGCAAGCTCGAACGGAAAAGACGCGACTCTCTCGTTATCGGGACAGAATTCGTACCGTGGTGCCACGTCTGTCACCGCCGGAACTGCGTACTTCGATGCCGCCGGGAAAAGAGAAACTCCTTCGCCAAGCCATCAAGGAGAAAATGTCTTGTATGGAGACGGCCACGTTGAGTTGGACCGCACCGGCGGGCGGCAGTCTGGGGACAAGCCTGCGGCTGACCCCCACAACGGCCCGGTGGATGCCTATGACTCGATTCTCCTTCCAACCAGTGACGGCCCATCTGCTTCTTCTGCAACTCCTCCCCCCTCTCCCGTCGCGCCGATAACGGCCCCCCGAGCCGCGACGGCAGCCCCTGGAGAAAGCGTCGCGCCGCAACAACTGGGCACTGACAACACGCCGCCTTCGCCTGGCGCCGTCAAGAAGCAGACACACGAGCAACTAACCCAGGCGACTTCGGGCGATGCTGCGGCTCGGGCCAAAGAACGCGACGAGGCCCCCCAAAGTGCTGCGGATGGTGCGAGATCGCTTGAGGCTGCGCCCAATTCGCCGGCCGCGCCCGACGAAAACACCGTCGCCTCCCGCAAGATCGTGCGCGAGGGCGAAATGACCTTCGAGATCGACAGCTTCGACTCAACAGTCATGACGATTGGCAAGATCGTCGCCGAGGAAGGCGGATTCGTTTCCACGACGGATTCGGACAAACTGGCCAATGGGAAGGTGAAGGGGACGGTGATCCTGCGGATCCCGCCGGAGCATCTGGATACGCTCGTGCTCAAGCTGCGCGGCATCGGCGACCTGATGAGCCAGAAGATCAACGCGCAGGACATCACCAAGCAATACACCGATCTGGAGAGCGAACTCCGCGCGGCACGGGCGATGGAAGAGCGGCTCCTGGACATCATCAAGAACGGCAAGGGACCCGTGAAAGATCTGCTCGAAGCGGAGAAGCAGCTCGGCGTCTGGCGCGAGAAGATCGAACACGTCGAAGGGGAATTGCGCTACGACAACAATTTGATCTCGCTCTCCACGCTCACGATCACGCTGATGGAGCGCGACATCAAGTCGGCCGCGTTCAGCTCGATCACCGAGCAGGTGACGATGGCGCTGGAAACCGAGAAGGTGGAGGAGGCGTACAACGCAGCCCGTGAGGCGATCGATAGCGCCAAGGGACGGATCATCGCGTCTGAGCTGAAGCAGTATGAAGCCGGGCAGTTTGGCGCCACGCTCAAGGCGCAGCTCCCGCCGGATGCCGCCGAGGCGGTGATCGGGCGGATCCGGCAGCTCGAAGGGCGCGTCGCCAACTTCCAACGCCAGCGCAGCCAGAGCGATCAGGGCGGGTCGGCCGCTCCGCTGGATGCGTCGAAGGTGAAGCGCGAGAGCGTCACGCTGTCGCTGACGATCTACAACCTCGCGAACATCGCGCCGCGCCGGACGACCACGCTGACGCTCGCGGCGAATAATGTCGAAGAGACCTACACGGCGATTCTCGACCAGGTCTCCAAGGCGGGCGCTCGCGTCGTCGCTTCGAATCTCAACCGCTCGCGTCCCGAGCAATCGAGCGGCTCGATCACGCTCGACGCCCCGACGGACAAAGCCGACGCCCTCCTGACGGCGCTGCGCGGCAGCGGGGAGTTGCTCAGCCAGGAAAGCAACGAAAACCCCGACACGCAGAACGTGACCAACGCCAAGCGCGGCCTGGTGGTGCAGGTGGTCTCCCTGGCGGGCGTGCAGGCCCGGCAGAGCGAGTCGTTGCAGCTTGCCTCGCTCGACGTGCCGGCCGCATTCAGCACGATCCTCGACGCGCTCCGCGCCGCCGATGCCCGCATCATCGCTTCGCAGCTCAACCAGCAGGACCCGGCCAACAAGAGCGCGACGATCGTTTTCGACATCTCCCGCACCGCCCGTCTTCCCATCGACGCGGCCTTCGACAAGGTGGGCGAAATCGTCTCCCGCAACATCACCCGCTCCCAGGACACGGCCAACACGCTTGAAAGCAAATTGCACTTCGAGCTGGCGCTGCAGAGTGCCGAGGTGCTCCCCGCGCGTGAGACGACGACGCTCGGCGTGGAAGTGCCGGACGTGCAGAAGTCGGTTGATGATCTGCTTGCCCTCGTCGGCGAAGACGGCGGGCGCGAGATCGACAAGGACATTTCCCAGGACCCCAACGGCCGGTCGCTGGCACACGTGATCGTTGAAGTGCCGCTCGACAAGGCGGGAGCATTGAGCGAGCGGATCGAAAGCTGGGGCCATCGCCGGGTGAAGCAAGTGGCGAAAAACCCGCAAGCCGACCAGGGCAAGCTCGCGCACGGCCGGCTCGAAGTAACGCTTGCCGACACGTCAGCCAGCCTCGGCGGCGAAGAGACGACATGGGACGCCATCCGTCACGGCCTGGCCGTCAGCGGCGAAGGCCTGCGATGGAGCGCGCAGATGGTCGTCGTCGGCTTCTGCTTCGTCGCGCCCTGGGCCCTTGCGATCTGGATCGCCTGGCGCCTGTATCAGCGAAACAGGAAACGCAATCGTGGCTCGGGCGTCCCGCCCGTGTGAGCGACTTGGTGGAAGAACACACTCCCCGGAAATTCGGCACGCCTCGCGGAAACTACCGGCAACCGTCCGTCGGACACCATCCGGTTGCGGTCAATTGCAATCTTCCGTCCATCGTTTCGTATCGGCGCTCGCCGATGACTCGGACCCGGCGGCCGTCCCAGAGGTTGTACTCGTCCACCTGCTCCCGGTCCCTCGCTTCAGTCGCAAAAATCGGCAGCACGTCAATGGGAACAAACGAATAGGAGAGGGGATGGTCCTTCCCATTCTGATCGATCACGTTGAAAATCTGTTCTGGTCTCATGGCGAACATCTTAGCATTGGATGCCAGCGGGAATGCAAAAGTTTCATTCGTATGATGATCCAATCCATGCGGCAATCTATCCCCAAAACAAAGAACTCCATCCGCTCGCGTTATGAGTCGGTGGGCGTCAATGCGTTTTATCAAAATGAGGGGGACGATTATCGCAATCCCCACGAGGAAGCGATCGGCCAACTGCTCGCGCAGGTCGTGCCGGAGTGGCGGCTCGATCTGACCAGCGTTCTCGACCTTGCCGCCGGCAGCGGGGAAGTGACCCTGGCGTTGCGGGAGCTTGGAGCGGGACGCGTCGCGGGGATCGATCCTTTTACGTTTCGTGCATACGCCAGGCGGACCGGCGACGTCGCGGAGCGACTGACCTTCGCCCAGATCGCTGCCGGCGGGTTGCGCGGACGCGAATACAGCTTGATCGTCTGCAGTTTTGCGCTGCACTTATGCGAAGCATCGCGGTTGCCGGTGGTCGCGCAGGAACTGAGCCTGATCGCCCCGTCGCTGTTGGTGATCATGCCGCATAAACGCCCAGTGCTTCGGCCGGGGTGGGGTTGGTCGCTGAGGAACGAGACCGTAAGGCGGCGCGTGCGAGCGCGGCTCTACGATTGAATTCAGCTTTCCGGCCGGTCGAGCGGCGCGGGAGCTTCGGGCGGGGCGGCGCCCGTCAACGCGGCCATGATCCGCTCGACATGCACGTGACAATTCTCGATGAACAGCGCGTACTTATCCTGCGTCCCGCCAGTCGCCGTGCCGGCGACATAAAGCCCCGGCACGTTCGTCTCCATGGTGCGAAGATCGTAGCGCGGCGCCCGGCATTCACCGAGCAATTCGACCCCCGCAAGCTTCAGCAGCGACACGTCTGCCTCATACCCCACCAGCAGCAGCACAAAATCCGCCTGCACCGCCGCCCGAGCGGTAGAGTAATTCACAGTCGACGAAGAACTCGCGCCTTCCCCTCCCTCCCCTCCCTCTCCTTCCTCACCCTTCGTGCCTTGGTGCCTCCGTGCCTCCGTGCCTTCCCCCCCAGTGCCTTCCCCCCCAGTGCCTTCCCTCTCAAGCACCACTTCATTTTCCGTAATCTTCACCGGCAACGTTCCGAAATGGGCCTCGATGCGTCCGCTGGCGATGAGGGAGGCGATTTCCGGAGTCAGCCAATACTTGATGCTGCGCCAATCCAGTTCGGCGCGTCGATAGCTGAGCACCACCTTCGCCCCGGCGTGATGGCAGCGCAAGGCGGCTTCGATTGCCGAATTCTTGCCACCGACGATCATCAGCCGCCGGCCGAAATATTCGTGGGGATCGCGAAAATAGTGGCTGACGTGCGGCAGATCTTCCCCCTCGATTTGCAGCCGCCGCGGGCGATCCGTCCCGCCGGTGACCAGAATCAGCCGGTTGGCACGGCAGCGCCGTTCTCCACTCTTCGGACGCGTCGTGATGGAAAAGCCGCCGCCGTCGTGGCGATCGATCCCAACGACAGGCTCGTACGTCCGCACCCGCAGATCGAATTGCCTCACGACCGAGCGAAGATACGCAAGGTACTGCTCGCGCGTCGCCTTCGACTGGTCCGGCGTCTCCAATGGCACTCCAGCAATCGCGATCCGTTCGTTGGAGCTGAAGAATCGCGTCTGCGGCGCGAACCACGAAATGGTGTACCCGATCTGGCGTGCGTCAAAGTGCACATAGTCGATCCCGGCCCGTTTGAGCGCAACGGCCATCTCCAGCCCAATCGGGCCGGCTCCGACGATCGCGACGTCCGCGCGGCTCACATCCATCGGCAGGATGATAGGCGTGAGACCCCGGATTAAGCGCGCTTTAAACTAGATAGTCTCGGCGGGTGAGGTAAGAGCTTTCTCTCGCCCCTTAAAGCTTTTGCACTTCCCCATTTGGCATGGCCAGATTACCCCATTCGCCAATGGTCATTCGAGAACGCCAACGCAAAACGGTGCGAAATAGTTGCGGCCAAGCCCGCTTGAATGTCAATCTATTGCAGCCATGCATTAGCCTCTGGCAACGCCGAGGCGACAGTCATAAAGAGTTCACCTTCAACAAGTAAATGTCGAAACCCCCTCGCGGTGTGGCGGAAGTTGATGGAGCAGAATCTCGCCAAAAGATGGTGATCGACGCTGCTTCCCGGAGGCCGTTTGTCGCGTCGCGCTGCTTGCTTATGTCGGCGTTTTCCTGAGCGGAATGCGCTTGCGACGATTGCCTCAAAGCGCCTAAGCTGCACTCAGGAGAAAATGCATTGGAACCCGCTGCTGCTACCGCCTATCGCAATGCGCAACGCCTGCGCCCATCCGCTCGCAAACCGTCATTGCGCGTGGTGCTTGTCACCGAAGCTACGTCCAAGGGAACCGGGCGTCATGTCCTGGATCTGGCCGAGGGACTGATCGCCCGGGGATGTGACGTCCACCTGCTTTATTCACCGGTGCGGGCGGACACGTGGTTTCGCCACCGCATGTGGCGGATGCCCGGGTTGAATCACGTATCTTTGGCGATGCAGCGCAGCATACACGTGAAGGACATTTCCGCGGCCGTGGCGCTTCGCCGCTATCTTCGCCAAAACGGTCCGTTCGACATCATTCATGGGCACAGTTCCAAGGGAGGCGCGGTGGCCCGGCTGGCGTCGATCGGGCTGGGAGTGCCGACCCTCTATACGCCCCACGCGCTGATCTTGATGGCGCCCGACATTTCTGCGATCAAGCGCGGCGTTTATCATCTTGCCGAGCTTGTGCTGGCGCAGTTTTCGACGGGCATCATCACGGTGTCTCCCGAAGAAGCGCGAGTCGCCGCGTCGGCGCGGCTTGGGAAGTCGCGGCTCACAATGATCCCCAACGGCGTGGGCCCGATGGAGCTTCCGCCGCGCGATGAGGCTCGCCGCAACTGCGGGATGGGCGCGAAGGAAATCATCATCGGATGGGTGGGCCGTCTCGTCCAAAACAAGGCGCCCGACGTCATGCTCGAAGCGCTCGCCATCGCCGTGCGGACCGCGCCGCGCCTTCGCGTCGTGCTCATCGGCGACGGCCCGTTGAAGAAATCGCTGGAGGACCTGGCGGTTCGACTTGGCGTCGCGGAGAACGTGGCGTTCATGGGCGAGGTGGACGCGCGAAGGTTCCTCCCGGCGTTTGATCTGTTCGCAATCTCCAGCCGGATGGAAGGGATGCCATACGTGGCACTCGAGGCGATGGCCGCCGGCCTTCCGATCGTTTCCACCAGCACCGGCGGCGTCGAACTCCTGGTCAAGGAAGGTGACAACGGGATGATCGTCCCCACCGACGACCGCGAGGCGCTTGCCGGCGCCCTGGTGGCGTTGGCGTCCGATCCGGAAATGATCCAGCGGATGGGCAGCGCCTCCAAAGAGCGCATTGGCCTGTTCTCGATGGACCGGATGATCGACCGAACCTTGTCCTTGTACCAACGGTGCGCAATCGCTCGCGAGAATCGCAATGCACAATTCGCCGAAGACCCCGAGGGGCAGCTTGCCGGGGATCTGGAGTAATTGACCATGCTCGGCTCGGTGCGGCGATTGATCCGAACGACTGACGCGGCAACGGCCAATGCGTATCTGTCGCTCTTTCGCGAGCGAAGCGCCGTCCTTTGTTTTCTGTTCCATTCGCTGTTCGTCGACGAAAATGAGTTGCGGCAGAATCTGGTTCATCCGCTGCAGCGAACGACTGTCGCGCAGTTTCGCCGGTTCATCGAATATTACCGGGCCCAGGGGTATCGCTTCATCACGCCGGAACACTTGCTGGCCGGCGTGGATGCCGGCGGCAAATATGCGTTGATCAGTTTCGACGACGGCTATTTTAACAACACCCGCGCGCTGCCGATTCTCGAGGAGATTGCGGTCCCGGCGACGTTCTTCATCACCACCGAAAACGTTTTGCGCGGCAAATGCTTCTGGTGGGACGTGCACTGGCGGGAAAGCGCGGCGCTGGGCATGAGCGAAGACGCGATCGTGCGCGACGGGAGAGCGCTCAAGTCCATGACCACCGGGCAAATCGAAGAGGAACTGCTGCGCCGTCACGGAGCGGATGCATTTGTCCCCCGCGGCGATCTCGATCGATCCTTCACGCCGGAGGAACTGCGGGAGTTTGCAAGGAATCGACACGTTCGTCTGGGCAATCACACGTCAAATCACGCGATCCTCACCAACTATTCACCCCGTGAAGGACGCGAGCAGATCCTTGCCGCGCAGGAAGCGATTGAATCGATGACCGGCATTCGCCCGGTGGCAATCGCCTACCCCAACGGCGCCCACTCCACGCAGATCGAGCGATGGTGCGTCGATGCCGGGCTTCGATGCGGTTTCACGGTGGAGCCGAAGAAAACCGCGCTTCCGCTGAACATGTCATCGCAGGCCGCGATGCAGATCGGGCGTTTCATGCCCGAAGGCGACGAACCGATCGAAAAGCAATGCCGGACGTACCGCTCCGACCTGCAGTTGTATGGCACGTTTCACGCTGGTTATCAGCGCATGGCCCGCCATCGGACCAGATATGCGTTGCAGGCGGAAGGTTCAGCCTGACCTTGCATTAATAAATCAGAGAGCCGCCGGGTTTTTCTTGAATGCCGCGCGAGCGGCTCATACATTCGCCGACGGGGTTGGCCCGTCGCGATTCATCGAAAGACGATTGCATCTGAGAGCCTCCATGACGATCCAGGTCCCAGCGCCAGCGGCATCCAAAGTGCGCGGCTCAGTCGAGCCGCGACGCATCCTGCTACTCTCCACCGCGATGGCGATGGGAGGCGGCGCCGAGGAGCAGGTGCTGCAACTGGCGTGCGAATTCCAGGCGCGCGGCTGGAAGACGCTGGTCGTTTCGCTGTTGCCGCCGGGCACGATGCCCCCGGGCTTCTCCGAACGCAATATCCCAGTAGCGCATCTTGGCATGCGTCGCGGAGTGGCTGATCCGCGCGGCCTTTTCCGGCTTGCCCGGCTGATCCGAAGCTTCCGCCCCGATGTTGTGCACAGCCATATGGTGCATGCCAACATCATCGCCAGGGCCGCACGGCTCATCGCTCCTTTTCCGGTGCTGGTCTGCACGCTGCACAATCTCACCATGGCCGGCGAGGAGCATGATTACACCGCGTTCTTCGAGGTCGTGCATCGGTTCACCGATGGACTTGCCGACCGCACCACCGCCATCTGCCATGCCGCGGCGGATTATTGCATCCGCAGGCGCGCAGTCCCGGCATCGAAGATGATGGTGGTGCCCAACGGAATCGACTGCCGGCGGTTCTTTGCCAATCCCGAAGCGCGGCGGCGCGTGCGAACCGAGATGGGAATCGATAACGACTTCGTCTGGCTCGCCGCGGGACGGCTCGAGCTGCAAAAGGCGTATCCCACGATGCTCCGCGCCTTCGCGAAGCTCGCCGGCGGGCCCAGCACATTGCTGATCTGCGGCGTCGGCACCCTCAGGGACTCGCTGATCGCGATGGCCGCCGAACTGGGGATTGGCAGCCGTGTCCGCTTTCTGGGACTTCGCAAGGATATTCCCGATCTGATGAGCGCGGCGGATGCCTTTGTCCTCTCTTCCGACATGGAAGGCCTGCCATTGGTGCTCCTGCAGGCGTGCGCCGCCGCTCTTCCGATTGTTGCCACCAACGTTTCCGGAAATACCGAGGTAGTCATTGAGGGCGTAAACGGGTATATGACTCCGCCGGGCGAACCGGACGCATTCGCTGCCGCGATGGCCCGGATGGCCGCGCTTTCGCCGTCCGACCGCGCCGCCCTCGGCCGGGCCGGGCTGAAACGCGTGCGGGAAATGTTCGAAGTCGAGCCGGTCGTCGACCGCTGGGTGCAACTCTTCGACGAACTGCTCGATGCCGCCGCAGGCCGGGTGAGAAGACTTGCGCCCGCGGCCGCACATGTCGATGGCAAACAGAAGCTGATGCCAAGCGCCTCGTGAACGAGGCCACGTCCAAGGAGAAAGAAAGATGCAGTCGAGCGTTCTTAATGAGGTTGGAGTCTGCGAGGCCCGCCGTCCCGATGCCGCGGGCGCTGGCGCTTCAGTCGCTGCGCGGATCGCGGCGCACTCTGCATTGACACCGGATCGCGTTGCCGTCACCGACGGAATCACTCGGCTTACGTTTGCCGAATTGGATCAAGAGTCCGCACGGCTGGCAGCTTATCTCCGGACCGCGGGTGTCGAGCCAGGTGCATGCGTGGGATTGTTTTTGGAGCGCTCGCCGCAATTCGTGGTGGCCGCGCTGGCGGCGTTCAAGGCCGGCGCCGCGTACCTGCCGCTGGATTCCTCGACGCCAGCGGATCGCGCCGCGTTTATCCTTGGCGATTCGGGCGCGCCGGTCCTGCTCACGCACCGCCGCAAGGCGATGGGATGGACCAACTGCCCCTGCCGAATCATCGACCTCGACGAGATCAATCTCGAAACTTCCGTCGGCGGTTTTCACGACGAAGCGACGCCGTCGGAGAGCCTGGCGTACGTCATCTATACCTCTGGCTCCACTGGAACGCCGAAAGGCGTCGAGCTCACGCATGCAAATTTGCTCAACCTGATCGACTGGCATCAGGCCGCGTTTCACGTCACGCCCGCCGATCGCGCCAGCCAGGTTGCCGGACTCGGCTTTGACGCGGCCGTCTGGGAAATCTGGCCGGCACTGACTGGCGGCGCGAGCCTCCATTTCGCCGATGAAATCACGCGGCGCTCGCCGCAGGGGCTGCGCGACTGGATCGTCGCCGAGCAGATCACCATCAGCTTTGTGCCCACGGTTCTCGCTGAGCAGCTTCTCCATTCCGAGTGGCCCGCCAACACCGCGCTGCGGACGTTGCTGACCGGCGCCGATACGCTGCACCGCCGCCCGCGCGGGCTTGCCTTTCACTCTCGTTAACAACTACGGACCCACCGAATGCACCGTCGTTGCAACCTCGGGAACGGTCGATGCAAACGAGGCGGTTGACGGGCCGCCGTCCATCGGCCGGCCGATCCGCAACACCACGGTGCTGATCCTGGACGAGTCGATGCGTCCGGTGGCAGATGGTCAACCCGGCGAGCTTTGCCTCGCCGGCGCGCTCGTCGGCCGCGGTTATCGCAATAATCCGCAACTCACTTCCAGCCGATTCGTCAATTACTCGCCTGCTGCAGGCCCGTCCCTGCGTCTCTACCGCACCGGCGACCGCGCGCGATGGACCGCCACTGGCGAAATCGCATTCCTCGGCCGGCTCGACGATCAGGTGAAGATTCGCGGCTATCGCATCGAGCTCGGCGAGATTGTCGCGTGCCTCGATCGTTTCCTCGGCGTCGAGGCCAGCGCGGTGACGGTTCAAGACGACGCGGAACTGGGCCCGAAGCTGGTGGCATATGTTGTTATGGCGCCAGGCGCCCGCGTGTCAGCCGTCGATCTGCGCATTTCTCGCCGCCCGGCTGCCCGACTACATGATCCCGGCAACGTTCATGACGATCGACGCATTGCCCATGACCCCCAACGGCAAGCTCGACAAATCGGCGCTGCCGCCGCCCAAAATGGAAGACCTTCTTCCGAGAGCGAACACCGCTTCGCCTGTGCCCGCGCCCGCTTCGGAATTGGAACAACGAATCGCGACCATGGTGGCGGCTCTCCTGG
This sequence comes from uncultured Phycisphaerales bacterium, assembly GCA_963758525.1. Lineage (GTDB taxonomy): Bacteria > Planctomycetota > Phycisphaerae > Tepidisphaerales > Tepidisphaeraceae > JBBSDP01. The sequence continues at coordinate 1,736,105 of CAVWVQ010000003.1, forward strand.
GCCAAACGTCCGTTTCGCGTGAAGAAAACTTCTTCATGGCCGGCGGCCACTCGATGCTGGGCGTGCAGCTCGTGGCGCGAATTCGCGACACCTTCGGCGTCAAGTTGAACCTGCGGCAACTCTTCGGCGCGCCGACAATTGCCGCGCTCTCGGCGGAAGTGGAGAAAATTTCCGGAGCTAAATGAGCGTGTGCGAGTAAGCCGGCTCCGGGGCGACCGAAAAATACAGAACACGAATTGACACGAATTTCGCACGAATCTTCACGAAGCCGATTTCCCCGCGTCTATTCGTGAAGATTCGTGCGCCATTCGTGCAGATTCGGGTTCCCTCTTCATGGATTCGCGCGGAAGCTGGGAGATTGACAGGCGCGATCGCGCAAGGTATTGAAGTCCGCGTGAAGGAAAAGGCATCTCATGGAGTCGTCCGTAACATCCGTTCCGCCGCAAACGGCTGAACCGCCGCTGAGCCTGTATCACCTGCTCGATCCGGAGGTGCTGGCCGACCCATATCCCCTGTACCGCCGGCTGCGCGAGCACGACCCGGTGCACTGGGATCCGTATCTTCACGCCTGGATCGTGACGCGATACGAGGACGTCATCACCGTTCTGCAGCGCTACTCCGCCGATCGCACGCCCACGCCCGCTTTCTTCGAAGCGCTCGGCGCGCCGGAGGTCGCGCCGGTCGCCAAGCTGATGGTCAAGCAGATGCTCTTCATGGACGCCCCGTCGCACACGCGATTGCGCAGGCTTGCCGGGCTGTCGTTCACGCCCGCGCACGTTCGCCTGCTGCGGGATCACATCCAGCAGATCGCGACGAAACTGATCGACGACGTGATCGCCCGCGGCTCCGGCCGGATGGAGCTGCTCGCGGACTTCGCCGAGCCGCTGCCGGCGATCGTGACCGCCGAGCTCCTCGGCGTGCCCGTCGAGGACCACCTCAAACTCAAGAACTGGTCCGTGACCTTCGCGGAGATGCTCGGCAACTTCCAGCACAACCCCGACCGCCTTCCCGGTGTGCTGGCGGCAGTGGAAAACCTCAGCGCGTATTTTCACCAGGCGATCAAGGACCAGCGCATTCATCCGCGGGAGGGCCTGCTGCGCGAGTTCATGATTGCCGAGCTGGATGGTGACCGCCTGACCGACGATGAGATCGTCGCCAACTGCATTGTCACCATGGTCGGCGGCCTGGAAACGACCACCAATCTCATCACCAACGGCATTCTCACGCTGGTGCGCAATCCCGATCAGATGCGACGGCTCCGCTCGGAGCCGCAGATCATGCCCACCGCGGTCGAAGAGTTGTTGCGCTACGAGAGCCCCAGCCAGCACACCGCCCGCCTGGCGCCCGACGACGTGGTGCTGGGCGGCAAGAAAATCGCCAAACGCCAGGCGGTGATCGCTGTCATGGCCGCGGGCAACCGCGACCCGAACCGCTTCCCCGATCCCGACCGGCTCGACTTCGATCGTCCCGACAATCGACATCTGGCTTTCGGATGGGGCGCGCATTTCTGCTTCGGCGCGCCGCTCGCGCGCCTTGAGGGACATATCGCCTTCGAGACGCTGTTGCGGCGATTTCCCGAAATTGAGCTTGAAGACGGGCCGCTGGTCTGGCGGGATAACCTCGGCTTACGCGGTCTTAAAGCCCTGCCACTTTCCTTCCGGACCAGCACATGATTGCAGACTCCCAGGCGCCGACAGCCAGGACTCCAGCACCCCTTTCGCCGCCGCAACTGCGGCCGGCGCGGCTTGAGGACTACCCGCGGATCGAACGCCTCGAGGCGTCGCTCCTGGCGAGCACGCTGCCGGCCGAGGAGTGGTCCCGCCTCTGGCTGAACAACCCCATTCGCCAGCGGCTGGGCGCCGACTGGCCCATCGGTTGGGTGCTGGAGGACGGCAGCGGCCAGGTTGTGGGATCGATGTGCAGCCTCCCGACGCTCTACTGTTTTCGCGGCCGAGAACTGGTTGCCGCCAACGCCCGGGCCTGGGTCTGTCATCCCGACTATCGCGGCTACGCCCTGTGGCTGATGGAAGAATTCTATAATCAGCCGGGCGTCGACCTGTACATCAGCACCACGGCGAACACCAACGCCGAGCCGATCTGCAAGTCCTTCGCAAATCGCATTCCCCTCGGCCAGTGGGATCGCGCCAGCTTCTGGACCACCAACTGCCTGGGCTTTGCCAATACCGCATTGCGGATGAAAAAGATTCCCGCCGCGACCGTCCTCGCTCCCGCAGCGGCGATTGCCCTCAAGCTCCGCAACAAGCTGACCAAACCCCAACTCCCTGCCGACCCGTCCGGCTACGACATTACCTTCGCCGCTTATCCCTTCGACGCCCGCTTCGACCATTTCTGGACGGAGCTGCTCGCGCTGCATCCCGACAAGCTGGTCGCGGTCCGCGACAGCGCCACGCTCAACTGGCATTACGACCTGCCCATCCGCCACGGCAAGCTCTGGACCACCACCGCCACCGACAAATCCGGTCGTCTCCGCGCCTACTGCGTCTTCAAGCGCGAAGACCAGCCCCCCGGCTACCAGGGCCTGACAAGAATGCCCTGATCGACTACCAGACGCTCGAACCCGCCACCGACCTTCTCCCCGCACTCCTCAAACCGGCGCTCGCGCCTGCGCAACAGAAAAAATCCACGTCCTGGAGAACATGGGCCCCGGCGTCCCCAAGATGCATTCCTTCGACCACTACGCGCCCCATCACCGCTCCCTCCCCAACTGGAAGTTTTTCTATAAGGCCGCCGACCCAACGATCGACGCCGAGCTCGCCAGTCCCGCCCTCTGGGACCCCAGCAACTACGACGGCGACGCCAGTTTCGATTGAACGGCGAGGCATGCCATCGCCGAATCCGGGGCGGCGCTGAAGCTCTGCCCCGGCGTGATGGCCGGAGACATCACCTTGCCAGTCGCGCCGTCCCGGATTCTGCCTGCGGGGGATTTCGTCTCTGTGGTTCACGTTCCGCGACAAAAGCCATGCTGCGATGCTCTCACAGCTTCAAGTCGGTCAGGAATTCAGAACCCGGCTCCACTGCGGTAACCAGCAGACGATCTCTTGCCCGCGTGCAGGCGACGTACAGAAGCTGCCGCTCAGAGTCGTACACGCTCTCGAGTTCCGATTCGTCCGCCACACTTTGCACGCGATGTTCGTCAGGGATGACGCCATCATCGCAGCCCATCACGGCCACCGCGCGGAACTCAAGACCCTTGGCGTCGTGCATGGTGCCGATCATGATCCGCCCCGCAGTATCCGGCGAAATATCCCGCAGCTCGGAGCCGGCGGTCGATGAGCGCTTGACGGATTGCCATGCTCGCTGTTTCTGTCCGCTGGAGCGAACGAAGATCGCGATTTGAGCTGGCGTAATCCCCGACGCCTTGCAGGATGAAATCCACTCTGCCACGGCGTCGATCTCGGCATCTTCTGTCTTTGCAATCCCGATAGTGGGCGGTGGACCATTGAACACCGACTGCGTTCGATCCCGTTCATCGGCGATCCCGTCCACGTCCGTCACCGTCTTGGGCAGCAGGCGATCCGCGTGTTTCCGAATCTCGTTGGATGTTCGATAGTTGATGCGAAGCGTGTGCGAACGGCCACGCACGTCCACCCCTAATGATTTCCAGGAAAACGGCGACTGAAAAATACGCTGGCCCAGATCGCCGGCGAACATGAGCCCATTCGCCTTGTCACCGGCAAGGGCTGCAAGAAAACGCAACTGCGCCACACTCACGTCCTGCGCCTCATCCACCACGATATTGTCGTACAGTCGTTGTTCCGAACTCTCAGTTGTGTTGGGCGTTACCGCCCCAAATACCTGAGCCATGGTCACAAGGCCCGCGCCGGCCAACTCGTTCTCAACCTGCTCGAAGATCGTCCAGAGCTGATCTCTCTGTTTCTCCGTCAGGCGCGTCTTTCGACCCAGACGTGCGACGTTGCGATAAGCATCTCGCGTGCGCAACTGCCATGCATCAACCACGTCGTTCCACTCCGCCCACAGGAACGCATCAGAGAAGCGGTGCGGCGCCGCAACTTTTGACGCCTTTGCGAGCGCGTCCCGGATAGTCGCTTCACGTGCGATCACGGCTTTGCCATGCTGTTGAGCATAGATTTCGAGGCCGACATCGTCGATTGAGCTGACTGTCACGCGAGAGGCAATCTCCGGATAGCCCGCCAGCAGGGTTGCCAGACGGGATCGAAGGTGACTCGCCAGCAGATCCGAGAAGGTCGTCAACAGCACCTTGTTCTGCGGATATTTCCGGGCCAGGAAGGCGGCGCGGTGAAGCGCCACCACGGTCTTTCCGGTCCCCGCCGAGCCGGCGACCCGCGCGGGTCCGCTGAATTGCCGCTGGACCAGCTTCTTCTGGTCCGGATGAAGAAAGATCGACCACGTCTCCCACGGCGCCTCCAAGGCCTGCGCCAATTCGGCCACGTCGGTCATCAGCCGGAAACGCTGCTGCGCCGCCGGATGCTCGAACGGATCGGCACCCGCGCCGACTGGCTCCGGCAGCGTCGGCGTGTACCCAGTCGCCAGGTCCAGCAGCGCCTCGGCCGCCTCGCGCGGCAGATGCTCGGCGACATCGAAAATCGTGTCTTCCGTCGCCCCTCTGACATCCGCGACCCATTCCGCCGGCACGCCATACTTCAGCAACTGATCGTCGGCGACGCTCAGAAATAGCGCCCGCGGCTTGGCGGGTTTGGCTGGCGGGTGCGTGTAAGTCGGAATGACGACCTCCTGCACGCGCTCCCGGATTTCAACGAGCTGCGCCGCTCCGGTCGTCGGATGCCGCTCGATCTTCCGCCGCTCCGCCCAGTCGTACGCGTCGTCATGATGACCGACATAGCAGAGCAGCAGGCTTGCTGCCGTTTTGTGGACGATCAGGCGAATGTCGCGGCCGACGCGCACCGACCAGAAATTCCTGTCTTTCGCCTTATCCAGCTTGTGCAACTGCATGCCCGGTGTGGCCGGGTTCAGTTGCAGATCAAATGCAGTGGTCTTGACGAGCTTCTGCTCGTCGTTGGTCAACCGGGCCATGCTGCCGGTGAACGTGTCGGCGATGCGGAAGTCCACCCCGGTGCCCCTAGTTCGCGACGTTTGCGTCGATTTGATGGATCATCTGCCAGAGCCGGTCAGATTCACCACGCTCGACGATCTGAATCGGGGGCTGTCCCTCGAAAGCTTCATTGGGCGTCCGCAGCCATTCTCCGAGATGCTCCGGCGGCATGATCTCGGCGAGGGCATCGAACAATCGCTTGGTTTCCGTCAATTTCTGACGCGCCGAGTCGCTCAGGAGCCTTCCAGCCTCCCAGCCGGCGACAGAGCGGGTCGAATACCCTGTGATCCGCCCCATATCCTCCTGCGAGACGCCGGCCAATTTTCGAACTTCGCTGACACTGACCATCGCTTTCGTTGTCTCGTGCTGTCGCCGGATGATCATTTTGCCATGGTGCACAGCCGTCGCAGTGCCAGCACCTGAGTGCCAAAAACCTTTCATCTGAAGCGCTTGGCCTGACAGACCAGAAGATCTCGGCCCCTTGAGCCGCGTTCGGTGATGAAGGGCCTTGAGACCTCTAAGTTTTCCGCTGAGAGGTGTTACCTTTGCACCAATGGCTGCCTTCCCCCCAACCGGATAATGGTGCTTTTTACCGCCGGCGACCTGCCTTTTGGCGGCTGCACCCTTTGACTTAACCGTATGAGGCATACGTTCTCCAAGCTCATGGACTATCGGCATTTTACCCAACAGATTACATGCAATATTGCATGCAATGCAGCATCTTACTTCTGTTTCCCAAGTTTCTCAAGCTCCCCGGCGTTCAGCACCTCGATGCCCAGGCTGCCCGTCAGGCCGGAAGGGAACAAAACAAGATTCACCCCGGCGGGATCCGGCCTCGAGGGAACCAGCAGGCCCTGAATACCGGCGTCAAACACCGCCCGTCCGAGCGCCTGGGTCGCCGACTCATCTCCACGTCCCATAACGGCTCGCCAATTTTCAGCCATCAGATTGGCGAGCGGTTCCGGCAATCCGGCTGCAATCGCTGGTTGAGTCAGGTCAAGAACGGCATCCGCTTTCACCCGAATGGCAATAACCACCTTCGGAAATCCCCTCCAAACGGCGGTCCCAAAGTAGCGGGCATGCTCATTTGCTTCATGCATCGCCGTCTCTGGTGCTCGGCTGAGATAGACGACGTTCATCACTCCTGGTGGATTCCACCGGCCGCCGCCGAGAAATGCGCCGACCCCAGCGATAATCTCGTCCGCAGATGTGTGCCGGGGTCCCGCCACGCGGTAGAAGACACCGTCAACCCCCAGCCGGTCCGTCTGAACCGAAAGCCAGTGCTGAAATGCGCCATACCGAGGATGTGGCCCTAACTTCATATTTCCCCTCATTCCACCCGGAACACCTTCATCACCTCATCCCCCAGGTGATTGATCACCTTCACCGCGATCTTCCCATCCTTCGGCTTTGGGAACGGCCTTGACGTGTCGCTGTTCAGCGTCGCCCAGGCATCTTCGTTGATCTCGGCGCGGAGCGTCGTCTTCAGGCTCTTGTAGGGATCGTTCGCGCCGAGGAAGTACGCCTGGCGGACGAAGAAGCTTTCTTCGTTGTAGTTGGTATCGATGAACCAGCAGGCGATTCCTTCGGCGCCGTCGCTGCGAACTTCGCGGGAGTTGGGGTGGAAAACGTCCACGCCATTGATGCGGACACGGATCATGTCGAAGTCTTTCGGGTCTGCATTTGCCGGAGCGTCTTCGGGCGGGAGGATCTGAATGTCCGGCTCGCCGAAGATCACAAACAGATTGCCTTTGCCGGTGTTCTTCAGCTCCGTTCCCATGTGCAGTTCGGCGTTCATCCGCGCCTTGAGCACGGGGATTCTTCCAAGCTTGTTGAATTCACTGGCATGGGCCTCATAGTTGAACGCGCAGGCGATCAGCACGTCGAAGTTGGCATCTCCAGCTTCGCGGGCAGCCATCACGAGGTTCTGCCTTCCTGCCGTGCCGAACTCGGGACCGATGAAGATGCCGGCCCTGTGGGGAGGGGGAGAATGTTGAATAGTGAATTTAGAATTGTGAATTGAGGATGGGGAGGGGAGGCGGATTTGTGTTCACTTCACTATTCACTATTCCCAATTCACTATTCTCTTCATACGTTCCCACCGCGCAGATATACGTTCCCGGCCAACCCGCGAGCGAAGTGAAGTCGATCTTGTCCTTTTTGTCCGCTTGCTGCACGCCGGCGGTGCGCAGGTTGTCCAGGATCATCTGAGCAAAATCTTTCGCATCACCGTCCTGGCGGGCGGCTTGCTGCGGATCGATCAGCTCATCATCCGCGCCCACCGTCATCACCCGGTGCGGGGACAAGCTCTCAACTGTGAATGGCCCGGCAACGCGAACCTTCTTCTTGTCCTCATATGGCTTGTCGTAGAGAAACTCGAACTCCGCCTTGGCGGCAATCGAGGCGTCGATCTCCTTCTGCCGCCCAATGCGGAGCGCCCAGAAATTGCTGTGAAGGCCCTTGGCCTCGGCCGACCAATTCGAATCCCCGTCTCTCGGTATCTCCCATTCCTCCAACAGGCTCTTCGCCTTCGTCGCGACCGACAACTGGCCGCGGATCACTGACAATTGGCTTTCAAACTTCTCCCAGATGACATCGATCTCCGCGTTGTTGGCGATCGACTTCAGAGTGATGTGCGGCACCCGCTCGTAGACGAATCCCTGCCGCAGGCTGTCGTGCGTGGGAGCGGTACTCGGCTCGGTCCGCGACACCTCCGCCTCCTTCAACTGCCCCTCCCGGCTGTCGGCTTTCAGATAAAACGGATACCGCGCCCCCATGATCCGCGCCCGTGCCAACGCCAGCGCAACCCGCGATGTGTCGATCGTGATCCACCGCCGGCCCCATTGCTCGGCGACATAAGCCGTGGTGCCGGAACCGCAGGTGGGATCCAGAACCAGATCGCCAGGGTCGGTTGCCATCAGCAAGCACCGCTCGACGACTTTCACGTTCGTTTGAACGACATAGATTTTGAGATCAGTAAATTGTCCGGTCGCGGTGTCATCCCAAACGTTCGCTCTTGCCTTGACCGGGAAGTCACCGATCTCGCGGATGTATCGCAGCGAGTTCTCGGCCATGTATATCCGGTCCCCTTTGAGCAATCGCAGCATTCCGTCTGGATATCGCGCTTTCCAATGCGAGTTAGCGGGTGGTCGAAAATCGCGCCCGCGAACTTTGAAGGGATGGTCGGCGGCCGCTGCGCCCTGGGATATTAGATTGTCTGGCTTAAACGCGCGGATGTCTTTATTCAGAGTAGCCGTGCTAACGCTTTCCCCAGATTTGAGAGAACGGGTTACACCGGGCGCTTCCTTTATCCAGCGTATGCTCCCTCTTGGCGATCTTGACTGAAAACTTCCCAAAGCTGCCGATATTTTGTCCCATCTGCCTTTCGCCCGTACCACAGAACATGGTCGGCGATATTCGCAAGCTTGCCGCTTTCGAAGCCGCCTGTTGTCGTGAAAACGATATCGCTTAGAAAATTGGATTCTCCGAACACTTCGTCGAGAACTGCTCGGACCCGATGAACATTCGCGTCGCCAATCTGAACGAACACAGAGCCTGTCTCACTCAACAAGTCGCGCGCGACCGCCAGTCGGTCGCGAAGGTATGTGAAGGTACGAATTGATACCGTCTCGCCAGGTATCCCGAAACGCCTTTACCTGCTCCGGCTCTCGGGTCATGTGATCGACGCTGCCATCCTTCACATCCCGGCTGGTGGTTGACCACTGGAAATTCGAGTTGAATTTGATGCCATACGGCGGGTCGAGGTAGATGCATTGGACTTTGCCGCGGAGGCCTTCGCGCTCGGCGAGGCTGGCCATGACTTGCAGGCTGTCGCCGAGGATCAGCCGGTTGGCCCAGTGGGCGTCGTGGGCGTAGAAGTCGGTTTTGGCGTCGGTGTCGGGAAGGCCGTTGAAGTCGGCAAAGAGGTCGATCTGCGGGCCGATGCCGACATCCTTCTGCCGCAGCACCTGCGCCGCGAGGCGTGCGGCATCGGACTGGCGCTTGATGTCGTCGATCAGCACCTTGGGATGCACCTTCTCCTGAATAAACAGCGGCGGCGCCGGAACCACCAGATCGGACCAATCCTGCTCGTCCTTTCCGCGCCAGACCAGTTGCGGATCGAGATCGCGATTCCGCCGCTCATAGGCCACCCGCAGCGGCGACTGCTGATCGGTGCGCATGACCGATTCGTATTCAGCCGTGGGAATGTTCTTGCGCGACGCTTCGTCGTGAGTGAGGGTGACGATGTCCTTTGCTGATGCGGGCTTGGTTGTGCGCTTGGCCATGGGAAGAATAGTGAATAGTGAATGTCGAATAGTGAAAAAGGAAGAGGCTAGCCTCGGGTGTTTTTGACGATTGTTGTGAGGATGGCGACGAGCTGGTGGGATTCGTCCACGAGATCAGCAAGTTTCTCGGCCGGAATGATTTGTACCGCTGCCAGCAACCGGAGCCAGTAATTGGCTTCGCGTGCTTCTTTGCAGGCGATGCTCATCTTCGACAGAAAGTCAGCGCGGCTCTGTCCAGCCTGCGCTTCCTCGACGTTTGCGCCCACCGACGTGGCTGACCTGAGAAGTTGTCCTACGAGCGCCCGGTTTCCGGTTGACCGGTCGAAGGACTGGCAAACCCGCACCACGCGCAAAGCGAAAGCAAAGGTTCGCTCAGCGATATCCCGCGGCTTTCCAACTTCACTATTCACTATTCACCCTTCACTATTTTCCTGAATTCGCTTTACCTCGCGATCGAAGTCGCTTTCAAAAACCTGATCCTGACGGACGCGAAAAACCGCGTATTGTTCTTCCGCCAGCTGGCGAGCGACTTCGGCGGAAACTGAACCGGCATCGGTGAGCACCTGGTACTCGTTGAACTGCAGAAACGCATCAAGCCGTTTCACCCAGTCGGTCATCTTCATGGGGATTTGCCTGGCGGCCTGGTTCTCGGCGTAATCCAGATACATGCTGACGATGCGATCCAGCTCTTTGATTTCCTGCTCGATCAGGTAGTTCTTTGCGATCCGGACATCCGCTTTGAGGATTTTGCCCTGCGGCGCGTTCTTCCACGTGGTGAGTCCCATTGATGGCCTGGTAGCATCGGCGCGGCTGGCGATGATTTCGGCGGCGGTCTTGCCGCTGACTGCCCAGTGCAGCTTGTTCTGCACCGTCTGAAAAAACAGCTGGGTAATCGACGCGTTCTTGTCGTAGTCGATGCTGCATTGCTCGTAAATGTCGGTGATCTTGTGGTAGAACCGGCGCTCACTGGCGCGGATTTCGCGAATCCGCTGCAGCAGTTCTTCGAAGTAATCCTTGCCGAACCGTTTGTTCAGTTTGAGGCGCTCATCATCGAGCACGAATCCTTTGATGATAAATTCCCGCAAGGTCTGGGTCGCCCAGATGCGGAATTGAGTCGCCTGGGCGCTGTTGACGCGGTAGCCCACGGAGATGATGGCATCCAGGTTATAGAACTCAATTTCGCGCGAGACCTCACGATTGCCCTCGCGTTGAACTCTTCGAATTTTTCGAATAGTTGGATCTTCCTGCAGCTCCCCGGACGCGTAAATCTCTTTCAGGTGGTAATTTATGGTGGGAAGCTCTACGCCAAAGAGCTCTGAGAGTTGCTTTTGGCTCAGCCAGAACGTCTCCGTCTGATACAGCACTTCAACGCGGACCGCACCGCTTGCGGCGCGATACAGAATAATCTGACCCTCGTCTGGACCTTCTGTGTCGCTCATGGCGTCACCTCGTGCGCGAGCTTGATCTGCGAACGAACATCGCCCGAGACGGCACATTCAATCATTTCGTCAAAGTACTTCTTCACCGTAGTCTCGAAATCGCTGCCGATTTGGTAGACGTCGGCGAACTCGGCGAACGCCCAGCGCCCGAAGCTGTTGAGGTGATTGACGCCGGGCACCCAGTAGGTGTCCATCGTGGTCTTCTTGTCCTTGGCATCCTCGCCGCTATATCCCTTGATTTCGACGATCAGGTGGAGCGGATCATCGGGGCCGTGGCCGTCGTCGACGATGACGATGAAGTCGGGGCGGTACATGCGCGTTTCCGAGCCGTAGCGATAGGGAACTTCCAGACCGAGGTTGTAGTTCTTCACGTAACACAGCACGCGCGGATGGGATTCAGCGACCCGGCAGAACTCGGCTTCCCAGTTGCTGTCGAGAATCACCCAGTTGATCTGGCACTTGTCCGGGGAAGTCTGCCAGCGATCGGTTTTGGAAGTTGTGAAGTTGACGTGACGCGTGGAACTCTGGGGATTGTATGGATCAAGCACAGCACAGATCGGGCGTTGGCCAATGAATGCGCGGGTGATTCCGGCGGTGATGCGTTCGCAAGCCATGTCGGCCAGCGTCTGATACATGAGTTGGGCGGGAAATGTCTGGCCCTTGCAGACCAGATGCGAATCGAGCCATTGACGAGTGACGCGCTTGAGCTGGCCAAAGAGGTGCAGCTTGGGTTCCTCGCCGGGGTCGCGCCATTTGGTTTCCATGAGCCGCTTGGCGAGATGGAACAGGAGCGTTGACTGGCGGACGTCGCCGAGATGCTTGAGGTTCAAATCGACGGACGCCCCAATGATTCCCTCATTACGCGTGACACTCGGCCCCACCAGGTCAGGCGTGAGAACGAGCGTCGAGTCGTCATTGAAGACTGCATTGAGGCGCTCTTCGGGCAGTTCGACGCGATACCCTTCCACACGGGGAAATTCAATTTCCAGATTGTCGCGATCCGGGCGGACGGCCTTCACCTGAACCGTCTCCCGCGGCGGCTGTGGCGGCGCGACCACCGGCTTTGCGGTGAAGTCGAACGGAATTCCCAGCACATCCGCATATTCGACATTGAACAGCCCCTCCTCATTGAGGTTGTACGATTGTCGGCGCAACGCGCGGCCGATGACCTGTTCGCAGAGAAGTTGTGTGCCAAACGCACGGACGCCCAGAACGTGGGTAACGGTGTTGGCGTCCCACCCTTCGGTGAGCATGGAGACGGAGACCACGCAACGGATCGATTCGCCAAGACGGCCCTTCTTGCCGACGGTGTTCATCACTTCGCGGAGCAGATCTTCGTCGGTGAGCTTCTCGGCCTGCTGTCGGTCGCCAGTCCGCTCGACGATTTCCCGACGGAAGCGGTCAATTTCCTCGGACGCCATGTCGCGGAAGTTGGCATCGAGAGAGTCGCCGGATTCGAGTTGCTCGCTGTCGATCAGCAGCGTGCGCGGGCGACCGTACTGATTGCCGTGCTCGTCAAAATTGCGAAAGAGTTCGAGGCGGCCGTTTTCAAGCGTTGATGAGCCGTCGGACTTCTGGCGATGGAAGCCCGAGATGTAGTCATAGATCAACTTCGACGCGCTGGTGTTATTGCAGACGACAATGAAACAGGGCGGGACGCCGATGCCAGCCTTCTCCCACAACTCAAAAGTCTTGGCGTAGTGTCCGTAGAGGGCATCGAGCGCAGTGATGAGGGGCGTCGGAAGACTCAGCGGATCGAGATTGGCTGCTTTCCCGCGCCCTTTGCGGGGCATCTGCTTGCCGATGTGCTTCCACAACTCACGGAAGATGGGGACCTCGGCCTCGGGAATGTTGTCTGCGACGGGCACGCGAGGCAGCTTGACGATGCCGCACTCGATGGCGTCCATCAGCGAAAAGTCGGTCATCGTCCATGGAAACAGCGTCCCTTCCGCGTAGCCGGAGCCACGGAGAAAGAACGGCGTGGCGGATAGATCGACGATGCGGTTGATACCGAGTTTATCTTTTACGGCTTCGAGCCCGTTCACCCAGAGCCGGGCGGCTTTGCTGTTCTTCTCCGCCTCTTCCTTTTCGTCGCCGGAGAGATCCGGCTCGTCATCCAGCTCCGGCTTCTCGCGATAACAGTGATGAGCTTCATCGTTCAGCACCATCACGCCCTTCATGCCCATCAGTCCCGGCATGACCCGCTGGAGCATCTGCCCCTGAGATTCCAGCGTATTCAATTCAGGGCCATGACCTTGAAGCAAGGCACGCCCGCCTGCCGAGAGCTCAACCGTTTCGCGGAGCCGGAAGGCGTGGTAATTGGTGATGATGATCTTCGCGCGGCCAAGATCGGCCAGCATATCGTTCGGGACAAGCTCGCGGCTCTGGTAATAGCTGTCGGGGTCGTTTGGCTGCAGCACGCGCAGGCGATCGCGAATGGTCAGACCCGGCGTAACGACGAGGAAGCCGCGCGCAAAGCGCCTGCTGCCCGGTCGCCGCACGGCGTTGACGGTTTGCCAAGCGATGATCATTGCCATCACCGTGGTCTTTCCGGCACCGGTCGCCAGCTTTAGCGCCATGCGCGCTAACCCCGGATTCGAAGAGTCGTTCGCAGCGTTAAGGTGGTCGAGTATCGACTGGCCCTCTTTTCCGATGGCCGGCGCAACTTCAGTCAGCCAGATCGCGGTCTCGACTGCCTCAACCTGACAAAAGAAGGGTCGGACGCCACTGAACTTGTGATGGCGCCAGTGTTGAAGGAGTCGCGCCGTTTCAGGGGTGACCCGCCAATCTTCCGCGTTTGGAATTCCCCGCCATCGATCAATAAGTTGGCGCAGATGGTTGATGTTGCTCGATGTCGCTTCGTATTGCTGGGCCGCCGTGGAAAGGCCCAGCCCTTCGTTGAAGACCAGCTCCTGCTGCGCCACCCGCGTCTGCTTTTTCGACTTGGGTATTGGGGTGACGAATTCGGCCCGCCGACGTTTTGGAGAAATCTGACTAGTCGGTTGACCGGTGCCGTCCAGCTCCCAGTGCTGGTTCGGGTACGCGTACGGCGAATTGAGAATCGGGTGATCAAAAAATGAAGTTGCCATCGCTTCCCGATCCCCCGTTGGGCAGATTCATTGCGACGGCGCATTTTCCAGGAGAGATTCAGCCCCGTCGGGGCCATTCTAATCACGCCAGCAAATTTGGCCAGTTCTCCGGCGACCCGGCGAGCCAGTCTGACAATTCTGAAGGAATGTGTCAGCGATCGCCCACGGGAGCAGACGAACGTCGGTGCCTGCTCTTCGTACGGAAGAATGTCTCTGACTTGTCGTAATGCAAGCAATTTTGCGTTATTTACGCACTCCTCGAAAGCGTAAAATTCCGTAAAGTTGTGTAAAGCGAACCGCTGATTCCGAGTGACAGATGAGGGTCGGCCGCCCGGCGGCGACCCGCGTTGTCCTGGATTGTAAAGCGGCTTTATGCCCGCTCACCTTCACTCTGCAATATCAATTCGTTGGTGCAGGGCGTCAGAGAAAAGTCGAATGCCCAAGGCCCAATGGCCAGCAAATGCCCAAGTCTCAAGGCCCAAGGGAAGACGGCGGGGTCGGAGCCAGCGCAATCTCCCGGTGTAGCCGGCGAGCATGCTCGCCGTTGTGTTTCCGGGGAGCGGGAACACGGCGGGCATGCCCACCGGCTACACGAAGAGATGGTTTACGGAGAGCCGCAAGCAGGCGACGGCTTCGCCCCTTTCGTCTGATCCGTGTCGTCCGTATAACAAGGGTGGCGTTCCAAAGAAGAAATCCTACTTCCTTCCCTTGGTGCCGCAGTTTAGTCGCCGCGGCGACCGCCGCAGTTTACCCGCCGCGGCGGGTGCCTTCGTGCCTTGGCTTGGCAGTTCCGGAGAACACGCATGACCGAGGCCAAACCATCCTTTACCCTGGTTCACGTCGACCGCGTCGTGGCCGACATGGAGCGCTCCGTGGAGTTCTACACGGACTCGCTGGGCCTGCTGGTGCTGGAGGATTGCACGGTCGAAACCGAGGCGGCGCGTTTCCTGTCGGGGGGGAAGGCCAGCAAGATGCGGATGGTGTTCATGACCAGCGGCGCTGCGACGTCGCTGATGGTCGAGCTGATCCAGCTCCTCGACGAGAACGACCGGGAGGCATCCGGCGGGTGCCGCGACACCATTTTTGCCTTCCTGGTCAAAGACCTGCAGGACGCCATCCGCGCGATGGCCGTCGACGGACGGCAACCGGTGAGCGATGTGATCCCGATTGAGCTGCTCCACCTCGGCCGGGCGCAGGTCGTCTTCTATCGAGACCCCGACGGATACCTCATCGAGGTCGTCGAGTTTATCAAGGCGGGGTGAGCCGTTGAGCGATGGACATCGTGCCCCCGGATGCTAGAATTCCGCGATGGTCATCGAAGGAATCTCAATCCTCGAGCGGCTGATCGATCCGAGTCATGGTGATTTCACTCCCGAGGTCGCTCAATATTTCTT
This sequence comes from uncultured Phycisphaerales bacterium, assembly GCA_963758525.1. Lineage (GTDB taxonomy): Bacteria > Planctomycetota > Phycisphaerae > Tepidisphaerales > Tepidisphaeraceae > JBBSDP01. Next base: position 1,751,366 of record CAVWVQ010000003.1, read on the forward strand.
GTCGTTCGACTTTTCAACTGAGCAACACGCCCGATTCGAGCTTTTGTCAGGCAAGGCGGCGGAGGGATCGCTTTCGCCAGAGGAGGCCGCCGAGTTGGATGAGCTCATCGCCGCCAACGCTCTTTTGACGGTGCTCCAATCCAAAGCGCGGCTTTCAATCCGCCAGCAGACGCCGGCCGCTTGAATGCGCATCCCCAAGTCGATCGATCATGCCGTGCGTACGCGAGCTGGTGACCGTTGCGAATATTGCCTGGCGCCGCAGTCTGCGTCCAAGTTCCGATTTTGGATTGACCACATCATTGCGTCCCAACACCTCGGTCCCGCGAATTCCGAAAATCTCGCGCTGTCATGCCCCTTCTGCAACCGGCACAAGGGGCCGAATATGGTCGGGATCGATCCAACTTCCGGTTTACTTGCCCGGCTGTTCAACCCGCGCACGGATGAGTGGGAGCAGCATTTTCTCAGTTACGGCGTTCAGTTGGCTGGGATTTCTCCAACCGGTCGCGCGACCGTGGTGGTATTGGCGATGAATCATCCGACGCAGTTGATGATTCGCAGAGCACTGGTTCGCGAGGGACTGTGGAAGGTAAACACCCAGGATTAGAACGCGCAATGGATCGAACAACAACGGACAACGAATGGGAAAAGTGGGGGAGGAAAGATCCGTACTTCGGGGTTCTGACGGATGAAAAATTCCGAACGGCGAACCTGACCGACGAAATCAGGACCGAGTTTTTCGAGACCGGGCGGCAGCATGCGGAGCATGTGGTAAAGGTCTGCCGGGAAGTTTTTGATCCTTCCTTCACGCCCCGGCGGATCCTGGATTTTGGCTGCGGCGTTGGGCGTTTGGTGGTGCCGTTTGCGGCCAGCGCCCAAACGGTGGTGGGAGTCGACGTTTCGCCCGCGATGCTGGAAGAGGCCCGGCGAAACTGCCGGGAGCACGGGCTGGAGAACGTGGCGCTGGTTCAGTCAGACGATACCCTTTCACAGGTGGAGGGTGAGTTTGACCTCGTTCACTCCTATATCGTTCTTCAGCATATAGACCCTGGCCGGGGAACGAGGATATTTTTCAGGTTGGTCGATCTGCTCGCCCCCGGCGGTGTCGGCGCCGTTCATTTCACCTATGGCTGGCGAAACCAGATTCCCGGCCCGAGCGGCGCGCAGCCGGCTGCTCCAACCAATCCGCTGCAAAAAATCGTGAGAAGGATCAGTCGGCGAGTGCGTCGCGCGTTTGAAAAACCAAAGCCACGCGAAGACCCGGAGATGCAGATGAATTTATATGACTTGGACACGGTCTTCGCGATGATTCAGCGCTGCGGAGCCGATCGTTGCTTTTGCGAATTTACCGACCACGGCGGGGCGCTGGGCGTCTTTGTGTTCTTCCGGAAGTCGCGCTGAGGAGCTGTTTCAAAATCCCGCATCCATCCAACCACGCCGAGTCTGACGTACTCCGAAGGCTCGGATTTCCGTCGCTCGATCCGAGCCTTCGGCATACCTCAGACTCGGCGTGGGGCTGTCCGCGAGAGGGCAAGAGCAGGCAAATCAGTCCTTTCGGGTTCCACACCCTTCCACATCCTGCGGAGGGGCTCCCTTGATGTCCGCCTGAGACATTCCGTGCTATAAACTTGCCGTGACGGAAGTGTCCCAATTCAGCCCGCCGAATGTTCGCGCAGAACCGTACGTGAAGATTCGCGCTCCGCGGGGCTGGGCGCCGCTGAATCTGCACGATGTCTGGCAGTTTCGTGACCTGTTGCTGGCCCTGGCCGGGCGCGACATCAAGCTGCGCTACAAGCAAACCGCATTGGGCGTGCTCTGGGTCATTCTGCAGCCGTTGATGGCGGCGGGGGTCTTTTCGTTTGTCTTTGGCCGGATCGCACAGTTGCCCAGCGACGGGCTTCCCTACTTTGTTTTCAGCTATGCCGGCCTGCTCGGCTGGACTCTGTTCGCCGGCACGCTGACCAAAACCAGCGGTTGTCTGGTGGGCAACTCGCAACTGGTCAGCAAGATCTATTTTCCCCGTCTGGTCCTGCCTCTTTCGGCGGTTCCTTCGGTGCTGATCGACTTCGGCGTGGCGTCGGGAATGATGGTCGCGCTGATGTGCTGGTATCACATTCAGCCGGGGCCGGGAATTCTCCTGGTGCCGCTGTGGATTGCGATGCTTCTGCTGCTGTCGCTTGGCGTGGGGCTGGGCACGGCCGCACTGATGGTCAACTACCGGGATGTCGGTTATGTACTGCCGGTGCTGACCCAGATCCTGCTGTCGGCGAGTCCCGTCGCCTATAGTCTGCGATACGCCCTGACGCGCATCCCCCCGCGATTTCACGATCTGTATCTGCTCAATCCGCTGGCTGCGACGCTGGAGGCCTTGCGCAAGCCTGCTCGGAACGCCATGGCCCCCGACGCTCTCGGTGGCCTACTCTGCGACGGCGTCGGTGATCGTCTTCCTTGCGGGCGCGTACAGCTTTAAGAAGATGGAAAGAAGATTCGCTGATGTCATCTAGCGATATCGCAGTCTCCGTGCGCGGCTTATGCAAGTCGTACACGATTGCGCACGACGACGAAAAACATATCACGCTGGCCGAGACGATTCTCAGCCGGCTCAAAAGGCCGTTGCGGAAAGCGAAGACTGAAACATTCTGGGCGCTCAAGGACGTCAGCTTCGAGGTCAAGCGAGGAGAGGTCGTCGGCATCGTCGGCCGCAATGGAGCGGGCAAGAGCACACTGCTGAAAGTGCTCAGCCGGATCACTCAACCCACCTCCGGCGAGGGGGAAATCTACGGCCGCGTCGGCAGCCTGCTCGAGGTCGGCACCGGATTTCATCCGGAACTCACCGGTCGCGAAAACGTCTTTCTCAACGGCGCGATCCTCGGCATGACCAAGGCTGAGATCCGCAGGCAGTTTGATGCAATCGTCGATTTCGCCGGCGTCGAACAGTTCCTCGATACGCCGGTGAAGCGCTACAGCAGCGGCATGTACGTCCGCCTGGCTTTCGCGGTCGCCGCTCATCTGGACAGCGAGATTCTGGTTGTCGACGAAGTTCTGGCAGTGGGGGACGTCAGCTTCCAGAAGCGCTGCCTGGACAAGATGGAATCGGTCGGGAACTCGGGGCGTACGGTGCTTTTTGTATCTCATTCCATGTCCGCGATCGCACGACTGTGCACCAGCGCAATCCTGCTTCACCAGGGCATGCTGCAGTTCAATGGACGCGTTGCAGATGCCACGAGGCTCTATCTGGGCGACGGAGGGCGCCAGTCGGCCCAGCGCCTGTGGCCGGACGCGCATCTCGCGCCGGGGAACGACATCTGCAGGCTTCGCGCGGTTCGCGTGACGAACGCGGCCGCGGAAATTTCCCCGCGGGTTACCATCAGTGACCCGGTCTACATCGAAGTCGAGTACGACCAGTTGAAGGACGGCTTGCCCAAGCCGCTCACCGCTTCAGTGCATCTTGTGAACGAAGCGGGGATCACGGTCTTCGCGAGCAATGACTTTGATAATCTCAAGTGGTACGGGTCTGCGCGCCGAATTGGAACGGTGCGGGCGCGATGCGAAATCCCCGCCCACTTCCTGGCGGAGGGCGCGTACACCGTGCTGGCGGCGGTGTGCAGTTATGATCCCAATGCGGTGCATGCGCTGGAGCGTGATGCGGTTGCATTCGAGGCAGTCGAAGACCCCAGCCAGGTGGGGGCTCGCGCAGAATACGCTGGCGATTGGCCCGGCGTCATCCGGCCACGGCTTGCCTGGGAGGCCGCTTATGCTTCTTGACCGGGTCAAGTCGATGCTGCGAGGCCGGCGCCGACTCGCCTCCCCGGCTCCGCGCTTTATGAAGGATCATCCGGCATTCCAAGCCTACCAAATCGGCGAATTCACCTACGGCGTGCCAAGAGTCCTCCAGTGGGGCGAGGGCGCCACATTGCGGATTGGAAAGTATTGCTCGATTGCCGACCAGGTCACGATCTTCCTTGGAGGCGAGCATCGGACGGATTGGGTTTCGACCTTTCCATTCGTCGAGATGATGGACTTGAGCCTCAAGATTGAAGGACATCCTTCGACGCGCGGGGACGTGGTGATCGGCAACGATGTCTGGATCGGGCTCGGTGCGACTCTTCGCTCGGGCGTGCAAATCGGCGACGGCGCGGTGATCGGCACGCGCGCGGTTGTTACCAGCAATGTCGCGGCATACGCTATCGTGGCCGGAAATCCTGCAAGATTGATCCGTAAGCGTTTTTCTGACGAAATGATTGCAGAACTCATGAAGCTGCGCTGGTGGGACTGGCCCCCCCACCGGGTTGCGAGCGCTGCACCTTATTTAATGAGCTCGGATGTTGCCGCGCTCATGGCATACAGCCGGCAGCACGGAAACTCCTGACTGTATTGCGGCGCATGATTGCGCACCGTTGGCTGCGAACGTGCAACAGCGGGATCTGGCGATGGGAAGCGCGGTATGGACCTGAAACGAGCAATCTTAAACCGTCTGAGGCCCAGACCGCCTCAGAAGGTCGATACGACCGTCTACGAGCAGGACGGGCTTCGGAGCATACACAACCACTCCTTCATGCAGAACCCTCGTTTTCAAGCGGCGTATGCGCGGGGAGCGAAGGCGGCAAGCGACTATGCATGGCATTGGCGGGTGCACGTCGCGCTATGGGCCGCCGAAAGCGCAGCCCGGCTCGGGGGCGATTTTGTCGAATGCGGCGTCAACCGCGGATTCCTCAGCTCCGCGATCATGCAGTATCTGGACTGGGATTCTCTGGGACGCATGTTTTATCTGCTCGACACTTTTGCAGGAATTGACGAACGGTATATTTCCGACGAGGAGCGGAAAAAGGGAGTCATGGCAAGGAACAAAACACAGATCGATACCGGGTTCTACGTCACCGCGGTGGAATCCGTGGCGGCGAATTTTTCGCAATGGAAGAACCGGCGGATCATCCAAGGGCCCGTCCCCGAAACGCTGCCGCAGGTTGACTCCCAGCGCATCGCGTATCTGAGCCTCGACATGAATTGCGCCCCGCCGGAAATCGCCGCCGCGGAGTTTTTCTGGCCGCGACTGGTCCCCGGCGCGATCGTCCTCATGGACGACTACGCCTACTTTGGTTACGAACCGCAAAAGGCTGCATTCGACAAATTCGCTGAAGCGCGCGGCATTCCAATGCTTTCCCTTCCCACCGGACAGGGACTGTTCATCAAGCCACCAACGGTCTGACGCGCAGAGCGCGGCCATCGATCCGTTGTCGGGCGATCGTCGCGATGACCATTACCCCGGCACATAGCATGACCAACGAATCCTTCCAGCCCGCCGGCCTGCGAGAGACGGGGGAGCGCATGCTGCCTGCGCTTTCTCATCGGACCGTCTACTGGGAACACGTAGAGCGTTATCGCTTCGCCTCGGGCTTTGCGCGGAACAACGACGTGCTGGATATCGCCTGCGGCGAAGGATACGGGACGGCCAGCTTGTTGAAGGCCGGGGCGCGATCCGTTGTCGGCGTGGACATCTCACAGGAGAGCGTCGATCACGCCGCCAAAAAATACGGACTCCGCACAATGGTCGGTTCCGCGGAAGCAATCCCGCTTCCGGACGGCGTGCTGGATCTGGTGGTGTCATTCGAGACGATCGAACACGTGCGCCAGCCGGAACTGTTTCTTGCAGAATGCGTCCGCGTCCTCAAGCCGACGGGCACTCTGCTGGTTTCCACTCCCAACAAACCTGTTTACGACCAGCGCACGCCAGACAATCAGTTTCATTGTTCCGAGATGTCACTTGCGGACTTCGAGAGCAGCCTATCGAAGTACTTTTCCAAAGTGGATCTCTTCGCACAATGCGAACCACCGCCATGGTACCTGCGAACGCGCGGGTTTGGCCGGCTGGCTGGGATAATTCGGCGGCGGCTCAATCCGCTCTCGATGGAACCGGTCACGGACGACATGAGGTCCCGCACAGCCGATCTGTGTGCCCAGGCGCTTCCGTACGTCGCACGGCTGGTGACGCCCGAGGCCGTTAAGCGCGTTTCGCGACCCGCGCTTGAGAGGGCGTGCTACATCGTTGCGGCAGCAACAGGGCCCCGTGCGAATCGCGCAGCCACATGACGATGAACGCTCCGTTGATTTCCGTTGCGCTCCTGGTCAGAAACGGCATGCCCGCGCTGGAGCGGCTGCTCGTCGCGCTGCGCTTGCAGCAAGGCGGCGCCGATCTTGAAATCGTCGCGGTGGACTCGGGCTCCAGCGACGGATCTATTGAAGCGCTTGCCCAGGCTGGCGCTAAAATCACGCGGATCGTCCCGGCAGAATTCCGGTTTGGGCCGACAAGACAACTCGCATTTAGTCTCACGCGCGGCCGCGTCATCGTCACGATGTCGCAGGACACGCTGCCCATCGACGCCACCTGGCTCCAAAGCATGACCGAGCCGATCCTCAACGGCGAGTTTGATATTATTCAATCAGGCCAGCGTGCTCCCGATACGCTGTCCAAGGCCCTCTACCTCCAGCAGCAGGGAGGGGAACTGTATGGTCATTGGCGACGCCCCTATCGGGATTTGGCATGCTGGGGCGTCGCGCTTTCCAGAGAGGCCTGGGAAAAAACCGGTTTCGGCGACGTCGAAATGTCGGAAGACAAATACCTGGGCATGCTGGCGTGGAAGCTGGGTCTGCGCATGCGGTTTGCCGCCGGACAACCGCTCTTGCACGGACACGCGTATACGCCCATCAGTTTGGCCAAGCGTTGCTTCAACGAAGGCATGGGCGCTCGAACGACCAATGGGCGCTACTCGCTGCGGCGGATGTTCCGTGACCTGGCACGTGCGCCGCTCTATCGCACTGCCTTGGGCGCCATCTTCAAATACCGGGACTTGCGACCCAGTGAGGCATTGAGTTTTCCCCTGCGTCCCGTATTCATCTATATTGGATTCCGCTTTGGGAGGCATTACTGGCGATAATCCAAACTCCCCACCCGATGAAGATTCTGATCGACGGATTTGTCTTTACGTGCCCCGAAGGCTTCGCCGGCATCCAGCGCTATTTTCACGAGCTGCTTTCGCGCGTGTCGTCAGAGAATGCGGTGGATATCTTTCTGGATCGCCCCGCGGTGACCGCCCTCCCGGACGGTTGCCGGGTTCGATACCGCTTCGAGCATTTTCCGGTCTCCCGTTTGAATGTGGGCTTGAGGGCTTGGCACAAGTTCCAGCGGACGTTCGCGCCGACCCGGTTTTTCGAACATGACGTGTTTCATTCAACGTTCTTTACGCCCAGCCCCAACCCGATTGTTCCCGAGGTGCTGACTGTTCACGATATGATTCCCGAGCAGCACGCGACGACGATGGGCGAGGCGACAGCCGCTCACGTCGCTCAAAAGCACGCCCGGATGCGGTCGGCGCGACTGATCATCTGCCCGTCCGAAGCGACCGCGGCCGACGTGCGGAAACTCTACCCGGAGCTGGCATCGAAGCTGCGAGTGATTCATCATGGCGCCGAGCACCTGCATTCACCAAAAACCGAGTCGGCCGCCGCAAGCGTGGCGGACGAATTGCCTTATCTGCTGTACGTGGGCCTGCGGGGAGCGTACAAAAATTTCCACTCGGTGCTCGACGCAATGGAGACTCCGTTTTGGCCGCGTGGCGTTTGCCTGCGCGTCGCGGGGAAACGCTTCCGCGACGATGAGATGCAGGAATTGGAGAAACGGCGGCTGACAGGGCGCGTGATAGACGAGGGACGGGTTACAGATGATCGGCTGGAGGCGCTGTACCGTGACGCGATGGGTCTGATCGTGCCGTCGCTCTGCGAGGGATTTGGCTTTCCGCTTCTCGAAGCGCACTCGATGAAAACCCCAGTGCTTTGCAGCGACATCCCGGTGTTCCATGAAGTGGCCGGTGACGCGGCGGTCTATTTCGGTCCGCTCAACCCGCGCTCCATCGCGGACGCGGCGGCGCTGCTGCTCGATCCGGCGCAAAGCTTCCGATTGCGCGAATCAGGCCGGGAAAATCTTCGCAGGTTTTCGTGGGGCCAATGTGCAGATTTGACGCTGGAAGTGTATCGCGAGACCAGCAGGTCTTCTCCTGCCTCCTCCCCTCGTACCCGGGGTGAGGATTGAGATGGACCCTACCCCCCCGCCGCGCATCACGATCGTGACCCCAAGCTTCAACCAGGGAAAGTTCCTGGAGGCGACGATCCGCTCCGTTCTGCTGCAGAACTATCCCAATCTCGAATACATCGTCGTCGACGGCGGCAGCACCGATAGCAGCGTCGAAATCATCCGGAAGTACGAGTCAAAACTTTCCTGGTGGGTCAGCGAGAAAGACAACGGCCAGACGCACGCGATCAACAAGGGATTTGCCCGCTCGACGGGCCAGATCATGGCGTGGCTCAACAGCGATGATCTGTATCTGCGCGGTGCGCTACAGCGCGTCGCGGATCGTTTCGCGAATGATCCGCGCTGCGACATGCTCAGCGGCGGCTGGCTCTGCTACGCCTGGCCGGATGGTACGTTCATTCCTGTTCGACCGTGCGGCGTCGGGATTCGTCCCAATCGGGCCATCATGCTGCGGCGCAACGCTTACCTCGGCCAGCATTCGACGTTCTGGCGCCGCGAGCTGTGGGACCGGGTTGGACCTCTCAACGAGTCCCTGCATCTCGCGATGGATCACGAGTTTTTCCTCCGCTGCGTGCTCGCCGGGGCCCGCGTCGAGCTTGAACCGGCGATGCTCGCCGCCTTCAGGCAGCACGCGGAGCAGAAGACAACTCATTGGGATCGATATCAGGCCGAAAGCCGCACGGCAAAGCAGCCATTTCTCACTCCTTACTGGAGCGGCCTGGCCGGTCGATCGCGAATGCGCTGGTCCGCCTGGATCGAGGCGCTCGCCGGGCATCGCAACATCCATCCTCGCCTGGGGCTCGCGCCGCGATACGATCGGGCGGCGGTCGCTGACTGGTTGTCGCAACTGGGCGAAACAACCGGGGAGCAGACCGAATCGAGATGAGTGACAAGCCAAAGGTCTTCGGGCTGCTGATCGATCAGGTGGAATTTCTCACCTTCACGGTCGCGCACGCCGTCGCCAGCAGCGGTTGGCGCGTGGTGATCCTCGCTGACCCGGCGCGAAACACATCAACCCAGAACAGCTATTACACGCAACGGCTTTCCGCTCTGCCGGGGGTATCCGTTGAAACAGGGTTCACGTCGATCGATTTCGATTTCCTCTGCGTGGAGCTGACCCGGCTTACGCCGCGCGACCGCGCGGATTTTTACGCGCGCCGGGCCACGCGCGTGGGAATTGTCACGTACTGCGCTCGCGAAACCTGGCTGCGAACCATTCTGGCGGAGTTGATGGACGCCAGGCGCTGCCGTCGATGCGTGCTGCGGGCCCGGCGATTCGTCTATGTGGATGGCTGGCGCAACATCGATCTGTTCGGGTTGCTGGGCACTCGCAAACATTTGGGAATCGACGTCCACTCATCCTTTCTGCTCGACGCCCGATTGCGTGAAATGATGTTCGCCCATGATTGGGAACCGTCGCACAGCCGGCCCTATCGGCTGAACTTCATCGGCACGCCCTCGCCCGATTCCCGGGCACGGATTCTTCAGGATCTGGAGGCGGCCCTGTCGCGGCGCGGCGAGCGCGTTGCCCGCGTGCCGGAACAAAGCGGAGACATTCTCTGGCTGAATGGCGTGGCAGTTTCAGGCGACCGCTTCTGCCGATTCCTCACCGACTCCGACTACACGCTTTGCCCGCCCGGACACATCCGCCTCACTCACCGCGTGATCGAGGCGCTGCTGCGCGGCAGCATTCCCATTCTGCATGCCGACGAACTCCCGCTATACGATCTGAACCTCGAATCGGGGATAAATTGCATCGCGGTCTCGCCCGCGAAGTGGGATGAAACCGTGGCTGCGGCAATCAACGCGGATCTGAAGACGAAGATTCGCATGCGCACGGCTATTCTGCAGATGCGGGAAAAGTATCTCACGATTGCCGCATCAAACCGCCGGATCTGCCGAAGCCTGGGGATATCCCGCGGGATTCGAGCGACGCTTGCCGCACATGCGGCTCGGCCCTATTCTCGACCTCCTCCATGAATGACTCCGCGACGCATCGGCCATTATCGGAGGATTTCGATCTGGCGAAAACCAAACACATCCCCGCATTGGATGGAGTCCGCGGGATCGCCATCATCCTCGTGCTCTTCGTTCATCTGACTCCCGACAGCCATGTGCGGGCGAATCGACTGCTGGAATGGATCTACAAATTTCTCTGGTCCGGGTGGATTGGGGTCGATCTTTTCTTTGTTCTCTCGGGGTTCCTGATCACCGGCATTCTTCTCAAGTTGCGCCAGGATCATCACTACTTCAGGAATTTTTACATGCGCAGAACACTGCGCATTTTCCCGTTGTATTTTGGCGTGCTGTTCGTGCTGTTTGGAATCTTGGCGCATTTGCCGGCGGCGAGCGGTTTGAGACTCGCGGACATCAGCCGTCATCAACTCTGGTTCTGGCTCTATGCGACCAATTTCGGGATGGCCCTGCACCCGGCCGGCACGCTGGGTTTTTGCAGCACGCCGGTGATTAATCTCAGCCATTTCTGGTCTCTCGGCGTGGAAGAACACTTCTACCTGGTATGGCCGGCCATCGTCTGGCTCTGCGGAACCAGAAGGCTGAAGATGGTCTGCTGGGCCTTCATCGTCGGTGCGCTGGCGCTGCGCATTACCGTCGTGGTGATTCATCCGCATTGGCTCCACCCGCGATACGCCACCCTGCTGACGCCCCTTCGCATCGACGGATTGGCCGCCGGCTCATTGCTGGCAGTGTCGATGGGCGAAAGTGGCAAGGCGACGTGGTTCGTGCGCAACCGTGGGAAGATCTGGCTCGTGTGCGCAGCCGCTCTTGTCATCGACATATTCATCCGAAAAGGACTCTGGCAAGGCGATCGCTTCATGGAGACGTTCGGCCTCTCCATAGTGGTCTGCCTTGCCTCAGCAACATTGGTGCTGGCACTATGCGCCACGCCAACCAGCATCGCCGGCGGCGCCTGGAGCCACCCGGCGCTGCGATTGATGGGCAAGTACAGTTATGGCATCTATATGTATCATCCATTTCTGCAAGCGCTCATTGGATCGATGGTGTCGGCTGCAATGCTTGGGAAGTGGGCGCATCAATCGGAGATGGGAGATCTGATCTTCCTGTTGCTCTGCACAACTGCAACGATGGCTGTCGCGCTGCTGAGTTACCATCTCTTTGAAGCGCCGCTGCTCAGCCTGAAAGAATACTTCCCGACCGGTTCCAGTCGGGCATCTCGAGCTTCGGGAGCGCTGAGCAAGTCATCGGCAACGTCGCCCGTAGTGACCGGGTGACCCTCACAAGCTTACCCCGCGTGCCCGAAGCAGGTGATCGACCATCATGCCCAGGTCGGTTGAGGCGGACCAGCCCGTGGCCCGCCGGAGCTTGGAGGCATCACCAACGAGCGTCGATCGCCGCCTTACGATAATGGATGGGTCCTCGACCACGTGCGCTTGCCAATCGAGCCCCAGCCGCTGAAAGACGGTTTCGATAAACGTGCGGACCGAAGTCAGCCGGCCGGTGGCGATCACAAAGTCGTCGGCATCGCGAAGGGCGAGAATCTTCACCATCGCCGCCACGTAGTCCGCGGCATATCCCCAATCGATTTCCGCGGAAAGATCCCCGACGGCAAGCCGGGTGCGCTGACCTGCGCGAATTTCGATGGCTGCGTTGATGACCTTGGAGGCGAGAAACGCGGGTCGACGGGAAGGTGACTCGTGCGTGTACAGGATTCCCGCGGAGGCAAAAACGCCATGGGATTCCCGGTAAAATCTGCATAAATGCATGCCGGACGCTTTGGTAATCCCGTAGATGCAGCGGGGCTCGATCGGGGTATTCTCATCCTGAGGAGATGTCGCCGGATTTCCGAAAACATGGGAGGACGCGGCGTAGAAGAGCCTGCTCTTCGCGGAGGTCAGCCTGATGGCCTCCAGGAAGTTCAGCAAGCCCGCAACGTGCACCTGGTGGCTGTGGTGATAAAGCTCGGGCGGCTCAGGCCGAGCGTCCTCGGAAGCGTGATGAAAGGCGGCCAGATAATACACTTCAGCAGGCTGCACGTCCGCGATCAACGTCGAGACTTGCCGCGCGTCCAGTATATCCAGGGGGCGCGAACCGCGCGAGTCGACATTGAGTGCTTCGGGAGCGGTTGTGGGTCGTGTAATTCCGATGACCGTTGTCCCGGCACGCTGCAAAAACTCGGAAAGCAGACGGCCGTCCTGACCGGCACTCCCGATAATGACGGCCGTCCTCGGATCAGGCATGGTCAACAATCTCAATCCTGGGAAGCGGGAAGATCATCTTTCCGCCCGATTGTAAAAACTGAGATTCTCGAGCAATCAGGTTCGGGCGAAAATGCCAGGGCAGCACGAGAAAATAATCCGGCTTCATCGCATGCGCCGCCGCCTCGGAGACGATCGGTATATGCGTTCCCGGCGTGACGTGTCCGAATTTGTCCGGATTGACGTCGGCGATCGCGGGAATATCAGCTTTGGTCAGCTCGCAGTATTGCAGGATGACATTTCCCTTTGTCGAAGCTCCATAACCGAGCACCAGCTTGCCCGCCTTGCGAAGCCCGCTCAAAAGCTCTTTTAATTCATTCTTGTGTGCGACCATGCTTTGCTGGAACCGGCGGTAGCAATCCAGCGAGTTCAACCCGGCGGATTCCTCCTGCTCGATCAGGCGCGCGACGGCCTTGTCGGCGGCGGGATAGGCGCGCGCCCTGCCTGGCGACGGTGACGGCGAAGCTTCCCCCATTACTGTCATTGCGATTGACATCAATGATCTTCAGGCCGACGCGATCGCTCATCCAGGCGATCTGCTTCATTGCATAGTACTCAAGATGTTCGTGGCAGATGGTGTCATATGAGTTTGTCTCCAGCATCGCGGGCAGATAACTCTGTTCAAAAACCCATATTCCGTCTTCAGCGAGCAGCTCGGCGATCTGAGCGGCAAACTCCGCGGGGCGCTCCAGGTCGTAAAACATCGCCACCGAAGTCACCACGCGCGCTGGCGGGCGCCGTATTTTGCACGCACGACCGCGGCGGAGAAGAAGTCCGGTATCAGTTGGATGTCCGGCCGGTAAAACTTGCGAAACTTCGCTCCAGTGGGATCGACCCCGACCAGCGTTGCCTGCTCCGGCGGGTAACAGGAGAGCAATGTCCCATCGTTGCTGCCAATATCGATAACCAGGTCTCCCTTGCCAGGCTCCACTATCCGGCGCACATTGGCGACCAATTCTGCGAGGTGCCGGACCATCGTCTGATTCAGGCCCGAGCGGTAGCCATAGTTGTCGCCATAGAGTTCGGCTGGCTCATACGAATTGGCGAGTTGAACCAGACCGCAGCACTCGGCGTCATTCCCGTGGCATTTCACGAGTTCGAGCGGACCGCGCGTGAGTTCCATCTCCGGGCTCGTGGGAAAAACTCCGGTCTGCGATTGAATGCCGACGTTTACGATTGCGACGAGGTTTTGATTTCCGCAAATGCGACATCGGCGGGTCTTTGCGAATCTGTTCTGTTCCATGGACGCAGCATCCGTTATGGGTTTGTGACGGCAGACGTTAAGCCCGCGGCGTCGATTGCCGCTCGGGCGATCCCCGGCCAGCTCCAACGATCGGCCAGGGCGCGATTCTGACGGGCGACGAGGTTGCGGTCCGCGGCCGCAGCGCGCTCGATGGCGCGGGCCATACTTGCGGCGTCGCCCGAATCGTAGAAGAAGTTGGTGGTTCCTTCGAGTTGCTCAGCGTAGGCGGCGTGAGACGGAGCGACCAGCGCTCTCCCAAAGGTCAGGCCGAGGCACAGCAGTCCGGAGTTCATGTCTTTGATCCGCGGCACCAGAAGCGCATCGCACGCCTCGACATATCGGTGAACCTCTTCATCTTCAATGTAGCCTTGGGAAACAATCGCGCCGGCGGAGCGCGTCCAAAGCTTCATCTGCAAGCTGCGAACGCGCCGCTTGACGCGATTCATCGGTTCGTGATACCTGCCTGCCATCAGCAAACGCTTCCGCGGAACCTTTGCCAGCGCATATGCCTGGCGAATTAACGCGACCTCGTTCCATGACCGCAGCATTCCGAAGACGAGGACCACGAAGTCCTCCGGCCCGAACCCAAACGAGCGGCGGCAGGCTTCGCGGTCAAGCTTTGCCGGCAAGAGGTGATCGTTGTTGAAGTAGGTGGTGGTGACATTGTGCTGCCGGCGCGCGGAAGGAAACTCCTCGAGCACGAGCTGCCGCAGTTTTTCATTGTGATGTAAAATCACCTTGCAGCGCTCGTAGAAGATATCGTAAAGCTGTTTGTACGTCGGGTTGCCCTCGAAACCGTGCGGATAGAGATTATGAACGGATATCACGGCGGGGCATCGGTTCGACCACCAGTCGAGAGTAGTGCGAATGCGGTCCATCTGCCTGGCGGAAGGCAGCCGCCAGTCGGAGAACTCTTCGGGCCAGTGGCAGTGCAGCAGATCAGCCTGATGCGCCCTGTTGAAGAAATTGGTCTTGCCGACGATCACATCCCAGCCGTTCGACGCATAGCCGGCGGTCTGACCGGGAATGAGCATGGGGTTGTCAGTGGGCACCAGAACAGTCGGCATGCGTGTTGATCCAGGGGCGTGACGCGCGCTTGCATTTGCTTGCTTAATATCGCAGAAAACCCTCGCGTACCAGCCTCCGCATTCCTTCACTATACATCAGGTGCCGAACCGCTCCAACATAGTGCCTGCACGGGCTGTCGCCGATGCCCTTCCCCAGATGAACCGCGTATGTCGCCGGAAGCAAATCCAACCCGTACCGGGAGCTGCCCAGGGCGAAAAGCGTTTGCTCGATGCGCCAGAAATGTCCGGTGGCCAAGCCAGGAGCGGCCAGGAATTCCTCGATCCAGTCGAGCCGGAGTGACTGCGGATGCACGAGCCCAAGTCCCGAATTGAGACGCGGCTGGAGCTCCAGATTCAGCAAGGCGCGGGCGTCGGCCGGGGAGATGGTGTAGCCGTTGCCGCAATCTTCATTGAAACTGTTCGCTTTGTACTCCGGATCATCGATGCGCTGCAGCAGCGCCTCGGGCGAGCGGAAAAAGAGCACGTCGCTGTCGAGCAGCAGCATTCGCCGAGCCTGCAAATACTCTGTGGAATCGAACAATTTGGCGCGAGGAGATTCGTCCGGCGGAATTCCGCGCATCGCGGATGTCCCGCCAGCCTGGCGGCCAGACGCCGATCCGCGTCGGCGCGGCGAATGATCCTTGCGAAGGGAAAATGAGTCTGAAGATGCCGCAGCCCCGTCTCGCCAACGGTGCCATCTTCATGAATGCACAATTTATAGCGGCGGTCCGAAGCAACGTAGAACGACTTCAGCGCCCAGATGAGGTTCAGCCAATCGGCGCCGCTGGTCATCATATGAATTTCGCATCTCTCATCCGCGAGGTCGTTGACAGGCGGTGTGCGCAGAATGCGCGGGCGCACGACATCGCGCCAATAGGCCGTGCGCAGACCGTGGCCAAATTTCTGTCGGAATTTCAGAACCATCGAACCGAGTGACATTACATGATCCGGACGAGGGAAATCGGAGTGAAGCTTGTATCGCCAGCGCCGTGCTGCCACAAGCGAGAGTGGCAGCCCGTGGCTAAAGTCCCGCACGCCGATGCGCCGCGGGGTGCACGACGGGTGTGTGACACGTCGACGGACTCTTTTTTCCCCTCCCCTGGTACTCCGGGGGAGGGTTAGGGTGGGGGCCCGATTGGGGAAAGGCGTGGAGACGCGATGGAGCGCATGCGCACCGCACAGCCCCCACCCCGACCCTCCCCGGAGTACCAGGGGAGGGGGAGAGGATGCAGACCAATGCCAAGCCGCCTCCGGCAATTCAACACGACTGATCCATGCCGCGCCGATGTATTCCCGGCGTTCCCACGATATCCTCACGCGTCGGTTCACCTCAATGGCCCTTCTACAAGCCCCTCTCGCCTTGGCGGCTCGCATCAGCGTCGCCCTTTCGTCGCGCTGGCGAAACGTCTGGCTGCGCATGCGCGGCGTCGACGTCCGCGGCTACTGCTGGCTCCGCCCTGTCGAAATCCCGCGCAATCATCAGCAAATCCGCCTCGAAGCTTGCTCGCTGGATCGCGGCGTGATTCTGCTGGCTTCCGGCGACGACCTGCCGGAGCCGAAAATCGTGATCGGAGCGGGAACGTATGTGAATCGTCACACGTTCATCGACGCGTCGGAATCAATCATCATCGGCAAGCAGGTCGGGATCGGTCCGGGGGTGTACATCACCGATCATGATCACGGCACCGCTCCGGGATCCTCGCCGATGGTGCAGCCGATGATCTCCAAGCCCACCCGGATCGAGGATGATGTCTGGATCGGCGCGCACGCGGTGATCCTCAATGGAGTGACGATCGGCCGCGGCGCCGTTGTTGGCGCGGGAAGCGTTGTCACCCGATCCGTGCCGCCAGGCGCGCGGGTCTTCGGCATTCCCGCCCGCGAGAAAGCGGCCCTCACTGATCAGACCGATACACCGCGTTCGGATCCGGGACCAACGCCCGCTTGATGCGCGCCATCTGTTCCGCCAGATCGAATCCCAGCAGCGCAAGCGCCACGCGATAGGAGCGCGGTCCGGCCGGGCTGGGCGGTATCGGGCCGTTTTTCAGCGCTTGCCGCATCAGCTTGCGAGCGTAGGAGCGATCTGACCGATACATCGACCGCGCCACCTCAAAGCGCGCCTGCGCGATCATGCCGCGGCGTTTTTCCGTCAATTGCCCGGTCGTTGCCAGATAGTCCGCCATTCGATCGGTCAGCATCATTCGCTGGCGGATTGTTGTATCCCGCGACTTGGTCGAAACCGTCTGATTTCCATGAAAGCGGTAGACGCTGCCGGCCACGTCGAGCAAATCGAAGCGGCAGCCTCCAACAATCAATCGCGAGAGCAGCTCGTGCTCCTGGCAGACCTTCTGCGACTCCTTCCATCCGCCGGCCTCGGCAACGGCTGCGCGACGCAGAAGCAGCGAGTTGGTGGAGAACGCTTCCCATCCCAGATAATTCGCGATCGCGTCCTCCTTTTCCGCGATCTTCGTCGTGTACTGGGCGCCGGTGCTCTCGATGCGCATGACGATCGGCGAATAGACCACATCGATCTGCGGTCGCGACGTCAGAAATTCGACCTGCGTCTCCACCTTTCCGGGCAGAAGATAGTCGTCGGAATCCAGGTACTGAAGCCACTTCCCTTTGGACAGCGCCAACAGCCGGTTCCGCGCCGCGTTTCCGCCGCGATTGGGACCGGTTTCCAACTGAATTGCGTCGCCGAACCCGCGCAGGACGGCGAGGCTCCCGTCGGTCGAGCCGTCGTCAACGACGATGACTTCCTTGTTCAAATACGTCTGATTCAGCGCGCTTTCGACGCTCTGGCCAACCCAGGCCTGGGCGTTGTAGCAGGGGATCAGAATGGAGACCAGAGGTGAGTCGCTCATCGCTTGCCTGCGGCCTCGCGCCGACGCGATTGCCAGCGCTTCAAATAGAATTCCCGCACGATTTGCTCCGCCGGCGTCGTCGCGTCCCCTTCCATCCAGACCCGCTCGACGTTGCGCGGATCTTCAGTGGCGATGCCGCCCAGGCAGAACAGGGCGTCAAGCTTCTGCTGCTGGTAAGCGGCGTCGTAGAAATCCCCGCCCACGCCGTCGGAGACGAACGGAAACGCCAGATCGCGCGTGGTGATGCCGAATCGTTCCATCAGAAAATTCGTGCTTTCGCGGGTTTGTCGGAGTTGTTCATCCAATCCGATCTTCGCATACCGGGGATGATCGACGCTATGCGCTCCGATGGTAAATCCCTGAGCCAGCAGCGCCTTGATCTGCTCTGAATCGAGGTAAGGACGCTGTTCCCGCAGAAATACGGCAAAGTCGACCCCGAGAATCTGCGCCAGCGCATCGAGTTGTTCCCGATCGGCATAGCCCACCGCCAATATGGAACGCTTCAGGCTCTGATGATTCGCGGCGTCGACGCCAGCCGCGGAAAGCGACGCCCGAAGCGACGACAGTTGCTTGGCCGGGATCTGTTCGATCTTGGCGCACAGCAGGCTCGCCTTGTGCCGATAAAAAAGCGATCGGTTGTCGACAAACGCGCTGTTCAGAAAAAAAGTTGCCGGCAATCCGCGCCGCAGCAGCATCGGAGCGATCACGTCCGCCACCTCGCGCATCCCATCGTCAAAAGACAAAAACATCGCCCGAGCCGGCAGCGGTTGCCGGTCGCCGCAGTGGGCGTGGACCTGCGCGAGTGTGACTGGAGTATACGCGCGAACAAAAAAATCGAGATCGTTGGAGAAGGTGCGCGTGCTGCGAACAGCGAACAGATGCCGCACATGCGCCGGCGCTTCGTCCGCAACGACGTGATAGAGCGGCGCGATCAGCCGCACTGCCGCAAGCCGGCGCGCGGCAGAGGCTGGAAGGAGGCGAAATCCTCCCGCCAAGCCGCTCATCATCGAACGTCTGATAACGTCGTGCATCCGCCTCTGCTGTTTTCCGTTTGCCCGGCTCCGGAATTGTATTGTACGTTCCGGTGGCGTCGCCCGCGCTGCCGTGGCGCGGTGGCTGGCGCCGGCTGCCAGCGCTCCCGTCTTTGGAGCGGGAGCGGGCGCCCGCAGCACAGTTTGGAAGTCTTGCGCGAGCTGATCCCGCGGTTGCGGGAAAAGGCGCTGCAAGCGATGAGCGATCGCCTTGCCAGGAGAAGTTATGGAAGCTGTATTGTCCCCCACACTCGTCGCCGCCCGCGGCACCGTCACTGACTGGCCGCCGCACGTGCAGATGATTCTTTCATCGCTGGAAGCGGCTCAACGCCCGCAGACGGATCGCCGAGCCCTGCGGCGAGCGCCGTACCGATCCAAAGCGCACCTGCGTCTCTTTACGCACGCCAGCGGCGCGGCGCCCGTGCTGCTGTATACGCGCGACGCCTGCACCCGCGGAATCGGCTTTGTCACGCCGCACTATCTGCCCCTGGGATACGGCGGCAAACTGGAATTGCTGATGCCCTCCGGGCGCGTCGCGATCGCCCAATGCACCCTCTGCCGCTGCCGGCAGATCTCCCCCGGCTGGTATGAAGGCGCCCTGAACTTCAGCCGCGAGCAACAGGAGTTTGCCTCGCTGCTGGAATGAGCAGAGCCGCGCCATTGCTACCCCGTGGCATGGGCTACCAGCGCTTCCAGCCCAAGCGAGCGACGTGGGACAGGAGAGATATTTCGATATCCGGGTTTCTGGGGCTCCTGAGCCGTCTGCATCGGCTGGAAGCCCATGCCACGGGGATGGTTCACAGTTGAACGACGCTCGCGGTTTCGATGCTGCGCTTCTCGGCTTCCGCGATGCGCAGGCCCATGACGGCGTCGTCAGCGGTCACGCGTTGCGGGCGTCGTCCAGTTGCGACGCAGTCGAGAAAATAGCCAAGCTCTCCTATGTAGCCGTTCTGTTTCGCGGTTTCGATTGGCTCGACCTTGCCGTCGTGACAGGCCGTCAACTTCGGCTCGCGCGAGAGGTCGTACTCCACGGTCGCTTTCTCGAATTGTATCGTATAGCGCATCGTGAACGGCGTGCCGGGGCTGTTGGCCCAGCTTCCGGTTGCGGCGACGGTCGGGCCGTTGTCGTAGAGATATTGCGTGACGACGTGATCGATCTCACCGGACAGGCAGGAAAATCCCCGGCTGAAGACGCCGCGCGGCTTGCCGAAGAGGTGAGAGACAAAATCGACGTCATGCACGTGCAGATCGAGCAGCGCGCCGCCCGAGCGCGCGCCGTCACGAAACCATCCTTCCGGCCCTGAAGCGAGCCGGAAGAATGCCGCAGAGCGAACTTTTCCGTAGCGGCCGTCGCGCACGGCCTCCGCGAGCCATTCCCACTCAGACCAGAACCGCATGCACATGGCGGGCATGAAAAATCCCTTCGCCACGGCCGCGGCGTCGGCGATGCGCTGCGCGTCCGCGGCGGAGCGGGCCAGCGGTTTCTCGCACAGCACGTGTTTCCCGGCCGCCAGGGCGGCCAGGGCAAGCTCAGCATGATCCGGCGTCGGCGTGCAGATATCGATCACGTCGATATCGGGCCACGCCAGCAGATCCTGCCATTGCGTCGTCCCCTTGATGCGGTCCATCGGAAGATGCTTTGAGATCCCATCGCCGAGGTTCCCCCAGACACCCGACAGATCGCCGCGGGCTCGCCGCGGATCGATGTCCGCGATCGCGAGCACTTCTGCTTCCGGCAGCTTCGCGTAGGCCTCGAAGTGGACCCGTCCCATAAATCCCATGCCGATCATTCCGATTCGAATCATGCGCTCTCTCCAGTTCGGCGTCGCGTCGTGTAGAATCCCCAAACTACGGACGTGCGCGACCACGCGCTTCCGAAGCTTGTTTAGTGACTGCCCGGGAGGCGGCCATTTATCGCAGGGAGTGTACCGGATGTCCGCGATGCCGTTGATGGTGGCGATTCTGTGTCTGATGGCGATCGCCTATCGATATTACAGCGCGTTTCTCGCCGCCAAGGTCGCGGCGCTCGACGACGCGCACGTCACGCCGGCGGTCCTCGTCAACGACGGGCAGAACTTTCATCCGACCAACAAGTGGGTCCTCTTCGGGCATCACTTTGCCGCCATCAGCGGCGCGGGGCCGCTGATCGGCCCGGTGCTGGCGGCGCAGTTCGGGTATATGCCGGGATTGCTGTGGATTGTCATTGGCGTCTGCCTTGCCGGTGCCGTGCAGGATTTCCTGGTCCTTGCGGCAAGCATTCGCCGCGGGGGAAAATCGCTGGCGCAGATCGCCCGTGACGAAGCCGGACCGGTCGCCGGCGTGGCGGCGACCATCGCGATTCTCTTCATTCTCATCATTGCGCTGGCGGGGTTGGGAAAAGTCGTCGTCCGGGCGCTGGGCGGAGAAAATGTGAAATATCCGCCCGGAAGCGCCCTGATTCTGCCTGACGGAACCTCCTCGCAGGAGGGAGGCTACGCCCCCGGCGACAATGAGATTCCCGCCAACACGCGCCTCTCGTGGACCGGCGGCGAAATGACCTTCCCGGAGCACTTTGTGCTTCATTCGGACAAGCCGCTGAGCGCATATACCAAAGGCCAACGCATCACGCTCCCGGCCGACGCCTACCGCACGCAGCCGGGCAGCACATGGGGCGTCTTTACCATCGCCAGCACAATTCCCATCGCGCTGTTCGTCGGCTTCTACATGTACAAGATCCGGCCCAAGCGCGTGCTGGAAGCCTCGCTCATCGGCGCCGCCCTGACACTTTTCGCGACGTTCGCCGGCGGGTGGATCTCGCGTCAGCCGATCGCTTTTCTTTTTAACTGGAGCGACACCACCGTCGTGATTGCCATGGCAGTCTACGGCTTTGTCGCGGCAGTGCTGCCGGTCTGGGTGCTGCTGACGCCTCGTGATTACCTCAGCAGTTTTCTCAAGATCGGAACCATCGCGCTGCTCGTGCTCGGCGTGATCATCGCCAATCCAAAGCTCGAAGCCCCCGCGTTCAATCGCGTCTTCGCCGCCGGCGGCCCGACCGTCGCACGCAGCCTCTTTCCGTTCCTGTTCATCACCATCATGTGCGGCGCGATCAGCGGCTTTCATTCGCTGGTCAGCAGCGGCACGACGCCGAAGATGATCATGAAGGAATCGCATGCGCGTATGATCGGATACGGCGCGATGCAGATGGAGGGGCTCGTGGCCGTCGTCGCGATGATCGCCGCTGCGGCATTGCCGGTTCAGGACTACTACGCGATGAACACCGATCTGTCGCAGGTGCCCAAGTATCACGAGCGAATCGTGCTGATCTCCGGCAACGGGATCGAGCACGTGCAGGAGTACGAAGTGCTCACGCGCGAGTCGCTCCGCGGCCGAACCGGCGGCGCCGTCACGCTCGCTGTCGGCATGGCCCACATCTTCGACGGCGCGGCCGGGCGAATCTGGACCGGCGGCTCCAAGGCGCTCGAGACCATGTGGAAATACTGGTACCACTTTGCCGTCATGTTCGAGGCGCTGTTTATCCTCACCACCATCGACGCGGGAACGCGGATCGGCAGGTTTCTCCTTCAGGAGGTGGCGGGCCGGGTTCACCCCTCGCTGGGCAAAACCGACTGGCTTCCCGGCGCGCTTGTCAGCACGTTGGTGATCGTTATCGGCTGGGCCTACTTCATCAATGCCAACAGCATGGAAGCGATCTGGCCGATGTTCGGCATCGCCAATCAGATGCTGGCCGTCATCGCCCTGGCGGTCGTCAGCGTCTGCCTCGCCAATGATGGGAAAGTTCGCTATCTGTGGGTATCGGCCCTGCCGATGCTCGCGGTCGCCACGACCACCAGCACCGCATCGGCGCAAATGCTTCTGGGCCTGCTGGACGGAATTCACACACAGCTTCAGAACGCCCCCGCGGTCCGGAATCAAAAGGCCATGTTCAACAACAGCTTTCAGGCGGCTCTGATCGCCATCATGCTTCTCTGCACCGCGATCATCGTCATCTGCAGCGCTCGGGCGATCTGGAAAAGACTTTCCATCGCTGAGCGCACTTTCACCCCTTCTCTGGCGGTAGAGTCCATATGACCGATCTGGCAATCATCGGCGCGGGCCCGACCGGGCTTTTCGCCACCTATTACGCGGGCCTCCGGCAGATGTCCGTCAAGCTCATCGATTCCCTGGAGATCGCCGGCGGACAGCTCACCACGCTCTACCCCGAAAAATACATCTACGACGTCGCCGGGTTCCCCAAGATTCTCGCCAAGGACCTCGCCGCCGGCCTGCTCGAGCAGGCGATGTTCTACAAGCCGGGAATCTGCCTCGGGGAGCACGTTCAGGAATTGCGCTTTGACGAAGCCGCCGATCATTATCACCTGGTCACCTCGCGCGACACGCACCCCGTGCGGGCGGTCATCATCGCCGGCGGCATCGGCGCATTCGAAGCCAAGACGCTGGCGCTTCCAAACGCGAAACAGTTTGAAGGACGCGGGCTGCACTACTTCGTCAAAAATGTTTCGTCATTCGCCGGCAAGCGCGTGCTGATCGTCGGCGGCGGAGACAGCGCCTTCGATTGGGGCAACGCGATTGCGCCGATCGCCGCCAAGCTGACGCTCATTCATCGCCGCGATCAGTTTCGCGCTCACGAGCAGAGCGTCGTCGATTTGAAGCAAAAGCCGGTGGACATCAAGACGTTTCGAGAACTGAAGAGCATCGACGGCAACGGGAAGATCGAACGGGCCGTCATCGTCGACAATCGCACGCACATCGAGGAATCGCTCGATGTCGATGCCGTGCTCGTCAACATCGGCTTCGTCAGCTCCTTAGGCCCGATCAAGAATTGGGATCTGCAACTCGAAGGCGGCCAAATCAAGGTCGACAGCATGATGCACACCAATCGCCCCCGCGTTTTCGCCGCCGGCGACATCTGCACTTACTCCGGCAAACTAAAGCTCATCGCCACCGGCTTCGGCGAAGCCTGCATTGCGGTGAACTTTGCAAAGCATGCCCTGGATCCCAGTGCTCATATCTTCCCAGGGCACAGTTCGGCAATTGAGAGATGACGGGGGCGTAGAAGTCAGAAGCCATGGCAATTAAGCATTGCGAGACAATCACTGTTGACTCGCCGGGCAGTTATGCCGATAGTCAAATCAGCAAACCCGCCGGGCCTCTGCTGCAAAGCATGCTCACTTCGGCGGGTCTTTCTATTTGCGGGGCACGGGGGAGCTTATGAAATACACAAAGCCACCGCTGACTTTTGAACAGCAAGCCGACCTGCTTTCGTCGCGCGGCATGACTGGCGACCGCGCTCAAATTGTCGACCGGCTCGCGGTTGTGAATTACTATCGGCTCAGTGGGTATTGGCACACGTTCCGCCAGCTGCCTGAACAGACATTTAAACCCAACACATCGTTCGAGAAGGTCTGGGAAAGGTACGCGTTCGATCGTCGACTTCGGTTCCTTGTGATGGATGCTGTCGAACGTGTGGAAGTGGCGTTGCGCCAGCCTCGCTTATCAATATGCGCACCATCACAAGGGCCCGTTCGCGTACGCGGATGATCCTTCTGCGCTGCCAGCTCTCCGGGCCGACGATCGAAACCGATTCCTCGCATCGCTGGCCGATGAAATGCACAACAGCAAGGAGACGTTCGCCGAACACTTCCGCACGAAGTACGGCAAGGACCATGCATACATGCCCATCTGGATGGCGACGGAAGTCATGACGTTCGGTCATGTTCTGACTCTCTATCGAGGATCTCCGCAGAATATCAAACGCGCAATTGCGGCGCCCCTTAAGGTCCACGACACGGTGGTCAATTCCTGGCTTCTGATGCTCAATACCATCCGGAACATCTGTGCGCATCACGGGCGTCTTTGGAATCGAAGCCTCGGTGTTCGTCCCATGATTCCCGTCGCCAAGAACGACGCGCGGTGGCACACGCCGGTCGCCGTTCGCAACGATCGAATTTTTGGTGTGCTGACAATCCTGAAACACTGCGTTGATTGCGTCGCACCGCAAAGCCAGTGGCCCCAGCGCCTTCTCGCGCTGCTCGACGAGTACCCATACATTCCCCGCGGCAGCATGGGCTTCCCGAGCGAGTGGAAGAAATGCCCGATTTGGACCTCCGCCTTCCCAGCGGAGAATACGAACGCCGACACCAGCGGGGGAGCGTCATGATCTGGCAAAGATCCAGGCGACAATTCGGTTTTGTTTGCCACACAAATCTCACGGGGATGGGATATGGCAATTGAGACAGCCTATTACTTCATCCGGGCTAACGGCGGAACGTTTCACGCGAACCCCAAGAACTCGAAGTGCTACGTCCAAGGCGAGCCGGACGTAGGACCGAAAGGATATATCAATCATGTTCCGTATTGCCTCGCGCAAGGGATCGCACGGATCGGCTGGCCGGATACCGGAGACATGAGCCGCGACTCCAAAATCGGGGCACTCAAATCCTGCTATGACCTGGCCTCGCTCAAGCCATACATTCAGCGCTACCTGAACCAGTTCCGCGACATCGAGATCGGCAGCGTCGTCATCATGCCGGACAAGGACAAGTCCGACCGACTATACATGGGCGACGTTACCGGCGGCTATCACTACTTCCATCGCCTGCCGCAGCACACGTACGAGAATGCGCATCGTGTGGCCGTGCGTTGGGATCGGCGCGGTGGCGCTTTCGCGCAATACTCGGCGAGTACCATTGGCCTCAACATCCACGGTGGATTCTTCAGGCTCGCGTTCCATCGGATTGACGTGACGCAGACGCACAAGCTAATTGACGGCATCAACGCCGCGGGCAGAGAACTGGAAAATGACGGGTGACTGTCCTGCTTCGAGAAACCGGGGGAGGATTAGTGGTAGCTGTTCAGAACGCGCTGGCGCTTCTTGGATTCAAATCCGTTATCGACATGGATGACGTAATGAAGAAAGCAGGAAAGGATGCCTCGCTGCGCGAGGATTTGCGTATTCGTGAGCGGTCGTCGGTGCTCGTCATGGACATCAAGGGTGTTGCCGAAAAGCCCTCGGCGTCCGTGGCGTTTCGAAGAATCTCGAATACGATCGGTTCGGCCAAGCAAGCTTGCGCGTCTGAGACGAAAGTTGAAATCAATGTTTTCAGGACCCGCGGAGAACGTGTCCGGGTCAGGCCGATCCAGAGATTTGTGTCGAGCAGCTTCGCCATTCACTTTCGCCAGGCTTTTGCCCCCCCGCCGCCGATTGTCGATCCGCCTCTTGCGCCGCCTCATAGCCGCTCAACTCCACGCCCCACTCGCCGGAAATAAATTTTCGCGTGAGTTCGGCCCGGCGTCTTAGCGTTGCCTTGCCGGCCTTCACAGCGGTGACCGACCCTGGCGCCGTCGCGCTCAGTCCCTTGCGGAGCAATTCCGCCATTGCGTCCTTGAGCTTCTTCCCCTCGTTGACTGCGTGAAGTTTGATCTCTTTCACCAGATCGTCCGGCAAATCCAAGGTGGTCTTCATCCGCCCATTTTGTTGATTTTCCCGGCTTTTTGTCAAATTAAGACGCTTGATGGCTTTGTGATCCGCAACTGTGACGCCGGACCACTCCTGATGGATGATGTTGGTGAGGATGGCGAATTCCTCCCCCTCCTTGATCTCGTGACCGGCCCAGTAATCGGTGAGCTTATTGCGGGTTTCCTGCCCGGTCATGCGCTGCTGAATCCACTTCGCGCTGCGACCCTGTTTCTGCCAGGTTTCGCGGGCGCGATCGAGTGCCTGGGCGGGATCAGACATTTCCTGCATGCGTTCATATCCCACCTTCGCGAGCCAGAGCTTGATCGGCTCGGCCTTGGGACTAGGAACGCTTTGGACGAGCCGCAGGAGGGTTTCAGCAGAAGCGACATCCGTGAGCCGCATTTTCCCGTCGTCAGCGGGAAGTTTGAACTGGTAACAGTTTGTTACCAGTTGACTGCCTTCCTTCGCCAACCGACCTTTCAGTACCTTCCAGTATTTTCTGGCCGCCTGGAAATCAGGTTGCTGAGTTAGCACCTGGATGATGTCCACAACCGAGAAAAGCCAGGCTTGAGTCTTCTCATCGTAGAGCCGTCGTATATTCTGGTTTTCAAACTGAACGGGCAGATTCTTCATTAGAACTCCCTGATCTTTGACAGCGCTTCCGCGCGCTGGGCGTCGAGAGTAGCGATCTCGTCCATGACTCCCCTGCGGCGTGCGGCGAGCGACCTCCTCGTTGCCGTTGGGGTTATTCGCGGACAGGTGGAAGGTGGTCGATTCTTCGAGCGTCTTCACGTCAGCTGCCCATGAGTCGGGCGAGTCCTTTTCTCCGGCGCAAGAGTCAGAAACGCCGCGGAGTCGTGTTTATTGCAACTGGTGGGCTCGCCCACCGTGTCCGTTTGCGGACGCACGGAAACGGCGGGTAAGGTGCGCCGGCTAAACGCCCGTCAATTCTCCTGCGGCGCCAGCGGCGTTTGCACTGCCAGATCCAATGCCTTGGCGACCCTTCCAATCACTTCATCCCAGTCCCCCGCCTTTTGCTGGCGGAACAGTCGCATCGTCGGATACCACGGCGTGTCCTCGCGCTCCAGCAGCCAGCGATAGTCGGGACGAAACGGAAGCATCACCCACACCGGCTTTCCCATCGCGCCGGCCAGGTGGGCGATGGAAGTATCGACGCAGATCACCAGATCCAGTTGAGACACCAGGCCGGCCGTATCGGCAAAATCGCTGATGTGGCCGGTGAGATCGGCCAGTTTCATCCCTGCTGGGGGGGTTGCCGTCTGCTCGGAGCCGCACCCAGTTGCAGACTGAAAAACTGCACGTCGGGCCGCGACAGCGGAGCCAGCATTTCAAGGCTGACGGACCGGGCACGATCATCCACGTGCACGGCCGAGCCCACCCACGTCAGCCCCACCTTCAACTGCTTCCCGCTGGCTGACACCAGCCCGCGCCAATGTTCCTCCGACTGCGGATCGGCGTGCAGATAAGGCACCGGCGAAGGAATCTTCGCGGGATCGCCCATTCCCAACGCCATCGGAAGCGAGAGCAGCGGGAGATGAACGTCAAATGCGACCGGCGGCGGCGCGCCCTGCTCGTCCTGCACCACCACCGATTCGGCGCCGAGATCCGTTTCGTTTTGAAACAGCCGCAACAGCGCCGGCTTGACCTCGATCACCACGCGCCCGCCCCGCCGCTGCACGTGTGGCGCAAAGCGCACAAACTGGATCGCGTCGCCCAACCCCTGCTCGCCGTGCAGCAGAATCGTCAGGCCGTTCAGCTGCGCCCCGTTCCATTGCGGCTGGGAGAAATTGCGGGGGACGCTGGGAAAATTTGGCTTGCGCAGCGCCACTCGTGCTCTCGCCAGCCTTCGTCGAACTGCCCGATCGTCAGCAGCGCCATCGACAGATTCGAATGCGCTTCGGCGTAATCCGGCCGCAGCGCGATCGCCCGGCGGTAACACGCGATTCCTTCCTCAAAGCGATTCTGATTCACCAGCGCGTTGCCGAGGTTCAGATGCGGCTCAGGGTAATTCGGATCGGCGGCGATCGCCCGCCGGCAATATTCCGCGGATTCTTCGGCCTGACCGGCTTCGCGCAGCACATCGCCGAGATTGTTGAACAGCGCCGCGGAGTTAGGCTCCAGCTCGAGCCCGCGCCGGTAGACGTCGATCGCTTCATCGGTGCGTCCCAGCATTTTCAGGGCCGCGCCGAGGTTGAGGTAGGGAAGCGTGAAATCCGGCCGCAGCGCCAGCGCCCGCCGGTAACAATCCGCCGCCTCCTCAAATTCACCTTTCACGTGAAACGCGTAGCCGAGGTTGTAGTGTGCTTCAGGAAGATTCGGCTGCAGCGCCAGCGCCTGCCGCGAACATTCCATCGCCTCATCCCATTTTGCATGGCTCTGCAGCACCAGGGCGAGATTGCCATACGCAATCGCATTATTGGGCTGCAGCGCAATCACTCGGCGGAGCAGCGCCGCGGCGTCGGGATGACGAACCTGATGGGCGATCAACCCGAGCAGGTGCAGCGCATCAGCCTGGTTTGGATCCTGACCGAGCAACTGCCGGCAGATCGCCTCCGACTGCTGGAGCTGGCCCGCCTGGTAGTGGGTCAGCGCAATCTGAATAGCCTGTTCAAAGGTAACTTGCGTCGTGGTCATAAGAAGCAGTTCATTTTCTCGTACAATTTCGGCACAATTGCGGAGAGATGTTCCCCTTTTTCGAACCGGATCAGAGCATCTCCAACCATAATACGCGCTGACGGGCGGACAGCCTAGATGCTGCGGCGTTTACGTCGTGCATGGGTGCCTGAGACTTTCCCCGGGGCGGATCTATCCCAGCCGCTCACGTCCAGCAACCTGCGCGCCTTACAATCATTATTACCGGCAACCGGGCAAAGAGTCCTCTAAGAAAAGAGTTGTTTCTTCGTCATGCCTGCAGGGAGCGACAATTTCGCGGGAGAGCGAATGGGCGATCGCAGCGCAGGCAGCGACGTGGAGTGGATCCGCGCGGCGGTCCGCGACTACGAGCGCAAGCTCATCGCCTATGCCGCGCACCTCGTCGGGAATCGCGAGCGCGGACGCGATATTGCTCAGGAAGCGTTCGTACGACTCTGCGGCCAGGACCGCGCGCAGATCGAGCCGCGATTGGCGGAGTGGCTTTTCACCGTCTGTCGCAACCTCTGTATTGATGTGCGCCGCAAGGAACGCCGGATGAAACCGCTGGCCCAGGAACAAGCGGAGTTACGCCTCAGCCCTGCAGCCGACCCCTGCGCAGCTCTCGAACACGAGGAAGCCGTTGCCGGCGCGCTGGCCGCGCTACAGACATTGACGGCCAATCAGCAGGAAGTGATCCGATTGAAGTTTCAACACGGACTTTCATACAAGGAGATTGCACAGGTAACCGCGCTGAGTGTGACCAACGTCGGTTTCCTGATGCACACCGGATTGAAGATTCTGCGCAGCAGGCTGCAGGACGCGGGACAAGCCAACGCGGTTACGAAAAGGCTGGTGCCGTCGGCGGGCAACTCTGCTGAAGATTAATTGAGGGTTCGCACTTTGGATTGGAATGTATGGCGCTGCCGAACATTGATGACATGAAACTGACCGCATACGCGCTGGGCGAGCTTGACGACGCTGACCGCGCGAATGCAGAGATCATGCTGCGCAACAGCGCCTTCGCGCGGCGCTACGTTCAGAGCGTGCGCGCAATGGCTCTGCAACTGTCCGAGGAGCTGGCTGGGGAAACCGTGGAAGGATTGACCGCGATCCAACGCGCTTCGCTGGAGCAGCGCATCGGCCAGGCCGCGGCACGCGAGCCGGCGGCGGTGCGGACTCACCGGCGATGGAATCGCGCCGTGCTGGCGGGCTGCATCGCTGCGTCGATCCTGATCGTGGGGACGTCGGCCGCGCTGATGTTGCCGCCGCTGTATCGGCAATTCAGCGCGAAGCCGGACGAACGTGGGGCCGTGGGACATGTTCCCTATATCATCACCGATGGCACGGCGCCGGTATCGTCGCTGCCGGGTGCGGAGAATCTGCCGAGCCCGCGTCCCGTCACCCCGAAGATCGATACGCCCGAAGATGCCGCAGCCTGGACCGGCTCGGCTCGCGGCCCGAATGTAAACGGCGCGGCGCTGCTCCTGACGACAATCCCGTTGTGGGCGCGGCGCACCCGGCATCAACCGGCGGTCCGATCGTGACGCCACGCCTGGTCAGCGGCGGGCCGCGTCCGTGGAACGGCGGCGAAGCAGTTGCGGTCAATCCCCTCGTTCATTCCCATTCCAGCAGCGGACCCGGATCGGATTGGTTCGGCGAGTATGCGTCGCGCTCGGCCTTCCCGGTGGCCGCGAATTCGCGAGGGAGCGCGACGCCACCGGCGGACACCGACGCCTACGACCGCTTTACAGACAACCCGTTCCAATCAGCGGCGGAGCACCCGCTCTCGGCATTCGCCCCGGAGGTCGGCTTCGCGTCATACTGCAACATCCGCCGCTCGCTTGCCGCCGGAAAGTTGCCGCCCGCCGACGCCGTGCGGGTGGAGGAGGTGCTGAATTACTTTTCCTGGCATGCGCCAAAGCCGTCGGCAGACAGCGCGATGTCCGGCGCGATCGAGCTGAGCGCGTGCCCCTGGAACGGGCAGCATCGTCTTGCGCGGATCATTCTTCAGACGCGGGACATCCCGCCGCAGACGCGGCCGCCCGTGAATCTGGTCTTTCTCGTTGATGTCTCCGGCCCGATGGGCGCGGGCGGCAAGCTGCCGTTGATTCAGCGCGGGCTCAAGCTGCTGCTGTCGCAACTGGGAAGCCGCGATCGGCTTGCCATCGTCGCGACGCCGCAGGCGGAAGGATTTCTGCTGCCGCCGACTCCCGGCGATCAGCATCGCACGATTCTCGACGCGATCGACCGCCTCCGCAGCGGCGGCGGTCCCGCCGCCGGCGCGGGTTTGGAGACCGCCTACTACGCCGCCGCTTCCAGCTTCATCTCCGCCGGCATCAACCGCGTTGTGCTCATGACCGACGGGCAATGGCTCGCGGGAACCAGCAACCCCAACGGCTTGACCAGCGCCATCCAGCAAGGCGCCAGCGCCGGCATCACCCTCGGCGTCGTAGCTGTCTCGCCAGCACATCTCGATGACGCGGCGTTGCGACACCTGGCGGCCGCTGGAAATGGGACACTCTCGGTCGTCGATGGATCGACCGACGCGCGCAAGGCGCTGTTCAACCTCGCCAACGGATCGCTTATTGCGGCGGCCAGGGATGTTCGGATCACGGTGAAGGTGAACCCGATCGCCGTCGAGTCTTACCGCCTCATCGGCTACGAATCACATCTATTGCCCAACGCCCGCCCCCAAAATCAGACCGGCGGAGATATTGGCGCGGGCCACGCCGTCACTGCGCTGTATGAACTGGTCCCCGCCAGGGGCGCCGACGGCTCGCCGCTGGCGGTTCGCGTCCGCTTCAAGCGGCCCGGCTCGGATGCCGACGAGTCTCTCGATCTTTCGGCGCCGCTGCGATCGGCGCCGCTCTCCACCGCGTCGAATGATTTCTATTTCGCCTCGTCCGTGGCGGAGTTCGCGATGCTGCTCGCGCCTTTCGAACGATGCCGGCTCGGCTTCCTTCGCCAGCGCGATCGATCTCGCCCAGCGCGGCCGAGGGCCCGACGAAGACGGCAGCCGCACGGAGTTCGCCGCGTTGCTGCGTCGAGCGAGCGCGATCGCCGGGCATTAGTAGGTTCGCACACGTATACCTTGCTCAGTTTCCAAAGCGTCAGTGACGCAACCATGTAGCACGGCCGTCTCGGCAGTGGCTTTGAAATCACAGCGGGACGGCCGTGCTACAGAGGAATCGCCCTTCTGGTGCCTCCGAAATAATCTGATCACGTAATTCGTGCGCGGGCCCCGCTGGCGATCGTCGGAGAGCGTACAACCGGCGGGAGACTCGCTCTGGCCTTTGCCAACCGGACAGCATCAAGCTGTCGCCTGCCGGTCCGATTCATGGAACCATTCCATCCAGCCGTTGTACCAAGTCGACGCTGCTGGTGATCCACCACAATTGTTTATGGTGATGCACCGTCGCGAGGATATCCCTGCCCGGCCAGGCGATGGAAAAGTCGCTTCCCATCAAATATTGCAAAAGCCCCTCAAGCAGCCTGCTGAACGACTCTGCCTCATCGGGCGAGAATTCGAGCGCCGCGGCATTGTTGCGCACGATCAGAAGCCGGCTGTCGATGCCAATGTCGTCGAGCAATCTCGGCATCCACGCCTTGCTCCCGAAATCAAGCTCATACGACCAGTGACTCTTGGGCATGACCCACGCCACGCCCCCCAGCGCATCGATCCAGACGCGAGTCGCAAGGGCCGCAAGATTCTGTTCAAGCGGTGCTGGAATCGAGCGGACAAACGCGAGGGCTTCGGGGCGGATCGTTGAGTCGGCCGGCCCGATCCATCCGCGGGCAAAAGTTTCCCTGCCGGTCGGAAAACCGAAAGCGCCGCTGTTGTGATACAGAGACCGAAACCCGTCGGACGTCATCCGCGCGAGCACATCCGGATAGTCGATAATGCGAGGCAAACTTGCTCCCGGGGGCGTTCTGTCCGTGCGCGCCGGCTTGAGAGCACGTTCAGAAGCGACATATACACAGTTCGATGGTTAGCCGCGCCGCGCAGCGAAGCGCGTCCTGCGAGCGCGGCAAGCCGACGCGAGCCGCACATCCAACAAATACGTCGGACCAGCTTCGCTTCGCGGGCGGCTATCTGCTCTTCCCGCGGTAAAAGCCCGCGCAACGTGAGCACTCGACCCCCTCTCCCGGTAATCCCGGAGATCTCGTTTCGCTGCCCCCTCTCCCGGTAATCCGGGAGAGGGTTGGGGTGAGGGTGATTTCGAGGACCAGCGGCGCCGGACGTTTCGAGTCACCCGCGTAGCGAACCGCGTCCGCGCTTCGCTGCGCGGCTAGCTACGCGGCGGCCTTCCCTCACGGCTGCGTTGCCGGCTGTGTCGCTGCGGGCTGAGTCGCCGCGTCCTTCTTCCCGCCAAAATACTCCTCGTCGTACTGCGGCTTGGCCTGCTTCTTCAGCTCGGCGACCAGCATTTCAAATCGCCGCTGCGCGACCCGCTGATGCGCGTCGGCGAACGACGGCGCCGTCTGGCCGCTGGTGACCTGAATGATGTGATACCCGTACTGGGTGCGGACCGGATCGCTGATCTGTCCCTTTTTCAGCGAGAAGACGGCAGCCTCGAAGGGTGCAACCATCTTGCCCCTGCTCACAACCCCCAGGTCGCCGCCCTGTGCGCCCGAGGAGGTGTCATCCGATTCAGCTTTGGCGACAGCCGCAAAGTCTTCCCCCTTGTCAAGCCGGGCCTTGATCTGCTGCGCTTTGGCGAGCGCTTCGGCGTCAGACAGCTTCTTCGTGGTCGGCACGGCTGAATCGCCGGTGGCCACGAGAATGTGGCGCGCGCTGACTTCCGAGAAGTAGTCCTTGTTGTCATTGAAAAACTTCTCGTCGCCGCCGCTGTCATCTGACAGCGATTGCGTCAATGCTTCGGCCAGCAATTGCTGCTCCCGCAGCCGCGTGGCGGGAACCTGATCGAGCTTGCGGCGCCGCGCCTCGTCGGAAAGAACTTTGAGGTTGATCAGTTCGTCTATCAGCCGGCGCTTTTTCTCAGGATGAGCGGCAATGTCAGCCTGCTGCTGCGGCGCGAGGCTGGCAAGAAGCCCTTCAAATTCGCCGGCGGTGATTTTTTCATCCGCCACCGAGGCAATCACCCGGTTCGGGTCCGCCGCTGGCTGCGTGGCGGGCGCCGCGGGAAGCGCCGGCGGAGTATAAAACGGAACATCTTCCTTGCCCGCGGCAAACAGCATGGTCGCAGTCGACAATCCGACGGCAACGCCGAGCACAACAGTAGCTTTCTTCAATGCAACTCTCCGATGAAAAACCTCGCGCCCCTCGCAAGACCGCAATGTATCTCATCCCCGAAGCCGAGGAAAGTCGCGGAAGAAGACGCAGTGCGCGCAAAGGAAGTTGGTGGCATGAAAATGCCATGCGGAAAAGCAGCCCCGTCGAGTTGTGCTTCCCGTTTCGACATTCGTCATTCGGGTTTCGGACTTGATTCGGATTTCGGGTTTCGTCATTCGGATTTCCCTGACCTGTTTGGGGTTTGGTGCTTTGTTGGCCATTGGGCCTTGGCCATTTCTTCTCTGAAAAGGGGAGACGCCAGGCAGCCCCCGGCGGGAGTCCCGTAAAGTGATGACCCTTTGGGGCCGATGTTGCAATAGCTACCCTTAAGGAGTTCGTAATGCGTTTGGTCACACGGTCAGATTTCGACGGTTTAATTTGCGCGGTGCTGCTGAAGCATATTGGCAAGATCGACTCCATCAAATTCGTCCATCCCAAGGATCTGCAGGACGGAAACTTTGCCGTCACCGCTGACGACGTGTTGACCAACGTCCCATTTGTCCCCGGCTGCGGCCTCTGGTTCGATCACCACGCTACGGAAGTCGAACGCGTCGTCGGCAAATTGCCGTTCAAGGGCGAGTGCCGGTTGGCGCCCAGCGCGGCCAGAGTCGTGTATGAATACTTTGGCAGCGCCAGGCAGTTCCCCGGCATGGAAGAAATGATGCTCGGGGTTGATAAGGCCGATTCCGCCCAGTTCGACCGCGACGAAATCCTCAAGCCCACCGGCTGGAACCTGCTGTCGTTCGTGATGGATTCCAGGACCGGCCTGGGCCGATTCAAGGATTACCGCATCAGCAACTATCAGCTCATGTACGACCTGATCGACGCCTGCCTGAAGCTGTCCATCGATCAGATCCTGAATCTGCCGGATGTGCAGGAGCGTGTGAAACGCTACTTCGAGCATGATGTGCTGTTCCGGGAAATGGTCAGCAAACACAGCCGCACGGTCGGCGACGTGATCATCAGCGATCTGCGCGACGTCGATCTCATCTATTGCGGCAACCGCTTCCTGGTCTACGCCATGCATCCGAAGCAGAACTGCTCCATCTGGATCGTCAACGGCCGCGAGAACCGCAATGTCTCCTTCGCCTGCGGCCACAGCATCATCAACAAAACCTGCAAAGTCGACATCGGCTCCATCGTCCGCAAATTCGGCGGCGGCGGACATCGCGTCGCCGGCACCTGCCAGGTATCCCACGAGTCCGCGCAAGAGACGTTGCAAGCCCTCATCGATGAAATGTCCGGTCAGAAAACAGGCACCCGCGTGCTGGCCGCATAGCGCCAGCTTCACACGGCATCGATGAGGAATTTGAGCGACACAAAATGATCCTTCCCGCGTGCGTAGCACTCAAAATTCTTTAGCCGCCCCGCTTGCGGGGTGTGTCCAGCGGCGCAATCCCCGAAAACGCGCAGTTCCGTGCTCCCCGCTTGCGGGGCGTGTCCAGCGGCGCGATCCCCGAAAACGCGCAGTTCCGTGCACTTATCTGAAAGCAGCGTTCAGTACGTCGCCCCGTGCTCCAGCAGAAGTTCCGCGATCGCCGGGGAATGATAGCGGCGCGCAATCACCAGCGGCGGCGGGGCCCGATCGGTGCGGGCGTTCACATCAGCGCCATGACGAATGAGCATCGCGGCGGTCGCGTAATCCCGATTCCAGGTGGCGTAGTCCAGAGCCGTCCAGTCGTTGTGATCCCGAGCCTCGACGTTGGCTCCCTTCTCAACCAGAAACGCCGCCACGTCCCCCGACCGGTAAAACACCGCCTCGATCAGCGGCGTCCCCTGCTCGCTATCGCGGGCTTCGAGATTGGCGCCATGTTCCACCAGCACCCGCGCCGCTGCCAGTTGATCGGCATAGGCCGCGTAATGCAACGGCGTATAACTGCTGGAGTCCGGCGCATTGACGTCCGCCCCCAACGCGATGAGCGCGCTGATCCGATCGGTCCGCCCGCTCCTGGCCGCGCCCGTCAACGTATTGACGCTCGCCGGAGAATTCGCGGCGCACCCAACCAGACACGAGGCGGCAAACCCCACCGCCATGGCAAACACGAAACAACGACGTGAGATATGTGAGATCAACTTCATATCGGCAACGTTCATACCGAAGCTCCCGTACGACGTCCTTTGCGGATCAGAAGCATACGGTAGCAAGAGCAGCAGTTTGCCGGCACTGGGAATTCAGCCGCAGCGATCGAGTCCCGATGTCAGGCATGGGATCGGGCCCCGCAATTGCATCAAAATGACATCATCGGATCACTGGCGTTCGGACGCCGCGACATTTTCGCTGCACGCCGAAGCGAGGCACGCAACCGCTACCCCTCGGCGGCATCCGCGAACGCGACGTTGCCGGGATGAATGTCGAGCAGCGTGAAGCCGGTTGCCAGCCGGAACATCTCGGCGACGTGTAATGCGTCGTCCAACCGATCGCCGAACATCTCGCGCATGCGCTCCTGATGCTCGGCTACGATCTCTGCGTCAAAATCCGGGACCTGATTTGGCCGTTTCGCCCCGGCGAAATCCAGCACGAACGGCCGCTCAACGATCGTCATCTCGATGGCAAGTAACGCATCATCAAAATCGAGGAGCTTGGGAACATTGTGGTCCGCGATGCGCCGCGTTCCTTTGGCAGACAGAATCAGATAAACTTCCAGTTCACGCTCAAATCGCTCGCGCCGGTCAAAGAATTTAACGGCACTGAACCGATCTGAGCGCAACACGAAGCCGTCTTGTCCTGGTCCCGACCCCAGGAAGCCCTGCAGTTGGCAATTGTACCGCGAGGTAAAAACGGCTATTCGAGGATCGACCATGGAACCCTCCCTCAAATCCCCAACGCCCCGCGCCGGCTCGCCATGGACCTATGCATCGCTCGCCGTGATAGACGGCCAGCGATGCCTGAAGCCGGCGCAGGTGGGACCGGATCATCTGCTGTTCTCCAAGCCCCCTCGCCTGACAGGCGAGCGGATCGAGATCATCCTCCAAAACGGCGACGAAGAGCAACGCAGCTTCGCCAATGTCCTCCCGCATCCCGCCGATGCCACGATGATACCAATTCAGCTTCTGATACCCAGCCAAAGCCCATCGTGAGAATTTCTTCTCGCGACGGACGTGGGGCCGCGTTCGGATGAACGCGGAAGTTCGCAATTGGCCCGGGAAACTTCCCTCGGTGGCATAGCTTCAATGGAGCCGCGCGCGTGAAGGGGCGGAAATCGTGGGCTCCTTGTGGGTCGCGACCGCAATTCGCCACGAAAATAAATCGCTGCACCGGACAATTCCCACTGAACCACTGTTGTCAGTGACGCTTGGTAGAAGCAGTCAACGGCAAACGCTGAACGCGCCCCGTTTAGCCGGTGGGCACCTGTCTTGAGCGAAGTCGAAAGGATGCCCGCCGTGTCGCCGCAGGCGAACCCCCCCCCTGTCGCGAGTACGGAAAATGTTTGGTGAACGGTTTGCGGCTCGATAACGTACGCCTGCTCACATCGGGGGAACTCAAGAAGTACCCCGACCGAGCCGGAGGCCAGGGTGGCCGAAGCTCCGCACTATCGGGGCGACGCGCGGAACGAGCGAATTATGCCAATGAGCGAATGAGTGGAACACTCGTCCGCGTGACGGTTTGACTGCAAAGGGCGGCCAAATGACCCCGGAACAATTCAGGATCGTGTTCAAGCAACTGACCGACAACCGGCCATTTCCATGGCAAGAGGCGCTCTACGAGCAATTCATCTCAGATCGGCCTGACAACATCCCCGCGTCGTGTAACATCCCTACGGGATTGGGGAAAACCTCCGTCATCGCAATCTGGCTGATCGCGCTTCTGAACCATCCTGCCAAGATGCCGCGCCGTCTCGTCTACGTCGTCAATCGACGGACGGTGGTGGACCAGACAACAACAGAAGTCGAAAAACTTCGTGAAAACCTGCCGAAATTGAAATCTTCTCTGAACGCTCTGGCGATCAGCACACTGCGTGGTCAATTTGCCGACAACCGCGAATGGTCCGCCGACCCTTCTCGCCCGGCAGTGATATGTGGGACGGTGGACATGATCGGTTCGCGATTGCTGTTTAGCGGATATGGCATTGGTCGAAACAGCAAACCGCATCATGCGGGTCTGTTGGGGCAGGATGTGCTGCTCGTGCATGATGAAGCCCATCTTGAGCCGGCATTTCAGGAGTTGCTTCTTTCGATTGAGAAACAACAAAGCGAGCTTGAGCGGACAGCCCTTCCCTGGCGCAAACTACGAGTGATGGAGCTTTCCGCCACTTCCCGCAGCGGAGGCGAAGTTTTTGAACTTACGGAAGCCGAGAAGACGCCACCAAATCCGCTACCCGATAGCCCTTCAGATCCGATCCACTTTGCGTGGCTTCGACTCAGTGCAAAGAAAGGCATCAAGCTGATCCCGGTTACAAGGAATCTTGTTGCCGCGACGATCGGCAGCATCGCTCTCGACCGTTGGAAGTCCTCCGGTAAAGCAATCCTGATTTTCGTACGCTCCATCGATGACGTAAAGGCCGTCCGTGCGGAGTTAACCAAGAAGATGATCGGCGTTCCCGATGACCAAGTTCAAATTCTCACAGGCACGAAGCGCGGCTTGGAACGAAATCGGTTGGCGACGGATGACGCGGTCTTCGCTCGTTTTCTTCATTCTCCGATTGCCACTCCCAAGTCTGGAACTGTGTACCTGATCAGCACATCAGCCGGGGAGGTGGGGGTGGACCTTTCGGCCGACCATCTTGTCTGCGATCTGACTCCACTTGATAGTTTCATGCAGCGCCTAGGACGCGTCAATCGTCGGGGTTTCGGCGCCGCGGAGGTTGATGTTATCTATGAATCGAATCCCGACCCGAAGCCCAGATCGCCAAAGTTTGAGGCGGCGCGTCTGAAAACTCGCGACGTTCTTGCCACTCGTCTCGTCAAAGCGGATTGGATTGAGGACCGACTGGATGGATCGCCGCTCGCGCTTCGCGGGCTAAACCTCAGCGATCTTGAGCGTGACGAAGCGTTCACACCCAAGCCAAGGATCGTACCCGCGACTGAAATCGTGTTCGATTCCTGGTCACTCACAACGATCAAGCATGAATTTCCCGGTCGGCCGCACGTCGAACCATACCTGCATGGGATCGCGGATTGGGATCCTCCACAAACCCAGGTCGCCTGGCGCGAGGAGGTTGGAGTCATCACCGCAGGCCTGCTGGGCGAATACGAGCCGTCCGATCTTCTCGAATACTACCCGCTCAAGCCGCATGAATGGCTCACCGACCGCTCGGACCGCGTATCGAAAGAACTTGCCGACATCGCAGATCGGAACAACGGTCAATTTGCCGATACGCCCGTGTGGCTCGTGGATGGGACGGGCGCAGTTAATGTCGTCAGGCTTGGAGAGCTCGCCGACAAACAGAGGAAAGGCCAAATCGAAGGTCGGACCGTCCTGCTTCCGCCCATGGTTGGTGGACTGACGGGTGACGGAATGTTGGATGGGAAATCACCGTCTGCAAATGACGTGGCCGACGAATTCAAGGTCGAGGTGAAGAGCAATGGGATCGAATCGCTCGAAAACGGGCGTGTCCGCGTATGGGACAGCGACCCGATGCGAAGTGGAAAAGTGAAATGGATGCGCTTTATCTGCAAGATTGTCCCGGCGTCAGAAAGTCAAAATGGTGACGAGGATTCTCCCCCGAACTCATGGCAGTGGTTCAAACGCGCCGAGGTTGGCGATACCGATGGATCAAAGGCCGCGGCCGCACCAGTCTTATGCGACGTTCACACGGCCGACGTAGTCCGCGAAACAGAGGGCTTCATCTCTCGCCTCCCCGAACTTCCCGACGCATTGAGACGGGTCCTCAAACTTGCCGCATACTATCACGATCAGGGGAAACGCCGCGAGCTGTTCCAGCGGGTGCTCGGTAACACAAATTTGTCAGTAGCGTGGGCAAAGTCCGGTGGACGGAGAACGCCCCGTGACCTTCGCACTCCGTACCGCCATGAATTCGGCTCCCTCCTGGACATCCAGCAATCCGGTGAATTCAAGTCGCTTGACACCCACGCGCAGGATCTCGTGCTGCACCTCATCGCTGCCCACCACGGCCGCGCGCGGCCTCACTTCGAAGGCGAAGAGGTTTTCGACCCGGATCACCCCGATGACGTCGCCATCGCGTTGGCGACCGAGACGCCCCGACGCTTCGCCCGGCTCCAACGCAAGTTCGGACGATGGGGGCTAGCTTACATCGAATCCCTGCTCCGCGCGGCCGATCACGCGGCCAGTGCATGCCCGTCGGAAACTGTGAAGGAAGATTACGAATGAGTAAACCCCTCACTGTCAAAGTAGATCTGACCAACCCCGGCCAGTTCTTCGCCTGCTGCGGTCTGCTGGAACTCGCCAGCAGGTTGGACACTCACGCGGAGGGTTGGTTTAAGGAGGACTCGTTTTGCGTCGCGGGACAAATTGAGGGCGTGGTAGACAAATTTCTGGCCTGCAACGTCAGTCCGATCCCGACAGAACCTTCCGCAGGCAACGACGACGATGACGCAGAAGCGGACGATGCCGCGGTGCCTAAGACTACACCGCTTCAAGTCGGACCTCCGTTTAACATTCGCCTTGACTGGTGGCGCGATCCGGCTGCGACCACGAAGGCCAAGCTCAAGACGTGGTCCGCCGGTCAGAAGGTGACCGATCTTTTCAACGGAACGACCAAGACCCGCACAACGAAGAAAGGACCAAAGGACTCCTATCTTCCATCAATGCGTGATCATTTTCGTGATGTCGTGAAAACGCATCCGAACGACTGGCTGAGGCAGACGATCGCCACGGATTCGCCGATGCCCTACTGCTACGACAGTCGTCTCTCGCGTAAGGCGCTACTCGACGCTGGCCACTACCGGTTCGGATTGCTGGCCTTTTCTCCGGCCGTTGACGTGCTTGTGCATGTCGCATTTCAACGATTCCGGCCTTTGATGATCGAGCAATGGAATCGAAATCTGTATTGCACATGGTCAGTGCCCTTAACTGTTGAAATTGCATCGGTCGCGGCGCTGGGCATTATTCCTAGCCTCATCGATTTAAGTTTCGAGTTCCCAATCAAACCGTGTGACGCGGCGGGCCGGTACAAGCTCTTCGGTCATGCTCAACCTGTAAGGAAGGCACATGTCTGATTTATTGCACAAGCACGACGACCTCCTCAAGGACACCGGCCCGGCGGCCGTAGTCTTGAAGCATTGGCTCCAAGCCGTGGGCGGAGCCATATTCTTTCCTCCAACGTACGCAAACCCGTCACAGAAGAAGGGCGATCCCCCTGTATATAACATTGACCGCTTCGAAGACCCCAAGCGCTCCGTGGGTGTTGTCGATAGCATTCCCGCGCAGGCAAACCGAATCGAGCCATCACTGGGGCGAATTACCAACAACAAAGGCAAAACCGTGCGATTGGTTCCGCAAATCGTCGTTACCGCCAAGGTGAAGGATGACGACGGGAAGGATGTCTTTCAGCAAGTCAATCTTCTTGACGCCGGACATCGCGCAGCGGACGCGGTCGTGCAACTTTCCTCGCTCCGCGACGATATCACAAAGGCGATCAGGGCGAGGAGATCGGGCGATTCAAAGCCGCTTGCGAAACTCGCGCCGACCTCGCTGGTCTTCGGAATGTGGGACTCGCGGGAAAGCGGCATCAAGGTGTCGCGAATTCTGAACTCCATTATTCGGGCGTACGACGTTCTCGAATATCGCCGATCATCACAGTTCAACGCTGCGCTCGATTATGAATCGGCGGGAGTAGCGCCGGGCAAGGGCGAAAAGAAACTTTCCGAAGTCGGCATGGACGGCGCGCCAGCCACGTTCCAGCACGGCGGGATCGAGGCACGGGGCGGAATCTGCAGAGAGGCGTCCCTTAATCTTTGCACGCTTCGAGACATCGTTACGTCAGACACCAAGGAAACGCTCAAGCTTCAGCGCTATATCCTCGGTCTGGCTCTAGTGGCGATTACCCACTTCGACGGCAAGGCGCTGAATCTTCGCCAGGGCTGCCAGCTCGTTGGTATTCCCGACAAGCCCATGTCGCGGCACCTCATCAAATCCGATGGCACAATCGATCCATTTGATGTCGATCGAGATGCTGCAATTGCTTATGCCAGTGCAACAGCCGACGACTTTGGGGTCGGTGAGGATCGTCTTAATGAAACATTCGATGCCAAAGCCGCAAAAGCGGCCCTGAAGAAGAAGGAAAAAGAGGAGGCATCCACGTGATCTTCCTCCTCTCCATCCGCTTCCTCGACGATCGGTACCACGGGACCACCGACAACGGCGAGAGTACCGAATGGCCGCCCTCGCCGCTTCGGGTTTTCCAGGCAATGGTCGCGGGCAACGCGCGCGGCGATCGGTTGCCCGACGTGGTACGGGACGCATTGCTCTGGCTCGAAAAGCTCGACCCGCCTGACATCATCGCGCCGGGCGGCTGGGACGGAATGCCACTCCTGACGTATGTGCTCAACAATGTGTCGGATTCAAATTTTAATAGCCGCGCGCCTAAGACGATTCGACCAACGATTCTGAATGGGGACCGGCTCGTTGAATACGCTTGGACATTCGATCCGTCGGCAGAGTCAGATCGCCAGATTGAGACCTTAATCGGCGCGTCGCGACATATCCGGGCGCTGGGATGGGGAATTGACCTTGCAATCGGTCATGGCGAAAGGAAGGAAGCTTCAACGCAGACTCCGCCCCACCGAAATCGTTATGTGCCGGCGCGCACCTTGACAATCGCCGGCAAGGATCGGCGGGTGCCGCGCGATGGGAGCCTCGTCTCGCTCGAGGAAACTTACCGACAATTCCTGGCGCGGTACGAAACTCCTGGAGTGACTGCGTTCGAGTCCGCTGGTGCGATTTACGACACCGTGCAATATGGAGTCGGCGCGGCGCGCCCTTGCGTCGCGTTCAAGCTGGTGAACGAGGACGGCGATACTGTCACGATCCGCCAACAGCTCATTAAACCGCTCGTTGGCATGATCCGAAATCTGGCGAATGACCCGCGCCTCGTTGCTCGATTCGGACAAGAAACGATCGACCGAGACGTCATGGGCCATCCGAAGAGCGGAACAGAAAATCGCGTCTCAATTCTCCCGCTTCCGACGATTCGCGAAGGTCCAACCGACGGTCGCATCAGAAGGGTGATGTTCGCTCAACCGGCTTCATCGGACGGTGCGCTCTGCCGCGCATTTGACACTTTATTGGATGGCGCGGCGCTGCATCCGGAAATGAATGAGACGCGTTTGCAGGGTATCCAGCTTGAACGAATCCACCGCAGAGATTCAGTGCTACGTGCGTACACCGATGAATCCGAAGTTTGGGCTTCGGTTACCCCGGTCCTGTTGCCTGGATATGACGACCGCAAGCAGCATCGTGGCAATCATGTTAAGCGGCTTGCGCGGCGGAAGAGTTATGCCAAAAGGCTTTGGCGCAAAGCGGTCTCCCGAGAGCTAAAGATATTCAATTGTCCCGCGTTCCTTATTTCTCGGGGTCACAACACGTCCGTGACTACCACCCGCGCGCGAAATTGAGCAACTATCCGCGCTATCACGTGCGGCTGGAATTCGAGCAGTCAATGAGCGGGCCAGTTGCGATCGGCGCGGGACAGCACACCGGCTTTGGAACTCTTGCTGTTTACGACAAGAAGGGGAGATGATGCCATGCCCTCCAACGTCTCCATCACCGGTGATGACGCCCTGACGCTCGACATGGTCGGGCAATACACCTACTGCCCGCGGCGGTTCCACCTGATGTACGTGGAAGGACGCTGGGACGACAACGCCTACACGATCGAGGGACGGCACATTCATCGCCGCGTGGATCGGGTCGATCGGTTCTTGCCGGAGGCGGACGCAGAGAAGAAATCGGCCGATGATGCGGTGCGGGCGGCGGCTGCGGGTGACGAGCCGCCTGTGGTTTCGCGGTCGGTGCCGCTGGCTTCCTCGGCACTGGGACTGTCAGCGAAGCTGGACCTGGCTTCCAGCGACGGGGACGAACTCATTGCGCGGATCGCCGTCGTCGAGTCGGTGGATTCGCTGCTCGGGCTGGAGGGGAACGTCGCGCGGCAATACTTCGAAAACTTCTCCGCGATGCTCAAGCCGCGTGACTTCGACGCGGATTGGGATTTCAACTCGCGCAACCGCAGGCCACCGAAAGATCCGGTCAACGCGATGCTGTCGTTCGCGTATGCGCTGCTGGCCAAGGAATGCACCGTCGCGCTGCTGGCTGAGGGGCTGGACCCTTACTGGGGTCTTTACCGCAAGCCGCGTCATGGGAGGCCGGCGATGGCGCTGGACCTGATGGAACCGTTCCGGCCGGTCGTCGCGGATTCGGCGGTGATCACGGCCATCAACACCGGCATGGTGCGCGGCAACCATTTCACCCGCGCAGCATCCGGCTGCGCCATGAATGACACCGGCCGCAAAGGCCTGCTCCGTGCCTATGAAGCCCGGCTCGACCAACTCGTGACCCATCCGGAATTTGACTACCGATGCTCCTGGCGATCGGTCATCCGACTTCAGGCCCGGCTGCTCTCCCGCTGGTTGCGCGGAGACGTGCCCGAATATTCCAACCTTGTTACGCGATGATCACCTATGAACCGCCGACATCTTCTGGTTACCTACGACATCAGCGACGACAAACGCCGAACCTCCGTCTTCAACCTCCTCCAGGCGAATGGAGATCACGCCCAATACTCCGTCTTCCTCTGCCAGCTCAACAACGCGGGACTTGCGCGTCTGCAGGCGGCGCTACAGCCGATGATCCACGCGACCGAAGATCAGATTCTGATTCTGGACCTTGGCAGGGTAGAATATTCGGAGGCGCTGGCGATGGTCACCCTCGGCCGCGCATATGCCCCGCCGATCCGAACAATGATCGTCTAGACGGTCGCGAGCGGCGACGTTGTAAAGAGTTTGCCGTAGCCGCTCGAACTCTTTGGCAATTGAATAGTTGTATTGATATCCGAATGCTCGCCATGTCTCCTGCCGAGCCAGTTGGAGGTGACCACTCGCGATGGCCGTTACA
Source organism: uncultured Phycisphaerales bacterium (assembly GCA_963758525.1). Classification (GTDB taxonomy): domain Bacteria; phylum Planctomycetota; class Phycisphaerae; order Tepidisphaerales; family Tepidisphaeraceae; genus JBBSDP01. Next base: position 1,796,313 of record CAVWVQ010000003.1, read on the forward strand.
AGTCATTGCGAATTCGCCAACAACACCCGGCAGGCCTTCCGCGCTCATCAGAGCGCGGCACCATTGAAGCACCGTGCCACCGATCGCGTTCAGCGTGGTGACCAGCCTTCCGCGCTCATCAGAGCGCGGCACCATTGAAGCGCAATGTGTTCTATTTTTAGTTCGTCAGCGTTCATCCTTCCGCGCTCATCAGAGCGCGGCACCATTGAAGCAATACCGCGCAGTGCCGGTTCGACTCCGGCCAGCGACCCTTCCGCGCTCATCAGAGCGCGGCACCATTGAAGCCGGTATCGCCGATCCTCCAGGCAGTTGGCGCCCGGTCCGCCTTCCGCGCTCATCAGAGCGCGGCACCATTGAAGCCTGCCCCATCTACGTCGCTCGCGTTCTGGAAGCCTTCCTTCCGCGCTCATCAGAGCGCGGCACCATTGAAGCCCGATGCGCCTGTCACGGGCATGAGGTCCGGCGTGGCCTTCCGCGCTCATCAGAGCGCGGCACCATTGAAGCCTGGAGGTAAAGGTGTCCTGCGCTCCAAGCGTTGCCGCCTTCCGCGCTCATCAGAGCGCGGCACCATTGAAGCAAGTCAACTTCTCGTTGGCCTTACGCTCAGCTTCGACCTTCCGCGCTCATCAGAGCGCGGCACCATTGAAGCGACTTCGGCCGCGCTCTTCACTGCCGACTGCTGGAGCCTTCCGCGCTCATCAGAGCGCGGCACCATTGAAGCTTGCCGGCGTTGTTGGCGCGACGAACAACGGTAAGGCCCTTCCGCGCTCATCAGAGCGCGGCACCATTGAAGCACTTGGAACAGCCTTCATCAGCTTGTCCTGCCACGGCCCTTCCGCGCTCATCAGAGCGCGGCACCATTGAAGCCGTCGCGTTCGCGAAGTCGTGGGGATACGGCTCGCCCCCTTCCGCGCTCATCAGAGCGCGGCACCATTGAAGCACGTTTATTCTTTTGATTGACGGGCAAACTTATTCACCCTTCCGCGCTCATCAGAGCGCGGCACCATTGAAGCAATTCCCGAATCGTCCAGTCAATCGCCATCCATGCGCCTTCCGCGCTCATCAGAGCGCGGCACCATTGAAGCACACTGATGAGCACCGGCAAGTCCACGCGCGGAGGAACCTTCCGCGCTCATCAGAGCGCGGCACCATTGAAGCTAGGGGTAGGTTGCAATGATCCGATCGGCCGCTGCGCGCCTTCCGCGCTCATCAGAGCGCGGCACCATTGAAGCAGCTGGACACCCGCGCCACCGCGGCCGAGTCGGCTGCCCTTCCGCGCTCATCAGAGCGCGGCACCATTGAAGCAGCGCGATTCTGCACCTTCGCTTCGGATGCGCCGACCTTCCGCGCTCATCAGAGCGCGGCACCATTGAAGCAAACGATGTCAGCATGTATCGTGAGGTGATGGCATTCCTTCCGCGCTCATCAGAGCGCGGCACCATTGAAGCAGCGAGATATTGCCACTGATCGAACGTTTGACGCCACCTTCCGCGCTCATCAGAGCGCGGCACCATTGAAGCCAGTCGGCCGCGTTCGATTTCGCAACCCTACCTGCCCTTCCGCGCTCATCAGAGCGCGGCACCATTGAAGCCTTGCAACAGCATCGGGAACGGTTGACGACACTTTCACGCCTTCCGCGCTCATCAGAGCGCGGCACCATTGAAGCCTGTCATCCCCCGAGCCCGACGAAGACCCCGACGTCCTTCCGCGCTCATCAGAGCGCGGCACCATTGAAGCATGCAACGAAGTTTCGGGCAGCAACTCCTCTGTCAGCCTTCCGCGCTCATCAGAGCGCGGCACCATTGAAGCCTTCCCGACGGCACCCAGTTCAGCGCGTTCCCTTCCGCGCTCATCAGAGCGCGGCACCATTGAAGCGATGCCGCGGGGCTGGGAACCCGCCGCGAGCGGCGGCCCTTCCGCGCTCATCAGAGCGCGGCACCATTGAAGCGGGATGAACAATCCGTTGCGCGAACCGGGAACGCACCCTTCCGCGCTCATCAGAGCGCGGCACCATTGAAGCATTGCCATTGGGCGTAAGGGCAAAGAGGCGACGATTACGCCTTCCGCGCTCATCAGAGCGCGGCACCATTGAAGCACCTTCCCAAGCGTTCCATACGTTTTGCGTGCCAGCCTTCCGCGCTCATCAGAGCGCGGCACCATTGAAGCTTGACGGATTGTGACTCGTTCGTGCGTCGGCTTGGCGCCCTTCCGCGCTCATCAGAGCGCGGCACCATTGAAGCGAGACGATCGAAGGCAGGCAGTGGTGCAACGGCGTACCTTCCGCGCTCATCAGAGCGCGGCACCATTGAAGCATTTATGGCTGAAGGACGTTGGGTTGAAATTCATGGACGCTTCCGCGCTCATCAGAGCGCGGCACCATTGAAGCTCACGGCAGTCACTGGCCTCGGCGGTGAGTTCATCACCCCTTCCGCGCTCATCAGAGCGCGGCACCATTGAAGCATCCCGGAGTGGGCTTGGGCCACATCCGACTTCATTGCCTTCCGCGCTCATCAGAGCGCGGCACCATTGAAGCTTGCTGTCCTCCCACACTGCGAACGCGCTTGCCAGCCTTCCGCGCTCATCAGAGCGCGGCACCATTGAAGCACGACCTGGCCGACGCGATTCTCGGCCGGGACCACGGCCTTCCGCGCTCATCAGAGCGCGGCACCATTGAAGCATCGGCGCGTCCCCGCTCGTCGTCATGGCCGTCGTTCCTTCCGCGCTCATCAGAGCGCGGCACCATTGAAGCTCGGTTCGGATCGACCCGCGCGACGCCGATATGGCTCCTTCCGCGCTCATCAGAGCGCGGCACCATTGAAGCGTGTGCCTGCCGCTGGCGTGGCCGGTGCTGTTGGCGGCCTTCCGCGCTCATCAGAGCGCGGCACCATTGAAGTATGCCGCTTCCGTCGATGCCAACGGAGTTGACCTGCCTTCCGCGCTCATCAGAGCGCGGCACCATTGAAGCACGCTCGACGGCAACGGACTGCTGGAAGTGAACGTCCCTTCCGCGCTCATCAGAGCGCGGCACCATTGAAGCCGATCATGACAAACGAAGCGCCGCGAAGGCATGCATTGTGCCAAATCGTGCCAAATCGTGCCATATGGAGCATTGTTGATTTAATTACGCGTGTCCCTTGGTGCTGGCTGCGGGGCCCCCTGTTTCTTGGACCGCTTGCTGCTCCGTCGTCACAATAACACTTTTTTCCAGACGCTGATTCGTGGTAGAAGCGCTGCTGTGATGGTCTACAGAATGCACGCGACCGGCGGCACGCGAAAAAGAGGCAGATTCTGTCGCGAGGCCGAAAGCCGACATCCGCACAGCGCGGCGCCGGCAGATCGAGAGAAACGCGCCCAAAAACGGGCGAAAAACATTATCAAAACCTATCAAGCTGATGCTCGTTTTTTAAGCCAGAAGCGGGAAGCCGGGAGTCGGAAGAGAAGCGATTGAGTGATCGGAGTTCACAATGGATGGCAGTCCGTTGGCGTTGGGGGATTTGCAGTAAAGCGGAATTCCGCGGGGAGCCCTGTTAGAGGAGGAGCGCGTCGATGGATCTCAGCGTGCGCAGCTCCGAAATCGTTAGCCGCGTCGCTTGCGAGGCGTGTCCAGCGGTGCAATCGTTCCGACGGCGCCCCCGTCGGCTGCGACCCAAACAGGAGACCGCGCCCCGCAAGCGGGGCGGCCCGACGGAAAGGAAAGAAATTGCTGTCAACATTGACTGCTCCAACTCCCCTCCCCCCTGATGTCAGGGAATGTAAGGTAATGCAAGCCGACAGCGGTTTTCAGGGGATCGTGGGGGATGTGAACCTGAGAGTTTTTTTTATCGAGCACGCTCGCGGTAAACCGCGGCGGCGAGGGAGCGTAGAAGGGGCGGCGGACGAAAGATTGTCATGCGGCTGATTCGTACTATTTCCATGGCCGGGGTGATGCTGGGCATCGGCTTCGGTCTGGCGGCGCGGGGCGGCGCTGGCGATGCGCCCGTCGCGGCGAGGTCCGGGGCAACCGCCGGGGGTGCAAGCCCGGCGCCGGCGGATTCCGTGGGTGTCAATGGGGCGGGGCAGAGTGATTTTGACAAGAGCGTCTGGCCGATTCTGCAAGCGCGGTGCGGCAAGTGTCATTTGGACGGCAATCGAAAGGGCGGGCTGCGGCTGGATTCGCGTGACCTGATTCTGCAGGGGGGCGACACCGGGCCGGCGGCGGTGGCGCATCAGAGCGGGAGGAGCCTGCTGATCGACCGGCTGACGACGACGGATCGCGATGACCTGATGCCCAAGAAGGGCCCGCCGCTGCCGAAGGGGGAGATTGACGTTTTGCGCGGGTGGATTGACCGGGGGATGCCGTGGGGCAAGGCATCGGCGTCGACGAAGCCGAGTTATGTTGCTCCGCTGCAGCCGCGCCGGCCGGCGATTCCCGCGCCGCTGGCGGCGGGCGGGAGCGGGAATCCGATCGATCGGTTTGTGGATGTTTATTTTCACGCCCACCAGATCGTGCCGCACGCGGTGGTGGACGACCGGATGTACGCGCGGCGGGTTTATATGGATGTGCTGGGGCTGCTGCCGACTCCGGGGCAACTGGCGGACTTTGAACGCGATGCATCGGCAGAAAAGCGATCGCGACTGGTGGCGGGCCTGCTGAGCGAGGGGCAGGCCTACGCGGAAAACTGGATGAGCTTCTGGGACGATGCGCTGCGCAATGATTACCAGGGGACCGGCTACATCGACGGCGGGCGCAAGCAGATCACGGAATGGCTCTACCACGCGCTGAGCACGAACATGCCATACGACCAGTTCGTGCGCGAGTTGGTGGCTGCCGCGCCCGGGGCGGAAGGATATACCGACGGCATCATCTGGCGCGGCGCGGTGAGCGCAAGCCAGCGCCGCGAGCTGCAGGCGGCGCAGGGCATTTCGCAGGTGTTTCTCGGCATCAACATGAAATGCGCCTCGTGCCACGACAGCTTCATCAATGACTGGAAGCTTGCCGACGCGTATGGGCTGGCCAGCATCTATTCCGATACGGGGTCGATCGACATTTTCCGGTGCGAAAAGCCGACGGGCAAAACCGCGACGGCGCGGTTCATCTATCCGCAGCTTGGGTCGATCAACGCATCTGATCCGAAGCCGGCGCGGATGAAGCGGCTGGCGGATCTGATCACATCGCCGCAAGACGGACGGCTTGCCCGCACCATCGTGAATCGGTTGTGGCAGCGCTTCATGGGGCGCGGCATCGTGGAGCCGGCTGACGACATGGACAAGGAACCGTGGAGCGTCGACCTGCTGGATTTTCTCGCATCGGACCTGGCGGACCATCACTACGACCTCAAGCAGACGATCGCGCTGATCCTGACGTCGCGGGCGTATCAGTTGCCGGCCGTTGGAGAGAGCGACGTGGCAGAGAGTTCGTTTGTGTTTCACGGGCCGACGGTCCGCCGGATGTCGGCCGAGCAGTTTCGCGATGCCGTCGCGATGGCGACGGGCATCTGGCCTTCGCAGGCAGCGACACCGGTGTTTCCGCAGAGCCCGGACCGGTCGCTGCTGCCGGGAGCGCGGTGGATCTGGAGCGATGCGAAAGCCGCTGTCGCTGCCGAGCCGGGCACGATTTACTTTCGCAAGACGATCACGCTTGCGAACAAGCCGACGGCCGCAGTGGCGATCGCCGCGTGTGACAATCGCTTCGTCCTGTATGTGAACGGGAAAAAAGTCGCGGCCGGCGACACTTGGAAGACGCCGGTGCGCGTCGATCTTCGCGGGTATTTCAAGGCGGGTCAGAATCTGATCGCGGTCGCCGCCACCAATGACGACACTGGCAAGCCCAATCCGGCCGGGTTTCTGCTGTCGGGAGACATATTCGTTTCCGGACAATCGCCGCAACCGCTTGTGAGCGATGCTTCGTGGAGCTGCTCGAAAGAGCTGGTGCCCGGCTGGAACGAAAAGAAGGCGGACCCGGGTGACTGGCAGGCAGCGGACGTGCTGGGGGACAGCTCCATCGATCCCTGGCGAATCAATACGATTCTGAAAACAGTTTCGGGCGACACCGCGGCACTGAAGATTCGCGCTGTCTGGACGACGCGCGACTCGCTCATGAATGCGATGGGACGCCCGACGCGGGAGCAGGTTGTCACCTCGCGCATCACGCAGGCGACGATGCTGCAGGCGCTGGAATTCACCAACGGACCGGAGCTTGCCGACATCATCTCGCGCGGAGCGGCGGGCTCACTGACGGTCAGCAGCGATCCGGAGAAGACCGCGCGCGATCTCTTCGAGCGGGCGCTGGGACGCGATCCGCTTCCCAGTGAGATGGAGCAATGCCGTCAGCTTCTGGGCGATCCAGCGAGCCAAAGCGGGGTGGAGGATTTGTATTGGGCGGTTTTCATGCTGCCGGAGTTTCAGTTGATTTATTGAAGGGGAAAGGGGGGAAGGCACGGAGGGGGGAAGGCACGCAGGGGGGAAGGCACGGAGGCACGAAGGGGGGAAGGCACGAAGGCACGGAGGCACGAAGGGGAGGAAGGGGATGTTTGTGGCGGGCACTTGGTTCGACATAGTTGTTCCGCCGATCGCGCGGATCGTTTCAGTTGGTTGATTGAACGGCGTGCGGCTTGCGGCGTATGGAAGAGTAGGTACGAAGGCATCCGCCACGTCGGATAAACTGCGGCACGAAGGGAGGAAGTAGGATGTTTGTGCTTTAGTTGGTCCGTTGAACGGCGTGCGGCTCGGGGCGTATGGAAGAGTGGGATCAGCGGATGAAAAGGAAAGAGCGCGCATGAATTCTCACCGTCGGGATTTTTTGAAGGGGCTTGGGGCGGCGACGTTGTCGGCGATGACCGCGGGAGCGCCGCGGTTGTTCGCGGAGGCTTCGGCAAGCGGTCCTGCGCGGCTGGAGAAGATCGCGCCCACCGCTGATACGCTGATCGTGCTGTGGATGGCCGGGGGCATGGCGCATACGGAGACGTTTGATCCGAAGCGTTACACGCCTTTTGAAAAGGGGACGCCGTCGAACCGCGTGCTGAGTACATTTCCGAGCATCGATACGGCGGTCGACGGGATCAAATTTTCGCAGGGGCTGGAGCGCATCGCGTCGGTGATGGATCGCGGGGCGCTGATTCGGACGTACAACGCGGCGGATCTGGGCGCGATCTTGCACTCGCGGCATCAATTTGCATGGCACACGGGTTATGCGCCGCCACAGACGGTTGCCGCCCCGCACATTGGGGCGTGGGTGGCCAAGGCGCTGGGTCCGGTCAATCCGGCGATCCCGTCGTTCATTGACATCGGGCAACGGCTCGATCTGGGCGAAGGGGAGGAACTGAAGGCGTTTCACACCGGCGGATTCTTCGGCAGCGAGTTCGGGCCGTTCCTGATTCCCGAGCCGGCGGAGGCGATGAACGGCGTGCGCCCGCCCAAGGGAATGAGTCCCGCGCGATTTCAAAACCGGGAGCGGTTCTACAAGCAGCTCGTTGCGGAAAGCCCGATCGGCCGGTCGGGATCGGATTATCAGAAGGAGTCGCTCCTGCGGGCGATGGACAACGCGGATCGGCTCCTCAATTCGCCGTCAGCGTCCGCGTTCGACTTGTCGCGGGAGCCGAAGGAAAGCTACGACGCGTACAACACCGGGCGTTTTGGGCTCGGCTGTTTGCTTGCCAGGCGCCTTACGCAGGCGGGCGCCCGGTTCATCGAAGTCACGACCGAGTACATTCCGTTCCTGAATTGGGACACTCACGCGAAGGGACACGAGATCGCGGTGACGATGAAGAAGCAGATCGATGCGCCGGTGGCCCAGTTGGTGCTGGATCTGGAGAAGAGCGGGCACCTCGACCGCACGCTGATTGTTTTAGCCAGCGAGTTCAGCCGGGACATGATGCTCGAAGGGAGCCCCGGGAAGAAGGTGAAAGACCAGGTGCAGGTGCCCGATCTGATGGAGAAGCCGGAGAACTACGGCATGCACCGGCATTTCACTGGGGCGGGCTCGGTCCTGCTGTTCGGCGGGGGAATCAAGAAGGGCTTTTTGTATGGGAAAACCGCGGATGAGCGGCCTTGCACGACGCTTGAACATCCGGTGGTGATCGAGGATCTGCATGCGACGATCTATCGTGCGATGGGGATCTCGCCGAAGCTGGCGTATGAGATCGAGCGACGGCCGTTTTACTCAACGCGCGACGGGTCGGGGAAAGCGATCATGGAACTGTTCGCCAGGGGGTGATGGGATCGCGTGGGAGCCTATTTGCGTTTCGGCTCGTCCCATTCAACGATCGTCGCGTCGCCCCACAGATTATCGAGATCGTAGAAACTGCGGGCATCGGAGCTGAAGACATGGGCGACGACGTCGACAAAATCGACGACGATCCACTGGCCGCTGTCGTCGCCGACCCGAGAGAGGGCATGATTCCGCTGCGATTCGCCCAGTTCCTGGAGATCGTCGGCAACGCTTTTCATCTGACGCGGGGAAGTCCCGGTGGCCAGGATCATGTAGTCGGTGATGGGAGAAATGCCGGTGGCGTCGAGGACGCGGACATTGGAGCAGCGCGTGTTGGCAAGCAGGCGCGCGGCTTCCACTGCAAATTTGCGGGCGGCGGGCACCTTGGCGGCTTTGGTGGCGATCGATTTGCGGATGATTCACCTCCTGAATCGCATTGGCTTTAATGGCCTGCCTGCAGAATATTCAATCGGGTAATCGCGTGTTTGACGTTGCGGAGGTAAGAGATGCGCTCGTCGTCATACTGGGGCTGGCGATCCCTCGCGGCCAGCGCCACGACATGCGGGAAAATTTGAAGAACTTCCTGATCGGAAAACCCCGCGACGGACTGCCTGCCGCTGTGAGTGGGAAACGCCGCTGCCATCACCTCGTCTTCGGTGTAATAGGTGAGAACGATGCGTTCGCTAATGATCATGGCGCGTTGGTACTCGGCGATTGCGCCTGGCGCGGAGCTTGCGGGCTTCGTCGCCGGACGCCTGGCGCAGCCGCAGGTAATCGCGATCGGCATCACTCATCGAGCGATACTCGTCGGCGTCGGCGAGCATCGAGGCATAGATCTGGAACCGCTGGGCATAAGCAGGGTTTCGGAGATGGCGCGAGATTTCCTCGCTGGTCTCCGACGCGAGCACACCCGCGCGGGCGAATTCCTGCTCCGCCAGTTGCGCCAGCCTCGGGTCGCGCGGCTCGCTGGCAAGCGGGATCGCGTCGATCGCGGCATCGCTCTCGGCGGTTGGATTTTCCAGCGTCTGGATGGCAAAAGCGCGAGCCTCGGAGGCGCGGGCTTCGGTTATTTCCTGCTGGGTCCAGGCTTGCAGCTCCAGGCCCGGGCGGCTGTCGATCACCATCGGGCTGACCTGCAGCGGCTTTTGTCCATCGACCGATTGGGCGACCTGCGCCCGCTTCGCGTAGTTGTAGGCCAGCGCCGCTGGCGGCACGCCATAAGGATAAGGGTCAAACTTCGCGAGGTATTGCAGTCGCGATCCGTCATTCCACTCTCCCTTCACGTCGGCGGGGCGCGGCCGGGTTGGAGCGAGAAGTTCCGGCAGAATGTTGTTGTTTTCATCCAGCGCGAGCGTGTTCTGCCAGAGCCGGTGAAAGTGCGTGTCGTCGGGATAGGCGACCTGCCGGTTGGTGTCGGTCATCGATTCTTCGCGCAACTGGCGGTTGTAAAACTTCTCCTCGGGCCGCGTGGGATGTCCGCCGAGCTTATTGGAGTAGATGGTCGCGATCGACTGGAGGATGTTGATATCGCCCGGCTTTTCCTTGAGCACGCTGTCGGCGTATTCCAGCGCCTGCATGATCGTCACATATTTATTGGCGGGGCTGGCCATCAGCACGCTGATGTTGTAGGCCTTGTTCCAGATCTGGAAGAGGTGAACCGTATCGAACTCCGGCTGGAGAAGCCGGATCCACTCGACCTTGGTGTCGAAATCCTCGAGATCGCGATCGGATTTTTGCGTCTCGCTGCTGGACCAGAGGAACATCACCAGCGGCCCGCGCAACCCGCCGAGCACCAGCGCCAGTGCGAAGCTGTTCATTCCGCCCACTCCGGCCAGCGGGGACGAGCCGCCCTGTCCCGCCGATTCGGCAAGCTGCCAGTCCACGCTTTCCACGCGCAACAGCGACGCCGCCACCAGCGACACGAGCATCACGGCGATAATTCCGAACCTGCCGCGGCTCATGGCGCGACCTCTTTGTATCGCAGGATGATGTATCCCGCGATGGTCACGCTCAAGCCGTATATCAGCAGCGCCTCTCCCGCGTCACCGAGAACCGAAAGCGGCATGCTGATGCCGCGCTCCAGGTTGTCAGTGGCGGGGAATCGTGAAACGTCCGGCAGGATGACCGCGAGCACGCGCAAGGTCTTGGCCAATGCCTCGACCGTGCTGCTGACGACCTTCGACTCCGTTGGATCGCGCACCAGGAAGTCGGATGAAACCGTGCGTCCAACCCCGGGATTCAACGCATCGCCCAATTGCGCCACGCCCCAGTTTCCCAGCAGCAGCAGAAGCGAGAGGACGATCGCGATCGGCCAGGACAAAAACGTGCTGCAGAAGACGGCGATGGAGACAACGAGAATCGAAAGCATCCACAAGATCAGAAAGCTCTTCAGCACGTTGCCGGAGAAGCTGCGATCGGCGGTGATCAGGGCCACAGAATCGTGCTGAACGTCAATCCACTGCTCATCGGTCCGTCCGCGCAGCTGCACGTCAAAGTCGCCGCCCTGCACGTCCTCGGCAGGCACGTCGAAGAATGTCATGCGATTAATCTCCGGCGTCACGCGAACCGCGCCGGAGCTCTTTCCCGTGCGCGTGTTGACAACCGTCAGTTCGACAACCGACTGCGAGGTGCCATTGTCAGCAAAATCCCCGGTCCGCTCCATCTTGACGGCAAGCTGAAATGCCGCTTTTCCCCCGGCGGGAGGCGTGTAGGACGCGCCGCGGAACGAGAAGACCGCAACACTTTGCACCTCGCCGGAGGTCCCGTTCACGATCATGCCGGCCCTTCCGGGCCGGCTCAAAAATTTCGGCTGCTCTGGCTCACCGTTGATCTGGGCGGGACGGATCGTCATCCCCTTTCCGTTGTTGGCGGCCGGGATGAAGATCAGCACCGGCAGGGGTCCCACGCCGTATTCGACTCCCGGCGTTCCCGCGCTGACATCCACGAAAAATTCGGGAAGCTCGGCCAACGAACCGACGGCCTTGTCGGAAATCGCGAAACTCCCGCTGGGCCGGCCGTTGATCCCATCCACCATGTGCACCCCGCTGGCGCTGGCGCCGAGATCTTCGGGCTTCACCAGATCGCGGTCTCCCGCATTCACGAAACGGAAGTTGAGAACGGGTGTGTACTTGGTCGGCTTGGTCTTGGGCGTCGGATTCAGCGACGGGCCGAACGGCTCCTGGGGCAACGCGTTGAGGGGCGGGATGCCCATCCGCTCGGCGTCGGTCTGCTCCGCGGCGGACAGCGGCAGCCAGTTCACCCGCAGCGTCGTGACCAGGTCCACTTCGGCCCCTTGCGCCGCGGCGGCGGCCAGCACGCTTCGCTCTTCCTCGGTCGGCGCAGAATGCACGAGAAAGTATTGCGGCTTGCCGCCGCGCATCCAGCGCAATCCATCGGACGGCGGCCGGGAGTAGATATTGAGGTCGGTTGCAAAGTCGAAGCTTCGCGTCTCGAGAAAGCCGTGGTCGGCGTAGTGCGCCAGCGTCGCGCGGTCCGCGGAGTCGGCGGGCAGGTTCGCCAGCTGCGCCCGGACGCCTTGGACGCGGAAATAATTGCGCGCTTCGAGATACGCGTAAGTGAACAGGCCCATGATCAGGAGAATTGCCGCGGAAACGCGGGCGAATCCGATCACCTTTCCGAAGACGATTTCGAGCCGTGTGGTCGGCTTGGTGACGATGGTGAAGATGACGCGATTCTCGATCTCGCGCGGAAGATTGGTGGATGCGAGAATCAGCGCCGTGATGACAACGATCAGTCCGCTGGCAAAGACGCAGAATTTTGCGGTCTGGCGGATGGCGTCCTGATCGTCGGAGGCCTGCTGCAACTGCGACACCACGACGAGCCCGGCGATGGCAAGGGGCGTCACGAGCAGCACCCGGCGGCGCATCGACTCGGTGAAGCAAACTCCCGAAAGCGCCCAAATCCGCCGCCACTGCAACCGGCGCACGTCGCTGAAGCCGACGATGAACCCGGCGACCAAAATGATGATCAGCGTGATCCACCCGGCCGCATGGCCAGCGGCGGGCGGAAGATCGGCTAACGGGAACCAGAGACAAGACACAAGAAAGACTCCAATGGCGACGTGCAGCTCAGGCTCAAGAATCCCGCATGCTGCGCGCGTTTCCAATCTCTCATTCAGCGACTGCACGGGCAGCGATCACCCGCGCGGGCAGCGACCCATCAGCACGGGCGCTTCCTCGCGCCCGATCATTTCAAACCCGCGTCGCCGCACCGTTTCCGCTGTTTTCGCGCACCACCCGCATGAAGAGGTCTTCCAGCGTGGTGGTCGGATGCGTGATGGTCGACTCGCCGACTCCGATCCGCGTGAGGAATTCCTGAATCTCCCGAACCTTCTCCGCGTCGAGCCCGCGCGCCTGAATCTGCGTGATGTCCTTCACCTGAATCAGATCTTTCACCTGACCCAGCGTCTGCATTTTGCCGGCATACAGGATTGTGATGCGATCGCAAACGTCCTGCACGTCCGCCAGCAGATGACTGCAGAGAAGCACCGTCTTCCCCTGCGCTTTGAGCGAAAGAATCAGATCCTTCATCTCGCGCGTGCCGATGGGATCGAGCCCGGTGGTGGGTTCGTCCAGCAGAATCAGGTCGGGATTATTGATCAGCGCTGCGCCAGCCCAATGCGGCGGGCCATCCCTTTGGAATATTCGCGAAGCTTGCGCTTGCGGCTCTTGGCGTCGAGCCCGACGGTGTCGAGCAGCGCCGGGACCCGGCGATTCAATTCCTTGCGGGGGATTTTGAACAGCCGGCCGTAGAAGCGGAGCGTCTCTTCGCCATTGAGGAAGCGATAGAGATACGACTCTTCAGGAAGGAACCCGATGCGCTCATTGATGGAGGTGTTGCCGGCCGGCTGACCGAGGATCGACGCCCGCCCTGCGGTGGGGAAAATAAGCCCCAGCAGCAGCTTGATGGTCGTGCTCTTTCCCGATCCGTTGGGCCCGAGCAGTCCGAACACCTCGCCGCGCGGGATCGAGAGATTCAGCCCGTCGAGCGCGCGGACTTTGTCCCGGCCCCAGAAGTCCTTGTACACCTTTGTCAGATTCTCGATCTGAACGGCGTGGTCGGCTGTGGACATAATTCTCGAAAGTGTTGCTACCGCATCGGCTTGAGACGTGGCTTGCTGCGAGCGCGGCGGCGGCGCTTCTCGCTGGGCTTTTCGTAATAGGCAATGCGCTTGATGTCTTTGGTGAGACCCTCTTTTTCACACGCCTTCTTGAATCGGCGCAGCATCTGCTCGGCGGTTTCACTCCCGCGCGACTTAACCCTGATCATTCAGTCCGGTCCTTTCTCGTTTCACTCGGCCGGCAACGCCACGACAGGCTTTGCCCGGCAATGGCAATTGCGATAGTGTACCCGGGCAGCCCGCGCGATCAAGCGGCGGAGCAGAATGAGGGTTCAGGTGCCAGGGTTTTGGCCCAAATTTGGTGAGTGGCTGCCTGCCCACTTTTCATTTTAGCTTTTTCATTTTTCATTTTTCATTTTGTGCCTTCCGATGGGGCTCCGAGGGGATTGAATGAAAAATGCCAAGTGAAAAATGAAAAATGAAAAGGTTATGCTCGTATTTCCTGACCCCTGACACCCTGAACCGACTCCTGACCATGATACAGCAGCACACCATCACCCTGCGAGTTCGCTATCCCGAGGCCGATGCGATGGGATATTTGCATCACAGCCGCTTTTTCCAGTACTTCGAAATGGGGCGGATCGAGCTGCTCCGCGCCGCCGGACACAATTATACCGACGTCGAGAAGCAGGGGATTTTCTTTGCCGTCGTGAAAGCAGAGTGCCGCTACAAGGCCCCCGCCCGCTTTGATGATGAACTGACCCTGCTGACTCGCATCACCCGCCAGACCCTGGTGCGGATCGACCACTCGTACGAACTCCGCCGCGGGAACATGCTGCTGGCCGAGGGGGAAACGACCATCGCGTGCGTGGATCGCCAGGGGAAGCTGGTCCAGATTCCCACCACGCTTGCTGCTCCCGAAGCATAGATTTCCGCGGATTTCCAAGAGCTTTGCAATATTTCAATCGGTCGGGCGTATAGAAGAGCATTCGGTGCTCATGTCGGGCGTCGATTCACACTCAAATGTTTTGGAGGCTTCCATGTTTGGTATTTCGCGGAGAGTTTTCGGCGTTATGGCGGTAGCGGCATTCGGTTGCCTGATCAGCGGCAGCCTGGTTCGCGGCGATGACACGCCGACCGGCACGGGAACGATCACCGGCACCGTCACCACCAAGTCTTCGACCGGCGACACGACCCCCGTTGCGGGCGCAAAGGTCATGCTGATGGCCCCCCGTGGCGAAGGCGCCGGCCCCACAACCAAGCCCGTACCGCAGGAGGCGCCCGCTGAAGGCGAGAAGCATCATCACGCCAAGCCGATCGCTGAAACCACCACCGGCTCCGACGGCACCTACTCTTTCACGAACATTGCCGCCGGCACCTACAACGTTGTCGCGGTGCTTAAGGGCACGGGCATGGGTCACGCCGAAGCAACTGTCGCCGCCGGCGGCTCCGTGAAGGTGGACATCACCCTCGCACCGCACGGAAAGAAGAAAGCTGCGTCGACGAACTAAGGGAAGTTATGAGACGGGGGAAGCGGTCGCGAGCGACCGGGCTAAAAAATAGAGGATCTCTGGGCCGGACCACTTGGTGGTCCGGCCCAGTTTCGTTTGACGCACGCTGGCAATCTGTAATCGCCGTCATCCTTTGGAAAACTGCGTCGCCGCGGTAAGTTGTCGGCGCCGAATCCGGCCTGTGCGAGGTAACCACTCTTGTCGTTGGTGCGCCGCCAAGCCAGAAGATAATGAGTGAGCTTTGACGGCGCGATGATGGCGTCGGGGGGTATGATCAAGCGGGCATTGCCTCTCCGACTTGATCGGAAGGTAAATCTGTGCGGCGGAGCGCAATCTCACCAATAGCAGTCTTTGAGTCAAGGAAAAGGCGTTGCCGCACCGCGTAAAGTTGCCGCTGTGATTGAGCCCAAAGTAGCCGGCGGCGCTGACGCCAATCCGGGTTCAGCGAACCCGGCTGCAGTGTGTCCGAATGTGCAATGTGCCTTCAATGACCCAATCAATTTGACCGGCGATCTCCTTTTAAAAAAAGTGATCGGCCGATCGCGGGACGTCGCGCGATCCGTTGCAGATGGAGTCAAAGAACCTTCTTGTACCAATCAAGTGTTGCCTCCAGCCCTGTGGCGAAGTCCACGAGGGGCGCATATCCCAACACGCTGCTCGCACGCTCCAGCGACGCGAACGAATGCTTTAAGTCGCCGGCACGTTCCGGCTCGTGCGTGGGCGTTAGATCCGGGCGATTGAACATTTCGCACATTTTTGCGGCCAGGGTGTTGACGGAGATGCTGCTGCCGCAGCCGACGTTGATCACTTCGCCGGCGATGGTGTGCGGCTTTCGCGCGGCCAGCAGATTGGCGTGTACGGCGTTGGCGACGAAGGTGAAGTCGCGGGATTGCTCGCCATCGCCGTGAATGATCGGGCGCTTGCCGGCGTGCAGCGCCTTGGCGAAGGCGGCGATCACCGCGGCGTAGGCGCTGTTGGCGTTTTGCCGGGGGCCGAAGATATTGAAGTAACGGAGGGAAACTGTGTCCAGGGCGTAAGACCGGCTGAAGGCGCGGAGGAGGGCCTCGCCGGCGACTTTGGTCGCGGCGTAGGGGCTGCACGCGAGGGTCGGCATCGTCTCGATCCAGGGGACGGGATTTTCGCCATAGGCGCTGGAACTGGCAGAGAACATGACGCGGCGCACGGACCGCGCATCGCGCGCGGCTTCGAGCACGTTGAGCGTTCCGGTGGCGTTGGCCTCGTGAAACTTGCGCGGCTCAGCCACGCTGTGCGGCACGGAACCCAGGGCGGCCAGATGGAACACCACCTCACAATTCCGCGTGCATTCGGCCAGCAATTCGCGATCGAGGATGGAGCCCCTGACGAACTCGACGGGGCCAAACGATGCGAGATTCCCGGTGTCTCCCCCGCTCAGGTCGTCGAGGACGACCACGGACGCGCCCAGCGCGCACAGTGCCTCGGCCAGGTGTGAGCCAATAAATCCGGCTCCTCCGGTGACCAGAGCGCGGCGTCCCGCAAAATCGTTTCCGTGCAATCGCCGCCAATCAATGGGGAGAATCTGCTGCATCTCTTTCAAACTCCAGACCGCCCCGCTGCAATCCCTTTCATAAAGCGTCGATGGGGATTGTAATAGCTGATCGAGGCTTTGGCATGATCCCGCCACTCCCAGCCGATGAATCGCAGCGCTTGGCCGCATTGCGCGAATACCAGGTTCTCGACACGCCGCCCGAGGAGGCGTTTGATGATTTGGTGAAGGTTGCCGCGGAAGTGTGCCGCTCCCCCGTAGCGCTGATGACGCTGCTCGACGAGAGCCGGCAATGGTTCAAGGCATGTGTCGGAACGAGCGCGACACATACTGCCCGCGACATTTCCTTTTGCGGGCACGCGATCCTCAGCCACGAAGTCATGATTGTTCCCGACACGACGCTGGACGCGCGGCTGAAGGACAATCCTGACGTGATCGCGGGGGCCCGCTACCGCTTTTATGCGGGGGCGCCGCTGGTTACGCGCGACGGGCATGCCCTGGGGACGTTGTGCGTGCTGGATTATGTCGCGCGAGAGTTGTCCGCCTCGCAGATCGGCGCGCTGCAGGCGCTGAGCCGGCAGGTCATCTCGCAACTGGAATTGCGTCGGTTGCTGACGGTGTCGCGCAGGGTGGAGTCGGAGATGATTGCCGCCAACGAGGCGGCCGAGCGTGAGCGGCAGGTGTCGGAGGAGGCCAGCCGTGCAAAGAGCCGGTTTCTGGCGAACATGAGCCACGAGCTGCGGACGCCGTTGAATTCGATCATCGGCTACAGCGAGATGATCGAAGAGGAGGCGGCGGAGCTGGGGCAGGAGCAGACCGTTTCCGATCTGAAGAAGATTCAGCAGGCCGGTCGGCATCTGCTGCGATTGATCAACGACGTTCTGGATTTCTCCAAGATCGAGGCCGGGAAGGCAAGCGTCTTCGTCGAGCCGATTGACGTGCGCCTGATGGTGCGCGATGCGGTTGAAACGATCCGGCCCATGGTCCAACAGCAACGCAATACCCTCGAGGTTGTCTGCGAGGATCGGATTGGATTGATGGATTCGGATCTGACGAAAATTCGCCAGTGCCTGTTTAACGTGCTGGGCAACGCGGCGAAGTTCACGGAGGACGGGGTGATTCGTCTCCATGCCGCGCGCGTCCAGCGCGACCACCGCGAATGGATCGAATTTCGGATCAGCGACACCGGCATCGGGATCAGCGACGAGCAGTGCTCGCGGCTCTTTGCCCCCTTCACGCAGGCCGACCCGGACATGCAGCGCAAGTACGGCGGCACGGGACTGGGCCTGGCGATCATGCGCCAGTTCTGCTGGCTGATGGGCGGCGACATTGCCGTTGAGAGCGAGCAGGGAAAAGGCGCGACGTTCACGATCCGGCTGCCCGTCCACTGTCCGCGGGATGAGCCCGCGCCGGCGCTGGCGGCGCTGACGGCTGCCCTTCCCGCGCCGGGCTCTGCCAAGACCGTGCTGGTGATCGATGATGACGACGCGGCGCGCGAGTTGATGGTTCGCCATCTGCAGCGAGAGGGATTCACGGCCGTGGCGGCGTCGTCGGGTCCCGAGGGACTGCGGATTGCCCGGGAGATACATCCCGCGGCGATCACGCTCGATGTGGTGATGCCTCAGATGGACGGATGGGCGGTGCTGGCCGCGCTGAAGGCGGACGCCGAGCTGGCCGCGATTCCGGTGATCATGCTGAGCATGGTGGATGACAAGCAGATGGGCTACGCGCTGGGAGCGGCCGACTACCTGGTCAAGCCGGTGGGGCGCGGGCAATTGGCCGAGCTGCTGGACCAATACAAGACGGAGAAGGCCGATCGCCCGGTGCTGGTGGTGGAGGACGACGTCGACACGCGCAACATGCTTTGCCGGACCCTGCAGTTGGAAGGATGGACGGTGACGTCGGCGGAGGACGGGCAGGACGCGTTGCGGTGCGTCGCCGAGCGCCGGCCCGCGCTGATTTTGCTGGACCTCATGATGCCGCGCATGAACGGCTTTGAGTTCATCGCCGAGATGCGCAAAGTGGACAGCTATCGGTCGATTCCGATCGTTGTCGTCACCGCCCGGCACCTCACCGCCGACGATCGCAACCAACTGGACGGAGCCGTCTACAAAGTGCTTCGCAAAGTGGCTTCAACCCGCGAAGAACTGATGCAGTCGGTCAGCGAGTTGATGAACCGGAGGATTAAGCGCTGAGCGGAACATCGGGCTGAAGCTTGTGGCGGGTGTCTGGCCGCCGGTATCATTTTCATCGATTCAGGGGCGCCAGCCGTTCGACAACGAGTAGGGAGCATGGTCCATCCAGCCGTTAACCCATCTCCCGACTATTTTCGGCGCGATCAGCTGGCGGGCGTCACGGGGCCGGATCTTCATAAAAGCTGCACCTTCGCGGAGCACATCGTTCGCGCGCGCGGCAAACGGACCCAGTTCACAAGCGTGACTCTTGCACCCGACAAATGCCACGATTTCGGGGAAAGCATCTATCGTCTGCTGCGGCCACAAGTCGATAACGCCGGGCATGCCGTCGTGGAACATTCGGCGCTCCTGGCAGCACTCCTGCAGGCGGCGCGGAATGAGGAAAGGGCGGAGCGAGCGAGGGCCTTACAAGCGATCCGGTACGCAAGAAGGCGATTAGAAGGGCTCGTGAGATGGAGATTCGACGTGTCGCGGATCGAGCGTAAGGATATCATCAGTTTTGCCACGACCCAGATTGCCGGGTTCTTTGTGAAAGTGTAGTCATGGATTCCCTGTTCAGTTGCCGAAACTGCATCCAGAATTGCGGCCAGAGCCTGAACCTGGGGCGGGGCGCCGGCTACTGCTTGCATCATAATTCGCTGATCCAGGATCCGGAAGACACGACGTGCAAGTACCTGCACCGGCAGGATCTTCCTCGGTTCGTGGTGGAAGAAGGGCTTGAGGAGCACGCAGTCGAGTTTCTGCAATTCCCGGCAATGGTTACGCTCAGCACGAAGCAACCGCTTCGCAAGCAGTGGTACAGCGAGCGTGTGGACTGGGAGCGGGGTGAATTTGACCCGCTCGTATTGCTTAGCGCTCGTTACCATCGGGAGAGTCATGCCTGGGTCATGATTCAGACGTTGTCGGGGCGGGTAGACGGTCGCGTCTCAATGGCGCACGCGGCGCTGATACGTCGGTACATGCACCAATGCGGCACTTGGACAAGTTCATACCGCCTCGTACTTTCTTTGCTCCGTGAACTCGATGCGAAACCGCAGTTTGACCCAGCGGACCTGGTCATTCGGGACGGTGACGACGAGCAATCGGTTGCCGATGACGCCGTCTGGGACGTTGTCTTCAGCAGACTTGCGGCGATTCAGGAGTACGGCTGGCATTCGGGGCTCCAAGAGCTGCTCTGGGCCACCGACGGTTTCAATGGCGCCTTAACTGACTTCGATTGGGATCTGTTGCAGCCCGAACTCGCGGCCAAGAGAAGGACTTGGACAGAGCAAGTCATCGACCATGCAAAGCAACAGGGAGAGTTCTTCCCGCCGGTTGTGGTTGAATCACCGGAGGAAAATCGGTGACTCGCCGACAGTATTACCCTGGAATGGGAAACGTCACTTCAATCCACGCGCAGTCGCTTCTGGCCTTGATGATCGGATTCTTCATTGCCGCGGGCAGCAGAACCGTCTCTCCACGTTTGAGAGGCGTGGGTTCCGCGACGCCGTCGACGCGAATTTCCGCTTCCCCTTCCAGCATCATCCAGACGACCGGATCGTCGTACGGCACCGGCTGCTCGACGCCATTGCTGAGCTTCACCTTGTCCATGTTGAAATAGGGACAGGCCACGAGATGCGTTACCGTTGTCGAAGCGGTTGCGAGATGGGTCTGCTCCGGCTGCGGCGCGGGCTTGCCGGAGAAGTCGATGCACTGCAGGGCCTGGTCGACGTGCAGCGTTCGGAGCTTGCCGGTCGAGGGATCGACGCGGTTGAAGTCGAACACGCGGAATGTCGTGTCACTGGGGGTCTGGACCTCGGCGGCGAGAATCCCGGCGCCCAGCGCGTGAACGGTGCCGCTGGGAAGGTAATAGCATTCGCCTTCCTTGACGGGGATGGATTTGAGAAAGCGTTCGCTCGTGCCATCGCTTAGGGACGCGCGGTATTGATCTTTGCTGACGCCCGGGGCGAGGCCCTTGAAGATGCGCGCGCCGGGATCATTTTCGAGAACGTACCAGGCCTCGCTCTTCAAATGCGCTTTGGGATGCGCGTCGGCATATTCCTGCGGAGGATGCACCTGCACGGACAGATCCTCGCGCGCATCGAGAAACTTGATGAGAATGGGAAACTGGCCCGCGCCGGCGAGTGGGACGTTGCCTGTCAAATCGCGGCCGAACTCCGCGACTGCCCAATGGAGCGACTTGCCGGCGAGCGGGCCGTTAGCGATCCGGGCACTGACCCAATCGCTGGTTTTCTCCACCACGCCGGGCGGGAAATCAAACAACTCCCAGCTTTCGCCGATCGGCTTGTTGGGCGGGAGAGGCTTGCCGAGCACCGTTTCAATTTTCCGTCCGCCCCACATCTTCTCAACCAGACGGGGGTGAAACTTCAGAGGGTATAACGCCATGCCCCGTGTTGTAGCGGAAAAAGTCGAGAGGGGAAGCCTTGAGGGTATCAGGGTGTCAGGGTTCAGGGTGTCAGGGTTCAGCGGGAACACGACGACTGAACCCTGCGCCCTGACACCCTCGCGTCGAATGCAAATCCAATACGTGCTCCGCTGCGCGTCGCGGCTAACCTCGGGGGCCTCGCTGCAACTCATTGATTGTCGGTCGTCTTGGATTTTTCCGTGACTACGTCGCCGTTGGGGGCAACCTTTTTCACGGTCTCTTCATGGGTCGTGGTGCCGTCGGAATGTTGGACGGTTGTCTCATCGCGCTTGACCTCGCGATCACATCCGACCACCATCGGGAGAGCGACCAACATGGACACGGACAACGCGGTTGACACGAGCTTACGCATACACTGCTCCTCTTGTGTTAGGTTCCACCACATAAGGCTGAGCAAAGGTGGGGCCAGCATGCGGATGACTCCGCCCACGCGTCAGCGTCCTGAAATCGCTACTGTCGAGTCCGTTTATTCCGATTAGCTGGAGATTCCCATGGCAGATACGACACAAGAGACGCCGACGACAATCAACTACGACGATTTCGCAAAACTGGATCTACGCGTGGCAACGGTCGTCGAATGCGTGGCGCATCCGAATGCGGACAAGCTGCTGCTGCTGAAAGTGGATATTGCCGGCGAGCGCCGGCAGATTTGCGCCGGGCTTCGCGCGCACTATCAGCCGGAGCAGCTTGTCGGGAAGCAGATCATTGTTGTGGCGAATCTCGCTCCGCGGCAGATGCGCGGCGAGATCAGCCAGGGGATGCTCCTGGCCGCGACGGATCCGGCGACGTCGCGCGTGGTATTTATCGCGCCGAGCGAGGCCGTGGCATCGGGGGCGAAGGTGAGCTGAACGGCGCTTCGCTTCGAAACCCGAATTCCGGAACCAGAATGTCGAATCAACCAGGCATCCTTCACATTTTCGCGGCGAGAACGTCCACCTTCTCAATCACTGGCGGCTTTGCGAGCAACTCTCCCGCCTTGGCCATCAGGGCAGCTGCAATCGGCCCGGTGAGGTGAGCGGTTCGCCCGGCTTCGTCATCGAACGTGTCGAAGATGCCGAACGTCGACGGACCGATCTTGATCGCGAACCACGTTGTGGTTCCCTTCTCCTGCTGAGCCAGCGGCAGTGCCCCGGCGAGAAAGTGTTCGACCTCGGCCTCTTTGCCTTTTTTAGCTTCCACGCGCGCGAGAATTCCATACTTCGCCATGACGATCTCCTTTGGTTACTGCGGATTCTAGGCCCGCGTCGTACCACGGGTTTCCAACCCGTGCCTGCATCTTTTTTTAGGCGGGCAATCTGCCATTTCTTCACTGCTGTTATGATTCGCACCGGTTGGAAACCCGTGATACATGAAAAAACGTAAACGCCGCCGACCGGCTGACGACGCCTCGTATGTCTGCCCGACGTGCGGCGAGCAGATCGTCGTTCCCATCGACGTCTCGGGCGGACGCGACCAGCAATACGTTGAAGACTGCCCGGTCTGCTGCAATCCGAATGTGATTCACGTCGAATTCTTCGGCGAGGGCGAGCCGCCAAGGATCTGGGCGGATGCGGAATGAATGATCGTTACTCCGCCCAGCCGTGGGCATCTCTCACTTTGAGCATCGCCGCGAGGATGTCATTCCACGTCTTCGGCTGTTTCATGACGGCGTTGGGAAACATGCAGCCGTCCCAGCAGATGTGGCGGAAGGCCTTGGTGACCTGGCCCATTTCATCGCGGAGCCAGTAGCCGGCCTCGCGGGGGATGTTGAGTTTGCCGTTCGGATCGCTGGCGAGGCAGTGCCGGCCGGTCTTGTCGTGGGAGCCGGAGCCTTTGACGGTGGCGTCGTTTTGGGCGACGTGAAAGTCGATTGTCCAGGGGCGCAGGGCGGCGGTGAGCTGTCGGTACGCCTGATCGAACTGCTTGTCGTTTTTCCAATCAAAGCTGGCGGGAAGCAGCGCGTCTTCGGGGGCGTTGTAGCCGAGCACGTAGAGAAGCGTGTGCGCCATGTCGGCCTGGAATCCGATCACGCCGGGGCGGTCCACGAGCTCGAGCAACTCGACCATGCTTCTCCAACTGTGCATGCCGCCCCAGCAGATTTCTCCCTCGGCGGCGAGGCGCTCGCCGAACTCCGCCGCCACATCGCAGGCTTCGCGGAAGGTCTGGGCGATCAACTTCTGATTGGCTGGCGGGTCGCTGTACCAGGCATCGGGACTGGCCGCCGAGTCAATGCGGATGACGCCGTGCGGACGTACGCCAAGCTCGCGCAGCCTGCGGGCGATGCGGGCGGCTTTACGCACCTGGTCGACGAATTTTTTGCGTTCTTCGGGTCCGCCCATCGCGGAGCCGCCGCCGGTCGGCGGCCAGACCGGCGCGACGACGGAGCCGACCATCAGATTGCGCGACTGCACTTTTTCGGCCAGGCGTTTGAGCTCGTCTTCGGACGCATCGATATTGACGTGCGGATCGAAGAGGAACAGATCGACGCCATCGAAGTGCACGCCATCCACTTCCGCGGCGGCGGTGAAATCGAGCATGGTGTCGAGGTCGAACGCCGGCTCGGAGTCGGGGCCCTTGCCGACGAGTCCAGGCCAGGCGGCGTTGTGGAGCTTGGGGAAGTTGTTCACGTGCGATGATGGCATGAAATCTCCTGATCAACTTGATGATGGGAACATCGGGGCGCTCCGCGAAGGGGCGAGCCACGGCGGTGTGGTTTGGCGAAGTTGGCTCGACGCGACGTTCGAACGTTGGCTCTCAATGACAATCCGAAATTTGAGATTTGAAATATTGCAATCCTCAATTGCAACGCCTCTTTCGTCCCCGCTTCGCGTCTTCCTTCGCGTCTTCGCGCCCTCGCGGTTCTTCAAGTATGGTGTCCAATATTTGGCGCATCCGGATTCACCTCCGGTCCGAAGTACCGCAGGCAGACCAGCGGCTCGGTTGCGGAAGTATTCTCAAACTCCACTCCGGCGTTGGCCGCGCTCTCCGTGCAGAACACTTCGTCTTCGGTCAGTTCGTGGAAGCGAATCATCTTGGGGCAGTTGAGCCGAAGCTTGTTCATTCGGCCTTCGCCGGCGACGACGATAAGGCCGTATGCGCCCTTGTCCTTCACGGTGCATTTTACGCCGGGTTCGATGGTCAGTTCCTTGGCGGTGAACACCTGCTCGCCATGCACTTTCCCGTAGACGATCCAGCGATCGACGTAGCCCTGGAATGCTGTGTCCCCCACGGCGATCGGCTCGAGATAATGGTTCTTCTTGAAATCCGGATCGACGTTGGCCTCCCAGTCGAGCTGCTCCACGATGAAGTCCAGATCGCGATGTTTCTCCTTCGGCATGTCCTTCACGAGCAGCCCCCAGGGAACTTCGCGCCCCTCGACCAGAGACTGATACATCCCGAAGACATCCGAGCCCCACTGCGGCTCGTAGGTGCAGAGCGATCCGGGCGCGTGCAGGATGCACGGGCCCACGAGCCAGCCGGTGCCGGGCTGGAGACGATAGGCCGCCGAGAGATCGAGAATTCCGTTGTCCCCTTTATTCCAGTCTTCCAGGCACTTGCGCACCTGGGCCTTGGTCGTGCCGGGGCTGAGGCCGAAGAACGTGTAGGGAAAATTGTTGCCGACGTTGTTGTGCTGCGGCGGATAGTAATAGCTCTCCGGCTTCCCCTCCTGCCCCACGAGCGCTGCCTGCGCCTTCGATTGGTGCATGTGATGCGGAATGGGCCCCATGTTGTCGAAGAACTTCGAGTAGACTGGCCATTTCTTGTACTTCTCCCAGATGGCACGGCCGATCAGTTGATCGCCCAATTCCGATACCGCGTCGGCGAGCGTGAATCGCTTGCCCGATGACACGACGTAACTCAAGCCCTCGTCTGGCGTCCGATTTTCGTTGGCACAGGGAGTGGTCGAGGCAAACCAGCGTTCGTCAATTCCGCCACGATTGAGGCCAAACGCATAGAGATCCTGCGGCGCGAGCTTGAGCCGTTTTCCCGGCTGCAGAAAAGATCGCGGCACCCAGCACGGCGCGAGACGGAGCAGGCCGCCGCCGTCGTCGAGGGCGGCTTCGGTCAGGGATTTGACGTTGGACGATACGGTCGTGAGATCTTTGACACTCTTCATGAACTAACTCCTCGCTTCGCCATGCTGGCAGCATTTCTTGGGGGACGCAAAATGTAACTCATGCCGCCGTAAAGACAATCCGAGGCGGAGAAGCGACGGCGTGCATATCAGATTCGGCATGTAGGGCGGGATTCATTCCGCCGTTGTCGTTTGGCGTCCGAGGAGCGGCGGGATGAATCCCGCCCTACTCAGATCACGCTGAGGCATAGAGGTTTCCTCCTCACAGTGCTTCTCTCCTCCGCGGCACCGAGCGAGCCCCAGTCGCGCTGGCGGAGGCTGCCGGTGCTTGACGCGGATCGGCGGCGGGTCTATCAGACCGCGATGCACAAGACCGTCGTGATCAACGCGGTGGGACTCACGCCGGGGTTGATCGGGGAGTACACGCCACGATTGCGCGCCTTTGTCGCTGCCGGCGCAATGGCGCCGATCGGCTCGGTCCTCCCGGCGGTGACGACTACGGTTCAATCCACCTATCTCACCGGAACCTGGCCAAACGAGCATGGAATCGTCGGAAACGGCTGGTATTTCCGCGACGAGTGCGAGATCAAGTTCTGGAAGCAGTCCAACAAGCTGGTGCAGAAGCCGAAGATCTGGGACGCGGCCCGGGCGATCGATCCGTCGTTCACCTGCGCGAATCTCTTCTGGTGGTACAACATGTATTCGTCGGCGGATTACGCGGTGACGCCGCGTCCGATGTATCCGGCGGACGGACGCAAGCTGCCGGATGTCTGGACCCATCCGACGGAACTCCGCGCATCGCTGCAGAATCAGCTCGGGCGATTTCCGCTCTTCAAATTCTGGGGGCCGGCGACGTCCATCGATGTCAGCCGATGGATCGCCCAGAGCGCTTTGCGGCTCGACCAACAATTCGATCCGACGCTCACGTTGACCTACCTCCCGCACCTCGATTACTCCATGCAACGATTGGGTCCCGACGCGCACGCGAATGCACAGGATCTGCGCGACCTCGACGCAGTCTGCGGCATGCTCATCGACCATTACAGCGAACGAGGCGCGAGCGTGGTGGTGCTGTCGGAGTATGGAATCACGCCGGTTTCCCGGCCCATTCATCTCAACCGGGTGCTCCGGGAAAATGGATACCTTGCGATCCGCGAGGAGATGGGCGGGGAGCTGCTCGACCCCGGAGCCAGCGCCGCATTCGCGGTGGCCGATCATCAGATCGCCCACGTGTACGTCAACGATCGCTCTCGTCTCGCGGAAGTTCGGCGGCTCGTGGAGAAGACCGATGGGATCGAGCGCGTTCTCGACGAGGGGGGAAAGCGGACCGCGCATCTCGATCATGAGCGGAGCGGAGAGCTCGTGGCGATTGCCGCGCCGGATGCTTGGTTCAGTTATTACTACTGGCTCGATGAAGCGCGCATGCCGGATTTTGCGCGGACGGTGGATATCCACCGCAAGCCGGGATACGACCCGGTGGAATTGTTTTACGATCAGCGCCTCAAATCCCCGCAGGCCAAGGCCGCCTGGATTCTATTGCGGCGGAAGCTCGGGTTTCGTGGGCTGATGAACGTGATTTCGACTGACGCCAACCTGGTCCGCGGCTCGCACGGCCGCGAGTCCGCATCGGCGGACGCCGGACCACTCTTTGCAACCAATCGGCGGGACCTACTGATGACTCCGGTGATACCGCCGCCCCAGGTTTTTTCGCTGCTTCTTTCCCATCTTACCGACAAACTATAGACTTTCTAAAAAATTGGGTGTACAAGCTGAACAGCTTATTGGACGCGCAGAATTTTCTTCCTCCCCGCGCTGAGATTCGATATAATTCGTTGCGTTCTGGAGGTCGAGTTGTATGCGAAAGTCGGTGTTGTACTTTGCGTCGCCATTTGTCGTTGGGATGCTGTGGGCGACGACCCCCGCGTGTCTCGCCGACGATGCAGCCACATCCAACCCCGCCGGGGGCGGAGAGTGGTTTCGTCAGCCGGCTCCCTCCTCAGCTCCGGCCGGCGGCAGTGCGCCGCAAGGCAACATTGGGGATGACCGCCGCGTCTTCCCTCCGTACAACGACAACGGAGATTATCCGAGCCGCGATTTGCGCGACTGGGTCTTCGCCAATGCTCACGCCGCCACTGCCCGCGCGATTTTCAGCAGAGCGGAGAATGATCTGGCGGCGGCCTATCGTCGATCGCAACATCAATTTGAACGTTCCAAAGCCTTTCTCGAAGCATCCGCCGACGAAAAGGATGCCTACGACTCCTACAACGCAGCCCGACAAAAAGCGATGCGGGAGCTGAACGAAGATCCCAAGTATCGCGAATTGCTCCGCTTGCGCGATGAACTGGCGGATCAGATCGCAATCAAGCGCGCCAACAAAGAAACGCCCAAGGAAGAGATCCTCGCCCTGGCGACGCTGAAGATGGAATACGCCTCGGATGCCCGGTCGATGGAAGCCACAGTGCTCAGCGCGGACGCGAATCTCGCTGACGCGCAGAAGCGCATGATGGCCGCGAGTCGCAAGACCGTGCAGATGCGCGCCGACTACGATGACTCGCTGCGTGATAATCCGCAGATTGCCGCAGCCCGGGAGAATCTTGAGGACGCTCGCATCGCCCTGATCACCTCGCAGGCATATGTCAGTGGCTCATCCGCGGTTGGCGCCGCGGCCCTCGACTACGCGTACTACCTGCATCGCAACGATGTCGGCCGATACGACCCGTACTCCAACGGCTACGGTGCCTCCTCCCCGTATTGGATTCGCTACTAAATCGATCGCAGGCGCGTACACTTCCCAGCAGTCACGAGGATTTGCCGGCCCGTTCCCGAAACGGACGGGCGGGCAAATGGTATTAACTTCAACTGTGGAGGTGTTATGCCGCGACGTGGACCATCCGCCGATTCGTCATTTATTTCCCGCAGAGGTTTTGTGAAACGCTCCGCAGCAGGGCTCGCGGCCGGCATGGTCTTACCGACCATTCTCCGCGCCCAGGACAAGGCCGGCGCAAAGCCGCTGATCGTCGGGCAGGAAGACCACACGTATGAAGTGCTCGACGGCTGGGCAAAGCTCCCGCCGAATATGTCGTTTGGCAACACGCACTCGGTCCTCGAAACCGCCGACGGCAGGATCGTGATCCATCACACCGGCCACGACTCGACCTGCTTCTTCGATCCGGACGGCAAATTCATCGAAGCGTGGGGCGGCAAGACGTACATTGGCAACGCCCACGGGATGGACCTGCGCCAGGAGAACGGCGAGGAATTTCTCTACCTCGCGACCACCGGCATGCACAAGGAGATCAAGACCGATCTCAAGGGCGAGGTGGTATTCTCCCTCGATTATCCGAAGGACGCCAAGGACGCGGAGGGGAAGCCGTGCTACCCCGATGCCAAGCCGTACAAGCCAACATTCACGGCCTTTGCTCCCAACGGCGACTTCTACGTCACCGACGGTTACGGCTTAGGCTTCATTCATCACTACAGCATCAAGGGCGATTACATCAGCACCTTTGCCGGCAAGGGCAACGCCCCGGATCAGACGCAATGCCCTCATGGCATCTTCTGTGACACGCGGACTCCCGATCGTCCGATGCTGCTCGTCGCCGACCGCGAGCATCATCGGCTCCAGTATTTCACGCTCGACGGCAAGCTCGATCATCTTGTCACCAATGAGAATCCCCAGCAGGACAAGGACGATTCCGGCAAGCTGCGCCGCCCCTGCCAGTTCAGCCAGCGCGGCTCCGAGATCCTGATCCCTGATTTGCGCGGACGCGTGACGATTCTCGACAAAGACAATAACGCTGTCGCACAACTCGGCGACAATCCCGATGTCAAACAACGCGCCAACAACGGGGTGAAGAAAGACAAGACCGTCCCCGGCGCATTCTGCTGTCCGCACGGAGCCACCTGGGACCGCGCCGGCAATATTTACGTCGTGGAATGGCTGCCGTATGGAAGGGTGACGAAACTTCGGAAGGTGTGAGTGAAAGATGTTTCCATTCCCTTCGTATGAACAGCTGCGCGATCTGATTCAACTCGCCCGCCGCGAGGACCTCGGTGACGGCGACGTGACCAGCCGCCTTCTCGTGCCGGAGGAGACCATCGGCGTTGGCACGCTCATTCAGCAGGAAGTGGGGATCGCCTGCGGATTGCCAATCGTCGAGATGGTCTGCCGGACCTATGACGAACGCCTGCGCGTCGAGCAGATTCCCGGGTTTCACATGGAAATCATCGAGGGCCGCCTCAGCGATGCGCGGCGGACGCCGCTGCTGCGGATTCGCGGCCCGAAACGATCGCTCCTCTCGGCGGAGCGCGTCATCCTGAACTTTCTGCAGCGCATGTCCGGGGTGGCGACGCAGACGCAGCGCTTCGTCCGCCGAGCCACCGGCACGCGCGCGAGAATTTACGACACGCGCAAAACCATTCCCGGATTCCGCCTGCTGGACAAATACGCGGTGCTCTGCGGCGGCGGACACAACCATCGGATGGGACTGTTCGACGGCCTGCTGATCAAAGACAACCACGTGGCATCCATCCCCGTCAAGAACCTCACGACCGAACTGTCGCGCGTCGTCCGGCTGAGCCGCGCGGAAGACGCGAAACGGTTTGTCGAGATCGAAGTCGACACGCTGGAGCAATTCCGCGAAGTGATCAAAGTGGACGGCGTCGATGCGATCCTGCTGGACAACATGGATTGCCCCACGATGGAAACAGCCGTGCATCTGCGCGACGGCGCGGCCCGGCGCGGCACACTCGAGCTCGAAGCCTCGGGGGGCGTCACGCTTGAAACGATTCGCCCGATCGCTTCGACCGGCGTCGAACGCATCGCTGTCGGGGCGCTGACGCACTCGGCAATTTCCCTGAATATCGGCTTGGAAGTCGAGGAATGAGCTTGCACGAGATGCACGACCATCTCTGCGCGCTACTAGCCGCTCTCCCGGTATTCCGGGAGAGGGCAGGGGTGAGGGTGATTTCGAGCGTGAGAAATCATGGGATGCTCGAAAGAGGTTCATGCGGAGCCGCTATCCTGCTTTTGTTCGCCGTGGCGGCGCCGGCAATCGCCGCTGCAGCCCAGCCCTTCGGCGATAACGTTGAAATGCGCGGAAGCCTCGACAACTCCCGCCTTATGTTTCTGAAAGAGAAGAAAGGGACGGTGGCTTTCCTCGGCGGCTCGATCACGGAGATGAATGGGTATCGCCCGATGGTCTGCGACATCCTCCAGAAACGTTTTCCTGATACCAGCTTCAAATTCATCAACGCGGGCATCGCCTCGACCACTTCCGCAACCGGCGCATTCCGCCTCGCCAGCGACGTGTTCGGAGGCGGTCGTGTCGATCTGCTCTTCGTGGAGTTTGCCGTCAACGATGATCAGGACGGTCATTACACGCGGCAGGAATGCATTCGCGCAATGGAGGGAATCATCCGCCAGGCGCGGAAAGAGAATCCGAACATCGACATCGTCATGACCTTCTTCGTCAACGAGGGAATGCTCACCACGTTGCAGGCAGGCAAGACGCCGCTCACGATCGAAGCACACGAAGCGGTCGCGCAGCATTACGGCATTCCGACGATCAACCTGGCAAGAGAAGCGGCGCAGGAAATCACCGCCGGGACGCTCACCTGGAAAAAGTATGGCGGCGTTCACCCCGCGCCGTTCGGAAACGCCATCTGCGCGAAAATGATCGACGAGCTGCTCAACCGCGCCTGGACGGCGCCGCTGGCGAACGATGCCGCATTCGTCGCACACGCGATGCCTCCCGCACCGCTCGATCCGCTCAACTATGAGCGCGGCCGGTTCGTCGAACTCGAAAGCGCGAAGATCGCCCATGGCTGGATGCTGGCCGTGCCGGACTGGGCAAACATTCCCGGCGGCAAGCGCGATCGCTTCCTGAAGATTCCGATGTTGTCAGCGACCGATCCCGGCGCGGAGCTGTCTTTGGATTTCGAGGGAACAGCCGTCGGCGCTTACGTCGTCGCCGGCCCGGATGCGGGAATCATTGATTCCAGCGTCGACGGCGGCCCGTTCGCTCCCGTGAATCTATTTCACAACTACAGCAAGGGCCTTCATTACCCTCGCACCGTCATGTTCGCGACGGACCTCAAGCCGGGAAAACACTCCGTCGTGCTCCGCGTCGCGAGTGACACCAATAGCACTGGCCACGCAGCACGGATCATGCGCTTTGTCGCGAATTGAGGCAGGCGTGCGCGAATTTCCGGGCAATGACTTCTTGCCTCCTCCCCTCGTACCCGGGGGAATCGTTCATTTGACGCGGCCCGTCGGAACGGACGAACCCCCACCCCAGCCCTCCGCCAGAGTACTAGGGGAGGAGGCAAGATCGGGATATCGTCGCGAACAGGCTCCGGAAGTCCGCGCACGCTCGTTGGGCCGCACGAAGAAGCCCTCAATTCAGCGCCGCCGCTTTGCGCCAGATAAATTCCGACAAACCCGCCGCTGGTGCTGGGGATATGTGCGAGCGCAACTTTTTTGAGACGATCCGCCTGGTCGGTGACCCAGGCGCTGGCGGTCTTGTACTCGGTGCTCGCCGCGGCGGTCAGATCGACGTTGGCGATGTGGAAATAGGAAAGCGCGCCCAGTGCCGTCGCGAAGAGAGCCGCGATCAACGCCGTCAACTTTACAAACAGGCGGGTGATCCAGCCGAGGATGAAACCCAGGACGATGCTGATGCCGACGCGCCCGTACCAAGGCGCCGATTTGGCCGGGGCTGATGGCGGCGGTGCGATGTCAGGCTCGACTGGCGTGTTGGAATTCGTATCAAACGCGCCAGAGTGAGGCGCCGACCGGAGCGGAGCCGCGGACGACGAAGGTGATGTCGTCACGGCGGGCTGGGGCGAGGTGGCCCGTACGACCAGACCAGCGCCGCCCGCGAATGCGGCCAGCGCAAGCAACGTCTTCTGCCAGCGTGGCAGCGACAATAGATGGCCGAAGAAGAGCGCGAGCAGATGCGCGAGGTGCGCCTTGGGAGCGGGTTGTTGCTCGTTGGGCAATGGCTGGTTCACGGCTGACCGCAGTCCTTCTCTTCAGCGGACGTCCTGCCGCTCACCACCCACTCTGAGGCACAGGTTCGCTTCCTTTGACATCAACTTCCCGGCGTCCCACTTGTCAGCGTTTCCTATCTGGCCGATGCGCTGGCGCTGGCCGGCGTCGCGTCAGCGCTCAGATCGCCCAGGGCGTACTGGATTCCCGCGAGATAGAACCTTAAGACAACAGAGTTGGCATAGATTTCCTCGCGGTGGCCCAGCGAGCAATAGAAGACACGGCCTTTGCCGGCCTTGCGAATCCAGGCTACGGCAAAGTCATTGTCCGGGCTGCTGCCCTTCTGCTTTGTGCGGCCGGGCATGGTCCAATCCAGGCTCAGCAAGACGTGCTCGCGGGAGCGTGAATAGGGCTGATAGTTCTGATGTTGCCCGTTGAACATTGGCGTGAACTGGTAGATCTCGTCGGCAACGTCCAGGCCGTTCTTGTCGAACATTTGCGTGAGGGGGCTTGACGGATCGTCTAGCTTGATGCCGACCTTCTCGTTCCATGGATGGCCGTTGAAGTAGCCGCCGATCAGGTCGCCGTAGGCGGGAAGATTCTTGTATGCATCGGTGGCGGCGTGAATCCCCGCCAGGCCTTTTCCTTGCGTCTGCACAAATCCCAGGAGGTTTTGCATGCGCTGTGATTCGGCTTGCTTGAACGGCATCAGCCTCTCGTCTGATGCTGTTCGCTCATCGGGCGTCGCGTTTTTGGGGAGGTTGGCGTTCGGAATCAGGAATTGGCCGGTCGTGCTGACCAAGACGACGGCGTCATACTTCCCCAGTTCATCGAAGACCGCCGGATCATTGCTGATGGTCGCCGACCACGCACCCGTTTTGGCGCCCGGCGCTGCCACCGTCTGTTCCCCCAGTGGAATCGAGCTGTGTACAAAGCCGTTGGCGTTGCCATAAACGAGAACGTTGCGCGGGTGAGCGGGCTTCGCCAACGCCTCCTCGGGAAGCGCCGCGTTCATTTTCCGAAGGTCTTCCGGCTTGGCTTGCGAGACTGCGCTCAGGGCGGTGGTTTGTGCAAGAGCAGCCTGCGCTGGTGGGTGACTTGCCTGGCCCGGGCCGGCTGGCTGCAACAGTTCCAGTTCGTGAATGGACCAGTACACGCCCTTCTCCGGCGCAAGCGTGCCGGTCTGCGTCAGACGGACGAATCTCGCCTCCGACGGAGCGAACATGATCTCCATTACCCCGGGCAGCCCTTTGCCCTGCGACACGGACTTCCATGACTCCTGATCATCCGACAGTTCTATTTTGTACGCGCGGGTGTAGTCGTTGGGAGATTTGGCCGAGTCGATCGAGACGCCGCCGATCCGCGTTTTCCTTGGCAGCTCGATTTGCACCCACATTCCCGCAGCGAGCTCGCTGCCCGAGGTCCAGCGCGAATCGCGGTCCCCGTCTGCGAGGAGCCGCGCCGACGAGGAATTGACGCTTGCCGCCACCTTCCAGTCCTTGTTGCCGCCGATCGGCTGGGGGAACGTGGCGCGGAGTTCGTCGATCGTCCAGGGTTTGCCGCGGGTCTTTGCCTGCGGGCGCAGGGCCGCGACATCGGCGGCGGAGATCATCGTTCCGTGATTCCCGAAGCTGTTGCGCACGTAGGAGCTGACCTGGGCGATCCACTTGTCGGCGTTGGTATCCATGGGCACCATTTGCGCCGCGTACTGCGTGCCGCCCACCGGACCGCTCAACCCATTGAGCAGGATTTTGACAATTGCATCGCGATGCTCGAGCACTTCGCGCGCCCCCGCCAGCGGCGGAGCCTGCGTTGCGCCGGGCGCGCCGCCACTCATCGGCATGCCCTTGCCGTCATACCCGTGGCAGGCATAGCAGAGTTCCTGATAGATTTTTTCGCCCTTTTGAAGCTCCACGACTTCGACCTTGCTGAAGTGCTTTTCGTCGATGCCCTGCCCTGCGTTGAGTGCCATGGCGCCAATCTCCTTGACGCCGTCGAAGGAAGAACTCGCCAGAACCAGCGAGGCGAATTGACGGTAATCAGGCCAGTTCAGCAGTTTGCCGGTCATCAAGACCTGCAGGACGACGCCAGGGTCCTTGTCCTTTGCCATGGCCTTGAGATCGGCGTTGAGCGACGTGTCGCCCTTCTGGACCAGCGATTCGCTGGTGCGCATCGCCGCGATGCGGACCTGGGCCTCGGGGGCCTTGAGCACTGCGCGAACAAGTGTTGCGTCGAGCGCGCCGAGTCCTTCCAGCGTCCAGAGGGCATGAATGCGCCCAAGCGGGCTTTTGTCGGCACGTGCCATCTGCATGAGCGCGGGAACCACGGACTTGTCCCCCTTGAGCACCAGGAGCATCTGCGCCTGATCGCGCCACCATCCATTGGGATGATCAAGATGCGTTACGAGCTGCGCCGCAGTTTCGTCGAGCATGTGCGGCATCGGGCCGGGTTTCATGCCGTCGTACACCAGCCGCCAGATGCGGCCATGATCCATCACGTTCTGGAAGCCGTATTTCTTCACGACTTTCCGCAGGTAGCTTCCCTCATTCACCCAGGCGGCCTGTTGAATAATGCCGCGATACATGTCGGTGATGTAGAGGCAGCCATCGGGGCCGGTGGTGATGTTGACGGGACGGAAGTAGGGATCGGTCGAGCGGAGGAACTCCGATTTGTCATAAGCGTTGCGGAGAAATGTCAAACCGTCTTTATTCTCCACCTTCGCGCGGCGGATGAGCCGGCCGACGGGTTCGTTGATGAAAACATCGCCCTCCATGTCGGCGGGCAGTCGGTCGCCGCGATAGACGGCGATGCCCGCGGTGGCGGTCAGATGATTCAATGTTTTGTCTTCGGGCCTGAATCGGCTGACGCCTCCCTGCACATCCGCCAGTCCAACGAGCGGCCAGACTTCCTGAAAATCCGCCGAGCGGTCGTTGGGCAGGTCGAATCCGCCGTAGATGATCGGCGTCTGGTACCGCAGCGGTCCATGTTCGCTGCCGGCGTTGGTAACCCACATCTTTCCGTAATCATCCTGCGAGAGGCCCCACTGGCCGCCATTGCTGGGCGTGTGGCCTTCCTGAAGCACTCCTCCGATGTAGCGAAGACGCAGGTCGCTGACGGCCTGATACATCCAATTGTCCAGCCCCCAAATGAGTCCGCTGGGCTGATGCTCGAGATTCCCGCCGCGCGGGCCGCCCTTGTAGAATAGCTCTTTCTTGTCCGCCACACCCGCGTGCTTCGTATCGTAGTACGCAAAGATGTCGCTCGTGTTGGTCTCGTTGATCAACACGCGATCGGCAAGAGGCAGCACCTCCCGCGGAGGCAGGAGTCCCTCGGCGAAGACAGTGTGCTTGTCGTAGACGCCGTCCCCTTTGGTGCTTTCATGCAGCGACACCCGGTTGACGGGGTTCATTTCACCCGTGGCATCAATGTCCTGCATGTAGGTGCGCATCTCGCCGACATACATCCTCCCGTTTCCGTCGAAGACGGTGACCACCGGCTCCTTAATCACCGGATCGCTGAGAACCAGTTCCATGTGGTAGCCGAGGGGGAGCTGGAATGTTTTGGCTTCCTCAGCCGGAGAAAGAATCGGAGGGGGTTGGGCGGGCGCAGTCGGAATCCGGCGGATTCCGATCGGCCGCGAATAGCGATGCGCATGCCGTGAAAAGCCCGCCCCACACGGTACAAATGACAATCTTCCTCATTAACCACCTCGAAAAGCCAACCTGCGATTTTTTCCAAATTTCGCGAGCGACTCCGAACATTTCACCATTTCCCTGATTCGCGTTGCATGGAAACTGATCGCGCCGCGCGACGGTGTGATCCGCAGTTGATCGCATTGATGACCGCGCTCATCATCCATGCGATCACAGGCGGTCATCAGCGGAAATCGATATCCATCGAGATACGCAGCAGATCGCCACTGGCTTAGAATTCAGCTGATTGTGAGCTCGCCGATCGCGCAACTGAGCCGTTGCTCAGAATCGGCTGAGTATCGACATGACCATCGACATACAGAATATTCATCTTTCCGTGGTGTCGAGCGAGATCAAAGACACCGGTGCCGCCGTTCTTTCCAGCGGTCGGGTTGCTTGCGGATCCTTACCGTTGTACACGTCGCCCAGATGGTTACCTGGGCCGGTCACCCAGAACGCCAGACTCAGCCGCTGCCGCCCGGCTCGGCGACCCACGTGTTTACGTTGCCGTCAGCCATCAGCATGGTGTCCGAAGGGTTAGGGATGATCGCAACATTGCCGCGGGCGCGGCTGTAGCCGGTAACACTGTTATATCCGTTATCGTTCCACCCCAGTATCTCGTCATTGAAGCCATAGCTGGAGTACCCGTTGGTGTAATTGCCGCCGAAGGTGCAGTTCCACCACCGCGCGCCGTTGCCATATGGATTATGCACCGTCGGATCCCCGTTATCCGCAGCCATCACGGCATCCTCAGGTTCCCATTTGGCTGCAATAAGCTCCTCATTTGCAGGACAAGTGAAATAAGCCCGGAGCGGCAGCGTGTTGGCATATGCATCTTCCCATTTATATCCCTGGCCCGGCATCGAGCTGCTGGGAAGCCCCAGGTAAACCGATAGCGCGCACGGAAGCGCGTCCAACACCAGAGTGGTGGGCGTGGTCGTGCTGTTATTAAAGTAATCGTATCGCTGCATCGTCCCGTCCCCCAAACCCTTGGGAGAGGCGGTATTCGTGGCTCCGTTATAGATCAAGCCCGAGAGCGGGAAAAAACCGCGGTGCTCATTGGAATGCATCATCATCGCCTGACCGAGTGTGCGAAGATTCGCCTGGCACTTGATCGTCTGAGCCGATCGCCTGGCGGCCGCGAGGGCCGGCATGAGAATTCCAATCAGCACGGCGATAATGCCGATGACGACCAGCAATTCCAAAAGGGTAAAACCATAACGAGGTGCAGGTTTGAAAAAGCAGCCGCGCGGAGCGGAGTCGAACCTGATTGGGCGTGCTGTGCTCATATGACGTCACCCTTTCTCTAACCGCCGCCCAAGGGGCCGGCGACCGACCGATTAGGGGATTCACCGTATGATGTATTTGCAGTTCGCCTGAAAAACATTACATCGTAAATGCTTTTTTTTCGTGCCAAAAGCCGCGTGGGCGAACGATTTGGCTGAGCCCAGTTTAGCGATCTCATCCTTTATCTGGTCCCAGGAGCAACTTCGCGGACCGCAGGCCGCGTCAGCGGCGTGCACCTGTTTCCTCATCGGTCGGCATGACATGGGTGATTCCACTGATTCCTTCCGGGCACACGGGGATCTGCGTTTTGAGGTAATTTTTCATCTCAGCTGAACCACCTGGTGCGTCCGGTAAGAGCCACGTCGAGTCGCCCGGCTTCTTGACCAGCATTGGCGCCTGCAGCAAACCAGCTAATTGTTCGGGATGCCTGGCTGCGGTCGACTCAATTTCGTTCCGCTGCTTGTCTGCGTATTTCTGAAGGTAAGCGACAAATATCTTCCCGGTTCCGCAGCGATACACTTCGGCCTCGCAGGCAGATTTTCCGTCGTGATCGAATGGCGGAATCTGAGTGCTGCTATCGATGAACCACGTGCGACCGTCGTCATCAGAATAAAATCGCGAGTTCTGCAGACGCCGGCTGGGTCCTCGCGGAATGACTTCGTTGAAAACTAGAAATACTGCCAGCCCCAGGATCAAAATCGCGGCCCACATAAAGACTGACTGCCTCTGGCGGATGCTCGAATGCCCATGCGTTCTGCCGCGCACGATTACTGCGAATCGGTTAGAGAAGAAGCCGGTCCCCGACGGCAGCCCCCGGGTCATCAGCGAAAATCGATATCCATCGAAATATGCTGCAACTCACCACTGGGGGAATTTCCCGGAGTGAGAATAGCTCCCGAAGTCGTGAAACTGCCGTTGCTCAGAATCGTGACGGTCTCTACATGACCATCAACAATAGAATATTCATCTTTCCGCGGTGACGCTGCAGGTCGAACAGTCCCGAACCGGCGGTCGTGTGGCTGCCGTCCGTGCCGACATACACTTGCCCCAGAGAATTATTCGGGCCGGTCACCCATGCACCCAACGTGTTCCCGCTGCCTCCGGGCTCCGCAGTCCAACCCTTGCAGTTGGCATCGCACATCAGCATGGTGTTATCAGCGTGAGGAATGCTGGCAAGGTTCCCGCGGGCGCGGGAGTGGCCGGTCACCGAATTGAAGCCAATCGTTCATCCAGCCAAAAATTTCCTCGTTAAAGCCGTAGTCCGACCAACCGTTGAGATAAGTCCCGCCTTGGTGGCAGTAGAGCCATTTTGGGCCGGCTCCATATGGATTCGAACTCAGGCCCGAGCTGGCGAATGTCGGCGTCGGCCTGGGTGAAATTGGTGAGGATTGTTTCGTCTGATGGGCAGATGAAGTGATCGCGCAATGGGGAGGAATTTGTGAGTTGATTCGCCGATTGGTACCCCATTGTTAAGGAGCTGGTGCTCGGCAGGCCCAGATACGTTGCGATCGATGCGGGCAATGCGTTAACGCAGAGATAACCTCCGCCCGCGGCATTGGCGTAGTAGTCATACCGTTGCATGCTCCCGTCTCCCAAGGGAGTTGGATTATCCGGGATCGTGCCGCTTCCGCTGACATCAATCACGCCCGCGAGCGGCATATAACCTCTATGGTCGTTTGCGTGCATCATCAATGCCTGGCCGAGTGTTCGCAGGTTCGAGGCGCACTTGATCTGCTGGGCGCTGCGCCGGGCAGAAGCCAGGGCCGGCAGAAGAATTGATATGAGCAACGCGATGATACCAATGACAATTAATAGCTCGACAAGTGTAAATCCGCTGTTCCGGCCGCGAGCCGCAGAGAGATTAGCCGGCTCGGACGAGAAAGCCGCACCCGGCGGCGGTGATCGTCTCTCTGAAGGATTCATATCCACACCTCCACCAGTTTAGTGCCGGCGTTTATTCACCAATTGAACCTCCCTCTCAGCGCCGGTAACGACTGTAATCTTATGCGACCGGTCGGCCTGGACCATCGTTAAAAGTCTCCTTCCAACGGTTTGTCGGTCGGGGGGTGGAACTGCGTCGCCGGCGCCTGGCTCCAAGCATAGGGACGGCCCCCCACAGAAGGAGCACCGCCGCGCCTGGTTCTGGAGTCGACGAATAATAGACAATGTCCAGCCCGCTGGGCGTGCCACCGGAACTGACGAGTTCCAAGGCGAACTCACCGGCCGAACTGCCGGTATTGGCCCCGGTAAAAGATGATGTATCCAGGACGAAATACTGCGAGTCGGTGGCGTTCGCGGCAGGGGCAAATGGGGCACTGCCCCTGGTAGCCAGCACCACCGTCGGAGTGCCCGCGCTCGTGGATACGAAGCCTGACGGTCCGGTAAAGCTGCTGAAAGTGGCGAGATGGAAGGTGTAGTAACTGGTTGCGGAAAAGCTGTTTGACGCGGAACCGCCCGAAAGAACTTGCACATCCAATGGAAGGGCGCTGGTTAAAGCCGATGCCGTGACTGCGCCGGTGATCTGGAGTTGATCGTAATCGGTTCCCGCCGCTGGCGTCGCGTCGCCGTGGGAGTCGTTGATCTTCAACGCCAGGTTACTCGCTTGACTCCAGGTTTCGGCGCCGGTTGCGAGAACGCCGGTCGCGGTGGTTGATGCACCGGCGGTGATGGTGCCGCCGTCGGCGAGGGTGGTCCCTGCCACAGCCTTGATGGTGCCGGCAGTGAGCATCACCGTGCCGGTGACGGCTCCATTGCCGCCGAAAATCGCCCCCTTGGCTACGGTAATGTTGCCGGATCCGGTCGCCGACCCATTGCTTGCGCCATTGTTGGCGCGGAGCGTTCCAGCAGTAATTGTTGTTGCGCCACCATACGTGCTTGAGCCGGCCAGAGTGACCGTGCCGCTTGTCGTCTTCGTAAGGCCCACGCTTCCCGCCAGAATCGCGGTGGATGAGCCGCTGCGGGCGCTGATGGTGCTGCTGCTGGTCAGGACGCCGGTGGTTCCGGTGATGCTGCCGTTGTTGGTTCCATCGCCGATCTGCAAGCCGCCAACGCTTTCCGACAGGGAGTTGACGTCGAACGTGCCGCCGATGGCAAGGATGCTGGCTCCGCTGAAGATTTGATCGCCCCCGGTGCCTCCAAGCTGCAGCGTGCCTCCATTGATCGTGGAGGTGCTGCCCAGCGCGTGAACGCTACCTGTGCTGGTCTTTCCAAGGATGACGGTGCCGGCGTTGACCGTGAGCGCTAAGTAGCCGTTGTCGCCGGTTCCGCCGAGAGTCAGCGTGTTGTTCCCGTTCTTGATGACACCAGTTCCGCTGGCGCCACCTACGCTCCCGTTCAATGTGATGTTTCCGGTGCCATCCACGGTAAAGCTGCCGTTGTTGGAGATGCTGACGGGGACGTTGCCGCTGAGCGAGGCTGCCCCGCCTGTGTTGGTCAGCGTGCCCAGGGTTGCGTTTGACGTGAACGCGTTGGCAATCGAATTGCCATCCACATCCAGTGTGCCGCTCAGCAGACTCACGGCACCCGTTCCCAATGCAAACGCATTGCCAAGTTGCAACGTCCCGGCACTGATCGTGCTGACCCCCGAATAAGTGCTCGATCCTGAGAATATCTGCGTGCCGCCGCCGATCTTCGTCACGCCTCCGCTGCCCGCAATTGCTCCCGCATAGGCTGCCGGGCTGGTGCCGTCGCCACCGACAGTCAGCGTGGCGGCGCCGAGAGTGACATTTCCGCCGGTGGTCCCGCCGCCGGTGATCGAGCCGATCTGTGTGCTGAACCCCGTGATGTTGATGCCGGTGGAGGCCGCGTTGGCGAGCGTCAGCGCGGAGTTATTGCCGAAGGCGCCGCTGGTGTTGGCTATTGATGCCACGCCCGCCGCCAGCGTTCCGCCGCTGACCGCTGTGGCGCCCGTATAAGTATTTGCGCCGGAGAGTGTCTGCGTGCCGGTTCCAATCTTGGTTATCCCGCCGGTGCCAGAGATCACCCCGGCATAGGCCGCGGGTGTCGTGTTATCCCCGCCGGTGGTGAGCGTGGCCGCGCCGAGCGTGACATTTCCGCCGGTGGTCCCGCCGCCGGTGATCGAACCGATCTGCGTGTTGAAACCGGTGATATTGATACCGGTCGAGGCCACGTTGGCGAGTGTCAGTGCCGAGTTGTTGCCGAAAGCGCCGCTGGTGCTCGCGACCGATGCGACGCCCGCCGTCAGCGTTCCGCCGCTGACCGTCGTGGCGCCTGTATAAACATTTGTGCCGGAAAACGTCTGCGTCCCGGTTCCAATCTTCGTTACCCCGCCGGTCCCCGAGATCACCCCTGCGTACGCCGCGGGACTGGTGTTATCCCCGCCGGTGGTGAGTTTGGCAGCACCGAGGGTCACATTCCCGCCGCTGATTCCCCCGCCGGTAATCGAACCAACCTGCGTGTTGAAGCCAGTGATATCGATGCCGCTCCCGGCGACATTGGCGAGCGTCAGCGCCGAGTTATTGCCGAACGCGCCGCTCACGCCCGCGACAGAGGCGACGCCCGCTTTGAGGATTCCGGCGCTGACCGTTGTCCCGGAAGAATAGGTGTTACTGCCTGAGAGTGTCAGCGTCGAGGCAGCGCTGTTTTGAACCACGCCGATGACGCTGCCGCCGATATTCCCTGAAATCGTATCAGCGCCGGGGTTATTGCCGGTATTGGTAATGGTGCCCGAATTGTTCACCGAATTGGTAATTTTGATGGACGCGTTGGTGGATCCATTCCCGGCTGTGATCTGCTCCAGAAGCGTCAGGTTCCCACTGCCGCCGATGGCGCCGGAAATCGTTAGATTCGAATACTGCCCGCCGCCCGGATTCCCATTTTGGCCGTAGGCATTGAGGACGAGGTCGGTGCCGAGAGTGATGGGGCCGGAAAAGGTCGGAGCGTTATTGGAGCCGTAGATTGTGTTCGTTCCGTTACCGGCCGTGGTGATCGGATTGCTCATCGTAACGCTCGTATTACTGGCCAACGTGGCGGCCAAGCCGGTATTCGCGCTGTCGCCGAGCGTAATGGTTCCACTGCCAAATGCATTGGCATTCGCAGAGGTTACGGTGCCCGCCTTGATGATGAGCCCGCCGCTGAACGAACTGCTGCCCGAAAGAGTTTGATTGGCGTTTCCGATCTTGATCAGCCCGCCGTTTCCTGAAATTGATCCCGAATAGGCAGGCGATGTGTTGTTGGTCCCGATCGTGAGCGTATTGCTTCCAAGCGCGACGTTGCCGCCGGTGGTTCCGCCGCCTGCCAACGATCCGATGGTCGCATTAAAGCCATTCAGGCTGAGGGCGGCCGTCGCGTTATTCGCGAGAGTCACCGCCGAGTTCACGCCGAAGGCGCCGCTGGTCTGCGTTGAGCCGCTGAATGCCGCGGCAGCACCAGCGTTGACCGTGCCCTGCGTAATGACTGTTGCGCCAGTGTACGTATTTGCGCCGCTGAGGGTGGTGATGCCGGTGCCTGCGAGGGTCAGCGCGCTTGCGCTGGAGTTGTTCTGGATGGCCGATCCGATGTTCAACGCGCCGTTGTCGATGATGACCAGTTCCTTGCCACCACCGGCCTGGAGGTTGCCGCCTGAGAGGGCGTCCGTTGTTCCCGCGCTGGTCACCAGGATCCCGCCGGTGCTGACCGTGTTGGTGCCAGACGCATTCAGCGTCAGATTAGCGGCGTTGAACCGAAGAGTATTGACCGTAAATCCGGACGACGGGGTATCGGTGGCGCTCGCCGTGCCGTTTCCTACATTAACGTTGCTGGTGCTGGCGTAGTTGGTCTGGTAGCTGCTCAACGCGGTAATTGCTCCGCTTGTGTTTGCAGCCCAATTCGCTCCGCCGACCGTGGCAAACGCGATTCCGTTGGAAGCCGCGCTCACCAGGACGCTGTTGCTCACAAACGTCGTCGAAGCGGTTGAGACATTCCCTGTCCCCGGCAATGTGAAGTCAACTGTACTGCCGCTATTGCGCGTCAGCGCGCCCAAGGCCAGCGAGACGCCGCTGGCATTGTTCTGATTGACGACGATTCCCGACGCGCCGTTCGACTGAAATGTGGTGCCGTTGAATGTCTGCGAGTTGCTCGAGCCGGTGCCGCCGCCGGTGATGGTGAGGCTCGGCAAACCTGCGCCGCCGCCCAACTTCAAGGCTGAACTGGTGCTGATGATGTTGGTCGCAGTCGTTGGCGTTGTCGCGGCCGAGAAATCGAGGGTCAGCCCGCCGCCATTGACCGTTGTAGCACCCGTATAGCTGTTACTTCCCGAAAGTGTGGCGGTGCCGCCATTGAGCGTGAACGCGCCGCTGGAGGTTCCAATGATTCCAGAGGCGCTCTCGGCGAAAGTGCCGCCGTTGACCGTAATGCTATTTCCAGAACCCGTAAATGAGCCGTTGAGCGTCAGAGTGCCGGAAGTCAGGGTTGTTCCGCCGGTTTCCGCATTCACACCGCCGAGCGTAACAGTGCCTGCGTCGCTGAAAGCCAGCGCGCCGGAGGTGGCGGCGATGCCGCCAGTGATCGTTGTCGCCCCCGCGCCTGTGAATGTCATGGTGACGCCAGTGCTGATACTGAGCGGCGCGGCGATATTCAGCGTGCCCGCGTCATCAATGTTACCGCTGTTTGTGGTAATGACTGTGAGGGTGCTGGCCCCGCTTTGGATGGTGAGATTCCCGCTGGCCGCAACAAAGAGATGATCGTTGGCAGCGCCGACGCCCGGGGACACGTTCGGCCCGGCCGCGCTGAGGCTGATGCTGCCCGATCCGGTGCTATTGCTGATGACGATCGATTGTGTACTGGAATCATCGAGCGTTCCGTAGATCAGGGCGGCGCCTTTGATGTCGAAGCCACCCGGTACCGTATAGGTGCCGCTGAGAGTCACATCGCTGCTCGACGTAGGCAGTGAGCCGCCATAGGTCGCCGCGGCAGCGAGATTTGTAGAATCGCCAACCGTCACCAAGGTATCGTTCGCTCTTGCCGACTGTCCGATAAAGGCTGAAAATGGGAGCAGCGCAACCGCTGATGCCAGAGCCAGTTGCCGCTTATGGCGTCGCGCAGCCTGCATTACAGGGGAGTGGGATTTGAAGCCTTGGGTCGCTAGTTCAAAAGGTTTCGTCACTCTTCCGCCTCCAGATTGGGTCGAGAATTCGCCTGAGGAAGTCCACCCAACCCTTTATTTGCGCGGGAAGCACAGAACATTACATAATCTTCACTTTTTTTTGTGTAATGTTTCCGGCAAGTTGCGCAAATTCAGTTTGATTCATTGACCATGACGGGGCATGCCCTCCGCCCAGTCGGAAGGGCCCCATGTGCGCGAGGTGGAGCAGCAGCAACATCGGATGGCAGTAACAGATGGAAACGAGACTTGCGCGATTGCCGGCGCGGCCTGATTTTCCAGTTCACTGGAGAGGATCATGATCCGAAAGCGATCGCACCCACGTCGCGGCTCCGCGGTTCAAATGCGCCACGGTTTTACGCTCGTTGAGCTTCTGGTGGTAATGGGGATTATCGCGGTGCTCATCGCCGTATTGTTGCCCGCGCTGGCCGGCGCTCGGCACTCCGCGCAGCAGATCAAATGTGGCGCCAATCTGCGAACGCTCGGGCAGGCAATGCTGATGAATGCCAATGAGCATCGGGGATACTTCCCGCTGGCGGGATATATCTATGTGAACGGGAATCCAGGGATTCCGCCAACTCCGAAGAATCTCGGCGATAGCTCCAGGCAGCGATATGCCTACTACTTCGACAATGGCGGAAACCCCGATCATGACTACTATCCGACCTCCGTTCCCGCTGCATTATCTCCTTACATTTCCACGCAAGTGCGCGGCGACAGTTGGCAGGATGTGGATGCCGACGTGACGGCGCCGGGTCCTCTTTCAGATGCTTTTGTCTGCCCCTCGGATCAACAGACAATTGAACGCTCGTATGCGCAGACAACATGGCT
Source organism: uncultured Phycisphaerales bacterium (assembly GCA_963758525.1). Classification (GTDB taxonomy): domain Bacteria; phylum Planctomycetota; class Phycisphaerae; order Tepidisphaerales; family Tepidisphaeraceae; genus JBBSDP01. The sequence continues at coordinate 1,841,188 of CAVWVQ010000003.1, forward strand.
GCATAATGCGGCCGAAAACATCACCCGCCGTGGATACTCCAGCTACGGGTTTAACGCCGAAATCCTCGGCTGGTGCGACATGGGGGTTTCGAGCCTCAGCGGACACATGCGGCTCCGCGGCAACAGTGGGAGGATCCCGCACGTCAGCGACACCATGCTGTTCTGTGATTCTCCCCCCAACAGCCAAGGCTCGTATGAAATTTGGGTTCACGGTCCCCTGGCGTCGCTCGGGGACGCGTACATGGGCACTTCAGGCGGAGCCATCGGAACCAGCGCTTTCGATCTGGTCCGACATCACGGCAACCTGAATGTTCTGTACGCTGACGGCCATGTGGACAGCCAGCCGATTCTCAGCAATGGCGCCACAACGTCGTCGGGCACGGCGGCGCTTACCAACCCGTCCAATTGCCCCAGCGGAGCGTTGACGAAAGTTTCGATGGACGTGGATTTCCCAACCCACTGAAGCGCCGTCTCATTCAATGGCGGGCTTGGAATGGGGCTTCGAGATCAGATCAACAGAACCCCGCCGTTATCGCCAGCGCCGCGGTTGCCGCCCTGATCTGCGCGTCGATATTGATTTGCGCAGCGGTGCGAAACGTTACGGAACATTTCGCGAATCCCGTTTTCCTGTAATGTTTGTGGCGCAGTGCGCAAATGAGATGTTGAAAACAGTCACGGAGCCCCTCGCGAGCGGCGGCAAGGCTTGGCGTCGGGCTGCTGATAGCGCTCAGAGTGCAGCTTGGACAACTTGCATCCCACCAAGGAGTTAACGAGATACTGGACGACGGCCATGCCGATCGTGGCAGCGTTCGTCCGCGCACGGACAAACCGCTTCCATGACGCGGAGGATCTGCTTCAGGAGGTCGCCTCAGACGTCGTAGCGCAATTTGAGCAGTATGATCCGGCCCGGTCCTTCACGGACTGGGCGCTGGGCATCGCGCGAAACAAGCTCAAGCTCTATTACCGGCAGACCGCTACCAGCAAACGCGTGATGGGCAACCTGGCGATGGCAAAGATCGCCGAGGCGATGGAGAAGGTCGGCGGTGATTCCAGCGAAATTGCCGAGGCCTTGGGAAGATGTCTCAAGGCCGTCGACTCGCGCTCCCGCGATCTGCTGAATCTGCGCTACGTTGACGACCTGAGCTGCTCGGAGATCGCGGCGCACAAATCCGCAACGACCAACGCGGTCAGGGTTGCGCTGCACCGGCTTCGCAGCGCCCTGCATCGCTGCATCGAAGAGCGCCTGGTCGCGGAACGGAGGATGGCATGAGCGACCCACTTGAACTGGTCAGCGGATACCTTGACCACGATCTGAGCGACGCCGAGCTGGCGGAGCTTGAGGAATGGATATTAGCCGATCCGGAGCATGCCGCCATTTTTGCGCGACGGGCGACGATTCACAGCCAGATTCGCGATGCGCTGGCGGGCGAGGTGTCGCTGCGGCTCTCACAAATTCGCTCGCCGGAGCTTTTCGAGCCGATCGAGGGCTCGAACCTCGACGTCAATCCGCACGACATGCTGAACGACGCGATCATCATGAAGGCGCTGATCGAATCGGATGAGAGCGACGAGCCAGCCCCGATCGAGCTTCAGCCCCTGCAGCCGCCCACGGAGCCGGCCGCTGCCCGACACCGGTTGTTCCCTCGCCGCCGCGCCCTGCTCGGCGGCGGGTCGCTGGCGGCGATGATCCTGCTGAGCCTGGGCATGTTCCTCTGGCATCTCTCCTCCCGCGATGCCGTGAAGCTGACTGCGCGAATCGACGCCGCCTGGGAAGACAGTGACGACGCGCCCGCTTTGGGAAAATCGGTGCCGATGGGAAAGACGTTGGCACTCACTCATGGCTACACGGAACTCACCTCCGACAACGGCGCGAAGATTGTGATTCAAGCTCCGGCCAAGTTTATCGTGGACGCGCGCGATCACCTCACGCTCCTCCGCGGGAGATTGACCGCTCAGATTCCAGGCCCCGCGCACGGATTTACCGTGACGACGCCGGCGGGAGAAATAGTCGACCTTGGCACGGAATTCGGCGTGAACGTCGGCCTGGATAATGTCGTCGAGACGCAAGTATTCGTTGGGCGAATACAGGTAACATCGACCGCAACGGCAACCGGAAGCACGGTGATGCTTTCTGCCGGACAGGCGGCGCAACTTGCCGATTCGGGGGTCTCGGTCAACTCGACTCCGGCGGAACCCGGACGCTATGTGCGCAACATCGACCAGGTCGTGACACCGTTCCCAACCCACAGTACGGGCGAGGGCCTCAGCGAAGGGAGCCAGGATCCCAACTGGCGAATCACCAGCGTGCCAAACCAACCGAAATGGCAGCCGAAGCGCGCGGCAGTGTCCGACGGCCTGAAGTTCTACGTTCCCAATGACGCGCGATCAGCCTGGATCTCGATCGCTCCCAGGCTGATTGACGTAGACGCAGGCCTTTACACCTTCGCAACAACGTTCGAGCTGACCGGGTTTGACCCGTCATCAGCTCACCTGCATCTGAAGATTGCTGCCGATGACAATGTGGCTGAGGCTCGACTGAACGGACACGCGATCGACACGCGAAAAGTCGGACCGAGCCAATGGTATCGCGCGATGTATCCACTGGATTTCGACAGCGGTTTTGTCGCGGGCGTCAACCGGCTGGAAATCGTTGTGAAAAATGCGACATTGTCCAAGGTCGCACTAAACGCTCAGTTGGAGGGATATGCCCTGCGCAACGCGGAGCATCGATAGCCCCAACACGAACGCGCCAGTTATCAGGTCGAGCCCGGCCCCGCGCTGCTGCGCCGGATAACGCGAACGTCTGGATAGATCGATCGCGCCTGCTCGGCGCAAGTTCAACCATCAACCGCTCGTCCACGCGAGCAAGCATCCCGCCGCTGAGTTGTCCCTGGATGTCATCGCAGGCGTACGTGCAGAGTTTGTGATGCACGTCCCGCCACGACTGCTCCATGTATGGATCCATTCCTGGAAAGGGGCTTGTGCTCATGATTCTCTCCACATCGATCGGCAATATGATAACACAGGAGGCGCATAGCGCCCCTGCCCGACGTGTAGCTGCCGAACTCGCTCGTCGTTTCTGCAAAGGCGAACCGCGAGCAAGCTCGGCGGGTGTCCGGTGGAAATCTTCCCGGTGAATGACACATGAAATCGCGTTCGATCAATTGCTGCAACTGAGTCGCGCCTGTCGGCGCAGTCGATTTCGTGCGCCGATGCTAAAATGCGTTCAGCGTCATGGCGGTTCTGCAGCCCCTTGCCAATCTCGACAGCACCCAGTCGATCATCGTCTGGTCGCTGGTGCTCATCTGCCTGATCATCGTGGGGATGGCGGTGACGCTGCAGGTGAAGAAAAAGGTCACGGAGACTGGATCGACCACCGGGTCCGGGGGCGGCTTCACGTTGTCGGACCTGCGGGAGATGGTCAGGCAGGGAACGCTGACGCAGGAGGAATTTGAAAAGGCCAGGGCGAAGATCGTGGAGGCGGCAAAACGGGCGTCGGAACGCCAGAACCGGCCTCAGGGGAAGGACTTGCCGCGTATTTAGGGACGTTGATAAGCTGGGGTCCGGCTGTTTTACACTTGCGGTCGCGAGAAGACTAAGATAGGAACAAGAAGGCACGGAATCGCGTATCAAGTCTGTGCCCGTGGTTGTTCGATAACCTACGGTGCAGCAAGCGCTGCGCGACCGTGCGCAGAGCAGACTGCGGACCGTCGGCGGACGGGAAGTCTGTCACACCCAAGGATGGGGCGGTTCCACGCCCCTGCAGGAAGGCGAGTCGATGGCGAACACTAATCGTCCGGGTAATGGCGCCGGCGGCGGGCAAAACCCGCCAACCGGGGGCGGCGGAAACAATCCGCCGGGTGGATTCCGAGGCCGAAGGGTCACCACTTGCAGCTTTTGCGGCAAGTCATCGCGTGACGTCGGGCCGATGGTGGAAGGACCCAGCGATGTTTACATTTGCGCGAATTGCGTCGACCTGGCTCATAACATTATCCGCCAGGAGAAACGCAAGCTCAGCGCGGGCCAGCCGCTGTTCACGTCAATCCCGACGCCGCGTCAGATCAAAGAATTCCTCGATCAGTACGTGGTCGGCCAGCAGTACGCGAAGAAAGGCCTGGCCGTCGCGGTTCACAATCACTACAAGCGATTGATGAGCAGCGAGAAGGAAGGCGAGGAAGCAAATCCCAACGACATCGAGATCGACAAGAGCAACGTGCTGCTGATCGGTCCGACCGGCAGCGGCAAAACGCTGATGGCCAAGACGCTGGCGCACATTCTGAATGTGCCGTTCGCGATTGGCGACGCCACCACGCTCACCGAAGCCGGGTACGTGGGCGAGGACGTTGAAAACATTCTTCTCAAGCTGCTGCAGAACGCGGATTATGATCTCGAATCCGCCCAGCGCGGAATCGTCTATATCGACGAAATCGACAAGATCGGGAAAACGTCCGGCAACGTCAGCATCACGCGCGACGTCAGCGGCGAAGGCGTCCAGCAGGCGCTGCTGAAGATGCTCGAAGGCACGATCTCGAATATCCCCCCGCAAGGCGGCCGAAAGCATCCCGAGCAGCAGTACATTCAGATGGACACGAGCCAGATCCTGTTCATCTGCGGCGGGACGTTTGTCGGGCTGGAAGACATCATCCGCAAACGCCTCGGCAAGCGCCAGATCGGCTTCAACGCCGAGACCGGCGACGGCGAATCGGCGCGCGATCGCGCGGCAGTGCTGGCGCAGGTGCAGCCGGAAGATCTCGTCGAATTTGGAATGATTCCCGAATTTGTCGGTCGTCTGCCGGCCGTGGCAACGCTCGAGCCGCTGGACGTGAAGACGCTGATCTCCATTCTGACCGAGCCCAAGAACGCCCTGGTCAAGCAATACCAGAAGTTCTTCCGGCTGGAGAACAGCGAAGTCGAGTTCACGCCCGGTGCGCTGGAATTGATTGCCGAGCGTGCCTTGAAGCGCGACACCGGCGCCCGCGCGTTGCGGGCAGTGTGCGAGGAAGTGATGCTCGACCTCATGTACAAGCTCCCCGACGCGGGTCAGGGCGGCAAATACATCATCACCGAAGACATCGTCGAAGGCCGCGAGAATCTCTTCGAGCTCAAGCCGGAGCGACGGAAAGAGTCGGCGTAGTCTTTCGCGATCACGATGATTTTCCCAAGAGCGGCCGCGACGGCCGCTCTTTTTTTGCGCTGGCGCGGATCGTGAATGGGGTCGCGCGCCTCGACTTGAGAGTCGGTTTCAGAACTTGTTTAGTAGCCGCGCCGCGCAGCGAAGCGTGTCCGAGAGCGCGTTTCGACACATTGCGCCAAACATGCGGAAAACGCCGCTGGACGCGCTTCGCTGCGCGGCGCGGCTAAAACAGGCAACGAAACACCTTAAGGTTCCCAAGCGGCTCTTACCGGCGATGCCAAGCGGCGGCCGCGGACTGCGCTCGATTGCGCCGCTCGCGGCTTCGCAACGTCATCCCTCAACACGCCCTGATGTCGCGAATAACTTCTGGTTCGATTCTCAGCGACTGGAATTCGCAGTCTTCAGCGATGAAAATTACCTTCCGTGAGATTCGCCGCCGCTTGCTCCTGGGGGATGATCGCCGTGCTGGCGGCGCTTCCGCATGTTTCCCTCGCGGACGATGCGCAGACAGCCGCCCTCATCGCGGCGCTGGGAGATCCGACGCCCGCGAAGCGGGAAGCGGCGTCGGACGCGCTGTTCGCGATGGGAAGAGCGGCCGAGTCGGCGTTGGAAGCGGCCGCCAACAGCGAGGATCCGGAGATCGCCGAGCGGGCGACGGCAATTCTGGAGCGACTGCGATTTGGGATTTCAGCATCAAGTCCGCCGGAGCTGGCGAAAATGCTGGCGCAGTATCGCGGAGGCAGTGACGCCCAACGCCGCGCCGCACTGGGTGAACTTTCCAAGCAAGGCGTCCCGGGAATGCGCGTGCTGGCGGCACTGATCCGCGTCACACACGATGCCGCTTGGCGCGATCTGATTCTGGAGGTCATGGAAACCCTTCCCCGCCCTGCTGCCGCCCTGCTGATCGGGAACGGCGATTGCCGCACAGCGCGGAAACTTCTCACGGACGCCGCGGCGGCGGCAAGGGACGGCTCAACCCGGGATCTGGTCGCGATGGAAGCAAGCAGCGACGGTCTGGTCGCAACGATTGCCGAATGCAAAGGCCGCCTTGCGGTGAAAGAAGTGCCGGGCGACGAGGCGCTGCTGGCGCTGTTCGAGCGGGCGGCCGGAAACCTGCCGGCGGCGCGCGAGGCTGCGTACCGTTCCGGGGACGCCCGACTCATCAATGACGTTCTGATCGAACAACACGACTGGGCCACGGCGGCGCATGTCATGGAGGGAAAGAGCGATGCTGGCTCATCGATCGGGCCCCTCGGTTCCCTGGCATATTGCCAACATCTTTCCGGCAACGCGGAAGGGCTGGCTAAAACGCTTCAAGCGATTGTCGCATTTGCCGATGCGCATCCTGACAGCGGCTCGGTCAAAGCCGCCGCCCGCATATTGTGTCTCAACGACGCTCCGGACGCCGCGATCGATCTGCTGGCGCGGCATGACGAACTTGTTCTGGCGGCCACGTATCAGACGCGCCGCCTGAAGTTGCGCGAGGCGATGAAACTGATCGCACTGGACCCAGCGCCCGCGCTGGAGAAGCAGGTGGGCCTGCGGCTCTGCGAAATGGACATTCATGAGGACGAGGGAAATAAAGACCTTGCGCGCGCGAGCTTCGCACAGGCTGTGAAGTCGGCTCAGGTGATCAATGACGCCGATTCATGGGGATCGATCGCCCGCGCTGCGCGGGCAGGGATGGATCTAGCGAACGCCGATGAATATCTCGCGCGGCGCTTGCGGTTGTTCCCCGCGGGCACGGCGCGGCGATGATCCTGGCGGGGGCGGGACGCGCCGCGCGTCGAGGATGCGGAAGAGTGGTGGTGGTTCCTGCGGCCGCGGGCCCAAGGGGATGATGTGTTGCCCGCGGCGCGACGTCTGGTGGGTCTGCTCCGCGAAACCGCGCCGTCGCCGGCGCTCAACGCGCTGGCACGCGAGATTCAACAGGCCGCCGAGCAGTTTCCCAACCGTGGGCCGCTGTCAGCATTAGGCGCGAAGACGCTCGTGGCGGCAGGGAGCATCGCCGATGCCGAGTCATATCTGTCGGTCAAAGCGGTGGAGCTTCAGACGCCGGAATTGTTGATGCAACTCGGCGAAGTGCAGGAGTTATTGAAGAAATGGCCCGCAGCCGCGACGAGCTACGATCGCGCCTGGGATCTCGACCGAACGCAGCCGGCGCCGTTGCTCCTGGAGGGGCTGGCGCTGCGTCAGGCTGGTGATCCGGCGGGCGGGCAGAGGCTGATCGATCTGGCGCATCAGTTGCCGCTGGGGAATGACGGCCTGCGTTTGCAGATGCTTTTGCTGTGCGAGATCCGTCACGCGGATGCCGACGCGGCGATCGAGCGCGATCTGCTGATGAAGGTCGGCGATCCCCATGGGCCCGGCGCGTCGAAATGCTGGGGGCCGAGGGCGCCGCCGCGGCCGGTAAAAATGACGATGCCGCGGTGGGTCTGCTGGAGTCGGCGATGATCGAGCACTCCAGCGGGCGATTTGCATTCAGGGAAGAGCTGCAAACCCTTCACTTTGCCGCCGTGCTCGACGCCGTTCGCGCAAAGGCCGCGCTGCACGCCGGAGATGTGAAGTCGGCGGTGGCGTTGGCGCGGGACAGCGAGCGGCTGGAGCCGCCGGAAAGCGATGAGTTCTTCGATCTGGTCAACGCGTTTGGTCGCAGCGGCCATCCCGTGGAAGGAGATGCGATGCGCAGCGAAGCGACCGGCCGTTTCGAGGAATTGCTGAAGGAGTTTCCGCAAAGCGCACTGCTGGAAAATGATCTGGCGTGGCTGATGGCGCATACCGGCGCCAACCTCGATCAAACGCTGGCGCACGCCAGTCGAGCCGCGCAACTGGATCCACAGAGCGCCGCGATCGCAGACACGCTGGCGGAGGTTTATTTCCGTCGCGGCGAGCTGCAAAAGGCGGTCGACGCAATGAAAAAATGCATCGCTTTGGCTCCGAATCTGGCGATGGAGCAGAAGAAACTGGAAGAGTATCAGGCCGCGCTGGCGCGACAGCCGCATTGACATCGCGCGCATGAGACATGGGCGTGCTGAGAATCTACAATTCGCAACAGATGATCTCTGTCGGCATCATCGGCTTCGGCCGCATCGGCGCGGAACATTTCGGCTGGCTGAGCCGCACGAAGGCCATCCGCGCGGTTGCTGTTGCGGACGCCACATCTGCGCGGCGAACCATGGCCGAGCAGCGCGGGCTGCGTGCGTTCGAACAGATCGAGCCTTTGCTCGAAGACCGTCAGATCGATGCGGTTCTCGTGGCGACACCGACGGCGATGCATTTTGAACACGTTTCGATGGCGCTGTCGGCCGGCAAGCATGTGATGGTCGAGAAGCCGATGGCGATGGACTTCGCGCAGGCGCGCGAGCTTGCGGCACGCGCCGTCAGTACGCGCCGCGTGCTGAGCGTCTTTCACAATCGGCGATGGGACGCGGATTATCTTGCTGTCCGCGCGGCGGTCGCGTCGGGAGTGCTCGGCAAACTCATTAACGTCGAAAGCCGGCTCGGTCAGTTCGCCAGTTGTGTCGGCCCAGCCGCGAAAGAATATCGCCCTGGCTGGCGCAACGAGGGCGCCTTCGGCGGCGGCGGACTGTACGACTGGGGCAGCCATTTCGTCGACCAGCTCTGGCGGCTGCTTTGGCCCGCCCGTCCCATGCGCGTTTTCGCCCAGCTCCGCGGGAATGTCTGGTCGAGCGACTGCGACGACTTCGCGCGGGTGCTGATCGATTTCGATCATGGTGTCGCTGGTCTTGTCGAAATCAACACGACCACGGCCGCCCCCCTGCCGCGCTGGCACATCGACGCCGCCAACGGCTCGGCGACCAGCCCGCACAGTCCGGAGTTCGACACGAGAGTCTGGGCGGCATTGCAATTCGTGCCGGGGAACGGCGGCAAAAATGTCTCTCGTTCATTTCCCGCCGCCGAACCCGGATTGTCGGAGGAAGACATTTGGGAACAGTTCGCTTCCGCAGTTGCTGGAGAAGCGGCGCCGGCTGTCAGTGCGCTGAGCGTGCTGCCGACAATGCAACTGCTGGACGCGGCGCGGCGAAGCAGCCATGAAGGTGTCGCGGTCCTGGTCGATTCACGCGATTGGGAATATTAAAGACCGCGTGCGCAAAGCCAAGCCTCAACTCCGGGCCAGCGCGTCGCTCTGTTTGACGAACGCATCCCCCTGCCAATCGGCGTCCTTCGTCACCAGCCCGGCTTTCGCCGCGGCCAGGGCCTTGGATTCGGCCTGACGATGAACCAGATCGGCGTGGGTTGTGAAATACTGCAGGCTGCGGCCTTTGAAGTCGGCGATCGTTTCGAAGTTATGCTTTGCCATGAAGGAAAGCACTTCGTCTTTCATCCGCCCAACACAACCGTAGCCCATCTTCATGACGCCGGTGCAGACTTGCACGGTGTCGGCGCCGAGCAGAATGAACTGGGCGGCGTCTTTGCCGGACTCGATCCCGCCGATGCCGCTGAGGCTTCGGCCGGGGAACTTGTCGCGGATCATTTCGGCGCATTCTTTGACCATCCGCAGCGCGATCGGTCGGACCGCGGTGCATGAGTAACCGCCGGGGACGGTGTATCCTTCGACGGTCGGCTCCGGGCGAAGCGTCTCCAGGTCGACGCCCATCACGCACAGGATGGTGTTGATCGCGCTGACTCCCTGACAGCCGGCCGACAGCGCCGCTTCAGCGCCCGCGGCGATGCTCGTCACGTTCGGCGTGAGCTTCGCCCAGACGGGGACTTTGGCAGCGCTCATCACCCAGCCGCACACCTCGTGCATGATGCTCACGTCCTGGCCCATCGCCGCGCCCATCTTGCGCTCGGGCAGGCCGTGCGGACAGGAAAAATTCAGCTCGAACCCGGCGACGCCGGTCTCCTGGACGCGCTCGATGATCTCGATCCACCGGTCCTTGTTGTACTCCTCCATCACTGAGGCGATCACCGCGCCGTTCGGATATTTGTCCTTGAGCATCTTCAGCTCGTCGAGCCAGACGGAGAAGGGCCGGTCGGAAATCAGTTCGATGTTCTGCCAGCCGATGATTTCCTTGCTCTTTTCCGTCCGGAGGCGCGGCGTAGCGCGGTGCGACGTTGACGACCTTCGACGCGTCGAGGCTGATCGTCTTGATGATGACCGCGCCCCACCCTTCGTCGAAAGCCTTGCCGCAGACGTTGGCATTGGTGCCGGGTGGGCCCGAGCCGATGACGAAGGGGTTTGGAAGTTTGATACCGTCGACGATGGTGGCGAGTGTGGGCATATCAGCACATCTCAAGTGAACAATTCCGCGGTTCGAGAGCGGTGCTCGCCGCCGTGAAGAAGAACACGAATGAGCACGAATTTACACGAATCCGCACGAATAAATGCATTTGACTTTTTTTATTCAGTATTGAATTTCTTTCGTGTCCATTCGTGTTTATTCGTGCTCATTCGTGTTCCGCATTTCAACGACCCGCTTATCGCGTGATTCTCAAACAGACGCCACGCGAGATCGCTCAGCCGCTTCGCAAATTCGGATGGCCGCGCATCAACAGCGCATAGAGGCCAAAGCCGATGCCGAAGGTAACGAACCAGGCATAGGTGTAAATTGTGTCAAACACATGCGGTGCGTTGAGCCGGCCGGCGGTGGCGACGTTGAGGAAGCCGGGCGCGCATGGCGCGATCGCGACGATTAGCGCGATCACCGCGCGCCAGTTGGTTCCATTGCCGTAGCGATATCGGCCGTCGGGATCGTACAGCTCGTCCAGCGCAAGTTGAGCGCGGCGAAGAAGCCAATAGTCGCAGACGAGAATTCCGCCAACTGCTCCGAGCAACGCCGAGTAGGCTACCAGCCAGGTAAAGATATAGCCGTGGCTGCTCTCGATCAGCTTCCAGGGCATGATCAACATGCCGAGGACGGCGGTCAGAAGTCCGCCGGCGCGGAAGCTGATTCGGCGCGGGGCGAGATGGCTGAAATCGTTGGCGGGGCTGACGACATTGGCGGCGATGTTCGTCGCCAGCGTTGCGATGCACAGCGCGACCATCGCGATCACCAGCGCCGTCTTGCTCTGGATTTTGGTCAGCACGTCAACAGGATCCCAGATCGCTTTGCCATAGATCACGATCGTCGCCGAGGTGACAGCGACGCCGATGAATGAGTAGAGCGCCATCGTCGCCGGGAGTCCGATCGCCTGGCCGACGATCTGGTCGCGCTGGGTGCGGGCGTAGCGGGAAAAATCGGGGATGTTGAGCGAGAGGGTCGCCCAGAACCCGACCATGCCGGTCAGCGCTGGGACGAAGAATGCGAAGAATTGCCCTTCCTTCGGCCCGCCCGGCGCAAACGCGGAAGGCTGGCTGAGCATCGGGCCAAAGCCGTTGGCTTTCTGATATGCCCAGGCGAGCAGCAGCAAGCCGAGAGCGATCAGCAGGGGAGCTTTGATGTTCAGCAGGATGCGGATCGACTCGATCCCGCGCCAGATCACGACGACATTGAGAAGCCAGAAGAAAAGGAAGCAAATGAGCTGCGGCATGGTGATGCCGAGCAACTGCGCATGCGAGGCGTCCGCCAGGGACGGCCAGAACACAGCCGCGATTTTGTAGATCGCGGCGCCGCCGATCCACGCCTGGATTCCGAACCAGCCGCAGGCGACCAGGGCGCGGAGAAGGGCCGGGATATTGGCCCCCCATGTCCCAAAGCTGGCGCGACAATAGACGGGAAAGGGGATGCCGTATTTCGTCCCGGCGTGCGCGTTGAGGATCATCGGCACGAGCACGATGAGGTTGCCGAGGAAGACAGTGAGCACCGCGCGCCACCAGTTCATTCCGCCATCGATCAGGCTCGACGCGAGCATGTATGTCGGTATGCACGCCGACATGCTGATCCAGAGCGCGGCAATGGACCAGACGGACCATGTCCGCTGCGCGAGCGTCGTCGGCGCCAGATCGGCGTTGGAGAGCGCGGAATCGGCGGAGCGCGCGAAGCCGTCGCCAGGTCGATCGGAAGTTGAAAAGGCAGTTGCCGTCAATTTGTTTGGCCTCGCTCCAACCGCCGAGCCTCCGGGGGTCAGTGTAGGGCGGGATTCATCCCGCCGCTCTTTCGCATCATGGCAACCGCGGCGGGATGAATCCCGCCCTACGGACCCTCACATCGCCGCGCATCGGCCTCTCTTGAGGAATTTCCCGTCGCCGCGTTGGCCCATGTATCGGTCATTCTCCACTACGACCTTTCCTCGCGACAGAACGGTCGTTGGTTTGCCCTTGATCTTCCAGCCTTCAAAAAGGCTGTAGTCGCAATTCATGTGGTGCGACTTCGCGCTGATTGTCCGTTCGATCGCCGGATCAAAAATCACGATGTCAGCATCGGAGCCGACGGCAATCGTTCCCTTCCTGGGAAACATGCCGAACATCTTCGCGCTGGCGGTGGAGCAAAGGTCGACCCACTTGTTCAGGCTGAACCCGCGCTGCATTACGCCGCCGTGGTAGACCATCGACAGGCGATCTTCCACGCCCGGGCCGCCGTTGGGAATCTTCGTGAAGTCCCCCCGCCCAAGCTCTTTCTGTCCCTTGAAAAAAAAGGGACAGTGATCCGTGCTCACCTCCTGCAGATAGCCCAGCTTCAGCCCCTTCCACAGCGGCTCGATGTTTTCCTTCCCCACCAGCGGCGGGGTGAAAACGTATTTGGCCCCTTCAAAGTCAGGCTTGTCGTAATAGCTGTCGTCGAGAAAGAGATACTGCGTGCAGGTCTCGCCGAACGCGGGGTTCCCGGCATCGCGGGAGCGCTGCAGTTCCATCATGGCCGCCTCACAGGAGACGTGAACGATGAAGACCGGCGCTCTGGCGACTTCCGCGACGCGCACAGCGCGGGCGACGCCGTCCGCCTGCATGACGGGCGGGCGCAACTGCGCGTGATACTTCGGCTCAACCTTCCCCTGCGCCAGCAAATTCTTCACCAGCTCGGAAATGGCGATGCCATTTTCGGCGTGCACCAGCGTGAGCCCGCCGGCCTCGCCGGCCGACTGCATGACGCGGAACATGGTCTGATCGTCCACCATGAACACGTTCGGGTAGGCGAGAAACAGCTTGAAAGTGGGAACGCCGCTGTCGATCACCTGCGCAAACTCGCTGGCATGCCGCGCCTCGTATTCCGTCACCGCAAGGTGAAAGCCGTAATCGATCGCGCACTTCCCCTCAGCCTTGGCGTGCCAGTCGTCGAGCGTCTGTCTGAAGGTTTTGCCGTGGTATTGGATGGCGAAGTCAATGATGGAGGTCGTGCCTCCGAATGCCGCCGCGCGCGTGCCGGACTCGAAATCGTCGCTGCTCACGGTGCCGCCGAACGGCAGTTCCATATGGACATGCGGGTCGATCGCCCCGGGAATGACCAGCTTGCCGGCGGCGTCGATCACTTTGTCGGCTTTCATTGGCAGCGCGGCGCCGATCGTCTTGATTACTTCACCATCGATGAAAACATCGGCGACATAGTCGTCGCTGGCGGTGATGACTCGGCCGTTTTTGATCAGGGTCGTCATAAGTGTGTCTCTAGGGCGTTTTTGATCAGGGTCGTCATAAATAATGTCTCGGGAAGAGGAACACGAATGAGCACGAAATCGCACGAATCTTCACGAATGGATTAGTGACTGTTCTTTCTTCTTCGTGAAGATTCGTGCAAATTGGTGCTCATTCGTGTTCCTCTTCATTTGTCTTTGAAGACGCTCACCGATTGCTATCGAACATCTCCATCAGAGGACGAAGCGATGCCACTCCAGTCGGCCCGCGTCGCCAAAGTTAATCAAAACGCCGACCCGCAGGCCGGTCGCGCGAGCACGAATTCGCACGAATCTTCACGAATGGATTAGTGACTGTTCTTTCTTCTTCGTGAAGATTCGTGCAAATTGGTGCTCATTCGTGTTCCTCTTCATTTGTCTTTGAAGACGCTCACCAATTGCTATCGAACATCTCCATCAGAGGACGAAGCGATGCCACTCCAGTCGGCCCGCGTCGCCAAAGTTAATCAAAACGCCGACCCGCAGGCCGGTCGCGCGAGCACGAATTCGCACGAATCTTCACGAATGGATTAGTGACTGTTCTTTCTTCTTCGTGAAGATTCGTGCAAATTGGTGCTCATTCGTGTTCCTCTTCATTTGTCTTTGAAGACGCTCACCGATTGCTATCGAACATTTCCATCAGAGGACGAAGCGATGCCACTCCAGTCGGCCCGCGTCGCCAAAGCTAATCAAAACGCCGACCCGCAGGCCGGTCGCGCAGGTAGTTAAGCACTTGGGCTTCGTCGGCATCCGTCGTTCGCTCCGCTGCTTTCAGCTCGACAAGCACCGCACTGCCACACACGAAATCAGCAACGAACATCTTCTTGAGAATTCGATCCTTATACTTGATCCGCAAGGGCACTTGCGGCAAGAACGAAATGCCTCGGTCGGCCAACTCGTATTCCATCGCCTCTTGATACACGCTCTCCAGGAACCCGGCGCCGAGTTCGTTGTACACTTCCATCGCAGCACCGACGATCTGATACACTTCTTCCTTTAAAAGCAGCTCGCTCATAGAAATTGTCCTTTGCACAGCCAAGTCTTCATGTTTTGCACTGAACCCCGCTTTTTGTTCGTGAAGATTCGTGAAAATTCGTGCTCATTCGTGTTCCTCTTCACGGAGCCAAGGCCACGGTTAATCCCGCATCGATCGCCTCGACCAGTTCATCCACCTGCGGTTTGCCTGCGTTGAGCATCAGGCCGGTGCGGATGACATTTCCGTAGACGCCGCCTTTGCCGAGCAGCACGCCGCGGCGCTTCGCTTCTTCGAACACCGCGGTGACTGCCGCGGGAGCCGGCTCCTTGGTCCTGGGATTTTTCACCAGTTCGATCGCCTGCATCATTCCCATCCCGCGGGCGTCGCCGATCAGGGGATGTTTTTCCTTCAACGCTTTGAACCGCTCGCCGAGATACGCGCCGGTGATCTTGCAGTTTTCGAGCAGGCTCTGTTCTTCGATCACTTCGATCGTCGATCGAGCGGCAGCCATCGAAACGGGATTTCCTCCGAAGGTCGCGAAGGTGATGCCGGGAAATTTGTCCGCGACGGCAGGTGTTGCGATCGTCATGGCGACCGGTGCGCCGTTCCCCATTCCCTTGGCCGACACCATGATGTCGGGATTGACGTCCCAGTGCTGAATTCCCCACCACTTTCCTCCCGTGCGACCCCAGGCGGTCTGCACTTCGTCGGCGATGTAGAGACCGCCATACTTGCGCGCGATGGCGACCGCACGCTCGAAATAGCCGGGCGGCGGAACGATAAATCCGCCCGAGCCGATGATTGTCTCGGCCATGAACGCGGCGATCTCGCCGCCGGTCTCGGTCTGAATCAGCTCTTCGATGTCGTTGGCGCACTCGAGCCCGCATGCGTGCGGCCCGGGCGCGTTAAACGGACAACGATAACAATACGGTGCATGCGCGTGACGGATCCCCGAGACGGGCAGCGGAATTTTCTTCCATCCGCTCTGCCCGCACCCGGCCAGCGTCTGCAGGCTCCGGCCGGAATAGCTGTGACGCAGCGTGATGATGTCCATCCGCCCCGTCGCGACTCGGGCAGCGTTCATTGCCGTCTCGTTGGCTTCGGTCCCGCTGCTGGTGAAGAACGTCTTCTTCAAGTCGCCCGGGGAGATCGACGCGAGCTTCTCGGCCAGGTTCGATTGCTCCGCGTTGGCGTAGAGCGTTGAGGTGTGGCTGATTTTCTTCACTTGCGCGACGATCGCCTCGACTATTTTCGGATTGGCATGGCCGACGCTCACGGTCAGCACGCCGCCAAAGGCGTCGAGATATCGCTTCCCCGTGTCATCCCAGACGTAGTTGCCGTCCCCCTTCACCAGAGCGATGGGCTCCTGGTAGTACATTGCCACGGCGGGAAAGAGATATTCCTTGTGTTTGCGTACGGCTTCACTCATGTGCGGTCTTCCTGAATGTGCGATCCGTGTCACGGCCGAAGTGAGTTCGATCAACGTAATGTCTGAGGAGCGATAGCGGCCTCGCCAGCGCAAGAATCGAACATGAATTCGCCGGGATCAGACGTTGCAATGAATACCGGTGCTTGTGTGGTCCCGGAGGCGCAGGGCAGTTGGATTTCGATTCCGCTCAGCGCCATTGAGCGTGCGGGAAACTTGGCTAGCATAATGACGTTCGCTCGGATGTAAAGATTTTTCCGAGTTCTTCGGAGTTTTGGGGCGTCCTGATTACGCCGGAGCTATTTATCATGCCGTCGCCCGCTTCGTCAGCCGTCTCGTCGGTTCCGACCGCAGACAATCCAACTCCTCCCCCCGCCGTCCCGATGCTGATTAACGGCAAGTGGATCACAAGCGGCAGCGCCCGATGTTCGGAGGTTTTCAACCCCTCCACCGGGCAGGTCATTGCCAAAGTTCCACTCGCTTCGAGCGCGGAGGTGGATGAGGTCGTTCGCGCGGCGGCCGCCGCGCTTCCTGCCTGGACGGGCACTCCGGTGGTCGAGCGCTGCCGAATCATGTTCCGCTTCCGGGATCTGCTGAACCAGCGGTTTGATGAACTTGCCCGGCTGGTCACGCGCGAGCATGGTAAAACGCTGGTCGAGGCGCGTGCCTCAGTGCAACGGGGGCTGGAAGTGGTTGAGTTCGCTTGCGGCATGCCGTCGATGCTGATGGGGCAGTCGCTGCCTGATATCGCCCGTGGCGTTGATTGTGAAACAGTGCGGCACCCAGTCGGCGTCTGCGTGGGAATTACTCCCTTCAACTTCCCCGCGATGGTTCCGATGTGGATGTTCCCAGTGGCCATTGCCTGCGGGAATACGTTCATTCTCAAGCCGAGCGAAAAGGTTCCGCTCTCGGCCAATCTGATCGGCCAGATCCTCACCGACGCCGGCTGCCCGGCGGGCGTGTTCAACATCGTGCATGGCGACAAGGAAGCGGTGGACGCGCTGCTGACACACGAGCATGTCGCGGCGATCTCCTTCGTCGGCTCCACTTCGATTGCCCGATACGTTCACGAAACCGGCACCCGCCACGGGAAGCGCGTGCAGGCGGCGGGCGGAGCGAAGAACCACCTGATCATCATGCCCGACGCGGATCTCGGCCAAGCCGTGGCCGCGCTGCAGGCGTCGGCTTTCGGATGCGCCGGCGAGCGCTGCATGGCCGGGTCTGTCGCGGTGCCGGTCGGCGATGTGAGCGACCATCTCGTCGATGCATTGTGCGAGACTGCCGGCCGAATGAGCGTGGGGCCCACCGACACCGGCGCCGCGGTCGACATGGGCCCGGTCATTACCGCGGCACATCGCGATCGCGTGGCGGGGTATCTCGACATCGCCAGCGGCGAAGGCGCGGCCGTCGTCCTCGACGGTCGGCAGAACCTCCCTGCCGGACCAGGCTTTTTCCTGCGTCCCACCGTAATCGACCGCGTCGAATCCGGGATGAAAGTCGCCACCGAAGAAATCTTCGGCCCCGTCCTCTCGGTCATCCGCGCGAACTCACTGGAACAAGCCCTGGAGGTCGGCCGGCGCAGCCCCTACGGCAACGGCGCGTCGATCTTCACGAGCAGCGGTCACTCCGCCCGGCAGTTCAAGCAGCATTTCAACGCGGGGATGATTGGCATTAACGTCGGTGTTCCGGCACCAATGGCCTGGTTCCCGTTCACCGGATGGAACCAGTCCTTCTTCGGCGACCTCCACGTGCAGGGATCGGAATCGATCCAGTTCTACACGCGGCAAAAGACCATCACCACGCGATGGTTTGCCAGCGCCGACGAGAGCCATCAAGACCCGGTATGGCGGCAGAAGTGAAGCGCCGCTCCCTCCTCTCAGGAGGCCGCGGAGACTGCTCCCGCAATTACTGGTGAAGCCTTTTAGAGCGTCATTTGATTGGCGCACGGGAAACTACGAGTTGGCTTTATGGAGGCGCGCGAGGCGGTCGGTCAGATCGCGCACCTCGGCCGGATTTTCTTGTATTCGACGGCGGTCGGGATCATGGTTGGATCCGGCGTTTCAGGGCAGCGCCACCGCGTCGGCGTCGATCTCGATTTTGGCGGTCGCAAAGCCGGCGGCTTGGATTTGGCCGATGGCAGAACGGAACGCCTCTTCCAGTGAAACGGCCTTGCGGTCGAAGTGGACCCAGGCGGTGCCGTTAGACGATGCCGGCGTGCCGTCCTGGCAGCCCGCGTGGAACAGGGCATCGGCCTGGTCGTCTGTGACTTGCGTCGTATCTTTCAGCACTACGTTAAATTCATAAATCTTCATAGCGGCTCCATGGATACTGCCAGCGGACTCGTGCGGACAGGCATTCACCATCCGCCGAAGATAGGCGACGTGGTGTTCGGGCACGCGGGGCGTGCCATACACACTGACGATGCAACCGCCGCGCACTGCGCGGGACAAAACAGCCGGCCCCACGCGTGGGCACGCGAACCCGATTTAATCAGCCGCCAGCCACTATCCAGCGCATAATCGATCGCTGCCCGGATGTGCTTGTTCGGGTGGTCGTTCATGAATCGGGCCGTTGATATTACGGGGCGCGCCTTTTGGAAACAACTTGCGCACGCCGCACCGAGAAAACAACGGAACCCAACGCCGGCATTGTAAATTGGCAATTAGTCATCACCATCTCTGAGCATCCAATGGATCGTTCTCTCGGCTAGATGATCGAGCGCGCGAACGGATAGCTCGATGTGTTCTTCTTTCGTGTCTTCAATTTTGTTATGGGAGATGCCGCGCAGGCTCTGCACGAAAAGCATGACCGTCGGCACGCCCGCGCGAGAGACTTCCGCGGCGTCGTGAAGCGGACCGCTCGGCAGCCGATGGGAGATGCCGCAAACTTCTGCAATCGACTGATCGGCCATCGCGATCAGGTCGGGGTGAAACGGAATTGGCGGAATATTCCAGGTCTTTTGCCAGGCAACGTCGATCTTTTCCTCGACTGCGATTCGCTCGCTTGCTTCGCGGGTCTCGCGGAACATCGCGGCTAGTTTCCCGGCGTCGAGGTGGCGGAGGTCGAGGGTCATCTCCGCCTCTCCGGCGACAGCGGTGACGATGCCGGGGCGGGTGACGACCTTGCCGACGGTACCGACGCCGCCGCGCCTGATTGCGATTTCGCGGACGGCCAGGTGCAGTTTCGACACACCGCCCAGCGCATCGCGCCGATGCGACATCGGCGTCGAGCCGGAATGGGCGGCCTGGCCCGTGAACGTGATTGCGTGGCGCTCGACGCCAAAGGTTCCCAGGACAGCGCCCATCGGCAAGCCAAGGTGCTTGAGCACCGGGCCTTGCTCGATATGCAGTTCCAGATAGGCGGCGGCGTTGCGAAGTTCGGCGCTCGCTTGCGGCGCCAGATCGAGATCGACGCCGTGCTGCTTCACCGCTTCAACGAGCTGAACGCCGGCGCGGTCGGTCAAATGCCGCACTTCATCCGGCACCAGCGTCCCCGCCGCCGCGCTGGATCCGAAAAGGCTTCGGCCGAAGCGTGCTCCCTCTTCGTCCGCCCAATCCACGAGCCGGACTGTCACCCCCGGCGTGCCTTGAGCGGCAATCCTGCGCAACACCTCCAGCCCGCCAAGGACATTCAGGCATCCATCGAGCCATCCGCCGTTGGGAACAGAATCGATGTGACCGCCGATCAACAGCGCGCGATCGCTTTTGCCCCGCAAGGTCGCCCACAGATTGCCGGCCGGGTCGTTGTGCACCTCCACCGGCAGCGCCGCCAGCTTTTCCCGAAGCCATTTGCGGGCAAGCACCACGTGGGGGTGAACGCGACACGCTGCGCGCCGTCGGCATCGCCGGTCAGTTCGCGCAGTTCCTTCAATTCCTCAACGGTGCGTGCTGGCGAGAGAATGCCGTCGAGTGGCGTTGTCATTCAGTGGTACCGGATCGGTCGCGGTCAGCCGGTTTGTCAGGCAAGCAAGGGAGAATGGCCGACGAACAGAATAGTACCGGAACTCCGCGGGCGAGAGAAAGTGCTGTTTGCCTTGAAATCAACCTCACTTTGCCGCTCTTGCGGGGTTCTGGGTCGGGGGATAGAAGCTTCCTGCCTGCGACGCGGCGATCCGCTCGATCTGATCGCGCGGCACGGTGGACGGCTTCACCAGGCACATAAAGCTTTCCATTTCCTGCACATCATTCTCGACCCCCATCACGAAGTGGCCGCGTGATTTTCTCGCGAGCTTGTCGGCAGTGTCCCCGAATCTGGAACGGAGTTTGTCAATTGCGGTTTTTGTTGTGAGCTTCCCGGCGAAAGTGGTGGTGATGTTGTCGAGGGCTTTATAGTCGAAGTCGCCGACGTTCTGACTTGCGAGCATCACGCCGACGCCCGCCGCGCGGCGCGGCGCAGCAGGTTTTCCATGCCGGGTTTGGTCACCGGCTTGCTCGTGGCGGGAATGTAGAGATCGGCTTCGTCGAACATCAGCAGCGCCTGCAGCCGGCCGTCGGGGGAGGGAAATTGCTGGATGAAGCTTCCGGCCGCGGCCAGAAACTGCGCGATCCAGGCGAGCGACGAGTCACCTTCGAGAAATTGGGTGCAGATGATGTTGAGCGGCACCTTTCCGAGTCGGGGCTGCAGAAGCATGCGGGGCAGATCCACTTTCTCGCCGTCGTCGCTGAAGAGGCGGCCGTGCGCAACGCGCCGCTCGTTGAGGCGCCTGCCGACCTCCTCGCAATGTTTGGCGCCGTGTGCCGGCAGGCGGCCCAGCAGTTCCTGCGGCGCGCTGAGCAGCAGATTTTCAAGGGCGTCGAGGTTGTGCGACATCGGAGCGGTGCAGAGCAACTCGATCGCCTTCGAGAGCACGGTGGCGAACATGTCGGTCTTGGACGGCGTTGCGGCGCAGATGTGACAGAGAATCATTGCGGCCTGGCGGGCCTGCTCCTGCCGCTCGTGTTCGTCAACCTTGCTCAGATCGGCCGGCAACAACGGAAGCACCAATGGTCGACCGGCAGCGGAGCCGGGCGTGTAGAGAGAGATATCGAGCCGGTCGCGGAGCGCGCGGCGGCGCTCTGTTTCATCGGGCGCTTCGGTGTCCTGCGTCCAGGCTTCCTCGACCGCATACGTCGCCAGATCACCTTTTCGATCGAAGAGAATGACGGCCACGCCCCGCTCCAACAACCTTTCCACGATGTTCAGGGCCAGCACGGTCTTGCCGCTCCCATTGGCGCCGAAGATGGCGGTGTGACGGGTGAGTGACTGGGGATCGAGCGTCACCTCTGTCCGAAGGAAGCCATCCGATGTGCCGATTGCGAGCGGGCCGGTCGATTGCAGCGGAACAAATCGAGGCTCCGCGGAAGCGAAATGCAGCCGCTCGGCCGGCAGAAGCAGGCGCTCTGCTTCGGGCGATGCCTCTGGCACTGCCTGGGCGGTGACGGTCGCAGCGCCCGCTGGATCAGACGCCGTGTCGACTACTGTGGCGGACGCTTGGGTCGCGGGAACCTGCTGCAATCCGCGCCGCTGGATAATGGCGTGAAGCTCCGGAAGTCCGGCAAGCGGCATATCGCTCTTTCGCCATTCCGCGACGATGTCCGGCGCGAACTTCGCGGCGTGCGATCCCAGGAAGTCGCGCATCGCCTGCATGGTCTGCCAGCATGGCTCGTCTATGACCTGACAGACGCCGCCCGATTTGCGCAGCTCCGCGAGGTGTTGAGCAAGCTTTCCTTTGCCGGGGAAACGGGTGCTGCGGATGACGACCACGCCTTGCTGGGGCGAGGTGCGGAGAGCCTCCAGCGTGGTCACCTGCTTGTACAGGCCATTGCCGCGAGCGTCTTTTTCGCAGAGGCCGATCAGACGCCGCAGGGGCGGATCGCCTGTCCGATTGAGGGAAAACGAAATCGGCGAAATGCCGCCGGCGGTGGCGAGCGAGGCATCGATCATGATGGTCGAGCGTTCGGGCAACTCATTGGGCAATTCGCCCAATGTCCACCTCAGCAGATCGAGATGCGCAGCCTCATTCTCGGCGACTTTGTGCTCGCCGGCGGTGCGAAACTCATTCCACGCGAGCCGCAGGCGGTCAACGTCTTCCGGCTCGGGTGAGATCGGCCGGACGATGTCCTCCTGCTTCCATTCCACGATCGCCTTGGCGCGATGACACGCATGCCAGTATCGGTGAACCTGCTGAAGCACGTCGCGCAGGTGTTGTCCTCCCAATCGTTCGGGGAGATTCTCCGGCATGGGATAGACCGAATCGGGCGGGACGTGCTGCAGCCCCACCCCTTCGTACAGGCCTTTCAGCCGGCGGGAAACGATCTGGCGGATCTCCTGGGAGCTTCGCGCGGCGATGAGCACGACGGGGCTTGGCTCGTTCTCAATCCGATGACGGTACGACGTGATCAGATGCGGCGCGTGGACTTCGTATGCCGAATCGAGGCAACTCAGCAGCACCATCATCTTCGGCACATTCTCGATCAGCTCGCAGGCGCTCCCCATCGCTCGCGTGAACGGGTCGTGGTTTTTTCCCGTGATGTCGCTGGCTTCGATCTGATCCACGCAGATGACCAGGGGCGAGCCGAGCGCGGCGACGGTGATGTGCGCTAATTGTCCCAGCAGGTGCATCGGCTCACGGTTGCAATCAGGCGGTAGCGCGGCAAGCGTCCGCCAGTCCATGCCGCTGAGCGGCTCCCCATTGAGGAAGCTGCTCACGCGGCGCTGAATCGCCTTGCGATTGCTTTGCCGATACAGGAACGCGCGCAGCGTGTCCAAGTCCACGTCGGCGTAACGCACGCGCCCGTTCTCGTCCTTGGCCTCACTGAGCACATCGGCACATTCGTTGACGAGCCGTGCGAGCGATTCTTCATCAGCGTCCCGGAGTTTCTCCGCCGCTTCGTGCTCCAGTCCGGAGGATTCGGCGAGCGCGTCGCTGATCAGGTCCAGCGCACTGAACTGTTCCACCTGATCGGAAGCATGGAGATAGGCATCCGACAGCGATCTGACCACCTGCCGGAGCAGATATTTGCGGTAGTCGCCGTGCTCGCTGGTCATGTGAACGTACGCGATGACACCGCGATGCTGGCGGTGCGTCTGCGCCCGCAGCGCAGGATCAGGTGGGTCTTCCCGCAGCCCGCTTCTCCCTTGATCAGCAAGACCCTGCTGACGCTTCCTGCGCGGACGCCGTCGAGCGTGGCGTTGAATGCCTCGCGCGCGCCAAGGTGAAGTTCCTCGACGTCGAAGGGATCGGCAAACGCGATCTGCGTCCCCTGCACCACCGAACCCAGCACCTCATGGCCGCGCTCGCGAAACACCTCGTCGCGACAATCGACTTCATCCATGGCTTCCCCCGGTATTGCTGACGCGGATGTAATGAAATCGCGATGCGCCGGTCCTGACCTCGGAATCGCTGAAATCCTGCGCGCGATCTTCCGGGATGAGATCCTCCCGCACGAGCACAAGCTGAGTGCCGTTGACTTCGGAGAGGTTCTGCTTGAACCGCTCCAGCGGAAGCGGCCCGTAGGTCCGCTCATATTGGCGCCAGGCATAATGCACGAGCACCTTGTCGCCGAGATTTGAAACACCGGCCCCGCCCACATGCGCGACCGCCTGGGCGGCGGCCAACGCCTGGCGGGAGAACGTGGCAGGATCGGCATACGAATCTGCGTGAGCGCCGAGCCCGGCCGGATCGAGTGGCGGCGCGGACGGCGTCGGAGCCCTGACGCCCAGCCATCGCTTTACGACGGCGAACTTGATTTGCTTCGCCTGGCAGTGATCCAGAATTTTGCAGACGACTGCAGCCAACAGCTGGTCGAGTTTTGCCGCCTTTGTTTCCGGTTCTCCCAACAGCGGACCGACTACAAGCGCTGGAAGCACGCCGTCCGTAAGCTTCTTCAAATAGATTCTATCCGTGGGCACGTGCGACATCCGCGACAGGGCAAGTTTCACCAGTTCAAGCTTTGCAACATCGAGTCCGCGATCGAGCGGAACCGGCAAATCAAGCTGTTGGATGCAAACGGCCAATGGGAGCAACGCGGTAAACGTCTTCTGAGATTTCTTGTCGGTCTGCGGAAGCGGCAAACCGCTGGCGATTGCCGGTAATTCATAGGTGCTGATCGATCCGAACGGTCTGGTGCTCACCGGAAGACTCGTTCGTCCCAACCGCCGACTCACGTACGCCTGCCCCGATTCGGTGATTTTGAAACTGGCCTTGGCGGTTTTCCTCGCTGGCTGGATTCGCTCCGCGCGTGCCGATGTGACCAGTCGCTCGAGCGCCGTTGGCGCAAGGCTTTGGGCGGCGCCTTGCGGCACCATCGGCTTCATCGCGGTCGCCAGCGAAGCCGCAGTGGCCGGCTTGCCCGTCTGGCACCACAGCCATGCCAGTACCACAAGCTCCAATCGCTCTTCGTTGACTTCGCTCTGCATTATTCACCTCCCCAAAATCTCATCTTCAATCGGCGCACCCGCGTCGCGCCGCGACCGCCGTGACTGCACGACTTCGATCACCCGGCCGACGATCATCTCCAGTCGGTCGGGCACATCCTCGGCAAGAAACCGCAAAACCGCCATCCCCTGCCGCTGCATCAGCCAATCTTTGGCGCGATCCCTGCGATATGCCTCTTTGTCCTGAAAATGGAAGTAGCCGTCCACTTCGATCGCAATCGATAATGCCGGGCAGAGCAGATCGATTTCCGCCTTCCGATTCCCGAACATGAAACCGCCGTCGGCATTGAGTACGAACAGTCCGGTAGTCGCGGCATCGGCTTGCAGCGCAGCGTACAGCAGCGCTTCGGCCAGACTGCGCACCGCAGCATACTCGGCGGGCGGCTCGGTTTGGACCGACGGCGCGGATGCGCCGACCTGCAACGCAACTCTCACTGCTCCGCGGGCGCGATCACGCAAATTCTCGATCGCGGCGCTCGTTGGCAATCCAGGATCGGAGCGTCCCGCTCGGGCGTCAGCCCGTGGTTCGCACGCGATTTCGACGGCGGCTTGCGAAGAGCGTTGCATAAGCCCCGGCGGGTCGCTGGCGCAGACGCTGAGCCCATCTCGCAGGATCGCCGGCGTGTGGGAGTCGAGTAATTCCTGCAATCGGCTCCACGCGTCGGAGTCGGCGACGACAACCAGCCGCATCTCGCGAATTACTTCGACAGCACCGGCGATCCACCGAATCGTTTCGGCCATTTGATCTGCCTGGCTCGACGCCATGATGACGATGGGCCGAAGCCCGCCCCACAACTCCGCCACCATTTCCAAGCGCTCGACGTCGCCCAGTCCCCGCGCCCGCAAGTGATCCAGAGTTTCGCGGACCACCTGAGCGGGACTGCCGGCGGTGCTTACTGCGAGCAGCCGGGCAAACTCGTCTGCGCCGTGGCGGCCTTGCAACGTCCGCTCCGACTCGGCTTGCCACAGTCGCTCGGGGACCGACTTCGCGGGCTCCGCAATCTGCAGCACTTCCCGCGTGCGACCCAGGAGCATGTCGGCAACGTGCGCATCGAGCGGTTCATCTACTCCGCACCAACTCGACAGGAAACGCGTCACGTCGAGCGGCGACTGCACGAAGAACGGTAGTGATTGGCGGCCCGACGGATCAGACAATCGGTCCGATATTTTGATCGCCTTTGACTCGAGCAAGACCGCAATTCGACGATCGGCCGTTAAGAGTTCCCGGAGGATCTGCGGAGGTCCAGGAAGTCCGGGAGGAACCAGTTGTGGAGAGAGAATGCCCATCCCTTTTCGTATCGTCCGCGATTCGATGGAGCGAGGCAAGTTGCCGACGGCTGGACGAGTCTGCGAACCTTTTCCGAGATCATTAGATTATTTGGCGAACATGAAGCGGCCTTCAACGCTCACCCGATCGTTCTTGCAACGCACGCCTTCGCTTTCGAGCATCTGGCGTTTTTTTTCCAGGCCTCCCGCATAGCCGGTTAATCGGCCGTCGCTGCCGACGACGCGATGGCAGGGGACGCCAGGGGCGTAGGGGTTGCGATTCATGGCGTTGCCGACGGCACGATATGCCTTGGTTCCCAAGGCGTGGGCGAGGTCGGCGTAGGTCGTCACCCTGCCGGGCGGAATCTGGCTCAGCAGCGCCCAGCACTTCTGGTTGAAGTTCATTCCTTCCACGATTTTCCCTTCCAAAATGCTCTGTTCGATGTCGGTCATGGCGGTGTTCTCCATTATTTAAATTAGGGTAATGTTCAGCGCATTTGATTGCAAGAGAAAAGAGACGGCTGGAGGTGAATTTTAAACCTTTTGCGACTTCTTTCGGACTGAATTTGGAAACGGGTGAATGCGAAAACGGGGCTTTGGGGAGCCGGGGATCTTCAGACTGCCGCGTCGTTCACACGGGCGGGACGTCCGTGCCACGGGGGAGTGTGCCAGGCGCCGTCGCTGGAGCCGTTGAGAAGTTCGGGATGGCGGGAGGTTTGGCGCTCGTACTCGATGAGGATGTCGTTCAGAGCGGCGTCGGCTGACGGACTGACGTCAGCTAAGACCGCGACGGTGCCTCCGCTGCCGCCGCCAGTGATTTTGGCGCCGTAGAGGCCGGCGCGCTCGCGCTTGCGGACCAGAGACACCAGGAGATCGCATTCCTGGGCGCCGAGCATGGCGTCCATGGTGTAGGACTGATGGGATGCGTACATCAGATGACCGGCGCGGTCGAGAAGACCGCCGCGGCGTTTGGCATCGGGGGCGAGCGCGGCCTGGGTCAGAAATTCCACGAACCGTTCGACTCGCCGTGCCTCCAAAACGTGATGATCTGTTGCATGACGCACGAGATAGTCGACGGCGGGATCGACACTGGTTGCGCGATCGATCGTGGGACCATAGCGATCGAGAAATTCCTGGCCGCGGATCGTTTCGGGCACGCGGGGACGGAAGATCGATTTGTAGTCGTCGCGTTCGACGTTGGCGAGGTAGCCGCGCATCGGATCGCCGATCAGCTCGCGTCCGGCGGCGGCGCCGATCTCGCGCATCGCCGCGAGAATGATCGTGTGCCCCATGAACGCGGCGCATCGGGTTCGGCCGTAGGCGCCGCCGCCGACGCTGTGCTTCACGTTGCTGTTGATGCCGACGAAACGCGCGCCGGGCGGCAACGGAAGCGGGTCCTGCAGCTCGTGGGGTTGGCAGACCATGCGGAGCAACGATCCGCTTTTTCCCAGGCAGCAGGCAACCTGGTCCATGATCCCGCAGGGCGCGCCAACGATCCGATTCTCGACTTCCTGCGAGAGCGCCGCGACGACAAGGCCATCGGCAATGTGCTTCCCACGGGAGGGATCGCGCAGGGAAAAATGATCGACGAAATTCAGCATGGTCGCGACTTCGATGGCGGCCGACGAGCTGACGCCGGCGCCGAGCGGAACGGTGCTGAGAATCGCCAGATTGAATCCACAAATCCCCGGATCGTTCAAGTCGATGTAGCCGTGCTCGTGAAGAATGAAGAGGCACCCCGCGACATATGCCGCCCATTGCCGGCCGGGCTCGGCAAATTCGCGGCGCAACGCTTCAGGGCTGCCGCCGGCGAGGGCGTCGAGAGAGATGCCGAACGTGAAGGGACGGTGTTCGTCGAGCAGGTTGAAGCTGAAAATGCGCAGCTCGCGATCGGTCCGCTCCTGCGAGATGACCGCGGCGGCGCGATCGAGCGTCGCCTCGGCGACGAGCGAGCCGGTGTAATCGGCGATGCCGCCCATCACGTCGAGCCGCCCGGGGGCCCGGCTCACGCGCATTGCGCGGGTGAAGTCGAAGGATGCGGAGAGTTCGGCACGAGTGCGCTGCAGCAGCATCGGCACGGGATCGAGCTGCAGAATGTCGTTGGCGGGCATGACAGGAACTTAATGCGACGGCGTCTGCTCGGGCGCGTGTACGTTGTGTCGGCCGAAGGATTTCTTTTCGGGGTCATTGCCCTCGATGACAACCTGGTCGAACAGCCGATGCCCCCCAAGATCGAACTCGGCTGTCAGCACATAGTTTCGTTCGCGGGACAGATTGGGCTGGGCCAGCTCGAAGCTGTAGCCGCGGATGGCGCTGTTCCAATTGGCGATCTGCTCGTCCCTGGTGAGAAGCGAACCGACCCACGGCCCGCCGACGCGTTCGCCTTTGGGATCGGGGGCCGAGTACCGATAGGCGTAGAGCTCGAAGATCACTTTGCCCGTGGCGCGAGTGGTATCGCCGAACTGATCCTGCAATTCGATGACGGCCTCGATCCCATCGGGTTTATTGTCGCCGGTCCAGTCTTTGATTTCGGTAAACGTGGGATGCAGGCGCATGGACTGCGGGCCGAACATCTCGTCATCGGAGGCGGAGCGACCGATCGAGTTCCCCTGGCATCCCCAAGCCGTCAGAGCGAGCACGAGCCAGATTCCTCGCCGCATGAAGGGAAGGTAGGGGTGACGGGGAGGAGTGTCAAACTATGCCCGGTGAACAAAGCATTCAAAGGTGTCAAACGGCGGGCACTTGGCGATATACTAGCTGATATGACGCTCGCGGAAGTAGAAAAACGGGTGGCTGCACTCGAATCGGTCATCGGGAAGCTCGCCAACGGCAAAAAGAAGCCAAGTTTGCAAGGCTGGTGGCGTGAATCGGCTGGGAAGTTTGCCAACGACCCAGTGTTCGATGAAATCGTTCGTCTCGGACGAGAGTATCGTCGGTCTCTTGGAAACAAGACGAAGGCGAAACGTGCTTTTGGAGAGGTTGGAGAGTTCGTCGGATCCAGACGTGCAAGTCACGATCGTGAGCTTCGAGGAACAGATGCGAGGCTGGCTTGCTTTCATATCAAATGCACGTAACCCCGAAGCTCAGGTGAATGGCTATTACCGCCTTCACGCCCTGCTCGACGACTACACTCGTCGACCGCTTCTAGACTTCGATGATATGGCGGCTGCAATCTTTCAGCGGCTTCGCAAGCAAAGGGTTCGCATCGGAACCATGGATCTCCGGGTCGCCGCGATCGCTCTTGGGAACGATGCAACGTTGATTTCGCGAAACCTC
This sequence comes from uncultured Phycisphaerales bacterium, assembly GCA_963758525.1. Classification (GTDB taxonomy): domain Bacteria; phylum Planctomycetota; class Phycisphaerae; order Tepidisphaerales; family Tepidisphaeraceae; genus JBBSDP01. The sequence continues at coordinate 1,870,186 of CAVWVQ010000003.1, forward strand.
GCGGATTTTCGCCGCGTACCCGGTCTCAGGGTGGTCGATTGGACGACTTAACATTCTTCCGCGGACTTTTCGCGCCGTCCATGGGACTGCTCAGCGAATGACGCCACATCTGTCACGGGGAAGCGATTGCGGTGATGCCTTCATCTCGCCATTCAATCTTCAATCACCACTTTGTTCTCGTCTGAATTGCCCTTCAATTCCGGTGCGTACATTGCACTGGCTCTGGTCGGCAACGCGCTGAACTTTCCGGGGATTTCGGCTCTGAGCCGGTATGAGACAGAGTGCTTGCCGCGGGCCAGTGCCCGCGCGAAGAAGCTGACGCGGTCGTCGCGCAGTTCCATATAGGCGTTAAGATCGTTGCCGTTGTAGCCGCTCTGCAGATCGACAGGCTCGAAGCCGGCGGCTTTCATGTCTTCGAACAGGACATACTCGTAGTCGTTCTTGCTGTCGATCTCAAGCTCGACTTCGATCAGATCTCCGCTTTTGAGCGCTTCGCCGTCGGCGATTTCCTTCCGCTCGTATTTTTCCACACTCTGGTCCAGCGCCTGTCCGCGCTGCCCGGAAACTTTGGCGGTCTCTTTCACTTCGATCAGCTTGTAGAACTTGCGTTGCACGCGGACTTCCAGCCCGGCTTTTTTGATCGGATCCTCCAGCGTGAAGTTGGTGACATAGGCGCTGAAATAGAGCGGGCCGGCGCCGGATTTGGCGAATTCGATCTTGTGCTGGCCGGTGATGACGTCGTTGCCGCTCAGCACGACCTTGTTGTCAAACGAGAAGAGATTGGTCGCATCGATATGCACCTGCTTCATCTGCTTGCCGTCGATGCTGACCGTCACGGTTTCGTCCGGCTTGTCTTCGCCGCTGGCGCGGATGTAGTCGGCCAGGGCCTCGATGCAGATCGCGGTATCGCGGGTGCTGTTCCAGTACGACGCGTGCTTGCGATTGGTGATCAGATACTTCGCGAGGCGGGCGGTCACTTCGCCGTGCGGATCGGTCCGGCTCAGGAGCTTGAGATAGTACCCCATCGCCTCGGTGTCAGAGCCGTACCAGCACCACCAGTAATTCTCAGCGGGGAGCTTCAGGTACGCGGTTTGGTCTTCGTTGTCCTCAACGACGTATTGGGAAATGTTCTGCAGCAGCATGTCGAGCTTCTGCTTCTCCCCCTGTTTTTCAAGAGCGAGCGCGAACATCGCTTTGCCGTAGACGGCGATATCGTTTCGATCGCGATAGAGAAATGCGGTCATCTTCGGATCATGCACATCCGCATCGGCCAGCACCATATAGACAAACGCGTCGAGATCGTCTGCCGTCTCCTTCCACGGATCGATCTTGGCAGGGGCATTTTCGAGCATTTTCACCTGGCGGTTCTGATAATCGACGAGCCACTGCTGGCCGCGTTCGAGCAGGTTGCCGGGGAGGACGACGCCGTTGGATTTGGCGATCTGCAGGCCGTGCACGACCAGCGCGGTGGTGTGCGGCCAGGAGGATTCGCCGATGCCGCTGAACCATCCCCAGCCGCCGTCGGCAACCTGCATGTTGGCCAGCCGCTCGATTCCTTCGGCTGTCATGTCCGCGACCACTTTCTCGTCGAAGACGGGATTGCGCTGCCCGACGCCGGGGTTTGGCGGATTGTTGCGTTTCCAGTCCTTGCGCGCTGGGCATCGTCGCCGATTTCCTGCGCGTTGAGATTGGTGCGTTTCTGCTCGATCGCCTTGAGATCGAGGTGCATCCCCAGCAGCACCTTCTGGGTGATGACCGTCGGAAGAAATCGATTCAGCGTCTGCTCGGTGCAGCCATAGGGATAGTCAACCAGATAGGGCAACGCATCGACCATGGCGGACGCGACGCTGGGAGAATAGCGGATCTCCACCCGGCTCTGCTCGGGCAATCGCTCGGCGGGAACGTTGAACGTCAGCGACGCGTGTTCATCTTTCGGCCGCATCGCGCCGGAGAACGAATCGGTTTTGAGCATCCCATGAATTTCCACGGGGAAGGTCATCTGCATGGCATCGGATTCTTCGTCGGTCAGCGCGGCAACTTTAATGTCCGCCGTGCCGGGAGCGACAGCTTTGACGCGCCAATCGACGCGGGTTTCCCCATCGGCGGGGATTTCCACGGTTTGCGCAAGATTGCTGCCGGTCGACGAATCGACCAACGGCGCGAGCGTATTTCCGCCCAGATCGAGCGTGACCTTCACACTCTTGGCACTCTTGAGATAATTGTGAACATTGGCCGAGAGAACCACTTCGTCCTTCTGCACGAAGAATCGCGGAGCCTGGAGACGGACGATCACGTTCTTGAAAGTGACGACTTCGGCTTCGCCTTGTCCGACGCGCGTGCCTGACGACATCGACCAGACCTTGGTCTTCCAAGTCGTGAGACTTTCGGGCATGGTCAGCTCAACCTCGGCGGTTCCATCAGCGTTGGTGTCGATGCGCCCGACCCATAGAGCGGTGTCGGCGAAATTCTTGCGGACGGTCGGTTGCACGGTTGGAGCGCCGCTTCCGCCGGGTTCGCGGGCGGACCGCTTGTCGCCGTCGGACCGGAAGTTACCCCCGGCGCCGGCAGCGTCGGCCGCCATCGGCGCAGCGGGCGCGGCGGAATCTGCCGCCATCAGTTGATTCTGCTCCGCCATTCCGAAGAGATTTCCTCGCACTGACTTCAACGCCTTGACTCTGCCGCCCGGCACCATTCCATGGACACGGCCCTCGTCCATACCCACCTCTCCAAACGCGCCCAGCACGGACATCGCGACTTCATCCGAGTGATATAGCGGCGTTCCCTCGCGGTCGAGGCTCGATTCTGTCTGCGGATAGTGATTCCGTCGCCATTTCCAGAAGAATGCCTTGATCTCCTCGACGTTGGATCCGCCGGAGATGTACTCGACGGCTTTGTCGTAGATGCTCACAACTTCCGAGCCAGCGACCGGCGCTCCGTTGGCATCGGTCACCTTGATCTGGACTTTCGCCTTCTCCCCGGGCCGATATTTCTCCGCCGAGGGAGTGACCGCCACATTCACCACCCTGCTCTCCGGCGGCACCACGATCTCGCGGACGTCGTCAAATACTTTTGCGTCGCCCACCGTCAGCGCCTCGATGAAAAAGTTCGGCGTGTCCTTCTTCACCACCGCCACGTCCTCAATGGTGCTCTTTCCCTTGAGCCGCAGAACCTTCGGCGGCAGGTAGATGCCATTGCTCGGGCGAAGGAACAGGACGACCGTTGAATCGGCACGATCGGTGTTGATCATCAGCCGGACGGTGTCGCCGGCCTGGTATTCCTTCTTGTCGGTTGTCAGTTCAATGTCATTGAAGCGGAACTGCTGGCCGTTGAATCCCTCGCCGCGAACCACCAATACGTACCCGCCCTCGATGCTCCTGCCCCTGGCATCAGTCACGCGATAGCTGAGGCGGTATTGCCCGCTGGCGGCAGCCTTGATCTGCTGATGCGCCAGGCCCTGCGCGTCGGTGTCGAGCGCCCAATGCTCGACCTCGTTTTCGACGGGATTGCGATCTTTGTCGTAAGTAACACGCAGGAGCTTCAGCTCCCCCTTCGCGCCGGCGATGGGCTTGTTGTCGAGCGTCTGCGCGGAGAATGAAGCCTCGATCGCATCGCCCGTGTTGTAGTAGCCGCGATCGACCCAGGCGTAGACGCTGAATGGCTTGCGCGCGACGAGCACGTCGCCGGCGCCGACGATCGTCCGGCGCGATTGGTCGGTGACCTCTGCCGTGATCGAATAGCTCTGATCTTCGTCGCCGTGGACGGCCTTGGCGGGCGCGGTGTCGATCTCGACTTTTACCGTGCCGTCGGGACCGACCGGCACGTCGTTCTCCGCCACCACTTCCGGCGGGGCTGACTGGCGCGGCCACCAGAGGCGCAGCGGCGCCCGCATGCCCCAGTCGTTCCAGCCGCGATACCAGTTGTATTCCGCCGCAAACCACCAATAGCCCGGCTCATAGAACCAGTCCCACCGCGCGGCGGGAAACCAGCGGGCGTCGTGCGCCTGCCGCAGGATTTTGTAATGCACTTTCGCGTTGACGACGGGCGTCCCGAAATAGTATTTCGCCCGGATCGTGGCGGTGATCTTGTCGCCGAGCTGGATCGGCTCGGTCGGCGCGTCGACGGTCACTTCGTATTCCGGTTTCTTGTATTCCTCGACGCGGAAATTCCCGCCGCCGAAGTTGTCGACTCCCAAGGCGTAAACACCCAGCGTCGCGTCGGCGGGTATCGTATATTCCCCGTCAAACCCCCCGAATTCATCTGTCTGGTACGTCTTTTCAAGCACCTTTTCGCCGCGCGGATCCTGCATTCGCAGCAGCGCGCTGACGTTGGCGAATTCTGATTTGCTCTCAAGATCGTATTTGGCGGTTTCGAGCCAGAGCTTGAACTTTACGGTCTGGCCCGGCCGGTAGACGGGCCGGTCGGTGATGAGAAAGGCCTTTCGCTGGTTGTACTGGGCGTCGTAATATTGGCCGCCCCAAATTCCGGTGAAACCCAGGTACGCCAGGCGACCGTCCGGCGTGGTGGCGGTCGTGAGCCACTGGAAATTGGCGTCATTGCCTGTTGCGTCCAGCGAGCACTGCCCGTCGGCGTCGGTCGTGCCGGAGGCATTTTGCGTAATGATGCGGACGCGATTGTCGGCATACTCCTGGCGATAGCCGAAAAACTGCATCTTCGCGTTGGGAACCGGCGCACCGGTGACGGCATCCGCAACGAAAAAGTACGCTCCGTTCTCGCCGCGCTTCTGGACGATCGCCGTGTCGGCGATCCAGAGAATGATGCGCGTCGTGTTTCCATCCTCCATCCGCGCGGTGATCAGATAGGCGCCGGGTTGCTTGATCGGCACATCGACTTTCACGCGCCGATCGAAGTGTTTGGGCCGGGGCTGCAGGTCCATGTCCCATTTGGCCGTTTGCCTGATCAAGTATTGCTTCTGGTTTTTCTCGACCAGGCGATAGCCGAGATTGTTGACGTCGATGGATTGCCAATCGAGTTCACGCGGGTGCGCGGCGATGGCTCCCTGCACATCGTCGAGCAGCCTTTTGACATCGATCTCCTGCGCATCGAATGACACTTTCGTGCCGTTGCGGAAAACCAGGTAGGCCGACGCATTGGTCCCGGACGGCTCGGTTTCCGCTGCGTCGAACACGGCCCAATTCTTCAGGATCTGATCGAGCCGCGATTGCTTCGCATGGTCGGGGCCCGGCCCATAATCGGCGATGCTCTTCTTCCAATACTCCGCCGCCCGGTCGTACTGCTGGCGATTCTCGAAAAGTTCGGCAAGCTGCTCCAGCGCCTGCTCGCCCCAGTTCGATTTCTTCTCCGCAACCGACTGGAAGAGATGGATGAAATTGAACTCCTCGGGCAGCTTGAACCGCTTAATCCCACTGGCCAATCGCGCGATCGTTTCATCCTCGCCGAGCGTCTGGACGGCATAGGGGCCGCTCTCGTCCTTGCGCGTGGAATCGTCGTCCGCGGCGGGGCCAATATCGGCGCCGCGACCGAAGAATCGCGGGCCCATGTAAGCCATCGTCTGCACACCGAACTGAGTGTGCAGAAATTCAGCAAAGACGTATTTCGCGTGCAACGCCGCGTCATCTGACGTTTGGCCGGCTTGCTCAAGACACCATCGCCAGCGTTCGCCGTCGGTCTTGGCGTCGTTCCAGGATTTGGGGATCGCGTGATAAACAGGCGATCCGTCTTCATTCACGGGGGCGCCACGATCGTTGCTGTCTCCGTAATAGCGGAATCCCTCCTCGTAGTCGGGAAGCTTGGCGAAGTCGGAGAGGTACTGCAGTTTCCAGGCGCCGTCGCCGGGGCGGTTATCGAGGAGAACGCCGGCAAAATTGAAATAGAAAGCTCCCAAGGCGTTCTTATCCGGCTCATTTGCCGCGATCGGCATCGCCTGCACCATAAGTTGCAGGGCGCGGACGCGATCGCGCTCGAAAGTTGCCACCTGGCGGCCGTCGCCTTGCCGGCGTCCGCCGCGGTAGAACTTTCCGGCGACGATGGTCCCGTACCCTTCCCCGTTCAGGTAGCTCTGGGCCGCCGCATCGAGCAGCCGCCAGTTGTTTGCGTGGGCGGCGATGGTCTTTTCGCGGAAGTCGTCAATCTCGTCGCTTCGGCCGAGCTGCTGCAGACATTGAATGCCGTTGACCAGGTCGTCTGATACGAGCATGGGATCATCCGTCGGATCCGTGGCGAGCATTGCGAACCCCGATTCGTAGGCGTCTTTCCAGTTTCCCTTTTGTTGCGCGGATTGCGCGGCTTCTCGCCGTTGCCCGGCGCCCGATTCGGCGGCGACTGCTCCAAGATAAAGGCCGCTCAGCGTGAGAAACAGAGCGTACAACCCCAGAACGCGTTTCGACATAGCAGTTTCCTCGAGTCCGCCCCCCGCCTTTGACGCAAGCGGCGCGCGGAAGTTCCCGCCGCTCGTACCACGGGTTCCCAACCCGTGCGAGAGATGCAGGATTCTAACGAGGATAGCTGAATGCTGCGGTTTTCTTACTACCGTGGCGCAGGGCGGGTTGGGAAAACCCGTGGTACGCCACGGCCGCTTACGCGTCGCGGCTGTTTTTCCCAATGAGGAAGTAAAGAATCATGCCGAGCACCGGCAGCAGCAAAATGACCAATGTCCAGAGAAGCTTATGCCCAGCCGTGCCGGCGCCGGCCAACACGCTGACGATCGCAATGATATCGAGTATCAGTACGATCAGTCCGAGCAAGCCGCCCCCTACCATCATGTCCGCGAGAATGAATTCAGCCATGTCAATAACTCCTGGTACAAAATGCATCGTACCCGGATCTGCGCCTGCGCGTCTGCGCCGAAAGTCATTTGCGAGAATACCATCATGCGTGCGCAGCACTTTAAATCCAAGGAGACGAAGTATGCTTCAACTGATGAAGGCCCGCATTGGAATCATTTCGTTGTGTTGCGTCGCGCCAATGATTTTGGCATCGCGTCCGCTGATGGCGGACAGCGTTCGTCCGCCCGCGCAGCCCGCGGACGGGCCTGGCGGAGCCCGGGCAGCTCATGCGTCGGTCATCTCTCACGTCTACGGCCAAGGGGGGACTCAGTACTGGGTCTACGAGCCGGACGCCCCCCGGCCGGACTTGGCGCCGGTGGTGATTTTCATTCACGGCTGGTCCGCGATGAACCCGGCCATCTACGGCGCGTGGATCGACCACATCGTCAAACGCGGCAACATTGTGATCTTCCCGAAATATCAGGCGACGATGCTCACTTCCCCCCGCGATTTCACGCCCAATGCAATCGCTGCAATCCAGGACGCGCTGAAGCGGCTGCAGAGCGAGCCGGGCCACGTGAAGCCGGACCTCGCCCGGATGGCGGCGGTCGGACACTCTGTCGGCGGCCTGCTCGTTGCGAACGTGGCGGCGCTGGCTTCCGAATCGGGGCTGCCGCAGATCAAGGCGGTGATGTCCACGGAACCGGGGAAAACCGTTACCGGCGACGGCCGAACGTTCGTGCCGCTGGCGGACATGTCGAAACTCCCGGCCTCGACGCTGCTCCTTGCCGTCGCCGGCGATCACGACACGCTGGTCGGCAAGAGCGACGCGCTGCGCATCTTTCACGAGTCGACGACGATCCCACCGGAAAACAAAAATTTCGTGCTGGTGCAGTCTGACTCGCACGGCATGCCGGCGCTGGTGGCCAATCATCTCGCGCCGGTCGCCCCCGATCTTGCCTATAACACGTCGTCCGGCAACGGCCCGTCGTCACGGCCGGCCCTGCGTAACCCCGGCATGATGCTCGACGCGATCGATTATTACGCTTTCTGGAAGTTGTTCGACGGGCTTTGCGACGCCGCGTTCCATGGGACAGATCGCGAATTCGCACTGGGCGACACGCCACAGCAGCGGTACATGGGCAAATGGTCGGATGGAACGCCCGTGAAAGAACTGGTGGTGACTTTGGGCGGCACGCCTGCAGCGGAGAAGAAGTGATTTGCTCCATTTGTGAAGAGGGAAAGAGGGAAAAGAGGGAACACGAATCGGCACGAATGCTCACCAATCTTCACGAATAAATGCGAAGGAAAATCTGCTTCGTGCAGATTCGTGCGAATTCGTGACGATTCGTGTTCTGCATTTTCCGGTCGCCATGGACCATACGGGATTTGCGCACGCCCATCCAATCGGCTCGAACGTGACCATTTTGCACGGAGCCTGCAACACGACGCAGTTGCCCGAACCCGCGATTAAAACCGCCGATTGCACATGCGGCGAATCAGATGCACCGGGGCGAAGGGCAACGCGCCAAGACGGCCAAGCATCAGCACGGGGGCTGTCAGCTTCACGGCCAAGGCCCCGCGCTTGGGGTAAACGCAGCCGTTCTGATCAGGCTTCTGCAGCACGATCGGGCACCAGTCAAAACGGCCGTCCACCAGCCGCAGTCCGGCCTGCTCATAGAGCGTCAGGCTCCCGCTGAATTTACGGCTGACGCGCAGATGCGTGGGATACCACGGGAGCACCATGTAAAAAGGCGCGCTGACGAACAATCGCCCGCCTGGACGGAGGCACGACGCCAGCGTCTTCACCATCCCGGCAGGATCGGGAACGTGTTCGAGCACGTCGAAACACGTGATTGCGTCGTAGGAATCGCGGCTCAGTTCGGAAGGATCAGTCACGATCGGAATTTCCGCGGCGCTTCTGGCGAACAACTCCCGCGCAAAGCGCTCGCACAGACCCGGCAGTTCGAAGTACGCGACGCGATGTCCCTTGCGTGCAAAGTAGAGGCAATCAAATCCCAGACCGTCGCCGATGCTGAGGATGTCGAGGGAGGGACCCTGCTGACGATCCATCAGGCGCGCCGTCCAGCGGCGCATTCGCGATTTAACGCTGTTGCGATTCCAGACCGCCAGCTCGTAGAGAAACGCGTTGGTCTGGCCGTAGAACGATTCGAGATGTGGCCCCCATACGTATCGCGGGCCGCCGTGCCGCGCGAAGTCTTCGGCGACGGAGCAGCCCGGGTGAAGGCGCTCCCATTCGAGCCGGCGTTTGGCGATATCGACGGACTCCCCGCTGATCTGAGCAATCAGTTCCGCCATTTGCTGCAAACTGTGCAGCGGATTGAACCGCGCCGCCAAACGGGTCATGGGGTACAGAATGCCAGAAAAGTCGGAAAGAAAAAAGGCTTCGCCGGCGCTGTGCGCCGGAAACCCGAATGGCGAAGCCCGAAACCAGAATCTAATTCTGATTCGGGGATTCTGGTTTCGTCATTTTGGTCATGCGCTCACGACCCCACCGACGCCAGCGGGCGCTCGCCCGCAGGGTCGGGCGCCAGCACTTTCACGGTGGTCTCCGGCGGAAGCATTTCTTCCAGGCGTTTCTGGAACTCTCCCTTGACCAGTCGGTAGAACGCGCCGCGACGGCTCGTGCCAATCAGCACTTGATCCACGCCGTAGATGGCGGCGGACTCGGCGATCAGCTCGACGGCGTCGTAACCCGTGTCATACGACGGCAGCACGGCAACACCGATCTCATGCGCCAGGGCCAGAAATCGGCTGAATGTCCGCAGGGCCGCCAGGTCGGTATCGATCGTCATGCGGCGGTCGTATTTGTAGGACAACGTCACCTCGCGAATGAAGCAGATGACCAGCGTCTTGCCCGAGCGCTTGGCTTCCTCCAATGCGCCTCTGGCCAGGTGATCGGAGCCGTACGTGCCCAGGAGAACCTTGGGGCGGGCCATGGCTTCGGGGGTGAGTTGTTCCATGATCGCCTGGCGCAGGAGCGTCGGGCGCACGCCATCGCGGTTGGCGAGCCACTTGGTGAAAGCCCGCGCCGTCAGCCCGATGGTCATCACCACGGCGACGAAGACCAGCGCGTGCAGCTTCGTGAATGCGAGGGTGACCCAGATCGCCAGCAGCACGATTCCCAGCAGCATCATGGGAACCTTGCGCGACAGGCGTCGCAGGCGGGGGTGGATGGCGCAGAGCGTGACGTTAATGGCGACCGCGCCGATCACGCCGATGGCATACAGCGCCGCGAGACTGTCGAGATCGTGGCTGACCAGCAGGACGAGGATGGGGACCGATGCCGCCAGCGCCGCGGGCATCCAAGGCACGCCGAAGCGGTTGAGGGCGGCCATTCCCTGCGGCAATTCGCCGTCGCGGGCCATCAGGTATTGAACGGAGATCATGTCGGTGATAGCGGTGTTGGTGGCGGAGAGCAGCAGCACGCCGCCGATAATGCGAACCGCCCACTCCCCCCACTGCCCGACGTACACCCCGCTGAGAAACGCGAGCATGTCGCTTTGATGCTTATCGCGGTCGAGGGGAAAGATCGCGAGCATGCAGGCGGCCAGGAGAACGTTGAAGATGGCAACTTCGGCGGAAACGACCCAGATCGCCTTACTGGCGGTTTTCAGGACCGGGCGGGTCATCACGCCGGTGAGGTTGGCGATGGCTTCCACGCCGCTCAGCGCCAGCACGATCGAGACGAACGCGACCCACATCTCGCCGGGCTGATGATTGAGATGCCCGATACGCCCCGGCAAGTCATGCCAGGAAACCTGCGGAATGGCGAATGCCGCGATGAGCAGGGTGATGAGCACCATCCCCACTGCCGCCAAGAGCGCGAACATTCCGGTGTGTTTTGGGCCCATCAGATTGAACATGCCGATGGCGGCGATCGCGACGATCGCCCACAGCGCCGGCGAGTCAAAGGCCAGGAGTTTGTCGGCCTCGGTCGCCTCGGAACTGCGCTTTACGTCGAGCTTGGCGCCGGCGTCAACTCGATCCGGCTCGGCCTGAACGTGACGCCCGACGGGGAGACCAAAATAGTGAAACGCGTCCAGCGAACTGAGGCTTGCCGTCACCGTGTAGTCGGCGAAGAGCAACAACGCGCCGACGACGGCGAGCGTGCGGCTTTTGTGCTTTGCGGCGGTGTAGACGCCGCCACCGTCGGGATAGATCCGGCAGATTTGCGTGTAGGCCCAGCCCACCGCCAGGATCAACAGGCTCATGGCTACGATCAGCCAAAAGCTGGTGCGCCCGGCGAAGAAGAGGGCGATGCCCAGCACGTACAGTCGACTGGTGCCCCAATCGCCAAAGAGAAGTCCCGCGGCTTGCTTCCACCCGACGTTGCGGGGCCGCTCGCCCGCGAGGAGACTCAAGGCTGCCGGCTTTCGGGGGCCGCTTTCGATGGTGTGCATAGACGTGTCGCTGCCATCGGACTGCGCGGAAGCGCGCGGCGGTCCTGCCCGCCACGGGCCGGCATATCCTCATTCTGCGCAACGAGGGGCTCGGGAGCTTTTTGGAGACCGCTGCAAGCGATCACCGGGGCGAGTGCCCCGCTCAGGAGAGCGTCGTTGTGCCCTTTCAAGGGCCTACGGGGTTAGCTGACGGGCTAGGGCTTGAAAGTGCCCCGGAACGTTTGTTCGTCCCTAAGCCCCTGGTGCCGACTACTTCCATCGACGACACCCTTGGGTTCCCCGCGCCCTGCGCCACACGCGAAGCCTCGGCGGTCACATAACACCGATAACCTTACGATTTTCGATCTGGCATTGTCAACAGGAAAGGGGGGAGGAAGGCACGAAGGCGCGAAGGCACAGAGCCACGGAGGGGAATGCCATGGCGGGTTTAAATGCGGTAAGCATATTATCTACAGACATTTATGAATTTGGTCCGGAGCAGAATTCGTTAGTGCCAACGTCCGACGAGGGGCGCGGGCGACGCTCGTAGGCTGCGAATCGAATTTAGTTGTGGTTTTCACCGGTTTGGTGATTACTTCGATGGGTGATGTTAAAATGGGTAAAGAATTTCTCAGGCGTATCCGATAGTTTAAGCATCGCAAGTTATCCAGTTTAACATGCGAATCGATTTCAAGGCTGGCACGGATGCCGGTTTGTTAATTTGGAGAACTCGCGAAAAGGTTCGCGATACTCCCCGGAGAAACATCCATGCATCATGTTAAGCCGACCATCACCGCCGTTGCCCGCGAATACCTCGAACCGCTTCTGAAGGGCGATCGTGCCGTTGCTCGCGAGGTCATCGCGGCTGCGATGGAACTTCAGGTGAGCGCGTATGACCTGCTCACCCAATTGATCTGGCCGACAATGGAAACCATCCAGGAAATGTACCGCGACGACCGTATCAACGTCAGCACGCTCAATCTAGCCACCCGGTTGAATCGCTCGATTGCCGACCAGCTTTGCTCGCGGCTTGAGCAGGCACCGTCCAACGGACGCAAAGTATTGATTTTCTGTGGCAACGATGAGCCCGAAGAACTCGGCGGCCAGATTTGCGCGACCTGTTTGAAGCCGATGGCTTCTCCGTCCGCTTCGCCGGCGGCGGCGTGCCGGAGGACGAAGTGCTGACTCTGATCGGCGAGATGCGACCCGACCTGCTGGTCATGTTCGGCACCCTTCCGGCAGGCATCCCGTCGGTCCGCAAATTGATCGACTACCTCCGCGAGGTGAACAGTTGTCCGACCATGCAGGTTCTCTGCTGCGGGGGGATCTACAAGCGGGCCGAAGGCCTTGCCGAGGAAATCGGCGCGGACCTTTACGCCCCCGACGCTGCCACCGCAGTCAAGACCGCCAATGCCCATCCGACTCGACGGGCGACGGTGGATCAGCAGACGGTTGGCCGAACGCGTCGCATTCGCAAAGCCGCCGCCCGGCGTAGCGAGCAGGCGATGCGCGAACCAGCGTCGGTGGCCGTTGAAGCAATGTAAAACTCATGCCCCATCCAGATTCGGCAACGTATGCCGAGCTCGGTTTAGAAAGACCCACAGCCGATCATGGATGCCGCCGCCGGCGCACGGAGTGCGCCGGCGGCGAGGTTTTTAATAAGACGTCAGGAGTAAGGAGCCGGAAGTCAGAATGAATTGCGGCGCGTGTACTATAGTCTCGTGGTGTTTCGCTCGAAGCCCGCATCACTGATCCGATTTCTCTCGCTGCTCGCGGGGCTGTTCTTCGTCGGGGTCTGGATTCGCAGCCATTACTCGAACGATCTGTTGTTTTTCACGACGCCGCATCGCGACTATGTTGAAGTTGCGACGATTCCGGATCAATTCCGCATTACCGTCGTCGACCGATGGCCCTCGACCGTTCCGCCGAGATTTGTCGAATCGCGCTATCTGTCGCCGGGGTGGCCGGTCTTTGGCGAGGGGCCGATCTATCATCGCTGGTTTCCGCTCGGTTTTGCGATTACCCACGGCTCGCGACCGATCCCCTTGATGGCCGTTCTATTCCGGTGGTCTCTGCTTCGTTCTATCTCCGTTACCTTCTCGCAACTGGCCGTTCCGTTTCCGCTGCCGGTCTCGGTTTGCGCGGCAATCTGTTTCTGGCCATTGGTCCGACGACTTCGCCGCCGACGGAGCGAGGACAGCCGCGCGATCAAGGGCTTCTGTCGGCAATGCGGGTATGACTTGCGCGACTCCCGGGCGATGTCCTGAATGCGGCACAGAGAGAGATGCGCGACTGATCGCATGACCGAGCGTTCCTCAATGAATCTCACTTCATTTCACTGGTGGTTCAAGACGGACGCTGGTCTTGCCGCCAGGATTGCGATTGGCGCGAGCATCTTCGCGATGCTGGCCGCGACAGACCTGATGCGGCACGGGCGGGCGGCGCAGCGATGGCGCGAATATGCCTTTCTGCTGCTCGCGACGCTGGCCGGGATCGCCTATGGGGTCGTGAACGATGCCGTGACCAGCTCGATTTCGTGGGAGTACTATTTCTATGGGAAAGGCCTCGCCGACGTGATGCCCGCGAAGACTCCGCCGGACCCGCGGGCATTACGCAATCAAGCGATGGGGATCGGGATGAGAGCCGGCGGGTCAGCAGGGATTGTGATCGGAGCGATACTGCTCATCGCCAACAACCCGCGACCGAACCGGCGCCGGCTCACGTACAAACAGCTTGCTTCGCATCTGTCGATGATCTTCGCGGTGACAATTGCTTGTTCTCTTCTTCTTGGCGCAGCCGGGGCGAGTGGCTGGCTCCTCTGGACCAGCAACGATCTGGCCGACCTGTGGCACACCGGAGACTTTCGGCCCATTCGCTTCCTCGGCGTCTACGGAATTCATCTCGGCGCATACATTGGCGGCGCGATCGGGATCACGATCGCGGTCGTGAGGATCGCTCAAGCCCGCTGGGACTAAATCCGGCTTTATCCGCGCTTCTTTGGCCTCTTGCCCGAGACAGGTTCATCAATGTCACTGAACTGAACCATGTGCGCCAGAGCGACCGTGCGCAAGCGCTTCACGAGCGGATAGCCCTCGGAGTCGTGTCCCAGTTCTACGGGCAGGATCACCGAGGACTCGCCGACAAGCACCATGCCGGCGTTGGTGATGGGAATCGCTGACCCGTCAGTCAAATGAACTCGGAACGGGCGAAACGGGACATCATAGATGCGATGATTGAGATCAACCGCGTGCATTGGTTGATTGTAACGATCGGTTGGCGCCGTCTCCAATTTATTCGACGGAGAACGCCGGTGGGGAGTGTGGCGCTCGAAAGTGGCGACCGGCTCCGAGTAGGGCGGGATTCATCCCGCCGATTTATTGGCCGGCCGGGAAAACGGCGGGATGAATCCCGCCCTACGATCGCAAGATCCGCAATCGCCACAATTAAAAAAAAGTTCACCCGCGCTGGAAGCTGGATGAGCCCGGTCGTCCTCAAGCCGATTTCCTACGCCGCCGTCGGCTTTGCTTCGGGTTTGGGAGCGGAGAAGACGCGGACACAGTTTCGGCCGGCGCGCTTCGCGGCATAGACAGCCAGGTCGGCGGCTTTCAGCAGGTGGGCGGCCTCTTTGAACGGGCCGCCTGGCTCGTAGCAGGCAACGCCGATGCTGGCGGTAACCGGAAGGGTGACGGCGATGCAGGCGACCGGGCGCGATGCGATGGCCCGGCGGATGCTCTCGGCGACCGCGGCAGCGGTCGATCGGCTGGTGCCGGGGAGCACCAGGACCATTTCTTCCCCGCCGTAGCGGGCGGCAAGGTCCTGGGTGCGGGTCGCGGTCGACAAGAGCTTGCCCAGAGCACGGAGCACTTCGTCGCCGGTCTGGTGGCCGTGCTGATCGTTGACGCTCTTGAACTTGTCCACGTCGAGCAGGAGCAGCGAAATTGGCTTGCGGGCGCGGACGGCGGCGGCAAATTGCTCCGCGAGAAACTGATCGAACGACACACGGTTGGCCAGGCCCGTGAGCCCGTCGGTGGTCGCCTGGATCTTCAATTGCTGATTCTGCTCGGCCAGCGTG
Source organism: uncultured Phycisphaerales bacterium (assembly GCA_963758525.1). Lineage (GTDB taxonomy): Bacteria > Planctomycetota > Phycisphaerae > Tepidisphaerales > Tepidisphaeraceae > JBBSDP01. The sequence goes on from CAVWVQ010000003.1 coordinate 1,885,404, forward strand.
CTGGCTTTTTCCTGCAGCACCGTTGCATGCTGCTGGGACTGGAGCGTGATTTCGACGAGCGCTTCGTTGGCTTTTTTCAAGATGGCGTCGTACTCCAGCGACGAACCCATGTTGATCTCGAAGAGCGACGCGACTTCCTTGCTGCGCGTGCCGATCTCGTCGAGCAGCGCGTCGCATTCCGGCTGGCTCATCTTGTACGACTGCATGCAGATCTGCCGGACGTCAGCGATCGCCGGCGCCGGCATCGCATCGACGAATACATCCGCGCAGCGACCGGCGAGACCGACCAGCTCGGTCAATTTGCGCAGGCTCGCGTCAGCGACCTTTTCCGGCACGGCGTGAAACGCGATCGGCATGATCAACAGCGGCGGGAGCTTCCACTGCGTGGCGAGAATGCCTCCGACGTCGGCGTGCGTCATTCCCAGCGCCTGCTGCTCGAGCGGCGCCAGCTCGCCATGCGAATGGACCTTGAGGTGCAGCTCGCCGTACTGCTCGGCGAGAACCTGGTCGAGCACCAGCATTCCGATATCCATGAGCAGCGCCGCAAGAAAAGCTTCTTCCTGCTGAACGATGCCGAGCTTTGCCGCGATCGTACGGGCGGCCGTCGCGGCATGAATGCTGCGCTTCCAATAATGCAGATGCTGAAAGCCCTTCCCTTTGGCCTTGGTGAGGTTGGTCACCAGCGAGAAGCCCAGCACCAGCGTCTTGACCGACTGCAGTCCGAGAATCACCAGCGCATGGCTGATGGTGCCGACGTTCTGGCTCCGCGCATAGAAGCTGGAGTTCACCGTACGCAGGATCTTGGACGAGAGGGCCGGGTCGCGCGAAATGATGCGCACGATCTCCGCGATGTCCACGTCAGTTTTTTGCGCAAGTCGAGCACCTGCACGGCGATCGTTGGCAGGGAGGGTAAAGTGGCGCACTGGCGGATTCGTTGAATGAGCTGTTCGTTCATAGACGCAGAAAGCGGTTTCGCGTGGGCGGACTGCGCACGGCGCGAAATATCTCTGCCGGGTTTCTATCGACCAGTTGAACCCGCTACGTTGCATCTTGTGCGGCTTTCAAAAAAGACGACAAGTTACCGTATCGCGAGCCGAGGTATTATCGCAACAGGCAGTTTTTGCGCGCGGCGCTGGCCCCAATGGTGCATTCAAATGGCATCCCGTTGTACTACTGCGCCATCGCGTCCTTCACCGCGGCGACGATCTTCTCCTCGGTGTCGGGATCGAAGCCGATGAACACCTTGCGAATTTTTCCGTCTTTGCCGATGACGACCGTCTCGGGTATCGCGCCTTCTCCGTACTTGGGCAGCACTGAGCTGTCTGTATCGAGCAACACCGGCACGGCAAGTTTGGTCTGATCGACAAACGCCTGCACCACCTGCTTCTCCTCACCGACGTTAATCGCATACACCTTCAACCCGTCGCCTTTCAACTTGGCGTAGGTCTCGTCCAGATGTGGGAGCGACGCGCGACAAGGGGGACACCAGGTCGCCCAGAAGTCGACGATCGCGACCGACCCCTTCAGATCCGCCAGGCTCACCTGCTTGTCGTCGAGGCCGGCGAGTTTGAAGTCGGGCGCGTCTTTCCCTTCCAGCGGGCTGGCATCCATCTCTGCGGCCGGCCCGCGATGCGCCGCGGCGTCGCGTGCACCTTGCGGCGGCGTCCAGGCGAACTGCTCGCTCTTCAAATCAGCCCCTGGCGTCACCGTTGCGTAGTTGATCGTGAGCAGCGCCGATTCGACATTCGCGTCGCCCTTCGCTTCCAACTGCCCGCGCGCGTCGGTCAGCGCGCGACGCAGCAGATGCGTTTTCGGATCGAAGAGGAGAGTCAGAACATCGCCGTTCTTTTCCCTGACGACCAGGGTTGGGAAAGCGACGCCTTCGATAGTCGCAGCGTCGCCCGTGGAAACATCCGTCGCACTGCGAGTCAACGCAGCCGACGGGACCTGCGCGATGGCGAGCATCAGCGACGGATCGATCAACGCATCGATCGGCGATGGGAGTTTGTCGACCGTCGTGCGTTCTTTCGGTGCGTCGGTCAGCGTGTAGAGGCCCTGCCGTTCCAAATACGAAAAGACCTTTTCGCCCGTCGATCCGCACAGCATGTTTCCCTTGACCTCATGACGGAAAAAGTTGGGGGCCAGGAAGCTTGAGGTGAAGTCGGCGGAGCCTTCCCGCTTGCGCCCGTCAACGCGAACGTCTTGCGAAATCGTGCCGGCAAGGTCGAGGGTCGTCAGTTTTCCGTAGGCGGCATCGACTTCATCGAGCAGCTTACGCGCATCGGCAGAAACCGCAGTGGGCGAAGCGGTGCTCGGCTGTGATGTTGGATCCCCGCCCGAAAGTGCCTGGGCTCTCGCGCCGGCAAGCGATAACCAGAGGACCGCGGCAGCAACTCTGAGCAGGGATTTGCGAAGCATACATCACCTTTACGGAGCGGAAACGGACGAACACCTCTTCAAACGCGTGTTCAATCAAATTCATCGCCGCGGAACAAATTCCCGAAGTACGCGGCACGCACGGCAGTGTTGTTCACCAACTGCCTGGGCGTTCCCTCGGCCATCACTTCGCCGTCGACAATAATCAGGGCGCGATCGCATACCTTCAGCGTCTGCTCGACATTGTGATCCGTAATCAGAACGCTTTTGCCAAACTCCTTGCGCAGCCGGCGAACCTCCACCTGCAGGTCCTGCACCGCGATCGGATCGACGCCGCTGAACGGTTCGTCGAGCAATATGAGTTTAGGCTGGGTGACCAGCGCGCGGGAGATTTCCAGCTTTCGGCGTTCGCCGCCGCTGAGCGTGTCGGCCGGCTGATTGCGCACCTTGGCCAGCCCGTATTGATCCAGGAGCAGATTGGCGCGACGGTGGCGTTCGCCGCGCGACAGATGAAGCGTCTCCAGAATCGCCTGCAGGTTCTGCCAAACGGTCAGCTTGCGAAAGTCGCTACGTTCCTGCGACAGGTAGCCGATTCCGCGCCGGGCGCGTTTGTACATCGGCAAATGGGTGATGTCCGCGCCGTCAAACGCAACCGCGCCGCTATCGGGCGTCACCATTCCCAGGATCATGCGGAAGGTCGTGGTTTTCCCGGCTCCATTGCGGCCCAAGAGCCCGACGATCTCCTCCTGAGCCAACACAAAGCTGACTTCCTTGACGACCGCACGGCCGCCGTAACTTTTGCACAGCTTTGTCGTTTCAAGCAGGTTCATGCAGTGATATCGTCGGGCAAAAATATTTCCGGACTGTTAAGGAAAGCCCTGAATCCACCGGGAGTTCCATCGCATGCCACATTGTGGATAACCGGTGGAGAACCAATCTGGGAGAGGCTGCGAAAATGTCACTTTTCACGGCTCCCGCAAGTAGGCCTTGCATTTTAGAGCGCGTCCGACGCCCTGATTTCTTTGGTATACATAAGGCCTGAATTAACAAACGCTTATGAGATATTCCCTCATCTCTCGCCGTGGGGGTGCGCCGAGGCAGAGTGTCCCCGAAAAAATCAGCGGCCCGGGCATACTCCGAAGGGGGTGACATATCAATATCGCAAAATGTGAATAAGTCGTCGATACCCCACCCATGACGCGACCGAAGATTTTTTTTGCTTTCGTTAAGTCCGTTGTTATTCTCCACCTCCATCTCATGTCGTCCCAAGGCACAGGGGCGAATTCCCGCGAGGATGGGCTCGATGGGAACTAACGTGCTGAGTTCACGGGGAAGTGTATCGCATCCCCTCACGTCGGGAAAGGAGTGGCGTTGCATGGCCACCGGTAAAGTGAAATGGTTCAACGACCAAAAGGGCTACGGGTTCATCACGGCGCAGGAAAGCAACAGGGATGTGTTCGTGCACCACTCTGCCATTGAGGGGGAAGGCTTCAAAACCCTGGCGGAAAACGAAACGGTTGAATACGACTTCGAGGATGGCCCCAAGGGCATGAAGGCCCTGAAGGTGCGACGGCTGGTTGCTGCAAGCTGACGGCGCGGCGCCTGTTGACGTCGGTTCTCCACCGAAAGCGGTCGGGGTGCGCACCTCCGTCAATCAAAAATGCCGAATGACGAAACCAGAATCCCCGAATCAAATGAATCAAATCCGAATGACGAATGACCGAATGACAACAGAATGCACGGAATGAAGCGCCCCGGGGTGTTCGGGCACATCGTTCGTCGGAAATGGTCGATAGCCCAGTAACCGCGAGCCAGGGCAGTTTCGGTCATTCGTCATTCGGATTTGATTATTTGATTCTGATTTCTGGTTTCGGAATTCTGGTTTTCCCTACACCGTCTGCGTCGTCCGACGCTTCCGCTCGCAGAATTGGACTGCGGCGGCAACCAATCCCATGAACATCGGCTGAGGACGTAACGGCCGGCTCGTCAGCTCAGGATGCGCCTGGGTGCCGACAAAATAGGGATGCACGTCCTGCGGCAATTCAAGGATCTGCATGATCGGCTGGCCGGGGGCTTTGCCGCTGAAAATCATGCCGCCGGCCTCCAGCGCAGGAATGTATCTCGGATCGACTTCGTAACGATGGCGGAACCGCAGGCGGATCTTGGCGGCATTGTCAAAGAGCTTGGCGGCAAGCGTGTTGGGAGAGATGTCAACGTCCTTTCCTCCCAGCCGCATGTTGCCGCCCAAACCTTCGATCCGCTTCTGCTCGGGGAGAATATCAATCACCGGGTTCTGGCAACCTGGTTCAAACTCGGTGCTGTTGGCGCCGGCGATGCCGCAGACGTTTCTCGCATACTCGATCACCGCCATCTGGAAGCCCAGGCACAAGCCCAGATACGGCATCTGATGTTCGCGGGCGTAGCGAATACACTCGATCTTCCCTTCGGTTCCGCGCACCCCAAATCCGCCGGGCACGACAATCGCCTGACAGTCCGCCAGCCGTCGCTCGACGTTGCTGGCGTCGATGTTGGTGGTGTCAATCCATTTGAACTTCACGTCAACGCCCTGATGCACGGCGCAATGCTCGCCCGCTTTGATGATGCTGGCGTAGGCATCGCGCAACGAGGTGTACTTGCCTGTGACGGCAATCGTGATCTCGCGACGCGCCTTGCCGATGCGATCGATGAACCATTGCCATTTCACGCGCGCCTGATCTTCGGTGCGCTGATCGACGCGGTCGTGCAAATCGAGCAGCGTGAGCACTTCGCGATCGGTGCCGGCTTCACGCAGCGATTCTGGAATCACGTAAATGCTTTCGACATCGTGCATTGAGAACACGCGCCGGATCGGCACGTTCGTATAGACCGAAATCTTCTCCCGCACTTTCTCCGTCACCGGCTGCGTTGCCCGGCAGGCGATCAAATGCGGCATGATGCCCACCTTCATCAGCTCGCGAATGCCCAGCTGCGCGGGCTTCGACTTTTGCTCGCCAAGCGTCCGGGGCTCGGGCACGAACGTGAGCGCCACGAACACCACCGAGTTTTCCCCTTCCTCGAATGCCAGTTGCCGGCAGGCTTCGAGGTAATGCGAATTCTCGTAGTCGCCGACAGTTCCGCCAACCTCGACGAAGATCACGTCCGCATCAGTCTTGGCGGCCAGTTCGCGCAGCTTCAGCTTGATCTCGCCGGTGACGTGCGGGATGGCCTGCACGTCGCGGCCCAGGTACGCCCCTTCGCGCTCCTTCTTCAGCACCGCCGAGTGGATCTGGCCATTGGTCGTGAAATTGGCGGCCGAGAGGTTCTGGTCGAGCAATCGCTCATAGGTGCCCAGATCCATGTCGGTTTCCATCCCGTCATCGAGCACGAACACTTCGCCGTGCCGATAGGGGTTAAGCGTGCCGGAATCGATGTTGTAGTACCCCTCCATCTTGATCGGCGCGATGCGAAGGCCCTTGTCCTGCAGCAACTTGGCTAAAGACGAGGAGAAGATCCCCTTGCCGAGTCCGCTCATCACGGTGCCGACGACGATGACGTACTTATGATGCCCGCGCCGATATCCGGGGGGCATCGGCGTGTAAAATTCGGTCTCTTCCGACGACTGCCCGATCTTGGCCAGTAGTTCCTGATTGCTCATATTCGCTGCTCTCCGGTCCGTCATCATCCGTATGTCTTCGTCCATTTGTCGTCGTGCCCGAAGGTTTTACACCCGACATCCAGGGTCAGCGACCCCGGCCGCCGGGCATCATCCGTTCGCCATCGCGGCCGTCCGTCTGGTCCGGGCCACAAACTCGGCGTATTGCTCGGGCGTGTCGATGCCATGCGTCGCACGCCGGACTTCAAGCACATGAATCGCTGCGCCGTGTTCAAGCGCCCGCAGTTGCTCGAGCTTCTCGATTGCCTCCAGCCGCGTCGGCGGCCACGAAGCGAACTGGAGCAAAAAATCCCGCCGATAGGCGTAAATGCCCAGATGCAGTTGATACGCTGGCGGCTGCGCCGAGGTCGGGTCTCGGCGAAACGGAATCGCCGACCTCGAGAAGTATCGCGCCCGACGCCGCAGGTCGGTCACCACCTTCACCAGATTCGCGTCATTCGGATCAGCTCCATCTGGAAACGCAGTTGACGCGGTCGCCATCTCTCCGCGCGACGCTTCCATCCAGCCGATCAGTCCGTCCACCACCTCTGGCTCAATCTCCGGCTCATCCCCCTGCACATTGACGACAATCGCATCGCTCAGCCCCCGCGCCACTTCCGCAATCCGATCCGTCCCGCTGGCGTGCCCGGGATCCGTCATCACGCAGCGCGTCCCGAACGGGGCAAGCGCATCAACAATGCGCGGGTCGTCCGTTGCGACAATGATCTCGTTCACTGACTTGCACTTGCGCACGCGATCCACGACATGCTGCACGAGCGGCCGGCCGGTCTCACTGGCGAGAATCTTGGCGGGAAAGCGCGTCGAACCAAAGCGGGCGGGAATGACAACTGTCGCAGCCAAAGTCGCGCCTCACGTGAGCCACCGGCCAACTTCAAACTGCGGAGCAAAAATAGTGAGGGGAAAGGGGTGTGTCAAACCACCATCTGCAATGATCGTCAACGGGGCAGAAGAGAAGGTGATTGGGATGTGGAACCTGACGGGGCTGTGACTCCACCCATTTAGTTTAGCGGCCGGGCTTGCCCGGCGCTCCACTTCACCGAAAATCATCCCCCGATGCAAAGCCCTCGACAAACTCCCAGCTCTGCCGTGGCAGCCCCTGCTTGACCGGATTCTCTTCGACGTATTTCACCGCGCGTTGCACGTCGTCGCCGGTGTTGAGAAAAACCTTCCAGCCTCTGTGCGCCCATATGGAAGGAACGGCTCCCGATGCATCGCGTTGAGTCGCAAGCGGATGCAATCCCTCTGCCGCAAGCTGCTGGGTCGCTCGCGCTTTGAGGTGCCCGATGATCCGCTCCCCTGGGTTCCTGTGCCGCGCTGCCACCACATGCACATGTTCCGGCAGGATCGAACACGCCAGCAGCCTATAGCCGCTCTCTGATACCGCGCGGGCAAATCCTTTGCCGACACACGCAAAGCTGAAGAAACCACTTCACGCCGCTCGTATAATCCCCCCTGTGCCACTTGCCGGTTTTCATCCCACCATCCAACGCTGGTTCCAACAGCGCTTTGGCGAACCCACCGAGCCGCAACGGGAGGGGTGGCCGAAAATCCGCGCCGGCGCCCACACCCTGATTTCCGCCCCCACCGGCATGGGCAAAACCCTGGCGGCTTACCTCGCCGCGATCGATGGCCTCGCCCGTCAGGGACCCGCGCTTGCCGATCAGACATCTGTGCTCTACGTCTCGCCGCTGCGGGCATTGAGCAATGACGTTCAGAAGAACCTGCAAGGTCCGCTGCACGAATTGGCGGAGCTTGATCCGAACTTCCCGCAGATCCGCGTCCTGGTTCGTACCGGCGATACGCCGCAGCGCGATCGCGCGGCAATGCTGCGCAAACCGCCGCACATCCTCGTCACCACCCCCGAGTCGCTCTACATCCTGTTGACCAGCGCCGGCGGACGCGAAATGCTGCGAAGCGTCAGGACGGCAATTGTCGATGAAATTCACGCGCTTGCCCGCGACAAACGCGGCTCTCATCTGGCGCTCTCGCTGGAGCGCCTGGAAGCATTGACGGGCCCGATTCAACGCATCGGCTTGTCCGCCACGCAAAAGCCGCTGGAAGAGGTCGCCCGATTTCTCGTGGGCGTGGGGCGGGATTGCACGCTGGTGGACGTCGGACACCGTCGCAAGATGGACGTGGCAGTCGTCGTACCACCCTCGCCGCTTGCGACGGTCTGTTCGCACGAGCAGTGGCATGAGATCTACGGGCAGATCGCGGGGCTTATCGACAGTCATCGCACGACGTTGATCTTCGTGAATACCCGCAAGCTGGCCGAGCGCGTCACCGCGCACCTGACCGAAGTGCTCGGCGAGGAGAAGGTCACCTGCCATCACAGCAGCCTGTCCAAAGAGCGGCGGCTGGACGCAGAAGCTCGGCTGAAATCAGGGACGCTTCGCGCTGGTGGCGACCGCTTCGCTGGAACTGGGCATCGATATCGGCGATGTCGATCTGGTGATTCAAATCGGAGCCACGCGATCGATCGCGACGTTTCTCCAGCGCGTCGGCCGATCCGGGCATGCCGTGCGACGGATTCCAAAGGGCCGCCTGTTCCCGCTGACCATCGACGAACTGGTCGAGGCCGCGGCGCTGCTGCGCGCCACAAAGCGGGGCGAGCTGGATCGCACGCCCCAGCCGCGAGCCCCGCTCGATATTCTCTCGCAGCAGATCGTGGCGGCATGCGTCGCGGCCGGGGAGCAGGGGTGGAACGAGCAGACGTTGTTCGAAACATTGATCCGCGCCTGGCCTTATCGGCGGCTCCCGCGGGAGGATTTTGACGCCGTCATCAACCTGCACATCGACGGTCGCCACGGCCTGCTCCATCGCGACGCGGTGGGCGGGCGGATCATGGCCCGCAAGCGTGCCCGCATCACCGCCATCACCGGCGGCGGGGCCATTCCCGACGTTGCCGATTATCGCGTGCTTCAGGATCCGCAGGGACTCTTCATCGGAACGCTCAACGAGGACTTTGCGGTCGAATCGAACGTTGGCGACATTTTTCAGTTGGGAAACACTTCGTGGCGCATCCTCAAGGTCGAGCGCGGCGTGGTTCGCGTGGCCGATGCCCAGGGACAAGCGCCCTCCATTCCCTTCTGGCTCGGTGAAGGTCCATCACGAACCGCTGAGCTATCGGCGGAGATCGCGGAACTGCGCGATCAATGCGCCGCCCCATTCGCCGCAAACGATGTCGCGTTACAGTCCACTTGCGACAACTTTCCAGCGGCTGCCCCAAGTGCAGCGTGCATGTATCTCGAACAAGAAATCGGACTCTCGCCCGACGCGGCGGCGCAAATCGCCGAGTATGTTGCCGACGGGCGACGCGTGCTCGGAACCGTGCCGACGCAAAAACGAGTCGTCCTCGAACGGTTCTTCGATGAAAGCGGCGGCATGCAGATGGTGCTGCATGCGCCGTTTGGAGGAAAGATCAACCGCGCCTGGGGCCTGGCGCTGCAAGAGATTCTGCCGTGGCTTTGGCTTCGAGCTCCAGGCCGCCGCCAACGAAGAGGCGATCGTCATTTCCCTGGGTCCGCAGCACAGCTTTCCGCTCGAAGACGTTTTCAATTATCTGCATCCCAACAGCGTGAGGGAGATTCTCACGCAGGCCGTGCTGGACCAGCCGATGTTCGAATCGAGATGGCGGTGGAACGCCACGCGGGCGCTGGTGCTTCCTCGTTCGCAAAACGGCAAAGCGGTCCCGCCGCAAATCCTGCGCATGCGTGGCGCCGATCTGCTGGCGCAGGCGTTTCCTGCCGCGGTGGCGTGTCCCGAGAATATGCCCGCAGGCGATCTGCCAATTCCGATGGAACATCCATTGGTGCGGCAGACGATCGAGGATTGCCTGACGGAAGCGACGGACATTGCCGGGCTGATCGAAGTTCTCCGCCACTTGCGCGATGGGTCGATCGAGCACGTCGCGGTCGATACTCCCGAACCATCCGCGTTCGCCCGCGGAATTCTCAACTCCGAGCTGTATACGTTTTTGGATGATGCTCCGCTGGAAGAACGCCGCACGCAGGCGGTCCTCTCCCGGCGGAGTCTCGATGCGCGATTGCAGGATCAGATTGCGCGCTCGACCCTGCAGCCGTCGAACGCGTCCGGCAGGAAGCGTGGCCGCAGCCTGAAAGCGCGGAGGAGGTCCATGACGCATTGCTATGGATCGGCTTTGTGACGGACGCAGAGGCCGTGGATTGGAACGGCTGGCTCAGCGCGCTGGCAAGCCAACAGCGAGTGGTGCACAAAGACGGACGATGGCTCGCGGTCGACGGCCCCAGTGAGCCTGGAAAAATGCTGCTGGGCCGGCTCGAGGCGTTGGGACCGGTGTTTGAGGACGATCCGCGCATCGCCGTCGGCGATGGACCACACGCCCTGCTGATGCAACTCGAACACGAAGGCACGATCCTCCGGACGCGCCTGGACGGTCGAACCGCCTGGTGCGAGCGACGCCTGCTGGCACGCATCCACCGCTACACGCTCGACAGACTCCGACAGGAAATAGAGCCCGTCAGCGCGAATGAGTTCCTTCAATTCCTCGCCTGCTGGCAGCACGTCGACGAAGAATACCGGCTCGAAGGTCCGCGCGGAGTCAGTGAGGTGTTGCGCCAACTGGCGGGATTCGAACTTCCGGCGTGGGCGTGGGAGAGCCACGTCCTGCAACGGCGCGTTCGCGATTACAAGCGCGAATGGCTCGACGACGTGACGATGAGCGGCGAGTTCGCCTGGGGAAGACTTTGGGGCGGCGCTGCGACACCGATTCGAGTGACGCCGATCGGCTTTGTCCCGCGCGAAGAGATTGACTCCTGGCTGAGCATGGCCGAGGCTCCAGCAAGCATTGGAATGTGCGGCCCTGCCAGCGACCTGCTCAACCCGCTGCGAGCTCGCGGCGCGATGTTCCCACAGCATCTGCAAAAGGCCGCCAACCTCGTGCCCGCGCACCTTGAGATGGGGCTGGCGGATCTGGTGGCGCGCGGCATGGCGACCTGCGATTCGTTTGCCGCCTTGCGGCAAATGATCACCCCGGCGTCGCGGCGCCGGGCGCCGATTCGTCCCGTCGGCCGGTGGAGTTGCTTCCGAACGGCGGCATCGCCGGGCGAGTCGGATGAATTGAACGAGCTTGCGGCGCGGCAGCTTCTTCGCCGCACCGGCGTAGTCTTCCGGCGGACGATCGACCGAGAAAAACTGCCCGTCAACTGGTTTCGCCTGACGCGCGCCTATCGCCGATTGGAGCTCCGCGGCGAAGTGCGCGGCGGCCGATTCGTCGCCGGTTTCTCCGGCGAGCAATTCGCCCTTCCCGAAGCGGTTGAGCTGCTCAGGCACCTGCGCCGGCAAGGCCCCCGCGCCGATCAACGTTGTCTCTGCCGACCCGCTCAATTTCCAGGGCATCCTCACGCCGGAAGCGCGCATCGCGCCCGCCAGGCGACGCGAAGTGCTTGTGGGATAGCACTTCCACTCACGAGTTCAACATCGCCGTGGCTTGCCCCTTCGCGGCCCGCGAGCAACAGCAATTTTCGATGGCCGCGGTCGCCGGCGTACACAATTAGCATGTCCCGTCACTTCCCTGTCGGTGCGAGCAACTCTCCTCCGCCAGGCTGCGTTGTGGCGCCGCCTCCCCGTTGCGCGGGCATGGGAACCACCTGCACCTTTCCCAGGCGCAACAGCTGGTCTTTCACCTCCGCGGCGGGCGCGACGACGACAATCGTCATCGCGCCGGGATCGGCGTATTTGTTCATCACATCGCGAATCTGCAGCGGCGTCAGCGCCGATCTTGCTGGAGTAGGCGGTAGGGTCCGCTAAAGAGCCGGGCGAAAATGTTTGTTCGAACGCAGACCCTGGCCGGCTCTTTTGCGGACCACTCGGGCACGCATGTGACGCTCAGAGTTAGTCTCTCGCGACCCCCGGGGACGGTCCGCACGGCGGCGTGGCGGTCTGCCTCTAACTCAGGGCAGCAGCGCGCCGCCGTGCGGACCCTACGGGTTTGGACACGCCTCGCGAGCGAGGCGGCTAAAGGATGCGGAGTGCTGCGTACGCGGGGAAGATTCTCACTCACTTCCCTGTCGGTGCAAGTAGCTCTCCTCCGCCAGGCTGCGTTGTGGCGCCGCCTTCCCGTTGCGCGGGCATGGGAACCACCTGCACCTTTCCCAGGCGCAACAGCTGGTCTTTCACCTCCGCGGCGGGCGCGACGACGACAATCGTCATCGCGCCGGGATCGGCGTATTTGTTCATCACGTCGCGAATCTGCTGCGGGGTGACGGCGGAGATCTTGCCGGGGTAGGCGGTAGGGTCCGCTAGAGAGCCGGGCGAAAATGTTTGTTCGAACGCAGACCCTGGCCGGCTCTTTTGCGGACCACTCGAGCACGCATGTGACGCTCAGAGTTAGTCTCTCGCGACCCCCGGGGACGGTCCGCACGGCGGCGTGGCGGTCTGCCTCTAACTCAGGGCCAGCAGCGCACCGCCGTGCGGACCCTACGGGTTTGGACACGCCTCGCGAGCGAGGCGGCTAAAGGATGCGGAGTGCTGCGTACGCGGGGAAGATTCTCACTCATTTCCCTGTCGGTGCGAGCAACTCTCCTCCGCCAGGCTGCGTTGTGGCGCCGCCTTCCCGCTGCGCGGGCATCGGAACCACCTGCACCTTTCCCAGGCGCAACAGCTGGTCTTTCACCTCCGCGGCGGGCGCGACGACGACAATCGTCATCGCGTCGGGATCGGCGTATTTGTTCATCACGTCGCGCATCTGCTCCGCGGTGAACCGCGGAGATCTTGCCGGGGCAGGCGGTAGGGTCCGCTAAAGAGCCGGGCGAAAATGTTTGTTCGAACGCAGACCCTGGCCGGCTCTTTTGCGGACCACTCGGGCACGCATGTGACGCTCAGAGTTAGTCTCTCGCGACCCCCGGGGACGGTCCGCACGGCGGCGTGGCGGTCTGCCTCTAACTCAGGGCAGCAGCGCGCCGCCGTGCGGACCCTACGGGTTTGGACACGCCTCACGAGCGAGGCGGCTAAAGGATGCGGAGTGCTGCGCACGCGGGGACGATTCTCACTCACTTCCCTGTCGGTGCAAGTAGCTCTCCTCCGCCAGGCTGCGTTGTGGCGCCGCCTTCCCGTTGCGCGGGCATGGGAACCACCTGCACCTTTCCCAGGCGCAACAGCTGGTCTTTCACCTCCGCGGCGGGCGCGACGACGACAATCGTCATCGCGCCGGGATCGGCGTATTTGTTCATCACGTCGCGAATCTGCTGCGGGGTGACGGCGGAGATCTTGCCGGTGTAGAGGTCGAAATAGTCGATCGGGTAGCCGTTCAGCATGGCATCGACGCGCAGGCCGGCCTGCTGGGCAATGGTCTGCATGTTCATCACCATGCCGCCGATGACGCGGCGTTTGGCCTCGCTGAGTTCGTCGGGCGTCACGTCGGCGTTGCGCACGTCACCGAGCACCTTGAAGATCGCCTCAATCGTGTCAGCCGTGGTCTGCAGCTTCGTCTCTGTGCCGCAGACAAATGCGCCCGCGTGACGGCCCGGCTGGAAGACGCCGCTGACGCCGTAGACGTAGCCTTTTTCAGCCCGGACGTAGAGATTGAGGCGCGACTCGATCCCGCCGCTGAGGATGGCGCCGGCCAGGTTGCCGGCAAACTTTTGCGGAGTGTTGATGTCATAGGCGCGAATGCCGATGCGGATCAACGCTCCTTTCCCGCCGGGGCGGTCGACGAGGATGATCTGGCGGTCTTTGGAAGGTTGGGGAAGCGCGTACGTGATCGAGGGAAGCGGCTTGGCTGTCCATTGATCAGTCAACTGTTTGGCCAGCTCGCGGGCGCGATCGAGCGTGATGTTGCCGCTGATGACCAGAATCGCGTCCTGGGGGCGATAGAGATCGGCGTAGCATTGTTTCACATCGGCCAGCGTGATCGCGGAAATACTGCCGGGAGTGGCATGCTGCCCCAGCGGTGAGGTTCCGTAGAGGGCGTGGGCCATTTCCCACCCGCCGACGGTGACGGGGCTCTCCTCCGCGACGGCCAGCGTGTTGAGCGCGCTCACCTTGAGCTTGTCGAATTCATCAGCGGGGAACGTCGGCGCCAGCAGCAGATCGCGCGAGCGGGCGAACGCGCGGTCGAGCTGATCGGAGATGCACGAGCCGCTGAGCCGCGTGAAGTCGCCGCCGTCGGCGATGCTCAGTGATATTCCATGTGATTCGAGTTCCTCGTTGAGCTGCGCGTAGGTGAACGCGCCGGCCCCGCGCTGAATCATGTCGGCAGTGAGGGAAGCGAGTCCCTCCTTGCCCAGCGGATCACTGTGCGAGCCGCGGCGAATCGTGAGGCTCCAATCGACCAGCGGCAGCCGCGTGTCGGGCATCACAATGACGTGAACGCCATTGATCATGCTCTCCTGGCCCTTTTCGAAGCTCGCGACCGCGCGCGGCTCCGCCATCGGCGCGTGCCCGGGGTATCCTTCGGGAAAGTGAACGTCGCGTCCGGCGACGGGTTGCGTGGAGGGAACCACCTGCGCATTGGGAGGAATCGCCGCGATCGCTTTGCGCGTCGCGGCGCCGAGCGGGTCGGGCTTGATCACCAGCAGCGTCGACCCCTGCGGGCGAAGGTATTTCCCAGCGACCGCCTCCACGTCGGCAGCCGTCACCGCATCCAGCTTGATCAAGTCGGAATTCACTCGGCGGGGATCGCCGGTATACAGCGCCGCGTTGCCCAGTTCGCCGGCAATCTGCTCGGCCGTCATTCGGCCGTGCACCATGGCGACGCGTGCCAGTGTTTTCGCCTTAGCCAGCTCGTCGTCAGTCACTCCGTTGGCAACGAGGTCGGCGACGGACTTGGTCAGCGCCGCTGTCACGTCATCGGAATTCTTCCCGCTGAGCACGCGGCCCGCAACCCCGATGATCCCGCCATCCTCCAGCGGCTCATAGAGTGTCGATGCATCGAGGCACAGCGGCTTGCCGCCGGTCACCAGCAGGCGGGAAAGCCGGCTCGAGGAGCCTTCCCCCAGAATGACCGACAGCACCGTCAGCGCATACTGGTCGTCCGACCGATACGGAGGGATGTGATACCCCAGCACGACTTCCGTCAGCGGCGCGAGGCGATCGGGAATCGTCGCAGACCGCGGCACGGTTTGCAGCGGCTCGGCTTCCGCCAGGCGATGAATCTCCGCTCCGCGGGGAATCCAATCGTAGTACTTGTGCACCAGTTTCTGCGCCGCGTCGACATCGATGTCCCCCGCGATCACCAGGACGGCGTTGTTCGGAACATAATACGTGTTGAAGAAGTCCTGCAGTTCGCTGACCGGCGCCGCCAGCAGGTGCTGCATGTTGCCGATCGGCGTCCAGCGATAGCTGTGGGTGGTGAACGCGGTTTTCAGGAAATCGTCGAACAGATTTCCATATGGCTTGTTTTGCTTGATGCGCCATTCTTCGGAAACCACCCGCCGCTCGGTTTTGTAAATCTCCTCCGACACCTTGAAGCTGCTCATGCGATCGGCTTCGAGATAGAGCGCCATCTCCAGATCCTCTGCCGGCACGGTGTTCACGTAAACAGTTTCATCGAAGCTCGTGAAAGCGTTGGAAATTCCTCCCACCCCGTCAATGCGTTTCATGTGCTCCTGCGGCGCGACGTGGGCCGAGCCGCGAAACATCATGTGCTCGAACATGTGAGCAAACCCCTGGCGATCGGGCCGCTCGTCGCGCGAGCCGACGTGATAGAGAACCCGCACATGGACAACGGGGGCCTGATGGAGCGGCGAGTAGATGACACGAAGTCCGTTGGAGAGGGTTTCCTGCGTGAAGGGGATGGAGTTGTTCGCACCACGTAGCGATTCTCCTGCTGCATAGCTCCCTGTAGTAGAGAGAAGAAAGAAAAGCAGGCACAAAGGAAAGAGGCAAAGATGAAAGGTGCGGATTGGGCGACGCGGAAGCGCAATAAAATCTGTCGGCATGCCCTGTCTATCCCAAAAGCGGTAAAGAGTTGCACGGCGTGTCAGCATTTTTGCGTATGATCTGTTCTGTTGCCGTGAACACGTGAAGACCATCGATTACCCGATGATTGGAAATCTTACATGAATCCTCCTTCCCCCGGCCGGCAGCGTTGGGCGATGACCCGCCTCTTCCTCGCACTCGTCGGCGTCGTGGTGATGTTCGTCGCAACCAAATGGGCGAGAGCCCTCTTCAGCAAGCCGACACTGGCGGATCTGCGGTTTCCGGTGCTGGTGCTCCCGCCGGGAAACGCGGAGCCGTCTTTCGCAGCCGAGGCCGGCGAATTGACCACCGTCCCCGAAAAAAGCGGCACGTCACCAACCGAGGGAACGATCCTCATTGATTCTGACTTCAAACAATATGAAGAAACAGATGTGCATGCTTTGCCGCAGGGAGAGATCTCCGCAATCTTCCACGCGCTCATCCCGATAGAGCGATCGTATCGCTACAAGTTCTCACTCAAACGGGTCAAAGCTGCTGGCTTGCCAGCGGCATTACGTCAGTTGCAAGCGTGCGTCTCCTATCCCGGCGAGCGCGCCGATCTCGAGAAGAAACGCACGCAAATTGCAGGCGCGAAAACCGTGGACGAAATCGTCACGCTCCTGCGCCTCGCACCCGCGCCACCGGCCATGCCAGATGCCGCGCCAGCCGTGCCCGCCACCATGGCGCTGGAGGGTGAACAACCGCCGCCAGGTCCAAATGATTGAAGACCAGGCGCAAAGAACAGACCCGGCTCCTTGCAGGAGCCGGGTCTTTCAGCAAATCGCCGCAGCGGGTTCTGTGGGGGTCTTTTACTTGACCATATCCTTGAGGCTCTTGAGCGCCCGGACTTTCACGCCGCGCGAGGCGGGCTTCGCCTTGAACATTCTCTCGACCTTGGTGAACGGATCGATGCCCTTGCGTGCCGGCTTGGCGGGCTTGTGAACGACGGTGATCTTGAACAGGCCCGGCAGGGCGAAGATCCCGGGGCCCTTTTTGCCCAGCGCGGTCTTGATCTGCCCGGCGAGGGATTCGAGGACCGATGCGACTTGCTTGCGACTGAGGCCAGTGGTCTCGGCGACGCCAGCGAGAATCTCGCTTTTGGTCGCCGACTTTGCGGTTGCTGCCATGTGAATGGCTCCTTCCTGAAAAAGTGATTGGGTTCGAATCTGCGGCAGGGGGACGTTTTCAGGGAAATTGCGGGGAAATTCAAGTGGACAACTCGGAAAAGCACTGGAAATCCAGTATTTTTCGCTCTCCCGGCGTCTCTTGGGCTTACTTGTTGAGCCGTTGCTGCCATTCCCTGATCATGTCCAGGGCTTGCTGCGGCGTGGTGTGATCGAGGTTGGCGGTCTTCAACGACTGGGCAATTTCCTTCGTCGGATCTGCGAAGAGCTGCAGCTGGCTGTCGTCTTCACTCCGCCGATGACGCGCAGCGCGGTTGGAGCCCACGTGATGAACCGCCAGTTCTGAAAGGAGTTGGCGGGCGCGATCGAGCACGCTGCGCGGCACGCCTGCGAGGCGCGCGACGTGGATGCCGTAGGAGCGATCGGTTCCCCCCTCGACAATCCGGTGCAGGAAGACCACCTGATCCTCCCACTCGCGGACGGCCACATTCAGGTTGCGCACGCCGCGGAAACGCTGGGCCAGATCGGTCAGCTCATGATAGTGGGTGGCGAACAGCGTGCGGCAACGGAGGTTGGAGGCGATGTGCTCGGCAATCGCCCACGCAAGACTCAAGCCGTCCAGCGTGCTCGTCCCGCGCCCGATTTCATCGAGAATCACCAGGCTCCGATCGGTCGCGTTGTTGAGAATGTTCGCCGTCTCGGTCATCTCAACCATGAACGTCGACTGGCCGCTGTGAATCTCATCGCTGGCGCCGATGCGGGTGAAAAGCCGATCGACCAGCCCGATGGTCGCGCTGGCGGCGGGTACGTAGCTTCCCACCTGTGCCAGGAGCGTGATCAATGCAACCTGGCGGATATAGGTGCTTTTGCCGGCCATGTTAGGGCCGGTGATCAGACAGAGCGCATCTTCGGCCCCGAAGCGCGTGTCGTTGGCGACGAACTCGCTGCCGAGCTGTTTGTCGAGAACGGGATGGCGGCCGTCGACGATCTCCAGAACGCGATCTTCGCTTAGCAGCGGGCGGCAGTAGCGCCGCTCGGCGGCAAGCACCGCGAAGCCGGCCAATACATCCACGCGAGCGAGGCTGTGAGCAAGCTCCTGAAACGTTGGAAGGTGCGGCAGCAGCGTCTGGCGGATCTGCTCAAAGAGGCTTTGCTCGAGCGCAATCGACTTGTCCTGCGCCCCCAGAGCCTCCTCCTCGAATTTCTTCAGCTCCTCGGTGATGTATCGCTCGGCGTTCTTGACCGTCTGCTTCCGCGTCCAGGCGATCGGCACTTTGGCGCGATGGGAGTCGGTGACCTCGATGTAATAGCCAAAGACCTTGTTGAACCCGATGCGAAGGGAAGCGATCCCGGATTCCTGCGCCAGTTGCGCCTGGTAGCGGGCAAGCCATTGCTGGCTGTTGGTGCTGATTTCGCGAAGACGGTCCAACTCGGCATCGAAACCATGCGCAATCACGCCTCCTTCGCGCAATGCGGCGCCGGATCGGGCTTGACCGCGCCGGCGAGGTAGGCGGACTGTGTCTGGCAGAACGACCGAAGCGAGGCAAACTCCGGGCAGACTTCGCTGGCGCGGGCGAGCGATTCGAGCTGATCGATCAACGCCGGCATTGCCGCAAGGCACTTGCTCAGGGCGGCCATGTCGCGCGGCGCGGCTCGCCCGAGCGATATTCTCCCGACGATGCGTTCGACGTCGCAGACGTCCTTCAGGCTGGCTCCCAACGCCCGCAGCACGCCGGGCGAATCCAAAAACGACGCGACAGCGCTTTGCCGCGCCGCGATATGCTCGATGTCGCGCAACGGCGTGCGCAGCCACTGCCGCAACAGGCGCGATCCCATCGGGGTGCGCGTGCGCTCGATCGCCTTGAGGAGAGATCCTTCTTCGGTTCCAGCGCGCATCGTGCGATCGACTTCCAGACTGCGCCAACTGGCTGGATCGATGCTCAGATGCGCCTCCAGCACATGGCGGCGCAGCGGACGGATGTGCGCGGAGGCGGATTTCTGGGTCTCCCGCAGATAACTGAGGACCGCCGCCGTCGCGAAAACGGCGGGGTCGTCGTCGGCAAATCCAAACCCGGCGGCGGAGCGCGCCTGCCACTGGTGCTGCAACTGCTCGCGAGAGTGGTGCTGCGTGAACTGCCAGCCCGGGCGAACGGTGACGGCACGAATTCCCCGAGCCTGCAGCTTCGCGGCAAGATCGTGTGGTTGGCCGGAGGGGAGCTCCTGAACGAGCACCTCGGCCGGCGCCAGCCGAACCAGCTCGTCGAGAATGTCATCCTCCACGCCGCTGGCCGCCACGCAAGCGCCGGTCGAAAGTTCCACCCAGCACAACCCGGTGCGATAGCCGTCGGCCTTGGTGATGCCCACGCCCAATGCCGCGAGAAAATTGTCGGCCGTGCCGTCAAGAAGCGGATCGTCGGTGAGGGTTCCCGGCGTCATCAGCCGTACCACTTCGCGCTGGATCACTCCCTTGGCCTGCGAAGCGTCTTCCGTCTGCTCGCAGATGGCGACACGATGCCCGGCAGCAATCATCTTCCGCAAGTACCCCTCAACCGCGTGAAACGGCACCCCTGCCATTGGAATGGCGTCCTCGGCGCCGAGCCCCCCACGGCTGCGGCTGGTCAGCGTGACGCCGAGCGTTTTTGCGGCAAGCTGGGCGTCTTCCCAAAACATCTCGTAGAAATCCCCCATCCTGAAGAAGAGCACGTAGCCGGGATATTGGGCCTTGAACTGCTGATACTGGCGCATCGCCGGAGAAAGCGCGGGTTTGTCCGCCGGCGCAGGCGCGGAGGGCGCAGCAGCGGGTTGGGAGTCGGAGGTGGAAGACGCGGCGACGGTCATCGGAGGAACGGGGCAGGTTATGAGACGGAGTGGGACAGAGCAAGAAAATCGCCATGAGGCGTCACGTCGTCCACGTTCCGGCGGATCGTCGGGATCAATCCCGGCCTACCGGGAATCCGGCGAGCCGGTGATCGTCGTACCTTCCCTGCGGCTGAAGTCGATGCGGTCGAACACTTCAGCCAGCGGCAAACGAACATTGATGTCCGCAAGCGTCAGCACCTGGTCGAGGCCTTCAAGTTCGCGAAGGCCCCACATTCCGTCGGCCTGGCGGAAATACGCCTCAACGCGGGGAAGGTCCTGCGAAACCAGCACGAGCGTCTTGAGCGATTCGATGCGTCGATAGTCCGACGCCTTCAAACCACGGTCGTAGCTCTCAGTGGTCGGGGAGAGAACCTCGAAGAGCACTGTCGGGTTCGTCAAAGTTTGACCGGATGGATCTTCGGGGTCGAGCTCGCGCAGCGCGCAATAGACAGAGGCATCCGGGTAGGTACGCAGACCCGATGCCTTTACCAGCAATCGCATGTTGGGATCGTAGACCGCGCAGGGCCTGCCCTTCAGTGCGGTGCCCAATTCGCGTATAAGATTGGCGCAGATCAGGCTGTGGGCTTCGCTGCCGCCAGCCGTCGCGAAAATCTCGCCCTTGTAGAAATCGCTTTTGTACGTTGCCCCCTGTTCAAGGCGGTAATACTCGGCGGGAGTAAATTGCCGGCTCGTTTTGACCATTCCCATGGGGGCATCTTACCGGATATTTGAAAGCTGCGTAGTGTCGCGATGCGTTCGGCAGGCGTAAGATCGCTTCTGAATGACTCAGGTTGGCACAATCACAAGTTCCGCATCCACCGAGCATGACGCCGTCCACCACGCAGCCTCGCCTGGTCTGCTGCTGCCGGCATTGTCCCTCTGCCAGCGCGAGCTCGTGCGCTTTCTGCGGCAACGCAACCGGATTATTGGGGCGCTGGCCACGCCAATCGTGTTCTGGCTGCTCATCGGCGGCGGCATGGGCCGGAGTTTCTCGTCGTCGAATGTGCCGGGTGGTGGCAGCTATCTCCAGTATTTTTTCCCAGGCACCGTCCTGATGATACTTCTGTTCACGGCGATCTTTTCGACCATCTCGATCATCGAAGATCGTCGGGAGGGATTTTTGCAGTCGGTGCTGGTGGCGCCGGTGTCCCGCCAGGCCATCGTGCTCGGGAAAGTATTAGGGGGAACGATTCTTGCGTTCGGTCAGGGATTGATCTTTCTGCTGCTGGCGCCGCTGGTCGGCCTGCGACTGAGCGTCGGCGGGTTTCTGGCGGCCAGCGCGATGATGTTTCTGATCGCGTTCGCGCTGACTGGATTGGGATTTGTCATCGCCTGGCGAATGAGTTCGACACAGGGATTTCATGCGATCATGAATCTGTTTTTGATGCCGCTCTGGTTTCTGTCCGGGCGCTCTTTCCGCCACAGAACGCCTGGGGCGGTTTGCGCTGGCTGATGCGTGTGAATCCGCTGAGTTATGGACTGGCGGGAATCTGGCGCGCGATTTACTTTGCCGAGCCCGACAAAGTGAGCCTGCTGCCGGGTTGGCCGGCGATCCTGGCGATGAGCATCGGGTTCGCCGCGGCTATGTTCCTCCTGGCGACGGTGATGGCCGGGGGTCGCGTGTCGGCTGACTGGCAATAAGGCATGGGTACCAAGCACAAGAAGATCACGACGCTGCTCTGGGCCGGTCTGGTGCTGGTGATGGTGGGCGTTGTTGTCGGCAAACTGTGCAAGCCGAGAGGTTCGGCCCTGCCCAGACTTTTCCCGGCTGCGTCCTTTGTCCTGACCGACGAAAAGGGGCAGCGGTTTTCCAACGTTGATCTGGCGGGTCATCCTTATATCGCAGCGTTCATCTTCACGCGCTGCGCATCATCATGCCCGGTGGTGAGCGCGCGGATGGCGCAGGTGCAGAAGCAAACCCCGGCCAGCGTGCAGATGGTCTCCTTTACCGTCGATCCCGCTTTTGACACGCCGGCCGTTCTCGACCGCTATGCAAAATCGTATCAGGCCGACCCATCCCGCTGGCACTTTTTGACGGGCGATAGCGCCGCGATGGCAGACGTCGAAGCCGCGATGAAAATGACCGCGCCGGCCCCTTCCAAGGGCGATCAGCCGATCGTTCACAGCGACCATCTGCTGCTGATCGATGGTCGGGGCGATGTGCGGGGAGTGTACGACAGCGAAGATTTGCAGAGCGTCAAACAGCTTGCCACTGACGCGACCGCCCTGGCGGGCTGGAGCATCCTGCCGTGACGCTTGAGACGTTTCCCGTAGTCAATGCGACGCTCAACGGCGCCAGCGCCGCCATGCTGCTGGCGGGGTTTCTGTTCATCAAAAGGGGACGGGTCACGGCCCATGTCACCATGATGCTTTCGGCCCTGGCCACATCGACGGTCTTTCTTGCCTGCTACATCATCTATCACACGATTCGCGTCAGGCACGGCATCACCGTCACGCGCTTCCCCCCGGGACGCATTCATCCGATTTACATCGCGATCCTCTTCTCCCATACGGTTCTGGCGATCGCGATTCTGCCGTTGATCGGCGTCACGCTCTATCGTGCGGTTTCCAGGCAATGGGACCAACACCGGCGGATCGCGATCATCACGTTTCCGCTATGGTTTTACGTGTCGGTGACCGGGGTGGTGGTGTATTGGATGCTGTATCAGCTGGCGCCGCGGCTGTCGCGGTGAGGAGTATCACCGCGGCAGACTGATGTTGCGACATGCACCCGAATTGGGTACGATCGTACTCACAATGGTTGCACCCGCCGATCCCGGCGCGATCCTGTTTGGAAGCACTCGTCAGGCAATCCTGGCGCTCACATTCCTCCGCCCGGACGAGTCGTTTTATCTGCGCGAGATCGTTCGGCGCACGGGGTGTGGAACGGGAGCGGTGCAGCGCGAGTTGAAACTGCTGACCGATTGCGGGATTCTTTGTCGCGATCGTCAACGGTTCTTCCGAGCGAACCCTGACTCGCCGATTTTCAAGCCGCTCCAGCAGATTGTCATCCGCACCGCGGGACTGGGCGAACGGCTTCGGAATGCCCTCAACCCCGTGGCCGGCCACATCGCGGCGGCATTTATCTTCGGTTCGTTTTCCCGTGGCGAACACCACGAACGGAGCGACGTCGATGTGCTGGTGATCACGAAAGACGACCAGGTGACCCCGGAGCAGATCAATGTGTCGCTGAGCCACGAGCAGGAGCGCCTGGGCCGCGAGATCAATTCGTTTGTACTGACGGCTCAGGAGTGGGAAAAAAAAGTGAAAGCCGGCAGTCCATTCGTCGATCGATTGCTGGATGGCGAGAAGATCTATCTGATCGGAGACGACAATGAGCTTAAACGACTGGCTGCAAAACGGGTGGCTCAAACCGCACAAGCCGACGGGGCGGGAAGTCGTCGATCTGCTCGCGCTCGCCGACCGCGATCTGAAAGACTCGAAGGTCAGCGGACTCGGTAACGACTGGAGCTTCAACATCGCCTACAATGCCGCGCTCCAGGCCGCAACGGTGGCGCTGATCGCGTCGGGGTACAGCGTCCCCAAAGGAGACTCACATCACTTTCGCGTCATCGGCTCGCTGGAATTCACGATTGGATTGGACCGCAAGCTGATCGACAACCTCGACCGCTATCGAAAGAAAAGAAGCGTGAGCATTTACGACGTCGCCGGCGCGATTACCGATGCAGAGGCAAAGGCGATGCAGGCGGTCGCGCAAGAACTCGTGAAGCAGGTTCGCGCTTGGATTGTGCGGAATCACGCAAACCTGATGAAGCGGGCAAAGTGAGCCGGTTCCTCACATCCCCGCGAAATTCGCAAGAATCTGCAGGCCGACCTTCTGGCTTTTCTCCGGGTGAAACTGGGTGGCAACGACATTCTCGCGCCAGACGCTGCTCACGAACGGCCGGCCGTAATCCGTTGTGGTTGCGATCACGTGCGCGTCGTCGGGGACCACGTGATACCCGTGCACGAAATAAACGCCGCAGCCGGCCGGCAGATCTCGCAGGATCGGCGACGGCCGCCGGACGCTCAGCGTGTTCCAGCCCATGTGCGGGACTTTGAGATGCAGCGTCTGGTCCACGTCAAAACGAATGCACTTGCCGGGGAGCACGCCGAGTCCGCGGTGTTCGCCGTCCTCGTAGCCGGTCTCGAAAAGCATCTGCAATCCGAGGCAGATGCCGAGGAACGGCTTTCCTTTTTCAATGTGACGAAGAATCGGGGCGTCCAGCGAGCGATCGCGAAGGGTCGCAATGGCATCCTGGAACGCGCCTACGCCCGGCAGCACGATGCGCTCGGCGGAGTCGATCTGCTCCGGCTCGGAAATAATCTGCGCGGGAATCCCCACCTGCTCGAATCCCTTCTGGACCGAGCGCAGGTTCGCCATTCCATAATCGACGATGCTGATCATCCGGTGATAACAACCACCTCGACACGGCGGGAGAGCGCTTTGGTGGCTTTTGGCTTGGTGTCGCCGTACCCCTTGGTGGTGATGCGCGAGCCGTCGATCCCGTGAGCGATCAGATAGTCGCTGACAGCGGTGGCGCGAGCATCAGACAATTCCTTGTTGCTCTTCCAATGGCTATGCACGATCGGGTCGGTATCGGTATACCCTTCGATACGAACGGCCTTGCCGGCATATTGCTTCCTGAGGGCGGCCACCACCTTATCGAGCGAGCCTTTAGCCGAGTCTTTGATGACGTCGCGGCCCGAGTCAAAGAAAACATCGCCGGGCAGGCTGACCGTTGTGGTGCCGGCCTTGGCGTCTTCTGTCACAACCAGCGGCCCAAGATCGGGCTTGGTCGGCGGGGCCACCGGCGCTGGCGCCGGCGCCGGGACGGGCGCAGGAGGGGTTTGCACAACTGGCGCCGGAGCAGGCTGCGCTTCTCTGGCGCGCTGCGCCTCATCGAGTTGTGCCTGGAGTTCGACGTTCTGCCGATGCAGATCGCGGTTTTCATCCATGACTTTGTTGTCGCACCCCGCGACGAGGAACGTCAACAGCCCGAGCGTGCTCGAAGTAATCCACGGCCTTCCCATGATGAGTCCTTTCATTCTTGGGAGAATGCTAAAGGTAAACGCGCGCGCGTCAAGTATTGGGCGGGGCCGATGCATCCGCGCCAGGCGCCGCGGGCTTGGGACGAAGCATGGCGGCTTTGGCGCGCATCTCCGCCATCTCGCGCTCCAATCGGTCGGTGCGGCCCTTGGTCCGCAGATCGCGCACCTGACGGACCGTCCGGAGAGTCGTGCTGACCAGAACCGTAAACACGATCCCCGTAAGCACTGCATAGAGCGCAAAGAGCAGGATCGAAGTTTCCGCGGTCCTGTTGAACCAGAACCAGAACTTCACCGGCTCGGTGCTGTTCTTCGCCGTGAAGATCAGCACGTAAATCAGGATCGCGGCAACGAAACTGACCTTGCTCCAGATTTTAATTTTCAGCCAGAGGTTTCCCATATCGCGCCTTCCAACCAACTCGCGCGAGGACGCGCTCGCGCAACGTTATATGCTTTCCTTTGGGCAGCCGCGCAACCCCTTCAGTGTCCCTGCATGCCCTGCTGCACCATTGTCACGAGCCAGTTCAGGGGGGCAAGGTAATCGGCAATCGGACAATAAAACAGCATCACGATCGCGGTGGCCAGGCTCAGGTAAGGCCCGTAGGGCAATTCGCGCTTGCCCCCAAACCAGAGATAGACGGCGAATGCCAGTCCGAACAGCGGCGCGAGGAAGAACGCAACCGTGGCCGCGCCAGCGCCCAGAACGGCGCCGACGCCGGCCATCAGGTCGACGTCGCCCATGCCCATCGCCTCGCGGCCAAAAAACATCGAGCCGGCGATGCGCGTGAACCAGACGACGAATCCGCCAACCAAACCTCCCAGGATCGATCCCAGCAATCCGGAGATCCATTGAGTTTTCAGCAGTCCTTCCCACTGGCGGTGCAGCGGGCCGCCGCTCCAGGTCAACAGCATCCAGACGAACGCGAAGAACAGCGGCGGAATGAGGAACAGCATCTCCTTGCGAATCTCAGCGCGAATCTCCCGCGGCGAATATTCGCGCGGCTCGGGCGGCTGTGCCACACCTTGCGCCGTCGCGGCGTCAACCGCGCGGGCATGGTGAACTTTGTCTATCTCAAGCATCGGCCCCCCCTCGGCAAAGCTCAGCGGAAGTTTTCCAAGCCGCAACAGCAAAAGGCTGAGCAACAGTCCCAGCCCGCCCCCCGCCGCCAGCGCCGCTGGCAGCGGGCCGGCGTTGAGTGAACCTGCAACCCTCGGCTCGTCAAACAACGTATGCACGACCACCGCGACGACGGCGAAGCCACCCTTCCAACTCCAGATGATCTCCGGCGGGATGATGAATAACTCGGCATCGATCAGGCTCGCGGCCAGCAGCGCAGCGAGCAGGTACAGATAGAGAGCGAAGTGCGGCCAGGTGACGAGAAACGACCGGCCTCCCTCCGACCTCGCGCAAAATCCAAGCCGCCATTCCGGCGGCGTCAGATAGAACAACAGGTAGTACAGGACGAACAATCCCGCCGTCAGCGCTTCGACGACCGGATAGCGCGCGGAGATCAGCGTGCTGCAATATCGGCACCTTCCCCGTAACTTGATCCACGCGAAAATGGGGATGTTGTCGTACCACTGCAACGGCGTGTTGCATTTTGGGCAATGCGATCCCGGAAAAATTAGCGATTCATTGCGCGGCAATCGCCAGATCACCACATTTAGAAAGCTGCCGACGCACGCGCCGAACATGAACAGGAACAGCAGTATCGTCAGGTGCAATTGAAGGGTCATGAAGCTCCGATGATGCGATCGACGACTTGCGCGGGGGAAAGATGCGTGACGTCGATCTCTTCGGTCATAACTGAACGATAGATCGGCTCGCGCCGGGCCAGAACAGTCCTGATTTCGTCGATCCCGCCGTCGAACTGCGTCAGCGCCGGCCGCATGGCCGCAGTTTGGGAATCGGCACGGATTCGTCGCAAGAGCTCATCGGATTCGCAGCGCAAGTAGATTATGCGGTGCCCGCCGCCCGCGAAGAGCCTGCGGTTCTCTTCCGATTCGATCGCCCCGCCGCCAACAGAGAGTACGTGATCGAGTTTTGAGAGAACCTGCTGGAGTACCGCGGACTCATGCTCGCGGAAAACCCGCTCGCCGTCTTTCTCGAAAATCTCTCGAATGGTTTTACGCGCGCGGGCGACAACCAGCTCGTCGGCGTCAATGAACTGCTGACCAAGTCGCTCGCCGAGCTTTCGCCCGACGGTTGTCTTGCCGCTGCCGCGATAACCGATCAGGACCACGCCCATGGAGGCATTATCGACAATATCCAGCGGTTGTCAGCGAAAGGATGATCGGAAGACGTGACCTTCGGATCACCTGTCAAATAATGCGTCCCACAATCCGGCCAAGTCCGCAGATAGGCTTTCCTCGCCGCGATCCCTGACATCCAACGCAAGATCGTTATAATCACCCTCCTATGGCTCACGAAGGCAAATCGGTCTACAAGCGCGTTCTTCTGAAAATCAGCGGCGAAGGGTTCTGCGAAGAAGGCGGCTTCGGAATCGAAGCGGGACAATTGGAAAACATCGCCCAGCAATGCGTGGACGTCGCCAAGATGGGCGTGGAACTGGCGATCGTGGTCGGCGGAGGCAACTTTATCCGCGGCGCGACATTCGCCGAGGATGGGCACATCCCGCGAGCCACGGCTGACTACATGGGCATGCTCGCAACGGTGCTGAACGCAGTCGCTCTGCAGGAGACCATGGAGAAGCTGGGACAGCCGACGCGCGTGCAGTCGGCCATCAGCGTCTACAGCGTCTGCGAGCCGTTCATCCGTCGGCGCGCGGTGCGTCACCTGGAGAAGGGTCGGGCGGTGATTCTGGCGGCGGGAACGGGCAACCCGTTCTTTACGACCGACACGTGCGCGGCGCTGCGGGCGACGGAGATTGCCGCGGACGTCTTGCTCAAGGCCACCAAAGTGGACGGAATTTATTCATCCGATCCAAAGAAGGACAAGAACGCCACGCTGTATCACAACATTTCGTATGAGGAGATGCACCAGAAGCAATTGCGCGTGATGGATCTGACCGCGGTGACGCTCTGCATGGAGCAGAAGATCCCGCTGGTCGTCTTCAACCTCAAGGTGCCCGGGAACATCGCGCGTGTCATGCGTGGCGAGAAGATCGGCACTAAAATCGTTCCTTCGTGAAAGGGCTGCATGCCAAGCGACGACATTCTGCTGGATTGTGAAGAGGCGATGGACAAGACGCTGGACCATCTGCGCCACGAGCTGCGCGGTTTGCGCACCGGACGGGCCACCCCGGCGCTGGTGGAGAACATCAAGGTGGATTATTACGGCACGCCGACGGAGCTGCGCTCCATCTCGGCCATCAGCGTTCCTGAGGCCACCCAGATTCTCATCAAGCCTTTCAGTCCCGGCGATCTCAAGGCGATCGAAAAGGCCATCAGCGACAGCAAGCTGGGGCTTACGCCTCACAGCGATGGCAAGCAGTTGCGGCTGATGCTTCCCGCGTTATCGCAGGAGCGGCGTCAGCAACTCGCGGGTCAGGCGAAGGGATTCGGCGAGGAAGCCAAAATTCGCATTCGCAATGCTCGACGCGATGCCAACAAGCTCACGGATGCCGAAGGCAAGGGGGGCCTGATGACCGAAGACGAAACCACTGCGACGAAGGATCAGATTCAGGAACTGACCAAGACTTACGAGGGGAAGGTCGACGAAGTGCTGGAGCACAAGAAGAAAGAGATCATGGCCGTTTGAACTCGCGCGGCAGCGGAAGTTCAAACGTCATCGGGCGGCCGCTGCGGGGGTGGACGATTGCCAGACGCCGGGCGATCAACAGAAGTCGCTGGGACTTGGAGTTCTCCGGGCCATACAGAACATCGCCGATGATCGGATTCCCCCGTTCTTTGAGATGCACGCGGATCTGATGTTTCTTTCCGGTCTGAAGCGTCACGCGTACGAGCGATCGATCTGCCCGGCTCTCAACCACCTCATAATCCGTGACGGCGAGCTCGCCCCGGCCGCGCTGACGCGTGGAATAAACGCTCCCATCGGCGCGCTCCACGAGATGTGAAGAGATCCGCTCCGCACCCCGCGCCGGCGTGCCGTGCACAACGGCGGCGTATTCGCGCAAGACCGTATGTTCAAAAAACTGGGCTTTGAGCGAGCGGTACGCGTGATCGTTCTTCGAGAAGATCAGCAGACCCGATGCATCACGATCGAGCCGATGAATCAACCCGACGCGCGCACGCGGCTCGGCGTCCGCCAGACACCGTTGCACCCGCGCCAGCAGCGTCGGCCTGCGTTCATTTGGAACAGTGCTTGTCAGCAGGCCGGGCGGCTTGTTGACTACCAGCACGTCGTCGTCTTCATATACAACGTCGATCTCATCACCCGCTGACTTCGCACGCGAAGTGGAGGAGACGACTTCAACAGTGGTTTCGGGGAAAATCTGCTGCTGAACGCTCCTGGCCGGCGCCCCCCACCATCACCCGCCGAGCCTGAACCATACGGCGAAGGGTTTGCCGCTTCGCGCTGGGATAGTGCCGAATGAGCCAATCGAGCAGCGATTCAGGCATAACGGACCGAGCAAATAGAAAAGCCCCGGCGCCACCCACGGCACCGGGGCCTCAAAACAAAGCTGCTCAGGCGGTTTTGTCCGCCGAAACAGTCGCCTCTGGCTGGGGCATGCCATCTTCGGGCACACGCGGCAGCCCTCTTCCCTCTCTTACCCAACTATCGGGGACTATTTTGGAAAAGCTTGAGCCCGCGGCAACCCGAATCTGGAACATCAAACGTGGTTTCTGGTGTAATAGACGCGACTGCGGAAAATTGTTAACTCAGCAGGAGGGCAAAATGTGAAACTGGGGAACATTATTCTCGAAGAAATGTTTCCGGAGTCGCCGAAGTAGGGTATTGCCGTGGGGACCATTCGCGAGGAAGTGTCATCGACATGATTGATCGGCTGCTCAGTACCGGACTCAGGCTTACCATCGTGTCACTCGCGGGCGGTGTCGCCGCGGGATCGGTCGCATTGGGGTATTGGGGACTCCTGCAGACGGTGCAGGGAAAGATGGTTTCGGGGCCGATTGATATTGGGCTCGGCGTTGGATTGGGCGTCGGCTCGTGGCTGTTGGCAAAAAATCGCAACGATTTGGCAGATTGTCAGCGGTAACTGCTGGCCGGCTGAGCCGCGCGGGCGGCCATCATCAGCCGTTGCATCAGCCGGGATTTGACTTCGGCAGCATCGAACCGGCGGGTCGTCAATTGCACCGCCCGCAATCCTCGCGTGGTGCTCAGCACAAATCCCGCGTGCGGCAGAATCTCCCGCCATCGCGGATCCTCGGTCTGTGTCGTCGTCAGCAGCGGTTCAACCCATTCCTCCGGGACGCTGAACGCGCGCAGCCGCACCGATCGCTGCAGACCCAGATTCGAGTCGAGGCAGAGTTCAGAGCAGGCTTGGGGCGACGGCTGAATGCGGACGCTGCCAACAATTTCCAACGGCGGTGTATCCACCTTGCACGCTTCGGAAATACAAAAGCGCCCGGTCAGATCAGGCTCGGTCAGATGCGTGAAAGCAGGAAGCAACTCGCGGGCAGTCAAGGGCCCGTCGAGACGGATCACCACCTCTTCCCCTGGCTCGCGCATCGCCGCGATGGCGTGCGGCAGTGCCATGCGCAGCTGCTTCTGACGGAAGCCCTCATCCAGCGACTGGCTCTGTTCATCGCGATCGAGAATCAGAAATTCGAAGATGCGCGTGTCGGAAGGCCAGGTGTACCAGAGCGGCCCCAACATTCCCTGCGAAGCCCAGTTCGACTCCTGCTCTGCGCGGCCCACGTCGAGCTGATTGATCCTCACAATCACTTGATCTCGATCCTCGCACCAGGCTGGGCAACCACGTTGACCATGACACCGACCGAGATTCCCCCGTTGGCCAAATCGAACGCCGAGTCATCCGTCGGAAATTCCACCACGATCGGCGTTCCCGCCTGCACGACCATCGACTGCTGATCCAGTGCCCGCACCCGCCCCTGAATCGTGCGCGGCGTACCCAGAATCGGCGCGATGAAATTGCCGCCGCTGGGGACCGTCCAGATCTTCCGTGCCATCACCCGGATCACCGCCTTCACCGGCACATTGAGCGTTCCGTCGTACGGCCTGGATACCAGATGCAGCTCGTAGTTCGTGCCAGTGGGGCTGAAAATCACCACGCCGTCACGTTGTGAGGTGATTTTTCCCGATGCCATGAGATCCGAAGTCGCCGCTGTCGTCATGATTGCTGCTCCGTGGAGTTGAGCGAGCAATGTATCCGCAGGGGGCGGGGATGGGAATAAGCCTTGTCAAAGCTTGCCGGACGTGCGCATGAAAATGGCGGAGCAATCACGCTCCGCCTGCTCTTCTGGGAAGGAGCGCAACATGAGCCTCCACTGCTCAGCTCCACATCGCGGATATCTTCCGCCGAATCTCACCTGCCAACGGCGTGGTCGCTGTAGGTTCCACCTCAGCCACCAGCGGTGAGAGCGTCACCCGCTCAAAACGATCCAGGATGTCTTTTGAGAGAAATCGCGACATTTGGGCATACGAATGGCGATCGCTCATGCCGGATTTCTTCTGGTAGTAACGCAGGGGAAAGCAAACTTCCAAAAAATCGCGGGCGCGCGTCAGCGCGACGTAGAAGAGCCGGCGTTCTTCCTCGATCTGCTCGTCCGAGCCAGTCGCCATGTCAGAGGGAATGTTGCCGTCGGCGGCATGGATCACGTAGACGGCATCCCATTCGCACCCCTTGGCCGAGTGAATCGTCGAGAGAATCAGGTAATCCTCTTCGCGCAGCGGTGGGCCGGCATGGTCCTGCGTGGAGGCGGGCGGATCGAGCGTCAGATCGGTCAGCATCTGCGATCGCGAGCGGAAATTCCCCGCGATGTGCGAGAGCTGATCGACGTCGCAGGCGCGCTGCGGCGCCTGGTCGTACCGCCGTTCGAGAATCGGAACGTAGAACGCGCGAACCTGCGCGACCTGTTCCGGCAGCGGCATCGCATCGGGCGCCAGATCAGTCAATAGCTTCACGAATGGGCCCCATTGCGCCGATGCCGCCGGCGGCGGTTCGTAGCCGATCCACGACTTGAGGTCGTGCTGAGATTCCTGCAGGTGAGCGATCGCACGACGGGCGTGTGACGGTCCGACGCCATCGAGCAACTGCAGGACGCGCAGTGCGCTGGTGGAATCGCGGGGATTTTCCACGAGGCGCAAAATCGCCAGCACGTCTTTCACGTGGGCCGCTTCGAGGAACTTCAGGCCGCCATATTTCACGAACGGAATGTTCCGCCGGCCCAGCTCGACTTCGAGCGCATCGCTGTGATGGGCCGCCCGAAACAGCACGGCCTGGCGTCGCAACGGAATGCCGGCTTCCAAATGCTCCAGGCATCGGCCGATCAGGTAATCGCTCTGCTGCTGTTCGTCGATCAGCGTCACCAGCCGAGGCTTCTGTCTGCTCGACCGCTCGGAATACAGTTCTTTGTTGTAGCGATGCACGCACTGCGCGATCACCGCATTGGTTGCATCGAGAATCGGCTGCACGCTGCGATAATTCCGCTCCAGCTTCACCACCGTCGCGGCTGGAAAAGTTTGGCAGAAATTCAGAATGTTGTGAACGGTGGCCGCGCAAATGAGTAAATGCTCTGCGCGTCGTCGCCGACGACGGTCAGCCCTTTTCCGCCCGGACAGAGCCGCGGCAGGATCGACGCCTGAAGAGCGTTGGTGTCTTGATATTCATCGACGAGGACGGCGTCGAACCGGCGCCCAACCTCCTGCGCCAGCAGTTCATCTTCCATCAGGTGATGCCAATAGAGCAGGAGATCATCATAATCGAGCACGCTCTGCTGCTGTTTGCGTTCGACGTACGCCCGGAAGAGTTGCTTGAGCTGCTCGGGATAACTCATGCACCAGGGAAAGCTCGACTTGAGCGCCACGTCCACCGGTTCCTGCGCATTGACGCACCGGCTGTAGATCGACAGGCACGTTGCCTTTCGCGGGAAGCGTACTTCTCCCTGATCGAGCTGCAGCTCGCCGCGCAGTTCGTTGAGCAGGTCTTCGGCATCAGTCCGATCCGCGACGGTAAAGTTCTCCGCGATTCCCACCGATCGCGCATGCAGCCGCAGCAATCGATTCGCCACGGCGTGAAAAGTGCCGCTCCAGATCTGGCTCGCCGCTGCCGATGCGCCGCGCAATCCGCTGGCGCCGCGCACAATATTTTCGACGCGTCGCGTCATTTCCGCAGCCGCGCGACGCGTGAAAGTCAGAAGGAGAATTCGTCCCGGGCTGACGCCGGTGGAAAGCAGATATGCCACGCGATGGGCAAGGGCGTTGGTTTTTCCGGTGCCTGCCCCGGCAATGATCAGAAGCGGGCCGCCAGCGAAGATCGCAGCGGTTCGCTGTTGTTCGTTGAGTGATTCCAACCAGTTCGCATCCATGCGAAACGCTCCGTCCATGAGCCACATTCAGTTTTTCGTTCGCCCCTTACGACAGCCGAACATGTTACCAGAAATGTTTGTCGGGATGCAGGCGCAGGACAGGCCCGGCTGAAATGTGGTGACGGCCGCCGCCTCAGTCATTACGCGCCCGCTATTGCGCGTCCAGCACGCCGCTGCCCGGCGCGCCACTGGCGGGAGCCGCGGTTGCCTTGTAGTCCGGCTGCGAGACGGTGATCATGTTGCTCATCAATTGCGTGGCGCTGGCTGGTGTGTAGCCGATGATTCCGTCCACGGGCTCTCCAACGAGGCCGCCGCTGATGTCTTCCCGGCTGTAGAAAACGCCGACGCGGCCGTTCACGGAAATGCCGCAGATGCGCGCCGATTTCAGATTGCCCGTGGTCCGGGTCGCATAGACTCGGTAGCCGACGGTGCTGATTTTATCGCCGGCAGAGAAGACCGGAGCATCCATCGGGAGCGGCCGGGCAAGCCCCGCGATGGCGTCCTTGCCGAACATCAGCCGCAGCTCGGATTCGATGCTGTTGGCAAACTCCGCGTCGCCGCCGGCGGCGTCGATGATCAAAGTCCCGCCTTTGGTGACAAAAGCCTGAAGCTCCTGTCGCTGCGCTGCGGTGAAGATGATTTTTGATGTTCCCGTGAGATGCGCGATCGAATACCCGGCCAGCGCGCCCGAGCCAAGCTTGACTGGCGCGGCATCGAGTTGCGTGTCGCGGGTGTTGTGAAAGATGGCAGAGAGGCGGGCCCACCCGCCTGGCTCGGGATCCCAGTTGCCGTCGGTTTCGATCCGGGCGATCTTCAGATTCTTGGACGCCGCCGACGACGTGGGGACCACCACATACGGATCGGCCTTGAAGAAGAGATTCTGCCGGTCGGTCGCGTAGAGAAAAATGTTGGCCCCGAGTTCGAAGAACTCGGGGTGGATTTTGCTGTCTTCCATTTGCCAGGCGCGGCCGGCGTCCCCATCCGGCAGAAGGATCATCAATTCGCGCACGCCATTGCTCATCGCCAGGATATGCGGGTGCAGCCTCCACTTCTTTGCAAGGTATTGCTCGCCGTTGAAAATCACGTGACCCGCGGGCAGTTGGCGAAATTCATACTTGAACATCGCGGAACCGAGTTTCCTGAAGCTCTGGGAGAAGACTCCCGATCCGCAGTCCGCGGCGCCGAGGATCATTCCCCCTTGCTGGACAAACGTGCGCAGCTTGTCGACCTCCTCCGCGCTGAATGTCAGCGCCTGGTTGCCGCTGATGTACAGGATCGGAGCGTCGTGCAATTGCTCGGCGCGACGCCGAGATTCACTATCTGCCAGTTCAGCGTGGTTTCTATGCGCGGCCCGACCCAGTGTGTCAGGTTCGCCACGTCACGAGGGCGCTCGTTCCAGGGGTCGATCTCTTCGGGCTTTTCCTTGTCGGCCGCCTTTTTCAATGTGACGGCATATTGCAGCTTGTTTATCATCACCGGGGCGCGCCCCCGGCTCAGGAACAACATCGCGAGGCTGGTGTCGGCCACCGGTCCGTAGGCGCCTCCCCATTCGCCAGTTTTCTTCTGCTGCTGCACGGCGTTGTCGGCGCCGATGCGAAACCAGTCGACCGTCCCGAAATACGCGCCGCCCGCTTGCGGTGGCGATCCGCTCCACCCCGTACATTCCATAATAGTTCGTGCCGCCCAACAGCTCGTCGATGTGCTTCTCGACGAAAATGAGGCCGTTCTCAATATTGATGTCCGGCGCTCCGCCCAAGCATGGGTCCCATTTTTTCAGCCGCAGCAGATAATCCTGCGTGATAAACAGGGATGCAACGCCGGCGCAAGTCATCGTCGGCGTCGCGGTGACGGAGTCGGTGGCGGTCGATCGATAGTTCCAACCGCCGTCATGCTGCTGCGCGCGCCGCCACCCCTTGTCGACAACGT
The DNA here is from genome assembly GCA_963758525.1 of uncultured Phycisphaerales bacterium. Taxonomy (GTDB): domain Bacteria; phylum Planctomycetota; class Phycisphaerae; order Tepidisphaerales; family Tepidisphaeraceae; genus JBBSDP01. Next base: position 1,920,756 of record CAVWVQ010000003.1, read on the forward strand.
CCCAGTATTTCTCCGGGATGTCGGCGCCTGCCTGCTCGGCCGCCCAGACGCCCAGCACGCCGTACTGACTGTTGCTCCGGTCGTATGAGTAACTGCTGGCCGGTCCCCCCTCGCCAAACGCCACGACGGGCGGCTTCTGCCCCGGCACGCCGTAGTTGTACCCATAGAAGCCCGCATTGGCCCCCTTCTGGATCACGCTGTTGAGGAGGAACTGCGCATCCGCGTCCCTGGCCGCGTTGCGTGATGGAGATTCGCCAATCAGCAGCCACACCTGCGCCCGCAGCGCCACCGCATAGGTGCCGTGAAGATCCGCCTTGGTCAACCATTTCACCGCATTCTGGAGCGGCAGATTGTCTTTGGTCTTCTCCCCGGCGGCGAGCAGCGCGTAGGTCGCGATCGCGGTATGCCCGCCATAGCGGGACGTAGCGCTGAAACCTCCGTTGGAATTCAGTCCTGCCGGATCGGGCGGTTCGGTTTCCCAGCTGCCGTCCTTCTTTTGGACCGAGTAGAGGTACTTCACACCCTTGGCAACAGCATCGTTAATCTGCTGCGGCGTTGCCGCGCGTGCCGGCGGCAGACTTGAAGCCGCGAATGCCAGCAACGCTATCAAGACTCGAATGACCCAAGGTCGAAAGTCCAGCTGCATTGACCTTCTCTCCGCTCCCCCCTGCCCAAACCGTTTCCCTCGTTACTGGTATTTTACGCAAATATTCCCAAAATTACATTTCCGTTGCATGTGCGCGCCAGGCGATTCGTCAGTGCACCTGCGTTTTCTCAACGCGTTAGCGGTTACGCTCTCCTGAATGCCACCAATTCCCAAGGTCGCCGACAAGTTTGGAACAGATCGCGGGCCCGATCAGCGATAAACAAACCGCCGGTTCAGTTTCTCCCGTCGCCTGGCACAGCCGCAATCCGGGACTGACTCGCTGATACGCTGCCAGGCCGTCTGCTGGCGATAGAGTTCAACCAGGCGGCGAACTCCCGATCGGTGCAGCATCCATGCAACGGAATCGCCAAACCCACGCTGAGCAAAACGCTCCTCGGGACATGCGTGCGCCTGCGCATGCTCGATGATGTCGCGCCCGTCCTTCAGGCAGACGCAACCTCCCATGCAATCAGTCTGACGAAACGGGCACGCGTGACAGATCATGATGTTATGCGCAAAGATTCTCGACATGATTCAGCCGTATCGCGGCCGCCCGAAGGGCCGCGTTTCCCCTGCACGAGTAAACCCGCAATTCACGCACTCAGCACGACTGATGCTCCCGTCCCCCCCGAGCACGGATTCGCGCAGATCGAATAACTCCCCGCCGGCGGGCAGATCGCGTTCGAAATCACCTCAGCCCAGACGAAGGTGATCGCCCCGTAAAGCTGCACGACCCAGCGCATGGCGCCGGTCGTGTTGTGGCAGTCAATGAGCGAGCAGAAGACTTGCCATCCAAAGGAACAGCCGCCCGGCAGGAACATGATGCCGGTGGTCCATTGGCAGTCCGTGCCGATCCGCGTGAGGGTGAAGGTTCCGTTAAGACCGGCAAGGCAGCATGCGGGTCCCGGCGAGCCCAGCCCGCTGACGGTCAGGTGATACGTCGCCGCGCACGGCGAGCCGCAACCGCCGGGGCAGTTCGCGGAGCCTGTCGCGCACGCGTTGACGAGATGGCCGGCGCCGTCGTGCAGGAGATGGCCACCGGCGCCGTGATGAAGATGACTGCTCATGGACAGGATTGCGTGGTATCGACGGTGATGCGTGTTTCGCCGGAGACGGCGATCAGCAAGCCGCGCGCGTCCAGCGAAAGCTCGCGGAGATAGGCATAGAGGACCGCGCCGCTGGTGTCCCAGAACGTGCGGGTCTGAATCCATAGATTGATCGGCGTGCCGCTGCCGGCCTTGCTCCAGCTTGCTGAATCAGCGGAAAGCGCGCCGCCGGTGCCGTCGCCGAGGGTGGCGGGAAAGGTCGTTTCGCCATAGCCGCCCCGCACCATCACAATCCAACGCGGGGTTGCTTCGGTCGTCATGCCGACCACACAACCCAAGGCAAACGTGTTCGTCTTGAGCCGGTGACCCGACACGGCGTCCTCTTCAACGTTGAGCACCAGCGCATTGTCCGCGGCCGGGGTCGTCATCCCGGCGGGCATGCTCAATGCCGTCGCGGGAGAAGCGGAGCTTGTGCCTCCAAGAATGCGACCGTTGTATTCTCCCGCCCCGGCTGCGGCGCCAGTGAGCTTCACGACGACGACCGGTGTCGGCGGCGTGTTGAAAACATATAGCTTCGCAGGCGGCGACGACCTCGAATAAAAGCCAACCACCTGCACCAGCGTCCCCGCCGGCAGCAAATGCGTCTTGCCGCTCACCTCCGCGAGGTTCGTCGCAACCAGGCATTGCGCGATTCCCGGAATCGTATCGGCGCCCGCGCTGAGCAATTGCGTCTGACCCATATTGCCCGGCGTGGCGCGATCGATGTAATACCGCGCGTCGCTGTAATTCGACCCGGATGTGCTACCACATGGTCCCGCCCGGATGACGCCCAAAAACTGCTCCGCAAACGCCGGCCGAGACCGTCCCTGCGCGGAATCGCCAATCGCCTCCGCGTAGACGTCCGCCAGTTGCGCCAACAGTGATCCAGATTCCTGATCCGGATCGTGAAATGTTTCGAGTTCTGAATCTCGCATCGAAATGTGCTTCCCGGGGTGCGCATGAGCACTTCGCGCACTGCAATTCGTCGCACATGAATAGCTGAATATTCGCGTCCCCGTGGCATGGGCTTCCAGCCCATGTCAGTTGCTTGGCGGGAGAGGAGACGTGGACAAGGCTAACGGTGATCTGTACTACTCTTAATGCACTTTACACGGGCTGGAAGCCCGTGCCACGGGGAAGGTGCCGGTGGCACGGGCTTGCGTTTCGTGGGCAGCGTTCGCCCGGGGTGCCTCCAATTTTGCAATTTGCAATCCTCGTTTTGCAATTTGCAACTCTGCCCCTCTACAACGCGCTCGGCAATCCCAGCTGCGCAAAGTCCCGCGTCGCGTAGGGAAGAATCTTCGCAACTCCCTTGTCGTTGTTCGGGCTGACCTGCACGTCGTCGGGAATCTTCCCCGAATAGCGATCGACGAAATATTCCAGCCGCGTCCAGCCGTCCGGGTCGTACTCGAAGACATCGCGCACTTCGTATCGCGACAGATTCGCCTGGCTCTTTCCGTCGATCGATCGGCAAAGCCATGTTTTCGCCGCGCCTCCCTGCCATGCGGTCGCATTCACGCACCGCCGGAACTTGGTGGACAGCCGCAACGGACTGGTCGGCTCGAGCCGAGTGAACTGCAGCACCGTGTTCGGCGACAAGACCGGCACCTGCAGCCGATCCTGCAGCACGTTGCCAGCCGGGTCGGTGTATTTCACCAGCATCGGAGTGCCGTCCGGATTCAGGCTCGTCAGCTTCCGCGCCGTTGACCCCGTCACCGTGATCTGCACCGCGTTCGGCACCGGCCCCAATTCCGGCGAGCCGTAGCGCACCGTCACTCGCGCGGCAGTTCGGGAATTCTGAATCGGCTCCGCTTCCAGCGCGATCACATACAGCCCGTACACCGCAGGATGCGCGTCGCCATAGCGCGGAATCCGCGCGCCGCTGGTCCCGTCCGCCGCCGTGGCGGCTTGCGCCAGCGTATCTTTCCCCGGCAACAGACCGGAAACGTCGAACACGCGAATGAGCAGTCCGCCCTGCCGCGTGTAGAGGAACTTTGCGCCCAGAACGAGATCTTCGGTGATTTGTACCATCGGGTTTCCAACCCGTGCGGATGGCACGGGAGCAGTGAACTCTTAGTCAGCAGACATCGGTTTCCGCTATTTGGCGGATCTCGCACGGGTTAGAAATCCGTGTCACGAGCGACGAGCTACGAGACGCTGTACGTATATGTGACCGACCATTCCCACACATCGTTGCCGGCGGCATCGTGTCGATGCAGCAACGGCGTCGGCTCCCCGCACCGCGTGACGCTGTCATTGGTTCCGCTGGACAGCGTCAGCAGCGCGTCGTCAAAACTCCCCAGCAGCGTCTGCATGTCGCTCCCGATGGCGTCGTGACCGATGCCGTAGGCGCTGAACCGAAGCTCGGTGTCGGTTCGGTATGGTCCGCCATACGCGTAAGAGACCTTGGATGCGACGATACGCGAGACGACGTATGGCATCGTGGTACCTTCGGGCGCGCGATCGCGGTACAGGCCGCCGGGGAATGCCGCGACCAGCGCAGCGTCGGCAATAAATTTCGCATAGATGGCATTGAGGAGGGGAAGCATTTTAATCAGCAGGGGCCGGTTCAGTGTTCAGTGTTCAGGGTTCAGGGTTCAGTGAAGACGGGGAATCTGACCGGGTCAGTATTCATTGCATTCACCTGAACCCTGACACCCTGAACCCTCACTTGAATTCTAAGAAGCGGTCAGCGTCCCGGCGTTCACCAGGTTGTGCGTCCCAATCGTTAACTGTCCCGGATCAGCCGGGTCGAACGCGAGCACCCCGCCGGCGTGATGATTGACTGTCGTGACGATCACCCCCAGCGGATTCTGCGAAAAGTCGGCGGTTCCCGTTGGGAAAATGTTGAGCGTCGTGATCGCGGCTCCGGAGCTGGGCCGATGACTCAACGTGATGGCGCCGCCCGCATTGATCGTGGCAATTGCCGACGATCCGCGTGTCACCGCGGTCGAACCGCTCGACACCGACAACGACCCGGAGCTGCCGCTGGCAGTTGAAAGCGTCGCGCCCGCGGCAACGGTGGCCGTCGTCCACGCGACGCCCGCACCCAAATCCACAACCGCGCTCGATCCGCTCGCATCGACCTCGCTGATCGTCGCAGTTTCCCCCGGTAGATTCGTCGCCACGCCAACGCGTCCGCCGAGCACGATCAGCCGGTTCGACGCATTGCTGCCCTTGATCCGCAACGGCTCAAGCCCGCTGTCGATGGAAGTTCCAACGTTCAATACCGTCCCGACGAACACCGCCGCGCCGAAGTCAATCTTGATGCGTCCCGAGCCGCCGGCGGTCGAGCCATCAGACGATGGCGTACCGATCGTCCAGGTTGCGGTGCCGATTTTCCAGTAACCAAACGTGCCGGTCGTACCCGTGGTGCCGATCGTTCCAGCGAAGGTCTGGCTGATCGTCATACTGTTCAGCGTCACCGCCGACATATCAACGGCGCCGATTGACGCCAGCGAAAGTCCGGCGATGGCCTGGACATAGACATCGTCGCCATTGCCCGGCGCTGTTCCCGTCGTTCCATCCGACTTCGTCCAATTCGCGCCCACCGTCGGATCGGTGGAGGAGATGCTTGACCAGAAAAATGCGGACATAGGAGTTCTCGTTGGTTAGAAGGGAAAGCGTAAGAAAGGCACGAAGGCACGTAGGCACGAAGGCACGAAGGGAATGACGCGGCTGAGGCCGCGAGTCTCTCCAATTGCTTGTCTAACAAAGCGCAACACTGTCGCCGTAGCGACTCCTCCCCTTCGTGCCTCCGTGCCTTCGTGCCTTCCCCTTCAATCAATCAATTCACAATCCAACTGATACAACGCCTCAGCACTGACAATACTGTTGGCAGATTTCTTGACCGCCTTGACGAGATAGACCCTGGTGCCGTCCGTCAATCGATCCCCCAGCTTTGCTCCACCGGCAACGAGCGTATCGAGATCGGAGTTGGTGAAAACGTGATAGGTGACAATCACATCGCGTCGCGCGTAGTCGGAGACAACCGACGCGCCCGCGGGAGAGACTGCACACGCGACATTCGCGAGGACCGTCGCAAACGTCCGAACGGCCGCTCCGCTGCCGTCCCGCGAAATCGTCTGCCGTTGCAATGAGAGAGATTGATCGAGTAACACGCTCATCGACATTCAATTCCAATCGTTTGGTACTACAGTTTTGTTTCGTACGGTGGGTGTACTCGCCCACCGTTTTGGACAGCGACAATTGCGAGAACAACTCGGTGGGCGAGCACACCCACCCTGCAGGATCAGCTACTTCCCCCGGCAATTCGCACGGGTTGGAAACCCGTGTTACCAGTTGATCATCTTGCTGTGATCGATGTATGGGGCGGTCAGGGCCTGCACTTTTCCGGACATCTGCGAACTGGCGGTTTCCGTCTTGAGTTCGACGCTGCTGGCGCCCAGCGTCGCTTTCTTCAGCGTGTTGTTCACAAGGCTGGCCTGATACAGATCCTGCACGAGTTGCACCGTCGCCTCCTGGATCGGCTGCGGCACGGTCGTGAAGCCGGCGGTGTAATCGATACGGATGTTCAGTTGCCCGCGCGGGAAGATGCCGAACAATTCGCCGGTCTCATCGTCGAGCCGCCAGCCGGCGGATCCCCAGGAGCTTCCCTCGTCGCCCGCGTCGCCGGGCCAGGCATTCACCGGCTGAAGAGCTTCACTGTACACCTCGAGGCACGCCCCGCCGCCCAGCACACTTGCCGCTCCCTGCGATGGCTTGAAATCCGCTGACGGCCATTTGGAGAAATCCCCGGTAATCCCCTGCGGCTGAACCGCCGCCGACCAACCGGCTCCCAGCGCATTGATTGCCGCTGCCAATGCTCCGATCGTCACGTACGTTGCGTATGCGAGACTGACGCTGCTCGCGACCCCTGAGGCAACGCGCAGGAGCGTCAGACCGCTGTTTGTCGTTTCCACCGTCGCCCGCTGGTTGGTGGCGCTGTCGCCATTCCAGACACGCAGGGCCGGCTGCGGATGTCCCGCCACCCGCGTCACCTCCAGCACCGGAAACTGCCGCAGACGGATCGGCGCATTGCGATAGACGCCGCCCGAGTAATACTCCGAGTAAGAGTTCTGCACGAAATCGCGATTGCACCGTCGCCGGATGGTGTCGCTCGCCGCCGTGATCAGCGACGCCAGGTAATCCGGCGAACTCGCCTGCAACGCGGCGAGAGCCGTGTTCTGCACCGCGCGATCGGTAGTGATCAGATCGGGAAGGGACATTTAGTTTTCTCCAGGCAGACTGTGCGTGTCGACGGCATGCTCACGCCCGAAGCTTTTGAGCGTTAAAGCAAAGTTCAGTCTTCCGTTTTCAGTGTTCAGTCTTCAGTTGACGAAGCCGGACAAGTGACGGCTGGTGGGGCATCTGCCCATCTTGCAAATTGGTGATAGGAAATCCTCGACCGTCTCAAGGTATAATAAGTGTGTGCGTTACCTCGCTCTTGCGATTCTTCTTGCGTTCTCGATCGGGCTGTGTTTTCTGTGCCTGTTGCTCGGCGGACTGTCGTTGATCGACTTGAGCCCCGACGGACCGTCCAGTTCCCCGTCAGCCGCTTTCCTGTTTTTTGCGGCAGCCGGCTTCTTCTTCCTGTTCACCATCGCGATGCGGTTCTTCGCACGGCCCCGACCGACGCCCTATGGAACTTGCAGGCATTGCGGCTACGACCTCCGCGCTACCCCCAATCGCTGTCCCGAATGCGGCACCATGACCCCGAAGGTAATCGCGAACGGCCGACGGAGTGGAACTGCCACGGCGGGATATGATCGCATTTAACGAGGATCAGTGATCCTCCCCGGAAATCGTGATTGCGCCGCCGGCGGATCATGTCGCTGGCGCCGTAATCGGCGACGCCAGATAGTCCGGTGAGTCGCTTTATAGCGCCGCCACTGCCGAAGTTTGCACCGCGCGATCGGTGGTAATGAGATCAGGAAGTGACATAAGCAAAGCTCCTGCACCGCGTCCCCGTGGCACGGGCATCTTGCCCGTGCGGGCGACACGGTGGGAGAAAACGCGTGGTATTTTTTATGATTCAGATCTTTTTACGACTGATGCACTTTTACACGGGCAGGATGCCCGTGCCACGATGAATGGTCTATGATCAGGTCGCTGGCGGCGTATGCGTGATCGCCTACCACGCCGCCCAAACATCGCAACCGCCGATCCAGTGAAGCTTCTCCCGTTCAATAGTCTCGCGACATTGTCACTCGGACTTTGCGTCTTGAGGGGACTTGTCTGGATTTCGAGTCACACGCGGCAGAAAGGGAACCGGTGAAACGCAGCCTCTTCAACCTGATGCGTGGACCACGAAACGTTCGATTCGTGGTGATTCTACTGTTGCCTGCACTTCTATTATGGGGCTGGGCGGCGCTGGATGACACGGCGCTCCGGTCTGAACGTCATGAGCACGTTATTCGGCCGCTGGGGAGGGCATTGGCGGCAGGCTACACCCTGTTCTTTCTGATTGCGGCCGTCGTGAGCGTCCTATCCAAGCGACGGCCGAGAGCTGGGGTATGCCCCGTCTGCCGCTACGACCTCCGCGCGAGTCCCGGCCGCTGCCCAGAATGCGGGACGCAGCGCCAGAGCGCGACTCGATGAGACGACAGCTCTTCACCATCCTGTCGGCACTATCGCTGTTGCTCGGCGTGATGATGCTTACCGTCATGTTTCTGTGCGGTTGGCCGGAAGGTCGCTGCCATTTCCTGGGAGATCGCGGCTGGCATCACCAGTGGTTCATCGAAACCGACTACGATGGAGTCTGGCTATGCCGATGGCCGACGTATCTGTTCAACATCGGTGCAATAACATGGATTCTGGTTTTTGCCGCGATCCCGAGCCTCGGCGCGTGGACGTGGGGCATGCGATCGCCGCGTCAAAGGCCGTTGCGGGTCCAGCACCGGCCAACGCATCTCGCCGAACTCGAACTGCCAGGCCGCGTTCTTTTCTACTGCACATCCGTCGCGATCATCTTGTTTCTGATCTCTGAACCGGCAACCATCTTACTCTTTTCGATTGTCACACTTGTGGTCGCGGGTCTTTTGACGATTCCACGACGCATGGAGGAGAGGCGACAACGGACGCTTGAGTCGGGTTACTGTCCGACTTGCGGCTACGACCTCCGCGCGAGTCCCGATCGATGCCCGGAGTGCGGGAAGCTCCTGTGACGCCAGAGGGAATCATCATCCGACAAACCCGCACGCTCGACCTCCGTCGGGCTTCGAGCTCCTAGGGCTGCGGCTGCGACATCGTCCCCGTGGCACGGGCATCTTGCCCATGCGAGCGGCACGGTGGGAAAAGAAACGAGGCAGTTCGTAAGATTCCGATATTCATTACTTCTGATGCACTTTACACGGGCAGGATGCCCGTGCCACAGCGACGCATCTCGCATGGAGGCACACCCGCGCCGAAACTAGAGAACGCCTCGCTATCAGCCGGACCCGGGGCCGCGGAGGCATGTACCGCCGCGACCCCGGTGGCCGATGAGGGCGCGGCTTAGACCGCCAGCACTCCCGCAAGATTCCGGGAGGCGGCGTTGTACGGCATCTGCTCCGCGCGGAAGAGCTTGAACTTGGCGGCGAGGAAAGCGCCGGCGGTTCCGTTCCCAACGGTAATCGCCGGCCGGAGATAGCGCTTGCGGCTGCGGAGATCGATGTCCCATGCCCACAGCGTGTTGCTGTTGGACGATGACGGCAGCGTGCCGCTGACCGAGAAATCGCCGCCGGCGACATCCGTCCATGTGCTGTTATCGTCGCTCTCCTGGAGCTTAAAGGTGGTCAGCCCCACGTCGGTGGCGCCCAGTGTGACTTCGAGCGTCGCATAATCGAAATTCCTCCGGTCGACGCTCGTGACCGTGAAGGAAGCGTTGTTGAGACGGGCCTGCGGAAAAATGCAGGCCACGTCCTTGCTGGTGGTTGCGGTAATCATGTAGGTACCACGGGTTTCTAACCCGTGTCTTTCTTTTGAGAAGTAAGAGAATCAGAGCGGCGCTTTTTGCATGCAACGCCGCTCTGACTCCCGCGTCGCCGGCACGGGTTGGAAACCCGTGTTACGAGGCGGCGGTGACCAGGCCCACAATCGGCCCGGCAACGTTGCCAGCCGAAGCGCTCTTGGGAGTTCCCTGGCCGGCGATTGAATCGCCGACGTCGTGCACCACGATGTCGAAGCGCTCCGTCCCGCGGATGACGATCTCGTCCTGCTCGAAGGCGTTCAGCGCGTGTTCGCTCATCTGAATCGTCGTCAGGCGACGATCGCCAAGACTCGCGGCCATGCGCAGGTTGCCGAAGAGGCATGCGACCTGATTGACGGCCGAGGTCTTGGGCATCACCTGCGAGACGATCACGGGGTATCCCAGGAACGTCTTGACCAGCGCGCCGTTTTCAATCTCGGCGATGCGATTGCCGCCCGCCGCGGTGGCGAGCTTCTGCATCACCGAACCCCAGAAAAACTTGGAGCAGTACCAACTGGTCTCTCCGGGGACGTCGGCGTATTCCGGCAGAGAGCCGACCACGCGGTTGAAATCCGACAGCGCGATCGACCCATAGCCGCTGCCATACCCGGTGCCGCTGGCGGTGATGAGGCCGCTGACATTGGCGGGCGTGCCGGGAAACACATTGAGCAGCGCGTTGGTGACGCCGACGATGCCTCCATACGTGCTGGTGCCGTCGCCGGTGAAGCCGCACTGATCTTCCTTGAGCGCAAACGCATAGGCGATTTCGCCGGCCAGGTCGTCGCCGATGTTCAGCACGGCGTCTTCATTCAGCTCGTTGCTGTACTTGGTCAGAACCATCAGCTTCTTGGCCGTCATCCGCACGCGGTCCCAGGTCTTGTCCGCGAGCGTGGCCGCGGTGCTTTCGCCGACGAAGTAGGCGGTCACGCCGTTGACTCGGCGCGGATCGGAGCGGGTGTCGGAAGCCATCGGGACGATCTTCGCGTTCTGGCGAAACACGCCAAACTTCTCGCGCAGATCGATCAGGTCGTTCTGGAACTCATCGGGCACCAGGAAACCGCTGCTGGTGTTGACGTTCTCCCGCTGGGTCTTGGCGTGCACGTCATCGACGAGCGGAATTCCCTGCTTCTGACAGAAATCGACAGCGGTCTTCTTGCCGTAGACCCCCAGGCAAAACATTCCAAACCGATAGGCGCGCTCGTCGGCGTTCTTCCCCGTGAAATTGCGCAGCGAACTGTACCGCTTGGCCGTCGCCGGCACTTCAAACGCCGGCGAGTCAGGATCGCTCGCCTGCGGAATCCCCGTACGCCGCGCCGGCGAAGATCCTTGCGCAGCTCCGCGAAACCCTCGGCCACTGCGCTCTGGACGAACTGCGAGAGCGTCCCCTTCAGCTCTGTTGCCGCCGCGGCGATCTCCGCCGGCGCTTCGGCTTGCGAGGCCACCTCGGCATCGATGAGCGCATTGCCGGCGTCCTCTTCAATCTGCACGATCTCCCCGGCAGGATGCCCCTTCACGGCTTTCAAATACTTGATCCACATCATGGTTGTCTCCAATGCAGTCGGCGAACGATCGCCAACTGCGGGTTGCAGGTTTTCGCAGCACCGCTTTCAGACAATGCCGCATTCAGTAGGGCGGGATTCATCCCGCCGTCATTTCGCTCCGCGGGACGGCGGGATGAATCCCGCCCTACTGACATTGCGCAGACAGGACTGCGCTCCGTAGGTTTTGGACGAATCGGCTGCCTGGCATCTCCAGATGACCCAGGCCTGAATGCTCCAGCCCGATGCGATCGAGCCTGCATTCCCCGGCGAGTCTTCCTGACGCCGCCAACAGCCTTAGCAGACGCGGCCCGTTGCCGCGCAAAACACATCTCTGATTTGCTGACGAACCTGCTGCGCAACCTCCGGCTGAAGGCGCGCCAGTTGACGCTCCAATGCCGTGCGCAGCGTGGCGGAGCGAACAAATGCTCCGCTCTCTTCTTCGATGATCTCTTGAGGAGTGACTTCCCCTTGCGCCGGCGGTTGCGGGCTCTTCTGCACCGCCGACATCTCCAAAAGCAACGTCGCCAGTGGCTCGTCGATCAGACCGATCTCGCGGCCCTTCGCAACCGCCTGCATCTGCGCTTCGGGATTGCACGGCACCGGAGCGACCGCATATTCCAGCCCCGCCGCCTTGTCGATGATCGGGACGCCTGCCAGTTCCGGCCGGCGTTGCCGCTCCTCGGCCGTCGCTTCGCGAATGCTCAATGGGAGGAAGCCGATGCTTTTCCCCGTGCACGTCGCCACCGGCTGCTGCATCAAATGCAGCACCGCGGACGGAAGCCACGGCGCGCCCTCACCCCAATCGGCGGGCCTGGGGGGATAGTGCGTCTTGGCAATCAGCCCGTTGCCTCGGCTGCGCATCCACCAGTTGCTTCCCACTGGAAGCTGGTCGTAGCGATGGGCAAAGGTCACCACGCGGTTGTAACCCGACCAGTCGATGCCGCCGGGCAGCACGACTTCTCCGTCGTGGTCGAGCGCGTCGGTGGTGATCACGCTCACGTCGGTCCGCTCGCCGGGATCGAGGCGAAACTCGTCGCTCTTGCGCAATCCGCCGATAGACGAAATCCTTCGGCAGATTGCCGGCCAATTCTTCGATGCGCCGGGCAGTGCCCTCAGGCATCTGATGGCCGCCAGGGCCTTCAACGATCGGACCGTTCATCTTGTGTTTCATGCCAATCTCTCTGATAGACAAAAGCGATAAAAGTCATCCCTCCGCGCCGAGTCTGAGGTACTCCGAAGGCTCGGATTTCTGCGCGCGATCCGAGCCTTCGGAGTACCTCAGACTCGGCGCGGGGTGGACGAATACGGGCTTTTACTCGGGCACGAGTGGCTTGCCCGCGCCATCGACGGCCACCATATCGGCCGGCGCCAGCGGCTGATCTCCCCACGGCACCGGGCTCAAACCGAGGCTGGCGCGAATTTCGTTGCGCGTCAGCGCGCCGCTCGCGGCCGCAGCGCGGGATTGCTCGAAGAGAAATGCTTCATCCTCGCGCACCGGGCTGTCGTAGGCGACGAACAGCCGGCCGCTCGGATCGAACATCGGCAGCAGCCGGGCGTTGAGCGTCTCCTCGTTCCGCAGGCATCTCGGAATGCCGGCATCTTTCGAGTGCGCGTAGTCCGCGGTGCGCGCCGCCGCGAGATTGGCGGCGTTGCGCTCGAGCTTCGCGTCGGGAACTCCAAAGACGTTGCAGATGTCCGTTTTGATCGAGCGGGCGCGCTCGATCTCGACGATGTCCTGCGGCGCCCACTGCAGCGGCTGCAGGGTTCCGGGAAATTCGCTGACCAGCAGCCCCCCGCGTCCCGCCTGTGAGAAGGAGGCCTTGAACGCGCTTCGCACCCGCTGCGCCTCGGCCGATCCGATGCCGCCTCCTTCACTGTCCCCTTTTGGCGACCAGACCACGTCGGGCCGGCCCATGTTGTCCAGCATCGCGTTGATGTGCGCGTCCTCCTTGCGGGTGATGCGGATCTTTTCGATCGACGCCATCAGCGGCGAGTATCCGCCGTAATAGGGATGGTCGGGATCGGGAAAGTGAAACTTGATCACATCGCCCGGCTGGTACCGTGCGCCAGTGCCTCCGCCATATTCGTACGCGAGAAGCAGGCGTTGCCCGGATGGGTCGCCGATCTCGCGGACCAGGTGCGGGCGCAGGAGCCAGAGTTGCCTGGGAACGCCCAGTCCGTCCCGCTCGATCAGCCAATACGCCCGGCCGACTGACTCCAGATAGAGCTGAGTCATCCACCGCAGATCAAATCCGCACAGCCCGCCGATGTCGGGATCGGGATTGGGCCGTTTGAGCAACTCCAGCAGCGGATGATCGGTGACCTCTTCAACCAGCGTGTCGCCCGCGACGTAGTGCGCCACTCCCGGATCGTCCTTGAGGCGCTGCAGCGTTTTGCGATTGAGCGCCACCGGACGGAGATATTCCTTGGCCGTCGGTTCGCCGGGACGCGTGCGGACATACAGCCGCAGCCGCGTTGACGCGACCATGTCCGCGTTCAGCGTGGCACACGCATACGCGGTACCGATCAGTTGCTGAACCAGCTCGCGCGGCAGCGGCGCGCGGTTCTTGCGGAACGCATCCGTGTACTGCGCGCCCAGCGGCAGCAGATCAAACCACGACTCCGCCCCGCCCGTCGGCGGCGCCTTTACGTACGTCCCATCCCCCAGCGGAGCAAGCGTCAGACTATAAATCGGTTCAAACATAGTGGTCTATGAACCTTTCCCGTGGCACGGGCGTCCCGCCCGCGTTAGCGACGTGGTGGGAGAGGCAGCCTGGAATTCCGCATCGCCAAATCTGAGTGCATCTACTTCTGATGCACCCAACACGGGCGGGACGCCCGTGCCACGCGGAACGGGACTCAAGTTTCAGAGCTTGACGCCGCGGATACATCCATTCGCTGCACTTCCATCGCGGCATACGCCAGCGCGTCCACCTGATCCGCGTATTGCCCGCGGGGGAACAGCAGCAGCTCCTGCTCGAGTGCGAAGAGAAATGCCGCTTCGCGCGGGAAGTAAATCTGTCCATTGGCCATTCGGATCTCGGCGGTTTCGCTGCGGGCGGCTTTGCTTCCCCTGGCCTTGATCGGCTTCACCGTCACACCGCTTCGCTTCAGCGTCTGCACGATTCCCAGGCCGATGCCGTCCTTCTCCACGGCGATGAAGTCAACATGGAACTCCTTGAAAAGCCTGATCGCGGTCTCTGCCGCCGTGGGTGTCTGCACCTGCCCGCGAAACTGATGGACCAGAACCAGTTCATTTTCCGGAGTGACGTCCCACACCTGGATGACTGTGTAACAAGGCCGGCTGTCGCCGCCCGCTTCCGCCCCGGCCGGGTCCATCACGGCAAACCGCCGGCATGCGTCCGCGGCCACTCGCCGGGTCTTTCCCTCGGGCATGCACAGTTCGTAAGAAATTACAATCTCATTGGCGGCAACCTTGCGATAGTAGCGAAACCATTCAGAGCGAAACCGCCCGCCTCCCGCCGGCGTCGGGCGCTGCTGAAACTGCCCGCAATAACCCTCCGGCCCCAGCCGCAGTTTCGTGTCCGCGATCTGCGCCGGCCCGACGCGGGCCGGCCAGAGCAGTTCGCCGTCGCTTGCCCGCGGGTCGGTCCAGCCGATCGACGTAACGCAACGCCGATCGCTTTCAAACTCGGCCGGCAGCAGAAGATGCTCATAGCCGCCCTGCTTGAGCACGTGCCCGCTCAAGTCGGCCTCGTGCAGGCGCTGCATGACGATCACGCGGGCGCCGGTTCGCGGGTCGTTGAGGCGGGTGCTCATCGTCTGATCCCACCAGATCAGCGCCGCCTCGCGGGCGGCGTTGCTCTCCCGCTGATTGATGCGATGCGGATCGTCAACGATGACGCGATCGCCCCCTTCTCCGGTCGCGGCGCCTCCAACGCTCGTGGCGATGCGATGCCCGCCGCAATCATTTTCAAACCGTCCTTTCGCATGCTGGTCTTTCCTGATCTGAAAGCGATCCTGCCAGCGATGTTGAAACCAGGGCGATTGAATCAATCGGCGGCACTTGAGCGAATCGCGAACCGACAGCGACAGCGCGTAAGCGCTGAACAGCCAGCGCCGATGCGGATGCGCAATCCATTCCCACACCGGCCAGAAGACGCAGATCGACAGGCTTTTGCAGTGACGCGGGGGAAGATTGACCAACAGGTTGCGAATCTGCCCGCGCGTCACGCCCTCAAGATGCTCGGCGATCGCGTCGAGGTGCCAGCCGGGAACGAAATCCGTCGCCGGTTCGAGAACATGCCACGCCTGGCGAATGAAGACCGAGAGCGACTTCTCCGCCCGCGCGGTCAGTTCCGCACTGATTCTCCGGCGATCTTGGGGGCTACAGCATCTCTTGCTCTGATCGGATTCTTCGGCTGCGGACCCGGGAACTCGCTGCTGAGGAGGCTCCATTCATTTCACGATCGCAACCGCTCCAAACGCGATAGCTTCCTTTAGCCGCGGCGGCCCTACATACTCGAATCCCGCGGTGATCCGCGCAGAACCGGCAGTGCGTCGCATCCCTGGCGTGCGACTGGTTCTGCCAAGGCTCGCGGCGATCCCCGGGCCGCGGCGCATGCGCCACAACGGCGATCGCATTCTGTGGGCGATCATTCCGGGATGCGACGTGGTGCTGAAATAGGGCCGGCCGGTCGCGACGTAGAGACTGGCGACAAATTCGCTCATCGCGTTGCCGATCCCAATGCCCTGGAAATCGGGGAGACAGACGGTGCGATGCTCGCGCCACCCCGGGCGAATCGCATGCGGATGGGCCAGCACCGCGGTAAACACCGCCGGACGCCCCTGGACGGATCCGACGTAACAAGCAGCCGACCGGTGCAGATTGCCGCTTAGATAATGATGATGCTTGAAGATCGGCCAGAGTGATTGGTCCGTCCGACCGCAGCACAATTCGATGCGCGGCCGCCGAAGCCGCCCCCTTGCGAGCGTCCGGCTCGCCATGTCCAGCACCCAATTTGGCTCCAGCCAATCGACGACATCATGGTGACAAGTCACCGCGACGAGCCGCCTGGCGATACCGAGCGCCGGCCGAAAGCGAATCGCTTTTGACGTCGCGGCAGAAGCGATCTTCGCAACCGTCCGATCCACAACGCTGCTGAACTCGTCGAACACCACCAGCGGGCCGCCGAGCAGAAGCGCCGCGCCAATTCGCAGCGGAACTTCTCGCCGTTACTCAGCACCGCATGCGGCTTGAGCCACGCCGGCGCGCTGCTGAGGCCGACGGCAGTCAGGACACGCGTGATGAGTTTGATCGGCAGCGTGCCGAAACAGTCGATCACCGCGCAATCGGTCGGCCATGCTGCCGGCTGATAGAGACTCTCGCCGAACGCCGCGCGTGCGATTGTGCTCTTGCCAGCCCCCGAAGGGCCCACGATCACGCCGATATCCCAAGCCTCATCGAGCCCCGGCACCTCCGCGGAGAATTGCTCGCAGGCGCGCTGCTCCACCGGCACGTCGAATAATCCCGCGACCTGCCGTACGCGAAAGCTGTCGTACACCGGACATTCGACTGTGAGATTGAGTTGCATGTACGTGGCACGCGTGGCACGGGCGTCCCGCCCGTGTCAGTTGGGTTGAAATTACGAGCAACTGGTGGTTTCGGGGAAACTGAATTCTCTTGACTCTGATGTCGTCCGCATGGGCGGCGGGACGCCCATGCCACGAATATCAGCCCACCAGAAGGCGGCAGGCCAAGCCTTCGGTTGTCAGGCGTTCGTACAGCTTCTGCTGTTCGTCTTCGCTGCCGCATTCGACGACGATCTGAAACTGCGCGGTCCACTCCTGCTCCGTGGCCGCGGGGGCGGGCGCGGGAGATTCGCCGTTCAACTTCTCGATCTCCTTTGGCGTGAATCCGACGTCGCCCAGTTCTGCGTGCTCGAGCAATTGCGCCAGTGTTCGATCGTCCCATTCCGCCAGCTCCGCGGTGCGGTTGTCGGCGATGGCGAACGCGGTCGCCTCCACCGATGCGAGGGAGGTCTGCACGACGCTGACGTGCGTCCAACCGAGTTCCCGGGCTGCCAGCAGTGTCCCATTTCCTGCCCGGACGACGTTCGCCGCGTCCACGACGATCGGCTTTTGCTGGCCGAAACGGGCGAGCGAGCTCTTGATCGCCTCGACGTTGCGACGCGGATGGCGGCGTGCGTTCGCGGGATCGGCAGAAAGCCGTTCGATCTCGACAAGTTCGATTTGCATGCGGAGGAGCGTTCCAGTCGTTCAAATGCGTGCGACGATTCCGTGATCGATGGTCGCCGTGCTGTCGCTCTTGGCAGTGACCTGGAGAATGGAGTTGGTTCCGAGCCGGAAGTAAAGCGGCGGATCGCCGGGCGCGATGCCGACGAACTCCGTCGGAGCGTGCAATCCGCCGACGTTGACCAGCACATTTCCTGCGCTGGAGGCGCGATTTTTGACCATGTAGGTAGTGCAAGCCCCGCCATCGCCGCCGCCGGCGGCGTTGAAGAGAACGGTCGGCGTGGTCGTGAGAGAAACTCCGTTGCCCGCGGTGGCCATGTGAGCTCCGATCGGATTGGAAACAGGAACCGGCATCCTCATAGGTTCGCGAAAATGCGAATACGCGCTCCGCTCCGCGTCGCGACTAACCTTGGGGGAAGTGAAAGAACCCCCGCACACGAGCGTCTTTCTCCCTCCCCTGGTACTGGGGGAGGGCCGGGGTGGGGGCGCCGAGCACTTGCCGGCGAAAACCCCCACCCTAACCCTCCCCCGGAGTACCAGGGGAGGGGACAAGACGTGACAAAGCGCAGCCGCTTCCGCCGCTCCCGAAGGAGCCGGGTGCGCGGCGTGCAGCCGGGCAGTGGTATTCAATGGTATTCAATGCGCTGGTGCCTCCAACACTCTCCGCGATATCAATCCAGGGCGAGCCCCAGCGCGATGCCGCCGATTTCAAACGGCACTTCCGCGGCGCTGGTCGTGGATCGCACAGCGGCCGCGACGAGGTAACCGGATGGAAATTCGATGAAGATGCCGTGGGGGAACATGGGTGAAGAGAGGGACTAAGGGACTGAGGGACGAAGGGAATGCGGGACCAAGTGGAGAGAATATGGCACTCACCGCCGCTGGTGATTTTCTCTGGGCTCCCTTCGTCCGTCCTGCGTTCAATGGAGGATGGCGGACGCGGATACGGTGCCGTCTGGCTTGAACGTGACGCTGTACTTGGTGGTGGCGCCGTCCTGCTTGTAACGGGTGATGGTGCTGGTGCCGTCGCCGTTATTCACGACGTTCGCCCTGCCGGCGACAAACGCACTGAGAAGGGTTTCCAGCAGCGATCGGTACGTCACGCCGTCGAAGGTGCTGGCGGTGCTGAGCGTCGCATCGGCGCTCCCGTCCCACAGGAGCATGCCAGCGCCGTACTGGGCGCTGCTGGCAGTATCCCGGAAGCTCACGGCATACGAACCCGCGGCCAGGCCGCTGATCGTTGCCGCATTGCTGTAGATCCCGGCAGGCGCTTCGGTGAGCGGGACGGTAGCGATCAGCGACCCGCCGGCAAAAAGCAGGGCGCTGACCGTCAGTCCGGTCTGACTGACCGGGTCGAGGGGAAGCGTAAGTTCGTAAGCCATGTTATCTGAGCCTCGTCGCGTGGAGTGAACCGTATGCGCTGAGCGTCGAGACGCTGAATCCGGCTTTGGCGACCAGATAGACGGTGGTCAGCACTGCCAGATGCAGCCGACGGCTGGGGATCGGCATCGCGGCGTCGACGGTGGTTCCGATGGCGATCGGAATTGAGGCAAACGTATCCTGAGCCCCAATGGTCGCGCTGGCGGTGGAGATGCCATGATCCAGATATGCGGTGGTCGTCGTGGTGTCGGGATGATAGTCGACAACGCCGTCAACGAGCCAATCGCCGGCCGTCAGTGAGATGCTGGTGACGTTGGCAGCAGCTCCGCTGGTCAGCGGGACGGCCGCGCCTGATGCGACCGTCGATGCGATCTCCTCGCCGACGATACCGGCGGGCGCGGTCGAGCTGTTGGAAACTCCCTGAATTGAGATTGCCAACGGCGTCGGCGCCGCCCTGGCATTTCCAGCATTGATGTTTGCCAGCAAGCCCGCGCCGTTCCAAAGCCCGGCGACATTCAAGTGACCGCCGCCAGTGACGCTGGTCAGCGTCGGAACGTTGCCTTCATTGGTCATCGTCGTGACAAACGCGCTGGTATCGGCAGTGGGAATCAGCGTATCGCTGGCTCCGTGCCAGAGCGCGATTGCCAAATTGTTCAGCGCGTCGGGCCGCAGGTTTGGGTCGGCGATGGCGACCTGCCCCGAACTTGTGGCCGCCACGGAGACAACATCATTCTTGTTGTAAGCTGTCCCGCTGCTGTACGTCCCTCGATTGGTGTACGTCGCGTACGGTTTGGGAAGAATTCCGCCGGGCGGCGTGATCTGCTGCCAGAAGGTGGTGTTGGTTACCGCGTTGGCGGAGTTGCTTCCCGAGAGACTCAGGTAATAGGTGAGAAACGCGCCGTTGACGGTGCTGGCGAAATTGGTTCCGCCGTTGGCGCCGGTATAGGCGGCCAACAGATTGACGACTCCCGAGATGCCCGAGAAGCTGCGAACGGGGAGCGACGCATGATTCATCGCGAAGTTCAGCATGGTGAGCGCACCCATGCTTTGACCGATCAGATGCAGATTCTTTACGCTGCTCGGCGCCGTCGCCGGCCCCGGGAGCAAGGTCAGGAACGTATCAAGAAATTGCTTCCAGACGCCAACCCCGATGGCCGCGCCCCAGGGCGACGCATAGTTGCTCGAATAGCTGGCGGGGTCGCCGCGCACAAACGCCATCGCAACGCCACTGTTGCGCAGGTACGCAAAGGCCGTCCCCGAATCGGGATCCAGTAGGCGGAACCCGGTATTTTCGCTCGACGCGTTGGGATGCCCGACCAGGGCGAGATCGAATTGGGACGCTCCCGTGTAGCTCTCGGGGATGAAAACTTGTCCGGTGTTATCAATCGCCCCATCCGGCCTGGTGACGCTCACCGGGCAGATGCACGGCGGCTGGAATCGTGGATCGGCTCCTCCGCCGAGCCCGCCCTGGTTGAACAGAATGCCCTTGATGACATTGGCGGAGCTGGATTGCAGAATCTGAATCTGGCCCGTGTTCTGGTACGGCGGCGCGTGACCGCCGCTGGTGTAGCTCAACGCATATGTGTTGAACGTCTCAGCCGCCGCGTGCGAGGAAAAGTTCGCGTTGTTTTCAATCCCGCCATGGCCGAGCGGGATGGAACCGACGGAGACTTGATTCCCATCGCTGGCCGCGAAGAAATCGTAGGTCTGGCCATTCACGCATCCGTCGATGGTGCCGATCTGCTGTCCCCCGCCGACACCGACATAGATCTGCCCGCCGGCGAATCCCACGTTGAACGATCCGTAACTGGTGTCATTGGGATTCTGAAAGCAGACGAGCGTGTTGTGCGATGCGTCACCGTTGTAGACCATCCGCACGTTCATCCGCCACGGCTTGGTCGCGTCATTGATCTTGGGCAGAAGAATAATTCCCGACGCCTGCGTGCCATTCACGGACGACACCAGGCCGCCGCCACTCGCAATGGAAAATGCCGCGCCGCTTAGACTGAACATGGAGGCGGCGGTCTGAAACAGCGGCTCGTAAAAGCCGACCGCTCGGCTGACGGCGCTGACTCCTCCGACATTGCGGAGCGCGGCTTGCGCCGAGGGCAGATCGGCCAGATTTGCTGCCTTGGAAAGCGCGAGCGCGGAGGTTGATGGAGTTCCGGTCATGATGTGATGTCTTGTCTTGTGAGCTGGAGCCCGTGTAACAGTCGCGCGCTGAGTCTGAGGGACTTCGAGGGCCCGGAGCGACCGTCCGAAAATCCGAGCCTTCGGAGTACCTCGGACTCGGCGTGGTGGGGCAATTCCTGAGGTTTTGAAACCGCCTCGAATGCGGAAGGAAGCCGCCGCAGAGAGAGGAAAACGCCGGCTTACTGCGCCTTGACTGATCCGTCGCTGAAAACCTGCTGCTGCCAGACAACCTTGCCATCCATGCTCAGGGTGCTGGTGTGCGTTACCGTCGGGGCGGGCGCCAGGGCCGCGGGACTCGTCGTTGGAGGATCGACCGCTGCCGATCCCGGATCCGGAACGGCGGGCGGGACCAGTGAACTGGGATTTGTTGCCGGCGTTCCCAGAATGGACGCCGGCTTGGCGGGCCATGCCGGCGCGGCGGGATCATTGAGGTTGTAGAGACGATCCAGGGTGGAATTAGGATCCACAATCGGCCATGGGACGCTGTCCTTTCCGAACAGCGCCCCCCGACGACGACGTTGCCGCTGGTGGTCGGGCCGGGCTGCGCGGCGCCGTTGAGGACAAACGCGCTCCAGTTCCAGACGTAGTTGTTGCTGATGGTGATATTCGCGTCCCCCATGATTTCGATGGCCGATTTCGCCCACAGATCGCGCGCCTGATTTGGCCCGTTCTGAATAATCGCGTTGCCGCTGATCGTGATGTTCGCCCCCTGACCCGCCCAGGGCGGCCCGTTTGCGCTGCTTCCGGTCGCGCAGCTGATTCCCATGTGCGAGTCGGTGTTATTGGTTACGTGCGGCAGCCAGTCGCTGATCCAGTTGTTATTGATGGTCAGATGCGTCATCCCTTTTTGCAGTTCGATGCCGATGCGCGTCGCATGCACGATGACGTTGCTGCTGATGTCGGTCCAATCACATGCCGCCGACAGATGGATCGGCTCGAACACGTTGTCAAAGGTGTTGCGGTCGTACGAGTTGTTGTTGCCGGGATATCCGTAGATTCCCTCGGCATCGAGACCGGAGAAGGAATTGTTGTCAAAGTGAGAGCCTCGCACCCCCGCGATGAACAATCCGCGATGTCCATCTCGAAAGGTATTGTCGTGGATGTTGTAAACGCCGTTCTCGCAGTGCACCTGGGCGCAGGTGCAGACGAAGCCGCTGAATTCTGTCACGGCCTTGGAGCCGGTCAGCGAGATCAGTTCCTGATTGTCGTTTGGCGCCACTCCGCCCGAGAGCGCGAGCACCGCGCCATTGCCGATGTAATGCCGCCCGGTCGGCCAGGTCGCTGCCGCGCCACCGGGATTGGTCGTCAGCATATAGTTGCCGGGCGCGAATGTGATCGGACCAAATCCGGGTGTCGCACGCACCACTGCCGCAACATCATCTCCGGGGTGCACGTTATAATTGTCGGCCAGCGCAACGCTCGTCACGCTCAAAGTCATCGCCAGGGATGTTAGAAACTTCATCTTCGGCTTCTCCGGTAAAGCACGGTTCGCATTTTGAATCATTGGCGCGTTGCGTTCAATCGACGCGCTGCTGGAGCATCACTTTCATCGCCTTGAGATCGCCGGCGACGTTTTCGAGCACCACGCGGATTGATTCGGTCGTCAGGCGGGTCTGATCGAGCAGTTGCTCCTGATTATCGAGGCGAACTTTCTCCTGCGCAACCAGCAGATTGGTCTGGTTGGCCTCGGATTCGACCGCGGACACCCGCACCTTGAGCGCTTCCAGCTCGATATCTGAAATATCCGCCCGCGCCTTGAGCACGCAGAAGGCCGCCGATGCCGTCGCCGCGAGCACGGTGATGTGCACCGCCAGCTCGGGGGTGACCCATCCAAACAATCGCTGTGAAGCTGACACCGCAAGTCCTCCGGGAAGAAAACCAATTCACATTGCCCGCACCGCCGCGACTCGCGCCTTTACGTCAGCGTCGAGCACACCAGCAATTGCCCCATTTTGCGCGGGTGTCGGTTCCGGGACGGCTGCATCCAGCGCGCTCACAACCTGCTTCAAGGCCAACTGTGTCTTCGCGTGCTGTTCGAGTGCGCTGCTCGCCTGAACGTGCTTGACCGTTGCCCACACCAGTCCGATCGCCGCCAGTGCCAGCGAGCCGTACGGCACCGCGCTGACCGCGGCAGAAACCGCGGGATCGATCTGGCCGCTCTGAGCCGACTGAATCGCGCCATCGACAACGGGCAGATACTGCTCTCCCCGGGCAATCGCCGAATCCAACTCAGCCAGCTTCGGCTCAAGCGTTTTGCGAACCGGATCAGAAACCGGGAGCGCGTCGATCTGACTCCGCAGCACAGCTTCCGAGTCCTTCGCGCTGGCAACCGCGGCGACCGTTTCCGTTCGCGCCGCCGTCAGTTTCGCAAGATCGCCGGAGGTGCATCCAGCGAGCAGCAAGCCGATCGCCATCGTTCGCATTTTCAGTCGCAGCATCTGTAATTTCCCTTCTATACGCACGGCCCCGATTCAGGCATGGAACACCGACGAGAGTGACATGGCGTGAACGCGCCGGACTGGAAGACGCCGTGCCAACGTTCCAGGCGGCGCGGATGCGTGCTCCGTCAGCGCCGCGCGGCGCAGCAATCTGCTGACCGCCGCCGTCTTTACACCCAGACGCCGGCCGATCCGCGCCAGCGTCCACCCTCGCTCATGGCGAAGCCGCCAGGCAAGATCGCGCCGTCCGAATCGGCTTAGCGTCATCGGTTCCATGCTTCGCTCATTGGTCGTTTCGGTGTGACTCCCCAATGTATAGCGCGAATGTTTACATCAGGATCAATATCCCCTCGCGCCACCGCAACTTAGCTGGACGCAGGCGCCCTGACTTATAGCAACCGGGCGCGGAGATGAAGAGGTTTACTGTGGGGAAGGAGTCAGGAGTCAGGAGTCGGTAGCCAGGAGTGAGAAGCCAGAAGCCAGGAGTCAAGCCAAAAGGACCAGGAATGCCACCACTCGGTACCTCGCATTTCTCGTTCCCCTTCTGACTCCTGACTCCTGGCTTCCGGCTTCTTCCTCCACAGTAACACTCGCAGCACCCCGATCGCCTTTCCTACCGTGCCCCGCTCGAGCGTCGTCCCAAGGCGGCGCACGTTATCCAATCTCTTCGGGAGGATTCATGAGCGGTCATCGGACAATCATCGGGAATTCCAAGTCGTCACGAGCGGGCCTGAGCAAACTGGCCGAAGCGCGACTGCGGCGTGTGTTGCGGCGGACCGCGCCCAGCGAGCCGTGGGTCGATGCACAGTTCACCACTGTCGTCGACCACGATGGACGCGACGCACAAATCCGGCGCATCCACGACACGCGCGTCTTCCCCCCCGGCGGCACGAAGACGGCCATGAGGCGGTGTCCCGAGTGCGGTGTCATCACGCCACCGACGGCATTTGAGGCAGGCAAATGCCTCGATCATGCCGAGCATGGGAATTGGGGGCGGTCTCCATCCGCCATGGCAATCGCAGCGCTGCAGCATATGAATCTGCGTCTGGCCGACTCGCCCCTTCCCAGCGAATCGGTGACGGCGCTGCGCGCGGAGATCGCGCGGTTTCAGACGCTCCGCAACCCGGTTCGATCAAAGGCTAAACGTCGGCGCAATAAAAAACCGGCGGCTGGAAAGGGCGGGGGGAAAACCTCTCCGGGGACTGCCGCCGCTGTTCATTGAAACGGTACGCACGGAAAACACGGATAACAAACTTCGGCGCGCGGCCGTCGCGTGCGTGACGCTTTCAACGGGGCGCGGTCAACCATTACCGCGGAACTGGACGGCCATCTCGTATCGGCCGTTGCTCACGGGGCGTGAGCGAATCACTTCGCAAAAATGGGTGATTGGCTTGCCGAAGCCGGTCAGGGTGATCCGGCAGTTCTGTCCGACCGCCAGCGAATCGCGGAGCAGGAACGAGACGCCGCTGAACGACTGATCGCGCGTGAGGATGTCGTCGTAGACGTCTCCGGAGTTCTGCCCGTCCAGCACGGTGAGGGAGGCCTTGCTCTGTAACGGCTTTCGATTATCCCGGCGCCGGTCCGGCAACGCAGTGACCGATGCGACGCGCCGCACCGTTCCTGCGCGGTGCCCGCTGCGGGTCGTCCGAACGACTCATATGCATCCTTTTCTCATTTGCTCTGTGGCACGGCAGCGCCGAAACACGCAGCCGCGGCCCCTGTACCATTCTGATTGGGGTTGCCGTCAGCGGCAACGCCTGGAAATGAAACGCCCGATTTGCCGCGACGGTGTCGCGACCCGCAGCCCATTGTCAACATCACTAAAGCGTCCACCGCAGCGCGATTATTGTTGTCACGACTCGCCTCGATTGCAACTGCGGAAATGACTGATTTTTCTGTAGACTCAGTTGGCGATCACCGCCCCAATTTGCGGAACGGGCACGACGCTCGACGCTGGGGCGGCGCTGGACGCGGGCTTCTGCTGCCGCTGCTTTTCCAGTTCTTTGAGGATGTTGTCGATTGATCGCTGGGCCTCTTCGGGCTGGTTGACCCGCAGCTCCACCAGCGATCCCGCCACCACCGGGCCCATGCTCGTCAGCAGCGCGGCAGCCCGATCGCGCCGCTTCCAGTCAGGATCGCTCAAATCCTTGATCGCTGCCCGAATCCGGTCCAACATCTCCGCTGAAGGGGCCGGCTGCGGTTGAACGTAATTCTGCAGGAGCGCCACTGGAATCGACATCTTCACGCCGCACTGCAACTGACACTCCAGCGATTCCGATTCCACTTGCCCGCTGAGCGTGGCCCCGTCCCACATCACCACCTGCACGTCCCGGCTTCCATCCGTCAGGTGATCCATCGATTTCACTTCGGCTCCGTTCACCGAAATGGTGTCGAACGCCGTATCGAGCTTTAACGTGCCCAGGAGTTTCCCAACCAGCACATCGTCGTTGGCCAGGCGGAACATCGCAGTCATGTCATCGGTCTCCGCGACTTTGCCCGCGAGCTGAATCCGACTGATCTGGCCGACGGGAAACTGCACCGTCTGATTCTTGCCCATCGCAAGCTGGGCCGGGAATACGTCCGATCCGAGCAGCCCCGCGAACCGGCTGCCGTCGATCAATTGCATCTCATGAACCGGGCTGTCTTCATTCTGCAGGATGATGCCGCCGACTTGCTCGGGCTTGAGCTCCAGTTTGCCGTATCGGGTCAATACTTCCACCGATGAGGACGGGAGTTGGATTGCGACGCGTTCTCCTTCGCGGGTCATGACCAGCGCCTTGCCGTCAAAGTTCCACTCTGCCGGCTCGGTCGTCTGCCGGCGATACCCCATGCGTGTAATCTGCGAAAGCGGGATCGAGGTCAACTGCCCGCTGGAGAGCTGGAGGTCGATCGTGCTTTTCCGAAGCTGCCCGCCCAGAATCTGACCGTCGGTGGTGATGACCAGTTGGCGCGGACGATAGCGTCCAATATTGATCAGGCCAACGACTCGTTCGACGGGGACCGAGAGCGGCCCGTACTCCGTCTGCAGATCGTAGAAGCTTTCTTTCAGCGTCCCCTTGAATTGATCTCCGGTGCGCAGCTCAACAATATCGAGCAGATCACCGCGGAGAATTTCCACGTCGCCGACGAAATTCTCACCCCCGATGAAGTTGACGATGAGCCGGCGAAGCTGCGGCGGAATGCTCCGCATCAGTACGGCGTCCTTCATCGCGTTGACGTATGCCACGCCAGCGTCCTGCGAGGCAGCGATCGCGTGAAGGTGCATCAGCGCGACCTGCTTTCCCGGCGCGAGCGTGAGCGGCATCGAAGCTTGTGCGTAGTTGTTTCCCTGCGGCCAGGTGATCGCTGGAACGGTCTTCGCGTTATGCCCGCCGTAGATTTCGACCACCGACGCCCCGGCCCCGGTCTGCGCGATCCAGGCAATATTGTGATCCTTCTTCTTGACGTCGGCGACCATCTGCGAAGTGTTCACCCCGTAATTGAGATTCGTCTGAATCATCAGGTTGACGGTTAGTTCCTGCGTCAAGGTGTTCTTGAAAATGTCGATGTAACGCACCGATCCTTCGGTCTGGTTGAACAGGATTCGCCGGGTGATCGACAGGCCGTTGGCGCCCAGGCCGTCGATGATCAACTCCCCCGTCTTGGGATCAATTCGCCCCTCGTTATTGCTCTGCGCGATCTGATTCCCGTTGATCGACAGCATTGCCCCCTGGCTGTACAGCGGAGTGTTCCCCTGCTGCTGGAGCCAGCCTCCCTGAAACACCCGCCACTGGTTGCCGCCGCTCTCGCTCAAGAGATATGGAAGGCTCACGGTTCCGCCGGCCGCGGGTGCGACCGCAACGGGCTGCGCCATCAACTGTCCACTCGAGGCGGCCGCCCATGCGCCGATCAATATGATTGCCGTCGTCAATTGCATCCGCTTCATCTCATGCTCCTTGTCCGCGCCGGCCGACACTGGCCAGTTGAGGACATGCAATCCTTCCGCCCGCTCAAAGCATCGTCTTCTGGAGATAAATCACTTCGCCGCTGGCGTAGCGAAGATCGCCTCGCACGCATTGGCCGATCACGCGGGCGACATCTTCCGGTTGCAGCGCCTTCTCGCAGGGATACTGCTCCGCGGAGAAGAGGGAGCGAAGCATACTGGTCTCGACCGCGCCCGGGGCAATCGTATGCACTCGAATTCCGGCCTCTGCCCCTTCGCGGGCCGCGGACAACCCGAACAGATTGATTCCCGCTTTGGCGGCGCCATAAGCCGAGAAGCCCGGAAACGGATCGCGCGCCGCGGCGGAGGAAACGTTGACAATTACGCCGCGCCGCTGCGCTTCAAACTGCTTCCAGACCGCACGGCACAAATAAAACGCCGCCGACAGATTTGTGTCGATCACCGCGTGCCATTCGTCGTCGGTCATTCCCGATATCGATCTTGCGGGAGCAAGGCCGGCACAATGCACGATCGCGTCGATGCGCCCGAACTTCACCATCGTCCGAGCGACAATGCTTTCAGCCGCTGCCGGCTTCGCCACATCCGCCTGCACAACGAATCCCGTGCCCGCCAGCACCGCCGTCTCTTCAAGCTGATTCACTGTTCGCGAAACCAGCGCCAACTGATACCCGTGCGTCGCGAGTTCGACAGCCGTGGCTCTTCCGATTCCGCGTCCCGCTCCCGTGATAATCGCCACCGGGCCGCCCATGCACTGCCTTTCGTTGCGCTCATGGTAACCGCCCGCTGTTTTCCGCACTACTGTGCCTTGGTGCCTCCGTGCCTTTCCTCTCCAAAACCCCCGTGCCGGGGTGTAACTTTTAATTGTGGCAATTGCGGACATCGCGAGGGTAGGGCGGGATTCATCCCGCCGTTTTCTCGGCTCGCCCACACATCGGCGGGATGAATCCCGCCCTACTCGGAGCCAATCGCCACTTTCGAGCGCGGGGCCCCGTGCCTTTTCTTCCGGACAAATCATGTCCCGAATGGCTCCGACTCGATATGATTCGAGAAGCATTGGCGGAGAAACCAAATCGAAAGGGAGCGAGCATGATCTATTCGAAGATCAGTTACGGCTATGTCGTTCAGAGCTACGACAGCGAAACCGGCGATTGCATCGAGCAGAGCTTCGTCGCCGACGGGCGAGTTGAACGTCAGGACGAGACCGGCGAGCCGATCGCCGCAGAATTGGTGGGAGAGCTGGAAAACACCGAGAAGGAATGCGCATTTGACATGGTCCAGCCGTAAACAAGGCAGCACATGTTACGGTGATGATTTCATCAAGGCTCGACCGGTGCCTGCGTCGAAAAGGCGCAACGTGCGGTCGTCGCTCCCCGACACGATGTATTTTCCGTCCGGCGAGACCGCCAGGCAATTCACGGTTGCCTGATGACCGGAGCAGCTAAACTTCAAGAGGCGCGTCGCCGTGTTCCAGACGGTAATGGAGCCATCGTGCCCCCCCGCAAGAATGGTTTGTCCATCCGGCGAGAAGATAAGGCACCAGACGGTATCTACCGTGCCAGTGAGGGCGCCGAGAGGTATTCCAGTCTGGATATCCCAGAGCTGGGCATCGGGCGCATATTGGCTGGCAGACACTGCCAGGCGACTATCCGGGGAAGCCGCGACGCGGGTGACCATCGCGTTGGTGTGGTAGCTCTTTTCCTGTTTGCCGGTGCTGAAATTCCATAGAACAAAATCACTCCAGCGTCCGGTGAGCAGCACTCGCTCCTCATCCAGAAAAGCGCCCGTGACACACCAACTGACACCGCCGTTGAAGCTTTTGACGGCTCCCGACGCAAGGTCGATGCATTGCGCACCTGGCACCGTGCATGCCAGCAACGATGCTCCGCTCGGCGAGAAGTAGACCGACAGACCGTTCGAATCCGTCGGAATCGATTTAATCGGTTGCAGGTTGGAATCCCACAATTGCACAAGCTTTTCACCCTCGGTGCAGGACGCAAGCATTTTGCCATCGGGGGAGAATGCCAGGCTCCTGGGGACGCCTGCGGCGCTGACCGACGTTCGGAGTTGCCCGCTCTTGAAGTCCCAGAGCCGGATCTTTTGGTCGGCCGTCCCTGAAGCCAAGACCCGCCCATCGGGAGAGAACGCGATCGCCACGACCGGCCCGCCGTTCATTGAGAAGGGAGGTGACGCAGCGCCCGCGACACCCGTTGGCGCCGGTTCTCCGATGAAGCTGGGAACGATCGGGGCCGGCGCCGAAGCGACCGACGGAACAGCGGGCGCGGGTGCAACTGCCACACCAGCCGGGGGCGAGTAAGAAGATGACCTGTGGGATCTCTCCCGACTGATGAACATTACTGCCGCAACGGTCGCGACGATTCCGACAGCGCCTGCCGCCACGAGATTCCGGCGGCGCACATTGGGCGGTTGGTCCCGCACAGCCGTCGGAGACATGGGCTTTCCAGACAGGTAGTTGGCGATGTCGCGCGCGAGTTCTCCCGCCGTTTGATATCGGTCGTCGCGCCGTTTCGAGAGTGCCTTGAGCACGATCGCGTCGATCACCGCGTTTAACGTGCACTGAGATCGCAGGCGCCAACGCCTTCGTGCCTTGGCCAACCCCTTCAACTCCCGGGGGCTTGCCGCGTACGAACTGGGAGGGGGAGGCTGAGCAGTGACGATGTTATGAAGCACGTCACGCATCGTCCCGACCACTTCATAGGGAAAGCGGCCGGTCAACATCTGATAAAGGATCACTCCCAGCGCATAAACATCTGACCGGCTGTCAACTTTCGAGCCGATGCCCTCGGCCTGCTCGGGGCTGGCCCATGGGAGAGAACCAATAAACTGGCCGGTGATGGTGACCGGCTGAGGATTGTGCTCGTCAGTCATCTGCGACAGGGCCGTGCGGGCCAGCCCGAAGTCCAAAACATGCGGTTGATTGTTTTCATCGATCCGCAGATTGGACGGCTTGAGGTCGCGATGCACAACGCCGCGGAGATGAGCTGCGTTCACGGCGTCGCAAATCATCAAAAACATTCGCAGCAGTTCCGACGGGTCCTCCGGCGGAGGCCCTTTCGCGTGATTGAAGTAATAGGCATCCAGCCAGAGGTCCAACGGCTTGCCCGAGATGTACTCCATGGTCAGGTAGCGCGCACCCTGCGCCGTGGTGCCGCTGTCGATGATCTGAACCAGATTGGGGTGCTTGAGCGCCGCAAGCACCTGCACTTCACGTTCCATCCGGGCACGCTCGCTAGGCGAGGCAAGCGCGCCCTCCTTCAGAACTTTGATTGCCACCGTGCGCCCGGTCGATTCCTGGGTCGCTTCAAAGACAACAGCCTGGCCCCCGCGGCTGATTTCGCGGCGAAGCGTATATCCAGGAATGGTGACATGCACAAAATCCAGCCGGGGCGCCTCCACGTCGCTGATCAGCGGATTCGCCCTGGTGGGATTTGCAGAATCGATTGTTGGGCCAATATTACTCATCGACTTCCCGACATTGACCGACACGACAAGCTGCTTTCAAGAACCCCCTGCCTTGGTTTCTCTCCCCCTCCGTGCCGCAGTTTACCCGCCGCGGCGGGTGCCTTCGTGCCTTCCCGCGCTTATTTCCGGAACAACGCCAGCAGGACCAGGACGGCGATCCCCGCCATCAAGGTGTATTTCAGGGCGTAATATCCGCGCCGATTGACTTTCTTGATGCTCTGGAAAAATTCACGCAAGCCGTAGATCCCCGAAGATACCTTGTTCAGCGCTCCGACCTTTTCAGTATCCATGTTCTGCGCCTGCGTCACCTTCACGATGTGATGCGCCACGAAGTGATTGACGGCCCGCACGACAGGATTGCTGATCGGCCGATCGATGTCGCAGAAGAGAATCAGCCGGGATTCGTCGGTGTCGTTATTGACGCTGTGAATGTAGGTCTCGTCAAAGATCACCGCTTCACCGTCGCGCCAGGCGTAGGGATTGCCATCCACGTAAATCCGGCAGGCGTCGGAGTTGGGCGTTTTCAACCCCAGGTGATATCGCAATGAGCCGGCGAATGGATCTCGATGCTCCCCCAGCTTGCTTTTGCCCGGCAGCAGCGCAAACAGCGCGGCATGCACCGACGGAATCGATTCGACCAGCTCCACGGTCTTTGGACAAATCTCCTTCGCCGACGGCATGAATTCATCGTACCACTTCAGATAGAATCGCTTCCAGCCGCGCTTGAAAAACGTGTTGAACGCCAGGTCATTATGCTTGTTCGATGCCTGGATGTGTCCTCCCTCATACAGGCGAAGCGCCTCATCGCGAATCATGAGCCAGTTGTCTTTCAGCGGCTTGAGCTCGGGAAAATCCGCCAGGTCGAGAATCGGCTTGTTGGAGACGCCCGAAAAAAGATAGACCAGCGCGTTGTAAGGCGCCATGAACGTGGAATGATCCGTTAATTGTCTCGAAAATTTGTGGCGCACCCTGCCGCGAAAGTGAATGAACAGCGCGCAGGCGACCAGCAGCAGCAGCAAACCGAAAACGACAAATCGCGCGACATGCATAGAACCTCAATGCCATCCGCCAAACGCGGCGGGAACGACCGCCATCCGAGCGCACGATTATCCGGCAACGCGGCTGGGTTGGTCAATGACCACCATTCGCGAGAGCCTTCGACCGGGTGAGTCACATGACGCGCAGCCAGTTTCGATCATGTCGCTTCATGCACTTCTGACGATCAGCCAAGTGAGCGCAACCCCATCAACAACCAAAGAAAACTCGTGCTCACGCGGCGCCGTTCTCTTTCTTCCGACTCGGCCGATGCCGGCCGGTGGATCAACCGATAGATGCCGGCGCCATAGGGATCACCAAGTTCTTCGACGATGGGCAGCAGCCGCTCCAGGGTGGCGCGCTGACAGGCACGGCCCACGTCGAACCCGAGCAGCAAGGGGCGGGCAAATTCCCAATCGAAATGTCGTCGACGACTTGCGAGAGCGGTCCTTCAACCAGTTCCGACTCGCGTCCTTCCAGCGGATAGTTTTCCACAACATGCCACAAGTCGGAGAGATCGCGGCCATCCTGATCCTTGCGATCCGAATAGGCGACGAATTTCAGCGCGACAAGCAGTGGAACTGTGGCAACAGGCAATTTCAAATCGGCCGCCAGGTCGACTTGGGTGGCGTGCTCAAACGCGTCGGAAAACCCAAAAACATTCATCTGCATTCCACTAACCGCCGGCGAATATGGCCGTCGTCCTCAAGGCCGCCGAAGGGCACCAAATCAATCTTGGTACGGCTCGAAACATGGACTAATTCATGCTCATAACGCCCCTGCACAAACGCATCAGCCTGTGCTTTGAGCCTTTCACACAATTGCCGAAAGGCATCCCAGTCGGATACGCAGACGCCGAAGTCCCAGTCGGTCGTGGTGCGATGGAGCGGTATTTTGTTTGGCAAGTTGAAAACGAGCCAGCGCGCACTTGCTCCGACGGCAAAGACAGGGATTCCCACTCCTTCCGCGGCCCGCAGCAGGCTGCGCAGACAGTTGAGCTCAGTGTCGGTTATTTGGTCGTTCATCATCGAGGATCGGCGCCAGGTATTGGTCAAAGATCAATTTCGCCGTCTCCTGAAGTCGGTTGTCCGGCGCGCCGTGAAGCAATTCTGCGTAGACGAGCAGCGGATTAATGACACGTTCGTCTTCGTGCCGTTCCCAACGCCACGCCGACATCTCTCCGAATTGTTCGAGCAGGACGATGTTTCCTGTCCGGTCGGGAATGAGCCGCATTTCCTGAATCAGGGGCAGCAGCGGACGATGCGGCCGAATGTGAAATGCGGCCGATTGCGGGCGCAGGTGTCTTGTGACGAGAGCGGCGGCCAACTCTCCACCGACCAAAACATCCTCAGCCATCGCCTTGGGAATTCGACCGGCAAGCTCCTCAACCGGGAGTTTATCTGCCTGCCGGAATGTCTGCGGCTTCAGCCGTGGCCTCAGCCGGGTTGCGTAGCCGAACTCCCAGTGTTCAAGGAGACTTCGGGAATTGACCAGCGAGTTTTGATCGGGTGCGACGAGCCGAATGAACCCGAGACTGCGAAGATCGCTGAGAATGCGTGATATGGAACCGAGCGAGAGCCCAGCTTGCTGTTCCAACTCCCGATACCGTTTATCGATCGCGTCTGGCCGGCTCAGAAGCAGTGCAATCAATTGCAGGCCGGTCGCCTGAAAAGCTCGCGTCACCCTCTCGGATCGCTGTATTGGCTTGAAGCCGCGAAGCCAAATGTAAACAAGCGGGTCGGCGACAAAAGAGGCGTTGCCCGCCAGATCCAGATAGGAGATGCCCGCCGCACGCAATCGATCCCCAAGCGAATCGTTGATGTACGGAGCCAGCAGCAGAGGCTTCATTCCGGAGACTGCTTCTCGTTCGCGCAGGCGATGGATGATCGATGCGAGAGCGTCTACATCAAGCCGGCGCTTGGTTTCGCAGAGATAGGAACTGCTCTGGCCGCTGGGCGATCCAATAGTCAGGCATCCATCCAAGGAATCAGCTCCGGCCGCCTTGCTCGAGTGGTCGATAAGCTCTGTTTTGCCAAATCTTTGCAGCAGAGGCTCGCACTGCTCAAAGAGTGCAAGGCCTTGACGGTTTAGGGCGTCCAGTTGGAAATGCATGTCGTTTCGTTGTTCACTATATTACACTGTTCATTCCGAATGAACAACGCAGAATCTGGAACAACCACACCTCCTAATCGTCAAAACCGGCCTCCGGCTTGGTAAGGCGACGACAATTTCATGGGTCGCAATTTTACTCCCACTCAATCGTCGCCGGCGGTTTGCTGCTGATGTCATACACCACCCGGTTCACCCCCCTAACCTCGTTAATGATCCGATTACTCATCGTGGCCAATACATCAAACGGAATGCGCGCCCAGTCAGCGGTCATGAAATCCTGGCTCTCCACGGCACGAATTGCCACCACAGAATCGTAGCTCCGCGCATCACCCATCACCCCCACCGTCCCGATCGGCAGCAGCACCGCAAACACCTGGGCTGTTTTTCGATAGAGATTCGCGGCGATCAATTCTTCCAGAACAATCTCGTCCGCGTCGCGCAACACGCGGAGCCGTTCCGGCGTGACTTCGCCGACCACACGCACTGCCAATCCTGGCCCGGGGAATGGATGCCGCCAGACGAGATTTTCGGGAAGACCGAGCACCTCACCAACTTTTCTCACCTCATCCTTGAACAACTCCCGCAATGGCTCGACCAGTTCGAATCCAAGCTGCTCCGGCAAGCCGCCGACGTTGTGATGGAGCTTGATGTTGGCCGCCGTCCCGGCATATCCATGGCCGCTTTCGATGACATCCGGATAGAGCGTCCCCTGTGCGAGATATTTGACGCCTTCAATCCCGCCGGCTTCGCGTTTGAATGCCTCTATGAACTCTTTGCCGATGATCTTCCGCTTTTGCTGCGGATCGATCACGCCTCTCAGCTCGCGGAGAAACTGCTCTCCGGTGTCGAGGACGCGCAGGTCGATCTTGAAATGATCGCGAAATGTCTGCTCCACGAGGTTTCGCTCGTTTTTGCGCAGCAGCCCGTTGTCAACGAAGATGCAGGTGAGACGGTCGCCCACCGCGCGATGCAGGAGTGCCGCCACGACGGAGGAATCGACCCCGCCGGAAAGTCCGCAGATCACCCGCCCCGAGCCGATCTGCTCGCGCGCCCGTCCGATCGCCTGCTCGGCAAAATTCCCCATGGTCCACGAGCCGGTGCATTTGCAGATGTCGTAGAGAAAGTTGTGAAAGATCTGCTCGCCGCGCGGCGTATGCGTCACCTCCGGGTGAAACTGCACGCCGTAAAACGGGCGCGTCCGATGCCGCGCCGCTGCATACGGACACGTCGGCGTCGTAGCCAACGCCGTAAATTCCTCCGGTAATTCGTGAATCTGATCGCCATGGCTCATCCAGACGGTCGTCTCCCTCGGCAACCCATGCACCAGCGCGTCCTTCTCATCGGTGACGCTCAGCTTCGCGCGCCCATATTCTCGAGCCTTGGCCGGCTTCACCTGCCCGCCGAGAATCTGCGCCCCCAGTTGCATGCCGTAGCAAATCCCCAGCACTGGAACGCCCAGATCGAAAATGTTGGGATCGCAGCGCGCGCGCCCTGCGTCATAAACGCTGCTGGGTCCTCCGCTCAGAATCAACCCTTTCAGCTTGAATTTGCTCAGTTCCTCCGCGCTGATTTCCGGCCGGACCAGTTCACTGTAGACGCCCTTTTCGCGCATGCGCCTGGCAATGAGCTGCGCGTACTGCGACCCAAAATCCAGAATGGGAATGACTTCGTCGTGCTGCATAGGAATGAACTACCGAATTCGGCCTGCGAATGCAAAGCGATCAAGCCGCTCCGACCGCGGGCCCAGTACTTTCTCAGGTGGTTCCAGCCGACTGCTTCGGATCGGCCTGCACGGCGGGGTAAGCTTTTTTGCCTGACGTCCCGTGTGGCGTTACTCTCGATAGAACGTCATCTTTCATGCCAGACTGGAGCCGCGGTGGACCGACTCGGGCGCCATCGCTTGCAGGCTAATACGGATTTGCGTTAAGCCTTCATGGAGCAATTTATGAAACCTCCCGTTGCCGTGGCAACGATAATTGCAGGCGCGCTCATCCTCTTGGCGCCGTACATCAGCAACGCCATCGGAACGGCGATTGTTGCCTCGACCATCGCGCGTGTCGGGAAAGGTGTTGATCTTACAGGCAGTATGCCGAGCTGGTACGACGCCGCTTGTTTTGTGACCGGAATCCTGATGATTTCCGTCGGCATCGCTTCGTCACTTCGGCGGGAGCCATAAGTACCTGCGATCTGGGAGGGAGTTGTCGTGGCTCAGCGACCGCGACGCGATGCGTTGTGACCGTAATTTTTGTTACTAGCAACGGCTTCTGGCCTCTTCTGCCGGTACTCGGAGAGAAGGTGAGGGTGATTCCGACTACCAAAGTGACTCGACGCTCGAAAGCACTCGAAAGCACCCTCACCCCAGCCCTCTCCCGGAGTACCAGGAGAGGGGGCAAGAAGCGACGATTGCGACTATTGAGGCATTGCACCCCTGCTTTCTCCCGCCTTTCAGAGAAATCATTTTTCTCTGGGATTTATGGGGATAAATGTTACTTTAGACTACGCCGCTCGCGGCATTTGCACGGGTTCACATCATCGACCCCTTTTGAAGGAGTTGTTCCCATGAAAGAGTCTGCTTCTGCTGTTGCGGTTCTGCTTCCCGAGGCTCGCCAAGGGGAATCCGCAGGTGAGATGCGCGTCAGCCTTGAGGCCCCCAGGTCGGCCATTCGCGATTTCGCCCATGTGCAAAACGGTTGGGGGAAGTGCTCGAAGAACGGGTGCAACTGCAATACCTTCGAAGGCTACGGCGGCACCTGCGCCAACAGCGGTTGCGGACACAGTTTCGAAGATCACTGGTGATGAGCACTCTCTCTACTGCGCGCCGAGCCGGTAGACATCGACCGCGCCTTGCGAATCAAAGACCGCGACCTCCGAGTTGCCGGCGGGTAGGACGGCTATTGGAACGCGGCTCACGTCAAACGCGCTGAGGAACGCGAGCTTGGCGCCGCTGCGACGATAGATGTGTCCCTTGCCGCCGCCGATGGCGACGATAGACCCTTCGGGCGTGAAGCAGGTCACCACGTCCGCCAGGTCCAAAGCAATAAACTGATACTCGCCGGATTCCTGCACCACGGCGCAGCCGGAATCGAAGGCGGCGATCATTCGCGAAACAGTGAAGGGGGGATTCGGCGTCAATCGACGCACTGGGAACGGCAGTTCGATGACAGTCGACCGCGAGCTTGCGGCGTCAAAGCGGATGAGTTGATTGCCGCGGCCGATAAAGACCTTGCCCTTGCGCGCGGCCATGGGAACTGGAAGGGCCGCGTTCTCAATTGGTCCGGATTCCAGCGATATCGAATGGCTGGAGAGCACCGTCCCGGCGGCGGCGCAACCGGCCAGTGTCATATCCGCCGCGTCGCCCCCGTGAAGAACCCAGGTAGTCCCGTTTTCGTCCCTGCATGCGCCGACGCACGTTGAGTCCATGTACGCCGGCGTGTCGACGATCATCGCGTCCTGAAACACGTCAATTCGCGGCAGGTTGAATGGTCCGATTCGATGGTCGAAGCCGACCTTGAGCGCGGCGAGCACCGCATCGGAACCGTGTCCCGGCGCCAGCAAAAGATAATTGCGTACGATTTGAGGAAGTGAGCAGGAGGCGCTGACCGTCCGTCCGTCCCAAACGCCTCGCACCAGCGTGCAGCGCATCCCGCGCGTGCCCAGGGCAAGGAATCCGCCCGGAATGGATACCACCGTGCGGACCTCGTGGCTTTCGATGAGGCGAAACGACCTGGCAAGCGTCGGAGATCCCTTGACCGCGATCGGGGTTGTCCGCGGAGCGGGCGCCGGCTTTGAGTTCACACTCGAGAGGAACCGATTCCCATCCCGGGCCAGCAACTGATCCGCCGGAACAAGCGCGGTGACCGCAGTGACCAATGCGCGGCGCTCGGATGCGTCAGCCGACGAAAGGCGGTTCCCCGCCAGCACGCGAGCGCCGTCGGCAGAGCGGGCGCGGACGTTCGGGTTGGGATAGCCCGACGCGACGGAGCAGAAACTTTGCACCAGCGTGAGGTTCAGCGCGGAAGGAGACGGGCGATCGCGCAGCGCCGCGACTCGGCTGATCGCATCGTCGTGACGGCCGAGCCGGCCGCACATCGCGAACCATTCGCGCAGGCAGATGCCGGCTTTGTTCGACTCGGGCCAGGTTGATGCGAGCAGGGCCATCGCCTGGTCCGGCTCAGCGAGCTTTCTCTCCAGAAGCAGCGCCGCCGCGAGTACGTCGTTGCGATGCAGCAGTTGCGCCACAGCCTGGCGGTAACATTCGCGCGATTCTTCCATCTGCCCGAGCCGTTCGTGCAGTCCCGCGGCGGTTTCGTGCAATTGCAGCGAACGATAGAGAGGAATCGCTTCCAGCAGCAGGCCGCCTTCAGTGAGGCAATCGGCGGCCGCCCTGGGATTCTTCAACTGCGATTGGTAGATCGCTGCCGCTTCGCGGAACAACCGGCCGCGCTTAAGCGCGTCGGCCGCCGCGCCAAAATCTCCCAGCAGGTGCGCGAAGATGTACGCCGCCCGGGAGAACCGGCCGAGGTTCAGCTCGCGGTTGGCCGACTCACGATAACGGTCGCGAAGCTGCTTCTGGAGGTCGCCCGGAACCGCCCAATT
This sequence comes from uncultured Phycisphaerales bacterium, assembly GCA_963758525.1. Lineage (GTDB taxonomy): Bacteria > Planctomycetota > Phycisphaerae > Tepidisphaerales > Tepidisphaeraceae > JBBSDP01. The sequence goes on from CAVWVQ010000003.1 coordinate 1,959,369, forward strand.
GTCACTGGGGCGATCGCCCCCGAACAATTTCGAAAGGTTGAAGTCGACCGAGCGACGGCCCAGCGAATCGCTCGGAGGTGCCACGCCGCGACTGGCGACATCGCGCAGGGGCAGCGCGAACTGCAGCCCGGTATCCGGGTCGGACTGCAGGAGCTTGAGCAGGCGGTTGAGCTCGCGATTGCGACGCTCCTGCAGCGCTTCGTCGATCGCCTTCAGTTTTGCTGTCGCCCAGCGTCGCAGCGGTCCGGCTTGCCGAGGAGGTTTTGCGCCCTTGGCGGCGGAGGGACCCTTCGCAGGCGGGGAAGATCTGCCGGACAACAGCCGCACCAGCGCCTTCATCAACGGCTGAACTGCTTTCCTGACCGCGTGCCCCATCGCATCGCGCAGCGGCGATTCATCGGGCGCAGGGGGCAGAGTTTCCTCGACGCCCGAGCCGATGTCGTCCCGGCCCATGTCGAGAATCTCCTGCATCGAGGGCAAAGCAGCGGCCAGCACGGACACCAGCGGAGGCCGTTGCGAAATCCCGGCTTCGGCCCGGCTCCAATCCGCCGGCCGCCGCGGCGGCGGGGCCAGCAGCGACTCAACGGCAATCGCATCCTCCGCGCGGAATCCGACGAGTCCCGCCGCCGGGTGCAACACCTGCACGTCCCACAAAAGATTCTCCCGCAGCTCTTGAGGTGAAATCTCCGGATCGAGACGAGCGTCCAACGGGTAGAACAGCCGGTTCTCAAGCTGCGCATAAGGCAGCGCCGCCGACACACTGGGCTTCCCCGCTTTCAACACCACCAACACGCCGCAGGGCCGCGGATCATCGATTCCACTGGGGAGTACATAAAGTTGCGCATCGACCAATGACACATTCCACTGGGTAATTTCGTCGAGCCACCGTTCGATCTCCTCGCCCGGCGCGAACCACGCCGCCGCGTCGCGCGACCGCCCCGGCGCGAGATTCATCGCCAACGAAAATTCGACGAGCCGCGGCTTCGGCGCCATCATCGCAGATGCTCCGTGAATCGATGGAGTAATTCGTCCAGATGCCGCGGGTCATACGACGTATCGCTGCCGTGGAAGCAGCGAGGTCCGTACACGCGGCCATCGGAAGACCAGGCAGCCAACGCTCCGTCGTTGTGCAGCACCAGTGTGATCTCCGGCACGTTGCGGTTGGCACTTTTCAAATGGAGCAGTCCGCGCGAATCGAGAAACGCCTGGCTGCCGTCGCTCCACGACGCCGCGCGCAGGTGAAATCCGGTCCCGGGCGGGCCGTCCAGGCGGTCAAACTGGCGAATCGCTCCATCACCGTCTGTCACCCGGTATCCCGAGTGGACCAGCCGCAGATCCGAACCGCACAGCTTGATTTCCAGTAGTTGTGTCGTCCCCGAGCGGAGCAAGAGATTGCCATCAGTACCGACAAGGATCGCCGAGAAATACTTGCGAAGAGATTGTGAAGGCGCAGCATATCTGCCGGTGCCGTCGAGCACTTTTCTGAGCTTCGCGGTGGTGGCAACCCACTTCGTCGACTCCGGCTCCAACTCCAGGTAGTAGTGCGTCGGTATTTTCCCAAGCGTTTTGCCAACAATTGCGCGCGCGTCTGATGTAATTCCTTCGAAGACGAGCGTGTGATCAATGCCCGGCCGTACCACTTGCGGGCTCGATGAAACGGTCCGAATTTCGCCATCGGATGCCATGAGCAGCGGGCCGTCAAATCCGATCATTTCGAAGATGGGGGCCGACCATGGAAGTTTGGTTGGAATTTGCTCCAGCGTCAGTTTCCCGGCGTTGAGCGACAGCAGCGTGCGGGAACCGGGACTGGCAAAGAGACGGCCGCGAAGCCATCGATGCGATGAAATATCCAATATCGCAAGCGGTTCTGCCGAATGCAGGTTGTAAGCGCGAGCAGTCTTTCGACCGATGACGAAAATCGTGTCCTCCCGCATCGTCACGGCGCGCGGCACCTCATCGATCCCCGCCAGTTGGATGGTTGTCTGATCCGCAGTGTCTAAACCCACCACGCACAAAGTGCATGACGGCGCGCCGGCCCGCGTCGACGATGTGAACACGGATGCGAGCGCCTTGTTGTCTGTGGTAAATCGAAACAGGTCGAGCCGTCCCGTCGGCATGCGATCGCTGAGAATGCGCGCTGCAAGCTGGGAATTGCCCCACTGCAACAACTGCCGGTCGCGCGTGAGGGCAGCCCTCTCCCCCAGACCATTTGAAACGATCTGCCGAGGCCGTGCGCCGGGCGGAAGCAGCAGCGGAAATGGATGCATGCTGAGAATCACCGGAAGGTGAGCGGACCGGTGCACGAGAGGCGGCTGGGCGCGGCGGGGAGCCCTTGGGGGCGGATTGAGAAGCTTTTCGATATCCAGCCTCGCCTGTCGAAGCAGCGATTTCCCCGCGGACGTGAGCGACCAGAGGCGAAACGTGCCGTCGCGCGCGACGGTGGCGGCATACCCTTTGAAGCGGTCAAGCTTTTGCAGCGCATTGCGAAGTTCCGGATCGTCCAACACGTCTTCCTGCGTGATCAAAAATGCTTCCGACAGATCGGCCGCTGTTGATACCTGCGCGAGAAACGCCGGCAGCGCCTGGCCGAAATGCGGCTGTGTTTCCAGCGACTCAAGATGCGCCACAAGACCCTCGCGGGTGGTGAGGTCCACCGGAACAACCTCACTGCCCTGGGGCCGAAAGCTGCTCAGTTCACCTTGCACGTCGCCGGTGGCGGCCAGCGCCAGAGCGACGGCGGCGGCATAAATGCGGGGGACGCCCCACGTGCGAATCCCCGTGTCAATCAGCAGCACGCGACGATGCGGCGGCTCGCGGGGTGGCGACTCGCGCTGCAGATACAGCGCCTCGTTCACCGCCACGCGCACCGCCAGCGTCAGATCATCATGCGCCAGTTCACTGAGCAGAAGACGGTCCAGTTGCCCCCGGTTGGACAAATCCGATACGCCGCCGGTGGGCAATTGCTCGTGACGGTGCAGCGACCTGGGCACATGGACGGCGGCCAGCAGGTTGCGCAAGGCGGGAAAGGCCCCCAAGCTCGGGATCATCTGCCAGATCGGCCAACAGATGATGGACCCGTTTGGCGGGACCGAGATCTTCGTCAGGCGGCCGAAGCTCCCGATCCAGTCCGGTGCGCAGCCGGAGGAGCAATCGGTCGGCATCGATTTCGTTGAGTCCCTTTTGCAATGCGTCGATGCTGTCGACCAATTCGCGGATCGCTGTGTTCGGCGGCCGAGCCAGCGCAAATGTGGCGGGATCGGCGCCCGATCGCAGCTCGACAATGACCTGCTCTGCGACGTCGCGCGACGTCGAGCGATCGCTTGCGTCGAAGACCGCCTCGGCCAACACTGTCTTGGCCGCCAGCGGATGGCGAAGTTCCGGTGTCAGCGTGGCGACGCGATCAAGCCCCGCGATGAGCGTGGCGGTATCCCCTTCAAGGCGATGACCGATTGCGCGAAGCGTCACGCCCGCGGCACTGGTGGAATCGCTGCCCCCGGGGAGGCAAATGTCCTGCGCATGCAACAACAGTTTGCGGCTTGACGCGTTCCACCCGTCGCGTGTTGCCGCCAGCAGCAGCACGATCGCCGCAAACGGCGGCAAGCCGCGGGGCGCCAGCCGCTCGACGACGGCAAGCAGTTCCTGCCGGAAGGCGATCGTTTCACCGCTCGTCCACGCGACTCTGCTGCCGTTGTCGTCCCACGTCCACATCGATCGATGCGGCGGCAACAGATAGGCGACTGCCGCCGCGCGATGGTCGATCATGGTGCACCTGCCGTTTCGGCAAACGATGCGAACGACCGGCGCGCGCGCTGCGCGAAGCAGGGATCACGCTCTCTGCCGGGATCCGCTCGTAGCTGCCATCCATCGCGAATAATGCGAGATCTCCCGGCGAAAGTCTCATGCAGCGCCGGACAATTTCGGATTCGACGCGCGGCGCCCAGCCGTAGCCGCAAGGCAGCAGCAGCCCATGGCGGTCGCAGTAATACAGGCCCCGCAGGGACGGCGAGGGAGATCCGAGGATCAACGCCCGCTGGTCGCCGCTCACGGCGAATCGCAGTTGTTCCAAGCGGACTCGTGCCGCGACATCGGCATAATCCACCCACTCTCGAAGCGAAATGACCACCGCTGAGGGGGATTCTTCCTGTTGCATCCGCACCAGACGCAATGGCGCTGATGGCCCTGCGCGCGCAGGCATCGCGGCAGGTTGCGGGCAGAACCGCACGACCGACGAAAAAGGCGACCACGGTCCATCAGGCAGCCTGCCTTCGGGAATGCGCCGGCCGACCCGCGTGATCGTCCCGCCGTCGTCAGCGGCGTAACGCACAGCGTCGGGAATGCAGCGCAGAATCCGGTCGATCTCTTCGGCGCGGCCCCCGTTGCTTTTGAGCCAGACATGATCCCCCGCGTCGCACGCTTCGACGCTGTCCCGCAGACGAAGCGCCAGTGCCGCGTGCATCGACGAGCGAGGAAATCGGACTGCCCAGCGATCGCTCACGCCGAACCTCCCTCCAGCGGGATCGTCTTCCACAGTGAATCCACGCGCTGCTGAAGAAACTGCCGCTGCTTCTCGTCCGCCACCCACTGCACCCGGCTGGCCAGCAGCGCCAGCCGATCCTTCAACATCGCATGCTGCGCCGCCGGAATCTGAGCATCCTTCAGACGAAGATCGATGGCATCCAGATCGCGGGCCAGTTCCTCCGCGTCCGGCAACGTATTGCTGGATCGCGGATGGTCCTGCGGGTTGGGAACGGCTTCGCGCAGCGCCTCCTGCACCAGCGCCGTCAATACTTCCTGCTGCTCCAGCGTATCCCACACGTGCCGGAAGACCCACAAGTCAGAAAGAATCGCCCGCGTTCGTCCCGAGAGAAGAGCGCTGGCAGCGACAAGCCGCTGCATCTTCACGGCCCGCCGATCCGAGAACGGCAGCCCCGCGTTCCGCAGACGGTGCACGAGGCTCGACAGCGGAACTGTTGTCGCTGAGAGATCGACGTCAATCAGCGACCGGTTCAGCCGGCGGATATCTTCCACATCGAAGGGCGGCGCTTGTCCTTCCCCGTTGCCGGCCTTTTGATCGAGTTTCCAGCCCGCATGCAATACGTCTATCAGTCGATCATCCGGAACGTTCTCACACGTTGCGCGAATCAGGAACCGGTCAAACAGCGCGCCCAGCGCGTCATCCTCCGGCAAGCGGTTGCTGGCGGCAAAGACCGCAAGCGTCGGCAGCGGACGGGTTTCGCGGCCGCGCCGGAAAATGCGCTCGTTCAGCACCATCAACAGGCTGTTGAGAATCGCGCTGTTGGCGTTGAGCAGTTCGTCGAGGAATACCAGCGACGCCTCGGGAAGCATCCCTTCGGTGTTGGTCACCAGATCCCCTTCGCGCAGCCGGCGAATGTCGAAGGGGCCGAACAATTCGTTGGGCTCGGTAAAGCGCGTCAGCAAATATTCGAATGTCCGCCCTCCGATGCGGCGGCCGAGTTCGTAGATCAGCGCGCTCTTTGCCGTGCCGGGCGGCCCCAGCAGGAAAAGATTCTCGCCGGCGGTCAGTGCGATGCCGATCAAATCGACGATCTCGTCTTTTCCGACGAAGGACCTCTTCAGCGGATCAAGCACGTCGGTGACGAGCCGTCGGCCCAGCGACGTGGCGTCTGGTTCAACTTGTCCGGAAGGCAATGTCTCCATCAGGTCTGCTCCTCTATGCCCTTCATTGCTTCGCTGATCGCCGGCGCCAGCGAAGGATAGGCGCCCAGAGCAACCCGCACCGCTTCCCGAACCGTTGGCGGCTGCAAGCGCGTGGTGTCGCTTCGTTCGATGATCCGATCAACATACAACCGGCAGAGGCTCGGGTTCGAAAGAATCGGATCGAGATCGTCGGGTGCACACGTCACTCCGCTCATCCCCACGGACGAGAGCGGCCAGTGCTCTGCCATGCGCTGCAGTTGATCAACCAGCGGATCGCGCTCGCCGACGCCCCTGGCCAGACGGGTGATGTCAGGCAGATAGCGCAGAAACAGATCCGCCGAGTAGGCGCGCTCCGCTGGTGACGCGGCCGGGCAGGACGCTTCGAGCGCCTCGGAGCCGAAAGTCGCAGTGCCAACGGAGGAAGGAAGAACCGCCGGGCCCGCCACAGACGTTGCCGCCGCAATCGTTTCCGCGTCGAATTCGCGATAGACCAGAAATCGGCACGCCTTTTCGATGAACGAGAGCGCCCAGGCCGCCGTCGCGATCGACAGCCTCGGCGGAGTATGCGGCAGTTCCAACCTCTCCGCGGCATCCAGTTCCCGGATCGCCGCTTCCAGCTCTGCCGGAACTGCCGCTTCATCGCTGGGGGCGAGCGGGACAACCACCCGGCCCGTCTTCACAAGATCATGCAGAAAAGAGATCATATGATTCCCCGGGTGCTTCATAAATCATCGTGTGAGCGAGGGTCGGCGCGGGTAAACGCTGCCCTACGGGTCAGCCGCTAAAAGATCTTGGGAAACATGCAGCCGCGCATGGAGATGCAGAACTTCGCTTTACGCGATTGTCGCTTCTGACTGATACACCGCGGGGTCATGCACGCCGTTCGCCGCGAATCCCTTCAGTCGCAGCAGGCACGCATCGCACCGGCCGCACGCTTCGCCACGCGGCGATGGGTCGTAGCACGATGTGGTCATGGCAAAGTTCACTCCAAGCTCGAGGCCGCGCTTGACGATCTGAGCCTTGTTCAAATGCATCAACGGCGCATGAATCCGAAGTTGTTGCGCGCCTTCGACGCCCGCCTTGGTAGCGAGATTCGCCATTCGTTGGTACGCCTCGATATATTCCGGGCGGCAATCGGGATATCCGCTGTAATCCAGGGCATTGACTCCAATGAACACGTCCGACGCCCCGAGCACTTCGGCCCACGCCAGCGCAAACGACAGGAAGATGGTGTTTCGAGCCGGCACGTACGTCACCGGAATCCCCTGCTCCATCTCCGCAACCGCGCGGTCTTTCGGAACGGCGATATCGCTGGTCAGAGCTGATCCGCCAAACAAGCGAAGATCGATGTCAACGAACACGTGCTTCATCACGCTCAAGGCCGCAGCCACACGTTTCGCGTAATCGAGTTCCACTGCATGGCGCTGACCGTATCGGAACGACATGGCGTACACATCGAAACCCTCGCTCCTGGCGATCGCCAGCGAGGTGGTTGAATCCAGTCCCCCGCTGAGGAGGACAACGGCAGGACGATTGCTCATGTCGACTTCTCTTTCACTTTGAACAGTTTCGAATTGTAGCTTCCACGCCGTTTCGCAAAAGCGCATCTCGACACACGCGTTAATTGGACGTCTAAACACGCACCCGCCAAATCACCGCTCTAATCCCTGTTTTTTGACTGAATCTCCGCCATCGGCTATCGTCTCCGCGCATTCCTGGAGGCGTGGCAGAGTGGTTGAATGCGCCGGTTTCGAAAACCGGTCGGCCCGCAAGGGTCGCGAGGGTTCGAATCCTTCCGCCTCCGTTGAGCACAACCGGAACATCCGATTGCGCCGGGTTCGACTCGAAAAGGCCCGCCAGATGCCCATACCAGGGAAGCAAAGGCAGCTTCGGCACAAGACCCATTCGATTGGCAATGCGGACGGTGTTTGGCGCCACGTGGTTGTACATTGCCGCAAAGGATCGCCGCGCAGTGCGCAGACTCGCGTAGATGCAGACCGCGCGATTTGGCGTCGCAGCCGAATCAAGTGGTTGATCGGCAGGCGCGGCGTCAAGCGATCATCGCTGGCCTGGACGCTTCCGGTTCTGATTGCCGCGTTGGCGCCGGTTGCGTTCTGCGCCGATCCCCCGCCGACGTTGCCATCAACGCAGCCCGCGGGCAACCTCGCTTGGTCCAACTCCGACACTGACACCACCCCAGCAGGCAAAGTTGCGTTTCACGGCCCGTTTTCCAACGAAACGATCAACATCACGCTCGACCAGCTTCCGCCGCACGAATACCTGGAGATTTCATTCGATTTCCTTGCGATCCGCACGCTCGACGGAAGCGTGCCGATGACGAACAACAGGCCGGTTGCTCTTGGCCCGGATTTCTTTCGACTGGGAATCTTCCAGGGACCCACGCTCTTCTACACCACCTTCAGCAACCGCCCCGACGATCCGGGGTTCGAAGAACGTTCCAAATACCAAAATTACCCCAGCCAAGTCCCGGGGGATCATCTGCTTCCACAAACCGGTGCCCGCGAGAAAAACACGCTCGGGTACCTCTACCCGTGGCCTGGCGCGCCTAAGCCGTTTCCCTGTGATGCGACCTATCAGATCGACTTCACCATCCCGCACAGCGACTCGAAGGCGGTGGTTCAGCTTACGGGAATGAATCTTCAGAATATCGTCGATGAGAGCTGGGGTGTCGCCAACTTCAAAGTGCGGACGTTGTCTGCCGACGAAGTCAGGCACTCCAGCACCGAAGCAATCGCCGCCGCGTTCGCCGATTCCCTGAAAGGGGACTCCGACAACTTGCCGGGCGATTTTCAAACACTCATCCTGGGAATGGACGCCACCGCGGACTGGATCAAGGCCAATGTGGCGCCGCTGCCGATCGATGCGCAGAACGCCGAGCAGCTTGTTGCGGATCTGGCGGCAGACGACACGGAAATCGCCCGGCGCGAGTCGGCCGCCACCGCCCTGGCGGGCGTCGGGCCGGAGATGGAGCCTTACCTCCGCGACGTTCGCAACGTCGCCGTCGGCACTTTCCGTCAACGCGTCGATTGGCTGCTGCAATCCATCAGCGACACGGAGATTTTCGATGAGCGGTTGCGGCGCGTGATGCTCGCCACCCGCGTCCTGGAGATCATCGGCACTCCGCACGCGCGAGAAGTTCGCCGGCAGTTGACTCAGCAGGAGTAGCTGACTGTCGCTGTTTGTGATTTCTTTTTTTGTAGCCACAGCCGAGACGGCCGTGCTACGTGATGCGTCACCTGCAGTCGCGAAACTGATCAGGTCATGCGTGCGCGAGCACTTAGCCCGGATTATTCACGTGACTACTGTTGCGGCGGCCCCTTTCGCAGTGCCGCGACGAGCTTTTCCGCGCGCCAGACGATCTCCAGATCCTTGTTTTTGGACGCCTGCTGCAGCTTGGGGATCGCGGCGGCGCCCAACTTCAGCAGCGCGTTGTAGGCCTCCTCGCGCTTCGACCAGGCGGGATCGCCCAATTGGACGATCAGATCGTCCATCTCGCTCCCCATCGCCGGGTCCGCATTCTTGATGATCACGATCCCCAGCCGCGCGATTTTGCCTGGCTCCGGCACGACCTCCAGCGGGAGCAGTTGGTCATACTCAGCGTCAGCCATCAGATAAACCACTGTCAGTCGCCGCGCGTCAAACGCCTCGCTGGCGATGATTTTCGCGATCACCTTGCAGTCGCCATCTGACACGGCGGCCTGCTTCAGCGCCGGCGTCCAGTCTGCCGCAAGATCCGCCGCCGGCGCCGGCGCTGATTGAATAAGCTGAGGCGCCACTGCAACCGCGGGCGACGTGGTGGCCGGTTGTGTCGTCACAGAAGGCTCCGTCGTCGCTTGCATCGTCGCGGCTGCCACGCTCGGCCGGGTTGCTCCCGCCGTCATGGTCGCTGGCTGAGTCGCGGCGGGTTGCGTAGTCGCCTTCTGCTCAGTCTTCACCGGCGCCATATCCCCCAGCGTCGTGCGGCGCCACATCCGATTTTCGGGCTGATAGAAGCTGAGGTTGCGCAACGTCGTATTGCTGACGTTTTTCACCACGATCGAGTGGTCCTCGCCCCTGGTCACTTTCACCGGGCAAACGTAAGGCATATCGACGTCAAAGAGCAGAAATTTCTCGGCCGACCCCTCGGTTGGCGTGAGATCATCGGATTCCGTTTCTCGCAATGACGTGAACCAATGCGCGGGACTCACCGCCTGCAGGATGCTTGTGCCCGGACTGTCGCTCAACGTCAAATCGCGCCAAAGCAGTTGCGACGATCGCATTTGCGCCTTCGGCCAGCACGCGAGAAACTTCCCGCCGTTCATTTGCAGCCTGACATCCACCTTCGAATCGGCCCGGCCGGTCAAGCGAATGACTCCCGTTGGAGACGGGGCATTCTGCGCGTCCGCCGGCGACGCTTGCCGCCGCGAATCCACAAACTCGGGAAGCGTCGATGTCACCAGGCCGTCGGGATTCAGCCGGTTCTGCGACGCATCGAGCACGAAGACCGACCACTCATGCAATTCGAAACCCGCTGCCGCGGGTTGGGTGGTCTGGGCTCGCGCGGCGGCAGATTGCCACGCGAGCAAGATCACGACAATCGATCGAAAAGGAGTTCTCATTGCGGCGCCTTGCGCGGAGCAGCCGTGCGTTCGCCCAGATCACGCGATCGCCCGCATCCTGACCTTTGCCAAAATCCACTTCCAGCGTCAGCGCCTGCATCCCGGTTACGTCGACGTCGATCTGGATCGGCTTCTGGTCGCCACGGGCTTCGGGGTTTTCATAAAGCGTCTTCCCATCGCCCAGCACCCGCGCAGACACGCTTCCGGTCTTCCCTTGCGGATCTTCGAATCCGAGGGTTGTCTGGAAGCGGTCAAAATTCCGCTGGATGTCGAATTGCAACAGACAGCGGGAATGGACCGCGATTCCCCTGGCATAGGTCCCGTCAGAGAGCTTCAGCGGGCCGCCCTCCAGCGAGCGATCGACTCGGAACGGAATCACCCTTCCGAAAAACGGCGTCTGTTCCACCTTCACCGGCTTGAGGTCGGAAAGATACTCGATGCGTCCGCCGAGAAAGTCGATGGAGTTCACTTGATTCACGGGAAGTTTGATCGTGGCCCCCCAGGCGGAACGGACCGTGAGAGCTTTTCTGTCCATGCCCGTCCACGCGCCAGTCATCACATCACCCGAACTGAGCCGCATCGCCTGGCGGAATGACTCGCTCTGCCCGGCGGTCGTCCCGCTGGCAAAGACAATTCCCACCAGACGGGCCAACGCAATCTTTCGCTCCTCGTCTCCCATGCGGAAACGCAGCGCGTCCCCGGCGACACCAATCGCCGATCCCTTCACGGTGACCACGTTGCCAGCTTTCTCCACAAACACAACATCATAGGCCCCGGCGTCGATTTTCATCGCGGCGGCCTTCTTCAATAGCGCGTCCGCGCCGCACCATAGTTCGAGGAGTTGATTGCCCGGAACCTCGAGCATCTGCCCTGGTGACGCGTCCAGATTCATCGTCAGCTTTTGTTCCGCCCATTGACTGAGATGGCCGTGCAGGGCGTCGCCGCTCTTGAGCATCATCAACCAGTCAATGGCCGACGCCGGACGCGATGTGGCCTGTGGCGGCGCTTCCGCAGCCGCGGGTGATGGTGTCACCGTCTGCTCCGGCTGCTCCGACGCATCTGAATCGGAGGGAGACGAGCCGCCGAAGATCGACCCCAGCGTTCCGAGAATGCTCTGCTGCCCTTCCGACGCCGGGTGCTGGGCTGCCCGCGCCGATGGTTCGCGCAGCACCACCTGCGCGATATCCGTCAGATCGATGGACATGCGCGTGGCCGGCTGCGTTGTTCCCCTGCGGTTGACGGTGAGCTTCCCGTCGGCCAGCGATATCAAATCGCCGCGGACGGTGGTCTGATCGATTAAGCGCACGGTCGCGGCGCCCAAAGACGCGCTTTGCGCCCACAAACAGATCATGCCCGCAATGAGGATTCGAACGATCGGCGTTTTCATGAAGGCTGATGAGTCTGAAAGGAGGCCCGATTTCAAGGCGCCGCCGGCTGCGTGGCCGGCCCCGTCGACGTCCCGCCAGCGTCCGCGCCGACCTGCCCATGGGCCAACTGGTTGTAATAACTCGAGAGCACCGCTTCATATCCGGGCGGGAATCCTTCAGTTTGCGATTGAAGGATCTGCTCGCGCTCTTTTGGAGGAAGCTGACCCCATACTCTGGTTCCCGCCTGTGCATCATGCAACGGCCCCTGCCCGCCGGGGCCTTTGGCAAGGGTCGAATGCTGCATCGGTTTGGTCGGATTGGGATTGCTTCCGCTTCCGCCGGCTTTGGTTTGCCTTTCCAGTTCCGTAATGATTTCGTCCAGTCCGGCCAGCACCGCTTTCTGTTTCGCCTGAACGGGCGGGCCGGTGAGCATGTCGCCCAGGTCATGTGCGATGTCGTTCATCTGCTTTGCCAGGGGCGGGAGCGGATCACCCGAGTCGACCGGCTCCTTCGGCACCTTGCTGCTGCACCGCAATTCCGGATGGTTTCTGCGCAGTCGGGAAGTGGCACTCGTCGGCCAGGCGACCTTCTGTATGCCGCCACACGCCTCTGGTCCCCTCTCCCGGTACCCCGGGAGAGCGCTGGAGTCGACGCTGCGCCAGTCGCGGCAGTTGCGAGCGGGGTAAATTCCAACGGCGTCGCTGACCAGCAAAACAATACGAAAATCGGCGCCAACCGCCGCATGCCTGATTTGGAATTGAATGCACTCATAATCAGTTCTTCCCCGTCAGCTCGGCGTCGAGGGCCTCGGTTGCCTTCAGTACGTCCAACTGACGGTCGCGGACCGCATTGATCCGCGCCTCCATCGCCGGATCAACCGATGGCGCCGTCGCCGGCACATCTCTCGGGCGGTCGCCGTCCACCCGAAGGGTCTGCACATCCACGCGCGCCTGCATCATCCGCAGCACCTTCAACTCGGCCAGCAGCTTGTTCTTGTTCCCCTTGCAGTGACATTCCCCTGCCGGCCCGGGGTTGGATGCCAGTTGCTTGAACGTATCCAGCAAATCCTTCAGATCAGCCTCGATTTGCTTCTGGTTGGCCACGAGAACCGCGTCGGCACTGCCGGATTGAAGTTGATCGCCGACCGAAGCCATATCGGCACGAATTTCCTTCAGCGCGTCCGGCAGCGCCACACTGAATTCCGTTTGTTGAATCAGATCGATGGTCTGGTCGCAAATCCGAATAATTCCCGCCTCGTTGGGAGCCAGTTGCTGCACGCGAAGGACTGTCGTCGGATCGCCGGATGGCAAATGTCCCACCACCGCCTCGGTCGCCCCGCGCACATTCTTCTGGCGGTCGAGCATTTCGGTGAGATTCTCGATCACCTGCTTGCGCACCTCGGCCTGCAGCTCGGCGAGGATCTTCTGCTTTTCCTTCTCAAGATCGTCGTGCGCCTTCTGCATCTGATCCACCGCCTGCTGCTGCAATCCCTGCGCGTCTGATGGCTTGCTCGCCCCCAGGCTTCCCTCCGCCAGCGACATGCTCTGCGACGCCTTGCCCAGGCCGTCGGCCGCCTTGGCGGGACCGGGCCCCAGGTCCTTGAGCGTCTGATTCAGCGCCTCGGTTGTCTGGCGGTTCTGCTTCTGCTCCTGCCCCGGCCCGGGCATCTTCTTCGGATCGAACTGCCCGGTCTTGGCGAGATTTCCCGATTGGTCGCGCTGACGCTTTTCTTCCTTGATTGCCGCGTCCAGCTTCACCATCGCGGCGTTCAACTGCTTGAGCCGTTCCAGTTGCATCTGCAGATCGAGGTCCGCCGAGGTGAGCAGCTTCCGCAATTCTTCCAGCTTCAACAAAACCTGGGCCTGCTCTTCGTTCGCCTTGGAGAGATCCGCGATGGTCAGCCGATCCAGCACGTCGCGCATCTGTTCGATGATCAGATCTTCCCGCGCCTTACGAAGGGCCATCAGCAATCGCGATGAATCATCCGGCTCGGTCTCGCGGGTCAGGTCGGCCAGTTGAAACATCCGCTCCTGCAACTCCTGCATTTCCGCTTCCACTGTCTTCTGCTGAAATTGAACCTGATCCGCCGTCGAAGCGACCGGCGTGGCGTCAGCGCCGAATGCGGAGTGCGCGACTGTGAAAAATGGAATTAGCGCCGTGGCGACCGACATCAACCAGGAAGTTTGTCGCAAGGAAAGTCTCATCTGAAACATCGCTTCACCCCGAGATTCGTTTCGGCCTGGATCCAAGGCCGTAATTATGCCGCGGATCGCGCGATTGTCACTCATTAAATTCCCGTCAAATCACCAATCACCAGCCTTCACTTCTCAAAAATCCCCTCCGTTTCCTGCTTTTTCAACAGCTTCGTGCTCTGCTCGGCTTGATCCTGAATCCGGATGATCTCGTTCAACTGATTCAACACGTCCACGAAGCTGTCCCACTGCGACATCTGCTTGAGAATCTCCTCCATTTTGGCAACGATCTGCACCTGTCGATCGCCCGCGTCCGCCAGCGCCTTCGCATCCCGCGGCTTGAGGTTGTCCAGGGCGTCTTTCTGCGGCGTAAACAGCTCGTCGTTGAGGTTCTTCAATGGCGTCAGCACGTTTTTCTCAATCAATTCATAAGCTTCATCAGTCGCCAGGGCGTTGAGCCTCATTTCCGTGACGGTCTCGGAGATCGCGGTATCGATGCCGGTCACCTCGCGCTGGATCGCTCGATTGCGATGAGCCATGTCCCCGATGGCCTCGCTTGTCGCCAGCTTTGGCAACTCGTCGCGCATCATCCGCGCTTCGTCCGTCTGCTTGCGAAATTTGGCGCGCTCCGCCTTTTCGCGGAGCAAAATCTCGCGGAATAATTCTTCGGGCGGCACGATCCGGAAAGTCACTTGGCGCGACTGGCTTGCCTGCGGGCCAACGTAGCAATGATCGACCGCCGTCGCGTTCACCGTCAGCAGTGATCCAGGCGGCAATTTCATCGCCTCAAGTTCCACCGTCCGCTGCTGCTGCACTTCCAATTCCATCGTGGGAATGACCGGGCCATACAGCGACAGGGCGCTGCTCTCTGCAATCAGGTGTCCGGCGCTGGTCGGATCAGGCCGCTCCGCCTTGAGCGCCATCCCGACGCCGGCAACGCCATAGTCGTCGCGTGCGTCGACCGTCATCGGAATCCTCGCGCACGGCGTCACGCGCTGATGAACCCCGGAATACGCCAGCGTCACCCGCGGCGGCTGATCGACCTTCAATCCAATCGCTACATCCGTCGGCGCAGACGTCAGGCGGGCGTCGCGGGAAATCAACTCGATCTGCATCTGCACGTTCCGCTCCTGCGTCCAGTCGATTGCAAAATGCTCTTCATCGATCTGCCGCAATTGCGACTGCGACGGCTGCGTTGTCGATGAGGCAATTCTTGCCTCGGCGATCGGCGTGTTGGAACTGAAGAGCAACTGCATCTTCGTTTGCGGCAGGAACGACAAGTCCGCATCCGTCCCGCTGAACAGGTACGTCTGAGCCATGGCCTCGGTCGGATGCCGGGCAATCAGTTTCAAGTCGGTGATCTTCGGCCTTTCAGCGGGCCTGATGGTAAATGGCTCCATCACGTCGTCCCCGCCCCATACTTCAACTGTCGTCGCCGAACGGATTCCCGAGAAGTCATATCGATAATCGTTTGGACCAAAGTTCGTCAGCGTCGCCCGGACCCGGTTTGCGGAACCTTCGCGAAACGCCATCGACACCTTCTCCGGCGCCAGCGTCCCCGGCTTGGCGCTGACGCGCAGCGCAAACGCCTCGCCGCTGGGCACGACGATCACGCCGTCCGTGAGCCCCGCCACCTGCAGATACGTCTTTTGCGGCCAGGGGGTGTTCGATCCCAGCATCATTCGCGCCGCCCAGAGCCGCGTGGTCGCGGGCGCGAGCAGAAAAATAAGCGCGGGCAGGATGACCGCTGCCGCGATCACGCTTGCCGCCACATTCCGTCGTCGATCATCAAGCCTGCTGCCAAAATCCAATCCCGCCAGCGCCGCATGACTTGTCGCAACCGCCTGATGCACCATCGCGGCTGATGGAGCCGAGGCGCCGTGCAGCAGCGAAGGCAAATCCAGCACAGTGGCGATGCGCGGCGCGATCGCCGCGCTGCCCGGTTTTCCGTCGAGCGCGCAGGCGAGGGTCATCGCATCCAGCTTCAGCCGCAATGGCCCGACGATTTGCTGCCATGCGAAGACAGCCAGCGCCCCCAGCGCGGAGACGAGCATCGCGATGCGCACCGGAGCAGAGAGGCGAAACGTCCGATCCGCGACAAACGTCAAAAGAGCCGCGAGGACAATCGCCGCCGCGACTTGCGCCGCGCCCTCGAGCAGCAGTCGCGACCGCACTCTGCGCCGGAACCCTGCCATGCGATCCAGCAACGACCGGCGCGCTTCATCCGGCATGATGTTGGGGAAATCGAGCACGGTCATAAAACCTCTACACCAATCGCATTCGCTTCCGTAAAACCCACTCGAGAATGATCGCCGTCAGCATCGTTCCATAGATCGCCGGCGCGTCCCAGATCTCCTGGCGATCCTCCAGCGTTCTGCCTACGCGATGCGTTTTGAACGCGTCGGGAATCTCCGTCGCGTCGGCCAGTTGAAACACTCTCCCGGTCCCGGCAGAGCGCGCGATCGCCTGCAGCGTCGTCAGATCGACGGTCGGATGATCGAATTCGAGATTCGGCAATTCCACCGGCACCTCCAGCGTCGCCGCCCGCGTGCCCGCCTTCATGTCCGGCTCGCCCGCCCACACCCGAACGAGGTGCGTTCCCGCCTTTTCAACCGGAAACGTCGCTTCATACTGATGCGGATCGCTCTTTCGCGGGGTCAGCGTGATCTGTGTCGGCGTGTCATCTCCGACCTGCACTTCGCCGTGCATCGATTCGAGGCCGGCATCGCGATCCGCCGGGTTGTCAAAACTTGCCACGAGCGTCACCTGGCTCCCGGGCCGGTAGCTCGTGCGATCCGTCGTCAATGTGTAGGGATACCTGCCGCCCAGTTGCTTGCTTCGCCCGGCACGATCGACCATGTGCGCCCAGAAGCTGTCGAAGAATCGGTCGTCCAGATACCGCCACCGATACGTCGAATCGAAAGCGCAGAAAAACGTCCGGCCCGGCCCGACCAGTTGCGTCGCCAGCAATACGTGCGGTCCATATTCATTGCGCATCCGCGGATCAGCGTGCCGCGCCAGCACCGTCGCCCCCGGCCGGGGACGCGTCACCGGAAAATACCAGAACATCCCGGGCAGGCTCGACAAAATCGTTTCGTTGTCCTCCGGCCGGTCGGAAAATGTGAAGATCGGATCGCTCTTTCCTTCCGGCGTGATCTCCAGCTTCCACGGCGACTGCGTCGAAAGCTTTACCGTCACGTCCGTGTGATACAACCCCGGCTCGACCATCACCGGCAGAAGATTCAGCCACGAGAGCGCCGGATCATCCGGCCGGTCGTACAGGTCCTTGGTATTTCGCTCGCCCGCGACGTAGATCAGCCCGCCGCCCGCCTTGGCGACAAAGTCATTGAGCAACTGTGGATAGTCCGCCGGCCATGCGCTCGGATCGGGGTCATACAGAATGATGCAGTCAAAATCGTTGAGCTCTTCAGCCGTCTCCGGCAGTCGTTTCAGTCTCGGCGCTCCGGGTTGCTCGTAATCGGCGTCCGCCGTCTGCAGCCAGGTGCTTGCGCTGATGGCGTTGTCGCGAAGCAGCATCGCCCGGATGAATTCCACTTCGGGAA
Organism: uncultured Phycisphaerales bacterium; assembly: GCA_963758525.1. Lineage (GTDB taxonomy): Bacteria > Planctomycetota > Phycisphaerae > Tepidisphaerales > Tepidisphaeraceae > JBBSDP01. Next base: position 1,976,789 of record CAVWVQ010000003.1, read on the forward strand.
AGGTTTCCCCCGCGATAAACAGAACCTTGATCTTGTCGCGGATCGCCCGCACGTCGGTGATGGCCGAGTGATCGCTCGCCTGCAACTCCGGACCGGCGCCTTCCAGGCTGGCGCGCATTTGCAGCTTCGCCGGAGTCTCGGCGGAAAATTCGAACGTTGCCGTCTGAAGTTGCCCCGTCTCTTCCAGAACGATCGGCTGACGCCCGATTTCTTCCCACGGCCCGCCGTCGCGGGCCCGCTCCAGCACGACTGTCGCCGGCTGATGCGCCATCCCGCGCGATTCGACCAGCACGTGCAACTGATTCGGGTCGCGAACGAACACCACCGGCGATACGTCGATCTTGGTGATCTTCGCCGAGCGCGGCCCGTCGATCGTTCCCAGCGCCAGCGGAACGACGGGAACGCCTTCCGCCGCGGCAAGCTCTGCGGCCTTCGCCGGGCTCTCGCCGGCGTTGGATTGCCCGTCGGTCAGCAGCAGAATCCCCGCGACCGGCTGTCCCTGATACGCTGCGATCGCCTGACGGATCGCCGCGCCGACGGCGGTTGCCGATCGGTCTTCGGCGACGATCGATTCATTTGGCCGTGTTGTCGGTTGCGTCGACGCGGCGCTGGTCAGTCTCGTGGCAAAATTATGGCGGCGCACCAGGCGGTCTCCGTTGGCTCCCAGCGCCGCCAACAGCCCGTTGCCCAGCGCACGCTCTCCCAGCGTGCGGCGCGACAGTCGTCGCAAGTCGTTCACTCCGCCGGTGAGTTTCAATGCCTTGGCCGTCTCCGCGGCGACATGTTCGTCCACATACGCGTCGCGCAAATCCATCGATTCGGAGCTGTCGCTCAAAACGATCAGGTTCGACGGCACGTACTCGGTCTTATCGAAAATCAGCACCGGCTCGAGCAGCATGATCAGCACGCTCCCCAGCACGATCAGCCGGAGCAGCACGAGCGACCAGAGACTCACCGGATGAAGCGCCTTTCCCTCGCGCCGGTAGAGAAGCGACACCACCCAGATCGCGCCCGCCACTGCCACCGCCAGCAGCAGCGCGGCATCGTGCTTCGGCATCGAGAGCCATTCGAGCTTCCACACACCGCCGCGCACCCAGGAGCTCGGGCGGATGTTGAAGATGAATTCGATGAGTCTTTCCATGAATCGCCGTCTACCGCTCGCGGCCCACATAAAACGCCAGCACGGACTCCACCACCAACAAGCTCAAAAGAGTGACCGCCAGATTTCGCCAGATCTCCCGGCCCGGCCCCGCCGCGGCCAGCGCGCCGGGGTAATAGGCGACGATACTCGCCTTGAGATTCCCGAGCAGCCCCGCGAGCTGCGATTCGATCAACGGCTCGAGATCGCTCGCGTTTTTGTCAAAGCTTGCCGCCATCTGGTGCGTCTGCTGCCTGCCCTGAGCATCGTTCCAACTGAGCGTGTAGATCCCGGCCCGCTCCGTGTGCCAGAACTGAAACATTCCGCAACCTGTCGGGAGCACCTGCGGGGTCGGATCCCCCGGCGCGGCAACCCGGGCATTCAATTTTGGCTGATTATCGCTGGGTCGATATACCAATGTATGTCCCGCGACCAGGTTGTCCTCCCAAGGATCCGGACGCGCGACCGACAGCGCGGCCGAGCGCACTGCCAGCACAAACGTCGGATCGATCGGCCAATCCGTCCATTCCCGATCGGCCGACGTTGTGAACAGCAGCACGCGCCCTGCGCCGAATTTTCGCTCGATCACCGCAGGGCGGCCGGCCGGATCATTCCAACGGGCCAGCACGCGCGTTCCCCAGTCATTCTTCGAAACTTCCACGCCCATCAGGCGCTTTGTCTCAATCTTGGCAAGCGCGGCGGGCGCGAGCTTCGCCAGCGCGGCCAGCGGTGAATCAGCGAATCCCTCCATCACCAGACCGCGCACCGGGCCGTCCTCGATGCGATCCAGCTTTGCGGGCAGAAGCCCTGCGCCATTGCGGAACAGGCGCTGGTTATACATTTCCGGGTCGACCTGCTCTCCGCAAAAGATCAGCAGCCCCGTGCCGTCCCTGACGAGCCGTTCGTACTCGGCAACCATCGCGGGCGACAGATTCGCCGCATCGGTGATCGCCAGTGCATCGGGCCGGTCGGGATGAGCGGCCTGCAAATCCGTGTCGGCCCAGTGCTGGATATGCCACGGCTCCTGACCCACACTCAGTGCCAGTTGGACAAAATCTCCCGAAGATTCGAACGGCCCAGCGCCTTGGCGCCCATCAATCAAGGTCAGATTCAGCCGTTCCCGCATGTCGACGGCCAGGTGCCGCACGTTGTCGCCGTTGAGCGCGTCGTCCGGCAATGCGAAATCCAGTTGATGCTGCCCCGGCTTGGCAAGTGTCACGGAAAGCGGAACATCGGTCGTCGTCCCCGGCGACAGCGAGGGCAGCACCACCGGGCGGGATTCGCCATCCACCGTCAACACCGCCTGCGCGCCGGCGATGGTCTCTGTCGTGTCATTCTTCACCACGGCCGCAATTTTCAAAGGCACGCCCGGCAGCGCGATCGAATCCTCCTGTGAAAACTTCGCCAGAGAAACGTTCGCCGTTTTTCGCGATCCCACGTCGATCACCCGCGCCTCAATGCCCTGCGCCGCCCAGCGATTAGCCAGCTCCGTCACGCCGCTGCTCCATCCGCTGCGCCGCATATCGGTGATCAGGATGATTTCCTTCTGCGGAAACGTTGCCGTCCCCAGGCATTCGTCGATCACCTTGAACGTCGCCGCCCAGTTGCACGCCGCGTCGGTCGTCTGCAGCGCCTGCACCTGCGCCAGCAATTTTGAAGGGTCTTCCAGGCTGGCCTCGCGAACCAAGGGCGACGCTTCGGGCGCGGTGGTTAAAAATGTGATCGAATCCTGCGACCCGGTCGCTCGCAGCACCTCGCCGGCCGCGCTCTTTCCAAGATCCATCGCCGTGCGTCCGTCCTGGCGATACCCCATTGCCAGCGAATCATCCAGCACGACGATCCGGCTCACGCGCGACCGCCGCGACAGCAACGAACCAATGCCCGCCTTCGATAAGACGGGGCGCGCCACCGTCACAACCAGCAGAATGATCAGCAGCGTGCGCAGCAGCAGCAGGAGCAATTGTTCGATGCGAAGCCGCCGGCGGTTGTTCTTCACCGTCAGCTTCAGGTATTTCATCGGCGCCCATTCCACCAGCTCAAACCGGCGACGATTGAGCAGGTGGATGATCAACGGCACCGACGCCAGCGCCAGACCAAAGAGCACCGGAGCGGAGAGGAACTGCATCATTCCCCTCCCGCGGTCGGTCCGGAGAGCTTGCCGGCGCGTCCGCTCCCGCCGCGCCCGTCGCGGCCGTGCAGATAGAAGCTCAGCGCCATTCCCAGATCATCCGTCGTTCGCAGCAGGATATGATCGATTCGCGCGTAGAGGCACCGGCTGCGCACTTCGCCGATGAACGTCTCCATCGCGCGCTTGTAAGACTGCCGAAAAGCCCGAGGCTCGGCAAACAGCTCTTCAGCCTGCGCGCCCCCTTCGATGTCGCGGAACAGCACCGAGTCCTTGAACGGCAATTCGATCTCGTCGGGATCGAGCACCTGAAACACGATGATTTCGTGCCCCTCATGCTGAAGGCGCCCAAGGCTGTCGTAGAATTTGTCCAGATCCGTGAGCAGATCGGAGATGATGATCACCACGCCGCGGCGTTTAATCTGCCCCGCGATCTTGTTCATCACCTCGGCCAGCTCGGTTTCCCGATCGGGCCTGGTCTTCTCGATCACGTCGATGATCTTCGCGAGCTGCGACTGCGTTGCCGTCGGCCGAAGCCAGGCGCGCTCTTCCTTGTCAAAGACAACAAGTCCGATCGCGTCGCGTTGTTTGATCAGCAATGCCGCAAGGGACGCCGTGAGCGTCGCCGCATATTCAAACTTGGTCATGGCCCCCCGGCCGTATCGCATCGACCGGCTGGCATCCAGCACCAGCGTCGCGCGCAAGTCCGATTCCTGCTCGTACTGCTTGATGTGAAATCGGTTGCTCCGCGCGTACGCCCGCCAATCGAGCCGCTTCAGATCATCCCCCGGCGCATATTCCCGGTAGCTGGCAAACTCCACGCTGACGCCATGCAGCGGGCTGCGATGAATCCCGGAGATACTCCCTTCGACGACGCGCTGTGCGCGGAGTCCCAGGGGAAGGATCCGAGCGAGAATTTGCGGGTTTAGATAGGAGGTCATGTGAATTTTGTTGGTCTTCTGTCGCGATCACCGTTGATATCTGCGCCGGAATCCGCGAGGCCGGAGCGCCGCCACTGACCCCGACCATAATGCTCGTCAACCGGCGCCGACGCTGGATTCGATCGGGAAGATCGCCGCCGCTACCGACTCTTCGCCTCTTTCCCCCTCCCCTGGTACTCCAGGGGAGGGGAAAAAACTCACCAGCGCTCACTTCAAAATCCTCTCCACCCGCGCCTTCTCCACCGCGGGCGATTCGTGCATCGCCAGCGAATCGACCAGCTTCCTGATCACCGTCTCGCTCGTCTGTCCCTCCGACTCGGCGTTGTAATTCAAAACGATGCGATGGCGCAGCACCGCCGCCGCCATGGCGCGGATGTCATCGACATCCACTTCCGGCCGGCCGTCCAGGGCTGCCCGCGCGGCCGGCCATGATCAGCGATTGGCCGCCGCGCGGGCCGACGCCCCAGAGGACCCAGTCGCGGATGAACTTCGGCGCTGCAGGGTCGCTCGGTCGTGTCGATCGGACCAGCCGGGCGATGTATTCCACGCAGAGATCGCTGACGGGTACGCGTCGCACGATCGCCTGCAGCTTGAGCATCTCTTCGCCGGTGACCACCGCCGCGGGCGGCGCGGACGATTCGCCGGTCGTCAGGCGGTAGACCCTTCGCTCTTCCTCTTCGCTGGGATATCCGACGAAGACTTTCAGCAGAAAGCGATCGAGCTGCGCTTCGGGCAGCGGATAGGTCCCTTCCTGCTCGATTGGGTTCTGCGTCGCAAGCACGAAGAACGGATCGGGCAGCGCGTGGCGCTTGCCGCCGGCCGACACTTGCCGTTCCTGCATTGCCTCCAGCAGCGCGGCCTGGGTCTTGGGCGGCGTGCGATTGATCTCGTCTGCCAGGACAACGTTCGCGAACAAGGGTCCGTGAATGAATCGAAACGACCGCTCCCCGGTGCCGCGATCCTCGTACATCACGTCGGTGCCGGTAATGTCGCTTGGCATGAGATCTGGCGTGAACTGGATTCGGTTGAAGTCCAATGACAGACATTGCGCCAGCGTCCGCACCAGCAGCGTCTTGGCCAGGCCGGGAACGCCTTCGAGAACGCAGTGGCCGCGGGCGAAGAGGCAGACCAGCAATTGCTCGATCACTTCGTCCTGTCCGACGATGACGCCGCTGATTTGCCGGCGAATCTCATCCCGCGCGGCGCGGAGCCGTTGCAGCCCGGCAAGATCGTCCGCCGCTTTGACCGCGTCTCCGTTATTGCTCACGATGCTGCTCCTGTGACAGAGTGATCCCGAATTATCGCTGATAAATCGGAAGAAATTTGTAAGGCAACTGAAGAATGATCAGCGCGATGCTGGTCCCGTAGATCTGCCCCACGTCCCCCTGCCACGATCCATCCGGCTGCTGCATGTGCAGCAACTGATCGCGCGCGCCGGGGAAATAATCATTCCAGTATTTGTCGCCGGCCTGGTAGAACGCCTGCGACGCGTACAGATGCGTGTAAAAATCGTGCCCCGACCCCTTGTTCCAGTCCCCCTTGTTCTGAACGAACTGCCCCCACACATAATTCAGGCACGAATCCGCCAGTTTGGAATCATACTCCCCGGCGTTGTACAGCGTCGCCACCGCCGCCGCTGAAATCGCGAGCCGCGGCCCGGTCGCCGAGCCCAGCGAATACTCGATCCCGCCCTCCGGCGTCTTGCACAGTTCCAGATATTTTACCGCTCCCGCCACGGTTCCCTTGGGGACGGTGAACCCGGCGTTGCTTGCCGCACGCAATCCCTGCATCTGCGTGACCGTCACCGAACCTTCGTCGCCGCCGCCGGGAATATACGTCCAGCCCCCGAAGGCGCTCTGTCCGCGCGCGGTCAGGTCGATCGCGTTGTTAATCACTTTTTTCAATTGGTCGCGCGTCTTGAGATCGGTTTCCATCCCATAGACAGTGGATAGAAACAGCAGCGAAAAACCGTGGCCGTACATCGACCGGCTGTCGGCTTCGGCCGGCGAAGTGATCAGCCCCGACGGCCGCGCGTTGCCCAGCAGATAGAGTTCATCCCGGCGAATATTGTCCGAATAAGGTCCGCGGCTTGGCGTATCCCCATGAGATAGAAACGCCATTCCCGCCAGCGCCGCCATCACTGTCGGGTATGCCGACCCATCCTGTCCGCCCCAGTTTCCGTCCTGCAACTGCGTTTGCGCCAAATAATCCAGGCCCGATTTGATTGCCTTCTGCGTCTGCACGTTGATGTGTTGCGGCAACAACTCGTCCGCGCCGCAAACTCCGTCGAGAAGCAGCAGCGTCACGATTGCCACGATCACCGCCGACTGCTTGCCAACCATCAAAATGTTCCTTCATCAAGGGATCAAGGAGCGTTCAGGGTCCGTAAGGGTTCAGGGTGTCAGGGTTCAGGGTTCAGGAGGGGACGGGGGGAAACTATTCGTCTCGTTTGCTCTCGCATTTCCTGAACCCTGAACCCTGAACCCTGAACCCTGACACCCTGAACCCTCACCGACCCTTACTTCACAATCTCAAACGTCACGGTCAAATGGACCGAAACCGGAATTTCCCCGGGGGACGCCGAGGTGGCGACGTTTGCGTCGGAGTCGTCGCTATCCCCGGGATCAGCCCCCGTGATCATCTCCAGGTACGCCTGCCTCGGGCTGCTGGGGCCTGCCGCGGACGCACCCTGGTCTTTTACCGACATCACCCGGCCCAGCTTCACGCCGCTGAGCGCCGCGATCCGCTCCGCCTTGGCTTTGGCATCGGCGACCGCCTGCCCATACGCCCGGTTCTCCAACTCCGCCTTGTCGGGAATCTTGAAGCTCACCAGCGCGTCGGGGGCACCGCTCTGCGCCCGCATCTGCATCTGAAAGTAGTTCGTCGCCGGCGCCGGCCCGACTGCCAGGCCCGCGTCATGGCAAGTGTCTATCAACTTCAACACCGTCTCGAGAATTTGATCCGGCTGCAGTTTGTCCACCGCTTTTATCTGAATCTTGAGTGTCTCGGAGATCTGCACCTTCGTCTTTGCCGTTACCGCGCCGCCCATCCCCTGCATCATCCGCATCTGCGCCTGCGGATCGGCCGGCTCGCTGATCGCGGGGCCTTCCGATTCCACCGACAAATCCGGATTCTTCAGCGCATCCAGTGCCGCCAGTCCTTTTTTCTTGGCATCCTGGTATTTCACCCTCGCATCGCTGGCCAACTCCCCTTGTCCCGACACGTTCACGTCAACTTCAATGAGGGTTGGCTTGCCTTTGACAGTGCCATTTCCGATCACGGTGATTCCTTCGCCCGCGGGCTCGTCGGCAAATGCCGGCATTGCCGCGAGCAGGCAAATCGACCAGGCCATCACCATCGTTGCTCCAATGCGCTGGCGCAAATTGATCGGTGCCCTTCGCGCGGCCGCTAAACGGTGGAATGTGCGTACCATGATTGTCCCAAAAAAGAATGCCCAGGATCCCCCGAAAGGTCACGCCGGAAAACTCATGCACTAAGGCGGGCCGTTTCTGTTCAGAGGGTAGGCGGTGATCGCCCGTGTGGAGATGGTAATCAGCCGATCGGCCGTCCGCGAGAGGCTTCCGCCCGCCGACTCGCGATCGTATCCGCGAAACGCGGCGCCAATCTCCCCCGTATCGGTCCGGAGTTCGCGGACGCCACGATCGTCAAACAGGTACAGACGATTGGCTGCCGAGAGCGGCACGATATCCCCGCTCTCGCTGGAAAGCCGGTTGCTCCAGAGCATCATTCGGGAGTCGATGTTGATGCAGTCGACCTCCGATCCTGCCAAAAAGAGATTTTGATCGTCTCCCGCGGCCAGACCGACCGATGCGTCAATCGGCCGCTTCCATTTCAACGCCGGGCCGGACAAATCCATTGCATACAACTCCTCGCCCCCGGTTTCCTTGAAGTAGAGCGTCGATCCCGAAAGGAGCATCGCCCCCAAAGGCGACGGAGCCATGCCCGCCATCTCGCCATTGAAAAACTGTTGCTGGCCCGCGTTCACGCGTGCTCCGTATGCGAACGCCCACTCGATCTGATGCGAAGATACGTCCACGGCCAGCAACGCGCCGTTATTGGTCAGGACCAACACCTTGCCGTCGTGCTCCAACAACGTCGGCACCGGGTGCTGCGCCATCCCCCGAAAATCCTGGCCGCCCACCGCGTTGCCCAGTTCAAGCTGCCAGCGCAAATCGCCCTTGTCCAGACCGATGCACATCAGATGCATGGCGGGCGCCTGCTGGTTAAAGGCGCACAAATACACGACGTCCCCGATCACCAATGGCTTGCCGACGAAATCCCATTCCGCAAGCGACCCGGCCCCCTGACGCTCTGATGTCCAGATGGTTTTGCCCGTGTCGCACGCCAGGCAGCTCAACCGCGTCAGGTTGATCTGCTGCATCCGCGGATTGGGCTGCGCGCCCTTGATCACCAGCAGCCGATCGCCCACCGCCTCGATCGCGCCGCCGCCCATGCCGCCCATCTGCCCCTGCATGACCATTTGCTGGACGTTCGTGTAATCGAAGAATGGACTGGTGCGCCACAACATCTTGCCCGTGACCAGATCCAACGCGCAGCATGCCCCTGTCCAGTTGACGTAAAACCGCTTCTGATCGGCTGCCGTAGCCGGAAGAATATCGGTCAGTTGCGAGACCATCCCGCCCCACCCCATTTGCGACAACTGCTGCGAGATGCGATCGCTGGTGGCCTGATCCAGGAGAGGAATTTGCCAGACCGGGGTATCGCTTGCCGGCAATGCCATCGACTGGCCCGCGGAAGCGCTGTCGAGCAGTGTCGATGGCCGCGGCCCCGCAGCGACCACCGCTGGCGCGGTCGCCGCTGGCGCGGTCGCCGCTGGCGCGGTCGCCGCTGCGCGCGCCCCGGCCCAGCTCATCAAGATAAGGCGCCGCGTCGACGTCGTTCCCGCCGAGTCGCACCGTTTGCCCGGCAAACCGCTCCCGCACAAGACCTCGCAGCGTCTCGAACCTCCCCCATTGCCCAGCCCGCGCCATCGCGATCGCGCGTTTAGTGTTTAATAATGCGGCCGGCAATCCCGTGTCGGGATAATTCTCAACGATCATTTGCCAGCAGCGCTGAGCCCCGTCGAAGTCACCCGCCTCGAAGAGCGCGTCGCCGAGTCGATCGGCCGCCTTGTCGCCCACCGAGGTAGTGAAGTATTGATTCACGATCTTTCGCAGCGCCGCCAGGTCGTCCGCGTGCGCCTTGACCCCGGCTCCCCTCCCGCTGATGTCTGCCGCACTTTGCAGGGCAGCGTTCAACAATTGTTCCGCCTTGGGATCGTTGAACAGTCGATACGCCTCGCGCCCCGCCGGCGGAACTGACAGCAACTCTGCCCGGATCTTCAACTCCGTCTGAACAAACAGCCCGCCCTTGTCCGGCACCAGCCCACCCGGCTTGGCATCAGCTATCTTCCCCAATGCGGTGAACGCCTTTTCCCATTGGCTCTTGTCCCGGTACCGCTCGAAATCTGTCAGCGCGTCGACCACGTTCTGCGACTCTTTGCGAACGGAAAAGCCGGTTTGATCGTTCTGTGCGGATTCTTCCTGGCCGAGCGCGGCTCGGGATGTCAGCGCGTATGCCAGCGTGACCGAACAGACCATCATCCGAGCGCCGCGCCGCATCATTGCGCACTGCATCCTCGCGTGGCGCCAGCTTCTGTCATCTCGGGTCATTTGGGCTCCCCATCGGAAACCGATGCCGAACTCAATCGTCGTTCGCCGGTTGGCGGAACCGGCTGCTCTCTTCAATTCCGCGCTTCGGAACGGCTCTTTAGTCTAACATGAGTGACGGGATTAACCGCAACTTGATCCATTCCGCTGATCTCGCCGGTGCGGCTGATCTGCGCCATGTAGCGTGCCCGATCTTTCATGCAAGAACGGATGAGATGCACTCGATTGTGTAACAGACGTCACAGGAATTACAGGAGTATGCCGCGATTCCGAGCGGGGTCGACGCGGTCAGGTTACGACGGTTACCGCCGAACTCAGGAGAACGACCGCATTGGCTCCAAACTTGTGGGCCGAATCCAGGGTTACCACAAAGTAAAGAGACCCCGCCGACAGGTTAGACGGCATCCTCAGATTGAACCGCAGTTTTTGCGACTTCCCTGCCTTGATATTGATCCGCGGCGTGAAAGAGGTCACGGGGGTGGCATTGCTGCCGTCCGGCGAAGTTGAGACGGCAACCGCAACCCCCAGGGGTCCGGCCGCGGGAATATTGCCCCCGTTGTGAACTACCGTTGAGATGCTGATCTTCTCGCTCGATGCAACAAACGCCGGCACAAACAGCGTGCTGGTCAGGCTCACAAACGCGGGCGCGATCGTCACCGGATTGCTCGCCGCAAGATTGTCGGTCTTGCTCAGTTCGGCAGTCGCGTTGCCCGAATCGATCGATGCGATAATGGAATATTTGCCACTGGGAAGACCGGACGGATAGGTGAAATTCAGCGGCACGCGCATGACGCCGTGAGGCTTGAGCTTCAGCCGCACCGGCACGTCAATGATCTTGGTCGCCCCGGCAATCGTCTGGGTGTCCGAGGCAAAGAGCGTCACGGTGATCGGACCGGTGGCGCTGGCGGTGCCGGTGTTGCTGATCTGCAGCATCAATTTCGCCTTCGAACCAGAGATCACCGACGCCGGCGGCGAGGTCACGAACTTGCCGGTCAGATTCGGGGCCACGCTTCCCGCGACGACGCCGGCGGGAACATCAGCGAAGGTTGGGCCGGCGGAGGAGCCGCTGCCGAGCGTGACGTTCACGCTGGATGCCGACGCGGTCTGGCCGCTTGGAAGCACCTCGGCAACGGCGTAGGTTCCCGGGGCAAGATTCGTGAATACATAACCACCCTGGGTGTCGGTGATGGCGCTGATCTCGCCGGAATCCAGCGTTCCGTTGCCATTGGCATCGATAAAGACAGTGACGCCCGCAAGCGGAGCGCCGCTGAGCCCGTTGAAAACTTTCCCCGAGAGTCCTGACGAGCCCGCGCCTTTGACTCCGAAGTTTTTGCTTCCGATGCTGGCCGTGAGCAGCGACACCTGCAACCCGGCATTGGCGGCGGGAGATGTCTGCGTGAATCCGCTGGGGAGAACCAATCGCACGGTATACGTCGTGTTCAGCGACAAGCCGCTGATGTTGTAATGCCCCGAAGAGTCGGTGGTGAACTGCGGTTGCCCGCTCGGATTTCCGCTGTTGTTCACATCTGCGTAAACAACAATCCCCGAAGCTCCCGCCTCGCCGGGGTCCTGTGTACCGTTGCTGTTGAAGTCGCTGAAGACCGTTCCGGCGATGGACAGGCCCGTCGTGGCTTCCCTGCCGAAATCCGCATTGGCAATGTCGGCGTTCGCCAATGCCACGACGTTGCCATTGCCGCCGGCCGGCGTTGTCTGGATGACTCCAGCGGGCAAGTCCTGACGAATCGTGTAATTGGCTCCCGAAACCAGTCCAAAGAGTGAATAGTTGCCCGACCCGTCCGTCACGACGCTCGGCTGGCCCGACGCGGAACCGGTGCTGTTCAGATCGGCAAAAACCGTGATCCCCGCCACGCCCGCTTCGCCCCCCTGCTTCACTCCGTCGCCATTGGCGTCATTAAAGACGTTTCCCGAAATGGAATGCAGGGAAAAGGTGCCCAGCGTCTGCATGGACGCAGGCACTCCGCCGACATTCGATACCTGGTTGGAATTGACTGTGATCGTATAGTTCCCGTCATCCCCGCCGCCCCATCCTGCCGGATCAGTCAGATCGTAGACGACGGTCGGACGGCCGGTGAAGGAATCGACCACCTGGGGCGCACCGACGGTGAGGGTCTTTTGTCCGCTGGCGGAGATATCGTTGGAGTCGAAGGACGAGGTATTGATCTGCACGTCATCCGCGTACGTCACCTGCACCGCGACGCCGTTGGGAATGGACGTGACGCTGTCGAGCGTCGCCGTCGGGCGGGCGGCGTCGAGATTGATGGAGGGAGTCACAACCGTCTTGCCCACGGTCGTCGTATTGCCGCCAATCCCCAGCCCCGTCACGATCCCCCCGTGTGAGTCAGGCGCTCCAAACGCTTCAAACAGCGCCGCTCCGGCGGCGCCCAGGTCGGGATGAATAATGCCCGCCGATACGCCGGGATCGCCGTAGGTCTGCTGGCTTTGGACAGCGCCACTGGAGGAGAGAACAGCGATCGCGGCACTCACTGTCGAACCGTTGTAAGTTGTCCCAAGCACATCGATCTGACCGCCCGGCTGCGCGATGAGCAGGTCAGCATCGTCCTGACCGCCAAAGCTGACGGTTGCCATTCCGCCGCCGCTGCCGAAGTGGTCGCCGGGCGTGGTATCGAAGGAGCCGCCATCATCCAGGCTGTCGTCGCCGTTGAGTCGTACGACTGCGAAATGGTGATCGCTGGTTTGGGCAGCGATGAGAATTTTGCCGTCCGCCTGTTCAGCCAGTCCGACGTTCCAATCCACGGACAGCGCCTCGGTAATCCGGGCGCGACCGTGTCCGTAATTCGGATCGAACGACTGATCCAAACTGCCGTTTGAGAGATATCGAACCAGCGCAACGCGGCCGCCGGATTCTCCTGCGACGAGGATTTTTCCATCCGATTGAATGAGAACCCTTCCGCCGTGGTCATCGCCGCCCCCCGGATCGCTCCCCGATGCGGGATACATTGACTGCGGGAAGGAGGTTTTGACCAGGCCGGGTGTGGATCCGGTCGGATTGAAGTTTGCCGTATCCAGGCTTCCGTTGGAGAGGAGCCGCACGACCGCGAACTGCGCATCGGGATTCGCGTCGCTGCTGTTCTTGTACGTACCCGAAACCACGATGTCATTGTTGGCGTCCACCGCGATTCCATAGGGCGTGTTTGCCGCTTCCGTCACCGCTTGGCCATCGTTGCCGGTAAAGGTCTGGGTCGCATCGCCCCTCAGACCCGCCACATCGGCCAAGTTCACGATTCCGTTGGTCCCAAAGCCAGAAACGGCCATTCCGTTCGAGCCGTACTCGGCAACGACCCAGTCGGAAGTGTTCCCCGCATATCCAGACTGATCCGTCTCGATTTTTGTGCCGGTGACGAGGATATCTCCATGTGAGTCAATGGTGGCGCCGTACCCAGCGCCCTTAAACCCGCCATCAATTCTCCCATCATCGCCAAACGACGTATCCTTGGTTCCGTCGGAATTGAACCGATACATGACGAAGCTGCCGACTGTGTATCCGTTGTTCGGATCTTGAACACCACCAATATACCCGGTAGCCAAAATCTGGCCGTTGCCCGCAGGCGTCATGTCTTCGAGCGTTGCGCCGTCGCCAGTCGGCGAGCCTTGAGGTGATAAGACTGAGAACGACGACGCGGAAATAAATTTCGCGGTTGGAGCCAGCTCGTACGCGGAAGTGAACGTTGAATCCGTGCCATCGGCGACGATCGTTCCGCTGGCATTGATCCCTGTCGCCTCCGTCAACGTCATCGGCAGATCCGAGTCATCCGCGTCGGTCAGGGCATTGAGGTTTTCGATCACGCCCGTGGAAGCGTCATAGACGAACGCGGCCTTTTTTGTACCGTCAGACTCCCATCCGACCACGCTCTCGTGTCCGTTCACCTGTGCGATCGCCAGCGCCGCGCCCTGATTGAATCCCGACAGGATCGGGATGCGGGTCACGGCGCCGCTGTTGGCGTTGTAAATGAAAGGCTGCGGACGATTGCCTGTATCGGAAAATGTCGCGTACCCAACCACCGTGTCACTGCCATCGATCGCCAGCGCCTCGCTATCGCCGCTGCCGCTGAAGTGTGAGCTAATGTCCTGGAGAGCGCCGGTCGAATTGTCCGCGGCCTGGACCGCGGCATGGTGAGTTCCCCCGCTGGCTCCGGTGATCCAGCCAACGGCGCGCGGCCCGATTCCCTGGACGGCGCCGGCAAAGGAGCTGGAACTCGCGTCCGCCGAAGGCGTGAGATCGATAAACGTGTTCGGGTAGGTCTTGGTGGTGAAATCTTCCAGAACCGGGTGGCTGCTGCCGTTGGCGACCTGCTCAAAGCCGCCCGCGAACTCGTCGCCCCCGTTCGTCATCGCGCCCGCGGCGTAGAACCCCGAACTGGTCCCGGCATTGGCGGGCAACGCGTCGGGAAACATCGCGGCAGACGGATATTCAAATCCCTCTGATTCGCTTTGCCCGACGACCAGCCCCTGTGAATCAATTGCCGATGCCTGACCATCCCCTGACAAACCCGACAAAGCGGTATCCGAAGGTGCGTTGGAATTGGCCAGAAGCGCCGACGGCGAGAAGACGAACGCCGTCATCGTGTTTACGGCGCTGCCGGTGCTGTAATCGGTGCTGGTGCCGTACCCAACGACTTGCCCATTGTCATTGATTCCCGTGGCTGCGATGTTCGAAAGGGATAGCTGGTCCCCGGAGTTGTGGTCATACACCGTCGCATCGACCTCACTGGGCAACTGAGTGGAGTAATAAAACGACAAAAGCCGGCGATTCTCGAGCTGCTCGATGGCCGCTCGCATCCGCGACCGCGCAGCGCGCTGATGCCGCGAAGCCACCGCGTCGTCGGCCGCCATCCGCAGGCCGCGGTGCGCGATTCGGTTATCGCGGTGGTTGAGAGTCGGTTGGAGAACTTCGAGCGACCGGCCCCCTCTACCGGTACTCCGGGAGAGGGAGGCGGTGAGGGGGATTTCGAACGTCGGGCACCACTGGTCTTTGAAATCACCCTCACCCCAACCCTTTCCCGGAGTACCGGGAGAGGGAGTTATGAAACTGGCTCTAAAACTGTTGTCTTGAATTACAGAGTAGCTGAAGGAGTTCTGCGCCATGTAGCGTGCCCGATCTTTCATGCGAAAATGAATGAATGAATGAGATGCACTCGATTGTGTAACAGACGTCACAGGAATTACAGGAGTATGCCGCGATTGCGAGCGGGGTCGCCGCGGTCAGGTGACGACGGTTACCGCCGAACTCAGGAGAACGACCGCATTGGCTCCAAACTTGTGGGCCGAATCCAGGGTTACCACAAAGTAAAGAGACCCCGCCGACAGGTTAGACGGCATCCTCAGATTGAACCGCAGTTTTTGCGACTTCCCTGCCTTGATATTGATCCGCGGCGTGAAAGAGGTCACGGGGGTGGCATTGCTCCCGTCCGGCGAAGTTGAGACGGCAACCGCAACGCCCAATGGTCCGGCCGCGGGAATGTTGCCGCCGTTGTGAACTACCGTTGAGATGCTGATCTTCTGGCTCGATGCCACAAACGCCGGCACGAACAGCGTGCTGGTCAGGCTCACAAACGCGGGCGCGATCGTCACCGGATTGCTCGCCTCCAGGTTGTCGGTTTCACTCAGCTCAGGAATCGCATTGTTGGCGTCGATCGAGGCGATGATGGAGTACTTGCCGCTCGGCAGCCCGGCCGGGTACTTGAAATTCAGCGGCACGCGGATCGCGCCGTGCGGCTTGAGATTCAGCCGCACCGGTACGTCAATAATCTTCGTCGCGCCGGCGAGCGTCGACGTGCTCGAAGCAAAGAGCGCGATGGTGATCGTTCCGACAGCCTTGGCCGTACCGGTGTTGCTGATTTGCAGCATCAGCTTCCCTTTGGATCCGCTGATGACTGATGCGGGCGGAGAGGTCACGAACTTCCCGGTGAGATTCGGGGCGGTGGTGCCGGGGACGACGCCGGTGGGAACGTCCGCGAAAGACGGCCCGGTCGTCGAGCCGGCGCCGACCGCTACATTCACGCTGGCGGCGGAGGCTGTCTGCCCGCTGGGGAGAATCTCGACAACGGCGTAATTCCCGGCAGCGAGATTGGCGAAATTGTAACCGCCCAGGGAATCGGTGATGTCGCTGATTTCGCCGGAATCCAGCGTGCCGTTGCCATTGGCATCGAGGAAGACGGTGATCCCGGGAAGCGGCGCACCCGTCAGCCCGTTGAAAACCTTGCCTGACAATCCCGACGAGCCTGCCCCTTTCACGCCGAAGCTTTCGTTCCCAACGCTCGCTGCGCCAAGGGAAACGGTCAGTCCAGCGTTGGCAGCGGGAGAAGTCTGCGTAAAGCCCGTTGGAAGAACCAGGCGAACGGTGTAGGTCGTGTTGGGCGATAATCCGCTGATATTGTAATGGCCGGAAGAATCGGTGGTGAATTGCGGCTGTCCGGTGGGGTTGCCGCTGCTGTTCAGATCCGCATACACAACGATGCCCGAGACGCCCGCCTCGCCGGCATCCTGGGTGCCGTTGGCGTTCAGGTCCGCAAAGACGGAGCCGGCAATCGAAAGCCCGGTGGTTTGCTCCCTGCCGAAGTTTTCGTTGGCGACGTCGGACGTTCCCAAGGCAACGACCTGGCCATTCCCTCCCGACGGCGCGGTCTGGATGACTCCCGCCGGCAAGTCCTGGCGGATGGTGTAATTCGCGCCCGAGACTAAAGCCGCCAGCGAGTAGTTCCCTGAGGCGTCGGTCGTCACCTGCGGCTGACCGCTGGCAGAACCGGTGTTGTTGATGTCCGCGTAAACGGTCACGCCGGCGGCGCCCGCCTCGCCTCCTTGCTTCACTCCGTCCCCGTTGGTGTCGTTGAAAACATTTCCGGCGATGGAGTGGAGCGAAAAAGCCCCCAGCGTCTGCATCGACGCGGGCGTGCCGCCGGAATTAAACGCCTGATTTGAATTGAGGGCGATCGTGAAGTTCCCGTCATCCGCGGCCGTCCATCCAGCCGGATCGGTCAGATCGTAAACAACGGTTGGCCGGCCGGTAAACGAATCGACAACCTGCGGGGCGCCGACGGTGAGCGTCTTGGCCCCGGTGACGGAAATATCATTGGCGTCGAGCGACGAAAGATTGATTGCCACGTCGTCCGCGTAAGTCACCCTGACGGCAACGCCGTTGGGGATGGACGTGATGCTGTCCAGCGTCGCCGTCGGACGGGTGGTGTCTATATTAATGCCAGGATGGATCGCGGTGTTGCCGACGGTCATTCCGACGGCGCCTCGGCCCAGGCCGGTGATGATCGTCCCATTTGATTGCGGAGCGCCAAAGGCTTCAAAGAGCGCCGCGCCGGCGGCCCCGAGATCGGGATGAATCAGCGCCGAGCTGACTCCCGGATCACCGTACGTCTGCTGGCTCTGGACGGCGCCGCTAGAGGAGAGAATGGCAATCGCCGCCGAGACGGTCGAACCATCGTAGCTGGTGCCCAGCACGTCAATCTGCCCGCCAGGCTGCGCGATCACTTCGTCGGCATCGGCACTGCTTCCTCCGCCGAAGTTGACCGTCGCCATTCCGTTTGCGGTTCCGAAATGGTCCCCCGGGGTCGTGTCGAAGCTGCCGCCGTCGTCGAGGCTGTCGTCGCTGTTGAGCCGCACGACGGCAAAGTCCCCGCTGCTGGTTTTGGCGGCGATGAGAATCTTGCCGTCCGCCTGCTCGGCAAGGCCGACGTTCCAATCCACGGATTGCGCTTCCGTGATGCGCGCCAGCCCATGCCCGTAATTCGGATCGAACGACGGATCGAGACTGCCATTGGAAAGGTAGCGAACCAGGGCCACGCGGCCGCCGGACTCACCAGCGACAAGGATTTTCCCGTCCGGCTGAACGAGATCGCGCCCGCCATGATCGTCCCCGCCGCCCGGATCGCTGCCCGAGGCGGGATACATTGCCTGCGAGAAGGCGGTCTTCACCACGCCCGGAACCGCTCCTGACGGATTGAAGCTCGTGTCGAGACTGCCGTTGGAAAGGAGGCGCACGACGGCGAACTGCGCGTGCGTATTTGTGGAGTCCTGGCTGTTTTCGTAGGTGCCGGAGACGACGATCCTGCCGCTGGAATCGATCGCAATTCCGTACGGCGTGTTCGCCGCCTCCATCGTGGCGGCGCCGTCATCTCCCGTGAAGGTGAGCGTCGCGTCGCCGCTCAATCCTTGTGCTGCTCCAAGATCGGCAAACCCTCCGCTGCCGAAATTGCTCCGCAGGTTGCCATTGGAATCGAAGCGGGCGATGACCCAGTCCGTCCGCGTCGGAACCAGCGTGCCCTGGTCGCCGGTCGTCGTGGCAGTGATTTTGGTGCCGGCCAGCAGAATGTCGCCGCTGGTCGGGTCGATCGTTACTCCGTAGCCGGCGCCGTTGAAGTTCGAGAGTTGCACGCGTCCATCAGAACCGAACGTGGTGTCCTTCGAGCCGTCGGAGTTGAATTTGTACAGGACGTAATTGCCGACGTATCCGTTGTTGGTGAAGCTTTCTCCGCCGCTGGCATATCCGACGGCGATGGACTGCCCGTTGCCCACCGGGGTCAGCGATTGCAGCGTCGCGCCGGCGTTGTAATCGAACGGCTCGGTGGATTCTGCCACGAACTGGGCCGACGGCGTCAGAACAAACGCCCTGGAATCGCCGGTGGATGAGTCGAGGTAGTTGGCCACGATCATTCCGCTGGCATTGATGCCGGGCGCGTCGGTGAGCGTGACGGAGTAATTCCCATCGTCGGCGTCGGTCAGCGCGTTGAGATTCTGCATGACGCCGGTGGTGGCGTCGTAGACGAAGGCAGCCTTCTTCGATCCATTGGATTCCCATCCGGTGACCATCTCGTCGCCGCCGGTCAGTTGCGTCACAGCCTCGGCCTCTCCCTGGTTGAATCCCGGCAGATTCGGAATGCGAGTGACCGCGCCGGTATTCGCGTTGTAAAGAAAGGGCTGGGGCGCATTGCCGGACCCGGCGAACGTCGCGTAACCGACCACCGTGTTACTGTCGTCGATGGCCAGCGCCTCGCTGTCTCCGCTGCCGCTGAACGATCCGCTGATGTCCTGCAACGCTTCCGTGGAGTCGTCGGATGATTGGACGGCCGCATGCTTGGTTCCCCCATTGGCGCCGGTGATCCAACCAACCGCTCTCTTGTCCAAACCGAGAACCGCGCCGCTGAACGACGTGGAGCTCAGATCGGCCGACGGCGTGAGGTCGAAGGCGGTCCCGACGTTGTGGTGAAGCACGGGATGCTGCGTGTTGTTGACCGTGAATTGCCCGCCGGTGAGATCGCTGGATCCGCGCAGCGCGACCGCGTAGAGAATGTCGCCGCTCCCGGCATCAACCGTCGTGGCGTTCCCGGGAGAACCCGTATCGACGATGAACGACCCGTTGGCGTCCGCCCCGACCGCCATACCCGCCGAGTCGATGGCGAACGCCTGGTTGCTGCCCTGAGTGTTGCCGGCATTCGAGATCGAATCGAGATTGTCGGGGCTGGTCCCGAAAAAAGCGGTATTTGTTCCGGATTCGGTGCCATATCCAACGAAAACCCCGCTGTTGTTGATTCCGGTGACCACCTCCGAGCTCACAGATGTGGACGCGAAGTCCGCCGGGATCGCCGCGGAAGTATAGAAAGAGAACAACAGTCGGCTCTCCATCACTTCCATTGCCGCCAGCCGCAACTGCGCGCGTGGCGAGCGCAGCCGCGCCGCGGAAATGCGATTAGAAGCGAGTCGGCCGTCACGCTGCCGGCTGCGGGATTCTCCAGCGAAACCATTCTTGCGATGCATGTTTCTCCTTCAACAAGTTGCTCTTTCCCCCTCCCCTGGTACTCCGGGGGAGGGCTGGGGTGGGGGCAGGCGGCGCTCCGCGACCGCCGCAGGCTGGACGCCTGCACCACAGATGGGCACGAGCGATTGGCCCTGATTAAATCACCGCCGTCTGCGCCGTTGCGGCCACCGTGGTGGCGGGGATCAATCCCGCGGCGCCGATCGTGGCAATCAGATAGTAACTGCCCGGCGGCAGTTGGCTCCCGTTCAATTTCAGCTTCAGGCGAAAGACGCCGTTGCGAAGCTGCTTGATATTGAAACGCGCCGGGAACGAGCCGATCTGAACGTCGCTGCCGTCCAGGGTTTGGTCCGACGAAGCGAAGATCTGAATCCGAGACGTCCCGCTGGCGGCGCTGTTGCCCTGATTGCTCAAGTTCAATGTGATCGGCACGGTCTTGCCAGGCGTGATTGTCGCCGGCGCATTCAATGTCCCGTTCAAGCTGACGAACGCGGCGGCGATCGTCAGCGGGTTGCTCACCGCCAGGTTGTCGGCCTTGGTCGTTTCCGCAATCACGTCGCCGGAATCGATCGAGGCGATCATCGAATACTTGCCGTTTACCAGGCCTGACGGATAGGTGAAGTTCAGCTTCACGCTGGTCGCGCCATTGGGCTTGAGCTTCAGCCGCACCGGTACGTCGATGATCCGGGTGGCGTTGACGAGCGTCTGCGAGGTCGAGGCGAAGAGTGTCACTTTAATCGTTCCCGTGGCGCTGGCCGAGCCGGTGTTGTTGATGCGGAGCGTCAGCTTTCCCTTGGACCCGCTGATCACCGAAGCCGGCGGAGACGTCACAAACGCGCCGGTGAGGTTTGCCGCCAGCACTCCCGACGGGACACCGCTGGGCACATCCGCGAATGATGGCCCGGCCGCGGCGCCGCTGGTGACGCTGGTCGTCACGCTTGTCGCGGACGCTGTCTGGCTCGCGGGGGGAATCTCCACAATAGAGAAGATGCCCGCTGCTAGGTTGCTCAGCCGGTAGTTTCCCGCACCGTCGGTGGTGGCGCTTGTCTCGCCGGCGTCGAGGACGCCGTTCTGATTGCTGTCGACAAAGACCGTCACACCGCTTTGCGGGGTGCCGGTAAGACCGTCGTACACCTCTCCCGAGAGGCTTCCCGGGGCGGCTCCGAGAACAATGCCAAAACTCTCGCCGCTGACCGAACTGTTGGTGAGCGAAACCGCCTGGTCCGCATCGGAATCGGGGAACGTTTGGCTGTATCCGGTGGGAAGCACTTCGCGGATGGGATAGGTTTGATTCCCCGTCAATCCCCCGATGGTGTAGTTTCCCGAGGCATCGGTGATCGCCTGGGGCTGACTGACAGGATTGCCGCTGCCGTTCTCGTCTGCGTAGACAACAACGCCCGGCACCCCCGACTCCCCGGCGTCTTGAGTTCCACTGTCGTTTTGGTCATTGAAAACCGTGCCGGAGATCGAGAGCCCGGTCGCGGAAGGAATGGCAACCGTGAAGTTCCCGATCGTTCCGGCCGGCGCATGGTTGCCGTGTTTATCCGTGATGACCTTGCCATTCAGCTCAATTTCATAGGTCCCGTCGTCGGAACTGGTCCACGTCCCCGAAGGACCCGCAACGGAATAGGTGACAGTGGATCCATTCGTGACCGCCCCAACGACTTTCAGCGAACTGGCGGCGGCGGGTGTGATCCCTCCGCGGGTCGTCGCGGTTGTTGCCGGCGTCACGCTGACGGCGCCGGTGGATTGCAGGGCAGCGGCATCCAATTGCGAATTGTCGGCGTATGCAACGGAAAACGAGTAGGTGGAGGCGGAAGTTGCAAGAGGATTGGCGGAAACCGTCGAAACGATTCCCGGCAGATTGAGAGATTGCGCGCCGGTGCCGCCGCCGGAGCTTGTTCTTTCGGCCGACCCTACCGTGACGGTGTTTCCGCTGGCATCGCCGAATGCTTCAGTCAGCGCGGCGCCGGCCGCCCCAAGATCGGGTCGAATCACGCCTGCCGGCGTTAGCGCGGAGATGTTGATCCGCGGATCGAAGGCGTCCGTGCCGTTCAGGAGCGAACCGTCATTGACGCTGCCATCTTCGTTAAAGGTTGCGATTGCCGTTTCGACGTCTCCGGAACTGTCTGTCGTCGTTCCGGTGACGACGATCTGCCCGCCGGGCTGGATTGCAACGCTGTCTGCATCGTCATCACCATTGCCGTTGAAATCGGCGGTGACCACTCCGTTTGCATCCGGCCCAAACGTGTCGTCCGACGTTCCGTCGGTGTTGAGGCGTTCGATGGCAAAAGTCGGCGAAGATCCGGTTGTTCGATTGGCGACGACGATGCGGCCCGTGTCGTCCAAGGCCATTCCGATCGAGTGATCCAGGCCGCTTGAAAGTCCCGTCTGGGCTGCCAAATCTGGCAGCACCTCAATCTGGCCGCTATTAAAGCCGGGCACCAACGTGCCGCTGGCATCCACTTCCGCGACCGCGACGTTGCCGCCATCGGAGCCTGCCGCAACGATCGACCCGTCGGCTTCAACCGCGATCCGGCCGACCTCTCCTTCGGGGGCCGTCGGGTTCGCCGGGCCGGTGGACGACGACAGCGGAATCTCGAATGCGTTGAGATCGGCGCCGGTCGCGGAATAGTGCGCAAAGGCCCAGGTTCCGTCGGAACCGCCCGCGGCGACGATCGTCCCATCGGGTAGCGTCGCAACGGAATAAGCGGACTCGGCGGACGAAAATTCATCGGTCGCCGTCGTGACTTCCCCGCTATGCGCTGTCCCGAAGTTGGTATCCAGCGCACCGTTGGAAGTCAGGTGCGCCAGCAGAAAGTCGTTGTTGCTCGTGCCGGCCAGGAGAATCGAATCATCGCTTTCCACGGTCAGTCCGAAGGCTGCCTGATTGCTTCCGGCTGCTCCGGTAAATACTCCATCCGTGCCGAACGTCGGATCAACCGTTCCATCGGAAAGAAGCCGCTCGACGACGAGTTGCCCGTTGCCTGCGGAAGTGTCCCCTTCGACGCCGGCGAGAATGATGTCCCCATTACTCTGATGACCGATCGCCTGGGCGACGAAACCCGAGGCGCTGGAACCGCTGAAGGTGAAGCTCGAATCAAACGGGTTGATCAGAACCTCGTAGAGCGCGATGATGCTGTACGGCGCGGAGGAAACCGGAACCCCCGCGGTATTGGTCACTGCGTCGTCGGGGTTGATCACGACGTGATAGCCCGTGTCCGCAGAGGCGTAAAAGGCACCGCCCGGCGCGCCCATGAAATACGTTGCATCCACGACCGTGCCGTTGTCGAGCACGTTTGTCGACTCGAGCGTCACGATAAGCGGGCTTTCAAAACTGTCGAGATTCCCGCTGTTGATCGTCGAGAGGTTGATGCCAGCCGGATCTGAGTAGGTGACCTCGAGCGTTTTTCCCGTTGTCCCTGGAACCGTGATGTCGCCATCATCTGCCGGCTCAAACGCAACTGCAACTGCCCCGGTCAATGGGGTGAGGCCGGACGCGGCAAAGCCGATCGAAGCGCCAGCCGCGGTCTGCCCGGCAGCATCTGAAACCTGCCCAGGCTGGAATGCCACGGAGTAATTTCCGTTCGCATCTGCGTCCCATATTCCACCGGGCGATTGGACAAAATAGCCAACGCCGACCGTGGTGCCGCCGGCGCTGGACGAGACCTCATCGCCGAGCACTTTCAGATCCCCAAAAGGCCCGCTCACCACGATGTTGGAGGGCGCAACGCCCGCAGTATTGATCGCCGATGCATCCGTGAGCGTCGCGTCGATTTCAAACTCGCCGGCTCCCTGCACCGGGTTCGGCGCAGAAAGCTGCACCGACGCTCCGCTGAGTAACACGCGGCTTTCCAGCAGCTCCATTCCGATGTGAATCGCTCGATACAGACGGCAGGGCGCCGAACGGCGACGCAACGACACGAACATGCAAGGCTCCCGTTTCGGTCATCCGCAGAGCGAATCTCCTCCCTGAGATAGGGCGCCCTCACGCGCCGCGCCCGTTTCGACCGATATATTCTCCGCTGAACAACCAAGCACGCCCGCCCGGAAATATAGCAGCACGGCCTTCAATGGCAAAGGAATTTCCGGACGTGGCGGAAGAAGGTGCCTGTCGGGTACAACGTCATTACTTGTAGCCGCCGCCAGTGCTGTTAGAGTGGCAATGGTCGTGGCGGACGACATCAGGTTTTTGGCGGATTCAGCGGAGTTTCTTTGAAATTGCGGCCCTTGTAACGTGGCGCATGCTCAAAGCTGGCACAGCGTGCCGCTTCGAGTGCGACAGGATGCAGCCGTCCATTACTTTGAACAATCGAATTCATTCATCTCGCAACAACAAGGAGTCAACCGTGGCAAAGAATTCTCGCGTTCTTCTGGCCGTGATCGCATCCGCAACCGCTGTCTGTGTTCGATCCGCTCTTGCGGAGGATTCGTCATCATCCCCCCAGATGACGCTCAGTCCGATCTACGCCGCCGACACGGAGCCGGCGACCGACCGCGCCCCCTTGATGGCTGCTCTGGATCGCGTCGGGCTGGCCGAGCCGCTCGAGAGCGCGCGAATCGACCTTAGCGGTTGGGTTGAAGGATCGTACAACTACAACTTTATGAATCCCGCCAAGGAACTAAACCTCGGCCATGACTTCGACATCCATGCGAATCACGCAACCATCAACCAACTGGTGCTCAACGTCGAACGCGATGTAGACCTCACATCACACCAGTTTGACATCGGCGGCCGAATTGAGTTTCTCTATGGCAGCGACGCTGCCTGGACGCACGCCAACGGGCTGTACCGCGCGTTCCGCGTCCCTCTGACCGGCCCCGACTTTCAGTTCGACACGCCCGATATGTATGTGGATCTGGCCTTCCCCATTGGGAACGGGCTGCGCGTCCGGGCCGGACGATTCGAATTCTGGAAGCCGCTCGATCCGAACGCGAGCGTCTTCTTCTCCCACACGTTCGCCTACAATGCCGCTTTGCCCTTTACCAACACAGGGATCACCGCCGCTTACAATTTCAATCAGCAGTGGAGCCTCGAAGCCGGGATCTCGCGTGGCGACGATCAGGCCACCAACGACGACAACGGCGCGATCGACTTCATCGGCAAGCTCGCTTGGCGGCCGAGCGATCAGCTCGCGGTGGCCCTCTACGGAAGCATCGGACCGGAGCAGCCGGGCGACAACGCCGATTATCTTTTCCGCCTGAATCCGACCGTCACATGGAACGCATCGGACAATCTGAGCTTTCTGGCCGATGCGGTCTATGCCCATCAGCAGGGGAATACCGGCAACGGCTTCAAGGACAGCTACTACGGCATCTCGGGCAATGCCGTTCTCAAGCTCGACCAGCGATTCAGCCTCGCCGGACGCCTCGAATGGTTCCGAGATGAAACGGGCCTCGTCATCGGCCGCGGGGGAAACTTCTACGAAGCAACCGTGGGCATGACCGTCACCCCGTTTCCGACCGATCCCGTGGGATCCAACTTCAAAGTGCGCCCCGAAGTTCGTTATGACTACGCATCGCGCGACTTCTTCAACGGCCTGACCCGCCACGATCAGTTGATCGCCGCCCTTGATGCGATCTTCGATTTCTGATCCGCTTGAGCTGCTCGTTCAAATTCGACGCAAGACCGGGCCGGCGGCAACGCCGGCCCGAGTTTTAATGGGGAGTTAATTGGTGCGCCTACGAATAGCTCGATCAATTTCGCAACTATGAATGACGCAGTCACGTAGCACAGCCGTCTCGGCTGTGGCTTGGCGCCACAGCCGAGACGGCTGTACTACGGGGAACCGCCCTCCGCTACGGAACGAGAACCTTTTCCTTCTTCTTGTGCCCGTTTGGCGGTGTGGAAGATGCGACGGCCGGTTTGTGTTGGTCCAGCCAGGCCTGCGCGTCCCGGTCGCCGGCGTTGGCGGCCTTTTGGTACCAAGCTCGGGCTTGCGCATCATCCTGCGCTACGCCATTGCCCCATGCGTACATGCTGCCGATGTTTCGCATCGCGCCGCTGCTGCCGGCACTCGCGGCCTTTTGATACCAGACCATCGCCTGGCCGTAATCCTGTGGGACGCCCTGGCCTTTTGCGAAGAGATCACCGATGGCGTTCATCGCCGGCACGCTGCCCGCGTCGGCGCACTTTCGACACCAAATGATTGCGGCGGCATAGTCCTGCTGCACGCCCTGACCGCCCAAGTAGGCGTTGGCAACACGAAACATCGCGTTCGCGTCTCCGGCATCCGCGGCCTTTCGGTACCAGGCGAACGCCTGCGCGCTGTCCTGCTTCACGCCCTTTCCCGAGTCGTACAGCGAGCCGAGCTTTGACATCGCGTGTACGTTCCCGGCGTCTGCCGCCAGTCTGTAGTAAGTCGCGGCGTTCTGAAAATCGCCGTCGGTATTGCGCGCGGCATACGCATCGCCCGCGGCGACCATCGCATCGATCGCATCGCTCCGCAGACTGGCGGCTTCCTCGTTTGTCTTGTCCAGCGCAAGAACCGCATTGGCGTCGGCAAACGTTTGAGCAGGCGCGCTCGCGAGCTCCCCGTGCGCCTTGGCCAGCAACTGCCTGATCTTGTCCGCTCCGTTGGCAATCTGCATGCGCGCGGCGATCTCCTTCTGCAGACGCAGCGCATCCGGCTGATTTGCATCAAACTGCAACGATGCGGCCAGGAGTTGACTTGCCTCCGAGAGCTTGCCCGCAGCCTCCAGTTGACCGGCGGCTTTGATCGCCGCGGCCTCCGCCTCCTGCCGCAGCTTCGGCAGCGCCGGGTTATTCAGTTCCGACTGGCTCAATGCGGCGATTCCTTGCATGGCCTCGATCGGCGACGTCGAAATCAGCGCCGACAGATCAGCGATCTTCTGCCTCACCTGATCGCGCTGCTGCTGAATGGCATTGCGACGATCGGAAGCTGCCTGATCATCCGGAGCGGCCGACACGAGCTTACCGAGATCGGATAATGCCCCGTCATGATCCCCCGCCGCCTCCTTGGCGTTGGCCGACGCCAGCAGCGCGGCAAGGATCTTTGCCCGCAGCGCTGCCGCCTCGGCATTTGTCTGGTCGATCCGCTGCAGTTTCGCAATGGCCGCCAGAGCGTCGTACGGGCTCGAGTCGCTCTTGTCTCGCGCTTGAGCCAGAAGTCCCTGCATTTGCGATTTTCGTGCGGCCACATCGTTCATGAGCCCGTTCAGATGAGACTGCAATGCGAGCGCGTCGGCATTCTTAGGATCAAGCCCAAGTGCAGCGGTCACCTCAGCCTGAGCCGTCTCCAAGTCCTGCGCCGTTTCAGCGTTGCGGGCATTGGCCAGGTGCTTGGCAATTTGCTGCTGTTGCGCGTCGGCCATCATCTTGATGAAGCGGGATTTGAGATCAGCCGCAGCTCGAAATTTGGGATCAATGCCGAGCAACTCATCGGCCAGCGCCACGCCCTTTTGCGGATCGGCGTCTCCCGTGTGCTCTGCCGTGCGGAGCATCGTGTTCAACTGCTGGCCATACGCCGAAAGCTTCTGCAGCTCCTCGTTGGGAGCGGCCTGGGCGGTGACGAACGTTCCGCTTAAGCCGGCAAGCTCTTTGCGCGTGAATCGCCGGGCCGCGAACGCTTCGATCTGCCGGCGGCATTCGTCGGCCATCACCGCAAAGGACGGCGCCGCGGGCGCCGTCTGCATGACGGCAGCGAGCCGGTTTCGCATTCCCGTCAACACCGGCGAATCAGCGGGAACGGGGGCGGCAACGTAGTCCGGAATCGATTGGCCCCAGTGATGCAGCGAGGCGTCAATCAAGGGCGCATTCAACAGCGGCGCTTCCACGTCGTCTGAGAATGATGCCGAGTTCAATCCCCCCGGCCATCCCGCGTGGCGGGCGTCGTCCACCACCCTGGCAAACAGACTCGCCCTGGCATCCACCGCCTTGAGCGCCGCGAGGCCGACGCAATTGTCCGGCGTGCATTTCAGATTCTGGCGGGCGCTGTCGGCAATCGTTTTGAGATTGCTCGAATAGCGCGCCAGGAACGCGTCGCCGCCCGCGGGTCCGGCTGCCGAGAGGTGCAGGTCAACGGAACGGGACAGATCGACGGCCTTCTGGATATCCCGCGAGAGCGACGGGCGGATCTCCACCAGCGCACGAACCGCATCCGCGGTCTGCGCGTTGAGCGTCGCGCATTGAGCCACGGCAGCGCCAAGAATCTCCGCCGGCTGATTCAGCCCGCTGTCGTGACAGGCCGCCTGAAGCTGCTTGGCCGCGGCCAACCGCTGCCACAATTTCTCATCGAGCGAATGCGAAAGCGTGTGCAACAGGGCAACCGCTTCGCGCGATCGGTTGAGCGCCGCAAAATCCGGCTTGTAAATGACAGCCGATGGAAGCTGCAGATTCAGCAGATCGTGCTGTTGAATCTGATCGGCCATCGCAAGCAACGATGCGTCATTGGCAGGATCGAGCTTGCCGGCATCGCGCTCGCTGATCAGCGTCGACGCCAGCGGCCCAAGCCAAGTGTCGCGCGCCGATTCAAACTCGGCCTGATTGCGATGCTCGAGCTGCGCGACGCCGATCGCCCCTGCCGCCACCAGGCCGACAATGACCCCGCCCGCCAGGACTGCCGCCCCGGCCCGAGCAGGCCGAAGCCGCCGGACGGAGGCGGCGACCTCCTCCAGCTTGGGCAGCGGCTTGCCCGGCATGGGATCGAGCAGCCGGTTGCACAGCGCCCGCCACCCCTCGCCGCGCGAACCCAGATTCGCCCATTGCGCCCCCGCAGGCACCGGCCAGCTCCCCGGGCCTGCAAATCGCCGGCACAAGACGACCTGATGGATCAGATCTCCCAATGCCGCCAGATCGCTCTCGCTTGGCTTTTCCATCTCGGCGGCCGGGTCGCTCAGCACGATCTTTGATTTGCGAAGCGACGGAGCGCCAGCGATCAACACGTTCGTCGCCTTCAGCGCGCCGTGCCCCCGGGCCGCCCCCTTCTCAATTTCCAAAAGCCCCGCCACCACCGCGCGAATGAGCGCATGCAGTTCGGCGCAGCCGAGAACCACGCGCCCATTGATCAGTTTCTGGAGTGAACGGGAGTACAGATCCGTGACGAAGAACGCGCCCCCATCCACCCTTCCCAAATCGTGAACCGGCGCCCAATGGCTCGCCCCTCCGGCCGCAAGCTGCTTCTGCAGCCCGGCCCGCGCCAGAAATGTTTCAACCCCTTCCGTGTCGTCCCTGATCTCGTACGTCGCCGGCTGAAACAGCTTGATGACCCGCCGCGTGGCGCTGTCGCCGCCCCCGGACTTCACCATCGCCACGCTCCCAAGAGCGGTGCGATAGAGTTCCTCGCCGACGTCGTAATTGTTGACGCGTGCTGCAAGCATCGATTTTCCCCAACCAACGCATCATAAAACACAGAAGTGGGCCTGCAAAGCGAATAATAACGGTGATTATTGGCGGTCGCGGCTGTAGTTTCGTAAACTATTTTGATCAGGGTTTTTATCCGGAGTCGCTATGCAGGCGGTAGATCTCTTGCTGGGAGGCGAAGCTCTCTCGGACAATGTCATCGAGCGGTGGTTGGCAGCAGCGTTGACTGAGGCGACGGCGCTGCGGGACTTGGATGACCAACTCTATCCTGCCGACACCGACCCGACGCATCTCGAACGGGCCCAGCGGCTGCACGCAACTTGGCGTCAATGGGCGGATCAGTCAGAGCGATTATTGCAACGGATTGCCGCTCAGGGCACTCAGGCCCAGGCCAGAAAAGATGTGCTGCAGCTTCATCGCGAAAATGCTTGGGCACGGGCGCTGATAAGGCGAACTCCACAGATGATACTCGAACGCCTCAACAAGGCGCGGGAGGGCGAGGTTCTGACGATTGCGGAGGCACGCCGTGAGCTACGCACTCAGCATCAGCCTTGATGCACTGCGAGAATTGCAGCGACTCGATTTCTGGCGAAAGTTATGCTGTCTAACGCATTTAATCTACTGCGGGCGGATAAGCGTTGAGCGAACCTCGCGCCGCCACTACTGCCGCGCCCAGATCGGATGTTGAGTTCGCACATCAGTTGATCGAGTCGTGCCAGGGTTTGGTGCGCTCCATTGCGTGGAAAATACACCGCAAGCTCCCTCGGCAGGTCGATATCGACGACCTGATCGCGTACGGACAGGTCGGGCTGACTCAGGCCGCGAGCAATTTCGATCGGCAGCGCAAGAACGAATTCAACACCTACGCTTTTTACCGCGTGCGCGGGGCCATTTTCGACGGCCTCAAGCAGATGGCGTGGTTTAAACTTCGCGATTACGACGCTTCCACCTACGAATACCAGGCCGAGGAGCAGGACAGACAAGCCGCCCTGGAGAATCCCGCCCCCGAGGCGGATGCCGAGGGATGGCTGGGGGGCATGTCGAAGCGCATGTCGGTCCACTCGCTGAGTTCCGGCTCTGAAACGCGCTCCGATGGGAAGCTGGTAGACGAGCGTTCGGCCGCCCCTTTGACGGCCGCCAGCGACCGTGAACTGCGGCAGAGCCTCGCCAGGCTGATCGACGAGCTGCCGGCCGACGCGAAGGCGTTGATTCGCGCCACCTATTTTGAGGGAGTCACCCTCACCGAGGCCGGCAGGCGGCTCAATATGAGCAAAGCGTGGGCGAGCCGGTTGCAAACGCGCGCTCTGCAACGTCTGGAGCGGGGATTACGGTTATCCGGGCAGTTCGATTAGCGACGCTCTGCTGCCGGTAGCGGATATATCAAAAATAGTTGCAAGTAGTTACGGGCGTTCGCTACCATGGCGCGGCGTCCGGCGGAAGCTTGGCCGGACTGGAATGACTGTCGGCGAAAATCGAGCGTGAGTGGCAGCTGTGTGACGGGGAAAAGATGGCGTCCGGCGCGATGGAAATGTCTGATTGTCTGCTTCCGATTGCCGGGAGCAACCCTGCGGGAACGGACCTGCGCTGATTTCTCGGCGCAATCCCTGTACCGGCGCATTCGCGACGCGCGCACGCAGGCGCGCGACATCGAGAAACAGGCGCTGCAGGGAGACAGCGGTCGGCCCGACTGGAAGCCGGTGATCGAACTGTCGCGCAAAGCGCTGATCAAGCAATCCAAAGATCTTCAAATCGCCGCATGGATGACCGAGGCGCTGCTCCGCATCGGCGGATTCGCGGGACTCGACGGCGGGATCCGGCTCATGAGCGGGCTGGTGGAGAAATTCTGGGACGCGCTGTATCCGATGCCGGATGAAGAGGGCATCAGCACGCGAGTGGCGGCGCTGACCGGGCTCAATGGGGAAGATGGCGAGGGCGTGCTGGTGTATCCCATCAGCAACGTCCCAATCATCCCTGCCGACGGTGTCGCGTACGGGCTCTCGGCATATCAGCAGGCGAGGAGCCTGGCGGCGATCGCCGACGAGGACGTCCGGCAGAATCGAATTTCGCGCGGAGCGGTGACCGTCGAAATGCTGCAAGCCGCGGCGAGTTCGGCGCCGCCGGAGTTCGCGGCTTCCATACGAGATCAAATCAAGCAGTGCCTCGCATCGTGGGACGAACTGTGCAAGCTGCTGACGGAAAAGTGCGGCAACGACGCGCCGCCGGCATCGAAGATTCGCGAGCTTCTGGTCGAGGCCTCGGAGATGACGACGCGATTCTATCCCAATGCCGCCGCCGACGCTCCAGCCGAACCGACTGCCGCTCACGCAGAGGCGCAGGCCGGCCCGGCAACGACCGCGGCAGCCGGTCCCATGGTCGCGGGCGCGATCGCGAACCGGGAGCAGGCGTTCGGCACGCTGCAGAAGGTGGCGACGTTTTTCAAGCGAACCGAGCCGCACAGTCCCGTTTCCTACGCGCTGGAGCAGGCGGTGCGATGGGGGCAGATGCCGCTGCCGCAGCTTCTCACTGAACTAATTTCTGAAGAATCGACATTGAAGAGCGTTTATAAACTGATCGGCATTCCTCAGGAGGCAAAGCACGAATAGGCAAGCCCTTGAGAGCCGGCACATTGCAGGAGCCAAGTCATGACCGAGTCGATTTATGATTCACTGGACCGTGTCAGAAAGCCCCGGATCCAGATCCGCTACGACGTCGAGACCGAAGGAGGAGTGGTCAAGAAGGAACTTCCCTTTGTTGTCGGAGTGCTGGGAGATTTTTCCGGTAACCCCACCGAGCCGCTCAAGCCATTGCGGGATCGCAAATTCATTTCGATCGATCGCGACAACTTCGACCAGATTCTCGCCCGGATGACCCCGGGACTGAATCTCAAGGTCGAGAACACGCTTAAGGGCGACAACAGCCAGTTAGGCGTTCAACTCGCGTTCAGCAAGATGGAAGATTTCGAGCCGGGCGCCGTCGCCAAGCAGGTCGAGCCGCTGCGAAAGCTGCTGGAAACGCGCGACAAGCTGCGCGACCTGCAGACGAAAGTGGATCGTTCCGACAAGCTCGAGAACCTGCTCGAACAGGTGCTGCAGAATTCAGACAAACTCAAGGAACTTTCCGGCGAAATCGCCCCAAAGGATGGTGACAAGTGAGCGAAGCGAAAGCAAAGACCGAGGCAGCCGCGGCGACGACCACCGTCAGCGCGCAACCTTCCCTGCTCGAACAGGCCATCTCCAATACCAAGCAGACCGCGCCCGACGATGCGCGGGCGCTGATCGGCAACCTCGTCGACGAGGCGCTGCAGGGGTCGATCACCTGGAGCAAGAACGTCAGCGAAACGCTGCAGAAGCGCATCAACGCGATCGATGCCGCGCTCTCCAAGCAACTGGCGGCGATCATGCACGCGCCGGCGTTTCAGAAGCTGGAAAGCACCTGGCGCGGGCTCAAGTACCTGGTCTACAACTCCGAGACCGGCACGACCATGAAGATCAAGGTCATGAACGTGTCGAAGAAGGATCTGTTTAAAGATCTCGACTCGGCGTCGGAATTCGATCAGAGCCAGACCTTTAAGAAGCTGTACGAAGACGAATTCGGCAATCCGGGCGGCGAGCCTTACGGGGCGCTGATCGGGGACTACGAGTTCACCAATCACCCTGACGACATGGAACTGCTCGGCAAGATGTCCAAGGTTGCCGCGGCCGCGCTGTGTCCCTTCATCTCCTCCGCATCGGCGCAGCTCTTCGGCTTCGAAAACTTCACGGAGCTGAAGCGCCCGCGCGATCTGAAGAAAGACATGAGCGCGCTGGAGTATCTGAAGTGGAACGCGTTCCGCGACTCGGAAGACTCGCGCTGGGTGACGCTGGCGATGCCGCGCGTTCTGTCGCGCCTGCCGTATGGCGCGTCGACCAAGCCGATCCCGGAGTTCAACTTCGAGGAAGTGGAACTCGACGCCAAGGGGAAAGCCAAGCCGGTGAATCACGAGCATTACGCCTGGATGAACGCCGCCTGGGCTCTGGGCCAGCGGCTGACGCATGCCTTTGCGAAGTACGGCTGGTGCACCGCGATCCGCGGCGCTGAAGGCGGCGGCAAAGTCGAAGGACTCCCCGCTCATATCTTCACGAGCGACGACGGCGATCCCGATCTGAAGTGTCCGGCGGAAATCGGCATCACCGACCGCCGTGAAAAGGAACTCAGCGACTGCGGGTTCCTGCCGCTGTGTCACTACAAGAACACGGACTTCGCGGTCTTCTTCGGCGCAGAGCTGCCAGCGACCCAAGAAGTATGACGTCGATGCCGCGACGTCCAACGCCGCGATCTCCGCGCGTCTTCCCTACCTCATGGCGGTGTCGCGCATGGGCCATTACCTCAAGGTCATCGGCCGTGACAAGATCGGGTCGTTCATGGAAGTGGACGACTGCAAGGACTGGCTGAACCGCTGGATCTCGCAATACGTCTGCTCGGACCCCAAGCCGACGCCGGAAATGAAAGCCAAATTCCCGCTCGCACAGGCCGAAATCCGCGTGGAAGAGGTTCCCGGCTCGCCGGGCGCGTACAACGCCGTGGCGTACTTGCGTCCCTGGCTGCAGTTGGAAGAGTTAAATGCTTCGCTGCGATTGGTGTCGAGGATTCCGCAGATGAAGAAATAGATCGGAGAATTTGTTTCGATGCAGCGCGTCGTCGCATAAACCCCGTGTAGGGCGGGATTCATCCCGCCGTGGTCGGCCTGATGCCATGTCGGCGGGATGAATCCCGCCCTACGTGGTTAAGAGCCCGTTTGCGAGCCGCGATACTCCTGATCACGCCCTCTCCTGAGAATCCGGGAGAGGGCGTATCGAACGGGCTCGAAAACGGCACATCATTGAGAGATTTCAGGGCGAGACATGGACGCATCAGCGGAAAGTCTGGCGTCGACAACGCTCTACGCGGATGACGTACGCAATGAGACTGCCGCTGCGCAGCCGGTGATTGACGCGCCGGTATTCTCGTTGCTCGACGAGATTGTCGCGGCCACCAGCCCGGCGGCGGCTGAGCGACCGGTGTCGGCTCCGCGTTTGGCGCGGTTTCTGGAGGAAACCAGTCCCGTCAGATCCCTGGAATTGTGGGCGGGCCGCCAACTGTCGGTGGAGTCGATCTCCCAGCGGCAGGAGATTGTTCGGCGCATCGGACGCGACATCGCCCGGATCGACCAGCTCGTCAGCGATCAGGTCAACGCCATTCTCCATCATCCCCGGTTCCAGCAACTCGAGGCGTCGTGGCGCGGACTGCTCTATCTGGCACAGCAGGCCGGAGCGGATGAGAACATCAAGGTCAGAATCCTCAGCGTGAGCTGGCGCGAACTGGCGCGGGATGCCGAGCGGGCGGCGGAGTTCGACCAGAGCCAGTTGTTTCAACGCGTCTATGAAGACGAATTTGGAACCCCCGGCGGCGAGCCGTTTGGCGTGCTGATCGGAGACTATCAGATTTCCCACCGCATCACCGAGGAACATCCCGTCGATGATGTGGCCACACTCACCTCCATCGCCGCGGTCGCTGCGGCGTCGTTCGCGCCGTTCATCTGCTCGGCCGATCCTTCTCTTCTGGGCCTCGACGCGTTTGAGGAACTCGATGCGTCCCTCTCGCTTCGCTTCGATCAGTTGGAATATCTGAAATGGCGGGCATTCCGCGAGCGTGAAGAGGCGCGGTTCGTCGGGCTGGTGATGCCGAAGGTGCTCATGCCCCCCCCTACGAGGATGATGCATCGCGGACCGATCGCTTCCGATTTGCGGAAAAGGTCGGGGGCGAAACCGCGGGGAATTATCTGTTTGGAAATGCCGCCTACGCGTTTGGAGGCGTTCTGATCCGCACGTTCTCCCGCACCGGCTGGCTGCTGGATATTCGCGGCGCACGACGCGACGAGATCTCCGGGGGCGTGGTGGAGGGTCTGCAGCCCGCGTCATTCCGAACGGATCGCCGCGGAGTGATGCCAAAGCCGATCACCGATCTGATCGTGACCGACATTCAGGAACGCCAGCTCTCGGGGGCCGGGTTTATTCCGCTGACCGCGCTGCCGGAATCGTCCTCGGCAGTCTTCTACAGCAATCAGTCGCTGGCGATCGCGAAGGAGTACGACAAGGAAGTCGCCACCGCCAACTCGCGCATCTCCAACATGCTCCAGTATGTGCTGTGCGTTTCGCGATTTGCCCATTACCTCAAGGTGATGGGGCGCGACAAGGTCGGCTCGTTCTCCGAGGCGCAGGAAGTGGAGAACATGCTGCAGGACTGGCTGCGGCAATATACCGCCGACGATGACAACGCCAGCCCGGCGGTCCGTGCGCGGTTTCCGCTGCGGGAATTTGAGATCAACGTTACCCCGGCCGGCGACAAGCCGGGGGTGTACCGCTGCGTCGTTCATCTTCGGCCTCATTCGCAGACCGATGAATTGGTCGGAAGCCTGAAGCTGACGACCGAACTGGCGCCGGCCTCCTAACACTGAAGAATGACACGATGACTGCAACCGAACATTTTCGAGCCGATCAACTCCCCGAGGCCATCGCCGCCGCGTCCGCGCGGCTCAAGAGCAATCCGCGGGAAATGTCCGTCCGCTGGTTTCTCAGCGAGCTGCTCTGTTTCGCCGGAGAATTCGACCGCGCCGACAACCAGTTGGATACCCTTGCCACGCAAAACGACGAGATGAAGCTGGCCGCTTCGCTCTTCCGCCAGCTCATCCGCGCGGAGCAGGCGCGCGGGCAGTTTTACACCGAGGGGCGCGTCCCCGAAGTCGTGGAAAATCCCGGGACGGACATGCGGCTGCGTCTCGAAGCGAGCATCCTGCTCCGCACGGGCGAAACCGGGAAAGCCACGAGCCTGCTGGTGGAGGCGGAGAGAAGCCGCCTGAAAAATCCCGGCAAAACTGATGAGGCGCCGTTCTCGGATTTCCGCGATCTCGATGACCTCACCTCCTCCGTGTTCGAGATCTTCACGCCCAACGGAAAATTCTACTGGGTTCCGATCGATCGGATGCAGCGCGTCGAATTTCATCCGTGCGCCCGCGCCCGCGATCTGCTCTGGCGTCCCGCCCATGCCGAGATTGAATCCGGTCCCAGCGGCGAGGTGTTTTTTCCGACTCTCTATGCCGGCTCTACGAAGGCGGCCGACCCGCTCATCCGCCTGGGCCGAAAGACTGAATGGATTGGCACCGGCGAGGAACCCGTGCGCGGCCTTGGGCTTCGCACATTCCTGCTGGGCGACAAGGACCTCAGCATTCTTGAATTGAAAACGCTGGAATTTAACCGGGCACAGGCCTGATGTCGCGCATCAACCCCAATCAGCCGCTGCTGCCGTCGGTGTTTGACCGGTTGATCGCGCGCTCCACCGACTCTCGTTCGACGGTCGGCTCGGGTCAATTGCTGCGTGAGCTCAAGCAGGCGGTGCGCCGCGATCTGGAGCAACTGCTCAACACGCGCCGGCCGCCCCGCTCCTGGCCGCCCAGCATTGCCAAGGAGCTGGACGATTCGCTGATCAGCTACGGACTGCCGGATTTCAGCGGGATGAATCTGGGACCCCAGGCCAACCGCGAGGACTTCCGCCGCCTCATCGAGAAGGTGATCCGGCGATTCGAGCCGCGCTTCAAATCCGTGCGCGTGCAGCTCGTGAAAAACACCAGCACGATCGACCGCGCGTTCCGTTTTCGCATCGAAGCCGTGTTGCGCCGAGCCGCACCCCGAGCCGGTGGTCTTTGACTCGTCGCTCAATATCACAACCTCCGATTTTCAGGTCATGCGAGACAGCCGATGAGCGACGACCTTCTGCCCTATTACGAGAAGGAGCTCACGTTCATCCGCCGGATGGGCGCGCAGTTTGCCGAGCTTCGGCCCGATATCGCCGCGCGTCTTCGCCTGGGCCCTGACGACTCGCAGGACCCGCACGTCGAGCGGATGATCGAGGCGTTCGCGCTGCTTGCCGCGCGGGTCCGCCACAAGCTGGACGATGATTTCCCCGAGCTCACGTCGGCGCTGGTGTCGGTGCTTTATCCGCATTACCAGGCGCCGATTCCGTCGATGTCGATCGCGCAATTCGCGCTGGATCGGAGCCAGGGGGACCTGGCCGAGGGATACCCGATCCCGGTGCGCAGCGCGGTTGAAACCGAGCCGGTGGACGGAACGCCCTGCATCTATCAAACCGCTTATCCGGTGCATCTGTGGCCGATGGAAGTCAGCGGCGCGACGCTGAGCGGGCTGCCCGGCGGAACACCGGCGCAGGCGCTGCGGGCCGAGCCCACGAGCCTCCTGAGAATTGAGCTGGAGTGCTTCGCGAAGGAGATGACGTTTGGCAAGCTGCAGATCCCCGCGATTCGCTTCTTTCTCAAAGGCCAGGACCAGCACGTCTTCCCGCTCTACGAATTGATTCTGAACAACATGGTGGCGCTGACGGTTGGCAATCCGCAGTCGAAGGAGCCGCCTGCGTTTCTCCCGTTGACGGCGCTGCGGCCCGTCGGGTTTGAACCCGGCGAGATGATGCTGAAGTATCCGCCTACCAGCTTCGTCGGCTACGGGCTGCTGAGCGAGTATTTCGCCTTTCCCCGAAAGTTCCTCTTCTTCGACATCGCGGGCCTGAGTCCGGACGTGCTCCGCGGCGTCGGGAAAAAACTCGAAATTGGAATTTATCTCGACGCCGTCAACACCGACCTGGAAAAAGTGGTTGCGCCCGATCTTTTCCGGCTGGGATGCACACCGATCGTCAATCTCTTCGAGCAGGTCGCCGAGCCGATCCGGCTGACCGAGACCGAAACCGAATACCGCATTGTCCCGTCGAGCCGGGAGCCCAAGGCGTACGAGATCTATTCGGTGGATCAGGTCACCGGGATCTCGGCCAAATCGGATACAACGGTTCAATACCAGCCGTTCTATTCCGTGCATCACGGCGGCGCGGGAAACGCCCGAACGCCTTACTGGCATTCGGTGCGCCGATTTTCGGAAGGGGACAGCGGCGATCACGGCACCGAAGTGTTTCTGTCTTTCGCCGACCTCAATGGAGAAACGGCGCTGGTGGGCGACAGCACGCTGGAGGTGCGATTGACCTGCCTGAATCGGGATATGCCCAACCGCCTGGTGTTTGGCGGCGGGCGACCGGTGCTGCGCCTGGCGGAGGGCGGGCCGCTTGCGCCGGTCGAGTGCCTCGTCAAGCCAACCGATACGCTGCGCCCCCTGTCGCGTCCGGCGATGTTCTGGCGGCTGATCTCGCACCTGTCGCTGAATCATTTGTCGCTCTGCGACACCGCCGGCAAAGCGCTGCGTGAAATTCTGATGCTCTACGATCTGTCCAACTCCGACGAAACGCGATCGCGCATCGCCAGCATCGTCGCCGTGCGCGGCAAGCGCGCGGTGGCGCGGGTGCACAGCGGCGGCGAGTTCGCGATCTGCCGCGGAGTCGAAGTGCAGATCGAGTTTGACGAAGCACGCTTTCGCGGCGTCTATCTGCTGGCCAGCGTCATCGAACGTTTTCTGGGACTTTACGCCAACATCAACTCGTTCTCCAAGCTGGTTGCCACCAGCCGACAGCGGGAAAAGGTGATTCATTCGTGGCTTCCGAGGACCGCCGAGCGCGTACTGCTCTGATGGAGCGGGTGGTGCAGGAGGTGTATCGCTTCGACCTGTTTCAGGCGGTGCGACTCCTGGAGAAGTCCGCGTTTTTGTCGCCCGACGCGCCGCGCTTTCCGGTCGGATATGATTATCCGCCGGAGCGCGAATCGGTTCGTTTTCTGGCGCATGCGTCGCTGGCGTTTCCCGCATCGGCTGCGGTGCAGGCGCGCAGCGAGCCCGCGGAGGGCCGCGATGCGGGGGCCGCATCGGCGCAGCCGAAGTTAACCGTCTCCTGCATCGGTCTTACCGGCCCGGCAGGGGTTCTTCCCCAGCACTACACCGCGCAATTGATCGCCCAGCTTCGTGAAAAAGAGCCGGCCCTGCGGGAATTTTTTGATCTCTTCAATCACCGGGTCATGTCCCTTTTTTACCGGGCATGGACCAAGTACCGGCTCCCGGTCGATTTTGAACGCTCGCATCTTGCGTTCGCCGATTCGCGGCAGGACGCACGCCACGGCCATGCAGCTGAAGATACGGTGACAACCGCCCTCTACTCCCTTCTGGGGCTTGGCACCAGCGGGCTTCGCGACCAGTTGCTCAACGATTCAGCGCCGCTGCACTATGCCGGGTTTCTGGCGCAGCGGACCCGCTCGGCCGTGAATCTGCGGCAATTGCTTAGCGACTACCTGACCATCCCTGCAAGCATCGAGCAGTTTTACGGGCAATGGCTTTTCCTCTCCGACGAAGATCGCTCGCGCCTCCCCTCTGCCGGAATGCGCGGGATCGCGAACAACCGCCTGGGCGAAATTGTGCTCGGCTCGCGCATCTGGGACGTGCAGAGCAAATTTCTCGTCCGCCTTGGACCCTTGAATCGCCGCGACTTTGAAGAGTTTCTCCCCGGCGGGCGGCGCTGGCTGCCACTGGTGGAAATGATCAAGATGTATGCCGGCCCGGAATTCGATTTTGCCGTGCAGGTGGTGCTTTTGAAGACTGAAGTGCCCCGGTGCGTTCTCAGCTCGACGGCTCCGACGCCGCCGCGCCTTGGACGCAATGTCTGGATCTGGTCCCAAAATTATGAGCATGACGTGACCGACGCCGTATTTCATTCCGACCGAGTCGAGTCGCCCGCGGCGTGATTCGTTCGGAGAACATTCTTTTTTGAGGATTCTGCGATGGCCCAAGTCAATCTGAAGTCCCTGGTGGGAACACTCAACGACACCTGCCGAAGCACTCTGGAGGCGGCGGCAGGTCTGTGCCTCTCCCGGACCAACTACAACGTGGAGATCGAGCACTGGCTGCTGAAGCTGGCGGAGGCGCCCAACACCGATCTGTCGGTGATCTTTCGCTATTACGAGGTCAATCCCTCGCGCCTCACGCAGGACCTGACCAAGGCGATCGACCGTTTGAAAACCGGAAATTCGCGTCCTCCGGCGCTGGCCCCGGCAATCGTCAATCTCGTGCGCGAGGCGTGGGTCGTCGCGTCTGTCGATTTCGGCGCGTCCAAGACACGCTCCGGCCAGCTTCTGCTGGCGTTGCTCGGAAACGAAACGCTGAACCTTCTGGCGCGAGGCCTCTTCCGAGTTCGATAAGATCTCAGCCGACTCCCTGCGGAAAGACCTCGCGGACCTCGTGACCAAAACCGTCGAGGCCGAAGCCGCCGAGGCTGCGGCCGCCGCTGGACCTGCGTCTGGCCCGGGCGGCGCGCCGGCCGCGCCGCGGCCCGGAGGGCCTTCCAAGACTCCCGGCCTCGATCAATTCACCATCGACCTCACCGGCCGCGCCAAGGCCGGGAAGATCGATCCGGTTTTGGGAAGAGACTCGGAGATTCGGCTGGTCGTCGACATTCTCACGCGCCGCCGGCAGAACAATCCGATCCTTACCGGCGAGGCGGGCGTGGGAAAGACGGCCGTCGTTGAAGGCTTCGCGCAGCGAATCGTCGATGGAGACGTTCCGCCGGCGCTGCGGGGTGGCGGTGCGAACTTTGGACTTGGGGCTGCTGCAAGCGGGCGCTGGCATCAAAGGCGAATTCGAGAACCGCCTCAAGATGGTCATCGACGAGGTGAAGGCATCGCCGCAGCCGATCATCCTCTTCATCGACGAAGCGCACACGCTGATCGGCGCCGGCAACCAGGCCGGCGCGGGCGACGCGGCAAATCTGCTCAAGCCGGCGCTGGCCCGCGGCGAGTTGCGAACCATCGCCGCCACTACGTGGGCGGAATACAAAAAGTATTTCGAGAAAGACGCGGCATTGGCTCGGCGGTTTCAGGTGGTGAAAGTCGAGGAGCCGTCGGAGGAAGTCGCCTGCCGGATGATGCGCGGCATCGTGTCGATGCTGGAAACGCATCACAAGGTGCGGATTCTCGATGAAGCGGTCAACGACTCCGTGCGCTCTCGCGCCGCTATCTTTCGGGCGCTATCTCCCGGATAAAGCCGTCAGTCTGCTGGATACCGCCTGCGCCAAAGTAGCCGTCGGACATGCGGCAACACCACCCGCGATTGAAGACTGCCGGCGGCGCATCGAGAATCTCACGCTCTCAGCCGACATTCTCTCGCGCGAAGCCGCTTCCGGAACCAATCACAACGAGCGTCTTGCCGAGATGGCGGCCGAGAAGACCAAATCCGAAGCGGAACTGGCCGAACTCGAAGAGCGGTGGAAGAGCGAATCCAAACTCGTGGGAGAGATTCGCGCCATCCGTGAAAAGCTCGAAGGCGGCGAGACCCTCAAGAAACCCGCCGCCGCGCCGGCATCGGCAGCGCCGGGCAGCGCGCCCGCGGCCCCGGCTGCGCCGAAAGCCCCCGCCGCGCCCCCGCTTTCCGCCGCCGATCGCGAACGCCTGCGCGGCGAACTCGCCACGCTCGATGCGCAGCTTGCGACGCTGCAGGGCGAAAATCCCCTCATGCGCGTCTGCGTCGACTCGCATGCCGTCGCCGAAGTCCTCTCCGGCTGGACCGGTATTCCCATGCGGCGGATGGTCAGCAACGAAATCAAAACTGTCCTCTCGCTCCGCCAGCGACTCGAAGAACGGATCATCGGTCAGAGTCACGCGCTGGAAGCGATCGCACAAAGCATTCGCACGTCCCGCGCCAATCTTGCCGACCCGCGCAAGCCGATCGGCGTGTTCCTGCTCGTCGGCACCAGCGGCGTCGGCAAAACCGAAACCGCCATCGCCCTGGCCGAGCTTCTCTACGGCGGCGACCAGAACATGACCGTCATCAACATGTCGGAATTCAAGGAGGAGCATAAAGTCTCGCTCCTGATGGGCTCCCCTCCCGGCTATGTCGGTTACGGCGAGGGCGGTGTGCTCACCGAAGCCGTCCGGCGCAAGCCCTACAGCGTTCTGCTCCTGGACGAAATGGAAAAGGCCCATCCCGGCGTGCAGGATGTCTTCTTCCAGGTTTTCGACAAGGGAAACCTCCGCGACGGCGAAGGCCGCGACATCGACTTCCGCAATACGCTGATTCTCATGACGTCCAACGCCGCGACGGACCTGATTCTGAAGCTCACCGCCGATCCCGAAACGCGTCCCGACCCCGAACCGCTGGCTGCCGAACTTCACGCAGAATTGATCAAAACCTTCAAGCCCGCGTTCCTCGGCCGCACCACGATCATCCCCTATTACCCGCTGTCGGATGACGTGATGCGAAAGATCATTGAGCTGCAACTGGGCCGCATCACGCGGCGCGTGCGCGACAATTATAAGGCCAGCTTCACCTACTCCCCCGAGGTGATTTCGAGCATCGCCGAACGGTGCAAGGAAGTGCACACCGGCGGGCGAAACGTGGATCACATTCTTACGCGAACGCTGCTCCCCGAGCTTTCGTCGGAATTCCTGGCGCGGATGGCCGAAGGACAGGCCACCGAGTCGGTTCACGTCTCGGTCGATGGACAAAACGCGTTCACGTACAAGCTGGCATAGCCAGCGATAGTAGGGTGTGCCATGACCGTCTTCGAGGGCGCTCAATTCAAACCGTGGTGACTCGTGGCACCCTGAAACTACCAACAGGTGAACCATGCGAGTGCAGGACAGAATGGCTTTCGCGCAAGCCGCCCGAACGTTCAACTGCTGGATCCTGGTTCGGCGCA
The DNA here is from genome assembly GCA_963758525.1 of uncultured Phycisphaerales bacterium. GTDB lineage: Bacteria > Planctomycetota > Phycisphaerae > Tepidisphaerales > Tepidisphaeraceae > JBBSDP01. The sequence goes on from CAVWVQ010000003.1 coordinate 2,019,445, forward strand.
CGAATCCGGATTCGTTGAAATACGTCGGCCTGCCCGGGTACACGCCCAAGCCGATTGACTGCAAGGCCAAAACCGCCAACAACCCGTCGCATCCGCTGGCCGGGTTGGTAGTGGACCCGGTCCGCGTCCCCCAGGCCTTCGAGAGCGACAAGCTGCCGAAGGTGAAACAATGCTGGGAGGCCTTCTCAAGCTCGGTTATGGGGAACGGCGGCCGTTACGCGGTTGTCACGGAGAACGTTTCCAGGCATTTCGGCTGCGTCACGCTGGGCGGGAAATTCGTGCACGGCGACTACGATCTAAAGGACATCATTCTCGCCGACCAGTTGCACCGAAACCTCGCCTCGGTGGAAATGCTGCAGGGTCAGCCGCACATGCGCGGGCCGCGGGTATTGCAGGTGCAGCAGTTCGTCAACGCCCGCATCGGCGCCGACATGGTTCAGCACGGCGGCGAGGCGCAATTCGCCGATCACGCGGATGAACCGATCGACTGCTTCGGCCCCGACATGAGCTGCCGCGTGTTCCTCAACGAGCTGGCGGTCCGCTCGTGGTACCACGAAATCAATCGGGAAGTCATCGACCTGAAGAAACACCCCGCGTCATCCTCCGGAGCCGGCGGAGGCTTCCAGGGCTGGACGCCCCGGGTTATCCGCGGCGGAAAGGAATAACTTCGGAAAAAAAAGAATTCACGCAACCTTTCCCGTCCGCGATCGAGAATAGGGTGTACGACAAACGCGTCGTCAACAAGCAAACTTGCTGGTGAGCTGATCGAGACAGTGTCTGTCTCAGGCGTCAACCAGAAGCAAACAAAACGCTGGAAGGAGTTTCACAATGCCTGCTTTTCTCAAAATCGGTGACCTCAAGGGAGCATCAACGGACCAGGACCACAAGGATTGGGTCATTATCGAATCGATGAGCGCCCCGATTCATCGCTCGATTCCCCAGGGAGCGAAAGACCAGCAGCGGGCACGCGGGGAAACGACGCTGGGCGATGTGGTGGTTGTCCGGCAGCTCGACAAGTCGAGCACCAAGCTTGCCGAGGCTTGTGCCACCGGCAAGTTCTTCCCGGAAGTCGAGATCCACATGTGCTCGACCATCAAGGGCAAGCAGGAGCCGTATCTGAAGTACAAGCTGAGCAACGTGATCATCACCAGCTACGGCTTCCACGGCAACGCCTCCGGCTCGCCGCTGCCGTCCGAGGAAGTCACACTGGGCTTCACCGAAGTGGAATGGACCTACGTGGTTCTCGATCCGAACACCGGCGACGCCAAGGGCAACGTCCCGGGCAAATACAATCCAGGTTCGGGCAAGGGTGGGTGATTGCCTTGCCTGCGGCAGAGGGCCTTACCGCCCTCTGCCGCCTTGTTGGGCGAAGCCTTGTGGATGCGGGGCGGGCTTCATCCCGCCGCTTTTTCTTGCTCTTCTTTTTTGTCGCGAATCAGTCGGCGGGATGAATCTCGCCCTACCCGTGCGGAGCTGCCATGTCGTCCTATACGCAATCCGATCGTCTGCTGACCATGATGACGCCGCTGGGCGCCGACGCTCTGCTGCTGACCCATTTCTCCGGCGCGAGGAAATGTCACGCCTCTTCACGTTCAATCTGCAGACGGTCTCCGAGGAAGACGTGATCAAGCCGCGCGACCTGCTCGGAGGGCCGGTCACCGTCGGCATCCGCATGCCCAATGACGAGGAGCGGTTCTTCAACGGCTACATCAATCGCTTCCACTACCTCGGCAAGAATGACCGGCTCAACGTCTACACCGCCGAGATGGTTCCCTGGCTCTGGTTCCTCACGCGCACCCACGATTGCCGGATCTTCCAGAACAAGACGGTGCCGCAGATCATCGCCCAGATCTTCAAGGACCTGAATTTCACCGACTTCGATCAATCGAACATCAAGCAGACGCACCCCACCTGGGATTACTGCGTGCAATATCGCGAGTCCGATTTCAACTTTGTCTCCCGGCTCATGGAGCACGAGGGCATCTTCTACTTCTTCAAACACGAGAACGGGAAGCACACGATGGTGATGTCGGATCAGAAAGGCGCATACGAAGACGCGCCCGAGAGCGAAGTGACGTTCGCGGCCAATGCGGGCGCCCCCGATCGCGACGATTCCATTACCAGTTGGGAGCATCGCTACGAATATGGCACCGGAAGGTGGGCCCAGACCGACTACAACTTTGAGACCCCGTCGGCGAATCTGATGACCCGCGCGAACAGCGTCATCCAGTTGGGGGATCTTCAGAAATATGAGATCTACGACTACCCCGGCAACTACGACAAAAAAGATCTCGGCGACGCGATCACCGACGTGCGCATGGAGGAGACCGAATCGACGTACGAAATCGTTCATGGCGGCAGCAAGTGCCGGACGTTTTCGCCGGGGTTGAAATTCAAGCTGACCGAGCACCACAACCCCGACGAGGAAAATAAGGCGTACGTGCTCACCGCCGTCCAGCATACCGCGTCGATGGCCGGCTCGTTTGTCTCCGGCACCGGCAGCGCCGAGGCGCTCGACTACACCAACACGTTTGAGTGCATTCCGGATTCGGTTGTGTTCCGTCCCGCGCGAATCACGCCCAAGCCGGTGGTGCACGGGGCACAGACCGCGGTGATCGTCGGCCCGGCGAGTCAGGAGATTTACACCGACAAATATGGGCGCGTGAAAGTGCAGTTCTTCTGGGATCGCGAAGGACAACGCAATGAAAACAGCTCGTGCTGGGTGCGCGTGAGCCAGCCGTGGGCGGGAAAGAACTGGGGGGCGATCTTCAATCCGCGGATCGGGCAGGAGGTGATCGTCAGCTTCCTGGAGGGCGATCCCGATCAGCCGTTAATCACCGGCCGCGTCTACAACGCGGAGATGATGCCTCCCTACGCGCTGCCCGATAACCAGACGCAGAGCGGGATCAAGAGCCGCTCGAGCAAGGGCGGCACGCCGAATAATTTCAACGAGCTTCGTTTCGAGGATTTGAAGGGAAAAGAACAGGTCTACATGCAGGCCGAGAAGGACCTGACGATTCACGTCAAGAACGCGGAAACTGAGAACGTGGGCGCGAGTATCAGCACCAGCGCCGGGGCCAGCATTTCGCACAGCGCCGGCTCGGATATCTCCCGCACGGCGGGCCACAACATCACCGACAAGGCGGGTGGATCGCTGACGGTCAAAACCGCAAAGGAAATGAATCTCAAGAGCGGCACCAGCTATCAACTCGTGACCAATCAGGGAATTCACCTCAAGACGATTAATTTCGTGATGGAAGCGATCGAGGCGGGGATCGATGGGGCGATGGCGGCGCTGAAAGGTGACGCGGGCGCGGCGGTCGACGCAGCCAAGGCTGCCAAAGGCGGCGATACCTCAAAGGCCGAGGCGCTGGGCCACCAGGCAATGGGTCAGGGCCTGGCCGCGTTCGGCCCGGCGATCGCCGCCGGCGGCGCGGAGTTGGGCCGAATGACCAGCACGTACAACAAAGGAGAGGCAAAGGTTTCCGCGGACGGCGCCCACGCCGCCCAGGCGTATCAGCATCTCAGCGACACCATTTCCAAGGACGCCGGCGCCGAAGCGATTGCCACTGCGGTAGTGGGACTCGCGGCCGCGGCATTTGACGCGTACTCCGACGCCAAGAAGCTGGTCGAGGCATTGCTTCCGCAGATTCCCTCGATCGTGATGTGGGCGATGAAGGACATTCAGGGTCAGGCGCTGTGGGGAATTTCGTTTACCGCCCGATTCAGAGACATCAGCCTGGAAGCAAAGGCCCGCGATATTCACGTCAAGGCGAAAAAGAATGTGAACATCGAGGCTTCGACGAAGGATCTCAACATTAAGGCGGCGGCGGAGAACGTGAATATTGAGTCCAAGAAGAAGCTCAACATCAAGGCCGACGATGAGGACGTGAGCATTGAGGCGGGTTCCAAGAATGTCAACGTGAAAGCAAACGAGAAGATCATTTTGACATGCGGAGACAGCAGCATCACCCTGGAAGAAGGCGGCACAATCACCATCAAGGCGCGCACGATTAATCTGGCCGCCAGCGGCCCGCTCAACGCCAAGGGAACTCCGATTAAACTGAACTGACCGGAGCCAACTCATGCCTGAACAATCAGGATCCCCGGCCCCTGCTCCTCGCGGACCGGCGGCCGAACCGAAAAATTTCGCAAACCGCGACCTGGCAGGCAGCGACCTGCGCGGCGAAAACTTCTTTCGCGCGAATCTGAAAGGGGCTGACCTGACCGGCGCCAACCTGAGCCAGGTCGACCTCCGCGAGGCCAATCTGGCCGGTGCGAGCCTGAAGAACGCGGAACTCGCCGGAGCGGATTTGCGGGGAGCGAGCTTCGAGCAGGTGAATCTCACTGAAGTGGATCTGACCAAAGCACGGCTTCGCGGCGCGCGGTTCGTGATGGCCAAGCTGGTTGGGGTGAATCTGGCGAAGGTCGATCTCGCTGGAGCCATTTTCCAGATGGCCTTGCTCAACGAGGCAATTCTGATCGGCGCCGACCTGAGCCGGGCAAATTTCGCGACGGCTCAACTCGCCGATGCAAATCTATCGCAGGCCATTCTTCGCGGGGCGGACTTCACGGACGCCATGCTGGATAAAACTCTGCTGATCGAAGCAGACTGCGAAGGAGCCGGTTTCGATGCAATTATCGCCAACAATGTCATCTTCGCCGGCGCAAAGATGAAAAACACGCGCTTTGTCGGCGCGGACCTGAGATGTTGCGATCTGAGCGCCTCCGATCTGACAGGCGTTGATCTGAACACCGCAGTATTGCGGCACACCACCCTCTTCGGCGCCAATCTGACCTCGGCGTCCGCGTCGGACGCGACGATCGAATTTTGCGATCTGCGCACGGCGCGTCTGGTTCGCGGAAATTTTCTGCGCACCAGCCTGGTTGGTTCGGATTTGGACAAGGCGATATGCGAAGCATCCGACCTGCGCGAGTCGGATCTTTTTTGGACGTCGGCATCCGCGACGATGCTTGCCACCTGCCGAACTGATCACGTCCGCTGGCCGCAGCTCGAGACGGCGGTATTCGGCCCGCGATCCGCCACACCGCCGGCGATCGCAGCCAAGCCTCTTTATCCTTTGATGCTTTCGGCCGCGGAACGGCGCGTGCGCGCCCAGGGCCCCAAGCCTGTTTCCTTGGCGAAAGCAGAGGGATGAGTCATGGGACAGCCAGGAGCCAAGAAGAACGACCAGATCGTCAGCGCGACGCCCGGCGACGTCCACATCATCATGATCCCATCGCCCGCGGGCCCGGTTCCTACGCCGATCCCGCACCCCTGCCTTCGATGATCAGCGACGGAGTCATCGACAGCGTCAAAGTCATGGGCCAGCCAGGGGCGGTCAAGGGTTCGACCTCCAAACACACGCCGCCGCACATCCCGATGGGCCCTGGCCCGTTCCAAAAGCCGCCGGCCAACAAGGGAGAGATCGTCACCGGCTCGTCCAGCGTGTTCTACGAAGACAAGGAAGCGGCGATGCTGGGGGACACGGGCAAGATGTGCGCCGATCCGTCGGACGCGCCGGTGGGAAAGGTGATGGGAACCGCTGCCACGGTCTTAATTGGCGGCGGCGGTTCGGGCAGTGACGAAGAACGCGCCGCCGCCGCGGCCGCGGCGATGGCGGCGGCGCTTGCCGCTTGCAACGACATGACCAATCGCCCGGTCACGGGCCATCCGATTGACCTGACCACCGGCATGCTCGTTTCCTGTTTTGAGGACGTCAGTCTCGCCGGACAGCTTCCGCTGCAACTGGCTCGCACGTACATGAGCGTTAATCGCGAGAAGCCAGGGGCGTTCGGATTCGGATGGACGCACAATTACGAAGAATCGATCGAACGCGTTGGCCCGGGTCATCCCGCCCATGCCGAACTGCACGGTCGGCTCGAGGCTGCCGGGATGGCCTCCCCTTCCGCGCTCTATATTCTTTATCGCCCGCCGATGGGTGAGCCCGCCGCGCTCCATGACGTGGAAGTGGGCGGCGTATTCGTCGATCCCTCGTCCGGTCGTCGCATCGCGCCAACGCGCGCGGCTACGTGGTGATCGCCAACACGTACGCGCAGCACCACTTTGAACCCGCGCCGGGCGTGCCTGCGTGGTTTCGACTGGTTCGGGTCGTGGATCGCAGCGCCAACCGCCTGAGCCTTTCCTATGACGACAGGGGCAGGCTGATTGCCATAACGGACCCCGTGCGGCGAACACTCAAACTTCGATACGACGTGAGCGGAAGGATCATTGGCATTGCGGTCGCGCTGCCCTCCTCAACGGCGCTGGCGGAGCGCAACTGGTGCAGCTTCGAATACAGCGAGCAGGGCGACCTTGTTGCCGCCAAGGATCGCGGCGGCGGAGTGACACGCTACCAGTACGATCGCCATTTTGTTGTCGAAGAGAAGAATGCCGACGGGTACTCCTATTTCTTTCGTTATGACGCGGACGGGCGGTGCATTCAGACATGGGGCGAAGACGGATATCTGTCCCGTTCCATCCGTTACGATGCGCGGCGCAAGATGACATGGGAAGTGAACGGCGAGGGGGAATCCACACTCCACCGCTTTGATAGTTCCTCGCGCGCCCTGAGCGTCCAGCGCGGGACCGGGCCGGTGACCACCTTCATCTACGACAAACTCGCTCGGCTGGCCGGGCGGCGCGTGGGACCGCAGCTTGAGGGAAAGCTCGCCTACGACGATTCGGCCCGTCTTGCTGAATTCAAGACTGCCGACGGCGTCAGCGTCGCATTCAAGTATGACAGCGTGGGCCGATGCATCGGAGTCGCCTCCTCCGATGGTCGCAAAGTCGAGCGAGAATACGATGGGCGCTACAACCTCAAGCGAGAGACCGTGCCCGGCGTGTCGGACCTGCGCATGACCTACGACTCCGCCGGGCGGATGCTGACCCGCAGCGGCCCGGAGAGGTCGATCGCGTTCGCATACGATGATCTCGGCCATGTGCGCGAAGCGGTAGCGCAGCCCGGCTTTGCCGTCAAGGCGATTTATGACGGATACGACCGGCTGCTGCGAGCCACGATGGATGGCGCGGAAACCCAGTATGAATGGGACGAACTGGATCGAATGATTCGCCAGCGCGTGCGCGGCAAGTTGGTGATGGAGCGGCGCTTCGACTTTGCGGGGCGTCTTCAATCGGAGAAGGACACGGCCGGCCGCGAGCAAAAATACATCTTCAAAGGCGAGCATCTGGTCGAGTTGCATCCCTGGCACAATCCATCGACCGGCACGGCCGCCGTCCAGCGATTCAGATATGACCGCGAAGGTCGTGTGACTCAAATCGAGGACAAGCTCGGCTGGATTCTCCGGTTTTCACACAATGCCGAGGGAAAGGTGGTTGTCGAAGAATTTGCCGCCGGTCTGCGCCGCACCCGCGCGTACGGTGACACGGGTCGTGTGTGCCTGATCGAAGACAGCACGGGCGTGCGCAAGCAACTTCGCTATAACCCTGACGGCCGGTTGTCACGCGTCAATTATGGAGGCGATGAAAAGATTGCCTTCACGTATGACGCCGGCGGAAGATTGGTTCTTGCCAAAGCGCCGCGCAGCGTCTGCGAGTTCGCCCTCGATGCCGTCGGCAACGTCCTTGCCTCCAAGCTGGACGGCTGGGGCTTTGAAGCCGCCGTGGATGACTGGGGGCGGCGCACTGCGCTCCAGGTGGAAGGATTCGCTGCTCCGCTCGAATTCGCACACGACGTTCACGGTGTAAAGGAAGTCCGTTACGGATCGTGGACACAGTCACGCGAAGCAGGTCTTGATGGTCAGGAGCGAACCCGGCGGCTTTCCAGCGGCATCATTGAGCAGCACGAATACGACGAGGACTGGAGACCGACCATCCGCACCGTGGATACAGCCTCTGGTCAGCGGATTTCCGAAACGCGCATCCGCTACGACGCCGTCGGGCGAATCGCCGCGATCGACGACACCCTTCTGGGAGCACGCAGCTTTGGCTACGACGAGGGGTCGCGACTTTCATCTGTGCGGCGCGATGGCAAAGGGGACTCCGAGTCGTATCGCTTCGACATCCGGGGCAATCTCGTGGAGTTTAACGGGCAACCGCGCGCGACCCGCTCAAGGCCGGCGGCGTACGGGAGTCGCGAGACTTCAGTGCGTCTGACATATGACGCAAGGGGCCAGCTCGCAGGCGTTGCAGATCACGCAGGCAATCGCTGGGAATACCGATACGACGCGCTCGGCCGCCGCACCTGCAAGACATGCCTTCGTGAGGGACAGGAAGTCTGGCGCATCGAATATTTGTGGGATGACAGCAACCTCCTGGCCGAGCGGCGCATCGACGGCGAACGAATCCGGTTGAGGCTCTACGTGCTCGACGGCCCGGTGGTCCAGGCCCGCATTGATGAGATCGACGGTCAGGCCAGTGTGATTGTGTACCACAACGATTCGATCGGCACCCCGGAGTTCTGCACTGACTCCACGGGCCGGGTCGTCTGGCGCCGAACTGCCACCGCTTTTGGCGCTGGTCACGATCCGGGTGAAATCGATCAACTGATCGGCCTTCCCGGACAATATTTCGACGCCGACAGCGGCCTGTTTTACAACCGGCACCGCCATTACGATCCCTTGTCCGTCAGCTACCTGCAGCCGGACCCGATCGGCGCCGGCGGCGGATGGAATCTGTTTGCATACACGGGAAATCCGCTGCAGTCGGCTGACCCGCTGGGACTGGCAACCCGATACAACATTCCTAATCGAGACAACAGCCAGCACTACATGCTGACCAATGATCCGAATCTGATGAAGATGCAGTCGATCACTCCCAACATGCACCAGATTTCCGGCCCGACACAAGAGGTGACCCAAGCGGTCGGACAGCACATCCCCCGAACGATGGGCCCCTGCGAGGCTCAGGGGCTGGCAAATACCCCGCAACTCGTGGTGGAATCGCACGGCCTTCCCGGCAAGTTGCAATGGATGAAACCCGACGGGACGACGGAGTGGATCGACGGCAAGACGCTCGGGAAACGTCTCGCAGCACGTGGCTTCAACGGTGACCGCGTCGTTCTGGTCGTTTGCCATGCGGCGACCAAGGACGCAAGCGGGCATTCGGTCGGGCAGGACCTGGCGGACCAGTTGCAGAAGGAAACCGGACACAAGGTCGAAGTGATCGCCGGCGAGGGCGTCATCAGTAATCTGCCCGACGGAACACTCGTCAGTTCGATGAAGATGAGGGACAATAACAATGTCCCGATCGCTCGCGTCGAAGACCCGCTGTTGGCGACGTTCAAGTCGTTTACCGCCGGCAATGCACCAACGGTGGCGCCGGGTTCGGACCATACTAACACGGTCAAATATTAGCAGCCGACGCGGCGACGCCCGATATGCCTGAGCCCCCCGAGATTATTTCCAAGACTGCCGCCACGGCGTGCGTAATGCCGTTCCTCGGATCGGACGGAACCCCGTCGTGGACCATCATCGCGGGAGCCGCATTCGAACTCCTGCACGGGGAACCGGCGCGCCAATCGACCAAGCCGTTTGCCCTGTCCGCTGTTGATGTTCCGATGGGCGAGCCAGCCACCTCCGCGGCGCGCTACGAAAGCGACATCGTTCCCTTCAAACCGCGTGCCGACGTCCTGTGCATCGGCAAAGCATTCGCGCCAACCGGCGCTGCCAAGGCCTGTGTCGTTTCCTTTGGCGTCGGCAGTTGGAACAAGGAAATCCTCGTCATCGGCGATCGCCAGTGGACGTCCAAGCTCGGCGGGCTCACGATCGGCATCTCAGAACCCGCGCCATTTCAGTCGATGCCGATCTCGTTTCACAACGCCTACGGCGGGCACGACGGAGACACGCCGAAAAGCCCGCTTTTCTATGAAGGGAATCCCTTTGGAAAGGGATTCACCCTTGGCGGTCAGCGGTTGCACGGGCTCCCCATGCCGAACCTCGAGGATCCCACTCGTCAGATCAAGACCTGGCGTGACCGCGTGATCCCTCGCAGCTTCGGCCCCGTCGGCCGCACCTGGCAGCCGCGACTGGCCCGCGCGGGAACCTACGACGAAAACTGGATCAAAACCCGCGCGCCAAAGCTCCCGGCCAACTTCGACGAAGCCTACTACAACTGCGCTGCCGACGACCAGCAAATCGCCGGCTACCTCCGCGGCGATGAAGAGATTCGCGTCACCAACATGCACCCGAAGCATCCCAACTTCCGCTGCAAACTCCCGGGCCTTCGCGTCCGCTGCGTAATGGAAGTGCCCGCCGGAAATCGCGTCAAGCTCGACGAGGCGGCGATGAACCTGGATACGCTCTGGGTCGACATGGAGGTGCTGAAGGTCGTGCTCGTGTGGAGGGCGCGGATTCCCGCGGCTCGGCTGCCGGACGGATCGAAACTGTTATTAGTGGAGGAATCGTTGGGAAAGCCGATGCCGTTGGAAACGTATCGAAGCGATGCAACGCCGGCCGACGCGCCGCCTGTCGCGCCAGCACCGCGGGGACTTCGGACCCGACAAACGCAGGGGTAAGATCGAACACGCCCCCTGGCAGCGCAACTTCCACCCGAATTTGACACCCTTTTACCCACCACTAGAATGCCCTCGGGAACCGCAGTTGCACATGTCGCGGCGTAATTGCCGCCTCACCAAAAGTTTGTGACACTTTGAACTCGCATGATTCCCAAGGACAACCCCACCAACGCTCGATCGCCGACGCTGCAAACCGGGATTCCAGACGGATTTGTCGCCGTTCCGATCTTCGAAGCACAGGCAGCGGGTCCGCTTCGCATCTGCGCGTTGTGCAGCCGCCAGCCAGACCCCGCGGCGGGTCATCTCGTCGCCCTTCCGTCGAGCTTTGAGACGCGAAATTTGCTCGGCTGCGTAGTCGATGCCAAGGGCCGCGTACAGCGCTGGATCGAAATCGCCACGCAGGATCTCACCGGGTTGGCCGACGCGCCCGCGGCAATTCGCGATGCGTTGTCCAATCGGGTTCTCGATCAGCGATGGCGCGATACCTGGCAAGCCATGGATCCGGGCGAGTGCATTCACACCGGCTGGGAGAGTGAGCCGGCGCCCGTTGTCTGGCTCGACGTATCGCAGGGCGCGCCGGTTCATCCGATGGATTCCGCGTCCGGCGAAAGATGGCAGCTCTGTCGCGATGACGCGGCGCTGGTCGCCGCGGAATTGGCGCCCTACTCCACGTCATTGCATCGGTACCTTTATCTCGCCTCGCAAGGCGGCAAGTCGAAGTTCGTTCCCATCACCGCCGGCGCTGCGGCGAACGCGAATACGCAGCCAATCGAATCGTTATTCGAGGGTCGCGCTGGCCTGGCTCCCGTGAATCCCGGCGGTCTGATGCTCATTCGCCCGCACCACCCGATCTCGCTCTCATCTTTGATCGACATCCTCAGCGGAAAACGCGGCGAAGTGGTGCTCCACGGGCGCTCGACGGTTCCGCTGGATCTTCCTCTCGCAGCCGGAGAGGACGCAGAGCGATCGACCGACGGCGCCTGGCTCTTTATGGGATCGCACGGACGCTGGGGCCGGCTCATGGAAGCGTTCCATCTCAAGTTGCGGCTCCTGGCAGACGCGGTAACCGCCGTCCATTCGGCGGTTCGCCACCAGAAGCGCCCGCTGCTAAACATCGCCGACGATCACTTCGCCGTCCGAATTGCCGAACCGGGTTGCGGGCTGCCGGTGCTTTGGACGTCACGCCTGACGCTCGCCGATTCCGGCGACGCAATCGAGCTGCCGATCGAGTCCAGCGACGTCCGCTATTACGTTCCCGGTCCGAGATCGGCTCCAGGAATTTATCGCCCGCCCGGAGCCTTCGGACGGCAGGTGCAGGGTCGCTGCGCGCTGCGCATTCGCGAAGTGCTTCCCGACGCCGGCGGCCTCACGATCGCGCAGGGCACCTTCTTTACGCACGAGCGCATGGAAGTCGCGCGAAGCGATCTGGCCTGGATCCGCATGTCCCTGGGAAGCGGCGCGATCGACTTATATGCGCGCCTCGAAACCGAAGAAGGTCTGGCCGCCGGTGAGTGGCGGTTTCGCACGATCGGGCAGCGCCTTGCTCCTGAAACGGCTGCGCAATTGCGCAGTCTCGCGGGCGTCGCGCTTCCCGAGGCCAGATTCGAGCTTATCCCCCTCATCAGCAGCCCTTGCGACCTCTATGCGCTGGGCGTTCTCGCCGTGCGCGCGCTGCTGGTGAATGCAGGCTCCACGCACGCCGCCGCCCTGGATTCGATCACGAGCCTCGCCAGGCAAATCGCGCAACAGGGAGACGATTCAACCAGCCTGCCGCTCCGCGTCCGTTCCCTGTTTGAAAGCAACAAGCGCTGGCTCAATGAACTCGGCCCCGACCGCCTGGCCTGGGAAGCCGTCGATCAGGCGCAGGCGATCGATCTGGTTCCGATCGAATTGTGGTGCGACGCGCTGGCCATGATCGTGCGGATGTTTCCCGGCTGCGGCCCCGACAGCATCAGCCGGGACTGGGGCGACGTGAATCCGCTTGCCAAGCACTTGGTTTTTGAAGCGACGCTCAAGGATTTGGCGTCGCTTCTTCTGCGGACGCGGAGTTTGATGATGATTGACTGGCGTTTCAACCGCGAAATTCACGCGGTCATCCGGTCGCAGGCGGTGGGCTTGCCCGCCAGGCCCGCGGCTGCAAAACCCGTCCCCACCGATGCACCCTTTTTCAGTTAACGGAAGGATCGTGTCTATGACATCGTCAGCCCCGACTCGTCTTTTTGCGTTGGTCTTCGGATGCGTCCTTCTGGCCAACACCGTTGGCTGCGCATGCTCTGGAGTCATGCGCCAATTCAACGTCACGGTCGCGATGGATGACTCGGTAAAGCAGCAGGGAATCACGCCTCGGGTCGAAATCAACATGGTTGCAGTCAATGCTTCAGACTCGCCGACCTGGTCGGAAAAATCGATGACCGATTACTTCACGCCGGGCGATGCGCTGCGGAACTCGGCCGACCCGTACATCATGCGACTGGACGAAAAAAATCAGACGCAGACACTGAAGATCACCGATCCCAAATGGGACGCGTGGAAGAGCCAGGGCGCGACCAATCTGTTCATCGTCGCCGATTATCCACGCGCCGCCGACGCCTCCGGCGAGGCCGACCCCCGCCGGCGGATCATTCCCCTGGATTGCTCCCGATGGGATGCCGAGACCGATATCAAGGTGATTTTGAAGAGCAGCGGCCTGTCCGTGCAAACCCCGCCGAAGCCGGCGAAGCCGTGAGGGGTGCGGGCCATTGTAGGGTGGGTGTACCCGCCCACCGTTTCTCCGCGAGCACACGCGGTGGGCGAGTGCACGCGAGCAGCGGCTGGTCATGTCGCACTGCCGAGGTGCTCGAACCCTACCGGCTCACGAGCGGCGTTGAAGACCAACCAGAACACTGCTCCGATGGCCCTGAGCTCCGGGGGAAGCATGTCAAGGGGAACCTCCATAGGAACATGCGGACCAAGGCGAACCATGCCGGGCCTCTGCTGAAGCGGCAGCGGCTCGACCTTCAGCCATCCCGGTCGTAGGCACATTCCGGCTCGAACCTGAATGCGATAGAGCGTGTCGTGCGACATGACGAATCAGCATTGAGCGGCCAGCCGGGCGACGAGCCGCGTTGGAATACGAAGACCTCCTGCCCGGTCCGTTGCGGTGTTATTCGCCGCCGCCGTCCGCGGGAGGTGGTTCATCCAGACGAACGTCGAGCGACGGAGGCTTGGGGGCAGATGGGCGCGAGACACCCGAACCCGCAGGCCCATCCTCCTCGTCTCTCGCGCGGCGATTCTCTCTCGCAATTGCTTGGTAAACTTCGAGGCGGTGAACCGAACTTTCTTTCGGCGCGTTGATTCCCAGCCGTGCCTTGTCCTCAGTAGCATCGACCAACCTGATGTCAGATGAAGCATTCAGTTTGACTATCGCATCCCGTTCCAGCCTGAAAGTGCGCGTTTCAAGAAATCCGGGACGACTCGCGAAGGCACGATTGACCATGAGTGTTATGGCGGGCGGCTCACGAAATATGTTCATCAACGTCACCACACACGTGTCGTCCTGCGATCGCACGTAGATGGATTCTCCCAGGACTCGGGACAGTACGAGCATGCAATACCGCCGTGGCGAATAATAGATCGACTTGCAATTGCCGGGCGGGCGGCCAACCGGCTCTCAACTTTGTTAGGACCCATTGTGTCCGAACCGTCCATTGTGCTTTTTGAGCCGTTCGACGGTCATAACTCGATGATACCACCAACTCGACGCTGCTAGATAGCAGACCGGATTGTCGCAGACCCGATCGCCACATACGCGTTCATCTTTCTGTTCTGGGGGTGTTTCCTGGTCAGCGGCAGCGTCGTCGCTGCGGCATCATTGCGGACGATGCTGCGACGCTGGTTGTTCGACAAGGCCGCCGGGGTCGCGACGCTCGGCAAACGAAGTTGGCCGCTGGGCCAGATCCGCGCTTTGCGTCTGAAAGCCGACGTCATTCGGCAGTTGCCCCTGAGCATCAGTCCCATGATGGAACTGGCGAGCGGGAGCGAGGTGCGCGTGATCCGCAGTGCAATCGCCAAGGGCAGCACGCTGCACGATCAGCAGGCTCGTCTGGAGCCGGTCGCCCAGCAGATGGCGGAGTGGCTGGCTGTGCCCCTCGATTGCGGCTGAGCGCGCAAGTCTGTGTCCCGAATGCCGCCGCGCTGTGCGCTGCCAACGTACCAAAAATGAAGGGGAAGTTCTTGAAGGACATTACGCCATTTGGTGTAACCTTACGAATGGATCGCTCGGCCCCCTTACCGGTGCAAAGTCATTCAAGCTGCGGTGCGCTCTTTTGCTGCCATGACCGCGCCAGCGCCGGCGGTGCCGATCAACTCCGATGGTGCGGATTGGATTTCGAATTCCTCGCCGGGCGGGATCGATGCCGTTGGACCCTCGAAACGGTGCTTCAGCTTCAGGAATAAACTCTCATAGAAATGCCAGCTCACAAATGCGACGGCCAGCGTGGCGGAGACAGCAGCAACCATGTGCAACACGAGGGATAGCCCGGGGCGTTCTGGAAAAACCAGAAACGCTCGTCGAGCCAGGGATGCAGCAGGAAATGGAAGACGTACAGACCGTAGCTGTATTTTCCAAAAAACCGCAACGGCGCGACGCTGAAGAGTTTTGCGCAGAAGCCCGCGCCGCCGGCGGCGAGAGCAAGCGCGCCAGTCAGAGCCAGCACGACGGCAAACAGACCCACGCCCAGCATGCCCCACATCCCGCCGCTCGAATGGACAAGAATTTTGCAAGCGACAAAGACGCCTGCGCCTGCCGCGGCAAGCCAGCCGGCGGGTCTCGCGATGCCCGAAAGCCTCAGCGGGCCGCGCGACAGCGCGGCAAGCAGCGACCCCATCGCCAGGCCATCGAGCCGGCAGGGCGTGAGCGACGCGGCGAGTTCGTCGCTCATCAGATTGCTCTTGATCAGCCCGCAACGCAGAACCACCGAAAACAGCGCCATCATCGCGGTCACTGCGACCAACGACCGGCGTGAGAGGAGCAGGACCACGAGCGGCCACACCAGATAAAACTGTTCCTCGACTGCCAGAGACCAGAAGTGATCGAAGATGGGTTGGAATGAGACATCCTTCAACCCCGAGAAATTGGTGGCATAGAGCCAAAGCCAAGCCTGGTGAGGCACAAAGGGCTTGATCGGCGCGGTCCACCAGAGAAGGCCGAAGCAGACGGCCAGCACGCCGTAGTAGAGCGGAAAAATCCGCAGCACTCTTCGCATGTAGAAGTTGCGAAAATAGTGCGGGCCGGATTTGGCATCGAGCAGGATTCCGGTGATGAGGAAACCGGAGAGAATGAAAAACATGTCAACGCCGTAAGCGCCGGTGAGCATGAGATGCAGCGCCGCCCACCACGCGCGGGAATGCTGCTGGCCGACCAGCGGCATCGCGAAGTGATACAGCATCACCGCCAGCACAGCCCACCCGCGGAAGCCGTCCAGTGCGGGCATGCGAGCCTTTTCGTGAGCGGGCGAAATGCCGGCGACGCGCGAAGACGGCCAATCACGCGGGTCAATGAGGGAACATGGACTTGTTGCAATTCCGGCGGCGTGGGTCGGGACCATACTGCCGTATCGACCAAACGGAACCCGCCACGAGCACCGTAACGCTTTTGCGGCAATTTATGGGGCGGAGTCAATCAAGCTGAACCAGCGTTTTGCTTCGATTATGCAAACCTGTACGCTTGCGCGGGCAGGTCCGTCCTCGCCGTTAACGCCCCCATTTGTGCAGATTGTCGATGCATTCCTTGATCGTCGTCAGAGGATGGCTGCTGGTTTCGTGTTCCACGATGTACCATTCGGTGCCGCCCACCCTTTCGTAAGTATCGAGCAACGGCTTCCAATCGACCCTCCCCTCGCCGATCGGCGCGTCCGGAGCGCCGCCATGTTCCTTTAAATGGGTTGTTTTGGTCCGGCCTGGATATTTCTGAATCAGCGCGATGGGATCTCCTCCCCCTTCGATTGTGTTGCCGACGTCGAGTTGATGCACTACGTCGGGAATCGTGTTGTCGAAGAAGATTTCCCAGGCGCTTTTTCCATCGAACTTTTTGAAGTCCTGGGCGTGGGAGTGATAGCCGACCAGCATGCCCGATTCTTTGGCGCGGGCGGAAATATCGTTGAACTTCTTAGCCAGCTCCTCCCATCCCTGCGCCTGTCGGCCGAGAGGTTGGGACAGATCAGGAACTGGTTCCCCAGAATCTTGTGCAGTTCGACGGTTTTCTTCAGCTCATCACCTTCGAGCGTCGGCAGCGCCGTATGGGTGCCGCAGCATTTAAGGCCGTTGTCGTCAAGAAGCTTTCGGAGTTCGTGCGGCTTGCGATCCCAGCGGCAATAGCCGGCGAATTCAACGCCCTCATATCCCATCTTTCCGATCGCTTCGATCACGCCGGTGAAATCCTTGGGCAGTTGCACGCGAACAGAGTAGAGCTCGAGTCCGATTGGGATTTTCTTTTTCGGCGGGTCTGCTTCAACAATAGATGCAAGCGAGAGCGAGGCTGCCGCGGCGCCCGCCAGACGAAGCATCTCGCGACGGGTGACTTGAGACGACGAAATGACTGAATGCATGCAACTGTTACCGGTCGGGCGCGGTCAGTGTTGCAGCAGAGCCTTATCGCGCCACAAACGGTGCTCCGTTCACCGTGACATTTTTGAAACTCAGCCCATCGATCTGCTGATGCTTGAACTGCTCGCTCTTGAGCTTCACGTCGAAGTCCTGCAGCGTGATATTGCTGATGGTTGTGCCGGGGTTTCCCTCGATGAGGCCAAGCGAAGCGAGCGAGCCGGTGATGTTGCGAAGCGAAACGTCGCGCACGACCGATTGGGGCGCGGGCTGTCCCTTGAGATCGAAGAACTGCGTCCAGGGGCTGACGTCGAAGATCGAGCCGTCCTGCAGAACGACATCGTTGACGTGAATGTCGTGATAGAACTGAGGCGTGTCGGGTCGCAGCTTCAGATGCAGCAGCGGCATCGCTCCAATGACAGTGCAATGATCCATGATCACGTCGCGGACTTCCGTCGCCTCGCTCCCGCACGTCAGCGCTGCATAGCCGGCCCTGAACGTGCATCCCGTAATCCGAATCTGCTCGACCGGCTGGCTCAGCTTGTCATCCAGGGCGAACGGGCCCTTGGTGCCCTTGAGCGCGATGCAATCATCGTTCACCGCGTACGTGCAGTTGCGCACGGTAACGCGCTGACAACTGTCGAGATCGGTGCCGTCGGAACTGGGCGCGCGGCCGGCCCCTTTGCCAATCGGCACATGAACGTCCAAACCATCGAGGACCACGTCGCGGCAACGGTACAGGTGAAGGTTCCAGAAGCCCGAGTCTTTGAGCGTCAGGCCGCTGATCAGGACATCCTGGCAATTCTCGATGAACAGGATGCGCGGCCGTTCGACCTCAAGGTTTGTGCAATGCGGATTCTCCTTGCGTCGTTTCCAGAATGCGGCCCAGAACGAAGCTCCATTCCCGTCGATCGTTCCTTCACCGGTAATCCGCAGATGATCGACTCCGTTGGCGTTCACCAGCGCGGGCAGAAACGGCTCGGAATGCCCCTCGATGCGTGTGTTCGATTTCGGATAGTCGCGAATGTCGGTCGATCCCTTCAGCACTGCGCCTCGATCCAGATGGAGGCTCACGCCGGGCTTGAGAAAGATCGCGCCACTCAGGAAGACGCCTTGGGGAATCGTCAGCGTTCCCCCGCCTTTGGCGGATAACTGATCGATCGCGGCTTGAATGTTATTCGTATCGAGCGTCTGGCCGTCGCCGACTGCGCCCGACTGCGTAATCGACAGCATAGCTTCACCCCCGCCCGCTGGCGCCGAGTCGGCTTGCGGGCCCGTGCCGCTCTCAGCAGGGACGCTGGTCCCCAACAGAATAGCGAGTTCCATCACAATCGCCGCTGACTTCTTGCCGCGGCAGAAAGTCGCCAGTTTCCTCGCAAGCTCAATCGATCGGCTGTTCGTCATGCGGGTAAAGTAACTTACTCCAAGCAAGATGGGCAAAGCGCCAACCGCGTTGCCCGGCTCCCGCGATCCGCGCCACTTTCGTTCAGGCCGCTGAAACGGTGCCGGTGCCCGTGCTGCCTGCGGTCGTCGCGGCTTGGTTGACGCCGGTGCCCGTGCTGCCCGCGGTCGTCGTGCCAGTCTGGTTGGTGCCGGTGCCCGTGGTGTCAGTCGTGGTCGTGCCGGTCTGGTCGACGCCGCTGCCTGTGGCGCCGGCGGTCGTTGTGCCCGTTTGGTTGGTACCGGTGCCCGTTGCTCCGGCGGTCGTCGTGCCGGTTTGGTTGGTGCCGGTGCCTGTGGCGCCGACCGTCATCGTGCCGGTTTGGTCCGTGCCGGTGCCCGTGGTGCCGGCAGTCGTCGTGCCGGTGTCAGTGGCAGTTGCGCCCGTTCCGGTTGTCGTCGTCGTGCCCGCGCCCGAAGTCGTGCTGGTGAAGGTGGCGGTCGTGCCCGTAAACGTGATGGTGCCAACTCCGGTGAACGTCACGGTGGTCGGATTGGTCGCGGCCGTTGTTCCAGTTGTATTATCCCCGCTGGTCGTGCTTCCGGCCGCTGTCGCACCGGTCGATGTTCCCGCGGTCCCGGTAGTGCCGGTAGTGGTCCCGGCAGCGGTGGTGCCAACCGCCGTGCCGGTTCCAGGGACGCTTCCTGCCGAGTTGGTCGGCACACTGCCGGCGCTGCCTGGAGGTACGGTCCCCGCTCCGCTTCCAGTCACGATGACCCCAGACGGCGTGCCGCCGCTGACAGTTGTTCCCGTCCCGGAAGTGGTTCCGGTGACGGTCAATCCTGTCGGCACGGTGGCTGTGCCAGATGCAGTGGTTCCGCTGCCGCTTGCAGTTGTCGTGGTTGACGTTCCCGTGCCGGTGGTGGTTCCGGTCCCGGCAGATGTGCTCGTGCCGGCGGATGTGCCCGATGCACTGCCGGCGGCGCCGCTTGTGCCTCCCCCCAGCAAACCCGAACCGGTGGGCAAATCGGAGCCGCCTGAAGTGCTCGCAGGGGTGGCCGGCGTAACGCGTGGACCGCCGTGGGTGCCTGGGCCGCTCGTGACGATCCGGCCCGGCGGTATCAGCGCCGTCGTGGTTCCTGATCCTGAACCTGCTCCGCTGCTCCCGCTGCTGCTTTCGGCACGGGACGCGCCCCGCGCAGAAGTCGCCAACGCCAAATCCGCTCTGAGCGTTGGAACCGCTTGCTGGGCAAACGTTCGGACGCTGGTTTCCTTGCTATGACGACTCGCCGCGACATCCGCGCGAATCTGATTCTTGAGGTCGGTGACCATTAATTGTGTAAACGCGCGATCAAACGCGACACCCGTGAGCTTCGTCAGCCGATTCTGTGCAGCCTGGTCCGACTTCGTTAATTGGCCGTTGGCGGAAACATTCAGACTGCCGGCGACCTGTCGCAAGGCGGCGTCCGATGCAGTTTGATCCGTCACCAGCTGCGCTGCGAAAGTTTGCACCGTTGGGCTGGCCGCGTGCGTGCCTGCATAATTACCGAGCGCGATTTCCAGCGATGCGCTGCTGTCCGCCTTGTGGATGAACGCCTGGGAAGCTGAGGCCGCCGCGGAAACAGCGTTGGAATGGACTACCGCCGACAGAAACTGCCGCTGCTCCAGTGACTCCATCACCGGCATCGCAAACTGTGTGACGGCCCGGCGAATCTTCCCCGCTGTGCTCTTTCGATCAATCATGATGCCCTTTCCACGCCCACTTCTACGTGTCATCATCCCCCTCCCATCGTACTCTCAAAACGACATACCCGTTGATGATCCTGAACGCATGCCGCCGTCAGCGTGCAAGTGCCGTGCCGGACCTGCTTGGCTCTCGCGCCATAATAACTGATCAGTTTGAAAACGATGAGTGACAGCATCAAGTAGCACAGCCGTCTCGGCTGTGGCATCCAAAACACAGCCGGACGGCTGTGCTACAGGGAGTTGACCCCCGCTGGCGTCAGGTTTTGAACATTTCATTCCTGCGCGGCTCCTCTCCTGGTGCGAAACATCCGCACGGACTCTCTTTCCCTTGTACTCGGGAGAAGTCAGGGTGGGGCCACGCCGAAGTGCGGAGGTAAGATTCGCTCGCTTGCGTGGCCTGCTCCGTCCATTATCCTGCGCCACGATGGCGTTGCGCGAATTTCCGGGCAACAAATTATTATTGTGGTGCGGGCTTCAAGCCTGCAATCGCAGCAATGCAAACCCAGTTTGTTCTTTTTGCCTCGAAGTTCGCCGACGCCCCCCCAGAAGGACGACACTTGCACGGAGAATTCAAATGACACACCTTGCCGGCGGCTTCATCTCTGGCATCGCCTGCACGCTTCTCATGGGCTGTGCCGCGACGCAGGCTCAGAATCAGAAGATGATTTTAGCGGCACGGGCCGTCGATCAGCGCTTCGTCTCCGCCTACAACCATGGCGACATCGATGACATCATGAGCAATTACTGGAACAGCCCCGATCTGATCGTCTATCCCCCCACGGCACTCGAAACAAAAGGCTGGAGCGCCGTCAAGGCAGGCATCGCCCAGGGGCTCGCCAATGCCCCCGGCGCCCGGCTCGACTTCATCGACTCCCGCTATCAGGCCGCCGGCGACGTCGTCATCTGCTCCGGCAAATGGCGGATGACCCTGCCCTCCAAAGACGGCTTCCCTTTCGTCGTTGAGGGGCGGTACACCAATGTCAAAGCCGAGCGCAACGGGAAGTGGGTTTTCATCCTCGACCACGCCTCGATTCCCTGGCCGTTTGCGCAATGACGGCGTGCGCGATTGTCCCGCCTGAAAGAGCAAAATGCGTTTGCACGGCGGCAGTTGCAGGCTGGAAGCCCGCACCACAATGCGCTGCCCGTACATTGCGCGCGCTCGTCAAGGAAGCGGCCATTGGAGCGCTTGGCAAATATCCGTTAGCATGCCCGACCGACATTGTGGAGAGGTGTCCGAGTGGCCGAAGGAGCAGCACTGGAAATGCTGTAACGGGCTTAAACCCGTTCGGGGGTTCGAATCCCCCCCTCTCCGTTTCCCACCACCTCGCCTTTCACAAGCATCAAAAATTCAAGGTACTTGTGAAAGGCGATTTTTTCTGTCCCAGGAACCGGGACAATCACGCAGCAGGTCTGCTTCGCCGCACTGATCCAAGCGCGCTGGCGCTGTGCAAATCCCAAGGCGCAATGATGCTGCCCTGACGATCCGCCCGGCGATCGAGCAACTCATCCAGGCGTACTTGCCCGTCATGTCGTCGGTTGATGAAATTCAGACATAGCCGGATTCCTTGATCGAAGCAGAACGTCGAAGGCTCTCGAGAATTTCCGCAATCGACAAGCGTGCGCCGCAGATCACGCTGTCAGAAGCGCCGTAATAAACCGTTAGCTGATCGCCGTCGACGAGCTGCCCGTTGGTGAAGATCACATTTCCGAGAAATCCGCTCTTTTCGTAATCAGCAAGCGGCACCATGATCGGCTCGACAGAGCGGGCCAGCACTTTCCACGGCTCGTTCAGATCGAGCAGAAGGGCGCCGAGACAATAGCGATGGTCGTCATCGGCCCCATGATAAATTTCGAGCCAGCCAGATGGCGTTCGAATCGGAGCCGCTCCCGCGCCACGCGGGCGCTGTCCCACCTCTTTGGGCGGGTGGGCGCAATGCAGCGATGGCCGCCCCAATGCAGCAGATCGAGAGACTCGGCGATCCATATGTAGTTGCCGCCGATCTCCGGACTGCTCGGACGGTGCAGGGCGTAGAATTTTCCGCCGATGCGATCGGGAAATATGGCGCAATCTTTATTGTGTGCCGGGAGGATGGTGAGCGGCGCTACGATGTTTTTCCAGTCGGTGGTGCGACGCAACCCGACGCACACGCCGTGGCTCGACACCTGCGTATACGTTAAGTAGTAGGCGCCATCGATCTGAACGACTCTGCAGTCCTCGATCCCATAGGTTTCACTTTCACCTGTGCCAAGGATCGGCGGATAAGCGCTCTCCTCACGGAAATCGACGCCGTTCTCGCTGCAGAAGAGCCGAAGGTGCGAGAGTGTGGTCAAATAATCCCGTCCGTCGAACCGCAGAACCCGCGGATCGCTTCGGTCGAGTCTGGGATCGGAGTGCTCGAAATCCAGAATCTCAATTTTGCCCGACGGATCCATGATGGGAACGCAAGTTCGCCCCGTCTTTTGCACGGGGCGCTCGGCCACTCGAGCCAATAGCCAGGTTTTGTCGCGAAAGCGAAAAACACCCGGGTTCATCACGCACGCGACAGTCAGGCCGGGCATGCTGGATTGAAGGTCTGTCGGGACGAGCAGTGGGTTTTCCGGGAATCTTTTCGCAAGATCATCCTGAGTTGATTGAACGCCACGGGGCGGTCCACCAGAATTGACGTTCATTTGTCCGACCCTGTAGCTGAAGCTCGATTGCCATCGCATATCGGTTCGAGCGAATCTTGAAGCGCTATCGCCGGTAATCGACGACGATGTTGTCAACCAGTGTGCGGCCATCGGTATGCGTCATCTGGCGGTTGCCCGGCAGCACGACGGCGACGACTGCTTTGCCGCCTGGGACCGTTAACCTGGCCCCGCCGGTGACTGCTCGTGCCAGGAAGCTTCCATCGACCGCATCATAGATGTCGCTGAGTTGTTCTCCGACTTGCAAGGTGATGGCAACATTTTCTGTGTGAGGATTGAAGAACAGATAAGACGGGTACGCGGGAGGGTGGGCGAGATCCGTTGCCAGAAGATCGAGCCGTAAAATCTGCGGATCTTCGGTAAACGAGATGATTGAGCCGAACACACCCGCGAAGCACGATCCATAGAGACCCAGATCCGTCCTGGCTCCCCAATGGTATTTGACCGGATCGCCGGTGGCCTGGAGCGGCTGATCGGGGCTGTCCCAGCGGAACTTCAGTCCCTCATACGCTATGACCGCATCAGAGTCTTCGAGCCAATGTGGAAATGTCTGGCGGTCCTGCGGGAGCCCATCCCGATAGAACAACCTGGCGGCGTTGGCGGCGTTCAGCATGTATTTGCCAATGTCATGCGCATAACGCGGATCGTAGCGCGCAATCGGGACGATGGGCCATCCCATGACAAAAGAGTTCATGGCGAAAGAGTATCCGCCGTCCCAGCGCCGTCCGGGCGGATTATTGATCGCGCCGGCGAGCCCGGCGACATCGTACCCTTCCCATCGCCCGCAGTTGACTTCCCAGTCGGGACGGGCTTTGCTCCGATCAAAGCACCAATTGATCATTTTGTGTAGATCATGATCTTCCCGGAGTTCCGCATTGGCACGGGCCGCCGCCCAAGCGCCGAATGGCATCAGTATTTCGTAGGTTGGATTGAGATCAGCCGGACGACGATCGAGAAAGCGCAGCGCCATCTCGGCTGCAGCAAGAGTCTCTTTCTCGTGAAAGCGCCGGTATCCCAGGTACTCGATGCATGCGGCGCCGGCCGCGCTGTCCGGCTCTTTCCAACGCCCGTTATCGACAGGTTGCATTTTCTTCAGATCGAAGCCGGTGTGCTCGAAGTCCGCAGTCCCTCCCGCGTCCTGCAGGCTCGCGGTCATCCGCCCCCATTGCCGCACGCTCTCGTGAAAAGATGCCTCCAACTCTTTTTCCCGCGGATATGCATCGGAGATGCCCGCAAAGAGGATGTTGCAGAACATTGGATACCAGAAGCTCCCCTTGGATTGCGACCGGTGGACGGCGTTGCCGACAACCCGATCGTCAGGATCGAAGAACTCATTGCAAAGTGCCGCGTAGTCGATCTTCCCCGCGGTCTTATCTATTCCGATCAGCGTAGCGCCCCAGACGGAGCCCATGGTGGCAATCCCGTCGTGGATCACCCGTGGCTGACCAGACCGATCGGTGCGGTAGTCACCGACGTAAGGTGGAATTCCAAACTCAAGGATCGCCCCACTCGGTTTTCGTTGGAAGTCGATCAGGGGCAGGTATTCACCCGAGGCATTTTCATCGAAGGCCAGCCGGTCATAGCCCACAGCCACTGCCCGCCAGTCGCGCAGCTTGAAGGGACTTGGGATGTCCGGCATGAGCGCGACCCGAGCGATCTCAGCCGCAGAGGGTGCGATGGTTTGGGCCAGGGCTGGCAGCGTGCTGCTCACAATGATCAGCCAGAGCCAGGGAGCATGGCGATAAAGCGGCATTTCTCGCAGTCTATGCGGGGTTGGAGCGGCGAACCATCGTTTCACGCTCGCGCCGAAACTCGATAGCAGACTACCTCGATCGAACATACTTTATCCGCGCCCGATGAGGTTCGTGGTAGCAATCGAGAATATGCTGTGACACCAAAACCTATGACGTTGCCGGAAATCCATGGCCAGCCCGATCTCAATGGGAGAGTTCTCTACCGCACCAGTTCCGGCGGCGTCACAGCTGATAGCAGGCAACCGGTGGCACAATCGTGCCAGACGCTTCTGGAATCGCTCGCTGTGGCGCCGCAGCGCGCCAAAACCCTGAATTTCAATGTCGAGGGACGGGACGTCTACAACATCACCGCTCCTTTTGATTTCGATGGGCTGACCCTCATCGGCGGCAGGGTCGAGCACCGGGAGAGCGAGCACGCTGAAATCGTGCTCTTTCGCCGGGAAACCGATGAGAACTGGATTCCCCATTTTACGGATCGACAGCTCATGGGATTGCAGGATCCGTGCATTACGGTGCATGAAGGGGAGTTGTTTCTTGGGGGAGTTCGCTTTCCAATTCGAGGCGATTGCGGGCGAACGACCTGGCGAATGGATTTCTACCGTGGAAAGACGCTGGCGACGCTCCGCCACTTCCTGAGCGGTCCGTCTGGAATGAAGGACATTCGCTTCAAGGTGCTGCCTGAAGGACGGGTTGCCGTCTTCAGTCGCCCTCAGGGTCCAATCGGGGGGCGCGGCAAGATTGGGTTTGCGATTGCACCGTCATTACGCGAATTGAGCACGAACTTGATTGCGACAGCCCCACTGCTGGAGGGACAGTTTTTGGAGGACGAGTGGGGCGGCGCCAACGAAGTGCATCTTCTCAAGAACGGAGTGCTGGGAGTATTGGGGCACATTGCATGCATGGACGAGCGGGGTCACCGGCATTACTACCCGATGGCGTTCTGCATGGACGTCGAGAGAAGTACGGCCACTCCGGTCCGCGTGATTGCGACACGCGCAGCGTTCCCCAAGGGCCCGGCCAAGCGCGACGATTTGCAGGATGTCGTGTTCAGCGGCGGGCTGGTGCGCCTGCCTCAAGGCGAAGCACGCCTCTACGCGGGGCTGAGCGACGCCACTGCGGCATATGTGCAGTTGGCTGATCCATTCGTGGAATGTGAGTAGGAAGGTCGAAATCACCGCGCCTGGCCAGGGCAGAATGATTTGGGATAATGTGACCCTCTTCGCGCTGAGGGTTCAGGGTTCAGGGTGTCAGGGTTCAGCAAAATGCGGGTTCTCTGCCTACCTGAACCCTGACACCCTGACACCCTGAACCCTCGGTACCAGGTCATATGATTCTGCCCTGCCGAGCCTGCAGCGCGGCACGGGTCTCAATAGAGCGACGCCGGTCAATCGGATATGCGAGAACCAGAGCCAGCGCCGCGAGCGCGCCGACACATTGAATTGCGATCAGCAACCCCTTCATCCCGATCAGTTGATTCATCGAGGGGGATGCCTGCGAATCGCGGTAACCGTATCCCACCATCATCGGCAACGCCCCGCCTACCCCTAGCATTATCACAAGCATGACGCGGTTTTGCAGCAGGTTTACCGCACAAAAGATCCCTTCCCGGCGCATCCCCGTGCTCAATTCGTCCTCGTCACAAACATCGGCAAGCATGGACGAAAAGAGCAGGCCGTAACTGGGGATGGCCAGCGCGTTGACCATCCAGGGGAGGACCAGAAGATACGGATGCCGCGGATTAATCGTCCAGAACAGGCTCAAGGCCACCGCGAAGGCGATGCCAATCGACACGGCGGCGGCTTCGCGTTTTCCGAACCGTTCGCTGAGCCAAAGTCCAAGCGGCATCGCCAGCAATGCGGTGAATATGGTCAGTGTCCCTCCAAAGCCTGATATGCGCGATGCCAGCGCCTTATCGCCGTGGCAGGAGTAAAAGATGTGGATGTATTGTCCGAGCACACCCGTGCAGGCCTGGGAGAAAGAGAGGATGAACGAGGATCCCAGCAGGATCATGAACGGCCTGTTCTTCAGCGTCAGCCAAACCGCCGGAAGGATCGGAATGGGTCTGTGAGTCTGGGTCTGAGTGATGGGACAGTTGACCTTGAGCGACCATGCCGCGCCGCCGATCATCACCAGCGCAACGATTCCCGATAGCCAGCGAACGCCGACCACTTCATTGGCGAAGAGGGGCTGTAGTGTAAACCAGTAAAACCAGGCGGAAGCGAGGATCCCGACAGTTTGCAGATACCCTTTCCACGCTTGAACCCGCGTCCGGTCGTCATAGTCGCTGGTGAGTTCCAGCCCCAGTGCGTTGTACGGAATCGAATAGACCGAAGAGAAGACCGATATTGCCGTGATGAAAAAGGTGACGTAAGCAAACATCCACCACGTGGAGGACGGGGGAAACCACAGCAGCGGCATGGCAATCGCCCCGACCACCGCTCCGACCGCCATAAACGGCTTTCGCCGCCCCCACCGGCCGCGCAGATTGTCCGAGCGGGCGCCGATGATCGGACTCACCAAAGCTCCAAGGGCCTTCGCGATTGCCATCGAGATCCCAAGCAGCGCCGTGCTCATGCCCAGTTTCACCGAGAAGATTGGCGTTGCCATCGCCAGCGGCAGGTTCAGATAGAGAAAATCCGTGACCCCCGCCGCGCCGTATGCAACTTTCTCCCGCAACGGAACAATGAGCGACGTCGGAGCTTTTGCTGCTGCCGATCGTTCGTCAGCCGACAGTTGCTCCCCTCGCGATCCCGCTCCCGTTTCGGTTAGAGTCATTGGCGTGGCCGTTGTTCAGAAGCGACGGCAGGTACGTTGCGGGTGTCGACCAGGATCGAATCACCAAAGTCATGTATTTCCCGCGATCGGCGTAAACTTCCGAATCGCTACCTTGCTCCGCGTTTGGATGTTGGACTATCACATATTGACAAAGTCAAGTCACGATGGCACTCGCGGAGGTGTTGCAGTACGTTTTCGTGAGTGACCCAGATTGCAATAATGCGAGCGCCCAAAAGCGATCAGTCTATTCAGGCCAGGCAGAAGGAGCCCATCGACCACCACCGCGCGATTCGCGGCAAGGAGGTCTACGAGGCCAAGACCCAGATCCTCCCGGAATTGACCATCGTCGGTCACTGGCATCTGCAGGAAGCGCTGCCCGGAGAACTTCGTTCTGATGTTCACCCCAGTGAGTTCGAACTCCATCTCGTGCAGGAAGGACGAATGGACGTCTGGTTTGACGAGCCATCGCGAAGCCTTTCCGTGACCGGCGGCGCCGCGATGCTCACCCAGCCGGGCCAGCGCCACGGCGGGCTCCGTGAAGTCCTTCATCCCGGTCGCTGGTTCTGGCTTCGCTTCAGCACGCCTCCCAGAGGAAGATTTCCCGGCCTGCTCCCCGATCAATCCAGCGATCTGCTGAAGGCTCTGAGCGAGAACGAGCCGGCGGTATTCCCTTACTCACCCTCCCTCGAGAGCTGCTTCAACCGGCTGATGGATGAACATCGCCATCCTACGCTTGAAACCCCGCTCATCGCGCGAGCCATCCTGCACGAGCTGCTGGTCTGGATCGTGCGCGATCGGCGCAACGCGGGGCTGCGCCCAAGTCGTCCGTCCCCGGATTTTCTCTCGAAGTTCACCGGGCCGTGAAGTGGATCGAGGCGAACGTCATGTCCCCGATCGCCGTTCCGGAGCTGGCCGCGATGGTCAATATGGGCGAGAGCAACTTCCGCCGAAAGTTCATTCAGGAAACCGGCTACAGCCCGCGCGATTATATCCTGCACGCCAAGATCGACCGTGCGATGGAGATGCTCTCGAACTCGAAAATGAGTGTGACCGAGATCGCAATGGCGCTGGGCTTTGCCACCTCGGCCCATTTTGCGAGCATGTTCCGCCGCCGCAAAGGACTCAGACCCAGCGATTACCGTCGCGAAAACGGACGACGCAAATAGCACTCGCAAATCAGGAGCCGCCGTGTCGCACGCTCGCCAGTCATTCGGCAAATCCCATCACGAGTTTCGAGCGGGTTTTACTTTAACCGAGCTTCTCGTTGTGATCGGAATCATTGCGGTGCTGATTGCACTGCTGCTGCCCGCGCTGGGCAAGGCATGTCGATCCGCAAGGACAGTGAAATGTGCATCGAACATGCGCCAGATCGGGATCCTCCTTCAGATGTATTGCGATGGAAACAGAGGATCGTATCCAGCGGCCTATGGCATTTGGAGCTGGGACGATCTCCTTTCCACTTACGACGGGCGCAATTCATCCGCCATTTCTTCCAAGCGAAGCAGCAGTGTGAAGTACAACGGCGTCACCTGGACCGGATGGGATCTGTGGCCGGTGGGGTACTTTGGAGGAATCGTCCAGATCTATCAGTGCCCCGAGGACAGCGCAGACTACAAGACCGCATATCCGACTGCCGAATGGAAAACCTACAGCATCAACGGCACGCGCGGATTGGCCGGCAGCCAGCCGGTCCTCAAGGGGCTCTGCACCTACGCGGCGACTTCAATTCAGACGCTCTCGGCCAAACAGGCTTGGATTGGCGTCACCAGCGAGACCATGGCAGTGGGAGAAGTACCTAATGACCGCAATTACATGGGGGACTACGGCTGGTGGAGCGAGCTGAATTCCACCGCCTCCCTTGCCGGTGGCTGGAGCGGATTCGTAGGTCCTGTCATGGGTTTGCACGGACCTTATATGAACAACTTCCTCTTCTGTGACGGGCACGTTGAGCTGTTGGACATCCGCCGCACCTTTAACGGAAGCACGCTGACCAATTGGAGCACGCTGAGCGGCCCGAGCCTTCGCGGAATGTGGACCTATCAGAGCGGCGATTGATCCACTGCGTTTAATCGTGTTGTTCCGCTGAGCCCCTTGTCATGCAGGAGACGCTGAACATGTCCAGAACGTGCGCGTGGTTTATGGTCTTTGCGTCGCTTGCGATGCTAACCGGTGCGGCGCCGCAGACCGATGCGCCCGCCCCGCCGAACCCCTGCGCCCAGCGGGAGGCGCCGGCGGCGTTACAAATGGCCAGGTCTACACCATCCCGGCTAGCGAGCAGGCTGCTGGCCCGGCGCCGGTTAAAATCGACGGACCTGTCATCGAAGGCGCAAAACCGTTGAACGCGTCGATCGCGGTCGATCCGTCCAAAATCATCAGCCACATCTCTCCGATGATCTACGGCGCATGCTTCGAAGACCTGAATCACGAAGTCTACGGCGGCCTTTATGCGCAGATGATCTTCGGCGAAAGCTTCGAAGAGAGTCCCGAAACCGGCCTGCCCGATGGTTGGTCGGTCTGGCCCGATCTGAACCGTCGGCCGATGTTCACCGGAATGTGGACTATGCAGGATGGCGCCCTGTGGATGACGGCATACCGCGATTACAGCCTGGTCCGTGACGGACTCACCTTCGACGATGGAGTGGTCAGCTGCGATCTTCTGCAGGACAAGTACGACCCGGATCGATTTGTCGGAATCAGCGCGCGCGTGAATCCGAAAAACCATCGCCAGGGGTATCATCTGCGCTTTTCGGCCGGGACGAAGGAGCTTTCCTTATGGCGGAATGACAAGCGCCTCGCCGGTGCGGCTGTTTCTTGCGGACTCAATCAATGGCTGAGCGTAAAGCTGCAAATCGAAGGCGGCGATCTGACCGTTGCAATTGCGGGGAATGACCAACCTCTTCTTAAGGCATCGGATCCCTCCCCCCTGCCGCCCGGGAGCATCAGTTGCGACGCCGAAGCGTCACGAGGGATGTTCAAGAACCTCGCGGTGACCAGCGGCAAAACGAATTGGACGGCGGACTTCACCACCGACCATCCGCACGGCACAGTCAGTTGCTGGTGGGACGCGATCCTCAGCGGCGATGGCGAGTTCAAGTGGGACGCGGATCGCCCGTTCAACACCGAACGCTCGCAGAAGATCACGCTCAAATCAGCAACGGGCAGGGCAGGCGTCGCCAACCGCGGGCTGGGGCGATGGGGACTGTCGCTCACCCACGGCAAAACATACACCAGTCGACTTTATCTCCGCGGCCGCGCCGAAGGTGCCGTAACCGTCGCACTGCAAAGCGTCGACGGATCAGCAACTTACGCCACCCAGTCCCTCTCGGGCGTCGGTGACGAGTGGAAGCGATTCGACTTCTCTCTCACCGCGAGTCAAACCGACCGCAACGCGCGCTTCGCGGTCTGGATCGATCGGCCGGGGAGCATCTGGTTGGATCAAGTGGTGCTCATGCCCACCGGCGACGAACTGTTCAAAGGGCTGCCCGTCCGCGGGGACCTGGGACGGATGCTGGTGGATTCACACGTCAAGGCCATTCGCTTTGGCGGGGACAACTCCGGCGCGCTCGGTTTCCCGTGGAAGAATCAGATCGGCGATCCCGACAAGCGGCCGCAATACAATTGTCCTTGGTATCCCTTCGACTCGCGCGGCTGGGGCCTCGTCGAGTTTGTCGCTTTTTGCAAGGCGGCGGGCATCGAAGCGATCCCCTGCATGAGCCACCGCGAGACCGCGCAGGATGCCGCCGACTTTGTCGAATTTTGCAACGGCGCTCCCGACAGCAAGTGGGGGAAGGTGCGCGTGCAAATGGGATACGAGCAGCCGCTCAATCTTCACTGGCTGCAATACGGGAACGGATTCACCGGGCCGGAGAAAACCGCCGCGTTGGCTGACGCGGTACACAAAGTCGATCCGAGCTTCAACATCCTCGCGGGCAGCATCGGTCACATGCCGTCAGTGCTCCCCAAGCCGCAGGTGCTGAAGCAATGGGGGCAGTTGCTCGACGGGAAGATTGTCGGCTATGCCATGTTCCCGTATGTCGGAGGTTGGGGCGACGGGAAGCAATGGGAACAGATGATCGTGCAGAACCGCGCCTCCTCCGGCAGCATCAAAGTCTACTGCCAGGAAGTGAACGGCGGCATTCACAACCTGCTGCGCGGATTGGCCGACGCGCAGTTCAACAGCATCTGCGAGCAACATGCCGATGATCTGGCCGCCGTCACCTACTGCGGCCTGGTGGAAGCCGACGCGTTTCCCGACAACGGCTGGGAGCAGGGCCGGATTTTCTTCAACAGCCACCAATGCTGGCTCCAGCCCGCCGGGTGGGTGGGTAAAATGGCGGCCGGCGCATATCTGCCCCTGGGCGTCGCCTGCGATACGACAGTTCCCGCCATTACAGGCGAAGCTTACGGTCAGCCGCGGGCGCATATTCAGGGCGTTCCGCTCCTGAGCGTCACCGCATGTCGCGACCCAGCCACTTCGAAACTGGCGTTGAAGGTGGTGAATATTGCGAACGTTCCAATTGCAGCCGACATTGCGCTTGGGGGGATTTCCGCGATTCCTGAGATGGTGAACGTTGCAGTTCTCTCCGGCAACAATCTCAAGACTTTCAACACCGCCGAGGACCCCCAAAGGCTGCACCCCATCGATCAACAGATTAAGATTGCGCCGCGGTTTACTTATACGTTTCCCGCGTATTCTTACACAGTATTCGGCCCTTTCCCGGTGTCGAAATGAGGCAGTCATGAAGGGTCAGGTGCGCGGGTTTCGTGTGATTGAGCTGGTACTCCTGTTTGCACTCTCAACATGCATCCGCGCCGCGTTGTGTGGGCTGCCAGAGGCAGCCGTTTCCTCCCCGCAGCGGCCCAATTCCCCGCAGCACCGCGGTATCAGCGTCCGCGACGCCGGTGCCGCGGGTGACGGAAAGACAAACGACACTCGCGTCATTCAAGCGACAATCGATGCGATTTCCAAAGAAGGCGGTGGAATCGTCAGTTTCCCGCCCGGCGCATACCTGCTTGGAACAATCGAGCTGCGAAGTCGCGTCACGCTTCAGGTGGACGCCGGCGCGACGCTTCTGGGCTCGACGACATTGCAGGATTATCCAGAGGAGCCTCCGCCCATCCCCAACGCCACCATCGATTTTGAGTACCCGCGCCACGCCCTGATCCATGCCGACGCGGCCCAGGACGTGTCCATCATCGGCGACGGAGTGATCGACGGACAGGGAGGCTGCCCGGAATTCACCCAATGGCACAAATTCAGCGGACCCCAGAAGGCGGAAATGCTCCGCCACCGCCCCGATATCCTCGCCTTCATCCATTGCAAAAATGTGAGAGTTCGAAACGTCACCCTCCGCAACAGCGGCTACTGGGTGGAAGACTACCTCGATTGCGATGGACTTTTCATTAGCGGACTCACCGTCGTCAGCCGTTCTAACGGCAACAACGACGGCATTGACATCGACGGCTCGCGCAATGTGCGCATCAGCGACTGCAACATCGATTCGGCCGACGACGCGCTGTGCCTCAAGGCGAGTTGCACCGATTGCGAAAATGTGACCATCGACAACTGCATCGTGAAAAGCAACTGCAACGGAATCAAGCTGGGGACCGCCTCCGCGGGGGCTTTCAAAAACATCTGCATCGGCAATTGTGTCGTCCGCGACACGAAGCTGGCGGGTGTGGCGCTGGAAGTTGTCGACGGCGGCGCGCTGGACGGAGTTGTTGTTCACGGCATCTCGATGAGCGATGTCGCCACGCCCATTTTCCTGAAGCTCGGCAATCGAGGCGCCCGGCGAGTCGAGTCATCCAAGCCGTCGGAGATTGGTTCCTTTCGCAATGTCAGCATCAGCGACATCATCGCCACCACGCGCCTCCCCGACGAGCACGCGGAGTTCGGACTCATGCCTCTCGCTCCATCCATCAGCGGTTTGCCGGACCACCCGATCGAGAACGTGATCGTCTCGAATCTTCGCGTCACCTACCGCTCGGGGTGCCCCCGGGAAAAGCTCGTCGACGTCTCCAAAGTGCCGGAGAACCCCAGGGGATACCCGGAGATCGGGCAGTTTGGTCCGCTGCCGGCGTACGGACTGTTCTGCCGGCACGTGACCGGCCTGACCCTCCGCGACATCAATGTGAGCTGCGAACAGAAGGATGTGCGCCCCGCTCTCGTCTGCGATGATGTGAATGACTTGAGCGTGGATGGCCTGCGGGCGCAAAGCGAGGGCGAAATGCCAGTCATTGTTCTCAATGCGACCGACGGCGCCCTGATCGCTCGCTCCTCCTGCCCGGTCAAGGCGAAGACTTTCCTCAGCGCCCAGGGCGCGAGTCGACGGATCAATCTCTATGACGTCGACCTTGGCAAAGCCGCCATTGTTCCCGCGGATTCCGCCAATGTCTTCACGCAGCACAGTCCCGGAAATTAGCAGTCAACGCCGATTTCCGCAGCCAATCACGTATGCAATCAGGAAAACTTCATCGAGCAGATGAAAAATGAAGTGCAGGCGCTGCCCAATCCGCTGAAAGTGAATCAATGAATCTGTTCCGGCTACTGAAGCGGGCAAACCACGATATTTTTGCGTCGCGACTCGGGAATAACGTGTTCGATTGTTACGTTGCCGCCGGAAATTCTGCCTTGAACGATCGTGTTTTGCGGACCGCGGAATTTGAAGTTGCAATCCCAATCTTTGGGCCACGCGGGACAAAGATAAATTGTGTCGCCTTTCCAGTTCCATAGCATGTATTGAAGGGTCGACTGCATGATGCCGCCAAATTCGGGACAGGGTGCATAGTCGGGATTGGCGTACCAGAAATAGGGGAAACGGAAGTTTTTGTCCTTGCCCCCGGCGCGTGTGACGACGCCCTGCTTCACGCGCCTGGCGAGGCCAAGAATGGCGGCGCAGTAATCGCCATAGAACCATGCGTGCATGCTGGGACGATCCCCCAGGGCGAGCGTGTTCACCGCCAACTCGTAATCCGCCGGGGCCGTGCCCGATTGCGGGAACATGAACGCCCGGAACGGCCAGATCGCGTAGAGGGTCGCGCGGTCGGCGCCTTGAGTTTTCTGTTCCTCTTGATCCCAGCCGGCCTCATGAGGCAGCAATCCGGGCTTTCCGTTTCGCCGCGTGCCGATGGGATATGACGGCGCCTCATCGAGTACTTTTTGCCAAAGCTCGATCATTTCAGCCGTCACGCCGCTTTTGCCCTTGAGCGCCAGCAGCCGGGGCAATTGTGTGCGAAGGAGAGCAACGCCCGACACCGGATTGGCAGGCACCAGCCCGTCGGCCGGATAGCGCACGTACACTTCCGACTGGTCACAGGGCCAGAGAATAAGTTTTCCGGCGGTATCGCGCGGAAACCATTGATCGATGAACTTGAATTTTTTCTGGGAATACGGAAGTAACGCCCGCTGCAAAAAATCATTGTCCTGCGTCAGCTCGTAGTAATCCAGCATGTACGGAAGGTATTCATCGCAGATGTCGATCGTCCATCGCCGGGCGCCCGTGTCTTGTCCAATGCCTTCCGGCACGATTCGCTTGAGGTACTGGCCGCCTCGCTTGATGAATTGAGTTTTGCCCAGCCCTTCCCATGCCGAAATGCCCGCCAGACTGATGCAATCAGCCTTGCCGGTGAACGTCTTCACCTGCTTTTCCCAATCCTCGGATGCAATGGCCGGCCATTCGTACCAGGGACGAGCAATGTCGTAATCGCCGCCCATGAGCATTGGCCAATAGACGTGCCTCGTGTTTTGCGAGCGATCTGACACGCCCCACAGGCGGTAATCGGGGGTCGTTTTCGCACACAACTCCGGGTTGAATTTTGCCGCATCCGGGTCCTGCGGATTCACGCCGGTCCAGTTTTGTCGGAGAACAGTCGCTTTCTGTTCGGGGGTTTTTGCTCTGTTGACCGGTTTGCCGAGTTCGACGTCGAGAAAATCGACATTGAACGTGCCCCCGTTGAAGGGGATGCGCCACAGTTCGGTCAAAGCGCCGGCCTGAGCGGCATTGAGAAAACGGTTATGCAGGTATCCGGCGGTGACCTGCTCGCATTTTTCTCCGCGCGTCACAACAATTTGGGAGCGATCCCAGAAGTCGCGCCACCATCTCAGGTGCTCGTGCCAGGCGTCATCGTAGTTGACCTTATCCTGCTGATCGGCCATTGACTTGATCAGCGGAAGCCAATGTTCCGGCGTCGCCTGGTTCTGCTTTGAGTAGCGGAGAACATTGATATCGAGCCGCGCCCGCTTGGCCGGCCCTGATCGCAGCGTCAAGTCATCAACATGCTTGAATGGCTCGCCCCGCATCAGGGCGCCGAAGGTGACGGTCGTGTACTTCGGCAATAATTCCGCGCCGGGAAGTCCCCCCTCCACGACGCCTTGTTCGTGACGGTTGCGGTAGCCAACGCTCGTTCGTGGGTCGTGATAACACCAGATCACCTGATCGCCCTGATTGGGGAAAACGATGTCGGCGATGTGAGTCTTCGGCACGTCGCTGGTGCGCCACGAGTCATCCTTCGCAATGATGCCGACGTCCTGTTGACCTGACCATTCCGCGTGAATCACGGATCGGTTTTTATCCACCCAGATTTTCAACTCGCCATGGGGCGATCGCAGGTAAATCGCCGCTTCGCCGAGGACCAGTTGTTGCCGAAAGCCATGATTGACAGCCGCCTGCTTGAAGACCGGCGGATCGAAGGAAAGCCGGACGCGTCCAATTTTCCGCAGGCTGAAAAAGCCTGAAGAACCGGTCAACTTGCCGTTCTCGGCGTATGCGTCGAGTTTGCCGATGAGAAGGCCCACGTCGCCGTCGGGATAGGTCCAGACGTTCAAAGACACGTCGCCGTTGCCCAGGGGCATCGAATCCCGTGCGTTGACGCCGAGGGTGTCGAAACTGACGTTATAGCGATTCACGTCTTTCGAGAGATCCACCGGAGTCGTGGGGTCGTTCACTGAAATATCGATGCCCGCGGAGGTTTGATCGTCCCCGCCTTCGGAGGTCACACGAAGGTGATGCGGCCCCCTCGACGGGGTGGTCCACGTCAGCCGATAATTTGGCGCGAATGCTTCCCCGATGCGTATTGCTCCGTCGAAAATCTGCACGGCGGGAACGTTGTTCGTGCTGGCCGCTTGAAGAGTGATACAGGTGCCGGCTTCGAAGGGCGCATTCGGTGATGGGCTGATCATGGTGACGCTGCCAGCCAAACGCGCGTTTGTTTGCGAAACCAGAATCGGAATGAAGATCGCCAGGATTGCCGTACGCATGTTCGTTTTTCCTGGCAACAGGGTGGTTGAGCGCCTCATGGCTGCCATGACTGCATTGCTTTGCGAATGCTGATGGAGCGAAGGAAATTGCCAGCGCAATCTTGACTTCCGCATCATCCTACCGCGTCCTCCTCCAACAACGCTTTCATGTTTCACGACTCCCGACATCCGACAATCCGACAGTCCCGCCCTTGCCTTCCATCTTTCGCGTCCGGTAATGTTGGCAGCGACACGCAATTCGTCAACTCGGCCCCGTCCCCCGGAAATACCGGGGGAGGGGAAAAGAGCATTCCAGCCGAAAGTGTCACAGACCCCCCACCTGCTGAGTATCGCAAATCAACATGCCTGAAAAATGGAAGCATTCATGCGGTTCGTCGCTCATACTAACAACCAGCTTGCAATGCCTGCTGATACGCCAAGCATCGGAGATAGAACCCGGCGAACCAAATCGCCAGACGCAAGCATGGAAGGTGACCGGCAACTATCGCTTTCCAGCCTAGTCAAAACGTGAAAGCTATCGAGCCGGTTAGTTGGCATGATCCAACAGTGACGGCCAGCGCCGCGGCACCGGGGATCCTTGCAAAGCGAGTCTGAGGAGCACCGGAAGCGGTCGGAGAGCGAGAGGCGGGACAGTTTGCGGGAATTGCGCGATTATCGCAATTCGATTTTGTTGATACGCGGAAGCAAATTCAATTTTTGCCCCGCATAATGCTTGAAGGTTCATGCTCCCGCATGAAGGCGGAGCAGGCGGAAGCTTACAAGGCTCACGGAGACGAGAAATGATCGAGACCCAGGACGAAATTGGCGGAATTTCGGATATGAAGCTGTATTCGGCACCGGCTCAGGGCAGCGGGGCTCGGATCGGGGGCGAGGCGGACGCGAAGCGCAACCGGTTGGCAGCCCGGCTTAGCGCGGCCGTAGCGACAATCGCGTTGCTCCATGCGGCGCAGGCGCAGGCGACCACCTATTACTGGGACACCAACGGCTCCGCCACCGGCTTCGGAACGGCCTCGGGTACTTGGGCAGCACCAACCACTGGCAGCTCCACCCAAGGCTGGAGCACAAGTTCAACCGGATCCCTGACGCCCGGCACTGTCACGACCGCGACCACCGATAGTCTGAACTTCGGCAGTACGACCAACACGCTTGGGGCAGGCACTATCACCGTCGCCAATGGAACCACCGTGAGCTCAGGAAACATCACCTTTGGATCGGGATCAGGCGCCATCGTCGTGGGCGCCTCGGGCACCACCGGCATTATTGATGTAGCCGATAACCCAACGGTCACAACGATCACGGTGAACAACGCTTCGGATACGATCAACGCCGGATTCAATGGGTCGACCGGCACCAGCACCACCGGCCAGCCGGATTTGAGTGTTGCCGGCACCGGCAATCTTACCCTCGCGCAGGTTTATGGGGGCGCTGGGACCTCGCTTACGCAAACTGGCAGCGGAACAACGACTCTCAGCGGCAACGGGGATAATAGAGACCTCGCCCTTACGGTCAGCAACGGCACAGTCATTCTGGCGAAAAGCAGCAGTACCACCGTCCATGCCTTTGGTGCGAATTCATCCATCGCCAGCGGCGCCACTTTGCAATTGGGCTCCACGACTAATTACGAGATTTACGGCAACACCAATTTAACCGTCAACAGCGGCGGCGTCTTCGATCTCCACGGGGACAATCAAGACTATAACGCGCTTGCCGGACATCTGTATCTAAACGGCACCGGCGTCAGCAGCAACGGCGCGTTGATCAATAGTGCGGGCTCCACCACTTCGACGATCACCTTTGGAACGGGGGGCCTGGTCCTGCAATTGAATAGCTCCATCGGCGGCGCGGGGAATATTGCTATCTCTGGCGTAGTGAGCGGCAACTATGCCCTGACGAAGGTCGGCGCGGGTACTCTCACCCTCAACTCCGCCGATACATATTCGGGGGACACCGTCATCAGCAACGGGAACATCGCCTTGGGCATCGCGACGGCCCTTCAGGACAGCGCGTACGACACGACTGGTTCCACCGGCGCGATTGGTCTCAACGTGACCGGTTTCACCACGCCAACTCTCGGCGGCCTTAAAGGTTCAGTGGCTCTGGCGACCGCAATCACCGGCTATGGCTCGGTGACCAATCTCAACCTGAATCCCCAATCAGGTGCAACCCCAAGCTATTCGGGCAACATTGCAAATGGGGCGGCTGGGATGACCGTGACCATCGCCGCCGGGTCGTCGGGAACCCAAAGCTTCTCGGGCGTGAACAGTTATTCAGGCGGAACAACGATCAATGGCGGCACGCTGCTGGCCAACAGCACCGATACCACCAGCGGTTCAACGGGTGCCGGGCTGGTCACCGTTGCCAGCGGCGGCACGCTGGGCGGTGGCGTCGGAACCACCGCCGGGATCGTGAAGGGCAACATCACCGTGAACAACGGCGGAATTCTCACCGCAGGAGCCGGCGTCGCCTCCGCAACAGTCGCCGCGGCACCGGGGATCCTCAATGAGTCCTCTGGCACGACTACGCTCTCCACTGGTTCGAACTTCGACGTGAAGGTGGACAACGTCTCGGGAAGCGCCGTTGCGGGGACAAACTGGGATGAGATCCAAATGAATCTGCTCTCTGTCAGCAGCGGCGTAAACATCAAGCTCTACGGCCTCACGTCCATCAACAAGATCGGGGCGACGCCAAACTTCAGTCAAACGAGCCCGTTCACGCTGAAGATTGCGACGATCGCCACGGTCAACCAGTCCACCCTAAATGGCGAGCTCGCCGACTTTACCCTGGACACGAGCAATTTCACCAGCGGCAATACTACCGCCTACGCGCAAGGATTCAGCCTGATCACAGTGTCCGATTTCAGCGGCAGCGGCTCCGATCTGGAGATACAATACAGCGGCACCCCCGAGCCGGGCACGGCGATGCTGGTCATTTCCGGCATAACGCCACTGGTGCTCGGCCGCCGCCGGCGGCGGAAAGTTGCGCAAGTGAGTTGAACTTGATTCTCTCTTCATGAAGCCTTCCATGGACGTTGCGGGAAGCTTACAATTGTGAAAGACGGCCCAGCCCCGGTCGCGCCCACGGACCCCGAGGCGAGGCGGTAGCCCAGCCATGAACGCCGCGCCTTCCGCAAGAGCCCCGCTTTTATCGCAATTCGACCTTGCCGAAACGTGGTAGCAATCAGCGCCGCATGCGGCGGATAATTATGAGTTTGGTGATTGCCTGGCGGAAACGACCGATCTGGGTCAGGGCGGATTCACCCCCGCAGAGTTTGGAACACAGTTGTGAGGTCTTCATGCGCGACGCAAGTCTACCAAATTCGAAAATTTCCCGCCGCGGTTTTTCCCTGGTCGAACTGCTGGTTGTCATCGGAATCATCGCCCTGCTGATCGCGATGCTGCTCCCCGCATTGGCCAGCTCGAGGCGT
The DNA here is from genome assembly GCA_963758525.1 of uncultured Phycisphaerales bacterium. GTDB lineage: Bacteria > Planctomycetota > Phycisphaerae > Tepidisphaerales > Tepidisphaeraceae > JBBSDP01. The sequence continues at coordinate 2,059,523 of CAVWVQ010000003.1, forward strand.
TCGGCGCAGCTCATCAAGTGCGCCGCCAATCTGCGCACCATCGGACAGGCGATGAACCAGTGCGCCAACGAACATCGAGGGTATCTCCCATTGGCCGGGACCATCTACATCAAAGGTGGCCTGGCGCCCGCAACGCCAAGCAACATCGGCGACGGTTCGCGGCAGCGCTACACGTATTTCGACTATGATGGCGGTGGCAACTATATGCCCACGTCCCCCACCGCGGCGCTGGCGCCGTACCTTGGCGCTGCGACTGTCCGCGGGGACAACTACACCGACGCCAACGCCGACATCCAGGCGCCCGGCCCCCTGCAGGATGCTTTTCTCTGTCCGTCTGACGAACCGACCATCAACCGCACTTATGGAGCGGGCGCCCTGATCATAGACCGGTTTAACAATGACGCGCTGAACGGATGGTCCAGTTATGGATTCAACGCCGAAGCGCTCGGTTGGTGCGACAATGGAGTCGCATTGCTCAGCGGACACTCCCGCGCGAGGCAATGTCGCGGCGATACCTCATGCCTCCGACACCATGCTCCTCTGCGACGCACACGTTAATTCATCCGGCAGGTACGAGATCTGGTGCCATGCCAGGGGCATGTCGCTGGGAGACGTCTACGCCGGCACCGGTGGAACAATCGGAACCAGTCCCTTCGATCTGCTGCGCCACCGCGGAGCGATGAACATCCTCTACGTTGACGGGCACGTCGATCAGCAGCCAATCCTCAGCACCGGCGGGATGACCCCGGTGGGGACCGCGAGCCTGACCAATCCAACCAACTGCCCCAGCGGCGGTTTGATGAAAGTGTCCATGGACGTCGATTTCCGATGACACCGGTTTATTGCGGATTCAACATGGAATTACGCGAAAAACTCAAGGAGAACTCCACCATCGTCGCGGGCGTTTGCGGCTTCGTCCTGCTCCTTGCGGGACTGACGATCTACCGCGCGACACTGGGGCAGCCGCACGCCAACGTGCGAATGATGAACTCCGCCTTCTTCTCGGACGACGATGGGAAGACCTGGTTCATCGACGATGCATCCAAGGTTCCTCCCTTTGAGCACCGCGGCGGCACCGCCTGCCGCGCCGCGGTCTATCGCTATGACAACGGCAAAAAGTTTGTCGCATACCTGGAGAAGTTTTCCGACGAGCAGAAACCCGAGATTGAGGCGCAGATTGCCGCTGACCCCGAGCAGGCGACGCATTGGCTGCAAACCCCCATGCTGGTGAAAAAGCCCGGCGACCCCGCCTGGCTCCCCCCCGGCGGCGACGCCGATGCCCGCAAGGCCTACGAAAAGGCCATCGAGCCGATAAGCCCCGACGGATCCCCAAACATGTCCCCGGTCGCCCCCAGCGACCCCGACGCCAGGCGTTAGCCCAGCCAGGCGCATCGTACGAAGTCTCTGATCAATCGATCAATCTGCGTGCATCTGCGTTTATCAGCGGTTAAATCTCTTTCAAGAAAGGGAACCGCAGATGAACGCAGATGAACGCAGATTGAATGAAATCACTGAGAAGATCATCGGCTGCGCATACGATGTTGCATGGACTGGGAAGCGGGTTCCTGGAGAAAGTCTATAAGAACGCTTTGCGCATCGTACGAAGTCTCTGATCAATCTGCGTGCATCTGCGTTTATCAGCGGTTAAATCTCTTCCCCTGAGCGGACGCCGCTGCTGGTGTGACCGCTTATCAAACAGAAGAAAGGGAACCGCAGATGAACGCAGATGAACGCAGATTGAATGAAATTACTGAGAAGCGCATCGTACGAAATCTCTGATCAATCTGCGTTCATCTGCGTTGATCAGCGGTTCAATCTCTTTCCTGATTTATCGCAATTCGGCCTTCCCGAAAGGTGGTAGCAATCAACGCCTCATCGGACGATAATACTTGGTTAGTCATCTGGTGAGACGTGGAGTGCCCGATCGAGAGCTAACTGGCGAGGATATAATGGCACACAAAACTCAATTCAATAGTCCAAAAGCGTTTCAGCAATCGGCACGGCCGCGCCTCCCTTCCGCTCCGACTCCGGCGGCTCGTGTCTCGCGCACGCATGGTTTTACCCTCGTGGAACTTCTGGTGGTCATTGGGATCATTGCGATCCTGGTCGCGCTGCTGATGCCGGCGCTTAGTGCCGCCCGCGAATCCGCCCGCACGCTCAAGTGCCTTTCCAATCTGCGGCAGATCGGGCAGGCATCGCTGATGTACAGCAACGACAACAAGGGTGTGGTGATGCCCTGCACCTGGGTCGGCACCGGAGCCTCCCCCCCGCAGGACATCTGGTACATCGGGCTGGTAGCCATGGGCTATTTCCCAAACCAGGGACTCCAGAGTGCCACCGACACAACCTACGACTCCATCCTCTCCTGCCCCTCCGCCCCCCCGGTCCAGGCCAGCGCCGGCGCGGTCCTCAATGGTTTCACGACCCCCCCGACGGGGTTCGACGGCTTTCAGACCGCCACGTCCGGGCTCTTCCAAACCTCGCCCCCGCTGTATGTCTGCTGCAGCTATGGAATCAACGGCAACAACAGCAATCTCAAGGTGTCGCCCGATCATTTCACTCCCTCGCAGTCATCGGGCGCAGCTTTATGCCGCCGGATTCAAGCTCGTGCAGATCAAGAGCTCTGAGCTAGCCTTCATTTACGATGGCGTCACTCTTCATGCCTACTCCTGCCTCAACTGGCGTATCGTCAATCGCCATGGCAAGAGCGATCAGTCCACCCCGCAAAAAGCAGTGAGCACCGGGACCACCAACGTTCTGTTCTTCGACGGGCACTGTGAAACCATCCCCCGCGCTTCCCTGCCGTGGTATGTAAACAGCACCACACAGGCCGACATGATCGCTAACACCCTGACAGGATGGATCGCCGACGCCAAAGCCGGCGGTTTTTCCTATCCACTCTGGCGGGTCGGTCAATAAGTTCCCAGCTCCACGCCGAATCCACCGCGATCATTGAAGCTCGCTGGGAATCCGCCTTCACAATGGTTGATAAAGCGATGCCGCTGCTGGTGTGACTGCTTTCTCAAACAGAAGAAAGGGAACCGCAGATGAACACAGATGAACGCAGATTGAATAAAATCACTGAGAAGATCATCGGTTGCGCATACGATGTTGCCAATGGGCTGGGAGGTCTCTGATCAATCTGCGTTCATCTGCGTTTATCAGCGGTTCAACCAACGGCGATATTGAAGCTCGGCGGTTATGTGCCTCAACAACGGGCCGACAACTATCGCAATTCAGGAAGGCTGAATCTTGAAAGCATCTTGACAGCGCGCGCGACAGAGTTGGAGCGGGGTGAGAAAGCGAGTCAATGGAGATGAGACGATCGCTTCTGAGTCGAATCGACCTGGTGCTTTTTGTGCTGCTGACCGCTGCCTGCGGCGCCATCGTTCAGTGCAATCCCGGGCGTCATTATCTGCTTGGGTTGCTTGTCATGCCGATCTTGCTCACCACGGCCTTCAGCACGGTTTGCAACAACGCAAGGGCGCGAGTGTGCGAGCATGCAGCGGACATGCGGCTTCAACCGATGCACCGCAACACTTTGGGGCCAACGCCATCTAAAGAGTCGTGAACAACCGGCTCCCTCCTGCGGATTACATCATGATGTCCAGATCTCACCGCCTTCCGCGCTCCCGCCGCTCACACCGCCTCCTGGCGCGACTGCTGTTCCTTGCTTTGTTTGCGCTGATCGCTGGCATTTCGACCCGCTCTGAATTATTCGCCGGTCCAACCACCAAGCCCGCCGCCGCTCCCAAAGCCGCCCACCCCGCTGCACACAAGGGAGCGGAGAAAGCGACGGGCTCCAAAGAGAACGCGGCGGAAGAGATCACCCCCGAGCGGATCGACGAGGCCATCAAGAAAGGCGTGGCCTACATCTATTCGCAACAGAAGCCTCAGGGACGATGGGAAACCAGTGACCATCGCACGGGGACATCGCATAAGGGAGACGAAGGGGACACCTTCGGCGGTTATAGCGCGCTGGCGACCTATGCGTTGCTGGCCGCCGGCGAGAAACCCGACGACAAGCGCATCGTCTCGGCCATCGGTTTCCTGGAAAAGGCCGACATCGTCGGCATCTACGGACTGGGGATAAGGGCTCAGATCTGGCACCTCCTGGCCCGCAACCCCAAGAACAAGGCTGAAATGCAGCAGCTTGCAACAGCCGACGCCGATCGCCTCATCGCGGGAATCAACACCGAAGGAGACAACCGCGGCCTGTGGGATTACATCGGTAAGGGTACACGCGTCGACCACAGTGTCAGCCAATACGGGATACTTGGTCTATGGGCACTTCAGCAGGCCGGCGCAAAGATAGATATCCGTTATTGGCGCACTTTCGACCAGGTGTGGCGCGCGGATCAATTTCCCGATGGCGGATGGGCCTATGACAGCACGCCCAAACACACGGGGGTTCGAAAGCCCGCTGCCTCCATGACTGCCGCGGGCATCGCCACGCTCTTCATCACTCAGGACAACACCTACACCGATCTGCCCGACCGTCACGGCAACGTGTCTAACAACAACATCATCAATGGGCTGACCTGGATGACGGCTCACTTCAACGAAGTCACCACCAACTACGCCTGGTATGGGGTAGGGCGCATCGGCGCCGCCAGCGGGACCAAGTACTTCGGCACGATCGACTGGTTCGAGCGCGGGGCGACGAGTCTCCTGAAGACCCAGAAACCCGACGGCAGCTGGCTCCTGGCCCCGGGCCCCTATGGCGAGACACTGAGCGCCACCTGCTTCGCCGTCCTCTTCCTCTCACGTGGCCGTGCGCCGATCATGCTCAACAAGCTCCAATATGAGATGGCTGCAAAGACACCCAAGGCCCAGGAGGCCAACTGGAATGAGCGCCCGCGGGACGCGGCGAATCTCGCTCAATGGACCGGCGACCAGTTCGAGGGGACGGTGAATTGGCAACTGGTCAACCTGAAGGTCGCCCCCGAGGAACTCCGCGACGCCCCCATTCTCTACCTCGCGGGGGACCAGGCACTCAGTTTCACCGACGAAGAGGAAAGCAAGCTGAAGACATTCGTCCATGAAGGCGGCATGATTCTCGCCAACGCGGACTTCAGCAGCAAGGCATTCAGCGACAGTGTCATGAAGCTGGGAACGAAATTGTTCGGCTACGAATTTCGCGAGTTGCCGCCCAGCAGTCCGATCTGGAATGAAAACGCCCGCATTCCCCGGGAGGGCTCCAAGCTGCTGGCGATGAGCAACGGGATTCGGGAAATCATGATCCTTTTCAACACCGGCGATCCCGCCAGAGCGTGGCAAACGCCCGCGAGTTTGACCGCTGCCGCCGCGCCCAAATCGCTGGAGATCGGCGCCAACATCTTCCTCTACGCGGTCGACCACAACAATCTGACATCCCGCGGAAACAGCACGCTCGTGCTGTCGAAGCGCGGCATCAAGACCGATGCCTCCATCGCAATCGCCCGGCTTCAGTACGGCGGCAATTGGGACCCCGAGCCGGGCGGATGGCAACGGCTCGCGGCAATCTTTCACAATGAACTTCACACCGAACTGGAGGTCAAGACCGTCGCTCTGGGCCACGGCGAACTGGGACGATTCAAGATCGCGCACATGACCGGCACCTCAAAATTTCAACTGACTGACGAGCAACTCGACGAGCTTCACAAGTTCATCGGCGCGGGAGGAACTCTGCTGATGGACTCCGGCGGTGGATCGGCTGACTTTTCCAGTTCCGCCGATCAGATGCTCCGCAAGCTGTTCCCAGAAGACGCCGCGAAGGCGCTGAACACTCCGCTTTCACCCGAGGATCCCTTCTACACACTTGCCGCTCACAAAATCGACCGAGTGGAATACCGCAGATTCGCCAAAACCGTCGTCGGCAGTCTCCACACGGGCCGCGTCTACGGAATTCCTGTCAAGAACAGAACCGCTGTCTATTACAGCCCTGAGGATATCTCCGGCGGTCTGGTCGGTCAGCCCACCGACGGTATCAACGGTTACACCCCCGAGTGCGCCACCGAAATCGCCCGCAATATCATCCTCCGAAGCGCGCAGCATGGCGCTTCGGAAAAGGTCGCAGCAGAATGACGCGGAGTTCCGCGAGGATGACGACCTTGAGCCGCCCCCAACGAATGGGCCTGTGGTATTCGGCATGGGAAATATGGGAAATTATGAATGACATCTTCAGGAGAACGATGAAATCTTCATCTAAGTTGGTGCTGGTGGGTTTCTTCCTGTTGACCGGCTTCCATAGTCAGGCAGCGCCGCCTGGCGAACCGACCAACGCAGCCGAGGCGGCCGCGAAGAAACCCCAATCCGATTACGACAAAGCGGCGGATGCCAAGCGAAAAGCCGCCATGTCGGCGGAGGAGTTGGCCTGGGAAACCGTGCTGGAAACCAATCTGGGCTCGTACTACCTCCCCGGCTATAAGAAGGACAAGCTCGCGGGCAGGGAAACAGCCTGGGATTATGTGAAGGATGATCCGAAGCTGCCGCGCGTGCTGCTCATCGGAGATTCGATTTCACGCGGTTATACCCTTCCCGTCCGTCACTTGCTGGCCGGCAAGGTGAACGTGCACCGCGCCCCAGCCAACTGCGGCCCGACCGCGTCAGGCCTCAAACTGCTTCCCGCATGGCTCGGCGATGGGAAGTGGGACCTGATTCACTTCAACTTCGGCATCCACGACCGAAAGACTCCCGAACCGGTCTACGCCGCCAATTTGGAAAAGCTGGTGGTCGAGCTTCAAAAGACCGGAGCGAAGCTGATCTGGGCTCGCACGACCCCTGCGCCCCCGACGATCCCGCTGGCTATACCCCCGAGCAATGTGACAAGCTCAATCAAATCGCTGACGCGATCATGAAGAAGCACGGCATCCCCGAGGATGATCTCTACGCCGCTGTCGAGCCGCACCTTTCGGATCTGCAACTGCCCAAAAGCGTTCATTTCAAAGAGGAGGGCTACGAGGTCCTCGGCCAGCAGGTTGCCGCCAAGATCATGTCTCAGTTGGAGCCAGAGCATCCTGATTTGCATACCCGTAATCAGTAAGATCGGAAATCCCGTGGGTATCCGTCAAACGATCGATGAAAGGCCGGAGCTTGCCATCGGCATTGTCGCGGCAGCGATCCTCGCTCTCCTGTTGATTCTATGGCGATCTAGCGGCAGTTTACGCCACGCGCGCGCACCTAGTACTCAGGCATTTTTTTCCGACGATGACGGCCAAACTTACTTTCAAGACAGCGCCTCAACTTTTCCGCCATTCGATCACAATGGAAAAATGGCCTATGGCGCGACCGTCCTTCGCTGTCGCGATGGGAAGCCGTTTGTCGCTTACCTGCAGCGGTACGATGCGACGACGCTCGAGAAAATCCACGCCGCGATAAGCCAGTATCCCGATCCGTCGTCCGCACTGGCGCACATGCCGCTGGATCCCATGATGGAGGTCAAAAAACCCGGCGAATCAACCTGGTATTCGATCGCGGCGCAGTCAGCGGACTATGCCCGCGTCACCTCGCCCCGCTGCCCCGACGGCAGCGCCGGACCATTTGAAGCCGTCATGCCCGGCGACGCCAACACCGGAGCGAAGTAGTAACAATCATTGCGCTCACGCCATTCGCCGCAACCTAAAGGTTCGTTAAACCATTTACGGTTGCTGCTGCGAAGGTGGTTTACGGACATGTCGGCTCCCGGGAAACGGGAGTTTTCCGACTAGCACACGGAAATTTCGGTGGTGATGAATCGGCTGTTGCGGGTACTTCGAATCGGAATATTCGGCGCGCTTTGCGCTGAGTTGAAGACAGGGGGTCATCAGCCCAATCGATAAATAGGCTGATGACCCCCTTTCCTCGTCCGCCATAGATCATTCCTCCCGGCGCAACGCGGGCGCAACGAGGCATCATCGAAACGTAGTGACTGGAATCACAATGTGAAGGATCGCGTCACCTGAAGCGATCATCTCGTCTGGGAAGCTTCATCGCCTATTGAGGCTGATCACCTGAACGAGTGGTCGGGGCGACGGGCGATGAAGGGGCAGTGGATTCGGGAGGGGCCGCCACAGGCGTTGAGGCTGGCTTTTGAGCGTAAAGAAGAATGTTGGTCATCAGCTTGGTAGCCGTTGCCGGGTCATAACCGACGATTCCGTCCACGGACTCACCTACAAGTCCCGCGCTGAGATCTTCGGGGCTGAGGAAGACGCCGATGCGACCACCGGCAACGGGGATGCCCAGCAGATGCGGCCTCTGGCTGACACCGAGGATTCTGCTGGCATAGCGCCTGTATTGGAAGCTTGTCAGCTTGTTCCCCATCAAGAAAACCGGAGAAGAAACTGGCAGGGGCGCCAGCAGGTTCCCTGCGGCGCCGGTTCCAAACATCTCTTTGAGCATCATCTGAGCGCTGTACGCAAAGTCAGCGCTGCCGCCGGCCGCGTCGATCACCAGCGTTCCACCCGCGTCGACGTAATCCTTCAGCTCCTTGCGCTGCTGAGGAGAAATTCTGAACTTGGCGGTGCCGGTGAGATGGGCGAGCTGATACCCGCTTGAGAGCTTTCCCGCCCCCAGCTTGACCGGCTCGACCGTCAGCGCGGTTGCAAAATCGTTATGAAGGATGGCAGCGAGCCGCGTCCACCCGGCAGGTTCAGGATCCCAATTGCCGTCGGTCTGGATGCGCGCCATTTTCAAGGTTTGGCTCGGTTGCGTCCGATCTGGTTGCACGAGCCAGGTATCAGATCTGGCGAATAGATTCTGGCTGTCGCAGGAATACTGGAAGATATCGGCGCCCAATTCGAAGCACTCGGGGCGCAGTTTATCGTTGTCGCTCTGCCAGATATGTCCGACATCCGCGTCGGGGATGAGGATCATCAGCTCGCGGACACCATTGCTGAGGCCCAGCAACGCAGGCCGCGGTCTCCAGCGGCGGGCGTTATACTGTTCGCTGGTGAAGATCGGGTGGTCGGGCGGCAGACGGCGGAATTCGTACTTGCCAAACATCTGCCTTGCGAGCTTCTGAAAGCTTCGCGAGAAGGCCGCCGAACCGCAGTCGGCATTGCCAAGAATCAAGCCGCCCTGCTCAACGAACATCCGCAGCGTCGCGACATCTTCAGGTCGAAGCAGCAACTCTTCATTGCCGCTAATGTACAGGATCGGCGCATCGTGGAGATCGTCGGGGGATACGCTGAGGTTGACAAACTGCCAATTGAGGGTTCCCTCAACCTGCGTGCCCGCCCACCGCGCGAGATGGCTGACATCCCGAGGACGTTCATTCCAGACGTCAGTTTCCTGCACTGCGTGCGAATTTGATGCGGGAAGCGAGTACTGCAGCTTATTCATCATTACCGGGGCGCGGCCGCGGGAGAGGAACAAAAGGCACAGCGCAGAGTCCGCGACGGCGCCGTATTTGGACGCCCAGGACCCATCGGGTCGCTGGGATGTTACAAGCCGATCGGCTCCGATCTGAAACCAATTGGAGGTACCGAAGTATTTTCTGCCGCTGGCTGCACCAATGCGCTCGATACCGTAGAGAAGATAGGCGTTGCCCGTTCCCAGCGCGTCCTGAATGTGGTTGTCCATCCAGAGAAGCCCGTTGTTGACGTTTGCGCTTCCGATGCCACCGGTGCACGGGTTCCAGCTTCTACCCAGCAGGAGGTAGTCCTGGGTGATCAGAAGGGTCGCTATGCCGGCGGCGGTCATAGAAGGGGTGATACCCTCCCGCCAGCCCTTGTAATACTGCCATCCGCCGTCGCTTTCCTGCGCGTCTTTCCATGCCTTGTCGACCATCTCCCAATATTTCTGCGGGATTTCCCCGCCGGCGCGCTCGATGGCCCACACTCCCAGAACCCCATACTGGGAGTTGCTTAGATCGTGAAAATAATGGATATCCGGCCCTGCTTGCCCGAAAGGCACACGGGGATCGTACTTCATTTTTTCACCGCGGGAGCCATAGCAGTATCCGTAAAAGCCGGCATTGGGTCCGCGTTGAATGATGCTGTTGAGCAAAAAAGCGGCGTCGGCGTCGCGCGCGGTATTGCGCTGGGGAGAAGACTTGATGAGCGGCCAGACTTGCGCGTAACGCAACCGCGTAAGTTCCATTGAGGTGCGCATCCATGAGCCAGGTGATGGCGGCAGCCAGCTTTGCGTCATCTGATGGTTTCTGACCCGCGGCCAGCAGCGCATAGGTTGCCAGGGCTGTAGATCCGCCCCAGTTGGCACTTGAGCCGACGGCGGTGTGGCCATTGCTCGCCAGGAGCATTGCACTGTCTTTGGGCTCGGGGCCGTCCCAGTTGCCACCCGCTTGCGCACTTTCGAGAAAAGTGACGGCTTTCTGAATTGCCGCCTGAATCTCTGCCGGCGTTGCCGCGGTCGATGGCGCTGCCAGAGCGAAGACCACGGCCAGCGTGAAGACTCCCAGTTGCACATATCTCATTTGGTCCCTTCGCTATGGAAAGCACTAACGGGACGGGTCCAATTTTTAATTGGACCCGTCCCGTTAGTGCTCCCCCACCAGCATCAGACGCCGGCCTTGCAGGTACAACATGACTTGCAACAGGCGATCATACAACTACCGCGGGAGAGGCAGCAGCTTGCTCACTTCGCCTTTTTTGTCGTCGGCTTGCCGGGTGAGCTTTCGATGGTGACCACACTCGCGTGCAGTTCAGTGGGACTGATGTTGTTTCGCACCACTCCGACGTTAACTCCCTCTTTGATCGCGGAGGCATCAACCGCCGTTTTGCCCTGGATGAACTTCGTGTTCACGTCGCAAATCACGGTGAGCGTTCCATCGCCATCAGCGGGCTTCTTAAGAAGTGTGATGACAAAGCTGTTGGCTCCCACGGACGAAATGGTCCCGCGAATTCCGTCGCGCGGCGCCTTGGGCGCCTTGGCGGCTTGGATCGCGCACGTGATCACAAGCGTTAGTGCCGCAGCGAGCGTTGCGATGTTCCTGGTTTTCATGGTGAGAATCTCCTGCGGGATTGAACCCCTAAAAGAATGCCAGCTTCGCCGCCCCACTTGGGCCTAATATGATCCTTTCCCACCTCGCTCGGCTATCAGTTTTCGAGCAAGTTGAAAAATGAAAATCTCGAGTCTGTTGGCCGCCAAGCTATGCAGCCGAGTGGGAAGCGCCACGATAGCCTTGCCCTACCGCGCATCGCTGGACTAACACGCGAGGGAATTTCGTGTTTCGATTTGATCGAGAAGCGATAGCCGAGCCAGGCGGGAAGGGGTAGTTATCTGATCATCCGAGGAGGCCCAATGCTGCCGCGCCAACGCGGCACCGATCGAATGGGCGGGCCCTGAAGAGCGGTTATTCAGAAGAGATGACCAGTGACAATCGACTGCTGCGAATCCGCCGTGCTAACCCCGAGTGGAGTCTCACGTGCGCTTAAGGCGATTGCGAATTCATTTTGTTCTTTGGGTGATTCTTGCAGCGCGGCCGGCCTGGGCAGCGGATCCGGCAATCGGCTACAACGAGAATCTCAACAACCCCGGCGATGCCGTTAGCTATGACCTGTTCCTCCCCCACGCGTACCGCGCGGACGCCGAGCTTCCTGTGCTAGTGGTCTTGGGCGATCATACGCGCGAATGGACGAAGACCACCATCATGGAATGGGCGGAACAGCGAGGCGTGGCGATTTACGTGATGCTGCCGCCACCGAAGATCAACGGGAGGTACGCGCCGCGTAAGTTTGAAGTTGGCATGAAGGAATGTTTCGCCGCCATTGAGCAGATCAAAGGAATCAGCCGGGTCAATCATGTGTGCACCTACACGGCGCAGTGGGGGTTCTCCTCATCGATCGCGGCGGCGATGGAGTTCCCGCAAGACATCACCGGCATCATTTGCGCACCGTATGCCAGGTTTTACCCGGTGGACCAGAAGCCCTCCCCCTGGCTCGCCATAGCCGAACTGCATTGGACGCGTGCGCGGTGGGCACAAACGAATCCCGGCCCCAAGATCTTCAATCGGTTCTGCCTCAGCGACCGACGCCCGCTGGCGGAACTGGAGAGTGCCTGGCTCCCGCACATCCGTGCATCGCGCAAGCGCCCTATACCGTGTTTGATGACGACGGGCGCACGGACCTGCCCCTTTCCGGCGAGTCGGTGCGGCCTGCATTCGATTTTCTCATCAACAGCATCTGGCTGACGCACCCAAAGATTTCAGTTGCACGACGCCGGGCCGCAACCGACGAGCTTGAGCGACGTCTCAAACTCGTCGAATCCGAGCCCGATGCAAAAACGAGCTACGCTACGGTGGACGTCATATCGCGCCTGCCTGCTCTGGCTCCTGCTCTGCACAAACGCGCCTGCGAGCTCTGGCGATCCGCCGCCATCGCCTCGCTGGAGTCGCAGCCGGACGACATGACGCGGTATGAACTGCTCACCAATTACGTCGCCGATCCTCGGATGGCCGACGGTGGAACAGCTCTCGCCAACGCTCGCAAGGAATTGCAGCGGCTTCAGAAGAATCCCCGACTCAAGGTCGAGATCGATGCGCATGCCGAGTATGAGCGAATCGTGTGGCTCGATTATAATGGAAAGGGAATGACGTCAGTTGAGCCGACGATCGACTTCGAGCAATCGAAGAAAATGTTGAACGAACTGATCGCTCGTTACCCGGACACGTTCGGAGCAATGGAGGCGGCTCATCGAATCGCGTACCTCGATGCCGCGACAAAGGCTCCGGCCAAAAAGTGACTGGATGGCGATCCGATCGGTCTTTCATGAAAAGCCCACGCGGTTTCATCGTCTCAAATGGGCGCCATCCGTTTTCGCGCAGTCGGATGATTCGGCTGCTATTTTTTGCTGGCGACCTTCGCCTTGGGTGGGATCTTCAGTGGCTTTTCGCGGGCCCCTTCGGCTTCGACGATGGGCCAACTCGCGCGAAGCGGATCGCGATAGGGGCCGATCTGGTCGATGGGGATCGGGCGAAAGCCAAGACCGAGCGCAGGGGAATCCGCCTTGAGGTGGAAATCGTCGTGAGCGGCGTCAACGAACAGCGGGTCGGCAACTTCCGAATGTGTGTCGAAGCCCTGGTGTTGCCAATCGGCCCATGTTTCGAGTTTTGTCGTTTGCATCAGCACCGGCTCGTCCATGTGCCAGATCAGGTTGGAATCCGATGTGTAGTGATCGAGCGGCACCCGCACCAATGAGAACAACCGGCTGTTCTTGCCGTGGTAGTAAAAGATATTTTTGCGACAGACGTTTCCCTCCATGATGAGGCCAGAGGGCAGCGGGGCCTTGAGCGGATCGATGTCCATCCCGCGCAAGGATCTCCAGGCGGGCTGGTCTTTGACCTTTTCCCAATTGAGGGCCATCGTCGGAGAGAAATCATGCCAGAAGTGGCTCTTAATGTCCCACCCGGTGGCTTGAATCTGTTGCTCCGCGGCATCGACAAAAATATTGTTTTCGATGAGGTTGTCCCGCGCGTTGTGCAGGTTCACGCAACCGCGAACGCAGCGGACAACGATGTTGCCGATCAGATCGACGCCGGCGGAGTCGTCGTCGAGGTAAATGCCCCAGGAGAAGTACGGCGACTGGAATTCGCCAGTGCCACCGCGGCGGCCGAAGCCGAGGATATCGTGGATGTAGTTGTAACGGACGACGGTGCCGCGGCTGGTGAGCCAATCGCGTCCATTGCAATAAAGCCCGCCAGTGTCTTCGGTTTCCAGGTCCACGTGGCGAACGTGATTGAACTCGATCAGGTGCTTGTTGCCCCCGAACAAGATGCCAAAGCGCGGACCGTCGTGAATCAGGTTGTGAGATGCGCGGCATCCGACGCCAAACAGGCTGACGCCGACGCCCTGCTTGTAAACCTGCCCGAAATGATGGCAGTAATTGTTGTCGGCGTAGTGGCCGCACGGGGTGAGCGTTTGAACGACGCCCCCTGCGATCGAGATCGCATTGGAGCCGACGTCGTGAATGTCATTGCCGACGGCTCCGCATTTGTTGCCGCCGGAGATTTTGATAGCCGAAGAGTTGCCGGTGCAGGCCGTGCCGATGTTTCGCACGGTGCATGCGGCGACGATGCTGTCGGTGCAGTTCTTCAATACCACGCCGTTGTCTTCGGCGCATTCGAGCGTCAGCCCCTTGATCGTCAACTTCGACACGCCATCCGCTTCGATGATGCTGTCAACCAATGGCGCGGCAATCACAGTCTTGGAATCAATGGGAGCGGGCGGCCAGAAATATAACGTGCCCGCCCGATCGAGGTACCACTCGCCCGGCGCATCCAGTTCCTCCAGCGCGTTCTCGAGGAAATATCGGTCTCCCGGACGGATCGCGTAGCTGACATTGCCGGCGAGCGTTATCTTTTTGGAATCAGCGTCGATGCTCTTGATGGGCACTACATTGTTCCACCAGTTGTAGCGAGGAAAGATGAAGACCTCGATCTCCTCGGGGTGAGCCCATCGGTGGATGTCCTGCGGCTCGGGATGAAACGCATGCTTGTCGTCCCCGGGTGCGTCCTGATACAGCGGGAGCATTTTACCGGCCACGAATGCCCAACCTCCGCCGTATGGATTCGACGGATCGAAATTCGGATAGCGGGCCAGAATCTGCCGTTGATCTTTGAACAGCAGTTCGTGGAACATGATGCCCTTGAAACCTGCAGCAGCGACATCGGTTTTCAGAATGTGCTCTTTCCACGGGACAAAGCCGGTGATCCTTCTGCCGCCTACGACGACGGGCTGCTCACCTGGATAGCTGGCAACCGTCAACCCCGAATCGTCTCGCGAAAGCTTGAGGGTTTTCTCGAGGAAATAAGTGCCGCCGCGAAGTTGGATGACTGCCGGCTGATGTTGACGCGCAACATCCCGGCGCGGGCCAGCGATGCGAAGGGACCGTCACTTTTGTTTCGGTTTGCTTCATCAAACCGGCCACTCCACGCGTCATTGCCAGATGGCGAAACGTAGAAGATGGTTTGGGCGCACAGCGCCGGACATAGCAGGAGAACCAGCAGAATAGCACATCGTTTCATCAGGTCTCGACTTGAAGCCGAACTATGGAACTAAATGAACGTGCGCGATTACACGCACGTGCGAGAAGAACGCTGCCCAGAGGGCAGCCGCTAAGCGGTGTTTGGAAGGGCAACGTCATCTATTGAAGCTTCAATTTCAAAACGGCCGCGGATGCTGCCGGCAGCTTAAAGGTCACCGAACCGGCCGGGCCGATTGGAAGGGGCGTAAAACCGCCAGCCCAACTGCCGTCGTCCTGGATCCTCGCTCCGCCGAGTGTTATTCCCGCGTCAGCAGAGACGTCTCCGTTCGGCGCCGACATGAAGGAGACTTCGGCACTGACGAACTTCTCTCCGGCGAGCGTCACCTCGCGCTCGTGGGCGTCACCGCCGTGGTTCATGTTGATGAGAGTCACGAGCAGGGAATTGTCGGGGGAGATCACCGCATAAGCGAAGATGTTGCTCGCGGCCGGTGCGGAGACGCTGGTTTTGATCAACCGTCCATGGCTCGCGAGATCGAAAGCCTTGATCCCGTAGCCGAGCGGTCGAATCAAGTACCCGCCGGGCGACGAACAGAAGGCTGTGTATTTGCATGGTGTGATGGCGCTGCCGGCGGCGACGTTGTCGCCGGTGTGGAAGTTGACGCCGCTGGCGTGATGGGAAGCCCACCACCACATGAAATTCAAGCCCCACAATGCTGATGCGAAGGTGTTGCTCACACGAGTCGCGCCGCCATTGTAAAAGTTATTAGTTTCTTCTATTCGATATGCAAGCTGTGCAGAGAGCGCTGTAGGTCCGAAACCATCGTAAAACTTCTGGTACAGCTGATTGAATTCGTCCGAAAGCATCCGATCGCGTCCCGCTTGCGGAGATGTCACCTTGCCACCAGCGCCGCCGGGGTACAGATGGACGGTGAGCAGTTTCAGGCGCCCTGGCTGCTCGAAATCTTTCATGAACCGGCAGGTCCAGTCCGGGTTGAGGTGAACGCCAGGCCCGCCGAACCGTGCATTGGGTGCCGCCTCAACGATCGCGTCGGCGAAGCGCTTCCAGTCGGCGCTGAACCGGGCGTAAGGGTACTTTTCCACGGCGCCGCCCATGCGCTCGGAAGCGGGACGGGTGTCGATTTTCTCGACCGGATACGCGCTGGGTTCCTGCCCGATCGAAAAGCATTCGACCAGCGACCCATATTGCCCCATGATGTATTTGGCGGTGGCCGCATCTTCCTGCGGATCTGCATTGTACAATCGCAGGCAATAGATCACTTTCACGCCCGCGGCTTGAGCGAAGGCGAAGAGACTGTCGATGTCGGCATGGGTGGGGATTTGCCGCTCGTTGCGATCTCCCGTGTTGCCGCCAATGCGCAGGCTCTTGATCCCGAGGGTGCGAAATACCGCGAGGAGCGCCCGGTTGTCGGCGCGGAAATAGCGCACGCCGGACTCATCGGGGAAGAGGAGCGCTGTCTCGAAGCTGAGCCCGGAAAAATCCTGCGGGATGTTTTCCGCGGAATTTCGAGCATCCACCGTTACAGTGATTCCGGGCTCCTCGTCGGCCGCTGAGAAGTTGATGAACGTAAGCGTGGAGAAGAATGCGAGCAGCGCCGCCCTCCAGAGATCACAACCGTGCGGTCGCGCGGATGAGCCATTGGAAATCATCATCTTGTTGTTTCTCGTGATGCTGAAAGTTGTTTCAGCGTTCTGCCGGGATACTACCCATTCTCCTCTCCGGTGACTTTCGAGTTTCGGCTGAGTCGAAAAGTGACATTGCCAGGAGTCACTGCCGGCAATAATGCAACGCCGAATCGGGTCCCATTGCTGAAGCGCGTCGCCTACGCACTCCCTCCTCCTCGCTGTTCCACTCTACTTCACTTCCCACTCGAGAATGCCGCCGGAGAAGTCGTTCTGGAGCTTTACATTGAGGCGCAGCGCGGTGGTGTTGATCTTGCTGAAGCTCTGCGGGTTCAACCGATTGGCGGCAACGCCGCCGAGGGAATCTGCCACTGCGCGTTTCCATGAGTCGCCGGCGCGATAGAGCACCTGCCATGCCGTGGGGACGCGGCATTGGCCGTGGCCGGTGTCGTCAAACCAGTAGACTGCGACGCCGGAAATATCCTGCGGCGTCTTGAAGTCGTATTGCACCCACTCCTCGGTTCCCTTGTGGTCCCACCAGGTGAAGCGCGGAACGTTTTCGTCAGCGGAGGAAGCGGGGAGGATTCCGTCGTTGAGTGCATCCAGCGTATCGGGCCCGAGAAACGATGATGTGACTTTCGCGCCCGCGGCCGGGCCGTGCGCGCGCGGGGGCCGGCCAGTCGTGAGCATCCGCGCCGGTTCCGATGACGGGAAATGCGCTGATGCGCAGGCGGGCCGCGCCCATCGGAATGAGCGTGATCGGCTCGACAGGTTCATCGGATCGCACGGGACTGGCCTGCAGCGGCATCAGGAGTTCTCGGCTGTCGGTCTTCCAGTTGAGCATCTTCCGGCCGCTGGCGTGAATTGCGAGGGGCGCTGTTTCGGGAGTGAAGGGCTGGGTCGCCGTTACGCCGTCTCTCCTGACCAGTTCCAGGGATGCCGCGGGATCCTTCGCATCGAGCACCAGGCCGTAGTTCCACGGCGTCGTGGGACGCACCTCCTGCTCGGGGAACTGGTCGGTTCCGCCATAGCGAGACCACTTTTCGCCAATGTCGAGTGAAAACGTGATCGGGCCGTAATTCACGGAGACCGCGTCTTTGTTTTTGGTCCATGTCTTTGTTCGTACTTTCATGGGAAGCTTGAGCGTGACGGTGTCGGCATCGGCCCATGTCCGGGAAATAGCGATGAAGTGATCGGGCCGGGCGTCGACCGCCACATCTTTCCTATTGATGGAGACCGCGGGGTTCTCGCACCAGCCGGGCACGCGCAAATAGAGCGGAAAGTCCAACGGCTTGGCGGTCGATACCTTGAACTCAATCGCGTCGCTGAAGGGATAATCCGTAACCTCCGAGATCCTCACGTTGGAGCCATTGGCGACTTTCGCATTCACCTCGCTGGCCGCGTACAGCGTGGCGGCAAGGCCGCCGTCGCTGGTGGCAGACCACATTTCCTCGGCGAAATACGGCCATCCCATGGCGTGATTGTGCTGGCAGCACCGATAGACGCCCAACGGGCTGTACGAAAACATGGTCCCGCCGTTCTGGATTCCCGGCGCTTTGTTTTCCCTGTCCAACTGCACCTGATTCGGGGCCGTGAGATAATGCAGAGCCTTCAGATCCGGCGTGAGCGCGGCAGGAAGAGAGTTGAACGCGAGTTCTTCACAACGATCGGCCCACGCTGCGTCCCCGCTGATTCGGCTCAGCATCTCGAAGCTGTGCATGAATTCGACGATCCCACAGGTTTCGAAACCTTGCCGCGGATCGGTGAAGCCCGCCCGGCAGTTCTCATCTCCGCAGAAGCCGCCGCCTGGAACCTGTCCATAGATGCCCATCAGCGTGTTGTAGACATTCGCCGTGGCGGAATAGTCGGCTGGGCTCTTTGACTGCATGGAGTATTCCGCCGGCTCACGAAAGCCTTCGGCAAGATTGACGTTGTGCCAATTGGGCACGCCTTTGGTCCATGCGGCTGCGTGCCTGTGCAATTTCGCGGCAAGCTCCAGGAGCCAGGCATCGCCGGTCCGGTTATAGAGCCAGTAGACGCTTTCCAGATTGTCGCCGGTTCGCATCTTGTCCCAATAGCCGCTGATAAACTGGTCGTCGGGAATCTGCAGCTCCCATTTGAAATACCGCGTCATGAGATCGATCGCGCGCTGGTCGCTGCTGAATTCGTAGTAGCTCTGCATGGCGTTCAGGATCGGCATGTGCGGCCAAAGATCGGGCTTGCCCCTGAGGGCGGTGCGAAGTCCCTGCGGGCCGAAAAAACCATCCGGCGATTGCGCCGCAAAGATCGCATCCAGCCATCGCTTCGCGTCGGCGGTGATGCGCTGATCTCCAAGGACATAGCCCAAATCGCCGAAGCCCCGGAGCCAGTATGGAACTTCTTCCCATCCGTTTTTCCCTTCTCCCCTGGGATCGGTCCAGCCGTTGCCGTCAAACTTGCACCAGGGAGAAAGCTCCTCGAGGTGCCCGGCCATTCCGTCGGCTTCGAGGATGAGCATTTCGCGGAGCCAGCCCTTGGGCGTGATGCTTCCAATCGGAAGTCTGGCCATGGGCACCGACGCCAGCGGCGCACGGTTTGCGATCACCTGCCAATGAATGCCATCGACCGGGGGCGCAGAAACGCTTGTGACCGAATCAGCGTTCAGCGGGCTTGTCGGGATCGAGATGAAACACAGAACCAGACTCAGACTGCGCCCGATGTTCGAAATCATCCTCACCCCCGCCCTCTCCCGGAATACCGGGAGAGGGGGTAGGCCGCTCGAAGTTCTGAAGCATCTTGCAAAGACGTGACGAAGCCCCGCGCAAGTTGTGCGGTCCTTAGTCCATCGATCGGAATATGCCTTTGCCACATGCCTCGATTTCAAAAACTGATCTCGATTGCCGCCCCCGCCTGTTAGGGATACAACGCTGAACGCAACGGCGTTGGTTCGGGATCGATAGGTTTTCATTTCTCGCTTGAGTGTCGCTCCGAAATCATCGCCGATCGCTTGTGCGACGACAACGCGGAGGTTTTATGTTTCATTTCCACTGGACGGTGAACAAAATTGCCTGCGCGGGTGCCCTGGCCATCCTGTGGTGCGCGGCGCCGGTGCGCCCGCCGATGACAAGCCATTTCGTCCGCCCGCAGTTCCGCTGATTACGAGCGATCCATATCTGAGCATCTGGTCGGAGGCCGATCATCTCAATGACGCGGTCACCAAACACTGGACGCATCACCCGCATCCGCTGGTGAGCCTGATTCGCATCGACGACAAGACCTACCGCCTGATGGGGGACGACCCGAAAGATCTCGAGGCATTTCCACAAACGAGCGTGAAGGTGCTGCCGACGCGAAGCATCTATGAGTTCGACGACGGTCACGTTCACGTGACGATGACGTTCACGAGTGCGGCTCTTCCGCACGACCTGGACGTTCTCAGCCGGCCGCTGAGCTATATCAATTGGAGCATACGTTCCGTCGATAATACGAAGCACGCGGTTGTGATTTACGACAGCACCAGCTCGCTGCTGACGGTGAATACGCCGCAACAGCAGGTGAATTGGGACCGGCAGACCGCCGGGGATCTCGTCACGTTGCGGAGCGGCACCACCGGCCAGACTTACCTCACGCCGGCCGGTGATGATACCCGGATCGACTGGGGCTATGCGTACGTGGCCGCTCCCGCCTCGCAAGCAGCTTCTGCCATCGGCGGGAGCCAGGCGTTGATCGCGTCGTTCATGCGCGATGGGAAGATTCCGCCAGGGGATGACACCCGCATGCCACGCGCGGCAGACGATGATGAGCCGGTGATGGCCTTCACGTTTGATCTGGGAAACGTCGCCGCCGATCCGGTCGACCGGCACGTCATCGTCGCCTACGACGAAATCTGGTCGATCCGCTACTTTGGCAAACGCCTGGCGCCGTACTGGCGTCGCAACGGCGCGACGCCCGCCGATCTGCTGCAGAGCGCGGAGAAGGACTATCCCGAGTTGGTCAAACGCTGCGAAGAATTTGACAGAGATCTCATGGCCGACATGACCAGAGTCGGCGGAGCGAAATACGCGCAGATTGCGGCGCTGGCCTATCGCCAGTGCTTGTGCGCGTGCGGACTGGCGGCCGACGCCAACAAGCAGCCGCTCCTGTTTACGAAGGAAAACACGAGCAATGGTGATGCTGCGACCGTCGACGTCATCTTCCCGATGGATCCGGTCTTCATCTTCATCAGCCCCACGCTCGCCAAGGCATCGCTGGTTTCCGTGCTGGACTATGGCGCGTCGGAACGCTGGAAGTTTCCCTGCACCCGCACGATCTGGGAACCTATCCAAACGTCCGCGGCACCGATGACGGCGGCGAAGCCATGCCGGTCGAGGAAAGCGGCAACATTCTGATTCTGATGGATGCCATCGCTCACGACGATGGCAACGCCGACTTCGCCACGCGGTGGTGGCCGGCGCTGACGAAATGGGCGAACTACCTCGAGCAATTCGGCCTCGATCCCGAAGAGCAACTCTGCACTGACGACTTCATGGGCCATCTTGCTCACAACGCGAATCTGTCGATCAAAGGCATTCTCGCCCTGGCCGCCTACGGCGATCTCTGCAAGATGCGCGGCGACGCCGCAGGCGCTGAAAAATATCAGGCGCTGGCGAAGGCAGACGCCGAGCACTGGGTAAAAGTTGCCGTGGAGGACGGCCACTCCCGCCTGGCGTTCGATAAGCCGAACACATGGAGTCAGAAATACAACCTGGTGTGGGACAAGATCCTGGGTTTGAACGTGTTCCCGCCTTCGGTGGCAGAGAATGAGGTTGCCCACTACAAGACCGTCATGCAGAAGTACGGCGTCCCGCTCGATTCCCGCACGCATCTCACCAAAACCGACTGGTCTGTCTGGATCGCGACGCTCGCAAACAATAGGGCTGACTTTGAGTCGATCATCTCTCCGATCTACGACTATCTTGACCAGACGACGACCCGCGATCCGCTGGCGGACTCCTACGAAACCGACAACATCCGCAGCGGCGGAATGCACGCCAGGCCGGTGGTCGGCGGGTTGTTCGTCAAAATGCTCTCCGATCCGGAGATTTGGAAGAAGTGGGCCATCGGCGACAAGCAACCGGCCGGCGACTGGGCGCCGCTTCCCAAGCGTCCCATCCTGACGCAAGTCGTTCCGACCTCCCGGGAAATTGCTGCCACGTGGCGTTATACATTCGAGAAACCCGCCGGTGATTGGACCGCCGAGAGTTTCGACGACTCGAGTTGGAAGCAAGGTGAGGGAGTCTTTGGCCGTAACGTTGCCAGGGGCATACCGCAGCGAACGAAGTGGAACACGGACGACATCTGGCTTCGTCGAGAATTTACGATGCCTGATATGCCTGAAGGTGGGTTCACCAACCTCCAGTTCAGCGTCTATCACGACGAAGATGTCGATGTCTGGCTGAACGGCGTTCCCGCCCTCCGCGAAGGCGGCTACAACAACAGCTACGAGCCCTTCGACATCTCCCCGCCCGCCAGGGAGCTTCTCAAGCCAGGCGCCAAGATCACGATCTGCGTCCACTGCCATCAGACGATCGGCGGACAGGGCATCGACGTTGGTCTGGTCAACGTATCAGATCCTCAATAGGTAAATGGATGCTACAGATGCAGCAGCGGAGTTGGATCATCAGAACGGTCGTGGCGGGGCTTCTCGGAGCCGTCGCTCCCGCCCTGGCTCAGGTTTCCGGCGGGAAGCTGCCGACGCGCTGGGACAAAGACGTTTCGCCCACCAGCCCCCTGCCCGAATATCCGCGCCCGCAGTTGGTCCGCCTCAAATGGCAAAGTCTGAACGGCCCCTGGGACTATGCTGTTACCGACCCCAAGGCCACTGCGGCGCCGACGACGTACGTTGGCAAAATTCTCGTGCCCTACCCATACGAATCGGCGCTGAGCGGCGTTGGCAAGCCGAGCATTGTCGATAAACGGTTGTGGTATCGGCGCACCTTCACGATTCCCCCCGCCTGGCGCGGGAAACGCGTGTTGCTCCACTTTGGCGCGGTCAACTGGAACAGCACCGTCATCGTCAACGATACGAATCTCGGTGAACACACCGGCGGCTATGACGCTTTCGATTTTGACATCACAGACGCCCTCAAACCCGGAGACAACCAACTCATCGTCTCGGTTCAGAATC
Organism: uncultured Phycisphaerales bacterium; assembly: GCA_963758525.1. Classification (GTDB taxonomy): domain Bacteria; phylum Planctomycetota; class Phycisphaerae; order Tepidisphaerales; family Tepidisphaeraceae; genus JBBSDP01. The sequence goes on from CAVWVQ010000003.1 coordinate 2,082,210, forward strand.
CCCTCTATCACGATGTGACGTGCGCGCAGGTTCTCGGAAAACAGCGGCCCGATCCGAGTGGAATATTCTATAGCGGCGCCACTGGCATCTGGCAGAGCGTCTGGATCGAGCCGGTTCCCACGACGTACATCGCCGGCCTGAAGATCACGCCGGATGTCGATGCTGGCGCGCTGCATCTGAAGGTGCACACAAACGGCGATATTGACGGGAAGATCAGTGTCACGCTGATTGACGGGAAAATCACCCGCGGCACAACCGAGGGAGTTGCCAGCGCACCGATGACCATCCCCATCATCAAGCCACATCTCTGGTCCCCCTCCGATCCGCACCTGTATGGTCTGAAAATCTCTTTCAGCCGGGCCGGCAGCCCGATGGACCGCGTGGAAAGTTATGCGGCACTTCGCAAGATCTCCCTGGGCAAGGATGATCAGGGCCGCACCGTGATGCTGCTGAATAATCAGTTCGTCTTTGAAGTGGGTGCTCTGGACCAAGGCTACTGGCCCGATGGAATCTACACGGCCCCCACTGACGACGCGCTCAAGTATGACATCGAGACGGCTAAATCGTTGGGACTGAACCTCCTGCGCAAGCACGCCAAGGTGGAACCCGAACGCTGGTACGCCTGGGCGGATAAAATTGGCATTTTGGTCTGGCAGGATATGCCGCAGGCTTTTGGCAACGACCTGACCGACGCGACCAGGGAGCAATGGCTCACCGAATTAAACCGCATGATCGCCACGCATGACAACCACCCGTCCATCATCGTGTGGACGCTGTTCAACGAAGGATGGGGGCAGCACGACACTGAAGCGATCGCGCAGCATGCCAAACAGCTCGACCCGACGCGGCTCGTGAACGCCGCCAGCGGCGGATACAACCAGATCGTGGACGGCAAAATGAGTCAGTTTCGGCTGCCCGCGCCCGCCGGGGTGGGCGACATCAACGACACGCACGCCTATCCGGATCCCGCCACCGAGAAGCACGATGATTCGCGCGCGCTGGTTTGTGGCGAATTTGGCGGCATCAGCATGCGCGTCGCCGGTCATGTCTGGAGCACCGCCAACTTCGGCTATGGACGTGTCATGCCCGACAGCTGGCACCTGACGCAGCGATACCAGAAAGTGCTCAACGAGGCTGACGGATTGCGAAGCCGGGTTGGAGCCAGCGCCGTCGTCTACACGCAGCTGACGGACGTTGAAGAAGAGACCAATGGCCTGATGACCTACGACCGGGCCGTCGTGAAGCCGATCGTTGGTTTTGTCGTCGCCGCGAACCAGGGGCAATTTCCCCCTTTGCCGCCTGCGCCTGTCAGTCATGAGCCGTCACCAACCACAAGGAATGAACCGCAGCAGCGAAAATAACTGACCGTCGCGCCCGGCAAAGAGTGCGCGACGCTGGGAGTTGATGACCGCACCTGGAAAGATGCCGGCAGGCTTTTGCGTAATGACTTACCGACTTCCGCGCGCCCCAGGCGTGGGCGTGCGCGAATTTCCGGGCGCAACCCATTCGCGGCGAAATCCCGCTCGTGCCACCTCCCCTCGTACTGCTCCGAAAAGAGATGTGGGAGACCAAGAAATGCCCAATGCCCAATGGCCAACAAAATCCCAAATTGCAATGACCAATGCGAGAACCAGCCTTGAGACTTGGACCTTGGGGCTTTGTTGGCCATTGGGCCTTGGACATTTCTGCTCTGAAAGGAGACGCCACCCACGCCACCCAATGTCCCCGCAAATTCACGCACGCCCCTTGGGCGGTTGGTTCCGGCACGAGTCTGCGGCACGAGTCTCGCGACGGGCGCGGTTTGGGCCTAAAATGGGAGGATGCGGGCCGAGTGCGGCGGAGAGGGATGAGCACTTCGTGAACTAAGCCTATGCCTTCGGATCAATCAACGCGGGATCGGCGTTTTATCGCCCCGGTGCAATGCGACATCTGCGGGGTGTCGGCGCCGGGTCTGCGCCTGATTAAAGATGTGGCGGGGTCGGGATATTGCGATTCGTGCTTTCGGCGGCTGCGGAGCGGAACCGAGGAGATTCCGGAAAGCGACGGGGTTCGATTTCGCTGTTCGACCTGCGGGACTCCAACGAAGCCGCGCGAGCTGCGGGAACTGGGCGAGCAGTTGATCTGCCGGAAATGCCTGGCGTCAACTTCGGGGGATAGTTCGGCGGGCTCGGTGGCGGGAATGTCGCTGGCGGGGGCACGGGCTGCCGCCACCGCCGCCAATGCGGCGGAGATCGTGGCGCATCTCGAGGGGCCGCTGCCAGGGAACATTCTTCAGAAGCTGACGTGCCCGCATTGCTGGAATGTTTTTCCGCCAGATCAGATCCTGTGGATCTCGCAGCATGCGGAGTTGATGGGAGATCCGGTGCTGGGGGCCGAGGCGCCGGTGCGGTTTCGGCCCAGCCGGTTTAACGCGCGGGGCGAAGCGCTCGATGGGCGCGACGTGCCGTGCCAGCATCTGGCGTGTCCGCGATGTCATCTGGAGTTGCCGCGGGCCGTCATCGAGGCTGAGCCGCTGTTCATGTCGATCATTGGAGCGCCCGCCAGCGGGAAATCGCATTTGCTGGCGAGCATGACGTGGGCGCTGCGACGGCTGCTGCCGGAGAAATTCTCACTGGCGTTCAACGATGCGGACACGCTCTCGAATCACATTCTCGCGGGATATGAGCAGACGCTCTTTTTCGCGGACGACACCGATCTGCCGGTGGCGATCCAAAAGACCGAGCTGCACGGCGAACTCTATGACGAAGTGCGCCTCGGCCAGCAGATCATCAGTCTTCCGCGGCCGTTCCTATTTACGCTCCGCCACACAGGGCGTGCCATCGGGCAGACGGACGCGGCCCGAATGCGCGTCATCTGCCTGTACGACAACGCGGGCGAGCACTTTCATCCGGGGATGGACTCGCTGTCGTCACCCGGCACGCAGCACCTGGCCAAGTCGCGCGTGCTGCTGTTTCTGTTCGATCCGACGCAGAACCCGCGCTTCCGCGATCATTGCCGAACCTTCAGCTTCGATCCGCAGCTCTACGGCGCATCCCGCACCGAGCGGCAGGAGACGATCCTCACCGAGTCGGCGCAGCGGGTTCGACGATACGTCGGGCTCTCCCCACACAAGAAGCACGACCGGCCGCTGCTGGTGATCGTCTCCAAAGCGGATATCTGGGCTCCGCTGCTCAAGGCAAACATCGACACCGAGCCGCTGGTTTCGGTTGGTGACGGATCGTCGGCCGCGGTCGATCTGCCGCGCATCGAGGAGACGTCGCGCGAGCTGCGGTCGCTGCTCAAGACGTGGGCGCCGGAGTTCGTGGCGGCAGCGGAAGACTTCTGCAACACGGTGCTGTACGTTCCGGCAAGCGCACTGGGGCGCGGGCCGGAATTGAAGGAGGAGACGGGGCTGCTGACGATCCGCCCGCGCGACATCCATCCGAAGTGGGTGACGGTGCCGGTGCTGTATATGCTGGCGAAGTGGGCGTCTGGCGTGCTCCCGGCGGTGCGAGCGCCGCAGGCTGCGAAGGCAAAGGCGTCCGCGCCGGTTCCGTCGCAGCGGAAGCAGTAGATGCGGAGGAAAGAACCGCGGAAATCATACGATGGCCTGGGAGCTTTATTACACGTCGGCGCGCGCGGCTTGCGAATCGGGAGCAGGGGGTTCTGCACCGTGGCGCGGACGGAAGGGATGCCGTTGGCGACAGCCGATCGGCTTGAATCGCTCAGCGGATATCAGCCGGCCGCGGCGCACGCCAGCAATCCGGCGGGCGCGCCGGCGTTGCTTGCCCATTGGCGTCTTGCGACCCTGGGACGGCCGCGCAGCGTGCTTTCGCGCGTTGCAATGGGGGGCTCGGATTATTCGGGGCGGCTCAACAAGTTCGCGTATCACTTGATGCTCGAGACTGCCGAGCAGGCGGCCGCGGGACCGGCGTGGATGCTGGCGCAGCCGGGGATCATGAAGACAACGTGGGAAGGAGAACCGCGCGTGCTACCCCCCTTGAGGTTGTCGATTTCCGCCGGGAGCGACGGGTTATCGGACCAGGCGGCGGGCAATTGTCATGCGCGCGTCTTAGCCGATGCATTTGTGGCGGACGCGACAAAATCCGCCTGCGTCGTCTATCCGCCCGGCGTCGACCCATTGCCGTTGCTGGCGGACGCGCTGGCGCTGTTGGACGCGCGGCTGCGCTGGCAGGTGACCTTCAGCACGTGCTTCAGCGAGCTGTCGGCGGGGCTGAGTTGCAACTGGCGTTGCATGCCCGCGGGAACCCCCGCCGCGGCTGATGCGGCGCGTCATGCCACCAGCGGTGTGGTGATCGATCTGACTGCGCACTGAACATGGTGGATTACAAGGAGATTCCCGAGCTCATCCGCGCCTTCCTGGCCGCCAGCGACTCCGCGGGCCAGCGGGGGTGGAACGATGAAACCGCTGACCTGGCGGCGTCCTATATCACGCTGGTCAAGGAAGCCAACGACCGGCTGCGGCGCTGCGCCGAATACCTGCAGCGCGGGATGCGATCCGAGGCGATTCACCTGGCGGAATGTCAGCCGAGATTGCTCGAACTGGCCGAGGCGCTGCGTCTTCCCGACCCGGCGGTGTGGACGCGCGCCTGCATGGCGCACGGGCTTCCCCCGCCCCCGGAGTTACTGACCGATGGATTGGACAAGATCGAGGAAGCATTCGGCATCGAGCGCGCCCTCGAGCCGCTGCTGGCGCGGCATCGGCTGCTGGCGCTGGCGCAGTCGCCTGTGAAAAACCGCCAGGAAGTGCTCCGGGCGGTCTTCGAGCAGGATCCGGAAAATCCGAGTTGGGACGAAGGGCTGCGCCTGCTAGACGTCGCGCGGTTCAAGGAGCTGCGCGCCGAGGCCAAGGTCGCGTTTAACGCGCATGACCGCGCGGCATTGGAGCGGCTGGTCGATGAGTTGGAAACGCACCCCCCGCGCGCGGCGGTGCCGGATGATTTGCGGGACGGATTGAACAAGGCGTTGAACTCCGTACGGCTCGAAGCGGCGCGGAAGCTGCTGTTGCCGCTGCTTGGCGAGCTCGACGCGGCGCGGGCGGCGGGAAATTACGAGGTGGCGACGGAGTTGCTGGGCCGATGGCAGCAAACCGTGGACGCGGCGAAGGTGGTTTTGCCGCCTGAGCTTCAACAGAAGGTGCGACCGACAATCGTGTGGCTCGCGTCGGAAAGTCATCGACAGGGTGTCGAGCGAAAGCGCCAAATGATTCAGCCGATCATTCAGACGGGCCAGCGTGACATCAAATCGGTGCAGCGCAATCGCAACCTGCTGATCGGCGGGATCGGCGCTGCCGCGGCACTCGTTGGCTGGGGCCTCGTACACCTGTTGCGTCATTGAGGACGAGGCGCTGGCTGCGCCCGCAACCCAAAGCAAAGAATCTGACCGCGGATGAACGCAGGGAAAGAGATTGAACCGCTGATAAACGCCGATGAACCCAGCGCTGCCTCGCTTCGCTCGGCCGCAACCAAACGAAGAGCCGCGAAGACGCGAAGACGCGAAGAGAGACGCGAAGGTAAGAAAATCAAAAATGCGGGATCGAAGCCCAAGGAATTGTGCCTTCGGGTTTCAGGTGCAATTGAATTGTCTTCCTTCGCGTTTGTCTTCGCGTCTTCGCGTCTTCGCGGCTCTTGATCTTTTGGCTGATCGCCTGCCCGGGAAAATTTGCGCAGCGCGCGAAGATCTCAATGGGTTGTGACGCAGATTGGTCAGAGACTTCGTACGATTCGTTTAATGTCCACTTGTGGTTTCCCGAAGTTAATCAAGAGGCAAATGTGAAGGCCGGTCGCCTTGAGATAGTTGATGCATTGTGCCATGTGGATCTCGTCGAATGACTTCACTACCTTGAGTTCCACGATGACACATCCTTCAACCAACAGGTCCGCGTAATAATCGCCTGCTACCTCGCCGCGCCACAGGACTGGTATCGGATGCTGCTGCGAAACCGCGAGGCCCACATGACGCCGCTCGATGCGTAAAGCGTTCTCATAGACTTTCTCCAGGAACCCACTTCCCAGCCCATTGGCAACATCGTATGCGCAACCGATGATCTTCTCAGTGATTTCATTCAATCTGCGTTCATTTGCGTTCATCTGCGGTTCCCTTTCTTCTGTTTGGCAAAGCAGTCACACCAGCAGCGGCGTCGCCGACAGCATCGTGAAGAAGTGACGACGAATGCTTGGAGTTTAACGTAGAGAAGGGAGAGGTTGAACCGCGGATAAATGCCCTGAGGGCTGCCCCCAACGCAAGGCACGAAGGGAGGAAGGAGGGTGCTTGTTAAGAAAACAAGATGTGACAATCTTGCTATGCGGGGCAACGACGCAGTATTTCCAGTCGTCCGGCGCCGCCCATTGCCGTGGAAGCGGATCACGCCAGAAGCTGATCGTAGACCTTCTGGACCTTTTCGACGGTGTGTGCGATGGTGAATTGCTCGCCGACCCGCAGGCGTCCGCGCTCTCCCATCTGCGCCGCCGCCTGCGGGTCGGAGAGCATCTGACAGATCGCTTCGGCCATCGCCACGGGATCGCCCATCGGAACCAGCAGACCGGTTTCCCCATGCACGACGATTTCGGGAACGCCGCCGCCGTTGGTCGCCACGACAGGCTTCCCCAGCGACATCGCCTCGATTAATACTTGTCCGAATGGCTCGCCGGTGGTCGAGGCATGAACCAGCAGATCGATGCCCGCCATGTATTGCTGAATGTTGCCGCGGAATCCCAGGAAGTCCACGTAGTCCTGCGTGCCGAGCTGGATCGCAAGCTCGCGGACTTCGGTCTCGTATTCTTTTTCATCGAAGAGCGCCGCGCCGACGATCTGAAACCGCGCCTCGGGAAACCGCCGGTGCGTCCACGCCGCCGCCTGCAGGAAAATGTGCTGACCCTTCCATCGCGTGATGCGGCCCACCAGCGCCACGCAAGGGCCCCCGCAGCGCGTCACAGGGCCCTGTTCTTCGGTTGTGGTGCCGGTCCCGGAATCTGGCGCGGTAACGGTTCCGTCATGCACGACGCGCACGCCCGTGCGCGCGCCGATCGTGTCCCCATCATGCTCGTCCAGGCTGCGGGAGGACTCGATTGCGATGCCCGAGGGAATCGCCGCCGAACTCTGGGACCGGCGGCGGAGGGTGTTGAGCGTTGCACCGGAATTGGCGATGACCCACGTTGGGATAAACTTGGTCAGCACGCGAAACGCGTAGACAACGGGGCTGGGCAGATAGTCGGAGTCGATGCGATCGCGAACGTGCCAGATCACCACCTTGCGGCAAAACCGCGCCGCCAAACCGCCGATGATGTCGGATTTGAGAGAATTGGTGTGAACCAGGTCGACGTTCAGCCGGCGGATCCGCCGCGTGACTCCAAACACCGCGAGCAGCGTCTGATGAACTTCGCGAAGCCGCAGGAGTGACCGGACGCCCAGAGTATCCTTGCGCGCGTGCAGAACGCTGCCGGCAATCGAATAGAGATGCGTCTCGATCCCTGCGTCTTCCAGCTTGACGCGCAGCGGCCCGTCCTGCAGGAGAAGCACAACCGGGACGTACCGGCTCGTGTCGAGATTCTTGACGAGATTCAGCAGCGCGATTTCGCCGCCTCCCAGCGCGGCGGTGTGATCGATGTACAGCACGCGCCGGGGCGCGATCGCGTCCGCGACAGGCAACTCCGTTATTCCATCGATCGTTTGCGTCACGCTGCTCACTAAATCCGCGGGATTTGCCGCGCACCGTTAAACTACACGAAAGCCGACAGCCGGCGGCCGTTACCGCTCCGATCGCGTTTACTGGGGAAAATCCTTGTCCATCCAAATGCTGGCCAAATCACCGCTGGGGCCGTCGCCCGGCAAAGCGATGGTACCGCCGCTCTTCAAGATTGCGACGTTGTCGACATGCCCGTCGGCAAACAGCACATTCATCCGTCCTCGATGCCGGATCAGATCAAAATTGATTGGGCCCGAGGTATTGAACCCGCCGGCATCAGACCCATGGTATACGTCGGCCATCGTGTCTGGCGCCGATGTGCAAAACATGTCAAACCGCTGCCATGCCCCAATACTCCCGTCGCCCTGCCCGTCGCAGAGAAGCATGGTCCGGCTCGGATTGCCGATGGCGGGTATAAAGCCGGCGGCCCGGGCATGTCTGATGTCATACCGGGTATTATTCGGCCCGAATCCAAGTGCATCGTTGTTGTCACAATAGCTTGAATAGCCGGTCAAGTGAGTGTTGAAAGCGGCTCCATCCTCGATGATGCTGCCGAACGATGAAGGGGCGCACTCCGCGATGTTTTGATCGGAGGGGCATGAGAACATGGCCTGCAACGGCCCGACGGCGATGTCGGCCTCCACCGTAAAATAGTAGTCGGAGCGGCAGGGCATCCCCAGATACGGCGCCAGTGCGGCGGGCAGCGCCGTTGGCCGAAGACCGCCCCAATCCGCGAGGTAGTCGTATTTTTGCATTGCCGCATCGGCGAGGTTTTCCGGGGTGTCCTGGGAAGTCCCGGTCGGGCCGGCGTACTGAGCGCCCACCAGCGGGAAATATTGGTGGTGTTCATTGGCGTGCAACATCATCGCCTGCCCGATCGAGCGAAGGTTGACCTCGCATTTCAGCGAATTGGCCGCCTCCCGCGTGCGGGCGAGAACCGGCAGCAGAATCGACAGCAACAGGGCGATGATGGCGATCACCACCAGCAGTTCCAGGAGCGCAAAGCCAGCGCGCAACTCACGGAACCGGGTTGTGCATCGGTAGCGCATGCAAATGGGGAGAACAAACCTTCGATCTACGTCACTACGGCTCAATAGAAGTGAAGTTCCACTAATCCTCAAGATATCGGATCCGATTGCAATTAGAAAAGCGTTTTGTCAATATTAGGTTAAGCTCACGCCCACGGCCCATTGGAATTGGGACACTACTACTTGTGAAAGAGGCACTTGCGCAGATTCACGGTCTTCCCGCCCGGCTGGCGGAGATTTCTAAGGCGTATGATCGCCCTTTGCCGCTCGCAAGGGAGTTGGTCCGAGCAATTCGCGGATCGCTGATACCAGGTTTTCCGCATACCGCTCAACGGAGAAGTCGAGCGCCCTCCGTCGCGCCGCCTGGCCCATCGACCTGCCCGTTGCAGGGTCGCGCAGATATCGAAGCACAGCGTCGGCCAACGCTGCGGAATCGCCGAAGGGCGTCAGGAAACCATCGACACCCGGCGTAATGATCTCGGCGGGGCCAAATCCGGAACCGGCGACAATCGGCTTCGCCATCGCCATCCCCTCGATGACGACCAGGCCGAACGGTTCGTTGTCTGAGGCGTGCACGAAAACATCCATCGCCGAGATCCACTCCGGTATATTGCGCTGCAATCCCGCCATCGTGACCACGTTACTGAGATTCAGCGCATCGATCCGCTGCTGAAGAAACGCGGGATAATCCGGTTCGAGATCGTGAACGCCTCCCACGACGACGCAGCGGGCGGCGGGAAATTCCTGCAGGATCGCGGGCATCGCATTGATGAGCACGTGGATCCCCTTCCACGTCTGCAGACGGCCGACGATTCCGACGATCGGCACGGCAAGCGGCAGACCGAGTTCGCGCCGAGCGTCGTCCTTCGCTGCAACACGCTCGGGATCAAAGCGGGAAACCTCCACGCCCAGATGCACCGCTCTGACCTGCCTGGCGGGATTGAGAGCCGTCTGGGCCGCGGCAGTGGCGTGCGAGCATGCGAGGATGCCCCGGGCGGGAATGGCTGTTGCGCAGCGGTCGAGCCATCCGCGCGGGTCTGGCAGCCCAAGCTGGAACCACATCGCAGGAACCCGGGCCAACATTCCCGCGGGACCGCCATAGAGATGCGCCTTGGTCATCCAACTGAACACCAGGTCGAATTTTTCGCGGGAGAGGATTCGAGCGATCTTCAGCACCGCGGCGAGCATGTGATGGGGTTGGCGAAGACGTCCGGCCGGCACCACCCGCGACTGCACGCCGCACGCAGCGGCGTCAGCGACCATCGGGCCGTCTTCCAGAAATATCACCGACCACCGGACGCCAAGGCCCTGGCCCGATTTCAACAACTGAAGCAACGCGACTTCCGACCCGCCGCGTTGCTCGGCAAGCGGCATGATGATCAGCACCTTGAGATCGCGACCGCCAGATTCCATCAACTCGGCGCCGTACGGCCTTTCTGCATCCATCTGCCACTCCCGCCGTGCCCGCCTGAAGGCCTGTTCAGATCCTGCGCAGTCAGAAATTATTTTGACTCCGCTGCGGCGGCTCGTCCGAAGCGGAAGCCCAGATCGAAGTCATAGAGCCGACGAATCCTCGGGTCAACACGTGCCCGACCGTCTCTGCGCCGCCCCCTCTCCAGGTATTTTCGGGAGATCGAAGTCATAGAGCCGAGAAATCCTCCGGTCAATGCGGTGCATGACCATCTCTGCACGCTGCCCCCTCTCCCGGCATTTCCGGGAGAGGGCTGGGGTGAGGCTGATTTCGAACGTAGGGGATCTCTTGGTATTCGCAGGCTCAAAGCCCGCACGACAACGTGCTGCCCGACCATTCGCCCAGACCCTCCGCGCCCGCTTTTCACTGGCCTTCGCATGCCGCGGCAGATACATTGATTCTCGTGCAAGCTGTCGCGCCCTTGGTTTACTCCCGCTGCACGGTCGTTCAACGCTCTTCGGTTTCCGGTCGATTGCTTGCCTTGGCGATCGCGATCACGTGCGGTGCGGTGCTGCTGACGGCCGCCCGGCTGACGCCAGATCGTCATGGCTTTGGCACCCATACCGCGCTGGGCTTGCAGCCCTGCGCGTTTCTGGCGCGGACGGGCCTCCCCTGCCCCGCGTGCGGAATGACCACGAGCTTCGCCTGTTTTGTCCGCGGGCATCTGCTCGATAGTCTATACGTGCAGCCGATGGGAAGCGTCCTGGCGGCGCTGACCTGCTTCGCCTGGTGGGGCGGGTTGTATATTGCACTCACGGGCAGACCGATTTATCGCTTGCTTTGGGTCATGCCCAGCCGATATTACGTGGTCCCGCTGGTGTCATGGGGGGTCGTCGCCTGGGCGTGGAAAATTTTCATCCACGTGCGCGGGATCGACGGCTTCTGACGAGGGTTCATCATGAAATCGTTTCGCGCATGCAGGCGCGCCTGCCCGTTTATCACGCTTTTGCTGTTGCTGGGCGGTTGCAACGTCGTCGGCGTGCTCGCCCAGGCGATGCCGCGGGACAACATTCCCGCCGCGTATAAGAAGCTGGCCGGGCAGAGCGTTGTGGTTTACGTCTGGGCCGATCGCGGTGTCCGCATCGACTGGCCGGACATTCAATTCAACCTTACTAGCGGCGTGCAAAGCAAGCTGCAGCTTGCCCAGAAAGCCGATCCCAAGCTGGCGGAACTGAAAGACACGACATTTCCGCTCGGCGCTGCCTCGGTCGCGCGGTTTCAGGAAGATCATCCCGAACTGGAGGCGCAGCCCATCAACAGCGTCGCGCCGATGCTCAATGCGTCGCGCGTTGTTTACGTGGAAATCTCCTCGTTCCAGACGCGCTCGAATGATTCGGTCGAACTATATCGCGGCTCGATCACCGCGATCGTGAAGGTGCTGGAAGTGAAGAACGGTCAGGCGACGACAGGATTTGAAGATCGCAACGTGGCGGCGGTCTTTCCGCTTAAGAGTCCCGAGGAAGGAGTCGCCGATCTGACCGATGAGGCAGTCTATCAGGGCGTGGTAAAGGAACTGGCCACCCAGATTGCGATTCGCTTCATCCCCCACGCCGACGCCGATGAACAGGACGAATTGGACAAGTGAATTTCAAGCGTGATTCAACCTCACGTCAGGCGAAACTGACCATCGGCGCAGCGATGCTGCTGCTAATGGCCTGCGCCGGCGGGTGTCAGTACCTGGGCGCGCTGCTCTCGAAGGTGGTTGATGATCCGCCGGTTCCCGCGGAGTACGTTCCAACGCGCGAAGAGATGCTGGTGCTGATTGAGGATTCGCACAATCCGGATCTGATCGGAATCATCGGCGACCGCATGATGAGCGACGTGGCCAAAAATCTCTCGCTGCACAAAGTGGATCAGATTGTCCCCCCGACGAAGCTTTTCGACTTCCGCTCCGCCCACCTGGATCAATTTCGGCAGATGTCCATTCTGGCCCTGGCCCATGCGATGGGCGCGCGGCAAGTCCTCTACGTCGACGTCATCAGCTTCAACGTGACCGCGCCAATCGCCAGCCAAACCGCGAAGGGGGCGATCACCGCCCACGTAAAAGTGATTGACGCACAAACCGGCGAAACCCGCTGGCCCCAGGACGCGGGGCCGAAGATCATCACCGTCGAATCACCAACGATGCCGCTCAAGGGCGACGGCTCGCTTGAGCCTCTCAATGACTACATCGTTGACCGCCTCTCGGAACGCATCTCTGAGTTGTTTTACTCGCATCCCCCGATCACCGACGATCAGTCGGAAGAGAAAAACTGAACGTCCGATAGCTGGGCGCACCCGTGAACCGCAGACGAAGGTTAGCCGCGACGCGCAGCGGAGCGCGTATTCGAGCGGTAAACAGCGCAATTTTTACACCTCGCCCACGGATACGCGCTCCGCTGCGCGTCGCGGCTAACCTCGGCTAACTTTAATGCCCTGAGGTCACACAGCATGCGCGCCTCAAGCTTGAGCCCGCTCGCCGTTAAGCTGTTCCCGTGAATGTTCGATAGTGGCTGAGAGGCCACAATGAATTCAGAATTGCAATCTGCGCCCGAAACCGCCACCGAGGCTGACCGTCGCGAGAGAACGCCTGGCCCCGATCGGCGGCTCGACCGTCTGGATCGCCGCGCCGGCCTGGAGCGTCGCGCGCAGTCCGCCGACGCCGCCGACTACACCGGGCCGGAGCGACGCGAAGCCCAGGAGCGCCGCGGGAACAGTCTCGAACGCCGTCGCGGCCCCGGGCGTCGTCTGGCCGACGATCGCAAGAGCGCCGAAGAGGGGGAAATGAACCAATATCAGTTCGAGTTTGTGATGGCGATCCAAACCTACAAGAAGGTCAACAAGCGCCTCTATCCAACCTGGACAGAAATACTCGAGATCGTCGAGCAGCTTGGGTACCGCAAGGTTCAGCGCCGTAATTTCAAGCTCCCGGATTGCCCCGAGCCCCAGTTGCAGACCGATGGCGCATGAATTGGAGCTCGAAGCGCGGATTTCGCGGCGCTGGCCTCGCCCGCAACCCAAATCAAAGAATCTGACCGCGGATGAACGCAGGGAAAGAGATTGAACCGCTGATAAACGCCGATGAACGCAGATTGATCAGAGACTTCGTACGACGCGTTTAACGCCCAATTGCAAGTTCCCGAAGTTGATCAAGAGGCAAATGTGAAGGCAGGAACCCACTTCCAGCCCATTGGCAACATCCTATGCGCAGTCGGTGTTCTTCTCAGTGATTTCATTTAATCTGCGTTCATTTGTGTCACAACCCATTGAGATCTTCGCGCTGCGCAAATTTTCCCGGGCGGGCGATCAGCCAAAAGATCAAGAGCCGCGAAGACGCGAAGCCGCGAAGACAAACGCGAAGGAAGACAATTCAATTGCACCTGAAACCCGAAGGCGCAATTCCTTGGGCTTCGATCCCGCATTTTTGATTTTCTTACCTTCGCGTCTCTCTTCGCGTCTTCGCGTCTTCGCGGCTCTTCGTTTTGGTTGCGGCCGAGCGAAGCGAGGCAGCGCCGGGTTTATCTGCGGTTCCCTTTCTTCTGTTTGATAAAGCATTCACACCAGCAGCGGCGTCGCCGACAGCATCGTGAAGAAGTGACGACGAATGCTTGGAGTGTAACGTAGAGAAGGGAGAGGTTTGCCGGCGCAGCCTGCGCCAAGTCTTATCTGCGCCCGGCTTTGCCCGTGGCGGAATCCGCACCGGCTTTTTCACCACCGCAGCGCCGATTCCATCTGTTCCCGCCGCGTCGATCGGCGGATCGAGCGGAAGAATCTTCAGCGATACGACATTCGTCGGGCAGACCTCGACGCACTCCCCGTCCAGATCGCATTTGTTGAGATGCCGAAGATCGACCAGGGCCTTGCCGTCGATCATGCGCAACACCCCCTTGTCGCAATGGGCGACGCAGACTTCGCACCCGATGCAGTCGCGCGTGTCGATGTTCAGTGCCACGCGATACATCTGTCCGTCGGCGGGATCTTCACGAACAAAATTCCCGGTGGGGCTGGCGGTTTCGCGGGAATCATTGATCTCAAAATCCGCGTCAAGCTGGTCGAAATGGCCGTGTGACTGCACTTGCACCGTCCCGCGGCGGCGCAAACGGTAGACCGGCTGATTGCAGCTCTCGCACAGTTGGAGCTGTTCGAGCTTCTCCAGATACTTGATCGTCGTGCTGACGACGGTCGCGTGAGACCAGGTCAGCGGGCTGACGCTCAGCGGCGCGTTCGTGTATGGATTCACTTGCTCGGCAAGCACGCCGCTTTCCAGCGCGTGGCCTGCCGTCCATTCGAAGATCGGAATCGCGGCTTTGAGCTCGGCGACGCTTTTGGCGCACGCGATGTAATAGTCAGCCATCCACAGCGTGCAGATAAACCACGGATTTCCCGGGACGGCCGCGATGTCGCTGCTGATCCGATGATAGTAGTCGTTTTCGTAGCGCGCCACGCCCCCAACGCGTGTCTTGACCCACAGCTTCTGCTCGACGGCCCGCATCGTCGATTCGACGCGCGGATCTTCGACCTCAAAGAGATGAAATTTGAAAATCGCCCAGAGCGAAGCATCCACCGTTTCGTCGACTTCAAAAAGCTCGTCGATCGACGGATCGTGGAGCAGCGGATCTTTTTCCTGATAATCGCCCGCGTCCGGCGGCTTGGGAACATCCTTCATCACCAGCCGGCGAACAAACCGGCCAAGCTTCTCGCTGTACAGATATTTCGCGGCTCCCTCTTTTACTTCCTTCGCGGCCCTGGCGTAGATTTCCGCTTTGACGCGGTCGCCAAAGCAGACGGCAAAGTTGTGTGCCGCTTTGAGCCCGCCATAGACCGTTGCCACGGTGAACGCATGAACGCCCCACCGCTCCTCCCACAAGTCGTAGCTGGGAAGCGGCAAACCCGTGCGCGGATCGCGGTAACGGACCATGAAATCCGCCGCCTTCTGCACCAGGTCCACCCACAGCGGGCGGATGAATTCGATGTCGCGATAGCGGAAATAGTGGCGCCACAGCGCCCAGACGACCAGGGCCGTTTCATCTTCCTGAATCGGCATCGCCCGGTTGCCCTTGAGCACCCACGGATGCCAGCTTGAGGCTGGCGAACCGTCCGGGTTGTACTTGTGATAGAAATAACCCTCGTCGGTGAGCACGTCGCTGCAGAATTTGTAGAACCATCGCGCGATGTCGGGGAAGCCCGCCATATCGAGTGAATTCGCGACCAGCGCCCCGTCGCGCGGCCACATATAGGAATAGGTGTCGCGCGAGAACTGCATGATGTCCGAGTCATTGGCGGCAATGATCGCGCCGCCGTTGTCGATCTGCGTGCGCAGCACCAGCAGCGAACGCTTGAAGAGCTCGACCACTTTCTGCGGGAGGTTGCCGAAATTGATGTTGGTCCCGCCCGCCCAGAGCCGCCAGTAGCTGCTCGTGCGATCCACCACGCCCTGCGGTCCCATCTTCGCCAGCCAGTTGTTGAGTTCGAGCAATTCATCGCGCGACTTGCCCGCCATGATGATCATGTAGACGTTCTGCTCAGCCTCGGGGGCGAGCGGGACGTGCAGCGAGATGGTTGAATCGACCGAGCCCTGTGCGATCGGGTTGCCCTGCAGATGCCCGTCTTCCGCGTCACGGTAGGTTCCCTCAGCTCCGTTAAACCCACTTTTCCCCGTCGCATATTCGTCGATGCGCTGTACGGCATCGGCGTGAAACGTGATCATCAAATATCGCTTGGCGCGATAATGCACCATGCCATTCAGCTCGGGATCGAAGTAGGCGGTGTCGCCCACTTTCGTGCCAAACATGCTGAAATCGTTGTGATGCATCACCTTGGCGACGCGGGCGTGCGGAGCAAGATTCTTGATCTTGATCTTGCGGATCAGGATGTTGCGATGGAAATCGACGACGTCGTTGCAGTAGAGCGCCAGCCGAAGCTCGCGATGATCGAGGCTGACGCTGGTGGTGAGCGTGTCGCGCAGATACCGCTGCCGGACGTTCCACCCGTCGCAGCTCCACGCCAGCAGCGAGCGCTGCTGCCCCGGAACATCGCAGTAGACGCCAAAATGGCACGGCCCAGCGCCGGCGTGATTCTCCTGCCCGACGTGAGGAAAATACAGATCGCGAATCTGGTACTGATGATCGAAGTTAACGAGCAGTTGCCCGTTGCCGACCGGAATATCTCGTGGCATCAGGAACCTGCCTGCAAGTGCGCACCGTCGTTCGCCACATGGCCCCAAGTTATCGGGCGCCTTGCCGCTTTGGTTATTGGTATTTCGACCGCTCTTCCCCGCCGACTTGAATCCGTCTACACGCGAAGCGTAAACGCTTCCTGCAACTGATCTCGATAGCGCTCGCGGATCGGCGCCACCACGTCGGCAATAAAACGTGTCACCTGTACCGAAGAGCGTCCGGTGAACGCCGACGGGCTCAATACCTCGTCCCACTTGATCCGCGAGAACGCGGGATCACTTCGCAGCCGCGAAATCAGGTCATTCTCCCTGCCGTACATTTTCACCTGCTCGCTGGCGGCCAGTGAGTGATTGCGAATCACTTCGTGCAGCACCTGACGATCGCCCCCGCCGCGCACGCCCGCCATCAGGATTTCCTCGGTTGCCATAAATGGCAATTCCGCGGCAACCGCGGCCGCGATGGTCTTTGGATAAACAACCAGCCCGCGCACCACATCGATGACGATCTGCAGGCAACCGTCCAGCGCCAGGAACGCCTCGGGGATGCTCAGCCGCTTGTTGGCCGAGTCATCCAGCGTCCGCTCGAACCACTGCTCGGCAGCGGTCTGCAACGGCGAGGTCGACAGACTGATGACAAATCGCGCCAGCCCCGTCGCCCGCTCGCAGCGCATGGGATTGCGTTTGTACGCCATCGCGCTGGAGCCGACTTGCTCTTCCTCGAACGGCTCCTCGATCTGCTTCATGCCCGCCAGGAGACGAATGTCATTGCAGAATTTATGGACGCTCGCGGCTGCATTGGCCAGGGCGGAGACAATCTGCGCATCAATTTTGCGCGGATACGTCTGCCCCGTAACCGCAAAAGACTCGGCGAACCCGAACTT
The DNA here is from genome assembly GCA_963758525.1 of uncultured Phycisphaerales bacterium. Lineage (GTDB taxonomy): Bacteria > Planctomycetota > Phycisphaerae > Tepidisphaerales > Tepidisphaeraceae > JBBSDP01. The sequence continues at coordinate 2,099,428 of CAVWVQ010000003.1, forward strand.
CTGCGTCACCATCCGGTCGAGCCGATCGACCTTGTCATGATCTGAATCGAAGAGCGAGAGAAACGACGCCTGCGTGCCGGTCGTTCCCTTGACGCCGCGGAAGCGCAGCGTGGCAATGCGATGCTCGATCTCCTCCAGATCGATCGCCAGGTCCTGCGCCCAAAGGCTTGCGCGCTTGCCGACGGTGGTGAGCTGGGCCGGCTGAAAGTGCGTGTAGCCCAGCGTGGGCAGGTCCTTCCACTTTTGGGCAAATGTCCCCAGCGCGTCAATCGCGCTGGCAAGACGACCCGCCACGAGTTGCATCCCCTCGCGCATGATGATCAGCTCGGCGTTGTCCACGACGTATTGCGACGTCGCTCCAAGATGAATGATCCCGCGTGCCGCCGGCGCAATTTCCTCGTACGTCGCGATATGTGCCATCACATCATGCCGTTTGCGCCGCTCCCATTCCGCGGCCTTCGCGAAGTCGATCTGGTCGACGGCTGCCTCCATCTGCGTCAGCGCCTCTTGCGTGATCCGTGTCAGCCCCAGCTCGCGCTCGCATCGCGCCAATTCCAGCCACAGCCGCCGCCAAAGGCCGAACTTATGCTGCGGCGAAAACAGCCGCAGCATCTGCGGGCTCGCGTTGCGGGAGACCAGCGGCGATTCGTAAGTGTCATGAGCCATGAAATCGATCCCCGTGGCATAGGCTTCCGGTCCATGCTGGCGGCGTGGTAGCGAATAAAATCAGATCGCTCAGCATGGACTCACCAAACAGTTTCGCGAAGAGAATGAGGAGCCGCGGCTGCGCGTAATTTATCGCGCAACGAACATGGGCTGGAAGCCCATGCCACGGGGAAGGCATCTTTTATCAGAAATTCCCGGCGTTCAGAATGGCGCGCTGGTGGTGAACGGTCAGGGTACGCGAATTCCCGGGGCACCTGTTCGCGGCGATGCCCGCCCTTGCCCCCTCTCCCGGTATTCCGGGAGAGGGTTGGGGTGAGGGTGCTTGGATCGACGAATGCCGTCGGTGCTCGAAATCACCCTCACCCTGTCCCTCTCCCGGAGTACCAGGAGAGGGGATCGGAGGGCGTTCGCAGCGAAATTAAGCCACGTGCATTGCGACCAGGATGCTACATCACCGCAACGTCACTCACTCGGCCTTCGGCGCCTCCACCGGCCGCTGCAGGCTGACCGTCGCGCCCAAGCCCAGAAAGGCGAAGCCTGCGGCGACCGCGGCGACGCCCCATTGAAGGAACAACGCCATGCCTCCCGACGATGCCGCCGCGGCGATCCAGTAGAACGCGTGCCGCCGCAGATACACATAGACGTACACGATATACGCCCCCGCGATGACGATCATGGCCGAGGTTAGCGGCGTCCTCGCTCCGATCTGCAGATACAGAGGTGCGGGGTCCGCCAATGTCATTGCGATCGCCAGGACTGGCAGTCCCAGCCGCGCCGTCTTGAACATCCCGCGAAGCTGCGGGTCAGCGATCCGCACGCGCGCCAGTGGCAGCGACACGCCCAACAGCACCAACGCGCCCTCACCAAGATAAAAGCGGGCGTTGTAAACCCAGTGCAGCATTCCCAGATGTGCCACCAGTGACACGAACGGCAGCACCATATACAGCCGCAGGATGAACTGCCGGCGCGGCGCGTCCAATTCAGCGGACCGACCCCTCTGGAAGCGCTCCGCAAGCCACAGTTGCACTTCGTACAACACCGGCAACAGCGCGATGACCACCCATGCAGTATAAAACTGCTGAAAACTCGGCACCCCCGCGTGTGCCACGGCTTTGAAGACGCTGGGAAGTCCGAACAGCACAAGCAGCTCCGCCGCCACGAATTTGAAGACCCTCGCCGGGAATTCGCGATAGAGCACGCGAAAGATGACCGCGACCTTCAGGAGAGCCAGAACAAATACCAGCCCATTCAGGATCAGCGCCGTCGGCCCGCGCGTCTGCGCCATCTCGGCGTTGAGAAACGCCAGATCGACAAGGAATGGCGCTTCGAGCAGCAGCAGCGTCCGCCCGTCGCGTTCGATTCCCCGGTCGCGGATCAGATACAGCCCCAACGCGATCAGCAGCACCTCATACAGATTCAGCGTGACCACCAGCACCAGCAGCCGCGGCAACTCGCCCGCCCGCAGGCCCAGATCGCCATTGAGCGCGTAACACCCGGCGATCATGCAGAGTGCACTGAGCAGATAGAAAGGATTGTGATGAAAAAGAAACGTCGCCAGCGCCCGGGAAAGCCGCGCGCGCACAGAAGCGGATACGGCGTCCATGATGGACTCCTTCGGTTTGGCCGTACGCGGGACAACGGCGGATTGAGAAGGATCAACGTTTAGTGAAAGGGAAGCGTCTGGCTTTCCACACCTCCTGACAGACTCGCAAGCACGCCGGCCGGGATCGATAAGATGGATGATGATAAAGCCGCGCTGGCGACCCGCGAAGCGAGCAATGAAAGAGCCCCGCCAACCCGAAGCCTCTCCCGCAAGTCCGCGGTGGCGGGCTATTGATAACAGACCATCGCACCGCGATTGTTGCAGCGAAAATAAAACCTCGATTCACGGAGTCGATGTCCGACGCGTTGACGGCCGCGTTGTACCACCCGAAGAGGTCCACGCAACCGGTCCCGCCGCCAGCGCGGCAGGAATTTTCTGGGCTGCGGGGTTGGGCACCAATTCAACGTGTCCGCCTAGAAACAGAAATACTCCACCCCCGGTAGACGCCGGCATTGCCGCATCATATGACATGACCGCCGTCGTCGAGCTGCTCCATTCCTCGATCGCGCAATACGTACCAAAACACGAGCACTTACTGCCCCGGCTCCGGCTTCCCATGCAGTTCCGCGAGCAACTCATCCAGCGCGCTCTTCCGATCTTCCGGTTCATACGGCACCCAGCAACTCCGCGGCAGCGCCTGAAGCATCTGCTTGGCCTTGAGGGCCGTTTGATCGTCGGGAATGCTCTTGCCGGAGGTGACCGCAAGCTGCTGATATTGCCGGAACTGATCGGGAGTGGCGATATTCGCGATCACGTGCGCCGTTGCGTTGGCGCCCAGCGCAGCGACGCGCTGATCGGTGGCCTTCACCCGGCTGGCGAGCGTGGGATGATCGCTCTCGATCGCCGGCGTCTTGTCGTAGCCGGCGGCGATCATGTGCTTGAAGAAATCGCCGAAGTGCGTCGGGTCCCAGCCGGCGATCACGTAGAAATGGAATCCCAGCTCGTCGGCTTGCGCTTCGTCGCCGCGGGTGAAGCCCATGTTGACAAACTGCGCCGCCATCGCGCCGGCGCTGGCGCCGCCCTTCGCGTACGCCGCGCCGTTGTCGCTTCCCCCGGCAACGTATCCCGCGGCGCCGGCGATGCCTTCAATTCCCATTGCCGCCATGCTGCGGTTCATTCCCTTGTGGACGTGGCGGGCATAGATATGGCCGAACTCGTGCGCGATCACCGCGGCCAGTTCATCTTCGCTTTTGGTCTGCTGGAACAGCTCGTTGTAGACGTAGACGTGGTATCCGCCGGTCGTGAAGGCGTTGAGCGTTTTGCTGTTCACCAGGTGAAACTGCACCTTGTCGGAGAACATCCACTGATCGCTCTCGTCTTTGACAAAATGACTTTTGGGCCCGTAGTGCTGTGCGTCGGCGATCTTCGCCGCCGCCTGCACCCGCCGGCCGATCGCGGTGAAGTAGGCGTTGACGTCCGACTGCACCACCTCGGCCGGATGCAGACTGCCGTCAAACTGATCCGCCTGCAACTGCACCTTCTTGTCGCTGGCGCACCCCGCCGCCACGGCAAGCAGACAAAACAACCCCGTCGACCATAGATGTTTCATGAAGATCTCCGCGCCAGCCCCCGTGAAAACTACACCACCTTGCGGCAACCATGAATCGCTCGGTGTGATTCCCACGCAGTCGGCGTCGCTGACGCTGTCCGCGGTCTCCGACCCAAGCTACAGCGCCGCACGTCACCGCCGGGTTATGCCTCGTCGGCATCATAGGCCGGCGGCGCATAAACGTTGAACGTGACCGCCGGCGAAGCTGCCTTGTTCACGAACCGGTGCGGAACCCGGGGCGGAACGATCACCACGTCCCCTTTTCGCAGCGTCAGCTTCTCCTTGCCGATTTCCGCGAGCACTTCCCCTTCGAGCACCAACAGCACCTGTTCGCTTTGCGGATGCTCGTTGCCCTTCGGTCCGCTCGACTTTCCGGGGGCCAGCGTCATCGTAGCCGTCTGGCTCTTTTTGGAGGTCTGAAGCACTTTGAAAAATGCCCGGCTGTCACGCGCATTCGCTACGTTCATGGCCTGATGCTACGAAACTCCGGCTGACAATTCATCATTCGCATTGAATTCGAAATTGAAGAGCCGAAGGCGCGAAGCAGCGAAGACAAACGCGAAGCCGGGGGAGTGCAAACCGTGCGTGACGCGCTGGGCCCGCGGCCCGTTGCCGTGGCACGCGTGCCACGGGGAAGCGTATCAACTCTCACAGGATGAGTCGCACTGCCGCAGCGGCGTTGCCGTGGCACGGGCATCTTGCCCGTGCTGGTTGCGTCGACAATGACGAGCATCTGCGGGTCGCACCAACAGGCTCCACCCGCTTTCTCTTCTTCGCTTCTGTCTTCGCTACTTCGCGCCTTCGCGGCTCTTCTCCCCCGCCAGCACAAACCGGTGCCCAAAGTGCCGGTGATACGTCGCAAACGAGATCCCGGCCTGATCGCGCAGCGCGATGATTTCCTCTTTTCTGAGTGCCTGCGCCACGCTGATCCGTCCGTCGTGGCGGACCATCGGATTCGCCAGGCTGGTCAGCACGTTCACCCAGAAGTACGCCCGGCGATGCCGAAGCAGATCCCCCACAATGACACCCCGCCGCGCAACTCGCCCCATCTCCGCCAGCACAGTCACAACGTCCGCCTCATCGAGATGATGCAGGAACAGCGAGGTCGTCGCGTAATCGAAGCTGCCGTCCGCGAAAGGGAGGCACATTGCGTTTGCCTGCACGATCCGAACACTATCGTTCGATCCGGCGGCCCCCGCCGTCTTGGCGTGCAGATCGACACCCACGACTCGCACGTCAAACCCGCGCCGCACAGCCCACTTCAACATCGCCCGCGGGACATCCGCCGAGCCGGTGGCAATGTCGAGAATCCGAATCGTCTCGCCGGGCTTCCAACTTCGGCTGAATCGCGCGAGATGGCTCAGCGTCGATCGCGTATACCCGAGCACTCCGTTAATCCGCCGAAGATATCGCAGGCTCTGGCGAAGTTGCTCCGCGTCCGTGCCCGGTTCGTCCATCCACTCCGGGCCACGCAGACGCGAGCGGAGGAAGCGGGGATTGACGACGTTCAATACGCTCGGCGGGTCGCGGAGGAGGGGATCGTTCACTTCCCACCTTTGGTTGTTGGCGATGGTGCGCACACGCTACAAGTGATATCACCGGTCGCTTGCCTGCGGAAATGCAGCAGACGTACGCGCCCCGGCGTCACGCAATCCAGATTGCCAGTAGGATATCGAGCCAAACTTTTCGATGGTAAGCGGCCGGGCAAATCCTCTCGGAGCTTTATGATACTGGCGCAGGGCGCTCCCGCGGAAGGCCTAGCGCCGCTCTGCGGCGTCGTTGGAATTCTCCTACTGCTGATTTGGCTTGTCGCGGCAGCCATTCGGCTTTTGAACCTCGGGAGACGCCGGGCGCGGGCTCGAGGGCCGAATGGACCCGAGCGGAGGAGTTGGCCTCAGCGCATCTTGTTCGTCGCGCTGACGTGCGCGCTGCTGTTTGGGCTGATCTTTGTATTTCTTGCGTTGTCAGTGCTGGAGTCGCCGACGCACGCGTGGAGAAACCGGACGCGGACGGTTATTTTGAGCGCAGCAGACACCGCAACCGGCCAGCGCGTCCCGATCGAGGCGACCTGGCGGCAGGACATCGAAGATCCATGTGCCGTCCTCAGTTCCGGAACAAGCTCGTCGACTCAACCCGGCGAAGTTGAGGTCACGTGGAATGTTCAGATTCCGCTCACAATTACCGCGAACGGTTACGACGATCAGGTCGTGACGCTTAACCCGGCATTGCCAAAACGGGTGCTGCTCCATCTCTCCCGAACGATCTGCCAGGTGCCGCGCGAATCCATGAACAGGGAACACGAATCTGCGCCAATGGGCACGAATCCTCACGAATAAACGCGGGGAAATCTGTTTCGTGAAGATTCTTGCGAAATTCGTGTCGATTCGTGTTCTGCATTTCTCGGTACCTGCGGAACGGGCGGGATCGCGCACGTCATTTAGACAGAGATGCCCGACCACCCCGGACGCCTTCGCATTTTCCTGTTTCACCTGGGCATCAATCAATCCACGGCGGCCTCAGTCGCGGAAGAGGGCCACTCAATTCATGCGTAGAGCTCCGGCATGGGGATCGAGATTCGAGACGAAGCGGGTCTTGGGTGGTTCGGTCGCCAGCGCCACGCCACCGGGAGATCTGGACCACTCGCGATCTTGCAGGGGTTGTGTCTCTAAAGCGAGGACGTCGGGCACCATGGTACGGGAGTACGGTTCGACAAGAGCAAAGATGCCCTTGGGGAGCAAGCCTGCATTGAATGCGTCGCAGATCGCGCCGGTCCAATGCTGGTGGAAGTGATGAAAATAACCTAACGGCGCTCGAGTCCAATCATGGATGGGCATGGCGACCACCTCTATGGTGAGAGCTTATCATTGACTCTGCAGAGCCGCGACTTGCGGTCAGCAGATCAAGCCGGTCGAGCTCGCATCCCATCCGCGCCCATCCGCGCGAACCGTGGCTGAAACTCTTCCTGTTCGAGAGCAGCCCGGCGACAAAGTCGCTCGGCTCCGTGCTGCCGCGGCTCTGACGCCCTTTCCCACGGGTGCGATTACTCTGCGCCCGCGTTGGACCAAGCCCTGTCTGAAACTCCCCGCGCGGCCCGACAGGCGCGGCCCTGCCGGTCGTCGAATAAATCGGGGTGTGCCCAGCGTTCTGCGTCCCTCCCCCGTGCAGCCGTCGAGCTTTGCTCGCGGTTGTCCGAGCGGCACAAAATCCCGCGAGCAAACTCGGCGGCTGCACTCAGAGAGACGGAACGCTTATCGCAAAATCTGGGCACACCCAACGGACCCTCAATCTCCGGCGGATGTTTGCAGCACCGCTGCCAGTTGCTGCAGCGACGCGGTCCAGCCGCGTTCGTGGCCCTGCTTGCTTTCGACGTTGGCAAAGCCGTCGTGGATCAAAGTGACTTCGGTGCCGCCGGCGCGGGCGGTGAGTTCGAACGTCACGCGCGATTCGTGGTTCTGGTCTTCCCACATCCACGAATAGACCAGGCGGTTGGGCCGATCGATCTCCTGGTAGGCGCCGGCGACGAAGAGGGTTCCGGGGCCGGTTGGAGCATCGGGCCGCTTTTCCATTTTGATGCGGTAACGGCCGCCGATGTGCGGCTCCATCAACATCACGTCGCACGTTTTCACCATGATGCGCGGGCCCATCCATTGGCAGACCAGCTTCGGGTCGAGCAATGCGTCGAACACCCGCTGCGGCGAGGCGTTGACCTGCTGCTTGAGCGTGAGCCGCAGTTCGAGCAGGTCGGCCAATTGCGGCAGCGACCCGCCCCACCCGGCCAGATGCTGATCGCGGGCCTGTTCTGAACTGAAGCCTTCATGGGTGAGCGTCACCAGCGTCCCCGCATCGGCCGGCTCGAACAGAACCGTGACGAGCGTTTCGACCTCTTCGCCGTCGCGAATCCAGGTGAATGAGAGGTGGGTGTGCCGGTCGATCCGGCGATAGACGCCGCTGACTCCCCCGCTGCACGGCTCCCGCCCCGCGACTGCCCTGGTGTGCGTGCGAAGATGGTAGCGCCCGCCGACGCGCGGCTCGAGCAGCGTCGCCTCGCACGATTCCACCCATTCCCTGGGCCCGATCCACTTGCACAGCAGCTTCGGGTCGAGCCATGCGGCGAACACCGCATGCGGGGGCGCCTTCACGTGCTGCGTGAGGGTGAGCTTGAGTTCCGTTTCACTTGCGTTTGCCATGACCATGATTTCTCCTGAGAGGGATTTGAGGTTGTGCAGGCGGATCGAAATGATCCGCCAACTGTTGAAGGCTCCCGGACCAGAACCCGCGATAGAACTCGAGCCACTGCTGGGCGGACTGCAATGCCTGGGTCTCAAGCCGGCAACGGCGGTGCTTGCCGTCGATGCGCCGGGCGATCAGGCCGGCGTCTTCGAGGACCCGCAGGTGCCGGGAGACAGCAGGGGCGGAAATCGGGAACCTCGCCGCGAGCGTCCCCGCGGCGACTTCTCCCGCGGCCAGCACCTGGAGGATCTCACGCCGAGTTGGGTCCGCCAACGCGGCGAAGGTGCGGTCGAGATCCGGGGGCTCTTCAATTAACATTCGTGTTATTTAACCTATAAGTTAAATAATTGCAAGGGGAAAATTTTCAAGTGCCGGGCGAGATTACGCAGCTCATCCACGGGTGCTTTCTGATATTCGCGGCTGGGCACGCCCCGCGAGCGAGGCAGCTAATTAAAGGATTCGGACTCGAAGACGAGTGCCTGATGTCATTTTGCGCCGGAATATGTGGCGCGGACGTAGCGGATGTAATTCTCTACCGATCGCAGCGCCGCTACGAGGCGCGGTTCCATGATCTTCACGCCGACGTCGTTCAGGTGATAGTCGGTGTCGTAGCCGTACTCGCGCGGCAGAACATTTTCGCCGGGCTGGAGGAGTTCGATGGCGCCGTTCCGCGTTGCGTAGTCAATAAACGTCTGCTCCATCTTGAGCAGTGCCGGTTGATCGAATTGGGGGACGCTGAGCCGAAGGGGAGGCATGACGCACAGGGTGCAGTTCCGCGCGGCGCAGGCGTCCTTCAGCAGCGAGAAAGCGGTTCCGCCACGGCTGTCAATCGGATCCATGGCCGCGGGATTGTGCTCGTCTGGGTTGCTGAGTTGCCATGATGCGTAGCTAAGGGAACCGGGCCGCGGGAAGAGGATATTGCCGTCGGCGTCGATCGCATCAAGTGTATAGGGGGTTTTCCCGTTTCGGGGTTCTGAGCCGTCCGCAGCCGCACGTTGTCCCGCGGGGGCCGGGGCCTGCGGCGGAGCCTTTATTCCAAATGCGCGGGCAACCCTTGGGCCAAAGAATCGATCGACGACGCCGTTGCTCGGAACGGTGCCGAAGGCTCTCTGGAGCCGATAGGTGGCGTTAGCCTCCAACAACGTGCGAATGCGACTCGATCGATAGCGGGCTCTCCACCATCGAGTCGTGAAGAACACCTCCGGCGTTTGTTGGATGGCGTTGGGATGCGCGGTGAGAAATTCGAGGCGCAGGTCGTCGTTGCGATCGTTTGAGGCGTTTCTGTGGAAATGAGAGAGCTCAGGGGAGTAGACGACGATATCGCCCGGGCTGACGCATTCCAGGGCGCGGCCGGCGATGACATCGGCGCCCAGGCCGGCATGGAGGCCGTAGTTGATGACGGGCACTCCAAGGTCGCGCGTCATCCGGGGTGCATCGACGCCGAAGCGGATGTTGCTGCCGCCGATGAAAATGATCTTGTGCTGGTGAATCCGCTGGGCGACGGCGGCGGTTCTGGAATCGAGCGCCAGCGTCCAATCCAATGCGGGCGGGGGAGGCACGCGCTTGCCAATTTCGAATCCAAGGATCAGAGGTGACAATGCGGCAAAGACGACTGCGACATTAAAGAGCATGGCCTGGCGACGCGTACCAGGGACGACCGGGGGATGATCCGGTTGCTGAATCTTCGGCAAGGGTCGCGGTGGCTCGGCGGGTCTCATATGGGGTCAAAACCGGTAGTATAGAAATTCAGGAGGAGCGACGGTGCCGAGGGTGAACAGCATGCTCAGGCTCATCAGCGCGCAGCGCCCAGCGCCCACGGCAACGTTGGACGGAAGCGCCGGCTCAATTCCCGAGTGTTGGGCAGCGCCAGGGCGATGATGATTGCGATGAGCAAATACGGCAGCGCGGTAACGAGGACAGGGTCGTAAGCCATGCGACGGCCGATGTTGAGTCCCAGCATCGAACGGTAGACGCCAGCCGCGTCGCTGAAGGATTTTGCGCGGAACAGAACCCAGCCGCCGACCACGGTAGCAGTAGTCAGCAGCCAGCCCGGAAGCGCCGGCATCGTGCGTCTGGCGGCGGACCAGCGGTGGTTGATCACCAATGCGATTCCGTGCACTCCTCCCCAGAGAACGAAGGTCCATCCCGCTCCGTGCCACATCCCGCCGATCAGCATGGTCACCAGCAGATTCGCGGTATTCCGCGGCTTGCTGACACGAGACCCGCCGAGGGGGATGTAAATATAATCTTTCAGAAAGTTGCTCAGCGTGATGTGCCAGTTGCGCCAGAACTGGCTGATGCTGGTCGATTTGTAGGGGGACAGAAAGTTCCAGGGGAATTGGACGCCGAACATGAGGGCCAGACCGACGGCCATGTCGGAGTAGCCGGAGAAATCGAAGTAAAGCTGCATGGTGTAGCAGATGACGACCGCCCAGGCGTTGAGCGTGGCGAGTGAATGCACGGCGGCGGGATCGAAGCCGGCGTCGGAAACTTTGCCCAGCGAATCGGCCAGCAGCGTCTTCTTTGCCAGACCGACGGAAAAAATGAACAGCGCGAGCGACAACGTCTGGGCGGTGGGCCTGGGTTGCTCCAGTTGCGGCATCATCGAGGCGTGATGCACGATCGGCCCGGCAATCAGATGCGGGAAGAAGCTGACGAACAGCAGATATCGCCAGAACCCCGCCAGAGGCGCGGCCCTTTTGTAGCGGTCGATGAGATATGCGATCTGCACGAACGTGAAAAACGAAATCCCCAGCGGGAGCATTTTGGCAGCCAGTGGATGGCTCATGATCCCCACTTGAGCAGCGACGGAGGACGCGAATACGGCATACTTAAACCAGAACAGCAGGGCGACGTTGCCGGCCACTCCAACGCACAGCGCAGCCTTGGCAAAATACCGGCCGCGCTCCACGTATCGCGAAAGAATCCAGTTAATGACGATCGATGACAGCAGCAGAGGTATATCCCGCGGGCGCCAGACGCCATAGAAGACAATCGAGGCGGCGGTGAGAATTCCCAGTGCCGCGCCCACGCCGGCGAAGCGCCGCATCAGCGCAAACAACAGGCCCGTGATCGGCAGGAAGACGAAGATGAATTCGACGGATGAGAAGAGCATGCGTCAGGCGGGAGATTCCTGCTGGAATCGGCCCGCCTGAAAGAGTAGCAGATTGTCGGGAAAATCACGTTTCCCGCGCGGGGGGGCTTAACACCGCGCAGGCGCGCTTGCGCAGCAGCGCCGGGCCGATATGTTCAGGGAGGAGATCCGGGGCGGCACGAATGCGAGGCGCGCGATGAAGGGCGTTATTCTGGCGGGAGGTACGGGGTCGCGGCTTTTTCCGCTGACCAAGGTGACCAACAAACATCTGCTGCCGGTCTATAACAAGCCGATGATCTATTACCCCGTCGAGTGCATGGTGCGGGCTGGCATCGAACAGGTGCTGCTGGTGACGGGCGGCAACAACAGCGGTGATTTCATCCGCCTGCTCGGCAACGGGCGGGAGTTTGGGCTGAAGAATCTCAACTACACGTATCAGGAAAAGGCTGGAGGAATCGCCGAGGCACTTTCGCTGGCGGAGCACTTTGCCGAGGGAGAGCCGATTTGTCTGATTCTTGGAGATAACATCGTTGAATACGCCATCAACGACTGCGCGCAGCGGTTCGCGGAGCAGAAGATTGGCGCGAAAATTCTGCTGTCGCAGGTGGAGAATCCTTCCGCCTACGGGATCGCGGAGATGAAGGGGGAGGCGGTTGCCCGGATTGTCGAGAAGCCGAAGGAGCCCAAGAGCAACTGGGCGGTGATCGGGATTTATTTTTTCGATGGGAAGGTGTTCGAGATCGTGCGCACGCTCAAGCCGTCGGCACGAAACGAACTGGAGATCACGGACGTGAACAACGCGTATATCCAGCGCGGCGAGATGACCGCCGACAAGCTGAACGGGTGGTGGGCGGACGCCGGCGAAAACATCGACTTTTACCTGAAGGCGTGCAATAGGGTGGCGGAGTCGGGAGCGAATAAGGAGGGGGGAGGCACGAAGGCACTTGGGGGAGCAGGCACGGAGGCACGGGAAGAAGCAGGCACGGAGGCACGAAGGCACGGAGGCACGGAGGGAAGGAAGTAGGATCTTTGTTAAAAGGCGACGTCAGACGGGTTTTGGTGGGAAGTTAACCGCGGCGATTGGATTATCATCGGGACCTTTGGGGTCGCTTTTAAATCGGGCGCGGTGAACAACGGACGGTATGCAGATTGTCGACAGCAAGATTACTGACGTGAAGATCCTGGAGCCGCGCCGCATCTCCGATGTGCGCGGGTATTTCAGCGAGACGTACAGCGAACGGTTGCTCCGGGCGGCGGGGATTCATGTCGCTTTTGTGCAGGACAATGAATCGCTCTCCGTGGAAAAGGGGGTCGTGCGCGGCCTGCACTACCAGATTGCGCCGGCGGCACAGGCGAAGCTCATCCGGGTGGTCAGCGGGGCCATCCTCGACGTTGCCGTGGATATTCGCAGAAGCTCGCCGACGTTTGGAGAGCATGTGAGCCTGGAACTCAATTCGAAGGAGGGCCGGCAGATGTTTATTCCGGCCGGATTTGCCCATGGGTTCGTTACGCTCGAAGCCAACACGATGCTGTCGTACAAGGTGTCGAGTTATTACGCGCCCGATTGCGACCGGGGAATTCGCTGGGATGACCCGGCGATGAAGATCGACTGGGGCGTGAATTCGCGGACGGCGATACTTTCCGAGCGCGACCGCCGGCATCCGCTGCTGGCGGATGCGGCCGATCTGTTCTAGGGGAATGCGAGAAAGGCGTTGCGACTGAACACCGCCGTTGAGGGGCCGCTTTTAGAATTTCCAGGGATGTACCCCCTCTCCCGGATTACCGGAAGAGGGAGTAATGAAACCAGCTCTAAACGAAAGGTTTATGGGCGCGACGAAACGAACTATTTTAGTCACCGGGGCGGCGGGGTTTATCGGATCGAACTTTGCCCGGCTCCTGCTGCGCGGCAGCGACGACCTCAAACTCATCGCGTTTGACAAGCTCACCTACGCCGGGAACCTGGCCAACCTGCACGACCTGCTGAGCGATCCGCGACTGGTGTTTATCAAGGCTGACATCTGCGACGGCAGCGCCGTGACGGAGGTCTGGGAAAAATACAACGTCAGGGAAGTGGTCAATTTCGCGGCGGAGAGCCATGTGGACCGGAGCATTCTCTCTTCCGCGCCGTTTGTGACGACCAACATCGTCGGAACGCAAGTGCTGCTCGATGTGGCGCGGGCAAAGGGCGCACGCCGATTTGTGCAGGTGAGCACGGACGAAGTATATGGCTCGCTTCCGGAGAATCGCCCGGATTTGAAGTTCACCGAGCAGACGCCGCTCCAACCCAACAGCCCGTACAGCGCGAGCAAAGCGGCGGCGGATTGTCTCGTGCGATCCTATTTTCACACGTTTGGCATGCCGGTTCTCACGACGCGCTGCTCCAACAACTATGGACCGTATCAATTTCCTGAAAAGCTGATCCCCCTCTTCGTCACCAATCTGCTCGAGGACAAGACAGTGCCGCTCTACGGCGATGGGTTAAATGTGCGGGACTGGCTCTACGTCGAGGATCATTGCGAGGCGGTTTTGGCCGTGCTGAATCGCGGCACGCCGGGCGACGTCTACAACATCGGCGGCGGAAATGAGATCACCAATCGGAAGATGACCGAAACGATTCTTCTGGAGATGGGCAAGAGCTGGGAACAGAGCGTGCAATACGTGAAAGACCGGGCGGGCCACGACCGCCGGTATGCGATTGACGCGTCGAAGATCCGCGAGGAACTGGGCTGGTCGCCGCGGTTCAAGTTTGAGGAGGCGATGCATGCGACGATTCAATGGTACCTCGCAAACGCGCCGTGGTGGCAGGCCATTAAGAGCGGAGAATACCTCAAGTATTACGAGAGTCAGTATGCCGGACGGGAGCTTGGGAGATAGATCAAACCGGACGACTGTTTCCTCCTCCCCTGGTACACCGGCGGAGGATCGAGGTGGGGGCTTCCCTCGCGTCGGCCCCCACCCCAACCCTCCCCCGGAGTACCAGGGGAGGGGGAAAGAGCGGGCATCGCTGAATTCTGGCAACACGCCAATTCTGCTCGTCGGCGCAAATGGAATGCTCGCCCATGCCCTGTCGCGCACGCTGACATCGCGCGGACTTGAGCCGATTCTGCTCACGCGTGCTCAGTGCGAGATCACGAAGCCGGAGCAGGTCGATCGCGCATTTGGCGAATATCAACCGAAGATCGTGCTGAACTGCGCGGCGTTCACGAAAGTGGACGCATGCGAAACCGAATCGCAATACGCTGATGCGGTGAACGGCCGTGCGCTCCAACATCTCTTGCGCAGATCCGAAGAAGCCGGCGCCAAGCTCGTCCACCTTGGGAGCGACTTTGTCTTCGACGGAGCTTCGCAGCGCCCCTACCGCGAAGATGACCCGGCCAATCCGCTTTCCGCTTACGGCCGGTCGAAATTCCTTGGGGAGTCGGCGTTGCTCGCGAACCCTGGCGGCAACTGGCTGCTGCTTCGCACCGCCTGGCTCTACGGCCCTGACGGCGTCAGCTTCCCGCGCACGATGATTGAACTGGCCCGCAAAGGCGTGCCGCTCTCGATCGTCAACGACCAGATCGGCTCGCCCACGTTCACCAATGATTTGGCGGAGGCGACGTTCGATTTGCTGGAGCGCGATGTGACGGGGCTGTTTCACGTTGTAAACAGCGAGCCGGCGAGTTGGTTCGATCTGGCGGTTGCGACGCTCGAAGCTTTTCAGATTTCCCATCCCGTGCGCCCCATCAGCACCGAGGAATGGCGGGCAAAGCGGCCAGGACAAGCGATTCGTCCGGCGTACAGCGTGCTCGACACTGAGAAGTTCGCAAAGACCATCGGCCGATCAATGCGGCCTTGGCGAGAGGCGCTGCGGGCGTTTGCGAAGCCGCCGCAGGCTGAATGACTTTCTATCTCTGCCTAAGGATTTCGCTCTGCGATCAAGTATCGCGATTCGCTTTCCGGGTCGCTACACTTCAACGTAATCTGGGAATGCATGCGCTATGGCCTATACCGTTCTAGCCCGCCGATACCGTTCCGCGACGTTCGATGATGTCATCGGGCAGGATCACGTTGCGCAGACGCTGAAAAAAGCGATCGATTCGGGGCGGGTGGCGCATGCGTACCTGTTCTGCGGGACGCGCGGGGTGGGCAAGACATCGATGGCGCGCATCCTGGCCAAGGCGCTCAATTGCGATGCGCATGCGGAGCCGACGTCCTCCCCTTGCGGGAAGTGCAATTCCTGCCTGGCGATCGCGCGCGGCGAAGACCTCGACGTGATCGAAATCGACGCGGCGTCCAACCGCGGCATTGACAACATCCGCGATCTGATCAGCAACGCGCAATTCAGTCCGGCCCGCTCGCGGTTCAAAGTCTACATTATCGACGAGGTGCATGGCCTCTCGAAAGACGCCTTCAACGCATTGCTGAAGGTGCTGGAAGAGCCGCCGAGTCACGTGAAATTCATTCTCGCGACGACGGAAGCCGAGAAAATCCTGCCGACGATTCTGTCGCGCTGCCAGCGGTATGACTTCCGCAACATCGGCGCGGGAAATCGCCGGGCATCTGCAGGAAATCTGCAAGAAGGAGAAGATCAAGGCGGACGACGATGCGTTGATGCTGCTGGCCAAGGCCGGCGCCGGATCGATGCGCGACGCCCTTTCGCTGCTCGACCGGATGCTCAGCGTCGGCGAGAAGCATCTGGACATGGAACTGGTGGAGCGGCTGCTCGGATTGCCCAAGAGCCAGCGGATGTTCGATCTGGCCGGCGCGATCGCCGGGGGTGACGTCAAGGCAACGCTGGGACAGGCAAGCTCGTTGATCGACTCGGGATTGTCCGTTGATTCGCTCCTGGGGGCGCTGGTCGATCACCTGCGCAACCTGCTGATTATCCGCACCTGCGGGCCGGACTCGGAACTGGTCGAAGCGCCCGGGCTGGCGATGAAGGATCTCACCAGCCAGACGGAACGCTTCGATCCCATCGCGCTCACGCAGGACATTACCATTCTCGAAGAGTTGCGCCGGCAGATCCGCCAATCGCAGGCGGGCCGGGCGCTGCTCGACGCGACGCTGGTACGCATGGCGTTGTCGGATCAATTCTCATCCATCGGCGAGTTGCTCTCTCGTTTGGACGGCGGCGCGGGGCCGGGCGAGCCGCAAAAAAAAAACGATAGGGTCGGGCCGGCAGTAGGACGGGCCGCCACGGGAGTCGCGGCGAAGGTTCCGCCTGGTAATGCGCGCCCGGAGGCAGCGTCGTCGGCGAGCCCGTTCATTGATGCGGCGGCAGAGCCGCTTGCGGGGCCGCTCGATCACGCGGGGGCGGACGCGAAGGCGCAGAGTCCGCTCATGGCCGCGGGAGGGGCGGGGACAGCGGAGGGCGCTTCGATCAGCCTGGGGGCGGTGGTGGCGAGTGGCGAACCCGCAAGCGGCGGGGAGATCCCCGCGGGCAGCGAAGCTCCAAATGTGGAGCCGGTCGATCCTTCCAATCTGCCAGCGGTCTGGCGAGCGATGCTGAATCTTCTTGCCGGTCATGGGCACGGGCTGCAGTCACTTCTGTCGCCGGGAAAGCTGGCAAGCATCGACGACGGGCGGGCGATCGTGCGATATGGATCGCAGCATGAGACGTTTGTCAAAATGCTGGATCGCAACGGGAAAAAAGAGCTCGTTCGCGACGGGCTGAGCAGGGTGCTGGGCCAGCCCGTTGGCATCCTGTTTGAAGTGGAGCCGGAGACGGCCGCGGCTGCGGCGCCGGTTTCGGCGGCAAATGGGGGAGCTTCGCGTGCTGCGCCGCGCGGGTTGCGGCTGCCGTGGAATCGGCTGCGCCGCGCGCGTCGAGCCGGTAACTCCGGAAATGATCGAGCAAGTACGCCAGAGCGATCCGCTGGTGGCGGCGCTTATGCAGACGCTGGGAGCAACGGTCATCAAAATCGAATAGGACGTGCCATGTTTGATGCATTCAAAAACCTCGGCAATCTTCCGGGCCTGATGGCCAAGGCTCGCGAAGTGCAGGACAAGATGAAGTCGATGCAGGAAGAGATGGGCCGGCGTGAAGTCACCGCCGGCGCTGGCGCGGGCATCGTGGAGGCGACGGTCAACGGGCGGCTGGAACTCAAGCGAATTCGCATCGACAAGACGAAAATCGATCCGGCCGACACGGAGATGCTCGAAGACCTCATTGTGGCCGCGGTAAACGCGGCGCAGGCGCGGGCGGGGGAAATGATGAAAGCGGAAATGCAGCGCCTGACCGGCGAAATGGGGCTGCCGCCGGGTATGCTGCCATAATGCGTGGTTTGCGGTCTGCCGGACCCTTCCTTGCGCGGCTGCTTACCGCACGGCTTCGACAGCAACGACACCAGACACTGGCATGGGGGCCTCTACAGCCGGTGTCGTGGATCCGGGCTTGGCGTCAGCGACGCCGACTTCACCAGAACCAACTGATTCGACCAGCCGATCCAGCGGCGGCAACGTCACCGAAACGGTCGGCGGCGGTGGCGCAGGCAAGTCCATCGCGATCACCTCGCTGGCCAATGCCCGGTAGTCGGCGGCGCCGTTGCTGGCGGGGCCGTAGGCGAGGATGGTCTGCCCGAAGCTGGGACATTCGGCGAGCTTGATGTTCCGGCGGATCTTGCTCTGGAGAATTCTTGCCCCGGCCCAGGGCAGCGGCTTGCCCGCCGCGGATTCGAGGAAGCCCTGAAGCTCGGTGACGACTTCGCTCGTCAGCTTCGTCTGCGAATCGAACATCGTCAGCACGATCCCGCTTACCTTCAGCCGCGGATTCATCCGGCGATTCACCAGGTGGACCGTCTCCAGCAGCTTGGCGACGCCCTGCATCGCCAGAAAGTGCGGCTGCATGGGAATCAGCACCTCGCCGGCCGCGGAAAGCGCATTGATCGTCAGCAGTCCCAGGGACGGAGGGCAATCGAGCAGGATGAACTCGAAGTCGTGCTTCGCCTCCTCGAGGCGGTTTTTCAGGAGTGACTCGCGCCCGATCACGCTGACCAGCTCAATTTCCGCGGCGGCCAGATCGATCGAACTGGGCACCAGCCAGAGATTCTCGCCGACCCGATGAACCGCCTGCAGCAGGGCCGTTTCCTCGATCAGCACGTCATACAGGCTGGCAAGCTTCTGAGCGGGCTCGATGCCGTAGTTGATCGTCAGGTGCGCCTGCGGGTCCATGTCGATCAGGCAGACGCGCCTCCCCTGTTCGGCCAGGGCCGCGCCGAGATTCACCGTGGTGGTGGTCTTTCCGACGCCCCCTTTCTGATTCATCAGAGCGATGACCCGCATTGGAAAGAGAGTACCAAAAAAAGAAACCTTCCGCCGTGGCTGGGAAGGTTTCTTTTTGTTTCGAGGCCTAAGTTGGAGCCAAGGCCCGAACGGTAAAAATCCAAGGTGTGACCAGAAGGCCGCCGGCTTGAGCCACGTGCCGGTGGAAATTACTTCTTCTTGGTCGTCTTCTTCGCAGGCTTCTTCGCAGGAGCCTTTTTAGCAGGTGCTTTCTTTGCCATGGCGCTTGTACCTCCTTTCTATGACGGACAAATTTAGTGCGCGCGAAAAACTCCGTCAATAAATTTTTTCTCAATGGGAACTCTATTTTCGCAATAGTCGGTGGGCAATCGCCCCGGGCCGCGGGAGACATCCAGCCCGGATCAGAACCGGGGCTTGCGCCCGACGAGGCGCTTCTCGATGATCTTCTCGAGGGTGTCGCAGACCCGCTCGATCTGCACCGAAGTGAGGGCGCCGAAGAACGGCAGCGCGATCGTGCGCGCCGAAACGTATTCGCAAACTGGAAACGCGCCCACGCGAAAATCGAACTTTCTCCGCATGTAGGGCTGCAAATGGATCGACGGGAAATAATTGGTCGATCCGATTCCCGCCGCGCGCAGCTCGTGAATCACCGCGTCGCGATCGTCGGCGTCGAACAGATCGTTGAGACGCACGACGAAGACAAACCAGCTCAACTGCGTGTCGTCCTGCAGCGTCGGAAGAATCAGATAACGGTTGGTCATCAGCCGCTCGATATACTGCTGAGCGACGCGGCGGCGCGATTCGAGAATTTCATCGAGCCGCGCGACTTGCGTCACCCCCAGCGCTGCGGAAATCTCGTTCATCCGGTAGTTGTACCCCAGCCGCTCGTGGGCCAGCCACGACATTCCCTCGCGCCCCTGGTTGCGCAAAGCGCGGCAAACGGCGGCACATTCGTCGTCATCGGTGACGATCATTCCCCCCTCGCCGGTGGTGATCTGCTTGTTGGGATAGAACCCGAACACCGACGCCAGCCCGAACGACCCGATGGCCCGCTCTCCGACGCGCCCGCCGAAGCCTTCGCAGGAGTCTTCGATCAGCTTCAGCCCGTGCTGATGAGCGAACTGCTCCAGCTCGATCATCCCGCCGGGATGTCCGAAGGTTTCCACCGCGACGATCCCGCGCGTCTTGGAGGTGACCGCCGCCGCGACCTGGCTCACGTCCATGTTCAGCGTCTTGGGGTCGATATCGACAAAGACGGGTTTGGCATCGACAAACAGGCAGCAGTTGGCCGACGCGACGAAAGAGAAGGGGGTGGTGATGATCTCGTCTCCGCTGCCGATGCCCGCGGCCAGCATCGCGCAATGCAGCCCCGCTGTGCCGGAAGAGACGCCGATGCCATGACGTCGCCCGCAAAGCTGGCGCAGGCGCGTTCGAACTGCTCGAGTCGCGGGCCGATCGAGAGCGTGCTTCCATGCAGCACGTCCACCACCGCGTCAATTTCTCGCTGCGTGATATCCGGCCGGGAGAGGGGAATAGTCATGGCGAGGATGATCCTCTTAGCTCGGAGGCAGCGCCGCCGCTGCCGGGGCATCAAGGCTGCGCGTCCGCTTCCCGCCGGCGGGGGCGTGGATGCCGTCCTTGGCCAACTGCAGCCCCCGGGGCATGGCGATGGCTCCGGTGCGGGCCAGTTCCTTGATTCCGTAGGCTTTCATCAGCTCGATGAATCGATCGACTTCGTCTTCCGCTCCCGTCAGTTCGACGACGAGCGTCTCGGCCGAGACATCAACGACTTTGCCGCCGAACACATGAGCGACTTCGATCACTTCATTGCGGCGCTGGGGACCGACGCCGACGGTAATCAGCGCCAGATCGCGCTCGACGTATGCCGTTCCCATGAAATCACGGACTTCCACGACGGGGATCAGCTTGGTGAGCTGTTTTCGGACCTGGTCGAGGGTGTTGTCGTCGGCGGTGACCACGATGGTCATCCGCGACAGCTCGGGATTCTCCGTGCGTCCGACCACCAGCGAATCGATATTGAAGCCGCGGGCCGCAAACATCCCGGCCACATTCGCCAGGACGCCCGGCTCATTGATCACCAGCGCAGAAATCACGTGACGCATTAGTCTCCTGGTTCAGAATCGAGGAGGAGAGTCTACGTGAACCGGGGTCGGAGGTAAAATTGTGCGGGCTTATGCCGCTTTGACCGCGGAACTTGTCTCAGGCTCCGCCATCAGCTCGCGGCTGCTCCGGCAGCGGTTGATCCCGTCCAGCGCGGCGACCTTATAGCACTCAGCGAGGGTCGGGTAATTGAAGATCGACTCGATGAAGTAGTCAATCGGCATCCCCGCTGCCATTACGGCTTGGCCGATGTGAATCAATTCCGTCGCGCCGGTTCCGATTGCATGCACCCCCAGCAGCCGGCGGCTTTGGGGGTGGAACAGCAGCTTGAGCAGGCCGAACGGATCGGCGATGAGCTGCCCGCGGGCGATTTCGCGATAGCGGGCCAAGCCGACTTCGTAGGGCAGTCCCTGTTGGGTCAGCGATTGCTCGGTCGCGCCGACCATGCTGATCTCCGGAATCGCATAGATGCCGTAGGGGAACAGTGCCGAGGGCTGCTCTGCCAGCTGGTGAAAGATGTGGCTTGCCGCCACGCGGCCCTGTTCCATGCTTGTTGCCGCCAGCGCCGGAAATCCGATCACGTCGCCGGCGGCATAAATGTGGGGCACCACCGTCTGGTACCATTCGTTGACCTTGAGCCTCCCGCGATTGTCGGCGCCCAGGCCGGCGGCTGCCAGGTTCAGTTTTTCCGTCGCACCCTGCCGTCCGATGGCGTACAGCAGCATCTGGGTGTTGATCGTTTTGTTGCTCGCCAGTGTCGCTTCCACGCCATCGGGCGTCAGCTCGATCTTCGAGACTGACTCTCCCAGCCGCAGGCGGATGCCCATGTCGCGCATGCGAAACTGAAGCGTTTCGCCCAGCTCATCGTCGATAAATTCAAGCAGGCGCGGCCGCGAATCAACCAGCGTCACCTTGACCCCGACGGCCGCCATCATGCAGGCGTATTCGGTTCCGATGACTCCGCCGCCGACGATGGTCATGCTCCTGGGCAGCGCGGTCAGCGACAGCAGCTCGGTGCTGTCGATCACGCGGTCGTGGGTGAAGGGAACATCGGCCGGTCGGGCCGGCTCGGTGCCGACGGCAATCACGACATGATCCGCCCGGATCGACTGCACGTCGTGCTCCTGCGCGATGCGGATCGTATGCGGGTCGACAAACGACGCGTCACCGAAGAGCAGCACGATGTTGTTGCGGGCCATCTGATTGCGGATGACGTCCACTTCCGTGCGCACCACGTGCCGGGCGCGGTAGAGCAGATCCTCCATCGTGATCGCCTGCTTGACCGAGTAGCTCTCGCCATAGACGGAACGCTCGCGGATGCCGGTCAGATGCAGCACCGCTTCGCGAATAGCCTTGCTGGGGATCGTTCCGGTATGAATGCAGACGCCGCCCACGCTCATCACTCGCTCGATGATGGCGACGCGTTTATTGAGCTTGGCGGCGCAGAGGGCGGCCTTTTGCCCGGCGGGGCCTGACCCGATGACCGCCAAATCGTAGTGTGAGTCAGAGATCATGCAGTTAACGCGTCTATCGGGCGAACCGACGCCCGGCATAACCGGTACAGCTTTTGGGGGACCGATTTATCGGACGGCGAAATTTCCGGATTTGGCGAGGGGCGGGGCGTGCCGATACAGAGAACTGAAATGACCGAAATGAATGAGAGTGCCGGAGATGCAGCCGATGACCGGCCCAGCCCTGACGTGCCGCCGCTGCGGCTGCGGGCGATGCCGCCGCGGCAGCTTCCGATGTGGCTCGGTGTTATGACCGCGATCGTCGCCTGCATTGGGCTGTCCTGGTTTCTGTATCCCCCCGCGAACACCGGCGGCACGCCGCTGCAGCTTGCGTACCGCGGCGTGCTGACGCTCGGCGGCCTGTTCGTGCTGGTAACCGTTGCCGCCGCTACGTGGAAATCACTTCACGGGGAGCGCGTGACTGCCCGGGAACTGCGCCGGCTGCTCGAGATGCTGCCACGCGTGCGATCCGGACAGTTGCCCATCGACGAGTTGAAGCTGATCGACGATTCGCTTGCCTCATTGTCCGCCGAACTGCAAGAAATGCTTCACGAGTTGCGTCAGCAGCGTGCTGCCGTCTCGGCGATGGAAGCGGAGCTTCCGCAGCGAGTCGCGAGCCGAACCAGCGCGCTGGAGCGCACCATCGGCTCGCTGCGCCAGCAGGCGATCCGCGATCCGATGACCGGGCTCTACAACCGCAGGCTGCTGGATCAGCACCTTCCTCCGATCGTCGAGCGCTGCCGCGTCTCCGCCTCCAACCTCAGTCTCCTGATGGTGGATGTCGACAACTTCAAGGTGCTCAACGACACCCTCGGGCATGCCGCCGGCGACGAATTGCTGCGTGACGTCGCGCAGATCATCCGATCAACCATTCGCGAGAACGACGTGGCTTTCCGCTACGGCGGCGACGAGTTCATTGTCGTCCTGGAAGGGTTTGATGCCGAGGCCGGGGCGGCGTTGGGCGACCGGCTGACATCCCTGGTGGACGCATTGGCCCAGACCTTGCGCGTCAGCCCCAAGCCCCGCCTTTCGATTGGCGTCGCGACAATCAAGGATCTTGCCAAAGCCACGCCCGCTTCTCTGGTTCAGGAAGCCGACCGGCTGCTGTACGAGGAAAAGCGCAGTCGCAAGGAGCGCCGCGACCCCGGGCCGGGGCGGATTGCGGTGTGAGCGAATTCGGAATTTCGCCTCCCCCTTGCAGCCCTCCCGGACTTCGCTAGAATACTCCCCCTTATGCCCAGACCCGAATCCGCCCGCGAGCGCCGCGAAAAAGCCGAGAAGTTTCAGACATTTAACCGTCCCAAGGTGAAGGTGACTCGCACCAGCGCTTCGGGGAAGGTCTACATCGACTATAAAGATACCGAATCGCTGCGCAAGATGGTCAGCGGCAATGGGAAGATCCAGGCCCGCAAGCGCACCAGCGCCAACGCCATGGAACAGCGCATGCTTGCCCGCGCGATCAAACGAGCCCGCTATATCGGCTTGCTCGCGTATGTCGCAACCAGCGCGTAAGGCCTTTGCCGCGCGAAGCGTTCGATGGCGGAAACCCGCCAGGGTGGCAAGCGTCAGTTCATTCCTTTCCGACCCTCCCGCGAAACAGCGAGCCCGCCAGGATGGGAGAGGGGGAAAGAGCTACAGCACGCGATCCTGAAAATCGCGTAGGCCCACCGCAGCCGCTGCGAATTTTCGGCGGAAGCACATTACACGCCAATGTGATATTAATCCGATCTTCATTAGGGCGAGCGATGATATGAGGCGAGAAGTGCGCGCCGATTGAGCGCTGGCAGCTTAGAGCCCGTTTCACAATCCCACGCGTGTCGAGGTACTCCGAAGGCTCGGATCGATCGTCGGAAATCCGAGGCTGTGGAGTACCTCAAACTCGGCATGGGTTGATCGGGGACCTTGAAACCGCTTCTTAGCGCGGACTTCATAAATTGATCGGCAGGTTGGGCCGATCTGGAAGCCGAGGGCGTTGAGATGAGCACAACGTTGCAATTCCGCCAGATGGTTTCTTCCAAACACCAGGCCGTGCGGCGCTGGGCTCAGCACTCGCTTGGAGCAATCGAGCACGAAGACCGCGTCGCCCGCACCGCCGAGGCTCTCGCCCGCGTCACATCCGCTTACCATTGCCTGACCTTGGCCGATCTTCGGCTCCTCGCGCTCGCCGCGGTCGTTCACGATGTCGGCCGGAGCATCGACGATGAGACCCACCCCCGCCAGGCGCGCGGATGTTGCTCCATGAGCCAAGACTCCCCCTCAGCAACGATGAACGCCGCTGGCTCGCCTACCTGACGCGATATCATCGCGGCTGCGTTCCCGATCGGGGCTGCGACGGCATCCTCCGCCGTTCCGACCCGCACGCGCGCCTCGCGCTGCTGCTGGCGTTTCTCCGCGCCGCCGATGCGCTGGACAGCCGATCCGCCGAAACACCGCAACTCAATTTCAGTCTGCATGGCGGAAAGCTGCGCATCCTCTGCCACATCGAGGACCCCAGCCCCAAAGCCTGCCGGGTATACACGCGACGCAAGAAGTTTCGTCTTCTGGAAGAGCTGTTGAATCTGCGCGTCGATGTGCGGATTGTCACGGAAACTGCCTCGTGCGCGGCCGCATAGCCCTCCTTGAGTCTGAGGGGTAGCATCACAGCGGGCGCAACTCCCAATCCACATTCAAGGCGTCGCACGTTGCCGCCAGATTCTGGCGAAGCTGCACGACCGCAACGGCGCTGGGAACCGAAAGCGTCAGTTCCATTTCAAACAGCGGCGCCCCGGTATAGGGCGCCGGCGTGAAGCGTGTTTCCAGGCTCTCGATATTGACGAGCATCTGCCGCAGCGTGTGCGAAACCCGATGAACGATCCCCGGCTGATCGATCGCCGTTGCAACCAGCCGATACCTCCGCGCCGCCCCGGCCGCGCCCGCCGGCGCGTCGCTGACTGAACGCAGCTCGGCATGCAATCCGCTCGCCTGCGCGAAGCGGGCGAGGCCGTCCTTCAATTTGCCAAGCGCATCGCCCGCGCCAGCCACCAACAGCATGATGGCGAACTGTCCGCGGAGGTTGACCATCCGGCTGTCTTCGATGTTGCCGCCGCTGTCGAAGATGAATCGGGAGACCTCATCCACCAGGCCGGGGCGATCGGTTCCAAGAGCGGTGAGAATCGCGTGTGACATGCGATCGAGGATACGGCAGCGAGGCAGGGAGGAAAAGGCGGGGGGAAAGGTAGCAGGGGGAAAAAGGCACGAAGGCACGAAGGCACGAAGCACGAAGGCACGAAGGGAAGGACGCTGCGCGGCGGAGTAGTTATTATCAAATCCCCCTTCCTTACCCTTCGTGCCTCCGTGCCTCCGTGCCTTCGTGCCTTTCCCTCTCCGTCCCTTCGTGCCTTCCCCGCACATCCTCATAAATCGCCGCATCGATCTCCCGCATCCGGCGGTCGTGGGCGGCGTCGCCGCACGCGCCGTTGCAAACCACCGCGACCACCAAGTGGTGTTCCGGATCGGCGTACGCCGTCGAGGACTGGAAGCCGTTATGTCCAAAGGTCGATTCGCCGGCATCAACGCCGAAGCCGTACGGCACCGTGTCCGCCCCATGGCGGTTGGAGTTGATGATGAATCCGAGACCCCAGTCGATCACATGGCGAAAGGTCTGGTCGTACATGCCGACGCGCTGGCGCGATGTCGAGCGCCTGCACGGTTTCGGGCAGCAGGACGCGGTGTCCGCCGGCCAGTTGACCATCGGACAACAGCATTTCGTAAAACCGCCCGAGCTCGCGAATAGGGCCGTGGGCGTTGGCCGCGGGCCGGGGTTGGATGACGGCCTCACGCAGGTTCCACGGAGCCAGCGGCTTGAGCGTTCCGCTTTCCGTCTGCTGCAAAACCCCCAGACGATCGCCGTATTCGTCGAACCGCTCGGGCGGCATGCCGATCCAGGAATCGTTCATCGCCAATGGCAGGCAGATTTCTTCGCGGATGTAACTGCTGAACGGCCTCCCGCCGAGGCGCTGCACGATCTCGCCGAGAATGAACCAGCTTGTCGTCGCGTGGTAGCCGGCCTTTTCGCCCGGAATCCAATCCCGCTCCATCGGCATGGCACAGATTTTCGCCATGATCTGCTCCCAAGGCGCCCGCGGCCAACCCGTGTCCAGCCAGCGGATGCCAGCAGTGTGAGTCAGCAGGTGACGGATCGTGACCGAATCCTTGCCGTTCGCGCCAAACTCTGGCACGTGCCGCGCCACGGAGTCTTCGATGTCGAGCTGTCCCAATTCCCACAACTGGCCGATTGCGACGGCCGTCAGCGGCTTGCTCGCGGAAAGCCAGATCATCAACGTGTCGGTCGTCATCGGGACGCCGGGCCGCGACTCGCCGATGGCGAAATCCGCCACCGTTTTTCCTCGCTGCGAGACGTACACCTGCGCCCCGATGTGGAGCCCGGCCAACATGCCCGCGCGGATCACCTCGCGCGTGCGAGGCAGAGCGTCCGCCACCGTCTGATCTTGGAAATTGCGTGCAGGCACGATTTCTGATGACGCTTCCCCGTGGCATGGGCGTCCCGCGCGTCCCGCCCATGCCACGGGGAAGCGAATCAACTCCCGGGTGATCCTGTCGATTTTACTTCGCCAAATTTCAAGATGGCTTCCACACAAGGCGGACCAGGGACTCCAGGAAGACGATCCTCCTCTGATCCAGCAGTTGAGCCGGTCGTGGGCATCAACTGATAAATCCTGTCCGCATGCCGCTCGAACATTGCCGAATCATGGTGGCTGATCATCAGCACCTGAAACCCCAGGGTTTTCCCGGCCTCGCGAACGATCGCGACCAGCCGCGGGACCAGCGACGGATGCAGCCAGCAGTCCTGCTCGTCGAGCACGAGAAACCGGCGGTGTTCCTTTTCGTCGAGTGTGGTCAAGGCCAGGAGCCGCAGGCCCACCGAGAGGATGTTGGCGACGGAGCCGCCTTGCCCGTCGATGATGTTCTCCTTTTTCCCCTGGCGTTCGATGTGAAACTCGATCGACGCGACGCCGTTCTTGAAGCCGCGCTCCGCTTTCAACTGGATCGGCTGCTCCAGCACCTCCTGCAATGCCCGGCTGAGCTGTGATTCCACCGCCGCGATGACCTGCTGAAAAAGCTGCTGGCCCAGCAGATCCAATGCATCGCGCACGGCATCGGCAACCGAGAGGTATTCGGCGAGCTTCTGCTGTTCGCCCGCGACGAAGCGCCGCCGCTCCGCCATCGCTTCGCGGCGATGCACCAGCCGATCGCATCGGCGGCGCAACGCATCCGGCATCGGAACGCTCATCTCACGCGTCGCCAAAATTCTTCTCCGCTTCGCCGAGGTCGGCTTCAATCTTCTCGAGGTGCCGCTGGTACTCGGCGCGCTGCCGTTCGTTCTCGGCATTCATCGCTTCGAGCTGCCTCTGCAGCTCGGCAAGATCGTCCGTCTGGAACTGCTCACGCGCCTCCTGCTTCAGGCGGGCAAGCTGCTCCTCGGCATTTTTCAAGTCGGCCGCGGCGGTGATCTTCCGCTCGTTGAGCTTCGCGTGACGCTGGCGCAGCGATTCGATCGATTCCTGTTTTTCTGTTCTAGCTGGCATCGTGCAGCACCTCATCGGCCAGCGCGAGAATCTGATCGCGCATGCGCTGGTCGTCAAATTGTTCGAGATTGCGCCGAAGGAACTCGCGGACTCCTTCGCCGGACGTTTTGAACTTCTGCAGCGCGGCAAGCCCCGCGACGAACTGCGATTCTCCCAACTCGACATGATCGCCGACGATCTCGGGGTGAAAGACTTCCTCGAACGGCGCGTGCGGCACCGCGATCGTCGTCGCGATCCACGCCAGCGGCGTCACGTCAATCCGAAGGACGGATGGACGGTGTTCCCGAATGGCGTCGCTCCGCTTGATCCGGCTGATGTTGCCGGGATTGCACCACGTCGTCGCGCCGCACACCACCTGTTGTGCGGCTTTGTGAATATGCCCGTTGATCAGCAGATCGATGCCGGGAATCTCGTGGCATTGAATGGCCGAGCCCAGAAATTCTCCCGCGCCAAATGCGATATCGTGATGCGTGATCCAGAATGTCCAGCGCGGATCGCCCACCTCGGCGCGGTCCACCCGCGCAGGCAATGGCTGTCCCCAGCTGGTTCCCCCGACGGCAATGGACACGCCGTTGATCTCGCCGGTCCACGTTCCCCGGTCGAGCAGTCGGAGCCGGCCGGCAGCGAGGAGGATCGAAAGGGTGTCGTTGTCCACCAGCGCATTCTCGCTGCAGTCGTGATTTCCGCCGACGGTCAGAACGAGCTGGCCTTCCAGCACCCGCATCAATTCAACGGTCACCCAGTTGGCATTGTCGCGCGGGTAGTGGAACAGATCGCCCAGCACGATCGGCAGCAGCCGCTCGCGCCGGGCCAGATCGAGGCACCAGCGAAACTTCGACAGCGTCACGCGCGGATAGTCGTCCTTGCGGAATCCGGGGACCCGGCTGCAGAGGTGCGGATCGCCAATGCAGAGAATGCCCGCATAAGGCAGCTCAAACATGCGCGTGCTCCGCTTCGAGCACCGCTTCGCAAGTCGTCGGGGCGCCGCAGGTCGGGCAATTCGGATGCGCGTCCACCCACGCGCGCACCTGCTCGCGCAGCCCGTCGATTGCCGTTTGCGCCAAAATCAGATCGGCTTTCGCGGCCGTGCGCCGAGCGGTCAGCTCTCTGCCGCGCGAGATCAGGTTCTTCATCGCCAGTGGCCGCTGAATATTTTCTTCCGGCGGACCGGACAAGGCCATCAGACCGCGATCGATTGCCTGCGCCTGGCGGGATTGCATGAGGGCAGCGCGCATCTTCTCAGTCAGCAGCCGCAGCGCGCTGGGGTCACACCAGCGCGGCGGAGATCGAAGATCCTTCACCACTGCAGCTCTGATCTGATGCTGCCGCAGGCCCGCGGAGGCTCTGGAAATACCTTGAATCGTTTTCACTAATTTCGAGGTGTCGATCCACGCTGGCGGGGCCATCAGCGGCTCGGCGGCGCGCACGCGATTCGCCTGTGTTTCGCGTTGTTGTCGCGCCCGGCCGAGACGATCGACAGCATTCTTTCGCGATAACATCGCGCGATCTGATTCGGCAAGCGCTCGGTACGCCTCTTCGAGTCGCGCCGTCCGTTCCGACAATTCCGTCACGGGCGCGGTCGATTCGAGCCGTCGATCCAGCGCCGCCGCTTCTGAAGCGAGCCGGTCATGATCGCGCCGGGCGTCCTTTACCTTCTCACGATGTCGCTTCTGCATCTCCAGGAGCTTTTCGGCATCCGATGAGCTGGCGAAAAACGTCGCCGCTCGCGCGGGAGGGTCATCCAGCAGGAAAATCGGTGACTTCTGCAGGCCAAAATGGACAAAGAACGAATCGCCCGAATCATTTGGCGGATCGATGCGCGGCATGCGCAGATAGCGATGCAAATCCTCAGGAACATCGCCGCGCAGACGTCCGATCTCGCGGCCGTCAATGACGTAGCTGACAACACCCTTGCGCCGCTGCCAGGTGAGGACGTGACCGTCATCGGTTTCGACGGTGACCGACGCGTCCTTTTCCCCGTGCCGCACCGCGAAATCCGCCGGCTTGTTGTAGCAGAGCGTCTGCAGCGCATGCACAACCGCGGATTTGCCGCAGTTGTTTGGACCGACCAGCACCGTCAGCCCCGCCGCCGGCTCGATGACGGTCCGTCCGTGGGCCATGTAATTCTCGAGGATGATCCTCCGGATCATGACGGGATTGTAGGGGGAAAGGGAAGAAGAGGCACGGGGGATAAGGCACGGGGGAGAGGCACGGGGGGACAAGGCACGAAGGCACGAAGGGGAGGACGCTGCGCGGCGGATCTTTTTTATCACATCCCCTTCCTCACCCTTCGTGCCTCCGTGCCTTCGTGCCTTCGTGCCTTTCTTCGACTGGCCTTTCTTCCCAGTCGCACCTTTCCCCTTCCACGGCTATAACCCGCCAACCGATGTCCGCAACTCCATCATTGCCCTCTCCCGATAGCGGCGCACCCAAGGGCGCGCTGAAGATCATCTTCTTCATCGTCTTCATGGATCTGCTCGGCTTTGGGATCATCATCCCGCTGATGCCGCGGTATGTGCCGGATTACCAGCACAATGTGTTTGGCGTCACGCTGCTCTTTTCCGTCTATTCCATCTGCCAGTTCGTTGGCGCGCCGATTCTGGGATTGCTCAGCGATCGGCATGGCCGCCGGCCGGTGCTGGTGCTGTCACAGTTTGGAAGCGTGGTGGGATACGCGATGCTGGGGTTTGCGACCGATTGGGGCGGGCACTACACGCTGGCAATCATCTACCTCTCTCGAGTGATCGATGGTTTTACCGGCGGCAACATCTCCACTGCCCAAGCCTACGTCAGCGATGTGACCACGCACCAAGACCGGGCCAAGGGAATGGGAATGATCGGGGCGGCGTTCGGCATCGGCTTTTCCGTCGGCCCGGCGATCGGCGGCATCCTGGGAAAATATCACGTGAGCTGGCCGGCCTACCTCGCGGCGCTGATGAGCCTGTGCGCCGCCATTCAAACCTGGCGCAAGCTTCCGGAAACCCGCCACGACAAGCCGGTCGAGGCGGAGGTCTGGCTGCATCCGAGCCGGTTTCTGCCGATCTTGCGAAATCCAGTGCTGGCGCAGTTCCTCGCGATCGGCTTTTTCACCATGGCCGGATTCGTCATGATGGAGACGACGATGGTCCTCTTCCTCGACCGCACCTTCGGCTACAAGGAAGCGGCGACCGGGTGGTACTTCGCGTTTATTGGGTTCATCATCGTCATCGTGCAGGGACGACTGATCGGCCCGCTGACGCGCCGCTTTGGAGAATGGCCGCTGGCCATCGCCGGGCCGCTGTTCATCGCGGCCGGCATGGCGGGGCTGACGCAAACCGCTTTCACCCCGCTGCTCGGTCTGCTCCTGGTGGCGGGCGCTTCCAACGCCATTGGCCGCAGTCTGCAGACTCCCACGCTCACCGCGCTGCTCTCCCGTTACGCGAACAGAAGCGAGCAGGGCGTCGCCTTCGGGCTGTTTCACGGGTTAGGCAGTCTGTCGCGCGTCGCCGGGCCGATTCTGGCTGGATGGGGCTATCAGCATTTGTTTCGACGCAATACCGGGCAATTTGCGCTCGCCGGGGGCATATCAATCGCCGTAGCGGTCTGGACGCTCCTGCTGTCGCGCACTTCCGGGAGGATTGAAACATCGCAGCCGGAAGAAAGTTCGCTCACGGTGTAGTGCGCTGACGGATTCCCCCGACACTCTTACGTTCGCCCAAACCTGGTTAGCCGCGACGCGCAGCGGAGCGCGTATTCGAACGGGAAAACTCGGAATTTCACACTGCGCATCCATGCAAATACACGCTCCGCTGCGCGTCGCGGCTAACCCGGGTTAACGCGTGGGCCTCCTGGGTGCTCCCCTCACACTTCCCGCTCGACGACAAACCGCGCCAGCGCTCGAAGTCCGTCGGCGGCGGGCCCGATCGACTGGATGCTTTCCAGCGCTGCCGCCAGTTGCTTCGAGGCTTCGCGACGGCTCTCTTCCAGCCCCAGCAGGCTGGGGTAGGTGTTCTTCCCCCGTTCGGCGTCCTTGCTGGTGGCCTTTCCAAGCTGCTCCGGCGTGCTCGTCACGTCCAACACGTCATCCACGATCTGAAATGCCAAGCCCATGTGCTGGCCAAAGCTGGTGATGGCTCCCAGCAGCGCGCCCTCGACCGCCCCGCTGGCAATGACGCCGAGCCGGCACGCGGCCGTGAGCAGGGCGCCGGTCTTGAGCCGATGAACGCGCTGAAGATCGTGCAGCGGAAGCGAACGGGTCTCTCCGTCCATGTCGAGCACTTGACCGCCGATCATCCCCTCCGGTCCGCTCGCGGCTGCCAGCTCGCGGACCAACGCCGGGACGAGCTTCGGATCGGCATCGCGAGCGATGATCTCGAACGCCATCGTCACCATCGCGTCGCCGGCGAGAATCGCGAGCGCTTCGCCGTACACTTTGTGATTTGTCGGCACCCCTCGGCGGAGGTCGTCGTTGTCCATCGCGGGCAGATCGTCGTGCACCAGGCTGAACGTGTGAATCAGCTCGATCGCACCGGCGGCCGCGAGTACCGAAGGGTTGGTCGCGGCCTTGGGGTCCACCGCCAGCGCGCATTCCAGCACCAGCGCGGGACGGAGACGCTTGCCGCCGGCCAGCAGGCTGTACTCGACGGCGTCGAGCAATCGCGCCGGCGCCTCCGGATGCCGCCCGCGCAAACCGCCAAACCAGACGGTCAGGTGCTCGCCATGCTGGCGGAGCAGTCCAATGGCCCGATCTTCAATCGGCATTACCCGTGACATCACTCGTTCCCGCCCGCTGCTTCCACCAGCGGCTCAGCCGCCAGCGACCCGTCGGGCGCCTTGGTCAACAGCTCGATCTGTTTTTCGGCCGCCCCCAGCACTGTCCGGCAGTGCCGAATCAGAAAGCTGCCGCGCTCGTATTTCACAATGCTTTCTTCCAGCCCGACCTGACCCCCCTCCATGTCGCCGAGGATCTGCTCCAATTCCTGCAGCGCCTCTTCGAACGTTTCGGGAGGAACCTGTTTCGCCTTGGCCATCGGGCGAAAGTATAGCGGAAAAGCAGAAGAGAGGCACGAAGGGAAGTGAGGGAAAGGCACGAAGGCACGGAGGCACGGAGGCACGAAGGGTAAGGAAGAAGACTCTCGTGAATCAGAGCGAAGCCACAAAAATCCCCTTCCTTCCCTTCGTGCCTTCGTGCCTCCGTGCCTTCGTGCCTTTCCCCAGCTTCCCTTCGTGCCTCCGTGCCTTGGTGGCCTTTCCCCAGCTCCCCTCAATCCGCCGCCATTGCAAACACCGGCTCGGTCTCTTCCGCCCGTTCGTCATACCGCAGCCGCCAATCGAGGAATCGGTTGACCACCTCCTCGAAGTCCGCGGCGCTGTTGATCGCCCGCATCGGGTCGCGGAGCGATCGGCATGGGTTCATCTCCTTGGCGTACCAACTCACCCGCTTGCGAAACTCGCAGACGGCGCTCCGCTCGCTGCGGTAATGCACCAGATGATGAAAGTGATCCCGCATGAGCTGGCACTTCTCCTGAATGGTCGGCGGCGGCGGAACCGTGCCAGAGGTGAAATAGCTCCAGATATCGCGAAAGATCCAAGGCGTGCTCAGAGCCGCCCGCCCGATCATCACGCCGGCGCACCCCGTCCGGCGAATCATTTCCGCCGCATCTTGGGGCGAACGGATGTCGCCGTTGCCAATCACCGGAATCCGCTTGACGGCAGCGACGACCTCGGCGATGCCGTCAATTCGCGCCTGCCCGGAAAAACGCATTTCCGTCGTGCGGCCGTGGATGGTCACCAGCGCCACGCCCGCGTCCTCGAGTCGGGCGGCCAGCGACGGCGCCACGATGCACGAGTCATCCCACCCGAGCCGGAGCTTTGCCGTCAACGGAGTATGCCGCAGCACGCGCTTGACGCGTTCGACCATCCGCAGCGTGCGATCGGGATCGCAGAGGAGCTTGCTGCCGCCATCGCGCTTGGTGATCTTGTCGACCGGACATCCCATGTTGATGTCGATCACATCCGCGCCGCGATCCTCGGCCCATTGTGCCGCCTCGCAGAGCTTGTCGACGTCCCCTCCGTACAATTGCATCGCCAGCGGCGAGTCTTCCTCGCACGTTGCCGCCAGTTGCATGGATCGAAAATTTTCCCGCAGAACGCCTTCGGGGCAGAGCAGATCTGTGCAAGCCAGCCCCACGCCGCCGCAGGAGCGCGCAACCAACCGGAACGACACGTCGCAGTACCCCGCGATTGGCGCCAGAAAGAGATTCGTCGCCAGGTTCAGCGACTCGATAGAGAGTTGTTTGCTCACTCAGCGGTTGCCAGCTCGAGCGAAAGATTCAAAGGTCTCAAGAAGATCTCAAAGCCGCGCAACGTCCCCAGCGCCGGCTTCAGTTCGTGCCTGCCGTAAGACCAGACGACAATTCCTGTCCACAGCATCAAATACGCCGGTAACAGGGTGAGCAACTCACACCTGGAAGTGAGAATCAGGGCTGCCATTGAGAGCGGGAGCAGCCATGAGATCGTCGAAACCGCTTGGGCGCGTTCGTGGCCGCGCTGGCGTGCGTTTGCGCCGGGGAACCACGCCATCAGGACGGGGATGCACAGCAGAAGCACATGCGGCGCCCACCATGCGACGTAGAGGGGAATCAGCTTGTCGAGAAGTTCCATCGAGAGCATCGGCTATTTTCTCCGGCGGTCGCGGTGGTCAGATCGGCGGAGGGATCATCGCGAGCTTCACGTGGCTGTCAATTGCTTCACGAACTCTCAATGATCCCATCGCTACGAAAACAGCTACGCCGGGCCAGTTCGATTGGTTCTGGAGAAAAATCGGGGTGATAGACTGAGAAACTGATCGAGGACGTTCGGCAGATGAGGGTTCAGGGTGTCAGGGTTCAGGGGCCAGGGCTCGGCGGAAAAGGTGGCCACTGACTCGTAAGTGATTACGCCTGAACAACTTGATCGAGTGTCGAAGCTATAAACGATCACCCGGCTTCGGCGATTCGGAGCGATCGTGAGTCGATCGGCACCTGTTCCGCGTGCAGGTCGGCCCACATCGCGGCCTCGCCGTTGAGCGGGCTTTTAATGTTGTACGCCTGATAGGCGATCATCTCGCCAATGCGAACGGCCAAGTCGATCAGGCGTTCGCCGGCGGTCCAATGATCGCCGACGCAGATGGTGCGGGCGTCGATATTGGGGTGGAAGATCGGGGTGAGCATCTTGCAATGAGGGCTGAGCCGGGGGTAATCGCTGGTCAGTTCGATTTCAACCAGGTGGGTGTCGCGAACGATCGGGTCGTTCCCCTTGCCGCGCTCCAGACCGCGAACGAAATACTCCAGTTGATAAGTGGAAGGGGGATCACCGACGGCGGACTTGAGCCGGATCGGTCCGTCGGCGGCAAAGGTCCGAGCCATCAGCTCGGCATCCGCACGCAACCGCCGGACGCGCATGGGAATCCTCGGCGCTGGCGCCCGGGAGGTTGGCGGCGCCGCAGCTGGAGCGTTGGGAACGGTCAGCACCGCGCCGCAGGTCTTGCACGACGCGCGACGGCCGGCGTACGCGGGCGGCACCGAGAACGCCCGACCGCATCGATCGCACTGAAAACTGATCATTACCGCGTCGGCAGCCATGTTCTTCCACCTACCCACCAATAATATGAGAGAGCCAGGCCCGCGACGGCGCCGGTCAATGAAACTGCGATCGAAAGAAAGACAACTCTTCGCTGGCGCTGGGGCCTGGCCCGAAACAAGTAGAGCAGCGCCGCCGCGCCCGCGACCAGCGCGGTCGCGCCGAAGGTGAGCGTCCCCGCCACCGCTCCCAGCACGCTGACGGCCAGGAGCGCATACGCCAATGGCATGCCGCCATGAGCGAGTGCGAGATGCTCCTCCAAAGGAAGGGACGAAACCACGGGCGCCGCGTCAGGCTCGCGCAGTGCCGCTGAGTTGACCTGCGAGCAGCCGTAGACGGAGCAACCGCCGTTTTCAGTCCAGCATTCGATGTGAAACAGGGCTTTGCACGACGGGCATTGTTTGGTTTCCTCCCCCGGTTGGATCGCGCCGTGGCATATGCCGCATTGAGCCGGCGGACTCTGCGGGGTGGTCGCGTCCGGCCGCGCCGGACCCACGGGCCGCGGAACCGCGATTGGCGCTCCGCAGATCCGGCAGCGACCCCGCTTGCCGGCGGCGTCCCACGGCGCCCACATCGGAGCGCCGCAGGTGCAGTCAAATACAATGCCCGCTTCCGGCGAGGGCGTCGGCTGTGCGCGCTGGTGGAGGTCCAGCGGCGTGGCGCCAACAGGGATGGCCTGCCCCTCCTCCAGCCGCAGCGCCAACGACCCGATGCGAATCCGGTCGCCGGGCCGAACGTCAGTGCGGACGACAACCCGCTGGTCGTTGACAAACGTACCGCTTTTGCTGCCGGCATCGGCGATGAAGTGCGTGCCGTCGGCGGTGACGCCGATCCAGGCGTGAATGGGCGCAACCGCTTTGCTGGCGGCGCGGACCTGGCTCTCGGGCCGGCGTCCGACGATGACCCGGCCGCTGATGACACCAGCTTCCATCTTGCCGTCATGTTCTACGATCAGTAGCGCCATGAATCCCCGCGGTCCTCAGCTGGTTCGATCCTGAAATAGAAAGATCGTCGATCCCACCGTGATCCGGTCTCCGTGGCGCAGCCGAATTTTCGAAATCGGCTTGTTGTTGATCATGGTTTTCTGTCCCAGCGGCAAATCTTCCAGTTCATACGCGCCGGGCACAATATGAATTGCGGCGTGCCGCGGGCCGACCTTGGCGTCCTTAAAGAGATAAATCTGGCAATCCGGGGCGCTGCCGATGAATGTCGGATTTCGGTAGAGGATGAACTGTTTGCCCGCCAGCACGCCGGCAATGACGCGGAGCCAAGCGGTGCGGGCGGCGTTCTCGATCAGGCCGGTTCCGATGCCGGAGATGACGCCGATCGCAAGCAGCGCCATCAGTCTCGAGTCCTGCGCTGTCAGTGAGGCGCCGCACCGGCTCGAACAGCGCGCCGCCGATCAGTCCGCCGATCAGTCCGCCGGCCATTCCAATGGCGAGCTTTTTGGGATTGCGCATCACCACTCCCGCGCCGGCGACGAGAAACAGTCCGAGGATTCCCCAGGAGCCGGTTTGCACCATCGATTCGGTCAGATGTCGCGGGCCGGCGGTTTGGCGCAGGACGTAAATGAACATCGCCGACGCCAGCCCTCCAAGCAGACCGAGCAAGGCGGCGACCGAACCGTTGGTCAGCGCACTGGCGAAATTGCGTTGCGTCAGCGGCTCGGCGACGGCAAGACATGCCGCGATCAGCATCCCGCAGATGCCGAAGATCAGCGCGTTGCTGATGAATTCCTTGGCGCGGTCGCGCGCCGCGATTTCCGATTCGCGCGTATCCCGCTCCGCTTGCGACAGCTTCGGATCGGTTTCGATTTCAAAATAGGGATTGTCCTGCCCGTCGGCGCGGATCAGCGCCAGCGCCTGGTCGGCCTCGTCGGCGCTGGATCGGCCGGTGTCGCGGGCGGCGGTCACCTTCTGCATTTCATGAATCAGATCCGCCGCCTCGGCTTCGGTGGCGGGTTTGAACTGAAGCGCCACCCCGCTTCCCCACGCCAGCAGCCCCCCGAGGATTCCGAAAGCGGCCATGTACACGATCGAGTTATAAATGAGCTTGGGCCGGCTCGGTCCGGTCGTTTCCGGGACCGCGTCGGCGTCGAGCTTCGCATAGGCGCGATTGCGCTCCATCGCCTTCTGCTCGCTGATGCGAGTCTCGACTTTGCGGCTCTGCAGATCGTCCCAGGTTACGACAAGTTTTTGGTTTTCCATGGCAGTACATCTCCACAGTTGTTACGAATTCTGACCCGAAGGCGGGCGCACCGCCGCCGGCATCGTGCTCGGCTCGCGATCGGCCGGATCATTGGCTTTGGGCGACCCGCGGTTTACGCCGACGACGAACAAAAACACCATCAGCGGCCAGACCAGCGCGACCAGCCCGACTGCTCCCAATCCCGCCATGATCCATTTTTGCCGCTGCTCCGCCGCCTGGAGGCGCGACATCAAGTCGCTCAACGTGCCCGAGGAAACTTTCCCGTCGGCCGGTATAACCGCGGGTGGTGCGACTCCCGCCGGACGCGCCGCCTCGCCGTTTGCAGGCAGAACGAGAAATGGCTCGTTGACCGTCTTTCCCGCGTGCCAGACGAAGACGCCCTCTTCCCGGCTCTTGGGGTCGTATACCAGCGCGATCTGCCAGGGTTCCGCGAACCAGTTCGCCTGGATGAAGTCGTCCATCCCCGACAGAAAAATCCCAAAGCCGGGGTGCGTGTGATACCACCCGACGAATTTCTTATCGGGAAACTCCCGGTCGCGCACCTCGTTGACGTGCGTCCAGGTTTCGGAAGTGATGGTCACCTGCGTTTGCTTTCCGGCCGAAAAGTTTCCCCGGACGCTCGCATCGATCAGGCACCACGGGCCCTTCTCGTCGTGGAAGACGCTGCCCAGCAATACGCCGCATATTTCGATGTCGCTGGTGGCTTGGCCGTGGGCGTGAATATCGTCCAGGACCGATTGGAGGATCGCGACCTGGTATCGCCGCTCGCGCACCTTTGCCAGGGCCGGCAAATCGCGGCGCGGAAAGTCCTCGGCACGGAGATGGGCCGCGTCGCGGCCGGTCGAAAGCTGTTCGTTGGTCAGAGCCATTCCAACGCCTCGGAATCTGCCAGCGGCCCCAGGACGCGCGGCGCGTCGGCGGCCAGCTCCAGCCCGATCGCGCGGTCGCCGGCGCGCGCGATGAGCACATCGAACAACGGCACCCCGATGCTCGCCAGCGGCTGATCGAGAAAAGATTCGTCGCCGCGGATGGTATGAAATGTCACCGGTTCGCGGCGGACATTTGGGCCGCAACTGCAGAAAGCCGCCGAGGCCGGCACGCGCCCCAGCGATGCGAACATCGTCTCTTCTTTTCCGCAAGCGGGGCAGACCAGCTTGTGCAGAACGTCGCGCGCGAACTCCAGCCCCGCGCCCGCGCCAAGACGCTGGCGCACTTCGCGAAGCAAGTCGCCGGCGGTATGCGTCAGCGCCGACGCGTCGAGCGGAATGATTTCCTGGAGAATCTCGTGACTGTAACAACTGGCTTTGCGTTGAAACTCCACCTGATACGCTTCGGTGCTCAGCCCGTCAAAAACAAACCCGCGGCCGCGGATGGTCTCCAATCCGTGCAGCAGCTTAACGGCTTCCTGTGACTGCACGCCGGCGATGATCGAGCTGATGGTCGGCGTGGTCGGGGTGTGGCCCGTTTCCATCTGCTCCCGCGAGAGAAGATTGCACGAGCGTCGAGCCTGGAGCAGTCGCCAGTCGGTCTCCGACATGGTGCATTCGTAGCAGGGCCCGTCGGGCGCGAACACGCGCGCGGTGCCCTGAATTTGCTCGATGGCGCCGTCAATCCAGGGTCGGTTGCAGCGCCAGCAGTTGCGGTTGATTGCAAGGCGCGCCTCGCGGTTATCGAGGCCGCCGATGACGACGTCCGCCCAGCGAAACACGCCGACGCCCAGGTCGTACACCACGTTGCCGACAAAGGCGTGTGCTTTGATCTGGGGATAAATTTCCCCGGCCGCGCGAACGGCGACCTCAGCCTTGAAAGCGCCGTTATCGGCGGCGCGATAGAGCACCGAGCGCGAGAGATTCGAGTTTTCGATGCGATCCAGATCCGCGATCAGCAGGTGACCGACGCCCAGCAGCGCCAGGTTTTTGACGATCTCATTGCCCAGCGCCCGGCGCCGACGACGAGAACCTTCGCCCTGGCCAGCTTCTCCTGGTCCCACCACTCGATCAGGCGAAAACGATCAAACCGGTCGGAAACAGCGGATTGCGCATTGTTGAGGTCGATGCGAAGGCGCGGCCCATCGGGCGACGCTTCGGATTCGGCGCACGCGCTGTCGGCGACGTTGAACGGATTGGGACGCGTCAAATGGATGGTTACCCCGCAGTAATTTCCGGCTGAAGGCGGAGCACGTCACCGTCCTTGACCCCTGCATCAGACAGGTTTTGCTCGTCCAATAGTTGCTTGCCGGAATTGCGATGGTGAAACTTATAGCTGAGCGGCTGACCGTCAGGAGCGTAACGCGGGAAGTTCATTTTCTCCAGCAGGACGGCCAGAATTCGATTCACTGGCGCGTCATCGGGAATCTGCACTTCCTGACGCTTGGTGCCGGTCGCGTCCCATACTTGAACGTTTACGAAACCCATACGTAAGCCTCTGTCGGGTTCAACGGATCCCCAGCAGCCCGTGGCTGCTAGCCTATATCTCGGCCTGATGCGGCCCGAAACTGAGCGTTTGGCGTCAGCATCCGCTTATTTCGTCCAGTTTACCGCCTGAAACCGGCGAACGCTGTCGCGGGATGAGTTTATTCTTGCGAACAAATGGCCGACCTATAGAGTTAGGCCGATTGCGCTTCACTTCAGCGACTCTGCGTCGTGTGCGTTTTAAGAAAGGGAGCAGACCCTATTTATCAGCAAATTGATGACATTCTCGGCGAGGCGATGGCGCGGGTCCCGGGGCCCCGCCACACCTTTCAGCACTTGAGCCAGATCCTCCATCGTCAGCGCAAAATCGCCGTGGGGGTATTGGGCGCCTGCCTCGCGATCGCTTTCATTTATCTGCTGGCATCGACTCGGCTGTACCGGGCAACCGCGCGCTGCAGCGTCGAGCCGTCCACCGCGGTTCAGGCCGACGGCGCCGGGCAGGCCGCGCCGATGGGTAATTTTCTGCGCACCCAGAGCGAACGCATCACTTCCCGCGCCATCCTCGCGCTGGCCCTGTCCAATCCCGATCTGAAGGAGCTGAAGACTTTCGCCGGGACGTCGAACCGGCTGACTGCGATTCGCCAGGCGTTGAGCGTTGAAATTGGAAGAACGGACGACACGATTGCGGTCTCCTTCGAGACTCCTTATGCCGACGACGCTCCGCGCGTCGCCAATGCGGTGGTGGACGCTTACAAAAGATATCAGACACAACCGGCGGCATCCGACGGCGATGATGTCGTGACCCTTTATCAAGGCCAGCTCGATAAACTCCACAAGGAATTGGATTCGACCACCGCAAGGATGCAGGCGATCGAACAGAAGTACGGAGTTCTCTCCTCCTCCCCGACCGCCAGTGACGACATCAACCAACGGCGGCTCGCATCGATCTCGCAGGACCTGACCGCCGCGCAGTCTGAAACGGCCAAAGCCAAGGCCGATGTGGATCAGGCAATCGCCGCGCTGCCCAAGGCTGCACAGAAGCCGTTCGCCGCATACAAGCTCGAAGGAAAGCCGCTGATCGATTCCCCCGATGAAGAGGAACGCCTGCGTGTCGAAATGATCGATCTGGAAGCGCGCCGCGAGGCGATGGCTCAGCGATACCTGCCCGACCACCCGGCGCTGGTGGCGCTGGGCCGGCAGATTGAAGCGGACACATTCGAATACGCGGACGCCGTGCAGCGGCGCTGGCTGCTCGCCCAGAAGCACGAACAGGAGCTTCAGAACGCTTTCGACGCGCAGCAGAAGCAGATTGTGAATCTCAGCGCCACAACAGCCGAGTATGGACGGCTCGTTGCCGACGCGGACCGGCTTCACAAATCGATCGACAATCTCGACGCGCGCGTGCAGGCAATTGAAGTCACGCGCGACAGTGCCGGCGTCCATGTCGATTTCTTCGATCCCGCCGAGAATGCCGTCAAATCGCATCCGCGTTGGCTATCGACGCTCTTCCTGACGCTGCTGATCGGATTGGTGCTGGGGATCGGGACGGCGCTGCTGCGCGAAGCGATGGACGACCGCGCGGGCTCCTCCCAGAACATCCGGTCCATCGGCCTTCCCATCCTCGGCTCGGTGCCGGAGATGCCGTGGGTGATGAGTCTGTCGGTGGCGGCGCAGAAGGTCGCCCTCGACCCCGCCTCCGACGTCGCCCAAGGCTATCGCGCCATCCGCCAGGCGATCGATTCCAGCGCCCCGCGCGATCGCCGCCGGACGATTGTGGTCACTTCGCCCGATGCCGGCGATGGCAAAACCACCTCCGCGGCGAACCTGGCAATCGCGCTGGCGCAGAGCGGCAAGCGGGTTCTGCTGGTGGATGCCGTGCTCCGCGATCCCATGCTGCACGTTATCTTCGGCGTGTCCCCCAAGAACGGGCTGTCCACCCTTCTGAGCGGCAAGGCCGGCGCGCTGGACAAGGCGATCCGCAAGACCTCGGCCAACGGGCTGTGGGTGCTCCCCGCCGGCGCTGCTCCCGCCCATCCGACGGAACTGCTCAACACCCCTGAGCTGCCCGAGCTGCTTGAGCAACTTTACGACAAGTACGACCACATCATCATCGACGCGCCGCCGATTGCCGACCTGCCCGACGCCCGGATCATTGCCGCTTCCTGTGACCTGACGCTGCTGGTGTTGCGCACGACACCGCCAGCCTGCGGCGCACGGCATCAGCCCGCGATGCACTTGTCGGGGTTGGCGCCCATCTTCTGGGACTCATCGTCACCCGCGCCCCGCATGAAACCCAGCCCGCTGCCGGCGCCCCGGCCACGCGCAACGGCTCCCGCAGCAAGTCCCTGGCACATCTTCCCCAGGATGAAGACGTGATCGACATTGGCGCCAGGCCGACCTGAAGTTTGCGGATAATAGAAAAGTCGACACATTCTTTCGGGCCTCTCGCTTATCTTGCCGCCACACTTTCTGGCTCCCCCGCTTCGCGGCTTCGCGCCTCTTCGTTTTTGATTGTCGGCCGAACAAGCGAGGCAACGCTGGTTTTTTGCACAGCTCTCACCTGAAACTTCTCCAGTTTAAGGCTGTGGGAACGCTCCGAGCTGCCGCATCAGCCCCATGAGATCGTGCTGGCTCCATCGCTCCACGATCTTTCCTTCTGCCATCCGATAGATGACGATGCCGCTCGTCACGCCGGCAGCAACCGACCCAGGACCTTCCCTTCATAGGCGAACTTCTCAGTGCGCAGAGCGTGAATGAATGAAGCCGCCGTGTCCTTCGGCAAACTGCCGCCGTGCATGGGGTGAATCCATTCTGGCTGGAGCCGTTCGATTTTGTCCACCGCCTGCAATACCGGCTTTTCGGCGGCAAAGATTCCGACCTCCCGGTACAGATGGCACATCTCTTTCCCGAGATTCTCTTTCACCATCGGCGGCTGATCCCCCGGCTGAATGAAGAGGTCTGCAGGGAATAAACTCCGGGTCGCCTTCTCGAAGACCATCATCGAATCCCAGTGGTGGACGTGCGGCGTCTCGATGAACTGAAGTTGGTGTTCGCCAAGGTCGACCACCTCGCCTTCTTTCACTCCCCGGATGGGACCGCGGTAATCCCAAGCGGAAAGGTTGATTCCCGACCCGACCTCGCTGCAGACCAATACCGCTTGCGAAGCTTCGGCAACAAAGCGGCTCATCCCGCCGCACTCGTCGGCCTCAAAATGCGGCACCACGACATAGCTCAATTTGCCGGGGTCCAGCACCTGGGCGACCGCTTTCCGAACAGACTCGTAAGCCGGAAAGACGCCCGTGTGAATCAACGCAGGCTGATCGTCGGCAATCAGGAACTGATTAAAGCTGATGTGGTACGTGGGATCGAAGGAGCTGATACGGTAAATCCGATGCGCGACCTCGTCTACTCGTGTCACGGCCATCCTCCAATATCCGCAGTCTGTTTCTGATCGCGGGGCACATGGTGATCGGCGGTCGTTGCGTCCCGCCGGGCAAAGAGCAAGCGCCAGGCGGGTACAAAGCACCGTGTCTGCGCTTCGGAAAAACAAACCCCCCACCGAGTTATACCACCGACTCCACGCTACTGGATACGGGTCAGGATTCATCGGATTTTGTTGCAGCCGACGCGCTCGTCGAATCGAGGGTATTAAGACATTAGCAGAATAGCCGCATCAATTTGCCGGGATCAAACGAAAAACCGTATCATACTGAGATGGGCGATCTAGCGGAGATCAAAAGTGCAGGGGGCGGCTTGGTGATGTCAAATCCCGAGATCCTAGGCGGCACGCCCGTTTTCCGCGGCACCCGACTGCCAGTGCAAACGTTGTTTCCTTCCGCTTGCGATCGAACAGCGGCCGAAATCCCTGCCAATCGGCATGCTTGCCGCTATCCAGGTACTCCCTGGCTATGCAAATCGCTTGCTCGAGCGCGTCGATGCGATCAACAACGGCTTTGGTCTTTGAGCTCATGGTTTCACCGGCAACGCCTCTGCAGGATAACGAAGCGAACTTTATCAGCGTGGAAAGAGGACGCGGCTGCGCGGAACGGCTCGACACACGTTAGATAAAGTCTGTGAACTGAACCGATCGTCAGACCATGGGGATTGTATCGATCTGCCCAGGTGCTGTCCCGCTCGATGCGAAGAACCGGGGGTGCAAGCGCCGCCCGGCGTTCAACCCGATCGTTGTGCACGAGCCCGGGAGGTCCGGTCATTCTCTGATAGCTGGTAGCACGGCCGAACGCCGAGGGTGCTCGCACCCTCGGTCTTTTCGAATCGAATGCAGGCAACGCGACTGTGTGCGGCGAGAGGTTGCTCGCGGTTGGATATGCTCTATCAACCGCTTCGACGACCATGTGCTCGGGTAGATCGCGGATGAGAATCTCCGGCAGGGTCACGCGACGCGCCAGCAAATGTTGGACGAAGGGGCAGACTATCGACGCGATGCGGAACCGTCCAGAGCATTGTCTGGCTATCCCGCAGACCCGATCGCCACATCGGCCAGCGCACGTGCCGTAATCTGCTCGACCACATCGCTCTTCGCGCGGGCGTAGGCATTCATGTCTGCCCAGTCCTGGTTCGCCAGCCGCCGCTTTGTCGACTCATACAAGCGACGGTCGTCCGCGTCGCGGCGGAGCCGATCGCGGAACGCGAG
This sequence comes from uncultured Phycisphaerales bacterium, assembly GCA_963758525.1. Lineage (GTDB taxonomy): Bacteria > Planctomycetota > Phycisphaerae > Tepidisphaerales > Tepidisphaeraceae > JBBSDP01. The sequence goes on from CAVWVQ010000003.1 coordinate 2,143,883, forward strand.
CTGTCGGCGGACCTCCAAGCAGCCGGCTGGGAAGACGTGAACGTGCGCGTCGAGCGCGGGCGTGCGCACCATTCGGTGCTCGTGCCAGTCCGGCTCCCTCACCCGCAGCACGTATCCCGCCGCGAGCAGGGCAGGGAGATACGACGGCTCGTCGGCTGCGTTTGGCACGACGACAATCATGTCGACGATTGGCTTGGCGGCGAGGCCGGGCACTGACGTGGAACCGACGTGCTCGACCGCGAGAGCCGTATTGCCCAGCGCCTCCTGGATCTTCCGTGCGTGGGGCACGAACTGCGCCGGCCAGCGCGGGTCGTAGTCGACCATCACGATTGCGCGTTTCTCGATTCCACCGATCAGCTTTTCGTCTTCCATTTCGGTTGGCGATGGTTTACTCGATAGTGACGATGTAGCTCACCATCCACAATTCCAACTGCTCAAGCTTGGTCTTCCATCGACGCTTGAACGCCTTCATACAAGCCGGTTTTTCGGCGTGTCTGGAACATCGATCACAAGAAGAACAAGGTTATCCGGTAGACGCTCACACCCTGCTGCCAATGACCTTCAATGCGTTGGGTTTCGTAGCTCGCCGCCCCGAATTAACCAACGATCTCAAGCACCGCATCTGCCAGCCATTCGGCAGGAATATCGCGGCCATCATTAAACTGGAGCGGGAGCAGCACCTCGAATCGCCGCCACTCGCTGCTCATAGCTCGCCTTGCCCTTCACCGTGAATGGAATGTTCTCCCGAGCCAGCGCCTCTAACGCCGCTTCCGGCACCAGGTGTACGCCTTTTTTCAAGCACCCGCCCTGAGAATCGCCCCAACAGGTATGCCAGCCCCCGCCGTTCGGTCGCACGATCTGGAAAGGTGATCATGATCATCGAGGTGCGCTTCAGGCGCAGATCAGTTCCGACGGAGGATCCGTCGGATTTGGGAGATTCTCAATCAAGGTCGATTGCCGTCTGCGGAATTTGTTGGAAACAGGTTCAATGGATAGCTCTTCATGGGCAGCGGAGAGCGCCGCGAGGATTCTCGCGGAAGTTGAGGAATGGTCCGCACGGCGGCTCGACGCCTTCGTCGATTCGGAACGCGCGCTGGAGCCGCCGAGCGGACCCTCCGTTTCTGGACGGACGGAATCGTCGGCAGCGGAGAAACCGAAGGCCCATCAATGTCGCACGGCTTCGAGCGAGAACGATGCCGTGACGCAAGGACGACAGATCCGCCTAGACAGCGGCAGGTTCAGCACCAAGGCACGCTCCGATTGACGACGCAGGCAGACCATGGCCGAGCGAGTGGGGAATCAGTGAGTGAATGGCCGCAAAAAACACAAAAACACAAAAAGGGAAATAGAGAGGCGACTGGCAATAGTAGAAGTCGCGCGATGTCGCATGGCGGCACCTCTCGCGTCGAAGAACAGGACGGCAAGCGGGGGGCAGAGCGCCGGCGCGTGGCGCGAGCCCGGCTGTCAACCTTGACTGCTGCTTGTCAGATACCCATTACACGTAAAGAAATGTCAAAAATGTAAAGCCGAAAGCAGTTTTCGGGGCGTGGCGGGGTTACGCCGGCGGATAATTTCACCTTGGGACGCTCTCCGCGTCCGCTTCCAGAAAGAGCGCAAAAATAGACAAAGTCGGTGTCTACTCGACGATCGTCACCGGCAGCCAGCGGCGGCCCCAGGCGATGGCCTGGTCATGCGTGGGGAAGAAGACGTCGATGCGATGGCCCTTGATCGCTCGCCCGCGGTCTATGACTTCGACGGGTTGCCCCGCGGCATAACCGGGAATCTTGAGTTGGGTTTCGAAGGGAAGCAGTTTGGTGTCGGCGGCGACGAAAAGGCCGCCGTTGTACACCGTCGATCGGCCGCTGGCGGTAATTCCGCAGGCGCGCGGCCCGCAGCACTTTTTGCAGCCGCAATACGCGGTCACTTCCATCCAGATGGTATGCGCATGGGATCCGCGCCGGCCGGTTCGCTCGGAGCGTTCGTCGTGGCCACGGTCGGCGGTGTGTCGGCAACGTCGTGCAGCAATTCAACGGGCCTGTCCGTGAAGTTAGCGAGCCGCGGTTGAATCGGAGCTGAGTAGAGCGCGGCAGAGCGCGCGGAACGCGAATCGACCGTCAACGCGACAATGGTGAAACAACAAAGTCCCAGCGCGAAGGAGCGCGTGCGCAGGATGCCCCAAAAAGGAAGGAGACTGGATCGTTTTTTAGCCATCCGTGGCTCGCTGCCAATTGCCCGCTATGGGCCGTTTGCGCCAGACCGAGAATTCCTCAAGAAAGGCAAGGCTGGCTGCCGATCATTCTGAATTGGTAGAGATATCCGCGGGCGCGTCTTCCGTCAATGGGCGAAAAGCACGAGATACGTGCTCGCATGGGTCATGAACCCCGCCGGGTCGGCGGTACGCGGAAGGCTCGGAGCGATTGCGCGCGGACGGCCCCCTGGGCCGCAGGCTCTGCTGCAATTGCAACGGCGGCGGTTTGAGTCACCCATGCATCCCGGCTGGTTGGGCGGGAATGCTCAAGGTTAGTTTGTGCGAGATTCTCTTCGGCCGAAGTTTGCGGCGCGTTGCACCATCGTGAAGTGGGGATCAGCGGCGATTGTTTGTTGGCTTGCGGGTGCCTGAGAGCTGTTCACGCCGATCGTTTTGCCTTGGCGCGTTCGTCCAGTGCTTCCAGCGAGATGGCCGGAGCGCCCTCGTGCTCGGCGAGGAACTTTTGTGCCGCAGCTGCGGTCAGGGGGCGACTGAAGAAGAACCCTTGCGCGTATTCGCATTCCATCGCCTGCAGCATGATCGCCTGGTCAATCGTTTCGATTCCTTCAGCCACCAGACGGATGTCGAGGTTGCGCGCGAGGGCGACGATGGCATGCACGACGGCGGCGTAGTCGCGCCGGTCAGTCATGAAACGCACGAAGGTCCGGTCGATCTTCAAGCCGCTCAGCGGCAGCCGATGCAGATAGCTCAGCGATGAATAGCCGGTGCCGAAATCGTCCATGGAGATGCGAACGCCCAGCCCGCGGAGGTGTTCGAGAACCGGGATCGATGCATCCGCATTGCGGATCATCACCGTTTCTGTCACTTCGAGCGTAATCGACGCGGGGTCCGCTCCGGCGCGGCGGATGATCTGCTCGACGTTCTGCACCAGGTCGGGGACCAGCAGTTGCTTGGCCGAGAGATTCACGCTCATCGACAACCCGGGAATTCCCGGGTGGCGGCCCTGCCATTCGACCAACTGCCGGCACGCCTCGGCCAAGACCCAGTAGCCGATCGGGACGATCGTCCCGGTTTCCTCGCTGATCGGGATGAACTCATTGGGCGGGACGAGCCCGCGCACGGGATGATTCCATCGCACCAGCGCCTCGAAGCCATGCAGGGCGTTGGTCGCCAGCGAGATGATCGGCTGATAGTGCAACACCAGCTCGCCCCGGTCCGCAGCCTGACGAAGTTCGCCTTCCATCTCCAGGCGGCCGAGAATTTCCTCGTGCATCTTGCGGTCGAACATCACGTACCGCGCCTTGCCGGCGTGCTTGGCGTGATACATTGCGGTGTCGGCGTCGCGGAGCATCTCCTCGGCGCGTTTGTATCCGACGGCACTGGTGGTGATGCCGATGCTGACGGTGCTGGTCACCTTGTGACCCTTCAGATCGTATGTTTCGCTGAGGATGTCCAGCAACCTGGCGGCAACGTCGCCCGCGTCTTTCGGGTCGCGCAGATCGTCGGCGAGGATGACGAATTCATCGCCCCCCAGCCGCGCGGCGGTATTGCGCTCGGGGGTGCCGACCGAATCGGTGGAGCGGAGCGACTTTTGCAGGCGATGCGCGATTTCGACCAGGAGCGCGTCGCCGACGTCGTGACCCAGGCTGTCATTGACCAGCTTGAAGCGGTCGAAGTCCAGGAAGAGAACGGCGAAGTGATAGGCGGGATTGCGGCGCTGGCGCAGCAGCCCGTGCGCCAGTCGATCCTGCAGCAGGGCGCGGTTGGGAAGACCGGTGAGCTTGTCGTGCAGGGCGGCGTTCTCCGCCGATTCCTTCGCTTCGCGCAGCAATTCCTCGCGCGCAGCCGCTCGGTCATCTCGGCGCGCAGCGCGTCATTGGTCCTGGAGAGCGCCACGGTTCGTTCGACCACCTGCGATTCCAGCTCGATATGCGCCCGCTCGAGCACCTCGATCGCCCGCTTTCGGTCGGTGATGTCAAAAGCAATCCCCTGCAAGAACTGCGGAACGCCCCGCTCATCGCGGATCAACTGACATTCGCCATGCACCCATACGATGTGCCCGTCACGAGCCAGCAACCGATACTCCGAGCGGAAGTGGATTCCCGCGGCGCAGGTCTGTGCAAACTCGGCGCCCCACCGCTGGCGGTCATCAGGATGGACCCGGTTGTACCAGAGGAACGGATTGTCGAGCCACTCCTGCTGGGAAAACCCCAGCAACTGCTCGATCTGCGGGCTGACGTAAAATTCCGTCTGCGATCCGTCGAGCGAGGCGAGAAACGTGACGGCTGGAATCTTCTCGACCAGCGCGATATCGCAGCTCCGCGTTTTGCAGACGCATGTCGCCCGGCTCGCCCGAGCCAGTCGCGCGCGGCACGATTAACTGCTCAACCGCCTGCCCTGAGCCGGCGTTCAAATCGATCATCCCCTTGAGAATCAGCTCGGCCTGCTCGGGGGACAGTTCCGACTGGGTCGTGGAAAAGGCCGTCAGGGCCTCGTGCGCGGAGCGCCCGAGGCCTTCGTTCTCTGGCGCGGGATGGTGATTTATGCCGGTCTTCGCCATGAGGGTTCAACATTCAGGGAGCCGCGTGTGAAATTGCGCAGAGCACGAACGGTTCGGCCGTATACTTCCACGGCGGTGGTCGAAAGCTTTGCCCCCGGAGGTTCATCCATAAAGGGCATGAATTTGTCGGGGAAACCCGGCATGGTGCAGCCGATGCAGATGCCCCCCACGTTCGGACAGCCGCCGATGCCTGCCATCCATCCCCGCTTGGCAACGTTGCAGTTGACGACGGGTCCCCAGCATCCGAGTTTCACGATGCATTTGGGCGAGCCATACTCTTTGGCAAAATCCCCCTGCTCGTAATAGCCCGCCCGATCGCAACCCTCATGAACGGTTTGTCCGAAGAGCCAGGTAGGCCGCAGACGATCGTCCAGCGGAATCATCGGCGCCATTCCCGACGCCTGAAACAGCAGATAGAGCAGCGTCTCCATGAAATTATCCGGCTGCACCGGACATCCCGGGATATTGACAATCGGCAGCCCGCCCGGCGATTTCCATCCCCAACCCAGATAGTCCGCCAGGCCCATGCACCCGGTGGGGTTGCCATCCATTGCGTGTATCCCGCCGTAGGCGCTGCACGTGCCGGCGCACATCACCGCCCATGCCTTCGGCGCAAGCCGGTCAATCCATTCGCAGGTGGTGATCGGCTGGCCTGTCTTTGCATCGGTCCCCAGCGCGGCCCAATATCCTTCCCTTTTGTTCTTTTCGTTGGGGATTGAGCCCTCGACAACCAGTATGAAGGGGTCCAGAAGGCCCTGCTCCGCGTCGTACCAATATTTCATGAACTCGTCCCCGTTCTCATAAGCGAGCACGGGATTATGGAGATGAACCTTCGGGAGCCCCGGAATCGCCCCCATCACGATATCTTCCACGCTCGGCTGCGTGGCCGCGGTGATAGAGACCGAATCGCCATCACACCCAAGCCCGGCGGTGATCCACAGAACATGCACCTCCTTGCATCGTGATGCAGTGCCGCGATCCGTGCTGGCTCTTTGCTCGAACATATAGTCAATGGCAGTTTGTTGTGACGCTAATCAGGCCTGCGCGGATCGTCAAGAGCGTTGGCAAGATCTGTCGTCGGCCGATAGTAATGTCCGGTCTTCGGCAAATAGAAATGTCCGGTTGGACGAAGAGAGTGGATGGAGAAAGACCGGATCGAGATGACTCAGCGTGAGCGGGACGTTCTGAAGGTGATGTCGCTGGTATTGAAAGGAGATCGGACGCAGGTGGAAGCGGCGCGGCTGTTGAAGCTGTCTGTGCGTCAGGTGAATCGAATCCGGCGACGGCTGGTGGCTGGTGGCGACGGCGCGATTGTGCATGGGTTGCGCGGCAAGCCGTCCAACCGCCGGTTCGGCGAGGCGGTTCGGAAGCAGGCGTTGTCGTTGTATCGCCGCAAGTATTTGGGATTCGGTCCGACGCTGGCCTCGGAGAAGCTGGCGGAAGATGACAAGGTGGTTGTGGCGACTCGGACGCTGCGGGAGTGGATGCTGTCAGAGGGATTGTGGCAGCGTCAGCGGCGCCGGGACAAGCATCGCCAGCGTCGTGCGCGGCGAATGTGTTTCGGGGAGATGGTGCAGGCGGACGCCAGCACGCATGACTGGCTGGAGGGTCGGGGTCCGATGCTGGCGTTGGTGGGGATGATCGATGATGCGACGGACCGGGTGGTGCTGAGGTTTCATGAGTCGGAGACGACCGAGGCGTACATGGACGTGCTGGGGCGTTGGATCAGGAAGTTTGGTCGTCCGGTGAGTTGGTACAGCGATCGCCACGGCATTTTCCGGGCGGAGGAATCGGTGGCTGGTTACGACGAGAAGCAGAGCGTTTCGACGCAGTTTTCCCGGGCGATTGACGAATTGGGAATGGAGTTGATTCTGGCCAATTCCCCGCAGGCGAAGGGGCGTGTCGAGCGATTGTGGAGCACATGCCAGGATCGATTGGTCAAGGAACTGCGGCTGGCCCAAACCCGTACGCTGGAGGGGGCCAACGGGGTGTTGGACGAGAAGTTCAGCGGTTGGTTCAACCGTCGCTGCACCAACAAGCCCGGCGGCAACGACGCGCATCGCCCGATCGACAAGCTGGACCTGGATGCGGTTCTATCGATTCAGCATGAGCGTGTGGTGATGAACGATTACACAATCCGCTTTGAGAACCAGGTGTATCAGTTGCTGCCGCCGGCGTTGCCCGGCCAGCGCGGCGGGAAGGTGATTGTCGAGAATCGAGCGGACGGGTCGATGAGGATTCGTTTCAAAGGCAGATATCTGGCATGGGAGCCGGCGCTCGCGGCGTCGGGAAAAAAGAAGGAAGCGGATGAATTGGGGGCTCTGCCCCCGACCCCCCGGAGTTTGCCGCATGGGCTGATCCCCGTGATGAAAGCAAACGACCCGGCCGAAGGCTCGACCGGGTCGATCACGGTACATCAGACCGGCGGGCGCTCGGGTCGCACTCCTGCGGAGCCCTGTCCTTCCGCCGGCGGCAGTTGTGGTAGCTCAAAACAATCGTGGCGTCCAGCGTCAACCCATCCCTGGCGCAGATCCGCCACGGCGTGAACCGGACATTTCTATCGGCCGGAAACACCGGACATTTCTATCGGCGCTTGACAGAGCGTTGGCAAGATCAAACGCGACCGCCAACCCCTTTTCGATGTGCAAACTGCGCCGCCTCATCAGCAGGATCGGCAATCGACACGCGACCGGTGAATGTTTTGAACAAGAATTGGATAAAAATCGGAAAACGGTCCGCACTGAAGAGTTCGCCGCGTCGCGCACTTGGAGATTCGCGGCGGCAGTTGCCCTGCGCTCACTTCTTCAAGAAGTTCGCCAGCAGTTTCTCGCCCTGCTCGGTGAGAAAGCTCTCGGGATGATACTGCACGCCCTCCAGCGGCCAGGTCTTGTGCCGAATGCCCATGATCTCGTCGTGCTCGGTTCTGGCAGTCACCTCATACTCGGCGGGCAGCGTGCCGGGACGGATGATCAGGCTGTGGTACCGCGTCGCGGTGAAGGGGTTGGGCATATCAACATAGATGCTCTTCCCATCGTGGTGAATCCGGTCGGTCTTTCCGTGCATGAGCCGCTCGGCGCGGACGACTTCCGCGCCCGCGGTGAAGCCGATGCACTGATGTCCGAGGCAGACGCCCAGCAAAGGAACCTGCGGCGCGAAACGCCGGATCACATCGTTGCTGAGCCCGCCCTCGCGCGGGGTGCAGGGGCCAGGGGAAATGACGATGTGCGTCGGCTTCAAATCCTCGATCTCCTGGAGGGTCACTTTATCGTTGCGGAAGACGCGGATGTCCGTCCCCCCGACCTCCCCCAGCTTCTGCACGAGGTTGTAGGTGAACGAGTCGTAGTTATCGATGAGCACGATCATTGAAGCCATTGAGCGTATGACGCGGCCGGGAAATTGGCAAAGCGCCGTCGGAGCCGGATTTGTGGCGGGTTTGGGAATAAGAAAATGTCGCGCATAGTTGGCCCGTTACTTGATCGGATCTTGCCCGACTCTTAATCTCATATGCGGCGGCTCTGGTTGGAGGGTTCCAGATGGCACTCGGTGCGGAAAAGGATCATCTCGCGCTTATTCGCATCGAAGGCATGCATTGCCATAAGTGCGAACGCGCGATTCAAAAGGCACTTGCGACAAACCCCGGAGTTCACGAAGTGGAAGTCGACTTCAACAGCGGCCAAGCTTCGGTGCTCTTTGATCAGGGGATGGTGACCATTGAGACTCTTCTGGACTCAGTGACATCGGCCGGCTACCGGCCGCTGAGCTGTACAGAGCGCGAGTCGACGTAGGGACAGAGCGTCCGTATCCAGCACGATCACGGCTACCCTTCATGCCGGCGGGCGGCCTGAACCTGGGCGACGAACTCGGGGAAGGTCGGATCCTTCTTGAATCGGCCGGACTGCAGTCGCCACCAGTTGCGTGGCGTGGGGAGCGCCGCTCGAACAGGCGCATTCAACGCATCAAGCGAGTTCAAGGACGCGGCAAAATCGCGGAGAACCTTGGCCACTTCCTCGGCTTTCCGGGCCGCACGCGTTTGCGGCGTTGGTCGTTTCGAAGATCGTCGCGCGGACATAGCCATAACGTCCCCGATTATCGGCCCGAAGATTGGGGCAATCAAGGAAAGTTACTCGCGCTCGAAGCCCCGCGGTCTTTACTTGGGGCAAGCACCCCGCGGACGCCGGAGCGTCATCCCACGCGCACGAGCTTGGCGTGTTCGAGAAAAATGATCTTTCTTCCCGCACGGTCAAAGTCGATCTCCGCGCGGCCCCCGCTGCTCGTCTGAGACAACTCGGCAATGCGACCCAATCCGAACATGGGATGGCGGACGCGCTGTCCCAGACGGAAACCGAAATTCGCATCATCTTCGCCCTCCTCATCGGGAACATACCTCGGCCCAAGGTCACTGATGCCCGTCCGGTCGAGAATCTTCAGCGACTCGATGGGAAGCTCCTGAAGGAACGGCGAGGAGATCGTGCGGGATCGCATGCCGCGAATGGTGCGCACGGCCGCCTTCGAGAGCAGCAGGCGCTCCTGCGCCCGCGTGATGCCGACGAAGCAAAGCCGGCGCTCCTCCTCCAATTGCTTGTGGTCTTCGCGGGCGCGAGAGTGCGGAAGGATCCCATCTTCCATTCCGATCATCGCGACCACCGGGAACTCAAGCCCCTTGGCAGCATGCAGGGTCATGAGCGTGACCGCGCCCCCAGCCCCTTTCATGTGGTCGGCATCGCTCACCAGGCTGATGATCCCCAGGTAGTCGCCAAGCGAACCCTCCGGATTTTCCTGGTCGTACTCGGCCGCGGAAGAAATCAGCTCGTTGACGTTGGCAAGTTCATCCTGCTCGTCGCCGCCAATGTCCTCGAGAAGTTTCTCGTACCCGCTCTCGCGCAATACGCGCTCGATAAAGCCGCGCACCCCCTGCGCGCGGCGAGCGCACCGCGCCAGGATGCGACAAGTTGAACAAACTGCCCGGCCGATTTGACGGCCCGCGTCGAAACGCCCGGCACGCTCCCGGCTTGTTCCAGCGCTTCCCAGACGCTGATGCCGCGGACGGCGGCGAAGTCGGCAATCTTCTGCACCGCCGCGTCCCCCAAGCCGCGCGTCGGCACGTTGATAATGCGGGTCAGACTCACCTCATCAGCCGGGTTAACCACGGTGCGGAGATAAGCCAGGACGTCTTTGATTTCCTTGCGGTTGTAGAACTCGACGCCACGGGCGATCTGGTAGGGAACATTGGCCCGTCGGAGGGAATCTTCCATCACGCGCGTCAGGGCGTTCATCCGGTAGAAGATCGCCATCTGGCTCCAGGCATAGCCGTTGTCGTCGTGAAGTTTGCGAAGCTGATGCATGATGACATCGGCCTCGTCGTGCTCGTTTTGGCACAGAAAGACCGTGGCATTTTCCCCCTGTGCGTTCTCGGTCCAGAGCTTTTTGTCCTTGCGCCGACGGTTGTTGGCGATCAGCTTCGATGCAATCTGCAGGATGGTTTTGGTCGAGCGGTAGTTTTGCTCGAGGCGGACGATTTTGGCGTCTGGGTAGTCGGTCTCGAAATCGAGGATGTTCTGGATGTCGGCTCCACGCCAGGCGTAGATCGACTGATCCGGATCGCCCACCACGCAGATATTGCGATGACGCAACGCCAACGCGTGAGCGAGGATGTATTGCACGTGGTTGGTGTCCTGATATTCGTCGATCAGGAGGTACTGAAAACGGTCCTGAAGTTCCCGCAACACGTCCGGGAAGTCGCGAAGTGCCTGGGCGGTCCGCAGCAGCAGATCGTCGAAATCCAGGGCATTGTTTTGCTTCAGAAGCTGCTGATACTTCGCATAGATCCTGGCGACGGTACGTGGGTAAAAGTCGCGGGCCGCATCGGCGTATGCCTCGGGCGTGAGCAACTGATTCTTGGCGTTGCTGATCGTTCCATGCACCGTCGCCGGGGGGAAATTCGTGCTGGAAATATCCAGCAGCTTGATCGCTTCCTTGATCAACTTGTTCTGATCGGCGGTATCAAAGATCGTGAAGTTGGCAGGCAACCCAATCTGCGGCGCGTAATGCTTGAGGATGCGCAGACACAGTGAGTGAAATGTGCAGATCATCGGCCAGGGCTGATCGAGCCGGCCGAAGTCGCGCAGCGGGCGCGACATGGCGGCAGAGACGCGAGATTTCATCTCGCCTGCCGCTTTATTCGTGAAGGTAATAGCCGCGATCGTGTGCGGTTGAATGCCCTGTGCGATCAGATAGGCGACCCGCCGTGTGATGACCCTCGTTTTGCCGCTGCCGGCCCCCGCAATGATCAACAGCGGCCCGTCCACGTGCGTGGCGGCCTGCCGTTGCGCTTCCGTCAGATCTTCCAGGAGCTCTTCGGCGTTCATTCACCGAACTATAGCGACGCGACGCAGGGGCGGAAACCCTGCTCACGAAACCCGAATGACGAAACCAGAAACGAGAATCAAATCCAAATGACGAATGATCGAATGACGAAGCGACGACTCAAGCGTATCCTCACGGCCGGCCTACTCCGGCGGACAATAGGCTTCCAACTCGGTGAGGAATTCGTACAGCGCGACAGCGGAGTTATGCTCGGGATCGTCGCCCTGATGAAGCAAGGTGATCCCGTCCGACCGCCCGACACAGGCGAGTTGCTGCAGGACGGCGCGATACGGGCCGTGGCGGAGGCACTCGTGGTAACGGCCGCGGAAATAGTCATAGCCGTCGGGATGCTCGTCGAACCAGTTCCACAACTCGCGCGGCGGGCCAAGGTGCGGGAGGACGTGATTGACTCTGCACCAGTCGCGCAGATCGCGCGTCAGTGCGATCGATTCAACCCAAATCCTCTGCCCATCGTCGGACTCAATGTTGTCCAGGAAATGTTTCACCTTGATCATGGCTTGGCTCCGCGGGCGTCCGTGCCGAAAGGATTCTCCTGATAATAAGACGCACAAAAGATCGTGAAGTTACACACGGTTGCGGAATTTTGTTGGCTCCTCTACAACCGCCTCAATGCCTCTGTTCCATGCAGTCGCCGGGGTAAGCTCACTTCCGCGTCAACCGCTTCGCACCACTGTCGCGTTGCTTGGCGTCTTCTTGCTAAATGCAAGTTGCATGCCGGGTTTTCCCCCGGCGGGAAAGCTGATTCCCCTGCGCCTGGAAGAGCCAAAAGACGCCGCTTTGACGTTCGTGCGCGCGATCGGGGCGGGTGACGTGGAGACTGCCAAGGCGGCATCCCTTGGCACGGATCGGCAGAAGCGATGGGCCATCGATACGGCCAACATGGTCAATGGACTACGGGCCTTTGACGATGCCATGAACGCGCATTTCGGACCGGACGCGGCTTCCGTTCACATGAACATTCTCAACGCGCTCAACTCCCTGACGGTCGATCCTGAAAACGCGGTCACTAACGCAGAAGTCCGAATGAGCGACGACCAGCTCAGTGCCAAGCTGGTGGCAGCCTCACAGATCTACGCCACGCATATGTTTTACGCTTCGCGGGTCCGGAAGGATCCCGCGGGTTGGAAGGTCGACCTGCCGGCGATCCTGGCAAATGATCCGCAGTTCGCCGCGAAAAACGACTCGCCCGATCTGGACCGGCTGGCCGAGATCGGCTCATCAATGCGCAAGCTGGCCGCCCAGATCAAAGCCGGCGCATATCCAACTGTGGAGAAGGCCGAGGCCGCCGCGGGGGAGATTGCGCCGCAGGAGTGAGGGGTTTCGGAACACAAATCCGAATGACGCCACCGTATGTCAAAACCCCAATGACGAAGTCCGAATGACGAAACGGGGCGTTGACGAACCAGGCAGGCTTGAGTGATCCGGCCTACCTCGTCAGGAACGCGTTCATGTTCGAGGAACCGGACATGCGAAATCCGTCTCGACATTCGTCATACGGGCTTCGGATTTGATTCTGGTTTCAGGTTTCGTCATTCGGACTTGTGCCCGAGGCCCACGTATTCCTGCAACGGCCGCACTCCCCAGTCCTGCGCCTGAATCGCGGCGATCGCGCGGGCGACCGCGTTGGCGCCGGTGATGGTCGTGACGATCGGAACTTTGTTCAGCACCGCCAGCGAACGGATCTTGCCTTCGTCGGTTTGCGGGCCTTTGCGCGTCGGCGTGTTGATGATGAGGTGAACCTCGCCGTTCTTGATGAAGTCCTTGATGTTGGGCCGGCCGTCGGCGAGCTTGCGGATGCGGCGGGACGGAACGTCGTGCCGGGCCAGCGCCTGATGCGTGCCGGCGGTGGCGATGAGTTCAAAGCCGAGCTCGGCCAGCATCTTGGCGGTTGGCACGATCGCTTCCTTGTCGGCGTCGCGCACGGAGATGTACACCGTCCCCTTGGTCGGAAGCAGCGTGCCGGCGGCAATCTGGCTCTTGGCAAAGGCCAGCGGGAAGTTGCGGTCGATTCCCATCACTTCGCCGGTGCTGCGCATTTCGGGGCCGAGAATGACGTCCACGCCGGGGAACTTGGAGAAGGGGAAGACCGATTCCTTGACCGACACATGCGCGGGATCGGGGATCTCTGTTACGCCCAGCTCCGCGAGCGATTTGCCGGCCATCACCTTGGCGGCGATCTTAGCCCAGGGAACGCCGGTCGCCTTGCTGACAAACGGCACGGTGCGCGACGCACGCGGATTGACTTCAATTACGTAAATCTCGCCGTCCCGGATGGCGTATTGCACGTTCATCAGGCCGCAAACCCGCAGCGATTTGGCCAGCGCGCGAGTCTGCTCTTTCAGACGCGTCACGATCTGCGGCGAAAGCGAATATGGCGGCAAAGCGCAGGCGCTGTCGCCGGAATGAATACCGGCTTCTTCAATGTGTTCCATGACCCCAATCACCATCGCGCTTCCCGCGTCACTCTTGCCAGTCGGATCAAAATCCGCCAGGCAATCGACGTCGCACTCGGTGGCGGCATCCAGGAATTTATCGATGAGAATCGGCGAGTCCCCCGCCGCTTCCACGGCATGGGTCATGTAGTAATTGAGCTGTTCTTCGTCGGACACGATTTCCATCGCACGGCCGCCCAGCACGAAGCTGGGCCGGACGAGGACGGGGTATCCGATCTCCCTGGCGATCCTGCGGGCGTCCGCCATATTGCGGGCGATGCCATTGCGCGGCTGAAGAATCTGGAGCTGCTGCAGCAGCGTTCGAAACTGCTCGCGATCGCCGGCGGCGTCGATCGAATCGACGGTTGTGCCAAGGATTGGAACGCCGGCTTCCTGGAGCCCGCGGGCCAGATTCAGCGGCGTCTGGCCGCCGAATTGAACGATGAGACCCTTCACGAGATTGCGCGAATTGGGATCGCCGAACGCTCCGCCGTTGAGGCGCTCGCAGATGTTGAGAATGTCCTCGTGCGTCAACGGCTCGAAGAAGAGCAGATCGCTGGTGTCGTAATCGGTGCTGACCGTCTCGGGGTTGGAGTTGATCATGACCGACTCGAACCCGATTTCGCGCATCGCGAATGCCGCCTGCACGCAGCAATAATCAAACTCGATTCCCTGTCCGATGCGGTTGGGCCCGCCGCCGATGATGATGACTTTGGGCTTATCTGTCAGGCGGATTTCGTCTTCGACGACTTCCTCGCCATTCTGCGTGAACGGCGTTTCGTACGTCGAATAGTAGTAAGGCGTCGCCGCCTCGAACTCTGCGGCGCAGGTGTCGACCAACTTGTAGACTGGTTTGGTCCACCACTGCCGAACTCTTCGAAACGTTGACGGATCATCTTTCCAGACATTGGCGAGCTGGACATCGGAGTAACCCAGTTGCTTAGCGCGGATGATCAGGTTCGCATAGACACCGCACTTTTCGGTGTCTTCAACGCCGGGCGTGCGGAAGCGCGGCTCGGACTTCTCGGGCTCGAGCAACTCCGCCTCAAAGTCCGTCAACTGCTTCATCTGCGAGAGAAACCACTTGTCGATATGCGTCAGCTCGTGAATCTCGTCGAGCGACCAGCCCATCTTCAGCGCGTAGCGAAGATAGTAGAGTCGGCCCTGGCTCGGAACCGCCAGCTTGCGGCGGAGTTTCTCGACCGGAATGGGCCACTGATGATCCGCAGACTCGCCTTGTGTGGTCCGGTCGTCGTCCCCCGTGGCACGGGCGTCTCGCCCGTGCGGGTTGCTCTGGGAGTCGGAAACCGTGGAGGTTGCATCATCTGATGCGCCTGACACGGGCGGGACGCCCGTGCCACGGGGAAGTGACTTACTATGACGGGAAAGCCATTTGTCATATTTATCCAGCCCGAAGCCGAAGCGCTTCACCTCCATCGACCGAATCCCCTTCTGCAGCGCTTCCTTGAAAGTGCGTCCGATGGCCATCGCTTCGCCGACGCTCTTCATCTGCGTCGTCAACGTCTCATCGGCGTCGGGGAACTTCTCGAACGTCCACCGGGGAATTTTGATGACGCAGTAGTCGATCGTCGGCTCGAAGCAGGCCGACGTATACAGGCTCTTGTCCTTCTTGCTGGTGATGTAATTCGGCAACTCGTCGAGGGTGTAGCCGACTGCAAGCTTCGCGGCGATTTTCGCGATCGGGTAGCCCGTGGCTTTGGAAGCCAGGGCCGAGGAGCGCGAGACACGCGGGTTCATCTCGATGACAACCATCTCCCCATTTTCAGGGTTCACGCCGAATTGAATATTGCTGCCGCCGGTTTCGACGCCGACGGCCCGAATCACGGCGATCGCCGCGTCGCGCATGCGCTGATATTCCTTGTCGGTCAACGTTTGCACCGGGGCGACGGTGATCGAGTCGCCGGTATGCACGCCCATGGCGTCCATGTTCTCGATCGAGCAGATGATTACGACGTTGTCGTTCTTGTCGCGCATCACCTCCAGCTCGTATTCCTTCCACCCGATGACGCTCTGCTCGATGAGAATCTCATTGACCGGCGAGGCGTCGATTCCACGCTGCACGGTCTGCTCGAACTCTTCGATGTTGTAGGCAATCCCGCCCCCGGTGCCGCCCAGAGTAAATGCCGGGCGGATAATCAGCGGCAGACCAAGCTCGGAAAGCACCTTGCGAGCGTCGTCCATGTTATGAACGACGCCGCTCAACGGCACCTTCAGCCCGATGGAGATCATCAGATCTTTGAACACCTGGCGATCTTCGCCGCGATGAATTGCGTCGCGATCGGCGCCAATCATCTTTACGTTGTATTTCTTGAAAATGCCCCGATCGAAGCAGGACATTGCCGTGTTGAGCCCGGTTTGACCCCCAAGCGTCGGGAGAACGGCATCGACCGGATGAGGCCCATTCGCTTCGCGCGCGAGGATTTTCTCGACAGCTTCGGGCGTGATGGGCTCAATGTACGTCGCGTCGGCAAACTCCGGGTCGGTCATGATCGTGGCCGGATTGGAGTTGATCAGAACAACGCGATATCCCTCTTCGCGCAGAGCCCGGCAAGCCTGCACGCCCGAGTAGTCAAACTCGCAACCCTGGCCAATGACAATGGGGCCCGAACCGATGATCAGAATCGAGTGAATGTCAGTGCGTTTCGGCATGGCTTTTTTGTATTTCCGGAGAAAATCCGAGGTACTGTAGCGGGCTGATTCCGGAAGTCCAAAGCCTTCGTTCCGTGCCGCCACATCAACCTGAAAACTGCTCTAAACTAAATGAGTGTGCGCGAGTAGGCGCACGTGCGCAACACTTCCGCTGACCCTCGGGGCAGCCACTAACGATTTGGGGAACGCGTTGTCGCGCAAGCTGATTTAGTTTGGCTTGGCCACCTCATCGCAGATCACGGTGAAGCTCGACAGCGTATTGGGTCCGAAGGTGGTGCTGATGGCCACGTCCACGGCGTCGCGGCCGCGCGCAATCAGCACGCGGCCAATGCGGGGGATGTTGTTTCGCGGGTCGAAGGTGTGCCACTGGCCGCCGAGGTACGCCTCGAACCAGCCGGCGAAATCCATCGGGCCGTACGGCGGCGGCGTGCCCATGTCGCCGAGATACCCGGTGCAGTAGCGGGCGGGAATGTTCATGCACCGGCAGAACGCGACGGCCAGATGCGCGTAATCACGGCAGACGCCGATGCCTTCGTTGTAAGCTTCAAACGCGGTGCGCGTGGCCCGGGCCTGCATGTAGTCAAACTTGATATGGTTGTGAACGAAGTCGCAGATCGCCTGCACGCGCCCCCAGCCGAGCGGCGAACTTGCAAAGAGCTTCCAGGCGATGTCAGCGAGCAGTTCCGTTTCGCAATACCGGCTGGCCATCAGAAAAACGAGCGAATCTTCCGGCAGTTCCGTGATCAGATGCTGACGCGCTCCATACACCGGCGCCGGCTCCGCGAGCCCGGTTGCCCGCACGATCGCTGAGGTGCTGATCGTCGTTCGACCCGCGGGCATTTCCAGCCGGCTGCACCAGTTGCCGAATCCGTCGCGGTAACTCGAAACACCCACAAGCGGATTCACGGTCAACACATCGGAGGTCACGATGTCATTTGCATGGCTGTAATGGATGTTGAGCATCAGCAGCGTTGGCGTCGGCTGCGGGCAGTCGTAGACCAGTTCATAGCCGACTTTGATGTACATCACGTTGCTCGCCTTTCGCCGCAGTACGGCAATAAACATCTCTGCCGTCGGCGCGCCCGCCGCGGTGTTTTTTCTCGTGGATAAATGCTTTCCAGAGAAATCCCCGCCGCGGATCATACTCGGAATCGGAGGCTGCCGCTGAAGAAATCCGAGCCCGCGGCACCGGAGACGCGATAATTTTTTGTGCCGTCAAAAAAGTGCACTCGAATAGTTGGTGCCATTTGCATTCGATGGCTGCGGTAAAATGGAAGTCGATTTTCTTGCGGCCGAATCGCGCTTCGTGATCGAGCTGGACGGGGGCCAGCATCTCGCCGACGCCGATGCGTATCGGCGCGATCGGCGGAAAGACCGATTGCTGCAGGAGAATGGTTACCTGGTGCTGCGGTTTCTGGCGGAAGATGTCGGAGAGCATTTGGACGATGTGCTGGATGCGATCATGCGGGCACTTTCAAACCGGGATCGTCGACGTGAGCAACGGCAAAAATAAACTTCTCCGCCGAGAAACTTTCGGCCATAATGCATTTCATGCCAGAAACTGAAGTCATTCAGATACATGTGACTCCTGAGTTGCGTCAGCGGATCGAAACTGAGGCGGCCAAGCTCAATTTGTCGCTGTCGGCGTACATTCTCTATCTGCACGCCCGCATGACTCCGGGCCAGGATACGGCGCGCCTCGACCGTCATGTGCATGAAGTTTTTGGGCGTCATGGGGATCTGATGCGAAGGCTCGCAAAGTGAACTCCGCGCCGCGCTTCCTCACCGTCGCCGAGATATTGATCCTGCATGCAATCGCGATCGAAGACCAAGGCGGAGACGCATCCGTTCGAAATCGCGGCTTGCTTGAATCTGCCGTCGCGGCACCCGGCCAACGGGTGTAACTTTTATTTGTGGCGATTGCAGATTTTGCGATCGTAGGGCGGGATTCATCCCGCCGTTTTCTCAGCCGGCCAACAAATCGGCGGGATGAATCCCGCCCTACTCGGAGCCGATCGCCACTTTCGAGCGCCACACCCCGGCCAACAGTTTTCTGGACAATACCTTCACGAAGATATCAAGTCATCGGTACCATTCGAAGCTTTGATTCAACTCTCCTTCCTCACCGGATTCTCCAGCCTCCCGATCACATCCAATTCCACCACGACCGTATCCCCGTCCTTCATCCACACGGGCGGTGTTCTGGCGAACCCGACGCCGTGCGGCGTTCCTGTGAGAATCACGGCACCAGGTCTTAGCGTCATCGTGCTGCTGAGACTTTCGATCAAGGCTGGCACGTCGAAGATCATGTCGGCGGTCGTGTGATCCTGCATGGTTTTGCCGTTGAGATAGCAGCGGATGCCCAGATTGTTGGGATTGGGAATTTCCTCTTTGGTGACGATGGCGGGGCCGAGCGGGCAGAAGCCGTCGAAGCTTTTGCCGCGGGCAAACTGGCCGCCCCCGAGGGATTTTTCGCGCTGCCAGTCGCGGGCGGAAACGTCGTTGGCGCAGGTGTAGCCCAGCACGTAGTCCAGCGCGCTTTCCCTGCTGACGTCTTTGGCAGTCTTCCCAATCACGACGGCCAACTCGGCTTCGTAGTCGATCTGGCTGCTGCGGCGTGGCAGCGGGATCGGATCGAAGGGATTGGCCAGCGTGTTGCTCGCCTTGATGAAGAGCATCGGATTGACCGGAATGCTCGATCCGCCCTCCTCGGCGTGCTGCCGATAATTGAGGCCGATGCAGAGGATGTCGGTCGGGATGAGCGGAGCCAGCAGCTTGTCGATTCGGACCTGCGTGTCGGTCAGCCGATGCGGGGCGAATAGATCGCCCTCAATCAGCCTTGCGGACGTGGCGTCGATGGGTTGGCCGAAATGAACTTCGCCGGCGGAGAGGAAGCGGATGATGCGCATGCAATGAGGGTATTTGAGAGACCGCGGAGGGGCAAAAGAAAAAAACCGGGCCGGCCTGTTGAATTTGCATTCGCTGGGCCGGCCCGGGTGGGTTGTTGAGCTTTTTCGCTTGTGGCGACCGCAGGGGTTTCGCTTCGAGTAGCTCGATACGCGCTCCGCTGCGCGTCGCGGCTTACCGGGAAGAGGGTCGTTGCCTAGGCTCTGTCTGACGGATCGAGAACCCTCAGGTATTTCAGCATGATAGCGAGTTTGGCGAAGCTCAAGAAGTTAAGAGCCAGCTTCTCATAGCGTGTTCCCAGCCGACGACATTCCTTGAGCCATCCGATAGCACACTCGATGCGGCTTCGTTTGCGGTAGCTGCTTTTATCGAATCGCTCGCCCTTTGGTCGTGGCTGATTGGATTTGCGCGGGATGACGGCTTCGATCCCGCAATCGGCCAGGAACTGGCGAACGGTTTCGTAGCTGTACCCTTTGTCGCCCGCGATCTTCCCCGGCCAGCCGATGTGCAGGGGCGCTGCACCGCGTGCATCACCTTGTGGAGCTGCGTGGATTCGTGCGTTTGCCCCGCGGTAACGGTGACGGCGAGCACAAGGCCCTTTCCGTCAGTAACCACGTGGAACTTTGATCCCCATCCGCCGCGCGAGCGGCCCAGCGCGTGGTCGGCCGGTTCGAAGTCGAGGCCGCGCCCCCTTTGCGCGCCCGGCGGCAGCGCGAGAAGCACGCACATTGGAGCCGTCGACGAGCCAGAGATCCCAATCGATCTTGCCCTCCTTGTTGAGTCGAATCCGCAGTGCTTTGAGGATGCGATCGAAGAAGCCTTCGCGCCGCCAGCGGTTGAAGCGATCATAGACGCTCTTCCATTTCCCGTAGCGTTCGGGCATGTCTCGCCATGGAGCTCCGGAGCGAAGAATCCAGAGCATCCCATTGAGCGTGATGCGGTGGTCGTTCCATCGTCCGCCACGTTTTTGTACGGGGAAAAGTGCCTTGATCAGGTTCCAGTGATCATCCGTGAGTTCATAGTGCGCCATGTGTCCTCCATGTGGAGAACATCATGACGATCATAGAAGAATGCGCAACACCTAACGAGCGCCGAACATTCGATCCGTCAGACAGAGCCTAGCGGCCGTAGTGGTAGCGGTAACCGCCGTGGTAGCCGCCGCCATGGTAGTACCCACCACCGTGGTAGTACCCGCCGCCGTAACCGTAGTGAAAATAGACTGGCGGCGCGAAGTACACCGGAGGGGCAACGACCACGGGGCTGGAGTAATAAACCGGCGGGGGCGAGGTGTAGACCGGGCCGCTGTCATATGTCGGCGCGGGGTCGGTGGCTACCGGAGGCGGGCAGTAAACCGGAGGCGGAGTCACCACAACCGGGGGCGGCGCCACGACCACCGGAACGGGGAGGAACGGGATCGGAATTCCGAAGAAGAAGCCGAAATGCGGGTGTGCGGACGCGACTGCGGGAACCGCACCAAGCACCAGACCGGCCAGCCATGTGTGTTTCATAAATGCTCCTTTACAGTATGAAGACACACCACCCTTGCCGGGGGTTAGTCGCATTCTCAAAGAGGACAGCCGCGGGAATTTGTGCGCGTGCTGGGGCGCAAGTGCCGTTATTCAGATAGAAGGATTTTCTAATCCCTTTTTATCCCGGCGGGTTCTCGATGACGAGATTATCGCGATGCACGACTTCGTCATACGCCGCTTCCGCGAGAAGCTCCCGGACAGCCGGCGTGCGCTTGCCCCGGATCCGCTCGACCTGCTCTGCGGAATAGTTGCATAAGCCGCGCCCGATCAGCACGCCGTCTCCCGACCGAATTGCGACGACGTCGCCGCGGGCGAAGGAGCCCTCAACGCCAACGATGCCGGCGGGAAGCAGACTGCGATGCTGCTGCCTCAGGGCGCGGGCGGCGCCGTCGTCAACGACGATGGCTCCGGCCGGCCGGACGCTGCCGATCCAACGGCTGCGGCTCGACAGCTTTCGCCCCGCCGGCAGAAACAGGGTGCCGAGCCCTTCTCCGTCGAGCAGGCGCGGGAGAATATTTTCCATCCTCCCGTCGGCAATCACCATCGCCTCGCCCGATTCGCTGATCATGCGGGCGGCCTCGAGCTTCGAGCTGAAACCGCCTTTCCCCAGCGGCGACTTTTCCGCGCGCACCAGCGCGTGCGCGTCGGCCACGTGATCTACCAGCCGCAGCGGCTCGCCATCCGGATCGAGCAGGCCGTCCACCACCGAAAGCAGGACCAGCAACTCCGCCCGCAGCGCGTGCGTCACCAGCGCGGCGAGGATGTCATTATCGCCGAAACTGATCTTCACCAATTCGTCAGTGCTGATCGTGTCATTCTCATTGATGATCGGCACAGCCCCCAGCTCGTGGCAGGCATGAATGGTGTTGCGCAGATTCAGAAAACGGGCGCGGTCCTCGATGTCCTCGCGCGTCAGCAGCACCTGAGCGACGGGAAGCGCGGATTTGGCGAACGCAGCCGCCCACACGTCCATCAGCCGTCGCTGTCCGACGGCGGCCACCGCCTGCAGCTTGCCCAGATCGGTCGGACGCGCGGAAAGCTTCAGCTCACGCAACCCTGCTCCGATGGCGCCGGAGCTGACGATCGTGATCTGCATTCCGCGCTGGCGCAGCGATCCGATCTGCTCCGCAATCCGCCCGATGAACGCGGCATCGAGCTGCCCCGCCGAGTCGGTCAGGAGTTGGGTGCCAAGCTTGACGACCAGCATGCGGACCGAAGCGAGGATGGCGCGGGGCGGCGAATTCATCTTGTTCACGTGCTGCCCAGAATTGCGTCCGCGATCAGGATAATCAAGAAGCCGGTAAGAAACGTGAAGACAAAAATGGCGGTCACGTCGACGAACTCGGCTACATCCCCTCGCACAGCCGCCGATACCAGCGCCAGCAGGATGAACGCCAGGGGGATGCCGCAACCGATGCGACGCCCCATGGCTGCCGCGCGCCGGCCCTCGGGATTGAGCCGCCCAATCGTGCCGAGAATGATTGCTGCCAGGGTCAGCAGCAGCGCGATCGCCATCGCGCCCAGCACCACGATGAAGTCAACCGGCGTCTGGCCGATCATTGCATTGGATGACCCAAGGAGGATGGCCGCGACGATCGCACTTGCGATTGCGCAGACGGCGGCAACGCCGAGCCACATGGCAATCGGACCGACGTTCCGACTCACGCGCGTCGGACGCTGTCCGAGCGGTCGCCGCACGCGTCGCTGGGAATATGCAACCGCCTGACCGGGTGCCCACGACAATTCCGGAGGCTCGGACGGAATGGCGTCGGCGGGCCAATCACTGATCGTATCGGAGACGGGATTCGTATCATCCGTGTCGCCCCGCGGCCCGCTCTCGACAGATTCTTCCCCTGGCATGATCAGCATCGTAACCGAGAGTTCAGTTGAGATGGCACGTTACAAGCACGCCTGATCTGCGAAGTAGATCGGCGTCCCCCGTGGCATGGGCGTCCCGCGCGTCCCGCCCATGCAGGCTGCGCTTGAGGTAAATCAATTCAAGTTCCTGTGATCTTTATTCTGCAAACCGCCGCTTCTCTCTCTTCCACGTCGTTCAGACGGGCAGGATGCCCGTGCCACGCGGATCCCAGAAAAGGTCAGAGCCGGTGGCCGAGCTTGGCTTTCTTGGTTTCCAGGTACTTGCGATTGTGATCGCCGGCTTCGATGCGCAGCGGCAGCTCATCGACGATGTGCAGGCCGTAGCCGTCGATTCCGTAAATCTTCTTGGGATTGTTGGTGAGGATGCGCACCTGGCGAAGACCGAGGTCGCGAAGGATCTGGCTGCCGATGCCGTAGTCGCGCTTGTCGACGGGAAGGCCGAGCCGCTGATTGGCTTCGACGGTGTCAAGCCCGGCTTCCTGCAGCGCGTATGCGTGGAGCTTGTTCGCCAGGCCGATCCCGCGACCTTCCTGCCGGAGATAGAGCAGCACCCCTCGACCGGCTTCCGAGATCATCTGCATGGCCACGTCCAACTGCTCTCCGCAGTCGCAACGGCCCGAACCGAAAACGTCCCCCGTGAGACATTCGCTGTGAACGCGAACGAGCGTCGGCTCGGTTTGCTCGACCACTTTGCCATGCGCGTCCAGTTCGCCCACGCCGCCCTTGCACAAAGCCAGGTGCGGCTGCGAATCGACCACGCTGTTGAACGCGTGCAGGCGGAACTCGCCCCACCGGGTCGGCAGCGAGACGCTCTCGATCCGCTTGACGAACTGCTCGCGCTTCATGCGATAGCTGATCAGCTCGGCGATGGTGCACATCTTCAGGCCATGCTGCGCACAGAACGCCTCAAGATCGGGACGCCGAGCCATCTCTCCGTCGTCGCGCAGGATTTCGCAGATGACCGCCGCGGGCTTGAGCCCCGCGAGGCGGCAAAGATCGACGCTGCCTTCCGTCTGCCCGGCGCGCACCAGCACGCCGCCGTCGCGGGCGCGCAGCGGATTGATATGCCCGGGCCGGAGCAAATCCTGCGGCTGAGCATCGCGGGCGACCGCTACCTGCACGGTGATGGCGCGGTCTTTGGCGCTGACGCCGGTGGTCACGCCGAAGCGCGGGTGGGCGTCGATCGCCACGGTGAACGCGGTTCCCAGATGGGCGGTGTTGGTTTCCGTCTGCGCGTGAAGGTGCAGCCGATCGCATTGATCGGCCGTCAGCGCCAGACACACAACGCCCCTCGCCTGGCGGATGATGAAATTCATCGCTTCGGGCGTGATTTTCTCGGCTGCGTAGACAACATCCCCCTCGTTCTCGCGGTCTTCGTCGTCCACGAGAATGATGGGCTTGCCGGTGATCAGCTCCTCGAGAATTTCCGGAATCGGCGCAAATGGCATCCGTATGGCTCCGTTTCAAAGCTGAATTGTATGCCGGATGGCCCCCCGCCGCTTAGGCAGAAGCACTGCCAGTTGATTGCTGAAGAATTTCCACGAGCCGAGAGGTGATCTGCCCCCACGAGAAAGTCGACCGGAAAAGCGCTTCGCCGTTCCGCTCCAGTCGGGCGCGCAATTCGGGCTCGGCAGCAAGGCGTTCCACCGCGGCCACGAAAGCCTGGGGCGCGTCGCTGGGAACCAGGAGAAATGCCCGATCAGCTTGCGAGGCTAACAGCGGTCCGGTGCTGTGTCCGGTGGTTCCGACGGTTGCGAGCCCATGCTGGAGCGCCGCGAGCAATGATCCGCGCCGGGTTGAAACGCCGTCGATGAAAGGAGAAAGGTAGATGTCGATGGCGCGGAGCCGTCGCGATACCTCCGCCGCGGGCAGCGCCCCCTCGCATCGGACGGGAACGTCGGGAAGAGCCTCGGTGATCGCCTTCTGATCCGGGCCGAGATAGAGCACCATCGAATCGGTTCCTTTGGCGCGCAGATTTTCGGCAGCCAGACGAATCCAGGGCAGCAGCCGGGAGACATGGGCTGATCCAAACAACCCAAGCACGACGGTCGTCGGCTGGATTCCAAGCATTCGGCGGGCGTCGTCGCGCGAACCAGGGCTCAGCGGCAAATTGGAACCGACCGGCAGCAGGTCAGCCGGCTTTCCGGGAAAGCGCTTCTGGTGATCCGGCACCCACGGCTCGGTGGAGTACAGACAGACGCTGGCCGCCGCGACCAACTGCCGATATTGCCAGCGCTGCCACGCCGCCATCGGCGCTCTTCGCCAATCTCCGGCCGACGCAAAATAGCGTTCGTGAAACATCACCGCGACTTTGCTGAATCCGCTGATGCGGCGCAACACGCGGGGAAGCTGCAGGTTCAATCCGCGACGGCCCCAGCCAAAGGGGTTGTACTGAACGATGACCCAGTCGGGCCGTTCCTCGCGGACACGCTCAACCAACTGCCAATTCGATCTCGGCCTGGACCAGTCGAACGCTTGGACCACGCGCACCCCAGCAATGGGGTCCGCGACCTGGTCCTCGGACGTGAAGACAACGACCTCATTTGAGGTCGATAGCTCCGCAGCGAGCTTCGCGCTGTAGTCGCCGATGCCGTCCAGTTGCGGGGGCAGCGCGGGGGAGATTAAAGCAAGTTTCATCCGTAAGCGGCCCACGCTCTCGATTGAACTTCTTCCGGCTAAGTTCGACGGGCAATCACTTGCGTCGATCGAACGCCCAGACATCGCCATCGCGCGCGACCGGGCGCATCTGCCAGCGCTGCTCGATGCGCTGTGCCAAGTCGGCGGGCGTGTAATTCAATGCGCCGCGCGAGCACGCGTGCAGTTCGATAAACAATTGACTGCAGCGACCGATGACTTCCAGCGACTCCGACTCGATCATGCCCAGTTCGGCGCCTTCGATATCGCTGATCAACGCATATTCGTCGATCGTTTCGCTGGAAATGATTTGGCCGAGCGTCGTCGCAGGCACCTCGACCACGCTGCCGGGCACGTCCGATGTTCCGTTTGTGCCTCCCGCCAGCTTGCCCGAAAGATTCGATTGACCGCTCAAATCCAGCCGAACGACCGGCTGGCCCGAATAGTCGATTGCGCGGTTCAGGATGACGACGTTTGACGCCTGGTTGGCCGCCAGATTCGCCGCAAGCAGCGGAAGCAGTTGCGGATTGGCCTCCACAACCCACTGCCGCCGGCCCAGTGAAGTCCGCGCCACCAGCGATGAGACAAATCCCAGGCTCCCGCCCAGTTCGATCACCGCAAGCTCCGGGCGCAGATATCGCAGGATCAGCCGGCGCTCGCTGGCCTCGTAGCGATTCCAAAACAGCCCGGCAACGGTCGGATCGTTGATCAACGACGATCGAATGTCGATCCGAACCCCGTTCACTTTCAGTTGCCGATAGCCCAATCCGCGGATCAGCGGGCCGGTGGCAAAAAGATACGAGTCAAAGACCCGCTTGCAACGACGCAGAGCGCGCTGCGCGGGTCCGTGCGAGGTTTCATTCATGGGGTTACCTGGACAGCGTGACCGGCGACACGGGCGCGCAAAACCGACTCGTACAAATCCAGCGTTCGTCGTCCGATCCGGCCCCACCCATATTGCAAGGCGGTCGACCGGGCCGCGCGGCGCATGGCCAGCAGCGCCGCGCGATCGGCTCCGAGCCGTGTTACCGCGGCGGCCAGGGCGGATGCATCATCGACCGGGATCAGCATTCCGTTTGTTCCTTCGTCGATCAGTTGCGGCGCGCCGCCGACGGGCGTGGCGATCGGAGCCAGACCGCAGGCCATCGCTTCGGTCAGCGCGAGGCTGAATCCTTCAGATCGGCTGGGGAACAGCAGAATCTCCTCTTTGGCCAGGAGAGCGGGCAACTGCGCGTGCGCGAAAGTGGGCACGACCTCCACGCGCGGACGGACGGCAGCGTCGAACATCCCGATGACCGATTCGGCGCTGATGCGGGCGCCATAGATGGTCAGCCGGCAGTCCATGCCGCCGGCCGCGATCAGGCGGAGCGACTCGATCACGGTCGCGATCCCTTTGCGGTCGATCCACGAGCCGACAAACGCGAGTCTCAGCGGGCCCGAATCCGGGCCGGCCGGCTCGGACGTCTGCTCAAACGCGGGGGCAATGCCGTTGGGAAGCACCGTGATCTTCGTCGCAGGGACGCGAAGCTGCGCAACGGCAAAGTCCCGGTCGGACTCGTTGAGCAGGATGTTCATGTCCGATCGCAGCAGCGACTGTCGCACTTCCCATTCCCGGTAGCCGGCCCAGTAAATGGGAAATTTCCAGCTCGGCTTCTCCCCTTTGGCGGCCAGGGCCCGGCGGACCTCGCGATTGAGCACATGTTCAAGACCGTGGCTGCGCGTGATCAGCGCGTGCGGCGATTTCGCGCCGGGCCGGCCGCGCGAGGCCCACACCCAGTTGTCGCCCGACGTGACGTCCATCACGTCGAAGTCGCCCGCGCGACGGCGGAGAAATCGCGCCACCAGCCAGGGAAATTTGATTGTCGGCCACGCGCCGTTCAGGGGCGCGCCGCTGCCAAACGCCTCCTCAAACCCGAAATATTCGACCTGGCACCCCAGCGACTGCAGCACCGCTCCCAGAGAAAGCGTGACTCCCGGTGCGCCGTAGGTGGGATCGAGAGTATGGTGCAGTGCCAGGAGGATGCGCATGGTTCTGAGGCGGCTTTAAACGACTTTGCGAAACGCGGGCAAGGGCGCGGGGACGTCGAGTGGCGGACTGCTGATCGCCTCGGGGTGCGGAGGCATTGTCGCAACGTCGTATTTGCGGAGCCAGCGGTGATAGTGTGTCGCGATCACCGCCAGCTCGCTCAATGTTGCCGGGATGGCGCAGGGAGTCGAGAGACAGGCGGCTTTTGAGAACGGTCCTGGCACGCAACTTCGCCTCGCGATAAAGCATGGCCGCCAGCGACAGGGGCGGCTGGTTCCACTTGCGGCAGAGCACAATATCGCACTCGTGAAAGATGCCAAGCCGTCGCCCCGACGGAACCGGGCGAGGCGGGTGATCGACGACGGCTTGGGGAACGAACGCAACTGCAATCCGTCGCGCCGCAATCCGGCGTCGGAAATCGACGTCCTCCATGTGCGGGAAGGGAAAGTCCTCGTCGAACCCGCCCAGTAGGTCGAACGTGGATTTCCGGACCATCATGTTGCAGGACCAGAGCCAGCCGCCGGTGAGATTGACCGGGGCATGCTGCAGCGGCGAGCTCACGCCTTCCTGGCACGTGGTCTTTCCCTCGCAGACATCGATCTCGTCGCGGATCGCCGCCTGATAAGCCGCGAGCCAACCGGCGTCGGGGACGCAGTCGTCATCGGTGAACGCGATCCATCCGCCGCGGGCGCTGCGGGCGCCGTTGTTGCGATTGGGGGCGGGTCCCCTGCGCGGGCCTGCGATCCAACGCGCCCAGGGATAGCGCTGCTCGACCATCTGCTGGGAGGTCGTTTCAGTTCCGTCGTCAGTCACAATCACTTCGTAGCGATCCTCCGCCAAGCGCTGGATCCCGGGCTGCAGACGATCGAGGCAGTGCGCCAGCAGATCGTTGCGATGGCGGGTCGGGATGATGACGGATATGAGCGGCACAAACTCCGTGGAATGCAGATCGGGCCGAACGCCCTATCGAACCTGAGCGGCACCCGCGTCGAGCGCCGACTGAAGCCCCGCGGCAAACGCGCTTCGGGAAAACAGCCTCGACGCGCGTTCCCATGCTTTGCGAGGAAGGTCAGCAGTCCGCGCACTGAGGGCCGCGGCGATGGCCTGGGCGAAGCTCTCGGGCGCAGCGGAATCGTAGAGGATACCGGCGTCGCCAATAATTTCGTCAAACGGCGAAATATCGGGCGCGACGACAATCATTCCCTGGCTCATCGCCTCGATCAGGACGTATCCCCAGTCGTCGCGCGAGGAGGCAAAGACAAACAGGTCGTTTTCGCCCATCAGCTTCGAAAGCGTCTCCCGAGGAACACGCCCCGTCCACTCAACGGGAATGCAGCGGGCGGCGACCCAGCTCTGGAACTCCGCGGACGCGCTTCCGACGAGCGTGAATTGACAGTTTTGCGCCAATGCCGTCGGGAAATTTGCCAGGGCCCAACGGATTCCCTTTCGCGGCTCGTCCAGCACGGTGGCGGCCAGGAGCACCTTCGATCGACGGTCCGGGAGGCGGGTTGGAAAAGAGGGGGAAACGCAAGTCCCGGGATGCACCACGCAAGCACCGACGCCGCGGCGTCGCAGACTGTCGGCAATCCGATGCGTCACCGCAAGATTCAGCGTTGCCGAGCGATAGGCACGCCAGTCTTTCGCCCACCACCCCATCAGCTCCAGGAACTCGCGAACGGCATGATGATTCCACCGCGATCGCAATGGATCCAGGGCTTTGACGAAATAGCCCGTGAACGTAGTCGGATACGCCCAGGCGACGACGAACTGCGGCACCGGCACTGAGGGATCCTGCAACGTGCTCTGATTGAGCAGGCAGGCGATCGGCGTAATGCCGCGCTCGCGCAACTGGTCGTACAGCCGTCGCAACAAGCTCGTGGAAGCGGCCGACAGACGCCCCAATTCCCCGCGCACTTTAGCCATGACGCCCGTCGCACGGGGAGCCGACTGCTCGTCCAAACGGATTACTTCAAATCCCGGTGATCCGGGAAGCTCGATTGCGGTTCCCGCCACGAGCGTCACGGGGATACCCGCCTCGTGCAATGCACATGCGGCCTCCCAGCACCAGCTTGCCATGCCATTGGTGTTCGCGAGGTGGGCGACGACGATCAAGCTGCATTCCTTCGCATCTTCAGAACCCGTGCGCGAGCTGCTCGCCTGGTTAGCCGCGACGCGCAGCGGAGCGTGTATTCGGTGCGCGGGGGTTACTCTGCTGACACTGCGCTATTTCTCGTTCCAATACGCGCTCCGCTGCGCATCGCGGCTAACCCCCGGAAGGGACGCACAACGGCGTATGCGGGTCGAGAGTCCGGCCCGCGCAGGCGTACACCATCCGCACGTACCCTGCCGCAAGCGCCTCCCAGCCGAAATGCTCGCGAACGAAGTTACGCCGGCGGATACGATCGGCGTCAGTCTCATCAGCCTGGAGTTGGGCCGTGAGCGCCTGGCGGAGAGCGCCGGGTTGGCGCAAATCGGCGAGCAGCCCCTCTTCACCGAGAACAAAGCGGGCGACGTCGTAGTCGTGAGCGATGCAGGCCAGGCCGCGCGCAAGCGCTTCGGGGAGCACTCGCCCGTAGCCCTCAAAGAGCGAAGCCAGGACGAACACATCGGCAGCGTCGTAATAATCCGCGACTTTCGACTGCTCGACAGTGGCGATGCGATACGTCCCCGGCGCCAGCAGTTGAGCGGCAAGCTGCTCGATGGCGTGCGTCTCGTGATCGCGCTGGCCGAGGATCACCAGCGTCGGACGCGGCTCTGCCATCGAGGCCACCTCGCGGACGACATAATCCATCCGCTTGTGCGATGCGTTGATCGCGCCGATCGACAGCACGCAGGGGCGCTCCGTCGGCAGCCCCAGCGCCGACCGCAGTTGCCCGCGCCGCGCCGCCGACGGAAATGTTTGTTCAGCAGGAATATCGAAGCCGTACGGCAGCATGCTCATCGTTGCCGGCGGTTGCCCCGCCGCCGCCGCAGCGTCGAAATGAACCGGGGCGACCTGCTGCACGTGATCCCATCTCGGGAACGGCGGGCCCAGCGGTCCGCCGTTGGAAAACAGCAGCCGATATTTCTGGCCCGTGCGGTTGCGCCAGTGCCAGAGAATATTGCCCACGCTGCAATCGCTGAAGAAAATGACGTCCGGCTTTTGCCTGGTCACGTGCCGCAGCAGGCTGAGCGTAAACGTGAGTTGCTCGACGAAGTACGGGCCGCCGCGGGTGAATCGCCCGATCCATCGCGCCAGCGGGCGCTCGCGCAGCAGCGTGAAGACTGTCCGGTCCTGTCCGGAGGAGGCCCCCGCTCCCTTATAGAGAGTCACATCCAGCTCGGGGCGGTGGCGCAACGCCTCGAAGCACTCGCGCGTGAATGACTCGTAGCCCCGCTGGATGTGCCCCAGGCCGCAGCACGCGATGAAAAGACGAAGTGGAGTTCGTTGTACGGCCATCTGCAGTTTCAGGGGACGCGATTCACGATCGCTGGCTCAAGAACCCGTTTCGCAGTCGGACGCCCAATTTGAGGTACTTCGCGGGCTCGAATCGAGCGACGGAGAATCCGAGCCTTGGGAGTACCGCAGACTCGGGGTGGCGCCGTGAAATGGGGCGACGGGTCGATCACGATTCCGTGGACGGGGCGACCCGCGGGGTGTCTTCGAAGAAGCGCTTCAACTGGAGGAAATGCTTCTCGTAGAGATGCCAGCTTGTGTACGCGACGGCGAACGTTGCCAGCGTCACGATCAGGGCGTTGAGCAGGTCGTCTGCACGCGCGATCCGATCCGGAAACCAGTGAATGGGGAAGGCGGACAATCGCCCTATGATGGAGCCCACGGCATTGTGGAAGACGTACATGCCATAGCTGTATTTGCCGACCGATCGCAGCCAGGGGGTTTGGAGCGCCCAGCGAAGCGGCGCCCAACGCGAAGGACCCGCCACGACAGCGATCAGCGACGCATAAGCACAGGCAACCAGGGGGAACCCCACCATCTGCATCGTCGAGTCCCACGCGACGCTGTGCCGCCAGAAAGCGACAATTACCGCCGCGACACCTGAGAGCAGGCAGATCCAGACCGCGCGCGGCGCCAGAGCCGCGATACCGCCCGGCCCGCGTGCCGCCAGTGCAACCAGGCCTCCCGCCGCCAGAGCATCGAGGCGGCAGGGCGTCAGCAGGTAGGGGGCGAATTTGTTCCCCGCGAGGATGAACGCGGCCCGCGAGACGGACGCAATGATGATGCAGCCGATGGCAACTTTCATTGCCGACTTTCTGCTGCAAAAATAAATGATCGTCGGCCACAGAAGATAGAAATGCTCCTCGACGGCGAGCGACCAAAAAAAGCCGAGCCAGCCGCCCTTCAGGTCCGGCATGAAGGCTGAGCGGACGTTGGACAGATAGAGCCACCACCACCAGGAGCTGCCCGGCGGAACCGCATCCGGAAATACTCCAAGCCTGGGAATCACGATCGTGCAAAGAAAGATCATCCCGTAGTACAGCGGGAAGATGCGAAGCGTGCGGCGGGCATAAAAGTTGCGGAAATAGGCGTTGGAGCCCTTTGCGTCGAAGAGAATGCCGGTAATCAGAAACCCCGACAGGACAAAGAAAAGATCGACACCCGACCAGCCCATTCCAAGCGCGCCATTGATGAGCTTTCCGGTCATCGCATGCGTCGGGCGGTAGGGAAACATGTGATGGCAGAAGACCATGAGAATGGCAATTCCGCGCAGGCCGTCGAGCGGCTTGATATGCCGGGGAAGGCCGGAGGGATGCATTCCGTGGGCGCGAGCCCTGGGCGTCTGGATTACCGCCGCTGCTTCGCTGATTGCGCTCTCACTCATTGCCGCGATTCCAATTTCACACAGAGTTCGGATTGGCGCTGAATGACACTATTTCAGACCCTGTCCATAGCCTGTTCGGGAACCCGTGTTAGCCGACGGCTGGACGCGGTCTTAACCTGGCTTTAGGCCCAATGGTTAGCTCGCCGGAGCTTGTACCGGCGGCTGCGCGCCGTCGATTCGCTTCTGGCGGATGAGGCGTCCGGGTACGCCGGCAACGATGCTATGGGGCGCGACGTCGGCGGTGACGACGCATCCCGCCGCGATGACGCTGGACCGGCCCAGCCGGACACCTGGCAAGATGACGGCATGACTGCCGATCCACACGTTGTCTTCGATGATCACTTTCTTGCGGATGTCGGAGACGTCGCCGATGAATTCCACGTCCGCGTCGTGGGTGATGCTGATAATTGATACATGGTTGGCGATCCAGACCGCATCGCCGATCTCGACTCCGCCCCCGCCGAGAATATGGACATATTCATTTATCGCGCACCTGGCGCCGATACTCACCATCTGCGGCGAAAGCACGGTGATGTCGGGGGCGAGGTATAAGTCGTCGGCGCAGCTGCGGAATCGACTGCGAAGAAGCTGGTTGCGCTTCTCGACCATCGCATGGTCCCATCCTTCCAGGAGCAGAGGAGGAATCAGATGGCCCAGCGTCCGACCGATACGATACAAGCCCTTCATTTTGCGCTCAGATCCGCCCACGAAACCGCTCTCACCGATGTCTCAGAGGCACGTAACGTTGCCGGCGTCGTTAGGATTTTCATTCCGGCATCAATGCCGCAATCGTGTCATAGGTCGAACGGCAAATGTGATACTTGCGTTGCAGAAGGAATCGCAAACATGCATTGCTGTCCTTTCGGCTAAGGTGCTGATGTTCGTACCGTATCACCGTGGGCCTGATGCCGATGCCGTCGACCATCTTTATGACCTCGAAATCGAAACCCTCGGTGTCAACCTGAAGCAAGTCCAGCTTCCCCAAGTTGGCGCGTGCCATGCACTCGGCAACGGTAATGCAATCGACCTGAAACGATTCGATCTCAGCATCCGTGACCGAGGGATAACGAAGAACTACTTCGCGATCGAATGATGCGAGTTGGGGGCTATACTGATCGGTATGATTTGCGGCCTTGACCGCGAACATTTCCCGGGTGCCGCCCGCCCAATCGAGCGCGGCGTTTATGAGCGTTACCTGTGGTTCGTCACGGTATGCGTCAACCAGGCTCCGAAACGCGAAGGGCTGAGGCTCAAGGGCAATACCCCGCCAATGGTGCTTCCGCACGAGAGGGTACACTTCGTCGTTACTGATCCCATCGAACGCGCCCACGATCAAAAACGTCTTTTCATTGCCCTCCAGCAAGTGCTCCGCAACCATACGGAAGTTCGGTTCCAACCATTGCTCTCGAGCGAATATTAGAGGAGATGGCTGAAATATCACATTTCTATCAACCAGCGAGAGGATGTTTCGCAGCAAGGTCTTCATCATTGGTCAACCAGCGCAACCGCTTGGGAAATCTCGTATCTCATCGCAGACGCACTTACCATCGCTCCCTCGCGGGCGTCAGCGGAGCGCTGCGACAGAAACCGCAGTTCCCTCACTCGACGCAGACACCGAGCCCCGTTCACCACGCGTCAAACCGAATGCGCCGGCGGCTGCATGGACCAGGAACGTCGCCGCATTGGTGATCAACATGAAGTAAAGCACGTTGCGTGTTGTGCTCAAATCCAGAAACAGGATACAGAGGAACTGGCTGATCAGAATCACGGCGATGTAAGCACCGGTGTACCACCAGTAGAGAAACTTCCGCGAACTGTTCATGACCCACAACACGCCCGCGGCGTATCCGAAACAGGTCGCCCCGACGACCCACCCGACGTCGGAGCGAAGATTCTTATAGCTGTGTCCCAGGAGCATGACGAGCGGCCCGGGAAACAAGAACGCGGCGGCAGTGACCAGCCCCGCAACGGCTAACCCGCACAGGGCAATCTGCACGTAACGACGCGGCACCATCGACCTGGGCAGCCGGGCCATGTGCGGCTCGATCATGACGGAGTTGAAGGCCGAAAAGATGAGAAACAACTGACCCAGACGCCCCAGGGCGGAGACCTCGGCGATGTTCTTGGTTCTGCCGAACAGCGTGATCAGCCCGACCGCGATCTGGGTCTGAAAGGCGGTGAAAATAATTCCGGGGATCAAGGGCGTGATCAACTGAATCATGTCCCGATTGAATTTCGAATCCGCATGCTTTGGCTCGCGAATCAGGGGACGGGCCTGCATGTGGTAAATCAGACCGGTCATCGCGATGGAAAGGGTCGTGAGCCAGGCGGTGGCCACCGCCGTCAGCGCGCCAAGGCGAAACAGGATCAGCGCCAACCCGAGCCGGACAG
Organism: uncultured Phycisphaerales bacterium; assembly: GCA_963758525.1. Lineage (GTDB taxonomy): Bacteria > Planctomycetota > Phycisphaerae > Tepidisphaerales > Tepidisphaeraceae > JBBSDP01. Next base: position 2,178,323 of record CAVWVQ010000003.1, read on the forward strand.
CGGCGGCGGACAACTGAGAGACATAATACGGCGTGAGCCGGCGGTGGATCAGCAGTGGAGCGCCATACATGATCTGGCGCTGCAGAAGCACCGAGCACATGATGGCCGCGAAGAGCCAGGCTTTTGTGGCAACGCCCCAGTGTTGCGCATGCGTGACGAGAGGGAAAGCCACCGCCGCAAGAACAGCGATGACCAGGAACATGCGATTGCGGTAATGCTGGGCCGAACGGAGGAATCCGCCGACGACGTCGGGGTCCGATCCGCGCTCGCCGACGAGGGCCACGATTGAGTTGGAGAATCCAACGTCAACCAGCATGGAAATCGTGCTTTGGAAAGCGAAGGCCACGCTGAACTGCGCGTATTGCTCGACGGGAAGCCAGCGCAGCAGGAGCAGTCCCGTCGCAAGATTGACAAGCTGGATCGAGATCTGCCCCGCGAGAAAGTGGCTGATGAGCCGCGCCCACCGGCTGAGCCGGGAGGGATGGGTGCGCTCGAGTGGTTTCGTCATCGCCGCGTTCATTGAGCTGCCAGCGCACTTTCGTGCACGAACAACGCTTCAAAGACATCAAGAGGCGCGAACTCGGGAACCGGGATCTTGTGAACGGCGGTGCCGTCGAGCCTGGCGAAATGAAATCCCAGGGAGAGCATCAAATCTGCAAGGGCTTTGGGGGAGGTTCCGCTGGGCACGAGGTATCCGCCATTGATTTCACAGACCACGTGCTGGACTTCTCCCCGGCGCAGCGCGCGGCCCCGCCGGCAAATAGCTGCGGCTCGGAACCCTCGACATCCACTTTCATCAGCCGCACCGGTCCGGAAACCCATTCGCCGAGCTTGTCGTCGATCGTTTCGACGGGAACATCGATCTGCCGGTAGCCGTCGAAGCGGACGACCGAGACGTTGAAGTCGCGATTTTCCTCGGCAGGCGGCGCATACAGCGTCAGAACGCCTTTCTCCTTGCCGAGCGCCACCTGTTGAGGCTTTACATAGCCGAGGTTGTTTCGACTGATGTTGTCCGACAAGGTGCGAAAATTGGAGGGAAACGGTTCGATGGCAACCACCCGGCCGGAGGGTCCGACCAAATGGGCGCCATAGAGGGTGAAGAAGCCGACGTTGGCGCCGGCGTCGACGAAGGTGTCGCCGGGCCGAAGCAGACCGCGCAGCCACGTCCGAACGTTCCGCTCGAAACATCCGACATACATCATCCGCTGGTGTCCGTTGGCCAGATCAATGCGGATGCGGACGCCAGGCGCGACTTCCATGAATCGCTCGCCCGCGGAGGGGAGGAAGCGCCCCAAAACCCGGTTTGTTCCGGGGATATCCAGGGGACGCAAGGCCTTGATGATGGCTTCAATCATATTGCAAACGCTCCTCATTGTCGCGCGCCGTTTGGCAGGGAGTGAGATTCCCCGTCCGCGCGGGTGGTCCAAGACGCGCGCGGCCGCGAGTTAAATTTCGGGGGCAGTCACTTCAGGGGCGGGACCGGAGTCGACCAGGCGATAAGAGTCTTGCGGCGCGTCGTGTGTGGAAACCTCGAGAAATTCGCAGACCTCGCCAATGGCCCAGAACCGGTGCGGAGTGAACGGCGGCAGCGTCAGCGAATCGCCGCAATGCAAAACCGACTGCTCGCTCAGCGTGCCGTCGGTGGTGAAGAGCTGGAGGTGAAGCCGGCCCTTGAGGATGTGAAACGTCTCGGTTTTCTTCTTATGGTAATGAATGCTGCATGCCATCCCGTTGGGGACCGCCACGAGAATCTTGCCGCAATAAAGTTCCGTGTTGACGAGGTGCTTTTCGTACCCCCAGAGTTTCTGAACAATTTTTACCCGAATTAGCTCCATCTACCTCTCATCTCCTATCAACTCATTCCTGCCCTACTGTCCCGCATGAATAACTTGATCCATTTCCAAACGATCAGCGACGTAATCCCGCAGCACGGCCGTCCGGGCGCCGTTTCGGCTGTGGGTCCGGGAGAACACAGCCGGGACGGCTGTGCTACGAAAAAATCGCCGTCGCGCTAGGCCAGAAGATCGGCCAACGGGACGGAATATAACTCTGCATCGCCGACGCGCAGATTGATTGAACCGTCGATTGGCACCACTTGGGCGGTGACATACGTGCCTGCCTTCATATCGGGGTCGGCGTAGACTTCGGCGGTTCGGTTGCGAATGTTTAATATCACGTACTGCGGTATGCCGGCTCTGGCATAAATTGGCGACTTCTCGTGGCGATCGCGCTCCAGCGATGAGTCGGCCACTTCAACTACACAGAACGCGTCCGCTGCGCCAGGCAGCCGATCGGTGTACGCATCGTCGCTGGCGCGAATCACCGCAAAGTCCGGCTCGGGCATTTGCAGCGTGGAGCAGACAATCGGCGACTGGATCTGCACGTGCCGATCCGCCGTGTCGATTCCCGCCACGAGCGACGTGAGACGACGGACGGCCTTGCGGTGCGCCGGACTGTGCATCGTTGGGTCTCCCCCGTGGGCGCTGCGGTCTGTGTGGACGATGTAGCCGTTGAGCAGTTCAGCCGAGGCGTCCTCGGCCACTGAGCCATCCCGGATCATCCTCATCAGATCATCGACCGTGAATTGCACCAGCCCGCCGCGGCCCGCCAGTGCGGACTGAGGAATCGGCGGCGTGGGGTTTTGGGTCAGGCTGGCGACCATAGCTGGCTCTGCAAAGTTAAGTTGAAAGTCGATATTAGAAAGCGGACGAACGCCCGCGCGACTTCCTTTTCCCGATATCCACTGTCAATTCTCCATTATCCACTGACCACTATCCGCGGACAACCGCTTCGCGGTAGACACCGGCTACCGCGCGGGCGACGGAACTCCAATCGAAACGGTCGACCGCGTACTGGCGACATGCCTCGGATGAGGGCAGCACTCGTCGGCTCGCGAACACGTCGGCCAGGAACGCGGCAATCCCCGGCGCATCGCCGGCGGAAACAATCAGGTCCTGCGAGAGCGAGGCGACGACTTCTGGCAAACCGCCGACGCGTGTCACCGCGGAAGGAGTCCCCGCCGCCAGCGACTCGGCGGCGACGAGACCGAAACCTTCGAGCGACGCGCTGGGGAGGATCGACAGATCGGCGGCGCGAAACGCAAGCGGAAGATCAGCGTCGGAGATGAATCCCGCGAGCTGCACGAAATCGCCGGCGCCGGCCGCGGCGATCTGCTCCTTCAACTCGCCGGACAGCGGTCCGGTGCCGCCGATGATCGTCAGCGCTTCCGGATGCTGACGGCGCAGCAGCGTTGCGGCCTCGATCAATTTTTCCAGGCCCATGCGGCGCACCAGGCGGCGCACGCAAAGGACAATCTTGCGATCGGCCGGCCAACCGAGGCGCTGTCGCGCCTCGGGGCGCGACAGGCGGGTGTTGAATCGCTCCAGATCGACCCCGCCGGGGATGACGCGGATCAGCTCGCGCGGGACGCCGTAGTCTCCCGCGAGAATTTCCGCAAAAGCGTTGGAGAGCACGATGCAGCGGCGCGCCCGGCGATAGACGGTCTGTTCCATCCGCTGCTTCGTCCACACCGCAAGCCGGCCGGCACCCTCGGCGCGCGACTCGGCCGCCCAGGGGCCGTGAAAGTGCACGACCAGCGGCGTGTTGCCCAGCGAACGCAGGACCGGCCGCGCGTACGGGGCAAAATGGGCAACGAGCAGATCGACCTGTTGCCGCGAAAGCTCCTCGTTGACCGCTTGCCGCATCGCGTGCCAGCGGCTTCGCATCGGCGCGTCGCTGCGCCCCACCGCGCGGGCCGCGCCGCGCGACTCGGCGGCGATGCCGTCGGACCCGACGAGCAAACCGCGGCAACTGACGCCGGCGGCCGGCAGCCGCTGGATCAGTTCGGCGTAGTAGCGGTTGAGGCCCCCACCACGTTCGCTGAACCATCCCTCGCCGATCTGGATGGCGTTGATTCGACCGCTTTGCAGCGCCGCGGCGCACTGGAACTCTCAGTTGACGTCGTCGGCGCGGCGGTTGGTGCGGTGAGCATGCTTTCGTCCAGCCGAAACTAAAACCGAATACAGGGAAGACGGACCGCGGATGACGCGGATTTCACGGATAAAAACAAGAGAGCGGAAATTCATGCTCTAATCTGCTTCCCCATCCGTGCCACAACCCATTGAGATCTTCGCGCGCTGCGCAAATTTTCCCGGGCAGGCGATCAGCCAGAAGATCAAGAGCCGCGAAGACGCGAAGACAAACGCGAAGGAAGACAATTCAATTGCACCTGAAACCCGAAGGCGCAATTCCTTGGGCTTCGATCCCGCATTTTTGATTTTCTTACCTTCGCGTCTGTCTTCGCGTCTTCGCGTCTTCGCGGCTCTTCGTTTTGGTTGCGGCCGAGCGAAGCGAGGCAGCGCTGGGTCATCTGTGTCATCCGTGGTCGAGTCTGCCGGCCGAGCCGCTCAGGCGATTGCGGGGGACGCAGGACGCCGGGACGCGGCGGCGGCTTCGAGGAGCGCGAGATACTGTGCCGCCATTTGTTTCCAGCCGTAGTGCTCGGCAGTGGCGCGGGCGGCGCGGGAAGCGGCAGCCCGCGCCGCCGGGTCGCGGATAAAGCGGTCGATCGCCGCGGCCAGCGATGAAACATCGTCGGGGTCCTCGAGGATCGCGCCGCAGTCTTTTCCCATGATCTCGCAGCCGCCGGCGGTGCGGGCCGTGACTACGGGAAGGCCGCTTGCCAGCGCTTCGATGAGCACCAGCGTCCCGGCTTCGTAGCGCGAGGGGAAGACGAACAGATCGCAGGCCTGCATGAACCGGGCGACATCGCTGCGATAGCCGGCGAAATGGACGCGGTCGGCGATTCCCAACTCGCGGGCCATTGCGGGGAACGGGCTCCGCGAGGCTTCGCCAACCACCGCGAGTCGCAGACCCGGAACTTGTGCCACCGCCTTGAGGACGCTGTCGAGGTTTTTTCGCGGCGTGCGGATGTCGCCGCAGAAGAGGGCCAGCGGCCCGTCCTCGGGGAGCCCCAGCGACGCGCGGGAGACTTTGCCCGGCTGGAATTCCTGAAGGTCGACGCCGTTGTAGATCAACTCGATTTTCCCCGACGGAATCCCGATGCCCAGCAGCTCGTCGACGATCTTGCGCGACGGGGCGACGATCTTCTCCGCCATCGAAAACGACTGGCGTTCCCATCGCGTGTTGCAGCGGCTGTAGAGCCACTGGTACCACGCCCGCGGCCCGCGCTGCACGCGCGATACATGCACCGGCGAGCGAATCCACGCGCCGTGAACGAACTGGCAGATGCTCAAATCGTGTCGGCCGCGCATGGTGAAGCCGGCGGCGACGATCGCGTCGAATTGCTCGCGAGAGCGAGCCAGGGCGCGGTCCGCAGCTCCGGCGAAATGATAGACTCCCAGCAGATTCGGACGGCGCGGCGCCTGCGAAACCGGGATCCAGCGCGCCCCCCACTCGACTATTTCCGGCGCCACCCGATCGGCAAAAAGCACCGCCTCGTGGCCCTGCTCGAGCACGTGGCGGCAGATCTCGTATTGAATCCGGCCCTGTCCGTTCCCACGGATCAGGTTGTGCATGACGAAAGCAATTTTCATGATCGCCTTGCATTTACCGTAGCCGTCGGACGTATCGGCCGGCGCCGCGGTTGCACCGGGCGCGCCGCGGCATCCGTCGGGAGCATCACACCGGCGGGAAGCCGATCGAGCGATCCAATCGCAAACCAAACGATTGGGGATGTTGCATATGACCCGCCCGCCAGCCAATGCCCTAGCCCTAATGTGATGATTCCTAGGGCGTAGAGAGCTATCGGATCACGTCGCTCGCGCCACCGGGCAATCGCAGTCAGGTATATAACGGCCATCGTAAAAATATAGAAGATGCCCGCTGGAGCGCCGCACGCGAGGAAAATGTCGCCGAAGTCGACTTCGCTGCTGAAACCGCCCGCGCGGAGTCCTGCCTGCGTCGGGAAACCTAGCCCATATCCTGCGGGGTGCGTGAAGCCCTCCACAATGCCATTCCGTAAAAGCTCGAGGTGGGTTCCGGCGGTGGAATTTTGAACATCGAGAAAGCCGTCGGCGGTATGCGCGAGGTTTTTGTTGACTTGATCGGAAACGTCGGCTTCCTTCAACTGAGACATGCCGACGGCAGCCACTCCGCCGGCGACGAGCATTGCAAGTATAAGGCGGCCACCGATGGAGCCGGTGGATTTCCCCTGCACTGCCCAAATAATCGAAGCAGCCAGCAGAGTCCCGTAGATCATCTCTCGCACGCTCTGAACCACGAGCGCAAATACGAATAACGGCACAATTAACAGTGACAGTTGCATGCGCCGCCGAACCAACGGCACCAATATCGCGATAAGCGCCGTTGCAACATACCATGGATATTCGCCCCACGAGCAGAAGAAAGCGAAGGGGCGTATGTCGGGACGGATCGAGGATTCCATTGCAATGCGAAACCATTTCGACTCATAAGGCAGGTAGCCCCAAAAGGCCTGCATTAGTCCGAGCGTAGCGGCGAGAATCGCAATGGGTGTAACTATTCGTGTCAGCAGCATGTGGAAAAACTGAGGGCTCCCCCAAACGCTCCCGACCCAATACCACGTGAGTGGCACTGCGAAGAATAACAGGCCAGCCAGCCCAACGGCAATTCCACCCTGCAGTGGATTCATCACCTCAACGCCCATGATTACCGTAAGGGCAAGTACAAGCTTTGAGATGCGAGATCGAAGGGAGATCTCACGCCTCACCATCGCTATGGCGACAAGGAAGACCAAGATCGCCGGAGCCACAAGCAGCAGCGGATCATTGGCTGGGATGCCTGATTGGACCACCAAGTAACGGCGTAGATCCCCCATGAATGCCAGGTAAATGAACGTGACTGCGATCGCCGTTTGGGGACGCAGCAAAGCCAGTCCCGCAATCAACAACCCAATAATCGCTGCTGAGAACGTTTGGTCCAGTTCAACGCTGACGATCAATAACAGCGCAAATAGCGTTGCCGCTGCGGCGATGATCGAGATTCCCTTTGGGTCGGCCGTCTTGGCGATGTAGGTCAACCTAGCAGGGATTGTGTTAGCGCGCATGGCGGAAATCGAAAGAAAAAAATAGAACGTCAGGGGCTATCGCGCGGTTCATGAAGCGCCGGGGAATTACCGAGCATACCGTCTCTCAGGAGCGGCAAGACGGTGCTGTTCCGACGGCAAGCGACATTCCCGATTGGCGCCCTGCGGCGGAGCGTTGCCTCGTGTACCGAGCTTTGAGACGCAAAAACGCACGCTCGTACGTGAAGTAACTGACGGCCGCAATTCCCCCGACGCACAGAAAAGAGCAGAGAAGGTAAATCAATCCCTCTGAAGGCAGGAAGCGATGCACGAGTTCAATCCCTATCACATTAAACAGATACATGCCATAGCTTATGGTACCGAAGAAGGACACCAAGGGATTGCCGAGTAGCACGGCCCACGGCTGCCAAGGGCAAACCACCGCGCAGCCAACGATCAGGGCCGCCAGAAACTCGATGAGCCAATCGGGCGTGCCGCGAACCGCTAAAGCGGCCGCCGTTGCCGCCAGCGTCAACAGCAGACCAGGTATTGTCCCAAGCAGCAGGCGAATCGCCCGGAAGCTGGTTCTGATATGCAGCGCATACCCTAAAATGCACCCGAAGCATATCGCCGGAGACATGCTGGTGGCAGCACGGTTCCCAATTGAGCCAAAGTTCACCAGGTCGGCACCGATGAGCGTGCGCATGGCTATCACATACGCGGCCGTGCTTGTGATTAACAGCAGTGGCAACGTGCTCCGACGTGATAGACTGACAGCGAATGGCCAGAAGAGATAGAACTGCTCTTCAGTAGCGAGAGACCATGCCTGATAAAAGTGCGCACCCGGGCGAACGCCCCAGTTGGACGTGTAGCTGAAAAAGTATCGCAGATTATAGAAAAACTCGTGAGCTTTGGGAGTTCCACGATCGTAACGCCATGTCATTATGCAATAGAGCAAAAGTACCGCGTAATAGAGCGGAAAAATGCGGAGTGAGCGACGGGCATAGAAGTTGCGCAGCGAAATTGTGCCGTAGGTTTCGCGCTTGCGCAGCAGGAGGGTGGTGATGAGAAAGCCGCTAATGGCAAAAAAGAGCGTCACCCCGTACCCGCCCCAATAAGCCAAACCGCAGTGACGCGCAGTGACAGCGAAAATGCTCGCGCATCGCAGTCCGTCCAGCGTCCTAAAGAATCGCGTCTCGTGATATGTTTCAAACGTAATTGCCATAAGCGGCGGATATCTACGAGCTTCCGGGTCCGTCAGCGAGTTGTCGGCGCGGCGGCACCGACATGGCCCGCCATTGGTTCGGGCATTCTGGTCAACTGACTACGCTCGGGTGGCGACTCGACGAGTTGCGGTAATAGCGGAAACCCAGCACCTGCGTCTCGTGCCTGCGCCTGGAAGGCATGCCACGCCCTGTCGACGGTCTGGCGGAATTCTTCGCGGAAGCGCTCGGGTGAAAACCGCTCGGCGTTCAGACGGATTGCCGCGGCGTCCCACGGGCCGGCGGCTTCGAACGCGTTGACTGCGGCAATGATGGCTTCGACGGATTGCTCGTTGAAGAATATCCCCGTCCGGCCCGGCAGAACGCTTTCGCTTACCCCGCCGGCGGAGTAGGCGATCACCGGCGTTCCGCAGGCCTGCGCCTCCACCGGCGCGATCCCGAAATCCTCCTCGGCGGCAAACACGAACGCACGGGCATGTTGCAGGTAATTGGTCAGCCGATCCTGCGGCTGATGCCCCACCATCCGCACGTTGAACGTCGCGCGGGCGTGCAGCTTTGCAAACTCGGGTCCGTCTCCGACGACCACCAGCTTCTTCTCGGGCATGCGGGCAAACGCCTCGACGATCAGATCGATCCGCTTGTAAGGCACCAGCCGCGACGCGGTCAGGTAAAAGTCGCTCTTCTCCTCGTGCAACGCAAAATGCGTGGTGTCCACCGGCGGATAGATCGTCGTGGATTCCCGGCGGTAGGTTTTGCGGATGCGCCCGCCGACGCAGTTGGAATTGGCGACAAACAGATCGACGCGGTTGGCGGAGAACGCATCCCACTGGCGGATGTAGTGAAGCAGAATGCGGGCGCCGATGGAGCGGACGGCGCTGATCAGGCCGGGCCGTTTGAGATATTGGTTCTGCAGATCCCAGGCAAAACGCGCGGGCGTGTGGCAGTAACAGACATGCAACTGCGTCGGCCGGCTCAGAATCCCCTTGGCGGCGACATATGAGCTGGAGATGACAATGTCATAGGCGGATACGTCAAGCTGCTCGACGGCCAGCGGCATGAGCGGGAGATAGGCCCGGTGCATGCGCCGGGCGAAGGGCATGTGCTGGAGAAAACTGGTGTGAACCGGCTTGTTGCGAATGAAGTCGCGCTGTCCGGGGGGAAGAAAGTCAAAGAGGGCGAAAACGTCAGCATCGGGATAGATCTCCAGAATCTGCTCCACCACGCGCTCGGCGCCGCCGTAGACGTAGAGAAAGTCGTGTACGAGGGCGACGCGCGGCGCCGCCCCCGGGACGCGCGGCAGCGCCGGGGAGGGCGCAGTGGGTATCGCACGGGAGACTCCCGGGGCGCTGATGGCGGGCGGTCGCGAGACGCCGCCGGAGCGCGCGGGAGGCTGGGCGAAAACGGTGGCGGGACGCCGCGAGCGTCCGCGGCGCGGGCCGATCTGGACGGGGTGATCGCCAAACGCTACGTCACCCACCTCCGCCATGTGCGCCAGCGGACCATGACTGATATCGGCAACCTGCGCGAGGCTGTGATCGACCACCAGCCGGGAGAAGAGTGCGATGCGATGGCCCGCCGATTCCAGAAAGGTCGCGGCGGCGACTTCCACTTCCGCACGGAGTGGCCCCCCGGCGCGGCGCTGATGGATGGGGAGCATCGCCTTGGCGGTTTCGCAATGATCCAGATCGCCGTCCCCGCGCCGCCAGTGGAGAATGCGCGGGGTTCCGTCGCGATTGACCAGCGGGACGGTCAGCGCGACAAAATCGAACATCTCGGCGGCGACGCAGAGCTGCGCCCACCAGGCGTCGAAAGTGGTGACGAGCTTGAAGCGCGTCTGCATTTCGTCGAAGACGCTGCGATAGCGGCGCGATTCGCGTCCGATGGCGCGGTTGCGGCGCAGGGCGGTAAGCGTTTCGTGCAGCCGGGTTGAACCGGCGGTGCGGAAGACCAGCCCGAGCCCGACCGCCAGGACAGTCAGCGCGCCGGCCATCGCCAGGCCGCCCCAATAGAGCACCGCCAATCCGACCGCCGCGCCGATCACGGTCAACGCATAGATCAGGAGGACGGCCTGCAACTGCGTAAGGCCCTGATCAAGGAGGTTGTGATGAATGTGACCGCGCTCGGCGGCGAAGAGGGAACGACGCTGCAGGACAGCGCCGCACCAGCGTGAGTCCGGCGTCTGAAAGCGGAATCGACAGCGCCAGCGCCGGAACGACGATTCCCAGCGTCGTGCCGCCGTGCACGGCGCACATGACGCTCGACGCGGCAAGCATGTAGCCGATAAACATGCTGCCGCTGTCGCCCATGAAGATTTTCGCGGGGTAGAAATTGAAGATGAGAAATCCGCTGAGGCTTCCGACCAGACAGACGCACAAGACGGCGACCACCGGATCGCTGTGAAAGCGCGAGGCGCTGATGGAGAGCACCGTGGCGGCGATCGCGACAACGCCGGCGGCCAGACCATCGAGGCCGTCGATGAAGTTGATGGCGACGGTCACCCCGACGACCCACAGAATCGTCAGCGGCCAGGATGCAAGGCCCAGATCCAGCGTGTGGTGGCTGCTGAGTTGGACGGCATGAATCCGCACGCCTGCCGCGCAGAGGGCCACCCCGGCGCCCAGCAGCGCGACCAGCTTATAGGTCGCGGGCAGATCGAAGACGTCGTCGGCCAATCCCACCAGCGCGATGAAGAACGCGGAGCCCAGCAGTGTGGTCAGACGACTGTGATCCAGAACGTCATTGAGCCTGATAATATCGGTGAAGAGCAGCAGCGGGACCAGCACCACGAACATGGATGAGGAGATGGCGACGCCGCCAATGCGCGGAGTGGGAAGCGCGTGAATCTTCCGCGCGTTTGGCATGTCGACGATGCCCCATCGCCGCGCCAATTGCCCCACGAGCGGGGTCAATACAACCGCAGCGAGAAACGTGCCGAAATAGCACAATGAATAGGCGGTGGTGACGCCCATAATAACTCTCTTCCAGAGCCGCCAGCGGACGTGGCGACGATCTCACGGCGCACTCCGTCCCCGTCGGTGCACGACGCTGCTCAGTATGACCCCAATCTGGCGTTTGACAACCGGTCATTAAACGCCAAAGGAGTCTGCTATGGTCCGTGGGCGTCGTCGCGATGCGACTCCGCGTCGGAAATCAATTGCTCCGCGCCGGGAAAATGCGGCTGCAGCCGCAGGCAAATTGATGCTTCCTCGACCGCTTCGCGGGAGCGACCGGCGGCGAGGAGGGCCCTGGCGAGATTCATCCGCCAATCTGAGCGATCATACTCTTTAACCAACGCGTGCTGATAATATTCGATCTCCCGGTTCAGATCATGTTCAGAACCGTATATCGCGGCGAGCGCTGCCAGATCGGCGCCGGAGGCGTCGGGGTTTTCACATGCGGATTCGAGTTGCGAACGGCGCAAGGCCGTGGACCTGACCTTTGTTTCGGACGCGAGCTTTGCAAAATCCGCACGATCGGTTTCCGCTAGCAGAAGCTGAACAATCTCATCCAGGCGGTCGGGATTGTCCCCCGCCAGTTGAATCGCCAGGTCGGGTCGCTTTGCCTCGTGCACCAGAATTGACAGAACATTGGCGGGCACAATGGGCGGCGGCGGCTGGCCCTCCAGCGTGAGATAATGGCGGCACACCGCCAGGGCGCTCGGCAGATCGCCAATCTTGACGAACATCGAAGCCGCGATCTCTGCCACCCATGGGTTGTTACGGGCAGTTTCGTTGGAAATTCGGATGGCGTCCGCTCCGCGCGGATCGTCCAGGACCTGGAAGGAAATCATGCCACCCAGCGATGCCGGCAGCCCGTAGGTCGGACAGAGCCGGCGAGTGGCGTTGAAGTCGTCGACGAGGCGTTTGAGTATGCTGCGATCAGCTTCGCTGAAGGCATCGTCCGGCAAATGGGGATCGTGCCGGCGAAGCACTTCGTTCCATTGATAGAGTCCGAGCCAGTAGCGGTACTCGACGTTCTCCGGGTCGATTTGTGCGGCCGACCATGCGGAATTGGTCATGCGGGCATAGGTGGAGTCTGACCCCTGCCACCCGTTCTTGATGACCGGCTCAGCAACGCGCTGAGCATCCAGATATGCCGCGGTGGAACGGCGCGAACGATCCGCGGCGAGCAGCCCCCAGGCAAATACAGCTAAGACCGATGCCAGCAAGGCCCAGCGTGCCGCCGTGTGCAGATACGCTGGTTGAGGCGAAAACACGGGCGGTTCCGCAGGGTCGTGGCGTCCGCGGTGATGAAGGCGGGCGATCGAAACGATGAGAGACAGCACGATCGAAAATAAAATCGCGTCCGCCAACAGGTGTTGGCCGAAGTCGGCGCAGCTCTGGATATTGACCGCGAGAACCGCCAGTCCCAACCCGTAGACTGCAGCGTGGAGCGGGCGCTCCGGACGCCGAACAAGTCGGGAAATGGTCGCCCAGATCATTGCCAGGAAGCAGATCACCAGAGAGAGCCCGGCGACGCCGGTTTCTTCCAGCATCTGCGCAAATTCGTTCTCGGCGTGCGTGTAGTTGTAGATGGACGGGAAGCTGATGAATGAGGGATAGACCCACATGTGAGTCCCCAGGCCGGTTCCAAAAACGGGGAAACTCCGCCATTCGACCAGAATATCCTTCACCATCTGCCATCGCCCGCCGGAGACCTGCACCGGGTGGCGAAGGGTGACCAGGCGGCTGGTGAACGATTCAAATCCCGCCATCAGAATGAGCGTGAAAACAACCGCCGCCAGCGACAGCGCTGTCCAACCTGCCTTGGTCCGGCCCCAGCGTCGCCCGACGGGGATCAACGCCGCGCACAGCGCAACCGTCAGCGCTAAAGCTCCGCCGCGGCTCCTCGACAAATAAACGCTCGCAATGCCGATGGCGACAAAAGCTCCGAGGCAGATCAAGCCGATCGTTTCGCGTTGGAGCATGCCGCCGTTGGGCGCAATCCGCGGCTTGTGCCCAGCGCCTTTCCTCCAGCAGAACCAGCAGCAGGGCAATCCCGCAACCCACCATCACGTTCATGAACTGACAGTAGGTATTGTAGTGGATGAAGGGGCCGGCGGTCGCCTTTCGAATGTATGCGTCTTCAAGTATCCAGTAGACCTTGTCCGTCCCGCTGACGTCCTGCGCCAGTGCCAGAAGGCTTACCAATCCTCCCACGACACAGAGACCCGCCAGCAGACGCTTCACGCGACGGCTGGTGCTGAAGACATTCAGGCAGACGATATAGATCGCCACGATTGCCAGCAGGAGCCGAAGGTCGTGAAGCGTGGCCCAGGAATAGAAGCTGATCGGCATGGTGCGCGGGGGCGACGCGGAGATGTCGGAGAGAAGATGGGTCTTGAGAGCGACGGTTCCGGGTGAGAGAAAACGGATCACCCCCAGCGGCAGCGGCAATAGCTGGAAGCAAACCAGGAGCAGAAACAGCGCGATGGGAACGTAGGTCCACGACCAGATGAACGGCGTTTGGGGATAAAGCAGGAGCTTGAGGCAAAAGCAAATCGTCGTGAGAGCCACGACCGCGATGACGATTTGCTCGCTCCACGGCTCAACTGCGCCGAACGCGGCAGGCGCGAACAGCGCCAATCCGATTAACAGCAGTTCAATGGTACGGTCGAAGAGCGTGTCGCTGCTGCCCGGCGGATCAACCGCCCCGGCGCGGCGGTGGTGATGGCGCGGCGAGCTCGGCGCCGCTATCCTGCTCGACATTGCACGCACCTTTTCCCACGCAATCCCTCTCAACCCTCACCAACAGCAGCATGCGGATCGGTCACTTGCCGCGGCCTCGAAGTCAGGTCAAATCCCCATTGTGCGCAGCTTCGGCTTCCACGGCCGGCTCCGCGCCGTTGACCGGTCCTGCGGCATCCTTTTCCGGAGTTGATCGGCTCTTGTGACCGCCATAACCGTATTGGTAATAGCCGGCGTCGTAATAGCCCCGGCCGCGCGACAGACCATTGATCAGGACACCGAGAATGTTGGTCCCCACACTCTGCAAAACATCACGGGCGAACACGCTGACCTTGCGGGTCGATTTCTCGGCGCGAACGACAAAGACGGTGGCATCGCAGACTGCTCCCAGAATGCGGGCGTCGGTCACAGGCATGACCGGAGGAGAGTCTACGACGACATGGTCATATCGCTTGCTCAGCTCCTGCAGCAGATCGGCAAATGCCTGGCTATTGAGGATTTCAGCCGGATGTGACGGGGTCGGACCGCAGGGAAGCAGATCCACGCCCTTGATTCCCGTCGGCTTGATCGCCTGCTGGAGCGTGGCGGAGCCGTTCAAAACGTTGGTGCAACCGATCACGTTTTCCTGCTCGAAAATGCGATGCTGATTGGGCCGGCGGAAGTCCGCATCGAGAATCAGCGTCTTCTGGCCCGCCTGCGCCATTACGATTGCCAGGTTGCTGGCAGCAGTTGACTTGCCGTCGCCGGGAAGCGGCGAAGTGACCAGCAGCGTCTTTGCCTGCGAGTCGGGCATGCCGAAATAAATTGCCGTGCGAATCGCGCGACAAGCTTCGGCGAAATCGGAAACCGGCTGCAGATGTGCCTTTTGTCCGCGAACGTTGATCGCCTCGCGCCCGGAGATCTGCGGTACAGCGCCCAGGATCGGCAGATTGAGGCTGCTTCCCACGTCTTCCGCGGAGCGAAAGCGCTGGTCCATCCAGCCGTTGAGGAAGGCAAGACCAAGTCCAAGACTCAGGCCCAGCATCAGCGCGATACCGATCGTCTTGGGCTTCTGCGGCTTGCTCGGGGCAATCGCCGGCCGGCCCACTTCCAGGATCGAGATGTTCATCGAGAGCTGAGAGTCCTGGCCGATGTGAAGCTCCTTCATGCGAGAATCGAGCGCATTGCACAAATCTTCGGCTCGATGAAAATCCGCCACCAGCAACGCGTAGGCGGCCGCTTTGTTATTACTGGCGATCGCGCGTGCACGCTGCGCGTCGTAGCTCTTGCCAAACGACTCCTGAAGCGACTGAGCCTTGGTCTCCGACAGGCGCCAGCGCGATTCGGCCGTGCCGAGATACGAGTCGGCAAAGCTCTTTTCCGCGGGTGTCATCGAACGTCCGCCAACCCCCCGCGACGCGGTCGCTCCCATCGCGCCCAACTGCGCTTCCACGCGGGCGATCTGGCGCTGCACCCGCTGCACGTCGGGATGATCTGGAAGCAGCCGCAAACGAAGATCGTCGAGCTGCGCCTGCAATGCGTTCCATTCGGCGCGAAGCTGAGCCTCTTCGGGATTGATCGATTGCGCCGAATCATTGAATGCTGCAGCCGGATTGCTCATCAACCGCTCGGCCGCCATCAACTGCCGCAGTTTGACCGGATCGGAGACGTAGGTTTTGGCCATCAGATAGCTGGCGTGGTCCTCGGCTTCGCTGAGCTGCGCGGCCGTCAGGGCGGCGTTGATCCCGCTCAGTTGCTGCACTTCGACGCTCTGGTTGTTGTCGCCGTGCTCGTCGAGCTGCACATCGCTGTTCTGCTCGCGATATGCAAGCATCGCCTGCATCTTCTGGTCGCGCTCTTTTTCCCGGTCCTGAAATTCATTTTCCAGAATCTTGAGGACTTCGCCCGTAGTCGACTTCCGCGCCTCAGCAGTGTAGGTCTGGTATGCATCGACGATCGCATTCACCGCCTGGGCAGCGTCTTCCGGCGAGGGGGATTCGCACGACACCGTGATGATATCGTTCATCTTCCCCAATTCGACAGCCAAAGAGCCCTTTAGCACGCTGACGGGACTGTCGCTCATCTCAAACGATCGGACGTGACGACTCCGCAACTGGTCGGCGGCGATGTTCAGGATGGAGCTGGACTTGATGATCTCAACCTGCGTGGCCAGGTAATAGGCGTCCTGCGGGCCGTTCTGCGAAACCCCGTCATTGTTCAAATACTTCGGTGTGCTCTGGGCCACGTAGATTGACGACGAACTCGAATACAGCGGTGTGGTGCTTTGCAGATAAAGCACTGCGGCTCCAACGGCCACCACGACCGATGCGAGGATGATCCAACGTCCGCGCCAGAAAATTTCCAGCAATTCTCCCTTGGAGCCCTCGGTCGCGCTTGGGGGCATCTGCCCCTGAGCCTCTGAGGCTTCGCGAGGCTTGCTGGGATAGATGGACTCGCTTGTGTTGACCTCGCCGAACGTATCCACGCTTATCCTCCAAAGGCGCTGTCCGCGCAAAAGTACTTCCGGATCAAGATTCAGGATTGATGTGCGAATTTCCGCCGCTACTACTCTACGTCGTGAAGCGGGCGAGGTGCGAAAAAAACGATTTCACGGCGAAATAAAAATTGGCTCGGAAGTCAGGTCTGACCATTCCGAGCCAATGAGATTTCAAGAATGTTGTATCGGTCCTTAGCCTTACATCGAAGGCTGCCGCAACATTATCGGACCGACGCACAGGCAGTCGGCTCCATAATCCAACACTAGTGTGTCGGGTTTGTTCCGGTACCCGGATCACCCGTGCCGCCGCCAGTGTGCAGGCCGGCAAGGCTTTTCTGGGCTGAAACGAACAACACTGCCGCAACTACCAAAAGAATCCACTTAGATACCTTCATGATGAATCTCCAATGTTCCGTTATCGTCTTTCAATGACGGGATTTTCCCAAAATTTTCGACATCAGGCAACAACTGCGAAACGGCGGGTGCGACGCCCGAGCAGAGCAACTCCTGCGACACCCAAAAGGCCCAAGCTGGCAGGCTCGGGAACTGACGAAGCACCGGTCGCCGTGATGACATAGTTGTCAAAGGCGGCAGTTGCGCTCGTCGGATCGGTCCCGCCCGTGCTGCCACCAAAGAGGTAGCCGGCATAGAAGCTTGATGCGGAGAAAGTGCTGCTGTACATGGCGCTGACTGGCCCGCTGACGGTCTCGGTAACGCTGCCGGTTGTGAAATTAAGGGCAACGGTCAAATGAGCGTAGGTGCCAGCCGCAAGTGTCGGATCGCCGGCGAAGATGTTGTATCCGGTCGTGGGGTCGAGCAGAACCAGTTCGCCCGAAGTCGCGTCAACGCCAACGCCACCGAGCAAAGCCGCGCCGTTATTGCCAACCAACCTGAGGCCCAGGAAAGGCCCGTCGACGGTGGACGGGTCCGCCCCGGTGCTGGTGTAGGAAATATCAGTGCTGACGGTCACAAGCGGTCCATCGATGGCAACAATATTGTTGCCAGGCGTCGCCAGCGGGGGCACCGCGTACAGGGGCGAATAACCCACGTCCCCGTCCGCGGCAGTCCAAGTAACAACCGCAGCGTTATTGGTCGCATCACCGACCGTGACGCCAGTTCCTGCACCAGCGGTGACAGTCGAGTGTGCGGTGGTGGAATTCGTGCCCAAGCTGCCAAACGCCTGTCCGGCAGCGGGCTGATTGTAAAGATTTGAACCGGTCGTGTAACCGGCGGTGCTCGAGAAACTGTTGCTGTCAAAGACAGTAGTCGCACGCGCGGTCTGTGTCGACAACGACCCGATAGCCAAAGCGGCGGCAGCCATCAGGGCCGACCGACGAACCATTCGTTGAATCCTAAGCATTAACGCCTCCAAGAAAGGCGAGACACGCTCGCCGACTTCGTGCATTTCAGACCCATTCGACCCCAAAATCAGCCGGGCACACGCCACAACCGAGTTTTGCCGCGAAAGAAACCTAGAAGACACCATCCATCGGCGCCTGCAATCTTTTCGCAGCCATTGACATTAGTTAAATTACTCGAAGCTGAAACAAAAGCAAGGAAAAAGCTTTAAAATTTTCTGTGGTGCCTTTGACTAGACATCCCACTCAGAACGAGGCGGGTTATCGCTGGTAAATACTTATAGATCATTTAGATAACAATTAAGTTGCGCTACCCCGCATTGGTCGTCGGCGGGGTATGCGGCAAGGGGAAGCGCGCTTCTAACGGAGAACGAAGTACACCAGACCGTTCCAAATGGTATTGGTAAGTTTCCCATTTTCCCTGCTCCGCGTAGATGGTCGCCAATAACGCGTGAGCCGTTTCGTTGGTCGGCTCGGATTCGACGACCCTCAGCAGATTCTGCTCTGCCCGCTCCACCATCACAGGCGTTCGCGACGGAGCCGCGAGCAATTGTTGCGCGACGAACAGCCGCGCCGGCACATACCCTGGCCGATCTGACGGGGTGAGCCGCGCGAACAATTCCGCAGCCTCGCGCTGCCGCCCCACCCCCGCCAGACTCACCGCCAATCCGAATTCATTGGCCGGGTCCTCCGGCTCGTCCGCCAGGAGGCGCTGGTAGCAAACGGTCGCCAGCGAAAAATCACGGTCCGCCATCGCGTGCTCTCCCAATTCGCGGTACCAGGGAAGAACGTCGTTTGGAGACCGCGAGGCAATGATCGCCGCCAGCGCCACACTGGTGGTAAGCGCAATGATTGCCGGTGCGGCCGCGAGCCATCGCCAAACCGCGGATCCCCCGCGCGGCGCATTCTCCACCCGGATTGCGCGGCGGCGCGGCGCGGGGGAAGGTCTGTTTACCTCAGTCACTTTGCCTCCACCTGCTGAACCAGTTGTCTGGCAAATTCCGCGCGGGTCGCCAGAAAAAGACTTTCGATCTGCTTCTTCTCGTCAGCTCCGGGCGCCTGGAACCCCTGAGCCAGCACCTGCACCTGGTATGCCTGCGGCGCCTTGGCTCGCTGATAGGAGAAATACATCGCCAGCCTCAGTCCCCGCACGTCTCCGATGGTGTCGGCGGTGAGCCACCGCCCCTGTTCGTCGCAACATCCGTATAACAGATACGCGTATGCCGGCGACGGCCGGTCCATCTCCATCTCCATATAGGCGCCGTCGGCCCCACTCACGTCTGATTTGCCCCGAGGAGTAGCGCGTGCGAGCTGCCAACCGGACGCCTGATAACATGTTGCCAGCTCGTGGTACCCCGGAAACGGGTAGTCGAATGCGATCAGGACGCTGTGCGACCCCCGCCGGTAGTTCCAAATGGACGAATATTGCCCAAGCACTTCCGGCCGTCCGATGACCTGCTCGCTCCCTTCCACGCGTTCCCAGCCGGCGAGGGTCGCCGGCAGGTTGAACCTGGCCGACGCACCCAGACTCGGAGCCACCCAAAGTCCAGCGACGCGATACTCCGCAAATCCGCCGAGTAGCGCAAACGCCCCGGCAGCACACCAAGCCAGCGCGACAAAATACCTTCCGCCGGTCCTCCTTGAGACGGTGAGAGTGGAGGCCGTTTTGGCGCTCGACGCTGATTTGCGCCCGCTGCTGCTGCCCCCCCCGTGATTATTTAGGGAAGAGGCGGGCATTGGCGCTGGGTCATTTGACTTGGACGTCGCGCCGTTCTCGTCGCTGGCCCGGCGCCCGGGGCTGAGGATGTCGAGGAACTGATCCAGACTTGCCGCCAGCCCGATGCAGATAAGAAACAGCACCAGACCTAAAAGCTCGTGGGCAGATCCGGAGAGGATGTCGATCTTCCAGTCGATGATCAGATACGCCCCCAGGGCGATTCGGAGGATATTGGCCCATACTACAAAGATGATTGAACAGATCATCAGTGCCGCGATCCGCCACGCCGGCCTGCGCCAATAGAAACCGAGCATCAGCGTCACCGCAACAACGGCCATGAGCGAATGAATTCCGCTGCAGGCGTCTTCAACGCCGAGACGATGCCCGGAGATATTGATGAGCGTTCCGGTCAGCACGTGAGGAATCTGCACGAGGTCGAGCACACGTCCGCTGGCCCAGACTGCCCATTGCCGCAGCGTCAGGGCGATCGTCTCGTCCTTCTTCATCGGCGGCGGAATGATCGTCAGCAGCAGCACGAGGGAGGGCGACACCACGCGCAACAGCCTGAATCCGCCGATCCAGCAGACGCAGCCCGCCAGGGCCAGCCATGCCGAGACCCCGCCGAGCCAGCGGACCAGAAAGAGCACGCCCGCCGCCAGCGCGAGAAATGCGAGGGCCAGCACGATTGCGCCGACGACGCGCGATCTGCCATCCTGCTCGATGGCAGGCGCGTCTCGCAGCCGGTCCCAGGCCAAATATGCCGCGCCAATCAGAATCAGCGGGAAAAAGTCATATTGCGGGCGCGTCCACAAATCGGCGAAGAACTTGATCAACAGCGGCAGCTCGCCGAGCAAAACGCAGAGCGTCAGCAGCGCATTTAGATCCCACCGCCCCGGCCACGGCGCTGTTCGACCCCGGTGCTGGCATTGATCGTGGACAATGGTATCTGGCCCTCCGCGGCGTTGGGCGCACCGCTCGCCGCGCGCACGGCCTGCCTGCCGCATGGTAACTACTTATTATCGGACAGCTCAGCGCATACCTCGAAGATGCGCAGTTTCAAGCATCCCCGATTTTCAGAGGCCTATCATCCAATATTGTAGTGCGGGCATCCAGCCTGCCCTCTTGTCTTCGCAAACCCAGTTTGCTGCTTCTCCTGGCGAATACTTGACACGTGTTGCAACGCGGCTATTTTTTGGCGGCGGAGTCTGACGACCGCGCAGGTGCGCCGGTTGCTTTCACTAAGGAAATTCATGAATCGATTCACAGCCATCTTTTGCGCCGGTGCGCTGGCGCTTGCAGCCGGTCTTCTCTCCGGCGGGTGTCAAAAGGGCGATGCCGGCGATGGCGGCACGAAGGTTGCCGTCTACGATATCGACCGCGTTGCCCACGATTTGGGTTGGGCAACCGACATGCAGTCGAATATGGACGGGCTGAAAAAGAAGTTCGAGGAAGATCTCGCCCACTCGAAGGAGCAATACACCCAGCAGATCATCAATCAAAAAAAGCAGTGGGCGCCCAAGGATACCGACAAGCTTACGCCCGATCAGCAGCAGATTCTCAATTCCATGAACTCCTACGCCAGCCAGGTGCTCAATCAGCTCAATCAGAACGGCGTGCAGCAACTGGGAGCCTATCGGCAGCAGTGGATCATTCAGTATCACCAGGCACTGCGCCCGATTCTCGAACAGGTGGCCGAAGAGCGGAAACTGGCGATGATATTTGAGAAGAATGACTCGATTCAGTACAGCCAGCCCTCGTCCGACATTACCGATGCGATCACCGACGCCGCCCGGGCGCACCCACCGGTCATCAATCCCGTCCAGGTGCCGCAGTTGCCCAATCCGGGTCCGATGACGATCAAGTGGCCTGATACGCAGCCGACGTCCAAGCCGGCGCAACCCGCCGCGCCTGCGGCTCCCGCGCCGCAATAAGCCGGGGCGCGGGCCGGAATTTCGCGGTTCAATCCCCATGAAACCATGATAGTCCGGGACAAGCTCACGTCCGTGCTGGCCGCGGCGGACGACGCGCCGTATTTCCCTTCCGACGCGTACGAACAACGCCTGGGTCTCTTCCTGGTCCGCGGCGCCGCGCTAGTTCTCCTTGCGGTGATGGCCCACCTGCTGGGAATCGAGTCTCCCTGGATCTGGACGGATCATCGCGCCATCGCCGACAACATTCTGCTCCACTCGGCGCGCGGAATGGCCCAGTTCTGGTTTCATCCGTTTGCCACCGGCCGCACTCCGCTGGGAGGGACGCTGCTCTACTTGCAGTATCTTGCTCCAGCGATGCTGGCGCCCGCCGCCATCTATCACCTCACGACGCTGCTGGCCCATGCCGGAAACTGCCTGCTGGTCTGGGTGATTCTCAGGCGTCTGCAAACGCCCGGGGCCTGGCTCGCCGCCGCGATCTTTGCCGTGCATCCGATCGAAGTGCAGTCGATCGGCTGGGCGAGCCGCCAGGCCGATGTCCTGGGCGCGACCGCCGGACTCGCGTCTCTGCTCTGCTTCCTGAAGTTGAAGGAGATTCATCCTCCCGCTCCGCCGGATTTTGGCGTGGCGCCGCCAAACGAAAGGCGCCTGCGCATCACGATGACCCTGCTGTTCGTCGCGGCGGCGTTGTTCCAGCCGTCGATCGTCACCCTCGCCGGCGTCTTCCCGCTGATCCTCTGGTGGAAGCGCGGCAAGGTCGAGCGGGAAGACCTGACGGAGCTCGCTCCCATCCTTGCGTTTGCCGGGCTGCTGGCCGCCATCGGGCTGGTCTACCCCGAGTTTCACCACGAGGGAGGGCCTGCCGCCGCCCTCAATCCGCTCGATCGGCTCATCGTCTCCGGCCGCGCGGTCTGGTTCTACGTCGAAACCATCCTCTGCCCGCAACCCCTGCTGTTCGTCTACCCGCGGTGGGAACTCACCGGCGACCTATGGATGTTGGTCTTCTCGCTGGCGCTGGCGGCGGTAATCACCGCGATGTGGCGCACGCGCAATCGGCTCGGCTCGGGGCCGCTGGTGGCGGTCGCCGCTTTTATCATTCTGATCCTGCCGCATCTTCCCTTCGTGCGTTCCGAGTGGATGGGCTACACCTTTGTCGCCGACCATTTGCAATATCTCCCGGGCATGCCCCTCATCGCCCTGTTCGCCGCCAGTTTGACACGATTGGCAGACCTGATTCGGTGGATTCCCCTCCGGCGCGGCGCGCGGCTCGCGGGGATAGGGCTGGTCGTCGCGGGGCTCGGCACCCTCGCCGTCTTCAACACCCTGATCTATGCCAGCGAAGTTGCGGTCTGGAAGTACACGCTCGAGAATGACCCCCTGTCGCTCACGGCGCGGGCAGTTCTCTCGGAGTATTATCTGCGGCTTGGCAAGCTCACCAGCGCCGATCAATTCCGCTGGAACGTCCTGGATCGAATCGAGCGGATGACAAGCCACGGCGGCGCCGACGCCGGCGCGACCGTCATGATCCAGATGTCGCGCGCCTCCTTCTTCGAATCGCAGCAGCAATACACTCAGGCAGCGAAAATCTACCGGCAGGTGCTCTCGATCGATCCCCGCAACCATGAAGCGGCGATCCGACTGGCCCTGGCATACAAGCGGAGCGGCGACGTCGCCAACGCCCTGCGCAGTTTCGCGGACGCGGCTCTCCACTACCCCACCGACGACGCGCTGCTCAACGAATACGGCCTCGCCCTCGTCGAGAGCGGCCGAATCGACGACGGCATCGAGAAATACCGCGACGCCATCCGCCTGAATTACAATTTTGTCGCCGCCCATCTCAATCTGAGCAACGCCCTCTTCGCCCAGGGCAAATTCCCGGAGGCGGCCGAGCAGCTGCACATTGCCGTGCAGATCGACCCGCGCAGCTTCGAGGCGTTCATGAACGCCGGGATCATGCTCGCCAATCTGAAAAACTACCCTGCCGCCGAACGCCAGTTCAAGGCCGCCGTCCAACTCCACCCCGACTCCGCCGAGGCCCGCGACGACCTCGGCGTCAGCCTGGCCGCACAGGGATACCTCGACGAGGCGATTGACAACTTCATCCAGGCCATCCGCCTCAAGCCCGATTTCCAACACGCACGCGATGACCTCGCCAGAGCCCAGGCCGAGCGCGACGCGAAACGGCACTGACGCCCTCCGTTCATTCATTCAGACGCCAGCCTCGCTGGCAAAGCTTTTCGCGGAACTGCGGAAGGCCTGTTCAGCGAAAAACGGGGACTTGCGTGGCGCAGAACGCTGGTCCCAATGAGGGCGCTGATTTGCCGCCCGGTGGTTCCGCCTCTACAATCGGCTGTTGGGAAAGTTGCGCGGCGGCGCCGCAGTCGAGAGTTCTCCGATGCAGATGGTGAAAATTCGGATCATTGATGGCGAGAAGCGAGCTGACGCGCTCCTGGCGTTGATGCGCCGTGGCCGGGTTGTCTGCTTCCCCGATAACGTCTTCATCGTGCCTGAGCCAGGACTGACCCTTCTCCAGGGGATGGCGGTTTCATTTGAAGAGCTTGGCCGGGGGGGAATCGATTATGCCGAGAAGGCGTTACGAGATTCTGTTACCGCTCCGGCATAACGATGGCCGTCCCATGGAGGCCGAAAGGTTCGATCAGACCCGCCAAGATTTGATTCTCCGCTTTGGAGCTGTCTCTTTTCATCCCAATTCGATTTTTGGCATTTGGGTCCACGAGGGAACCCGATACGAGGATGAACTGATCCGCTTGGTGGTCGATGTCGAAGATGCGCCGGAAACCCGGCGGTATTTTGTTGAGTGGAAGCCAACGCTTTTGGAGCGGTTCGAACAGATCGAGATCTATATTGCCTCGTACCCCATCGATATCCTGTAGCGAGGAAACGCAGAACACGACGCCGGGGTGGTCGGATCGGTCTCGGTCAGATGGTTGTCAGCGGGCGCTGCGGCCGTGTTCGGCTGCGACGTTGCGGCCTGCGCCGGAGCCGTATCAGGAGAAACGGTCGCTTGCGTGGTTGCCGGCACTGGTCCGCCAAGCCCGGGCGGCTGCGCAAGCGAGGCGCCGGCGCAAACCGGCAGAAGGAGAACTCGCGTCAGCGATTTGCCCGCGGGGAAGACCGATTTGCCGCGCATAAAGATCCCCATCTGTCGACTTTCGATCGAACGGGAAAGTCCATCGTAGCGACCGGCCGGCACGGTTCCAGCAGGCGCTTTTTGTCAGGCGCTTTCGTCGACCCGTGTCTTCTTCTCTCATAGAGTTGCGGCGAATAGCTGCTATTCGCCGCAATTTTTGCGGCGAATATCTTGATCGGGCCGGGAGTGCTCTTATAATCGGCTCGTGCAGCGACGAACGAAATACATTCACCAACGGGCCGATTGGCCCCAGCTCACCTGGGAAGACGCCGCGCTCTCTTCGGTGCTGGCGGACGTACGCCATCAGCAGGGCCGGCTGCTGGGCAGGATGGAGGCGCTGGGTTTTGATCTTCAGTCGGAAGCAAGCCTTGCGGTCATCACCAGCGACGTCGTGAAGTCGTCGGCCATTGAAGGGGAGATTTTCGACTCCGACGAAGTGCGGTCGTCCATCGCCCGGAGGCTCGGATTGCCGGAGGCAGGACTGAAAAAGGGGTCGCGCGATGTTGAGGGCGTGGTCGAGATGATGCTTGATGCGACGCAGCGCTTCCACTCGCCGCTGACCAAAAGACGGCTGTTCGCCTGGCACGCCTCGCTGTTCCCGACCGCCCGCACCGGCATGGGGCGCATCGCGGTCGGAGGGTGGCGGAGCGGGCCGATGCAGGTGATCTCAGGGCGTTACGGGCGCGAGACGGTGCATTTCGAAGCGCCCGAGGCAGGCCGTCTGGAAGCGGAAATGAGGCGATTCATTGACTGGTTCAATCTCCCGAGTGCAACCGACCCGGTTCTCCAAGCTGGGATCGCGCATTTTTGGTTCGTGACGATCCACCCCTTCGAGGACGGCAACGGGCGCATCGCCCGGGCCATCGCCGACATGGCGCTGGCACGCGCCGACCGAACCACGAACCGCTTCTACAGCATGTCGTCTGAAATTGAGGCTCGGCGGAAGGACTACTACTTCCAACTCGAAGCTTCCCAGCGTGGCGATGTGAATATCACACGATGGTTGGGCTGGTTCCTGGCCTGCCTCGGCAGCGCCATCAATAGCGCCGAACAAACGCTCGCAGCCGTGCAGTACAAGGCCAGGTTGTGGCAGCGCATCAACCGCGCTCCGGTGAACGATCGGCAGCGGCTGGTCATCAACCGCATGCTCAACGGGTTTGTCGGCTTCCTCTCAACCTCGAAGTATGCCAAGCTTGCAAAATGTTCGACAGACACGGCTCTGCGCGACATCGGGGAACTGCTCGAGCGCGGCATCCTCGTGCAAAATTCCGGCGGCGGGCGAAGCACGAGCTATCGGCTTGCCGAGGTGTGATCGCTGGGGTTCCGACAAAGGATCATTCAATCGTGAGTCGACGCGCGCCTTGGCGACAGATGCAAGAGCCCGTTGGCTCCCCGCTGCGTATGCTCTTCATGGGCCGCCTTCGCTGAGCATCTTCACGTGATTCAAGACTCTGATGTGAATCCGGTGAATGATGAAATCCGACCAGAGCCGCCAGTATTCGGCCGGCCACATGTGATGCTGATACCACGTGGTGCCCTCGAGACGGGTGCGGCCCCCGGGGAGTGCGACCAGGCGAAATTGGCCGCCTTGCGACACCAAAAAATTCTCCAGGTGCGGCGGGTGGATGTCGTGCCATGGGCTCCATTCCTTCATCGGTGGCGGATTCGACGCGACATCGAATTTGAGCAACTTCGGCTCGTCCCAGACGCGGATCGGTTCGACGAACGGGCCGGTGGAAAAGACGCAAAAACGCACCGCGCCCACGCCATGGCCGCTGATCTGTGCGCGGATCGGGTAGGCAACGCCGGTGCGGAAGATCCAGTCGGTGGGCGGGGGAATTTCCCGGAACCCGATCACATTCGCCCAGACGCGGCTCGGCGGCGCTTCGATTTCGACGGACGTGGTGACCGAATAGACCGGTGCCGGCGGTTGGGTCAACCGCTCGGCGCCGGTAAATAGCGGAAGGAAGCACAGCATGAGCAGCACGACGCGGCGCGCGTCCGCAATCCCGGTCGGGCGCATTGCGGCCATCGACGCGCCAACCGCGGCTCCGAGCATCGCGAGCGGGTACGCCAGGGCGCAGCCATGATCAGGCATCCCGCCCCTTCAAATGCGATGAACAGGAGCAACACGCCGTAAGCGGTGAGGGACAGACACGCGACGCCGATGCACCCTCGCAGCCCGCGCGGCGTACGAGCCGCATAGAGCGCGGAAGACATCAACCCGATTGCGAACGGCACCCCGACAAAGACGCCCCACCCATAATTCAAGAACCAGTGGATCGAAACGAACGTCGCCGCAAGTGCGATCGGCACCGGCAGCAATATCGCCAGTGCCTTGGCCGCGCCCGGATCAACCGGCAGAATGCGGTCGAACCACGGCTCCCGTTGCAAGGCATCGCGGCCGTAGTCGAGTACCGGTGCGACTGCGCCCCCAGAAGCGCAAGGCGCCTCGTTCCCAGGGGCGACCGCAGCGAGCGGAGGATCACGACGACTCGGCGTGCCGACCAGAACGACAAAGAGCGCGAGATTGATCCCCGGGACGAAAAACAGCAGCGTCCAACCGGCGGACAAGCCGACCGCACGCAATCGCATCGCCGTCAGAGAGACCCCCGCGTAGATGAACGGAAGCGCGATCAGGAGCATCGTGAGATAGAACGCCCGGTCGCCTCCACCGCCGAACAGCAGCGCCAACGAAGATCCCGGGGCAATATATTCTGCCGGCGACCACGACCGCCCGAACACCAGCCGCGACATCGACCAATCCGTCAGAAACTTCACGGCCAGCAGAACTGCGCCGAACGCGACATAGGGAATGCGGTCAATCGCTCCTCTGCAACGCAACAGCTTTCCGAGCGGGATGATCATCGCGCGGGATTGTAGCGGCACAAGGGGACATTCTCGGCGTTAGTGATTTGTTCGCTATCTCGATCGGCGTTGCTAAAATGAGAAGATGGCAGCCGCTGGCTCCAACATCTCGCTTGCCGTTCATGGCCGGGGCGCTGGGCTCAACCCGGCGAATCGTTTCGAGCCGATCGCGTTTGAATTGGATGGCGATGCGCTCGACGCGCTTGCTCCCGACGAACGACCCGCGCCCACGACTCAATTTCTCCGCGACACCTCGAAGACCATTATCGCCCACAACGACAGCCCCGACGTCGGCTTCAGCGACAGCATCAATGCCTACCGCGGCTGCGAGCACGGCTGCATTTACTGTTACGCCCGGCCCTCGCATGAATACCTCAGCTTCTCGGCGGGTTTGGACTTTGAAACCAAGATCATGGTCAAGGAGCACGCTCCGCAGTTGCTGCGGGAGGCGATGATGGCGCCGAAGTATCGGCCGACGACGCTGACGATGAGCGGCGTGACGGACTGCTATCAGCCGATCGAACGCAAACTCCGGCTGACGCGCGGCTGCCTGGAGGTAATGCTGGAGTTCGGCAACCCCGCGGCCATCATCACCAAGAATCATCTGGTGACGCGCGACATCGATCTGCTCTCCCAACTCGCGAAGCTCGATGCGGCAATCGTCCTCGTATCCGTCACCACGCTCGATCACGAGCTGGCCCGGAAGATGGAGCCGCGTACCAGCGCGCCGCGACGCCGATTGGCGGCGATTCGGGAGCTGAACGATGCCGGAATACCGGTCGGAGTGATGGTCGCACCGGTGATTCCCGGGCTGACGGATCATGAGATGCCCGCGATTCTCAAAGCCGCCGCGGACGCGGGCGCTCGCTGCGCGGCGTTCACCCCGGTTCGATTGCCGGGCGCTGTTGCTCCGCTGTTCGAGCAGTGGCTCACCGATCATTTTCCCGGCCGCAGGGAGAAGGTGCTCAATCGCATCCGCTCGATCCGCGGAGGAAAGTTGAACGATCCGAATTTCGGGAGCCGGATGAAAGGGCAGGGACCGTGGGCCGAGCAATTGAAAGCCATGTTCGACATCGCCAAGCGCAAGGCCGGGATCACCGGCGGTTTTCCCGAGCTTTCCGTAGCTCACTTTCGACGGCCCGGCGGGCCGCAGATGGAATTGTTTCCGCAGTAGCGAAATGCCCCTTGCGCTCTCCACGAATACTCGCTCCGCTGCGCGTCGCGGCTAACCGGTAAGGTCCTGCTCGCGGAAAATTCGTTGCCGGTTGCGAGTTGCCGATGGACGATATACGCTTCGTAACGGATGAGGCGAATGCCTCCGCTCGGCCTGATGGCGGTTGCCGTGGTGAGGATTCTCCTTATAATCCCACACCCCGCCCGACGCGGGTTTCGTTTCAGGAGTAGAAGATGGCCCACATTATTGCCCAGCCGTGCATCGGCACGAAAGACACCGCTTGCGTGACGGTCTGCCCGGTCGATTGCATCCATCCCACGAAGGACGAGGGGGAATTCGCCGCCGCCGAGATGCTGTACATCGATCCGGACACCTGCATCGACTGCGGCCTGTGCGTGGATGAATGTCCGGTAACCGCCATCTTTCCCCAGGAAGATCTGCCCGCCGAGTGGGCATCTTTCATCGAGAAGAACGCCGCCTACTATAAGAAGTAACACACACTGCGGGATCCCCTAAGGAATTTCGAAGTCGGGTTCGAAACGTTCGAGCCCGATTTTTTATTCACCGATGAGCCATTCGGGATGACTTCTTCCCTTGACGCGCCTGCGCCCGCAGTTAAATGCCGCCACTTTGCCCGGAGGACTATGAAGACTCAGACCGACAGCGATAGCCTGATGATAGCGGAGTTGCTCAAACAACCATCCGGCTCGCTGCTGACCACACTCTCGTTTGCTTCGCTTCCGTTTTCCGAGGAGACGCTTCCGAGCGCGGCCCGCAAGAAGGCTGCCGAGGAAGAGTCCGACGAGGAAGATGAAGAGGACGACGACGCGGATGAGGAGGATGAGGAAGAGGAAGATCTTGATGAAGACACCGACGACCTGGAAGACGAGGATGACGAAGACGAAGAGGATGACGAAGACGAAGAGGACGACGACTTCGACAATCCCGATGATGAATTCGACGACGACGATGATGATGACGACGATGACGAGGATGACTTCGACGACGAATAATTCCGAATTGCCGACGATCTGAATGTTGCAGGGCGCCTCCGGGCGCCCTTTTCTTTGACGTGGCACTTCGCACAAAGAACGGGAAATGCGGCAGGGCGGAATTTTGCGCGATCGGACGTACTTTTCCGGTGTTTGCCGCTAGCATGGCAGGGCGCCTGTTGGTACCGGCGCAAAGTTTCACATGTCATCTGCGAATTTGAAGATCGGTGTGGTCGCGGGGGCGCTCACGGCAGACGTGCGCAAGTCGCGCGAGTGGCGCGGCAGATGGGCTTCGCGGGCCTTGCGATCGATGCGGTTTCGTCATCGCTGGATGTCACGTCTCTTGCCGCCAGCGGTCGGCGCGAGCTTCGCCATCTCTTCGCTTCCGAATCGCAGCATCTGATTGGGCTGCGGGTTGATCTGGGCGCCAACGGCCTGACGCCCGGCGCCGATATCGATCACATTCTCAGCCGTCTCGAAGCGATCATGGAAGCCGCGGCCGGACTGGCGGCGCCGCTGCTCTGTCTTGATGTTGGCTTGCTTCCGGAGCCTGCCCGGATCATCCCACCCAAACCGGCCATCGCGGCCGAGCAGGCGGGACTGATTTTGATTCCCGCGCCAGCTCAAGATCCTGCACCCTCGCATGAGGAGGAGGCGCCCCCCGATTCCGCGCATGTTTCGCTGGTTCATTCCGCTCTCGATGAACTCGGCCGCCGCGCCGACCGCTTCAGCGTCACCGTCGCGCTGCGTTCGGGTCTCTCGTCGTTTGCATCGCTTCATGCGGTTTTGCGGTCTGCCAACTGTCCCTGGTTTGGTTTGGATCTGGACCCGGCCGCAGTGATCGCCGATCGATGGACGGTGGATGAGATTTTCTCCGCCTTGGCCGCGGAGATTCGCCATGTCCGCGCCCGCGACGCACTTCGCGGCACCGATCATCGCACGCGGCCGGTTGTGATTGGCTCGGGAGCCACCGACTGGCCCGCCCTGCTCGCCTCCCTCGACGCCGCCGGTTTTCACGGCTGGCTGACGATCGACCCCACCGACCTGTCCGACCGTCCCGGCGCCGCGGCAGAAGGAAGCGCGTACCTTCGAAGGGTCATTGCGCGGTAAACGGGAATTCGCGTTCGGAGGCGGTGGGGAAGGCGCGAGCACTGCGATGCGAAATCCGAATGACGAAACCAGAAGCCGGAATCAATTTGATTCGGAATTCGGGTTTCGTCATTCGGGTTTCCCGAACCTCAAAGAAGTCTCTCCCCAATCTGGACCGCATTGGTCGCCGCTCCCTTGCGAATCTGGTCTCCGCTGACAAACATCTCGATGCCGCGGCCGTCTTCCCGGCTGATATCCTGACGGATACGCCCGACCAGCACGTCGTCCTGGTGGCTCGCCTCGAGCGGCATGGGGAAATGATTCTTCTCGCGATCGTCGACGATCGTGACGCCGGGCGCCTTGCCGAGGATGTCGCGGACCTGCTGCGGCGACATCGGGCGCTCGAATTCGAGATTGATCGCCTCGCAATGGGCCCGTGGAATCGGCACGCGGACGCAAGTCGCGGTCACCATGATTTTCGAGTCGCCGAAAATCTTCCGCGTCTCGTTCACCATCTTGTTCTCTTCTTCGTTGTATCCGTTCTCCGCGATTCTGGTGTTGTGGCTGAAAAGATTGTTCACGATTTGATGCGGAAAGAGCGATCGCTCGATCGACGATCCGCTCGCGTATGCCTTGATCTGCCGCTCCAATTCATGGAGTCCCTGCGCGCCGCGCCGCTGACAGCCTGGTACGTGCTCACGATGATGCGCTTGACGCGATTGGCCTTGTGCAACGGCCAGACCGGAACATTCATGATGATCGTCGAGCAGTTCGGATTGGCGATCAGTCCGACGTGCTTTGCTATTTGCTCCGGATTCACCTCGGGGATCACCAGCGGGATGCCCTCTTTCATGCGGAAGGCGCTGGTATTGTCGATTACGACCGCCCCCGCGGCTACTGCCGCCGGCGCGAACTCCCGGCTGATGCTCCCGCCGGCACTGAAAAATGCGATTTGCACGCCCTTAAACGAGTCTTTTGTGAGTTCTTCGACGGTATACGTCTTGCCTGCAAAGTCGATCGTCTTGCCCGCACTGCGCGCGCTGGCCAGCAGCTTCAGGGAGCGCATGGGGAACTTGCGCTCCGCCAGGACGGTGAGAAATTCCTGTCCAACGGCGCCGGTGGCGCCGACAATCGCAACATGCACGGACATCGCAAAAACTCCGCAAAATCAAGGTTTGGGAAACGAATAGCATCTTACGGGCGCGCAGCGCGTATTGTCACGCGTTGTGCGTCCCGGCGTCCGACTATCGCCGCCGCTTGTGTCGGCGATTGATCGGAATTTTGCTCCCGATCGTGCGAGGCGGAGCTTGCAGCGTGATCGGTGCTGGCTGACCCTCGGCCGCAGGGGCGCTGGGAGCGCCAAAGGAGCCGTAGGGGCGCTCGAAGCGGCTGACGACCGGAGTCGAGGGCGCGTTTGGCGTCATCCCCGGCTTGTCCACCGTCCAATCCGCCGGCGCGGGCCGCGGTTCAAAACCCGGAACCGTCGCAAGCGGAATCACCATGTTGATCAGCGATTCCACTTTTGTCAGCTCATCGCCCTGCTGTGGGGTGACGATCGTGAACGCCTTGCCGGCCGCGCCCATGCGTGCCGTGCGCCCGATGCGATGCACATACGCTTCAGGATCGTCCGGGATGTCGTAGTTGATGATGTGGCTTATATCCGCCACGTCGATGCCGCGGCTGGCCAGATCGGTTGCGACCAGCACGTCGAATTTCCCCCCGCGAAAGCTTTTCATCACGCGCTCTCGCTTGTTCTGGGCAAGATTGCCGTGAATCTCCCGGCACTCGATGCCGTCGGCATGCAGCCGCTTGGCGATTTTCTCGGCGCCGCGCTTGGTCCGCGTGAAGACGATCGCCAAATCGGGGTTTTGTTCCTCGAGCAGCGCCCGCAGCAGACGATATTTGTCCCATTCGCCGCAGGAGAGGTAATACTGCTCGACGTTCTCCACCGTCGGCTTGTCGTCGGCGCCGGGCGCGATCAGCTTCTCGATCGGCTCGCGCATGTACTGGCGGCTGAGTTTTTCGATTTCCGGGCTGATCGTCGCCGAGACGAAGATCGTCTGATGTGATCGCTGTGCGGGCGCATCCTGCCCGTCTGTATCATTATCATTCTCCGCATTGTCACGATCGTTGCGCATTCCGCTGACGCCCTTGACGCGCGAGAGGATATTGCGAATGTCGTCGCGAAATCCGATGTCGAGCATGCGATCCACTTCGTCGAGAATGACGAAGCGGACGTTGCGGAAATCGATGATGCGCCGATCCAGCAGGTCGATGACGCGGCCCGGCGTGCCGATCAGAATCTCGGGGCTGTGCTTCAGGAATTTCATCTGGGCGACGATTTTCTGCCCGCCGTAGACGGCAACCGAACGAATCGGCGTGTACTGCCCGAGCCGTTTCACTTCCTCGTCGACCTGCACCGCCAATTCGCGCGTGGGGACGAGCATGATCGCCTGCGTGGCCAGCCCCTTGGTGACCTGCGAGAGAACCGGGATGGCAAACGCCGCGGTTTTGCCCGTGCCGGTGCGCGCCTGGCCGAGCAGATCGACCCCTGCCAGCGCGCGGAATCAGCAGCGCCTGGATTTCCGACGGTACCGTGAATTTTGCTTCGGCCAGCGCACGAAGGATGGACGGACGAACGCCCAAAGCGGCAAACGCATCGGGCATCGGGGCATGTTCAGTTTTGTCGCTCAAGAATCTCCTGGAGTTACCCTGAAAAAGAGGCGGGATTGTAGCGGCTGCCGCCATCGCTTTCCAATATGCGACGGGGGCTGTCGATGGCGGAAATCCGAATTGCGAAACCAGAACGACGAATCAAGCCCGAATGACCAAACCAGAATCCCCGAATCAAAGAATCAAATCAGAATGACGAATGACTGAATGGGGAGATGTAGCACCGCCGCCCTCGGCAGTGCGAGCTTCAAATCAGCACGACGGCGACTGCCCGCCATAGTCTTCATTCGGTCATTCGTCATTCTGGTTTGATTCTTTGATTCTGGTTTCTGATTTCGTCATTCGGGTTGCGGCTGGGGAATCGAGCTTCGTCATTCGAATTTCCCCGCAACCCCCTACCGCTCCGTCCCATGCAACTGCCCCTCATACAGTTGCTCGTAAATCTCGCAGGTTCGCAGCAGCTCTTCATGGCTTCCCTGGCCGACGATTCGGCCGCGATCCATCACGACGATCCAATCGGCACTCTTGATGGTGCTGAAGCGATGGGCGATGACAAACGTCGTGCGCTCGTGCAGCATGCCGTCGATGGCTTTCTGAATAAGCTGTTCGCTCTCGGCATCCACCTGGCTGGTCGCTTCATCCAGGATCAGAATCGGAGCTTTGCGAAAGATGGCGCGGGCGATGCAAAGCCGCTGCTTTTGGCCGCCGGAGAGCTGGCCGCCGAGGCCTCCGAGCGAAAATGCATAGCCAGCCGGTTTTTGGAGGATGAAATCGTGCGCGAAGGCGCGCGTCGCGGCATTGTGAATGTCGGCTTCGGCTGCAAGAGGGCTTCCGTATGCGATGTTTTGCGCGATCGTCCCCGGGAAGATGACGGAGTCTTGCGTGACGATGCTGATCTGACGCCGCAGCGATCGCAGGGCGGCGTCGCGAATGTCGATCCCATCGATGAGGATGCGCCCCTCCTGCGGATCGTAGAAACGCGGGAGCAGCGCCAACAGCGTGGTCTTGCCGCTGCCGTTGCGACCGACGACGGCGATGCATTTTCCCTTGGGGACCACGAGACTGACATCATCCAGCGCCGGGCTGCTCGCGCCGGGATAGGTGAACGTGACGTTTTCGAACCGCACTTCCCGCTGCAACGGCGGAAGCTTCACGAAGCGAGACGGAGCGTGCAGCCCATTGCCGTTGGTGGACGGCAGCGGCGCCTCCAGATCGCGCGTCCGTTCGATCGGCAGCGAAATGATCTCAAAAATGCGCCCAGCCGCGGCGCTGGCCTTCTGGACGGTGTTGTTCACTTTACTGACGCGGCGGAGCGAATCGCCCATGCTGGCGAGACACGCCATCACCACGATGAAGCTTGCGATCGACAGCGTCTGTGACACGCAGACCATGTAGGACGCGAAAATCACCACGATGCAGACCACGAAAAATGTCAGCGTCTCCAACGACGGGCCGGTAAACGAGTCGATCCGGCTCATGCGCAGC
The DNA here is from genome assembly GCA_963758525.1 of uncultured Phycisphaerales bacterium. Lineage (GTDB taxonomy): Bacteria > Planctomycetota > Phycisphaerae > Tepidisphaerales > Tepidisphaeraceae > JBBSDP01. The sequence goes on from CAVWVQ010000003.1 coordinate 2,213,147, forward strand.
TGCTGTTTGACCAGTTCGTCCATGATGCGCGTGTAGCGCCGCCGTTCAAATCGCTCGGCCGTGGCCCCTTTGACCACGCGAATGCCGTGCAGCGACGCCTCGATCTGCCCGAGCATGGACGCGGAATTCATCAGCGCCTTCTTGCTCGCGCGCCGCATCTTCTTTCCCATCTTTTTAATCACGGCCAGCATCAGCGGCGCGAAGAGCACGACGAAGATGGTCAGCTTCCAGCTCACCGTTACCGCAACGGCAAACGCCATCACCGCCTTGATCGGCTCCTGCACGGTCTGGCCGAGGATCGTCTTGTATCCCTCCTGCAACCCCTGCGCGTCCTGCACGAGCCGGCTGGTAACGTCGCTGGTGCCGCTCAGGTTGAAGTGACTCAACGGCACATGCAGGATGTGATCGTAGAGCCGGCGCCGGATGTCATTAACGGCAAGAATCGCCACCTTGTCGGAGAAATATTCCTGAAAGAAATCGACGAAGTTGGCCACGACGGACAGGCACGCCAGCAGCCCGAGGACCAGGGCGATGGCCTTGACCGGATGCGTTGGAAATCGCATGGCGATGTGCCGCGCAGCTACGAGATAACCCGGGAGCGGCGGAAGCGCCAGCGCCACGTCACCTCGGTTGAAAACCTCCACAGTTGCCGTCGCCTGCGCCGGATCAGAGAGCGCGGCGAGCGATGCGGTTGGCAGCTTCGGACCATCGCCGGGAAGACTCAGGACATCGAATTTGTGCAGCCCCGCGCGTTCCGCGGCGCCGCCGGGCGTGAGCTTGACGATTCGCAGTTCGTTGACGTCGTCGCTGAAGCGCACGCCCAGCCGGTGGGCGGCTATCTCGCGCTGTGCCCACGTCGGAACGGTATCCCCTTTGAACAGCACATTGCAGATCGGCAGAAGCGTCCCCAGTCCGCTGGTCGCGGCCGCCGCGCAGAAGAAGGCGCAGACAATTGAGACGACCATCAGCCGCCAGTAGGGCGTGATGAATCGCATCGCCCGCCAGAAGTCAGCTGTGCTCTTTTTTTTGCGAACACCGTCAGAAGCCATATTTCGTACCGTACCACGGGTTTCCAACCCGTGCGACCCGCGCCAGTTGAACGCTCCGGTTATCATTGACAAAAAAAGTGGAGTTGAAATCTCTGCAGCAAAGGTCACCTTAAAAGCCGGCGCCGCTTGCACGGGTTGGGAAACCCGTGGTACATTTCGGCGATGAACGTGCTTCCCTTTTTGGCTGATGGCAACGCCGACCCGCGTTCGAGCTGGGCGCCGGTGGTGTTGCTTCTGGTGATCGCGATCGGCTTCGCGGTGACGAATCTGGCGCTGTCGCTGATCGTCGGCCCGTCGCGCACCGGCCCGGGCAAGGAGAGCACTTACGAAAGCGGCATGGTCCCCATCGGCGATGCCCGCCGGCGGTTTAACGTTCGCTTCTACATCGTCGCGATGATCTTCCTCGTCTTCGATGTGGAAATCGTCTTCATGTACCCATGGGCGACAATCTACGCCTACAGCACCCGCAGCGAAGGGATCGGCGGACTCGACAGCGGCCTGCTGCTGCTGGAAATCATCGTATTCATTGCGATTTTGCTGCTCGCCTACTTCTACGCGTGGGGCAAGGGCGTCTTCCGGTGGGACTGACGCGACGCTCTCGCGTCGCGGAAACCAGAAACCCGAAACCCGAATGACGAATCAAATAATCAAATCCTAATTCTCGAATGAGAGCGCGTCACTTGGGTCTCTCACTGGCACGGCGTCAATTAAACAAATGTCGTGGGATACGCACGGCGTTTCATTCGGATTTCGTCATTCGGGCTTGATTCTGGTTTCGGATTTCGTCATTCGGGTTTCAGCGGAAGGGGCCAAAGCTTCAACATTCGAATCTTCGCGCAGCACTTCAAGGCACAAGTCACCGCAGATATATAACTCCCGCCCCCAGCGCCGCGGCGGCGGCGAAGAAGACACCGAGCTCAGCACACTGCGACACAACTTGGACCAGACGGGCACGGAACATGAACGCTCCCTTACAGGCAAAGCTCCATATCACCCGGCTGCTCCGCAGCCTGTCGCCCGATGATCCGTGGGTTCGGTGAACTACTCTGTCCATCGTCACGACTGAACTGAATTCTTCGCGGATTCCGCAGCGCTGAAAGTGATTTCACATTTCTTGGCGACATTGGCAAGTTTGATGCTGTCTTTGCCAAACTTGCATCCCCTGACGCGCGGCTATGGGACCGCAAATTGTGAATCTGTATGGCTGATGCGGCGCAAGCGTTTCCCCGCGGCCCCCGGACTTCCAACGGGCATCACCAACTGACTTCTCAGCCGCCCCGCACGACCGTGCGAAGCCCGGCGACGTACGGAGCCGTGACAATCCCGTTTTCCGTGATGATTGCGCTGACCAGCTCGCTGGGCGTCACGTCGAAAGCCGGGTTGTAGACATCGACGCCTGGGGGGGCGGTGACGCGGCCAAGCCCGCGTGTCACTTCGGCGGGGTCGCGCTGTTCGATGGGAATTTCCCGGCCGCTGGGAAGAGACAGGTCGATGCTGCTGGTCGGCGCGGCGACGTAGAAGGGGATCCCGAAATGTTTGGCAAGAATCGCGACCGACAGCGTGCCGATCTTATTGGCCACGTCGCCGTTGGCAGCGACGCGATCGGTTCCGACGATGACCGCCTTGATCTTTCCCTGCTGCATGACCGCCGCCGCCATGCTGTCGCACAGGACGGTGACGGGGATGCCGCTGGCGTGCAGCTCGTACGCGGTGATTCGGCTTCCCTGCAGCAGCGGGCGCGTTTCATCGGCAAAGACATGAAACTGCACGCCGCGCTCGGCGCCCACGTAGATCGGCGCCAGCGCAGTGCCGTAGGCGACCGTTGCCAGGCTTCCGGCGTTGCAATGCGTGAGGACCGGCACGATTCCCTGGTCGTTGGCGAGTTTCTGCAGGAGCGACAAGCCGTGCTCGCCGATCGCGCGGCAAACGGCGCGGTCCTCCTGGTGCATGGCGATGGCTTCATCGAGCATGCGCTGCTTGATCATCGGAAGCAGTTGCCCGCGACGCTTCGCATCTTGTGCGACGCGCGCGACTCGATCCACCGCCCACGCGAGGTTCACCGCTGTCGGCCGGCTCGATTTCAGGTAGTTGCCGACTTCTTCCAGACGGCCGAAGAAGGTATCGATGTCGCCCGGATCGCCGCCCGAATCGCACACTCCCAGAAAAAGTCCGAACGCGGCGGCCACGCCGATCGCCGGCGCACCGCGCACGACGAGCCGCTTGATCGCGTCCCACATTTCCCGTTCGTCGCGAATCTCGACGTAGATGGTCTCCGCCGGCAAGCGCGTCTGATCGAGCAGACGAACAACCGTTCCTGTCCATGCGATGGTTTCGAGCATATTACTTGCCGGCGCCTTCCTTGAGCTGGCTCAAATTGACCACGCCGCCGGCAATATCCAGCTTGACGATAAAATTGCGGAGGAAAGGGCCGCCGAGCAGGCACTCGGCCTTCACTTCGGGCGGCAGGACGACGCACTCGACATTCTCAACGGAAAACTCCCCAAGGCGGACGCTGCGAAGCGATTCCACGAATGCGGTGCTGTGCTTCCCATCGGCGGCCACGAATTCCTCCTTGGGGGTTTCGGGCCCGGGAACGATGCCGAGCTTCTTTGCCACGTCGGCGGTGAGCAGAATGCTGGCCGCTCCGCTGTCGAGAATCATCCGGGTGGTCACTTCACCATTCAGCAACACGTCGACGGCCGGCACGCCCCCTTCGAGCTGGAACGGGATTGCCTGTGATTTCATCCATTGCGTCTGCGCACGCGTCCAGGCCAGCGCCTCTTTAAACGGGGCGGAAGGGCCGAGCTTTTGTGCCGTCGCGGATTTGACGTTCAGCGCGGACAACGCGGAGGCAACCTCCGGGTCCTTTGCAAGAGTATCGTATTGTTGCTGTGCGGCTTCGAGGGTGTTGCTGAAGGTGACCAGCGCGTCAGTGTATTTATTACGGGTATCCAGCATTGCAGCCAGGGCGGCTTCACGATCCTTCAGATACGCATCCGCCTTTTCCCATCGCTCCAACTGAGCATTCATCTTGTCGACCTGCTGGTTGTAAGTGGCATATGCCTTGGGCATGCTCTTGAGCTGCGTTTCCATCTGGCTCCAGGCCGCGTGCTGCGTCTCGACATCCGCCTTGGCGGCTTTCACCTGTCTCTGAAGCTGGACCCGGCGTGCATTGTCCGCCTCCATGTGATTGCGCTCGATGCGAACCGCTCGCTGCGTATCGGCCAGCTTGAGGTCGGCATCCAGCAGATACAGAAAGCCGGACTTGTTGAGGCCTTTGGATTTGAGCGTGTCTTCGGGAGGCAGGACGCTGGCGGGCTTGGCTGGGGGGGCAACGGCGGTGTCGACCGCGGCAGACTGGCGAATCTGCGCCAAGCGCGCATTTCCCCGGGTGACCTGGTCCGGGTCGGAAATCTCGGCGATGCGAATGAAACACCGGCAGATCTGCTCGGCAACGTCGTATCGCTCGGCCACCATGGCGTCGTCGATCGCCGACCAGGCGATGCCCAGGAAATGAGTGCGGTCGGCGGCGGCGTGGAGCGTTTTGCTCACGGCAAGAGTGGCCTGGGCCTTGAGCGCCGGTCCATCGACCGCGAAGGCGCCGTTGAGCGCATCGATCGCCCCATAGGCGGCGGAGAGATCGCCGGCCTCGACAGCGATGTCACGCGCAATCGTCAGAATCGCGTAATGCTTTGCGTTGTCCGGTTCATCGGCCGCGACCGTCACCAGTTTCGACGCGAGCGCCGCTTTCTGCGCAGGCAGGCCCGCGGCAGCGCGGTCGTGTGCGATGGTGCTTGAGACCGAGGTCGTGGCTGCTTTCAGGGACGTCGCGTCCGGGACGGGCAGCCGTGAATCCGGCGTGGGGTCTGCCGCGGTACAGCGAAATGTGGGTCCGCCCAATGCAAGGAGCGCGACGATCAACGTTCCCGCAGGCGCACGGCGAAGACATTTGCGTACTGACCGGGAAAACAGTTCCATTTTCAGTCCACCCTTGGCAAGGATTCACACGATGGGACTATGAAATGATAGCGGGGCCGCAAAAAAGCGGAAAGCCTCGGGGGGCGCCTACAGAAATGTCCAAGGCCCAATGGCCAACAAAGCACCAGACCACAATGCCCAGGGCTGGTTATCGCATTGGTCATTGCGGCTTGGGATTTTGTTGGCCATTGGGCATTGGCCATTTCTGTCGTGTTCTACTGCTGGGCGCTCACGACGGCCGGCGTGGGCGATGATTCCTGGATTTGCGTCGCCAGGTGGGCGCGGGCGCTGAGCGCGTTGGCGGCGGGGATATAGAGGAAGAAGGCAAGCGTCGCGGCGACGGAGAGAGCAACGCCCCAGGCGGCGGGAGTTGCAAACAGTGCGGTGCCGACGGGATCGGCTTGAGCGGCCTGGCGCTGCGGCTCGGGCTCGGACGGCCGAAGGAACATCGCGGCGACAATGCGCAGATAGTAGGCCGCGGACACGGCAGCGTTGACCATGAGGATCACCACGAGCCAGCCCATGTGCGAGGAGATCGCGGGATTGGTGGTCGATTGCGCGATCGCCCATGCGGGCTTCACGAGGAAGTATTTTCCGAGGAATCCGACGGTGAAGGGGATGCCGGTCAGGCTGAGGCAGCAGACGGCCATCGCCAGGCCCAGACCGAGGTGACGATGCGCCTGGCCGGCGATGTCGTCGTAGGTCTCGGCAGCGCCGCTGGTGGGCGGAGTTGGAACCGCAGCGTTCGATTGGCGGGAGGGGAGCATCTGCAGCACGCCGAATGCGCCCGCATTCATGATGCCATAGGCCGCGAGATAGAAGAGGACGCCGGCGAGAGCGTCGGATTGAATATCCGGGTGGCTGTGCGCGGCCAGCAGCGTCGTGAGGCCGACGAGCATGTAGCCGCTGTGCGCGACGGAGCTGTACGCGAGCACGCGTTTGATGTTGAACTGGAGCAGGGCGAGCACATTGCCGAATGACATCGTGAGGATCGCCAGCACCCAGAGCAGCTTGAAGAGCACTTCTGGCGCAACCCAGGTTCCGCCGGTGATGGCGTAGAGAACCTTGATGATCGCGACCATGCCGCTGGTTTTGGGGACGAACGCGAGAAACGCCGTCACCGGGGTGGCGGCGCCCTGATAAACGTCGCCGGCGTAGGCGTGCAGCGGAACCGCCGCGATCTTAAACGCGAAACCCGCCAGAAGCAGACAGACGGCCAGGAGCTGCCAGGAGGTCATGCCGGCGACGCCCTGCGACGCAAAGAGACGCGCGATCGCGTCGAGCTTGGTCAGGCCGGTGGTTCCGTAGAGATAGCTGAACCCAAAGAGCATGAGGGCGGCGGACATTGCGCCGAGGAAGAAGTACTTCACGCCGGCTTCCTGCGCGACCGGGAGCGGGCGGGAGATCGAAACCATGATGTAGGTCGGGATGCTGGCCAGCTCAATGCCGAGAAAGAGGAGGATGATGTCATTGGCTCCGGCGACGAGAAACACGCCGGTGATGGAAAGCAGCATCAGGCCGAAGAATTCGCCGGCATCGTGCCCGAATTCCAGTGAAGCGTTGCCGGTCGCTTCCTCACCGACAGGCCAGGCGAGGAAAACCAGCAGCACGCCGACGCCGGCGGCGATCATTTTGATGTAGAGGGCGAAATGGAAGATATAGACCGTCGGGGAACTGGTGTTGGGAATCGAATCCCACAGGGCGCCGTTCTGGTCGGCCATGACGATGCCGAAGAAGACCACGACCAGCGCGCCTGCCGCCAGAATCGGCGCGCGCGGCGGGAATTGGCGCTGCGGGACAATCCGAGCAAAAACAGGGCGCTGGCGGTCAACGCCAGGAGCAGCTCAGGCCAGAGGACGGGGAACAGAGAAATCATAGTTGCTCTTGATGGCTCGACTGTTGTTGGCTGGGTTTCTGCGCGGTCAACGCCTGCGGGCCCGTGAGAACCGGCACGGACGCGATGCCGATCGACCTCTGGCTATGCACATTCATGATGCGTTCCAACGGATTGCGGATCGGGCCCACAATGAGATTTGGGCAGACGCCCAGCACGACGACCGCGATCGCCAGCGGAATGAGGATTCCGATTTCGCGAGGGTTCAGATCGCCGCTGACATGATCCGCCTTGGCATGCGCGGGATGGGCGGCGTCGTGTCCGTCTCCGGGAAACTTCAACGGCCCGAAGATCACGCGGGCGGCCATGTGCAGCATGTAGACCGCGCCGAGAATCACGCCCAGTGCGGCGAAGACTCCGTAGCCGATTCCCAGATGCTGAGAGGTAAAGGCGCCCAGGATCGTCAGAAATTCGCTCCAAAACCCGTTCAGCCCGGGAAGCCCGATGCTGGCGAGCGTGAAGAAGATAAAGAAGAAGGCGAAGATCGGCATTTTCTTGCCGAGCCCTGAGAGCTGGTTGATGTCGCGCGTGTGAAACCGCTCGTAGACCATGCCGATCACCAGGAACATCGCCCCGGTCGAGAGGCCGTGATTGATCATGTAGAGAACCGAGCCCTGCATGCCGATGTCGTTGAGCGCCAGCAGGCCGAGAATGCAAAAACCAAGGTGAGAAACGGAGCTGTAGGCGACCAGCTTCTTGATGTCCTGCTGCACCCAGGCGACCAGGGCGCCATAGATAACGCCGATCACGCACAGTGCGCCCAGAAAGTGAATCAGTGCGGGGAAGACAGCCGCGCCATCGGAGGCGACGAGCCCGATCGGCAGCGCCAGGCGAAGCAGCCCGTAGGTGCCGAGCTTCAACAAAACTCCGGCCAAAATCACAGAGCCGGCCGTCGGCGCTTCGGTGTGCGCCAGCGGAAGCCAGGTATGGACGGGGAAGAGCGGGATCTTCACCGCGAACCCGGCGAGCAGCCCGAGAACGAGCCACCAGCGGGCGTGCGGGCCAATTTGCGTCTGAGCGACATGAACGATGGTATCGATATCGAAGCTTCCGGCCTTGGTGCCGAGGTAGATTGTCGCGGCAAGCGTGAAGACGCCGCCGGCGAAGGTGAAGAGGAAGAATTTTCCCGCCGCGTGGCGGCGCTCCGGGCCGCCCCAGATTCCGATGATAAAGAACATCGGCACCAGCGTCAGCTCAAAGAAGACGTAGAAGAGAAGCAGGTCGCGGGCGATGAAGACGCCGAGCATGACCACCAGCAGGGCGAGCATCCATGCGTAATATTCGCGCGTGCGATCGGTGATCGAAGTAAAGCTGGCGGCGATCGCCAGAGGGGTCAGAAAGGTTGTCAGGAGCATCAGGCAGACGCTGATGGCATCGACGCCGAGGTGGAAGCTGGCGCCGGTGCCGGCGATTTGATCGCTCGTGAATTCGGGGGCGGGGCCGTCACAGAACTGCAGCGCGACCACGCAGGAAACCAGGAAAGTGGCGACGGAGACGAACAGCGCCCACTTGCGCGCCACTTCGGGCTGGAGAACCATCGTCACCACTGATCCGATCAGCGGCACCGCCAGAAGCATGATGAGCCAGAGATTGGACATGATTCGGGGGTTACCTCATGAAGATCAGAATGAGAATGACGGCGACGCCCAGAAGCATTGCGGCGGCGTATCCCTGCAGATAGCCGCGCTGCACTGTCTGGCTGAGAAGAAAGCCGAAGACCTGCGGCACATATCCCACGATGCGGACGATGCCGTCGACCACGGTGCGATCGATCACGAAGAGAATTCGTCCCAGAAGCCGCAACGGCTCAACGATCATCGACTGATAGATTTCGTCAACGAAGAACTTGTTCTCAATCAGGCCGGTGAGCGGTTGCAAGCCCGCGGCGATGCGTTCGGCCGCGAGGCGATCCCGCAGATGAAGCATGTATGCCAGGGCGATTCCCACGAGCGAAATGATTCCGCTGAGGATCATGAGGCCGTGGTTTGAAGCGTGTTCCAAGCCTTCCGTTTCCACATGACCAAAATTGGCGGCTGGCATCGTCGTCAGCTTCCAGGCGAGATCGAACGAGGGGCTGCGGCCCAGGAAATTGCCCAGGGCGTCATGCATGTTGAAGAAGCCGCCCAAGGCCGCGCCCAGGGCGAGAATGATCAAGGGAAGAATCATGACCCAGGGCTCGTGGTTGTGATGATGATCATCGTGACCATGAGCCGGCGCGTGGGTGGTCTGGCCGGCGTCGACGCCGGAGGCTGGAGCAGTGCCGGTTGCGATTGCGGAATGGCTGGCCGCGCCGTGCTCGTGGGATTCATGGCCATGCCCGTGGGCGGGAGCGGGAGCGGCAGGAACGATCAGCGGCCCCTGAAACACGCGGAAGTAGAGACGGAACGTGTAGTACGCGGTGAGAAATGCCGTGAACAACAGCAGGCCGCCCAGAATCGGACTGCGGGCGAAGGCCGCGGCGACGATTTCATCCTTGGAGAAGAAGCCGCTCGTGAACGGGAAGCCGGCCAAAGCCGCGCAACCGATGAGGATGACAATGTTGGTGATCGGCAGCACTTTCCTGACGCCGCTCATTTTCCGCATGTCCAGTTCGCCGGCCATCGCGTGCATGACAACGCCGGAGGAAAGGAACAGGAGGGCTTTGAAAAAGGCGTGCGTCACCAGATGAAACACGCCGGCCACCGGGGCGAGGCATCCGACCGCGACAAACATGAATCCGAGCTGGCTGATCGTGGAATAGGCGAAAACTTTCTTCAAATCGAATTGCCGCAGGGCAATCGTCGCGGCGAGCAGCGCGGTAAAGCATCCGATGACCGCGATGGTCGTCATTGCCGCGGAATTGGTGACGAAGAGCGTTCCGCAGCGTGCGATCATGTAGACGCCGGCGGTCACCATCGTGGCGGCATGGATCAATGCGCTGACGGGCGTGGGGCCTTCCATCGCGTCGGGAAGCCAGACGTAGAGGGGAAACTGTGCCGACTTGCCAAACGCGCCGACCATCAGCAGGAACGGGATCCAGTGCATCGCGAGGGTTTGAAATCCGGTGGTGGCTTTGCTGCCGATGGCAAGTTCGAGCAGGCCGGTATGGGTTCCAACGCCCTGGCCGAAATAGCTGACCGTGCCGAAGGCCAGGAAGCTGAGCATGATGCCCAGGCCGAATCCGAAGTCGCCGATCCTGTTGACGAGAAAGGCTTTTTTCGCGGCCTCGCGCGCGGCAGGCTTTTCGTAGTAGTAGCCGATCAGCAGATACGAGCAGAGACCGACGCCTTCCCATCCGAGATAGAGCATGATGAGGTTGTCGCCCATCACCAGGATCGTCATCGCGAATATGAACAAACCGAGGTAGGCGAAGAATCGCCAATACCCGCTCTCGCCGGTCATGTACCCCTTGGCGAAGACCGTAATGAGAAAGCCGATGCAGGTGATCACGCAGAGCATGATCGCGGTGAGCGGATCGATGAAGCAGCCGGCTGCAACATGCAGGCTCGCGGTCGGATTGCCGATCACCACCTGCGGATGAGTGCGCGTTCCCTCGTTGTTCGCATCGCCGGCCTGGATCCACGTGAACCATTCAACGCTCGTTGCCAGCGGATAAGCAGAGGACCGACTGTCGGCGATGGTCGAATCAGCCCGCATGGTCATGCCGCAGAGCAGCGACAGCGACAACAGTGCGCTCAAGCCGACGCCGATCCAGATGGGCCAGTGTGAATCTTCTTTGAGCTGATGTGCGCCAAACAGCCCGGCGACGCATGCGCCGATCAGCGGCAGCAGCGGAATCAGCCAGGCATGTTGGACGGGAAAAAGATGGTCCATTCTACCCTTTCAAATCCCGCCAGGCGTCGGCGTCGAGCGTGTTGCGTTGACGGAACAGCAGAATGACCAGTCCGAGCGCCAACGATGCCTCAGAGGCTGCGATCACCAATACAAAGATGACAAATGCCTGTCCGGCCAGATTCCCGTGATAATGCCCGAAAGCAATCAGATTGATGGCAACGCCTTGAAACATGAGTTCCGTGCAGAGGAACATGACGATGAGGTTTCGCCGGGTCATGAAGCCGATCAGCCCGATCGCAAACATGATCGCGCCGACGGCCAGAAAATGTTCGAGTGTGAGAGGAGTCATTGGCGAAATCCGCCGGTGCTTTGCCAAACGAAGCGTTTGGAACCGCGGTCTTAGGTTTCGGGATATTCCTTTTGTCTGGGATTCATCGTTCCATAAACAGGAATGCTGTGCGGATCGTCATTGATCGGCGTGGCACTGGCCGTCACCATTTCCGGCTCGGTCGCGGGCAGCGGCTCAGCAAGATAAATCCGTCGGCGTGCGATCAAAATCGCCCCGACCATACTGACGGTGAGGATCATTCCCGCCAGTTCAAGATTTACCAGTTGATCGCGGAACAAATAAACCCCCAGCTCTTGTGTGTTGCCCGCGTTCAGAATCCCGCCGATGTCCTTCGCGCTGGCAGGTTCGCCCGCAGCGACATGACCCGCCCGGTCGAGGGGCGGAATCAGCCCGTTTGCCCGATCGAATATCACGAACAGCAACATGCCCATGATTGCAAAGCCAACCGCACAAGCCACGAGCGGCTCACGACTTACGGCATCGTACTCGGTCATGCGGGCGGCGGCGGACTCGCCGGGGGCACTGGCCTGCGAGGCGAGCATAATGACAAAGACGTACGTCACCAGAATCGCCCCGGCGTAGATCAATACTAATGCCGCTGCCATGAATTCGGCCCACAGCAGGATGAACAGTCCGGAGGTCGCGAAAACCGTCAATACAAAGTAGAGGGCCGAGTAGACCGGCCGGGGATGAGTGACGACGCGGGCGGCGCCGAAAAGTGCAATGATCGAGAAAATCCAGAAGTACAGGTTCATGTACTGGCCGTCGGCGGCGCCGACGCGGACGAGCAGCACGGCGAAAATCAAACCGCAGGTCAGCAGCGCGGCTCCGCCTAACCGGCGAAGCGAAACGTCACGACCCGGCAACAACAAAACCGTCGCGATGCCCGCGATGACGCACAGAGCAAGAATAATTCCCGGAGAGACGGGGAGATCCGTGCCGACGACCGCGAGTGGCGCGACCGACGATCCAGTCGGGGACGGCAAGGCGAGGCCGGCGGCGAGTGAGATCGAACCGAGCATGATTTTCACAGCGGACCGGGCGGCTGGAGTCGAAAGAGCACCGACCCACCCGGGCCGAGAGCTGCATCCGCCGATGAACGCGGCAGAGTCTAAAAGCGTCTGGTGGGGTTTGCAAGAAGCGAGGGGTGTTTTCAATCAGCAGCGAAATCACAAGCCCGTCTTAAACTGCTGACACGAGGCAGCGACAGACGGCGCAATTCGATATGACGCGGCGGCTACGCTGGGATGACTGGGTTCTCCACGGCGCGCTTCGCCCTGATCGCGGGCGCGATCTGCATCGCTGGCGGCGGAATCTCCACGTCCAGGGCCGTGCTCACCAATACGCGGTTTGCCGGACGGAGAACATACTTCTTGAGCAGCTTGACCGGCCGATAGCTCCTCTTCGTCCAGGCGAGCGTCGGCAGGCCCCAATCGTCGCCCACATTCACCAGGGGTCGGCTGCTCCAGCAATCGCGGCAAAACTCGCTGAAAATAAACTGGGCGAGCCCCTTGGTCTGCAGATCGGTTTTCTCGATCGTGATGCTGCTCTGATGGGCGCCCAGCGGTTCGCCGAAGGTGAAGCCGCGCAGGGACCAGGGGTTGTCCGAGCCGGGCTCGCGGACGTAGATGACCAGGCCGGCGAGGCCCAGTTGCTCCGCATGACGCAAGCAGAGGCTCGTTGCGATCGATTCCTTGTCGCGCTTCACCGAGGCAATGCCGGGGTCCTCCAGATGCTGCGCGTCCTGGTGAATCTTCCAGTCATCCAGCAGTGCGTCACAACCGATCAGGTGATCTGCCGCGCGGTAGGGCTCGACGCGATGATCGTAGAGGCGCAGAAAGCGATTCTTCGCCTGTCGCTTGCTCGCAAGGTCGCTGCCGGCCAGGTCGATCATGCGGTCAACGTCGTAGACATAATCCGCGCCCATCGGCTCGACGACCAGCTTGCGTTGATCGAAGCGGGCCAGCAGTTCTTCACTGGCGTATTCGACGCGCGTGCGATGCGGCACGCCGCGGGCGACGTTGTACTGATCCATCAGTTGCACGGCCTGCCCGAGCGCGGCATCTCCGCCGGTGTCACCGATGGGAGGCATCAGGAGCGTGAGATCGCCGCAGCCGTTGGCAAAGACGCACAGATGCCCGTCCATCTGCTTCCAGAGGATGCGCAGCGAATTGCGCCAGGTGAAGAGTTGCGAGAATGTGTAGTCCGAGAGGGGCTGGGAGAGAGAGGCGAAGAACGGATCAAGCACAGCCCGATCGGCCAGTTCCACCGGCCGCAGGCCCCAACCCGAATAAGGGTCATCGTCCATAAAATTGACGGATTCCTCCAGATGAACCGTGCTGCATGGCGGCAGTTGCCATTGGTGAGCCGCCGCCTGCAAGTCGCATTTCCGCTTCCATGGGGTTAGTTATCGGGTAGGTCGTGTTCGCATCGTGAGCAGGAGTGTCCAAGTCCCTGCGGACAAACAAGATCGCGTCCCCCGAATGGCAACTTTCCCGCCAGTCCTTCGACATCTTCACGCGCGGCAGCAGAGCGGAGTGGTAGGTCATGTCCAGGAGAAGGTAATGAACGTTATAGCGATCCAGCACCTGCCGCCATCGGGGATCTCCCGATGTTATCTCGCAGTAGTCGCGCCACGCCTGTTCGGAAGCGAGTTCGATATGGCCGTCGATGAAAAGACGCCGCCGAGGTCCGATGCGCCAGTCGAGATACTGGCACCACTCCATTCGAGAAAAGATGACGCCGCTGCTGTTCGGCCTCGAAGCAAGCCCGGCGCGCGCTATCGTCTCTAAATCAGTTTCCGTACGATGCGGTGAGCGAACCGTCATAAACAGGGGATTGATCCGCTCGAAGCACGGAAGACTCCAGACGCAGAGGATCAGCAGCACCGCGCAAGTCGAGCTGCTCATCCAACCGCCCACAGCTGATAGTCCTTGCTCAAAGTCGGGTTCAACTGAATCGATCAGCGATGCGACGATCGGGGCGGCGATGATCCCCCACCAGATCACCATGCGGGCAGAATGAAAGGCCAGCGGGAGAAAGACGAGGATCAGCAGCGCGTCGCGGGTTGTCGGTCGGCGACGCTTGGAACAATAGAGCCCGCCGACGAGCAATGCCGACAGTGCGAGCGCTTGCCCGATCCACTGATCCATGCGCGGCGGCATCCATTCCTCAACGTGACGCGGCATCACAATCGCGGTCAGCGAAAACGCATATTGATAGACTCGCCAGCCGTAGGGATTGATGAGCGTTGCGAGAGTGCTGAGCACGAGACTGACAACGAGCAATTGCGCAGCGTTCGCGACGGCACGACCTCTGAAGACGTCAACCAACGCGGCAACCGCGAACACGCCAATCAGCGCCAGCCCGATGACGAATCCGCCGTGGAGATTCGCCCAGAGCAGTAGAATGAGAGGTGGGTAGATCAGCAGCGGTGTGTGGATCGCGTTGATGATCGCTTGGCGAGACGGGTTGAGGACGCCGGGTGACTTACCCCCTCTCCCGGTACTCCGGGAGAGGGCGGGGGTGAGGGTGATTTGGATCGTCGTGCGCACTTGGTGCTCGAAATCACCCTCACCCCGGCCCTCTCCCGGTGTACGGGGTGAGGGGGTAAGAGAGTGGTGCTTCAAATCAGTCGTGCGTTCGTTTCTGAGAATGCCGTAGAGAAGCACAAAGAGAAGCATGGAAAACGTCTGCGGGCGAATCAGGAACGTTTGCCAGGCGACGAGAAACGTAAAGACTCCGCCAGCAGCGGCGCTGCGCCATGACGTTCCGCCGCGATAACAAAGCCTGACCAGCAGCCACAACGCGGCTGCCAGCGCCAGAGCGTTTAATGTCTGCACAAGCGATAGGCCGCCCCAGGCGAAGAGGCGAGAATAAACGACTTGGCTGATCCAATTCGCGTCGAGGACGTTTGCGCCGGCGATGGTGAAATGGTCGGCGGTGATGATGCGGCCGGTGCGAATGATCTCTTCGCCGCGGGCGAGATGCATCCAGAAGTCGGTTTGGAACTGCCGGTCCAGGCAGGCAACGATGAACACCAGCGCCGGCGCGAGGAGTTGCCGGACGGTCTGCTGCGTGGGGAGCCAGCACCGAAGTTGATCGTGAGGCTGATTCATGCGGCCAGTGCCGACGATGGCAGTACTGTATTGCCGCAGCGTTGCGCCGGCGTCTCGTCCGCTTTCCAACAACGGGTGATACTGATGATCGACAGCGCGGCAAGGATTGGAACGCCGAGATTGAATCGCGTCTGACCGGCGAGCCCCGGATTGAGCTGGGTTTCAAAGAACAGCGCGATCCAGATGGCGAGCTGCCAGCGATCGAGGGGCGTTGCCCGTGGTGTTTGACGCTCGAGCCAGTCGCGGGCGAAGAAAACCGCTGGCACCGAAAGCAGCAGCAGGTCGTAATCCATGTAATAAGGCATCAGCAGCGGCATCGAGACGATAGCCGCCCCCATAAGATTCCGCAGGCGCGGGATGGTCGAGTAAGCCGCGAACGCGCATCACGTTGAGTGCGGTTGCACCAAACGACACTGCAATGCCCGCAGCGCTGACCCCGATCAGTATTGCCGGCAATAGCGGCAGAGGCCCATTTGAATGTCCCTCGCACAAGAGCCGCCAGAAACTTTGCAATGTCACCTGTCTGCCCCAGTTGTAACTGGGGGCGTATTGGAGGGCATGCAGAATTGGCGGAAGCTTGACCAGGTAATCGCCCAACGTCCCGGGAAGCGCTAAGAGCGTCACAGCGACCAGAGCTGAGTTTGTCAGCAGAATTCCCGCGACCGCTCGCCGGCCGCCCGTGATAACCAGAACGACCGCCAACGCCAGGGCCAACTGTGGCTTGAAGAATAGAAGGCCCGAGACGGCTCCGGTGATAAACATCGCGTTCCTCGACCAGAATGTGATCGCCAGCGACAGCAAAAAAAGGGATATGAACGTGTTTTGCTGATGCGTCATCGCCTGCCAAAAGGGCATTGACGTGCACATGAGCAGCGGCAGCAATACCGTGCGCCAGCCGAGCACCGGCAGTTGCTTGCGGAGAAGCCAAATCGATCCGGACAGCAGCGTCAGGTTGATGGCGAGAAACACTGCCGCCGCCTGGCGGTATGGGAGGGCCGAGAGTGGCGCAAAGAAAAGCGCAAAAAATGGCGGATTCAGCCAGGGGCCTCCCTGTTTCACGAGCAGCAGATCGGCGGACTTTACAATGCGCGCCTCCTCACGGTGGACCGCGTCGATGTCATACATGTCCCGCGGTCGACCCTCGTGGACAAAGGTTCCAGCAACGTAGGACGGCAGCAGGTCGTGCCCCAACGCCAGCTTATGATCGGTTTGGTGAACCGCGACTCGTTCGATGCAGACGACGCCGATAATCATGCTTGCCATGCAAATGCCGCCGACCAGCAGCCGCTTGGCAAGACGGCCGGGCGGCGGGGCGAGTCCGAGAGCCTTTGGCTGCTGTGAGGTCATGAAGATGACTCAGGCGGCTATCCTGCGGCCTGGCGGCTCCCGCACTTTGTCGACGTCCAGCAGCAATGCGGTGGTCGCCTGCATCGCCCGCCCGATGAGCATCAGGGACACGGCGCTCAGCAGCACCACGGTTCCGTTGAAACGCGTCAGCGAGGCGACGTCGGGGTTGATCATGAGCCAGCCATACCAGATCGACCAGATTCCGATCACCATGGAACGGCGCAGTTGGAGCGGCAGGACTTGCCCGCGCGGCTCATGCTGCTCGAGAACTTCGATCGCGAAGAGAACCGCGGGAATCGCCAGGAGAAGCTGGTCGTAGTCGAAATAGAAAGGCATCAGCAGCGGCGTGCTGACGATCGTTGCAGCGATCAGCCGGTCGAACCGCCTGCCGTTGCGAATCAAATGGGCTGGCGCCGCGCGCGTCCGCAATGCCGCCGAGAAGAGAAATGCCCCCAACCCGATGCTGCAGACAGATGCGGCGATCCACGTCACAAGTGAGGATTCTCCCGTCGCGTATCCTTGAAAGAGCAGGCGCCAGAACGCGCGGAACGTAACATGCCGATCCCATAGATACGGAGTTTCCAGCAGGACGAAATGAAGATTGATCGGCAGACGGTGCTGGTAGTCGCCAATGGTTCCCGGCAGCGTCCATACGTTGACCGCCAGGAGCGAAGCCCCGGTGATCGCCAGTCCCGCAAGAACACGCCAGCCCAGGCAGATCGTCATCACGACTGCCACCAGCGCCACGAGCTGCGGTTTGTATGCCAGCGCTCCGAGCAACAGCCCCGCCAGCAATGGACGTTCATTTCGCCAGGCGGCGACGACCAGAGTCAGCAGAAGAAGAGATGTACACGTGTTTTGGGCGTGGGTCAGCGACTGGATGAACGGCGTCGATATTGCGATCAGCACGGGCACCAGCGCCCACGTCGCGGGGCCGCTGCGCGACGCCCGCCTGACCCAGCTCACGAGGATGGTCACGGCAATCGCAGCACAAACCAGATCGAAGCCGAGCCAGAGCTTTAGCGCGGCCAGATAGGAAAACTTCGCCAGCGGGACAAACAGCCATGCATAGTAAGGCGGGTTCCACCACGGGCCGATTGCCTGCCCGAGGTCATCGCCGTTCTGCTGAGCCAGCGCGTGCTGGTATTGTGCGATGGCGTGCAGATCGTAGAGGCTGCGCGCGCGGCCCTCGCTGACGAACACGCCGGCCGTGTAGAAGGCGATAAAGTCCGTGCCGACGCTTCCTTCACGGTGATGCGGTCCGGCCGGCATGAAGGCATAGATGCCCGCCAGGGAGACAATGAAGAGCGTGACGCAGGCGGCGCCGACCCAGAGCCGGCGCTGCAGGGAGCCGCGGGCGATGACGGAGAATGGGCGTGGGATTCGAATAGTGAAGAGAATATCGACTGCGGCCCGGCATCAGGTTGCGTGGAAGTATCTGGCTCGTAGAAAGACCGATCCCGTTGCGAGGCAGTCGCGCCAGCGTATCGATTATTGGCCGCGGGCGGGTAATTGCTCCAGCAAACGGTCGATAACTGCAACGGCGCTCAGGTCGTTGCGGACAGCCGAGTCTCGGTTCCATTGCACGTTCTCGTTGGGAACGTTGCGCGGAAAGGAAAAATTCGTCGCGATATGGTCCAGCCGGGACTGACGTTCAGACAGCAGCGCAGACCGCACGGCGCTGACGGCGGCGGGATCCAACGCCGAATCGGCCTGGTGCTCGAGCGCCTTGAGCGTATCGGGAACGCCGTCGGCGCCCGCATCGGACGGACCGGCCAGCAGATCGAGGAGATAGCCCGCCCTCCGCACCGGGTCCGCCAGTCGCTCGCGCACCGCTTGCAGACGCTGGCGCAGCTCCGCGGCGTGATCGCCGCCGCTTGCGGAAATCTCGTTCGACACGCGCGCTACGGCCGTGTCAAGCCGGACCGCATCCAACTGAAACTCGCGGTTCAAACCGAGCAGTGCAAAATCGTCAGGGGCGTTTTGAAGATCTTCTGCTGCGCTCATGATGCGGCCCTTGCGGCTCATGCCGGAAAGTGTTGGCGCTTCGTGGTCGCGTACATGATATCGCTTGACGCGCATCGCGGGAAGCCTAACGATGGCCGCGTAAATGCAGAAGAAATCACGAGCCGTGAGTCATAGAGACGCGCAGCGCTGCGAGCCGCAGAGCTGAAAAGCTAAGAAGGCGCAAGACGGTCGCCATGGCGACTAAACTGCGACAGACGCGAACGAAGAGGGAGCGCCGAGAATGCGTGGAGCACAGAATCTTGCTGCAAAAATAAGGGACGGCGCCACATCACCGATGGAGCAGGCAAACACATTTTCCCCGTGGCATGGGCGTCCCGCCCATGTGGGCGGCGTGGAACTCAAGAAACATCTCGATATCAAAGGTTCTGCTGCTGCTGCGCCGCCAGCATGGGCGGGACGCTCATGCCACGGGGAAGCTCTTCGCGTTTTCCTTCGCGCCTTTGCGCCTTCGCGGCTCTTTTTTTTGTTCGTATTATGCACGCTGGCATGTGGCGCGGTCTCCGCAGCCGCACCCATGGACGACAACTCGCCGATCCGCATCTCCATCATCACGATGGGCCCCGGCGATGCATCGTGGGAGAAGTTCGGGCATATTGCACTGCGCATCCAGGACGTGCGAGCGCGTTATCCGGACGTGCTCTTCAACTGGGGAATCTTTGATTTCGATCAGAAGAACTTTTATCTGAATTTCCTGCAGGGCCGGATGATCTACACGACGGCGGCCGAGGACGGCCCGCCAACGATTGAAGAATACCGCAACAGCGGGCGTACGGTGTGGGAGCAGGTGCTTGGCCTGTCCGAAAACCAGAAAATCGATATCGAGGATCGCTGCATCGCGGCGATCGATCCGCAAAATCGGGATTACCGGTACGATTATTATCGTGATAACTGCTCGACGCGGGTGCGCGATCTCATCGATGCCGCGCTGGGCCACCAGATCAGGCAGCAGATTGAGTCGAAGCCGAGCGGCGTGACGGATCGCTGGCACACACGCCGGCTGCTGCGGGACGACATCCCGCTGTATGTCGCGCTGCAGGCCGTCCTCGGACACCCGGTGGACGAGCCGATTTCACAATGGCAGGAGACGTTTTTGCCGGAGAAGCTGCGCGAACGGCTGCGCGAGATCAGAATTGTCGGCGCCGACGGCCGGAGCGCGCCGCTGCTGGAAAGTGAAAGCGTTCTCAGCCCGGGCAATAAGCCCCCGGAAGCGTCCGCCCCACCGAACTCGCTTCCGCCGATGCTGATCGCCGGCGTCCTGATCGCCGGCGGGTTCGTCGGCCTCACGACCCTGATCGTACGCGGTCAGCGCGGTGCGCGGATCGCCTTGATCGTGTTTGCAATGGCATGGCTGCTGCTGATCGGCGTGGGCGGTGCAATCGCGACGTGGGGCTGGTTCGCGACGGATCACGTCGTCTGCAGGTACAACGAGAATCTCCTGCAGGTCAGCCCGCTGGCGCTGTTCCTTCTAGTATTGCTGCCCAAAGCCTCGGGCGGCGGGAGGCGGCTCGCGTTTGTCGTATCGGCAATTATTGCCGGTCTTTCAATCCTCGGGTTGGCGCTGAAAGCTTCACCATTTTTCTTCCAGGTGAATGGCGATATGATCTCACTTTGTCTACCGATTCATCTCGCGCTCTGCTGGTCGATGTGGCGGCTGTGGAAAATGCCGCCAAAGCCCAGGACGGAATCGCTCGACCGGAAGCGCGGGCCGGCAGACAGTGCCGATTTCCGCAGCTCGCGCCGGCGGACGCGAGCGGCAACGCAATGAACCCGCAGCCCTCTCAGTCAAAATCAACCATGCGCTACTTCCATGCATCAATCGTATTGAGCCTCTGCGGTTATCTCGTCGCCGGATGCGGCGGAAAAACGCAAGATCCCAACGCCAAGGTCCTGCCCGCCCCGCCGCGCATCACCGCGGCGCCGCCGGTGAAAAATGTACCGCTCGACCCTGCGCTCGCGGAGGCCGCGCACGAGCAGATCACCCGCTCGCTGAACTCCAACAGCTCTTCTCCCACGCCGCGGGTGCATGCGCTGGAAGCGGTGAAGGATTTGGGAGAGGTTGAGCATGCGCCGGAGGTCATTGCAGCCTTGTCCGCCCCTGAGCCGATCGTCCGCTTTGCCGCGGCGATGACCGCCGGCGGATTGAAGCTTGAAGCCGCGCACCAGCCGCTGCTGGCAATCGCCAGCGATCCGGATGCAAACGTGCGTGTGGCGGTGCGTTACGCACTGCACCGCCTCGGCGATGCCCGCCTGAGTCATGATCTGGAAAAGTACGCCCGCGATCCCCGCAAGGAAGTGCGCGGCAATACCGCGATGGTTCTCGGCATGCTCAGCGAGCCCAGCGCGCTGAAAGTGCTGAGCGTTCTTCGCAAGGATCCCGAGCCGTCCGTCCGCCAGCAGGCGGCCGAAGCGATGTGGCGGCTGGGTGACGAGTCGGGAATGGAGGCGCTGGTTGGCATGACCGTCAGCCGCTACCCCGACGACCAGATGCTGGCGTTGCTCGCGCTGGCCGAGCCGCGCGATCAACGGGTGGGGCGGACGGTGGAGGCGGGCCTCAGCGTCGACTACATCGAAGTCAATCTGGTCGCAGCCCGGGCTTTGGGAATGCTGGGAACCGATGAGGGATACACCGTCGCGCTCCGCGGCGCCGCCAGCTCCGACCCCCGACAGCGTTTCATGGCCGCCCTCGCCCTGGGCGCCATCGGGCGGGCTGATGCGCAGGACACGCTGCGAAAGCTGCTTGCCGACGACTATGAAAGTGTGCGGATCGCGGCGGCGGAGGCGATTCTGCAGCTTCACGGAACGTGATTAGGATTCAGGGTTCAGGGCTCAGGACAAATTCGAATAACGAAGCTCGAATCCTCGAATGAAGCTCGATTGTCGAATGACCGAATGTCGAAACCGCGAGTAGTGCGTCCTTTTCGCGGATGTCTGCCTGCGCGGCCTTCGTAGTCCCACGATGAAGCAGGCGGAATCAGGTTCACCCGCGCGTTTAATTCGAGTTTCGACATTCGGGCTTCGGATTTGATTCTGGTTTCGAGCTTCGTCATTCGGATTTCCGCGACGGCTCACGCCCTGAACCCTCCCCAGTCCCATAACGTATGTAATAGTCGGCGGCTGCGCCTGTCTGGAACCCGGAAATTCCTTGACACTCCACCGTGCGAGATTAGGATATTGATTGGCGGTTTCAGACTTGCCGATGCCGGATTGTCCTTGCCGACCACCACTGCCAGCTAACTTCGTCTGAGGAGCACACCTTGAGCGCACTCACCAAGACTTTCGTCGTTCTGCACGTGATTCTGTCCATGGTTCTGGTCTCGGCCCTGGTTGTCTTCGTCAATCGAACCGAAGATTTCCGCGCCTTGAACAAGGCCGCCACGGACAAATACAACGCGGCGAAGAACGACGCGACCCAGGCAGCAATTGAAACCGCCAGCGTGAAGGCCGCGCTGCAGCAACAGCTCAATTCCAAGGATGCGTCGCTGACGGCCCAGCGCAAAGCGCTCGCCGCCGACCAAACCACGATCGGCGGCCTTAATACGCAGGTCGCCGACCTGACCAGCAAGGTCGCGATGGCGCTGAGCGCGCAGACCGCCACGACCGCCGCCCTCCAGGTCGCCCAACAGCAGAACGCGACCATTGAGACCAACTTTGCGAATCTGCGCAAGCAGCAGGACGCCCTGCAACAGCAGTACACCGAAGCGAGCCTGCATATCACCGATCTGCAGAACAAGCTGGATGTGACGGAGAAGCAGCGGCGGTATCTGGCTGAGCAGGTCACGCAGCTCACCGCCCAGAACGCGCAGCAGGCAGACCTCATTCATAAAAACATTCCCGCCATCGAAGACCGCCAGGGCGCAATACTGAATCCAAACCCCACGATCGCCCTCGACGGAGTTGTGCGGGACAAGACGGTCATTGCCGGCGTCCCCTACGCCACCATCTCGATCGGCAGCGCCGATCAGGTCGAGAAGAACATGCAGTTTAAGGTGATCGACCATGACAGGTTTCTCGGCTACCTGACCGTCGACACGGTGGAGCCGCACGAAGCGACCGGCCGACTTGAAGGGCCGCACGTCGAAGACGTGAAGAGCGGCGTGGAAGTGAAAACCCAACTTTAATGAACGGGCGCGGGTTCGCGCACGTGCGAAAGACGCCGCTGCCCTCGGGGCAGCCGCTAAACGAACTTGGGAAGCGCGTAATTGCGCAAGTTATCTAAATCGCTGATCCTTCAGGGATGCGCAGCCGGAGCAAAACATGAGTCGATTGGGAAATACTGGCGCAATCGTGGTGAAGCCAGCCAGCAATATCTACACGGTGCTGGTGGCGGCCGCGATCGTTGTTGAAGTCGTCGGATTGGTCTACATCTGGATGCAGGCGGTCGTTTTGCACGGCAAACCGCTCTTCGCCATGTAGTGGCAGATTTGTTCGGCCACGCGTTTCAATTCCTCGAACCCGGACCGCTGCGCGACGGCGAGCTTGAGCTGGTCGAGCCCCAGACCAAGTGGGTGGATGACTTCCTCGCAGCCTGCGGCGATCCCCTCACCCGCCGTGACGCATTCGGCCTCTCCTGCGTCACACGCCATCAACTCAATCAGTTCTGCAGCATCTCCCCGCGCGGTCGCGAGCCCGGCGAGCCGCTCCTGGGCCGCCTCCCGACGTATCACTACTGGATGTTGTGGCACGACTCGCCGGGCGGCGCTCGCCCGCCGCTGCGCATGGCCGGCGGCATCAGCCTGCGGATCGGCATGACCCGTGCGATCGAACTTTACTACGGCAACTTCGGCTACCACGTCTATCCCGCCGCCCGAGGCCATCATTTTGCCGAGCGGTCCTGCCGACTGCTGCTGCCGCTCGCCCGCGCATGGCATGAAGACGATCTGGATCACCTGCAATCCCGATAATTACGCGTCGCGCCGCACCTGTCAGCGACTGGGGACAACGCTCGTTGACATTGTTCCGGTGCCGCCCGCCGACCCGCTGTACGCGCGCGGGGATCATGAGAAGTGCCGGTTTAGATTGGATCTGCGATAAACGGCGATCCCTACCCAGTTTTGCGATTGCCGCCATGTTTGGGCAGGACCGCCGTAAGACCGCGAGCGATGAGTTCGGCTCGGCTGATGCCTTGGCGGCGGGCGTAGCCATCGGCCTTGAGGAGCAAGCTCGGAACGATCGTCACCAGCACGCGGGCGGCCTTTTCGGCAGCGGGCTTCCGAGGCCGACCCTGCCAGCGTCACTGATGTCAGTATGTACCGAAAATCAGTGCGAACAGGAAGCGGTGATGGAGCACGCCCGTCGCAAGGTTCCGAAAAATGCGACGATTACGCGTTTCGGCTACACTTCCCCGCCGATTGCGCTCCGATACCACCATCCGCCGGGACATTGCCAGCGCGTACCTTGCGGCCGGCTCGCGCGTCGTCAGTTGGGTCGTCGTCTCGGCGTTCGTCTATCGGCGCAGCGGGCCGGGCGCATTTGCCATGCTCGCGCTGGTGCGCGCCACGCTGGGGTTGCTGAACTACGCCACGGTCGGGCTGGCGCCGGCGATGATTCACTTTCTCCCGGCACGTTCGCGGCCGGGACAGCAACCGGCGATGCCCCTGGTCGAAGGCGCCGGCCTGCCGACGCTCGATTACGCGCCCGCTGAAACAACTGATCTGAACTACAGCCCTGATGTGCTCTACTGCAACGGCGTGGCGCTCGCCTGGACCGCGGCGCTCGTGGCCGGCGTCGCGCTGATCCTGTACGAGATCTGGTTCAAGTTTGATCACTATCACGGCACGATCCACGGCGTAACGCCATCGATCGTGCCGCTGTTTGTCATGACCATGGGCGCGGGGACGATTCTGCGGCTCGCCAGCGACCCGGCGAGCGCACTGCTGCAGGTGCGCGGCAAGCTCGCCCTGGACAATACTCTTCTGGCCGGCGCCGAATTGCTGTGGATGACCGCTGCTTTGACCGCAGGCGCAACGATTCAGGCCGTCGGCATCAGCTTCATGATCGCCGGCGGCGCTTTATGGGTGGCACGAAGCCTGTGGGGTTTTCGCCTGACGGGCGTGCTGCTGCCGACCCGCTACGCGATCCGCCCGGCCATCGTGCGCGCGCTGCTTGCCTTTGGAGCCGTGGTCACACTGGCGCAGGTCGCGGACTTTCTGTACGCGCCGATGGATTACATTCTGATCGACCGGCTGCTGCGGCCGATCGACATCGCCGCCTACGCTCCGGCGGTGCAGATCGACGGCGGGCTGCTGCTGCTGGCCATGGCACTCGCGTCGGTGCTGCTGCCACGGGCTGCCAGGGCGCACGCTGACAACGATCGCGCGGCGCTGCGGCGTTATTACCTGCAAGGCACGGCAACCAGCGCTGCGCTGCTCGCGGTTGCCGCGATCCTGATCTGGCTGATCTCCCCCTGGCTGCTTCGCAACTGGCTCGGGAATTCGATGCCCGCCACCCGCGCTGCTCCCCCTGGTGCTTGTGAATAGCGTGATCGGGGGAAGCAGCGCAGTCGGACGATCCATTCTGCTGGGGGCGGGACGGGTGCGCCCGCTGGCGGCGGCGTCGCTGGCAGGTGGCGCGACAAACGTGGCATGCAGTTACGCCTTTGTTCATTTCGCTGCCGCGGGCCTGCGTGGAATCGTGCTGGGAACGAGCGTGGCGCTGGTCGGACGATGCGCTCTTTGGATGCCGTGGTATGTGCTAAAGACACTGCGATCGCCGCAGACCGCGAACCCTCCGGGAGAGAATCTTCCTCTGACTGAGGGCCGCGCACGAATCACTGGCTGGAGATAATGAGATGCCGTTTCCGCTGCGGTCTCAATGCAGCACGAAGTTAAACGCCTTGACGACGCTCATCCCGGCGTAGGCGCGGTCGAAGTGAGCCTGACTCATCGCGTCGATCGCCGATCGGGTCAGTCGCGGATAGGGCGGAGCCGAGAGAACCTGGATCTGCCCGACGCTTCCATCGCTGCGGACGCTGCAGGATAACTTTACGGTTCCCTCTTCACCCCGGCGGCGGGACTCTTCGGGATAGACAGGGGCGGGCAAGGTCGGATCGGGCGTCCCGCTGGGAACACCGGCCTGGCCGCCGTTGAGTTGCCCATTGCCGGCGCCGATGCTTTTGCCGTGTCCGGTTCCTCCGCCCTGCTGCGCAGGCGGCGACTTCGCGCCCGATGATGCCGGATGGTTACTGCGACGCACCATCGGCGAGCCCGCCAGATCAGAACTGCCGCGGCTCGGGCCAACCGGCGGCGGCGGGCCCCATAGCAGCTTCGGACCGACGTACGATGACGCCGTCGCGCTCATCGTCGGGTCGGTCTGCTCCTGGGTCTCCAGCTTGTTCATCACAGCCGCCATCGAATCGGCCGATGGCGTCCGCGGGGCATCGAGATCAGGAATTTGCGGCATTCCGGTTCCGCCTGGCGTCTGCTCCCTCCACATCACGCCGACCGCATTGGCGCCGCCATCTCCCAACGCAAGTTCGAGCTTGGGCGGACGAACCAAATGTTTGTAGAGCGCCACGCCGGCCCAGATCAGGGCGGCGTGGACCAGAATCGAAGTGACCCAGGAGACCCCGCCGATCGGCAGTGGAACGCCGAGAATTCTCACGCGCTGTTTGGATGTGACGCGCACAGCCGATCGATGCTGCGCGGCGGCCAGCGCGAGTGATTCGTCGAGCTTGACCGCCGCATGCCCTTCGGGCGTATTGGACTCCTCCTCCTCGCCGGCGGGTTCCGCCGCCGGCGCGTCTTCAGCCATATTTGCAGATTCAATTTCGTCCATGGTAAAAAAATGCAACAAACCACGGGCTCATGCATGCTTGACTAAGTTACCTCTTCCGCATACTCATCAACGCCCGCTTGCCACAGTGGTAGCCCAAAGGCAGGCGGCGCGGGGAGGGCGGATGCGGCGGCATCCCAGGTGCCGCGGGCACGCGGAGGATTTTAGCAGTGATCTCGGTTTCCAGGTTAACGAAAATTTACGGCCAGGTATTGGCGGTAGACGGAATCAGCTTTGAGGTGCCCAAGGGGCAGATTGTTGGATTCCTCGGGCCCAACGGCGCGGGAAAGTCCACCACGCTCCGCATGCTCACCTGCTATCTCCCGCCCACCAGCGGCGGAGCGACCGTCAACGGATTTGACATCTTCCACGAATCCGAAAAGGTCCGCGAACACCTCGGCTACCTTCCGGAAAACGTTCCGCTCTATACGGAGATGCGCGTCGAGGAATATCTCGATTTTCGCGGCCGGCTCCGAAAGATGGACCGCCCCAGCCGCAGGTCGCGAATCGACTACGTCATTGAGCGCTGCTGGCTCGGCAGCGTGCGCAAGCGACTGATCGGGCATCTCTCCAAGGGATATCGCCAGCGCGTCGGACTGGCCGATTCGCTGCTGCACAATCCCGCCGTGCTCATTCTCGACGAGCCGACCGTCGGTCTGGACCCAACGCAAATTCGCGAGACGCGCAAACTGATCAAAGACCTTGGCGGCCAGCACACGCTGCTGCTTTCGACGCATATTCTGCCGGAGGTCGAGGCGGTCTGCGATCGCGCGATCATCATCGCCGGCGGGCGCATCGTCGCGCAGGGCTCGCCCGACGAACTGCGCGCCAGCCGCCGGCTGACCGCCCGCGTGCTGGTCGAATGCCGCGGGCCGGCCGAGCAGGTCAAAAGCGCACTCTCGCACGTGAGCGGAGTCAGCAAGGTGGATATCACCGAAGCCGACGGCCACTCGCCGGACAAGTTTGTCACCCTCGCCCTGCGATCGAAGGATTCGTACGACGTGCGCGAGGAAGTGGCCCGGACGGTCATTCAGAACGGCTGGCCGCTCCGCGAGATTCGGCTGGAGCATGCGACGCTGGAGGAATTTTTCGTGCAGGTCACCGCAAATCAGGCTGCCGCCCGCGCGGAGCCGGGGAGCGAAGCATGAGTCGCGCCAAAGTCATCGCCCGCCGGGAATTCGCCAGCTACTTTCACAGCCCCATCGCTTACGTGGCAATGACGCTGTTCCTCGTCGCCAGCGGCATCTCGTTTCTCAACGATTTTGAGCCGGGCCAGCCGGCGGCGTTGCGATCCATCTTCGACTGGATGATCTGGTTCCTCGTGCTGATCGTCCCCATCCTGAGCATGGGATTGCTCTCGCAGGAATGGGCAACCGGCACCATCGAAACACTCATGACAGCGCCGGTCGGCGAGACGGATGTTGTCGTCGGCAAGTTCCTTGGCTCGTTCGGCCTGCTGGTGGTGATGCTGCTCCCCACGCTCCTCTACGTGGTGATGCTTCGCATCTACGGACACCCCGATGCCGGGCCGATCGTCAGCGGCTATCTGGGAATTCTGCTCGTCGGTGCGCTGTTCATCTCGGTCGGTTTGTTCTGCTCGTCCCTGACGCGCAGCCAGATCGTTGCCGCGGTGGCCTCTGCTTCGATGCTGGTGCTCATCACGATCATTCCCTGGTTTGTCGGAAGCAAGGCGGCGCTGCCGAAGTTCTGGCGCACCGTGGTCGATCAGGCGGTCTTCAAGCGCTACACCGATTTCAGCAAGGGCGTGCTGGATCTGGGCAATGTCGTTTTCTTCGTGCTGACCACCGCCGTTTTCCTGTTTGTTACGGTGAAGGTTCTTGAATCGAGGCGATGGAAATGAGCGAGCAGTCCACCAGCGAGCAGCCGCCCGCGCCACAGTCCGAATCCCGCGCGTTCGAGACACAATCCGAGCGCCGGCTCAAGTATGGAGTCAATGTTGCCGTGGCCGTGATCGCGGCGATCGTCGCCACCGGCGTGATCGTCAGCATCGTCCAGAGTCACGACCACCGGCTCGACACGACCGCGGCCGGCGAGTTCTCCCTCAAGCCGCAGACGCTGAACGTGATCGATAATCTGAAGAGTAAAATCACGCTCGTCAGCCTCTACACGCACACCAAGCCAACCACTCCCGACAGCGACACAACGGACCAAAAGACGGCCGCCCCCACGACAGACAATGCCCAGGTCGTCGCGGATCTGCTCGACGAATACAAGCGTGACGGGAAAAACATTGACGTTCAGGTCATCGACCCGAACACCGAGAAGGACAAGCTCTCCAAGCTGCACGATCAGTTGGTCGAAACCTACGGCAGCCAGATTCAGGGCTACAAGGATTTCCTGGCCGAATGGGATAAGCAGTACAAAACCTTCGAACAACTCACCACTGCCGAGGCTGCGGCAATGACCGCCGTCACCGGCGGCGCCACGCTCGACGACAGCGACGACACCAAATCCAACACCGGCTTCCGGCCCGATCTGGTCCGCACGATCAAATCCCTTCCGCGCAGCCTGGCGACGGTGAAGGATGACATCAATGCGGAGCGCTCGCAGAAATATCCGGACTGGAAAAAGGCCGCCAACGGCGTGAAGGACTTTCTTCAGCAGTTGTCCGATCTGTCGGGATCGCTTGCGACGAACTTTGCCAAGCTCAAGGACGAAAAGGACGTTCCCGAAAACGTCCGCAAGTATATGACCGAGAGCCAGCCGCGGTTTGAGCAGATCAAGACCAGCGCCGACGCGCTGATCGCGCAGGCGTCGAAGCTCGGGGAGCTGAAGCTCGATCAGCTCGAGGACGCGCTCAAGGTCGAGAACCCGATTCTGGTCCTCGGGCCCGATGACTGGCGCGTTTTGGCGTTCCGCCAGATCTGGCCGGAAGACAAGACGATGCGCGACTCCAACGGCGTGAAGATCCAGCCGCGGTTCGCCGGCGAGCAGCAGGTGACCGCGGCGATCTATTCGCTGACCACCAACACCAAGCCAAAGCTTTGCTTCGTTCGTCCCGGCGGCCCGCCGTTGACGGCGGCAGGATTCCCTCCGTTCATTCCGTCTGGAATTCTCTCGGAAATTGCCGAGCGGATGAAGCTCTACAACTTCCAGATCCAGGAGAAGGATCTTTCGGGTCAGTGGGCGATGCAGTCGCAGATGCAGCAGCAGATGCCGTCTGCGCCCGAGCCCAGCGATGAAGAGATCAAAGACTCGATCTGGGTCGTCCTGGATATGGGCCGCGAGTTCAATTCCAGCCAGGAGGGCGCCCGCCGGCGCCGATCGCACCCAAGATCAAGGAGCATCTTGACCAGGGCGGCTCGGCGCTGATTGTTTTTGGGCGCAGGACGATGACTTGAGCAGCGCGCTGGATAGCTGGGGAATCAAGCTGCATCCCGACACGCTGGTGGTGCATGAGCCGATTCATCTCGATCCCGGCTCGCAGCCGGATATCGTCGAGCAGTTCAAGAGCCATCCGACGGACTTCGTCATCAATTCGTACGGCGATCACGAAATCACGAAACCGGTGCAGAGCCTCGATTCAGTCTGGGTCCCGACGATGGCCGTGACTACGGAGAAGGTTGCCGACGCGACGGCGACATCGCTGGTGCCGATGGACGACGCCTTCCCCGGGCTGAAAGTCTGGGGCGAGACGAACCTCGATTCGATGCGCGACAACTCGGTGCCCACTTTTGATCCGGCCAAGGATATGGCAGGGCCGATCTTCGGAATGGCCGTCTCGCAAAAGAAATCAGGCGCGCGCGTGGTGGCGATGGGGTCGCCGCTCATGTTTAACGGGCGCATCAATATTCCCGATCCGGTGATCGCCGAGACGCAGAATCGGTACGTTTCGCGGTTCCCCGGCAACGGCGAGCTGACCGCCAACAGCCTGTTCTGGCTCGCGCATCTCGATCCGATGATCGCCATCAGCCCCGAAGCGATGGACGTGAGTCGAATCAGCCCCATCAGTCATGGCGCGCTGCAGTTTTGGCGCTATGGCGTGCTGCTGACCCTTCTGCCGGGCGCGGTGATCGCCGCCGGCCTGTTCGTTTACGCCGGCCGGCGCGATTGATCCCGGCCCAAAGCCTCGGTTTGAAAGATGAACTTCAAGACCACCATCGCATTGCTCGTTCTTCTCGCCGGTCTGGGCGTCTACCTATTTGTGAGTCACTCGCCTTCTTCGAGCGACAGCACCGCTCCCAAGCCGACGGAAACGAAGAAGCTTCTGGACGTCACGCCGGAGGATGTGACGAAGATCTCCATCACCCCCGCCGATGGGAAAACGACGACCTTTGTCAAAACCGGAGTCGATTGGCAGATTACCGAGCCACTGAATACGCCGGCCGATAATTCGATGGTGGATCAACTGGTCCGCGACATCACCGGATTGTCGTCGCAGGGTCAGCTCGATGCGTCGCAGAAGTCATCCAATGGGCTGGATCATCCAAGCTTTACCGTGGAGCTGACCGCCAGGGACAAGACCACGAAGCTGCTCGTCGGCGACAAGTCGCTGGGGAACACCCTGGCGGTTCTGCTCGGCGGACACGATCAGCCCGACGTGGTGGACGTTTCACTCTACGCGTCGCTGGACAAGAAAGCCTCGTCGTATCGCAGGACACGGCTGATTACGACAGGCACCGAGAACATTCGCCAGGTGGAAATCACGCGCGGCAAGGAAACCGTTCGATTGGAGAAGAACGGGACCGATTGGAAGATTACATCTCCCGTGCAAATGCCGGCCGATTCGTCGGCCGTCGATTCCATCCTTTTTGCGATCACCGGCCTGAACGCCACCGGCTTTGACGACATCGACACGCCCGCCGAGGCCGGGCTCACCAAGCCGAGAATTGCTGTCTGGTTCAGCACCGCACCTCCCCAGGCGCAGCCGGCCACCGCACCGGCGTCGCAGCCGACCAGCGCGCCGGCCACCCGCCCGGCAGGCACGACGATCAAACTCGGCGGCTACGAAAACGTAAGCCAGAAAAACGTCCTCGCCAGCGTCGATGACGGGCCGATCGTGACCGTGCCCGCCTCGACGATCGACAGCTTTCGCAAGACCGCCCTTGACCTTCGCGAGAAGGTGGTGCTCACCATCGATCCCGACCGCGTGGAAAGTCTGACGCTGGCAGTCACGCCCCCGCCCGCAACGCAGCCCGCCGCAACCGAGCCCGCCGCGACCCGCCCCGCTTCCGCCATCGCCGCGGCCCACAGCTACGAGATCGAACGCCGCAAGCAGAATCGCATGCTCGGCCCGGTCCTGCCTTCGACGGACCCGACCTCGGCGCCCTCGACTCAGCCGTCTTCGACCTGGGCATTCAAAGCCGGCGGCGACGCGGACGATGCACAAGTGAAAGCACTTTTGGATGCGCTGCACCCGCTACGTGCCGAGAGCTTCATCGCCCATCCGACGCCGACGACACAACCGACGGCAACATACTCGCTGACGATCCACGCCGGCCCCAGCGCCGGCTCGCCGCCGCAGGACTACACCCTGCAGATCACCGACCCCGGCGGCGAACAGAAGCTCATCGGCTCCTACGACGGCCTCACCTTCAATCTGGAGCGGGCCATCGCCACTAATCTTCAGTCCGACTTCAAGCCCAAGAAGTAGAACGATTTCCCGCCAGCGGTGAAGGTGTCTCGATTGCTGGAACAGCGCAGTCGATAGATCGTCGATGGCGTACCGGACGACCTGAGATCGAGGCCACTGGTTCGGAGAAAGATTCAGCGGCCCGCGGCGAGGAGGTGCCGCGAAGTTGCTATCCCACGGTCCAGGTCTCTTCACCCGTCACGAGACTCTGCAGGTCTCCGTTGCCCAGGCGTGCGACGGCTTGATCGTTCTGCCGGCGAACCAGGTCGCCGTAGCGATCGTGATCGACGGCGCGTAGCACACCGAGGGGCTCGGGAAAATCCGGGTAGCGCATCCGGCTCAGCAGGAACGCGAGGCTCGGCTCGGGGGCTTTTTCGTCGTGAATCAGCAGATCGTCGGGGCTGACGGACTTGGTATCCACCACTTCGGGAGTCAGGCCATTGAGGCGGATGCCCTTGGAGCCGTCCTTGCCGAAGATTAATGGCTTGCCATGCTCCAGATAGAGCGTGGTGTCGCCCTTGGTGGTCTTGTCGGTCGCGTAGCTGAATGCACCGTCGTTGAAGATGTTGCAGTTCTGGTAGATCTCGACGAATGCCGCGCCGACGTGTTTGGCGGCTCGTTCGAGCACGTATTCCAAATGCTTGACGTCGACATCGATCGCGCGGGCGGCGAAGGACGCCTCAGCGCCGATGGCAATGCTGATCGGGCGGATGGGGTATTCGGGAGAGCCCATCGGGGTGCTCTTGGTTTTCTTCCCCTGCTCGCTGGTGGGGGAATACTGGCCCTTGGTCAGGCCGTAGATGCGGTTGTTGAAGAGCAGGATTTTGATATCGACGTTTCGCCGGATGACGTGCATCAGGTGGTTGCCGCCGATGGAGAGGCCGTCGCCGTCGCCGGTGACCATCCAGACATTCAGCTCGGGGCGGGCCAGTTTCAATCCGGTCGCGAAGGTGGGCGCGCGCCCGTGGATGGAGTGGAACCCGTAGGTGTTCATGTAGTACGGAAATCGGCTGGAGCAGCCGATGCCGGAGATGAAGACGGTTTTGCTGCGATCCATGCCGAGCTTGGCGCAGACCTTCTTCATCTGGGCGAGAATCGAGTAGTCGCCGCAGCCGGGGCACCAGCGCACGTCCTGGTCGGTGGCGTAGTCGGAAGGCTTGAGAACGGCGAGAGGTTGGGAGGGGATTACGCTCATGTTCAATTCGTGGTACCGCAGAAGGCACGAAGGGGGCAACGGGAAGAGGCACGAAGGCACGCAGGCACGCAGGCACGAAGGGAAGGAAATGGGACAGATGGAGTGGGCATAGGAGCTCTAATGTCGAAGATCCCGTTCGTTCATCCGCCGGCCGGCTCGCCGGCGACGTTGGTCTGGGGCTGCGAGTCGCTTTCCATCGGAACCTCGTGGTCTCCGGCTTTTCCCGCAATGATGTCCTGCACGCCCTGGACGATCTCGTGGATCGTGAAAGGCTGGCCCTTTACCTTGTTCAATCCCTTCGCATCCACCAGGAAGCGATTGCGAAGCAGCGAGCGGAGTTGGCCGAGATTCATCTCGGGAATCAGCACGTGCTTGAACTGCTTCATCAAACTGCCAATCCGATTGGGAAGCGGATTCATGTAGCGAATATGGCACGCGGAAACCGCAATGCCCGCCTTGCGGAGATCGATGGTGGCGGCCTTGATCGCGCCGAACGTGCTGCCCCATCCGACGATCAATACGTCGCCGGTTTCGGGGCCGGTCCAGAGCAGATCGGGACCAGCGGGCTTGATATTCGCCACTTTGGCGGCGCGGATGCGGACCATCTTCTCGTGATTGGCCGGCTCGTAGTTCACGTTGCCGGTCACGTCTTGTTTTTCGATCCCGCCCAGGCGGTGTTCCAGGCCGGGCGTCCCGGGAAACGCCCAGGGGCGAACGAGATTTTCGTCGCGTTTGTAGGGCATGTAGCCGCGCGGATCGTTCGCCTGCGTGGGATGTTCGACGACGATCTTTTCGAGCTTGCTCACGTCGGGAACCAGCCACGGCTCGGCTCCGTTGGCGAGGTAGCCGTCACTGAGGAAAAAGACCGGCGTCATGTACTTCACGGCAATCGTGAATGCCTCGATGACCGCGGCGAAGCAGTCGGAGGGCGACGATGCCGCGATGACCGGAACCGGGCATTCGCCGTTGCGGCCGTGGATGACTTGCAGGAGATCGGCCTGCTCGGTTTTGGTGGGCAGCCCGGTGCTGGGCCCGCCGCGCTGCACGTCGATGATGACGACCGGAAGCTCGGTCATGACGGCCAGGCCGATGGCTTCGGCCTTGAGGGCGATACCGGGGCCGCTGGTGCCGGTCGAGCCCAGCGCTCCGCCGAAGCTGGCGCCGATCGCGGCGCCGATCGCGGCGATTTCGTCCTCGGCCTGGAACGTGATGACGCCAAAGTTCTTCTCGCGCGACAGCGCGTGAAGAATGTCGCTGGCGGGCGTAATCGGATAACTGGCGTAGACCAGTTGCTTCCCGGCAAGCTGCGCCGCGGCGATCATGCCGATCGCGGTGGCTTCGTTGCCGGTGATTTTGCGGTAGGTTCCGGCAGGAAGCTTGGCTTTGGGCACCTGATACTGCTCGACGAACAGCTCGGTGGTTTCGCCGTAGTGGTAGCCGGCTTTGAGCGTCAGCGCATTGGCGGCGGCCACGACGGGCTTTTTCCCGAACTTTGCTTCGATGTAGCGCAGCGTGGATTCAATCGGCCGGCCGTAGAGCCAGTAGACCAGGCCCAGCGCGAACATGTTTTTGCAGCGATCGACGTCCTTCGCCCCCAGGCCGGTTTCCCTGGTGGCGGCAGAGTTGAGCTTGTCGATCGGAACGCGGATCAGCCGGTATTTATTGAGCGTCGCGTCTTCCAGCGGATTGACTTCGTACCCCGCTTTTTTCAAGTCGCCGGCGGCAAACGCGTCTTCATTGACGATAACGATCCCGCCATCGCGCACCGAGCGAATGTTGGTCTTCAACGCCGCGGGGTTCATCGCGACCAGCGCATCGACCGCGTCGCCCGGCGTGAAAATCTCCGTGCTGGAAAAGTGAATCTGATATCCGCTGACCCCCGCGAGCGTGCCGGCGGGGGCGCGAATTTCGGCGGGAAAATCCGGGAGCGTGCTGATGTCGTTCCCGACCATCGCGGAGGTGTCGGTGAACTGCGTCCCGGCAAGCTGCATTCCGTCGCCGCTGTCACCGGCGAACCGGATCGTGGCCGAGGGAAGCGCGTGCACAGGCTTGGCCGCGACTGACGCGGCGGAACGATCGACTAATCCATCTTCAGTGACAAGACTCATCTGGCTGATTCATTTCTGTCAGGCGCCCTCGCGCGCCAATTGATGCTCGGCGGGAGTGGGAGGAAGGTTGTATACCTTTGCGGGGAAGTATTCCACCATGTAATGCACGACGTCCTTGACCGAAAGCACGCCAATGGGCTGGCGATCTTCCTTGATGACGGGCAGGTGGCGGTAGCCGCCTTTCTCCATCATCTCGACGGCGGCCATCACGGTTGCGTGCGAATCGATCATCTTCGGCTCGGTGGTCATCACTTCATGGACGGGTCGCGCGGGATCGACGGACTTGGCCACCACGCGATTGAGAAAATCGCGCTCGGTGAAAATCCCGACGAGGGTGTTGCCGTCCATGATCAGCGCGCAGCCGGTTCGGCGCTGCACCATTGCGCACGACGTCCTGAATCGACGTAACGAGCCCGACGCTGCAAATTTCACGCAGGCGCAAATTTCCGACGCGGTTGGATCGAAGGTTCTGAGAAAGCGAAGTCGACATATATCCTTTCAAAGCCTTGCGGCAAGGCGTCGGGAAATCGTATGGCCGGACGAATCCCCGGTCCAGTAAATATGAATCGGCAGAACGTGGGCGGTTTCAAGAGTGGATTGCATCAGAGTTTAACGTCGTGCGGCCGGCGCCCTTTCGAGCATCGTGCGCTGGCCCCAGTTGCGGGGTAAACTGGACGAGGCGCGATCGCTTCTGATCGGTTTCTCCTCGGTAACAGTCCCTGCGATCCATCACACTCAATATGCGGTTGCAATGCTCTATGCGCAAGAGATTCGCGAGATTTTCTTGACGGAGGAGGTTCAAGCTGGGCAAAATAATCCGTTATGAAACAGCGATACCACACGATCATCAAGGCAGACACGAACGGGTGGTTCGTCGGATGGGTAGAGGAAATTCCCGGGACGATCACTCAGGGAAGGTCTCTCAACGAGTGCCGGCAGAACCTGCGGGACGCTTTGCAGCTCATGATCGAGACGCATCGCGACGAGGCCCGCATGGGCCTGGACGCGTCGTGCATTCAGGAAGCGATTGAAATCGACGTCGGCGATCCGGGGAACAGCGGGCCGCACGCATCCGCTTCGTGAAGGGAAGTTGCCAAGAACTGGGGGGACAACCACGTGGTGCGCGCGCACCGATTACAGGAGCAAGTTGCAGGGGACGCAATTACGTAGCACGGCAGTCTCGGCTGTGGCCGCAAATCACAGCCGAGACGGCTGTGCTGCAGGGGAGCCGCCGTCCGCTCGCTTCGAAATAATGTCAGCAACTGAATCCGTGTGGGTTTCTATCGTGCCGCCGGCTGCGAGGCGGGTGATGCTGGCGGATCCCCTGCCGGGGCAATGACGGGCATTCCGTCGACGTCGATGATCTTCTGAATGCCCGTGTACTTGGCGACCGGCAGCTTCTGCAGGGCGAGCTTCGCATCGCGGCGTAATCCTTCTTCCTGCGCCACGCGAGCGGCCCGCTCGGCCTGAAGCGAATTGAGATCTTTCGCCACGTCGTAGTAGCGCTGCGGATAGGGAAGACGAACCGTTTTGCCCGACGAGTCGGTCACAAGGGTTTCGGCGTCGATCTGACGCAACTCGTTCTGATCTTCGGAAATCGTCCGATCGATCGCGTTGATGCGGGCCTGCAGCGCGTCAAAGTCCTTGGACATCTGATCGATCTGCCCGCGAATTTCCTTCTCCTGTGCCGCGAGCTGATCGGCCTGGGCCTGCGTGACCCAGGTCGCGCCCCAGCGCGTCATGCCGCGCTCGGCCATCTTCTTCTGCAGATCGTCGTCCTGCTCCTTGAAGTGCCGCACGACCTTGGCAACCACCGGACCTTTGCGCTGGCTTTCGGGCAGCGCATTGAGGGCTTCGGCGACGTTGTCCAGAATCTCCCGGCTGGCGGGCGCGGCGAGCATTGCGGCGTCATAATCGTTAAGCGCGGCGGTCATCGCGTTCTGCCGCCAGAGGATGACCGCCAGGTTGTTGAGCGTGGGGGCGTGATCCGACGCCTGGGCACAGACGGCTTCAAATGCCTTGCGGGAAACCGGGAGCTGCTCCTGCCGATAAAAGAGAACCCCGCGAAGATACAGCAGCGAGACGTTTTGCGGATCGTCGGCCAGCGCCCGATCGAGCACGGTTGCAGCTTCCTTCAGACGGCCCTGCTTCATCGTTTGCCGCAGCGCGTCCGCGACGCCGCCCATGCGCCGCTGGATATCGGCCTGCTCCTCGACGGTCATCCATTTGGACCCGACCTTGACCAGGCCGCGCGCCTGGCGATCCTGCCAGACGTCGACGTCCGCCTGAGCCTGCGTGGCCGCGGGAGTGCCGGGGTTTTGCTGGATGAAGTTCGCGTACCGCTCCAGTATTGTTTTGATGTCGGGAATATTCTCGACCGCGCGCCGCAGCGAACCGAGGCGCTGCATCGACGCTTCGGGCGTCGAGGCGGGCTTCAGCTCGATCGAAGCGACATTCTCCAGCGGAACCTGCGTCGTGTCGCCATCCGCCGTGTGAACGCGATACCCGTCCGGCCCCTTCTTGATCTCCCCCTCCAACTGCGTCCCGTCCTTGAGATGAATAATGTCCCCGGCGGTCCATGACCCCAGCAGGCCGATGAGCATCAGCGGCAACAGGCGTTTCATTCCACAGCTCCGCGGCAGTGCGCCCCTCGTTCCTTAGGACAATTTTAGCCGATCAATGTTGGTCAGGAAATGATTTTGTGAACAATTGCGGACCCCCCCGCGGCGTGGACAACGGCAACGCACCAATCCCGGGGCCGGGTTGGTTCCCGCTTTGGTCATTGCGGCTTGGGATTTGTCGGCCATTGGGCGTTGGCCATTTCTTCGTCTCTCTCTACTTCGAGCGAAGAAACAGAATCGACCCATCGGCGCTGGTCTCAATGTCAAACCACCCCAAATTCAGCAGATTGGCCAGTTCCATCTCCAGGAGGCGCGGGCCGATGTCCGGCGGTGACTGGGGGACGCGATGAGCGAAGGAGAGCAGCATCGACCGGACGGCAACTTCCAGTTGGCCGTCGGTGCGCTGATGAACGAGTTCGATTTCGTTTTTGGGGCCTGCCAGATTTGCCAGCAGCGCGCGGAGGGCGCAGCGCATTGGCGCGTATTGACGAGGGGGAACCGACTCATTTTCCCACTGCGCGACGACGGCTTTCATGAGCCATTCAATCCCCTCGGCTGTGGCCGGGGCCAGCAGGCGCGGCGACTCGTGAGAGAGGGGCCGGCTGGTCGGGCCGTGACGGCAAATCGTTGGGTGGGATTCGAAGAGAGCGGCGCCGCGACTGCCGACGTCGATACGCGACTGGCCGTCACCGGCGCCGAGCCGGCTGATGGCTTGCGAGGCATCGGCGGCGTTGGTGAGCCGGAGGAACGGTCGCACGGCGGTGGCGGGACGCTTGCTGCTGTCGTCGGCGAAGAGGATCGCCTTGCCGGCGGCGGCGCGGATGCGCGCGTCGAGCAGACGCGGGATCGAGGCGGACAAGCCGAGCAGATCCAGCGTCTGCTGCGACGGCATCTCGATCTCCATGTCCGTCGAGTAGGCAAAACAGTACTTGGCCAGTTGATCCGCGAGCTGAATCAGGTGGACCGCCTTGCGGATGGCAATGGGATCGTGCGGCTCAAATGCCTTGTCGGGCTGATGGTGCCAGCGGATCGCCTGCGTGAGATCGGCAGGAAGCTTCCAGCGCAACGCCAGCGTGGCGCCCAGGACGGCGTGATCGGCGCCGAAGACGCGGCGTTCGCGATCCAGGCGCGATTCGGCGGGATCGGGCGTGGCGGCATGCAGCGAGGCGACGCGATCGGGAAACTGCGCGACGATCGCCAGCCGCCCGATGTCGTGCAGAAGGCCGAGCGTGGCAACGAATCCGCGGTCCACGTCGCCGATGCGCTCGGCAAGGGCGTCGGCAATGTAGGAGACGGCCAGCGAATGGATCCAGAGGTCCTCGGTTTCCACCGCGGTCGCGGGATCGCGCGGCGGCATGACCTGTTCGAGACGCAGTTGCACGACGAGCGAGCGAACCACGCCAAAGCCCAGATAGCTGACCGCCTCGGCAACGCTCGTCACCTTTCGCGAAAGACCCGATGCCGCTCCATTGACGGTTCGGAGCAGCGACGCGGCAAGCGACGGATCGTTGGCGGCGATATTCGCGACGCTCGCCGCGGTGGAGTTGGGATTCTGGATTTCACGCAACAGCTCGAGCACCACCATCGGAAGCGGCGGCAGCAAATTGAGTCCCTGACGCACTTCCGGCAGAACTTCGTCTACCGAATGGTCCAGATCGCCGGTGTGAGGGACCCGGATGTGGTAGCCGCCGGGCGCAACGACGAAGTCGCCTTCGACCTCCCCCGCGGTCGAGCGAGCGGAACCCTCAGGCGCGGCACTGGGCGCCGAGACGCTGCCACCGCCACCGAACAGACGTTTCAGCAGCGCGGCGAGCCATTGTGAAAAGCCCGCTGGCTGCGATTCGACGAAGTTTTCGGTGCCGGTCAGTTGTCCTGCCATGGGTAGTCACCTGTGAGATTCGGCCGCGCGGGACGACTCCTCGCCGCAGTTCACGGTCCGCTATCACGTTTCTTCGGAAGTTTGTCCCGGTAAGTTTTGCCGAAAATGCGGATGAGGCGGCCGCGCAGACGCATGCCGCACGCTGCGGGTTAAACGCGGAACCTGCAGCGGCATGGGACGATCGCGTCGATGACTGTTTATTATCGGCGGGTGAGCATGCGGCGAATATTCTGTTATCCTGCGGGAGAGGTCGGGTATGCTTCGACCTATTTTGTAACACTGGATGGGCGGTCAATGCGTGGTTTTGCATATGAGACTGTGACGGCAGCGTCGGCTGAGCGGAGCCTTGCAGGTTTTCTGATGACATGGTCGAACGCCTCCGATCCGGAGGTATACGAACAGGCACTTGAGCTTTGGAGCCAGCATCCCGGCGCCTTTGGTGCGCTCGAATCGGAGCGGCGCGTGCGACCCGGACTTCCGCCCCACTATCCGCGTCGATCGATTGCCTAGATTCCCAGAGCCGACGGTGTCAGGGCAACCTTCAAATCCACTCTCGCCCCCTCCCTCTTCCACGGAGCCCTCGGCGGGAAGCGGCAACCCCCCCGAGCTGCGCGGTGTTGCGGCTGCTGGACGCCAACTGCAATCGTGCGCGTGAAGCACTCCGTGTGATGGAGGACTACGCGCGGTTTGTGCTTGACGATGGCGCTTTGAGCGGCCGGATCAAAGCCCTGCGCCACGATCTGGCGGCCTCAACGCGGGATTTGGCGGGTGAGGCGATTCTCTGCCGTGACACGCCCGGCGATGCGGGACGGGCAAATAAGACCGATTCGGAGATGCGGCGAAGCGACATCGCCGACGTGGTGACAGCCGCCGGCAAGCGGCTTGGCGAAGCATTGCGGGCGATCGAGGAATATCTCAAGGTGCAATCACCCGCACAGGCGGCGCTGGTCGAATCGATTCGCTATCGCTTTTACGACGTGGAACTGCAGATTGCGATCACGTTCCGCAATCCGGCGCGATTCGACGCCGTCCGACTCTATGTGTTGATCACCGAATCGATCTGCGTGCGGCCCTGGCTGCAGACGGCCGAACTCGCGCTGCAGGGCGGCGCGGATTGCCTGCAGCTTCGCGAGAAGAGCCTGGATGACGGCGAACTGCTCCACCGGGCGCGCCAGCTTGTGAAGCTCTGTCGTCAATACGGTGCGCTGTGCATCATCAACGATCGACCCGACATTGCACTGCTGAGCAGCGCGGACGGCGTGCATCTGGGGCAAGACGACATCCCGGTTTCCGAGGCGCGGAAAATTCTGGGGCGATGGGCAATGATCGGCGTCAGCACGCACAATCTGGCACAAGCGCACCGCGCCAAATCGACGGGGCCAACTATATCGGCGTCGGGCCGTGCTTCGTCAGTGGCACCAAGCCGCGCGGATTTGTCGCGGGCCTCGACTGGCTGCGCGAGATCGTGGACAACATTCAAATTCCCGCGGTTGCGATTGCGGGGATCACTGAGGCGAATGTCGATGAAGTGAAGAAGGCCGGCATCGGACGAATCGCTGTCACCGCGGCAGTCGCAGCCGCGGAAGATCCGCTCACCGCCGCGAAAACGCTCAAGGCGATGTTGTAATCAGGAACCCGGGATTCCCGGGCTCTATATTTGAAGCCGGCATCGCTGACGCCGGACCAGGAACCGCGAGTCGTCGGCTCCGCTGCCGTGATCGCAAAAACTCGGGGAAATGGATGTCCACCGAAACCGCTGATATTGAACTTGCTGAGCGACCGAGGACCGCGAAGCCGCCGCGCTCATTTCTGGGTCACGCCAAGCTGATCGGCGGATTCACGTTTCTCAGCCGGATCATGGGCCTGGCGCGCGAAGTCGTGGCCGGGCATTACCTGGGCACCGGCCTGGTTGCGTCCGCGTTCACTGTCGCATTCACGATTCCCAATCTGTTTCGGAAACTCTTCGGCGAAGGAGCGCTATCGGCGGCGTTCATTCCGCTTTACGCGCAGGAGGTGAAGAGGGAAGAAGAAGGCACGAAGGCACCCGCCGCGGCGGGTAAACTGCGGCACGAAGGCACGAAGGGTGAGGAAGCCAGAAGCAGGAAGCAAGAAGCAAGAAGTCGGGAGGAGGAAGCCGAATCGGATAGCCTGCCACGTCAATCAGCCTCTTATCACGTTCCAATCACCAATCACCAGCCTCGCCAGTCGGCGAGCGACTTCGCCGCCGCGAGCGTCAACCTTCTCTGCGTGGTGCTGGTCGTCCTCACGCTTCTTGGCGAGGCGATCCTCTTCTTCTGCATGTGGCGCGACCCGGGGATGCGGCCGGATCGGCTGCTGATGTTCCGGCTCACCGCGATCATGCTGCCTTATGTCGTGCTCATCTGCGGAACCGCATTCCTCGGAGCGATCCTGCAGGTGCACCATCGTTTTGCCGCACCGGCGGCAGCGCCGATTCTGCTGAATGTCTGCCATATCCTCGTCGTCTTCATCGGTGCGCGGCTGCTGCATCTGCGGCACGGCACCGATCCGGCGCTGGTCGTCGGGCTCCAGACAAAACTCGCCTATTGGCTTTCATGTTTCGTGCTGATCGCGGGCCTCCTGCAGTTCAGCATCCTGCTGCCGGGGCTGCGCGCCGTTGGATTCCGCTTCAAGCCGGTGCTGCATTTTTGGACCCCGGCGATTCGCAAGATGCTGCGGATGAGCGCGCCGGTGGCGATGGGGGCCGGCGTGCTGCAGCTTTCGGTTCTGCTGGATAAGGGCATTTCCGTCGTCCTCATGCGTGGCGTCGATTCGGCGGGCCATTCGATCGACTCCTTCACGCTGCTCGGCCATGTCGTCCGCTATCCCATGGAGATGGGCGCGCCGGCGCGGCTCAACCTCGCCCAATTTCTCTACCAGTTTCCGCTCGGCGTCTTCGCGATCGCCCTGGCGACCGCGATTTTTCCGGGGCTCAGCGCAGATGCACTGGACAAGGACCGCACGCGCTTCAAAGCGGTGATCCGCCAGGGTGTCGAGGCGACGCTTTGGGAGGGAATCCCCGCGAGCGTCGGCCTGATTCTCGTTCGCGGGCCCGCCGTTCGACTGCTGTTCCAACATGGTCTGGTCAGCGCGCACGATGCGGCGCTGATCGCGCAATCCGTGCTGTATTACTCGGCGCAATCTGGGCGTTCAGCCTGCTGCAGATTCTCAATCGCGCGTACTACGCAATGCACGACACGCTCACGCCGCTACTGATGTCGGTGTTGAACATCGTGCTGAACCTGATTGTCGAGCTGCCGATCATCTGGTGGCTCGGAGAAGCCGGGATGGCGGTGGGGACGCTGGTGAGCTTCGCGATTCAAGCCGTGCTCACGCTCTATCTGCTGGATCGACGCGTCGGAGGTTTGGGACTCGGGAGGATCGCCAGGCCAGTGGCAAAGATGTGCGCGGCAACCGCGTTGATGTGGCTCGTCTGCGTCGGGATGCAGCGTCTGCCGATCTATCCGCATGCCAACGGGCGACTCATCTGGCTCACGCAACTCTGTGCCCTGATGATCGTCGGCGGCGGTGTCTATCTCCTCACCTGCAAATTGCTCGGAGTTGAGACCATGCAGCAACTGTTGCCCCATGGAGCGGACAGAAACCAATCGCGTCCGGCAGAACTCGATTGAAAATTTGCAGTCGTCAGATGCACGCCGACAGGATTTTCCACTCAACCAGCCGCGACTGAATTCGGTCCATTGCCGCGGCACATTGCCGCCGGAGCACGACATCATCGCAGCGGATGATTCCATTGATGCGTCGGCGCGGCTATGGATGCCCGCGCCTGGAAACTCCGGGATGATCTCGCGCTGGTTTCAGAAGAATGAAGGGCGAAGCCGTTGGCACCAGTTTTGAATGCGCTTGCGCCTGCAGCCCGCGTGTTACCGTCGCTTTCGAACGGCGGTTCGTGGGATGCTCCATTTTCTCAAGGAGATTGCAATGCGAAGCATCATGGATCCAAGCCATAAGGAAGGCCCGGTCGCCCGGACAATCGAGCAGCAGACTGCCAAGCTCCCATCGGATCTTTTCCTCTGGCTCGCCGGCGCATCGATCGCCGGATCGCTGACTCTCAAGCTTTTTCGCCAGGATCACCACGCGCTTTTCGTCGGCCAATGGGCACCGACGTTCCTCCTGCTTGGCCTGTACAACAAGCTGGTGAAAATCGCAGGCTCTGACTAAAGGCGGGGCGCGGCTCGTCCACTTTTTCATCGATCAAAAACGAGACGCGAGGCACACGAGCTCGGCGTTGCTGTATCTTGCTTGACACCGTCGACCGAATCAGGAATTGCCGGCCCCCCGTACCGTGGCACCCACGTTGCCTTACGACCGCTCCAGCCGCTAAGGCGACGAGGTGTCTCGGTGCAAAACGCGGCGAAGCTATTTTTTTGGAGGTGTCATGCGTAAGCATTCTCACAAGATCGGCCGTTCAATTGGCGCAGTTGCGCTCGCTGCCGGCAGTCTTATTTTTCTCGACATTCCCATCAGCCGGGGCAACGCTCCACGGGCAGCGGGGACAGGCAGTTCCCATATGAGCATCGCTGCTCAGGTGAGCGGGTCAGGAACCGGGGGCGGCAGCAGCGGAAGTTCCGGC
The DNA here is from genome assembly GCA_963758525.1 of uncultured Phycisphaerales bacterium. Classification (GTDB taxonomy): domain Bacteria; phylum Planctomycetota; class Phycisphaerae; order Tepidisphaerales; family Tepidisphaeraceae; genus JBBSDP01. The sequence goes on from CAVWVQ010000003.1 coordinate 2,257,462, forward strand.
GGCGGGACGTCCGGGTCAGGCGCGGCAGGCTCAGGCGGCTCCGGAACGTCCGGCTCCGGAACGTCCGGGTCGGACAACGGTGCTGGCAGCAGCGGCAGCACGGGCTCCGGCAGCGGCACCGGTAACACCGGTTCAAACTCGGGCAATGGCGGCTCCGGAAGCGGCGGCGCCTCGAGTGGCAACGGTGGCACTGGCAGCGGGACCGGCGGCGCCGGCGGGAGCAGCTCCGGCAACAGCGGCACCGGCACTGGAGGATCGAGCGGCGGCGGCAGTGGGAGCGGAGCTACCGGATCAGGCGGAGCCGGAACGGGCGGAAGCGGTTCTGGAACCGGCGGCACCGGCGGCGCCACTGGTGGCGGCAGCGGAGCGGGAGGTGGAGCCGGCAAGTAATTCTGCCGACGACTCGCGTCAACAACGTCGTGGTGAGCTGCAACAAAAGGGGGCTCACCACTGCTTCGCCCCCTGCCACCCCTTCCCTTCCCCGGTTACCATCGGCTGATGGTGCGTGCGAGGGTGCGGATGGGCGCGCTGCTGCTGGCGGCGCTGGGATTGTATCTGGTGGGAAATGCGTCGGTTCCCCTGATGGATCGCGATGAGCCGCGCTATGCGCAATGCTCGAGGCAGATGCTGCAGAGCGGCGACTGGGTGGTGCCGCGGCTGTTCGACGAAATCCGCGCAAAGAAGCCGCCGTTGATCTACTGGTGCCAGGCGTCCGTGATGTGGGCCATCGGAGACACGGCCTTTGCAGCGCGGCTGCCGTCGGTTCTCGCGATCTTCGCGTGCGCATGCCTGCTGGCGCACTTTGTGTGGCAACTGCGCGGGCCGGAACATGCGCTGTGGACAACGCTGATCTTTTGCTCCACTGCGCTGGTGATCGTCGCGGCCAAGTCTTCGATGACGGACGGAGTGCTGCTGCTCTGGACCGTCATCGGCCAGGCGTGTGTTTATGCCATTTGGCGGGGAAACCGCTCATGGATCGTCGTGCTGATCCTGGCAGTTGCGATCGCGCTCGGGCTGCTGACCAAGGGGCTGATCGTCGGAGTCTTGCTGACGACGATACTCGTGCTCTATGGCTTCGGAAGCAGCTTCAAAGCTTACGTCTGGCTTCGCCACCTGTTTAGCCGCGACGCGCAGCGGACCGCGTCCAGCAGCGTATTTTGCGATTCAGGCGAGGTACGTCAGGAGGCGTCACTGGACGCGCTCCGCTCCGCGTCGCGGCTGAACAGCGACACGGCGCCGCCCGGCTGGCAGAACCGCCTCACCCCAACACAGATCGCTCAAGTCATCGTCGGTCTCCTAATCGTCATAGGCATCGTCGGCCCGTGGCTCTATATGGTGCATCAGCGATCTCCTGAATTCTTAGGAGCAATGGCACATGAAGCCGAAGGGCATGCGTTCAAGGGGATGGAAGGGCACGGGGGGCCGCCGGGGATGCACGCGCTGTTCATCTGGGCGGACTTCCTGCCGTGGAGCTTGCTGCTGCCCGCGGCGATGGTCGTCGGCTGGCTGCATCGCGAGGAACCAACGACTCGATTCGCGCTGGCTGCCGTGATCGGACCATGGCTCATGGCGGAATTGACGATCAAAACAAAATTGCCGCAATACATGCTGCCGACAATGCCCGCCCTGGCGTTCCTGACCGCTGACGCGATCGTTCGCGGTCTGCGCGAAAGGGCTTCGGCTTTTTCGTCGCCGCAGTTCGTCGGCGCGGCAACCATCTGGGCGGGGATCATGATGGTGATCGGGTGCCTGCCGTGGCTGGCGGCACTGCGTTTCCGTCCGCTGCCGTGGATGACGATGTCGATCATTTCCGCCGGCGCAGTGGGTTGGGGCGTTTGCGTGGTCGCGCTGCTGCGGCGCGGGGAGGAAGCCAAAGGTTTAGGCGCCATCGGAGTGGGGATGATCTGCGTGACGGGGCTTCTGTATGGCATCTACCTGCCGCGAGCGCAGTTCCTGCGGCTGTCGATCCTCGCTGCGGACGTGCTGCGTGCGAACGGCGTCACTCATCCGGGACAATCTCTGATGACCGATTACAAGGAGCCGAGCCTCGCCTTTTATCAGGGAGGAACGATTCGCGAAGCCCTCAGCCCGGTGATCGTCCGCGGCGAATACGATCGATGGAAGCCGTGGATGGTGATGACCCGCGATGTTTGGAATCGCTCGCCGGACGCGGTGCGCGCTCGTTTGGAAGTCGTCGCGCACTTTCACGGGTTGGCGGTTGCGGACGCCATGCGCGACGTGGATGTCATGGTGGTCCGGACACGATGATCTGATTGACAGCGATTGAGATGAGCTGCGGTGAAGACTTGCTCCCGAGGTTAGCCGCGACGCGCAGCGGAGCGCGTATTTTGGGAGTTGCCACTGGGCGACATAGCGTGCTTCTCGCTCGAATACGCGCTCCGCTGCGCGTCGCGGCTAACCCGGGGGAGGATGGGCGGTAATCCTTTAATCACAGCTGATCGCGTCTCCCGTCGAATCCCGTTCCGCGAATGCTATACTCGCATCCAATGCAGACGGCTCAGCGTATTCTCGTGGTGCAGCCGAGCTGGGTCGGGGATGCCGTCATGGCAACCCCGACGTTGCGGGCGTTGCGCGGCGCGTTCCCGTCCGCGCATATCAGCTACCTGCTTCGCCGATACGTCAAACCGCTCTATGCGGGAATGCCGTGGGCCGATCAGTTGATTACCTATCGAACGGGAAAGGGGCCGTCGAAAACGGGAAAAGGCCTCTTCGAAATTGCCGGCCGGCTGCGGGCGGGTAATTTTGATCTGGCGGTGCTCCTGCCCAATTCCTTCAAGACGGCGCTGCTCTGCAAGATGGCGATGATCCCGCGCGTGGTCGGCTACGACCGCGATGGACGGGGATTTTTGCTGACGGACAAGTTGCTGGCCGTCAAGGAAAAGGGGAGGTTCGTCCCGATGCCGCTGGTGAAGACGTATCTTGGACTCGCCCACTACGTGGCGCAGCCGATCGCGATTTGCGCATGGAGTTGTTTGTCACAGAGAGTGAAGCGCGCAACGCGCGCGAAGTGCTGACGCGTTGCGGATTGCCCCCGGATCTGGAGCGGCCGGCGGCCGCGGGCGCGCCGCCGCTGGTTCTGCTGAACCCCGGCGCCCACTACGGCGCGGCCAAGTGCTGGCGGCCGGAATATTTCGCCGAGCTGGCAGATCGTCTGATCGATGAGATGCGGGCCACGGTGTTGATCAGCGCCGCGCCCAAAGAGCGACCCATCGTGGATGCGATCAAGCAGTACATGCGGCGCACTCCAATCGACCTGTCGCAACATGGCATGACGCTTGGGAGCCTCAAGGAGATCGTCCGACGGTGCGATTTGATGATCACCAATGACACCGGCCCCAGGCACATTGCCGCGGCGCTGAATGTACCGGTCATCACGCTCTTTGGGCCGACGCATCCGGAGTGGACGGAGATTTATTACGCACGGGAACGGCAATTGGCCGTCAAGGTATTCTGCGGCCCGTGCCAGAAAAAAGTCTGTCCGCTCGATCACCGATGCATGAAGCTGCTGACCCCGGCCATGGTTTTCGACGCCGCCGGCCCGCTGCTAAACACCATACGTTCTTTGCCGATCATTACTTAGCTCGCGCCTCAACCTCGTCTCGATCGTCGCTTCTATCCAAATCCTCGCACAACCTTCATCGGTTCTAAATGTTACGCCCGATGATTCCCCCGGATGCGAATTCGCTCGACGGCTGCGCGTCTCGAATCTTCTTCCCTCCATGTCCCAGAAAGGTCCCGGCGCGTCGGGATGCCTTCGGGCGGTGGCGCCTTGGCTCCGGACTCTCCTTCCCTTCGTGCCTCCGTGCCGCAGTTTACCCGCCGCGGCGGGTGCCTTCGTGCCTCTCCCCACAACGCTTTCACCCTTGTCGAGCTTTTGGTTGTCATTGGTATTATCGCCCTGCTCATTGCAATTTTGTTGCCAGTGCTTGCCAAGGCGCGCGAAGCGGCCCGCGAGACCAGGTGTCAAAGCAATCTTCGGCAGCTTGGGATAGGTTTGCAGATGTACTGCGATGCGAACAAAGGACTCATTCCGGCTGACAGCAACAGCGGCAGCAAGTCGAACCCCGTGGACGCCATCAACGGCCTTTATCTCAGTTGGAGCGGCCCAGAGATGTGGTTCAACGCGATTCCGCCGATGATCAACCTTCCCGCCTATTACGACTTGATCAGCGCTGCGCCACCCACAGGAGGAGCTCCGGTCCCGACGATTTCTGACAATTCGGTCTTTATCTGCCCATCCTGCAATACACTGGCGATCGCCACCGGAGAGACAGCCAATGTCACCGTGAACAATAACAGCTATTTCCTGATTTTTGGCGATCCGCCCGCCAATCGCGGCAACTATGTGAAGGCGTCGACCGTGCAGCTTCCCACTTGCATGTGTTACGTCCCCAATTCCAAGATCCTGAGCGGCAAGAATCCTCGGCCGAAGCTGAGCCAGATGATTCCGTCATCCAACGTGGCAGTGTTTGTTGAGAAGAGAATGTCGCCCGGCGAAATCAACCAGACGGATCTGCAGTATACGGCTCTCACCACCCCCGCCGCGACGTCGGTGCAGAGCACGGCATTGGGTCAGCTTTCCGCATCATGGACGCGATTCACCAGCCGCCACCGCAACGGCGGATACATCTGCTTCGCGGACGGTCACGTCGGCTGGTATACGCTGGACCAGGTGAATTTCCCGCCCAACATCGTCGCCGGCATTGACGACTACAACGATCCGGCGAATGTGATCTGGAATCCGTTCGGAACAGCGCCGTAGCGCGGCAGGTTGTCGCCCCGCCTGGTGGTGACGGCACGCCAAATCAAGGCCCTGTTGAATGGCGAGTTGAGCCATGCATCAATTTCCACTCGTCGACAATCTCTTTTCGTCCAGCATGCCTTGGTAAGCGTTCTCGACATTTCGCGCCAACCTGCGCCCGTCGGTCAGCGTTGACCGGCGGACGGTTTCCCGCAATGAGCCGCGAAGCGCCGCGAGGCGGTTCAAATCCTGGGTCTGCGTCACAGCGATCTGCGAGAATTCGCTTACCGAGGTGGCAATCCATTCCTTCATGTTCAATGCCGTCAGGACGTCGGCACCCGTGCGCGCCGCGAACGTCTGGCCGGCCAGGGTGATCACCGGCACGCCCATCCACAGCGCGTGGCATGACGTGGGATGGGCCGCGACGGGAGTGGTGTCAAGAAAAACGTCGAATTGGCCGTGAGCCGCGAGATAGTCGGCAAAAGGCAGGCGCCGGCTGAAGCTGATTCGTCGCGGGTCGATGCCGGTAGCTTTGAAAGCATCGAGCACGCGCTGGTGGCCCGCGCCGAATTCATTGGGAGTGCCGAGCAGAAACAGCCGTGAGTCGCGAATCGCGCCAGAACGCCCGACCAGAGTTCCAGACATTCCGGCGAGATTTTTTCGAGCCGGGCGGCGGACGCGAAGCTCAGATAGCCGCGTTGCGATGCCGGCAGGGGTGCAACCGGCGGAGCATCGAGCGGCGGCTGGTAGCAGGCGAAAGGCTCGGGAAGTCGCCATAGTTGCTCAGTATAAAACCGGTCGCTTTGTCCCGGCGGATTCAAGACCTGGTCAGTCAGGCAATAATCGACGCTGGATAAGCCAGTGGTCGCCGGATATCCAAGGTAGGTCACCTGAACCGGCGCCAGGCGATGCGCGAAAATGGGCAGGCGATTCCCGGCGCTGTGTCCGGCAAGGTCGACCAGCACGTCCGGCGCGTCGTCGCTGATCGATTGGATTGCCTGTGCATCTGAGACTCCGCTGATGTCGCGCCATCGGTCACAATGGCCCCGCATCCGCGTGGTAACGTGATCCGCGTAGGTGCTGTTGCTGTAACAGATCACTTCAAACGAGTGCCGGTCGTGGTTGGCCAGCAGCGGCTCGATGAAGAACGCCGCGGCGTGCTGCCGCAGATCAGCCGAGACGTATCCGACGCGAATGCGCCCGGGCTGTCTTGTCGGGGGATGCACGAATGCCCGCTCGGCCGGCGGCGCGTGGGCGCTGGCCCAAGCGCGGTGTTCCTCGAACCGCTCGACATCGCCACGAGTGGAGTCGTACTGCAGGCTGAAGACGAAATTGCTGTGAGCCGTGGCGCTCCGGGGGCAAAGATCAACCGCGCGACGAAATGCTGCCAACGCCTCGGGAACGAAACCCATTTCCAGCAGGGTTCTGCCCGCATTATTGAATGCCGGGGAAAAATCGCGGCGCAGTGCGATGGCGCGCTCGAAGCTGCGCAGCGACCCAGCCAGTTGGCCTTGCGAGCGGAGAACCTCACCAAGATTATTGAAAAAATCGGGAACAGTGGGATCCAGCGCAATCGAACGCGACATCAGGCGAACGGCAGTGGGTCCATCCCCACGCTGATGCGCGATCAGCCCGAGGAAATGATTTGCGGCCGCATGATCCGGATCGCTTGCGAGAATTGCGCGGTACGCCGTTTCGGCTTCGGTCAATCGACCGTTTCGGTGGCAGTCAGTGGCAGCGCCAATCTGATCCTCAACGTTTTGAGCAAGCCCGATAGCAGTGGCCTTGTGCTGACTCATCAGCGTTGCAGCATACCGCTCTTCGCCTTCGCCTCCTCTCTCTTAGCCCAATCCCGTTAAATCGTTCGCGTGAAATTAGCAATGCCTTCTTTCCAGCTTTATGTAACCGCCTATCCTGCGTCACCCTGTCATCCATCGCACTGGTGACATGTGGAGGCAGTCAATCGAAATCGAGTCAGGGAACTTGGAGAAACAATCATGGGAAAACGATTCAAGAATAGGAAACCTTCCGCCCAAGCCAAAATTGCGTTAGCTGTTGCAGCAAGCAGCTTGGCAATGCGGGCGGCACACGCAGCGTCGGTCTATGTTACCTACAGCGGCGGGACCTATGCGCCGTCGTTCAGCACTTTGCCATTTGGATCAACAGAAACCACCAGTTACACCACCACTACCGGCACGGCTTCGCTGGCGACGGAATACAACGTCTCCGCCCTGAACGGGTGGTACGGCAACTCGGGCAACGGAAAGTACGCGTCCGGGACGCCTAGCACGACCACGGGCGAAATCTTCAGCTTTGGCAGTTCGTCGAGCAATCAGTCCATCGGCGCGATCAGCACCAGCAGCACCGGAATTGAAACCTTCGGCGTCGAACTGGAAAATAATACCGGCAACAGCCTGAACCAGGTCAGCATCAGCTTCACCGACACGCTGTGGTGGCAGAATAGCGGTTCGAAATATTTGAAGTTTGGCCTCGCGCTCGACAATACCCCAGGGAACGTCACGGCCGATGCCATTCCGACTACCTTTAGCGCATCGCTGACATCCGGCAACATCGTCGAGCAGACCGCGCTCGAACACACGTTTGCCACCGGTGGAACAGGCGCCACTTTGCAGACATACCCGCAAAGCACTGACACCATCAGCCTGGCCAGTGATCCATTGGTCGCGGGCGGATCCATTTGGCTGGTTTGGCAGACGAGTTCGAGTAGCGGGACGTCTCAGGGCGTGGGCGTCAACAATCTCTCGTTCTCAGCGGCAAACGTCAGCAGCACCAACACGGACACATGGACCGGCTCGGCAACTTCGCACTGGAACGCCTCGGACGCCAACTGGAACACCACCGCATCGGGAACCAAGTTCACCCAAAACGACGCGGTCATCTTTGCCGACACCGCCTCCCCGAGCTATTCCATCACCGTCGACACCGTCGCCGGCAGCGGAGTTGCTGCATCCAGCGTCTTGTTCTCCGCAAATTCAACCGCCTACAGCTTTTCCGGCGGATCCATCAACGACCCTACCACCGGCGGCTCAGCCATCGTCACGCTGTCCGGATCGGGAACGGTAACCTTCGGTGCTTCCAATAGTTATAGCGGCGGCACAGTAATCAGCGCCGGCACGCTCGTCGCAAGCGGGGGCGACAATCGGCTTGGAGCCAGCGCCGGAGCCATTACGATTGCCGGGGGAACGCTCAAGACCGCTGCCTCTGGAATCACCTCCGCCCGGAATCTCACCGTAAACCCCGGCGCCGTCGCCGGAACCGGCACCTTCAATACCAACAGCCTCGCATCCTCCACAAGCGGCACGACCACGATCAACGACACTTTCAACGTCACCGGAGGCGGAAGTCTCGCGCTCGACGGCGCAGTCACCTTCGGCACGGGGACTTACACGGGAGCGGTGAGCATTGCGTCCGGTACGACCCTGACGTTCGGGCAGAGTGCCGGGACGATCAATCAACCCTACGGCGGAACCAACCATGGCACGCTCGCGATCGGGGGGCCGATACAAGCGCAATTCGAAGGGATTTTCGCCGGCGCCGACGGCCAAATCCAGTTGCTGGCCAGCGGCGCCAACATCACGAACGTCAAGTCCACGCTCGCGTCGGCCAACGTGATCAATCAGGCGATTTCGCTCAACCCCGGCAACCTCGTCGGCGGCGGCGCGGGATCCGTCCAAAACGGCGGCGGATACGTGGCAGGCAACTTTATCGCCACCCTCGGCGGGACCACCGCCATTTCCGGCTCGACGATTTACGGTCTGACCGTCAACGGAAACATTACCGGCAACGCCGACCTGAACATCGGCAACGCCGCAGTGGGCGGCGGGAGCGGCTACCTCTATTTGAACGGCACAAATTCGTATGCCGGTGCCACAACAATTAATCTAAACAACGGCACCGTCGTTCTCGGTTCGAGCCAGGCGCTGCCATCCACCACCGACCTGGTCTTCGGGACCCTCGGCGGCGCCGTGATCGGCAAACCCTTCCTCGACCTCCACGGGTTCAACACGACTGTGAATTCGCTGTCCGACGGCGCGAACGTGATCGCCGGGACCGGCCTGACCATTACCAACACGGGCGGAGGCACCTCTCTGTTCACCGTCAGCGGGTCAACCACTCCCGCCAACGGATTCAGCGGCACTCTGGCCGACGGCGCCTCCAGCTCCGGCGTGCTCGCGCTGCAAAAAAGCGGCAGCAGCACGTTAAGCCTCACGGGAAGCAGTACATACAGCGGGAGCACCGTCGTCAGCGGGGGAACTCTGGCGTTGAACGGCGCCGGTCAGATCAATACCACCAGCGGCATCACCGTCAGCGGAAGCGGCGCGAAATTTGTTCAAAACAGCAGTGTCCCTGTTTCACAACCCGTTGCTCTCAACACCGGCACCGTCGACGGCACAACGACAATCAATTCGACCGTAACCGTCGCGGATAGCGCAAATAACGTCATCGCGGCAGGCAACGGCGGCGCGGGGACGCTGACGATCGCGAATCTGACTTTCAACGGGGCCGGAACCTTCCAGGTTGCAAGCAATCAACTCGTTTCCGTCACCGGCGCCCTCAGCGCGGGCGGCGCGGTGAAGCTCAATTCCTCCGCCACGGCATGGGCCAATGGGCAGTTCTACGACCTGGTCAACTACGGCAGCGTTGTAAATCTTGGCAACATCACGCTGGGGACCGTCACCGGGACCAACAGCCGGCAGACTCCGTCACTGACTACCAGCAATTCGGGAGAGATTGGCATTACGATCAACGGCGACAGCCCGGCATGGACCGGCGCAACCAACGGCAACTGGGACACTGCGGCGTATAACTGGAAGCTCATTGCCGCGGGAACGGCCACACAATACATCAACAGTCCCGGAGACGCGGTTCTGTTTGACGACACTCATCTGGCGCCCGGTGGCGCCACCAACATTTCGATTCAGACCGGCGGCGTCACCCCCACCAGCGTCACATTCAACAATTCAACCGCGACATACGCGTTTACGGATGCGGACGGCAGCAACGGCATCGGCGGAACAACCTCGGTCGTGATGACCGGCACCGGCATCGTGAGCTTCGGCGGATCAAACTCGTATACGGGCGGCACGTTCATCAGTGCCGGAACATTGCGACTGGGCGTCAGCAATGCCTTGCCAAACGGAGCAGTTTCCATTGCGAATGCCGCCGGCGCACTGCTCGATCTGAACGGCCACAATCAGGCCATTACCGAGCTCTTTGGCGGAGGAACGACCGGAGGCAACGTCGCCCTGGGCGGGGCAACGCTTACCGTCGGCGATTCCACTTCGCAGACGTTCTCCGGGGTCATCGCTGACGGAGGCGGCAACAGCAGCGGAACCGGCGGTTCCCTGGTCAAAACCGGCTCTGGAACACTCACCTTGGGCGCGTCGGAATCGTATGGAGGCGCGACCAGCGTCAGCGGCGGAACGCTCGCATTGACCACCGGAAATGTCGGCCTGCTTCCCTCCACCACCAAGCTCACTCTGCTCAGCGGGACGACGTTTCTGCTCAACGCGAATCAGCAGCAAATCGCCGAGCTTTCCGACGGCGGAACCGCCGGCGGCCAGGTGAGCATCAACAACCCGGGAAACTCGACGGGCGCGACGCTTTTGGTTGGCGACTCGATTGCCGATTCCACCTTTGCCGGCAAGGTGTCCGGCTCGGGAAATCTGGTGAAAACCGGCAGCGACAATCTCACCTTGTCCGGAACAACTAGTTATAGCGGGACAACGACCGTCAGTGGCGGGACGCTGACCTTGTCCGGCCCTGGAACCGGCAACGGCACAAGCACTTACGCGGGAGTCTCGGTTCTGGGCGGAGGAAAAATCGTCTACTCGATGACCGGGCAAACGGCCCCAACGATCAGCAGCCCCAGCATCGCCTCCGGCGGGACCGTGGTGCTCAACGAGAGCGGCAGTCCAACGGTTACGGTAAGCAACGCCACGATAGACGGTACACTCACCGTCAGCGCTCCGCTGCAGGTGACGGTCAGTGGAAACTATGCGGGCTCCGACGGCCAGATTCAGGTCACGGCAAGCGGCGCCAACATCACCAACGTCAAGTCGACGCTGGCGTCGGGCAATGTGATCAATCAGGCGATTTCGCTCAATCCTGGCGATGTCGTCAGCAACGGGGCGGGATCGGTCACCGATGGCGGGGGATACGTTCCCGGCAACCTCATTTTCACCATTGGCGGGACCTCCGCCGTTTCCGGCTCGTCGATCTATGGCCTGACCGTCAACGGCAGCATCACCGGCCACGCCGACCTGAACATCGCCAACGCTGCTGTTGGCGGTGGAAGCGGCTACGTCTACTTGAACGCCTCAAATTCATATACCGGCGTAACCACGCTCAATATGAACAACGGGACGGTCGTGCTCGGCAACAGCGGCGCACTGGGAGGACGCGATTTGGTCTACGGCACCGTCACTGGTACGGGCAAGCAAATACTCGACCTCAGCGGGACCAACCCGACCATCGCGTCGCTCTCCGACGGTGCTTCCGTAACGCCCGGCACCAACGTACTGACCATCACCAACACGGGTGGCGGGAACTCCGTTCTGGCCATCAACGGCAGCAACACTCCCGCCAAAGCATTCAGCGGGATATTGGCTGACGGCGCGTCTAATTCTGGCACGCTCGGGCTCTATAAAGCGGGCTCGAGCACACTCACTCTGACTGGTTCCAGCAACACGTACAGCGGCGGAACTGAAATTTACGCAGGCGCCATCCGCGCCAACGGGAGCAACTCCCTGGGCAGCGGCACTGTCGCCGTCGACTCCGGGGCGACCCTGGGCGGCAGTGGCACGATCAACAACACAACCAACGCCATCACCATCAGCAGCGGCGGCACAATCACCGCCGGCGCGGATGCGACTCATACTGCGGGCCTCACCACCGGCTCCCAGTCGTGGAACGGCGGCGGAACGTACGCGTGGAAAATCAACACCGACGCCGCTTCCGGCGGAGCCGCCGGCGCCAGCACTGGGTGGGACGAGCTCACGCTGAGCGCGTTGAACGTCACCTCGGCAGGACCACTATTCACCATCAACGTGCAAAGCTTTGGCAATAACGCGTCTGGCAGCCCCGTCGCCGGCTTCAACCACAGTGCCGACGACCGATGGACCATCGCCCAGATCAACGGACCGGTCGTCATCGGCGGGGTTCCGCAGAGCACGACGCAGGCGACGCAACTCACCAACACCGGCTCCGACATCTTCGCGTTGAACACCAACGGCTTTGCAACGGCCAACGGAGACGGTCCCAGTTCGTTCTTCGTGCTCGAACTGGTCCCAACCGGCAGCGGCAACGACAGCCTGGTGCTTGAGTACAGCGCCACGCCCGAACCCGCGACGCTCGTGCTGGCAATGGGCGGCATCGTTCCGATGCTGCTCGGCCGCCGGCGGCGAAAAGCCAAAGCCATGTGAGGTGACCGCTCTCAGAACGGCGGATGTTGATGATCAGCGGTTTACGTTGGGAATGTCGCTCCACTGCAGCGGCATGCGTGGATTGCGGGTTGCAATGGTTGCCGTCGTACTGGGAGGAGTGGTCTGCTTCATCCAGACCTCGTCGCCCGAGGAGTCGAGGTACTCTGCCTGCCAGCTCGGAACGGGCGTAGCGGGACTGCCAGTCAGTGCCTTGGGCGAGACTTTTTCCAGGGGCAGCGTCTCGGATTCTGCATGCCCATCGACGAAGAGAACGTTGCACGCGCCGCGATGGCGCAACATGGGGCACGACGCCACGCCGAGCGTGAGTCCATTGGGATCCACTGACATCGCCTTGCTTTGAGTCTGGCTGCCGACGCCCGTGATATCCATCGAAATACCGTCTGCCATCAGCACGAAATTGCTGGAGTTCGGCAGTTGCACCTGCTTGACCTGGACGAAAGTGCCGCCGCTGCCGTAATGCCGCAGGCAACTATTCATCTTGTAACTGTGGGTCAACTCGCTGTCAGTTTCGGTCGAACTGGTTTGGCTGTCATTTGAGTTGCTGGTGAGGCTGAGCAAGTTGTTGACAAGAGGGCATTGCTTGTATTCGCTGTAAGCGCGGTTATTCACTGCGGCACTCGATGTTGAGCTGCGATTGTTGTTCGCGATCGAGTTCAGATACTGGTCAATGACGCTGAACCACAGAACGCGATCTCCGTAGGTTGTCTCCGGGAACGGCAGATATCCCTTGTGCTCGTCGGCATACATCTCAAACGCCTGGCCGCAGGTGCGCAGGTTTGCAAGACATTTGAGCGTGATCGCCTGCTCTCTGGCGCGTGCCAGCACAGGCAGCAGAATCGCAATCAGCAGCGCGATAATGCCGATGACCACCAATAGTTCGATCAACGTAAATGCTTTGCATCTCGGTCTGTTCATTGCGTCTTACTTCCGGCTCGATCGGACAAATCGCTGGGCCGCAGGGAGGCGGGATGACGGCGCGGCGGCAACCCTCGTGGTGCCCCCCTATTTTGTTCACGGCAGCTTAGGGAGTGACATTCAGAAACGATTATGCTTCGCAGTGATTCAGGTTCAGACTTTGTGAAGCTAAGCGGTGTGGTCATTCAAGCAGCTGGTGCGAACGCTCGTATCAAGCGTGCGTCAGGCTCCGTGCGGTTGGCGGATTCGAGATTTGACGCCGCTTCCGCTCCGGACAAGCCGACGCCGATGGGAACGCCCCTCCGAAGGTGGTAAGATGACATCATGCAAATGAACGCCTTCCTCCCTCGCTGCGCCCTGACGCTCCTGGCTGCAATTCTCTTGATTTCCGCCCCTGCTTTTGGCTGGATCGACACCGGCCACGAAATCATCGCATCGATCGCCTATGACGAATTGACGCCCGCCGCACGTTCGGCAGCAAACGATTTGCTCAAGCAGCATCCCCGTTACGAGAAAGACTTACTGCCCGGGAAGCCAGATGGGTTTGATGAGAATCGATACGCGTTCATGATTGCCGCGACTTGGCCGGATATCGTCCGGTCGCAGACCCATCCGATGCATTTCGTCGCCAACCATCCGGCGTGGCATTACATTGACATCCCGATCGTTCAGCCGGGTTTTGCTGCGCCTGCTTCCCAACCCGCTGCGAACAGCCCTCCGACGGATCCAACCAACGTCGTCGAAGCGCTCGACAAGGTCACGGCCCAGGTTCACGATCCTGCCGTCGCTCCCGGCGATCGTGCGATCGCTTTATGCTGGATCCTGCATCTGGTCGGCGATATCCATCAGCCCTTGCACGCGACGACTCACTTCTCACCCCAATATCCCGAGGGAGACCGTGGCGGAAATCTCGCGATGGTTCTCCGCACGCCCAATCAGTGGTACAGCCAGATCAATTTGCATCTGCTCTGGGACGAAATGCTCGGGACCTATCGTGCCCCGGAAATGATCGGGTATGTCGCGTCTGGATTGCGCGGCGACCCGCGTTTCGCGCGAGATAAGCTGCCGGAGTTGAAAGCGCATGACTTTGCCGGATGGGCGAGGGAGAGCCATGACCTTGCGGTAACGGCGGTCTACCTCAACGGGCAGCTTCAAACCGCCAATCAGAACGCCGTGCGCGCCGACCACGACCGGCAGGTGAAGATTCCGCCGCTGCCGGCGGATTACTGCGCCAAGGGGGAAGAAGTCGCCTCGCGCCGGGCGATACTCGCGGGGTATCGGATTGCCGATCTGCTGAACTCACTGCTCACGCCATCTGCGCAACCGAGCAAATGAGCCTGCGCGCCGCCAACTGCTGTATTGCTACAAAACGTCGAGTCGCGTCGAAAAAGCCGCGATCCAACATACGGGCCACAAGTAGACGAGAGAAAGTAGAGCGGGGACGCAGCATGACCAAATCCGCCGCGCTAGCGTCCTCCCCTCCGTGCCTCCGTGCCTCCGTGCCTTCGTCCCTTTGTCCCTCCGTCCCTTTGTCCCTTTGTCCCTCCGTCCCTTTGTCCCTTTGTCCCTTCATCCCTTCGTCCCCATTCCCTTTCCCCCCACCCTCTTCATTCCCAAACCGAAGCACACCAAATGTTAACATTCTGTAAGTGAAATGAGAGCGGCTTCTTCATCTGATCCAAATATGCCGCCCCTACCCTCCCGAATCGAAGGTCCGGGAATCCTTTGTCAGTAGCAAAGGATTAAAAACGCGGGTGCCGGGTACTGGTGCAGTTTGAAATTCTCCCCGCCAAATTCCGATTGACTACGCTCCCCGCGCTTGTCACGATCCATCCATGCCAGCACGAGCAAGCACACGCCGGGACTTCACGCAGATTGCAAAAGCCGTAGTCGATGCCGCCACCGGCGACGGGCCACCGATCCTACCACCAGGTGCGCCGCCAGCGAACGATACCCGCAACCCGCACGCGGTCGCCATGAGTAAGCTGGGCGCGAGCAAGGGCGGGAAGGCACGGGCGGCGGCGCTGTCGCCGGCAAAGCGTAAGGCTATCGCGAAGAATGCGGCGGCCAAACGGTGGGAGACGAAATAGGGCCGGGGTTACTATGCTTTTTCGCCCCGGCCCCAATCCTCAAGTTGCAATCACAGTGTTATCGGTCCCGCTCAGGCGGAGCCGAGTAGCGGCCCTTACGGTCCCGCCATTGCGTAACCTTTTCGGGCTGCCGATCATCGTTCAGGTCGATGTAACCTTTCCCGGATTCGCCGGGATCGTCAGGGTTATTACCCTTCCGTGAGTTTGGGGAATCATCCTTGACCATTTGGAATTCTCCAAGATGGTGAAATAGACAGCTAGAAAAACGGTGAAACCGATGGTATGCTACTGGCGTTCTTTGGTCGCCAGATAGCAGGGACCATCAGTCCTGCACTTGCCGGTGTCACTATCGGCAAGCATGAGATTGGCGGAAGCTCTTGATGTTCTGATCGAGAGCTTTCCGCCTACTCACCTTCCAATTTCTTCATAGGGAACGCCTCTCCTTTCTTATAGGTGCCGGTTTTTCTGCCGATTGGTTGTTCGACCACAGTTAGGTATTTTTCGCCAACCAGTGTCCGCACAGTTTGGTGATAACGGTCAACCTTAAATCCGTGTGCCGCCTGCGCCGCTTCGCGCAAACTGTGGCTGGTGAAAACGCCGGGCTGCTCTCCGATAAATAGCTTTATCGCATCGTACAAAGCACTGGTTCGCGGTCGCCCCATTCGAGTTGTTTTCTCGAACAAGGTCTTAGTCGCGGCACCATTTGTCTCCTTTGAAATTGCAAACTCATTTAGCCCTTCCAGAATGGTTCGAAGCCGGTCTCTCTCCGCCCCAATCTTGGCGTGTTCCTCATCTAATGCCGCAAGCTTTTTCTGGGCCTTGGCGCGATCAACCATGATGGTGTCTGAGTTCATGGCGGCGGATATTAAATCAACGCTGCATAAATAGCAATGTCAATGCGGCGCGACGCGGGTCACTTATGCCGCATTCAGAATGGCGGCGAAATAACGTCCATGGATACAGCGTTGCAGAATTAATCCTGGATTGTTATTGACATTGCCAGCACGAGCAAGCATAATGTGCATTATGAACAAGCTTGGAACTGACAAGCGGGCGATGATCGTACGGTGCCTGATTGATGGCGTCGGCATCAACGCCACCACTCGATTGACCGGCGCTGCCAAGCACACCGTACTGAAGCTGCTCCGCGAGGTCGGTGAAGCCTGCGCCATCTTCCACGATAAGAACGTCCGCAACGTCAAGGCGAAGCGCGTACAGTGCGATGAAATCTGGTCTTTCGTCGGCATGAAGCAAAAGAACGTACCCGCCGAAAAGCAGGGTCAATTCGGATTCGGCGACGTTTGGACGTGGACCGCGATTGAAGCACAATCCAAGCTCATCATCAGCTACATGATCGGGCTTCGCGATGGCGGGTACGCAGCCGAATTCATGGGCGACGTTGCTAGTCGCATCTCAAACAAGGTGCAGCTTACGACCGATGGCCTCAAGGCGTATCTCGATGCCGTTGAAGATGCTTTCGGTGGCGACGTGGACTATGCCCAGCTCATCAAAATCTACGGCCCCACCGCTCCCGGCGCGGCTCGTTACAGTCCGCCAGCTTGCATCGGCTGCGAAGCCCATCAAGTCGCCGGGGAACCGGATCGGAAGCACGTCAGCACGTCCTACGTTGAGCGCCAGAACCTTTCAATGCGGATGGGCATGCGTCGGTTCACCCGCCTGACCAACGCTCACAGCAAAAAGGTAGAGAATCACGCGCACGCGATCGCGATGTACTTCATGCACTACAACTACTGCAAGGTGCATACGACTCTGCGGGTAACGCCGGCGATGGAAGCGGGCCTA
Organism: uncultured Phycisphaerales bacterium; assembly: GCA_963758525.1. GTDB lineage: Bacteria > Planctomycetota > Phycisphaerae > Tepidisphaerales > Tepidisphaeraceae > JBBSDP01. The sequence continues at coordinate 2,274,498 of CAVWVQ010000003.1, forward strand.
ACCGATCACGTTTGGGAAATCGAAGAACTACTAGCGCTAGCTTGACCGCTGCGTTGCCGGGCCTGTAATCTCGATCCTGTGAAGGGTAAACCATCCGCAACCAGTAAGTCACTCAATCGCAGCCTGCATGCGGCAAAGGCGACGAGGCAAGACGAGTTTTACACTCAGCTCTCGGACATCGAGAAAGAACTGAGGCATTACGCCAGGCACTTCAAGGGTAAGACTGTTCTGTGTAACTGCGACGATCCGCGCGTCAGCAATTTCTTCAAGTATTTCATTAACAACTTCGAGAAGCTGGGGCTGAAGAAGGTTATGGTGCCAGATCACTACGAGATGCGCAATGTCAGAAGTTGGCGAGATGAAAATGGGAAAAACTGGCGCAGCTTGGGCAACGCTCGCTGGTTCACAAACCTTGACATTTCGAAACGCCACGAGCCCCTAATTCTGTTCAAGACCTATGATCCGGATCAATATCCCAAGTACGACAACTTGGAGGCGATAGAGGTCGCTCGAAACACAGAGATACCCATCGACTATGACGGCTTGATGGGTGTTCCCGACACATTCCTAGACAGGCACAACCCCGACCAATTTGAACTCATTGGCATACCGTTCGGTAATCTAGGCAAAGGAATGGGTGTAACGAAGAACCACCGTGGCCGGACCGACATTGCGATAACCAAGGGCGGCAAGTCACGTTGTCCGTATTCAAGAATCATCATCAAGCGAAAATGAAAATCCAACTCAAAGAAATCACGGTCGAGCAACTGGTCAAGGACTACGCTGACAACGCGGAAGCAGGCGTTGTCGGTTACGGCGGGAAGCTCGACATTCGCCCGCCGTACCAGCGCGAGTTCATTTACAAGGACAAGCAGCGGGATGCGGTGATCGATACCGTTCGCAAGGACTTTCCGCTTAACGTGATGTATTGGGCCGTGCGGGATGATGGCGGCTTCGAAGTGATCGACGGACAGCAGCGGACGATTTCGGTTTGCCAGTACGTCAACGGCGATTTCTCCATCGACGATATCTACTTCCACAATCTCCAGGACGATCAGCAGGAGCAGATTCTCAAGTACCAATGCATGGTCTATTTCTGCGCCGGCACCGACAGCGAGAAGCTGGATTGGTTCCAGACGATCAACATCGCGGGAATGAAGTTGACTGATCAGGAGCTGCGCAACGCGGTCTTTCACGGGCCGTGGACCGCCGATGCCAAGCGGTATTTCAGCAAGACGGGCTGCCCTGCGTACGGAATCGCCAGCGATTACGTTGACGGCAGCCCGATCCGGCAGGATTACCTAGAGACGGCGATTGACTGGCTTTCAGAAGGCCAGATCAAAGAATACATGTCCAAGCATCAGCACGATAAGGACGCCAAGCCGCTTTGGAATTACTTTCAGAAGGTCATAGAGTGGGTTAAGACCACGTTTCCAGACTATCGCAGAGAGATGAAACACGTCCGCTGGGGGGCGCTGTACAGCGGATTCGGGGACAAGAAGCCGGACGCGAAGAAATTGGCAAAAGAAGTCGCGAGGCTGATGGAAGACGACGAGGTGGGGAAGAAGTCTGGCATTTACCCCTATCTACTGACGAAAGACGAGCGATATTTGAATCTGCGGGCGTTCTCGGACAAGGAGAAACGCGAGGCGTACGAGCGACAGAATGGCAAATGCGTCAAGTGCGGCAAGAAGTTTGACATCAGCGAGATGGAAGCCGATCACGTCAAGCCTTGGCACGAGGGAGGCAAGACAAATGCCGCGAACTGCCAAATGCTCTGCAAAGACGACAATCGCCGGAAATCAGGAAAATAATTCAAACTGCACCAGTACCGGGTGCCGAATTGCTTTGGAGAGGAAAAAATGCAGAAGAAGATCGAACTTGGTGTGAAGAGGGAAATGTCTGCGCGGGCCAAGCGGAGTTTGGCGAATGGGCGGAGCTCCAATCAGCGGATCGCCGCGGCGGTGATGAGCATTGGGTTGAGTGGCGCGATGGCCAACGCGGCAACGGATACGTGGGCCTCAGCAGCTGGCACCTCTTGGGTGAACGGGCCTTGGTCCAGCGGCGCTCAGCCGGCGGTGGGGGATATCGCCCAGTTTGGTGCGACCGGGACCGCGACTACCATCGGCATCTCCTTCAGTAGCGCCAACAACGGCAGCGGTGCCGAATCGTTGGGAGCCATCGACGTAACCTCCGCGCGAGGCAATGCGCTAACCGTCAACGATTCCAGCAGTACGGTTTCCGGAACATTGACGTTTACCGGTGCCACCGTCCTTAATGCGCTTGGATCGGGCGTTGCTGATGTCATCGTCCACACGAACACGTCAAAAAATCTCACTCTCGCGCCGGGGAGCGGTGGGATCATGTCCATCGCGCTGGCAGACTCGACAAACAACATTATTTTGGTCGAGAACAGTGGCAACGTTACGATCAGCAGCAATATTGGCCAGGCCAGCGCCGGGAAGGTCTTGACTATCGAGGGCGGCGGCTCCGGCACGGTAACGCTCTCGGGAACCGACTCGTTTTCGGGCGGCCTGGTGGCGGCGGGCGGTGAAGTCGATGTGAGCGCGGACGCCAACCTTGGGGCTGCCGGCGGCAGCATTACGATCAATGGCGGGCGCCTGGGCATAGCCACGAACAGCTTCACCATTGATCCCACCCGCGCCATTCTGCTCGGAGCCAACCCGACCGGCAGTAACACTTCGGGAAACCTGAGCATCAAGGGTTCCATCACCACCGTCTACAATAGCGCGCTCCAAAACCTCAATGGCAGCACCACCGGCGACTTCGTCAAGCAGGGCGGCGGCACGCTTCAGCTCGGCGGGTCAAGCACATACAGCGGAACTACATTCATCAATAATGGGGTCGTGCAGCTGACGACCGCACCGAATCGACTGCCGACGGGTACCGTGGTCAACATCGGTCAATCTGCCAGTACCAATACCGGCACCCTCGATCTCAACGGGAACAACCAGACCGTCGCGGGCCTGGCCTCCACGACCGGATCGGGCACGTTCACCACGGTGAACACAGTGACGTCGACCAATACCGCAACGTTGACCATTAACACCAGCGGCAGCAACAGTTACACCTACGGCTCGAGCTCGGCCACCAATTCGGGAATCATCGCTGGGGCCGGACTTTCGCTGCTGAAGACCGGCAGCGGGACTGAAACTCTCGGCGGAAGCAGTACCTACGGCGGCAGCACCGTAGTCAGCGCCGGCACGCTTGCCTTGAACTCGGCGGGATCCATCAACGGCACCAGCGGAATCACCGTCAACGGCACCGGAGCGACATTTTTGCAGACCAGTTCCGCGGCGCTCACAAAGACCGTGACCCTCACGAAGGGGACCGTCGATGGCACGGGGCTCATCAGCGCGGTGACCGTCGGTGATGGTACAGGAGGCGTTGTTTCGGCTGGAAACGGGGCCGCCGGAACCCTCAGCATCACCACCCTCACTTTCAACGGCGCGGGAAACATCACCCTGGCGAACAATGAAATCGTCAGTGCCGGCACATTGCAGGTAGGCGCGGTCAATCCCTCTGGCATCGTCTCTCTCAACGCGTCGGGCGCCAGTTGGACCAATGGGACCTTCTACGATCTGCTGAATTTCGGCAATACGCTCACCACGGCACAGCTTGCGGATATCGCCAAGGGGACGATCACCGGCACCAACACGCGGCAGAATGCGACGCTGACCACGCCCGCCAATGGCGCTCCGGCGGGTGAAATCGGCTACACGATCTCGGGCGACAGCCCGGCCTGGACCGGCGCGGATAACGGAAACTGGACGACCGCCTCGACGGGTCCAAACCATAACTGGAAGCTAATCGGTGGCGGCACTGCCACCGATTACATCAGCGGGGACGACGTACTATTTGACGACACGCACCTCGCGCCCGGCGGCGCAACGACCGTCAACATCTCCGACGCCAGCGTAACCCCCAACAGCGTCACCTTTAACAATTCGAGCAACAGCTACACCGTCACCAGCGCCGGCGGATACGGAATCAACGGTGGCGCGTCGCTGCTGAAGACAGGGTCGGGGCTGCTTGCGCTCAATACCTCCAACTCCTATAGTGGCGGCACGGTCATCAGCGGGGGAACCGTGCGACTGGGTGCCGATGGCGCGTTGCCATCGGCCGGTAGCGTGACGCTGGCCAATGTTGCAGGATTGCTTCTGGACGTGAACGGCCATGTCGAGACGGCGACCGAACTCTCGGGCGGCGGAACTACCGGCGGCAATGTGGCGCTCGGCGGCGGAACGCTCACGGTCGGAGACTCCCACAACTTCACCTATAGCGGCATCATTTCGGATGCCGGCGGAAATGCCAGCGGAACCACCGGAAGCCTGATCAAGGCAGGCAGTGGAACGATGACGCTGACAAGCGTTGAAACGTATGGCGGCAGCACCACGATCAGTGCCGGCACCATCGCGCTGGACGCTGTGTACAACGAAACAGCGACAATCCCCAATACGCCGCTCACCGTGGCCTCGGGCGCACTTTTTCAGTTAAACGGGCAACAACAGGCGATTCAGCGACTTTCCGGCGCAGGTACCGTCAGCATGAATAAGGTGATCGACGGTGCCAGCAACTCGTATGTTGCAGCACTCACCGTCGGAGACGCCACCAACACCACTTTTTCAGGGACCCTGTCCGGCAGCGGAAACCTGATCAAACGAGGGTCCGGCTCTCTTTCTCTGACGGGCGGAACCGTTTCTTATACGGGAACCACAACGCTTAGCGCTGGAACCCTTACGCTCGCCCCTGTCGCCACCGGCGCCATCTCCCTGTCAGCCCCCAGCGGCGGAAACGCTCTCAACGGAACCCTGGTTCTCGGAAGCGCCGTCGAATATGACTTCAACGATAACAGCGGCACCGGCGCCAATCCCTTTAGCGGAACGGGATCGATCCAGGTGACCAAGAGCGCGGCGATCATCACGAACACCGGTTCAACCCCCGGAGCAAGCATCCAGGTTCCGATCTCCCTAAACCCCACCGGAGCCGCAACGTTTCATGCCGGCGATGTTACGCAATCATCATTTTCTCCTTCGGCCCAATTCGTCACGAATATCAACGGCACCACCAGCGGCAAGGGAATCGTCATCGACGTCAACTCGGGCATCAGCGGATATTCCGACGTCGATATTTCGAACAGCCTGACCGGCGGCGGGGCTGGCGCACTCGCGCTCAATGCCGCAAGCACTTATACGGGCACGACAGAGATCAACAGCAACGGATCGATTGTGCTGGGTCTGAGCAACGCCCTGCCCGTAACGACCGACGTTGTCGTCAACAATCTCGGCAAGACGAACTCGAAACTCGACCTTCACAGTTTCAATCAACAGTTCGATTCTCTCTCCGATGGCAACCCGAGCAATAACACGGCCAGCAACCATCTCACGATCTTGAATTCAGCCCCCGGTACGACCTCCACTCTTACCATCAGCGGCTCCACGACTCCGTTTAATGGCTTCAGCCATTACATCACTGATGGAGCCGGCACGGTTGCAGTTGTCAAGGATGGTTCCAGCGCCTGGACGATTACGGGATCGAGCAACACCTACAGCGGTGGAACGCAAATCAAGGGCGGAACCCTGTTTGTAAACAACACCGGAAGCAGCAGCGGGACGGGCGCAGGGCCGGTAACTGTCATCGGCGGCACACTCAGCGGAAGCGGAACGATCGCCGGAGCGGTCGAGGTCAAATCAAGCGCCACGATCGCCTCTGGCGGAACCGCCACCGGAACCGGCTCACTGGCTGCTACCGGAGGCGTCACATTTGACGCCGGCGGCACCTACACCCCCAATCTCACCAGCACGACCGGCAGTAACCCTGCCGCCTCCGAACTGAAGATTACGGGCGGCTGGACCATCAACGGACCGTTTACGATCAAGCCCAGTGACAACGGGACCGCCATGACCGTGACGCTCGGCGAGCAATGGGCGATCGCGAAGGCCGATTCAGTCAACAGCACCGACACATCGCAGTTCACGCTGGACACCAGCAATTTGGCTGTGACCGGCGGCAGCCCCGGCGGCAGTTTCTCGCTCCAATTCCTGCCCGACGCCTCCTCCGGCGAGGATTTGGATGTCGTCTACTCCGCGGCTCCCGAACCCGGCACGGCAATGCTGGTTCTGCTCGGCGCCGCCCGATTCTGGCGGCACGCCGTCGCCGCCGCTCCGCTGCGGCTGAAGCGGCCGCGAATTAGCAGCGGGCCGGGGATCATCTTCACGTCATCCGTTCGGCATGCGACTTGGGAAGCGGGAAGGTTGAAGGGTGAAAAAAGGGGAGAGCCGCGAGAGTTGAAGAGCCCGTGGCGGGTTTGCAAGGGGTCAATGCCGAATGGGTTCAGCGGCGCGCCGGAGCCTGACGATCAAATGCTGGCGGCGGACGTTCGGCTCGCTGCGTGTCACCCCGTGAAAGCCAACGGATTGGGATGGAACTCAACTTGCGATCGATTGCTGTGTCGATGCAGTTGAACTCGATCTGGTCTCGACGCGCGATGGCCGGCTGATCGCCCGGCATGATCTTGAACTGTCAATGAGCACTAACGTGGCTGGTGCCGCGCTTCGCGTCGCGCGGCACCGAGCGAAGCGTTGAAGGGCGCATGACCGTCGGATGGTGCGCCGAGGATTTCACGCTGGCCGGAGGAATAAACTGCTCTCCGCGACTTTTATTGGTATAATTCGTTGTTGATGACCGCCGTTTCTCTCTTGGATTTGCTCCGTCGCTCTGAACCCGTCGGGGGTGCCGCTCATGGCGAGCTTAGCGACTCTGCTGGGCGCCTCGCGGCGCAGTTGGTGGAAGCCTCGCTGGGTGACTGGTGCCGCATCAGGCAATACGAGAAGGATTTCACGCCGGTCGATTGGACAGACCGGGCGACTGCCCTGGAGATTGATCGATCGATTTACGCGCTGCACGCGGATTGGGCTGCCGAAGCCGACCAGATATTGCAGCGTGTGCGGCGTCTGGCGGAGTCCGGTCACCCGGTGCCCAAGACCGACGAGTTGCAGGACGCGCTCGGCCTGACACGGGCGCGGCTGGAGCTCACGCCTGAAACGATCGCCGGCGCGATGGATCGGATGCACCCAGGCCAAATCATTCCCGCGAAGGATCTGCGTAATGAGCTGGGGCTCTGCCTGAGAACGTAGCGGGGTCGCGTTGCTGCGCAAAGGGGCCAGGTGCTAGAAGCCGCGACGAAGCGACTCAACGAAACGAGTCGTTAAGGAGCGGCGCCAACGCACATGGCCCCTTTGCGGAGCAACCCGAAGGGACTAGGGACTTTCGGCCCCGGTCCGGCGTCGCATCTCCTCGGTGACTCTTCTTCCTGAGTCTCCCTCGTCGAAGCTCCTTGCCCCGGGGCCGAAATTCCCGTCGTCGCGGCCCCGTTACGTTTTCAGGCAGAGCCTGGCTCGGCTTCGCGCCTGACGCGAGATCGCAGTGGCAGGAACTGTCCGTCCAACTGCAGGAACGCGTTCTTGACGAGTTGGACGCCCTCGCCGAAGTCCCGCCTCGTGCGCCGCGCGGAGTTGCGCTTCACGATTTTGTTTACCCCGCCGAAGGGCGCGGCATTACATCTTTCTCCGGCTGCTTGTCGATCTCGCCGGCGGACAACTGACGGTCATTGGAATCTTCCATCACGAATCCCGGCCAGCGTAACGGGACGTTTGAACCTGTGGGTGTAACTTTTATTTGTGGCGATTGCAGATTTTGCGATCGTAGGGCGGGATTCATCCCGCCGTTTTCTCAGCCGGCCAACAAATCGGCGGGATGAATCCCGCCCTACTCGGAGCCGATCGCCACTTTCGAGCGCCACACCCTCTTCTTCCGCAAGGCTTCATCGATTCTTGACATGACCTGATATGCTGCCGGAGCGTCTGGGGATCTTTCACGGACGATTCTCAGCGAGGAGCTGGCGTGCCATTTGAAATGCGTCTCATCATCGCGGCCCTGTGCATTTCACTCTCACTTCACGGACGCGCTCGCGCTGAAGCAAATAGCGATCGCATCGTCGTCATGATCAGTGTCGATGGCCTGGCGGCCTTCTACCACGAGGATCCCAAGGCACAGATGCCGAACATCCGCGCTCTCGCGGATCAGGGCGCCAGCGCCAGCTCGATGAAAGCGTCCACGCCGACCGTGACTTGGCCGAACCACACGACGCTGGTCACCGGCGATAACCCGGCGCGCCACGGCGTGGTGGGAAATCATTACTTCGATCGCGCCGCTGGGAAGAACGTGGCGCTGATTTCTGATCCCGTTTTCGACAAGGATCAGATCGTCAAGGTTCCGACGATTTACGACCTGGCCAAAGGCGCCGGCTTGCGGACGGCCGCAATCCGCTGGCCGGCGACGCGCAATGCCAGGACGCTCGACTGGACTCTGCCCGACGTCGCTCCCACCGTCGCGGCGCTTCTGGGAATTGCCATGCCCAACACCGACGGCAAGCCGCTGTCAGGCGTCCTCGATCTTCCGAAAACTTCCGCCGCCTCGAAGACGGAACCGAGGACCGTCGCGGCTCCGTGAAACTGACGCGGTTTTGATCATCGCGGCGAAGGAATCCGCCGATCGGAAGCTGCGGCGTTGCCCGGTTCCCGGCGGCCTCGAATCACCGGGAGGACCAATGGCTTCTCTCTCGATCAATCAGGCGATCGCGTTGGCCGTGCAACACCACCGTGCGCGGCGTCTCGGAGCGGCAAAATCGATCTACAGCCAGATTCTTTCCTACGAGCCGCAACATGCGGACGCGTTAGATTTGCTTGGGATGCTCAGCGCAGAGGAGGGGGACCTTGCCGGCGGGATTCGTCTGGTTCGTCAGGCGATTCAGATCCAGCCGGCGGCGGCCGCGTACCATCTGCATCTTGGAAAACTGCTGATGGGGATCAGTCGGCCGCAGGAAGCTCTGGCCGCCTGTGTGCGAGCGACCGAACTTGATCCAACCAGCGCAGACGCGTTCGCCGGTCTTGGCAGCATCTTGCTGTCGCTGGGGCGTCTCACGGAGGCGGTCAGCAGCTATCAGCGGGCGTTTGCCTCCGCATCAGCGCCGGACGCCTTCCAAGTCGCGCGATGGAGAAACGAGCTTGGCGTGGGGCTGGCAAAGTCAGACCGACTGGATGAAGCGATCCTCGAGCTGCGCACCGCCTCCCAGCTCGATCCCGTTTACGCTGAGCCGTATGCGAACCTGTCCCTGGTGCTGCAGCGGCAAGGCCGATTGGTCGAAGCGCTCTCCGCATGCCGGCGAGCGATCGAACTCCGGCCCGATTTCGCCAACGCATATAACAACCTGGCGGTGATATCAGGCAGGCTTGGGAAGCGCGAAGAATCGATCGCCGCCAGCCGCGAAGCGATTCGGTTGAATCCCGCCGCGCCCGGGCTTTACACGAACCTGATCCAACGGCTCGTTGAGCACGGCGATGTCGACGGGGCCTTGGAAGCCGCTCATCAGGCGATCAAGCTGGCGCCGGAAAACCCCTCCCTGCACCAGGCCTTGGGCGGCGTGCTCAGAGACATCGGGCAGCTCGACGAATCGCTGGCTGCTTTCGACCGGGCGATCGAACTCGACCCTTGCGACGCGAAAGCCCATAGCGGCCGGATCTTTGCCAGGCATTTCCACCCTGGTTCAGAGCAGCGCGCGCAGGCTGAAGACCTTCGCCTCTGGGACAAACGACACGCCCTGCCGCTTCGCGACCGCCGTCCCTGCGGCAATGATCCCGATCCGGATCGGCGGCTGCGGATCGGGTACATCTCTCCGGATTTTACCCATCACGTGCTCGCATTCCTGATGCTGCCACTTTTCACTTGTCACGACCGCCGGCTGATCGAAACGCATTTCTACTCAGACGTCTGCAATCCGACTGAGCTTACCGGGAAGTTTCGCGCCGCGCGGATCGGTGGACGGACACCGTCGGGCTTTCCGACCAGCAGGTTGCCCAGACAATCCGCAACGATCGGGTGGACATCCTCGTCGACCTGACGATGCACATGCGTAACAACCGCCTGCTCGTCTTCGCGCAAGGCCGCCCCGATCCAGGTAACCTGGTGCTATCCCGGTTCGACCGGCCTGGGCGCCATCGACTACCGCCTGACCGACCCCTACCTCGATCCGCCGGGACTCTTCGACGATTGCTATTCGGAGCAATCCATTCGATTGCCTGACACGTTCTTCTGCTATGACCCGATGATTGAAGAGCCCGCCGTTGCCGAGGCGCCGGTCGTCACCAATGGGTTCATCACCTTCGGCTGCCTGAATAACTTCTGCAAGATCAACCCGTCGATCCTCCGGCTGTGGTCGAGGATATTGCGTGCGGTGCCGCGTTCGAGGCTCATGCTGTTGTGCCCGCAAGGGACGCACCGCAAGCGGCTCTGCGAAATCCTCGCGGAAGATGGCATCTCCGCCGACCGCGTGGAGTTGGTGCAGGGCCGGCCACGGCCTGAGTATCTCAAGCTCTACCACCGCATCGATATTTCCCTCGATCCGCTTCCATACAACGGCCACACGACCAGCCTCGACTCCTTCTGGATGGGCGTGCCAGTGATCACGCTGGTCGGACAGACGGTGGTCGGACGGGCGGGAGTGAGTCAACTCACCAATCTCGGGCTCTGCGAATTGATCGCCCGCGACGCCGACGGATATGTCGATTTAGCGATGAAGCTGAGTTCAGATCCCCCGCGGCTGCTCGCGTTGCGGGCGGGAATGCGGCAGAGGATAAAAGCATCGCCCTTGATGGATGGCGAGCGCTTCGCACGCAACGTCGAAGCGGCCTATCGACTGATGTGGGTTCGGTGGTGCACTCAGCGAGGTGCGACGCATTGAGCGGTGCATCCATATTACGGACTCGTCCAATTTCCGCTCGACGGCATATTGTATAACGCCGCAGTGTCGGCGGAAGCCACGTTGGGCTTGATCGTCGCGCCGCGGGGCATCCAGTAGGCTGGGTTTGATCCCTGCAGATCGCCGAGCAGTTCCACGTGACCGTCGTAGAATCCGGCGTTGAACTTGTAGCTGTCGGCGGGACCATAGCCCTTTCTGTTGCCATGCCGAAACCCGAAGATCCTCGCGTCGGGGTCCCCGGCAATTGGCGTCGGTGTTGCCTGATCGTTGCCAGGACAGCTCTGGCGGTTCCAACAGGAGCTCAGGTTGTTCCAGGCACCCATGTCGGAATAGGCTCCGCCGTCATTGGCGAGCCAATACAGATAGTATGTCGGCACGGCGCTAGTGGCGCTCTTCACTAGACCTCACGTATCGTGCGCCATCGGCGATGTAAATCTTTTCAGACGTTTCGCCGATGCTGGTGATCTTCGGCGAGTAACCCACTGGAGAAGTGTAAACTTTTGTCAAGCATAACTGTGCTCCAGCCTGGGGGAGATTCGCTGTGCCGGCTGGATTCGTGATCGAGGCCACCTGGAGAAACGCTCCGGCGGTGAAGTAAGAGATCATTGGAATCACCGGCGCATTGTTAACCGCCGCGCCGTTGTCCGAAAAGTTGGGATCCCTGTACTGAGGAGCAATATATTCGTTTTCCGGGCATGTGAACACCTGCTGGCTCGTAAGCGTTGTGAAGCGGGTGATGAGATGGGCATTGGATCCGCCCTGATCGAAGTTGATTCCCAATTCGCTGGCAATCGGCGACTGCCAGTCCCAAATCTGGCAGACCGTTGGACAAATCGTGTCCTTGTAGCCGGGACTGTAAAGAAACAGGCTCGATGTGTCGGGGCTGCCGGGGATAAATCCCCGGTTCTCCGAGACATACATAGTCATTGCCTGCAAAATGGTTCGGAGATTGGCCGCGCACTGTATCGTTCGGGCGGCCCGGCGGGACGCAGCGAGCGCCGGGAGCAGAACTGAAATCAAGACAGAGATGATTCCGATCACCACCAACAGCTCGACCAGGGTAAACGCCCTTTGACCACGGCGACTCTTCAGGGACTCACTGGCCGGCGTGAACTTAGCTCCCATCGTTTCTGATTTCATGTCAAGCTTTCTTCTGTTTCAAAAAAGAGGAGTTCACTGGTCGCTTTCCGCCCGCTTGGCCTGTCGACTCGCCTGCTGTGCGCGATATTCCTCTTCCGTCGGCGGTGGTCGGCGACCGGCGCTTGCCGGAGGATTGCGAAAAACCACAAGCCGGCCGCACACGGGGCAGAACGTGGGCTGATGGATGCCTTTATAGTCGTTCAGCAAGACCGGCGTAGGGTCGGTGGCGATGCTCCCGTCCTTCGTCCAATAGCACAACTCGGCGGGGTAACCGGTGTTGGTACCGGTGTAGGGGGACTTGACAGGGGTGGTATCGCCAATCTGGAGCGTGTATTGGAAAGTCTGCCCCGTGCTGGCGCAGATGTAGAGCCGGGTGAGATCCTGCGCCTTCGCATCGCTCGTTTCCCAGATGAACGACCTGAGCGAGTGCACCGCGAAGAAAATAGCAACTGCGGCTCCCATCGTAACAATGATCTGCTTGTATTTCCGCTTTGCGTTGCCCATGTCAGCCATCAATCCTCCGTCGCATGAGAGTTTTCGCTCAAGCTGGTCGGCATCGATTATAGATTCCGAACAATAATGCAAGGCTATGATGTCGTGAAGTGTGTGTTAGCGGCAGACCGGGGAACATCGCACGTATATATATTTCAAAAATATTCTGGTTGGGATGTGCTTCATTTGCAAGACAGTATCTGCATCTGTAGTTTCGGCCAGAGGAGAACTCCGTGATTTATCGAAACTTTATTTGCCAGAAACACGAACCGCATTTCGCATACCTACCTTGCCCCACCGACGAGACGCAGAGTGCCAGTCGCATATGTGATGAATGGTTGCTGTTCTGCAGGCGTGATGTCCCCGGGCGCTGTTGTTATTCCATAGTCGCTGAGGGTTCAGTCGCGGTTGTTCTATAAATTCAGTTTCAGTGGAGAGGAATCCATGCGCAAAGTAGTCAAGTCCAAAAGACCCAGCCGTGTCCCGCTCGAAGCGTTCAACCGGAATACGTCGAAGTCTGTTTTACAACCGCGCCGCGCGACCGCGGAGCAACGGATCGCTCTCGCGCTGGAACCGCTCGAGTCGAGGGTTCTGTTCAGCACCATCGCGAATTGGACGTTTGAAACGACCCCGACCGCTTTGGCTGGGACTGCCGCCGCAGGAGCGACGTTTCCCACAAACGGATATCCGGCTGACACGGGCAGCGGGTCGGCAACGGGCGTCCATGCCGCTTCAGCAACCTACTCTTCGCCGGCTGGAAACGCGCCTACTAGTACCCATTCTTTCAGTGCAAACACATGGGCGGTCGGTGATTATTATCAGTTCCAGGTCAGTACGGTTGGGGACAACGGCGTGAAGTTGAGCTTCGACCAGGAGAGCAGCAGCACCGGTCCCAAAGGCTTCACGCTGAAGTACAGCACGGACAACGGTTCGACCTTCACCACCTTCAGCGGCGCCGTCAACGGCGACGGCGGCACGACCAACCCTTACCCGGTGGGAACAACCTATTCGACCTACACGGCGGATTTAAGTTCGATAGCCGCGATCAACAACAACGCCCATGTCATTTTTCAGCTCGTCGACAGCACGGCGCCCAGCGGATACCCGGGCGGTACGGATCGCGTTGACAATGTAGTGGTCACGGGGTCCAGCCCTGTGGTTGGCTCGCTTGCTGTGAGCCCCACATCGATAGCTCAGGGTTCGGGCACCCCGGTGACGCTCACGGCAGGCGGCGTGACAGACCCGGGCGGCGGGACGATCACCGGGGTCAACTTTTATGTAAACAGCGTCAGCCCCTCGAACTTGATTTCGGGAACGCCGGTGCAAAACGGCACTACCTGGACGTTGTCGGGCGTTTCCACCAGTGGTCTGCCGGCGGGCAATACGACCTATCTCGCGGTGGCCACCGACAGCAGTGGAATAACCAGCGCCTCGGCCAGCACGAGTCTGACCGTTACGACGCCGATTCCCCCTCCGACCATTACTTCGCTTGCGGTCAATCCCACCTCTGTGACCCCCAACTCCGCTACCACCGTCACGCTGACGGCCAGCGGTGTTACCGCGCCGAACGGTTACAGCATTACCGGCGTCAGCTTCTACGTGAACAGCGTCAGTCAGTCGAATCTGCTCTCGGGAACCCCGGTGCAAGACGGCACCACCTGGACCCTTTCCGGCGTCTCCACCAGCACCCTGCCCCTGGGCAACACGACCTACCTGGCCGTGGCCACGGATAACCATTCGGCGGACACCAGCAATGCGGCCTCCGCGACGCTGAGTGTCGCCTATCCGCCACCGGTCGCCGACTGGACGTTCGAGACCAGCGCCCCAACGTCGGCGGGCCCCTTCAACCCCGAAGGCGGCGCAGGCAGCGCCAGCGCGCATCACGCGGGTACATCCGGGTATGCAACCGCCCTGGGCAATGGATCTGCGCACTCATTCAGCTCCAACAACTGGGCAGTGGGCGATTACTATCAATTCCAGGTCAGTACGACCAATTTGAGCAACATCGGTTTGCAATTCGATCAGTCGAGCAGCAATACCGGACCTGGGGTTTTCACCCTGGAATACAGCACCGACGGGACGACCTTCACTCCGTTTACGGGCCAGATTGCAATTAATGGCACGACTGTTAACTCGACAAATGGCAACTATAACGTTCCGGTCAATGGCCTTTCGTCGGATGGCATTCCGAAAATGACATGGAACGCGGCCGCCTCGGCACAAACAAGCTATACTTTCGTCCCCGACCTTTCCGGCATCCAAAGCTCAATCGCCAATCAGACCGCTCTCTACTTCCGGCTGGCAGACGCCAGTACCGCCGCCGCCAGCACTTTCTCCCCAGGCACCGTTACCAGCGCCGGAACCGATGCCGTCGATAATGTAATTATTACTTCGGGCTCGCGTCCTTCCATCGGTTCGCTCACAGCCAACCCCACATCAGTTGTCGCCAACAGCGCCGCGACCATCAGTCTGACTGCCAACAATGTCACCGATCCTAATACCAATGGGGCAGTGACGAGCGTGGAGTTCTATGCGAACGGCGTCTCGATTGGAGCGGGAACGCAAAGCGGCAACAACTGGACTCTTTCCAATGTCTACGCGAACGTCGTGCCCCTGAATAATCCCACGTACTCCGCCATTGCCCAGGACAGCCAGGGAGAGCAAAGCGCGCCGGCTACCACCACTCTCGCGATTACCCAATCGGTGATGGCGGACTGGACTTTCGAAACCAGCCAGCCCGCTCCTGCCAGCCCCGTGACGGGATTGTCATCTGCTTACACCCCCGAGGGCGGTACGCAGGCGAGCGTGAGCGGGGCGACGGTGTACCACGCCACAGCGAGCACGATCTCAACGCCTTCCGGTGATGATTCCGCGCATTCGTTCAACTCGAATGTCTGGGCCGTAGGGGACTATTACCAGTTCGAGACTGACACCGCCGGCGAATCCAATATTCAGTTGAGCTTCGATCAGACCAGCAGCAACACCGGACCCGCTCAGTTCGAGCTGGAATACAGCACGGACGGCAATACCTTTACTCCCGTTACGACCGCAATCACCAGCAATGCGGGGCAGACGAGCGTTTCGACTTCGACTGGGGCTTACTCGGTCTTGACCAACTCCGGCGCCACCATTTGGAGCCCGAGTCCGCCGACCATTCCACCCTCGGAGTTCCATGCCGACTTGTCTTCAATTTCGGCGCTCAACAACACTTCCACCGTCTATTTCCGGCTGTTGAATTATTCCACCGTCTCCGTCAATGGCGGCACCGTGGCTACCGGCGGAACAGATCGCGTGGACAACATTGCCGTCTCCGGCACGGATATTCCCGTACCGGTGATCGGCTCGTTCACGGTCACTCCAAATCCGGTGGTGGTTGGGAGCAACACCACGGTCACGTTGACCGCCAGCAGCATCACGGATCCCAATCCGGGCGCCACCATCACCGGCGTCAACTTCTACAAGGGAAGCTACAACAGCGCCAATCTGATCGGTGCCGGCACGAACAACGGCGGGACCTGGACGCTTTCGGGCGTGTCGACGTCGTCACTGCCGACCGGTACGCAAAACTATGTTGCCGTGGCCACGGACAGCGTCCCCATCTCCAGCGCCGCCGTCTCGACGCCGCTGACCATTATCGGCACCCAGCAGGTAAGTTTTGACACCGCGAGCTACAGTATCAATGAAACTGCGGGCACGGTCACGATCCAGGTGGACCGAACCGCGTCGCCGGGGACACCGTCACTGGCGGCCCAGGACGCGGCGCAGAGCACAGCCACGACCGTCAATTATGTCACCAGCGACGGTACTCCCTACACCTACGGCAGCACCCAAACCAGCGGCGCCGCCACGGCAGGAACGGACTACACATCCGCCTCGGGCCCGGTGAACTTCACCAATGGCGCAACCACCGCCACCTTCACCGTCCCGATCAGCGCCGTGCAAACCTTCGCTGGCACACGCACCTTCAACGTGACCCTCACTCAGGCCGCCGGCTCCCCTGCCACGGTCGGCTCTACCGCAAACACCGCGGTGACGATCACCGACGGCACCGTGAGCAATGCCGCCACCCCAACCGGCGCGCCCAGCGCCACGTATAATGCGACCACGGCTGCCACCGCCAGCGGACCCACCAATACGAACAGCACCCTGGCTTATGAGAACCATAACGTCTACCCCATCGCCAGCTTCCCCGAACTCGAGTTTGGAACCGTTTCGAGCGCGCAAAGCGGTTACACGGCCGGAAACATCGACAGTGTAAAACTCAGCCTTTACAACACCTCGACCAGCACCGGCGAATCCGGCGTGGCTGGCACGTTCGCCGTCTATCTGCTGACCAACGACAGCGTCGCCGCCAGCACCCTCAAATATTCCGCCAATGGAGCCGACACCGCGGCCACGGTCCTCTCCGCCGATGCCAGCGCGTTCAAGGTCGGTTCGAATGACGCCAACACGCTCGCGCAGGACCTCGCGGAGGACTACGTTGGCACGGGCAACTTCACGAACAACGTGATTGGATACAACGATTTCACGTTCGACAACCTGAGCTCGACGGTCAGGGGCGCGCTGGTGAACTACTTCAACGGCACCGACACGAATCCGATTCGCTTCGCAATCGTGCCGACCTCCCCGATGTCCGTAAACTGGTACGGAAACGGCTCCATCACCGCCCAGCAGCCCCAGCTTACGCTGCTGGTTCAGAAGGGAACGCCCGAAATCTTCGGCCTCAGTCCCCTCGGCGACGCCAACGCGACCAGCACCACCACCGCCACGATCACCAAGGGAGCCGGCGCGCACCACCGGCACCGAGACCATCACTGTCTCGCGAAGCGGGAGTGACACCAGCGACTCTGCCATGGTTCCATATACGCTTGGCGGCACGGACGTGATCGGAACGGACTACACCGTCACCGATCCGAATGGCGGCAACAACGGAGATACCACCACCACCGGCGGCGTGACCACCGGCACATTCATGTTCCCCGCCAACCAACCCAATGCGACTGAGTCCATCACCATCACCGCCCTCTCGACACCGCTCTCCTTCGACAAGAACGTGACAATCACGCTGGGCCAGCCGACCGTCGGGGACTCTTCTCACACCGGCCTGGTCGGCGGCATCGGGCAGCAGATCGTGACGATTCACGATCCGCTCACCTCGGACACCACATCGGATATCGCCACTGACACTGCGATGGTCAACCCTGCAGTCCCCCCGGCCACGTCCGGAGTGCCGACGGGCACCAACTCCGAGCAATACATCGACATCGAGAACTCGGGCGCCGGCGGCGGCAAGGACGCCGCGTTCGGCGTGATCGAGTTCAACAGTCCTATGAGCGATGACCCCATTCCCGCCTCCGAGATCGGGTCGATCAACCAGGTGTTGTTCAACACGGTCAACGTCCCCGAGTCCTTCGAGAAGGCCGGCCTGGTCAATGTCTACGTCACCGACGACACGTCGACCAAACTGGACACTCCCATCTCCCCCCTGGCCTTTCAAACCACCACCGCGGATCCCTCGGGCGGCGAGGGCCTTGGAACCCAACTCGACGCCGGCACCTCGGGACTGCATTTGCTCGGAACGATCTCTTACAACCCCTCGCAAGCGGCGGGCGCTTACGTTTCTCTCCCCGTGACGCTCGACCCACAGTACGGAGCCGCCTCCATGGGCGTGCTGGCGAACGATATTAACAATCAGGACGTGATCAGATTTGTGCTTGCTCCAGCGAAAAACAGCACCGTCTCTCTGCAATGGGAAGGCGGCCTGTCGGAAGGGACAGACCCGACCGTATCGTTGAACTACAACCCGCTCTCTGACTTCGTCACTCCGACCTCAAACGTAGGTTGGAACGCCGCGACGCAGGCGCTGAACATTAATTCCCCGGCGACAATCAGCGCGGACCCCGCCATATTTCATCTGACGCCGAACATCTTCGGCTCAGGCAGTTCGGCGCAGCTGACCATCCAGCCAGCCACGTCCCCGACGGATATTCACCTCGGCGGCATCACCCTCAGCAGCGGCGCCGGAATCGATATGGTCAGCGTGGGGGACAACCGCGCCTTCGACAATCACAACGTGCTGGTGCTCGGCACTGTCAATGCAGTGACCAGCGAGTCGCTCACCAGCAACGTCGCCACCCTCACCGCCAACAACTACTTCAACGTGGGTGACACGGTGGTGGTCAGCGGCGCCGACAGCCCGTTCAACGGCACCTTTACGATTACAGCGGTTACGCCCACTTCCTTCAGCTACGCCGTGCCGGGAAGCAACGCTGATGTTGCAGCCACAGCCCCGCCCATCGGCGCAAGTGCTTCAACGCAGGCGACGGCCCCCGCATTCAGCGTTGACGCCGCGAGCAGCATCAACCTGGAAGATAATGACATGATCGTGCATAGCGGCAATGACGGCAGCAGCGACTTCTCAACGGTCTACGGATTGGCAGTGGCAGGCAGCAATGGCATCAACGGGGCGGACACCGGCGAATACTGGAACGCCCCCGGGCTGCAATCTTCCACCGCCAACGCCGCCGACGCTAATTCGGAGGTAACGGCCCTGGCGGTTGCGACAAGCGCTCCTCTCTTTGACGCTGATGGAAACACGCTGTCGACATGGACCGTCGGAGGCGCGGTCGAACCGCTGAACGCCAGCGGAAACGACACGATCGTCAAGTACACCTATGTCGGGGATGTGGATCTGAACGGCAAGGTTGACGCCAGCGACGTCGGAATCGTCTACGGGAACTATCCGGTCTCCAGCAACGCTCTCTGGACCGATGGAGACACGGATTACAACGGCACCATCGACTCCAGCGATACCGGAAACATTTTCGGTCAATACCTGCTGGGCACCGATGGCAGCGGCACTCCGGAACTGTAAGTCAGCCAGCGCCCGATCCAGGTCTAATCCTGACTGCAATTACCGCGGCCAGTCAGGACGGAAGATTCGCTGACGATGAGGAACTGATCCCGCGGCGTGAGAAAAACGAACTTAAAAGGACAAGAACATTATGAAACTCAGGCAATCATCTGTTGTATCCGCCGCGGCTGCCGTCGTTGTGGTCCTGCTGGAGGGGGTCGCCGGCGCAACCACGACCGGTCCGCTGATCAACGTGAACATCCTCGGAACCACCAGCGCGACCAACGCATCCAACGGAGTTTACTCATCTAACGTGCCGGTCTCAGCGAATCAGACCGTCTACTTCGAGGTGACCGCGCAACTGGCCCCGATCGGAACCACCCAACACAGCAACACCATCAACACACTGACGGCGCACCCGACTGCGACTACCACCGGTTACGATGGGTTGGACTCGTTTAGCTTTAATCTCTCCGATGCCGGTTCATTTGCCGGAGCTTTTCAGCAAAACTCGCTAACACTTTCCACCTCGCCCGACAATTGGGCGAATCTCGGATCCTCGCCCGGCACCGCAAATGGCGCGACGGTGAGCGCTGTCCGCGATCAGGACAACGCCGGCGTCTACGCTGGCGCAACTTCACCCACCGTCTTGCTTACCGGCTCCTTCGTCACCAACTCAACGGTCGGGGGAATCTCAACCGTCGGCGGCGCCTTTGGCTCGGTTTCGAGCACGTTTCAGATTAATACCAATCCGAGCACCGGCCTGACCGGCACGAAAATCACAATCGGCGCCAACGACGTTAACCATTACTCGGGCTTTACCGGCCTTTCGCTCAACGGAGGCGCGCTGAACTGGGATGGAGCAACCAACGCGAATTGGAGCACCCTCACCAGCGATACCAACTTCAGCTCTCTGAACTATACCGACGGGAGCACCGTGTCGTTCGGCGACTACGCCACGAACGGAACGACGGCCGTTAAGAACACCAATCCGATTACCATTGCCACCGGCGGTGTTCTCCCCGCGTCGGTGACGTTCAACAACGGCGCCGCCAACACCTACCGTTTCACCACTGCCGGAACTGTCGGCATCGGCGGTTCAGCCACCACCGTCGCAGTTAATGGCCCGGGAAACGTGATCTTTGCTTCTCCGAACACCTACGCAGGCGCTACCACCATCAGCGGGGGAACTCTTCGGGCCAACAATGGAAGCAGCGGCTCAGCGACCGGAACCAGCAATATCACGCTCAGCGGCGGAGCCCTGGGAGGCAACGGGACGGTGACGGGCACCGTTACGGTCAACTCCGGCGGCACGATCACCGCCGGGCAGGACGCGGTTACTCCCGGCAAGCTCACAACCGGAGCCCAAGCCTGGAACGGCGGAGGGACCTATCTTGCGAAAATCACAGATGCCACGGGGACCGAGGGCAATGCCGACGGAAACGATGAGCTGTCGCTTGGCTCGCTGACCGTTGGCGCGACGAATCAATCCCAGTTTAAAGTGACGCTGCAGAGCTTCACGATCGGGTCCCCGGACACGGCGGGAGCCGTCTCCCACTTCTCCCCCACTTCGAGCTACACCTGGAAGATCGCGGAAATCAACGGGACGACGCTCAACAGCAGCACCTCTGTCCCGGCCGTTCTGGCAACGACCAACGCGGACGGGACGCCTGCCGTCAGTTCGACGGCTTTCGCCTTGGACACGTCTGATTTCGCAAACAGGAATTCTGCCGTCGGGACCTTCGCGCTGGAGGCAATTGACAACGGCAGTTCCGACACCCTCGAGGTTCTCTACACTTACAATTCCACGCCCGAGCCGGGCGCCTGCATGCTGCTCCTTATCGGCAGTGTGCCCACGATCCTCGGCCGGCGGCGACGCAAATCAATCGTCGCCTAGCGAGGGCGGGCGACGATCGTCACTGTGGGTCCTTTTGATGTATCCGCTCGCCGCTGCGATTTCCGAGGGGTGAGTGGAGAGTGAAGGGTAAGAAGGGGGGCCTGTGAGAGGCGAAGAGCCCGTAGCGGGTCTGTAAGGGGTCAATGCCGAATGGGCCCAACGGCGCGCCGGAGCCTGAAGGCCGCGGGATACGAGGTCCCCAAGGGAGGCGGCGCGCACCACCACACGATTGAATCGCTCAAGCTCACGATTAGTGATGACGGCACGATCGTGAAGCCCTTGCAGGCCTTTCGCGCCAAACGCGCTGGCGGAAATGATGAGACGACCGGAGTGGCGAGCGATGCTGAGGTAAACGAATTGCGATTACTCGCTGTCAACTTGCGAGATCAGGTGATCGCCTGGTTGAAGAAAGAGCATTCGGCTCTCCTGTGAGAAGTCGGCAAAAGGGCGCGACTCAGCGCAGCTTCAATCCGATGGCTCTGTCGTCGGCGAGTTCCCCAGGATTTGCCGGCGCAACGCATCCGCCGCGGCTTCGGCGGCGGGTCCGCGCAGAGCGGGATCGAACGCCACCGATCGCCCGAGCACTTTCTCCAGCGCCCGCAGCGCCGCGGGCTTGATGCCGGGCGCATCGATCTCCAGGCAATCGAGCAGGAAATCCGGGTCGCGCAGAGCCGCGGACCGGTCCTGCACCTTGGCCCTCCGCCCCTGTGCGATGACGTCCATGAGTGCGGTCTGCTGCTGCGGCGTCATCGTGGAGAGATCCATCCTCATCGCCGCGAGAATCCCGCGGCCTCCCATGGCCCGGATCCGGTCGGTCGCGGCGTTCCGCTCCGCCGGCACCGTGGAATCCAATGCCGGCAGCAGCGATCCGAGCTCCCGCGCGGAGGCTTCATCCGCGGGTATCTCCGGGAAGACCTCATAGAGGTCGCTCACCCCCGGCAGCATCCGCGACGTATCGGTCAGCTTGCCGAGCACCGGCAGCAGAAACTTGCGGTATTCCGCCGGGTGTTCGTTTCTGAGCTGCCCGAGATTGCGGGCGGTGAAGGTCAGGTGCGTCGATCGCGGCAACACGCCAGAATCGATGTCGTTCACGGCGAGCGTCGTGTCGGCCGGGCCCTCGCTGAAATTGATGCGTTGCTCGAGCGATTCCGCGGAGAGGGAAATGGAGTGCGGGTTGACGTTGAGATACGTGGCCCAGATCGCCTGGGGGTCCTTCTGATCGAAGTCGTAGCGGTTGAGAAGAAGCATCGGCCTGGGACGCGCGGCGCGAGGTCCCCGTGTCTCCTTTGCCAGCACCAACCACATTCCGCCGGAGTCGCTGACGTTGATGCGCGTGAGTTGCGGCGCATCAAATCCGCCAATCTCCACCGCGAGCCGTCCCTGCTCCACGAAGACGCGCGCCACCGCATCCCGGTGCAGCGTGGCGGTGACGGTCATCGAATTGCACTCGTCCTGGGCGTCACGTTCGTTCTGACGCTGCTGGTCGAGAAAGCTGGGGGCGGACGTGGCGGGATTCGTGGCCGGCGTTTTGTGCGACGCGAAAACCGCCGATTCCTGATTGATCAGGAAAAAGCCGCCGAGGGCAATCGCGGCCGCGCCCGCGCCATCGGCGCGCGACGTCGCGTTGCAAAAGATCGGCAGCAACCTATCTCGGCCCGCTTTGGCAAGAACAATGGAAAGCAGGGTCTAATGCTGCTTGATCTGTTCCAGACCTTTTTGAACGGTGTTGCTGACATCGCCAGCTTTTTCTTTCACGGTGTCGAGATCCGCCTTCACGGTCGCCCGATTGAACCAGTGGCTGAAAGCGCCAGTATAGATGGTCGTGCCGTTCTGTTGCACATCAACCCAGAGGTACCGGTCGTTAAACTGGACGTTGTTGACGAAGCTCTCGGCCTGCATTTTGTCCCAGCCGGCGGAGAAGAAGTTGGTGTCGCCCTTGGTTGACTGCTGCACCACGTAATTCTCGAAGTCCGCCTTTGACGGACGGGTGAAAAACGCCGCTCCGCACAATGCCACGAGGAGAACAAAGATAATGAGGCTCTTCATGCCCGCATTATATAAGCCTGGGCGATGGAGTGGCATGAGAGGTTTGCGGAATTTTTATATCGATCCTCCTTGCGTTGCAATTTCCCCGCCATCCGCGATAACCGCTCCGCTGACATCCGTACCATGCACGCATCGCTGTCCCAGCCATCCGAGAAGCTTCGTCGCCCGCGCGGCTCGGCAGACATACGCGTGCTGTTCATCACTGAGTTTATCACCTCGGCCGGGGCGAACTTTCTGCAGGTCGGCATTTTTTTCTATACCGCCCACCGCTTTCAATGGACGCTGCGGAGCAACTTTCTTCTCGCCGCGATGCAGGGCGTTGCCTATGTGCTGGGCGCGATGAACGCCAATCGGCTCACGCGCGTCTGGTCGCGCCGCGCTGCGCTGACGCGGATTTATTTCAGTATGTCGGTCGTGGCACTGCTCGGCGCGGCGCTGCCGTATTCGGCGGTCCTGGCAGTGCTGCTGCCGGTCTATTCCGGCATTGCCGCCATGAGCTGGCCCATCCTGGAAAGCCTGGTTTCCGAGGGGCTGGACAGCGAAGACCTCAGCCGGCGAATCGCCATTTACAACCTGATTTGGTCCGCTGCCGGAGCGGGGGTGCTTGCCGTCAACGGAGTCATCATTGAGCGCTTCAGCGGCGGCGTGTTTGCGTTTCCCGCGATACTCCACGGGGTCGGCATGATGCTCATCCGCCGGACCTCCCGCACCAATTCCGACCCTGCCCCAGTTTCGGTGCATTCCGATGAGTCGCACGCGCACGCGATGCCCGTCGAGCCCGAACTGCTTCGTCTCCGCACCACCGCGTTATGGCTTTCGCGCGTTGCGCTGCCCGCCACATATGTGCTCATCTACAGCCTCATGGCGCTCATGCCGTCGCTCCCCGTCTTTCGAACCCTCGATCCGGCGCGCCAGACGCTCGTCGGCAGCACCTGGATGGCCACGCGCTTGCTCGCCTTTCTTCTGCTGGGGATGACAAACTGGTGGCACACACGCCCCCGCATTCTGATCGCAGCGGCCTGGCTCATGCTTATCGCGTTTCTCGCAACGGTAATCCGCCCGTCCGATCTCCTGGGCCATGGAACGCAGTCCACCGATCTGCTGGCGATGATTCTGTCGCAGATTCTGCTCGGCTTCGCGCTGGGACTGATCTATGCTGCGAGCCTTTACTTCGGCATGGTGCTCAGCGAAGGAAGCACGGAGCATGGCGGTTATCACGAGGCATTGATCGGTCTGGGATCCGTGCTCGGCCCAGGAGCCGGTGCGATCGCGCAATGGCTGCGGCCGGGAAACGTGCGGGCGGGCATCATCGCGGTTGGGGGCGTGATCACCGCCAGTGTGCTTGCCGTTGGCGTTACGGCGGCGATCATTCGGCTGAAGAAGCGGAAGCTGAGCTAATATGACGGCTATGACGACGGAATCTCGACCGACTCAAATCCGCTGGCGTTGGGCCGCTCTCACTCTCGGCATCGCGGCGCTGGCGCTGCTCGTGGTCCAAACCACCGATCGCATTGAGGGAAACTTCAAGTTTCCGGCGAGCCTGCTCGTGCTGGCGCTGACAGGGCTTGCACTCACCATCTGGATGCTGCTCAGCGGAATCCCGCTTCGCACAAAAATGCTCATCGTATGCGGCGTCCTGCTGATCCTCATTGGCGGCGGCGTGTTCATCCGAACGTTTCTCAAAATGCAGGGCTCGTTCACCGGCGCCGGCGTCCCGCGACTGGTCTGGAAATCCACCCCGCCGCCCGATGCCGCGCTGGCGCCGGCGGCCGTGCCAGCGCAATCCGCCGCGGTCAGCCTGGTCGCGACGAGCAACGACTGGCCGCAGTTTCTCGGTCCACAACGCAGCAATGTCGTCGACGACCCCGGCCTCTCCACCGATTGGGCAACGCATCCTCCCAAACAACTCTGGCGGCAGCCGATCGGAGCCGGATGGGGTTCGTTTGCAATCGTGAACGGCTTTGCGATTACCCAGGAACAACGCGGCCCGCGGGAACTGATCACCTGTCTCGAAGCTCGCACCGGGGCCGTCCGCTGGCAGCACGCCAACACCACGCGCTTCAGCGAAGGCATGGGAGGCGACGGGCCGCGCACCACGCCGACGATCCTTGACGGCCGGGTCTACGTGACGGGCGCCACCGGCATTCTCGATTGCCTCGACGGCGCAACCGGCAACGTCATCTGGTCGCGAAACATCCTGACGGATTTCCATTCCAAGAATCTGACGTGGGGCAAGAGCTGTTCGCCGCTGATTGTCGGTCAACTCGTCATCGTCACGGGCGGCGATTCACCCGGACCGTCGGTCCTCGCATTTGACAAACAGAGCGGAAAGCCGGTCTGGAACTCCGGGACAGATCAATCTGCCTACTGCTCTGCGGCGATTGCGACCATCGCCGGCTGGCGCGAAGTGGTGGTCGTAAACGCCCACAGCGTGAGCGGCTGCGATGTGAATGATGGCGCCCAACTCTGGTCTTATTCCTGGCCCGGCAACTGGCCGAAAGTCTCGCAAGCTCTCGCCTTTGACGGCGATCGCGTTTTTATCTCTGCCGGATATGGTCTTGGCTGCGCGATGCTGCACCTCTCCACCACCCCGCACGGCGGCCAATCCGTTTCGCTGCTGTGGAACAATCGCAAACTCAAGACCGAATTCACCAACATCGCCGCCAAAGACAATTTCATTTACGGGCTCGATGACGGCGTCCTCACCTGCCTCGATTCCAGCACCGGTACGCGAAATTGGCGCGACGGAAGTTACGGCCACGGCCAACTCTTTCGGGCCGGCAACCTGCTGATCGTCCAGGCCGAGTCCGGCGACATTGCCCTCGTCGAGGCGATTCCGCAACGATATCACGAGCTTGCGACGTTCACCGCCCTCACCAGCAAAACCTGGAACAACCCCGCCCTGTCCGGGCATCTGTTGCTGGTTCGCAACGACCGCGAAGCGGCGTGTTATGAACTGCCGTGAGGAACGCGGTCCAACAGGCCACGGTGACGGCGATTGGCGGAACGCCAAGTCGCCGGTTGCCCTCACGCATCTTCAATCCGATGAAGAATCGCGGGAAGATCCCGAGCGCCGTGGATGATGGCAATGATTTGAATGCCGTCGGTGACTGGGCGATAGAAAATAACGTAGTCATTAAAGCGGCGTGAGATTGAAGTGACTCGCAAATTCTTCATCGCAGCAATCGGAGAATTCCACCTTCGGCCGATACCGGGCATTTGGAGAATCAGATCGAACGCCTGTCGTGATTCTTCGAGAAAGCGCCGAGCGGTGGTTTCGTTTCGTTGGACGTAATACTCGTAAATGTCGATGAGGTCCTGCTTGGCTCGCTCGTGCTTGAAGAGGCGCCCCCGGTTTCGCCATTTCATGGACGCGCCTTTTTGCGAGCCCGCTTTTGGCCCGCGTTGCGGATATCGTCCCAGTCGCGGTCGGTCATTTCCGTAAGCGGTGTCTGCATCGCTTCGACCAATGTTTGATCCAGCTGGACGCAAACAGCCTTCTCGCGTTCGCGCCGAATGATGTCTTGCACGAACTCGCTGGCAGTGCCGAAGCCGCGCGTTTCGACCTGGGCTTGCACCCACTGCCGCAACACGGCCGGAAGTGAGATATTCATCGATGAGCGCATGAAAACAGTGTACTCATCCGCGCGCTGCTGCTGCAAGTACTGCTACAAAGGTGCCGAAAGCGCAATGATATGTGATCAAGTGGGTCGGTCGTCCGCGTAGTGGACTACCGCACGCATGAGTGTGCCCGTTCGATTAACTCTGATGCCTCCGGCCCGCCGAGCCGGCCCGGCCGGCTTTGCGAATGTCGTCCCAGTTTGCGTCGGTCATCTCTGAGACCAGCGACTGCATCGCGCCGCTGACTCTCTGATCGCGTTGGCGGATTATTTCCTTTTCCCGCTCACGTCGAATGATGTCGCTGATGAATTCGCCGCAACTCCCAAACCCGCGCCGAGCCGCCTGGTCTTCGGCCCATTGCGATAAAACCGGGGAAAGCGATACGGTCATGCTGGCATCCATGCGAGGAGTATAGCTGGCCTTCCCGGCAATATCAGAAATTGCCTGACTCTGCGCCAGCTTGACATGGGGGCATACCGCTGCAACAATCCATCCGGATAGAGCGATGGTTGAACAGCTTTCCCAACCCGATTCCCTTCTCGCCTGGATGGGATGTCTTGCCGATGCCACCCGGCTGCGTCTGCTGCGCCTGCTGGAGCGTAACGAGTTGGGGGTGGCGGAGTTATGCGACGTGTTGCAGCTGCCGCAATCGACGGTCTCCCGGCATCTCAAGGTGCTGGGTGACCAGCGATGGGTCAAGAGCCGCCGGCAGGGGACGAACCATCTCTACCAGTTGTTGTTGGACGAACTCGAGCCTTCAGCCCGGCGACTTTGGCTTTTGGCGCGCGATCAGAGCGATCAGTGGCCCACGGCGCGGCACGATGCATCGCGCCTCCAGCGAGTTTTGGCGGAGCGGCAGTCCGACAGCCAGGCGTTCTTTGCCTCCACGGCCGAGCATTGGGACAAGCTCCGTGATGACTTCTACGGACAAACTTTTACGACCCACGCGCTGCTGGCGCTGCTTCCCCCCGGATGCGTCATAGCCGACCTCGGTTGCGGCACCGGCCGCGCGACGGCGCTGCTGGCGCCCTATGCGGGCAAAGTGATCGGCGTCGATAACTCCGCCGCCATGCTAAAGGCCGCCCGCCGCAGAACAGCCGCCGCGACCAATGTCGAGCTTCGCCGCGGCGAGCTCGAGGAATTGCCCATCGATTCAGCGTCCTGTGACGCGGCCCTGCTCCTGCTGGGGCTGACATACATGAGCAATCCGCCGGCCGTGCTGCGCGAGTCGCATCGCGTGCTCCGCCCGGGCGGCCGGGCGGTTGTCGTCGATCTGCTGTCGCACGATCGCGATGACTTCCGCAAGCAGATGGATCAACGCTGGCCCGGGTTCGCGCCGCCGAAAATGGAGGCGATGCTCCATGATGCCGGCTACGTCTCAATTGCGGTCCGGTCACTGCCCCCCGAAGCGAAAGTCAAGGGACCGGGGTTATTCTTGGCCACCGCGCTGCGCCCCGCCAACACTGGAGCCGCGATGCAGTGATGCAACATTCGATGTCGATACAGAAGACTTACTTTCAAGTGTGAAACGAACCACGTAGGTTCCCAGGTTCAGAACCCTTTTTTCGATCAGGAGATATCGCCCATGCCGTCTACCACGTTGACCCCGCCCAAGGCTCCCACCAGCGCGAAGAGCGCTTTGGAATTCAAAGTTGCCGACCTCTCGCTGGCCGAGTGGGGCCGCAAGGAGATCATGCTTGCCGAGCAGGAGATGCCCGGGCTGATGTCCGTACGCGAGGAATACGCCAGGCAGCAGCCGCTCAAGGGGCTGCGGATCATGGGCAGCCTGCACATGACGATTCAGACGGCGGTGCTGATCGAAACACTCACCGCGATTGGCGCCGAAGTCCGCTGGTGTTCATGCAACATCTTCAGCACGCAGGATCACGCCGCCGCGGCTGTCGCCGTCGGCCCGACCGGAACGGTCAGCCAGCCCAAAGGCATTCCCGTCTTCGCATGGAAAGGCGAGTCGCTGGAAGAATATTGGTGGTGCACCGATCGCGCCCTCGACTTTGGCAATGGCAACGGCCCCAACCAGATCGTCGACGACGGCGGCGATGCAACGCTCCTGATTCACAAGGGCGTCGAATTTGAGAAGACTGGCACAGTCCCCTCGCCCGACACGACCGATAACGAAGAATTCAAGGTCATTCTCGAGCTGCTTGCCAAGACCGTCCGCGAAACCCCGCAGCGCTGGACCATCGTCGCCAAGGGGATGCAGGGCGTCAGCGAAGAGACGACCACCGGCGTACACCGCCTCTACGAAATGGAAAAGGCCGGCTCGCTTCTGTTCCCCGCGATCAATGTCAATGACTCGGTCACCAAGAGCAAGTTCGACAACCTGTACGGCTGCCGTCATTCACTGGTTGATGGTTTAATGCGGGCGACCGACGTGATGCTCAGCGGCAAAGTCGCCGTCATCTGCGGATACGGCGACGTAGGCAAGGGATGCGCTCAGAGCCTCAAGGGCCAGGGCGCCCGCGTGATCGTCACCGAGATCGATCCGATCTGCGCGCTGCAGGCGGCAATGGAGGGTTACCAGATCCTCACGCTCGAAGACACGCTCAGCTATGCCGACATCTTCATCACCACGACCGGCAACCTGAACATCATCACCGCCGATCACATGTCCAAAATGAAGGACAAGGCGATCGTCGGCAACATCGGCCATTTCGACAACGAAATCGACATGGCCGGCCTGAAGAAGTTCCCGGGCATCAAGAAGCTCAACATCAAGCCGCAGTATGACATGTGGACCTTCGCCGACGGGCACAGCGTGCTGATCCTCGCCGAAGGGCGCCTGCTGAACCTGGGCTGCGCCACCGGGCATCCGAGCTTCGTGATGAGCAACAGCTTCACCAACCAGGTGATCGCTCAGGTCGAACTCGCGACCAACAACCAGAAGTACGCGAAGAAGGTTTACGTGCTCCCCAAGCACCTCGACGAGAAAGTCGCGAGGTTGCATTTGGCGAAGATCGGCGCCAAGCTCACCACTTTGAGCAAGACCCAGGCCGACTACATCGGCGTCCCCGTCGAAGGACCGTATAAGAGCGAGCACTATCGCTATTGAGCAACGCACGGAAGAGGGTTCAGGGTGTCAGCGTTCAGGTTTCAGCAAACGGCTGATCTCCTGAAGCTGACGCCCCGAACCCATATTCGAATTTTGGAAAAATGCATGGAGATTGAAGATACCCTCAAGCGGGAATCGTATCGTGACTTTAGTCTTGTCCAACTCGGTCAGCGGAACGCCACGACAACACGTTGGCACATCACCCGGAAAGAATCCGGAATGAACCGCAGCTACGGATTCGCAACATCGGAGCATGACGCCAAGTCGAAGATTGACGATTTGCTCAAACGCAGATTGGAAGGAAGAGAGCCGGTCTAATCATGCCGTCGGTTCTGTCGTTGCAGACGGGTCGCGTGTCGCCGCTCGGCCCGAAGGACGTGCCCAGCGCCTTCGTGAAGCGCCCCATCACCGGCAGCGTTCGCGCCCAAGTGCTCGGACTTGAGGGAGATGAACAGGCAGACCACAGGGTGCATGGCGGACCTGACAAGGCTGTCTACTTCTACCCCTCCGAACATTACCCCAATTGGATTGCCGAGGCGCCGCAACACGAACAGATTCTGACGCCGGGAGCATTCGGCGAAAACGTCACATCGGTCGGCCTCGACGAACAGACCATCGCGATCGGGGATGTTCTGGAGATCGGCTCTGCCCAAATGCAGGTCACCGAGCCGCGGCAGCCCTGCTTCAAACTCGCACTCCGCTTCAACGACAAGCTCCTGGGCCGGGCGATGATGCAAACCGGCCGGACCGGCTGGTATGTCCGCGTGCTGAAAACCGGCGAACTGCGGGCCGGCGATCCCATCCGCATAGCCCGCCGCCCCAATCCGCACTGGACAATTGGCCGATTCAATCAGTTCATCATTGGGCGCTCGGCGTCCAATGAAGAATTGAGCCAGCTCCTCGAACTTGAGGGTCTTGCCGCCGACTGGCAGAAAAGCATCCGCGAGGCGCTGGCCACCCGCGACGGGGCCTGATCCGGCTGAGTTGTCATTGCGCAGCGTTCGCCCGCGAAATCGCCGGTCTTACTGGGGCAACACCGAAAGCGCGGCCTGGATTGACGCACCGCCACGTTTCTTTCGAGCAGAAAAGCAAGATTGCTATCAGAAATTTCGCTTTTGACGCCTTTCGCACGGGTTGGAAACCCGTGGTACAAAATGTGTATGGCCAAGAATCGCACGCAATTTCTTTGCAATCACTGCGGCAGCGTTCATGCCAAGTGGATTGGGAAATGTCCGGACTGCGGGACGTGGGACAGCCTTGAGGAATACAAGGCGCCGACGCCAGATGCGCGGACCGAGCGGACCCGCGGCGCCACGCAGACCGGCGATTTGGCGCACGGCGGCGAGGCGTTGCCGCTGACTGAGATCGACGAAGCCGAAGCGCCGCGCCGGCCGACGGGAATCGCCGAGTTCGACCGGATCCTCGGCGGCGGAATTGTTCCCGGATCGGTCGTTCTCATTGGCGGCGAGCCGGGAATCGGGAAATCGACGCTGCTGCTGCAAGTGGCGAACGCGATTGCGGAAGAGGGAAGAAGGGACAAAGGGACAAAGGGACCAAGGGACGAAGGGGAAGCGGGAGGCGGCGGTTCCCCTCCCTCTGTCTCTTCCTCTCCGGTTCTGTATCTCACCAGCGAAGAATCGGCCCGTCAGACAAAGCTGCGTGCCGCGCGGCTTGGCGTCACTTCACCGCGACTGCTGGTGCTTGCCGAAACGAACGTCGAGCGGATCGTGAATCAGATCCAGCGTATCCGGCCCGGCGTGGTCATCGTTGATTCGATCCAGATGATCTACAAGCCCGACATTCCAGCCGCTCCGGGCTCGGTCACTCAGCTCCGCGATTGCTGCATGGAACTGGTTTACCTGGCCAAATCCAGCGGCGCGGCCATCCTGCTGGTCGGACACATCACCAAGGCCGGCACGCTCGCCGGGCCGAAGATCATCGAGCATATCGTTGACACGGTCATTTATTTTGAAGGCGATCGTTTTCACGCCCATCGCATCGTACGCTGCGTGAAAAATCGCTTCGGCAGCACGCACGAGGTCGGACTCTTCGAAATGACCGGCGGCGGATTGCGCGAAGTGCTCGACCCGGGGAACCTGTTCCTCGAACAATACGGCCCGCAGGGCCCGCCCAGCGGAACGGTGATCACCGCTGCAATGCAGGGTTCGCGCGTACTGCTGGTCGAAGTGCAGGCGCTGACGGCGTCGAGCGTCATCGGCGCGGCCAAGCGCAAAACCAGCGGCGTCAGCTCCGACCGCGTGGCGATGATCCTGGCGGTCCTTGAAAAGCGCGCTGAGCTGCGGCTCGCGGCGGACGATGTGTTCGTCAATGTCGCCGGCGGGGTCAAGATCATCGAGCCGGCGATCGATCTGGCCGTCGCCCTGGCGATCGCGTCGGCGCACATGAATCGGCCGCTGGCGGCGGGAACGATCGCCATCGGGGAGTTGGGACTTGGGGGAGAAGTGAGATCCGTGCCGCAGATCGAGCACCGATTGCGCGAAGCCGCGCGGCTCGGACTGCAACACGCGATCATTCCCCACGCCGGGGCGGATCTGGCGAAGTTCAAAGGGCTGGAGCAGACGCAGGTGCGGCGATTGGCGCAGGCGATGGCGCGAATGTGAACGGACGCCTCGTGGCATGGGCGTCCGGCGCGTCCGGCCCATGCTGGTTGCAAGTAGCGGGGATCGAGTGAAATGCAGGCTCGGCTACGCGGAGAGGGCGAGGGCGGAAGTTTCGAATTTCTTCTCGATTTCTTCGGCCGGAACGGGCCGGCCGAAGAAATATCCCTGCATCATTTCGCAGCCGTGGCGGATGAGGAATTCGCGCTCGCACTCGGTCTCAACCCCCTCGGCCAGCACGTTGATTCCCAGACTGCGCCCCATCAGGAGAATGGCGCGGATGACCGCGGTGCGGCTGCTGGTCTCGGCGTCGCCCTCCTCGGCGTCGCGATCGGTATCAGCCGGTGGCGGGGCGTCGATCGCCTCGACGAACGTGCGATCGATCTTGAGAGTGTCGATCGGCAAACGATGCAGATAGGAGAGCGACGCGTATCCGGTGCCGAAATCATCGATCGCCAGAGTGACCCCCGTGCGGCGCAGCGAGGCGACTTTTTCCGTTTCCTCCGGCGTGTTGTGCATCAACAAACTCTCGGTCAGTTCAAGCTCCAGCCGCCGGGGATCGAGTTGCGTTTCAGCCAGGATCCGCGCCACGTTGGCGACGAAGGCCGGTTGCGTGAACTGCAGCGCCGACACATTGACCGCGATTCGCAGTTGCGAAAGGTTGGGCCGGTCGCCCCATGCCTGCAGCTGCCGGCAGGCTTCGCGCAGGACCCACTCACCCAGTTGCAGGATCAAACCGCTCTCTTCAGCGATTGGGATAAAGCGGCCGGGAGGGACCATGCCCAGCCGGGGATGCTGCCAGCGAACCAGCGCTTCCACCGCGAAACAATGGCCGCGGAAGTCAACCTGTGGCTGATAGTGCAGGCGAAACTCCCCATTTTCGATGGCCCGGCGGAGCTCCCCCTCCAATTCGATTCGCTCCAGCGCCGCAGCGTTCATCTCGGGCGCGAAAAACGCCATTCCACCGCGGCCCTGCGACTTGGCACGCGAGAGCGCCGCTTCGGCGTTGCGCAGAAGCGTCGGGCCGTCGGTCCCATCGATCGGGAAGAGGCTGACGCCCAGACTCGCCGTCAGGAACAGTTCGCGGCCATTAATTGCAAACGGCGCGGCAAGAACTGATAGGAGTTTTTCGGCAATGGCCGCCGAGCCGCGGCGGTCGTCCAGATTGCAGGCAACAAACAGAAACTCGTCCCCCTTGAGGCGGGCCAGCGTATCGCTGCGCCTCACGGAGCCTTGCAGTCGCTCCGCGATCGCACGCAACAGCGCGTCGCCGTCCGCCTGGCCGAGGGTGTCGTTGATAAACTTGAACCCATCGAGGTCCAGGAGGAACAGACCTACCTGCTCCTCGGTGCGCCGCGATTGGTTGAGGGCTTGCGTGAGGCGGTCCTGCAGCAACGCGCGGTTGGGCAGGCCCGTGATCGCGTCATGCAGAGAGTGATGCGCCAGCCGCTGGCCCAGTTGATGCTGCTCCAGTGCGATTCCCGCCTGAGCGGCGGCAGTGCGAACCAGTTCCGTCTCGTGTTCAGTGGGAGTTCGGTATTCGGGCATCAGCAGGCAGATCGCCCCGCTCGGGCAGCCGCGCGGCGTCGGGATCAGCGCGGTCCAGCATCCGAGCAGGTTCATCCGCTGGCACAGCGCGCGCTGCGATGTCCAGATGGGGTCTGCGACAACGTCACTGGCCGCGATCTCGGCCCAAATCGCAGAGGTGTGGTCCTTCCGCTGGTTGAATGCATCGGAGCTCGCGGCTACCGCGATGGCTGCGGTTTCCATCAGGCTCTGGTCATCCTCATCGGGGCGGGTTGCGAAGAATTTGCCTTCACCGGGGATGAGTGCCGCGACGCGCGACCCGGGAAATTGCAGTTCGAGCATCTTCGCTAGGCCGCGGAGAATGATCTCGACAGACTCTCCGGTCACCACCTGATGAAAGAAGCGCCGCCGGTCAGCGTCCAGGTGCCGAAGCTGCACCAGCTCGGCCGACGGGCTCCCGGCGGGGGGCGGAATGCGAACGCCCGGCTGGGTGATGGCCTTTGAGCCACGCATACGGGCTTTTTGCGTTTGCCACGGCATCGATGCTCGAATACGCCTTCAAATTCTTGCGGCACTTCAAACTGTTCATCGATATCATCGGTGGATTCTGGACAAATGATTAAGTCGGGGCGGTGCGAAGATTTGGCGCATCGCAAATTGACTGATAACTCCCGTTTTTCCACAAATAACGGCGGCGACACCACGAACGGGGGGTGTCAGATTATTGCGGGCTGATCGAACGCAGATAATGGAACGAGTAGATCCCGCTCCCATGGTTGTCGGACCAGTCGATCCGCAGCGCATAATTCCCGACCAACTCCGCGGAGGTCGCGGAAATCTCCCGTGCCCAATTGCCCGGCAGCAGCCGCAGCGGCGACTTCTTCTGACCGGCCTCCCCGTCGCGCACCCCCTTGCATTGGGCGCAGGGGCATAGGGTGCGCAGCATCGAAATGCTGAAGACGGATTTCACACCATCCTCCCAGTCGATTTCCAGCTTCTCGTCCTTCTTGAGATTCAGCCGGATGGGGTTGGTACTGGGTGCCATGAGCGTCCGGTCGTTTTGAGTTCAGATGATGGTGCGCGCGCGGTGGAAGAAGAGATTGACGACACGCGCGGCCAGTTCATCCTGATAGATCACTTGCTGGGCCGTCTGGTCATCGATCCAGAAGTGGTATTTCGGCTGCAGAGCGCTGTCAAAAAGCGCCTGGCCGGCGGAGAGCGGAACGAGCCGATCCGAGCCGGCACAGATCACCAGCAGCGGTCGAGGCCAGAGATTCTGAACGTCGCGCGCGGGGGACCAGTTGAAGAGATTGACCCCGCACTGGGCGCCGGCCAGCGGCAGCGCCATCCGCGCGACAAACGGTGCAGCCATTGGCGTGAGGTGTTCCTCCGCAAGTGCTCCGAGCCATCCACCCAGATCATCGAACGGATCGATCGCCGCGACCGCGTCGATGGCTTGGCCTTCGGGGCTGGGTTCGCTTGCCGCCCCGATCAGGGCGGCGGCTCCGATGTCGATTCCCAACCCGAGAATTCTTTTGCATTGGTCAGGATGCTGCGCTTTGAGCCATCGCACGGCGCCCAGCACGTCGCGCCGCTCGACTTTGCCGAAGGTGCTCAATTGACCGCTGCTCTCCCCG
Organism: uncultured Phycisphaerales bacterium; assembly: GCA_963758525.1. Classification (GTDB taxonomy): domain Bacteria; phylum Planctomycetota; class Phycisphaerae; order Tepidisphaerales; family Tepidisphaeraceae; genus JBBSDP01. The sequence continues at coordinate 2,310,236 of CAVWVQ010000003.1, forward strand.
TGCGCGCGAAAGTCGAATGCCATCACGTTGAATCCGCTGGAGATCAGATTCCGGGCAATCGGGAGCACGCTGGCCTTGTCTCCGCCGAAGCCGTGGCACAGCATCACGGTTTCCCGGGCTGCATCCGGCGGCGCGTCGGGCGTAATCCACCAGCCGCGCAGAGAAGTGCCGTCGGTTGCGCGAAAATCGACGGTCTCAAACGGGGCGTTTAAGATGGTCGCCGGCGTACCCGGGTGAACTATTTTGGGCCGGAACGACAGGAGCATCGCTGTCAGAACAGTAATTCCCACGCCGCCCATCACCGCGCCCTTGCCGGCGATCAGCAGCCCGGCGGCGATCGCGAACAGCCGGCGGCGGGCATTGGACGTGCTGCGTGCGATGCACGCGCGGAGTGCTCGGCGCATCCAGCGATTCAACAGCAGATTCACGGCCGCCAGCCCGCACAGCGCCGCGGTCATCCAGTAGATCGTGATCGCGGTTTGAGCCGCCGGCACCTGCGCCAAGCATCCAGCTCCACATTTTGGCCACGGCAAGTCCGAACAGCCCGCCGGCCAGGAACAGGCCCGCCAGCGACTGGGGGGCGACGCAAATCGAGCCCGTCCGGTTGCCTCGCACCGTCTGCCACACCGCCGCGATTGGCAGCAGGAGATAGACGAATGGAACAAGGCGGTACAGGCTGAGCATCAGGGTTCCCCTATTGTAGGAACATTGCCCGGCGTTGAGATAGCATGCATCGCGGAGTATTTTGACGACACATCGCATGCCCAGCGGCCCCGAAGAAACCATCCTGGAAGCCCTCAGTCGCCACAATCGCGAATCGGAAACCGAAGCCGTCGAGATTCTTCGCGACCAGCGGCGCGGGTTTCTGCAGAATCTGCGCGGCTGCTGGAGCGCCGATTCGTCGGTCCGACGGGAATCGCGCCTGAGGGTCACGCTGGGCATGCCCGGCGTCGTGCGGCTGTTTTACCGCTACATCCTGCGCGGCGGGTTCATCGGATCGTACAGTTTCGATCGCGCGGCGATCCAGGCGACGCGTGAGCATTGGACGGAGATGAAGGTCCGCGAGCGCGAACAACCGTGGCGCCAAGAAACCGACGCGCTGGTCCAACGCCTGCTGCGGGAGCGGGCCAACTAATGACCACATCCGGCGGACCGCGTATCGAAGTGCTGATCCCGACTCTCAACGAGGCCGAGCACATCTCCGAAACCGTCGCGAACGCGCTGGCCCTGGGACCGGTTTTCGTGCTCGATTCGTTCAGCACCGACGGAACGCAGGCGCTGGCCAGGGCCGCGGGGGCAACCGTCGTCGAGCATCCGTTTGCCGACTACGCATCGCAGAAGAACTGGGGGCTCGAACATGCCGGGCTCACCGCCCCATGGGTCTTCATTCTCGACGCCGACGAACGCATCACGCCGGCGTTGCGCGAGGAGGTGCTCAAGAAGATCCAAAGCGAGCCGGAGGTCGGTTACTACGTCAACCGGCTGCTGATTTTCATGGGCCGAACCGTCCGTCATGGCGGGCTGTATCCATCCTGGAACCTGCGGCTGTTCCGCCGCGACCGCGCCCGCTACGAGCAACGCGCGGTTCACGAGCACGTCGTCTGCGACGGTCCCACCGGCTTTCTGGGCTCCGGCATGTTGCACATTCGTCGTGAAAGCATGACGCGTTATCTCGAAAAGCACATCCGCTACGCCGATCTGGAAAGCGACGAATGGGTGAAATGGCGGCTGGGCGAAAGCACCGGCGCCCCCGCCGCGTCGCTGTTCCGAAGCCATCTCCGCTATCGCCAGTGGCTTCGCCGTCACGTCTGGCCGCGCCTGCCATTGCGACCGCTGTGGCGATTTTTCTGGATGTACTTTCTCCGCCTCGGATTCCTCGACGGCCGGGCCGGCTGGCATCTGGCGCGGCTGATGGCCTCTTACGAATACATGATCACGCTGCTGTACAGGGAAAAAAGGGGAAGACAAGGTCGAAACGGCAGAGCCGCGGCCGCTCCGCGAACATCCGCCGAACCGGCGTCCAATTCCGAATCAGGCCCCTGAGCGGATCGCCGGTTCTGGCGTATCACAGGAAATCTGGAATTTGAGATCTGAGATCTGAAATCATTTCATTTCAAAATATCCTCGAAAGCTCCACCAGTGTTTGGCTGAGCCAGGCATCGCCCCATTGCGAGCGGCCCCAGAGCAGCAGCGACCCGGCCGCGACGGGAGTGAGCGCGGGATCAGTGAGCGCGGCAAAAATATCCTTGCTGGTCGTCTGGATCGCGATCAACTCATGATGCTCGTCAGGCGCCATCCGTGCCTCCAGATCGGCGCGGACAAGGGACGTTTGAGCACGCAGAATCAATTCTGGCTGACGAAGCCGATGATCTTCAACGATCCCCAGGCACCGGATGTCCGTCACGTCGGACTCGAGGAGCCCGGCCTCTTCCAGCAACTCGCGCCGGGCGGCGAGAAACGGATCGCCGCCGTCGCGCGGCTCCAGGGCGCCGGCGAAGGGGTGCAGCCGGCCGGGATAATAGACGACCGATTCGTTGCGCCGTCCCAACATCAGAAAACCGTCGGCGGTTTGCAAGGGTACGCTGACGCCGACAGAATTAGCCAGCACACAGGGCCCGTGCTGATCGGCCAGATGCGAGTGATACAGATTGGTCCCTAGAAAAATGCGGTAGCTGGTCGGGCTCAAATCAAGCGATAGCTGTGCCGTGGTTGCTTCGAATCGTTCGAGCCGGCACATCGGACCATCGAAGAGCGTGACGCCGCTGCGCTGGGCAACGGCCCACGCGGCGTCGATGCGCTCGCGCACTGGCGCTTCGGCGTGCCAGGAACTGGCAACCATCCGGACGCGCACCTGCCCCGCATGCCAGTCCCCTGAGGCGCGAATCGTGAGCGCGCCCGCGGCGGGATTCAGCCGCTCTGCGTTTGCCATCGGTTGTTGCCTTCACTTGCGGCGGGGGTTTGGGGCGGCGGGATGACATCGCCAGCCGCAAGCGTGACGACAAAGGTGCTGCCCTCGCCCGGCGCACTGTCGACGGTGAGGGTCGCGTTCATCCCGTCAACCAGCCGCTTGCAGATCGAGAGTCCCAGGCCGCTGCCCTTGGTGCGATCCCGCTCCTGATTGCGCAGCTGAAAAAACTCATCGAAAATGCTCTTTTGATGTTCCCTGGGAATCCCCACGCCGGTGTCTTGCACGCGGATTTGGACGCTGCCGTCTGCGCAGCCCTCGGCCTGGACTCGCACGGAACCCTGATCGGTGAACTTGATCGCGTTGCCGACCAGGTTGCCGAGAATGCGCGCGAGCTTGGTGCGGTCGGCGCGGAGCCAGATCGGCTGGGCCGGAACAGACCATTCATAGGCCAGGTGTTTCTGCCGCGCCAGCGGCGCCAGGCTGTCGCGTGCGTGTTGCATCAGCTCGCCCAGGGAAAAGTCGGTGAAGTGCGTTTCGAGACGGCCCGAGTCGAAGCGGGCAATATCGAGCACGTCATTGAGAAGATTTACCAGCGAGACGGAACTTGCATACAGCTCCTGCGCCAGCTCGGGGATTTCGCCGGCCAGCGCGGGATTGCCGGCAGTGCGCCGCAGGAGGTCCGCCAGCAGGCTGATCGCGTTGGCGGGAGTGCGGACATCGTGGCTGACGGCGGCGAGGAAGCGCGTCTTGCGAATGCTGGCCTCCTCGGCCTCGCGTCGGCGCTGATCGATCTCCCGCTGCAGTTCCTTGAGCGCCGTGATGTCGACCAGGGCCGCGACGGCACCCTGTGATTTTCCCGCGGCATCGCGAATGGGTCGGGCATTGACCAGCAGGGTTCTTCTGCTGTCGTCCAGCATGATCTGTTCGAGTTCGATGCGTTGAACCTCCTGGTTCAGCCGGGCGGCGACCGCGATTGGAAATTCCGAGGGCGACAGCTCGCGCCCATCATGCGCCAGGCGCCATGCGCCGTGTGCAATTTCCTCGGCGACGTTGACGTCGCTGGGAATCTGGAACAGGGCCGCGGCGGATGCGTTGGCTCGCACGTCCGTGCAGTCCGCGTTGGCGATCACCATCGCCAGCGGAGTGGTGCGCAGCACGGTCTCCAGACGCTGCCGCTCCGACTGCGCGATCTCGAAAAGATGGGCCGCTTCAAGACTGATCGAAGTCTGGGCCGCCAGCGATTCGATCAGGACCACCTGCTGCTCGGTCCAACCGGTATTGTGCCGGGAATATGCCTCGAGCGTTCCAATCGGCCAGCCGCTGACACGCAAGGGAACGGCGATCACCGCCGCGAACGGTTCGCCCGAGACCGGCTGGGGAAATTGCAGGTCCGGACGCAGCGACAGGTCTTCGAGATATCCGGTTCGGCCGCGCGTCAGCACTAGCGACGCGAAAGACTGGTTGTAAGGAATCGCCTGCTCCCGCGCGCCCTCATCTCCAAAGCCGTGCTGACACGCGAGCCGGAGCATGCCACCGTCCTGCTCCAGGATGGCCGCCGCTGAAATCGAGTCGCCGTCGGACAGCATCCCCACCGTCCGGCAGATGCGCGCCATCATTTCCGAACGGCTCATCTCCGTCGTCAGGGCCCGCGAGAGCGAAAGGAGCAGCTCCAGCGTCTTTTCGCGGCGCTCCAACTGCTCGTTGGTGGTTCGCAGCTCCTCACTTTGACGCTCCAGTTCCTCCGCCTGCGACTGCAATTGGTCATTCTGGCGGGCGATCTGCTCCTCGCGTGAGGACAGCTCAGCGTTGGCCTGCTCCAATTCAACCGCGCGGGCTTCCACGCGCTCCTGCAGCGAAATCCAGATATGCCCCATCCCCGCCACCAAAAACATGTCTATTTCCACGAGCAATTCGCTGGTAGCCCCGCCGAAGGCCGCGTAGCCGGGAACGCCCGCGTGCAAATAAAAGAGTTTGACGCATGTGATCCCCGTCAATGCAGCCACGGTGCTCCAGAGCAGAATGCGGCTCCGGAAGTAGGCCACAAGAACAATGGGGACCCCATAGCCGATCGGGAAGACTGACCCGGGCAGAAGCCCAAGCCGCACCACCGCCATGAACGCAACCAGCGCCGTTGCCGTGAGCACGCCGATCAACAGCGGCGGAGCGAGATGATGAGGACCCAATCGGTCACGCAAGCGGTTACCCCTCGCGCAGATGGAGGCACGGTGCGAGCTGGCGGAAACCTTCGGCCGCGCCCGGATGTTCGGCTTTTCCTGTCACGAGAAAACCTCCCGGCCGCAGTGCGCCGCGAAGGCGCCTCCAAAGTTCGATCGCGGAAGCCGGCCGCAGATAGATCGCAAGGTTGCGGCAAAGAATGATGTCCCAGCCCCCGGGCTCCGTCTCCCGAAGCACATCCGCCTGCCGCCAGTTGATCCGGCTTTGCAGCACGGGAGAAATGCGCCACGATCCATCCCGCAGGCGAAAGTATCGGCGGATCAGCATTGCGTCCAAGCTGCCAGTGGCGTCGGCCGTAAATGTGCCGCGCCGCGCATTGACCACCGCGCTGGCGCGGCAGTCTGTTCCAAGCAGGCGGGCGCGATGCAACAGGTTCGACTCAGCCAGCACTATTGCAAGTGAGTAGAGTTCCGATCCGTCAGAGCAGGCTGGTCCCCATATTCGCATATCGCGACAACGAGACGACAGCTCGGGAAGGGCGAGCTCGCGCAGCGAGTCGATCACTTGTGGATCGCGAAAGAAGGAAGTGACCCCAATGAGGAGCGCGTCCATCGCACGGGGCATCAACAGCAGATTGGCCTGGACGAGGGAACGCGCTTCACACAGGGAACGCGCCTGGAGGGTTCTGAGCAGCCCTGTCACCCGGCGTTTGAGCGTCTCGGGACGGTAATGATCGATGCGCAGCCCGGCCTGGCGAAAGAACCATCCAAGGCAATGCTCCTCTTCGTCAGAACATGGACCATCTGCATTGAGGTGGCGCGGCGCCGATGGCGGGGCGAAGTTGACCATGTGCCGGATCCCCGCGCCAGCGAGATGGGGGAATGTCACATGATGAAAATCAGGCAGGCCGGGACCGAGCCGCGGCGCTGGCACAGCGCGTGCATCCGAGTGATTGGCCGGACCGCCGAGATGCAACATGAGCAGGTCGACCTTATCACAGACGAACAAACCCGCCAACTGAACTTCGGAAGTGACGGATGATCATAGATGATCATACGTCAAAGTATTTCGCATGGGGGTGATGAACGACCAGCGCGTCGGTCGACTGCTCCGGGACAAGCATGTAGTTTTCGCTCAGCGCGACGCCGATTGCATCGGGCCCAAGCAGTTCAACGATCTTGGACCGCTGCTCCAGATCCGGGCAAGCGGGATAGCCGAAGCTATACCGGCTCCCGCGATATCCCTGCTGAAACAGCTTTCGGATCTCCGGCGCATCCTCGGAGGCGTAACCAAGCTCCTGCCGCATGCGCTTGTGCCAGAACTCCGCAAGCGCCTCGGCCGACTCCACCCCAAAGCCGTGAAGGTAGAGATAATCCTGATACTGATTGGCGGCCCGAAGTTTCTCGGCGAGTTCGGTCGCTTTATCGCCGACAGTAACCAGTTGGAAGCCGACCACGTCAAACTGCCCGCTGGTCTGATCGCGGAAAAAGTCGGAAATGCACAGCCGCCGCCGGCCTTCCTGACGGGGGAATTGAAACCGCATCCACTCGCGCGGCTGGCCCGTTGGCTGCAATTGCCGCGATCCGGCATGGCAGGTGCAACCATTGAATTCCTCCGTGTGATAGACGATCAGCTCATCCCCGGCCGATTGCACGGGGAAGTAGCCGTAGACCACCTTGGGCTCGATGAACCCTTCGTCCAGCGCCCGTCGCTGCAGATCCTCGAAAACCGGACGCGCCTTTTCCTCCGTCAGCTTGTCAAAGTCAGCCGGCGAGAGTTTGCCCTGATTGAATCCCCACTGGCCGCGAAAGAGCGCCACTTCGTTGATGTACGGAAAAATCACGCGGGGGGAGATATCCTTCGCCACGCGCCGACCCCAGAACGGCGGGAGCGGAACCGGATTGTCTTTGGGCACCGGCTTCACATCAGCGGCATCGGCTGACTTGGGTTTCACCGCATTGGCCCGCAACGTCTTGCGCCGCTTGGCCCGCTCCTGCTGAATCGCCCGCGCCTGATCCACCCGGCCGGAGGAAATTTCATCCATCGCCGCAAGACCTTCGAAGGCGTCTTTGCAATAGAGCAGCGGGCCGCCATAGAGCGAGGCGAGATCGTCCTCGGCATAGTCCCGCGTTAATGCGGCGCCGCCCAACAGAACGGGAACTTTCATTCCCTTGGCATTGAGCTCTTCCAGATTTTCGCGCATCACGGCCACGCTCTTGACCAGCAGCCCTGACATGCCGATCGCATCTGCCTTGCGTTCTCCGTAGGCTTTGAGAATCTCTGTAATTGGCTGTTTGATCCCAAGGTTAAAGACGGTGTAACCGTTGTTGGTCAAAATGATGTCGACGAGGTTCTTGCCGATGTCATGCACGTCGCCCTTGACCGTCGCGAGCACGATCTTCCCTTTGGACTGGCCTTCGATTCTTTCCATGAACTGCTCGAGATGAGCCACGGAAGCTTTCATGGTTTCGGCGCTTTGCAGCACGAACGGGAGCTGCATCTGTCCGCTGCCGAACAGGTCGCCGACGACTTTCATGCCTGCCAGCAGAATGTCGTTGATGATCTGCAACGGCGTGTAGGTAAGCCGGGCTTCGTCGAGATGCTTGATCAGATCGCGCTTTTCGCCATCAATGATGTGCTTCTTGAGCTTCTCCTCGATCGGGAGATTATCGTCGACCGGCTTGGCAGCCGCCGTCTCCGCGCCGACGTCCGGAAAGAGGCCAATGAAATGCGTGAGCGGGTCAAAGCCCTCGCGCCGCCGGTCGTAGATGAGATCGAGCGCGGCGTCCCATTGTTCCTGGGGAATCCGGTTTTTCGGAAGAATCTTCGAAGCATGAACGATCGCGCCGGTGAGGCCCGCCTCGCGCAGCTCGTGCAGGAAGGCGCTATTGAGCACGACGTGCGCAGCGGGCTTGAGCCCGAAGCTGACATTGGAAAGGCCGACGACGGTGTGACATTTGGGAAGTTCTCGCGAGATCCGCCGAGTGCCCTCGATGGTCTCCAGAGCGTTGCGACGATCCTCTTCGATGCCGGTGGAAATCGGCAGCACCAGCGGATCGAACATGATGTCTTCATCGCGCAGACCGTATTTGTCGACCGCCAGGTCGCGAATGCGTCTGGCGATGGAGATCTTCCGCTCGGCGGTGCGGGCCATCGCGTTGAGCTTGTCCTCGTCGATAGTGCCGGCGACGATCGCGGCTCCGTATTTTTTGGTGATGGCGCACATCTGGGCGACGCGTTCCTCGCCATCCTCGAGGTTCATCGAGTTGATGATGCAGCGGCCGCCCGCGAGCTTCAGCCCCGCCTCGATCACGGCGGGATTCGTGCTGTCGAGCATGAAGGGAGCGGGGATCGCATTCGCATAACGACGGATCACCTCGGCCATGTCGCGCACGCCGTCGCGGCCGACGAAGTCCACGCAGACGTCCAGTGCGTGAGATCCTTCGCGCACTTCGTCCTTCGCCATCGAAACCAGACCGTCCCAATCGTCGGCCTGCAGCAAACGCTTAAACTGCCGCGAGCCGTTGGTGTTGGTTCGCTCGGCAACAATCAGGTAGCTGTTGTCCTGGCGGATATCGGAAGCGGAGACGATTGAAGAAATCTCCGGCTTGACGATGACGTTCCGCTTCGCAGGCTGCTTGTCGCGAACCGCGTCAACCAGCATCTTCAGATGCTCCGGCATCGTCCCGCAGCATCCGCCAACGATATTGACGCCGAATTCCTCCACGAAGCGCAGCACGCCCTTGGTGAAGTCGGGCGGGGTCATCGGGAACTGGCTCTTCCCGTTCACCATGATCGGCAAGCCTGCGTTCGGCAGTGCGCTGACCAACCGCGGCCAGTTCGCGGCGATGTAACGCATAGTTTCGGTCAGTTCGTATGGGCCGAACGCGCAGTTGAGACCCAGGCAGTCGATCTCCGTGAACGGCACGAACGTCGCGACGAACGCGGACGGCTCCGAGCCGGTGAGCATGTTCTGGCCGTTGTTCAGGTCAAACGAGGCCTGCACCATGATGGGGAGCCGGACCTTCGCCTCGGCCATCGCGCGATTGGCCGCCGCCACCGCGCATTTGATCACCAGCATATCCTGCTGCGTTTCGATCAGCAGCACGTCGGCGCCGCCGGCGATTAGTCCGCGCACCTGCTCGTGGTAGCTGTCTTCCATCACGTCCCAGGTGGTGTGCCCGAGCGTCAGAATTTTCGTGCCCGGCCCGATCGAGCCAATCACATATTTGGGGCGGGACGACGATTCAAACTTGTCGCACGCCCGCCGGGCGATTTCCGCCGCCGCCTTGTTGTTTTCATAGACGCGGTCTGCCATTTCCGCTTCGGCCAGCACGATCTTGTTGGCGCCGAAGGTATTGGTCTCGACCGCATCGCAACCGACTTCGAGAAATGCCTCGTGGATTTCCTGAATCACATCCGGCCGGCTGAAATTGAGCACTTCGGAAATGTTTTCCTGCCCGAGCCAGTCGCGTTCGAGGTGCAGATCGCGGACTTGCAGATTGGACCCCATGGCGCCGTCGAGGACGACGACCCGTTGTTTGACAAGTTCGAGAAACGGAAGCCGCACGAAATATGCCTTTCTGAACGCGTAAGCAGACCCGCGTATCTTATGTCGGTAGAAGCGCTGGTGAAAGCTGCGTCCGAGCGCGCTGGTTCTTAAGCCTAGGTTTTTTTTCGCGAACGCCCTGCGGGGTTCTGGCGGACCTATGATCGCCGCGATTTCCCGCGACGCCGTTTTCGCGTGGACTCAGCACAGGATAGCAGTTTTTATTGGAGCCATCATCTCTCGGAGGCTGTCAGACGCAAAACCATCGGTTAGGATGCCGCCATGCCTCACATTCCCAATCAAACCCTTGAAGTGATCGTGTACGCCTGTGCCGGCGTGTTGCTCTTGTTTATCGGCTACCGCGTCGGGCAGTGGTTCGGCGACCGCTCGGCGGCAAAACTGGTCAGTCAGAAGGAGCAGGATCTCTTTACCGCCCAGAAAGGGTTCAAGACGCTCTACGAGCAGGAACTCAGCGTTGCCAAGGCCGAAAATGAATCTCTCAAGCAGCAGGTCGCAACCTTGACGACGCGCGTCGAAGAATATCGCAAAAAGGCGGCCGGCTTTGGCGGGCTCTTTAATTCCGGAAGCAAGAAGTCGGACGCGATGTACGCCCTGCTGATGGAGAACGAGGCGCTGGAAGAGGCGCTGCACTCGCAAAACGAGAAGCTCAAGCAGGAACGCACGGACGCACTGAAGGAAACCATGCGCTCGACCGGATACCGCCGGGTGCTGATGAGCCAGCTCATGAGCGACGACCGGATCAAATCGTATGTGGCGGAAATCATGAGGGACGACAAACGTCTGCCCGCCCCGTCGGCTCCGGCACAAGGGGAGATTCATGATTCTTGAGCCGCCGATTTTCGCGCCACGCCAGATCTCGTTCGTTTCCAACCCAACCGGGGACGGTAATTACAACAGCACTGTTCGCAGCGAGGAACTGAACCTCAGCACCCGCGGACAATGGGAGCTTTTTCGATCCCATCGCGACCAGATCGAGCAGTTGATCCTCCGGCACCTTCCGCAACAGCATCCGCTGCTGCTCGAATCGCCAGCCACGCGCTTGTGCGCGCTGGGAGCCGGCAACTGCAACGATCTGGATCTGCGATTTCTTCGCGACCGGGTCGGCGAGCTTCACCTGCTCGACATCGATGCCGCCGCCCTCAAGGCAGCCGCGGTTCGGCAGCGGACCGCCGACGCACCCAATGTGTTTCGCCATGCACCGATCGATCTCACGGCCGATGCGCGGCTGTGCGAGCGGATCGGACGGTTCGATATCGTGCTTTCTTCCTGTGTGCTGTCGCAGCTCATCGCCGGCGTGCGAAGCCGGTTGGGCGCCGGTCATCTGCGATTTGCCCAGGAGCGGGCGGCCACGATCGCCCATCACCTGCGGCTCATGCTGGACCTTCTTGCCCCCGGCGGGCGGGCAATCCTCATCAATGATGTTGTTTCGAGCGACACGCTGCCGCAACTCCGGCAAGTCCCTCCCGACCACTTGCCCGGCCTGATGCGTACGCTCGTCGCCGAGGGCAAAACCTTCCGCGGACTGGACCCGGCCGCAATGTCGACCGCAATCGATCAACTTCCGTTTGCCGTCAGCCGGCAGCAATTTCCGCCATGGCTGTGGCATTTAAGCGCTCTGCGCAGCTATTTGGTGTATGGAATCGTTTTCAGCGTTCAGCAAGGAGCCAGGCGAAGAGTCTGCTCACAACTCTGAACCCCAAACCCTGAACCCTGACCCCTGAACCCTGTCTCATGCTTATCGGAATTCTCAGCGACACGCACGATCACGTCGAAATCACGACTGCTGCCGTCGCGCTGCTTCAGAAGCGCGGCGCTGAATACTTCATCCACTGCGGCGACGTCGGAAGCGAGAAGGTTCTGGATCAACTCGCGGGGCTGAAAGCGGCTTTTGTCTTCGGCAACACCGACTGGAACCGGGACGAACTTGAACGGTACGCCGGCATGATCGGGGTCGGTTGCCACGGCGTCTTCGCCGACCTCGAATTGGCGGGAAAGCGCGTCGCGGTTCTGCATGGGGACGATGACCTGCTTCGCCAGCGGCTTTTATCGGCGCAGCGCCACGACTATCTGCTGCACGGCCATACTCACGTCCGCCTCGATGACCGAGTCGGCCGAACACGCATCATCAATCCGGGGCGCTTCACCGCGCTCGCCAAAAGACGGTTGCGCTGCTCGACACGGTAACGGATCAACTGACATTTTTCGAAGTCGCTCATCGGTGACGCCCGGAATCAGGATATCGACGAGCGGCTTGTCGCCGCTCGATTGCTCAACCGGCGGGCGCCCACACGGAGCCTGATATAATCTGTTACGGCCGCGAGTGAGGCAGACATATGCCTATAGAATTGAACAAAGAGCAGCAGGAGCAACTCGACCGCGATACGCGGAGGTTGACACTGGCATGAGAGCGTAATTACAATGTGATTATGAAATCCGCGAAAAGGCCCGCAAAACCGATGCTTTCAGCGAAGAAGCACGTGAAGGGGAAACTGGTGCAAATCGGCAATTCGCGGGGTGTCCGGCTTCCCAAGGCGGTGATCGAACAAGCCGGCCTTGCCACGGACGTTGAGATCGCCGTACGCGATAATCAGATTATCATTCGTTCCGCCAGCGAGAACGCGCCGCGAGCCGGCTGGGAGGAGCAGATCAAACGGACATTGTCGGAACACGGAGAGGATGTGGACGATGAGTGGCTCAACGCGCCGCTGGCGGGCAAGTTCGATGAAAAGGAGTGGACGTGGTAGCGGATCGCTTCGCCGTTTATCTCGTCCCGCTCGCTCCGACAACAGGCAGCGAGATGGCGAAGACGAGGCCATGCGTGGTGGTTTCGCCCGACGTGATGAATCATCTGGTTCGTACGGTGATCGTCGCGCCGCTTACTTCCACTATCCGCCATTTCCCGTATCGGGTGAGTTGCAAGTTTGCGGGAAGACAGGGTCAAATCGCTTTGGATCACATTCGATCAATCGACAAATCGCGACTCGCCAAGCGCCTGGGAAATCTCGATGCCGCTGCGGCGGCCCGCGTCTCCGCGACGCTCGTGGAAATGTTTCGCTGAGAGGCTTACTGTCAGCGCCACTCGTTCATTTTCGGATGAGAGAGCGCTCAAAACAACTTCTCTTCGGTCCCATCCGGACCGAAAAAAATAGCGTCCGGCCGCTTCCCATACTTTGCGTCCAAGGTCTCTTCCAATCGAGACATCAGTTCTGCAAATCGGATGTCGTCGTATTCCTGTCCGGTGAGCACCAGAAGCGGCTTTACGTATTCTTGTCCGCACCGAGGTGTTCCCTTGTCGTCGCCGGGTTCCACGATGAACATGGCGCGCATGACCGAACCGTCCGGATCGACCGAGGCGGGAGAAATTCCCATCCTGAGCCGACGTAATCAATATGAGGCGGCACGCCCGGCCGCATTGGAGCAAACGGCGCGGTATTGGTTTGTGAGCGTGCGTTCCGATGGATCAATGGAACTGATAGCTGAACGCGGCCCGAGTCGACCGGTAGAATAGACGGCGATAGATGATCGGCAATTCGACAGATTATCAGAAAGCGCAGGATGAACTGCGGAGGCTCGAAGAACGGCTACTGCGGCTTCAACAAACTCACCCAATTCACACCGGACATGTGGCATTCGGGAAAATCCCGCTCAAAGATAAAGTTTGAGCCAAGACCTTCGATGTTGAGGAAGAAGGCCTGCTGAAAGAGGTCCGCGACTTGCTAAAGACGATTCGCAAAAGGGATATCGAAAAGCTGTTTGATATATAGGTCAGCAAGGAGACCCGCATGGCCACCTGCATAGAACACGAACCCCTGAATCCGCGCGAGAATTTCGGCTTCTTCTCCCCGACCGCCGCCCGCCTCCGCGTACAGCGCGACGGCGGGAACATCATCCGCAGCGCCGGCATCCCGAAACCCGTCGTGCTGGTAGACACCCGCGAACAACTCCCTCTGCCTTTATTCGCCAATCATCGCAACTGGATCGCCGGCGAGCGGCGGGTTGCCCTCAAGACGGGGGACTACTCAATTGAAGGCATGGAAAATCTGCTCGCGTTGGAACGCAAGAGTCTGGCCGACATGGTCGACTGCACCGTCACGAGTCGCCAGCGGTTTCTGCTCTGTTGCTCACGGCTGGCGACTTTTCGCTGGAAAGCCATCCTCATCGAGGCTTCGTACGAAGACATCAAGCGTGGCTGGGACACGGATGAAATCCAATCCGATGTCCATCCCAACGCCGTCTGCGGACTGCTGGACGCCATTGAGGCCAAGTTTGGCATTCCCATCCTCCTCACCTCCCGGCATCGGGATCTGGCGACCGAGCGTGCCGCCAGCTGGCTTTCCAAGCACTTCACATATTGGTGGCTGGAGCAGAATGGATATGGGCGAATTCTGATCGATACTGACAGGCTTTAAGTTATTTCAAAAGTGCCACGAAGCCGGCTTGTTCGGAATGGTGATCGCCAGTCAGAGCTTCGACGAGCCCCGCTGCCGCATAACCACGAATGAAATGCACCACAAGGGCTTGCCTGGAACTTCGCGCACGCCCCGCTCGCCAAATGGCGAAAAAGGCTTGTTCGCTCAGATAGCTTCGAGTACGGTCCGGAGGCAAAATGCCTGCTATGAAGATATGGCTCCCTACGATTGTCGCATTCTATTCGCTTGCAATCGCAAGCGATCCGCTCTTTGCACAAGCAACACAGCCCACGACGCAGCCAAGCGGCAGCGTAACCGGCACAATCAAATTGCCGGCAGGAGCCGTCACATCCCAAATCGTCATCTACCTTTCGCCCGGCGAACATCAGTCAATCGCGGCACCGGCGCAGGCGGTGAAGGTGTCACAGAAGGGCGCGACATTCAGCCCCGCGCTCGTTGTGGTTTGCGTGGGTCAAACCGTCGATTTCGTGAACGACGAAAACCGGCTGATCGAGCACAATGTTTTTTCGAATTCCCCCGCCAGGCAGTTTGACCTTGGCCTGTACAAGCCGGGAGATTTCCGCTCCGTGACGTTCGACAAGCCGGGCGCGGTGCTGGTGTATTGTTCAGTTCATCGCCAGATGGACGGCGCGATTTATGTAGCGCCTACTCCTTATTTCTGCGTCGTCGCGCGGGATGGCAACGGAGGAGATCCGAAGTACCAGATCAACAGCGTGCCGGATGGGCGATGGGTCGTCGCGACCTGGCAACGGCGGCGGCGATTTCACGAGGCGCAAGCCGCCGTCGTGGTGGAAGCTGGAAAACGGTGTGAGCAGGATCTGCAACTGGACGAAAAATGAGCGTACCTCGAACGCTGCTGAGCCTTGCCTTGATCGCAGCCGGTTGCACTTCGAATCGGCCCGGCGACACGGCGGCTTCGGGTCCGCCAACCGCGGTGCTGCGATTGCAAGTCGTCGCGGAGCCCAAGAGCGGGCTGCCTCCTGAAGCGGCCGAGGCGATAGAATCAGATGATCCGCCGGTCACTCCGGGAATGGAAGTGTTAAACTATGCCAGGCTCCCGGGCATCGTGGTCTGGCTGGAACCGGCGAACTTCATTGCGACAAGCTCTTCGGGGGCCATCACTTCCTCGATCGATGTCGATCCCCGGCGCGCTGCCCGTGGGGTGGCCGCGGCCGTCAGTGTCGGGCAGCGAATCGTGCTGCACAACACGAGCGGCGATCCCGCGGATTTTTACAGCGTTTCTGATGGGAATGATTTTGACCTCGGGCGGATCGCGCCCGGCGCCAGTGCCTCGTACACCGTCAAATCCGCGGGCCTGATCGACGTGCTGACCGATTCGGTGGGCGAACCGGTGGCGCGTGTTTATGCAGCTCCCTCGCCGTGGGTTCGGCTCACGACATCCGGCAAGACCATCCAGTTCGAGGGACTGATACCCGGCCGATATATCGTCGGCACCTGGCATCCTCGGTTGCCCGGACGCCGGTTCCCCGTTGTCCTCACCGCCGATCAGGTCACGATTGCCACGGCGAAAGTCGGCGTGAACGACTTGCCGAAGATTTCATCCCGTTGAATCCCTCCGTCGGGGAACGCTCTCATCATGCGGCTGGGCACCAAAATCCTCCTGCTGATGCTGACGATCACGATCGGCTCTTCTGCGATGGTCACATGGATCGTCACGCGTCGCGTCACGCAATATGAATCCGACAATGCCAACGAACTCATCTCGCTGACGATCAACCGTTATCTCCGGCAACTCGACGCGAATTATCAGCAGTTCAGTCACGTGGTGCGGGCGATGCTGGGTGATCCCGAGCCAAGGTCGCTGCTGCAGGCCGCCGATGACCCGGCCGGCGCGGCGGCACGCGCGCAACTCGGCGAGGAGGTGCTGGGTCGTGACGTGCAAACGGAACTGGCCAGCCAGGGCGCGGCGCCCGCGTTCCACGTGCTGACGAATCTCGCGCATGAGGTGGTTTTGGTAGCGGTGCCCGGCGCCGATCGCCGGCTCGAAAAGCTCCTGAGCGAACAGGTCACCAATTGGCCGGTGGACGAGGTGATCGGTTCGAGGAATCGACCAGTCATTCGCTATGTTTCGGCCGACGGAAAACTTTTTATGACAATGGGGATACCGCTCCAGGAGCAGCTCGATGAACCGCCCACGCACGCCTATTTCGTCGGCTTCCGCATCGACGACAACTGGGTGCGCGGCCAACTCCTGGCGGAGCATCCCGCGCCGGGGTCGACGCTCATCCCGTTGGAGGCGTGGTTTGTCCTGGATCAAAAAGTCGTCGCATGCGGCTCGTCGGACCCGGCAGACACGGTATGCGGTCGTTTCAATCCGTCGGGGATGACCCGCAGAATTGACAGTGGCAAATCTGACCGCCCGGAGGTGAACCTCGTGACCTTCGATCTGGCGGGCGATCGGTTTGTGGGACAATCCGTCGATCTCCGCGGCCAGGTTCGGGACGGGAAAGTGGTTCTTGCCGGTTCACTGGACCAGGCGCTCGCGCCGCTGCACGCGCTGCAGCGATATATCCTGTTGACGACCCTCATCGCCTGCTGCATCGCGATCGTTGCCTGCCGCGCGATCGCCTGGACGATCTCGCGGCCGATCCGGGAGTTGGTTGCCGGAACCCGGCGGATCGCCGCGGGCCGCTTTGATACCCCCGTTCTCATCAAGCGCCGCGACGAATTGGGAACACTGGCGAGCAGCTTCAATCAGATGTCCGAGGGGTTGAGAGAGCGCGAAGAGCTGCTGCAACAGCGAGCCAAAACCGAACGGGAATTGGCGGTTGCGCGGCAGATTCAGATGGATGTTCTTCCCGAGCATTTGCCGGTCTGCGCCGGGTACGATCTGGCGGCAATGTCCGTTCCGGCGGAACAGACCGGGGGAGACATTTACGATCTGCTGACGCTGGCCGCCGGGCCCCGCGTCTTCATTCTCCTTGCTGATGCGACCGGCCACGGCATCGGGCCGGCGCTGTCGGTCACACAGGTGCGATCGATGCTGCGCATCGGCCTTCGATTGGATGCATCGCTGGAAGATCTGTTGTGGCAGGTCAATGCGCAACTTCATCAGGACCTGGGCTCGAGCCGGTTCGTGACCGCGTTCCTTGGCATCCTCGACCCGGTCGGGCATCGAGTCAGCTATCACTCCGCCGGGCAGGGCCCCTTGCTCCATTTCCACGCGAAGGATCGGCGGTTTGAATGGCTCGCGTCGTCGATGCCGCCGCTGGGCGTCCTCGCAGGCGCCGAGACCGATGGCCCGCACTGCATCATGCTCGAGCCGGGCGACTGCCTCGCGCTGCTCACCGACGGCTTCTATGAATATCGCGATTCTCAACGCCAACTGTTCGGCAAAACACGCGTCATGCAGACGGTACTGAATTTCCAGAATCGGCCGGCGGCCGAACTGCTCGGGCAGCTCTACGCCGACATTCAGGGGTTTGCGGCGGGCGAGCTGCAACTGGATGACATGACCGGCGTGATCATTCGCCGTCTGGAAGCGTAGAAGTTGTGGTCGGACTGAATCAGGTCGCCGACACGATCATCGGCCGTCAGGGGCCTGTCGGTTTGGGCGTTGGCGTGTGAGTTGCGAACATCCGGCGACTCTAGTCCTTCGCACTTGCCGACTACCACCACTTCTTCATCGCGGCCGAATTGTTCCTGCCTACAATCTCGGCATGGCTCCCGGCTCCGACATCACGTGGTCGATCCGTTCCTTCCGACCGGAAGACGCGGATGCCTGCAAGATGCTTTACCACGACGCGCTGCTCGGCGGAAAAAAGCTTGCGGAAAACGACACCGGTCTGGACATCGATGACATCCAGGGTGTTTACATGGAACACTCGGGCAATCACGTCTGGGTGGCCGAGTCGGATGGTCAGATCGTGGGTATGGTGGCGGTGCAGCATAACGATGAAAGCGTTGGCGAAATCCGCCGGCTGCGGGTTGCTGAACGCTACCGCCGTCGCGGGATTGGCAGCGCACTGCTGGAGCGGGCGTTGGCGTTCTGCCAGGAGTGTGAATATTCGAAGATCACGCTGGACACGTTCATCGAACGCGAGCCGGCAGTCCGATTATTCGAGAAATTCCGCTTTCATCATGATCACACGCGAAATCTTGCCGGCAAAGATTTGCTCTATTTTTACGTGGATTTGTACACCGGGCCGCCACGGCCGCATCATTGACCTGCGGAAGCAGAGGGGGCAGCGCAATGAGTCCGGCGACAAGTCGCTCGGCTGCGCGCTGGCGCGACGACTGCACCCCCTTGAGTTCGATTAGTCCCGCCGTGGCGCGCCAGAGTCGCGCCAGCGCACAGCCGAGCGACTTGTCGCCGGGCTCATTGCGCGGGCCGGGATCGCGTCGCGTTAACCCCGAATCACCGAATTTCAAAAGGGGCGGTACAGTCGCGGCAGCGCGGCGCCCGCATCAGCGCGCGGGCGTTGATACCGCCAGCCGGTCGAGGATGACGGGCAGCGCCGCGGGCGGCGATTGTTCGCTTCCGACAAACAGCGAGCAGTGGTCCGCGGGAAGGATCACCATGTCTTTCACGCCGGCCAACCTCGTGCTGCGGACGCTGACGGGGCCATCGGAATGGCCGGTGCTTTCGGCCAGTCGCTGCGCCTTGCGCTCGAGGCCATTTTCAAGCTGCCGGACGCCCCACCAATCGGCTGCGCAGTTGGGCGTCCACCCTTCGATCCTGCGGGCCCACTCCGACTCGAAAGTCGCGACGGCACTGTGCGAACCCCCGATCACCGTATAGCGCACGCCGGCGCGGCGCGGCTGGGCATTGAGCCGATCGAGAAAGTCGGAGCCAGGCAGGCAATCGCCCGCGCCTTCGCCCAGCCCCTCGGTCACGACCCATGACCATCGCCAGTCCGGATCCGTCCGCGACAGCGCATATTGCTTTTGCGCCTTGAGCAACAGATGCAGCCGCGCCCATTGCGAGCCGCTGTTGGGTGTTCCGACCATGATCAGATGATCCACGCCGCCGTGGTAATCGGCTCCCTCCACATAGGCGCGGGCGATCAGCCCGCCCATGCTGTGGCCGATCAGATCAACGCGAATGGCGTTGAACATCTCATGCAACGCGGTGAGATGCCGGTCGAGCAGCTTCACGTCGTCCGCGATTGCCTGATCGGCCGGATAGCAAAAATATGCAACCTGCACTCCGCGCTCCTCAAGCAGCGCGCCCATCGGCCGAAGCATCGAGCGGTCACAATCGAGCCCGTGGATCAGCACCACCAGATTCTTCGCTGGGTCGACTCGCGCTGGAAGGAATAAGCCGTAGCGTCGCGCTTGCGCGGCAGTCGCCTGCGGGTTGTCGGCAGCGACAAACGTCCGCAAAGTCTCCTTGGTTTGTTCGACGGAGCGGGGGAAGTGCTCTGAGTCAAACCGGAACATCAGGACGTTGTCGGAAATCGTGATCCGCCAGCCATCTCCGCAGGACGCGTTGAGAGCCTGCAGAAACAGGGATCCGCGCCAGCCGTTCAAATCGATCTGGCCGCGCCCCGCATGCCACGCGGGCAGATGCACGCCCTCGCACGCGGCCGCGGCAAGATCGGACAAGGCCAGTCGACCGTCATGCAACGGGAGCCGAATTTCATGCGGGCTGGCGAGCGCCGGCACCGAAGCCGAGAAAATTCCCAGCACGCCCAGAAGAATGGTAACTTTCATTCGATCTCCGCGAAAAGCTCTCGCGCGACTGCGAGCGATATCAACATAGACAACTACTGCCCAAATTGGCGAGTGATCGGGCATTAGATTCCGTAGCCGATATTATCATCGGAATTTTCCTGAGTCAGCCCGAATTTCACTTTGCTGTAGCTTGCTCTCTGGAGCGCCCGCCGGTTATTCTGACGCACGTCCATGTATCCGCAGGTTGTTGCCGCGGAACTTGACCCACGACCGGCGATGGTTGCCGGCAATGGAAGGCAGGGTATTGCGATGAACGCACCCAATTCTGATTTCACGTCGCGCGCTGCGCGCGTTTCCGGAACAAACTATAAATTCCAGCGGCTGCGGGAGGAGATCCGCCGCGCAGTCGCCTCCGGCGAGTTGCAGGGAAAGCTCCCTGGCGAGCGCATCCTGGCCGCGCGTTTCAAAGCCAATGCGAAGACCCTCAGCAAAGCGCTGACCGACCTGGCCGCCGAAGGCATCCTCGAGCGCATCATCGGCCGCGGGACCTTCGTCAAAGGTTCGCTCCATTCATCCGATGCCCTTGGCCGCTGGCTGCTGCTGACAAACCCGACCGGGATTGCTTCGCCGCTGCTCGACGCGATCGGCGTTCTGAATCCGAATCATCAACTGGCCCACGATGTCAGCGGACTGCGGCCCAGCTTTCTCGCTCAGTTCAGCGCGGTGATCGATCTGGCGTCGTGCGCGCCCGATGCGTTTCTGCGCGATCTGACCGTCCGCAACATTCCGGTGGTTCTGATTGATCGTGAGCCAGGCTCGCTGTCGCTGCACGCGGTGCTGCTCGACGCGGCGCTCGGGGCGCCCGGCTGGCCCGGGAGATGCTGCTTGCAGGACACCGCAAGCTGATTGCCGTCGAGCGCCACCATTCCTCGCTCCTGGGTCACTCCGTGCGGCAGGTTGCCGCGCGATATGCGGCGGACGCGACGGTGGAAGTCTGCGCCCCTCATGAGCTTGGGGCAATCATCGACGGCAGGGCAACCGGGATTATCTGCGACTCCGCTGATGCCGCCGCGGCAGTCCGCGACATGGCAAACTCGTTCGGATTGCAGATACCCGAACAACTGTCGCTTGCGGCGGTCGGGTGCGCCGCCGCGCCCGTACCAGCCAGCGGCTATTACATTTCTCCCTCTGCGCTGGCCGCCGTGATTGCCGGGGTGCTGCGCGAAGCGCAGATCGCGCGCCCCGCGGTTTTGTGGCTCAACGGCGAATGGAGCGATGCTGGAAGCATCTCTTTGGTCGGGGCCGCACCGACCGCTGACCACCCCAATCCGCTGCGCATGGGCTTGGCGATTTAGAGAGCGTTTCAGCACCGGAAAATCTTACTCCGGCCCCGGACTAGGGTTTAGGGGTTCAGGGTGTCAGGGTTCAGGGTTCAGCGGAAAACCTGCGATACTGAAACCTTGACACCCCGAACCCTTAACCCGGGTTAACCCTAAACCTTGACTCCCTGAACCCTGACCCCTGACACCCTGACCCCTGACCCCTGACCCCTGACCCCTGACCCCCTGAACCCTCACCACCGCTTCTCAGCTTCCGGCTTGGAAGGTAGGCGCACTTCGGCAGGTCGCTACGATGCGTTGATGCTGCAGCGGCGAACCTGGCAGGAAGAACTGGCGATCATCGACTGGACGATGAAAGCCATCTCCGGCGTCACCGATCCCGCCCAACTGGTCGAGGTCTACTGGACCGGGATCGGCGAGCTGATCGAGATGGGCGATTACGTCGCGTTGTCCCGGCGAAACGTCGAGCCGCCCTTCTATCTGGTCACGCGATCCTCTCGGTTTACCGAACACCCCAATCCCTGGACGCAGCGGGAGCGCCTGCCAATGCTTTCCGGCGGACTGTTGGGCGAGCTCGCGTATGCGAATCAGCCGGTTCTGATCGAAGATCTTCCCGCGCGCGTCAGCGACGACGACCCTGGCCGGTTTTACCTCCAAGGCTTTGAGAAGCTGCTGGCGCTGCCGCAATACGATAACGGGGAGGGAATCAACGTCACGGTGATGCTTCTGGAGCCGGGGATGGAATTCGATACAGCAAAGATTCCCTCCCTCCACTGGCAGGCCGGGCTGTTTGGACGCGGCACGCAGAACCTGGTGCTGCGCAACCAGCTCACCGATGCCCTCGCGTCGCTCAACCGCGAGCTCGAAACCGTCGGCGCCATTCAGCGCTCTCTGCTGCCCGATGCGCTCCCCGCCATCGCCGGGTTCGAATTGGCCGCGCACTACCGCACCAGCGCCCGCGCCGGCGGCGATTACTACGATTTTTTCCCCCTCGACGATGGCGGGTGGGGACTATTTATCGCCGACGTGGCGGGCCATGGAACCCCGGCCGCGGTACTGATGGCCATCACGCATGCCATTGCTCACGCACAACCCCGCGCCCACACACCGCCTGGCGTGTTGCTCGATTATCTGAACCGGCGGCTCACCCGAGCCTACACGCACGGCGGAGCGTTTGTAACGGCGTTCTACGCGGTGCTCGATCCGCCCACCCGCACGTTGATCTATGCCCGCGCCGGCCATAATCCGCCGAGGCTGGTGCGCAACCGGCGTGTTCTTTCGCTCGACGGCCACGGCGGCCTGCCGCTGGGAATTCTCGAAGAGCACAGCTACGAGCAGTCGTCGGTGGAACTGCAGCCCGGCGATCTCCTGCTCCTCTACACCGACGGCATCACCGAAGCCGCTGCTCCCCTCAAAACAGGCGAAGAGCGCGAACTGTTTGGCGTTGAACGCCTTGATGCACTGCTGCTGGACTGCGCCCCTGCAGCCCGGCTGAGTGTATCAGCCAAATTCAAGCCGGCATCGCGACCTTCGCTGCCAATGCCCCGCCGACGGACGATCAGA
The DNA here is from genome assembly GCA_963758525.1 of uncultured Phycisphaerales bacterium. Taxonomy (GTDB): domain Bacteria; phylum Planctomycetota; class Phycisphaerae; order Tepidisphaerales; family Tepidisphaeraceae; genus JBBSDP01. The sequence continues at coordinate 2,332,859 of CAVWVQ010000003.1, forward strand.
CGCTTCTGGCAATCCGATGCGTTGCATAGGAGCAGCGGGGGCCGCCGTGAGCCGGGGTCAGCCGCAATACCGTCCAGTAAATGTTCGCGATGGGGGGAATTCTAGTGTTTGTCGTTCGAGTACGTACGCCGCCAACGCATTGCGGCTCATTCGCGGGAATGCATCCGCTCCAATGTCAATCCATCCGACGAAATCCGCTGAAACTGGTAACGGCCCTTCCGATCGGCTACGCTCTTGCAGGAACGTGGGTGTCGGCCGTTGAATATTGGCATAAATGCCGATAATACATGGTCCAACGGGTTCCCCACGGTCGATGATGCTGGCGATGGATCGCTGGCGAAGCGCTCGACGATGTGGCTGGCGGACGCCGAAAGATGCGGTGCCGCTTCATGTCAAGGAAGCTTTTGTTCGGCGCGTCGATCCGACATTCTGGAGTGTTCGGAGGTTTGTAAATGGCCTTGCTTGATTCCATTCATGCGCCCACGGATGTGCGCAAGCTTTCGATCGCTCAACTCGACACGCTCGCTCAGGAAATGCGCGAAAAGATCTTCGCGGCAGTTTCCAAAAATGGCGGGCATCTTGCCTCCAACCTGGGCGTTGTCGAGCTTACCCTCGCACTGCATTATGTTTATGACTTTGGAGCGTATCCCGCCGGGCCGGATCGGCTTTTCTTTGACGTGGGGCATCAGTCTTATCCGCACAAGCTGCTGACCGGCCGGGCCGGCGAGTTTGATCGGCTTCGCAAAAAGGGGTCGGTCGGCGGGTTTCCTTCGCCCCACGAATCTCCCTATGACCTTTTTGCCGTCGGGCACGCGGGAACCGCCATCAGCACCGCTGTCGGGATGGCGCGGGGAGATCACCACCTTGAGCGGCAAAGCCATGTTGTTGCAGTCGTTGGAGATGCGTCCATTGTCAACGGAATGGCCTTTGAAGGGCTCAACAACGCCGGCACGCTGAAGCGGCAGATGTTGATCATTCTCAATGACAACGGCATGAGCATCAGCAAGCCGCAAGGCGCTTTTGCCCAGTACCTCGAGCGCGTCCGCGTGAGCGAGACGTACGAAGAAGCCAAGAGATTTGCGACCAAGATCGTTCATCACCTGCCTCATAACGTGGAGCGAACCATCGAAGGGGCGTGGCACGCCTTCCGCGACGGGCTCAAGGGTGCGATGTGGCCGATCCAGATTTTCGAAGGGCTCGGCATTAAATACCTGGGCCCGCTGGATGGTCACGATCTGCCGGGTCTGATTCAAACGCTGGCGGAGATCAAGCACGTGCAGTCGCCGGTGCTCCTCCACATTAAGACGATCAAGGGGCAGGGATACGAAGTGGCGGCCAACGAGCCCACGAAGTTTCACAGCCCGTCCGCGTTTCAGGTCGAGGGATGCCGGGTCACGCTCAACAAGAGCTCGGGCAAGTCGTGGACTACGGCTTTTGCCGACGCCATGATCGACCTGGCGAAGCGCGACAGCCGGGTCGTGGCGCTGACGGCTGCGATGCCGGACGGCACCGGGCTCAGTCGTTTCGAACCGAAGTTCCCTGACCGTTACTTCGATACCGGCATCTGCGAGAGCCATCTTACGGGAATGGCCGCGGGCATGGCCAAGGCGGGGCTTCGCCCCTTCGCGGCGGTGTATTCCACATTCATGCAGCGGGCGTTCGATCAGGTCTGGCAGGAGGTCGCGCTCAATGCGCTGCCGGTCTGCTTTTGCATGGATCGGGCCGGTTTTGTCGGCGACGACGGCGCTGTGCACCACGGATTTATGGACCAGGCGTTTCTCCGTCCTCTCCCCGGCATGGTGCTGATGGCGCCCAGCGACGAGGCGGAACTGAACCGCTCGCTGCGGCTGGCGCTCTCGCTGGAAACCGTCAGCGCCGTTCGCTATCCGCGCGACAATGTCCCGGCTGCCAATTTCGATCAGATCATTGATGAGCCGTTGCGGTCGGCCGCGGCCGAGGAATGGACCGTCGGCAGGAGTCGGGTGCTCCGCGAAGGGACCGACGCGACGCTCATTGCCTATGGCGCGCTGGTGCAGAACGCCATGATGGCGGCAGACCAGTTGAGCGCCGACGGGTTGAACGTTGGCGTCATCGATGCGCGATTCTGCAAGCCGGTGGATGGAGAAATGCTCTCGCGCGTTCTCAAGCCGGGTCATCCGGCGCTGACAATTGAAGATCATTCCCTGCAAAACGGCTTCGGCAGCGCCGTGGCCGAATATGCCGTGGCGCACAATCTTCCCACCTCTGCTCTCACGCGGCTGGGGATGCCGGATCGTATGATCGCGCACGCCACCCGCACCGAGCAGTTGATCGAAGTCGGCCTCGACCCCGCTGGGATCGCCCGCAGCACCCGCGATGCCATTCGAGCGGCAGGGGAAACGGCGGCGCGGCCGCTGGCGGTATAGGGGCGGATGTTCGAAGAAATTGCTTTCTCCCCGACCCTTCGGTGGTGCTTGCACCGTGGGTTTCTTGACTGAAGTTCGCCACGACGCCACCACCGCAAAACTCAACCCTACGGCGCAAGCACCAGAGGCGCTTGGGTTTCCCGACCGCGCCAGCGTTTCAAAACGCCTGAAACACGTCCAACCTTCGCAATTCCCCCGGTCATTCCATAAACTTTCAATCGCATGGCAACGCTCTCGTTCGACATCGATCCGGTCATCGAAGGCAAAGCCCGGCTGACCGAGCCGCAGGCTATTGAGTTGTACGCGCATCCCTCGCTTGAAGATCTGGGCGAATGGGCGCTGGCGGTCACCCGGCGGATGCATCCGGAGGACTATCGCACCTACGTCATCGACCGGAACATCAACTACACGAATGTCTGCACCGCCAAATGCACGTTCTGCGCATTTCGCCGCGATCATGAAGACGCCGACAGCTACACGCTGACTTACGAGAAGATCGGGGAGAAAATTCGCGAGCTGGTCGCGATCGGCGGAACGCAGATCCTCATGCAAGGCGGAATGAATGACGCGCTGCCGATTGAGTATTACGAGAATTTGCTGCGGTTCATCAAGACGAACTTTCCGACGGTGCACATTCACGCGTTTTCGCCGCCGGAGTTCGTGGAGTTTGAGCGGTTCTTCAATCTGGATGTACGCGAGATCATCCGGCGATTTCACGCGGCGGGGCTCGACACGATCCCCGGCGGCGGAGGAGAGATCTTTACGCCGCGCGTCCGGCGCAAAATCGGGATCGGCAAGTGCAGCGGCGACGACTGGCTGCGCGTGATGCGCGTCGCGCACGAGGAGGGCCTCAATACCTCCGCGACGATGCTCATCGGGCATATCGAGTTTGTGCGCGAGCGCGTCGAGCACATGGCCGCCCTGCGCGACATGCAGGATTACGCGATCAGTCTTGATCGCTTTCACGGGGTGGCGGACGTCGAGCAACACTGTCAATCACGTTGGCCGGGTGTCTTTGCCAAATCACCCTGGGATGGACAGCGAGGACACGTACCGGCCGGCCGCTATGCGGCATTCATCCACTGGCCTTTCCAGCGGGAAAACACGCCGTTGGGACGCGCGAAGGAATGGGATCCGGATGTGTACGGGCCGTATGACGATTCGACCAACGAAGATATCCTGCGCGGTCGCGTGGTTCGCATGGCCGGGCGCAGGAATATCTGCGGACGCTGGCGGTGGCCCGGCTGTTTCTGGACAACTTCGCGTCGCTGCAAAGCAGTTGGGTGACGATGGGGCCAAAAGTGGGGCAGCTTGCGTTGTTCTTTGGCGCCAACGACATGGGCAGCGTGATGATGGAGGAGAACGTCGTCAGCGCGGCGGGCACGACGTACAAGCTCAGCGAGCGGGAAATCTGCCGGCTGATTCGCGACAGCGGCTGGGTGCCGGCGCAGCGGGATCAGTACTATCACGTGCTCAAGCGGCACGACGGGCCGGGCGCGCCGGATCGCCTGGCGGTGGAGCATCCGCCGGTTCGGCAGGTTCGCAAGGTCGATCGTGAGTTTGTCGGCGCCGCGCCGGGTCTGGATGACGGGCGGGATCAGAGCGTCAGCGTGCAGTTGCCGCTGCTGGGAGAGGGAAAGCAATAAGATAATAGGGTTCAGGGTCCAGGGTTCAGGGTTCAGGGTTCAGGGTTCAGGGTTCAGGGTTCAGGGTTCAGGGTTTAGGGTTCAGGGTTCAGGGTTCAGGGTTCATGGGTCCCTGCTTCAGTGGGCGGTTTGCCATCGCCGGAGCGGCGAACGTACGGTTTCGCTCGGCTCGTTGCTCACGATCGATCCGCCAGAGCAGATAAAATACGACCGCGACATTGGTCACCAGCAGCCCGACCTTGAACCAGTTGGGCCGATGATACAGTTCGTAGATCTCCAGTGGCAGGAGCAGGCAACTGGAGACGGCGGTGAGCCACTCGGCCCACCGCTTCTCCCGATAGAGTCCGATCCCTTCAATGAAGTAGAGAGCGGCGTAGAGGAAAAGTCCCGCGCCGAGGATTCCCAATTGCCGATCATTGATGTGGAGCGCGCGAACCAGAAGCCAGGTGGCGGTGCGGCTGTCGGGGGCGATGTTCAGGCGATGCACGAGATGCAGGGCCATTTCCGTCAGATCGCGGTGACGAAGATGCAGCGTGGCAATGCCAGCGCAGAGAGTCAGAGAGGCCTTGATGATCTTGTAGAGCGCGATCCAGAGCAGAAGACCGCGCTTCTCCGCGGCGCGCGGAGCTTGTGAAGAGCCGTTCTGCGCTGCGAGCGTGGGGGAGCCCTCATTCACTGCCGCCATGCCCCCAGTGAACGATATTGAGCTTATGATTTCAAGACAGCGCTTCAGGCAACCGCTTCCTGAGGCTCTTGCGATTCGGTGTCGGTGTCTTCAGGGCGCTGCGTTTCGGCCATGTGCGCGAGCATGCGGTTGGGCGACTCCATCGAAGAGCCGCTCATCACGCGCTCGAATTCTTCGTTGATCAGCGCCTGGACCGCGCGAAGCTCATCCTGCAGCTTGCGGCGCTGGTCCTGAAGGGCGGCCACCTGCTCATCGATGCGCTGGATCGTCGTCATGCGTCCATGCGCCTTCTGGAAGAGGCTGACTGCCGCGGAAGTTGTTTGCGAAGAGGGAAGATTATCGGTCGCCACTGTGAAACTCCTTTTTATGGGCGTGCCGTGAGAGAGCTTGCACCGGCTTCACGGCCCGATCAGAAGCGCGGTTTGAGAAACGAAGGCACTGACCCAGATTACTGCTGGCCGCGCCCTGCCCCAACGGCCCCCATCTTATCGGCCAAGGGAAGTGATTCAAGTGAATATGCACTGCGGATCAGCAGTAATATTCGTATTCGATGGGATATGGGATCAAATCCGGACGGACCAGATGAAGTTTTCGCAAGCGCACTTCGGGCCGCAACCCCGCGATTGCGCCCGATCGCGCCGCGCCGCTTGACTGGCGGGCGGATGAATCGGAAGTCATCAAAGCGGAGCCCAAGAGCGCTGCAACCAGCAGAGCGGTGCGAGCGATCGAACGACCACGGGAATGCATGGCGAAAAGCCTTCTGGACAGTTTGAGCGATCGGCGGCGTTATCGGGCGTCGGCGTGCTGATTGTCCCGGTCTGCACCCGCAAGAAATGAAAGCTACCCCAACCATCCGGGGGAACCAATGAAAAACTTGGAGCGCGACAGTCCGTTGGCCGATATAGGCGCATTCTGGGCAAAGACTGCGCTCAAAGAGGGGGGATCGGCGCACGATCGCTCGGATCGATCGCGGGAGCGGCCTGGGGATTCGGTTCCGAAGGCTTGGGACGCGCGGTGAGGGCGGCGCTGAGCAGACTCACAATCGCGGGACGTATCAGTCCGATAATCTGACGCAGCAGCAGTGCGCCGATGGCAACCTCCTTCGCCTCGCTCTTCTTGGAATCCTTGTGGTCGGGCGCGGGCTTGGGCGCTGGGTGCAGCGCCTCCTGAATACGCCGCAGCCGCGCCAGCTCTTGCTGCTCTTTCGAGGGAATCAGCGCAGTTGCCGTAGCGAAACCACCCGCCGCGGAGGCGGCGAGCGCGAGCCAGGGGTGATCGTGCGCCCATCGCAGCGGGCTGAGCCCATGTCTCAACTCGGTCTTGATCTCGCTGATCCTGGCGCACATTGCCGCTTGCGCTTGCTTTGCCTGCGCATCGAGATATTCCGCTTCAGTGGACGCCGGCGTCTGCCTGGGGCGTGGCGCCATCGTCGGAGCTGAGGGATTCTTTAAGGTCGTCGCTTTCATACTTAAGCACCGTTGATTCGCGACTCAGTTTGGTGACGCGTGTGACGAGGATGCGAATGCTGATCCCCACCGCGCCCAGAACGATGATGCCGCAAAGCAGATCTCCGATCCACGCCCCGTGGCCGCAGAGAACCGTCAGACCGCCGGCGATTCCCTGCAGAACCAGCACGATGGCAGTAATCACCGCGCTCGCCGCGGCGAGCAGCGCCAGCACGCCAAGAGCCGCCAGCATCACGTACTGACGGATCGTCAGCTTCAGACGGTCAATCTTGGCGGCCAGAAAGTAGCGGGCGAAGGCCGGCAGCTCGGCAATCCGAGCCCATGCGGTCCGCAGCGCGTCGGCGGCGGATTCACCGGCGCCCGCGCCATTGCCGTCGGCGCCGTCGCCGACGCCTCGCGACGCGGCAACCGGCTCATCAAAGCGCGTGTCCTGCGGCATACAAACTCCAGTCGCTCAACTGCGCTTCCAAAGTGCGCCCAGCAACAGACCGACGCCGGCGGCAATCAGCACCGCCTGCAGCGGCTTCTCGCGAACATACGTCTCCAGGCCGTCTTCCCACTCCTGCGCCATGTCGCGGCCCTGCTCGTAATAGGCCTTCGCCTCGCCGCTGAGCGATTCGTATTTTTCGCGAGCTGCGTCGCGCACCTGTCCACCAAGATCGCGGATGTTTTCGCCGACCTGTGATGCCTTGTCCCGCAGATCGGCCTGGGACGGTCCGGATTCATTGCTTGTAGCCATTCCAATACGTCTCCTTTCAAGAGATACAATGGTCATCCACTGAAAAAAGAGTAACCTGCATCCGAACAACCGGGAGCGCCGAATTTCACGATTCCTGCCAAAAATTTAACGGTAGGCCTCGAGAATTCGCTTGATGACGGCGGACGTGCTGCGTCCATCCACCAGCGGCGCAAGCGCCACGCGCCCGCCATATCCTTCGACGATTTCCCATCCGACGACTTGTTCCTTGAGATAATCCGCCCCTTTCACCAGCACGTCGGGAGTGATTTTCTCGATCAACCGCAGGGGCGTCTCGTCGTCGAAGCAGATGAGATAGTCGATGCTCTCGAGTTCCTCCAGCACGCTCAAGCGGTCGGCCGCACCGATGATCGGCCGCTTGTCCCCCTTGAGCCGGCGGATGCTTTCATCGGTGTTCACCGCGACAACCAGCAGATCTCCCTGCTGGCGGGCGAATTGAAAATATTTGATGTGTCCCAGGTGAATGAGATCGAAGCAGCCGTTTGTGAAGACCACGCGCTTGCCCGCGGCGCGGTGATGCTGAATCTCCGGAAGCAGCGTCTCCAGCGTGCGCTGCTTGCCATGATGCTCGTGCACCTCGTTGAGAAGCTCCTGGATGATCTCCTTGGGAGGAATCGGCACCGAGCCGAACCGCTCGACTTCCAGTCCCCCTGCCACGTTGGCCAGCGCCACCGCCTCGACCCAGTCAGCGCCGGCGGTGCGGGCGATGGCCAGCATCGAAAGCACCATGTCGCCGGCGCCGGTCACGTCATACACCTGGCGGGGCCGCGTCTTGAGCCAGCGGCGCTCTCCTTCGCGCGTGGCCAGGTAGGAGCCGTGCTTGTCGAGCGTGATGACAGCCGCTTCCAGATCCAGGTTCTCCAGCAGCCATTCGCCGGCGGCCGCAAACTCCGGCTCCTCCTGCACCGGCAGGCCGCTGGCCTTTTCCGCCTCCAGGCGGTTGAGCTTGACGGCCGTTGCGCCGTAGTAGCGCTTGTAGTTGCTGATCGCCGCGGGATCGACCAGCACGGGCAGTTCTCGCGATTTGGCGATGGCGATCATTCGCTGACAGACCTCGAAGCTCAGCAATCCTTTGTTGTAATCTTCCAGACAGACCATTTTGGCGCCGTCGAGTGACTCCTCGAACGCCTCCACGACCCGGTCGGCCCAGTTGCCGGTGAGCGGCGCGACTTCTTCATAATCGATGCGCATCATCTGCTGCGGATGGCGATGTTGCGCCAGGCCGATCAGACGGGTCTTGCAGACGGTCGGGCGGTCCGCGCATTCCAGCACGCCGCGCGTGTCGCTGCCGCTCTCGCCCAGCAGGCTCCGGACCTGCCGCGCACGCTCGTCGGCGCCGACGATTCCGACCACGCGCACTTCCGCGCCCAGCGCCGCCAGATCAGCGGCGACTCCGCCAGCGCCTCCCAGTGCCAGCGTCTCGTTGCGGTAATGCAGCACGGGAACCGGCGCCTCTGGGGAGAGCCGTTCGGCGTTCCCGTAAATGTACCGGTCGAGCATCAAATCCCCGACCAGCACCACCGGAACCCGCCAGAGCCGTTCCATGATTTGAACCAAAGCCATCGACATGCAAGTGATTGTAGCGGACAGGGGGGAAAAGGAGCCAGAAGCAAGAAGCCAGAAGCAAGGAGCAGGACTTGGCAAGCTTCTTGCTTCTGGCTTCTAATGACCTCGCGCGAACATGCGCTGTCAATCTCATGGGCTCTGCGAGAATCCATGAAGAGGGAAAAGAGGGAACACGAATCTGCACGAATGAACCACGAATCTCACGAATAAACGCGGAGAAATCTGCTTCGTGAGGATTCGTGCAAAATTCGTGTCGATTCGTGTTCTGCATTTCTCGGTCACTGCGGACTGGGCGGGATCGCGTACAGTCATTTCGCCGTTTGCTCCTTGCTTGCTTCCTTTCGCCCCTCGATTCGCCCGCGTACAATCAGTCTCGTCGGGTTCACCTGGAGAGTTTCATGAGCCGGCTCGATCGTCATATTTCGATGGTTCGCGGGAAGATGATGCTCGGACAGTTCTTCAAGGGGCTCGCCTGGAGCGCGCTGGCCTTTGCGGCGATCATCTGGACGGCGATCATGATCGATCGCCTCGTCCATCTTCATCTGCCTGCGGAGGGAACCTGGCTTTTGATCGGTTTCGGTGCCGTCGGGGTTGCGGGATGGGCGTATGCGATCTGGCGCAGGCCCAGTGACAAGCAGGCGGCCGTTGCGATCGACCAGCGGCTCGCACTGAAGGAAAAATTCAGCACGGCTCTGTACGTCCGCCCCATGAACGACCCGTTTGCGGCAGCCACGGTGCGCGATGCCGAGCAGACCGCGGACAATGTCAGCCTGCACAAGCGGTTTCCGGTCGAGGTGCCGACGCGCCCGTTGCTGTTGGTGGCCGGCGCGGCGGTGGCGATCCTGCTGACTGTCGCTTTCGTGCCGAGTCTGGATTTGTTTCGCATCGAAGCCGCCCACCAGAAAAAACTCGAGGTCGCCCGGCACGATCGCGCGGCGGCCGAGAAGTCGCTGAAGCAGGCGCTGGTGCAGCTCGACAGCGCCCCCAAAGCAGTAGCTGAATCCGAGCAGATCAAGCTGGCGCGGCAGGACCTCGCCGACGCGCTCAAGCGGCCGGTGGATGATCCGGTGGCTGCCCAACATAAAGCGGAGAGTGCCCTGCAGGAAATGGAAGCCATCAAGCAGCAGATCAAGGATCAGGCGAAGTTCGCCGAGGCGCAGAACGCCATGCGCAGCCTCGCGTCGCTTCCTCAGAACACCGACGACACCGGGCCGATCGCGCAGGCGCGCGACGCGATGTCCAAGGGGGATCTTTCGCAGGCGGTCGAGAAACTCACCTCCGCCGTCGAGAACTTTCAGCAGAAGCCGCCCGCTGAGCAGAAGAAGACCGCCCAGGACATGGCCAAGCTCGCCGCGGATATTGCGAAGAACGCGAACGATCCGCAGGTACAGCAAAACATCCAGAAGCAACTGCAGCAGATGGGAGCGACGGCTCAACAGGCGCAGACGATGTCGCAGTTGATGCAGTCCGCGGCCAATGGCGACAAGAGCGCGCAGCAGCAACTCCAGAAGGCGGCCAACAACCTCGCGCAGCAGATGAATCAGAAGCAGGGCGGCCAGTCGCAGTCGCAGCAGCAGCAAATGGCGTCGCAGATGCAGCAGGCAATCGCGCAGATGCAATCGCAGGCGAACGGGCAGGCTCGATCGCAGCAGATGGCTCATGCAGCCCAGCAACTCGCCCAGGCAATGGCGCAGGCAGCGCAGGCTCAGAACGGCAGCAAACCGGGCCAGCAGCAGGGTGGCCAAAAGGGGCAAAGTGCCCAGGCTCAGGCACAGCAGCAGATGCAGCAGTCGAACAAGGCCATGCAGCAGCAATTGCAGCAGATGCAGGCAATGGCCAGCGCCGCCCAGGCGGGCGCCGCCGGGCAAGGGCAGCCGGGCCAGCAGGGACAACAGCCCGGTCAGAGCCCAGGTCAGCAAGGGCAACAAGGCCAGCAGAGCGGGAACGGACAGGGGGGAGGGAATCAGCCCAATCAGCAGTGGGCGCAGGGAAATAATCAGCAGCAGGGCCAGGGGGGCAACGGCGGGCAAGCCGGCGGCGCCCGCCCGGACCCGGTGGAAGCGCCGTATGGCGTGAAGAAGGAATTGTCGTCATCGGAGACGATTGACAGCGGAAAGATCCTGGCCAGCAGCTTCGTCAAGGCCGGCACGATCGTCGGCGAGTCGAAGGTGGGTTTGTCGGATGCGGTTCTCAAGGAACAGCAGGACGCCGCCGACCAGGTCGATGAGGATCGCGTGCCGCGCGCCTCGGCGCAGGCCGTCAAGAACTATTTCCAGACGATCAAAGACGACTCGAAGTGATCCTTCGATAGGATATGCATCATGGCGATTGCAACGGCCTCCTCAATCGATCCACAAATTCAGCAGCTCTGCGACAGCTTTCGCGAAGACTACCGCGCGGTGAAAGCCGAAGTCGGCAAGGCCATCGTCGGGCATGAGGAAATCGTCGACGGCGTTCTGACCTGTCTCTTCGTCGGCGGGCATGCGCTGCTCGAGGGTGTCCCCGGTCTGGGGAAAACCGCGCTCATTCGCACGCTGGCCTCGGCTCTGAACCTCAAGTTCAGCCGAATCCAGTTTACGCCCGACCTGATGCCGGCCGACGTGATCGGCACCAACGTGATCATGGAAAACGAGCATGGGCAGCGCGCGTTCCAATTCATGAGCGGCCCGATCTTCGCCCAGATCGTGCTCGCGGATGAAATCAACCGCGCAACGCCCAAGACCCAAAGCGCCATGCTCGAAGCCATGCAGGAAAAGCAGGTCACCGCGGGCGGCGCAATCCGCAAGCTGGAGGAGCCGTTCTTCGTGATGGCCACGCAGAACCCGCTGGAGCAGGAAGGGACCTATCCGCTTCCCGAGGCGCAGCTCGACCGCTTCTTCTTCAAGCTCATCGTGCAGTATTCGGGCCGCGAAGAACTCAAGCAGATTCTCGATCGAACGACCACCGGCCATAAACCCGACATTCAGCCGGTGATCGATGGCCCGCGCATCATCGCGCATCAGAAGCTCGTGCAGCGGGTCATCATCGCGCCCCACGTGCAGGACTACGCCGTCCGCTGCGTGATGGGAACGCATCCGCAGGGGATTTTCGCGATCCCGATGGTCAATCAGTTTCTCCGCGTCGGCGCCAGTCCGCGCGCCGCCCAGGCGATCACGCTTGCAGCGAAAGTGCGGGCGCTGCTCGACGGGAGGTTTCACGTCAGCTTCAAGGACATCAAAGATGTCGCGATTCCCGCCATGCGGCATCGCATCATTCTCAACTTCGAGGGCGAAGCCGAGGGAATCACCACCGACATGGTGCTGGAGAAACTGATCGCGGAAACGCCCACGACGATCGACAGCGAGATCGCGGCGGGGAGAGTTTAGATGGTAGGGCGGGATTCATCCCGCCGTTTTCTCGGCCGGCCAACAAATCGGCGGGATGAATCCCGCCCTACCCGAAGCCGATCGCCACTTTCGAGCGCCACAACCAAGGTTTGACCCCTGGATACCAATCCCGCAGACGGTCACGGCCTCGCATGATAGACTGTTCTAGTGCGAGCGTTCACTGCGACCACTGAGACCTCCGCGAGGTTGCAGGACGGTCAGCCCGCAATGGAAGGCGAATTCGTGGGAACGCAATTGGTCACTGTCGACTGAGGTGGCCAAGCTTTTATAGATGACGACTCAAGCCCTTCAAACCGGCAAATCCCTCCTCGACCCCGCCTTCATGGGCCGGCTCGATCAGTTGGACGTCATGTCGCGCAAGCTGCTCGCTGGAAAAATGAAGGGCGAGCGGCGCAGCAAGATGCGCGGGCAGAGCGTGGAGTTTGCCGATTATCGCAATTACGTCGTCGGCGACGATCTTCGCTTCATCGACTGGAACATCTACGCCCGGCTCGACCGCCTCTTCCTCAAGCTTTTTCTCGAAGAGGAAGACTTGGCGCTCTACATCATTCTCGACGTTTCCAAGAGCTGCGACTACGGCAATCCCGCCAAGGCGTTTTATCTCAAGCAGGTGGCTGCCGCGCTGGGGTATATCGGGCTGGTCAATTACAACCGCGTCGCCATCGCCGCGATGGCCGACGGCATCGTCGCCGAGACCGGCGCGCTGCGCGGCCGGCGGCGCGTGGCGCAGATGATCGACTTTCTCTCCGGCCTCCAGCCCGCCGGCCCGAGCCGGCTTGCCGAGTCTTGCAAACGCTTCGCCCTGGCACATCGATCCAAAGGGGTCTGCGTCGTTCTCTCCGATTTCTTCGACAAGGGCGGCTACGAGTCGGGCCTGCGCTACGTCGCGGGCGGAAAGTATGACCTCTTCTGCGTGCAGGTCCTCTCGCCGCAGGAGATCGATCCTGATTTGAAGGGCGACCTGAAGCTTCGCGACATGGAAGACGACGACACCGCCGAGGTTTCAATCACGCAACCGCTGATCAAGCGATACAAGGCCAATCTCAACGCCTATTGCCTGTCGCTCAAGGAGTACATCACGCGCCGCGGCGGAACGTATCTCTTCACGAGCACGGCGGTGCCGTTCGATACACTGGTGCTGAATTATCTGCGCGAACGAGGGCTGTTGGGGTAAGCCTCCTCTTGCGTACCACGGGTTTCCAACCCGTGCGTGCTGCGACAGAACAGGAATGAAATGCATCAACGGTGAGCATAGTCGCCTGCAGTTCGCACGGGTTGGAAACCCGTGGTACGTTCAGCCGAATTGGTTCGCTATAAACTCACCATCGTCTATCGCGGCACGCGCTATCATGGCTGGCAGCAGCAGCCGGCGCTGGAGAGTTTTCGCGGCGAAGCTCCGCCGCAGGGGGAGGGACTGCCGACCATACAGGAAACCCTGGCACGCGCCATCGGTGCGGTCGTCGGTCATCCGGTGAGCGTTACGGGCTCTTCCCGCACCGATGCGGGCGTACACGCGAAGGGGCAGCTTGCGCACTTCGAAACCGCGCATCGCAACATCCCGGCCGAGGGACTTCGGCGCGCGGTCAATCACAAGCTGCCGGGAGATATGCTGATCCGTTCGATTCAGGAGGTCGGGCCGGGCTTTGACGCCATCCGATCGACGCTCTCAAAGCGATATCAATACTTCATCTGGAACCATTTTGACCGTCCGGTGTTCTTTAACGATCTGGCCTGGCATCGCTGGCAATCGCTGCAGATTGACGCGATGACCAGGGCCGCGGAGGCATTTGTCGGCGAGCACGACTTTGCCAGCTTTGCCCGGGCGGGCCACGGGCGGGACAATACCATTCGCACGATCCTCTCCTGCGAGCTCTCGCATCGGCCGCCCAGGATCGTGATCGGCATCGAGGGGACTGGTTTTCTGTGGAATATGGTGCGCATTATCGTCGGAACCCTCGTCCAGGTCGGGCTCGGGCGATATACGCCGGACGATATGCGGACAATGCTTGCGGCCCGGAAGCGGCAAGCGGCCGGACCGACGGCTCCGCCGCACGGCCTGTATCTGCAATGGATCAAAACGGATCCAGGACATGAGGTGAGAAGCAATGGCGGAGTCGTAAGAAGCCAGGAGCCAGAAGCCAGAAGCCCGGAGAGCGACAATGAGGAGGAGATTGAACAATGAAGCGATTAGAGTCGCTTCACAAAGCGCGGGCCTTTCGTTTTCTTACTTCTTACTTCTTCCCCATCATGGCGGAGTCGTAAGAAGCCAGGAGCCAGAAGCCAGAAGCCAGGAGAGCGACAATGAGGAGGAGATTGAACAATGAAGCGATTAGAGTCGCTTCACAAAGCGCGGGCTTTTCGTTTTCTTACTTCTTACTTCTTACTCCTGACTTCTGACTTCTTCCCCATCATGCGCATCGTCCACATCATCACTCGCCTGGTCGTCGGCGGCGCGCAGGAAAACACGCTGCTCTCCTGTGAAGGCCAGCACCAGCGCGGACACGACGTCACCCTCATCACCGGCCGACCGATCGGGCCGGAAGGATCGCTGCTGGATCGCGCCAGGCGTTCGGCTATCGCGTGGAGGTTATCGACGCGATGCGACGCTCGATTCTCCCCGCCCGCGACTTGCTCATTTACCGCCGCCTCGTCCGCCAACTGCGGGAGCTTCAGCCCGACGTGGTGCACACCCACAGCAGCAAGGCAGGCATCATCGGACGCTGGGCCGCCCGCAAGGCTGGTGTGCCGATCATCGTTCACACCATTCACGGCCTTGCCTTTACCGCATCCACGCGCGCCAGCGTGAACAGTGTCTACCGCTTTCTTGAACGCCGCGCCGCCCCCATCACGACGCGCATCGTTTGCGTCGCCGATGCGATGCGCGATCAGTCGTTGGCCGCCAATATCGGGCGGCGCGAGCAGTACGTGACGGTTTACAGCGGCATGGAGACCGCTCCGTTTCTCGATCCGCCGGTGCCGCGCAATGTCGTTCGCGGTCAACTCGGCATTGCCGACGATCACGTCGTCGTGGGAACGATTGCCCGGCTCTTCGACCTCAAGGGTCATGAAGATCTTCTCGACCTGGCGCCGAGCCTGTGCGCGGCGTACCCGCGGCTGCGATTTCTCTGGGTCGGCGGCGGTTTGCTCCGGCCCAAGTTCGAATCGCAAATCGAAGCGATGGGTCTGAAGGATCGGTTTATTCTGACTGGGCTGGTTCCTCCCGCGCGGATTCCCGAGCTGACTCATGCGATGGATATCGTCGTCCATCCGTCTCGGCGGGAGGGCCTCGCGCGGGCGTTGCCGCAGGCCTCGCTTGCCGGGAAACCGGTCATCACCTACGACATTGATGGAGCCAAAGAGGGGGTTTTGGATCGGGAAACAGGGTTCGTGCTGCCTCCATTTCGGAAGGATCTGCTCGGTGCGGCGTTGCGCACGCTGCTGGAGGATCCGCCCTTGCGCGCGAAGATGGGCGAGCTGGGCCGAAGATTCGCTCTGTCGCGGTTTGCGGTGGGAACGATGGTCGACGCCCTTGAAGCGGTATATCGCGGCGCGGTACCCTGAAGGCATATCCGGGCGCAGAATAAGGTCGTTACACCAGGTCGGGCGCGTACGAGCATTCATTATGATTAAAAGACGTTGTCCGCGCACTGCGCCTGTTTGCCAGATTGAAAGTCTTGAGAATCGCACGTTCATGTCCGCCACCGTCGGCGCCATGGCCGCTGCGAAAAAAACCGTCACGCCAACGACTGCGATTCAGGAGCAGTTCTCGCGTCACGTCGTGCGGCTCGGGCAGAATCTCACGATCAATGTGAAAGTTGGCGCCAAGGGAAGCGCGCCGGCAACCGGAACGGTTGAGCTGCTCAGCAAAGGAACGCCGATTACCACGCTGGACGGCCCGTTGACCTTGACGCTCAACGCCTCGGGCAGCGCGTCGTACACGTTCGCCGCGGGCAATCTCGAGTTCTTCAGCGGCATTTACTACGTGAAGGCGCAATATCTCGGCGATGCCACGCATCCGAGCGCGACGTCGAAGGTGCAGACGCTCTATGTCATCACGCCGCCATTTCGAAAAGACGGAAAGCAGGGGCTGGAGTTCTCGACCGTCAACAAAGGCAAGGGGGGCAAAGCCGTCGTCACGGGGGACACTGTGAACGTCGCCTATACCGGATTGCTGGCCAGCGACGGAACGATCTTCGACTATGCCACCGGGCATGGGGCCGGTTCCACCCCATACCTTCAATACACGGTTGAGAGCCAGCCCGAGCAAGTCATCCCCGGCTTCGATGAAGGCACATTGGGGATGAAGATCGGCGAGACCCGCGTGATCTACATTCCCTACGCCCTCGGCTACGGAAGCGAGGGTTCAGGGACCAGCATTCCCGCCTTCGCCGATCTGATTTTCATCGTGACGTTGCTGAAGATTATGTAGGGATGGGAAAGGCACGGGGGTACGAAGGGAGTAGGAAAGGCACGAAGGCACGGAGGTACGAAGGGAGTAGGAAAGGCACGAAGGCACTGAGGCACGAAGGCACGGAGGCACGAAGGGTGAGGAAGGGGATTCTGTGATCAGAGCGAAGCGATAAAAATCCCATTCCTTCCCTTGGTGCCTCCGTGCCTTCGTGCCTTCGTGCCTTTCCTACTCCCTCCGTGCCTTCGTGCCTTTCCTAACCCCTTGGTGCCTTGGTGCCTTCCCAACTCTTTCCCACGATGCCTTGGTCCCTTTCCCGTTGTGGCCTACACTTCTCCCATGGCTTCCATTCTCGTCATCGGCCCGCATCCCGACGACCAGGAGCTGGGCATGGGTGGTTCGATCGCCCGGCTGGTGCTGCAGCGTCATCGCGTGCATCTGATCGACATGACCAATGGCGAGCCGACGCCGCTGGGCACGCCGGAGAAGCGCGCCAGGGAGTCCGCCGACGCCGCGAAGATTCTTGGCGTCGGGCGGACGCTGATCGGTCTGCCCAACCGGGAGGTGGTGCATTCGGTGGAGGCGCGGCACAAGCTCGCCGCGGTCATCCGCGTGCATCGGCCCGATTGGATGTTCGTTCCCTATCCGGTTGATGCGCATCCCGATCACGTGGCTGTCACGCGCATTGCCGAGGACGCCCGCTTCGACGCGAAACTGAGCAAGTCGAGCATTCCCGGCGAGCCGTGTTATCCGAAGCGGATCATCTATTACTACTGCACGCACCTGCGGATGAATTTCGAGCCGACATTCTGCCTCGACGTCACTGACCAGATCGAGACGAAGATCGCCGCCGTGAAGGCGTATGCTTCGCAGTTCGTGGAGAATAAAAGCCCGGTCGTGGAGATGGTGAAGACGCTCAACGGATATTTCGGCGGACGAATCGGGACCGCGTATGCCGAGCCGTTTTTCACGCACGAGGCGCTGGGATTCGGCGGGCTGGATCAGTTGATCTGATCTGAAATCTCAAATTTGAAATTGAAAATTTGAAAGCGCGAGCGGTTGGATTTGATCGAAATCTCAAATTTGAAATGTGAACAGCTTTCTGAAATTTCAAATCGAACTGCGCCAGCATTTCCCAGCGTCCCAGTTCGATTCAGTGACGGCGTCGGCTAAGATGAAAGCATGAGCGCCATGACGCTGATCAACATCCTCGCCCGCTGGCTTCACGTCATGACCGCCTGCGTGCTGATCGGCTGCGCGTTCTTCGCCTTCTTCCTGCTTCCCATCGCGCTGCGGGGTCTGGAGCCGGAGCGGCGGCTGGCAGCCCTACTGCAAGTGCGCCGCCCGCTCAAGATGGTGGTGCACGCTGGCGTACTCCTCCTGCTTCTGAGCGGCGCATATAACGCCGTCCGCAACTGGCACATCTATAACCAGTGGCCCGGCATCACGCACGGAATCTTCGGCATCCACGTTCTGCTGGGTCTGGGTGTGATGACCCTGCAACTGATCGCGCTGGCGGGAAAGATACCTCGGCCATCGGCGGCGACGATGAGCCGATGGGCGTTGATCCTGGCGTTTCTGACCGTGCTTGCCGGGTCGACGCTCAAATGGGCCAGGGAACGCGCGCACGATCGTCCCAGCGTGCCGCCGGCGCGGGCAAGCTTTGATAACAAGCCGCATGGCGGATGAGAGGATTGCATCTTCGCCGCCGCCGGAAGATGAAATTCTTCCCGGGGTTCGCATTGCGCCAGCGGCGGTGCGCTTTCAGTTCGCCCGCAGCCGCGGGCCGGGGGGGCAGAACGTCAACAAGGTGAACAGCAAGGCCGAACTGTGGGTGCCGGTGAGCGCGATCCATGGATTAAGCGAACGAGCGATCGGCCGATTGCGCCGCATGGCCGGCAAACGGCTGACGGGGGTGGACGAGATTCATATTGCATCCGATACCGAGCGATCGCAGGAAGCCAATCGGCTCGCCGCGCTGGTTCGACTGCGCGTTCTCATCGTGACCGCGATGCACGAACCGAAGCCGCGCCGCAAGACCAAACCAACTCGCGCATCACAGCGCCGGCGAATCGAGTCCAAGCGACATCGCTCCCAGATCAAGTCCGGGCGCCGAGGGTCGGAGTCAGAGTGACGTGGTGCATCGCGATCTCCTGACTTCCGGAATTTGCCCGGCTACAATCCGGCCCCGGCGCCGCAACGGCAGCGCAATCTGGTTCCACCTGACGGAGAAACAATGCATCGAAGCCTTCCCGTCCTGCTCGCTTCTGTGATCTGTTGCTTCAGTTGTACGCATGCTGCCGAACCCAGCCGGCCGACAACACTGTCGACTACCCAGCCGGTGACCACGGTGACACCCCCGGCGACTCCCGCGCCGGCCACTCAGCCGGCCACGCAACCGCTGGCGGAACCGCCGCCGCCGACGGCAGGGGCTTTGAAGGTCGGCGATGCCGCGCCGGCGCTGATGCCCGCCAAATGGATCAAGGGAGAGCCGGTCGAGCGATTGGAGAAGGGGAAGGTTTACGTCGTAGAGTTCTGGGCCACATGGTGCGGCCCGTGCAGGCAGAGCATTCCGCACCTCACGGAGCTGGCGGCAAAATTCAAGGATATCACGTTCATCGGCCAGGATGTCTGGGAGCCGGATCTCACGACGGTCGAGCCCTTCGTCAAGGAAATGGGCGACAAGATGGACTACCACGTCGCGATAGATGACGCCGAGCATGGCAAGATGGATCAGGCGTGGATGGCCGCCGCCGGGCAGGAAGGGATTCCCACCGCGTTTGTCGTCGATAAGGACACGAAGATCGCGTGGATCGGTCATCCGATGGAGCTCGAGCCGGTGCTGACGGAGGTGACGGCCGGCACCTTCGATGCGCAAAAGTTTGCCGCAGTCAGCGCCGCGAAAGAGGCTGCGATGGCGAGAATTCGCAAGGCCATGCAAGCCAATGATCCGAACCAGGTGCTCGCGGAAATCGATGCGATCTCCACGAGCGATCCGCAGATGGGCAGGCAACTCATCGGCCTGAGATATTCGATGCTGCTGCAGAAGAAAGACGTGCCCGCCGCGATGGTCGTGGCGAAACAAATGATCGCGGACTCCAATGATAATGCCGACAATCTGAATCAAATCGCCTGGTCGATGGTCGACGCGGATCATCCGATCGACAAACCCGATTTATCGCTCGCCGAGCAGGCCGCGACGCGCACCAACGAGTTAGACAAGGGGAACGATCCGGTCATCCTCGATACGCTCGCCCACGTCTATGCGGCCGAAGGACATTTCGACAAGGCCGTGGCGACTGAAACGCAAGCTGTCGCCAAAAACACTGACCCGCAGGCGAAGGGCGATTTCGCCAAGTCGCTCGATTCATTCATGGCGCAGGCCGGCAAGAAATGAGCACCTCAATCGCCGCCGGTGGAGCGTGACTGCCGATCGCCCGCATCCACCGCCGCAGACGCGCGCCGCTTGCGCCGCGGACGCGCCGGAATCACGCGTATCGAGCACGTCAGTTTCGTCCATGCCGGGGAGCGCTTTGGGGAGAGGCGCGTTCGCTACCTGATCGGCTCGCCGCGCGCGATCGTGCGCGTTGCCGAACTGGATGGAAACCTGTTGGGCTGGATCGCGGGATTCGCCGTTCCCCGCTCTCCGCGGCCGTGGGGGCGCATCTACGCCCTGGCCGTTGATCCCGCCGCGCGCGGCAGGAAAATCGGACCGCTGCTGCTCCTCGAAATGATCGCATTGCTGCGCCAGCAGGGTGCGCGGCGAATCTTCCTGGAAGTCCGTCCCGACAATTACGCCGCACTCCGGCTCTACGAAAAATGCGGATTTGTCCGCTGCCGGCAATTGGAAAACTATTACGGACACGGGCATCCAGCCCTGCGGATGGCGCTGGAACCACCGCATCAAGGCCCTCGTTGAGATAAAGCCTCACAGGGAGCGGCTGATTTGAGGGTGATGCAGCCGACTTTGAGTGCGTTTCGCACCTCTTGAAAGATCCGAATCGAATTTCCGCGGTGCCACCCCCGCAATCACCGTTCAGCCCGTCATTGCCTTCTGCATGACCTTAATCAACTCATTGTCCTTTTCATCGAGATACGGCGTCAGATCCAGATCCCGCGGCACTCTCGTCAGCTTGGCCGAGTCTGCGGTCTTGATCCACTGCTGCATGAACTTGTCGTAGTCCCGCCATTCGATACCCGCCGCCCGGACGGCTGCCTCTTCAGCGCGGAGCGCGATCTGATGAGCATGCTGATAGTGCAGTCCCCACGTATCGATCATCGCCTTCTCCGTCGCTTCGTGCAGTATCAAAAACTTATCCACGTAGTGCTGGCGGCCAAGATGGTCGGTGAAACAATGATGCAGATGTCGATCGATGTAAATTCGCGATCGATCGACGCTGTACCCGGCCAGATACGGAATGTCATGATCCCGATCCAGCGTGACGCGTTTCGTGATCTCGGCGACGGAATGATCGAGCATCGCCGAGCTCACGAGGGTGTCGTTGGTGTTTTTGTGATGGCCGCTCATGGAATGACCTCCGAATTCTGCGCGCCCGGTTCCTGGAGCACCGCCCGCCCGCGTTGCGAAGCGTGGAAAGTTTGCGACAATCACTTGATGATGTCGAGCAAGGAATGCCGCAGGTCGGAGGATGCATGAAAAGCGAACGGATTCCGAGTCAGGGTGAACAGCAGTCGGCGGAGCTGAGAGGCGGAACGCAGGGCGTTGAAGCCGAAGTCCAGCGCCTGCTGAACGGCGGGAAATGCAAGCAGGCAGTCGAGCTGGCGAAAACTCATTACAAGCAGTTGGACACCGCCGAATCGCGGCACCTCCTGGTTCAAGCCTATCTGGCGCACATCGCGGAATTTCAGCACAAGGGAATGGCGGAGGAAGCCCAGACGCTCTTGTCGCTGGTTCTGCAGCGATTTCCCTCGGAGCGGCAGCAACTGGAGAAGGTGGAGGTTGTCGCCGCCGCGACAGCGGGGCGGCTTGCGGACCTTCTGCGGCCGCTGACGTCGGAGCAAACGTCGCCGGAGACTCGATCGTTGATCGAAGCGGCCGTGCGCCGGCATGTGAGGGATCTGCCTGCGCTGGCGGCGTGCGGCGCGCTTCCGCCGGAGCATCCGCTGCGGCTTGGAGCCGCGGCCATCTGGCGGGCGTTTTTAGCAGTCACCAGCGGTCCGGTGACCGACGCGGAGATCGAGTTGCCGGAGCTTTCGCGACGCAGCCCGCTGGCGGCGTGGAAAATGCTGATCCGGGCGATCTTCGCGTATTACCGCCACGACGATCCGGGATGCCTGCGGGCGCTTGACGCGATTCCCGCCGACGCGGCAATTGCGAATATCGCAGCGGCGCTGCGGGCCATGGCCGAGGGAAAGAAGCCGGCGGCGGGAGTTGCCGCGGCTCTCTTCAATCGCGTGGTCAGCGCAGATCAGGGGCTCCTTGCGGCGATCACGCAGCTCGAATCCGCGTACGATTCCTACGACTTGTCTCATTTGCACGGATCGATCCGCCACGCGGTCCGGGCGTGCGCCCAATCACGGCCGGAGCTGCTCGATCGGTTTCGACAGCACATCTCGATGGGCTGCTTCCTTCGGGATGTCCCTTTCGCCGCAGTTGTGCCGGTGCTCGGGATCACGGTCAAGAACGCGTATTTCTGGAGATTGCTCGCCCGGGCGAGTGAAAGCCGCGGTTTCGAGTCGGGCGCCGCGATGTACTGGGAGAGGTTCCTGCGGCATGCCGTCGACGAGCAGATGTTCGCTGAATCGAGCATGGAAGCCGCAACGGTCTGGCTGCACATCGCGGAGCTGCTGTCGCGATTGTCGCCCTCTGAAATCGGTGCAGCCTGGGCAGCGTGGACCACCTCCGGCACGATCGTGGAGTATTACAACAATCAGCCGAAAGAGATCGCGGCCCTTCGCCCGAAATCGGTTGAGCAACTGGCAAACGACCTGCTCGAGCCGGGACGGCCGTTCCAGCGTGCAGCAGCCATTCGACCAGAGCTTGAGGTTTTCCAGCAATGGTGGAATTGGGCGGAGAAGTTCGATCTGCCGGCCAAGCAAATGGAAGACATCGCGCTGCAGTGGAATCGAAGCCGGCCGCGCGATGCCCGGCCGCTGGTGATCCTCTCGGCGCTGGCGGAGCAACGAAATGCACTTTCGCTGGCGCTCAAGCGGCTCGGGGATGCGGAGGCGATCGATCCCATGAATCATCAGGTTCGCCAGGCGCGGGTGCGCGTGACGCTGTCAATCGCATGGCGGCATTTTGCCGACGCAAAGAGCCACCTGGTTGAAAAGGATCTTGCGGATCTGGCTGCGATGCCTGGCATGAATGAAGGCGATCGCGGAGCGGTGCTGGAATCGATGCGGGGCGCCTGGCATGCATTGCGGGGAGATCATGCCGCGGCGGCCGCTGCGCTGAACTCCGTCATCGACCGCATGGGGGAGATCGCCGCGCCGGTCCTCCATGAGTCCATCCGCAAAATGGCCAAGCTGATTGACGAGAAGGAGCCGCTGGCCGTGTTGCGGATCGATGATGCTCCGCCGATCGAGTTCGTCCTGGCGTCGGCTCGTGTTTTGCGGATCGCCCATGATTTGAAACTGAAGCTGTGGCAGCCCACGGCGTGGACGCCGCTGGTTGGGGAAGTATTGCGGCAACGCCCCTGTCCGCTCAATGATTCTGATTTGCTGGTCCTGGGAAGGGAGGCAGCTTCTCAATCCCAGTGGGAAATCGCATACGCGGGATCTTCCGCGGGCCTGGAACGATCCGCCTCCCCGGCGAGCATCGCCCGCTTCCTGCTGCTGCGGGCGCGGACGCTCCATGCTTCCTGGCATACGCCGCGTACGACGCAATGCCTGCGCGCGGCGCTCGAACTGGCCAGGCAGGCTCACGACGACGAGCTGATTCGCGACGTGTTCGCGGCGATCGATCGCGACCCGTTCACCCGGCGGATCATCGCCGGCTCGCGCAACGGGCAAGGCATGGCGGAAGAGGTTCTGCAGTTGGTTCTGAAAACCGAACAGCGAGCCACCAGCTTTCCCCGCAGCCCTTCCGACAGCGATTCGTTCGTTGTCGAAGCAGCCGAGCCGGAGATGCGCGGGCTGTTCGGCGCGTTCAACGATGATTCCGACTGGGATTCGGAGGACGAGGAGGGTGATTATTTCCATGATGATGATGATGATGACGACGAGGAGGCGGGGTTGTTTGACCTTGGTGCATCGCCCCCAAGCGCAGCGCCCTTCGAAGTTCACCCTCCTCCGAAGATAAACCCGCGCGGCCAGCCAACGCGCGGCGGCGGCGCGGAGCCGGACAATTTCCTCCCCGACCCGACGAAAATCATCGAATCGATGGCCAACGCGATGGGGCACAAGGTCAGCCCGGCGGAGCTGCGGGCGATGGCGGATGAACTGAGAAATGCAATCGGCGGCGGCGGGATCCCTGGGCGCGGAACCGGCGGGCAATCGAAACGCAAGAAGCGGAGGCGATAGCGATGGCTCTTGAGACAACGCCTTTCACCCTTGAACGCGCAGCCGCACTGCTCGGCGTGTCAGCAACAGCAGACGAGCAGGAGCTTCGATCGGCTTATCTCAAAAAGGTGCAGGAGCACCCGCCGGATCGTGATCCCGATATCTTCGAGCAGATTCGCGACGCCTACGAGCAGATCCGTAACCCGGCCGTCCGCGCCAAGGCCATCCTCGAAGGGCCGAGCCCCTTTGCGCCGCTCGCTTCGTTGCTGGAGGGGTCGCAGCCGAAACGTGCGTTCGTCGGAAGCCAGCTTTGGATCGAGCTGCTCAAGGAGGGGTCGAAGTGAGCGTTGACGAAGCGGCCGCCGAATCGATCGCCAAGGCGATTCCTCCAGAAGCTGGCTCTGCAGCACAGACCTGTGCGCACGATCTCAAGACGCAATTGATGGCGCAGTTTGGGCAGTGGGTGGACCAGATGCTGGTCGACGAGCCAGCGCCCCGAGGAATCCCCGAGCGGTTTCTCGCCGACGCCGCGGAAACCGAAGCAAGCGCGACGGAGAGCGGCGCCGCTCAGTCAACCGATTTCTACACGCTGTTTTCAGGATTGACGGCCCTGACCGGAGAGATTCGCCTGCAGGGCGCACCTTCAAGCAACTCTCTGAGCTGCTTTCGCCGCTCGCGCAAACACCTGCAATGTTGGCGCAGCTCCGCGAAGCGCAGTTGGAATCGGCCGCGTCGCTGCAGGCGTTGCTCGAAGCTCAAGCAAATGAACCCGAGGAAGAACCGGTTCAGTTCAAGCAGGTGTGCGATGTGATGATCGACCTCTACGATCGCCTGCAACGGGGCGTGCAGACCTGCGATGAAGGAATTCATTCGCTCGGATCCCGCCGCGAGACCGGTCTGGTCGGGCGACTGCTCCACAACTCGGAGCCGCTCGAGCAGGCAATCCGATCGGTGCAGGGAATTCGAGAGGCGAATGCGATGACCCTGGCGCGGCTTCAGGCGGCGTTGCAGGAATGGAGCGTTCAGAGAATTGGGACGGTTGGAGAACCATTCGACCCCGAGCGGATGACCGCCATTGAGGTGCGCGCCGCCGGCGACGCCAAGCCCGGCAGCGTGCTGGTTGTCAATCGCAGCGGATATGCATTGAATGGAGTATTGAAGTCCACTGCACAGGTGACAGTGAGCAAGTAGAAACAGGAGATGAGCAGATGGCTGAGGGATCAGAAGTTGTCGTTGGAATCGACTTGGGAACCACCAACTCGGAGATTGCGGCATTCGTCGATGGCAAAGCGCAGGTCATCGGCAACGGCCCGCGTTTGATGCTGCCGAGTTGCGTCGGTCTCTCGCCGGCCGGGGAACTGTTGATCGGCGACTCGGCGCGCAATCAGATGCTGCTCTATCCTGATCGCACCGTGAAAAGCGTCAAGCGGCTGATGGGCAGCAATCAGTCGGTGACGCTGGGCGATCGCACCTTCACCCCTTCGGAGATCTCGGCGGTCATCCTGCGCGAACTGGTCCGCTGGGCGGGAATTCGCCTGGGCACGCCTGTCAAGAAGGCCGTCATCACCGTGCCCGCTTATTTTTCGGACGCGCAGCGCAACGCAACCCGCGAGGCGGGCGAACTGGCGGGGCTTGAAGTCGTCCGCATGATCAACGAGCCGACCGCCGCGAGCCTCGCGTACGGGCTCGATTCCAGCGGCAGCCGAACCGTCATGATCTACGACCTGGGCGGCGGGACGCTCGATGTCTCCATCGTCCGCATCGACGGAGAAGTGACCGAAGTCCTCGCCAGCCACGGCAACAATCATCTCGGAGGTGACGACTTCGACCAGAAGCTGGTGGATCACCTGGTCGAGCTGTTTCGCAAGCAGCACGGCATCGACCTGCGCGACCAAAACCCCGGCGCGTATGCCCGCCTCTGGTGGGCGGCCGAAGCGGCGAAAAAGCAGCTCAGCTTCGAGCCGTACGCGACGGTGCGCGAGGAGTCTCTTGTCGTCGTCGACGGACGCCCGCTGAGCCTGGAAGCGGAAATTGCGCGCGGGGAATACGAAGCGATGATTCGGCCGCTGCTGGAACAGACGATCGATAGCGCGAGCCGGGCGCTGACCGATGCAGGCCTGGTCCCCGGCGCGCTGGACGAAATCCTGCTGGTCGGCGGCTCAACCCGCACGCCGATGGTCCTGCAATTGCTCGAATCGTTGTGCCACAAAGCGCCCCGGCAGGATCTTCATCCGGACCTTTGCGTCGCCCTGGGCGCCGGCGTGCTGGCCGGCCGGCTCGCGGGGCATGACATCCAGCGCGTGCTGGTGGACGTGTCCCCATTTTCGTTCGGCCCCAGTTACCTGGGCGAGCGGGATGGCTTTGGCTATCCGCATTGTTATCAGCCCATCATCAAGCGCAACACCCCGCTGCCCGTCACCCGCACCGACGAATATTGCACCGCCGCCGATTTTCAGACCGCGGTTGAGCTCGATATCTACCAGGGCGACGATCCCGACGCGCTGCGAAACGTGCACATCGGCCAGTTCCGCATCGAGGGCCTGCAGCCGGTGGACGGCCCCAACACGGTGCTCTGCCGGATGCGGCTCGACCTGGACGGGATCCTGCACGTCACCGCCATCGAAAAGAAGACGGGATTGAGCAAGCACGTGAAGATCACCGGAGCGACGCTCAGGCGCGATGCCGCCGACATCACCCGCAGCAGAGACGAACTCGACCGCCTCTTTGCAACCAGGGCTGATGATCTCTCCGTCGAGGTTGAAGACGAAGAAAGCGAGGCGGAGATTTCAGAATCCGGCGATGCTCCGGTTGCGGAAGTTTCCGCGCCGCAGAACCAGGGCGCCGACGAAGCGCAACGGCTGATCGAACGATGCCGCGCCAAGATGCCCTCCATGCACGACGAGGATCGCGAAGAGGCCGTCAATTTCATCGAGGCGATCACCTCCGCCCGGCAAGGCAGCGACACGGTCGCCCTGGAAGAATCCTGCAAGGCCCTCAGCGAGTTCCTCTTCTTTATTGAGGGAAAATGACGGCGCCGGCATCATCCCAGCCCGGTGGGGTATCGTTGGCACTGAAATGCCCCGTCTGCGCCGCGGGCTTTCGCGGCGTTGAGATTTGTCCGCGCTGCGGGACCAACCTCGAGCCTCTCATGCAAATCGCCGGCAGCGCCTGGGCATTGCGACAGAGAGCGCGGGCGAAGCTTCGGGCCGGCGACCTCGACGCGGCGCTGCGTTCTTTCGACGTGGGCTGGAAGCTCCAACATCAGGGGCAGCCTGTTTCCAGCCTCAGACGCATCGCTGAAAACGAAACCAGGAAGCACGGGCAAGCGGCTCAGGCTGATCGCCGCGACCCAGAAATCGCTCCATGCATCTCGGCGGGGAGCACGATCAGTTCAAACGGACAATCTGCCGAACCCCGCCAGCGGGAATCGGTGCCAGACCGAACGGGAGAATCAGAATCGCGCGCCGATTCTGCCGCTGCGCATCCAGCGCATCTCGTCAGCCCCGGCAGTGCCGATGACAGGCGGCCAATCGGGACGCCCTGGCTGTTTGGGATTGCACTCGCAGCGCCCGCTCTTTGCCTGATTACGTATTTGCTGATAGCGCGACGAACGCCAGGGGCTCATAATGCAACCGGCGATTGGGCGGCCCTGCTGATGGTGCTTGCGGTCGGGACAGCCGTCTATTGGAGAGGCAGCGATGGGCGAAGGCCGCCCTCCGCCGCCATAGCCATGTACGTTTTATCGCAGGCGCTGTGGCTCGCCGTGGTTGGCTTGATGTTCGCAGCGCGGCAATGAGCGCCTTGGGCACCGAGCCGGGGAGGTCGCAAAGGCGAATGAAAACACCGGGGAAGTGGATATCCGTAATGCACGCTGTTGGACGCGCTGCGCTACTACCAAACGACAGGTGACCAAGGCGCTCTCGAGTGCATACCCCCCGACTTGGCCTCGGCTACGCCTCGTTCGGCTGATACTCGAACCAATCGAAATGCGCCGCAGTGTCGCTGCGCTCACCGCGAGCCGTCGCGTACATTCCGAGAATCACCCCGACGTAGCCCCCGGCTACTTCCGTCGAAAGGTATCTGGTTTCGTGCCGTCCCAGATCGAACTTTCGGCCGGATGCGTTGGTCAGTGAAAAAGTGTACCAATCACGATCGATCGCGATGGAAAGCGTGACAGGCCCGTCGCCGATCGGGTCAGAGACGTTGCTCAGGACGGCCGTGCCGATCCGGCGGCGAACGATCGCGACGCGCTTGCCGCCACGCAACGTGATGGCGGCTTCGCTGTGATGCGAATCGCTCTGATAGACGGTGACGCCCGCCTCTTCGGTTTCTGATTGTGGAGCGAAATCGACGAGCGTTGAAACGGTCGCTACGAAATGCTGCTGCCGCCGGCCGAGAAAGGCAGGGCTTTCCAGGTCATCCAGGGTCGAAGCGGCGCATCGCAGCGTCAGCCAACCGGGACGCTGCGAGAGCGACCAATTTTCACTCAGCGGATTGCGAAGAAACATCCACTGAAGCCTTGGCCGCGTCGAGGCGAAGTCTTCGCGCACGGATCAACCGGCCACGGATGCGCGACAGGCAGGTTCTCCACTTCCATTTCCGGCGCCATTCGGTGGCCGCCGTTGACGACGGGCCATCCATCGGCGGTCCAGGTCACCGGCGCGAGAAATGTCTCACGACCCAGGTTGGACCAAAATCCGCCGGGGAAACGAACTCCCAGAAAAACCGCCCACCAATTTCCGCTGGGGTCTTCCACGAAATCAGCATGTCCCGTGGATTGGATCAGCGTCTGCAGGCTGCGATGCGTGAGAATCGGATTGTGCGGGCACGACTCGAACGGGCCGTAAGGGGTGCGCGAACGCGCGATCGTCTCCATGTGACCGCGTTCGGTGCCGCCCTCGGCGGCCATGAGATAGTAATAGTCGCCGCGTTTGAACAAATGAGGCGCTTCGACATATGCGCCGCCGGTTCCGGTCCAGAGAAAAACCGTGTCGTTGAGCTGCTCGCCGGTGCTGATGTCAATTTCACACTGATACAGCCCTCGCGAATGAGCCCACGCGGTGCCGTTGCTCGTGAAATAGGTTTTGCCGTTCTCGAAATAGAGGGATGGATCGATGCCGCGCTGCTTGACCCAGATCGGCTCCGACCATTCGCCGGCGGGATCATCCGTGGAGACGTAGAAATTGCCCCCGTCGACGACGCGTCCGTCCACCTGCCGGCCGACGTTCGTCGTGACCATCCAGAACCGGCCGTTGTGGTAGCGAATCGTCGGAGCGAAAATCCCGCCGGAGCTGGGCGCCCTCTCGAGAAAGAGCTGGCTTTTGCGCGTCAGGCAATGTCCGATCTGACGCCAATTGACCAGGTCGCGGCTGTGGTAGATCGGCACGCCGGGGAAATATTCGAAGCTGCTGGTGACGAGGTAGTAGTCCTCCCCGACCCGGCAGATGCTCGGATCGGGATTGAAGCCGCGGATAATCGGGTTCTTGAGTTTCATCATCGCTCTATTTTTCAAGAGACCAGTCATCGGTGCGGAATGGCGATGCCGGAAGATCCGCCTTGTTGAACAGATTCACGTCCGGCATGTTCGCCCATCCGAAGCGGACCGCTGCCGGATTTGGAACCGCATCGCTCGTGACAACGACAGTTTCCCCATCGATCGCAGCCGTTGCGGGAACGAATTTCCGGTCTTCCCCCGCAATGGTGAAGCCTTTGAGTGCGCCTCCCTTGGCAACGAGTCCTCCGCCCAAATGGGTGAATGAAAGGATCGCACGGCTTCCCTCGAATTTGACTGACTCGATGAGCGGGCCAGAGTATTCGATCTTTTCCCCATAGGCCAGCACCGCGCCGCCAGCGCGAGTCGCGCTCCGACCGGCTCCTTCTGCGGCGGGTGAATGTTTTCAGACCCGTGGTCGGTGATGACGACCATCGCGGTTTGGGGCGTCTTCTTCCAGGTCAGGAGCTGCGCCTCGCGAAGCTGCGGAGACATCGTCGGCTGCGGCGCAATCTGAACGAACAGGAACGGAAAATCCCCTTCGCCCCAGGCCTTGCGCCAGTCGGCGATCAGCGCGGGAAAGAGCGTGCGGTACAGCGCCGCCTGTCCATTGTTCGATTCGCCCTGGTACCAGATGACGCCGCGCATCGCGTAAGGTTCCAGCGGCGCGATCATCGCGTTGTACAGCGTCGTCGGCCCCGCTCCGGTGGGATTTGCCGGCGCGGCCGGAGCGCGCGGCGCTGGCTTGCCTTCCTGCTTCGCCTTCTCCACGGCCGCCTCATAGTCCTTCATCAGCTCGGCCTTCTGCTGCTTAAATTGCTCGAGCTTCGCGGGATAATCCTTGATCGCCTGCTCGTGTGCCGCCAGAAGCGCCGCAAGCCGCGGGTCCGCCTCCAAGCCCGCGCGGCTCGTCCAATCCTCGGCGACCGTGCCTCCGACAGAAGTGTGTATCAATCCAATCGGAATATTGAGCGCTCGATAGAGATCCCGGCCGAAGAAATACCCAACGGCGGTGAAGTTGGCGACCGTCTCCGGAGAGCAGACCACCCAGTCACCCTTTACTTCCGAAAGCGGCGACGCCGATCGGCGATGCTCCACGGTGAAGCAGCGAATCTGCGGGTAGTTCGCTTCGGCTACGTGCTTCTCCCAGTCTTCTATCAATGGCTGCGGCGGGCGCGGTCCCAGTTGCCGCTCCATGTTCGACTGTCCGCTGCAGATCCAAACCTCGCCCACCAGCACGTCGTCGAGCGTAACGGTGTTTTCGCCCTTGATCGTCATTGTGAACGGCCCGCCCGCCGCGATCGGCTTGAGCCGCACCGTCCACTTTCCCTCTTTCGCTGTCGTCGATGCCGTCTGCCCCGCGAAGTCCACCTCGATCTGTTCGCCCTCATTCGCCGAACCCCAGACAGGCACCTCCATACCCTGCTGAATGACGGCGTGACTCACGAACAAGCTCCCGGGAACGACCTTCCCGTGCGCCATCCCTCCAGTCACCAGCAGCAGCAGCGCCAAACTGCGCAGCAGGGTATCCGGTGCAACAATTCGGTTCTCACGCGCTACGGCAGTGCGATGCCAAGATATCACTGAGATTCCTCCATTAGGATCCGTAGGTTACCATCTTTCTTTTTGCTTTGGTCACTCCGGTCGCCGCCACATGCCAATCACCCGCGCCCTACCTCTTATCCCAACTATCTGCATAATAGACTACAGGAAGGAACGCCATGGCAAATCTGAACTCGGTTTTGAACGAACGAATCGCTCGACTTTCCCGCAAGGAAATTAAATCACAGACCGGCCCGGCGCGCCGACTGGTGCTGCAGCATCGCCGGGACATTGCCGTCCTCAAGCGCATCGTCGGAGCCCTGCAGAAACGTCTCGCCAGCGTCGAGAAGGTCGCGACGAAAGTCGTTGGCAGCGAGCCGGCGCCGCAGTTGCCCGACAAAACCAGGTTCCGCGTTGACGGGTTGATTGCCCATCGCAAGCGCCTCGAACTTTCCGCCGAGAACTATGGAAAGCTCGTGGGGGTCACTGGGCTGACTGTTTACGCCTGGGAGTCCAGAAAGTCGCGCCCGCGCGACGCACAGCTTGCCAAACTGTTCAGCATCCGCGGAATCGGCAAGCGCGAAGCTGAACGGCGCCTGGAGTTGCTGGGCGCCAAGCCCGGCTCCCGCCGCGCCGGGCGCAGCGCCGCCGGGCAGACCGCCGAGGAGTTCGTTCGCGAGCTGCTCAAGACCAAATCCGCCACCACCAGCAGCCAGATCAACATCGCCTGGAAATCCAGCGGCCGCCCCGGGAACGCCGACAACACCCTGAGCCTGATGACCCGCGCCGGAAAGCTCCGCCGCGAAAAGCTCAAAGACGGGCGCGGAAGCAGCTACAGCGTGAAGTGAGCGACCAATCCCGTGTTATCGGACTATACCCTTATTACTACCCTTATTAGAGGGTATATACCCTTATTCGCCGACACGCTCCCAGCGTGCCCCCGCGCCGTGTCCGAACGACCGTAACTCATTATTAGCCTTCATTTTCCGCAGCAAGGTGCGGATCCAATCGCGACCGACACCGGGACACGCTGACTCAAGGTCGGCAACCCGGAAACTGCCCGCCTGTCGCCCGATCGCGTCACGGATCATGGCGGCCTTGGCTCCCATCGGTTCGGCCGTATCCCCCACCCGCCGCTCGAATTCCACATACGCCTGCTTGAGAATCCACAGCGTATAGTTCACGAACGGCCACGGATTATGCTGGCCCTCATGCCATCCAACGGAGCTTTGCTGCAACGTCTCATAGTAGCGCTCCTTGTTCTGCTCGATTACACGTTCCAGGCTGATATATCTGCCCACCTCCGCGCCTGAGTGATAGCACAACAGGAGCATCAGCAGCCGCGACGTTCGCCCATTCCCGTCTCGAAACGGATGGATGCACAGAAAGTCCAGGACAACTCCTGCCATCAGCACCAGTGGGCTGATCCGCCGGTCTTCGACGAGCTCGCGATGCCGGCTCACCAGTTCCGCGATCGCCGCCTCGGTCGCCCCACCTGCTTCCACCGGCATGAAACGCACGCGGTCCGGCTGGCCCGGCCGCCGTTCGATAATCGGATCGCTACGCTGCTTATATTGGCCTGCATCCCAGATGTCGCCCCGAATCAACCGATGCAACCGGAGTATCGTTTCCTCATTCATTGCCAGCTGCGCGCACCGAGGAGTGGATCAGATCCAAGGCCAGCCGATATCCGTTCACCTCCTCCTCATCTCGGTCTCTAAATGCGGGCGCGCCGAACACCAGTGTCCCCAGCCGGCTTGCGTCTACCTCCACCCCCTCGATTCGGTTTGAGGACTGCGCGCTTTCGATCAGCGCGTGTTCGCGCAGCGCCGCCAGCTTCTGGGGGGACTGCGCGCAAATAACTCCTGCATTCCCACGGCGCGTCCGAGTTCCTCCACCGACCAGGTGGTTCCCACCGGTACAGTCGCGCCGTCGTTTGACCATTGCCGAAGCGTCATCATTCAGAAAGCTTCCTCTCGCCGCTACGAGTATCACAGTGCGATAGTCCCGTACACCCCTGCACGCCTCCCCGCATGTCCTCAGCGCCGCTGGGCGCTGCCTTGGGCGCTCGACAGGTTCCTGGCCGAATTGATCAATCCGATGTGGGAGAAGGCCTGGGGGAAGTTCCCCATCAGCCGGCCGCTCGTCGGATTGTATTCTTCGGAGAGCAAACCGGCGTCGTTGCGCAAGCCAAGCAGGCGCTCGAAGAGCTGCTCCGCCTCGGCGGCTCTTCCCGCCAGCATGAGGTTGTCGACGAGCCAGAAAGTGCAGATGAGAAACGCCCCTTCGCCGCCGGGCAAACCATCCACGCCGCTTGCGGTTGGATACCGCGCCACAAAACCTTCCTGCAGCAACTGGCGTTGAATCAAGTCGATGGTGCCGATGATTCTCGGATCGGTCGCGGGCAGAAACCCGACCAGCGGCAGCATCAGCAGGCTCGCATCGGGATCCTTCGACCCGTAATACTGCACAAACGAATTCAACTCCCGGTCAAAGCCGGATTCGCACACCTGCGCATGAATCGCATCCCGAGCCGCCCGCCATTGCTCAACGTTCCCGGTGTGGTTGAAATGCTCGACGGTCTTGACGGCACGATCCATTGCCACCCACGCCATGACTTTCGAGTGCGTGAACTGCCGGGCCGGCCCGCGGATCTCCCAGATCCCGCGGTCGGGTTCTTGCCAATGCTTCTGGAGGTAATCCACCAGGTTCTGCTCCAGCCGCCACATGTCGTCGCTCTCGTGCAGCCCCAGCTTTCGCGATTGAAACATCGCATCCGCCACCTCCCCGTACACATCAATCTGCCGCTGGCGAAACGCCGCATTCCCCACGCGCACGGGCTGGCTGCCCTCATAGCCCGCCAGCCACGGCAGCGTCAGTTCCTCCAGCCGTCGTTCGCCCGCCAGCCCATACATGATCTGCATGTCCTCGGGCGTTCCCGCCACCGCGTTCACCAGCCATTGCCGCCAGGCCTTGGCTTCATCGGAATACCCGCCCGCGTCCAATGCCATCAGCGTAAAGGTCGCGTCCCGCAGCCAGCAAAAACGATAGTCCCAGTTCCGCGGCCCACCGATCTGCTCCGGCAGCGACGTCGTTGCCGCCGCCACGATGCCTCCCGTCGGCGCATACGTCAGCGCCTTGAGCGTGATCAGCGATCGCAGCACCGCTTCGGGCCATCGTCCTGCGTACGTGCATTGCGAAGACCAGTCGCGCCACCATCGATCCGTCTCCTCCATCGCGCTTTCCGCATCACATTCCGCCGGCTCCTCCTCGTGCGTCGGACACCATGCCAGCGTGAACGGCACCCGCTCTCCGGCCGACACGTCAAACTCCGCGCATGTCGTCATGTCCTTTCCCTGCAGCTCGACGCGCGTCCGGCAATAGACGGTATCCGGCCCCGCCGTCGCGCGGATCCCGCGCCTCTTGTCCAGTTGCCGCACCCACGGAACCGCCGATCCATAATCAAACCGCAGCACCAGCTCCATCCGCATTCGCACCCGCCCCCGCCTCCCGACAACCGTACGCACCAGCGTCGCCGCCGACTTTCGCAACGGCATGAAATCAATCAACGTGACCGCGCCGTCTGCCGTCTCAAACTCCGTCTCAAGAATCAGCGTCCCCTGCCGATATTGTCGCCGGATCGACGTCACTGTTCCCTGGGGCGCGATGCTCCATCGCCCGTTGTCCCGCGTCCCCAGCAGCGCCGCAAAGCACGCCCCGGAATCAAACCGCGGAAAGCAGAGCCAGTCGATCGACCCATCTTTGCCGACCAGCGCTGCTGTCTGGCAATCGCCGATCAATGCGTAGTCTTCGATGCGTGAAGCCATGGATCCTTCTCAAGGATAAATATCCCACCGAGCAAGCTCGGCGGGGGTTCGGAGTCACAGGAATCAACTGTCCGTTATCCAATGCATTTCCAGAGGCCTTCCTCCGGATCGTCTCGAACGATCGATGAATGATGATGATCTTTCGGCCGATGGCCGGCTGCGCCGCAGGCGTCACGTACTCGCCGCTGTCGCTTAAGATGTGCCTGATAGTGCGGCTATCACCGACGCAGCGTTCGGGCTCGGATCCCGGTGAAGAACGGATTTGCCAAGGGACCAAGCGGCGCCGAAAAGTTACGCTCGGCTACTCGTCGACCTGCGCCAGTTCAACCTTGGCCTTGCCGACCTGCTCGAGCAGATACTTATATATCTTTTCGCGATCGGCCGCGTTGTCCGCAATGGAGGAGTCGGCGGCTTGCGATGCGAACAAAAACATTGCCAGCGGGGTGCCATCCTGTTCTTTGAGCGAAATTCCGAACTCCCCCAACATCGCGACCAGGGCAGTAATCCCTTTGATCTGACACCCCACGGCATCTGCATTGCCAACCGAACGATATACCGTCAGCTTACTGTCAATCCTGTCAGCGTAGAACTCATCGGGGCGCCAGTGATAATGGATACAATCACCGTACTGGTTGTACGATGGCACCGCAGTGAATTGCAGGTTCTCTCCAGCGGTGACGCGATCGAAGAATTCTACAATTGTTTCGGCCATAATCTCTTCCCAAATCTGTCGTGATATCCAAGCGGCAAACCTTCTACGTCCGGATCGGCTGGCTCCCACCTCCACTCAAACACAATTCCATGAGGGTTAACATACACGCAAAATACCTTTCCGGGTACGGGCGGTATCTTCGCGCCTCCGTTAGTATAGGCACAAGCAGGCACCCCCGAATAGCACGTCCCGCCGACTTGGAAATCCCGCACACCATCGAAAATCGCCGCGGGCGCGGCCAATACATGCTGTACGGGACTTCCAGTTGTTGGG
The DNA here is from genome assembly GCA_963758525.1 of uncultured Phycisphaerales bacterium. Lineage (GTDB taxonomy): Bacteria > Planctomycetota > Phycisphaerae > Tepidisphaerales > Tepidisphaeraceae > JBBSDP01. The sequence goes on from CAVWVQ010000003.1 coordinate 2,368,487, forward strand.
TCGGACCTGTCCCCGATGACCTCGTGCAGCATCGATGCCGGACGGGTCTTTTGAAAGCGGACAACCAGATCGCTCATAAGCTTGACTATTTTGTCCCCTCCCGTGTCGGGGGAGAGCGCCTTGATGGGAAAATGAGCGGCAGTCGAGGGTTGTCCGGCAGAGGATTTATCGGGTCGTTCGCGCCCCACGAAATTCAGCTTATCCGTCTTTTCTTATCACTTCAACGCCTGCAGAAGACTCAGCAAGAAGAGTCTTTGAAGGCCGGCTATGTCCCTCCCGTCCCTTCCCCCTCACTTTTTCATCGCGGCAGCGGCGCGCATGTTGTCGACGAGATTCGGGTACTTCCGGCCGGCGCGTTTCGCCGCGGCTTTGGCGGAGGCTTTGGCCTTTGGCGTCAGCTTTGTGGATTTCTTCTTCGGGTTGGGACGCTTCCAGGGAGGAGATTTCATAGGCTATGCAGCGTACCGGGATCGGAAGAGTCGCGGAGCGGGAGAAATCGGTGAGACTTCAGCGCCGGCGGGGCATTGCAAAATGCAAATTGAGGATTGCAAATTGCAAAATGGGGACAGGGCTAGCCGCTTCGTTCTTCGCGGGGCCCGGCGCGAGCGAGGCGAGCAGTGGTTTTTCAGCGCATAAAAAATGGCCCGCGAGGTGATGGAGAGGGGGGGAACTCCATCGGGGAAACCCGCGGGCCGACAGGAGTATACACCACGTGGGGATTTTCACAAACTGAAAATCGAAAAAGAAAAGGGGCCGTCGGGGGGACGAGCGGGGATTGAAGAAGGGCGCGCGGTTCTGCATGATTTGCGTGACGCTTCAAACCGCGATCGCTCCGCGTTCTGGGCTCAAACCGGGGATTGGCTCGTCTGGGAAGATCGCCCAAGGGAGACGCTTGCAAACGTCCGATAATCCATCAGCTACACGCGTGCCAGCCGGTGTTAGGGGGGAATTCCCGGGTCCGCGCGGGCATTGGCTCAGGGGGTGCCTCCCGCAAATGAGGAGCGATCCACTTGGGCTTTATACCGATGCCCGCCGGGAGTTTGGGGATTACGTGCGCATTCGCGTTGTCGCCGGAATCGAGTGCTACCTGCTGACTCATCCGGACGCGGTCGAGCACATTTTGCATAAGCGGCATCGCAACTACCGCAAGCCGGACCGATTTTACAATAGCGTGGGGCTGCTGGTCGGCAACGGGCTGTTCACCAATGAGGGAGAGGCCTGGCACCGGCAGCGGCAACTGGCGCAGCCGGCGTTTCACCGGCAGTCTATTTCGATGCTAAGCCCGCTCATGGTCGAGGGGGCCGAGGCGTTTGTGCGGGAGCAGGAGCCGAACGTCGGGCAGCCGATCGACATGGTGCCAGCGATGATGAAGGTGGGAATGCGGATCGCCAGCACGACGCTGTTCGGCGCGGATATCTCGGGCGACGCGGACACCGTCGGCACCGCATACCGAACCGCCTTCGCGCACATCAGCCGGCGGATGAACTCCACGCAACTGGTGCCGAACTGGGCGCCGACGGCCGCCAATCGCTCGTTTGCCCGGGCGAAGCGGCTGCTGGATCAGTTGGTGATGCAACTGATTGCCGCACGGCGCGCCAGCGCCGATGACTCGAAACGGGATCTGCTCTCCATGCTGATGGACGCGCGAGAGGAAGGTTCTGGCGAGCGCATGTCCGATCGGCAGTTGATGGACGAGGTGCTGACGCTGCTCACTGCGGGGCACGAAAATATCGGGGCCGCGCTGGTCTGGACGTGGTATCTGATTGCGAGACATCCCGTCACGCAGCGCGATCTTCACGACGAGCTTGACGCGCAATTGGGAGGACGTAGCCCCGCGATGGATGATCTGACGAAGCTGCCGATGCTGTGCGCCGTCTTCGCGGAATCACTGCGGCTGTATCCGCCGGGATGGGGCCAGTTGCGCGAGAGCATTGAGCCCGATGAGATCGAGGGGTACGCGGTTCCCGCCAAGGCGATGATTCTGCTCTGCCAGTGGGTGACGCACCGGCATCCGGATTTCTGGGAGGACGCCGAGCAGTTCAAGCCGGAGCGGTTCTTGAACGGGAGCGCCGATCGGCATCGGTTTGCCTATTTCCCGTTTGGCGGCGGGCCGCGCATCTGCATCGGATTGCAGTTTGCGATGTGCGAGGGGCCGTTGGTGCTGGCGACGATTCTGCAGCGGTTTGAGATCGAGTTGGTGGCGGGGCAGGAGGTGACGCCGGACGCGACGTTCACGCTGCTGCCCAAGCATGGGTTGAAGGCGATCCTGCGCGATCGGGGGTGATGCGGTCTGTCGACGCCATCTGCAAAGGTTGGAAGTTACCGAATCGCTATGCCTCCGGGATCACTTCCCAATTTCTGCAGCGATGACAGTCGCTCGTGGAGCAAATGCAATTGGTCACTCATCCGTTCGTGGTCGCAGCCGTCGACGATGATCCGCGGAGAAAACTGCATCGACGCCAGCGTGAGCGTCATCAGTAGGATGGCGAAGACGATCGAAACGACCGTCATGATAGACGTCGCAATGGCGGCAAGAATGACCTGGGCCACGACGGGATCCGCCCGCGTGGGAAACAGAAAGCGGGGAACCCAGGCGCTGAAGGCGGGGTAAAATTCCTCAAGCCACGAGAGTCCAGCGCCCAAGGTTCCCAGCGCCAGTGCGATGGCCAGCGGCCGTAGCAGAAACCCGCCGCGCAGGTTGTACAGAATGTGGCGAAAGATGAGCGGGAGGCGCTTGTTCATGACTGGAATGAAATGCAGAGGCATGAAATGGCCCGACCATTCCCGCGCCTGCGGCCGAGGCACGACCGCACCGGGAATCATCGTAATTCAGCGGCGGGCATTTTGCGAAGAAGACGGATCATGCCCTGGCGAGCGGGCGTGGCGCTCGAACTTGGCGAGCAGGGCGGGATTCATCCCGCCGATCTGTTGGCCGGCCGAGAAATCGGCGGGGTGAATCCCGCCCTACCATCACAAGATAAGAGTTACACCTTGGCGAGCGGACGGGCGGCGGCGGATTCGTAGTCGCGGATCGCCTCGACGGCGTCGAGGGGGGTCTGCGCCTGGGAGAGGGCGCGGCGCAATTCGCGGTTTTGCAGCGCACGGCCGACGCGGGCGAGAAGCTGGAGGTGAATATTTGACCCGCTCTCGGGGGAGAGAAGCAGAAACACCGCCTCGACCGGTTTTTCCGTCTGGGCGTCGAGCACGCCGCCGTGGGTCAGCCCAAGGGCGACGAGCGGCTCGTTGATTTCCTCGAGACGCGCGTGCGGGAGGGCAATCCCTTCGTTGAGATAGGTCGATCCCTGCTTCTCGCGCTCCAGCAGCTTTTCGATGACGTGCTGCGGCTCCAGCGACGGATTGCCTCGCGTGACGGATTCAACCAGGCGCTTGCGGATATCCCTGGTGGTGATCGGATCCTTCCAGATGACAATGCGCTCGGGCGCGAGAAGCCCGCTCAGAATCCCCGGCGGCCGGGCGGCGCCGTCGTTTGACGGGGCGTTGGGCTCGATGAATTCGGTGGAGGTGCGCTCGTCGCTTTCGGCGTCAACGACGACGATCGTCACGCCGCGGGCGCGATGGATCAGTCCTTCGGCGACGCTCTTCTCGCCGCTGATGCGCCGCCACCAGGGAAGCCGGCGCGGCCGGCCGATGACCACCTGCCCGACGCGATATTCCTTGGCGAAGCGCAGAATCGTGTCAACCACGTCCTGGCCTTTGAAGGTGAAGACCATGGCGCCCAACTGGTTGGCAAGCGTAAGCGTGTCGGCCAGCAGGCGCTGGGTGACCGCGTCGATGACCGTCGGCTCTTCGCGCGGGGTCTGCACGTAGATGGCATACCAGTTGCGATTGAGCCGGCCCGCGAGGCGCGACGCAAAGCGAAGCAGCCGCGCGCTGTTGGGCCCGCGCGACGAGAGGCAGACCATGATCTGGTCGGGGGCGCCGTTGGTAGGCGGCGCGTGCTGGTCCTGGGCGGTCTCGCGGCGCTTGAAGTCGAGCTGCGAGGCCAGCTCGCGCAGCGTGAGCTCGCGCAGATGTTCGAGATTGGACTCGGTAAAGAAATTCTCCAGCGACGACGCGACGCGATCCTTCGGATAAATCTTCCCTTCGCGCAGGCGCGTCTGCAGATCCTCCGCGGCCAGGTCGATGTTGACCACCTGATCGGCCTCGGAGAGCACCGAGTCGGGAATGCGCTCGCGCACCTTCACGCCGATGAGCTGTTCGACGGTGTTGTAGAGGCTCTCCAGATGCTGCACGTTGAGCGCGGAGATGACGTGAATTCCCGCGGCGAGAATGTCCTGCACGTCCTGGTATCGCTTGGCATTGCGGCTGCCGGGAACATTGGTGTGGGCAAGCTCGTCGACGAGCACCACCTGCGGCTTGGCGCCAGGATCGCGTCAACGTCCATCTCTTCGACGACGATGCCGTGATATTCGCTCTTTCGGCGCGGGATCACTTCAAGGCCGTCAATCAGCTTGGCAGTTTCGGCGCGACCATGCGTTTCGACCAGTCCGACGACGACGTCGATTCCGTCTTTCTTGAGGCGATGCGCCTCGGAGAGCATCTGAAACGTCTTGCCGACGCCGGGGCCGTAGCCGAGATAGACTTTCAGCCGGCCGCGCTGGGAGCGACGAATGAGCTGGAGAAAAGCTTGGCGCGGTCTTCAGACATATTTAGGTACCACGGGTTTCCAACCCGTGCGAGGAGCATCAGAACGACAAAGGCCCCGGGCTCTCTCTGAACCCGACTCGAAGAAAACTCGTGCGAACAGCATCAAAAGGACAACGACTCCAGTTTCTGCGTCAGGGGAATATCATCACTTTACTGCTGCGCACTATGCACGGGTTGGAAACCCGTGGTACGTGTAAGTCTCCAGCGGTTGAGCGCGACGAGCGACCAGATCGCTTCAACCAGGCCGAAGGGCCACGCGCCCTGCAGGAAGCCGTAAATTGACCCCATTACGCAGGAGCCCGCGAAGGCCAGGACGTACCAGGGCGAGCGGTCTTCCATCGCGTAGGTGAAGAGCATCAGGCTCACCGCGAGGAGTCCGAATAATGTGAGACGATCGAGTGTCATACCTGTACCACGGGTTTCCAACCCGTGCCTGCGGCTGCAAAGATCAAACGACGCAACTGTACCACTCTCGCACAACACACGGGTTGGAAACCCGTGGTACAAACGGCGGTCGCGGGGCGGCGTGTGGCGATGCCAGGCCCCGCGACCAGCCGGGAAGTCGATCTGGTTATTTGACCGGCGCCGTCGTCGGTGCCGTGGCGGGCGGCGCGGGGACGGGGTAGGCCGCATCCAGCGCCAGGTTCGCCATGAGCACATTCACGCCCGGATCGCCAAGAAGCCCGAAACTAGGATTGTCGGTGTGCTGATCGAGCAGTGCCAGCACTCTCTCGACTGGAACGTGCCGCGCATCGGCGACGCGCCGGGCCTGCATGCGGGCGTTGTCGGGACTGATGTGCGGATCGAGACCGGAGGCGGAAGCAGTGACGGCATCGCTGGGAATCAGAACGGCCGATCCGTCGGCTTTTCTGAAATCGCCGGCGACGAGTACGACGCGATCGGCCGCATCGCTGGCCGGATGCGGGAAAGCGTCGATCAGTGCGACATCGTTGAGATTGCCCTGCGCATCGGTGAACTTGGCCAGCGGAACTTCATCGCGTGTTCCGTCAGGCTTCAGATTGTAGAGCTTGAACGACAGGCCATTGTCCATCGCATAATGCAGCGTCCGCAGGCGAACACCGTCGTAGGCGACCGACTCCGGCTGGGTCGTCGGCTGCGTGGTGGCGGCGTTGGTGACTCCATTGAGCAGCTTATCGCTCAGCGGCCCCAGGTTGCTCCCGCCCGAACTGCTCGGATCGTAGCCACTGCCCGCGGCGCTGGGCCGGGGATGGAAATATCCCGGGAAAGTGAACGACTGCCCGAGAAGAGACGAACCTACCGCCTGATCATCTTTGGTGGTGAAGCTTCCGTCCCGTTTGACCAGCGATCCGTTCGCGCGGGCGGGGAAGAGTGCCTGCCCGAGTCCCCAGACAATCAGCGGATAGATTCCGCAGCAGATGATCACCAGCACGATCGTGGCGCTGATGGACGAGAATAAATGGCGAACGAATGATCCGCCGGATTCTGAATGTAATTTCTGAGTCATGACTGCTCCGTTTGTAAACCCGAACGACGAGACCCGATCGCAAAACAAATCCGAATGACGAAACCCGATCGCGTAACAAACCCGAATGACGAAACCCGAATCCCCGAATCAAGTCCGAATGACGAATGACCGAATGACGAAACAAAAATGCGCAACTTGGATCCCCTTTCTTACCCTTCGTGCCTCCGTGCCGCAGTTTACCCGCCGCGGCGGGTGCCTCCGTGCCTTTCTTCCTCCCTTCAACTCACAACGTGCCGGACGAGCAAATCGATCGCCCAGATGCCGGGGAACGGGCAGATCACGCCACCCACTCCGTAGACCAGGAGGTTGCGGCGCAGAATGACCGATGCGGATGCGGGTCGGAATTTCACGCCGCGCAGGGCCAGGGGAATCAGCAGGATGATGATGACGGCATTGAAGATGACGGCACTGAGGATCGCGCTGTGTGGGGACGCCAGGCGCATCACATTCAACGGCGCGATCTGCGGAAACGCGCCAACGAGCATCGCGGGGATGATGGCAAAGTATTTGGCGACGTCGTTGGCCACGCTGAACGTCGTGAGGGCGCCGCGGGTCATCAGCAGTTGCTTGCCGATCTCGACAACTTCAATCAGCTTCGTCGGATTGCTGTCGAGATCGACCATGTTGCCCGCTTCCTTGGCGGCCTGGGTGCCGGTGTTCATCGCGACGCCCACGTCCGCCTGCGCCAGGCGCTGGCGCGTCGTTGGTTCCATCGCCGGTCATCGCGACCAGGTGACCGCTCGCTTGCTCCTTCTTGAGCAGCGCCAGCTTGGCTTCGGGCGTGGCCTGGGCGAGGAAATCATCGACGCCGGCCTCTTTGGCAATCGCTGCAGCCGTCAGCGGATTGTCGCCGGTGATCATGACTGTCTTAATGCCCATGGCGCGGAAGCGCTGGAAGCGGTCGGGCAAGCCCTGTTTGACGATGTCCTTCAGATAGATCACGCCGAGCGCTTTGGTCCTGGTGGCGACGACCAGAGGCGTACCGCCGGCGCGACTGATCTTCTCGACCGACTGATCCAATTCCGATGCGAAGACGCCGCCGCTTTCGGCGACGAACTTTCGCACGCTGTCAGCCGCGCCTTTGCGATACACCTCACCGTTGACATTCAATCCGCTCATGCGGGTCTGGGCGGTAAACGGCACGAACACCGCGTGCGGCATCTCGCTGATTTCGCGGCCCCGCAGGCCGTACTTCTCCTTGGCGAGGACCACGATGCTGCGCCCTTCGGGCGTTTCGTCGGCGAGACTCGAAAGCTGCGCCGCGTTGGCCAGTTCCTCGGAGGAGACGCCCGGAGCGCACAGGAATTCCGCCGCCTGGCGATTCCCGAGCGTGATCGTGCCGGTCTTGTCGAGCAGGAGCACGTCGACGTCCCCCGCCGCCTCGACGGCCTTGCCGCTCATGGCAAGCACGTTGTGCTGCACCATGCGGTCGATCCCGGCGATGCCGATGGCGGACAGAAGGCCGCCGATCGTGGTTGGAATCAGGCAGACGAGCAGTGAGACCAGGACGGTGACGGTGATCGCCGCATCGACCGACGGACCGGAGTACTGCGCGAAAGGCTTGAGGGTCACGCAGACCACCAGGAAGATAATCGTCAGCGCCGACAGCAGGATCGAGAGGGCGATCTCGTTGGGCGTCTTCTGGCGCTTGGCCCCTTCGATCAGCTCGATCATGCGGTCCATGAAACTCTCGCCGGGGTTGGCGGTGACGCGGATCTTGAGCTCGTCGGAAAGTACGGTGGTGCCGCCCGTCACCGCCGAGCGGTCGCCGCCGGCCTCGCGGATGACGGGAGCGGATTCGCCGGTGATGGCGGATTCGTTAACGCTGGCGGCGCCTTCAATGATCTCCCCGTCGGCGGCAATCAACTCATTGGCCGTGACGACCAACACATCGCCCTTGCGGAGCGATTCTGCCGCCACGGTCTGAATCGACCCGTCGGGCATGAGCTTTCGCCCGACGCTTTTGGTGCGGCTCTTGCGCAGCGTGTCCGCCTGGGCCTTGCCGCGCCCTTCGGCCATCGCTTCCGCGAAGTTGGCGAAGATGACGGTGAACCAGAGCCACAGCGAGATCTGGGCGACGAAGGATCGCGCATCTTTCGTAAAGAAAAGATCGACCGTGGTGACGGCAGCGCCAACCTGGGTCACAAACATGACCGGGTTCTTCCACATGTGAACTGGATTCAGCTTTTTGAGACTCTCGATGATCGCCGGCTTGACGATCTCCGCATCGAATAATGGTCGTGCTTTGGTAGCCATAATAGTTCTCTCTATACAGACGGATTCTAGATCAGTACGTGAGTTTGGATCCGGTCATAATGTAATGCTCGACAATTGGGGACAGGGACAGCACCGGGAAGAACGTCAGCGCGCCGACGATGATGACGGTGCCGATGAGCAGCACGATGAACGTTGGTCCGGTGACCGGAAAGCTTCCGACACTTGCCGGGGCGGCTTTTTTCTTCACGAGACTTCCGGCCAGAGCGAGGACGGGAACGATCATGAAGAACCTTCCGAAGAGAATGACGATGCCGAGGATGGTGTCCCAGTGACGATCGCCGTTGGTTGGCGCGCAAGTTAGACCTGCGAACGCGGAGCCGTTATTCCCGGTTCCGGAGCTGAACGCGTAGAGCATTTCGCCCAGCCCGTGCGGTCCGTTGTTGTTGAGTCCCGCCTGACCCCAATCGCTGATCGATGCCCAGGCGGTTGGCACGAGCACGCCAAACGCGGTGACCAGCACCATCAGGGACGCGAGCTTTACGTCGTACGCTTCGATTTTCTTTCCGAGGTATTCGGGCGTTCGCCCGATCATGAGCCCGGCGATGAAGATGGCGACGAAGACGAACACAAGCATGCCGTAGAGCCCTGAACCGACGCCGCCGAAAATCACCTCGCCGAGCTGCATGTTGATCAGCGGAATCAAGCCGCCCAGCGGCGTGAAGCTGTCGTGCATGGAGTTGACCGCGCCGCACGTGGTGCTGGTGGTCATCGCGGCAAAGGCGGCGGAGTTCATCACGCCGAAGCGCACTTCCTTCCCTTCCATGTTCCCGTAACCAGGATCGACTCCGAGGTCGGCCAGTCGCGGGTTGCCGTGCGACTCGGCCGCCCAGCAAACAATGATCCCGGTCACCAGGACGATGAACATCGCCGCCCAGACGGCCCAGCCGTGCGCCTGCTTGTTGACCATTCGGCCCAGGTAATAGGTCAACGCGCTGGCAACCGACATGAACGAGACGATCTGTACGAAATCGACCAGCGGGTTGGGGTTCTCAAAGGGGTGAGAACTGTTGGCATTGTAGTAGCCGCCGCCGTTGGTCCCGAACATCTTGATGGCAATCATCGAAGCGACCGGTCCCTGGGCGATGGTCTGCGCGGTGGGCTGGGTCGTCGAAGCCGCGCCGGATTGATCCAGCGCGTTCACGACAGAATAAGGACGGAAATTCTGCGGCGTACCCTGCGAGATCAGGAACAATGCATAGACGATCGAGAGGGGCAGCAACAGATAGAGATTGAGCCGCACCAGGTCGCGCCAGAAGTTGCCGATGGTCGAGCCGGCACTGGTTGCAATGCCGCGCACCAGCGCCGCCGCCACGGCGATACCGACAGCCGCCGAGAAGTAGTGGTGCATGACCAGAGCCACCATCTGGGAGAAGTAGCTCATCGTCGATTCGCCGCCGTAGCTCTGCCAGTTTGTGTTGGTGAGGAAGCTGGCGGCAGTATTGAACGCGAGATGATCCGGCACCGCGGGGAGTCCCTGCGGATTGAGCGGCAGCTTGGCCTGGAAGCGCAGCAGGCCGTAGGTCACGAGCATCGTCACGCAACTGAAGATCAGCATCGCGACGCTGTACTCTTTCCAGTTCTGCTCCTTCTTCGGATCGACGCCAAACATCTTGTAGAGCAACCGTTCGATCGGCCCGAGCGCGCGCTCCAGCGCGGTTCCTCCCTGCCGCTCCGGATCGAGAATGTGCAGCAGGTAAATTCCCAGCGGCTTGGTGAGCAAAGCGACCGCGCCAAGCATCAAAGCCAGTTGAAACCAGTCCGAACCACGCATGGCAAACTCCGTAATCTAAAATGAATGTGCTCGAGTGCGCTCACGTGCAAGCAGTATGCTGACCTCCGGACAGCGGCAAAAAGATTTTCAGAAGCGCGCAGTCGCGCAACGTCATCAAAATTTCTCGGGACGAATCAGTGAAGCGAACAGATAGATCACCAGGCTGATCGCCACGATTCCCACACAAAGGTTTTCCATGGTCAGAGTCTCCCGCAGGCATAGGTGTATAGAATGCAGACGGCGAAGAAGCCGACCGTCGTGGATACGAATAAAACGTCCATCATAAAACTGACTCCTGTCTTCCCAGTGCATTACCTCCTCTCCCGGTACTCAGGGAGAGGAGGATCGATTGCTCGTGAAGCAGCCGCGCGAACAACACTTCAAAATGTCTCCGGTCCATCACCAATCAGCGACGGCATCGCCGGCGAGGTGACGTCATCGCCAAAGGCAACGGGGCGCACACTCTTGCCGTGGTAGCGGATGTCGGCCAGGCGGCGCAGATTTTCCTGGGCCGGCTGATAACCCCGGTTGCTCATCGCGGACTTCTCGTAGAACTTGCGTGCGCTTTCCACGCGTCCGTGCGATTCGTGAAGCACGCCGGCAAGATTCAGAAATGCCGGGTCTTCGTCGGCGATCATTCCGGCGCTCATCAGCCCGGCTTCCGCCTGGCGAAATTCTCCGCGCGCAGGGCGTCGCGCACTCTCTGCAGCACCTCCCCATAGCCGGCGCTGGGCGCCCGCAGATGGGCGGGGAGCTCGTCGTGCAGCACGCTGGCAACGCTGAGGCGCAGCTCGTCGGGCGTGAACGGCTTCTCGATGAAGTCGCTGGCGCCCAGGCGAATCGCCTGGATCGCATTCCGCACCGATCCGTGCGCCGTCATCACGATCGCTCGCGGCATCTGATGCGATAGCAGGCCGCGGATTTCCGCCAGCACGGTCATTCCATCGAGCACCGGCATTGCCAGATCGAGCAGCACCAGGTCCGGCGGCGAGGCATGTATCTGCTGCAGCGCGTCGCCGCCGTTGACCGCATGCTCGATGGCGTATCCCGCCGCCTCCAGGCAGAGGCGCACCGACGTGCGGATGTTCGCGTCGTCATCCACGATGAGAATTCGTATTGCATGCATGGGAAGAGCCCCTTGCTTCAAAACGTTGTCTTCAGTGCCCGCCGCTACTCCGCATTCACCACGTGAAACGGAATCTCTCCCTGCGCGTCGCCCCCGAGCATCACACTTTGCGAACTGCGTCCGAACGAATGCAACTCATACAGGCGGCGGATGTTCAACTGCGACGGTTGATAATTCCGATCGGCCGCGATCGCCTTGCCATAACACTTGGCGCCAGCCGCCATTTCCGCTGCACCTCATAGAGCACTCCGAGCAAGTTGAAATATTGAGCGCTCTCCTGCTCGCGCACTTCGGCGGCCTTGGTCAGCAGCGACTCGGCGCTTGAGAAATCCGCCTGCCGCAACGAGCGGCGAATCCGTTCCAGCACCTCCGCGTACCCTCCCGCCACGTCCGAGCCGACGGGCGGCGAATCGAGCTCGGGCTCTTCGAGTATGCTTCGGACGCTTCGCCGAAGCTCCGTGGGAGTCAGCGGCTTCTCGAGAAAATCCAGCGCTCCCAGGCGCGTTGCCTTCACCGCCGACTGGATCGACCCGTACGCCGTGAGAATCATCACGCGAGGCATGCGCACGTGGGGCAATTCCCTGAGCCGCTCGAGCACCGCCATCCCGTCCATCACCGGCATATTCAGATCGAGCACCACCAGGTCCGGCATGTGCTGCTCGATCGCCGCCAGCGCCTCACGGCCGTTGGCGGCTTCGTTCACCTCGTGCCCGTCGGCCTCGAGGGCCGTGCGGAGCATCATCCGGATGTTGGATTCATCGTCCGTTATAAGAATAGACGCCGGCATCATGGGTCTCCTTGTGCGGTTCGTTGGCCGGCTGATCGGCGCGCTGCAGCGTGAAGCTCAGCCGGCTTCCTTCGCCCTCGCGGCTCTGCGCCGCGATGTGGCCGCCATGCGCTTCGACAATTTCTTTTGCAATCGCCAGCCCAAGCCCCGCCCCAGGAACCTGGTTTTCGCGCGGCACGCGGAAAAAACGCTCGAAGATACGCGGCAGAAATTCCGCTGGAATTCCCATTCCCGTGTCTTCGACGACGAAGCGCACCATGGAGTCTTCGTTTGCCGCGGTCACCCGCACGCGTCCGCCGGGCGCGGTGAACTTCAGCGAGTTGCCCAGCAGATTCGAGAATACATGATCGATCCGCGCCGGATCGACCAGTACGGGTGCAACGTCGCCCGGCACGTCGACCTCCAGGGTCACGCCGCGATCGTGAAACGCTGTTTCCAGCGGCGTGATCGCATCCGACACCAGTCGCTCGGCGGGCTCCGAACGAAGATCCAGCTCGACTCGGCCGGATTCGAGCCGGCCCATGTCCAGAAGATCGGCGATGATTCGTTCGAGCCGATCGCTGTCTTCGCGGGCCGCCATCAGCAGTTCCGTCTGTTTCAAGCTCAACGGTCCCACCTGCTCCTCCAGGAGCAGATGCACCGCCATGCGGATCGACGTCAACGGCGTCTTCAGCTCGTGCGACACCACCGACAGCAGGCCGCTCTTCATCTCGTCGAGACGCCGCAAGTTGGTGACATCCGCCAGAACCAGCGTGACGCCCAGAAGATGATGCTCCGCGTCGCGGATCGGCACCGCGTGCGGCAGGAAGTATTTCAACTGCCCGCCCTGGTCGTAGACTTCGATGGCGCCTTCATATCCGCGACGCTCCAGCGGACGATCCGCCGCCGCGACCTCGCGGACGATCTGCGCCAGACGCGGGTCGGAGGCCTGCGTGATCTCCATGCCGGGATCGAGCTGAAAGAGACGATGCGCCGTTTCGTTGGAAAGCTCGATGTGTCCGTCGGGGCTGATGATCGCGATCGCGTCGGGCAGGCTGTTGACCGCCAGTTGCGTGGTCCGTTGCGTGCGAACCAGCTTGGCGCGGTCCGTCCGGCGAAACTCCCGGAGCTTGGCCGTCATGGAATTAAACGCCTCGGCAAGCTGATGCAGCTCGTCGCGCGATCTCACCTGCACCACCAGATCCAGATTCCCCTGTTCAATTTCCCGGATCGATTTGGTCACGGTCGCAAGCGGACGCAGGATCGATCGACCGACGAAATAGGTAAAGACAATCGCCAAAGCGATCCCGGTTGCCGCCAGCAGCACCATCATTCGGGTTGCGCTGTCGGCCATCCGCTTGGCGCGGCCGTCAACCGGCTTCATGTTGTCAAGATTCAGCCGGATCACCCCCTGCGCCTGGGCTTTGAGCAGTGGCGAAACCCGCGTCAGCGTCGCATAGGCGTCGATGCGTTGTTTCCCCGTCGTCTTTGGATCGAGCAGGCTCAAAAACGCTTCGCGGTATGAATCGCTCGGCAGCTTTTCGCCGGCGAGGCTCTGGCCCTTCCATAGACGCGTCAACTCCGATGCGATCTTGTCCTCGCCTTCGAGGGTGATGTTGTGGTCCTCCGCGCTGCAGTTCGTCTCGAACTGACCGAGCGGACGATCCTGCGAGCGAAGATCACCGGCGCTATTAGATGCGGCCTGCAACTCAGCTTTCGTTGGCTCACGCGGCTCGCCGGAGATCGGCCGGGCGATGTCGTTCAATCGCTCCAGCGAGTCGAGCATGTGCTGGCCATATTCCACGCTGCGCCAGTTCTCGTAAAAGAACTTGTCCAGCGCCGCGCGATATTGCGTGAGCACGGCAATTCCCAGCCCGCTCACGACGAGCAGAATCGCCAGAAGCCCGCCGAAGCCAAACGAGAGTTTTTGCTTGAGCCCAAACATGATGTTCCCACGCACCTTCGCGAAGCTGATGCCAAACCCATGGGAATGTGCTTAACCCCACTGGAACCGCAAAGAACAGGGAACTTCATCCGCATCATCGTGCAAGATGCAACCGCGCGATGTTGTCAGATCATGCATTTTGCATGATGGCACACGTGCCGGCCCAAGTGTCTTCCAATGTGAGCTTTAGCAATGATTCGCCACAGCCTTTTCGCTTGAGGAGCGGCCCCGAAGCCAGTCACCGGATTGCAAACTGCAATGCGCCATCACGCGTCACGTGCGAGCGTCAGCACGCAAACCGCGATATTGGCGCCTTAACGCTTCCCGCCCGCTCCCTGAAGCCTAATCCATTCGATATCACCTGCGGCATCTCGTTTGATTCTAATCGGGCGCACGGAGTTGCTTCTATTGGGAGCCAACATGAGCGCGCTGGGAATCCTGTGCTGCGTTGCATTTTTCGTGATCGTCGCCTGCCAGGCGGTGGTGCTGCATTGGCATTACGCGCATAGCAACTGGCGATGGCTGAAGCATCGCTACCCCGCGCCGCCGTCAGAACCGGCCGGGCCGCGACAGGTCTTTGCTGACGCGACGATCCGAGTCAACCAGCATTGGTACTGCCGTCTTTCACGCCTCACGCTGAATTCGGCCGGCCTGCGACTGGAGCTCCCCGCTCCGCTGCCCCGTCTGTTCCATCAACCGCTGTTGATCCCCTGGGACGATCTCACGCTTCGCGCTAAAAACCCTGATGGATCGCTCTTGCTCGATGCTGGAGATGCAACAACCCTCACGCTCACCGGAACCGCGGCGCTGAGCGCGCATCGCTGCTTCCAACTACGAACGACAAAATGCGTCCCGCGCAAGCTCCAGCGCAGTTCGCGGGAAAAGAGACTGCGATGAAATGCCTTCCCTCAGATCCCGTACTTCTTCCGCCGTCTCCACAGCGTGGCGACGTCAACTCCCAACACCTTTGACGCCTCATCAAGCGAGCGAGTCTTCGCCAGCACGCGACGAATATGCATTTCCTCAAGCTGATCCAGCGAAACCAGATCGCCGACGCCCACCGCGGCCGGCGGCGCCTCGGCCGGCGAAAAGCCGCCGGGCAGATGCTCCAGCCCGACCCGGCCGCTCTGACAGAGAATCAGCGCGCGTTCAACCACGTTGCGCAGCTCGCGAATATTGCCCGGCCAGTGATAGGCGCAGGCGCTGCTTCGGTTTCAGGCGCGAATCCCTCCACCGGCTTTCCGCGCCTAAGTTCCCCCAGGAAACGCTCCGCCAGAACGATCACGTCCTCCGGCCGCTCGCGCAGCGCCGGAAGATCCAACTGCACCACCTTAATCCGATAGAGCAGGTCTTCGCGGAATCGCCCGGCGCTGACGGCCTCTTCGAGATCGACGTTCGTCGCGGCAATCACCCGCACGTCCGCCCGCCTGGTCCGCGCTTCACCCACTCGCTCATACTCGCGGTCCTGCACAAAGCGCAGCAACTTCGGCTGAAGGTTCAACGGCAGATCGCCGATCTCATCGAGAAACAGCGTGCCGCCGTCCGAGCTGGCGATGCGTCCCGGATTGTCGCGCACCGCCCCGGTGAACGCTCCGCGGGCATGTCCGAACAATTCGCTCTCCAGCAACTGTGCCGACAGCGTCGGACACGCGATGGTCGCAAACGGCTTCTCCCGCCTGCCGCTCCACGCGTGAATCGCATGGGCGACCACGCCCTTCCCCGTCCCGCTCTCGCCGCGGAGCAGGACCGTGGTATCCGTCACGGCCACTTGCTGCGCGAGATTGATCACCCGCTGCACGGCGGGGCTGCCGCTCTTGAGCATCACGTCAGGCTGGCGGCTCCCCAGCGCCCCCTCCAAGCCCGCCACCTGCAGTTCCAGCGCCCGCACGCGCATCACGCGCTCGGTCGTCAGCCGCAGCTGCGCCGGGGTAAACGGCTTGGTCAGATAATCCGCCGCCCCGCGCCGCATCGTCTCCACCGCGCTGTCGATCGAGCCATGCGCCGTGATGATGATCACGCGGATCCACGGGCTCTGCGCCAGCAATTCAGGGATCAGATCCAATCCCAGCGTCGCCCCCAGCCGCAAATCCACGAACGCCAGATCAAACGGCTGGCGCGTCGCCTCGGCAACCGCGTCCCCGGCGTTGCTCACCGCAACCACGCGATGCCCGTCGGCCTCGAGCCCGATCGCCAGCGTCTTGCGAATGTTGATCTCGTCGTCGACGACCAGCACGCTCAACGAAATTCCCGGGGTCTTCTCATTCATAACAATCTTCAGACACGGTCTGGTTCACCCGATAACCAATCCTACTCACTATCCCCCGGAACATCATGAGCCTCTTCCCATTCACGCTTCTGCGACCCCGCACCCCGTCGTCCGCTCTATCCGGACCGCACGGCAGCCTCGATGCCTTCCTGGATGCGCTGTCCCGCGTCGCGGACCGGGTGGAGAATCTCCATTATCGTTTCGGCGATGCGCAAGACCCCGACGGATTCGTGCAACTCTGGGGCTCCGCGGATCACTGGATCCAGATTCACCGCCTGTGGACCCGCCATGCCGGACGCGGCGACGGCTCGCGCATCCTGCAAACCCTCTGCGCACTAGCCGACGAGCACGACATCGGCATCCGCCTCAAGGTGACTCCCATCGGCCGAAAGCCATATCCGCTTTCGAGATTGCAGCTCAAGGCGTGGTATCAGCGGCACGGCTTCGAGGGGAAAAGGTGGAACGTGCGGAGATTGCCGAGGGAGCGATCTCTCATGACGACATAAAGCTTCGCAGCGCATTTTCGCGTCTCGCGTGTCCGGAAAGACCCGGTGCATGCCTCTGAGCAGTCATGCGCGGCGCGGCCGTCCGGCGCGTTGGCGACATGTCGTTAATGTTCGAGTCATGACCGGCGTCATTCGCGCCCGGGGATCGGGGAGAATGTGAAGGGGTTGGAAAAACGCGCAATGCAAAAACCCTTCAGGATTGAACACTTTGTATTTCACTGTCGTCTTTTGCCCGCTGTTGCCCATAAATCGACGGCAAAGCTGCCTCTCGACAGGTTCCACGATGCCCGTATAATTCGCAATCTGCTCGCCCAGGTGGCGGAACTGGCAGACGCACTACTTTGAGGTGGTAGCGCCGCAAGGCGTGCAGGTTCAAATCCTGTCCTGGGCATACGCGAAGGCGATCCGACACGGATCGCCTTCTTCGTTTCAAATCGCCGGGGAGCCGCGCACGCAGCGTACTCGCGGAGTAAGCGGAGCATCGGAGTAAGCGGAGCATCGGAGTAAGCGGAGCATCGGAGTAAGCGGAGTTAAGCGTAGCTGAGGAGCAAGCGCATCAGTAACGTACCCGCTTACTCCGGGGAGTACCCTGCGTGCGCGGCTCAACGAGTTTTGGGTACCGTTAACGGGAGCTTTGCTTGCGCCGCATACATGTTCGCAGCAATCATGTGCATGTCGTGATTTCGGCGGATCGAGAACCGGGCCGATTGATGAGCGACCTCAAGGGGCGGGCGTCGGCTGCGTTGACCCGAGCAGGATTCCACGACGCCACGCGAAAGCGCTGGACGCGGCACGGCAGCACCCTCCATCTTTTTGATGAAGCAACGGTATCGGACAAGATCGACTACACATTACATCGTCACGGAACTCCCATGGCGTCATACCATGGACGAAATCGCGTGCACGCGCCGAGCCGCGCACGAAGGGTACACCCGCAGTAAGCGGGCATTTTGGGAGTTTCCTCACAAAATGAATCTTCGCGGGTAGATATGGGCGGCGGATAATTCCGAACCATAGATCGGCTTCGATACAGGCGCGATAAACGAGGCGAAGACAGGATGATTAGACTGAAGGCGATCGTGACGCTCGGGTTGTTGTTTGTGTGTTGTGTCGGACGATCGGCGCTGGCTCAGGATGACCTCGCGGGGCAGGAATACGGACCGCGAATTCATGCGGCGTCGAATGAAGGGGAGAACGCGATCGCGCGTTTCCATGTGCCGGAGGGTTTGAAGGTTGAGCTATTCGCCGCGGAGCCGCTGGTGGCCAATCCGGTTTGTTTGCGCGTCGACAGCCGGGGGCGGATTTACGTGGCCGAAGGGTTTCGGCGCGCGGGCGGGGTGATCGATATTCGCAATCATCGGGATTGGGTCGAGGAAGACCTCGCGTCGCAAACGGTCGCGGATCGGATCGCGCTGCTGCGACGCAAGTACGGGCCCAATATCTTTCAGCTCCGTTCGGAAACCGACTGTGTTCAACTGTTGCAGGATACGCAGGGCCGCGGGAAGGCGGATAAGTCCACTGTGTTTGCGGACGGGTTCAATGCGATCGAGGACGGGATTGCCGCCAGCGTGCTGCCTGTGGCCAATGGATGCTACCTGGCGGACATCCCCAGCCTGTATCTGCTGCGCGACACGACCGGCAAGGGAGTCGCCGACGAGCGAAAGGTCCTGGCGACCGGTTTTGGCGTGCACATTTCCTATCGGGGGCACGACATGCATGGGCTGCGGATGGGCCCTGATGGGAAGGTCTATTTCAGCAGCGGCGATCGGGCCGCCAATGCGTTCAGCTCGATCGATGGAAGCAAAGCGGTGAACACGGATTCGGGAGGTGTCTTCCGCTGCGATCCTGACGGATCGAATCTCGAGCTCTTTGCTTATGGGCTGCGAAATCCGCAGCAGTTGGTCTTCGATCAATATGGGAACCTGTTTACCGGCGACAACAACCCGGATTTCGGCGACCCGGCGCGATGGGTCTACGTGGTCGAAGGGGGCGACAGCGGTTGGCGCATCGGATATCAGCTGAGTCGTACGCCAGTTCTGGGGGGTCAATGGATGGCAGAGCATTTATGGCAAACACAACCAAAACTCAACGCCGCGTATATGGTTCCGCCGGTGGCGCATCTGGGGGCGGGGCCGAGTGGGGTGGCGTGTTATCCGGGAACGGGCCTTTCGGACCATTGGAAGGATCACCTGTTCATGTGCGATTTCCGCGGATCGGCCGCGTCGAGCGGCATCCATGCGTTTCAGATGAAAACGCAAGGGGCGGGATTCGAGCTGGTGAATCACGAGAAATTCTTCTGGGGATGTCTGGTCACCGATCTTGATTTCAGCACCGTGGGCGGAGCGTATGTCAGCGATTGGGTGCACGGCTGGGACGGTGCGGGCAAGGGAAGAATCTACCGCGTCTTCGACCCAGTCGAGGCGAAATCGTCGATTGTCGAGCAGACGCGAAAGCTCCTGGCCGATGGGATGGCGGGCCGTGCGTCGGCTGAGCTGGGGACGCTGCTGGCGCATCCGGATATGCGCGTGCGGCAGATGGCGCAGTTCGAGCTTGCCGGCAGAGGTGCGGAATCTGTTGCGCTTTTGTCCCGCATAGCGGCAAGCGGTGGTGACCGGTTCGCGCGAATCCACGCCATCTGGGGACTGGGGCAGATCGTGCGCCATACACCCTCGGCAGCGACTCCGCTGCTCTCGCTGTTGTTGGATTCCGACGATGAAATTCGCGCCCAGGCCGCGAAAGTGCTGGGCGATGATCGAATTGCAGCGGCGTTTGAAGGGATGGTGAAGCTGCTGAAAGATCCCAGTTCACGGGTGCGATTCTTCGCGGCCCAGGGTCTTGGCCGCCTCAAGCGTGGGGAGGCGATCGCGCCGCTGCTGGCGATGCTGAAGGAGAACGGGGACCGCGACGGATGGCTGCGACACGCCGGTGTGATGGGGCTGATCGCCAGCGGCGAGTCCCAGGCGTTGCTCGCCGCAGCGGGCGATTCATCGTCGGCGGTGCGCATGGGCGTACTCCTGGCGCTGCGTCGTCTGCATCAGCCGCAAGTCGCGCAATTTCTCCATGATCCGGATCCGCAGATTGTACTGGAGTCGGCGCGTGCGATTTATGATGTGCCGATCCCCCAGGCGATGCCGGCACTTGCGAGCATGGCCATCGAGGCGTCGGCGGATGATGCGGTTACTTCACGTGTGGTTAGCGCGAATTTCTACCTGGGAACTCCAGCGGCGGCGAAGGTATTGACCACTCTCGCGAATAATCAAAACGTGCCGACGCCGTGGCGAGTTGCGGCGCTAAACGATCTTGGCCGATGGGAATCACCACCTTCGCTGGACATCCTGCTTCACGCGTATCGTCCATTGGTTCCGCGTCCCTCGGCCGATGCTCGCGATGCGATTGCGCCAGTACTGGCGTCGATTCTGGACAGTGCGCCGAATGAAGTTCGAGTTGCCGCGATCGGGCTGATCGAGACGTTGAAGATCGATGATCCCGGCGTACTCAATACCCTGGCGACGGACGCCAAGTTTCCGGTATCGGTTCGCCAAGAGGCGATGGAAGTGATGGCGCGCCGGCATGATGCCGGCTTGGCGCGGGCGGTCGAACTCGCGCTCGCCCATAAGGACGTTGGCTTCCGCTGCGCCGCGATCCGCTGTCTTGGCAGCCTTCCCGATTCCCAGACGAAGTTGGCGGCATTTTCGGAAAACGGTTCGACGCCGGAGCGTCAGGCTGCGTTGGAAGCATTGGGCGGACTGCCGGGGGAGGTGGTCGATGGATTGCTGGAAACCTGGATGAAGCGGTTGATTGCGTCGCAAGTTCCGCCGGAATTGCATCAGGATATCGTGGACGCGGTAAGCCAACGGTCGTCTGCGACACTGACGGCGATGCTCAAGCAATACAACGAAGCGTTGTCAAAAGGCGATGAGCTGGCTCGGTATCGCGATGCGCTGGTCGGCGGGGATGCGGCCAGCGGGCGGAAGATTTTCCGCGAGCGCGTGGAGGTGTCATGCATACGCTGTCATGCGGTCGGGCACGACGGCGGAATTGTCGGTCCGCGGCTGGATGGAATTGGCGAACGACAGAGTCGGGAATACCTGCTGGAATCGATCGTGTTCCCCAACGCAAAGATTGCTCCCGGCTTCGAAAGCGTCACACTCAAACTCCGCGATGGACCCGCAGTCAGTGGCATCCTCAAGAAGGAAGACGCTAAGAATATCGAACTGGTGAATGGCGACGGGAAGACTGTGAAAGTGCCGACGGCAACCGTGATGTCGCGGGAGCGCGGACTTTCCGCGATGCCGGAGGGATTTGCGAAGGTGCTGAGCCGTCGCGACTTGCGCGACCTGGTGGAATTTCTGGCCAGCCTTCGGGGAACGCCTGCGAAACACGCGGACAATTGAACCAACGCGAGAGCGGTCGTTGTTTTTTTAAGAATAAAGGAGTGCTCGAATGAGAAGATTGATGAGTCTGATGGCAGCGGCGCTGTTTCTCTGCACGAATGCTTTGGTCGCCGCGGAGACGAAGCCGATCAAAGCGATCATGTTCTGCGGCGGCGGCTTCCACGACTACAAAACAATGCCGGGAATTCTGGCCAAGGACATCGCAGGGATGGCCAACATCAGCATCGACATCAAGCACGTGCCAACGCCGCCCGACATGGTTGCGGTGCTGAAAGATCCCAAGTTCGCCGACGGCTATGACGTTGTGATTTACGATATCTGTTATGGAGAGAACTGGAAAGATGGCGATTACGACGGTGCGCTGGACGTGGCCCGCGCGGGGAAGCCGGCGGTGTTCATTCATTGCTCGGCTCATACCTATCGGCCCCCGCGCAAGCAGGATGATCCGCAGCTCAAGGAGCGCGAAGCGATCGCCGACGCGAAATGGCACGCGCTGGTGGGAATGGACACCCGGGTTCACGACAGATTCGGGCCGTTCTCCACCGAGAAAGTTGACAAGGAAAATCCGATCGTCAAGAGCTTTCCCGATGAATGGAAGACCAAGGGTGATGAGCTGTACAACACGATCAAGATGATGCCAACAGCCACGCCGCTCCTCACGGCCAAGAGCCCCAGCAGCGGAAAGGTGCATACTGTCGCGTGGATCAATCAGTATGGAAAGGCGCGGATCTTCGGCACGACGCTCGGCCATGACATGACCACCGGCGGAGACGCGGATTATCACCGGCTCCTCGCCTACGGCATTCTCTGGACTTGTCAGAAGCTGGGGGAAGATGGGAAGCCGGTGGAGGGGTATGGGGTGGCGCCGTCCGGGCAAAAATGATGTTGGGGGCGCCGGGAGCGGGCCGGGGCCAAGGGCGTCTGACGCGGGTGAGAGAGGAAAAGGGGGAGAGGAAAAGGGGGGAGAGGAAAAGGGGGAGAGGAAAAGGGGGTCATCAGCCAAAACCGCCGTCATCCATTCCTGAGCCAACCGCTTCCGCTGCACCCTAACGCTCTGGTGCAAAAAAAAACGCAATGATCTTGCCATGGTATACTGCGTCCGAGGGCTCGTGCCACGGTTTATCCTATTCAACCCCTCGTCGGTCATCCGCTCTTATGCTTAAGCCAAAACACCTTGCCGTTTCGCTTGCCACATTTCTCGCAATCTGGCTCGTGAGTGCCAATCCGGCCGCCGCCCAGACCGATGCAGACCTTGCGCCCCGCAAAGATGAAAACTTTGACCGTGGGTGGAAGTTTCATCGTGGCGAGGCGGCGGGAGCGGATCAGCCGGGTTTTGATGATGCGTCGTGGCGTGCCTTGGACCTGCCACACGACTGGAGCATCGAAGTCCCGGCCGATGTCCCGCAGAAACCCGGCGTCCAGGAGGGGCCGTTCGACAAAAAATCGCCTGCGCAATGGTGGCGCCTACCTGGACGGCGGCGTGGGCTGGTACCGCAAGACCTTCACGCTGGCGAGTGCCACGCCGGGCGAGCGGTTCACGATTCTCTTCGACGGGGCCTACGAGAATGCCGCTGTTTTCCTCAACGGCCAGAAACTCGGCAGCCATCCCTACGGGTTCACAAGCTTCTATTATGATCTGACCCCACTCCTGAGACCGGCGTCGGAGAAGAATGTCCTGGCGGTTCGCTTACAGGCCGATCAACCGGGCTGCCGCTGGTATTCGGGGGCCGGTCTCTACCGGCATGTTCATTTGATCGTGACACAATCCGTCCACGTCGCGCAGTGGGGAACTTACATCACCACTCCAGCGGTGACGCCAGGCAGCGCAAGGTAAAGGTGAAGACAGTGCTGTGCAATGACGGCACCGCCGCGGCGAACGCGACGCTCACAACGATTCTGCTGAACCCGAGTGGCAAGGAGGTGGCCCGGCTGCAATCCGGGCAGGCCATCCCCGCCAAAGGCAGCGCGCCGGTGGAGCAAACCCTGCCCGTGACCGGCCCTGAGCGCTGGTCTTGTGAAAAACCACTGCTTTATCAGGCGGTCAGCCAAGTGCGCGTGGGCGCGGTGCTCGTGGATTCGCTGCGCACGCCCTTCGGCATCCGGACCATCGAGTTCACGAAGGACAAGGGATTTTTTCTCAACGGCGAGCGCGTGCAGATCAAAGGTGTCTGCGACCACCACGACCTCGGCTGCCTCGGCGCGGCCGCGTACCGCCGGGCGATCCAGCGGCAGATCGAGGTATTGAAAAGTTTCGGTTGCAACGCGATCCGCACGAGCCACAACCCGCCCGCGCCCGAATTGCTCGACCTCTGCGACCAGATGGGGATGCTCGTCATGGACGAGGCGTTCGACGAGTGGAAGGAGAACCATTACACCTACGGCTACGCCACGGTCTTCGACGCGTGGAGCGAGCCGGATATGGTCAGCATGCTGGACCGCGACCGCAACCATCCGAGCATCGTCCTTTACAGCATCGGCAACGAAATTCCTGAAGGCCGCGAGGGCAAGCCGCAGGCCGGTGCCACCGCTGCCCGCCTCGTGGCGATTTGCCACCGTGAGGACCCCACGCGGCCGGTCACCTCGGCTTGTCCCGGCCCCGAGGCCGATTGGAACAGCGGGCTGGCCAAGGCGCTCGACGTTTTCGGTCTGAACTACAACATCGGCTGGTACGGGAGAAATGATCCGGCCTCCAAAGCTACGCGCAAGCCGGGCGACACCAGCTACCACGGGCAGCTTCCGCTGGTCGGCAGCGAGACGTGTTCGCAAGTGGATTCCCGCGGGGAATATGGTCTGAAACTCGACGCAGCAGGCAACGTGCAGATCGTCGCCAAGGCCAACAACCAGGTCTCCAGCTACGATTATTGGCACCCCGGCTGGGGTTGCTCCGCCGAGACGGACCTGCTCGCGCTCAAGAATGCCCCGTGGATGGCGGGCGAGTTCGTGTGGACCGGCTTCGACTACCTCGGCGAACCCAACCCTTTCGCTTGGCCTTCCCGCAGTTCGTACTTCGGCATCGTCGATCTGGCGGGTTTTCCGAAGGACCGTTACTACATTTACAAGAGCGTCTGGAGCGCGGAGCCGGTCGTGCACATCCTGCCGATGAGTTGGAACTGGGCGGGCTTTGAGGGAAAAGCGATCCCGGTGCGCGTCTTCACGAACGCCGACGTGGTCGAACTGTTCCTCAACGGCAAGTCGCTGGGTTCTAAAAAATTCCCCTCGGAAAGCGCGGAGCAAACCCTGGAAAAACAGAACAAGGACAAAACCGTTTCCTTTACGAAGAGCCCGGGAATGCACCTGGAGTGGGCAGTGCCCTACTCGCCGGGTGAGCTGAAAGCGGTTGCCACCAAAGACGGCAAGGTCGTCAAGAGTGACGTGGTCCGCACGGCGGGAGCACCGGCAACGCTCCGGCTCAGCGCCGACCGGACCCGAATCGCCGCCGATGGCCAGGATTTGTCTTTCCTAAAGGTCGAGGTTCTCGATCGGGAGGGCAACATCTGCCCGAACGCTGACAACAAGATTCACTTCGACGTGGATGGAAATGCCTTGGTTATCGCCGGGTTGGACAACGGGGACGCCACCAACCTTGAGTCCTTCCAGGGCCGGGACCATCAGGCGTACCATGGCCTGGCGCTGGCGGTCCTGAAATCCAATTACAACGTGGTCGGCGACTCGAAGCTCACCGCGAGCAGCGCGGGGCTGACCCCGGCCAGCATCATCCTCTCCACGACAACGGTGAAATAACCCGGAAGCCACGCGCGCGTCGTCGGGCCCTGCCTTACCCAGATGCGAGTTGCCCCATAATAATTGATTCAGCGCCGCAAGATTCGGTTTCGCATCCGCCGCGCTCGTTTTCACTTTGCCTCTTGGGCCAGTTAGGCTTCAATTCCCGCTGGCTCCAGTTTTGGAATCCAAAATCGATCAGTATGCCCGTATCAATGGACGGCTCTGTGGCTTCCCGCCACAAAAAACAATAAGTAAATGACCGGGCATAACTTTCAATGAAATGCTCGAATCGGCAGGCAAGATTATATGGCTCGGGCACCGTCAGTAACTTCTCGGCTCATACCGCAAGTGCTCGCCTAATCGAGCGGGAGCGCACGGAGGTTATGCGCCTTCACAAGCTTTTTAAGCGTCGCCACCAAAGTCTCCCGCTCATTCTTTGATAGTGGCGCGAAATACTCAACGTCGTTTTGATCAGCAAGTTCACACAGCACCGGTATCAGTTGCTGGGCGGCGGCGGTGAGGGCGATTTCCTGAAATCGCCTATCATCCCGGCGGCCTTTTCTTGTGACCAGCCTCTTGGCCACAAGCCGCTCGACGAGTTTTGAAGCAGCCCCGCGCGTCATGCCGGTCAGATCGGCCAGCATGCTAGGGGCGATTGCTTCGAGCCCGTACATCTCGCGCAGCACCACCCATTCAGCCACCGTGACCCCGCTATTGACTAGTTTGCGAGCGAAGGCGTGCGACACATGGTTGGAGACGAATCGCAGCCAAAAGCCCACATGCTTTTTGAGATCGCTTGCGACCGGTGCATGATCCGTTGTCTTCATAGCATCAGGTTACTTGACAACTATTTCCTTGTCAACTATAATGGTTGTCAGATCAGAATCAAAAGGAGAATCCACATGAGCGACGCGATCGAAAATCTAAAATCCGCCCAGCAGAAGGCGATGGCGGGTCGCCCCAAGGTTGGTGGTTTCCCATATCTCGCCGAGGTTCTTCGCCAAGCGGGCGTCACCCGAAACGTATGGTCGCTACCGGCATGCCAAAGTCTGTATGTGACTGACAAGGGCCCGGTCGTGGTGCAGGGTACGCCGCTCCTCGCCGGTATGGCCGAGGTGCCAAAGTTCAATCGCGAGGCTCTCATCACTGCTCTGAGGACTGATCAAGCAGGGGAAAGCACGTTCCCGGAGTTCTTGGCGGCTACTTGGCGGGCTGGCGTCGTAGCCTACGAGGTGGATTTTGCTGCGCATCGTGACGTATTTCGGATCGAGTCAGGAAAAGTACGTCGAAACCTATCCCGCCACAGAGGTCTAGGCCGGAACGTGTTAGTGTAACCGGCGGTCTTTTTTTGGTGCGGTAACGGCTTGATTTTCGATCAATTTGAAGTCTCTTGGGCGAGCGCCTTCAAGTCAGATGAACCTTGATGCCAACCGCAAAGTCGCAGGGCGGCGTGGCGGGTTTCTGGATGACGAGCGCATCCCCGGTCTGGCTCCAAGTTGGCTTGCCTGACCCGCCTAGCATCTCCACGCCTATCACCTTTCCGGGACTGGTGGCAGCGCCGGTTCCCAGGCTTTTGATGACCAGATCACCGACTGGCCAGCCCATGACGAACGCGTAAACGATGTCTCCTTTCTTACTTTGGGTAAAACGTATGTCAGTCGAGTCCAGCGGGGCCGCCTCGTTTCCGTTTTGATGGACGGTCGTGAGATGCGTTCCTTCGCCGAAGACTTTCCACGGCCGCGTCGCGTAGATGCCTTCGCCGTTGGGCTTGATCCATCCGGTCAGCGCGTCGAGGATCGCAATCTCGTCGGTGTCGAGGGGCATCCGGCCGGCCGGGGAAGTTGAGGACGAACGTGCCATTCTTGCTTACCACGTCGATGAGCCAATGGATAGTTCTTGACGTAGGGCGTGTCCGGCAATTCGTCGACCATGGTGTGCTTGCGACCATAAAGAACTTCTGGATCGAAGCCGCGCCACCACTGATCCTTGCCGTCTGCGGAGCTGAGCACGCCATCGTATGGGATTCCGGTGAGCGGCCCCTTGCGGTCGCAAAGCCGCGCCACCTGGAACCACCACCAGTTTCGCGGCCGCATGGACGGTGGCGCCGAAGCGCATTCCCCGCTTGCGGCCCAGCCTCCGAGCACGTCGCGTTTCGGCCCGAGGTTTACCGAATTCCAGACATGGTATTTCGAGTTCCAGGAATCGAAGCCATCGTGGTGATTCGCCATTCCGAAGAAGAACCTGGCCCCGGCCGCGTGATAGCGTTCCATGAGTGCATCAGGGTCCCAGTTTTGCAGGGTCCATGAGCGGCAAAGATCCTTGTAGCCGAATTTCGTGGGGTGCCCGAACCGCGCGCAGTGATCGACATAGTTGGGCGATCCTTCGATATAAAGCGAGCGGGCATAGCCGTCGCCATTTTCGGCCACGCATTGCGGGCTCCAGTGCGCCCAGATACCGAACTTGGCGTCGCGGTACCATTCCGGCGCTTCGCCGTATTGGGCAAGCGATTCCCATGTAGGCTGGTACGGGCCGTCTCCCGCCAGATCCGGTTTGAGAGCCCGAAACCGGAACGTGAGCGACCTTAAACCACTCATGTCATTTAATCATGACGACGGCGTCCCGGTCGCCCATGGTGAGACTGATTTTCTCTCCCGCGGCAGCCTTGTGCACGTAAAGCTGGGCGGGAACCAGAAGGAGGTCATTGTTGCGCCACAGGGTGGTTGTCCCCGGGGAGACTTCCTTGAATTGCCCGCTGGCGGCGAAGGCAGGCGGCGCGTCCGTTTGAGTGGCCATGATGTAGATATTTTCAGCCTTCGTCGCTGTAAAGGAGAGATTGGTCGATTGGTCCAGCGTCGGCTTTGGATTGTGCTTGGTTGGCGGACTTGCCTGAATGGTTACCCGACGCAGGGCAATCCAGGTCGCGTTTTCAAGGTCGGGGGGAATCGTGTTCCATGAGTTATCGGCTCTGGAATCAAGATCGTCATAGATCGGCCACTGTTCGTGAATCGGCATATCCATGTAATAAGCGGGATTCCCGGCGTTGCTGCTTGTGAGACCGCTGATCGGGAGCGGATCGCCGGCCAATTCAGGCAGCCCGTCTTTGCCATAAAAATAGATTGTCGCCGTGTCGGTATGTCCCTGGTCGTCGGACGCCGTCACCACGTTTTTTCCGGTGTGGAGCGCGACCGGCCAGAAGAAGACATTGTCGACTTTCTCCGGCACGTAAGTCCGGGGCGGTGAAGGGGGAGGTGCGGGCTCGCCTTTTTTGGTCTTTTTCTTGTCGACGTGAAGCATCCACGGGCCGTTGGGAATGACGTAGTGGCCATTGTCGAGTGTGGAGACTTTTTTGCCGTTGAGGGTCAGCGTAACTTTCGCGGCATTGCTGTAGACCTTGATTCCATTATTGACGGCTCCCTGTCGCAGAAAATAGCGCTTTGACGTGATCCACAACGTCGGTTCGTCGGGCCGCAGAAAGCTGCGGTAGAGGTAGTAAACGTCCTTCTTGTCGCCCGCGTAGGTGAGCAGGCCTTTGGTATTGATGCCGACCGGTGCCTTGTATTTGCCGTCGCTGAACTCGCGCAGGCACCAGACGCAGAAGAGGCCCAGCTGGCTGTTGTCGCCGTGAAAAACCTTCTGGAAATTATTTTCCGAGACGATTTGCTGGTATTCCTCCGGTTCATACTGGTTCACAATCCAGTCGCAATTGCCATAGTCGCAATGGGTGGTTACGGAGCCCCCGGCGCCGACTTCAGATATGAAGCCGATTGGCTTGAACCCGTCCAGATCAGAGTGGTACCACCCGAAGTAACAGTGCCTCGTGTGAAAGTCGGCCAACTTTGATGCCATGTTAGCCACTCCCACGGGCCGGGAGGGATCAAGGGCCTTGGCGACGGGAACGCATTCATCGGCCACCGCGGCATTGGATTCGTTGCCCATGCTCCAGACCACGATCGAGGGATGGTTGTAGTTTTGCTTCACCATTTCGGTGGTGATCTGCGCGGCGGTGGGGCTGACGATGTCCTTGCCGTTGCTGTGTCCGTTTTCCGCCCAGGCGAGAATGCCATCCTGATCGCAAAGATCATATTCCAGGGCCGCATGGGGATAATGGCAGAACCGCATGAAATTGAGGCCAAGGTCCTTGATCGTGTCGAAATTAGCTTTCAAATCCTCCGGCGATACCGCCGATCCCTTGGTCTCGACCTCCTGGTGAAGATCGGCTCCGTAGAGGATGATCCTCTTGCCATTCAATTTGACCGTGCCCCCGGTCTTCGCATCCATCGTCAGCCATTCCAGCAGGCGGAAACCGGTGGGTTGGGTGACTTCATCGACGGGCTTTCCGTTCATGTAAACGCTCGTTTCGACGTGATAGACGCGTCCGTCCCGAGCTCCCCAGAGCTGGGGCCGATCGATGGTGGTGGAAAGTTCCACCGTACCGCGTCCACCGGCGGGCACCGAAGCGGGTGCTGCGAGCATCTTCACTTCTTTCCCGTCCGGATCGAGAATGCGGGCGCGAACTTCCGCCTTCGCGTCGGCGGCCGAGGTGTTGCGCAAGAGTACGCGGATATCGAGGCGGGCCGACTTCTCCGAGACGTCCTTGGGCGTCAGGTAAACGCCGGGAGCGGCGAAATCGGTCGGGTCAATGTGCACCGGAGAAGTCGCGACCAGCCAGGCGTTGCGGTAAAGACCGCCCCAAATCTTATAGAGTCCGGTCTGGCTCCAGGGCAGGCAGTCTTTGGTGTCTGCAGGACTGTCATTGACCAGCACCGCCAGTTGATTGTCCGTGCCGACATGGAGCGCCTTGGTGGCATCAAATATGAAACGGGTATAGGCGCCCCGATGCTGGCCGAGGTGCTGGCCGTTGACGTAAACATCGGCGAGACTCGCCGCGCCCTCGAAGACCAGGTAAAGCTCCTTGCCTTGCGCCGAGGGATCGACGGTCAATTGGCGGCGATACCAGCCCCGGGTCAGCGTGTCGTAGGCGGCTCGCGTCTGGAAATTATGAGGAACTTCCACGTCTTTCCATGCCGCCTGATTGAAGGCGTCGGTACCGATATCCGGCGGCTTCGTCGCATCCTCGTAACCGACAAACTGCCAACCGGAACCGTTGAGCAATTGTGCTTGCCGCGGGGAGGAGTCGTCCTGCGCCTTAGCAAAAGAGTGTGAGGTAAGGAAGAAAAGCAGAGAAAGTGTAAGGAATTGCAAGCGGGCCAACATGGGTTCCTTCATCTCAAGGTACTCTGGTTTGAACCAGTTGGCGAACACTTCCCGCAGCATGATCTTGATTTTCAATTGACTCGCGTAAAACTTCATTTTGTATATCCTTTGCGTATGCTCAATATTTAGTCGCCGGCCTTGTCTTCGTTGCTCTCGGCGTTCCGGTTTCGGCGGATGACTCAAACTCCAGCGGCGCGCTGCGAGTGCCGCAGCCTCTCACCGGCTTCACCGCCGCGGGTGACGATGGGATTTCCCATCCGGCCGACGCCGCGATCTCCGGCGATGCGGTGGTAGTCACCAGCTCGCAGGTAAAGGAGCCGAAGGAAGTCCGGTTCGATTGGGACGAAGCGGCTGTGCCCAATCTTTACAACAAGGACGGCCTGCCCGCCGCGCCGTTTCGCACCAACCATCAGCCCCCGCCCGCGGAGCCCGCGGCGACGAATGGACCTGCTGCGAAAAGGATGCTGCGCCGCAGTAAAGTGCTCTAGGCTCTGTCTGAAAACCCTAAGTACAGCGCCCCATTGAAAGAGGGCCACATGTAGGGCGGGATTTATCCCGCCGATTCGCATCCGGCGGAGGCATCCGGCGGGATAAATCCCGCCCTACATTGATGGTCCCTTACTTATGCGGATGTGTACTAAGTCCTCACGACGGCTCAGAATGGCTTTGGCCGCTAGGCGCCCTGGCGACATCAGGGTCCGTAGACCCTTTGAGCCGGGGCAACGACGCGGACGAAGCCATTCTGAGCCGCCTGCGGTGGGCCGGATTCGATCCGCCTGCTTCGTTGCCGCCCCTTGATGGCTCTACGGAGCCGGACTGCGGGGCGACGCCTCGCAGTCGAATCGAATCCGGCCCATCGTGAGGGCCTAGGGTTTTCAGACAGAGCCTAGCGTGCTTGGGCCGCATCGAGGTCAAGAAGCGTCAGCAACGGAATTCGATACCCTACGTAGTTGTTGATGGCGGGACTTACTGTATCTCAACCTCGTAGCTCGATTAGATGATGCCTATGAACGTTATTCCTCAGCGCGTCTGGATCATTGCGCTTCTTGCATTTGCTGCCGGAACGCTGCCTCTTTTCGCCGCGCCGCTGTCGCCGCACGAGCATCTTTCGCTCGACGCAAACTGGAAATTCCACCTCGGTGACGACTGGCCCAACGCGCTTTACCTCAACAAAGCGGGCGTCAATAAAGGGGCAGCGAGCGCGAATTTCGATGACGCCGCCTGGCGCACGGTCAACCTGCCGCACGACTGGGCGGTCGAGCTGCCCTTCGACCCGGCGGCGGACGTGGGTCACGGGTTCAAGCCGGTCGGCCCCGGCTTTCCGGCCACGAGCGTTGGCTGGTATCGCCGGGCACTCGACCTGCCGGAAGCGGACAGTGGCAAGCGCATTTGGCTCCAATTCGACGGCGCGTTTCGTGACACGACGGTTTACGTCAACGGCTGGTTCGTCGGCCATTACGAGAGCGGCTACTATCCCTTCCGGGCGGACATCACGGATTTGGTCCGCTTCGGCAAAAATAATACGATTGCCGCGCGCGTGGATGCTAGCCGGTTCGAGGGTTGGTTCTACGAGGGTGCGGGTATCTACCGGCACGTCTGGCTCGACAAAAATGAGCCGGTGGCCATCGCGGGCGACGGCATTTTCGTTTACAGCAGGTTCCCCGGGAACGCGCCCGAGGGCGCGGCAGAACTGCACGCGGAAGTCCGGCTGAGCAACGCGCTCGACCACCCCGCGCAGGCGAGCATCGACCACGCGTTTTTCGATCCCAACGGGACGCCGGTCGGCGAAATGAAGCAGACGGCTGACGTCGCGCCACTCTCGCAAGAGACGTTTACCACCGACGGTGCAAACCAGCACCTCGCCCTGGACAAGTACGAACTCTGGTCGCCGGAATCGCCGAAGCTCTACAAGCTGGTCACGACCGTTTCGGTCGACGGGAAAGTCGTGGATCGCCAGGAGACCGCGTTCGGCATCCGGACAACTGTGTTCGATGCGAAAGAGGGATTCCTCCTCAACGGCAAGCACTACGAGATCTGCGGCACCTGCAATCACCAGGATCATGCCGGAGTCGGCGCAGCCATTCCGGATAGCCTGCAATATTTCCGCGTGGCAAGGCTCAAGGAGTTCAGCAACGCGTACCGCACCGCGCACAACCCGCCGACGCCGGAGTTGCTCGATGCGTGCGACCGGCTCGGCCTGCTGGTGATGGACGAGAGCCGAACGCTCGGCAGCGACGAGGCGAACCTGCGCCGCTGGGAGACGCAGGTGCGGCGCGACCGCAACCACCCAAGCGTTATCTTCTGGAGCCTTTGCAACGAGGAGCCGATGCAGACCGACCCCAACGGCGGCCGGGTCGGCGCGACCATGCAGGCGCTGGCGAAGAAGCTCGACCCGACGCGCACCGTCACGGCGGCCGAAAACGTGGGCGATGTCTTTACCGGCTTGCCGGGCACGCTGGAAGTGCGCGGCTGGAACTACAATATCACCCAGGAGCGCGCGGTCGAGGTGGAAGCATATCGCGCCAAACATCCCAACCAGCCGAACCTTGGTAGCGAGCAGGGTGCCAATCGTGGCACGCGCGGCATTTATACTAGCGACCCGAAGCGTGGCTACGTCAGTGCTCGGCCGGGCAACATCGAGAGATGGTGGCCGTTCTTTGCCGACCGCCCTTGGATGAGCGGCGCGTTCGACTGGACGGGCTTCGACTACCGCGGCGAACCGACGCCGTATCAGCGCTGGCACAACATCAGCTCGACCCCCGGAATTTTGGACACCTGCGGATTTCCCAAGGATAACTTCTACTATTTCCAATCCTGGTGGACGAACAAACCGGTGCTGCACCTGGAGCCGCACTGGAACTGGCCGGGGCAGGAAGGCCAGGAGATCGAAGTGGATGCGTTTAGCAACGCGCCGGAAGTCGAGTTGTTTCTCAATGGCCAAAGCCTCGGGCGCAAACCGGTGCCGCGGAATTATCACGCGGCGTGGCAGGTTAAATACGTGCCGGGAACCTTGAGCGCCAAAGGGTACGACAAGGACCGGATTGTCTCGGAAACCAAAGTTGAAACAACCGGCGCGCCGGTGTCGGTGGAGTTGACGCCCGACCGGGCGAAGATCAACGCCGACGGCGAGGATGTGAGCGTTTTCACCGTGGCGGTAATGGACGCCGCTGGCCGCGTCGTGCCGACGGCGATGAACAAAATTCATTTCGAACTTGCAGGCGCCGGTCACATCATCGGTGTCGGCAACGGCGATCCGACTTGCCTCGAGCCGGATACCTACGTGGCCCAACCGCAGACGCAATCCATCCCTGTGAAAGGGTGGCACTGGAAGCTCGAGGAAATGCCGGGAAATCACGAGATCGTCCCGCCGGCGGAGGTAAACTTCGACGATTCCTCATGGCCTGCGGTCACGACGCCCGCGCCCGGACCGAGCGGGGTGGTGCCCGATGGAGAAGCCGCCATCTTCCGTACGCATCTCGCGCTGACGAAAGAGCAGTTGGGCAATCCCGGGGTCCAGCTTCGCTTTCCTGACCTGGGCACCCACGGATTGTTTTACGTCAACGGCAAGCGCATTGCCGATACGAATGACTGGATGCCGCGGCCTCCAATCGACGTGCGTAAATCCTTGCACGTCGGCGACAACGTCATCGTCGTTTTTGCATTCAAGGAATCGTCGAAAGGCGACTTCAACACCGCCGCGAGTCTCGATCTGACCAGTGAGCCCGTAATGCCGCCGTCCCCCTGGATGCGCAGCGTCTTCAACGGCTTGGCGCAAGTCATCGTGCAATCGTCGAAAGAGCCCGGCACGCTCACCCTCACTGCCACCGCCGACGGATTGAAACCCGCGTCCGTCTCGGTGCAGAGCCAGGCGTGCACTCCGCGCCCGAGTCTGCCGTGAGAATGCAACCTCTGTGCAACAGGTTGGGCTTCCCCATGAACATGCTGCTGAGAAATTGCCTTTTTCTTTTCGGTCTATCGCTGGCTAGCCGGAAACTCAGCGGCGGGGACGCCGCGCCAGCGTCTGCGCATCGACGACGATTGGAAATTTTTCCTGGGCGATCCGAAGGACGCTTCAACCACGGACTTCGCCGATTCCGGCTGGGCGGACGGTGACATTGCCGCATGACTGGAGCATCGAGGGCAAGATGGACCGGGAAGCACCGATGGGCGGACAGGGCGGCTTTCTTCCCGCCGGCCACGTCTATCACGGCCGCGCGCTGATCGTCCTGCTCGGATCGAAGACGACGGGAACGCTCGACCTCAAGGCCGACTCACCGGGGCTCGCCTCCTCCAATGTGGCCATCGACTGCCGGTGATTGGAATTTAGCAAACCCGTGTGGCGGGGATTTTCAAGAGCTGGGCGACGCGTTCGAACGTAGCGGGCAAAATACCCCGCTCCGATGGCAACCCCTCTCACTGACCTGCCGGCGTCGCTGCTGGCGCGGCCTTAGGCGTTGACGCCGGCGCGGCCATGGGCAGCGCAATTCCCGGCGTGATGAACTCCCTCACGCTCCTGACCGCCAACTGCGCGTGAAAGTCCGCGGCGGAAAGGTCGTGCTCGCAATCCACCTTAATCGTGATCGGCGTGCCGGGCTCGAGGTGCACAAAGTTGTCCGAATACAGCGCCTTCGGATCGCTCGAGAGATCGATCCAGGTCCACAGTGCCGGCTGCGCACTCTCGAGCGTCACGCTGAATTGCTTTCCGGCGCCCGCTACCTTTGTCTGGATCGAGGGCGTCGGAAGCGTCAGTGCCCCCGGCGATGCGAAGAAGCAAAGGTTGGTCTCTGCCGATCCGCCCTCGGGTGTCACCGTCATCCACAGCAA
The DNA here is from genome assembly GCA_963758525.1 of uncultured Phycisphaerales bacterium. Lineage (GTDB taxonomy): Bacteria > Planctomycetota > Phycisphaerae > Tepidisphaerales > Tepidisphaeraceae > JBBSDP01. Next base: position 2,403,474 of record CAVWVQ010000003.1, read on the forward strand.
TAGACTCGAAAGTCCCGCCGCCTTTTCCTCATCGCTGAGCACGACCGACTCGGCAAGCAGGGTGCCGTTGGCCGGAAGTTGAATGGTCGTTTCCTTGTGGCGCAGCACTTTTCCGTCTGTGGTCGTCAGCCGCCATGTCAGCGCCGCCCGCCCACCCGTGAGCCGATCATTGATGACGTGGATACCCACCTTCCCTTGCGTCGAGTCCACATCGCCGGAAACGAGCACCGGCGCATACATGTGTCTCGCGTGATACTGCGACGCTTTCCACCGATGATAATAGTCAATCATCGACCAGGTTTGCCCCGGCCAGGAATCGTTGTATTGCCAGATCAGCGCCGCGGTGGAATGCGGCCAGTCCCGGCGCAAATGCTCGACGGCGAAGCGAAGTCCGTATGCCTGGACGATCTGGCTCAACCAGCAAAGGTCATCGAGTTTGTCCGGAGTTTTTCCAAAGTACCGGACCACCTGGCTCGCGATTTCCTTCTGCGAGGAGAGTTCGTGATCTTGAAGGATTGGCGAGTTGGCGCCGCCGGCCAGGTCGGCATCCGTGGCGAAACGCCGGTTCGATGCCGGCTCGAGATACGATTGGATTCCGAACTCCGCGACGAACCCGTGGGTTTCGGCATAGTGGGAGAAGGGACTGTTACCGTGCCCGAGTCCCCAGTCGTGCGCGTCCGGGGCTCCGGCGCCGCCGCTGGATTGTTGGTAAGGCTGCCCCGGCGCCAGCTGGCGCACGGCTCCGCCGATCACCTGGTCGAAAAGCTCCGGGTAGCCCACATAATTCCTGATCTCGTTGTTGCCGCACCAAATGGCGATCGAGGGGTGATGCCGGACGCGCAGGATTTGGTCCTCGAGTTCTGCCTTCACGTTGGCGATGAACTTTTCGCCGAAAGTGGGGTACGACGTATTGGCAAACTTGAACTCGAACATCAGCGCGATGCCCAGTTCATCACAGGCGTCAAAGAGCGCGTCGTCCTCGTAAAATCCGCCGCCCCAGAGCCGGATGAAGTTGAAGTTGCACGCCGCCGCGTCCTGCATATACCAGCGCAGCACCTGCGGCGTGATCCGCGCCAGCAGATTGTCGGGCGGAATCATGTCCGCTCCCTTGGCGAAAAACGGCTGCCCGTTGACCTTCAACGTGTAGGCCGATTGCGTTCGCCGCGTCCCCGGAACCGTCTCGAAGTGCCGCAGCCCGATCCGTTTCCTCATCGTATCGAGGACTGTTCCCCCGGCATCCACGAGCTGCACCTCCAAGGTGTACAGGTTCTGCTCCCCCAGCCCGTTCGGCCACCAAAGTTTCGGCTTGGGAACGGTGAGCGTGAGCGCCGCCGTCAGATTCGCGAGGGGTTGCTTGACCGGTGCGCCGTCTTCCAGGAGGCGCGCACTCACCTGACAGCCTGAGGGAGGCTGGCCCGCTAAATCCGCCGTCACGTCCAGACGCACGGAACCATCGGCATCATGGTGCTGGAGCACGCCCAGCTTCGCCAGCCGCGAATCAAATGCCCGCAGTTCAATGCCCTTCCAGATGCCCATCGTCAGAATCGGACGGCACCAGTCCCAACCCCATTGGTACGGCGCTTTGCGGATCCAGCCCCAGCTCCGGTTGTGCATGGAAGCGCGCATTCTTGACAGGCCTTTGGCATCGTCAGGAAGAACGTTCGGGTGGAGTTTGAAGTAAGCCTCCGCCAAGGCATTCGTTTCCGCTAGATTGGGGACCGGTCGAAATTGGATTTCGAGATCGTTCGTGCCCGGCTTCAGGGATTGCCGGACATCAAAGACCCATGTGCGAAACATGTTGTTCGTCGAGCCGAGCACGGTGCCGTTCAGCGTCACCGTTGCCAGGGTATCCAGGCCGTGGCAGACCAATTCCACCGTTTTCATCGCCAGTTGCTTCGGCGTGGCCTCGAAGGTCGTACGATAGATCCAACCGGTCTGCGCTACCTTGTCCTCGATCTGGTACCCTGGCTTGTCCTTGTTATTATCCCGGTAATAGGGATCGGGAATCTTTCCTGCTCGCAATAAGTCGCTGTAATGATCGCCTGGCACCTGCGCAGGAAGCTTCTCGCTTTGCCCAACCTGCTGGAGCGTCCATGCGGTTCCGCCCAAGTTCAAGATCAGCACGCGGCCAGGAAGCGGTGGCCCAGCGGGTGCCGCCTGAAGCTGCGCGCCCCGCGTCTGATCCCAGCGACTCAATGCCCACCCTGCCACGCCCATTCCGCTTATTTTGATAAAGGTGCGACGATCCATCATGCAATCCTTGGCTGGTGTGAGCAGATCACAGGATCAGGTGCGTTGGAGATATGCCTCGCGGATCAGCTTCAGATACTCATTCTGATCCATCGCCCAATAGTGGTCGGAGAAGATCTCCACTTCGTTGAAGCCGCGGAATCCGGTGGCTTCGACCCAACCGCGGATGGTGCGGATGTCGATGCAGCCATCGCCCATCAGGCCGCGGTCGTTGAGCATGTGGCGGGTCTCGACGCGCCAGTCGCAGACGTGAAACCCGAAAAGGGTTTGCTGCCGCCCGGCGAGTTCGATTTCCTCCCTGAGGTCCGGGTCCCACCAGATGTGATAGACGTCGGCGGCGATGCCGAGCATCGGATGCTGCAACTGCTCGCAGATCTCGCGCGCTTCGGCCATGCGATTGATGCAGCTGCGGTCTGCCGCGTACATCGGATGCAGCGGCTCAATCGCCAGCTTCACGCCCGCCGCTTCCGCGTACGGCAAAACAGCTGCGATTCCGTCGGCAACCTGCTTGCGCATCCGCCATCGGCATGCCGGGCACCGCGCCGACGACCAGAACGATCATCGCCGCGCCGATCTCGCGCTTCGTCAACGCATGTGCGGTTCAAGTCGATGGCCGCTTGTCTTGCCTCTCGCTCTTTCGCCGGGAAGAACCCCCCGCGCACCAGTGCCGGCACGGACATCCCCGCGTCCCGCAGCATCCTGCCGGACTCGCGCGGGCCGGCTGCTTCCAGCGCATTTCGCCAGACGCTGATGCCTTTGACGCCGATGCGCGCGTAGCCGTCGATGCACTGGCGGAGCGACCAGGGTTTGTTGGTCGCGGTGTGAATTGCGCAGCGAGAGAGATCGGTCAGATGCGAAGCGGGCATGCTTTTAATTCCTTGTATTGATCGCGCCGTCGCTGCGCTTCTGCCGAGCACGCGAATCGCTTCGAGGCGGTTTCGCCACCTGCTTAGCCGCGCCGCGAAGCGAAGCGCGTCCAGCCAGCGTGTTCAGACGAATGGCGCTGCACGTCAGAGAAGCGCCGTTGGACGCGCTCCGCTTCGCGTCGCGGCTAAACAGGTAACGGAGCGGCTGCAAGCTCCTGAGGCCGACGTTGCAACGCGCGCATTACAGCGCCGGCACATCAATCCACTTCCGCTCTTTCCAGCTCTGCAATCCCAACTCCGCAAGCTGCACACCTTTGGCTCCTTCGCGCAGCGACCAGCGGAAGGGCTCATCGAGCGCCACGTGCCGGAGAAACAGCTCCCACTGGATCTTGAACGCATTGTCGTACTCGGTGGCGGCGGGAATTTTCTGCCAGCCTTCGTAGAAGTTGATCGGCTGAGCGATGTCGGGATTCCAGACCGGCTTGGGCGTCTCGGAAATGCTCTGAACCCACGCTTCGCGCAGGCCGGCAACGCATGTCCCCTTTGTGCCGTCCACCTGGATCGTGAGCAAATCATCGCGGCGAACGCGCGTGCACCAGCTCGAATTGAACTGGCAAATCGTCCCGTCCTCGAGTTGGAACATTGCGTATGCCGAGTCGTCCGCGGTGGCTTTATACTTCTTGCCGGATTCCGCGACGCGCTCGGGAAGATCGGTGGCTCCGTAGGCGACGACCGATCTGATGGGGCCGAAGAGATTTTCGATGACATATTGCCAGTGACAGAACATGTCGATGATCACGCCGCCGCCGTCTTCCTTGCGGTAGTTCCAACTGGGGCGCTGGCTGGGCTGATCGGGAATTTCGCCGGTGAAAACCCAGTATCCGAATTCACCGCGAACCGAGAGGATGTTGCCGAAGAAGCCCTGCTGCCGAAGCATCTGGATTTTCCGCATTCCCGGCAGCCAGAGCTTGTCCTGCACGACGCCATTCTTCAGCTTTGCGCTTTCGCAAAGTTTGGCCAGGCGGAGCGCTTCGGACGTTTCCACCGCGGTGGGCTTCTCGCAATAAATCGCCTTGCCCGCTTTCACGGCCTTCTCGACGAAGCCAGCCCGCTGCAGCGTTCCCGACGCGTCGAAGAAGATCTGATAGCTCTTGTCGCCCAGCGGAGCGTTCAAGTCCGTCGTGTATTTGAGCGGCTTGCCGATCACGGCGGGGCCGTGCGCTTCGGCGAGCGCCTTGAGCTTCTCCTCGCTGCGGCCGGTGAGAATCGGATCTGGCATCAGGCGGAGGTTATCGTTCACCTTGATCCCGCCCTGCTTCATAATGGCGACGATTGAACGAATGAGATGCTGGTTGGTGCCCATGCGCCCGGTGACGCCATTGAGAATGATGCCGATGCTGCGCGTTTCCATCTAAGCCTTCTTCCTTTTGATCGGTGAATGTTATTTCTGCGCCGGCCGAGTTTGCTCCGCGAGCTGAACAGCCTTGCGGGTGATCTCGGCAATTTGCTTGAACTGCTTGCCGGCAAGCAGTTCCTTGGTGACCATCCAGCTTCCGCCGCACGCCACGACCTTGGAGAACTGGAGATACTCCGCGAGATTCGCCAGCGTGATTCCCCCGGTGGGAATGAATTGCATCATCCCGTACGGCGCGGCAATCGCCTTGAGCGTCTTGATTCCGCCCATCGCTTCGGCCGGGAAAAACTTCACCACGGTCAGGCCATGATCCAGCGCCATCTCGATGTCCGTCGGATTCGACGTGCCGGGCGTGATGGGAATCTTCTGCTCGACGCAATAGCTCACAACCTTGGGATTGAACCCCGGCGAGACGATGAATTTGGCGCCCGCGTCGACCGCCCGCTTCACAGTGTCAACATTGAGCACGGTCCCGGCGCCGACAAGCAGCGTTGGCTGGCGCGCCATCGTGCGGATCGAATCGGCGGCTGCCGCGGTACGAAATGTCACCTCGGCGCAGGGGAGTCCGCCTTCGATCAACGCTTCGCCAAGAGCGGCGGCATCGCCGGCGTCTTCAATCGCGATCACGGGAATGATTTTCAACTGCCCGAGCCGCTGAATTAAGTCGTTCATGGGAACCTCCGTCGAAACCCTAAAGTCGTGGAAGTGTCAGCCCGCCATCGATCATCAGAACCTGCCCGGTGGCATACGACAACTCGCCCTTTGCAAGAACGCTTACCGCTCGGCCGACGTCTTGCGGCGTGCCCCACCGCCGTTCCACGGTCAGCCCGCCGGCGATTAATGCGTCGTACTTTTCCTTCACGCCCGAGGTCATGTCGGTGGCGATCACGCCAGGGCGCACTTCATAGACGTCGATCCCAAACTCCGCCAGCCGAGCCGCCCAGAGACTGGTTGCCATCGCGATACCAGCTTTGCTGATGCAGTAGTCGCCGCGGTTGACTGATGCGACCGTCGCGCTGACCGACGAAACATTGACGATGCAGCCGCGAAAAGTCGAGTTGTCTTTTTTCTGCTGCACCATCCAACGGGCGACGGCCTGTGTCAGAAAATACGGCCCGCGCAGATTGATGGAAATCAGTCGATCGAAGCTCTCGGGAGCCGCATCGAGAATATCGGCACGAACGTCGGGCGCAACGCCCGCGTTGTTCACCAGGACATCAAGCCGGCCAAAACGCTCGCGAACGAAATCGAGCAGCCGGGTGTGATCCTTCGTGTCAGCGACATCGGCGCGGCAATAGGCCGCCTCGGCGCCGGCTGCGCTCAATTTCGCGATGACGTCACCCACGTCGGCTGCATTGCGCCGGCCATTGATCACCACATTGAATCCCGCCGCCGCCAGCGCGCTTGCCACGCCCAAGCCAATTCCCCGGCTGCCGCCGGTCACGATGGCTGCTTTACGGATGTGTTGTGATGTGGCATCGGCCATGGATCGAATCCCTTCTTCTTTTCTTATGCCTGATCGAAGAAGGTCAAATATTTTCCACCCTCGGCCATGCGTTTGACCAGCAGCGACAATTCGATCATGTGATAATCCCCCCACAGGCTCGATTCGCCGCAGGGAACCTTCCGGCCCGGCGGAATGTAGTCCCAGCCGTTGGGGCGATGATAGACCGAATGCAGCAGCAGACCCTGGTGCTCGGGGGATTCTGAGAGATATGCGCGCGCCCAGCAGCGTTTTGGCGACGGTGAGGCCGGCCTGCAGATATTTCGCGCCCTCGGCGCCAAGATAATTTCCCAGGCGGATCAATCCCTGCGCGGCGATCGCCGCAGCGGAGGAATCGACCGGCTCGTGATCGTTGAACGGGTCGGCCGGGCGACTGCGCCAATCTCCCAGCCGCCACAGCTCCGGCGCGCCGTCGTCCCAGTAAACCAATCCGTCCGCGGCCGAACATTCATTGATGTAATGGTCGCAGGTGGCCATTGCGGCGCGGGTGTAGCAATCCTTCACATCGCGGCGCGAAAGCCCGACGGACGACTGAAACGTCGCGTCATCAATGCCCGCGAAAAATTCGAGTTCCTCGGCATACCCGAGCATCGCCCATGCCAGCCCGCGCGTCCAGGTGCTGAACGGCGAGTATCCCTGCTGCGAAGATCGGCACCGGAAGTTCCCATCGTTGCGATTGAAGATCGCTTCATGGGCCGTCCGACCGCGCACGTCATACGTATGCGAAGAGTCCCCGTGAAAAACGATGTAACGGCTTGTGCACAGTCCGTGCAGCACCGACCGCTTGAGCAGATCGGCCGCGCGATCGTTCTCGTGCATCAGCTTGTGACCAAGCTGCCACGCGCAGCCGAGAATTCGCACTGTGCGAAGGGTGTCGACGAAGAGCGACTGCGGCCCGTTAAACGAGTAAACGTAGCCAAGGCTCCCGCTGTTTGCCGCGTGCGGCGATTTCTCCGCGACGGGCACGCCTGACCAGCGCGCCGCCTGCACCGCGCCGCTGGCCTTAATCGCCATGTCATAAAACGCCAGCTCCCATTCGTTTGCCGGGAGCGCTTTCTCGCGCATCAGCCGGCGCAGGTTGCCGTAGGTCGATAGATTGTTAAATCCATGATCGTGAACGCCGGTGTGCGTCACATGGGGCGCCATGAAACGCACCGTGTTTCGCCGGCCCATCTCCAGCAGGTCCTGCTCGCGCGTCGCGTCGAATGCCAGGATGGCACAGCCGTATTGAAACCCTTGCGTCCATTCCGTCCAGCCGCGCGTGGCGTATTGTCCCTCGATCGTGAAAACCGGCGTCCCCTTGGAAGTGTCCCAGCTTCGCTCCAGCGCCCGGACCTTGGTGGCGGCGAGCTCAAAAAGTCGCGTCAGGGGCTTTTGCAGTTGTGCCGGGGTGATCCGCTCGTCTGTTTTCATTGATGCCGTGTCGTTTCGATCCTTCAAACCGTGTCTGTTCGCCAATGCGATTCAACGCAGCCGACATCGCAAGCTCGCGGAAGTGTCTTGGCCATCTCGAAAAGTTCGCTTCGTCCTTCGCCGTTGAATCGACGAGCGCATTATAACGCCCGCGAGCGTCGCGCCTATCAGATTCGGTTAAACCGTTCGTCCGTGCTTTTGACTCGTGGCAACACGGTCCCCCGTCGCGTTCCCTGCCGAGCCATCGACCGCAAGAGCGCTTCCGGCCACAATGCATCGGCGCAGCCAACGCGGGGTGGTGCCTTGAGGGGCAATTCACTCACCTCAGCGTGATCGGGAGCTACCGCCGAGCCCAAAAGTATTTGAGTGCAATTACTGAGACGCGAACTCCAGCGGGGCTTTTCGAGTTCAGCGGCCGTCGTGGCAATCCGTTGGCGCTGCCATATCTCAAGGGATCGAAGCTTTACATCGCGACGGACGCATACTTCAAGGGGTAGAGTCGGCGATCTTCGACTTTCATATCGCCGGCTATCAGATATGTCAGGTTTGGGTATCGGCCGGCAATCGGAGTGGTATTCAACGGAAGGGGAAGCCGATCACGGCGCAGCACGTTGACGACTTTAGAAACGTGCTGTTTGCCATTCGAGAGACAATCAGAATCCGGCGGGAAATCGATGAGACGATCGAAAACCACGGGGGATGGCCGCGCGCGTTTGTGAGGGACGGAAAGGCATGACACAGCCAAGCGAGGAGAGCACAGCCCGCTACTTTGTTGACGAGGCCGACGACCCGACGCTGTTCAGCAGCAAGGGGAGGGTGCTCGTGGGCAGCGACGGATGTACACGCTATTTTCTGCAATTACCTGCTTTGGGCGGTGCAGCGGTGCTACGAGTACGGGCAGGCCGTGAAGGCTGAGAAGGCCGGTACATCGAGCTCGTCTGGCCAGACGGGCACAGCCATCATCATCGTGCAGGACGGCAAACGCCTCCGCGTCACAGCAGAAGAACTGCGCCAGCAAGCGTCAGAATCAGTTGGCAGAAGCGCACATCGACCGGATCGTCCAAACGTATAAGAATCTGCCGTCAAAGCAGAAGAGACAAGAACCCGATAGCAGATGGTGAACCTGGCGCTCGAAGCCCCTCGCGGGCGGTTGCCGATCTTGGGTAGACTGGGTTGGATGGAGCCAACGCCGGATCAGCTTCAGCCGATTCAGGAATTCTATGACCAGGGTCTGATGCTGCGGGCACACGCGGCAGCGCAAACCATCGGGCGCGTGCAGGAATGGCGAGGAGTCCAGGGGCGCGTGCTGGGGGGGCGGCTGGCGATGAACCTGGGCGCGCCGCGTCTGGGCCGCGTGCTGCACATGCTCGCGTGGCGCGAGCATCCGCAAGATCCAGCCGCGCAATATTATTATGCCCGGGCGATTTATGAGCGGCGGGGTCCGTTGCCGGCGTGGGAGTTCCTGCTCAAGCAGGGCGAACTGCCGCAGGCCGAGCCGGCGCAGCGGGCCGACTGGCTTTCGCTGCATGCACAGATCGCGGGGTTTCTGCGCGATTTTCAGACTGCCGAGCAGTGGCTCGCCCGCGCCGAGGCGGCCGATCCAAATCATGTCTGGGTTTTCATGGAGCGGTCGGATCTGCTCGAACGGCAGGATCGTTACCAGGACGCTCTGGCGGTCGCGCGCAACGCGCTTGCCCTGCGGCCCTGGTACCGCCCGGCGGTGCAGCAGGCGGCCAATCTGCTCCAGATGCTCGATCGCGACAGCGACGCGCTGGAACTGCTTCGCGATGCGTCGACGCACATCGAAAGCGCTCCTGTGGTCATCCAGCTTGCGGCTTTGGAGACGGAACTGCATCTCTATGACGAGGCCCGCAAAAACTGGGAGCGAGCCGTCGAGCTCTCTGCGCTGCTGGAGAAGGGGCTTGCCAAGTGGCTTGCGGGCCGCAGATCCGACGCGGCCTACTACTGCGGAGATTTTGAGCAGGCCGCGGCGCTGGCGAAAGAAGCGGGCAACCCGTTTCATGAAAAGATCGCCGAGAAATTGCTCGAAACCAAAGGCCAGGGTCGGCGGGTGGCGCTGCCGGTGGGGTTCGTCCGCCAGCATCACATGACCTGCGCCCGGCAACGCTCTCCGCGCTGAGCCGGTTCTGGTCGATCGAGGCGGATCATCTGGCGCTGGCTGAGGCGATCTGCTACGACGGAACTCCGGCGCACAGCGAGCGCCACTGGGCGGAGATGAACGGCTTTGTCGCGCGCGAATTTACCGTCAACTGGGATTCGGCCAAGGCGCTGATCGACGCGAACATTCCCTTCACCTTCACCACCACGCACGCGACCAGCAGCCATCTGCAGGCCGTGACCGGCTACGACAGCCTTCGCGGCACGCTGCTCATCCGCGACCCGTTTCAGCGATATTCCGGGGAGTTCGTCGGCGACATCACGTTCGACGTGTTCCGTTCGACGGGTCCCCGCGGGATGGCGATGCTGCCGCGCGACCGGGCGGCGCAGCTCGAGGCGATCGCGCTGCCGGATCAGGCGTCGTATGACGGGCTCTATGAAGTGCAGCGGGCGCTGGTGGCGCACGATCGCGCCCGCGCGGCGGCCGCTTGCGAGGCGATGGTGCAATCCGAACCGAACCATCGGCTGACGCTCTGGGCTCGCCGCTCCCTTTCTTCGTACGACAGCGACACGTCGCAATCGCTCGTCTGGATCGACGAGCTCCTCAAGCTGTTTCCAACGGATCCCGGACTGCGCCTCGGCAAGCTTTCGTGTCTGCGGGTGGTGGGCCGTCGGGCGGATCGCCTGCAGTTGCTCGACGCGATCTGCAATGAGAAGCAGGTCGATCCGATCTTCTGGGAGCAATACGCCCGCGAGTTGAATGACGACGCCCGCGAACTGCCGCGAGCCCAGCGGTTGCTTCGCCGCGCCCTGCGGTATCGGCGCCGCGAGGCCTCGATCTATCACGCGCTGGGCAACCTGCGGTGGGAACAACGCCGTTTCGATGAGGCGCTGCAACTGTATCGCTTCGCCTCCTGCATCGACGACAAGGACGAGCGGCTGGCACGCACGTGGTTCATCGCGTCGCGGCACCTCAAGCAGACGGACATCGTGCTCGCGCAGATGCGCGACCGCTTTCGTCGGTTCGGCCGGCAGTCCAGCCAGCCGGCGCGCACGCTCTTCTGGGCCTGCGAGCAGATCAATCAGCCGGACGAGGGATACCGTTTGCTGGATGAGGCAATGGCGCTGCGTCCGGACGATGGAGAGCTGCTGGCTTTTGCGGCGTCGCAACATGCACGACACGGGAAGGTGGATCGCGCGCTCGAGCTTCTCGCGGCCGCCAAGGGCAAGGCGCGGGAGGCAACCTGGCTGCGCACCGCGGCGGGAATCGCGGCGATTCGCGGGGAAGCGCGCCAAGCTCTGGAGCTCTGGCGGCAAATCGTCTCCGCCGAACCGCTCGCGCTCGACGCCCACCGGCAAATTGCGATGCTCCTTGCCGAGACCGAGGGGCGGGCGGCGGCGCTGACGCACCTGCGCGCGTTTGCCGCGCGTTTTGAGCACAATTACGCGATGCAGCAACTGCTGATCGAGTGGCTGCGCGAGGAGGGCGCGGCGGCGGTCGAGCCGGCGGTGCGCAAGCTGATGGAGATTCATTCCGCCGACGCGTGGGCGCGGCGCGAGCTTGTCGGGCCGCTGCTGAGCCTCGGGCGGTTTGACGAAGCTGCCGCCGAGGCCGAAGAAGCGCTTCGGCTCGATCCCGCCGACCCGGGCTCGCATTATTTTCACGGACTCGTGCTGGCGCGAACCGGCCGGCTTCCCGAAGCGCGATCGGCATTTCGCCAGGCGATCTCACTTTCGGTGGACGCTGATTACGCCATTTCGCATCTCATGTCGTCCTGCGACACACTCGCGCAGCGCAAGGAAGAGCTGGCGTTCCTGAAGCAGGAGCTGCAGCGGCAGACCATTTTTGGCGACGGGCTGCTGGCCTACCGGAATCATGCCCGCGACACGCTCGATGCCGAGGAGCTTCTCGCATCGCTCCGCGAGGCGTTGGCAGCCCGACCTGATCTGTGGCACGCCTGGTCGGCGTTGATCCGTCAGCTGGCGGACATGCGGCAGTCGGAAGAGGCGCACGACATCGCTTTGAAAGCGACCGCACGGTTCCCGCTGTTGCCGCGGCTGTGGCTCGATCTGGCGGCCGTTTGCAGGGTACGCAACGATCGCGAGGGGGAGATCGCCGCGCTCGGCGAGGCGCTGGAGATCAATCCCGCCTGGGGCGACGCCGTGCGGCAATTGGCCGATGTGTACGACCGTGCGGGGGAGACCGCCCGCAGTTGCGAATTGCTCGAGCAGGCGACGGTGCGATCTCCGCTGGACTCGACGACGCAGGGGCGCTGGCGTCGATGTTGTGGAAGCTGAACCGGCGCGAGGAGGCATTGGAGCGGGCCGCGCGCGCGGTTCGGCAGGACCCGGGCCTGCAATGGGTTTGGAATGCCATCAGTCGCTGGGCGGCGGAGCTGAAGAAGCCGAACTATGCGATCGATCTGGCGCGGGAGCTGACCGTGAGCCGCGCCGGCGAGGCGCGATCATGGCTGGTGCTGGCGGGGATGCTCTCGGAGAAGGCGCAGGTTGACGAACGGCTTGCCGCGCTCGACCGCGCCGTCGCGCTCAATCCCCGGCTCATTGAAGCGCACGATCAGCGGGCGTGGGTGTTGCACGACGCGCAGCGGAATGAAGAGGCATTGGCTGCGTGCCGGCCGGCAATCTGGGGCGAGACGCCTCCGATCCGACTGCGCGGACGCGCCGCGTGGATCGCCGCCGAAACCGGCGACATTACCGGCGCCATCACGGCGATGCGCCAGGTGGTCGCCGAGGATCCGCACTATTACTGGGGATGGTCTCGTCTGGCGACCTGGTACCGCCAGACCCGCGATTACACGCAGTTTCTCTCGACCGCGCAGACGCTCGTCAGCCAGTGGCCTCTCGACGCGGTATCGCGCGGATTTCTCGGCCAAGCGCTGCGCTTCACCAAAGACCCCAAGGGCGCCAAAGAGGCCTTTGCCGACGCGCTGCGGCTCGATCCTGACAACGAATACGCGGCGACATCATTGTTCGACATGGCGATCGACGACGAAGACGTCGCCGAGGCCGCGAAGGCGCTGACGTTTGTTCAGCGGCACGGTCGCGATGCCGCCACGATTGCGCGCGAATGCCGGCTCGCGACCGCGCGGCGCGATCATCCCGCCGCCCTCAATCTGTTTAGCGAGCTATGCCGCCATGAGCGGGCAGATCGCGGCCTGCTCGACTGGGTGATCAAACCGCTTGCCCCAATGGCCGGGGAGGGGACGGTCAACCGCACGTTGCGTGCCTTGGCGACCGAACCGCAAACCCGCCGGGCGGCGGTCGCCCGCCTGCTGATCGATCGGCTGGTTAAAGCCAAACATTTTCGTGAAGGGGAATTGCTTGTGGAAGAGCTTGTTGCGGTCGGCGGTGACTTCGCTCACGAAGCCGCGCAAGCCTGGCTCAGCGGTCTTGGCACCAGTGTGAATGAAACGCTGCTGAAGCGTTTCGTGCATAAGCACCGGAAATTCCTTCGCGAAAATGACGTCGATTGGGGCACCGCCGGGTACGCGATGCATTGCGCCCACCGCCATCGCCAGGTGATTTCCTGGATGGCCGACTGGAAAGAGCGAAAGGGAACGGCCGCGTGGATGCTGGTGAATCTGGCCCAGTCTTATCGGGCACTGAAAGAGGATGCCGAATCGCACGCGATTCATGTTTTTGCCGAGGCGCTGCCTGCTCCCGGGTTCGAGCAGCCGCGTTCGATTCACCGCCTCTGGCTCGCCGCCGACGCGGCGCGCGACGGGCACCATGACTCTGCCGCGGCACTATTGGCAAAAGTAAAGATGGACTCGTTGCATCGCGATTACCAATTCTTGCGCAAGGTTGTGGACGCGATGATGATCGCTCTGCGCCCGCCGGCCCCCGGCAGCTTTGCATCCATCCGGCAAACGCTTGCTGCCGCGCGAAAGATCCATCCGAAATTCGGCAAGGACCGGGAACTGAAGCGCATTTACCTCCAGGCGCTGAGGACCATTTCCCCGCGCGGCGGCGGATTTGGGGCGCGGTGGTGGTGCTTCTGGCACCGCGTGAGTGTGCAGTAGCACCGGCGGTCGCTACAATTGCCGCACGTTGCCTGCGGGCGTCGCAGCACGCCGTCACGAGTTGCACCTGTCACATTGGTGAAGAGCGGAGTCAAGGTTATGAAACGTATGATCGAAGCACTGGAATCGCGGACTCTGCTCTCGGGCACAACGTCCGCGACGCTGGCTGGTGACAATTCGCTGATCATCTCGGATGCCGCCGCCGTCAAAGGCGCGATGAACGAATTGTTCGCCGTGGACCTGGCGAACGACAAGACGATTGCGACTGATCTGGCAAGTGGTCACGCGGCCGGCACCAGCGGAATCGTAGCGTCGATCAAGGCCGCTCAGACCAAAGCCAAGGCCGCGTTCATGAAGGATATCAACGGCCTGGTCAATCCAGGGCTGGCGCTTGCCAAAAGATCCGGGACCGCCGGCAATTCGCTGCTGCTCAGATCGACCAAGCCGAAGATCGCCATGGTTGCGATCGATGCATCCGCCCTTGGAAAAGTTGCGATCAAACCGCTGGCCAAAATCCAGGCGCAACTGGCCAACACGAAGATCTTCACGGATCTGGAGGCGTTGCGGACTCTCAACTCCGGCAACACGACGGTCTCCGCCGCCATCACCGTGGCGGAGCAGGGCGAGGATGCTCAGGCAGCCAACGTCACCGCCGCCGCCATGAAATTCCAGACCGACTTAAACACGCTCAGCACGCATTTGGTGAATATCTTCTCGGGTTGATCCGCGAGCGACGGCCCTGCTGAACGCGCCTCGCGAGCGAGGCGGCTAAAGGCATAAGGCCGCTCTGCTGACACAAGGACATTCGGGATCCGATAACGTGGGAAAATCTTCCCGGGACCTATCTTCGGCTGGTTCCGGGACGATATTCGTTGGGTGAACTGCGGTCCGTTGACAGCGATGAAGTTGATCCGCCAGGCGGCGGCCTCCAGTTATTGGTCGCCGGAGAAGCTCCACGCGCATCAGGAGCATTTTCTGCGGCTGCTGCTGGAGCACGCGTATGCGAATGTGCCGCTGTACCGCCGGATCTACGACGAGGCGGGGTTTCGGCCCGATCACTTCCGGTCGCTGGACGACCTGGGAAAAATCCCCCGGCTCCACAAGGCGATGTTGAAAGCCGCGCCTCGTCAGGACGTTGTGGCGCGCGGCATCGACTTCTCTCAATGCACGATCGTCTGCACCAGCGGCTCAACCGGGATCCCGCTGAAGATGTATCTGGGCGCTTTCGAGATGCAGTGGCAGCGGGCAGTCGCGTGGCGGATTCTCTTCGAGCATGGTTACCGCCTGACCGACCGGACGCTGGAAATCCGCATGACGCCCGGGCCAACCCACTGGCTGCAAAATCTGGGTATCGCCCGAAAAGACTGGCTGTCAATCCTCGATCCGCCGATCTCTTGGGCGCGGCGGCTCGCGAAACGCAATCACCAGATCGTCATCGCCTCGGCGACAACGCTAGGCGCGCTTGCGGAAGCGGTCGAATCGGCTGGCCTGAAGATCAATCCGCCGCGGCTGATCATTTCCGACAGCGAAACGCTTGCGCCCAAACGCGGGCGCTGATTACGCGCGTATTGGGGACAGGGCCAGTAGACGTGTTCGGGTTGGTCGAGGTGTCAAACTTCGCGTGGGAATGCGAAGCGAGGAACGGCTTTCACATCAGCGCCGACAGCCATCTGGTTGAAGTTGATGCCGCGCCCGGCGAGATCGGACCGATGATCGTCACCGACCTGCGGATGCGCACCATGCCGATCATCCGGTATGACTGCGGGGACATGGCCGAGGCTTCACCTGGCGATCAGAGATGTTGTTGCGGGCGAACGCTTCCGCTGCTCCCGCGGATTTTCGGGCGGGCGATCGACTCAGTCTTGCTCCCCGACAGCCGACGGCTCTTCTGGCCGTTCTTCCACGAAATTCTCGGCGCAGGATGAGCTGTTGCAGTGGCGTGTCACTCAGACCACGCCTCGGCGGATTTGCCTCCAGTTGTCACTGTTGAACGACGATCTGGCGCGATGTGAGCGTATTGCTGAAGAGGTTCGCAGGCAGTTGCCGCGGGATTTGGAGCTGGTGACCGAGCAAGTTGAGCGGTTCGAGTATGTACCGAATGAAAAAGTTCGGCAGGTGATCTCGCTGGTCAAGCCGGGTGTGCATTAATGAGGGCGTGCGCCAGGCGACACGCGGAGATGAGCGGTCTTTAGCACTGTTGCGGCTCGGTCATCCGTTTACTTCTCTTCGCGCGGTTAAAACCCGGGCGCGCGAACGCCCAACTCCCTCTCGCGGTACGCCGGTAGAGGGTCAGGGTGAGGGTGATTTCAAACGTCAGGCGCCGCTGGTCCTCGAAATCACCCTCACCCCAACCCTCTCCCAGAGTACTGGGAGAGGGAGTGATGAAACGGGCTGCGAACAGGATCCGAAATCGTCCGTGAGGGCGGAGTTGCAATGAACAAAGTCATCGATCTTGAAATCTCGGACAGAACGACAGTTTGCAAAGCGCGCGTTGAGGAACGGCGATCCGGATCGCATGGCTCCTCCGCGCCTTCCCTCGTTACCGAGACGCTTGCGACCGCAACCCTTGTCCGTCGCCTGCGCCGGGCGATGCGAGATGATGCGTCACGTGTGTCGGCGGATCGCGATCGGCTTCTCCGCGAGATGGTTCGTCACGCCTGGGAGCGCGTGCCATTTTATCGCGAGCACTGGAGCGGCGGCGGATTCGATCCGGGGGAGTTCCGCGGGGAGAGCGACCTGCATCGCATCCCGTTGGCGCGTCCCGCTCAGATCAAAGCGGCGCTGGCCGCGGGGCGGCTGCTGCCTGAAGGGGTGCGGCCCGAGGACTGCGGATTTCTGGAATCGAGCGGGTCATCATCCGGCGTTCCGTCACGCTACTATCGCGGCGTCAGCGAAGAGCGCATCCGCCGCGCCGTCGGGCTTCACATTTGGCGCGAGCACGGCTTCGGCTGGCGACACTCCACTGCGCAATTTCAAATCAAGCCCGGCAGCCAGCACGTTCTTCAGCGGCTTGGCATCGCCCCGAAAACGTGGATTGGATCGACCTTGCCGACCTCTGAGCAGCTCGAATTGTTCCTCAGCGCAGGTGCTGATGTTGTGGCCGGCACGGCAACCGCGCTGCGGCGCATCAGCCGGGCGATCGAATCGTCGGTACGCAAACCAATGAAAGCGCCCCGCCTGGTGATTTGCGCCGGCGAACTCGCCGACGAAACCACCCGCCGGCTCGTGCGTCGAACGCTCGGCGCGGAAATCGTTGCGCTCTATGGGATGACGGAGGTCGGTTATGTCGCCTTCCAGTGTGAGCTGCGCAGATCGATGCACGTGAATCCGCTTTCGCACATCGTCGAAATCAATCGAAACGGCCGCCACGTTGCCGGCGGAGAGATCGGAGAATTGGTCATCACCGATCTTCATTCGCGGACCACGCCGTTGATCCGCTACGCCAATGGCGATCTCGCGACTGCCTCTTCCTGCGCGTGTCCCTGCGGACGTTCGTGGCCGCCGATCGCGGCAGTGGAGGGCCGCGCGTCTGGTTGCATCACTTTGCCCGACGGGCGCGTGCTGACGACTCGCCAGATCGTCGATCACATGGCTGACGCCGCCGACATCGGGCTGTATCGCATCCGCCAGCACGCGATCGACAAGTTCACCATCGAATTCTTCGACGAGCTTACTGAGGCCCGCCGCACGGCACTGGTCTCCCGCCTGGGCGAGATCACCGGCCGGGCGGATATTGTCGTTCGATCCGCTGCCGCGCCGTCGACCGATGGGACGGGCAAGACGCAGTCGGTCGTCTCCGAAGTTCCGCCGGTCATCCAGGCGTGAGGTCCCGCGATAGCTTTCTTGAGCGAGTTGTGAGCAGGTGGCGTATTGCCGTTTTCTGCCGTAAAATTGGGTGCTGGACGGGCAGACGGTTCGTCGATCGCCGGTTCCGGGGGCCGTCGATACTCCCGCTTTCAGTTCCGAATCGCCGTCAGCTTGTGCACGCACGTCACCGCCAGCGAGCCGTCGCCGACCGCGAAACCGACGCGTTTTGTCGATCCGGAGCGGATATCGCCGGCGGCAAGGATGCCGGGGGTCGTGGTTTCCAGCGGGCAGGGCTCGCGGTCCTTCAAGGGCCAGCGGCCGGATTTGAGGGCGTCCACGCCGGTGAGGATGTAGCCGAGCTTGTCGCGGGCGATGGTGTCGGGGAGCCAGGCGCAGCCGGGGTCGGTGCCGATGAACACGAAGGCGGCGCTGACCGGCAGACGCTCTGTGGGCGCACCATTGTGCGGCGTGTCGCTGTCAGCACTGAAGGCGCGCAGCGTCACGCTCTCCATCCGGCGTTCGCCGTGCACGGCGGAGATTTCGACGCCTTCGTGAACGACGATGTTCCCCGACGCGAGAATGCGGCTCACGAGGTACTCGGACATGCCAAGCCCAAGCTTTCGGCGGATCAGCAAATGCACCTTTCGATCGCGACAGCATTCGGAGAGAAACATTGCGGCCTGACCGGCTGAGTTCCCCGCGCCAACGACGGCAACGTCGAGATCGTTATACAGCATTGCTTCAACCGTCGTGCAGGCGTGGTGAATCCCCGCGGACTCAAATCGCTCGGCTCCTTCGGCCTCCAGCTTGCGCCAGCGCACGCCGGCGGCGATGAGCACCGTCTTGGCCCGCAGCAAGGTTCCGCAATCTAACTGCAGCAGATGACAATCCCCCGGCGTCGAAGCGGCGGTGATGTGCTCAACCTTCACGGGCGCGACCATCTTGGCGCCGAACTTGAGCATCTGCAGGACACTGCGGGTCGCCAGTTCCGCGCCGGTCAGTCCGCTGGGGAAGCCGATGAAGTTTTCGATTTTCGACGATCCGGCCGCTTGTCCGCCGGGGCCGAGCTTGTCGAGGACGATGGTGCATAGCCCCTCTGACGCGGCATAGACAGCCGCGGTCATTCCCGCCGGACCCCCGCCGACGATCGCAAGGTCCACCTGTTCCGAGGGGCAGTGCCTCCATACTCCCGCGCCCTGAGCGAGTTCGCGGAGGGTGGGGTTGAACAGCAGACGGTCTCGACTGAGTTCGACGACTGGAGACTTTCGCGGCGAGCCCCAGCCCTGCATTAACTTGAGTCCCTGATCGGAGGTGGAGTCGTACCACGTAAAGGGCACGAAATTCTTGAAGAGGAACTCGCGGACCTGCATGGTGTCGCGGCACTTTCCCGGTCCGACCACCCGCAATCCGAGCACGCCGGCAGCGGCAAGCAGCCGCCGGCGTTCCTGGAAGGCGATCAGCATTTTTTCCCCGAGCATCGGGACTTTGGTCAGCAACTCGCGAAGCTTGTCGCCGGGAATGCGGAGCACGCGAGTTTCTCCCCGTGCGACAAAACTGACGATGATCGGCCGGCGCGTGAGCATGTCGATATCGCCGGCAAAATCGCCGGGGCCGTGCAACACGATGCTTTCGTCGTCGTTGGACGGGTTGAGCACTTCGATTCCGCCGGCCTCCACGACCAGCAGATCGATGTCCGATTCGCCGGCGCGCATGATGAACTGGCCATCAGCGAACTCGCAGACGGTGGCCATGGGCCGCAAGGCGGCGAGCTCCGAATCGGTGAGCTTGGGGAAGGCAATCGGGTCGGCGGCGGATTTGCCAGGAATCTCGATTAGAACGTCGCTCATGGCGGTATTGTAGTCTCGCTATCGAATTGAAGACTGGTTTCTTGTGGGCACGGGCATCCCGCCCGTGTTGTCTTCGCTCATGCCGGTCTTCGCAAAATCGGCGCGAATGGGGGCCAGCAGCTCGTCGATTGTGGGCTTGGTCACCGTATCCGCGACGAGTCTAGCGGTGTATGCGGGCACAGACTGCCCGCTGACGGCCGCACGCTTCTCAAGCCGTGCTGCCACATCGTCGGGGATCGAAATAGTCATATCCATGCGAGCTCCTCTCGCAAAATTATATCACAAAATCATGCCGCTGAGCATTCTTCAGGCGGCGGGTCGTCGGGCAGATGACCACGGCGCGCGCCCGCACGCCGCGTGAGTTGCCCGTGCCAGAAGAAAAATGCCCCAAGCACGCAAAGTGACAGGCCTCCGGTGTTGCAACTGTTTCAATGCCGGCTTTTGAAGCATCCCGCGGCATACCAGCCAAAAAAGCGTTCCAATCACAAGTTTAGAATTTGGCGGGGAATACGAATCGAACATGTTTTGGCACGTCGTGCGCTATGCGTTCGCACGAGCTTTTTGAGTCAAGAGAGGAGCGTCATGGACAAGAACGCCACGGTAACCGTGCGGGCCGAGCCCTATGAGTATGAATTTGTGCCGGCCAAGTGCGCGCTGCTGATCATCGACATGCAGCGAGACTTCCTGGAGCCGGGGGGATTTGGAGAAATGCTGGGGAATGACGTTTCCCAATTGCGGCGAACGATCGAGCCAAACAAAAAATTGCTGGCGGCTTGGCGCAAGGCGGGGCTTCAAGTCATGCACACACGTGAAGGGCATCGGCCGGATCTCACGGATCTGCCGCCGGCCAAGAAGGTGCGCGGCGCAGCGCGACTTGCATAGGAGACGCGGGTCCGATGGGACGCATCCTCGTCCGCGGCGAGGCGGGACACGACATTATCCCTGAACTTTACCCGCTCCCGACTGAGCCGGTGATCGACAAGCCTGGCAAGGGGGCGTTCTTCGCCACCGACTTGCAGGCGATTCTCAATAACCGCGGAATAACCCATCTGATCGTAACTGGTGTCACGACTGAGGTCTGCGTCAACACCACCGTTCGCGAGGCCAATGATCGCGGCTATGAATGTCTGATCCCCGAGGATTGCGTCGGTTCTTACTTTCCGCAGTTTCAGGAAATGGGGCTCAAGATGATCAAAGCCCAGGGCGGGATATTCGGGTGGGTCACCAACTCTTCTCAGATTCTCGATGCCATCAACAGTTAGACGACCATGCACGACCGAGTGTCATCCTCTCAACATTTAGCGGCTGTCCCATGGGCAGCATGTCGTTCGGAATGGACGCGTACTCGCGCCCATTCATCCATTTAAAAGGAACTTGTCATGAGCACGCTCGAAGCTTCTCCATCATCAGACTTTAAGCCCAAGTTATGGGTGCCGGGAGACTGGAACGCGTTCTTCGGATTTGGAACCAACATCCTGGTCAACCTGCTGACGCTCAGCGCCCTGCTGCTGTTCGTGCTGCAGATGCCGCCGGACATGGTGTTCAAACGCATTCTTCCCGCCGCGGGCATGATGATGTGCATGAGCACGATGTATTACGCCTGGCTGGCGTATCGTCTGGCGAAAAAGACAGGGCGATCGGATGTGTGCGCGCTCCCCTCCGGCATCAGCGTGCCGCACATGTTCATTGTGACATTCGTCATCATGCTTCCCGTGAAGCTTGCTACAGGCGATCCCGTGAAGGGATGGCAGGCGGGTCTTACCTGGGTGTTCATCCAGAGCTTCGTGCTGATGCTCGGCGGCTACATCGCGCCGATCGTCCGAAAGATCACGCCGAAGGCTGCTCTGCTCGGCGCGCTGGCGGGCGTATCCATCACCTTCATTTCGATGAAGCCCGCGCTTGAAATGTATATGACGCCGGTGATTGGCGTCGTCTGTTTTTCGATCATTCTCGTGAGCTGGTTCGGTGGCGTGAAGTTTGGCGGGATCCCCGCCGGGCTGGTTGCCATCGCGGGCGGTATGCTGCTGGCGTGGGGATCGACGCTTCTGCCCGAGGCGTATCACATCGGCGGGATGAGCGCCGAAGGCCTCAAGGCGTCGTTCAAGACCTTCGGATTCCATGGACCGCTGCCGACTGTTGGCTTGGTGCTGGGTGGATTGCACTGGAGCTTCCTCAAGACGATTCTCGTCACCGCTATTCCCTTCGGCATTTATGACCTGGTGGAAGCGATGGACAACGTCGTCAGCGCTGGCGCTGCCGGCGATGAATATCCGACCACCCGCGTGCTGACCGCCGACGGCGTGGTCAGCCTGATCGGCTGCCTGATGGGCAACCCATACATCAACGCCGTTTACATCGGCCATCCCGGCTGGAAAGCGATGGGCGGCCGCATCGGCTATTCCGCGGCCACGGGGGTCATGGTCATCATCCTCTCCTGGTTCGGGATCATCTCGCTGATGACCGCCATCATTCCGGTCGTCGCGATTTCGCCGATCCTGCTCTACATCGGTATGCTCATTGGCTCGCAAGCCTTCCAGGAAAATCCGCGACGCCACGCTCCGGCAGTCGTTGCGGCCCTGGTTCCCTCCATCGCGGCGTGGGGCAAGCTGATGATTGATAACTCGCTGGGCGCGGTGGCGGGCATCCACAGCGTAACTCCAGAGATGATCGCCTCAATGGCCCAGACCGGCGTGCTTTACAAAGGGCTCAGCGTGCTCGGGGGCGGCTCGATCCTGGCTGGTGTGGTGCTCGGCGCGATGGTCACCTTCATCATCGAGCGCGAATTCCTCAAGTCGGCCGGATTCGCGGCAGCAGGCGCCGTCCTCAGCTTCCTCGGACTCATGCACGGGGAAGCTGTCGGACTCGGGCAGTCTCCGACGGTGGTGGCGGCATATCTGATCGTCAGTGGCGTGCTGCTGGGCTGCCACATGTTCGCGGATGTGCCGGCCGTCTCTCCCGCGGAAGAAGAAGAGGAACAGGCCGGCGAAGGGGAGCTCGTGCCGGCGACGTAAAATCGAAATTGCCGTTCACTGTTCTCGACAAGAGCTGCAAGCTCCACGTTTCTGTGGAGCTTGCAGTCTTTAATGCTCTGATTTTGTACGGTTGACCGTTATGGGATGGAGACAGGTCGTCATGGTTTGGCTGAGAGATCGAAGCTCCCTGCCGGCACGTTGCCCGAGAGCAGGAACACCTGCACCATCGTGCCGCTGGTGAAGACCTGAACGACCGCGCCGGACGCGGGGTCCACTTCCGCGGCCGCCTCGCGCACGTCCATCCCGGTAATCCGTCTGATTTCTTCGCGCAGCGTTGCCGACGCGCTCAGAAATAACTGCCGATGAAACTCCTGCACCTTGGCTGCGCCATCCGCGCTCTGCGCCATCGCCTGTTCGGCCGGAGACAACGCGCCGTGCAGCGTGACCACCAGCGTATCCCCGCTGAGCACAACGCTGACCGATTTAGGCTCGTGGCCGGTCCGCGCCTGCTGGAACGCGGTTGCGGCCTGGGCAATTTGCTCTGCCATTGTTTGTTTGGAATGCTGCGTCACATTCAAACCCCGTCTTCGCGAAGTGCGAAAAAAAACCGACGTGCTTCAACACCGCTGAGGTGCTCAATCACGCCGGATTACTCTGCAACAAGCCCCCCGACTGCGCGGGTTGCCTTTTATTTAGTCGTCCGACGACTGTAGATATTGCCCATTTGGCGGGCCTTTTCAGGTCGGCCTGCTTGTAACCCTACCCCTGTAACTCTGGAATAGCAATAAGTAATATAGCAGCTATCTTCGTTTTGCTTCACGGAAGACAGGCAATCCAGCCAGAGTGAACAAAACGACCTCCTCGCCGGTCACGGTGCTGATGTCGTGATGCAGACTCATCGATTTATTGCCGGTGATGCTCTCCACCATCGCCTCCATGGTGGGCCGTGCGATTTCGATCAACTGGCTGCGCACCTGCTTCAGCAGATCTCTGCCTTTCTCGGGCGGGAGCGTTTTCACCAGGTGCTGCTCCGCGGCGGTCAGAACGCCGGTCAGTCGGACGACAATCAGGTTATCGATCAGGTGGGCGCGAACGTCCTTGGGGCCTCGCCCCATGTATTCCTGTTCAAAACGGCTCATGCCCTCTGCAATAGCGCTCTCGATTTCGCCCTGAGTCTTCATCAGGAAAAGGAGTATACCATGCAACTAGACATCGCTGGTGATTTCCCTTTGATCCCGGAAATGGACGGGAAGCGCTACGAGCTTTATTCAGACGGCACATTCGCCGAGGTCGACCGTTAGATCAGCTCAAATGCCGCAATTGCCGCTTGGGAAGTCGACCGACTGGCGTCGAGCGGCGGGCGGATATCGCAGCCTCCGGCAACCAGGGCCGGAGAAAATCGGGGCAGTCGCTTCGGCCGCCACGCTGGTAGTCGTTCCAAAGGGTCTGCGCAATCAGGGCCGGATCGAGATGCGCTTCGTTGCGCAGATAAGTGGCCACGGACTCAGCAAGATGTTGCAGGGAAATGCCATGCTGGCGGCCGAACTTCCGGGAGAGCCAGTCGCTGAAGTTGAGAAAATGGTGGAAGGGAGAGCCGCTGGTCCAGAGGAGCGGCGTGGTGTCGATGAAGTTGCCGCTGTTGGCAACCAGGTCCCAATAGCGCGAGAACCGGCGGAGGCGCTGCATGGTCGGGAAGTCGATGCTCGCGGTTTGCAGGATTTCATAGGGGGGAGTCGGACTGTAGACCATGCCCCACTGGGCATCGTGACGCACGATCGGGGTGCCGCGGAGGCGCTTCAGCAGGCCGACCTGGATCTCGTGGGGGGCGAGGCGGATCAGTCGATCGAAGCCGACGCCGAAGCTTTCGAGGTCTTCGCCGGGAAGGCCGACGATCAGATCGGCGTGGATGTAGACGCCGGTTTCCTTGCGAAGAAAACGCAGGTTCTCTTCGACTTTGGCGTTGTCCTGACGGCGGCTGATTCTTGCCGCGACGTCGTCATTGAATGTCTGAATTCCCACTTCGAACTGTAGCGCGCCGCGCGGGAACCGTGCGATCGGCTCTCGCAACGCGCTGGGCAGGCGATCGGGGATCATCTCGAAGTGCAGAAACAAGCCGGGCTCGTAACGCTCGTGAAAGAATTCCAGAATCGCGCGGCCAATCGAGAGATTGAGGTTGAACGTGCGGTCGACGAATTTGAAGCGGCGGAGTCCGCGATCGAGCAGGCGCTGCATCTGCGCCAGGAACAAGTCAACTGGCACGTTCCGCACGGGAACGTCGAGCGAGGAGAGACAGAACTCGCAGCGAAACGGGCAGCCGCGCGAGGCTTCGACGTAGACCACGCGATGAGCCAGGTCCTGTTCGTCGTACAAGTCGTACGGCAGGGCGAGCTGCGTAAACTGCGGGAGCGAGGCCGCTATGATTTTGCGCTCGGGGCGCTCGCCATCGAGCAGTCGCTGACAGAGTTCCGCGAACGCGAGGTCCGCTTCGCCGGTGACGACGTAATCGGCAAGGCGGACAATTTCCTGCTGATCCGTTTCGTGGCTGACTTCCGGCCCGCCAAGAACGACGAGCACGTCGGGGCGGATACGTTTCAGATCGGCCACTAGCTGCGTGGCCGGGGCGACGTTCCAGATGTAGACGCCGATTCCCACGACTTTCGGATCGAACGCGAGAATTTTTTCGAGGATGTCGACCGACCGCTGGCTGACGTCAAACTCAGCGAGCGACGCCCGTGCGCGCAGCGGGCCAAGGTTGGCCAGCAAATATCGCAAGCCGAACGCGGCATGAGCGTACTTGGCGTTGAGGGTGGTGAGGACGATGTCCCGTTGACTGCAATCGCCGTCCATCCCCGTTTTTTGAGATGACTGTTCGCAATGGGGAGTTGTCGCGAGTATGTCCGGCACACGGGAAAGTATAGTGAGATTTTATGAGCGGTGCATTGGAAACCCCCGGTATGCGCACGGAGTCCGGCGACAAATCGCTCGGCCCTGCCTGGCGCGACTTCGATAAGCCCTGCCGCGTTCGGCAGTGCGCTTACTGCTTTTGATGACTGCGCGAGGAGATATTTCACGTTCGCAGTCGAACCTGGAAGTCGAGCGATTGCGTGGGAATTTCCAGCCTCCCGCCAGCGCGGAGCCGAGCGACTTATCGCCGGACCCCGTGCGCCCGTCATTTGCGGATTCGAGCGGCGCGGGACGCTCAATTCGGGCATCCGATGTACACAAACGGCGCCCAGAAAAACGGCTCCGGCCGTTTCGCGCGCAGCTCCTTGCGAACCTCCACAAACGCCTGCAACGGCGTTGCGTTTTGCAGGCGCTGATACAAATGCCCCATCATTTGCGCGGTGCTGGCGTCGTCCACTTCCCAAAGGCTCGCAATCACCGCCGGGCTGCCCGCGTACATGAAACCCCACGGCAGACCGAAGACGCCCTCGCCTCCCGATGTATCGCGGCTGTCGCCGACGCTGTCGCAGGCGCTGAGCACCACCAACTGCGCATCGGCCAGCTTGCCCCACCAATTATCAAACAAATCCGCCAACGTGAGGAAGCCGGTGTCCTGCTGTGTTGGCACCATCGGCTCGGTCAGCGCGACGCTGCTATACACTGCCCGGTCGCCATGCTCCATCAGGCCATGCGTCGCCAGATGCACATAGCGAGCGCCAGCCGCGGCAGAGGACAGCCGCTGGTTGGTGGCGTCTTCTCCCAGCAGCACCACGATGGATCCGGGTGTATCACCGGGAACCTGCGCCGCGTAAGAATGACCAGCCAGCGTCTGGTAGATCGTCTCCACTTCCACCCGCGTCCCCGGCAGCGATGGCAGCGCGCCGTTCGCGTAGCCTCCACGCAGCGCGCTTGCCATCTCCGATCCCACATCGGGAACGTGGCCGGCGCTGGCAACGGCGTGTCCTTGAGCACTCTGCGCCGTGATTCCCACTTTTCCGTCCAGCGGCATCGCGGGACTCAGCCATTGCCCGTCGCGCCAGAATCGAATGATCGGCATGGGAAGGCTCGGATCGTCGGCATGGGCCAGGAGCAGTTGAGCCCGCGCCTGCTGGAACTGTTCCATTGAAATGACGCGGTGGCCGTCGAGCGAGACAATCACGCAGCCGGGCGCGAGCCCGATTCGCTGGCCGATGGACCCGGGTTTCACGTCATTGACGAGGACTCCCTGAGCCGGCGCCGCGACGACTGGCTGCGCCCTGCGCTGAAAAATCCCATCCCCCAGCAACACCGCCTGACGGGATGGCCCATGCCCGGCGGCGAATCGCTCCACTTGCTCCCGATGCGCTTTGAGCCGATTGACCAGCACCGTCGCCGACGGCCCATACGCCAGCGGCGGGCCGTCATCCAGCCAGTAGTGACGCTGGGCAACGCTCTCCGTCGACACGGGCGCTGACACCAGCAGCGTTTCCAGGGGCAAGCGGTCCAGGGCGCCATCGGGAACGACGTATGTTAATTCTGCCGGCCGAAGTTGGTCCCAGACATCCTTCGGCACCAGCGCCTGAAACAGCTCATATCCCAGGTTGGTTTGAGATGGCTGAGTCGCAGCCTGCGCGCGCTCCTCCGGCGCAAGCCTCGCGCCTCGCACCGACTGGCCCTCGCGCAGGATGGTGGACAGATATCGGATCACCGCCTCCCGCAGTGAAGCGGCATCGACATTTCTGCCATCCGCCCAGTGCAAGGGTCGGCCGATGATCGGGGCGCCCGGCGGACCGACGAGAAATACATCTGCCCCGACATCCGAGACACTGAAGACCAACATTCGCTGCGACGGCCCGAGCGACGCTTGAATCTGATCGGCCGACAGCGGCTTGATGTCGGCCGCGCCGTGCTCGGCGGCGAGGTTGTACACCACGCGCTGTGCCGCCAGGCAGGCGTCCTCGTCGCTGCCCAGTGCTTTCTCGCAATCCGCCAGGCGTGACGCCTCGGCTGAATTGCCGATCAACTTGTTGAGGATGGCCCGCGTCTGCGCCATGCGATCCTCCGCGGCGGCAAAGTCCGCCTGCGCCTGGTCGATCTGTGCAACCAGCGCCAAATCGCCCGAGGCCTGCGCCTTTTTTCTCGCGGCTCCCAGCACGTCGCCGCCCTGCAAGCGGTCGCCCCGCTCAAGCGTATCCAGCAAGCTGCGGCTTCTGCCTCGCTCAAGATATTCCAGCGCCAGATCCGCGCGTCCAAGCTGCAGTTGCGCCGTCACCATTCCCCGGAATGGCCCCAGCTTCTGCTCGGCAAGGCTGAAGAACTTCATTCGATCCTGATCCGTGCCGCCAAATGACAATCGCACCTGCTCGAGCCCTTCGATGGCAGTTTTGAATGATTCCACGGCCTTTTCCGGTTGCCGCTGGTCCAGTTGCAGCCGGCCGAGCTGACTGGCGTATCGACACCCCTCCACGGCGTGCAGCCGCTGCGCGATGGACAGGGCTTGCGCGAGGTCAGCGGCGGCCTCCGAGTTACGGCCAAGCGCCTCCAGGGTGACGGCCATATTGCTCAGCGCCATCGCCACGCCCGGATGGTCACTTTTTCCAAGAAGCCGCTGCACGATGGCAAGCGATTGCTCGTGTACGGGCAATGCTTCTTTTGGGCGGCCAAGTTCATCCAGGCAATAGCCAATATTGCCCATGGCCAGGGCCAGGCCGGGAACCTCGGTGCCGCCGGCGAGTCGTTGTCCCATCGCAAGGGCTTCCTGGAATTTCGCCAGCGCTTCCTCCGTGCGGCCGACGTTGTGCAGGCAGCACGCAAGATTGTTCAGGCCGACCGCCATTTCGGCATTGTCCTTTTTGCCGCACAGCCGGTACCCCATCGCCATCGCCTGCTCCATTTTCGGCAATGCCTCATCAAAGCGGCCAAGAGCCTGCAGGCACATGGCAAGGTCTTCCAGTCCCAGTGCCGTGTCGCCGGTATCGCTATCACCATAGAGACGATGCTCAATGGCAAGGGCCTGCTCAATTTTGGGGTATGCTTCCGCCGCGCGGCCAAAACCCTCCAGGATCTGGGCCAGAAGCACCAGGCTTCTGGCCACTTCGATATCGTCCTTTCCGCCACTGAGCCGCTGGCACATCGCCAGTGCCTGCTCAGCTTTGGGCAGTGCGTCCGCGCGGTGGCCCAATACAAACAGCAGCAGCGACACATTCCTCAGACTTTGCGCTACGGCAATGTTGTCCTTATCACCGGCAATTCGTTGCCGAATACCCAAAACGCGTTGGTGCACCGCGAGCGCTTCCGTCCAGCGGCCAAGCGAGTAAAGACAGCCCGCATAATCCGTCATGCCAATCGCAAAGTTCGGATCATCCTTCGCGCCATAGAGCCTTTCGTACATCTCTCCCGACTGCTCGTATTTGCTGACCGCATCCGCCGGGCGTCCTACCGCCTGCAGGAAAACGCCGACGTAGTACAGGTTCGTCACGACGTCCCGGTTATCCTGATTCGGATAGAGACGCTGCCGCATTTCCAAAGCCGCCTGGCATTTTTTCAGTGCCTGCGGATATTGCCCCAGCGAGCCAAGAAATGTGCCGATTGCCTGGAGCTGGGCTGCCGCCGCCGGTGAGTCGCCGGCGAGCCGCGTTGTTGGCTGTGTTGTGGACTGCGTCGAAATCGGCTGAGCGATAAGGAGCGACGGTACAGCCAGCACCAGAGCACCACGCACCAGCGGGTGCATTGCTGTGACTGTGGCTGCCGAATATGCATGACGCTTGCCTGTCAGTCGTTACGATCCCGGCTGCACTCGACTGCAAGGCTGAGTTTCAATTATACAGAAACTCAGGCTTGAAAAGGACGGGTCCGGGTCTTTCCGGCGCGGGAAAGTATAGTGGACGATTATGAGCGAAAGCGAAAGCTTGGAAGAACTCGTGCGGGAGACGGTCGAGGTCACCGGAGCATCGCTCCCTGCACTGCTGGAGAAGGACGCTCCGATCCTCGATCGGGCCGCGATCAGTGCTGACGGGCCGGGAGATTTCTATCTTGTCGGTCTGATCGGGGGCAAGGAAGTGGGCAAAAGCGCCTTGGTCAACGCCCTGGCGGGGGAGAAGGTGACAGTCAGCACCGCGTATGGGCCGGGGACGGAAGTGGCAATCGCTTACGCGCACGCTTCTCAGGAGGGCGGGGTGGGTGCGCTCCTGGAGCGGATCGTTCCGGGAAAGTTTCGCGTCGTGAAACATCAGGTGGCCGACCTGCGCGGGCTGGTGCTTCTGGATTTGCCGGATATCGACAGCCATTACCGGGATCATCTGCAGACCACCCGCGCGGTGCTCCGGCATCTGCTTTTTCCCGTGTGGGTCGGAAGCGTGGAGAAATATGCGGATCAGCAGCCGATGCGATTGCTGGCGCAGGTGGCGGCGGGGAACGCGCCGGAGAATTTTGTGTTTTGTTTGAATAAGGGGGATCAAGTGGAAGAAGGCACGGAGGCACGGAGGCACGGAGGCACGAAGGGTGAGGAAGGGGGAGGGGGAGAGGCACGGAGGCGCGAAGGCACGGAGGCAGCGGAGGGACAGGCACGAAGGCACCAAGGCACGGAGGCACGAAGGGAAGGAACGGGGGGAGAGGATTCTGTCTCGGCTCCGCGTTTGTCTGCTGCACCTTTCTCCCCTCCACTTTCTGCTTCTCTGCTCTCTCGCGCGGGGGGCGAGGCGGTGGAAGAGTTGCGGGAGGATTATGCGGAAAGAATTGGCAGGACATTGGGTTTGGCCAGCGCGCCGCGGGTGTTTGTGATTAGCGCGATTCAACCTTTGCGGTTTGACTTGCCGGAACTGCGGGGGATGTTGATGCGGGCAAAGGCCGCTTCGGTCGTCAAAGAGTCGAAGGAACTTGCGACGCAACGGCAGGAGCGGTCGCTATTGAGTTGGTTGGGCACGCAGGAACTGCCGGTTCGGGCGCGGCGGCTGGCGCGGTTGCGGGAGGAGGCGGAGGAGTTGCTCTCCAACCGGCTGGGGGCGGCGCTGCTGGAGCGCATGGCGCCGCGCCTCGCCGCCGACGCGGGGGCGCGGCTGGCGATCGGGGATGAAGTGCTCGAAGAGCGAGTGGCGCGCTGGCCGATCGTGAATCTGGTGCATACGCTGTTTTCCCCGTTTCTGGTCATGGCGCGTGGCATGACCTCGCGGCAGGCGGTGGCGCCGCGAAGCGCCGAAAGCCTCGTGGACGCGTGCATGCGCGAGACGGAGGAGCCGGTGTCGACGCTGCTGCAGTCGGCCTTCGGGCAGTTGCGCCGATCGCAGCCGATCGTGGGAGAGTTGTATGCGGGGAATAAATTGTGGGAATCGGCCCCGGCCGATGCCGCGGCGGGGGAGTTGTCGCGCCGGTTGTCGCAGACGCTGCTGCATCAGCGTGCAGCCGTGCGCCAGCAGATGGCCGGGCGCGGGGCATGGGCTGGCCTGCCGATCCGCTGGCTGCTCACGATCGGCGCGGTGCTCTGGTTTCCGTTTGTGCAGCCGATTCTCAGCGAGGCGATGGCGAGTCATCGATCCGTCAGTTCACTGGCAGCAGCGGCACTGGTGATTGAAGTGCTCGGCGTCGATTACCTGCTCAAAAGTGCAATCTTTCTGTCGATTTGGTTTGTCGTGCTCTGGCTCGTCCTGAGATGGAACACCCAGCGCACAGTCGATCGTCTCGTGCAACGATGGGGCTCGGCGGATGTCGCCGACGCGTCAGTGAACCTCAGCGCGCAGTCGATGCAGTGGATGGAAGATCTCCTGTCGCCGATCCGGAATTCGGAGGAGCGGATCCTTTCGCTGGCCAAGCGGGTTGAGCAGTTTGACGAATCGACTCGCCGGGCGGGATGACGAAACTGCGGGATTTCGCGCAGAAACCGAGGGTGCAAGCACCGCTCGGCGTTCACGTTTTAAATCGCCGCTGACTGACAGAGATCTCCGAACGCCGAGGGTGCTTGCACCCTCGGTATCGCGCTCCCGTTCACGCACCCGCAGATGAACTCTGCAAATGGGCATGCGCCAGCCGAAGGATTTCGCGCGAGCTTGCGTAGGTGAGTCGCTTCATGGCGGGTTCGAAGGGCAGATACGCGAAACCAACGTGTTCGTCGCTCAGGCGGATAGTGCCCTGTCCCACTTCGGCGAGGAAAAAAACAACCGTCTTGTGAACCAACTGATGCTTGCGATCGCGAAAGTAGTAGTTAATTTCCTGGTGGAAGCCTGCCATCGGCGTAGGATTGGCTAGTGACGTCTCTTCCTGCAACTCGCGCACTGCCGCCGTCAGATCGTCTTCCCCTTTTTCCACGTGCCCCTTGGTGAAGTCCCAATGTCTTCCATAATCCAAGAGCAGATATTCCCAATCAGCCGCGCTGCGACGGAAGATCACGAATCCGGCCGAGCGCTGAATGCGGGACATGAAAAGGCTTTTAACGAAGCGCCGCGGCGGCTGCAAGGGTTGCAGCGCCGCGGCAAGGTAAAACGTTACGACAGAGGCTGTCCCGCCCCAGGCTCACGGCGAACCATTATGAGAATGCGTAGCCCGGCCTATACCGCGGCTCCGTTAATCATCCGGATAATGAAGATGATGACCGCAAGGACGAGGAAGATTCCCAGCACCATCTTGCCCATCCCGGCGCTCATTCCCGCCACTCCCTTGGCGCCCAATACATAAGCGACCAGTGCGATTACCAAAAACACCAGACCGGCGGAAAGCAGCGTATCCATGGGAGAGCTCCTGAGTGAGGGGTTATCATTTCGCGGGCCGCGCCCGCTAAACTTGCATTGAGCTAGGCTCTGTCTGACGGATCGAATGTTCGGCGCTCGTTAGGTATTGCGCGTTCTTCTATGATCGTCATGATGTTCTCCACATGGAGGACAGATGGCGCACTACGAACTCACGGATGATCACTGGAACCTGATCAAGGCACTTTTCCCCGTACAAAAACGTGGCGGACGATGGAACGACCACCGCATCACGCTCAATGGGATGCTCTGGATTCTTCGCTCCGGAGCTCCATGGCGAGACATGCCCGAACGCTACGGGAAATGGAAGAGCGTCTATGATCGCTTCAACCGCTGGCGGCGCGAAGGCTTCTTCGATCGCATCCTCAAAGCACTGCGGATTCGACTCAACAAGGAGGGCAAGATCGATTGGGATCTCTGGCTCGTCGACGGCTCCAATGTGCGTGCTTCTCGCGCTGCCGCCGGGCGCAAAAAGGGGGCGCGGCCTCGACTTCGAACCGGCCGACCACGCGCTGGGCCGCTCGCGCGGCGGATGGGGATCAAAGTTCCACGTGGTTACTGACGGAAAGGGCCTTGTGCTCGCCGTCACCGTTACCGCGGGGCAAACGCACGAATCCACGCAGCTCCACAAGGTGATGCACGCGGTGCAGCACCCCTGCACATCGGCTGGCCGGGGAAGATCGCGGGCGACAAAGGGTACAGCTACGAAACCGTTCGCCAGTTCCTGGCCGATTGCGGGATCGAAGCCGTCATCCCGCGCAAATCCAATCAGCCACGACCAAAGGGCGAGCGATTCGATAAAAGCAGCTACCGCAAACGAAGCCGCATCGAGTGTGCTATCGGATGGCTCAAGGAATGTCGTCGGCTGGGAACACGCTATGAGAAGCTGGCTCTTAACTTCTTGAGCTTCGCCAAACTCGCTATCATGCTGAAATACCTGAGGGTTCTCGATCCGTCAGACAGAGCCTAGTGGCAAATGGTGGGCCAGCGCGATGTTTACGTGTGTCCCCCTCATGTCCGACAGATGCAACGGACAGATGTGTTAGCCCATGGCGGATGACAGCAACAATTTGTCGCGTTCCATTTCTCAATGGCACAGACTTCCAGAGCGAAGCGTCATGCGGTGGCTCAGTGGCCTTGTCCCTATTACCTGGAGCCGCAGCGCCGGATGGTATCTGCGACTGCTGGCGCTGATTTACCTCGCGGCGTTCATCTCCCTTTGGGTGCAGGTTGAGGGCTTAATCGGCAGCCAAGGCATCGCGCCGGTCGAACCCTACTTGCAGGCGGTGCGATCGCACATGGGATATATCCCGTGGTGGCAGGTGCCGACTCTTTGCTGGATGAATACATCCGATGGCTTCCTCTGGTTGCAATGCGGCGCCGGCGCGCTGCTGTCGATCGTCGCGGCGCTCGGGATCGCACAGGTTCCGGTTTTCGCATTGCTCTGGCTTCTTTATCTGTCATTGACGGTCGCGAGCCAGCAGTTTCTGGGATACCAATGGGACAATCTCCTGCTGGAGGCGGGATTCCTTGCGATCTTTCTGGCGCCGGTGCAATGGCTCGCATGGAGGCCGCGCTGGGCGGAGCCGCCAGTCATCGTCATGTGGCTGCAGCGATGGCTGATCTTCCGTCTGATGTTTCTCTCCGGCGTGGTAAAGCTCAACAGCGGCGACCCCAATTGGCGCAACCTCACCGCGCTGACGTACCACTACTGGACGCAGCCGCTGCCGACGTGGACAAGCTATTACGCGTCGCATTGGCCCGTCGGATTTCAGAAGTTTTCCGCGGTCAGCATGTTTGTGGTCGAATTGGGAATGCCGTTGCTGATGCTAGGGCCGCGCCGTCTGCGAACGGCCGCAGCCCTGGGCGTGATCGTGCTCCAGTTGCTTATTCTTGCTACGGGCAACTACGGCTTCTTCAATCTGCTGGCCATCGCGTTGTGCGTGCCGTTGCTGGATGATTCGATGTTGCCGAGGTTGTGGCCGGGGCTTGCCCGCGCGCCAACGTCGCAACGGCCAGTGTCTGAGCAACCACGGTTTTGGATCACGGCAGCCTTGGCCGTTGTTGTTGTCCTGGTGACGGGCGTGCAATTTGCACGCACGTGCGGGCTGATCAGCAACTCTCTGCCGCTTCCTCTCGAACTTGTATCTGAGACGCTTTCGCCGCTGCGCTCGATGAACTCGTATGGCTTGTTCGCCGTGATGACGACGCAGCGCCACGAATTGATCTTCGAGGGAAGCAACGACGCCGCGACGTGGAAGGAATACGGCTTCAAGTGGAAGCCGGGTGATGTGAAGAAGCGGCCGGCTTTTTGCATCCCGCACCTTCCGCGATTGGACTGGCAGCTTTGGTTCGCCGCGCTCGATCCACAGGGCAACATGCCGACGATTGACGGGCTGGTGCGGGGGATTCTGCGCGGATCCAAGCCGGTGATGGGATTGATGGATACAGACCCGTTCGCGGGTCGACCGCCGCGATACGTGCGTGTAAAGGTCTACGATTATCGATTCACGAACGCGAACGAGGGATCGCGAACGGGGGATTGGTGGGTACGCACCGATACGGGGATGCATACGGATGCCTACACTCTCGCCAATGTCGGATCGTCGGATTCAGGGAGTGAGTGAAGGGTGCTGATTGAGTTGCTTCGCGCGTGGCATGGGCGTCCCGTCGCCCATGCGAGGTCCACCATGAGTAATAGCAATCAAATTTTCAGATGCGTCTTGATTGTCGACTTGATCAAACATTTCAATTCCGACGTTCTGGCAAAATCTGGGCTCTGCGGAAATGTCGTCCCACGCGGATCAGTGTGGACGGCAAATTGCCGATAACCAGTTAAAGAGATGAGCTACGTCGTCTGTCAGATCTTCGGCGGCTTCGGCAATCAGCTTTTCCAGTATGCGGCCGCGCAGAGCGTCGCCGCTGCGTCCGGCCGAAAGCTGCTCCTCTGGCCCGCAACCCACCTCACCCCCGACCGGCCCTATGCCTTGAGCAAGGTCGCTCCCCCCGAGCAGTTGATCACACATTCTCGCAACCGGATGTTGCAGTGGTATGTCGAGCCGAAGAGCGCGCGCGTCACGCGGACCATCGCGGCACTTCTGCGGCTTTCCTGCCGAGTCACCTGGCTGATCGACAAGCAGAAAGGGTACGACCCGAGCATCGAGTCGATTCCAGGGATTCTGGTGCTGATGGGATTCTGGCAGAGCGAACGCTATTTCTCTCAGTCGAAAGAAAAGGTCGCCGGGACAATTCGCCGCGCGTTTGGAATTGAGCCGGTCTCTAATGCAGACACGTCGGTATGCATCCACGTCAGACGCGGCGATTACATCGGCAACGGCCATCTGTCTCTCACGCCGATGAGCTACTTCGAGCAGGCGATTTCGTACATGCGATCGAAACTGGGGGCTCCGCAGTTCACGGTCTTCTCCGACGACCCGCAATGGTGCCGCGAGCAGTTCCGCGGATTCGCCGACGTGACGGTCCCTGACAACTCCGGCCGGCAGGAAGATCAGTTTCGGGAATTTTCCCAGATGGCGGGATTCGGCCATTTCATCATCTCCAACAGCACCTTCAGTTGGTGGGCCGCCTATCTGGGCACGCACCCCGGGAAAATCGTGGTCGCGCCAAAGCGATGGTTTTTGCCCCAAGCCAAGGCAGACTTTGATCCTGGACTGGACGGATG
Source organism: uncultured Phycisphaerales bacterium (assembly GCA_963758525.1). Lineage (GTDB taxonomy): Bacteria > Planctomycetota > Phycisphaerae > Tepidisphaerales > Tepidisphaeraceae > JBBSDP01. The sequence continues at coordinate 2,439,046 of CAVWVQ010000003.1, forward strand.
GGTGAGATTGTAGTTGCCACGCGCCAGCGAGGGTTTGGGAGCCGGGGAACCGAGGGTGCGAGCACCGCTTGGCGTTGGGGAGACCATCGCGAACGCCGAGCGGTGCTTGCACCCTCGGTTCCCCGGACGCTGCCCTATTGCGGCGCACGAAAAGCTTCACTCTCAATGGGTCAAGGCACCACTTTTAGCAGCATCGGCATCCCGCACGTCTTTTTTCCCGCTTTGAAGGCGAAGATTCCCGAATTTACGGCGCGATTCAGTCGATCCGCGTTACAATGAACGGCGGTCGAATCGGGCCGCCGGGGGAAAGAAAGGGATAGGCCATGTCCACACTCTGCCCCAGTTGCGCCTCCAGGAACCTGGAAGGCGCTGACGAATGTTCGTTCTGCGGCGCGGATCTGCGATCCGTGGCGCTAGGCTCGGACCGCGGCGAAGAGGAACCGTCGGCGATGCATCTGCCGCTGACGGCGATGGATCTCACCGTGGCCCACGCCGTCGCGCCAGACGCGCCGGTTGCCGACGCGGTGGACCTTCTGGTGGAGCAAAACATCGACATTGTGCAAGTCGTCGAGAACAACCAGTTGATCGGCGTCTTGTCCGTGCGCGACGTCATGACGCGCTTGGGAGTCGATTATCCGGCCAAGCTCTCGCGACCGGTGCGCGAGTTCATGACCACGCGCGTCGAAACGCTGCCGCCCAATGCGCCGATTACGTTCGGCATCAACAAGATGGACGTCGGCGGATATCGCCACGTGCCGATCGTCCAGGACGGCCGGGTGGTCGGCGTCGCTTCCGCGCTGGATATGATGCGTTATCTGCTCAAAACCAGCCGCGAAGACACGGGTACGCAAGGGACGATGACGCCCCCTTTTGACGCAGGGCCGCCCAGCGCCTTTTACACGTGACGCCACTTGCCCGCGTGCGAAGCACTCCGATTCCTTTAGCCGCCTCGCTCGCGAGGCGTGGCCAGCGGCGCCGCTTTGCGAACGGCGCTTCACGGCATATCCGCGCCGTTGGACACGCCTCGCGAGCGAGGCGGCTGAAGGAGAAGGAAGTCGCTTCCGCGACTGCTGGGTGAGCAGACGACGAGGGGTTGACGATCACCGCAAATTGAGAAACTCCAGCATGTGCTGCTCGAAGATCTTCTGCGCCTTGGGATCGTTAAGCGGAAGCCGCAGCTCGTTGATGACTTTGGTCCCCATGCCGATCCACTCGCGCCAGCAGTCGGCGCAGATTTTTGCGAAGATCTCCTGGCCTTGGGCATTGGAGAAAGGGGCCGACGCCATCCGCCGCGCCACCCGGCCGCAGCGCTGACACAAGACCTCACCCTCGCCGACCGGCTTCTCCACCCCGCTGGCCTTCAGTTCCGGAACGGGCGCCCCAAGCTCCTTGAGCTCGCGCAGCATGTCGTTCTTCGGCATCACGTCGCCGCGCTCGTGGGCCACGTTCACACCAGCGGTCAGTTGCTCGATCGCCTGATCCTTCTGCCCCAGTTTCAGCAGCGCGGCGGCCAGCAGTTGATACGCCTTGCTCAGCTTCGGATTCAGCGCCAGACAGCGTTTCAGGCTGGCGGCAGCTTCCGTGGCGTTGCCCGCGTCAAGATACGCCCGGCCCAGCGAAAAATGCCCAAGTTCATTGTTCGGGTCATCCGTCGCCATCTTTTTGAACTGTTCGATTCGGCTCGCGCTATCGGCCATGATTGCTGCTCCTCAAAGGCTCATTATAGGATCGCGCCGCCTCGGCGGCCGTGCCCAGTCGCGTGAGCGTATCTCCATCGCGGTCGTAGAGGTAGATCACCCGCCAGGGTTGCGTTCGGGCATAATACTGGAAGAGGCGGATGTTCTGGGCGCCCAGGTCATGCGCTCGAATGATGCGCGCGTCATCGGGCCAAGGGGTGTCGGTGTTATAGACCGGCTCGTGATAGGGCAGGTTCACGCTCCGATTGAACGGGTGATATCTGAAGAGAACCACCGCGGGGTCCGGCGGCAGTGCCGCCAACGCATTCTCGATGCGGACCAGATCCATCCACTGGCTCCAGTTGAATCCATCGGTTTCGGCGATTGCGCCGATCGACATCGCCACGACGGCAAGCGCAAAGATCGCGGCCAACTTTGGCCACAGCGACCGCAATTGTTCGATCCCCAGCACCGCGAGAAGGAGTACGCCGGGAACGAGGACAATGAGGTAGTGCGGCTGATACCAGACCGATAACGTATACAATACGCAGAAGAGTCCCGCCGTTCCCGCGAGCGCGCGTCGGCGTCGATCCGCAAGCCCCAGCAGGCCGACGGGGATGAGGGTTGCCAGCAGCGGATTGGGCAGTGTCACGGCAAGTGTCTCGGGCAATCGGTTTTTCCACCACATGCTCAACACGCTCTCAGTTTCATGCCGGTAATAGTTCGGCCAGGTCGATGTCACCATCAGCTCAAGATCTTCGGCGAGTTTGGGCGCAGGGCGCGATGCCAATCGATCTGATGAAACCCGACCATTGGTCCCGGAAAGTTTTCGGCCGCAAACTCTCCCTCGGGAGTTACGGTCCACCTTAGCGTCATCGCCTTGTTCTGAATCGCCTGCACCGCCAGGAATGGCGCAGCTGACAGAACAAACAGCGCGACCACCGGCAAGAGCGCCAACGCCACTTTCAGGAAATTCCTTTTCCCCCTCACCTGGTCGTCCGGTGCAGGCCCGCGGCGCGGGGCGTTGGTCGATGACGGTCCGTCGGAGTCGAATCTGACCTTGAATGCACCGTGACCCCCAGCGCGCCGCTCTCCGGAGGTCCCAGACGACGTGATAAACACACGAGCTTCTTCAGACGATTCGGCGAGCATCGCCCAACACACCGGCACGAGATACGCGAGGGCGTCGAGTGGTCGAGTGATCAATGCCCAGCCTGCCAGGGCGCCGATCAGCAGCACCCATCGCGTTTCGCGATCCCCACGCCATCGCAGCCACGCCCAGATCAACAACAGCCCCAGCAGCAGCATTGGGGTTTGCGACAGGAGCATCAGCGCAAGTGATCGAAACGTGGGCAGCGATATCATCATCAGGGCAGCCAGCGCCTCCGCGACCCCATCGACCAGCTCCGTTACGATGCGATACACCAGCCCGACGCTCGCTCCAGCCGACAGAACCGGAATTGCCCAGAACGGCAGATGCAGCCAGACGCCCGCAACATCCATCAACGCGGTGCCGGGATAATAGATCGACCCATATGTTGGCGATGTAAAGATCAGGTACGAGGAAAAGAAGTCAGCGACTTCCGGCGGGATCGCCGGCATCCAGAGTCGCCCGTGCGCCAGCATTTGAAGCTGGATCATGAAACTGTGCTCGTCTTGATACCGCAGGATAAAGTCCCAATCCTGCGCGTAGGCAACCAGAAGCAACACTGCCGATGCCGCAACCGCAATCAAGATCGCCGCGCAACACCGGCCACCCGCCGACGGCGTGCGAATCCGCGCGAGTTGCACCGACACCAATTGCCGGGCCGCGGGAATGCATCCCAGGATGATCGCGACGCCTGTCAACTTCAGCTGCAGCGCAGTTCCCAGGGGCGCATGCATCGAGAAGTACCAGATCAGCGCCCCGATCAGCCAGAGCAAGACCGTTCGGACTCCGCCCGCCCCCTGCAGTCGATTACCCAGCGTTTTCATCTTGATTACATTAGTACAAGAGCTTTCGCTATCGGACATGTTCGTTGCGTCTCACAACCCCATCATAGTTTCGCGCCGCCTCGGCGGCCGTGCCCAGTCGCGTGAGCGTATCTCCATCGCGGTCGTAGAGGTAGATCACCCGCCAGGGTTGCGTTCGGGCATAATACTGGAAGAGGCGGATGTTCTGGGCGCCCAGGTCATGCGCTCGAATGATGCGCGCGTCATCGGGCCACGGGGTGTCGGTGTTATAGACCGGCTCGTGATGCGCCACGTTCACGACCGGATCGTTCGGATGATAGCGAAAGAGGACGACCGCAGGGTCTGGCGGCAACGTCGCGAGATTGCTTTCGATTCTGACCAGGTCCATCCACTGGCTCCAGTTATCCGGATCGGTTTCGGCAAACGCCCCGATCGACATCGCCACGACGACCAGCGCGAATATCGGCGAAAGGCCCGGCCAAAGCAGTCTTGCCTGCGCAATTCCCAGCATCGTCATTAGAAGCACGCCGGGCACGATGACCATGATATAGTGCGCCTGATACCAGACGGAAAGACTGTACAACAGGCAGAACATTCCCGTCGCTCCCGCAAGCACCCGCCGACGCCGATCCGTCAGCCCCAGCAGCCCGACAGGGATCAACGTGGCCAGGAGCGGGTTGGGCAGCGTGACTTGCAGCGTTCGCGGCAGGCGCTCTTTCCACCATGCCGCCGGGAGGTTGCGAATCTGGTGCGCCCGGTACGCCGGCCAGGTTGATGTTTCGAGCAGTTCGCGATCCTCGGGAAGTTTCGGCTTCGGCGCGTGAGACCAGTCGATGCGGTGAAAGCCGAGCATTGGCGCCGGAAAGTTCTCCGCCGCAAATTGCGCCTCCGGCGGCCGGATCCAGCTCCCCGTCATTCCCGAATTTTGAACCGCTTGGAGAAGCAGAAACGGCGCTGCGGCCACGGCGAAGAGAGCGGCTGTCTGCAATCGGGCGAGCGACAGGTTCGGCGCAACTCTGTTTCTCCTCTCCGCCAGCATGGCCCAACACACCGGCACGATGTATGCCAGCGCGTCGAGCGGACGAGTGATCAGCGCCCAGCCTGCCAACGCTCCCATCGCCAGCACCCATGCGGGACAAGGGCTTTTCCGCCAGCGAAGCCACGCCCAGATGAGGAGCAGTCCGAGCAGCAGCATCGGCGTCTGCGAGAGAAGCATCAGCGAGAGCGACCGATATGTCGGAAGCGATGCCATCATCACGGCGGCCAGCGCGCCGGCTTCCCCGTCCACCAATTCCGTGACGATGCGATAGCAGAGCCCAACGCTCGCGCCTGCGGTAAGAAGCGGAATTGCCCAAAACGGCAGATGCAGCCAGATGCCCGCGACGTCCATCAACGCGGTGCCGGGGAAATAGATCGAGCCGTAGCGCGGCGACGCCAACACCGCATAAGAGGAGAAGAAGCCGGCGATTTCAGGGGGAATCGCGGGCATCCAGAGCCGCCCGCGGGCGAGCATCTGAAGCTGCAGCATGTAACTGTGTTCGTCCTGGTAGCGCAGGATAAAGTCCCAATCCTGCACATAAGCAAGCACGAGAAACAGCGCCGATGCCGCGATGGAAATGATTATCGCCGCGCAAATCGCTGGCTCGCCGACGGGTCCCGAATCCGTTCAAGCTGCCTCGAGATCGCTCGTCGCACCGCCGGGACGCACCCCGCGACCACCGCGATGGCCGCCAACTGCCATTGCAGCGATGTCCCCCATGGGGCGTGAAGACAGAACAGCCAGACCAGCCCCCCGATCAACCACAGACCCAATGCCCGGATGCCAGCGCCGCTTGCGAGTCGATTACCTGGCGTTTCCATCTTTGGCGTACATCAGCGCGAGCACCTCCGCCCGACTGGCAGAGTTCTCCTTAAAGATACCACGCAATGCGCTGGTGACCATGACGCTGCCCGGCCGCTTCACGCCCCGGATGGTCATGCACGTATGCGATGCCTCGATGACGCACGCCGCGCCAACCGGATTCAGCTCGTCCATCAGCGCGTCGGCAATTTGCGTGGTCAATCGCTCCTGCACCTGCGGCCGCCGGGCATAATCCTCGACGAGCCGCGCCAGTTTGCTCAGACCGACGACGCTTCCTGCCGGGAGATATGCGACGTGGGCCTTGCCGGTGAATGGGAGCAGATGATGTTCGCAAAGCGAATGGAACGAGATATCGCGCAGCAGCACGACTTCATCATATCGCTCATGAAAGACGGTTTTGAGATGCCGTCGCGGATCGACTCGCAATCCTGCCATCAGCTCTGCATAGGAGCGTGCCACACGGCCGGGGGTCTTTGCCAGGCCCTCGCGATCGGGATTTTCACCGACGGCCAGCAAGATCTCGCGAACCGCCTTCTCGATCCGCTCCTGATCGACCTGGCCTGCGTCCGAATCGTGGCGTTCAGTTTCCGGTTTGCGATTTGCCGCCATTGTCTCCACCACCATTCTCTGTTCGGCCCGATTATAGCCCGCTAATTCATCACGATTCATTTCCGCGACCTGGAAACGAATGGCGTTGGTCTCGCGCTTTGATCCGGGTGATCCGTCCAATCCGTGGTTCTCCATGCGTATTGCGGGTTAGGATGCTCTTGTTCTGGAGAGAACTGATAGGACAGGCGATGGCATTTCAACCCCACTTGCCGACTTCCCTTCCGCGGATCATCGGGCATCGCGGCGCGAGCGGGGTGTTGCCGGAACTCACTCTGGAGTCGTTTCAGCTGGCAATGGAATGCGGCGCCGATGCCATCGAGCTCGATCTGGTTGCCACGCGGGATGGCCGGTTGATCGCCCGCCACGATCTGGAACTTTCGGCGACGACGGATGTCGCGGACGTGTCGTGCTTCGCGTCGCGACGCACGCAGCGGAGCGTGGAGGGCCAGGTCATCACGGGCTGGTTCGCCGAGGACTTCACGCTGACGGAGATCAAGTTGCTGCGGGCCCGGCAGCGTTTCTCATTCCGCGACCACTGGCAAGATGGCCGATTCGAAATTCCGACGCTGGAGGAAGTACTCGATGTCGCGAGCAATGCACAAACCGGTCGAAGCGTGGCGGTCTATCTGGAGTTGAAGCACGCCGCGCACCATGCCGCGGCTGGGCTGCCGCTTGACGAGCCACTGCTGACCGCTTTGCGGAACAGCGGGATTCGGTGGACCAAATCTTCGTGCTGCATTGAAAGCTTCGAGCCGGCGATCCTTCGAGCGCTTCGGCCGCGGATCGACACGGCAATCGTCCAGTTAATCGAGTCGGCGGAAATGACGTCCGCGGCACGGCTTGCGGAAATCAAAGCCTATGCCGACGGGGTTGGAGTCTGGAAGCGACTCATTGTGCCGACCATGGCCGGGAGCGCGGATGAGGCGGACGAGTCAAACCTTTCTCTTGCGGCGGCAACGTCGCTTGTGAACGACGTACACGCGGCGGGGCTGTCGATCGAAGCGTGGACGTTCCGCGATGAGCTGCGATTTCTGGCCGCGGAGTATCGCCGCGATCCGGAGGCCGAGTATCGGCAGTTCTTCGAACTGGGTGTGGACGGAGTGATCACCGATTTCCCGCGGACCGCTCACGCGGCCCGGGCGCGTTTCTTCGGCGGGTCGCGGTAGTTTCAGGACCTGTTAGAGCTCGTTGCATTACCCCCCTCTCCCGGTACTCCGGGAGAGGGCTGGGGTTGAGGGTGATTTTGACGACCAATAGGTGCCCGACGTTCAAAATCACCCTCACCCCCGCCCTCTCCCGGATTACCGGATTACCGGGAGAGGGGGCAAGTCGCTCGAAGTTCTGAAACGGGCTCTAACCATGTGACGAAGCCTCCGCGAGTTCTGAAACGGGTTCCACGACTAAGCCGCCTCGAAAATTCCGTCGCTCCATCTACAATCCGTCACATGCCGCATCTCCTGGGAATCGATATCGGGACCAGTGGAACCAAGACGCTGATTTGCGATGAGGACGGAACGGTGCTTGCCACCGCGATGGCCGAGCATCCGATCTTCTCGCCCAAGCCCGGCTGGTCGGAGCAGAATCCCGCCGACTGGTGGAGCGCGGCGTGCAAGGCGACGCGCGCCGTGCTGAAGAAGTCGAAATTGAAGCCCGCCGACATCGGCGGCATCGGGCTTTCGGGACAAATGCACGGGAGCGTCTTCCTTGGCGAGGGGACCAAGGCGCTGCGTCCCGCGCTGCTCTGGAACGATCAGCGCACGGCCGAGCAATGCGCCGAAATTGAATCCAAGGCCGGCGGGCGCGAGGCGCTGATCGAGCTGGTGGCAAATCCCGCGCTGACGGGATTCACCGCGCCCAAAATCCTGTGGGTGCGTCAGCACGAGCCGAAGGTGTACGAGAAAACAAGGCACATCCTTCTGCCCAAGGATTACATCCGTTACCGCATGACCGGGGAATATGCGACGGAAGTGAGCGACGCGAGCGGCACGCTGCTGCTGGATGTGGCGAACCGCGTCTGGTCGGACAAGCTGCTGGAGTTGCTGCAGATCGATAAGGCGCTGTTGCCCAACGTGCACGAGTCGCAAGTGGTGACCGGCACGATGAGCAGCGAGGCAGCCCGGGAGATGGGGCTTGCCGTCGGCATTCCCGTGGTCGGCGGCGGAGGAGATCAGGCGGCGGGCGGCGTGGGAAACGGCATTGTCATGCCCGGTATCGTCAGCGCGCAACTGGGCACCAGCGGCGTGGTCTTCGCCCACAGTGATCAGCCGACGCGCGATCCAGGCGGCCGCGTCCACACGATGTGTCATGCCGTACCGGGCAAATGGTGCGTCTTTGGCTGCATGCTCTCCGCGGGAGGCAGCTTCCAATGGCTGCGCAACCAACTGGGGACGTCGGAAATAGCTGCCGCGAAAAAACGGGGCGTCGATCCATACGAGCTTCTGGTGGATGAAGCGGCCAGCGCCGGCCGGTTCGGAAGGACTTTTCTTTTTGCCCTATCTCACCGGCGAGCGCTGCCCTCATCCTGACCCAACGGCCCGTGGCGGTTGGATCGGCATCACCGCCCGCACCACCCGCGCCATGCTCATCCGCTCCCTGCTCGAAGGTGTCACCTTCGGCATGCGCGATGCCCTGGAAATCATGCGGCAGATGAACATCCCCGTCTCCCAGGTGCGCGCCACCGGAGGCGGCGCCCGCAGCGCCTTCTGGCGACAACTGCAAGCAGACATTTACAAATCCCCCATCGTCCTCACCAATGCCGCCGAGGGCCCCGCCTACGGAGTCGCACTGCTTGCGGGTGTCGGGACCGGCGTGTGGAGCAGCGTCGAGCAAGCGTGCAAGGGATGCATCCGCCAGACGAGCAAAGTGTCTCCGGCAAAAAAAACCGCAGCGCTGTACGACCGCGGCTTCGCCACGTATGACAAGCTCTACTTTGACTTGAAGCCCCGATTCGCGGAATTGGCGGCGCTGGGTTCGTGAGCCAGACTCATCATTGAAACCGCTCCGGAGTCACTTCCAATCGCAGTGGTATTTCACGAATTTCCGTTGGCCGGATAAGAAGGTTATTGCCGGCAGCGGGAAAGAACGCTGGCGCAAGTGCGCGGGCATGCGACTCGTCGTCGGCCCAAAGGGTTCCGATAATCCGCTGGCGATCCAGATCGTGTTGTATTACTGAGAAGCTCATATACCACTCCTTCACATCCCTTCGGGCCAAAAGCAATCGCACCATTGCGGACCTTGATGAGACACAAAGGGTGTGCCAAAGCTGGTATTCGCACGCCGCCAATTGAGGCGATTTGCGGGCAACCTGTTTGGAAAGCCTTAGTCAAAAAGCGTGGGTTCGGGCTTGAGAGCGGGCTCGGCGGTGAGCGCGCGGGCGAAGTTGGGCGAACTGTCGTACAGCGCCGCGACGCGGGCGACCTGATCGGCATCGGAGGGACGTTTATCCCAACGAATCCGCTTAATGCGGGGAAAGCGGAGCGCGTAGCCGCTGGCATGACGGGCGCTGCGCTGGATCTGGTCGAAGGCGATCTCCAGAACAACTTGCGGCATCACTCGGAACACGCGACCAAAGCGCCCGACGGCGATTTTCTGGAACAACTCCGTGAGCTGCGCAATCTCCGCGTCGGTGACGCCGCTGTAGGCTTTGCCGACGTTCACGAGGGCCGCGGCAGGATCAGATGGATCGCGGTCCCAAACCGCAAAAGTGTAGTCGCTGAGCACATCGCGGCGTTTCCCATGGCCGAACTCGGCAGCCGTGACGACGCAGTCGAGCGTTGGCAGATGGGTCTTCAGCTTCAACCAGGCTTGCCCGCGGCGTCCGGGGGAGTAAATCGAATCAGGGTCCTTCAGCACGATCCCTTCATTGCGCCGCTCGCGGGCCAGATCGAACGCGATGGTGATCTGCGGTGCATCTTTCGCTTCCGTTACCGTGGTCTTGAGGAGTCGTTCAAAGCCGTCGAGCAGCGCACGGCGATTGCGCAGCGGCTCGCCGATCAACAGTCTGCCGTCGACATAGAGAAGATCGAACGCCACAAAGACCACCGGGTTGTCCCGCAGCATGGCATGCGTCAGCGCCTTTCGGCCCAGACGTTTCTGCAGATGAACGAAGGGAAGGACCTGGCCGTCGCGCCAGGGAACAATTTCACCATCGAGCAGAAAATCACCGGGCAGTTTCGCAATCGCTTCAACGACGTCGGGAAAGCTTTGGTCGACCTGGTCCATCGTGCGCGTATAGATCGCGATGCGCTGGCCGGATCGATGGATTTGCGCGGATGCCATCGAGCTTGTCTTCCGCCCAGAACGCGCGGCCGGCGAGCGTCTGGGCCGCGGCGGCGGCATCTTCCTGCGGGGTTGCGAGCATGAACTGAATGGGATGAAAAAGACGGAATGCCGCGGTCTCCAGAGCATCGTTTCGCGCGAGCACGGCCACTTCATCGAGATCGCCGACAAGAAGCTGGCAGCGCTGAATCTGCAGGAGCGTTTTGCCAAAAGCCAGTGCGACCGCTGCCTGAAGAACGCCCTGCTGCGCGCCGGTGCGCAGATCGCCGAAAATAATCTTGGCAACATACGCTGCTTCACGGGGATGGGTGCAGTGAGCCAGCAGGCGGGCGAGAAGTTCACGTTTGAATTCCTGGACGCCGGTGGCGGCCAGATCGTCGAATGCGACTGCGACATCCTGGAGCGTAATCGAGTGGAGCGGCGACGGAGGCGGAACATCGGGCCAGACAGCGGAGATCGCTTCGCCGACTTCTCCATGCCTGCGAACGAGCTCGTGGAATTGCTGCGGCGCAACCCGCAGCAACTTGATCGCGACTTGCGAAAATGTGGCGAACCCAAGATTCAGCGTGCGTTCGTCCGTCGAAGCGAACGGGCGACCGGCGGCGAATCGCACCGCCAGGCGCAGGTCGCGTTCGGCCAGCGTTCGGAAATACTCGGCAAGCAGCTTTTGCTTGATAAGTTTTGAAGCGGTAGCCGCCAGCGCGTCGTTCACATGAGCGAACTGGAGCAGTGTTGCGTCCATTCTGACAGAAGTTCTGTTCCACTCCGATGCAGCTCGCAAATCGAGCGCGAGAGAAGACCCAACAGATCCAACAGCTTACCCACCTTCTGGAATGATTGGGCGATGCGTGCGGCTTTTCCATGAGGCTGGCTGCCTAGCGCGGTTCATTCCCGTTTCCCGCCGGCCTCGTCATCGGGCAGCGGCGTCTGGCCGTCCTCCTCCTGCACTTCCTCTTGAACAACGCCGTCTTCCACGTCCGGCGGCATGTGCGAGATCTGCTGCGCTTCGGGCGGCGAGAACTGTGCGCCACTTCTCTCGGTGTCTCCGCCGGTTGGGTCGAAAATTCCGCGAATCATTTTGGACCTTTCGTCAGGCGTAACGCAGACGCAAATAACGATGCAACCCCCGTACCACAATACGCAGTTGCGAATGCCTCGGGCGCGGGCCTACCATGTGACTCGCATCAATTGGAAGCACAACATCATTTTAGCGGAAGGAGCTTGTTATGCCGGTTCGAAGCGCGGACGCAGTGTGGGAAGGCGATCTCAAATCTGGCAAGGGAAAAGTGAAGGTGGAGAGCGGATCCTTCGAGGGGCAATACTCATTTTCGACCCGTTTTGAGAGCGGCAAGGGGACTAATCCCGAAGAGCTGATCGCGGCTGCCCACTCCGGCTGCTTCGCGATGGCGCTGTCGGCGGGGCTGGGCAAAGCCGGCTTCACTCCAACGAAGATTTCCACAACCGCGAAGGTCACGCTCGACAAGGTTGGCGAAGGATTCAAGATCACGCTGATCAAGCTGTATACCGAAGCGTCGGTGCCGAAGATTGACGAGAAGCAGTTTGCCGAGATCGCGACCGCCACCAAGAGCGGTTGCCCGGTTTCGCAGGCGCTGTCGGCGACGAAGATCGAATCGGAAGCGAAGCTGGTGAAGTAGGCATTGAGGCACGAAGGCACGAAGGCGCGAAGGCACCGAGGCACGAAGGCACGAAGGCACGAAGGCACGACGGGAATGACGCTGGCGCGGCGGATTTTGTTCCGCTCCGTCTCCTCTTTACTTTCTACCGTCTGGTGCTCTCGCGCAGGGCAGAGGGCCGCGGCTTTTTGGTTGGGGTGCTTCAATCGATAGCCCTGATAGCTTAGGGGGGCGGGAGGACCATGCCCGGTGTGGCTCGGGGGTGGTTCGCGAGGCGATGGTAGAGCGCGACGGTGCGTCGCACCTGGAGATCGAAGCTGAGGTTCGTTCGGACGTGGGCGGCGGCGGCGGCGCCCATGCGCCTCAATCCTTCAGTGTCGGAAAGGAATGAGATCGCGGCGGCGACGAACTCCGCGCGATCAATCGGCGTCGATCGCCCGGTGACGTCTTCGATGATCTGCGACATCGTGCCGCCGGTTCTTGTTCGCAGCACGGGAATGCCGGTGCTCATGGCTTCGACCGCCGAGAAGCAAAAGCCTTCGCGCAGCGACGGGACGAGCAGCGCGTCGGCGGCATGATACACGGGCAACGGATCGCAATAGCCCACCAGCTTCACGCGGTTGCCCAAATGTTCCGCGGCGATCCGCTCGCGGACGGGGCTGTCGTGCGGGCCGTCTCCAGCCAGGACAAAATGCAGTTGCCGCAGCCTGTCCTTCGCCGCAGATGCAACGTCCAGAATCCAGTCTTCATTTTTCGGTACATCGAGCCGTCCCACGAACGCGGCTACGACCGCGTTATCGGGGAGCTCGAGTTGTGCACGAGCGGCAGCGCGGGTCGCAGCGTCGGGAATCGGAAAGCGGGCAGGATCGACGCCGTGCGGAATCAGGGCGATTCGTTCGGCAGGAACCGCGGCGCTTTCGATGAGCCATTGCCACGCTTCTTCGGAGGGAACGTGGACAAAGTCGCCGAAATCGCTCAGCCATCGGCGCGGCCCCGCCAGCGAAATCCCGGGCTGGTGCAGCGTGTACAAAATCGGCGGGCGCTGCTTCTGACCGAGCCGGCGCGCGACGAGCGTCGCCCGGCGATAATGGGCGTGGATGATGTCCGCCGGGTGTTCGCGGAGGATGCGGCGGAGCTTTCGAGCGCTCTGCCACAGCGAGGGGAGATTTCCCTTCAGCGGAAGTTCGATCCACGGCCAGGGAGCGTTGTCAAACAACCTGCGCCATGCGCCATGTTCACCAGCAATGCGGAGATCGTGTCCTTGCGCATGCATCGCCGAGCAAAGATCAAACAAGTACCGGCTCACGCCGCCGGCATCCGAGCCGGCGGTGAGATGCAAAATTCGCAGTGGGGGATCGGTGCTCATCCGCGACGCTTCAGAGTTTGTTTTCTCCGTCTCGGGGCCTGCGAGCAGTTTCGTCGAGCGTTGCGCCGGACGTCGGCGAGCTCAGGCAATCCGGGGACGGGAGGAGCCCGGAATCGATCGTCTGCATCACGCGTGGCCCGAGGACTCGCGCCGGATTTCCCGCGGCGACGACGCCGGTGGGAATGTCGCTGACGACCACCGCGCGGGCGCCGATGACGCTGTTATCCGCGATGCTCACGCCCGGCCCGAGAAACGCCTGCGCCGCGATCCACACACCATGGCCAATTCGCACCGGTTCGCGCACCAGCGGCAGTTCGACGCGCGTGTAATCGTGCGTGCCGGCGCAGACATACGTCTGCTGGCTCACGATCGAATGCCGACCGATAGAGAACTCGCCGAGGTTATATATCTGCACGTCGTCGCCCAGCATGCTGAAGTCGTCCATGCGGAGCAGCCAGGGGTGCCAGATGCGGACGGATCGCCGCACGCAGGAATTGACGCCCATTTTCGCGCCAAACCGGCGAAGCAGGAATCGTCGCCACCGATAAGCGCGCGGAAGGCTGAAGCGGAAGAACGTGATCTCAATCAGATACCAGAGCATCCGCCCGGCGTACTGCCCGCGCGTCCAAGGCCGACTCGCGGAGCGGTCCAACCGCTGGAAGACATGCGGCGGCGTTGAGTTCATCGCGGTCTGCTCCAGGAATTGCTCCGGCGCGAAGTATATGGGGGCCGGTGTCACGGCAAAAGGAGCGGCCCTTGCCACCCGTCGAGCAGCTCGCGCGGCGAATGACATGATGGTGCAATGTGTCACCAACCCGCAAAACGGTATAAATGGAATTATGTCATTGCCGGTCGCAGAGCCGACATCCCCTTCTCGCGTCACCGGGCGCGGCAGCGCCGCGGATTATCTGCGATTGACCCGCCCCACCGACTGGCTGAAGAATCTGCTGGTGCTCACGGCCCTGGTGTTCGGAAGCCGGCTGACGCTCTGGACCGATTTTCGCGCGGCTGCCGCGGCATCGCTGGCTTTCACTCTGCTTGCCGCCGGGTTTTACGCGATCAACGACGCGCTCGACCGCTTCAGCGATCGAGCCCACCCGCTCAAAAAGCACAGACCCGTCGCCGCGGGCGAGATCGCGTCAACGCGTGCGGTTTTATTTGGCGCCGGACTCATTTGCGCGGGACTGGCCGCTGGGTTTTTGCTTTCCGGCAAAGTCGGACTGGTCCTGATTCTCTACGCCCTGCTGCAGGCGATTTACAACGCCGGAATTAAACGCGTCCCCTTCTACGACGTTGCCGCACTTGCCGTCGGATTTGTCCTGCGCGCCGCGGCCGGCGCGGCGGCAATTCATACGCACATCAGCGTCTGGTTCATGTTGGGCGTCTATTTCCTTTGCCTGTATCTGGGTTTCATCAAGCGCATGGCCGACCTGACCACGGCAATGAACAACGGCGCCGTCAACTGGCACTCGCCCGCCGGCTACGACGACCTGACCGAATTGAACTGGAACGCCGCCGTCAGCGGGGCCCTGGCGGTTGGAACATATCTGTCCTATACGCTTTCCAACCACGCCCAGGTGATTTTTGGTTACAAGGCGCTGCTCTTTGCGCTGCTTTCCCCGCTGGTCATCCTGGCGATGCAGCGGCTGTATCGCCGTGCCCGTCAGGGCTGTTCGGACCGGCCGCTTGATGCGTTCACGCAGGATGCAGGCTTTCGGATGTCGGTGCTGCTGTTCGTTGCGATAACGATTCTCATGTTGTACGAATCGCACGCGGGGCCGTGGCTTAGCAAATATCTGCTCAAATGATTGCGTTACCGCGCTACGTGTGATCCTGCGGCGATACAAGTTCA
This sequence comes from uncultured Phycisphaerales bacterium, assembly GCA_963758525.1. GTDB lineage: Bacteria > Planctomycetota > Phycisphaerae > Tepidisphaerales > Tepidisphaeraceae > JBBSDP01. Next base: position 2,454,275 of record CAVWVQ010000003.1, read on the forward strand.
GGGTATAGGGACGAGTTGCATCGCGGTGCAGGCTTCCAGCCTGCTTTTGCAACACCGGCAGGCTGGAAGGCCGCACCACAAAGGGAACTCGCGATCACCCAGCGTGTGATTCGGATTCCGCGCTCCGTGATTTCGCCAATCGGATTGGGTTGGTTACGATCCTCTCATGTCCGACAGCGCCTCCATCTATGCCCCCTGGCGGATGAGTTACATCCGCTCTCTCTCCAAGCCTGGGGGCGCGAGTTGTTTTCTTTGCGATGCGGTGGCCGCGACCAGCGACGCCGAGCGCCGCGATCGGCTGGTGCTCTGGACATCCGCTCACACCATCGTGCTGCTCAACCGCTATCCCTACACCAATGGCCATCTGCTGGTCGCGCCGTGCGCGCACAAATCCGATCTGGAAGCCCTTAGCTCTGAAGAGCAGCTCGACCTGACGCAGCAAACCGCCAGCGCCGTCGCGCTGCTCAAGCAGGCGGTCAGCGCTCAGGGATTCAACATCGGCATCAACATCGGCCGTTGCGCCGGCGCCGGACTTCCGGACCATCTGCACCAGCACGTCGTTCCCCGCTGGGCCGGGGATGTGAATTTCATGCACGTTGTCGGAGAAGTGAGCGTCATCCCCGAAGCGATGTCGCAGTTGCACGCGGAGTTGCTTCGGGTATGGGAAGCTACGGTTCGGAGTCCGAATGTCGAGGCTCCGTCATTGGGGCTTTGAAAACCATTACTGTCGCAACTCTCAGCAGTTGGGTGTAACTTTTATTTGTGGCGATTGCAGATTTTGCGATCGTAGGGCGGGATTCATCCCGCCGTTTTCTCAGCCGGCCAACAAATCGGCGGGATGAATCCCGCCCTACTCGGAGCCGATCGCCACTTTCGAGCGCCACACCCCAGCAGTTCCCTTCTTTTGCGTTTTTGCCCTTACGCCCGTAATTTAACTGCCAATGCAAGATTCCATCCGCAACAGTCTCCAGCCCGGCGCCCGCGTGCGGGTGACCCAGCAGATCGCGGCCCGCGACTACGCGTGGAGCAATGAAACGACCGGTGCCGTGGTTTCTTACGAGCAGAAGCCAACCGGCAGTTGGTACGCCCACGGGAAAGATGACAAGCTCTGGCTCGATCGCCTGACCGTCCGCAAGCTGGACGGCGAGCTGACGACGCTGAATCTCGATGAATTCAGTAAGATCGAGATCCTGCCTGCAAAAACGGGCGCTTGATCCATGGCAGGGCGCGATTACATCGCCGCGATCAATGATCATGGATTCCACGTCGAACGGGGTGTTTTGAACGTCCGCCAGATTGACGAGCTGATTGAGGTCATCGAACGAAGCGCTTCGTCGGACGAGCCCCATGCAATGCGCAACATGCGTCCGCTTCTATTGCACGCATCGTCTGCTGCCAGCGTCCCGTTGCATCGGCGTGTGATTCATCTGGAGTTCGCCGCTGCCATGCTCCCGCTCGGCCTCGAATGGCACGAAAGCATTCCCTTGCCCCCCAATTCCCCCCGGATAGAGTATCCCGCCTGATGTCGAAACCGCAGAACGCATCGACGGGTCCAACGCTTTCGCCGACCGCGGTCGCCGCCGCCGGCTGGCTGCTGCCGGGGGCGGGATATTGGCTTGTCGGACAGCGCGGCCGGGCAATCACGGTGGGCGTCACCATCATCATCCTCTTCGTTGCCGGGCTGCTCATCGGCGGGGTACGCGCGCTGGAAGTGCCCGGCTATGGGACGCACGGGCAGCGCATCAACGTCTCGATCTATCGCGACCGCCGAAATCGAATCGTCGAAACCAGCGGCGATGATCTCTCCGACGAAAATGGCATCTGGGTGATCCGCGCACATCCCCTCGACGAAATACGCAACAAGCCCTGGTCGATTGCGCAGGTGATGACCGGGCCAATCAGCATCGCGGCGGCGTACAGTTCCGTCGCCGCGTCAGCGCGTTCCGGGCCGGGCGGTGCGCCGCTGGGTGCCAAATCGCACGCCCGTGTCAATGAGATCGGCGTGCTTTACACGGCGGTGGCGGGGATGCTGAATTTGCTGGCCATGATCGACGCGGCACATCGCGCCACGCAGGAGGCGCTGTGATTGTTCTCGCGTGGATTCCATTTCTTCAGCCGCTCCCCTTCGCGTGGCACGACGGCGTCTGGCCGTTTCTAATGCTGCCGCTCTGCATTGCGGTGGCAGTGGTCTATAAATCGATCAAGTGCGAATTCATGTCGCAGGTTCCTCGCCAGGCCGCCGAGATCACGCTCTGGATTCTCTTTGGCATGGGCAGCGCCGCCGTCGCCCTCGCCGGCATCGTCAAGAGCGTCGAGATGTGGCGCAGCTGAACTAGATCTGAACCCTGACGCCCTGAACCCTGACCCCTCGCTGGCTCTTTACCGGCTCTTTCCGTACTAATACTCCGGCATGAATCTTGTGCTGCTCGGCGGACTGATCGGCGGATCTCTTTTTTTGATGTGGCTGGAGCGGCGCGGACTGCGCACGACACTGGCGCTGAATTTCAAGGGCGACGTCAAACGCGAGAGCCGCTGGGCGGCGCAGTACGGCCAGGCCGCGTGCACGGCGGTGGCCGTGGTGCTGATCTGGCAGCTCGATCCTCCCCGGCGTCCAGCCGCGCTGGCGCTGATCGCCGCAAGCGCGGCGACATCGATCCTTTCGATGATCGTGAAGCGATTGCTCGGCCGCGTGCGACCGGGCCGTCCCGAGGCCGGCCGGTTTCTGGGACCATCGTGGCGTCACGCGAATTTTCGCGAGAGCTTTCCATCCAGTCACAGCGCCAACGCAGTGACGCTCACGGTCTTTCTCGCGTTTTTGTATCCGCCGGCGGCTATGGTCTTCTGGGCCCTGGCGCTGCTCTGCGCGACCTTGCGATACTTGCTCGATGCCCACTGGCCCAGCGACGTGCTTGGGGGCATTGCCCTCGGGTATGCCGTGACGTATGAAACGATCCTGCTGTTGAAAGTGCATTGATGTCGCTCAATTGGGACATCGCGCAGGTCGCCGACCGGCTCGGCGAAGCGCTGGCCGCCGCCGAGAGCGAGCTGCGCCTCGAGCAGGCGGTTTACGGACTGGACACGCGCGACGAACGCTCGCTGCAGACCCTTCTGGCCGAACGATTGTCCGCGCATTACAGCGTCGCGCGCGAAGTGCATTATCCGTCGAGCTTCGGAAAAAAACTGACGCATCGCATGCGCTGCGATCTGGTGCTCGCTCCGATTGGCAAACCGCTCCGGCTCGACACGACGCCGCCGACGCTCTTCGATCCTCCCGTGTTCTGCGAGCCCGGCGAGGCGCTCTGGCTGGAGGTCAAAGTCGCCTATCAATATCGCGAGGGCAACGTCCGCCATACCGGATACGGCGCTCAGTGGCGCGCCGCGATCGTCGAAGACCTTCGCAAGATGGAGGCCGAACCCCACATTCACGAGGCCGCGCTGGTGCTGATTGTCTTCAACGAATCCGACTCCGTGCTGGAGAAGGATCTCGAACTGTTTGAAGACATCCTCGTCAGGAAGGAGGTCCTCGCGGGATTCCGGCAGGTCCGCAAAGTGCCGCTTCTCGATCGCATCGGGCACAAGCTCTGCACGGTCTCCGTGTGGCCCACGATTCAAAGGTGATCCGGAGCAGTTATTACTTCCGCGGTTAGCCGCGACGCGCAGCGGAGCGCTTGCGGACTCGACAACTGCGTCGTGGCTAAGCAAAAACATTAGTCGCGCACGGTCATTTGGGCCTTTCCCCCTGCGACTGCGGCGTCCCTTGATCCAGCATCTCCATGCGCTCCAGATACGGAACCGACCGCATAGTTCCCACCGCCTGCAGGCGATGAATCACGTCGGAAACTTCCTTCGTCCAGCTTTGAACGTCGCGCAGCTCGGAAATGATCTGCCCGGCGTTCGCCGGCGGATTGCGAATCAGATCTTCCAGCGTGACCATCACCGCCTGCATCGGCTGACTGAGCTGATGACAGGCTTCTCCCAATGCCTGAATCAGCACGCGTTGCCGATCGGCTTCGGTCAGCAGGCGGACGCTGCGCTGAATGCGCAGGGCCACGCCGATGCGCCAAGCAACACCGGAAAGATGATCGGTTTGACCACATAATCGTTGGCGCCGGCGTCGAGGCCGCGCACGATGTCGTCGGACTCGCCCAGGGCCGTGACGAGAATGACGGGCAGCGTATCGTGCGTAAAGCGCTTGCGGATTTCCCGGACAACTTCCATGCCGGACGCCCCCGGCATCTGAATATCCAGCAGGGCCAGGTCGGGGGCTTGTTTTTCGAGGGCGGCAAGACACGACCTGCCGTCAGCAACCGCCTCGACGGCAAACCCGCTTTTGGCGAGCCGGCGCACCAGCATATCGCGGCTGAGCTCCTCGTCTTCGGCTACCAGAATTCGCGGGGGCTCGCTCATCACCATGGAGTGCACGTGCCGGCAATTCAATTACTCAGTCGGCGCCCGCAAAGCCCCTCAAGCACCTTCAGCGGAGAACTCTGAGGCGTCACCATCGCCTCGATCGGCACGATAAACGTCTGCTCCAGCGCAAACTGGCCCGACATCACCGCGTGCGGCACGGTGTCAGTATAGACCAGCCATGTCGAAAATGGAGGAAACTCGATTCGCTGCCTCTCCCAGTTCTTTTGAAAATCGTCGTTCTCTTTCAGATAGTCATGGAAGTGCAGCATGAACTTGTCGTAAGGAGACCGATCGGGAACGCCGACGATTTTGAGCAGTGGTGACAAGCCGCGCCGCAGCGGGCGCAACGGGGAGGCGGCCTGTTTCGCGAAGCGGTCCAGGCCCGCCTGGGCGCGAGGCGCTGGGCGATCTTCTCGAATGGACCGATGACTTCCCAGATGCGCGGCACCGTTGGATTGATATTGGTGAACACGCGCAGGATGCGCGCTCCATTCGTCGGGCGGGTTGGAAACGCATCGACATGGGCCAGATCGTTACGCTTGTGCAATGGAAGATCGCGCCCCTGCTCCTCCACGGGACGAAAACTGGCGTAATCCAGCTTCCACTTGTCGGCGTAAGGCTTCAGAAAGCCGCGCAGAAACTCGGTGACGGTGCGCGAGTAATTGCGCATGAGTTCCTGCAGCCGGGCGGTTTCGGCCGGGTCGTCACCAGACGCGCCGCGCAGCACGTCCGGCACCGGCCGGTAGGAAACGTTCTTGTGATGGCGGAACCCGCTCTGCTTTTGCGAGAGAAGAAACTGCCGATCGTCCTCGGGAAAACTAAAGGGGATATTGGGAAAGTAAAGAATCTGCCCTTGCTCCAGCCGGCTGCAATATTCGCGGGCCTGGACATTGGGGTCTGCGGCGATCCATCCAGCGGGATATGAATAGTCGGAAATTTCCGTCCATGTCATGCAGGCAACCTCCTCATGAGAGAGATTGTCTGATGGAAGAGTCCTGTTGCCAATATTCAGGATAGACATTGCCGCCGTGACTTCCGAATTTCATTAGTCGCGTTCGTTGCGAGCAGCGACATCCTGTGTCGACTCGCGTATTTTGGAATGCGCGTATCTGGAATGCCTTCATTCGGGCGGCTTGGGGCGATATAGTCACTGAAGTGACGCGAGGATCCAGAATTGCGGTTTTGTCGGCGTTTACCGCCGTCGCATTTTTGGCATCTCTGGGACATCGCGATATCGCAACCAGCCACGAAGCCCGCGTGGCCCAGACTGCGCGCGAAATGGCCGTCACGGGTTGGCCCTTGTCGGCGCGGAAGGTGAACGCCCCGCCGGTCGCGCTGACCAGCATTCGTGGCATGGTCCGGCTCACGCCCGATCTTCTGGCGGAGCCGATCGCGGTCAATAGCTGGGCTGTCCCCCTTCTCAACGGCGAAATCCGCCTGCAAAAGCCGCCGCTTCCCTACTGGTGCGCGGCGATTCTCTTTCGGCTGTTTGGTTTCAGCGAAGCCGCCGCCCGTTTTACTCCAGCACTGATGGGCTCACTGGCGACGATCTTTGTATACGACCTGACTCGCATGCTGCTGGGCCGCTGGAAGGCGAGACTTGCCGCGCTCGTCTGGATCACCACTCTTTTCATCCCTGAAGAATTTCGCAAGGCGATGGCAGATCCGTATCTGGCGTTCTTCACGCTCGTCTGCATCTGGGCATGGATTAAGGCCGCCAAGATCGCGCGCGACGGGCGCAGTGCGCAAAACGATCCCCGGTCGGCGCCTCTGTGCGTCGTCATCTTCTACGTATCTCTCGCTTTGGGAATCCTTGCGAAAGGGCCGCCGCTTTTTTTGCACATCGGCATCGCTCTCGCTGCGTTTCACTATTGTTATCGCTGGCCGTTGCCGCGCGGGTTGGGCGGCCATCTCATCGGACTGACGGCTCTGGCGCTCATCGCCCTCCCCTGGCCGATCTACGTCATCCGGCACATCCCCCATGCCGTCGATCTGTGGCGCTATGAATCGGTTGGCGAGCTTTCGGATAACGTCGAGAATGCCCGCCCGCTATGGTTCTACGCGCCCAACGTCGTCTTCATCGCCCTCCCCTGGGCAGCAGCATGGATCGCCGGCTTCATCGTGCCGCTGCGGCGCGCCAGGAATTCGAGGGTGAGCCGCTCTTCCCCCCTTCCCTGGTACTCCGCGGGAGGGTCGGGGTCGGGGCCGGGGCCGAGATTGGAAACAGCGCAGACGTCCAAGACCCAGCAGGACCAGGAGAGTGAAGGACCCGCTTCAGTGCTCAGTCTCCAAGGATTTCCGCTACGTGCCTCTACCCGAGGCCGGCGGCTTTTCCCGATGATCTGGTTTGCCGCCACCGTCATCTTTTTTTCCTTAGTGCATCTCAAGAAGAATCCCTATCTCCTCCCCGCCGCTCCCGCGCAAACGCTGCTGATCGTTGAAGGGCTTGCCGCCGCGCTTGCGGTCGCCCGGCGTGCGCGCGGCTGGACCTGGGGCGGCGGAATTCTCGCCGCCCAGACCGCGATCGGAATCGCCGGATGCATCTTCGTTCTCATCGCCCTGCGCGTCGCTGCGCCACCGGCCTATCGCCATTTTGCAATGACGATCTGTGCCTTGGCCGTCTGTTGCTGGACGATCGTCGTTCTTCAATTACGAAACCCGATGGCGTGGGTCTGGTGGCAGGCAAGCGGGTATCTGCTTCTCATTCTGGGCGTGATGCTGACGCTGGAGACAAGAATCGACAACGCCCGCTCCGCCAAGTCGCTTTGCGCCGAGTTGGCACTGCACGCCGAGGCCCCCGACACCGCCATCTTGCGAGCGCGATTGCCCGAAGAAGTCGCTGTCTATCTGCCGCTCAAGGAAGAGCCAGCCCTGGCACGGCACGTCCTGGTGGTCGTGGATGATCAGTTTGCGGCGCGCGAGCGTGTCAAAACGCATGTCCCACCGCCGATTCCGTCTCCCGAACATTTCGATAGCAGCTTTCCCGACGGCCGCGTTCTTTTTGTCGATCGCATCCCGATGAAGACTGCCCCCGGCGACGCGCGATGGAAGGTCTACGATCTGACCGTCGAGCGGTTGCGTTACGCAGCGAGATGAATCTGCAAAACGGACGGACCGGCTTTAGGGCCCGCGCACGAATAACTTGCTCAAATAATTTCGAAGTTAGCGGAGGGCGATTCCCCTGTAGCACAGCCGTCTGGGCTGTGATTTCGGGCCACAGCCGAGACGGCGCCAAGACGGCCGTGCTACGCAATTGCGTCACCTGTAGCTTCGAAATTGCTCAAGCTATTCGTGCGCGAGCACGTAGATTGGCGACTCACGACCGGGAAAATATCTTATCATCTGAGCATGGCGTTAGTGCGGATGGGCAAGATCAATACGTCCTGCCGATGTACCCCACGATCGCCCGCTTCAGCTCGAGGGCATCGAACGCTCCCGTTTGTCGATAGAGCACTTTCCCGCCGGGCGCCACCAGCAGCGTAAACGGCACGGGCCCCTGCCAACTTTTATCCAGCGCATTCACCAGCGCGTCCTTGTCGTCGCTGCTCCAGATCCGGTTCTCGAATGCCAGGTGATGCTCCTTCAAGAATTCCAGAACCTGATCCTTTTTGTCCGCATCGTCCATGCTGATGGTAATGGTCTCCAGCTTGCGACTTCGATAAATCCGGTTGATCTCCAGCAGCTCCGGCATTTCCGCCACGCACGGCCCGCACCACGTCGCCCAGACATTGATCAGCCGAAGGTTCTTCGAGTCGTTCGCCGCCAGCTTTTTCACCCCGTCCGCATCGACCCCTTCCAGCGTCACTGGCTCGGCGTCCCATTTCTCAATCGCCTTTTTCGCGTTGCCGGACTTTTCGATCCACTTCGTCGAGCAACCAAAGACATGCGTTCTCTCCACCGGCACCGGCTTCCCCGCCAGGATCGCCTCAATCGCGTTGATCGCGTCGGTGTGATGGACCGTCTTCACATCCGAGTCATCGATGCGGCCCTCGTATCGCAGCTTCCGATCTCCGTCAAAGATAAACACATGCGGCGTCGCGACGCATCCATACGCGTGCGCCGTTTTCTGCGTATCGCCGTCATACAGATAGGGAAAATTAAACTGTTGTTCCTTCGCTCGCAGCTTCATGTCGTCGAATGAATCGCTGACGTCGGAGTAGCGTAACTCATCGAGCAGCAGCGCGTCGGGATTGTTCGGATTGATCGCGACCACGGCCACGCCCTTGTCGCGGTAGTCGGTTGCAAGTTTTTTGATGCGTCCTTCGTATGCCTGGGCCGTGGGGCAGTGATTGCAGGTGAAGACAACGACGAGGATCTTCGCCGACGCGAAGTCGTGAAGCGTGTATTGCTTGCCGTCGACACCGGGCAGGTTGAAATCGGGGGCGGTTGCGCCGATGTCCAGCGTGTGGACCTCGGCGGCATGGGACAGGGGAGACCAGAGAAGCAACGCCACTACGGCAATCAGGATGGGGCGGTTCATACCATTCAATACCGAGCATGCGAGCCGGCGCTGCGTGATGGATGACCCTCGAGCATCACCGCGTATTCGACCCCATCGGCGTCAGCACGTTCAGCCGGCCGCGCTTGATCGTCAGCGGCACGACCGGATCTTCCGGACACCGGGCGGCAAATTCATCGTAATATTTATTGATGAACGTGCGGGTCGCCCAGGCGGTGCCGTCGGCTAAGCCGCAGATGGTGGTGCCGGGCATGATGCCCATGGTTTTTTCCAATTCCATGAGCATGTCGATGTCTTTTGCCCGGCCCATGCCGTCCATGATGCGGTTGAGGATCTTGTGCATCCACCCGGAGCCTTCGCGGCAGGGAGTGCATTGGCCGCAGCTCTCGTGGGCATAGAAGCGGACGCAGTTGCGGAGGGCGGCAACCATGTCGGTGTGCTCGTTCATGACGATCATGCCGGCGGTGCCGAGGCCGAGGCACCCGCCGCGGAAGCGGACGTCGTCGAAGTCGAGCTTGATGTCGAGTTCGTTGGGCCCGAGCACGCCCATGGAGATTCCGCCGCAGATGGCGCCTTTGTATCTGCCGCCTTTCATCCCGCCGGAGAGCTCATTAATGGCGAACTCGAGAGTGATTCCCAGTTCCTGTTCGTAGACGCCCGGCTTATTGACGTGGCCGCTCATGCCGTAGAGCTTGGGGCCTGGGGAGCTCTTGGTTCCCATGGATTTGAACCAGTCGGCGCCGCGCTCGATGATCGGGGGAACCAGGCAGAGCGTTTCCACATTGTTGATCACGGTCGGCCGGGCAAATGCGCCGGCGATCGCGGGAAACGGCGGCTTGTTGCGCGGCCAGCCGCGCTTGCCTTCAAGGCTTTCCAACAATCCGGTTTCCTCGCCGCAGATATAGGCGCCCGCGCCGCGGTGCACGAAACATTCGAGCTTGTAGTCGCTGCCGAGCATCCCCCGCTGGCCGAAAATTCCCTTCTCATACGCCTCGGCGATCGCGCGCTCAAGCACCTTCGCCTGATGGTGGTACTCGCCGCGGATGTAGACGTAGGCAATGTCGCACTGGGTCGCCCGGCTGGCAATCGCGATACCTTCGAGCATGGAATGCGGATCGAAATCAATGAGATACCGATCCTTAAAGGTGCCCGGCTCGGATTCGTCTGCATTGACCGCAAGGTAATGCGGGCCCTTCTTTTCCTTGGGAATGAACGACCACTTCTGCCCGGCACTGAAACCCGCCCCGCCGCGGCCGCGCAGGCCGCTGTCGATCATCAGCTTGATGATCGCTTCGGGCGACATCTCCAGCGATTTCTTCAGCGCGGCATACCCACCGGTCGCGACGTAGTCGTCGTACCAGTGGACCTTCCGTTTTGCGGGATCGGCATCAATTCGCTTGGTGAGGACCGGTTCGGTGAAAGCCATAATTGTCTCAGTTCGTCTCTATTGTTGACGCCGCTGATCAAGGTTGCTGCCCCGTGGCATGGGCGTCTCGCCCATGTTAGCGGCACGGAGCTTCAAAAAAGCCCTTGCTATCCCAAGTTTTCGACTCCCGCGTCGCCAACACGGGCGGGACGCCCGTCCAACGCGCAGAGACTCACTACTTCTTCAATCGTGGCAGATAATTCTCACCACTGGGCGCTAACTTTCAATCTTCTTCTTCGGAGCCACGATCACTTCGTCGATCACGGTTCGCCGGAGTGTAACGCCTGGCTGATTGGGAATCTGCTGCTCTTGAACGCGATTGTCGCGATATATCGTCTTTGGGCCGCCGGGATCCGTGTCGATGGCCTTTTTCACGTGTCCGACCTGCCGGCCCAGCCAGCCCCAAAGACCTTTGCCGCGCGGAGTGCTCATGGGTGATCGCTGGGTTCGATGCCGAATTCTTTTTGCGCCAACCGCAGCGCGTCTTCGCGGGACACATGCCAGGTGTCGCCGACGAACCCGCCGTCGGCGTCCATGCGATAGAAGACCCAGCTTCCCGCCTGCTCTTCGATGACCAGCCGCGAAACCATGCCGCTCTGCGGGCGAACGCCCACGCCGCGGATCGAGCCGAGATTCATTGCCGCGTGCGGCAGGCAATCATTGCTCGCCGGCATCGGCTTTTTCAACAGGATGCTGATTTTGCCCGGCATTTTATTTCTTCGGCAAATTGCCGATGGTGCGCGTCTGCGGGTCGTAGTTGTCAATAAACAGCTTGATGTCGTTGATGGTATCGTCGCTGTGCCCAAAACTCAGAATTGCGTCCTTGGCCTTTGCTTTGTCGTATCCCATCACCGATTCCTGATACGCCGCGACAAACATCGCCGTCCGCCGAACCCCCTGCGCACAGTGCAGAAGCACTGGCTGACTCGACGGGGTCTGGGCGATCTTGAGAAACGCCTGAATATCGTCGCTGGTCGGCCAGCCGCCAAGCTTCACCGCAATCCGCTGATACTGAACTCCTCTGCCCGCGAGATATGCCGGCTCCATCCCAAATTGAGGTTTCTTCGGATCTTTCAGCTCAGTGTCATCGATGAGGCTCACCACCGTGTTAGCCTTTACCTTTTCTACGGCAGCGCCCAACTCCTGAATCGAGCGGGCTCCGTCGCGATACAGCACGCCCGGCTGAACCGTCGCCAGGTGATAGGTGCTGATGTGAAGATGCACCGCTATCGCCAGGCCCGTTCCGACGATCAGAACACCAATTAACGCGACAAACCGCTTGCGCGTGTCTTTGCTGATCACTTGGTCGCTAATGCTTTTCCTCGTCCCAGGTGATGGTGGGGTCCTTGAAGTCGTGCGCCTCTTCCGGGAGCTTTTCGATAAGCTCGTCGATCATCTGGACGGTTACGTCTTCGTAAAGCACTTCATTGCACAAAACCGCCGGAGCCGTCCCGCAGGAGCCGAGGCACTCGAGCTCGACCAGCGTGAACCGTCCGTCGGCGGTGGTTTCGCCGAGTTCCAGACCCAGTTTCTCCTGAAGATGCGCGGTAATCTCGCGCGACCCGCAAATCTCGCAGGAGAGCGACCGGCACACCTGCAGGAGATACTTTCCCTTCGGCTTCAGCCAGTATTCCTCGTAGAAGGTCGCCGTATCAAGCACCTCCGCCGGCGAAAGCTCCAGAAACGATGCGATCTCTTCCATCGCCTGCATGGGAATCCAGTTGTAAGCATGCTGCACCGCGTGCAGCGCCGGCAGCAGGACCGCGCGCTTCGTCGGATAGCGCGGGAAATACTTGCTCGAGAGCGTGTGCTTGATCTCATCGGTCAGATATGGCTCATCTCGTTTTTCAACGACAGCCGTCCGGCGGTTTTCGGTAATCCAGGCCATAGCGACGAATCCTAATCGATTTCCACCAGCGGCTCTCCCCTTCGCAGAAGATCGAGCGCATCCGGAAAAGCTTTCACCAACCGTGCCTGCAACAACAACGTCGGCAGGTTTCCGATATTGAGCCAAAGTATCTGTGGTGGATGACCTCGACGCTCCACCAGTTCTACGAAATCGTAATCCTTTGTCACGATGACGATTTGTCCAAAACGACTTCCGGCTTCAAAAAGGTCCAAATCTTCGGCGTTCCGAAGCCCAATTTCATCCAGTGACTTAGCAGCAACATCGAATTTCGTTGCAAGCCAGGAGGCCAGCGCGGGATCTAAATGTGCATCCAGCCAGAAGGTCACACAACTCCCAGCGTCGGATGAGAGACGCGCTTGGCGGCGAACTCCAGGCACGCACGCACATCTTCCACCTCGACGTACGGAAGCTGAACCGTGATCTCCTGCGGAGTCATGCCTTCAGCGAGCAATTCCAGCACATCCTGCACGCGAACACGCATCCCGCGAATACACGGCTTGCCGCCGCACTGCCTGGGGTTGAACGTAATGCGTTCAAGGCGATTCATGATGGCTCACCAGATTTTACCGATCCAATTCCGCCGCGATCACATTAATGCTTCCCAGTACCGCAACAACGTCGCTAATCATGTGCCCTTCAATCAACTTCGGGAACACTTGATAATTAATGAAAATGCACGGCCGGGTGCGGGCGCGCCACGGCACATTTTCGCCGGCGCTGACGATGTAATATCCTAGCTCGCCGTTGGCGCTTTCGATGCAGCCGTACACCTCGCCCTTGGGCGCGGCAAATCCGCGGTTGGTCATGATCAGCTCGAAGTGCTGAATCAACCCTTCAATACTGCTGTACACCTGCTCCTTGGGCGGAAGCACTTCCTTGCCTTCGGGGCTGACGTTCACCGGGCCGCCCGGAATGTTGTCGATGAGTTGGCGGATGATGTGCAGGCTCTGCTTCACTTCCTCCAGCCGGACCAGATAGCGGGCGTAGACGTCGCCGGTGGTCATCACCGGCACTTGGAAATTGACCGCCGGGGTCCCCTGCCCGTCCCAATTGTCCGCGTAACAGAGATATGGCTCATCCTTGCGGATATCGCGACGCACGCCGGATGCCCGCGCCATTGGGCCGGTGATGCTCCATGAGATCGCCTCTTCGCGGGTCAGAACCCCCACGCCCTTGGTGCGATCGACGAAGATCCGATTCTTATTGAGCAATTTTTCGACATCCTCGGAAGCCCGCGGCATTGCATTGTCGACGAAGTCTTTGACCATCCGCTTGAACAACGGCTCATCGGGAAGGTCCATGTTCAACCCCCCTACCCGCGTCCAACTGGTGTGGAAACGCTGCCCGCTCATCAGCTCGACGATATCGTAGATTTTTTCGCGCTCATTGAAGCCGTACAGGAACGCCGTGAAAGCTCCAAGATCCAGCCCAGCAGCGCCGATGCAGAGCAAATGGCTCTGAATCCGCCCCAGTTCGTTGGCAATCGTCCGCAGCACCTTGCATCGCGGCGTCAGCTCGATCCCCATCAGCTTTTCAGTGGCGTGATGCCAGGCCAATTCGTTGTAGATTGGCGCGGAATAATCCATCCGGTCGACGATCGTGACATATTGATTGTAATTGAGGTGTTCGCCGAGCTTCTCGAAGCCGCTGTGAAGATAGCCGATATGCGGGATGCACTTGACGATGCGCTCCCCATCGAGCTCCAGGACGATGCGCAGGGTGGTATGAGTCGCCGGATGCTGGGGTCCGAAATTCAGCGTCCAGCGGTTTTCGCCGTCAGTTTCCACTTCCGGCGTGTCGTCGTCGATGACTGGTGACAATGTATAGGGCATATCCGCAAATCCTTCACTACGCAGGCTCCGCGCAGACCCGCGGCGCCGGCGACGCGGATTATACCGGCCATGCGGCGTCTCGCCAGCGAGTGCGAGAAATGCAGGCGCGAGAAATGCCTGGACGAGCGGCGCGATAGTCCTCTGGCCTTTCCGGCGCGGATGAGTTCTCGTCGGACTTCTTAGTCAGCAATCGCTGGCACAATGATTTGCGAGCCTGCGGCGATTTGAGAAGCGAGTCACCGGCGGCAGGCTTCTGCCTCTTGGTTGTCTTCGCGATGAGTGGCTGATGTTACGCCGCCGGGCGCTGCTGCGATGGACCTGACGTCCGAGCGGCGTCGGGAGTTGCGGGAGGCTCGTCTTCACGTAGCTGCCGGTGGATGTCCACGATGCGATCGAGGCTGCGAACCAGTGCGTTGACAACGTTCGGGTCGAACTGCGTGCCGGAGCCATCGACGATAATCTTCAGCGCCGCGTCGACTTCCATCGCCGCCTTGTAGGGTCGCTTGTTGGTCAGTGCGTCGAAGACGTCGGCAACAGAGACAATCCGGCCCGCGAGCGGAATCGCCTCGCCCGCAATGCCGTTGGGGTAGCCACGGCCGTCCCACCGCTCGTGGTGGGTTGTAATGATCGTTTGCACCAGGGCCAGGAGCGGTTGAGAACCCAGGGATGGTGACTCGACGGCGACTTCATCGTGGGTTCGGACCGCCTGCCATTCTTCATCGGTGAGCGGCCGGGCGATCCGTGCGCCGGTCATGCAATGTCGCTGCATGAGCGCGAACTCCTCGCTCGTCAGCTTGCCGGGTTTGTTGAGGATGGCATCGGGCACCCCGATTTTGCCAACGTCGTGCAGTTGCGCGGCGAGCCCGATCAAACGGGCGTCGCTCTCGCTGCAGCCCACTTCGCGCGCCAGCACGCCGGCGTACCTGCCGACGCGAAGCACGTGCTGCCCGGTGGTGTCATCGCGTAGCTCGCCGGCTCGGGCCAGGCAATAGATCACCTGCAGATTCGACGCCTCGAGTTCTGCCGTGCGAATTTGCACCTGGCGCTCGAGTTCCTGCGCGTAATGCGCCAGATGATCGTGGTGCGCCTTAACGATCAGGGCGTTGCGCAGTCGCGGGATGAGGTCATTGGGATCGACGGGTTTGGCGAGAAAGTCAGTGGCGCCTGCATCGAGGCATTTCAGCTTGGTCTGGGCATCGGTTGAGGCTGTGAGGATGAGTACCGGCAGGTGCCGCAGTTGGTGCGTTGCGCGGATGGACTGGAGAATCTGGATGCCATCGATCTTTGGCATCATGACGTCCAATAAAACGACGTCGGGTGATTGCTCGGTGATCAAAGCGATCGCAGCCGTTGAATCCGTGGTTGAAACGAAGTCGCTGTAGCCAGCGCCCTGGAGATGCTTGCGAACGACCTTGATGTTGATCGATTCGTCATCGACGATCGCAATCCGGGCTGATTTGTGGTCGTTTGCAACCATCGTTAGACACCGAATCAGCTGCCTGCAGGTGTCATTTGCTATCGGTCACTTGCTCGCGAGCCTTAAGGGTCGCGCCGGAAGGGGCGGTAATCCTGCCTGCCAGGCCCTGCAAAGCTGAGAGCGCTGCACCGATGTCATCAAGCTGCTTCTGCCGCGCCGCGTGCTCCAACTGCTTGGCGGGGCTGGTCAGCGCATCGAACCCAGCCGTTCCACCGCACCCTTTCACCCAGTGCGCAAGGCGAGCGAGGTCTTCCAAATCACCCTTGGACCACGCCTCCTGAATGGCGCCGAGCTGCTCGCCAAGCCGCTCCACGAACTCTTCGACAATCTCGCAGAAGTCCGGATCCTCAGTCGGCAGCGTGGAACAAATCCGGCTTTCGTCGGAAGTGATGCCGGATGTCATGGCGATATTGTGTTCGTCGCGTGACGGCAAACCCGCGGGCTTCTGTCCGACATATTCGCCGACCGTGCGGACCAGCAGATCCATGTCGATCGGCTTGGTGAGGAAGCCCGTGCAACCCGCGTTGCGGCATTTTTCCTCGTCGCCGCGCATCGCGTGGGCGGTGAGCGCGATGATAGGCGTTTGCAGCCCTTTGCTGCGCAGCAGCGTTGCAGCGGCATAGCCATCCATGACCGGCATCTGCATGTCCATCAGAATGACATCAAACGGCTCTGCCAAGGCCATGTCAGCGCCGATCTGCCCGTTCTCCGCCTGCAGGACGGTGACGCCGGCGCGTTGGAGCACCAGCGAAATCAACTTGCGATTGGAGACGCCGTCCTCGACGAGCAGCACCCGAGCCGGCGGCAGATGAAGCTCTGACCCGTCGGCGTGCCGGGCGCCCGCCAGCGACGCGCTGGCCTGGGCGGCGCTGAGCATCGGCACGTTGGCAAGCGGGCCGGTCCCGATGATGACACTGAAGGTGCTTCCCGTGCCATAGACGCTGGCAACCTGAATCGATCCGCCCAATGCCTCAGCGATCTGCTGGCTGATCGACAGACCCAGGCCCGTGCCGCCGAATCGGCGGGTGATGGACGTGTCCGCCTGCGCGAACGGCTGGAAGATGCGATTCAACACTTCCGGCTTCATGCCGATGCCGCTGTCGATCACATCGAGCTTGAGCTTGGGCGTCGTCGACGTTGCATCGAGAACCGACGCGACTACTCGGACCGCCCCCGTCTCGGTGAACTTGATCGCGTTGCCGATCAGGTTGGTCAACACTTGGCGCAGGCGGGTCGGATCGGTTTCGATCGACTCCGGGATCGGACCCTCCCAACTGGTTTCAAGTCCAATCCCTTTCTGACGCGCGCGCACGGAGAGCACGTTGGCAATCTCCGCGATCAGCTTGTGCGGCGCGCAGCGGCTCAGCTCGATCTCCAGCTTGCCGGCCTCGATCTTGGAAAGATCCAGCACGTCGTTGATCAGTTCCAGAAGATGCTGGCCGCTGGAATGGATCGTCTCAAGATATTCCTGCCGCTCCGTTTCGTTTTCCTCATATCCGCGGCGAAGCACCTCGGCGAATCCGAGGATGGCGTTCATCGGCGTGCGAATCTCGTGGCTCATGCGCGCCAGGAATTCGCTCTTGGCCCGGTTCGCGGATTCGGCCACGTCCTTCGATTTGCGCAGCTCGACTTCCTTCTGCTCCAGCACGGTGACGTCGTCGAAGCTGGCCAGAACTCCCCGGTATTCCCCTTCGCCACCCTGGATCGGGGAGCAGTTGACGGAAAACGTGTGCCAGTTCGATTGCGCATTGCGCAGCCGCATGATCGAGCCACGTTGCGTCGCGCCCTCGCTCATCGCCTTGCGCCAGGGCGCCGTCTGCGCCGCTGCGTCGCCGCCCTCCTGCCAGGGGAGCGACGAAACCGGCGTTGCCAGCAGCTCGCTGGCAGGCTTTCCCAGCAGATCCGCGAAAGCCTGGTTGGCGAGCACGATGCGCTCCTCGTTGTCGATGACGAGCAGGCCTTCCGCAAGTGTGTCGAGCGCCGTTCGCACGCGGGGCGGGACCGCCTTGGATGGATCCAGGTGCTGCAGCATTTTCCGCAGATAGAACATGAAGGCCATCATGGACAGGGACAACACGAAGAGAATCAGCCGGATAGGCGGCGAGCTGATCAGGCCCCAGATCCCGGAGCCTTGGATGGCGCGGAAATGCATCTCGACAACGCCCCACCGCTTCTCGTCCGCCCAGATGGGAACGTCGATGTTCTGATAGATTGCCAGCGCCCCGGCAGTACGCGCCGGCGTCCCGATCGCGGTGACCACGCGACCGTCAGCCTTGCGAATCGTGGCAGACGCAATGTCGGGATCGCGCTCGACCATGGCGCGGAACGTCAGCGGCAACTGCTCTTCCGCGCCGCGGGCAACGTCCAGCGAGCAATGAACGGCGATCACTTCGCACAATTTGCCGCGACCGTCCATGATGGCCTGGGTCTCATTGGGAATGATCCCAAGCGACAGCGCGCCCAGCAGGATGCCGCCCAGCAGAAGGATTTGTCCAAGAACGATTCGGGCGCGTGCCGGCACTCGACCGGCCAGCGTCCGGAGCCATTCCAGGGGTGTCACGGTTTTGGAGCTCATGGGAATTCCTGTCGAACGATCATGATTTTTTCCTGTTGCCGTTGACGAGGCCTTCGAGTCCTTCATCGTCATTGTTCCGGTGCCGGCCCGAACCGATCGATTCGAGAATGGGCAGCGGATCGACGAAGTTCCAGGCCGGCATGGAGGAGAGCAGACTGCTCAGCAAAGAGCCGGCGCGGAAAATCCAGACGAAGTAGGCCAGCGACATTCCGATGGACATAAACGACGCGGTTCCCGCCCAGACTTTGACCTCCGAGTGCATGTTCTGCTTCATCGCGTCCAGGTCGACCCAGAGCTTGCTGTTGTTGGCCAGGAGCTTGCGCGTGCTGGCGAACTCGGCGCGCATCGATTCCCGATGGAGCAAATTCACCGCCGAGTCGTCCCGCGCCGGCGTGGGCGGAACGACGGGGGGCGCCGCTGCCGCTCGCTGCGCAGCGTTGGCCGCGGCTCTCGGAACCGGGCGGGCCGCCGGCGCGGCGGCGGGGGTCGCGCCCGGCGTCTTGCTCGCAGGCGGCGAAACGTCGGTGGAATCCGGGGCCGGAGCAGACTTGCCATCGTCTCCAGTAGCTGAAGTGGAATCCGAATCGTTCGTCGTGGTCTTTGCGACAATCGAATCGGACAGCTTCGAATTTTGATTGGGAGCAGACGCCGGCGCAACAGTTGGAACCACGGGAGGCGCAGGCGAGGGCGCGGGGGCAATCGGAACGGCCTGACGTTTCAGCTGGAACGCAACGGCGCCGGTCGTCCGCCCCACCGCATCCTGGGCCTCGAACTGGAACGTGTCGGGGAAAGGCACGCCGCCGGCTGGCGCGTAGCTGACGGCGCCGCTGTCGAGGTCATCGCGCGTGAAGGAGCCGTTCACGCTCAGCGGAGTCCCATCGAGCAGCAATGTTCCATGCTGGGGCAGCGAGAGAATGACGTAAGAAACGCCCTCGGCCGCGCCCGTGGGCTCGGCGACGTAGAGGGAGTCTGTTGTGATCGGAGCGGGTCCCTGGTTGGGGAGATCCAAAGATGACCGGCGAACCAGCAGCGGCGCGGGGATGACGGTGACCGCCGCCTGCACCGGGCTGCCGCCAAGGCCCGAGTCCGATGGTGACACCGACGCCTGAATGGTAAACGCACCAGGCGCAACCGAGCCGGCAGTTGGTGTGAAGCGGAGACCCGCCAGGCCCTGCGCGAAGGTGATAAAATCGCCGTCGCCGATCGGCGTGACCCCATTCTGCTGCACGAGAGAGCCGCCGGCAATGTTGGTGATCTTGAAGTACCCTGCCAATGAACCATCCGCCACATCCGGCGTGATCACCAGGCCGGTGCTGGTGCGATGACCTTCCAGCACCTGCGTGTCCGTGACGCTCGGAGTATGCGCAATCGGCGTGACGTCCACCGCGATCGTCATCGTCGCGGACTGCGGCCCCGGAACGCCGGTGTTCCCCAGATCGTTGAGCGTGACGGCGAGCGTCGCCGGCCCCGAGTAATGCAGGGCGGGCGTGAAGATCAGGCCATCCAGCGCGGCGTCGAGAGAGCTCAGCGTCCCAGTCAATGTGATGGCAGATGCCGGGCTGTTCGACGACGAGGAGGTTGCCAGCGTGCCGTCGGTCGCCGACAGCGTGAGTTGTTCCGGATGGTTCTCCGAATCAACGTCGGCAAGGGTGATGCCGTCGCCACCGGCCGGTGAGAGTCCGAGCGGCACATCCTCGACTGTGGACTGCGCCGGCGGGCCGGAGATCGCGGGGGCGTCGTTTACGGCAACGACATCGATTGGGCGGTCGACCGGGTCGCTCGAAATAAACACATCAACGACGCTGAACTCGGCGCTCCTCGCCGCGACGGAAGGGTCGTGGCTGGAGTTTGCATACGCCACCGACTGCAGCGCTGACTGGTAGGTGGTCGCCGACGCAGCTCCGCTGAGCGTCAGCACTCCGTTGGCCGCGTCCCACGAACCGGCGATTCCGTTCTGATCCGTGAACTGCAGCGTATCCTCAGACGGAACGAATCCGATGACACGTACCGTCGCACCCGTGAGCGGCGCCGCGTTCTGGTCCGTGATGGTCAGGCCCGGAGAGATCTCGGCAGCGCCCTGACCTTCTGTGTACGCCAGCGCGCCCGAATCAACTGCGAGCGTCTGCTTGCGGGCGACCGACACGGTCGCCGTCACCACGCTTCCGCCGAGCCCCGAATCGTCGGAAGTTGTCGACGCCTGCACTTGAAAGCTGCCGGTTGGCGCGCTGCCGGCAACTGGAGTGAATTTCAGCCCGGCTTCTCCCTCCGCGAAGGGGATGAAATCTCCGCCAGCCACTGCGCTTCCATCTGAGAGGGCGAGGCTTCCGCCGGTGATTCCGGTGATTTTGAAATAGCCGGCGAGCGACGCATCCAGTGCATTTGGAGTGATCGCCAGCCCGCTTGTTGTTTGCGCGGTTTCGATCGTTTGCGCCGGCGACACGGATGGCTGATGGGCGATGCGGTCCACGGTGATCGACACGCTGTCCGTGTCAGAGAGCGCGCCGCTGGGTCCCACGTTAGCCGGATCGGCGGTAACGATCTGAAGCGAAGCGGCGCCCGCATAGTGCAATGCCGGCGTGAAGATCAGTCCATTGAGCGCGGCCCGCAGTTTGGCAAGCGTGCCGGTGAACGACACGGAGGAATCGCCGATTCCCGTGCCGCTGGTGAGCGTAACCCCGGAACCGGCGGCAAGTGTGACGGCGCCGTTCGAGGCGGACAGCGTGACCAGGTCGGTTCCGGAGCCGATCGATCCGTCGTTGACGGAGATTAAGCGTGTGGATGAGAAGATCAGTGGCGCGTCCTCGGCAATCGTCTGCGCGACGGGCACTTGATTCACCGGAGGGCCGGCCACGGTGATCGAAGCCGTTGCGAGCGAGCCGCCAAGTCCTGCGGGATTGTTCGCGGTGGACGCCTGAACGTGGAACGTGCCAGTTGCGAGGGAGCCGTTTGTCGGCATGAAGCGAAGTCCCGCGGAGCCCTGGGCGGCGGTGACAAAGTCGCCGTTG
Organism: uncultured Phycisphaerales bacterium; assembly: GCA_963758525.1. Taxonomy (GTDB): domain Bacteria; phylum Planctomycetota; class Phycisphaerae; order Tepidisphaerales; family Tepidisphaeraceae; genus JBBSDP01. The sequence goes on from CAVWVQ010000003.1 coordinate 2,475,368, forward strand.
AGGATCGCGTTTCCGTTTTGATCGAAGAGCGTTCCGCCCGTAATGCCGGTGATTTGAAAGTAGCTTACCACCGGTCCGTCGATCGCATTGCGGGCAATCACCAGCCCGCTGGACGTCTCCTGGTTGATGACCGTCTTCGCATTCGTGATTGATGGCGTATGAGCGACCGCTGTGATCGCTAATGCAATTGTCGCATTGGCGCTATTGACCCCTTCGCTCACGGAAGCGGCGAGGCTGGCGCTGCCCACATAGTGCGTCGCCGGCACAAACTGCAGGCCGTTCATCGCGTTGTTCAGGCTTGTCAATGTTCCGGTGAACGTCAGGGAAGCCGCGCCGGACGCCGTGCCGCTGGTAAAGGAGATTCCGGAGACGCTTGCGAGCGTGAGTGTCCCATTTGTCGCCGTCAGAGTGACAGAGGCGTTACCGTTCGCGTTGCCAGGATCGCTCACGCTGATCGCGTCGGAGTTTCCGGCGGAGAAGACCAGCGGCGCATCTTCCGCGGTCGTTCCTGTGGCAGGCGCGGCGAGCGAGGGAACGGGTCGTATTGTTATCGTTGCAGCGACGATCGATCCGCCGAGCCCCGAAGCGCTGTTCGATGTCGAGGCTTGGACGCTGAACAAGCCTGCTGCCGTCGAGTTGGTTGCGGGATTGAAAAGCAATCCTGCTTCGCCGGCGGCGAAGGTGATGAATTGGCCGTCGCTGATCAGATTTCCATTGCTGTCGGAAAGTGAACCGCCGGCGATCCCGGTGATCTGGAAATATCCCGGTATCGACGTATCGAGCGAATTGGGGGTGATGACCAGACCGCTGGTGCTTTGGACATTTTCATTCGTGCTGGCGGTGGTGACCGACGGCGTGTGAGCGGCCTGATCGACAGTGATTGCGACCGACCCGTTCACGGCGTTGGAGCCTTCGCTCACTGAGATTGCCAGGCTTGCCGACCCGGAATAGTGCGTGCCCGGCACAAACTGCAGGCCGCTCAGAGCAGCATTGAGATGGGCGAACGTACCGCTGAAAGCGTCACTGCTGCTGCCGCTGAAACTGCCGCTGCTGAAGGTCAGACCAGTTGCACTTGCCAATATCAGCGTGCCATTGCTGGCGGTCAGCGTTACGGAAGCGGTCCCGCCGCTGTTGCCGGGATCGCTGACCGAGATTGCGTTTCCGTGGGCGGCGGAAAATACCAGCGAGGTATCCTCGTTGGCGGTCGCGTTGGTGGGCGAAACGAGAAGGGGCACCGGCTTTACGACGATGCTGTCAGCCACGACCGAACCCCCAAGGCCAGACGCACTGTTGGATGTCGACGCCTGAATATCGAACATGCCGGCGACGGTCGAGTTGGTTGTGGGATTGAAAACCAATCCTGCTTCGCCGCTGGCGAAGGTGATGAACTGGCCGTTGCTGATCGGATTTCCATTATTGTCCGACAGTGACCCGCCGGTGATGCCGGTGATCTGGAAGTACCCCGACAGTGAAGAATTCAGTGCATTGGGAGTGATGACAAGACCGCTCGTGGTCGGCGTGTTTTCGTTGGTGGCAGCGGGGCTTGCCGTTGGAGTGTAGGCAACCTGGGCGACGGCGGGCGTTGCGTATAGCTGGAAGAAGACTCCATTGTTGTCGCCGGCTCCCTGCCCATCCCAGGCGACCACCGCATGCGCGTCATACCAGGCGATCGCTGCATCCTGCTGATTGCCCTGGGTTGTGGTATTGACGAGAAATTGGCCGCCGTTGGCAGACCCGTCCGCCTTGAACGCCTGTCCGAAGACGCCATTGCCGTTCCCATCGAGATTATTTCCGGCAGTCCACGCAACCAGATAGCTGCCGTCAGCGCGCACGGCAATCGCCGGCTTGGTCTCCATGGCGGCGCCGGGGTCGCTCAACTGCACCGGCGAGGCGTCCAGGGCGGTGCCGGCCGCATTGTACCGGCGCGTATAGATGCCCTGACCAGGGCCACTCTCGGACCAGGCGACCACAAAGTTTCCCGAATCGTCGATGCCCACCGCGGAAAGATCTTGGTTATTGCCTCCGCTGGCGCCGACCAGGATTTCTGCCGATGGCGAGCCGGAGGCGGGAAGCAGAGCCGCCTTGATCGTCTGTGCAGGGTTCTTGTCCGTCCAAGTCACCACGCTGCCGCCCTGCGGGTCGGTTGCGATCGCGGGATTGGTCTGCGGTCCAGTGACGGTCGCGTTCATCAGAACGGCGCCGCCGTTGGCCGCTCCGGCGGCGGTGAAACGCTGCGCGTAAATTCCGTCGTTGTCGCCGGCCCGGTTTCCCTCATAAACAATGGTAAATGAACCGTCGGCTGCCATGGCGACAGCGGAGGGTGTATTGCCCTGTCTCGCGGAGCTGACCAGCGTATCACCGGTCAGCGCGGTTCCCGCCGCGTTAAACACCTTGGCGTAGACGCTATTCCCGTTACCGTTCCACGAGACAACGAACTGGCCCGATGTGTTCATCGCCACCGACGGCGCGGGGGAGCCGCCGGCCTGCAACGTGTTTACCTGAAATTGGCTTCCGACGGCAGTGCCGGACGCGTTGTACAGTTGGGCGTTCACTTCGCCGCCCGCGGCGCCATCCTCCCAGACCACGATAAAGTTGCCGGAATCATCCATCGCCACCGCAGGCAACTGCTGGTTGCCCCCGGTGGAGGCGGTGTTGACCAGTGTCTCGCCGCCCAAAGGCGTGCTGACCGGCCCGGCCGCCCCGATCGTGAAAGGCCTGCTGCCCGACAGCGGTCCGGCAGTTGCCGTCACGGTGCCGGTGCCGGTCGTAGAGGGGGCCAGGTAGAGACCCGAATTGCTCAGCGTGCCCGGCCCAGTCAGTGAATAATTAATCCCCGGCTGAGGCGACACCGCATCGCCGAACTGGTCTTGCACCGTTCCAGTGAACTGCTGCAGATCATTTGCCGGCACCGTGGCATTGGCTGGCGCGACAACCACTAATGTCGCGGTTTGATGGACCATCACGTTCACGGAACTTGTGGTTGACAGTCCGCCTGCGTCGGTGACGGTCACCTGAAAAACGTAGGAGCCGGCTTTGCTGAACGTTGCCGTGGCGTTTTTCGAGGCATTGGTTCCGTTGCTGCTGAAATTGACTGCCGCCGGCGGTGTACCCGTAGTGCTCCAGGTGTAGGTAAGATTGGATGCGCCCCCATCGTCGGCCCCGAGAACGCTTAATGCCGTGGCGGTGCCGTTGACATTGTTCGGCGCCGCTGCCGCGGGCGTGGCCACCGTTGGAGGCGCGTTGACCGTGATCGTCACCGTTGCCGCGCTCGAAGTCAGAACGCCGTCAGTGGCCTTATAGGTAAATGAGTCTGTTCCGGTGTATCCGGAAGTGGGGGTATATGTGAACCCTCCCTGCTTGGCCGGGTCCCATACAAGCGTGCCGTGCGCGGGATTGGTCTGCAGAATTGCGGTTAGCGGAGAGTTGAGAAAGTCGGTGTCATTCGATAACACTCCGGGAGCTGCGACCGTAAGTGTCTGATTTTTATTGACGGCATATTGGTCATTCGTCGCGGCGGGCGGGAGTAACAACAACGTGTCCGCCCAGTTTCGCTGAACGGCACGGCTCATGGCGATGGGCGTTTGAATTCGGCCAGTGGCATATTCCAGATTCCAGTTTCCGCCCAGGGCTTTCTGCCCTGTCAGGTCAGTGCTGGCGGCCACGGCCGCGCCGCTCAGATTCGCAATTGCGTCGACAAACGCCTTTCCACTGCTTCCCTCGGCAACATCGCAGCCGTAGAGCAGCAGGTCGGCTCCTGAGGCAAGCGATTGACGCCATGCATTGATCGACGCGGCATAGGTGTCCAGGTCGCCGGCGCTGAGCAGCACGCTTCCAAGTTGCAGCTCCCCCGCATTGCCGTGCGTGATGAGGTGAATCGCCGTGATCCCAGTGCGCCCGGCGAGCGTGTCGGTGATTTGCGCGACGCCGTCGCGCGTCGGGTCTAGCAGCACGATTTGATCGCCGGGCGCGGCCTGCCGGACACCGGCGAGCAGCGTTTTCCAATGCGGGACAGAGGTATCCACAAAGACAATCGCTGTATTGCGATGAACAGTGGCAATATTCGGTTGAGCCCCCCTGCCGTGCGTGGCTAGCGTGTGCTTTTGGCCTGAAGTGCTGTCGACCTTCAGGGCTCCAGCGGGTGTCGGCTCTGGCGGCGCGCTGTCCGGCAGGCTTCCCGCCAGGTAGCGCTGGCTGAAAATTTCCTGTATGCCGGCCGGTCCTTTGCCGTGCCATGAGACGGCGAAATCACCGGCCGAATCGATGGTGACGGCAGACCGTCGCGCCTCGCCCGTCTTGCTGCCCGACACGACGTATTCGTTGCCCGCAGGCTCGCCGGAGCTGTCGTATTCGCGAGCGCAAATCGCGCCGCCGTTTTCGCTGCTGGTCCAACTGACCACAAAGCTGCCCGACGCGTTCATCGCCACGGCAGGCTGTGCCTGATGTGCGGCGGCAGTCTGATTGATACGAAACTCGGAGCCGACCTGCGCGCACCGCTGTGTCAAATCGTTGGCCGTAAATGCCCGGCCCCTGCCCGTCCTGCCCGTTATCAGACCAGACGGCGACGTAGTTGCCCGATCGGTCGATTGCGATCACGGGGTTCAGCTCGGCGTAGGTCTTATTGGTATTGACGACCTTCTCGGTGCCCGTCAGCGAGAAGCTGAACATCATCCGCGATTCGAGCCGCTCAACCTCGGCTAGTTGCCGAAAGATGCAATTGAAGCGCAGGCTGCTTCCGATGGCGGCAGCGCATGCCAGCGAACGACGACAGAGCGAGCGCAACTGTTTCAAACCGATGGCTTGAGCAGACATCCTTGGATTCCCGAGGTGGAAAAATCCGCGTTCGAATGCGCGTAGCATTCCAAGGATTGCTTATCGGCGTCGCTTGAATTTTGATGGACAGTTCAACGCCCCAGAAGGGGATGGTGTGGTTATCGGGCCTGCTCACCAGCGGACGAATTGCAAGGCCGCGCACTGGCTAAACCGCCAGCCCTGAGGCCCCTGCTTGCTTTCTTATCGGTATCATCGACAAGGCGTTCGGCAACCGAAGTTCCGCGAATCCTTAGACGCGCAGAGCTGTGTCGCACAGCCGTCCCGGCTGTGATTTCAAACGAGCTCACCCCTGAGAAGGCTGTGCTGCATCATGCTTCGCACTATCGTGGAAGCGTGTCCGACGCGGCGCCCGACAACAGGTTCGCCAGTCGCGCATCAAGCAATGTTGGCTGAGTTGCGGGGTCCTGCTTGCGCAGTGCTACGGCCATCGTGTCTCGGTCTGCCGAAACTCTGCCCGACAGCTCCCCTTCCGCCCGGCTCCGCTTTTCATTCGCTTCAGCCAGCTCTTGTTGCAAATGATCGCGCTCGGTTTTCAGTTGCCCGGCGGCGTCCGACACGCCTTTCACCTGCTCGTCCGCGTGCCGCAGCTCCACCTGCGAGCGCGTGATCGTGGTTGCGGTCCACCCCACCGCTACCAGCAATGCCACAGCCATGGCACCCACCGTGCACCAGGCGATCAGCGAGCCGCGCCGGGCCGTGCGTGTCTCTTCCCACGCGCGGTCGGCATCGATGCGCGCCAGCCGGGCATCCTCCTGCGCGGTCTTCACTATGGCGGAAGTGGCCCCCAATGCGAACTGCACCTGGTTCTCCGCCTGCCCGGCCACGACGGACAGCGCATCGGCGCCAGGAGCCGCGATGTCGGCAACGTCAATCAACACTTCCAACTGCCCGGCGGCGGTCCGACGGCTCTGTAATTTGCCGCTCTTCATCTGCCGTTCCACCGTGCGGGGATGCACTTTGAGCGCGGCGGCAGCTTCGGCGAATGTCACCCATTTATCCGGCATAGGTCCTCCATGACCTCTCAAGAATGTGTGCGAAAGTGAACAGGCCTACTGTCTGCACCAACAGTGACCGCGCTGACATCCCTGTCAGCGAGTCACCTTTTTAGCCTCTGGGCGGCATCACTTCAAGGTCTGGCTGCGGAAAGCCAGCACAATTGCAGGACAATTGCATCGGTACTTTTGGAACGCAGTTGCAGTGCAGGCTTCCAGCCTCCCCGAGGTCGCCGAAGCAGGCTGGAAGCCTGGACCACAAACGCACATGGAATTGTGCTGCCCGCACGATTGCCTTGGCCTTATAAGTTTGTCGGACAAGCATGCAGCGTTCCTCCAAAGTTTTATCGGACCTGAAGTGGGCGGGCAAACGCCGGGCAACGCCCCAACTAATATGATTAACGTATATCTATTTATGCATATGTATTAGGGCTGCCCAGTCCGAAGTTTTATTCGCCACGCTCCTCAGGATCCGCGAGCAGAGTCGATCCGGGCCTCCACGAACTCTTTTCGCTTGCAACGCAACATTTGCGCTGGCGGTAATCTTGCGTTTGTTCTCAAGCGCCGCGCATGGTGGTTGGCGCTTGATAGCGGGACGATTAGCTCCGAGTAGGGCGGGATTTATCCCGCCGATTTGCTGATTGCCGAGAAAACGGCGGGATGAATCCCGCCCTACAAACTCTGGATCTGCGTTCTCCACCTCAAAAGTTACACCGACGGCAGACAAACGGCGGGAAAAGGCGGATGATCCCACGAAGGCCCACGAACGAATTCACCGTGTCTCTGCGGTCCCTTCGTGGAATCTATTGTACAGTTCGCAGGCATCAGATAGATTGTTCCACGTGGAACTTTGTCGTCAGGGGCCGTAACGGCCATTTGGGAAAGGAATCCCGATCATGTCGAAGATATTGAAGCCACGGCTCGGCAGGGGGCTTAACAGCTTGATTTCCGTGGCCGATTTCCCAATTCACCGCGAAATACCGGCTGAATCCGACATAGCCGAGTTCGAAGTCGGCTCCGGCGGCCACAACGCATCAAACCCGCCCATGCCCACGTCGGATTCCCCGCCCGCACCCCAACTGCCGCCACCAACACAGGGTGTCGCAGAGTTGGCGATCGACGCAATCGTACCCAATCCGCACCAGCCGCGCCGACAGATGAATGATACTTCGCTGGCTGAGCTTGCCGCTAGTTTGAAGGGTACCGGCTTAATCCAGCCGATTATTGTGCGCCAAGTGGGGGAACGCTACGAGCTTATTGCCGGTGAACGACGGTGGCGCGCGGCACAGCTCGCTGGATTCACGCACATCCCAGTGATCATCAAGGATGTGGATGCCTTTGCCCAGGCACAGATGGCGCTGGTAGAGAATATTCAGCGCGAGAATCTCAATCCCATCGATCGTGCGCAGGCCTATCGCATGTTGATGGCCCAGCTTGGTCTCACCCAAGCCGAGCTCGCCCAGCGGATGGGAGAGGATCGCAGCAGTATTGCCAATTATCTGAGATTACTGGACTTATCGGATGCCGTGCAGAAGTCCGTCATTGACGGGCGTCTGTCGCTTGGGCATGCCAAGCTCCTGGCAAGCGTGCCCGACATTCTGGAGCAGCAGCGTCTTGCACAACTCGCTTTGTCGCAGGAATTGTCCGTACGCAATTTGGAACGTCTGATTCAAGGACAAAAGCAGCAGCCGTCGACGACGCCAGTAAGCTCTGGTGGGTCTGCTCATCTAATGGATCTGGAAAAGAACCTGTCGCGGCAATTGGGGATCCGTGTGCAAATTCGTTCTGCCGGGCGCAGCAAGACGAAAGGCCGGCTGATCTGTCATTTCGCCAACCTCGATCAGTTTGACGAATTGATGGGACGGCTTGGTCTCTCTGCGGAATAGCAGGTTAACTTTGGACGGCAAGCCGACTTTCACGTCCCGCATCTTGCCCGGCAGAAATCTTCGTTTATCCTTTGCAGTACGCGTATTGTCCCACAAATGTCCGGCACTTGCCGGGTGGCCTTTGCACATGAAAAACTCACCAGAGCTCGCCGACTTGATCTTCAACACGATTGATAGTGTGGTGGTCATCGTCGACGGCGCTGGCGCGGTCGTGCGGATGAACCCGTGCGCCGAGCATGTCACCGGTTATCGTACTTGTGAGGTAATGGGCAAGCCCTATTGGTCCGTCTTTGTCGCCGCCGATGAGCAGGCGGCGGGGGAGAAGCGATTCGCCATGCTGCTTTCAGGCGAATGGCCGTTGAACTACGAGTGTGAATGGACAAGTCGCGATGGAACCCGCCGGCAGATCCGCTGGTCGATCGGCATTCTGCGCGATGCGGGCGGAAGAGTCGAAACTGTCGTCGGCACCGGAACCGACATTACCTACAGCCGCCGCGCCGAGAGCGCCCTGCGCGATCAGACACGCATGCTGCGGTCGGTGCTCGACAGTGTTGGCGATGGTGTCGCGGTCGTCGATCAGGAAGGGGAGTTCCTTGTTTATACCGCTGAGCTGGAGCGGATCGTCGGACGGCCCCAGCCGATGGCTTCGCGCGAGGAATGGCCGAGGTATTTCGGATTCTTCCTCCCGGACGGGGTGACCTCGTTCCCCGCGGCAAACTTGCCGATGTCGCGCGCGATGAAAGGGGAGGACTCCAATGAAGTGGAGATTTTGATTCGCCGTCCCGATTGGCCGGAGCCGCGATGGTGCAGCGTGAACGGGCGGCCGCTGCGCGACGAGTCCGGACGGGTGCGCGGCGGGGTCATCGCATCAAGGGACATCACCGACCGCAAGCGCACCGAAGGAGAGATCCGCTTTCGCAAGAGCTTGCTGGAATCGCAGATGGAGGCGTCAATCGACGGCGTCCTGGTCGTCGACGAGAGCGGCAAGATTTTGCTATCCAACAGCCGATTCGCGAAAATCATGGGGGTTCCCGACGACGTCGTGCGAAAGGGGATTGACGAAGACGCAATTGCGGCCACGCTCCAGCAGGTTCAGGATCCCGATGAATTCATGGCCCGCATCAGATGGCTCTACCAGCACTCCGACGAGCAGAGCCGCGACGAAATCCGTCTGAAGGACGGGCGCGTCATCGATCGTTTCAGCACGCCGGTGCGGACGCCCGAGCGGGAGGGAAGCCCGATGGTGCATTACGGGCGACTGTGGATCTTCCGCGACATCACCGACCTGAAAAACGCCGAGGCCGCCGCCCGCCAGAGCGCGCAGGTCGCCTACCGCAACGAGGTGCATTTTCGCCAGCTTGCCGAGCACACGCGCCGCCTGGCTCGGGAAATCGATCACCGCGTCGGGAATAATCTGGCGGCGCTGCTCGGACTGGTCTCGGTCACGCGCACGCGCGTGGCCAGCGTCGATGCTTTCGCCGACGCGATTCAGAACCGATTGCTCGCCATGGCGAAGGTCCATCAGTTGCTCCGGGAAGGGAACTGGAAACGCGTTGCTCTCGCGGAGCTGATCTCATCCGTTCATTCGACGATCGTGCAGCCGCATGCGCGGGTGCGCTTTATCGCATCAGGTCCAGAAGTGTGGATCGAGCCACGGCAGGTTTCTCCGCTGACGATGGTGCTTGTCGAGTTGCTGACCAACAGCGCAAAGCACGGTGTCTACGGCGCATCGGGGGGGAACTGGCGCTCTGCTGGCAGGCCGTGCCTTGCGACCCGGGAAGCAAATCCGCATGCGTCGTGCGCATCTCCTGGATCGAGCGCGGCGGGCCGCAAATCGCCGGGCCGATCGTTCCGTCGCTCGGCACAGAACTGGTCGAGGGCTTCATCACCCGCGAGCTGCTGGGCAGATGCGAACTGCGGTACCCGCCCGAAGGGGCGGATCATCTCATCGAGTTTCCGCTGCCCGACACCGACCCGGCGAGCGAGTAGGGGGGGCGGCTGGAAATGGCGAATGACGAAACCAGAAACCAGACTCAAGCCCGAATGACGAATGACCACTGGTTGCCTTGCCGCTCCTCACAAGCGACCATGCGGTCACCATGGCCAAGTTGCTAAAACACCGTCGTTCCGCACGCGCAGCGGCGCGCCCCGCATCCTCGAATGGAAAGATCAAATCGCTGCCGCCTCGGGCGCAGGTGAAGGAAGCCGACTGCTGGGATCTGAGCAGTCTCTTCACGGACGATGCCGCGTGGGACGTGGCATTCACGCAGTGGGCGGCGCGTATTCCCGAGTACGAATCCTTTCGCGGCCGACTCGGCCAAAGTGCCCAAATCCTTGCCGAATGCCTGACGTTCGACAGCGCGTTTGAGCGCTCCGGCGAGCGCCTCGGAACGTATGCGTTTCTCAAAACGGCACAGGATCAGGCCGACAGCAAATACCAGCGCATGAAAGGGCGGTACGAGCACACGGCAACCCGGCCAGCGGAGGCGTCGAGCTTCATCCGCCCGCAAATCATGGCGATCGATCCGATCACGATGGAAGGCTTCCTGCAGTCGCCCGAGCTTGCGGAATGGAAACTGCTGCTCGATCGCCTGCTGCGCTTCCGGCCGCATACATTGGGCGGCGGCGAGGAGCATCTGCTTGCCATGCAAGGGCAGATGAGCGAGGCGTCCAACCAGATTTTCCGGCAGCTTAACGACGCCGATCTGAAATGGGGACATGTCCGCGACGAGAAGGGCAATCGCGTCGAGCTGGGGCATTCCTCGTTCTCCGCGTTTCTGCAATCGCCCGACCGGCGCGTGCGGAAGGAGGCGTTTCACCGCTATTACACGCAGTACGATGCCCACCGCAACTCGCTGGCCGCATCACTCAACGGATCCGTCCAGCGCGACGTCTATTATGCCAAGGCTCGCAAATACGAGAGCGCTCTGGCGGCGGCGCTATTTCAGGACAAGGTCCCGGCGACGGTCTACGACAGTCTGATCGCGTCGGTCCGCGCCAATCTTCCCGCGTTGCACCGCTATTATGAACTGCGCCGACATCGCATGGGGATTCGCGAGATCCATCATTACGACACCTACGTGCCGATCCTCTCCGATCTTGAAAAACGGCACACGTGGGACCAGGCGGTGACTGTGGTCGTGGACGCGCTGGAGCCGCTCGGCGACGAATATTGCCGCGAGCTGCATCGCGGGCTCACCACCGCGCGATGGTCCGACCGCTATCCTAATCAGGGAAAGCAAAGCGGCGCGTTCTCCAGCGGCAGCTTTGACGGGCCGCCCTACATCCTGATGAACTATCAGCCGCGCGTGCTGGATCACGTCTTCACGCTCGCTCACGAAGCAGGGCATTCGATGCACAGCTTCTATTCGGCCAGGAGTCAGCCCTTCCAATATTACAACTACACCATCTTTGTCGCGGAGGTCGCCAGCACGTTCAACGAGCAGCTTCTCGCCCGCCACATGATGGCCAAGGCGAAGACGAAGGGAGAACGGGCGTTTTTGCTGAACCGCATGATCGACGGCATCCGCGGGACGATCATCCGCCAGACGATGTTTGCCGAGTTCGAGAAGATTATTCACGAGCACGCCGAGAAGGGCGAGCCGCTCACGGTCGATTTGCTCCGCAGCGAGTACCGCAAGCTGCTGGATGCCTACTTCGGGCCGGACTTTGTGATCGACCCCGAACTCTCGCTCGAATGCCTGCGGATCCCGCATTTCTACCGCGCGTTTTACGTCTACAAATATGCCACCGGCCTCTCCGCCGCCATCGCGCTGTCGCAGCGCGTCACGCAGGGGGGAGCGACGGAGCTAAACGACTACCTCGGCTTCCTCAAAGGAGGCTGCTCGCAATATCCGCTCGATCTCCTGCGCGGCGCCGGCGTTGACATGGAGCAGCCCGCCGCCGTCAACACGGCGCTGGGGCTTTTCGATTCGCTGGTGAGCGAGTTGGAGGAGTTGCTGCCGAAATAGGATTTCTGCAACAAATGATCGCTCGTGGGATGACCACAGGGGGAATTCATCTCAACCGGGAGACTCGATGCGACACACAACGGGTTGGATTGCGGGTTGGATTGCATGCTCACTGGTACTCGCGGCCGCCGGCGCCTGGACGCTGGGAAGCGGGGAGCAGCCGAAGACGAAGAATTTGGCGAACCTGACTGCGATGGCGATTTCGACAGCCACGGACTCGGCCAACGAATCGATCGCGCAACTCCGCGCCCTGGGCCCGGCGGGGCTTTCGGCGCTGATGACCACATATCGCGCGGACATTGATGCTCATCGGCTCAATCCCAGTGGCGATGCCGATCCGCAACGGTGGGGCCGCATCTCTGCGGCACTGGATGGCGTCGCGAAACAGCGCGACGCGTGGGCGTGCGGACTCTATTGGTACACCGATCTTCCCGCCGCCCAGGCCGCGGCCTGGGCGGCGGGCAAGCCGATTCTCTCGCTGCACCTGCTCGGCCGGCTCGATCAGGAGCTGAGCTGCACCAACAGCCGATTCTTCCGGGTCACGCTCTATCCCAACAAAGCCGCGCAGGACGCCATGCGGAACGGGTTTGTGCTCCACTGGCAATCCGAACGGCCGGTGCCGACGATCACCATCGACTTCGGCGACGGTCGAAAGATCGTCCGCACCATCACCGGCAACAGCATTCACTACGTGCTCGATGCCAACGGCCGCGTCATCGACGCCATTCCCGGACTCTACGGCGTGCAACCGTTCGTTGAGCGACTGAAGGAAGCCGCCGCGATCGAACTGGCCGTTCGCAACAAGTCGGACAACGATCGCGGGCAGCAACTGGACGCCTGGCATAGCCAGCAGATCGCCGCGACCGACACGGCCTGCCAGGCCGATCTGCGCGCCCTCAATCTCACGGCCGTGCCGCCCGCGGACGATCTGCCGCGCTGGCAGGCGCTGGGCAGTTTGCACTCGAAGCAGATGCAGGTCGATCAAGGCGTGAACAGCGTGATTCTCGCGAAGCATCCCCAGGTATTGCGCCGGACGTTTGGCGAAGAGCAAGATGATTGTCGAGAATCCGCTGGTTCGAATCGTTCGCAATATCGAAAACATGGTGGCGGCCGACAGCATGCACAACGAGTATGTGCTGCACCGCCAGATCCACGAATGGCTCGCGCAGGACCAGGCCAAGGCGGGACTGGACGCCTTTAACAATCGCGTCTACACCCAGCTTTTTCTGACGCCTCCGTCCGATCCCTGGCTCGGCCTCGCGCCTCCCGACGCCTATTCCGCGCTGGATCACGATGGGCTTGTGCAAACTGCCGAAGCACAAAGGTAAGCAATCCTCGGACGACTATGACCTACGACCAACTGATCTCGCTGTACTTCGAGCGCTCCAACGCGCTGCAATGGTATTGGACACTCTATGTCGTCATCATCGGCGGGCTGCTCGCGTTCTCGTCGATTCGTAAAGAGCCGGACCGCGTCACGGCAGCCCTGGTGACAGTGCTGTTCTGCTTTTTCGCCTACAAGAATCTCGGCGCCATCCACGACGTCACGGACCAACGGCTGGCGATTCTGCAGATGATCAGGCAATCATCTCCGGTGGAAGCGGGGCGCGCTCACGACGCGTTGCTCGAAGCAACGCTGCATCCGCCGGTGTATGAAGCCGTGCGAAATTTCCATGTCGCCAGCGATCTGTTGACGATTCTTGCCGTCTGGGCGATGGAACGCCGCCGCCGGCGCGCGGCCGCTGCGCGATGATGACCTGCTCAAATAAACTCGAAGCCGGCCGAAGGTGATTCCCCGTAATTGCGTCACTTCCAAATTCGACATTGATCAAGTTATTCGTGCGCGAGCACTCAGCTGCGCCGCTATGCAGCAGCGATTCGCAGTTTCGATGCTATTCGTCAAATTGCGCGGCTCGATGCCGTCCGCTGTACAGCGCCGTTAATCGGGGGAAAAAGAATTCCAAAGCCGCGAATCGCCGCCTCGGCTTCCGGACGAATCACCATCGTGGGACGAGCGTTGCGCAGCATGGCAATCGCTTGATCCGGCGACTCTGCTTCTCCACTGGCAATCAGCCATGCGCCAGCCACGGCGGCTGTGCGCGAGTAGCCGGCTTTGCAATGAACATACACAATGCCGCGCGCGGCACGCTCGCTGATCCACGCACAAGCGTCGTGGAGCTGCGCCGGCAAAGGCGCGGTCAAATCCAGGAGGGGGAGATTACGGTAATCCAAGCCGCGAAACGCGCGCGGCTCGGAGAATTCAGCGGTGAGATCGAGAACCGCAGTAACGCCGGCGGCGATCGCCGCCCGGGCCTCGGCGTCGGAGAGCTTGCGGCCGATCCAGACGTGATCGGTTACGCGGTTCCATGGCTGGCACTGTCGCGCGTAGTGTGCCAGCGAGAGGCGCTGGCCAAGCAGGATCGGCGCCAGCAGCAGTTGCGTTGTGAAGGGAAGTCGGCCGTGGTTCTTGCGATAGATTCCCGGCCCCAGCCCGCAATACGCGACGCCGATCAGCAGACACGATGTCGCCGGCCAAAAGAGAAGCCACGTCCACGGCCGGCTGATCAGCGCGCCGGTCGCCAGCACCAGCGCACCAGCCAGGTAGTATGTTCCCGCGCGGATGTTCACGCTCGCCGGCTGTCGTAGCGGCTCATCCGCGATGAAATGAAAGCACGCGATGGCCAGCCCAAAGCCAGTGATGACGTCGATCACGTGATGTTGGTAAGTCAGCACCGCTGAGAGCAGGATCAACGCGAACCAAAGCCAGATTGCGGCATGGGCGCTTCTCTGGAGGAGACACTTCCCCGTGGCACGGGCATCTTGCCGGTGCTGGAATCGTGGTACGGAAGCAAGCTCTCGATATCCGCGATTGCTGTCGTTCCATGTCGCTAACACGGGCGGGACACCCGTGCCACGGGGAGAATCCGTGCCCCCATCATGAGGCTCGCTGAAAACCTCTCGTGCGTTGCCCGGAGAGGGTGTGACGCGAGCACGGAATTGTTTTGCATAATGCACGGCCAGGATCATTCCCAACGCGATATGAAGCGACGGGGCCTGATTGAACGGTTGGTCGGCGGCGCGGAAATTGTCGAAGATCATCCCGAGCCAGCCCTGCACGGGCGGGCGGTCAAACGCGAAGCGCAAAGGGAATAGCAGAAAGCAACAGCCGGCAATCAGGATGGCGGCGGCGATGCGCCGCGCCAGCGTACGGCGCTCCAGATCGTCGCGGCAGAAAAAAGGGGACGCGATAAAGAAGAGGTCGATCGACAGGTAGGGAAGGATCATCAGCGGCACGAAGGGAATGTGCCGTTCCCACGAGAACGGAAAGCTGGGCACGTGCGGCCGAAGAGAGGCGAGCCAATTGGTCGTGCAATACACAACGAGAAACAGCGCACAGAGCAGGGCGGAGGTTTTGGCGGCTTTCCAGCTCATCTGCATTCGCAACTGATAGGGCCTCAGTAACAGACGGCTTGGAAACCTGTTTAGCCGCGCCGCGAGCGAAGCGCGTCCAACAACGTTCTCTGGACGAATAGCGCAAGCCGGCATACCACGTTCGTTGGACGCGCTTCGCTGCGCGGCGCGGCCAAACAGCTTCTGTAACGAGCTGTAAACTAAGCGGGTAACGGAGTACCCGCGTCTTCCGATGCCTTTCGCCGCCGCGCGACACACACCGTGAATATGCCCGCCTCGTCGATCTCCTGTGACATCTTTTCAAACCCGGCCTCATGCACCAGCGCATCCATCTCCGCCTGCGTGCGGCGTCGCATGATCCATGGCTTGCCTTCGCGATTCGTGAGCACGCGCGCGATGAATTCCACCTGCGGATGCCAGGGCTGACAGGTATAGATCAGATAGCCGCCCTCCTCAATCGCGGCGGCAATTCCGCCGAGCGATCGGCGGATCGGGCCGTTCTCGGGGAACAGCTCATACAGGCCGGAAACGATCGCAATTGTCGGACGGGGAGCGACGGCCGCGAGAGAAGCGCCGTCAAACGCGTCCCCCAGTACGGTCTCGATTGCTTTCACGCCCAATTGATTTGCCAGCGACGAAACCGCATCGAGATTTTCCTGCCGGTAATCGCGCAACATTGCGCTGGCGGGAATTTCCGCCATTGCCTTCATCGCTTCCACGACATACCTGCCACCGCCGCAGGCGATGTCGAGAATGCGAACCGGTCGTTTCGCTTGGGCGAGTTGCTGCATGCTCATCCGGAGCACTTTTTGCAGATGTTCCCCGCGAACGCGAATCCCGCGCCAGCCGATGCTGTTCAAATAGAAGTAGTCGATCAGCCAGCCGACGAGCATGCGCCCGGCGGGCTGATTCCGGTAGACATAGTCGAGCGTGAGCCCTGAATCGAATCCACTTTTCCATCCGAGGCTGACGCCGCGACTGAGCCGGCCGATGCTCTTCAGGAACAGGGCGATGAGCGACCAGTGCACCTTTCCCGGGCCGCGCAGCAGATCGTATTCGGTTCGCGTGTATCCGCCCTTGTCAGCGTGAACCAGAGCGTGCGGGCAGGCAGTGCGATCGAAACATTCAAGGACAAAAGCCCGGACTCGCTGCACAACCTCCTGTCGATCGGTCTCCTGAAAAATCGAGTGATACGCGCCGGGCAGCACGTCGAATTGCTTCACCGATGAACTGAGCCTTGCATAAAACTCCTGCTGGGCGGAAAGCTCGACAACCCAGTCTTTTCCCGCCGCGATGATCAGCGTTGGAGTGGAAATTGCGCCGGCATCCTTTACCAGTCGCGCGGAAGTGTCGTGCAGGTCGAGCAGCATGTTCACGGCAATTTGCCGGAAGACCATCGGGTCCTTCTCGTATTGCTCGACATGGGCCGCGTCGTGCGTAAGCATCCGCGCTTTCACGTAGCTTTTCACGACACCCGGTCCGAATACTTTCTCTTTGATACGGAGGAAGGGGATCGCCAGCGGAACATAGAGCCGAACGCGAAACGCCGGGGCCGCCAGCACCATGCCGCGGATGGGCGGGGCGTAGTCATGGACCCACCCCGCGGCGATGACCGCTCCGATGCTGTGGGCGATCACGATCGTCTGCCGCAGATCGATGCCGTGCGCATCACAGAGGTGCCGGGCGAATGTCTCGGCGTCCTTGATCACCGCCGCCACGCCGGGCCCGTGGCCGCGTTCTCCGTCGGACTGGCCATGTCCCCTTTGATCCCATGCGAAGATGGCGCAGTCGTCCAGTTTCAGGTCGCCGGCGGTTTCCTCCCAGAATCCCGAGTGCTCGTGCCCGCGGTGAAACAGCAACACCGCTTTGGCGCCCGGCATTGGCGGCATCCACGCCCGATAGAAAAGCCGCGTACCGTCCCACGATGTCATGGTGTGCGTCGTCAATCGCATCGTTCACCGAATAGCATAGGCGAACACCATTGGGGGCATGACAACGGCCGCGGCCTGGCGAGGGCAATCACTGCTCCTGCCGCGCTTTCGCCTCGAGCGCGGCGAAGATTCGCCTCAACCGTACGGCGATGGTTTGCACGCACCCGATGATCACGAGCAGGCATGTCAGGTCCAATAATGTCAGCGATCCCAAACTGATATGGCCCCAATTCCACCGAAGCTGAGCGAAGGTGAGCCACGCGCCGATATGCAGAGCGACCATCCGCCAGGGCTTGGACATGACGCCGCCGAACTGGCGGCTCGCTCCGACCGCCTGCCCAAACATGCCGACATATGCCGTCAACAATGCCATCATCGCCGCCCAGTATCCGCTTGCGGGCGCGCACAGCCCGCTGTGTGCAACCCCCGCGAAAATCAGGATGTCCGACACCCTGTCCGGCAGATCATTGAGGATCTCCCCGCGCCAACTCGCCTTGTCGGCGCTGATGGCGACCATTCCGTCGAGCATATTGAGCCACAACCGCAGGTAACAAAGCAGTGGGGCGATGATCAGGAGCCATGGCTGGCGGAATGCGCCCAGAAACAGAGCCCGGCGCCGGCCGCCGCCACCATCGATAGATAGGAGATCGTGTCGGGATCAACGTTCCAGCGGACGCAGAGACGGACAGGTAAACCGGCAGTTTTGCGAAATGCGTTGGCAATGGGTCGGCGCGACGTGGGTTGGTATGCAGCCTTGGCGGAAGTTCCCTGCTCCAAAAGACTGCTCACATCAATTCCTCTGCCGGACTGTCGGACAACGCCCGACAGACTCAATCACGCGAACCGGAGTTTTTGATTCAATCGTCCACACCAGAGCGCGACCCGTCCCCTTTGTCCGACACAAACCAATTTCCTGCTCCAGTTGCTTCGTCCACGTCGGACACGGTCGGGCATACGGCAGGTTCAATCGTTCCTGCAGTTGCGCCCATGTTAAGCCATGAGCACTGCGTTGCAGTTGCCGGCGAATCAAATCTCGAAAATCGGTGTACCGCATAAGCTGCCCTGGATCAGCCAGAAATCATCATCGTGCATATTTTCAGACACTCATCCACCGTCCGAAAAGAGCGGTCTCCGCTACGTCCTGTCATCGCTAATGCGCAGTTCCTGCGGCTGATCGCCGAGCGGATGGCAATCACCCTCGGCTGCCCGCTGAGATGACGCCACCGTCGGCTCTCACTTTGCCTCCGCATAATGCCGGCGCACCTCTTTGGAATTCATCGCAAAGAGCAGCGCGACCGGATAGGACATGCTCACCAGGGAGACGACCGCTACCACCCGCACCACTGCCAGGCCGGGAGAGTTGCCGCGCACGGGTAATCCTGCGAAGAACTCGAAAACCAGCATGCTGCTGAAGATGCCGGCGACGACGGCGAAGCATATTTTGATTGCGGCGTATCGCAGATGCCGTTTGCGGCTGCCGGGCGAGCCGCGCAGGAGCAGGATGCCGGCGACGAAAAGATAAATCGCCAGGCCGAAGCTGCCGACGTCTTCGGCAACGACCATGGCGACGATGAACGAGTTGATGTGCATCTTTGCGAAGGGGCTGGCGGGAAATCCGCCCAACGGCGTGGAGAACGTCTGCCCGGCAGGGGTGATCGTCAGCATCGTTCCTCCCTGGGAAGCGCCGTGACCAATGCCGATGGTCACGGTACCCGTCGAATCCTGCGAGGTCGATCGCGACCATCCGGACCGCTGGCCGATCAGGTGCTGATTGGGAGCCTGCAATGCGGCCGTGAGCGCCTGCAACTGCGCCGGGTTCAGTCCCTTCGGCGCCGAGGACTGCACGCTCGCGACCGTCTGTGAAACCTGAGCAGGCGTAAGCGGCGCGAATGCGGCCGGCTGCGCCGCCTGAGTTATTTGCGGCATCGCCTTTGTGATCATGTAGATGCCGAAAACTTCCATTCCCGTGATGAGACATGTGATCGCGCTCAGGCAAGCCAACACGATGCTCACCACGCCCACCGCGATCAGGATGCCCGGCTGGCGCGCCACGACCGGCGTGGAATAGGCGATCGCCGCCAGGGGGATGTGCGACGCCGGATCGATGACGGAAGACGTTGCAGGAAGTTGCGGTACAAGTTCTGACACGTAGCTCCCCGAATACTGAAAGCGCTGATCTTATACTGGAGCTGACGACGCAGCGTAATACCTGTGGGTCGATAAGCGACAACGGTCCGCCATGGAAGAGCTTCAGCCTGGGCGGGCCTTGCCTCGTGGCACGGCGTCCCGCCCGTGCTGGCGACGGGGGAGGAGAAGGGGCATCGGATCGCGAGGGGTTTTCCCAATTTCCGCGTCACCTGCATGGGCGAGACGGGCGAGACGTCCATGCCACGCGAAGCGAATCTACTTTTTCGACTTCTTTGCAAACGAGATTGCATCGATCGCGGCTTGCGCCGCGGAGAGCCTGGCAATGGGGACGCGGAAGGGGCTGCAACTGACGTAGTCGAGGCCGACCTCGTGGCAGAAGGTGACGCTCTTGGGGTCTCCGCCGTGCTCGCCGCAGATGCCGCACTTGATGCCGGGCCGGGAAGCTCGGCCTTTCTGAACGGCCATGCGGACGAGTTGCCCCACGCCGGCGGTGTCGAGGCTCTGGAACGGATCGCGCTCGAGGATTTCTTTGGCGATGTAATCGGGAAGGAAACTGTTCACGTCGTCGCGGCTGTAGCCGAAGGTCATCTGCGTCAGATCGTTAGTGCCGAAGCTGAAGAACTCGGCGGTCTGGGCGAGTTCGTCGGCGGTCAGCGCGGCGCGGGGAACTTCGATCATCGTGCCGTAGAGGTAGGGGACCTTGACGCCCTGTTCCTTGAAGACGGCCTTGGCGGTTTCGTCGGTGAACTTCTTGAGATAGTCCAGCTCGGCTTTGGTGCCGGCAAGGGGGATCATGATTTCCGGCAGCACCGAAATCTTCTGTTTCTTGCATTCACAGGCGGCTTCGATGATCGCACGCACCTGCATCTCGAGAATTTCCGGGTAGGTGACCGCCAGGCGATCGCCGCGGTGGCCGAGCATCGGGTTGGATTCGTGGAGCTGCGAAACGCGGTGGCGCACCTGTTCGAGCGAGAGGCCCAGGCTGTGAGCGAGCTCGGCCTGCTCCTTTTCGGAGTGGGGGAGGAACTCGTGAAGCGGCGGGTCCAACAGGCGGATGGTGACGGGCAGGCCGGCCATCGCCTTGAAGATGCCGATGAAATCCTCGCGCTGGTAGGGGAGCAGTTTGGCCAGGGCGAGCTTGCGCCCTTCGATGTCGGTGGCGAGAATCATCTCACGCATGTTGTGGATGCGCTCCGCGTCGAAAAACATGTGCTCCGTCCGGCAAAGGCCGATCCCCTGAGCACAAATTCGCGGGCGCGGGCGGCGTCGGCGGGAGTGTCGGCATTGGTACGCACCTTGAGCGTGCGCAGCTTGTCGGCCCATTTCATAATGATGGCAAAGGGGCCGCTGACGCCTGGCGCAACGGTGGGCATGGCGCCTTCAATGACCTCGCCGGTGGAGCCGTCGATGCTGAGCGTGTCATCGGGGCCGTACACTTTGCCGTTGATGGTCAGCGTTTTTTGCTTCTCGTCGATTTTGATGGAACTGGTTCCGACGATGCAGCATTTGCCCCAGCCGCGCGCGACGACCGCCGCGTGGCTGGTCATGCCGCCGGTGCTGGTGAGGATTCCGACCGCCGAGTGCATTCCCTGCACGTCTTCGGGGCTGGTTTCCTTGCGGATCAGCAGCACTTTCTCGCCCGACTGGGCCCGCTCGTGGGCTTCATTCGCGGTGAAGGCGGGCTTGCCGACGGCTGCTCCGGGCGAGGCGGGAAGGCCCTTGGCAATCACGATTCGCTCGGCATTGGGATCGAACATCGGATGCAGAAGCTGATCGAGGCTCGCCGGATCGATGCGTTTGACGGCGGTCTGCTCGTCGATCAATTTTTCCTTCACCATATCGACGGCGATCTTTACCGCCGCGACGGTGTTGCGCTTGCCGGTGCGCGTCTGCAGCATGTAAAGAGTCCCCTTTTCGATGGTGAACTCGAAATCCTGCATGTCCTTGTAGCGAGCTTCGAGCAGGTCTTTCACGTTGAGCAGCTCCTGCCAGCCCTTCTTCGACCATTTGCCCATTTCGGTGGCGCAGTCGAGCGGCGTGCGGATGCCGGCGACCACGTCTTCGCCCTGGGCGTTGATGAGGAACTCGCCGTAAAATTTATTTTCGCCCGTGCTGGGATTGCGAGTAAACGCGACGCCGGTGGCAGAGTCGTCGCCCATGTTCCCGAAGACCATCGTCTGAACGTTGACGGCGGTTCCCGCCAGCCCGCGAATGTCGTTGATCTGGCGATACGAAATGGCGCGGTCGCCCATCCAGCTCTTGAAAACGGCTTCGATCGCGTGCTCGAGCTGAAGCATCGGATTTTCCGGGAAGGGGGAGCCGACGTGCTGCTCGAATACTTTCTTGTAGCGCGAGACGACGTCCTTGAGGCCCTCGGTGTCCAGATCGGTGTCGAGCTGAACGCCTTTTTCCTGTTTGACGGCAGACAATTCGTGCTCGAAATGCTCGTGATCGACGCCCATGACGGTGTCGCCGAACATGTTGATCAGCCGGCGATAGCTGTCGTAGGCAAAGCGTTCGTTGCCGCTGAGATCCGCGATGGCCGCGACGACCTTGTCATTGAGGCCGATGTTCAGCACGGTGTCCATCATGCCGGGCATCGAGACTTTCGCGCCGGAGCGAACGGCGACCAGCAGCGGATTGCGCACGTCGCCGAATCGTTTGCCGCTGGCTTTTTCCACTTTCGCGAGATTGGTGCGCACTTCGTCCATCAGCCCGCGGGGAAGCTTCTGGCCCAAATCGTTGTATTCCTTGCAGGTTTGGGTGGTGATCGTGAAGCCGGGCGGAACCGGAAGCTTGGCAAGCGTCATGTCGGCGAGGTTGGCGCCCTTGCCGCCGAGGAGATCCTTGAGATGAACGCCTCCCTCGGCTTTTCCCGCGCCGAAGAAGTAAACGCGCTTGGCCGTTTTGATTTTCGGGGCGGCTTGCACAGGAGCGGCTGGTTTCTTCGGCTTCGGCTTCGGCTTCGGCTTGGTCATCAACTTCATGGTACGGTCTCCGGCATCGGCTCGAACTCATCGGGCCTGAACAGTTCGTGCTTGGGATGTATCCGCCAACGGGGGAAAGGCTGTGCCGGCGCATTACCGACAATTTGGTGAGCGACTCCTCCAGCAGAATCCGCCAAGCGTGAAAGGCCGGAAGTATAGAAACGAGGGTGGGGATGTCAATTTTGCGGGGGAATACGGGCCGTGCCCCTCGTCCTCCAATGCCCAAGGCCCGATGGCCAACAAAATCCCAAGGAGCCAATGACCAATGGCACGCGTCAACCTTGGGCCTTGAGATTTGGTGCTTTGTTGGCCATTGGCCCTTGGTCATTTTCTTCCCCCCTCGTTTCGTTCTCCAAGGCCCAATAGGCAAGCTCACGCTTTAAGCTCTTCGAGAAGCACCGCGTGCGCGGCTGGACCGCCGGCCAGAAACGGCACTTTTGCGCCGCTGTAGTTCCTCAAATCGAACGGGAAAACAGGCTTTCCCTGCAAATCGGTGATTACGCCGCCAGCCTCCAGCACGATGGCGGCCGGGGCGACAACGTCCCAGAGCTTGCCGTTGACGGTGACAGCGCCATGCGCGACGCCGGCGGCGACGAGGACCGCCTCGAGTGCGGCGGAGCCGAGCATGCGGATCTTCCAATCGGTCTGGGAAATCCAGCGCGTCGCCCAGGAAGGGCAGCCGGTGGCGTAATTGAGGTTGCTGGTGCACATCAACAGGGAACTGTCGCTTAGCGGGGTGGTCAGCACTTGCAGGGGGCGATCGTCAAGCCAGGCGCCGTGGCCGGCGGCGGCGGAGTACATCTGATTGCGCGTGACGTCGAACACTACGCCCAGAACGGGATTGCCCCCAGCGAGCAGGCCGATGCACACCGCGAAGTTTCCCAGGCCGGCAACGAAGTTATTGGTGCCGTCGATCGGATCGATGACCCACACGCGGCCTTTCGGATCAACCGTTTCAAAAGTGATGGCGTCGCCGGTTTCGTTCTCTTCGCCAATAAATCCATCGGTGGGAAAACGCTTCTTGAGCGCGGCGACGATAAACCGCTGGCTGGCGCGATCGGCGTCGGTGACCGCTTCGGCCTGCCGTTTGGTCAGGCGGGCCACTTTCCCGTAATGATCCGAGACGATCTTGCCGGCTCCGCGAGCAATCTCAATCGCGGTCTTCAACTCTTCGCTGGACGACATGAGAGCTCCGCTCAGAACTGAATCTTCACTCCATGGAAGTTGATGCTCTCGCCCAGGTGAAGCCGGAATGATTGGCTCGTGGAAGGCGGCTGATCCGGGGAGCCTGCCGGTGGCGTCGTTGGCGCGGCGGGCATTGCCGGCCCCGGCAGACCGTTCTGCTGCTGTTGCTGCATTTGTCTTTGTTGCTGCTGGTGGGCCCACTTCATGAAGGAGACGCCGAAGGTCAACGCCAGAACGATGATCAGCAGATCAAACGCCAGTCCGATACATCCCATGATCAGCCCGGCCTTGGCCATTCCCTCGCCGCTGCCGGTGCCGTCGCGCACTTTGTTGCGTGCGATGATCCCGAAGATAATGGCCAGGATTCCGCAGATCGCGGCAAGCCATGAGAGACAGACGAACAGCGAAATGATCCCCAGCACCATGCTGGCGATCGCCAGCCCGGCGGACGGCGGCGGAGGATTGTATGCGTAGTTTGGTTGCATCTGCGATTGAGACATGGGCGGCTCCCTCGATTCTAAAAGAGGACTTGGTTCGCAACTCCGGCAACGGCGCCGCAAATGTAATTGACGATGGACTGCCGAGTCAAAGGCGCGATTTGCTTGCTCCGGCGCGTCGCCTTCAATACGCTTTGCGTATGAGCATACTGGTCAATCGCGACACGAAAGTCATCTGTCAGGGCATTACCGGGGCGGCCGGGGCGTTTCATACGAAAGGATGCCTCGAGTACGGCACGAAGATGGTGGGGGGCGTGACGCCTGGCAAAGGCGGGATGAAGGACGCCAACGGATTGCCCATCTTCGACACCGTGCAGCAGGCGGTCACCGCGACGGGCGCTTCGGCGACGATGATTTTCGTACCTCCGCCGTTCGCGGCAGATGCGATCATGGAAGCGGCCGATGCCGGAATCGCGGTGATCACTGCCATCACCGAGGGCATTCCAGTGCTCGACATGATCAAAGTGAAGGCGTTTCTCAAGGATCGGCCCCGGAGCGTTTTGATCGGCCCGAATTGTCCGGGAGTGATCACGCCCGGCGAGTGCAAAATCGGAATCATGCCCGGATACATTCACACGCCGGCGGGCGAAGCAAAGAGCGGGAAGAAGGTGGGGATCATCAGCCGCAGCGGCACGCTGACGTACGAAGCCGTCTGGCAGTGCTCGACGCGCGGAATCGGTCAAACGACGTGCGTCGGCATCGGCGGAGACCCGGTGAAAGGACTCAACTTCATCGAGCTGCTCAAGCTCTTTGCCGACGATCGGGAAACCGACGGAATCATCGTCATCGGAGAAATCGGTGGATCAGACGAAGAAGCCGCCGCCGCATTTGTGAAGAGCCAGGTGAAAAAGCCGGTCGTGGCGTTCATTGCCGGGCGGACTGCGCCGCCCGGCCGGCGCATGGGTCACGCCGGCGCCATCATCAGCGGGGGCGAGGGTTCAGCCGACTCGAAGATCGCGGCGATGCGGGCCGCGCAGATTTCCGTCGCCGAAAGTCCCGCCACGATCGGAGAGACGATGGCCACGGCGCTGGGCGTGGCGGCGTAGGGCGCGTCAACCTCCTGCATCTTCGTCGCCGACTTCTCGGATGGCCTGCATTCTTCCGTGTCGAACGCACAGCACCCGAACCAAAGACTGATCGTTATCGACCTCGAAGATGATTCGGTGGGATTTGTATACGAGTTGCCGAAGTCTTCTGCCAGGAACGTACTGCCGTTCGCGGGCAGCAGCGTATCGATGTGGAAACAGTTCAAGCGTATTGATTTTGCGGTAAACGCCCAACAGCCATTTGGCCGCATTCTGTTCCGAATGTGCAAAAATAAATTCAAATGCCGCCGTGATATTGCGCCTCGCTTCCGGCGTGATCACTACGGAGAATTTCACTTAAGCTTGATTCCATGTTTGGCAGCGAGTTCGCGGAGGAATTCTCGCGCCGGCTGGAGCTCGCCGCGGTCCGCTTCGTCGAGACCACGCTTCAGCCCCGCGAGAGTATCAGCCAGTTCCGCCTGCTCCCACAGTTTCTGATATGCGCCGCGCTCTGCACGACAACGGCCGCTTGACCGTTGACGGTCAAGATCTCGGGAGCGCCGGTTTTCTTCAACCGCTGAATGGACTCTTTCGTCTTTCGCGTGAAGTCGGTTAGCGGGTGGACATTCTTCAATTGCCTCATAATTTTACACGCTTTCAGCTGCGCTGCATCTACCAGAAGCTTACAATTCGACCCAGGAATTCGCCATCTACTTCTGCGCGGCCGATTGGTCTTTCGATTGTTCCGGCTTGCTCGCCATCACTTTTGCGCCTTCGATCACGCGTTCGCCGGGATTGGCGATCACTTGCTCATCACCACTGAGCCCCTCGGTGATCTCCACGTTTTTGCCGTAGTCGATCCCGAGCTTCACCTGGACGAAATGTGCTTTGCCGTCCTGGATGATCGCGACCTGGTTCCCGTCTGAGTTCTGCACCAGCGCCGGGCCGGGCACGAGAAGCGGGACCGAGGTGCGATGCACTTCGAACGTCACGTCGACATACATGCCTGGCAGCAGCGCCCCGTCCTGATTGGGCACTTTGATCTCAGTCAGCAGGGAACGGCTGGCCGGATCGAGATAGTTGGTCGTTCCCAGCACCTGGCCGGTGAAGACGCGACCGGGCCGCTCGGCGCGGTGATCCTGGCGGGCATCGCCTGCTTGATCGACAGGCGCTGGACTGGGGCACGTTGACAAAAACGCGCAGCACGTCGTTCTCCGCGATCTTGTACATCGGCTTGGTGTTGACGTCGGTGGGATCAGCCACAATCAGCGCGCCGGTGTCATACGCACGCCCGGTGACGACTCCGTCGAAGGGAGCGATGATGCTTTCGAAAGATTGCAGGTCCGAAAGTCGTTTCACATTCGCCTCGGCGGCTGCAACGTTGGCCTGGGCAGATTGAACGGTGGCGGCGGCCGCGTTCATGTCGGCGGTCTTCTGATCGAGATCCTGCTGCGTCACGCCAGAGGTTCCTCTCAGCGATGCGAACCGCCGATAGGTCACTTGCGCGATCTGCAGATCGCTCTGCGCCTTGGTGACGGCGGCCTGCATCTGCAGCAGGGCGGCCCGGGCCTGCAGAAGCTGCTGGTCGACGTCCGGCGCGTCAATCTTCGCCAGCAACTGCCCCTTTTTCACATGATTGCTGATGTCAGCCCACCATGGCCCAAGATAGCCCGTCGTGCGGGCATAGATCGACGTCTCCTGTGTCGGGCGCAGGGTGCCGGGCACGCTGATATCGACGTCGGCCTTGGAGGGTTGGGGAGCGACCGCGTTGACAGGCACTGCCGCGTCACGCTCCGCCGCCGCCTCGTCGGCAATCTGACGGTTCTGGCGCGTCCGAGGGATCAGACCGGTCAGGAACAGCGCTGCGATCAGCACGCCGACCACGATCGCGGTAACGATCATCCCGCCGCGCTTCGGCTTGGTCACCTCGCCCCAGTCGTCATGATCCGCAGGCTTGCTCTGCGGCGGCGCAGCGCCGTTGCCGTTCCGCTCGCGTGCCGGGCGCGAGGGGGCGGTTTCTTCCCGGCACCGCGGTGGCGCCGATGGCGCGGGCGGCGGCGATACTTGCGTGCTTTCCATCTGACAACTCCTTACGTCCTCAACATCAATCTGCTCACTGAGCTTGCGCAATCACGCGCTTCTCAAAACCGCTTAGCGGCTGCCCCAAGGGCAGCGGAGTCACTTGCACGTGCGCTACTCGCCCACGCTCATTTAATCCTGCAATTCAGGTTCCAGCGCCTTGTGCGGCGGCGCGGTTCGCAAGGCGCTATAAACGACCGGCACGAAAAAGAGTGTGGCGAACGTCGCCAGGCTCAATCCTCCGATCACGGCCCGTCCCAGCGGGGCGTTTTGCTCGCCGCCCTCGCCCAGACCTAGTGACATCGGCAACATTCCGATAATCATTGCCAACGCCGTCATGATGACAGGGCGCAGGCGAGTCATTCCGGCGGCAAAGGCCGCGTCATGAGAGCTGGACTCATGTTCTTTGCGATGATCGTTGGCAAAGGTGATCATCAGAATGCTGTTTGCCGTCGCGACGCCAACGCACATGATCGAGCCCATCAGACTTGGCACGCTGATGGTGGTGCGCGTGGCGTAAAGCATCCACAAGATGCCGGCAATCGCGCCCGGAAGCGCCATGAGAATGATCAGCGGATCGAGCCAGCTTTGGAAGTTCACCACCATCAGCAGATAGACGAGAATGACCGCGCCGACGATGCCAACCGCCAGCGCCTCAAACGAGCTGTTCATGCTCTGCACCTGTCCGCGCACCACGATCTTGGTGCCCGCGGGAAGTTTGGGCGTGATCTGATCGATGAGCTTCTGGATCTGGCTTGAGACGCTGCCCAGGTCGGAATTCTGCACGTTGGCCTGAATGTCGAAGGTGGGGGCGATGTTGTAGTGAGTGATGTTGGTGGCACTGGAGCCGCGGCCGATGGTGGCCATGTTTTCCAGCATTTGCGGATCGGTCATTCCTGGCACCACGACCGGCGTGTTGCCCAGCGCCTCGAAAGAATCGACCTTGTATTGCGGAGTCATGACCGAGACGGAATAGGAGACGCCCAGTTTCGGGTCGAGCCAATAGTTGGGCGATGTCTGCCCGCTGGAGGAGAGGGAGATCAGCAGGTCGTTGGAGACGTCGCGCTGCGCGATGCCCATCTGCCCGGCCCGCGCGCGATCGGCGATCACGCGCAGATCGGGCGTCCGGGCGACCTGATGAATGTGAACGTCAACGGCGCCCGGAATTCCCGCAATCTCGCTTCTCAATTCCTCGGCCACGGCCAGGTTCTTCTCATTGTTCAACTTGCTCCCGACAATCTGCACGTCGATCGGCGCGGGAAGCCCGAAGTTCAATACCTGCGTGGCAATGTCCGCGGGCTGAAACCAAAAACCCAACTCGGGAAACTGCGTGGGAAGCTGCTTGCGCAACGCTTCCACATACCGCGCCGTGGGATGGTGGTTTTCCTTGAGGTCGATGAGGATTTCGCCGTCGGCGGGCGAAATCTGCGAGCCGTCGCTCAGCGACATATTGATGGCACTGTTGGGGATTCCGATGTTGTCGAGCACCACCTCCACTTCGTCGGCGGGAATCTGCGTGCGCAGATAGGCCTCGACTTTTCCGAAGTATCGCTCGGTGTCTTCAAGCCGCGTGCCGGCCGGGGCACGCACATGCAGGCGGATCTTGCCGGCATCGACGCTGGGGAAGAAATCGCGGCCGATGGCGGGGAGCAGCATGCACGACAAGACCACCATCGTCGCGAAGAGGCCGACGACGATCCCGCGATGCTCCAGCGCCAGCGTCAGGTAGCCGCCGTAGAACCGGCGGAATTTCTCGAAGTAAACGTTGAATTTCTCGTGCGTCCGCCAGATCCAATTGTTCTCAAAAATTTCATAGCCGATCCCCAGCACCAGAACAATTCCGACGGCCACGCGCAATACGTCGAGCATGAAGCGAAAAGGCGTTTGCTTCGCCGCGTTCGTCAGATCGGCGGCAAACGGAGTGTGCGCAAGGACCGCTCCGCGCGGTCCAGCCGGGAGCAGGCAGACGATTCCAGCCGCGATTAAAAGCCCGACCGCCGCCAGCGAGCACCACTTGAGCGACCAGAGCAGTGACTGCAGAAAACCGACGTGCAGATCGCGCGGCCCGTGCTCGTGTTTATATCCTTCCTGCTCGACGCCGCCGTACAGATCGACTTCGCTCTCCAGCAGGTAGTGAACCAGCGTCGGCACCAGCGTTCGGCTCAGCAGGTAGCTGGTGAGCATCGCGAAGACCACGGCCATCGCCAGCGGCACGAACAGCGACTTGGCGGCGCCGGTGATAAACCAGACGGGAACGAAGACAATACAGATGCACAAAGTGGAGACGAAAGCGGGGACGGCGATCTGCTGCGCCCCGTCGAGAATCGCCTGCACCAGGCGCTTGCGCTGGTGAAGATTGCGGTGGATGTTTTCGATCTCGACGGTTGCGTCGTCGACCAGAATTCCCACCGCCAGCGCCATGCCGCCCAAGGTCATCACATTGAGCGTTTCGCCCAGGGCCCAGAGCACGATAATCGACACGATGATCGAGAGCGGAATCGAGACGCAGATGATCAGCGTGCTGCGCCACGACCCCAGGAACAGCAGAATCATCAGCCCGGTCAGGCCGGCGGCGATCACCGCTTCCTTCACGACGCCCCAGACCGCGGCCCGCACGAAAATCGACTGATCGAACAGCGGCGTGACTTTCAGTTCCTTGTAGCCAGGCACGCGCGGCAGGACGCCAGGGACCGCCTCGCGGACGCGCTTGACGATGTCCAGCGTGGAAGCGTTTCCCAGCTTATAGACCGGCTCCAGAACCCCCTTTTTGCCGTCAATGTGCACCAGATTGGTCTGCGGCAAAAACTTGTCCGCGACATGGGCAACGTCCTTGATGAAGACAGTGCTCCCGTTGACGGTTTTGATCGGCAGATCGTTGAGCCCCAGCACCGTATCGGGGCTGGAGTTGACGTGGACGGCATACTCCTGCGTGCCGATCTTGGCGGTGCCGGAGGGAACGATCAGATTCTGGGTGTTGATCGCGTTGGAGACGTCGGCGGCGGAAAGCCCGAATCCCATCAGCTTCTGGGGGTCCAGATCGACCATGATCTGCCGTTGTTTCCCGCCATAAGGCCACGGCAGCATCGCCCCCTGCACCGTCGCCAGCTCCGGACGCAGGAAGTTGTTGGTGATATCAAAAAGTTGCTGCTCAGGGAGCGTGTTGCTTCCCAGCGAAAGCTGCAGAATCGGTACAGTGGAGGCGCTGTAGCGAAGCATCAGCGGCGGCTGTATGCCCGGGGGCATCTGCCGCAGCGATGTCTGCGAGATGGCGGTCACCTGCGCCTCGGCCTCGGCGATTTTGGCGCCGGGCTGGAAATAAATACGGACAACGCCTTCCCCGTTGATCGACTGGCTCTCGATGTGCTCGATGTCGTTGACGGTGGTCGTCAGAATCCCTTCATACGGGCGGATGATGCGCCCTTCCATTTCCTCGGGGCTCATGCCGGTGTACTGCCAGATCACTGAGATGACCGGGATGTCGACTTCCGGGAAAATGTCGGTGGGCATGTGGGTGATGACGAAGGCCCCCATCAGGACAATGAGCATTGCCATGACCACAAATGTGTAGGGCCGTCGCAGAGCAAGCCGAACAATCCACATATGTCACCTGCCAGTGGGCGCCTTCCGCGCGTTGCCAGTTACAACTTGGGGGCTGGTAATCGATCTGTATGAAACAGTTCCCGCAGCGCGCCCATCGCGTCGCAAATGGCCTGGCGCTGTTGCGGCGTTAATTTTTCGAGTTCCGCGGCAAGCTGCGGCTCGGCCGCCTTGCGCGTGCCGTTCATCGCGGCCTTGCCCTTGGCGCTGAGCGTCAGCGAGACATGCCGACGATCGTCGCTGCCGGCGCGACGCAGGACATAGCCGCGGTCGACCAGCCCGTTGACCATGCGAGACATCGCCGGGAGCGAGAGGTCCAGATGATCGGCCACCGCCGAGAGGGAGGCCCCTTCGTAATGGCTGAGAAAGCAGAGCGTCCGGAACTGCGGCACCGACACCCCAGCCGCCCGGTTGCCCCGCATGACCACGCGAATGGAGCGAAGCACGCCGGGAACCACGTCCAGCAGCTCGCGCCCGCATTCCATTGCCGTGGCAGAATCAGTTGCGTCTGCTAATAGTTGCATTGTGATAAGTATAGGCGGTACGACGCGAGAGTCAAATCGGTTCCCGTGAGGGTTCAGGGGTCAGGGTTCAGGTAAGGATGTCGGTTTTTTTCTTCGGCGCGGGGCCATAGCTGAAGAGGCCAACGATCAAAGTTCGGCAAATCGGCTGCCGACTCTTTCCTGACACCCTGAACCCTCTTTTGTCCTTCCGCGTCCATCGGTTACAAACTCCCCCATGCTCCCTGTGCGGCAGACGCTGCTGATCCTCGTCCCGATCGCGTATCTGCTGGGATCGACGCCATTTGGGCTTCTTGTCGGGCTTTGGCGCGGGGTCGACCCGCGGAAGGCCGGCAGTGGGAATATCGGCGCTACCAACGTCGGACGTCTGTTGGGAAAACGCTATTTCGCCTTGGTTTTTGCCCTCGACTTCCTCAAGGGCTTCATCCCGGCGCTGGCCGCCGGGTGTTTCCTGCATGGCCAGACCCTCGACCGCACCGCTTACCTCCTCTGGCTGCTGATCGGCTTTGCCGCGATCTGCGGGCACATGTTCAGCGTTTTTCTCCGCTTTAAAGGCGGGAAGGGAGTCGCCACCAGCACCGGCGTCATGCTTGGGGTGTTTCCCTACTACACCCTCGCGGGGCTCGTGGCCGTTCCCGCATTTTTTATTGTGCTCAAGACCACGCGGTATGTCAGCGCCGCTTCCATGGCTGCCGCCATCGGTTTGCCGCTGGGTTATATCGGTATCGGTTTGCTTGAGGGCTGGCCGCTTATCGGGGCGCAACTTCCGTTGCTCCTTTTCGCGTGCCTGGTGTCGCTGCTCATTCTCATCAAACACCGCGGGAACATCGTCCGCATCCGCGCTGGTACGGAACATCGCACGGGCGAACCACGCGCGTAGAGATTTGTTAGAAAAAGATCACGCCGAGTCTGAGGGGACTCCGAAGGATCCAGGCCTTCGGAGTCCCTCAGACCCGGCGTGAAAGAGCGGCGGTGTTGAAACCCGCCGCAGCCATCGGTTCCTCAATGGAGACTCAAGATGCCTGATCAATCACTGCTGCTGCTTGCCGACGAAGTGCGTTCGAAAACGCTCCGCCTGCTCAACGGCGTCAGCGACGCACAAGCGCGTTTTCATGCCCCGCAACTCAATAACTCAATCCTCTGGCACGCCGGACACGCCCTGATCGTCGTCGAGCACCTGGGCGTCGCCCCCGCAGCCGCGGCCGAGCCGATCTATCCGGCCGGCTGGTTCGACATCTTCAGTTGGACGAGCAAGCCATCAACGGTCACGCATTGGCCTGCGTTGGCAGAAGTTGTCGCAAAGCTCGCGGAACAGCTCGATCGCCTCAAGATCGCGATCGCGCCGCTTTCCGAAGATCGTCTCGACCAAATCATCGACCCAGCACGCAACCGCACGCTCCGCTACAGCATCCTGCATGGCTTGCATGACGAAGCCATGCACCAGGGAGAGATTTATCTGTTGAAGAAAATGATGGCTCGATCGCCGGGACTGGCGTAGCGTTCGGCGGCCTGAGGCCTGGCTTTCGCATGCAGAGAACAAGCTTTCGCTCGACGCGCTACTCGCCGAGGGCTCCGCTGGGCAGTTCATCAGGCCGAGGCAGGCATTCCAGCTCAATCAACGGTGCTCAACGCACGCGTGGCTTTCGGCGTCGCAGTGCTCCCTGAAATATCCAGCATCCGCTGCAGCGCCACTTGCGACCACTTCCGCGTCCGCGGATCGACCCGGATCTCGTTCACCACATTTCCCTCAATCAGGTTTTCCATCACCCAGCAAAGATGCGGCAGATCGATGCGGAACATCGTCGTGCAAAGGCACTGACAATCGCTGAGAACCACGATCTTCTGCTCCGGATGCGCCTGCGCGAGCCGGTGAATCAGGTGCACTTCCGTGCCGACGGCCCATTCGCTGCCGGGCGGGGCCGCTTCGATCGTCTTCACGATGAATGCAGTGCTCCCAGTCATGTCGGCCTTCTGAACCACCTCCCACCGGCACTCCGGATGGACGATCACCTTAATTCGCGGGTACTTCGCCCGCGCCTGATCGACGTGTTCGGGCCGAAAGAGCTGATGCACCGAGCAGTGTCCCTTCCAGAGGACAAAATCCGCGTTCAGCAGCGCCTCGGCACTGTTGCCGCCCAGATCCTGTCCGGGGTCCCACACCACCATCCGATCCAGCGGATACCCCATTGCGAAGGCCGTGTTCCGCCCCAGATGCTGATCCGGAAAAAACAAGATTTTGACGCGAGAGTGGTGATTGGTGATTGGAACGTGACCGGATCGCGCGTCGTCCTCCCCCTTCGTGCCGTCTGCCCCTTCCCCTCCCTCTTCCTCCCCACCCTTTGTCCCTTCGTCCCTTTGTCCCTCCGTCCCTTTCCCTCCCTCTTCTCGCTTCTCCTGCCCCAACCCCCATTCGAGTATCTGCTTGCAATTGCTGCTCGTGCAGACCGCCCCCCCATGCTCCCCGACAAAGGCCTTGATGGCCGCGGAGCTGTTCATATAGGTGATTGGAACGATCAATTGCCCCGGGCAGGTCTCCTGCAACTGTGCCCAGCAATCGAGCGTCTGGTCGAGATTCGCCATGTCCGCCATGGAGCAGCCGGCCCCCAGGTCGGGCAGGATGACGCGGACCGACTCGTCGGTCAGGATATCTGCGGACTCGGCCATGAAATGCACGCCGCAGAAGATGACAAACTCGCATCCTTTCTGCTCTGCTGCCCGGCGCGAGAGTTCGAAGCTGTCGCCGGTGAAATCCGCGAATTCGATCACGGCATCCTGTTGATAGTGATGCCCGAGGATTACCAGCCGGCGTCCCAGCGTTTCCCGAGCAGTGGCAATACGCAAACGCAGCTCCGCATCGGATAGTTGCGTGTAGATCGCCGGAAGTGGTTGTTGCCAGACTTTCATGTGCCTTTCCGGGACGCGAACAGCGTTTTCCCCCGTGCCAACCCCGGCTCCTTCTCATCTTAGCAGCAGCATGTATGCAGTTTCCCTCAAGGAAACGGCCTTTGCAGTAAATATTGGCCGGTGTTGCAGGACGTTGCGCAAGCCATCGTAATATCGGACCATGCTGCTTTTTTGAAGATTCTCCGCCGAATATCCGAAATCCTGCTCAGAAAGCGCGCGGCTGTGATATTCGGATTAACCGGAATATCCGTCTTAGTTTAGCGTCCAGCCGATGCGCAGTAGGATTTGAGGTCAACGGTGCGCCTTGGCACTCCATTTGAGAGGGCTAGGCGGGTTCCCCTCTTACACTCCCATTTAGGGAAGGAGCAGTCCATGTTCAGTTGGAAAGGTACGCTCGGTCTGGCGGCTTGTGCC
The DNA here is from genome assembly GCA_963758525.1 of uncultured Phycisphaerales bacterium. Lineage (GTDB taxonomy): Bacteria > Planctomycetota > Phycisphaerae > Tepidisphaerales > Tepidisphaeraceae > JBBSDP01. The sequence goes on from CAVWVQ010000003.1 coordinate 2,509,746, forward strand.
GCCCTGGCGTCTGCCACATTGGCGCACGGCAATGAAGCCGGCACCTCGGCGGTTGCGCCGAGTCAGCTTTCTCTCAACGGCGGTCCTGCATATCTCGACGATGCAACGCCCCCGCCCCCGCCCAAGCCTTTGATGGGGCTGCTCGACGCCACCCCCATTGGTGGTGCCCTTGGCGCGGCAAACATCAACATCTACGGCTTCGTGGAAGGTGGGTACACCTACTCGTTCAATCCCCCGCCGGGCAAGTACATCACCGGGAACATCTTCAACATCAAGCAGAACAAGATCGTGCTTGATCAGGCGGATATCGCGGTCGAGCGAACCGTCGACTCCACCGCCGGCAAGTTTGACGTCGGAGCCAAGGTCGAGTTCATCTACGGCTGGGACGCTGGAGCGATTCACTCCAATGGCCTCTTCAGCTATCTGAGCCGCACGCAGCCGGAAAATCAGTTCGATCTGGTCCAGGCGTATGCTGATGTCGTCACGCCGATTAAGAACCTTGACATCCGCTTCGGCAAGTTCGTCACCCTGCTCGGGCAGGAAACGATCAACCCGACCGGCAACGCCCTCTACTCGCACACCTACCTCTTCGGTGACGCGATCCCCTTCACCCAGACCGGCGTTCTGCTGACGTACATCCTGAATGACTCGATGACCATCGAAGGCGGCATCACGCGCGGCTGGGGCCAGTCGCTCCGTGACAATAACGGCGCCATCGACTTCCTCGGCGAGTTCAGCTGGCAGATCAGCAAGGCCACCAAGGTCATTCTCAACGCATCGTTCGGTCCGCAGGCCACCAAGGACAACAGCGACTACTGGACTGTGCTCGACCTCATCGTCAGCCAGACCGTCTCCGATCAGTTCACCGTCACGTTTAACGGCGACTACGGCGACGCTCCCCACGCCCTTGGAGCCACCTCGGCTCAGTGGTACGGCGGGGCCTTGTACGGCACCCTCACCCTCGACCCGCACGTCTCGGTCACCATTCGTGGCGAAGCCTACGACGACCAGAACGGCTTCACCACCGGCGTAGCCCAGCGCGTCTACGAGGCGACCCTCGGCGTGGCCGTTACTCCCTTCCCGGAAAACGCCATTGCCAAGAACTTCTCGATCCGCCCCGAAGTCCGCTATGACTACTCGGATCACGATTTCTTCAACGGCGGAACGCGGCACGATCAGCTGCAGTGCGCCGTGGACGCGATCTTCACGTTCTAATCGAACCTGATCGCATCCAGTCCATTCTTCGCAGGCGTCGCAGCGAAAGCTGCGACGCCTGCTTTGGTTCCCCTAGGCCGACCTCTTGGGCGACGACGCAAGGCCCATGACACGCTCCTTCAGCGATAGAACCACAGATCCGGCCTTGAAATCTCACCTGAAGCTCATGGCCAAGGGCCGGGAAAGCATTTCTCATCGCCTGAAGACCGCGCAGCCGTCGACTCGCTTCGCGTAAGTTGCGTATCGGAAGCACGCCCGCACCAGACGCGTCCACCAGTGATCTCCGCACCCTCACGTTCGGCTCTGCCTTCTCACTCCCGTCTGCTTCTTGCTGACGCGCCCTTCAAGTCCGCGGATGTAGTTCGCGATCAGATGGTCGGTGATCCCCTCATGGAAGCTTTTGCCGCGCGTCGCAATCGCCCGCGCGACGGCATGAATGTGCCACGGCTCGATGTCGGCGTCCGGCGTGATCGCACCGTCACTGTCGATGTAGATCAATGTTTTCACATGCCCGTAGCACGGGACGCGCGCGGCCATCCGTTTCAGCTGCCCGAGAATCTTCTCATTGGTAAGCCGCGGCTTTTCCGGCAGGAGCCGCTTCAATGATGCCAGCGGCAGCTCAGGCACCAGGTCCAGGCGGTTTACGACACGATACGTCGGCAGCGAATAGCCGCCGCAAAACGTGCGATCGCCCACGCGCGGCGCACCAAACGTGTACGTCGCCGCCGGCGAACGGCCCATCTTCTCCAGCCGGCATGCGGTCAGAACGGCCAACGCGCCGCCCATCGAATGGCCGGTCAGAAACAGCGGCTTGTCCTGCGCCTGCTCCAGAAGTGTTTCGACCTTGTTCCACGTTCGGCCAAGCGCCGAGCTGAACCCCAGGTGAACACGCCCCGCGTATTCATCACGCTCAACGAGCCGGACGACCACATCCGTCACCCAGGTCGGCAGCGTGAACGGGTCGGAGCCCCGAAACGCCAGGACGGCTTGCGTATCACAGACCCCCAGAAAGCCGCGCGTGCGTGTCACCTTATTGCGGAACGCGATTGTGCTCAGCCCCAGCCGCTCCCGCGCGGCGCTGGCCGGGGAGCGGTGGTACGCGATGTCCGACGCGTGGGCCAGGTACAGCGCGTTGATGCGGTTGAATGAGGCGTCGTCCGGATGGAATGGGAGCGCCACGTCAGTCTTTTCCTCACGGCAGCCCGACACTATAGTTTCAGTTCACGGCGATCCTTGATCGCAGGCGATATGCCCGGCAGAATGATCAGCGAACTGCCCGCAAATTCAACAGCAATGCACCACTAGCCCAAAGGGGGTTCCATTGGCTGCCAAATCCGAATCCATCAGCACCACCACGGTGAGAAACACTGAGCACGATTATCGTGTGCTTTGGCAGGTGCTGGCTGAGGAATACCGGCAAATTCACCTGCAAAAGCCGGCTGTGAACGAAACGGACCGTCGGGCGTTCGATGAGAGGCTAAAAACGTTAACTGAGGAACGGCGGCAGCAATCGGAAAAGGATCAGGCGAAATGGGACGAGCAGCAGCTTCGTGATTTTATTCGCCGCTATTACTGTGGGGCCGATGCGCCCGAGCAGGCGGCGCTGTGCCTTTCCGGCGGCGGCATTCGCTCGGCGACGTTCTGCCTCGGTGTGCTTCAACGCCTGGCGGAGACCCCTTCCCCCGCAGGCAGTACGACAGTAGATGCGCCCACGCCGCCGCAGCCGGCAGGGCCGCACAAGTCCCTCCTCGAGCACTTCCATTATCTCTCGACGGTTTCGGGCGGGGGCTACATCGGGAGCTGGCTATCGGCGTGGCAGACCCGCGACCCCAACGCCATCAAAAAGCTCGGGGAGGCGCCGGGGCCAACGAGTCGTTCGAGCCCGAGCCCGTCAAACATTTGCGCAAATACAGCATGTACCTGAGCCCCCGCCTCGGTTTGTTGTCGGCGGACACGTGGGCGCTGGTTGCGATTTATCTTCGCAACCTGATGCTCAACTGGCTGGTGCTGCTGCCGCTCCTGATGGTCGTCATGCTCCTGCCCCGGTTCCTCCTCCTTGTTGCAATGTCCGCGAGCCATGCGTGGGACCAGGCAGTGCGATGGTGTCTGGTGGTTGGCGTCCTGTTTCAAATCGTGGCCTTCGTATGCGGTCATTTGATGACACCGGAATGGCCGCGATTCACCGGCCTGAAGACGCAGAAATGTTACATGGCGCTGGTCTGGCTGCCGCAATTGGTCGCGGCGATGGCGTTCGCGGCGTTTTGGGCGGGACTCCATCAGCGCACCATCAAATCCCCAGAGTCATTTCAGTATATTCGGGATTGCTTTCCAGGCTGCGCGAGTTGGCTCAGTTGGGCGCTGGCGCCGTGGGTTAGTCCTTCCACGTCGCTTGCGACGATTGATCCTCATACTCGATTGTTTCTCTTTATTCAGTTCGCCGAAGAGCTATATATCGGCAGCCTGGCCCTCGCCCACGTTATTCACCTTGTCTGCCAGGGACGCTACCCGTTCGGGTGGCGAGCCCTTCTGGGCATGGGCGCCACGCTCGCGGTAAGCGCCGCCTTCGGCGGTTGGCTCCTCTGGCTGATAGCGGGCAGGGTGTGTCTCGACCCTGTTGCCCATCCGGGCAGCCCGCCAATTCCCGGAAGCCCTGTGGCTTACACAATCCTGGCCGTGCCGGCTTATTTGATGAGCCTCCTGCTGGCGGTTGTTTTGGCGCGGGGACTGTCCAGCGGAATCTCCACGGACAGCGACCGTGAATGGAGCGCCCGCGCCAGCGGATTGTTGATGGCGGCGGGGACGGGCTGGGTGGTCATGACCTTGCTGGTGCTTCTTGGGCCAACGCTGGTTCTGGCGTCAGGCCCTGCCATTAAATCCGCCGTCGCTGTCGCGGGTGGCCTGTCGGGAATCGTTACGCTGGTGCTGTCGTACAGCGCAAAGACTCCCGCCTCGGCCGAGGGCGCGCTGCGCCTGGGCACGGAGGGACTGATCCGACAGGTCGCGCTGGCTGTCGTTGCGCCGGTCTTCAGCGTGCTTCTGCTGGTGTTGCTGGCGCTCGTCACCGATGTCCTGCTTGTCGGCACATATCGCGGCACCCAGGGGCCGCTCCATGTTCCGCCGCGAGTCCGGCTGAACCAGTTGTCGCAGCATGCCGCCGGCCCGCCCGCCGATGACTCGATCGGCCACCGCGTCTTCGGGACGCCGCTCGATCAGCGCTTCGATTGGCACTCACATGTTCTGGTCGACATCGGCCACGGTGTGCTGCTGTTGTGGACGGGCATCCTGATCGCGGTCATGGTGGTGATGGGATTGTGCGTCAACATCAATAAGTTTTCATTGCACACCGTTTATCGCAATCGGCTGATTCGCGCCTACCTGGGCGCCAGCAGAAGCAATCGCGGCGACCCGTCGGGCGACCCAAAGTACGTCCCGTTCACCGACTTCTCTGACGACGATAATTTTTGCCTGCTTCGTCTCAATTCTCGTCCATTCCACGTGCTCAACGCCACACTCAACCTCGTGGCCGGCCACAATCTCGCCTGGCAGCAGCGGAAGGCGGCGAGTTTTACCTTCACGCGCTTGCACTGCGGCAGCAGCCTGGTCGGATACAGGAAGTCGGAGCACTACGCGAAAACCAAGTCAGAGAACGCGATGACCCTGGGCGGGGCGATGGCGGTTTCGGGAGCGGCGGCAAACCCTAACATGGGGTACCACTCGTCAACTGTCCTGACCTTCCTGATGACGCTCTTCAACGTCCGCCTGGGAGTGTGGCTCGGGAACCCCGGACCCGCGGGAGACCACGCGTTGTGGGCGACCTACGACAGAGGATCCCCGCGAATGGCCAACCGCCCGCTCTACTCCGAAGCCTTTGGCCTCACGGACGAAACGCATCCGTACGTAAATATCTCTGACGGCGGCCACTTCGAGGACCTGGCGATCTACGAGATGGTCCGTCGGCGTTGCCGGTTCATCCTGGCGGTCGATGCCGGCGCCGATCCTGACACGGGGTTTGAAGATCTCGGCAATGCCGTGCGCAAGATCCTCATCGATATGGGAATTCCCATCGAATTCGAGGGGAAGCTCCAGATCCTGGGGCGCGATCCGCAACTGAAAAGGGTCGGCCGCTACGCGGCGGTTGGAACGATCCGGTATTCAGCCGTCGATGGATCCGACAGCGACCTCGATGGGAAGCTGGTGTACATCAAGCCCGCGTTCTACGGGACGGAGCCGATGGATGTTTATAACTACGCCATGGGCTCTCCGACGTTTCCTCACGAAACAACTGCCGACCAGTTCTTCACCGAGAGCCAGTTCGAGAGCTACCGAAAGCTCGGCTACTACATTATGAATTCCTTGCTGGCGCCGTGCCAGAACGCATGTGAGTTGGACCAGATTTGGATTGGCGCATGTGAGCATCTGGGCCTGTCAGGGCAAAACGTTTGAAACCCATGCCCGCCTCTCTTTCGGATTCGGCTCCGGCCCGCTACCATCCCACACCTATGCCCAAGATCACGGTTGATGGGAAAACCATCGAAGCCAAAGACCGGCAGATGATTCTTCAGGCGTGCGGCGACGCGAACATTCCGATCCCGCAATACTGTTATCATCCCGGGCTGTCGATCCCTGCTTCGTGCCGCATCTGCCTCGTTGAGGTCGAGGGAATTCCCAAGCTCGTCCCGGCGTGCCAAACGCCGATCCGCGACGGCATGGTCGTTCACTCCAGGACCTCCAAGGCGATCGCCAATCAGAAGCAGGTGATGGAATACCTGCTGATCAACCATCCGCTGGATTGCCCGGTGTGCGATCAGGCGGGGGAGTGCTTCCTGCAGGACTATTCCTACGAGTACGGCCGCAGCCAGTCGCGCTTCGAGGAAGACAAGGTCAAGCATCCGAAAAAGGACGTGGGCGAGAAGATTTATCTTTATGCCGATCGCTGCATCATGTGTACGCGCTGCGTGCGGTTTACGCGCGAAGTGGCCGGCACCAGCGAGCTGTATGTCGACGGGCGTGGCAACAAGGAGGAGATTGATATCTTCCCCGGCAAGCCATGCAACAACAAACTCGCCGGAAATGTCGTCGATCTGTGCCCGGTGGGGGCGCTGCTGGACAAGGATTTTCTCTTCAAGCAGCGCGTCTGGCTCCTCAAGGGCGCGCCGTCGATCAGTCCTGTTGACAGTGGCGGGGAAAACATTTCGCTGGAGTACAACGAAGGCGTCGTCTACCGCATCAAGCCCCGCTACAACGCCGAGATCAATCAATGGTGGATCAGCGACGACACGCGTTACTCGTACAAGATCATGCAGGACGAGAAACGGCTGCGGCGATTTCGCCGCAAGCAATACGGGGCGCAGATTGACACGATATTCGATGTCGCGCTTGAGCAGGCGACCAGCGAGCTGAAATCGCTGGTGTCGAACAACGGACCCGGATCGCTGTTCGCGCTCCTCTCCCCGATGATGGCCTGTGAAGAGGCATTTTTGCTGGGGACCGCGATCCGCAAGCTCGATCCGCAGGCGGTGCTGATCATGGGGCCGGTGCCATCGGCGGCGCAAGACGATGTGTTCAAGAATTCCATGAACGGCAAGCAGACGTTTGTTATCAAGGCGGAAAAAGTTCCCAACGCCGCGGGAATTCGCCGCGTGCTGCAGCTACTCGGCGGGGCGACTGCAACGTACGACGAATTGAATCCATCAGTTCGAGCTGACTTGGAGAAGCTCAAGGGCGGCTGGATCGTCGGCGGATATCACTCTTCGTGGATTTCCGATCAGACGCCGGAACTGCTGCGAAAAGGCTTCCGAGTCGTGCAGGATCTTTTGCCCAGCTCACTGACCGAGTCGGCAGACGTGCTCTTCCCTGCGGCGGCGTGGGCGGAAAAAGACGGGTGCTGGGAAAACTATCAGGGAAAAATTCAGCCGTTCGTCAGCGCCATCGCGCCGCCGGAGGGGATTCGCCGCGAGGGGGACATCTATTACAAATTGATGGGTCGGAAAGGGATGTACAACGCGCAAGCGATCCGCGGCGAAATGGGCGAGGCATTCGCGTCGATCGAGATTCCTGCCGAGTCGGTCACGGCGCCCGCGCCGCAATTTGTGGAGCTGTGATGACCTTACCCGATCTTCCAAGCCTGACGGATATTCCAAAGCTCACCGTGCACTGGATTCAGTTGCACATTCCACTGTGGGTCATCATCACCCTGGTGATTCACGGCGTTGTGCTGGGCGGCGTGGCCTACATGATTCTGCTGGAGCGAAAGGTCGCCTCGTGGGTGCAGGATCGTATTGGGCCCAATCGCGTGGGATTGGGCTTTGGGATCATTCCGGTCCTGAAGGATTTTCATTTCTGGGGACTCGGCCAGCCGCTGGCGGACGGAATCAAATTCATTGTGAAGGAAGATTACCGGGCGAAGGGAATCGATCTGGTGCTGTTCACGCTCGCGCCGGCCGTGATGGTCACCACGGTGATCATCAGCATTGCGGTGATTCCCTGGGGCGGCGTGATGCAGTCACATAACTGGGTCGATGTGACTGCCGAGTCGCATGCGGGGCAGGACCCGGCGCAAGCGGCGATCGACTCGCTGCCAAACGGGGACTACGCGGTTCCCGCGCATGATGTCAATTTCGCCGCGCTTCCAGCTTCGGAGCGGGCGGCGGCGCAAACGCAAGCCGTCCTCGACGGCGTGGACGTCGAGCGCGTGCCGCAGATGCGGGGCCCGACGCATGTCATCGCCACGGTCACCTATCGCTATCCCTTTCAGATCGCGAGTCTCAACATCGGCGTGCTCTATGTGTTGGCGACGCTGTCGCTGGCGGTGTACGGCGTGGTCGTCGGCGGCTGGGCCAGCAACAACAAATACTCATTTCTCGGCGGGCTGCGGGCCACCGCGAACATGATCAGCTACGAGATTCCGTTGGGGCTCTCCGTGCTTTGCATTGTCACGATGTACGGAACGCTCGATCTGGGAACAATCGTCAATCTGCAGGCGCATGACTGGGCGGGAATCGTGCCGGCATGGAATGTCTTCACGCAGCCGCTGGCATTTTTGATGTTCCTGATCTGCATTCATGCGGAAGCCAACCGCGCCCCGTTCGACATGGCCGAGGCCGAGCAGGAACTGGTCGGCGGATATCACACCGAATACAGCTCGATGCGATTCGCTTTGTTCTTCCTTGCCGAGTACGCGGGAATGGTCACCACCAGCGCCGTCTGCGTCGCGCTGTTCTTCGGCGGCTGGCATCTCCCGTGGGGCCTGACCGCGGGCATCGACAAGGCCCACCCCGAGATCACCACCAGCTTCGCCATGTGCATCGCCCGCACGATCATCTTTTTCGGCAAGACGCTCTTCATCATCTTCGTGTTCATGTGGGTGCGCTGGAGCCTGCCGCGATTTCGATTTGACCAGCTCATGATGCTCGCCTGGCGAGCGCTCATCCCGCTCTCGCTGGCGATGGTGCTGATGACGGCCATCGTGATGTACATGATGCGGGATCACGCGCGTCCCAATTTGTATATTGACGGACACTATGCCCTGGTCCTCCTCTGCGCCAATGTTGTATTGCTGGCGCTGTCGATGATCATCACGCGGAAGCTTCCGCCGCCGCCGGAGACGAATCGGAAGATTTTGATTCCGAACAGCAGGTACGCGCGGACGCCGCTGCCGGCGTCGTAAGGTGCTGAACAAAGACGCGCGACTGTTGTGCTCGTGCGGTTAGAACACGGCCCTTCGGGCGGCCGCTAAACGGGAGTCGAGAGCGCGGTCGTCGCGCGGGATCATTAGAATCGGAAATCCCATGAAAGACGCTGATATCAAGGTCCTCGAAGAACCCACCCTGTCGCTGTCGGATACATTCTATCTGCCGCAGGTGCTGATCGGGCTGGGAACAACGATGAAGCACATGTTCAAAGTGGTCGCGCTTGGGAAGGACCGCGTTATTCAATACCCCGAGGAAAAGCGTGAAGACCTGCCAGTTGAAAAGGGCGGCATGCTGCAGCAGACCTATCGCGGCGTGCATCGGTTGAACAAAGACGAAGAGGGGCGCGTGAAGTGCGTCGCCTGCTTCATGTGCTCCACCGCGTGCCCGGCGAAGTGCATTCACATCGAAGCTGAAGAATCCCCCTGGCCCGATCGCGAAAAATATCCTGCCAAGTTCGACATCGATGAGTTGCGCTGCATCTACTGCGGCATGTGCGAGGAAGCCTGCCCAGTCGACGCCATCGAGTTGACGCATGTGTACGACATCGTCGGGCTCACGCGTCAGGAAATGATCTTTGACAAGAGCAAGCTGCTGAAGGTGTACGATCAGACCGTGGCGGCCGAGCCGATGTGAAGGGGTGCGATCGGGCGGAGCGGGTGCGTCGCGCGATCAGACGTAACTCAGATTGCGGGAGTGGCGGAGTCGACCGGCGCGAGGAAAATTACCCCTGAGTGGCGGCATGGCCGGCGCGAGTCTGCGGCGAAACAAGAACGAGGGGCGATTTCATGGCGCACGTTGAATCGCTGAGATGAGCCTCTCGGTTCCGTAGACGATATGGTCGGCGAGTACCTGAAAGCGGCGGACATCAGTATCGGAAAATGATCCCGACTCTGCCGGAGCGCGCCAGCTCCCATCGAGGTTCTGGTAAGGATACTCTGTATTCCGCGGCAAGAGCGGTTCTTCGTCGGCCCGTGCTCTTGGCGCCAGCGCCATTAGGGCACCGATCTCGCTTTCCCATCGCGGAGAGAAGAGTCGATGGATTCGCGATTGAACCGCGGCGTTTTCGCCTGTTGGACGGTGCAATCGATTCAACGCGTTCAGCAGCTTATCCACGTCATGAGTGAATTTGATGCGTATCGATGCCAGGCTCGCATCGCGCACCGCGGACGCGAGGGCTTTGATCGCCTTCTCCACGGCCTGTTGCTGCTTGGCGATCGCCTGGCAAAATGTACGAGGATCGGGAGGGTCGAACACGCGCAGTGCCGCGCGCCGGTCGGCATCCGCCTGCTGCCACCAAACGGAAGCACCGGGCTCAGCCATCGATCAGCTCGAGAAGGCCGCGATGCTGGGGATCAACCCAAAGAACGCGCGCGCGGTCATCGCGCACCGCCTGCCGAAGTTCCTCGACCAATGGCCAACGATCGCGCACGCCCGCGCGCAATTCTTCAGGATTGCTCAAAATTAAGTGGAGCTTATGGCCTGCAGGGAGCGGGAAGTCGGCAGTGGAGTGGAACGACACTTCGAAGAGTTCTCCGTCAGGATCGATCGAGTTGCTTCCAAAATTTTCGATGACCTCAAACACAAAAACATCACCCGCATCGCGCGACGGAGCATACAAAATTGCCAGCAGCAACGGCTCCGATTTCAGATCGCGATGATTCTTGATCAGGCTTTCAACCTGAGGGAGATATCCTGGGGTCCATGGAGCGGCTTGTTGCGTCACGGGAGTTCTCGATCCGAATTTCGGAATTTTAGCTGGGTCGCCGACAGGCGTCCATCGGCGCTGAATGGAGAACGTCGAGAGTTACTTGCCCCCAAGTCTCTCCGGCAGAATCGGCGAATCCCACCCGGCGAGATCCTCCGGCTTCACGCCGGCGGCACGCTTGGTTTTGCCGTTCCATGTCGGGCGGTAGGGGCCGACGAAGCTGATGTCGGCATCGGGCTTAATGGCGGATTCCAGCCCGACTGCCCAGAACGCGGCATTGACCAGCAGGCGGCGAAATCCATCGTTGATCAAGTCGCCCGAACCGCCGCAGGTGGTGGTGAACACGCGGCCCTCTTTGCCTGCTTCACTCTTATAGGTTCGGACCCATGCGCCGGGCATCGGCTTCTTGGTCGGATCGACCGGCGAGTCGGGAGTCATCCCGATCAACGGCTGGGCCATCAGCAGAATCTCACTGCCTTCGATCGGATTGGCGTTGTAGGCGCCGACTTCGGCCCATGCATTTTTCACGCCGATCAGGACCGGGTGCGCAGCCTGGTCCGGGACGATATCGAGCCGGGTGCTCGATTTGTGGTTGGGGCCGTAATGTCCGACCCACGTCTCGCCGAGGACCTGGCGGCCGAAGCCACCGGTGAAGTCCGGATCCTTATTCTGATAGTCATACTTCGCGAAGGCGCTGTCTTTCGGGTACCTGAACGCGTGGGTCGCGGTGCGCATCCCGATGACGGGACCGCCGCGTTTGAGGTAATCGACGATAGGCTGCATCTGCTCCGGCGGGAGCGTTTGGAAGCGCGTGAAAATCACCATCAGATCGGCGGTCTTCAGCGCGTCGGTCCCGGGGATGTTGGGATTGCCCGGCTTGAGTACGCCGGTCGCGGGATCGACGCCGAAGAGGACCGCGCAGGTGAAGCCATAATGTTTGGCGAGAATGCGGGCCAGCGCCGGCAGCGATTCCTCCGAATGATATTCGGGGTCGCTGGCGATGAAGACAATCTGCTTTCCTTTGCCCGGCCCGTCTGTTCCCTGATAGACGAGCGGGCCGGCAAATGAATTGAGGGCGGGTATCAGCAGGACGCTCAGGAGCGCGATGGTCCGGTTCATTCCAGGGAATGATCGGCGGAGAGGGGCGCGTGTGCAATAAGATGCGCAATTACCCTTCAGCGAGAGCGTTTAGTACGGATCATGCTTCCGCTTACTGCGGGGGTACCGGATCATGCTTCCGCTTACTGCGGGGGTACCGGATCATGCTTCCGCTTACTGCGGGGGTACCCTTCGTGCGCGGCTCATTTGTGGGGCGGGGGGGCTTGTGTATCCTCCTTGGAGGACTTTGCGGAATCCCCTTTTCTTGGAATTGACGCGTGGCGCTGGCGTACTTCATCACGTTTTCGACCTACGGCACGTGGCTGCATGGTACGTCCAAGGGCAAAGGCTCCGTTGATCGCGAACACAATCAATACGGGATGCCATTTGTTGAGCCGGATGAAGGTCGCGAAACGCAGTCACGCCAGAAGTTGAAGCAGGCGACCTACACGATGAGGCCCAGTGAGCGCGAAATCGTGCGGGATGCGATCGTCCGGCTATGCCGGGCGAAGGGCTGGCAGTTACTTGCGGTGCATGTTCGGAGCAACCACGTACATATCGTGGTTGCTGTCGATCGCGATCCGGACCGCGTGATGAGCGACCTGAAGGCCGCGGCGTCTCGCGAATTGACCCGGGCGGGCTTCGACGACGCGGATCGAAGACGTTGGACCCGCCACGGCAGCACGCTGCATCTGTTCGATGAAGCAACAGTGGCGGAAAAGATCGATTACACGCTGAATCGACAGGGCGCGCCCATGGCGTTTTACGATGGACGAACGAACGGAAACCTATAGAGCCGCGCACGCAGCGTACTCGCGGAGTAAGCGGGGTTTGAGTCTAAATACCGCTTGCGCCGCCCGCTGACCGCGCGAGCACCTCGGGGATGCTTCCGCTTGCTGCGCAGCACAAATGCTTCCGCTTACTGCGCGAGTACGCTTCGTGCGCGGCTCCGCTTTGGACAATCGCACCACTCTTCAAGCTCGGATTATCGCCGGACGAGTGTTCAATTCCGTGCTCTTCGGGAGGGCTCGCGCCATCTTGCCGCGATGACATCTTTTTCCCTGAAGGCGACGACCAGCGCGGGGGGAAGTGGGTTCAGCCAAAGGGCGTTCCGAGCCGGGTCAGAAATCGCTGGGCGTTGTCGTGATACAACTTCTGGAGAACATCGTCCGGCAGCGCCAGTCCGCGAAGCTCGGGCTGCGCATCCGCGGGAAGATCCGGATCGAGAATCGGCGAAGGGCCGACGTAGGCGGTTTCCCACAGCTTGCGGTGCGTCCACCAGCGGCTGGCGAGAAAGTCGAATCGGCGGTCGTCGCCACTCACCTGGTCGGAGCCCCAGAGAATCCGATCCTGATTGCGAATGAAAAACTCGCGGGCGGCGTCCCGACGAACGCTCACTTCCCGGGCCATCCAGCGGGTCGCGCTGCAATCGAGCACGAGATTGGGAAATTTGTCGAGCAACTCCTGAAGCCGCGGGAGGTTTTCCGGATTGCCGCCAAGATGGGCGCCGCACCAGGGAAGATGTGGATAGGCGGCAAGCATGTCCTCCCACATTTTGTAGTGTTCTTCACGCGTGCCGTACTTCGCGGTGTCGGTGTATTTGCCGTGATACCAGAGATCGGGGTCGCCGATATGTGTCATCACCGCCATCTTGCGTGCGATGATTTCGCGGAACACCGGTTGGTATTGCGGCGCGTCGAGCCGCAGGCCGCGCATCACCATCGTTCCGGGGGCGCAGTGAAACTTCACGATTCGGCTGCCAAGGTTGTAAAACGCTTCGAGGCGTTGCAGCCAGTTGTCGATCCAGTTTGTCGAGGTGTCCTGCCAGCGCGGGATGGTGATGAACTGCACTCGACCCGGCCAATCGCGGGCAAGTCCGAGAACTTCCTCAAGCGGGGTCATCGTGACAAAGCAGTCGATTCCATAGTGCTCCGCTGCCTCGAACCAGTCTTTGCCGTGGCGGGCGGCGAAAAGGTGGCAGTGAAAGTCGATGACCGGACCTCGCACTTTTGGCAGCGGCATCGGCCTGCGGAAGTCGATCTGAATCCGATTGAATTCGGCTTCCTTGGCCGGAGCCATCGCGGGAATGCGTGGCGGCTGCGCAGGTGGAGGATTGGCCCCCTGCGGCGGCGACTTTTCGATGGTGGTGTCAATCTGGGTCATTGGACTGTTCCATTCATCTTAGGACCGAGAACTTCTTCGGAGCAGGCCGGGAGATTGATTGCGACCCGGGGCCTTTGTGGCAATCTGGGGGCTCTTGCACCGGCCGCATCATACCGGCCCCGTGGGAATTATGCGGACGTAGATGAAGATTGATATGAACAGGCGCGCGGAGGCATAATAGGTGTCATGGCGAGGCAAGGACAACGAACTGGCGGGACGCGTAATCCGGAAAAAAATTTGGGCCGCGGCCGGAGCTCGGCTCCGGCCCGCGTGATCATTCCCGACGTGAGCCCAGGGGTCGGACATGATCCGGTTCCGGCGCAGCCGACGGCGGATGACTCAGCCTCGCACGCATCTGCCCCGATGTATCGGGAAGTTGCTGCATCCGAAGAAGAGCCCCGCCTCGAACCCGAGACGCCGCTGCCGCCGGAACCGGCGGTGGTGGTTCCGCAGCAGCCCCCGCTGCTGTTTGAGATCGCGTGGGAGGTCTGCTGGCAACTGGGCGGGATCTATACCGTGCTGCGATCCAAGGCAGGGGCGATGCTGGAGCGATGGGGCGATCGCTACTGCCTGGTCGGTCCTTACAACCCGAATACCGCGCCGCTCGAATTTGAAGAACAACCCGCCTACGGCTCGATCAAGGAGACGCTCACGCGGCTGCGCGACTCGGGTCTGCCGTGTTACTTCGGCCGCTGGCTGATCGACGGACGCCCCCGCGTGATCCTCCTCGACTACCGCGCCCGATACGCTTCACTTGATAATGACAAATATTTGCTGTGGGAGCAGCACGGCATCGCGACCAATGCCGGTGACGGCGAGGTGAACGAGGTGGTGGCGTTCGGATTTGCCGTGGCAGAATTTTTCCGCCAGCTCACCGGCGTGGTGAAGGACCGCCCGATCCTGGCGCACTTCCACGAATGGATGGCCGGCGTCGCCGTGCCTCGCATCGCGCATCTGAAGATTCCCGTCGCGACGGTGTTCACGACGCATGCGACGCTGCTGGGGCGGTACATCGCTTCGGAAAATCCGCATTTTTACGATCATCTTCCGTTCCTCGATCCCGAGGCCGAGGCGCGGAAATACAACATTCTGTCGCGCTTCGCGATCGAGAAGGCGGCCGCACACGCGGCGACAGTCTTTTCGACGGTCAGCGAGGTGACGGCTTTCGAAGCCTCCAAGCTGCTGGGGCGGGAAGCCGACGTGATCATGCCCAACGGGCTGAACATTCGCCGCTTTGCCGCACCGCACGAGTTCCAGTATCTGCACCAGGAATACAAGGAACGGATTCACGCTTTCGTGATGGGGCATTTCTTTCCGAGTTATTCGTTCGATCTGGATAACACGATTTACCTTTTTACCAGCGGCCGCTACGAATATCGCAATAAGGGCATGGACCTCTACATTGAGGCGCTGGCCGAGCTGAACCGCCGGCTGCGGCAGATGTCGAACCCGCCGACTGTCGTCGCGTTCATCATCACCAAGGCGGCGGTGAAGCACATCAATGTAAGCGTGCTGCAGAACCAATCGATGTTTGACGATCTGCGTCACACGTGCGATCAGGTGACCGAGCAGATGGGGCAGCGGCTGTTTTACTCTGCCGCGACGCATCGGATGCCGACGTTCGCGGAACTTCTGCCCGAAGACTCGCAAGTTCGGCTGAAGCGTGCCGTGCATGCCTGGCGAACCAACCGCCAGCCCCTGATTGTGACGCACGACATGCAGGACGACGCCGGCGATCCGGTTCTCAAGCATCTGCGGCACCGCTGGCTGTTCAATCACGCCAGCGATCCGGTCAAGGTCGTGTTCCATCCCGATTTCGTGACGGCGACGAGTCCGGTGCTCAGCCTCGATTACGACCAGTTTGTTCGTGGCTGCCATATGGGAATTTTCCCCAGCTATTACGAGCCGTGGGGCTACACACCGATGGAGTCGATCGCGCTGGGGCTGCCCGCGGTCACCAGCGATCTCAGCGGCTTCGGCGCCTACACTCGGCGTCATGTGGAAAACCACAACGAGCGCGGCATCCTCGTGCTCGATCGGCGGTATCGCAGCTTCGACGACGCCGTGAATCAGCTTGCCGATCATCTCATGAAATTTTTGCAATTGAGCCGCCGGCAGCGCATCGAGCTGCGCAACAACGTCGAGCGATTAGGCGAGCTCTTTGACTGGTCGGTGCTCGTACGTCACTACGACACCGCCCACAATCTCGCGATCGAGCGGAAGGGCGTCGTAAAGCCGGGCGTTGTGGAAGTCCGGGTGGTGTGACGCGAATCAGCCGAGCCTCTTTTGGCTGCGAGCACGCTACTATGCTGTTCCCAGCCGCTGGCTGTGGGCGCCAATGGTGCAATTATCAGGGATTGGAGTTGAGGAGTGACATCGTGAAAATGACAGCCGTCTATCAACGGGTTCAGGAAGGCTATATCGCTTTTGTGGAGGAACTGCCTGGGGCGAATACGCAAGGCGACACTTTGCATGAAGCGCGAGAGAATTTGCGCGAGGCGGTTTCCCTCGTACTTGAAGCTAACCGCGAACTGGCAGAACGGTCGCTCATCGGGCGAACTGTTACCCGCGAGCCGTTCGAGCCGGACGCCGCATGAAACGGGTCGATTTGATCCGCCACCTTGAGGCGCGTGATCGAGGTAAGCACAGCGTCTATGTAAATCCAGCGAACAACCAAACCTCGGCCGTCCCACGGCATCGTGAAATCAACGATTTCCTGGCCCGGAAGATCTGCCCTGACCTTGCTATTCCAGAGTTGTACTGCCTGGGTAACGGGTCCTTCCTTAAGCGTATGCCTGCGGCTCGGCAGAAAATGCATTGATTCGCTCGAACTGTTCATCGGCTTGGTCCGGGTAGACTGCGGTTATGCACCCACAGACCTGCAAATCCTTCCGCATTCTGGTCGGCATGGAAATTCATGTCCAGCTCGACACGCAAAGCAAGATGTTCACCGGCGCGGCGAATGGATTCGGCGGGGAGCCTAACACGCAGGTGGATGAACAGGTTCTGGGGTTACCGGGCGTACTGCCGGTGATGAATCGCAAGGCGGTCGAATACGCGATCAAAGCGGGATTGGCGCTGGGGTGCAGAATCGCCCGGCACACGAAATGGGATCGGAAAAGCTATTATTACCCCGATCTTCCGAAGAATTATCAGATCAGCCAGTACGACCTTCCGCTTTGCTGTGAAGGAACGTTTTCACTACCGATGGATGATGGGTCAATCAAAACGGTTCGGATTCGTCGCGCGCATCTGGAGGAAGACGCGGGGAAGCTGCTGCACGATGCGCCCGGGGGTTATCGGATCGACTACAGCATTGTGGATTTGAATCGGGCGGGAACGCCATTACTGGAGATTGTCACGGAGCCGGATCTTTCCAGCGGCAAGGAGGTGGCGGCGTTTGGCCAGGAGTTGCAGAAGATCGTGCAGTTTCTGGGGGTGAGCCGGGGACAGATGCAAATGGGGCACATGCGATTTGAGCCGAATATCAATGTGCACATCACAGATGAACAGGGGCAGGTGTTCAAAACCGCGATTACCGAGATCAAGAACCTCAACAGTTTCAGTGTTTTGGAGCGCGCGACCGACAGCGAGGTGCGCCGGCAGATTCGCGTCTGGGAGGAATCGGGTTCGCTGGGCCGCAAGAGCACCTACGGCTGGGACGAAGCAACGGAGTCGACGTATTTTCAACGTTATAAGGAGGACTCGGGCGACTACCGGTATTTTCCCGATCCGGACCTGTGCCCGGTCGAAGTGAGCGATGCATGGCTTTCAGAACTCACCGCACAGATTGGCGAACTGCCGACGGTCCGCCGCCAGCGATACATTGACGCACTGGGGCTTTCCCCGGCCGATGCGGGAATTCTCGCCGGCGAGCGGGGAATCGGGGATTACTTCGATGAGTCCGTCCGCCTGGGCGCCAGCCCGCGTCGGGCCTCGAATCTGGTCATTCATGTATTGACGCAAATCGCCAATCGCCGGCAGCTGCAGGTTGCGGCGCTCGGCATCGCTCCAGCCGCCTTGAGCCGGGTAGCGCTAATGATCGATCAGAATCAGCTCGCGCCCAGCAGCGCGCTTCCGCTGCTCGACGCGCTCAACCCGCAGTCGAGCGACATTGTCGCGCTTGCGGCATCGCTCGGTCTGCTGCAGGTGAGCGACAGCAGCGCCATCAATGCGGCGATCGAGGCAGTGATCGCGCAGAACCCCAAGGCGCTGCAGGACTACAAGGCCGGACGCCAGAGCGCGCTGGGAGCTGTGGTCGGTATGGTGATGAAGCAGACGAAGGGCCTGAACCCGAAAATGGTGCAGGAGCAGATTCGCCTCAAGCTCGCCTCGGGTAATTGAAGAAAATCAAAAAATATTTCGTAATTCAGATGGGATCCTCGCACCCGATCCGCGAAGGAGTCTTGGAAGGGCCGCGATTACCGGACAAGCGTGTTCGCGGCGTCAAAAACGCTTTGTCCCGATAACCATCAGCTCGCCACAATCCTCCAGTCCGCCTTAAGCGGCACAACTCTCCATCCGATTAGATCAGTGCAAGCAGAACCGGTTCCGCGGGCTATCCGCGGCGGATTTGCTCCGAGCGGAAGTGCGTGTGGGCACGGCCGGCGGATCCCGCAGGGGATAGCACTCGTGAGGACTCGGCCCGTTGGGCCGGGTAAAGGCGCTCGGCTTTGAGCTGCGGCCTTCGGTATGTTGCCGGCGCGAGACAACAGGTCGCCTTACTTTAGGAGAGCATCATGAAGGCGATGAATCTTTTGTCGAAGTTGGTCAAAGACGAGCAGGGCGGCGAAGTTCTCGAGTACGCCCTGATCGCCGGTTTGATCGTTGTTGCAGCGATCGCGGCTATCACCTCCGTTGGGACCAAGGTCCTGGCCCGGTGGACCTCGCTGAACAGCTCCATGTAATCAGCCACCAAACGCACCAGGGCCTCGGGGTTCTCGATCCTGGGGAGTTCTGGTCCCCGCGTCGGGGGCTGAGCAGACCTCGAGGCCCGGAGCCGGCAATCCCGCCGGCCCGGGCCTGTGGTTTCGCCGTGACAGCGACGTCGCGGTCTATCTGAGGAGATGTCATGGAACCATCTAAACGCACACTTTTGCGCAGGCTTCTTGTCGAGGAGCACGGCGGAGAGGTCATCGAATACGTCCTCATCGCGGGGCTCATTATCGTTGCGACCATCACCACGATTGCCGCGTTCGGCACCAAGGTGATGGCGCGTTGGACTTCGGTCAATTCCTCGATGTAAACCGAATTACTCCGGACAGCGATCCATGATCAGAGCCGCCATTGTCATCAAGTACGCTCCACTGATCGCGATGATCGCGACGGCGGCGATCACCGATCTGCGGGCCCGGCGCATTCCCAACTGGCTGACCTTCTCGATGGTCATCGCCGGAGTGGCGCAGAGCTTTTTCTCGATGCGCACGGTGGGGCCCCTGGCTTCCCTGACCGGAATGATGACCGGATTCGCTTTAAGCTTCCTGATGTTCGCGATCGGCGCGATGCTGGGAGGCGATGTGAAAATCATGGCCGGCGTGGGAGCGTGGGTCGGCCCGATGCCGGTTGTCGCGGTCTTTGCGATCACCCAGGTTATCGGAATGGTCATTGTGCTGACACAGGCCGTCTATCAGGGACGGCTCCGTACGCTTCTGACCAACACGACCGTGCTGACGATCAACCTGGTGCACCTTCAGGATGTCGGAGTCGATCACGCCGTGGCCACCGGGCAATCGTGCCGGAGCCTGGATCGATACTTGCCGTTTGCCGTTCCGGTTCTTCTGGCCTTGCTCGTGATGCTGGCCACGCAATAGAGATAGAGGGAGTCGTCTGACATGGGTCATTTCAATCCATCATCCATCGTGCAAAGTCCTCCGAGCTGCAAACGGCCGGCGCCGCGTCGCGCGGCGGCCACGCTCGAGCTGGCGCTGACGCTGGCCATCCTGGTCAATCTGACCTTCGGAATGGTCGAGTTTGGCTACTACTTCTTCGTGAAGAACACCATGCAGGGCGCCGCCAGGGAGGGCGCTTGCGCAGGAATCGTCTCGGGCGCGACCTACACCACGAGCATTACCACTGCCGTGCAGAACGCCATGTCGGCGGCGGGATTCAGCAATACCAGCAGGTATTCGTTTGCAGTCACCGATTCCACCACCGGCACAACGATTACAACCGACGCCGGGCTCGCGGCGGTGTCGAGCGGCGACGCGCTGCAAGTGAGCGTGTCAGCGACCTGGAGCACGATCGGCGCGGGATTCCGCCCGATGAATCTGATCGGTGGCAGCAAGATCGTGACAGGTACCGCGGTGATGCGCCACGAATAGCTTTTTGCCGCTCCGTCTTTTCGCTCATTCATTTTTCAGAACGCCCGCAACAGACCGCGGGCTTCGTTTTTTTCCGGACGCTGCGTGCCCTTGCCGAGGCGTTCGGACTGATAACCAGAAAGTTACCGAAATTCTCTCATCCACTTAAACCGTGCAGACCGTCTGACCGAACTTGACAGTGACGGCAATTGCCGCCGCATCGGAGAACACTATATGAACCTGAAGCAGTCGATTCCTCTCGTCGCCGCCATTGGGCTGGGGCTCGTGGCAGCAAAGATCGCGCATGACATTTCCGCGAAGAAGAACGCGGTCCCTGACACGAAGACCGTGCAGGTGGTTGTCGCCAAGGAGCCGATCGGACCGGGCACCGCCCTGACGCCCGAGCTCCTGGATGTGACGCGCATTCCCGGCGAAACCATGCCGCCGGAAACCAGCTCTTCGGTCGACAGCCTCGTCGGCCGCGTCACGCTGGCTCCGCTGTTCGCCGGGCAGGCGGTACGCGGAGATTCCCTGGCGATGAAGGGATCGCCGGCAGGTCTGGCCTCCCTCGTGCCGACGGGCATGCGCGCGATTTCCGTGGACGTCAACGAGACCAGCAGCGTTGCCGGCCTCCTCACGCCCGGCTGCCACGTCGACATCGTCTCGACGCTCGGCGTGGACAACGATCACATGATCGCCCGCACCATCGCCCAGGATGTTCCGATCGTCGCGGTGGGTCAGCGCCTCAGCGCCAGCGCGCTGAAGGGGAAAAGGACACCGGCTACCGCACCGTGACGATGCTCGCCACGCCTCACAATGCCGAGCTGATCGAGCTGGCGACCAATACATCGCGATGCCGCATGGTGCTGCGAGGCGCCGGCGACAAGAGCCGCAATGACAGTGAAGGCGTCAGCTTCGTTGAGCTTCGCGGACATGCACAGACCGACGAGCAGCCGACTCCTGCGTTAAATGCCTCGCTCACCGGCCCGACGACTCAGAAATCCCCCGCGGCGCCCGAGTACTCGTCGGCGCGCATTCATCACACGACCGAAGTCATCCGAGCCGGCGCCGTGAGCAACGTGGACTTTCAGTTCCCCGCGCCGACTCCCAACACCATGACGGATACGCCTCAGAAGTTCGCAAATCCGCAATAACAGCGATCTTTCGCTTCATCCCAAGGCTACGCGATAAGGAAGCTCTCCCATGAACAGCACCACCTCCCGCACCTGGCTCACTCTGCGTCGGACCGCCCCGCTGGCGGGTCTGCTCGCGGCCCTCTTCTGCTCCGCGGCGGCAGCAGACGCGCCACCCTCAACCACCCAGCCGGCCGAGTCGCTCGTCAGCGACGGTCTCAACGACCAGGGCGCGCTGAAGCTCACGGTCAACAAGAGCGTGGTGCTTCATACCAAGGTGCTGCTGCGCCGCGTGAGCGTTGCTTCGCCCGACATTGCCGACGTCAATCTGGTCGGGCCGTCGGAGATGCTCATCCTCGCCAAGAAGGCGGGGGCCACGCAGATCATTCTCTGGGATGACGCGGATCACTCGCAGACGATCGAAGTGCAGGTGGTCATCGATCTCGACACGCTCAAGGAGCAGTTCGTCAAGAGCTTCCCCGACGCTGCCGTTGAAGCCACCGCGGCGGGCAACGCGGTGATCCTTCGCGGACGCGCGCCGAGCCTGCAGGTCGCCCAGCAGATGGCGCTGCTTGCCGCGGGATATTCGCCGCAGGTCGTCAACCTGCTGGAGGTCTCCGGCGGACAGCAGGTTGTGCTGAAGGTGCGCTTCGCGGAAGTATCGCGCCAGCTCACCACCAATCTGGGCTTTAACGCCTTCGCCACCGACGGCTCATTTACCGCGGGTATCAACAGCGGTCCCGGCAGCAGCCCGATCGGGGCGCTGGCAGAGGGAAGCCCGGCCGGGGTCAATCCGCTGGCGAATCTCTTTGGATCCGGCGGAGTGGGCAATGTGAAGTTCGAGCTGTTCCTCCAGGCGCTACGCAGCAACGGCCTGGTCCGCGATCTGGCCGAGCCAAACCTCATGGCGATGAGCGGACAGGAAGCCAGCTTTCTGGCCGGTGGTGAAATTCCAATTCCGGTCCCGCAGCCCGGTTCGGGCGGCTCGACGATCACCATCGATTACAAGGAATTCGGCGTGCGTCTCAGCTTCCTCCCCATCGTCATGGGCGACGGACGCATCCGCCTTAAGGCCGCGCCGGAGGTCAGCGAACTTGACTACTCGCACGCCCTGGCGATTCCCGGAACCGGAGCGTCGGTCCCGGCCCTGACCGAACGCCGGCTGCAGACCACCGTCGAACTCAGCGAAGGTCAGACCTTCGCGCTGGCCGGCTTGCTGCAGAACAACGTCAGCGCCAACAAGTCCGTGACGCCGCTGCTGGGGGATATGCCGGTGCTTGGAGCGCTCTTTCGCTCCGTGCAGTACCAGCGGAACGAAACCGAGCTGGTGGTGCTGGTGACCCCGTATCTTGCGGGCGGGTTGAACCCCGACCAGATCCCCTCGGTCCCCGGCGAGCACTGGCGCTACCCGACCGAAGCCGAAGTGCTCCTGAACCAGGATCTGGGCGGACCGGCGACCATCAACGACAAACCGCCCAAGGCGCTGGCGACGACCGGCCCGGTTGCGACCATCCACGGGAAGCATGGGTTCGCGCCGGTGGCTCAGACTGATACGTCCGAGGCGAAGTAAAAGGGACTCGGGTTATGCACCCGCGCAAAGTGGCGTGGGTTGCCGCGAGGGAACGCTCATGTACGTGCAGCTCAATTGTGCAGTCTTGGATCCGGAGCCGGGAAACCGCCAGGAGTTGGCGAGTTTCCTCTCCCGGACCGGCCTCCACGCGGTCGCACAGTTGTCGGGCATCGAGCAGCTTGGCGCCCTGCTGAGCCGATCGGATGCACCACAACTGGTGATCGTGAATCTCGACCCTGCCGCACACGAGACGCTGCGGAAGCTGGGAAGTCTCCCGCGGCAGTATCCGACGGTCAGCTTCTTCGTCATGTCGCAGGTGCTCGACCCCAACCTGCTGATGGAGGCGATGCACCTGGGAGTGAAGGAGTTTATCCCGCTCCCGATGAGTGAGGACAAGCTGAATGCGGCGATCGAGCGCGTCGCGAACGGCATAGGAATGGGGAAACGCGCGAAAGTCGTGCACGTGATCCCGACCATCGGCGGATGCGGATCGACGACGGTCGCGTGCAATGTCGCTGCTGCCATGGCGAAGACGGGAAAAACGGCACTGATCGATCTGGACTTGATGCGCGGCACGGTTGCCAGTTCGTTTGACACGCGACCGCGCTACACGCTGGCGGACGTGATGGACTCGGCGGAGAAGGTGGACAAGCAATTGCTCGACAACGCCCTGACCATTCACGCCAAGAGCGGCGTCGCGTTGCTGGCGCGTCCCGAATTGCCGGAGGACACGCAGCGGGTGAATGCCGCCGGCACGTCGCGGCTGCTGGGCGTCCTGGGGCGTATCTTCGATTACGTGGTGATCGACTCGCTGATGAGCATCGATCCGATCTACACGACGACTCTGGCGGCAGCGGAGATCAATCTCCTGGTGATGCAGCTCAACGTTCCCAGCGCCAAGAACGCCGAACGGTTTGTCGGGGCCCTGCGCCGGATGGGCGTCGAGGCCGACAAGATCCAGATCGTTGTGAACCGGTACGTGAAGAAGGGATGCGACATCGAGCCGGCGGAAGTCGAGAGAGCGCTGGGACTGAAGATCTCGTGGATGATCCCCAACGATTTCAAGAACGCCATCGGCGCGATCAATTTCGGCGAGCCGGTCGTCCTCAGAGCGCCCAAGGCGGACATCAGCACCAGTCTTAGCGAACTGGCAGGGTCGTTGAACGGCCGAGTAAGTCAGAACTAGTGGCAAAGATCTGCTCAACCTGCGATCGAGGTACGTATGGGATTGTTTTCAAAAAGCGGTAACGCGGCTGCGGTGGCGACGCCGCCCCCTGCGCCGGCCGCCCCCTCACCACTCTTCAGCGGCGGAAAGAGCCCGGCGCCGATCGTCGCGCCTCCAGCCCCCGTGAATACTCCAGCGCGCGCCTCGGCGCCGCTGATCGCAACGCCGCAGCTTTCGGAACGGCAGATCTATCTGGGCCAGCTCAAGGTCCGCATCCATCAGACGCTGGTCACGCGTCTGGACGTGCAAAACATCCGCTCTCTTCCGCCGGAAACGGTGCGAGGCGAAGTCCGCTCGCTGGTGCGCGAATTGTGTCAGTCCGAGAAGGGACTGCTCAACAGCGCCGACCAGGAAAAGCTGATGGAAGACATCATGGACGAGACCCTGGGTCTTGGTCCGCTCGAGACGCTTCTGAAGGATCCGAGCATCGCCGACATCATGATCAACCGCTGCGACCGAATCTACATTGAGCGGAAGGGTCGCATCGAACTGTCGGAAGTGCGCTTTCGCGACAACCAGCATTTGCGGCAGATCATCGATCGCATCGTCGGCCTGGTCGGGCGCCGCATCGACGAAACCAGCCCGATGGTCGACGCCCGTCTGCAGGACGGGAGCCGCGTCAACGCGATCATCCCGCCATTGGCGCTCGATGGGCCGGCCATGTCGATTCGCCGCTTCGGCGGCAAGCCGATGCAGCCCGAGGATCTCATCCGCCACGGAGCGTTTCCGCAGGCCGTGATGGAGTTTCTCGCGGCCGCGGCGCAGGCGCGTTGCAACATCCTCATCAGCGGAGGCACTGGCTCCGGCAAGACCACGCTGCTGAACGTGATGTCGCGCTACATCCCTGCCGACGAACGCGTGATCACCATCGAAGATGCCGCGGAATTGCAGCTCCAGCAGCCGCACGTCGTGCGCCTGGAAACGCGCCCGATGAACCTTGAAGGCAAGGGTGAAGTCACCCAGCGGGACCTTGTCAAAAACTGTCTGCGCATGCGTCCCGACCGGATCATCATCGGCGAGTGCCGGGGTCCCGAAACGCTGGACATGCTGCAGGCGATGAACACCGGCCACGATGGATCGATGACCACCATTCACGCGAACACTCCGCGCGATGCCATGGCCCGCCTGGAAGTCATGATCGCGATGGCCGGATATGACATCCCGGTGCGGGCGCTTCGCTCGCAGGTCGCCAGCGCCATCAACATCATCGTGCAGGCGCGGCGGCTCACGGGCGGGAAGCGAAAGGTCGTATTCGTCACGGAGATCACCGGCATGGAAGGGGATCAGATCCAGATGCACGATCTGTTCCTCTTCGAGCAGGCCGGCGTGGATCCCGACGGTCATGCCCTGGGCAAATTCATGGCCTGCGGCATCCGGCCGCGCGTCCTGGATCGAATCGAATCGCGCGGCCTGCGTTTGCCGGCGGACATGTTCCAACGGCGTGTTTTGGAAACCTAAGAGAGATCGAGGCAACCTATGGACGGCATGATGATGCCCCTGATGATCGCGGCCTGCGTCGGACTTCTGGTCTGGTGGGCTACGGGTCTGATGGCCGGCGGCGGCGAAAAAAAGAAGCTCCAGGCCCGGCTGACTGGCGAAGGATCAAGCGATGCGGCAACGGAGCGCGGCCCCTCAATCATTCTCAGCAACACCACCGAGGCGATGCCCGAATTTCTTCGCGAGAAGCCGTGGGCCGTCAAGCTGCAGAGCGTTCTCAGCCAGGCGTATCCCGATGTTCAGCTGAAAAACTTTCTCACCGTCGTGGTCTCGCTGATCGTGGCGGCATTCCTGATCGCTCTGCTGATCTCCGGCAACGCGTGGATCGGGCTGGGGGCGGGAGCGTTCTTCGCGTATGTGCCGTTCTTCTTCGTGTCGCGCAAGCGAGGTAAGCGTCAGCAGCTTATCAATATGCAGCTTCCCGAGGCGCTGGAATTCCTCTCCCGCGTCATGCGCGCCGGTCATAGCTTGAGCACCGGCCTGCAGATGATGGCCGACGAGCTGCCCAAGCCGCTCAGCGACGAATTTCGCCGCGCCTACGACCAGCACAGCCTCGGTCAGTCGCTTGAGGACGCGCTCAAGGGCGCCGCGACGCGGGTCAACTCCACGGACTTCGCGTTCTTCGTCACCTCGGTGCTGATCCAGCGCCAGACCGGCGGCGATCTGTCGGAAGTGCTCAACAACATCAGCAACATGATTCGCGGCCGAATTCATCTTCAGCAACACGTCAAAGCCAAGACCGCCGAGGGACGATTCACCGGCTACATCATGGTGGCGTTCCCCGCGGTGATGTTCTGCATCTGCTACTTCCTCAATCCCGACTATTGCGGCGTGTTGCTGCACACCAAGAGCGGAATGGAACTGCTGGCGCTGGCGTTTGGACTGCAGATGTCGGGGCTCTGGATGATTAACAAGATTACCACGGTGCGCGTATGAACGACCAAAGTACCCTATTGATGATTTGCCTCGCGGGCGCGGTTGCCCTGGTCGGATTTTTTCTGACCCGCCTGATGGTCGGGAAGGGCGACGACCGGCTGCGGGATCGGCTCAGCAGCGGCGCCTACGACGACGACAAGCCCAAGCAGCGCAAGACCATGCGCCAGGTCGTCGAGCAGGTCGGGCAGGCCGCCGCCAAGCCCTTCATGCCCAACACCCGCGAAAAGCAGTCGGGAATGCGCGCCAACCTTGCCAGGGCCGGCATGTACAACCCTTCGGCCATCAAGATGGTCACCGGGTTCAAGGTCATCTTCCTGTGCGCGGGCCTGGCCCTCGGATATGGCTTGGGATCATACCTCGACAAGCCGATCCTCGGGTTCGCGGTCGGCGGGATCATCGGATACATCGCGCCGCAATTCTGGCTCAAGAGCAAGATCAAGAATAATCAACGTGCCCTGACCTACGGCCTGGCCGATGCGCTCGACCTCCTGGTGGTCTGCGTGGAAGCGGGACTGACGGTCGACGGCGCCATGCAGCGCGTCGCGACCGATTTGACGATCGCCCACCCGGCCATCAGCCGCGAACTGGGAATCGCGCACATGGAAACCCGCGTCGGGCTCTCGCGAAGCGAGGCGCTGCGGAATCTGGGCGTTCGCACCGGCAACGAGCCGCTGCAGTCGCTGGCCGCGATGCTGATTCAAGCCGACAGATTCGGCACCAGCATCGCGTCGGCGCTCCGCGTGCACTCCGATACGCTGCGTCAGAACCGCCAGCGCGCCGCCGAGGAGAACGCCGCCAAGGCGTCGGTCAAGATGAGCTTCCCGCTGGTTTTGTTCATCTTCCCCTCGACGTTCATCGTGCTGGTAGGTCCGACAATCATCAATTTGATGAATAGTGAACTGATGAAGTGATGCCGTCGCAATCAAATGCCGACAGAAAGTGAGAAATGAACATGAAGAACCGTACAACTTATTGGATTCTCGCGGGTTTCGCCCTGACGCTTGCCGGCGGCTGCTCCCATCAGGAGACCGACGCGGAAAAAGGGTACGCCCACGGAGAAGAGTATCTCCCCGACGGCACCTATCACGATGAAGTAAAATTCATCGAGATCACCGTTGCCAACGGCGCCCGCGCCGACGGCACGCTGCGCCCGGTCCACTTTACCGGCGATGCGCTCAACTCGCTGGGCATGAAGAAACTGGACTACATGCTCGCCGCGGACACCGGATCGGCGACGACGCTGACCGTCTACATCGATCTGCCCAAGAGCGACCCCGCGTTTGCCAAGCGGCAGGATTCGGTCAGCTCTTATCTGAAGACAAAGGGTCTCAAGGACGAGCAGATTGCCCTGGTTGACGGCCCCAACGTCAAGTACGCGGTCCCCGCCGCCCAGGGATCCAAGGCCCTCGATACGTTCAACTCCAACGACGGAGCTTTTGCCGTCGAGAGCGGCGGCAGCTCCAGCGGAAGCGCCGGCGGCGGCCACTAATCGCACTCTTCCGGAGCGCGAGAGAATTACACCCCACGCGGGCAGATCAAACCGATCTGCCCGCGTGTGTTGGTATTGACGGAGGGAGGCAGAAAGGTGATCGCAACAAATATGGCTCAGACCCTTCGACGGCCTTCAGCTGAGGGTTCAGGGTGTCAGGGTTCAGGGGAAAGCTGAGCCACTGAACCCTGAGACCCTGAACCCTCGTTCGACCCCGGAATTCTTCCCTCGTTTCGTCCGTCTAGGATTTTTCGGCGTATAACTCTCTGGAATTGTCTAACGAACTCAAAAAAGGTAAACATACGACTTGGTCTGCCGAGTCGAGCCATGACAAAAGTCGACATCCCATCCTCAATGCAGGATTTCTCGCCCATAGCGCAGGCGCCGTCGCCCGCGAAATCTTCCAGCCTGGAAAGGCTTTACGACCGGATCGAGGCGTTCGTCAGCCGGCTGTCGGTTCGCGATAATTTCTGGCACAGCATCTGTTCACTGATCTGGTTGCCGCTGGCGTTCTTCAGCGGCATCCGGATGAAGCAGTTCGATCCCAATAGTTTTGCCGCGGTGCTCCCGTTCCGTCGTTTCAATCGCAACTGGTACCGCGCCATGGCCGGCGGGGCACTCCTGGCCAACTCAGAGATCGCCGGCGGGATGTATGTCTTTGGCGTCTGCGGCGGGGATTACGCCGTGGTCTGCAAGCATTTGGAATACAAGTTCCTCCGCCCCTGTCTCGGTCCTGCCGTCTATCGCATGACCCCGCGGGAGAACATCGCGGCGATGCTTGCCACCGGCGGCGAGTTCAATATCACGCTCGATCTGGAAGTGCAGCAGCAGGGATTCCGTCCCAACGAACGCGACCGTCGCGTCGGCCAGGCCGTCGCAACGTTCCATGTAACCCCCAAGTCGCAGATTAAGAACAGACAAGCGAGAAAAGCCCGATAGCAGGACCTTTCAGAACTTCGAGCGATTTACCCCCTCTCCCGGTACCCCGGGAGTGGGCAGGGGTGAGGGTGATTTTGAACGTCCGGCGTCGTTGGTCCTCGAAATTCCCCCCACCCCAGCCCTCCCCCGGACTATCAGGGGAGGGGGAAGGAATCCCCTGACCGTGTCGCGCCCCGCACGTTCCGGTATCGCCTGGTCTGCGTTTCTCGGTGTTTCGTGGACGTGGTGCATCGGCATGTTTCTGCCGGTGCTGCTCGTCCGCGACTATGGCATCGCAGGATTCCTCGTCTTTGCGATTCCCAACGTGATCGGCGCCGCCGCGATGGGCAAGATCCTGCCCGACGCGCAGAGCAGCCGGCGGTTCGTCCATCGCCATCGTGCGGCCTGCGCGGCTTTCTCGGCCGTCACCATTTTGTTTCACGTCTTCTTTGTCGCGTGGATCATTCAATCGCTGATTGGTCCGATCGCTTTTGCGATTACCGCCGTCAGCCTGGCGATCCTGCTCGTCATCTTCGCCAGTGAGCAATGGACTATCGTCACCTCGTGGCTGGTCCTGTGTGCTTCTCTGATTGCGTTTGCGTTCGTCCGGTGGCGAGTGCCATGGGCGATGCAGCAGGTTCATCTCCTCGGCAACGCACCCGCGACGAACTTGCTCGGCCTCGCCCCGGTTTGCGTGGTCGGATTTTTTCTCGATCCCTATCTCGATCTCACCTTCCATCGCGCCCGCCAGGCCACCAGCCCGCGCGGCGGCGAGGTTGCCTTTGCGGTGGGATTCGGCGGTTGCTTTGCATCCATGATTCTCTTCACACTCTGGTACGCCCATCTGTTGGGCCGATCAGAATTGCATGTCCTGCCTGGTCCGATCGCATGGGTGATTGCGCTGCACATGAGCGTTCAAAGCGCGTTTACCATTGCCGCGCACGCGCGGTCTTTGGCGATGGAATGGTCGCCGGCAACGTGCCTCGGAACAGTCCTCGGCGCGGCCGCCGAGGTCTCGGTGGTGATTTGCTGTTTACTGGTTGTGGGCGGCACTTCATCGGAAACGATGTACAGAGCGTTGATGGGCTTCTACGGCCTGGTTTTCCCCGCGTACCTCTGGATTTGTCCGCGAGGAACGTCTCGCCGCGGATTGACGACCTGCGCCGTCGCGGTCGCAGCGGCAGCGCCCCTGTTCTGGCTCGGCTTTATCGAGAGTCGAATGCTCTGGCTGATTCCCGGAATTGCGATCGTTCTGATCGCCCGCCTCCTCACATCGGCTGACCCGCCTCCAAATGCTCAAACCGCGGCCCCCAGTTCTTCTCCGCATGCCGCATCCACACATGCACCGTGAGCACAAATCCCGCCACGAAGACCAGAAGCGCCAGCGCCGTGAACCAATGATGCGGGCGAAACCGCCGCAGCGCCGGCGCGGCTGCGATGAGTGCGAACAAAGCGCCAATAATGACCACCGCGTCAAAGCTCGCCCGCTGCCAGTATGAGCCGCCCAGGTGCAGCCACATTCCGAATTCGTCGAACGTCAGCGCCAACCCGACGCCGTACATCAGCGACGCGATCGTCAGCGCGTCACCTCTCGGCTGACTCAGCAGCAGAAACGCTCCGACAAAGCTCAGCAGAAAAATGCCGTAGTTGAGGTGGTGTACGTGGGTCTCGCCAACGTGGGCGTACAGATCGGGAATCTTCCGGGCCATGATGAGATACACGAGCATGCGCGCGATCATGAACGTGAAGAGAAACGCGACAAGAATCTCGCGAGCGCGGATCACCGCTTCCGGGCGGGTGCGGACTTGGCTGCTGGGCATCTCCAGATCGTAATCGATCGGCAGGGCTATCTGAAAATACGCGGTGTTTTCAGGCCGGGGATCCTGGGAATTGCAAATTGCAAATTGAGGATTGCAAATATTGCAAATTGCAAATCGAAAGCAAGAATCGCGTCGCGCCTGTCGTCCCTTCCCCCATTTTGCAATTTGCAATCCCCAATTTGCAATCCTCAATTCCCCCCGTCTTCCTATCCGGCCACCGGCGTCCCCACCGCCGCCACCTCCCCAAAGGACTGCCTCTGCCTTTCCACCATCTCGTAATAGAGCCCCCGGCGTTCCATCAGCTCGTCGTGTTTTCCGACCTCACGGATCGCGCCGTCTTCCATCGCAACGATGATGTCGGCATGCGTCACGGTGCTCAGCCGATGGGCAATGACAAACGTGGTCCTGCTTTTGAGCAGCTCGGCCAGCGCGAGCTGGATGAGTTGCTCGCTTTCGGTGTCGAGATTGCTCGTCGCTTCATCGAGAATCAAAATTAACGGATCTGCGAGGATCGCGCGGGCGATGCTGAGGCGTTGGCGCTGTCCGCCCGAGAGCTTGAACCCGCGCTCGCCGATGAGCGTCTCGTAGCCGTCGGGGAGTTGTGAGATGAAGCCATGCGCATTGGCGCGGCGGGCGGCATCGATCACTTCCTCACTGCTCGCGCCGCGCCGGCCGTAGGCGATGTTCTGACTCACCGTCCCGTCGAAGAGAAAGACATCCTGCGGCACGACTGCCAGCAGGCTGCGGTACGTCTTGAGCCGAAGCTTGCGCAGATCGATGCCGTTGAGCAGGATACGGCCGCTGGTTGGATCGTGAAATCGGGCGACCAGATCGGTCAGCGTGGTCTTTCCGGCGCCGCTGGGGCCGACCAGCGCGACGACAGATCCGCCCGGCACGTTCAGCGTAAAATCGCGGATGACAGGCACATTCTCGCGATACTCAAAGTTGACATGGTCGAAACGCATTTCGCGCATCACGCGCGGCGCGTCTTGCGCATCGAGCGCGTCGGGCTTATCCTCCGGCATCTCCATCGCCTCGAAAACGCGCTCCATCGCCGCCAGCGATTTCTGCGTCTGACTGACCGACGAGACGATCGCCCACACCGGCTGCAGCAATTGCACGATGTACACATTGAACGCGAAGATGTCGCCAATCCTGATCAGATGTCGCAAGTAGAGCCGCCCGCCGTACCAGACGACGGTGAGGACCGTCGCTGGGATCAGCACGCCCCAGGCGCCCTCGAGCACCATTTCGAGGCGCTCGGCAAAGAGACGCTTGCGGATGATCGTATGGTGCCCGACCGCGTACGAGCGTTCCTCGTGCGGCTCGCGCCGGAACGAGCGAACCACGCGGATCCCGCCAAACGTTTCATTGACTCGGGCGTCGATCTCGGTGCGATCGGCCTGTGTCGAGCGATAAATCGGCCGGACGCGCCGCAGCCAGTAGAAGCTGATCGCAGCGATGGGAGGCAGAATAATCAGCGCCGCGACAGCCAGCTGCCAGCTCAGCGCGAACAGCACGCCGATCGTCAGCACGACGCGGATCGCGGCCACGCCGGGGCTGATCAGCGCCATCTGGATCAATCCGCTGACACTTTCCACATCACTGGAGAGCCGCGAGACAATCCCGCCGGCTTTCATCTCCGCCAGGTCTGACATGGGCAGATGCAGAAGCCGCTCGAAAAGCCGATGACGAAGGCGAAACGTCACCTTTGAGTTCAGGACGGTTGTTCGATACCCGCGGTAGGAATCCAGTCCCTGCTTCACGAGCAGAATGACGACGATCGCCGCGCCGTAAATGTTCAGCAGATGAATTTTGTGCGCGTAAGGCTTCTCCGCGCCAAGCAGATCGATGACTGCCTTGAGCGCCAACGGCCAGACCAGATCGAGACCCGACGTCACCACGGCGACGAGAAAGACGGCCAACAGCGCAAAGCGGTACGGCCAGAGCCAGCGGGCGTAGAGCCGCCGAAAATGCTTCCGCTGTGCTTTCTCGGCGCACGGCGCGCTGTCGCCGTGATTCGGAAGCAGCGGATTGCGCTGCCGAAGCTTGCGGAACTCCTCTTCTCGTTGTCGCGAAGACGGATGGTGTCTCATCGTTTCGCACAAGTGTAGGCGCACCGTCGGCGAGTTGCCGCGCCGCGTGCATAACGCGCCTTCCCTCCTTCCCTGGTACTTCGCGCTGCCCAGAAAGCATGAAAACGCCCGTGGACACCTGCGAGTCAAGCTTGTAGCTTGCCTCAACCGCGAATCCGAAGAGGCTTACGCTGATGCCAAATCCGTTGCCCCGAGTTGTGATCATCGGCGGCGGCTTCGCCGGGCTCAACGCAGCCCGGGCGCTGGCCGAGGCGCCGGTGCGCGTCACGCTGATCGATCGTCGCAATCATCATTTGTTTCAGCCGTTGCTGTACCAGGTCGCCACCGCCGCCCTGAGCCCCAGCGACATCGCCTCGCCGATCCGTCGGATTCTGCGCAATCAGGAAAATGTCGAGGTCCTGCTGGCCGAGGCGAAATCGATCGATCTGGCCGCGAAGAGCGTGGTGCTGGACGCCGGCGCGATGCCGTACGACTACCTGATCGTCGCGACCGGCGCCCGCCATTCCTATTTCGGCCACGATGAGTGGGCGAGCGTGGCGCCGGGGTTGAAAAGCGTCTCCGACGCGCTGGAAATTCGCAGGCGAATCCTTTCCGCGTTCGAGATGGCCGAGCGCGAAGTCGACCCCGAGAAGCGAAAGATCTGGCTGACGTTTGTGATCGTCGGCGGAGGCCCTACCGGCGTCGAACTTTCCGGCGCGCTCTGCGACATCGCGCATCACGCGCTGGCGAAGGACTTTCGCAACATCGATCCGAAACAGGCGCACATTATTTTGCTGGAAGGGGAGGATCGGCTGCTGCCGAGCTATCCGCCGGAACTCTGTGAAAAGGCGCGCAAGCAGCTTGTTCATCTGGGAGTGGACGTTCGCACCGGACAACGCGTCACGAATATCGACGCAGAGGGCGTGAACGTCGGCGACATGCGGATCCCCGCGCGCACCGTGCTCTGGGGCGCCGGCGTGCAGGGCTCCGGGCTGGGCCGGGCTCTTGAGGCGCCGCATGACAAAGCCGGACGCGTGCTCGTGGAGCCCGAGCTTTCAATCCCCGGCCATCCGGAGGTCTTTGTTGTCGGCGATCTCGCCAGTCTCAAGATCGACGGCAAACCCGTGCCCGGCGTCGCGCAGGCCGCGCTGCAGGAGGGGAAGCACGCCGCCGGTAACATCCTGCATTTAGTTGCGGTCGAGCCGACCGAAAAGTTCGTCTATCACGACAAAGGATCGCTGGCCACCATCGGCCGCTCCGCGGCGGTCGCGGATCTTGGCAAAATTAAACTCTCCGGCCCCATCGCCTGGGTGATCTGGGCCTTCGTTCACATTCTCTTCCTGGTCGGGTTCCGCAACCGGATGCTGGTCTTGATTCAGTGGGCGTGGTCGTTCATTTCCTACGACCGCGGCGCAAGGCTCATCACCGGTCCGTTACAATCGAATCCGCCGGCGCCGAAAACGTGAACCTGGTGATTGGTGATTGGAACGTGACAAAGGCAAGTGAAACGTGCTAAAGCGACCGTGGGCCAGCTCATGATCAGGCTCATTGGCTGCGGATGACTTTTAGGACCCGAAAATCATCCTTCGCGATCAACACACGCGCACCTCCGCCCAGTATGTCTGCTCGCGGAATGAACTCGAAGATCCAATGATCGCCTTGATCGTCCACGGTTACCTCATCGTCGCGATCGGCAGCATCTGCGGCGGCGTTGCGGGCAGCTTGGAGTCCTTCGAGAAGCGGATTCAATTGCAAGATCATGTTGCTAGAACCTCAGCGTGTTTTCCGAGCACGGAGACGGTTGCGCTCGCATCAATCTTATAGATAAACATCCGGCTAATCACTATTCCTTGCAGCTTTCGACGCCCATGCCAACGCCGATCGGATTCGCTCGGACCCTGCTCCCATTGTTGTCCGGTTTCATCAACGGGAGGGTTTGGGTGAGTGTGAAACGTGGCAACCACGACTCTGTTACCATCGCAATTTCGGACATCCAGTGGGAGTGGCGTGATGCGGAATTGTAGAGGTCGGGATTCAATAGAATATATCCGCCCTCCTCGTGACGATTTGCCGGGTCATCGGGCTGGAACTGCCGCCATGCCCGGCCGATCTCGGCGACAATCGCGGGGTCCGCCAACGGATTCAAGACATTCTCCGAATGATCCAAGCAGACGCTCTTGAGCACCGCGGGTTCGCGCTTACATATGCTTGATCATCTCCGACGCAAACTCGCTGCACTTGATCTCCGTCGCACCGGTCATCTGCCGGGCGAAGTCATACGTCACCGTCTTGGCGGCGATCGTCTCTTCGAGGCTTTCGATGATGAGGTTGGCGACTTCCTGCCAACCGAGGTGCTCGAACATCATCACGCCGGAGAGAATCACGCTGCCGGGGTTGACCCTGTCCTGATTGGCGTATTTAGGCGCGGTGCCGTGCGTGGCTTCAAAAACGGCATGGCCGGTGATGTAGTTGATGTTCCCGCCGGGGGCGATGCCTATGCCGCCCACTTGCGCAGCCAAGGCGTCGGAAAGATAGTCGCCGTTGAGATTGAGTGTCGCGATGACGTCAAAATCTTCGGGACGCGTCAGCACCTGCTGCAGCGTGATGTCGGCGATCGCATCCTTGATGATGATTCCCGCGCCGCGTTTTCCTTCGGGGATTTTGCACCACGGGCCGCCGTCGATTTCGACGGCGCCAAAGGCGTCCTTCGCGACCTCATATCCCCAGTCGCGGAACGCGCCCTCGGTGAACTTCATGATGTTCCCCTTGTGCACGATGGTGACGCTCTTGCGCTTGTGGTTGATGGCAAATTCAATGGCCGCGTAAATCAGCCGCTGCGTCCCCATCTTGCTGACCGGCTTGATGCCAATGCCAACCGTCACCGGCAATTCGGGCGAGCCGGACGGCATCGCCGAGCGGGCAAACTCGGTGGTCTTTGCCACGGTTCCAAAGCGTATTTTCCCGAAGGCCTTTGGATCGTTCTGCTGAATGAAGTCGAGAATCTTCTGCGCTTCAGGCGTGCCGCCGGCGTATTCGATGCCGGCATAAATATCTTCCGTGTTCTCGCGAAAGATGGTCATGTTCACCTTTTCCGGATGCTTCACCGGCGAAGGCACGCCTGCGAAGTATTGCACCGGCCGCAGACAGACATAGAGATCGAGCATCTGCCGCAGCGCGACGTTGAGCGAACGAATGCCGCCGCCGACCGGAGTGGTCAGCGGCCCCTTGATGCCGACCAGATACGAGCGGAACGCGCTCACGGTGTCATCGGGGAGCCAGTTGTTGAATTTCTTAAACGCCTTTTCGCCGGCATAGACTTCCATCCACGCGACGTGCTTTTTGTCACCGAAGACTTTCGCAACCGCGGCGTCAAAGACGCGGACGCTCGCCTTCCAAATATCCGGCCCCGTCCCATCACCCTCGATAAACGGGATGATCGGTCGATCCGGCACGCTCAACTTCCCGTTGATCAGGGTGATCGGCTGCCCATTGGCCGGCGCAACAACGTCTTTAAACTCAGGCATCTCGCGGCTCCTTCTTGGTGATTGCGGATCGTAAAAGAATCTGAATGGAGAAGCCAGAAGCAAGCGATCTGAGATCTCAAATTTGAGATTCGGCACTCACCCTTCGCCATGATTTTTCGTCGGCCGATCATCGGCGTCGTACGCCTGCTCTGAATCTTCCCCTTTCACCTCGATGCGCTCGATCGAAATCGCCCGGCCGGTCGTCTCGTCAACTTCCGCCAGCGCCCGCACATGCGCACGTCGCCGGTGGCGACGTCAAACGGGTGCGGCATTCCCGTGCTCATGAATTTCACGACGCGGTCCTTGCGCCGGCCGAGCACTGAGTCGTACGGCCCGCACATGCCCAGATCGCTGATGAACGCGGTCCCGCCGGGAAGAATCTTTGCGTCGGCAGTGGGAATGTGCGTATGCGTGCCAAAGACCACCGAGCAGCGGCCGTCCATCCAATGCCCCAGGGCGACTTTCTCGCTCGACGCCTCGGCATGCACATCGCATACGCAAACCTTCACTCCCGCTGGCAACCCATTGAGAATCTTGTCGGTGGCGGCAAACGGATCGTCGGCGGGGAGATTCATGAAGATGCGCCCGAGCACGCAGAAGACCGCGATTTGCACGCCGGAATTGGTCGTTACAATCGTTTGGGTTCGTCCCGCCGCCGTCGCGGCCAGATTGGCCGGCCGCACCATCCGCTCCGTCGATTGCATCGTGGGGATGATTTCGTTGCGACGGTAAACGTGATCCCCGAGTGTGACGACGTCGATGCCGTACGAACGAATCTTGTGAAACAGATTGGAGGTGATTCCGCTGCCGCCCGCGATGTTCTCTGCGTTCGCAACTACCAGATCAACGTTTCGCTCGCGAATCAACGCCGGTAGCCGCTGATGTACAACCTGACGTCCCGGCCGACCGACGATGTCTCCGAGGCACAAAATGCGCACAGGCATGCGGGGGAGTATAGCAACCCACGCAAGAAGGCACGAAGGGGCGGGGGAAGGCACGGGGGGGACGCGGAGGGACGCGGAGGGACGCAGGCACGAAGGCGCGGAGGCACGGAGGCACGAAGGGAAGGAAGGGGATTTTGTTGAAAACTCTCGGAGTATTGCGGCGTCAATCCGCCATCCCGGCGCGGCCGTGGCTTGCCCTTCGCGGCAGTCAACTACCACCAGACCTCGGGTTGAGGGCAACCTCACAACCCTTGCGCCCCAAGCCACCTCAATCCCCTCTCCGTTGCTGGCAATCCACCACTCACCTAAGATCAAACTGCTTATGCCGCATTCGCTCAATCATTTAGTTCTCCCCGCCGATCCCGCGGAGTCTGCCCGGCTCGGCCGAAAGCCCGCCTGGCTCAAAATGAAGATGCCCGGCGGCGAAGGCTACTCCCGCCTCCTCAAGCTTGTGAACGAACAGCGATTGCACACCGTCTGTCAATCCGCCAAATGCCCGAACATGGGCGAGTGCTGGTCCGCGGGCACCGCCACGATCATGATCCTCGGCGATGTCTGCACCCGATCCTGCGGCTTCTGTCATATCGCCACGGGCCGGCCCCCGACGCTCGATCTCGACGAGCCGCTGCGCGTCGGCAAAGCCGTTGCGGCGATGGGACTCGGGCACTGCGTTATCACCAGTGTCAATCGCGACGAACTTCCCGACGGCGGCGCGGAAATCTGGGCAGAAACCATCCGCCAGGTGCGCAGGCAGGCACCTGGCACCAATATCGAGGTGCTCATTCCCGATTTTGCAGGCAACTGGTCGGCGCTGCAAACGGTGCTGGACGAGAAGCCGGAGATATTGAATCACAACATCGAAACCGTTCCCCGGCTCTACTCGCGCGTTCGCCCGCAGGCCAAATATCGCCGGTCGCTCGAATTGCTGCAGATCGCAAAACGCAAGAATATGGTGACCAAAACCGGCATGATGCTCGGCCTCGGCGAGCAGGAGCACGAGATCGAAGCGGTGCTCGACGATCTGGTTTCCATCGGCTGCGACATTCTCACGCTTGGGCAATATCTTCAACCGACGCTCGAGCATCTGGCCGTCGAGCGCTGGGTTCATCCCGATGAATTTGCGGAGTGGAAATCGCGCGGGGAGATGCGCGGCCTGCGCCATGTGGAGGCCGGGCCGCTGGTCCGAAGCAGCTACCACGCGGAGAAGCAAGTGCAAAAATCGGGCGTCGCATGAACCAGCCGATCACGATTCACGGCCCGACACAGCCGGGCCGTCACTCCAAATGGCGTGTGTGGCTCGCGTGGGCCATCGCGGTCGGCGCGGATGCGCTGCAGCTTGGCGGCTTTGCCGTCTTCTCTGAAGGAGCGCTGCTTCCCTTCGATGCGGCACTGGACTTCGCCGTCGCGATCGCGCTGACTGTCTTGATCGGGTGGCACATCGTATTCATCCCCACGATCCTCATCGAAGCGCTTCCCTTCGCGGACCTCGCTCCAACCTGGACGCTGGCCGTTCTGATCGCCACGCGCGGCAAGAACGCCAAACCGGATTTGTTGCCAGCCAAGTAATCGAGAGCAGTTGAAGGCATCTGTATCGCAGCAACCCCCGGATTCGAGTGGGTTGTGGAGCTTCGAGCGCCCTGCCCCCTCTCCCGGTAGTCCGAGAGAGGGAGTCATGAGAGGAATCAAGACTCTTCCGGAGCTCCGGTTCGGCGCCGGAATAGCCATGCGGCCCTGCCGGTTCTCAACGTATGCGATTGCTTCTGTCGAGCCTGTTTTCCTGTGCCGTTGCGGCGCTGCTGATCTCTCCCGCCTGTTCCAACGCGGCGCCTGAGACAAATCCATCGCCCCCAGATTCGATCTCCTGGCAGCCCTGGTCAGAAGATGTCTTCGCCCGGGCAAAGAAGGAGAACAAATTTGTTCTTCTGGATCTCGAAGCGGTCTGGTGTCACTGGTGCCATGTGCAGGACGAAGTCACCTATCATGATGCGAAGGTGATCGACTTGATCGACTCCAAATACATCGCGGTGAAAGTGGATCAGGATTCCCGGCCGGATATTTCCAATCGCTATGAAGACTACGGCTGGCCCGCGACGATTGTCTTCAACGCGGATCGAGGGGAGATCGTCAAACGCAGCGGGTATCTTCCGCCAAAACAGATGGCGTCGATGCTGCAGGCGATTATCGATGACCCCACGCCCGGGCCATCGGTCGGGCCTGCGACGCAAATGATCTACGGCAATAAGACGTCGCTGCCAGTTGATCTCCAAAAGCAGCTCGATGCGAAGCTGCTCGCGTACTACGACCCGCAACTCGGCGGCTGGGGCAAGATTCACAAGTACGTCGATTGGGACAAGATGGAATATGAGATGTCGCGGTTCCGCGCCGGCGATCGAGCCGCCGGCGACCGCACGACACAAACGCTCACGGCAGGACTCAAGCTGATCGATCCGGTATGGGGCGGCGTCTATCAATATTCCATTGACGGAGATTGGGATCACGCTCACTTCGAGAAGCTCATGCAGTTCCAGGGCGAGCAGATGCGAATCTACTCCATGGCCTATCTCACCTTTCACGACCCGGCGTATCTGAAAGCGGCTAACGACATTCATCGTTACATCAATCAATTTCTCCGCTCCCCCGAGGGGGCATACGAAGTAAGTCAGGACGCGGACGTGGTCGATGGAACGTATGCAGAGGCGTACTTCAAGCTGGATGATGCGCAGCGGCGCAGGCAGGGTATTCCCCGCGTCGATGCGCATCAATACGCGCGCGAAAACGGCTGGGCGATCAGCGGGCTGGTAAGCCTCTACGAAGCCGGCGGCGATGCATCCGCGCTCGACGATGCAAGAACCGCGGCGCAATGGGTGCTGGCGCATTGCGCGCTCGCTGACGGCGGCTTCCGTCACGGGCAAGTCGATCCCGCGGGCCCATATCTCGGCGACACGCTGTTTATCGGCCGGGCGTTTCTCCGGCTCTACGAGGCAACGGCCGACCGCGCCTGGCTGACGCATGCCGCACAGGCGGCTGATTTCATCGGTTCCCATTTCACTGGCGGCCTTCCCGCTGGCTTTGCCACCGTCGCCAGTTCGACAGGCACCGGCTTTGCCCGCCAGCCGGAGTTGGCGGAGAACGCCGTTGCCGCGCGGTTCTTCAATCTCCTGGCGTATTACACCGGCAAGGATGAGCACCGCAAGTTGGCAGAACGCGCGATGCGGTTCATCGCCACGCCGCAGGTCGCCAGCGCACCGGACGCTCCCGTCGCGGCGATACTGCTTGCGGATCATGAATCGGCTTCGCCGCCGCTGCATCTGACGATCGTCGGTCCAAAACAGTCGCCCGACGCCCGCGCGCTTTTTGTCGAGGCGTTGCGCACACCGACGTGGTACAAGCGGGTGGAATGGCGGGATGACCGCGAAGGGCCGCTGCCCAATCCCGACGTGGAGTACCCCGCGCTCAATTTCGCCGCCGCGTTCCTCTGCGCCGGCAATGCCTGCTCTTCTCCGGCAAAAACGCCCCAGGCGCTGGCCGCCAATTTGGCGAAAGCTCACTGACTCCCGGAATGCGCGCATGCCGGGCCAGCCGGGCGTGCCTAAAAATCCGGGAGATGAGTCCTGCTTTGTCCCGGCGTGATTGGTGGGTTGGTGTGTATCGCCCGCACGCCGGGGCAGAGCGTAGTCGCGCCGCCCCGGATTCTGCCGGGGAGCGGGGAAAATAATGCTTCCCTAAATTCCGGGCCCATCCAACTCTGACGGACGACTTTCTGATGGCACGAAGTTGAATGCTCCGTTAGGTTAGCGAGCTCAGCGGACGCGACCGCGGCAGTCACCCCTGCCGCAATCACGCTGCGACTGCTTCGTTTCCCGAAGCGTGGGCGCGCAGCGAAGGAGCGATAGGCATGCCTGATGGTGGCATTTGCGTTCTTCTGGTGGAGCGGAATCCAGACCAGGTGAAAAGTGTGAAGGAGATGCTCTCCTCCGTCGCACGGTCCCGGTTTGAAATCAGCGCCTGTCCGGATGTCGACCGTGCCGTCGAATTCCTCGGCGGGCATCCTTGCGACGTTGCATTGCTGCACATTGACGTCTGCTCCATCCCGCCCGGCGACGCACTGCAGCGATTGGCCCGCGCTTGCCCGGGAATTCAGGTCGTTCTGTTATGTCCCACGGACGTTGATCCTCGCGGCGACGCGCTGCTGCAGAACGGAGCGCACGATTACCTGGGAACGGAGAATCTCGACCGGCACACACTGGCGCTGGCGCTGCGCCACGCCGCGGATCACCGCCGCAGCGAGGCGGAACTTCGCCGCGAACGCGATCTGCTGCGCACGCTGATCGACAATCTGCCCGATCACATTTACGTCAAGGACGTGGGGAGCGGCTTTCTCCTTAACAATAGTTCGCATCTCAAACACCTGGGAGTTTCATCGCAGGAGCAAGTCACGGGAAAGACTGACCTGGACGTCTATCCGCCAGACGTTGGCGACCCGTTTTTTGCCGAAGAGCGGGAGATTATTCGCACCGGCGAACCGTTGATCAGCCGGGAGGAACGCAACGTCGACGCGTCGGGAAATGAGCACTGGGTCAGTTCGACCAAGGTTCCCTGGCGCGACGAATCGGGCCGCATCCTGGGGATCGTGGGCATGAGCCGGGACATCACCCGCCGCAAGCAGAACGAGCAGCGGCTCCGCGAGCAGAACATGCGGCTCGAGGAGTTTGCCCGCAGCGAGCATGCCGCGTTGGAACAACTGAAGGAGGCCCAGAGTCATCTCGTGCAGTCGGAAAAGCTGGCGGGGCTGGGTCAGATGGTCGCCGGCGTGGCCCATGAGATGAATAATCCGCTTGCATTTGTCGGCAACAACCTGGCGGTAGTGCAGCGCGACCTGGCCGCGATCTTCAACCTGCTCCGCATCTACCGCGAGGCGAATGACACGCTCGCGGTTCACCAGCCGGAACTGATGCGGCAGGTCGCGGAGTTGGATCAGCGGATCGACGTCGATTACACCGTGACGAGCCTGCAGGACCTCATGGCCCGCTCGCGCGACGGCATTGTCCGCATCCGTCAGATCGTTCGCGATCTGTGCGACTTCGCGCGGCTCGACACCGGTGATCTGGCGGATGCGGATATC
The DNA here is from genome assembly GCA_963758525.1 of uncultured Phycisphaerales bacterium. Lineage (GTDB taxonomy): Bacteria > Planctomycetota > Phycisphaerae > Tepidisphaerales > Tepidisphaeraceae > JBBSDP01. The sequence goes on from CAVWVQ010000003.1 coordinate 2,552,170, forward strand.
AACGCCGGCATTCGCTCAACACTCAACATCGTCGCCGGAGCGGCCAAGAACAAGGATGTTGCGGTCGAAGTCCATCTGGAGCCGGTTCCGCTGGTGGCATGTTATCCGGCCAAGATCAATCAGGTGGTGATGAATCTGCTGTCCAATGCGATCGACGCCTGCGGCAGCGGCGCGAAAGTGATCATCCGTACCGAACGGCTGCCTGGATGCGTGCAGATCGTTGTCGCCGACACCGGCACGGGCATCGATCCGGCGATTCGCGAGCGCGTCTTTGATCCGTTCTTCACGACCAAACCCCCCGGCAAGGGGACGGGGTTGGGACTGAGCATTGCCTACGGCATCGTCCGGCGCACGGGGGGGAGATCAAGTTCGATTCTGCGCCGGGAAAAGGGACTGTCTTTACGGTAAAACTCCCGCTTCGTTCCGAGCCGATCACCTCCTGATTGCCGGGCGTCTCACTCTTACGGAGAATTTGTGGTGTGCAAAGGATTGCTTCGATGGAGTTCTCTCGTCTGGATCTGGGCGTCGTTGACTGCATGCCGCACGACGGCTCCGGTAGCGCAGGAAAAGAAGATCGACTACACGGCGCCGCTTCCGGAGGGAGAAGTGGCGCTGCGGAAGATCGGGCCCGATCAATATCCGGATTTTGCCGCCGCCCTGCATTCAATGAATCTCGACGATCTGCGGCACGCCGTCGATCACAGCCTCGAATATTTCGCCCGGCCCGGCAGCGCCCGCGGCTACCCGTATCTGGACATCTCTCACGAACGAGCAGTCGCAAGTCTCCACGCCTTTCGAACCATGCTCGACCAGCTTCCGCCACCGGCCCAGTTCGATGCTGCGATCGCCAGGATGTTCGACGTCTACCAAAGCATCGGCGCACCCAGTCCCGACGGCTCGGGATATACCAACCGCGTCCTCTTTACCGGCTATTTCACCCCGACCTATGACGCGAGCCTGACACGCGGCGGACCGTACCAATGGCCGCTCTATAAACGCCCGGCAGACCTTGTCACTGATGCCACCGGCGAACACGAGGGCCGTCGCGCCACCGATGGTTCGATGGCGCCGTATCTCACCCGCCAGCAGATTGAGAGCGGCGCGTTAGCCGGCTCCGAGCTGGTCTGGCTGACCAGCCGATGGAATGCCTATGTCATCACCGTGCAGGGCTCGGGCCGCTTGAAGCTGCCGGATGGGACGATCTACGAAGTCGGATACTCGGGAACCAACGGCTACGACTACACCAGCCCCGGCGCACACATGGTCGCCGACGGCCTGATCTCGCGGGAGCAGCTTAGCTTCCGCGCTCTCCAGCAATATTTTGATGCGCACCCCGATGCGATGGATAGATATCTGTGGCTGAATCAACGCACCGTCTTTTTCACCGAACGTTCCGGCGGGCCTTTCGGCGCGCTCAACGTGCCCGTGACGCGGTTCGCGTCGATTGCCACCGACAAGCACGTTTACCCGGCGGGCCTGGTGGCGTTCCTCTCCGTTCCCATCCCTGCGGATGCTCCTTCTCCAGCCGGCAGCACTGCTCTGACCACGCATCAGTTCAACGGATTCCTTCTCGATCAGGATCGCGGCGGAGCCATTCGCTCGGCCGGCCGATGCGATATCTACATGGGCATCGGCCAACAGGCGGAAGAGACGTCGGGATACCAACTGAATCCCGGCACCCTGTATTACCTGGCGGTGAAGGCCGAGGGGGACGCCGCACGAAAATCGGAATGACGCGGTGATTCCGATGCGGAGTCCCCGAGAAGGAACGCCGTTGCGCCGAAAATCGAATGGCGAATTCAATCATTCATCATTCGGATTTGATTATTTGATTCTGGTTTCTGGTTTCGTCATTCGAACTTCCCCTCTGTCTTCGTCCCCCGACAATTGCGGCCCGCGCCGGCTCAATGCCCGGTCCGTCAGCCGGGGCAGCAGGGCGGCAAGGCCCAGGCCCAGGCGGGCGAGACGGAAGGGCCACACTTCGGGCTTGGGATGCTCGATGGCCTTGCGCATCGCGACGGCAACCTGCTCGGCGGTCTGCACGATTTCCCCGGGAATTTTCGTCGATCGGCGGCCGCTGAGCTGCGCGGAGACGTCGCCGAACTCAGTCGACGTGCCGATGGGATGGACGCTGGTGACGGCGATCTTCTTGTTCTTAAGCTCCACGCGCAACGCCTCGGCCAGCGACAACTGGGCGGCCTTGGTGGCGCTGTAGGCGCCGAAGAACGGAATTGCCCGGCGCGCGACCGCGGACGACACGATCATCAACTGCCCGCGCCAGCCGTCGCGAGGCTCCTGGCGCTTCATGATCGGAACGGCAGCGTAAATGCAATCGGTGGTGCCGAAGACGTTTGTTTGAAAGAGCTCGCGCATGCGATCCGGCGGCGTCTGCGCCACCGTGGAAAGAAAGCCATAGCCCGCGTTGCAGACGAGCGTGTCAATCCGGCCGAAATGCTCGACGGACTCCCGCACCAGCCGTTCGCAGTCCTCCGCGACAGCGACGTCGGCGCGGATCACCAGTTGTCCGCCCCCCAATTCCTTGTTCAATTCCTCCAGCCGATCGAGACGACGGGCGGTCAGCACGAGCCGCGCGCCCAGCGGCGAAAGATCGCGCGCCAAGGCCCGTCCGATGCCGGCGCTGGCGCCGGTGATCACCACCACCATCCCATCAAGCGATCGATGCATATCGAATCGCCCTTGTACCCGCGACTCGCCCGGGATGCGAACCTCGCAAATTCCGGTGGGCCGTACATGACCGAGTTTTGGCGCACCCCGACGCTGTCACTGCCGCTCGATTCGCTGGCAGGTGCGCGGGCTCGCTGATATGGTGCAGATCGCGCTAACTTGCAAAGGAGCCTCGGTGCATTTTGTCAATCCGAACTACCACGTCATCCTGATTCACTATCCGCTGGGCGTCTTCATGCTCGGCCTGGCGATCGAAGTGTTCAGCTTCCTCTGGAAAAACAGCAGCGTCCGCGTCGCGGCCCGCTGGATGATCCTGCTGGGAGGGTTGTCGACGCTCCCGGCGGCGACCAGCGGGATTTACGCCCTCTCGGACGCGATCAACGGGCAGCACTGGACCGCGCGCGGCGAACACATGATGCGGATGCACGTCTGGCTGCAGGGAATCGCGACGCTTCTGGCCACGTTTGCCGCGGTCTTCGCACTGGCGGCGTCCGATGGCTGGCGGCGTCGATTTCACTACATCGCGCTGGGCGTCTTCGCGGCGTGCGGCGGGCTGATGGTGGTCGGCTCGTGGTTTGGAGGCGAGTCTGTGTACACGCAGGGCGTTTCCGTGCGCGAGGGTGCCGAATCCGAAGCCGCCGACACCCAGCCGGTGAGCGCCACGAAACGAACTTTGCCGGAGACGATCATTTTCTACGTCGGTGAGCCCGAGCAAATGCACATGATTGGCGCCGGCGTGATGTTTGCGTTCGCGATGGCGGCGCTGGGACTGTCCGTCCGGAAGATCACGGCCGAGTATCCTGATTCGGTTCACCTTCCGCTGATGCCCGAAACGTCGTCTTCGGATAACGCGGAAACGATGCCGCTGATCGGAGAACATTCGCGCGTGGATTCGCCGCAGCCGCAGTTCGCGCCGCCCGGCGAACTTCCCGAAGAGCTGCTCGTGCCGGCCGGCAGATTCTGGCTGGTCGCGACGCTGCTGACGCTGTTTACCGCCGCCGGCGGCTACTGGATTTGGGCCAATCAAAGTTCGGATTGGCAATTCCACCGCTTCTGGAACGACGTGATGGCGAGCAAAGGGCAACTCAAATTTGATCGCTCCGCCGTGCACGTTTGGGTGGGCGTGAGCCTGATCGTGCTGACGTTGCTGCTGGCTGCACTCTCGCGATGGGCGCCCGGCAAAAGAGCGTCCTGGCAGTCTTTGCCGTGTTGCTGGTGCTTGCGATTGCCGCCCAGGTGTTTCTCGGCGTGCTGCTGCAGTTCGACGGCGGCAACGGGCCGCTGTATCGGTTTTCGAATGCAACCGACAAGGATTCGGCCATGGTGATGCCGGATCGTGACACCGCTCAGAGCGGCTCGACTTTTTCCAAGTCCAGCCTGTAGACAGAAATGACGGTGCCTGCCTCTCTCTCCACGTTGACGTGCAGAATTCCCTGAATGCGCACCATGTCGTCGCAATACGGAACGTCGCCATTGGGCACGTTTACAACCACGCGTTCCTGCACCAGCGGAGACCCGCCGAAACAGCAGATCGTGCGATTATAGACAAACTCAAAGCTGCTCACATGGCCGGCACTATTTCCAGCGTACATGAACCCGGTCAGCACCACCCTCTTCCCGTCCAGGTCGCGGTAGCGAGCCGGAACGTCGCCGAGCGTTCCATAGTTCGTATCGAAATGAAAGTACCCGAGCCTCTGGAGATTCACGTCGGCGTAAGTGGGATGCTGTTCGATCCCTCCGGTTAAGCTCTCATTTACAAAGACGGATGCCAGCCAGAGAAGCGGAACGGAAACGATCGCCAGAAATATCGCCACCCGCGCTGTGATAGCGCCTCGACGTGGCGATCTTCTCCGGCAATTCGAACTGCCCATGAATGCCTCCCGCCGTCCTGCACCCGCCGGTTCAAGTGGAGGGATTGACCTGCTCCAGATCGAGGGTGTAAACCGATTTGATGATTCCCGCTTCCTTCGCGACCTTCACGTGCAGCGTTCCCACCACGCGAACCAGATCCGAGTAATACGGCACCGCGCCCTTCGGCGCATTGACAAAAACCCGTTCCTGCACCAGCGGCGGCCCGTTAAAACAGCACTTGCTGATGTTATAGACAAACTGGAAATCACTCACCTGATAGCCAGCGGCATTGGGCGCGTACATGAATCCTTCCAGCAGAACGCGCTTGCCGTCCAGATCGCGCCATCGCGAGGGAATGTCGGTCAGGGACCCGTTGCTGCCGTCCAGCGGAAAGTTACCGAGCGCCTTGAGATCGACCTCGGAGTAGTCGCCGTGCCGCTGAATTCCGCCGGTGAGTGTCTGGTTCACAAAAACGTAGGCAAACCAGCAGAATGGGAATGAGACAATCGCCAAAAAGATGATCAAGCGGGCGCTGATGGCGCCGCGTCGACGCGAATATAGTTGGGAACCTTCGCTATTCATGTTGTTTTCCGGGACGAACCAAAAACCGCCTGCCCGGGTCACGTCTTACTTGGGAGCGGGGCGCACGCTCGTGCATTCCAGTTCGAAGATGCTGACGATAAAACCGTCGTCCTTCTTCTCTTCCACTTTGAGGTTTCCCTCGACGATGATTTCATCCTGATAATAGTTTACGGCTTTGCCCTTCGGGCAGTTCACCACCACAGTGTGCTGAATCTGCGGCGGCTGGCCGAAACAGCAACTGAAGAGGCTCGGGACCAGGGCAAACTGAGAGATGTTTTCCGCCTGATCCATCGGAATCATGTAGCCGCGCAAACGCAGCTTCGAGCCCGTCAGGGCCTTCACGTCGGCGGGAATGTTGCCGCCCTTTTCCTGGTCATAGTCGAAGTTGCCAAGCTCTTTGATCGCCAGTTCGAGAACCTGGCCCGGCGCCGGCACCTTGTGCGGCTTGCGTGTCTCGGCGGATGACGCAACCGTCGATTGCGCCGGTGCCAGGGCCGTCACTCCGTTGGCGATGTTCTTTTCACAGACGCGAATCTCTTCCTGCAGCGAACCAACCCGTTGCGGATCGGTCGTTTGCGCCGCCGCCACCTGCTTCAGCAACGGGAGGGCGATCGTATATTGCCCCTCGTTGAAGGCGGCCGTCGCCCGCACGTCCAGGGGAATATTCGAACCCAACACCGCCCCGGCCGGCTGGGTCGTCTGCGCGATGGCAGCGCCGCAAGTCAACAACACTCCCGCCAAGGTTATCAAAACTCGATTTCGCATGAGCATCACCTTCGCTTCATCATCATACACTCCCATGCGTAACGAAGGTTTCGCGGGAAAGTGCAGGGGACCACCGATATTACCACTGCATCATCGGAATTGTTCATCAGCGCCATGCGGTTCGGCTATTTGCCGCGCGTAAAGTATTCCGCTTCAAGCGCTTCCAGCTTTTCAGAAAGTGTTTTGTACTGCTTTTGAAGTTTTTGACCACGCGACGGATTTTTCGCCGCCTCCGGGCCGCCGAATTGCCCCTGGCATTCCGCCAACGACGTTTCGGTCTCGGTAATCTGCTGTTCCAACTCTGCCACCGTCAGCTTGCCGAAGGGGCGCAGATAGGGATTGTCCTTCGCCGGCTCGCTCTTCTTCGGCTGGTTCTGCTGGTGCTGCTTCGGACGAGGGGCAACGCGAGCAGGCTGAGGCGCGGCCTCGACGACCGTGGCGCGATGCACCCACTGCGTATAGTTGCCGGCAAAATCGCGCATGCCCGGCGGGTCGAGCACAAAGAGCCGCTGCGCGAACTTGTCGAGAAAAAATCGATCGTGACTGACGCAGAAGACCGTTCCGGGGTAGTCCTTCAGCGCGGATTCCAGCGCCTCGCACGAGGGGATATCCAGATGATTCGTCGGCTCATCCAGCAGCAGCACGTTTGGCTGATCCAGCAGCAGTTGCGCCAGCCGCAGCCGCGCCCGCTCCCCGCCGCTGAGCAGGCCGACAAGCTTGTCGACGTCGTCGCCGCGAAACAGCATCAGTGCCAGCGCATCGCGAAGCTGCTTGTCGCTGACTCCCGAGCGGTCGATGGCAATCTCCTCCATCAGCGTGTTTTCAGGATCGAAGTCGTCCAGCTTTTGATCGTAATATCCGATCGCCAGATTCGCGCCCCATTTGATGTCGCCGCCGTCGGCATCAGACTGGCCGATGAGTGTCGTGAAGAGCGTCGTTTTGCCCGAGCCATTGGGCCCGATGATCCCCACGCGCTCGCCCCGGCGAATATCGAACTGCAGGTCGAGCCAAAGCTGATTGGTTCCGAAGGATTTTGACAATTCGCGCACTCTCAGCACCTGGTCCCCGGCGCGCTTATCCGTGTCAAGCGACAGATGAATCTTGCTGGTCGTCGCCACGGCCGAGATCATCTGATCGCTGACCAGCAGACGATTCAGCCGCTTCTCACGCCCCTTGGCTTCCTTGCTGCGCTGGCCCGCGCCGAATCGGCGGACGAACTCTTTCTGCTTGTCAATATCCGCCTGCTGCTTGTCGTACGCCCGCTGCTGCGTCAGTTCCTGCATCGCGCGCTGCTCGACAAACGCGGAGTAATTGCCCGGATAACTGCGGATGCGCGACTCGGTAAGCCAGATGATCCGCGTCGCCAGCCGATCGAGCAGATACCGATCATGGCTGATGACCACCACCGCGCCGCTGAACGACGCGAGATATTTCTCCAGCCATTCGATCGCCGCCAGATCGAGGTGATTCGTCGGCTCATCCAGCAGCAGCAAATCCGGCTCAGCAATCAGCAGCTTGGCCAGCGCCAATCGCGAGCGCTGCCCGCCCGACAGCGTCGGCACTCCCTGTTCCCATGTCTTTTCAACCAGCCCCACGCCCAGCAGCGTCGCCTCGAGTTTGTGCCGCCAGGCGTATCCGCCGCCGGTTTCAAAATCGTGTTGAACGTTCTGGTATTTTTCCAGGATTTTATCGAGCGCCTCCCCGGTCTGGACGGCCATCTCATGTTCCAGCCCCCGCATTTTGTGCGAGAGGTCATGGAGCTGCGAAAACGCCAGCTCCGCTTCGTCCATCACCGTGTTGGACTGATCGAAAACCGGATCCTGCGTGAGGTAGCCGACCTTGACGCTCTTGGCGACCGCCACGATCCCGGCGTCTGCCGTCACCTGCCCGACGAGCATCTTGAAGAGCGTGGTTTTCCCGCTGCCGTTGGCTCCGACAAACCCCAGCCGTTCGCCCCGCTCGACATTGAAGTCGAGTCCCTTAAAGAGGATACGGCTGCCAAGAGTCTTTTCGATCGCTTGTAAGGATGCGAGTGACACGCCAATAAAGATACGGGAGTCACGCACAGACGCAACTGGCGCGACCCAATCAGATGCACGCGCCGCATCGCCGGCGGGTGCGCGCGTCATCCGAGTCAAATCCAGCGTGAGAGAAAAGTCTTTTCTTTGCATCTGAGTCATTCAGTTCGGGATGCGACATCGCGCGACAGATTTTGCAGCGTCGCATGTCGCATCCGGATTCCAACTCATTGCCATGCCGCAGGATACGCTCCATCCTCGCGCGACACCGCGCGCAACAGTTGCGCGCCGTTTGCTGAAAACGGGGGTTCCCCGCACGCTGGCCGTGCCACGCAGCGGAGCGCGTGCAATGGTCGCCGCCCTCCAACCGCCGTAAGAGGACGGATAACACTTCCAAACCGCTGTGCAGCGCGGCGCAACAAGCAACACAGCGATTGCGAGTTGTGAAAAGCCTCGAATTTCGTTCAAAAACCCGGCGCCCACGCCCACAGCATGATATGTCTTTCGCCCTTTTTTCAACGCCTTCCCGTCGATCCGCCGGCCGCATCTCGCAATGCAAATGGAGTAATTACAATCACTTGCCACCAGCCCGCATCGGCGAGCCGCGCGTCGCAAAATGGCGCAGTGCGCCGCGCTGCGCGAATTTTGGTCCGCATCGGACAGAGTCTGACGCTGTTTTGCGTGTCGCGTTTCATGACCTCGCTCAACTCGCGGCGTCGCGGGCTGCCGCAAACACACCGGCCGTCCTTCGACGTCGCTCAGAACTGGTCCGCGCCGACTACTTGTCTGCCCGGCGGGTTCAGTGGGTTCATTCACGTCCGCAACGTACAAAAATTCCGCCCCCCGTTGCGACGTTTACTGTGAGGCAGGCAGCTCAGTTGCCGCATCCTGATTCTTTAGCTCGCTCGCTCGCCATCCAGGCTCTCCGCGCCGGAACCGCTGAAGGGAGCGAGCTACGATATATCGACGATCATTGATATGGCACGTTTTGGCACGATTTGGCACTGTTTTGGGGTTCATTCGTGACATATTCATTTCCACTCGCATCCAGCGCCAGCTTTGCCACCGGCAGCCCGCCGAAAAAAGTATGTCTGCGATGGGAGCACTCAGAAGCCGGAAGCCAGAAGCAAGAAGCCAGAAATCAGTGTCCCAAAGTCAGGAGAGAATCGGGTGGAAAAGCAGGAGTCTGTGAATTAGCGGAACATGCCTTCGCGCAGCGCCGTCAGCCTCGCAACACGCCAAACCCCGGGGAACATCAGCCTTGCGCCAGCACGAAGCCGGGCGACTTGCGGTGAGTTTGTCGGACGGTGTCGCCGGACTCAGAGACGCTTCCGTCTCCGCCGATGCCGTCGAATTCACGCCGCGCTGTTCGCCGTGGCCGCTGGCGGCCGCTTTGCGTCGTCGCGGATCGTGAGCCAGCCGTTTGCCACCGCTCCCCGGATACCACAAATCGCCGGCCGGATGCGCCTGCGTTTCCACTCCGAACCTGCGGGCGGTGGCCGAAAATTGCAGACAAGCAACAAACAAAAACGACGGGTGTCACCTTGACAGCTTCCTCACTTGACAGCTTCCCAAAGATAAATACCGCAGATTGATGAAAACGCGGTTCGATACCAAGGCGTATCGAAACCGGCCGCAGATTGAATCGGTCTTTTCGATGCTGAAGCGGAACCTGGGATCCGCGTTGCGTGCCCGGAGCCATTGGGGGCGCTGCCGCGATCTGTTTCTGAGAGTGCTGACCCACAACATCGCTCTCGCGTTACTCGGGGTTTTCTACAGAGCCGGGTCATTCGGTCATTAGCCGATCTGGCTTTTGGCTTATGACCCGCTTACTTCTCTCCCCGCTTACTTCTCTCGCGTTGAAGAAGTCGCTGCTGCATCAGGCGTTCAGCGGGCACCTGACGGGCGTGGTTTTTGATTGACCGGTGTAAAGGATTGTTCGATAATCGCAAGCTGTGAAAACGACGCTGGACTTGCCTGAGGAATTGGTGCGACAGCTTGAATCGCGCGCTGCCGCAGGTGGGAATACGCCCGAGGAAGTGGCCGCGGGCTTGCTTAGGGTCGGTCTATCCGTCTCCGCTGGGGGGGCGTTGACCACCGCCGCGTTGGTCCCGAAACACTTGCCGCGGATCATGGCCCGGCCCGCCGTGCCAGCGAACGTGAGGCAGATGTCGGGGCAGGAGTCGTCCGACTGGATTAAGGACCTGGAGCAGCAGCACGAGATCGAGCGATATGAGAAGGCTCTTGGACACCAACACGTGGATCGCGCTGACGGTTGAAACCCACGCGCAGCACGCTGCCGCCCGTCGCTGGTATGACCACGAGCCGCTCACCGCGGGGGATCTGAGCACGATGGATATATTGAACGCCAAAGACCCCGATGTGCGTTCGTCGCTTGCTGCGCTGCGGCGTGCAGCAGCGCTCGCGCAAGGAGGCGATTGCGACCAATACCGACATTGTCGTCGTCAAGGACGGGCGATTACTGGTGATCGAAGCCACGACGCTCCGACAACAGGCCCAGACCGGAAACGTGCCAACACCATGACCGAATCCGGCCAGAAACAACTCGGCAAGTCTCTTTGGAACAGCGCCGACACGCTGCCCGGGGCGATGAATGCGAGCCTCCGCAGAAACTGAGACGAATGCTTGCCAAGTTTGAGTCTCCCACAGACTTTTCCGAAGACGCCACGGCGCTCGGATTGCGACAAGCCGAATTTGTCGACAGGCCTTTGACTACGTTAGAACTTCAAATCCGACAGCGTCAGAGATCCTCAAAACAGTGTCAATCGTTGGGTTTGGCGAGTCCTCGTTCTCCAGCCTCGACAAGTTCGCTTTTCCGATGCCACTGCGTTTGCTCACCTGTTCCAGCGTCAACCGCTTGGCGATTCTGGCTGCTTTCAGGCGAGCTATCGTCTTTTTGATCCTCTCATGCCTTGCAAAAGCCGCTTTCCCCTTGGCAATGATCTGATCCTTTTCCTCGTGGTCGATCTTCTTGCGGAGCTCACGAATCTCCGCGAGCTTCCCCGCCGCGATTTTTGTACGTATCCCTGCCATATCGGCGTCCCAGTAGACATCAAGCCACTGCATGTTTTCATATTATACAACATCGGGGCTGATGTTATCAAATCCTCCGCTCCTGTCGTAGGGCAGGACTGATCCCCCCGCATTGACCTCAGGAAGGCGGGATGAATCCCGCCCTACATTGCGGGGAGCGTCTCATCACAACGCCGGCTCTTCCAGCGGCACCGGGCAGATGTCTTTCCGTTTGCATGACCGGCACTGATGGCCTTCCCACAGCATGTTGAACTGTTCGAGCACGCCGTCGATCAGGCCTGGGGCGTCGGTCCAGATCCCCATCTCAAAATTTCGGCGGCCGTCGGCCTTGGCTCCCAAGCCGGCGCCGGTGAGGTTGGCCGAGCCGAGATACATTTTGGCCGAATCGATGATGACGGTCTTGGAGTGCAGCCGAGGGCAGCGGCGGATGGTGAGATTTGCCGGGAGCTGGGCGCGCAGCTCGCGCAGGGCTGCGGAGCTGGGCGTGCCGGCGTGGAGCAACCGGATTTCCACTCCCCTGGCCGCGAGGCGTCGGAAGACTTCCACGATCGAGCGCGCCCGGCGGGATCCCACTTGGGGGATGAGCATCGCCTTGAAGTCGGCGGTCATGATGTCGACGCTGGTGCGCGCGGAAAGGATGCCTTGGCGCACGATGCGAAGAAAATGATCGCGGTCGATGACCAGCTCCGAATGGCCGGCCGAGGCGGCCCGAGGCGGAGATGTCAGAATCGAGAGCCCGCGTCCCACAATGCAAGATCGACCAGCCAGACGCCCGCCCGTGACACATTTTCTCGGACCTCAGCACGCTCTGAAACTTGGCGTATATTACACGGCCGGGCGCGGCGTCTGCGAGCGTCAGGTTCCGTCAGCTCTATGCAGAATGCGATCCTGCGGTCGCACGCACCGGCGTTATGAAGGATCTCACACTAAGTCGAGGGACGAGCGCCGAGCAGTTTTTGGCTGATCCCGAGTGCTGCGCCAATGGGCGGACCTTTGCCGGCGATGTTCGTGGTCGACGAGCTATCAGTCGCCGGCGTTTGCGGGCGCCTGGTATCGCGTTTATGCCGAAAGGTTCGAGCCCGTCATCGTGACCGCCCGCAGCGAGACAGCCGAACTGTGCGGAATTCTCTGCCTTGCCGTCTCACGCGACGATGGAACATTGGTGTTCGCGGGGGCGCATCAGTCGGAATACCAGAGTTGGGCAAGCAGTCCGGAATGTGACAGCGAGTTTCCCCTGGCCGCCGTGCAGAGGGTGCGCGGCGAATTTCCGGACAAGCCGCTGAAGTTTCAATATCTGCCGCCGGGAGCTCCGCTGGATTGGCTCGGCGATACCCGGCTTCGATCACGCTTCGTTCTCATCAAAAAAGTCCGGCCGTTGCTGCGCTTTGCGCAGATGAGCGCCGATTCGTTGAACAAGGCTAACAACAAGAAGCGGTTGAAAGGCCTCAAGAAACTGGGCGAGATCGAGTTTCGCCGGCTGACTTCCGCGGACGAATTGGAGGCGGTTTTCGACGATTTTGCGGATTTCTGCAATCTGCGGCTCGGCGCGATGCATGACATGGAGCCGTTCGCCGATGATCCGCTGAAAAGATTGTTTCATCTCGAGATGATGCGCCAGCCCGGCCTGGTCCATGCGACGATTCTGAGGGCGGGCAATCTGCTGGCCTCGGCGCATTTCAACATGCGCGACCGGAAGCAGCTTCATCTGAATCTCATCGCCCACAACCCCATCCTGGCGAAGCATTCGCCGGGGAAATTTCACGTTCACATGCTCTCGCAGATGCTGATTGCCGAGGGATACGAGGAGCTCGATCTGACTCCCGGCGGCGACCCCTACAAGGAGCGTTTCGCCAACGCACATGACAGCGTTTCCGTGTTGCACTTCCCCGCGACGAAAGTGTCGCGGGTGAAACTGATGCTTCAGGCGCGCGGCGAATCGTGGGCGCGCAGTGGATTGAGTGCCGTCGGCGTTCATCCGGCCAGGGCCCGCCGACTCGTGGGAGTGGCGCGCGATTCTTCCCTCAAAGATGTCGTGGCGCCCCTCGCGCGTCTGGGGGATTGTGTTCACTCGACTCGTGAGACAAAACTCTACGTCAGGCAGATCGCGGAACCGATCGCGGCATCGGGAGACGGGAGGCTGTTCCGCCGCGATGTGATCAATGATCTTTTGAACTATCGCGTTCCACCGGGCGGACTGCCGCGGAAGCGGTTTCTGTTTGAGGCAATGGATCGGCTTGAGGAAGGGCAGCACCTTTACAGTTGCGTCCGCGAAGGGGGGCTGATTTACCTCGGCTGGGTGATCGAGCGGCCCAGCGAAGTCTTCGTGTCGCGCGTGCTTCCCGGCCTGACGCTGCCGGCGGACAGCGCATTGATTCTGGATCTGCGCGCTTGCGTGCCCGCCGACGGCGCGGAGCTCGGCCCGGCTTGCCTCTCGGCGATGCTCGCGGATCTATCCCACGCAAACGGAATCCAACGCGCGGTCATGGCCGTCTCCGCCAACCCGGGCCAGACTCAATGGCTCGAGGCCGCGGGCTTCTCGTGGGAGCGATCGTTATTCGTCAAAAACTCGTTCGGCCGCACGAGGCATTGGACCTGGCAGGCGTCGCCATCGGTGGCGACCGCGAAAGTTCAAATGCTTCCGGTATCCGCCAACCATTGACTGAGAGCAAGCGTCGGCTTTCGAAAACGCGAGCAGGTTTACTTGACGTCCGTCCACAGCTTGTCTTCGACCTGCTTGAAATTTGAGAAGCTCGCATTCAATTGGGTCATGAGCTTCTGCACCGTCGCCGGATCGGCGTTTTTATCGTGCAATGAGTCGCGCAGGGCCGTGGCGGCATCGTTGAGGCTCGCGGCGCCGTCGGCAAATTGCCTGACGGAATCGTAGAGATTCAGATTGCCCATCTCGTCGGGGGTCGGCTTGTAAAGCAGTCGCCAGGGGCTCTGGCGGATTTCGACGCTGGCGCCTTTGAGATTATCGCTGGTGGTCTTGAGGGATGTGACGATGCCGTCGATCCTGCCGCGATTGGTGACCAGCAGGGAGCGGGCGCCGGCGGTGATGTCCTTCGCATTTGCCAGAGTGATCGTCAGATCGGAGAGCGCGGACTGCGCGTGATCGATGGTGAGTTGAACGTCGTGCAGGTCAATCCGCAGGTCGTCGAGAATGCCGGGGAGCTTGTCCCGGATGCCGTCCATGCTGTTGTGCAGGCTCGCCAGGGTTCCGCGAATATCGGATTTTGAGTCACCCAAAACATCGCGAATCTCGGTCATGGCCTGGCTGGTGTCCTTGACGGCGTCGTTGAGCCGGGGAACGGTGGTCGTCTTGAGGTCGTGCACGATGGTCGCCGCCTCCGGAGCGGCGCCGCGGAGCACTCCCAGGACGCTGGTGAGCGTGCTGGGTTGTCCCTGGATTTCGGTCACTTCCGCTCCGCTTCCGAGCCGCTCGATGTTGAGATTGGGGACGCCGGTGAGGCTGCTGTCGACCATCACGGCCGAATCGGTGTGCAGCTTGTAGCGGGCGGGCATCGAAAAGCTGACGACGATGCGCGGCTCGCCGTCAGGCGTTTTGTCAGTGACGACATGAATGTCTTTCACGACGCCGACTTTGTAGCCGCCCAGACGCAGGTCGTCCCCTTTTCCCAGTCCGCTGAGATTGTCGCCGAGTCGGAAAATGACCTGGCGGTCTTCATTGGGCTCGACGGTGCGCAATGTTCCCTTGACGCTGATGATAATAAAACCCGCCGCCGCGATGCTCACGACGATGAACAGTCCGGCCTTGAGGGCGTTCTTTTCGTTGCTCATATGAGAACCTCACGACGCAAGCGGTCGTCTGCACACGATCTATCAGTCACCGAGAAGATCAACCACATATCCCCCCGCGCGGCGGCGATCCGTGAGCGGCCCCTCGGCCAGGCCATGCACGAACTGATGCACCAGCGGATCGGCCGAGTCGCGCATCTCCGTCGCGGTTCCGGCCGCGACAAACTTCCCGCGATCCAGCAGCACCATCCGGTTGGCGATGCGAAACGCGCTGTCCATCTCGTGCGTGACAACGACGCTGGTGACGCCAAGTTTGCGGTTCAGATCGATGATGAGCTGATCGATCTCGGCGCTGGTCACCGGATCGAGGCCGGCCGAGGGCTCATCGTAAAAGAGAATCCGCGGATCCAGCGCGATCGCCCGTGCCAGTCCTGCGCGCTTCTTCATTCCGCCCGAAAGCATTGCGGGCATCTTGTCGGCATGTTCGCGCAATCCGACCAGCTCGAGCTTGATCTTGACCATGATCTCAATCGTCTCTTCGGGAAGATCGGTATGTTCGCGCAGCGGCAGCGCGACATTGTCCGCAACGCTCATCGAATTAAAGAGCGCGCCGCTCTGGAAAAGGACACCGATGGATTTGCGATACTCATCGATCTCCGCCTCGGACATGGCGGCCAGGCTTTTGGTCTGATGCACGAGAATATCACCGCTGTCACAGCGGAGATTCCCGATCATCAGCCGCAGCAGCGTTGATTTGCCGGAGCCCGAGCCGCCGAGAATGACCAGCGTTTCCCCCTCGATGACGTCGAGACGGATTGCGTCGAGCACGACGCGCCCGTCGAATTTCTTGGAGACGTCCTGCACTTCGATGGCGTTGGGCATGATCTACCAGCCGAAGTAGTAGAAGGTGGTTGTGAAGAGCAGATCGACGGTGATCAGCGCGACGATGGTGAGCACGACGGTGCGCGTTGTCGCGATGCCCACGCCCTGCGCGCCGCCGGTAACGCCCAGGCCCAGATAGCAAGCCAGGCCGCTGATGAGCGTTCCGAATACGCCGGATTTGATCAGACCGGTGATGAAGTCGCGGACATGGATCGCGTCGAAGGTGTGAATCACATATTGGTGTCCGCCGATGCCGAGCACGAGGGTTCCGACCGCGAATCCCCCGGCAATTCCCGTCAGGTCGCCGATCACCGCGACGCAGACCATCATCAATGTTGTGGCGATCATGCGCGGGACGACGAGGAAGCGGATGGGGTTGATCGCCTGGGCTTCAAGGGCTTCGATCTCTTCGGATTCGACCATCGTTCCGATTTCCGCGGCGATGCTCGCGCCCGCGAAGCCTGTCAGCACGATCGCGCTGACCAGCGGACCCAACTCGCGAAAGGTGGCGATGGAGATCACATTGGCGACTTCGGTGAGCGCGCCGTAGTTTTTGAGAATGGGCCCCATCTGCAGCGCCAGGATGGCTCCGATGCAAAAGAGGACGAGGATGACGATCGGCACGCTGCGGACGCCGACGCGAACCATCTGCGCCCAGAGATTTTCCCACCCGAGCCGCCTGCCGCGCTTTGCCAGCAGGCTTCGCGGCGCCGCCACGGCAGCGTCGCGCAGGAGATATCCCATGCCCCCGAGAAATTCGAGCAGAGCCAGCGCGCGTGCACCCAGAGCGCCGATGGGTCGGAGGATCACGTTCACGGCAGCAAGGCCTCCGCCTCATCCTTGGTGATGGCGAAGATCGTGCCGAGGCGGGCAATTTCCAGAAGCCCCTGAACGCGCGGCTGCAGATTGGTGAGGCAGACCTTTCCCCCAAGCTTGCGCATCTTCTGCAGAGCCTCGACGAGCACTGCGATCGCGCTGCTGTCCATGTATGGAACCGCGGTGAGATTCAGGATGAGCTTCTTAGGGGAATTCTGCTGCATCAAAATCAGAATCGCATGGCGCAATTCCGGACTGTTGTGCAAGTCGATCTCGCCGTGGATGGATGCAATGAGGCTGTCGCCATCCTTGCGGGCCGTCGGCACCAGGTCGGTATCGGTTTTCAGCGTGATCATGGCGCCTTCCCATGGGTCAACGTTCGTTTCATCGTCAGCAGCATCCCGTCCGGCATTTTCGTGAACGTGAACCCGTCGAGCAACTTCTTGAAGCAGACGATTCCGACACCGCCGGGCGTGAGCGGGTCGTGCCGCGGTTCTGTCGGGGGCTGCTGGCCGGAGCCCCAGTCGCGCACGGTCAGGAGCAGGTGCGAGCCGTCAAAATCAGCTTTCACCTCAACCGGCTGATCCATCGCGCCGCTGTAGGCGTGCCGGGTGACGTTCGCCATCGCCTCGTTCACGCACAATCCGATGTCATCGACCGCCGCCTTGTCAAATCCGTGCGCGGCGCAAAACGTCTCGATCGAATGCCGCACCGGCGCAAGATAGGCCGTGTCGCTGAGAACGCGCAGAAAAAGCGTTCGATTCGCGGGAGACACCGCAGATGCTTCCATCTGATTCACGCCAATCACTTCCTGCCCTGTTGGCTGAGCCACTGTTTCCATCGCAGCGTCTCAGCGGCGCGATCGTCGTCTGAATCATAGTATCGGTACCCCAGGGTTTGCCCGGTCAGTCCATGAAGCCCGCGGATCGCGTAAAAGCGAACCGCCGGATCGTCGCTTTCCAACTCGCTGATCAGCTCCGGAATGACCGAGCGATCATGGTTTCGAACAGCGTCCTCAATGGCGGGAACTTTCGCTTCCAGGTCGGGATTGCTGACCGTACGCGGGCCGTGCCCTCCGCATCCCAGCAGCAGAGTCAGCGTCCCGCCGCCAATCATCCAAACCACATGGCGCATCGCCTTGACGTGCCAGATCCCTGGCGTCCTTACCCTTGACGGTATCGACCTGTATCGCGGACGGCGTGCATTAAATCAGCAATCGCGAACCGCGCCAACTTGCAGCCCTGTGGCGAGCCAAACCCTGGCTCTCGAACCCATGGGTGCGTGACGCTAACCTTTGAGTCATCGTCCAATAAAGAATAATGTGATGCCAAAGTGTCGGTCGATAGGCGACCAGAGGACCTTGCAGAGGAACTATGCCGGTTGAAAGCGCGGCCCAAGTCCGGCTTCGAGCCGCGGGACGCATCAAGTCCCGTCTTGTGGAAGCATTGCGCGATGACCTTGCGGCGATGGCCGGGGCAGGGGCTTTCGCGCCGACCTGGCTGACGGCGCGGGAGATCGGCCGGCAACTGGACCAGACGGGCTACTGGCTCTCTCACAATGAGCCCCTGGCGCCGTTCTTGTCGGCGGAGCAGTGCCTCACGATGGTGACTGCCGCCCTCAATGATCTGACTGCCAACGACGCGCGAAACTGGTGGCGCCATGAGGCGCGCTACCATCCGCATCAGATCGACTGGTCGGTTCGCGCCCGCGAAACCGCGGATCGCCTTCGCGCCTCCCGACCCGGCGAAGCACGCACCGCGATCTATGGCGGCTCTGAGGGAGAGTCGGTGATCTTCGCGAATGAAGATTTCGCGAATGGTCCAGTGGTGCGCCGACAGGTGGCGCTGCTGCGCGACAACTTGCGTGCCGCGGCCATCTCCGAGCTGGGGTTCGCCATTTCCACCGACGGCGGAGCCTGGGTCATGCTGGTGTACACGACCAGCGAGCGCCTGCTGCAATCGGTCCTGTTCAGTCTGTGGAAGAGCACGTCCGCGGATGCATGATGTGTTGTGAGTGCTCAAGCCGTGCCATAAAATTCAGTCATGCCTGATGTCGGGACATGGACGGTCCGACGGATTCTCGAGTGGACCACCGCTTATTTCACCCGAAAGCAGGTCGATCCGGCCCGCCTTTCGGCTGAGTTGCTGCTGGCACACGTCCTGGCCATGCCCCGGATCAAACTTTATATCGAATACGACCGGGTGCTCACCGAACGCCAGCTTTCTGGCTATAAAGAACTGGTTCAGCGGGCGATCCATCAGGAGCCGATCGCATATCTCACCGGTCGGGCACATTTTTTCAATCTTGAGTTTGAGGTGACTCGCGACGTGCTGATCCCTCGGCCCGACACCGAAACGCTCGTTGAAAACGTGCTGCAACTGGCTCGCCATCAGAGCGGGCTCGAAGCGCCGCGCGTGCTGGATTTGTGTACCGGGAGCGGCTGCATCGCCGCGGCGATCGCGCATCATCTTAAATCGGCGACGGTCGTCGCAACGGACCTTTCGGCAAAGGCCGTCGAGGTGGCATCGCAAAACGTGCGGAAGCTGGGCCTCAGCGAGCGCGTGGTCGTCGAACAGGGGGATCTCTTTGAACCGATCGCAAAGCTCGTCGATCCGCAGCCGTTTGATTTGATTGTTTCCAATCCGCCGTACATACCGACCGGGCAGATTGAGACGCTTGACCGGAGCGTGCGCGACTATGAACCGTTGGGCGCGCTGGATGGCGGCCTGGACGGATTGGCGTTTCACCGCAGAATACTGAACGAAGCGCCGGATCGCCTGGTTCCCGGCGGCCGGATTTTCCTGGAAATTGCCTTCGATCAGGGGGCTGGCGCGATGCAGGTCGCGGAAGCGCATGCGGCGACGTTTGTCGAACCGCGCCTGCTGAAAGACTTTGGCGGCCGCGATCGCGTGCTGACTCTCCGGCGCGCATCATGATCTGCCGTGTTCCACGTGTTGCAAGGAGACTTTAGTGATCAAGGTTGTGATGGTCGGCGCGGGCAGCGTCGTCTTCTCCAAAAATCTTACCGGTGACATCCTTGGCTTTCCCGAGTTCAGGAACGCGACGCTCACCTACATGGACATCGACCGCGACCGGCTCATGGTCGGCGCGCAGCTTTGCCGGAAAGTCGCGCGCGCCTGGGCGCGGAACCGGCAATCGAAATGACCGCCGATCGGCGCGAAGCGTTGCGCGGCGCCGATTTTGTCATCAACATGGTGCAGATCGGCGGATTCGATTCGACGCTCGTCGACTTTGAAATCCCCCGCAAATACGGGCTGCATTTTACAATCGCCGACACCACCGGCCCCGGCGGACTGTTCCGCGCACTGCGCACCTTCCCGATGCTCACGGCTCTCTGCCGCGACATGCAAGAGATCTGTCCGAAAGCGGTTCTGCTGAACTACTCCAACCCGATGAGCATGAACATGCAGACGATCTCGCGCACCAGCGACGTCCGCGCCGTCGGGCTCTGTCACAGCGTGCAGGGAACGTTCGACCAGCTCATGGGATATCTCGGCGAGGATCCTCAAACAGTCGCCTTCATCTGCGCCGGCATCAATCACATGGCGTTTTATCTTCGCATCGAAAAGGACGGCCACGATCTCTATCCGCGCCTTTTCGACGCCATGTCGAGACCCGACATTTATACGACAAACCGCGTCCGGTTCGAGTTGATGCGCCGCCTTGGATACTTCGTCACTGAATCGAGCGAACACAACGCCGAATATTCTCCGTTCTTCATCCCGCATGGGAAGGACTCCATCGTTCGCCACGCGGTGCCGCTCAACGAATACCTGTGCCGTTGCGAGAAGAGCATCGGCGAGTTCGAAAGGATGAAGGCCGCCTGTCAATCGGACGAGCCGATCGAGGTGCGGCGGAGTCACGAGTATGGCAGCACGATCATTCATGCGATGGTCACGGGCGCGCCCACCGTGGTTTACGGCAACATGCCCAATCGCGGTGCCATCGCTAATCTTCCCGCAGACGCGATAGCCGAAGCGCCGACATTGGTGGATCGCTCCGGATTGCAGTTCACGACGGTCGGCCCGCTTCCCCCGCAGTTGCTAGGATACATGCAGCCGCACGTGATTCAACATGAGTTGTTCATTCGCGCCGCGATGGAAGGACGGCGCGATCACCTCTATCAGGCGGCAATGTTTGACCCGCTTACCTCGGCGACGCTGACGCTCGATCAGATCGTCGAACTGTGCGATGAGCTGATCGCGGCGCACGGGTTCGTTTCCGACGGCGGATGCCTTCCCCCGCTCGATGCGAAAAAGACGCTGGTGTCTTGCAGCGGAAAGACGTTTGGGCCGGCTGATCCTGCGCAGCTTCGGGCGAGTTGGACCGCCGCGAAAAGTGAAGCCTGACTCGGGATCGGGCGGTTAGCAGCGACTAACCGAGCCCGGCGATAGGTGGACGACCATCTCTGCGCGCTACCCTCTCTCCCGGTAACGCGGGAGAGGGGGTAGCGCGCAGAGATGGTCGTGAATGGCCAGTTTGTCCCTCTGCCAGGAAGATCGGGGCAAGGACGACCCGGTTCATCCAGTTGTAGCGGGAACGCTTTGCGAAGCAGAGCCCTTCAGCGATCCATCTCCTCGAATCCGAACGTCTCGCGAGCTGCCTGGATTTCTGCGCCACACACGCTACAGCTTGCCGGATTTGCCTTTGGAATGGATTCTTCCTGTCGCGCAGGCCGATTTTGCGCTCTCCCATCGGGTCGTCCTGATACGATGCGACCCATGCGGCACGTGCGGTTTTTCCCGTTCACTTTCCTCTCGGGCGTCCACGGATTTGCCATTTTCGCGCCCTATTTGATCGTTGTGATGGCGATCTCCTTCTATCGGGGCCGCCGACGGATGCTGCAGCCCGTTCCCGTTCGTGTGCCGGTATCATCGAATCCGCGCTCGTAACCGATTATCCCGTGGCGGAACGCTCGCAGGGATCACGCACGCTTCTCTTGCACGGAGCCCTTTACACAGGTGGTCACCGCCTCAAACTGCGCCACGCCCTGCGCTTGCTGGACAGGAGTTCAACTGCCGTTGCGAATCCGGTGCTATCATCAAGTCACAAACCGGAGGCGTCCACAATGGCCGAAAGCAATCCGCTGGAAGTTCTTCTCAAGCACGATCATTGGGCAACGCAGCAGATTCTGGAGGCGTGCGTAAAGCTGTCGCCGGATCAGTTTCATCGCAAGTTCGAGATGGGGCGGGGCAATCTGCAGGATACCACGACGCACATTCTGGGCGCCATGCGCGGGTGGACGGACGTGCTGGTCGGAGGAGAAGCGCGCCCGCGTCTTGACGCCGATCCCCCGCGGACGGCCAAAGAGTTGCTGACGCTGCTGCCGGAAGTCACCGCGGACTTCGACGCCGTGGCTCACGCGCATCCGCTGGACGAAATCGTCACCGCGGTCCGCGGCGGGAAGTCGTATTCCTTCACGCGCGGCGCCGTGCTCACCCACGTCACGACACACGGCATGCATCATCGCGCCCAATGTCTCAACATGCTCCGCCACGTCGGGGTTTCGCCCTTGCCATTGAGTTCCGTGCTGGAGTGGATGCGGGAAGTCGACCAGGTGAGGGATCCGCAATGACCGGACGCTCCGCTGCTTGTCGCTTGTTTTGACGATGATAGAGTGACGGATATGCGGGATCACCAATTGATTGACGAAAGAAGTTTGGCGCTGGCACAAGCTATCGCGGAGCGGCTTCGGCAGGATCCGAGCCTGGTATCCCTGGCACGCGCCAATGTCGAGAGGTGGCGCAGATCCTGCTCGCCGCACGTCAGATCCACTTTGCAGGAATGGCTGGCGGTGCTGGATGGCCCGGTCGACGGGGTGATTTCCCTGCTGACCAGCGACGATGAGCGGGCTGTTCGTCTTCGTCAGTCCAATCCTTTCGCGGGCGCATTGCCGCAGAAGGTGCGAAACGAAATTCTTCTGAGGTTTGAGGCCCGTGACAAGGCAGCAACTTGAGCACATCATCAGGGCCGCCGCCGGAACCGCCAATGTTCGTGACGTTGTAGTGATCGGCAGCCAGTCGATTTTGGGAAGTTATCCCGACGCTCCGCCCGAGCTCACGCAATCGATGGAAGCCGACGTCTTCCCCAAAGATGCTCCAGAGCGAGCTATTGTCATTGATGGCGCGATCGGCGAGGAATCACTATTTCATCAAACCTTCGGTTACTACGCCCACGGCGTGGGCGAGACCACGGCGATTCTTCCGGACGGCTGGCGTGATCGCCTCGTCAAAGTGGAGAGTGCTTCGACGGCGGGCGCAGTGGGCTGGTGCCTGGAAGTTCATGATCTGGCAGTGAGCAAGCTTGTGGCTGGGAGGGAAAAGGATCTTGATTTTGTTCGCGCGATGATCCGAGCCAACCTTGCCTCCACAGAGCAGATCGGAAACCGACTGGCGCATACGCCAGGGCTGTCTCCAGAACTGCGCACGCTCACCGCGGCCCGTTTCGAGCGCGCCAAGCGATAAACGCGTCACTTCATCCAACAGTCAGCTTGCGATACTTAATTCGATGCGGCTGATCCGCTGCAATCCCCAGCCGCGCATGACGGTCTGCTTCGTAGGCCGAGTAGTTGCCGTCGAACCATACGACTTTGCTGTCGCCCTCAAATGCAAGGATATGAGTTGCGATTCTGTCGAGAAACCAGCGGTCGTGGCTGATGACGACCGCGCAGCCGGCAAAGTTCTGCATCGCTTCCTCGAGGCTGCGCATCACGTTGATGTCCAGATCGTTGGTCGGCTCGTCCAGCAGAATCACATTCGCGCCGCTCTTGAGCATGCGGGCCAGATGAATGCGGTTGCGCTCGCCGCCGGAGAGCACTCCGACTTTTTTCTGTTGATCGGTCCCGGTGAATCCGAGCCGCGAGACGTACGCCCGGCTGTTCATCTGCACGGAGCCGAGCTTGATGATCTCCTGCTTGTCGGAGATCGCTTCCCAGACGTTGTCGTCATCATTAAGTGAGGATCGGCTCTGCTCGACGTAGGCAAGCTTCACGCTCGCGCCCAGGGAAAATTCCCCTGAATCGGGCTTTTCCTGGCCGGTGATCATGCGGAACAGCGTCGTCTTGCCGGACCCGTTTGGCCCGATGACGCCGATGATTCCGCCGGGCGGCAGCGAGAAGTTCAATTCGGAGAACAGGAGCTTGTCGCCGAACGACTTGCTGACGTTGATCGCCTCGATCACCTTCTGCCCCAGGCGCGGACCCGGGGGAATGTAGATTTCGATCTCCGTCACCCGTTCGCGCGCGTCCTGATTGAGCATCTGCTCGTAGGCGGCAATACGGGCCTTGCTCTTGGTCTGCCGGGCGCGGGCGGATGCGCGCACCCATTCCAGTTCGCGCGCCATGGCCTTCTGCCGGGAGGCTTCCTGCTTCTCCTGCTGGGCGAGGCGTGCCTGCTTCTGCTCCAGCCAGCTCGAATAGTTTCCCTTCCACGGAATTCCCGCGCCGCGATCCAGTTCGAGAATCCATCCTGCGGCATTGTCGAGAAAATACCGATCATGCGTGACGGCGATCACCGTTCCCGCGTAGCGCTGCAGATGCTGTTCAAGCCACGCGACGGACTCGGCGTCGAGATGGTTCGTTGGCTCGTCGAGGATCAATACGTCGGGTTTCTGCAGCAGCAATCGGCAGAGCGCCACTCTCCGGCGCTCGCCGCCGGAAAGCACTTTCACCAGCGTGTCCGGCGGAGCGCATCGCAGCGCATCCATCGCCATTTCCAATTGTGAATCGATGTCCCAGGCTCCCAGGTGGTCAAGCTGTTCCTGCACTTCGCCCTGCCGTTCGAGCAGGGCGTTCATCGCGTCGTCCTCCATCGGCTCGGCGAACTTCTCGTTGATCGCTTCAAACTCCTTGAGCAGATCGACCGTCTTCTGCATGCCCTGCTCGACAACCTGCCGCACTGTCTTTGAGTCATCCAGCGCCGGTTCCTGCTCGAGGTAGCCGATGGTGTATCCCGGCGAAAGGCTGATTTGCCCGTCGAAGTTTTTGTCGACCCCCGCCAGGATTTTCAGCAGCGAGCTTTTGCCCGAGCCGTTGAGACCGAGCACACCGATCTTTGCGCCGTAGAAGTAGGAGAGATAGATGTCCTTGAGGACGACTTTTTTGTCGTGCCGCTTGGTGACACCGATCATCGAATAAATGACTTTGTTGGGTTCGTCGCTCATGCCGGTCGTCACGGTATAGGAACATGCATCGCTTGCAAGCGCGGCAGCCGGAGTTTTGCTGGCGAATTGCGATTCGGATGTTTAAAATAGTGGTGATTCGGGACTGGACGGTTCGCATGACGGTCGAGCAAATTGATGAACGCTGGCAGGCGCACCGTGACGCGTGGGTGCGCTGCTGAAGGAGCTTGCGGCCCAGGTAGCGCAATGGGCACAAGACCAGAACTGGTCCGTGCATCGGGAGATGAAGCTGATCAGTGAGGATCTCATCGGAGAGTACGAAGCGCCGGCTCTGCGCATTCGCACGGTGTCTGGAGAGGTGCGGCTTGATCCGGTGGCTCTGCGCATCGTCGGCGCTGACGGCCGTGTCGATCTCGAGGCGTGGCCTTCTTTGAACCGAGTGAAACTACTCCGGCGCGGGAAAGTGGATCATCATGACCGACTCTAACGTGCCGCTGAGAGACGAGTGGAGCCCTGAAACCTTTGTGCGTCTGGTGAACGATCTCGTGTCAGGGGCATGAACCGCGATGACGCATATCGTTCGTTTCTGAGAATACAGGATCAGCTGGAAGCCTCCCGATTCGCGCTCTCGCGGATGCTTCGCGACGTCGCCGGTGGAGCAGAACTGACCACTGACTTGGAATATCCGCTGCGCCCGCAGCACTTCCGCGAGTGTGCCGCCGAATTGGAACTTACGTATTCGTTGCGGCTCTTCGCATCCTTCGAGGGAGTGCTGCGTTCCTATTGGCAGAGCATGCGTCCATCACCAAGGCCGCGTCGTACCCCCGTCGAAGTACTCATGAATCGTATCGCCAGCCGCTGCTCAATGTTTCACGATGTTCTTTCCGCCGCGCACCAATAAGGGAGTACCGCAACAGCGCCGTGCATCAGGGACTTCCGTCAGTAGTTTTCACGTTCGGCGACGCGAAATCGCGTCTCTCAAAATACGTAAGCTATCTGCCGAGAGCTTGGTAGCGGCTCACTTCGGCGCATTCCGCGAGCAGATGCGCCGCACGCCAAGTCCGCTTTGATTTTGAGTCACACTGCCCGTAGCCTAAGCCGAATGCCTTCCGTGCCGATCGATGGAGCAGCGCTTTCAGCGGCAATTCGCGCGCGGGTGAAAAAAGAGGTCGCGGCGCTCGTTGACGCAGGCCGAAACGTTCATCTCACCGCGCTGCTGATCGGGTCCACGTCGGCCGGCGAACTGTACGCTCAGCGCCAACGCGAGGCATGCCAGGCCGTCGGTATTGATTACGACCTTCGCACGCTCCCCGCGGAGATGCAACAACGCGAAGTCGAGCAGGTTCTCAGCGGGCTTAACCGCGATCCGTCCATCACCGGCATCATGCTGCATCTTCCGTTGCCGGATCATCTGGATCCTACAGAGCTGCAATATCAGATCGACCCGGTGAAAGATGTCGAGGGGGTGAACCCGGCCAACATCGGATATGTCGTCTACGGTCACACGCGAATTGCTCCCTGTACCGCGCTGGCGGTGATCGAGCTGATCAAATCGACCGGCATTCCCCTCCGCGGCGCCGAGGCAGTTGTCGTCGGCGCCAGTGAAATCGCGGGCAAGCCGATCGCGCTGCTGCTGACCGAGCAGATGGCAACCGTCACGCTCTGTCACATCGCCACCCACGATCTTCCCTCGCATACGCGCCGCGCGGAGGTCCTGGTTGTCGCCGTCGGCAAGCCGGCGCTCATCGGCGCGCGGCATCTGCGCGAGGGATCAATCGTGATCGACGTCGGCATCAACCGCGTCACGGGCGCCGATGGATTCAAAAAAACCATTGGCGACGTCGATCCGCAAGCCGTCAGCGCGATTGCCGCCCGCCACACCCCCGTTCCCGGGGGCGTCGGGCCGATGACCGTTGCCATGCTCCTGCAAAACACGGTGCGCAGCGCGACATTGCTGGCAGCGCCTTCCGGCGTTTAGTCGCCGAGCTTGCTCGTGCTCTTTCCGCGAAGAACCGCGAGCAAGCTCGGCGGCTACACGGGGTTCTGGGTTTCGTGTTTCCTCGAATCTTCGGTTCCCAAGACCGGACGAAAAAAGCCGCTTAGCTCCTGTGCATAGCGATGAACATCGGCCGCCAATGCAAGCACATGTCCCGCGTCGTCAACTTGCCAGAGGCGATCTTGCGGAAAACGCTCGCGGCGGATCGCGAGCGCAGCGCAAAGCGCTTCCGCGTCGCTTTCCGAAAGCGTCGGGTCGTGCTTCGGCTGAATCACCATCACCGGACAACTGAGCGTCGCGATCGATTTCGTGGTCGACAGGGCCGAAAGAGTCGCGCCCGCGATACGCCCGGCCAGCCAGACCGCGGATCGTTGCATCAGTTCGCCGGGCGCTCCCAGCCGATCCATCTGCCGCATCGCTGCCCGCGTGAAGTCGACATATGGACTATCCAGCACCACCGCGCAAATATCCTGGCGCAGCGCGGCCGTCGCCGCGGCAACTGAAGCGCCAAAGCTCGCGCCGAACAAAGCGATGCATCGCGTCTGATCGGGCCGATCGACCAGCAGTTGATCGATCACCTGACTCACATCTTGCCGTTCGAACCATCCGCCGGTGCAATATCGGCCCCCGCTCTCGCCATGCGCCCGCAGATCGATGGCAAGAATATGAAACCCCAGCCCGTGCCAGAGCGGCGCCCAGGCGATCGCTCCGACCTTGGCGTCCGCATATCCGTGAATGAGCACGACGCAACGATCGGAGCAGCCTGACGCGGGAATCCACCATGCCGCGAGGCGCAGTGGAGCGCCGCGTTCGTCACGCACGTGAAACGAGATTTCCTCGAAGATGAGACCCAGGTCCCCGGGTGAAAGTCGCCGCAGCAGATATAGGGCTTTCCCATCATCCATTCTCGGCGGCCGCAGCAACCCCTCTGCCATCAGCGCGATCGCCGCCAGTGCCGCGATCGCGCCAAACGAAAGCACCATAGCGATCAATGAGGCATAGTTCACAGACGCATGGTAATGAATTTCTTGAGGTTTTCCGGCATCGCGTCCGATAACGGGCATAGAGATTTCCGGTCATGGATGCCCGGCGAAGCGTAGGGCGGGATTCATCCCGCCGTTGCCCTCCAAGGAGGCGTGTTGTGAAGAGTGCTGTTGCAGCGATAGCGATCGTGGCGGGCTTGGCCGCCGGTTGTGCCACCGACAAAAAGCCCGTATCCGCCGCTGACACGGCTCCCGGCGCGCTGGACGTCATGCCCGTTGGCAAGCCAGAGCCGATGACAGCCGTCGCGATGAACACGCCTGCTCCGATGCCCGTGACAGCCGCCCCGGACACCGTCACTACGCAGACCCCCACCGGCTCCGGTGCCGGCGGCTCCTACACCGTCAAGAAAGGGGACACGCTCTATAAGCTCGCCCGCGAACACTACGGCGACGGCAAACAATGGCAGCGGATCGCCTCAGCAAACCCCGGCCTGACGCCCCAGTCGTTGCGGGTCGGCCAGACATTGATCATTCCCTGATCGTGCATCGGTTGAGTCGGAGACTCAAACGGAGTGACGATGATCGCCTGCGTCCGGAGGACGGAGGCGATTTTTTTTGCGCACCCATTTGACAACATTCAATTTGATTGCGAGATCATGCATGCGGATATCTGATGAAACAGTACGGGCCGGGCATTGACGCCCGGCCCGCACACCCAAACAACGCTCTTGGGGGTTATTTCACCAGAGTGACCGTGCCGTTGGTGCTTACCTTGACGGTGCGGTTGCCGGAGTTATTGCTCCATTCGTAGAAGTCCCAGGTCGCCAGGAAGAGCCGGGTCGCGCCTTTGGGGGCGACGAACTGCTGTGCGACTCCCGCCGAGTTCTGCCCGTCGCCGATGAAGAAGATCTGCTTGAGCTGCGGCTTGAGGACCGAGAAGTCGCGGCTCGCGGCAGAGCTGAAGTCCAGGCTCGACGGCGCCGGGGTTGTATTGGGCGCCGAGTCATCCAGGAAGACGCCAACCAGGGCATTGATCGGGGCCAGCACGTCGGCAATTCCATTCTCGCTGTACATCGTGTTCGAATAGTCTCCCGATTCCACCGGGGTCAGGTTGTTGTGCCCGATGTTGTCCAGTTCCCCGTCCGGCTCGTAGTCGGACATGTTGGGGTCGTGACGGGCGGTGCCGGTGATCGAGGTAAAGGTCAGACTCGTCCCGCCGCCGATCGGCATCCCGAGCACTGTCGGCGATTCGAGCGCGTTGGTGCTGTTGCCCGCGTGATCCACGTCATGGTGCGGATTGATCTCGCTGGCCGTGCTGCCGGCGGGCATTCCCGACAGGAACGGGTTGGCAGTTGCCTGAACCAGTTGATTCACGTTGAGCGGGGGCACCAGCAGGGCGGTAGCACTGGTATGAATATCCAGCGATTTAAAGCCCAGCGCCGGCGCGAACATCATTCCCAGGCCCGTTCCGCGTGAGGTCAGAAAAGCGGCCGAGCATTG
Source organism: uncultured Phycisphaerales bacterium (assembly GCA_963758525.1). Lineage (GTDB taxonomy): Bacteria > Planctomycetota > Phycisphaerae > Tepidisphaerales > Tepidisphaeraceae > JBBSDP01. Next base: position 2,581,197 of record CAVWVQ010000003.1, read on the forward strand.
TGCCGCGTTGATGTTTGAGCCGCCGGGGGTGAAGGTTCTGCGTGTCGTATCCCAGTAGCCGAGGACCACGTCGCTTGGCTGAAGGACGACTGGTTTGCCGTCCGCCTTGTTGCGCCCGGCGATATCGATCGCGTCAGCGACCGAGGTTCCGGTGGTGATTCCGTAAGCCGCGCTGCGTGCCGCCGCGTCGGCGGCGATGTGCAACTGCGTCTTGACCATCTGGGCTCTGCCCAGGTCGACTGCCAGAGAGCAGAAGCCGAGCATTGCCGCCATGGTAACCAGAACGTAGATCAGAACCGCGCCTTTCCGTTTTCTCGTAAGCATGTTTCTCCGTTGTTGGGGGTAACGGAACATGCCTCGTATTTCGCGGTGCGCGGGAGAAATTTGCTCTTTGGGACTGCGAATCGTATGTCCCAACGGCAGGATGGGGGAAATCTAGTGAGCGGTGCAGGCGCGGCCACGCGCTTTTCCAAAAAACCCCAAGTTTTGCGGCAAAGTTCCTTGCGTTTTCCTCGGGAATAGCCTTAGTATGAGTGTTTTCTTGAGCTCCTCGGCGTTAGGGATTTCCCCGGCGCGAGGGAAAGAGAGCCATTTGCCGCCTGAAATCGCCGAAAACACGAGATTACAACCTCTTTTTCCCGCCCTTGGCGTGGTCGACGCCGCCCTGTACGAATACTTCCGCCGGTCCGAGAAGATGGGCTGGTCGCCATATGACTTGGCTGAGCAAAGCCAGATTCAGGCGATCGCCCGACCGGAGCGTATCAGCGAAGTACAGCTGTCAGCCGTCAAGACCGTCCTCTTTGTAGAGGACCATCTGCCCGGATATCTGGCTGAATATCTGCGCATTATGACCGATCCGGACATGCCGGACGATCAGCAGATTATGAACCGCAAGGTTCTGCACTTCACGTTCCGATGGGTTTCCGAAGAAGATCGCCACGCCCACGTGCTGGGAATGTATCTGACCAACACCGGCCTGGTTCCGGCGGCTGAATTGGAAGAGGAGACCCTGCGCGAACGCCGCACGGCCTATAACTTCCCCTTCGATCACCGCACCAATATGGTGGAAGGATTCATCTACCTGGCCCTGCAGGAGAAGGCGACGCATCTGTATTATCGCGCTCTGGCGCAGGATATCGATGAACCGCTGCTGAAGACGGTGCTCGGAAAGATGGGCGCCGATGAGGCAAGCCACGGGGCGTTTTTCTACAATATTCTGATTGAATCATTCAAAGGGGATCTGGACCTGCTGGCGAAAAAGATTTCTGCGGTGGCCAACGAGTTCAAGATGCCGGTGCAGAACAATCTGATCAATTACCGCCGGCAGTTGCTGGGAATGATGCGGGCCGCGCCGAGTTACAAACATCCCGACGTCTTTGCAAACATGATGGAAGCGGTGGAGAAAGCGGCAAAGAAGTACAGCCGCGATTCACTGGACCTGGTTTCGCCGGAGATCAGGGAGTAGGTCGCACTTTTCGCTACAACAAATACAACAAATTAAACGCCTGCGGAGCTTGCTCCGTAGGTATCTGCTTATCCGAGGAACCTACACGGCAAGCGGTGTAAGCTTTTAGCGGATCACCCGCTCGTCTGCCGGTCTCCATCTGTTGCATAGCTGCGCACGCCTGCGTTGGTCAGTCGCAACAACGCGTCCTGCGCGCTGGTTCCTGAGGCCGCGCCGACATCGCTTTCAGTCAATCCATCGCCGAGCAGCGTCACTTCATCGCCGGTCTTATCATTTGCCGCGGCTTCGACGTACGCCGACTGCATTCCGACTTCGAGGATGCGCGAGGGCCGGCCATTGACCAGGCACGGGCCAGGGCGAACGCCGTTGGAGTAGCCGGCGAGGATAACCCCGTGGCGAACGGCAGTGAAGCCGGTGTACCCGGCGGGGCCAGTGGTATCGCGGACATCGACAAGATTCGTCGTGACGCGCACGGCGCCGCGGTATAGGGCCAACCCGGGACGCACCGCATCGAGTCGGGCACCGGGTTCGTCCAACAGGGCAGAAGCGGCGGCGTGCAGCCGCAGCCCGCGGCCGCCGACGAGAGCGATGAGCTGCTGAACCTGACCAGGACGCAGCGCGTGGGTAAACGCTTCGTCGCAAGCGCCGGCCGCTAGCACCGCGTCGATTTGTGTCGGCGGGCACGAGAACCGCTGCATGCCGGTGTCGACAGACAGAATTGGTCGGGCCAATCGCAGTGCGGCTGCGCGTTCCGCGGTCCAGACAGCGGGCCGGACATGATGCTCAAGATAGTCTGATCGATCCGCCCCGGGATCAGGGCCAAGGGCCATGCTGGTTCTTCCAGTCGTTTCCCAGATCCGCGCGGCGATCGCCTCCGCAAGACTGAAGACACAAAATCCGTCGACCAATTCCCTCAATGCCTGAACGACGTGCTGCGCTCCAAGTCCGTACGCATCAGCTTTGACGACCGCAAGGATCGGCACTCCGACGTGCGCAGCGACGGCGGCGGCATTGCGCCGCACCTGATCCAGATCCACGCGAACGCTGATGTATTTGCCTGGCGACACGTCGGCATTGAACCCGTGCGCGGCCGACGCGTCCAGCCGCGCTCCGGCCAACCGATCTGAGAGCCGCTATTGGCGGGGAGCGGCCGGCGGAAGCGCCGCCGATCCTCGCCACAAGAAATTGACACCGACCCCATCCGACGAAAAGGTCCGTTCCGCGGGGTGCATCACCTTTTCCGATTGTACGGCCCGTAGCGAAGTTAAGGGGCACGCACGACGGTCCGACGAACACTGGGACCTCTGTTGCTGAGGACGTGGTCCCATAGGCAGTTGCGGCGGCGGGGTCGTCCGCTCAGTGCGGCGCCATGCGCGAATATTTTGGAGCTATGCATGTCACATCAGTTCGATTCGTCGCTGGTCCGTTCTCCTCATTCCAAAGAGTCGGCCCTGGCAACGGCTGCCAGGCGGCGGCGGGTCGCGCAGGCAGTCGTAGAGGCGCTGGAAAATCGGCGGCTGTTCTCCACCATCACGGTGACGACACTGGTCGATACCACCAACTATCCGACTTCGGTCACAATCAGCCAGTTGAACGCAACCCCGGTCAGCTTCCGCGATGCCATCAATGCGGTGAACAACACCGGCGGCAATGACACCATCAACTTTGCGGCCAGTCTTACCGCCGGCGGCCCGGCGACCATCACGCTGAATGGATCGGAACTGCTTCTGAACGACACCAGCGGCACGCTGACCATCGACGGTCCCGCAGCCAATCTTCTCACGATCAGCGGCAATAATGCCAACCGGGTTTTTGAAGTTGCCAGTGGATCGACCGCTGCGATCGACGGCGTCACGATCACCGGGGGGAACGGGGCAGGTAATAGTGGCGGTGCAATCCTCAGCCACGGTGCGCTGACCATTGCAGAGAGCACCATCAGCGGCAACTCCGCTGGGGGTGCAGGGTACGGCTATGGTGGGGCGATCTACGAATACGGGAGTAATTTAACTCTCCAGGGATGTACGATTGCCTCCAACTCCGGGGGGTGGCTCGGTGGCGGCATTTTCGCCGGAAGTACTAATCTGAAAATCTCTGACAGTACCATTACCGGAAACAGCGCCCGATACGGCGGCGCCATGTACACAGACTTTGACACGGCAACAATTTCCGACAGCACGATCAGCGGAAACACGGCAAATCTCGGAAGTGCGATCTATGGGTATCGCTCAAATAACACGCTGCAAAACACGATTCTGACCGGAAGCACCAGCACTTTCGGCACTTCTTTCAGCGGCTCTTACAACCTCCTGGGCCCCGGCATCACTGTCGGAGGCAGCCACAACATCGTTGAAAGCAGCGTAGCGGCCGTTGGTCTAGGCACATTGGGCAACTATGGCGGTCCAACCCAGACCATCCCAGTGCTCGCCGGCAGCCCGGCAATCAACGCCGGGAGCAATTCGCTCGCTGTTGACGGCAGCGGCAACGCGCTCACCACTGACCAGCGCGGTATCGGTTATGCGCGGCAAGTCGGCGGCGTTGTGGATATCGGCGCGTTCGAAGTACAGACATTGAGCGTCACCGCCAATACCACAAACCGTGCTGCCAGCGCCGCGACCCTCACGATCGCCGGGAGCGCCTTTGATCCGACAGCGGCGAACGACTCCGTCACGTTCAACAATGGCGCGGTGGGCACCGTCACGTCTGCCACTCCCGGCACGCTCACCGTCACGCTCACCACCGCCCCGACGGCCGGCGCGCTGACTGCTGTCGTTACCGCGGATGGAAGTAGCAGCGGCAGCCCGGTGCAGGTCGCCACGATCGTCCCAGTCGTGACTTCCAGTACCGCAAATCTCGCTGCGAACGCGACAAGCTTGACCATCGGCGGCGTCGGTTTCGATCCAACCATCGCCCATGACAGCGTCGTCTTCAACGACGGCGCCGTGGGCAGCGTCACCGCAGCGACTGCGACGAGCCTGACGATTTCACTTTCCAGCGACCCGACCTCGGCTGGCAGTCTCACCGCTGTTGTGACGACCAATAGTCAGAGCAGCGGGAGCGCGGTGCAGGTTGCCGCCGTCGTTCCCGTGGTGACTTCCAGCACCGCGAACCTTGCCGCGAACGCGACGAGCTTGAGCATCGCCGGCGTCGGTTTCGATCCAACCATCGCCCATGACAGCGTCGTCTTTAATGATGGTGCCGTGGGCAGCGTGACGGCGGCGACGCCGACGAGCCTGACGGTTTCCCTGTCCAGCGAGCCGACCTCGGCCGGCAGTCTCACTGCTGTTGTGACAACCAATAGTCAGAGCAGCGGGAGCGCTGTGCAGGTTGCCACGGTAGTTCCCGTCGTGACCTCCAGCAGCACGAGTCTTCCCATCACCGCAACGAGCGTCACCATCGCCGGCTTCGGATTCGATCCGACGATTGGTAATGACGCCGTGGTCTTCAATGACGGCGCGGTCGGCCAGGTGACCTCCGCCAACAGCAACTCGCTCACGGTGACGTTCTCGGCTCCGCCGGCTTCGACCGGCAGCCTGGTCACCGTCGTGACCGTCGACGGCGTCAGCAGCGGCGCACCCGTGCAAGTGGCAACCGTGACAGCCGTCAGTCCTACCGTTACCACACCGACGCAGGCGAATCTCACCAGCGTTACTGCCACCCTCGGCGGGGACGTGACCAGCGATGGAAGCACATCGATCATCGATCGCGGCGTGCTGTATTCACTCACTTCGGTCAACGCAAATCCGACCATCGGCGGGACGGGCGTAACCGAAGTCGACGATGCCGCGTCAACGACCGGGACGTTCACGGAAAACGTGGCAAATCTGTCGGAGAACAGCGCGTACACGTACGTGGCGTTCGCCACCAACGGCGTCGGCACCAGCTATTCGCCGGTCGATACGTTTCAAACCCAGCCGACCCTGGTCGTCAATACGGCCGGCGACCCGAACACCCCCGTTGACGGCGACACCAGCCTGCGGGAAGCGATCGCCTACGCGGACTCCCTCGGCGGAGACCAGACGATCAGCTTCGATCCAACTCTCACTGCCAACGGCCCGGCGACGATCACGCTGAATGGATCGGAACTGGATCTTGACGACCCCATCGGCACATTGACCATCGACGGTCCCGGAGCCAACCTGCTCACGATCGACGGCAATAATGCCAGCCGGGTCCTTTCAATCGTCTCACATGCCGCAATCGACGGGGTCACAATCACGGGCGGGAATCCGCATCCGCACACGCTTTTCGGTGGTGCAGTCCTTGTCGCCTTTGCCACGGCGACGATTACAGACAGCACCATCACCGGCAACGCCAATACGGATCCAACTTCAGGCGGGTACGGCGGAGGCATCTACGCCTACCGTTCTAGTTTAAATATCCAGGGATGCACCATCTCGTCCAACAGCGCATTCTACGGCGGCGGCATTCACGCGGAGCAGACCTCTCTGGTCATCTCTAACAGCACGATTACGGGGAACACCGCCAGAAATGGAGGGGCCATCGCAGCATACTTCGGGACATTGGCAATCTCGGACTCGACCATCACCGGCAACACGGCGACGTCAGGCTCTGCTGGAATCACGGGCGACCTTGCAGCCTCGTACGACACGATCAACAACACGATTCTGACTGACGGCACTCCCCCTTATTTATCTTCCTACTTCGGCGGCTCCTACGACATTTTGGGACCGAGTGTTGCGGTAACGGGGAGCAACAATATCGTCGTAAGCGACGCAGCGGCAGTTGGCCTCGGAGCACTGGGCAATTACGGCGGTCCGACCGAAACGATCCCGCTGCTTTCCGGCAGCCCGGCGATCAACGCCGGCAGCAATTCTCTAGCCGTCGACATCAACGGCAACGCTCTGACTACCGACCAGCGCGGCGTTGGTTTCGGGCGCGAAATCGCCGGTGTTGTGGATATTGGCGCGGATGAATTTCAGTCAATAACCGTCACGCCAGACACCGCCGGCCTCGCCAACAGCGCGACTACCCTGACGATTGCCGGCATCGGTTTTGACCCGACGGCGGCCAACGATTCAGTGGTATTCAACGACGGCGCGGTCGGCACCGTCACGTCGGCCAGCGTCGGTTCACTCACCGTGACATTCACCACAGCTCCGACTATCGGTGGTCTGACGGCGATCGTCACTTCTGACGGGACCAACAGCGGGGCCGCCGTGCAAGTGGCGAATGTGTTTGCCGCTCCGACCGTCACGACGCCGACGCAGGCGAATCTCACCAACACTGACGTGACGCTGGGAGGCGATGTGACCAGCGATGGCGGGTCAGCGGTTATCACTCGCGGCGTGCTCTATTCACTCACCGCGGTCAACGCGAATCCAACCATCGGCGGGGCGGGCGTCACCGAAGTGGATGATGCCTCGGCGACCACCGGGACCTTCACGGAAAACGTGACGAACCTGCCGGAAAACGGCGCTGACAGCTATGTGGCGTTCGCCACCAACGCCGCGGGCACCAGCTACACGCCGGTGGATACGTTCCAGACCCAGCCGAGCCTTATCGTCAACACGACCAGCGACCCGGCAACTGCCGTCGACGGCTTCACCAGCCTGCGGGAAGCGATCGCGTATGCGGATACGCTCGGTGGAAACCAGACGATCAGCTTCGATCCCAGTCTGACTGCCAGCGGCCCGGCGACGATCACGCTCAATGGATCTGAATTGCTTTTAAACGATACGAGCGGCACGGTGACGATCGACGGCCCGGCAGCCGATCTCCTTACGATCAGCGGCAATCATGCCAGCAGGGTTTTTGACGTTGCCATAGGATCAAAGCACCAGATCGATGGAGTCACGATCACGGACGGAAGATCCTCAGATGGCGGCGCCGGGATCCGGGACCTGGGCACCCTGACGATTTCGAACAGCACCCTCACCGGAAACACCGACCTGCCAGGGAATGGCAGGTCGTATGGCGGCGCGATCTATGCTAGCGGGCCATTGACCGTGCAAGGCTGCACGATCTCGTCCAACCAATCGAAGTACGGGGGCGCCATCTTCTCGCGTGACGCGCAGTTGACCATTTCTGACAGCACAATTGCGGGAAACACCGCCCAAAACTTGGGAGGCGCCATTTGGAAAGAAGGCGGCGCCCTTGCGATCTCCGACAGCACCATCACAGGAAACACGGCAAGGTCCGACGACGGGATACTTGCGTATGTCGTGAGCGCCACGCTGAATAACACGATTCTGACCGACAGCGGCAGCGGCTACAGCTCAACTCTCAGCGGCTCTTACAACATCCTGGGCCCGAACACGGGGGTGACGGGCAGCAACAACATCGTCGAAAGCACCGTGGCAGCGGTGGGCCTGGGAACCCTCGGCAATTTCGGCGGCACGACCCAAACTATCCCGCTGCTCCCCGGCAGCCCCGCCATTGATGCGGGCAGCAATGCTCTCGCAGTCGACGGCAACGGCAATGCGCTGACCACCGACCAGCGCGGCGCGGGTTTTCAGCGGACCATCGGCGCCTCGGTGGACGTCGGCGCGTACGAAACCCCCGGCTTTACGATCGCCGCCACCACCGGCAGCGGTCAGTCCACCAGCGCCGGGTCTGCCTTTGCAACGTCGCTGGGCGTGCATGTGACGGCGAACGATTCCGACTTGACCGACCTGACCGGCGGCATGATCACGCTGACCGCGCCCTCCAGCGGCGCCGGCGCTACGTTCTCCAGCGCTCCCATCGTGCTCGACAGCAGCGGCGACGGCAGCACCACTGCAACGGCCAACAATATCACCGGCATTTACACCGTCAGCGCCTCTGCCGGCGGAGTCGCCAACAGCGCCACCTTTTCCTTGACGAACCTCGTCACCGCGCTGGCCACCCCGACCGTGACGGTCAGCGATACCGGCGGTGTTTACAACGGCAGTGCGTATCCCGCGACCGCGCTCGTTGCCGGCACCGATGCAAACCCCGTTGCCAGCCTCGAGGGAGTAACTCCGACTGTCGCGTATTACGTTGGTTCCACTGCGACGGGCGCCAGCTCTTCCACCGCGCCAACCGACGCCGGAACGTATACCGTCGTTGCCTCATTCGCCGGCAGTACCGATTACACCGCGGCAGTCTCCCTGCCGACAACCTTCACCATCAGCCACGCCCCGGTGACGGTTTCACTGTCGAATCTCACGCAGACTTATGATGGCTCGGCGAAGCTCGCCGCCGCCACGACAGCGCCCGATCAGATTTCGACAACGATTCTGTACCGCCAGCATGGTCATCTGGTCGCTTCGCCAACCGAGGCCGGAAGCTACGGGGTGTTTGCCTTCGTGAATGACGCCAACTACAGCGGCTCGACCCATGGCACCCTGGTGATTCAGCCGGCGAACGTCAGCTCAGCGATCGTCACGATGTCGAATCTTTCGCAGACGTATGATGGGTCGCCCAAGTCGGCCGTCGTCTCGACCACGCCGTCAGGCCTGGCAACAACGATCACGTACAGTCAAAACGGTCAGCGCGTCGCCAACCCGACCAACGCCGGAAGTTACGACGTGTCGGTAACGGTGAATAACCCCGACTACACCGGCTCAACAACCAGCACGCTGGTCATTCATCCGCAAGCCATTGCAATCACCCTCGGGGATTTGTCCCAGACATACGATGGCACCGCCAGGCTCGCCACGGCTTCAACAACGCCAGGCGGAATTGCGACGGAGATAAACTATTCGCAAAACGCAGACCGGGTGACGACGCCCATTGGCGCCGGAACGTATGACGTTTCCGCGGTAGCAAGCGATCCGAATTATTCTGGATCGGCCAGCGGAACGCTGGTGGTGGACGCGGCCAGCCCAATTCTGGACGTGGCGGGATCGACCGTCACTTACGACGGCGCTCCCCACGCGGGGACCGGCCCGGCCATGGGGGTGGAACCGACCACGCCGGCGAATCTCACTCCACTGCTGCAACTGAGTTATCAGGACATTGCGGATAATACCGTCAGCGCCGCCGCGCCCGTCTACCCGGGAACGTACGATGTGCTGGCCCGCTTTGACGGCAACGCCAATTACAAGGCCATCCCGCTCTTTAACACCGGCAAGACAATCGTCATCAACCCATTTGCGTCATTGGTCGGCCCGTCGATCTACACCCAGCGACCGACCACTCGTTTCGCCGGCAAGGTTTCCAGGAACGCCGAAGTTGCCCACGGCGTGGTGACCGTCGAGTTGGCCGGTGTAACACAGACCGTCAAGATCAGGCCCAATCGCACGTTCTCGACCCGCTTGTCCACGGCGAATCTGCCGGTCGGCAGTTACACCGTGAACTACACCTACTCCGGCCCCGGCAGGTTCCGGATCACCACCTGGTCTCGCACCCTCGCCGTTACCTACAAGACCACGCCGCAGTTTGACGCAGCGCGACACTATCCGCCCGGCTCGATTATTCCGGTTGCGGTCAAGCTGGCGAACTCCGCCGGCGATCTAATCGCCGACCCGCAGACCACACTGACGGCGGTCGGCATCGCCCACGCGTCATCGCACAAGACCGTGCTTCCGCTACCGGCCGGCACACCCGCCGGCGGCGCGTTTGCACTCGATCCGCGGACCGGCAGCTACGACTTGAATCTGAGCACCATGGGCCTGCACGCTGGGAAGTACTTGCTCTACTTCACCGCCTCGGGGGATCCCATCACTCATGCGGTGAAGTTCATCATCGCGTGAACAGCGGTTCCCGCCCCGCGCCCAATACTCCGGGAGACGAACCCATTCTTACCCCACACCCAATACTCCGGGAGACGAACCCATTCTTACCCCACACCCAATACTTCGGGAGACGATCCCATTCTTACCCCCTCGCCCGGTACTCCGGGAGAGGGTTGGGGTGAGGGTGATTTCGGATTTCAGTGCCGTTGGTACCCGACAATTTTGTCAGGAGCGAAGCTCGCGGTCCGAAGCGATCGAACGCATCTCTGCCGGAACCTTGAGCAGCGCCTCCGTGGGCAGTTCGTAAGTCTCGGCCACATGCTTGTCGTCATCGAGCAGCACTTCCGGCCAGCGCAGCCCGGCCAACGCCTGCACGGCAAAAATCTCCTGAACGGCATCGGTGAACTTCACGAAGCCTGCGATCTGGCCGGTCCGGGTGTCGACGGCCCATACGCCACAGCACCGCTCGGCCTGCGGCTTTTCCGCGATGCTGATTCCACTGAAGGTCGCTGTCTCACGGACCTGCGATAATCCCACGAAAGCATAAGGCCCGACGAAATCCAGGCCGCGCGTAAAGCCCGGTAGCCGGCAGACCTCTTCATATTTGCCAGTTCGCTCGTCGACGACGCCAACGCCGCCGTTGCCGCTCTCCAGCACCCAGAGCTTGCCGTTGCGCCATCGCGGCGAGTGGGGCATCGACAGTCCGCGAGTGATGACCTCGCCCGATACCACATCCATGAGAACTCCGCCTGAGCGTTTGTTCTCGCGCCAGCCGCTGCGGGTGTCAGTCTCTCCCAGAGCAGTGACGTACCGGAGGGCGCCATCCCGCAGGCATGCCCCGTTGAGGTGACATCGATCCTCGGGCGTCAGCGCCGTAATGAACGGCGGCTGCCAGAAGGGCACAAAACTGTAGATATCGCTTCGTGTTGCCAGGCAGGAAAAGCGGGTGTTGATAAAACACAAGCTCGAGAGCTCCGACGGCGCACGATTTACGCCCGCCGCTTGGCGCGGCACCCAAACCATCTCATGAATTTGGATGTCGCCGGTGGCGTGGCGCGTGCGGGGCATGAATGCAGCGTCACATGCTTGGGGGGATTCGGGCGTGTCCAGCTTGCGGGCCACGGCGGGCATGTCGTGAAACTCCCACACCTCGCTGGCCGTGCCCAGGGCAAATCGCCCCGGCTCCCAGACGAATCCCATCGGCTTCTGGAAGTTGCGAAAATGGGTATTGAGGACCGGAGAGCCCCCATTGGGGTCAGCCCGGAGCAGGACCAGCTTTCCCGCTTGGTACGTTGTGACGGCTAACGAGACGCCGAAACTTTCGAGGATCCGAGGAACCGTCGAGGTGTGGATGCTGCGCAGCGGGGGAGTCGCTGGCGCCGCTGTGTCTGGCTCGATCGTGCTCGGAACCGACATGCCGGGCATGGAGGGTCAATCGGCTAACGGCTGGACAATGATGCACAATTAGAGACGAGCGGAGGAACGTTCAACCGCCGGGGGCATGACCGTCGCTGCGCGGGGCGTGACACTTTCCGCGCGGCTGGTCTTTCCCCCTCCCCCGGAGTTTTTCATGAGGGCGCCACGCCCGGAGAGAATGAAAATGGGGTTGCGTCTGGCATTGGGTGGCGTGGGTGGCGTCTCTTTTCAGAGCAAAAATGTCCAAGGCCCAATGGCCAAAAAAGCCCCAAGGTCCAGGGCCCAAGGCTGGTTCTTCCATTGGTCATTGCGATTTGGGATTTTGTTGGCCATTGGGCATTGGGCATTTCTTTGTTTCCCACATCTCTTTTGAGCAGTACCAGGGGAGGGGGAAAGAGTCGCGAATTCGAAAAATCGTGCACTCCCCCAGAGCGTCCCAGAGTGCCTCCCAATGTCGTGGCTTGCTTGCTCCGGGGTTTTTGGAGAGACTTTCAGCCGTTTCGATGCTCGATCTACCCAGACGGAGGAACGCTCATGTCAAACTACAAAGCCGATCCAACTTTGAAATTCAGCTTCGGTCTCTGGACCGTGGGAAACCCCGGCCGCGATCCCTTCGGCGAGCCGGTCCGGGAGAAAATCTCCGCGCCCAGATCTGCGACATGCTCGGCGAAGTCGGCGCATACGGCGTCAGTTTCCACGATAACGATCTGGTTCCCATTGACGCGTCACCGAGCGAGCGCGACAAAATCGTCAAGGACTTCAAGGCCGCGATCAAGAACAACGGCCTGGTCGTCCCGATGGCTACGACCAACCTCTTCACCGATCCGGTCTTCAAGGACGGCGCGTTCACCAGCAACAACGCGAAGATCCGCGCCTACGCGATCCAGAAGACCATGCGGGCGATGGATCTCGGCGCCGAAATGGGCGCGAAGATTTACGTCTTTTGGGGCGGACGTGAAGGCGTCGAAAGCGATGCCACCAAGTGCCCGATCGAGGCCGTCAAGCGATTCCGCGAAGCAATCAACTTCCTCTGTGAATATTCGATCGACAAGAAATACGGCTACAAGTTTGCGTTTGAGGCCAAGCCAAATGAGCCGCGCGGACATATGTATTTCGCCGTGACCGGCTCGTACCTGGCACTGATTCCGTCACTGGCCCATCCGGAGATGTGCGGCGTGAATCCCGAGGTCGCTCACGAGCACATGGCCGGGCTCAACTTTGTCCACCAGGTCGCTGCCGCGATCGAAATGGGCAAACTCTTCCACATCGATCTCAACGATCAGGAGTTCGGCCGATACGACCAGGATTTTCGCTTCGGGTCGGCAAATCTCAAACACGCATTTTTCCTTGTGAAGCTGCTGGAGGATTCGAAGTATGACGGCCCGCGCGCGTTCGACGCGCACGCCTATCGCCAGAGCGATTTGGCCGACGTGAAGGAGTTCGCCCGCGGGAACATCCGCACCTACATGATTCTCAAGGAGAAGGCGGCCAAGTGGAACGCTGACGCGGAGATTCAGGGTCTGATCAAGGAGATCAATGCGAAGGACGAGGGGCTATCGTCACTGACGAAAAAATACAGCTCGCAGCACGCCGCCAAGCTGCTGGAAGCGCCGCTGGATCGCGTCGAATTGGCGAAGGCGCCGCTGCCATACGAGAAGCTCGATCAGTTGACGATGGAAGTATTGATGGGCGTGCGATGACAGGGGATCTGTGGCCCACCGCGAAAGCTGTGCAACTCATCGATGGCTCACTTTTCTTTAGTCGGCGGCGACGGTAGAGCTTTGGCGGCTCGGACGGTTGTGGCCGCGTTCAAGAAGTAGAATTGGTGAAGACCAAACGCGCCAATTTGGAGACCACAAGCATGTCAATCCAAGATTTTTGGATCAACATACGGATCGGAGCGAGTTCAATTGCGCAATCGGCGAAGGCAGACTCGTCGAAATTGGATGCCGAAGGTTTCCAGCAGGCAATTCGCGGAGGCGTTTTATGGCTCACGCCCAAGGCCGTCCAGGGATTTGAAGATGTGGAATTCGATTTCTTAACGGACCCGGAAAGAACCGAGTTGGCACGGGCGGTTCGGAACTTTCGACGGGCTGCCGAGAAGGTGCCCCCTGGCAAGCCGGCGTCCGACACACAGTTGAAGGAAGCTCGACGGGCGTTTGCTGGTGTGCTTGAGGTCATGCGCCCAGATAAGTACGCGGACCTCGAGGCCTTTAAAATCGGCAAGAGGGTTGAACAGCAACTAGAGCAACGACCAAGCTGGGTCAAAGATCTGCGGTTCGAGACTGGTGAAGACAATGCCGGGCAACCAGCCGTCTGGGTGTGGGTGGAAGTGGACGATTCCGCTTTGAAACAAGAGGTGCTTCTGCAGAATACGCAGATGATCAAAGGCATCATCGAGCGTGCGGTGGCCGAAGTCGCGTCCGATCGCTGGCCTTACGTCAGGTTCCGCTCCACTTCCGAGCAGAATTTAGGTGCGAGCGGAGTGAGACGGTGAGTCTGCACGGTGACCTCTTAATCCAGGCAGGCTTTCTCGCGCTCCGCGAACCCAAGCGACCCAGGCAGGCGAGCCTTCGTCGAGCCGTTTCGGCGGCGTACTACGCGATCTTTCATCTGCTGACGAGTGAAACGTCTAGACTATTTGCGAAAGATGACCGAATTATCGCCGCTATCAACAGGGCGTACGCGCATGGCGACATGAACACCGTTTCGAAGGCTGTGGCGGCCGGAAACTTCCCCAAATCAATCAATCCGTTGAAAGCGACGTTCGCGGTGCCGCCAAAACTTCAAAGTGTGGCGAAAACGTTCGTTGATCTTCAACAGGCGCGTCACGAAGCCGACTACAATCTTGGCAAGACATTTACCCGAAGCGAGGCGCTGGCGCTCATCAGCCAAGTAAAGCAGGCGTTCACCGATTGGGAGGATGTCCGCAAGGATCACTACGCTCGACTGTATTTGGCCTGCTTCCTGCTCTGGCAAAAGTGGGATCTGGTCCGATGAGACGGACGGATGCATCTCCCTCGGCAGCGTTTTCCCGGCGCACCGCATTCAATCTCCTCACGTTTTCTTTCGAAACTCGATGACACGATAGCGAGCGAGAATCAGATCATATGAGCCGTACGCGATGAAACCCGCCGCTACGAAAGCGAGGAGCCATCGTCCGGCGGGTTGACGGCTTAAAGCCCGCAGCGCACCGTCGAGTCCCTGCGCCTTGTGCGAATTGAGGCTGACGGCGGCGATCAGCAGGAAGAAGCCAACAATTGCAAAGACGATGGCGCGCGAGACGATGCCGAATTGAATCATCCAGTGCACCCATCGGCGGGTGTGCTCGGGAATTTTCAGGCGATCGTTCGCCATTGGATGTCCCGAGCGGACGAACTCCGCGGCGACGTAGATCAGGAATCCGATTCCCACTCCAGCCACCGCCCAGCGGCCCAGGGGAAATGCCATCAGCGTCGCGGTCCAGTGCCGGGCATTGCGGTCCCCCTCATGGCGTCCGACGGTTCCCCGCACGGTGCGCAACGTCAGAACGACCAGCCCCCAGTAGAGAATCGACGTGAAAAAGAAACTCACCCGCCGCATCCATCCGCGCGGCTTGCGTGTCTCCCCCTCCGGATCAAAGGTCGCGCGGAGGAAGGACCAGAGGGCATACGCGAGCAGCCCGATCGCGAGAATGATCAGCAGCACATCGCCAAACGGGCTGTGATGCACGAGCGATAGCGCCCCCTGCGTGTCATCGGTTCCCCGCTCGAAACCCGCTGAGGTCATCGCCGCCAGCAAACCGGTGAGGACATACACGATCCCCCGCGCCGCATACCCGACGCGCGCCAGATAGCGCAGATACTTTCGTTGGCCGCTGGTCTTGCCGAGACTGCTCATGACTTTTTGTGCGGCCAGACGAGCATTTTGGCGATCAGCGCGTGCGGCCGGGGCAGTGGATAGCCTTCCAGTTCCTCAAGGCTGACCCAGCGATTGGAGCCGGCAGCAATGCGCGGTTTCATCCCGCTTGCCAAGCAGTGAAAAACGTCGAACTCGTATTGGCGGTGCGTCAGTGTGTGCGAGACTTTTCCGATCGCTGTCGGAGGCGTGGTCGTCACGGGCAACTTGAACGGGCCGTCGGAATGCAGCGTGATGAACTGCCACATCGCGGCCCAGCGTCCCTTGGCGGGCCGCTGCTCGATCAGCCAGCGGTTGCCGTTTTGAATGCAGAAGGTCCGCCGTCGCAGGAGCGGGATCGCTGACTTCTGCTTGGGCGCGGGGATGTGATCCGCCATGCCGGCGGCGAACGCTTCACAGTGCGAGCGCACCGGGCAGATCAGGCATTGCGGAGAACGAGGCGTGCAGATCATCGCCCCCAGTTCCATCAGCGCAGAATTGAAATCGCCGATGCGCCGCGACGGAAGAATCTCCCCGGCCCGCTGCCAGAGCAGTTCCCTCACCGACGGTTCACGCGGATCGGCTTCGATTTTGTCCAGACGCAGTATGACGCGCGTCACGTTCGCGTCGAGAATCGGCGCGCGCCTGCCGAAACCGATGGAGCTGATCGCGCCGGCTGTGTAACGCCCGATGCCGGCCAGCGTTTGCAGGTGCGTCACGTTTGCGGGCAGTTTCCCGTCGTATTCGGCGACAACCTGCCGGGCGCACCGCAGCAGATTGCGGGCTCGCGCGTAATACCCCAGCCCCTGCCACTGCCGCAGCACCTGTTGCTCGTCAGCCGCTGCCAGGTCGGCAAGGGTTGGGAAATGCTCCATAAAGCGTTGGAAATAGGGGATAACGGTCGCGACCTGTGTCTGCTGCAGCATGAACTCGCTGACCAGCACGTGATAGGGACAGGGATGCCGAACGCGCCCGCGCACCCGCCATGGCAGATCGCGTTGCGATCGGTCGTACCAACCCAGCAATCGGCGGGCAAAGTCAGCGTGGCGAAGCAGCATGCGGCGGCCGGATGATACTGGATGAGGGGGCAGGGCGTCAGGGTTCAGGGCGTCAGGGTTCAGGGTGTCAGGGTTCAGGAAGAGGAAAGGAGAGGCTGTTCGCCGAACCGGGCTCTTCATCGGAAGGGTGTAACTTTTATTTGTGGCGATTGCAGATTTTGCGATCGTAGGGCGGGATTCATCCCGCCGTTTTCTCAGCCGGCCAACAAATCGGCGGGATGAATCCCGCCCTACTCGGAGCCGATCGCCACTTTCGAGCGCCACACCCCATCGGAATCCTGTCGCGAAATGTTGCTTGCGTTAAGATGCGAAAAGGTTATTATGTGTAGTGCTGCCATGGACTGGCGATTCTGTAGAGTGATGGGAATCACACTAGCAAAGCATGGAGGTTCGTATGCGAAGACCACACGTTGACGATCGGGTCCGTCTCACGCAGGACATCCCTGAACTATCTCTGATCCGCGGCGAGCTTGGCGTTGTGCGCAGCACATGGTTCGCGCCATCGGTTGCGTACGAAGTCGAGTTTCACAGCACCGGTTCGGATTACGAAACACGCGCCCTGCTCCTCGCCGAGCAGGTCGAGGTGGACGAGTCGGCGGAACTGCAGATTGCCGGCGCGTAGGCGCGATACGAGCGCGCGAAGCAGTTCACCCGTTCCGCGTGAAGCGGGTTCAGTGCGGCGCCGCGTCGGGGTTGGTCGTAGGCATCAGCGCCGGTGGCGGCCAATCGAAGGGGCCGGCATCATAACGCTGCATGCGAAAGTAATATGTTGCCTCGCCGGTCGAGGGCGCGACAATTCCGCGCCAGGTCTGGCTCATGCCAATCACGCTCTCGAAGTTAATCGTCAGATCGTGCTTGCCAGGCGAAAGAGTCAACGGAAGCAGAAACGTGGTTCGCGGCAGCATTTCCCACTGTCGGACGTCGGCCTGACTGGTCGCCTTCAAGAGGACGCCTGTCGCTATCAGACCCAACGCGAGGCCCGGGTCGGCCCGGCCGCGCAGGCCTTCATAGGCGCCCGCGGCGATCAGCCCGGTTCCCAGCGCTGACTTGATGACGCGGAACGTATCGATGCTTTGCCAAAGCCGGTCCTGCGCCAGAGCCAGAAGATCGAGCGGCGGACGATCGGTGTACCCCAGAGCGAGCAGTTGCCCGTCGAGGGCGACCAACGGCCTTGGTATCGGGCCGGCCTCTTCGGGAGTCGGGGCGAAGCCAACGACTGCCCCGTCATAATTCTTGCGCTTGTAGGGGCCATACCCCAGGTCCACCACGAGCAGCACGTTGGACTTCTGATTCAAATCGAAGTCCGCCAGTCCGCGCAATCCGGGCCGCAATTGCACGGCCCGGTCGAACATTTTGCGGGCGTCCGCGGGACGGTCGAGACGCTGGTATGCCTTGCCCAGCATGAGAAATCCCAGCACGAAGTTGGACTCCACCTGCCTGTATTGGTCCTCCTTGTCACCTTCCTCCCCATAGTCGCGGAGCTTGAACAGCGCGTTTTCAAACGCGGCGCGGGCGTTGTCATAATCCTGCTGCATGTAGTAGGTGAGCCCGAGATAGAAATTCGCCATCGCCCGCTCGAACGGCTCTCCCTTCCACACCTTGATTTTTTCATCCAGCAGCACCGCGCCCAGCGTCCGGCCGCCGTTATTGACGCCGACGCTGTTGATCACCTCGTAAGCCCGCAGAAAATCCTTCTGGGCGTCGTTGATGTGATAGTCCGCCAGGTCGGTCGAGCCGAGCCGGCAGTTGTTCAGCACGAAATTCTCGTCGGTCTTGTCCGCGAGGGGGCGCAAAGGGCTGCGCGCGCCGGCGTAGTCTCCGACGACATAATCGGATACCGCGTGATCGATGATCGGGTCGTCGGTGCAACCCGCAAGAAACAGCAGCGCGATAAGGCACAGAGCCGTCAGGGGCAGCTGAAATCGAACCAGAGAAGAGCCGCGAAGGCGCGAAGGCGCGAAGGAGAATTCAAGAACGGCGATTTTTGCACGAATATTCATGCGGACCGGCGACAGTGGACAACGTCACAATCGATATTCTTTCTCAACTGATCATTGCCCCCTCTCCCGGTAATCCGGGAGAGGGTTGGGGTGAGGGTGATTTCGAGGACCAATGGCGTCCGGCGCTCAAAATCACCCTCACCCCTGCCCTCTCGGATTACCCGGGAGAGTGGGTAGGTTGCTCGCAGTTCTGAAACGTTCCCTAATCCAAAAAACCCTTCACGGCCGTCTTCCTGACTTCATATTTCTCGGTCCAGAGGATCGTGCGGGTTTGCAAATCGCTCAACTCATAAACGCACAAATACGCATCGGTGCGAATATGGCTGGATTCGTCGGCCAGCGAACGAAACCGCGCGACCAGCGCGTATCGCGGGTTGATCGCGTCCGGCGCCGGGCCGAGCGGCACGTCGAGTTCCTGCGCCCGCAGACGGTAAAAGGCGTCGCGATTCATGATCCAGGTGAAACGGTCCGGCGCATGCTTGCTCAGCAAATATCGCACCCGCGCCGTGAACGCCTCCGCCTGCCCTCGCGGCAACACCGCGGCTTCCATCTCATTACGCACCGGCTCAACGACAACGCGCAGTTTCCCCTCGCGCTGGATCGCCGCCTGCACCTCGGAATCACCGGCGATGCTCGCCGCCATGCGATCGGTCATGACCGTCAGATCCAGGCTGTCCAGCGCAGTGTTGTGCCCGCTTTCCACGGCAGAGCGCAGCCCCCCATGAGTACCGCAACGAGCACAATAAGCCAGCCGGCACCCGGCAAGCGCGCCGGAACAGACATGGGCATGACAGCTCCTCTGCTGATCATTCAGCGGGCCGAGCGCATTTCATATTGCCCGCTCCAGACCTGCTCGCGGGTGCTGAAATTCGTCAGATCAAACTGAAGCAGGTAGTAGTTTGTGCCCCGGTTGGGAAGGTCCATGACTTTGCCGTACAGAACGTAATCCGGTTGCACCGCCGCGGGCTGCGGAGCGCGATCGCCGCTTCCCTGCCCGAAATCGTCACGCTCGCTGCTTTCGAGTTCCTTGTTCTGCAGATCGTGATATCGCGCTTTGTTTTCGATGAGACGCACACGGCCCTTCCCGAGCTGAAAAATACGCGTGCGGAGGCGCTCGATGAAGATGTCGTAGTTGTGCCGGTAAACGTTGTCGGTCGTGTGGTCCTCCACCTGGGCGACAACGATCGTCCATTGCGTCCGGCTGGCATTCAGCTCCTGAAGCGACAGCAGCTCGTTAGCCATTTTATCGGACGCGGCAATCACGTCGTAGCTTTGCAATCCGTTGTCACGCGGATCGACCTGATCGGCAGGGGGCCGATCGCTCCCGTAATCGCTCGGTTTGTCAGAAGCGCATCCCGCCGCAATCGCCAGTGCAACAAACACCGCCCCGTATTTCCATCCGCTGAACATGTTCAATCTCCTGCAAGTGAATCAGTTGAAGATACTAGCACCCGGCGGCAGTAGCCGTCATCCCGGCAAGGCGGACGGGCCGCCTGAGTGCGCGGCCGTCTCCGCGCTACCCTCTCCCGGAAATACCGGGAGAAGGGGTAGTGCGCCGAAACGGTCATGAACTCATGCCGCCTTGAACGCAACTGCGAGCCCTTCTACGCTTTAGACACGCCGCCTGCCGCAAAGGATGGCGCCAGGGAGCGACGGTGAACCATCCTTTTATCGTCAGGCGTGTCTAACACATTGCTTTTTTGCCTCGAAGAGGAGGTTTTCGTGAAGGGACTTGCAGCAATTCTCTCCGTCGGGCTGGGTGCGGCGGCGTTCGCGGCCGGTTGCGCAGACAATTCGCCCGCGCCGGCGCGGGTGCCGATTCCCCCCACTGACCAGGTGCGAGCCAGCGAGCAGCCGGAGAACAAACCGCTGCCGCAGCCCGATTCCGCCAATCCACTTCCGCCGCCGGTGTTTGACGACGCGCCGCTGGTCAGCCAGCGCCTGCCGGAGGAGCGGGCCTTTGTCGGGGCCTACGAGCAGGTGGGCCGGCCGCGTATTTTGATCTTCGTCAACCGCACACTGGAGGGCCAGATTGTCCCGGTCAACCCGGACACTCCGCTGGCCACCGTCGAGCACAAGGCGCAAACAAATGGCGCCATCACGGCAGACGCGTCGCGCACCTCGGGCACGTACGGCTACTGGTACGACTCCCATCACGACAGCACCTCCCATTTCCAAAGCACTGGCCCGGCGGACTTCACCGAGACAACCAGCGTCTATTTGCATCCTGGCGAGTACGACGAAGCGGCCGCCAAATCGCTCGACTATGAGGCAGTGGAAAACGTGCTGACCGACTGGCTCTCCGCGGGCGGCAAAGTCGCGATCGTTTCCCCGACGATGGCTCGCCAGCGCCTGACCGAGGAACAGCTCAAGGATCTGAAGAGCGATCGCCCCCGCATGCTCGGCGAGGTCGCCCGGCAGTTGGATGCGGATATTCTCATTCAGGTCCAGGTGCATCCGACGCAGCAGACGCAGGACGGGCTGGAATTCCGGCTGGTCGCCGAGGCGATCAACGTGCGTGGCGGGGAATCCATCGCCCGCGCACTGGTCGATGTCCCGCCGCCGTTGGATAAGCCGAAGATCAACAAGTACACGCGTTTTCTGGCGCGGAAGCTGATGGACGGGATGGTTGGGTCATGGGAATCGTTTGGCGGACGCCCCGAAGGCGCACCGCCGGCGCCCGCCACCGTGCCGGCGACCCAGCCTGCGGCCGAGCCGGAACCGCCGAAATAAATTGCTTCTCTTGCGAGGATTGCCCATGAGATCTCTGCTGCTGTTCTCCGTTTTGGCGATGGCTGGTTGCGGCGTGAACCCGCCGATCGAAGGCCGCGCCGATCCTTATGCTCCCGCGCAGGTACACTTCGACAGCGATGAGATTCGCCGCGACACCGCTATCGGGCAACCCGTCGTCACGCGCGACCAGTTTGGGCTGCTTCACGTGTCGCTCCCTGTCCGCTCGGCAGTCGATCTGCAACTTCACGTGCAATACCGCGTTTCGTTCTTCGATCAGAACCGCGGTCTTCTCGATCAGCAAAGCTGGATCGACAAAACACTGACTGCAAACACGCCGGATCAGATCGACGTCAACAGCGTCGACAAGCGTGCCGCGGATTTCCAGATCGACTTCCGATATCCGCCGGGGTATTGAAGCCGTGCGGGAGCGCGAATTTCGGGCGAGAAAGAGACGAAGTGCGTTTGCACGGCCGGAACTGCAGGCTGGAAGCCTGCACCACAATGGGCGGGAAGTTCGCGCACCCATAGCCCAGGCTCATACGGCCGATTCGATCTTGACCGATAGTTGCTGCAGCGCCAGCGCGACGTTGACATTGGCGTCGAGATATGTTTCGGACTGTGCGATCGCCTCGATCATGTCACACAGGGTATCACGCAGCTCGGCGTCTTCATCGCGGGCCAGGCGTTTTCGCAGGTGCTCGGCGGCGATCATCAAATACATGTTCAGCCCTTCGCGGGTGGCCTGCTCCTTGCTCGAAAGCTCGTCGCGCTCCAGTTGCCGGGCGGCATAATCTTCAGCCGCCTTGCGCAGCCAGCCGGGAAGATCGGATGGGGCTTCTCCGCGCAGCAGGGCATCCATCTGTTCGATCAGTTGCCCGGCCGGCTCGACGACGCCGTCCTCAATCCATTTCAGCGCCAGTCCGAGGGAGCCCTCAGCGAGCTTCGCCGCGCTGGCCGCGGTTTCCGGCGGGATCTTTCGTTTTGCCAGTTCGCGCAGCACGGTTGCCCGATCCAGCGCCGCGAATCGCACCAGCCGCGCCCGGCTCCGGACCGTCGCCAGCAGCAGGGAGGGTTGATCCGTCAGCAGAATGATCAGCGTTCTTCCGGCGGGTTCCTCGAGTGTTTTGAGCAGGGCGTTCTGGGCCGCCGCGTTCATCACCTCGGCCTGCTCGATGATGAAGACCTTCCCGCGTCCCATCGCCGGCTTACGACACGCCGGCTCGATCAGCTCCGGGCGAATCACGTTGATCGACAATTCGATCCCCTTCGACTTACCGGTTTTGTCGTGATAGCGGATCAGCTCCTTGGCGATCACGTGAAAATCCGGATGGTTGCCCGCGGCAAAAATCCGGCAGCTCTCGCACTTGCCGCACGCGATGTCCCCCTTGGGCTGCTCGCACAGAAAAAGCCGGGAGAGCACGCCCGCCGTCATCGCTTTCCCCACGCCGATCGGACCGCCAAAAATCAACCCGTGCGGCAGCCGATCCGCGGCATACGCCGATCGCAGCGCGTTCACGGCTTCGTCCTGCCCGAGGATGTCGGTCCAGGTGTGTTGATTCATGGCAATTCGCCAATTACCTGCTTTACCGTCTCCCATACCCGTGCGTGCACCTCTTCCACGGTCCCCTCCGCGCTGATCAGCCGGAACGATTCGGGCGACTCATTTACTTGCGCCAGATAGTTCTTCCGCACCTGCTCGTGGTACTCCAACGGCCGCTGCTCGATACGATCGCGCGCTCGTCGCACTCGTTCCAAGCTCGCGCCGTGCGGCATGTCGAGGATTAACGTTAGATCGGGCCAGCGCCCTTGAATCGCAACCTCCGCGACGCCGCGAATCTCGGCAGCGGTCAGTCCATCTCCGCCGAGCTGATAGGCCAGCGTGCTGGAGACAAAGCGGTCGCAAATCACCGTCTTCCCGGCGTCCAATGCCGGCAGGATCAGCTCTGCCATGAGCTGCGCCGCGCGGCCATGTAGAGGAGCATCTCGCAGCGCATCGACATTTCCTGGCACTGCGGGTCGAGCAGGATGGAACGGACCTTTTCGCCGATCGGCGTCGTTCCCGGATCGCGCACCAGGATCGCGTCAACGCAGTGGCGAACGAGCCGCGCGCGCAGCAACTGGCTCTGCGTGCTTTTCCCGCAACCTTCGTTCCCGTCGAAAACAATGAAACGCCCGGGCGTCGGCATCGCAGGGAGTATATCGTTCGATCGCGGCAAGTGGTCACTCGTATTTCTTGACCCCCCTTCCCTACACCCGTAGATTTCACCGCATGGAAGCGGCCGTTTCCGAAATTCGCCAGGAGTTTGCCCGCGTTTTCGGCGAAGCGGGGCGCGTCTGGGTCATTCGTGCGCCGGGCCGCGTCAATCTCATCGGCGAACACACCGATTACAACGACGGCTTCGTTTTCCCGATGGCCATCGAGCCTGAGGTCCGCATCGCCTGCCGGGCCCGCGACGACGGGGTAGTCCGGCTGGCTTCCACCGTCTTTCCAAATCAGATCGCGGAATTCAGCCTCGAGAAAAAAATCGAACCTGGCAACCCCGCCTGGGCCAACTACTCGCGCGGCGTCGCGGCGGAATTTCTGGCGGCGGGAATTCCGCTGCTGGGGATGGATGCGATGTTCGTCAACACGCTTCCCGTGGGCGGGGGCCTGTCGAGCAGCGCCGCCATTGAAGTGGGGACCGCTCGCGCGCTGCTCACGCTGAGCGGCCGTGACATGGACGAGCGGCGTCTGGCGCTGCTCTGCCAGCGGGCCGAGCACAAATTCGCGAACGTGCCGTGCGGAATCATGGATCAGACGATTGTCGCGTCGGGACGTGTGGGACACGCGATGCTGCTCGATTGCCGCGATCAGAGCCGGACGTTCGTACCGATCGACGGCAACGAACTGCGTGTCGTCATCGTCAACAGCATGGTTCGCCACGAGCTGTCCGGCAGCGAATACGCCGATCGGAGCCGGCAATGTGAAGAGGGCGTCGCGTATTTCGCCAAAAGCGACGCGAACGTGCGCGCCCTGCGGGACGTGACGCTCGAGCAGTTGCATGCCGCCAGCGGCGCGCTCTCCGATGTGGTGTTCAGACGCTGCCGGCACATCATCACCGAGAACACGCGAACGACGCTGGCCGCGGAGAAACTCAGACAGCGACATTACGAACAAGTTGGCGAGTTGATGGTGCAATCGCACAACTCGCTGCGCGACGACTACGAAGTGAGTTGCGTCGAACTCGATTTTCTCGCCGCCGAGGCGGCTGGCGTGAAGGGCGTGTACGGCGCCCGCATGACCGGCGGTGGTTTTGGCGGCTGCATCGTCGCGCTGGCGCAGCCGCGCGCGGTGGAGCGTCTCTCGGAACATCTGAAGACGGTGTATCCTCCGAAGTTCGGAAAAACTCCCGGAATTTATGTCACTACGGCGACCCAGGGCGCGAGCGTGATCGCTTAGAAGCCGTTTCCGAACTCTTCGCTCAGGGTGTCAGGGTTCAGGGTTCAGGGTGTCAGGGTTCAGGGTGTCAGGGTTCAGGGTTCAGCAGATCAATTCCCCGCTGAACCCTGACACCCTGAACCCCGAACCCTGGTCCGGGAGTACGACATCAGGGGTTTGAACGGCCTCTTGGCGATCGCTCGCAGCGTAATTCTCATGCCTCTCCTCCGCGACATTCTCCTCAAGCTCTGCCGCCGCGAAGATCTGACGCGTTCGGAGACGCGGGAGGCATTTGCGCACATCATGGCGGGGGAGGCCAACGACGCGGAAATCGGCGGGCTGCTGGTCGGGCTGGCGGCCAAGGGAACCACCGTGGAGGAACTCGTCGGCGCGGCATCGGTCATGCGCGACAACGCGATCTGCGTCGCCGGCGATCCCGACGGCGTGATCCTCGACACCTGCGGCACCGGCGGGGACGTGCGCGGGACCTTCAACATTTCCACCGCCGCCGCACTGATCGTTGCCGGGGCGGGCGTGCGCGTCGTGAAGCACGGCAACCGCTCCGCATCGAGCCGATCCGGATCGGCGGACGTTCTGGAAAAGCTCGGCGTTCGCATCGACGCCTCTTCCGAGGCGCTGGCCCGCTGCCTGAAGGAAGCCAACATCTGCTTCGCGTTCGCCCGCGCGCATCACCCGGCCATGAAACATGTCTCCGCGGCCAGGGCCGCGCTGGCGATACCCACCATCTTCAACCTCCTTGGGCCGCTGACGAATCCCGCGCGCGCACGGCACCAGCTTCTGGGTGTCTTCGCGCCCGAACTGACCGAACGCATGGCCACCGTTCTGCGCGAGCTGGGAAGCGAGCGGGCATGGGTGGTGCATGCTGACGATGGGCTGGACGAACTTTCCACGCTGGGACAAACGCGAGTCAGCGAGCTGGCCGCCGGCGAGGTCCGCACCTGGAAGCTGGATCCAAAGACGCTTGGCATTCCCTACGCGCGGCTTTCCGATCTCCAGGTGAACAGCGCGCGAGAGTCGGCTGACGTCATTCAAAAAATTCTCGCTGGAGCGAAGGGCGCGGCCCGCGATATTGCGGCGCTCAACGCCGCCGGAGCGCTGATGGTCGCGGGAGCCGCTCCCGATTTATCCACGGCAATGTTCCACGCGCAAACTGCGATCGATGACGGCTCTGCGAAGCGTGCGCTGGAATCCCTGGCGCGTTTTTCTCAGTGAATGCGCGGGCTCTGCGGAATTCGCGTTTTCGCGCAATTGAACCGCGCACCTTGCATGGGCAGGATGTCCATGCCACAGGGGCGCGATTCACTGGCTTGCCCTTCGCGGGAAAAAAGTCTGTTCAGCGCCGGTCCGGTGAGACAGGTGCGACATTTCGAGAACCTCACAATGCCCGGCGAATTTGATTTCATCCAGTGGATCAGAACCCGGTCGCCTGCGACGGCGGTCGTGCAGATCCCCCCTGGCGACGATCTGGCGGCGCTCAAATGGGACCCGTCCGACCTGCTGCTCGTCGGCGTTGATCAGGTTCTCGACGGCGTCCATTTCGACTCGGCGGTTCATTCTCCGCGCAACATCGGTCACAAGGCAATGAATCGCAATCTTTCCGATTGCGCCGCGATGGCCTGCCTCCCGGTTGCCGCGCTGGCGTCGGTCGCGCTGCCTGGAGGCGCGGGCGTCGAATACGCAAAGGAACTCTACGGAGGTCTTCGCGCGGCTGCCGACCCGTTTGATTGCGCCATCGTCGGGGGGGACACCGGCGCCTGGGCCGGTAAGCTCGCGCTGAGCGTGACGATTCTGGGCGCAGCGCCGGGATCGCGCCGACAACGCGCAGCGGCGCCAAGCCTGGAGACACGCTCTACGTCACCGGCCCCCTGGGCGGCAGCATCCGCGGCCGGCACATGCGCTTCGTGCCGCGCGTCTACCTGGCGCGGGAGCTGGCCTCGCACGGGCGCATCACCGCCATGATCGATTTGAGCGACGGATTGGCGCGCGATCTGGGGCACATCTGCCGCGAGAGCGGCGCGGGCGCGATCGTTGATGCCGATCGAGTGCCTATTCACAACGACGCTCTGGAATTATCACAGGCCGATCGGGTCGATCCGCTCGCGCATGCCATTGGCGACGGCGAGGATTATGAGCTGCTTCTGACCAGCGCCGACGATCTTTCAAGGTATGGCGCGATACCGATCGGACGGATGATTGCAGGGCGCGAAATACTGATACGAACCGAGGCGGGGGTGAAGCCGCTCGCAACCGGCGGATGGGAGCACACGCTGTGACACCCGCGGTGGAAGAAACGATTACCGCGAACGTCGGCGAGACCGAGGCGCTCGCCGCCCGATTCGCACAGACGCTTCGCGGCGGCGACTGCGTCGCCTTGCACGGGGAGATGGGCGCGGGCAAAACGCAATTCGTTCGCGGCCTGGTCCGCGGGATCGGTGCGAATCCCGCCGCGGTCAGCAGTCCGACATTTGTTCTGCTTCATGTTTACGATGGCGGGCGGCTGACGATTTACCATCTCGATGCGTACCGCGTTGCCGGCCCGGAGGACTTTGAGACGATCGGCTTTGCCGAACTGCTGGAGCAGGGGGGTATTGTGGTGGTCGAATGGGCGAAACGAGTGGAATCGCTGCTGCCGTCAGGGACCGTCAGTGTCAGGATTGAGTCGATCGGCGAATACGAACGTCACATCGAAATTCGTCGCTGAAGCGGCCGCTTTTTCAAACGTGTCCGCTGAAATGTGCGCGTTCTGCTAACACGCGATCATTGGCCGGTAAAACCCCCGGCTTCATCAATAAAAACCATCTTTTGGGGTGGTATCGAGCACAGCCATGGCATAAGATGCCGCGCCAACCCGAACTCCTTACGGAGCGGATATGCGTTGTAACTACTGCCAGAGCAATGATTTTCGTTACTCAGCCTTCAAGCCGGAAGACTTTTTTCTGCTGCTCGTGCTGATTCGGCCTTTCCGTTGCAAGGAGTGCGAAGAACGCACCTATCGCTTCGTTGGAGCGCTCGTTCTCAGCCAAATCGCACGCCGGCTGGGCCTCGACGACTACTTTTCGCGAGCCATGGACCTCGCCCAGCAGCAAGCGATCAAGTTCCGCGAGTTCACCACGTGGCGCAGTTCGCCACCGAGATTGCAGGAACGGGCTATAATGCCTGCATTCTCGCCAAGCGAAGATGATGAAGCCACCATGGACGACTCGCTCTCGAATTGAAGCCGCCCTGGCGTGCTATCGGCAGTGCTCTCTGTGCGAACATCGCTGCAACGTGGATCGGACCGTCTCGCCCGCCGGATTTTGCAAAGCGCGCGACAACGCCAACGTATTTCGGCATCGCATCGAATACGGCGAAGAGCTGGAGCTGATCCCGTCCCATCTGTTTTATCTTTCGGGGTGCGATCTGCGCTGCGGCTTCTGCATCGCGGGCATCAACGCGTTTGATCCTTCCCGAGGAACCAGGCTGACGAGCAGCTTTTTCAATGACACTATTTCTTGGGGACTCGATCGGGGGGCGCACAATATCCAGTGGGTAGGCGGCGAGCCGACTATCCACGTGCCGGCCATTCTCGACGTGATGTCCCGCTGCTCGAACTTGCCGCCCGTTGTCTGGAAATCTGATTTCTATGGTACGCCCGAGGTTTTCGAATTGCTGGATGGTGCCGTCAACGTCTACGTTGCCGACTTCAAATTCGGCAACGACCGATGCGCTCGGCGGATTGCGGGGATCGACAACTACGTTTCAGTGGTCACTCGAAATCTGAAGATTGCAGCAAGTCAGTCCAAATTGATCATCCGCCATTTACTGCTGCCCGGCCATGGTGAGTGTTGCTATCGTCCGATTGTGAATTGGCTGCGCGACAACATGCCATCCGCGCGATTCAGCCTGCGCGACAGCTATTTGCCCAGTTGGCGGTCGGCGCAATTTGAAGACCTCGCGCATCCCTTGAACCCGCAACAGGGCCGAGACGCCCTAGACCTGGCCAATCGGATGGGGCTCACGGTGATCCAATGACCAACCGCGAAGATGCAATCGAGGACGAAACCACGATGACGGAAATTACCATTCAGCCGGATGGACGTGTTTACATATTTGGGACATCCCGCCAGGTTCTGGATATTCTGGCGGACCTGGATCCGCTCTCGCCAAAACTGCAACTGCTGCTGAATGAAGTCAAACGCCAGGAAAAGATCGACACAACTGCGAGGCTCTGAATTGAGACAGCAACGTTTCACCGATTCCTCTGATCCCCTCCCCTGGCACTCCGGGGGAGGGCCAGGGTGGGGGCCCGATCCGCGGAAGTCGATCGCCACTGAACGGAAATTCGAACACGCCCTGCCCTCACCCCAGCCCTCCCCCGGAGCACCGGGGGAGGGGGAAAGCCACTCTTAAAGTGTCACGGATTCAACCCGCAGCTCAGCCCCTGCCCGCCGCCGCAACTGCATCGCCGACGGTTCCACAACCGCCTGCCGCGCCGGGCTCTGAAATGATCGCTGCCGCGGGCAAGCGATTGGTCGATTGTCTTCGCCCCGAAGACGAGCTTGAGGTTCTGATCCGTGCCCGGTATCCGATCATCTACGTCCTCACCTGGGAAGAAGAGCGGGTGGAAAAAGTGCTGGCGGAAATCGCCGCCGCGCGCAGCAAGAAATTCCACGTCTGGTCTTACACCCAGGGAATCGTCAAGTACGGCGCCGAGCCGCAGCGCGCCAAATCCGGTACGGGCAGCACCACCGATCCGCTGTCGGCCCTGGACGCGGTGTTGCAGCACGTCGAGCCCGCGATTTATCTCTTCAAGGATTTTCATCCGTTCACCGAAGAGAACCGCGCTAATCTGGCCGTGATCCGGCGGCTGAAGGACGTCGCATATCATCTGCGCGACACCTACAAGACGATTGTGATCGTCGCGCCGGTGATGCGAATCGCTCCCGAGCTGGACAAGGACATCACCGTGGTGCAGTTCCTGCCGCCGGATGTGAATGACTTCAGCAAGCTGCTCGATCGGATCATCGAGGATTTGAAGGACAAGCCGCAGATCAAGATCAATCTCGACGCCGCCGGCCGCGAGCGGCTGGTGCACGCGGCGCTGGGCCTGACGCTCAAGGAGGCAGAAAACGTCTTCGCCAAAACGCTGGTTCTGGAAGGCACGATCGACACGGAGGACATCAGCATCGTCTTTAGTGAAAAGCAGCAGATCATCCGCAAGAGCGGCCTGCTCGAGTATTTCGCCAGCGACGAGCAGTTCTCCCATGTCGCGGGGATGGACAATCTCAAGCAGTGGCTCGTGAAGCGCAGCAGCGCCTTTACCGAGCGCGCCGCCAAGTTCGGTCTTCCCTCGCCTCGCGGGCTTCTGCTGCTGGGCGTGCAGGGGTGTGGAAAGAGCCTTTGCGCAAAAGCGGTGGCAAGTCTTTGGAAGTTGCCGTTGTTGCGATTCGACGTCGGCCGCATGTTTGGGAGCCTGGTGGGCTCCAGCGAAGACAATATTCGCCGTGCCATTCAGACTGCCGAGAGCGTCGCTCCCGCCATTCTCTGGGTGGACGAGATCGACAAGGCCTTTGCCGGGTCCGTCGGCTCCGGCGGAAGCGACGGAGGCACTGCCGCCCGCGTGTTCGGCACGTTCCTCACCTGGCTGTCAGACAAAACCGCGCCGGTCTTCGTCATCGCGACGGCCAATGACATCAGCCAGTTGCCGCCCGAATTGCTCCGCAAAGGCAGGCTCGACGAAATATTCTTCGTCGATCTCCCCAACGCGCCGGAGCGGCGGGCCGTCTTTTCGATTCATCTGCAAAAGCGCGGACGCGCGCCGGAAAACTTCGATCTCGATACGCTCGTGCAGCGTTGCGACGGCTTCAGCGGCGCTGAGATCGAGCAGGCGATCGTGTCGGGTTTGTTCGACGCATTTGACGCGGGGCACGAGCTCGACACCGCCACGCTGCTGGTCAGTCTGGAGGAGACCGTTCCCCTCTCCAAGACAATGAGCGAAGATCTCAATCGACTGCGCACCTGGGCGCAGGGCCGGGCGCGCCCGCTTCGGGCGCCATTGCGTCCGCGGCGCCCGCAGCGCGCCGGAAGATCGAACTGTGAAGATGGAATTTCACCGGAGGCATCCATGAGTTCCTGCATCATCGTGACCCCGTTGATCATTGCCGGCTGGCCTGTCATTTCCGCCGCGGTGACTGCCGCAGTGGGAAGCCTGGGATACAGCATCGTCGTTGCGCCTTCGACCGCGGCCCTTGCCGCCTCGAAGCTCAAAACCCTCAATCGCGCGGAAATCGATCTTGAGGACAGCGAAGTGCTTCAGGAGACCGGATCAACAGGCGGCCAGATCGTTGTCGAACGGGCCGGCATTCGGGCCGTCTTCACGCGCGACGCTCGCGGCGCGCTGAAGCTGTGCGTTGAAGGCGAAGGGCATTCCAAGTCTGACTTGAAAAAAATCGGCGAAGAGCTCATCGGCCGGGTGACGCAGCAATATGCCTATCACAAGATCGTCTCCGAGCTGCAAAACCGCCACATGTCGATCGTGGACGAAGAGGTGACCGCCGACCGGACTGTGAAAATCCGCGTCCGCAATTTGTAGAGGAATGCCATGGCTCAGGAAGAACTCGAGATCGAAATCGCACCGGATGGGAAAGTGACTGTCACAACGAAAGGGATTAAGGGCCCCGCCTGCATGGACTACGCGGATCTGATCGCCCAGATCGTCGGCCGCGAGGAAAGCCGAGTGAAGACCGCCGAGTACTATGAGGAAGCCGAGCAGACCGAGCGCCGCGTCGATATCAAGCAACGGCGAGGATGATGGATCACCGTCCGACGCTATCACAATCTTCCGTCCATGGTCAGATCTGGAATAGATCGTCGTTCAATATCCCCCGCGCGTTTTCCCCTCCCCTAATACGCCGGAGAAGGGTCATTGTCGCCCGATGTTTCACCTGGAGGTGCAGGTGACGCGGTGGTGAGGTCATCCAACTGTCCCTAGGAATTTGTCGCGTTGGTTGAAGCCTTCTGAGGTACTCGCAAACAACCGCCCAGCCCCAACCCACCCCTCCCCGCGAGTACCAAGGGAGGGAGAAGAGCCGGACCGCCTCCCATGCAATGCACCAACTGCGGCTTCCAGAACATGCCGGGCAGCGAATTGTGCGGCAGGTGCAGCACATCGCTGGGCCTCGCCACCGCGGTCATCGACGTAAACCCCCCGCGCACAGCGCCGCCAGCAAGCGGCTGCGCCGGTTGCTCCCATTCGGCAGAGCGTACTACCGCACCCGCGATGCAGTACGCGCGGCTGACATTGCCGCGGGGGTGCGCCACGCGAACGCGATTCTCCCCGCTGGACTCCTCCTGCGCCTGATCGTTCCCGGCTGGTCACACTTTGCTCTCAAGCAACCGATCCGCGGACATCTTTTTCTGTGGAGCTTCGTGCTCTTTGTTCTGCTGAGCTTGTTCTGTCTCGGATCAACATGGGGAGCCATCTGGCTGGGGATGGCCTTCAGCGTTCACTCGTCGGCGGCGATGGATATCGTGACCCAGACATTCAGCGACGCCGGCGTTCGCGATCGAATCGTGCGCTCCCTGGTCATCTCGGCGATTCTGGGAGTACTTCTCTATTGGCCGGCGATCTGGTTCATCGGCGGAGTGGCGCAGCCTCATACGGTCCAGACTGCTCTTGCGGCTTTTCAGCCCAATGATGTGGTGCTCGTCAACCAGTGGGCAGTGCCCAAACGCGGCGATATCGTTTTGTACGAGATCAATTACGCCCCGATGAATCTGCCCAATCGGGGACGCGAGCATGTGGTAGTCTGGTACAATGGCGAAAATATAGATCGAATTCTCGCGGTTCCCGGCGACCGTGTGCAATGTGATTCCGGCAGGCTCCTGGTCAACGGCTCTCCGTCCGCGTGGCAGCCGTTGAATTCTCATCCGATGCCGCAGTCTCTGAGTCTGACCATGCAGAGCGAACATTATCTCATTCTCCCCAGCGGCGCGCCCGGTGTTGTCACCTTCCAGGATGTAAACTTCTGGAAGAGCACCGGCGACGTCGAGCGAGGGCAGATTGTCGGGCGGGCCTGGCTGCAGACCCAGCCGTTGTCTCGCTTTCACGTCATTCGTTGATCGGAGCGGGATGATGAAGAGATTCGATCTGCTTGAATTTGATGATCGGCAGGAGCCCTCTCGGGCGCAATTGCAACATCCGCCGATCGCCCGCGCCGAAGATCACGACGAACAGTACTGGATTAAGGCGGCCACTGAGGATCGTCGCAATGGATTCCATGAGTCGGCGCTGCGTCACTATTCCCGGGCATTGGAGCTGGACAAATCCGTCGTTGCCGGCTGGGTCGGACAGGTGCAGATGCTGATCGCGCTGGCTGAATATCCCGAAGCCGAATTGTGGAGCCGCAAGGCGCTCGAACTGTTCAAGAATAACGTCGATCTGCTCGCCGCCCGCGGGCAGGCGCTCTGCCGTACCGGCGATCTCAAAAACGCCCAGGCGAGTTGCGACGCCGCCATCAATCAGCAGGGAATGCACAGCTATCCCTGGGTCGCGCGCGGCGAGCTGATGCTGGCGCAAAATGAAGATCTCGATACCTTCTGCTTCGACAAAGCCGTTCAATTCGACAATGACTGGCTGCTTCTGCTGGAGATCGGCGCCATCTATCTTCATTACGGCCGCGGCACCAAAGCCCTGCAACGCACCCGCCTTGCGGTGGAAAGAGCGCCGGAGCATGCCTATTGCTGGTATCGTCAAGGCGTCTGCGAGATGGCTGTCGATCTGACCGGAGCCGCGGAAAAGAGCTTCAGGCGTTGCATGCAACTGATGCCCCAACACGTGCTCGCGCGCGGGCGCTCAATGAACTGAAGCAGAAGAACGGCGCAGTCCGCGGCTTCCTCCGCCGGTTATTTGGTTCCTGATGACTTGCGATGACTCAACCCCTCATCAACCCGTCATTAGCCGCTGCCCTTGGGCAGCGTACCTCCCGGCGTGTGTGCGTTTTTGCACACACTCATCAGTTGGAAAGGTGAGCTTATGCCCGTCAGCCTCGATCACATTCTGCAGGCCGGACGCGAGCTGGGCGCCAGCGACATCCATCTCGTCCGCGGCGTCTCCCCCGCCTTTCGCATCCACGGTCAGATCCGTCTGGCGAAGCACGAGCCGCTGACGGAAGAGATGCTGCGCTTGCTGCTCGACCAGTTGCTCACGGAAAAGCACAAGAAAATTCTCGAGGACGAATGGCAGCTCTGCTTTTCCAAACACTGGCCTGGCATCGGCCGGTTCCGCGCCAGCATCTATTTCCATGGCGGGTGCCCGGAGATGGCGATCCGCGTCTCGGAAAGAGAGATTCGCACCCGCGAGGCGCTGCGGCTCCCGCCGGTGATCGACGAGCTTACCCGCCGGCCAAACGGCCTGATTCTCATCACCGGCCCCACCGGCGTCGGCAAAACGACAACGCTCAACTACATGGTCGATCTGATCAACCGCGAGCGCCGCGCAAAGATTGTGACAATCGAAGATCCCGTCGAATACGTCCACGAGAACCGCAACAGCATCATCATTCAACAGGAGGTGCACACCGACACCCCCTCGTTCAGCAAAGCGCTGATTCACGTGCTGAGGCAGGACCCCGATGTGATTGCCGTCGGCGAGATGCGCGATCTGGAGACGATGGCCACCGCGCTCACCGCCGCCGAGACCGGCCATCTCGTTCTCGCGACGCTGCACACTCCCGACGCCGTGCAGACGGTGCAGCGCATCTACGGCGCGTTTCCCGCCGATCAGCAGAACAACGTCGTCTACCAGTTATCCAATTCACTGCAGGCGATCGTCGCTCAAAATCTGCTCCCCTGCGCCGATGGCAAAGGACAGGTGCTCGCCTGCGAGATCTGCGTCGCGACCCCCGCCATCCGCAAGCTCATCCGCGACGGCGAATCGCACCTGATGAACAACGAAATTCAGATGGGCAAGAAGTTCAACATGCAGAACATGGACACCGCCCTGATGGACCTTTATCAGCGCGGCGAAATCACCTACGACACCGCCGTCTCCTCCGCCCGCGATACCAATGCCTTCCGCCATAAGACAGGGTAAAGAAAAGGTACAGAAGAAGGCACGGAGGCACGAAGGGAAGGAGAAGCAAGCGCAACTTGGAGGTCAACAATGCATCGATTCGCCAAACGGCACCGCCGTGGCTTGCCCTTCGCGGCCGGTTCCAAGGACGCACCGCTTCCACCTCTCCTGTTCCTTCCCTTCGTGCCTCCGTGCCTCCGTGCCTTCGTGCCTTCCCCTCGTTGCCTTCCCCTCAATTGACTGCCTTTTTAGCCACCGATACGATACCCCCTCGCTGGAGAGATGGCCGAGTGGCTGAAGGCGACGGTTTGCTAAACCGTTATACGGAGTCAAATCCGTATCCGGGGTTCGAATCCCCGTCTCTCCGTTCTAAAACTGGTCTCGTTCGCAAATGGCTTAATTGAAGCACTTTCGCAACGGTGGTATGCTGTTTATCCGCCGTTGTGAAACTTTTTGTGAAAGAATCGGCATCCATTCAGCCGGTTCTTTCGGAGCTTCAAGATTATGCCCACCACAAAAAAGCCACGTCCGACTGCTCATTCCGGTCACACCGATAGAGGGAACATCCGCGATCTGAAAATTCAGCGAGTGGGAAATGTGACCATCTACAAGCGGGGACCAAGCTACTACCTGTATTACCGCGAGGATGGCAGCAGTCAGCGGCGCAAGGTCGAAGGCAACCTGGCAGTCGCCAAAGCCTCCGCCGCCAAGGTCGCCGCGGCTCTGGCCGAACAGCGACCCTCGCCGCTGGGATTTCAGCGGACCGCCCCTGGCGCGTTTGTCACCGGGTATCTGGACTTTGTCGAGAATGTCCAGGGCCTGGCTTGGCGTACGGTCGACCGTTACCGGGCGGCCCTCGACCGCCTTCTGGACTTCTGCACGGACACGGGTGTCACTGCGATCGACGCCATCGATGAGGCCACCATCGAGGATTTGGTCCGCTGGCTGCGTGGACAGACTCGAACCCGCAACGGCTGCGAAAAGGGCACCCGGGACTTGTACAAGGTCGGCGGAATCAAGTTCATCCTGAGCACCTGCCGCACCGCCTTCAATTGGGCTGGCCGGCGACGGATGCTCCCTCCGTATGTCGAGAATCCCTTTAGCCGGTTCCCCATTGATCAACTCCGCGACTCTGAGGCGGATGAGGAGGACCTCCACGTCTTCACCCCGGAGCAGGAGAAGGCATTCTTCGCAGCCTGCTCGGACTGGCAGAAGGCGCTGTTTCTGCCCCTGGCGACGTACGGCATGCGGGTCGGTGAGTGGACCCACGTGCTGATCGAGAACGTCGACTTCAAGGACGGGACGATCCAGATCTCCTCCAAGCCCGAGATGTTCTGGCGGGTGAAGACGGCCCGGCGGCGCTGGCTCCCCCTCACGGCCGAGATGACCGTGTTGTTGAAGAAGCTGATCGGCCGGCGTACGGCGGGGTTCGTGCTGCTCAATGAGCATCAGTTCAAGGGTGACAAACTTCCCGCGAGCGAGTTTGTCTCGGATGAGCAGTTCCGCAAGCACCTGGCAACGCTGGTCGCGGAGCTAGAGGGCAAGAATCCCCAAGCAAGTAAACGCGACAAGCGGCGGGTTGTCACCGCCTTCTGCCGGTCACTCGGGCAGGTGCCAGTCAAGCGGGTGCAGAGCGAGTTCTGTGAGCTGACACGAGAAATCGGATGCCCGGACTTCACCCGGACGCACGACTTGCGGCACCTTTTTGCCACGCGTGCCCAGGAAACCGGGACTAATCCGATCTTGGTGTCGCAGATCACGGGGCATCGCTCGCTAGAGATGCTCAAGCGCTACACACACGCGAGCGTGGCCGCAAAACGCGAGGCGGTGGAGCGCATGACATCCCCGCAGCCTGAACTTCGAGAACCGAAAGATCCATGAGCAAAAGTTCGAAGGACAAACGGCAACCAGAGCGATCCACGTCGGAAGTGAGTCGTCCGGCCCAGTGGCGGTCTCTATGGCGAGCCTTCAAGCAATCGTACCCCGATTGGATTGCCAGACTTCCCGTTGGAGAGGCAGTCTACGTTTTACCGGAACCGATCATTCGAGAGCTGACTTCGCCCCGCGGCGGACATCGGCGGCTTCCACCCTTGCTCGACGAGAACGGATGCCCAGGCCGAACGTGCCTTCGAGCAAACCTGCCGGGAATTCGGAAAGTGGGTGATTGGGGTGTGCGAGGACAGCCCACTGCAGTTCCCATTACTCTTTGAATCGTGGAATGACGAGGCAAACCGGTCTGAAAATCCAGACTTCAGCGATGGCATTGTCCGTGCTCACCAGCAAATGTTGGCCTACGCAGGTTCGTTGTCGTTCTATAAACCCTACCGCCAGGAACTTGAACAGGTGAAACAGAAGTGGCTCGCGCTGCCAGCGCCGAAACCGGCTGCCGGCCCCTGGGCGTCAGAGCGCCTAGCTCGTCATTTCGGGGGGAGCCAAACCGGTGAAGAATACTATCAGCTTTATGATACCTTCCGTTCCAGGCGGCATCTGGCGATGTTGGTGAGCTGGGACGTGCCGTGGCCGATGGGACCGGATGAATTTATTCCCGCCTCTTTTGCCAGCATTCCTTTCGGCCAATCCGGCGTGTTTGAGTATCACCCGCCTTTTTTGGACACGCCCCCAATGAGCGTTCGGCAAAAGCATGATCTCGCGGCAGCAATGGCGGAAATGTTCCCATACCTTCCCAAACTGCCCCCCATGCGGGTCGTCAGGCAAGGTTCCGGCCCCAATGAGTACGAGACGTCATTCCGAATGTGGCTGGTTGAGCTGACCGCTCGCCGACACTACAGCAACCTCCGGGGTATGTCGGAGGCGATGATTCGCGGTTTTGCAACACACCTGAATCGCACTGAGGAGCACGTGAAACGGCTGCGAAGAATGTACACCCGATTTCTCACATCCTGAGCCATTTCGTCCCCGCCGCACAAAAACAACACTTCCCGAATAAGGGCGCAATCCACATGCGGATTGCGCCCTCGTTGAGTCTTTTGGTGTTTTGATAATCAGGTTCATGTTAGTTCATCGACCACGGCATGAGGTCCATGCTGGCTCATTTCCGGAAGAGCCAGCGGCCACGCCCACCATGGGTTTAGGCTCGCCGTGGATGACACCGCCGGCGGCTGCTGAGTACCTCGGCATTGCCTTGGGCACGCTGCGCAACTGGACGTCCGCTCGTTTTGTTCCATTCGCAAAAAAAGGTCGCCTCGTCCGCTACCACCGCGACGCCCTGGATCGATGGCTGTCCCGTGGTAGTTGTCCTGGTCGTGCCACCTTCGCGGCCACGATGCATAGCCGTTCCAACTCGCCGGAAGACAACGGAGCAAACCCCTGACAAAAAATTAGGCGGCATTCCGGTCAAGGTTACGCCGCCCGTGAGGAAACGAACTATGACACATTATAAATCACAATCCGCCAATTCGCAAGATAATTCCAATGTTGATTTGCGTGAAAAACTCTATAACGACCGAGAAATCGGTCCCGTCACCATCTCGGATCCCGAGTCGATCATCACACGACTGCACGGAATCTTGCTGGACGTCGATCCGCTGAACTATCGCAAGTCGCGAGGTGCAAATGTACGGAGCAACCCAGAAAAGTTTTACCTAAGAGTCATTAAGACGATGCTCCTCCGGCACGCTGTACTGGCGCGTGCGGAGGTCCGTCTCAGCGGCACCGGGCTGCACATCATCATCTGGTTCGCCGAGCCCGTGGAACTGAAGACCGAGGGTGATCGGCTCAGGTGGGTAGCGATCATCAAAGCCATCCAGCGACTGCTCCCGACGGACCATCTTGCACCGGCCATCACCGCGATGACCCGCCCGTTAGGCAGCCGCAATGGCAAGAATCAGAAAAAAGTAAAATGTCTGCACAGGGGCGAACCGGTGCCGCCGGCCGACATTCTCAAACTCTTCGATCAACTGTCCGCCAAACCCTTCGCAACCGTCGCTCAAGTGCTGTTCGGGGAAGGTCCAATCCGACCTTGTCCCATTTGCAATGGCGAAGGTAGTTCGCTTGGTGTCCTCAGCGCGACGGGAAAATGCTATGGGGGATGCGGGAAGGTGAAGCTCAGCCAACTGTATGACGTCTTTCTGGAAACGAAGCTTTCTGCCGGAAAGGGAAACTAGCGATGCCAGCAAAGTCCCCGACAACCGGCGATCAGCTCGCCGAGCAACTCATGCAGGCGATCCGCGACGCCCAGCATGCACCGCTGCTAGGTGCGAGGGATCTCCCGATCCTTCGGGGACTGTCGCCCTATGGCACTTTTAGCGAGCCGCAGGAGAACGTGCTAGTCCGTGCGATAGGATTGTTGCGGGCAACAGGCCGCGTGTATGCGTATGGCAACTCGGTGGTGTTTGACACTACGATCGCCGGTCAGGGTAGATGTCTGCTGCCGTTGCGAAACGGCACCACAATCGAACCAACCGCCAAACGTCTGCTGAGCAATGTAATGGTATGTGCTGACGGCGACGAGCAGTTTCCGCCGCCGGACTGGTTTGTCAGCATGCTTTTGCTCGCTGAACCGCTGCTGGACCACCTGCCCCGCATCCAGACGTACATGCGACGTCCGGCGTTTGACGCCAATTTCAATCTTTGCGGGCCGGGCTTCCATTCTTCCGAAGGGATTCTTGTACACGGGCCGGAGATTGAGCCCGTTATCTTTGTACCGGCTGATCCAAATCTGTCGGCCGTGCAACGGCTGCCGATCCACTTGCGGACATTTCTCGGCGGCTTCTGTTTTCGCTCGGATGCGGATTTGGCGAACACGATCGCAATCCTAATTACCGGCCTGCTCGTCAATCACTTCATCAAATATGGCAAGCCAATTGTACTGATCGACGGAAATCAGCCTGATGTTGGAAAGTCCCTGCTCGTCCAAGCCATCGGCGTGTTGTTTGACGATAGCGTCCCGCCGGACATTCGGTACACATCGGACGACGAGGAACTCGCAAAGTTGATCTGTGCAGCTCTGCGTGAAGCAGCAACTTCGATTTTACATATCGACAACGCCAAGAACGCCAGCAGCGTCGGCATCTCCAGCCCCACCA
The DNA here is from genome assembly GCA_963758525.1 of uncultured Phycisphaerales bacterium. Lineage (GTDB taxonomy): Bacteria > Planctomycetota > Phycisphaerae > Tepidisphaerales > Tepidisphaeraceae > JBBSDP01. The sequence continues at coordinate 2,620,937 of CAVWVQ010000003.1, forward strand.
TCGAATCACAATCATTGGCTCCCGAAATTTGCCTGCGCATCCTCGGCCATTCCAGCATGCTGCGTCGGCCCAATGACTTGATCTGGTGCATCACGATGAACAAGACGAAGGCGTGCGGCGACATTGTTTCACGGGACGTGCCGGTCCAGCTTTTCTACGACGGCCGCACAGAAGATCGCAGGTTTGAAGGTCCCAACCCGCTCGATTATGCACGCGAACATCGCATTCAAATCCTGGGTGAACTGGCGGGAATGATCATCCAGCACAATCAGCACGGACGGCCCGACGGAATACGCACACATCGCTGTCGCCACTGGGCTCGGCTCGTAGGGGGCATCATGCAGTCAGCGGGATTCCCAGAGTTCCTCTCAAACGCCCAAACGGTTGCCGCAACATTCAACTCAGAACTCGATGAGCTTGCCGCTTTGATCGAAGTCATGGTCGCTGGCGGCGGACCATTTATGGTGGTTGGAAATAACCCAACTGATACTGATGAGGTTTAATATGTCTACACCAAAAGAAATTGCAAAACCGGGCTCGGAACTGGATAGACACTTTCGCGCTGCAAACGTTCATGTCGAAGAACTTGAATCGTGCAAAAGCAATCGCGCCAAGGCGATCAAGATCGGCCAGTTCCTCGGACCAGTCGTGGGGCGTGAGGTTCCCATTCAGGTGAAGGGCCGCACAGGAAAAGCGATTCTCAAATCCCTCGACGGCCGGAGTGGACAGAAGCTCTATTACGCCGAGATTCGCTGGGACAGGCAACAAGGCAGCGAATCGTCGCCTGCCACGATGCCCAAGATGCCCGCGGCAAATATGACTCCTGGCGGTGAACCTCGGCAAGCTGCGAAAAAGACAGGCGGCAAAACCCAAACCGCTCAAGAGCGTGAGACAAATGAACAGGGACGTCGACCAACACAACCTGCCGCCAAAGACAAGCTGAAGGTGACGACCCCAACGAGAACAAAGGCAAAACCAGACGCTGCCGGCAACGTGGAGAAATGGTGAATGGTGAATAGCGTCAGACGGTATTCACCACTGATATTCATCACAGTTATGTCTCTGTAGGACAGAGGTTTATGCGAAAGTGGTGAATGTGGTGAATGTTTGCAGGGTCTATACACATGAGTACCAATCACAAACAACCAAATACTACCCTGCCGCGACGAGGGTAATTTTTAGCCCCAACATTCACCATTTGCCGTAACTGACCAGCAGACAAAGTTTTACCGGTGGTGAATGTTGCCGTGCGGGTATTCACCAACAAGAGAAAAAAGCCATGAAAGTCACTTTTGGCCACAAGTCCTACCCCTTCCGCCCCTGGAAGCCTGAGATGGGTAAGGTGTTCTCCACGGTGTTCTCGTTCGACTCAGAAACGACGCTAATCGACACCGACCGCCCCTGGATCACCCCCGCATACGTGATCGGCGCAGTCTGCGGCGTCACCAGGAACGGCGGTGTTGAAGGTTTTTTTCTTCACCGCCAGCATGTCGCCGCATTCTTCGAGCTGCACCGCAATGTGCTGTTCGTGGCGCACCACGCTACGTTCGATTTGGCGGTCATAGATGTGGTTGCGCCCCGTCTGGACATCTATGGATGGGTCGACCGAAATCAAGTGTGGGATACGCAACTGCTGCACAAGCTGCTGGCGCTGGCGACTGAGGGTCATGTCGCCGGGGGCAAAGACCAATCCACACTCGAAACCTGCGTTCAGAAATACCTAGGAGTTGAGTTACCGAAAGACGTGGTGGATTCACGGGGCCAAGCTGTGCGACTTTCCTACGGACGCTGGTTGCGGGCGGCACCGTCAGAAATCGAGCCCATCTACCTTAATTACTTGGCAAAAGACGCCATCGCCACATTTCGGCTGTTCCTTGAGCTTCGCCGCCGCCACATTGACATTCTGTACAGTGCTAGTGACACGTGGGGGTTTGTCTCGGAGACGTGGCTCAAACGACAAATCTGTCTGTGGGGTTTCCAGACGCACCACATTCAGCTTCGCGCCGAGATTGTCCTCGGCAAGATCAGCGGCAACGGTCTGCATCTTGACCTGTCTCGCCGTGACGCTCTGGCCGATACATTTGAAAACGTCGTCGTCGAAAAGAAAGAACAGCTCCGTGAATTCGGCTACCTTCCGGGTAAAGGGTCGGAGAAGGCGTTGCAGGCCATCTTCGCCCGACTGGAACGCAAGAATCCTGGGCTGAATTTTCCAAGAACTGATACGGGGAAGTTTTCCACCGCGCATGATGCGATCCAGGAGCTGTCAGATCATATCCCGTTTGCCAAGCTCCTGTTGGAATACCGCGAGGTGGAAAAACTGCGGGGGACATTTCTCACCAGAATGGTCAGACCCGTTCTTCATCCTTCGTTCCGCGCGATGACCCGGTCGGGCCGAGCGTCATCGCATGGTGAAATCAACAGCCAAAATCTTCCCAAGGACGATCGAATCCGCTCCTGTTTTGTGCCGTCGCCTGGTCACGTATTCATCGATGCGGACTATTCGACAGTCGAGATGGCCACACTCGCCCAGGCTTGCATCGGCCAGTTTGGATTGACATCGGGAATGGGCAACGCGATCAATGCGGGCCAGGATCTGCACAAGCTGGTTGCCGCGAGAGTCACTGGCAAGCCGGTGGACCGGATCTCGAAGGCAGAGCGTCAGAATGCAAAGCCAATCAATTTCGGCAAGCCCGGCGGGATGTCGAACAGAACATTGAAAGCGTACGCAAAGGCGAATTATGGCGTCGAGTTGACCGAACAAGAGGTCGAGGAGTTGTCCGATGCCTGGTTTGAACTGTTTCCTGAGATGAAAACATTTCTCAGCGATGAAAACAACCTCGGTCTGGAAATCGCAACACTATTCGAGCTGACCCCACAGTCGCACCACGAGCACTCCGGCGACACTCGATTTCTTAACCATCCGGAGAACGTAGGCTGTGGTGAACTGCCTCATCCGATTCTCGGCTGGATGTTGCTCAAGACTTCGGGGAGTCCAGATCCAGTAACACGAGGCAATCGGCCTTACCCAGCTTCCGACATAGACTATTTCTGGAGTGCCGTTGAGACTAAAGTGGATCTTCTTCCGAAGAATCTGCGACCAGCCGTTCTCACCCGAAAACCCTCCATTAAGCTGCGGCGGTCGGTGATGGGGTTGGTGGGGCGTGCCGGTGTTTTCACTTTCACGGGTAGGTTGCGGGCCGACGCCCCCTATTGCGCAAGGCACAACACGGTGTTCCAGGGCCTCGCCGCCGACGGGATGAAGCTGGCTCTCTGGCTTCTCTTTCGAGCCGGCTACCGAATCGTGAATGTAATCCACGATCAAGTGCTCGTTGAAGTGCCGGCGAACTCGGACCTCAAGGCACACGCCGACCGAATCAGGCAACTGATGATCACCGCAATGAAGCTCGTCGTGCCGGATGTCAACATCGACGTGAGCTATGCAGCCACCGACCGTTGGCACAAGGATGCTGAGGCAGTATTTGCTCCAGGCGGTAAGCAACTGCTCGTGTGGCGGCCTGCCACCGCAGCCTGTGCGTAACCATGCGATGGTGGGACGCTGGCGGAGCAAGAATGTTCCCAAGGTAGAAGCAAGAGAGCCACGTCGATCATTGTTCCAGAGCTTGCCCAAAAATAGCGGAACTGAGTTTCCGCGTTCGACGTGCACGAACCATAAGCTCGGGCCAGCGGCCTGCCGTCCTTCCACGCCGTAGCCAAACTCATCGCCGTGGCTCGATGACCCCGGCATGAATCGCCTCTTCGAGCCAAAGATTGAATTGCTCAACGGGGTCGGGCCTGAGGTTGACGCAACGTAAGCAGCCCTGGCGATACTCAGTGCGTATATCTGCCGGATTCATCGATAGCCAAAAAGTAGCCTCAGGGTGGTTTCAAGTAAACAGAATCGGGCCGACCGAGGGCTGCCGTAACCACGGGGCACCGCACTGAGCCGCCGCATGGCCATGAACCGAGCCGTTAGCGATCCCGCATGCCCGTCGCGACAGCTCATCGCGCGCCCATAGCCACAGCGCGTCGCGCGGCCTCCACGATCGCAAGCCTGAGACGGTCGTGGTGGATCCTGACCCACCTGGAACAGTGATCACAAAGCGGGAAATCTCCTCGATCAGCGGACGGCTTACACAGTCGGTCGTGTCAGAGGTAACCCCAGGCGGGCGGTTTTCGCAATGATGCGGGAGGATCGCGGGCTGAGGTATTGAATGCGCCAGGCATGAAACTGACATTACACCGGCCCTTTCATTGACCCTGTAGATTCAAAAACCGTTTTTTGAATTTGCCATCAAGCCGGAGCTAGGTGGAAATGCAAGTTGCCGGTTAGACTGAAGTTATGCAGACGCGCGAGACCGATGTCCGGCGTTCTGTTCTCGACGCTTCGCTGGGTCGCGATGTGCAAACGCCGTCAAGCATGTGGCCGCAACAAGAGCGTTCTCGTGGCAAGCGGGGATCACGGGAAATGTAGTACAAGGAAACAGAACAGTGACGTGGGAAAAACGCGGTAATCACTCGTACGTGTATCGCAGCGCTCGCATGCCTGATGGGCGGGTGAAGAAGGAGTACATCGGCCACGGCCTGGTCGCCGCCAACGCCGAGCGAGAGGCAGCGATGAGTGTTGCCGCTCGTAAAGCCGATCAAGTGGCAGCCGAGCACCTGCATGCGGAGCTTGAGCCCGCGGATCAGCTCACGGATGAGCTGGAGGTGGGAGTAAATCAGCTGGTTGAGGCACACTTACTCGTCGCGGGGTGGCATAAACATCACGGGACATGGAGGCATAGACGTGACAGAAACAAGCACAGAGCCGTCCAAGAAAGATGAAAAGCCGAAGTTGTCGCCGCTGCAGGCGGTATTGGAGTTGGCACGCCGCGGCAAAACTGAGATCCTTCCAGAATTGGCGAAGATTCTGGATCAGCATCCCGAGATCTGGAAAGCTCAAGGAGACCTGGCGCGGTTGGTCGAGCAGTCGTGGCTGGATCGCATTTGCCGCAAAGACCTTCTCCACGGTCAAAGCGTCCGCCGGCAGCTTGAGGAGATGCGCCGGGAACTGGCGGGCGAAACTCCCACACGTCTGGAGCGGGTGGTGGTGGACAGGATTATCGTTGCGTGGCTCGCTGCTCAACATGCAGAGCTGACGGAAGCAACATCCCAGGGTGACGGCGTCAAGCTCAGCGAACTGTGCCTCAAGCGGATGGAAAGTGCGAATCGCAGGATGCTGGCGGCCGTCCGGTCACTGGCTCAGGTGAGGCGTATGGCAGCGGGGTTGCGTGTGGAGATCCACCACGCCACCGCAGAGACTGCGCCGTTGCGCCCGGCAGCCGCGGTGCCGCACTGCGTTCAGCCGACTGCGCCGGGCAGTGAGGGCGCGGCATCAGCACACGATCGGCTCAATGCGTTGTTCGGGCGCGAGGTTGCGGCCGAGAAAGCAATGGTGCAGGAAGTGCCGATATGACCACTGACGACTTGACGGCGGCCGCCTTACGCAACGCACCGGGGATTTTCGATGTAGATCAATCCTTCAGCTTCAGCTCTTCAAACTTCAGCCTCGGATTGATGAGATGACCCACACCGTTCTCGATGGGCTTCAGTAAACCATTGACCAAGTCTGCGACCGTAAGATATTCCGCAGGTAGCCATTGATCAGGGTTGGCGTCGTAACGAGTAACGCGGGAGATGCGGTACAAATCAAGATATTGTTGCCGAACAGATGCAAACGATCCGTTCGTTCGCACCTGGTCATTCCGTTGAGCGTGATCGCATACCTGGACGTCGAGACTGTCGAGAGCGGCGTCGATCAGGTGGAGGGCGGTGTAAAAAATAGCGGTGATCTGCCAGTCGCGGTAATTGCCGTCAATGGAACGGGCAAAACGGCGATTATGCTTCCATTGGTCGATGTGTTCCTGTGCGGTGGCCATTCTCGCAGCGTTCCCCCCACATGATCAGGCTGGCGATTGGCTGACCCAGACCATCAGCGATGCTTCGCTGACGAATCTATCCATTGATCGTTCAGGAACTTGAAGGCTTTCGACGAGTCCGATCCCGAAATTTCCGCCTAGTTCCACCTCAAGCTCTGTCATGCCGCCACCGAGCCGGAGGTCATAGCGAGCAGAGGTCGGCACAAAATAGAAGACCACTTTGTTGGAGCGCACATCCACGAGCGCAGAGCGAACGGCATCGGCGTGATCGTCACAAAACTTTCTGACGCGGGTGATCGCCGCACGAAAATTTGCAGTCCAGAGCAACTTGTTCTTGAGAAGCCGGCTGCCCTCGAATAACTGCTGGGCAGTCTGCTCCATCGAAGTGCCGTCAGTTTCGATCAGGCGATATTTCCGATGCGCTTCCTGAGCGTGGATCTCATGTACGGTTGCTGCTGCTCGCTCAACTTCCGAGCCCACTTCCGTTCGCGTCTTGTCGCTCATTATACTCATTATCATCGGCATCCATGCCACGATCACGCGATCCGTCGACCGCTTTCGGTATGTCCAACAATAGCGACAACGTTACGACTGGTGCCACATGGTGTCAACCTTTATACCGCCGCGTCAGTTATCCAAACGCCAATTCGAACGTTAAACTGTGACGGTTATTCCAGTGCGACCTGCTGGACTGCTGTGCCTGGTGTCGAATTGTCGGCCGGGCTCTTGGGCAGTCGCCAGCCATCCGTCCCCACGGACCACACGCGTCGTGACGGGTGAACTCGATCTCGAAGCTCGCTGGCTCGCTTGACCCTCGACCAAGATGCATTTTTTCATGAATTCTAATGCAGCAACAATTCACGCGACGCGACGTTAGTAATTGAGTGGATGTGAACAGGCGACGTGCTCGTGTCCTGTCTGGCGGAGGTCCAATGCGGAAGACGCGGAAGTGGCGTTTCAACGGCTTGCATTTTGTGGCCGTGGGCATCGTGACCGGGATCTCGTTGCTGCTACCCGCATTAGTTCTGGCTGCGGTCCCGGCAACGGCCCCCACGGCAGATTCCCCGGCGATCATCGCGAGCGAGAACGCCTGGAGCAGCGATGACGCCGCCCACCTGCTGCGGCGGGCCGGGTTCGGCGGGACTCCAGCGCAGATCGACGCGCTCCATGAGATGGGCCGTGACGCGGCGGTCGATTACCTTCTGACCGGTCAAACGCCTGCAGGAACGCAGACCGTATTTGCCAAGACGGATCTGCCAGAGTTCGTCCCGTCCCCGCCGATGGATGCAGTCGCGATCAAAGCTCAGGAGCAGCTGCAGGCCGCCCGAAAGGCAGCTAAGCTGGCGGCGCAGACCCCGCAAACGCAGCCGGCGCAGGTCGCCACAACCCAGGTCTCCGCGCCGGCCACGACTCAGCCCAACCTGGCTTTGAAGAAGCAGCTCCAGAAAGCAAACCGCCAGAACGATCGGGGAGATCTCCAGCGCCTTCGGACCTGGTGGGTGGACCGCATGATTCGCACTGACAGCCCGCTGGAAGAAAAGATGACTCTCTTCTGGCATGGCCTGTTCACCAGCGGCGAAAAGGAAGTCCGTTCCGCGGCGTTCATGGAGCAGGAGATCGACCTGTTCCACCGCCAGGCATTGGGCAACTACAAGAAGCTCACCGACGACGTGGTCCATGCTCCGGCCATGCTCAGATACCTGAACAACGAACAAAATGTCGCCGGGAAGCCAAACGAAAACCTCGCCCGCGAGCTGATGGAATTGTTCACCATGGGCGAAGGACAGGGATACACCGAGGCGGACATCAAAGAAGTGGCGCGTGCATTAACCGGGCTTGCCCCGGCGGGCGGGAAGGGAGCTGCGGCGGCAAACGACACTGCTGTGGCGCTCCGGCCGAAAGCTCACGACTCGGGCATGAAGACGATCTTCGGAAAGAGCGGCAACTTCGGTCCGGACGATGTAGTGAACCTGATCTTCAGTCGCCCGGAACCAGCGCGGCATTTGGCCCGGAAGCTCTGGGAATTCTACGCCTACCCTGATCCCAGCGATGCCGACCTCGCTCCTGTCGTCACTGCGCTCGAGCAGAATAACTACGAACTCAAACCGGCGCTGCGGGCGCTGTTCACCAGCCCGGCGTTCTACGGAGAAAAGGCCAAGTTCGCTCTGATCAAAAGCCCAGCCGAGCTGATGGTCGAGGAAGTCCGCGAACTGGGAATCACGCCGAGTCAGGAGCAGGACACTTACATTCAGCTACAGCTCAAGGGCATGGACCAGGAGCTGCTCCAGCCGCCGAACGTGCGCGGCTGGGTCGGTGGTGACAACTGGATCACCGCCGCGACGCTGTTCACCCGTTACAACGCATGCAGCGCCGTGGTCAACGGCGCGTTTAAGCGTGGAGGCAAAGTTCGGAAGACCAAGGTGATCGATGTGGTCTACGACTCCACTGCAACCGCTGGGGCCGTTACCCCGGCAAAGCTCTTCGCATCCCTGGGCGATACCCCGGTGCCCGACAAAGTGGTGGATGCGGCCATCGATCGCTTCCTCCAGCGGCCTCTCGCCGCCGACAAGCGTGATGCACTGCTCGACGTCATTGGCCGCGAACCATTGCACATGGGTGATGCCGCAAGTGATACGCGCGTTCGTCAAATGATCTGCCTGCTATTGAGCACCCCCGAGTACCAAGTCCATTGAACCTCTCTCCAAAGGTCCGCCATGTCTTCCAACCCCTTTTTTTATTCGCGACGTGCGTTCCTGAACCAGGGCGTACAGCTTCTGAGCGCTGCTGCAACGTTGCCGCTGTTTCTGGATCGGACATCCCGGGCTCTGGCAGCGGATTTCGCGGCCAACCCGCAAGGCAATGGCCGGCCGGATAACGTCTTAGTCATCGTGCAGATGGCTGGTGGCAACGACGGTCTGAATACGGTCGTCCCGGTGCGGAACGACGACTATTACAAGGCGAGACCAACCTTGGCGATTTCCCGCACGGAAGCCCTCCATGCTACCGATGATTTCGGCTTCCACCCCAGCGCGACCGGGTTCAAAAAAATGTGGGACGACGGGCACCTGGCGGTCCTCCACTCGGTGGGCTACCCGAATCACAACCGTTCGCACTTCCGCAGCACCGACATCTGGCAGACGGCCGAGCCGGAGAAGGTGGCGTCATCCGGATGGCTCGGGCGGTACTTTGACGCCTGTTGCTCCGGTGAGGATCCCGGTCATGAACCGCAGCCCAAAGCCGCCGATCCGAATGCCGCGATCGCCCTGACCGCGGAGCCTCCCACGACGCTCATCGGCAGAAAGTTCATCCCGCTGGCCTTCCGGTCACCCGCCGAGCTGACCTTCTCCGCCGCAGCCGGCAACGATCGCCTCAAGACTGCCTTCGAGCGCCTGAACAGCGACATCGGGCTGCATGATCCGATCAACGATGCCGACCACATGGCACCGGGAAGTGGCACCATCCACATTCCCCGCGGCTCCGAAACGTCCGTTCAGACGGATGATTTCCTGCAGCGCTCTGCTCTCAACGCGCGGGTCTACGCCGACACGATCAAGCACTCCGTCGCGACCGTGCAGAACAAGGTTGCCTATCCAGCCTCCCCGTTCGCGGTGGAACTCAAGCTGGTGGCCCAGATGATCGCCGCCGGGCTCCCGACGCGCGTCTACTATGTGCAGATTGGCGGATTCGATACGCACTCGGGCCAGAAGCAGCGTCACGTCAAACTGATGAGTGATCTGAGCGGCAGCCTGGCGGCGTTCGTCGATGACCTCAAGGCCCTGGGCCACCTCGATCGCACAACCGTCATGACCTTCAGCGAATTCGGCCGTCGCGTCCACGAAAATGGCAGCGGCACCGATCACGGCGAAGCTGCGCCGCTCTTCGTCATGGGCACCGCCATCAAGCCCGGCTTCCACGGTGCCGACCCGGAACTCCGCCCCGACAAACTACACCGCGGCGACGTCCCCTTCGGCCAGGACTTCCGCAGTCTCTACGCCACCATGCTCGGGCAGTGGCTCCGCGCGGACGATGCGAAAGTGCTCGGGCAAAGTTTCCCGCGACTCGATCTGTTCCAGCAGGAACGCGTGGGATGAGGCTACGGTTCAGACGTCATCGTCTTTCGGATCCGGAACACAAACCGAAATCTTCTACGTTCTCAACCCAGTATGGGAGCTCGAATGAATTGCCCCTTGACTGATCAAATGACCGAGTACGGAAGTTGCGATGGGGGCGTATCCCGGGCGTTTCCCATTTTTTCTCAGATTCCAGTTTGCCCACGCTTCAGGCTGCTCGCTCGTCAAATCGTCACGGGTCATGGGGAAGCGTAGGCGATGAATTCACAGCGGGGATGTCGAGAAAGCGGGAATAGCTTTGCCACCGTCAAACGCCAACGTATCTTCACCGTCTGGCCCGCAGCTACCCCGTCGAGGTTTCCCCCCCTTTCCTTGGCACCTACGGGCTTTTTCATGCGCCAAATGTGAAATGCCTTGGGAGATACAGACCCAAGCGCCTCGTCGTGCTTGCTGCTCTGTGGCCAGCTTCAGACCCGTGTGATGGCGTCATCCTGTGCGTGGCGTGTAAGATCAGTCGTCATGAGCAAATCTCGGATCATCGCCCTGCTTGTCGTCTGTGCGAACGTCACTGCCTTGGCTGCCGATACGCCAGCGACTGCACCAGCTGCCATATCTGACCTCTCAACGCCCGTGGCAGCCGTCATTACATATTTTCAAGCAGTGGATCGCCATGATGCCGCCGCCGCCAAAGCAGCAGCAGTGATCGATGCGCAAAACGAGAAGTTCATCGACGGGGTGATCGCCGAGCTTGCCGCACAGCAAAAGTACCGAGACGCCGCAGTGAAGAAATTTGGCGCTGACAGACGCCTCTCGCATTTAGGCTCCTCAGCGATGCTGATAGGTTTGGCAAAGGACGGTCAAGTTCACGAGAAAGGGGACGTTGCTGACATCGGCGAGCACGGTGACTTTCCATGCCGGAGATTTGACGGGAAATGGCATCTCGATTTGATTCGTCAAAACGCTGACGGCAAGCTCTTGGACGAGACAATCCTTTACCTGAGCAAATCCGCTGAGGTCTACAACAGCTTTGCATCTCAAGTTGACACGGGCGACTGGAAGTCATTGGACGAGGTGGAGAAAGCGAGAATCGCTGCAGCGCCGAAACCGCCAGAGCCGCCAGATTCCAATAACGGATCGCCTTCTTGACGGCGCTGGATGGATTAGCGCTGAAGCCTCGGACTAAGCCCATCAAGCAATCCTCCTTCAGTATTGGCCAGTTCGTTCATGCTCCAAGAGCATCTCCAACTCAACTACCCGAATCGGCTCCCAGTCTGGCATCAACGACGAGCAGTAAAGTGGGCGCTTGCCACGTCAATATTTGCGACGTTGATGTGTGTGCTTTGGTGGACATGGAATTCTGCCCTCGGTGATTGGGTGAGGTTTAGGTACTGGGAACACCGCTGCGAACGGTATTCGGCGTCGCCTGAGACAATGATATATTCTACTGACCCAGCGGTGCTACGCAGGAACGCCGTCGTGAATTCGCCATGGCGGTTGCCCGCCTTCTTCGGGGCACGTAGCTCCGTCTTGCCGGTAAAGATGTCGAGTTCGTACAGGGACGGCACTCGGAACTTCCACAGCATCCATTCGGGGATGTAGTGCGTGATTTGGCTCTTCGGCTGACTCATGGTGAGACCATCCGTCCAGAAAACCTAGCCTAACCAAAGGTAACAGACAGCAGTGAGAGCATGTAGTCGATTGCGACGCAGCACTGACGCAGTGCTGAGTCGCTGGAGTAAAATGGAGTGCCGAATCGGCAAGTGCTACGTTGCGTTAGTCATTTCGGGGACAGAACGTGCCAGGGACGAGGCCCGCTGCACCCAGAAACAAAGACAAAGGATATGTATCATGGCAAAGGGTTATGACGCGTACTGCGTATTGCTGGTGTCAGCTAATGAGTTCCCGACAGATGTGATCGGGCGTGCCAGCTTCTACGTGGGCTGCACGCGGGCGATCGAGTATCTCGAAGTGTTCGCGTACGCGAACAAGGGCCTGGCGGCGGAGATGGAGGAAGCTTTGCGTCGATTGCCATGAAACGCTGATGGGTTCATAAGTATGGCGGCAACGGGGGGAATGCCGGCTAGATCTTATCTGGCTCGTCACTGCATGAATTCACTTCCGCGTTGCCATTGTTGACACTGCACATCGCGAAATCATCCATCTAGAAGTTCGCCTTCTTTCTTGGATCGGTCGATTTCCATATTCGCGTGCTTCACGAGTGACTCAAAAAACCCGCGTTCCGGAGCGCCGATGGGAAGGGATCGAACCAACTCGTCGCAGCGTTCCTTCAATGCGAGGTCCGCGGGGAATGGCTCGCCAAGTCTTCCCTGTCTGCCGCCACACGTCACAGCCGCATAAAGGTAGTCGCTTACGTTACGGAAGCACTCTTCGCCCAATGTCGAAGCATTCTTCAAGAGTTCCATGACCCACTTGGCGTGTGCGAAAAAAGTGTTCTGCCCAGCCTTTCGAAAGAGCGGCGGAATCCGTTACGGTCGTGGTATCATGAGCACGCGACATTGCGGCGAGCAACTCCATCGAGGCTGGTGTCGTAAAATGCGCGGACATTCCCTCAAATATATCGCCAAGTCTATGCCGCGCCCGACCATCGGCCGAGCCGAATGCCTGCGCGACCCTTCGGAGCAGTTCAGGAGCTCGCTCGTGTCCGGACATGCCATTTACTGCTTGCCCTATTTGAAATGGAACTGCTTCGTAACCAGATGATGCAGCACCGCTATCTTCTTTTTCCATTCGAGCGAAAAGCAAATCGAGCACTGTTTCGGGCATTCGCAGAGAAAGGAAGTTGAGAAACTCCAGAACCCAGTGGTCATTAATGGCAGGCACCTCGATCAGTTTTTCTGTAAGGAGGCAAAGCTGCGAATCGGTTGCCACACTCATCGGCCCTTTCTCAGTTCCATTTCCAATAAGCCACAGAAAGAGATCGTTGCACACCTCGGGCTCGCCATCGAGCTTTGCCGCAAGCGCGACTGCAAGCGCGCCGCATGGGTTGGAATCCCGCAGCGAGGCCATGGTTCTGAAGGCCGCGCGGCGGACGGCTCCATCTGGGTCTCGCACCAGCTCATGCACCAGTTTTGTTTCGGAGTCCGTGAGGCCGGTACGGGCGCGTGCAGACAAATACACCGCAGCGCCGCATCTTAGGGCCGGAGAGGCCGCCCCAGCTGCGGTCTGTGCTATCTCGAACGATTCGGTCAGGTGCTCAGCTTTCGCATGGATAAGCAGGGCCGTTAGGTGCGTTCCAACTTCCTCCAGTCCTGGTTTGATGGCGCGACGAGCCAAACTCAGTGCAAACTCTGGGTTGATCTGACCGAGAGTGCACAGAAATCGCTCGATCTGAGGTTGGATACCGCACCGCTGCAACTCCTGAATTGCGCCAACGATCGTCGTGATAGCGGCGTCAACCGAGGGGTTTGTTGTCAAGAACTCGTTGACGAGACGGCCTCGCCGCTCTTCACGACGCTGCTGGGCTCGTTCGAATCTAGCTGAGGGATTGACTTGGCTTTCATCATCGGCGTCCTCCGTCTCGTCCCAAACATTGGTATGCCGAAGCTCTCGCAAAAGCCGAAAGGAATAGTCATCGGGAACGGATTGGATAATTCGCCTGGCGGTCTCGGCGGTGGCTCGGTTGCCGTTGTCTTCGCAATCGACCGAAACTGGTCGGTGAAGAACAGCGAAGGGCAGCAAAGCATCAATAACCACGAGCTTAACAACCGCGCTTTGATCGGATGCAGCGATGCTCGCCAAGATTTCCATCGCCTCGTTCCGTTCTCCATCCCATTGCGCATAAAAGTCGTCGGGCATCTGGAGACCCAATGGCATGGCGATGCCTGCCAGAAGATGGGTCAGACTCTGGATGACTCGAAGAACGATCCGAGGCTGGCGATTTTGAGCAAGCTTCCGGAGAAGTTCGACGGCGCGACGCCGAACGTCGGCTGTATTCTTCAGGTCTACCCCAAATGGTTCCATCGTGTTCTCGCACCGGTCGATCGGTGGGAAATCCCAGTACGCTCCAGAATTGGATCCAGCACGTCGAGCGGAGAATGCGGGTGCCTTTCTACGTCTGCATCGTTCATCCACTTTTCAATTGCGTTAAGCGTTTCAGCTTGGACTGCCACAGGCTTGTCCAAATCGTACTCGGCAATATCGAGCAAAATGCGCATTCCGTGTCCCGGATTGGGATTCGTCGCGCGCGAATCATCTCTCCCAAGTATCCATAGAATATCCAGACAACGAGGCAGGTAATCCAGATGGAACGCGATCTGCTTTAGGATTGAAGGGAGATGGTCCATTACCCTCGAATGAGAAGAGCGCAAAGCGAAGTATTCGGCAAACGCACCCGATTCGGGCACGGTCGATGGATTTGCTATCGCGTACTCAATGAGACCGAACGTGCGCTCGGGCTGCAGATGGGCGACGTCTCTGAGTGAATCCAGAAGACGCCCGCGTCCGACATGTGATGCCGATTCGAAGTTTGCCCTGATTTTCCGCCACACATTGTCGAGGATGGTGTCAGCTCCGGGCGTGGTGGATCGCAATCGCCAGTCAAGTTCGGCCAAGTTCGTGAGCACGGCACCGCTGAAGGGTTGATGGAACGCATCAAACACGGAATCAGCGTATCCTGTCGACATCCCGCCGGCCGCAACACTAGCACTATGTAGCAGATGGTCCGCTAGCACATCCGGGACGATTCGCGCCGTGCCGCCTCGACGAATTAGCACGCCAGCCGCTTCAAGTTGTCCGAGTATCCTCGCCACATCCACCGCTGACGCACGGAGAAATTGCGCCATCATACGATGCACGTCGGTATTGCCCGCGGGTAGCGGTTGCAATGCAGCAACGAGCGGGAGTAGTTTCCGCGCAATCTCGGCGTCATTGCCGGACGTGAAACCTGCGCTGGCTTCTTCAGCAAACCGGTCGAGCACCAGTCTCTGGAACTCCTCATGGCGCTCCAGAAGTCGGGGATCCACTGCCTCCCTTCGAAGAAAGTATGCGGCGACTATGAGCACGAGAGGTGAGTCGCCCACCGCACCTGCAAGTGCTTCGGCATGGTTTGCATGTGAGGGTCCAAGCGCGTCCTTTGCCAACTGAAGTAACTGCTTCCGATCGAGGCGCGTAAGACCCGCAGGAAGCACGGTCATTTGGGAAAGGTTTGCCCACGAAATGTCTGCCCGCAACTGACGAACTGCATATGGCCTGGTGATCAATATAAGTTTCGTGCGCCCGGGCCGATGTTTGGTGAGACTGAGTAGGGCACGAACATCGTTCCGTCTGTGCGCATCCTCCGCAATGATAACGCAGCTGCCCACCGGCAGCTCGCGGGCAGAAGTGGGGGTGAGCTGCACGCCGTCAGTCACGACACGCGCATGCCAGTCCGAGTGTCGCTCCGGGAATTTGTGCGCGAATCCCCAGACCAGACGAGATTTTCCGCTGCCTCCGACCCCGCTGAGGACGAGGACTTGCTGGTCTGCCGATTCGACAAAGGCATCCAACTCCGTGAGCTCCCGACTTCGGCCAATCAGCGGCAATGCATGATGAAAGGCACGATCAGGATTTAGAAGTTCACGGTAAAAGAGGCCCGGCGACATAAAGGTGGGGATTACCTTGACACCCAAAAAGTCCTCCGCCCATTGCGCACCAAAATGTGAAGCAATTAATGCACGCACGTCTTCAGCATCCATCTTCCTGATGCGCAGGACGACATCCGTCGCGTCGAGTAACTTCCATTTCCGATGTCTCTTGATCTCATCGCGAATGGGAGTGCCGACGGTACAAGCGACGATGATCGTATGGTGGGATGCGTCATAGGCGTCCTCCGCGATGGTTTGTTGTACATCAGCCTTGGTGAACCGTTTGTATTGACGGCACTGGTACGTGCCTTCGCGACCACCCGGAAGCTTGGCGACAAGATCAATGCCCTTCTGCTCGCTGCCACGCGTTCCGTACCGATGACAGTCCTTCACTTTGGGTAAAAGGCTGACAAAGTGATGCGCGAACTCCTCAAATCGCTCCCAGCCGAAATTCGGGTCAAGAAGAGGAAGAAGGGTGGGCGTGGGCTTCGCCGCCGCACCAAGAGTTGCGTGCCGGCCTGCTTTTTTCATAACCTTCTGGCTTCTTTGAACAGAATGGGCCGGGCTCTTCTTCCCACGTGAAGTGGCCACAGCAGTCTTTTTCCGCCGTGATGTTGCTTTTCGTTGCCGACTTCGGGAGCCTGGGAGATGGGCGCGTTTTTTTGCCATTTTTAGTGCCTCCGACACCGGACGACGTCACCAACAATGAAATTGCATCGGTCGCTAGCGCGAGTTTACAAGTTATTCGCGGTTGTGCCGAAAACCGCGGGTTTTTGGGGGTAAATCTGTATGACCTACCTCTGGCCCTGAGAGGACCTCACAACAGCGGTTTTCTCGACGTTTACAGACATTCCTGGCATTTTTTCGTCCGTAACTTGTAAACTCGCGCTAGCCGGCGGCGGGGCAGGGATACGGTCCGGGGCCGATGCTACCGACGATCCGGTGGTAAAGCTTCTTCCGCAGATCTTCCGGCGATTTCCAAAGCACATGATTGAGCTGTACCGTATCGAAGTGGGCCGAGCCAAAGTGTTCTTCATGGCAAGTATGGATGACTGGGATTTTCAGACCACGCGCAAATCCAGCTTCGAAATAGACGCCGTTCCGGTTGCCCGTGAAGTCCGCGACGACAAAGGGCGCGAGGCGGATGTCGCCCAGAATCTTGTCCATTATCCAATCGTTATGCTCCGCGAGGTCGACCCGTGTTGCGCGATACCCCGCCTGTTCAATTGCCGGCTGAATCGCCTGCTGGAAGGCCGCGTCCATGCTCTTTCTTTCGTCACTGCCGCCAAACCACATTGCCACGAAGACCGGGTTCTGTGGGGCGCTGGTGCCACCAGTCAGTTTCTCGAAGTGTGCCCAGCCCTCAGGCGTCAGCGTAACCTCATACCCCAGACTGTTTGACTGCATGCCCACGAAACCGTAATCACTCAGCGCAGTCAGGTTGTAGTCGATCTCACGGGGCAACTCTGCGAACGCAATTGCGGTGTCATCCCGCCTCAGGTCTATCCGATACCCTCCCGTCGGCGAAATGCTTGCTAAGTTGCACAACGTACGATCAATCCGCTCCGGCACGGTGCGCGGCCATCGTCCCATCAATTCCTCCAAGGCAACGGGGGCGAGATCTGTGCGTTGAAGTGGACCATATGGCTCCATTCCATACTGAAGCCAGAATCGAGGCAGTGGCCGGATGGATTGCTCGCGTAGTAACGGGGAAAGATGACCGGCATTCCATCGACCCCGCAAACGCTCGCTTCGCAAGTTAACGTCGTCATGCTCGGTCACAACAAACTCCCCGCACGCTGAGCAACACACCAAGCTCGCGTCAGCGCTGTGGGCACGGTCTTCCATCGTCAGTTCGAAAGTAAACGGGACGGCAGACCCGATGCGTGTCATCGTGCAGTCTGCTCGCAGGCACACAGGACAACTGGAATCTGAAGATCTCACGATTTACTCCGAGGTTGAGGTGGACGATCAACATTGCTACTGCGTTCGTTTACAGTCAGATGATTCTATCCCACGCTTCTATTTCGAGACGCGTTCATTCCCTCGGTGGACCGTAGTTCCGCCGGATGCGCGGGCGGTAGGGGGCCGTGGTCCCTTCGCCCGTCGCCACTTTCGGGAACACTTGGAGATGCACGACCACCTCGTCGTTCCATACCAGTGACGCCGCCGCCAGATCGCTTTCTTCCATCCGCCATTCCTTGCCGTCGCCGGGCGGATTGAAACCTTCCCACTTGCCGGCAATGGCACGGTCCAGCACCGCGCGGATCACCTGCCCCTCATCTGATCCCGGCTGCGCCGGATCAACTGGCGCTGCGAGCAGGTCGATTGCGTAACTGTCCACCAACGATTCCCAGAAATACTGGAGCGTGGTGTGACGGTCGAAGAGATCGAGCCCCTGGAACTTGCCGCCGTGAAGGACAGCCACGCCCACAGCGTCAGTCGGCAGTTGCAGGCTGCCGCGGAAGGCGCGGAGATCTGTCTCCCGCTTCGCATATGCATCGCTCAACGCGCTGGTCGGGCTGCTGGAACCGGATGCTTCCAGAGATTGTGCCACTTCATTCCAGACCGCCCCCTGGTCGGCATCGTGCCGGCCGTCAGACTTGAGGTTCTGGTGCACGCGGGAGAGCTTTGCAGACCGCGTGCGATGGCTGGCGGACCTGCCGCTGGAGAATGACGGGCTGGCGTGACTCCAACGTCCCTGCTCGACACAGCTG
This sequence comes from uncultured Phycisphaerales bacterium, assembly GCA_963758525.1. Taxonomy (GTDB): domain Bacteria; phylum Planctomycetota; class Phycisphaerae; order Tepidisphaerales; family Tepidisphaeraceae; genus JBBSDP01. Next base: position 2,639,224 of record CAVWVQ010000003.1, read on the forward strand.
ACGGGAATCTTCAAGGTAGCCTGGGCGGGAACCAGCACATCGGTGTTGAGAATGCGGTTCTGCTTGGCCCCGACAAGTTCCTGGCCGTCCATGAGGAACACCCGCACGTCGAGCTTATTCTCCACTTGCAGCTCCGGTACGCTGCCGCTCTGGCTGATCTCCGTGATTACCACGCTGGCCAGCGTCTCCTGGCGCAGCAGCTCATACGGCGGCTGATCATGGGAACGGCCGAGTATTGGGACGAACTTGAGCTTCTGGCCCTGGCTGTGATCTGCTGAAACGGTTCTGGCACGGTGAATAATTGCCTCTGGCATTGCGGCTCCTTTTTTGTGGCCCCCCCTTCAATAACAGATGCTCCTGACAGCAGTGTGTCAGTGGGCTCTGCAAAGAAGTTTGGCGAATCCGTTTTGAGCGTTACATTTCGCTCACGGCTTATCGCGACCGAGGACAGCAGACCCGTTGGTGAGGGAGTCGAACGGATTCGAGAACCCTGTGGGCAGCTGGTGGGCGAATCGAGGATGCTGTGATATTTCCCACGGATTGGATCAAGCAGGCCATCCTCCACCCCGAGCAGGCAGTCCGAGCGACCGCATTGCTGTACTTCACCGAGTCATTCAGCGATGACCCTGCGGTGATGCCGTTCGTGATCCAGGCGGTCGAACGATACGGCAAAGAAACCTCCTTTGATCTGCTCCGTCACGCCGAATGGCTGTGCCAGACTCCGGCGACCGTTGATTGGCTCATCGGCCAGCTTCGCTGTGAGCTCGACACCACAGACATCAACGAGGACAACCTGCGCTTTGCCCTCGCACTCATCCTGTGCCACGCCGAACCGCAACTGCTGGCCCACCGTTACGGCGAGATTATCGCTTCCCCTGCTTTTCCCGAGTCGCTCAGGGAACCGCTGCGTGAGTGTCTGAAAATGGAATTCTCCGACTGGCTGACGCTATGGAAGATGTTTGAGGAACTCGCCCGGCAGACGATGGAGAATCAGAGACTGTCGAGGGCCGACTACCACCGATATCACCGCATAATGCGGGCGCTGGCCCGCCACACAGCCGCGGACGCGGACTTGGTGCTGTCATTGTTGCGCGATTACCGAGGTCACGACCAGGCACTGGTGGTGTGGTTGGAGCCGTGTATCGTTGAACTTGCCGGGCGATTGCGGCTGGTCGATGCGATCCCACTGATCCTTGAGCGAATCGACGCCGACACGGATGCCGTGGTGGACGAGATCAGCAACGCCCTCATCCGGATCGGGGGCGATGCCGTGGTAACCGCCGTCATCAAGAGATGGCCTTCGGCCCGCACGAACTCCCGATACATACTGGCTGAGGCTCTGCAACACATCCACACAGATACGGCCCATAAACATCTGCTTGACTGCTTGAAAGCGCCTGACGATTGTGATCTGGAAATCTACATCACCAACTGTGCACTGGGGCACTTCAGCCAGCGAGCCAACGAGGCGGCACGGCAACTGTTGCTCGAATTCGGCGAGGAGGAACTGAGTGGCGAGCATTGGGATTTACGTTACCACCTGATTGCCGCCGCCACATTGATGGAGGAATCTTTCCCAGAATATGAGGCGTGGCATGAGGAGGCGGTGAGAAGCAACTACGGCAGGACGAAGCTCAGGCAGGACAAGCCCAGGCGATTGGCCGATGCCTTCACGGGAGACGAGGAAGCACCCTCACCTTCGAGCGGCGGCAGGAGCAGCAGTGTGCCTGCAAAACCGAGGCGCAAATTGGAGGTCCAAAGATCCAGTAGCGGTTGCGGCGACAATGCTGCGCCCACAAACCAGAACGAATCCGTCAGCACGATCTCTGTCTCGGCCGACCAACTCTGGAAAGATTTCCAGGAGAACGAAGTCGCGGCCAACATGAGATACAAGGGGAAAACCGTAAGGGTCGAAGGAAGCGTCGCAGCTATCAAGGTCAAATCCGGCAGGCCCCACATTTACCTGCGGAGTGAATATGATGGCGTAGACTGCGCATTCACGGATTCTGACAATGCTGATCTGGCGAGGTTGAGCAAGGGCAGCCTTGTTGCCGTTCAAGGTGACTGCACGGGCATGGTTTACGGGATCGTGGTGGCGCTGGACAATTGTCGATTGATTCAGGGAAGTTCATGAACTGCTGCGGATGGCCAGGACCATCGCCGCACTGTGGTGCCCCATGCCTCCCGCCACGCCTGAGGGCTTTTGCCACGACGCTGCTGGTAAACGAGCACACGCTCCTGACAGCATTGTGTCAGCGACGCTCCCAGCAAATTTTGGCGAAACAGTTTTTCACCGTTAGGATGCCGCTTACCACTGACACAGGGGTGCTCGCGATGGCTGCGGACTACTCTCGGATTCACCGGCTGCTCAAGATCCTCATGCTCATCCAGGGGCAGAAAGATTGGACCGCCAAGCGCCTGGCGCTGGAATGTCACACCACCGAGCGAAGCATCTACCGTGATCTCAAGATGCTGCAGGGAGCGGGCGTGCCGTATTTCTTTGACAAGGAGAATGGCGGATACGCCGTGCAGAGGGACTTCTTCATGCCGGCGGTGGCTCTCACCCTTGAAGAGTCCCTGGCCCTGGTGGCGCTGGCCGAGCAAGTAGGGGGGCGCGAGCAGGTGCCATTCACCAAGGCGGCCGCCAAGGCAATCGCCAAGATCCGCTGCAACCTGCCGCCGAAGGTGCAGCAGGAGCTGCAGAAGATCGACGATCTGGTCGCTATTCACCTCTCACCCGTGAATCCACCGGAGGGCACGGAAGATGTCTACGAGGTGGTGCGGGCGGCGCTGGCCAACCGCAAGACGCTGGAATGCAGCTACGACTCAATCGGCGCGAGTCAGAAGGGGGTTGATGGCAATGGCGGTGTGAAAGAGATCTTTTTGTTCAGGCCGTACACGCTGCTGTTCAGCCAGCGGGCCTGGTACGCGCTGGGGCACCACGATGGCAGAGGTGCCGTGCGGTGTCTGAAGCTGAACCGCTTCACACGCTGCAAATCTACCGAGATTCTTTATGACATTCCCAAGAGCTTTGCGGTCGGCAAACATCTGGGCAATGCGTGGCGGATGATCCGGGGGAGCAAGTCATACGATGTCGAGTTGCGGTTCGATGCCGAGTTCGCCGAGACCATTGCCGACACGCACTGGCACGCAACGCAGGAAGTGATCTGGAACGACGACGAGTCAATCACGTTCTGGTGCGAAGTAGACGGTTTGGACGAAATCGTGTGGTGGATCCTGGGGATGGGCCCGCACTGCGTGGTGAAGAAGCCGGCGGAGTTGGCGAGCCAGGTCAGTGGTCTGGCCGCGGCGATCGTCAAGCAGTACGACGCGAAGCCCTCCAGCAAGCCCCGCAAAAAGATAACTTCACTGTGACGCGGTGCTGTCAGAGAGCCGCGGCACCGTGCTGCTGGAACATAGAATTAGGCAAGGAAGCCTCATGGCGCAGAAGCGGCAAGAAATCACTGGTGCGAAGACCATGTCTGACGAGCGGATATGTCGGTGGGCGATGCTGGCAACGATGCGCACTCTCCGGCTGTCGTTGCGGAAGGGGAGGCCGATCAGTCTGCCCAACCTGCTGCGCCTGTTCCAGCGAAGATGCGCCGAACGAGCTCTCGCTGGCAACCAGGCACGTGCTCATCACCGGCTGGAGAGTTGGTATCGCCAACATCAGCCGTTTCAGCAACTGGCCCGACGGTGGTGCTGCCCGCCGCCTCGCTGAGGCGGACTTCAAGGCTCTGCGCGAGGCCCGAAAGACGATGTTGTTTGAGCGTCTGCAACAGGGAAGATCTCATGGATTGAGCTCGGGTACTGAAGGTTGTTGGGAAGCGGTTCAAACTTGACGCTTCCGTGCCTTCGCAACGCGGAATTCTGGCGATCCGGTGAAATTTCCTAAGATCGTCGTCCCAGTCGTTTTTTACCCTTCTCGCTGCTATTATTGCCGAGCTATGACCCGAATTCCCGATGAAGTGATCCGCCGCTTTGCGTACAAACGCCATCTGCCACTCGGGGATGCAAGAGGTGTCTTTTCGGACTTGGAGGACTTCCTTGATGCGGCGTCACGCCGCAAGATGGTCCCGTCCGTGGCCGTTGATGCAGCTTGGCACGAGTTCATTCTTCACACACGGCAGTACGCACAATTTTGTCAAGACCGTTACGGCTGCATGGTCCATCACGTCCCGACTTCTCCGTGCTCTCTCAACAATGTGGGCGAGATCACAGAAGATTCAACTGCCGGGAACGTTGAATGCGATTCGGATTGTGCTTCTGACAGTCCAAGCTCACCAATGGAATCGTCATCGTTGAGAACGCGATTGGTCGAAACTGCTAGATAGCTACCCCAGAAATTGGGTGTGAGCGTGCGGGTTCATTCGGTAACGCGCTGCCGATGGCTTGCAGCAATTCCACCATTGGGATTACCAGATAGGAAGATTTCCAACCTGCTGTTAACGCATCGGAATCTGTATCGTCAGCTGCTTGGCTGAGCCGGGAGTGCCTTTTGTTGAATCCTTCTGAACAGGTGCAGCAGAGCAGTGAGGGCAGGGGATCGCTCAAACTCATGTGCGCGGTAAAGCATACCCATCGGGATGCGAATCTTCTGCAGCTCCTTCGTCAGCAGTCCCTTGCTCAGCTTGCCTTCCGTCTTTAGCGGTGGGTCGTACGATGGCGGCCTTGCAGCGTGGGCCCAATCCACGAAACTCTTTGTCGCCAGCATCAATGCCGGATCGGGTTGAAATCGCAACACCTGAACCTGGTTCATACTGTCATGTATCTTTGGCCTTCTCAATGTGAGACGCTCACAACGATCAGAGCCGAGCGACTCGACCAACCACGACCGCGTCACGCCGGGAAGTGGCATATAGGCTAGCCATTGCTCTATTTCAACAGGACCTACCGTTAATCCGATCTTCGAAACCAAGGCCGCATTGAGGAGTACAGCCATCTGTTCCTCCCCGATCTTTTCGAAATGAAACCCCTCCGGAATTCCGACAAGCTCTCCGTTCGTTTCGACGAAAGGCGATAAGAAGCAATCGCAAGTACTAAACTCTGCCTTCACGGCTCCAAAGACATGCCGCGAGTGGACGGGAGTGATTCGAACCTCCAACTCCGGATTTAACCGCGTGAGATGATACCGAAGGTCCGCCGCGAGACGCAGCATCATGTGCACTGATCCAATTTCCACCCGCGGCTTCACCTTCGAGGATTGCTCTTCGATTTGCTTCTGAAAGAGCCGTAGGTGTTCCGCTGCCCACCGAGCAAAATGTTCCCCGACAACGGTTAGCTCGTAAGGTTGTCCGCTACGTCGCTGTTCGGCGACCGTTACCTCCGTATTTAACACCTCCGACAGGAGTCTGGACAGCTTAGTGACACGCCATCGGACAGATGACGGATCGATGTTCAGCAACACACCTAACTCGCGGGGCGTTTTATTCAGATATAAGTGAGAGGCCAACAGAAGATCGGCGACATCCATCGTCCCCAGTTTTTCCAAAGCAATCAGGTTCAAGTCGGCCGCCATCGAAGGCCGTTCCGTCGCTGGCGACGTTGGTTCCACAGCCAAGGTCCGCGACGATTTCCGCACCCGATTTCTCATCCCCGGGGATTGTATGCCGTGTCGGCGGGTCGCGCAAGCAGGAATTACCTACTGAATTAAAGATTACTCTGTGTATTTTGTGTTCGCAAGGTTTATTCTGCGGGGGCCGTCAGCGAGAGGAGGCCCTTGATGTCGCTGGATCGAATGCGTGTAAATTCGCCTGAAGTTTCCCAGACACAGAGGGACAGCTCCACCCACCGGTGGTCCCAGTACACGTTGGTGCCGCTCGCTCTTTCGTCGTTCAGAGTTTTTGGCATGAGTACTCCATCCACGATCGACATCAAGGCCCCGATGTTGTTCCACGACGGATCATCACCGCCGACCGCTGTAGTTGTTTTCGATGCGTTCCGGTGTTCGTCCACGCTCCTGGCTTGCTTCGCTCGCGGATTGCACGCGGCGGTATTGTCGGAGAAGGGCCAGTCGGCGGCCGGTACGACGATCGGTAAGGCGGAGCAACTAGCACAAGAGCTGAAATGCAAATTAATCCTCGGCGGCGAACTGCATGGGCGTGCCGTCAGCGGAGGTGTTGTCGGCAACTCACCGATCGAGTCCTGCACAGCAATTCTTGACGACAGAAAGCTTCTGCATTTTCAGTCTACTAACTTTGCCCGGTCGTTCAACAAGATCACGGACTACGTACATCAGCAGCGGGAGGGTTTGGTGGAGATATTCGTCATTAGCTATGCGAACGCCGCCATCACAGCACAACTAATTCAGAGTTCTGGATACGAACGCATCATCGCTGTTTGTGGTGGTTTCTTCGATTGCATGGCCATCGAAGATATGACGCTCGGTGGCAGGTTCATTAGCGAGCTCGGGATCGACGACGGGGATCTCGATGACGATTCGCTGGCGATGCTTGCGTGCTACCGTGCTCTAAATCCGACGCCTGCCCTTGTGGGTGGGGGTTGGGCAGGACGAGTTCTCCGGCACATTGGTAAAGCCGAGGACATCTGGGACGTCATCGGCACGTCGCGGTTGCCACAGCATCAACGCCGCCGCATGTCGAACTTAATCTTGCAGGTTAGATGGATTCACGGCACCCCGATGATTCAAGCGGTGGCCAGTCAACTCCTAACGAGAGTGTAGAGATGAATTGCTTCATCATCAAGAAGTCCTTCCACTTTCACGCGGCCCACCGCAACGAAGATCTTTCTAACGATAGATGCTTCTCAATTCACGGTCATACGTACCACGTAGACTGTCACTTCGCTTTCACAAAAGCCGACTCCCACAGTGTCACGATGCTATTTTCTGATATTGAGAAGCAGGTACTCCCGGTGCTGGCTCCATTCGAGCACAGCTTCATCGTGAATCGGGTAGACCCCCTATATACGGTGTTGAGGGACCAAGGCATTAAACTCTGTGTCCTCGATCATCCCTCATCTGCGGAAAATCTCGCACAACTATTCTTCGATCGAATACGGGCGAACACTGAGCTGAACCTAGTTCGGTTAGACCTTCAGGAGACGGAGAGTTCTGTCGTTTCCTATTGTGGTTCCTAGGTACAGCAGGCCGAAGGACGTGGCCGAAATGAATCCTCTTTTGCTGATACCGAAGTGGTTGTACATGGCACGCAAACATGGCGTGCCGAAGCCGGAGGCGTTCTGCTTGAGCACCATCACAAGGGCGGGAATGCCGTCTTCGCGGATGATGTTGGTAACCGAATGTCTTGACGGGGAGCTAATCTTTTGCACTGACTGTCGGAGCAATAAGGGTCAAAACATATCTGATAATCCCGCGGCGGCGGCGTTGCTCTATTGGCAGCCAATTAGTCGCCAAGTGCGGCTCGAAGGAACGATCGAACCCGCACAGGATTCACTTGCAGACGCAGATTTCAATAGAAAAACGGCTGGTCAGCGGTTGATCATTTCGCTGGGCATCCAGAGCAGCACGCTGCGTCGCTACCGCCGTCTTGCTTTTGACGTTTCTGACAAGCTGTCAGTGATGGCGGACGGTGCTCAGCTGACTAGGCCGTGGTACTGGAAGGCATATCGCCTGCGAGCTTCACGCGTCGAATTTTTCCGTGGCGGCTCGCATCGGCTGAATCGTCGGCTCTCGTTCCTATTAGATGAGCGCGGCCGATGGAAAGCTCAACGTCTATATCCCTAGCCACCGATAAGGTAACGGCCATCCATCAGGAGTTTATGATCGACGCTGTCCAGTTAATCTCGCACGCGGTGTTTGATCTGCCAGACGCCGGTGACACGGTCGCAATCCTTTGCCATTTCAACCCGTGCCTCTACATATCACCCGTCCGGAATCTCGCAGCCACCCTCGATTGGCTTTTGGCGGAAGAACTTCCCACGTATGCAATCGAGCTGAGGTGCGGTCATAGCGTATCTGCACCACCCGTCTTACCAGTTGGCCATCGGAAGGTGCTTCAACTTACCAGCGACTCCTGGATGTTCGTGAAAGATAATCTTTGGAATGTTCTTGCGAAAAATCTACCGGCTCACTTCTCGAACATAATCTGCGTCGACGCTGACGTGAGCTTGAGGACACGGGGTTGGAAAAAGACCTTAGCAGATCGCTTAGGGTCATTTCCAGTCGTTCAGCCGTTTAGCCGCGGGGTTTGGCTTGATTCCATTGGCAATGTGTTCAAAGAGAAATACTCGTGCGGTTATGCGGCCAACTGCGGCCTCCCGACGCCGCATCTGTCAAAGGAATATCACTGCGGATTTGCGGTCGCCGTGCGGCGAGATTTCTGGGCGGAGACCGGCGGCTTTTTCAATAGCCCGGTTGGGGGTGGGTCGTTGTTCCTTATGTCAGCTACGCTCGGCGTAGAAAATGAACTCGAGCCGATCCTTTCCAGTGCAGCTCCAGCGTTTGCTCGCCAGTACCGGGAGTGGGCTGACCGAGTTAGATGTTGGTCCCACCAAAGGCTGGGGCACGTGGACGGCGATGCTTACCACCTTTGGCACGGATCCCGGGCCAAGCGTCGCTACTTTGACAGATTTGAACTACTCAGCGGCTTCGATCCATTCACGGATGTCGAAAGTAAGCCGTCGGGACTCCACGAATGGAGCCCAGTGGCTCGGACGACTAAGCAGACTATGTTGCGGAGAATTGAGGACTACTTCAAAGAACGCGAGGAAGACGAGCACGTCGTTCCCTGAGACCACGGCACGGTCAGGGAAGCTATCGCATTCCATTTGTTATCTGGAGGCACCGGGAAGGCCACCCTACCAGCCCGGCCGATCCCGACCGGGGTCTTCTTCTTTGGCGATACATTGAGACTTGCGTAGTCGAATTCCCCCTGGCCTCCGGATCGGCCATCGACTACTGGACTGCTACCCTGTTCGCCGGAGTTTCGGCTCATCGATCCCCAGCGGCTGGGTCGGGCGAAGGTCCAGCCAGGCCCGAGCCATCGCAGACAGCCGTGCCGTAGCTGACATTCGCCTCTGCTCGTGATACGGCTGCGTCAGCCAAGGCAGATTCGGTCGTCAGGGTACCTCGGAGATTCTTGGACGCGCGCCGGATCAATCGCCAATAAACTCCGAATTATCGGGAACCCGGTTTCACTTCCAACGTCTAACCCTCCGTTCCAAGTCTCCGAACCAAGCTCGCACTGAAAGGGCTCGATCATGTTCGCACCTCGCGTGACGGCGTCTTGTTTGGCCCTTGCACTGGTTGTCGCGGGATTGCTCCTGGCGGATGAGCCGGGCAACGCACCCGGGCCGAAGGATCCGTGTTATCTTGGGCATGTTTCCACGGACAAACCGATCTATCGACCGGGAGAACGGGTCTGGCTGCGCGGCGTCGTCCTGGGGGCGCTGGATCACAAGCCCTTGCCGGAGGGACAATCAGCTGATGCCGTTTTGCAGATCACCGGCCCCAGGGGGGAGCAGCTTTTCACGACAAATGGGCAGATTCAAGAGAGCGTGGCGGGGTTCGCCTGGGATGTGCCTGCCGACGCGGCTGGCGGGCAATATGCGGCCGTCGTCAGTTTTCCCTATAGCGGGTTCCCACCGGCAAAACGCATTTTTGACGTGCGAGCCTATCGCGCTCCGCGGCTCAAGGGTGAGATTATCTTCCTTCGCGATGGATTCGGGCCGGGCGACATGGTCAGAGCATCGCTCCATGTTGAGCGCGCCGAAGGCGGCCTGCCCGCCGGGGCAAAAGTGTCGGCAACCGCCATCGTCGATGGCCAAGACGCGTACTCGGGCCAGACGGTCATTGATCCGGCCGGGAATTGCTCGGTTGCGTTTACGCTGCCGGCCCGGATCGAGCGCGGCGACGGGACGCTCTCGCTGGCGGTAGCCGATGGCGGCGTGGTCGAGCCGATCGCCAAGACGATCCCAATTCTGCTGAAGAGCGTTGATCTGGCGATCTATCCCGAGGGAGGCGATCTGGTCGCCGGGTTGCCTTGCAGGGTCTATGTCGAAGCGCGCACCACCGCGCAGAAGCCGGCGGACCTGGTGGGACAGGTGATCGATTCGCATGGCAACGCCGTGGTCGATTTTGCTACCGAGCATGAGGGGCGCGGCCGATTTATCCTCACCCCCAAAACCGGTGAGAGCTATGCGATCAAGCTTTCGCAGCCCTCGGGCATCACCAGGATCTACCCGCTCCCCGCGGCCAAGACCGAGGGCGTCGTGCTGCTGGCGTTGGACGATATGACCCGGGGCGGCGAGCCGATCCGACTCAACATCGCGGGGACCGCCGCCGGATCATACGATGTCAGCCTTTCCAAACGGCAGACGGAAGTGGCGTCCGCCCCCGTCAAACTGCTGCCCGGCGTGGCCGCGCAAGTGGTTCTCACGCCGCCTTCATGGGCGGACGGCGTGCTGGTCGCGACCGTAAAGACCGCCGACGGCACTCCCATCAGTGAACGGCTGATCTTCCGCCAAAGCGCCCGGGCCATCCACGTGAAGGTGACAGCGGATCGACCTTCCTTCACGCCCGCCGACCAGGTGAACATCAGCGTCACCACCACGGACGACGCCGGAAAGCCGGTGCCGGCGGTCGTTGGCGTCACCGCCACCGACGAAGCCGTACTGCGCATCCCAGAAAAGCGCGATCGCGCCCCGCGGCTGGGGGCGATGGTGCTCCTGGGAAATGACGTGCGTGACCTGGCCGACGCCGGGGCCTATCTCGACCGGGCTGATTCCAAGGCACCGCTGGCAACCGATTTGCTTCTTGGGACGCAGGGATGGCGCAGGTTCGCGACGGTCGATGCGAAAAAGTTCATCGCCGCCTACGGCGATCCCGCCCGGCGCGCCTGGGAGATCTGCTGCCGCCGCAACCGATGTTCTGGAATGTTGCCGGTGGCCGGGGCGGAGGCGGTCGGTTCTTTGCAGTGACCGCCGCCCGGGCTCCTGGGCCGATGGTACGTGAGCAGAACGCGGCGGAAGACGCAAAGCTCAACGATCGCGCTGCAGAGAACAGGCCGCCTGCCGCCCCCGCGATGGTCGACCAGTCGCAAGCCGGGCAACAGGTAAGGAAGGACCTGCAATTGCAGCCGGCGGCTGACATGCCGGCGACACAGCCGGCAGCAATGCCGATTGCGATGCCGCCGCCGCTTCCCGTCGTTCGCATCTATGCCCACGATCTCCAGCCCAATCGATCCAGCAGCGATCGCACCGATTTCACCGAGACACTGTACTGGGCCGCCGGCGTAAAGACCGACGAAAAGACCGGGACGGCAACACTCTCCTTCCATCTCAATGACTCGGTCACCAGCTTTGCCATTACCGCCGACGCATTCGATGCTTCGGGAGCACTGGGCGAAGGCAAGACGATCATCACCTCCTCTAAGCCGTTCTACGTTGAGCCCAAACTGCCGCTGGAAGTGAGCGTCGGCGATCTGATTCACCTCCCGATCGCGGCCGTCAATAACACGCGGAGCAATCTGGATCGCGTCCGTCTCACTCTCAACGGCGGAGCCGGGCTGAGCATCTCTCCGATCCAGGAGTTTGATCTTCCGGCTGGCCAGCGCGTGCGGCAATTGGTTGATCTGCGCGTTGGCGCTGCGCCGGGAACCACAAAGGTCGTTGTCGATGCCCGCGCCGGCGACTTTACCGATCAGGTAACGCGCACGCTGGCCATCGTGCCGCTGGGATTCCCGACAGAAATCAACAAGGGCGGGCTGGTCAGCTCCGCCGGCAGCGTGGTCGACGAAATCCAGGTTCCCCAGTCTGTGGTGGCGGGAAGCATGAAAACCTCGGCCGCCCTCTACCCCACTCCATTGGCCAATCTCACCGAGGCGTTGCAGGGGCTGTTGCAGGGGCCAAACGGCTGCTTCGAGCAGACCACCTCGACCAACTATCCGCTGGTCATGGCCGACCAATATTTCACGACCCATGCCGGGGTCGACCCATCGCTCATCGCCCACAGCAACGATCTGCTGGATAAGGGATACGCGCGACTGACCAGTTTTCAGTGCAAGAACAAGGGGTATGAATGGTTCGGCGAAGACCCCGGACACGAATGCCTGACGGCGTACGGGCTGCTTGAGTTCACCGATATGTCCGCCGTTCGCAGCGTCGATCCCGCGATGCTTCAGAACACACGCACCTGGCTGCTGGCCCGACGTGACGGCAAGGGAGGCTTCACCCACGAACGGCGTGCCCTGCATACCTGGGTCACCGATCCCGACTGTGCCAACGGCTATTGCACATGGGCCCTGCTCGAAACCGGCCAGAGCGGCCTCGATACAGAGGTGAAGTGGCTCGCGGAGCACGCACAAACCGATCCCAACAGCTATGTCAAAGCCCTGGCCGCCAGCTCCCTGTACCTCGCCGGCGACAAGGCCGGTGCGCGGCAGTTCATGGATCGGCTGGCCGACCTGCAGGATAAAGACGGCCACGTTCGCGGAGCAGTCACCACCGTCGTCGGCAGCGGCGGAGACAGCCTGGAAATCGAAACCACCTCGTTGGCGACACTGGCGTGGCTGCGCGAGCCGGCGTACGCCGCACATGTCGAGTCGGCCATCCGCTACCTGGCCGACTCCTGCAAAGCCGGACGATACGGCTCGACGCAATCGACCGTGCTGGCGCTGCGCGCGATCATCGCCTATGACAAAGCCCGCGCCCATCCGACCGCCGCCGGCAAAGTGCTGCTTTTTGTCGATCATCAAGGCGTGGGCGAAGCGATCACCTTTGACGCCAGTTCCACCGGCGCGATCAAGCTCCCCGACTTCTCAGCGCAGATGACGCCCGGCGAACACGCTGTCGAATTGCGCATGACCGACGGCTCCAGTCTTCCGGACGCCGTCACGGTGTCATTCAACAGCGTGACGCCCGTCTCTTCCAAGGGGTGCCCACTGACGATGACCACGGCGCTTGCCGATCCGCAGGTGGCCGAAGGAGCGCCCACCGAGGCGCGGGTGACGATCACCAACCGGTCGGTCGCGACGCTCCCCACTCCGATCGCGATCGTCGGCCTGCCCGGCGGCCTGGAAGTGCGGCACGATCAACTCAAGGAACTGGTGAAAGCCGGCCGCATCGCCGCCTACGACGTGCGCGGCCGGGAGGTGATCCTGTATTGGCGTGACATTCAGTCCAAGCAGACCATCGAGGTCCCGCTCAGCCTGACCGCTGCCATCCCCGGTGAATACACCGGCCCGGCCAGCCGTGCGTACCTGTATTACTGCGATGAATTCAAGCAATGGCTGCCGGGAATGAAAGTCACCATCATGGCCAAGGCCTCGCAAGCCCAGCGGGGATGACGCAACTCTTTTCTTTACTCCGCGACGATTCACCCGTCTGACGGATGCGTTCTCAAGGAAGCTCGCGGGCCTGGATTTCTCATGTAGACTTCCCTCTGGTGAAACGCCGCTTTTTCAACGTGCTGGCCGGGGTATCACTGCTATTGTGCGTCACAATGGTGACGCTGTGGGCGCGGAGCTACCGCGTTGCAGACAGTTTTGCGGTGAAAGTTCCTCCGCATTCAATCGCACCTGCCACACATCAGCCTTTCATCGCCTGCGAGCTGGATTCATACCGGGGTATCGTGAGGTTCATGGATGTTGATGTTCGGTTCGGCATTGCCTACTGGCGAACTGGGATTCGATGGGGCTGGGGAACAGTTCAACCGCAGGATGCACCAAGGTTCTGGACCGACATTATTCCCCTGCGTCAGCAGCACACCTGGCTCCATGCTGGCTTCGGGTATGCCGCCGGGCGCGCACGCGGATTTTACTACTATCCTGTCGGCGCGGTGGCCGCGCCTGATTGGGTTCTCGTAATACTCACCGCGGTAATTCCATGTCTATGGGTGGACCGCTTCCGGCGTCGAGTGAGTCGCTTGAGGGGAGGGCTTTGCCCTTCATGCGGTTACGACCTCCGTGCCACGCCTGCCCGCTGCCCCGAGTGCGGAACGGCCACCGCGGGTGCGGGAATCTCAAACTGCCCCAATATTCGCCCTCGAACGGTTTCGCTGCAGGGGTGGTCGACGCCGGCGGGCCATTCAAAGGCTGAAGATGGGCATTGGCCATCTCGGGGAAAGGGGATGTGCCGTCGCTGAGCATTGGCCGCTTTAGCACTGCCTATAAACCCATATGATTTTGGCACTTACATCACGGCCCCGTCTCAGACGCTCAAAACAGGGGTACTCGCGGGCCATCTGAGCCCCGCAAACTGCCTCAGCGAGGCGGGAAATCGCAGCAAACCACATTGTGGCGAGGGCCTGGCATCACCAGACGCTATGGCTCGCTGCAATAAACCTCTAATTCAAAAACCGGTTTTTAGATTATCCGCCCGGGTCGAGTTGCCGGATGAACCAGAGTTAGCCATAGAAGTAGAACGACGGGGGGGCTAACGGGAACCGCCGTCGCGGCTGGTCACGCGCCCGATCCGTCCCGATCGGGTTGTTGAGAGTTCTCACAGTTTTCAGCGGTCGCTGCCACAACGTTGTCAGTGGCGTTGTGCATACTCCCTTCATCAATTGAAAGGAGCCCGCGATGGCAAAGAGATCGAACGCAATGGCGCGGTTGAAGCAGTTTCTGAACCGCAGTGGCTGGCAGTACATGACCGACAAGGAGCAGACGCTTCGCGGCCTGATGAGCGGCGACAACGGCCAGTGGAACTGGATCGCCACACAAACGGATGATGACCGGTTTCTGATGTTTTGCGCAAGTTCCCCCGTGAAGGTGCCGCCAAAGAAACGTCTCGCGGTCGCGGAATATCTCACTCGCGCCAACTGGTGTTTCCAGTTCGGCAACTTTGAAATGAACTGGTCTGACGGGCAGGTGGTGCTCCGCACGTCCATTCCCATCACGGCGGGGTCTGCGCCACCCGACGCGATCGAGCACCTGGTCTATGGCAACTGCTCGTTGATGGACCGTCACCTGCCGGGCTTGCTGGCAGTGAGCATCGGCAATGTGAAGCCGGCGCAGGCGATAGCGGACGTGCAGCGCGGCCCTGATGTGCCCAGCGCGGAAGAGAACTCCGCAGTGACGGCTGGCGATTGCCCTCAGACACCCGATGCCTCGACGGTGATTCCGCGGCCGGTGTCGCCGAGCGGGCTCGATGGATTTTCCGCCGGCAACAACTGAGCCGGGGCTTGAACCCGCCCCGGAGCGGAGGCATAGCCGGTATGTGTGTTCCCCAGGCCTTCCGAGTCAGCGAGCTTGTATATGGTGACGTGAACTGACCAGTTCCTCCACGGTCGTGGCACGCTGCTTCAAGCGACGGGCGACGGAAAGTCTTTTTCTGATTCACTCATTGTTTGCCTCCCGGATGTCCAACAGTCCAGTTCTGGACGGACCTTAGCAGACCAATCGCGGTGTCAATTAGGTCATCTATTAGCTTGGCAGTGAGCGTACCCGTAAGCGGAAGCCTGTCTCCAGTTTTCAGCAGAGGAATATCCTGCACCAGCATCGTTTGCTCGGTAAATTCCTTGTCCACAAAACCGCTCTTGTGAATGAGCACATTTCGGACGGCGGCCGCATACTGAAGTCCTGGCGAATCCAAAAGTTCGATGATTGCGTCAGCATGCACATCAAACGCGAGATGATAGGCAAGCCGTATGTCTGGAAGAGATCGAAACGACACCTTCCGGATGCCCGATAGAAGGTCCCCCATTTTCGCTCGGACATCAAAACCGTATCGCTCCAACTCTCCAATCGGAATGCTTTTCGCGTCATTTTTGCATGCCCCTGTTCTATTCCGGCTCGCTTGCTTTCGTTTGAATATTTCCCTCGCGGTTGCCCCTTCAACGATCCCAGCCTTGATGGCCGTGCATTCACGGCGTCGATCCAAACGTCTTCCGCCAAGCTTTCGAAAACCGTCCACGCTTGAATCAGCATCGCGCGATAAAAGTACCTGATCGCATCGTCATCAAAAAACCGCGCGAATTCCTGCTCTATGGTTTGCCAGATGATGGGCGTCAAAATGATTACGTTGTTCACGACTGGCGGCACATAGCCAGAGGCTACTGCCTCCCAAATCCTTTTATCGTACTCGCCGACTCCCTCGCCCTCATGGCGTGGCAATTGACGCATCGTGAATTGGAATCGTTCTTCATAGATCGAAAGTTGTGCGGGAAATAAAATAAACTGCTCAAGCCCATGCAGATTCTCAAGGAGAGCATCGGCGGAATGGCGAAACAGTTCGTCGGGCTCTGGTCGCGGCTTGCGCGTTGTTTCTCCAACCAGACGAATCGCCGCAGCGAAGTCGGCAACTTTGCCGACGCGGTCTGCTGGAAGTTCCTTTTTGCTCATAGCGCGCATTTTCGCGCGGGGATCACCTTCGTCAAATATATTGTTGCCCAAAATAGATTTCGTCCAAATCTCGAAAATCGCAGTTCATCACTGACCAGGTGTTGTCACTGTGGCCAGATACACATCGCCCGTAACCGAGATTCGGTCTCGCGTCATTCATGAAACCCTTCAGAACTTGCAACCGGCAGACCGGCAGGGCAAGCTGAAGAAGAGGCAGCCCTTCGGGGAAGGTCGCAATGTACCACGACACAGAGGGCCTGCGCTTTTCGCCCACCGACCTGATCGTCTACCTGGAGGGTGAGTTCGGCTCATGGATGGACCGGTCGTATCTGGAGCAGAGGCGAGAAATGAACGCACCGGCGACGGCCGCAGGCGCGGCGCTGGCGTATCGGCCGGATGGCGACAGCGCGGAAATGAAGCTGATCAAGGTCAAGGGAATAGAGCACGAGCAAGCATTCCTGCAGTCGCTCAAGACAGCGGGTTACAGAATTGTCGAGGTTATCCAGGGCGATGACGCCGCAGGTCACACTCTGCAGGCCATGCGCGATGGCGCTCAGGTCATCTATCAGGCGTGCGTCGAGGCCGCACCGTTCCGTGGTTACGCCGACTTTCTGAATCGACAGGGGGGCATCTCATCCCTGGGCGCACACCACTACGAAGTCTGGGATACGAAGTTGGCGAAATCCGCCAAGCCGTATTTCGTGATCCAGCTGTGCGCCTATGCCGAAATGCTCGAAGTGCTGCAAGGCCGCCGGCCGGAGGGCGTGGAGATTGTGCTGGGCACCAACGATCGCCGGCGTTTCAGGACCAACAACTATTTTTACTACTACCGCTGTCTGAAGAACGGTTTTTTGAAGTTCCAGGAAAAGTTCGACGCAGAACAGATGCCTCATCCCGGTTTCTCACGGGGCTACGGGCGCTGGAGCGACGTGGCGGAGAGGATCCTGGCCGAATCCGACCACCTGATTGGCGTGGCACGGATGACCCGAACGCAGGTGAAGCGGCTGGAAGCTGCCGGCATCACGACGATCGCGGCGCTGGCCGCTTCCAATCAGTCGACAATCCTCGGCATGGACCCCCTGATCCTGGCCCGGCTCAGGAAACAGGCGCAGCTGCAGATTCAATCTCGTGGCAAAGACACGCCGGCATTCGAGGTGGTGGCACCGCAGGCCGACGATCCCCGGCGCGGGCTGGCGCTTCTGCCACCTCCTTCGCCGGGGGATGTGTTCTTCGACATGGAAGGCTACCCCTTTGCGGCCGACGGATTGGAATACCTGTTTGGAGCCACATATCAGGAAGGGAAAGAGTTGCGGTTCGCCGACTGGTGGGCGCACGACGCGATTCAAGAGAAAACCGCCTTCGTGGGGTTTGTGACCTGGGCGCACCGGCGATGGAAGCGCGACCCGGACATGCACATTTACCACTACGCGGCCTACGAGCCCTCGGCGCTGCGACGGCTCATGGGTAAGTTTGCCACCTGCGAAGTCGAGGTGGATGAGCTGCTGCGGAACCAGGTCTTCGTGGACCTCTACACCGTGGTGCGGCAAGGCGTGGTCGTCGGGACGCCGAGCTATTCACTGAAAGACGTCGAGCGGGCGTACATGCGGCCGCGAACCGGGTCGGTAACAAGCGCTTCTGGATCGATCATCGCATATCAAGCATGGATGGAGAGTGAGCAGCCGCAGAGCTGGCAGGGCTCCCCGATCCTTCGGGAGATCCGTGATTACAACCAACTGGACTGTGATTCGACGTTCGAGCTCGCGGTCTGGCTGCGCAGGGTGCAGGCCACGCATAACATCGCCTACCTTCCGGAGAAGACCGACGCGCCTGGCGACGCGGATCACGAGGACCCCGGCAGGGAGAATCCCAGCAAGGCTCTGGCCGAGAGACTCCTGAAGGAGATTGAAGACAACAAGGTCACCGATCCCGAGCGCCGGCGGGTGCAGGAGTTGTTGGCGTGGCTGCTGGAGTTCCACTGGCGAGAAGCCAAGCCGGTCTTCTGGCTCATGTTTGAGCGCCACGACATGACCGAAGAAGAGCTGTCGGCTGACCTGGACTGCCTCGGCGGCCTGCAACGAACCAAAGAACGACCGATACCGGTAGATCGCTCGCGGTTGATCGGCTACCGGTACGACCCTGACCAGGACACCAAACTTTGTCCCGGCAGTAAATGCTTCTTTGCTCACGACCTGAGCGCGAAGGTCACCATCGAGACGATGGACCGGCAATAGGGGCTGCTCCAGATTCGGTTCGGTCCATCCGTACCAGAAGTCCCTGACCGACTGAATCTAATTCCCAACGAGTACGTATCTGCAAGGTCGATCTCTGACGCCGTCTGCCGCTACGTGGATGGATGGAGCCACGGTCAGATTCGATCGCAGGCGGTCGATGATCTGATCCACCGCCGGCTTCCCTGGATCAAGAGGCATGCGGGCGGCGCAGTGGTGCCGGACGGCGTCGATCTGCTGCCGGCGCTGACCGACGTCATGCGGCGGCTGGATCACACGACGCTGTGTATCCAGGGGCCACCGGGATCGGGCAAAACATTTACCGCGGCGCATGTCATCGCCGAGCTGCTGCGTGACGGCAGACGGATCGGGGTCATGGCCAGCAGCCACAAGGCGATCCTGAACCTGATGGAGGCGATCGCCGAGGCCGTTGAAGAGAAAGGGATCACCGCACGGCTGGTGAAGGTGGGTGGCGACGCTGATGAACCGTTGATCGCAACCGGTGTGGTTGAGCATTGCCCCCAAAACTCAGCTGCCGCAGAGGAACTGGGGTCTCGAAGCCTCGTGCTTGGGGGGACTGCCTGGCTCTTCAGTCGACCGGAGCTGGAAGGGCAGTTGGATTACTTGTTCGTGGACGAAGCTGGACAGGTTTCGCTGGCGAACATCGTCGGCAGCGGGCCGTGTGCCAGGAACATCATCCTCGTGGGCGATCAGATGCAGCTATCGCAGCCGACGAAGGGATCGCATCCCGGCGAGAGCGGCCTATCCGCGCTCGATTACCTCCTCCAAGGACACGCGACGATCCCGCCCGAACTGGGCGTGTTCCTGAGCAAGACATATCGTATGCACCCGGAAGTCTGCGAATTTATCTCGCAGGCCGTGTACGAGGGGCGGCTGAAGTCTCATCCCGATACCGCCAGGCAGGCGGTCCTCTGCGGTGATAAAGACCACGGAATGATCCGACGGCAGTCAGGCGTGAGCTTTGTGCCCGTCGAGCATGAAGGCAACGCCCAGGCAAGCGACGAGGAAATCGAGATCATCGAGGCGATCATCAGGCAGTTGCTCGGCAGGTGCGTGGTTGAGCGTGATGGTACGCAACGGGATTTAACGCTCAGCGACATCCTGATCGTCGCGCCGTACAACATGCAGGTCCGGCGACTGCAGGTCCGGCTGGGAACCAATGCTCGCGTTGGCACGGTCGACAGTTTCCAGGGCCAGGAAGCTCATGTGGTGATTGTCTCTATGTGCGCGTCGAGCGTGGAAGACAGTCCACGCGGGCTTGAGTTCCTGTTGAACAAGAACCGCATCAATGTTGCGGTGTCCAGGGCAAAGAGCCTCGCGATTGTGGTGTGGTGCCCGAATCTCATGGCAGCACGCTGCCGCACGATCGAGCAGATGGAACTCGTGAATCTGTTTTGCTGGCTGGCGGCATATGCGGAAGAGTTGTCGGCCCGATAGGTGGGCACACGATGTGCGGGGGGCGTCGCCTAACCCACTCTTGGCGAGCGATCCTCAAAATGCATAGGTAGCGCAATGTCGTAAATTTTCCAGAACGGATCATGTGAACCGCCATCTTCGAAGTGCGCAGCTTTCACAGTGTGGGGCATTCGCGGCTCCTTGAGGTATGTGACGTACCGACTCAGCGCAGGCAGATAATCGCCTGCGGCAATGTACGAGGGTAACGTAGCGACGAATGTCAGTCCGTTGATTCTGAAAAGCAGCGATACCGCGAACAGCATCTCTTGGGACCTCTCAAACACCGGATGGCCACGAAATTCAGGATCGAATCTATCAGCGTAATGGAGGAGGAACCATTTGCTTGTCAGCGTGTCTCCCAATGGAATGAGCGAATCGTTCAGTACAATTTTCACGCATCCCCTGAAGGGGCCGAAGTATTCCCCTGCCTGTTCTTTTGAGGCACGCTCCTCGAAAAAACGAGCGAGCGGACGCCTCACGAAATCAGCAGATGGATTACCCACCCACCTGTATCCGGCGATGCGAAACATCGCCAGATAGGCGCACTTCAGAAATGAGCCTATCAAGGCCGGTTCTGCCAATACGATAGAAGCTTCAAGTTGAACAGGCCTAGTCAAATCAAACCCCTCGATTGCGATCTTCACAAAACGGTGAGGGAAACTGTTGGTCGGTCCGTTAATCGAAAAACGCGGGAATCGCTTTCCCATCTCGGCAAGGTTCTTCTGATTGGGAGCGGCGGCTATGACCGGAAAGCGCTCGTCACCACTGACGACAGCAGCGGTGTCCGCCTTGTCAACGAACTCGTCTGATGCCATTTTTGGAATGTTGAGATACTTGATGAGGTCGGGCTCAATCGTGCGACCGAAGTAATTGTCAACATCCTTTCGCTGGATCACCTTTAGACGTGAACATTCTTTGATAGCCGCGTTCAGGACATGCCCATCGCAAAGCTCCGCCTTTGGATCATCGTACAGTAGAATAGGGCAGAGGAATCGCTCCGGCGCGACGCCAATACAGGCTTGGAGGTCATTGGCAAACCATTTCAACTGCTCTTCGTTCATCGCGCCTTCGATGCACTTCCAATCCCGTGGTGATCGAAGCATACGCAGCCTTGCTAAGCCTCTCCATCGGGGCTGTTCCGTTTTGACTGTTTGCTGGCGTGGGACCGCTCCCAACGTTAATCTTTTCCCACGCGGGGAACATGAGCACTCAATCGAACATCCACTCTCCGAACTTCTCGTTTCTAGGCAGGCACGGCGAAGTCCTACTCAGGTACGGTGCCTTGGCCGAGCGATACGTCTTTGACGATCCCAACTCCGCACTGATTAAACTTCGCCAGCTTGGCGAGGCGCTCGCGAAGAAGATCGCCGCGTCCATCGGCTTGGCGATCGATCCCGACATCGACTTTCTTGGTCTGTTAAACAAGCTCCGCGATTCCGGGGTGCTGACACCCGAGGTCGCCGAGCTTTTCCACGGTCTCCGCAAGGCGGGCAACGCGGCCGCCCATGACGGTGTCGGGACACAACGCGAAGCACTGCATCAGCTCAAGATGGCTCGCATCCTCGGAGTGTGGTTTCAGAAGGCATTCGGAAACGAGCCGAAGTTCAAGGCCGGTCCCTTCGTGCCTCCGCCCGACCCGCGCCAGGCTGAATCAGCCCTCGTTGCGGAACTCGATCAGCTCCGCAAACAACTCGCCGCTGGCGAAGCGGAAACCCACACCGCGAAATTGACCGCCCAACAAGAGGCGAAACTCAGACAGGACGCCGAGGTCCGCGCCAGCGCCATGTATCACGACCTGGAGGCGGCCTTCGCTCTCGCCGAAGATGCTGAACGCCGCCTCGAAGCCGACCGTCGGCAATTCGCGCAGGCACTCGCCACCCAACAGGCACAGGTGGTGCAACAGGCTACAGTTGCTCCGGCTACCGTTCAGGCCACCATCAGCCTGGCTATCCAGGCCGGCAACGCGCTCGATCTCTCCGAAGCCGATACTCGTAAGCTCATTGACGCCGAACTCCGAGAGGCCGGCTGGGAAGCCGACACCCCTCTCCTCCGCTATGCTGCCGGCACCCGACCACAGAAGGGGACCAACATCGCCATCGCCGAGTGGCCCACAGCCTCCGGCCCCGCTGACTACGCCCTGTTCGTCGGGCTCGTCTGCGTCGGCGTGGTTGAGGCCAAGCGCAAGAACAAGGATGTGGCCGGCTCCATCGAGCAGGCCAAACGCTACAGCAGGGGTTTTACGTTCGACGCTAATCAAACCGCAACGGGAAGCCCGTGGGGTTCTTACAAGGTCCCGTTCCTATTCGCCACCAACGGCCGGCCATTTCTTCGGCAACTCATCACCAAGAGCGGCATCTGGTTCCTCGACGGCCGCGCCGCACACAATAACGCCCGCGCCCTCCAGGGTTGGTACACGCCCAGCGGCCTGTTGGACCTCCTCAAACAGGACGAGCAGGCCGCCCAGGAAACCCTCCGTGCCGAGCCAACCGACTACCTGCCGCTCCGCGACTTCCAGAAGCGTGCCATCGCCGCCGTCGAGAAAGCGCTGGAGCAATCCCGCCGTCAACTGCTCATCGCCATGGCCACTGGCACCGGCAAGACCCGAACCAGCATTGGCATGGTTTACCGCCTGATCAAAGCCAAGCGATTTAACCGCGTCCTGTTCCTCGTGGACCGTTCCGCCCTTGGCGAGCAGGCCACCGACGCCTTTAAGGACGTGCGACTTGAGAGCCTCAAGACCTTCTCTGACATTTATGACGTGAAGGAGATGGGCGACCTCCGTCCCGACGCAGACACTCGTCTTCACGTTGGCACCATCCAGGGCATGATGCGCCGCATCCTCCTCTCCGAGGACCGCGAGCCCATCCCCGTCGATCTCTATGATTGCATCGTCGTCGACGAGTGCCATCGCGGCTACCGCTGGGATGACCTGATAATGAAAGACGGCATCGAGCAGCTCAACTTCTATAAATCCCTACTCCTGCACCTGGGCACCAAGGGCTCTGGTCGCGTGCAGGCGATCTTCGCCGACGCCACGACCTCGCTCCGCCAGCCACGCAATCTGGCCAAGCTCGTGACCGACATTGATGCCCTCGACTGGTATTCTGCAAAGAGCGAAGGTCTTGGAGATCTCTATGAAGGGCTGTTGGAGAAGAATGCCAACGAGAAGAAGTCCGGTGCCGGGCAGTATTTCACGCCACGACCACTGATCGAGTGCATGGTCGAGCTCACCCAGCCCCAGGCTGGCGAGTTCGTGCAGGACCCTGCTGCCGGCACCGGCGGCTTTCTCATCGCCGCCGACCGGTACATCAAGGCCCGTACCGACGACCTCTTCAAGCTTTCCGTGCGCCTGCAGGATTTTCAGAAGCGCCAAGCATTCTACGGCATCGAGCTTGTCCCCGACGCCCACCGCCTGCTGCTGATGAACGCTATGCTGCACGATATTGAAGGTGATCTGATTCTCGGCGATACGCTTTCCGCCGACGGTGCCAAGCTCCCCGTCGCCGATGTCATCCTCACCAATCCGCCGTTCGGCACGAAGAAAGGGGGCGGTCAGCCCACCCGTGACGACTTCACCTACCCCACTTCCAACAAGCAGCTCTGCTTCCTCCAGCATGTTTACCGTGGCTTGCGTCCCAGCACCAAGGAGAAGGTTAGTCGTGCGGCCATCGTCCTGCCGGACAACGTCCTGTTTGAAGAAGGCGTCGGTGCCCAGGTCCGGGCTGATCTGATGGACAAGTGCAACTTACACACGATCCTTCGCCTGCCGACCGGCATCTTCTACGCGCAGGGTGTCAAGACCAATGTCCTGTTCTTCACCCGCGGCCTGGCCGCGAAGGACACCGGCAACACTAAGGGCGTCTGGATCTACAACATGCGGGCCAACATGCCTGCTTTCGGCAAGCGCACGCCTCTCACCATCGAGCATTTCAAAGACTTCAGGGTCGCCTATGGTCGCGACCCGCTCGGCCAATCGAAGCGGAAAGACCATGGGGAGGAAGGACGCTTCCGCTACTTCACCCGCGAGTTCATCCGCGACAAGAAGGGCGAAAGCCTCGACATTTCCTGGCTGAAGGACGATAGCGACGGCAGCAACGAAGTGCTGCCCGATCCTGATGAAATCGCGGCTGCGATAACGGCGAAGCTGAAGACGGCGATGAAGGAGATGGGCGAGCTTGTGGAGATACTGGAAGGGCAGGAGGTGGACACGTGAGCGATGAGGATGACATCCTTCCTGCCGGTTGGATCGAGGCTCCGATCAGTGACTTGGCCGTTGAAAGGGTCGAGCAGTCTGGTCCCACAGAAGCCAGCGTCTTCACTTACATTGATATTGGCAGCGTCGATAATGCGGCGAAGGCAATCGTCAGCCCGAAAGTGATGGAATGCCGGTCGGCACCGAGTAGGGCACGTCAAAGCGTGAAGACTGGTGACGTCCTTGTTTCAATGACGCGACCGAATCTCAACGCCGTCGCATGCGTACCGCCAGAACTTGACGGAGCGATAGCATCGACTGGCTTTGACGTTCTCAGATCCTCCGAGATTCACCCGGACTGGATCTTTGCCCACGTCCGGTCGCAGCCATTCGTGGAGAAGATGACGTCTCTCGTGCGTGGAGCACTCTATCCTGCGGTGAATTCACGCGAAGTGCGGAGCTATGTCATTTCTGTGCCACCTGTGGCCGAACAGAAAAGAATCATCTCGAAGATTTCATCACTGGAGAATCGCAGTCGCAAAGTCCGCGAAGCATTGGAAGCAGTCGGTCCATTGTTGAACCATTTCCGGCAATCGGTCTTGGCGGCGGCGTTCCGTGGCGACCTCACGGCTGACTGGCGTGCCGCCCATCCCGACACCGAGCCCGCCAGCGCCCTGCTCGCCCGCATCCGCCAGGAGCGCCGCCACAAGTGGGAAAAGGCCGAGCTGCCCAAGATGAAAGCTAAGGGCAAGAAGCCCACCGATGACAAGTGGAAAGAGCGGTATGAGGAGCCGGAGCCGGTGGTTGACGCCGATTTGCCGGATTTGCCGGAGGGGTGGTGCTGGTGCCCTTTGCACGAAGTCGGATACTTAAATCGGGGGAAATCTCGTCACCGTCCTCGAAATGCCGAACACCTTTACGGCGGTGCTTATCCGTTTGTCCAGACCGGCGACATTGCAAACTCCGGCGGTAAGATCCTGAGACATTCGCAGACTTATTCTGAGGCGGGCTTGGAACAAAGCCGGCTCTGGCCAACCGGAACTGTATGCATCACGATCGCGGCGAACATAGCAAGTTCCGCGGTTCTCACCTATCCCGCTTGCTTTCCTGATAGCGTGGTTGGCGTCATCCCGGATTCTCAATTGTGTTCGCCAGAGTTTCTTGAGTTCTTTCTGCGGACGGCCAAGGAAAACCTTGAGCGCTTCGCTCCTGCGACTGCCCAGAAGAACATCAACGTCGGCATACTAAACGACGTCGCCGTACCTCTCCCACCATCAGGCGAATTACGTGAACTTGTGAGTCGAGTCACGCACGCTTTTAGGGCGATTTCATGTGTGGAGATTCAAGTCTCTGACGCCCTGCGGGACTTGAGTATTCAAGACCAATCCATCCTCGCCAAAGCCTTCCGTGGCGAATTGGTACCGCAAGATCGCAATGACGAGCCGGCGTCGCTCCTGCTGGAGCGCATCCGCGCCGCCCGTGAGCCCGGGGAGAGCAACGACAACGGCAATGGCACTCGCCGCAAGGGACGACTTAACCACCAGCCTGACGTTGCCGCAACCGACGATGGGCCTCGTCCCGCTTTGGAAGGCAAGCCAGCAGCAAAGGACAAACCAGATGCCACCGCCAAACAGTTAGAGCTATTCCAGAAATCCGACGGCCGCACAACCCATGGGAATGTTGCGGTCGCGTCTACCGCTCTACCGATCGACGTGACCGACCGCGACGAGGTGATGGCTGCCGTGCGCGAGGTATTCACCGACGGCGTCACCCGTGACCGCGAGACGGCCTTGCGGGAACTGTCCAACGCGTTGGGCTATGGCCGGCTGGGAGCGCGCATTCGCGATGCGCTCGATGGCGATCTTCGCACAGCCGTCCGCCGTGGCATCCTGGAAAATACTCCGGCCGGCTTGCGCATCCTCTGCCGCAACATCTCCGATTACGACCGCGATTTCTTGATTGAGCAATTGTTGGCCGGCATTGGGACCAATTGGTGGGACCGCGAGGTGTTGATCGAGGGCACCGCCCGCTGGCTAGGCTATCGCCGCACCGGACCTGTGATTGCGGAGACGCTTGCAAGCGCCATCACCCTGGCAATCCGGCGTGAGATTCTGTCTGCCGATGGTTCGCGCGTCCGACGGCTGAAGTAACCTGTCGCACGACGCGCGAAACGCCAATTGTGGAAGCCATGTGTCGATGGAGGGACGCAGATCAAAGCATCCTGTGGCCAAAACGGCGTATGTGTCGCTGAAAAAGTAGGAATCGCGTATGAACAAAGTCGATCCTCAACTCACCGGCGACCCCGTTCGAAAGGCGATGAGTAGACTAAAGGGAGTGGAGTTTCGTGGCCCCGAAGAACTCGCCGAGTTCCTGAAGAGGGAAGGTTTGAAGCTTCTCCCGCTGGTGCAGGTCGGCCATCGCCGCAATCAGCGAAAAACGCGTGCTATTTCTTTAATCGCCTGGAGGCCAATCGTGCGCGCTGCATTTCAAGACACTGTCCAGCGGTAGTCATAGTGGTCGACTATCGTATCGCTCTGGTCCCGGCAATTCGGAAACGCGTTGTAGAGTATGGCGTTGACCTTGTCATGATCCCCGCCTCTGGGCAATTGTATCTCAACATCGTTTCGCCAGCCTCCTGGGGCAGTAACGCTGATGCCCTTTAATCCCAGCGATTTGAACAGATTGCGGATGGCGGCGGCCAGTTCTTTTGCCGGAACACTGCGGTCGACAAAATCAGGCTTGACCGCGTTGGGATCGATTGTGACCAACTTAGCTTGCAACGCTCTCGTTCTGGCCTCTAGCACATCGCGGTCACTCATGTCGTTCTCCGTCAGATGGCATTATTTCCTGCCAGCATATTGTCAGAGAGCTGTCAGTGGGGCGTTGGTCGCGTCAATTATCCAACTGCAATGGAAGGGTTAAGTGAGCACGCGGAGATTTATCGTCCGCTCTCGCAGTGTTCCATGTAAGGGCCACATCCACGCCACATGTCGCCTACGCGCCTTTCACTGTGTACTCCTGCTCGTGCCACCGAATCGATCACCCGATCGATTAATGCTGGGACGGTTGCTTCCGATCACGTCACGATATTTCTGCTCAAGCTGGTGGAACTCATTTTGGCCCGGGCTTTAGCTTTGGAACAAGCCCTAACTCCTTCATATCGTCAACAGTTTCGGGGATCCATTTCAAGGCGGTCTTCGGATTGCGGCGGACTTTATAGGGATCTTCGGCAAAGTGTTTGGCGACCTTCGCAGCGATTTCTTCCGCCGTGCCACCTTCGAGCAAGCACTCCCACAAACAGCGGTCATAAGGATCGCGCGGGTACTTTACATGAGATCCGCCGGCACTGGCGGTGGAAGGCGCGGGCGGAAGGCCGGCGGCTTCATTGAGTCGGTCGGGGTTCCAGACCTGGTTCGCGATTGCGACGTATAGTTGCTGCCGTGCTTCAATGTCGGCTTTCTTGAACTCCTTGTGCCCGACAAACGGAAGGCCCGCTTGTTTTAGCTTTTTGAGTGGCGGATTGCGGTCGTACGCATCCGGATTGAGGGATTGCGCCAGCAGATTCTGTTCCAGGTATTTCGGCAATTTCTTGGCATATGACCAGTCATTGTAGCTAGCGTTGAAAGTTTTCGGCAGCAGCAGAAGCCCCCCGAGGCGATTGCGATATTCGTCGAAATCCGTTTTGTGTGTAAACTCTTCCTTGTGCTGATCCCAATGGTCGGCCCAGATGTGCTCCACCTCGTAGCCGTTCTTGCGACCTTCGGACATGAATTCTTCAAAATGCGACGCCAGACCGCCGTGCACTTCGATGAAATCTGTCATGCGGGCCAATAGCCATTTGATCGAATAACGATTCATCTGGGTCAGCCCGAACGTAGGACGGGTGTCAAAAGTTTCTTCCTCGTCGTCCAGGCGCTTGCGCAGGATCGTCACGAGCTGCTCCGGGGACTTTCCCCGAATGTCACGCATGATGAGAAACATGGCGTATTGCATCGTCGAGTAGGCGATCGAGCGGTAGTTCCAAATCCGGCGTGCGATAAGAATGTCCACAAAAGACGCGACGATTTCTATTTTCTGTAGCCGCGTTGCCTCATCATCGGCGATCTTTAACGGGGCGAGGAGCAGCGGATATTGAAGGGTAAAATCGAGCCACGAGTTTGCGTAGACGATTTCAAAGCCCTTAACGGGCTTGAGGGAAGCGCGGGAAAGCAGCTCATACTGGCCGGAGTAGAATTTGAAGTCTTGTTCGACAAACCGGACGTAATCGGCGGACTTTGCGAGCCCCAGTCGCTCTTCGTTCTCCTTCTTCCGCACCCAGCGATGGAACTCCGTGCCCAGACGGTCAAAATCACCGGGCTGCGCGCCTTTCTTGCGTTCCCGGATTGAATCCGCGTATTGGCTGCGCAGCCACGCTTTGACCGCATCCGTCGGTTCTTCCTTATCGATTTCGAGAAGGCGATTGGTGGTCTGCTTCCAAATGGCGTTGACGCGATCGCGCTCGCCCTCGTCGGTGACGTTGGCAATGAGGTAGCTCTTGAGCATGTCCAGCGGTGCCAGCGAGAGGCCGCGGTCATTCATGGTCTCAAAAATTGTATAGGCATCATCGTCGGAGTAAGCCGTGATCTCGACGACGTGAACATTGGTGAGCAGCCAGTCCAAGAAGAAAGGCAGCGCCTGATCGTCGATGTCGGGTGGAAAATCTTCTGCGATCTCCTGATAGCGGGCGACCATGTTGCGTACCGCCTCCGGATCTTTGACCGTAGGGCTGTAATGCTTGCCGGCGTAGAGAGCGTCGAGGCATGGAGTGCGTTCGGGCACGTCGATATTAAAAGATTTCTTACCGTACGTGACGGAGAGAATCAGATGATTCACAGGAACCCGTCGCTCTTCCGGTAGACCACGCTGCCGATGGTGCAAGTAAATTAGGAACAAAGTCAATGTGGTGAGGCGCTGCTGGCCGTCGATGATGAAGCTCTGACCCTTCTTCTGGCTGAGGATAATTGAGCCGAGAAAGTAGTGGCCATATTTCGCGACGGCGTCACGTTCCTGGTCTGGCTCGTAATGTTCCAGAAATTTCCTGCACAAGTCGTCAATCAGTTCGACGAGCTGCTTTGTCTGCCACTTGTATTCACGCTGGTACGGGTCAATGGCGTAACGACGACTGAAAAACAATTCCCCGATGGTGCGGCCTTTGCCATCAATATCTTGGCGTTGAACTTCGGACGTGCTCATGATTTCCCTTTCAGCAGTTCATCAAGCAGACCATCTGCTTCCTTTTCCAGGGCGAGAATGTCGGCACGGAGGACGTCTAGGCTCTGTCTGACGGATCGAATGTTCGGCGCTCGTTAGGTATTGCGCGTTCTTCTATGATCGTCATGATGTTCTCCACATGGAGGACAGATGGCGCACTACGAACTCACGGATGATCACTGGAACCTGATCAAGGCACTTTTCCCCGTACAAAAACGTGGCGGACGATGGAACGACCACCGCATCACGCTCAATGGGATGCTCTGGATTCTTCGCTCCGGAGCTCCATGGCGAGACATGCCCGAACGCTACGGGAAATGGAAGAGCGTCTATGATCGCTTCAACCGCTGGCGGCGCGAAGGCTTCTTCGATCGCATCCTCAAAGCACTGCGGATTCGACTCAACAAGGAGGGCAAGATCGATTGGGATCTCTGGCTCGTCGACGGCTCCAATGTGCGTGCTTCTCGCGCTGCCGCCGGGCGCGCAAAGGGGGCGCGGCCTCGACTTCGAACCGGCCGACCACGCGCTGGGCCGCTCGCGCGGCGGATGGGGATCAAAGTTCCACGTGGTTACTGACGGAAAGGGCCTTGTGCTCGCCGTCACCGTTACCGCGGGGCAAACGCACGAATCCACGCAGCTCCACAAGGTGATGCACGCGGTGCAGCACCCCTGCACATCGGCTGGCCGGGGAAGATCGCGGGCGACAAAGGGTACAGCTACGAAACCGTTCGCCAGTTCCTGGCCGATTGCGGGATCGAAGCCGTCATCCCGCGCAAATCCAATCAGCCACGACCAAAGGGCGAGCGATTCGATAAAAGCAGCTACCGCAAACGAAGCCGCATCGAGTGTGCTATCGGATGGCTCAAGGAATGTCGTCGGCTGGGAACACGCTATGAGAAGCTGGCTCTTAACTTCTTGAGCTTCGCCAAACTCGCTATCATGCTGAAATACCTGAGGGTTCTCGATCCGTCAGACAGAGCCTAACGACCACAGAGGCTGATAGAATACGGCGAACATTGTCAGCCCCATGCGCCCGCGGTTGGATCAATCATAACCGTTTCATACCGCTTGTCGTCCTGAAGATGGCACTTGCTGTGCTGAACATCTGAAAGCAGCCGGAACAAGTCGCCGTCTGTGTCTTCGGCGATCCATTCCGCAAGAGACAACGCCTGCTGGGCCGACAGCCGTGTGCCATCGATGATGAACGTCAAGCGGATGCCGTATTCGTCGCAGTCGAACGGTTCAGGATCAGGACTCACGATGGGGATGAGCGACGACCCCACTCGTGTGGCAAATTCCCGTCCGCAGTTGCCAAGCACCCGAAGAAAGGGTTGCAGACCATCAGGTCGGTTCAAAGTGTCTCCTTTCGTATTGGCATACAACCGGGGCACGATCACGCGGCTCCCCATCCGCCAGCTTGATGACCAGCGGTATGCCTGCTGGCACTGACAGCGTGCAGTCAGTAGTCGCAAATAAATTCGGCTGGTGGCATGTTGGCGGTTAGACTGCCGGCGGCTTCACGACTGAATGGGGACTTCGCATGGGTACTGGATCTGTCGAGGGAGGTGTGATGACTAACGAACTGCCATCCGGCTGCATAACGCTCTCTGAAGCAGCCGTGCGATTCGGCCTGTCGACTGACGCGTTATCGATGCTGCTGGTTAAAGCTCGGGTTGAAGCTGAGATCTACGGCGGAGTCCGTATCCTGTCGCGCGATGCATTGACCCGATTGGAAAATTTCTTGTCGGCACTTCCGCTGGTGCACGTCAGCCAGCGGCACAAAAAGTTCCGTAAACATGTGAAGCAGGTAAAATCTGCGAGCCCGCGGACGTTCACGGCGATAGAAAAGGCTGCTGATAAACTTGACCCTAGAGCCACCGATCAGGCGATCCGATCACTCCAAGAAAGATTTTCCACAGACAACTCCGTCACGCAGCCCGGGCCGGGTCTTGCCGAAATCGAGAAGCAACGGCGTTTACGGGAGAAGCAGCAGCAGCGGCTTGCCAAGCGGCAGGCTACAGAGCATCAGCGCGCGGTGGAGCGGCGGCTTGCGGAACAGAGCATTGCGCTGCAACAGCTTTTGGCGAAGCGAACGCCGTCGACCTTCTTTGGAAGTACAGGGCCGGACTACCCGGATTCTTGACGCGACAACGGATCTTTACCGCAGCGTCGGCCCGATACACTCGGCCGCCTCGGCACCGCTTAGAGTCTTCCGCACGGCCAGCAATTCCGCAAGCCGTTGAATCTTGTCGCGGTGGCGACGGACCAAGCGGCGGGCCTCAATCCTCAGTCGGGCGAGGTAGGCTTGGTGGATGTCGTCGCCCATGTACGATGTCCCGGAAGGATAAACGCCGTACTCTCGCGAAAGCCAGAAAGCGTTCTGGTTGTCCGCTCCCCCGTTGCTTTCCGGCGCATCGGGATCAATCAGCCACTCGGCTTCCATGCCCGCGTAACTGCCGATGATCGCCATCCGGGCAATCGCTCGCCGCTCGCGTTTGGTGTGTGCAATATACCCCAGCGGGGGCGGCGATGTGCAGCAGCCATTGGCGTCGTCGTGCGGTACGCAGGTGACGGAATTGACCGCAAGGCCTTGGACAAGGTCGGCAACTGCATGTCCGGCTTCGTGCCAGCATGTGGCCATTTGCTGCGCTTCGGTGCGGCGGTTCTTTTTTGGGCCTGTTTTCTTCATTTTCATGGCCTTCCTTTTGCGCGCTTCGGTGTCGCCCCAGCAGCAATAACTATACGACATCTCCGGGTTGGGCGACGTCAGGCTGGAACGCGCATTCGCGATGTGCTCGACGCCGATGACCTCACCACGTCAGTCATTTCGAATAAATTCGGCCGGGAGCGCCTCGATGGTTATACTTACGATGGCAACACAGCTTTTGACGGGGAGTTCGGATGGGGAACGGATCAATCACTCACTCAGCGACGGCGGCACCGCCTCTACCTGACCTGACGCCGGCGGCCATGAAGATCCGCTTCAAAGACAAATGCACCGCCATCGGCACCCGGCATCGCAACTGGCAGGTTCGCGTCCACCGCTCTCTTTCCTGGCTGAAGCGGGCAGACCAGTTCACCGACGAACAATCGGAAGCCCATTTCCTGTTCCTGTGGATCGCCCTGAACAGTCTCTACAGCGGATGGGATCCTGCCACGAACGCGCCGGGTTTCGACACGCAGGCGCGCGATGAATTTCTCCGTCGGGCGTGCGAGCGGGACAAGCCGCTGCTGGCTCAGATGCTCAAGGATTGCCGTGGGCTGGTGAAGAAACTGCTGGAGAACCCGTTTCTGGCGGCGAGTTTCTGGAAACAACCAGACCATCCCCAGGCCAAGACGTGGGCTACGGCGGATGCTGGGTATCTGGACCGGCACCTGAAGAACGGCGAAATCAGCATCGTGCTGATCCAGGTGATGCACCGGCTGTTCATCTTCCGTGGCCAGCTTGTTCACGGGGCCAGCAGCGGGGGCAGTCGGCTGAACCGCGGCTCAATGAAGTATTGCCTGTGGGCGCTGCAGAAGTTCGTGCCGCTGCTGGTGCATGTGGTGATCGAGCACGGCTGTCACGATGAGTGGCCAGATTTGTGCTATCCACCGTTGTCGGGATGAACCGCAACTGAATCGGGACTTCGTGATCGCGGATCCGTCAGACAGTTTTGACGTTTGAGGCACGGACACTTCAGCCGGACCTCTTTCAACGTCTGAGCAGTCAGACCGTCTGGTAATGATGTCTGTTTTGACGATCCGCCGTTCGACTGCGATGATTCGAGGCGACAAAGCGAAGGAAGAGAAATGAAAACAGTAGAGGCGGAGGAGATGCCGTTGGGCCGGCGAACCCCCCTGGATGACGACGACGTGAGTTCTTCCAGATTCAAGAGTAGCAAGTGACTCGATTGAAGATCCAAGCAGGTAAGCTATGCCAAAAGGTGAACTCAAGCGACTCATTATAGAATATGACGACGTCTCGCGTGACTTGCGGAATTATCAGAGTGCTGCCGTTCGGGCGATGAACGGCATCGACCTCACTCAACAACAGATTACCGAAATGCTGGCGAAAAAGGCTGCAGCTTGCCGTAGACATTCGTGCTGCGGTTGCTTCACAGCCTTCTTCAGTCGAAGTCCTTCTCGATTGGATTCTTCGCTCAAACTAGCCGCTATCCGTCTCGACAATTTCGTCCGCAAAAAGAACTTGTGAAAGAGAAGGCACCAGGCGATTGATCGCCTTGTCGAGCGGATGACGCACGAGGCAATGCAAGCTGGAGTGTGTGATCATGGGATCATTTTCAACAAGATTTCATGATGCTGTGGTGTATGCGGTCGAGCTGCATGCGAGCCAGCTCCGCAAATCAACCGACATACCGTACGTCTCCCACCTGTTTGGCGTGGCAGGCCTGGCGATGGAGTACGGGGCGACGGAGGACGAAGCGATCGGAGCATTGCTCCACGACGCAGTGGAAGATCAGGGCGGCAAGCCGACCCTCGAAGAGATTCGCCGACGGTTTGGCGATGGCGTCGCCGCGATCGTCCAGGGCTGCACCGACACGGATGTCCAGCCGAAGCCGCCGTGGCGCGCCCGCAAGGAGGCATACATCGCCCACGTCCGCCACGCCAGCCCGTCGGTTTGCCTGGTTTCGGCGTGCGACAAGCTGCACAACGCCCGCTGCATCTTGAGTGACGTCCGTTTCGAGGGCGATGCGGCATACAGCAAGTTCACCGGAGGGAAGGACGGCACGTTGTGGTACTACCGCTCGCTGGCAGATGGATTCGTCGGCAAGATTCCGATGCGTCTCGCAGACGAGCTGGAACGTGTCGTAGCGGAGCTTGAGCGCCTGGCGTCGAAGAATCGGACGGAACTGATCGGGTAAAGGCTATCGTGGACAAAGCGAGATGGCTGCGGTCCGCTGAAATTGCGTGACCCTTTCGTTAGACCTCGGGCCGGGACCATTGTAACGGTCGAAGGGCAGGGCGAGCACGTTGCAGGAAATAATTGGCTCGATGGTGTGAACGTGGGACGACAAAAAGAACACTCCGTGCTTGACGAGGTGTTCGAACGGCTGAAGGTGACCCCGATCTGGTTCGGACCTGTACTTGCGCTCGTAGTATTCGTCTTTTTCCGATTCGCGATCCCACTGCTCATGCCATCAGCAAAGCCGGGATTCTCGGTTTCTTCGCTATTACTTCAGATGCTGCCGCTGCTTTCCTGGCTGGCCGGTGGCGCTCTATTGCTGGCGTGGTTCATGGCTGAACTCTGGAAGCTATTCAACCGTCGTCTTCTCGACGGCCAAACAGGACTCGCAAGCATTCGAGATGTCTCATGGCAGGAGTTCGAGCGTCTGGTCAGTGAAGGCTATCGACGCATGGGCTATGTAGCGGAGGTCGTCGGAAGCGCATCGGGCGATGGTGGTGTAGACATCAGACTCACCGGGTTCGGCGAGAAGGTACTTGTTCAATGCAAGCAGTGGCGAGCGTATACCGTCGGCGTCACGACTGTTCGGGAGTTGCTCGGCGTGGTCGTCAGCCAGAGGGCAGATAAGGGCATTCTGGTAACTTCTGGAAGGTTCACGCAGCAGGCCAAGCTGTTCGCCGCCACGAATCCTGCCATTGAGTTAGTAGATGGTCCGGCACTGTTCGAGCTGATTCGTGCGGTACAGAAGAGTTCCGACAAGCGGAATGCGTTTCCCGGTCAACCGACCATTCCGGTGGCACATTCACCAGAATGTCCCTCCTGTCGTTCGGAGATGGTCCTACGCATCGCACGCAAGGGAGCTAATCCCGGCTCCCGATTTTGGGGCTGCCCGAACTACCCTCGCTGCCGGGGAACCAGACCTGCCATTTGACCAGCTCAAGCGCGCCGAAGGCATCCTTCTGGCGAAATGTACATCGGGTTCGCCAGTTTACGGAACGTCGTAATCAACTTGCCGCGACAGTGAGCGAATGGTTTGGAGCAATCGGCCAGGCGTAAGATCGATGCACTTGTGGTGAGTATCCCGAGCACCTCCTTGCGAATGAAGTGACCGAGCGGGTATGGTTACGAATTCACGGTCCTGGGCGGCTGCACGATATTGCCGTGAGGGGTGGGCGTATCCCTTCCTCTTATTCGCGCGATTCTATGGAGCTGAGTCATCAGGGATCGTCTCTCAGGAAAGGGAACGGCGCTATGTCTGGAAATCGGCCAAACGTTTCGGGCAATCGATCTGCGTCACTACCCTTTTCTTGACGTCGTCAGCTGAAGCCATTCTTCATTGTCGAACGACTGGAGGATCGAACGCTTCTAAGCGGAATTACGACTCTGGCGTCGTTCAACGGTACCAACGGCAGCAATCCTGTCGCTGGCTTGGCACTTGACAGCAGCGGGAACCTCTTCGGTACAGCCAATTCCGGCGGTGCGAATTCCCAAGGCACCGTGTTCGAACTCGCCAACGGTAGCAAGTCGATTACAACCGTCGCTCCGCTCAATGGTAGCGGTGCGGCAAGTATTCAGGACGGGGTAGTGATGGACGGCAGCGGTAATCTGTTCGGTACCAGTTGGGGCGGAGGTGTGGATGGGGAGGGGACAGTGTTTGAAATCGTCAAAGGCTCTAACACGCTTACTGTGCTGGCTTCTTTTGATGGCGGCAACGGCGCTCATCCATACGGCAGCTTGATTTTGGATCGAAGCGGAAATCTTTTCGGTGCCACATCCGTGGGGGGTGATAGCAACAACGGCACGATATTCCAGATTGCGAGCGGCAGTAACACGATCACCCCACTTGCTTCATTAAATGGTGCAAACGGAAGCTACACCGCGGCTTCATTGGTGATGGACAGTACCGGGAACCTTTACGGTGTGAGCACAGGCGGCGGCGCTAATACCAACGGAAGTGTCTTTGAACTCGGCAACGGCGCAAACACGATCACGACGTTGGCGTCCTTTGACGGTAGTAACGGCAGTTATCCCAATGGTGCCCTGGTTTTGGACAGCGAGGGGAACTTATACGGCACCACCGAAATTGGTGGGGATAACGGTAACGGCACAGTGTTTGAAATCGCCAAGGGTAGTAACGCGATCAGAACGTTGGCTTCGTTCAATGGGAACAACGGCGCAAATCCTTATGCCGGTATGGCATTCGATGCAGCCGGCAACCTCTTCGGGACTGCTTGGGCCGGTGGCGATAACGGTGATGGCACGGTGTTTGAGGTCGTCAAAGGAAGCAGCACCATCGCGACCCTGGCATCGTTTAGCGGTAGCGATGGGAGCAATCCGGTTGGGGGAGTGGTCATAGACAGTTCGGGAAATCTATACGGCACTACCAGCAAGGGCGGTGCGAATGGCGTGGGGAGCGTCTTCGAGTATTCCCCAACGGCATCGTCTGACTCTCCGGGCGTCACTGGCGCACAACTTGTCAAAATAATGCCAGTACTTGGGATCACGATGGCTACGCAGCTTGCACCTGCTCTTAACGCTGCCTTGGCGGAATTTGGGATAAACACCAAGGTGCGTGAGGCATGTTTTCTTTCTCAGATAGCGGCTGAATCGATTCAGCTTACCGATTGGGATGAGCAGATAAGCGCTATAAGTGGACCAAATTATATCAATTACACGACGTTCAGCCCGATTAAAAAAGATGTTGTCAGAGCAAAGTCGTTTGGAATGACGCTCGCCAACGACGGTCTGCTCTATCATGGCCGAGGCCCTATCCAACTGACTTGGCTTACCACTTACACCCAGGCGAGCCGGTATCTCTTTCCAGCAGATCCGCTGCTCCTTGTGAATTCACCGACGCTAGTCAGCGACACTACCCAGCCACAATATGGATTTCGAACTGCGGGTTGGTTTTGGACCAGGGCGAAATCGAAAAATCTGAATATCATCGCGGACACGCTAAATCCCGCAAAGAGCGCATCGGTTCAACAAGTGAATAAGCAGCTCACGAAGATCGTAACGGGCGGCTTAAATGCGACTACTGTGACTACGCGGCTGAAATTTCTAAAACGAGCACTTGCCGATCTCTCCTGAGATTTCCGTATGCGGTAGATCTCTGCTCTCCGCACTAGCAAGACCGATCTGCCCGCAGGGAAGGCCGCGTTGCAGGATTTGATCGGCAACCTGGAGCAGGCGACGCAGCAATAGGGGGGTTACATAAAAGAGCTGGTCCTGATACACCCCGCGGAATGGCACGTTACACACTCCTGATCTTGTTTTCCTGGCCGGCGCGGGCGGCGCGGGCATCCCGATTCAGGTCGCGTCCAATCACCGGCTGGGGGAGGCGGTCAAGTCGCCGGCGATGAGCGTGGCTATATCCTTCCTGATCGGGGGATTGGCGATGGCTCTCCTGGTCGCAACTGGATTGACAGGATCGGGACGCCTTTCGGGAGCCACTTCTGCGGCGTGGTGGGCGTGGGTGGGCGGATTGCTAAGCGCGACCTTTGGCCGCAATCGGGCGCGGGTGCGGTGATCGCCGCAACAGTGTTCGGTCAACTATTTGCCGCCGCTGTGCTGGACCACTTCGGCTGGCTCGGCGTGCCGCAGGTGCGGATCAACTGGTGGCGCGTCTGCGGCATGCTTCTTCTTCTGGGTGGTGCGCTGCTGATGCAAACGAAATGATGTCATGCCCGCTATCGACGGCGCAAACGCTTCGGAGTCGGGCATGATGTCGTTTAATGGATGCATAACGAATCGCGAGTCTCGCCAGCCCATTTCCGCGTAAACTCCATGCATGCGATGCGATGAGGTATCAGCCTGGCAAGCGCAGAAAATTTCGTCGTGGCTCACGCCAACCCTCGTGAGGCTGGTCAAGCTTCACGCCCGTATGGTTGCGAACGACTTCTCCGATAGCGATCCGTTGATGGCGAAAGTCGTAGCGGCCAAAGAGGCCGTGCGCGAATTGCAAGTGCAGTTGCATGATTTGGAAGCGAAGCGGCAACGGTCAGAAGAAGCGCCGACATGGTTGAAGGCGCGTGGCGTTGATTAATCTGGTTCCATCGAACGACAACGGAGAGTGCTGATGCGCCGCTCGCGTTTCTATGCCGGCATACTCATGGTGCTGTTGACGGCTGCTGGCATCACATCAGCGGACACCCTCAAGGTCGGGCCGGGCGAGAAGTTCGCCAAGCCTTCGCAGGCGTTTGCCGCCGCCGCGGAAGGCGATGTCATTGAAATCGCGGCCGGCGAATACAGGGGTGACGTCGCCATCATTCAAACTAATAAGCTTCTGATTCGTGGGATGGGCAGACAACCCGTGAAAATCCCCGCCGATGGCAAGAACGCTGGCGGCAAGGCTCGATCGCGCAGGGGCTCGATCGGACGTCGTCGCCAACGGATACGATCCTTGCAGTCCAATTTAGTGGCGAAGTCAAGCGGGTGTGGGAGACTGTCACACAACAGCAATGATTAACCCAATCAAACTGATCGTCCTCATCATGGCAACCTCTGGCGCGGCAGCCGCGGCCCAGGCGGAGAACGGCCAACCGCTGCTGCTCTCCTACGGCGATACCTGCATCGGGACTTAGTCGAGACCCCCAGGGAGGGGGACCAGACTATGGCCATCCCCCAATCGCTGCTCGCGGCCAAACGCTGTGCAAACGATGTTGATGAACTCTGGTGGAATCCGAATCCAGGTTCGCCGGGAACGCCAAAGGTCCTCATCGGAAAGGCGGATGACGGCGCTGCCCATCATCAATAGGAGCAACACTAATTAGTCAAACACGGATCGTATCGGTGGCTTGACCGCTCACGCCGCTCCCGCCTGGCCCGCTGCCAATGCTGATACGCCGTCGCCGGCGGCGTCGAGAACTTCCAGCGATATAGGCCTTGCATTATTCCCGTGTGGAACGGGGCGGGTTAATCCACGCCCGAACTGCATCTAAGGAGCAACAGCCACCACCCCGACATTCGGATCATCGGGGCACGGTACCTGCAGGACGCTCCGGCTTTTGTCATTCGCCTGATCCACCCAATCCTTATCACCCGGCTTCTTAATCAATACCTCTGAAGGGGAGAGCCCCATTGCCGTTATGCCAGCGGCATGCATCCGCTCCAGTTCATCCTTTCCTTTTGGCGAGTACTTCAGGAGATACCCTGCAAATTCCTTCTTACCGCAACTGAAGACGTAGCACTGAACCGCTTCTTTGCCGTTGTGATCCACGGGCGCGACGAGCTTGCTGTTGTCAGCAAACCAGGTTTTTCCGTCATCGACCGTGAAGAACACGCTGGCCGGGCCCAGCTGGCGGTGAGAACGGAGTTGCGAGATCGAGACCGCAATTGCAATCACGGCAGCCGCGATCACTGCGGCGATGAAGATAATCGGATTCCGGTTGATGGTTTCGCGCACCGACATATTGGGCACCTCTGGCAGGTTGATTCATCCGAACGGCGACTGACGTGTCCATCACTGATCCGGCGTATTCATTCTGATCTTGTCGTCGTCCCAGTTGAGGTAATAGTGCTCGATGTACGCGATGCCCGAGTTCCAGGTCGGCCCGCCGTTGGCTGCTATATTCGGCGTTGCGGTTGTTGACGTCCACGGCTGCCATGTCCATCGGTCGTGATTGCAGTTGGTATAGTAGCCGCCCCAGGTGGTGTGATCGGAGGTCGCGGGAGAGCCAAGCGGAATATTCCCGTACCCTCCCCGATTACCCTGGGAAAAGCTCTTCTCCAGATTATCGCTGGAATCGGAGAGGATCTGGGCGGACCCGTCGAAGAACGCGCAGGAGAGTCCCTTGTTATGACCGACTTGCAACAGCGCGTCCTTTCTCCAGAAACTGCCAGTCCAGGCTTCCCAGAAGATGTCCATCACCATCGGAGTATCCGGAGCGGCCCGGGTGATGTTGTGAGCCCAGGCCCAGTTGCACTTTCGCTGAGCTCCCGAACCTATGTTCGCTGCCACCGAGGGAGCATAAGCTGTATCGGCAATGGCGACGATGTAGCCCCCGTTCAGGTCGCCGTTAAACGCGCCACCAGGCCATGCGCCATTCCACAAGCCTGGATTCCACGTCGTTCCATCGCTGATGCTGGTCAACTGCGGAGCCGATTGCCAGTCGAAGCTCCACAGATCATCAGATGCCCGGCCCGGGCAATAGCAAAGATGCACATCGGTCAAATAGTTGCGGTAGAGCAGCGTTCCAGCTCCAGTCGGCCAGGTCTTGATGGCCCCGTTCACATAAATCTTTTGGGCAGGGCTGCAGCGCAGGAAGAACGTGTACCCGACCGGCCATCCCGTTCCATCGACGATGTTCGCGGGGAGTGAGCCCTTATTCTCGTTGGCATACATCAGATTGGCGGCCGCGATCTGCCGGACATTGCTGAGACACTGAATCTGTCTCGCTGCCTGCCGCGCCTTGCTGAGCGCGGGCAACAGGAGACTGACCAGTATCGCGATAATGCCAATCACGACGAGCAACTCAACAAGAGTCAAACCGTTTCTTGGTTTCCGCATATTTGCACGTGCGAACTATTTGAGCCGTGGATCGCCCAGCGACACGAGACATGGATGCAATGGTTTCACAAGCTTCCCGGTGAAAAACTCACTGCGTCGCGACGTTGTCCCCGTAGAACTCATTGACGGTGCGGACCCACTCGTCGGCCAGAAGTTGCTGGCCGCTGAAGGTGGGATGAACTCCGTCCCAGATCCAGTAATCCGCCGGGGCGCGCTTGCAGGCATCTTCGTACACGTTCTGCAGTTTCACGAGGGGCGCATGGTACTTCGTTGCGAGATTCGCGACGATCTCCTGCCGCTTGAGCAATTCCATGTGGTATGCGTCCCAGTTCTCTTTCTTCTTGCCAGTGGGCAATCCGAATGGCTCGCACAATACCAGGCGCACGTGCGGCAATGCCTTGACCGTCTCAGCCAGCAATTCGTCGTAGCGCTGCTGGTAATCAGCTGCGCTGACGCCGCCGTTGAGATCGTTGACCCCGACCAGAATGCTCAGGATGTCGGGCTTGAGATTGAGCGTGTCTGTCTTCCACCGCGCCGCAAGATCATTGACCTTATTTCCGCTCACGCCCCGGTTAATGAACGTCAGATGTCGCTCCGGAAGCATCGCGCCATATTTGGCTCCGATGATAAACGCGTAGCTATGGCCCAGCACGTGATTGGGATCGGCGCTTCGACCGCGATTCATGTCGGTAATCGAGTCACCTTGAAAGAGGATGACGTTCCCTTCCTTAAAGGCAGGCATCTCGTTCTTCTCGGCCGCTGAGGCAATTACAGCTCCAACCAATGGGACGAGACTGGCGATTAAGGTGAGGTAATGTCGCATTTCAAGCGTGTCCTTTAGTACCACCACCACTGCCCCCATTGCTGGCCGTTCCAGTGCTCCGCGGACATATTGCCGACTGCTGAGCTGGCTGCATTATTAAGAGGGTTGACATAAGGTGCCGTGACCCACTCCCCGTGACCATCGGTAAACACCTGATTCGCTCCCGATACGTGCATCAAGCCCGCTGCGTCCTGATAAAATGCGTGGTTGATTGTCCATCCAACGCGGAACGGGTCCGCCGTCGCATATTGAACAATGTCGCCGAAGAGCGGGAGCGGTGCCCCATTGTTGGTTGAATCGACGGATTCGAGTCCGATGCGAGTAGGGCGCATCGCCGCCTTCCTCTCATATGATTGAATGGGCGGCAACCCCCACCCGTTGCCGAAATACATGTACGAAGTGCATACTGTATCAAAATAGACGAAATTGTTGCGCGTGTTGAAGTACGGGTTGCTGGGACATTCCCAGACTTCGCTGATGGCCTTCGGCTGATCGGTCACTGTGCCCGGGTCAGGGTAACCCATGGCAATGTACATCCGAGTGATCATCCCGTTCACCCACATCGCCGATTGTGCCGGATTGTATTTGAATGAGTTGGTTCCGTTCTGGTGATTGCGCAGATCGAGCGGATAGCGTCCCTTGTTCTCGTTGGCATACATGATGGCGCTCAATCCGATCTGCCGAAGATTGCTCAGGCACTTGGTTTTATTGGCGGAATCGCGGGCCCTGGCCAGCGCCGGGAGGAGAAGCCCAATCAGCACCGCGATAATGCCGACTACCACCAATAGCTCAACAAGGGTAAAGCCGCTGCGAGTCTGCTCCGCTCGAACCATAATCAACCTCGTGCTTTCTGCGGCGCGATCCAATTCGCGATTGCCGTAAAGCATAAGTGGCTGTCGGTGGTTGGCAGGCCTGCTCTCACTTGGTCGCTCCGTTGTCAGAATCAATGGGAGAGACCGGCACGAGACCCTCGGATCCACCGCCAGGACAAACCGGGGTGATGATGCGGAGGTATTCCTTGTAGGCAACGGGCTTCGTGATATCGCCTTGCACCCATATTATCTCCGCCGGTCGCTTCACTTCCATCGGTTCATCAATCATATCCGCTGCCGGCTTGTTTGCAGCGAATGCCGCAGTGATCCGCGCCTTTGCGGCATCGCTGTAGCGTTCAAGATAGCCAACGAACGGCCTGCCTGCCCCGCAGCGAAAGACCTCCGCCCGGACTGCTTGTTTACCGTTGTGATCGAATGGCGCAAGCCTGGATCGATCGTCGATGAACCACGTTTTGCCGTCGTCGTCAGAATAAAACACCTTTGCGATTGAAACCGCAGCGCTCGCCCTTCCCTTCAAAAGCTGGATGAGAATAAACGTCAGCGCGATGAGAATCGCGACCACCGAAGCGGCCATCAAAAGTTTCTGCTGTCGGTTGATCGTATCACGCACACTCATTTGGATTCTGCACCAGCGACTATTTGAGCCGTGGGTCGCCCAGCGAGACGACATCCCAGTCTAAACCATCACCTCCGTCGGTCGATACCAATGTCAGCGAATGCGCGGCGGGTTCGATGGGAACGTCAACGTCGAACGGCGGGTCCATGAGATGGATCAATTTGTGTGAACGGAGATCGCCGTCCACGAACACCCAGAACTCCGATCGATCGGAGACTTTCCGACCAGTTCGTTCGACATATGCATTGATGTTCACGCACACAGCCACAAAATGCGAGAACGGCCGGTTGGGGTGCGCATTGCGAAGGGCATCGAGATCGAAGGTAATCCCTTTGTTTGCATGGAGCCGGAGTAATCGATGACCCGAGGAGGCGTAATCGATCGCCCCGATCCTGCCCGTGTTTGTCGGCTCAATACCCACCCGTGTCTCGATGTTTCCGGGCCAAATGTCCTGATATGCAAGATTGCAGGTCGGCGGAAAAATGTACTGATCTCCAGCCGCGTCGAGCGTGTCAGGCTTTGGCCCGCCATGCGGGATGAAGACGCCCAATGGCAGGGAGGGACAGGGATGGAACTTCCCATCCCCGGGAACGCCGCGATTCAGTGCGGTCTGAACGCTGCGCTTATCTGTCGGCACCGGAAGGATCGTCCCACTCGCGATATCGATCCCGCCATTCGACTGGCGCTGCGTTCCGTCTCCGCCGGCGATCAGGTCCACCAGATCAATTGCCGGGACATCCTGGACAAAGTTTCCCGTGTGGCACTCAATCCTTTGCGCCGAACTGACGCCCACATCGACGCGGGCGGCCTGCTCGGCCGAGAGGAGCAGCGCGGCTCCGCCGGCCTTGGGCGTTACTTCAACCGTGCCGCGGATGACATGCGTTTCGGTATTGCCTGCCTTGTCCACGATGATGCCGAACTCGGTGCCCAGATCGACGGTGCGTGAGGAAGGAGTCACAATGGTAAATCCGTGGGCGTTGGGAGGTACGCTCACCGTGATTTTGCCGAGTTGGAGCGAGACGCTGTTCTGAGATTGAATTTCGAAATGAGAGGGCCCCTCGACCACGAGTGAAACGCCATTGTCCAGGCGGATCTGGGCCAACCCGCTGGCCAGTTGCAGCGGTCCAGCAGGAAGGGGCTGCCCGTCGTGTGGTGGCTGAACTGCGGTGTCCCAGACGGCCGAGGCGCTGGCGACCAGATCTCCGCCGGGTTTGGCGGGACGAAGAATCGACCAGAGCACAATACCAACAAGAACCGGGATCGCTATTGCAGCGGCGAGCCGCCAAAGCCGGCGCTGTGACGAAGATTTTGGCGGCGCGACGGGCGTTGTGGCAGGGGGCTGGGGTGATGCATCGGGTGCCGCGTCGGAGCTGGCCTCGTTTTCAGGTTCCAGCGTGATGGAAGGAAGAATCATCGCGTCGTCAAGTGAAGTGCCCAGAGAGGCGGTTTCTTCCAGAAGCTGGCGACCGCGCATGACCTGGCGCAGGCGCTGGTGGATCATCGACGCTCTGGTCACGATCCTGGCGTGAAGGGGATCTTCCTTCACC
This sequence comes from uncultured Phycisphaerales bacterium, assembly GCA_963758525.1. GTDB lineage: Bacteria > Planctomycetota > Phycisphaerae > Tepidisphaerales > Tepidisphaeraceae > JBBSDP01. Next base: position 2,683,862 of record CAVWVQ010000003.1, read on the forward strand.
CAACGGCAGAGTTCAGCCGCCTCGGCTTCGTCCAGAAGCCCGTCGAAGTGTTTATCGAGAATTTCCATCGGGTCTTTCATGCAGTTACGACGCCATCCTCGCCTCTATACAGTCGCGCAGCGCCGCGCGCACGCGGTGCAGCGCGACATTAATCGCCCGAATATTGCTCCCCATCCGGCGGGCGATGTCATTGGGTTTGAGATTCTCCTGATAGCGCATTTCAACAAGATTCCGCGCCTTGTTCGCCAGCCGTTTGAGGCAGTGATCCATCGCATCGTGCAGGGGGCCCTGTTCGTGCTGAGCCTGGACGTGAGCCTCGGCCAGGGCCTGCAGGGCCTCCGAATCGAAGACCAACTTGTCGGCCGACTGACGCCGGTGCGAGTCCATCGCTTTGTTGCGGGCGATCCCGATGACCCAGGCATTGAACGACTGTGGCACGCTCCGCGACGGTTCGTGCGAAAGGACCGCCGCCGCCACTTCCTGCAAAACGTCCTGGGCGTCGTGGTAATCGGGAATCAGCAGTGATATGTAGGAATCAACCAGCGGCTGAGCCGCCGCCCATTTCCTGGCGACATCTTCAATCGCGCTGTTCATGCGGGAAGTCTCCCGAAATGCCTCAGACAGGTCCGAATCGCCTAATCCATCATCCCTCGCCACTTATTACGTCGCAACTGATACCCCGATTCTTACAACGAAATGCCCATTTTTATTTTTCTGTAAGAATTTACCGGCCAATTACGACGTAATGGGGAACGCCGGTATGTCTGGCAACGGCGTTACATTCCAGGTTTTGCGAAGGAACGGTGGAGAGAGATGCAAAATCGCAACGAGGTCATCGGCGGACGAACTATCTCCCGTACACTCAGACGCCGGCAGAAGGCAACCCGACGCATGCCGCTGGCAGCTGCCGCGGCGGCAGCAATCGCCTCGGTCTTCCACTCCGGGATGGCCAAAGCGAACACTGCCGACAACGTCACCAACGGACAGTCCGACCTGGGTGCGTCGGGAACGTATGGAGGTGGGTCGCCCACCACTTCCAGCGATGTGACATTCACCAACGTGACCTACAGCCCAACAGCATTTACGCTAAACACCAACGCGGCCAACCCAAACATTGGCACACTGGATGACTTGGACGCTACCCAGACGCTCACGATCCAAAACACGACCAGTGGCTCCACCACCACGATTACATTGAACGGCGGCTCCAATTCGACCGCTTCACCGGCGAACGCCGCTGACCTGCTTTATGTCGCCTCCGGCGGCACGCTCTCGATGGGTACGGCTGGGGCTGGCACCCTGGGTCTGGCGCTGGCATCCAGCGGGAACTTCGATATTGCCGGCACCGCCAACGTCACTTCGGCCATCTCCGGCAGCGGCTTTGGCTTCACCAAGACCGGAGCGGGTTCGCTGACGCTCTCAGGCCCAAACACCTATACTGGCAATACCGGCGTCGCGATGGGCAATACGACCGGATTAAACACCTCCAGCATCCTCAATCTCTCCTATGCAGCGAACCAGACGAACATCATCAATAACGCCGCGAACAGCTCGGCCCTCATCCTTGGCGGCAGCCTGACTTCGGACGCGACTACTGTTCTCGGTGGAGGTCGATTGACCCTCACGGGCGTCGCCACCAGCACGAACACTCAGAGCTTCAATGGCATGACGGTCGGAACCGGCGGCAACAACATCGTCTTTGCGAACAATGCAACCGCGAACACGATCGCCCTCAATGTGGGCGCCATCAGCCGGACTGTGGGCGGCACGCTGCACATCACGCAACCGACCGGCACGGTTTCGGCCTCGAACGGTGTGGCGACCACGACCGGCACGGCGAGCACGATCCTGACGGACGCGAACGGAACGGCCTACGCCACCGTCGGAGGAACCGCAGCGGCGGCGGGAGATTGGGCGGCAAAAGATGCGACCAACGGCTTCATTGTCGGCGGTTCGACGCTTGGCGGTTTTTACACTACTGCGACTTCCGCTGCGACCTTCAGCGGAAATGCGGATGTGACGACCGGATTCACTGCGACTGCCGGCACGACGGTCGCTAGCATCCGGATGAACAACAACACGGCCCAAACGCTGAATATCAACAGTAGCGGCAATACGACCGTGAGCACGGGCGGCATTCTCTTCGGATCGACGGGCAACTCAGTCATCACCGGCACGGTCACTGCCAAGCTGATCGCAGGCGCTGGCAAAGAACTCGTCTTCATCAACACCAGCACCGGCACGCCGCAGATTAATGCAGTCATTGGCGATAGCACTTCGGGTGCTAGCAGCGTCACCTACCGCGCTCTGCAGCTTACTTCGGGCAACGGACAGTTCCAAGTCGGCAGCGCCGGCAACACCTACACTGGCAACACCTACATCGAGAGCGGTCGGGTTCAAACGGCCGTCAGCACTGCGTTCGGCACCGGTGCCGGTGCAAACGTTTACATCGATGGAAACACCAACGGCCAAGCCTATCTTGTCGGCGGCACGTATGCCAACCACTTCTACCTCGTCGGCAACGGCTGGAATGAGAGTGGCGGTCCTTACGGAGCGCTTCGCCTTCAGGGTGCAACCGTCTCGGGTCAAGTCACTCTTCTCGGCAATGCCACGATCAGTGATCAAGGCGGAACTGGAACCATCAGCAATGTGATCGACGACGGCGGCAATGCCTACGCACTGACCGTCAATGGCGGCAACACGCTGAATCTCAACAACGTGAATACCTATACCGGCGGCACAACGCTGAACGCCGGTACGCTGGTCTTCGGCAACGCCTCCGCTTTTGGCAATGGAACTGTGACGCTGGCAGCCGGCACGCTCAAGGCTGGTGGCAGCGGCTTTACTCTCGCCAACAACGTCTCGGTGACCGGTGGCGCGATCTTAGATATGGCTGGAAACAATGTGGGGATCAGCGGCAACATCAGCGGCGCAACCGCCCTGAATGTTGCAACCAGCAGCCTCACTCCCACAACGTTGGCCCTCAACGGAAATAACAGCGGATACAGCGGAACAGTCACATTCGCCAATCGTGATGCGGTGAGTTTTAACTCGGCCAGCGCCGGTAGCGCCGCCGCCGCCTGGGTCTTCAACGACCCGGCCGGCGACCGCGTGAGAATCAACATCGGCAACGCCACCATCAACTTCGGATCCATTTCCGGCAGCGGACAGATGCAAAACGACACTGGCAACTCGACGTCCATTGTCAGCGTCGGTGCTCTTGGCACGAGCACCACGTTCGGCGGAACACTGAAAAACAATGGGACCGGCATCCTTGCCCTTACCAAGGTCGGGAACGGGACGCTGACGTTGACGGGTGCGGGTAACACGTATAGCGGCGGGACAACGATTTCGTCCGGAACGTTGCGAGCCAACGTCGCCGCGGCCACGGGCACTAGTGCCGTTACAGTCTCGGCAGGCGTCTCGGGAAACTACACGGGCGGCGTGCTCGGGGGCAGCGGGACGGTCGGAGCGGTCGCGCTTGGAGCGGCGAACACCACTGCAAAGCAGGGCGGAATTATCACTGCCGGCGCCGACGGCTCGACGGCCGGGAAGCTCACCACCGGCGCGGAGACCTGGAACGGGGGCGCGGTCTATAACTGGAAGGTCACGAACGCCGGGACGGGTGTCACCGGTGCGCCGACTAAGACCAGCGCCCAGACCGGCGGAAATTCGACAACCTGGGACGATCTGGCCATCGGCGGCGCGTTGACCGTCGGCTCTTCGGGTTCGCCGATCAGCGTCGCCAACGGCAACGCATTTACCATCCAGCTATCCAGTTTGACGGGAAACCAGACGACGCCGACCGCCACGACCGGATTTGATGCCACCAAGAGCTATAGCTGGATCATCGGAACCGTGAGCAGCATCAGCCTGAATGGGGCGGCCAACCTTCCCGTCACCACCAATACCGACACGAAACTGATTACCGGCGTAAACACCGATCTGTTCGCTCTCGATACATCCGGCTTCAACCTTGGAACGGCCGGCAACGCGCTTCCGAGCGGAGCCCCCGGATTTGAACTCGACGCAATCGGCACCGGCAGCGGTGATAATATCGTGCTGAGCTATGAGGCCGCGCCCGAGCCGGGCACTGCGATGCTAGTTCTCGCCGGGGGTTTGCCAACGCTAATCGCACGTCGCCGACGACGGAAGCTGATCGTGAACGCGGAGAGTTCTGAGAGACGTGACGCATAGGAATGACCTGTCCTGACGGCAGCCGGCCGCTGCCCGTTCTCCCTTCTCAGTAACGCCGATCGCGCCGGACGGTTCAACCAATTGTTCCCAAGTCATGCCCAGCGATTCTGATGTAATGGAATGACGAGCGGGAAAACAGCGGAAATACTGCGGTATTTCAATCAGGAAGCCACGGGTTGCGGGACGCCGGACCCCATCCCATCGGGGCACGTTGGGATCATCATCGCCGGCGCAGTGGGATCGCTCTGGTGAATCCATTGTGAATCCCCGGGCTTTTTGGGACTTTCCAGATGGTCCCATTGGCTAAGAGAGACCACTCAAGCCAAAAATTGTTGCCGAAACACACATTGTGATCGCGATGGATATTTAGAGGAGGCGGCGTGCAGTACGGTCGATGCGGCGATACGCCGCTTCAGACTGCCGAGCCGGTGGAGCAGGCATTCGTTATCGAAGCGCCCGCAGCGCGCTGAGTGGGTGTCACATCATGGCATGTAGATTTGTGGTGTTGAAACTATATTTTCTTCTTCCCGTCCTTTGTGGCGGCATCGTCGCGTTTGCAGACCCTGCGCCAATGCCCCCATCAAGCAGCATCTCCGCAGCGGAACGTAGTGATCCGGCGATTCCGTTCGTCCATCCCGGCGGGTTGCACAGCCAGCAGGATTTCGAGCGGATGAAGGCGAAAGTAGCGGCCGGCGAGCATCCCTGGATCGACAGTTGGAACGCGCTGATCGCACACCCGAAGGCCCGCAATACTTACAGGGCGGCGCCGCTTGCCAACATGGGCGACTTCAGGCAGCGCGCGTCGGCTGACGCGGTCGCCGCCTATCTCAACACGCTGCGATGGCGCGTTTCGGGCGAGACTGCTTACGCGGACTGCGCGGTACGGATCTGCAACGACTGGTCCGCGCGCGTGAATACGATTTCCGGCGGAGGTCTGGTCGGCATTCCGATCTACGAATTTGCCGTGGCTGGCGAAACGCTACGGGATTATCCGGGTTGGGATCGCGCCGACTTGCGCACTTCAAGGCGATGATGGAGCAGTATCTCTATCCCTCGTGCCACGAGTTTCTCGTGCATCATTCCGGGACGCCGGTGAGTCACTACTGGGCAAACTGGGATCTGTGCAACATGGACGGGATCCTCGCGATCGGTGTTTTGTGCGATGACCGCGCCAAGTTCGACGAGGCGATCGAGTATTTCAAGAATGGAGCGGGCAACGGCAGCATCAAACACGCGGTGCCGTTCCTCTATCCCGGCGGGCTGGGGCAGTGGCAGGAAACCGGGCGCGACCAGGAACACGCCCAACTCGGCATCGGGATGATGGGCACGTTCTGTCAGATCGCCTGGAACCAGGGACTGGATCTGTACGGGTACGACGACAATCGCTTTTTGGCCGCGGCGGAATACACCGCAGCGTACAACCTCTGGAAGCCCGTGCCGTTCACCTTCTACAACAACGCCGACAACGTGAATAACTATTGGCCGTCAGAAGAAACCTGGTGGGGGCGCGGGCGGCTGCAGCGCCCGATCTGGGAGATGATCTATAACCATTATGTCGTGCTCAAAGGGCTGGAAGCTCCTAACCTCAAAGCGATGGCAGAAGTCTACCGGCCGGAAGGCTTCGAACATGACGATAATTTCGGATTCGGGACGCTGACGTTTACGCTCAACGCCGCCGACTCACCGTATCCGCCGGCGCAGGCTCCGCCGGTTCCTCCTGGGCTGGTCGCGCAAGCGAGCATCGGACGCGTGTGTCTCTCCTGGAAACCGTCGGAAACAGCTAACGGTTATATCGTGCAACGCGGAACCCAACGTGGAGGTCCCTACCAGACGATTGCGTCTTACATCGGAGCATATCCGGTCTATGACGACCAGAGCGTGACCAACGATACCACCTATTTCTACGTCGTCTCGGCGAAAAATCAGACCGGGTCCAGCGGTAACTCGATTGCAGCAGAAGCAACACCTCGCAGCGCCGGCAAGCTTCCAGCGGACTGGCAGCAGACCGACATCGGAAAATGCAGCCGGCCGGGCGAGGCTGAATATGCTGACGTCGGCAACCAGACGTTTGTGATCCGGGGCACGGGCGAGCACATCGGCGGCAAGGCCGACGGATTCTGCTTCGTTTGCAGAAAAGCAACCGGAAACATCACATTCAGTGCGCGACGGTCTGGCGTGAAGTTTTGCGGCGGGCAGTTGCAGAAAGTCGGCATCATGATCCGGGAATCTCTCGACCCGGGCACAAAGACACTCGCCATGGTCTCCGGGGACTCCGGCTTCCGCGAGGCCAAATTCGCATCGCGCATCCTGGATGGAGATGACATGCATTGGCAGAACGGAAATGCGTACACCGCCCCTGAGCAGCCAACGTGGTTTTGCCTGAAGCGGGTCGGCGACACCTTCACCGCATATCAGTCTATCAATGGAACAACCTGGTTTATGGTTGGCAAGCCACGGACCGTTCAAATGAATACCGATTGCTATATCGGGTTCGCAGTCGGTTCCAACAGTGATAAGGTTGTTGCAGCGAGCTTTGACAACGTAAATTTAAAACAGCAATGACCAAGCTCATTAAACTCTTCGCCTGAGAGCACTTTGACCACGAGCCGGTCGTCCTGTGCATGGCTAAGGCCACCACCGGCGGCTATGGCGCGCTGATCACCACGTCCAAAAGTGCAAAGATGATCAAAGAAGAGTTCGGTCTCTATGACCTGCTCGTGTCCGCCGAAGAAGACGTCCTCATGCTCTTCCCGGCCCTGACCACCACACGCCAAACTGCCCAGCGCGGTCTCGACATCTTCGAAAAGTCCCTGTAGCCGCCCCAAAAATAAGTTATCCAGCCGTTTTTGCCGGCGCGACCGGCGTCACTGAACGATAAAAGCCCCGCTTGCAGACGGGCGGCAGCTTCAGAATCACACGCTCTCGCTGGGAGGCGGAAAAGACGGAGCGGTTCTTTTGACGACGAGTGATGGTGATCCGGTTTGTACAGTCTCGATCCGGACTCGTTCCCGCTGATCTACGGCCCCGATGAGCAGCGTGACAGTGCAAGGCAGTCATGATTAGGAATAATTCAATCCTGGTCGTTATGGTGATGATGCTGGGCCTGTGTCGCGCCAGCACGGCTGCGGAATTTTTGCATCCTGGGATTACGCTCTCGAAGGCGGATCTCGAGGCGCTCAAGGCCAATCTGAATACGGAGCCATGGAAGTCGGCGCTGCGGCGATCGGCCAGAGTCATGTGATGACGCGCGACCAGATCATTCGCTATCTGGCCAATTGCGTGGTGCGAAACATGGTATTGCTGGTGAACGTCACTCCCGACCGTCACGGGGTAATTCCGGAACTGGAACAGCAACGGCTGCGGGAAGTGGGCGTTTGGCTGGCGAAGGCAGGCAAGGCCGTCTACGGCACGCGCGGCGGTCCGTGGGAACCGGTCGACAGACAGTACGGCTGCTGCTACAGCGGAAACACCGTCTACCTCCACCTGCTAAAAGCTTATAGCGGCGACGCATTGCGCGTGCCGCCACTGGGTGATTTGCGCGTCGTCAAAACATACAGCGTCATCGGCGGCAAGAGTCTGAATTTTGCAGCCGATGACAAAGGAGGCATGGTAGTCCGCGGCATCGATCGGATCGTTTCTCCGGTCGACACGATCGTCGGCGTGCAATTCAGCGGTGAGGGCAAAAGCGTCTGGGCGGCCGTAGCTGAGAGGTGACGATGAGACAGGTGACGAATGACAGTCGGCGTCGCGCTGATCGTCACGATCCGCGGCCCTCCCTCTACGTCAATGGCGAAGCGGCCGGAGAAAACACCCACATGGCGTTTTCCCCCATTTGCCTCGGTCCCACCACGGAGAACTGCACCGGCAAATCCCAATTTGTCCGAGACCCATATTTGAACGGCAAGGTGGACGACTTCCGCATCTATCGAGGGCCGCTGTCTGCCGGCGAGGTGAAATCGCTTGCGACATGAGCAGCGCCTGCGTGAGCGCCAAGAACAGGCCTACCGGGACGCGTTTCCCCGGTGGCTGATTCAGCCCGTTGCAGCTCCGCGGCGTCTGCTTGAGGCCCTCGAAGATGCGATCCGACGGGTGCGGTTTGACGGGCCGAGCTTTAACTCTGCCGACCGCGATCTGCTCCGCGCCGTCAAGCAGGGGCGATTCGGTTCCCTGTTCGCCGAACTGCCGCTCATTGGACGGGATCGCCAGCCTCCAGCGGTGAAGCTGATATACAAGCTTGGTCTGCAGCTTTACGGGCTGATGCCGGAGTCGGTGTTGTCCGACTTACTGATCGACAACGACGTGCGTGTGGTTCTCCAGCGAGATTACCTCGTCGCCGTCTGTTCCACGCTCGCGCATCGCTACCTACAGACGGGCAGGGCATACTATTCGCCGTACCGTCCGGTCCTTGAACTGGACGGCATCCGCAAGTTTGTGGCGTTCACCCGGAACGCTATCCGCCAGGTGTATAACTTGTGCGTTCCGCAGTGGCGGACGTACATTGGTCACGAGGACGCTTTCGAAGGGTAAACGACGTCTGTGTAGTGCCGCGCGCCGCGGCGACTCCAGGCTCGCTTTGACGAAGAGTTCGTTCATCGTCCTGTGAAATGAGCCTTGATGGTCAGCGAGGCCGCCCGGTGGCTCTGCGCTCGTCTGGGGAGGGTACGACGAACGCGCGCATTTGCGTCTCCTTGTCGGCCAGATAGCGATCCGGGGCGAGCTGAATCTGATCGTCCACCGTCAGCCTGCCGTCGATAAAGCCGCCAACAGCGTCGAACTCATAGGGAATGTGGAACCGAGCCGGGTCGGTGGGGTCGGGTTGGCCGGCGAACAGTCTGAGCTGACCCGCGTAGTCCACCGTCACGTTGCCTTTTTGTTGCCCGCTGTTAGTGATCAAGGTCGCGCCGGCGTTCAGGAACAGGGAACAGTCGCTCAGGACGGCCAAATCGGCGTCAGACGTTGCCGGCTTCAGCGCTACACCCACGAGTTGCCGATTGGTCCGCAACGCGTAATTGCAAAAGAGACTATCATCCGAACCGTACTTGTTAATCGAGCTGTGAACGAGCTCAGAACAATTCTGCGAGCACGAGACGTAGACGACTACCAGCCGCACCCCAGCGGCCGTGCGACACTGGTGCAGGACCAGCATCGTCGTATGCGGCTGATTGAACAGCGGGCCGGAATGAAATAGCGTGTCGGGCACCGTGACGGTGGTCGGCATGCTCGCGGTGAACGGCGGCGCCAGCGCGCCAACCGGTACCGACACCATCTCCTTTGGCCGGTTGATCGTGTCAAATTGGCAAATCTGGTTCACCGGCCCCGCGGCCATGAGGCGCCCGATTCCATCGGGGTCCTCCGCGTACAACAGCGTCCCCGGCGGGGCGAGGTAATCCATGCACTGCTGCTGGGCCGGCAGATACGCCGCTCGAACGATCGCGCGTTGCGCTTGCACCTTTCGCTCGGCCTGCCGCCGCTGGAAATCCGCCCACTGCTGGCGAGCACAACCGTTAAGGCCGGGGCCGACAACATAGACGCCCAGCATGACCGTGTTGATCAGGGTGAGCAGGAGCATTAGCCGAAACGATCGCCGGCTGACGCCGGACGTCGACGGTGCGTACTGGATCGGCGTGGACGTGTGACGCTCGCTCACTTTCCATCTCCCGCGGGGGGCGACTTGGGATCATAGGCGCCGCTCCGTGGGGTCGTGTGCGGATTTGCCTCGTGGTAGGCCTTGGGACTGACGCTCACGATCAGCGGCGTGCCGTGGTACTGGCCCAGTTTGATCTTTTCTTCGATTTCACGCATTCCACTGCGGGCGTCGAGGCGCACAAGCTCCCCAAGCTTCGCGTCCTCCGGCACGCTAAATGCCTGGAGCTTACTCAGATTGACCAGGTCGATGTGAAACGTGCACTGCCCTCGGTCCACCAGCGCCACCACCGTTATGACGATCGTCTGCGCACCGTCGCTGGCCGACGGATACTTGCAGCCGCTGGTCGTGGGGCTGTTGGTGTCTTTGCCGGTTTGAAGGGTCACAAAGCCGTCGGGCGTTCCTTTCGGCAGCTCGATCCGGAACCGTTGCACGAGACAGGAATTGTCGCTCACGAGCGGCACCTCTGCCGTGAACTGGATCGGCTGAGTCGTCGCAGCCTGTCCTCCGGCAAATGCGTGTCCGGCGAAGAAAAGGCCGAGCAGGAGGGAAATGAAACGATGACGAATACTTTGCTCCTCGCAGAGGGACTGACCGTCAGAATCGCTTCATCACGCATATCATCCGGCTCTTTCAGACGCCAGCAACCCCCTCAGCCGCTCAGCCGCCGTCGAATTAACGATACGTTTCCGTGAGATGGCCGTTATCAGTCTGTGGCTCCGAAACACTGGCCGACTGGAAGCGCCATGCACTCATTTGCGAAATCAACGTCCATACTCCGCTGATCAGCAGTAGAGCGGGCGCGGAGGCGATCAAGGAGAGATGGTGATCAATGAACCAGTGAGATAGTTCTATGATGAACGAAGCAGTTCCGACGAGGCAGACGATCATGGCCAGCCGCCTGACCAGGGGCGGAGATTTCAGGAAGGCGTACAACACCGCGCCAGCGGCATAGGCGACGAGGTAAGCAAGGACCTGAGCGAGTGAGTATTCGCTGTGGTACTCGTAGCCCCATCCATTGCTGTATCCATACGAAAAAAAGGTCCAACTGAGATCCGAACGACCCAACGGGGCCGTGATGAGAGTAAACGCTGTGCAGGCCAGCAACAGGGCAACGAGGTGCAGGATAATGAAGATGGACCACCTTGTCATAACAGCCTCACATCGCCTCGCAGGCTGCTATCGCGAGCGGGTGCGGAAGGATAAACTGCAATTCTTTGGCGACTGCGAGCCTTGCAACAGCTCGCGGGCTATTTACACAAATGCTTCTTTTGATGCGATGAATCGAACGTAGGGAGGCCGGGCGAAGTTCCACCACACCAATCCAAAAACCAGTTTTTGATACTGTGGGCGGCCAAGAAGGGCCACGAGCTAATCTTGGCTTTTGAAGCGGGGCCGCTTTGATGGATGCAATGGGCGCGGCGGTTAGGTTCATTGGTGGCGCGGTGGATACGCCGCGAACCAATGCGCCGCTGTTCCAATCGCTCGGCTTCGCGTGCTCTTCGGCACGTCGCGCTAGATCGTAGGGTACAGAGTTGGAAACCGTGTCCAGCGGCCGCTGAAAAATACGGCGGATTCCACCTGTTTCGGAGTAAGTATTGGCGATGGAGTGCAGGCGACGGCGATGAAGTGATTGCCGCCCTCCTGGACGCCCAATCACCTGGTTGCGCCCATCCCGAATTGGTCGAAGAAGGCTGCATATGCGACTTTAATCATGTCGTACAGCGGGGCACAATCGAGGGATCGTTGATTCGCAAAGTACAGGGCGGCATACGGGCACTCATCTGCAGCTGGCAGCGCAAATGCTTCGGGGGGGATCGAGTTTAAAACTTGCTCATTGCATATGGATTCAAGTGCAGCACGATCATCCGTTGCGTCGAGCCCAGACATGAAGACAGCGAAAGCATGAAGGGGCGGCTGCTCTTCATCTTCGGCTTGGGACAGGCGCATGTAACCAGCCGTATCTCCGCACCTGAAAAACGTGGCGGCGAGCCAACCATCGGCGACGATCCTAAACGTTCCGTGTTCGAGCAAAGCCGACTTCATTTCCACGTACACTTCTTCGAGCTTGTCTGCGCTGCAGGCTGTCGCTCGCGGATCGACAATTCTTCGGCAGCCCGGAGGATAAAAGAGCTTTCCGTGAAAATGAAATACCATGCTATACGCACATCGTGCCATGCTTGACGACTGTTTTCGAGCTTTCAGCAGTTCCGCAGAGTTGAATTGACGTCAAAGCACGCATATTCGACCGCACGGCATTTAACAGATGCAAAACTAATCCTGATTCCCGCCGGGCCGTTTCGACGTAGACTCCATGCATGCGATCCGATGAGGTATCAGCCTGGCAAGCGCAGAAAATCTCCTCGTGGCTCACGCCAACCCTCGTGAGGCTGGTCAAGCTGCACGCCCGCATGGTCGTGAATGACTTCTCCGATAGCGATCCGTTGATGGCGAAAGTGGTAGCGGCCAAAGAGGCCGTGCGCGAATTGCAAGTGCAGTTGCATGATTTGGAAGCGAAGCGGCAACGGTCAGAAGAAGCGCCGACATGGTTGAAGGCGCGTGGCGTTGATTAATCTGGTTCCATCGAACGACAACGGAGAGTGCTGATGCGCCGCTCGCGTTTCTATGCCGGCATACTCATGGTGCTGTTGACGGCTGCTGGCATCACATCAGCGGACACCCTCAAGGTCGGGCCGGGCGAGAAGTTCGCCAAGCCTTCGCAGGCGTTTGCCGCCGCCGCGGAAGGCGATGTCATTGAAATCGCGGCCGGCGAATACAGGGGTGACGTCGCCATCATTCAAACTAATAAGCTTCTGATTCGTGGGATGGGCAGACAACCCGTGAAAATCCCCGCCGATGGCAAGAACGCTGGCGGCAAGGCCATCTGGATCGCCGCCGGTGGTGACATCACCGTCGAAAACATTGAGTTTTCCGGTGCCCGCGTCCCTGACCGCAATGGCTCAGGTATTCGGGCGGAAGGCCTCAATCTCACCCTGCGCAACTGCCGATTCTACGATTGCGAGAATGGCCTGCTCGGCGGCAACGGCGAGATGCTCATTGAAGGCTGCGAATTTGCGCGTTGTGGCCCCGTCGCACAGCCGGCAACCCATTCGCTCTATATCGGCGAGAAATGCACCAAGCTGGTCTTCCAGTACAACTACTCCACCGACGCGATCGAGGGTCATCTGCTGAAGAGCCGGGCTCAGGAAAACTGGATCCTCTACAACCGTCTGACTGACGAAAACGGCACCGGCAGCGCTGTGGCCGACTTTCCCAACGGGGGTTACGTCGTCATGGTCGGCAATATCCTCCAGAAGGGGGCAAACGCTCAGAACACGCGCGTGATCGCTTACGGCATGGAGGGGATCAAGTACAAGCGGAACGCTCTATTCGTGGTGAACAATACCATGGTTTACGAGAACCGGCGCGCGGCGCGTTCTTCGTCAACGTGCAGCATGTGGCGGGGGATTTTGTGCCGGTGATTCGCAACAATCTCTGCGTCGGCAGGATCCCGCTGACCAACAGCCCCAAGCCGGACGCCGGCGGCAACCTATTGCTAAAGTCTCTCGATGAAGCCGGCTTTGTGTCCCCACGCGGGTACGACTACCACCTCAAGCACGGCTCGCCCGCGATCGACAGGGCCATCGACCCTGGCAAGGCCGACAATTTCGACCTGACGCCAGCGTTCCAATACCTTCACCCCTGCGCCAGCGAGAAGCGTGCGACGGCCGGCCCGCTCGATATTGGGGCATTTGAGTTCGGGAGGAAAGAACCTTAAAAAAAATGCTTCCCCATCCCACGGAGGCGAAACATGCCTGATGCACGAGTTTCTTCAAAGTCTTGGAGCCGCGGCGTTCGACCGCGCTGCCGGCTGGCGCTGCCGCGGCTGTTGCCAGCCCGAGATCGATCAACGGCTCGACAGCAATTCACATGACCGTCGCGCACTTCGTGGCCGGGCTCGTGGAAACAATCGAGCGGGCATTGCTGTGTTTTGTGTGCGAGCCGGCGACTTAGAGCGGCTTGCGGCTCTTCGTAGCGTAGCCGCAATGTGCGAAGAAAGCCGTGGCGTCGGCCGGGCTCACCGCTGGCAGCGCCTCGGCGATCCCTTGGAGCAACCCCGGAACTGTCCGCTTGGCCAGCTTCCGCAAATGTTTTTTACCTTCGAGATTGCGTTCTCGATCGGATTGAAATCCGGTGAATACGGTGGCAGCCGCAACACGCGGCAGCCTGCCTTCTCGATCAATTCGTCAACCCGCCGGTCGTTATGTGCGGCAAGATTGTCCAGCACCACGACCCGACCCTTGCGCAGGACCGGGATTAATTCGTTGCCGAGAAACTCAACGAACTTCGCGGCAGTGGTGCCACCATCAAAACTGGTCGACGCGATGATGCCTTTGGTCGACAAGGCCGCGATGGTGCTGATGGTTTTAAAATGACTGTGGGGAACGCTGTCGACCACTCGCGCACCCGGTGCCGCGCGACCGTGCGTCCGCTGCATCTTGGTATTGGCACCGAATTCGTCGAGAAAAACCAAACCGATGATTCGCGTGCCGGCGAACCGGCCGAACCAGGCGGCTGCGATTCTCGGCGATGTCACCACGGTAAACAGTTACTCCCAGACTAATGGCCGCCTATTTCGTCACGCTCAGCACGATCATTCCCACGATGCGCGTGGCGACTTCGGGGGTGTAGCCGACCACGCCGTCCACATCTTCGCCAACCAGGCCGTTGGTGAGATCTTCGCGGCTGAAAATGATGGCGTTTTGGTTGTTGATTTTCATGACGCGCAGCCGCAGGCTTCTGGTCCCGCCGAGCACCTTCTGGGCGAAGGCGCGGTAAATCGGACGATCGCCCAGCCCGGGCGGATGAAGGGGATCGTCATCCGGGATGGTTATTTTCAGCTGATCCGCCGCCGGACCGAACGCGCTGCTCAGTCCGGTTTCCATGGAATCGGCAAACGCCGAAGAACCTCCGGCCGCGTCGATCAGCAGCGTCCCGCCGCGGTTGACGAAGTTTTTGATCTCGTCCCACTGCTGGGCGGTGAAGTCCACCTGGGCAGTCCCAGTAAGAGTTGCCAGCTTGAATTTGCCGGGATCGAGCTGGCCATGTCCCAGCTCGACGGTGGTGAACTTGTCGTCTATTTTATCGACGTCGTGATTGATGGCGGACATGTTGCGCCAGGCGCCGGGCTCGGGGTCCCAGTTGCCGGCGTAGGAAACTCGCGCGATTTGCAAGCTGCGCGTGGTGGCTATCGCGGGGTTCACCTCAATGTGGATGGAATTCCGCTTGTAGCGGATGCCGGTGCGTTCGGTGGCATATTCGAGGATGTCCACTCCCATTCCGTAGGGGATCACGTTCCCCTGGTAGGGCACCTGCCAGACGCGTGAGGGGTCCTGCTCGGGCGCCAGGATGACCAGTTCGCGAACCCCGTTGCTGAGTCCCAAAAGTCTCGGTTTGTTCGGCCATTTCTTCGTCGGGTACTGCTCGTTGGTAAAGATGAGATGATTTCCCGGCAGCTCGCGAAATTCGTACCTGGGGAACATTTTTGAGCAGGCGCCTTTGAACGATTGCGTAAAGGATTTGCTGCCGCAGTCGGCATTGGCTAGAAGCATTCCACCCTCCTCGACAAACTGGCGGAGCCTGGCGATGTCGCCGTCGCTCAGCGCCAGGGGCAGGGAGCCGGCCAGGTAGACAATCGGCGCCTCGTGCAGTTCCGCAACTGGCGTGGCGAGGGAGACGATGTTCCATTTGAGCGGGGTTTCCGTCTGGGCCGACATCCAGTGGCTCAGGTTGAACATGTCGCGGGGGCGCTGGTTCCAGTGATCGGGCACCGGCTGTGCGCCCTTTTGCGGAGGAATGCTGGCGTAGGTGAGTTTGTCGATCACGACCGGAGCGTTGCCGTTGCTGAGAAAGAGCAGCGCGAATGCCGTTCCCGGAATGTTGCGGACGTTCATCCCCCAGATCTGTGTTGGATCGCCGAAAGATCCGTCAGGCTTTTGATCTGACACGAGGTGGTTGGAGCCGCTCTCAAACCAGTTGATGTTGCCGAGATACTTGTATCCCGACGCGACGCCGATGCGCTCGATTCCGTAGAGCGCATACAGATGGGCAATGTAGTCGCGGCTATTGCGGTCCCCGGTGTAGATATGATCGAAATTCTGCGTGATCCATTTCATTCCCTGCTCGATATTGGCGTCCCTGGGGTTGCCATTGCATTCGCGCTCCTCGGCGGCGTGAACATAGTCGTGGGTGATGAACAGCGTGGCGACGCCGGCGCAGGTCATGGGAACGCTATCGTCCCCCCCATTCCCGCCCCCGTGCATGATGTAGGCCCATCCCCCGGCCTGGCTTTGATGGCGGCGCCACGCCTGGTCCATCGCGTCCCAGGTGGCCATGCCAACTTCGGCGTCATCCTGCGCCAGCGCCCACAAACCCAGCACCCCATATTGGCTGATGCTGTGGTCGTATGTGTCCGGCGGCATATTCGGATAGTGAAACAGGCCGCGCGCCTCGCCTGCTGCTTTGATCAGGCTTGTGAGGTGAGCGGCGTCCTTAACTTCGAGGCTGCGCAACTCCCTGTTCTCGCCAAGGAACGACCATATCTGGGCGCGCACGCCCAGAACATAGACATTGTCCGATTTTAGATGCATGAGGTATTGGATCGCCTTCGCCAAGCGCGCCGATGACGAACTCTCCCCATCTGCCAGCAATGCGTAAGTTGCGATGGCCGTCAGGCCGCCCTCCGACTGGTGGGGCAATCCCGGATATTCCCAAAGTCCGCTGGGCTGCTGGACGCTGTACAAATAATCCTTCGCCCGGTTCATCGCGTTGCGGATTTGCTCGTCGCTAGCCGCCGCCGCCCCGGGGGCGATGATCCCAATCGCAAGTAATGCCAGGGCAATTCTCAGCCGCAGAAAGAAACTCCGACCGGCCGGTTGTGACGTTGACCCAGCAGGGCATCGGGCGGGGAAGGTCTGATCGATCATCGACGGCAGCTCTCGGTCGCAGGATCATACTTGACAATTGTGGAAGAACGTTCGGGCGTGAATTAACCCGACCGGTCCCACACGGGAATTCTGCAAGGCCTATATCCCTGGAAGTTCTCTGCTCCGCCGGCGGCGGGCGCTCAGCATCGGCAGCGCGCCGGCGAGCATCAGCATCGCCGAGCCGGGTTCGGGAGCGGCGTTGTAATCGAGGACCAGATCGTAGGTACCGGAGACATTGACAAACTCCAGCGAGAAGATGCCTGTGGGCGGCGTGGCACCATTAATCGTCAGGCCGCTGCCGAAGTTGGATGTGTCGAGGGCAAAGACGTTGCTGCCGCTGCCGCTGGGAGTCGTCGTCAGCAGATTTGCGGTGCTGGTGCCGGACGTTGTGGTCAGTGAGCCGGCGGACGTTCCCGGCAGCGATGGAATGGTGTTGGACTGTCCGATGATCCAGCTATAGGTGCTCGTGTTGCTGGCGGTTGTCAGAGGACTGAGGTTGGCGGCCGCGATCGTGAACGGCTGATTTGATCCGCCCGACGAGACGGTCAGCCCGCTCATGCTGATGTCGTCCCAGTTCACGCCAGGCGTACCGCTGGCGCCGCTTCCGGGCGCCGCCGGTGTGGTTCCCAGCGCGGCGATCTTCCATTCGTAGGCCGCACCGCCGTTCCATGTCTCGTTACCCGTGGTGAGCTTTCCCGAGGTGAGGGCGTCCGCTCCCGCGGTGATGATGCCGCCATTCCTGGCAGCGGCATTTCCGGTGAGGGTGACCGCTCCTTTGACGGTGCCATTTCCACCAAGAATGCCGCCGGTATAGGCGGTGCCGTTGCCTATCCCCACCGTCACGCTGCCGTTGCCAGTTGAGCTGGTGGCATTGTTAGCGCGAATTGTGCCAGCCGATATGGTTGTTCCGCCGGCATAAAGATTCTGCCCCGACAGCGCCATGGTGCCGGCGCCCGTCTTGGAGATTCCCGATCCGCCATTCTCCGCGATCACGCCACTCACGTTTAGATCGGTTACGGCGGCACCTTTGGCCACGCTGAACCCCAATGTCCCGCTGCGAATGACGAGCGGTGCGCTGATGGTTGATGTCGTGGCACTGGCGTTGGTGGTGATCCCGAATCCCGAGCTGAAGTTGTAGCCGTGCATTCCATCGAACGCGCCGGTTTGCGACATCGTTCCGCCGGTGAGCACGAAGTTGGTGATGAAACCGTTGTTATTGGTGTTGACCGAGTTGTTGAGGGTGCCGCCGTTGATGTTCACCGTGGGCACCGAAGTGCCGCTGCTGTACCCAAGCGCATCATTGGCAGTCAGGCTAACAACCGCTCCAGAACTAATAGTGAGCGTGCCTCGAATGGTGCCAGCGGAGCCGCCGGTCGCCAACGTCAATGTTCCAGCACTCACTGTAGTCGCGCCCGTATAACTGCTTGCGCCGGACAGGGTCAGCGTCCCAGATCCGACCTTTATTAACGCGCCCGACGAGCCGTTGTCCTGGATAATGCCGCTGAACGTCGTGCTCGCATTCAGATTCCCGATAGCGAGATTACCCGCATCCTGGAGATAGCCGAAACCTGCGAGAGAACCAAAATTCACGGTCTCGCCGCCACTGACACGGAAGCTGGAACTCGCGTTGTTGCCGCTATTGCTGAAGACAACACTCGCATTGGAAAGGTCGAGAGTGGTAGTTGGTGCGAAGACGTTGACAGTTTTTTGAGTCCCGGCGGAAGTACTGTAGGTCAACGTACCTGTGAATCCGCTCCAGTTCACCCCGCTGCCGAGAAACACGGATAGAGCGGTGCCGCTCGAGTTTTGAATCGTCGCACCTCCGCTGCCGGTCAAATTGCCGTTGATGGTTGAACCCCCAATGATGTCGATCGTTGACGAGGTGCCGGCGGCGGCAATGAGATTATTGCCCAACGTTACGGTGTTCATCTGCAGGGTGCCGCCGCTCAGGGTGACATTGCCTGTACCGAGTGCGGAATTGTTGTTCAATCGCAGTGTGCCGGCGTTGAGCGTCGTTCCGCCGCTGTACGTGTTCGACGCGGTCAAAATCGCCAGACCCGGACCATTCTTGACCAGGATCGTTGGGTGCGAACCATCAACGATTTGAACCTGGATCTCGCTGTCCGTCAGCGCTGTATTGGGATTGTAAAGAAATAATTCACCGCTGGTCAGGCCGGACGTGATATTCCCGCTTCCCTTGATCCACTTACTATTGGCACCTTGATCGATGAGGCCACCGCTGGCGAGCGTCAGCGCGCCGTTAATCGTTATGTCGCCGCTGCCGTTTTCGATCAGCGTGTTGATCGTTCCGCCGGTGGTATTCAGGCCATCGCCCACCCAGTTCGCGGTCGATGAGGCGGTTGTTGTCGTGGCGGCGGCCGTGATGGTATAGGTGCCGCTGCTGCTGCCGCTGTGAGCCCAACTGTAGGTGCTGTTGCCGTTATCGATCACCGCCCAGCCGCCAATCATCCCGCCGTTCACATCCAAACTGGTGGTGGTAATGTTCCCCGTTGTGGTGAATTTGACGGTGCCGCCGCTGCCCGCGGTCTGCGTCAAATTGCCCAAATTGAGCGTGTCGGTGGAGACGGTGATATTGATAGCGGATTGCCCGCCCGCGTTGATCGTCGTGGTCGTAAAGGATTGCGAGTTCGTGCCGGCTTTCGAGTAATTGAATGTCCCGCCACCGAAGTTCAGGGCCGTTGAGCTCAGGGAGCCGGTGAGCGTGAGCGTACCGGCGTTAATGGTGGTAGGGCCGGTATAACTTTCCGTGTTGGAGAGTGTGAGCGTGCCCGTGCCGGTTTTCGTGAATCCGGCGCCGGAGTCGGAAATCACCGAGGCGATGGTTGCCGTGCCGGCGATGTCAAAGTTACCCCCGGCAGCGAGAGTAAGATTCAAAGTGCCGGTGCTGGCGTTGCCGATGGCAAGGTTGCCGCCGGATGCGATGTATAGGAGGTCGCCTGCGATTCCGGAAACCGAGTTGTTGCCGCCGTTGAGCGTGATCGTGCTGGTGCCGCTGCCGTTGGTGTTGTTGATGCTAAGCGTTTGCGTCGCGTCCAAGTCATTAAGCGTGCCGATGTTCAGGTTGAACGAGGGGGCATTCAGCGTGAATGCCGTGGGGGAATAGGTGGTATTGGTGAATTGGATGTCATTGGAAGTGAGTGGCGCACCACCACTAAAGCTTCCATTGCTCGTCAAGTCGGCTGAACCGTTGAGGACGCTGTTGGCCGTGTTCGCGCTCGCTCCCACGCTGCTTACAACAGTGGACAACGTCGCGGCCGCGGCCAGCGAAAGCCGTCTCATTGTCTTGTTGCGGCGAGCCAATTGGGGGGAAATGGTTCTGCCGCCGATGAATCCGTTGCGAACTTGCATGTCTCTCCGCCGGTTTTATTCGAACTGCCCACGGCGATGCACAACCCGCCGTTCTCCCCTATGTCGCAGGCGGCACCCGAATCGTTACAAAAAATTGAGAATTCGGTTTCCCCGTCAGATTCTTCGCCGATGCCATTTTTGTGTAACGATTGGAAGGTTGGCTGCGACGTATCTGCAGGCAGTATGATGCGTCGATGACGTTGGCCTTGCGTCCCAGAGACGCATTCGAGTGTCCGAATGAATGAATCAATCGAGGATGTTGCCAGGAAATGGGCTGCGGCACAGCCGCTGGTTGCTTCGTTTATTTCCTTGATTGTATCGGACTTCCATAACGCACAAGACGTGCTGCAGGAGGTCGCGGCGGCGGTGTTGTCTCACGACCCATCCCGCAGCGTCCCCGAGTCGTTTAACGCGTGGGTCATTGGGATCGCCCGTCATAAGGCGTTGGATTTTCATCGCCGTCAGACCCGCGACAAACTGGTCTTTGACTCAGAGGCGCTGTCGATCCTCGCCGAGGTGCATCAGGAGGTTCGCCAGGACCAGGGGCCGCGCCGCGAGGCCATGGAGCATTGTCTCAAGCGGCTGGCTTCCAAGGCGCGCCGGCTCATCGAACTGCGCTACCAGGATGATATGAAGCCGGGCGCGATCGCCGGGGCGATGGGGAGTAACGTCAGCGCGGTGAAGGTCGCGCTCCACCGCGTGCGGGCGGCGCTGCGGGTCTGTATTGAGGCGCGGCTCAGTTCTGGAATCGAGCTGACATGAAGGACCCGATGGCACTTCTCGACGAACACTTCGACGGCATCCTCGATGAAGCCGGGGCGGCAGAGTTGTCGGCATGGGTGAAGCAGAACCGTCGCAACGCCCGCCTTCTGGTCGATGCCGCGCGGTTGCACCAGGATCTTCGCGAACTGTTCCTTGGCCGCCGGCTTTTGGAAGAGGCGGCATCATCAGGCACTTCGCTCCATGACGCGATGATCCTCCCCGCTATATCGCTTCCAGCCAATGATGAAGCGGAGGCGCAGACCCCTCCGGTGGCAACGGTACCGACTCGCATTGAACCATCGACGTCGCGTTTGCGTCATCGGTACTGGAAAATCGCCGCTGCGATCGCGATCCCGATTCTGGCCGGCATCGTACTCTGGTCAGTCCTTCGCCCCGCCAAACCCGGCGGAGCTCTGGTCGCCAGCGCCTCGGCCGTTTGGGACAATGCAGTTCAGCCACCACACGACGGGCAGCCCCTTCCTGCTGGACCGCTGCAACTGGCCAGCGGGCTGGCCGAGATACGCCTTAATAACGGCGTTTCACTCGTCGTTGAAGGCCCGGCGCATTTCCAGCTTCAATCTCAGAACAGCGTCGCGCTTGAACTGGGCAAAATTACGGTAAGCGTACCTGCCACTGCCCACGGATTTACCATTCAGACTCCCTCCTCGCGCACCGTCGATCTGGGGACAGAGTTCGGCGTCATCGTGGACGACGCCGGAAATACCGAAACGCATGTCATCCGCGGCACGGTTGAAGTAACGCCCACCGCCGGTGGCGCAGCGCTGCTCTTCTCGGCAGACCACGCGGCACGCGTCGATGTCGGCGCCACTTCGGCGCAAACGATTGAGTGCCACGCGGGGAATTTTGTGCAGGACGTCCCGGCAATCGACCTTGTGGACGTCATCGCCGGCGGAGACGGGACGCAGGGACGGTCAAATAGCGGGATCGATATGGCCACTGGCAAAGCCTTGCCGGTGAAAGTCCCGGCAGGCATGAACCCCGGGCCCGAACCAACGATTCGCGGAGACGGAAAGTTCCACCCCTGCCCCTCCCTGCCATTGGGTGTCTTCATCCCGCATGGTGGGCCGACGCCTGACACAGTCGACGCTGCCGGCCACCAGTATATTTTCCCGCCCACGAGCAACCTTGCGTATCAAAACATTTGGCCCGGATCCGCCCAGCATCTGCTGGGTGGCGATTCGCCTACCACTGGTATGACCAAAGAGAATGGCTACCCGGCGCCGGGTCACCGATTACTCGAACTTCATGCCAATAAAGGAATCACGTTCGATCTCAATGCACTGCGCACCGCTCATCCCGACCGGCCATTCTCGCATCTCGTCGCCCGTTGCGTGAATATGAATGCATATGCCGAACCAGTGATCGGTGCAATAGTCTCCGATCGATCGGAGCTTTGGATATTTGTGGATGGCGATCTCCGTGCACACAAGCTGATTCATCGCATGGACCCGCCATTCGATGTTGACGTTCCCATCGAACCCGCTTCGCATTTTTTGACATTGGTGGTGAGCGACGGAGGAGATGGCTTCGACTGGGACGTGGTGTCGTTGGGTGATCCAAGGTTAAAATGAATTAGGTGCATAGATGCGGAAACGAGCACGCGATTTTACTCTTGTTGAGCCGCAGCGCTGCCTCAGGCGAAGATCCAAATCAGCTTTCATCTCTGAAGGGGCTTCTTGTCAACGGCGAGACGGCTTGATTGCTAAGTTCCGTTCATTGCTCTCTCCGATCAGCTTCGCGCACTCCCCCTGCGCCCTTGGCGGGGAGGCTAACGAGGCGGGGGTTTGGGGGCAGAGCCCCCAAGTCTTTGTCGTTCTCGGCGGAACCGTGGCTGCCATCCGGCACCGCGCGGGCGGCGCGATGCGGCGGTTGAATTCATCTCTATGCGGTCATCGGACGGACGGGTCGCAATGCCAGGCCGTGTGTTCCGAGCCGAATAAAACCTTGTTCGCGTCAACCGGGCCGAATTCACACTGTCGCAGTCACCAGCAGAACCCGAATCCGACGCCAGTGGCGTCCGATTCGAACCAATGCCTGCCGGGCCGAATGAAGCCGAGTCGCGGTCTCCAGATTGACGAGACATCGTCTTGCATGGCTGCAAGAACTATTGATGTCATAAGCGTTCCGCCGAACCGCTGGTCATGCCAGGATCATCTCCTCTTCTTGTTTGACAGGTTGTTGCTTAGCAGATTGTTGCTTGAGCCGGGCCTTGTTGGCCGCCCGCTCGTGTCCGGTGGGCTCCTGGCCCTGGTAGGCCGTCCCGTCGCGGACCATGGCAAAGAGGACACGCAGCAGGCGTCTTCCCATCGCGACGTTCGCCTTGGGCTTGACCATGTGTCCGATCAGCCGCTGGCGGATCGCCTCCTGCTTCGCGTCGGAGCGGCAGAGGGTGACCGCGGCCTTGCACAACGCCCAGCGCAGCGTGGCGCTGCCCGCCTTGGTGATGTGACCCGACTGGGTCCGGCCGGCCGACTCCTGGTTGTCGGGAGTCAATCCCGCCCAGAACTCGAGGGTGTCGGCGTTGGGAAAACGGGAGAACTCGCCGATCTCCGCGGCGATGATGCACGCCCAGATCTCGTCGATTCCCGGCACGCTCTTGAGAATCGCAATCAGGGAGGCGAATCGCCGGTCGCGGTTGGCAAAAATGATTTTCCTGCGCAGGCATTCCCGCTGTCGCTCGATCAGGCAGACCAGGTCCAGGAAGTTGCCGAAGGCTTCGCGCTGCACGTCCTTGAGCAGATCGCCATTGGCCAGCAGCCATTTCTGGGCGCCGGCGCCGTCCAGCTTGGGACCGCGAATGTTGGCGGCCAGGAGCATCGACCGCATGGCGTGCTTGGCGCGGGTGAGGGTGCGGGACAAATGCCGCCAGTGCCGGCCGAGCTTGCGGAGCTGCATCACTGCTTCGGGGGCGATCCATCCCAGCGGGCACTCCCCGCGGGAGAGGCGCTGGGCGATGTCGGCCGCGTCCTTGCGATCGGTCTTGCGCCGCTTACCCCGGAGGTTGGACAACTGCGTCGCGTCGGCGATCTCGATCTTGTCCACGCAGGAGCGGAAGCGGTCGATGAACCACTCGACAAAGCCGACGGCTTCCACTGCCAGGCGGCTGGGACGCGGCAACGCCAGCATCCATTTTTCGATGCGGTCAACGCACTTGGTGTCACAGGTCAGCGCGGCGATCTGCGTCCCCGAAGCATCGACAGCACACAGCGAGACGGTACACTTATGCAAATCCACGCCGACGAACGCGGCGTACGAAACAGGCACATCAGACATAACAAACTCCGTGTTAGGGACCAAGGGAACTTAGAACACTCCCGGAAGCGTAACGGCTTCCGCAGGCCCCTTCACGGTTTTACGCTGGTGGAACTCCTCGTTGTTATTGGAATCATCGCTGTCTTGATTGCATTATTGCTTCCGTCCCTCCAAAAAGCGCGACAGCAGGCCAGGTACGTCAGATGGCAGGCTTTCAGCCGTGATTTGTCGATGGATCCCAGCGTCATCGTCCATTACGACATGCAGAATGATGCGGGAACCTCCTTCCTGACGAATATGGCCATGGGTAATGCCCGAGACCCATCAATGGTCCCGTCCAATCTCGACGCGCAGATTCTCGACTGGTCGCAGAGCCCCTTTCCGCTGCTCTCGGTCAACTATCCCGGGCAGGTGGCCGCACTATGGTCGAATAGCGGGCGATTCCCGGGAAAGCCGGCCCTGTCGTTCAACCCAACGCTCACACCCAACGCCATGGCCTACATCGGACAGCGGAACAATGGAATCGGTCGGATCGCCAACATGCTGCGCAAAACGCAGGCCTACACGCTTTTGTACTGGGTCTATGTGCCCCGTCCGGCTGTTGACAACCAGCTCTTTGTGTATTGGGCTGGCAAGGGCAATTCTGCACAGATCGTGGTCACCACGGATATGGCCTGGGGCGGGAACGTCAACGCCTCGCAGGGGAGCGGTTTTGGCGGTTCCCCTACCATGACCTCATTTTCCACCGGAACAGGAGCGATTCCATTCACCTATGGGCAAGACTCGCGGTGGAATCTGTTTGCCTTCACCAGCGATCGCAGATCTGGAGTTGCCAAGCTCTATCAGAACGGCGTGCTGGTCGCCTACCAGCAGTCGGGCAACCAGTTGATCGTCGGCCCTGACGTGGCGTATCCAACCGGCAGCGATCCTGGCGCATTGGTCTTTGGAAATTGGCCGAACCACGGTGAGAACAATATCGTCTGCGACGAATTTGGACTTTTCGACTCTGATCTTTCTCCCAACGACCCATTGATACTGGGCACCATTTCGCCACGCTTTTTCCCGATGTACACTGTGGGCGTGAATTAACCTGACCGGCCCCCAAACCGATGCGTGTCCATGGCGCTTAGAGAATTCTTCAGTCAAAACCCCAAGGCGGTCGCCACAGGGACCGTCCTGGTGCTGGCAGCTTGCCTTGTTGTGATCTTTTCCGAGTTGAACGGCGGCGGAAAACCCAGGTTGCCGATCATGCCTGATCAGGCATTTTACACCACTGACGACGGCGCTACCCTCTTCGCCGATTCCCTCTCCAAAGTTTCCCCAATCGACCATAATGGGCATCAGGCTGTGCGGGCCCACGTCTACAGCTGCGATGGAGGGCGCCATCGATGGGTGCAGTATCTGGAAAAGATGACCGAGAAAGAGAAAACAATCGCTGAATCTCCCGAGCAATCCCGCAGCCATTCGTTCGATCCTCTGATCAAAAAGCCGGGGGATTCAAAATGGGTCCACCAGAGCGATCTCACTGCGCCGGCGATGATGATCCCAAAGTGCCCCGACGGGATGGGCTCAGGCGTGCCGCAACCCGTCGCCCCCTGACCCTGAAAGCCGCTTGCGCGAAAAAGTCAGGCTGTGCCTTTCATCTGCGGGAATGCGAAGTACAGTTGGAAATGCGAAGGGGGTCAGCCCCAGGTCAGCCCAGCTTCCCGTTTGAAGCCGCACGTTTCGTTTTCTCCGGGCCCTTGCTGTTGTTCTCCTTACTCGGCCGCCACGGATTTCGCGCCGCGGGTGATCTCGAGTTCCAGTTGCCGCAAGCCCGTCGTGGGGGAGACGCAGCCGGGCGCGGCTGGTTGTTCTCAATTCATCTTCACCTTCGATATTGTCTTGCTTCGGGCTGCAGCGCGGCATGCGATTGTACTGCAGGCGCAGGCGGGTCAACATCCTGCGCACAGTCCCCTCAACGATGCTCAAAAACAACCACAGAGAGGGAGGAGCGCACGGAGCACACACGCCGCGGAGCGTGCATTGCGCCCGGCGGTGGTGGCCCGGAAGATCAGCGGCGGGAGCCGCAGCAGAAACGGCGCGGAGGCATGGGCGACGCTTTGCTCGCTGCTCCGCACGGCCGATCAGCAGGGCCAGAATCTGCTCGAGACGATCAAGGCGATGTTAATTGGAGCATGGGCCGCGAAGCGGCCGCCGACCATGCCGGCGGGGCCGTGACTGCAGCCAGTTACCCCAAATAACTCGCGTTCGCCTGATGCATTCCCGTTCGTCATGGTTTACAGACTGACCCCTGCATCGGAAAGGTTAAGAATTGTTGAAGACGCAATTGTAGCGCAGGAAACAGTAGCATCAGGACAGACGCTGAGGGTTATGCTCCCGTCCTAGATAGGAAGCTGGGCGACCCTCTTCGCGCCTCCCGAATTTTCGGCGCACCCCCACAATTCATGATAAAACATCCGCTCGACAAGGCTTAGCCGATCACAGGAGAATTGAGCCGATGGGCACCACTACCGCAGTTTCAGCGAAGCTAACCTGGAATGGCGTGCCTGCGAAGAAACATGGCGACTCCTTTGCCGACGCGACAAGAAATACCGCGTTTTCGGTGGAGTTCAAGCAGTGCTCTTTTTCACTAAAGTCCCTGTAGCCGCCCCAAAAATAAGTTATCCAGCCGTTTTTGCCGGCGCGACCGGCGTCACTGAACGATAAAAGCCCCGCTTGCAGACGGGCGGCAGCTTCAGAATCACACGCTCTCGCTGGGAGGCGGAAAAGACGGAGCGGTTCTTTTGACGACGAGTGATGGTGATCCGGTTTGTACAGTCTCGATCCGGACTCGTTCCCGCTGATCTACGGCCCCGATGAGCAGCGTGACAGTGCAAGGCAGTCATGATTAGGAATAATTCAATCCTGGTCGTTATGGTGATGATGCTGGGCCTGTGTCGCGCCAGCACGGCTGCGGAATTTTTGCATCCTGGGATTACGCTCTCGAAGGCGGATCTCGAGGCGCTCAAGGCCAATCTGAATACGGAGCCATGGAAGTCGGCGCTGCGGCGATCGGCCAGAGTCATGTGATGACGCGCGACCAGATCATTCGCTATCTGGCCAATTGCGTGGTGCGAAACATGGTATTGCTGGTGAACGTCACTCCCGACCGTCACGGGGTAATTCCGGAACTGGAACAGCAACGGCTGCGGGAAGTGGGCGTTTGGCTGGCGAAGGCAGGCAAGGCCGTCTACGGCACGCGCGGCGGTCCGTGGGAACCGGTCGACAGACAGTACGGCTGCTGCTACAGCGGAAACACCGTCTACTTCCACCTGCTAAAAGCTTATAGCGGCGACGCATTGCGCGTGCCGCCACTGGGTGATTTGCGCGTCGTCAAAACATACAGCGTCATCGGCGGCAAGAGTCTGAATTTTGCAGCCGATGACAAAGGAGGCATGGTAGTCCGCGGCATCGATCGGATCGTTTCTCCGGTCGACACGATCGTCGGCGTGCAATTCAGCGGTGAGGTCAAAAGCGTCTGGGCGGCCGTAGCTGAGAGGTGACGATGAGACAGGTGACGAATGACAGTCGGCGTCGCGCTGATCGTCACGATCCGCGGCCCTCCCTCTACGTCAATGGCGAAGCGGCCGGAGAAAACACCCACATGGCGTTTTCCCCCATTTGCCTCGGTCCCACCACGGAGAACTGCACCGGCAAATCCCAATTTGTCCGAGACCCATATTTGAACGGCAAGGTGGACGACTTCCGCATCTATCGAGGGCCGCTGTCTGCCGGCGAGGTGAAATCGCTTGCGACATGAGCAGCGCCTGCGTCAGCGCCAAGAACAGGCCTACCGGGACGCGTTTCCCCGGTGGCTGATTCAGCCCGTTGCAGCTCCGCGGCGTCTGCTTGAGGCCCTCGAAGATGCGATCCGACGGGTGCGGTTTGACGGGCCGAGCTTTAACTCTGCCGACCGCGATCTGCTCCGCGCCGTCAAGCAGGGTCGATTCGGTTCCCTGTTCGCCGAACTGCCGCTCATTGGACGGGATCGCCAGCCTCCAGCGGTGAAGCTGATATACAAGCTTGGTCTGCAGCTTTACGGGCTGATGCCGGAGTCGGTGTTGTCCGACTTACTGATCGACAACGACGTGCGTGTGGTTCTCCAGCGAGATTACCTCGTCGCCGTCTGTTCCACGCTCGCGCATCGCTACCTACAGACGGGCAGGGCATACTATTCGCCGTACCGTCCGGTCCTTGAACTGGACGGCATCCGCAAGTTTGTGGCGTTCACCCGGAACGCTATCCGCCAGGTGTATAACTTGTGCGTTCCGCAGTGGCGGACGTACATTGGTCACGAGGACGCTTTCGAAGGGTAAACGACGTCTGTATAGTGCCGCGCACCGCGGCGACTCCAGGCTCGCTTTGACGAAGAGTTCGTTCATCGTCCTGTGAAATGAGCCTTGATGGTCAGCGAGGCCGCCCGGTGGCTCTGCGCTCGTCTGGGGAGGGTACGACGAACGCGCGCATTTGCGTCTCCTTGTCGGCCAGATAGCGATCCGGGGCGAGCTGAATCTGATCGTCCACCGTCAGCCTGCCGTCGATAAAGCCGCCAACAGCGTCGAACTCATAGGGAATGTGGAACCGAGCCGGGTCGGTGGGGTCGGGTTGGCCGGCGAACAGTCTGAGCTGACCCGCGTAGTCCACCGTCACGTTGCCTTTTTGTTGCCCGCTGTTAGTGATCAAGGTCGCGCCGGCGTTCAGGAACAGGGAACAGTCGCTCAGAACGGCCAAATCGGCGTCAGACGTTGCCGGCTTCAGCGCTACACCCACGAGTTGCCGATTGGTCCGCAACGCGTAATTGCAAAAGAGACTATCATCCGAACCGTACTTGTTAATCGAGCTGTGAACGAGCTCAGAACAATTCTGCGAGCACGAGACGTAGACGACTACCAGCCGCACCCCAGCGGCCGTGCGACACTGGTGCAGGACCAGCATCGTCGTATGCGGCTGATTGAACAGCGGGCCGGAATGAAATAGCGTGTCGGGCACCGTGACGGTGGTCGGCATGCTCGCGGTGAACGGCGGCGCCAGCGCGCCAACCGGTACCGACACCATCTCCTTTGGCCGGTTGATCGTGTCAAATTGGCAAATCTGGTTCACCGGCCCCGCGGCCATGAGGCGCCCGATTCCATCGGGGTCCTCCGCGTACAACAGCGTCCCCGGCGGGGCGAGGTAATCCATGCACTGCTGCTGGGCCGGCAGATACGCCGCTCGAACGATCGCGCGTTGGGCTTGCACCTTTCGCTCGGCCTGCCGCCGCTGGAAATCCGCCCACTGCTGGCGAGCACAACCGTTAAGGCCGGGGCCGACAACATAGACGCCCAGCATGACCGTGTTGATCAGGGTGAGCAGGAGCATTAGCCGAAACGATCGCCGGCTGACGCCGGACGTCGACGGTGCGTACTGGATCGGCGTGGACGTGTGACGCTCGCTCACTTTCCATCTCCCGCGGGGGGCGACTTGGGATCATAGGCGCCGCTCCGTGGGGTCGTGTGCGGATTTGCCTCGTGGTAGGCCTTGGGACTGACGCTCACGATCAGCGGCGTGCCGTGGTACTGGCCCAGTTTGATCTTTTCTTCGATTTCACGCATTCCACTGCGGGCGTCGAGGCGCACAAGCTCCCCAAGCTTCGCGTCCTCCGGCACGCTAAATGCCTGGAGCTTACTCAGATTGACCAGGTCGATGTGAAACGTGCACTGCCCTCGGTCCACCAGCGCCACCACCGTTATGACGATCGTCTGCGCACCGTCGCTGGCCGACGGATACTTGCAGCCGCTGGTCGTGGGGCTGTTGGTGTCTTTGCCGGTTTGAAGGGTCACAAAGCCGTCGGGCGTTCCTTTCGGCAGCTCGATCCGGAACCGTTGCACGAGACAGGAATTGTCGCTCACGAGCGGCACCTCTGCCGTGAACTGGATCGGCTGAGTCGTCGCAGCCTGTCCTCCGGCAAATGCGTGTCCGGCGAAGAAAAGGCCGAGCAGGAGGGAAATGAAATGATGACGAATACTTTGCTCCTCGCAGAGGGACTGACCGTCAGAATCGCTTCATCACGCATATCATCCGGCTCTTTCAGACGCCAGCAACCCCCTCAGCCGCCGTCGAATTAACGATACGTTTCCGTGAGATGGCCGTTATCAGTCTGTGGCTCCGAAACACTGGCCGACTGGAAGCGCCATGCACTCATTTGCGAAATCAACGTCCATACTCCGCTGATCAGCAGTAGAGCGGGCGCGGAGGCGATCAAGGAGAGATGGTGATCAATGAACCAGTGAGATAGTTCTATGATGAACGAAGCAGTTCCGACGAGGCAGACGATCATGGCCAGCCGCGTGACCAGGGGCGGAGATTTCAGGAAGGCGTACAACACCGCGCCAGCGGCATAGGCGACGAGGTAGGCAAGGACCTGAGCGAGTGAGTATTCGCTGTGGTACTCGTAGCCCCATCCATTGCTGTATCCATACGAAAAAAAGGTCCAACTGAGATCCGAACGACCCAACGGGGCCGTGATGAGAGTAAACGCTGTGCAGGCCAGCAACAGGGCAACGAGGTGCAGGATAATGAAGATGGGCCACCTTGTCATAACAGCCTCACATCGCCTCGCAGGCTGCTATCGCGAGCGGGTGCGGAAGGATAAACTACAATTCTTTGGCGACTGCGAGCCTTGCAACAGCCCGCGGGCTATTTTACACAAATGCTTCTTTTGAAGCGATGAATCGAATGTAGGGAGGCCGGGCGAAGTTCCACCACACCAATCCAAAGACCAGTTTTTGATACTGTGGGCGGCCAAGAAGCGCCACGAGCTAATCTTGGCTTTTGAAGCGGGGCCGCTTTGATGGATGCAATGGGCGCGGCGGTTAGGTTCATTGGTGGCGCGGTGGATACGCCGCGAACCAATGCGCCGCTGTTCCAATCGCTCGGCTTCGCGTGCTCTTCGGCACGTCGCGCTAGATCGTAGGGTACAGAGTTGGAAACCGTGTCCAGCGGCCGCTGAAAAATACGGCGGATTCCACCTGTTTCGGAGTAAGTATTGGCGATGGAGTGCAGGCGACGGCGATGAAGTGATTGCCGCCCTCCTGGACGCCCGATCACCTGGTTGTGCCCATCCCGAATTGGTCGAAGAAGGCTGCATATGCGACTTTAATCATGTCGTACAGCGGGGCACAATCGAGGGATCGTTGATTCGCAAAGTACAGGGCGGCATACGGGCACTCATCTGCAGCTGGCAGCGCAAATGCTTCGGGGGGGATCGAGTTTAAAACTTGCTCATTGCATATGGATTCAAGTGCAGCACGATCATCCGTTGCGTCGAGCCCAGACATGAAGACAGCGAAAGCATGAAGGGGCGGCTGCTCTTCATCTTCGGCTTGGGACAGGCGCATGTAACCAGCCGTATCTCCGCACCTGAAAAACGTGGCGGCGAGCCAACCGTCGGCGACGATCCTAAACGTTCCGTGTTCGAGCAAAGCCGACTTCATTTCCACGTACACTTCTTCGAGCTTGTCTGCGCTGCAGGCTGTCGCTCGCGGATCGACAATTCTTCGGCAGCCCGGAGGATAAAAGAGCTTTCCGTGAAAATGAAATACCATGCTACGCGCACATCGTGCCATGCTTGACGACTGTTTTCGAGCTTTCAGCAGTTCCGCAGAGTTGAATTGACGTCAAAGCACGCATATTCGACCGCACGGCGTTTAACAGATGCAAAACTAATCCTGATTCCCGCCGGGCCGTTTCGACGTAGACTCCATGCATGCGATCCGATGAGGTATCAGCCCGGCAAGCGCAGAAAATCTCCTCGTGGCTCACGCCAACCCTCGTGAGGCTGGTCAAGCTGCACGCCCGCATGGTCGTGAATGACTTCTCCGATAGCGATCCGTTGATGGCGAAAGTGGTAGCGGCCAAAGAGGGTGCGCGAATTGCGCGTGGAGTTACATGATCTGGAGGCGGGGCGGCAACGGCCAGAAGAAGCGCCGACGTGGTTGAAGGCGCGTGGCGTTGATTAATCTGGTTCCATCGAACGACAACGGAGAGTGCTGATGCGCCGCTCGCGTTTCTATGCCGGCATACTCATGGTGCTGTTGTTGACAGTGACCTTCAACATCCCGGTTGAATGCCTGCCGGGTTGTCTACGTCGTGGATGACCAGGACGGGCGAGTGACGACGTACGGCTTTGCCTACGGAACGTTGCCGATCATGCAGAATCGGGTGAGGAGCGGTTCCTGGCTGAATGGGATCGACAGGACGACAGCGTGCAGTACGACATCCTCGCCTTCTCCCGCCCGCAGAAGTTGCTCGCCCGGATTGGTTACTCGTGGGTGCGACGACTGCAAAAGCGCTTCGGTCGCGATTCGGTGAAGGTGATGGCTCGAACGGTAACGCTGGTGGCGGGCCCTATGGCTCCGTCATGAAGGAAATCAATACATTTGCACGTCCTGCA
This sequence comes from uncultured Phycisphaerales bacterium, assembly GCA_963758525.1. Classification (GTDB taxonomy): domain Bacteria; phylum Planctomycetota; class Phycisphaerae; order Tepidisphaerales; family Tepidisphaeraceae; genus JBBSDP01. The sequence continues at coordinate 2,716,566 of CAVWVQ010000003.1, forward strand.
CGTTATCGCGTTCATCGCACAGAGAGTCGCGATCGCACTGCTGCTCCTGGTCTCTTTCGAGCTGCCGCTCCGACCGTAGTCCCAAATACCGCGCCAATCCAACCGGCTCCGCCCTGTGATCCAAATGCGATTTGCAAGAACAGCAATGCTTCAGTTCGGTGCGAACACCGCAACTGTCGCCCTGGGCCGGTGCCCCCTTCATTCTATGCGTTACGCTATGGCTTGCACCCCCGTAACTTGCATTCTCCTCGCAGCTCGCTTTTGTCTTAAGGCAAATATGATTTTGATCGTGGACGATGAGAAAGACGCCGGAACGGCATTGGTGCGGTTGATACGATATGCCGGTCACGAGGCCGCGTCCGTGACCGGAGGTGCAGCGGCGCTGGCCATGCTCCGCCTCCGCAAGCCTTCTTTGCTGGTCCTCGACGTGAACATGCCCGAGATGGACGGTCTGACCGTTCTTAGAGCGATCAAGGAGCACGACGACTTAAAGGATGTGCGGGTAATGATGTACTCGGCAGATATGACCCACGAAACGATGGTCGAGGCAAAGCGATTGGGAGCCGAGGACTTTCTGGTAAAGGGCACAGTTGCGATTGACCACCTTGTGGCCCGGATTTGCGATCTCGCGGGCGAACCAGTCAAGCCAGGCTAGCAGCGTTTCGGGAGGAAGACTCGCCTACCCGCCCCCTCCGGCGGCCTGCATGAGATTGGCAATTCTCTGGCGAGTGCTTGGACTCAACAGGTTCCCAAGCGCCGTTCCGGCAACAACAAGCGAAACGTCGAACCGATCCCTACCTGCGACTCAACCTCCAGTCTGCCCCCCAGAAGCTTGGTGGCCTGCGATGCGATGGACAGGCCCAGTCCGAAGCCCGGCTGCCCATGCGTGTAGCCCCTTGAGAAGGCATCGAACAAGCGACTCAGGTTTGCGGGTGCGATGCCCGGCCCCTCGTCGCTCACCCCGACTGCCCAGCCGTGGCCGCTCCCGTCGCCGTTCACTGCCGCTTTGGCCGTCACGCTTACAGTGCCGCGGGCGCTGTACTTGATGGCATTGCCCAGGAGGTTCTGCATCACGAGCGTGATCAACTCGCGGTCAGTTCGGGCCTCGGCCGCTTCAGGGACGTCCACCACCAGTGCCAGGCCTTTGCCCTTCGCTTCGTGGCTCTGCCGCGCGGTGATCTCCGAAAGCGCCAGCTTCAGGTTCAGTGGCTCCCATGTCGGCTCCACTGCCTCTTTGCGAAGGCGTTCGGCTTGCAGCAGGCGATCCATTCCTCCAATCGTGTGCGAGATGGACTTCTGGATCGACTTCACGTCTTCCACGCCGTCGGCGCAGTCGGCGATTCCCCCCAGTCTTTGACCGAGAAGCTCTAACACGAGTGTTGCGTGGTTGAGATGATTGCGCAGATCGTGTGAGAGGAATGTCATGTACCTGGACTGCGACTCGGAAGCCGCTCGAATCTGTTCACGCTGGTGCTCGGTGAAGACGACGATTCCACTCTGGACGGCCGCGTCCACCGCCATGTTCAGAGCCACGTTCTGCCGCACGTCGAGCCGCTCGTTCAGTTCAGCCGAGACCTGTTCGATGATGATCCGCCGCAGCAGGCGATACTCGACCACCAGCTCCCGCACGTTGTAGTGCTCGTGGAAACGGGCCACCCCATGCACCTTGCTGTCCTCCATGAGTTGCCGGGTGGCTGCGGGCGTGTCTGATGCCAGGGCTTCCACGATCTCCCCCAGAATCATCGGCACGGAGTTTCGCAACTGGTTGAGTGTGAGTTCATCACTGTTGGGGAGCGTCTGCCGTACCGCCGCTTCCCACGCCGCAATGATCGACTGGGCGCGTGCTCTCAACGCGGCGGCGATGCGCGGGAAGGCATGGTGCACCAAGAGATCGAGGGTCTGATCTTCGACGGACATTGCAAGGCTCCTAACCAGGAGTGGCGCGAGTGATGGCAGATTTCCTGCCCCCAAATTTCGTAACGATGTAACCGAGCGGTATCGCTTGGACCTGTGCGGATGGTGCTGAAAGCCGCGTCATTGTCTATTTTCGACACAGTCACGCCCATCCATAAAGTTCCTTTTCTCCAGCGATGGCGTCGTCATAGCTATTCCGGGGCGGACTGCTCCATCCCCGCATCATAGAGGGATGGAGCTTCGATGTATTGCCTCCAACCATCGCTCCTCGTCGCGATGACTCGACTCTCCGGCTCACGATTGAGGCGGGGCCGGCACGTCGATCTTGACGCCAAACCGCCGGCACATTTTCCGGAACGTGGCGACCTTTTCTGGCGTGTTCAATGCCGCTTCCTGGGGAGACTCCGCCCAGAAGAGCACGTCGCGCCAGTCCCGCAGAGCCACATCAGTGAATTCATGAACACGCTTCGCATCTCTTCCTAAAACGCGACCTCGAATACAGTTGAAGAATAGAACGATTTGCTGCACCCGATCCCTCTGTCGGCGTGTAGAAATTCTGATCAACCGCGGCCCGAATCCTTCGTCAGATGGTCGAGAAGTGTTGATCAGTAGCAAGCTCAAAACCCTGAGCGGATGTCAATTGAGCAACTGCAGATATGAGTTGCAACGGCTGAAGAGGTTTGAGAAGTACGGCATCGAATCCTGCTCTTCGGTATTCCGCTACTTCTTCTGCCAAGGTAAATGCCGTCATTGCGATGGCCTTCAGCTGATGCAGCTTTTGTAATTCCTTGAGCAGTTCGCATCCGTCACCATCCCACAGCGCGATGTCACAGACGGCGAGACTGATCTGCTTTCTTTTTGCCACATCCAGCGCGGCCTGATACCCATCAGCGGTGCAGACGACATATCCATCTATTCTGACAATCGCCGCAACCGTCACCAGAGATTCGATCGGCGCTGCAACGACGAGAATTCCGACCCGATTTGCCGGGATGATACTGAGTCGATCGTTGTGGGTTGAAACGGCCACTTTTAGCCCTCGCAGCACTCGCTCGGGACTCAATGGTTCCTATGCTGCGCACTCCAACTTCTGAAGGTACAACTTCCGCAGCTGCCCTGCGAATCCGAATTGCTCAGCTTCTGAAATTCCTTACCCAGCCGGTCATGGCGTTTTAAGGTCGGAGAACTCGAACAATGGAAGCCTCTCTCAATTAGAAGGGTGCCACCCAGAGAGCGAGAGTACATCCTACGCACTCGACGCGCTCGGCATTCTGTTTCCGGATTGAATTCGACTGCCGGAATTCGACAGTTCCGCAGTTCGCCCCGCGTACAGCATTCCGCGATATGGCGAGAGAGAGGGACAGGAGCCGCGTTCGCAGTCGCTTCGCGCTGGCCGCACTGGAAAACCGCGCCGCACTGGGTCTTCACGGAGACCAAAGAAACTCCGCCGAAGAGGCGGCATCTCATTTTGCGGACCGCTTCGCAATGCGAAGAGTTTTAATTTCAGAGTGATTCGTTGCCGTCAAGCTTACGATGAGAGGGGCGGGCAGTGCTCTGCGGGTGGTGGGGGACAATCAGTTTCTCACCGGAAGGTCGGCTCGCGCTGGACATCAACTCGACCACGCTGCAGGGGGTGTTGCGTTCGATCCAGCCGTCGCGTCCCCACAGCGTTCATGCACCGCGCCGCGACGCTCGATCCGCTCTGATCGGCCAGGCGACGATCATCCCAATCACCAAGCGATTACCGGAATCTCCGATCTCTGTTTTGGTCCGGGATATCAGCCCCAGCGGTGTCTGCATCATCCTCACGCAGATTTTTCACGTTGCTGATCGCTTTTTGCTGCTGCTGGCACACACTGCCGGGCCGCAGCGGGCGGTGTTGTCAGAAGTGAAACATTGGCGATCGCTCTCCAACGACCTATTTGCAATCGGTGCGGAGTTCGTGCGAATGGTGGAGGGCGCTCAGGCTGCGAGCGAGCTCGCTCGTGAAGATTCACCGTCTCCCACGGCTCATGTCGCAGCGCCCGTGGCGATCCCCATGGAGGAAACGATCGGGCAATTCAGAGAGACGCCTGGCGAGGAATGCCGCCGGCGGACGTGGCTCAGCTCCAAGAACTTGAGGCAAGGCTGGCGACGCTGCTCAATGAGTGATCCGGCTACACCGCGTCGGATTCGTGTCGGCAGTCCGCCGCTACATTGTCGATGGGAGAGCTGGAAGCCAGATAACCCGACTCGCCAATTGGAAACACGCGCAGCCCTCGTGCTTCCGTAGGATTGATCGATCGATGACAGCGATGCCCAGATCGATCGATACTCGATGCCACCGGATTCGACCGAGCTAATCACACGCATGATGACGCTTTTGTGAAACCATTCTACCCATCGAGCGGGTTCGTGCAGGATGGAGTGCGGAATTGCCATGTGATACGTTGTGTGAGTTCGTGCCGGGGATGGGTACTCTCTTGAAAGGATATTTGCTGTGGCAACTTTCATCACCACCATCAAGTTCACTCGGCAGGGCATAACGGGAATCGGCGAAACGACCAAACGGGCGGCGGCGTTGAAAGCCTCCGCCAAAAAGATGGGCGTCACGATTACAAACATCTACTGGACCATGGGGGAGCACGATGGCGTGCTGATCTTTGAAGCGGCGGATGACGAGACGGCTAGCGCTTTGCTGCTGCACGTGGCCGGAATGGGGAATGTTCACACCACAACCGCGCGGGCCTTCACCGTCACAGAAATGGACAAGATTCTGGCCAAGGTGCATGGCTAAAGTTTTGTCACCGCGTCGAGGCGCGTACGAAACATTCGCGAGATCCGCTGAGTTCGCGGAAAAACCGGGATCACTCAAAAGACATATTTCCGAATTGAATCTGTTCAACTCCGGAAGAACTCGATCGCCGAAGCAGTTTAGCCCGTGCGCGCGTCGTCTGGCCGCTGCCCAGAGAGCGAAGCTGTAGTCCCCCCGGTTGCGTCTGGCGCGGCGACCCCCACTTGCCCGAGGCGTAATGCGCGGCGACGGCCAGAGCGTGAACAGCGTTTTCGGCTCTGACCGCGGCGAGATACAGCGTATCCCGCGGCGTATCCGATCTGCTCCAGCCGCTCGCGGAAAGCGCATGGTGGCACCATCTCACCTTCAAACAATCGTAGCTTTCATCCGGGTTGGAGGGAGGAGGGGGGATAGCACCGGCGCGACAGCACCCGGGGGCTCTTTGGGGTGCAGCATTTCCCGGAAAACTGCTCACCTTCGCAGCTTGGCCAGTTCAGTGAGCGCTTCGGCAGGGTTCACGCCACACCCAATCGCGAATTCGATGAACTCCGCCACATCCAGTCGCCGGCTTCCCGTCTCTGACCGCGCCACCCACCACTGATCCTGTTTGATTCGATCCGCGAGCTCCCGCTGCGTGAGCCCGGCCTCTTTACGCATCGCCCGCAGAAATGCGGGAACCCTGCGGTAGAGAAGAGCGTGATTGGGCTTCGTGGACATCAACGCGGACTATCCGCAACCGACCCACTGAGGCGCTTTGCGCATATTTGTCTTGACGCGCTTTACGCATCAACTGACAATCCCTAACTGAAGTGACCGGCCCGTGACCGGCCCAAACGGCGGGGATTTCAATTAACGGGAGGAGTTACATGTCTATGAAAATGACGCGTCGCCAAGCGATGCAGGCAATCAGCGCTGCAGCCCTGGCGGCGGGCTCCTTCAAAGATGTTTTCGCGGCTGATGCGCCGAGTGTACTGCCAAGCAGCCTCAGAACGGTCGGGGTCGGCATGGCAAAGGTCGAGCCGTTTGTTCAGCCAGGTATGAACTGGAGCAGCGCGGAATTGAATGACTTTCTTGCAGAACTGCCCGCAGAGGGAATGCTGAGTCTCAAACAATCGCTGCGATTGCTGCCACCGGATGCGACGATCAAAGAACTGCACGGAGACCAGCGCGATATGGGTGAATTCCAAGACGCACTCCTGCGGGCGTCCACCAACATCTTTGAATACCCGATGAGCGACAAGACAAAGATCTATTATCACGAGCTGGTCAAATGGGTTGCCGGAAAGGCCGGCGTCGATCAGTGGATCATCGACACGCAGCCGACGTTCTTAATTGAAAGAGCGTACATGGAGCAGTTCTTTGCGACGCTGTGGGACAAGCTCATCGCTAAACAACGAACGGAACTCGTGGCGAAGATTGATCCCCAACGCACGCTCAAGGACGTCGCGGCAATCATTTCCTTAAGCGGCGCAGGTGCGCTGGCCGCACTCTCGACCACGGCCTGTTTCGCGGGTTTCACGTTCTACACGACGATGAGCGTTACGATCTGCACCGCGGCTGGCTGGTTCGGAATTACCCTGCCATTCGCAGCCTATACGTCCGTTGCATCGCTGGTCGCGTTCTTGAGTGGCCCATTCGGATGGGCGCTTCTCGCAATCGTCGCGGCCGCTGGCGTTGCGCTCGCGGGCGCGCCGATGCGCAGAAGACCGCGGCAGCAATCTGCCAACTGCACGTCTTGAAGGTCGCTGCCCTGAAGGACGCGGGGAAATCTGAGGATCTTTTTCAGGCGCTAGGCGACCCACTCAAGCGGCAGTTGGTCGGAAAGTGGAGTTGGCGCACCAGCGATGGAAGCGTAGACGCCGAGTTGCGAAGCGATGCGACGTTTACTGCGGAGAACAAGCCTGACAAGAAACCAGAATGGAAGGATCCGGCGCGCTGGGTCACGACAGGCAAGGGCAACTGGAGCGTGCGGGATCAAAAGCTGACGATCACGATGACCCAGGTTTGGGCGGTTGCATTCTGGAAGGACTATCCGGTGACCTGGTTCGACAATGAGAAGATCGCCGCGGTCAAGCCCACTCAGGTTGAGCTTGAAGATGGCTCGCTGCTGCAACGTCAATGACGCCGGTCGGGATGGAATCCGGATGATGGGTCCCAGTGGAAGTCGGCATGAGGGAATTACGTCCTCGGATTCTCATGGCAAATCTGGTGCAACTTACGATCGCGCGGCATGCCTTCAAATCTTGACCGCGCAAGGAAGGTTCTATGGGTATAACTTCGCCTACAGCTCGCACGAATAATGTAGTCTTGATCTCGGCCCTGCTCATGTTCGCGATTCCCCTGTGCCAGAACGGAATTGCGCAGACTTCGCAGCCAGCGGGCAGCCCAGAAATAGATCACGTTTTTGACTGCGCGATAAAAGCATTCGCGCTCCAATCCCAGGCCGACCGCGTTGCGACCGACCCGCCCACCAAGCCGGTGGGAACGGACAATTGGAGGAACCTCCAGCCGAAGGAATTCGAGTCAGACCAAGACTTCACCCAGCGCCAGACGACGGCACGCGCCCAAGAAGAGCGAGCGTACAGTGACGCAACGGCCGCTTGGAAAAATGCCTCGGCGCAGTATGATCGGCTGCAGTTAGAACGCGCCGATTTGCATGCGGAGGCGATCCAAACCCTCATTAAAGGTGCTGTGTCCGTCGATGTCGGTATAGTCCCTGAACTTCCCCGGTACGATCGCGCAAAGAGGGTGTTCGAACCAGTTGCCGTCCGAGTGGATAATCAGGACGCGGTGCACGGTGCTGATAAGGCTGCGCATATCGTTTGTGATCCATTCGACCTATCAATAGCCATAAACGACATGCGCCGCGCCCAAGAGTTCAAAGAGGGCGTGGCTGCCGGAACGATCAAACTCCGCATATGGGTATCACCGCGCGATGTGACCGTAACCACGCCGATCTTAGTCTCGGCCGCGTGGACTGAGACGGTGCCCGCGCCAGCGCCAGCGCAAAAGCCTGGTTCCACATATCTCAAACAGCTGGCAGCGGGCCTGTTCACTTACGCGCTGGGTGGGAGCCCAAACCAAGTTGAGGGTGCCGAAGCATCGGTTGGGACGCCTGACGAGCCGCAGCATATCGAGCACCCGGCGGTCACACGGGAGGGCGAGGAGTATACGATCTACCTCCAGACGGTACGCGCTGTCGCCGTTGACCAACAAGGGAAGCCGTTGGATGGGGTTGTGGTCAACGTGATCACACAGGACACCAGCGGCCAACGCGCGCCATAACCCGAACTCTTGGCAGAAATGGAGGGACGGCGGTAACGATCCGCCTCAGCGCACCGCTGCCGGTCCCGATCGGAGAACAGTTTATACCGCTTCATTGTGAAGAAAATTACCATGCATAACGGAATCAAGAGGGCACCAAGCGGCATGTGCAAAACTGAGAGCAGGGCTGGTCCGCGCGACGAAATCTTGATGCAACGAGGCCAAACCGAGCCGCCAGGTAGATTGACGCGTTTCTCGGATGGCGAACGCAATTTTGGGATCCGTCATGTCTGAGGCAGGAACTGCGTCAAATCATTTCTGGCGGGATCTCCAGCGCAGATGCGTGGCATCGTTGCATGCCGCAAGAGCGGAACTCGCAATCGCAATCTCGCGAATTCAGCGGTTTCGAGCTCGCCGTGATATGGCAGCTTGCGCAGTTGAATGTGGCGGATTAGCTGTAAGCGAAAAATTGGTCTTCACAGATCCGCGGTTGTCGGAGGCATGCGAGTCTGGATCGGCCCTGCTGGACCAAATCAAGCAGAAGCATAGGGAGCAGGCCTCGCTTCGATCAAGCCTCTCGACTTTTGATGCGAACTCTGAGTCGGCAAAAATCAGTGAAATTCGCGGCAAGATCAAAGCCTTGTCGCAGACCCTGAAGTTGAACCGGCGTAAGCTGGAGCGTGTTCATCAGCAACTGGGAGAACAGATTCTCGCAATCGGGGAACATGCAGATCGCTTCCCAGATCAGTTCAGGAAGCAGAAGGCAGCCGTCGAGCAAGTCCGCGAAGCGGAGTCGGCGATTGCGGTCGGAAATGCTCGTCGCAAAGAACTGAACGCTTCCATTGGAGTAAGCTTTCGCACGCTCGCTGTAGCTGTGATGGTCGCGTTGCTCGCTATAACGTGGATGTTGCGGTCATCCGCCAAGCGCCGACACCTGGTGGCAATACCGGCGATGTCAACAGCCGTTGCGGCACCTTCGCCCGCTCCAAAGCCCGTAGAAACACCAGTAAAACCTTCAGGTCTCTCGCGGCAAGAGCTGGCGCTTTCCGCTCAACTCGTGCAGTTGCATTGGGTGGCGTGGCGGCCTGGCAGTCAGAGCCTATTTGGGTGGAATGATGTCCCTGATGCGGACGAAGGATGCACGGGCTCCGCTGGAGTTGTTGCCGTGAGAGGCGGCACTCTTTGGCTGGTCACCAATCGCCATGTTTTGATGCTTGAAGATATTGCAGGGACCAAGACCACCGAGATCGCGCTCAAGTCGTACGACATGCAGGTGAAATTTCCTTCCGGTCAGATCCGGGACGTGAAGAGAATCGCACACCTTGCCGGTTCACTTGATCTGGCGGTACTCGAAGTCGACGCGACGAACTTGTCGGAAGGAACTGACTTCGTGATGCTCCCGCTGATGCCGAAGGAGATGAGTATGCAAGTCGGTGACGAGGCGGTGGCCGTAGGAAATCCCGGATATCAAGGCGTCACTTTCGAGGGCACCCAGACCTTTGGTCACATCAGCGCACTTCGTGAAGATCCGCCGGATAACAGCGGTCATTCCTGCAAATGGCTACAGGTTGATACCGCGATCAATCACGGGAACAGCGGCGGGCCGTTGTTCGAAAAGGAGGAAGACCGCTACTTTTGGGTCGGCGTCAACACACTAGTCATCGGCCGCGAGCAGGGATATGAGGGTATCAATTTAGCGATCGATGCTCGCGAATTAGCCGAAGCCGAGGCGACCTGGTACGACGCAACCAAGGAGGGGGCCGCAAAGGCGCTCACCGAAGTGTATGGGTCCGCCACTGGCGTCTACACCCCACCATGAGAAGGTTGACCTGATGCGTGCCGTTTGTGTCAATCCCTCCTGCACTCAGCACAACAAGGCCGTTGCCGGCCATGCGCGGTTTTGCAAATCCTGTGGACAACTTCTCGCCGTGCCCGTGTCCGAGCCTCTTCCGTGGTGGATGTCGGCAGGATTGATCGTAATCTCGTTGCTGCTGCTGACACTACTCAGTGGTTGTAAAAAGACAGATGACACCGCGACCGTATCGCCGTCAGCACCAGCTCCAGATCGCTGGCAGGTGAATTTGGCTGAGATACGAAAGTCCTATGAGCAAAATCAGGCGAAGCTTCGGGTCGACTGGCGGGCAGCGCTCGCAGAGGCGCAAGCGGGAGACCTGAACGCTGATGCCTTGGACCGAGATATTGTAGGGCTTTCCGCGAAGCTTCAGCGGTCGACCGCGGCGCTAAATGAGTGGGACGATCAGCTCGTGGCTGAGATCGAAAAGCGCGGCCTCAACGCAGGAACACCTCACCAATGAGTGTCGAGCTGCGCCAGCTGTGGTATCGGCATCCGGGCCGCTGGCTCGCGCTGAGCGTCGTGTGCGTTCAGATTATTCTGTTTGTTGCCGTCGTGGTGCACAGAAGCCGGAATGTGCGCCTTTCGGAGCAGTCTCTGGACTTGGCCAACCAGAATTATCAAGCACATGCGCACGAACAGCAGCTCGCGACCGACATTGCGGATTATCAAAATATGGTTGAGCGCTATTCCGCTCAAAAAAGCCAGCTAATACACGATGTAACGCAATTCCAAGGCGAACTTGATTTGCTGAATCAGAAGACCAAGAGCCTTGATCGTGTGCATGGAGACATGACACGGCTCGAAGGCGGCTTGAACGAATACACCCGTGCCCAAGAGAGCTTCCTGAAGCACCTCGCGCTCCTTGAAGCGCAGACGAAGAATACGGCTGGATTACAATGAAAACGACAGTTGTTGAATGGTGGCTTCAGATGACTGCTGCCGTCATTGCTGCAATTGCGGTTGTTGCCGCAATCATCGCGCTGGTACTCCAATTAACACAATGCGCCCGTCTGCAGGAGCAGATTGCAAGCGAACATCGCGAGGCTGTCGAGATTGCGACGTCGACCGCTTCGACCGAATCATCTCTCAAGCGGGAATCTGAAAAGGCGGAAAAGCTTGTCGCGGATGTTAAGGAGGAACTCAAGCAACGCGACCAAACGCTTGAAGTGATGGCCGATGTGCTGGCGAAGGTTAAGGTTCTTCAGCAACAGCGCGATACCTTCGACGCTAAGCGCTCTGAAATCGCGGAGAAGATGTCAAAGCTGGACGAAGACTATTCCAGAGCTGGTGCGGTGGCTCCATCCGCAAAACTGAATTCACTGCCGTAGCGTTGTAAGCGGCTGTTTAGTTGCGAGCGAGAGCTTGCCCACCGTCCGGCGATACCTAAAAAAGGGGCGTCGAGCGTAGCAGACAAAGCCGCCGGCAAGAACGCCCACTTTCGCGCGGGCAGGCTATCCCGCTACCCACTCAATACTTGACGCCCACCCCAAGTTGGCCAGGAACGCCACGAGCACTTGCTCCGTTTGTGCGTGGCATCGCTCGATGATCTCGGGGTCGTGCCCCGCAAGCTCCACAACCATCTGCGCCTCCCGCATCGCGCGGTTGACCGCCGCGGTGTCGGCATCAGCGCCGCCAGGCGTAATCGCCCATAGCCCCTGTTCCTGTCCAAGAGCTTCTTGGCGGCGGACAGATACTGTCCCTCAGCGCCGAAGGATTCGGCGGCCTGGGCTTTCTGCTCGCTGTTGAGCGATTTCCGGACGCCGAACCAGGTGAACGAGCCGCGTACGGCAGCGAAGGCCGATCGCAGGCGCTGTGACGGTGACGTCGGGCTCGGGCGCCGGCTGATCGATCCATGGTCATGGGACCTCCTGTGGGCCCGGGAATTGCCCCAGGCGAAAAGTGGGAATAATTGGTGTTTCTGAGATCGACGTAACCAAAGGTGAATTCTGCAGTTACATGGGAGCGGGTTTCCAGGAGGCTCAAAGCAGGGGCTGCCTTGGGTCGTCGGAGGGTTACGGAACGCTCCAGCGGGGCTGGAATTCGCGGCAAACGGCCTTCCGACGGCTGCCTGTGACGGCATCGCGGGCCGATCTGGGGGAAGTCAAAAACCAGTTTTTGAAATGACAGGGATCAATGGGCCGCGGATCGTGCGACGCGCCGAATGCTCTGCCGGCTCACCGTTGTCGCGTGTGTAGATCCCCGGCCGGCTGGCATGTAGGCACCTGCCACTGGCCCAGGCGCGCAAACGTTCCACCGATTCGGCGGCGCTGACGGAGATGGGAACGACATTGCGCAGCTTCCTTGAGCGGAATGTTCAGGATCGCCGCCAGGCGGCAGCACGATTGAATCTCCGCGCCCGTCCATCCCTCGTCGGCGGGGCGCGTACTGGGGTGATCGCAGGCAAGCCATACTTACAGAGATAGATCGGCCAGATCGCTTCCCGCTCGGGGGCGGAGGGCAGGTCGATGTAGAAGATGCCGTCGAATCTCTCTGCCCGTCCAAACTCCGGCGGGAGCTTGGAGATGTCATTGGCGGTGGCGGTGGCAACCACGAACACATCACTCATGTGATCCGCCAGCCAGGTCGATATCCCACACCGCCAGCGACCATTTGTTCTGCCGGGCGAGTTGGGCGATGTCGCGCAGGACATCGTGATGTTCCGCCGACTGGATCCAGATTCCGGTGAATGCGGCGGCAATGTATTCGGTGAAACGTTGAGTGAGCGTCATGAAGTTCTCCTGTGTTTTGATGTTGGTTAAACCGGGAGGTAGGGAAACGACATGAACTGAGCGATGGCTAACCCGCCGCGAGAGCGGCGTCGCGGTGAAGCAAAATCGCGAAGCGGTTTCGGCCGATCATCAGGCGCGGTGCGCGACGAAGCGTTTAGAGCGTCAGAGTCGGCGAGGCAATGTGGTGTGAACGGCGCGCTCCGGCGCTGCTTCGTAGGGTCCCGCATTCGGGGCATCGCTCATTCGTTGCGCGAAGATCGTAGCCGCACTTGCGGCAGATGCCCGGACCGATGGTCTTCCAGCGTGACAGCCACAGGCAACCGAAAGCGATCAGCACCAAAAGTACCGACACCGGCCACAGCGAAAACTGAATGTAGTGCCCGTTGGCCGCGGTGAGTCTGGCCAGGCCAAAGAGCTCCGGGGCCGGGAGAATTGGGGCATCGAGTTTACGGTCCGCGCGAACGGAGACGCCCGGCGGGAGGCGAATCGAATCGAAACGAAAGCGCCCGTTGTTGCATCGAAACCACCGCAGCGTGCCAGATTCAACATTGTGAAGGTGCTGCGGATACCAATAACTCAGAATGGCCAGCGATGCTGCGGCCAGCGCCAGTGCGGTCAGCATGATGCCGGCAATCTTCAACGATGACCTCGCACCCCCGAGGGCTTGGCTGTGGTTGGGCAGCCTGACTCGTCGAAGAGCACGAATGGCATCGACCGAGCCTATCGCGAAGAGAGCGGTCAGAAACCAGAGAGGCACGAACAGGTCGTGCACCGCGCCATGAAGAACAGCGTAGAAGCCGAGATAGCTTTTGACCGTAGGGAGTTTCGAGTGGATTGGCTCATCGAGCGCGTTCCACCACCCAGCTTCGCCCGGGTGTGCGGGTCTGTTCATCCAGACAATCAGACCCTCCCGACAGGCCAGCATCCAGCGCGCTGATCAGTTGCGTGGGACAACTGATCAATTTGCCAATTGCTCCGCGCCCAAACCACGGCCGTTGCCAGGCACAATGCCAGTGACAAGGCGGAGAGAATGCGAAACAGCCGTCTCATGGTTTCCCCACGTAATCGACGAAAATGGAAAATTCCCCAGTGGCGCTGACGCAAGCATCTTAGGGCGTGGCGAACAGCATCAAAATTCCCGCGAATCTCGCGACAACGGGGAAAATTGGTTACTCGGGCTTGCCGAGCCGCTGTAATGCGTAGGCAGCGTGCTCGCTCTGGCGGTCATGCCGCACGTACTCACGCCAGTGCAGGCGGGCTTCAACTTCCTCCCCCAGATCGTCGAGCGCATCTGCGAGGTTGTAGCGTGCCCTCCAGTTGTCGGGAGCGGCCTCCAACGCACGGCGGAATGCACCGGCTGCTTCCTGCAGGCTTCCCAGCTCTCCCAGGCACAGGCCGAGATTATTCCATGCGTCGCTGTGAGAGCTGTCTATTTCGACAACTTGCAGATACCGCTCGACTGCCTGCTGCCGTTCTCCCAAGCTCCGCAAGACGTTGGCCAGCGCGAAGCAGACGTCGGCGTCGGGGCCGCCTTCCAGTAGTGCCTGGCGGTAAGATCCAGCCGCCTCCGCCAGCTGCCCCTGTTCCTCTTGCTGAAGGCCGTGCGTGAACCATTCCCCAGCGTTTCGCGGACCGCCGATGATCCGCAGCGGATGCTGCGGCCTGTCCTGATCGAAGTCAAAATGATATTGCCCATCGGCTTCGGTGAGATCTCCCTGCTCTAACCGCACGAGCAGTGTCCCGCTCCGCTCCAGGATGGCGAGTTGTTCAAGCGGATATTCCGTGTCCGACTGGCGCTCGCGTAAAACCTTGAGACTCTTGCGCACACGACCGAGAGTGACGCCGCTGGCCAGCAGATCGCAGAGGCATTTAGCCGCGGAGACCTGACGAAAATCAAATTGCGCGATATTACCCTGCGAGATGGTGGGGCGAATCAGGCCTGCTCGCACCCAAGCCCGCAGCCGCTCGGCGGGGACGTTCAAAATCTCGCCGAGCGAGTCGAGGGTATACGTCTTTACGCTCGTGTCCATCGCGGCTGGAGTATACGCTGAACAGCTCGCATTTTACGACGATTTGCGCCGCTTCGACGCCGCCGCTGACGCGGCCGGTTTGCTGGCGCTGCCAGCTTGGCCGGCTTCTTCTTTTGAGGCTTGGCAGTTTCCAGGCTCTTCTTCAGCGCTTCCATCAAGTCGGGAATTTGCTGCAGATCATCCACCGGCGGCGTGACGATTTGCTTCCCGGCAACCTTGCTCTCGACGAGCTGCAAGAGCCGCTCATCGTACGTGTCCTTGTATTGCTTGAAGTCAAAATCTTCGTCAACCATCGACTCGACGAGCATGTGAGCCATCTTCAGCTCTTGCGCTCCTGTTTCTGCCTTTGGGACTTCGGCGGCGAACTCGCTGGCCGGCCGCACCGCAGACGCGAACGACAGGAATGTCATTGCCAGCAGGCCGCCGGTCGGCCGCAGCAGCACCACCTGATCTTTGGCCCCGAAAACGACCTGTGCGAAGGCGTAGTTCTCCTGCTCCAGCATCGTGCGCAGAAGCAGCGCGTACGGCTTGAAACCGACCGGGCCATCAGGGACAAGATACATCGTGCGACCGCTGTACTGCGCCGGATCGATCGCGTTCGGCTTGATGAACGCTACGATATTGACGGCCTTGTCCTTCTCCGACCGCAGTTTCTCCAGCTCGTTCGGATCGATGATGACATACTGGTCCGGCGAGTATTGATAGCCGCTGACGATCTGATCGCCCTTGACCTCACCATGCTCGGGGCAGGTTTTGCGGTATTTGATCCGCATTCCGCAGTCTTTGTGGAGTTGATTCAACGCCACACCACTCTCGCTGGCCGTGGCGGAGTACGCCTTCACGGGGAGTGTGACCAGACCGAAGCGGATGAAGCCCTTCCAGACAGATCGCGCAGCCATATAGCCTCTGAGGCCCGCGGCCTCGGGTGATCCGTCCATGGAGTAGGATTCGAAAATGTCGGAGAAGCGGCGTGAGTCGCCCGACAGATATCAGTGTATCGCCTGGCCGGCGGGCGGGAACAGAAGAAATTCGAGCGCGGCTCCGCGGACCAAGGGCACCCGCTCGGACGCTGGCCGAATGATGTTCTTATCGGACGAGGATCGGGGGCATGCGCGTTCGCATTCGCCTTTTGCACCGCCTCCCCAGGACGCGCGTCATGGGTTCTCGCGATGGTGAGGCGATCTATTTCATTGTGCTTCAAACCTACCGACTCCCGACGTGCAAGAGTCGTAGTGGGCCGTGACGGACAGATTCTGCGCCGCATGCTCCGCCTGGAGCGCCGCTTGAAAGAGCGGATCGTTCCCAGTGTATCCGAGTTGCTCAAGTCGCATGCGGAGCCGTCGAAAGTAGCGAAGATGCCGGTTCACCTGCTCTCGTAACTCAGTGGCTTGGGCGGGGGTGATTCGCACGCCAGCAGCCTACATTACGGGCGCAATTTCGTCGCCACTGTTTGAACGATTTCAGATCAGCGCAATCGAGGAGGGCCGGCATTGACGGCCGGGCGGAGCTGTCGGTGTCAAACCACTGGGCAGCGTCGCGCGGGACATTCGCGATCAGCATCTTTGCGGTATGTCGTTCCGGATGAATCAACAAGCTCACGTTTCAATACTGAGCGTCTTGACTCCGATCCATGCATGATCGCCCGCTCTGCCAAGGACATAAACCTCAACTTCAGAGCCGCGTGTGACACGAAAGACACCAAGGCCATTGAAATTGGACTCCAAAACCTTCCGTAGCGACTGGAATCGGCTCGCCTGATCGTCATCCACCAATTCACCAAAAAAGGCTTCAATGGTCTGTTCACTGATCGCGTTCGAGTTTGCGTGAGCTGCTACGGCATCCCGCGATGATCCATCGGTCGCGGGCCAGTTGAAGACTTCAAATGGCTCATCACTCTCCGACGGGTAGAGCAATCCCGCGACAGCCAGCCGAAGTTGTGACAACACAGCGTTCATCAATCCGGTCCAGCATGCAGCAACGGGCGGGGCGGGGTGATTGTTTCTGAATCGACCTTTGCGTCCAAGGCCATCCGGACGTCATCGGGTAGAGCCGTAAAGAAATGCAGTCCGGTCTTTGCTTCGATCGAGGCTGGCGCGCAGCGGAAACCCGCCCATTCCTCGCCAACGCGGTCATTGTCGTTTGGAACATCCACGGCAATCACCCGGTCCGTCGCATCAACGTTTGCCAAATCATCACGTCCAGTATCGCGTGTGACGACGATGACCTTCCAAATTTGCGCGGGCACGATCACGCGACCCTCGGCGATCGAATCTGCCGGACCCTTGCTGCCGACGCCGCCACGGCCTGCCGGTCCGCTGCTGATGTACAGTCGATCGCCGGCCCGCGCCAGCTCGCGGCAATAGTTCTCCAACTGAGCCCAGCACTTGCGATTGTTGTTTGGTGCCTGGGGGACGATGTTGGTCATGACGAAAGTGCCATAACTGCTCGAAAGAGTACTTGCGCGGTCGGAGTGATCGCACATATGCCCGCGATCGAATCCGCTGCCGGTGTAGTCTCGCGACGCGACGTGATCGAAGCTGGCGGGCAGGGTATCGTCAGAATCAAAAGTCCGCTTACGCGGCGCGCTTCCCAGGTCTGCTGCGCAGAGCCGCCAGGAAACCCATCGGGGCTCGCCGGCGGAGTCGTCATATGCGAGCGCAAAATACGGCTTGACCATCAGGTAGTTGTCGCGGTTAACGGGATCCTCTGTCGCGCCGCTGGGATTGCCGAGCAGCATCTGCACAGACGATGGGCCAGACGGCGGAGGCGGCGGAAGTGCGGCGTTGCTCGGAAAGGCTTGCGTTGCCGGAGAACCATCAGGCGCGTTCGGTCCCCGTGCCAAATCGTCCGGGGGGCGCGACAGCCACAAGCCCAGGACGATTAGCGCGACGCAGACAAGCAGGATCGAGATGACTAACAGCAATTGGCGGGGCTTTGGCACGGCCCCCAGCTTATCGATGCGCGCTTCGGCCGCTACTTCCAGCCGACCGCGAGTGCCGACGCAGTGGAAGCGCTGCACTCGGGGCAGGTACCGCTGACGTTGCCGGTCAAGGAGTACCCGCACTGGATACAACGGTTCTCCTCCCGACGCTTGAGTCTTTGCTTCCGCCGGCCCAGCCAAGCGGGAGTTTGCCAGAGGAGACAAGCGGCGAACAGGATGCCGCTCATGTCGCGCACTTGCGAATACAAAGCCACCTGCCGGGACCGGTCGGCAGCGAGGTAGCTTTTTAGAAGGCTTCTCTGCCTAGCTTGCAGCCGTCTCACTTCCGCATTCAGCGCGTGACCCTGTTGGACGAATACCGGATCATCGGTCTCGGCGACATGAGAATAAGGATCGGAAGAACGATAAGCAGCCGCCGCAAGCAACGCGCGATAGAGCTGCTGTTGGTTATTCCGAAGCAGCGGTACGAACTTTTCCTGCGCAAGCCGCGTTGTCCGCGCAGTCGAAGCTTTCAGCAAGGCGCAGGTGATCCACACCAAGAGGGCCAGAAGAAGCACCAGATTCAGCGGCGACTTGAGGAGACGTCTCACTTCGATATTTTATACGAGATGATCTGCCACCACGAAACGATTAGAGGTGCAAGAGATGCAAGAGCCTCAAAAGCTTGATCGCACACACCTTCTCTATGGCCCGTATCGCCCGCCGAAAGCCCGTCGGGGCGACCGCCTCTTCTGTGAGATCCTCGGCACGGTCAAAGTAGGCGGCCATCACAATGCACCTGTCATGTGGCCGTGGATCGCCAAGAGCGGCCGTCACACGCTGGTCCTCTGCGGTGATCTGGTCAGGGCGGTCCGATCTGAATCGGAGATCGCCGTGGCGCATCATTTCGGAGTCGTCAACGCGACGGTTCGCAAATGGCGTCGAGCGCTCGGGGTGGGTCGAAGCACAGAGGGTACGCGCCAACTTGAGCGCGGCGTCGCACTTGGCAGAACGGACGATCGGCTGGAACTCGCGCGCCGGAATTCCAAAACCGCGCCGGCCCTCGCGAAATCGTCGGCGAGACTGAAGGGTCGTATTCAGCCGCCGTCGGTGATCGAAGCAGCCAGGGAGGCGGCGCACCGTCCGCGGTCAGAATCGTGGAAGTTGCAGATGGCGGCATATTGGCAACGCCGCGGTCATCCACCGGGTCATCCCGAATCGAGATTCTGGACGTCGAGCGAGGATGCCCTGCTGGGAACCGCCACTGATGCAGAAGTGGGGCGGAAGATCCGCAGAAGCACAAAAGCAGTGAGCGGCCGTCGATTCGTGCTCAAGATCCCCAGATACCGGAAACGATCGATTTGAAAAGAGACGCCCATGTCGCGCTGGCGGTTCACGATTCTGTCAGCGGCTCCCAGGCCGTGATCAATGTCCCCGATGACGAGCGCCGTTTGTTCTGGCGGGCGAGTCGGGCGATATTGCAATGGGCATCGTGATGTTCCGAGGACTGTATCCAGTAATGCTGCGGCGTTGGGGACCCGGTTGCATGAGAGTCATAGAGTCCCCCGTGTGTGCGTTTTGGGGAGGGGCGAGGGGACGGAATGGATGGAGATCCGAGGGGCGAATTTTCTTTCACGGCGGGAATGTCGGGAACTGGCCTGGTGTTGTCACCTCCGGCGACGTATCTCGGCCGCTGAAAGGCCGGATCAGTTGGTCGTTTGACTTTGCGCTGTTAAACGGTGTTCTGCGCTCCGCCGAACCGGGAGTCGCTCGTTCGGCGCACCCGCCACGCCAGGAATCTCGATCGGCATTGCGATCGCGTGGGCACCTGCTCAACTCCAGCCAACGCAGCGCCCATGTGTAGACCCGTGCAACCTCCGCCGGCCGGGCCGCCAGTTTCGGCGGCAATGGCCAGTCGCTGAACACTCCGGTGGGGCTAGCGGGATCCGGTTCCGCGGCTACAGCATGCCGATGAAGCTCCGTGAAATGACGATCGATTGTCGTCCGAGGCTTCTGCCCCTTCACCGCGCTCGATGACTTACTGCCACGCCGTAGATCGGATCATCGGCGCAGACATGCGAGATCGGGGCGTGGTGATGTATCCGCTGGCCGAGTCGGGTCGCGTTCAGTCAACTCATACCGGTGCGTGGAAATCGCAATCGAGATCAGCGACGCGACCACGGCCAACGCCAGCACGGCAGCCACGTTGTGGAGGATGACGATTGCGCGGTCACCTACGCCGTTCACAGGCATGGGGGAAGCTCCCCCGATAGAAACCGCTGGCAGGGTTTGGCAACGGACATCGGAGCATAGGATGGCGCTTCGATTCTTTGCTCCGCCGCCCGCGCTCTCTTCTCTCCGGCCTCCACGAGCGATTTGATTGCGACGAGGGTGTCGCGTTCGCCCTGGCTGGATGCACCCCGCCGCGATGCCGCTATGGCGCGGGCAAGGTGCTCGGCCGCCTTCGCCAATTCGTCGGCGAGTGTCGTCGGTTGTTTCTCCACGGGCAGCGGTTCCGGTTTTGGCAGATCCATTTTCATTGACCGTTGTCCCCACACAGCTTCTGACGCCCACGTCGCAAGCAGCTCACCGCGGCTGCAGACGCCGAAGCGTTGGTACAGCCGCTTGATGTATAGATGCGTCGTGTGAATCGAAATCCCCAACTTGCGGGCAATCTGCTTTTCACCTTCGCCTGACCGGAGGAGCGAGAGAACCTCCCTTTGGCGGGGAGGCAGGTGAAGCTCACGGGGAACGACCGTTGTTACTGGAGCGATAGTTGTGTGCTGTCCATGCAATATGAGATCAACGAGCGGGTAACTTTTTTCCGAAAAGGTAGCAGAAATGCCAATTTTTTTTGGGTGTGTAAACGGAAGGCGCGTTTCCGGCACCAACTACCGACCCACTATTCCAAACTGCATTGCAGGCAGAACAGCTAACGGCGGTTATCGCTGCTGCACCCGCTGCTGCGTTTCCGCCGTCTGATGAAATTCCGCTGTCAGCTGCTCGGCGGTTCGATCGCCCGGGGCGTGCACGATGAAGTTGCCGGCCTAGCGGCAAGCCCGTGGGTCAAACATCGGCTTACAATCAATCGGGAAAGTAGCGAGTTGAAACTAACATCCTCGAATATCGCGAGACGACTGCTTATTCTCGCAACGATAGGTAAAAAAAAACAAGCATCCCCGCCGGCCGGCCCTCGTCGCTGAACTGCAACGAAGGCCGGCTCTGTAGTTATTCCCGCTGACGCGGGTCAAACCGTTTGCTGCAAGTCGCAGCGTCGATCACCCGACCCGCCGCCATTTGCTTGTCCTTCTCCCGTCGACGACGGAGTGCCTTTCTTTTCCAAGGACTCCACAACCAGATCGCCACGTGACACAAGATACCGCCGACGAGGATCACAACGACTACGGCGACCGGACGGACAAATCTGTCAGCCACGCCGAAGACGAGTCGCTCGATCAGACCGGGCGTCGGCGCTTCGCCATTGGTCGACGGGGTCGTGCCGCCAAGCATGTTGTCTTTTACGGCAATGACCGTCGCGACGCCACCAGCCGTCAGCAAGACCTTCGGGTGCGTCTCCAAATAGTCCAATACCCGCGCCGGCGCTCTCGCCATCGCCACCAGAAGCCGGTTTCGCTCTCCCGCCGGCAGCGCCGCAATTTCGTCAGCGTAGCGGGCGAACGTCACCGCCTGATCGGTTGTGAGCCCCTGGCCGATGGTGATGCCGTCCGTGCCCAACTTCTCGGCGAGGCTGGCGCCCGCGCCAGGATGTTTTGCTTCCAACACCAGCGCATCCTTCCCATATGCCGCCACAAGCCGCGCCGTCACTTCTGGATCGCGTGCGGCGGCACGGATGGCTGGCGCAACGAGATCGGGCGAAACGCCGTCCAACGCTCCAATGATTCGCGAGGGTGACCGTTCCACGGCGTTCAGCGCCGATGGTCCGTAGCGGGTGCCGTACTGGGTGACCCGTTCGACCAGTTCCTCGCCCCCTTCCTCCATGGCTCTATCGAGCACCTGGCGCACCGCCGCCTCGCCGCCCATTTCGGCAAGCTCCGTCGCTGCTTCACTCCCTCCTTCCCGAATCATGACGTCGACCAGCTCTCCGGCTGCGGCTTCCGTCGCCGAAGACAGTTGACACGTCATGATGCCGCTGGACGTCAAAGCAATCAGCAAAACAGACGCGAACAGAATTAGACGCCTCATCTCCGGGCCTCCAACAAAGCGTCAATAATCGCCTGCCGTTGGTTTTGCTCCGCCAGCTTCGCCGCCTGCTCGAACGATGCCCGCAAGCCGGGGGATTTCTCACCGCCGTCCACAATCTCATGTTCAAGCGTGTCCAGGAATTTGTCAGACTGATCGATGACATGCGCTTCAAGCCGATTGCTCGTCCACCAGTCGACCGCCGCGCCGACGGCCAAGCCAGCGCCTACGCCGATCGCGGTGCCGGCGGGGCCAACCAGCGATCCGGCTCCCGCACCCGTGGCGGTGCCGCCGACCATGGCGGTGTCGCCGGCAACGTCCACGGCCAGCGATACGCCAACGCGGGCGAGGATCTCGGCGGCGAGCGCCTCCCCCGCCTCAGTGCCCGCCCAACCGCCGGCCACCGATGCCAAGCCGGTTACCACACTGTCACGGGGCGTGGTGGCGTTCAGTTGGTTGGCACGGTTTTCGATGTCCGCGTACAGACCATCCCACCCCTCGTCGGCGAGCACGATCGGCGACTGGCTGCCTTCCAACGGCAGCTGGATCTCTGCGAAGAGCTGATTGCGGCTCGCCTCAAGATCTCCGCGATACTGTTTCAGCACGTCTTCCAAATCAGCCTGGAGGGCCTGTTCCGACAGGACGTGCGCGCGAAACTTTGCCTGGATGTAATCGGCGACGTGGTTTGTGACTTTATTTCCCCGGACGTGACGGTCCCATTGGTCGGTGACGAAGCACCCCATCACACCGAACCGTGTTCGCCATCCCGACACGTCTTCGGCGAAGGGTTTGACGCCGACGCGGTGGACGTCGAATCGTTCGTGGAGCGCATCGATTGCCCGCGCTGCCGCCTGACGGTTGCGCTGGAGCGCCGCATCGAGCAGCGGCGAAATCTCCCTGCGGTAGAACACCGTCACGTTATCCGCCGGCACCTGCACGGTCGGCGACTGCGCCGTGAAGCCGCCCAAGTGCAGGCGTTGCCGTATTTGCGTGATCCGCCAAGCTGCCGCGATCAGGCCGATCGCCGCGAGCAGTGCCACGATCCAGCGCACATAGGGCCGTCGGCTCACGACCCGCGGTAGCGGCGGGTGGTATTGAAGAGCGTGTGGAGTGCTCTTGTTTGTCTGTGTTGTTCCGTTCGTACTTTGGTCTTTCATCGAAACCTCCTTCAATTGTGAAAATGAGTCGGCAGACCGGCGGCAGGACGGATTCGTCCTGCTTCCGGTCCGCGGTGTTTGAGGATTCAGTTATTGCGACGCGATCGTGGCGGAGCGGCCAAGCCAATGCCGGCGGAGCCAGGCAACTTCGGCTTCGAGTGCCTTGCTGCGTTTGGCGAACGGCCCGAGCTTCGGCCCCGCCACTGGAGCCAGGTCCGCCCACCAGCGTCCGTGCTCATCGGGCTCGCAGTGACTGGCCCGGCGGACCCGGATGTCGCCCAGCCGAGCGAGATCCAGGTCGTCGGTGTAGATGCAACTGGCGGTTCCGTCCGGGTCGATCACCAGTTCAATGATCTCGCCCGTCACGATGCCGCCGGCCCGTTCTGTCCCGCCGGCTGGCGGAGGATGCGGCGACGGGGTGCGTCCACGAGCATCTGGTCGAGGTGCGCTTGCACCGCTGAAAGCTGGCTGGTGAGATGGTCGCGGAGCGACTCGTTGTTGCGGACGACGGTGGGGTCCACGCCGGCCAACGTGCGCTGGGCCGTGTCCACCAGACGGTCGAGGTCACCGTTGGAACGCACGTTGAGTCCGCGGAACCGCTCGAAGAACTGGTTGAGGTTCTTCACGGCAGAGTCCCGGAAGATTTTCTTCTCGCCGGACGGGTCGGCGGTAAGCCGCTCGATCAGATGGGAAACCAGCTTGCCAAACTCGGCCACAAAAGCCTGTTCTGCAAGTTGCACGGCTTCATCGAACCGCTGAGCAATGCGCTGGCGTTCCTGCTGATACAGACGCGGGTTGAGCCGGAGCAAATACTCTGGCGGCTCGACGGATGGAAAATCAAACTCGACGCCGAACAAGCCGCGCAGTGTCGGCGGATAATCGTTCGGGTTGAACAGCCGGCCAAGCCGATCCCGCGCTGCCAGCTTGAGCTGCTCAAAGTGCTCGTCGAGGTTCTCCACCGCCGTCAACAACTCCTGGCGAAGATCCGTCATGCGGGAGTTGAACGGGTCCACGTCATCCTGTGGGACGAGCCGCACGCCATTCTCGGGATACGGCAGGGACATGCCCTTCCAATACGAGATGATCTGCGAGCGGACGGCGGTCACGGCCCGGAAGGCTTCATGTTTGTTGTCGAGAAGCTTCTTGGCGGCGCTGAAGAATGCCGCTTCGGCACCGAAGCTGTCGGCGGCCTGGGCTTTTTGCTCAGACGTCAGCGCCTTGCGCGTGCCGAACCAGGTAAACATGACGCGGGTGGCGGCAAAGTTGAGCCGCAGTCGTTGGGCGGCTGCGGTGTTGGTCGTACTGGAAGCCGACGCGGCGCGCCGGCTGGGACGATCGACGGCCATAGTCATAGGAGTCCTTTCGTGAAAAGAGGGGGGTGATTCGTTGGCCAATCAGAGTGGCGGTTGCGATGTCGCGAAAAATGCGACGCAACTGACGGCAAATGAGCCACGTATGGGACGGTCGTTGAGTTAACTGACGTTTTGGAGGGCGTAATTCAGGGCGTCAGCCGTGAAAAACGCCTCAGCGTGGCGGGGATGGGCATCGCGGGGGGCGCAGGCCCCTTTCCCGGTGCGGAAAGTACCAGACGCGGGATTCGCGTCAGTTGTTGGATGGTCGGGACACACGCCGGTTGCTCGGTGCAGCGGGTTCAGCGGTTGCACGGACATAAATCCCCGGTCGGCTGGCATCGAGACACCGACCCGCCGCCCACGCCCGCAACCTGTCCACGGATTCTGCCGCAGTGACGGCAACGGGCACGACATTTTTGGCGGCATCGATGAGCGGCATATCCAGCAGCGCCGCCAGACGGCAGCACGACTGGATTTCCGCGCCGGTCCAGTCCCGGTCATCGGGGCGCTGAGCCCTGGGGTCGTGGCCGTAGCGGGCCAGATGGATTGGCCAGATCTTGTCTTTCTCTGCACGGCCCGGCAGGTCAATGAAGAACACCGCGTCAAACCTCTCGGCGCGGGTGAACTCGGGCGGCAGCCGGGTGATGTCGTTCGCCGTCATGATGAAGAAGATGTCGCTTTCGTGATCGGACATGAACGAGAGGAGCGACCCGAAGAGCCGAGAGGTGACGCCGCTGTCACCGCTGGATGAGGCTCCGGCCAGCGCCTTGTCCGCTTCATCCAGAAACACATTGCAAGGTGCCATGGCTTTGGCGAGGGAGAAGACCTGCCTCGTCCGCTCTTCGGTTTGACCCACCAGAGATCCCATCAGTGCGCCGGTGTTCAACACGAGCGTGGGCCGGCCGGTTTCATTGCCCAGGGCCTTGCAGAATAAACTCTTTCCGGCCCCCGGAAGTGATACCAGCATCAGCCCGTGGGCCACGGCCCGACCGGAGCCACTGGCGCGAATGATCCGCTTGCTGAAATCCTTCAGCGGCTCAAGTCCGCCGAGATCGGCGAACGTCTCACCGCCGCAGTAGAGCGAAACCAGCCCGGACTTCTTGAGCATGCTGCCCTTGAGTTCCCAGATGCTCTGCGGTTCCAGCCTGCGATGGCGGACGAGCGAGAGACTGAAGGCCGATTCCGCCTCGACACGGGTCAAGCCAGCCGCCGCGTCCAGGAGCCGTTGCAGATCCTCGCCCTTGGGCATCTCGCCTTTCTCCGTGGCGATGCCGCTGGCGATGGTCTGGAGCTGTTCTCGGTCGGGAAGCTCATGCTCGATCACCACGAAGCATTTCTCCAGCTCGATGGGGATTTGCACGATGGGGGAGAGAATCACGATGAACGTGCGGTTGTTTTTCCCGGCTTGGATTTGGTGGGCCAGGGCTTGGACGATCGCGTTGGATTCGCTGGACTGGAGAAAACGATGGAAGTTGGGAAGCACAAGCAACGCCGAGCTGTCGGTTTTGGCCAGGGCGTTGAGCGCCCGGATGGCGGCGACTGGATCGGTGGCGTTGGTCGCGGCAGCCTGGCCGTTATTACCCGCAACGGACAGACCTCTGTCCACGTCCCAGGTCGCCAGTGCCCACTTGTTCTGGCGGGCGAGCTGGGCGATCTCGCGCAGGGCATCGTGATGTTCCGCCGACTTTATCCAGATGCCGGTGAATGCGGCGGCGATGTATTCGGTGAGACGGGTAGCGAGGGTCATGAAATTCTCCTGTGGGTATGAGTGATTCGAACGTGAGGAAACGACGGGCGATTCAGCGGTGGTTGTCACGCCGAAATGGGCGGGTACGGTAATGGCTCAAATGCTGACTGGAAGTACGGAGATCAAAAAAACTGTCGCCGAAACTTGAAGCTGAAATCGCCGAAATCATCAAACGCGAATGTCCCGGGGAAAACACCCGGCCGAACCAAGCCAGAAACAGACGCAGAGCCCGCTGCGCGAGAAGGTAGGGCAGTAGAGGGCGGAAAGTAGGCATCAGAAACTGGCGCGTGACTCAATGAGAATATTCAATCCCGGAGCGGCCACTCACCCCCGATAACGGGCGAACCCGTCGAGTGTGCGCCTGATGACGTATTGTCCTTCCCTCAACGGGCACGGCGCGGAGACAGCGTGATGCTGCGGCGCGAACGGCGTTGCTCCCCAAGGTGCTTGCCGTAATACGTCAGAATATCGCCGCGTGTAATGATTCCCGCGAGTTTGGCACGATCGCGCTGAATCACGGGCAGCCGGCCGACGTGGTGGTGGATCATATGATCGATCGCGTCACGCAGCGTCGAATCATCGTAGACCACCACCGGCGGACGCTTCAGAAGTTGCCGGAGCATCAGACCTTCCGCGACGCGCGGATCCGTGACATCACGGCGGGTGACGACGCCCACCAGATCACCGAAATCGTTGACGATCGGAAAACCATGATGCTTCGCGTCTGGCGCGCCGCTGTCGAGCCACGTCCGGGTAACCGCAACCGTCTGATCGGCGGGGAGCACAACCGTCTCTCCCGAGCAGGCGTCGCGGACCAGCACCTGCGCCAGAACATCAGCTCGGTATTCAACCGGAACGCGCACGCCCTGGCGATGCATCTTCTCGCTCATGATCGATGTGCGTGAAATCAACGTCGCCACGGTGTAGGAAGCTGCGCAGCCACATCGCGCCGGCAGGATTGCCCAGGGCTGCAGCGTCGTTTCGAACGCGAAGACGACGCAGGTAAGCATCGCCCGCGAAGCACCGGCAAAGATCGCGACCATCCCCACCAGCGAGGCCACTCGGATGTCCAACGCGATGGCCGGATCGACACGATGCGCGATCAGCGCGAGCACCGCGCCGAGCGATCCGCCGATGGTGAAGACCGGGGCGAGCGTGCCGCCAGCGGTACCGCTTCCCAGGGAGACCGTCCACGTCAGGAATTTGAAAAGCAGGAGCAGCGAGGCTGCCCGCAGGGCAAGATCGCCGCTAAGCAGATGGTCGATGTTGAAGTATCCCGAACCGAGCGTGTAAGGGGCGACATAGCCAATCACTCCGACCACGAGTGCGCCGACTGCGGGATGCCACATCCAGTGACACGGGATGTGCTCGAAGAGATGCTCCACGAGATACACCGCCTCGGTCATGATGACGGCGGCAACCCCCATGATCCCACCGAGAATGGTCCAGATGGTGATCTCCAGATAGCTCGCCGGCACAAACGGCCCACCGCCGATCTTGAAGAACGGCTCGAAGCCTTCAAAGTGATAATGAACCACGGACGCGACGGCGCATGCCATTGCAACCGGGATGATCGAGCGCGGACTGAACTCGAAGAGAAGCAGTTCGATGGCAAGCAACACCGCCGCGACGGGACATCCAAATGCCGCCGCGATTCCCGCCGCCGCCCCGGCGGCGAGCAGTATCTTGCGCTCGGACGGCGTGGTGTGGAGTAACTGTCCGACCAACGATCCGAGCGCCCCGCCGGTTGCGATGATCGGCCCTTCCGCGCCGAATGGCCCGCCGGTGCCGATGGAAACGGCCGCCGACAGTGGCTTCAGGAACGTCATCTTCGGCGGAACCCGGCTCTGGTTGAGCAGCACCTGTTCCATCGCCTCGGGGATCCCGTGCCCCGCCACCTGCCGCGAGCCGTAGCGGGCGAGCAGCCCGATCAATATCGCTCCCGCAACCGGAATAAGAACGATCCACAATCCCAAATGATTCGCCCCCATCGTCTGCGGCGGCGTCCCATGCTGAATCGAAAGCCGGCCATAGAACGAGAGATTGGTAATCAGCCAGATGGTCCGTATCAAAACCTGAGACAGCAATCCCGCCAGCAATCCGATCAGGATGCACAGGCAGGAGATAAACAGAACCCTCGCATCGAGCGGATTGGATTGCACCGGCAGCTTCGCGTCTGCCAGCGTCGGCCCCATCGATAGGGAGATCGGCAATCCGTCCGTGGTCGAAGCCGCCCGAACCTTCTGTTCGGCCGCGTCACTCTTATTTTCCGCGCTCAACGCTTCCGCCTGGTCAGGGGTGAGGGAAGCAACGTATAGACGAGCACGGAATGTTGTCAACCGGAGATCGAGCCCGTTGCTGATTCAAGCGTGACCGAATATTCCGAAATCCAAGCGCATCAGCCATCGAGTTGCTCGGCCATTTGCAGGGCTCGTTTCGCAAATGGCTCCAACCCCAATGGGCACCGCTTCCCCAACACATCGAGGTCAATCACCTTGGCCGGCGCGGCGTATAGTGTAGCAAGGCTCAGCTCAACGCCTGCCTCATCACGAACTGCGGTGCAAATGAGGAGGCTCGGGCAGAGGTAACTGTTTACCGCACGGATTCTGTGAGTGCCCCGGATCGGAGTTTGAGGCATTGTGTAGCGGGGTCGCTGAACCCGGACCGGCGTCAGCGACGCCGACTAGTGCGCCTGAAAGCGTAAGAGATCTGAGAGGTGCAAGTCCTCTCCGGGCAAACGTTCTCCGGCCCGTAACCGAGAGTAACTGCGTGGCCGCGAGGCCAGGTGGAGAGCAACAGGAGGTGAATGACCAGTCCGCAACGCAAGTGAACTCGATTCGGCCGGATGTGGTGGCGAGCCTGCTACGGTGGGCGACCGCATCGTTCAAGGCGCGGTCCGTCACGCGATCGAACCGATCTTCGAGAAGGAGTTTGCCCAGCACAGCTACGGCTTTCGCCCCGGCAGGGGATGCAAAGACGGGTTGCGGCGGGTGGATGGACTTCTCAAGAGCGGACATCGTTACGTGGTGGACGCGGACCTCAAGAGCTACTTCGACACGATCCCGCACGACCTGCTGATGAAGCAGATCGGCAAGCGGGTGGCGGATGGCCGGGTGCTGAACCTGATCGAGTCATTCCTTGAAGCCAAAATCATGGAAGGGCTGGAGCAGTGGACGCCGATGGCCGGTTCGCCGCAGGGCGCGGTGTTGTCGCCATTATTGAGCAATATCTATCTGAACCCGCTGGATCATCTGATGGCGGGCAAAGGATACGAGATGGTTCGATACGCCGACGACTTCGTGATCCTCTGCCAGTCGGAGGAAGATGCCCAGCGGGCGCTGGCCGAGGTGCGGCAATGGACGGCGCAAGCCAGACGGTGATTCAGCACGATCAGGCACCCCTGAACGCACATGTCATACGGCTGATGGTTCGTCTTGCAGAAGCTGAACCACAAACCGCCCGCCCCCTGTTGATGTGGGTGCCGCGGGCGAAAAATCCGCGGGACATGGAACGGCTCCCACGGGCCGCTGGTGACGTGACCGTTAAAACAGATCTCGGCGTCAGTGAAGGTGGGATTGCCGTTGCCCTCTGCATCGCCCAGCGGAATGTGCAGGGCCTCGCACAACCGCCGGCAATCTTCCACGGCGGCGACAAACTGCGGGCGCGGCAGAACCTCCAGCCGCTCCCAGTAATGGGTGTAGCCCATGTGATCTCCTTAAATTGTTGAGAAGAAAATGCCCCCGCAGTGAATTACAGGAGCGGACCGAAGTCCCGGCGGATTTGGTCGGCGCAGAGCAGCATGATTCTGGCCGCTCGTCCGGCCAGCTTCTCCATCTCTTTGTGGAAGTCCCGCCCATGATGCGCATTGAGGTGATGTGCTGCCTCATGGATAAGTGTGGTGAGACTTTCTTCCCCCATGGGCTCCGTCCAGAGCCAGGGCGTGTCGATCCCCAACGTCAGTACATCGTCGCTGCTCCAGGTGGCGATCGCATTGACGGGCGCAGTTGCGCCAGCGTGACCGAACAGATATCTGCTGTCCCGTAACCGTCGAGCAGCTTTTGGCAGAACCAGCGGGCGAACGCCATGACGTTCTCGACCCGGGCCTTGCCGCCTACCGACTCGATCAGTTGCCTGCGCCGCTGGCTGGCATTGTCTGTTTGTTCGTATACGTCGGCGACGGCAAAGCCTCCCGCTGCCGCGGCGGTGACCAGGACATGGTTGTGCTGGTTGACCACTTCGCGGGTGGTGGGGACGTGCTCCTGCAGGATCTGACGGAATCCACCCGATGTCTGCCGCGTGTCGATGACCGTCTTGCCGATCTCGCGGGCGTCTTCGTCGAACTGCCGCACGCCCATCGGCGGAACAGACCGCGCGATGTCATCGCCAAAGCCCAAGCGGATTACCTCCTTTTGAATATCGTCAGCGCACTGCGGCACGGCGCTGCCCACCCAGTCCGCCCGCACCTGCTCGCTGTTCATCTCGGCTAACAGCAGTGGTAAGCCGGCGCGGTGCAGTTTGACCAGATAGCCGCTGGCCACGGCATCCCGGCAGGGATTCATGGGGACGCGTTGCCGGATATTGGCGTGGTAGGGCACGTCCCATTCCACCGGGCAAATGGGGATTCCCATCTCGTACACGGTCGGTTCCTCCCCGGCAGTGGCTTTCACGAGCTCAATGACGGTGTTGCGCACCGGTCGAATCCATCGGCCGGCGTCGAACAATTCCGTGGGGAGTCTTGATTCAACCGCGTGCGAAGTGTCACGGCGCTCGATGCGCCGGCCGTTCACCTGCAATTCGGCTCCCTGTGGCACCAGCAGTCGGCGGAAGTATTCATCCAGTTCTGCAATGACCTCGGCTTTCCACGGCATGAGCATCCGCACCAGCGTTCCGGGAATGGCTTCATTCCCGCCGACCTCCACCTGGCGGGTGATGCGGCGGCCCTTTTCGATCAGAAACTCAATGCGCCGCCCGCCGCTGGTGACGGTTGCGGTCTCCGCCAGGCAGAGCATTTCCTTGAAGCCGCGTCCCATCCTGCCGCGTTGAAGATGGGAGTCGGTCTTGCTGGTATGAAAGACCGTGCGGATGTCGGCCAGATTGTCCATGCCGCATCCGTTGTCGCGGCAGGTGATCTGCAGGCCGCCGGGACGGTGTTCGGCGGTGAGCTCGATCCGTCCGCCACGATCGCCAATGGCATCCAGGGCGTTTTGCACAAGCTCTTTGACCAGGTGGGCAGGCTCGCGCCCGGCATTCATTGCGGCGAAACCGTCCGTGCTCACGGCGAGCCAATCGTCGATGACGGAGGGGTTGGCCAGGTCCCCTCCGTCGGCGCTGGGTGTCTTGTGCATGGTGATCGTTCCTTTCACGGTGAGATGTTATGACTACTTGTGCTCAACCTGCACGTGGCCGTCTGCTGCTGATCGGATTTGATTGCTCGTCGCCTGAGGCGACGGGGCTTGGGCGCGGGCTTCCCGGCTGGTGCCGGCAGTTGCTTTGGCTCCTCCGGGTCGTCGTACGCCGGGAAGTCGGCGCTGACGGGCATGACGACCGCCGCCGCCCGGCGTCCTGGACAGCGGGCATCGAGCCGGATCGGGCGATTCGGTGCGACCGGCACGGTCATCACCACCGTGTTGTTTGTGTCCTCTGCGGCCAGGTCCGAGACCACCCGAAGCGTTTCGGCCAGTTGTTTGGCGTTGACGCCAATGCGCGTATGGCTGAACGGGGCCGCGCCGTGGCGGCGCGGATCGTAGATACTTCCCTCCCGGCCCGGAGTGGGAAGAACCGCATCGCAGTCGGGGAACGCGGTCTGTTCGGCCAGGGCCTGCGTCCGGGTGACCTGACCGCCCGAGGTGGCGGCGATGCGAACGGTCGAGGCATCCGATTCATCCAGGAGCAGGTGCCCGAGGACCGGATTGGGCGTCGGGCGGGCGATCCCGCGGCCGGCCTGGGCCAGGGCCTTGGGCGGGACACTGGCGGCGAACTGGCGGACGTGACGGGGGTTCAGGCCCTCGATGGCCGGAAATTTGCCCGCCTCCGGTTCGTCCCACTGGAAGATGACGGCGCGGCGGCCATCTGTGGCGATGGCCCGTGGCCCCCGTTCGTGCCGCTCGATGCGGACAGTCGAGGGGCCAAAGCGGCCCGCGGCCTTGGCAACGATCTTGCCGAGGGCAACGATCTGCTTGGGCAGAAGCATGTAAAGCTCCTTTCGTTGGTAACGGGGTGAAGCGAACGTCAGCCGTTGCCCTGACGGATGGCCTGGTCAACGGTCTGGGTTTGATACATCTCGGCCGTGGGTTTATCCGACTGCACGATGCCCAGCGCCTGCTCAATGAACTTGCTGGCGGCGCGGCAGGCGGAACCGGTGAAGCCTTTGGTAGTTACCGTGGTTTCGCCGGTCGGGCTGATGATGACTTCGATGGTTTTCAAGCGGCACCTCCGACGACCTGAACGGTCAGTTTGATGCTCCCATCGGACAGAGTTTGTTCAGCGACACGGTGGCCGACCCGGCGGGCTTCGATGGACGCCTTCTCCGCGGCATACGCCTGAAGCAGCTTGTCGAGCTCCGCCTGCGCGCCCCAGCGGCCGTTGTAGTTGTCGAACTGGACTTCCCCTGACTTGGTGTCGACCACGACGGGATAATTCCACCCCGGCAGTTTCACGATCAGGCCCGTTGCGTGGCCGGAGAACAGTTTCGCGGTGCCCGACACGGGCTCGGGCAATTTCAACCTTTGGCAGGCGGCAGCAACGCCGCCTGGATCGGTGAGTTTGGTTTTGATGTTCACGATGTGCGACATGGGTCACACCTCCTGTGTTGAGTTTTGAAATGAGAATGGACCAAAATTACAAAATAGTCGGGACTTCAAGTGAGCGTCAGGTGAGCGCCGCTTTCGGTCCTGTACGCGATGCCACCTTTGCGGCGGAGTGCGTACACGACCTGGTAGCCCTCACCAAAGACCCGCGCCCATTCCGCCATGTTCTGACGGATCGCAGCCGTGGGCTCGCCGCACCAGAGCAGCCAGTTGTCATGCTCCTTGTCGTAGACAACGAGATGGAAAGACTTGAGTTTGAGCGGCGAGAACAGCGCCTTCTTCGCATCATTCACCTCGACGTAGGGACGGCCAGAATCTCGTAATTCGTGTTCAACGTCGGCGAGAAGCGATCGGCGTTTGCGTGGGTGTTCCTCCTGCGCCGGCGCGGGAAGCGGCGTGGCGATTGCCGACATGGTTGTTGTCTCCTTCGATTTTGGGCCGGGCTAAAGCTTCCGGTCGAGCAGCCGGTATTGCACCGCTTCGGCAAAATGGCTTTCCGCGATGCATTCGCTCTGGTCCAGATTGGCGATAGTCCGCGCGATGCGGACGGCGACGGTGAAGGCCCGGGCGGAGAGGCCCAGCTCGTCATATGCCTGTTTGCCCAACAACAGGACGCTATCGGAGAGCGTCAGATCCTTATGCTTGGTTCCCCATTTCACCGCCGCATCCACCTGCTTGCCGATATGCGCCGAGTCCGTGCCGGGGCGCTTGGAAATGAGTTCGCGGTAGGGGACTGGGGGCACTTCGACGTGGATGTCATGCTGCATGTGCTGCCGGAATAACTGTGTGCGCTCCGGATCTCGCAGATCGTTGGTGATCTCAGCTATCTCAATGTCCCTGATTCCTTTCGCTGCCTGTGCCAGCATTGTCTTGCCATGACCGCTGGGACCAATCAGCACGACCGAATGGTTGCCCGCCAGGGCGATGATCAAGGCACGCTTGACCGCTTCCTGGGATCGAACTTCCGCAAAATCAATGCGCGGAGAATCTCTGTCTTCCGACATGGTGGTTTCCTTTGCCGCTGACGCGGCGAACGAGAAGGTTGAAAAGCCGCCCGCTCACGGCCGTCATGGTTCTTCCGGCCAGCGAGCGTCGGGCATCAGCCCGGCGTGTTGCAGACGCGATATGGACGCAAAAAGCTCCGTTGGTGGGTCGCCCGTCGACAGACCGCCAGAGATCAGGAGAACAACACCCGGTCCCCCCGCAACACTGGCGGCGTCACGGCGCTTATGTCCCAGTGCCGCCTCAATGGCGGCAATGTCGCTGAGCAAGAGTTGCCGGTACTCGTCGAGCTCAGTGTATTCACCGCCCAATTCCTTGTTGATCGCCTCGAAATGCTTCTGGTCGAGTTCTTCAATCGCGCGTCTGGCCTGAGCGATCGCTGAGCAGGCCCACTGTTGATCTATTCCGAATTCGTGAATGGCTTTGAACCCGATTGACCGGACGAACATGTCTGCGCCCACGTCAGGCTCCTTTCAATTTTGGTTGTCGCCGGTGGTTTCCGCGCAGCACTTCAGTTGTGATGGAGGTTCCAACGCCGCGCGGTTACGGCTCTCACGGTTAAGTGGGCCAGCGAGCGTCGGGCATCACCTCGGCGTGATGCAGGCGGGAGATCGACTCAAACAGTTCGCTCGGCGCGTCGCCCCACGACAGACCGCCCGAAACCAGAAGAACGACGCCGGATCCCCCCGCAATGAAAGTGGCGTCACGGCGGTCATCGGCCAGCCCCTCCTCAACCGTGGCGACATCGCTGAGCAGAAGTTGCTTATACTGCGTGAGATCAGTGTATTCGCCGCACATCTCTTCGTTGATCGCCTCGAAACGTGCCTGTTCGAGAGCGGCAATTGCGCGCTTGGCCTGAGCAATCGCTGAGCGGGCTTGCCTCCGATCCAGCTTGAACCCGCGGTTGGCTTTGAACCCGATTGACTGCAGCAGTGTGCCTGCACCCATGTTGCTCCTTTCAGTTGTCGTCGTCAGAGGAGTTAGCCCGGTACTTGAGCTGCGACAGACGGCAATCGGTCGCTGCCACGTCATCGCGCACCCCGAGACATACAGGTTGATACAGACTGCCGCCCGGGTAGGCATACAAATAGCGTATCTCGATGATCTGGCCGGCGGCAGGAATATCCTGGTTGGCGGGAATGGTGACATTGCCGACAGCGACCCGGCGTGCCTCACCGTCGAGCAGCTCCAGCTTCACGCTCCGCTTGCTGCCGTTCGTGCCGGCGACAACGCAAGATGCCGTTGCCGTGAATTTGAGCTTGAACTGACTGCCGCCACTGTTGGGCCGGCCCGGCGTGTACGGCGCTGACCTGTCCTTGAAAACCACGCCTTCCCTCCTCTCCCGCTTCAGCCGTTCCAGCATCGCCCGCTTCGGCTTTGTGCCGCTGGCAGATTCGACATACCGCAGGCCATCGGCCGCAACACCGTCAACAAGGTCCAGCAACATCGTATGACGGATGGAGTAGCGACTGGCCCTCACATCAGTACCACCGGCGTACAGGAGATCGAAGGCGTGGTAGATGTCGCCCACGACTTCGCCGTCGAGCAGGCAATCCGTGACGCTCAAGAGCTGGACGGCCTCGGCGATCGGCAACGGCAGGCAGGTGGTCAGGCCCTTGCGGTTGATGGCCGTCACCGTGTTTCCGTGCTTGCGGATCAGTATCCTGCAACCGTCGTGCTTTTCCTGCATCCACCAGCGGTCGCCGGCGAGATATTGCTCGACTTCGGACTCTTCGATCGGATTGAGCAACTGCGGCAGGATGCCCGTGACGCGATCGGCTTTCTCGGTGTGCTGGTACGGCGTCCCGTCTTTGCCGGGCGTGTAGCCTTTGGCGGTCTTCTCCTTCACCAGCTTGTCGTAGATCCTCTTGGCCTCGTCGAAGCCCACGGGCAACTCAGTCTTCGTGCCCGTGGTCATGGTCGAGCCCCGCCGGCCGTAAGAGTAGGTCACGATGAAGCCAGAACCGGACGGCTCGATCGCGGCGGAATAGACTTTGTCGCTGGATCCCTCGCGGTAATAGAGCGTGATTTGCTCTGCTTGTGTTTCTGTCATGTTTGTCTCCTTGGATAAATGAAAATGCGCCCTGAAGCGGGGTGTGAGTGATGGTTGGCGGGGCGTGCTGAGCGTCGCCAGCCCCCTCAAAACAAGTACAGGATTCTCCTAAACCGGCACACGACGGCGGCTCAATTGATTCGGGGCATGGGCGCTCGAAGAATTCAGATGAAGCAGGTTGCAACTCCGAGTATCGAGCCCGCTTCCTGCTGAGCTTCAAACGAGGAGAATCCCATGACTCACAGCACATTTGACCCCACCGGCGACCCTGAACGCAGCGGCTCGACTATGCCGCCGCTGGCAACGCCGGGAATCGAAATCTCAGAAGAAAACGAAGGCAGGCTGCTGATCGTCAAGCTGATCGGGAAGCTGCATAAGGACGACTACCGTCACTTCCTGCCCGTGGTGCAAAAGGCCATCGGGCGCTATGGCAAGGTTCGCATGCTGGTGCAGATGCTCGACTTCCACGGCTGGGACGCCGGTGCATTGTGGGAAGACATCAAATTCGACGTGAAGCACTTTAATGACATCGAGCGACTGGCGATGGTGGGCGAGCGGACTTGGGAAAAATGGATGGTGATCTGCTGCAAGCCGTTCACCACCGCGAAAATGCGGTATTTCCCGGTCGAAGAGCTAGCCGAAGCGCGGACGTGGATCATGGCAGCGTAATCCCGGCCGCAGTTGAGCTGTTTATGCCGCGGAAAGCTCCGCCGATAGCAGGTTGATAGTCACGTCGCGATCGACGGGCAAGCCCCGCAGCCACCGGGCAAACTGGCCGACCATCAGGCCCGCACAGATCGATGCCGTGTACAGCGTGCTCTTGGCCGTACACGATCCGGCATACGCCTCTTCGGCACCAAACAGCGTAGTGGCGTAGTAGTAATCACCGCCCGGCTGCCCGCTGGCCAGCACCCGGAGCACTTCGGCGGACATTCTCCCATCTGCGAAGAAGTGGAGATGCTCTCTGGTCGATTCCCAAATGAGCTTTCGCGTCACAATGGAATCGACGCAGCAGAAGAGCGCCAACCGCACCCCGTTCTGGCGAATCCATTCCAGCCGACGGGCCGATGAGCGCCGGAAGGGCTCTGCCTGACAGACCAGTGTAATCTCCGGGTAGATGCAGCGGCAGAGCCGGCCGGTGGCCTCGACCTTGGGCTGGTCCAGATCCTGGGGCCAATACCCCTGGGGAGCCAGATTCTCGACACCAACGGTGTCGTGATCGATCAGATCCATCACCGGCACGCCCGTCGCCGCCAGCTGCATCGCCACCTGCCGGCCCACCGCCCCCGCACCGACCACCACGGCATGGACCTTCGCCAGATTGTCAGGCGGGATCAACTCCCGCTGGCGGATATCCCGGTCGGGATGACTGGTGCTCATCGTTCCTCCCGGTCGGTGATCTCGAAGTAGCTGGCATAGCCGTCGTCCATCGCCAGCTCATCGTGCCGGGCATAAATGTCATCTTCCTGGAACAGGTGGCTGGTGCGGGATTGACGATGGGAGGGCCGCAGATCGACCTCGTCCTCGAAGTAGCTGGAGGGCGAGGCGTCATGGATGTTGGTGCCGTATTCATCCATCCACTTCTCGGTCACGGCGCTCAATTCAGCCCCATTGTCAATGAGGATCTGGGGCCAGGTTTCCCAGTCGACCCGCACGGGCAGTGAGACCGATCCGCCGGGACCGACGTTGAACGTCAGCCGTGCGAATGTCTGGTGGGTCCGGCTGACGATGAGCATGATCGCCCAGTCACATTTCCCGAAGACGCGCTGAAAGGTCTCCTCATCCACGGAACTGGGCAGGGGGCTCTCACCGGGGTGTGTGTGCGCCAGATCCTGGCAAACCGGGCGGGGGTGAGGCCGCGATCGATGCAGTCATCGAAGTAATCCGCCACTGCCGTGTCATCGAACGCCACGGTGACCGGCGTGCAGGTCTGCTTCACTGTCTGGAAATTTTCGACGTAGAGCGGCTGCTTCTCAGCGCTAATGGCGAAGCCGCCGACTTCCGTGTCGCCGGCGTGGAGGAAGAATAGGAACTTGAGCCAGGCCAGCGGCGAGAAGGTCACTGCCGCGGGCTCCTCACGCCGCCTGTGCATCGGAAACGCCAGCGGTGCCGGCTCCGGCTTCTCCATCAGTCGTGCCGCCCGCAGGCCCGACTGGTTGGGGGTCGGAAATATCTCGGAAATGGGAATGTGCATGGGAGGTCTCCGTTTGGGGTTGCGGTTGTTCTGGAGCGGGATCGTGAACGGGATCGTCCTCGGTCTCTTCCGCTTCTTCTTCGTTGGCTTCCTCTCTCTTCTTGTCGTCGAGTTCTTTGCACTTGGGGCACAGCCGTTCGCCGTCGTCATTGCTGCCCGCGCAGCCGAGGCAGATGGATGCATCACATCGATCGCACGATCGAATGCAGTTGTCGCAGTACTCTTGATCGCAGTGGTTGCAGCAGTACGCTCCGTCGCTGGATGTCGACCTGCCGCAATCCGAGCACGGTTGGCCGTCCCAATCGCCCAGTGCCACGTAGGGGGAGGCGCGGTTGTAGGTGTGGAGAACGCGGTTCACGAGCTGAAACGCATCGCCGATCCGGCCTTCGGCCAGAGCGTAAGAGATCGGACCCCTGGCATCGCCGGCGCAGAGGCGTTCGCCCCGGACGTGTGGGTGTGTGCAGGTGTTATCGCTGGAAGCAGGATTGGGATCTTTGGCGAAAATTGTGAATGCCGATGCGTCTCTCCGCTGAGAGAAAACATCAAAATGCAGTTGGATGGCAAAGCGGCCCAGGCAGACGTCTTCCAGCGTTATTTCATCCGTCGTAACATCGATGCGGCCCTCTTTGGGAAGGATCTCTACCTCGCTGAATTCGTCTGTCAGGTACCGGATTTCAGCGAGGATGTCGGCGACGCCGGGAACGTCGGTGGCAGTGGGATCGACTGTTCCTGGAGGGCGGGTGGTTCTGGAGGCGGAATTTATCTGAGTGATATGCCATTGAAGCCGGATAGACAGGAGCTCGGCGCTGTGCGTCCATCCGTGTGACATAGCCGTGCGGTACAGCCGCCAGCACCGTTCCATCGTCCGCTGCTGGTCCAGCAGCAAAGAGAGCGAAGTCATCCAATCAGGCGATTCGCCACGGTTGGCGCGGGTGAGAATGCGGTGCAGTCGAAGGGCGGCCCAGAGGGTGAGGGATTTCTTCTTCATGGCGAACAGTCCTCCGGGAATGACAGAGCCCGCCTGAACGGAAAGATTCTCGTTCAGGCGGGCTGGAGAACGCATCTACGCACAGCCGGTGACTCAGGCACCTTCGATCTTGAGCGGCGTCATGCTGATGCGGGAACCGGCCACCAGAACCTGATCGGCCGCGGCGGGAAGGCGATCGACCCGGATCAGATAGTCGGTGGGATTGGCGTCGGGCATCTT
Source organism: uncultured Phycisphaerales bacterium (assembly GCA_963758525.1). Taxonomy (GTDB): domain Bacteria; phylum Planctomycetota; class Phycisphaerae; order Tepidisphaerales; family Tepidisphaeraceae; genus JBBSDP01. The sequence goes on from CAVWVQ010000003.1 coordinate 2,755,769, forward strand.
CTGCTGGAACAGTTTCTTGACGGTGGTGCCTTCCTCCACCTCGATGTGGTCGGCGAACCCGCCGCCTTCGTTGTTGATGTACAAAATCTTCATGGGGTCTCCTTGTATAAAAGGGTTGGAATGGAAAACGGATGAAAGAACATCGGGCGGGGCGGAATGGCTCAGCGATAACTTTCAGCGCACCGCGGGTCGAACTGACCATTTCCGCGGTGACGATCGTGTTGAGGCGAATCGTACGCGCCAAATGGGCCATACTCTTCCTCCTCCGATCCATCATCGACGGGGCCACGCACCGGCGCTGGGCCACCCCGCCGGCTATCGCGATCGACCGGTGGCGTGGGGAACAAATGCCGCGGTCTGCTGATGGGGGATTTGAAAAGGACGCCCAGGCGATGGATGGCAAACGCCAACATCGTTATGCCGGCAATGGCGATCGCCACAGCCGGCGGAACAAAGAGCGCGCCCTGGAGCACAGGCGAGCTTTGAACCAGCCGATGAACGACCGCTGCGCCGGGTTGGCCATTGAGTTCCTGTAACACGGCGTAGGCGGTCAGCACCATGCCGACCAAAGCGAAAAGCATGACACGAAAGAGCGAAGTCATGAAAACCTCCGGAATTCGGTACGAGGGGTGAATGCAAACGGGAAGACAGTGAATTGGTCGTTCGCCTACGAAGCGAGCGCCCGTGAGCTGGGGAATGACTTTGCGGGAACAGGATGCAGCCGCGTGACCCCTTCGTGCATGGCGGAAAGGGATCGATTCACGGCGGCGAGCACGCGCCGGTTGGCACGCTGGTCGTGGGTGCGCTGGAGCTGACGCCGGCTCGGCAGGATGTTATTTCCCAGCATCTCCAGGTCGGACGACGAGAGGTCGGTGGCGGATACGTACAGCATGGGATTCTCCTTCTGTTGCAGCCCACCCCGGCAAGGGGCGGCCGCGTGGTTATGTGAAACGCGACCACCCGGCACACGCCAGGCAGATCAGAGAGCTTGATTTGTTTGGGGAAACAGCGAACTACGTCGGGGGTGAGGGCGGTGTGTCGGTGGGCGCTGCCGGTGGTTCACCGTCTTGCTCCCAAAGAGATCGGTGAGCGTTGCGGAGAGCAAGCACGCAAATGACGGCGGTTTTCTCTGCCCGGCGGTACGCCTTTCGGGCATCGGCTTCAGTAAGCCCCTGGCGGGTCAGATCGCCGTCGATCCCCGCCGGTCGTATTCCATTACCGCGCTCAGCACATGGGCGGCGGTGACAATCCGTTCGGAGTGATTGTGTTCGCATGCAGCGCGATGCGGGAGGCAATCAGGCTTGTTTGGCTTCGCGAACCGCAATCGCGTCGAAATGCTGTTTGAGCGCCGCCTGAATGTTTCGGGCCTCAGAGCCCCGCCCGATCGTCTCGTGATATTCGACGCCGAGGGCAACGGCGAGAAACCGAAGCATCTGAAGGCCGTACACACCGGTAAGCTCTTTCACGGGTTGGCCATTAACGAAGAGAGTGCCCTTGGGCGAGCCGTCCGACTTGTACTTCCTGGTCATGTGCTCCACGACTGCCGCCGGCAGCCCGGCATCGGTGAAAGCTTCAGGCTTGAGGATCGAATGACCGTTACAAAGTGATGCCGCCCGGAGATCACCTCCGGGCGGCACTCCTTGACCAGGCGCACGATCTGATGGATTTGTGGGCGTGAACTCACAGTGTGTCTCCGGTGTGAGCGTTTGGGAGGGAGGGACCGTCAAGCCACAACGGCGCTGACCGCAGGGGACGGCTGGTGGAGACAGGCGGCGTAGAGCGCGCCGACTTTCTCGCCCATGCTCGACAGCGAACGGTTCACGGCGGCGAGCTGGCGGCGCTGATACACGTGGCGGCGTTGCGGACTCCGGCGACGGTGACCGGGATCGACGTTGTTTCCCAGCATGGCAAGATCGCACGAGGACAGACGTGAAGCGGGAATAATGGACATGAAATCTCCTTGTTGCGCAGAGTCGCGCAGCTTGAAAGTGGTGACACAGAGCGAACGCGGTATCCCGGCACGCGCCGGGAACTACCGCTCAGGTGGTGAGATCTGAGTCAGGGGTGATCGGCGGCTCGGGAAGGGCGGCGGGTGGGGCTGATGGATCGAGCTGCTCCAGGCGTTCACCCATCTGGGCTTCCCAGAGCTCGAAATGGCTCTTTCTCAGCGAGACGATGCACACCATCGTGAGAAGCTCGATGGCTTTCTGAACGCGCTGGGTTTTCTTGTGCGAGCCGCCAAGGGCCAGGAGTTTCTGGTACAGGTCTGAATATGACTCCATGACGAAGCTGGCCAGATCAGGCTCGACCTTTTCCAGGTGGGACATGGCGGGCGTGATCCCCTGGCGCTGCAGCTCCAACATTGTCTGGAGGATGGTGCGGGAATGCACCTGTTGATCAGATGCCATAAGTAAATGCTCCGGTTGAAATTCTCGTTGGCGGGCGGAAAGTGCTGGCCACTGCCCGTGTAACGGGCTACCCAACGACGTGGAACGTAAACGAGAGGACAATCGCCACGCGATCACCGCGAAGAGGAGGCACCCCAACATCGCGATGGCGGATCGCAAGCACTGGACGATTGCCGGCGTGCCTACGGTAACGGCGGCTTGGCGAGCTACAACTTCATCAGGCTAAAAGAGAGAAATACCAACACGATCCCCGCCGTCGTGTCGAATCAGCAGAGTCACGCAATGATGTCGCGAGGGAAAGCAAACATTTATTCGCGCCCGCGGTCGCGTTAGCATCTTCTTCTCTTCGAAATACACGATGGTGACACATGCAAGACGACACTTGGCTTAGCGCTCAATTTCCCTTTCCGCTGGTTCGCACGAACATGGAAGGTGTCTACACGACACCAGCGCCGCCCGACCATCTGAACTTCGAGACGGCAAGTTCCGCTGCTGCAGCCCAGTATGGACTGCTGTTGCATCGTCCAAAGCGTGGCGATAGTGCTGCCGTGATATCCGCGTGGAAGCGGATCACTGAAAAGGGGCTGCGAATTCTCGCACCAATTCTGGAGCCACTGCCTGAGCCAGTGCGCCGTCCCAGGGGATCGCCGGGACGATGGCCGAATGGACCACAAGCACTGAGCACGAACTGGTGTGGGTGCGTGCTGGAGGGAGCGGGTAATTGGAGCAGCGTGGTCGGAACGTTCCGCCTGCCGTACTTGAACGCTCCATACGGTGTTCAGGCAAGCGAGTGTGCTGGCCTCTCGGCGTGGGTAGGCTTGGATGGATGGAAGGCCGCGCCGTTGGAGCTGCTTCAAACAATTATGAACTTCAACTTGGACGCGAGTACCAATCCGCCCTCAGCGTTCTTCAATTATCCGACGTGGCAGTGGTGGATACCTGATCCGAACGATCCGAATGCGTCAAGTTACTTCGGGGGTGGCACCGTGATGAATGCGCCGGCGATGAAATCCGGAGACCTTGTCCAATTGTCCTGCGCGTATGCGACCGGTCTGGACGGATCACCCTGGGGTCATGTCTCTTTCCTGTTCTACAACGATCAGAGCAATGGAAGTCCGGTCCTGATGAATTTCATGTTTCCCGGACCGCCGACGGTGGCAGGGCAAGGCGGGTCGATAGAGTGGATCATGGAGAACGAAGCGGCTACGAACAATCAGTCCGACACGATCGTCCCCGTCTTCTCGGCAACCCCGAATTCGATTACTCCAATCACGTTCACTCAAGCGGCGGGTTCCAGTCAGTCGGGGAGTGTCATTGGCAATCCTTTGGACGGATTTACCGTCCTGTGGGAGGACAGCGCCGGGCAGGCGAGCAACGTCGCGGCGGTGTCCATCGCGCCGCAAGAGGTCTCCATTCTTTACAAAGGCGAAATTCCGCCGCCGGTCGACTGCGCCGAACTGGTGCAAAGTATCCAGGTAGTATTGACTACCAGTCTTCGCCTAACCGGGGCGCAGTGGGCACAAGCAAAACAACAGCTTCTCAACTGCCGGAGCGAGGGGCGGATCACTGAAGCGCAGTACCAGACCCTTGATGGGTGAGATAGCTCGGTACTCGACATCGGGGTCGAACGAAAGCTTGCCAGAGCCGTGAGTGACGCGGCACGTATGTGATGAGCACATGGTCCGGTGCTCTTATTCGTTTTCTTGGCTGCAAATTTAGGACATGGCAAGCGCGACGAACCGGCGACACAATCCTGTGGCAAAGGGCGATGTCATCGCCGCGTTGAGATATCGCCGCGATCCCAAGCGATCAATTCCTCGATCGCCGTCATCGCGTTACGCAGAGCCGACCGTGTCATCAGCGCCATCACGGCCTCGGGCAATGCGTTGAAATCGGCGAGGTTGGTGTGCTGCTCCGCGATTGTACCCTTAACGGCCCAAAGTAATTCGCCCAGAGCCATCCAGGATCCAGCCCGCTGAGCCGGTGAACTGATCTTTCCAGCGCACACCACGTAGACGCGCTCGCTGGAACTTTGTTTGACCGCCTCGCAACAGGCCCGATCCATCGGCGTGTCGTTGTAGTTCACTTCGCTGCCGTCCGACGGCACGCATTCGATGAACATCCTCGGCTCGTGAAGTCCGACCAGACCAGGCTTCGGGTCGATGAGCAGCACACAGCTGGCGTTGTCTTCGATTGCGGTGATCAGATGGGGAAGCCGGAAGTTGATTGAGACATCGCTCATCGTTTCGAGGTCCTGTTCTCGTGGCAGAACTTCATGTGGTGTGACGGGGAGGTGGAGCAGCATGGCCGTATCCACCAGGGGTTTGATCTCCGTCAGCCACTTGCTGGCGATCTCGCGGAGTGCGTCAAAGATCATGGGTGTTCCTTTCTTCCGTGTTCTTACCCTCTTGTTTCCCTGAGTGCCCGGCGAAGATCGGGCAGCGGGAACGAAACGGACAAGTCACGCAGTTCTGTGGCGACGGACTGGGGTAGAAATTGCCGCTCTGGATTGCCGCCCAGACCTGGGCGATGCCATCCCGCATGACATCGATCCGCTGCTCCTCTGCGGCGAGCGGCAGAATCTGCACGCGGGGAACCTTGTGCTTGGTGAGCACCGCGAAATGCAGCTTGATCGGCAGTCCCATGGAACGGGACATCTGCGCCAGCGTCTGACCGTACAGCACGAGCTGATCGCCCGACTCCTGTGCCTTCTGTTCGGTCCAGGAACTGCGGGATGTCTTAAAGTCAATGCAATGCAGCCAGCCGTCGGTATGCGTTAGCAAATCTACCTTGGTCAGCACATCAGGGAAACTTGCATCGAGCGTGACGGTGAGTGTTTCTTCGATGCCGAGAATCGTGCTCTTGGGGCTGGCGAGCGGTGAAGCCAGAAACGCCGTCAGCATCCGGCTGGCCAGTTCGTGAAGTGTGTCGGTGTTCTCGTTCTTGTTGAACCGCACGGGAACGGGCTTGCCCGACGTCGCGGGCCGCTTGCGCCAAGCATCGTGATACGCCGATAGCAATGCTTCAAGCGTCACGGCCAGACCCTCAAGTCTGGCCCGGAAATAAAGCTCCAGAGCCGCATGGATGCTGCCACCGAAGATCAAGCTGCTGGGAACGAAATCAGCCGGAGCATTCTCGACGTATTGAAAGGCGAACTTCCGAGGGCAGGCTCGAAAAAAGTAAAGCTGTGAGTGGGACAAGTACGGCCGCCCCGTGATCCGCTGGGCCAGCTGGTTGGGCGCACGGCTGCGCCGGTTCCCGGTGCGCGCAGCGTGAGCGGGCATGACCGTCTGCGTGGTCATGAGAACCTCCTTTCTTTTAGGTGTCGCGTGACGGCAAATCTAAAAACCGGTTTTTAGATGTAGCGAAATGTGGCCAGTCTCAGCGTCCTCGGTCTGCTGAGGTGAAGCACTTGAGGTGGTCGATGAGATCACTGGCCTGCCGGACGCTCAGGTCGTCCAGCGCCACGCCGACGATCTGGTCGGATTCGTGTGCCGGATCAATGTTGGCGCGGCGGGCGATGGCGAAGATGGCCTTGCGCTGGCTTTCGGTCATGCCGCCGTGGTGACCATTGCCGTTACCGTTGCCGCCGTTGCGGTTGCTGGGAGCGCCGTTGCGCGAAGGGTATGGGCGCGACTGACGGGTGTCGTTGCGCGGGGCTCGACCCGCCTGTTGCTCAAGAGCCTGCTGGGCCTGCGCGTACAGGTTGCCGATCTCCTGCTGGAGTTCGTCGGGACGAGCCAGCAGCGATTGATCCAGCTCCGCGGTGACGTTGATCGAGACGCCGGTCGATTGGAAATTCCGGCTGGCTTTCCGGCTCAAGCCGACATTGACGGATAAGGGCACGGGAATCTCCTTTGCCCGAGAGGGCGGTTGTGGGTGTGAAGAAGGGCGGATGGCTATCCATCTGCACCTCACAGGTATTGACGCAAAACGGGCTGCAATTTAGCTCAGAGGTTCCGATCTCAGACTCGGCGTCGAGTCGAGACTTAGAACGCCGTCGATCATGGAATGAATGCGGGGAAAAGAGCAGAAGGTAGTCGGCAATATCGCCGGACGACATGTTCGACGGATCAAGCGAACAGCGTTGCTGGAAATTGATGAGTCGGATACATCACTTTTTAGCCTCCCTGGAGTCTGCGGCACATTGAGGGCAAACAGATCCCACTGGAAACGGAATTTGGTGCTTCGGACACAAGTTGCGTGTGATGGTCTCTGTCCTCACCTTGTCCGTCGCCGGTTGGTTTTTCTCATCAGTGATGATTTTGTGTTTTGCCATTTTACTATTCTTTATTCGCGGTCCGCGCACATTTCGGACAAGACGAGCCTTTGGGGTATGTGATTCCGTGCTTCGCGCATTTGCTTCTATTTACAACGGCAGTCACAGTTTTTCTTGGCTTGTTTTGTCCGTGCTTATTGATCGCCATTGTGACCTCGGTTCGCCCGCCAAAATTGAGCATCCGCAATCAGCCTTGCCCCGATGAATCCTACCATTGCTACAGACGCAATCACAATCACTACTATCACCGGCCCTGACGACCAAGAGTATACTGCTGCCAGTAACCAGACGGCAGACAAGGCGAGCAAAGAATAAGCCGTTTCAAGCAACCCGTCGCTGAGCTGGTCAATCCAGTAATAGAACTTGTGTTCTTGTAGTGATGCAGTGGTGAGAAAACAGAAGAAGCTGACTGCTGCATAGTAGATCGCCGGCAACAAGTCCTTCACCAATAGCCCACCAACAACTGCAAGTCCCGCAACGAATGTAATACTGAAGCTAGCGAGCATCAAGGCGGTTTCACGGTGCGCGTCGGTGTCTCGCTCATCCTCTCCCAGAAGCCGCCACAACTCCGGCCGCAAGATAAGCACCAGAACGAGCCTTGGCAGCAGCGGGACAAGTGGCAAAAAGTACCAGAAGCATTTCGCGGAGCCATTGATTGCAGATGTCTTCGCTGCCGCTCCAGCAGCTTCCTCGGTTTTGATTTCCGCATCGAGCGATTCAACCGCGATCGACAACCGAGAAATCGCTTCATTCTCGCTCTGGGCGCGAAGTTGTGCACTCTTCTCGGTCGCCTCCAAAGTTCGAGCCAAACGATCCATGCTGGATACAACGGTGTTGTTTGCACACCGCGCTGGCAGTTTCATTTTTTGGGTTGGAGTGTCAGCTGAGGCGATAATTGCGTTAAGCAGGAAGGCGACGAACGCGGGCAAGCAGAGCCAGTATCGACAATGATTCATGGTCTTCTCGGCACGTCTCTCAGTTAGTTAGAACGGGGCTTGGGTTGACGAGCTACGACCCGCTCTCCGGCCAAGCCGGCATTCAAGCTCAGGAATCGGCTTCGACAATGAAGGCGCGAAATCAAAGAGCTGAGCACAAGTCTTCCGAAGGCATGCGGCAATGTCAACCGCCTAGTTTCTGGATGGCCCGCGGTCCGGCGGCCGATGCGTTGGGCCGAGATTCGACTCGATTGCCCGAATTCCGGGTTCGCTATGTTCCGAACAGGGGACGGGAGCAGATATGACTCCTGACCAAAGCTGGGGCGTCGAAGGGCTCACCCTCGCCGTCCTTCATCAGATCGAATCGTCGGGGTACGCCGTGAGCGTCCATCGGCTCGGCGGCTCGCTCCACGGGACTCTGCCACCATCTATCGAGATGCACGCCGTTCGCCTCGACGCCACTGAGCCGCCGCAGATCGCCCGCGTTGTCATCGAGAGCGTTGACGATCCGGAGTATCACTGCGCCTGCCTGTTGGCGCACGCCGTTGGAATCGACCTTGAAGACGGTTAGAACACGCCGGTGATCACAGTGACGGCTGATTCTCTCCTGCCCAAGTACGCGGACGCAATCAGAGAGCTGCCTGCCGGTCCCCTTTCTTTAGCGATGTTGGCGGAGCGCTTCACGCTGTATCACGAAGTCAGGGTTCGGATCGTTTACGCGCCATTCGATTTTGTGAATACGTCGGCGCGCATTGCCATCGTCGGCATCACGCCAGGCCTTTCTCAGGCGCAAATCGCCTTCGAGTCAGTCAGAGCGGCGCTGGTCGGCGGCAAGTCCCTCGAACAAGCTGCTAAAGAAGCGAAGACAGCCGCCAGCTTCGCCGGTCCGATGCGCTCGAATCTCTGTTCCATGCTCGACGCCATCGGACTGCCGGCAGTTCTGGGGATTCCGAACTCCGTGGCGCTGTTCGATCAATCATCCGATCTGCTTCACTGCACGTCGGTCATCCGTTACCCGGTATTCGTGAATGCTGAGAACTACGGCGGGTCCAATCCATATGCCTGGAAACATCCGGCGCTGCTGGCGTACATCAAGGATGTACTGGCCGCGGAACTGCAAGCTGTCACCGGGTCATTGATCGTGCCGTTGGGGAAGGCTGCGGAGCGCGCAGTCAGGTATCTGGTCTGGAGTCACCGGCTCGACGAGCGACGGTGTCTGATCGGCTTGCCTCATCCTTCCGGCGGGAATGGGCATCGAGTCGGGCAGTTCAACCAGCAGCGCAAGGCCCTGACGAGGCAGTTGAACGGGTGGAGCGAGCTGGTCGAGGACTGAATCGCGGCGGCCCTACCCTCCAACGGTCTTTTGCAGCGCCACCATTTTCCGGTTCGCGGCTCTTAGTTCCTTGAGTACCGCAGGCGAGAGCCGAAATGCGGGCTTCCCGGCGGGCATGACCTCTTGCATCAAGCCTTTCCACTTGCGGGAAAGTTTTGCGATCGACACCAACGCCTCCCCCGCGTCCTCCGGCGTATGAGCATGCCTGCCAGCCAGGGCTCTTCGCTGGCCGAATTTTTTGAGGATCTCCGAGTCCAATCGATTGCGACTCCATTTCCCAGCGATAGCCAGCCGTTCCAGTCGACACCGTGCCTCGCCTTTTGGTACTGACAACAGTCTGATGATGTGGCTGAAGCCCAGGGCGTATCCGGATTCCCGGGCGTCCTTGATCAACTGATCGAGTTCTCTGCGGGTATAGCCGACTTTCGGGTCAGCACAGACGCGGGCTTTTCGGAGCATTTCGGTGCTGGTTCCCCGTTTTTGAACCTCCAGCATGCCGCCATACGCCATGCGCTCCCGATATTGCTCCAAGCTTCCCTTGCCCTGATCGTAGAACTTTTCGATGTCCCTGAGTGACTGCTCTACGCGCCGTTGTGTCTTCTGCATGTGCTCACCAGCCACTGGAGAGAAATGATCTGCGTCAATGGCCCAGCCATTGGAGACGAGCGTACTGAGAAGACGCCACGGTGAACAGATCGTGCAACCTGGGCGAGTCCGTTCCAGATCGGAAATAAATCGCCGGCATATCGAAGGTGCGCGAGTCTGCCGGCCACAATCGAGCCGTGACCAGGACAGGCGTGACGCTCAAAAATGGATTGAGTAACATCGCGGACACGATGTCCGAAGAGCCGGTGCCCGCTACGACGGAAGAAGAGATGGACCCAATGTTCAGAGTGTCGTGCCCTCTCGCGATCCCTGTGTCTGAACTGGGCGACCAGGATATTTTTTGCCACAAATGCCAGAAGCAACTTGAGGAGGCCTGTTTCGACGGTTTCGGCAGGTACTACTGTGAAAAGTGCATGGAGACGCGAATTGCGCGCGTGGAAAAGAGAGCAGAAAGTTATGCGGCGTCGCAGTGCAGGATCACCGCGCAACTTCCAAAATACGATCGAGCGTTCGAATTTCGCTGCACTCCAGAGGACTACGAAATGGGCGCGAAGGAATCATATTCGCCGAACGCATATCTGGCGCATTGTCGCCACAACTGCACGAACTACGAAATTCTCATCGAGAGACTGGATCCAGAGCAGATAGCGCACAAGGTCTGGTATTGGGCGATAAGGGACAGAATTGAGACGCTGTTGCAGGACGCGATCGACGAAAGAGAGCTGCTCGATGATGATGAGGATGAAAGCGAGTCCTGGCGTTGAAGCCGGGCGGTGATTGTGAGCCCCAGGAGCTTCGCAGCAAACCCTGCCGTTGTGAAAACTCTGTGTAAACTAGGCTCGAAACCGTGGTGAATCGCCATGAGTGCCCGTGATCCGCAGTGAATTCCAATGAAATTCGTAACTCCTGGTCCGATCAGTGCGTATGATACAAACACGGGCTTGTTAAAGAGTTGCAGTCGGCGATGGGGCCGTTTCCCCGTCTCTCCGTTTTAAGTTGCCCGCCCTAGAACCGTGAAATGAATCCCCTCGAGCGCAAGAGCGGGCAACGCCGTCTCCGGAACGACGGTCTCGCCGGTGGACCAGGTTTTGAAGGGAAACCGACCGACCAAGTAAGCCAACGCACGTCGCTCGGTCGCAAGATCAGCAAATCGGATCTTGATCATCTCAACTCCAGCCGTATCGTAGCCGTAAACCTCTCTGTTTGCATGCCCAGCTTCCGCCTCGGCGGGTTTGCTTCTATCCTCGTTTGCTTGAAGATCCTTCTTCCCATTCTCCATGCCGATCCCGCTCGCGGCGGGGCGGAGCGCTACACGATCGATCTGGCGGCCGGACTGCGCGCGCGCGGACACGATGTGCGCATCGCCGCTTCGACGTTCGAAGCAAAAGTGCAAACCCCTACCGATGTCGTGATTGACGCCGGCGGGTCGACGCGACACAGCCGGTATCTGCGGTTCCTCGATGGCCTCGACCGTCACCTGGCCGCTCAGCGGTACGACATCGTTCATGCGATGCTGCCGGTCCGGTATTGCGATATTTACCATCCGCACGCGGGCATTGCGGCCGCCGCGCTGGCTGGCGGACATCTCAAGCATGACGGCGCGTTCATGCAGACCGTGTCGCGCGTCGCCACACGCCTCAATCGCCGCCGGCAGCGCTTCGGGGAAGTCGAGCGCTCGCTCCTGACCGGGCCGCGGCCGCCAGTGGTCCTGTGTCTCTCGCAATACGTGCGGGCCAATGTGCAGAAGCATTACACACTTGCAGATTCGCAATTGGCGACGCTTTTCAATGCCGTCGATCTCTCCCGCTTTGACCCCGCCGCCCGCCCTGACGCGGGCGTTGAGGCGCGACGACAGCTCAATATCAATGCCGACGCGATCGTCGCGCTGATGATCGCCAACGACTTTGAGCGAAAGGGACTGCGCGAAGCGATCCAGGCGACGGCCAGGGTGAATGATCGGCGCTTGCTGCTGGTCGTCGTCGGCAGAGACAAGCCCGGTCCCTATCGCGCCGTGGCGGAACAAAACAAAAACGCGAAAGTTCTTTTCGCCGGCGCCACGGATGATCCGTACGCCCTCTACCGCGCCGCCGATTTCTTCCTGTTGCCAACCCGGCACGATCCGTGCAGCCTGGTGGTGCTGGAGGCATTGGCGATGGGATTGCCGGTGATCAGCACGATTTTCAACGGCGCGTGCGAAATCATGACCGACGGCCGCGAGGGTCTTGTGTTGCGTGATTCCTCCGACATCGTCACGCTGGCGGAAGCAATTCGTCAGATGCTCGATCCGAAGGTGCGCGCCGCCGCGTCCGCGGCAGCACTCGCGCTGCGGCCGCAACTCGCGTACAGCCGCCACCTTGACGCGCTGGAGGAAATCTATCGGCGACGCGGTGTGCCTTCCGCCGGCAGTGAACCGCCGCTGATCCCTTCTCCCGGCACCGCGGGAGAAAGTTAGCATCCGGGCGTCACCAGAAGTTAGGAAAGTAAGCCGTCATGTGTAGAATGCGGTGTCGTCTGCCGCGGGGAGATTCGATGGCGGTTCGATTGAAGGAGACTGGCAAGTGTGCTTGCGGTACCCGCCTGCGGGCATTCGTCTTCGTCGCCTGGTCGTTGCTTGTCCCGGCGGTTCTCTGCGCTCAAACCGGCTTCGCTCCCGGGCAACCGACAAAACTCCCGATCGACGCCAAGTTCGTGGTTTCCAGCGCAATCGATAGCGGCGGCGCGATCTGGATCGGCACGGAAGATCAGGGGGTCTGGCGCGTGAGTGAAGGGACGGCAGCCCATTTCACCACGGCCGACGGGTTGGGTGACGATGACGCATATGCAATTGCCGTGGATCTTCAGGGTCGCGCGTGGGTCGGCCATTCGAGTCATGGCGTGTCCGTGTTTGATGGGGCGGGACACTGGCGGAATTATGACGTGACGTCGGGGCCATGGGGTTCGCGCGTCTTTTCCATCGCTGTTTGTCCGATCGATGGCGACGTTTGGATCGCGACGGAGGCGGGGCTCACCCGCTACGCGCCGCGAACCGATACCTGGTCGAACATCGATCGGACCAGCGGACTGCCGGCGAACGAAACCAACGCCCTGGCGTTTAACGCGAAAGGCGATCTGTTTGCCGGTCTGCAGTGTGGCGGCATCGCGATCGCGCGGCGCAGCGACGGCTATCGCACCTGGCGATCCACTTCCGGCCCGGATCAGATGCCAACGACACCAACCGGCGACGGACTTCCCACTCCGTTGGTCAATGCGTTAATCGTTGCCCGCGAGGCGGCACATAGCTTTGCTGGAGGGAACCCTGCACCTGTGGGCGGCGAGCGGATTTGAGGAACTCCAGGCCGATCATCTCGACCAGACGGTCAGAAAACCTCGGACCATCACGCTCGCCAGCGGACTACAGATCGCCATTGAACAGCAGAAGCCGCGCGGGCAGGAGCTGACGATCACCCTCGGCATGCTCCGGCATGACAAGCCGGTTACGGAGTGGAACTTGCTCGAGCGCCGCCTCCGCTCCATCCGGCTGACAGCAATCGATTCCAGCGAACATCACACCGAGATCGAACACAACGGCGAAAGCTGGAGTCCCAACGAGCACTGGATTCACTTCAATACGAAGCTGCCCGCGCCGGTGAAGGTCATCGCGCGCGTGCCGGTCGACGTCGAAATCCAAATCCCTTTTTCGCTTCACGATCTTCCGCTGCCATAGGCCGGGAAGCAGGTTCCAATCGAATGAGAGCAATTTTCCGGGTTGGAGGTGGCGGCCATTGTGGTGCGGGCTTCCAGCCTGCTCCGCAGGGGCAGGCTGGAAGCCTGCACCACAACATCACAACTGCTTTAATCCAACTCGTCGTCCCGCAGTGAGACCGGCGGGCGCAGAATTTCCGTCAGAATGAACTGCTGCCGCAACAGCGCCGGCTGCATCCGCCGCGAAAGAGACCGCCCGTCGACCAGCGCCGGCGCGGTGGCTGTCGTTGTCGGAGAATCCTCGGATCGAGCGGCGGCGCTGAGTTTGACTGCCGGGGAGGAAGCCTCAGGCGCGAGGTGTCTGCGCTGCGGTGTCGCCGGCACGCGTCCGCCGGCGACCAGTTGGCGGATGGCTTCCGCCTGGCGAGCCGCGAACACGGCATCGGTCCGCTTCTTCGCCAGCGCACCCGGCCGCGGGATCGGCCGCAACGATTTGGCGGTCATCGGGAGCGGCGGCGGGACGGGCTGGGGCCGTTTCGGTGAAAAAGGAGCAATGGGAACGACCGGCGTTTTTGGCCCAGTCGAGGCGCGCTTGAAAATGGCCGAGCCGATGCCGAAAAGCCAGATAGCGCCGACCACGATCATGGGGATGAATCGGAGCCAGCCCGTGTCAGCGAGAATGAGCGAGGCCGGCAGCATTCAGTTCGACGCTCCACGCCGCAGGGCGACCGGCGGCAACACCAGTTCGGTCATCATCAGCGCAGTGGCGATATTCTTGCGCGATCGCAACGCCTCGGCGATCTGGGTCGCGGGCGACGTCGCTGGCGCCGCCGCGGCCGGCTCGGCGGTCGCCGCCCGCTTCGTGGAAGTTACAGCCTGCGGCGCCGGCGCGGAGCGTGGAAGTCGCTTGCCCCTTGCGGCGACAGCCGCCTGCCGTCCACGCGTCGCAACGGGAGTTGCCGCAACAATCGGCGCAGGCGCGGCTGGTACGCGCGCCGCGGCTTTGCGGGCAGAGTTCGACTCCGATGCGGAGTTCACCGCCCGGATGATCAGCTTGATGATGAAAACCAGCAGTTCGTCCATGAATGTTTCAAACCTTTGGCCCTTCCACCGGCTTGGCAATTGCCTCGCGCATGCTGGTGTCGGCCTGCACATTCTTGAGCTTGTAATAATCCATCACGCCTAGGTTCCCATTGCGGAGCGCCTCGGCGATCGCCTTGGGGATTTCCGCCTCGGCCAGCACCACCGCGGCCCGGTTGGCCGCGACATGCGCGATGTTTTCCTGCTCCTGCGCAATGGCCATCGCGCGGCGCTGCTCGGCCTCGGCCTGGAAGCGGCGCTTGTCAGACTCGGCCCGGTCGGCGGCAAGCTTCGCGCCAGGTTCTCTCCCACGTCGATATCCGCGATGTCGATGGAGAGAATCTCGAATGCGGTGTTGGCGTCGAGCCCTTTGCTCAAGACGGCTTTGGAGATCGAGTCGGGGTTTTCCAGGACGTGCTTGTAATCGATGGCAGACCCGATCGCGTTCACGATTCCTTCGCCCACGCGCACGATGACGGTTTCCTCGGTCGCCCCGCCCACGAGGCTCTTGATGTTGGTTCGGACGGTGACCCGGGCACGCACCTTCAGTTGGATTCCGTCCTTCGCGACGCCGTCGATCGTCGTGCGGCCAAGTGTGGTGTTGGGGACGTCGATCACCTTCGGATTCACGCTGGTCTGCACCGCATCGAGGATGTCGCGCCCCGCCAGATCGATGGCGGTGGCAATCTGCCAGGGAAGCTCGATCTGCGCCTTGTTGGCCGCGATCATCGCGTTGATGACGCGCTGCACATCGCCGCCGGCAAGCACGTGCGATTCCATCTCGCGGTTGCTGACGTTGATGCCGGCGCGGCTGGCCTGAATGCGGGCGTTGACGATCGCCAGCGCATTCACTTTCCGCACGCGCATCCCCATCAGATCAAAAAGGCTGATGTGCGATCCGCTGGCAAACGCGCGAATGTACAGCCCAAGAAACTGGGCGATGAATGCGAAGACGATCAGCAGAAAAATAAGAAAGACGACAAGCAGACCGACGCCGATAGGGTTACTCATATGATTCCCTCCGATGGGAAGCGACACGGGACTTTGTTCATGCCCCGCTTATTCTATGAAGGCGGCGGGGGAAAGCGAAAGGCGTGCGGGATGCACGACCGTCTCCGCGTCTCTGCGCACTGCCCCCTCTCCCGGTATTCCGGGAGAGGGGGTAGCGCACAACGACGGCCCTGCATCAGGCGTGCGGCTGGACCTGACGGCTACATGCCAATTGTCGCTGCGCTGATCATTTCCCCTCCCCCGGAGTACCCAATATTTTGCACCTGCGATGTAAGTCCTCTTCCTCTGTTTTTCCAATGAAATGCTTGGCTCCCTTATCACACTTGCCTGACTACCACGCGCGTGCCCCGCACTTCCTCAACCGCGATTTTACTGCCCGGCGGAACGAAGCCGCTCGAGCTGACCACGGAAGTGGTGCGGGTGTCGTCCGCGAAGGGAAAACGCGCAGATCCTCCCGGCTTCAATTCGCTCACGGCTTCGCCAATCGTCCCGACAAATGGCCAGGAATCGGGTTTGAGCGGCTGCAGCGCCAACGGAATACTCCCGCCCGATGTCTCAGTGAGAACCAGTCTTTTGAAGTATGGGATGGCGGGCAAATATTTGCGGAGCCAGACGGAAAGAATAACTGAGCAGATCATTCCGCCGATCACGACAAGCAATCCGGTCTGCGCATTGCGCCACGTTTGATGCATGTTGGGAAGCCAGCCCGGCGACGCCGGTTCTCTGCCGACGAACGTCAGCACCAGTCCGAGCACGATCATGAACAATCCCAGCGCCAGTGAAACGCCATGGCCGGGGAAGACGAAGATCTCAAACGCGCACAGCGCCAACCCGGCGACGATCACCAGAATTTCCCACCACTGCGCATACCCCGTAAGCAGCGGCACGCCGACCAACAGCGCCAGCGAGACGACGGCAGTCGCCTCGGCGGCGCCATGACCAGGAGCGTGCAGGGAGATATTGAGCGCCATGATAAAGGCCGTCAGCAGCAGAAATCGCGCGAACGGATTGCTCAAAATCGCGACGATCTCGTCACCGACGCCGGGCGTCAAATCGGCAATGAGCGACAGATGCCGATCCTTGATGAGTTCATCAGTGGTCGGGACGGTCGCCTTGGAGAGGTTGAGCGTCTGCGCGATGTCCGGCCCAACCGTCAACAGCGTGTCGGCTCCATCGACCGGGTCAGGCACACCGGGCATCGGTTTCCATCCCTGCTTGAGCAGATCCTTATAGCCGTCGTCGTCGACGAAGCGTTTGTCTCCGTTGGCGTTCTGCAGAACATGGACAACCGTTTGCACCCGCACCATCGCCTCGGCGACGAGCGGGTCGTATCCGTTCCGCCGGGCGCTGCTGAGGAAATCCGACAGCACCGGTGATTCCTCCTTCGCGCGCTCCGCAGCAGGAAGCGGCTGCAACTGTCCATCGGTGCTGAAGATGATCGGGGCGCAGTCGCCGATCTGCGAGCCGGGGGACATGACGATCTCGTCGCACGCGATCGCGATCATCGAGCCGGCGGAGATCGCCTTGGTCTTCACGAACGCAATCGTATGAATATCCGTCTGATCGCGGAGGAACCGGGAGATATCGAGCCCCGCGGTGACAAGTCCGCCATAGGTGTTGATGCGAAGGATGACAGTCTTCGCCCCCATGTCGCGAGCCCGCTGGAACCGCCGCAGCAAATCGTCGCGCGTGTAGTCGTTGATCTCGTCGGAGATGGGGATGACAACAGTCTTCGCGCGCGCGTCGGACTCCGGGCCCGTCGGCTGCGTCGGCGAATCCGCAAACAGAAGGGCGGTGGACGCGATGCAGATTGCCCACGCCAGCGCATGGATCGTCTTCATGCCATGATTATAAGCATCTTTTCTATTCCCTTCTTCTCCTGTGCCCCGAGGCGGCGAATTCCAGCAGCAGAAGCTATGATGCCGCCATGAAGCACCAACGCCTGCTCTTCCTATTCGTTTTGTTGCTGACGATCGGCTTCCTTCGCGTCAGCGCCCGCAGCGACCCTGCCGACGCGCCAGGGCCGCTTGCCGACCGCGCGTTCGCATCGCATTTGAAAATCACGCTCGATCCGCGCACCGCATCGGATTACGGCGTTGATCCCAAAAAGGTCGATTCGCTCATTAACGAATTCGCCGCCAAGCACGATTCATTTAATCTCAGCGATCTGCAGAACCTGAAGATTCCCGCCGGTCCTGACAAAAATCTCCTGCTCAGCGAAATTGCAACGATCGACGTGCAATTCAACCCGATGGCCGCCAAGCAGTAGCAACCCACATGCGGACCTGGCTATGCATCCCGCTGATCTTCCTTTCCAGTGCGCTGTTGGCCCGCGCCGCCGCAATTGCGGAGAATCCCGCCGTTCCCGAGTCGATGGGAGTCAACATTCACTTCACCGATCCGCGGCCGGGGGAAATGGAGATGCTCGCCGCGGCCGGATTCAAGTGGGTCCGCATGGATCTGGGCTGGAACGGCACCGAGCGAACGAAAGGCAACTACGATTTCTCCGCCTATGACCGGCTGCTCGCGGCCCTGGATGCAAAACAGATGCACGCGATGCTCATCCTGGATTATTCCAACAGGCTCTACGACGAAGGCCTGTCCCCTTTTACCGATGACGGCCGTGCCGCGTTCGCGCGATGGGCCGCGGCCGCGGTGCAGCATTTCAAGGGTCGGGGCGTTCTCTGGGAAATGTACAACGAGCCGAATGGCGGGTTCTGGAAACCCAAGGCCGACGCGGGCGCTTACTGGCAACTTGCGCTGACCGTCGGCAAGGCGCTTGCGCAGCGGCGCCGGACGAAACGTATATCGGCCCGGCGATGGCCGGCATGGAGTTCACCTACCTGCAGAAGTGCTTCGATGCCGGCGTGCTTCAGTACTTCTCGGCCGTCACCGTGCATCCGTACAGGCAGGAAGAGCCCGAAACTGTCGCTAAGGACTACGCAAAGCTGCGGGCGATGATCGCGCAAGCTGCGCCCGCGGGAAAGAAAATTCCCGTGATCAGCGGCGAATGGGGATATTCGGAACGCTTCCGCAATCAAAACGAAGAAAATCAGGGAAAGACGCTGGCACGCGAGTTCCTGACGAATCTCGCCGAAGGAATTCCCCTCTCAATCTGGTATGACTGGCACGATGACGGAGATGATCCGAAAAACGCTGAGCATCGTTTCGGCATCGTGCACCATGCATTCCTCAAAGACGGTCTGACGCCATACGCGCCAAAGCCGGCATATCTGGCGGCCAAAACGCTCGGCACGACGTTCGCGGGATATCGTTTCGAAAAGCGATTGCCGGTCGGCGGTCCGAACGACTGCGTGCTGCTCTTCAATAACGGCAACGCCCATGCAATCGCGGCCTGGTCAACTTCGCATGAACAGCACGATGTCACGATTCCGATCCAGGGAGCGGTTCACCGAACCAGTCACGTGGGCGATGATCTGGGCGACAAGGTCGCCGCTGCCGACGGACTTCACATCGTGCTGACTGATGCTCCGGTGTATCTCACGTCTGACGAGCCGAGGTCATTCCAACCGCTTTGATTCGCGCGTTATTGACCCGCCAGGGAGAGGTGCATTCGCGCACGAACAACTTGATCATTTTCGAAGCATAAATGAGGTAATTACGTATCACAGCCGTCTCGGCTGTGGCCCGCAAGCACAGCCGAGACGGCTGTGCTGGAACCGCCAGCCATTCCCGCGGTGCGACGATTCCCTGGGTTGAAGACCGCTCTTATCGGTCCCGCCGACTCACCCGGATGGCAGGAGCAAGCGGCGCGGCCGATGGTGCCGATACGAACATCATGATTTCGATGTGGGAACGAGCGCGGGGCCTGACGACCCTGCTGAGTCATTCAAAGCTGCAGCAACGGCACCTCCGCGAGTTTCAGAACCGGCGGCTGCGCACTCTGGTGCGACACGCATACGACAACGTTCCCTTCTACCGCACGCTGTACGACCAGCATGGCGTCGATCCCCGCGCTATTCGCGGCGTTGACGACATCGAACGGCTGCCTGTCACCACCAAGCGAATGTTCCAGGCGCTCCCGATGGAGCAACGTCTGGCGCGGGACGAACCAGGACCGGCTGATTCTGCGCAAAACCAGCGGCTCGTCAGGGCAACCGTTCGTATTCGCGCGCTCGCTGATCGAAGAGCGATTTCTGGGATGGGTCCGGCTTCGCGCGATGCTGGAGATGGGCACCCGGCTGACCTACCGCCATGCCAGCGTCCTGATCAACCACAAACGGCAGAAGTCGGACAAGCAGTTGCCGCTGGGAATTCTCAAAGCCTTCGGGCTGATGCGGGGAGCGCCGATCGATTGCTTTCAGGAGCCGCGCGCCATCCTCGACCAGTTGGTGCGTGTTGATCCTGACGTGATCATTGGGTTTCCCGGAGTATTGTCGCGCGTCGCGACGCTGGCGCAGGCGCCGGCAAGTCGACTCTCAAGCCGCGCCTGATCTTCTGCGGCGGTGAAACCGTCACTCCGATGATGCGCAAGCAGATCGAGCAGGGCTTTGGCGCTCCGCTGCGCGACACCTATGGGTGCGTCGAATTTAATCTGATTGCATCGCAATGCTGCGGCAACGGCGTCATGCACACCTGCGACCACGGAGTCATCAGTGAAGTGCTCAGCGGCGAAAAGCCGACCCCGTTTGGCGAGCGCGGGGAGATGGTGCTGACCGGACTTCACTCGTTTGCGATGCCCCTCATTCGCTACCGCATCGGCGACGTGGTCACGCGCGGCACGGCCGGCTGCGCGTGCGGCAGCCCCTTCGCGACGATCAGCGCGATCCAGGGCCGGATGGTCGATCATTTCCAGCTTCCCGACGGCCGGCTCCTGCATCCGTGGAAGATCATCATCAGCGTCTTCGATGACCCGAAAATTGTGAGCGAGGTGCAGTTGCTTCAGGAGACCAGGTCGCGCGTCGTGATGCGGATCGTTCCGCAGCGGCCCATCTCTGAGAGCGAAATGAGCCACATTCGCGGCGGCGCCTCCCGACTGCTCGGCCCTGATGTGACCCTCGACATTCAACTGGTGGCTCGAATTCAGCAGGAAGCCACCGGCAAGTTCCGCACCTCCCGCTCGCTGGTGGAATCACAGTATGACAACTTCAATGCCGCGGCGGCGGGCGCCGCGTAGCATGAACTGAACGTTGACGAACGCGGGCCAAGCGGCTATCCCAAGTCAAGTGTCTGCCGAACTTATCCTTCTCATTGCATATGGGCTGCTGGGAGTGTGCGCCTGGGGCGTCTACGGGTTCGCCATCTGGTGGGGCCGGGAAAAGATGCTGCTGATGAAGCGCCCGCCGCACCCGTTCGCGGTCTCGCCGCTTCCGTCGGTCACCATTTTGATTCCGGCGAAAGATGAGGGCGAACGCATCCGCGGGTGCATTCAGTCGGCGCTCGGTCAGGATTATCCGCATACCCGCGTCATTGCAATCGATGATCGCAGCTTAGATCAGACCGGCGCGGTGATGGATGAGATGGCTTCCGCGAATCCGCAGTTGGAAGTATTGCACATCAAGGAGCCGCCCGCGCCGGGATGGACGGGCAAAAACAACGCTCTCTACACCGCCGCCAGGAACGCGCCCGGCGACTGGCTTCTGTTCGTGGATTCCGATGTGGTGCTGCAGCCCGACGCGCTCACGGTCGCAATGTCGGTGTCACTGCGAAAGCAGTTTGATCTGCTCTCGCTGCTGCCCCGGCTCGAGAGTCATACCCTCTGGGAGAGCCTGCTCGTCCCGCTGGCGGGCAGCGCGGCCTCCTCGCTCTATCTCATCGCGCTGACCAACTCGGCAAACTACACGGGGCCCCCGTTCGCCAATGGGCAATTCCTCCTGATTAAGCGCACCAGCTACGACGCAATCGGCGGGCACGCGACCGTTCGCGACCGCTTCTGCGAAGACGTGGAGATTGCCATATTGCTCAAGCGCGGGGGGATGAAGCCGAGGGTTTCCTGGGGGAACGAGTTCGCGTCGGTGCGTATGTATGACTCGCTGTCGAACATCGTGCGGGGCTGGAGCCGAATTTTCTATTCCGCCCGCGTCGGAAGCCCCCGCACGGCCCTGAGCGGCATCGCCTTTTTGCTCTGCTGCTGTTTCACCGCGTACCCCGCCCTGGCGTGGGGGCTGCTGGGACTCCTCCACCCGTCGGCCGTACCCCATCCGCATCTGGCGATCGCCTGGTTCGCGACGGCGGCAATGCATCTCTCAATGATGACCTGGTTTGTCGGTCTGATGTATTTCTGGAGCGGAAACCCCCGGCGCAACGCTCTGCTGTTCCCGGTGGCGGGCGCCATGCTGATGTTCATCTTCATGAAGAGTTTGAAGATGTGCATCACCAAGAAAGTAGAGTGGCGGGGCACTGCCTACTCGCACACCATGACCCATGATCTGGGCTCCGCGAAGCAACCGGCCGCGGCTCCCAGCTCGCCGCGGAGACAGGGGCATTGCTAAGCCGCGCACGCGGGGAGTACACTTTTCACTGCGTCGGTCCTGAGTGTCCTCAAGCACCCGGAGATTTGCCTCATGTCCCTGCGCCACATTTGCGTTCTCCTTGGCCTCTGCCTTGTTTCGATTTCGCGCGCGGTCGCGGCAGACGACGTCGCCAAGCCGCGCATCGGGAAGCTTCCCCACCTCGAGTTCGATCTGGACAAGAAACAGGTGCGCGTCGAATGCGAAGCGCTGGATACCAGCGCCCCGCTCGAATTCTTCTGTTGCGAAACCGGCACCAACGAATATGAATCGTTGCTCCGATCGTCAGTCAAGCCATCAGATGTCCATACTGCTCTGTTGGCCATCGGCCTCAAGCCAGGCTCGCCGGTCACGTATTCCGAAGCGCTCAAGAAGCTCATCCCTCCGCACGGCCCGCCGCTGCGAATTTCTCTCGAATATGAGAAAGACGGCAAGGTCGTTCGCACCTTGGCACAACATTGGCTGCGGGACATCAAGACCAAGAAAGAGCCGCCGCATTTCGGCTGGGTGTTCGCCGGCTCGCGTGTGATGCCCGACGGTAAATACGCCGCCGACATGACCGGCTACATCGTGAGCATTGTCAATTTCGACCTGACGATGATTGACGTTCCCGAGCTTGCCAGCAGCGCCAACGAAACGCTCGAGTGGGAGCGCAATCCCGACACCGCTCCGAAGGCCGGCACCACGGTTTGGATGGTCATCGAGCCGATGGGTGGCGGCGGCGATGCCGCCAATGCGCCAACCACCGCGCCCGCGCAACCAGTTGTTGCAGATGTTCCGTCGGCCCCGCCGGCGGACGCCTCCCCTCCACCGCCGGCCACCGAGCCATCGCTTTCCGACGTGCATATCGACCAGGCGAAAGTAGACCGTCTGCAAAAGTACTGGGAGGAAAAAGTCTCCCCGCACGCCGCCGCGCTCCGCGAGGCGGCCGAGGCGCATTACAAGGTGATGGCCGACCTTCGGCGCGAACAGCAGCGGCTGATCGACGAAGCCGATCGTATTCAGCGGACCATTGATGCCCTCGAAAAACAGTATCAGGACATGACCACACCGCATCCCGAGCCCGGATCGTGACCCGTTCCACCGTCTCTCGACTCGCCTTGCCATTTCTGCTTGCGCTGTGCGCCACCGGCTTGTGTTACTTGGCCGCGGGTCCGACGCTGGGGCTGTTCTTCGGCACTTTTTTCGTCGCCGCGATGATCGTCCCGCCGCTGCAACAGACAGAGAGCGGCGCGAGCGCAATTGTCGCCGGAGTATGCGCCGGCGCAGCCGTCGTTTGGGTCGCGGCCGCGACGCGGCCGGATGTCTATGTCTGGGATTGCGGGAGAAGCGTGGTGATGCTCGCGGCCTGGATCCTGGCGCTCCTTGGCGTCGGGCGGCTGCTCCGTGTCGCGCACGTCGGGCCGACGCCCGCAGCCGGGCTGACTCTTTTCATCGCCCTGGCATGGCTGTCCTGGCCGGTGTGGCTCACTCCTGCGCTCGAAACGTCGCATGGCCAAGCCATCGTCGACCTCCTCGTCCCCGTGCACCCCCTGTTCTCCATCAATGGAGTCATGAAGCACTTCGGCGCCTGGGATCATTATCCTGCCCTGGCGTATCCAACGCTGACTGTTTTGAATCAGGATGTCTCCTATCGTCAGCCGACCGGCATTCTTCCCGCCGCTCTTTTCCACGCGATGTTTGGCCTTGCGCTGCTGATTCCACGACGAAGCGTTCTTGAGACGGGATCGCCGCGTCGCGCGTTGTGACCCGCGCGCTCACGGACGATCAATCGATCTCGTTGTGGCGGGGCTCCTCTTCCCGATCTCCAGCCCCGCAAGTACCAGAGGCGCCAAGACCCGTGCGGCAAATTCCGGCCTGAGCGTTCCAACATGGTCGCCAAGATTTCCGTATTTCATCCACGCTTTGTCGAACGGATATTGGATGAGCTTCGCATATTGCAACGGATCTCCGTCCTTTGGCATCACGAATCCGACCTTTCCCGACGCCTCGGTTCGCACGCCATCGATCGTGCCGAACGCGCTGGTGCCTGCGCCGAGAACAATCGAATCGTATTCACTGTTGAACGCGTATGCATTGCCGCTCACATGGCGGAGCGCCTCGCTGAGGTCATATCCCGGCGAGAGCGCCGACGACAGGAGAAACAGCGTTTGCACATGCACATCTTTGGGCAATCGTTCCAGCGCCCAGACCGCCAGTCCCGTGCCGCCGCTGTGTGCGGTCAGCGTGATCTGTATTGCCGGGTCGTCCTTGACGAGCAGCACGATCTTGTCGGCGATACGCTGCGCTTCCTTGTCGTTGCGCTGGCGCGACCAGAGCGCGGACAACCCCGGCTGCGATTCGGTCCAATCGTAGATCTCGGCCGGCCCGTCGTACCCGCCGGTTTTGAGTCCGTGAATGAGATCGTGGTCGATTGATAGCTCTCCACCGACGCCAGGCAGATGGATCAATCGCGTGTGCTGGAAGGATACGGATTCAAGTCTCGGCGCCGCAGGAGTTGAATTATCAGCCGCGCGGGTTGCGCTCGGCAGCGACCACAACACGGTAAAGAGAGAAAGGCAGGAAATAGCACAGTTGACGGCCATGAAGCATCGAATCGTACCGGTCACAGCGGCGCCTGTCGCGAGATACACGACCGTCGCTGCGCCGTGGATCTGGCGATCGGCTCCAAGTAGGGCGGGATTCATCCCGCCGATTTGTCGGCCCGCCCAAAAACCGGCGGGATGAATCCCGCCCACCATCTGGGTGTGGCGCTCGAAAGCGGCGCTCGCCCCGCGTAGGGCGGGATTCATCCCGCCGATTTGTTGGCCCGCCGAAAAAACAGCGGGATGAATCCCGCCCTACCATCCCGCGGAAAGAAACGGTCACGGAAAGCCAAAGCTGGAAATTCAACGATCTTCGCGATCAACGCGCCGCAAATTGCGCAGGCGGCAATGGCGCTTGCCGCATAGATCGGCATGGAAACGCTGCTGGGCACGAGTCGATTCATCAGATCGAGTTCGCCAGCCATCCAACCCAGAACGAGGCGGTGATAGAGATAAATGGAGTAGCTGAACCAGCCGATCGCCGCGATCAAATTGATCGGCCACAGCGCCAGAGGATGACGTGAGACCGGAAGATGCAGGGCCGCGAGGAGTATCAGGCCATATCCCCAGGCGAGCATTGAGAAACCGATCGTGATGACGAATCGGCTATGCTCCAATCGAAATACTGCCATCGGCACGATCAACGCACCCCCAATCGCCAGCAAGAGCAACGGGCGGGCGCAAAACCTCCGCAGTGACTGAGGATGAAAATGATGGAGATAGCTTAAGAAAACGCCAAAGAAAAGGCTGTCGATTCGAAGGTGAGTGCGATAGACGTGAGTCGGATACGTAAACGGCCGGTTCATATTGGCGATTCGCAGCGACAAACAAACAACCGAGAGGGCGATCGTGATTGCCACGACCGCTGGGCCGAGCCACGACCTGGGGATTCCAAAGGACAAGCCAAACAGTACCAGCGGCAGTGCCAGGTAGAAATGTTCTTCCAGTGCGAGCGACCAGGTGTGGTCGGTGTATGCGTTGTTGGGGTAGTAGTTTTGAACGTGCAGCAGATTGTGCCAGGTCACCGTGTCCCCCGATCCCCTTGTGATTAAATAGACCGCCAGCAGAAAGACGTAATACGATGGCCAGATCTTGAAAGCGCGGCGGATCAGGAATCGCCCCACATTCAGACGGCCGGTGAACTTCATTTCCTGGAACAGCAGCCCGCCGATCAAGAAGCCGCTGAGAATGAGAAATAAGTCGACGCCGGTCCAACCGAACCTTGCAAGCGTTCCCACCACCAGCCAACTCAATCCAGTTAATTTAGCGCTCAGCGGCAGGTGCCTGAATATCACGAGAATGATGGCGACCCCGCGCAGGAAATCCAATTGCACAATTCGCTTGTTCCGGATCACCGTCCAATCCATTCTTCGCCAGGCAGAATGACGTGTCTGCGTCGATTCCGCCCTGTGAAACCGACAACAGTGTCGGCCATTGCGGCGCGGGCTTGCAGCCCGCTCCTCAGAGGGGTCGGGCGGAGCCGGCAGCGTACTTTAGCAGTATAAGGCTCGCGTTACGTTCGCGTTACATTTAATTCTTCCGCCTGCAACTACTTTTCGAATGATGCCGCCGCCTCGGTTTCGGCGGCTTCGGGCGCATGCGTCTCGGTGGGATAGAACTCGCCGCCAAACGCCTTGTTTGTCTCTTCCGGGGGCGCAAACGCTGTCACATCCGGCAACGCGGTCAGCCGCTGGATCGCGGCCGGCAGCGGTTTCTCCAGGGGCAACAGCGGCGCTCCCGGTTCCCCCTCGCGCAACTGCCACTCGTAGTAGGCGATCAGATCAAGCACCACATTCAGTTTGGCCAGCGCCTCATCGGCCTCTTTCTTCCAGTCGTGTTTGGGCTTCGGAACCAGCGCCAGCGTAGCCAGCAGCTCCAGTCGCTGCTGCCGCCCGAACCCGGCCCCGGTCAGCAGCCGCGACGTCACCGGCCAGACGCCGCCGACCAGGAAGGTCGAGCCGGCAATCCACAGCGCTGCCGACACCGCGGGAATTTCATACCACGCGTAGCGGTAGTGGAAGCCGCGCGCGGCCGGCTGGCGCTCGACGGCGCCAAGCAGATCGCGCACGCTCGCATGCTTGGAGGCGGAGATCGTCGGATCCAGCGGATGATACGGATCGTCCGCCCGGAACTTGGCCGGCGCCGTCAGCACCGAATCGGTCATTGGGCTGTGCCGGTTGTTCGGGTCGGAATGCACACGGATCGTGCGCAGTCCATTGTGCGGTGATCCAGTACCCTCCCGATGCGTCCTTCGGGTGCACCACGACATTCGCCAGCGCCGGCCGGGCACTGACGGTGCTCTCCAGCAGCGCCGCTTCGAACTGCGCCTGCCCCATCGTCCTGTCGCGGCTCGCCATCCAATCGCGCGACGAACTCGGGCCCAGAAACGCCAGCAACACGCCCGCGATCGCTCCGATCGCGATCCAGTGCCACGTCTTGAGGTCCAGAATCCAAGCCATCTTCGCCCCGCACTCCCAGGTGAATGTGCGCGGGTACGCACACATGCTAGAATGGACGGTGCCCGAGGACGGGCGGCTAAACGGCCCAAGATTGCGGGAATTCGCAAGCAGGGGCGGCTATGGTCCCTGCACCTGATCCCACGTCGCCAGTTCGTTCACGTCATACGTCATCGCCGAAACGTCAAACGCCCGGAAACACGCCACGTGCCCGTCGGCAAACAGCACGTTGTTCCCGTCCCGATGAATGTTCAATCCGCCCGGCTCATTGGCAAAGAGCATGTGCTCCCAGACCTCATCGCTCTTGTCCACGTCCACCGTCGTGTACGTCGCGATCCCAAACGGCGGAATGTACGCCCTGGCCCCCGTGCAATCCCCGCTGAGGATGTACTGCGAAGAACGCTTCACATCCGAGAACTTGATGTTGTGCCGATCCTGCAGCTTCGACCATCTCGCCTCCAGGAAATAATTCATCGGCGTCTCCGGCGGAAACGACGGGCAGTTGTAGATCGCCGAATCCGGCTTCTGCCCGAACGTCAGCGCAAGCTCCTCCGTCCAGGCCAGTCCCGCCTCATCCTCCGGCGAAGACCCGTCGGGATACACGTTCCAGCCCGACCAGCTTGGCAGGCTTCCTTTGTAGACATTGGCATACTCGAACAGCGCCTGCCCGATCTGCCGCAGGTTCGACTGGCACTGAATCATCTTCGCCTGCTCACGCGACGACGCCAGAGCGGGAAGGAGCAACGCGGTTAGAAGGCCGATGAGGCCGATCACGACGATTAGCTCCACGAGCGAGAAGCCGCGAGTTGCAATCATCTTTGGAGTTTTCCTGCCAAGCATACCCGCTCCCAAGGCGTTTGACCGCTGTCTATTCTTTCCACCAGGGAAGTTTTGGGGTGACCGCGTCGTCACCCTCGGCGGAGGCCCGGACGAAATCATCATCGAGCAAAATGGCTACCGGCGTGGTCGCGAACCGGTCGCGCGTACGGCTTGACGACCCGACACTCGCTCCAAGATACTTTGGCCGCTTGTCATTTAGGTTCTGAGATACCAGCAGCCTTCAAAAGCTCGGAAGCGAATGTGTCATATGCGATCTGCTCGAGCGGCGATCGCCCTTTAACTGAATATTGCCGATATTCTAACCACAGCGATTGCTCAGTCCTGTCGGTGCCCAATTCCTTAAATACAGGATTACCGACTCGCGCTAAATCCAAATATTTTCTGCACGCATCTTCAAGGCGCGATGGTGGACCTGTACTTTGCAATGATAGAGACTTTTCAAGCATTGCCGCCACCGCGTTGATCGCGGTTTCTTTATGACCATTTGACGGCCACTTGTACCTAATCCGCAGGTCCATGACAATGAAATCAATGGCTGCCTGACGCCTGGGGACAAGTTCCGCTTGGCGCAACTGATCGACCGGCACGTCCTTCATCTTCCGTCTTAACCACTTAGCAAGTTCATCTCCAAGTTTTGAACCTTTCCATGATACATCAGAATCGTCCCCAAGTACAGTGCGCTCGAACTGACTTACAACATCGGTTCGTTGAATTTCACCGTCCTTGAATAATGGAAGTTGCATAGCGTCGCTGCGAAGCTCCCGAAGAAATATTTTCTCTAAATCAGATAGCTGGACCTCCGTCTCATTCTGCGTGCCGCCAAATTCGTCAAGCGAAAGGATCTTCGTCTTCCATTCGGTAAAAAACACCGAAATGGTATCGGTCGCGATCGGCGATTTGTCGTCTACAGTCCGCGCCCAGCACGAACACCATTCATTGAGAGCTTGTCTGAAGTACCTAGTTCGCTGAATGTCTACTCTATTCTGCAAAGCCGGATTTGCTCGGTAGTCGGAAAGAATGGCCTGCTCGTCTTCCGGAGATATTGTGCCGCCAAACAACACCGGGGGTAGATGCGAGTTCGGACCCGCGCTCCTTGACGCAAGAGCCTTCAGTGCGAGCTTTACGCCTGTTTTGATCGGTCCCGGTTTCAGGACAACGTGATCCGCGGGACTCGAATAGATCAGGTCGTCGGCAATGCCGACCAACTGGGATATCTCAGTTTCTGACGTAATTACAATAACTCCTTTTTCAGTCATTCCGTCGACTATCACCTGATTGTAAGCTGCCAAGTCTGCGTCGGTCAGTTGTCGAGGAGTCTTGGTTGCGGCCATTAGATAAATCGAACCCCAAAAGGCCGCCTTTGCATCTATACGATTGCCCACGAGTTCGTCAATGGCCTGACTGATCCGGTTTTGCACGTTTTTGTTGTGATCTAGCAGCATGTGAGTCTGGCCGATCAAGGACTGCGTAGCTGGAGAAGCCGGGTGAGCGCGCAAGCCATTCGACTGGTTTATCACGTCCCCAAGAAGCGACTCGTCCGCGAACACCACCACTGGCCGGAGGCTGAACTGCTCATGCAAGTCGCTACGGATTATTTCAGCATCATGATGGACCGTCTTTACAAATGGATCACGGTCCCTCATTAGAATCTCCGGCGTCAGGGCCACCAAGTTCTTGCTGTAGATTCTAAGCAGTTCATCCGTCCACGATCGTAATTGCTTTTCAGACATTTGCGCGGTTTCGTCGGAAGTTGCGGTCGCCGCTTGTGCAACAGAATCGCAAACAACCTTTCGAACGATCTCCGAATCCGCATCCCCGACGTGGATGAGCAAAGCCTTCGTTCTGACAGCCAGATCTTCATAAATTCGGAGTTGAGCCTCGCTCACCTTATCCTTTAGGCGCGCATCCACTCCTTCGACCAATTGGTTCGTCGCTGAGTACGCTGTGACCCCCGCAGCCAACACAATTGCGATGAAATGAAACGGTTTGTGCGCAGACATTCTCAACTCCCATCGATCTCACAGCCGTGAGCACTAAGAACGCAACGCTCACAGCTTAGCGGTAAAGACAATCTCTGAATCGTCAGGCATTTCCGCCTTCAATTCGGCATCC
Source organism: uncultured Phycisphaerales bacterium (assembly GCA_963758525.1). Lineage (GTDB taxonomy): Bacteria > Planctomycetota > Phycisphaerae > Tepidisphaerales > Tepidisphaeraceae > JBBSDP01. The sequence goes on from CAVWVQ010000003.1 coordinate 2,785,565, forward strand.
GAAGAGAATCCCCATTCGTCGTCCGTAACCTGGTTGACATCGAAGGCTGAGTTTAATCGCAAATATTTGTGCATTGTAAATTGCTGGCCTGCCTGATGAGGCTGCATATCGACTTTCATTATGTACTGGCCGCCAACAGGGCCTCCGCCGTCTATTTCTGCGGTCTGATTCCACGTCAAACGAACTGGCACGCTCACACCGCCGGTTGGGCCGCCGCCAGACCCGCCCTGATATCCCAGATTCAACGTGACGGTAGTTACCGTACCCTGGTATCCCGTGGCAACAGTGGGATTCGATAGATTAACATTGTCGTTGTCTACTTGCGCACTTACCCCGGCGGCTTGCGTGAAAGATGCTTGGTAGTCAAAATCGAAAGGATTGTATTGATCGTTATCCTCGTAATAGAACGCCTCTACGCCAATATTGCCGACGTAGGTTAGTTTATCGTCCACGGATGCAAAACCCTCACATTTGTCGCCCTGAGACTGATAAAAATACACAACTGATCCACTCTCGCTGGTCGGTTGTGTTGTGGATGTTGCGGTATCAGACCAGTGCCCGACCGTCGCTCCGTGAGACGATCCATCGCCGTTAGTTGAAACTTCAGATGTGTGAAGTCCTACTGAGATTTGATGGAGGTCTTCACCCAAGCCATCATCTGTCGCGACAGCGCTGTATACAGTGCTTTGCGTTGGCAACGAAGTCTCCGGCAGCCATATATTTACAGGGTCATCACCTGGGGAAGTAAAAGACTCTCGGCTGAACTTTACCAGCCTCACACCAATCTGATCGCTGCAGGCGGTGAGTTGGCTATCGGCAGCGGTAACCGTGATCGAAGATGGCCCTGTCCAATTTCGTGAAATCGGGATCTTTAGTTTCACAGTGCAGGTACCGCCGTTGGAAATGTACGTCACAAAGTCCGCGCCGGGCCCCGATATTGACCAATTGATTGACCGATCACTCGGCACAATTTGAGCGGATATATCGACGCTCACGGCACTGGGGTCTTGATCGATTTCGAGTGGCCCGCTGGTCGTAATTTTTACTTGAACAGCTGTGAATGCCACCGTGATTGCCCCTGTGTCCGACCACAATTGCTTACCGTTGTTATCAGTGATCGAGGCACTGACACTGGCAGTTCCGTTGATTGTGCCTGCTTGAAGGAAAGTACCTGAAAACGAAGTGCTTTGCGTGTTACTAGGTGAAGTTGCGAGCGGCGAAGGAGAACCGCTCCATGACCAAGCTACGCCGTATTTGGCAGCCTCTTGCTGTACTACAGGGTCATTCGGCAAGCTCGCCTGAAGGCCGACGCCCAATGTCGAGTAAATTGGCCCAACCATCGGATTTGTACCCTGGGTAATGAAAACAGGGAGTGTGGCCTTCACCGTTCCGGTAGAAACACCCAATACGACGATCGTTGCAATAATGATAACGAAGCTCCGAATAACGTTTTGCATAGCTTATTCCTTTTCAATTTGTCGAGGTATGTTGTCAGCGGTCATTTTTAGAAAAGACTTGCGGATTGTTGAGTTTGAATTGGTTCCATGAGCGTGACATTTGATCTTCGAAATCACCCCGATCGCCGGTCGACCATAGATTCAGGCACCATCGTAGTGTCGCGGCCAAAGCGCCCCCATCGTTGATCGTGACCCACCGGCACGTAAGAACTCCGAACCGCTGCCAGTCAGACCAGGCCGCTCCAGACCGTGGCGTTAGCTTAGACCAAGACTCCCACATCCTGCGGATATCAAGTCCTACGTTACGTAGCAACTTTTGCCCGACCAGAGGCGGCATGTAGATGAGATTGCCGGAAAAAGCCAAACTCTCCCGCGGCCCATTAAAATTCACTAGTCCGGGCATATCAAAAAACACGCCCGAAATGATTGTGTTGAAAGAATGCTGCTTTGCAATTGTAACTAGATATGTTCCCATATCCGGCAGGACGAATTGTTTGTAAACCCCACCGCAAAAATCCCGCACTCGCGAACGAGCAGCGATCGATGGAGCATCAGCTACTCCGGAATTTTGTCGGATAACGGTAATAAGATAATCACGATAACGATTCCAGCCGGAGTGGCCATCTTTGTTCGTGAAATACAAGCTAACGCAGTGAGCGCCACTAGGAACCTGAACTTTTAACACGAGCCCTGGGCCAGCTTCGGACATCGATACCGACTCTCCATGGTCGTCCCACTCCGCTTGGCGACGCAGTCCAACGCAGGGGTCATAGAGTACATTCCTCCGCTGGGAGCTAAGCCAAGTAAGGAAGTAGCGCACGCAGTCGCCGCGCTCATAGGCATGACCTAGAAAATCGTCGACGAAATACCCTGAACGCGAAGCAACCTCGTCATCGAAGGGAGATTCGGCCGCGCATAATCGTGCGTACTGGCGACCGTAACGGCCCACCCAATCCCCCTGTGTAGCCCAATCCTCGTGAGTGAACGCCACCACGTCAGGCTGGCTAGAAGTCATCGCTAATTGGGGCCGCAACGTTGCGCCTTTTGGCAATTGAACGGGAGAAGCCGGTGCAATTCTGGTATTGCTTGGTGTCCACAAACCGATTGCACTCACGCCGTTGCCGTACGATCCAACTTCAAGCCCGTTATCGGTAAGAATCGATTGTGTGAAGGTGCCGGTTCCGACGGATTGCGTCAGTAGCGTCTTAAAATTAATGCCCTCAATAGGGTGCCCTCTATGGCCAACGTAAATGTTGCCTGAAGCATCCTCTCCCAAACACGTACAGTAGTCTTCCGCCAAAGTCTGATGATCGATCTGCTTCCAATCCTTAGGTGCCCCGCCGTTTAGCCCGCGAACTTTGTCGGCCCAATCCTTGCCCCGAAGAAATTGCCAAGTGATTCCGCGGTCGCCGCTCCAAGCCAAACCCGTGGTCGTGGCGACGTAAACGGTGCGGTCTTTCGCGACGATGACGTCATTGATCAGATTGGTCGGCAAGCCGGCGCCGGCTGGAACCAACGGGTCCTTATCGGCGCCGGTGACCGTGCGCCAAATCTTGTAGCTGTCGGCGGCATTCCCCATCGCGATTCCGTCGCACTGAGTGCCAAGATAAATGTTTCCGTCTTTGTCGAAGGCGATGGCGCTGGATTGGTCACTGGGCAGCCCGTCAGCCCTAGTGTAATAACTCCAATCATCTCTCGACTGCGAATAGCGGGAAAGCCCGCAGTTGGTGCTGATCCACACGTCGCCGTCCGTGGGACAGACCTTAATGGCGAACACACGCTCGCCTAAGGGGCCAGAGCGCGTGCCGGGATGCGAGAGGCCGCCCACAACTTCGTAATTTTGCCATCCCTGGCCGTTATATACGCTGACACCATGATTGAGATGACCCACCCAGACCCTCCCCTTCCGGTCGCAGGCCATCGCGTAGCCGTTGTTGTCACCAAGACCGTCCTTGGTCGTGAACCGGACCCATTGATGAAGCGGCGGAGCGGAGGGATCAAATCGCTGCACGCCGCCGGTGCCGGGGGCATCTTCCTCGCAGCCGACCCACAGGCAGCCCTCCTGGTCCTGGCAAAGGGACATGACGAACTTGCGTGCCTCCTCCAGCCGCAGGTTTTCCGCGATCAGGGGTGCCTCGTCGGGCGGGCCGCCGCTGTTGGGCAACGGACTCGATTGGATAAAAGCCGTTTCGGCCTTGCCGAGGATCGCTGATTGACTGTCCATGCCAAGCGAAACAACGGGAACCTTCGCGGCCGACTCGGATGGATGATCGTCTCGGGCCCGCCCCAGATAATTCACCGTATATTTCAGCGAGGGATGCAGGGCGATTTCCAGCGCTGTCGGCTGTGGCCGCAGCACTCCGCCGCCGATGGTCTCGGGCACCGCCGCATAATAGGTTGGCATGCTGGCGGTGGGCACGTCGGTCACGGCTGGCTCAACAATCTTGGCAGCCGGTAACGACGGCGCGGGGCTCGTACCAATCGCCGCGGGAGCCAACCGCACCGGGGGTTTCGGAGTCAGCGCCGCAGTGGTCGTAACCTTGGAGGCAGCCGTACCATTGTCGGCGGGAAGCACGCTGGCGGGACCCGGCATCGCCAATCTGCTGGCGGGAACCTGCGTGACTGCCGCCTCCGCGACCGGCACCGGTGGTGGCGTTCCGGTGAAAGTCACTGCTGTGGGCCCGATCCGCAGGGGAGATTTGGGCGTCGTCGCTCCGGCAGTTGTTATGTAAGCCGGTGCGGCCACAGCGGGGGCGCGCGGCAGCGCGACTGTTGCGATGCCCGCAGGCGCGGGGGCGACCACGCCTATCTTAACAGGTGATACGGCCGTGGCGCGATCAGCCGGCACGACGGCGATCAGATTGGGCGTGGACGCGGCCGGCGCCGTCACCTGTGCGGGATCGATTTTTGCCGGCTTCAGCGCGTCAACTTGAATCAAATTTGGGAGGCCCGACGACGAAGCTTTCTCTTGCGAGTGACGCGGCGGCGAGATAGACAGCCCTCGGTCGCTCGGAGAATCCCCCGATACAACGATGAGAGGGATTCGCCGAGCAGCGGTTGCGGTGCGGTTGGGAACGCGGATGGAGATCGTCTCTGCTTGATCATCCGTACGGGAGTAGTCAAGAAACGTGCGAAGGGAGATTACAGTGAGGATCGCCAGCAAGACGCCGACGATCGCGACGGACGCGATTGCTCGAGCGTTGTATTGGCGATTGGGCATTGCGTCACTCTTCTCGCTCAAGCGTCAATTTCCCGCATTTCGCAAACTCATGATGTAGGCGTTGGCCGGGCCGACGCAGCCCGATTCGCGCGCAGAGCCCGCGCGACGTTCTCCACGGCAGCCGCAAGGTCCTGCGGCGGCGCCAAGTCGTACGCTTGCTCGAACACCACGCGGGCTTGCTTGGCTTCGCCCGAGAGCAGCAGCAAATTGCCCTTCAGCACGTACTTTTTGTAATCGTCCATCACCATCCCGCTCAGGGCGGCCTGAAATGGCGTTGGATCGACATGAACACTGGCAAGAACCGGCGGTCCAAGGTCTACGGCGGGCTGGGTGGAAGGCGCGGTCGTCGCACCGGCCATCTGCTGCAGCTTGAAGCGATGCACGATTCCCGGATCGTCCGGATGGGCCATCCCTAGCGCCAGGGCGGCGACGTTGATCGCGTCGGCGGTGTCCTTCAGCATGGCCGTGTCGTAATACGTCCGCGCCGCCATCAACCCTTCGGCGGCTTTGCCCTGCTGGCGAAAGGCAACGGCACGTAGTCGTTCCAACGCCGCGTCGTTCTCCGCGTTGGCTGGATCACGAAGAATAAGCCTCATCGCGATTTCCTCGGCTTCGGCGTAGTGCTTTGTCTCGATAAGGACGTTGAGTGCCTGGTCGCGATGCAGCCGGCTCCCTGCCGCCAGTGATTCGACCTTCCTGACAGCGGCGGACATCCGAGCGGCATCGCCGCTGTTCAGTTCAACTGCCAGCAGATCGTGCGGACTGGGGCCCCTGGAAGCGGGCCGAGTGGTGGCGCCTCCTGCGCAGACAGCACTGAAACAGACGATTTGCAATGCGACGAGGCGTGTCAATAATCTCATCAGAAACCCCACAGCATGACGGACACAGACGCCCAGCCACGCGTTAGAGCGCGGGCCCAAGACCCTGCATACCGACGATATCGCGAAAGCTCGCTGGCAGATTTCCACCCTAAACGAAAGGCCCCTGCCCCAGCGCGATCGGCGCAACATAGAATTTAGAGGCAACCCAGTCAACAGAAAAAGACGAATTCTTTCAAAATTACATATATTTACCATGATTTATATGTTTTATGACAAAACAACACACAGCCGCACGCGACATGCCTCGGACGCGAACGAGTTTGCGTACATAGACATCGACGCGGTATGTTCGATATTGATTCGCGGTCCCCTTACGGCGCGCCCTTCGCGATGGACCAGCATCTCAGGAAGCGATGTCAAAAGCTAATACTATGGATGAGGCCGGACCGCTGGCAGAGCGAGAGTCGCTTGATTCCAAGCCTGTCGGGATTGGAGGCAACTTCGCTCCACCCCTGCCGGCAAACGAAAAAAAGCACCACACCGCTTGGGGCCGCCGTGTTCTCGCCGCGCTTGCGATCCTCCTGGCTCTGTTGAGCGGCCTGAACCTTCGGCACTGGACTTGGCAGCACACGGGCACGATCCGGTTCTCCGCTGATCTGGCAAACGCCTATAAGTGGGGGAGCAGAGCCTCAACCGAAGGGGTGGTTCACGTCTATGAACACGTCGAAGCGGAGAAGCGCGACAGCGCGGCGAGCGACGCTCCGCCGTCTTATGATTTGGATTACCCCCCGTTGCGGCTCGCCATCGCCGCGTGGTGGGTGAGGACCGTAACCACAGACTCTCGATGGCCGGCGACCGCAGGCTGGCAGCGGTCGTATGCCTTTAATTCGCCGATGCTTGCGCTCAACACGATATCCGGACTTTTCGGAGCGATCGGGACGTACGTGCTGATTCGGCTTTGGTATATCAGAGGTTTTCCGACGCAGAATAAAAGCGCGGCCGAAGTTCGAGCATTGACCGGCGCTCTGCTGTTTTGGTTCAACCCGGCGGTTATTTGCGATGGCTACGGCTGGCCTCAGTGGGACATCTGGCTTTGGCCATTCTTTCTGTTCGCGGCGCTGCTCGCGAGCGTTGATCGGTGGCTTGCCGCAGGAATCCTGATCGCGACCGGGGCGATGATCAAGGGCCAGATCTTGCTGGTCGCGCCGATCTTCGTGCTCTGGCCGTTGATCCGACTTAAGCTCCGCGCTGTCTTTCAATTTCTAGCAGGCTTCATATTTGGCGCTGCATTGATTACAGCCCCGTGGTCGATCCAAAATAAGAGTGCGGTACTCTGGATTCTCAGGGCAGCGGTTGCATGCGGCCTGCCCTTGCTCGCGCGCATCACATTTCCCAAGAGGGCGAGACTCGCCACGGCTGTCGCAATCATATTTGGGGCGGTGCTGGTGGTGAGTCCACTTATTCGGGGCGGCGCATTGTGGTTTGCGTGCGGGATGTTGCTATTCGTGATGATCGGCATCCTAACGGCAGTTGTCCCCCGTCGCGATCTGCCTTCGATATTCTCGGCGCTTGCATCGATTGTCATCTTCCTCTGCGTGCCGTTCTATCACGGGACGGCAGCATGGCTTGCGATTGGCTTTGGTTATGGAGCGCGCAAATTCGAGAAGCTGATCGGGGGCACCACCGGAGTCGTAAACCTCGGCAGCCTGCTGCAGCACCAGTGGGGTTGGACTTACAAAAGTACAGTGCCGCTTCACTTCTCCGCATTCGGAGTCAGTGCGATTTCCATCTCGGGCCTGATGATCGGGATGTATTTGGTGGCACTGGCGCTCGCTTCGCTGGCGCTGGCAATCCAGGATCGGCGCGGGGACGTGCGTTTTCTGGTCGCCTTATGCGTCCCCTGGCTGGCGATGTATGCGTTATTGCCGCAGATGCACTCCCGCTATCTGCTCTGGGCGGCGGCTGCGACCGCGACCATGACCGCTGTCAGCCTTGGCCTCACGCTCCTGCACCTTCTCATTACGCTCACAGCGACATCCACCATTCTGGCAGCGATGGCGGCGGTGAGACAAAATTCCCCGCCGCAATGGCTGCTGACAGCAATCGCGGGAAATGACGGCCTCGCGTGGGTGGTCCTGTTGTGCGCGGCGATGTTTCTTTATCTGGCTTTTCTGCCTTCGCCGCCGCTGCTCCAGCATCGCGGGTGAGACAAGGGGTCCTAAATGACCTTGCGCGATTACCCGCTTCCCAAACACTTTCAGCCGCTGCCCAGGGGCAGCATGATCTCTGCACGTGGGGCGTGCTCGCGCACGTTCATTTAGCCAGCTACGCCGGCACGATATGATCGCGGCGGCCGCGCACTTTAGCCATGGCGTTGCGGGTGTCGACGATGAGCATTGCGTGATCCGCGATCAATTGCCAGTCGTATGCGGAATGATGCGTTGCGATCAGCACGCAGTCATAGCCCGCCAGCGCCTCGGGCGTGAGCAGAATGCTGCGGCGAGGCACGTTGTGGCGGCGCATCGGATGGGTGGCAGGAACGTGCGGATCGTGATAATCGACCGACGCCCCCAAACCTTCCAGCAGTTCGATCAGCTCGAAACTTGGACTCTCGCGCACGTCGTCCACGTCCGGCTTGTACGCAAGCCCAAGCACAAGAACGCGGCTTCCCTTCGCGGCTTTGCCGGCGTTGTTGAGCGCGAGAACGGTTCGATCCACCACGTAGTGCGGCATGCGATGATTGACCTCGCCCGCCAGCTCGATGAATCGGGTCGACATGCCAAACTCGCGGGCCTTCCAGGTGAGGTAATAGGGATCGATCGGAATACAGTGGCCGCCGAGCCCTGGACCCGGATAAAAGGTTTGAAATCCGAACGGCTTGGTGCCGGCCGCGGCGATCACTTCCCAGACGTCAATCCCCATCGCCTGGAGAACAACCTTCATTTCGTTCACCAGGGCAATGTTGACGGCACGATAGATGTTCTCCAGCAGCTTGGCGGACTCCGCGACTTCCGCGGTGGAAACGAGAATCACCTTGTCCAACGCCGTCCGATAGAGCGCGGCGGCGAGTTCGCCCGAAATCGCATCAATTCCGCCGACCAGTTTGGGAATCGTCGTCGTGTTGAAGTCCTTGCGACCGGGATCTTCCCGCTCGGGGGAATAAGCGACAAAGAAATCCTTCCCGAGCAACAGCCCCCGCGCTTGCAGGCGGGGCAGGACCACCTGCCGAGTCGTACCCGGATAGGTGGTCGACTCGAGCACGACCAGTTGTCCCGGCCGCAGCGCCGCGGCAATGTCATCGGCAGTCCTCTCGACATAACTCAGATCGGGCTCCAGATGCGGCCCCAGGGGCGTTGGAACACAACTGATAATCGCGTCCGCTTCCGCAAGCCGTTTGGGATCGCTCGTGGCGTCGAACGTGGCGCCTTGAAGAAGGTCCCTGGCAAGCGATTCGCCGAGGTGTTTGAGGTAGCTTTCCCCTCGTTTGAGCGACTCAATCTTGCGGGGGTCGACGTCGTAGCCAAGGGTGGGAAGCCCCGCGCGATGAAACGCCGCGAGAAGGGGCAGCCCGACGTATCCGAGCCCGCAGACCGCCACGACCGCCGACTTCGATTGGATCTTCGATGCAAGGTCCACCCCAGCCTCCTAAAACGCCTGAGAAGTGCGTTGTGTGATTATTTCCCGATCTTTTTGACAAGATAGTTCGGATTGTGCTCGACAATCTCATATTTTCCCGACGCACGGACTTCCTGAATCACCCGGCCCACGCCCTCAAACGCGTACCCGTCGCTCGAGTCATCGAAGAGGATGTAGCCGTTCTCGACCAGCAGGCGGTCGCAATTGATGAAGTCGCGTTTCGCGAAGTCATAGGTATGGTTGCCGTCGATGTAGGCGAACGCCAGCGGACCGCCTAGCTGGACGTTGCGGCCAAAGACGTCCGTGCAGATCTTCGCATCGCGCCAGAGACTGAAGAACTCGTCGGAGAACACCTCAATGGTGTGAGGCAGCCGCAAATGGGAGAACGTCTGCACGTTTCGCAGGAAGCTTCCCCGGACGAACTCGCGATAATCGTCATGCGTGACTGAAGAGCCCGCGAGAGGTTGGCCGGGTTGAGCGCCCTCGAATTCCCACTTGTCGCAGGTGAACAACGGGCGGTCTATCGCGTGTCTTCCCATCAGGTATGTCAGAATGTTGGTCGAGAGCCCGCAGAACGAGCCGATTTCGAGAAGCGATCCGGTCGGCGGCAGATTGCTGATGGCGCGCGACATCGCCGTGACATTTCCGTCCAGCAGCATTCCCGCATTTGCGAAGCGGAGCCAGCGCGTAAACTGCTGCTCCTGCGACGGAATCGCTGCCTGCCCGTTTTGGGCTCCATTTTTCCCCAGCAGCAATCGAGCCGCCCGAATCGTAATCGGCGGCAATACCTGCTTCAGAGCTTCTTTCGCCGTCATCCTCCCGCTCCTGTCACATTAGATACAGCGTATCTTAACGATCGCCGACGAGAAAATGCGAATGCCGAGACGGGAAGAGTCGTGCCGGGTGTGGCGCTCGAAAGTGGCGATCGGCTCCGAGTAGGGCGGGATTCATCCCGCCGATTTGTTGGCCGGCTGAGAAAACGGCGGGATGAATCCCGCCCTACGATCGCAAAATCTGCAATCGCCACAAATAAAAGTTACACCCGTCGTGCCGGGTCAGGGCGATTGCATGTGACAGTTTTGTGGTGCAGGCTTCCAGCCTGCTGCTTGGGAAGCAGGCTGGAAGCCTGCACCACAATGGGAAATCGTCCTTCCGGAAGTCACATGCGATTGCCCTGGGTGCCGGGTATGCCCAGTTTTTCGGGAATTTCCGGGAGCGTGGAACTTTGGGTGCTGCAATTATTTCCCCCTCCCCTGGTACTCCGGGGGAGGGCCGGGGTGGGGGCTTGCCAGGGGTCGCGCGGTGTGGGTAGCGAATCAGCGCTTCGCTTCCCGTCCGCACCTCAATCCCCCGTACAAGGGGAGCAGGTGACGGGACGCTCCAAGGACGCTCCCGTGAAATTCACGCACGTTTTGTTATCAAGTTTGCGCGGCTGCTCACACCGTCGCGGGCGGGAAGTTTTTCCCGACCGCGTTATACTCCCGATACGCTTCGGCAACTTGAGGCGCGAAGAGTCGAGACAATGCGCACAAAACGACTGATCCGACCGCTTGTGCAACTGCTCGTGATACTGTTCGCCTTGGGGCTGCTTTATCACTTCTGGCATGCAAATCCGCCGCCGCCAGCCCCCGTGGGCGGGGGGGACAATGACGAGGACGACGTCAAATACAGCCCCATTGTGCCTGTGAGCGTCGCTCCAATCACGGTTGCGACGATGCACTCGTCTATCTTGGCGTACGGGACGGTCGAAGCAGCGCCGGCCACCGCAAGCGAAGGGGCCGCAGGAGCTTCGATTCGCGTGCCGGTCCCTTCACTGGTAGCCGAGGTGAACTGCATCGAAGGACAGCACGTCGAGAAAGGGCAAACGCTTTTCAAACTGGACGCACGGGCCGTCTCCGCGAACGTCGGGCGTGCGCGACGAGAACTTGCGGCTGCAAATGACAACCTGGCCCGCCTTGAAAAGGCGACCGACGTTCCCCGGCAGTATCAGTTGCGCGGTCAGCTTGACCGGGATCAAGCTCAAGCCGCGATGGACGCTGCGATCGCCCAGGAGGCGATGCTGAATTTCGCCTCGCCGATTGCGGGATCGGTTGTCCAGTTGAACATCCGGCCCGGCGAGCTGGCCGATCCGTCAACGCCGGCGGTGCAGGTTGTCGATCTCAGCCGCCTTGTGATTGCGTTAGAGGTCCCCGGCTGGGAGCTCAGCGAAATACAACTCGGAGCGGAAGCTGAAATCACCCGGCATGGAGGAAAGGTCCCCGCCGCCGGCGACACAACCGCTCCCGCGACTGGGCCCGTATCGTTTGCGGGGAAAGTGGTCTTCGTCGATCCGCAGGTCGATGCGAGCACCGGCATGGGCTCGGTGGATGTCTCCGCGCCGCCCGAAATGCATCTGCGGCTCGGCGACTTCCTCAGCGTGCGGATCGTCAGCCGTGAACACAAGGATTGCCTGACGGTCCCCGCCACGAGCCTTGTAAGAGACGCGAATGACAACTGGGGAATCAGCATCGCGGTTCGTGACTTTCACTCCGCGTTTCGCCATCGCGTGCAGGTTGGAATCATCGAAGGGGATCGCGCCGAGGTCGCCGGAGAAGGAGTCTGGGCCGGCGAATACGTGGTGACCACGGGTGCGCATGCGCTGCCGGACCAATCCAAAATCGAAGTTGCCCGGTAATGGGGACATGGCGAGCCACACGATCGCCGGCGGGACACATCTGATGAATTCAGCGATCGGAAATTTCGCCGTCCGTCACGCCGTCTCCATCACCTTCCTCGTCGTCGCAGGCTGCATCGGCGGCGGATATGCCGCCCTGAACATGCCCTCGTCGGTATTTCCCGAGGTCAATTTTCCGCGCGTCATCATCCTGGTCGACAACGGCACGATGAAGGCCGACGAGATGATGGCGTCGATCACGCGCCCGATCGAAGAAGCGATGAAAGACATCCCCGGCTGCAGGACGATTCGCTCCTCGACGGGCCGCGGCTCGGCCGAGATCGACGTCTTCTTCACCTGGGACGTCGATATAAAGCAGTCCGAGCTCTATATCAACAGCCGCCTGTCGCAGCTTCGCGGCGCGCTTCCCGCAAGTGCCAATGCCACCGCATACCGAATGACCTTCTCGGCGTTTCCGATTATCGGCGTGAGTCTCACCAGCCCGTCTCGTGACACCGGCGCGATCTGGGAGACGGCGCGTTATGAACTCAAGCCGCGATTGCTCCGCATCCCTGGTGTCGCGCGCGTGGAAATCGTGGGAGGTCGACCGCCCGAGTATCAGGTGACTGTCGATCCGGCCCGGCTTGCGGCGGCGCATCTCACGCTGGCGCAGGTTGCGGACGCTTTCAAACGCAACAATCTCATCGCGCCGTCAGGGCTGCATGAGGAAGACGCGCGGCTGTATTTGACCGTCGTCGACGGACGACTGCGATCGCTGGCGGACATCGAAAATCTCACGGTGCCCGCGGGCAACGGAACTCCCGTCCAAATCAAGGAAATCGCCACCGTCGATCGCGGTCACGAGCCGGCGTTCAGCCGGGTCACCGCCGACGGCGCCAACGCGGTGCTGCTGAACATCTTTTCGCAGCCGGACGCGAGCACCGTGGAAATCGCCGATCGGGTCCAGGAACAGCTTCGTGCCATGCGGCAGGAGCTTCCCGCCGACATCCGGTCGCGGTTGTTCTACGATCAGTCGCTGCTCGTGCGCGCTTCGCTGAAAGGGGTATGGGAATCGATCGGCTTTGGCCTGATCCTTTCGGCCGCGATCTTGTATCTGTTCCTGAAAAACTGGAGCAGCACGCTGATCGCCGCGGCGGTCATCCCCATCGCGGTGCTGTTCACCATTCTGGCAATGAAACTGTTCGGCATGAGCTTCAATCTCATGACGCTGGGCGGAATTGCTGCCGCGATCGGTCTGGTGATCGACGACGCGATTGTGGTGGTCGAAGCAATCTACACGAAGCTCGCCACGGGTCTGGGCCGCGTGGAAGCGGTGCAGGTGACCGTCAGTGAAATCCTCTCTCCGTTGCTGGGTTCCACGCTCACACCGGTGGTGGTCTTTATTCCCCTGGCGTTTCTCGACGGCATCACCGGCGTCTTCTTCCGCGCACTGGCGCTCACCATGACGGTCTCCCTTCTCACATCGCTGATCCTCGCGCTCACGCTGACGCCGTCGCTCGCTTCCTGGCTCATGCGCGCGCCCTCGCAACGGGCGGTTCCTGAACTGCAGCAAGCCGAGGAAAGCGGCCTGCTCCTGCGGCTGGTCATCCGTCTCTATGAGATCAGCGTCGTTCAAGCGCTGCGGCATCGCTGGTTCACGCTCGCAATCTGCGGGCTGGTCCTCGTATTTGCCGCGATGCTCTATTCAACGCTCGACAGCAATTTTCTTCCCGCCATCGACGAAGGCGGCTTCGTGATCGACTACATCGCGCCGCCGGGCACGAGTCTCACCGAAATCAATCGGCAGATGTTCCAGGCGGAAGCGATGCTCAGGAGCATTCCCGAGGTCGAAAGCTATTCCCGCCGAACCGGCGAGGGGCTTGGCGTGCAACTCGTTGAGCCCAACACCGGTGATTTTCTCGTCAAGCTCAAGCCCGATCGCAAGCGGACCACGCAGCAGGTCATTGCCGACGTGCGGGAAAAATTCAACGTCGCGCTTCCGCTGACCAAATGGGATTTCCCCGGCATTCTCAGTGATCTGATCGGGGATATGACGCTGGCGGATCAGCCGATCGAGGTGAAGATCATCTCGAACGATATCGAGTTCCTCAAGGACAGGGACGTGAAAGTCGTAGCCGCGCTGAAAAGAGTCCCCGGCGTCGTCGACGTGCTGAACGGCATGATCTACACCGGGCCGACGATCGACATCCACGTGCGGACCGGCGACGCCCAGCATTTCGGCCTGAGCACCGAGGAGATCGGCAACGCCATCAATCTCGCGATGCTCGGTCAGACAGTGTCGGCTGTCCCCGAGGCCGATCGGCTCGTCAACATCAGAGTGAAGGGGAATAACGATTCCGTCGACAGGATCGAGAAACTGCACAGCCTGCCGCTGCGGGCCGGGAGCGGCGCGCTGATCACGCTCGCCCAGGTCGCGGACATTCGCCAGACGCCGGGGGATCTCGAATTGCATCGCGACGACCTCCGCCAGGACCTTTCTGTCGACGCGGAACTGGAAGGCCGCGACCTCGGCAGCACCATGGCCCAGATCCGCTCGATTCTCGACAAAGACAAAAGCTTTCCCCCCGGCAGCATCGAATACGGCGGAACCTATGAAGAACAACAGGAATCCTTCAGAAAGCTCATCGTTGTGCTGGTGCTCGCCGTGGTCCTCGTCTTCACCGTCGCGCTGCTGGAATTCCGCTCGTTCTCCGCGCCGCTTGCCATTGTCTTCGGCGCGCTCCTCTCGTTCTTCGGCATCGTCGCGGCACTGAAAATGACTGGAACATCCCTCAGCGTCGTCGCATTTCTCGGCGCCATCATCGGCATGGGCATCGTCCACAAGAACGGCATCCTCCTGCTCGACTACGTCGAGCATCTGCGCGCCCAGGGAATGACTCTCGAAAATGCCCTTCTCTACTCCGGCCGTCGTCGGCTGCGTCCCGTTTTAATGACATCGCTTGCCGCCGCGATGGGAATGCTCCCCCTCGCATACGGCATCGGCTCCGGCACCGACATGCTGCGCCCGCTCGCGATCGCCGTCATGGGCGCGGTCTGCATTTCCGTGCTTCTGTCTCTGATCGCAACGCCGACGATGTATTACCTGCTGCTGCGGCTCGGCGACGGCTCCCGTCACCATAGAGTTGCCAAGCCATGAGTTACGCGAGGCTATCGAGCACCGGCGAGGTTTGCCGTCAGATGTTCCAGAACTACCCAAAGCCCAAATCCGCTGGAAGGAAGCAGAATCGCCGCGAGCCACGGGTACTGCGACAAGATCGAAAATGCTCCCCGGCGTTCCTCCTGCACCTCATTTGCCAATAGTTCAAATGTCTGCGCCAGAAGGATCACTATCCTGTACGCAACTCAGCTTTCGCTCCTGCAGCTTTCTCAATGCCGTCTCCCGCGCCCTCTCCGCGCTCTGCGCAAAAGAATCGCGGCCAATAGCGCCAGCGCTACGTTACTTGCGAGAATGATCAGTAATCCCACCGGCCAGTCCCAGTTATCAAATAAGCTGATCCTCGAAATAATAATCAGGAAATAAATGATAAAAGGAAGGTAAATGACGTTGCCTACAACTTCGGTCCGCATTGCGATGAAGCGGATATCGAGATACTCCGCAAGCTCGGCCGGCGCGATGAGCTTCGTTTGAAGTTGGTCGTATGCACACGCGGGCCAATGAGTATCGCGTTTCAACAGAAGGTGGATGATCTTCGAGTTGAGATAACTGGCATCAACGACATAGAACGTGAAGGCAATTGATGAAAAGACGCTTAGCATGGTAATCCCCCGATCCCAGGCGGCAACGTCGTGGCCCCTGGCGGGAATTTGAGGGTCGCCGAACAGTTGAATGAGTTGCCAGGCGGCATAGAAATAGAGCGCCGCTCCGAGAAGCACGCGAAGCAATCGAACTCGGTTGTCCGCGCACAGCCGTATTCCTTCCACACGTCCCACGCATACACCTTCGCGGCATCGGAATGTGTGCCGAGCTCGGCCGGTGAACCGACTCGCTGACGAGCACAGTCGATTCCATAGACCTTCCACCTTTTGAAGTTCCTGTGCAGCGCCGCCAGAAAGGGCGCAGGGGATAGGCGCTTGCTGAGCCCGAACTTCTTGCAGATTTCGTCGTTGCTTTTTTTCAAATCGTAATTTGCCTTATAGATGAAGTGGAAACAGAGCATCGCTGCGAGCAACCGGAGCGCCTCCGTCGGCCAGATGCTAAGCCCCTCGATCCAGGCAAACGGCTCCTGATAAAATTCGTATTTCACGATGAGAAAATGGACGGTGAGATAAACGACCGCCGTCGCGAAAACGAGGAAGACTGTCGTATAGCTCAGGAACCGCGGCACGTTGAGCTTCGCCGGCCGGACTCCGAAACAGACGGGTACAATAAACAACAGCGCCAGAGCAATGGATAGATTGCGAAACAAATTGCGGCGCCTTCCCCCTGGTCCCACCATGACTTTAAGTCTTGCCGCGGCGGTTGAATCTGTGATGGCCTGTCCTTCTCGCCGGAATACGGTCTAACCTCTCCTCCCTCCTCCGATTGGCTCGCGCGATCGACGCTCATATCGAACGCTTCGGTTCGCCCGATTTCATAAACCCGCGGCAGCCCGAGCTGCTGCCTCCATCCTCCTTTCTCCATTTGCGCCGGGTCCACCGCCGCGACGGTCGCCGCGAATCCAGCAGTTTGAAGCGAATCGCGAAATGGCGGAATATTCCCCTGATAATATCGATGCAACCGCAAGCCAAAGCCGGAGGCGACAAGCAGGTTGTGCGTTGTCCTCCATTCGGAAGGAAGGTTGTACCGGGCGTCCAGGTCGGTAGTGAAGTAGACGACGCCGCTGGAAAGCCGGTCGCGAACCGCGCAACACCAGCAGCTTGTCATACAGGTCAGTACCGAGGATTCCGACAGCGGCAAGATGATTCCCATCGCGCCGCAGATCGGCATCCCATTCCGCCAGTTGATCCGCCAAGCGGCGCAAATAGTCCGATTGAGCCAGCCCTTCCGGCGGCTCCGCGGCACCGCCCAATTTGAGGCTGGCTCGCTCCGTCTCTCGGGATTTTGCGGCATCAGAGGCTTTGCCGCTGTTACCGGTTCCTGCAATCTTCCCATCGATGCCGCGCAGATAAACAAATGCCCTGATCCAGCCGGAAAATTCTTTGCCTCCCCAGTCAGCGCCGCCACTCGCCGTCCTGTGGCGGCGGCAACGAAATTGAAAGAAAGTGCACGTCCGAAAACCGTATCCCACTCCCCGATCAACGCAATATAACCGTGCGATTCTGCATCAATGGGAGGGATCTCGCCAGCTTGAGAAGCCGCGGGTTGCCCAATGCTCTCGTCGCAATACGAAAGGAACTTCCCGGCTGGAAGATCTACGTTGCGTCGGTACAATTCGGCTGCGAGTTCGTCGCAAATGTTCGAGTCGGTGAGGGTCGTCCGCACGAACCGGAATGGTTCGATGCGGTTGCCTCGAAAACCGCGGGATAGATAGGCGCTGACACTTTCGCGCGCCCTTCGCGGATTAAACGAGCACTTCTCGTCCAGAAACAGGGCCTCATCCGAGGCGGTGGCCCACGGAGACATGATCTCGATACTGCCGCGTCGACCGAACGAATCGAACGGACCCGGACGCGACGAATCGGGATAGTCCTGAGCCTCAGCCTCCTCGACCATCGCGCGCAATGTCGTTGACACGCACGGACCGATGATCCTCACGTTTGCGTTGACCCCCCTGGGGATGACTGACTGAAGAAGCCATCCCAATCGCGTCATTGGAAAATCATAAAACACATTTTCGTTAACCCAGAGAACCAGGACCTTCTTGTACGCTGTATCGCCCTTGGTTTGTCGGGCAATTGGAACTCCGGCCATCGGCACGCCGGGCGCTTCGCACCACTCGTAAGGAATCACCAGATTTAGGATCAGATCGCCCGCCCAAGTGTGGTCGGGAAGCTGGGGGCGCGGCAACTCGGTCATGCGGGTTGAAGGCCATCCCATGGTGAAATAGCCCAGATGAACGGTATCGTCGGGTTTATACCCGCGAATTCCCAACGCCTCCAAGACCGCTACGCGGGTGCGAATTCTCCGCTCGGCTATTTCGGGGTATGCGTCCCCCTGCACCATCACGGGAAGTATCAGGGTCGACTCGCCCCTGACCTGTGCGGTGTCGATGATCTGATCCTGTATCTCCCGAAGCGAATGACGCGGAGGCGGAATCAGCTTGGCCAGCGGTATGCTGCCGGGCTCCCGAGGGCTTTTCGTCAAACCGTCGGCTGCTGATTGGGTCCCCATATGCGGACACGCCGATTCGGTGGAAAGCGCGTCTCCCTGGTAATGGCCAAGTTGCACCTTGCCATTGAACAGCGATTTGCTGCCGGTGCTGATGTCGATGGATGTGGTCTCGGTCCACGACGTCGGCGGGTGGTATTCGCTGGAGACGGCCTCAAGTGGATCTTGCCAAAGCCTCGCGTCCACGTCCTCGTCACCAATTGTCTGACTATTCGTTGCGGTAAAATCGGGGCGATCCGTCGTGAGCGGATGGTAATACAGAGATGCGCTTCCCACCGCCAGAAACAGCGCCATTAACGTTGGCCACGGAATAGAGCTGGCCCCTTTTTGTTCAGCCATTGCGCACCCTAAGGGGTGTCTCTACCCGATCGATCTTCCGCCTGTAAAGAAATCCGTGCGCCCGCGACAATTATTTGCCATCGCCATAATTGGCGTGTCAAGCCTTATTCGCTGCTGCGGCTCAAATGGTGGAACCCCGCGGCTTGATCAGCCTCGGATCGAACTGATGCCGAAATTCTTTTCCAATTGGATGTTGCCAAAGTCCGGATGCAACACGTTCAGGAGGAAATTGCTCTCGCCTTGAATGATCGCACTCGGCACCTCAAGAACGGCTGACACACCCGACGCCACCCAATCCGTCCCGATCTTCTGCACGGCAGCGGGGATTGGATTGGCACGCCAGTTTCGAGGCAGGTCTGTCAAGCGAACTCCCTGACCAATCCGTCGTCAAAAGTGACCGACCGCACCGCGTAAGCGCCCATGATCTCCGACGACTGGAGATGAACGAGCATCTCAAGCGACGCAAGCGAGACGGTTGCCGATGTGTAAACTACGGCGACGCCCTTGCTGTTGAATCTGCCGCCGTGGAGCCGCGCTCCTTCGCCCGAAAAGGCAGTGGACGAATGCTTGCGCTATAGATGCGCCAAGCAGTGATCGTCACGTAAAGATTCCATGTTCGAGACGGCCGATCAGGTCCTCAACCTCGCGTGCACCGATGTCGGTTTGAGCGAAATCGAGAGGTTTCTGCCCAGCAAGCGCGGGCTGCGGCGTCTGCAGCCATTCGATCGCGGCCCTTCGGTCACCCTCAAAGAGCCCCACCGCCTTGTCAACGACTCTTGCGGCCCGAATCAGGCGGTCGCGATCGTCCCGCTGCAGAACTTCGATATATTCCGGCGGCACGTGCTCGGTCAGCCAGACGCCATTGGCGCTGACGAAAAAGGGGACGCCGTCGCGATGCATCTGGCCGGACGACACTTTCAGCAGGATCGGATCTCCCCGCCGTTCACCAACCTTCATTGCCGTCGGCACGTCAACGCTCAAATGCACGTGATGCCGCTTGCCCTTGATTAGTCCAGCCTTGCGGATCGAATTGAGGAATCGATCGACCGTCCCGTGATAGAGCGTCTCCGGTGGAACCGCCGGCTCGTACCCGAGTTCCACGGCAACGCTGTGTCCCTGGCTGGCGCGAATCTTCTGGCGATCCTCGCTGAACGCGAAGCGTTTCTTGTCGCAGGTGTCGACAACTTCGTTGAGCTCTGCTTCCGACACGGGAAACTTCGATCTCCCCATCGCGTCGAGCAATTCACGGACGCTCACCCAGCCGGCTTCATCGAGCGTGATGCCAATTTCCTGCGGCTTGTGCCGGAGCACCAGGCTCAAAAACTTGCTGATTCTTGTGATTCGCTGCGTTTGCATCATCGCACCATTCAACTGTCCATGTGGCCATTCCCTTGGAAATGGGGTCGACGATGTAGGGCGGGATTCATCCCGCCGTGCCTTCTGCAGAATCACCGGCTACGGCGGGATGAATCCCGCCCTACAGGAAGCCGGCCCGCGCGTTCAGATGGAATGCACCACCAGCGTCACTCCCGCCGACTTCATTTCGTCCAACGCGGCGTTCACGTCGCCCGGCTTCAACTCGACGCCCCTGCATCCGTCCGCGATCAGCCAAACCCGGAACCCGGCCGAGACCGAGTCCAGTGCGGTAAACTTCACGCAATAGTCCGTCGCCAGGCCCATCACGTACACGTCCGACACGTTCCTCGCCTTGAGAAATTCGCCAAGTCCGGTCGACCTGCGGTGACCGTTGTCAAACAGGCCGCTGTAGCTGTCGATGCGCGAATCAGTTCCTTTGCGAAACACGCGATCGATACGGGCCACATTCAGATCGGCACTGAACGCCGCGCCGCGAGTGTCCTGAACGCAATGCACCGGCCAGAGCACTTGGGGAATGCCGTCGAGATCGATCACTTGTCCGATGTGCGTTCCGGGATGATTGGCCGCGAAGCTTGCGTGGTCGGGCGGATGCCAATCCTGCGTGGCGACCACCAGATCAAATCGATCCATCACTAAATTCGCAATGGGGACGACCTCATCTCCGCCGGGAACCGCCAGAGCGCCGCCGGGGAGAAAATCATTCTGAAGATCGACAAGAATAAGTGCCTTCATTCAAAGGTCTCATATTTCGAAGCTGATCTTTTCTTGCTCGCTTTATTGTGGTGCAGGCTTTCAGCCTTCTCAGATAGCAGGCTGAAGTTTGCACCACAATGAGATTCCTCAGTGTTCGTCACCCTGATGCCGGGCGGCGACCAGCATCTCATTTCGCAGACGATTGAGCGATGCCTCCAGTCCGGCGGGATATCCGTGCGGATTGAGCAAGCGCGTCACCGTCGGATGCAGCGCGTTGATCTGCTCCCTGGCCCGTTGCCGCACCGCGTGAATCGACGGAATGTCATAAACGCACTTTCCGTTCCGCATCACTGGTACGAGAAGGTCCTCCCACTGCGCATCGGCGCCGATGGTTTTCCAACGCGTCTCGTCGTTCGGATCGACCAGTTTTGGCGCCGCGCCGATGCCCTGCGGTTCGTCGTAGATCATGTCGGCCACGAATTGGCCGCCGTTGCTGTACCGGCGCACCTGCAGAATCCCAGGGTAGGAAGCCTTGGCGCGCTGTTCCGACGCCTTGATCTTGTACTGCCAAGGCGCGTCGGCCGAATCGCGGATGGCCGAAAGCTTGTAGACCCCGCCCAGCGCCGGCTGATCGAACGCCGTCGCCAGACGTGTTCCCACGCCCCACACGGAAATCTTCGCCCCCTGCTGTTTGAGCGACTCGATCAGATACTCATCCAGATCGTTGCTGGCGACGATCGCGGCGTCGTGCAGACCGGCATCGTCGAGAATCTTGCGCGCCTCGATACTCAGATAAGCAAGGTCGCCGCTGTCGAGCCGGATACCCGCCATGCGATGCCCGGCGGCCGCAAGCCGGCGCCCAACCTCGGCGGCGTGACGCACGCCCTGGAGCGTGTCATACGTGTCCACCAGGAAAACGCAGTTGTTCGGCATGACCCTGGCGTAAGCCGCGAATGATTCCAGCTCGTGATCGAAGCTCATCACCCAGCTATGGGCGTGAGTGCCGCGCACGGGAATGCCAAACAGTTTCCCCGCCAGCACGTTGCTCGTCGCTGCGCAGCCGCCGACGTACGCCGCCCGGCAGGCGGTGAGACTTCCGTCGATTCCCTGCGATCGGCGCAGGCCAAACTCGATCACTGGATCATCGCCCGCCGCCCTGCAGATTCGCGCCGATTTGCTCGCGACCAGGGTCGCAAAGTTGATGAGATTCAGCAGCGGCGTTTCCAGAAGCTGACACTGAAGGATCGGCCCGCGCACGCGGATCAGCGGCTCGCCCGGGAACACAGCCGTTCCTTCCGGGATCGCGTCGATGTCGCAGCTCCAGCGAAGCTCGCGCAGCGCGTCGAGAAACCCATCTTCAAACAATCCCCGCTCGTCGTTTCCCTTCAGACTGGCGAGATAATGAAGGTCATCCTCCGCGAAGCGAAACGCCTCGAGAAACTCCACGACCGATTCCAGGCCGCAGGCGACCGTGTACCCGCCCTTGAACGGATTGCTGCGGAAGTACAGATGAAACACCGCCTCCTGCGCGGTTTTGCCGAGCTTCCAATACCCATGCGCCATCGTAAGCTGATACAGATCGGTCAGCAGGGCCAGCGAATTTTTGCAGGTGCTGCCTAGGGCGTTCATGAAATACCCACGGCGCTGGCGGGTCTGGCTGCATCCGGCGGATGCTCGCCGGCAACGCGCAGGACCCTCCGCAAGTTAACCACGCCAACACGATTCAGTTGCAGTTTATCGACTGCGCTTTTTGGAATAATGTGCTCGACCGAGAATGGGTCGGGGGAGAAACGGGCTTGACTGACACAGTACTCGCAACAGGCGTGCGCGCGCTCGGTCAGCCATTGCCGTTGGGCTGTCGTGAGCTTTGGCTCAGGCATCAGACCCGGGGCTAATTCCCAGTTGCTGCATCAGTGCATTCAGAGGAACCCGGCAAAGCCGGGCCAATTCGGCGACGTACCCCATGCGTCGAGCATTAGCTTGTTCGATCTCATTTGAAAGCTCGATCAGCGATCGATGCTCCTCGGGCGACAACGTCTCCGCGCGTCGCTTCTCCACGAGAGCGTGATATTGCTGCCAAGTCGCCGATGAAATACCAAGATTGATCTGCTGCAACAACTCGACTTCAGTGCCCGGGGGATCACCCAGCACACGCTTCAGTGCTTCGGCAATGTACGTGGCGGCATCGACGCCCTGTTTGGCTGCTTGATGCCGCAATCCGGCCTCGAGGACCGGATCTAATTCGATCGTTACACTCATGCGTTGCCTGCATCATATCCTACACATCGCTGGCACACGCTTCCAGAGGGTTCATTCGTGGATTCGTGAAGCTGCGTCCCGTTTTCACTTCCCAAGGAAATCCGCCTGTTGCCTGCCTTGACCAGGCGGCAGGGTCCATGGGCATTACCCAATCCGTGTTGTCACGGCTCGAAGCGCAGCACGACATGTACGTCGGCACGCTTCAACGCATCGTCAAATCGCTGCGAGGCCGGCTGCAAATCATCGCCGACATGCCAAATGGCCAACGTGTCTCCGTCGGCCAGTCCCCCGAACCGCATGCTTGCCAAACGGATTCAGGCTGCACCAAGCGGTGGCGAGCGATGAACGCGCCACCGTGTCCCTGCGACTTCAATACCCTACGGATCGCAATCCGTAGGCTTGTGCATCAAAGAGTGGGATGGGCTCAGTCGCGTTCCCATTGACGTTACCCCTCTGTTCCAGGAAAGCCAACGGATTGCCATCCGTTGGTCTCACCCGCTTCGAGAATATCGCTGAGGAGCATCAGCTCTGCCCGCCCCTGGTGTGGTACAAGGGGAGGCAGGCAATCAACCCCGGTTCTTTGGGCATGTCCCGAATTGGACAAGGACCGCGGCTCGGCCTTGTGTTCAGTTCCCGCACTCTTGATAATTTCTGCTCGCGGCGGCGGCTGCGTTTTGACTTTGTCACTTCCGGAGGAGGAAACGATCGTGCCATTCACATCGCGTCACGACGCGGCGGAAGACGAACTGACGCTCCTCCGCACGCTCGCCGGGCAGTTTCCCAACGTCGACTGGGCGATGGCCGAGATCGCGCGACTCTCGGCGGTTCTCACGCTCCCCAAGGGAACGATTCACGTCATCAGTGACATTCACGGCGAAGACAAAAAACTCCGCCATGTCATTAACAACGCCTCGGGCACGTTGCGCCCGTTGGTGGAACGGCTCTTTGCCGATCGGATGAGCCCGAAGGAATTTCAGGAGTTTCTCACGCTCACGTTTTACCCGGCGGAGATTGCCGAAAGGATGGAGCAGACGGCGATGGACCCGCGCGAGCTGCGGGAATTTGCGATTCGCACCATGCGGCATCAGTTCGAGCTGGTGCGGGTTCTCTCGACGCGATACAGCCTGCGCCGCGCGATGGCGGTGTTTCCCGCCGAGTATCAGGAGCTGCTCGCCGAGATGCTGCACGAGCCGACCACGGAACGCGACAAGGAATTCATCGAGGCGGTCGTCGACGAGCTGCAGCAACGCGGGCGAGTCCTCCACCTCATTCACATCGCCGGGCGATTGGTCCGGAATCTGGCGATTTACGAACTCATCATCGGCGGCGACTGCTGGGACCGCGGCCCGCGCGGCGATCGCGTCGTCGATTACCTTCGCCAGCAGCCCAACGTCTCGTTCATCTGGGGCAATCACGACATGGCCTGGCTTGGCGCGGCGCTCGGCCACGAGGCGCTGATCTGCTGCGTCCTGCGCGTCTCGCTGCGCTATCGCCGGATCGGGCAGCTTGATGAGGGATACAGCATCCCGCTCACGCCGCTGGAGTATCTCGCCAACACCGTATACGCAGACGATCCCGCCATTCACTTCAAGCCTAAGTCATCCGGCATGCGGCCCGACGTTCTGGTCGCCCGCATGCAAAAGGCCGCGGCGATCATGCAGGCGAAGTTCGAGGGGCAGATGATCGGCCGCAATCCCCATTGGGAGATGGACCACCGCCGTCTCCTGCACCGCATCAATCACCTTGCCGGCACGATCGAGGTGGACGGCGCTGCGTATGCGTTGCGCGACACGCATCTGCCGACGGTCGATCCCAAAAACCCATACGAGTTGTCCTCCGAGGAGAAAACGTGCATTCGCCGGCTGCGCGACTCCTTCACCGCCAGCCAGAAGCTCGGCGAGCACATGCAGTTCATGGTCAACCGCGGCTCGATGTTCCTCCGCCGCGACCAGAATCTCATCTTTCACGGCTGCGTCCCCTGCGACGAAAAAGGGGAGTTTCTTCCGATGCATATCGACGGCCAGCCACTCGCCGGTCGCGCGATGTTCGACACGATCGAGAAAGTGGTGCTCCGCGCGATCGAGCGCCGGGCCGAGGGCGACCTCGATCTGCTCTGGTATCTCTGGAGCGGCCCGCGGTCGCCGCTGTTCGGCAAAGACCGCATCGCCACCCTCGAGCGCGATTTCATCGCCGACAAGAAGCCGCATCACGAAACGAAGGACCCATACTTCACGCTGATTCACGAGCGCTGGTTCTGCGAGAAGGTGCTGACGGAATTTGGCGTTGATCCGCAGGAAGGCCTCATCGTCAATGGCCACGTCCCGGTGAAGATCGAAGCCGGGGAGAGCCCGCTGAAGCGCAGCGGCAAGGCCATCACCATCGACGGCGCGTTTTCCGAAGCCTACGGAGACATCGGCTACACGCTCGTTCTGGAAGCCGACCGCACGCTGCTCGCCACGCATCATCACTTCGAATCCGTCGAAGCCGCTCTTCGCGACGGGGTCGACATCGTGCCCAGCGTTTCCATCATCCGCATGTGGCCCAGCCCGCGCCGCATGGCCGACACCGAGCGCGGCAAGGAATTCCGCAGCCGGATCGCGATGCTCCAACGGCTCATCGAAGCCTACAGGAACAACGATATCCGCCAGCAGAAAGCCTGAAGCTGGCTGCTCGCGCGGCTTGCTTCCCCTGGAAAAACGCGCAGGTTCGTCGGCTGAACGGGAATTGTTGCGAGGCTGTTTGGACGTTCGATTATTGCCGCAGATGAAATTAGTGGCGGCGATGTTGATCAGTGCGCTCGGACTAGTCGCAGTCATCGCCGGAGTGCTGGGCGCGAAGATGGCCCGCGTGCATCCGCCGCAGGCGGTTTTGCAGAATGCTGCCGCGGATGACGGCACCGGGCAGGCGACGCATCCGGCAACCTCGCCGATCACGATGCAAGCGACCACGATAGCGCATCGCGAAGAATCGAAAGCTGCCGCCAAGCGGCGCGCTCGTCCTCTCCGCCAGCGCCGCCCGCATCCATGCCACAACCCATTGAGATCTTCGCGCGCTGCGCAAATTTTCCCGGGCAGGCGATCAGCCAAAAGATCAAGAGCCGCGAAGACGCGAAGCCGCGAAGACAAACGCGAAGGAAGACAATTCAATTGCACCTGAAACCCCAAGGCGCAATTCCTTGGGCTTCGATCCCGCATTTTTGATTTTCTTACCTTCGCGTCTCTCTTCGCGTCTTCGCGTCTTCGCGGCTCTTCGTTTTGGTTGCGGCCGAGCGAAGCGAGGCAGCGCTGGGGCTATCAGCTTCATCTCGACGGGCGCGGCGATGGGCAGATCGTTTATTGGGTCGATCTGCACGAGTACATCGAATGGCCCGCGGGATGCCCGCGGAGCGGCAAGTTTACGATCGAACTGACATACTCTTGCGCGAAGGAGGCGGGCGGTCTGTTTCAGATCAACGCCGGCCCGTTTGTGCTGCACGGCCATGCGAGGCCGACGGGGGACTGGAAGACATACCGAACGATCAGTGTCGGCACGATCACGCTCGATCAGGATCGCACCACGATCCTGCTGCAGTGCGAAGGAGCCTTGCACGGCGCGCTGATGAACGTGAAGCAGCTTCGGCTGATTCCCGAGCCGCGGTAAAACGCGCTGGCACGCGCCTCACCTCAACCTGATTCCGAAATCACCGCCGACATCACGTGCTCTTCCCCCGGCGCGAGCGCGACTGCATGCTCGGCCGCATTGGCGGTTTCGATGCAGAGCATGGAGGGCCATTCCTCGTCGCCGAAATCGGCCATCGCTTTGGCTTTGGCAATCCAGGGATTCCAGACGACTGTCGCGGCCGAGCCGGTCTTGGCGACGGTGATCTGACGGCCGGTGGATTCTTCGACGATCACTGTGTCTGGAGTTCCCAGATAGACGCGGTCGGTCTCGCCCGCGATGGCAATCGGCTCGGGCCCCTGTCGCATGCGTTTGCCGGCCAGCATTTTGTCCAGATAGTCGCGGCCGGAGAGACCCTCGATCTTGAGAAGCCGAACGTCGCTCACGGCCAGATACGTGTGGAACGCTTCTTCATACGTGAACGGCGAATCGCCGGTGTTGCGGACGGCAAGCCGCATCTCCAGTTGCGGACCGATATGGGCCACGAAGCGCAGCTCGAATTCATGCGGCCAGAGCTTTCGCGTGGCAGCTGAGGCGGCGAGTGTCAGCGCGACGCTCACGCCGCCGCGTTCCTGGCGGATGGATCGAAGCTCCCACTCGCTGGTTCGGGCAAACCCGTGCGCGGGTAGCTTCGAGTCTCCTGGATGCGGGCCGAACCAGGGGAAGATCAATGGCACTCCGCCGCGGATCGGCTTGTCCGGCGCGAACAGACTTGCCCTGCTCCGGAAAAGAAGTGGTTTGCCTTTGGGCGGTCTGACCTGTGTAACGTGCGCGCCGTGCAGATAGATCTCGCCATAGGCGCCGGCGACATCGACCACAACCCGGCGCAATCCTCCTTCGCCCGGCTCGATGCGGGCGACGCCTGGGATCTGGAACTGGTCGTATTCCGAAACGCTTTGGGAGGAGTTGGTCGGATCAGTCATGTGTTTCGAGAAGGCGCTTCGTTGCCACGGCGGCGCGAGCTTTGCGTCGTCCGGGGAAGAGCGCCTCTCGGAGAAACAGCATAACATAGGTCGAGTTCATGACCAGATAGCGTTTCCAGAGTCGGCCCGGCTCCTGCGTCAGGCGGAACAGCCATTCGAGCCCGCGCTTCTGCATCCACGCGGGAGCGATCTTTTTGGTGCCGGCGTGAAAATCGAACGCCGCGCCGACGCAGAGTTGAACGGCTTGGATCGAGTCGCGATGTTCGAACGCGAACACTTCCTGCCGAGGAGAACCGGTGCCCAGGAACAACAGCCCTGCCCCGCTGCCATTGATACGTTCGACGGCAGCGCGATCTTCTTCGGGCGTCAAGGGACGAAAGGGCGGCGATTCTGCGCCGGCGATGTGCAGATCGGGAAATTCGGTTAACAGACGTTCCTGAAGCTTTTCCAGGACGTCGGGAGTGCTGCCGAACAGGTAGATGCCGACGCCAGCCTCGGCCGCGGCGCGGCAAAGCCGCCAGGTGAGCTCGGGGCCGTAGACGCGGTCGGTCAGCCCGGTCTTATAGAAGTAATTGAGTGCCCACCGAACGGGCTGGCCATCGGGAGCGACGATGTCAAACTGATTGAGACGGGCCAGATGCTTCGGATCCTGCACGGCTGGGATCAGCCCGTGGACCGGCATGAAGTCGATAAGGGCCGCCTGCCTGTTCTGCGCGGCAGCGATCACCTTTTCAACGACCTCGTCGTAGCAAGTGGCACTCACCTGCACTCCAAAAATGTCGTGCTTTGCGGGCCAGACGATGAGGGCGGGGATATCCATGAGGTTGCAGGTTGTGGTCACCGTGATATATCGGCCCGGAACCGGCAGCAGGCAAGTCCCTGGAGCGGAAAAGCCCAGGGAGCAATGCTCCCTGGGCTTTCTTCTAAAGGTTGCCGAATTTGAGTTATCGGGCGCCGCGTCGCAGGAGCACTGCCGGTACGGTCATCACCAAGAGCGAGAGATCGTGCAGAATCGTGCGGCGGCGGATGTATTCGACGTCCATCCGGATCCACTCGGCGAAGCTCACCGTCGAGCGGCCTTTGACCTGCCAGATGCAGGTGAGGCCCGGGGTTACGTCGAGCCGGCGCCGCTGCCATTGAAGGCAACGTTCGGCTTCCTCAATCGGCAGCGGCCGGGGACCGACCAGGGACATCTCGCCCTTGATCACGTTCCACAACTGCGGAAGCTCATCGAGGCTGGTCTTGCGAAGCAGCCGACCCAGAGGGGTAATTCGGGGATCGTTCTTCAGTTTGAAGGCCGGACCGTCCTGTTCACTGAGTTGGCGAAGTGCCTTGAGCTTTGCCTCGGCGCCGACGACCATCGTGCGAAACTTGTGAATCTTGAACGGCTTTCCGCCCAGACCAGCCCGGTCCTGGCTGAAGAAGACCGGATCACGCGGGCTGCTCAGTTTCATAATCACCGCGATCAGTGCCATGACCGGGAGGAAACAGGCAAATATCACCAAGCCGCAGGCAAGATCGAGAACGCGTTTCCACTTGGGCATCGGGTGCACAAGGAACTCGTGGATCGACTCAGCCGGCAAGCCCTCGGATGCGTGCTCATCGGCTAAACCGCGCGCCAGCGCCGGCATCAGGTCGGATCGCTTGAGATCCGCGATGGCGATGCTGGTGGCAGCGCCGCCATCGCCGACCGTGCGAAACACCGCGCCAGCACGATGCGACGTCCCATTGACGCGGTCATGCCCCACGTGCAGTCGGCCGTTGCCGCCGCCGGTGTGATGATCGTTGTCGTCGAACCGGTCCACCCGCGAATGATTCGCGGTGGCGGAGAAAGCCGAATCCTCCGCCGTCAGCAGGTTGCCCGGATAGCTGTAGACGACAGCAAGCGGGCGCGTTCCCTTGCGTTCAACGAGGTCACAGACACTGTTCATGAAAATCTGGGCGCCCTGCACCGAGGTGTCGGGCAGCAGGCCGCAGATGTAATGATTGCTGAACCAGCCGACCTCGTCGGTCAGCCGAGCCCGCGAGAGAATGGTACGAGCCAGACGGTGCGTCGAGACCGACGTTCGCTTCTGGTTCTTCACGCGGAACAGGACCAGCGAGAATTCCCGGCCGTTGCGGTCCGCACGGGCACACTCCCGGCGAATCAACAGGTCCAGAACTTCCCGCGGCACCAGTTCTTCAGTACTACGGTTCACACTCGAACGGAGAATCCGTTCGTTTGTTGGCGATGACGGTTGCATTGCATTAACCTTCCCTCTATCAGCGTTATGAGCTACCACACGGCACCTTTGGCTACCGGCCTGATCGTCGCCTCGTGCGATTAACCCAGCCGGAACAGAACCTCGGAACCACGTCGCGTTTCACCGAAGCGAATCAAACCCACTCGATTCGTTCCAGAGCGCAAAAAAAACAACTCTTTGCCGCGACGCACACTACCCACACGCAAGTAATCAAATATCCCTGATCGTTTGTCAAAACCCACAAAAAATCTTTTTCGCCCAGAGCGGATCATACCCGAGTCGGGCGAAGCCATAGGAAATGTCTGCTCGTTCACCACAAATAGCTCTTAATCCGGTTCAAAACAAGTGGGAAAATGCCGGATGGTTGCACCTGCGGTGTTACCCATCCTGCGCAGCTTACCCGTCTGCATCTACTTACCAGATAAGGACTACAGTTTACCTAGACTCGCAGTCCAATAACGAATTAGCGTAATGCGAAAGCGGTGCCAAGGTGCATGGCCCATCCAACTGCCGTGGCGTGCTGCTGGACGAGGTGCGCGACGAAAATGGCAATTTCCGCCGCCTCGTTTCTAGGCGAACACCGTCCCACGCGTTGAACAAAGGCATATTCGACCACCTGATGAGCATGTATCGAAGTTGTTCGCAAGCAAAATATCAGTTTCGCAAAAAATTCCTTATTTGCGGATTTCGGGCACTCTCTGCAGAGCTAACGGTGTCAAAACTACGCCCCACAATTCCCTATTATCGTTAAAGGCGTATTAAAAGATTCAGTTGAACTCAAAGGCGTCCCTTGCCATCACCATCGGACGGTTTTGCCCGATGTTCAACAGGAAGCCCGCTGCCATGAAACTGGCGACAAGGCTGCTGCCGCCATAACTCACAAACGGAAGGGTGATCCCGGTGACTGGCATCAAGCCGGTGGCGACCAGGAGGTTGAAGAAGGATTGTGCTGCCAATACCGCGACAACGCCGACCGCAACCAATCTACCGAACGGCTCGCGGGTCGCGGCGGCGATCTCGATCCCGGCCGCAAAGAGCACCAGGTACGCCACCAGCAGCGCCAGCACTCCCCAAAACCCGAATTGTTCGCCGATCAGCGCCAGAATCATGTCATTGTGCGCCTCCGGAACCGATTGGCCGATGGGTATCTCGCCAAATCCCTTCCCGCTCAGGCCGCCTGAGGCAATCGCGATCATGGCACGGTGCGTCTGGTAGGCTTTTGCCTGCCGCTCGGACTGGCTGTCGCTTTCGAGGAACGCATAAACACGCTGCTTTTGATATTTCTTGATGAGCTGAGGGAAATGCGACAACACGGGGACGTGCTCCTCACCACTGAACCAGGCGATCGGCGCCAGCGCCAGCCCCAGCGCGGCGATCGTGAGCAGATGCCGCACCTTGGCGCCGGCCGCGAAGAGCATCGCGAACAGCACCGGAAGAAAGAGCATGACCATCCCCAGGTCCGGCTGCTTCAGGATCAGCGCCATCGGCACCAGGGCCAATGCGAACGGAGCGAACAGTCCGCTGAGCGTTCGGTAGTTTGAGCGAAAACGAAGGTATCGTCCGAGAACCAGGACGAACGCAAATTTGCACAACTCCGCCGGCTCGATGCTTACCGGGCCCAGGGTGATCCACGCATACGCCCCCTTCACGCTGTGCACGCCTGGCAGCGGCTGGGCGCCAGGAGGCGGATTGGGACCGCCCTTGATTGCCGCCGCCACCGTGTACAACACCAGCAGCAAACTCAAAACGTAGAAGATCCACGCATATCGCCCGATTTTCAGATAATTCACGGCCTGAAAGAGCGTCATGCAGCCGATGGCCACGCCGAGGAAAATGAGCTGTTTCATCCCCTCTTCCGGCTTGTCTGCCCAGATGCTGATGATTCCCAGAGACGAGAGGACCGCAACGGCAACGAGCACCGGCCAGTTGGTCGCGATCGCGAGCTGTTGCCACAGTCTGTTCACGCGAAGAACTCCGCGGAGACGGCCAATGACGCGGGTCTGGCTCTCGCAAGCACATCGATCGCCTCGCCCGCATCGCGATGAGCTCGGCCGGTCGCGAGGTAGATGGTGAAGACCCGCGCGTCGCCCTCCTCGGACGGGGTGCAGCGCACCACCTGTCCGCGCGGCGCCAGCGCACTGATTGAACTGCTCACCACCAAAGAAGGAGTCACCCGTCCTGATTTCCAGAGATTCAGGATCCGCGCGCGCGCCCGATGGCCGCCAGGAGCGTCAGGAGAATCGCCGGGAGGGTCAACATCGCATCCATCATTCGGTCGCGCAGCGGAATGGCCTGCGACACCGCCGTCCAATTCTCGGGGTTCACGGGGTCAACCTTCACGCGCACCGTATCTCCCACCGTCACAAAACGTCCATATCCTTCGAGAGGCTTCTCATGCCGCGTCGTATACAGTCCTCCCCGCCATGGAAACTGCAGACTTGCCGGATTGCTCGGATCGAATGAGACGCCCGTGCGCGCCTGGTAATTGACCGCGTAAACGCGCGCATCGACCGATATGCCGTCGCGTACCAGCCTCAGCTCGTGTTGCCAGGCGCGAAAGCCGACGGCGGCGAATCCGATTGCGATCGAGCAAAGCACCAGGCAGCTCAACCACCAGAAGCGCGCTCGCGGATCGCCCCAGCGCGCCGGCGGGTGCGAGCCGTCAGGACGCGCGGCGGAGGCGGAATCGGCGGGTTCTGCTCGATGGCGCTGGCGTTCATCGATTAGCCCGATCCTTGGTATTGCTCCCAGCAGAGATGCCAAAGAAATGGCAAATGCCCAATGGCCAACACAATCCCAAGCCGCAATGACCGGTGAGAGAACTAACCTTCGGCCTTGCGGTTTGTTCGCCCGCGGTTTGCATCGTTCAATCGTGTCCGACTGACATCCGCCAAGCAAGCTCCCGTTGCCGCTCGATTAATCGGTCACGCCGCACCGGGCGGGGTCGCGTGAGCCATTGAGCGAAGGTCACGGACGTGTCGCGGGCGCAACTGCCGGCGCCGTGACGTTGAGGTAGTGCAGATTGATGCAATCATGCAGCGCTGCCCGCGCGACCGATGCGGCGGCGATTCCGCCGCTGCCTCCGTACTCGACCAGCACCGCAAAGGCGATCCGCGGATGCTCGCGCGGGGCAAAGCCAATGTACCAGGCGTGCGAGATGTCCTTCCCTTCATTGCCGCTGCCGCGATACCAGGGAGCCAGTGCGTTGGGATTTTCCAGAGTCGAAGGAGCCAGAAGCTGCATCCGCGGTTTGCCCGCGTCGTCAAGCATGACCTTCCCGGACGCATCGAGCATCGGCATCGCCAGCGGCGAGGTTTGGGCCGTTCCGGTCTTTCCGCAAAGCATTGCCCATGCCAACTCTTCGTCCCCGGCAATCAGCGCCTTCCCCGTTCCGGCTTTTGAGTTCACCACGCGGAACATCCCTTCCTGCGCTTCTTTGACCGCGTCGGGCGACAGATGCATATCGACCCGATCCGGTGAGTCGGGAATGGCGTCGGGCCGGGTGGCGGGCTGTTCGCCATTGCTGGGCGCCAGAAGCGTCGGGCGCATCCAGATGCCGCCGCGCGCGATGGTGGCCGCGACGTTTGCCATCTGGATCGGCGTCGCCGCTATGAATCCTTCTCCGATCCCCGAGAACCAGCCGGCCGAGCGACGTCTCCAGGCCGGCAGCGGGTAGAAGATTGGAAGTTTTCCTTTCACTTCCGAGATCCCCACGCCGGTCACGCGCCCCAGCCCAAAGCGGCCATACCAGTCGGACAGACGATCGATTCCGAGCTTGTCGGCGGTCGTCTCGAAAAAGACGTTGCAGCTTCGTTCCAGTCCATCAGAGAAAGTCAGGAACCCGGTCGGATGCGGGTCGTCGAACGGTATCGGATGGTGGGCGACACTTTTCAGGATGGTCGAGTATTTTGAAGCGACCCAGCAGCGCCCCATCCCGTATTTCACGCCATTGAGAACGAGGTAGCCGGTGCATTCGATGGTGTCGTCGACTTTTTGCACACCCGACGTGATCGCGGCAATTCCGACCATCGGCTTGACCGTCGACCCCGGTTCCACCTGTGCCATCGTCGCGCGATTCATCAACGGGTGATTCAGATTATCGCCGGCGAGCGTCGCGTACTGTTCGTCGAGAAGGTTGAGATCGTAAGTCGGATACGAAACCATTGCCCGCACTTGCCCCGTCGGCACGTCGATCACCACCGCCGCTCCATGCAGCACTGCATCGGATTCGATGACCTGGCCGTCGGCATCCCGGATCTGAGCGTGGGCGAAGGCGTTTTGAATCAGCTTCTGCAGCTCGATGTCGATCGACAGCCGCACGTCCTGACCCGGCATCGGAGAAAGCGTCGAGAAAATCCGCTCGTCGCCGACGACCTTCTCGATCCTCCCGCGCGTCCCGCGCAATGCAGGCTCACAAAGCGATTCGATGCCGCTTTTGCCCATCAGATCGTTCGGCAGATACTCCCTTAGCAAATCGTCCTTGTCGGCTTTGTCGTCGTCCTCGAGATCCCGCCGATCCACGCGACCCAGATGGCCGAGCAAATGGGCCGCAACTTCACGATACGGGTAATACCGGTGGGTGCCGGGACGAAGAATCAGACCGGGATACGAGTCGATGTTTTTTCCAAGTTCGTTCTGCGCCTCGTTGTCAACGGCTGGGAGCACGACGTGCGGCTCGAACTGCTCGGCGACTTTCACGGCAAACTTGTCCATGTCAGCGTCGGCGTTGCTCCCGCCGCCGTCGATGAGCCACTTCTTCCACGCGGAGCTTTCTTCGCGGGAGAGGGTCTGCTTTACCTGCGCCCTGTCGAAATTGCGCACCCACGTATATCGGCGCCGCCACTCCACTTTGCGGGTGATGGACGAGCGCACGTCGTCAATGTCGTCCAGCGACCGTCCGGAAATTTCCGCCAGCTTCACCCACATCTTCTCGATGTCGCTGCGTACTTTGAGCATCTCCGTCTGCCGCATCTCAGCGCGTTCGGCGCGGGACGTGCCCGGGGAATCGTAGGGATCGCCAAGCTGCGCCTGCAGACGCTGGATTGCCTGCTCCTTGACCCAGCCGTCGTCCGGATCGCTCGGCACCGCGCGATAGTCGACGCAGGCGTCGATGCACGGCTGGTCTTCCGCGAGCACGCGCCCCTGCACGTCCAGGATTCTCCCCCGCGAGGTCTCCACGAGATGCGTTCGCTTCATCGCATCCACGGCCTCCTGCTTCCAATATTCCCTGTGCAGCAGTTGCACGTCGGCTGGCGCAGCGCCAGTGCCACCACGACGACGCCCAGAAGCGAGAGGATGATCTTCAGCCTGCGTGCGAACATGATGCTTCAGCATTCTCCGATCAATTGGAATATCGCGCCCGCATGGATCGCCGCGAAGGTTGAAAGCCGAATTTCCTCCGGAGGCTCTGCAGGATTCCCAGGACAATCGGCGCCAACGCCGCGGTATAGATCACGCGCATGAATTCCAGCCCCGGCGAAATGCGGATGGCTTTGAGTGATACGCCATTTTCCACCAGACGCGGCGCCGGCGGATGCAGCCAACCGTGCGCAAGCAGGACGGCCGCAGTCATAAATCCGCCGACCAGCGCCAGCGAGAGATGCGTCAGGAAATGCTCGCGGTAGACCACATCGTGCGTGCTGACGATGAACATTCCCACCAACCCGTATGAAACCCCGTACAGTCCCGGCGGCTGCTGTGTCAGAAAATCCTGCATCAGCCCCAGACAGACCGCACCCAGCAGCGCCGCATCGCGGCGCGCGTTCAACGTGATGAAGATCACTGCCAGCAAGACCAGATTCGGCGCCACGCCCTGAAACCGAATGTAAGGCCCAGCGCCCAACTGCAATCCGAGTGTGACGTAGGCGAGGATGAAGTAGGTGAGCCAGCGCATCACGAATACAGGCACGGACGCACGGAGGCACGGAGGCACAAAGGGAAAGGCGAAAGGGGAAGGCACGAAGCGAAAGGCGAGGCAATGCCGGCGCCGCCGTAATTACCAAGCCGTCTAAGCCGTCTTGCGAAACCCATTGTAAATGAGTCGAGCATCATCTTCCCACTACCTCTCACATTTCCTCACCCTTCGTGCCTCCGTCCCTCCGTGCCTTCGTGCCTTCCCCCACTACCTCTCCTTCGTCACCACCATCACTTCCCTCAGCCGCGATAGATTTTCCTGCGGCTCGATCACGATCTGGGCGAACAGCGGCGCATCGGGGCGCGGGGAAATCTTCACGACTTTGCCAAGCGGCTGTCCCTGAAGATTGAGCGGCCAATCGGGTTCGGAGAGAATGACCCAGTCGTTGGGTTCGATCTGTGCCTTGCGGGCGTCCTCCATCGTGAGGCTGCGCACGATCATCGCACCCTGGCCGGCTCCCTCAACCAGTGCGGTTGGTGCGTTGAGTTTGCTGAATTCGATCTGGTTGTCCGGCCGGCGTTGAAACTTTCCGAAGCTTCCGCGGACCCGAAATCCCGGATCGGTGACGAGCCGCACCTGCGCGCCTGCGATGCCTGCCCGTTCGACCTCCCCGACCACGCCCCCTGGATAGAGGACAAACAACCCATCCGTGATGCCTTCCAGCGTGGAGGATCGAAGGGAGAGCGATTCACGCGCTCCCGAATCCGGACCCACGACTGCGACCGGCGTGCAGAGGTCCCTCACCAGTCCGAGTTTTTCGCGCTCGGCGTTGCGCTGCACAACTCGGAAAGTTGTTCGGTGAGTGTTACAACCTGGCTCTTCAAATCCTGGTTCTCCGTCCGAATCGTCTGCAGATCGCGGGAATCCTCCGATCGGTCGCCCCCCAGCCGATGAAAGAAATAGCCCGCGATCGCGCCGGCGGGCCGAGCAACGGGGGCGAAAAGCATGGATACCTGCGGAAAAGAACGGCCGGTTAATTTCGCGGGGAGCGCGAATGCGGACAGCGCGCTGAGCGCCATGAGGGCAACGAAAACATGCTGGAAGCGCGATTGAGACATCCGTGTCGTGGAGCGTTGAAGGTGACCCTGTCCTACATCGAATCAGCATCGCTCTGCATGGTGTCTTTCCAGACTTCCAGATTTTCCAGATAGACGCTGGTGCCGCGAGCGACGCACGTCAGTGGGTCGTCCGCGAGGCGGACATCCAGGCCCGTTGCATTGCTCACGACGGTCGTCAGCCCGCGCAGCAGACTGCTGCCGCCGGCCATCGTAATTCCGTTGTCCACCAGATCGGCTGCCAATTCCGGCTCGGCCTGCTCGAGGGTCTGCGTGATCGCCGTGATGATGGCGTTCACCGGCTCCTGCAGCGCACCGCGAATTTCTTCAGCGCTGATCAGCGTCTTGCGCGGCAGGCCGCTGATCATGTCACGACCTTTCACATCCATCGACGGCTCGCTGTCGCCCTGCGCCGCGGCCGATCCGATCTCGATCTTGATCCGCTCGGCCATTTGTTCGCCGATGGCCATGTTGTAGGTCTTTTTCATGTGGCTGACGATCGCGTCGTCAAAATCGTCCCCGGCGGTCCGCACCGATTTGCACACGCTGATGCCCGCCAGCGAGATGATCGCCACCTCAGTCGTTCCGCCGCCGATGTCGACGATCATGCTTGCTGTTGGCTCGGTCACCGGCAATCCAGCGCCGATCGCCGCCGCCATCGGCTCCTCGACCAGATAGACGCGCCGCGCGCCGCGCGCTCGGCACTGTCGAAAACCGCCTGCCGCTCGACTGCCGTGATTCCCGAAGGGACCGCGATGACCACGCGCGGATTGATGAACCGCTTTCGACCATGCACCCGGCGAATGAAATAGGAGAGCATCGCCTCGGTGACCTCAAAATCACTGATGACTCCGTCCTTCAGCGGACGAATCGCGGTGATCGAGCCGGGCGTTTTTCCGAGCATTTCCTTCGCGACCAGCCCGACGGCGTTCCCATCCTGCAGAACGCGATTGGTTCCCTTGATCACGGCGACGACGCTCGGCTCGTTGAGAACGATCCCCTCCCCTTTGACGCACACCAGTGTGTTGCACGTCCCCAGGTCGATGCCCATGTCGATGCTGAACATCCCCAGAAGGGAATCAAAGATCACGCCGATACTCCTTATCCGATCGCTCTGCGCGACAAAGCCCCAGTCCCTTGGGCCGCCCGGCACCGAGCATTGGCTCTTGCCGATTGCTTTTAATGTCTAAAGTCGTGACCCGATCCGATGCATCGGGCCTCAATGGACGCGTAACGTACATGGGAGGCCGCCAGCCAGCAAATCGCCGGAGGCCGAATATTGGCGCGGTGATCGAACTCTCGCGAGCTTTGAGTTGCTGGTCTCAGCTCGCCTTTGAGTTCGCGAATTATTCTTGGTTCGTAGCTTCTCCCCACCTCACGGCTCCTTTCATCGGTGAAACTTCCGCTACGTTGAGTTCCTGCGCTGTTATCCAGCGGCCGTACGGTGCGCAACGAGAAACCAGCAACGAGTTGTGGTAAAATCCCAACATGCGAGTAATCGAGACGACAGCGCACGTCGGTGCAGACGGAATGCTCCGGCTGGAAGTGCCGCTAGAGCAGCGCAATCAGGATGTGCGCGTGGCGCTGGTTGTGGAGTCGACGCCCGCGCAAAAGAGAATACCGGACCAGATCGATGATCGATGGGCTTCTGTGCGTCATCGACTGGAGGGCACAGGCATACACGTCCCGGCCCCCGGCGCTATCAATTGCGGCCCCGTTGAGCCGGTGGTTTTGTCCGGACCATCTGCGTCCGAGATGCTCATAAACGACCGCCGATGAAGATATTTTACCTCGATTCCAGCGCATGGGTGAAGCGCCATCAGAGCGAAGCCGGCTCTGATTGGATGCGGCGATTCTGGCAGCCCGGCGTGCGGTTCGGCTGTGCAACCTTGGGCCTTGTTGAAGTACTTTGCACGGTAACCCGCCGACATGCCAACCGGGTTGACGCTGCCACGACGCGCAATGTTCTCCTCGCGGTTCGGAATGATTTTGGTGCATTTCTACAGGTTGAATTTGACGACGCGGTTGTGCGCCTGGCAGAATCATTGGGGCCGCAATGGAAGTTGCGAGGTGCCGACAGCGTCCATCTTGCCTCGGCGGTGCGGTTGCGGGATTCCCTCAATGCGACCGTCATTCTCATCGCTTCGGACGTAGAACTGCTCACGGCAGCCACAGCCGAGGGATTCGCTGTGGTGGACCCAAGCCAGGATCCGGCGCTACCAGCCGTGGACTAAGGGGACGGAGCGCTGGGATTTCCGGGCACTTCTAAAGACGAGGCGACTCAGCGGTCGGGGCTTCTGAGCCGTTTGCTCTATAAAGGCGCTTTGGTCGCCCAACTCCGAATTTTGCGTCCTTTGCAACTTTTATTCTTTGACAAGGATATCCATTTGGGCGCGTAATATCTGACGGTCGCCAGATTGGCGGAGCTGGCAGCCCGGCGAAGGGATTTCAGACCATGCGATTGACGCGATTGACCCGGAGGCGCTTGTCTAACCCTAAGAGCGCTCGATGTCTCAACTGCCTCTTTGGCTGACGGGGGCAATTATCATTTCGCCCAGCATCCTTTCGGCCGACACTGTTGCATATAAGTCACCGAGCGCGACAGAAGCGCTGATGTACGAAAATGTGAAGATCGAACGAATTGACGACGAGAATCTGGTTTTCCTTTCGGCAAGCGGGAATGAAACCCGCAAGGGGCTCGCGGAAATCTCGCGTATCTCGGCGGACGACGAGCCCGACTTCACCGTTGCGGAGCAGGCGTTCGACACAGGTAACGCCGCTGACTCGATCGAGGGCTACCGAAAGGCTGTCCGCGGCAGCTCACATGACTGGGTGCGGAAGCGCGCTGCCCTTCGGCTCATTGCCGCGGGAAACCAGGCATCGGACTTCGGCGCGGCGGTCGCAGGGTTTGCCTATCTGGCGGTGACGGATCCCGATGCCGCGCTGCAGGCGAAGCCGGACGAGTTTGTTGGCCATCTGACATCGGAAGTCAGGAAGAAAAAGATCGACTACATCATCGCTGTTGAAAAAAGTAAGGGCAAAATTTCGGACCGACCGGCTTCCTATTCGAAAGCGACGGTCGCGTTTACGTCGAAGATCCGCTAGGGCACGCGCGTCAATGTCGGAGCGTCCCCCTCATCGCTGTTCGCGGGACGGCGACCCACATTCATCTACGAAAACGGCGGCAGATGCAGGCTATTACACTCCCAGCCTCAAGACCCCATGCGCATCACCACCGGCTGAGACGTGTGCGCTGCAGCGGTTCTGCGGTTTCTCCCCCTTCCCGCCTTTCCCAGTAGAATCCCCTCATGGCCAATCCCGAGCACATCCCACCACGTCAGATGGCCCCGAAATTCGGCATCGGAAAACTGACGCGCCATCTGTTCATCTGCCTCGGACCCGATTGCGTCGATCCGCAGGCGGGCGAACGCACATGGGACTATCTCAAGAAGAGGATGCAAGCTCTCAGCCTGGCCGGCCCCCAGGGAACCTGCTACCGCAGCAAAAGCGGCTGCCTGCGGATTTGCGACAGCGGGCCGATTTGTGTCGTCTACCCCGAAGGCGCCTGGTACTCCAACGTCACGCCCGAAAACGCCGAAAGAATCATCCAGGAACACCTGATCGGCGGAAAGATCGTCGAAGACCTTTGCTTTGCCACCAATCCCCTGCCGGCGAGTTCGTAGTAAACCCGCCGGCGCGGGAGAGTAGATAGATGGAGAGGATTCAGGCGTTGCTGTAGCCGCGCGTTAACGCCGGCAGATAAATCGCGACAAAGCGATGGTATATTTTGGAGAGTTTCCTTTCGATGCGCCGTTCGCGTTTTCATCTTGTTGGATGCATTTTGCTATGGGCCGGGCTGATGGCCGGGTCGCAGGCAAAGGGGGCCTCTGCGGCGTCGACTGCGCCTCTGTCGGAGATTCGCTTCAATCGGGATATCCGGCCGATTCTGTCGGATAACTGCCTGTTTTGTCACGGCCCGGACAAGGCGCAGCGGAAGGGGAAATTCCGGTTGGATGATCGGGACTCGACGATGCAGAAAGGGGCGATCGTTCCCGGCAAGCCGGAGAAGAGCCCGTTGGTCGAGCGGATTTTTTCAACAGATCCCGACGAGCTGATGCCGCCGGCGAGTTCGCATAAAAAGCTGTCGCCGGAGCAGAAGGATCTGCTGAAACGCTGGATTGCCGAGGGGGCGGCGTATGAGCCGTTCTGGGCGTATGTCACGCCGCAGCGCCCCGCCGTGCCGGTGGTGAAGAACGAGGCGTGGACGCGCAATCCGATCGATGCCTTTGTGCTGCACGGCCTGGAGAGCAAGAAGCTGACACCGGTGGCGGAAGCCGATCGACGAACGCTGCTTCGGCGGCTGAGCCTGGATCTGATTGGTCTGCCGCCAAGTCCGGATGAAGAGGATGCTTTTGTCGCTGACAGGAGCGCGGGGGCGTACGAAAGGCAGGTCGATCGGCTGCTCGCTTCGCCGCACTATGGCGAAAGAATGGCCGTGCCATGGCTTGACGCGGTGCGTTTCGCGGACACGGTCGGGTTTCACGGCGATCAGAATCAGAACGTCTTTCCCTACCGCGATTACGTGATCAACGCATTCAACAGCGACAAGCCTTTCGATCGATTCACGATCGAGCAGTTCGCCGGCGATCTGCTGCCGCACCCGACGACCGAGCAGCTCATCGCGACCGGTTTCGATCGACTGAACATGATCACGCGCGAGGGGGCGCGCAGCCAAAGGAGTATCTGGCGAAATACGCGGCGGATCGTGTCCGGACGCTCGGCTCGGCGTTCCTCGGCTCGACGCTGGGCTGCTGCGAGTGCCACGATCACAAGTTCGATCCGTTTCTGACGAAGGATTTCTACTCGCTCGAATCGTTCTGGGCGGACGTGCGCGAGTGGGGCGTCTACACGGATTACGGGTATACGCCCAACCCGGATCTCAAGGGCTTCACCAACGACCATCCGTTTCCGCCGGAAATCGTGGTGGACAGCCCATATCTGCAGAAGCGAGAGCAGCGGCTGCTGGATCGAATTGATCAGTTGGCCGCCGACGCATTTCGGCCCGAGTCGCGGGCGGCGGAGGTTGCCGCCTGGACAAAAGCGACGCGGGCGTTTCTCGCGGAACATCCTGATGGCTGGGTTACGCTGCATGCGCATTCTGCGGCCGAGCCGGCAGAATCGGACGACGGCGTCGTGCGCGTTGCGGGAAAGGGCGGCAAGACTCAACGGCTTGAGTTCGCGCTTCCGTCCGGAACGATCGCCGCCATTCGCCTGCAAGCGATGCCTCGTGACACGCAGGGAGGAAGCATCCTGATCGCAGGGGGGCCGAAGCGCGCGCGTGTCGAGTTGGCGGCTGGGATCAAGCCCAAGGGCGGGAAGGAAGCCCGGCTTGGGTTCGGATTTGCCGACGCGGAGAAGAAGGAGCCGCAGTATTCCAACGGGTACGAAGTCGAAGGGATTCTGCAGGGATGGAATAT
Organism: uncultured Phycisphaerales bacterium; assembly: GCA_963758525.1. Classification (GTDB taxonomy): domain Bacteria; phylum Planctomycetota; class Phycisphaerae; order Tepidisphaerales; family Tepidisphaeraceae; genus JBBSDP01. The sequence goes on from CAVWVQ010000003.1 coordinate 2,827,578, forward strand.
CTCCGCCGCGGCCGCGAAATCGCCGCAGGCCGCGGTATACATTCTCGATCGGCCCGTTCAGTCCAAGGCAGGTGATCTGCTGGCGGTCTCGCTGGAGCACAATGTACTGGCCGCGGTGCGAATTTCCGTTTCTCCGCTGGCGCCGCTCCATCCGATCGATCCCTCGTTCGCAGCGTCGCTGAAGACAGCGCTGGCGACGCAAAATCCGCTCGTCGCGCGGACGATGCTGCTGAGCACTTCGGACGCCGTTGACGATGCCGCGCGGACCGAAGCGCGCCGGTTGATTCAAGAGGTGATCGATTGCCGAAACGGAAAGTCACCAACGGTGGTCGTTGTTTCGCAGACGCCTCGCGTGATGCGGGTTTTGCACCGCGGCAACTGGCAGGACGAGACGGGGGAGATCGTCACGCCGATGGTTCCACACTTTCTGCCGCAACCCGCGGCGGCCTCGCAGCGCCGGCTGACGCGGTTGGATCTGGCGGAGTGGCTTGTATCCGATCAGAATCCGTTGACTGCCCGGACCATTGTGAACCGTCTGTGGAAACAATTCATGGGCGTCGGAATCTGCAACAGCGTGGAGGATCTGGGATCGCAGGGCGATCCGCCGTCGAACCCCGAGCTGCTCGACTGGCTTGCCGTGGAATTCCGCGAGAGCGGCTGGGACGTGAAGCACATGGTGAAGCTGATGGTGATGTCGTCGGCGTATCGCGAGAGTTCGGATCCGACGATCGCGCTGCGCGACGCGGACCCGTTCGATCGGCTGTCCGGATCACAGCTTCCACGCCGGCTCGAGGCGGAGTTCGTGCGTGACAACGCGCTGCAGGCGGCGGGGCTGCTGAACCTCGCCGACATCGGCGGGCCCAGCGTCTTTCCTTATCAGCCGGCCGGCTATTACGCGAATATTCAGTTCCCCAGCAGATCGTATGATCCCGACACCGACGACCGCCAATACCGTCGTGGCGTTTATATGCATTGGCAGCGCACGTTCCTGCATCCGATGCTCGCCAACTTCGACGCGCCGTCGCGGGAGGACACCACCTGCACGCGCAACGTTTCCAACACGCCGCAGCAGGCGCTGACATTGCTGAACGATCCGGAGTTTGTCGAAGCCGCCCGCGTGCTGGCCGAGCACGCAATCGCCGCCGGCGGCGATGATTCGCGCCGGCTCACTTTCGTGTGCCAGCGCGTGCTCTGCCGCGACCCCAGCGACGCTGAGCGCGACTCGTTGACCGGGTTCCTTGGCGATCAGCGCGCCCATTACCGCGCCAACGCCAGCGATGCCGCGGCGCTCTGTGCGGTCGGCATCGCGCCACTCCCGGCCGGGACGGACTACGCGGAACTGGCAGCGTGGACCACGGTTTGCCGGGTGGTGTTGAATCTGCATGAGAGCATTACGAGATATTGAGAAAAGATGGCGCCTCGCGCCAGCGGCGCAGCAGTGATTCTATTGCAGTCGATGGGCCCACAAGGAGATCAGTTCGGCTCGTTGTCGTGCTTCGAGCCGTACCCCCGGCAGATGGCCGAGGCGTTAGTCCCAATGGAAGAAGGCGGCGTGCCAAGTTATCTGCGGTGACGTAAAGATGCCACCATGCTGACCCAGCTCATTCGAGAACGACGCGACGCGATCCTGGAGATCGCCCGCCGATATGGCGCTTCCGAAATACGCGTCTTCGGGTCGGTCGCGCGCGGCGATGCGACCGACTCTTCCGATCTCGATTTGATCGTACGCTTCGAGCCGGGTCGTTCCTTGTTGGATCATGGCGGCTTGGTCATGGACCTTCGAGAGCTTCTTGGCACGCGGGTCGATGTCATCGACGAAGAAGCTATGCGACCGCGATTTCGACAGCACGTTATGAAAGAAGCCATCCCATTGTGAGACCCGACAGGCTGCTCTTGCAGGACATCCTCGAATCGATCGCCGAAGTGCTCGACACACCACGCCTCAGACGCAAGCCGAGTTCGATGCGAACAAGCTGATCGGCACCTATCTCTTGCGGCACATCCAGATTATCGGCGAAGCAAGTTGGCGTCTTTCCCGAGCGACGAAGGAGCAGCATCCCCAAGTGCCGTGGAAGCAAATTGCCGGCATGAGGCACGTGCTTGTGCACGATTACTTCGAGGTCAATTGGAAACGCGTCTACGATACCGCCCGTGACCATGTGCCTGTCCTTAAACCGCAGATCGAAGCCATTCCCGCCTCGCTCCCACCGGATTCACAAGCTATTTAAATTGCCGATTCACCTATCGCAGCATGGAACGTTTGCGATGGTTCTCGTCACAAGCCAAAGCGGGTAAAGTAATGATCGGAGTTTTTCATGGACCGATTGTTGGATCCAATTGAATTTCAGCAGCGTGTCAGCCGGCGTAGCTTTCTAGGCCGGGCGGGGCTCGGCTTGGGCGGTATCGCGCTGGCAAGTCTGCTCCGGCCCGCGCGGGCGATGGACCTGGCGCCTTCCGCGCCGGCCGCGGGCGGGCGCTGGATGGGCGCCGCGCGTCCGACCAATTTTCCGATCCGCGCCAAACGCGTGATTCATCTCTGCATGGCCGGCGGTCCGAGCCAGTTTGAGAGCCTCGACAACAAGCCTCAGCTCGCGGCGATGCATGGCAAGCCGTTCCCGGAAAGCTTCACGCGCGGCCAGCAGCTTGCGCAATTGCAGGGGACGCCGCTGATCGCCCGCGGCTCATTCACCCGCTTCAACAGATATGGCTCCAGCGGCCAGGAGATCTCCGACCTTTTTCCCCATATCTCGAAGATTGCCGACGACATTTGCATCATCCGCTCGATGACGACGGAGCAGATCAATCACGATCCCGCGCAGGCGTTCATGAACAGCGGCTCGATTCGCAAGGGTTATCCGAGCATGGGTTCGTGGCTGTTGTACGGGCTGGGCGCCGATACCGAGAGCCTGCCGGGGTTTGTGGTGTTCGTCTCGCAGGGAGGCGCCGGCGGCGCACAGCCGGTGTCGGCCCGGCAGTGGTCCAGCGGCTTTCTTCCGAGCCGGTTTCAGGGTGTGCAGTTTCAGTCCAAGGGGGACGCGGTGCATTACGTCGGCAGCCCGCCGGGCGTGTCGCCGGGAACGCAAAAGCAGGTGGTCGACGAGGTGAAGCGTCTGGATGGCATGCTGGATGCCGGGCGGTATGACCCGGAAATTCAGGCGCGGATCGCGCAGTATGAAATGGCGTTTCGCATGCAGACGAGCGTGCCGGAGCTGACCGATTTCGCGAGCGAGCCGGCAAATATGCTGGAGATGTACGGCGTGAAGCATCCCGGCGACGGGAGCTTCGCGTCCAATTGCCTGCTGGCGCGCCGGCTGGCCGAGCGCGGGGTGCGGTTCATTCAGCTCTATCATCGCGCCTGGGATCATCATGGCGACATCGAGAAGAACATGCCGATCGCAGCGCGGGAAACCGACCAGGCCAGTGCCGCGCTGGTGCAGGATCTCAAGCAGCGCGGCATGCTCGACGACACGCTGATCATCTGGGGCGGCGAGTTTGGACGAACTCCGATGGGCCAGGGGACCGGGCGCGATCATCACATTAATGCCTTCTCCCTCTGGATGGCCGGCGGCGGGGTGCGCGGCGGAATGACCTACGGCGGCACCGACGAGCTTGGCTACCGTGCCGTGGAAAATGTCGTCACCACACATGATTTTCACGCGACGCTTTTGCACCTTTGCGGGATTGATGCCGATCGGTTCAGCCGAAAGTTTCAGGGTTTGGATGCGCGGTTGATCGGCGTTGAACCGGCCAGCGTAGTGCGGGCGATTCTGGCGTGAAATCAAGGCAACGTGAACCCAGCCTGCTTCACGAAATCGGGATCGAGCTTGTAGGGAATCGTGTTGGTGAGCGGGAGCACTTCGACGGGGGCGCGAATGCAGAACAATTGTGCGGCGGCGGGAGGGCCGACGATTAAATCGACCCAGTCGCTGCTGTCGGGAAGCAGGGCGAGACATGAGACGCTTTGCGAAAGCTGGAGTCGCATGAAGCGAATCCAGAGATCGGCTGATTGAGCCTGCGATGCCGGGCCGCGGGGGACGCGAATGGCCTGGGGGCGCAGCGAGATGCTCCTGGTGGTCGACGATGGCTTGGCGTCGCGATAGGCGCCCATCTCGCGCTCCATGTGGTAGAGGATGCGGAGGATGCCCTCGTGGCCGGGGCCGAGCTCGGGCACGCGGTTGAATACCGCGCGTGCATCCGCCTCGGCGACGGTTTCGTTTCCGTCGGGCGCCGGGTCGGGCGCGAGGATGCGCTGCCGAAGCTGGGTGCGCGCCTTGTCCATGGCTGTCTGAACATCTTCGGGGGAATCAATCGCGGCAAGCTGGGTCTGCAATTCCCGCGCTTCGGCGAAGCAAGTTTCTGCAACGCGCAGGCCGCCCAACCCGCTGCACTCGGCGGCCACGATCATCGGGTAGGCGTCGCGACCCTTCCCATCGCTGGACTGCCATAATCTCCCGGCAATCAGCACCGTCGGCGTTCGCCAGAGGAATGCATGGCCGAATGGGATGGGCGGATGTTCTTCCTTCCTGAGCTTGTCCCAGGCTCCGTTTTCGATATTTCCGCGAATGCCGCCGTAGAGAAGCTGCTTGAATTCGATGAGAGCGTTAGTCTCGAGCCCGAGATGATCGGGCATGTGATCGTCCCATGCCGGGTGCTTGCCAAACGCCGCGAGAAAAACCTGCGGCGGTTGAACGGGCGCGGGAGCCGCCAGTTTGGAGACGAAGCGGCGCAGGAACGATTCGGCCATGACAACTCCGCGTCAGTTCGAACTCAGGTCACCCAGGGCGTGCCACGCGGCGATGGGGGGCAGCCCACGATCGAACTCCAACTGAAACCAGGTTGAAAAGACGTGCTGCTGCTTGGAAATCTGCAGCTCGATGCACCATCGCTTGCCGTCCTCGCTGACCCGCCGCCCATTTTTGGTGACGAGCAGTTGCAGAAGCTGCCAGTTTTTCATCGGCGTTTCCTGCACGCCATCGGGAACCACGACGTCGGGATTGTTGGCCGAAGGGATCACGAAGAAACTGAACGTGACCTTGTTGCCCGGGAACAGCACCTGGCCCATCTCGCGGGCGGTCAGCTCGGCGGGGTCGTTGCGGCTTTTGTCCTGCTGAATGGTGATTCGGCTGGAAATTCCGCCTTCCTGGTCCAACTGCACGTCGCTCCATTGCGATGAGGCGTCGAGCACGCCGGCGCTGGGGAAATGCGTGCGCAGCCATTGCTGGCAGAACCCGCCCCACTGGCGGGAATCGATGGGGGAGAACGGGATGGAAATCTTGCACGAGTATGGCTGGTTTTCGCTGGGAGGCAGCGCATCGACGAACTGCTTGAGATCGCTCAGGCGGGCCAGTTGCGGGGCGGTGAGGGCGCCGCTGGAGATGCGATCGAGATCGGCATTGATCGCGTCCAGGTTGTTCAACCGGCCCCCGCTGCCGATATCGACATCTTCCCCGGCCCCTTTGCCGGCAACGGGAGTGGGGATCGAGGCGAGCACGGCGCGCAGTTGATTCAGCTCATTGAAGGTGAGCAGCCCGACGTTGGGATCGTACGTGGCGAGCGGGAATTTCTTGTATTTCGCAAGCCCGCGGCGCATCTCGCGCCCCGCCGACTCGGCGGAATCCGCCAGCAGATGCAGCATGCCGGTCGAGAGATCGTTCCAGTATGCCGTCACGAAATCGACGTCGGAGGCGGCGGCGTTCTGCGGAGGGAGAACCAGGTAAAATACAAATTTGGTCGGCTTGAGCGCCAGCAGCTTGGTGCGGGCCAGTGCCGGGTCCGCGCCCAACGAGCGCCAGCTTGCCAAAGCGACGTCAAACTCGTTCTCCGGCGGGGCGTTGTGCTGCAGCGCGGTGCGTGCCCCCGCAATCTGCGTCCGGATCTGCTTGATATCCGGATTCTCATCGGGGTGCGCGATGAACGGCACGATTTTGTTGGACGCCTGCTCGATCTTGTCGGCGAATTCGCCCAGCGGCTTATTAATCTGCGAGGCCCGCGCGGGCAGGCCCCCTTTGCCCTGCGCGTCGGCCCACGTATTGATGCCGGCATGCGCCAGATCGAGCTTGGGCATCTCCACCTTGGACCAGTAGCCCAGATAAAGATGCGCGTAGGCATCCAGCGCCGACTGAAGCCTGGCGCGGCGATCGGAGAGGTCGTCGGTGTCGAGCACTAATTCGGTCTTCGATCCGACGTCGACGTGCTGAATCTGCCGTTGCGCCGCCTGCAGGATATCGGAAGCGGCGACGGGATTGAATCCTGGCTCGGTGGGCATGGGATTGCTGTTTGAAGTGAGGGGAAGGGGAGGCAGGGTGTACGGCTCGGCGGCGCGCTGGGCAACCAGATCGCGAACTTCCTCGCCCGAGCCGGGCGTTCCCTGCAGAAGCAGCATCGCCGATTGATAGCGCTCGACAGGGTCGGCCATTCGATTCATGAGGATGGCGCTGTTTGTCCGCAAATCATTGCAAATAGGCTGGGGGGGCATGAGCCGTTCGGCATCCTCCACTTCAGCATGCGCTGATTGAAGACGCTGCGCCTCATCGACGGGAACGGCGTCGATCCATGCCGCGGCTGAAGGCTGCGTTTGCGCATTGGCCGCCGTCGCGTCCAAAAGCCGAGCGTTCAGTTTCGCGTAGACATCCGCCACGCCTTTGTAGATCGGCACGGGCGTGCCGTCGGCGGAGGTGTAGGAACTGAGAATGCCGCTGTCCATGTCCTTCAACTCATTCTGCAGCGGGACGTTGACGGCCACGCCGGATGCAACGGATGCAGCGCCGTCTTCGAGCATTTTGCGCTGACGGTAGATGGTCTCGCATTTGGGATCCTGCTCCGCCTCGGGCTTGAGCTTGGGGAGTTCTGCCAGCAGCGCGGCAAAAGCGCTCGACCCATCCGACTGGACGCGGGCAAGTTCCGCGGCGTAGGTATCCGCCAGGGGCGTCGTCCCGTCCCATCCCATCGCGGCGAGCTGCGCTTCCATGGCGCGCTCGGCGTTGGCGTGCCGCGCCCATGCGGATTGCCACATGGCGCGATCATCGTTGTAGTCTTTCGTCGCCGTCGGCGGCTTGTGCTCGATCGCCTGGCAGACCTGCTTGAGCTCATCGAACGATCGCTTGAGATTGGCAACGGAGTTGCGGGTTTTGATCAGCGAAGTCAGACGGGGATTGCTGCCGTTGATCTGCGCGGTCCAGTAGTCGACAAACCTGGAAATGCCAGCGTCAGGAGTAACCGTGGTGATGTCCGACTGCGGCGGCCACATGCTCTTTTGTTTTTGCAGCCAGGTCAGACTTTGCTGCAACGGAAGCAGCGCCTTTTCCTTCCGCAGCTTCTCGTAATCCGAGGGGAGCACGTATTGCACAATCGGCAAAAGATCCAGTTCCTGGGGCGCCGACGACTTGCTCAAGAGCGATGCTCCGGCGGCCAGCGCGCTGCTCGCGGAGGGCTGGGAAGCCGAGAGCGCACCGTCGATGGCGCCGGTGAGCGACAGCCCATCGGACAGGAACGGTGCGACCGCGTTTTTGTTGGCGGCGGCTTCAAACCGCAGCGACTGCGTGAGCGCGTGGGCCGCGGCGGGGGGCCATTCCCCCGACTTTTCGGCGCCCAGCTTGGTGTTGGCGGCATCCAGAATCGGCCGCAACACCTGCGAGATGTAGAGAATTCCCCAATCCTCCTCCCGTCGATCGGCCAGCGTATGACTGCGATCCACGAGCCACGAGGCGGGCCGCAGCGCCCAGGGAACGCTGATCGGTTCCTGCACGTGTTGCCAGGCCACGTTGTAAAACTGGCCGATCGTTGAAGGATCGTCCCCGACGATCAACGGGTCATCGAATCTGCTGCGAAACCGCGCCTTGGGATCCGGGATTGGAGCGATAAGGCTGAGATTCACATCCGGGCGCGACACGACCTCGCTGACGGCTTGCCAATAGTCGTTTTGCCCGCGGATGCCGCGATTCAGATCCTGCGCACGAACCAGGTGACGGCGCACAGCGCGATCGCCGCGGCAAACCCGGCGCCCAGCAGCGCCATCGTGCGCCGGCGCTGCGCCTTTTTGGTATCCGACGAGCGGGTTACCAGTCCGCGCTCCGGGAATACCTTCTTGAGAAAGATGTCCCTCAGAAAAAACGAACGATCCTGCTCCCAGCTTCGCCCCTCGGGAAGAGAATCCACCGGCACGTGCAGCAGCGAAGCCAACTGCGCATCGAGCGCGCCGTCCTTGGTCATCGAGCTGGTGAAATAGATGCCGCGAAGAAACAGCGGCTGCGCCCATCCGCTCTGCACAAAGACGGTTTCGAGATACCGGCGCAAGCGGGGCCCGATCTGCAGCAGGCTGTCGGGAAGGGCGAAGAGGTCGTCCACTTCATCAATCCGCCGGCCGTCGGCACTCTCCACCGGCACCGGATCAAGCAGCAGCCCGAAGCGCCGTTCGAGCAGACGTTTGCGAACGTCGCGCAGATGCTGGTCAACCAGCTCAGGATTGAACGGCGTGTCGAGCGGGGTGGGGTTGGACCAGCCGAGAACCTGGTGCTGCGCCTGCGGATCGCGCAATCCATCGAAGAACGGGCGAAAGCCGTTAATCTTGTCGCACTTGGTGATGACGATGTAAACCGGAAAGCGGACGTTGAGCGTGACCTGGATGCGATTGAGTTGCTGGGCGATGACGCTGGCCTTTTTCTCGATCTCGTCGGAGGTGTCCTTGATCAGGCTGTCCGCGGGAATCACCAGCAGCAGCCCGTTGATCGGACAGTCGTAGCGCTGCTTGACGAGCAGTTCGAGAAATTCCACCCATTCACTGGATGCGCCAGCCTGCACCTCGTCAAACAAATAGCGGCCGGCGGTGTCGAGGATCACGGCCTCGTTGGAGAACCACCAGTTCATGTTGACCGTGCCGCCGGTTCCCTGAAACATGTCCTGCAAGCCGGGAGGAAACGGCAGGCTGGATCGGCGGATTGCCTCGGTTTTTCCCGAACCGGCTTCGCCGATCAGCAGATACCAGGGAAGGGTGTAGAGATCTTTCCCGGCGGCGCGAAGCTTGGTGATTCCGGATTCAAAATTCTTGCGGAGGTCATCGAGTTGGGCGCGGCGAGCCGCCTCGGTGATCGATTGGGGAGTGGTGCCTGCCGCTCCGGCAATGGTCTGGGTGAAGGGGCTGGCCTTGGCGCCGCAAGCCACTTGAGGATCAGGCTGAAAATGAGCAGCAGAACAAAGAGAACGACGATGCCGGCCAGGATGATGAGAATGACTTCTTTCTTGAAGCCGAAGATCGACGCCGCGCCGACGACTCCGCCGCCGCCCACGACGGCAGCGCCCATCTTCACCGTCCCTGAGCCATCCGATCCCGCCGTTGCCATAACCCTTCCTTTGCAATCGAAACGTTCTACTGCGCCGCCGCCGGCGGTGCGTCCGCCGGGGCCGGCACATCACTGGCAGTCAGACGAGAATGGATATCATTCAGCGGCTTGGCCAACTGCGTTGAGGAATCGACATAGAGATAGACGTTTGCCACCAGCAGGGCAATGACCAGCACCGCCAGCGCAATGCCAATGCCCACCAGGCTCGAGCCGATCCGCTTGAAGAGAATCCGCGTGTCGGCAATGTACGCTTCGGGGCAGATGCGCGACGTTTCGTCCGCCTTGATCATGCCCCGAAGCCGGGCGGCGCACTCGAGCATCTTCTTCCGGAGAATCTCCGGCTGCCCGGTATACAGCCCGGTGAAACCAAGCCCGATGCACGTGTAAAAAACTGCGATCCGCTCGGTGGCGGCTTCGCTTCGATCCTTGAGCGTTACGTCCAGCACCTCAAAAAACTTTTCGTCGCCCGCCCGCTCGCGCTCTTCCTCTTCGGCCAGATCCATCCACGCATGAGCAAATGAAAGGCTGCTGCTGCGCACCATAAAATCGACGAAACAGAGGAGGATCAGATAGATCTGCCCTCGATCGGAAGAGAGATGCGCCGTCAGTTGCGGATCGTTCTGGCTCTTGGCCTTGATCTCGCCGAGCAGCGATTTGATCTCGGAACGAACGTGCGATTCGTCGAGATCGCCCCCTTTGCGAGCCGAGCGATTCAACTGGCACACGTACTGGAAGAGCGGCTCACAAACGTCCAGCAGATCCGATTGCTGCAACTTCATCGCGTCGCCTCCTCAATGGTGGGAAGCGTCATGTAGAGCGCGATCTGATAGTCCGATGTGTCCATCCCGCTCCAATGAATGTGCAGCTCCTTGTCCGCCTTGGCGAAATCCCACATCACTTTACTCTCCGGCCGCAGCACGCGGAAATAGAGAACGCCGCGCTCCAGCACCTGCGGCGGCTGGCGCTCTTCCCGGAGCAGAATCCCGCGGACGCGCATATGGCTGCGCAACTTGGGCATGAACTTGAACTTGTCTGGATTCTCCACGAGCGGCACCACGGCGCGGCCGTCTTCGCTGGTTTTGATGCCAATGAAATAGTCGCTGGGCCGCGTGATGTGATCGGCTGAGAGCGCCGCGGTCAGCACCGCGCCGCGCGCGTAAACGGAACCTTCGCAAACGTCTCATGCTCGACGTCACGCAGGTACGGGCGGATGCGGTCGTTGAGCTCATTGAACGCGATGGCTGGATTGTCGTGGTCGTAGTTGGCGACTTCAAACTCATCGCGTTCGGGCTGCAGTGCCGCCAGCTCGCCCAGCAGCTCGCGAAGTTCGAGATACACCTCGAACGGGGTGATCGCGGGCGCCTCGGCCAGGTGCGGAAGCCGGGCCGCGAAGCGATTGAGCGTGCGCAGCCGCAGCACCTGCCCGAATTGCGGCGCGCGCAGCGCGTCGAGCTTGAATCCGCCGCGCACGATTTCGGCGGCGAGCTTCTTACGGCTCGCCGACACCTGATTGGCGAGGTTGCGAACGATGTCGATCATCGCCACCGACCCCTGCAGAACCAGGCAGGGAGGAATGAACAAGCTGTCGGGCGAGGGAAGCCCCGCGTCCTGTCCGGTGGCATGGACGATGCGAATCAATGGGAGCACTTCCATGTCGCCGCGATCGTCCTCATCGAGGAGCAGGCGGGCGTTGAGCCGTCGCACCGAAATCGGCTGGGGGTTCTCGCCGGTGTTTTCATCCGCCTGGTTGATTTCCTTGACCTGATACAGGCGCTTGGCTCGAGAGCCGTCGGTGCTGCTGTTTTGAATCGTGTTGCCGCGCGTGGGGTACCAGATGGGGACCGCCAGCGAGATGGTGAACGGCTGCCCCGCGACAAACGCCTGTTTGATGTCGAGGGGCGGGAGGTCCGCATTTTCGGGGAAGTTCAGGGCCAGCCCGCTGGGCAGGATGGCTCGGAGACGATCGAACTTGATCGTGTGATTCTGCAGCGCGTCCTGGGAGAGCTTGGCCTCGATCAATCCATAGGGGAATGACCAGCCGAGCCGCCGGGATTCGACAACGCCGTCCAGCAGGCTGCGCTGCATCACCTGCAGATGATGCGGCTGCAAAAACAGCCCTTCCGACCAATGAACCTGCTCACCCATTGCGACCTCTGATGCTCTGTGACTAAAGAGCGATTCGTACAACTCCGGCAGTCCGCTACCGGCGGATCAATTCCTCTACAAATGTCGCGATCGCGCGCTGGATTTCGTCGTTGACCGTCGCCGTGTCCCGGGCACTGGCCAATTCCACGTACTTTCGCCAGCACTTCACTTCTGTCCCGAAGACTCCGCCGCCGACGAGCAGCTTGATCTCATCCGGCGAACACGAATTGAAAAACTGCGTCGCGAAGCGTCCCGCCTGCGGGATGGCCGTCACCAGGGCGGCGATCAACGCGCGATCCTTGGCAATGTCCTGCGACACCTGCCCCAGCGACATCTCCTCGTCGCCGGCCAGGAATCGGCGAATGTCCTTCTGCGTGTTCATCGGCCGCTTGATTGGCGTATTCGGCGCGGCGACGCTCCTCCAGGCCGTCCAGACGGCGCTTTCGATGCTGAGCAAAAACTCCGTCAGCATCGCGATCAAATGCAGCGCCCGGCGCGGGTCGATCGACTCCTGCGGAGTCATCTGCAGCTTCTTGCACAGCTCGGCCAGCGGTTCGGCCGGCCATTGCATCGCGTTCTGGTCCACCGCGATTCCCGACTCCTGCTGAAATTTCGCGACCACCGCCCGCTTGGAACTCTCCGGCAGCGTCTTGCACACCTGAATCAGCCGGGTGAGCAGATAGGCCGGATCGTTCATCTCCCGCTTGGAAAATTGCTCCTTCGGCTCCCCCTGCGCCGGAGGCGCGGCGGCATCCCACGTCGGGAACCGGCCTTGCAGGTCTTCCAGGAACTGCGATCGCTCGCTGGGAACGATGTCCGCCAGCGCGCGGCGAACCTCCTCGGAAAGATAATCGCGCCGGACGTCTTCTTTTTCGTCGGCAAAGTCGATCTGAGCCAGCCGCAGCCGGTTGGCGACCGCCGCCACCCGATCTGCCCTCGCCGCGTCGTTGCCTGCCATCTCAAACTCCTTGAACCGCACGCGGTTACGCACTGTTTCACAGCGCCGGCAGATGGTACCAAGCTTCTTGGATCATTCGCAAGAAATTCCTGAGCCAGGACTTGCCGTCATTGCCGTCACCCTGGCCCAAGAGACCCGCGCGCCACGCTGCGGAAGCGAGAAAAGGGGTTGCGCGCCGCCATCCGCGGGAGGTCCATCAATTCGGCCCAACATTCAATCCGCCGCTTCGGGCGCGATTTCCCGGAGCGTCAGTTTATCAATCTTTACATAATTTGACGTTCCCCGGGGAGGGGTGACAAGATGCTGCAAGACACTTATCCCTTCCGCTCCGCCCGACGACCGCCACGCGTGCGAATCTCCCAAAGCCGGCGGACCCTCCGTCGGAATTGATCTGCACATGGCGCCGCCCGATGCTTCTGGCTCCTGACTTCTTGCTTCTGACTCCTTTCCCAGTCCACAGCTTGATATGTTTTAAGCGAGCAAGGAACAGTTCCCTTCGTGCGGCAGTTTACCCGCCGCGGCGGGTGCCTCTCCCCACCCGTCCCTCGCTCATGCGACATCGCGCGACAGATTTTGCAGCGCCGCATGTCGCATCGGGCACGCAACTCATTGCCATGCCTTGGGATGCTCTCCAGCCTGGCGCGACACCGCGCGCAACAGTTGCGCGCCGTTTGCTAAAAACGCGGCATCCGGCACGCTCGCCGTGTACGACGCGCCTCCTTCGCCGCTCTCCAGCCGCGCCAGCCCGAAAGAGTGATTGCCACGAAACAACACAAACGACACAAAAAAAATAGCCTGGGGACCAGAGCAGCTTCCGGTTCACTTTCTGCTATTGCGCGTCGCCGCTCTATTTCCTTTTTGTGTTTTTGTGTTTTTGTGGCCATTCGCTCTTTGATTCCAACGCGCTCGGCCATGGTCTGCGTGCGTCGTCAATGGAGTGCGCCTTGGTGCTGAACCTGCGGCTGTCCCCGCCGATCTGTTGCGATTGCGTCACGGTATCCTTTTCGCTCGCCCCCGTACGACATTGGTTGGCTCCTGTTTCTCCTGCGCCGACGATTCCGTCTGTTCGAGGCGTAGGGTCCGCTCGGCGGCTCCTAAGGTACGCCTCGAATGGCCGAAAGCGTAGAGCCGCCGTGCGGACCATTCCTCGACTTCCGCGAGAATCCTCGACGGCGCTCTCCGCTTTCCATGATGAGCTATCCATCCAAACCGTCTCTAACAGATTTCGCAGACGGCAATCCACCTTGATTGCGTGTGTCCTACGAAATCGCCCCTTCGCAATGCGACGATTCCTGCCGCCCGAATTGCGATCAGTAAGTCTCGACCTCAGCTCTATCCCGTATGATGGCACGAAATGGCACGATTTGGCACATTATTTTTCTCAACCGACAAGAGCCGTAGCTCCAAACCTGATGGTTATACCGGCGCCATAATGGTTAATTCTCTGCGCCGTTTGGTATTTGTCCTATCGGCTCTGATGGGCGTCAGCCTTCTTGGGCTGTGGATACAAAGCCATCGGGTGTGCATTGTTGCAACTGTTCCCATTCGGGAGGCTGTTAAGGTGACATCCATCTTTCTTGACGATGCACATCCGCTGGGAGGCTGTTAAGGTGAGGAGGCTGTTAAGGTGACATCCATCTTTCTTGACGATGCACATCCGCTGGATATATCACGCCACCATGCCCCGCACTTCCCGAGCAGCCGTCGGCGGTCTGGTTTATCACGTTCTCAACCGCGGCAACGGCCGGCCGGAGATCTTCCGCAAGCCGGGAGACTTCCTGGCGTTTCTCGATCTAAGGGGCGACGCGAAGGGAGAGGCGGAGATCGAAGTCTTCGGCTTCTGCCTGATGTCCAACCACTGGTCCCGGCCCGCCGGGAGTAGTGCGGCCGCGGCGGGATCAGGACCTGGCCAGGTACTTCTCCTGGCTGACCAACACCCACGTCAAGCGGTACCGCGCTCACTACCGCCGCACCAGCGGCCATCTCTATCAGGGCCGGTACAAGAGCTTCGTGGTTCAGGAGGACGCGCATCTTCTGACGCTGCTGCGTTATGTTGAAGCCAATTCATTACGGGCGAAGATGGTGGAGCGAGCACAGGATTGGCAATGGTCGAGCCTCGGTTGCAACAAGGAGCTGTCAAAGAAGCTGCTCGACGATTGGCCGACCGATCGGCCGCGCAACTGGACGGCGCTGGTGAACGAGCCGATCGATCCAACCGCTCAGAAACGCGTGGCGATGAGCTTCGAGCGCGGTCGACCGTTGGGCAGCGATCCCTGGACACTGAAAATGGCTGGCCAGATGGGCCTGCAGTACACTCTGAATCCGCGAGGCAGGCCGAAATTGCCGAACGGCGATAAATAACAACGATGGATGCCACCTTAACAGCTTCCGCCCGTCTCCAGCCGCGCCAGCCCAAAAGAGGGATTGCCACGAAACAACACAAACGACACAAAAAAAAGAGAGCCTGGGGACCAGAGCAGCTTCCGGTTCACTTTCTGCTATTGCGCGTCGCCGCTCTATTTCCTTTTTGTGTTTTTGTGTTTTTGTGGCCATTCGCTCTTTGATTCCAACGCGCTCGGCCATGGTCTGCGTGCGTCGTCAATCAGAGTGCGACTTGGTGCTAAGCCTGCGGCTGTCCCAGTGGATCTGTTGCCATTGCGTCACGGTATCATTTTCGCTCGACCCCGTGCGACATTGATTGGCCTCCGGCTTCTCCTCTGGCAACGATTCGGTCTGTTCGAGGCGTAGGGCCCGCTCGGCGGCTCCTGATTACGCCTCGAATGGCCGAAAGTGTAGAGCCGCCGTGCGGACCATTCCTCGACTTCCGCGAGAATCCTCGACGGCGCTCTCCGCTTTCCATGATGAGCTATCAATTCAAACCGTCTCTAACAGATTTCGCAGACGGCAATCCACCTTGATTGCGTGTGTCCTACGAAATCGCCCCTTCGCAATGCGACGATTCCTGCCGCCCGAATTGCGATCAGTAAGTCTCGACCTCAGCTCTATCCCGTATGATGGCACGAAATGGCACGATTTGGCACATTATTTTTCTCAACCGACAAGAGCCGTAGCTCCAAACCTGATGGTTATACCGGGGCCATAATGGTTAATTCTCTCCGCCGTTTGCATGCAGTGGCTCACCATGACGCATGCCGCCCGCTGGCATGCCCATCGCCACAGCGTGGGGCGCGGACATCTGTACCAGGGGCGCTTCCGGAGCTTTCCGATTCAGCAGGACGGGCATTTCCTGAGTGTCTGCCGGTATGTGGAGCGTAATGCGCTGCGGGCCAATCTGGTGGCCAAGGCGGAGGACTGGCGATGGGGTTCGCTCTGGGCGAGGGATGACCGCAGCAGCGCGATCGCCCGGTTTCTGGCTCCCTGGCCGGTGGAGATGCCAGGGAGATGGGGGACTCTGGTCAATCGGGCGGAAAGCGAGGAAGAGCTAGCCGCGTTACGCCGCGCGGTTGCTCGCGGCCGTCCCTACGGCGATGATCGCTGGTCGCAGCGGACGGCCAAGGCGCTGGGTGCTGAGAGCTCGTTGCGCCCGATCGGCCGGCCGAAGAAATCGAAGCCGCCGAGGAAAGATTGACGGATAATGTAACTGTTTACCGTCAGCAGCGCACAGATAGCAACTTTGCTGGGATTTTGAGATGCCCAATGTGCGCCATTACGTCTCGCGGCCCGTTTCTATGCTGTGATTCTCGGTCATTTTGCCACGGTAAACAGTTACCGGATAATAGGCAAAGATAGGCTGATGACCGGCTCTGTAGAAAACCCATAGTAACGCGAGAGCGATGTTGTGCGTCAATACTCTCAAGAACAGGTCACGGCAGCGGCCCCAATGGCTGCGGGCACGTAACGCTGAGCCCAGATTCCGCTTCAACATTGAAAAGACGGTCTCGACCTGCGCCCGGTTCCGATACGCATTGCGGTTGAACCGTGTTTTCAGAGCCCTGATGACCGGCTCTGTAGAAAACCCATAGTAACGCGAGAGCGATGTTGTGCGTCAATACTCTCAAGAACAGGTCACGGCAGCGGCCCCAATGGCTCCGGGCACGTAACGCTGAGCCCAGATTCCGCTTCAGCATTGAAAAGACCGTCTCGACCTGCGCCCGGTTCCGATACGCCTTGCGGTTGAACCGTGTTTTCATTTGTCTGCGATATTTGTCGTGCGGCAGGCCGCCGGGAGTTTGGATCGGGCGTCCAGTGTTGGGTGGGATTGTTGAGCGGATGCCGTGGTCCTCGCGCAGCAGGCGGTGATTGTGGGCCGAGTCGAAACCCGCATCGCCGACCATGTGCCTGACCTTCTGAGACAGAGGCAATTCAAGCAGCACCCGATCCAGCTCCGCGACGTCCGGCGTGGGCCCGACACTGGCGACAGCCGCCAGAATCGCATGCGTGGCGCAGTCGATGATGACCATCAGCTTGCCGTAATGCTTGTAAGTATGCCGCTTTTGCGGCCGTTTTCCCTTGTCCTTTTGATTGTCGCGACGCCAGATGAAATAGCGGCTGGCGTGGTGTGCGTCGAACCCGCTGGAGTCGACGGCGGCATAGGGCACCCGCCTTTTTCTCTGGCGAATCTTTTTCACCGTGTGATCGATCAGCCGTCGCACAAGCCTCTGGCTCAGCAGTCGGCGGCTGGCCTTCTGCAACGTAGTGAAGTGTGGCACCACCTTCAGGCCAACGGTCTGACAAAGCTCGGGGCAGTCCCGCAGCAACTGGCAGATCCCACGATAGTCCTTCTTCTCGAACTCCTTGAGGACCAGACAGGCAAAGAGCTGCGGCTGCGTGAACTTATGGGGGCTATAGAGGTGTGAGTAGTCGCTAAAAGCGTCCTTGCCGGCAGCCAGCGCGACCATCGCCACCATCCTTGGCGACTTGCTGGTTAACATATTTATCGCATTATAGGATGGGGAAATGGTGGTTTTCTACAGAGCCCTGATGACCCCCTTTCTTCACCCGGCGGTCGGGTCTTTCATGTGCTCAATCGCGGCAATTGCCGCAGGAACATTTTTTCCAAGCCCGGCGACTATGCCGCGTCCATCAAGATTCTGGAGGAGGGCCGGCGTCAAACCGATATGCGCGTGCTGGCATATTGCCTGATGAGCAATCACTGGCAAGCGGAGAACTAATCGGGGCTACCGGGAGTTTGGATCGGGCGGCACTTGCTGCTTCGATATTCAGGTTCTCGCGGCGGCAAGTTTGAATCGATGCGCCCATCGGATCGCGGGAAGCTCCACCAGCCGGTACATGACGTATGCGCCCCCAACACTGGCAACGACAGACATCGCTATCCACGCCAGGATCAGCGGCGGCGACCCGCGGCAGGCGCGCACTCCCAGGCTGTTGAGCGTGGAGCCGACGCTCCCATGCACCAGGTAAAGGCTGTAGGAGATGGCGCCCAGAAATTGAATCCACGCGCCCGACAGCCAGCGGCCCATCGTTCCCAGCGAGGCTGCCGTGTAGAGCGCAATGGCCGTCATCACCACTACCAGGTTCCACAGAGTCGCGTCGGGTTGGCTGAACAGATGCGGCATGGTGAACAGCGTTGCGCACAGGAGAGCGATATAGGCCCAAAGCCATCGCACGGAAATCGATCGCTCGATCACGCCCCATACCACGACGCCTGGAAAAAACGAGTACCATCGCGCCAGGAAAAGTCCCTCAGGACACCGCAGCCATCCCACGGAGACAGCGAGTGAAACCAGCGCGAGCGGCACAAAGATGAAGCAGCGCGACCCCTGCGCGAAGCCCGCAACCGCCCGATCGCGAAACGGCAATCGTTGGGCGACGCCGGTGAGGATCGTCAGCACCAGATAGAACTGCACCTCCAGGCACAGCGTCCAGAAGACGCCGTTGATCTCGCGAAGGTGGAGCAAATCCTGCAGGTAAAACAGATGCGCCAGCACAACTTTCCATCCCGGAAAGGGGACTTCCCGGCCGGGCCGCATGCGGTTGAGCAGCAGATTCATCATGAGAACCAGAACAATGGTCGCCCAGTATGGCGGATCGAGCCGTAGCGATCGTCTCAGGGCAAAGCGGCCGAGATAGCGCGGCGTGACGTGGATTCCCCGCTGGCTGTAGGCAATGACGAAACCGCTGAGGACAAAGAAGACCGGCACGCCAAGAAAGCCGCATTTCCACACACTCATCAGCGGCGTGGGAACAAACTGCGCCAGCGGCTTGCTGAAGTGACCCACCGGTCCCAGATGAAAGAGAACGACTCCCATCGCCGCGATTCCGCGCAAGCCGTCGACGAAGGTGAAGCGACCGGAGGGTCGGGGAATGCTCGAGTCAACAGCGCGCGGCGGGCTTGACTGAAGTGTCGCGGTCTCGGCCCCGGGCGGAGAGCCGGCCAGATTGATGGTGGACGGCATATTCATGCGGCAAAGCCATCGTGAACGAGAGCCGCTTTCCTGCCTGTACCCATGGGCGGCGCGGAGAAACCGAAGCGTGCTCGCGCAAGTTCATCTAGCCCTTCGGCAAAACATTCGCTCTGTCCTGTTCGCGGGCGATTTTAGCGAACTCCTCGAGAAAGTGATAATTCTGCGACCAGGTGGTGTATAGATACCCCACAACATTGGGGACAGAGCCGTGCTCTGGAGCCACTGCTTCCAATCCGACATCGGTCCGTCGTAATAGCCGGCGAGAATCTGCCTTTGCCCGCGGTCGGCAAAAAACTTCAGAGACTGATCGCGGTGCTCGAAGTTCCAGTTGACGATCACGACTGACTTGTCGAGCCCCTCCCACGAGCCGGTCAACGGCCCGTTGACAAGGTAGTAGGGGCCGGCCACTCCGTTGTGATACGGATCAAACATGTCGCTCCAGAGATAAGGCGTCTTCGGCCGCAGCAAGGCCGTGCATTGCCGGACGTTGTCCGCCAGTAACTCCCCCGGGGTGCGATGGCGGGATGTGCACGACTCGTCCCAGTTCATGACACGAAACTCGTCGTGCGACATCATGTAGCCGTCCGCTTCCCAGAGCGCCTTCATGCGCTTGGCCTGATCGGCAAGCAGCGTCATCATTTTCGGATCGGAAATGCAGCCGCAAACCTGCTCGTCATAAATGACCGCAGGGTGATACCAGGAAACCCGCAGACGCGTGCCGTCGGGCAGATGCGTGTGAATCAATGGTGGCTCATGCCAGACCTGATACTCGCCGGGCCACGGATCGTTTCCCATGCGCGGGTCAACGATCCGATCGTAGTCCCGGTTCTCAACGCATTGGCGTCCGTGATCGATACTCACCGTGCATGGCGTGCCGTCACGGCGCAGGACATTGAGCAGGCCGACCTCCTCGATCTTCCAGTTTCGCCAATAGAGCGTGCCGTCAGCGCGATCCCAGACGCCGAAGTAGAGCATCACGTCATGGTTGTCGAGCGTGTTAAAGATGATGTCCTGGCGCGTCCAGTCCTGTGTCGAATTCACCTTCAAGTTGGTAAACGTCAGCCCGCGCGACCCGGCCAGAGCCTGGATCTGCGGATGCGCGGTGTAGCGGTCAGTTTTCACATCCACCGAAACGTGATAGCAGCGAAAGCGCGGGAGTTCGAGTTTGAAGGCAAAGCGGTGATGAATCGCGTTGCCGTGCACGGTCGCAACATTGCCGGCGATCTTCACCGTGTCATCGACAAACGCCGGCGTGGTGAGCGCCACCGGCGGATCAGCGACACAAGAGGCAATCCCGTCGTGAACGACAAATAACGTGTCCGTCACTGGCAGCCCCTCGGCCAAATTCGGATCGTTGAACAGGATGTCGTTCGAATACCCGATCGGGAAAACTGCCGGCACGATCTGGAGCTTCAATTCTTCAGCGATCCGCCTCACCTTCCGGCAATTGTCAAAATAATGCTCCGGCAGCGTTGCGAGCCTGGCGAACTTGCTGTCGCTGAGCAAGACGGTCGAATAGCCTGCCGCGGCGGCCCGCTTCCAAATGCTCTCCAGTTTCGGAATATTCTCGTCCGGAAGAAGATTCGTCGGGTAATAGAACCAGAGCTTTGCCGGCTCGGCGGCCATGGATGATTGAACGAATGAGCCGAAGGCAATGAGAGGGAGAGAAAGCGTGAACGTGAACAGCAAAAAGTGAAAACGGGGATATTTGCGCATGGGTTTCCCTTAGCCTTGCATTCCCGATCTCAACTCGTCGGCGTTCTGACATATCCATTGCCCACGGGCCAGCGCCATTTTCAGCCACGGAATGCGGCTGACGATCTGCTCCGCGGTGGCGCCGGCCAGCAGCATGGTGCACTCTGCCAGAACGGATTCGATCATCAGCAGCGGCAGGATCTCGACTTCGGCGTTCGATAGCCGCAGCACCGAGTCGTACGCATTAACGAACGCGTGAAACCGCGGCAGGTCGACCTCGGCGGGCCAGTCTTGCGGGGGGACCGACGAATCGATGAATGTCGAGAACGTCGTGGCGGAATTCGCCAGATCGACTACGCACTGTTGAATCCGCGCCCCGTCAAAATCGATCACGCCGACCACGTGTTGATTGCGGAAAAGCGCGTTGCCTGGATGGAAGTCGGCATGCACGATCTGCTTCGGCCAGGCGCGAAGACCGGCGGCGTTGGCCGAGCGCCGCGCTTCGTTGCGCAGCAGGAACACTTCATGAAAGAGATCGCGGCAGGCTGGATCCTGATCGGCGCCCGCGCCCGCAACAGCCTCGGCGTGGCGCAGGAGCCTGGGAATCTGCGGATGATCGTGGTAACTGCCTGTCGGCGGTGAAAAGCCCGGACGGCATTTGGCCAGCAGTTTATGGCTCAACGCCAGCGTCCGGCCGGCGCTGGCGGTCGCTTCAATCGAACTGTCATAGGGAGAGGACTGCAGATATTCGAAGAGCTCGTAGACCGCATCATCGGTCTGCAACAGCGTGTTGTTGTCATCGCGGGTGGCGATGAGGTGCGGCACGGGAAAATGGTGCTTTGCAAGAAAGAGCTGAATTTCATGCGCGAAGGCAACCTTGAACGGGTCGCATTTTCCGGGGGCTCGCCGCTTGAGCAGAAAGACGTTGCGATCCGTAGTGACAAGAAGCTTCGGCGAGTGTGCCGAGCCCGCTCGAAGGGGAACCGCCGTGGCGAGGTCACCCAGATCGTAGCGGCTGAGGATTTGACGAGCCTCCTTGCCGGAAAACTCAAACGGTTTGAGTTCGAGAGCCAAACGAATGTCTCCGATTAAGCGAACGTGACAATATTATACAAACGATGTCCGATGCCAATGGATGGCCAGCACTGCGCGACGTGGGATTTCTGCCGCGCTCTGAGGTTCTTATCGGCCCTTCACTATTCTCACCGGTTCACTTCGGAAGCGATATTGCCGGGAATGGGTACACCCTAGGATAAAACGTCATTTTGATAACCTGCACCGCTTATACCGCGCTACGCACGTACCGATAGGACCGACAGCGGCCTACCTGTTGTCCCGTGAAAACCGGCCGCGAGAGATTTTCAAAAACGGCCGTTCTGTATGCATTGGATGAACTTCATCAACTGGTTTGCCGGGGGGGAAAACCCCTACCACACGCTCTACCACTGCATGCGTGGCGATACGCCGTGGGTGGTCACCACGGTCGCGCTCGATCTGGCTGTTGCGATGGGGTATCTGCTGATCGCCAAGCACTGGTGGGAAAACGAGCGACAACTCAACAACACGAATGCAGCCAAAATCGCGCTGGGGCGGTTGAAAAACATCTTCATCTTCTGCGGAATCTGCGGCTATGTGTTCATCCCCATCAAGATGTTCTGGCCGGCATGGCGGCTTTACGACATGTTTATGGGGGTGCTGGTTCTGTTCACATGGCGGTATGCGCTGGGGGCGCACGACTTGAAGGTGATTTATAGCGCCGTGAAGGGGAACGACAGGCTGGAGCGCGATCTGCAGGATTCTCTGGCCAATCGCGACCTTCTCGAGAGACTCGTCGCCGAACATACCAGTGAACTGGCCGCCGCCAATGACGCGCTGCGGCGCAGATCGCGGAAAAAGAAGCGGCGTCGCAGGCGCTGACGATGGAGCGCAATCTGCTGCGCACGCTGATCGACGCGGTGCCGGATCTGATCTACGCCAAAGGGCTCGATGGAAAATACGTTTTAAGCAACGTGGCCCATTCGCGGTTTGTCGGCCAGCCGGTGCCGGACAACGTCATCGGACATTGCGCCGCTGATTTCTTTCCGACAAATGTTGCCGCCAAACTCGATCTCGACGACCAGAAGATCTTTCGCCTTGGCGTTCTCATGCTCAACGGCGAGGATCCGATCGCCGATTCCGACGGCCATACGATGTGGATGGCGCGCACGAAGGTTCCGCTGCGCGATCCCGCGGGAAAAATCGTGGGCCTGGTTGGAATCAGCCGGAACATCACGCTTCGCAAGGAAGCTGAGGCCCGGCTCAATGCTCTGAACGAAACGCTCGAGGAGCGTGTCGCGGAGCGGAGCGCCGCCGCCGAGCAGCGTGCCGGGCTGCTGTCGCGATCGGAGGACGCGCTTCGGACGCAGACGCGCATTTTGCGCCTGGTGCTGACGAGCATGGGCGACGGAGTCGTCGTCGCAGAGAAGGGCGGGCGCGTGATTCTCAACAATCCGGCGGCAGCGCAGTGGTTCGGACCGGTTCTGGCGGAAACGCGCGCCGACGAACAGCTTCTGGGACTTTATCTGCCCGATGGGCAGACCCCGTATCCTGCCGGCGATCGGCCGCTCGCCCGCGCCTGCGCGGCGAAGCGGTCAACGAAGCCGAGTCGGTCTTCCGTCGCACGCCCGAGGCTGAAGGGATCTGGCTCAGCGCCACGGCCCGTCCGCTGCGCGACGACGATGGGACCGTGCAGGGCGCGGTGGTCGTCTACCGGGATATCACTGGGCGAAAACGTGATGAAGCAAACCTGGCCGAGTCAGAGGAGCGATTCCGTCAGTTGGCCGAGTGCATCGATGAAGTGTTCTGGCTGCACGATCCGGTCGCCGGGCGCATGATCTACGTAAGCCCGACCTATCAGAACGTCTGGGGGCGCCCCGCGGCCAGTTTGTACGAGGATGCCGGATCACTGCTGGCCGCGATTCATCCCGATGACCGCGATCGCGTGGCGGCCGCGATCGAACGCCAGAGCCGCGGCGCCAACACGAGCGAGGAATACCGGATTCTGCGCCCGACGGCACGATGCGCTGGATTTGGGATCGCGGTTTTCCGATCAAGGACCGCAACAAGCACACATACCGCGTTGCCGGCGTCGCGGAGGACATCACCGACCGCAAGCAAGTGGGGGCTGAACTGCAGAAAGCCAAGGAAGACGCCGAGGCCGCGAACCGCGCCAAGAGCGAGTTCCTGGCGAACATGAGCCACGAGATCCGCACCCCGATGACCGCGATCATTGGTTTCGCGGACATGATGCTTCAGCCGCATCAGACCGCGTGCGATCGCAACGAGTGCGTTCAGGTCGTTCGCCGCAACGCCCGGCATCTGCTGGGGTTGATCAACGACATTCTCGATCTCTCCAAGATCGAAGCGGGGAAGATGACCGTCGAGCGGATTCCGTGCGACGTGCCGCAGCTCATGGCCGACGTGCTGTCGCTGATGCGTCCCCGCGCGAGGAAAAGGGGCTGCGGCTCGACGTGGACTTCGACGGGGCGATTCCCCGCAAGATCATGACAGATCCTCTGCGGCTGCGGCAGATCATCGTCAACCTTCTGGGCAATGCCATCAAGTTCACGAATGAGGGATTGATCGCGGTGCGAGTGCGATGCGAGGGGACCGGAGCATCCAACGTATTGCGGATCGACGTCACCGACAGCGGCATCGGGATGACCCGGGAGCAGATCGGGCGTCTGTTTCAACCATTCACGCAGGCTGACGAATCCACCACGCGCCGTTTCGGGGGCACCGGCCTGGGGCTGACCATCAGCCGGAAGCTGGCAAATCTGCTGGGCGGCGATATCGGCATCGAATCCGAACCGGGCATCGGGAGCACCTTTACCGTGTGGATCGGTTGCGGTTCGTGCGTTGGCGTCGAGCTGATCCAGGGGCTGACGGAAGAAAAGCTTCCCAGCGGCGGAGAAGAGGGGCAGTCGGATCACTTGCTGATTCGCGGCCGAATTCTGCTTGCCGAGGACGGCCGCGACAATCAGCGTCTGATCTCGACGCACCTTCGGACCGCCGGCGCCGAAGTGGAGATCGCCGACAACGGCCGGGCGGCGGTGGAGATGGCCCGCTCGCAGCCGTTCGACCTGATCCTGATGGACATGCAGATGCCGGAATTGGACGGATACGACGCCACCGCAGAATTGCGATCCCAGGGCTTCGCGCTCCCGATTATCGCGCTGACGGCCAATGCCATGTCCGAGGATCGCGCCAAATGCATCGCCAGCGGATGCACCGACTATCTCACGAAACCCATCGAAAGAGGGATACTCTTGAAAACCGTATTGCACCATTTAGGACAATCCGATGTGACGCGTCCCGCCAGCGCCGCCCCTGTCGAATCGCCCAGGCTGCAGTCACGGCCGGATGTCAGCGAGGGGCCGATCACCAGCACGCTGAACGACTATCCCGGAATGAAAAACATCATTCTTGAGTTTGTCGCGGGTCTTCCGGAGGAAGTGAAGAAAATGCAGGAGCTGATGGACGGTCACGACCTCTCGCTGCTCAAGCGTGCGGTGCATCAGCTTCGCGGCGCCGGCGGCGGATATGGGTTTGACGCGATCTCCGAAAAGGCGACGGCCGCCGAAGAGTCGATCAAGGCGTCCGATAATCTCGAGACGATCCAGGCGAAGATTAATTCCCTGATTGACGTGATTCATCGCATCGAGGGATTCGACAAGAACAAGGAGAACGCCGCGCTCAAAGGAGATCGCTCATGAAGGATACCGTATTGATCGTTGACGATTCGCCGCACGTGCACAAGCTCGTCGGCGCCTATCTGAAGAACGACGACATCTCCCTGCAGTCCGCCTTTGACGGGGAAGCAGCGATCTCCAGCGCTTCCCAGCGGCGGCCGAGCCTCATCCTTCTGGACGTGGACATGCCGCAGGTCGACGGGTTTGAAGTGTGCCGGCGTCTTCGCTCCAATCCCGCGACCAACGACACGCCGGTGATGTTCGTCACCGCCGACGGCTCGCTCTCCGACAAGGTGAAGGGGCTGAACCTGGGGGCGGTCGACTACATCACCAAGCCATTCAAACCTGAAGAATTGCAGGCCCGTGTGCAGGCGGCGCTGCGGGCGCGGCGGCAGTTGGCGGCGACTTCATTGGTGGACGGCATCTCCGGACTGTGGAACGAGTCCTACCTGCAGCAGCATCTCCCCGCGCAGATCTCGCTGGCGCGGCGCAGCGGGCAATCGCTCTCGTGCGTTGCCGCAAACATCGATGCGCTGCACCGGATCAATCACGACAAAGGTCAGGCCGCCGGCGACGACATCGTGCGCGCGGTCGGGCACATTCTGCTGAGCCATTGCCGCGCGGAAGACATCGCGTGCCATTGCCATGAGAAGTTCGTGCTCCTTTTGCCAGGCACGTCACGCGTTGGCGCAGCGAAGCTTGCCGATCGGGCGCGTACGGAAATCGAACGGCAGCTCCGTCATCGAGCCGGCGAAGGAATCGAGGTGACCTGCAGCTTCGGCGTTGCCGACACCCACGGGGAGACTGACCTGTCGGTGGTCGATGGCGCCGACGCCGCTCTCTACCGCGCCAAGCAGAGCGGCGGAAACAAGGTTTCCATCAGCCGCCCGCCGCAGGCGGACTGCACGGGCGCGTAACATGGTTCAGGATGCAAGGGAACGTGGTCCCGCTCCGCTGACTTTAGATTTTCATTTTTCATTTTTCATTTTTCATTCTTCCTTTGCGGAGAATGAAAAATGCTCAATGAAAAGTGAAAAATGAAAAAGTGGAAATTGAGTCCGCTTCCTGAACCGTAAAACCCCTCTTCGCGCGGGTATCTTCCGCGCGAGCGCGGTTCCCGTGCGCCGCTCATCCCAGAAAAACGGTCTTTTCAGATTGTTGCTAATGCCGGGGCACGATCCGCTCGACGAAGAAGATGGCGCGACAAGCGCCCGGCGGACAGATAGAAGGAGATGGAAAATGCCTCAAACGGTGTTGCTTGTGGACGACTCGATTCCCCTTCACAAGCTGGTGCGCGCGCAGCTCGAGGCCGAGCCGGTGGAAGTCCACTCCGCCTACGACGGCGAAGCCGCTCTCAATGCCGCGGTTTCCCTCCGGCCGACACTGATCCTTCTTGACGTCGACATGCCTGAATTGGACGGCTTCGAGGTCTGCCGACGCCTTAAGGGCAATCCGCTCACTGCCTCGATTCCCGTCATTTTTCTCACCGCCAACTCGCTGGTTGGCGACAAGGTGCGCGGCTTTGATACCGGCGGTGCGGATTACGTCACCAAGCCGTTCAAGCCGGAGGAGTTGCGGGCCCGCGTGCGCGGCCCTTCGCGCCAAGCATCAGCTGGAGAAGACGTCGATGGTCGATGCCGCGACCGGCATGTGGAATCGCTCGTATCTGGATTTGCATCTCAAAGCGCAGCTCTCGCTCGCCCGCCGCAGCAACCGGCCGCTCTCTTGCCTGATGATTGAGATCGATCGCTTTACCACGATGGCCGCGACGCACGGCGTCAACGCCGCGCAGGAAGCGATCCGCGGCATCGCCCGCATCTCGCTCAGCCAGGTTCGCGCCGAGGACCTGATCTGCCGGTACACCGATTCGAAAATCATCGTTCTCGTCAACGGCGCAGAATCGCGCCGCCGCGTCGCGGGTGGCAGAACGCCTGCGGCATGAAATCGAGCGTCAACTGGCGGTCGTCGATGGCATGCCGGTCGGGCTCACCTGCAGCATCGGGGTTTCCGATACGCTCGTTGCCTCCGATGAGGCGTTGGTCGATCGCGCCGACGCCGCTGTCTCACGTGCCCGCCAATGCGGGCGAAACGCCGTTTTTGTCGCGCGTCCTGCTGCCGATGAGGCACACGCGGTCGCCGTCGCCTGACACTGAACACGAGGTCCGCATCATGCAACAGCAACTGCTTCTCATCGACGACTCCAAGCACATTCATCCGCTGATCAAGGCGCTCCTCGCCGACGAGCAGTTGGAGATTCACTCGGCGTACGACGCCGAGTTCGGCCTCAGCATGATCAAGTCGCTCCGCCCGGATCTGATCCTCATGGACGTCGATATGCCGGGCATCAACGGCTTCGAAGCGTGCAAGCGGCTCAAGAGCGACCCGACCAACGCATCGATCCCGCTCATCTTCCTCACCAGTTGCGGCTCGATCGAGGAGAAGGTGCGCGGACTGGAACTGGGCGCGGTCGACTATGTCACCAAGCCCTGCAACCGCGCCGAGCTGCAGGCCCGCGTGCGCGCGTCGCTCCGCATGAGCCAGTTGATCCGCCTTCTGGAAGAAAAAGCGCTGATTGACGCCCTTACCGGCCTTGGCAATCGCGCGATGTTTGAACAGCGCCTCGCCGCGGAGGTCGCCCTGCGCATTCGTTCCGGCGCGCCTCTCGCCTGCATACTGATGGACCTCGACCAGTTTAAGTCGATCAACGATTCCTTCGGACATCCCTTTGGCGACATGGTGCTGCGGAAGGTCGCGTCGATCATAGCCGAGCATTGCCGGACGGAAGATGTCGCCTGCCGGCTTGGCGGAGAGGAATTCGTCGTCCTCTCGCCCAATACCAGCGCCGAACAGGCAACGATGCTCGCCGAGCGGATGCGTGCGGCGATTGCCAAAACTTCATTCGTGCAGGGCGGCAAGACCGTCGCCGTCACGTCCAGTTTCGGCGTGGTCGACGCCGGCGACCCGTACGACCGTTCCCTCCTGGAGCGAGCGGATGCCGCTCTCTATGAGTCCAAGCAGCAAGGCCGAAACCGCGTGACCGCCGCGATGGCGCCAACTCAATCGATCTCGTCGGCCATGCACGCGATGCCCAGGACGGCAGTCGCTTAGAGACGAGTTCATCATCTAAAAGTGACGGGCGCGTGAATCCCCGACGTCGGGCGGCGCCTGCTCTTAAGGGCCCGCGCACGAATAACCTGGTCAAATAATTAGAAGTCAGCGGACGGCGATTCCCCTGTAGCACAGCCGTCTCGGCTGATTTCGGGCCACAGCCGAGACGGCCGTGCTACGCAGCGCGTCACTTATAGCTCCGAAATTGCTCAAGTTATTCGTGCGCGAGCACTAAGATGATGGTGTCGCATGGAACGCCGCCTCATCTTCATTCGCGGGATTGTGCAGGGCGTGGGCTTTCGTCCGTTTGTTTTTAACCTGGCGTCTCAACTGAGTCTCACCGGATTTGTCAGGAATGATGACGGGACGGTGGCGATCGAGGTGGAGGGGGAGTCGGGCGCGCTGGATCGCTTCGCGACGGAACTTTCGGAGCATCCGCCGGCGCTGGCACGCATCGAATCAATCTCCAGTGCGTCGGTGCAACTCAAGGGGGAGCGGGAATTTCGGATTGAGACGAGCCGTGCGGGTGAATCGGGCGCGCAGCGATCGGTCTTCATCTCCCCGGACGTCGCGACGTGCGACGATTGCCTGCGCGAACTGTTCGATCCGAAGGATCGCCGGTACCGCTATCCCTTCATCAACTGCACGAACTGCGGCCCGCGGCTCACGATCGTCACGGGCGCACCCTACGACCGGCCGCGAACAACGATGGCGTTGTTCGCGATGTGCCGGCAATGTCAGGCGGAATACGACGACCCGCGCGACCGGCGGTTTCACGCGCAGCCGACGTGTTGCCCTCGATGCGGGCCGCAGTTGGAACTGCTCGATGCACAGGGGAAAACGGTCGCATCAGATGATCCGGTGAGAACGACAGCTGATGCACTTCGCGCGGGCGGGATTGTGGCGATCAAGGGGCTGGGCGGGTTTCATCTGGCGTGCAGCGCGCTCGACGACCAAGTGGTGCGCGCACTGCGGGAGCGGAAGCATCGTGACGAGAAGCCGTTCGCGATCATGGTTTCCAACGTTGCCGCGGCTCGCGTTTTGTGTGAGGTCGGGCCGGCGGAGGCGGGGCTGTTGCGATCCCCGTCGGCGCCGATTGTGCTTCTTGCGAGGAAGTCGCTTCAGCACCTCCTGTCGGCAGATGTCGACGGCGACGGTGATCTCAAAGATGGGCCGACTCTCGCAAACTTCCAAATCACCCTCACCCCAACCCTCTCCCGGGGTACCGGGAGAGGGGGAAATGAAACGGAGTCAAAGGGCGGGCAATTCGTGGCGGATGCAGTTGCGCCGGGGAATCCGTCGCTGGGCGTGATGGTTCCGTATACGCCGTTGCATCATCTTTTGTTTGATGGAACCGGTGGACTCCCGCTGGTAATGACCAGCGGAAATCGGTCCGATGAGCCCATCGCATATGAGAACGACGACGCGGTCGCACGGCTCAGCGGGATCGCGGATCTGTTTCTCGTTCACAATCGGCCGATTCAGGTGCGGTGCGATGATTCGGTGACGCGGGTTGTTGTGGGGTTGGAGGCGAGCACGTCCCCCTCCCCTGGTACTCCGGGGGAGGGCCGGGGTGGGGGCCTGACGCGCGCGGATGCGCAGCCACCAAATTCCGCTCCCACGATCCTCTCGCGAATTACCACAATAGAGAGATCGAGCGATTCAGGCCATGGCTTTGAAGCTCTCGGCGGTGCAGCGGAACGCTCCGCGGCATCAGCACTCCGGTCGGAATTGCCAATCCGGCGATCGCGCGGCTATGCGCCGCAGCCGATCGCGATGCCCCTCGTATGTCGGCTTCCGATGCTGGCAGTGGGGGGGCAATTGAAGGGAACGGTTGCGCTGGGTCGCGATCGGCACGCGTTTGTGAGCCACCATTTGGGGGATCTCGACCACTACGAAGCGTTCAAGGCGTTCGAGCGCGACATCGCGTTGTACGAGCAACTTTTCGATGTGAAGCCTCGGCAGATCGTTCACGATCTGCATCCCGATTATGCATCCACCGGCTATGCGATGCGGCGGGGCGCTGCGGAGAACGTGCGACTGATCGGCGTGCAGCATCATCATGCGCACATGGCTTCATGCATGGCGGAAAATCGTTTGGGCGGCCCGGTCATCGGCGTGAGTTTCGACGGCACGGGCTACGGCCTTGATGGAGCCGTGTGGGGCGGGGAATTTCTCATCGGGGATTATCGTACGTTTGAGCGGGCAGCGCATCTGCGCTACGTGCGGATGCCGGGAGCCGACACGGCAATTCGCGAGCCGTGGCGGATGGCGCTGGCCCACTTGCTGGATGCAGAGTGCGGCGACGCGGTGCTGCGCGACCGCATTTCGGAAAATATGTTGAAGACCGCACGGCAGATGATTTTGCGGGGTTTCAATTCGCCGCTGACCAGCAGCATGGGCCGGCTGTTCGACGCGGTCGCGGCGCTGGCGGGGGTACGCGATCGCGTGAGCTACGAGGGCCAAGCGGCCATCGAATTGGAGTGGCTGTGCGCGCGATTCGACGGTGGTTGGCACCTACCCTTTTGAAATCTATCCCGCGCTTTCGCAGGGTAAGGAAAAAAAACAACCGTTGACTGTCGACCCGCGCCGCATGATAGAATGTGTGTGTGAGGAGATTCGCGAGGGAGCGAGTTCCTCTGCCGTGGCGCGACGCTTTCACTCGACGGTGGTCGAAATAATTGTTCGGGTGTGCGAGCGTTTGCGGAACGATGGTGGACCTGGCGTGGTTGTTCTCAGCGGCGGAGTTTTCATGAACGTCCTGCTGACCAGTGAAACGATCGCGCGTTTGCACGGAGCCGGCTTCCGCGTCTACCGTCACCGTCTCGTCCCGCCCAACGACGCTGGACTCAGCCTTGGACAACTTGCCATTGCCGCCGCGCGGGACCGTGACCCTGCTTCTTCATCCAGACCGGAGTAACAATGTGTCTGGCCATTCCGGGCAAGGTCATAGAGACGTACCACGAGCACGAGGTGCTCATGGGAAAAGTCGATTTCAGCGGCATCCTCAAGCGTGTCTGCCTGGAGCACGTCCCCAAAGCCAACGTCGGCGACTACGTGCTGGTGCATGTCGGCTTCGCGCTGCAATGCATCGATGAAGCTGAGGCTCGCCGTGTGTTCGAATTCCTGGATGACATGAATCAGTTGGACGAGTTACAAGCACCGTCCGACTCGTCACCATGAAATATCTGGACGAATACCGCGATGCGTCCACGGCAAAAAGACTTGCCGACGCCATCGCCAAAACCGTCACGCGTCCATGGACGATCATGGAAGTGTGCGGCGGGCAGACTCACACAATCGTCAAATACGGCATCGACGAAATCCTTCCGCCGCAAGTTGAACTGGTTCACGGCCCCGGTTGTCCGGTTTGCGTGACCAGCCTGGAAATGATCGACCGTGCCCACACGATCGCGTCCCGGCCGGAAGTGATCTTCTGCTCGTTTGGTGACATGCTGCGAGTTCCCGGCTCGCGGGAAGACCTGCTTTCGCTCAAGTCGAAAGGCGCCGATGTCCGCACGGTCTATTCTCCGCTGGATGCGGTGAATCTTGCCGCCGCCAATCCAACGCGCAAGGTTGTGTTCTTTGCAATCGGTTTTGAAACGACAGCGCCGCCGAATGCGATGGCAGTGTGGCTGGCGCACAAGCGAAAGTTGATGAACTTCAGCGTTCTTGTCTCGCACGTGCTGGTGCCGCCATCAATGACGGCGATCCTTCAGGCGCCCGGCAACCGCGTGCAGGGGTTCTTGGGGCCCGGCCATGTCTGCACCGTGATGGGCTATGAAGAGTATTACCCGATTGCCGCGCACTATCGCGTGCCGATCGTCATCACCGGCTTTGAACCGATCGATATGCTCGAAGGGGTGCTGCTCACGATTCGACAGTTGGAAGAAGGGCGCGCCGAGGTTGAAAATCCCTACTCGCGAGCGGTGAAACCCAAGGGGAATGAGCAATCGCGCAAGCTGATCGATGAGGTCTTTGAGGTGTGCGATCGCAAATGGCGCGGCGTCGGTCTGATCCCCAAAAGCGGCTACAAGCTGCGTTATGAATATCGGGATCACGACGCGGAGCGGATCTTCGCCGTCGAGGGGATTTCCGCGCAGGAATCGACCATCTGCATCAGCGGCCAGGTGCTGCGCGGCCTGAAAAAGCCCCACGACTGCGCGGCGTTTGGCACGACCTGCACCCCGCAGCGACCGCTGGGGGCGACGATGGTTTCCGCCGAAGGCGCCTGCGCGGCCTACTACGCTTACGGGCGGCATCTCGAAATAAGCCGAAAGAAGGATCAGTCCGGAAAGGGAAACGGAAATGGTAATGGACATGCGCTCCCGGTGTTGGAACCCCGTTTAGCCGCGACGCGCTAGCGGAGCGATTGGAATGGCTTCCAAGCGCTCCACTGACGCGTCGTGGTAAACCGGGCGGAAGCGCTCGAATGTTGTTGGGTCGCTTCGGCTTGCGAAGCGACGCTTGCGGAAGGGTTTCATGACGGCAATTTCTGAGCGGAACGCACCCCCGACCTTCGCCCCCGGCGAACTAGCCGCGAAAGTGATGCGCCAATGCCGGGAAGTTATCGCGACAAAAGAGGAGTTTTTTGCGCAGAACGCCGAGAAGATCTCGCAATGTGCGACTGCGATGTCTGATGCATTTGCGAAGGGGGGCCGGCTTCTGGTCTTCGGAAATGGAGGCAGTTCCTGCGATGCCTTGCACATGGTTGTCGAGTGCATGCATCCGATCATTCAAAAACGCCCCGCGCTCCCGGCGATCGCGTTGAACAGTGACATGGCGACCCTTACAGCGATTGGGAACGATCAGGATTTTTCCCTGGCCTACGTGCAGCAGCTTCAAGTGCTCGCCCGGCCAGGCGACATGGCGATGGGATTTTCCACCAGCGGGAAGTCCGCCAACGTCAACCGCGCTCTGCGGGCGGCGCGCGAAATGGGACTGCTTACCGTCGGATGCAGCGGCCGGGACGGCGGACGAATGCCCGAGTTCTCCGATTATTCTTTTGTGGTGCGCAGTTTCAGTATTCCCAGAATCCAGGAAACGCAGGAAACTTTGCTCCATATCCTGTGGGACCTTGTCCATGTGGTCCGTGGTGAGGAAGATGTGTTGTAACCGGTAGGAAGTTTTGCATGTCCACTGTTGCCGAAACGCTCGATCTCGCAATGTTCGGCTCCTGCCCGCTCCCCAAATATGAATACGACCGCATCCTCCTGGGCCACGGCAGCGGCGGAGGACTGACGGCGGACCTCATTCAACGCCTCTTCCTTCCCGGTTTTTCCAACGCCACACTCAACGCGCTCGAAGACCAGGCGACGCTCACTCTTGAGAGAGATGCGACCGGCACTTCGCCGCGGATCGCGTTCACCACCGACTCTTTCGTGGTCCGTCCCCTTTTCTTTCCCGGCGGGGATATCGGGAAGCTGGCCGTGCACGGCACGGTGAACGATCTTGCGGTCGGCGGCGCCAAGCCGCTGTTTCTCTCGGCCGCGTTCATTCTTGAAGAAGGGTTGCCGCTGGAGGATTTGCAGCGCATTGTCGCGTCGATGCGCCAGGCCTGCGACGAAGCAGGTGTCGCATTGGTCACCGGCGACACGAAAGTCGTCGATCGCGGCAAGGGAGATCAGGTCTTCATCACCACCTCCGGCATCGGGATCGTGCCGCAGGGGCGATCGCTCTCCATCCGCACCGCGCGGCCCGGGGATGTCATCATCGTCTCGGGAACGCTGGGCGATCACGGCATCGCGATCATGTCGCTGCGCGAAGGAATCGAATTTGAAACCGTGTTGGAGAGCGACACCGCCCCGCTCACCGATCTGGTGCGGGTGATGCTCGACGCTTGCCCCTCCATTCGCTGCATGCGCGATCCGACCCGCGGCGGACTCTCCAGCGCGCTCAATGAACTGGCTGCCGCGTCGAATGTCGGCGTCGAATTGAACGAATCTGCGATTCCGCTCAAGGCGGAAGTGCGCGGCGCCTGCGAGATGCTCGGGCTGGACCCGTTGTACGTGGCCAATGAAGGGAAGTTGATCGCGGTGGTGCCCCCGGACCATGCGCCGCGCGTGCTTGACGCGATGCGCGCTCATCCGCTGGGCTGCAATGCGGCTGTCGTGGGGCATGTGGTGGAAGACCACAAAGGAATGGTCATTCTGAAATCGCTGGTGGGCGGCGCGCGCGTCGTCACCATGCTGGCTGGAGAACAGTTGCCCAGAATCTGTTGACCCAACACCCGGCCCCGCCCGCTCGACGCGCAAAGGCGGAGCAGATCGGAGAAGTTCCCATGGCAGAGCAAACCATCCCGTACGGCCGCAAGACGCAGAAGCCGTCGCCGGTCAAGGAAGTGCATGTGCTCTGGATTACTGCGGGCCTTGGTTGCGACGGCGATTCCGTCTCCATCACCGCGGCGACGCAGCCAAGCATTGAGGATGTGATCCTGGGAGCGATCCCCGGCCTTCCCAAGGTCCACGTTCACAACCCCGTCCTTGCCTACGAGAACGGCGACGAATTCATGAGCTACTGGTACCAGGCGGATGAAGACCGCCTTGGAGCGCCGTTCGTGCTCGTCGTCGAAGGCTCGATTCCCAACGAAAAGATCAAGAGCGAGGGGTATTGGGCCGCGCTGGGAACCGACAAAAAGACCGGCCAGCCGATTACCACCTGCGAGTGGATCGACCGTCTGGCGCCCAAGGCGCTGGCGGTTGTCGCGATCGGAACCTGCGCAACCTACGGCGGAATTCACGCGATGCAGGGCAACCCCACCGGCGCAATGGGCCTGGCCGATTATCTGGGCTGGGACTGGAAATCCAAGGCAGGGCTTCCCATCGTTAACGTTCCCGGTTGCCCGGTTCAGCCGGATAACTTCATGGAGACGCTGCTGTATCTGCTCTTCCAGGTATCCGGACTGGCGCCGATGATTCCGCTCGATTCGGAACTGCGGCCGACCTGGCTGTTTGGTAAGACGGTGCACGAAGGGTGCGATCGCGCCGGCTACTACGAGCAGGGCGATTTTGCCAACGAATATGGGTCGCCCAAGTGCATCGTCAAGCTCGGTTGCTGGGGGCCGGTGGTCAACTGCAATGTGCCCAAGCGCGGATGGATGGCCGGCATCGGCGGCTGCCCCAACGTCGGCGGGATCTGCATCGGCTGCACCATGCCGGGCTTCCCTGACAAATTCATGCCCTTCATGGACGAACCGCCCGGCGGAAAGCTCTCGAGTTCAACCATCAGCGTTTACGGCGCGATGATTCGCAAACTCCGCGGCATCACTAACCACACCGTCAACAAAGAACCGAAGTGGCGGCACACCCGTCCCGAACTGACCACCGGTTATCACCCCACCTCCTACGGAAACAATCATTGAAAGGACCCACGCCATGACAACGATGACTGAACCTGTCAAAGCTTCGCCCCCCGCAACGGGGAAACTGGTCGAGATGTCGTGGGATCCGATCACCCGGATCGTCGGAAGCCTCGGCATCTATACGAAGATCGACTTTGACAAGAAAACCGTCGCCGAGTGCTACAGCACCTCGTCGATCTTCCGCGGCTACAGCATTTTCATGAAAGGGAAAGATCCCCGCGATGCCCACTTCATCACCAGCAGAATTTGCGGCATTTGCGGCGACAACCACGCCGTCTGCGCCAACTACGCGCAGAATATGGCGTTCGGCGTGAAGCCCCCCGCGATTGCCGAGTGGATCGTCAATCTCGGGGAAGCCGCCGAGTACATGTTCGACCACAACATCTTCCAGGACAATCTTGTCGGAGTCGACTTCTGCGAGCAGATGGTCAAGGAGACCAACCCTTCCGTCTTCGCCCGGGCGGAGCAGACCCTTGCCGCCGGGTCCAACCTCCATGGTTTCCGCACCATCGCGGACATCATGCGGGCGCTGAACCCCTTCACCGGCGTGTTCTATCGCGAGGCGCTGGCGATGAGCCGGATGACGCGCGAGATGTTCTGCCTGATGGAAGGACGTCACGTCCATCCCTCGACGCTCTATCCCGGCGGCGTGGGAACCGTGCCGACGATCCAGCTCTTCACCGACTACCTCGTACGGCTCATGAAGTACGTGGAGTTCATGAAGAAAGTCGTTCCGCTGCACGACGACCTGTTCGACTTCTTCTACGAGGCGCTGCCCGGCTACGAAGAAGTCGGCCGGCGCCGCATTCTGCTCGGTTGCTGGGGATCGTTCCAGGATCCCAATTACTGCGACTACAAGTATGAGAACATGACCGCGTGGGGCCGTAAGATGTTTGTCACGCCCGGCGTGGTCGTGGACGGCAAGCTGGTGACCACTGATCTGGTCGACATCAATCTGAACATCCGCATTCTCCTGGGAAGCAGCTACTACGAAAGCTGGGAAGAGCAGGAGATGTTCGTGACCAAGGACCCGCTGGGCAATCCGGTGGATCGCAATCATCCCTGGAATCAGACCACCATCCCCAAGCCCCAAAAGCGCAATTTCAAGGGCAACTACACCTGGGTCATGTCTCCGCGCTGGCTGGACAAGCGCACCGGCGATCACCTCGCGCTCGACACCGGCGGCGGGCCGATCGCCCGCCTCTGGTCCACGGCGCTGGCCGGTCTGGTCGATTTCGGCTACGTCAAGTCCACCGGGCAGAGCGTCAAGATGTATCTGCCAAAGACGACGATGCTGCCGGAAGTTGAATTCGAGTGGAAGATACCCAAGTGGAGCAACGCGATCGAGCGCGATCGCGCTCGCACGTACTTCCAGGTCTATGCCGCCTGCTCGGCGCTCTATTTTGTCGAGCAGGCGCTCAAGGAGCTGCACGCCGGCCGAACCAAGACGTGGACTGAGTTCAAGGTGCCCGATGAAGCGATCGGCTGCGGTTTCCACGAGGCGGTCCGCGGCGTCCTCTCGCATCACGTGGTGATCCGTGAGGGCAAGATCGCCAATTATCATCCGTATCCCCCGACCCCGTGGAACGCCAACCCGCGCGACATTTACGGCACGCCCGGGCCTTACGAAGACGCTGTGCAGAACACGCCGATCTTCGAGGAAAACGGTCCGGACAAGTTCAAAGGGATCGACATCATGCGGGCCGTTCGCAGCTTCGATCCGTGTCTTCCCTGCGGCGTCCATATGTACGTCGGCAAGGGAAAGACGCTGGAAGTGCGGCACGCGCCCATGTTCGGCATGCAGCAGCATGGGTGACGTGCCATGCATTGGGATCAGGCGTATCTGCATTCCCCTCTCCCGGTACGCCGGGAGAGGGTCGGGGTGAGGGTGATTTCGAAGTCGAGTGCACGTGGTGCTCGAAGTCACCCTCATCCTAACCTTCGCCCGGGGTACCGGGAGAAGGGACCAGAAGCGGTCGCCGCCGGATGCGATTCCTTGCGACCCGCTGTGCGACGAGTCGTCATTACGCCAAGGTGAATTGTGCCCGATGAATCAGAAGGCGAGCTGCGCGGAAGAATGCAGAGGTTGGAGTCCCTTCTCACGGAAGTCGATGATGGCGCTGACCCCGCCACCAAAGCGAAGGTCCGCGAGATCGTTCAATCGCTGATGGACTATCACGGGGCGGCGATCGAGAAAATGGTGAGCGCGATGGCCAATGACGGGAATGGCGGCCGCGCCATGCTCGACAAGCTCGCCAACGACGAGTTGGTGGGCAGCGCGCTGTTGCTCTACGGGCTCCACCCGCTCGATATCGAGACGCGGGTGCAGACCGCCCTGGAAAAATCGCGGCCCTATCTGCGTTCGCACGGCGGCAACGTCGAGCTGCTGTCGATTGAGGACGGGATCGTCAGGCTGCGGATGGAGGGAAGCTGCAAGGGCTGCCCTTCGTCGGCCATGACCATGAAATCAACGATCGAGAAGGCCATTTACGACGCGGCGCCGGATGTATCCGCCATTGAGGTCGAAGGTGCGGTCGCAGCCGCGACTTCCAGCGACGAGAAAGCATTTGCACAACCCCCCGACCGGTCGCGTTTTGCTTTACCGGTTTTCAAAGGATGAGCGAATCCCCAAATATGGTGGCACTGCCCCAACAGCCCGGCCAAAAGCCGTTCGACGTGTTGCGACGATTTGCGCGGCGGCGCAACGCCGAAGAACGATGCGAATTGTGCGGGGCGGACATCGCCCGCGAGCACGAGCATCTGGTCGAAGTGGCCAATCGCAAGCTGCTCTGTGCGTGCGGCGCGTGCGCCATTCTCTTCAGCGGCCAGCAGAGCCCGCGATATCGCCGAGTCCCGCGAACGGTGCGATGGCTCCAACGTTTTGAGATGACCGACGCGCAATGGGAAAGCCTCAGCGTGCCGATCAACCTGGCCTTTTTCTTTCAGAGCACCCCGGCGGCGCGCGTCTGCGCGTTCTATCCGAGCCCGGCAGGGCCGACCGAATCTCTGCTGCCGCTCGAATCGTGGCACGAACTGGTCGCGATCAATCCCGTGCTGAAAACGATGGAGCCGGATGTCGAGGCGCTATTGGTCAACCGCGTGGGGGACGATCACAACTACTACCTGGTTCCAATCGACAAATGTTATGAGCTTGTCGGGCTGATTCGATTAAAGTGGGCGGGGCTGTCAGGAGGCACTGAAGTCTGGCGCGAGATCACGCGGTTTTTCGCGGAGCTGCGCGAGATCCAATCCGAACCCAAGCCCGCCCGCGGCCCAACCCTCCCCCGGAGCACCGGGCGAGGAAGAACGAAACCTTCCTGCAGTGTCGCGCCCCAATGGCTGATCTGAATTTCCACGTCGAGTTTGCCGAAGCGATGCCCTTCGCTGCCGCCCCGCAGTTGATCTTCAAACTCCGGGTGACCGACGCGGAGAATACGGCTCCGATTCACGCCATCGCATTGCGCTGTCAGATTCGCATCGAGCCCGCCAAACGCCGCTACTCTCCTGGCGAGCAGGGCATGCTTCCTGACTTGTTCGGCCCGCCGAGCCGCTGGGGTCAGACGCTGCGGCCGATGCTCTGGACCCACGCCGCCGTGGTCGTCCCGCCCTTTTCCGGCAGCACGCTGGTGGATCTTCCCGTGCCCTGCAGTTACGACCTGACCCTTGGCGCTACCAAGTATTTCTACGCGCTGGAGGAGGGGGAAGTGCCGTTGGTTCTGCTCTTCAGCGGAACGATTTTCTACGGAACGCAGGACGGCGGCATGCAGGTGGGACAGATTTCCTGGGAGAAAGAGGCCGCGTACCGCCTGCCGATCGATGTCTGGACAAAGATGATGGACCTCTATTATCCCAACGTCGCCTGGCTCTGCCTGCGGAAAGACGTGTTTAACCGGCTGTCACAATACAAGTCGCAACGCGCGATCCCGACATGGGAGCAGGCCGTGGAAGAATTGCTCTGCCAGGCAGACGAAGGGGTGGTGCCATGAATCGAGAGTTGCTTGAGAAGATCGTCAATGCCGTCTTGTATGAAGGGTACATTCTCTACCCGTATCGTCCGTCGGTGAAAAATCACCAGCGATGGACTTTCGGTGGCCTCTATCCGGAAAGCTGCGATCTGGTCCGGCAGGGAGCCGAGTCGTGCGTGATGCAGACGCAATGTCTGGTCGAGGGTCCCGCGGCAACCTTGCTGCGGGCGAGCGTGCGTTTTTTGCACCTGACGACGCGAGTGGTCGGCGAACTGCCAGAGCCGGTGGACGAATTGCCCGCCAGCGGAGTTTCCGCCCTTTCCCCCTCTCCTGGTACTCCGGGAGAGGGCTGGGGTGAGGGTGATTTCGAACGTCGAAAGGCTTTCGACGCGGAGAATCACCCTCAAGATGCCCCTCTCCCGCAGTACCAGGAGAGGGAACGGCAAAGCATGCACCTGGGCTACCGCCCGGTCGATTCTCTTCGCGTGGGCGGCAAGATCTATCAGACATGGCAGGAGGCAAGCGAGCGCGAAGTTGCAGTCGAATCCTTCACGCTCGGCCGGCTGACGCAGAGCACCATGACTCATCCCTTTGCGTTTTCCCCCAGCGAGGAAATCGAACCGTTGCGCAGGGAGGACGGGAGAATTGTTGCCGTGCTGGTGCGCCGCCAGGAAGCGCTCGGCGGAGTTGCTGAGTTGTCGGCCGCGAAGAAGGCGGATGATCTCTTCCAGATTAGTGTGCGCGTGATCAATCTATCGCCGATGCCGGGTCCGCAGAGCATGCCGCGCGACGCCGCCCAGTTGTATTCGCTGGCCTCCACGCACACGATCCTGAGCGTCGAAGGCGGCGCGTTTGCCTCGTCAATCGATCCGCCTCCCGGTTGTCTGCCTTTTGCCGGCGAGCTGCGCAACATCGGCTCCTGGCCGGTGCTCGTCGGCGTCGAGCCGGATCGCGATACCGTGCTTGCGTCCCCGATTATCCTCTATGACTATCCGCAGATTGCGCCGGAGAGTCCGGGCAATCTGTACGATTCCACCGAGATCGACGAAATCCTGAGCTTGCGGATCATGACGCTTACCGACGATGAAAAACTCGCCGTTGCCGGGTCGGATGAGGGCGCGGCACGGATTCTCCAGCGCACCGATGCGCTGGGACAGGACCAGATGGCGTCGCTCCACGGAACCTTGCGTGGGCTTCGGACAGTTGCCGGCGGAGACAAATCATGAACGACTGGGATCCGATGGCCGAAAAACGTGAGCTTGAGAGCGCGCTCTCGGCCGGCATCGAATTGAAGCGCGGCGACCGCGTTGTCCTGCGCCGCGCGGCAACGCGGATATCTTCGATCTGGCCCTGGCCGGGAAGATCGCCACAATCGCTTCCATCGAACAGGATTTCGAGAACAAGATTCATCTTGCGGTTACAATCGACGATGATCCGGGCCGGGATTTTGGACACACCGGGCAGCCGGGGCATCGTTTCTTTTTTGGGGTGGATGAAGTCGAGCTGGCGCCGGATCGGCGCGACGCATCTTCTGAACAGGTGTCCTAATGGCCGCAATTTAGGCCGCTGAAGGAGTCTTATCATGAATGAAAACCTTGATCCGCAGGCTGCAGAGGCGAGAGATGTGCTGTGCGTCGCGGGGGGAATGGCATTGCTGCTGATGGGCGTTGGGCTGGTGATGACACACCCGCAGGTCCGAAAAACGGTGCTCGATGGCGTGTCGCGATTTGTCCCCGATCTGGCCGGATCGCTCAAGAACGGCCTCGCGGGAATCCTGCCCGACGTGGAGCGTTATCTTAAAGTGCGCTCGATGTAATCCCCGGTTCCGCGAAAGGAAGCGACCAGGTGACTCGATACGCTTTTGACTCCTCTCGCAGCCGTTTTACTGTTCAGGCATTTGCCAGCGGGATGCTCTGGGCGTTCGCCCACAATCCGACGATTGCAATCAAGGACTTCACCGGCAATCTCAATTTTTCCCCTGCGCCGGGGACAAGCCAGCGCTCGACCTGGTGGTCAATGCCCATTCGCTCGAGTCGGTCGATCCGATTCGATTGAAGGACAAGCAGGAGATTCAGGACACCATGATGGAGATGCTCGATGTGGCCACCTATCCGATGGTGCGCTACAAGGCCACCGATGCCACCGTCACCCAGCTCTCCGACAGTTGGTTCCGCGTGCAGTTCAAGGGGCATTTGTCGCTGCGCGGCGTCACCAAGGCCGAGGAGGTGGACGCACAGCTCACCCTGCTTGAAGGTGAGGTCCGTCTCAGCGGTTCGTTTCAGATACTCCAATCGCATTATAAAATTCATCGTCCGTCCGCGGCCGCCGGGCTGCTGATCACCAAGGACGAGCTGAAGTTTACATTCGACGTCCATGGAACCATCGCTCCCGAGGGAGGCGCCGCGTGAGCGCGCCGCGGATCCTCATCGCCTGCATCGGGAATATCTTTTTGGGAGACGATGCATTCGGCGTCGAGGTGGCCCGTCTGCTGGCGCAGGTTCCCTGGCCCGACAGCATCCACGTCGAGGACTTTGGCATTCGCGGCGTCGATTTGGCCTACGCGTTGCTTAATAATTACGATGTTGCAATTTTCGTGGACGCAAGCCAGCAGGGCCACGCGCCGGGAACGCTTTTTGTTCTTGAGCCGGATCTGGCTCCAGTTCTTGCAGACGCCGCCGCGATGGAGACGTCCATTGATGCACATAGCATGGACCCGGCCAAGGTGCTTCGGACCGCGGCGTCCATGGGCGGAAAGATCCCGCGGGTTTTTGTGGTGGGCTGCGAACCTTCCCCGCTGCCGGGCGACGACGAGGTCGCGTTGGAACTGAGCCCCCCAGTGAGAGCGGCAGTGCCGCTCGCGGTCCCGATGATCCGCGATCTGGTCCATCGGATCCTCTCCAAAAGCCTGCTTTCGAACGAGGCACAACAGGAGATATCGTCATGCTCACCGATATGAAAGTGCTCGCAAACGCGAGCGATGTCATGTCCCGCCTCAATGGCTGGGAAATCAGTGGAATCATTGCGGCCGTGCTCGTTGCGGGCGTGGCCATCTGGATGCTGCCGGAGCTCATTCGCTACATGAAGATCCGCCATATGTGACCGCGGGGACGCATGCATGAATTATCGATCGCGATGTCGATCGTCGAGACTGCGATCGAACAGGCCGAGAGTCTCGGCGGCGCCAAGGTGCTGGCAGTCCATCTCAAACTTGGGCCCCTTTGCGGCGTCGTCAAGGAAGCGTTGCTCGGGTCATACGAACTGGCTGCTGAAAACACCGAGCTGGCCGGTTCGAGATTGGTCATTGTGGAGACGGAGTTGCGGGCATATTGTCCAAATTGCGCGGTGGAACGCGCCGTCGTGTCCACGACGGACATATCCTGCGTTGAATGCGGCACGCCCACCCCTGAAATTACCAGCGGCAGAGAACTCGAAGTCACTGCAATGGAGATTCGCGAATGAGTCAGCAAACCCGCCTCGTTGAGGTGCGCCAGCAGGTCCTCAAGCAGAACGATGTCGTCGCCCGCGCACTCCGCGATCGCTTTCGCAGCGCCGGCGTGTTCGTCGTCAGTCTTGTCTCGAGTCCCGGCTCGGGAAAAACGGCGTTTCTCGAAAAAACACTGACCATGCTTCGCGAGGAATTTCGCGTCGCGGCCCTTGTGGGTGATCTTGCCACCGACAACGACGCGCGCCGATTGGCCCGCAGCGAAACGCCGGTAAAGCAGATCACCACCGGCACACTGTGTCATCTCGAAGCCGAGATGGTGCGCGCCGCCCTGAATGGCTGGAACGAAAGCGAGCTGGATTTTCTGTTTATCGAAAACGTCGGCAATCTCGTCTGTCCCGCGACCTTCGATCTGGGGGAGGACATGCGGCTGGTGCTCTTCTCGACCACCGAGGGCGAGGATAAGCCGCTGAAATACCCGACGATCTTCAACAGCGCCGACGTGGCGATCATCACCAAGATCGACCTTGCCGACGCTGTCGAATTCGATCGCGGCGC
Source organism: uncultured Phycisphaerales bacterium (assembly GCA_963758525.1). Taxonomy (GTDB): domain Bacteria; phylum Planctomycetota; class Phycisphaerae; order Tepidisphaerales; family Tepidisphaeraceae; genus JBBSDP01. Next base: position 2,871,260 of record CAVWVQ010000003.1, read on the forward strand.
GGCCCATCGAAACATCCAGTCGGTCCGGCCAGGGATGGAGATCATGGAAGTGTCGTCCAAGTCCGGCCAGGGCATGGAGGAATTCCTCCGCTTCCTGCGCACGCGCCGCCGCGAGGCACGCGGTGAGGCGGTTGCCGCCGCGCGATGATTTCAGGGAGATCAACCGATGGATCTCGGCTGATTGTCGCGCGCGGCCTTGGTATATTCCCGCCATGTGATCCGCCATTGTGCCGGGAACTGCGGATCGCGTGAGGTAACGCTATGCCGATCCACGACTGGACAAAAGTAAACTCCGGGACGTTTCACCATTTTCATCAAAGCTGGATTCAGGAGATCGCACGGCTATTGAACTCGGGTCAGCTTCCTCAAGGTTTCTACGCGATGGCCGAGCAGGTTGCCGGCGGTTGGGGACCGGATGTGGTGACCTTGGAGACACCTGATCATGAGGAAGAACGCGATGCCATGGACGACGGCCCTTCGTCGAGCATCGGGGCAACAGCAGTTGCAGAACGACCGCCGGTGGTCGCGTTCCATGCCAGCGCCGAGGTTGACATCTACGCCCGAAGGGCAAGCAAGCTTGCGATTCGCCATTCATCGAACGACCGTGTGGTCGCGGTGATTGAAATTGTTTTACCGGGAAACAAGTCCTCGGGCCATGCGCTAAGTAAATTCACGGAGAAGGCAGCAGATCTGCTCGATGCCGGCGTCCATCTGCTGATTGTCGACCTGTTTCCGCCGGGGAGATTTGATCCGGGCGGATTGCATGCGGCGATCTGGCAGGATTCATCGGTGGAACGTCTCCAGTTTGATCCAGACAAACCCCTGACGCTGGCCAGCTATGTTGGGGGTGAAATGCTGGAGGCATACGTCGAGCCGACCGCGATTGGGCGGACGCTGATCGACATGCCGTTATTTCTGGATCCCAGGAGGTATGTTCCGGTCCCGCTGGAAATGACGTACCAGTCGGCCTGGGAACTGGTGCCCGCCGTTTGGAGAAAGCGGATCGAGGCGTGAGCAGCAAAGTTGAATTGGTAGCTTCTGCAACGACGCGTGCAAATCAATGATTGACTGATCTACAAAAACAACCACAGAGAGGGAGGAGGCCACAGAGCCCACAGAGAATGCAAAAGCAAGAAAATGCGAAGGGGGTCGGGCCGGGTGACCCCCTTCGCGTTCCGCGTTCCCAGCCAGGAAGCTGGGGTGACGGCCTGACCCCCTTCGCATTTTCAACCGACGGGAAAGGCTGATGACTGATGACCCCCTTTCCTTTCCAGGAAATAGTAACTGTTTACCGTGGCAAAATGACCGAGAATCACAGCATGGAAACGGGCCGCGAGACGTAATGGCGCGCATTGGGCATCTCAAAATCCCAGCAAAGTTGCTATCTGTGCGCTGCTGACGGTAAACAGTTACAGGAAATACGGGCTCTCTTCACTCCTGAACCCTGAACCCTGAACCCTGAACCCTGAACCCTGAACCCTGAACCCTGAACCCTGACACCCTCAACCCTCGCTTTGCCGAACTTAAGTCAAATGATTCTGCCCTGCTTGCCGCCGACAGCGTCATCCGTGGTTCAATCTCTTTAAAACGATTGTCCGCCCGCAACTTGCTTTACCTGATCATCGGACAGCGCCGCGGACCAGAACCGCACTTCATCCAGCGACCCATGAAACCAGGGACGGCTGGAATCCGCCGGGCGGGCGAGATAGCAGTGCGACTTGGCGGCCGGCGGCCGGAAATCGGCCAGCGTCATGGGGAACGGACCATCAGCCTCAACAACTCCGTCGATCACCAGCCGGGCGTTCACTCCGTCGAGAATCACCGCTACATACGTCCACGCCCCGATCGTCGTGAAATGTCGGCTGGCCAACGTGTGAATGCTGCCTCCCTTGCGGGCGATCAGCGCGAAACGGCCGTGTCCGTCATCGGGCGTCAAATGAATTGCGTCCGAAGTCTCGGAGCCGATGAACCAAACCGGCTGATCCGGCGGGCCGCTCTCCCGGCGAACCCACGCCGTGATGCTTGCGATGCGCATATCCGCCACGCTTCGTTCCAGAAGTACCGCCTGCGTCTTTCCATCGAACGTGAGAAAGCCCCTATGCCGTCCCCCGCCGGCTTCCCAATGGGGATGGCCGATCAGGATGCCATCGTTGAGGCCCGGGCCATCGAGCGCCAGGCTTTCGTTGGGCGCATCAAAGTCATAACTCACCCATCGATGCGGCGGGGCGTGACGCTGGTCAATCCATTCCTGCGGGCAAGCCTGATACGGGACAAAGCCGGTCTGGAAGCCGTTGCCGGCGTGATGCGGCCCGCCGTAGTCGGCAGTGAGCACGGCGTCGCCGTCGATGCCCGGCGATGCCGCGCCATCCTGCCCGTTTCCCCACACCTGAACGCACCCTTCGACCGTGGCATTTTCCCTGATGAGCGCGTGGTCCTTGACCTCCGCGGTTTGCAGCGCGCGGGCATCGTCGGCGAGATGCGCATTCTCGGTGATAAACGCGTAGTCCCGGACGCGGGCATGGCCGTCGATCACCGCGTCGTCCTTGACGAGGGCGTGATCGCTGAGAATCGCGTTGTCCTTCACCTGCGCATTGCCGCGCACTTCGGCGAAGTCCTCGATGTGCGCCGAACCTTCGACGCGCGCGTTGTCCAGCACCATCGCGTTGGGCCCGACGAAGGCGCTGTCGGCCACATGAGCGGTGTTCGCGACGAAACCGCCGCCGTTGGAGTGCGGCCGGCCGGGAACATCTGGCGCCGAGGGATTTGCTCCAGCGCCGGAACGGCTCCGCTGATTTTCACGTCATAAGCAAGCCGGCGCCGGGAAGGGTGGGTGCGCCAGGGGAATTGCATGTCGTCCTGCTCCCACCAGACAAACTGGTCGGGCGTGGCGATCACGACCAGAAAAACGCGATCGGTATCGGCCGGCAGCGAGAGCGCCTGCGTTCCCTTGTCAAAGAGAGGCGAGGCGGCGGCTTCAGTGCCGTCGCGCCGCCGGGCGACAATGCACGCCCGCCAGTCGGCGGCAACTGACTTGTCCGGCAAGCCGTGAAATTCCACCGCCACCCGGCTGCCCCAATGACCCTCGGCGGGAACCAGTTCGTGAACCGTGTACCCGCCCGGATTGGGCGCTTTCTCGGGGGAAACCCGAAAGCGCCCGGAAGCATAGGGCACGGGGAGCAGATCGGGCCAGATCAACCTGCGGTTCTCGGGATTTGCGCGGAAGTCTTCGCACGCCCGCCGCATCGCCGACCCGTTGCTGAATGCCCACGTCACCGACCGGCGGGCATAGTTTCCCAAAGCGGCTTTGATGTCCAGCCGCGGGTCGAGCCGGCGGATGCAGTCAAAGATATTTTCCTTCTCGTGAATGCTCTGCCATAGCCGGCCCGAAAAGCCATCGGAAAGTCCCGGCAGCAAATCGGGATTTTCATCCAGATACGTCCAGATGGGCCAGCAGAGGTAATAGTCGCGCCCGTGCGCGGGATACCATTGGCTCATGGTGGAGAAATACGGATCGATGCCGCTGACGGGTACGGTGTTGGCGACATTGGGGTTGTCCGACTGCTGGGCGTAGAAGTACATGAGGTAGCGCTCCCGGCCGTAGTTTGCGTGGCTCTCCCACCACATTCCCCTCATGCCGCCGTGTTGCGCCTCCTGGAAGGCGTGCATCAATTCATGCGGGATGACCCAGCTTGGCGGATCGACGCGCAGGCCTGTGGGATCGATGTTGACCACGCCGCCGCCGGTCATGTATCCGCCCTGGTGCGTCGTAATGTTCACTTTGTAGAGGCGGTTGGGAGATTGGCCGGGAAGAGAGTAGGGGGGCTTGAGCTTGAGGGCCTTGATGTAATATTGCCAGCATTCCTCGAAGTTGCGCAGCGTGCCGTGGGCCTGCCCGGCGGTGAAGTTCTCGCTGAGCCCTTTGCCCCAGTAGATCCGAAAATGCTTCGACTGCGCGGATTTCTGCCCCCGCCAGTCGGGCAACTCGAAGGTCAGCCCGAATTGCTGCGGCTCGTCATCCCCGACCTTGGCCGACACCAATTTTGCCGGCGGCTCGACGGCGATCGATTGCACGCGTCCCCGCCACCAGACCTGCAGGCTCATGTCGATCCGGTAGGTGTGGCGTCCGCCGTCTCCGATGACTTTGGCCGCCGGGATCGTAATGATCTGTGGCGCGGTCGTGCCCGGCGCGTGGGTGCAGACATACGCGACGTTGATGTCGCGATGCGCCGCCGAGCCCGCGGCGATCACCAAATCCAGATAATTGTTGTATCCCAAGTCCAGATCGGGACCGCCGTTGCCGCCGTCGGCGATCGGATCGCTCGCCCCCTGCAAGGGCGTGGTATCGTCAACGGTAATCGGTAGTTGTGACTGCGCCGCGCGGCAGCGCCCGATTGCCGGGGCGACTTAATCAGGATCATCAGCGCACACAGCAGAAAGATTCGCGGTGTTATGGGCATTGTTCCAGAAGATAAGGGACTGTAACAAAATAACTTAAACAATTGGTCTGCAATTTGCATGGCTATGGACGGTACGTACACGGAGGTGCGTAACGTGAGCATCACGGTTCAATTCAAGTATGATACACTGGCCGGTGCGATGAACGAACAGTTTCGACGGCGTTGGGCTGGCTGCGAGGCACTTGCAATGGGCCGGGGCGGCGTCAGTATCGTCGCGGCGGAGACAGGGATGTCGCGTAATACCGTTCTGCGGGGGATCGCGGAGATTCAGGAACAGGTGATGAAAAGGGGTCATCAGCCTTTCCCGTCGGTTGAGTGGATGGTACATTCCCTGAATGGCCCGTAAACCCCGATTCTCCCCCGGCGGCTTGGCGTATCACGTGATGAACCGCACTCCGGGGAAGGTCAAGCTGTTCGAGGATGATGGAGACTATCAGGCGTTTGAGAAGGTGCTGATCGAGGCGATCGATCTGCATCGGGGAATACGGCTCTGCGCCTATTGCCTGATGCCCAACCACTTTCATCTGGTGCTCTATCCCAAGACCGACGGCCAATTGTCCCGCTTCATGCAGTGGCTCACCATGACCCACGCGGCCCGCTGGCATGCCCATCGCCACAGTGTCGGGCGCGGGCATCTGTATCAGGGCCGCTTCCGGAGCTTCCCGATTCAGCGGGACGGGCATTTCCTGAGTGTCTGCCGGTATGTGGAGCGGAATGCGCTGCGGGCCAGTCTCGTGGCCAAGGCGCAGGACTGGCGATGGGGTTCGCTCTGGGCGAGGGATGACCGCAGCAGCGCGATCGCCCGGTTTCTGGCGCCCTGGCCGGTGGAGATGCCAGGGAGATGGGTGACTCTGGTCAATCGGGCGGAAAGCGAGGTAGAGCTGGCCGCGTTGCGCCGCGCGGTTGCTCGCGGCCGTCCCTACGGCGATGATCGCTGGTCGCAGCGGACGGCCAAGGCGCTGGGCAGTGACAGCTCGTTGCGCCCGATCGGCCGGCCGAAGAAATCGAAGCCGCCGAGGAAGGGCTGATGGCTGATGCGGAAAGATTGGCTTATGGCCCCCTTTTATCACCTGAATTGGAACAGCTGCTTCCTCCGCTAACCGTGTCCGACGCGAGCCACTCGTCGAATACCGTAACTGCCGTGAGCGGCACGCCGGTGGACCTCTACGTGCCTGAGGTGCTGAACTCCGATGGCAGTTCAGCAGGCTATGCGACGATCAATCTGCACGAAGATGCCAGCGCTGCAAGCGGAGCGTCGTTGCCGTGGACGATCGGCGGGGCAAGCGCAAGTAAGAACGGCGGGACCGTTACGCAAGCCGCCGATGACTCGGTAACGCTGACGCCGACGGGCGGGAATTACGACTTCGATTTGCAGGTGGTGGCCGGAGAGTACTCAGAAAGCCAGGCGGTGTATGATGTCGTTGTGCATGTTTATACCGTGGCCGTCGAGTTCAACGACACGCCGGCAACGAATGACGATATTGTTATGCTCGGCACACCGGCGGAGGGTCCCGATATCCCGCCGAACCAGCCCGAGCTTGGCGCGGCGGTGCAGATGGTTGGCGACGGGCCATCGGGCCTTACGGTGACGCTGGACAACCCAGACGGTCGTTTGGGTTTTGGCGAGGGAGCCCCTTCGTCGGAACCACTGTCACAGCCCTCATCGCCCGTCCCGACACAACCCAGTACCCCAAGCTTTACCCTCCCCACGGACGGCTCGTGGCAGTACGTTTCAGTTTTTGGCCTCGGCGTCAGCGCGGCTGTTGGCGACGCCTCGGTTCGGGTTTCGGGCAGCGTGCTCCGGCAAGTTGGCGGGTTCGTTCTCGGCAAAAAAGGGGCAACGGTATTTTGGTTCAGCGGGTCTAGCATTACCGTGCAGCCGGCTGGGAATTACGCGTCGGTTAATAACGGTCCAAAGGAGAGTTACACCGTAGACACCGCCGTGAATAACGCGGCGTCAGCGGTCACCATTCAAGGCAGCGCGACACTCACCCCAGCCGGCATCGATCCTAATGCGCCCCAGCTCACTGCCTTACGAATCGGCTTTGTGCAAAACGCTGTCAACTCGATGAGCGTGGTGACATACGCAAACCCGGTTCAGGGCGCAGCCGTTAATGGGGGAGGAATTGCGAATGTCGCTCCCACGGAGGTCTACACGATTCAGGTCCCGACGCTTCTCAACGACTCGGCTGTCGGCAGCACGCCGCTTTACGCTCAGCCCGGCAACGATTTCAACGACCCATTGACAAGCAATTCCGTGCAATACGCCAACGGGGTCGCACAACCCAGCACAATTGACACGCCGTCACTAATTGGCTGGAAGCAATCGTTGACCCTCAATGCAGATGATGCAAATGGCAATGTCGTCGGCACGGTAACCTATTCCCTTGCAAGCTTAGCAATCGACGACGTTTTTCGAGATTTTCTGGTCGTGGGCGTGGCAGATTCCAATCAGCACGTTACCACGGTAATTGCCCCGTTGAAGGAGACGGGTTGGCATTTGAACGTGAATTCGGCGGCCGCCAATCCCAACACGCAAGTCGCAATAGTAAACGGCGATGCAAACGGCGGCTCGCCCCCTACGGATGCTCCGATATTGAGCGGCGCGCTGCTCAACGATGAAATTGCCAATCCGGCGAATTTGAACCTCGCGGGTGTCGGCAACCCCATACAGGACAATTTCTAGGAGAGAGTATGTGCGGATTCTCTGTGCGTGCATTTCTCATCTTCACCACGCTTGTTTCGGGAGAGTCGCATTTAGCGGCGTCTGCTCAGTCTGAAACAGCGTCTTTAGGACAGGATTCACCTGGGTGCGCAGTGCGCATGGCGTGTGACATCGCACGTTTCAACCCTTTGGAAATCGACGGCCGCAATGGTGACGGATGGGCGGTTTTACAGATCACGCCGGACCGTTGCGGGTACACAGAGCGCGTTGATCTCGCGATGTCCGAGGACGGGCAGGCATTTCCCGTTCCGCCGCCTGCCTCGCTCGAACGATCAATTGTCGGCGGAACGGTGCATCTGATCTCGGTTCTCTCGGGAAACCCAGGTTGCGTGGAGAGGTTCGAGGAGGTGACTATCGGCGGTGCTAACGCGCCCGACCCCGGCGTGTCCGAAAAATTTTACTCGCCATTCGAGCACGGAGGTACATTGGTTTGCCGTGTCAATAACGGCTTCCCGGGTCGATACCGGTTCTGTCCGGCTATTCTGATTCCATCGGAGTGGGCAAGCCAAGTTGAGCCCGCCATTCACTTTGTGCGGCAAAACTCGCAGTTATTCGACCCGGCCAACCTGCAGCGAGCGCGCCCTCGGCTCGAATCGCTTCTAAAAGATCCCAACCCTCTCCTCTCGGCTGCAGCAGCACGCCTGTTGGCGGCCGTGGGCGGATCGGACGACGCTATCGAGCGCCAATTGGCGATGACGAGAGACCCGGTGCTTCAAAGTGTCTTCGTCCGGGTTTTGGTTTTCGGCGGTCCAACTACCGCCTCTACCGATCGGGTAAGGGCGATCTGCAAGTTGGTCGGCTTGCGCACGAGCCAAAGGTCGTTCGGCCGCTTGCTGTCGGGACATTGGCGGCCGCAGCGCGACGTTTCCCTTGGGACGGACCATGGGATTCGGTAGATCCACTGATACATAGTCTGGCAGAGAAACTCTCTGACGCTTCGAACTCCTCAATCTACGACCGGCAGCTAATGAAGATGATCCAGGCGACGGCGCACTTTACCGATGCCCGGACCCCCACAACGCGCCAGTGAAAGTTGTCGCGACGCAGTGAAAATGGCACCTGTTTTAAACGGAAAACGGGACGTCGCGACGTCACTGATTTCCGGTGATCGGGCTCACGCCCTTTGGCGTAACCCTTGGCGGCGGCACGTTCGACATGGCGGACAAAAGCGAAAGCTTCAACCTCCTAGCCGGCAGCGGAACGGTCACCGATTCATCGGCGACTGCTTCGTCCCTGACGATCGGAACCGCCAACGGCTCGGGCACGTTCTCCGGCGCGATCCGCAACGGCAACGCAACCGTCAGTCTGACGCAAATCGGAACCGGAACGCTCACATTGAGCGGCACATCCGACAACGCTTCGCTCGCGCTGGACGCCGAGGCGGGGACGACCATTCTGAACAAGACCAGTTCCGCCAGCGTCCACGCCGTCTCGGGGATCACCAACATCGCCACCGGAGCCCTCGTCCAGCTCTCCCGCCGCTTGTCGGGGAAATGCGAAGGGGGTCACCCGGTCATCAGGGCTCTGTAGAAAACCCCCAGTAACGCGAGAGCGGGGAAAGGAAAGGGGCCAGCCATCAGTCAGGCCAGCTGCCAGCTTCTTCACCATCCAAGTTCTCTGGTTTACGCTGCGTTCCCATGGCTCGAAGGCTGCGATCCTCGGTCGACGGTCAGGTCTTTCATGTGCCGAAGCACGTGCCGAAATATTACATCTTCCGTTCCGCCCCCCACCTCGATCTTCCCCCTGAGTACGAGGGGAGGAGGTAGGAGGATGAATTCGAGCACCGAATAAGCGGCAATGCATATCTGTTGCTTGTCGTAAGGCAAGCGATTTTTTGTTATTTACGCATCGCTCGAATACGTAAAATTCTGTAAAGTTGTGTAAAGCCAATCGCTGATTCCGAGCGGCAAACGAGGGTTGACCGCCCGGCGGTCACTCCCGTTGTCCCGGATTGTAAAGCGGCTGTTTGCCCCCTTGCAGCCCGTGGTAAAAGTTCCCGCGCGCGCGGGACTTGCTTGCGGCTTCGGGCCGGGCTCTTCGTTGTCGAGATTCGCCCGCATCGTCGCCGGGTATCCGACGACTTCGGCAAATCTGTCCTTGCAAGTCTCAGTAACAGGTTGTGAAATCGGACGGAATGTCGGCGGCTGTCGAATCCCCACTGAGTGAGGCGCTGCGACGCAGGGTCATCGGCGCCGGCGGCTCAACGCGATTGGGAAAATCGCTCTTCCTTGTGGCGCTGCTCATTGGCGTGGTTTGCCGGGTGGCGCAATACGCATCGGATCAATCCTACTGGCATGACGAGTCCGCGATTGTTCTCAACATTCGCAGCCACACCGCCCGGCAACTCCTGGGTCCGCTCGATTTTGAGCAGGCGGCGCCGCCGATGTTTTTGCTTACCGAGCGAGCGGTTTTCAATCTGGCGGGCGGCTCGGAGTACGCCATGCGCCTGCTCCCATTCTTGGCTGGGATCGGAGGGCTTTGCGTGTTCGCTCTCCTCGCGCGGCGGCTGCTGACTGCGCCATGGGACGCGTTGGCCCTGGCATGCTTCGCGCTTGGAGATCGGCTGATCTGGCACGCGTCGGAAGCCAAGCCATATGCGCTGGACCTTTTCGTCGCGCTCTTACTGACGCTGCTGGCGGCGGGACAGCGGCGCGGACTGCCAGCTTCGACCCGGCTGCTTCGGGTGGCGCTGGCCGCGACGCTGGCGATGTGGTTCTCTTATCCAACCGTCCTGATTTTCGCGGCGCTGAGCCTCGCGCTGCTTCCCGAGACTGTTTCGGCAACCGGCGACGGGTGGATCCGTTATGTCCTGCTGAATGTTCCGCCGGCGGCGTCGTTTCTCTGCGTTTTTGCTCTTTCGGTACGGGTGCAGCAAAGCCATGCGCTGGTCCATTATTGGGACAGCGAATTTCTTGATCTGCACCGACCCTGGGAGTGGCCGTGGTGGCTTGCGCCATGTGCATTCGCTTTGCAATTACGCGTTGCCCCTTGCGGGACCGGCGGTTCTCGTCGGCGCGGTCGCGGGCGGGGTGGCGCTCTACCGCACGCGCGGGAAGCAGTTGCTGGCGATCCTTGCCGGTCCGTTGGCGATTGCGATCGTCGCGGCGGCGGCACACCGCTACCCGTTTGACGGGGCCCGGCTCACCCTCTTTCTCAGCGGATCGATGCTGCTCCTGGCCGTCATCGGGTTTGAATGGATCTTCTCGCAGGCGCCGCTGCGGCTGCGAAAGGCGACGCTGGCGCTTCCTGCATACGTGCTGATCACTGCGCTGATAACGGCGGCCATTCACATCGTTCACCCGCGCAACCGCGGCCACATGCGGCCGCTCGCGGAGCACCTCGCACGGCAAGTGAGGAGCGACGACGCGCTGTTTGTTCTCGAGCAATGCGAATTTGAATGTTATTGGAATTCCGATGACCCGCGTCTCCATTGGTCGCTTCCCCGCGCGGATGCCATCACCGCTCGTCGGTTCTGGATCGTGTGGTCGTTTTCCAACACGCGCGCCGCCTCGCGGCGCGAGGCGATTCTCCAATGGGCGCGGAAATTCGCGAGGCAACGCGAACTGTTTGATTTGCGCGACGCACAGGCGGTGCTCTTTGAATCGACGGGCGCACCGATCGCGCCTCGCGACAACCAACCCCCGGATGTTGCGGGCGTGCCACATGATGCTCATCGCGATTGAGCCGAAGTGATTCGTTTTCCCGCCGTCAACCGCCCTTGAACAGCCGGTTTATTTTCTTCAGCAGCTTCAGGCCGTGCAATTTCTGCAGATCGTTGAGCCGTCCCTTCACCGCGCCCACCTCGTGTTCGAGCACCGAAATGTGCGCCGCATCGGCAATGTCTGGTAGCGCATCGGCGTTTTGCTGATGGGTGATCGCGACCCATTTCTGCTGATTGGTGTGCGTCCAGCTCAGCGGCCGGCAGAGCAGCCCTTCGTCAGCCGCGAGTTTGGCGAAATGTTCAACGGTGTAGCAGACCCTGCCTGGGTAAACCCATTCGGCGCCTTCATAGTCGGTTTCTCCAGGGAAATAGGTGGCCGCGAAGATGCCCGAAGGTTCCAGCGCCTGTTTCGCCTGGGAAAAACAGCGGCGAATTTGCGCCTGGGTGGCGTGTGAGAAGATCGACTGTGCCAGCATGTAGTCAAACTTGCGTCCAAAGGCGGTCAGCGTGAAATTCGTGTCATTGCTGAAGCTCGGCTGCTTGATCGCGACCAGATCCCCGCCAAGTTCAGTTTCGACTCCCTGATCGATGAGCCATTGCTCGGGCTCGATGCCGAAATATTTGCCGCGCTCCAGGTAGGGAATGAACAGTCGGCCGCCGCGCAGGGAGCCGCAGCCAATATCCAACAGCGTATGTTGCTGGCGAAGGCCCAGCGCTGTGAGCAGATTGAACTGACCCGCGCTGGCCAGGTCATATTTCTCCGGCGGCCCCACGAATTCGCGATGCGCCGCAGGGTGTTCACCAGACGATTCCGCCGAAGCCGGGCTGCTCATTGATTCCTCAGTTGATCTTGTCGACGCGATGGAGAACCCACGGCTGGCCGTCCTGGGGCCCCTGGACGGGCTCGCCAAGCGGCGCGCCGAGCTTCAGTTTCCGCTTGCTCAACTCAGCCTGCAGCGTGCTGGCGTGAACTGCTTCGCCAGACGCCGGGCGCGATTCGTCAAAGAACCCCTCCAGCGCGAATGCCGGTTGCCTGGGTCCCAGCAGGACGGTGTCCCCTTTTTCCAGCGCATACCGCCCGCTGATGTACGTCAGAATGCGCGCGCACTTCGGCTCGACCAGCACCCAGTCGCGCGGTCCGACGTGCGTCTCCAGCAGCTTTCCGACGTTGCTCAACGACGCATAACATCCATCGCGGTAATGCTCGATGAACGGCACGCGCCGTTGCTCGAACGCCACCATCTGACCCAGCCGCAGCAGGTTGGTCGTCCCTCCCAGTATCAGCAGCCCCAGCAAGACTTTGTCGGCCCACCGAGGCGGCAGCCGATGATTCAGCTTCGACAGCACGTCCCACCACGCGAAGACCAGAAGCGGAATCACGGGGAGAAAATAACGGTCCAGCGGCTTGAACAGGCAGAGCATCAGCACCGTGACAATCGCCCAGACGCCCCAGAGCTTGCGTTCGCGCAGGAGCCAGAACGACAGGCCGATCACCACCAGCGACAGCAGCGAATTCATTCCAAAAAACAGGGCGCTCCGAAGAGCGCTTTGACGCCCGACGATTCGAGCAGGCCGGGAATATTTTCCTTGAAAATCTGTCGCAGCAGCGTGGAAAGGCTGGCAAACTTCACGTTCAGCAGATAGTCCTCGTACCCGCCCACGCTGGGCGAGCCATGATGATGGCGAATGTTGAGTTTCCAGTAGAACAGCACGGCGGCGACGATAATTGTCGTAGCGATGAGAGCCGCCCAGAGGCGGGGAATTTCGCCCGCGAGCGCCGACCACATCACGCCGATCACAATCGCCGCCAGGAGCAGAAGCATCACCGGGCGCATCGACATCGCCATCCCCAGGCCGCCGATGAGAAAAACCCAGTCAAACCATCGGGGCTGATGGGCTGGATCGCGCCGTGCGCGAAGACGATCGATTCGAGTCCGACGAGAACCGCCATGACCGCCACCAGAAACGGCATGTCCGACAGGAGTTCATACGAGTAGCGGTAGAAGAGCCGCGTCATGCCCAGCCCGAGCGTGACCATCGCGGCGGTCGGCCGGTCCGAGTGAAGCAGAAACAGCCGGTAGGTCAGCCCCAGCGCCGCCCATCCCATGAGGAGCATCACGATCAGCAGCGGCACGACGCTCTGCGTATGGAGGAGCCTGAAGATTCCCGCGAAAAGCAGAGGCAGCCCGGGATACGCCAGATGATGGGCAATTCCACGATAGGAATAGCCCAGCCCCATGCTGAGATTTGCGCCAGGCTGAGGTACAGCGCGCTGTCGCGCTCCACGCGCCACTGCCCGTTGAAACCGGCGAGATACATCGCGAACACCGCCAGAAAAAGCACGCGCCGATGGCGGTCGACGATGCCCAGGATCTTGTCAGAAAGACGCGACGGCTCTGCCTGCGGCCGCGCCATGACAGCGCTGCTCGTCGCGTGGTTCGCAACTTCGGTAACTTCCATTGGTGCTCTGGCTGCCAATATAGTCCCCAACGCCCCGTGGGCAATCACGACGCAAATCGATCCGAAGCGCGGTCGCCGCTCGCGGCCTCCCAGCTTGCGCCTTCATCACCACTTGTCGGCGTCGCTCTCGTAGCTCGCTTTACGTTGTCGCTGGACCGGAAGGCGGCTATGCTTTCTTGAACAGTCCCAAGAGGAGCCGCTTTTCTTGCAAATCCTGGAGAAAGTTCCAACTCCCGCTCAGAATCCCCCAGTGCCGCGCGGTAGCGCCGGCAGGATTGTCGTTCTGGTCATTTGCATCGCCCTGATCGTGGAAGGCGCGGTGGCCTGGACCACGACGGTCCGGTGGTGGTTTTTCCCCAATAACTTTGCCGTCGTCGAGCCGGGGAAGCTCTACCGCAGCGCCCAGCTCTCACGGTATCTGATCCGCCGGACGCTGCTGGATCACCACATCGGCCTGGTCATCGATCTGTCCAGAGACGATACCCCCGACACCGCCGCCGAACGGCGAATCACTTCCGAGCTTGGCATCCCCCGGCTCAATTTCGTGCTGCGCGGCAACGGCACCGGCCATCCCGACCGCTACCCCAGCGCCATCGCCGCCATCGTCCACGCCAACGCCGCGGGGAAAGCCGTTCTGGTCCATTGCCAATCCGGCGCCCAGCGCACCGGCGGGGTGATCGCCACCTATCGAATGCTCATCGAGGGAAAAAGCGAAGCCGAAGCATTTGCCGAAGCGGAGCGATACGGGCACGATCCGAAGCGCAACCCGAACCTCATTCCGTTCGTTGAGTCGCACCTTCAGGAATGGAAAGCGCAACTGGCGGCTGAGCATGTGTTGCCGGGGACTTGAACTTTGGCGCAGTGCCGGCAAAGGCGATAAGACGGCCAAGCCTCTTTGAATTTCAACCGCTTCATTTCCCCTTTGCTTGGTGCAACGAATTTCCGGCAGCGACGATGTCAGCCTTGAGCGTTGCATTGTTCAGGATGGCATCGTAGGTTCCCGACGCCGCTGACGTGTCCTGGGCGAACAAAGCCTGCGCTATCTGTTTTTGAGCCGAGGCGCTGATGCCCAATTGGTCCGATGTGCCCACGAACGCGGCAGGCAGCCCGTTGTTGTCTACCGTTTGCTCAAAGTTATCCACGTCGTTCGAGGAAACCGTGGTCTGGCCAAGGCCGGCTTTGTCGAGTTGCGCCGTTTCACGCTCCGTCAGCTTCGGCTCGGCCAATAAGAAAGAGGCCTCGCGCAATTTGTAGGCCGTGAGCGCAGAGCGTTGTATCTTCTCCCACTTGGTGCTCTTCGCACTCGTCGCGCCGCTGAGACGGTTCTCAGTGGTATATGCCGCACTGGCGTAGTCAATGATCTCTTCGAGGTTCAATTCGACAACATTGATTGCCGAAACAAGCGGCTTGGCATTCTTAACGCCAACAAAGCTCTTGGCGGTTGAGAATATTGCCCTGGTCGGTGCTGCGGGTTTGGCGATAGTCTCATAGGCCGGGCTTGCAGGGTCCACTGCAAGTTGATCGAGATCCAATGACGCGAGCGCCGAGAGAACCGCGTTCGTAGTCGCCGCTGAAGCGATGCCGGGGACGTTAGGGACGTCGCTTGCAAAATCATTGGCCGCAGCTGCAGCGCCAGCTGCGGAAGTATCGAAACCGGCTGAGGTCGTCGACACGGCGGCTTGCTGCGATGGGGTCAGGCCGCTATTCGTCGACTGTACGTAAGCAGTGACTACCGCTGATTCGTCTCCGTCCCAGCCTTGGGATATTGCGGAGAGTGAATCGACCGAGCTCTGGTTGTTTGAAGTCACCGCTTGGGTGGTGTAACTGTATACCGAGGTCGCGTTATACGTCGCGTCGTTCGCTACGGTGCCACCGTTGGCGTTTGTGATCAGCAGCGACTCGCCTTCACCATTCTCATTTTCGTCGGTCGTTGAATACTGAATTTCGACGGAGATTGCGGTACCCGGCGCAACGCCGTCAAGTGGCACTGGACCTCCATCAATGGGAATGTTGAATGTCCCAGGCATTCCGGTCACCGTTACCGAGCCCATGGCCGTAATGCTTGAATCCATATTTAACGTTTCGGTGACGGTTGCCGTCCCGCTTGCCACACCCGTCACCATACCATCACCGTCGACGGTTGCAGTCTGGTCGTCGCTGGAGCTAAAGGTGACTGCGCCAGGGTCCAAGATGATTGGCTTGCCTTTTGCGCCGTTTGCGGTGACGTTCAACGCTTCAGTCCCACCAACATCGAGCGCAATGGGAGCGATGGTAAAAGTGGTTGCATAGTTCCCGTGCATGAGCAGCGTCATGTCGTCGGATTGCCGTCCCGAATCACCCTGAAAACTGATGGAACTGAGGTCATTGGCCGCGGCAGTATAATTGGTGCCTGCGTTATCCGAGTTACTACCCTGAATCTCGGCCCGAAGCGCGGGCGTTGACAACACACCTTGATACTTCATATCGACTAGGGCGATTTGCGGATCGCGGTCGAGTTTATAAAACTCGGACTTGTAATTCCCCTGCGCAGCGTTGAACTTCACATATATCGTATACAAAAGTACGGTCCAAGCCTGCGCTGGCGTGATGACCGGAGTCTTAGACTGCGGATTAGCGTTATAGGACTTCATCACGTCCGAGTATTTAAGCCCCGCCGCAGCCAAGGCCTTGGTAGCAAATGCCTTATTGTTGTGCGGCCCGCTCGCCGCTACATTCAAGCCGTACCCAACCGTCGGGACCGGCGGCACGTCACTGTCTGAGTAGACATAATCCCGAAATTTTTCGTGGTAGGCAATTACCTCAGCCATTGCGGGATCCACTGGGCTAATTGGGCCAGCTAGGCTCTGTCTGACGGATCGAATGTTCGGCGCTCGTTAGGTATTGCGCGTTCTTCTATGATCGTCATGATGTTCTCCACATGGAGGACAGATGGCGCACTACGAACTCACGGATGATCACTGGAACCTGATCAAGGCACTTTTCCCCGTACAAAAACGTGGCGGACGATGGAACGACCACCGCATCACGCTCAATGGGATGCTCTGGATTCTTCGCTCCGGAGCTCCATGGCGAGACATGCCCGAACGCTACGGGAAATGGAAGAGCGTCTATGATCGCTTCAACCGCTGGCGGCGCGAAGGCTTCTTCGATCGCATCCTCAAAGCACTGCGGATTCGACTCAACAAGGAGGGCAAGATCGATTGGGATCTCTGGCTCGTCGACGGCTCCAATGTGCGTGCTTCTCGCGCTGCCGCCGGGCGCGCAAAAGGGGGCGCGGCCTCGACTTCGAACCGGCCGACCACGCGCTGGGCCGCTCGCGCGGCGGATGGGGATCAAAGTTCCACGTGGTTACTGACGGAAAGGGCCTTGTGCTCGCCGTCACCGTTACCGCGGGGCAAACGCACGAATCCACGCAGCTCCACAAGGTGATGCACGCGGTGCAGCCCCCCTGCACATCGGCTGGCCGGGGAAGATCGCGGGCGACAAAGGGTACAGCTACGAAACCGTTCGCCAGTTCCTGGCCGATTGCGGGATCGAAGCCGTCATCCCGCGCAAATCCAATCAGCCACGACCAAAGGGCGAGCGATTCGATAAAAGCAGCTACCGCAAACGAAGCCGCATCGAGTGTGCTATCGGATGGCTCAAGGAATGTCGTCGGCTGGGAACACGCTATGAGAAGCTGGCTCTTAACTTCTTGAGCTTCGCCAAACTCGCTATCATGCTGAAATACCTGAGGGTTCTCGATCCGTCAGACAGAGCCTAACGGACCGCTAATGCCATCCCCGGCACCGGCAAGAACCTCACTTGCATTTGCGTGAATGACGTCATAACCCGCCTGTGTTACAGCATTTGGATCGTTTATGTCTATGGAATAGGAAAATAGAATTCTAGCTTCCAAGCTCTGAATCATTTGATGCCCCTTCTGGAGGATTGGACAATATTGGCATTCCAGCGAGAGTCAGTCAAGATAATCCCCGAGCCACGACAGAAATGCAGCGTGGCTTCGAGGCTGACTACGTATTGGCAGTCCGCGGGTCGATTTGGAGCCGGAAATCGCTGGTTGTAATCGCCGATAAGCCGATAAGCCGGCTATATGCAAACGTCGATCCGCCAGCCGTACGCTGAATTGAGTCTGCCCGGGATCAAGCCGATCGATTTCCGCTCGCGGCCCACACGGATCATCGGCGAGCGCTTTTTGAGTCAATCTTCCAGCGTTGGGATGAGCAGCACGCGTTTGTCGCCTTCGGCGCGGAGTTGCCGCTCGATCTGTGACATTAGCCTGGCGTGATCGGAGGCGCGAACGCCGGGTTGGCTGGGAACAACAACAACATAAAGCCAGTCGTCATCCAGTTTGGAGTCTGACACCTTGAGGTGGATGCCTTGCGTCTCCGCCTGTTTGAGAAGGTGCTCGACCTTTTTCACGATGGGATCAATTTGCTGCAGGGTGGGCATGCCGGGCCTTTCAAACCTAAATGAACGTGCGCGATTACGCGCACGTGCGAGCAGTATGCTGCCCTCAGGGCAGCCGCTAAACGGTTTTTGGAAGCGCGTAATCGCGCAAGGTCATATAGAACGAATCAAAGATCGTCTTCATGATGGTGATCGCTTCTCGTGCGTCCCGGCTCTCGACGGCAACCGAGGGCTTGTAGTCGGCGTCGATCCGAAGCGTATACAATCGCCCGACCAATTCGGACAACTTTTCGCGTTTCTCCTGCCGCATGTTGGGCATGCTGGTCTCGATGAGCCTTCGAATGCCTGCACGACCGGTTTTGCCCGGATGACTCGGCCCCTCGCGATCGGGTGGCATGGTCAAACCCGCCGTTACAACCAACTCATGGGTGACCTTCGAATAAGCGGCATAGTAAGCTCGTGACATGCACGAGCGAAATCTTTCCAGCTCCATCAGCTCGTTCTAATTCAACCCACATATTTCACACCCGAAGCATCATCGCAGCATTTTAGCCGATACCGCATACTATGCGAGCGCTAAGCATCCGTCATGCTAAGCATCCGTCAGCCGTACGCTGAATTGATTCCGCGGGGAGTCAAGCCGATCGGGTCCCGCTCGCGACCGGCGCGGTCATCGGCGAGCGGTTTTTTAAGACCTCCTTGTCAAAATCCGGCCGCCGGCGCGAATTTTCCGATCAGCACGCCCGCCGCGAACACCAGGGCTCCGCCGAGCATCACTTGCACGGCGGCGGTGACGAGCGGCGAATCCATGTAGCGATGGCGGATCCAGGAAATGACGCACAGCTCAATCGCCACGATCACGACGGCGATCGCCGTCGCAATTCGGAAGCTGCGGAGCAGATAGGGCAACGTATGACCGAGCCCGCCGGCGGCGGTCATCGCCCCGCAGACAACGCCGCGCAGCAGCGGCTTTCCCCGGCCGCTGAGCGTGCCATCATCCGACAGCGCCTCGGCAAAGCCCATTGAGATGCCTGCTCCGACCGAGGCGGCCAGCCCGGTGATCAGCGCGTCCCGGCTGTCTTTGGTTGCGAACGCGATCGCGAACAGCGGGGCGAGCGTCGAAACCGATCCGTCCATCAGCCCCGCGAGCCCAGGCTGGACGATCTGCAGCACGAACATCCGCCGTCGCGCCACGTCCTCCTCATCGCGCACTTCCGGCGGGAGGTGCTCCTTCTCCAATTCCCCCGCGCGGCTGGCGTGTTGCCGTTCAATCTCCGCCAGGTCGCCCAGCAGCTTGCGCACCTGTGCATCCTGCGAGTGCTGGGCGGCATGCTCGTAAAATCTTCGAGTTTCGTACTCCATTGACTCGGCGCGCTTCCGCATCGCGTCGAGACCCAACTGCTGAGTCAGCCAGACCGGCTTGCGCTTGATGAAGCCCTTCACGTCCTGCCTGCGAATCAGCGGAATGTGGTCCCCAAAACGCTGGCGATAAAGATCGAGCAGCATGCGGCGGTGCTCGTCTTCCTCGGCCATCATTTTCTTGAACACCTCGGCGCTCGCCGGGTAGGTGGTCCGGAGCCGATCGGCAAATTCGCCGTAGATGCGCCCGTCTTCATCTTCCGATGCAATTGCCAGCGCCAGGATCTCCTGCTCGGTGAGATGCTTGAATGCTTTAGCCATGATTCGGCATATCATATCCAGCGCAGAGTGAAAGGCGCGCGAAGTTGCGGAATCCATCACGGCGCGGTCTGATTGCCCGCATGATTCAATTGAGACATTTCCGCCTGCTCTTGACGATCGGAGTCGCAAGCACTTGCCTGTCGTGCGCAAAAGATCCCAATTACTACTCGAAGGTTTCCGATGTCGGCGAAGGGGGCCGGGGATACACGATCACGCGAATTCCCATCGAGAAGCCGGCAGTTGCGCCGACAGCGCCTCTGCCGCCCGGCGACGCGACCGTTCATGAAACCGGCGTTCGCAAGTCTCAGACGCAATGGATGACCGCGCTGAAGGAACATTCGCCGTTCGATCTGTCGGATCTGATGGAGGATCGCTTTACCCTCGTCGGCCCCGACGGGAGCACGCTCGGCAAGGATGAATTCGTCGCGCTCGTCCGCGACGGCCGGCTGGTGGTTCAATCCGAAGACATCGAAGAATCGTCCGTGGCCGAGTATGGCAACGCCGCGATCATGAACGGCATCGTCAAGATTCAGGCCACGAATGACGGCAATGACATCAGCGGCTCCTACCGCTTCGTGGACACATGGATCTGGAAGAGTGGAAAGTGGAAGAAGGCGTCGGCGGTCTTTTTGAGCATCAAGGAATGAACACCGCCCACGGCTCCCTGCATCGCCGGGTTCTGCTCGTCTGGATGCTGGCATTGACCACCGGCGCTTCGCTGGGGCTGCAACTGGTCCGCCAGGCCTGGACCCGGGAAGGGCGATTCTGGAACATCGCCTGGGACCTTTTCCTCGCATGGGTTCCCCTCGCGGCGGCGGTCGCGCTGGAATGGATTCATCGCAGCCATCCGCGGCGCAACTGGGCGCTGCTGGCGGCGCTGGCCATCCTCTGGCTTCTCTTTTTCCCCAACGCCCCGTATCTCGTCACCGAATTCGTTCATCTCGGTCCGCAGCCGCAGCGTGACGCCGTCTGGTGGTGCGACCTGGTCGTCATCCTCCTGATCGCCTGGAACGGCGTCCTCCTGGGCTTTGCGTCGCTCTATCTCGTGCAACAAGTGATCCGCGAACACCTCGGCGCATCCGCAAGCTGGTTCGTCGCGACGGCATGCCTCGCCCTGGCAAGTCTGGGAATATCGATGGGCCGATTCGAGCGCCTCAACAGTTGGGACGCGATCGTGCATCCCCGCACGATTGTCCGCTGCTTCCGCCGGTTCGAGGACCCGCATATGTTTGCCCGCAATGTGGGGCTGGCGGTGCTGCTGGGAGGGATGCTGCTGCTGGAGTATGTAACACTGGCGGCGTTGATCGCAGCGGTGAGTGGGGGTCGCGCACGGACGCTTCTGGAAGAGCAGTGAGTTTGGGCTCGCGGATTGTCCTCGAACCGTCGTCCGTGTGTCTCAATCCACAAAATTCCAAAGCGTGTAATACGCCACGTTGTGCAGCAACGGCTGCTTGTCTGCGGATCTGACGCCATCGGTATGCAGCTCGTGAACGGCGCCGATTTGAAGGCCGTCGACCGCCAGATGAACGGATTTCCCATCGGCGCTGACGGTCGCGGATTTGATCGTCGGCGTCGTGGGATCGACTTCGGGGCTGCCGTATTCAGATCGGTAGATGTAGCGGAAGGTGTTCATTTTGTAGCTGGCGATGTCGCCGGCGCTGGCTTTGTCGACCGGCTCGGTGAACGTGATGTCAAACCCATTGTGCGCGAGCTGCACGTTGTACATCTCAAACGGCAGCTTCCCGGTCCAGACGAGGCGTTCGAGCGCGAAGAGCCTGGGCCCGACCGACCCCCAGCCGCGATTGGTGCCGCCGACGAAAAATGAGCCGTCGGGCGCCTGGATCATGGGGACGATCCCGGAGGCGAAGCCTTCGCGGAACGGGAAGCAGACGCCCTGATAGCGTCCCTTCACGGTCTGCAAGACGAACCGGCCGATGTTGCTGTGATGCTGATCGGCGCAAAAGATCTGATGTTCGAATGGTCCGAATTTTCCGCCGCTCATGTCGCAGACGATCCCGCTCTGTGACTGCCCAAGCTTTTCGTACGGCTGGAGGATCGGCGGCGGAAGGTATTCGGAGATCTTCTGCGCTTCGATATAAATCCGGCTCTGGCTCTGCGGATCGGGCGGTCGCGTCCCCATGTTGGGAGCCAGCGAATACCACTTGTTGCCGATCGGATGGCCCTGAAACGATCCCGGCACCAGGTAATGCAGTGCGTCTGCGCCGTTCCATGGCCCCTGGTTTTCGCTGTAAAACATCTCCCCCTTCTCGTTCATGCCGATGCCGCCAGGCGAGCGGATTCCGGAGCAGGTTGGGATTGCCTTTCCGTCAGGCGTGATGCGCAGGCACCACCCGCGAAACGGCGAGTCGCTGGTGAACGATCCGGTGAGCGTGAGGAGCACCCAGAGGTTTCCCTCGCGATCGAACTTCGACATGAAGGCATATTCGTGATAGTCGCCGTTGATGCCCCAGGTGTCGCAGAAAGTTTCATAGACGTTGGCATGGCCGCGGCCGTCGCTGTCTTTGAGGCGGGTGACTTCGCCGCGCTGAATCGCATACATCCAACCATCGCGGTAGGCGAGGCCGAGGCACTCGTGCAATCCGGTTGCCCAGCGTTTGAAGGTGACGTTTTTTGGATCGCCGTAGGCGTTCTCGACAAGATAAATGTCGCCGTGCCGGGTGCCGACAAAGAGTTTCCCGTCCGCCAGGACTTCCGTTCCGCCGCATTCCAGTTCGATGCCGTCGGGAATGGGGAATGTGATGATCTTGTAATATTCCGCCTCGGCCTTCGCGTCCGATGCGCCGCTGGCCGTTCCCTTTGCGCCCGCGAAGGATCCGCCAGGAAGCATCAGGAGAAGAACGAGGATCGACGAAAGGGAGCATGCACTTTTTTCAGTCGCGAGATTCGAGCTATTCACCAGTTCACCTCCGCCTGGAACGTCGCTTCATTATTTTGGAATGTGATCGGAATCAATAGTTGCTGAATCGGCCCGCCGGAGCGAACCACCGGCTGCAGGCCGGGCGCGTCGATCTTCACGGAGTACTGATCGCCCACCGACCAAACCCCCGGCGATTTGGATTCGATCTTCGGACCGCTCGCGGCCAGAAAGTACATGCCCGCAACCGGTTGCTTCGCAGTCAGATGGAACTTGCGGACCAGGGATACGGACTTGGCCACCTCGGGAATCGGCTGCTCCTCGATGAGCACGTCGTTGAGAATGTAATGGAACGCCGGTCGTTCCAGTTTGTCCAGAACGTATCCCTTGTATTGGCCGCCGATGTTGCGCTCGCCGGGCACGACCTTGGGCCATTCCGCGGCCGGGCTTGCGAGCACGGCAAATGCGGGACCGTCGGGCATGTGCAGGATGTCGGCGCCCAGCGGGCCCAGCGCCTTGCCGCCGCGACCGTCCCATTGCCCCCTGGCATCGAAGAATCTGCCCCGCCACGCAACCGCAAGACGCACGGCATCGGCATCAAAGCCGACGCTCATCTGCTCGGGATAGCCGACGAGCACCGCGCGGACGCCGATCTTGCCCGGCACGAATAAGCCTGGCTCGACGAAGGTGCGATGGACGATCGGTTGATCGATCGGGACCAGTTCGAACCCGTTTGACGGCGCCAGCCCGGCGGGGAGTGCCATGCGGTCGCCCTGCGAGAGATAGTCCCAGATCGCGTCGATTTGCCCTTCCATCGTGCCCCCGGCGATGTCCTTGTAGGCGACGTCGCCATGATCCCAGAAGGACGGCATGCGTGTCGCGCGGTTCAGCTTCGCCGGATTCTCCAGGAGTTTTGCGAACCAGTCATGACGGAGCCGGGCATGGACTGTGCTGAGATCGATCGCGGGCATCCCCAGCGATTTCGCTCCGCTCACCCCATGACAGTTCACGCACCCCAGCCCGCGCGTTCCCACCAGCTTGCGCCCGTCGCTGGCGGTCTTTTCTGCGTACGCGGGCGACGCGTCGGGCGCCGGGCCGTCGGTTTGTTCAAGAGCGGCAGTCAGTCCGGCGAGGCGGTCGCTGCTGAACATCGGCATGCGCGTTGCCAGCACGGGGCGCACGTGCAGTTTTCCCTGAAAGACGATCTGGTCGATCGCATCGGGCAACAGCTTTGCGCCGACGTTGGTCAGGCGCGGCGGGAGCCGGCCTTCGTCGCCCATGTCAAATTCCGCGGTCATCGTGAAGAAGTCAACCCGATCCGGCGCCGGCCCGCCGACGCCATCACGGGTATGGCAGGCGTAGCAGTTCATCTTTGCCACGTCGCGATGTACCTGCTCCGCCGGAGAGAGGGCGGCTGACAGCGCCGTCTTATCCTTCAGCGCCGCGGAAATGGCCGCAACCTGATCGGTTCGCAGATCATATTTGGGCGCATCTTTTCCCGCTTGCGCGGCGAGACAACCAGCCGGTGAGCCCGGATCGAGCAAGGCAAGCCCCTTGGCGGAGCTGCCAGGCTTGAGGCCCTGCAAATTGTGACACGCTGCGCAACCCAGCGTCTGGAACAGCTCACGACCATGCCCGGCCTTTTGCTCGTCGACGGTGAACTGCTCACTCTGCAACGGAAGCAGCGGGGCTCCGATGCTGGAGAGGATTCGCGCCGGGATTGCCTGCTTCTTGATGTGCGGCCCCTGCCATTGAACGCTGAGCGAGAAACCGGCGGAGGCTTGGAAAAACGTCACATCGATCGCATGATCGCCGGCAGCGAGTTGGACGACTCCGGACTTCTCCGTCACCCCATGCCCGCCGTCATTGTCGACTACTTCCTTCTGATCGATATACAGCCGCGAACCATCGTCGGAAGCCGTGAAAAACGTATACTTGCCCGCCTTGGCGATGGAGATGACGCCGCTGAATTTCACCGCAAAATTGATCTCCGGCAGCTTGGGAATTTCAAGGGAGAAGGTGCTGAGAGTTCCGTTGGAAGCCGACTGCAGCTTTTCGAACGTCTCGATTCGCGCATCGGCCGGGCGCGCCAGGTAGAGGTCATACCGCACCCCCGGCACGCGGGCCGGCTTGGCGCCGGCGGCCTGGGGATTGGTGATCTGATCGCGCAACAGATAGACCGCGATGCTCTGAGCCTCGCCGCGGCTCAACAGCAAGTTGGGCATCCGCCCGGCGGGGCGGTCCTTTGTCGGATCGAGCAGAAACAACGTCAGTTTTTCAATCGTCGTCTTCATCGCCAAATTTGCCAGCGGCACGGAAGGAACCGTCAGGTTGCCTTTCTTCTCTGGCGCATGGCAGGCGACGCATCCGACGGTGTGAAACAACTTGCGTCCAGCTTCGACCGTCTTCTCATCGGATGGCGCCGCCGTGGGAATGACAGGACCTCCAAGCGACACCAGAAAATGCGTGAGCGCTTCGACATCCTGCTGCCTGGCATCGGCGTCGAGGTCGCGAAGCAGATCGGGCATCGTGGTGCCGGGCTTGATCGCGTGCGGGTCGGAGAGAAACGTGCGCAGATATTGCGAGGTGATGCGCGATCCGGCCGCGCTCAGATCGGGCGCACCTTTTCGATCGATCCGCGGGCTGTCCGTCTGATGGCATGCGGTGCAGTTGAGTTCCCCCAGCAGCAATTCGCCGGAGCTGGCCGCATCAGGCGGCTTGGGCGCGTGCTCAAGCTGCTCGTAGCCGGGAACGATCGGCGGCGATTGAGCCGCCAGTGTCGCAGAACTCAGCAGAACAGTGAAAAAACAGCCGGCAATCACACCGCGACCGAATATTTGCATCAATGTACGCTCCGCCAGTCCGGGGTGCTCTATAAGGATCCGCGGGAGAATAATACCTCGGCACTTTCGCTCGTCCAAATTATTCGCTGGAATAACGAGGAACATCGGCGGGTTGTAGCGATGACGAACCACTTTTCTCACGAAAGGATCTTCATGAAGAAGGCATCGCGCATCACATCAACGTTGGCCCTCGCGGCCATGACTGGGCTGGTTGCCGGGGCTGGCATGTCGCTGGTTGGTTGTTCCAACGGCACTTCTGCTGGAATGAACGCTGGCGACAAGGCGACTGCGCCGCACGATTGCAAAGGGACCAACGACTGCAAGGGGAAGGGCGGCTGCAAGACCGGTGACAACGGCTGCAAAGGGAAGAACTCCTGCAAGGGTCAGGGCGGCTGCAAAGTCGCTGCCTGATCGCGAATCCGCCGGAGCATCACGAATACCGTCGCGCTGTGCTGCGGCAAATGCCGCGGCACAGCGCGGCATTTTCGTTCGCTGCGCGGATGCTCCCGCTTTAGAGTGGTTTCGTCACGTTCTCATCACTTCGCCCGCGATGCGCTCGCCATCCATCACGACGGTTCGGCTATCATCCACCCTGCATGGGCCTGTTTGAAATCACCACGCTGGTGATCGTCCTGACGGCGGTCTTCAGCTATCTGAACGCGCGGTACATTCGGCTGCCGACCACCATCGGAGTCATGGCGATCTCGTTGACGGTCTCGCTTGGACTGCTCGGACTCGGCGAAGTGTGGCCGGCGTTTCGACTGCAGGCTTCCGCGCTGGTCGCGCATATCGATTTCAATCGCGTGCTGTTCCACGGGATGCTTGCATTTCTGCTCTTTGCCGGCGCAACACCTCCAACTGGAGGAATTACGGCGGCAGTTGATACCGGTCACGCTCCTTGCCGTGTTTGGAACGATCATCTCCATGTTCCTCATCGGCATTCTCGCGTTCCAGGCGATGCGATTCGGCGGCGTGCAGATTCCGCTCGTCTGGTGCCTGCTCTTTGGGGCGCTGATATCCCCGACCGATCCGATTGCCGTCGTCGGGGTGATGCAAAAGCTCAAGGCGCCGCCCTCGCTCGAGGCGCAGATCGCCGGAGAATCGCTCTTCAACGATGGCGTTGGGATCGTGTTTTACAGCGCGCTGGCGGTGTCCGTAGGCGCGGGAGTCACGCCGTCCGCGATGCACATCGTCCGCATGGCGGCTCAGGAGTCTTTTGGGGGGATTGCCGTCGGACTGGTGAGCGGTGTTTTCATCAATTGGATGCTGAGGCGCGTGGACGACTATAAGGTGGAGCTGCTGCTGAGCCTGGCCTTGGCGATGGGGAGCTACGTGCTGGGCGATCTTCTGCACGTCTCGGGGCCGATCTGCACGGTGGTGGCGGGGCTGATGATCGGCAACTATGGTCGCTTCTCGGGAATGTCCGAAGCGAGCCGGCAGAATTTCGACACATTCTGGGAACTGCTCGACGAAGTCCTCAACGCGGCCCTGTTCGTCCTGATCGGCCTGCAAGTGCTGGCCATCCCGCGGGGAAGAATTTACCTCATCGCGGCCTTGTTATGCGTACCGGTCGCCCTGATTGCCCGTGGCGCCAGCGTGGGGGGAATGGTGACGCTGCTGCGCCTGTCGCGACCGATCCGTCCCGGCACGATCCGCATTCTCACCTGGGGCGGGTTGCGCGGCGGGGTGTCGATGGCCTTGGCCCTGTCGATCGCGCCAGGGCCGTACCGGGAGCCGATCATTCTCGCGACGTACGCAATCGTCGTCTCGTCGATTCTGGTGCAGGGACTGACGGTGGGGAAGCTGGTGGCGCGAATGGAGCGCAGACCGAATCCGAGCGATAAACCCGAATGACGAAACCCCAAACCAGAATCGAATGTATTCAAATCCGAATGACCGAAGGACGAAATGGAAATCCGCCGTTGTAAGATGGCGGCGATGTCGCTTCGGCGAAAAATGTCCCTCCAGATCGCGGCGACGATCGCCGGGCTGCTGCTGACCATCGCGGCGTCGCTCTGGGGGCTCAATGGTCTGCGCCAGGATTACGGCCTGGCATTGACGGGATACAGCGATCTCCGCCGGGTGTTCGAGGCGGGGTCGCATCTGGCGACGGCGCGCGCCCTGCTCGCGCCGCAGGGCGCGAATCGGGGGCGGGCGCTGACGGAAGTGCAGACGGCGGCGGACATGTTTCAAATGTTCGATGCCGCGGCAACCGGCGGTGCATCGCCGTTGCCATTGTCGAACGTCGCCCCGGTGAACGCCGCGCTGCGTGATGCGGTGGAACAGCTTGGCGCTCCCGCAGGCGGCGCGGATGCCGATTTAAAAGCGGTCGCGCGGGCGCTGGGACGCGTCGGAGATTTGGCGGCGGAGATACGGCAGCGCATTCAGGCCAGCCAGGATGCGGCACGCGACAAACGCCGGGCGACCGTCACGGCCATGGGCGTGGTCTCGGCGCTGGCGGTGCTCGGCGCAGTCCTGCTGGGAATCTGGCAGTATCGCGGAGTCATCATTCCGCTGGCCCGCCTCAATCTAGGCGTGCGCAAAGTCGCGCGCGGGCATTTCTCGCAGCGCGTCGAGGTGAAGGGAAACGACGAGATCGCATCGCTCGCGGCGGATTTCAACCGCATGGCCGGCGAACTCGACGACTTCTATCAGCAGCTCGAACGCAAAGTAGCGCAGACCAGCCGCGATCTGGTCCGATCCGAACGGCTCGCCAGCGTCGGCTATCTTGCGGCGGGTGTCGCGCACGAAATCAACAACCCCCTTGGAATCATCAGCGGCTACGCGGAGATGTCGCTGGAGCAGCTCAAGCGATCGCCCTGCGGGAACGGCGAAATCGCCGGGGCGCTGCAGGTGATCTGCGACGAGGCGTTTCGCTGCAAGGATATCATCGCCAAATTGCTCAGCCTTTCTCGCGCTGGAGAAGACAGCCGGTCGCCGGTGGATCTGGCTGCGGTGACACGGGAGGTGGTTGGCATGATGGCCGGCTTACGCGATTATCGCGATCGGAAGATCGACGTCGCGGCCTCGGCGCCCAAGAATCTCATGGTGCGGGCCAATGAGGTGGAAATGAAACAAGTCGTGCTGAATCTGCTCGTCAACGCGCTGGAAGCGTCACCGGCCCAGACAGGCGAAGTGCGCGTGGAACTCACGGCCGACGAAAATCTCGTGCGGCTGGTGGTGAGCGATAACGGGAAAGGGATGAGTGCCCAGACTGCGGCGCGCGCGTTCGAGCCGTTCTTCACCGAAAAGAAGGGCGCGCTGCAGCCGGGGACGGGGCTGGGCCTGTCGATCACGCATGCGATTGTGGAAAGCCATGGCGGACGCATCCGCGCCGAGAGCGACGGACCCGGCCGGGGAAGCCGGTTCGTCGTTGAACTGCCGGCGGCGCAGCCGGTGGGGGAGGTGGCATGAATCTCGCGGAACTGCGGCCCAAGGGACTGGTCATGGTGGTGGACGATGAGCCGCGCATGCGCGAGTTGCTGGTTCGCGCACTGACGCAATGGGGATTTGGCGTCAGCTCGGCCCGGAGTGGTGAAGAGGCGTTTCGCATGGCCGAGACGAGCGCGCCGGAGATCGTGCTGCTCGATCTGAACTTGCCGGGGATGGACGGACTCGAATGCTTCGCACGGCTGAAGGAGAAGTTGCCGCGCGTTCAGGGAATTGTTCTGACAGGCTTTGCCAGCGTTGAGTCAGCCCGGCAGGCCGTGCACCTGGAGCTGGTGGAGTTTTTGACCAAGCCGTGTCATTTGGGCGAATTGGAAACTGCGCTTGACCGCGCGATGCGTCGGCTGATGCCAACGAAGAACACCCCGACGCCCGCGGCGCTGCACGCGCCAGGCGCGGCGGGCACTGCCACGGGGATGACGCTTGATGAGATGGAGCGCGAGCATATCCTCGCGACGCTGGAGCGCAATGACGGGAATCGCACCGCGTCCGCGGCCGCGCTGGGAATCAGCCGGCGAACGCTTTATTACAAGCTTGAGGAATACCAGCGGCAGGGGCATGCCGTGAGGTGAGGGAGGGAGATCTCAAATCTCAAATCTCAAATCTCAGATCTCAGATCTCAAATCTCAGATCTCAAATCTCAGATCTCAAATCTCAGATTTCAAATCTCAGATTTCAAATATTTCAAATCTCGGATTTCAAATCTCAGATTTGAGATATCTGAGGTCTCATATCTGAAATATCTCTGAGGTCTCAAATCTGAGATATCTGAGATCTCAAATTTGAGATTTGACATCTGCCGTGCCTACCGGTTGTTGCCCGCCGCGTGCGGAACGCGCGCGGGGCGTCCGTGCCGCGGCGATGGCTTGCGGGCGATCGATTTCCGACGGACCTGCTTCAGCCGTCGGTCGACCTGCACCGTCGGCTTGATCATCCCGGGCAATGATTCGTAGACCTCGAGCGTCTTCCCCGCAATCACATCCCATGTGAACGATTCGGCGACGGCTTGGCGCCCTTTTTCGCCCATCAGGCGGGCGTGCTTCCAATCCTGGAAGAGCGTGCCTAATCCCCAGGCTACGGAGTCGCCGTGCGGATAGATCTTCAGCCCGTCAACCCCGTGGCGGACGTATTCGTTGGGGCCGCCGTTCATGGTGGCGATCACAGGCTTCCCCGCGCTCCAGGCTTCGAGCACGACGATGCCGAACGGCTCGTTGCGACTGGGGACGCACAATGCGTCGCTCATCTTGAACAGGTCGATCAATTCGTTTCCCTCGCGATGACCGAGGAAACGGACGGCATGGCCGATGTGCAAATCCTTGGCGCGATGCTCAAGACTGTGGCGCAGATGACCGTCGCCGGCGAAGACGAATTTGGCGTGGGGGTAATAGTGCAGCACGTGCGGCACGGCATCGAGCATCAGATCGGGGCCCTTCTGCTGCACGAGCCGGCCGCAGAAGAGAACCGTTGGGTCGGTTGGGCCGATGCCATAGCGGAGCTTCACCGCGCCTTGATCCAGTTCGCCGGCGAAGCGATGCATGCTGACGCCGTTGTAGACAACGTCGATCTTCCCTCCCGGCACTTCGTACATCCACATCAGCTCTTGGCGCGTGGCGTGGGAGACGGCGATCACGCGGTCGGCCCAGTAAGTGCCGGCCCGCTCCTGATGGCGCACGCGCTCCGATTGCCCGCCGTGGAAGACGTTGCCCGATCGACCATAGTCAGTGGAGTGCATGGTCAGCACCCCGCGCCGGCCGCGGCCCTGCTTGATCCAAATCATCGCATTGACGGCCAGCCAGTCGTGAGCGTGGACCACGTCAAACTCGCCGACGAAGTCTTCAACGCCGGCAAAGTGGTGCGCGAACGACGAACACATGCCGTTGACTTCATCGACGAAGTCGTTGGCGAGGTTCATAGGGCAGCGGTGATAATGAACACCGTAAATCTGCTCGTAATGTTTTTGCCCAGCCGACAGGCGGGTGAAAACGTGAACCTGATGGCCCGCGCGCTCGAGTGAGGCCGCCAGCTCCGTGACGTGCGCAGCCACTCCGCCGACGGCAATGGAGTGGAGAGATTCCCAGGACAACATCGCGATTCGCATTGTCAATAAATTCCCAAGAGTCGCAGGAAGTACGGATGGGCGATGCCGCCGGTTCGCAACGTCTTCCTCTATACGGCTTTTCGTCAGATCGGTTTATGAGACGTGAAAATTGCGGGGAAAACTGCGAAGAAAAGATCAAACCGACTCAAACTGCCGGCCCCTGGGGTCGGCGATTGCGAGCACCATCGCGTGAAGACTCCTTGGTTTGGCGGGCACGAGTGTTCGCGCGATCGACTGCAGTGTCGCGCCAGATGTCATCACGTCGTCAATCACCAGAACGCGCCGGCCGGCAATGGATGTCGGATCGGTCAGGTTGAACGCGTCCTGCAGGTTTTCGAGGCGCTTCTGATGCGAATGAAGATTCGTCTGGCTCGGCGTGTTGCGACTGCGCTTCAGCGGACGACACAGCCGCGAGCTCCCGAGGCGGCGGGCGATCACCTCAGCCTGGTTGTAGCCGCGCTGAAATTGCCGAAACGGGTGCAGCGGCACGGGGATGATCCGGTCCGCCAGACCGATTTCCTCGATGGCGCGATTCTTGCGCCAGTCGGTCTGCCAGGTGCTCCGCGATCGGCCACTGCCGGTGGTATTTCATCCGGTGGATGAGATCTTTCAGCGGCTCGTCGAACCGCCCGAGCGCCACGATCGACTCATAATGGGGCACGCCCTTTCCCAGGCAACGGGGACAAGGCGCATCGCGCATCGGCAGCGGCATTGCGCACCGCTCGCAGGCCGGCGCACTGGCCAGGGCCTCGATCTGGGCGTTGCACGTCGCGCAAAGAAAATTCCCCGTGGCCGGAGCATTGCATGCCGCGCATTGCGCGGCAAAGCAGAGGTCGATCACATCGCTAAGCAACGTGTGAAGCCGCATCGTTTCACGGATCGTCACATGCCAGGGCGGTAGCGTTGCGCGAAACGGAACGTTTGGAAAATGGGCATCACCAGGCAGATGCAGGGGGCAAATCCCAACGCAAGCGTGAGCACCGGGTGCGGCAGCAGCGGGAGGAAGAAACAGACGATGCCCACAAGGACGAGCGGCACCGACCAGACCATCATGTGTTTGCCCCCAAAGCGATTGATGGCAAACCAATAATCGTCTGACCGCAACGATTGAGACAGACGAATGCCGTAAAAGCGGTTGCGTCCGATGCGTCCCTGCGCGAGCGGGATGCAAACCCCGATGATGAGCAAGCCGGTGATGGTCCAACTCGTGCCAAGAATGATTGCAACAGGATCCATTTGATCTCCCGGAAGGCGACCATTGGAATAATAGCATTCATGTGGCATTGGCGTCTCGCCCATGTCGGCTGCGCCGTGTTTCAGAAATCGCTCGATATCAGATGTTCTCTTTCTCTCACGTCGCCAACAAGGGCGAGACGCCCATGCCACGAGGGCAATCGCATGTGGACAAAACCGGCTCTGGTCCCCTCTCTCGGTACTCCGGGAGAGGGTGAGGGTGAGGGTGATTTCGAGCATCGATGGCACTTGACATTCCAAATCACCCTCACCCCAACCCTCTCCCGGCGTACCGGGAGAGGGAGCAGAAGCCACATGCGATCGCCCTGCCCATGCCACGGCGACGCAGCTCAGAGCGTTGGAATCAATCCGCACCGGCGAGTACGATGGTTGCTTCCAATGTCATCCAAAAAAGCCATCGAAGCGTTGCCACTTTCCGCCAAGGCGCGGCGGACGCCTGACCAGCCGATCAGTTACCTGATTTCGGTGGTGATGCGCAATCCGCGACTGATCAATCTTGCCGCCGGGCTGGTCGATCCACTGACGCTGCCGGTGGAGGAGTGCGATGCGATTACACGGAAGATTTTTTCCGATCCGCAGCGCGGGCGCGCGGCGCTGCAATATGACACGACGATCGGGTTGAAGGATCTGCGCGCTGCGGCGCTGCGGCATATTGAGACGCTCGAAAGCAGATCAGCCGCGGAAATGGGGCTCTCGCCGGATCACATCGTGGTGACGACCGGGTCGCAGCAGGCGCTGTATCTGCTGGGAGACGTGCTGCTGGATCCCGGCGATATCGTGATCGCGGCGCAGCCGAGCTATTTCGTCTATACCGGCGCGGTCGCGTCGCTGGGGGCGACGGTGCTGACGGTGCCGATGGATGATGACGGGATGGATGTCGAAGCGGTGGCGGCGCTGCTGGCGAAGCTAGAGGGCGACGGCCGGCTGTCGCGCGTGAAGATGGTCTACTGCACCAGCTATTTCCAGAATCCGACGGGACTGACGCTCTCGCTGGCGCGGCGTCCCCGATTGCTGGAGATCGTCCGGCAATTCAGCCGATCGCATCGCATCACGATCCTGGAGGACGCGGCGTACCGCGAGCTGCGTTATGACGGCGACGCGCTGCCGTCGATCAAATCGTTCGATGCGGACAATCGCCATACCGCGCTGAGCCAGACGTTCAGCAAGCCGTTTGCCCCGGGGTTGAAGCTCGGATTCACGGCGATGCCCGGCGATCTGCTCGAAGCGGTTTTGCATCAGAAGGGAAATCACGACTTTGGCTCATCGAGCCTGGCGCAGCACATCGCCTTCGAATCGCTGCACGATTCCAGCTACTTCTCGCACGTTGCCAGGCTGCGGCGCAGCTATCGCGAGAAGCGCGACGCGATGCTGACCGCCTTGGATCGGTATATCCCGCGCGATGCGGGAATCAGTTGGACACGCCCGCATGGCGGGTTGTACGTCTGGATGACGCTGCCCAAACATCTCGACACATCGCGCAACGGAACGATGTTTGAGGCGGCGCTGGAAGCCGGCGTCGTGTACGTTCCCGGCGACTATTGCTCGCAGCCTGGTGCGGATGGGCTGGTCCCCAGGCACCAGCTGCGCCTGAGTTTCGGCCAGGTCGCCGAGGAGCAGATCGAACCGGGAATTGAGCTCCTGGCGGGAGTCATCCGTCATCAACTTGCCTCGCGCCCGCAAGTGCGCGAGGCCGCCCCGTCGGCCGCGGGGTCGGCGCGATGAGCCGAACGATCTTCTGGTATATCTTCAAGGACCTGGTGCGGGTGTTTCTGCTGGCCAGCGGTGCGCTCGCGGGGATCATGAGCTTTGGAGGATTGCTCCGTCCCCTGACCCATCAGGGCCTGGACATCGAGCAGGTCGGAAAGGTGCTCACCTATTTCGGCCCGGCGATGACGACCTATTCCTTTCCCATCGCGGCCCTGTTCGCAACCACCATGATTTACGGCCGCCTCGGCGCCGACAATGAGCTGACGGCATTCCGCGCCGGCGGGTTGAGCCTCGTGTCTCTTTCCGTGGCCGGGCCCGCGCTGGTTTTGGGGCTGATCGTCGCGACGGTCAGCCTGCTGTTCCTCTGTTTCGTCGTCCCGGCATGCACGCTGCGCGTGGAGAAAGTGCTGTATTCCAATTTCGCGCAGCTCGTGGCCAACCACATCGAGCGGACGCACGAGATTGAATTCGGACAGTACACCATTTTCGCGCAGGAAGCGTGGGTCCCGCCGCTGGATCCCAAGGCAGGGGGGCAGCAACAGGTGGTGTTGCGCGGGCCGACGATCGTGACCGATGAGCACCCGCTGAAGGATGACCCAACCTTTCGCGTTCCGAAGGAATTTTCCACCGCGGCGCAGGCGGTGGTCTTCATCGATCATCGGCCGGATGACGAACAGGTCTACCTGACCGTGCGCCTGGAAGATGGATTTCGGTTTCCGCGCCGGTTCGAGGAATCGATGCAGGCCGGCGTTGAAGAAACCGTGGTCGGGCCGATTCTGCTTCCGTCGCCGATCAAGGAAGACACCAAGTTCATGGACGTATGGAAGCTCAAATGGCTGTATAACCACCCATGGTTCAGTCAAAACCTCCGCGAGCAAGTCGGGAATCTCATGCGGCAGGATCAGTCCAGAACATTCCTGGATCTGACGCGGAATCAACTGAACGGTCCGGAGAATCAGGCGGTGTTCAATTTTGAACCCGGCGAGCGCTACATCCTCGGGCGCGAGCCCGGCGCGCCCGGGCCATCAATAGCAGCGCAACAGAAATCGCGATCAAGCCGTCCGCGCCGGGGGGGCCGCGGCTGACGATCTTCCGGCGGGAATTGCCGCAATTGCCGGCGTCGGTCGTCCGCGCCAGCGAACTGCATTTTCGCGCGAACCCCGCCAGCGACGACCAGAGCATGGATTGTTCGGTGAGCCTGCTCGACTGCACCACCGACACCGAGCAGGGCCCCGCGCCGCGGGCTAATTTCTCGCAGCAGTTTACTGCGCCGATGCCCGCGAAAGTCGCCGGGATCTCGCACCGCGGGCTGAAGTATTACGAGAATCAGCCGCAGGCGATGATGCTGCGGCACGATGAGCTGATCCTGCTCAACAAGATTGTCGCTGAGTGTCACAATCGCGCGTCGTTCGCGATCAGTTGCCTGATTCTGGTGATGGTCGGCTCCTCGCTGGGCATGATTTTTCGCAGCGGGAATTTCCTGACCGCGTTTGCCGTCAGTTTCATTCCCGCATTGCTGAGCATCACGCTGACGATCGCCGGCCAGCGCACCGCCGGCAACATTCCGCTCAAGGGAAGCGGCGCGGATCCGCTGATGCTGGGACTGTCGCTGATCTGGATGGGAAATGTGATCAATTTGGTGATTGCCGCCTGCCTTCTCCTGCGTCTGCACCGCAAATGAAGATCATCGACCGCTACGTCATCGCGAGCTTCATCAAGAACTACGCCATCAGCTTTATGGTGCTGGTGGGGATGTATGTGGTGCTCGACATGGTGTTCAACTTCAGCAATCTCGTGCAGTTTCAGGCCACCGGAAGCACCGTGCAGAATCTGTTCGACACGCTCCGCGACATCGCGGATTATTACTTCTACCAGTGCTTCCTGTTCTTCGTGCAGCTTTCGGGAATCATCCCGGTGGTCGCCGCCGCGTTCACGCTGATGCGCCTGAGCCGATTCAACGAGCTGACCGCGCTGCTGGCGGCGGGAATGCCGCTGCTGCGGGTTTCGATGCCGATCATCATCGCGGCACTGATTCTCAACAGCCTGGTGCTGGTCGATCAGGAAGTGCTGATTCCGCGAATGATTCCGAAGCTCACCCGCGAGCACAACGACATTCACGAGTCGGCCACCAACTACTACACGGTGCGGGCGATGCAGGACGCCGACGGCGGGCTATTTTACGCCGCGCGCTACTTTCCGTCGCCGCCCGATGCCCCGCCGACCATCTCCGAGCTGACCGTTATTCAGCGCAGCGAAGTGACGCATCACCATGTTGACGCCTCGGGCAATGTGGTCGACGAGCAGGTGCTCGAGCCATATGCAAAGATCGTCGCCAAGTCGGCAGTGTGGGACGCGGCCCACGCGCAATGGAATCTCACCGAAGGCCGCCGCGCCACCGGTCTGCGCCCCGACGATCGCACCGCCGCTCAATCTCCGTGCGCCGTCTATTCCAGCGGCGCGACGCCGGAAGAGATCGGCCTGTATCGCAGCGGCAACTTCGTCGATCTGCTTTCGACGGAGCGCATCGACGAGCTGCTCGCCCGCCCCAAGAGCTACGGCCGGCTCAGCCTGTGGCGCGTGAAGCACTGGCGGTTCACCCAGCCGTTGATGAATGTCATTTTGCTGCTGCTGGCCATTCCCTGCGTCCTCACCCCCGAGCCGCGCCAGCTCAAGGCCGCCGCCACCAAAACGCTGATTCTCACCGGCATCGCCATGGGCAGCGTCTTCCTTTCACAGCAGCTTGCCGCCACGCCCCTGTCGGGATTTCCCCCCGACCGCTGGACCGCGCTGATGGCCTGGCTTCCCGTCTTCATCTTCGGTCCCGTCTCGGTTTATTTATTGGACCGAGTGAAGAGCTGAGGCAGGGTTCAGGGTGTCGGGGTTCAGGGTTCAGGGTTCAGGGTTCAGGGTTCAGGGTTCAGGGTTCAGGGTTCAGGGTTCAGCAGAAAACGAGTGCCGAAGTGTTGCGGCTATTTGCTTTTGGCCGGGGCGCATCGTAGATCATTTTGGTCGGGCCTGATGAACCTGACCAAAGTCTTCTTCCCCTTTCTGGCTGCGCCGGCCGTGCCCACACGGCCGGCGTTTTTTTACCGATGTCGAGCAGAAAGCTCACGGCTCAATTGCCCCCGGTTCAGAAAGCGGTTCCAGAATCCCAAATCCGCCTCACCACGCCGAGTCTGAGGTACCCCGAAGGCTCGGATTTCCTCGGTGCTCCATCCGAGCCTTCGGAGTACCTCAGACTCGGCATGGTTGTGAAACCGGACGCTTAGTAGCTTGCGGCGCCGACGATCCCACCCCAATTTCCGGGGGTGTAACTTTTATTGTGGCGATTGCAGATTTTGCGATCGTAGGGCGGGATTCATCCCGCCGTTTTCTCAGCCGGCCAACAAATCGGCGGGATGAATCCCGCCCTACTCGGAGCCGATCGCCACTTTCGAGCGCCACACCCATTTCCGGATGTTTCCCGGATTTTGATTGACCCGCCTTGGCGCGATTTCTACACTGCTGCCCGCAGATCGACGTGCCAATCTCCGAGGACATCGGAGGGAAATTCCTGTCGGCCGTTACGGTGTTTCGACAACTCAATGTTGCGCAGGCGCTTGACGCCGGGCTCTTGCCGTTGAACAGTCTCTCGGCATGAACCTTTTGGCGCCGGCGAAAATCAATCTTCACCTGCGGGTCGGACGCCGGCGCGACGATGGATTTCATCCGCTGGTCTCCTGGATGTGCACCGTCGGGCTCTTTGACAACCTGACCCTCGAGCCGGTCCATATCGATCCCATCTCTGAACGCGGGGCCGGCTCGCGATACGTGACTCTTGTTTGTGACGCACCTGATCTGGCGGTCGATCAGACGAATCTGGTCGTGCGCACCGCAGCCGGCTTTTTGGAGGCGGCGCGCACGACGCACGAGGTCCCCGCCACCGCGGGCTTCCACGCCACGCTCGTCAAACGAATCCCCATGGGCGCAGGGCTTGGCGGCGGAAGTTCGGATGGCGCCCGCGCGCTGCTGGGATTGAATGCTTACTTCCGAACCGACTGGCCGGCGAGCAAGCTGTCGGCGTTCGCAGCCCGGTTCGGGAGTGACATGCCTTTTTTTGTCCATGGCCCAAGCAGCATTTGCAGGGGGCGGGGCGAATTCGTCCGGCCGATCGCTTCGCCGGCGCCGCAGTGGGCGGTATTGCTTCTGCCCGACATCATGATGCCGACGGCGCAAGTCTACCGGCGATTTGACGAGATGGGCCTCGGCAACGACCGCGAAGTAGAAGCTGAATTGAACTGGGCCTCGTGGTCGCGATTGGGCGTTCAAGAGCTGCTTTTCAATCTCGTCAACGACCTCGAACCGCCGGCTTTTGCCATCGCTCCGGCACTCGCGGACCTTCGTCAACAGGCGGAACAGATCGTGAAGCGGCCGGTCCGCATGAGCGGCAGCGGCAGCAGTTTGTTCACGCTCTTCGATCACCAGGCCGAGGCGGACACCGCCGCGCGGGAGCTCGGAAAGCGACTGGATGTCCGCGCCATGGCCGTTCAACTCGCTCCCGATCTTCTCGACGATCTTCATAAGCCACGCGTCGACCCCTGATTCCGGATGGCGCTCCCCGTGGCACGGGCGTCCCGCCCGTGTCTGTTGCGCGGAGCTTAAGAAACATCTGGATAGCAACGGTTCTGCACCTCCACGTCGCTCGCACGGGCAGGATGCCCGTGCCACGATTCAAGTCACCTGCGAATACGCGCTCCGCTGCGCGTCGCGGCTAACCTGATGGGGCTCTTGCTGCTGAAGCCCCTACACGATTCATTTCTCCTCCGTTTCTCACCCACATCCCTCACCTTAGGAGATATCACCATGCATCTCACGGAAATTCGCATCAACCTCTGCCCCCCAGGCGGCGCGAGCCGTCTCAAGGCGTTCTGCTCTCTCACCTTTGACAACACGTTTGTCGTCCGCGACGTCAAACTCATCGACGGCCATGACGGGCTGTTCGTCGCCATGCCTTCCCGCAAGCTGACGGACCATTGCCCGCGTTGCACCGAGAAAAACCATTTGAGGTCCAAATTTTGCAATCAGTGCGGCCATCGCCTCGACCCCGAACGGGCCGCGCGCGCACGCGACGGGGTTGGAACCCCGATCCGCCCGAAGCTGCACGCGGATATTGCCCACCCGATCAGCGTCAATTCCCGGCGGGAGATCGAGAGCCAGGTCGTCCATGCCTATCGCAATGAGGTGGAACGCAGCAAGCAGCCGGGTTATATCGCCCCGTCGCTTGACGCCGAAGATTTCGAGCTTTATGATTCCCGCCCGGTTCGGGAGCACGACCCCGTGTCGCAGTTGCGCCCGATCGGCACCGCCTAAGCAGCGGTTGCATGCGATATCATGATTGCTCCTTGCCTATCCTCCCCATCGCTCGCGGTGGTCGTACGATAGGCCGGTACGCAGATGGCTCCGTTTATTCGGATCATCGCCCCGGCCCTCAGTCGCCTTGCCGTTTCTTTTCCCCGTTTTGCCAATTTTTTGCCAGTAATGTTTGATGCGTGTCTGCCGTCCCGATAGAGTTGACGGTTTGCACAATCCAGAAACAGAGTGACCGCTATGTCCACACTCCAGTCCAAGCCCCCAATCGCAGCTCCCGCCCCAGCCAAGCCCCGTTACAAGGGCAAGTCGGGTGCGCGGATCTTCCACGAAATGCTCATTCAGCAGCACAAGGTGGAACTGATGTTCGGATATCCCGGCGGAGCGATCCTGCCGGTGTTTGACGAGCTGTACAAAACCCCCGCCAAGTTCATTCTCAACCGTCACGAGCAGAGCTCCGGCCATTGCGCCGACGGCTATGCCCGCGCTACCGGCAAGCCGGGCGTCTGCATCGTCACCAGCGGCCCGGGCGCCACCAACACGGTCACCCCGCTGGCGACCGCTCAGATGGACTCAATTCCGATCCTCGTTTTCAGCGGCCAGGTCGCGACGAAAGTGATCGGCAATGACGCGTTTCAGGAAGCCGACGTCACCGGCATCACCCGCCCCTGCACCAAGTGGAACTATCTGGTGAAAGACGTGCGGGAACTGCCGCGCGTGATCAACGAGGCGTTTCTGATTGCAACGTCGGGCCGGCCCGGTCCCGTGCTGGTGGACCTGCCCAAGGATGTGACAACGGCGATCTGTCCCGAGGAAGTGGACGACCATCCCCGCGAGCATCTGCTCAACAAGCGCCGCCTCGCCTCGACTCACTCGGCGCACGCCCACCAGGCAGAGGCAGCCGCGGAGCTGATGAACAGTGCGGAGCGTCCGGTTCTCTACGTGGGCGGCGGAGCGATCATCGCCGGGGCCTACGACGCGCTCAAGAAAGTCGCCAACAAGGGAAACATCCCCGTCACCACCACGCTGCTGGGCCTGGGCGCGTTTGACGAGCACGATCCCAAGTCCCTGAACATGCTCGGCATGCATGGCAGCGCCTATGCGAATTATGCCGTCCAGGAGTGCGATTGTCTGATTGCCGTTGGCGCCCGCTTCGACGACCGCGTGACCGGCAATCTCGCCACTTTCGCCCCCAAGGCGAAGATCATTCATATCGATATCGATCCCAGCTCGATCAGCAAGAACGTTGACGTGGACGTGGCCGTCATCGGCGACGCCCGCCAGGGTCTGGAATTCATCGCCCAGCATCTCGAGCACCGGGATCGGCACGAGTGGTTCAGCAAGATCAATAGTTGGAAAAAACGCTATCCGTTCAAATACCTCGACGACAGCAAGAATTCCAAGCCGCAATTCGTGATCGAAGAGATCCATCGCCAGACCAACGGCGAAGCCATCATCACCACCGGCGTCGGCCAGCATCAGATGTGGGCCGCGCAGTTTTACCGCTGGCGTTTCCCCCGCCAGATGATCACCAGCGGCGGCCTTGGAACCATGGGCTATGGCCTGCCCAGCGCCATGGGCGCACAGCTCGGTTCCCCTGGCAAGACTGTCATCGACATCGACGGCGACGCCAGCTTCCTCATGACCTGTTCGGAGATGGCAACCATCGCCGAATACAAGATCCCGGTGAAGATCGCGATTCTCAACAACGACTTCCAGGGCATGGTGAAGCAGTGGCAGGACTTGTTCTATCAGCGCCGCTACTCGCAGACCGTGATGAAGAACCCGAACTTCGCCGCGATGGCCGAGGCGTTTGGCATCAAGGGCATTCGCTGCGATCGCAAGGAAGACGTGGCCAAGACCGTCGATCAGATGCTCTCGCATCCGGGGCCGGTGCTGGTCGATTTCTTCGTCGAGCCCAACGAGCACGTCTATCCGATGGTCCCCAGCGGCAAAGGCCTCCACGAGATGGAGCTGGGAACGCTGGCGTAAACGCGGGTCGCACATTCCTCGTCTTCGTGTGTAGCCGTCGAGCTTTGCTCGCGGCTAATCTTCTGGTGCGCGACGTTCCGGATTCTTGAAGTCGTGAATCCACGTTGAGCGCAAATTTTCCCCGTGCAAGTGCGGCAACCCGTCACGGCTACGTGTGCCGCTGACGATCACTGCTCGCACTGATAGGGATGCTCACTGACCGGTCTGAAGCAAGCTGAACTATAAGTAATGCTGCGACCGCTGTTTGCCGCAGGCACAGCAACAGCGCATCTCGCCCAAGCCAAAAATTATCACTGAATTCGGTGGGCGTGGACCCGAGGAATGCAGTTTGCGTCAGTTCAGTTCGTCTTCGCAACCGGACGGCATGGTTCATGAGGCGCGTAGCCTTGCGACGTGTGGTTCTTTTGGAGAACGTCATGAAAACTCGATCTGCATTTGTCACGATATTGGCCACGTCGGCGCTGATCCTGGCCGGCTGCGCCACAGAACCTACCACCGAGACTGGGAGGGAGAACCTGGATCAGTCCGTCAGAAACGTGATGGCAAAGATGCAGGATCAGGATCCCAGCATGAAGGACTTTCTCGGCCGATCGTATGCCTACGTCGTGTTCCCGACGGTTGCCACCGGCGGAGTGGTGGTGGGCGGGAGCTACGGACACGGAGAGGTCTTCATGGGCGGCAAGATGATCGGATATGCCGACATCACCCAGCTCACGGCTGGAGCCACGATTGGCGGCGCGGCTTTCACCGAGATCATTGCCTTTGAGAATCAGGCAGCCCTGCAACGATTCAAAGACAATAAGCTTTCGGTCGAGACGACAGCATCCGCTGTGCTTCTCAAGTCCGGCGCGGCAGAGAGTGCAACCTATAAGGACGGCTTTATCGTCTTCGCGCAACCGCGCGAAGGAGCTATGGCGTCAGCGGCCGTCGGTGGGCAATCGTTCAGCTTCCAGCCCGTTACCCAATAGCGGCAGCCCCCGAATCCTTGAATTTGCACCCATGGGCGAGTCGCCCATGGGTGCTTTCGTTTGACTCAGTGTTTACTATTTGGGGTGCATGCGACCTGAAACATTCCGTACGCGTCCGCCGATTTCGCACGCCCTGCTAATCGGGTGTCTCTGTCTTTGTGTCAGCGCCGACGCGCCCGCACCGCCGCCCCCGTCGCATCAGATCGTCGAAGAAGCTCGCCACATTCTTGCGGAGATGAAAGAATCTCATTACAGCCACGAGACGCATGTGGATGAATCGGCTGGTGTTTACGACGTCGACTGCTCCGGCCTGCTCTGCTACCTCCTGGCAGGTTGCGCCCGAGCACCTGGCGGTGGTTCCATCATCCAAGCGTCATGGCCGGCCGCTGGCGCTGCAATTTTACGATACCTTCAGCGCCGCCTCGGCCGAGCCGGCCGGCACCGCCGGTTGGCGCCACATCCTGCGGGTCGCCGATGCGAGGCCGGGCGACGTTTTCGTCTGGCGGCTCGAACATCAGGAAGCGGGAAAAGACACCGGCCACGTCATGATCGTCGACGAACCGCCGGTCGAAGACGGCGAGAATGTCTATCGTGTGCGCGTCATCGATTCGTCCGAGTCCCCCCATTCCCACGATACCCGCCAAACCGGAACCACCGGCATCGGCCGCGGCACAATGTGGTTCGTCACGGACAGCGACGGCCATCCCGTCGGCTACCACTGGAAGCTCCGCACCGGCAAACTGCACGATATGACGATCGCCTTGGGGCGGGCCGTCGAGACTCGGTAAATCGTTTGGTTGTTGAGCATGCTTTGCCCCTCGCTAGCTGGGCATGCGG
Organism: uncultured Phycisphaerales bacterium; assembly: GCA_963758525.1. Classification (GTDB taxonomy): domain Bacteria; phylum Planctomycetota; class Phycisphaerae; order Tepidisphaerales; family Tepidisphaeraceae; genus JBBSDP01. The sequence continues at coordinate 2,914,020 of CAVWVQ010000003.1, forward strand.
CGCGACCACAGTTCTATTCTCACCCGCTTTATTATCGGCATCGAAGTGATTCTAAAGCGTCTTGGTCACCGGAGCCCGTCCGCTTACAATCGCCAAGATGGAACTCGACAAGGCGCTCATTCCTGAAGTCGTCGAGCAAGTCAATTTTTACTTGCGGGGCGAGCGGCACGAGCAGCTTGAGGAATCGAGCATTGCAAAGGATAAATGGCTCGAATGCCTGAAACGGACCAAATTGCCCGGCAGAACCGATGGCAAGTCGTTGGGGACCTGCATCGAGAAGCTATTGAAGGCAGAGCTTTCGCGGAAGCTAGGAATGTCTCTGCATGGTAGCGCGGCATCGGGCGTTGACATCATCGAACTGTCGCTCAACACGAAGGCGACATCTGACAAACAGCCGCAGTCGAGTGAGCCATTCGATTCACCATACGAACGCGTACTTGGCGCGAAGTTCGATATCTTTGTTTGTGTCTATAACGGTATTGAGTTCCTCCAATCGCAGAAGAACGCGCCGATCCAGATAACTGCAGCAATGTACTATAATCGGACGGAAGTTGCTGACCAACAATTATGTGAGAGCGCGAGACTCCTTCGCGATGCTGTTGACGATAGTGTGGTGGATGATGAAACAGCCAGGCACGCGCTGCGGACGATCGTCTACGCCAGAAAAACCGCTGCCGGGTACAAGACACTACATTTAGGACTCGAACGCCGAGAGGTCGTCGTCATCAAAACAGCCGTGGAGGCATATGAAGAGGTCATGGCCGAGAAGGGCAAGATCGAGCTGCCAAAGCCTGCCGAGTGGGCGGCATTCAAAGACGGGCCCTTGAACGGCAAAATTTCCATCTCGTTCGCGCTTCAGTGGCGGTATCAATACAATCCAAACGCTACAGGCGTGAGATATTTCTAGGCCGAGAAACTATGCTTCGCGTAAAGACAAACACAATCGCTGAGTTTGGTGATTTTCAGACCCCACGCCTTCTTGCCGACCGGGTGTGTGCGCTTCTGAAGGACATGGGCATCATGCCTGCGGCTATCGTTGAACCGACCTGCGGGCGAGGCGCGTTCCTGTTTGCCGCGGCCGATTGCTGGCCTGCAGCCCAGAAGGTGACTGGGTTCGACATAAACTCAGCGTATCTTGATTCCACACAGACCATTGCTTTGCAGCGTCCGGACGCGACGCGCATTAAGACCGAGTGCCGAGACTTCTTTTCGACGGACTGGCGTGGCCTCATTTCAGAATTGCCGGACCCGCTTCTCCTCATCGGCAACCCACCCTGGGTAACCAGCGCGCAGGTCGGCAGCCTTGGCGGATCGAACGTCCCTGAGAAATCCAATTTCCAACGACATAACGGTCTCGATGCAATCACTGGCAGAGCGAATTTCGATATCTCCGAATGGATGCTCATCAAGTTGACGGAGGCCGCACAATCGCGGCGCGGAGTACTCGCCATGCTGGTGAAGACTGTCGTCGCTCGAAAGGCCTTGGCACATTGCTGGTCTGCGCGGGTACCGGTCAATGACGCGTCAATCTATCGGATCGACGCCGCAGAACATTTCAACGCTGCCGTCGACGCTTCGCTGGTCGTCATCCAGTTCGGAGAATCCGCACCGTCTCATCGCGCCCAGATCTTCGGCCAACTCTCCCGCACGATTCGTCCAATTGCAACCATCGGGATGGAAGACGGCACCCTCGTTGCGAACCTCGACGCTTATAATGCAACGAAACACCTTGCCGGTCGTTCTCGCTTGCGATGGCGATCGGGAATCAAGCACGACTGTTCAAAGATGATGGAGCTGGAAATTTCCGGCCGACATCTAAAGAACGGATTAGGCGAATCCCTCGATCTGGAGCCGGACTACCTCTTCCCTATGTTCAAGACCTCAGAGGTTGCTGGTGGTCACGTTAATATGTGTCGCCGTCGGATGATTGTCACCCAGCGTTCCATCGGCGAAGAGACCATTCATATCGCTGATCGCGCACCCAAAACATGGTCGTATCTTCAACGCCATCGCGCGCTCTTCGCCAAGCGTGCAAGTTCAATTTATCGGGGGAAGCCGGAATTCTCGATATTCGGCGTGGGCGACTACACTTTCTCCCCGTGGAAGATCGCGATTTCTGGCATGTACAAGAGTCTCCGGTTTGTGAAGGTGGGGCCGCACGCCGCGCAGCCAGTTGTGTTTGACGATACAACCAACTTCATTCCATGTCCCTCAGAAGCGGCGGCGACGTTATTGTTTTCGCTATTAGAAAGTGACGAAGCCGGGACATTTTTTAAGTCTTTCATCTTTTGGGATGCCAAGCGACCAATAACTGTCGACCTGCTTGGGCGATTGAACCTTTACGCACTCGCGGATAGCCGTGGTGTCTCGGCCCTGTTTGCTGAGCTTTTTGGCGCAAGCACCGAAAAACCCGTGAGGAAAATTCGCGTGTCACCAAAGGTGGCGGAAGAACCTTTGCTCTGGCCGCGATGAGGGGGCCGTGCCGAGGAAATCTACTCAGGCTGTAATTTGACAATCCATAGCCGTCTGGTTATGATTTGAAGCCAAACGAGATGGCAGGCAAGCGCGCAAAAACGATCGCCGAATATATCCGGGCTGCCCCGCGCGAGGGCCAGCCGCATTTGCGCCGGCTGTACGCGATCCTCAAGAGCGTCGCGCCGCAGGCCCAGGAGACGATCAAGTGGGGAACCCCCTTCTTCGTGGAGCCTCGCTTCCTGTTCGCGTTCTCAGCCCACAAGGCACACTGCAATTTCGCGCCGACGCCGACGGCGCTGGAGCCATTTCGCAAGGAGTTGGAAAAGCACGCGACGACCGTGAACACCCTTCAGATTCCCTACGACAAGCCGCTGCCGGAGGATCTGGTTCGCAAGATCGCTGAGTACCGTCTCCGGTCGGTGCGTGAACGGGAAGACGACGCTTTCTGGTAACTCCATCCGCCAGGCACGCACGGCCTGTCTGATTCGTCCGATGAGATGACTTTGTTTGAGAGCATCACGAAATGAACAGAACGAATCCCAAGGTCGAGTTCTATTTTAAAAAAGCGAAACAATGGCGGGAAGAATATGAGAAGTTGAGAATGATCATACTGCGTTGCGAGCTCAACGAAGAACTGAAGTGGGGCTGTCCTTGTTATACGTCCCAGCAAAAAAACATCGTCTTGATTCATGGATTCAAGGAATACTGCGCATTGATGTTTTTCAAGGGCGCCCTGTTGAAGGACGCCAATGGTATTCTGATCCAGCAAACGGAGAATGTGCAGGCGGGCCGCCAGATTCGGTTCACGAGCGTTCGTGAAATACGGAAGATGGAGCCCATCTTGAAAGCCTACATTAATGAAGCTATCGCGGTGGAAAAAGCCGGCTTGAAAGTGACTTTGAAGAGGACTCCGGAACCTGTACCAGAAGAGCTTCAACATCAATTGGATGAGATCCCTGCCCTAAAAACGGCATTTGATGCACTGACGCCGGGACGGCAAAGGGGATACCTCCTTTACTTTTCTTCAGCCAAGCAATCCAAAACTCGAGAGTCAAGGGTTGAAAAATGCATACAGCGGATTCTCGATGGAAAGGGATTGAATGATGAGTAAAGCCACCAAACGTTCGATTCTTCGCTTCATTCACCTGGTCTTGAGCATTCCGATGCTCGGGTACATTTATGGTAATCCGTCGGACGTTGCGCAGTACGCCGGCGCTGCTCGGTTCGTTTTCGTTCCCGCTATCATCCTGACGGGATTGTGGATGTATGCAGGCGTCATTTTCGCCGCCGTTGGCGCTGCGGCATGGCTCGGTGCAAATGGCCTGTCTGGATACGGGGCGGCGGTCCTGAGTCAGGTCGCGCTCTTTATCGGGCGCAGGATTTGGTTGGTGATTCGTGCGCGACGGGCAAAGTGATCGGACCTATCCACGCCATGCAAACCGTAGCAAACGATGTTTTCCGAGCCCTGGGCGACCCAACCCGTCGGGCGATTTTCGAGCGATTAGCCCGCGAGGGGGAACAGACGGTGCGCGCCTTGACCGATCGTGCCGGCGTTTCGCAGCCGGCGGTGTCCAAGCACCTGGGCGTTCTGAAGCACGCCAGATTGGTGCGCGACCGGCGCGACGGACGCGAGACGCACTACAGCGTGCAACCGCAAGCGCTGGCGCCGCTGGTGGACTGGATAAGTGATTACGGCGTCTTTTGGCGCGGCCGATTTGATCGCCTCGAAGCCCTGTTAAACGAGATGGAAAAATGACCAATCCAACTGCCACCGTGGTCGTCGAGAGGGAAATGCCGCATCCGCCAGAGAAAATCTGGCGTGCCCTCACGCAAGCCTCATTGATGGAAGCGTGGCTGATGCCCAACGACTTTCAACCAGTCGTTGGGCATCAGTTCACTTTGCGCACCAAGCCGATGCCGAAGTGGGACGGTGTGATCCGTTGCGAAGTGTTGACCATCGAGCCTTATAGCCGGCTTTCCTATGGCTGGAATGCCTTGGGCTTGCAGTCGGTTGTCACCTGGACGCTGACCCCCCGCAACGGCGGCACGCACGTTCGCATGGAGCATTCCGGTTTTCCGTCGGAAAAGAGTGCTTCCTACCAGGGCGCCAGCTACGGATGGCAAGGGTTCATCGCCAGCCTGGAGCGTGTCGTTGGGGGATTGGCCTGACGACTGGAAGAGGCGTCGTCGCCGAGACAAGAGTCCTTCTACGTTCGAAATCACCCTCACCCCATCCCTCTCCCGGAATACCGGGAGAGGGGGTAGGACGCAACGACGGTCGTGCGCGCGGCTTCTCCTCCCTGGGCGCGTTGGCTACACTTTGTTCACTTGATCGGCGTATACGACTATCACAAGGCCTATCGCGAGAAAATCGCGGTGGCGGGGCTGAGCTTTGAAGTGCAGCCGGGCCAAATTCTGGGGTTGCTCGGCCCCAACGGCGCCGGAAAAACCACGACGATGCGCGCCATCTCCGGGATCATCGCACCGACTTCCGGACGCCTCGTCGTGGACGGCCACGACGTCGTGCGGCAGCCGGTGGCGGCCAAGTCGGCGCTCGCCTATGTTCCCGACGATCCGCACCTTTTTGATACGCTCACCGTCTGGGAGCACCTGGAATTTATCGCGTCGGCTTATCGCGTGGCAAACTTTGAAGGTGCTGCCAGCGCGTTGCTCGCTCGTTTTCAGCTTGACGATCAGCGCAACACGATCGCGCAGGAACTCTCCCGCGGCATGCGCCAGAAAGTCGCGATCTGCTGCGCCTACCTCCACGAACCCAAGGCGATTCTCTTCGACGAGCCGATGACCGGCCTCGATCCGCGCGGGATCCGCACCATGAAGGAAACGGTCGTCGAACGCGCCAAAACCGGAGCCGCGTTTTTGATCAGCTCGCACCTGCTGGCCCTGGTGGAGGATCTGTGCAGTCATCTGGTGATTCTGCACCACGGCAAATGTCTGTTCGTCGGCCCCTTGCACGACGCCAGGACCGCCTTCGCCGCCGCAGGCGCGGACGATTCGCTGGAAGAGTTGTTTTTCAGGGCCACCGAGGCGGTGAGCGGGTGATGGGAAGGGTGAACGGGTGATTGGTGATTGGAACGTGACGAGAAGGAATAAAACGTGAAACGTGAAACGTGAGAAACACGAAGATGCGCCTCCGGTCAGGTCTTCACGTTTCACGTTTCAGTTTTCACGTTTCATCGCTGCTGCAATGCCCAACGCGCTTCGTGACGAGAAGGAATAAAACGTGAAGACGTGAAACGTGAGAAACACGAAGATGCGCTTCCGGTCACGTCTTCACGTTTCACGTTTCAGTCTTCACGTGTGATCGCTGCTGCAATATGCCCAACGCGCTTCTCCATCTCATGCGCCTGCAGCTCCGCGGCCTTGCCCGGCGGTCGACGCGTGGTGCGCGATCGCCACGAACTTTGGCGATGTTTGCCATCGGCAGCCTTCTGCTGGGAGTGTCGCTGGGGACGAACTTCTTCTTCCGTCGCCCGCCGTCTGATCCACAGCGCGTGCGGATGGCCGCGCCGTTTGCGCTGCTGGCCATCTGCGTGCTGACGCTCATTACTTCCGCGGGCGACCGCGCGATCAGCTTCACGCCCGGCGAGGTCGACATGCTGTTCCCCGGACCGTTCACGCGCCGCCGGCTCATCCTCTACAAGCTCACCAAAAGCACGTTCGCGGCAATGCTCTCGGCGCTGTTTCTCTCGGCAGTGCTCCATCGCCACGCGAGATGGTGGCCGGCGGGCTACCTGGGAATCCTCCTCTCGCTGTTGTTCATCCAATTCTTCAGCATCAACGCGGTCATCGCCGCCCAAACGCTGGGAGCCCGGCTGCGAAGCCGGGCGCGCTTCGCGATCTTGATCGGTCTGCTCGCGGCTGGCGTCGTCACCGCCCGGCAGGTGCTTGCCGGGGCGCTCCGGTTGGCGGCGATCAGATGATGCAGCGCATCACCTATTCTTCTGTCGGAAGTGTCCTGCTGTTCCCGTTCTCATTTTTCGGAGAAACGATCACTGCCGAGACGTTCCCCGCGCTGATGCGCTGGAGCGTCCCCGCGATGGCAATGGACGCCGCGCTGCTGCTGCTTCTGCTCATGCTTGACGCGCACTACCTGGAAGCCGCGTCGGTCGCCAGCGAACGCCGCTACGCGCAGCTGCAGCGCATTCGCGGGGGTTCGGTCCTCTCAATCGGCGTTTCGGGCAATGCCCGCTGGCACATCGCGCAGCCGCCATTTCTTGGTGGAATCGGTCCGATTCTCTGGCGGCAAATGACCGTGGCCGTCCGTAGTTCCAAGGGACTGCTCTTTCTGCTGCTCATTCTCGCCGTCGGCGCCACCCCCCTGATATACAGCACGGGCCGCCAGACGCAGCACTTTGCGACAACCTTCGCGAGTGTCGCCGTCTGGCTCACGCTGCTGGTCTCGACGATGTTGAAGTTCGACTTCCGCGGCGACCTGGACCTCATGGACGTCCTCAAGTCGCTGCCGCTGCATCCCTGGGCGATCGCCGCAGGCCAGCTCATCGCGCCCTCTCTGTTGCTGGGAGCCACCCACCTCGCGCTGCTCGCGGTGGCGGCGCGCGCGGCTCCGCATCACAACTCGGCGTTCGCTTGCGCCGCCGCGCTGGTGTTGCCGTTGGACTTCCTGCTCTTTGCCGTGGAAAATCTCCTCTTTCTGCTCTTCCCCACGCGCCCGGCCGCCGCCAGCCCGGGTGATTTTCAGATTCTGGGCCGCCAGGCGATGGTCCTGAGCGGGAAAATGATAGCGCTGGCCATCATCGTGATGCCTCCGCTGGCGATTGCCTTTCTCGTCTACGCGCTAACGCGCGAATCGCTCGCCGCGTTCGCGATCGCCGCGGCAGTTCTCATCATCGCGGAGGTTTTGGCGATGATCCCGATCATCGGCTGGGCGTTTGCACGGTTTGACCCCAGCATCCACACCCCCGCGTGATCCACCATGCACGTGCAAACGCACATCATGTCCGGCTGGGTCGCCGCCAACTATCTCGATCTGACCCCGCGCAGCGCGGCTTCTGCATGATCTCGGCATCGATTGCCGACCTCGACGGCCTGAGCATTCTCTTCGGGCAGAACGCCTACTGGACGTATCACCATCTGCTCTGCCACGGCATCGTCTTCGCCACGCTCTTCTCCCTCGTCTTCGCCTGGCTTTCGCCGCCAGCGATCAAATCATTTTTAGTCTATTTCTCGCTGGGCCATCTGCATCTTCTGATGGATTACTACGGCTCGGGGCCGGGGTGGGACATTTTCTATCTCTACCCTTTTTCGCGCCGCTCGATTTTTAACCCGCATGCATGGAATCTTTATTCCTGGCAGAACCTCACCGCCGCCGGCGTGTTATTCACCTGGACGATCGTGATTGCGGTTCGTCGCGGGCGAACGCCGCTTGAGACAGTCATGCCGAGCCTGGATCGGCAGCTCGTCGAATTGCTGCGCGAGAAGCTTCCTTTTCTCGCGACCAATACGACTCGCGAATCCCATTCGTAGGGCAGGATTTATCCCCCCGCTTCCATCGATGCACGACCGCGAACGGCGGGATAAATCCCGCCCTACGTGAATTGCGGCAAATCCACTCTGCTGAAGTTGGCGATCAGCCGCTAAAATGCCTCCTCATGCGAGCAGCAATGTTTCTCACGCTTTCCAACATCTTCATGACGTTTGCCTGGTACGGCCATCTCAAATGGTTCGGCCCCGACAGCTCCCCAAGTGCATTCCCGCTGAAGATTATCGTGATCAGCTGGCTGATTGCCTTCTTCGAGTACTGCTTTCAAGTTCCCGGCAATCGCATCGGGAAAAACGTGGAGCATTTGAGCCTCGGGCAGCTCAAGATCATGCAGGAAGTCATCACGCTGACGGTCTTCTGCATCTTCGCGATCACGTTCATGCAGGAACGGCTCCACTGGCGGTTCTTTGTCGCGTTTGGATTGATGCTGGGAGCAGTTGCACTGGTGTTTACGGGGAGGAAGTAGAACGGTTGACGATTGGACCCTTGGGTCCGCGAAGGGCAAGCTACGGCGATACCGCTGGCGTGATTGAAGGGTTGTTTTACTCTGTTCGTCGGTGCTTTCGCGGGTTCGGTGCGGTGGTGGCGGGAATCAACGCAAACGGCCGCGCCCTGCTTTTGGCGGGGCGCGGCCGATGCCGCATCGGAATGAATCGATGGGACGCTTTTGACTTTTTAGCAGAGCGAGGGACTGACGATTCCACGCGCCGGTGGCCCCAGGTGCAACGACTCGACAGCGAGTTGGGCGATGTGCCGGCCGATGGCGATGGAGGCGGTGGCGGCGGGGGATGGGGCGTTGAGCACGTGCACCATGCGGGGGGCGGTGGCGATGCGGAAATCGTCGACGAGCTTGCCGTCGGCGTCGACGGCCTGGGCGCGAACGCCGGCGTTGCCGGGCTGAAGGTCGCCGAGCTGGAGGTCGGGCATCAATCTTCGCAGGGCGCGGAGGAAGGCGCGCTTGCTGACAGATCGATGAAGTTCGCCGAAGCCGGTCTTCCAGTGCTGGCGGGCCATCTTCCAGAAGCCGCCGTAAGTGGCGATGCGCATGGCATCGGTCGGATTGAAGCTGGTTTTGGCGTACCCGTGGCGTGCCATGGCCAGGACGGCGTTTGGCCCGGCTTCGACGCCGCCGCCGACCATGCGGGTGAAGTGGACGCCGAGGAACGGGAAGCGCGGATCGGGGACCGGATAGATGAGGTTGCGGACGAGGTGCTGGCGCGGCTCGGCGAGATGGTAGTACTCGCCGCGGAAGGGAATAATTTGCACGCCCGGATCGACGCCGCACTGACGAGCGATCTGGTCACTGTGCAGGCCGCCGCAGTTGATCAGTCCCTGGGCGTGGATTTCGCCGGCGAGCGTCTGGAGCGTGATGCCGTCGGATCGGACGTGAATGGTGGAGACGTTGGCGTTGGTGCGGACTTCTCCGCCGCGTTCGCGGACCACGTCGCCGTACGCGGCGGCCACCTGTCGATAGTTGACGATGCCGGTATCGGGAACGTGCAGACCCGCGATGCCGCGAACATATGGCTCGTAGCGCGTGAGGTCCGGGCCGGAGAGACGTTTCACTCCTTCGAGACCGTTGGCATTTCCGCGGCGTTCGAGCTCATCGAGCGCGGGCAATTCCTCGGGGCGCGTCGCCACGACAATTTTGCCGCACCGCTCATGGGCCACGTTGTGCTGCTGGCAGAATTCATAAAGCGCGCGGCTCCCTTCGACGCAGAGCCTGGCCTTGAGCGAGCCCGGTTTGTAGTAGAGCCCGGAGTGGATGACGCCGCTGTTGTGGCCGGTCTGGTGCGAGCCGAGCATATTTTCGGCTTCGAGCACGACGATGGAGATGTCGCGCTCGCGCAGCAGCGCCATGGCGGTTGCCAGCCCGACGATGCCGCCGCCGATGATGGCGACGTCGTAGGAGCCGCGCAGCGGCGCATAGAAAACCGGTCGAACCTGGGCACTGTTGGGATTGGGATTGGCCATGAGCGATTGGATCATAGATAACACTTTTGTGCGGAAACAAGCGCCGCCCCGCCATGGAGCGTTATCGGCCGACGGATGGCCGGGCGTGCAGGATCATCCGACGAGTTTTGCGTTGTCGAGGCGTCGGAGCCAATGAGCCGCGGAAAACGCCACTAATGCAGTCGCGGCAATACCCATCAGCAGGTTATCGGTCCTGAAGGAGCGTTTGCAGATCACGACCAGAACGAACTCCATCGCCAGCGCCGGCGCGAGCAGCCCGATGCCCAGGGCAATGTGCCGGCCGCGAGCATCCAGCCGGCGGTTCGCTGTGATCATCGCAAGGACGAGCGCGAGCGGCGTGAAGCTGATCAGAAAGAACGCCCAGCGGTAGAGTTCCGGAAGGAAACCTGCAAAAGGAAGCGTCATTGCCCTGGCCAGGTAGTGCGCGACGTCGCCGAAGTCGGCGGGGACGTTCGCGGTGACGCTCTGCAACGGGCCATCCACATAGATGCGCAAGACGGGGTCGTCGTAGGTGAGGATCAGATCATGCGGCCCGGGTCGCACAAAAAAATCGTCGATCTTCCAGGCGGGATTGGTTCCATTGTCCCCGGTGAGCGGGGTGCGCAGTCTGATCACCAGATCCGAAAGCTGCTGGCCGATCGTCACGTTGCAATGCAACGAATCGGACGCGATCGCAACAATCCTCCCCAGCTCGGGGGATTGCGAATCCAGATCGGATTCAAACTTGCATCGGATCGTGAACGCCGACGCTCCGCGAATCTCCCTGCAGAGACGGGATATCGGCGCTGTGGAGATGAGCCAGTCGCCGCCGGAGATGCTTGGTTGACGCTCTTTTGCCGTCACATCCGGTCCGTCCCAGATGAGTTCAGGACTTTGGCGCGTCAGATCGGCACTGGGCGCTGATCCGTCGATTCGATAGGAAGCCAGCAGCGATTTGCCAAGCACGGTGCGCAGATCCCGTGCCGCATAAGCTTGCGGAATCTGCCCCGGCGTGAGCGCGGTGTCGGCCAACTCGATGCTCTGGACGGTTCCCTTCCATCCCCGATCGCCCTGCGGAACATTTCCGACCACCAGCCGGAAGGTGCTGATATCCCAACTCGCCAAATTGCGGCCGACATGGCGCATCCGCAGCGGACCGCGCAGCGCAAGCCAGAAAGAAGAGAAACGTCATCGCCGCGCCAACGGGGGAAAGCCAGCGCATGAGCCGGAGCAGTACCCATCCCGTGCACCGCAGCAGGGGGAGGCCAACTAAAAGGAACAGCACCGCGCCGAAAATTCCGCCGGTGGTGTTGGAAAGGATGTCGGCCAGCGACGAATCGCGCGTCGGCAGCCAGTGCTGAAGAAACTCGATCGAGCAGGAGCAGATGCAGCTGATGACGGCAGCGAACAGAACGGTTTGCAAGACGCGGTAGTTTCGCTTGCGACTCAGGCACGCGAGCGCGAATCCGAACGGAGTGAAGAGGACAATGTTGTTCGGGGTGTCCAGAAGATTCGCCGGATCGTAGGCCCGCCAGTCAAAAGGAGACGCCGCCTGGCGGATCGTCATCCCGTGCGGCACGGTAAAGTTGAACGGGAAAAGCGTGCAAAAGACGATCGCGAGGAAGCTGAGGATGACCAGCGGGGGAGCCCAAAGTTCCGCGAGGTTGCAAGGAGCCGGGTTCGTCGACGGCGCAGCGGAACCGGCGGTAGCGCCGGACGCGCGAGGCGGATCTGTTGAGGAGGCTGGGAGCACGCGTGGAGGAGTGGAGGACGAAGCGAGCGGAGCACATCCCCGTAGCACAGCCGTCCCGGCTGTGATTAGCAGCCACAGCCGGGACGGCCGTGCTACGTGAATGCGGAGCAAGTCGGAAGCGTTACCGCAAGAACAGAATCGGCGAGCTGATCAGGTTCCGACCGTCAGCAGCTTGGCCCCCAGGCCCATCTTGTCCAGATCGGCCTGGACCTCCTTGCGATAGATCGGATTCATCAGGATGACGACGTCCGGCTTGTACTCGGCGAGGAATTGCGGCGGAACGATGCGCTGCCCGGTGCCGGGCATGAACTTGTTCTGCCGGAAGGGGTTGATGTCCACGACAAATTCGACTGCGTTGCCGACGCCCAGCGTGGTGAGAAACGCGACGGCCTTGGAGAGGGCGATCCAGACGACGACTTTTTTGCCCTGGGCATGAAGATCGAGAATGAGGTTGCGCCAGTAGCTGACTCCGTCCGCGAGCCGGGTGGTCGCGCTGTCGACGAGTTCCCGCATCTGCTGCAGGTCATCCTCCAGCGGAAGACTCGGCGCGGGAATTTCGCCTTCGATGGGTCGGGCGCCGATCAGCAGATACTGATCGTCGTAGCAGCGTTCGAGTTCGACGACGTCAAATCCAGACTGGCGAAAGAGCCGCGCCAGCGATCCGGGGCTGAAGTAGGAGCAATGCTCGTAGTAGATGTCCCAGAACGCGCCCTCCTTGAGCACGCGGACGACGTCGGGCAGTTCGAAGAGGACGATCGTATCGAGCTGATTGCCGATGGTCCGGCGGATGGAACGCAGGAACTCGCCGGTGCGCCCGATATGTTCAAGGGTATGCCGGCAGAGCACGACGTCGGCGGTGAGATGCGCGTATTTCTCGTTGTAATGGTCCGGGATGAACTGCACGAGCTTCTTGAATTCCTCGGGCGTGCGCTCGGCGCGGTAGCTGGGATCGATGCCGATCCCGCGGTTGTTGCCGAGCTCACACATGAGCACGAGGAATTCGCCTTTTCCACAGCCGATCTCGAGAATCGTCTTGTTGCGGATCTGATACCGATCGATCCACGTCTGCGCCAGCTTTTTGGCAAAGGCGTTGAACGTGGGCGAAAAACCCTGCGATTCCTCGCAGTTGGAACAATATTCCTGCAGGGTGGCATCGTAGGCGGTGTTGCTGACAAAGCCGCAGTTGGAGCAGAAGCCGAGCTTCAGCCTTCCTCGCGGAAAATTGACGGCCTCGTCGGGACTGGCGGTCTGGACGGTGCTGTGCACCGGTATGTTGTCGGCGGCGTAAAACAGCGTCATGCCCCTGGAGAAGCAATTGGGACACTGGCACGACTTGTCGAACGAGCGAGGTTCGGCGCGCGACGCGGGCTGATCGAGTGTGAGTTTGGTCATGATTCAAAACGCCGGCTTGGGAACGAGGCGTCTCCAGTGTGAGAAAAACGGGTGTTCACACCGCAACTTGGCGCTGTGCGACCGTGTTGGGAACGACGGTGGACATCAGCCGGTTGTATTCCTGCCAGGTGCCGGCGGCGATGCGGCGCCAGCGGAGGTTCTCGATGGCGTAGGCGCGCCCGGCCATCCCCATCTGCGGCCATTGCGGGCGCAGGCGCAGCATTTCAGCGATTCCGTCGCGTACGGATTGAACGGTCGGATTAACGACGATCCCGCATCCGCTGGCGCGGACATGCGGGGAGATGCCGGCGATTTCCGACACGATCACAACCCGGCCGGCGAGCATCGCCTCCAGCGCCGCCAGGCCGAATCCCTCGAAGCGCGAGACGAGGCAGAACATATCGTGGCGCGCGATCAGCGATGGTGACGACGCGTTGAAATCCGCTTCGGGGAACGAGACATCAGCTTCGATGCCGGCCCGCTGTGCGCGGGCGACGAGCGCGGCGCGGTCGCCCCAGTCGGGACCTTGGATCGTGAGCAGGGGCCGGGTATCTGCCGGAAGCTGGGCCATCGCGTCAATCAGAACATCGAGCCCCTTATTGTGTGCGTCGATGCGGCCCATGAATATCGCCGAGGGGCGTCCGCCATGATGCCAGGTCAGTTGATCCTCGGGGAGCACGTCGGCCTTGGCGTATCCGTTGGTGGTTTCGATCACCGGCACGTTGACTCCGAGGCGCGCGAGCCATTGGCCATGGCGGGCGTCGAGCACCTGCACGGCCAGGGCTCCGTTGAGCATGGGCCGTTCGCGCAGATACCAATAGGGCCATTTCAGGAGGCTGTTTTTAGAGAAGATGGACGGATGATAGGGGTCGTGCGGGGCAACGATGTAGGGGACGTTGAGTTGGCGAAGCAGCACGGCCAAAGCGCAAACGCCGGGATGAAAGATCCCATTGAGAACGTAGAGCGTGTCCTGGCTGTTCTCCAGAACGAAACTGCGCAGGCCGCTGGAAACGGATCCATAGAGCCGGGCCGGCGGCGCCCCTGCGATGCAGCGTACCTCATAACCCGGGGCGATCTGCCGGACCGAATTCTGTTCTCCCTCGCAGAGCACGACCACGGGCGTGCCATTTTCGGCAAAGCCGTGGGCAAGGCCGTGAACGGCCTTGCAAATGCCCAGGTTGGGGGACTCGCCGTTGGCAGGAAAGTCCTGTAGGTAAAAGAACAGACGCATCGCGTGAAACCTTAACTATCGTTGCCGCCGGCTCAACCCTGCATTTACACAATTTGCGGGTTGGGAATCGGGATAATGAACTGACCGCCGCCCTTTCGGAACGCGTCCTGCTGCTTGAGGATTTCGTCCTTGAAGTTCCACGGAAGCACCAGAACGTAATCCGGCTTCTCTTCCATCAGCTTTTTGGGGTCGAGGATCGGGATATGCACGCCCGGCATGAACTTGCCCTGCTTGTGAACGTTGCGATCGACGACGAAGTCGATCGTGTCGGTGCCCAGCCCGACGTAGTTCACCAGCGTGCTTCCTTTGGCGGCGGCGCCGTAGGCGGCGATACGCTTGCCCTGTGCCTTGATCTTCGAGCACATCTCTCGCAAGGATTTGCGGATGTCTTTCACCTTGTTGGCGAACATCTCGTAATAGGGGAACTTGTCGATTCCCAGCGCCTTCTCTTCGCCGAGCAGCTTCTTGACGGCTTCGCCGACCTGTTCCTTCGGCTCGACATAAATCCGCAGCGAGCCGCCGTGGATCGAGAGCCGCTCGACATGGTTGAGATAAAGCCCATGACGGCGGAACAGATGATCGATCGCGGTTGCCGAGAAATAGCAAAGATGCTCGTGATAGATGGTGTCGAATTCGCCGTGCTCGATGAGATCGCGAACGTAGGGGAATTCGAAGACGCCGACGCCGTTGTCCTTGAGCAGGAGTTTGACGCCGTCGACAAAGCCATTGGTGTCGGCGACGTGCGCCAGCACGTTGTTGCCGATGATCACGTCGGCGCGGCGGCCCTCGTTGCGAAGCTTGGTCGCCAGGTCCTTGCCGAAGAAGGTGCAGAGCGTGGGGACGCCGATTTTGATGGCGGCCTTGGCCGGTCCGTCGGCGGGGTCAATCCCGAGAACGGGAACGCCTTTCTCCACGAAATTCTTCAGCAGATAGCCGTCATTGCTCGCCAATTCGACGACCAGGCTGTCTTTGTTGAGCTTGCGGGTGGCGACGAGATTCAGTGCGTTCTTGCGCGAGTGTTCGAGCAGATGATCGGAGAACGAAGAGTAGTACGGATAGTCCGCGCTAAAGAGCACTTCCGGCGGAACCGTCTCGAGGATCTGCACCAAAGAGCAACTGGGGCAGAAGGCGACTTCCAGGGGGAACGCCGGGTCCTGCTGCTTGAGCTGCTCGGTGGTCCGAAGTCCGTCAGCCAGCGGCTGCTGCCCCAGATCGAGGAAGGGCTTAAGGCCCGGCTTCTTGCAGGAGCGGCAGAGCGTTTCGGTTTTGCTGCGGGTGTTGTTATTCATTGCGACCATTGTGAATTCCATTCCAGTGACTGCCAAGGGATTCCGCGGCAATAGCGAGCCGCACCCAATCATCGGTAAATTTCTCCGGCAACTTACCGTGCCGGGGGTTTCATAAGCAGCGCTTTCAAACCTGCCGTACCGCTGGCAGGCCGGAAGCCTGCACCACAAATGCGGCATCCAAAAATCCCTCTCCCGGAGTTATCCGGGAGAGGGATGAGCGAGAGCGTGTTTAGGCCGGCACTTTCTCGCGCTCGGGCGCGGTGTGCCGCAGCGTCGAGTCGATGATGCCGTCTTCGATGAGCTTGCGAATGTGGCCGATGCGCTGGAACTTGGGCCCTTCAAACTCTTCGAGCGTGAGGCCGACCTTCTTGTAGACCTCATACAGTTCGCGAGCGCCCTTCTTGGCGTCCCACTGGGGTTTGAAGGCAGGCAGCACCCGCGCGATCTTATCGCAGTTGACGCGGTAGCAGCGTTTGTCGGGAGAAGCGTCGGGGGCGTATTCGACTTTGCAGCCGGGCACGGTGGCGGCAACGATCTCCGCCAGTTCGCGCATGCGGTAGTTTTCCGAAGTGCGGCCGACGTTAAACGCCTCGCGATGGACCAGCTCGCGCGGAGCGGCGACAACAGCGGCAAATGCGCGGGAGATGTCTTCAATATGCGTGATCGGCCGCCAGGGGGTTCCGTCGCTCTTGAGGTAGACGCGTTTGGTGGTGAACGCCCAGGCGGTGAGATTATTGAGAACCAGATCGAACCGCAGGCGCGGGGAGACGCCATAGGCGGTGGCGCTGCGGAGGAAGATCGGCGAGAAGCGGTCGTCGGCCATCGGCGTCAGATCGCGCTCCACATTGACCTTGGACTGCCCGTAGGGAGTCACGGGGTTGAACGCCGACGATTCGTCGAGAAACTCGTCGCCGGCCGCGCCGTAGTTGGAGCAGGAGCTGGAGAAGACGAACCGGCGAACGCCCGCCTTCTTGGCCATTTCAGCCAGACGGACCGAGGCGCGGTGGTTGATGTCAAACGTCAGGTCGGGATTGAGATTCCCCAGCGGATCGTTGGATAGAGCAGCCAGGTGGAGCACCGCCTCAAAGCCCTTGAGATCGGAGACTTCGACTGCGCGAATGTCCTTCTTGATCGACGGCACATTGGCGATGCCGGCGCCGAAGGTGCAGCGGCTGTACAGATCGCTGTCGAGTCCGACCACTTCATGGCCCTCCTTGAGCAGCAGGGGGGTCATGACCGTTCCGATGTAGCCCAGATGTCCAGTGACTAAGAGACGCATGGGTTTCTCACTCCTTACAGTGTTTGTTCTTTTGGTTGGGCGGGATTCATCCCGCCGTCTCTCTGCGAGAACTCAGCTGGTCCAGAACTCCGGCGGAACGAATCCCGCGCTACGGGCCCGTTGATCTTCTGATGTAGGGCGGGATTCATCCCGCCGTCTCTTCGCAAGGCCGCAGACTCCGGCGGGATGAGTCCCGCCCAACGGGACCAGACCGCATCCTCGCCATATCGCTTTCCCGGTACTCCGGGAGAGCGATCAGCTTCATTTCTCCCAGGTCTTCCAGGGCGGATTGCCCTTGGCCCAGAGATCTTCCAGCAGCTTGCGATCGCGGATGGTGTCCATGCACTGCCAGAAATCGGCGTGCTTGTAGGCCATCAACTGACCGTCGTGCGCCAGCTTTTCCATGGGCTCTTTTTCCCAGTGGGTGCCGTCGCCTTCGATGTAGTCGAAAATTTCCGGCTCGAGCACGAAGAACGCGCCGTTGATCCATCCCTCGCTGGCCTGCGGTTTCTCGGAGAACTCGCGGACGTGGTCGCCTTCAAAGACGATGTGCCCGAAGCGGGCCGGGGGGCGAACGGTGGTAACGGTCGCGAGCTTGCCGTGTGATTTATGGAATTTGAGCAGCTCGTGAAGATTGACGTTGGAGACGCCATCGCCCCAGGTGAGCATGAACGTTCCGTTGCCCAGGTACGGCGCGAGACGTTTGATGCGGCCGCCGGTCTGGGTTTTCACGCCGGTGTCCACGCAGTCGACAGTCCATTCCGGGAATGAGCCGTTGCTGTGCCGCAGCACGTCGCCGCTGCGCGTTTTGACGGTCAGATCGCTCTGCATCGTGGCGAGTTCCATCATGTATCGCTTGATGTATTCGCCCTTGTAACCCAGGCCCAGCGCGAAGCTGTTGTACCCGTAATGCGAGTAGTGCATCATGATGTGCCAGAGGATCGGCATCCCGCCGATCTCGACCATCGGCTTGGGCTTCAGTTCGGTTTCTTCCGCCAGGCGCGACCCCAGGCCGCCGGCGAGGATTGCCACTTTCATCTTCAAGCTCCTCATAGCTCCGCTTCAAAAACCGCGGAGACGCAGTATGCACGCGCTTTTACGATGCGGTCGTGCGGTGCAGATTATCGGCGGCTTGAAGCTGAGGCGGACGACCCTTGAACAGGTCGGTAACGCGCCAGAACACTTCCTCGCCGGCGATGATCAGATCCCGAACTAACTTCGGCAGAATTTTGATGGTGAATCCGAGCAATCGCAGATAACAGCCCGCTTTTTGTCCGATTGTCAGCGGCGGCATCGCCGGGGACGCCCAATATTCTTTCAGCACGCGCCATTCGGGGAAAACGATCTTCCCCTTCTTGGAGGCGTCCCACCATTCAGTGGCGGGTATGGGACCCACGCCGATGTATTTTGAGAGCCGGCTGCGCCCTCGGCTGAGCCGGACCGGAAGCGACCGCACGGATCGGCCGCGATGATCGCGGTTGAGGAAAAGAAATTCCTTCACCAGGTGGAATCGCCCAAAGAGGCTGAGCCGGGCCAGCACCACACTGTCGGCGCGGGCGTAAGAGCCCTTGCGCGGAAAGCTGCGCAGCGCCTGGAGGCGGATCAGCGAGAAGATCTCAAACGCCCCGTGCTTTTTGTGCTTGACGTTGATCAGCGCCCCAAAGCGCCTGGCGGGACTTTCGTCGTCAGTGGGAAGCACAAACGTATTGTCGCGGAGCGGCTTGCTGTCCTCGTCAATCACCCGCGTCTGCGGCCAGGCCATCACGGCGCCGGGATCGGAGTCGAGGGCGGCGACGCATTTTTCCAGAAGCGTGGGGGCCAGCAGATCGTCCGCGGCGCACCACTTGAAATACTCGCCCCGCGAGAGCAACTCAGTGCGGTTGTAGTTCCAGGCGGGGCCATGATTCGTGCGGTCGTTGGGCTCGTAGCGGACACGCGCATCGCGAGCGGCATACTCGCGGCAGATGGCTTCAGTCGCATCGGTCGAGCCGTTGTCGGAGATGATCAGCTCGAAGTCCCTGTACGTCTGCGCCAGGATCGAATCCAGCACTTCCCGCAGGAAACGCTGGGCATTGTAAACGGGCATCCCAAGGCTGACGCGTGGCGATTGTTGCGACATAGATTCCTCTCACTGCAACCGAAGCGCTGGCCCAGCATCGGGCCGTTCGGAAAACGGCTGCCGCGCCTTTCGACGCGGCCGCCGTGAAAGCGAGAAACTAGTTCTTGCTGCCGACCAGTTCGGGCTTGAAGATCAGGTCGCCGGTGGGGACGGCGTCGCCGTCGTACAGCTTGGCAACTTCTTCCGGAACGCGTTCGAGGTCGCTGGCGCGCATGAAGTCGCGGAGCGACGTGCCGGTGCATTCGGAGTCGAGATTGTGCGCTCCGCCGCGCGACTTGATGTCGTCGATGTTGACGGTGCGGAAGTCGATGCTGTAGCGGGACAGCCCGGCGGTGTTCGGGACCGTCGAGTGAAGCTGGGCGGCGGCGAAGATGATTACGCCGCCCGCCGGCGGGATGAACCGCACCTGCGGGTAGAGCTCGACGTGCTCTTCCGGCTTGGGCTGCTTGCGGGTGTCAGCCTTGATCTGCTTGGCGGCGTCCTTGCGGCCGACGCTGTTCCATTCGTAATAATTGAATCCGCTCGAACCGTTCTTGAGCGGCTTGTCCCAGTAACTGGGGTGGAACGCCATCGACATCTCCGTTTCGATGTCGTAGATCGGCAGCCACCAGTTGAGCTGGGCCTGCGGGGCCGAGTACCACGTATCGCGGTGGGGATGGTGCGCGTAGCCCACGCCGGAGGTCAGATAGCCGTCGCTGGTGACCATGCGCAGACGCGGTACGTCGATGTAAGTCTTTTGCATGTCGCACTTAAAGTCTTCCATGATTCCCTGGATGATCTTCTTGGTGCGAGGGTGATGGATAAACTTGGGCTTCAGCGGAGCACAGATCTCCACATACTTTTCCACCGGCATGTGGTGCTGAGCCTGTCGGGGATCGACGCTTCCGAACGCCTCTTCGATCATTTCCCGTGCCAGATTGCACAGCTCGAGCGTGCTGGGGCGAGGGGAGTAGACGAAGATTTGCCCGTCGTAAATTCGCTGCAAACGGACTGAATCGTCCGCTTTTGAATCAAAATACACACTGTGCGCTGGCATGGGAGACTCCTTTGTCTTCGTTGTTGGGTCAGTCAGTTATTCGGAATACGCCGGCTTGCAGACGCCGGTTTGCACGCCGCCGCGGTTGGCGATGGCCTTGCGATAGATGGCGAGCATGCTTTCATAATTTCGGTCCGCTGTAAACGCGGCTTCAAATCGCTGTCGCGCTCCGTGGCGTTTTTTCATCAGGAGCTGCGGGTCCGATAATATCCGGGACACCGCTGCCGCCAAGGCGTTGGCGTCACCGGGATTAAACAAGAGACCATTGTCATCGTCCACAAGCTCGATCATCGAACCCAGCCGTGATGCTATGACGGGGGTTCCTTTGGCAAACGATTCGAGCAACACCTTTGGCTGTCCCTCGTACCATTGCGAAGGAAAGACCAGAAACGAGGCATTGCCCACCAGTTTCAGTACCTCTTCCATCGGCTGTCGGCCTAGCCACTGAATGCAAGAGTTGCTGCTGGCAGCTTTTCGGACGTTCTCCGCCTCGGGGCCGTCCCCTACAATCCGCAAAGGCAGTAGATTCCCTACCCGCTCCCAAGCCGCGAGAATCGTGCTAATTCCCTTTTCCGGAGACAGTCTGCCCACGAAAATGGCATATTTCCCATCCCCCGCACCCGGCCCAGGGTCCGGAGAAACAAAATTTCCCTTGACGAAAATTTTTTCTGCGGGGAAGCCGCCTTCAATCAGCTTTTTGCGAACGAACTGCGTGAGGGCGAGATACGCATCGACACTCCGCTTCCATGTGCCAATCAATTTATGCGTCGCCAGCATCGTCGCGGTGACGGCAGTGATCGTCCGGCTCCCGCGATAGCACTTATGGACGACGCCCGGCCAGGCGAACGTTTTCCCCAGGCAATCCTCGCACACCCGGCCGTCGCGCATGAAGACCGCATCGGGGCACATCAGTCGATAGTTTGGAACGCCCTGCACGACCGCAGCGCCCGCAGCCCGCGCCGCGTGGTAAGCGGCAGGGGAGATCTGCGGAAACGTGTTGTGAAAATGCACGACTGCCGGCTGCTCGCGCGCCACCAGATCGTGAATCTCGCGATACGTCTTGCGGTTCCAGATGGTCGCCGCCGCCACGCCCAGCTTGCCGGCGGTTTTGATGCTGTCGTTGTGCAGCGTGTAACGAAGCACCTCATGCCCACGCGATTCCAGCAGCTTTCCCTCGTCGGCAAAGACCTGGTCTTCGCCGCCAGGCTGCTGATAGTAGTTGTGAGCAATGAGTACTTTCATCGGGGTCATGAGTGTGTGGTGCTGCGAAACGTGCGAATCGCAAAAAAAGACCGGCGGGATAAATCCCGCCCTACGGGGTCGTTCGCGAAGATATCGACCGGGTGCCCTTTTTTATGCCGCTCCCGTCACGCGGCCTTCCAGGCACCGGCGAAACAGCGCTTCCATCTCGCGAACGCGAAGCTTGATGTCCTGCGTTGCCGCGCCTTGCGGCATCCGCGCAATCACTTGGGCGCGATATTCCTCGTCGGTCAGATTTTTCCGCAGCGCGGCCACGAGCGCATCAAGATCGCCGACAGGAAACAGCGTGCCGTATCGGCCGCGATCAAGAATCGCGTTGGGTCCGCTGCGGCAGTCGGCGGCGACAATCGGCACGTTCAGCGCCAGGCGCTTCAGCCACCACCAGCGGCGAACCCTCAAATCGCGAAACCAGCGCAAATACCCTGCCGGCACGCATCACCGGCCAGGGATTATCGACGTATCCGCCGAGAATGAAGCTCTTTTGCACCCCCAGATCGGCGATCAGCTTTTCGCATTCCGCGCGCAACGGACCGTCCCCGATCCAAAGCACCCGATGGCGGATTCCCTCGTCGATCAACCGCTTGTGTGCGTTGATCAGCAACTGCGGATGCTTCTGATACTGCAGGCCCGCGACGTTGACGACCACCGGCTCATCGAAGACCCAGGCGAGACGCTCGGGCATCGCCAACTGCGACATCTCCCGAACGCGATCGACGTCCACGCCGTTCACAATCGCCAGGCTGTTGCTCAGATGATGGTTCTCGCGCAGATCGTCGGCAACCTCCTTCGAGCAACCGACGGTGGCATCGAGCTTGGAGTAGATGAAGTGCATGATCGGCTTGTGAAACGCCGGCCGCATCTTCAGCTCGAAGATGCGCGAGAGGTTCTGGTGAATCCAGCCGATGGTCGGGCGCCCGCCGAGCAATGCGCCGGTCGCGGCAAGATAGGTCGGGGTGAGCTCCGCCCAACTGACAACCAGATCGTGCCGCTTGGCTTCGGCATAAATCTTCCAGATGGTGTGCGGCGCGTTGCTGTATTTCATCCCCTCATCGAGCACTTCGATCCGCACGCCCTGGGGAAATTCATGCGCAAAGCGGAGCTCCCGCTCGGTGACCAGAATCGTCGGCTCGTACGCCTTGTCGAGATGGCGCATGTAATCCGCGAGCAGGCGCATCGAGTTGGTAAGGTGCGGAACGACAAAGAGCACTTTAGGCAAACGACACCTCGGGTTGATTCGATTCGCGCCGCCGGGGAGCAAACTCGGGTTGGGGCTCCTCCACGGCAGTCAATTGCCGCTGATACCTCGCGTAGGCAGCCATCTTCTGATCGAGCCCAATCAGCACGCCCTCAAGCAAATAAAATGGGATCGCGCCGAACGGGGTTTCCAGGTAGTTGCCGGTGATGGCAACGAGCAGCGTGCACCAGAAGACCGACGAATAGAGCGTTCGCAGGAGCGGGTCTTCAACCCGTGTTCCCGCGAGCCACATTGCAAAGAGCATCAAAAAGAATATCGCCAGCCCCAGGTACCCCGTGTAGTAAATGCAGTAGATCGAAATGTTATGGGGCGTGTGAATGTCCTGGCCGTCGGTGGTGAAATCCCCCAGCGACTTCGCTTCGCCCTGCCCCAGCAACTGCAGTTCCGTGGTATTGAGAGATTTGATGGCGCCCGTCCAGATTTCCTGGCGCCAGTGCGCCGTGCCGCGGGCGTTGATGAGATTATCGATCTCGCCGCTATAGGCCGGGATGATCCGGCCGCCCAGTCGCCACTTGATGAGCTTGATGGCAAAATCCGGGTGATTGGATGCCACCACCCGGGCGATCTGCACGAGCGGGTCCAGCGGCGGAGCGCCCTCCTGGGTCCCGGGAGTGAAGGGGCCGACGATCGTCATGACCAGCAGAAATCCGCCGCCATAAAGGCCCCATCGAATCATCCGCGCCCGTGAGGAGGCGGCGATTGCGACGATCCCCGCGCACAGGCCGAGCATCGTGCCGCGACCGTGAGTGCCGGCGAAAAACACCGGATACAGACACAGGATCAGCAGCGGAATGCGGGGCTTCCAACCCTTCAGTTCGCTCCAGGCGGTCAGCATGATGACGGGAATCAGCGCCGTGTTGGGCGGCTCGGCAAGCTCCATCCTCAGCATTTCGCAGATGCAGCGCAATCCATAGGCAACGATCACCCATTTCAGCATGCGAATGAAATAAGGAAAACTGATCGTCGTGCCGACGGCGATGCCGATCAGCATGTAAAGCGGGTAATAGTTGAAAGCCGCGGTGCGAACCGACTCGATGATCGAGCGTCCCAGGAAGGACGATCGGACGACTTCGAAGACTCCCCAAACCAGATGGAGCGTGATGGCGACGGGAAGAAGCCGCATCTTGAGGATGCCGCTGATGAGCCGTCCCGTCCAGTTGCGTGTGTTCTGCAGAATCGCATAGCCGAGATACGCCTCTCCGATGAACAGCGGCGCGATCCCGATGTACGCGAAGTTCCTGCTGAAGGCGATATATCCGCCGACGAGCACCGCCCACATGGGGAATCGGGTCCTGCCGCGTGAGCGATTGGGAGGGATCCCGTATTCAAGCTGCATAGACTTTTTTCCAGCCGCTCAAAAACGCGTCCAGCCCATAGGACTGCACGCTCGAGGCGGCCTGTATCCCAAGATCCCCACGGCTCTGCGTGCTGCTGGCAAGCAGCCGCTCAAGGCCGCCTCGGACTCCTTCAACAGTGGTGTCGATCAGGTAGCCGTTTTTCCCGTCGATCAGAAATTCTTCCACTCCGTACAGCCGTGACACCAGCACCGGCACTCCCGCCGCGGCAGCTTCGAACGTCACCAGCGAAAACGTCTCGTACAGCGACGGAAATACAAATGCCTCGGCCGACCAGAGAAACGGGCGCACATCCCGCTGCATTCCGGCGAAGATGACCTGATCGCCCAGCCCCATGTCGCGGCACTTCTGCCGGTAGGCGGCAATCAGATCCTGCTCGCCGCCGACGACGCAGAGCTTCACTTGCGGCATCTTCAGCGAAACCATCGCGTCCAAAATCAGCGGCAATCCCTTTCGCTCGAACTGCCCGAGTGCGATGAAGACCAGCAGCACGTCGTCAGCCGCCACGGCATGCGAGGACCGAAATGCGGCGCGGTCAAACTCGGGCGGGCGCTTCATGCGGTCCAGCTCGACGGGGTTGGGCAGCACGATGATCTTGTCCGCGACAAACGGATATTCCTGCTTCAGCTCCGCCGCCAGCCCCAGCGAGGGAACCACGATCCGCTTCACGCGACGAAAAACCCACGGCTCCATCTTCGCGTGAAGCCAGTGATCCATCAGTCGAAGTCGCGACCGCAGCCCCTTGGATCCGATGCGATCCCGATAGTTGCGCAGGAATGAGCGATGGCAGAACTGACAATACGAGGTATCGCCGAACCAGAGATTGCTCTCCACCAGTTGCAGCCGGTCGAACCGCACCCAATGGCGCAGGCGGTACGCCCAATACCACAGCGGCGCGAGCAGATGGAATGTGATAAACAACAGTGCCAGCGGACGTTTGATTGCCGGCACGTGAACGTAGCGGATTCGCTCCGGACAGGGGTTTTCGAACTGGGCTGCGAAAACGGTGAACTCGTGCTCGTGGCACAGCCCGCGCAGCATCCGCCAGTGACAGCCGCCGATGGGGTTGTTCGGAATCGCCAGGTAATCAAAGACTGCGACGCGCACGCAACACTTCCTCGTAAAGGACAGTCATTCGCTCGGCCCGCTTGCCCCAGGTGTTTTCCGCGGCGCACCGCGCTGCCGCCCGCCCCATCGCCGCCCGGGCCTGCGGATCGTCGGCCATGGTTCGCATCGCCGCGGCCAACCCTTCGATCGTCGGCGCGGGCGTCGTGACAGGAACCTTGATGCCGGCCTCGGGGGGAACGATCGTACCGACGCCCTGATGATCCAGCGTAATCAGTGGCATGCCGCGGGCCATCGCTTCCAGCACGATGGTTCCCTGCGAATCCCGCAGGCTGGGAAACAGCAGCACGTCGCACGCACTGAATAACTCGGCCATCTGCGTCCACGGGACGCGACCGACAAACTTCACCCGCTCGCCAAGCCCCAGCGCCTTTGCCTGTTCCTGCCAGCTTTCCAGACACGGCCCATCGCCCGCTGCGGTCAGACGAATGTTTGGATTGGGAATCTTGGCCATCGCTTCGAGAATCAGCGGCAGCCCTTTACGAGGCTCGCATCGGCCGCCCCAGAGCATCGAGAGCCCGCCGGCGGGTGATCCCGCGCCGCGCGGATGGCTCAGCCAGTCCTCCTGAATGCCGTAGTCGGTCAGCAACTCCACGCGCCGGGTGTGCAGGCCCGTCAGCGTCTGGGCCGTCTCGCGGTTGATCGCCAGAATCAGGTCCGCGTGCCGCGCTGCGCGAATGACCAGCGGGTTCCACCGCGTGAGCTTCACCAGCAGCGTCCGCAGTCGCTCGGCCGTGCGACCGGTGGTGGCGAAACCCATGAATGGCTTGGGCCATGTCTGACCCCCGCCGACCGGGCCCCAGACGAACGGCAATCCCAGCTTCCATGCCACCGGCGGCTGCTGCAGGCTTCCCCAACTCACGTGATGCACCAGATCGAACGGCTTTTTTTCCGCGAAGCCCCGCAGGACGCGAAGCGCCGTGCTTTGCCAGAGGCGGTAATGAATCCGAATGCCGCGCTCCGACTTCTGCGGTTTCCACGGATCGAAACGGCTGGTGGTGTCGATCCATTCCAGTTTCAATCGCTCGATGGGGCGCTGAGCCAGTTCGGCGTCCACCGCCGCCCGATATTGCGGATGGGCAAAGAGGGTTACGTCATGCAATTTCGCCAGGCTTGCCGCCCAGTTCCAGGTGATTCCAGGTTCAGAACCCAGGATCGGGGAGCAGGCATGTCCTACGAGTGCAATTCTCATGCAATTTAACGAGCCTTGCTCATCGTGCCCCGCGGCACGGCCTTGGCGTCGTGGCTTGCGCCGGCGTGACGCCAGAAAAACTCTTCGCCGCGCTGGAACTGCGGGACAAACCCGCCTGGCATTCCCTGCAACTGTGAGCCATACGCGGCGATCGCCCGGTTCTTCTTTTCCTGTACGGCGCTGACGTCGACGCGCTCGGCGCCGGCAAACTCAGTCGTGCTCCAATTGAGCAGCGTGCGCTTCCACAACACCCAGATCGGATACTCCAGCAAATCCGCTTCGCTGTCGGCCAGGTCGAGTGCGTCGGCGATCAGCGCGTGCGCCGCTTCATGATCGGGATGACAGTCCTTGTGATAGGTGACGTATACTTCGCCGGCGCCGCTGAGCTTGATGATTTCAGCAAGCCGATGCACCATCTCGCTGCGCTCGACGCTTGCCATCTCGGCCAGTTCCGCGTCAGCTCCGTCGAGAAAATGAAGATCGCCGGCAGCTACTCCCAGGATCTGACACGCCGCGACGGCCTCCTGCCTGCGGCTCGCAACAATTTTCCCAATCGGCAGCGATCCCTGCCCGACGTGCGATCGGCTCCCGTCGGTGACGAAGACCACCTGCACGGCAACGCCCGCGGCGCGCTTCAGCGCGATCAACCCGCCGCAGCCAAACGTCTCGTCATCGTGATGCGGCGCCACGATCAGCGCGGGGGCGTCGGTCACCGTCGTATCGAAACTTTGCCCTTTCAGGCCCCAACGGTAGAGCAGCGGCGCCCGGATGCCGCGGATTCGATTCGCCAGCGGTCGCAGTCGGGGATACGGCATCTCATTCCACCGGCTCGAGCAGGTCGGCGTCGATTTCCATCGCCGCCCCTTGCCCCAGCATCTTCACCTGCAGCACCAGACGGGTGGGGCCGTCGCGCTCGATGACCAGCCCTTCGATCCCTTCAAACGGTCCGTTCCGCACCCGGCAGCGTCGTCCGACCGCTGCAAATGGATACGGATCGAGCACCGCTTTGCGGGCCAGCGCCATCTCCAGCCCGTCCAGTTCGCCGAGCAATCCTGCCTGGTCATTGGTCTCGATCACCCGGCAAAGGCGATTGGTCGCCAGCGCCGCGTAGCGATCGTCCGCGTCGCCGCAGAAGAAAACGTAAGACGGAAACAGCGGCAGCATGACGTGCCGCTTCTTCCCGCCCGATACCTTCACGCGTTCGATCAGCGGCAAAAAATAGCCCGTCCCGCGCCGCAGCAGGTCGAAGGCAAATGCCTTTTCAAACCGCGCCTTGGTGTGAGCGATCCACCATTGCCCCTTCATTGGCGCAGCGACGGGGTGTTGGGAGGAAGAATTGGGGGGTTGTCCTGGAGCTTGAGCATTCGGCTGCATCTCGGGTGGCAGGGGAGGGGCGACGCGGCTCAATCGATTTTACTTTTTCACTTTTCATTTGCTCATTTTTCCTTCCGGACCGCCCGAATGAAAAATGAAAAGTGAAAAATGAAAAGTGAAAAAGTCAAAAACTGATGACGGTTCGTTCTCTTGAATTGTATTCGCACCTCGAATGCACCCGGCTCGGCGCGCACTCCGTCCCCGTCGGTGCACCCGGCTCTTCCGAAATCCGCGTCCGCCTTCAGCAAGCGGAGCCGGCAGCCTTGCGGACGCCGGCCCTCGCCTGGATTCCTGTTGGCAGTTGCGCGGCCTCCGCCGCGCAATCCGCCAGTTGTTACTGCATCGCGTCGACGCCCGACGGCGATGGAAGCCGACGCCGGCTCCTGCTCGAATGTCCGTTGGTGGCTCCGCCGTTCTCCTCCGGCAGGCTCTTGTATGCCTGACCGGCCTGATAGGCGTAGCTTCCGTAGTAGCCGTATTGCTCTTCCCCGCGCGGCACGTCGTTCACGACCACGCCGAGGAGCCGCGATCCAACACTCATCAGCCCCGCGCGCGCCAGTTCCGCACCCTGGCGGGTTGTCTTGCCGGCTCGCAGCACCAGGAGCGACAGATCACATACCGCGCCCAGAATCCGCGCGTCGGTCACCGCGATGACCGGCGGGCAGTCCAGCACGATGTGGTCATACTTCTGGCTCAGCTCTTCAAGGATTCCGGCAAATGATTCGCCGTTGAGCAGTTCGGATGGATTCAGCGGCAGCGGCCCGGCCGGGAGCAAATCGAGCCCCTCGACCACGGTGCGGCGGATCGCCTTGGCGAGCGGTTCGTGCCCGGCGAGAACCGCCGTCAGCCCCGACTCGTCTTTCAGTTCAAACATCCGGTGCTGCACCGGCCGGCGGAAGTCCGCGTCGAGCAGAAGCGTCCGCTTGCCCGCCTGCGCCATGCTGATCGCCAGGTTGCTGGCGAGGGTAGATTTGCCGTCGCCGGGCGTGGGCGAAGTGACGACGATAGTCCGCGCCTGCCCTGCCGGCACTCCAAAATGAACGGCGGTGCGCACCGCGCGATATGCCTCGGAGACTTCCGACATCGGGTCCCAGTGCACTGCCTGCGCCCGGGCCAGCGGGGTCAGGCCGCGCTTCATATGCGGCACGACGCCGACCACGGGCAAGCCCAGCAGACTGGCGATCTCTTCCGCGGAGCGAACGCGCTGATCCAGCTTGTCGCGCAACAGCGCGAAGCCGATGCCGCAGCCAAGTCCCATCGCCAGGGTCAGGAGCAGCACGCGGCTTGGGTCGGGGGTGCGCAATGCGTCGATACCGGTCGCCATCCGCAGAACGCGGATGTTCGGAAGGCCGCCGGCGAGGAACAGAAGATCCTGTTGCTTGATTTGGGTGTCCAAGGCATCAAGAACTTTGGCGGTGCTGGCCTCGGCGTTCTGGAGCTTCATCAGGTCGCCTTCGGCGTCATTGACCCCGGCGGCCTCTTTCTCCACGGCGTGGATCTGCTCGTCGATCGCTTTGACTTGCTCTTCTGCCTGCACCTTCGCCTGCTCAAGGCTCCCAAGGAATTCGCCCGCGAATTTCTTCGCCAGAATCTGGAGCCGGGCCGTCATCTCGGTGACGATCAACTTGTCTCGAACCACCAGCGGATTTTTGTCAGAGTAGGTGCCGGCGTAGAGCAAAAGGCGCGACTCCGCGTCGCTCAGAAGTTTCTGGGTCTGCGCGATCGCGTCGGTGGTGGATGGTGTTTTGAAGTTCTGGCTGAGCGCAAATTGCTGCAGCTTGGGCAGATCGTCCCTCATCTGGTCGGCGGTGTTGTAAGCGGCGGTGACTGTCGACTCCTGCAGCACCGCCGTTGTCTTCGCGTCAAAGAGCCGGGCCAGCTCCGTATTCACAACATTCGGCCCGGTGCCGCTGCTGTTGTTTGCCAGTTCCGGATGCTGCTTGCGGAAGTCGATTTCCGCGTCGCGCTCGCGGGTCAGCAGGTCTTCGTATTTCTGCTGTTCCTGGCGCAGCACATCGATCAACGCGTGGGAAGTGTCGCCGTGGGTTTTGGTGATGTACTTGATGTAGGAGTTGACGATCGCATTGACGTCATTGGCAGCATCATCCGCGAGCTTGTCCGTATACGAGAGGCTGATCACGCTGTCCTTCTTCCCGACATCGGCGGCGAGCTTGAAACTCAGCGTGTTCATCAAATCGTGCAGCTCGTCTTCCGTGCCGTTTGGACGAAGGCTTTTTGCGGCGTCCTGACAGACCGCCGGGGAGGTCATGATCGTCACCTGCTGCCAGAGGAACCCGTCGCCGCTGTCCATCGGATTGCTGACCGCGCCGGCCAGACTCGCCGATTGCGGGGGATTGATCGTCAACTGCGACGTTGAGGTGTAGGAGGGCGGCATGACGCGCAGGAAAACGACTGCGCCGAGCACGAACAGAACCGTGATGGACAAGACCGCCCAGCGGCGGCGCCAAATGCTTCCAAATACATTTGGCACAGCCTCTTCGGTCTCACCCGGCATGGAATGAGACATGCCGGCTTCGCGTCGCATGAGCGCACTGCCAGCGTTGGGGTCCATCAACTGTTTGCGATTCATCGTCATACTCTCCCTGAGGATAACGGCAATCCGCACTGGCGACTCAAGCCGTTCCTGCCGTCAAAATCGAAACTATCAGCCGCGGCAGTTAAGTAATTCACCTCAGCCCAGCATTTGCGGCCGATAATCCGCGCTCACGCGCCCCACGCCCCAACCTCTGATCAGGGCGCATCGAGTCCGATCTGCATACGATGCTACGTGGCACAAATCCTGGGGTTCCGTTCAGCAATCCCAAAAACGCGCGGCACAATCATCGCGACCCACGCAGTCTGCCCAGCGCTTTAGTGTAGCCCGCGGACGTAATTCTGAAAAGGAAGGTCCGATAACTGCGCGGGGCAGGAGCGTTCTCTCCATCACTCCGGAGTCATAAGCTACGATTAGAAAATGTGTTAGCGCAATTTGCGCTAAGCTGGATGGGCCGGCCAAATTGAGAGGGCGCAGCGGCCCATCCTTTATGAGCCGGGATTTCGGCTGGAAGGGGTTCGGGAGCGAGGCGTGGGAGCGCTTCGCTGAGGCTTCTCCGCGCTCACCAGCGCCGCCCTGGCGGCAGTTAACTGCTGCTGAGCGGTCGTAAGCTGCTGTTGTGCGGCGATGTATTCAGGATCCACCTGCAATACCGCCGTCACCTGAGCCTGAAGTGCGTCCATGGCCTTCTTCGCATCCGCGAGTTCTTCTTTGGCGGTTCCAAGGTTCCCATCGGCGTCACGCGCATCGCTTTCCATCTTGTTCATCGCGAAACCGTCGTTGAGCACCTCCCCGGCGGCCTCGCTCAGTTGATCGTCCTGCGCCTTCTGGTCCTCCGAACTCGCTGCCCTGGGCTCCGACTTCAGCTCTTCCAGCTTTGCCTGGGCAGCTTTGCGACTCGTCGCCAGCTTTTGATAATCGGGGTTCACCTGCAGCGCCGCCATCACCGGCTTGAGCGCCGAATCGTAATGCGCCTGCGCGTCGGAGAGCGCCTTTTTCGCGGCGATCCAATCGTCTCTCGATTCAAAAGTGGATGCCACGCGGGCATGAATCTGCGCGATATTCGCGCGAACCGCATAAACGGCCGCCTGCGCGTCGGCGACGGCCTTACGCGATGCCGCCAGGGGGCTCAAGGGCGTCTGCGACGGCTGCGGAGGGACGCCCTGCGCACGGACAAAAGCCCCGCAAACCGCAAGCGTCCCCACTGCACAAACGGCGGCGAGCCTCCAACGCGCTGTCATATGACACTCCGATGGTTCGACGCACCCCGAGGACGCTGGCAGTCATCCAGGAAGTCCACGCCTTGGCGGCGGCTCGTTACCGCGGCTGCCTCTCCACTTCCGTTATTGTACCAAATGCGCGAGAGCGGGGAAATGTTACGCCCAGGGCAATCGCATGGGGTGTGCCCGGAATTTAGGGAGCAAGCGCCCCCTCCCCTGGCAGAATCCGGGACGGCGCGAGTACGCTTTGTCCCGGCGTGATTGGTGGGTTGATGTGTATCGCCCGCACGCCGGGGCAGAGCGTGCTCGCGCCGCCCCGGATTCTGCCGGGGAGGGTGAGGGTGCTTTCGAACGTAGAGGATCTCTCGCAATCCGCATGAACCCCTTCGAGCATTCAGCGACTTTCTTACGCTCGAAATCACCCTCACCCCGCCCTCTCCCGGAATACCGGGAGAGGGGGTTAGCGCGCAGAGACGGTAGTGCACCTCTACCAGCATGTAACTTTTATTTGTGGCGATTGCAGATTTTGCGATCGTAGGGCGGGATTCATCCCGCCGTTTTCTCAGCCGGCCAACAAATCGGCGGGATGAATCCCGCCCTACTCGGAGCCGATCGCCACTTTCGAGCGCCACACCCCCTCTACCAGCATGTAGCGTGAACCTGTTGCGTCCGCCCCCTTTCCATTGCAAACTGCTCTGTTCGGCGAAGCAGCAGATGATCCCTGTTTTTGACATTGTCGTGATTGGCGGCGGGCACGCCGGGGCGGAGGCCGCCTGGGCTGCTGCGCGCCTGGGGGCGGCGGTCGCCCTGATCACCCTCGATCCAACCAAAACCGGGCAGATGTCCTGCAACCCCGCCATCGGAGGCCTGGCCAAAGGGCAGATGGTTCGCGAGATTGACGCCCTGGGCGGATTGATGGGGCAGGCGATCGATCAGACGGGCATTCAGTTTCGCATGCTCAACCGCAGCAAAGGCCCCGCCGTCTGGGGACCGGCGCCCAGGCGGACAAATACAAATACGCCCTTGAAGTGCAGCGCCTCCTCGGAACCTGCCCGAACATCACCATCGTCGCCGGCGAGGCCGCTGAACTCCTCACGGCGTCCTCTTCATCTCAATCATCCGCATCCCCGCAATTCCAAATCAACGGAGTGCTTCTCGCCGACGGTTCCACGCTGCATTGCCGGGCTGCGATCGTCACGACCGGCACCTTCCTCCGCGGCCTCATGCACACCGGAGAAACAAAGACTGACGGCGGGCGCGTCGGCGAATCCGCGGCACGGGGATTGTCCGCGTCCCTTGCTCGTCTTGGACTCGAGCTGGGAAGACTCAAGACGGGAACGCCACCGCGTCTGCACCGCGACTCGATCGACTTCGCCGAGTTCGAGCCTCAGCCCGGCGACGATCAGCCCGCGCCCTTCTCCTATCTGAATGACTACGCGGCAACGGGGTCCGAATGGCGTCCCCCGCTGCCGCAGGTTCATTGCTGGATCGGCGCCACCAATCACGCGATGCATGAGATCATCCGCGCGAATCTGCACCGCGCCGATGTACAGCGGACAGATTGCCTCGACCGGACCGCGCTATTGCCCGAGCATCGAAGACAAGGTCGTGCGTTTCGCGGACAAGCAGCAACATCAGATCTTCCTCGAGCCCGAAGGCCTCGACACGCCGGAGATCTATTGCAACGGGATCAGCACTTCGCTTCCTGCCGACGTGCAGGAGCAGATCATTCGCCTGGTTCCCGGCCTTCAGTCGGCAAGGATTCTGCGCTTTGGCTATGCCGTCGAATATGACATGGTCTGGCCGACGCAGATTCAGGCGACGCTTCAGACCAAGCGCGTTGCGGGGCTGTTCCTGGCCGGGCAGATCAATGGAACCAGCGGCTACGAGGAGGCCGCCGCGCAGGGGCTCGTCGCCGGCATCAATGCCGCGCGCTTCGTGAGTGAAGGCGCCGCGGATGTTGTGCTGCGGCGCGATCAGGCTTACATCGGCGTCTTGATCGACGACCTGGTGACCAAGCCGCCCACCGAGCCGTATCGCATGTTCACCAGCCGGGCCGAGCATCGCCTGCATCTGCGCAGCGACAACGCCGACCAGCGCCTCACCGCGCTGGGCCGCGAGATCGGGCTTGTCGATGATCGCCGCTGGCAGCAGTTCTCCGCGCGCCAGGATGTTCTGGCGAGCGCCATGGTGATGCTCAAGTCATCGCGGATCGGCGATCTGAGCGCATTCGATTTCCTGCGCCGCCCCAACCACGCATGGACCGACGTCGCAGCGCACCTGCCGGCGGCGGGGCACGTCGCCGCCGACATTGCCAGGCAGATCGACATTCTCGCCAAGTATGAGGGATACATCGCCCGGCAGGACCGCCAGATCGAACGCTTCTCCCAGCTCGAATCAAAGCTCATTCCCGCGTCCCTCGATTACGCCAGTGTCATTGGATTGCGCAACGAAGCTCGCCAGAAGCTCGGAACTTTTACTCCGCGCAGTCTGGGCCAGGCCCTGCGCATCAGCGGCATCACTCCGGCGGATGTGACCGTATTGGCGATTCATCTGCAGCGCCGGTAGCTGCGCCCAGTCCGCGGGCGGTGCGGTCAGAATTTGCGATTCTGAGAGCGGAAATGTGCAAGGCCCAATGGCCAACAAAGCACCAAACTCCAAGGCCCAGGGTTGGTGTTCGCATTGGTCATTGCGGCTTGGGATTTTGTTGGCCATTGGGCCTTGGCCATTTCTGGTAGGGCGGGATTCATCCCGCCGTTTTCTCGGCCGGCCAACAAAATCGGCGGGATGAATCCCGCCCTACTCCAAGCCGATCGCCACTTTTGAGCGCCATATCTGCCGGCGTCGTCCGCTTCCACGCCGTTGAGCAATTTACAACCTGCAGTACAATCGCGTTTCGCCGTCGCAGCCCCAACGATGAGGAGCAGAGATGTCTGATCAATTCGATTTCTTACCGCCGTCGAAACCGGTCTCCCGCCGCAATATTCTGACACGGGCCGGCAGCGCCGCCGCGGTGCTTGCCGCATCAGGCGCCATGGCGTCGGCCGATGATGCAAACGTGAACCCCGCTCCCGCTGCTTCCCAGGGCCTTGCGATCCACAACAACCGCATTCGCCAGACGCTCTGCGCCTGGTGTTACTCCAAGCTGACGCTCGAGCAACTCTGTGAGACGGCCAATCAGCTCGGCTATCTCGGCATCGATCTGGTCGGCCCCAGCACGTTCGCGACCTTGAAGAAATACAATCTCGTCGGCACGATGACGCCGAGCCACTCGATTCAGAAGGGGACCAACCATCGGGAAAACTGGGACGAGTGCCTTGCCGCGATCCGCAAGGGCATCGAAGCGACTTCCGACGCGGGCTTCCCCAACGTCATCTGCTTTTCCGGCAACCGCAATGGCATGGACGATCACGAGGGAATGAAGAACTGCGCCGAGGCGCTCAAGCAGGTCGTCGGCCTTGCGGAAGAGAAGCACGTCACGGTCTGCATGGAACTGCTCAACAGCAAGGTCAATCATCACGATTACATGTGCGACCACAGCTCGTGGGGAATTGAGCTTGTGAAAATGGTCGGTTCCGAGCGATTCAAACTGCTTTACGACATCTATCATATGCAGATCATGGAAGGCGACGTGATCAGCTGCATCAGCGCCAATCACGAATACTTCGCGCACTATCACACCGCCGGCGTACCGGGCCGCCACGAAATCGACGAGTCGCAGGAGCTGTTTTATCCTGCCATCGTGAAGGCGATCGTCGCGACCGGTTACAAGGGCTGGCTGGGGCAGGAATTTATTCCCGTGCACGACACGGTCGCATCACTGCGCGAAGCAGGCAAGATCTGCGACGTTTGAAGGCATCTTTTCGATTTCGGCGGAAAAACCGCCGAAGCTGGGGGCTTTGCTTGGCGCCGGCGAGCGACTCCGCAACCGGCGGGGTGTTGAATGCAAATTCAATTATTTTAGTGTTTCCGCTGAAAATATAGCGTCCCCTCTTTGCGCATTCTAAACACGCCATCAGACCCGCTGCCATCTTAGGTAAAGGGCGCCACGCTCAATTCCTCTTCTCTAGTTTGTCATCCGCCGAGGGTCCGGCAATTAAGCAAAAAAATTTTTGCCGGGCATATTGCGTCGTGGGCGCGCCACGAAGGGAGGCGTTCGCACAGCGAATATCCGCGGCTGATAAAATATCGAAATCTTGCGATCATCGAGCTGCGAGATTATCTCTAAAACAGCTAAAGGTCCCTGATTGCAGATATCTGGCGCAATCGGCGGGGTTCCGCAATCCCCGCCGCGAAGTCCAGGCAGTGGTATCATAAACTTGCTCTGACATTGATGTGTGTCGCGGTCGTTCGCGGGGCGGATCGGCTGCACCTGCGCGGATCGCGCGGCAAATTTTTTTATTTTATTGCTTGAATGAGGCTGACAGCATTTATCGGTCCCGCTATAAGCCGACCCGCGGGATTGGTCAGATTCATTTCCGATTCCCGCAATCACAACTGAATTTTGTAACCCGAACGCTGGACGTTTGCCGCCCCTGCGCAAGCTGAGTCCCCAGCCTTCGATTGCCGCTTCAAGGAGACTTCGCATGGGATTGCAGCGCGAACAGCGCACGGGCCGTTCCCTTCACGTTGAATCGCTCGAGGCGCGGCGGATGTTCAGCGTCGTGAACGTCACGCCCTCCAATTATCTTGCGGCCATCAAGAGCAGCAACAATGGGGACTCCATCAGCTTCGCCCCCGGGGAGTACGACCTCAGCTCGTCTTCCAACTTGCAGCTTCCCGGCAATCGCACCTACGTCGGCAACGGCGCCGTCTTCCAGGGGAATGGCAGCGCGATTGTCGATGTTGGCTATTCCAGCAATCTCGATTTTTCCGGATTCGTCCTCGACGGCGTCGAAGCATCGGCTGATAACGCCGACAATCTCAATTTCCACAACAACATCGTCAAAAACTCCTCGACCCAGGGTGGGTTCTGCAACGATGGCATGACCAACAGCAGCGTCAGCAATAATACATTCACAAATCTCAACTGCGGGGTGTACGGTTACCCGCACGACAACAATAAAGTGGACGGCAACAGCTTCGATTACGTCACCGAGCCAATCCACTTTGTCGCGTACACGCCCGCCAACGGCCTGGAGATTTCCGGCAACGTCGTCACCCACGCGACCCGCTTCGGCTTCGAGCTGCAGCACTCGATCAATAACCTCAACGTCACGAACAACTACATGAGCGATTGGCTGCAGCAGGGCTCCGGCGGCGATGATTCGCACATCGCCGTCTCCTGCACCGACGGCGGATCTGGAAGCGCACCGTACAACGATCAGGGCCAGAACATCAACATCAGCAACAACGTGTTCATTCAGAGCGGCGATTCGGAGAACGTGCAGGTGTGGGCCAAGTCCGCGGTGGAGATCATGGGAACCAACGTCACCATGAACAACAATTACTGCTGGAATTGGGGCAACTACATTCTCAACGGCACGATCAACGGCCTGAGCAGCAGCAACAACACGGTGGTTGGCGGACAGCTCTACTCATCGGACATCGCTCCGTGGAGCATCGGCCCGATTACAGGCTCGGGCGACCAGGTTCTCCCCCTGGGCAGTTCCAACCCGCCGTCGGCTCCTGCTGCGGCGCAAATATTCAGAGTCAGCCGGCGCAAGTGACATCGTCCGCGCCACCCGCAGCTTCGACGCCCGCTCCAGTGACGGCAGCGCCGCCTTCGTCCGCAAGCCCGGCCCCAACCACCACGTCCACTTCCGCCACGTCTCCTCCCACCACGTCCAATGCCGATACGTCCGTGCCGGCGACATCTGCTCCCGCTGCTTCGGCGCCAGCGCATCTGCGAGTGGGTCTTCGTCGGCCGCGTCGAATTCGTTGACAGCTTCCACCTCGACGAGCGCGAGTGCTCCGCCGAAGACCGCGTCGGCAAACGCGTCCACCACTGCGTCCACGCCGGCAAGCTCAACGACGACGTCGTCTGGCAGCTCGACAGCGCCCGCGCCGGCATCGGTTCCGGCATCCGCACCTGCCGTCGTTTCCGCGCCAGCGCCCAGCACGCCTTCTGCAACTGCGTCGAGCCCCACGCCGGCAGCCACAGCGGCTAACCCTGCGACGACAACTGCGACCGCACAGCCCGCCGCATCGGCTACGACTACAACCGCCACGTCGTCAAGCAACATCGGTCCGGTTGCAAAGGCGTCGGCGGCACCCTCAACGTCGCTGCCGTTGGCGACTGCCGGAAAGGCGAAGAGCGCCAGCCGAACTGCCGTCAGCAAGAAGCAACTCGCGAAGAAGCCAAAAGTCAGCAAAGCAAAAAAGGCACCCCCTCATAAGAAGGCAGCGAACAAGCCACCCGCTGCATCGTCCCCCGCGAAGACGAAATCTTCCGCGAAATCGAAGCTTTTGCACCCGATTGCCGCAACCTTTAACGCTTTGCTGCGTATAACTTGAATCGCCCCGCGCGGCGACCGTTTGCCGCGCGGTAATTCTGTATGCTTGACTCGCCGGAGTCGCACCGACTCTTTCGATCCGCAGCCAGCACCAACGGCAGATCCCGGGTACTTGCAGACCTTCTGCAAAGATGCTCGGTCTGCGAAGACACACCCTTGAGGTCAGATGGAAACTGCGCACAGGCAGCGAGGCTATCGCTGTCGATTTTACTTTGAGTCCCTCGAATCTCGGCAGTTGCTCAGCGTCGTCAATGTCACTCCGTCCGGCTTCGCTGCTGCGATCCGCGACAGCCATAGTGGCGACACGATCAATTTCGCGCCTGGCAACTATGATCTCAAGGCCGGATCGACTCTCGAGTTGCCGGGAAATCGCACGTACGTCGGCAACGGGGCGGTGTTCGATGGCGCGGGTGTTTCCATCAGCTTCGATCGAACGCAGAATGTCGAGTTTTCCGGATTTCTGCTTGATGGCGTCGTCATCGTCGCCAACAACGTCGACAGCCTCTATTTCCACGACAACACCATCGAAAATTCGTCGGGCGACGGCTTCACGACAACCGGGGGAATGACCAACAGCCATGTTGACCACAACACGTTTACAAACCTCAACGGCGGGATCTACGGCTATCCCCTGGGAGGAAATACCGTCGACAACAACACGTTCGATTACGTATTTGAGCCGATCCACTTCTCCTGCGCCCAGACCGCCGACACGATGGATGTCTCGGGCAACGTCATCACGCATGCGACAAGAATCGGCATCGAGCTGCAGGGCTCGATTGACAATCTCACCGTCAATAACAACTTCATGAGCGACTGGCTGCAGCACGGCACGGGAAACGACGACTCCCACATGGGAATCTCCTGCGCCACTGGCGGAAGCGGGCAGGCTCCGTACACCGACCAGGCTCAGGACGTGACCATCAGCGGCAATGTTCTCATCCAGAATGGTCCTGCCGAGAATGTCGCTGTCTGGGCAAAACCAGCAATCGAGATCATGGGATACAGCGACCTCAACGTCACCGGCAACTACGCCTGGAACTGGGGCAACTTTCTTCTCAATGGCGCTGATGGGCCCGTCACCAGCACCGGCAACACCATCGTCGGCGGCGACCTCTACGCCCCCAACAACGTGCCCTGGAAAATTGCCGGCGTGCATGCATCCGGCGATGACCGCTACGGACTCAAAGATCCCAACGCCCCCGCGTGGCGCGGGGTCCCGGGAGGGGCCGCGGAAGTCGTTGAGCCGGTCAAGAAGAATGTACCAGAACATGTGGTCCGACCTGCCAAGCCCAAGGCGCCCAAGACGGGCAAGCCGAAGGCCGCGGCGAAGGCAAAGACCTCCACGACGGTCGTGACGATCCACTCGATCCTCGCGGGATGAAACGTGGAGGGCGGAGCTTCTGATCGGAGGGTCATGCCTCCGCCGGCGGTTCCGGTTCAACGGAGGCATCCGCACCTTGCTCGAGCTTTTTAACGCGGGCAACGAGGTCGGGGAGCTGGGTGAAAATGGCGTAGACGCGCCTTGCGTGGGAGGCGGGCATGGCGGGGGAGCCGATCATGATCGCTTTTTCATCGACGTCCTGCATGACGCCCGCCTGGGCCGCGAAGGTGGCGCCGTCGCCGATCTTGAGGTGACCCGCGACCCCGACCTGGCCGCCCATCGTGACGTGATGTCCGAGCACGGTCGAGCCGGCGATTGCGCCCTGGGCGACGAGCAGGCAGTGGGCCCCGATGCGGGCGTTGTGACCGACGGTCACGAGGTCGCCGAGCTTGCTGCCTCTGCCGATCAAGGTGCTGCCCAGCGCGGCTCGATCGATGGTGGCGTTGGCGCAGATCTCAACGTCGTCTTCGATGACGACATTGCCGATTTGCGGGATCTTGTGATGCGCGACTTCCCCGTCTGCGCCTTTGTGCGTTGCAAAGCCGTAGCCGTCCTGACCGATGCTGGTGTTGGCGTGAATGATCACGCGATCGCCCAGCAAGCAGTCATCGTAGATGACAACGTTCGGATAGAGGATGCAGTCCCGCCCGATCTTCGGCGCGGGCCAACATAGACGCCGGGGTAGATGACGGTCCCTTGGCCGATGGTTGCCGTTGGATCGACGGTGGCGCGCGGGTGAATTCCGGTGTGGGGATGCTGGCGGTAGCCGTGGAGTTTCACGATCGCCTGCATAAAGGCGTAGTACGGGTTTTTGTGCCTGAGGAGGGCCGCGCCAGGAGCTTTCACATTAGGCGCGACGACCACGGCGGATGCTTTGGTCGTCTCGACCTGCTTCCAATATTTCGGGTTGGACAGGAAGCTGACCTGCCCGGGCCGGGCGGCTTCGAGCGTGTTGGCCGAGTCAATCTGCAGCGATCCATCACCGACCAATTCCGCGCTGATCGCCGCGGCGAGTTCCGAGAGTGTAATTGTCACGGGAGGGATAATAAGGGGAAGGGACGAAGGGAAAAAGGACGAGAGGGCAGGGAGACCGGGTCGAGTTGTGTCGGAAAACGCGAATGTCGAAGCCCGAAACCAGAATCAAGCTCGAATGACGAATTACGGTAACGAGATTTGACTGCGGGATGTTTCGAACGATCGGGATCGGCGCGACCACCGCACGCCGGATTTGCGGTTAGCCGCGACGCGCAGCGGAGCGAGTATTCGTAAGATTGCGCGTTTGGTGAAATCGCGCCTTCTCTCGTTCGAATACGCGCTCCGCTGCGCGTCGCGGCTAACCGTGGGGAGCGGGGCACCATCGCGCCTTAGCGTGAGGCGGCGCTGCTTTGCGTTTTTTCCACGGCGATGCAGGCTGCGAGCATTTCGCAATAGAGGAAGGCGTCGCACAACTCCGGATGATCGGCGACCCAGTGCCATTGCTGGAGGGTTCGGTTCAGCAGGCGATTGAGCGCCGCGGCATCGTTGAGCGCGGCCGCAAGCCGGACCAGGATGGCGTATTCACAGACGGCGGCGGGCGACGCGTTGACGGGCCGGCCGCTGCGGCCCAGATAGTAGCGCCGCAGGTCGCCGTCATTGAGCATCGCGAAACGCAGCACCTGGCGGGCCAGCTCGGGCGACTGGCGGGCGACGCCCAGCGCGGTCGTGCCGCAATTGGCGATACCGACTACGTCGTTTGGCGAGAAGGCGGGCATCGGCAGCTCCGGATAGAGCGTCATCAGCTCGGGCTGGATCAGGTCGTACAGCAGGCCGCAGGGAGCAACGCTCCGCTGGACCACTTGAAGACAATGATCGGCAAGTGCCGACAGCCCCGCGTCGCCGGCAGCGTCGGCGATCTCGCGGATGAGATCGGGGTCGTAATCGACGAGAAAGGAATTGCTGGCATACGCGCGGGTTTTAAACGCGAAATAATTGCGAACCAGCCAGATCCCCTGGTCGACCGCGGCGTGCGTGCTGTAACCGGCAAGGACCATGCGCGCCCAATCGGCATCCCCGGGATTGCTGAAAGCGCGCGAGCCGATCCAGAGGCCTCTGGCTACTCGAAGCGCTTCGGTGGTGCCGCTGGCGTCGGGGGCCTCGCCTGGCTTGTATCGCCAGGGGACGAAGCCGCGGGTGTATGGGTCATCAGGCACATCGCGAATGAGATTGTGGACGCAATGGTCGCGGAGCAAGCGATAGCCGTCGTGGTCGCCAAGCTGCGCAAGGACGATCATGAGCTGCGCGGCGTCAACCGTGTAGAGGTAGCCGTCGCCGCGGACGAGCCGGCCGGCGTGCAACCGCGAGAGCATCTCTTGATGCACCCGCCCGCGGATCGCGGCCACCGCGCCCACCATCGCGTCGGTGGAGACGAATGGAATGTTGTCCGATGACTGCGGCGAGCCCATGGCAACGCCAACCGTGGCGATCGCCATTCCGCTGAGAAGCTGTCGTCGGGAAGGAGCCATTTGCCGCGTTTCCAGGCCTCGGGTTTCAGGTGCGCGACAAGTTCCGATGACGAAACCGTGCCGCAGAAACCCGAATGACGAAACCCGAAACCCGAATGACGAATGTTCGAATGAAACGTCGCGAGTCGGCCCGCGCAACTTGGTTAATTAATGCGTCACTCTTCGCGCCTGTCGACGCCCGATCGCGAGCGGTCACATTCGCGGTTTGGTCATTCGGTCATTCGTCATTCGGATTTGATTCTGCTCTGCTGAAATCCTCTCGCCGTCGCTTGTTTTCCCCCTCCCCTGGTACTCCGGAGCAGGGTTGGGGTGGGGTTTTGCCGGGCGAACGACAAGGATTTCAGCAGAGCAATTTGATTCTGGTTTCGGGTTTCGTCATTCGGGTTTCCGCCCGGCGGCCCGGGCTTCCGCGCAGCGGCCCGGCTTATTCTCTCAATCGAGTCTGCACATTATCCAGCACATTCATGAAATTGATGTAGCTGTCATACGGACTTTCATAGGGGCTGTCATGCTTGTGCGGGTCGCCCTCGGCCCAGTACTTGGTGCACATGTAGTAGAAATGATCGCTCGCCGTCAGGCGCCGCCAGTCGGAGAGGAGCTGCTCGTCTCCCTTTTCTTTCATCGCTCCTTCGATTTTGTACAGCTCGTGGAGGGCGTTGGATTGCATCGCGTTGCCGAGCCAGGGGCTGAGGTCCCGCTCTTCATCGGCCCAGGAGATCATGTGCGGCACGTCGATCTCTCCGACGCTCTGATAGGCATCGCACAGTTGGGACGGCGTGAGGAAGTTGTTGTCGCCGTTCTGCAGGACGGCGGCGGGGACATGGCGGATGAATTCGAAGATTCCAGTTGACTCCGACTGGCGGACGCCGAAGGTGTCGTAGTGCATGAACAGGTTGCAGAGTACGCCGCTCCCGTTGATCTGGCTGATCCATTTCGCGAATTTCTCGGAAGTCAGCGGCCATTGTTCCCATGATCGGTCGCCAAAACGCAGCACCAGATCTTCGCTGAGCCGATGGTTTTTGAGCAAAAGCTTCAGCCGCGACGAATGGGGCGGGCTGTAGACGGCGTTGGGGCTGCGATGCCCGAGGATCTGGTCGGCGCCCTCGGCGAGCACCGCGTCGTACCCCATGTGGCTGACAAAATGAGCCAGGTCGTTGTTGTAAATCAGCTCCGTGTTGCGGAAGACGCGCGGCTCCTGGCCGAAGAGCTGCTTGATCTTGCGGCGGTGCATCTCCACCTGCGCGAAACTCCTCGCGCGAGTAGAGAAATGCCAGGGAGTGGTAATACGTCTCGTCCAGAAACTCCACGCACCCCGTTTGATTCAGTTCTTGAAAGCCGGCGAGCGCGTCGGGCGCGTGTTGCTCGAGCTGTTCGAGGGTGCTTCCGCTGATGGAGTAGGAGACGCGGAAGCGTCCGTTCTGCGCGCGGATGGCATCCAGCAGGGCGCGATTGGCCGGAAGGTAGCAGGTTTGTGCGAGCCTGCGGGAGATCTCCGCATTATTGTGGTCGTCGAAGTAATGACGGTCGGTATCGAAAACGCTGTAGCGGCGAAGCTGAATGGGCTGATGGATTTGAAAGTAGAAACAGACCGACGCCATACGACCATCCTTGCTCGAGCAGCCCCTGACCAAACCCGCGCAACCTGGTGCGCGGCAGGGTCCGGCCGGGATCGAGGCCTTCAGGCGCTGCGGCCCCGGCGTACCGGAACCAGCGGCTCTCGACGGCAACGAGGCCCGCGCGATGGCGTAAGCAACGACCGCGCTACATCATCAACTGCCGGCTGCCACGACCGCATTCTACCGAGACAAGGGGCGGGGTCTACCGTTGCGGCGCGGTTTTCCGCCGCTCCGTTTTGCGGGCGACGAGCGCGACGGCGGAGGTTCAGCCCGGGTTATTGATCCATTGCAAGGCCGGCAGTCTGCAGCGCGCTGATCGGGATTGTGAGAGGTTCAGCCATTGCGAACGCAAATCGCGTTGCGCTCTACCGGCAGGAAAAGCTGAGGCGGCAAGGCTGGACGCGGACAGCGGGAGGTCGCTCAATCGGGCACAATGGGGGTCTCACCATTTGCCGCGGGGATGGCAGCGTCAGAAATACGCTCCCCGCCTGGAAACGTGCCGGTAAGCTGAAGCTCCAGCACGCCTAACAGTTGATCCGGGTCGATTGGTTTGATCAATAATGGGGGCAGTTCCTGGGTCGGCAAAACGTGCATTTTGTGTTGGATCTGGTGGAGCGGCATGCCCGACAGCAGTACGACCGGTAGTGCTCGACGATGCTCCTGCAGGTATTTGAGCACCTCAAACCCGTCCACTCCCGGCATGTGCAAATCCAGCAGCACCGCCGACACCTCCCGCTCTTTTACATGTTCGATCGCGGATACACCGTCACCCACCTCGTCCACCCAGTAGCCCGCGCCCCGCAGGTAGTGTCCCAGCGCCAATCGCTCGACGGGCGAATCGTCCACCAGCAATACGCGCGGTGCCGCTTTTTCGGTGTCGGCTGAAACCATCTTCTTACCCAATCTAACGGCGGCAATTATCATGCCGCCGGGCAAATGTAGCAAATGCTTTCAATCTCTTTCGGACGGATTTCGGCCATTCAGAGGAGTGCCGCACGCGGGCGGCGCCGGCTCGATTGCACGATGAAGTTATTGGAAAACGTTGACAGGCGCGCCGCACTGCGTAGAATCCGCGTTCTAAAACCGAATAATGCTCTTATCGAGAGTGGTTGAGGGTTTGGGCCCTTTGACGCCACAGCAACCGGTGAATGTCGGAAATATCTTCCGGCCTGAATTAGGTGCTAACTCCCCCCAAGCTGTTGTAACGACGTTTTGTCGGGCTTGGAAAGATAAGAAGGCGCTTCCCGCTTCCATCGCGATTCAAGCCTCTTCTTATCGAAGAGGCTTTTTGTTTTTGATGAAGGAACCGCGATGAGTTACGTGCTGGGACTCAAGTGCAAGGAGTGCGGGCATCGAGTGCCTGCATCGCCCGTTCACGTCTGCGAGGCATGCTTCGGCCCTTACGAGGTCGACTATGACTATGCGAAGATGAAGGGGAAGGTCACCCGCGAATCGATTTCCGCCGGGCCGCGCAATCTCTGGCGCTACAAGGATCTGCTCCCGGTTGAAGGACATCCCAGAACAGGGCATCACTCCGGCTTCACCCCCCTCAAACGGGCGGACCGCCTGGCGGCGGAACTCGGCTGC
This sequence comes from uncultured Phycisphaerales bacterium, assembly GCA_963758525.1. GTDB lineage: Bacteria > Planctomycetota > Phycisphaerae > Tepidisphaerales > Tepidisphaeraceae > JBBSDP01. Next base: position 2,958,946 of record CAVWVQ010000003.1, read on the forward strand.
GATGAGCTCTGGATCAAGGACGATTCCTGCAATTATCCAACCTACTCCTACAAGGAGCGCGTCGTCTCGGTGGCGATCAGCAAGGCCATCGAATTTGGATTCGACACGGTGGGTTGCGCCAGTACCGGCAATCTTGCCAACAGCACCGCTGCCCATGCCGCCCAGGCGGGCCTTCGCTGCTTTGTGATGATTCCCCACGATCTCGAGCAGGGAAAGGTGCTGGGATCGCTGATCTTCGCGCCGACGATGGTCCGCATCCGAGGCAACTACGACGACGTCAATCGCCTGTGCACGGAGATCGCCGACAAATACGGTTGGGCCATCGTCAACGTCAATCTCCGCCCCTATTACACGGAAGGCGCCAAAACCTTCGGCTTTGAAATTGCCGAGCAGCTTGGCTGGCGATTGCCGAAGCACACGGTCGTTCCCACGGCGGGAGGAACGATTCTTCCCAAGGTCTACAAAGCCTATCAGGAGTTCATCGACCTGGGGCTGGTCGAGAATAACTCGCCCAGGATCTATTCGGCGCAAGCCGCCGGATGCAATCCGGTGGTGACCGCAATTCACAAGGGCGTGGACATCATCGAGCCGCAGAAGCCCAACACGATCGCCAAGTCAATCGCCATCGGCAACCCCGCCGACGGCTATTACGTTTATCAGGCCGTCAAGGAATCCGGCGGATGGGGCGAGAGCGCCACCGACAGGGAAATCGTCGATGCGATCAAATTACTGGCGCGAACGGAAGGCATCTGGACGGAACCCGCCGGCGGGACCACGCTGGCGGCAACGATCAAGCTGATCGAGCAGGGCCGCATTCCGCGCGACGAGTCCATCGTCGTGAGCATCACCGGCAACGGCCTCAAGACGCTGGAAGTCGTGCAGAACGACCTGCAGCCGCCGAGGGTGATCGATCCGAAGCTGTCGGAGTTTGATCAGTTGATTGAAGAGAGCAGGTCTGCAAAAGCGCCTGAAGCATTGCAGCCGGCGGGGGCGATGTAGCCCCGCATCAACGGTGCTGACGGTCGGAGGAAGCATGTTGGTCAAACCAAACTTCAAGGAGCATCGTCTCACACCGCCCAGCGACGTACACATCCTCTTTCGGAGCACAATGCTGCCGACTGGCGTCACCGGGTTGCCCGGCGCGGCGGCGCGTTCCACGTCCGCGCGCTACGAATCCAGCGTTACCGTTTCCGGTGGGGTCAGCGGCAATTTCAGGGGGACCATTTATCCCGATGATATGAACGTGAAGGGGCGAATTCAGAATGGAATCTACAATCTCTATCTCGGCTTTCATGGCCCAGGCACGCCCGTCCAAGATGATCTTGAAGTGCGAATCAACGGATTTCGGGCGGTGCTGATCGTGAATGCCGGGCGGCCGATTCCCGTGAGCAGCTTCTCACCGGCAAAGACGACCTCGGACGGCATCCACATCCACAATGGCTACCACCACTGGACAAGCAAGAAGCCGATGTCGGAGGGATGTCTTCTCGTTGCGCCGGGCGATTGGCCTGCGTTTATTTCCAAGTTTATCAATGCTTTCCCCAGGATATCTGACTGGACTTGCGGCGGCGGCCGTCTCGGTCGCAGAATCGGATCGCTCGCAGTGCTTTCGTTCGCGTACAACGACCTTGTTCCGCGCAAGGACGGCATGCTGGCGTGAGCATCAGCGCCGCAATTATTTGACCTTGATGCTGAACCCCGCGTCGTTGAACGCCTTCACCAATTTGCCGGCATCAAAATCGCCGGTGACGGTCACGGTCTCTTCCTTCGGCTGAATCTCACCCGCGGCGCCGGGAACGGACTTGATCACCTTATTGATGGCTTTCGTGCATTTCCCGCAGCAGTTGTGGATGCTGGTGATCGTCAAACTTTTGACCTTGCCTTCGGGAGCGCCGCTGTCGTCTTTGATCGTGGCGCCGGTCGCCTTGCCGTAAAATCCGGCATCCACCAGAGCGTCAACGGCCTTCTGGGCGGTGGCATCGTCGTCGGCGGTGATCGTTATTGTCTTGGCTTTCATATCCGCCTTGGCGGTCGCGCCCGGAACGGCGGCGACAGCGGCTTGCGCGTCTTTCACGCACGAGCCGCAGCACAGATGCGTTTTCTCGAGTGTCACCGTCGACGAGGCAGCCGCCATCGACGTGGCGACAAACGGAATTAAAAGTCCGACCAGCAGAGCGGCAGCACGGTTCATTGCTTTCCTTTTGTTTGAAGAGTCCGGTTCACTTCCTGTCTACTCTACCTTCGGTAGCGTGATTCGTTGGCCCATCGATCTGCCGTACGCATCCAGAAGCTGATTCAGTTGCACTTTATATTTCTGTTCGAGGCTTTCCTTCCAACCCAGACCGTCCTTCATTCCGTTGATGAAGTCGACATAATTCTTCTTGCCGTTCTTGATCATGAAGACGGTGAGCGTCTCGGCGACCGGATACTGCCATGCTTCGATGTGGTCGATCGTGAAGAAATCACCCAGGTCGCCCTTATGCGACTGCAATCCCACCCGCCCAGGCCCGGGATGAATGAAGCCCGGCGCGGATCGGGCACCAGGTCGGAGGCAATCGTCTCGGCAAGACCCTCGTTGACCCATGATGTGATATGCACAGGCGAACGGTAGCGGTGAATGAACCCGTGAACAGATTCATGCACCAGCACATGTGCGAAATTCAACTCGTTGTCCTGACGATAGAACGCGATGTGCACGATTCCGTCGCCGTAGGCGTTGGTCATCCCCACGGACTTTCCGGCGTCGGTGTCTTCGATCTGCTGCTCGTAGCTGCGGTAGTCGTTGGCCTGCGTGAAGACGAAAATCAGGCACTTCCCGCGCCAGATGTTCTCCCCGCGCGGCACCGCAAACAGCTCGGCCAGCCGATCGTACATCCGATCCAGCAACCCTCCCCACTTGGCGGCCTCCGCGGGTGGAAGATCGGAGTAGAAGAGAAAATACTGCGTCTCCTGTGCCCGCAACGGCCGCTTGAGCGTGTCGGCGGCCTGCCGGGCATACGCCTGCAGCTGCGCGATTTGCTCCTTGCGCTGGGCGTCGGTGGACTGCAGCCACTTGTCATTTTCAATGCTGCCGACGGTTCGCGGTCCCCCCGCGGACGATGCGATGCTTGCATCATTCGCGGCGCCAGCGCTGCTGTCCGCAGGCGTGCTTGCCCGCGCGGCCGCATCTGCGCGCGCCTGTGCGACCTCCTTCTTGAGCATCGGATCGATCCGCAGCGCGCGATCAAATGCCTTATTCGCCCACGAGGTCCCATCTGCAATCGCCAGCAGGTCGCGCCCCAGATCCACCCACGCGGCGCCGTTCCCCGGCTTGATCATCGCCGCACGGCAAAGAAAGACGTTGTGAGCATCAAGATCGCTCCACTCGACTTGGAGAGATTTGTCCTTCCCCTGGAGCAGTTCGAACCCGTCGGCATCGTACGCGGTGATGCGCCCGATCAGCGCCGTCTTGTCTGACTTATGGAAAGAGACCTGTACCGGATGATCCAGTTCCACCCTCGCGGCCGGAGCGGCCCATGCCGCGGTCGCGCACAGCGCGAAAGCCCAGCCGAGGAAGCGACATGGTTTGAGTGCGATCAATTGTCTAATCCGCGTTTGCAGCCGCAGAGCCTACCTTCGGCCGATTTTGGCGGCAAGCAGTGGCGCCCGGGACCAAGGCTCGCTCTTGCACTTCCGATGCTCCGCGAGATTCATTTTGGCGATTTGCCGTGTAAACTCCCGGTTGAATGTCCTACAAAACCATTTTGTTGTTCGGGCCGCCGGGCAGCGGCAAGGGAACTCAGGGAAAAATCCTGGGCCAGTTGCCGGGGTATTTTCATTTTGCCTGCGGGGACGCGTTCCGATCGCTCGATCCGAACAGCCAGATCGGGCAAGTCTTTGCCCGCTATTCCAAATCCGGCTCGCTGGTTCCCGGCGAGTTGACCGTCGAACTCTGGCGTCAATCGATCGAGGCCGCGGTCACGGCGGGGAGATACAACCCGCAGAAGCAAATCCTGCTCCTGGACGGAATCCCGCGCACTCTCGAACAAGCCACCATCATGGCGTCAAAGCTCGACGTGCAATCGGTGATTTACCTGTTCTGCAACGACCTTGAGCAGATCGTGGAACGGCTGAAAAAGCGCGCGTCGGTCGAGAATCGCGCGGATGACACCGACATCGAGATCATCCGCTATCGGATCGATGTCTACGAGGAGCAGACCAGCCCGCTGCTGAATTTCTACGCGAATAATCACGTATATCGCGTGAATGCGACGCAGGCGCCCGAGCGCGTCACGCAGGACGTTCTGCGAGCAATCGAAAGCCAGCAGCGCTGGTCAGAGTGGTGAGCTACTGGCGCGCCAGCATCGGGCTGGCCGCGGCGGGGCGGGGCGGGTTCAGCAGGTTCTGGGCCGCGCTCACTGCGGTGTAGTGGTCGAAGCCTTCGCGGGGAAATGAGCCGGTGGCTCCGATGAGCGAGACCGCGGCGCTGAAGAACAGCAGCGCCCCGGCCAGTGCCCATGACAGATGCCGATGCGGGCGCCGCAGCCAGGCGCCGGACCAAAACAGCAGCAGCGGGAGAAAGAGGATAAACCATCGCGTTGCGAACATCGCCTCACCCCAGTCGGCACACGACAGGCAATAGAGAACAACGATTGCGAGGCTGCCGCCGACGGTGACGCTGGCCAGCATTTTCGTGGACGGCGGCCAGTGGCGGTGCATCACCATCAGGACGCCGAGCAATCCCATCAGCACCACGGGGAAATGGCTGAAGACACCGTGGGCGCCGATCAACGCATCGCAGGCGCGTCCGAGGAAATGGACGATGCCCCGCCAAGCCCCGCTGGACTGATCGTCGAAGTCGTCGTCGCTGAATTCCGAACGCGCCATCACTGGACGGGCGGATGGATCAAACTGCGGTCGGAGGTAGGCCGGGATGCAATCACCGGTAATCCGCTCATTAAGGGCGCAATGGAACAGAACCGGCCCCGTCGCTCCCAGGACATAGAGAAAGATGGCCGCGGCGCGGGCGGCGAGCTTCCAGCGGAAAGCGCCAACCACCAGCGCCAACGTCACCATGAAAATCGTTGCCGGCGGGTCGATGATGGCGGCAAGTCCTGCTGCGACCCCAGCTAGAAACAACCAGATCGCCGAACTCCTCAGCTCGTTGAATAATCCGACTTGCACCAGGCAGGCGCCGGCGGTGAGCAGCATCGTTGCAGCCGACGCATGCGCGTTGAGCACGGTGGAATAGCTGACCAGACCGCTCCCCAGCACAACCGCCAGCCCCAGCGCAGCGCGCCAGGGGCGGGGAAGCTCGAAGAGCCTTCCCATTTTGTAGATCAGCCCCGCGGAGAGCGCCACCGGGATGGTGACGCCCAGCAGGGTGAGAAGAAACATGACCCACAGGGGATTGTGTTCGAACGTGACGCCCAGGCGATGCATGAGCCAGTAAGGTCCGCTCAGCAGCGCGGCGAGCGCGGGGGGCTGATCGCTGTAGAGATGTCCGTTGACCTGGATTTTCTGCCGGGTGGTGTCGGAGAAAAGGGTCCTGTCGATGGCGAGCGTATGATTCTCCACGATCGCCTGGATGGTGGCCATGCGCGACTGCTCGTCGTCGGACATGCTGTCCACGTCCGGATGCAGCAACGGGCGCACGAGAGGCACGGTGAGCAACAGCACCAGAATCGGTGCGCTCAACGCCCAGGGGCGCACCATTCGCTTCTGGTGCGTCTTCAAAAACTTTGAGACTGGCTGCATGGGGTTGACGCCGCGTGCTGATTGAGATCGGCACGGGCGGCAAAGCTCGTCTTTCAATAGACCTTCAAGAACTGAACAAAGTTCCGAACGATCCGTTCGCCCAAGCGGGCATATCGCGGGTAGTAGCGGCCGGTGTCCTGGCGAATCTGACGTTCCCCATTGGCCGGGAGCGCCTTCGACACGTCGTCTTTACCGGCAGACAGTATCTTCTCAATATCCGGCTCGGTCAATTCAAAGTGATATTGGAAACCAAACAGGCGGTTTTTGAAGCGAAAAGCCTGATTCTTGCAGGATTTTGACGAACTCAGCAGCGCGTTGCCGCTCGGCGGGGGCGGCGCGGGCGGCGGCGGCGCGTGGGGCGGCGCGGGAAGGCGCGGCAGATCGAACGTGTCCACGTGCCAGTGAAACATCATTGCGCCGTCCGTCATTCCCATCACTATCGGCTCCGTGCCGCCGGGAAAGGGGAATGTCACAGGGAGCCAGCCGAACTCCGGCGCGGGCGTGGCCGGTTCATCGGGCTTGGACCCGGCCTTGGTATTGGGATACACCTTGGCGCCGGCAGCGTGTGCGATCAGCTGCGCTCCCATGCAAATGCCCAGAGTAGGGCGATCCTGGGCGATGCATCGTTGCAGCAACGCAACTTCTTTGGCCAAAAAGGGATATTTTTCGTTCGCCAGGTCCGCGACGCCCATCGGGCCGCCCAGGACAATGAGCACCCGGATGCCGTCGAGGTCCGCGGGAACTTCGTCCCCGTTGTAAAGGTGTCGCACTTCCACCGGAATTCCGAAGTCGCGCAAAATCGGGTCTAAACGTCCCGGCCCCTCATGCGCTACATGCTGAAGTACGATCGCTTTACTCATTGACGCGGATATTCACGGAGGCGTGATGGAGTTGTCAAGTTTAAGGTGAACTGATGTATCGGCCCGGCAGGAGAACCTATTCGCGATTTTGGGCGCCGTGCCAGTGGCGAATCCGAGCGTGGCGGCGCGCTTGCCCTTGCCGCGATTGTTTTTCGCTGGCGTCGATGTGCTTCGCGATCTTGTGGAGCGCGGCCTTCGTGCGCGCAGCGGATTCGCCGCTCGAACAAGCGCGCCGGGAAACGCTCCATCCCTTTCATGGGCCGACGACGCGCGGCGTCGATTGCACGGCCCTCGACGGCAAAGTCATGTGCGGCTACCAGGGATGGTTCAACACGCCCGGCGATGGGGCCAATCGCGGCTGGGTGCACTGGACCAAAAGCGCCGGAGCACTTGCCGACGGCAACGCAAAGGTGGATCTGTGGCCCGATGTGTCCGAACTGAGCCCCGCCGAGCGCTTTGCCACCGGCTTTATGCTTCCCGACGGCAAACCCGCCGAGGTCTTCAGCTCCTATAACCTCCAGACGGTGCTCCGCCATTTCGAGTGGATGCGCGAGTACGGGATCGATGGCGCGTTCGTCCAGCGGTTTGCCGGCGGATTGAGCAACCCGCGCGTGCTCCGCACGACAAACTCCGTGTTGGACCATTGCCGCGAAGGAGCCACTCGCAGCGGCCGCGCGTATGCCGTGATGTACGACCTGAGCGGACTGCGGGCCGGACAGATCGATCAGGTGATCGACGACTGGAGAAGCCTCCGCGGGCGCATGCATATCACCGACGACCCGGCGTATCTGCATCACCGCGGCAAGCCGCTGGTTGCGGTCTGGGGCATTGGGTTTTCAGACCATCGCGAATACACGCTGGAAGATTGCCGAAAACTGATCGATTTCCTGAAGAACGATCCGGCCGCCGGCGGATGCTGCATCATGCTCGGAGTCCCAACTCACTGGCGTGAGCTGAAAGGCGATGCGGTCGCCGATCCGCAACTGCTCGAATTATTGGCCAGCGCCGACGTGATCAGCCCATGGACCGTCGGACGCTACCACACACCCGCCGATGCCGTTCGTTACAGCCAGCATATTGAGACGCCTGACATTGCCTGGTGCGCGGAACGCAAGGTGGACTTCCTCCCCGTCATCTTCCCCGGCTTCAGTTGGCACAACATGAAAGGCGACCCCCTCAACGCCATCCCGCGCTTGCAGGGCGAGTTCTTCTGGAAGCAGTTCTGCCAGGCGCGCCTCGCCGGCGCCAGGATGGCGTATGTCGCGATGTTTGACGAAGTGGACGAAGGGACGGCCATCTTCAAATGTACGAACGATGTGCCGGTCGGCACGCAGTCGCAGTTTGTCACGTATGAGGGGTTGCCCAGCGACTATTACCTCAAGCTTGCGGGGCAGGGGGGGAAGCTGATTCGCGGAGAAATTCCGGTGACGGATGCGCCGCCGGGGATGAGTCGTTGAGTGTCCGCGCAAAGAGCCTGCTAAAAGCACTGCAACGCGAGCAGAGGGCAACTACCGCGCCCGGGCCCTCTTTTCCCCTCCCCTGAAGTACCAGGGGAGGGGGAAAGAGCGATAGCACATCCGCAACGTTGCGTGCCGCGTTCCACGGCGATTATCATCACCAACATGACCGTTCAGACTTTTCGAGAAATGCTAGCTCGACGTCCTTTCCAGCCGGTCAAGCTGACGCTCTCAAGCGGGCAGTCGTTCGAAATACGCCATCCCGAGATGGCGATGCTGACACGTACTAGCATCTTGATCGGCACGGATCTGGCTGAAGATGGGGTGCCCGCGGAGTTCAAGATCGTCTCTCTTCCGCATGTTACCTCGGTCGAGCCGATGTCGCCGCAGGCCGCGTGAGAATCCCCGCGTCACATTGCGGCGATCATCGACCGACGTACAATTCCGCGCCGATGTTTCGACATGTCCCTAATGCCCTGACGGCCGGCCGGCTGCTGCTGGCCGTTGTCTTCTTCGCCCTGCTGGGGTTCTACCAGTACGAAGGACGCGGCGACCCAAGCCTGCTGAACATCGCATTCACGATCTATGTGGTCGCGCTGATCACCGATTTCCTTGACGGATACCTCGCCCGCAAATGGAAGGTCGAAGGCGCGTTCGGACGAGTCGTCGATCCGTTTGTCGACAAAGTGCTGGTGCTCGGCAGCTTCATCATCTTCGCCGGCAAAAATTTCATCATCCCCGACGTCGGGCACCAGGTGGTGCGCACCATCACCGGCGTCGCCCCATGGATGGTGGTGCTCATCCTCGCCCGCGAATTGCTCGTGACCAGCTTTCGCGGCATGAGCGAAGGGGGCGGCCAGAATTTTGGCGCGGCGTTCAGCGGAAAGCTCAAGATGGTTTTTCAGTCAGTCACCATTCTTGTCATCCTGGTCTACGTCAACTACTTTGCCGGCAGTCACGGCCGATCGGGAGAGGCCGGTTTCCGCTACTTCCGCGACTTCTGCATCTGGGCGACTCTCGTCGTCACCGTGGTCAGCGGCCTGCTCTACGTGCAAAGAGCCGTCGCAATGTTCCGCCAGAGCCAGTCGCCAAAACCTTAACCAGAAAAAAAACGACGAATGACCATTTTTCAAATCGCGATCCTCGCGATCATCCAGGGCCTTGCGGAATTGCTTCCAGTTTCGAGTTCCGCTCACGTCATTGCCGTGGCGAAGCTGATGCGTCTGGATCCTTCCTCGCCGCAGTTCACGCTGCTTCTGGTGATGCTTCATACCGGGACGATGTTTGCCGTCATTCTCTATTTCTGGAGGGCCTGGAAGCGCGCGTTCTTTTCGTCGCGCGAGCAGACCGTGCAGTTTCTCCGCGTCGTCGCGATTGCAACGATCGTGACCGGCGTGCTCGGATTTGGATTGAAGCTGGGCATCGAGAAAGTGATCGCACATCAGCGCGGCGTCAAGACCGCCGAGATCGAAGAACTATTCGATCATCTGGAGATCATCGCGGCGGCCCTGGCTGCTGTCGGCGTGCTGATTCTCGTCGCGGGAATCCGGTCGATGGACCGGCAGGGACGGGAAGAGATCACCGATCAGGATGCCGTCGTCGTCGGCGCGGTGCAGGGGCTGAGCCTTCCGTTCCGCGGCTTCTCGCGTTCCGGCTCGACCATCTCCGCGGGCCTGCTGCTGGGATTGGGCAAGGCGCGCCTGGAAGAATACAGCTTTGCCTTGGCCGTCGTTCTCACGCCCGCGGTCGTTTTTCACGAAGCGGGGAGACTGATCAAGTCGCGCCACGAAGCAGGCGGACTGCCTCTGGGGGCGCACGACTTTATTCCCAGCCTGATCGGCATGGTCTTCGCTTTCCTGGCGGGTCTGGTCGCCCTCAAGGTCCTGTCGCAATTGCTGGAAGGCGGCAAGTGGTGGATCTTTGGAATCTACTGCCTGGTCGCGGCCGGCGGAGTCTTCGTGATGTATTCCTACGGATACTAAAATATGCTCGACCCTCGCGTTGAAAAATTAGCGCAGATGCTCGTGAATTATTCGTGCGCGGTGCAGAAAGGGGAGCGCGCCCTGGTCGAAGCGATCGACGTGCCGCACGAGTTTACCAATGCGCTGGTGCGCGCGATCAGCGCGGCCGGCGGACTCCCGCTGGTCATGCTCAAGAGCAACCAGGTCTTCCGCGAGATGATGCTCCGCGGCACGCGAGAGCAGTGGGACACTATCGCCGACATCGAAATGGCCCAGATGCAGCGGGCCGATTGCTACATCGGCGCGCGGGGCAATCCGAACGTCTCGCAGCTCTCCGATGTCCCCGCCGAGAAGCAGAAGATTTACGAGCAGACCGTCTGGAAGCGGGTGCATCACGACATTCGCATCAAGCACACGCGCTGGTGCGTCCTCCGCTGGCCCAATCCTTCCATGGCCCAGATGGCCGAGATGAGCACCGAGGCGTTCGAGGACTTTTATTTCAACGTCTGCACGCTCGATTACGCGAAGATGAGCCGGGCGATGCAGCCGCTGGTCAACGTCATGCAGCGGGCAGATCGCGTCCGGCTGAAGGGCCCCGGCGACACCGACCTGACCTTCAGCATCAAGGGAATCCCCGCCATTCCCTGCGACGGCCGCGTGAATATCCCCGACGGCGAAGTCTTCACCGCCCCCGTGCGCGACAGCATTAACGGCATCATCCAGTTCAACACCCCCACGATCTACCGGGGCACCACGCACAACGATATTCGCCTGACTTTCCGCGAAGGGCGCGTCGTCGCCGCCACCAGCAGCGAGACCGCCAAGCTCAACGAAGTGCTCGATGCCGACGAAGGCGCCCGTTATGTCGGCGAATTCGCCATCGGCTTCAACCCGTACTGCGTCAAGGCGATGAAAGACATTCTCTTCGACGAAAAAATTGCGGGCAGCATCCACCTCACCCCCGGCTCGTGCTACGACGAAGCATCCAACGGCAACAAGAGCGACATCCACTGGGACATCGTCCTGCGACAAACCCCCGAAGCCGGCGGCGGGGAAATCTGGTTCGACGACACGCTCATCCGCAAGGACGGCAAGTTCGTCGTTGATGAGTTGAGCGGACTTAATCCGGAGAATTTGATCTAGCCTCGTACCACGGGTTTCCAACCCGTGCCAGCGGCGCTCGCAATCGGAAGACTCCAATTCTGCTTTGATGTTTGATGAAAGAAACGAAAAACGAAAATGGGATCGGTAAGTTCTGATGCTGCTCGCACGGGTTGGAAACCCGTGGTACGCCGCTACATAAATCCAAGTGTCAGCATCGCCGATTCGGACATCCGCTCGCGCGTCCATGGCGGATCCCACACCAATTCGACCTTCGCTTCTTTCACTTCCTGTATCGCATTGACGCGCTTTTCCACGTCGCCGGGCAACGTGCCCGCCACGGGACACGCGGGCGCGGTGAGCGTCATCTTTACCAGCACGCTGTTGTCCGGCTCGATCTTAATCTCGTAAATCAACCCGAGCTCGTAGATGTTCACCGGAATTTCCGGATCGAAGATCTCACGAAGAGCCTCGATGACTTTTCCTTCGAGCAGCTTCTGTTCGATGAATTGCGTCGGATCCGAGGGCGCTGCCACCGCCGGAAGCGTGATCGTTGACGAGACGAGATTGTCTCCCTCTTTTGGTGCTCCGGGGGAGAATTCATTTTCCCCCTCCCCTGGTACTCCGGGGGAGGGCTGGGGTGGGGGCGGGCTTGTTTCGAGCTGGGGCGTAGAGATCGGGCGACTTTCATCGACGAGGCCCGCACCCTGACCCTCCCCCGGAGTACCAGGGGAGGGGACCAGAGACGACGCGTCGAACATATCACGGAGTTGACTGGCGCCTTCAGGAGCCGTTGCTGCTGGCGGTTGTGCGATCGCTGTTTGTTCGCTCGTCTCTTCGCTCATGATGTCTGTCCAATCGATTGCGCGGCCTGGCGGATGCGTTGAATCATCCCCGCCAGTCCATTGCGCCGTTGTGAGCTGATAAACGCATCCAAGCCAATCCGGCGGAAGAAGGATTCAACATCATACCCCAGAATCGCGGAAGCTGATTGTCCGCTATACAGAGATTCAAGCAGGGAGATGAGGCCCCGAACGATCGGCGCATCCGCGTCGGCGACAAATTCGAGAATGTCCACGGTCCCCGGCTTGCGCCGCGGAACCAGGTAGACTTCCGCCATGCATCCCGTCACGCGCGGCGTCACTTGCTTCAGCAGAGAAAACGTGTCGGGGAGCCGGGCGCCCATCTCCAGCACGTATTCATTCTTGGCGTCGCGATCCTCCAACATGTCAAAGTTTTCCGCCAACTCCTCGGCGGCGGCTTCGATCGTCGGCGCGGTGGCGGGGGGATAGGTCAGCTCTCCGTTGCCGGCAGGATCGCTGCGCTTTTTCGCGGGCGTGGCGTTGCGTGCTTCCTGCGTGATGCGGAGCAGACTTGCCACAGCCGCGTCGATCTCCGACCGCACGTTGTAAAACGCCATCGAAATCCGGCTCGTGCCGGGAATGTTCATTCGCTCCATCAACGGCTGGCAGCAGTGATGGCCCGTGCGCACGGCAATGCCATCGTGGTCCAGTTCCATCCCGATCTGCAAGATCGGCACCGGCGGATCTTCAAGCACGAACGAAACGACGGTCGCTTTCGATCGGGCGGTTCCGATGATCCGCAACCCTGGAACCCGCGAGAGACGGTCTGTCGCGTAGGCGAGCAGCGCGGTCTCATGCGCGATGATCGGCTCGAAGCCAACCGAAGCGAGGTAGTCGATCGCGGCTGCAAGTCCGATAGCGCCGGCGATGTTCGGAGTGCCTGCTTCGAAACGTGCCGGCGGCTTTGCGTAGAGCGTCTTCTTGAAGCTGACCGACTCGATCATGTCGCCGCCCCCTTGATACGGAGGCATTTTGTCGAGCAGATCGGCCTTGCCGAAGAGCACGCCGATACCGGTCGGGCCAAAAAGCTTGTGGCCGGAAAATGCATAGAAATCGCAACCGAGTTCGCGAACGTCCGTCGGATGATGGGCCACCCACTGCGCGCCGTCGATCAGCGTCAATGCGCCCGCCTCGTGAGCCTTGGCGACGATGCGGGCAACGTCGTTGATCGTTCCCAGTGAATTGGAGACATGGCTGACGGCAACCATGCGCGTGCGCGGCGAGAGCAATCTTTCGTATTCATCCAGTTGCAGCTCTCCAGCATCGTTGATCGGGATCACGCGGATGACGGCGCCCGTATCCTCCGCAATCAGTTGCCAGGGGACGATATTGGAGTGGTGCTCGAAAGCCGAAAGAATAATCTCGTCGCCGCTGGTCAGATGTTTTCTTCCCCACGATGCCGCCACCAGATTGATCGCTTCGGTGGTTCCGCGCGTGAAGACCACTTCGCCCTCGGCCGCATTCATGAATTTCGCGACGCGCCGCCGGGCCCATTCGTAGGCGTCGGTCGCTTCCTGGCTGAGCGTGTAGACGCCGCGATGAATATTGGCGTTGTGTTCCCGGTAAAACTGCTCGACCGTCTCGATCACAGTGGCCGGCTTCTGCGTCGTCGCGCCATTGTCGAGATAGACCAATGGCTTTCCGCGAACGGTGGTTGAAAGGATCGGAAAATCCTTGCGATATCGCGACAGATCAGCGTAACGCGTTTCCGGGAGGATGTCAGTTGCTTGTGTCATCGACGGATGTGATTGTAGCCTTGGCTCGGACGCCAATGCTACCTTGGGGGCGAAAGCTGCCCTCCCGGACCCCTGAAGTCTGGGGAAAGCGCGAGCCACCTCGGCGGCTACAGAGATCCTGAACGGGTCTTAAACGGCAACGGGCGCCGCTTGCGACGTGGCATTTGCCGCGGAATCCGGATCGCTCCGCGTGAACGAAAGAAGCAAAAAGAACACAGCCAAGCTTCCATACGCCATCGCAAATTGGTACGGAACCCGGCGATCCTGAACATCCAGCGTCCAGGGCCAATACATCCGCCCGTCAGGCAGCGCGGAGTGAACAATCCCGAAGAATGACAGCAGTGCCAGCACGAGCAGAAAAAGGGCCGACGCCCGCACCCGCCGCTGGATCAGCGCGGCGACAAATGCTCCCCAAAGCATTCCCGTGAGCACAAAACCGTTGCCAAGGGCAAAGATAATCTGAAGCTCCGGCAGCGGCTTGCCCGCGGCGGTCATCAGGCGGTGAAAGTCGTTCTGGGAGACGAGGCTCGGGTCCGTGAGTTTGATCGTCAGCAGGCGGGCGATCGACGGAAATAATGCAAATACGACCGCTGCGCTTTCTGCCCTGGGGACCTCATGGAACGACTGCTCCATGATGTCGACCGCGACGAAAACCAGGATCGGCGCCAACACCGCCCGGGGAATCAGCTCCACGACAAACGGCGCGTACCCGAGGATCCCCGCCATGCCGACGACCACGCCCGTCAGCAGCGTGTAGCCCGCGCGGCATCCGATGCTCTTGTAGGCTGAATGCCCTATGTAAGGTGTCGTCTGAGCGACGCCTCCGCAGAGCCCGGCAAAGATCGTCGTGAACGCTTCGATCAACAGGATTGAGCGGGTGTCGTAGTCGTCGCCTGCCAGGCGCGCACTTTCGACGACGTTGATGCCGCCCATTACTGTCAGCAGGGCGAACGGGAAGATGAGCGGAAGAAAGCCGATCGCGGCCCGCACGGCGCCGACGAACTGCAGCGTGGGGACGGGCAACTCAAAGTAAAGTTGAGGAAAATGTGGCGGCGCGAATGTCCCGCCTGCTGCTCCCAGCGGCCCCAGGATGTAATAGGCGATCGTACCGATTGAAACAGCGACCAGTATTCCCGGCAAGTTCCACGGCAGCCGAATGCGTGCGATCACGGTGTAGATGACGATCCCCAGCGAAATCACGCCCACAATCGGCATTTGAAAGATGTCCACCAGCGGGATCGTGCCGATCAGAGCCAGCCCGATGCCGGCAAGCGATCCCAGCAGCCCGGCCCGCGGTATCGCCCGGTGGATCGCTTTGCCGAGATACGATAGGAGGAGCTTGGCAATGCCCAGAAGGATCATGCATGCCATGCCGATGCGCCACGTTTCCAATGCCGCATCGTGCGCCGCCATGCCGGTGGAAGTCAGTCGTTGATACGTCGGGCCGAGCACGATCAGAGCGATCCCAATGGTCGATGGCGTGTCCAACCCCAGGGGAATCGCGGTGATATCAGTTCTGCCCGTTCGCTTTGCCAGCGAGAACGCCATCCATGTGTACACCAGGTCACCAGCCAGCACCCCGATCGCGGTGCCGGGAAACATGCGCGTGTAGACCACATCTGCGGGGAAGCTGAAACCAAAGACCAGGATGCCCGCGAGGAAGGAGAGGACGGTCAGATTATCGAACATCACCCCGAAAAACCCGTTCAAATCCGCGGCAACGAACCAGTGATAGGCCTTTGGGGAATTGAGCATCGGTCTCTGTGCTTCCATGGTTCGTCGCGCCGATTGGCGGGGAGAGCGTAGTGCTTTCCGGACCGCATGCAACGCTCCACGCCCAGCGCTGGGGCGCGCCACCCTCTCTGCGCACTACCCCCTCTCCCGGTGTTCCGCGGGATTGCGGGAGAGGGGTAGTGCGCAGAGACGGTCGTGCATCCCCGCGCTGGTCACACTCCGCGCGCGGCTGTAAAAAAGAAGAAATGACAACCGCCGAACTAGCCGGGAAGATTGACCACACCATTCTCAAACCCGAGGCGCAGGCCGCCGAGGTGGATCGGATCATCGCCGAGGCGATCGCAATTCATGCCGCGTCGGTGTGCGTGTCCCCAGCCTGGGTGGAGCGCGTGGCGGAAAAATTGCGCGGCACTGGCGTGCTGACGTGCACCGTGGCCGGCTTCCCGCATGGAA
Source organism: uncultured Phycisphaerales bacterium (assembly GCA_963758525.1). GTDB lineage: Bacteria > Planctomycetota > Phycisphaerae > Tepidisphaerales > Tepidisphaeraceae > JBBSDP01. The sequence goes on from CAVWVQ010000003.1 coordinate 2,974,847, forward strand.
CGAGCCGGCCGGCGGTCAAGGCCTATGAATCGGCGCTCGCCATCAGGGAAGGCGCCGAGGAAGTCGACGTCGTCGCGCACCTTCCGCATCTTGCCAATGGCGATCTGGAGGCTGCCACGGCGGAGTTGACGGAGTTCGCCAAGGCATCCCGCGCGGTTCGGCAAGACGTTGTCCTTAAGGTGATCGTTGAATCAGCCTATCTGATGACGTTGGGCCCCGACCGCGGAGAAGCTGCCATCGCGCTCGCATGCCGGGCCGTACGGGAGAGCGGCTGCGATTTCATCAAGACCAGCACCGGCTTCCACCCCGCCGGCGGGGCCAGTGCCGACGCGGTCCGGCTGATGAAGAAGCACGGGGCAGGACTGCTGATCAAGGCGGCGGGCGGAATTCGCACGCTTGCCACGGCCGAGCAAATGCTCGCGGCCGGCGCCGATCGATTGGGAATGAGCGCATCGATCGCCGTGCTGGATGAACTTGGCAAGCGCCACATGCCGTCGGGGTCATAGCCTCAGGGGAGTGGGCACTTTATTGTGGAGCAAGCTTTCACTCTGCCGCTCCAGAGCCTGCACCATCATCACAAGAACCCACAAATAGGGTTCCCTGGTATCTTTGTAGTACAGCCGTCCCGGCTGTGGTGAACATTCAGAGCCGAGACGGCTGTGCTACGTCAGGGGATTCCCGATCTTCGCTGCTCTATTTCCTGATACGCAAATCACTTGGAAGTAATTGATCATCTCCATTTGACAGCCGCGCCACGCGGGGGCACCGGCGCTCTCACCTGAGCGCCATGACGCGCACGCTTTCAAACGCACGGCTCTGCCGTGAAGGAGATTCGCATGCGAACCAACCAATCCCGCTGGCCATCAATAATGGCGGCAGCATGTGTCCTGGCCGCTACCGCCACCGCGGCTCACGCGCAACGATCGGGATTTACGCTGCTGCCCAATGCGCCGCAGCTTTCGCTGTCTCCCGATCCATCGGTCTCGGATGCCGCCGCTGCCGTCACGCCCGAGCAGCAGTTCGTCCAGCCGGTCAGCGATCCCTATCTGAATTACGATTCTTTCATCTTCACCGACCTGCGCATGGAGTACGCCTATGCGAACTTCCAGTCCCATGGAGCGCTCGGCGGCGGCGATGCCCAGGTCATCGCGCCTCAACTCAACGTTGCCATCACGCCGCAATTGCAGCTCATGGCATACAAGGACGGCTACACGATCATCCGCTCCGGCGCCCTCAAGGGGGACGGATGGAATGACATCGGCGCGGGCCTCAAATGGCAATTCCTGCAGGATTACCGAGATCAGCTGTTCGCAGCCGTCGGCGTCGGATACGAGTTCCCGACCGGCGAGAGCAGGGTGCTTGGAAACAAGGAGAACTTCCAGGTGTGGGTCTCCGCGGACAAAGGCATTGGCAACTTCCACCTCGGCGGAACCGTCAATTACCTGCAGGGGGACGGTGAGCAGGGATTGTTTGGCACGGCCGAAGACCTCGCCGTGCATGTTCACGGCGATTATTTTATCGTGAACTGGCTCAGCTTCGTCGGAGAAGGCAACTACTATCACCAACTGCGCGATCGTAACGCCGCGCTCCCTATTCAGGGCGGAGACCTCACACAACTGGGAGGCGGCAAAGGCGATGACATCGCCACCTTTGCGGTTGGATTCGAATTGCGTCCCGTCGACCATCTGGCCGTGCGGGCCGTCTACGAGCGCAACGTGCTGCATAACAGCGATATCTTCGACAACCGCGCGACGGTCTCGTTGATTCTTTCGTTCTGAACCACGCGGTGCCGCGGGCGAATCTCACTCTGCCGCCAGTGCTCCATCGAGCCGTAGCGGCTTGTCCCCGGCCAGCGGCAGGGTGATTTGCCTGTGCCTGTACTGAACGGTGCATGACGTCGGCGTTGGGCTGCGGAGCGTGAGGGAAGTCAGTTCGCCGCCTTTCCACGCGATATCAACCTCTATGTTTCCCCGGGCACGCAGGCCATGCACGGATCCCGCGGGCCAGGCGGAGGGAAGCGCGGGAAGGATCTGAAGCGTGCCCGTCTGGCTCTGCAACAGCATCTCGGCGATGCCGACGCAGGCCCCGAAGTTGCCGTCGATCTGAAACGGCGGGTGAGCGCAGAATAGATTGCTGTAGACGCCTCCCCCGGCTCCATAGTTCATCTTCGCGCCTTTGCCGACGATGTGGAGAAAGTTGTGGAGGAGCGTGTGGGCGTGGTCGCCGTCGAGCAGGCGCGCCCAGAAGTTGATGCGCCAGGCCATCGCCCAGCCGGTGGAAAGATCGCCGCGATGGGTCAACGAGACGGCGGCGGCCTTGGACAGATCCGGCGTCGTCAGAGGTGAGATCTCCCGCCCCGGATACAGCGCGAACAAGTGAGAGACGTGGCGGTGCGTATCGTTGGGGTCGTCCCGGTCCGTCATCCATTCCTTGAGCTGTCCCCATTTCCCCACCGCCGGTTTGGCCAGCTTGTCGCGCATCGCCACCACCTCGGCGCGGAAATCGGCGTCACAGTCCAGCACCTTCGACGCTTCGATGCAGTTGTCGAACAGATTCCAGACGATCTCCTGGTCATAGGTGACGCCCGGCTCCTCGGGGCCGTGCTCGGGCGACCAGCCGTCAGGGGTCACCAGCGTTCCGTCGGGAAGGGCAATGAGGTGGTCCTGCCAGAATTCGCAGACCTCCTTCATCACCGGATAAGCGACATTGCGGAGAAACTCCTTATCGACGCTGAACGCGTAATGTTCCCAGAATTGCAGGCAATACCAGGCCGAGCCGGGCGGATTCCACTTGAAGCTGCCCGCTCCGAAGATGTTGTTTTCCGTCTGCACGGTCCAGCCGCGAACCGACTTCTTCGGCACCGCCGGGGATTTCACGCCGTTGAGATAATACGCGTGAGTCTGCTCCTTTCGCACCTCGCGCAGCGAGTCGACATAAGTGAAGAACGGCATGGCGCATTCGGACAGATTCGTCTCCTCCGCGGGCCAATAGTTCATCTCGATGTTGATGTTGGAATGATAATCACACTTCCATGGCGGATTGTTCGAGTCGTTCCACAGTCCCTGCAGATTTGCCGGCAGCGCCGTACGCGATGAAGAGATCAGCAGATATCTTCCAAACTGAAAGAGCAATGCCTCCAGCGCCGGATCACCCTGCTTCGCATAGGCGATGAGCCGCTGGTCGGTCGGCAGCGACTCTGCCCCCGTCGGCGCCGCGCCAGATCGATCGCGACCCGGCTGAAGAGCTTCTGATAATCCGCGACGTGCTCGGCCAGGAGCTGATCGAGCGGCATCTTCGCGGCCGCCTCAAGCCCGGCCGTCAGACGCGCATGCGGAGGATCACTACGCCAGTGCCTGGATCGCTGATTGATGTAGTTGGTTCGCGCATTGAAGAAGATGACAAAGCCGTCCGCATGATCGAGTCGGATTCCGTCACCGCCGGCCGAGAGCGTGCCGCCCTGATGGATGACGATCAGTTGCGATTCAAACTGCAGTCCGTTCTTGAGCGCGCCGCCGGCGGTGATGCGATTCCCCTCGGCTGTCGACGGATTGCCGTGCGCATCGGCAAATGTGATCAGCCCCGAATACGCGCCGGGCTTGTCGGCCGTGAACTGAAAGATCATCGCCTCCGCCGGATGGCTGGCGAAATAGCTGCGGCGATACGCGATGCCGTCGGCGTTGTATTGGACGCTCTGAATCGCTCGCGAGAGATCCAGTTCCCGGCGATAGCCGGACGCGGCGCCATGCGAAAGTTCAATCTTGATGTCGCCCAGACTCTGATATTCGCCGGTCGCGTTCTCGTCTCCTTCCCAGAGTGAGTCTTCGTTCACCTGCAGCCGCTCGTGCTGGGGATCGCCGAAGATCATCGCGCCGATCCGCCCGTTGCCGATCGGCATCGCCTGTGTCTGCCAATCCGCGGCCGGTTCGGTATACCACAATGCCAGCTTCACAGCGGGAGCGGATGGCGCAGCGTTCGCCGTCGCCCACATAACCAGGCTCGCGAGGATCGGGATCGCCAAAGACACTACTAAGTTGGAGTTCAGGAGTCGTTCCTTTCCGTTCCTTGCCCGGACACGGCGCGTCGTTGTGCAGGCGTCTCGCGCCGGAGCAGGCTGGAAGTCTGTCCTACAACTCGCGCAACCGGTTCGTCACAATACCCGGGTTCCGCCAGAGAACGTACCCGGCGAGATCATGGTCGTCGATGCTGTCAGTAGCGGATCTGACTGCCGATGGTGGGGCGATCCAACTGATCGCTTGATCGCCGCGTGCCGCTGTCACGAAATGGATCCCAGCGTCAGCACGAAAATCAGCGTCGAGTTCGCCGGAATCCATCCCTTGCGCGTCGCTCCGAATTCCCTGAGCCGGCGGGATCAGCACGATGCGTTCGCTGCTCCGGATCAGGTGCAGACAAGGTCGGTTTCGACATTCGATTCTTCAGCAACCTTCAGAAGCTTGCGATAGGTTATCGTTGCAACATCTTCTGGACCGAGATCACTCGTCCACAGTTTTGCCCGGAAGAGGTGAACGAGACGCACCCGCCCGTCATGAATTTCGATCTTGAACCCGGGCACCTTTTGCACCACGTCCCGGTAAAAGCGGGAGACGCTCTTGATGAGTGATCCGACAATTTCGTCGGTCTCGTGGCTATAGTATACGGTGACAAGATCGTCGATGCGCTCGCCATAAAAGCTGTCTGGCTTGGCGATGAATTCGATGCAATCGCCGTCCGGGTCAAACGTCGCCGAGGGCTCGAATGGCGGTGCCTTTTCAGCGAGCTTCAGCATGTGTTCCGCGAATTCCGCGCTGGACATGGCACTCATCGCAGTCTCCGGTTGAAGCGTGTGGCATGGTCTATTGGAAGCTGCGGATTGTCGGGGTCGCACTTCTCCCATCGCCAATTGTATGCTATTCGCTCATTGTTGATAAACACAAGGTACACTTCGTCTGGAAACGGCGGGCCTTTTGACCCATCGATCCGATAACTGCTTGCAGGCAGACCGCAGTAACACCGCCAGCCAGCTCCCGATTCGTAACGATCTTCGTCCTCGTCCAATCGGATGCCTTCGAAGACTGATGTGGGATCGAGCAGAATGCCGGGGAGAATATATGCACACTCGCTGGCCTGTACGATCCCCCGTCTGGCGACGGCGTGCATTCGGCGGTACGAGATCTGGACCTTGTAGAACCGTCCGCTCTCGGGTTCGAGAGCGTCAAGAAGGATGTTATCGCGGCGCGATCCGCCAGCGGGAGCCATCGCGCGTAAGGTACACGTCCCGAGGGATCTTGCAAGTTATCCACGAACCCAGGCGAGTTTGCTCTTTTCCCCTTCACTTCTGATACAGCGGCAAATACCGATACGGCACGCACAGCGCCAGAACTGCCATCGACGTTCGGTACGCATCCCCCGCTTCCTGTTCCTGGCCGCTGCCGCCCGCGAAGCTGCCGTTGGGTTGCTGAAGCGTGAGCAGCGTGTCTCTCAATCTTGGATAGAGACTGGACCAGTAAGTTCCGCCAAGTTGATTGAGTGCCTGGGCATTGTAGTAGATGGCGTAGTAGTAGAACTCCATGCCGGGGTTGTCGGGCGGATTTTTGACGAGCCAGTCGCCGGCGGCTTTGGCCTCGGGGGAATCGTGCTGGCCGAGCAGTTCCATGGAGAGGATGCCGGTGCCGCTGCGGGCCTGGTTAGGGGGGCCTCCGGGTTGATAGCTGAACCCGCCGCCGTTGGCGGCGCTGCGGCGGACGTATTCCCGGCCGGCCTCGAGCGCGCTGCGGGGGACGGCCGCGCCGCAGTTGGCGGCGCCGCGAAGCGCCATCAGTTGCCACCCGGTGCAGGAGATATCCGAGTCGGGGCTTGCGGGCTGATAGCGCCAGCCGCCCTGGTATTGGGGAGCCTTCTGAACCGCCTGCGCGTCGAGCGTGAGCTTGACAGCTTTCGCCAACGCCTTCTCAATTTTCTCCCGGCGAGTGTCGTCGACCATGCCATAGACTTCCGAGAGCATCACGGAGCTGATGCCGTGCTCATACATGACCGCGTTGCCCCCCTCGGCTTTCGAGAGCAGGCCGCTGGGGCGCTGCATGCTGATCACATAATCGATCGTTCGATTGAGCAATTCGCCGTAGGGCCCCTGGCCCGGAACATTGCCGCGGGCGAGAAACGCCATGACTGCCAGCGAAGGGACTGCGGTGGAGGATGCCTGACCCGCTTGCCAGGTGCCGTCGGGGCGCTGCGCATCTTTCAGAAAGAGCAGGGCACGATCGACAGAATCGCGCACGTTGGCCGGCACCGGCTCGTCTTCCTCGGCACGCAAAAAGGGACAGAGGGTGAGAAAGACGATGAGGATAGGCACGAAGGGGAAAGGCACGGAGGGGAAAGGCACGAAGGCACAAAGGCACGAAGGCACGAAGGCACGGAGGTCGAGGGGAGCGTTTCCAGGTGCCCCATGTCGTCGTCGATGCGTTCGCTGCCTCCAAAATCCCACCTGATCTCTTCCCCCTTCCTTCCCTTCGTGCCTTCGTGCCTTCGTGCCTCCGTGCCTTTCCCCTCCGTGCCTTCGTGCCTTCGTGCCTTTAGCCATCATCATCATTGCTGCTCCGCGGTTGCGCCATTTTCGGCTTGCTCGCGCGCGATCCTGACATAGTAGTTCTTGATCATCTCCCGATACGAAGCGGGCCCGCTTTGCTGGGCGGCGTTGAGCAGCTCTTTGCGCATCAGCGTGGGGAGCCGCGCCCAGTCGCCGGCGCTGATCCCCATTGATTTCACGGCTTCGGGCGCGCCGCTGCCGCCGGCTTCCTGCGGAGCGATTCCGTTCACGGAAACCAGCGCGGGCATCGGAACGCTCGTCGGCTTGCCAGGCTTGCCCGGCTCCTGCCCGGCCGTTTGCGCATCATCGGGCTGTCCTTGGTGCGGCTGTCCGGGCTGCGCCTGCGCGTTGGCCTGGGCGGCTTGCCGCAGCGCGTTGGCCGCTTCCTGAGCGGCTTGCGGATTGGGCTGCAACGCCTGTGGCTGAACTGCCGCCGCCTCCTGCGCGGCTTGCGCCGCCTGCTGGCGCGCGTGCTCGGGAGTTTGCTGGGGCTGATCGGCACTCGCCTGATCTCCTGCATCGGGATGCTCGCCATCTGCGTGCCCCTGGGCGGCCTGGGCTTTCCCCGAATCCGGATGGCCCTGGTCGGAATCCGGGTGATCGTTGTTCGCATCCGAGTGCGACTGCTCGGCATCGGGATGCGCCGCATCGGCGTTGGCCTGCTCGGCGTGCTCCAGGCCGCGAAGAGCAGTCTGCGCCTGAGCCAGCGCCTGCTGCGCCGCCTCCTGATGCTCGGCGGCGTGCGGGGCGTCGCCGTGCTGCTCGGCCCCGGCGGCCTGCTGCTGCTCGCGCGCCGCTTGCTGCAATTGCTTCTGCGTTTCCGCCGCGCAATGCGCGACATCGCTGTCGTCGGCCTGATGCGCCTGCTGCGCCAGTGCGTCGGCCTGTCGCGCGTCCTGGTTTGCCTGGTCGGCAAGTTGCTGCTGTTCTTGCGCCGCCTGCTGTTGCGGCTCCGCGTTTTCGCGGGCGTGCGCTACCGCGGGCCGCTCTTCGTCGGCGGCGTGCGCAAGCGCGTCCTGCGCGGCGGCGAGCTGCTTCGCCTGTTGCGCGGCGTCGTCTGCAGACTGATGTTGCTCCGCTTTCGCTTCCGCCTGGTCGGCTTTGGCGTTGTCTGCCGCGGCGCGGGCGAGTTCCTTCGCCGCTCGATGCAGTTCCTGGGCCGCCTGGGCGAGATCCTTCGTTGACTCGTGATGATCTGCCGCGTGTTCGGCGGCTTGCGCGTCCTGCGCCGCCTGCTCGGCATCGTGATGGGCCGCTTGTGCTTCTTCCTGAGCATGCGGGTCGTTGGGGTGCAGTGCATCGGCCTGCTGCTCGATCGCCTGCGCGGCGGCGGCGACGTGCTGCTCTGCCGCGTCGTTCGCGTCCGGCGGGTCCGGCTGATGCGCGTCTCGCGCCAGCTCATCTGCCGCGTGGTTTGCCTGATCCTTTGCCTGTTGGGCTGCCTGGGCGTCTTGCTGGTCCTTTTGCTGCGCGGCCTGCTGCTCGGGCGTGTGGTTCGGGTCGTGCGCGGCTGCCTGCTGCTGAAGTTGCCGGGCATTCTGCCGAAGCTGATCGGCCTGCTGCTTCATCTGCGCGGCAGCATTGTCGGCATCGTTCCGGTTCAGCGCCGCGATAATGCTTTTCTGCTGATCCGCGTTGGGCGGCTGCGCTTGGGCCGCGTCCAGCGGCTGCTTCTCCTGCCGGGCAAAACGCTGAATTTCGTCGTTGAGCTTCTGCTGCTGATCGGCCAGCTTGTTGGCGCGATCCTGTGCCTGCTGAAGCTCGTCCTGCTTGGCGGTCTGATCCTGCTGGCGGGTCTGCTGATTTTGCAGATCGGTAATACGATTGGCCAAATCCGCCAGATGTTGTGCAACCTGCTGCGCGCGATCATCGCGCAGGGCGGGATTATGCTGCAGCGCCTCCTGCAGCTTCTGCATGGCCTCGCGCTGCCGTTCCTCGTTTCGAGCTTTCTGCTCCGGATGGTCGGCAAAACCCTTGGCGGCTTCCGCCTGCAGGTGTGCCGCCTGCTGAAGATCGCGCTGCGCGGCGGCCTGCTCGCGGGCCGGCTGAATGTCATTGCGAATCTGCTGCAGTTTGTCGCGCGCCTTGGCAATCTGCTGCTGCGCGGCAGCCGCCTGCTCGTTTCTCTGCTCAGGACGATCCGCCGCCAGCTCCGCTTTGGCCGCATCCTCCGCGGCATGCCGGATCTCCTGCGCGGCCACGTCATCAGCCTTCTTTGCCACGTCCGCAAAAGGTGTGTCGGCCTCGTGCTGCGCCTCGTCGTGCAGTTCTTTGCTCGCCTCAGCCAGATGCTGTTCGGCTGCCTGCGCGTTCTCGCGATTCTGATCGACCATCGGGTTGTTCGGATCGTTGTTGCGCAGCGCCGCGCTCCTGGCCTCGGCTTCGTTGAGCTTCTGGATCGCCTGATCCAGCGCGCGGTTTAACTCGCGGGCGGTGCGCTCGTCCTGCTTTTGGGTGAAGCTCTGCGCGTTGCGATCGATGATGAGCGTCTGCCTCGCGGAAAAGGCGGACTGCGGATCGGGATCGCGGTTGTCGGAAGCCTTGAGCTGATAGGTAATGCGATTGGGATTGTCGGCGCTGCTCTGTGCGATGATCGAAGCAATGTCCAGCACAAACGTCTGTTTGATCTGGCGACGATCGCCGGCGGGCAGATGCAGCACGCGCTCCTCCGGCGGATTCTCGTCGGTTCCGACCAGCGCCACGATCGACGCGACGCCAAAGTCGTCCGTCGCCAGATACCCAACGGGAACGGTGTCGTCCGGACGAACCGTTTCCGATGCGCCCGGCGTAAGAATGCTGATCGTTGGCGGCTGATCAAAATGCGCGATGATGTTGCGAAGTTGGTTGTCCCGGTTCGTCAGATCAAATTCGTTGCAGAGCTGAATTCGATACTGCGCGCTGCGGCTGATGATGAAGCTTGCCTGATAGTCATTGCCCGTCAGCGGCGTCAGGGGAACCACCGTCCGCGTGGGCTTGTCCTCGTCGATGAGCACCTGGTTCTGGTGATCGGCTTGATCGACGAGCCTGCCGGAAGCGTGAATGGTGAGGGTGACTTTTGTCCCCGCGAGGGCCTCGATTGTGCCATCGCTGGCGGCAGCGATTTTTGTCTCGATGCCGGTATACGCCGGGAAGTCATAGCGAAGATCGACGCTCACCACGCCCGGTCTTGGATTGACCTTCGCGGTAAACCAGGCCGAATCGACTGAATCCGTCCGCACCATGTACGCGAACCCCTGCTGCAGATCGGAGAGCTTCGCCTGAAATTCGCGCGGACGGATGGGATCGAGCGCGCGGGAGACGGTCTGGCCCGAGGGATATTTGATCACAAGCGCTGCGTGGTCGGTGCTTGCCGATTCGCTGGCCGCTTCCTTCGACAGCTTCGCGGTAATCTCCAGATCGTCACCCTGCGCCAGCGTCACATCTCCGGGATGAACTGCAATCTTCGAAAGCGACGCCGGAAGCCCCGCGCCCATGGGATTGAAGAGCCGAAAGAGGCCCGCCTCGACCGGCAGCGGATGGATGAGGGCGAACAGCAGCCAGGTCAGGAGCACGGGCGCCAGATAGATTCCCCAGCGCGTCACGCGCCCGGTGCGGATGATCATCTCGGGATCGATTCCCCCCGCGTCCTTCTCCGCCTGGCGAAGCAGATGCGACAGCAGCGCCGCCGAGCCGCGGAATCGATCGTCATTTTCATCGGCCAGTTCGACGGCGCTGCTGAGCCGTTCCTGCATCCCCGGGGCCGACTGCTCAACCTGCAGCGCTGCCTGGCTGAGGCTCCAGCGCCGCAGCGCCGGCCGCAGAAATCGAATCGCCGTCCACAGCACCGCGCCCCACGTGGCAAACGCCAGCGGCACGCGCAGCACGCGCGGCATTCCCTCAAAATATCCGAGCATCAACGCGCCCAGCAGCAGGGCGATCAATCCAAAGGTGAGCGATTGAAGCGTTCCCACCGCGGCGACGACGATCCAGTGCCGCCGCGCGATCTCGCGAAGCGGTTTGCGAATCAGCTCCGAAATCCCGACGGAGCTAATCGGCCCAGAGAATGCTGACATGGGAAGCCTCCCGGAGCGCGCATGCCGCTCACAGCGACATCACATTAGTTTTGCTACTGCCTGATAGGAAGGGCGTTGCGGAGAATTCGCAGGATTGGCGATCTGAACGCGACGGAACCTCCTCCAAATGCGCCTATCGGAAAAAGATTGGATTCGCCCGCCGATTTTCATACACTGCGGTGCTGAAAGCAGGGGAGCCGCGACGGTTTCGAGAAAGGATCCTTTTTATGCCGCTGATGACCACCAAGCCGATGTTCGACCTTGCCTATGACGGCGGGTTTGCCGTTGGCGCTTTTAACGTCAACAACATGGAATTGGCCCAGTCGATCATCGACGCGTGCGCCAAGGAGAGCAGCCCGCTGATCCTGCAGATCAGCAAAGGGGCCCGCAAATACGCCAACATTCGCTACCTCAAGCACATCATTGACGCGGCTGTCGAGGATCACCCGGAACTGCCCATTGCAATTCATTGCGATCACGGCGACACGCTCGACCTGATTCAGACCTGCGTCAACGACGGCTACACCAGCGTCATGATTGACGCGAGCCATCACCCGATGGAGGAGAACATTCACACGACCGCCGCGGCAGTGAAGATCGCTCACGCGGCCGGCGTGGTTGTCGAGGCGGAACTCGGAATGCTCGGCGGGATCGAGGAAGACGTCGTCGGTCTCGATGCCGAGGAGTATGAAAAGAACGTCGAGAAGTTTCTGACCGATCCCGACGAGGCGGCGACGTTCACGAAGGCGACTGGAATCGACAGCCTTGCGGTCGCGATCGGGACCAGTCACGGCGCCTACAAGTTCAAGCATGAAGCGAAGCTGGCGTTTAACCGCATCGAGCAGATCATGAAAACGTGCCCCGGCTTGCCGCTGGTGATGCACGGCTCGAGCAGCGTGCCGCAGGAATTTATCGACCTGGTTAACAAGTATGGCGGCGCAATGCCCAACGCCAAGGGCGTGCCGGAAGATCAGATCGCGATGGCGGTGCAGAAGTATGGCGTCTGCAAGGTGAACATCGACACCGATCTTCGCCTGGCGATGACCGCCAAGATCCGCGAGGTCTTCGCGACCAAGCCCGCCGAGTTTGATCCGCGCAACTACCTCGGGCCCGCCCGCGAGGCGATCACCAAGATGGTGCAGCGAAAGCTCCACATGCTCAACAGCGCCGGCAAAGCCGAGGCCATCAACAAGCATTGGGAAAAGAGCGGCAAGCCGCTGCCATTGTTCTATCAGAAGCATGCGGCGGCGTGAGATTTCAGGGCAGAAATGTCCAATGCCCAATGGCCAACAAAGCACCAAACCCCAATGCCCAAGGTTGGTTCTTCCCGTTGGTCCTTGTGGCTTGGGATTTTGTTGGCCATTGGGTATTGGCCATTTCTTCGTCCCTGGCGTCTCTCTTTTCGGAGCGGCGCGCAGGCAAAAAACAGGAACAGACCCAGTGGCCCTTTGCGCATGCCGTCCTTCTGGTCAGCCTGCTGAGCCCAAAGGTCTTCGCCGACTGGTCTGAGCCGAAGGACGGCGTGTTTACCGAGCAGCAACTGACGGCATATCTCGACACATCGAAGGAATGGATCGCCACGATGAAAGCCGCGGGGAAGCCGGTGGAAGGGTCGCCATCGGGATTCACCGCGCTGGTGCTCTACGCTCGGGGCAGTCAGCAATTCCACGATTCCCTGGCAAAGCATGGGCTGGAAGAAGCCGAATTTAACTGGCTCGGCAGCAAGACGTGGGAGGCCTGGAGCGCGATCGACGCCGATCAGATGGCCGCGCAGGCGGACGCCGACATGGCTTCTGAATCCAGGAAAAACGTCGACCATTTGGCGGATGACCAAGCCCGACTCGCGGCGTATCAAAAGGCGCTGGCGGAGGGGCGCAAGGTCATGAGCGCCGACGAGCGCGACGCTGCGATCAAGCAGGCGCAAAACGAGCAGCAATCCTCCACCGAAGAAGCGGCTCAACATGCCGAGGAAGCCAGGAGCGCTGCCGCGGATGCGGCCAAGTCGGATGCGGAATCCAAGGCTGACGACGCCTTGGCGACTGCTCCGCCGTCAAGCATCAGCGACGATGAGAAAGGGGCCTTCATCGACGGAAAGAAAAACGATGCGCAGGCGGCACGCGACAGCGCGCAGGAAGATCGGATGAAGGCCGCCGATGCGAAGCAGGCCCAGGCCGACGCGGAGGCGAAAGCCGCCGTCGCGGCCGCGACGGCGCGCCAGCCGGACGTTCCTCAAACCGAAGAGGAAAAGGCCGACTTCAAGAAGCAGAACCAGCAGATGATCGCCCAGCTCCAAGCGGATATCAGCGCCGCGCAGGATGCGACAAAGCAACTGGCCGAGACCGGCGACGCAACCCGCAAGGCGCTCATGCAGCAGCGAGCGAAGATCCCCCAGGCCAATGTTGATTTGCTCAAGAAGCATCTGCACGACTTCGCCGATGTCTGGCAGATCAAAACGTCCGCGGAAACGAAATAGCATGTCGCGATTCATGATGTCTCCCCAAGGTTAGCCGCGACGCGCAGCGGAGCGCGTCCGGAACCTTCCCCGTGGCATGGGCGTCCCGCCCATGTTAGCGACGCAAAACTGAAGAGAATCCCTCGATATCAAGTGTTGTCTTACTTCCATGCCGCTGGCACGGGCGAGACGCCCCTGTCACACGGGAAAGTCCGGTCGCACGAAACGAATCCCGCGACGCGAAGTATTCCCTAACGTGAAACCAACAGTAGCGACGGCGTTCCTGATTGCAGCCGTAATCGGCAGTTCGACATTGGCGGCCGATCCTAAATCCGCGCCTGCGAATCCAGCCCGCCTGATCCCTCCCGCGGCTCCTGCCGACAAGCTCTTATCCATTGACGATCTCCATGATATCCAACAGGGCCTCGACGCGCTCGCGAAGGAAATCGACTCCTTGCGGACGGGGCTCGCCGCCAGACCGCAACTGCTGGCGTATCTGCCGGACGTGATGATTTTCGAGAAGGCCGTCCGATTCCCGCTTGCCGATCATGAACTTGTCGACGCTAAAGAGGCGCGGGCCGCGATTGCCGAGGGGATGAATCGGGCCAAGGCATTGCACGATGGAAAGACGCCGTGGGAATCGCTCAGCGGCCTGCGCGGTTACGTCTCGTCCATCGACGGATCGATCCAGCCTTATCAAATCGGCTTGCCCGCGGAGATCTCCGTCAATCACGTGCCCTGGCGGCTTGACATGATTTTTCATGGCCGCGATGAACTATTGACCGAGCTGAAATTTGTCAGCGGCAAGGAGGGGCCGACCACCGGCAAGATCGTCCTCAAGTTGTACGGCCGCTACTGCAACGCCAGCAAATTCGCCGGTGAGGTCGACGCGCTCGAGGCGCTGGCGGACGTGGAACGGCGTTATTCCGTCGACACCGACCGCGTGCTCGATATCGGATTTTCGATGGGCGGCGCATCGGCCTGGCAATTTGCCACCCACTACACCGATCTGTTCGCGGCGGCGTCCCCCGGCGCGGGATTTGCGGAGTCGGCCCAGTTCCTTCACATCCACCACGACGAAGCGATGGCGCTCCCGTGGTACCAGCGAGTTCTGTGGCACCTCTACGATTGCACGGACTACGCCGTCAATCTCAATCAGCTTCCGATGATCGCCTATGCCGGCGAAATCGATCCACAGAAACAGTCGAGCGACATCATGATGTCGGCAATGGCCGCCGAGGGGTTGACGCTCCGGCGGTTGATCGGGCCGAAGACCAAACATGCTTATGAGAAGGCAACCAAAGTGGAACTGGATAGGGACCTGGACGCGATTATCGCTGCTGGTCGCACTCGAACTCCCGAAACGATTCGGTTCACCACGTGGACGCTGAAATACAACCGCATGGATTGGATCACCATCGACGCACTGGATCGCCACTGGCTTCGGGCGCGGGTCGACGGCAGCTTCGTGCAGCCGACGGACTGTTGCGGGATCGGCTATGTGCTCAAGACGCAGAACGTCACGGGGTTGACGCTGAGCTTCGGGCCGGGTGAATCGCCGGTTGAGAAGGGAAAGCAGCCGGGCATCGAAATCGATGGCACAAAATTGATGGGCGCGGCGGTGGCCGACGACACCAGCTGGACCGGGCATTTCAAGAAAACTGCCGATGGATGGGCGATAGCGCCAGCCGCGTCCAGCAGCGGCTTGCACAAAGTGCATGATCTGCAGGGACCGATCGACGATGCCTTCATGTCGCGTTTCGTGTTTGTCCGTCCGACAGGCACGCCGATGAATGCGACGACCGGAGCATGGGAGTCCGAGGAACTCGACCATGCGATGAGGGAATGGCGTCGCCAGTTTCGCGGCGAGCCACCGGTCAAAAACGATGATCAGATCACCGCCGATGACATCGCCGCGGGCAACTTGATCTGTTTCGGCGATCCGTCGAGCAACAAGATCCTGGCCCGCGTCGCGGACGAGCTCCCGATCCAGTGGACCGCCCGGCAGATCACCGTGGGCGATCAGTCCTTCCCGTCCGATCATCACGCCCCGGTGATGATCTATCCGAATCCGCTCAATCCCGATCACTATCTGGTGATCAACAGCGGCTTCACCTTCCGCGAGAACGATTACATCAGCAACGCCAGGCAGACGCCCAAGCTGCCGGATTACGCGGTGGTGGATGTGAACGTTCCGGTCTCCAGAACGTCCCCGGGCGAAATCGCGACCGCCGGCTTTTTCGATGAGCAATGGCGTCTGCAACCGGACGGAGGAAAGCAGATTCTCACCGCGGCCGCGACAGATCCGCCCGGGACACAGCCGGCCAAGTAGTGCTGACGACTCGCTCGCCGTCAGGGTTTGAGCGGTATAAAGCTGGACCGCAATTCTAACTGTAACCTTCGGCTCCTCCGCGCGTCCTAGAATATGAACGATGGCAGCGGAAACGAAAAATAAACGCCTCGAATAATCATTCGATCGTGTGGACGCGGAGAACTTCATGCGCCATATATCGTATGTCTGATGTAACGAGCCTCCTTCCCTGGGCGCCGTGGTTTCCGAGAGGACCACGGCGCCTTTTTTATGCGCACGAACGTCCTTTGAGCCGCCGCCCGCAGGGGCCGCGATGTGCTTGCTCGCACGCCGGCTGCTCCCGCACCCTGATTAGTAGCATGACATCACTGTGGCGATCCAATGCGGTTCTGCGCGTACGAGATCGACAGCGAACTCGAGCACAGATCCACCCCTCGCTCCGATCAGCTCGATTGTGATTTGATTTGGTGGCGTATCACGAATGATGAAACTTCCCGCTTCGATTCTTCGCACGCTCCCGCGATTACCCGTCAGCGGCCCCTCGTACGAGAGATAGTCCCGTCGATGATCCGCCAAGCGGAGCAGCGGAGTCGGCTGATCGATGGGCCAGGCGTCGCTCCGCCAGGTCGAGAGCAATCCGCCCGGCGCGGTTTCAAACATCAGATCAAAGTGCGGAGCATCAATGCCCTCGTGGCGGAGAATGACGTAGCGAAGAAAGGTCTGCATGATTGTGGTGCAGGCACTTCAGAGCAGGCTGGGAGCCTGCACCACAAAAAGCAATTATGCCATCAGCACCGGCGACGGCACATACGCGCTGCGCACCCGCCCGCTCGGATCGACGCTGCTCTTGAGATCACAGGGATGAGCGTCGGCGCCCAGGCCCCAGTCGCGGGCGTAATCCTCCGCGATCTGCAGCAATTCCGCCTGCGAGAGGTTCGGCTTCCCCGTCGATTCCGCGGCTTCCTGAATTTCATGCTCGTTGAGAAATGTGCCGGTGATGCTCGTCAGCGCCGAATCCATCAGCAGCCATTTGCAGGCAAGTTGATGCACGGTCATCCCGTGATCCGAAGCGTAATGCCGCACCAGCTCCAGTTTTTTGAGGCCGTAGATCTTCCAGGATTGATCGCGGAACTTGCGGTGATCGCTCTCGCCGATGGTGGTGTCGAGTTTGACGACGTCCTTGAGGATGCTGCTGTTGTCGTGGACGCGGGCAAGCACGCCCGCGGCATGCGACCGCGCGACTTCGCAAAACTCCCGCCCCGGATTCTGCTCGAAGAGGTTGTAGACCGTCTGCACGGCTTTGGCTCCGTGATCCATCACCGCCTTGATCCCCTCCTCGCGCCATCCGATGGCCGGGCCGAGTGACACGCCCCAGACTTTGATTTTCCCTTCGTCCTTCACCTTTTCCAGCTCCGCAAACAGGTCATCGCGAAACTGCGGCAGCTTGATGTTGTGAGCCATGTAAAGATCGATGACATCCACGCCGAGACGCTGCAATGATCGCTCCAGGGCGAGGCGCATGAATTTGGGGGAAAAATCCTGCTTTCGTTCGCTATGGCTGCCAGGCGTTCCCGGGTCGTTGTAAAAGTCGTAGCCGAACTTGCTGCCGATCTCGACCTGATCCCGCCGCACGGTTTTGAGGAACTTGCCGAAGACCGTCTCCGCCCGGCCGTTGCCGTAGGCGTCGCCGTTGTCGAAATAGGTGACGCCTTGATCGAATGCGAATTTGCACATCTCCATCGCGCGTTCGTCGGTGTAGTGTCCCCACCAATCGACACCGAAGATCCAGCAACCGAGAGAGACCGCCGAGACTTCCAACGCGGTATTTCCGAAGCGACGTCGTTCCATGATGAGATCAATATACGGAGGAAGGAGCCAGAAGTCAGGAGCCGCAGCTGCGAGGGACGAGCGCGAATTTCCGGGCGGGAAGGAGCAAACTGCGTAGAGGACACCAGAGTTCCGAATCATCGAATTGCTTCTGCGTTATGAAGTCGGGTGATTCGATGGGACAGCCGCGTCTCCCGCTTCGTTAAAATGGCGAATCAGGGCGGGGTGAGTATTTAAGCAAATCGAAGTTTGAGGGAGCGCACTTAGGGGAAACCCCGACAAGGAGGTGTGCTGTTAGAATTCACGACGGCTTGAAGCACCTGATGGAGAGCAATCCGGCATCGGAGCGTCACCGATTTCACGAAGTCCGCCAGCGAGCGACGCGGGTTTGGGTGTGTGCCGGAATATGCCCCGCAAATCATATTCGTGTGCGTAATTTTGTTATTGCGAAATGCAGACGCGTTTCTACAGTAGACGACATTTATTATAGGACGTGAACACCCGGCTGCGGAGACGGAGTTTCGCGAACGTCACGCCCTTTTTGAGTTCCATAGGGACCAAACCAATCCAGGCTTCGCCGAATGAGCGGCTTGGGAGTGGTTCACATCAAGCGAGGGAAATCATGGCGCTCGGTAATCGTTGGAAGGTGTCGCGGTATGCCAAAGAGAACCGTAAGCGGAAGGGCACTCGCCCACGGGTGGAAGGGCTGGAACTTCGCAGGCTGCTCTCGGCCGTTAATTGGATTGGTGGCGCTACTGGCGATTGGGACACTGCCGCCAACTGGAGCAATGGCACGACCAATGCAGTTCCCACCAGTGCGGATGACGTGACGATCCCGAGCAACGTCAGCATTACCCATACCACCGGCGCCACCGACTCGGTGAACTCGATCACCTCCGGCGCCGGCGATACCTTGAACATCAGTGCGGGCAGCATCAGCATCGCTGCGACGTCGACGCTGGTGAATTTGGACCTCTCCTCCACGTTGAGCATCGCCGGCGGGACCACCGTCACGATGAGCGGGTCGGCAAGCCAATGGACTGCCGGCATCATCAACGGCGGGGGCACGCTGCTGACACGGGCACGCTGACCCTCTCGAGCGCCAGTGACAAGGACCTGCGAACCACGCTCGAAAACAAAGGCACCATCGTCGATAGCGCGGGAAATACGCGCTTCTACAACGGCATTCTTCAGAACGACGCGACCGGCATCTACGATTTTCAGAACGCGGCGCAAATCGACATGGCCAATGATGGCGGCACCAATGCCTTCAGCAACAGCGGAACGCTGGAGCATTCCACCGGCGCTGGTGCAGCGGTGTTCGACGGCAGCGTGCCATTCAACAACGCCGCGTCCGGCAAAATCACCCTGGGCGCGTCTGTGGGCTCTGTGTTGCTGGCGGGCGGCGGGACCGATTTGGGCGGGACGTTCACCGTCGGGACAAGTTCCATCCTTGATCTGACGGACGGGTCCAACCCCACCTTCACGGGAACTTACACCGGCTCGGGCGGCGGCTTCGTGCAGTTGAACAGTGGCACCATCACGATCGGGTCCGGCGGCGCGACCTTCAACTTTCCGCAGAGCTTGTTCCAATGGAACGGCGGTTACATCAGCGGGAGCCCCACGCTGACCAATGCTTCCGGCGCTTTCATCAATCTGGATACCTCGACAACCAAGTCACTTCGCGCCCCGCTGGAAAACAAGGGTACGATCATCGACAACGCGGGAAACACCGACTTCTACTACGCCACCCTGCAGAACGACGCCGGCGCGGTGTACGACTTTGAGAACGCAGCCGCCGTTCACATGGCCAACGATGGCGGTACCAACGCCTTCAACAACAGCGGAACGGTCAAAGCCGACGGCGCCGGGACCGTAAACTTCGACGGGAGCGTGCCTTTCAACAATGCCGCCGGGGGCAAGATCACGTTGGGTGCTTCCGCCGGCACGGTCTCCCTGGCAGGCGGGGGGACCGACTTGGGCGGCACGTTCACCGTCGGGTCTGGTTCAGTCCTGGATTTGACCGGCGGGTCCAACCCGACCTTCACGGGTACTTACACCGGCTCAGGCGCTGGCTTCGTGCAAATGAACACTGGCACCATCACGATTGGTTCCGGCGGCGCGACCTTCAACTTCCCGCAGAGCTTGTTCCAATGGAACGGCGGTTACATCAGCGGGAGCCCCACGCTGACCAATGCTTCCGGCGCTTTCATCAATCTGGATACCTCGACAACCAAGTCACTTCGCGCCCCGCTGGAAAACAAGGGTACGATCATCGACAACGCGGGAAACACCGACTTCTACTACGCCACCCTGCAGAACGACGCCGGCGCGGTGTACGACTTTGAGAACGCAGCCGCCGTTCACATGGCCAACGATGGCGGGACCAACGCCTTCAACAACAGCGGAACGGTCAAAGCCGACGGCGCCGGGACCGTAAACTTCGACGGGAGCGTGCCTTTCAACAATGCCGCCGGGGGCAAGATCACGTTGGGTGCTTCCGCCGGCACGGTCTCCCTGGCAGGCGGGGGGACCGACTTGGGCGGCACGTTCACCGTTGGGTCCGGTTCAGTCCTGGATCTGACCGGCGGGTCAAATCCCACTTTCACGGGTACTTACACCGGCTCCGGCGCTGGCTTCGTACAAATGAACACTGGCACCCTCACGATCGGTTCCGGCGGAGCAACCTTCAATTTTCCGCAGAACTTCTTCCAATGGAACGGCGGCTTCATCAGCGGCGGCCCCACGCTGACCAATGCTTCCGGCGCGTTCATCAATCTGGATGGTACCAACGATAAAGACCTTCGCACGACGCTCGACAACAAGGGCACCATCATCGATAACGCGGGAAACACGCGCTTCTATTACGGTGTTCTCGACAACGACGCAGGCGCCACATACGACTTCCAGAACGCCGCGGAGGTCGACATGGCCAATGACGGCGGGACCAACGCCTTCAACAACAGCGGCACGCTGGAACACTCCACGGGTGCCGGCACCGTGGTTTTCGAGAGTGGTGATCCGTTCAACAACGCCGCGGCGGGAAAGATTACCTTAGCGGCAAATGTCGGCGGCATCTCCCTGGGCGGCGGCGGAACCGACGCCGGCGGAACATTCACCGTTGGTGCAAACTCCGTACTCGACTTGACCGATGGCTCCGCGCCCACCTTGACCGGCACTTACACCGGATCGGGGGCCGGAACCGTACTTATGGCCACCGGCAGTCTCGATGTCGATACTGCAGGTGCGACCTTCAACTTCCCCGCGGGTCTGTTCCGGTGGGAAGGCGGAACCATCGCAGCAGCGGCTTCCAACAGCAACGTCCTGCTCAACACCGGCTTTATCACGCTGTCGACTTCTACTGACAAGCTTCTGCGTTACAACCTGACTCTCGAGAATCAGGGGACCATCACCGACAATCAGGGGAATCTGCGGTTCTACTACGGCACCGTCCAGAATGACTCCGGCGGCGTGTTCAGCTTCACCAACGACACTGCGCAGGGAGAGGTTGACCTGACAAACGACGGCGGCAACAACGCATTCAATAACCTGGCCGGCGGAACGGTGATCAAGTCGACCGGCGCCAGCAACGTGGTCATCGACAGCGGTGTCCCTTACAGCGGTGCCGGTACCACTCAAGCCAGCGCCGCAATACTGGAGATCGACGGAACGACTCTGCCGCAGGACTCGTCCGGGGCGCTGACTGGCGGTACCTGGATCGCGAATAACGCCACGCTGTCGCTTCCATCCGAACCAACCGTCTCGACCATTGGCTCCGGCGCCAAGGTAACGCTCATTGGTTCGGCAGCCTCATTCCCGCTGGTCGCCCCGGTCTCGACCGTGAACGGAACACTCGGCGTCCTCGCCGGCGCAACATTCACGACCGCAGGCGCATTGGCCAACACTGGAACTATCTCCGTCGGCGGGAAATTAACCGTTTCCGGCGACTTCATGCAAAACCTCGGCAAGTCCGGAGCCGGTTCTGGACTACCAGGTCTCCACCGCACCGGGCGGGAGCGGCGCGCCGCTCCTGGCGGTCACCGGAAACACGACGCTGGGCGGCAACCTGCAGGCCGAGCTCACCAACGGCTTCGCCGGCACAGCCAACGCCAGCTACACCGTTGCCAGCTTTGCCAATCCGACTACCGGCAGCTTCGCGTCCACGTCCGGCGTAGCGCCGGAGTTCCGCGCCACGATCAATCCGACGAGCATCGTGCTCGCTGTCGGAACTCCGCCGGCCATTACCTCGGCGTCAAGCCAGACCACCCTGGTCGGACAGCCCGAGAGTTTCACTGTCACCGCCAATGGTTATCCGCCCTCGACCTTCAGCGAAACCGGGACACTGCCGAGCGGGCTGACGTTCAATGCTTCCACCGGCGTACTGAGCGGCACGCCCGACTCGGGGACGGCCGGTCTCTACAATCTCACGTTTGGCGCATCCAATGGCGTGACTCCGCCGGCGAGTCAGGCATTTGCGCTCACCGTGGCGAAGGTGGCGACCACCACCTCTCTGACCAAGAACACCACCGCCGCCACCAAATTCGGACAAAGCGTCACCTTCACGGCGACAACCGCTGTCGTCGGCACGGACGCATTCGCACCGGGCGGGGCCGTGACCTTCAAGGATGGCACCACGCCGCTCGGAACGGGCACGATCAGCGGCGGCATTGCAACTTTCACCACCACCGCTCTGGCTGTCGGCAGCCATTCGGTCACCGCCGTGTATGGCGGTGACGCCAATTTTATCACCAGCACGTCCAACGCCTTGAGTCAGACCGTCACCAAGGCGGCTACGACCACCGGCTTGACCTCGAGCGTTCCTGCGGGCGCGGCCTTCGGTCAAAGCGTGACCTTCACGGCCACCCCTGTCGCAGTGGCTCCGGGAGCGGGAACGCCGACCGGTACGGTTACCTTCAAAGACGGCACAACAACACTCGGAACCGGGACGCTCGCTGGCGGCGTCGCGACGTTCGCCATCGCTTCGCTGAGCGTCGGCGTCCATTCGATCACCGCGGTCTACGGCGGCGACACTGACTTCACCACCAGCACTTCAAGCGTATTGAGCCAGATGGTGAACCAGGCCGCCACGACCACGAAGCTCACCAAGAACCCCACGACCGCGATCAAGTTCGGTCAGAGCGTCACATTCACCGCGACGCCGACACCGAGCAGCCCCGGCGCGGGAACGCCCACCGGCACCGTCACGTTTAAGGACGGCAGCACCACGCTCGGAACCGGCGCGCTCGCCGGCGGGATCGCGACGTTCACCACCAGCGCACTGGCCGTCGGCGGCCACTCGGTGACCGCGGTCTACGACGGCGACACCGACTTCACCACCAGCACATCCAGCGCCGTGAGTCAGACGGTTTCCAAGTCTTCGACGACCACGGGACTCGCGCAGAGCACCGCCTCCACCGAATTCGGCCAGAGCGTGACCTTCACGGCCACCCCTGTCGCCGTGGCCCCGGGAGCGGGAATGCCCACCGGCACGGTTACCTTCAAAGACGGCACAACGACACTGGGAACCAGCACGCTCAGCGGCGGCGTCGCCACGTTCGCCACCAGTTCTCTAACCGCCGGCAGTCGTTCGATCACCGCCGCATACGCTGGCGACGCTGATTTTACGACCAGCACTTCCCCGCCGCTCATGCACACGGTCAGCCAGGCCGGGACGAACACGACGCTCACCAAGAACACCACGACCGCCCTCAAGTTCGGCCAGAGCGTGACCTTCACCGCGACCATGGCCGTCGTCGCCCCCGGCGCAGGTACGCCCACCGGCACGGTCACGTTTAAGGACGGCAGCACCACGCTCGGAACCGGCGCGCTTGCCGGCGGCGTCGCAACGTTGGCGACCACGGCGCTTCCGGTGGGAAGCAACTCGATCACCGCCGTCTACGGCGGAGACACCAATTTCACCGCCAGCACCTCCAGCGCCCTGTCCCAGACCGTCCAGCAAGCCTCCACGACCACGACGCTCACCAAGAGCAGCACCAGCGCCCTCAAGTTCGGCCAGAGCACCACCTTCACCGCCAAGCTCGCCGCCGTCGCTCCCGGCGCGGGCACGCCGACCGGCACCGTCACCTTCAAGGACGGCTCAACCACCCTCGGCACCGGCGCGCTGGTCGGCGGAGTCGCAACCTTCACCACCACCACGCTCCCGGCTGGAAGCCATTCGATCACCGCCGTCTACAACGGCGACACGAACTTCAAGACCAGCACCTCTGGCGCCCTGAGCCAGACCATCACCCAGTCCGCCACGACCACCACGCTGACCAAGAGCTCCACCAGCGCCCTCAAGTTCGGCCAAAGCGTCACTTTCACCGCCACCCTCGCCGCCGTCGCCCCCGGCGCCGGGACGCCCACGGGCACTGTCACGTTTAAGGACGGTTCCACCACGCTCGGCACCGCCTCTCTCAGCGGCGGCGTCGCCACGTTTACCACAGCGTCGCTTCCGCCGGGAAGCAACTCGATCACCGCCGTCTACGGCGGGAACACCGACTTCACCACCAGCACCTCCAACAGTTTGTCCCAGACCGTGGACCAGGCGGCCACCACCAACAAGCTGACCAAGAACACCACCACCGCGATCGCATTTGGCACGAGCGTGACGTTCACCGCCACTCTGACCGCGGTGAGTCCCGGCGCCGGAACACCGACCGGGACGGTCACCTTCCTGGACAATGGCAGTTCGATCGGCACCGGGTCCCTCATCGACGGCGTCGCGACGTTCACAACCACAACGCTTCCCGTCGGCAGCAATTCGATCACCGCCACCTACGGCGGTGACACCGACTTCACCGGCAGCACCTCCAGTGCGCTGAGCCAGACGGTTCACTCCTGAGCCGGGGTGTGCCCATTTTTCCGGGAGCGTATGAACCGGCGACAAGTCATTCGGCTCCGCGCTGTCGGGATGCTGTAAACGCCTCGGCAAAACGAGCGGTCAAACCCCTGAGCGATGTCGCTTTAGACCGAAAAATGCAGCCGAAAAATATACTTGCTTTGCAACACAGCCTTGGTAGCATCCCGGGCGTATTTCACACCTGTTGGGCATTGGTTTTCGCTCCGATCGGTGCAACACGGCCGGCTGCATGGGGCATCCGGTCTGTGCTCATTTCTCACCCTATTGACCCCGCGGCAGATTGCTCGAAGACGAAGAACCGGCCACGCATGCGAAACCTTGTCATCGACGCACTTCCGGGGCAGGAAACGGTACGCCATGATCGTCAAGAAGTGTCACGGTGCTTCCAAATCTTTAAGCCGGAAGCGGGCCATCCACCGCTGCATTGAGATCGAAGTCTTGGAATGCCGGCGGTTGCTGACGGCGATCGTTGTCACTACCGCCATCGACTCCTCGCCCCATACCGGTGAGTCGCTGCGCGACGCGATCGTCACCGCCAACGCCGACGCCCTCGCCGGCACGTCGGATACCATCACGTTCGACTCCAGCCTGAACGGCCAAACGATCACGCTCACCCAAAGACAACTGGAGTTGAGCGGCGCCGGAAGCGGTCTGATTACGATCGACGGCGCCAATCAGATCACGGTGAGCGGCAATGGCGCAAGCCGGGTCTTCGACGTCGACTCGGGCGTACATGCGATGATCAATGGGCTGACGATTACAGACGGCGTCGATCAGAGCAGCGACGGCGGCGGTGGAATCTACAACGCCGGCACGTTGAAGGTTACCAATTCCACGTTCTCGTCCGACACCGCGAAGGATGCCGGCGGCGGTGGCATTCAAAGTTTTTCCGGCTCTCTCACCGTCAGCACCTCGACCTTCACGGGGGATTCCACGAACGGCGCCAACGGGGGCGGCATCAACGTCTTCTTTGGCACGGCGACGGTCACGGGGTGCAATTTCTTCTCAAACTCCGCCGAATACGGCGGCGCCATCGGCGCCACTTATGACACGTTGAGCGTCAGCAACTGCGTGATAGGGGGAAACACCGCGGGATACGGCGGAGCCATCTATACTGGCGGCTCGGGCGAGATGGCGACGATCACCAACTGCCAGTTCCTAAACAACACCGCGGGCGCGGACGGGGGCGGAATTGATAACGATACATCCAGCACGGTGACAGTCAGCGTCTCGACGTTCGACAATAATTCCGCGGGCGCCGAAAGCGGCGGCGGGGGCATCGACAGCATCGGCACGCTGATTGTCAGCAACTCCGTCTTCACCGCGAACTCCGCCGGCTTCGGAGGCGGGATCTATAGCGACGGACCGATGACGATCAGCAGCAGCACGCTTTCTTCAAATGCCGCCACCTACGGGGGCGGGGGCGGACTCTACAGCGATTCCAGCGCCGCGACAGTTGCCAACTCCACGTTCTCCGCCAACACCGCCGAGGAACCCGGTGGTGGCATCCTGATTGATGACACTCTGACAATCGTCAATTCCACCATCTCCGCAAACTCATGCAACGGTTCGGGCTACGAGGGGGGAGGGATCGCCAATGGCGGGACGCTCACTCTGTTGAGCACAATCGTCGCCGGCAACGCGAACATCCCTGACATTTCCAACGGCGCCGATGAGGCGTATGGCACGGTTAACCCCTCCAGCAACCATAATCTCATCGGCGACGGCGAAAATCTCTCCACGGTCAGCAACGGGACCAACGAAAATCAGATCGGAACCACCTCCAGCCCGCTGCCGCCGAGGCTCTACCCGCTCTACTACAACGGCGGCGCCACGCAGACGATGGCCTTGCAAGGCGGCAGCTCTGCAATCGATGCCGGCGGTCCGATCACGGCACTCAGCGCAGGTTCAGCCGCCACCGATACAACAATCTCCGTCAACCTCGGATCGGCGGTCTGCAGCACGCCCGGCAATTATCTGATCAAAATCGACGGGGAGCAGATGCTGGTCACGAACGTGAGCGGCAACACGCTCACCGTCGTCCGCGGCTACAACGGAACCACCGTCACGACTCACGGCAGCGGCGCCAATGTCTTCTGGATGAATGATCAGACCGGCCAGCCGCGCGATGGCAATCCGGACATCGGGGCGTACGAATATGTGTTCGCACCGTACAGCACGGTTGCGCCGCTTCCAGCTGTCGAAAGTACGACCAGTTTTCTGGTCACCTGGTCGGGACATCCAGCCACCAACGGTCCGTCCATTTCCAGCTATTCGGTCTACTATTCCGACAACGGCAGCGCATACATCTGGCTGATGAACACGACCGCCCCGGCCGCCGTTTTCTCCGGCGTCGACGGCCACACCTACGGCTTTTGGAGCGCTGCCACCGACGCCCTCGGCAACGTTCAGCCCTATGCGACCGCTCCGCAGGCTTCCACCACCGTGCATGTCAACTCGGCTCCAACCATCACCAGCTCCAGCCACAGCACTTTTACGGCGGGCGCCAACAAATCGTTTGCCGTCACCGCCAGCGGCTATCCCGCTTCCACGTTCAGTGAAACGGGGACACTGCCTGGCGGGCTGACGTTCAATACCACGACCGGAGTGCTCAGCGGCACTCCCGCCGCCGGGACCGTCGGCACCTACAACCTCACGTTTGGCGCGTCCAACGGCGTGGGAAGTCCCGCGAGCCAGGCCTTCACGCTGACCGTCGCCAAGGCGTCCAGCACCGCGAAACTGACGAAGAACACCACGACAGCCACCAGGTTCGGGCAAAGCGTGACCTTCACGGCGACGATTGCCCCAGCGGGAACCAACGCCATCACCCCTTCCGGAACCGTCACATTCAAAGACGGCTCAACTACGCTCGGCACCAGGACTCTCAGCGGCGGCGTCGCGACTTTCACCACCAGTTCGCTGAGCGTAGCCAGCCATTCCATTACCGCCGTCTACGCCGGCGACGGCAACTTCACCACCAGCACCTCCAGTGCCCTGACACAAACGGTCAGCAAGGCTTCGACAACCACAACCCTGACCAAAAACACAACCGCCGCCATCAAGTTTGGGCAGAGTGTGACGTTCACGGCAAAACTTGCCGCGGTCAGCCCCGGCGCCGGCACGCCCACCGGCACCGTGACGTTCAAGGATGGCTCGACCACGCTTGGCACTCGCACGCTCAGCAGCGGCGTCGCCACGTTCACGACCACGTCGCTCCCCGTCGGCAGCAACTCGATCACCGCCGTCTATGGTGGCGACGGCAACTTCAACACCAGCACGTCGGGCGCATTGAGCCAGACCGTGAGTCAGTCAGCAACCACCACCAAGCTGACCAAGAACACGACCACCGCCATCCATTCGGGCCAGAGCGTGACGTTCACCGCTACGCTGGCGGCAGTGAGTCCCGGCGCGGGGACGCCGACCGGCATCGTCACGTTCTATGACAACGGCAGCACCATGCTCGGCACCGGCACGCTCAGCGGCGGGATCGCGACACTGACCACGACGACACTCCCCGTCGGCAGCAATTCCATTACCGCCACGTACGGCGGCGACACCGACTTCACCGGCAGCACGTCCAACGCGCTGAGCCAGACGGTGACAAGCTGACGGGCGCATGACTGAGAGGCTTCTATAGCTTCGAAGCCATCGCGGCGCGGTACCGCGCAGAACGTTGTCGGTCCGAGCTTCCGGAAGATCAGGAGGTTAGTCGCGACGCGCAGTGGAGCGAGTCCGGGAAGAGCTCAATGCGGGATTTGGCACAGCATCGCCGGCGGGGTTGGATGACTCTGCGTCGTTCCGGGTTGAGAGGTGAGATCGCCGCGAGAAAAAACGAAGACGCAAAAAGAGGGGGTGATGTTACGGATTGAATGAAGCGCCGTGCGTCGCCGAACGCCTACGGAGCTTGCTCCATAGGGTCTTCCCCCGGAGAAATCCCAACCGCAAGGCGTGCCGGTGTTCAAAGGGCTGCGGACTTCATCCAAACCGGACCGCTGTATTCTGCGAGCGATCACTTCGCCGACGATCGCATGATCCGCGAAAGCAATTCCGGCGGATGAACGTTGAGCGCCTGTCAGTCCCGAATGAACATCGTGTAGGTCAGCTGGGATTTTCCCCGTCGGACGCTGTTGGGTTCACAGCCGTTCCGGGTCGAGGGCCTTTGTGGAATTTCATCGCCTTCCGGCCGCAGCGTTTGCCCATTCGGCGAGATGCGATCCAGAGCACGAAGAAAAATTGCCACAAAGGGCACAAAAAACGCAAATGGGAATGCTGTGGAAGGACGAGTAGCGAAAACGATGAGATCGCGTCCTAATTCTTCTTTTTTGACCTTCGCGTGGTTTCGCGGCAATAGACCTTGCGGCATTTCGGAGCGGCGAAAAATTCTACTTCGAGGCGGATCGCATGATCCGCGCAAGCAAATCCGGCGGATGCACATTCAGCGCCTTGCAGAGCCGAATGAACATCGCCACGGTCGGCTGCGATTTTCCCCGTTCGACGTAGCTGATATGCACGTCAGTGCGTTGACGCTTCTCGATCGCGCGAACAATTTTGTTCGGCCGATTACCCTTGACCATGAGCGATTTTTAAGTAAAAGTGCGGTCGCTACGATGGTGCAGCGCAAATCAAAAGGGAGGTCTTCGTGATGCCTCGCAAAAGTCGCCGCGGAAACCGACCGAATTCTAGGTCGCAGCCCTCCACGCTGCTCGGACATAGCCGGTTTCAAGTCGAACATCTCGAATGCCGCCTTCTCCTGACCATCACGCCGAATCAAGCGATAACTTTTGTCAACGACACTTGGGGGCTAACGCAGCTTAGTACAGACGCAATATCCCAAACACTGGGCAAGAGCTATTCGCCGCAAGCAGTCAGCTTTATGACCTTGGTCGATACACTGGTGCATGGAACCTTGATCTCGGACGACATCATTTCTGGACAATATTCGAAGGCCGCGAGCGACGCAGCCAACTGGGGCATTGATCTTGGTAGTGAGGCCGCCCTTGAAGCAATCGGGTTGGCAGGGGTTGGTGACGTGGCGCAATTGGCCGCGTTTCCTATTCAATTTGGGTTAAGCGAGTTTTATCAAGCCGTCCAAGATCACTCATTTGGGTACCAGGCGCAGCTTTTCTTCGACGCCGTCGCCGCCGGAAATGACCCGAGCCAAATTATTGCCGCTGCCAGCAATGATCCTCCTAACGTGCTGGATGGCGATTTCTTTACGACGAGCGAGGGGTGGCTCGTAAATCAGCAGACGAACTATAACACGCCGGCGACAACGCTTGGCGGGACGATGACCGCTCCGCAGTTTTTTGAATTGCTTCAAAGCGAGTATGAACTCCTCAACGCGCAACAGGTGCTCTCCGCGAATAGCAATCAATTGAAGCTAGCATTTCAGGCGGCGGCGACCACCGCGACACCCGGCGACCCCACTATTCTGAGCGCTTATTCGTCACCTGCGGTTGTATCCGCCGGCAGCCCAACTTCCATTGCGTATTCAATCAGTGCTCCCACCGCAACGAATGTTTTGCTTGGTGCCAGCCTCCAACCTGTTGGCGGTGGCGCGGAAGTATCGCTTTCGTACGCACTTGGCCCTGCGGTGCCGTTGCACGCTGGTGGGAACTCGCCCTCGCGACAATACACTGTGCCAGCCGGAACACCCTCCGGTATTTACAACCTTGACGTCAAACTCTGGCAGGATGAGAACGGCGATGCGACAATCGACAACGGCGACGTGCAGCTCAGCCAGCTAACAGCACAGAATGCGGTAACCATACAGCCAACACAAGTGGTGACGACCGGCCAAGCGATGATTAGCTCCGTAATCCCGCCTTTATCAATTTCGTCTAGCCCGCAAACACTAAAGGTTCTTGGCACGGGTTTCAGCTCTTCGTCCACGCTGTCGTTCATATTCAACGGCGGCTCACCGATTCCAAGCACGGCTGCACAATTGCATTGGATTAGTCCGACGGAAATCGACTACGATTTCTACACCGGACCATCGCCTGGACGATGGTCTGTTTATGAAACCGATGCCAGCGGTTCATCGGCTCCGTTCGGCTTCAGCGTAGGCGCCGCCGCGATTGACACAACGCCGCCGACAGCCGCGCTTTACTTTCCGTCTAGCGGGTCTTCTGTCTCGCAGTCAACGCTCAACGCCGGCGGATTTTTCCAGGTAACGTATTCGGACCTCGGTACCGGCGTGAATACCGCGGCGATCACCAGCAGCGGACCGACGTTCGGACTGCTCGGCTCCGCCGCCGCTGGCGTCACGATGCTCCCGTCTCCGCCAACTTTGGTCTCCCGGACCACGTCGACTTACCGCTACGGCTTCACGGGATCGTTTGGGACCGGTGCCGTGACCGTAGGTTTCGTCGGCGGCGCCTTCCGGGACAATGCCGGAAATGGAAACATTGCAGCAAGTCAGACCTTCACTGTCACTTCGAGTGCCGTGCAAACGGGGGGGCTCCAGGAAACGATCACTCCACAGACGGCTATCGCCGCTGGCGCCCAGTGGAGCGTGGACGGCGAGAACTATGTGAACAGTGGGACGGTCATTTCAGGTCTGTCGCCCGGGACACATACGCTTCAGTTCAAGCCCATCAGCGGGTGGACAACGCCCGCGACGCAGACCGTCACAGTCGCAGCCGGGCAGACAACGCCGTACAGCGCGGTTTACTCGCAGCAGCAGTCCGGCCCCTACTACTTGAGCGTTCTGTCGGATAACGGCAACGTATACCGCAGTCCCATCGCCTCGTATTACGCTGCTGGAACTACCGTTACCCTCGATGCGGCGCCAAATGATGGATACAAATTCAATGGATGGAGCGGCGGTGCCAGCGGAATGCAGAATCCGCTCACCATTACTTTGAATTCAAATCAGTCAATTACCGCGAATTTCGTGGTAGCGGCCAGCACCTTGGGCGCGATGCAAATAACTATTACGCCGGCGGCCGCGGTGGCGGCCGGCGCGAAGTGGCGCGTGGGCGGCGGCCCGTGGCTGGACAGCGGAGCAATCGCCACCAATTTATCGATTCCCTGGGCCACCGTGCAGTATCTCGCGGCCCCAGGATTCACACAGCCGAATGACGAGTTTGTGCCGACAGTCGCGGGCCAGACAACAGTGATCACTCGCCAGTACGCGGCGTTGCCGCAAGTCGGAAATCTTCAGGTGGCGATTCCATCGGCGGGAGCGACGGCCGCCGGCGCTATGTGGCGAGTCGATAGCGGCACCTGGTTGAGCAATGGCGCGCTGGTTTCAGGATTGGCCGCTGGAAGTCATCAGGTGGACTTCGAGCCTGTCCCGGGCTGGATCACTCCCGCGAGCCAGACCATCATGATCCAGACCAATCAGACAACGTTGGCCAGTGGCGACTACGCTCCAGCAGGCGGGGCTCCTGCAATCTCGTCGATCGGACCAAACACGGGCCCGCTCGCCGGCGGTACGACGGTCGTCATCACCGGCGTCAATTTCGCGGCTCCGGCGAGCGTTACGTTCGACGGCATCGCAGCTACGAACGTCACCGTCAATAGTGCCAACCAGATCACGGCAACGTTGCCGGCGCACTCCACGTACGGCACTGTCGGAGTCAGCGTCACCGTCCCGGGCGGCACTGCCACCAGCCCCAATGGCTTTACCTACGTCATCCCGCGCGGTAATGGATTGCAACTTGTCGGCCAGATCGGCGGAGCCGTCAATGCGGTTGCGGTGCAGGGTTCATACGCCTACATCGGCGAGGGTGATGGGTTCGATGTCGTGAACGTATCCAACCCCTCTGCGCCGGCCGTCGTCGGTCATATTCCCTTGCCGGCGCTTCCGCAGAACATTGTCGTATCTGGTTCCTATGCATACGTCGCGGACGCAGACGGCGGCTTGCAGATCGTGGATGTGACCAACCCGTCGGCGCCGGCTGTCAAGGGATTCTACGATCTGGGTAGCGCGACGGGGGTGGCGATAGTTGGAGCGAATGTTTATGTGGCCGACGGGAGCGCCGGTCTAAATATCTTTGATGTCTCGAATCCGGCAGCGCCGCGCTGCTCTCGACAATCAGCACGGGCGGGGTAGCCAACGACGTGGCCGCGGGAACTTCAGGGTCGAGCGTGTTTGCTTATGTCGCTGACGGCACGGCTGGGATGCGGATTGTCGACGTGACAACCCCAACGGCTCCGGTGTGGCGCGGCGTGGTAGCGGGCGACGACGTTACGATTACGCTACAGGGCTCGCGGGTCTATGTCTCTAGCGGTGACATCCAGATCGACGATGTGAGCAATCCGGATGCGCCCGCTATTCTCAGCGCATATGCCGGTCTCGGTTCAACCGATCTAGCCCCGTCGAACGGATACATTTATTCTGCGAATGCAGTAGTTCTCGATGTGTTCAACTTTAGTAATCTCAGCAACCCTACCTATCAGAGTTTCCCAGTCCCTCTCAACGGCCTCATCAATCGACTCGTTGTCTCCGGTAATACAGCTTACCTGGCTGACGGGAGCGAGGGCTTAGGCGTAGTGAGTTTGTCGAATCCTGCCGCGCCTGTGAATCTCGGGACTTACGTTCCATCCGCGGGCGTTGCTTACGATGTAAAGGCGGTGGGCACCAATGCCTACGTGGCGGCCCAGGGGAATCTTCAAACATTCGATGTGTCGAACCCTGCTGGTCTCGTCGCAAGCGGCGATCTCGCATTCCCGAATATTCGGCACCTTGACGTGGCGAATAATCACGCGTTTCTTGCTGGCTCCGGCGCCGGCCTTGGTATTGCCGACATTTCCAGTCCCAGCAGCCCTCAACTTATCGCAACAGCCTCGAATTCGACTGGATCGCCAACTGATGTGGCCGTCGCCGGAGGACTCGCATATACCTCCGGGTTCACTCCGACCTCGGGAGCTGGCTTCGATGTATTTGACGTCTCTAACCCCGGCAGCCCCCAACACGACGGGAATCTCGTCACAAACGCTGCCACCGGCAACGAGGGATACGGAGTGACGATCAATGGCAGCCTCGCGCTCGTCGCTGAATCGGGCGGAACGTTGCGGATCATTGACGTTAGCAATGCAACCTCCCCGACTTTAATCGCTTCTGCTGCGACAGCCGGCGAGGCATGGTCAGTTGCGGCCTCGGCGGACGGACATTACGCTTTCGTTGCTGGCAGCAATTTCGTTCAAATCTTCGACATCAGCAATCCTTCGTCGCCCGTCGCAGTCTCCACCTACCCGATCAGCGGGGTTGGGTTTGGTGTGGCCGTGGCCAATGGGCTGCTGTATGTCGCTGGCGGCGCAGATGGGGTGCTGGTGCTCGACCCGACTAATCCGGCAGCCCCGCAACTGATAGCGTCTTACAAGTCGGCTTGGGGTGCCTTTGATGTATCCGTGGTCGGGAGCAACGTCTACGTCGCAGACGGCGAGGGTGGTATCGACGTCCTCACCCTCCAGGATTTGCAGCCGCCGTCAGTCGCGATCACGAGCTCCTCTTCCGGCTCTGCTTACTCAACTTCGACCGGCACGATTAATCTCAGCGGCAGCGCATCGGACAACGTGGGCGTCACTCAGGTTACATGGTCGAATAGCGACGGTGGCAGTGGGACCGCGACTGGAACGGCAAGCTGGTCGGCACATGCAATTCCACTTCAAGCAGGCGTTAACGTGCTCACGGTGACAGCAATCGACGCGGCTGGGAACCAAGGCACGGCCGTGCTCAATGTCACCTACACGCCGGTTCAATCTTCACAGACTATTACGTTTAGCGCCGTCGCAGCTCACACGTTTGGAGATCCACCATTTGCGCTCAACGCAATCGCGAATTCCGGGCTTCCTGTGAGTTTCAGTGTTGTCTCAGGGCCGGCGACCCTACTTGACAATACGCTAGCGATCACCGGCGCGGGAACCGTAGTGGTCAGCGCCACGCAGGCCGGAAACGCGTTCTTCAGCGCTGCTGCGCCTGTCAGCCAATCGTTCGCAGTCAACGAAGCAAGCCAAGCCATCGCCCTCGCGACTCCGAGCGGTCTCACATTCGGCAGCGCACCGTTCGCCGAAACCGCTACGGCTGACTCCGGATTGCAGGTGTCGCTGAGTGTTGTCTCCGGCCCCGCGACCGTTACAGGAAATCTGGTTACGCTCACGGGGGCCGGCGGCGTTGTACTCCAAGGCTCGCAAGGGGGTGACGCAAATTATAACGCCGCCGCGAACCAGACCGTTTCATTCAATGTGGCGCAGGCTCCGCAAACGATTTCCTTCGGCACGCTCAGCAACCAGCATGTTGGAGACGCGCCGTTTTTAGTCACTGCGACGACCAGTTCCGGCCTGGCACCGACTTTCAGCCTGGTGTCAGGACCGGCAACAG
Source organism: uncultured Phycisphaerales bacterium (assembly GCA_963758525.1). Lineage (GTDB taxonomy): Bacteria > Planctomycetota > Phycisphaerae > Tepidisphaerales > Tepidisphaeraceae > JBBSDP01. The sequence goes on from CAVWVQ010000003.1 coordinate 3,009,258, forward strand.
TGTCGGGAGGAGTCGTCACGATTACCGGCCCGGGTACCGTTATTTTGGCTGCGGCACAGAGCGGCAACACCAATTATCTGCCAGCCACGAGCGTCAATCGGAGCTTTACTTCACTGCCGGCACCGGTCGTTACCACGCTAACAAAAAGCAGCACCACCACCCTCAAGTTCGGCCAGAGCGTAACGTTCACCGCCGCAGTCAGCTCCGGCGCCGGGACGCCCACCGGCAGCGTTACGTTCAAGGACGGCGCTGCCGTGCTTGGGACCGGCAGGCTCAGCGGCGGTACTGCCACGTTCACGACTGCCTCGATGGCGGTGGGAAGCCATTCGATCACCGCCGTCTACAGCGGAGACGTGAATTTTGTGGCCAGCACGTCGCACTCGCTCACGCAGACGGTTAGTCAATCGACGACGACGACGAAGTTGAGCAAGAATTCCACGGCCGCGATCAGGTTCGGGCAGAGCGTGACGTTTACAGCGACTTTGGCCGCTGTCGGCCCCGGGGCGGGAACGCCGACGGGTGCGGTTACTTTCCTGGAGGGAGCGACTGTTCTGGGCGTCAGTCCTCTCGTCAACGGCGTGGCGACCTTCACGACCGCGACGCTCGCGGCGGGAAGCAATTCGATCAAGGCTACGTATGGCGGAGATACGAACTTTGCCGGCAGCACGTCGGGCGCGATCGCCCAGACCGTTACTCAGTCCGGGACGACCACCACGCTGACCAAGAACACGACGACTGCCATCAAATATGGGCAAAGCGTGACGTTTACGGCGACGCTGGCGGCCGTCAGCCCCGGCGCGGGCGTGCCGACGGGCGCGGTCACCTTTATGGACGGAGCCGGCGTCCTCGGGAGCGCGGCGCTGGTTAATGGCGTTGCGACATTCACGACCGCGACACTTCCGGCGGGGAGCAATGCGATCAAAGCCCGGTATGGCGGAGATGCCAACTTCACCGCCAGCACGTCGGGTTCGCTGACGCAGACGGCGCAGCCGATTACCTACGAGGCCGAGAAAGCCGTCCTCGGAAACGGGACCGTCGCCGCGCAGGACAACATCGGCTATACCGGCAGCGGCTACGCGGACTTTGGCGCAAAGAATTCCACCGTGCAGTTCACAGTGAACGCGTTCGCGGCCGGCACGGCAACGCTCTCGTTCCGGTATGCCAATGGAACCACGGCGGCGCGCCCAGTGAGCGTCACCATTAACGGCACCCTCGTCGGCTCGATTGCATTCTCCCCAACCGGCGCTTGGACGACCTGGGCCACGACCGCGTTGAACGCCGCGTTGCTCGCCGGGAGCAACACTATTTTGCTCACCGTCACAGGCGTGGCGGGGCCGAACCTTGACTCGCTGGCCGTCAGTCCGGTGCCTCCGTTGATTTACGAGGGAGAAAGCGCTGTTCTCGGCGGCGGCACCGTCGCCGCGGTGGACAACGCGGGCTACACCGGCGCTGGCTACGCCGACTTCGGTCACAAGAATTCGACTGCGCAGTTCAATGTCGTCACCAGTGCGGCCGGCGCCGCGTTTCTGACGTTCCGCTACGCCAACGGCTCGACCGCGGCACGCCCGGTGAGCCTGTCAGTCAACGGGACGGTGGTATCCACGCTATCCTTTGCCCCGACCGGGTCATGGACCAACTGGACGACGACGACACTGAGCACGCCGCTCTTGAGCGGCAGCAATGTGATCCTGCTGACCGTCACCGGCAGCGATGGGCCGAACCTGGACTCGCTGACTGTCAGTTGATGAGAAGACCGCGAGCAGGCTCGGCGGCTGCGCGGGGAGCCGCAGTGAAAAGAAAGGTGCCGCGAAGGCGCACGCAGCAAGACACGAAGAGAAGAAGAGATAAGCCTGTGGGGGCACAGCGCCCCGATCGAGCGCAACTTGTCACTTCCGACGCAACCAGCACGGGCAAGATGCCCGTGCCACGGGGACGCGCGCAGTCCCAGAACTTGGCGAGGGGGGGCCGGGGTTCTTCTCCAGACAGCTGTTTGCCATATCGTTCAAGCTTCGCCTCGAACGGCTGTAAAAAGCGCGGGAGGGCCGCGTCCTGACCATCGAGCAGGCACGGCAGGAACTGCGAACTCATTCAGGGCCGTGAGGCGCTTCTGGAACTGCAAGGGCTCCAGTTCGTTGGCATTTGCGATTTCCTTCGCGTTTGTCTTCGCTGCTTCGCGTCTTCGCGGCTCTTTTCTGTCTTGCCCGCGTCTGGTCCTGCGATAAACCGGGCAGCGCTCTGCATCGCAAATGATTTTTTGCCGTCCTCGTCGGCTCGGCGTGCTAACCGTTACAGATCGCCCAGCATGGAAATGCCGCAAGTATGGTATTTGCATTACAGAAAAAGATCGCGTGCCAAGTCGCGTAAAGTGCGTATCCTCTCGCTCGCGTTTCGGATTCGCCAATGTTGAGCTGAGGGAAGAAGTATGTCTGATCTTGCGCATCGTCGTGGGAGAAATCAGCTCGGGTTGAGCCGGTTCGGGAAGCGGAAAGCGCATGCGGTGGCGGAGCTTCTCGAAGGGCGCCGATTGTTGTCGACCAGCACGCTCAGCGCGAATGATGCGATTGCGTTCCAGCAGATTGTGATCGACAAGAGTCCCGGGACGGTGCCGGTCGTCAAGCGGCTGGTGGACATCACTAACAGCGGACATCAGGACGCGGTCATCGGGCATGAATCGACGCTCGGCGGCGGCGGCCTGTTCTGGTATCAATATCCCGTCTCGGGCAATCCCAGCGCCACCTGGTCCAAGTACACGATCGACGCCAAGGCAGACGTCTACGAGTCGATCTGTGCCGCCGACATCAGCGGGCACGTCGACGCCCATGGCAACCCCGTCAACGATCTGGTGGTGTGTGAAAGAGGCACCGTCGTCTGGTATGAGAATCCCCTGGGTGACCAGAAAGATCCCACCACCAGTGCCTGGACGAAGCATGTGATCGGAACCATCTCGCAGGGCGACACGCACGAGATGTATCTCGCAGACCTGGACGGCGACGGCCAGCTGGACGTGGTTTGTAATACATCCATCTTCTTTCGAAAGCCCTCGGGCGGTTGGATTCAGATCGCGACTGCCAACTACAATCGCACCGAGAAAGGCTTGTCTCTGTTCGATTCAGGCTCGGGTCTGGGAGCTATCGATTTGCTGGGCACCGGTAACAGCCCCAATTTTCAGCTCGGCTGGTACGAGAATCCGCGCGACGCGGGGAATCACACCGGCAACGCGCAGTCCGACCCGTGGGTTTTCCATCCCATCGGGCCGGCGTACGGCAACTACGTCACCGGCGACGGCATCTCCTATGCCGCGATGGACGTCAACGGCGACGGGCATGAAGACATCATTACCTGCGACGGCGAATATGCCCAAGGCGACGGTGATGATAACGGCGGAAATGCACTGACCGGCGGGCTGATCTGGTGGCAGTCGCCCGCGAACCCAGCCACCGGGACCTGGATCAAGCACACGATCGACGCGAGCCTCGATGAAGTCCACAACCTGATCGTCGCCGACATGAACGGCGACGGTACGCCGGAGATTCTGACCTTTGAGCAGGATCAATCGCCGCTGGGGCGACTGATGATCATTTACAACGAGGGAGGCACCGGGCAAAACTGGCTGGAGCAGGTGATCGCGTCGGATGCCATGCCCGCGTCGGGCGGCGGCACGGGAGGGCAGAACGAAGGCGTCGGCGATGCCAACAGCGATGGCAGCCTCGACATCCTCACTTCGCCGCACGGCTTTTATTCGCAGATCAATCCGATCAGCCTGTATCTCAATCTGAACACCATCGACGCCGTCGTCAAACCCAAAATCACCAGCGCGTCCGGCTCGACGAGCGTGAACGCTGGCGGTTCAGTGACGTTTGCAGTCTCCGCGACGGGCACCGGGCCATTGACGTATCAATGGCAGCAGAACGGAGCGGACATCGCCGGCGCGAACGCCAGTTCCTACACCATCACGTCCGCTCCGGCCAGCGACGATCAGTCGGTCTTCCGATGCATCGTCGGCAATCCCGCGGGGCTGATCCCCAGCCCCGGGGCGACGCTCAGCGTCGTGCAAGGCCCGCAAACCGGCACGACCACAAAGCTGACCAAAAGCACCACGGCGGCCATCAGATTCGGCCAGAGCGTCACGTTCACCGCCGCGCTTTCGCCGGTGAGCCCCGGCACTGGCACTCCCACCGGGACTGTCACCTTTATGGACGGGGCCACTCCGCTCGGCACCGGCTCGCTCAGCGGCGGCCTTGCCACGCTGACCACCGCATCGATGCCGGCGGGAGTAGACTCCATCACAGCGGTCTACGGGGGCGACGCGAACTTCGCCGCCAGCACGTCGAGCGCGGTCAAGCAGACGGTTCAGCAATCGGGCACCACTGCAAAGCTGACGAAGAATACAACGACGTCAATCAGGTTCGGCCAGCGCGTGACATTCACCGCAACGCTGGCTGCCGTCGCCCCAGGCGCTGGCACGCCCAGCGGCACGGTCACGTTCAAGGACGGCTCGACCACGCTGGGCACCGCAATGCTCAGCGGCGGCGTCGCGACGTTTGCAACATCGTCGCTGCCGGTGGCGAGCAACTCGATCACCGCCATCTACGGCGGCGACACGGATTTCACCACCAGCACGTCGAGCTCGGTGACACAGACGGTCAACAAATCGTCGACCACCACGCAGCTGAGCAAAAGCACCACCACCCCGATCCGCTCCGGCCAGAGCGTGACGTTCACCGCGACCCTCGTGGCGGTCAGTCCGGCGCGGGGACGCCCACGGGGATCGTCACCTTTTTCGACAGCGGCAGCTCAATCGGCACCGGCACGCTCAGCGGCGGGATCGCGACGTTCACCACCACGATGCTGCCGCTCGGCAGCAACTCGATCACGGCTATGTATGGTGGAGACGTGGACTTCAGCGGAAGCACGTCCAACGCGCTCACTCAGACGGTTACGAGCTAAGAGGTCTAATGGGCAGCGCACGAAAAAGATTTTTTGGTGCCATCGTCACGATCAGATATGCCGCGAAAAGCAGAAGAATCGCCCGCAGCGGCATGGCGTAGCGGTTGTACACCTGTGTTACGAGATACGGCACGATCGCCAGCAGCGCGATGCCCAGAAGCGACACGCCCCGATGCTTGAGCCGCCAGGCGGTCCAGGCGCCGGCGAGGCCGAGGGTGACGACCAGAGCGTTAATGAGGTAACGGTCGTAGTCGAAGTCTCGCCACAGGTACGCGCCGGTGCGGCCGGTGTCGTTGATGAAGGCGTGAACCGATCGCTCGCCGCAGAGAAACCAGAATCGTGCTGGCGAGGCATGATACTCTTCGGCGAAGCGTCGGCCGCAAAGGGCGAAGTATTTGTTTTCCCCCAGGCCGAGCACGAGGCGGTGCTCGGCCGCGTTGCGGGAGGGATGAGCATCGAGCACGGCCAGCGTCATCCAGCCGTAGCTGCAGGGCTGATTCGCGAGCCAGAGTTCGACGTTGGCATTGCCGCGGACGAGGAGGACGCGATCGAAAGTTCGGTAATTGCGAATGGTCCACGGCAACAAGACCGCGCACGCCGCGATCGCCGCCACGAGGGCGAGGAACGCCTGGTGAGGCCAACTCCGCCTCGAGGCGATTCGTGGCGACTGTGCTAGTTTCACAAAACGGTTCCCACGCGCTGCAAGCAGCACGATCGCCGGACATGCGAGTACGTAGCTGGTGTTGGTCAGCAGCAGCAACCCGAGGGTCGCGCCCAACCCGGCGAACTCTGTTATCGTCACTTTCTCGCTGCCCGCGAGTTGCAGTGTCCAGCAGAGTATCCACAAGAACATCGCCAGCGCCAGGTAGTTGTCCCAGAGGCTGTCCACCACGTGGAGAAACATGGGATGGACGAGGAATAGCACTGCGGCCAGCGCGCCGACGTTGCGATTGGAGAATTGCTTCCCCAGCACAAACAGCGCGGCCGCGCACGCGGCACGACAGAAGATATTGAAAACGACAATCGAGCTGAGCACCGCCTGGCTGTGATCGCCGCAGAGCCGATAGGCCAACGACATCACCAACGGATAAACCGGGGGACACCAACTGGTGGGCGGCGCGTGCGACGTGTCGTCGAACGGACTGAGAAAGCCATCCCCCCTGGCCAGATGCCGGGCGATGTGATCCTCCTCGCTGAATCCGTCTTCGAACTGATGTGCCGGCGTAAGGAGATAAGCGAAGCCGCTCAGCAATGCCGCGGCGACAATCCAGCGCAGCAGACGGCCGTCGCTGAGCGAACCGCGGGCAGTCGATGTTTGGGGATGGATCGCGAGCGTCGTCATACGGGCAGCCAAAGGAGTTATCGGGATCGGGGTGAGGTAGCTTGAAGGTTGGTCTGCCGGTCCGGCAATGTGCAGCCGGAAATTCGCGCGCCCGCAGTCGGCGGGTAGGGCGGGATTCATCCCGCCGCGCGTTTTGTAAGACTACGGACCGCGGCGGGATAAGTCCCGCCCTACAGGAGACCGACCTGCGAATTCAGATGGAATGCACCACTAATGCCCTTACGCGAACCGCGCCGGCAATCTCCCAGGCTCCGCGCGAATCCATGAAGAGGGAACACGAATCTGCACCAATGGGCACGAATCCTCACGAATAAACGCGGGGAAACCTCCTTCGTGAAGATTCATGCGAAATGCGTGTCGATTCGTGTTCTGCATTATTCGTTCACTGCGTACCGGGCGGGATCGCGCAGGGCCATTTAAGTTAGAGTGAGGGCCAGATCGGGGAAAGGCGTTGAGAGGCGCCAGGACGCTTGCACACAACGCAGCCCCCACCCCAACCCTCCCCCGGAGTACCAGGGGAGGGGGAAAGGCCAGGCCCGCGGAAAATATTACACTCCCGCGGCCGGCTCATAATCAACGTGTGGCTCATAATCGGCGTTGCCTTGGACTATTGCGTGGGTATGCTTTGCGTATGGTCTGCAACCTTTTCACCCGCCGTTAGCTGCCTCGGAATTGCAAGTGAGCTCTGAACCTTCGTCCGCCACCAGGAGGAGTGTTAGAGCGAGTCGAATTCCTCGCGGCAGAACCGTCCCCGTGTCGTGGGCGTCCCGCCCATGCTAGTTGCATGAGAAGTAAGACAAATCGGATATCGCAGGTTGATCCACCGCTTCTTTTCTTTCCGCGTCGCTAACACGCGCGGGAGGCCCGTGCGACGGGGAAAGTTTCTCTTTTTTTCACGGAGTCATCATGGCCGCCCCGGCCTCGCTCATTCGCAAGCTCGAAGAAATGCAGGGTCGTTACGAGCAGTTGCAGGCGCAGCTGAACGATCCCGAAACACAGTCCAACCCCCATCGGATCATTGCCGCCAGCAAGGAATCGGGGCAGCTCGGTCCGCTGGTGGGAAAGTATCGCGAGTATCTCACGGCGACGCGCGACCTGGAATCAACGCGCCTGCTCGCTCAAAACACGGATGACGCCGAGATGGCGGAACTTGCGGCGTCGGAATTGCCGGGAAACGAAGCGAAAGTGGAGGCGCTGCTGAGCGGATTGAAGGACGAATTTCTCGCCGCCGAGCAGGCGCCGGTTGAATCGTTCTTTCTGGAACTTCGTGCCGGCACCGGGGGGGAAGAGGCCGGGCTGTTCGTTCGTGACCTGTTTGAAATGTATCGGCGGTATGCCGATGTGAAGCGCTGGCGGTTTGACGTAAGCGATTTCTCGGAAAGTGAGCGAGGCGGATTCAAGGAAGTGATCGTCAACGTGAGATCGCCCGACGCATACCGGCATCTGCGGTTTGAAGGGGGCGGGCATCGCGTGCAGCGCGTGCCTGAAACCGAGGCGCAGGGAAGAATTCACACCAGCGCCGCCACCGTCGCGGTGCTGCCGGAACTGGCGGACGTGAAGATTGAGATCAATCCCAAGGACGTTGAGGAATTCGGCTGCCGGGGGGGAGGCCCGGGCGGTCAGAACGTGAACAAAGTCGAAACCGGCTGGCGGATACTGCATAAGCCCAGCGGATTGCAGTTCAAAATGACAGAGCACAAGAGCCAGGCGATGAACAAGGAACGCGCCTGGGCGCTGTTGCGGGCGACCTTGTATGAAACCGAGCGCGCCAAGCAGCACGCGGCAGCCACACTGGCGAGGAAGACGATGATGGGCAGCGGCGACCGGTCGCAGCGCATCCGAACGTATAACTTCCCGCAGAATCGCTGCACCGATCATCGCCTGGGGGGAGAGGGAGGCGGCGAGAAGAACTTCAATCTCGAACAGATCATGCAGGGCCAGATGGACCCGCTGATCGACGCACTGCTCGAACTCGACAAGCAACAGCGACTGGCGGAACTGTGAAGAGACTGATACAGATCTGCCGTCTACCGCGACACCGATCCTAGTGCATAGTTTTTGATAAATGTTGTCAGCTCAGTCGTCGGCCGGCGACGTGCCTCATCGAGGATTAATGCATTGCGAAAACGTCCCAATTGCAGATACGCACGGTAGTCATCGGGCATCGTGACGTGCAGGCTCTGCAGGCTCGTCTGGCCGCTCATGACACGCTGGAACGATTCCTCGCGATAGTAATCTTCCCGCCCTCCGCCAGCTTGTTTGAGAGCGGCGGAGAGCCACGTGCCGGGATCGGATGCCGGACCCTTTGCGATCGCCGAAAGCAACGCGCGCTCCTGAGGCGTCACGATTTCGATCCGGCCGATCATCAAGCGTTTCACATCCGCATCGATCGAGAGCTGCAACGGCAAGACGCGATCCGTCCATGTGGCCGGGACCATAAAAAAGAGTCGCAGCCCCGGCCGGCGGAAGTAGGAAGCTTCCCAGGTGTTGAGCAGGGCGTCCGCCTCATCAACGAACAAGCCGCGATGGATCATCTCGGTCTTGAGGGCTGCACGAATGAGGGCAACGTTGTCCGCCGAGTATTCGCGATCAGCCAAGGTCGCGGGGGCGAGCATGCTGTCGACTTGCTGTCCGTTGGGTCTGCCGAGCGATCGCATTGCGCAACGACCGTCGGCTTTCACGTCAACGAGCCAGAGGGTTCGCATTGCATCGGGCGAGTCCGCGTGAATCGTCAGGTCCGAGCCGCCGCTGTCGAGCGACACGTGCAGCGGCGGAGCAATGTTCCCCACGCCGCGATAGAAAAGAAAACGCTCGCTCTCCTTCTTGCCGGTGGTGACGCCTGCAGCTGCGACCGCCCGGGGCGCGAGCCAGACCTGGGCGTTCGTCTCGGGCCCTGGGAGATCCGAGCCGACGACGAGCCCGCGCCACGCCAGCGTTCCGCTGGTCGCGGCATCGAGGGTCCCGGACCGGCCGTCGAATCCGATGCGTTCGATGCCCGGGGCGGAAACTTCCGCGTCGGGGTAATACTGCGTGAGCCAGCCCCCGTGAAACGTAACATCGACATCGAGCTTCATCGATTTGGGACCATTCGCCGGAAGGTGAAAGTAAATCACTGGCGTCTCAAGCCGGACCAGCACGTCGGGATCGCATCGCGGCACGCCCTTGAAGAGCACGGCGGGCACCTCTGAAGGACCGTTGATCAGGCGGTGAAGATCATGGACGAACGGGGGCAGCGGCTCGTCGTCGGTGTTGATGCCCCCAATTGGCGTCCCGCTTTCATCCTCCAGAGAAGTGAAAGTGCCCCACTCATGGACGATCAGGCGCTCATCTCCTCGCGCCGACGCGGCCAGGGAAACCGCCAACAGCGCGACCGCCAATGGACTTCGGACCATGCCCGCTCCCGTGATTGAGGGGTTCGATCAACACGAGCATGCATCCACGGGAAAAAAGTTTCAAGAAATCCGCGCGGGCCGGCAGGGCGGGCGGGGCTGAGCCGGCTGAGCCTCTTGCCCCTCCCCCGGTATTCCGGCTTTCCGCTCTGAATTGCAAGCTCCCGGAAAGTCGGGCACGCCCGGCAGGGCCGAGGCGTGCGCAACGCGCAGCCGCGCCGGTTGTTTTCAAACGGTGCGACGCTCGGAGCCACGGACTTGAAGCTCATCCATCCCGGCATCGTATCCGGCACGGCGGAGGTAGCCGACGCAGCGTTCGACCTCGTCCTGCAAAACCTCAAGGCACTGCTCGGCCTCGGCGAGCTCGCAAGACCGGCCGATTTCCTCCAACTTTGTCGCCGCTTGCTCCACGGACTCCGCTGAAACGGTGCCGGCAGACCCCTTGAGGTAATGCGCGCTGCCTGCCAGTCCAACGGCATCGTTCGCCAGGACCGCCTCGGCAATCCGCTTCATCGCGTCGAGCGAATGTTCTTCAAACTTGTGAAGTATCTTCGTCACCAGCGAGCGGCTGCCCGCACATCGCTCCAGCAGCGCCGCCAGATTGATCGGCTCACTCTTTTCGATCACCGGCGTTGGAGCTGCCGGCAATGGCGCCGCTGCCGGGATTCGCGGCTCTTCCGGCAGCAGCGATTGAATCAGTTGAAGGAGGATCTTCGGCTCAAAGGGCTTGGGACAGTAGTTGTCCATCCCGGCGGCCAGGCAGCGCTCCCGATCCGCGCCGCCGGCGTTGGCCGTCAGCGCGATGATTGGAAGTCGGTTGGCCGCGCGCCCCTGTCCGGCGAGCTCGCTCTCGGCGCGCCGGATGCTTCGGGCGGCGTCGAAGCCATTCATCACCGGCATCTCGCAGTCCATCAGCAGCAGGTCATATTGCCCGCTCATGGCCGCCTCGAGCGCGGCCCGGCCGTCGCCGACCACATCGCAACGATATCCCGCTTCAGCCAGCAGCTCGACCGCCACCAGTTGATTGACCTCGTTATCCTCCGCCAAGAGAAGCGTGAACCTGGTATTTTGACCGGCCGTTGCGACGGAAGCCCGCGGCGCCTCGGCGCGACCGGCCGTGCCGAGCGACCCGGCGCCACAGGCCGCGACGATCGCTGCCAGGAGCTGAACCCGTCGTACCGGTTTGCTTACGCAATTTGCCAAGCCGGCTTCGCGCAGTTCCTCGCGGTCTCCCTCTTCTCCCACCGGCGCCAGCAGCAGCAGCTTCGTATGGTTCAGTCGCGGCGATCGAGCGATCGATCGAGCCAGCGCGCGGCCGTTGCTCTGCCCAAACCGATTGTCAATCAGCGCCGCGTCAAACGCGGCCCCGCGGGCAACCGCATCGTCCAGCAGTCGCAACGTGTCGGCATCGTTTTCCGCAACGCTTGGCACCATTCCCGCGACGCTGAGTTGATCTTGCAGCGTATCGCGGCTGGTCCGATTTGTGACTGCGATCAGCACGCGGAGGCCCGAGGATGCGGGGGGTGTCGTTTCGGGCAGACCGCCGTCGCCCAGCGCAACCGTAAACCAGAACGTGGTGCCTTTTCCCGGCTCGCTGCTGACGCCGATCTGGCCGCCCATGAGTTCGGACAATTGCTTGCAGATGGCCAGGCCAAGCCCGGTGCCTCCGAAATGGCGGGTGGTCGACGCGTCGACTTGCGAAAACGATTTGAACAAACGCCCGATTCGGTCCGGCGGGATGCCCATTCCGGTGTCGCTCACTGCGCAGCGGATCATCAGCTTGCCGTCGGTGGGGTTCTCCTGGTTCACCCGCACGACGATCTCTCCGGCGCTGGTGAACTTCATGGCGTTGGTCAGCAGATTCATGAGAATCTGCCGCAGCCGATTCGGATCGCCGCGTACTGCCGTCGGCGTCCCCGGCCGGATGTCGCAGATCACTTCCAGTCCTTTTGAATACGCCTTGTGCGAGAGAAGCTCCACCGCGTCTTCGACGGTGGCGTGCAAGTCAAACTCGATCGTCTCCACTTCCAGTTTGCCCGCCTCGATCTTGGAAAAATCGAGCACGTCGTTCAGCAGCGACATCAGGACGTGCGCGGAGGAGCGCACCAGGCCCGCATAACGCTGCTGGCGCTCGATTGAGACCGGTGCGCAGGAGCAGGTCGGCCATTCCAATCACGCCATTGAGCGGCGTGCGGATTTCATGGCTCATGTTCGCGAGGAATTCGCTCTTGGCTTTGCTTGCCGCCTGCGATTCTTCAACCAGGCGTTGCAGCTCGCGGCGGGCGCGAAGCTGCCGCACCATCTCGTTGAATGCGCCGGAAAGCTCTCCCAATTCGTCGCGACTCTTTACTGAAAGAGAGAGGTCGAGATTCCCACCGGCGACTTCCCGCACGCCGGTAACCAGTTGGGCAAGCGGCCGTGTGATCGCTCCGCTCAGCAGATAGCTGACGATCGCCGCGATCGCCAGGCCGCTGAGGGTGATGATCAGCAGACTTCGCGAGACGTCGCGCTGATCGGCCTCGGCAGCCGCGAGGCTGCTCTGAATCAACATCGATCCGACAGCAGTTCCTGAAGCGGTGTCGATCAGGGGTTCCAGCCAGGAGCGATAGCGCGTGCCATCCAGCGAGATGTCAAATGCCTGCGCCATCGGCCAGGTGCGGCCCGACGCGGCGGAGGCGAGCCGCTGACGTGACAAGGCGGGGAGGCTCGATGCGAAAAGAGTCCTGCCGGACACAAAGCTTACCTGGCATCCGTGGTCTTTCCCCAGCTCGTTGGCAAACTGATCCGTAATTGGCGAGGCCATGATCAACGCGCCATCTGCGCGCGCTGAGGGGCTTTCCGCGGCGGAAAATACCAGCGGCATTCCGACAACCTGATAGATCGCCCCCTGATAGACCCACAAACCCGCCGTGTCGCTCCGACCGCGATCCGGCAAAAAGAGCTGGCGGACCATCGCCGCCGGCTCGGGCGAACCGTGAAGATACGCGTTGAGGTCCGTCAGGCTTCCCCATGGCGAAGCGTGGTTCTGCGCAATCAGCGAGCCGCGCTGATCGAGCACGCAGAAGAAGCTCACGCCGACGGTCGCGCCGAGGCTGTCAAGCCGCTCCTGCAGGCTGGCGACGTTTTCAGGAGCGATCTCGAAATTGCTCTCGGCGATGAGCGCGCGCAATTCCGGAATGTTCATCACCAGCGCGCAGGCCTGGCGCATTTGATCCAAGCGCTGGGTCTGGAGCGTCGCAAGGCTTTGCCGGGCGCCGGCAAAACCGCTTGCCGCCATACGATCGGAGCTGGATCGAATGATGTGCTGCACCGGCCACGATGCGCCCGCCCACAGAAGCACCACGACGGTCCCGCAGACGATGAAGAATTTGGTGCGTAAGCGCATAAGCGGCGTCTCGCGCGGTTCATTGCGTCGGAGCCGTCGTCAGCGCCGGATGAACTTCGTGAACCACGGGCAAATCGAGCTGCTCGCGCTTGACGCCTAGACCGCGTGCGACGCCATACCCTTCGCGTTGCTGCGGAGGATTGTTGGCGAGGATGCTGTTGCGTGATTCGTCAAGCATGAACGTGATGTCTGAGACGCCGTCAGCCCCGACTTTGACCGCCTGCTGCTGCTGCCCGCAGCGGTCCTGCCAGGCGAACAGTTCATAGTCCCCCGCGGGAACATCGCGCAGCTCGAACCGCCCGTCGCCGTCGGCACGGGTGAAGTATCTGTTTGGCGTAACGTAGATGATCGAGCGCATCTGCGGATGCACGTTGCAGAAAACCTGCACCACGCCGACCTTGTCGAACACCCTCGACTTAGCCAGCCCATATCCGTAGCGATCGAGGTCGAATGCCGGCGCGGCTTTGGATCGGCTGAAAACGTTGTGGTCAAAATGGTCCCAGTTGGGAAATTCCACTTCGGTTCCGACGGAGATCACCAGAAAATTGGGACTAAACGCCTTGTTATGCTGGCTCACCGACGGGTGTTCCCTGGGAGGAGTTGCGTCGAGCGCGGGATCGGCCCCGAGAAATACGACCACGCGGGAGAGATCGGGCTTTTGCGATGCCAAAACCGACGAGATCAGGATGCGTCCGCGGACGCTGGCGCCGCGCGGTTCGGTTGTGGAACGATCCGTCGGTTGCGTCGCTGGCTGCTCAGTGGCGGCGCGCAAGATCGACACGACGACGAGGACGCCCGCAAGTGCCGCGGTGAACCATTTACGTTGCATGGGAATTCCTCGGCTTTGTTTCAGTACGCAAAGGTCACATGCGCCGAAATTGCGTCCAGATCGCCGGTCTGGTCGCTGAAGTCGTGACGATATTCGCCGCGCAGCTCCAGCCCGCGGTAGAGCTGCACCGCGGCTCCGCCGCTGACTTCGTGACGGTGCTGCGCGACGCCGGTGACGATTCCCTGGTTGTCGTCCAGGAAGCTCCACCTCGCGAAGATGCGCCAGCGGTCGGTGATGTCGTAATTCCCCAGCAACAGCAGCCCGCCCCAACCGAGCGTCCCGCCCGACGGACCGTCCAATGCCAGCAGCGCTTCTCCGTCAATGGTCAACGCTGCCGTGGCAAGCCAGGCAGCCCTGGCATCGACAAAGTAGAGCGTCCCGCCGCGCTCGGCATTGAATTCGGGGCCGTTCCAATTTTCCAGAATCGACGCGCTATAGACCTCTTCGTCGTCCGACTCCGGCTCGGAATAGGTACCGCCGTCTGCCTCGCGAGGGTACTCTTCCTTCCGGAAGCCTGGGCCGATCCAGTTGGTCAGCGCCAGGTCAAGTTCGTGCGTCGGACGATACTCGAGCGTGAGCCCCGCCGAGGGCGGTCCCTCCAGGTTCGAGCTGCCCTCAAAATTGGCCGCGATGAAGGGGCGTGCTGTAATGTGCGTATTGCCCAGGGGCTGCGTGAGCATCACGCCGAGCAGGTCCTGTGGCTCGGCGCCAAAGAGCAGGCTGGTGCTGCCGCCAAGGCGATCCCATGCATTGCGCGCCTCCGCGCCGAAGGACGCGTTAAACTTGCCAACGGTAAGGAGCGTCGCGTATTTCTCGGAGAGGTTGGCGGTAATGAATGCCTGCTGGAGCTGGCCGCGCGGGGTTCCATTGGAATCGAGGAAATGCACGTCCGCGGTGGCGGCAAGGTGATCGCCAAAGCGCTGCGTGGCACCCAGAGCAAGATCCAGATCCCAATAGTTGTCTCGATTGTGCGGGATCGCCGGGGTGTAAGAAGTCCATCCCCAGACATTAACATCGAGATTCTGCGCGATGGCCGGGGGAAGCAACTTCTCAAGGGAAGGGCCCTGATCGTCACCCGCCTCCTGCGCAAAGCAGGGCGCGAAACTGAGGAGGGCGGTCAAGAGGATGACGGCGTGATATCGGCGCATTGCAAGGCGGTTCGTCACGAACGCCTAGCAATTCAATCGGCGGAAAGCAGACATGGAATTACGGATATAAGTTATATCCGTGGTGCGCAGCGTTATGGTCAGTATCAATCCGGCATCCGGAGCGGACGGGGATAAAAAGGTGAGTCAGAGCGCTGAGAACGCGATCAGCCGGCGAAGACTTCGTAGCCGATGTTGGCGTGCTGCTCGCCGCCGGTCGCTTTGGGCTTTGCGGGCTTGTGCACAACCTTCGGCTTTGCGACCTTGTGCGGCTTCACGACGATCTTCTTCAGCGTCACAGGCGTGGTGGGGATGGTGATCTGAACCAGCGAGGCGCTGAGGAGTTGCCGCGACTCAAGTGTCTCCACGCGGGAGATCACTGAGCCTGAACCAATTTGACGTCGCTTGAGTCCCATGATGTCACTCACTTCCGATCACTGCTGTCGCCCAACGCAAGTGCAGCTTACCCGAACTTTGGCAAGAGGGCGAGGGGAAAATGAGCACAACCAGCCGCCTGGACGTTAATTTAGGTTATTTGGACGTGCGGTACACGGCCGGCAGGCAGTTTCTGCGCCTATTTGACGCGGGCGGCGGTTTTCAACTTCTCGATCTCGTCTTGCAATCTTCGAACTTGCGTCCGTAAATCCGGCAATTGGCGGAGAGCCGCCTGCTCGCGGAGGCTCTGCCGATGCGGAATTGCCGGCGTTCCACTGACGATCATCTTCGGCTCAACGTCCTGGGCAACTGCACTGCATGCCGCCGCCATCGAGCCGTCTCCCATTTGAATGTGATCGCGTACCGCCGCCTGGCCGCCCAACACAACGCCGGCGCCAAGCTTGCAGGACCCGGCAAGACCCACCTGACCCACGATGATGCAATGCGGCCCAATCTGCACGTTGTGCCCGACCTGCACCAGATTGTCGATTTTGCTGCCCCGGCCGATGCGCGTTGCGCCAAACTTGGCTCGATCCACACAGACGCATGACCCGATCTCAACATCGTCTTCGACGATCACCGCGCCGATGTGCGGAATTTTGACGTGCTGCTTTCCATCCCAGCGGTACCCGAAGCCGTCCATCCCGATCACGCTGCCAGCGTGAATCGTAACCCGATTGCCGATGGTCACGCGCTCGCGCACCACCACGCCGTGGAACAATTGGCAATCGTCGCCGATCACAACATCGTCGCTGAGCACGACGTTTGCCTGCAAGACGCAACGCGACCCCAGACGCGTGCGCGCGCCGATGATCACATGGGGACCAATTGCCGCATCGGCCGGAACGACCGCGGAATTTGCGACGTGAGCCGTCACATGAATGCCCGGCAAGGGCCGCGGAATCGGAGCGGCAAAGAGCGGCAGCACTTTCGCCAGTGCCAGTTCCACGTCATCGACGACCAGCGCCGGCCGGCTCCACGTTTCCGGCAGACGCACCTTGCGCCCGCGAGCACCGCGGCCGCCAATGTCGTGTCGAGCTGCGGCAAATAAGCGTCAGACGAGAGCAGCGATAAATCGCCGGCCCCGGCGTCGCTCAACGCGGCAACGCCAGTAATCGTCATCTCGCGCGCACCGGCGGGTTCGGGAACGCCCAGAAGTGAGGAGATTTCAAAAAGTGACGGCATCTTTCCGAAGTCGCCTACTTCCCGGCTGCCTTTTCCTTCGCATACTGCGCGTCTAACAGCGTCAGCACTTCGTCGCTGATGTCCGCCTTCTTCGACGTGAACAATACGTCTTTCTGGTTGATCACCGCGCGAAGCTGATCGAAAGTCATCCCTTCGGTGTTGCTCAGATCCGAGCCTTGATCGGCAAGCACCACGTCAATGCCGTCCTGCTTGGCAACCTGCGCGACGGCAGACTGGATCTTGTTGAAGAGCAGGATCATCGTGTCCTTCTGATCTCGCTCGGCCTGCAGACGCACGAGCTTGCCCCACGAATCAAAGTCGGCCATCGCTTTGTCCAATGCGTCTTGTGCCGTCTTGAACTGCGGATTGTCGGGGGCAATTTCGTGCAGCCCGTCCTCCATGCCCTTGATCTTGGTGCGGCGATCATTCTCCTCGGTGGAAATCTCCTGCCGTTTCGCTTCGAGCTTGGCCTTGAGATCCTTGGTCTGCTGCATGTCGCTGAAAATCCGGGCAGTGTTCGCAACCGCAACATGCGGGAGTGAGCCCTGGTCAGCATGCGAAACGCCTGGCAAGAGCATGACCAGCATCGCGGTCAGGAACGCGGGCGCTCCGCCAAGGGAAATTGCGACTGCGGAGCGAGGGTCAGACTTCATGGAAAATCCTTTCACGGTCAGGGTTCAGGGGTCAGGGTGTCAGGGGTCAGGGTGTCAGGGTTCAGGGTTCAGGGTTCAGGAGGGAAGGTCTTCTCTTGCTGAACCCTGAACCCTGAACCCTGACACCCTGAACCCTAACCCCTCCGTTTCTCACAAGCTACTGGAGCAAACCAAAGGAGAAACTCAGGACCTCCGTATTGTCCTGCGAGCTCTTGGTTACGGGGAAGCCAAAGTCGATTGCCAGCGGAACTTGTCCAAGGAACGGCAAAGTGAGTCGCACGCCGGCTCCGACGCTGCTGCGGATTGTACCGAAGCGGACGCCACTCTCAACGTCGCCCGCGTCGGAGAAGACCACGCCGCGGAGGTTTTCGCCGTAGATGGGGAAGTTCAGCTCGACGGTGCCCGTCAGCGAGAAGTTGCCGCCGACCGGATCATCCCCCAGCCCGCCGCGCGGGCTGACCCCGCGGTAACGAAACCCGCGCAAGCTTCCGATCCCGCCGCCATAGAACCGCTCGTAGAAGACCGAATCGCCGCTGATGAAGCCCGCGTTGGCATGGAAGCCCAGCACGGTGCGACGATCGATCAGATCTTCGAAAACTGATTTATAAGCGTCGTAGCTGGCCTGATACTTTTGGAAATGGAGGTCGCCGCCGAGCAGTCCGTAGCCCTCGACGCTCGCCTGTGTGACCGTCCCTTTATAAGGGAGCACGCCGGGATTGGTCGTATCGCGCCGCAGCTGCGCCGAGACGCTGGTCAGCGGATGGTGGCCTTCCGCCTCGAGAATCTCAAAAGGTCTGAATCTGGCGTCATCGATCCGGCCGATTTTCACTTGCTCCGCGCAGACTCAGCGAACCCGACCAGATGTAATCGAACCGCTTGCCGAACGAAACGCGGTCGCCGAGCCGTCGGTCGTCGTAATGCTCCCGAATGCGGTCGTGCAGATAGACCTCGTCGGAGAAGCTGTACGGCTGATCAAACATCCACGGCTCGCTGAAACGCAGCGACGCGTTGGTCTGAATCGTTCCCGGCTCGAAGCTGGCGCGAAAGTCCTGGCCCGCGCCGGTGAAAGCGTGATCGGAGAAGGTGTCGCGCCAATCGTTGGGAATGTTCGTGATGTCGAAGTTTCGCTGCTCGTAGGTGATATTGCCGCCCACGCCCCCGTTGCTGTTGATCCCCGCGCCGATGTTGAACGACGCGGTGCGATTCTCCGTCACTTCCACCAGCAGATCGCGCACCGCCGGATCTTCGCCGATCGGGGTCATCTTGACGTCGCTGAAGTACGGCAGCGCCTTGACGCGATCCTGCGCGTCCTGCATCTCGCCGGAGTTGTAGAGGATTCCCGGAGAAAAGGCGTGAAACTCCCGCAGCACCAGCTTGTCCTGGCTCTTGTTGTTTCCCTTCACGTAGATGTTGCCGATCCGGAACGGCTTCCCCTCGTGCACGACATAGATCAGCTCCA
Organism: uncultured Phycisphaerales bacterium; assembly: GCA_963758525.1. Lineage (GTDB taxonomy): Bacteria > Planctomycetota > Phycisphaerae > Tepidisphaerales > Tepidisphaeraceae > JBBSDP01. Next base: position 3,028,027 of record CAVWVQ010000003.1, read on the forward strand.
CCTTCCCCGGCTCATCGAGATACACCGTCTTAGTGTCGACGCGGAGATAATCCTCATCGCTCGATTGCGGCTCGTAGATAAAGCCAAACGGGCTGTAGTCTCGCACGATCTTTCGCACGTCGCGATCGAGCACTTCGCTGTCGTACGGGCTGCCGCTGGTGAGCTTTAATCCGCTGCGCAGCGTCGCTTCGCCGAGGCGGGTGTTCCCCTGGAAGCTCACGCGGGCGACGTCGTACCTGCGGCCTTCGGAAACCACGAAATCCACTTCCAGCTCCGACTGGTCCGGCGACCAGACGAGCTTCCGTCCGACCTTCACGTCGAAAAAACCCTTGTTCTGATAGAAGCGCCGCAGGGAGGCAATGTCCTCATCCACCTCCTGCGGGCTATACGTTCCGGGCCGGAAGATGAAAATCCACGAAGACGTTTTGATCTGGTCCTTCAGCTTGTCCTTGTCGAACGAGCGGACTCCCCGGAAATCGACATTGCGGATACGAACGCTTGGCCCCTCGACGATATTGAAGATCAGCTCGCCATGCGTCAGCGCGTCGTCGGAGACGCTCACTTCGGTGAACGGATAATTCTTCTCGCGATAGGTCGATTCGATCGCCTGCTTGGAGAGTGCGATCCGAAAGTTATCGATCGCCTGCCCTTCAATGGTGTCGATCGCGTTTCGGAGTGTCTGATCGTCGACGTGCTTGTTCCCGTGGAAGCGAATGGCCCGAAGCAGCTTCTGTTCAGTGACAATAAAGACCACAACCACGCCGCCCGTCTTCGTCGGCTCGACCTTCGCTTCCACGTTGGCAAACTTCTTCAGCTCGAAGACGCGCTGGTAATCTTCCTGCACCGTGGCGGGGTCGAACTTCTCGCCCTCCCGCGTTCGGATGAGGTTTCGAACGATCGCGTTGGAGACAGTGGTGTTGCCGAGAATCCTGACCTCTTCGACGATCCGTCCCTTGAGATCCGGGGAAATCGCCGGCGGCGCGGGAAGCGTCTGCGAGAAAGCGAAGGGAGAGAGCGAGAGAAGACAGACAAGGCAGGAGATGCGGGCGAGATACGTCGCTGATCGAGGCTGGGTTTGTTTCACGCTCGCTCTGGTCCGCAAAGAGTCACGATCAGCACACTTTCGAGGCGTCACGTCTGTCACGCTATAAGCGTCGCGAAGTGTAACGGAGGGGAAAGCGATGTCAAAAACGCCGGGAGGGCATCTGCTTGCGTTGCTCGTCACATTTCCCCGGCTCGAGACCGTCACAGGATGTGCCATCGCGAGGATCCGCCGCCTCGCCGTGGAGCTGAAGCTCGCCGAAGTTTACGCCGGCGTCGATTTTCAACTCGCGCCCGACTGATGCGGCAATACGCTATCCGTGTGGCAGCCTATCGAATTAGAATGCCTTGATGATCCGCAAGGAAATCCTGGCTTTGCGCTGCTTGCACCCCGTCGTTGCTCTCGCGCTAATTGGTATTCTGTGTCCTCTCGCCCGAGCCGGGGAGGCGACGCTGCAAACGCGCGCCGATGACATCGCAAGTCTCTTCTCGGATAACCCCGGCCAATATGGCCGCGTCTTCGCTCCCAGCTTTCTGGCCGCGGTTCCGTCCGCGCAACTGACAACAATCTTTCGCCAAACATTTCAACAATGCGGACGATGCAGGGCGGCAAAGCTGCTCCATGCGCCGAATTCGGACTCGGGAGAATTTGAGTTCGTATTCGAAAAGGGATTTTTATCGTGCGCTCAACTCGTTATCGATCATGCTGCTCCTCACCTTGCCATCGGGTTCTTCATCGGTCCGGCTCGGCCTGACGCAAAATCGCTGAATGATGTCATTGCACAGCTCCAGAGCCTGCCCGGCGCCACATCACTCCTGGTGGCAGTGATAAAACCCGACGGCCTCCACCCGATTGCCCAGCTCAACGCCGACAAGACGATGGCTGTCGGCTCGACATTCAAGCTGTATGTGCTGGCCGAGCTGATTCACGAAATCGACACGCAGCAACGCCACTGGGCCGATGTCATTGACCTCGAACCCTCGGCCCGCTCTCTGCCGAGCGGCTTTTTGAACAAATGGCCCGCAGGCGCGCCGCTCACGCTTCACACACTGGCAGCGCTGATGATCTCGCAGAGCGACAACACCGCCGCCGACCAATTAATTCATCTGCTGGGTCGCGACAACATCGAGAAGATGCTTTCCGTCACAGGACACCATCAGCCGCAGCGCACGATCCCGTTCCTCACCACGCTGGAAATGTTCAAACTGAAGGGCGAACCGAGTGGAAAGCTCGTCGCTGATTATCTCGCCGCCGGCGCCGCGGACCGTTTGAAATTGCTGAATGGCCGCGTCGCGGAGTTTTCCCGCGATGCGATCGAGCTGCCGTCGAAGCCAAGTCATATCTCCGATGTCGAATGGTTTGCATCCGCCACGGACCTTGGAAATGCGATGCATTGGCTGCTCGATCACACGCAAGACAAACCCACCGCACCCGCGCGAGATTCTCGCCATCAATCCGGGACTCGCGTTGTCCAGGCAGGATTGGAACTACATCGGCTACAAGGGCGGCTCCGAAACGGGCGTGCTGAACATGACCTATCTCCTGCAAACCCGCGACAAACGCTGGCTGACGTTCTCCGCCAGTTGGAATGATCCGCAAAACGCACTCGACGAGCCGAAATTCTTCGGGCTTGTGCAACGCGCAATCGAACTGGCGCAGTGAACTGCGTCGAAAATTGACGCATGAAGCGCTAGGGATATCATACCTTTCCTAAAGGACGCTCTTCACTTTCGCAAAACGGGATCGGTGCATGCAATCTGGCGGACCTGGAAGTCAAGGCGGCGGCATCTCCGGTACCGGCCAGACGCGCCAGGTCGGAACGCGCGAGCAGTTCTCCGCTGAAGAACTTGCCATCGTCATGTCTCACTTTGACATCGGCGTGCTCGACTCGATCGTCGATTATCCGCGCGGCTCCCGCAAAGCCCCCAAGCTCCTGGTTGTCAGCGAGCAGGGCAAGTTCCTTCTCAAGCGCCGCGCCCGCGGCAAAGACGATCCGTACAAGGTCGCCTTCTCCCACGCGCTGCAGCTTTACCTGGCGAGCAAGCAGTTTCCCCTGCCACATCTTGTCGGCACCAAGAAGGACAACAATTCGATGCTCCAGTGGCGCAACGCCGTGTACGAGCTCTTCGAATACATCCCCGGCCAGGGATATCCCCAGACGCTCGAAGCCACCTTCGACAGCGGCCGGGTGCTCTCGCTGTATCACAAGCTGCTGCAGGATTTTCAATCTGAGTGGAAGCCCTCCGGCGGCAGCTACCATCTGGCCGCCGCGGTCGAACAGGGCCTGGCGCTATTCCCAACCAGGTGGGCGATGCCGACGCCGGGCCGCTCCTCGAATTTCTCCTCGAAAGTTATCGCCACGCCGCCCAGATGGTCGAGAGCCTCGGGCTGGAGCGCTGGCCCAAGCAGATCGTCCACGCCGACTGGCATCCGGGAAACATGCTCTTCCGCGACAACCATGTGGTCGCCGTCATCGACTACGACTCAGCACGTCTTCTCGCCCGCATCATCGACGTCGCCAACGGCGCGTTGCAATTCTCCATCATCGGCGGCGATGAAGACGTCTCCAAATGGCCCGACAAGCTGGACGAGGGCCGATTCAAACGCTTCCTCCGCGGCTACGACCAGGTCATGCTCCTCTCCGAAGCAGAGCTGCGTTCCATCCCCTGGCTCATGGTCGAAGCCCTGATCGCCGAAGCCGTCTTCCCCATCGCCGCCACCGGAACCTTCGGCCGCATGGAAGGCTTCGCCTTTCTGGAAATGGTTCAACGCAAGATCCATTGGATGCAAAAGTCCGCCGACAGCCTCGTCGAGCTCGCCGCCGGCTAGAGGCGATTTCATAACCCCCCACGCCGAGTCTGAGGTACTGCGAAGGCTCGGATCGAAACGCGCGAAAATCCGAGCCTTCGGAGTACCTCAGACTCGGCGTGGGGGGCGGATTGTCAGTTCGGAGCCGTGCTCTTACCCGCGCGACGCTGCCAATCGCGTTGGTCGCGCGTATGATTACCGCGATGTCTTTGTTTCCCCGGTCTCCGTGCTTGCCGGCAGTATTGCTGCGCGGATGGTTGTGCGCAGCGATGACCTGCGCCGTCGCGTGCGCCAGTGCCGGCGCTGAACCGGTGACGCAACCCGCAACCCAGCCCTCTGCCGCGCTCGATGCCATCAAGCGCTCGTTCGAACAGCTCTCCGATGACGACCCCGGCGTTCGCGATGAGGCGTCAACCTGGTTGATGCAACTCCGCCGGGACGATCTCCCGGCTTTGCGCAAAATCGTCCAGGACGCATCGCCGCTGACGCCCGCGCAGGTCGAAGCGTTGCCCGACATCGTCAACCAGGTCTATCTCTCCGGCGACCACTACGACTCACAATCGGATGCCGGCTTTCTGGGAATCCAGACCCGCGCCGTTGATATCGCGTCCACAAAGGGCGCCGCCGACGATCGCAACTACAAAGGAATTCTGGTGCTCAACCGCGTCCCGGGATTCTGCGGCGCGCGAGCGCTCCGCAACGGCGACGTTATTATCGGAATCGCCGACATGCCCGAGCTCGGCTTCATCGATCCCGACAGCTTCCGTGAAAACATCAAGCAGCATCACGCCGGCTCTACCGTCCGCTTCCAAATCCTGCGTCACGGCCAAGTCCGCGAAGTCGCGGTCACGCTTGACCCTCGCCCCGTGATCGCCGAGCAAGAGGACCTGCTCCTCGATATGGTGCAGAAACGGCAGCACGCGTTCGAGAGTTATTGGCAGGCGACTTTTGCACCGCTGCTAAAGGAAGAAATATCCTCCGCGGATGCCGCGACGAGATAGTGGCTCCGTGCGTCCAACTGCCAAATCCGCGAATGGCATTCCGAACGCCGGATGCGTTTGCCTCTTTCGTCGCTTGCTGGGACGCGTCCTTTCGAGCGGCAAGAGAGATTGTTGCGAAAAAAACGCAGGCGACAAAAAATGTGCGCGGCGCACGAAGCCTTTTTACAGATTGTTGCGCGCGGTAAGCCGCAAACTGAAGAGCCGCGAAGGAGCGAAGAAAAGACGCGAAGGAAAGACAAACAAAGAGAATTGCGGGCCGCTTTCTTCGCTTCTGGCCTTGCTGCTTCGCTGCGGCTGGCTATCACGCGTCCGGCGTGCGCCCTGCGCGCGTCTTCCGGAAGCCGATGAACATTTAAATCAGGCCCCAGGCAATCATGCCGTAGTACAGCGTCCAGATACCACCGTCGGCGGCAGTTGCCGACCAGTACGTCAGCCCGCTGCAGGTGATCCCGGCCAAGGCGATGGCTGCGCCGAAATACAGATCGAAACGCCCGCTCACCTTTGCCGGACCACGTGGCAATACAGAGGTGAAGGTTGCGTCTGCTCCCACCGCGCAGCGGTTTAGGTGCGCCTGCGAGCGTACCAGCATAGAGAGGTGCAAGTCCTCTCCGGGCATAGCGTTCTCCAGCCCGTAACTGAAAGTAACTGCGTGGCCGTGAGGCCAGGTGGAGAGCAACTGGAGGTGAACGACCAGTCCGAAACACAAGTGAACTCGATTCGGCCTGAAACGGTGACGAGCCTGCCTAAAAGTGGCGAAGTCCAGACCCGCGAGGGAGCGATGCATCTTTCAAGGGAAGCCCGGTGAGCTGAAGGGTAACGTGCAGAGAGGCGACGAGCCTCTCGTAAAGCGATGCCGGGGCCGTGAGGGTGATTGGAGTCGGAATGGTTGGAAGTGCTGGTGCGTGAAGCAGGGAGACCTGTTCCGGAAAGCGAACGGAGTTCATACGCCGTAACCAGTCGGCGTCGAAGAGCCGCCGGGGCAGGAGTCAGAGCGTCCGTAGTAGCGACGAAACGCCTTAACGGGCGTGGAGCCAAGGGACGCAGGAAAGTGGATGCGGGATGAATAGACCAATGGAACAACAATCGGCGCGAGTGCCCCGACTCGGGGCTAAGCAAGCCGAAGAATCCCATCGCATCGCGGGCGCAGGCTCGCGATGGGCATGGGCGGAACCATCGGTCTGGACAGCGCGCATGTTGCAGGCCCTTGAACAAGGGGTCAAAGGAGGCATCTGGTTCAGCCTGATTGATAAAGTCTACAAACGCAGCAACCTCTGGTCGTCATGGAGTAAGGTGGCGGCCAACAAGGGAGCGGCAGGCGTGGACCATGTGACGGTGAAGCAGTACGAGCGCCATGTGGAAAAGCACATCGAGCATCTGACGGAAGAACTGAGGGCCGGGACGTATCGGCCCAAGGCGATCCGCCGGTGCTACATCCCCAAACCCGGCAGCGCCCAGGGGCGACCGCTGGGGATACCGACTGTGCAGGACCGCGTGGTTCAGGGCGCGCTGCGTCACGTGCTGGAACCGATCTTCGAGAAGGACTTTCACGAGCACAGCTACGGCTTTCGCCCCGGAAGGGGATGCAAAGACGCGCTGCGTCACGTGCAGAAACTTTTGGACGACGGATACCGGTACGTGGTAGACGCGGATCTGAAAAGCTACTTTGACACGATCCCGCACCGGCAGTTAATGGAGCGGGTGAGCCAGAAGGTGGCCGACGGACGAGTGCTGAAACTGATCGAATCATTCCTCACGCAAGGCGTGCTGGAAGGACTGGACCAGTGGACGCCCGCATCCGGCGCGCCGCAAGGCGCGGTGCTCAGCCCACTGCTGAGTAACGTCTATCTGGACCCGCTGGACCATCTGATGGCCCGGCAGGGATTCCAGATGGTGCGCTACGCGGATGACTTTGTGATCCTGTGTCAGAGCCAAGAGGAGGCCGAGCGGGCGCTGGCCGAGGTGCAACGATGGACGGCGCAAGCCGGTCTGACGCTGCATCCGGAGAAGACACGAATCGTCGATGAGCGACAAAAGGGCTTCGACTTCCTGGGCTATCACTTTGGCCAAGGTCAAAGAGAACCCGGGAGCAAGAGCCTCAAGAAACTCAAAGACACCATTCGTGAAAAGACCCAACGTCGGAACGGCACTCGAATGGTCTGCATCATCGGCACGGTCAATCAGACGCTGCGTGGCTGGTTTGGCTACTTCAAACACAGCCGACGCGAGACGTTCGCTCCGCTGGACGCGTGGATCCGTATGAGGCTGCGAAGCATCTTGCGGCGACGCCACGGCGGGCGTGGACGTGGCGGTGGTCGTGACCACTACCGCTGGCCCAATGCATACTTTGCCAAGCTGGGACTTTTCTCGCTGTTACAAGCCCATCGCTTGGCCTGTCAACCCGCTCGAACGGGAACCCACTGACTGGAGAGCCGGATGCGGGAGAACCGCCAGTCCGGTTCGGCGGGAGGGGAGGCCGGGAAACCGGCCTTCCCTACCCCGATTTCAACGGATAGAGTTCTCTGGCCGTCCACGCGACGCGGCCGGGAACGTGAAACTGAAGACAAGCTAACGACGCGACGCGGGACGGTCCAGAGCAACGCGGGGTTATGCCGCAACTCCGGATCGCCTAGCAGACCGGCCCGGCAAGAAAAAATGTGACGGCAAGATCGATAAATACGGCGATTGCCGGACATAGGAAAATCGCCAGAAGATATAGTGCTTTTGCCCCGCCGGACGCGCCAGTTTGGATTAGCAAGAAATGGACAAAGGAGCCTAATACGCACATGCAATCGATCGCCAAGCAGGATAGCCAGATCGCGCCAACCCGCTGGTAATTGCTGCCCGCTGCGAACTGCAGGACGATGCAGACGATGTTGATGATGGCAACTACAAGGACAAGATGCCCAGCCGAACGCCGAAGCCGACGATCGCTCTCCGATACATTCCCTGGCGACGGGGTCGAGTAGTCGAGCACGCGTTGCCGCATAACGAAGAGGACTTTATGCAGCGTGCGGCCAAAACCATGACCAGACGGAACCGGTTCGTCGCACGCTGGATAAAGTCTGTTGAACTGAACCGATCGTCAGTTTCTATGGGGATTGTATCGAGTTGCCGGGGCGGTGTCCCGCTCGGACTGATGCATGCCGCGGTTTGCGCCGCTGCATGATTCTTGGGAGAGGCGTTGCCGTGCGACTCCGCTCTGCTGGATTGTCGCCTTGAACCACCGGGAAATCAAACGGGGACAGCCGTCTATTATTTTTCATCGCTGCCTCACGCTTTCTGCGCCCCACGCCCCGATTCAGCCCATGGTACGCGATTCCACCAGGAGCGATGCGGGCCGTCCTCGGCATCTCTCCACTTGAGCCGATCAGCCGCCGTTTGGAAATAGGCGGCCGTCCCCGTTTGATTCCCCCAAAACCGCACGTCTGGTCTTCTCCCGCACGTTGCTCGTCTTCTGCTAACCAATGTGGAAAGTTCACCGCAGAGGGCGCAGAGTAACGCTGAGGCAGAAAAGACGACGAGGCTGCAAGTCGCTTTTCCCTTCCCTCTGCGCTCCTCCGCCTCCTCTGCGGTAAACATCGCATCCGATTTGACGGATTGTGGCACGGATCGCCTGACGGCGTCGCCGGTGATTGCGATTTGTCTTTTGGCCGCCATGAGTCCCGCATCAAAGATCTGAGCCCCAGCCGCTTGGCGATCTCGCGAGTCCATGAACCGCCGCAAAACGGGGCAGCGCGGTTTGAAGCGTTGGCTTATGCCGGGCTGGGACAAATAATGTGACATTTCGTGACATTACGTGCCATTTTTTTGGGTGAACTGAGTTGCGGGCTTCCGGATGGCAAAATCCGGGGCGACAGTAAATGTCGCATCGCGAGGCGGGGATTTCGTAGATTGACGGCGTGAATCGGGGCGGTGGAGAAGCCGGCAGCACGAAGCCAGGAGTTCAGGAGTCAGGAGTTTGGGCACGCCCGCGGCATCGGGGCGGCAAAAACATGCGGTATGTCTTGCTCCGGTGGGCCATCGCCCTAAAATGGCCGCCGGCGGATTCCGGACGCAGAGGAGATTGGACTTTTTGGCGGATGTTTGAGCAGTACCAGGTCAACGGGCTCTTCGACGAGATGTTCGAAGCGCCGGGCGAGCCGCGGAAGCACTATTCCGCCGTGGCTTCGCGGCTCAAGGCGCTGGGCCCGGCGGCGTTTGCGCGGCGAGTGCGCATGGCGGACCTCACCTTCCGCAATCAGGGGATCACATTCACCGTCTACAGCGACCGCCGGGGCGTCGAGAAGATCTTTCCGTTCGACCTGGTTCCCCGGCTCATCCCGGCCGATGAATGGGACCTGATCGAGCGCGGGCTGACCCAGCGCATCACGGCGCTGAATCTGTTCTGCCAGGATATTTATCACGAGCAGCGCATTCTGCGCGAGGGGATCATTCCGCCGGAGCTGATTTACGGCGCGAAGATGTTTCGGCGGGAGATGTTCCACGTGAATGTTCCGCGGAACATCTACATCCATATTTGCGGCACGGATCTCATTCGCGACAAGCAGGGGAAATATTTTGTTCTGGAGGACAACGGGCGCACGCCGAGCGGCGTGAGCTACGTGCTGGAAAACCGGGCGGTGATGAAGCGCGTTTTTCCCGCGCTGTTCAGCGCGTATCGCGTGCGGGCGATCGAGGATTATCCGCACAATCTGCTGCAGTGCCTCAAATACGTCGCGCCAAGCCGGACGGATGAGCCGAGCATCGTGGTCCTCACTCCCGGCACCTACAACTCGGCCTATTTTGAGCATAGTTTTCTGGCTCGGCAGATGGGCGTCGATCTGGTCGAGGGGCAGGATCTGGTTGTCGACAACTCGTTTGTCTACAAGCGGACCACCGCAGGGCTTCGGCGTGTTGATGTGATTTACCGCCGGCTCGACGACGACTTTATCGATCCGCTCTGCTTCCGGCCTGACAGCATTTTGGGCTCGGCGGGGCTGATGAACGCGTATCGGTGCGGCAACGTCGCGCTGGTCAACGCGGTCGGCACCGGGGTCGCCGACGATAAGGCGATCTATCCGTTCGTTCCCGACATGATCAAGTTTTACATGTCGCAGGAAGCGATACTTCCTAACGTGCCGACGTACATCTGCGCCAAGCCGGCGGATTGCAAATATACGCTGGAGAATCTCGACAAGCTGGTGGTCAAAAGCACCAACGAATCGGGCGGCTATGGAATGCTGATGGGCCATCAGTCAACCAGGGAAGAGCAGGACAAATTTGCGGAACAGATCAAGGCCGACCCGCGAAATTTCATCGCGCAGCCGGTCGTGGAATTGAGCCAGCATCCCAGTCTTGTCGAGGACCGCTTTGAGGGACGCCGAATCGATCTGCGGCCGTATATTCTGTACGGCGAGAAAGTGATCGTCATGCCCGGCGGGCTGACGCGCGTGGCGCTGCGCAAGGGGAGCCTGGTGGTGAACAGCTCCCAGGGGGGCGGCAGCAAGGATACCTGGGTGCTGGAGGATGCGGAGGGATCCGAACCGACGATTTCCGAGACCGCGGAAGCGGCCGAAGCCAGAGGCAGCTCATGACCGAGATGAATGTTCAGGTGTCTCCGCGGCTTTCGCTGCACCGCGCCGCGCGGCCGATGCTGGCGCGCGACGCCGACGCGATGTACTGGATGAGCCGGTATGTGGAGCGCGCGGAGCACATCGCGCGTCTGCTGCTGGTCAATTCCAATCTGCTGATCGACGTGGGCGATCTGGCGCCGCGCCTGCAGCAGCAGCAGTGGGAAAGCGTGCTGACGATCATGCACACGCCCCCGCCGCCCGCCGACGGGTTGGACATCGGGCCGCGCATTCAGCGCTACATGGCATTCGATCACGACAACCCCAACAGCCTGGTGAGCTGCTTCACCCGCGCCCGCGAAAACGCGCGGGGCATTCGCGAGAACATTTCGGCCGAGATGTGGGAAAGCCTCAACACGCTCTACTGGTCGATCACCTCCGATGAAGCGCCGGCCCGGTTCGAGGACTCTTCGGACGACTTTTACCGGCAACTGATGATCGGGTCGATGCTCTATCAGGGGCTGACCGATCAGACGCTCGCCCACGATCAGCGCTGGCAATTCGCGCAGCTTGCCAAGTACCTGGAGCGCGTCGATGTCACGTGCCGGGTGATCGAGGCGAAGTTCAACATTCTGCGGGACACCGAATTTCTTGAGAACGCCCTGCGCAATATTCACTGGATGGCGGTCCTGCGAAGCTGCTGCTCGATCGAAGGGTATCGGCGCAATTACGTCGGCGACATGGACCCGTCGCGCGTGGCTTCCTATCTGATTCTCGAGCGCCACTTTCCGCGCAGCATTCGTTATGGGGTGATGATGGCGCACTGCGCGATCGCCGCGATTCGCTCCGAGGTGAACCCGCTGGCGATCGATCCGGCGGAGCGAATTCTGGGCCGGCTGAACGCGCAGCTCGAATACGCCGAGCCGTCGGAGATCTTCAGCGAGGGACTGCCGAGCTATTTGCAGAAGATTCAGGACGCGATCGCGGAGACTGCTGTCGCGGTGCAGAAAGCGTACTTTCTGCACTAGAGCAGGGGGTTGCAAAACGGGCTCTAGGCGCGTCGCAGCTTGCCGCAATTGCCAAAATCGGTGCATAACTGGAAGATTTCGATGCCCTGTTGAACAATTTCGCTGGCGGGGGTATCGCTTGTGCGCAATGTTTCTGAGCGGGGCTAAGATCATGCTGTCTGTACGAAAGCTCGCGACAGCGGACCGTTAGCGGCGGATCGTCAGAGGCGCTGGAGAAAACGTATGCATCGAATTCGAATTGGTCACAAACCCCGCCGCATCCATCGTGCGCCTGCCTTCGAGACGCTGGAGTCGCGCCACCTGCTGTCAGCGGCATCGAGCATCTATCTGCACGATGACATGCAGATTCTGAAAAATGCGTCCAGCGGGACCACGGTGCAGGGGTTCACGCCAAGTCAGATCAAGAAAGCCTACGGCTTTGACAGCGTCACCTTTAACAGCGGGGCGGTGACCGGCAACGGGAGCGGTCAGACCATCGCGATCGTGGATGCCTTCAACGCGCCGTATATTTCCAGCGATCTGGGAGTGTTCGACGCGCAGTTCGGCATCAGCGCGCCGCCGAGCTTGAGAGTCGTGAATCAGAGCGGCGGATCGACGCTCCCGGCAAACGATCCGGGGTGGGCCGGGGAGATTTCGCTCGACGTCGAGTGGGCGCATGCCATCGCGCCGGCGGCGAATATTCTGCTCGTTGAGGCCAACAGCGCAACCCTCACCGCCCTGCTGGCGGGAGTCAACTACGCCCGGCACGTGGCGGGCGTCTCGGCGGTCTCGATGAGCTGGGGCGGCAGCGAATTCTTCAGCTTCAACGGCACGGAATTCACCGGCGAAACGCAGTACGACTCCGACTTCACCACTCCTTCCGGTCACGGCGGCGTCACCTTCATCGCATCGGCCGGCGACAGCGGAACGTTCTCCGGCGTTCAATGGCCGGCAGTGTCCCCAAATGTGTTGTCCGTCGGCGGAACCAGTCTCTACACCAGCGCGGACGGCACCTACAACTCGGAGTATTCGTGGGTGGGAACCAGCGGGGGCTACAGCGAGATTGAGCCAACTCCCTCCTATCAGAACGGCGTCGATTTCGCGGGAACGCGCAGCTCCCCGGACGTCGCGTACGTTGCCGATCCAAATACCGGCGTGGCAGTCTTCGATTCGTATCCTGACGGCGGGTACGTCGGATGGCAGGTGGTGGGCGGCACCAGCGCCGTGCGCCGCAGTGGGCGGGGCTGATTGCGATCGCGAATCAGGGACGCGCCCTCTCGGGTCTCGGCACGCTCGACGGTGTGTCGCAGACGCTCCCGATCATCTACAGCCTGTACAGCGCGCCGGGGACGAGCGGCTATTCCAGCTACACATCCGACTTCAACGACATCATCGACCCGCGCAACTTCTTCGAAGCCGCCACGCCCGGGTACGACCAACTCACCGGCGTGGGGTCGCCCAAGGCGTTTAATGTGGTCGATGCATTGGCGGACATCTCGCCGGGGAGTCAGCCGATAACGCCCACTCCTCCGACGACGCCGGTGCTGCCTCCTTCGACCATCGAGGCGACCATCATTTCCTCGCTGCCGGTTTCCGCGGTGGGCGACACCATCGGCTCGATGACGCTGCGGCTGTTCAATACCGGCGCCACCGCGTTCAGCGGGCCTCTCTCGGTTGCGCTCTACACCACAACCGACGGTTCGATTACTGCGAGTGACACGCCGTTTGAGACCGTGACGCTGGATCAGGTGAATGTCGCCGCCAACAAAGCATCGAAGGTGGTGGTCCACTTCAAGTATCCCACGAACGTTCCCAATGGCAGCTATCAGTTCGCCGCCGCCGTCACCGCTACCGGCGCCGGCACGGCACCGGCCGATGCCGTCGCGTCCGATTCGGTCAGCATTGCGGCCCCGATTGTCGATCTCGACGCCAAGGCACTTCAGAAGAGCACGGCCGTCAATCCAGGCCATCGCAAGTCGATCGAAATTCGCATCACCAATACCGGCAACTTCACCGCCTCGGGCGTGCTGACGTTGAATCTCTATTCATCGACTGATACCACGCTCGACGCCTCGGATCCGATGATTCTCTCGTTCGGAAGGCGCATCGCGCTGCGGCCCGCGCGTTCGATGCTGGTGAACCTCCGCTTCGTGGCGCCGTCGTCGTTGGCTGCGGGGTCCTACAACCTGATCGCGGCGGCAAGCTCGTCTATTCGGCCGCCCGATGTCGATTCGGGCGACAAGATCGTTGTGATCGCAACGCGGGGATGATCCAGCCGAGAGCCGTCAGTCACGCGGACCCGGAGGAAGGTCGAATGGAGGCCCGCCAGGCGGCCCGCCGAAACCGGGCGGTCCCCCGCGGCCCCCAAAGCCTCCGCCGGCGGGATGATTCGGGCGTTGCTTGTCGCGCGGATCTTCCGTGCCCCAATATCCTCCGATCAGATACGGGAAGACGCCGGGTGTGACGTGATAGTGCCAGCCGCGCTGGGGGTCGAAGTGCAGGTTGAAGCCGTTGAGCGCGTGTTCGCCGCGAGCATCTTTGGCCATCAGATTCTTGCTTTCGTAGGGACCGTAGACGGGGAAACCGTCAAAGGCCCAGCCGATCAGCGGCGAGTGCTTGCTGCCGTCGTCGGCCCAGGGGGAATTCAGGCAGATCGGATACTTGTGATAGTGGTACAGGTTATCCTGATTCGGATGGCCGCAGCAGCGGTCCATCAGATCGCTGGCATCGCGATTCCCCATGTCGAACGGATTGAAGAAGACCACGCCGTTGACGGCGATGCCGACGGGCCCCATCGGCAGGGCATGATTGGAGTTGTCTGTCGTCGTGACAAAGTGCCTCGGATTCACCTTCGGATCCAGCGGAAGGTAAAACGTCTCGTCCTGCTCCTGGATGGAATTGGGGTTCCCATTTCCAGAAGAACGCTCGGCGGGGAACTTAGCAGTGGGGTGATTCGGAATCCCGCGCGAGTGAATGATCATGGTCGTTTCGTCAAAGCTCACCGTGACGTTGTCCAGCACGACACGATCTGAAGTGACGATCGCGCCCGAATCGTCCTTCTCCCCGGCATGCAGCACGGCGGTCATGTTTCCCGCAAACGGCGCACTGTAGACAGCGTCGTGATAGAGAAGCCGATCCGCGTTGGACGCGTCGAATTTCTTCGGCGGCGACTCCTCGTTGTCCTTCGCCCAGTAGAACCAGCGGCCGCCGATGGCGATCAGTTTGCCGGGCGGCGCAGTCGTCTCCACCGTTTGGGTCGCGCGGGGCTTGGGCGCGTCGACCGGCTCAGGAATCCGGATGAGGCTGAAATCGTCGACAAAGAACTCGGAGTTGGCAGCGTTCGTTGCGGCGCCATGCCCGAAGCCGACGCAGAGCCGAAGTTGTGTCACCTGCGGGAACGGGAGCCAAAAATCGAGCTGGTAGGTCCGCCAAGCTTCCGCGCCGTTGCGGTGACGCACGCCGTTGACGGTCAGATCCCGGCGAGCTTCCTCCACTTGCGGATAGATTGACATTTCCTTGGCATCGTAGGAAGTGCTCCCATGGTCCCCCAGGAAGAAGACCTTCATATACAGGTCGTCATTTCTGACTGCGAAATTTTCCTCCGGCAGCCCGCGAAACGTAAACCGGAACCATCGTCCAGCCGCCGCGTCGATTCCGGTTACCACCTGCGCAACCTCGCCGGCAGGCGGGCCTCCGCTCTGACGTTTGGCGGATTGCAATGCGACACCGAAGCTCGAAAAATCACGATGCAAGTCTCCGAGGAAGCGATACTCAACGGCGCCCGCGAGCGCATAACCAACCGGTGCGCCATCGGGGCCGCGCGTCTCAAAATCTGGGTTGGCAACGAGGTTGCCCGTCGTTGCCGAGGGCCGGTCCGCAACGGCCGCTCCGAGCAGCCCGACGAACAGCAGCGCGCCGAGGGACTGGACCGATCGTGGAAACTGCAGCCGCATTGGATGACCTCCGTGAGATGGCACTACAGGGCCGATACAACGGATCAATGGACGAGCCCGCCGTTTCGGTAACCGCCGTCATGGAAAAGCTGATCGCAGAAGCGCGCGAACCCGCTGCCCCAAAGCCGCCGGCTCCGCCGGCGGGAATTTCTGCGCGTTCGTACTAATAACACTGCTTCGGGACAACGGGAAGTTCCCGCCGGCAGAGCCGGCGGCTTTCTGGGGTTCCTGGGGACGATCGCCGGCGGTGTCGCTAAAAGCGTTCAATGAACTCGATAGCACTATTTTCAATCGGGACTGGACGTTCGCGTATAACGCGCCAGAGGGGCGACGCGATCGGGGGTGTAACTTTTATTTGTGGCGATTGCAGATTTTGCGATCGTAGGGCGGGATTCATCCCGCCGTTTTCTCAGCCGGCCAACAAATCGGCGGGATGAATCCCGCCCTACTCGGAGCCGATCGCCACTTTCGAGCGCTACACCCCGCGATCGGCTTTTCCGATCATGCAGCTTGCAAATCCACGCTGTTGCGGCGACAACAGACGGCCAACCGCACCCTAACGCATGCTTCTGAAAATCAAGCACCAAACCGATCTGACGTACTCCTCGCTGATCAGTGAATCCGTCATGGAGCTGAGGGTATCCCCGCGCCAGGAGCAGGATCAGCATCGGCTGTCTTTCACCCTGGCGGTGGGCCCGCCGACCTCCGCGCTCAGCTACTTTGACTGGCTCGGGAATACGGTTCACGCGTTCTCCGTGAATCCGGTGCATCGCCAGATCAAGATCGTCGCGACCAGCGTCGTGGAGACGGATCGGCCGCGCAAGCAGCCGGAGCGTTTTGCCGACACCTGGCCGCTTCCGCCGGGGTCGTTCGATTACAGCTTCTACGATTTCCTTCAGTTTGGCGGTCCGATCGTCGACGTGCCCAAGCTCCGCGAATTGATCGAGATCGTTCATCCGCAACCGGGCCAGTCGTTGGGCGAACTGGCGCTGCGCATGCTCCATCTCATCAACGAGAAATTCACCTATGAGAAGGGCGTCACCACCGCGGCCAGTCCGATCACCGACATCCTCGACGTCGGCTCGGGCGTCTGCCAGGATTTTAGTCATCTGATGATCGCCCTGGCCCGCGCGATGAAGATCCCCGCGCGTTATGTCAGCGGGCTGATTCATCCCGACGCCCAGCGATATCGCGGCTTCACCCAGACCCACGCGTGGTGCGAACTGTACTTTCCCACGGCGGGCTGGATCGGGTTCGACCCTGCTAACAACTGCATCGTCGGCGGCAACTTCGTCAAAGTCGCCATCGGCCGGAATTTCAACGACGTGCCGCCCAACAAGGGCCTGTATCGCGGGAACGCGAAGGAATCGATCGATGTGACAGTGCACAGCGAGGAGTTGACGCAGATCCCCTCGGAGCTGGCGGCCGAGCGCATGGAATCGCTGCCGATCCCAACGCTGTCGGAGGGGAGATTTGGCCCCAGGGCGCTGGCGCTGGCGAATCAGCAGGAACAACAGCAGCAATAAGGGGAAGGCACCGGGGGAAGGCACGAAGGCATTGAGGCACCAAGGCACGAAGGGGGAGGATGGGGAGGCGTTGCTGGAAATCCGAATGACGATACTCGAAATCAGAGTCGAATTTTAATTCGAGGATTCTAGCTTCGACATTTGGACTTTTTTCGTGGCGTCTACTTCACTTCCTCCGTCCAAACAGTGAACTTTTCCAATATGGCTGCGCCAAACGATGTCGTCAGCGCCACGTCGCATGCGTCGCGGCCGCGGGCTTGCAGCACCCGGCCGATGCGCGGCTCGTTGTGACGGGCATCAAGCGTGTACCAGCGATGGCCGAGATAGACCTCGAACCACGCGGAGAAATCCATTGGGAACGGCGCGGGGGGACGCCGATGTCACCGAGATAGCCGGTCGCGTAGCGGGCGGGAATGTTCAGCGCGCGGAGCAGCGTCACGGCCAGGTGCATGAAGTCCCGGCAGACGCCTTTGCGCTCGACGAATACGTCGTATGCAGTCTTGGTTGACCTGGCAAATTCATAGCCGAAGGTCACGTTGTTGAAGACCCAGTCCATGACCGCCTGGACCCGCTCCCACGTCGGGGGCGTCTGCCCGAAAAGTCCCCAGGCGGTGTCGAGCATCCGATCCACCTCGCAATATCGGCTGGCGAGCAGGAACTTGAGAATGTCCTTGGGCAATTCATCCACCGGGTGCAGGCGGGCACCGTGAATCGTCGCTTCGTGAAGGCCGCTGTCCTGGGCGACGTTGTCGTAGAGAATGCGAAATTTCCCGGCCGGCGCGATCAGACGCGCGGCCCGATTCCCGAACCAATCCTTGAAATCCTCAACCTTTACCTTGGGCTCGACGATCAGCCGTTGAGGCTTTTGCAGGACGTGAGCCTGCTCGGGATGGGTGTAAAGCATCACCAGCATCGAAACCGGAGCGGGAATATCGAAAATCAGCTCGAAGCCGATGTGAATCAGCATGATATCTTTCTGGTCTCTGGCGCGGTCCTTTCCGGCTCTGAGCGTAGCGGAGCGCGCAGTGGGGCGTCAACGACTGAATTGCGGCGCCCGCACGCTCGCCCTACCGGCTTTGCAAGTGGATTGGTAGGATATCGGCTCGCGCTCGAAAGGACTCGGGAGAGATGACGTATTGCCTTGGGATCGTAACGAAACATGGGCTGGTGATGGCCTCGGACTCGCGCACCAACGCGGGGTACGATCAGGTCAACATCTGCAAGAAGATGCACACGTTCGTTCAGCCCGGCGAACGGGTCTTCGTCGCGCTGACCAGCGGGAGCCTGTCGCTCACGCAGTCGATTCTCACATTGCTGCGCCGTGACTTCGACGCCGGAAAAGGGTTGGCCTCGGCGAGTTCTCTCTACGACGCGGCCCGGGTGATCGGCGAGCAGGTTCGCCGCGTCTCGGACATGGACCGCGCTGCGCTGGAACGCGACGACTATCGCTTCAACGTGAACACGATTCTCGGAGGCCAGGTCAAAGGGGAGCCGCCCAGCCTGATGCTGATTTATCCGCAGGGCAATCCGCTGCAGGTCAGCGAGGATTCGCCCTATCTTCAAATTGGGGAAACCAAATACGGCCGGCCGATCCTCGATCGCGGTATCCGATACGATGTGACCACCCTCGAAGAAGCCGCCAAGTATGCGCTGCTTTCGCTCGACTCGACCATGAAATCGAATGTTACGGTCGGCCCGCCGATCGACCTGCTGGCCTATCTTCCCGACGAACTGGACATCACCCGTCATCGGCGGTTTGAAAACGACGATCCGGATCTGAGCAAGATTCGCGTGAGGTGGGAAGGCGCATTGCGGCAGGCAATTTCACGACTGCCCGACGTTCGCTTCACAAGCCGTCGCGGCGCGGGACAAGCGCCCAATGACGACACAATTCAGCTCGTGGAGCGTGCCGGGCAGTCGCTGGAGCCGACTGCGGAATTGCAGGCTCAACAGGCGCAGGAACGCCGGTCACAACGATAGTCTATTAACGAGCGCTGTTCGCCCTTGAACTGACGCGATGAGGGCCGGCGGAGATCCCGTCAACCATGAGCGTCGCGTTCAACTGCTTTGCCTTCACGACTTTTCCGTCGAGAATCATGTCGTCGCTGGCGCCAGAGCGGGCGGGCAGCTCAACCGCTGCCGTCGCACCCGGCGGCACTTCAATGTCGAGACTTGCGGTGTCACTGTTCCACGACACACTCACCGCGCCCCGCGGAGTCGGCACCTTGCCGCGAATCCATTTCAATGCGCCGGGCTGCGGAGCAATGAGAATTTTCGTGTAACCCGGCTCAAGGGGACGTACGCCCAGGACATAACGCGAAATGATGTTTGCCGGCGCAACCCCACGCATGATTCCAGTCCAAATTGTGTTTGGATGCAGAATCCCACGCCTCCAGAGTCATGGTGGAGCCCATTTCCATCATGTGCCACCAGCTGTGCACCGTTTTGGCCGTCATGAGCTGGATGGCGTACTCGTCCTTATCCGCGGCGAACATCGCCTCGAGCAGATACTGTGCGCCGTAAACGCTGCACGCCATCCCGCGCGATTGCACGAAATCGACGACTTTGGCTCTGCAGGGTTCGGGGACAAGTCCGAAAGCCAGCGGAAACATGTTCCCATGAAGCGAATAGTGCGCGCTGCCTTCGCCGTCGGTGTAAAGCCCACGTTCTTTGTTGAAGAAGGCGCGATTAAATGACTGGTAAACCTGTTTCGCCTTCGATTCCAACTGAGTCGCGTCGGTTTCCTTGTTCGAAAGCGCGCGAAGCAGCGCCATCTGTTGCAGCGCGTGATAATAGAATGCGTTTACGGCAGTGTTGTATTCCGGCCCCAACTGGCGACCGCGTTTCTCGCCGGGAAATGACTCATCGCCGCTATATCCGTCGCGGTAGGCCTTCGGCCAATCCACGATCGCTCCGGCGCGCAGCAGGCCGTCCGCGCGGGCCTTGTCCATCAGCAATTTGGATTTGAGTGCATCCCAGTGATCGCGCGCCAGTTGGATGTCGCCGGTGGCCATGTAATCTTCGGCGGCAATCATCGGCATGTGGAAGCTCCACTCCGTCGGCCAGGTTGGATGCTGCAGCAAATAGTCGAACGTGCAGCGGGCCACGCGCGGATCGAGATCGCAGGCATAAAACGAAAGCTGATTGATGTAAGCGTCCGCTTCGTATGGCGTTCGCTCGCGGTCGCCGTCAATGAAAATGCCAAAAGCCGATGTCGCCTCAATCGTGTGTTTGCAAAGATGCCATACGTTGTTCAGCATCTCGTCCGAACTTTCAAAGCCTGAGGCGCCGTCATTGAACGGTGCGTGAACGAATAACTGGATCGCGCCGGTCTTTTCCAAGCGCGGCAATGACTCGCCCTCGATTTCCGCGTAACGGAATGGAGCGATCTCGCCGAGGCCCGGAGTTGGTTCGGACGCATTTCCCTTTGGATGTTTCACTGCAGGAAGATCGAGTTGATAACCTTGCTTGTCGGGCTGCAGTTTCAAGGTGCCTTCGCGAAAACTAACGGAGCCGCCCGGGCTGCGGTCGATCGCGCCGCCCGCATCCAACTTTTCGCCCAGGCGCACCTTCAATTCGGCCGGCAGGTCCGCGCCTGAACCGGACGTGGCAAGATCAATCTTCAAGCTGCCGTAAGCGTCTTCGCCAAAATCGGCGAAATAGACCGCGCCACGTTTCTCGAATCGCACTGGCGCAACCGGCGTGATGTCCGGCTTGACGCGCTCGACCGCGACCGCCGAAGACGTCAACAACACGAGGATTGAAATCAGATTCAAGATCGAACGGGATATTTGCACACACAACTCCAGTCAACAATCTGTATCTGCGCCGCCCCGGATAATTCAGAGCGGAGTAGTCTGACTCCTGCGACTTCCGCCATTGCGTCTTCGTTGCGAGTTACCGTGCGTTGTCACCGAGTAGCGCTTGATCCATTTGTAGCCGGCGGCGATGACGCCGGATCGGGGTCACCGACCCCGACTACAGTGCTCGATATCCGCGCCGTCGCCGGCGCCAATCCTTCTCGGGTTGCCGTGAGGGTGATCTCGCCGGGTTGCAAGGTTGAACGAACCGCGACGCGATTGATCCCGCACTCGGTATTCAGATAGAGATTGTTCGTCGAGTTGGGAATACCGCTGTTATATCCCCCACGCCAGATGGCTGGACCCGTAAGCTTGAAATCCACCCGTGCTTCATCCGTCGGGCAACGGCGACCTTGCGCATCGACCGCTTCGACATCGAACAGCACAACGTCCTCGCCGTCCGCTTTTAGGCCGCCCGGTCCGGTGATCGGCGTCAGTTTCAGACTCTTTGCCGGGCCGGCCGTCTCAATCTTCTGCTGAGCGACCACTTTCCCCGACGAGATAGCGACTGCCTTAATCTCGCCTGGGACGAAAACAATTTCCGGGAAGGAATAGATGTAGCCGTCGGTGGGCGTGCTCTGCTTTCCCTTCGACTGTCCGTTAACGAACAGCTCCACGGAGTCGCAATGGCTGGCGGCAACATACACGGTCTTGTGTGTGCCCCGGGGGTAGGTCCAATGCCCGATGACGTGTAAGTCGGGAGACTCATTCTGCATCACGCGATAGACAAAATAAGCTTCCTTCGGCAGACGGACTGAATCCACTTTCCCACTCACCCGGCAGACCTCGCTGGAGTCCTGACGCCCATCAGCATTCGAATCCGAGAAGTAGATCGAGGCGTAGCCGGCCCACTTGGAATGAGACGGATCGGTGTTTGAAATCTTGTTCAGTTCGTAGTCGTGATAGCGTGTTGCTGCCGCCAGCGCGAACGTCTCTGAATTCAGATGCCAGGTGTCATTCGGTCCCGGCTTGAACCCCATGTGCGGCGGTGAAAAATCGTCCCAGAACCGCCGCGAAGATTCTTCCCGGAAATCCTCCGCCTCAAGGAACGGCGCGCGATCGCGACGCTCGGCGCTGTAGCCGCGGAACAAGTCGGCCGGGCTTTTCAGCTTGTCGGTGCGCGGATCCTGGCCGATCATCACGCCGAAGTACTCGGCGATCGGCGTCGCTTCGCGATCGTTGAGCGATCGGCAACCCAACGCGCGGCCGCCATGCGGATCGTATTGTTTGCGCAGGTCCAGCATCTGCTGCAAGTGTGCGGCGCTGATGTGATTGTTGCCCGCTTCCCAGAACAGGATGCTCGGCTGATTGCGGAAATAGATCATCGAGTCGCGCATCACCTCCACCCGCTGCTCCCACTGGCGACCCTCAACGTCCCCTTCCTTGTCGCCGGCGGGGCATATTTCCACGATGCCCGCGCGGTCAAGTGCCTCCACATCCACCCGCTGCGGGGAGGTGTGCATCCACCGAACATAGTTGCCATGACTCGCGCGAATCATCGAAGCGGTCAGATCGTGCATCCATTCGGGATACGCCTGCCCAAGCCCGGCCCAGTCGTTGACCGAGCGCTGCGCGTACCCTTTGAGGTAGACGAACTTGTCGTTGAGCCAGAGGCCCCCCTTCCCCACTCCGCCCCTGAACTCACCCTTGCGAAAGCCGGTCTTTATCCTGCAGACATCGACCGGCTTCCCGTCGACCAGGAGGATGGAATAGACATCGTAGAGATACGGATCTTCGACGCTCCAGAAGCGCGCGCCCGTCAACGGACCGCTGGCCGTCACCACGTCCTTTTGCCCATTCACCAGGTCCGATGCTTCACCGCCGAACTTCGCCCGCACAATTCCCGCGCCATCCACCACGAAGACGTTCAGCGTGATCGATTGATTGTCCGTCTCCTCATTGCAGACCTGCGCCTCGACCGTCACTTTCGCCGTCTTCGCGGCAACATTGAAGTCCTCCGCATACACGTACACGCCCGTCGTTTTGAGGTTCTCGAATAGCGGAAGCGTCTGATAGACCTTGCCAGTCAGGTGCAGCCACAATCTTCGATTCAGTCCACCATAATTGGGATTGAACGCACTCCCTTCCCACTCGTAGCCCGTACCGGTTGACTCTTCCTGATAATCCTTCGAGTTGTCCACCTTGACCGCGAGAACATTCTCCTCGTCACCAAAGCGGGCAAATGGCGTCAGATCGAAGCCCGCGCCGGTGATGCCGTTTTCGCATTTGCCAACCGGCTGGCCGTTCAGAAAGAACCGGCCGGCCTGTCGCATTCCTTCAGATTCGAGGAAGACTTTCCCACCTTTCGCACTGGCCGGTAGTTTGAAGTGCCTTCGATACCATCCCACCCCCATGTACTCACCGCTCTTGTCGCCGCTGCTGTGACTGATGAACGAGCGGTAGGTGTCCGTGTCGTTCCAGGTGTGTGGCGTGCTGACGGTGCTCCACTTGCTGTCATCGAAACTCGCCGCTTCCGCGCCAGGGGCATCGCTGCGCACGAACTTCCAGCCTACGTTAAAATCCAGAGTTTGCCGTGCCGTCAGCGGCGGGGAGTAGGCCGGTCCTTCCGCCATGGCGGGCCGGAGGAAGCAGACCCAAAGAAAGAGGGCAAAGAGAACTGAAATCCGATGCGGTTTCATGTCGAACCCTCGGTCGGTAAGCGTGTGGGGAATTCCGGTTGGACGGGAGCGGAGATCATCTCGCTTTAATCAATACTGAGTCACTCATTGGGAAGACGGCATCACCTGAACCAACTTCCGGGTCGATCCGTCAGGGCAGACGGTCCTCTGCGCCTTCTCGTATTCCTTTGCCGTATTCGGCGTCAGCTTGATCCAGGCAGCGACGCCGGGTCGCTTCACCATCTCATGAAGTTCAACCCTTACGTATCCACGGCGTTCCAACGGCGCGCTTGCAATCTTCTGCCTGTCGTCCTCGTCGTATCCGGCGAGATAGCTCACAAAAGGCTTCCCATCATCGCATCGATAGACCTCGACGCGATACGCTAGCTTGCCGTTATGATCGAAGGGTGGAACATTGCCGGCATCGTCCTCGAACCATGTCTTTCCATCATCGTCGGAATAAAAGTCCTTCGCGGTGATGGACGGAAGATTCGCGCCGCTGTGGGAGAGTTGGCGCCAGATCAGCAGGACGCCGATCACAATCAGCGCGGCGGCGACAATCACCGCGGATGTCCCGTTTTTTGAAAGCAGTCTCCGGATATCCATCGCCATATTCCCATAACCCAGGATCTGATTTGAATGGAATGATCAGCGTGTCCGTCAGGGTAATGTGTCTGGCAGTTCGTTCGTGCCGTACGGGATTCGGTTGTTGCCGAAAGAGCGTATTCCATAGTTGTTCGCGAAGTCGTAGTTCGCGGACTGGACCATGATGGACTGCTTGAATGGATTCAGTCCGTCGGCCTTTGTCTCCAAAAAGTCGATGGCTGCGCACGCCTCCCAGACCTGATTGTAACCGTTCGTACCCCAATTGCTCTGGATGTATTGGTACAACTCCCTGCTCTCGACAAACTCGACGTGGCCGTCAGTGAAACCCATGTTCCACCCTGCTGATCCAGAGTTGTTCGTGTGAGTGATCGAGTCAGGCCACCAGATGCTGTCGATCACAAGTGCCCTGTTTCTGGGGAAGGCACTCAACTTTGTAAAGCGTGTTGCGCTGCCATTGGGTCCTGCCCGGAGGTGCGGATTATAAAAGTAACTGGAGACCGCGTTTGCAGGGGAAGCGGTTGCGCCGGATTGAGTGGAAGGACACCAAAGCCACGGCACATTGGTGTTTGCGCCGTCCACCACCCAGCCGCCGCTTAGATAGCCGAGCGACACCAACCGGCCAATATTAGCAGTGGTGATGTGCTGCGCCGCGTGGTTATCGTAGTTGTATGAATTGTACCAAGCCCAGGTCTGCGTCCCCAGAGAACCGATGTCGCCCCAGCCATTGAAGTTGGGGCCTTCCGGACTCGCTTCATTTCGCCATCGCTCAGGCAACCCGCCCTTGTAGTCCAGCGCGTAAGTGAGGCTGGCCGTTACGATCTGGCGCAAATTGCTTGCACAGGTGATCTGTTGCGCGCTGCGCCGCGCATTGGATAGCGCCGGAAGAAGAATAGAGATGAGCAGCGCGATGATTCCAATGACGAAAAGCAGTTCGACCAGCGTAAATCCGGTTCGGGATGGTTTTCCGGGTGAAAAACTGAGTCTGCCATCGGCTTTCATAAAACCTCCAGTTCAAGTCATGTCGCTGGCGCATCTTCGCATTCATCAGGGCGTTAGGCGACTAGTTGTCTTCAAAACGGCGTCGGCCAGCATTGTTCCTTCCATCAGGCCCCGCCCCGCTTCGGTGATGGCAACGGTGAGGAACCGGTCATCGGGCCGCAGCGCCGCCTCGATCGGAAATGCGCCGTTCACACTCGAGAACGTCTTCTGGAAGCGCGCTTGGCCATCGACGATGAGGTACAAATTCCCCCTCGGCTGTTTTGAAGCCTCCGGGAAAATGCTGCTTACCAGGCAATGGAAGCTCGCCAGTGCAATACCTGGGTGCAATCGGCGAATCGCCGCCAGATCCAGGGTCAGGCCGCGGTTGGTAACCATGTAAAGCACGCTGTGCTCCGGGCCGGCGTATCGATTCAGCAGCGGCGCGCTCTTGCCCGACAGCGACGGAATGCGCCCGCCGGTACAGATGTTCTGCACGCTCCTGTTGCTGGTGCTGCGGAATGCGAACGTATGCAAAGCCGAATCGACCTGTACCGGCCCGTGAGTTCCGTCAGGAATGAAACACCCATCAAGGATCGGCGTGCCGGTGATCCGGTGATAGATGTTGTCGCCCGCGACATCCCCCACCTGCTCGAACACCCCCACGTGACCCATCGAATCGATGTCCATTCCGCGCCGCCGGGTGGTGCCGTCGCCGCCCGAGATCAGGTCGACAACGTCCAACGTGGTCGGCTCATCACTCAAATTTCGGACGAATCGTTGCGGCTGCACACCGGCGGGATCGATCTTCAAATCGGTCCCCGTTGCATTGGCAGCCTGACCTTCAGTCAGCACCAGAGTGGCTGACGAATTGCCAATTCGCGGCTCAACGCGCACACTTCCCTTGAAGACCTCGATCGCGTCGGATCCGTCGGCGCTGACCTCCACGCCAAATTCCGTACCCAGATCGACGACTCGCGTGATAGCTGTTTCAACTGCGAAACCGACAGCGGCGGGCGGCACTTTCGCCGTAAGCTGACCTGCAGTCAGCTCGACAGCGTTGGCGGCCCGGACTTGGAACCGCGCCGGCGCCTCAACGACCATCGTGGCGCCGGTGTCGAATTTGATCTCGGCGACACCGCTTTCCAGAACCAGCGGCGTTGCGGGCAGTCGTTGGTCCGCCTGAAGCGCGCCGGTCGTGCCGCTCCATTGTGCATTGACACTTGATGCGACGGTCGCGAAGGAGCGCGGCCGGGCAATCTGCCAATAAATCGCAAGACCAGCCAGCAGTGGGATCATGATCGAGGCGGCCCAGAGCCAGCGGGATCGAAGGATGCGAAGTGATCGTGCCGGCGGCACGATAACGGTAGCCGCCGGCAGCGCCGACTGAGTTTCGTCACGTTCGGGCTCAGGATTCAGCGCCGGTAGAATCATCGACTCATTGAAATCAACACGTCGCGGCCATTCCGGCAAGTCATCTAGCTTGGTTTGGTCCCCCGCGGGGCCACTGCCGGTGCTGGCGCCTTCCGAAACCGCTTCAATCAGGGCCGACCCGGTGAGACATAATCGAACAAATGCCGCGCGCTTGGCGGGATCTGTTCTGAGCTGCGCCTGGAGCTTCTCAACGCCATCCGTGCCAAGTTCGCCCTCCAGGTAGCAAAGCGACAAGCGCAGGAACTCGGGGTCTGCTTCCGAGAGACGGGCGGGGGGCTGTTTAGACATGCTCTCCACCTTTCAGTGCGATCTGTCTGGAAACGCAATCAGCCAGCACCGCGTAAATCCGGCTGAATGTCGTGTAGAGACTCACCACCGGGCGATTTAACTCCTTTGCCAGATCGGCGTACTTGGCCTTTTCAGTATATCGTCGGTGGATGAGGCCACGCGCGTTGGGAGGGAGTCTGTCCACGCACCGCCGCATGGCGGCGGCCATCAGCTCACTGTCGTCCTGATCGTGTCCCTCCCATTCCACTTCCAGGGCTTCCATGAGATCGTCGTCGAGCGAAAGATGGCGCTGCCCCTGTTGGCGAAGCACGTTCAACGCCCGCAGTCGGGCCGCGGTCCGCAGCCAGTTGAGAAAATGTCCCTCATCGCGAATGCTGTCGCGCTTTTCGATCGCCAGCACGCAGATGTCCTGAAAGACGTCCTCCGCCAGCTCGTAGCGCCGGACCATCGACCGGATAAAGGCCAGGACCTTCACCCGCTCGGAAACCAGAAGTCGAACTAGCTGGTCCTCTTTCATCGTGGGCGCATGTGAAGGGCCATTCGAGACGGAACGCAACAACCCCTATCAGTAGACTGTCGCAGGCCGGCAAATCAAAACACCAGAGCGGATTTTTGTGGGCGTGCGCGAATATCCGGAGGGATGCCATTTGACTCTGTAGCCGGGGGCGCTGACCCCGGAATTCTCCTCCACGATGTTCCGGCGTCAGCGTCGCCGCTACAGAAGAGGGATTCAACCCCGGTTCACCGGAAAAACGCGCACGCCCATAGCGTCGCAGTTCCTCTATGTTCTCACGGTTTGAAAGGGGTTCCTCTTTTTTTTGTTGAGTTTTTACGGCATGCGACAGTCATCAATAGGAGGCGGTCTGACACCGTGTCGGAGAACGTTCTGAGCAGGCCCCTGGGCGTGTGACAGTTTGGCCATGCCGCGCAGATATCCCATTGAAGGCCAGAGGTGGCGGATCTCGGTCCGTATGGAGCGCGGAGCATTAGACGTAACGACACCGCGCCCGTGGCCGGCAGGTGAGCGGCTGGAACGCCCGCACAAGACGGAATGGATGCGCCTGCCTTATGGCGGGGCGACTGGAGAGAGGATCATGACGAATAATCGCGCAGCTTCGATATCTGCAACCCGCATATCTCCCAAATCACGGAGTCACCGGCAATTAGAAGTCCGACGCCGGCGACTGACTCGCGCTTGTGCGGCCGTTCTTACCGCTGTCGGAGCGACGGCTGCCTTCAGTCCCGCGATTTGGGCTGCAAATACGGCTTACACAATTCCGGCAGGTTCTTCCGGTAACTTCAGCGCGGTCACACTCACACCTTCGGGGACGCCCGGCCAGGGCGACCTGTTGATGGATTCGGCAGCCACCACTCCAGCAAGCTTCACTTTGACGCTAGATGAGAACCTTACCGTCGGCACAATCAAGTTAAACGCTAGCGGCGGCCACACCGGCACTTTCACCTCGGACGGCACGCACGTTTTCACGCTGGACAACACTGGCGGTACCGCTACAAACATCTTCGGCGATACGAACGCCTCCATCGGCGAAAACGCCAACTCCGGTGTGTTGACGGTCGGGCCCAACATCGTGATTGCCAACACGAACCTCGACATTGGTTCCCCACAGAAGGGTACCGTCTCGATCACCGGGAATATCACTGCATCGACGGCGCAAACTCTCAATCTGGAAAACAACCAGACAACGGGCACCACAACAATTGACGCAATCTCCGGAAATATTGGGGCATCCGGCAGCGCCATTGCCATCGTTGATGCCTCCACCGGTAGCTCCTTTGCAAATTTCAACCTCACCACCGGCACCATCGGCGGTGCCTCTGGAACCGGGGCGGCTGTCACCATCACCAACCAGGCCACCGGCGCTTCGCCGTTCGCTATCTCTTCCACGCTCGGTGCCACGGTGTCGAGCATCACGCAAAACAGCACCAACTCGATCATGACCATTTCTGGAACCAACTCCAGCTTCACCGGCACGACGAGCATCCAGGCAGGTACGCTGACCCTGGGCAGCACCACGGCACTGGGGAATTCGGCCGTGAAGTTAGCCAACACAAGCGGTGCGACCCTCAACCTGACCTCTTCCACGACGATCGGTTCGCTCGCGGGCGGCGGCACGACGGGGGGAAACGTGACCCTGAATGCGAATACTCTGTCGGTGGGCAGCAACAACACCAGTACATCCTACGCCGGCGTGATCTCGGGAACCGGCGGCCTGACCAAGATCGGTTCTGGTGTGTTGACACTTACCGGCGCGAACAGTTATCCAGGCTCGACAACGGTAAACGCGGGCACGCTGAAGCTCGACTTCACCGCTTCGGGCGCACCGACGACCAATATCATCAATAACACCCCCCTGAACCTCGGCGGCGGCACGTTAAGCGTGGTCGGAAATAGCGCCTCCAGCACTCAGTCGTTCGGGAGCTGGGCGGTCGCAGCAGGAGCTTCCACGATCTCGGCCACCGGCTCGGCCTCGGTTTCGTTGGCGACGATCACGCTCACGGCTGGGGCCGGTGTAGTCTTTAGCGGCCCACTTACCACTACTTATGCAACTAATGGGTCCGGCGTCATCACTCCCACAACTGTCAATGCAACCGGTACCATTACCACCAGCTCGACCGGCCTAACTGCTGCAGTAGCGTCCGGCGGAGGACTTCTCGCGGGCGGTAATAACACGAACAACTATGCAACCGTCGGGCTCTATGATTGGGCCTCCACGGACACGGCCGCCGGCGCTGCGGGGAGCACGATTATCGGAGGCTCGCAAGTCAGCGGGTTTTATACAGTTCCTGGAAACAATGCAGGGAATACCTTTACAACCCCGAACTTGGATATCGCTACGCAACAAGCTCCAACGCTCAACGGGACGAGTGATGTTCGAATCAGTGGTGGCAATGCAGTGGTTGACTCAATCCGGTTTAATAGCGGACATGCGCCGTATATTACGGTGAGTAACACTCTTGCCACCGGTGGCGTTTTAGTGACGCCCAATATGGGTCAGGTGAATGCCGGCATCGACCAGATACGACTGAACGGCGCAGTGAGTACTCAAATCGTGCAGAACAATACCTTGGGCGTATTCGTGCTGGGGCTGAACGGCAAATCAGACTTCGCCACTGGAAACGCCGGTGATTCGGTGGTGATCTCGGGTTCCGGCGCGGTATTCCTGAATCCCGTCGCGGGGACGGGCATCAAATTCAATTATCTCAGTTCAAGTGGTGTGCTGACAAATTCCAGTTCGGGCGTCTACGACTCGGCCCAAATCAACAGCGCGGCGCAGGGACCAACTTATATCAATGGCGGCGTCACGGTGATCAATACTGGCGCCGCGCTCTCCAATCCGGCCACCGTTGGAACAACGGGGGGTAGCGTAGGTTCAGTCAATCTGAATGGAGGCACACTTATGGGTGCCATTAATAGTTTCAGCCTCATCAGCGCAGGAACAAATGTTGGCAACCGAGCAGTGTTCCTGGGGAGCAATGGTGGTGGACTAGCGGCGCAATTCGGCACTACTCTGACGATTCCTGGCGTAATCAGCGGAGCCGCGGGCAGCGGACCGCTCACAATTGGTATTGCCGGCTCCACGGCGAACGGCAATGTGGCTGGTTTGGTACCAGGCACCGGAACTGGCACGGCTAACCCGGCGTTTAGCGCCACCGGAACCGTCCTATTGAACAACGCGAATACGTTTGCAGGTGGTACAACGATCATGACCGGCACACTGCGGACGGCCAACGCGAGCACTCTGGGAAGCGGAACTGTTGCAATCAACAGCACAGCCACCCTGGCAGTCGGCGCCGATGCCAGCACGGTCGGGAATCTCACAACCGGTGGCCAGACATGGAATACCGGCGGCACGTACACAGCGAAAATTGTTGCAGCCGGGACCGGCTCCAGCGGCACGCCGACCGCGCAGGCTGGTGGCACGAATTGGGACTTGATCAATATGTCCGGGCTGACGGTCGCATCGACCAATGGCAGCCCCTTCACGATCACGTTGACCGCTCCCAGCGCGACAGGTGGTTTCACAAAGACACTGAATTATGACTGGGTGATTGCCAGCGTGGGAAGTGCGTCGGGGATCTCCAATGGGACCCTCGCCACAGCCAGCAACACCGGCAATCCCGGGACGTCCGGATTGTTCACCCTGGACACCAGCAACTTCGTCACCGCAAACGGCGGCTCGTTTCCGATCGCATCGAGCTTCTCGCTCCAGCTTGATGGCCTCAGCGGAAGCCAAACGTTGGATGTCGTCTACAATGCTACCCCCGAGCCCGGGACAGCACTGCTGGTTCTCGGCGGAGCGCTACCGATGATCTTGGGTCGTCGACGACGAGCAAAACGGATCGAGAACGCAGCAAATGCGTGACCGATGCTAGACGCAAAGATCGTCAGGGTGCGTGACGCCGCATTGAAGTGGCATGGGCATCCTGCCCATGGCCGCGGTACCCGCGGCGTTGGCCGGTACTCCGGCCAAACAAGCAGGAGCGCAGCGATCTTTTTGCTCTCAAAAGTAGAGGACGCTCCGCTCGGGCGTGTTCGACCGGAGTACCGGCCGATGTCGCGGTGTACCGCGACCATGGCGCAAGATGCCCATGACACCGTTTGTGCCGCCGAATCCGTCACGCACCCAGATCGTCAAGCCATAGAATGAAACTCAAGCTTACTGCCGACGTAGCGTTTCGGCCGGCAGGGCCGGCATCCTCGCGGGGTATTTGTTCGTCGTGACCTGCCCGCCGGCGCGCGCGGCGTTCGGACTCACTTCGGACACCGGCCATTATTCCCGCGATACTGGAGCCGGCCTGGCCTTCAAGATCGACCGGCTCAACTGATGTATCGCCAATTCCAATGAAACTTCGCATCCTATCAATCGTCGCCTGCGTCGCCCTGCACTTGAGCGGCGCGTTCAGCTCGGGCAATGTCGCCGGGGGTGTTCGGGACGGGGGGAAGCCGGTCACGGTGACATCCGACGCCAAGACGATGACCCTGAGCAACGGGATCGTTTCGATCGTCTGCGATAAGGCATCTCCCGCCGTCCCCCGGATCAACTACACGTACGACAACGGTGCGGGAGAGACGACGTTGCCGCTGCTTGCAGGCGGAAAGCGCGGTGGAGAGTTTTACTGGGAACTGGGAGGAGTCGGGGGTGGGCCCTTCCAGTGCGAGACCGTGGTGAATCCCGCGATCGGCGATTCGGCGCACCTCAAGGGAGAGTATGCGGAAATCGCGCTTTTGGGCCCGTCGCCATCGTCCGGAGTCGCGGAGATTCACTACTCGATGCTGAGGGGATCGCCGGGGTTTTACATCACGCTCATCCTCAAACACCGCAAGGCGGATCAGGCGATGGGGCTGGGAGAGATTCGCACCAACGTCTATCTGTCGCCGACGTTCACGTGGCAGAGCGTCGACCAGGAACGGAGCCATCAATACAACATCGGCGGGCAGTCAGCGGGCGTGGCAGGCGCGCCCAAGGAATGCACCCGCTGGACATCGGGCTTTGCGGCCGGCCAGATTGAAGACAAATACAAGTGGAGCGCGCATGTCGGCGAAGAGCGGGCGTGGGGCTGGAGCAGCGTGACCAATGAGCCGGCCGGCTTCAAGGGGCACAACGTGGGCGTGTGGAACGTCCTGGGAAGCGCGGAATTCTACGCCGGCGGACCGCTCAAATCCGATCTCATGGACGCGCCGATGGTGAACATGTTCAACAGCAGCCATTACCAGATGGGCCTGGACACTAAATGCGACGCCGGTGAGGAGTGGACAAAGAGCTACGGACCGTACTTTTTCTATTGCAACAATATTGCCGCCAACGTGTCCAATGCGAGCAAAGCGGCGGCCGCTCTGTTTGCCGATGCCCAAGCGCAGGCCGCGGCCGAGCGATCGGCATGGCCCTACAAGTGGTTCGTGAACCCGGCGTACATTCCCGCATCGGGCCGTGGGACGATCAAGGGCAGAATCGAGATCGAAGATCGATTCAATCCCAACGCTGCACCCGCGGACCTGTGGGTCGGCGTCGCGCGCAAGCCGCGCTCGACGGACGGCGTCGTCGATTTTCAGCAATGGGCCAAGCCATATCAATTCTGGGTGAAGACCGACGCAAATGGAAATTTTGTAATTCCTGGTGTCATCGCTGATGACGATTACACGCTCTTCGCCTTCGGCCCTGGCGCGGCGGGAACTTTTCAATCACAATCTCTCGGCGACGCCGCGCCGGGCATGATCGATATTCCAATTTCACCGTTCAGCGTGAAAGTGACCGGGGGCGGCACGCGGGATCTCGGCGTTGTCAAATGGACGCCTGCGCGCGTGGGCCCCACGGTCTTTGAGATCGGAGTTCCTGACCGAACGGCCCGCGAATTTCGCCACGGCGACGACTATTGGCGAACGGACACGAGCCCTGATCCCGCCGCGCCAAATCCTGTGTGGAGCGGCTTCCTCCAGTACCGCTTCGATTTTCCCGCTGGTCCTCATTACACGGTCGGGAAGAGTCGCTGGGCCACCGACTGGAACTTCATTCAGCCGGTGGTCCCCGATGCTCAGGGCAACTATGGGGGATCGATGTCAACGATCACCTTCAATCTTGCCCGGGCGCCGCGGCCGGATGCCAAGGCTTCGTTGTACCTCGCGATTGCATCGGACTACATGGGCCCGTTGGTGATCCGCCTGAATGATACCGATATCGCTGGCGCGCGCGGATTTGTGCCACATTATTCCAAGAGCGACACGAGTATTCGCGAAGAGATCAATGGAGCATTCTCGGATATTCGCTTCACGATTCCCGTGACACTGCTGAAAAAAGGTCCTAACACGATCACCTTCGACATGCGCAGAGGCGGATATTTCGCCAATCATGCGATGTATGACTACATCCGTTCTCGAACTCACCGGCTATGTGCCGCCTGCCCCGGCGGAGGTCATCGCCTACCCGGGCAGCGGTTGCGCGCTCGTGCGCTGGCCCGTGGTTCCAGGCGCCACCAGCTACAATATTCTCCGTGGAACAGGCGACAGCGGCGCGCATTCCGTTCTGGCCTCCGGCGTCACAGGTCCGGTGTGCGGCAGCGGTCCGACGCACACCAGCTATGTCGACACTGCTGCATCCAACAGCGGCATCTACACGTATGCCGTGCAGTCCGTCAATACGGTTGGCGCCAGCGGGGATTCCCCAGCCAGCGCGAAGGTGACTCCATCCGCATCCGCGGCAACCACTGCGCCGCTCGCGCCGCAAGCAGCGGTGGCTGTCGCAGGGGATCATTCCGTCACGCTCACCTGGAAGCCCTCGGCAGGCGCCAACTGCTATACCATCCGACGCTCAATTCTGGTCAGCGACGGCGGCGGCGCTTCGATTCCCCTTCCAGCCATAACTCTCGCCAATGGTGTAGTCGAAACAACCTTCACCGACGCCAGCTGCACGAACAACACGACTTACGGCTACGCCCTCTCCGCGTCAAACGCCGCCGGCACGAGTGCCGATTGCAGCGAGGTGGTTGCCACTACCAATCGGCAAGCGCGGTAAGTCACCTGATGGGAACCTAACGGGACAGGGAACCTAAATGGACAGGTCCGATTGTTTCGAAATCAGATGGGGGAACCTAGCGGGATAGGCCAGTCGTTCTGAAATCACATGTGCGCCGGTGTCCATTGGTCGCGTACCAAGACAAGCTCGCGAGGGGCCTGGGGATTGATCGCGGCGAGGAAGGGAACTCAGATCATCTCCAGCACCAGCAGATTCCAATCCATAAAGCCTTTGTGACTCAACGCCGCTCCGGTGTCGGGGTGGTAGTACTCGTTCAACGAGCCGTTTTTGGCCAGATCGGTGGAGAGGAGTCGCAGCGTCTTGTCCGCCAGATCGCTCGCCTCATCGTGGAAGCCAGAATCTCTCAGTCCCTTCCAAACAAAATAATTCACGATGATCCAGACGGGGCCGAGCCAGTTACTGGGATTCGAGCTGAAATCAAGACAGTACATGGACTCTTTTGACGAAAGCGATCTGACTCCCCAGTTGCCGCGAAGCCGATCATCCGCCAGATAATTGGTCTGCACCAGCGCCTTGGCCTGATCCGCCGTAGCCAGGCCGCACCAGAGCGGCAGGAAGCCGGTGAAGGTCTGCACCCGCAGGGGCAAACAGTGCCAGGACATATCCATGCCCGTCTTCAAGCCACGAATCAGTTCCTTGCGCCGATCCACGCATTGGACGTCGACGGTGTAATAAAATTGATCGCGCGGATCCCAGCAACATTTCTGAATCTTCTCTGCCAGCGCGGCGGCCTGGGCGCCGAGGCGCTGCTGGTCATCGGCGCGCTTGAGCCGGCGCGCCAATTCCGTCGCCGCTTTCAGGTCCTCATAAAAAAGGCAGTTCAGCAGCAGATTCGCGGAAGAAAAGAACGGTCGTCCAAATGTTGTCGGATCGTTGTCGTTTCCGATGGCGACATCGTTTCCCCACACCAGAAGTCCAACCGAACTTTGATTACCGGAAACCCACGAAGCATAAAAACGCAGGAGCTTGTCGAAGTACGGAGCCAGCCAGTCCACGGAGCCGGTTTCAGTTGTGGACAGAAGTGCGAGTTGTCCAAAAACCGGCTTGGCTTGATTTTGCGATTTGTTCCTGTCCTTCTTCAGGGCTCCAAGGGGATCGGCGCTATGCACGTCGATCACCATGGGGATGCGGCCTTCATCCGACTGGTGATCGAAGAAATTCCTGAAGCTGCCGATGGCATGCTCGCCCACCTTTTTGCGAAAAGTGGGATCATTTGAGATTGCGGCGAAGCGGAAGAGGCCGCGCGTGGTCCATAAGGTGTCCCAATCCCAAAGGTTGGTGGCATATGCCTTGCCCGGCAGGCTGCAGGCAATGCTCGGATGCACGAGGAGACCCTG
This sequence comes from uncultured Phycisphaerales bacterium, assembly GCA_963758525.1. Taxonomy (GTDB): domain Bacteria; phylum Planctomycetota; class Phycisphaerae; order Tepidisphaerales; family Tepidisphaeraceae; genus JBBSDP01. The sequence goes on from CAVWVQ010000003.1 coordinate 3,063,581, forward strand.
GGCGGGCCGCAATAACTGCGGCGCAGTTTTGCCAAAGTAATGAAGCAGTTGGTCGGCCGCCTCCTTGCGGGCATCCGAGGACCACGAAGAATCTGAGATCGGCTGAGTGGCTGGTGCCGGAACCGAGTCGGCGCCTTCACTAACGAGAGATGAAGCACCAAGCAAAGCCGCTCCGGCGACAAATTCACGTCTCGACATTCTGGGTATAGGGGACAAAGTAACCTCAATTCGCAGGATCGGGTCTCCCTCTCGTGCAACATAATGCCGCCTGCTCCGCGGCTCGGCGTCTGGCGCGACATACGCTACGCTTCGACTGCAACTGCATCAGCCGCGAATCGTTCTCCTATTCAGTGCCGGACCGAAAATTCGTACGCGCCAGAGCCTACTTCATAGACTGCGCACCCATTTTCCATGTGCACGAATTGAAGACCGGGCACGGCGCCGGTTGCCTTGCCACTTTCCGTGACTGACCCCGGTTCCACGGCCGGGACATAAATTCTCGCAGTTGTGTTGGGCGGAATGGTTACGGCCATCGTCAGGCGATCGCCCGACCGCCTCCATTCACTGGAGATCATGCCTCGCGCGGATTCGTAGCGCGCCTTCGCCCATATGACGTCGCCAACGGGGGTGGGTCGGATGATAATCTTCTTGAAGGCGATGGAGGCCGGATCACAACGGATGCCGGCAAGGTCGCTGTAAAACCATTCCATGATGTGCCCAAGCATAAAGTGATCCTGAGACGCGCTCCCGTCCCATCCTTCAGTGAGCGCCGTGGCGCCAGTCTTAATGATGTATCCGTAGCCGGGGCGGTCGGAACGATTGTTCAGGTCGAAGATGACATCGGAGCGGCCGCCGTCGGCCAGGGCCTTGAGGAGGTATCGATATCCGACGTCTCCAGCGGTCAGACGGTTGTCGTGTGCGCGGATCCCCTCCACAAGATTTTGGAGGATTGCGGCCCGATCTTCCTCTGGCGCCAAGCCCATGACCAGCGGAAGAGCGTTGGCCGTCTGGCTGCCCGTGGCGTAGCTGTGAGTATCGGGATGATAGAGGGACCGGTTGAACGCCTCGCGCACTTTGCCGGCAAGATTGTGATATGCCTCCGCCTCATCGGCCTTGCCCAGGAGCCTGGCCGTCTGCTCGAGAACCGTCAGGTCGCGGTAGTAAAACGCGGTGGCGGTGAGTGATGTCGGCGTCAACTGGGCATTCCCCGGGCGCTTCGGACCCAGATCGAACCAATCGCCCAGCCCCTGGCTGACGAGATGCTCTTTGGCTGTGGAGCCGAGGTAGGCGACGTATCGCTGCATGGTCGGGTACTGCTCGCGGAGCACCTGGGCGTCGCCGTACCATTGGTAAAGCTGCCAGGGCAGAAGAACAGCGGCGCTGCCCCATTCGGGGGAATCGCGGAAGCCGCCGGAAAAGACCACGTATTCCGGCGCGATGTCGGGAACCAGCCCGTTGTCGAGCTGGGCGTCGGCCATGTCCCGGCAGATTTTCGCCGTCAGCGCCGGGATTGAGAAGTTGTACATGAGCGACGGCCCGGCGAGGTGATCCTGCTCGAGCCAGCCGAGTCGCTCGCGGTGCGGGCAGTCAGTGAGAATACTCATCATGTTGCTGCGCATCGCCCAGCGGATCAGCGTGTTGGTGCGATTGAACAGCTCGTTGGAGCAAGTGAATTCACCGGCCTCTGGCGAGGTGCTGGAGATGAAATCGCCTTCGACCGCCTGCGGCTGCACCCCTTCACACTGGAGATAGCGGCAGCCGTAATAGCTGAACCGTGGCGACCACGACTGCGCCTCGCCGCTGCCCAGCGTGTACTGGAAATACGCCGGCCCGCCCCCGGAGCTTCCCTGGCTGACCGTACCATCCTTCTTGAGCAACTCGCCGGGAGTGATCTTGACGATTTGCCCTGCGGAGCCGCTGACCACGACGTGCGGGATAACGGCGCAATTCTGACCCAGATCGTACACCCAGACGCCCGGCCTCCGCTGCTTGATGAGCTGCCCCTTGAAGACCTGCATCACCCGGATTGGCGGAGCCGAATGACTGGTTCCCAGGAGCGTTCCGCCCGGCCCGGTCGTTTCCACGGCCGGCTTCCAGTCGGTATCGTCAAAACCGGGCGCGTCCCAACCCGGCTGCTCGCGCCGTGCATCGAAGTCCTCACCGCCATAAATGCCGGAGAACGTGATCGGGCCAGGCGCCCACTTCCATGATCGATCGCTGATGAGCCGATCGTGGCTGCCATCGGCGTAATCGATCTCGATCTGCGCAATCAGCCTGGGCGGTCCAAAGCTTCCCTTGAATTTCGTGTAGCGCGGCCCCCCGACGTTATACATCCCGTTGCCGAGCATCACGCCCAGAACGTTGCGGCCCTGTTTCAGTTGCGGCCCGATCTCGTAAGTAATGTAGAGGCAGGTCTTGCGGTAATTCGTCCAGCCCGGCTCCAGGAGGTCATCGCCGACCTTGTGCCCGTTGAGATGCAGTTCCTGCTGCCCCAATCCGCACAGATAAACCAGCGCACGATTCACCGGCTTGTGAACCTCGAATGAGAGCCGGAAGATCGGCAACGCAGCGGCCTGTCCGGGCTTTGTGCTGCCTTGCTCCTGCGCACCGATCCACGTTGCCTTCCAGTCATCCGCCCCCAAAAGCCCCATCGTCCAGTGGCCGGCGTCGCTTAGGGATGACCGGCCGTCCTTGTCGAACACGCGCACCGTCCAATAGCACGCCTGGCCGGAAACAAGCGCTTTACCCGCGTATTCGACTTGAGTCTCATCCGAAGCGACATTGCCGCTGTCCCAGAGGTCGGGCGGTTGGGCGGTGAGGCCCTCCCGGCTGCTGGCGACAAGAATTTGATAAGCGGTCTGGCGCTGACCGCGCGTCTCGCTGGCCAGCTCCCAACTGAGCCGCGGGCGAGGATTGTCGATGCCCAGGGGCGCGTCCCGGAATTCGCATCGCGTTTGTGCAACGCTCAGCGCTGCTGAAGCTTGCGTCCGCGGCGAAAACGTCAGCAGCAATACAACGGCAAGCAGCTTGATTGGCATTTTCATGGAGGGCTTACCAGTAGCTCCCGTTGTTCGATCAGCTCGGCGCTGACCTGGTCGACCGAGGAAGTTGCCTTCGCTTTGGCCACCGCATCGAGAGCTTGCGGCGGCAGGCGGGAGCCCAGAGCTTCGGAATAAGGGAGGATTTTCAACCGGATCGCGGACCACTGTTCGGCGGGAATGCGCCACAGAGCGATGGAAAATGGATCGCCGTTATAAAAATTATCGTCGCAGAGCTTGTCCGCGACATAGAGCCGTGCGGCATCGCCGATGTAGTGGATTCTCAGAATCTCCCGTCGCCCGGAGGAGGCGGGGAGATTCAATTGATAAACGGCAGCGGCGTTCCAAGTGGCGTCATCCATGCCCTTCAGAGCCGTCGCGGCCGGTCCTGCGGGTCGTTGCCGGCTGAGGGTGACCGCGCGCTTCTCGGGCTGGTCAAGTCCATCCAGCGCGAAGCGGGTGAAAAGGCCGTCGGCGTGGCCATCAAGCTTGGCGTTGCCGACCTTGATGCTGGCAAGGGCTGGGAACAACGCGAGATCAGCATTTTTGGCGTCCATCGCTTGCAAGCGAAGCTGTTTGCCGTCCGGCATGATCGTCTGGTCAAAGAGCACGGCACGGTCACGCCCCGCAAACGGAAGGCGATAAAACTCCCTGGCCTGCTCCGCGGAGAGGATCACGAAATTGACGGACCCGCCATTCGCGGCAGCAACGCTTACGGCACGGTTCAGGCCGGGCGCGATGTGCTGGATGACGATGTGCCCAGGCAGGTTTTCCTTTTGCCCGGAATCGACGGTAACGGTCGAGGGATCGGCCGCGAGTGAGATTTCCGCCGGAATGCCGTCGAGCGCGGCGAAGAAATACCAGACCGCGTTCCCGTCCTGTAAACGGCACAATGGCTGGGCCGTGGCGTAATCGAGCTTCACGCCGTCGCAATCGAGGTTTATGGGCCAGATGCCGTAACTGCCGTTGGCGATGGCAATCGGCTGGCTCGGCACGGTTTGGGTTCCTTCCGCGGTTTTGAGCGCGAATTGGACGGCGGGATGATCCGGCAGAGGGACGGTTGGCTGGCGGTTATTGAAGAACAGGAACCCGCTTTGGCCGTCCCAGCGGATGCACCAGCGCAGTGTGTCGAAATCCTCCAAATCCTTTGGACGGGCGTCAGGATATACAGGGACCGCGCGGGCGAGGGCCGGGCCGAAATCATGGAGAAAAAGATGTTGCTCGCGAAGGAGGTGATACTGCTGGCGCACCTCGCCGCAGGCTCCCAGCGGCGCCTGAAAATCATAATCCTTGAACGGCATCGCGTTGGGTTTCTGTTCATTGAGGCTGGAGAGCTTGGCGTCCGGATTGTTGCCGCCCTGAAACATGTAGTATCCCTGCATGTTGCATCCCGAGCCAAGTTTGACCAGGGCCATGGCGGCGATGTCGTCGGGGATGATTTTGATCCTGCGGACGTAGCTGGACATCATCCCGCCGCCGATTTCGCAGCAGGCATAGGGGAATAAGGCAATGGTTTTCGAGCGGTCGACGCGCTTGGTCTGCATTTGAGCGCCCATCTCGCCGTCGCGGCTGTCGGAGAAGACAAAACCCTTGCGATAATCTTCCAGCGTGCCGCCCCAGAAGCCGACGGAGTATGCGCCGAAGAGTGGGAGCAGATCCTGCCTGGGAATGTCCACGCCGTTCCAGCCGGTCATGGTGTAGAAGGGGACGTCCACGCCGTCCTCCTGCGCCATTTTTTTCAGGGCGAAGAGATAGCGCAGGCTGCCGCACTCGTTGTCCATCTGCACGCCGATGACCGGGCCGCCATCTTTCCAGAGGAGGCCTTTCATTTGCCCGGCGGTCTGCTGATAAAAGGGCGCGACGAGGCGCAAGAACGCAGGATCGGCGGTCCGCAATTTGGTACCGGACTTTTGCACCCAATCGGGGAAGCCACCGTTGCGGGCTTCGCCGTGACACCACGGCCCCATGCGGACGATGGCGAGCAAGCCGACATCGTGGCAGAGTTTCAAAAAATCGCGGAGCGACTTCCGTCCGCTCCAGTCGAAGCGGCCTTGCTCCTCCTCCTGGTGAATCCAGAAGACATAAGTGGAAACGACCGTGATGCCGCCCGCCTTCATTTTCAGCAGTTCGTCCCGCCACTCATCGGCGGGATAACGGGTGTGGTGAAACTCGCCGACGACGGGAATCAACCGCTGGCCGTCCAGAAGCAGCGACCGATTGTCGGCGGCCAGGATGTGTCCCTCCGGACTCTTGTTTGCGCCCTGGCCGAGATTAACCGGCGCAGCGGCGGGCACCTCCGACGGAAGCTCGATGGTCAACGGCTCGGCGTGCGCTGGCGCCTGCGTGAAGATGAGCAGTACGGCCAGAAGACAGGCGGCGGCTCTTGCGGAGAGATCGGTCGCCCGATATGTCCGCGACTCGGACTCGAGCAGTTCCGCGATATGTTCTTGCGATTTTGCTATTGTCATCCTGGCACCATTCGAACCTGCGGCGGCACAAAGCATTCGCTGATCTCCTGCTCCCTCACTCGTCCGGCAGTCGAGCCAGACCTCCTTTACCTGAGGAGGGTATAGGGGACGTTTTCACGGATAGACCGGGCGGGCGTCACTTCCATCCGGGCACTTGGGCCGCTCGATGGCTGCGGCCTTTGGATCCGATTCCGATATCCATTTCCCGTCGCCGGGCCTTTTGACCAAGCCAATGACGATCAAACCAAACGAATGTGGGGCTTCCAGTTGCCTCTTCGCTTCACCGCTGTATTTCTGGAGATATTGCACAAACTTCTGATTCCGGCCATCGCAGGTGAATACGACGGTGCGCACCGCCTGAGTGCCGTCATGATCGAAGGGAGGCACCTTTTTACTCTCATCGGAAAAGAGGGTCGCGCCGTCATCGGCGGTATAGAAACTCAACTGTTTTGGTATCGATGGTTCGGAAGTGCGCATGTAACTCCATAGCACGACGAGCGCGACCACGCTGAGCGATGCCAAGATCGAGACCCCCTGATGCCGGTTCAACCGTTCACGAAGTCCCATGGCAATCACCAATACCACATCTCAAAAAATTTCCAGGTTCCCTCGTGAATGACCGCCGGAAATCCCTTTGGCAGCGGAAGCGATTGCGGATAACCAATGACGGGCACAGATGCCGCCCAGGGAGGCGACGCCCCGCCGGGGTTATCCATTCCGGGGTTCAAAAGCGTTACGCCGCTCAGGTCTATCCACTCGCCGTGACCGTCGCTGAACACTTCATTCACTCCGTCCGTCTTGGGATTGCCGTAGGTGCCGGGGGAGATATGTACGCCATGATTGGCGATAAAGCCGCTCTGGTAATGCCACGCCACCTTGTCCGCAAACAGGGGCATCGGCGGCGAATCGCTGACGCGAACGGGCAATACATCACGAACGAAGGACGGCTGGTTATTCGTCTGGTGGGTCGGAGTCTGGAATACCGCGGAGAAGCCGAGGCCATTGCCGCAGTAGGCGTAGGACGATTCGATCAAATACGGCGAGCGAGTCTGAAGGTTGGCCGGGAAGGTGTAACCGGGGAATGACCCCCCGTACTGAGCGTTCGGCCAGTGCGATACGACTGCCGGGCTTCCCAAGGTGGAGATGGACGATAACGCACTGGGGCATACCCACGTCGAGTCGATTGGGGTGCCGTTGGGCGCGCCGGCCGAATTCAGAACGTCGGCAAAACCAAATGCGGTATACATCTCATCGGTGACGAATTGGGGATTGAGGTGGGGTCCCACCGACAGATCCTCCACACACAACGGGAAATGGCCCTTATATTGGTTGGCGTACATGATCGCCAACTGACCCAGCGAGCGAAGGTTGGCGGCACACGCCGTCCTTCTGGCCATTTCCCTGGCCTTGGACAGTGCTGGCAGCAAGAGGCCAATCAGCACCGCAATGATGGCAATAACGACCAGGAGTTCTACGAGAGTAAAACCGTGCCGGGGCGAGGCACCGAGGCGCAAAGGCGCCCGCCGCGGCGGGTAAACCGCGGCACGAATGAAGAAGCGTTCGCGTCGGCTCACTGCGGGCAATTCGACAAGCTTAATGGCTCGTGGGCTGAATCGCCGCAAGGCCGAAACTCGGGTTCGAACATGGCACATTTGTCAGACTCCTGCGTGCGGGCCGAATCGGATCTCATCCACATCCGGTCTCTTCCACCTGTTTCCGTCCGGGGACTGTGGCCGCACACTCACGGCCTCAATTGGCGGCTTTATTGTCGGCGACTGCTGATTCAAAGCTGAAATGGCCGGAGGTTGCCGAAAAGACGGCCGTTCCACCTTCACTTCGAAGCAGTTGGACCCCTTTTGCCGCGGTGGCGGCCATGCCACTCTCACGCACTGAACCACTGTCCGTCGTCGGAATATAAATCACAGCTGAGGTGTTGGCCGGAATCGTGACGTCGAGATTAAAACGCGAACCCTCGACGCTCCATGACGACTCGATCGGTCCACGCACCGAGTCATAGCGGGCCGCTGCATGCTTCAATCCAGCCGGTGGAACCGGCTTGATCCGAATCTCCTCGTAACCGGGCTTCAGCGCCGAGATGCCGGCAACGCTGTCGTACAGCCAGGCGAGTATGCCGGCGTACATGTCATGGTTGTGACTGCGGGTCTTTTCATACTTCCAGTCTTCGGCAATCGTGGTAGCGCCCTGATTGATCATATACGTATAACTCGGCGAGGATGTCTGCATGATCATGGTCTGTACAAGATCATTCTCTCCCGCCTCGCCAAGCGCCTGCCAGACCGCGGAGACTCCTATGTCGCCGGCCGTGATGTGGTCCGCCAATACCGGGCCAAACTCACCGGGGCGGCCGACGCTCGGCGAACCGTTTGCTCGTGGATGCACAATCCCAGCGACCAGGGCTTGGCGCACACCGGCGATCGAGTTTTCCGGAACAATGTCAAAATACAGGGGCAAAGCTTCATCGGCCTGGTTGATCGGCACATACGCTTGCGCCTCTACGTCGAAGTGCGCTTTCTGGTACGCGGCCCGCACGCGCTCAAAATCCTGGCGAAATCGTTTCGCGTCATCACTCTTGCCGAGCACCGCCGCGATTTCGGCCATCAACCGCGTATCGAAAACGTAGACAGCGCCCTCCACATTGGCCACCGAGTTGCCTGCCGGCGCCATCCAGTCGCCCAGTCCGTATTTGATCAATCCGTCGGATTCCTTGGTTTTAAGGTACGCCATGTACCTCTTCATCGTCTCATATTGGTCCGCAAGAATTTTTGCGTCGCCGTAGGCTTGGTAAAGCGCCCAAGGCGAGATGATTGCCGATGATCCCCAGCACGGCGCGTCATCGTATTTGTCGCCGGGGGGAGTATGAATGGTGTAGAACCATTGAGGCGCGATGTTAGGACACAGCCCTCCGACTCGTTGCGCATCCCGGACGTCGCGCATGATCTTCGTAAACAGTGTCTGCTCGTCCCAGCAATAGAGAGAAGATGGGAGCGTGGTCCACACCACCTCCTGCCAGCCAAGCCGTTCGTAATTCGGGCCATCCGTATGAATCGATCCGGTGTTGCTGAGGATGGTCTGCTTTGCAAGATCGTGAATCTGAACGTAGCGAGCGTCCGAGGCCTCAAATGTACTGACATCGCGGGCCGCGGTGCAGACAAAGAACGCGGTGACGTCGGTGACCACAGGGAGTGTTCCGCCCAGTTCTTTGGTCGTTGCATTTCGAAGCTCGACGTAGCGAAACCCTGTCGAATTGAACTGCAGTCCCCACGTTTCCGGGCCGCCGCCTTTCAAGGTGTATTCTGATTTTTCCGCCCGGCCGCCGTTCACGCGGCCTTTGGCGTTGAGACATTCGCCCGGCTGAATCTCCACCGTCGCGCCGGCGTCTCCATCGACGGTGATCTGGAATTGCCCGCTCATGTTTTGCCCAAAATCGTATACACAAATGCCGGATGCGGGGTGAGTCACCTTCTGAGCGGCGAAAGTCTGCCGCGCCACGATTGGCGGAGCATTCTGCGACACAAGCACCCCCGGCGCCGGCTCGGCGACTGCCGCGTTGACCCATTTGGCATCATCAAAACCCGGCGATGTCCACCCCAACTGCTCGAGACGGGCGTCGTATTTCTCGGAACCGTGGATCTCCGAGTGAATCAACGGGCTTGCCGCGACCTTCCATGACGGGTCACTGACAATATCCTGGCTCGTGCCATCGTCAAAAATCGCGTGCAACTGGGCACGCAGTCGCATCGGGCCGAAGTTGCGCGTACCTAGACGATCAAGTTTGTCCCCCAGCCATCCGTTGGCGAGCATGACGCCGATGGCATTCGCGCCCTCGCGAACCTGACCCGTCACGTCGAAGGTCACATAATCAATCGTGCGATCGTAATCGGTCCACGCCGGGTCCATGACATGATTGCCGACCTTCGTGCCGTTAATGAATGATACAAACTGGCCCAGGCCGCTGATGTAAAGGAACGCCTGTTTGACGGGCTTTCTTACTTGAAACACTTTGCGAAAAATCGATGGAGGACTGGACGCGGTCAGGCTCGATTTCGCTGGGGGGGGTTTGATCCACATGATTCCCGCCGCCCAATCGTCCGCCGTGAAAAATGAGGTAACGAAACGCTTTGGTGAACTCGGTGGAGATGGCTGATCGTTGCCGTCCCAGATTCTCACTGTCCACCAATAGGAACTGGTTTTCGCCAGAGGGGTGCCCGCGTACTCGACGCCATACTCGCGTGACGAGGCGACCTTGCCGCTGTCCCACACAATTCCCTTGCCATCGGTCAAGCCGCTCTCGTTCGACGCCACAACAATCTCATAGGCTGATTGTTTCGCCCCGCGCCGGGTCGGTGCCAATCCACCCGAATCGCGGCTTTCGAGTGTCGATGCCAAGCTGTTCAAAGTTATCGATAACGCGCGTTTCGCCAGGCGGCGACGGCGCCGCGTTGCAGGGGAGTTTAATGAGACCGATTACCGCGCTAATGAAGAGACCAGCGGTTGCGATACGATTGCTCTGCATGGTTGGGGCAATCAAGGAAACACCTGTTCCGGCGGCTTGGATGCCGAGGCGTCGGGACATTTCGCGTTCATGAGAGCCTTGGCGCCGGGGTCGCTCGGATGCACCCATTCAGTCGCGCCCGGTGCCTTCACGAGAAGGCCATCCATCGGACCTGGACCGCCGTCGGCGACAGGCGCCTTCCCCTCTACCTGCTGCTTGGCCAGATCGGTGTATTTTTCGACATACTGGACCCAACGATTTCGACCGCCGTCGCAGGAAAAGACATACGCGCGCACTGCCGGTTTTCCGTCGTGGTCGAAGGGCGGCACCAGAGTCATCGCATCTACGAACAGTGTTGCACCGTCATCGCAAGTATAGAACGACTGTGTCTGGACGTGCGGCAGTTCAGGACGCCCGCCTTGCATCAGAGTTCGTGATGATCCGTATATCGCAACCATAATGGCAATGACGACCACACCTCCGCAAAGATAGGGACGACTATTCAATAGGCTGCGGACTTCCATTTGGCCTCCGGCAGAAACATACCGCGGGCAGGAACTCCTCGAACTCATCGGCAGGGAATCAGGGAGCCCCCATGTTGTACATATCCATAAACCGGGGGCCGATTGAGCCAATGGTCTGATTGCCGGGGTCGAGGTCCGCGTTGAAGATGGACAACTCGTCAAACATTCCCACCCAGACGGCATTCCCGGGAAATTGTCCTACGCAAAAATTCCTGGACGTGGCCGCGGCTTTTTTCGGATAACGGCTCTCAAAGTCGATCCACAGTTTGGTCATGCCGGTGTTCGCGGCTATCAAAACTCCATTCAAATACGCCTTCATCAGCCCGGCGCGGCTGTCCTTGGTAAACGCCCACATCATCCAGTTCGAATCGGTGCCATAGGTGAAGGCGGGATAAATCCCATCGGGCGCAACCGTGGAGTTACCGGTTTCCCATCCGACGACGGCGTTCCCCTGATTAGGACAGGTAATGTCGATGGCCGGACGCGAGGTGCTTCCTCCAAAGGGACTCCACCAGAGGAACTTGGTCCCGGCAAAGGTCTGGTTCATCTGCGGTGTGATGCAAATCCAGGCAACAATGGTGATTGCCTGGGTTTTTTTCAGCATCTTTCCCATCATCGCGGATTGTTTTGGATCGGCGATGAAGAGGGCTGTGTTGCCGCTGCCACTTGGGTTGTAAGTGCCATCAAAATACAAGGCGGGCTTGCCTCTGAACCGCCCGTCGAAGTGCCACATATTCGTCAGCGCAGCCGTGTTCGTTTCGGGCATGAACCACGTAGCGCTTTGGGTGTTCATCAGCACGCCATCCAACGCAGAGGCGTTGTAACTGGGAAAATACTGATTCTGCACCGCCATGTTCGTGATCGCGACGCCACCCCGATCGTTCTGAAGATTCCAGTGGAGGACGATATCCGGGTCCATCGACAAATCGCGGCTGGAGGCCTGCCAGCGGACGTAGCGCGCCTGCTCGCGGGCCTTGGAAAGTGCGGGCATCAGCAGACTGATCAGGACCGCGATAATGCCAATGACAACAAGAAGCTCTACGATCGTAAAACCGCGTCGCTGTGATGGACGACGCGAAGAGGCACCAAGGCACGAAGGCACGAAGGCACAAAGGGGGGGACGGGGGGATCGGGAGTTGGGTCTCTCTGAATGCTCTAGTTTCAACTGTTCCACTGCTCTACTATCTCGCGCAGCGTGGGGCACGGACGCACGAAGGAAAGAGTGATCGCGTCGGCTCGCCGCAGGCGGCTCGACACGCGTTAAACCTCGGGCGCCGAAGCGCCGCAAGGCTGAAAGTCGGCGTTGCACATTGCACATTGTCAGATTCCTGACCGCGATGGGATCAGACGACATTGGGTCTCCCTCCGCCTTTCCTGCTCAACATCCCTGCATCAGCTTACCGCGTTTCACCGATTAACTTTGCATCTGTCCAAAGAATCGCGTCAAAAGAGGTTCCATCGCCGCCGTCGGTCACCGCGAACGTGAGAAATCGCTCGGCGGGATCGAGGGGGACATCAACCGTGAACGGGGCACGCCTGTTGTCGAACTTGCGTTGCTCGAAAACCAGTTTGTCTCCGAGCAGAACGTAAACATCCGCCAGTGGCCTTATTTTGCCGGCGGCATCGCTATTGCCGACGACGCACTGCAGCCGCTTCAGGAGATAGGTGGGATGCAGTCGCCGGATTGCGGCCAGGTCGATGGTCAGGCCGCCATTGCTGCTCATGAACAGGATGCTGTGCGGGGGCGCTGCGTAATCGATGCCGCCGAGCACGGTCCGGACGGGCGGGTACTTCGAGACACCACGAATGGGGCCGCCTGTCCAAATCTGGTTGTAGACCGCGTTCTGTGTGCGTGGGAAGAGATGTCTTTGCCCAATCGAATTCACCTCGACAGGGCCTTTGGCGCCATCAGGGATAAAACAGCCGTCAACAACCAGCGATCCGCTCACTCGATGATACTGATAGTCCCCTTTTACAAACTCGACCGGTTCGAATGTGCCCAGTGCATGCCTGGCGTAATCGATTGCCATCCCGCTCCGGTGGGTCGTGCCATCGCCGCCGGAGATGAGATCGACGAGGTCCAGCGCCGCGGGCTCGCCGCCCAGTTGCCGGACAAATTTCTGAGGTTGCGCTCCGGCAGGATCGAGTTTCAAATCGATCCCCGTCGCATTGGCGGCCTGACCTTCAGTCAGCATCAGAGTGGTTGACGAATTCCCGATGCGCGGCTCAACGCGCACACTTCCCTTGAAAACCTGGATCGCGTCCGATCCGTCCTCGCTCACCTCCACGCCAAATTCGGTACCCAGATCGACCACTCGAGACGACCCCGCTTCGATGGTAAAGCCGTGAGCGGGAGGCGGCACGACAGCAGTCGCCTTGCCGAAAGTGAGTTCAACGGCATTGGCGGATCGAATCTGAAAGCGCGCCGGCCCCTCCACGATCATCGTCGCGCCACTCTCGTATTTGATCCCCGCAACGCCGGAGCGGAGATAGAGCAACTCTGAAGGAATGGCGCCTCCCGGCTTGGGTGCTCCGCCGGAGGTATCCCATTGCGCATCGTAGGATGCTGTCAGCGTCGCGAAGCGCTGTGGTGAATGGACGAGCCGGTAAATGCCGATCGCCAGCAGCAGCGGAACAATCGCGGCGGCGATCAATTGCCATCGCGGTCGCAGCAGCGATCGCATCAGGGAATTCCATCGCGCTGCTTGGGGCGGCGGTAATTGCTCCTCTGCCGGCTCATGTGTTGGTTCGTCCGCTTCTGTTTCTTGGTCGGTGGCTGGCTCCTCGATTATCGCCGGGAGCACCATCGACTCGCTTTGCAGCAGCGATCTGCGATCCTCTTCGTCCCGCCGAAATGCTTCGGCGCCGTCGAGCATGTCTCGCAGGTGACTGTGCAGGATTGCGTCGCGCACGAATCTGCGAACGTTGGCCGGGTCCTCCTTGATCCAGGCGTTCACCTGCGCGGCAACCTCCGGTGATGGCGAACCATCCAGAACCGCCGAGATGAGATCGTTCCACTGGTCGTTCACTACATAACCTCGCGCGATCACGCGCTTCCAAAAACCGTTTAGCGGCTGCCCTCGGGGCAGCGTGCTTCTGGCACGTGTGCGTCATCGCGCACGTTCATCAGATGCTCCTGGAACTGTGAAGCTTCCGCTCGACACAATTCCGCAAGGCCGCACGGAGCCGGCACATCGCCATCTTTGCCGAGCTGACGCTGGTGCGCAGCGCCTGGGCCACTTTTTCGTAACGCAGGTCGTCGACATACCGCAACTGCAGAAGTTTCTGAGTCTTCGGCGAGGCCTGTTTCATGCAGGCCTGCAGCGCCTCCAGCAGCGGCCCTGGATCCTCTACCTCCGCGGCAAAAGCTTCGCCGATCCGATCGCAACTGTCGTCGTCAAAGAATTGCTGATAGGTGGCCTGTCGCCGGCGGTAGGCGAGCAGCTCATTGCGTGCAATCCCAATCGCCCAACCAGAAAATGGCCGGGCGGGGTCGTACTCCGAGTACTTTCGCACCACCACCATCGCGATGTCCTGCAGAATGTCGTGCGCGTCGTGGAAGTCATTGGTCATGGAACGGACGTAGGCTGCCACCGAAGGCAGGCATGCGGTCCATTGCCGGGCTACTTCTTCCTTGGAATCCAACGCCAATCGACGCTCCAGCCGAGATGGGGCGAGGTTACTCGCCCGCCACTACGCCCCCCTATTTATCTGCGCAAGGTCCAAAAACGTCACGTAATTCCGGATTTCCCAATTCCGAGAGCGGAATTAGCCCGGATCATTCAGGAGAACCACGGATTACCCGGCGCTGGCTGCGCCCGCAACCCAAAGCAAAGAAACTGACCGTGGATGAACGCAGGGAATAAGATTGAACCGCTGATAAACGCCGATAAACGCAGATTGATCCAGAGACTTCGGTGATTCATTCAATCTGCGTTCATTCGCGTTCATCTGCGGTTCCCTTTCTTCCGTCTGCGCGCCCGTCAAAGCCTCGGCATCTGCACCTAAACTACGCTCCCTCCGACACATCCGTGCCATCCGTGTAATCCGTGGTCAATCCGGGTTTTGCAGGGATTCGAATGATTTTTATTGGGCAAGACAAAGGATTCTGAGAATTATGTGACGGTTTGGGCACGCCGCGCAGATATCCCATTGAAAGCCGGAGGTTGAGGAAATCGGCCCGTCTGGACGGCCGCAGAAGTCAGGTTCAACGGTTGGGGGGACACCCCGTACCAGCCGGGATAGACGCGGCCTGCTTTATGGCGGAGCAACGAGAGGACAGAAAATGACGAGGAACAATCGCGCACTTTCGACACCTGCCAACCGCAAGTCGGATTCATTACGGACTCGGACTCAATCAGAACTCCGTCGTCGGCGGCTGACCTGCGCTTGTGCGGCCATTGCTGCTGGGTCGGCGGGCCTGAGCTCGCTTATCGCCCGCGCGGCCAGTAACGACGCCTGGGGCACGGCGCCCTCCAGCCAAAACTTTAGCGGCACGAATTGGACAACCGGAACGACAACTCCGGGCGCAAACACGGGGAGCGCCGCCAGCGGCGACGCCCTATATTTTGGCAATTCGACGATTACGACCCTCAACAACGATGACTCGAACTATTCGTTTTCGGGTCTCATTTTCAACGCGGGTGCGGCGGCGGGGTTCACCATCAACGGCAACAGCTTTACCCTGACTGGTAATGTCACCAATAGCAGCACCAATCTTGAGGCAATCAATGCCCCAATTGCGACGATCGCCGCCCGCACCTTTACGATGACTTCGGGCGGAGGCAACATCAGCCTCGGCGGCAATATCAGTGGCACGGGCGGCGGGCTGACACTGGCGGGCACCGGGGTGCTGGCCCTCTCCGGTTCCAACTCCTTTACGGGAGTCGTTAGCATCGGCTCCACTGCCACGCTCCAGTTACAGGCCAATTCCAGCAACACTGCCAGCGGAATTTCCAGCGTGCTGCCCACGCAGAATATGCTAATCGCGGCGCTCCCCTCCGGTGCGACCATTCAGTTGCGCGCGGATAGCTCGATTGCCTCCAATGGCGTCGTCGCTTTCGACAGTGGCGCCACCACCTTTGGCAATAGCGGGGCCGGTCTCAAACTCACCGGCAACCTGAACTTCGACGTCAATCAGTTGACGACCGGTTCGGTCCCGACAACGTTGCAGTTCGGCGCAACCAGCGCCGTCTGGCAGGTTGGGACAGGCACGACCACATTTAACGTGACGGGCGGTGCTGGTTATTCTTTGCAAATAGGCTCTCTCAATGTTGGTAATAATCAGGCTGTCGTTTTCAATCCGACCACCGCCAACATGATCGTCGGAGCAATCGGCAACACGTCAGGAACCATTACCAAAAACGGTGCCGGCACGCTCACGCTCAACGGCAACAATAGCTACACTGGCAATACCGTAGTCAGCGCAAGCGCAGGCATCCTCATCCTGAGCGGCGCCAACAATAATGGCGCTATCGCCACGACTACGGTGAACAATGGCGCGACGCTGCAATTGCAGGCCAACAACGGCAATACCTCCAACTTCACCACCGCGTCCACGGCGCTCGGAACGGCCTCAGGCAAGCTGGCCCTGAACGATGGATCGACGCTGCAACTGCGTTCCGACACCAGTGTGACCTTTAACGGAACCGACAACCTCCCCAGCCTCAACAGCAAGACGATCACGATCGATGTGAATAATATCACGGCCGGTACCACCAACGGTGTCAGCAACTTAGGAACCCCCCAAGGCCGGACCCTGAGCCTGGCCACCGCCACAACCGGCCTCGGCTCGACCGGCCAATTCAACATCACTGGCGGCGACGGCTACACCCTGGCCTTCGGCCCGCTTGCCGCTGCCAATGGAACCGGCCAAACCTGGACCTTCAATCCGACCAGCGCGTCGGCCACCATCGCCAGCTACACCAGTAATGTGTCGGTGGCTTCCAATACACTCGCGCTTGCCGGCACCTCGACGGGCAACGCTGTCCTGGGCGCGATCACCAATGGCTCGGCAACAGCCATTGCCGTGACCAAATCCGGTACCAGTACATGGACCCTCGGCGGAACGAACACCTATACCGGCGCTACGACCGTCAACGGCGGCACGCTGAACATCACCGGCTCGACCGGCTCGGGATCGGCGGTCGCGGTCAACGGCGGCGGTACTCTCAGCGGTACCGGCACGGTCGGCGGCGCGGTGACGGTCGCCGGCGGCACTTCATCGTCCACGTACGGCACGATCAGCGTGGGACAAGGCCCCTTGACCTTAAGCAGCCTCACCCTGGGTGGAAGCACCAACAGCTCGAACAGCAATTTCTCCCAATTGAACCTTGCGACAGCGACCGGCAATACCTCGGCAGCCGAAATCGCTGTCACCGGCGCTCTCACCACAAACAACGCGGGCGCCACCATTACCATCAATCCTGCGGGCATCGCTGGCGGCCAAACCTACGAACTGGTAAGCTTCAGCGGCAGCGGGACTTACGACGGCTCGGCTTTCGCCACGGGAAGCGGCCAGTCGTCGATCGACGGGTTCACCCTCAGTACTTCCAACCCGAGCTTTGGCGTCAGCGACTCGCTGACGGTAACCGCCGCCAGCAACGGCCTCCTCGAACTGGTCACGACCGGCCAAACCTATGCGAACCTCTGGTGGTATGGCAACCTGGGCACGGCATGGAACGCCAACAACGGATCGATCGGCAACTTCACCCAGGATGCGGCGGGAACCACGCCCGCCCAGGCCCTTCCCAGCAGCGGCACCACGGTCAACTTCTCGGCCACCGGCGCGAATAACACGGGCCCCATCACCCTGGGCCAGGCCTTCACCATCGCGGGCCTCAATTTCCTCGCCGCGGACACCAATTCAGCCGCCTTCCCCGCGATCAACATCACCGATTCCAGCAACAGCCTGACGATCGGGACCAGCACCGGCATCACCGACGCCAATAATGCCGGAGTGACGTTGTCCGTGCAGAACTTGATTCCCAGCGTGTCCCAAACCTGGACCAACAGCTCCGGGGCCCTCTTCACCATCGGCAACGTCGCGGGACCTGGAACAGCAGGAACCACGACATTAACTCTCACCAACAGCAGCAGCGGCGGGACGACCATTAGCGGCGTGATCGGCAACGGCACGCCTTCCGGCGCCTTGGCCCTCATCGTCAAGAATACCGGCGCGGGCGTGACCACCCTCTCCAATACGAATAATACCTACAGCGGCGGCACCACCCTGAACGGAGGCACTTTGACTTCCGCGGTGACCGGCGGCTTCGGGACAGGCTTCGTGACAGTCACTCCGACGGGCATGACGAACAATGCGGCGGACAATGCGACCCTGAACACCACGGGCAGCATCGCTTCCTCAGCGGCAGTCACGGTCAATTCGGAAGCGAACGATGGCGGCTTCGGCATCGGCACAATCAACTTCAACAGCACAACGCCGACGATTGCCAGCCTGTCGGGCAACGGCAGCGTGGTGCTTAACAATGCCGGCGGCACGACGCTGACAGTGAGCGGCGGCGGGACTTTCTCCGGCGCGATCAGCCAGGGCAACGGCGGAACCGGTAGCCTGACCATATCTGGCGGCACGCTGACCTTGTCCGGCGCAAACGCTTACACGGGCACGACTTCGGTCACGGCCGGCACCCTCAGCCTCACCGGTTCACTGACCAGCAATGTCTCGACCAGCAGCACCGGCGTAGTCACGGAAAGCAGCGGCGGAGTCATCGGCGGTGCCAGCGCAACCTTTACGCAAGGCAGCCCCGGCAAAACGTCGACTCTCGCGGGCGCCAACAGCTACGGCGGCACGACGACGGTCAGCACGGGTACGTTAGTCCTTTCAGGCAGCAACAGTTCGTCGGGGGCGACGACGGTGTCCGGGGGAACACTGCAATTGGCCAACACGGCGAGCGATGGCGGCCTGGCCAGCGGCACCCTAAGCCTGAGCGGCGGCACACTCCAGGCCACCGTGGCGGTTCCCTCCATCACGAATGCGGTCTCCCTGACGGCCAACAGCACGATATCGGGATCTCAAGCCCTGACGCTGGCCGGTGTGCTTACCAACTCGGGCGCCAGTTCGACCCTCACGGTGAATAATTCGGCCGCCACCGCGATCACCGGCGGCAATGTCTATCTGTCGGAGGCAACCGGCACGGGCCGGACGCTCACGATCAACGGCTCGGGCGCCGTCACGATTGGCGACGCTATCGCGAATTACAGCGGCGGGGCGGGCACGGCCAGCGCGCTGACCTACAGCGGCAGCGGCACTCTAACGCTCTCGGGCAACAACAGTTATACGGGCAATACGTCGGTCACCACAGGCATCCTCGTCCTGAGCGGGGCCAACAGCAACGGCTCTTCCGCCACGACTTCGGTAAGCAATGGCGCGACGCTCCAATTGCAGGCTAACAACAGCAATATCACGTCAAACGCTTCTTCCGCGCTCGGCACCGGTTCAGGCAAGCTGGCCCTGAACGATGGATCGACGCTGCAACTGCGTTCCGACACCAGCGTGACCTTTAACGGCACGGACGCCCTCGGCGGCCTCAATGGCAGGACGATCACGATCGATGTGAATAATATCACGGCCGGTACCGCCAACGGTGTCAGCAACTTAGGAACCCCCCAAGGCCGGACCCTGAGCCTGGCCACCGCCACAACCGGCCTCGGCACGACCGGCCAATTCAACATCACTGGCGGCGACGGCTACACCCTGGCCTTCGGCCCGCTTGCCGCTGCCAATACAAGCGGCCAAACCTGGACCTTCAATCCGACCAGCGCGTCGGCCACCATCGCCAGCTACACCAGTAATGTGTCGGTGGCTTCCAATACACTCGCGCTTGCCGGCACCTCGACGGGCAATGCTGTCCTGGGCGCGATCACCAATGGCTCGGCAACAGCCATTGCCGTGACCAAATCCGGCGCCAGCACCTGGACGCTCTCTGGTGCAAATACGTATTCCGGCGGGACAACGATTGCCGGCGGCACGCTCGCTTTGTCCCCGGCTTCGGGCACCAACAACATCGGGTCTTCCAAGTTCATCAACGTCGGCAGCGGAGCCTTCTTCAACGTCACTGCCGTCAACGGAACCGCGAACAACAGTTTCGCGTTGAACGGCACGCAAACCCAAACCACCAGCCAGATCCTCGGCGGCGTCGGCACTGTGACCGGAGCGGTTGCGATCGCCAACGGAGCGACGCTTTCCGCCGGCACCAACAGCGGCACGGGAAAGGTGAATGTCGTCAGTTCCCCCGCGAGTTCCACGCTGGTTCCCGCCACCGGCAGCACGGATACCATCGGCACGCTGAACACTGGCAACCTGACCTTGGGAGCCGCCACCGGCGCGAGCGGAAATCTGGCTGTTAAGATTTCCGACATGCCTTCGTCCGGAACTCCGACCGCGGGCGCCGCTGGCACCAACTATGATACGGTGGCCGCGCAAACGATCACCGTGCCCTCTAATTCGCCAACACCGCCGGCAAACCCCTTCAACGTGCAACTGCTGGGGTACGGGAAGGTCTCCAGCGTCGTGACGGCAAATGCCGCCTCGGCGAATTTTAATCCGGCTTCCACCTATGTCTGGCAGATCGCCTCGTACACCTCCACCAATATTCCCGGAGCCGCCGACGGCACGACCGTCATCCTGACCAGCGGCGGTGGCCAGAGTCCCGTGACGACGGGGTCGAACTCGGTCGCGGGTCTGTTCAGCCTCGACACCAGCGGTTTTGCCAGCGCGAACTCAATCCCCGGAGCCCAGCAGGGCGCGTTCTATCTGGAAGACGTTGGAACCACTGGCACCGCCGGAACATTGGACGTGGTCTACAACGCCACGCCGGAGCCGGGCACGGCGATGCTGCTGCTGGCTGGGGGATTACCGATGCTGGTCGCTCGTCGCCGCCGTCGAAAGGCGGTCGCGGACGCAAGTTGATGTGGCATGGGCATCCTGCCCATGGCCGCGATACTCCGCGGCGTTGGTCGGCACGCTGGCCAACCAGCAGGAGCGCAGCGATCTTCTCCGTTCCCCAAGCAGAAGAACGCTGCGCTCGGGTTTGTTCGACCGGAGTACCGATCGATGTCGCGGGGTACCGCGACCATGGGCAAGATGCCCATGCCACGAACGCCGCCGCGCTCGCGCTGAATCCGTGATGCGCGCCGGCCCGGGTCACCGCTGTGTTTTGAGGTTTTGCCATGTCTCGACAACGGGGATTATATATTCTTGATCCGAACTCCTTCGGGCTGATCTATGGCCCCGATGAGCAACGCGACATTGCGGCGCACGTGGAGATCACGGCTGCGCCCCTCTCGGCACGCGAGGCGCTCGCCCGGCCGGAGCTACTGGCAGAAGCGGATGTGATCTTCTCCGGCTGGAAGGGGCCGATGCTCGACGATGCGTTCTTCGCCGCCGCTCCAAAACTCAAGGCCATTTTCTACGGCGCGGGCTCGATGGGGTACATCCTCACTCCGGCCGTCTGGGAGCGGGGCATCGTCGTGACCAGCGCGCTGGAAGCCAACGCGGTTCCCGTCGCTGAGTACGCGCTGGCAACGATTCTCTTTTCTCTCAAGCACGGGTGGAAGCTGGCCAGGATGACAAAGGCCGGCCGCTGCCACCCCGGTCGGGATCACGTCCCCGGTTGTTACGGGAGCACGGTGGGATTGGCTTCGCTGGGGGCGATTGCCCGGAAGTTGCTGGAGTTGCTGCGGCCATTTGACTTGAATGTGCTCGTGTACGACCCGTTCCTTGCCGAGCATGACGCGGCGGCGCTGGATATCGAGCTGGTCTCACTGGACGCCATTTTCCAGCGAGCCGACGTGGTGTCGCTGCACACGCCGATTTTTCCCGAAACATTCGGGATGATCACCGGCGATCACCTCGACAGCATGAAGCCCGGAGCGACGTTCATCAACACCGCGCGCGGGGAACTGGTGCGCGAGGACGAGATGATCGAGGTTCTCTCCCTGCGGCCGGATCTGCAGGCGGTGCTGGACGTGACGTTTCCCGAACCTCCCGCAGCCGATTCACCGCTCTATACCCTTGAGAACGTCGTGCTCACGCCGCACATCGCTGGATCGGCCGGCAACGAGTGTCGGCGGATGGGGCGATGCATGGTCGAGGAATTGGAGCGCTACCTGTCGGGCGAGCCCCTCAAGTATGCGCTGACGGAGAACTCGGTGCTGCGATCATCGCATCGGCCGCTGGGGGCGCCCATTCCGCCCGCAGCGCGACAGCCGGCAATGGCGCTCTGAGCGATCCGGGGAGGAAGTGATGTTGCAAGTACTATTTGTGTCAGGCTCCCTTGAAATCATTGAACGCTGCGCAACGCGGAGCAGCTACGACCGTAATCCAACGCACGGAGGCACCGAGGCACGGAGGCACGAAGGGAAGGAAGCGAAATGCATATCCTCGTGATGGCGCTTGCATGCCTGATGGCGGGCGATTTGGTCTCGGTTGCCTCCGCCGCTGGTCCTGACACGGCCGCTGGCGAGACGCCGCAAGCACTCCAAGAGGCATCACCGCAGGCCGTGCGAAAGGCGGGCCCTTTTGTTCATCCGGGCTTGCTGAGCACCGAACAAGACTTTCGGCGGATGAAGGCCATGGTGGATGCGGGGCGCGAGCCTTGGAAATCTGACTGGGAGAAGCTGATCGCCAACCCGCATGCCTCCCTCAAATGGGAGCCGCGTCCGGCCCAGGTCATTTACCGGGGAAAAGCAAGAGGTCAGACGGCGAGGGAAAACTATGTGCAGTTATACCGGGATACGGCCACGGCCTACTCATTGGCGTTGAGGTGGCGCATTTCCGGAGATCCCGCGTATGGGCGCCAGGCGGTGGTGGTTCTCAATGCGTGGGCTGCAACGCTGACGAAGATTTCCGGCGATTCGAATGCCTGCCTGGCCCTCGGCATTTATGGGTACCAATTCGCCTGCGCCGCCGAGATCATGCGCACCTTTGACGCTTGGGATCGACAGGATTTTGCCCGATTCCAGGAAATGATGCTGCGGGTGTTCTACCCGGCCAACTCCGATTTTCTCATTCGCCACAACAACACCAAGATCGACCATTACTGGTGCAACTGGGACGCCTGCAATATGTGCTCCATGCTCGCCATCGGGGTGCTCTGCGACAAGCGGCCGATCTATGACGAGGCCGTGGATTATTTCAAGCATGGAAAGGGAAACGGGGCAATCGAGCAAGCAGTTTATTTCATTCATCCAGACGGTCTTGGCCAATGGCAGGAGAGCGGGCGCGATCAGGCCCACACCATGATGGGAGTTGGTCTGCTGGCAACTTTCTGCCAGATGGCCTGGAACCAGGGGGATGATCTATATGGGTACGACAACAATCGTTTGCTGTCGGGCGCCGAGTATGTCGCAAAGTACAACCTGGGCGAAGACGTCCCCTATCAAACTTACAAGAACAGCCTCGCGACTCAGCCGGAGATCAGCTCGTTCGGCAGGGGCGGCCAGCGGCCGATATGGGAAATCCTCTACAACCATTACGTGAAGCTCAAGGGACTGCCCGCGCCGTACGTAACCCGGGCCGCCGAATCCGTCCGGCCCGAAGGCGGCGCCGGGGATTATGGCCCGAACAGCGGCGGTTTTGACATGCTCGGGTATGGCACGCTGACCTTCACGTTGAACTAGGCTCTGTCTGACGGATCGAGAACCCTCAGGTATTTCAGCATGATAGCGAGTTTGGCGAAGCTCAAGAAGTTAAGAGCCAGCTTCTCATAGCGTGTTCCCAGCCGACGACATTCCTTGAGCCATCCGATAGCACACTCGATGCGGCTTCGTTTGCGGTAGCTGCTTTTATCGAATCGCTCGCCCTTTGGTCGTGGCTGATTGGATTTGCGCGGGATGACGGCTTCGATCCCGCAATCGGCCAGGAACTGGCGAACGGTTTCGTAGCTGTACCCTTTGTCGCCCGCGATCTTCCCCGGCCAGCCGATGTGCAGGGGCGCTGCACCGCGTGCATCACCTTGTGGAGCTGCGTGGATTCGTGCGTTTGCCCCGCGGTAACGGTGACGGCGAGCACAAGGCCCTTTCCGTCAGTAACCACGTGGAACTTTGATCCCCATCCGCCGCGCGAGCGGCCCAGCGCGTGGTCGGCCGGTTCGAAGTCGAGGCCGCGCCCCCTTTGCGCGCCCGGCGGCAGCGCGAGAAGCACGCACATTGGAGCCGTCGACGAGCCAGAGATCCCAATCGATCTTGCCCTCCTTGTTGAGTCGAATCCGCAGTGCTTTGAGGATGCGATCGAAGAAGCCTTCGCGCCGCCAGCGGTTGAAGCGATCATAGACGCTCTTCCATTTCCCGTAGCGTTCGGGCATGTCTCGCCATGGAGCTCCGGAGCGAAGAATCCAGAGCATCCCATTGAGCGTGATGCGGTGGTCGTTCCATCGTCCGCCACGTTTTTGTACGGGGAAAAGTGCCTTGATCAGGTTCCAGTGATCATCCGTGAGTTCATAGCGCGCCATGTGTCCTCCATGTGGAGAACATCATGACGATCATAGAAGAATGCGCAACACCTAACGAGCGCCGAACATTCGATCCGTCAGACAGAGCCTAATGCGCCAGCTCCGGAGCAAATCGCGGAAGGAATCGGCTATACAGGATGAACAGGATGGTGGTCCCCCCCGAGTACGAGGGGAGGAGGCAGGAAATCGCCTCCCGGATTTTCCGGCACGCCGGTCCGACAACTCGGCTTCAGTTGCACGGCCGCGATCTCAGACTCGAAGCCCGCGCAACGAATTTCGCGGACGCAAGTTCTTGGCCGCGGCGTCAGGGAAAGACGGGAGCAATGTTCTTCGGTACACTCAAAACTCATGGCAGACTCGCCGCCACTGGAAACTGAATTTGGGATGGTGCAGGCCCATTACGACCTGAGCGATCAGTTCTTCGCGCTATTTCTCGATCCCTCGCTGGCATACACCTGCGCGTACTTTCAATCGCCGCAATCGACGCTGGCCGAAGCGCAAATGGCGAAGATGGATCTGTCGCTGGGCAAGTGCGAGCTCAAGCCGGGGCAACGGCTCCTGGAGATCGGTTGCGGCTGGGGCGCGATGGCGGTGCGGGCCTGGGAGAAGCATGGCGTGAGCGTCACCGGGCTGACGCTCAGCCGCAATCAGCATGCACACTGCCAAGCGCTGGCGGCGGGGCGCGAGGGTCTGGACTTCCGGCTCGAAGGATGGGAGACGTTTCACGAAAAAGTGGATCGGATCGTCGCCATCGGTGCGTTCGAGCACTTCGGCGCCGCGAAACACGCCGCTTTCTTCGAGCGATGCCGCTCGCTCCTGCCGGCTGACGGGGTATTGGTGCTGCACATGATCACGGTGGGCAAGCCGTGCAACACGTTCGCCTTTAAGCGGTTTCTGCACTTTCTGGATGCGAAGATCTTTCCCGGCTCATATCTGCCGCCGCCGCCTGAGCGGGTGATTGAGTTCGCCCGCAACGGCGGGTTTGAGCCGGTGCACATGGAGAGTCTTCGGCCGCATTATGCGCGGACGCTCGATTGCTGGGCAGAGAATCTGCAGCGGGAGCGAGCACGCGCCGTCGAGATCGCCGGGAAGCGGACGTACAACGACTACGTCAAATACCTCACGGGTTGCGCGGCCTATTTCCGAAGCGGCGAATGCAACCTGCACCAGTTCAAGCTGCGGATGGCGTGATTGATTGACATCATCCCCGGCATCGGCACAATCCGCACTGCACCGGGGCGGTTGCGGAATTAGCGAGGGATGGATTCATGCTACTGACGAAGCACGAAGGGGCGACCTTTCAAAATCAGACGATCTATATCAGCGGCCAGGCATTTATCCGCTGCAATTTCGTCGCCTGCACGCTGGTACTGCGGGAGACGACGTATCATCTCGAACAATGCACGTTCGACCGCTGCAACTGGCATGTGAACTGGATGCTCCTCTGGGGAAGCCGCGAGTCGGTGGCCGACATCAAGGCACTCGTGACGCTCATCGAACAGGCTCAGCAACAACTCGGCCCGGCTCAGGACGGCAG
Organism: uncultured Phycisphaerales bacterium; assembly: GCA_963758525.1. Lineage (GTDB taxonomy): Bacteria > Planctomycetota > Phycisphaerae > Tepidisphaerales > Tepidisphaeraceae > JBBSDP01. The sequence goes on from CAVWVQ010000003.1 coordinate 3,089,130, forward strand.
CGCTCCCAGGGCCGAGGGAACTGGGCCTACCCCATTCGCTGGATAATCCCGCTGCTCCTGATGTTCTGCCCGTCCGCGCAGGCGCTGGAGCCGGATCAAATTGCGCTGATCGTGAACGACAAGTCGCAGGGGAGCCGGATGCTGGCGGACTTCTACGCGCAGCAGCGGCAGATTCCGGCAGGACGCGTTATCACGCTCTCGATTCCGCAGCCGGACGCGTCGAGTCCGTTGGAGGAGATTCCCTTTGATGATTACGAGTCGAGGCTCGCGCAGCCGGTCCGGGACTTTCTAAACCGCAATGGGCTCAAGGACCGCGTGAAGTGCCTTGTGACGTTCTGGGGAGTGCCGCTGCGTGCTGCCAGGCGGGAGCTGACGGCCGCGGAGCGTGACGAGCAGCTTGCGATCGGGAACGATTGCAAAGCGCTGCGGCCTCAGATCGAGCAGGAGGTTCGCGCGCTGGAGGCGCTGGCCCGAGCAGTGAATCCGAAATTTGCGCCGGCGATACCGCCGGCGACCGTCGATGAGGCGCAGGCATTGCTGCGTCGCGCGGACGACGCGCTGGTGGCTGCGGTGACGGCGCTGGCGGCGATGCCGCCCGGCGCCAACGGGCGGGGCTGTTCGAGCAGCTGACGGGTCTGGCCGCGGAAATCGGGGGCAAGCCCGCTTCAATCCTGCGGCTCGCGATCCCTCCATTTTCGCAGCTGGCGGCGCAGCCCGTTACCGGTGAACAGCTTGCTGATGCCCGGCATCAACTGGAATTGGCGCGGCAACGACTGGCGCCGCTGGACCTTCGCACGCCAGGCGACCGGGCCGCGCAGCGCAACATCACGCGCGACACTCTGGGCCATCTGAATCTGCTGCGCGTGCTGGACAACCAGTATCGGCTGCTGCAACCCGAACAAAGCGAGTCCGCCATCGACAGTGAGCTGGCGCTGATCTGGTGGGGGAGTTATCCGCGGTTTCGCTGGCAGCGCAATCCCCTCTATTGTCATTACGACGGCCCGCAGCCGCCGGGTCCGACGTTGATGGTCATGCGCATCGACGCGCCGACGATTCCGGCAGTACACAATCTGATCACATCAAGCGTCGCGGTGGAAGCAACGGGTCTGCAGGGAAAAGTGGCGATCGACGCGCGCGGCAAGCTTCCGACGGACGGATATGGAGTGTATGACCAGTCGCTCCGCAACCTGGCGGCGCTGCTTCGCCAGCACACGAATCTGGATGTGGTGCTGGACAACCGCGAGGCGCTGTTTCCCCCGCATTCTTTGAACGACGTCGCGCTGTATTGCGGCTGGTACAACCTCAGGCACTACGTGCCGTCTTGTCGATTCAGCCGGGGGGCGGTCGGCTTCCATGTTGCCAGCTTCGAACTGGTTTCCCTCCACTCACCCGATGAAACCGGCTGGGTTGCAGGGCTGATGAATGATGGCATCACCGCCACGCTCGGGCCGGTCGCGGAGCCGTATCTGGAATCGTTTCCCAGGGCCGACGAATTTTTCCCCTTGCTGCTGACGGGAAAGCTGCCGCTGGCGGAGGTCTATTGGCGGACCACCCCAATGGCAAGTTGGATGCAGGACTGCATCGGCGATCCGCTGTATCGGCCCTATGCGGTCAATCCGCCGCTTGCGACCGATGATTTGCCGGCGAATTTGCGCGGGGCTTTGCAGAAGAGATAGTTGATTCAACTTCCGGCTGCTCATGGCCGATAAAGAGTTGAAAGGTCAGCCCATGCCGATTCAACTCATTTGTCCGAATCTTCGATGTCGCAAGTTTTTGTCGGTTCCGGATGAGGTGCGCGGGAAGCTGGTGAAGTGCCAGCATTGCCAGACGATGTTTCGGGTGCCGGATGGCCAAAAGAAGCCCGACCCGTTGCCGGTGGGGGCGAAGCGGTAGGGGAGTCGATCGATTCATCGACGCGGTTGACCCAGAGGGACGGACTCTCTGGGTCGTTTGCTGCGCTTCAGGCGCGATCTAGCGCCTTCCGCGGACGGCCGCGGCCACGTTTGGCGGCTTCCCACAACGCCCGGTCTTTGCGCGACAGCGGACGCGTCTCACGGTAGTCGGTACCCTTGGCGAGTCTCGCCGCTTCAGCGTCCCGCTCTCCCGCGTTCATCTCGAAAAATGACTTCGCCGATTTCCTGTTTCGCATTTGATCACCTCTGGTTTCTGCGATATTGCTTCAATCTGCGTCCGTCGAGCGGCATTGCATGAATGATGCAGACGCCCTTGGCGTCGGCGTTATCAGCGAGTTCGCCGAGATCCGCAACAACGGGCGCATGGCAAACGATGCTACTTCGACGGACGCTCTTTCAGATCAGCCTGCGCTTCCTGAAGCGAGAGGACCGCGAACGTCGTCGCCAGGACGGGCTTGCTCTCCATCCACTTCTGGGTGCCGTTGAAGCTGCCGTCGTCTTTTTGGACGGCGGCGAGTTTGTCGATCAACTCGATTCGCCAATCGTGCTTATTGCCCTTCGAGTCGGTGATGATCGGCTCGCCGTAGGCGCGCAGGCGCGGGCGAGCGTGTGATAATAATAGAACAAACCGCTGTCACCAGCGCCGGGTCATTGGCGTTCATGCCGGGGTTCACGTCGAGCGTCCAGTTGTTGCTCACCCATTTCCAGGCAGCTTTGACGCGGGGATCATCTTTGGTCAGCCCGGCATACATCATGCTTTTGAGCCCGGCATAGGTCATTGAGCCGTAGCTGCGGAGCAGTTTTCGGCCGTCGGGACCGGTGTACTCGCCGGCCGGGGAGCTTCCGCCGTCGGCGGGGAAGTAGACGAAGCCGCCGTCGTCGCCGGCCCATTTCTGATCGTTGGTTTCGGAGTTGTTCTGGCAGCGGGTGACAAATTTGAGCGCGGCCTGAAAGGCCGGATCATCGCTCTTCATGCCCGCGTCCTTCAGAGCGTCGAGGGCGAAGTTCGTGTTGCTGTCGTCGGCGCGGCCCTGGCGGCCGTATCCGAATCCCCCGAAGTTTGGGTTGCTCGGATCGACTTTTTTGCTCTGCTCCGGCAGGCCTTCGATTTTGTCCGTCCATTGCAGATCGCGGAGATACTTCACCGCCTTGTCGAGGTGGTCCTTGTATTCTGCCTCTTTTGAAACGGCGATCGCACTGACCGCAATCGCGGTGTTGTAGGTCGCCAGCATATCGGCGGAGATGCTGCCGTCGGGCTTCTGATAGGAGAGGAGTTTGTCGAAGCCCTTGTCGAGAAACGGATTTTCCGGGTCGTAGTGAGAGTTCTGCATGAACGCCTTGAGGACCAGCGCCGTGATCGCGGGCGGGTCAGACGGCTGCTGCCAGCCGAAGTCGGGGTTCTGATGGGCTTTGAGATAGAGAAGGCCCTTTTCGATGGACGCCTCGGCGCGATCGGCGGGGGGTGAAGGTTGTGTGGTCACATCGTTGTTCGCCAGCGTTGATAAGGCCGTAGCGAGTAAGAGGGCGATCGATGCGGATGTCGCTAGATAACGGGGACACGGCATGGTTGATTTCTCCTCTGTCCAACTATCGTAGGCGCAGGATATGAATGCTAACAGAGTCGAGACGGTGGCGGGAAATTATTGCACTCGCGCGAACTAAAACGGCAACGACTGATCCATCCAATCGTCACTGCGGAGCACCTGTTTTCGATTGAACCGCGCGAATCGCTCGGCCTTGGCCTGTGCCATGGCGATAAGTCGTCCCGCACCGATGGTGCGCCAGGCCTTTCGCGCGATCGGTGCGTGACGCAGAAACAGGTCGTCTTCGGCGCAGGCAAAGAGCTGGGCGCACCCAGGATCTCCCTGACGGGCGGCTCTGCCGAAGAGCTGGCGGTCGACGCGGCCCGAGCCGTGGGGTTCGGTGGCGATCACGTGGAGACCGCCCATCTCGGCGACGCCTTTGGCGAGCTTGATGTCGGTGCCGCGGCCGGCCATGTTGGTGGCGACGGTGATCATGCCGCGGGTGCCGGCTTCAGAGACGATCGAGGCTTCGCGCGCGGTCTGGGTGGCGTTGAGCACGCGATGCACTTTGCTTAAATCGGTGAGCCGTTTGCTCACTTCCTCCGACGCCAGCACGCTGCGGGTTCCGACGAGAACGGGGACACCCTTCTCGTTCAGTTCGCAGACGCGCTGGATGACGGCCGTCCATTTTTCTTCCATCGTATCGAACATGCGCAGCGGAAGCAGCGTGCGGATGCACGGGCGGTTGGTCGGAATGCGCACAACGGGGCGCTGATAGATCTGCCAGAGCTCGCCGGCAGATTCCCATGCGGTGCCGGTCATGCCGCTCATGTCAGGATACTGGCGGAAGAAGCGCTGGAAGCTGAGACGGGCGAGGTTTTCCTTGTCAGCGGTGACATTGACTCCCTCCTTGACCTCGATCGCCTGGTGCAGCCCGTGCCGCCAGCTTCGATCGGCCATCACGCGGCCCGTGAACTCGTCGATGATCTGCACCTTCCCGTCTTCGGCGACGAGATAATGCTCGTCGCGGACGAAACAATGGCGTCCGCACAGCGCCTGCGTCACCAGCTCTTCGCGCCGGCGCTTGCCTTTCCAGAAGCCGGAGGCGGCCGAGAGTTGTTCCAGGCGTTCCTGTCCATTGGCGGTCAGATCGACGCTGCGAACCGTGCGGTCGATGGTGAAGTCGCGACCGAATTGAAGCTGCTGGGCCAGCTCGTCGGCGGCGCGGTAGTGCGTGGCATTGGGCTCGTCATCGGGAGAATTGGAAATGATCAGCGGGGTCACCGCTTCGTCGATGAGAAGGCTGTCCGCTTCGTCGACCAGGGCGCGCGCCAGGCCGGGAACCATCAGCCGCCCCGCAAAGCTGGAGGCGCCGCCGGCGAGTTGACGCACGGAGGTCTGGGTGCTGGTGCGGAGCGTGCCGAGCTGAAGCTGATCGCGGAGGAAATCGGCCACCAGCTCCTTGCTCGTGCAGTAGACCACGTCGCGGCGGTAGTGATCGATGCGCTCATTGGCGGGAAGATCATGGACGATGGCTCCGGCACGCAATCCGAGCATGCGGTAGACCGGCCCCATCTCGTGAGCGTCGCGTTCCACCAGATAATCGTTGACGGTAATCACGTGCACGGGCCGTCCGCGCCAGGCGAGCAGCGAAGCGGCGAGCGAAGCGGTGAGCGTCTTGCCTTCCCCGGTTGCCATTTCCGCGACGGCGCCGCCGATCATCGCCAGCGCCCCCATGATCTGCACGTGGAAGGGCCGCATTCCCAGCGCCCGCCACGCCGCCTCGGCGCCAGGGCCATGGCGCGATCTTCGGCCTCTCCCTCAAGCCGGCCGCGCCGCGCCAGCGCCGCGCATCGGCCACCGCGTCGCGAAACCGTTCGGCGCCCAGCTCGCGGATCTGAGGCTCGAGCTGCTCGATCCGATCCGCCTGCGCGCGAAGGCGCGCCAACATCGGCCGGCGGTTCTTAAACCATCCATGCACCCCGTTGGCGGCGGCGTCGAGTCCCTTGAGTTCCGGCGCTTTTACCCGCCGGGCGTCAAAGATCGCGTAAAGTTCGTCAGTGGCGGAAGTCATTGGGGGGAAGGCACGAAGGCACGAAGGCACGAAGGCACGGAGGGAAGAGGGAACGAGAAGCACGAAAGGGACGAGAGGCACGAAGGCACGTAGGCACGTAGGCACGGAGGGGAAGATAGGCGGTGAAGGGGGAGGAAATTCATCGAGTTACTCATGGCCTTCTCTGATTGCTCGTAAGTGCGCGAAAACTTTGACCGAGGAAGGCACGATGCGAAAATCCGGGCCTGACTCTGATTTTCCCTTCGTGCCTCCGTGCCTTCTTCCTTTACATCCACGGACTGTTCTTCGTCTGAATCAACTGGAGGAACTTTCGCTTCCATTGCACGAACAACGGCGTGCTGTCGAGAGTGAAACGCACGTACACGCGCTGGCCGGGATAGTACTTGCCGCTGGGATTCGAGACGGGGACGTCCACCTCAAACTGCTCGTTCTGCGATTTAGTGGGATCCTTGGGATCCACCGGCTCGTCTTCGCCGCCGGGCTGGGCGACGGCGGGGCTCGGGAGGTCGCGCGTGGCGGCGCCGATCGGACGCGGCGCGCCGGCGGGAACCGCCGTTCCAAGATCGCCGGCAAATTGCACCGCCGTCTTGTTCACGTGCCCGATGATCAACTGCGATTCAATCTGCTCCAGCAGCACCTTCACGGTCAGCTCGGTATTGCGGGCGATCGTGCAGATCTCCTGGCCCTTCTGGAGATAGCGACCTTCATACAGATTGATGTCGGGAGCGATCAGCTCGCCATCGATGGTCGCCCGCACGGTCAGTTCGTCCCGGCGGCGCTGCATTTCGTCGAGTTGCACCTGCAGCGTGTCAACCACTTCCTGGTCGATCGCCTCTTGAGCCGTGTCCTCGGCGCCGAGGCGAGCATCTTGATCCGAGCCGCCTGCAACTCGGCCTGCTTCTGCGCGATCTGGCTGTCGAGCTCGGGATCACGGCAGATCAGCAGCAGATCGCCGGGCGTTTTGTCATGCGGACCGTGAACCCATTGATGATCGTGCGCAATCACCTCCGTGACAAAGCCGCCGCGCCGCGCGTTGAGCTTGTCGTGCGCGGTTGCTTCGGCGATGCCGACCTGTCCGACGTGCATCGGGAAGCGGATCAGCCCGATGACGATGATCGCGATCGCCGCCACCGCCAGGCAGAACGCCGTCGCGCGGCCGCGCTTGCGATGCAGTTCCGGGTCGAGCGCAAGATACTTGAAGACTTTGACGACCGGGACCACAAGCCAGGTGATCAATCCGCCGATCGCCATCAGCATTCCCAGCACAGGGATCTGGTAGGCCACGAGCAGGATGATGAGCACGCCGATGAACGTGCGATAGATGGATGACGAAATCGCGTAGGCAAACAGCCAGAAGCGCTGCAACGGCGGAGGGAGCGGCTGCTGGAGCTTGATGCGGAACACATGCCGCTTGATCAGGCCCATCGCATATTCGGTGCTCTTCTGGCGGAGATTGGGGATCTCCAGGAAATCGGAAAGGATGTAATAGCCGTCGTAACGGAGCAGAGGGTTGGCGTTGAAGATGACCGTCGTGACGCTCGCGACAAGCATCGCGTTGAACGCAAGCTGGCGGACGAGATGCGTCTCGTTGGTGTTGCGCCAGACGAACGCGCAGAGGGCGGCGAAGAAGAGCTCGACGATCATGCCCGCCGCGCCGACGAAGATGCGCTGCCATTTGCTTGGGAAAGACCACGCACTGGACGCGTCAACATAGGGCGTGGGAACGAAGACCAGGAACATAATTCCCAGCTCGTGGCATTCGCCGCCAAAGCGCCGGCAGGAAAAGGCATGGCCCAGCTCATGGATGAGTTTGATGAAGACGAAGACGCTCCAAAGCCACAGCAGGTTGATCGTATTCCCCTTGATATCGACGGCGTGGCGCGCAGAGTCCTGCAGCCCGTGGGGGCCATTCCACTGGGGGGCGATCACCACCAGCGCCGAGATGATCACCGCCAGCCAGACCACCACCCCGAGCTTGCTGAACATGACGCGGGCCAGCGGCATCCACCGGCGGAGAAACCGGTCCGGATCCCACAGCGGAATGCGCGGGAAGAGCACGTTCATCAGCCGGCCCTGCATCTTGCGCTTGGTGAGCTGCTTGTGCCGGCGGAGCAGAACCGTGGCGTCGGGCGTAACGTCGGCCTCGATCAGATTGGCCGAGTAAAGATGCGACAGAATCTGGATCACTTCCGGCTGCGTAGGCGCATCGTCGGCAAGCTGTCCGCCGCACAATTCCCACGCTTCTTCGACGGTTCGCGACCCGTCGAGCAGTCCGACGAATCGGTAAGCCGGGTCGCTGAGCCGGTGAAACTGATTGCCCGCCGGGTCGCGTACGACGTACCAGCGGTCGCCGCGATAGAACTGACGCGAGATATGGGCGCTGACGCGCAGCCGCACGCGCAGCTCCGCAACGCGGTACCAGGACTCGGAAAAAGTGGGCCGTAGTTGGAGAGTCATCTGGGGTTCAGTGTGATTGAGGGTTCAGGGTGTCAGGGTTCAGGGTGTCAGGGTTCAGGTAGGGAGGACGGGTTAAGATCCAGGGTTGGGCGCAGGGAAGCGACGGTCGCTGGGGGCGAGTTGTTGTTCCAAAGTTCTTTCCAGTCCGTTAAGCATTTTTACGCACTCGGTATAGCGCTCGCGGTAGTCGTTATACGTTTCTTCTGTCAGGTAGCCTTTCAGCATCGCTATGTACAAGTGATGAACCGCTTCCAGCGATTCGCCCCTTGCACGGTTTGCGCCTTCAATTTTATTCCGCACATGCCGATCGCTGTGCTTCTCGGCCAGTTGCGCCGGAGCGCTGTTCGAACAGCGCCTTATCTGGGACACCAGCTCAAACCGTTCTTCCCTTGGCCATTTCGCGGACAGCTGACAAACCTCCAAGTGCAACACGCACAACTTCTGATAAATGCTCAGATCCTCAATCCGCTTAAATCCCACCACAACCATCCCCTCCGAAATCCTGAACCCGGACCCCTGACACCCTGAACCCTCTCTCACATCCACAACTTGAGCTTCAGGAAGTCGATCAGCCGGTGCGTCCAGATCCAGGCGACGCTGCGCTTGGCGACGTCGACGCGCGCTTCGCCTTTCATGCCGGGGCGCAGGTGGGGACGGCTTTGCCGGTGAGGGTGACGTAGACGCGGAAATTGTTGGTCCCTTCTTTCGGATCGGGAATGGGGATGATGCGCTCGACGACAAAATCGAACGAGTCGCCCGGCTGGGCGTTGGTGGCGAGGGTTCCGTGCTGGCCGATGTGAATGTTCTGGATGTCGCGGTCATCGACGGTCAGTTCGCCGCGCAGGTCGTGATCGCTGCCGATTTCGAAGAGCACGTCGCCGGTCTTGACCGGGGAATCGAGTTTATCTTCCAGGTCACCCTTGAGGATCTCCGCGTCGACCGGGGCGACGATCGTGCCGCGGGCGATTTGGGCGCTGAGAAAATCCACTTCGTTTTTAGCTTCTTCACCTTCCGAGATGGAAACCTGTTCCTCGGCGGTCTTTTCCTCGGCGCGGTAGCGGGCGGCTTCCTTGGTCTTGGTGTTCACGCGGGCCTGCGCCTCGGCCAATTTCAGCTTCATGTCGGTGGTGTCGAGCATGGCCAGGGTCTGGCCCGCCTTGATCATGTCACCTTGACGGAGCGGCTTGCCATCCGGGCCCTTGCCCACTTCGCTGATAAAGCCTTCGAAGGGCGCGGGAATCTGGCAATGCGCCCGCGAGGCAAACTCGAACGAGGCGCTGACGTGGTACATCGGCCTGATGACGAAGATGCCGACGAGGATCAGCGCGACGCCGATGGCGATCAGCTTGCCGAGCATATGCTGCGGGCCAACGGCACGCTTGGCGAGTTCGCGGATGCTGATCCCGGCTTTGGTGATCAGCCAGCGATCGTTCTGAAATCGGTCGTACAGTTGTGGAGCCAGCAGATCGATGGCGATGCTCAGCGCCTGCCCGACGTTAGGCCCCAGTTTTTCCTGCGCGGGGAATTCGGCGGTGATGACGCCGATGATCTCATCGCGCCGCCGCAGCGGCAGCGAGAGGACAGCGGCGCCGCCCTGCTCGCGGGAAAACGCGGCGGCTTCGCGCGTGACGTTCTGGGTGTTTTGCCCGGCGGGATCGAACTGAACGATTTCGTCCTGATCCGCGCATTCCTCCATCACCTTCTCGAGCGAGACGATCAGTTCCTGTTTCTTGTCGAATTCCTCAGTGTGCGAGATCGCCTTGACGCGGACGTTTCGCCCCTTCACCCAGCCCATGGTCACGCGCGACGCGTGCGCCCGGCCGGCCAGCTCGTTGCACAGATTCATCGCCGCCGACTCAAACCCTTCGGCCGTCGCGACGGAGGTGGAGAGCTGCAGCACGTGCTGATGGCTCTCGGCAATCAACTTGCTCTGCTCGGCAAGGCGGCGCAGGGTGAACAACTCGAAATATCCGGCCACGAGCTTCATCGAGTTGAGGCGCTGGCGGGCGCGTTCCAGATCGAGGCAGCGGGCGATGACCGCGGAGACGGCCACCACCTCGTTGTCCGCGCGCAGGAGCGTGACGAGGCAGAACTGTGTTTCGTGAGTGTCGCCGGTCATTCCCAGTTCGATTGCGCCGTCCTTCATCTGCTGCACGCAGGGAACGACCAATTCCTGGAACGCCGACACGGCCGCGGTGCGAACCTGGGCGCTGCTGTTGTCATGGCGGAGATGCGCGAGAAGGCGGAGGGAGACCGATTCGTCCGCGCGTTCGATGAGAAAGCCGACGGCTTCGGTTCCCGCAACGGTCGTCGCCTGCGTGCTGATCAGCTCAGTGACGAATGCGGGGAGATCCCGGGCGTCGATCAGGCGCTGCGCCAGCTCCGAGCGGTGCCCGCTGGGTTGCGCGGTTCCCTGCGCCTGTTCGGCTTCAGAACTTTGCGATGATTCGACTATCCCTTCAGCCACGAATTGCTCCTTGCTCACTTGCGCTTGCGTGCCGCATGCAGATCAGATCAGTTGCGGAGCTGCCCTGCGGGGCAGCCGCTAAACTTTGCCGGTTCAGTGCTCCGCGGAGTTGACAGATGCGACGGCGTCCGACGTCTTCACCTGCACCTGCAATCCCGATTGCCGGCCGGCGGCGTTTGCGAGTTGCAGGCGGACTTTTTGGCGATCGCTCCGGGCATCAGCCTCGGGCGCCACGAAAATGACCTGCGCCTCGAGCCACTTGTCTTCGCTGGCGTAACGCACGTCCATCATCTGCTGCTTGTGAATGTTTTTCACGACGCCTGTCGGCAGCTCTACTTCGACATACAGCGGATCGTTCTGGATGATGGTCATGATCGGCTTGGAGACATCCGAAGAGGCAGCTTCGCCGACATGCGTGTTGATCTTCGATACCACGCCCGCCACCGGACTGCTCAACTGTTTCAGTTTGATCTTCGCCTGCTCCTGCTCGACCTCCGCCATGGCCTTCTGCTTTTCCTGCTCGGCAAGCTGGATGCGAATGGCCGCGATCACCTCATTGACCTTGGCTTCTTCCAGTTCGCTCTCGCCGACGACGTTATCCTTCCGCATTTCCTGTTTGCGCTTGAGTTCAACCACCTTGGCGTCGTGATCTGCCTTGGCGGCGATGATCTGCAGATCGGAGTTGGCCTCGACTTGGGCCACTTTCACGGCGGCCTCCTCCAAGACGCAATCCTGCACCGCGATCAGTTGGCCGGCCGTTACCACGTCGCCTTCCTTGACCGGCTCTTCGCTCACCACGCCGGGGCCGTTAAACGACACGTCCCGCGACTCGGAAGGCTTGGTGAAACCGGGATACAGCGTTTCATCGCCTTGCGCGACAACTGTCCCGGCACAAAGCAGCACCAGCCCGGCCCCGCAGCGGCCCCAAGCACCAAATCCAGCAAATGTCTTCAAAGCCATGAAATCTCCGACGCCAGTTCGCGTATGATTCATCTGAACAGGACCGAGGCCGGGTAAAAGCCCCTAAGCCCCACCTGCTGTCGCCACACCGAAGCTCAGTTCACTACTTCTGGATCGACATCGCGAAGAAAGCGTCTTGAGGGCGACTGGTAATTCCGCGCATTAATCGCAGAGCCAGTTTATCAGGCAACTTACCCTCGCGCCAATCCCATGCAACCGTACGCCCGCCCGAGCGGTTCGGTTCAACCATATCCGAGCTGATCCAAATCGCCCTCATCCAGCCCGAAGTGATGGCCGATTTCGTGCAGCACGGTTTTGCGGACGCGGTCCACCAGATCAGCCTCGTTTGCGCTCGCCAACTCTATGTCATTTTGGAAGATATAGATCACAGCGGGCATCGGCGGCGCCTCCACGGAGCGACGGGTCAGCGGTGAACCTTGGTACAGTCCCAGCAACAGCCTGCCGTCTTCCAGCCCCACACTGCGCCGCTGGGTTGCCGTCGGGCGGTCCCGAATTTCGACCGGCACCTCTTCCAGAGCGGCGGCAAACTCCCCAGGCACCTCCGATAATACCTGCTCGACGAATGCCGAGAATTGCGCTTTGCCGACGTGGTATGCCATCGCTAGTATCTCTTCATTACGCCGATTGCGGGTGTTTCGCGTGCCGCCAACCGACGACGCGCGGCTATCGGATGGTTCATTCCTCTGGCTGAGGTGTTCATGCGCGCTTCGATGCTGTCGTTTTTGATCATATGCGCCGCCGGATGCAACGGCACCAGCTTTCTCATTACGCCCGTTCCCACCACCTATAAGCTCGACGAAGTGCAGGCTGAGCCGGGAATTGGATTCTTCGGCGGAAAAGTGGCGATTATTGAAGTTGAGGGCCTGCTTTCTGACAGCAGGAGCAGCGGACTGCTCTCACTGTCGCAGGGCGAGAATACGCTGAGCCTTTTCAAGGAAGAGCTGGAGCACGCCCAGCGCGATTCGTCGGTGAAAGCGGTGGTATTGCGGGTGAATTCCCCGGGTGGAACGGTCACCAGCGCGGATGCGATGTACGATCTGGTCAATCGGTTTCGCAGAAAGACGGGCAAGCCGGTAGTGGCGTCCATTCAGGAAGTGGGCGCCAGCGGCGCCTACTACGTATCCTGCGCCGCCGATAAGATTGTCGCGCAGCCGACGAGCGTGGTGGGGAGCATCGGCGTGATTTTCGAATCGCTGGAGTTTGAAGGAACGCTCGCGAAACTGGGAATCCAGCCGGTGACCGTGAAAAGCGGCACGCTGAAGGATATGGGTTCCCCGTTCAAAGCGGTCGAGCCTGTTGAACGCGAGGTGATGCAGTCGATGATCGAGGAGTATTTCGCCCGGTTCATCGGCGTGGTCCGCGGCAATCGCAAAATCGACGAAGCGCCGAATCCTGATTTGTCGACCTATCGAAAGGCTCCATATGCCGGCATTTTCAGCGGCCGTGTTTTCAGCGGCGCGCGCGGGGCCGAGATGGGGCTTGTCGATCAGACCGGCTTGCTGGAAGATGCGATCGATCTTGCCCGCACGATGGCGCACGCGCCGAATGCGTCCGTCATACAATATAAGAGGCCGTACGGCTATTCTGGTTCGATCTATGCGAGCAGCGAGGTGAGACCGCCGGAGACGGGCGTCACGCGGCTGCAACTGCCGGGCGCGGACAGCGTGCTTCCCGGCGGTTTCTATTATCTGTGGCGCGCCGGACTGTGACGCCCGCCCGAAGGACTGCATGATTTCGCTCACGTGCACCAATTGCCGCACGGTTCTGGAGATTGACGACGCCTTTGCCGGCGGCGTCTGTCGGTGCCAGCACTGCGGAACAATTCAGACGGTGCCGTCGCATCTCAAATCGAAGGCGCGCACGACGGCTTCCAATCAATCGCTGCCCGGCTCTAAAGCACTCTATCAGCACCGGACGGGGACCGACGCGGGCACTGGCCTGGAAGACCTTGCGGGCGCCGTAGCCAGCAGCGGACTTCATTCGAGCCGCCTGCGGTCGGGCACGGCGACAACCGCCGCGCCCAGGCGCGCCGGCGCCGCAAGCAAGAAGAAGAGCCCCCTGCTGCTGATCCTCATTGGAGCGGTTGTTCTCGCGACCGTCGCGGGCGGGATCATCATCTACGTCTTCATGCAGGGCTCCTCCAGCCAGCCCGCTCCCCAGCCGCAGGCGGTGAATCCGACTCCCGCCAACCCGGCTCCCGACACGCCGGCAACTCCATCGGGGCCGTCGTTCTGCGGCGTTCCGCTCATCGACACCAATGTCGTGTACATCCTCGATCGGGGGACTTCCATTGAGCAGTTCTTCGATCCGCTCAAGGCCGCCCTCTATCGCTCATTGGATCTGCTGGGCCCGACAGGGCAGTTCGCGGTGATCCTCAGCGACAATGGATCGTCGCCGGTCGTGTATCCGAAGACGGGCCTGGCCAACGCAACACCAGGCGAGGTTGAAAAGGCTCGCAGTGTTCTGGATGACGCGATCGCCAGCGGGGCCAGCAAACTCGCCCCGGCGATCAAAGAAGCCGTCGCCAGAAAACCCGCCGTCATCATCGTCGTCACCGCCAAGTTTATCCTTGATGAAGGTGACGCCGAATCGCTGATTCAAAATTCCCAGCGCGGCATCCGCATCCATACCTTCATCCTCGGCAGCAGCACCGCCACCGACGCTCTCGAGCAGGCCGCCTCCAGAAGCGGGGGGATTTTTCGGCGGGTCAGTGAGAGCGATTTGCGGAGGTTTGGGTCTTAATGCTGCTCCGGTAACGTGAATGCCAACATTTTTCCGCACGGTATTTCCTGTGTTGGCCGATGATGATTAGGGAAGACGGTGGGCCATTTTATCGGACGTTGGCCTGCGCGATCTGCCAAGTCTTTTTGCCGAGAGAGAGATCCGTGCCTGCACCTCGTCGCTCAGCAGCATCCGCTTCATCCCGCGGGAAGACCGCGGTTTCCCCGCGCAGAAAATTCGTCGTGTTCGCCAGCCTCGTCGCCGCGCTGACGCTTACCAGCGCACTGTTGCTGGCGCTGGCTCCCGAATCGCTCCGTCCCGACGCGGCGCGAAGCCTTTTTGCCAGCGGCTCGCCGCAGTCGTTTGATGTGGTCTTTGACACCAGCGCACCGATCCGCGACGGCCGATGGCGCTACATCTTTATCCACCAGAGCCGCTCCGTCTCTGGCGACGCGCTGACCGTCGGCCAATCGCCCGACGGCGCCCCGGATCATTTTGTCATTGGCAACGGGGATGGCTGCCAGGATGGGGAGATTCAGATTACGCAGCGGTGGACGCAGCAGGACACGCCCGGTGATATTCCAGGTCTTCCCCGCACGCAGCCCAACTTTATCAGCGTTTGCCTCGTGGGGGATTTTGATCTGGCTCCCCCGACCCCGGCGCAGCAGCGCAGACTGGTGCAACTGCTCAACTCCCTGCAGCGGCGGCTCGACATTCCCCGCACAAACGTCACTTGGTTTCCCCACGGAGCGGGGATCGCCGGTGTCGGACGCAATTTCCCAGCCGCCGATTTGCACGCGCAACTGCTTCCGTGAGTCCCCTGGTTGTCAGGTGCCAAAGCGAAACGACGCACACCACCCCCGGCCGAGTCGCGTGGGCAACAGCATCAGCAGCCAACGGTACCTGTTGACATGCCCTTTCCAAATTCGCAGCGACTGATGTGCGTCTTGTCGATCGCGATGGCGTGCGTCGCCGTTTGTCCCGCGCACGCACTGGCGGATTCACAAATCAATTCGACATCGAAGCCCGTTCGCATCCTGGTCTGGGACGAGCGGCAGCCCAAGCAACAACCGACCTACGAGCATTTTCTTGGAAATGCCATCGCAGATGCGCTCAAGACCAGCGCAGGCCTGGAACTTCGCTCAGTCGCCCTGGACGATCCTGATCAGGGCATTACCGACGATCTGCTGGACCACACTGACGTGATCATCTGGTGGGGACACGTCCGCAACCGCGATGTGAAGCCAGATGTCGGGAAGCGGATCGTCGATCGCATCGTGGCTGGAAAGCTTTCTCTGATCGCGCTGCATTCGGCGCATTGGTCGCAGCCGTTTGTGCAGGCGATGTGGGAGCGGACCCGCGAAGACGTCATGGCCGCCATTCCCGAGAAGGACCGCGCCGCCGCGAAAATCGAGTATCGCTATCCCATTCTCTACATCCCCCCGCGCCGCAATGCTCCGATCACGCCCTATGTCTCGCACGAGGCAATCCCGGGCGGTGGAGATTCCATTGTCGTACACATGCCCAACTGCTGCTTTCCCGCGTACCGGGCGGACGGCAAGCCGAGCCATGTAACGACGCTGCGTCCCGATCACCCAATCGCTGCGGGCATACCAAAGGAGTTTGAGATTCCGCAGACGGAGATGTACGACGAACCCTTCCACGTTCCCGCTCCGGACGAGGTCATCTTCGAGGAAAAATGGGACGCCGGCGAGCATTTCCGCAGCGGGTCGCTCTGGAAAGTCGGCAAAGGGATGGTCTTCTACTTCCGTCCCGGGCATGAAATCTACCCCGTCTATAAACAGGAGATACCGCTCAAGATCCTGGAAAACGCCGCGCGCTATCTCGCATCGCAACTGCCGGGTTAGGTGTCAAGGCGTAAAGCTTGATCTTCACGAACCGACCATCTACCCTGCTGTCGGCGGTTCTCCGGCGATTTTGACGGGGAACCGCGGGGGTATGCAATCCGTGAACAGCGCGGCCTTCCGAGGCTCCCCGCGCGGTTCGCTGGAGTGCGGCTTCTACGATGAATGAAGAGTAAAGCGGAACTGGGAGATGAAGATTCCCTCGGATCGGGTCACCACGGAATGGCCGAGAAACTGCTGAATTATGAAGTCATTCGCAAGTTAGGCGAAGGGGCGGCGAGCGTCATTTATGCCGTTCGCGATCCCGCCACAGGCAGGAAATTCGCCCTCAAGCATGTCGAGCGCAAGAAGCCCAAGGATATCCGTTTCGTCCAGCAGGTGCAGGCGGAGCACGAGATCAGCAGTCAGTTCACCCATCGGAACCTGCGCAGGTCGTACGACCTGAAGATCAGCAAGTCATTGCTGATGAAGGTCACCGATGCTTTTCTGGTGATGGAACTGGTGGAAGGCAAGCCGCTGGATGCCCGCCCCCCGGCGACGGTGCTCGACACGATCGTCACCTTCATGCACGTCGCGATGGGACTGCGGGCAATGCATCAGCTCGGGTACGTTCATTGCGACATCAAGCCGAACAACATCCTCCGCGATGACGCTGGAAGCGTGCGGGTGATCGATTTTGGTCAGAGCTGCCGGATCGGCACCACCAAGGAACGCATCCAGGGAACACCAGATTACATTGCTCCCGAGCAGGTCAATCGTGAGCCGGTGACGCCCCAGACCGACGTCTACAACCTGGGCGCAACCCTCTACTGGGCGTTGACCGGCACCAACTCTCCGACGCTCTACACAGTCAACCGCAAGGGCGAAAACAGCTTCCTGCTCGATGCGACAATCCAAACTCCCTCCGATTTCAACCCGATCGTGACTCCCGCGCTGTCGAAGCTGGTGATGGACTGCATCTCCACCAGGCGCGAAAAAAGGCCCGCGGATATGGACGCGGTACTCAACCGGCTCGAGCTCTCCCGCCATGGAATGCAGAAGCGCCAAGTGGATGTGCCGGATCCGATGGATTCGAGCATCATGAATGCGCCCGCGCCGGCCGCCGACAAGTCGCCGAGTCGAACTCCAGAAAAGGCGCCCGCGGTCGTTGAAAAGCCACCGGCGCCGGTCGCGGAACCAGCCCCGGCATCCGTCACAGAGAAGGCCCCCGATTCCGTCGCGGAAAAAGTGCAGGCGCCCCTCGCGGAGAAACCGCCGGCGCCGATCGCGGAGAGGGCGCCAGCGCCTGTCGCGGAGAAAAGTCTGCCCATCCCGGAAAAATCGCCGGCGCCGGTTGTGGAGAGGGTGCCCGTGCCTGTGCCCGACAAGAGCCCGCCGCCCGTCGCGGAAAAACCGCCGGCGCCGGTCGCCGCGAAAGCCGCAACACCGCCCGGCGAGAAAGCGCCAATTCAAGTCGCGGAAAAGGCTCCGCCAGCGGCTGACGACCTTCCCCTCAA
Source organism: uncultured Phycisphaerales bacterium (assembly GCA_963758525.1). Classification (GTDB taxonomy): domain Bacteria; phylum Planctomycetota; class Phycisphaerae; order Tepidisphaerales; family Tepidisphaeraceae; genus JBBSDP01. The sequence continues at coordinate 3,106,627 of CAVWVQ010000003.1, forward strand.
GCCCATCCCACCGGAAGCTAAATGAACGTGCCATAGATCGACCGAGCATGTCGAGCTTTGAATACCGTCGAAGATCTTGATGAAGCCAGTGCTCGGATCCCGCTGGTGTCCAGTTGGAAAAGATCTGCTCATCCCTGGTTTGCGAATTGCGAATACGCCGGTCACTCAATACTCATCGTGACTTTGCAATATCGTAATGGACTCTCGGGAGAGACCTCAAACTCAGAGCGGTGGATGACCAAATGAAAAGAGCACTCGTAGCAGCGGTGGTGGCAATCGGAACGACCATCGTGCTGTCCGGCGCGCCCGCGTTCGCAATCGAGCCCGACCGGATCGTTGTAATGATCAGCGTAGACGGCTTGGCCGGGTACTACCTGGACGATCCCAAGGCGGAAATGCCCGCCATTCGGGCGCTGGTGGCGGCGGGGCGCGGGCCGAATCGATGAAAGCCTCGACGCCGACCGTCACTTGGCCGAATCACACGACGCTCGTCACCGGCGACACGCCGGCCCGGCACGGGGTGGTCGGGAATAATTATTTTGACCGTGCCACTACCAAGCCAGTCGCGCTGATCTCCGATCCCCTCTTCGACAAAGACCAGATCGTCAAGGTGCCGACCATTTATGATCTGGCGAAAGACGCCGGCTTGCGGACGGCGTCAATCCGCTGGCCGGCCACGCGCAACGCCCACAAGCTGGATTGGACCTTTCCCGACGTTGCCTCCAACGATCTGTTGCACCAGTACACCACCCCCGCGCTGCTGGCCGAATGCGAAAGGGCCGGAATCTGGTCCGATGGCGTGGCTCAGCAAGCCGCATCGAGCGAGGTGCGGATTGTCACGGATGACATGTGCACCGGCGTGTTCGATTTCGTCCTCCGCAACCACCGTCCGAACCTGGCGCTGCTGCATCTGATCAACGTCGATCACACCGAGCATGTAGCTGGGCCGCGTTCTCCAGAAGCATACGCCGCGATCAAGGCCGCCGATCGGCAGGTGCGCGAGGTGTGGAACGAACTGCAGAGCGATTTCCCCGGCAAGGCAACGCTGCTGGTCGTTTCCGACCACGGCTTCTCGCCGATCGAGCACGTGCTGATGCCAAACGTCGTGCTGAAACAGGCCGGGCTGATCGAAGTGAAAGGCGCCCGCGTCGTCGGCGGCCCCGTCCGCGTCGTCACTCAGGGCGGAGCGGCCCTCGTATATGTGCTGGACAAAGCCAACCGCGTCTCACTCGTCGAGCAGATCACCAAAGCGTTCACGGGATTGCCGGGCGTCGAGAAGGTGGTCGCCGCAGGCGATTTCAAGAGCTACGGGGTCGCGAACCCAGACGATGATCCGCATGCGCCGGATGTGATTCTGTTTGCCAACGAAGGATGGACTCTGGGGGACACTTCCGCCGGCGTCCTGCCGGTTTTTGAGAAGCCCGAGCGCAAGGGAACGCACGGGCACGATCCCGATCTTCCCGACCTGCACGCGACATTTGTCGCCTGGGGAGTCGGCATCAAGCCCGATGCCCGGCTCGGCGAGATTCAGAACATCGATGTGGCGCCGACGCTCGCCAAACTGCTCGGCATTCCGATGCCCAACGTCGATGGCAAGCCGCTTGCCGGCGCTGGCGGATTGAGCTTCGCAGCACCAGGCGACTTCGATAGGGACAGAGGCGACGCTACGAGAACATGCGCTGTCTCTCTCCCAGGTCCCGCGCGAATCCGTGAAAAGGAAACACGAATCTGCACGAATTGCCTGCGAATCCACACGAATAAACGCGAAGACAATTTACTTCGTGAAGATTCGTGGGCAACTCGTGTCGATCCGTGTTCCGGATTTCACGGTCACTGCGGACCCGGCCGGGATCGCGCACATCCATTCAGCGTTTGGATCTTGCGTGCGATTTCGCATGAGGCTTGGCGTGAGCAGCGCCGTCGCCGGCTTCGCGCTCGCCGGTGGATTCGTCCTTGAATTCCTTGAATGCGGGGGCATCGACCCGCTCCCAGTCGCCGCCGGAGTTCCATGGCGCTTCGGTATCCATTTCGCCGCCGTCTCCCTGGCCCGTAGAGTCATTGAAGAACTGATTGACCAGGCCCGGCGTGGGAGGGATCGTCCCGATGGAGAAGGCCGGCTTGCCCATGGATTCCAGGGCGATGGTAAATGCCTTCATATGGGTAATCTCGCGGGTCATCAGAAACTGCAAGGCTTCCTTGGTGCCCGGATCGTCGCAGAAGTTCATCAGCCGTTCGTAGACAATTTTTGCCCTGGCTTCAGCGGCGATGTTGCTGCGCAGATCGACATCCAGCTCGCCAGTGATCTTCAGGTAGTCCGCCGTCCAACTGTTTCCCTCCGAGTTGCAGAGACTCACCCCGCCGCCGCCGCAGATGGAAATCAGCGGGTCATGCTCGGCGGCGTTTCGGTCCGTCTTGGACGGCTTTAAGTGCATCCGCGCGAGAGTTCCGATTACTTCCAGATGGCTCAGTTCCTCGGTCCCGATATCCATCAGAAGGTCCTTGCGTTCTGGATCATCGCAATTCAGTCCCTGGATTGAGTATTGCATTGCCGCCGCAAGCTCCCCGTTCGCCCCGCCGAACTGTTCAAGAAGCATATTTCCAAAGCGCGGGTCCGGCGTGCCCACGTTGACCGTATACATAAGCTTCTTAATGTGATGATACATTTGACTCCTCCAAGTTCTGGTGCTGCCGAGTTGAAAAAGTACGCCATTCGCAGGATGGGCTCACGCCGCCTGCAACGATCGCCGGACCTTAATCGCTCCACGCCTCCGGGAGATACTCCAGAATTTCCTTAGACGAATTATTGCATACAGCTGAGATCGTCATCCGGGGGCTCATCGGCCCGCCACTTTCCCGGCGGCGCGGCGCTCGGCTGTGTTGCGGCCGGTGGTGTTGCGGCGGAAGGGATCGCGGCCGCCGGCGATGATGGCGCCATTTGTTGAAAATGATGCGGAAAATCCCAGACATGCCAAGGCGAGTACAAGCGACAGACGCTTGAGGGGGTTGGACGACCGTCCCGCGCCCTACCTACCCCCTCTCCCGGTATTCCGGGAGAGGGTTGGGGTGAGGGTGATTTCGAACGTAGAGCGTGGAGATGATGGCGTGATGATGGTCGTGCTGCAGATCGGTCAGCACCGCCTGAACCTGCGGACGATGATGGTCATACACGAGCGTGTCGGTCCCCGCGATTCTTGTAACACTGGCGCCTGATCGCAACAATGAAAAAATGCGAGCATCGGGAGATACAGCAAACTATCGCAGACTTATTTTGGTCGCTCTCCTGCTGCTGGGAATCAACCTCGTCATCTGGGGCGCAGCGCTGCTGGTTTTTCACCACTATCCGCTGCTGCTCGGATTCGCCGCCGAGGCCTTTACCCTCGGCCTGGCGCACGCGCTCGACGCCGACCACATCTCGGCGATCGACAACGTCACGCGAAAGCTCATGCAGGAGGGGAAGCGGCCGATGCTGGTCGGCTTCTTCTTTTCCGTCGGGCATTCGACCATCGTCATTCTTCTGTCCGTTGCCATCGCGCTGTCGGCCGCCCGGATTCAGTCACGCTTCCAGGGGCTGGAGCGGCTCGGCAACGTGTTGGGAACCGCCATCTCCGCGCTGTTCCTCTTTGGCATCGCATCGATCAACCTTCTGGTGCTGCGGGGCGTCGTGCACTCCTTCCGGCTCGTCAAGCGCGGCGAGCCGTACGTCGATCAGGATCTCGATGGAATGCTCTCCCGGATGGGCGCCATCGGACGCATGGTCCGCCCAATGATCCGACTGGTGGACAGCAGTTGGAAGATGTATTTCGTCGGGTTTTTATTCGGGCTGGGATTCGACACCGCCACGCAGGTGGGATTGCTCGGTATTGCCGCCGCCGCGGGCACGCAGGGAGTGCCGATCTGGTCGATTCTGCTCTTCCCGCTGCTTTTCACGGCGGGCATGTGTGTCGTCGATACCGCCGACGGCATCCTGATGCTGGGAGCTTACGGCTGGGCGTTCGTTCACCCGGTGCGAAAGCTTTATTACAACATGACGATCACCGCCGTGTCGGTGTTAATCGCTGTCGTGGTGGGAGGCATCGAAGTGCTGTCCTTGGTGAGCGACCGATTGGGTCTTCACGGATCGTTCTGGGATCGCATCAATGGCCTGGATTTTTTCTGGGTAGGCGTGCTGATCATCGCCATTTTCGTTTTCAGTTGGATTGGATCCATCGTTGCCTATCGTTTATTGGGATACAGCGAGCTTGAAGGAGCGGTGGCAGAAGGCCTTGCGCCCGGGAACGCGCGCACGTCCTCCGGTCCGGGCATGCCCGGAATTTAGGGAAGCAGTATTTCCCTCCCCTCCCCGGCAGAATCCGGGGCGGCGCGAGTACGCTCTGCCCCGCGCGCGCGGGCATACACATCAACCCACCAATCACGCCGGGACAAAGCGTACTCGCGCCGTCCCGGATTCTGCTAGGGGAGGGGAAAGCGCTTCCTCCCTAAATTCCGGGCACACCTCCGGTCGTCGGAACGCTTTGGATCATTGACGCCGGCAGTCACCGGAGATATCAAAGCAGTGGGGTGGGATAAGACCATGTGGCGAGGGTCGCATAAATTCAGCCGGCTGCGCGGATCAAAGGTGATCTGCGCGTTCCTCCTGGGGTTCCAATTCTTCTTCCTCAATGTCGTTTTGCCGGGGCACACCCGCGGCGCAGTCACGCTCTCGGGAAAATCTTCGATCGAATCCCTCGGCGATCTCGGTTGTCCATTTTGCGCCCAACCCCATGACCCAAAGAAATCGCCGACGCGCCAGGATCAGTCCGACTGCGCGATCTGTCATCTGGCCCTCCGCATCGCGAGCGAAGCCCCGTTCGATTTTCGTCTCACTGATCTGGGCCTGCTGCGCACGCTCGCGCCGACTGGGCCGGAGTGCGTTCAAGTCGCCGAACCCTTCAGCGGTCTCTTTTGCGCGGCCCGCCGGTGCTCTGAACTCCCATCAAGACGTGAGCTTTGGCTTTGTTCGCGCTGCCGGCTGTGCGGATGCGGCGGCGCGGTCCTGCATTTTCCCTTGAAGGATTAGTCATGAAACAACTTACATATCTCGCCGTGCTTCTCGCTGCGCTTCTGTTTGCTCGACTTCCTGCCGCGACAGCTCAAACCATCACTTCCGACCAGCCTTCGAGTGCCTATTCGCCTCCGTCGCTTTCGCTGGAACACAACTCGGGCGAAGACCCGATCTATGCCTGCGCGTGCGGCTGCGCGGTATTCGACGTCGGCACCGGCACCATGCTTCCGCAGGGAAAGGGAGGCACCGTCTGGTTTGAATGGGATTACTTGAATCAGACAGAAAACTGGCACGGAACGTCCGCCGCGCCCGCCAACGACAATGACGATAAGGCGATTCGCACCAACTTTTACAAAGTGGGCATGCAATACTTCTTCAACCGCAGTTGGGGGGTGCAGTTGGAGGTGCCGCTGACCGACCGGTATTTCAAGACCGCCGACGGCGGCGAACTGTCATCCACCCGGTGGACCGCCCTGGGGGATATCCGCGTCAAAGGCCTTTACACCGGATTCTTCGAGGACATGTCGCTCGGAATCGATTTTGGATTGAAGCTGCCCACCGGCGATTACACCCATCCCGGCGCCGATCGTGATACCGACGTGGGAAGCGGAAGCACCGACGCCCTGATCGGCGGCTATTACCGCCACGATCTGAGTGCCACGGGCAACTGGACGGGTTTTCTCCAGGTCGAGGCGCAAATTCCGTTTCTCACGCGTGATGAGTACCGGCCCGGCATCGAGCTGAACGGCGCGGCCGGCGTTTATTACGAGGGCTTCTCTCTCCGCGGGATCAAGATCGTGCCGCTCGCGCAACTGATTGTTTCCGCCCGCACCAGCGATGGCGGCGACAACTCCGCGCACCCGGTCGCCTCGGGATATCAGCGGCTGCTGCTCTCCCCGGGCCTCGAGTTTGATTTTCACCCCTTCATGGTCTACGCCGATGCGGAAATTCCCGTCTGGCAATATTTCCGCGGCGATCAGCTCGTCTCGGCGGCGATGTTTAAGGTCATTCTCAGCTACAGCTTTTAGTCGCTGAAAACTGAAAACTATTTTCGACCATGGTCGAAATACGTCACCGCAAACTGCGCCAGCGCCGTCGCGTTCGGCACGCCCACTTTCCGCTTAATACGGCTGCGGTACGTCTCAACCGTTTTAATGCTCCGGTGCAGCGCCCCGGCAATCTCCCGGTTGGACATGCCCTTCGCGATGAACGTGAGGACGCCCAATTCGCTTTCGCTGAGCCGCTCCACCGGCGATCGCTCCGCAGCGGGTTCGCCATGACTCAGCCGGGAGAGCAGGGCGGTTGAATGCTCCTCGCTGAGATAGATCCGGCCGCGAAGAATCTGCGAGATCGCTTGCACAAAGTTGCGGACAGGCTCGTTCATCCCGACATATCCGCGGGCGCCCGCGCGAAGGCATCGCTCTGGAAAATCGGGCATCTCAACGTCACAATAAATCAGCACCTGCAGTTTTGGGGAATGCTTTTTCAGGTCTCGAAGGACGTCAAAGCCGGTGTGGTCCGGGTACTTCATTCCCAGGACCACCAGGTCGGGCCGAGTGGAGTCGATCAGGCGAAGTCCCTCGTCGGGATCGTCGGTTTCAGCGACGACGCGAAAGATGTCCGCAGCCTCCCCCGTCGAATGGATGCCCAGCCGGATCATGGGGTAACGGTGAATTACCATAATACCGGTTCGTGGCGCTTTGCCAGTGCTTGTGTCAGTCATCGCAATGCTCCTGTCTTGCCCGTAGCCTGCGTGAATCAGCGATGATCTGCACTGGCAGAGCGTTTCACCCAAACGGGGAGATCATCTGCATAAGCGACTACCTAAAGCGGTGACTGGGCGACTTCCTGCTTGCAACTCGAAACAAAAGAAGTATCCGAAAGAATGTGACGCAAGTCACAGAGTGGTGTCATCCGTGTGTGATTTAAATCACGAACGGAGAACTCTTCAGTGCGGCTCACGGCGTGCTGATAGAACTGACGGAGGATCGCGCGACTGCCGCAAAGATCCAACATTCCCGGGCATCGGACATGGGCAACTCAAACCCATCTTCACTCAATGATTCCAGCATCGAATCGCAACGCGGCGATGCCGGGGTGCAGTTCGGACTGGCTTTGATCACCATTGTCACGCCCGCGAAAGCCACGCCATCGGTGAGTCATGCGAAAAGCACCTCGCTCAGCGTGCTCGGGGATGATGTCGTGGGTGAGTCGCTGTTGCGCTACACCTGGGCGGTCGTCGCAGGGCCGTCCTCGGCAGAAGTCCATTTTCCCCAAAACGGCTGCAACGCTGCAAAGAACATCACCGTCACCTTCTCCCAGCCAGGCCGATACACCTTCGCCTGTACAATCTCGAACGGGCTGATCGGCATCGTCAGCAGCGTTGAGGTTCTCGTGGAAGAGCAGATCGCACAGTTGGCCGCCTGAGGGGACCGCGCGAATAACTTGCTCAAACTGCTGTCGAAGCAAGCAAAGGGCGATTCCCCTGTAGCACAGCCGTCTCGGCTGTGATTTGGGGCCACAGCCGAGACAACTGTCCTACGTAATTGCGGCACTTAATCGGTTCGAAATTGATCAAGTTATTCGTGCGCGAGCATTGAGCGCCCTCTCACTTCGTTAACGCGGCAATTTGCACGTCCGGCAACAGAGCGCGCACCCACCCCAGCTCCTGCCCGATCACCTGGCGTCGATACCCAAAGATTGCCAAAAGCTGCCGGCGAACGCTCAGCGCGTGTGCGACCCGATCCAACGGCCAAAAGGGCAGGGCATACATCACGCGATCGGAGCACTCGGTTCCCTCTTCGACTTCGGCAAATGTGTGATGATGATGCCACAGCCGGTATGGCCCGCGAATCTGCAGATCGATGAATTGCGTCGGCGGCTGCCAGTGGATGATGCGGGTGCGCCAACGGATCGGCAGGAAATTCCAGCGGATCGTGTAATCGATCAGCGAGTCGTTTTGCAAATGGATCGGCTGGGGCGTTTGCACCGAGAATTTCAGCCAGGGAGGCGTGATGCGCGGCAGGTTTTCCGCCGACGAAAAAAACGACCACGTGTGCGCCAGATCGGCCGAGACAATGAATCGATCCGTCAGTTCGTAATACATGCTCTTTACTTTTAGGAGGGCTGGCTTAATGTCCTGCTGCTTTCAGTGGATTTGAACGGAGTTTCACCATGCAGCAGCAGCAACAGCCGCCGAAAAAAATCGTCCTCGCCTACAGCGGCGGGCTCGACACCAGCGTCATTCTCCCCTGGCTCAAGGACCGGTATCCGGGCGTGAAGCTCGTCGCGTTTGCCGCGGAACTCGGGCAGGGGGACGAGCTGAAGGGCATCGAAGACAAAGCTCGCAAGAGCGGCGCGGATGAAGTGGTCATCAAAGATCTGCGCGGCGAGTTCGCCGATGATTTCTGCCTGCCAATGCTTCGCGCTCACGCGATTTACGAAAATGACTATCTGCTGGGGACGAGCATCGCGCGCCCGATCATCGCCAAGCATCAGGTGGAAGTCGCCCGCGCTACCAACGCCGATGCGGTTGGACACGGCGCAACGTCGAAGGGGAACGATCAGGTGCGCTTCGAGCTGACGTACATGTCATTGGCCCCGGAACTGAAGATCATTGCGCCCTGGAAAGATCCCAGTTTCGAGCTGCGCGACCGCGAAAGCGCGATCGACTACGCCAACAAAAAGGGTGTTCCCGTCGAGCAGTCAAAAAAGAAGATTTACTCGCGCGACCGCAATCTCTGGCACATCAGCCACGAGGGCGCGGATCTGGAGTCGCCGGCGAATGAGCCGAAGGACGACCTCTGGCTGATCTCCGTTCCCGTCTCACAGGCGCCCGATGCGCCCGAATACGTCTCAATCGATTTCCGCGGCGGAAATCCCATCGCGCTCAACGGCAGGGAAATGCCCGCCGCCGAGCTGATTGCGGCGTTAAACACGATCGGCGGGAAACACGCCGTGGGGCAAACCCAGCTCGCCGAAAATCGCCTGGTCGGCATGAAGTCGCGCGGCGCCTACGAGACGCCCGGCGGAACGATCCTCTACGAAGCCCACAAGGCGTTGGAGCAGATCACGATCGAGCGTGACACGTTTCATTACAAGCAGCAGGTGGCCCTTCGCTACGCTGAGATGGTCTACAACGGCCAGTGGTTTCACCCCTTGCGAGAAGCGCTGCAGGCATTTGTCGACCACACCCAGGCCGCCGTGACCGGGCAGGTGAAAGTGAAGCTCTTCAAAGGCCGCGCGACCGCCGCCGGTGTCACCAGTCCGCATTCGCTCTACGATCCGCAGTTGGCGAGTTTCAGCATGGAAGGGTACGACGTGACCGCCGCCCGCGGCTTCATCGATTTGTACGGCCTGCCGATGAAAGTCGCCTCGCAAGTTCGCAAGTGGTGAACGATTGAATTGTGGTGCACGCTTCCAAGCTGCACCAACGTAGGGTCCGCTCGGCGGGCACCGAGTGATCATTCATCTGGAAACAAGCGCGGTCGCCCGCCGTGCGGACCATCCTCGGAGTTCGCGGGAATTCCCCGTCTCACGTATGAATCACTGATGCAAATTGCCATTCGCGACGCCTGCGTTCCGCTTGCTCCCGGCCGACATCTTCTCGACGTGCTCGCCGAGCTTGGCATCGCGTCGGTCGAGTTGCTGCTCGATTCCGAGCTGAGCGTTCCTTCGCTCCAGCTTTCCCTCAGGGACGCCGTCGCCGTACACTCCCTTCGGGAACAGCTTGCCATCCGCGGTATAAACGTTTGTGCATTGCTGCTGGGAACCGATTTTTCCGGGCCCGCTTCCGAAGCGCACGTTCAGTGGGCGATCGGGGCTGCGCATCTTGCCCGGGAACTCGGCGCCCCCGTCATCCGCATCGACGCACACACTCCCGACAGGTCGCTGCCATCGCAGACCGTTCGCGACAACATGATCCGCTGCGCCAGCAGGATTCTGGCTGAAACCGCCGGTACCGGCATCGATCTCGGGTTGGAAAATCACGCATTCTTCTCCAACGATCCGGAGTTTCTCGACGCGGTCTTCGATTCCGTCGACGATCCACGCCTCGGCCTCACTCTCGACACGGGCAACTTCTACTGGTTCGGCTGCCCGCTCGATGAGCTCTACGCGCTGTTCGAGAAATACGCGGCCCGCGTGAAACACACCCACATCAAAAGCATTCATTTCCCTCCGGAGATGGCCCGCCAGCGCCGCCCGATTGGCTGGGAGTATGGTCAATTTCGCTGCCCGCTGGACGAGGGAGACATCGATCTGTCGCGCGTCGTGGGCATTCTCCGGAACGCGGGCTATTCCCGCACGCTCTGCATCGAAAACGAAGCGCTCAGCAAATTCAACGAAGCCGAGCGGTTGGACGTGATTCGCCGCGACGTGCAAGCGCTTCGCCGAGCGATGTGAAGCGTCCCCGCAGCGGCCTGCCGGCCCGGCTGGTTTACCCGTGCGAAATCACGTTAAGCCCAGGTATTTCTGCGCAATCCTTGGCGTTGTGTGTGAGAAGCGTGGCGCCGTGACGTCACTTGGGCGCGGCGGGCAACGTGAGATCCGCCGTCACGGTGATCGATGCGTCATCCCGAAAAATCTTGATCGGCGTCTTGCCGTCGCAGGCGGCCATCGCCGCGGCCAGCGAACTGACATCCGAGACAGGTTCCCCATGGAACGACTCAAATAGATCGCCGGACTTGATGCCGGCCTTCTCGGCAGGGGAATCTGGAAGCACTCTTTCGACGCATACCGCGCGGTGTTGATTGCGTCCGGCGTCGGCGAGGATCACTTCGCGGATCACCACGCCCAGCGTCGGGCGGCGGACCGCGCCGTGTTGTGCGATTTCATTGGCAATCAGACGGCAGGCGGAGCCGCTGAGCATTTCGCCGGCGCGCGCGACGCCGGCCAAATGACCGTCGGTCGCCAAGACGTATCCCCAGTCGTGCTCGCCGCCTGTCCAGACACCCAGCCGCGCGGCTCCATCGATCGGTGAAACAAACAGACAGACCGAGCCCACGTCAATGCGATCTCCCAGCGGCATCGGCTTGCCGGGGGCGCCGTCGACCTGCACTATTGTGACGTTCGTCTGCCGGTCCGATCCGACATATTTCGCTTCGAGAATCTTGCCGTTCCCGTCGGCAAGCCTGATCGGCTGCGCCGCGCAGGTCTCGCGTTCGACATATATCGGCACCAGCACGTGCCCTTTGTCGTCGAGCACCAGCCCGACATGAGTCGCCGCAAAATCCGAGGGGGGCGCGGCATTCATATGCAACGGTCCGCCCGGCGCGCCCGGCGGCGGCGCCTCCTGCTGCTGCGGCGGTTGAACGACGATGATTGTGCCGGGCTGCGTCGTCGAGGGTTGCGTGTCGGGGTTGGCGCCGGCGGGTGGCTGCGCTTGGATCACGTAGCTGCCGTTCGGATAGAAACGGATCGTGGCCTGACTATTTGAGGAGAAGGAGTTTTGCCGCTGCTGCTCGGCAATGCGCTGCTTCACCGCCGGATCGAGCTGCTGATATTTATTGATGGGGGCAAGGGTGTAATCATTGACCCATTGCGGCGCAGGCAACTGAACGTGCAGCATGCTGCTCTGCGCCTGCTGATAGAGCGAGTGAACCTCGCGGTCCAGTTCCTCCAGCGCGGGCGCGTCGCGGGCGCGTCGTCAGCGCGAACTTGCAGCGCTGCCATGCAAAAAGACGCCGCCGCGGCCAGGCAGATTCGGGTTGTTCGGGCGAAGTGCATCAATCTGTTCTTTAGAAATGGTCGGACACCAGCGTCACGTGCCCGTTCTCCACATCCTGTTGCCGTTCCACGACCTTCCCGAGGTCCTGCGCGAAGTGCTGGGCCTCTTCCAGCTTGTTGAACTTCTGCACCGCGAGCACTTTTCCGCTGTCGTCAGTCAGTTCCACCTGATAGGCGCCGGCAGGCAGATCGCTTGCCGGCTGGCTGACAAACTGAATCTGCCGTTGCGGAGCGGGGGCCAGCGTGCTGACCGCGACGGGCGTTTGGCCAGGTTGTGCGCCGGGAGCGCGCCCCCACATGTACCAACCGCCGCCAAGCCCGACGAGGATGCACGCCGCCGCTGCGCCGCCGACGCGGGTGAACCACGACACGCTCGACATCAGCCGCTGCCGGCGGCAGTTGCGGACGACTTTCGCGGCGAACGCGCTGGCTTCGGTTTCGCCCGGCTCCAGCGACTCCCAAACCGCCATGCGGGCGCGGCGTTGCTTCCGCAGGGAGTCCAGGGCCGCGGTCAACGCCGGGTCGTCGGTCAACCGCCTGCTGATGCGCTCCACCTCGTCGGACGAAAGGGCGTCGTCGAGATACGCTTCCAGAAGTTCTTCGTCTTGCTCACTGAACATGATGACTCAGCCGATCTGTACAAGTGCACCGGCGCGAGCGCTGGTGCGGGTAAAACGCCGCCCTTTGGGCGGCCGCTAAACAGTGGTGGACCTTGCATCGCGCAAGATGTCTATTCCTTTCCTATCTTGTGCTTCACATTGTTGTCCTTTTCGCCGCCGAGCATCTGCGCCAGTTGCCGCCGGGCGCGGTGAATCCAGGTTTTCACCTGCGGAATGCTCGCCCCCAATTCTTCGGCGATCTGCGTATACGGCATATTCTCGTACTCACACAAAACCAGCGCCGCACGGAAGTTTTCCGGGAGCCGATCGATTGCGGCCCGCACCTCTGAGACCGTTTCGCGATCGATCATCGCTCCCAGAGGTGAATCGGAGCGGCCCGGCTGCTCGTCGCCGACGGTCCCCATGCGGGGACGACGCAGGATGCGCAACGCTTCGTTGACCACCGACCGTCGCAGAAGTCCCCCCGGGTCGCGCCAATCGTAGCGCGACCGGTGCTCGTACAGGTTCGTCAGCGCCTGCTGCACCACGTCTTCAGGCGACGTTCGCGTGCCGACAATCCCGCGCCAACGGCCAAAAGCCGGCGGGAGTGCGTTTGCACCGCCCGCTCGAACAGTTTGTCGACCTCCGCGCTCTCAGCCAGTGACACGCGCCAGCTCCGTTGAAGTTTCAGCCCGACGCAGGGTGTACCGCGTCCGATAGAAACATGGGTGTAAGCCCGTCAGTGCATCTTATTCCGGTTTCACGGCGTATGTAACGGGCTGATCTGCTGAGAACGGTATCGCGGATTTGGAAAGAAAGCGCGGTTATGAAACCGTTCTTGCGCGTTTTGATGGCGGCGGTCGAATTGGGTGTGCTTCCCGACCCCCACCGCCGTGGCTTGCCCTTCGCGGACTGCTATTAGTGTCGGCTACACTTGCAGGCATGAGCAAAATCCTTGTCTGCTCCGCTGCGGTCGGCGCAGGGCACATGCGGGCGGCCCAGGCGGTCGAACTGGCGCTGCGGGAGCTGGCGCCGCGGGCCGACGTTCAAAACGTCGACGTTCTGTCGCTGACGAACGCCGCCTTTCGGCGAGTGTACGGGAAGACCTATCTCGATCTGGTGAACCGGGCGCCGCACGTGCTAGGCTACTTCTACGATATGATGGACCGACCGCGCCCGGCCGACTCCAAACGCGACAAGGTTCGACTCCTCCTCGAGAAGGCCAACGTCAAACGGCTCACCGAAATGCTGCTCGACGGCGCGTGGGACGTGATCGTCAATACCCACTTTCTCCCCGCGGAGTTGATCGCGAGTCTGCGGCGCGGCAAAAAAACCCGCGTCCCGCAGGTGATCGTGACCACGGATTTTGAAACCCATCGGCTCTGGGTAAACGAGCCTTGCGAAATGTACACGACGGCCACCGACGAGGGCTCGGCCTATCTGCACCACTGGGGCGTGAGCGAAGACCGCCTCGCCGTCACCGGAATTCCGATCCATCCCGTGTTCAGCCAGAAGAAGGACCGCGGCAAATGTCTTGCCGCCCACGGACTGACCGGCGATCGGCCGATCGTACTGCAAGTGGCGGGGGGATTCGGCGTTGGGCCGATCGAAAAGCTTTACCGCGGAATACTGGAGGTCGAGCAGCCATTGGAAGTGGTGGTCGTCGCGGGGCGCAATGAAAAAGCGCAACGCAGCTCGACCAGGTCAAGCCTCCGGCGCGTCATCGCGTGAAGGTGCTGGGCTTTACGACGCAGATCGACGAACTCATGGCGGTCGCGGATGTGGTGATGAGCAAGCCAGGCGGGCTGACCACTTCAGAAGTGCTCGCTCGCGGCGCGGCCATGGTGATCGTCAATCCGATCCCCGGGCAGGAGAGCCGCAACAGCGATTTTCTGCTGGAGAATGGCGCCGCGATCAAGATCAACAATCTGGGAACGATGAAGATGAAGTTGGAGGCGCTGCTCTCAGATGCCTCGCGGCTGCGAACGATGAAAGCGAATGCGCTGAAGCTGGCGAAGCCGCAAGCGGCGTTCGAAGTGGCGCGGATTGCGCTGCGATACGTGTAAGCCGCAACCCACTACGCTTCAGGCAGCGGATGATCTTTCAGGAATTGAAACAGGCGCATGATGCGAATACCCCGCCACGGATCCAGTACAAGCAGATCCTGGTCTTCGGTTAAGACGATGTCCACCGAACCTGCCAGCGCTAGCGCCAGCACATAGTTATCGTCAGGATCGCGGCAATCTCCGGCGGCATCCAAGTTCGACGTCACCGCATGGCCATATCGCTGCATGCGATCCACAAGCTCTTCCACTGCCTCCGGCGCAATCTCCAGTCTGGGTCGCGCAGCTACGTCGCGAAGTTCGAGAAACTGCTCTTGGTGATACATGAGCAGATGCGTGAGCGGCGCAAGCTTGAAGAATTGCCGTGCAGGCCCCGGCGAGCGCAGGGCGCGAATCATCAGATTCGTGTCAACCACCAACCGCACGCTGACGGTCCTCCCGCCGCTGCCGGCGAACTGCGTCCACTTCCGCCTGGATTTGCTCGTCCGTCAGCTCCCCCGGCGATCCACGTCTCCGGTCAGAATCGGAGAGCGCTGCCTCGAACCTTTCGGCAAGGAGACCATCCAACAACGATCGGCGCTCCTCCGGCGAAAGCTGTCGAGCCAAGTCCCGGAGTTGATCGACCGTAATGGAAATTGTCAAACTGGCCATAACATCCGAAGCGTAGCGTCGGGGGTGAAAGCGATCAAACGTGCCGCTGCGATGAGAGTCGCCGGGGATCAGACCCCAACTGCTCAACTGCCTCCCGGCCACTCGTGTCAAAACGACTGCTTTTACGAGACCGCCACAGGAGCAAGACGGCGTCGTAGTCGGCTTCGGCCTTTTGCACCCACTGTTGGGTCTGAGCGGTCATGCAGGATGATTCCTTTCTCCAAGACCTCCACGACAAACCACTCGCGTTCGCTTATTGACCTGCGAAGCTCGGCGGCCGAGCGAACCAGCAGATCCATGGGGAAAGTGACCGTGACCGCGAGTCGAATCCGCGTGGCCGTCCGATGACCCGGCCCGCGGTGCGGCATCACGATCAGAATATCCACGTCGGAGTCGGAAGTGGGTTCGCCATATGCATACGAGCCGAAAAGAATAATCTTCTCGGGCTTGAACAGGCGAACCACATCGTCCGCGAATCGCACAATGACACTCGCGTCGATCGAACGGTCGCGATGTAAGGTGCTTGCGGCGTTGTGCATTTTGATTCGGAGTCTGTCGCGTCACTCCGCGGTCCCCGACCATGCGGGGTATTTCTGCATCACCATCTCCAACGCAACTTGCATCATGTCGGGATTGAGCCGGATGGCGGCTTTCTTTTCCAGCTCCTCGCGCACCTGCTCGCGCAAGGTATTGAACTGCTGGCGGCGAAGTGTTTCATAAATCTTTTCCTGCACGTCCTGATCCGCGAATGCCTGCACCTTGCCGCCTTTGCGCTGCTCCAGCTTGGCCAGGTACAGGAAGTTGCCGTCCTTGATGATCCCGGTCATCTCGCCCGGCTGCAGCTTCCAGATTGCCTCGTCCACAGACGATGCAACGAATGCGCCGCGGCTCATCCATTCGCCTGATTGCGGATCGCCCTTGCTGGACAGGAGCAATGCATCATCGTTGACCTCGCCAGCGACCTGCGCGAAGTCCGCGCCGTTGTTGATGCGATCGCGCGCTTGCGTGATCTTCGCGACGGCTTCGTCGGGAGTGGTGTATTTATCGATGTCGATCCGGATGACGCGGAAGCGCACCAGGGCCGGTTGCGTAAATTCCTTGTCCCGATTGGCCTCGTAGTAGTCGCGGATGTCCGAGGCGGAAATCTGAATTTGCGGAACGACGCGTCGCTGATAGTAGAGCTGCGTCATGATCAGCCGGTAGTGCTGGCGGGCGAGTTCATCGAGCGTGGTCCCGTCCTCGATTGCCCGTCGCTTGGCCAGCTCGACGGAGCCGCCGGCGTGCGCGATCTGCTCCGCGCGCGAATGAATGGTTTCCTGCGTGGCGAGCTGTTCGTCTTTGGATTCGAGGTTGCGTTTGGCGGCGGTGAACTCCACGTCCGCGTGAATGAACTCCATGACCTGCCGTTGAATCAAATCAGCCGCCACGTCGCGAAACCGGGTCGCGTCATACTTCTTGGCCTCGGCGGCCAGCGGACGATCCAGCACCGCCAACACCTTGTCGGCATAAATCGGCTCGCTGTCGACGTCGCCCAGCACGCTCCCGATGACTTGATCGACGCCGGTGGTATTGCCGCCGAACGCGCGCGTTGTTGGAGCGGTGGCAGGCGGCGCGGGATTTTCATTAGCCGCGATCTCCGGAGAAACCACGGCTTCGCGGACGGTCTTTGAGATAGAGCGGTTAGCCGGGTCTGTTCGCGCGTCGGGCACAGGGGTGACCCGCGCGGTGTTGTAGAGGGGCGGCCAGGTCTTATCGACCGGCCCTTCGGACGGCGCATCCGGCGGGCGCACCAGAAACGACTCGGGATTCAGCGGATGGGCCGGCGAAATCACATCCGCGCATCCGCCGAGCAGCGTCGCAAGCAACGCGCCCGCGATCGAGCCAGCAGTTAGAAGCGTGCGGCGAAAATCCATCACGATCTCTCCTCAAGCTGACAATGTTAGCGTCGGTGTCGTGATTATTCATCTGGCAAGATATCACGGGGCGTGGAACGGACGTGCGCGAATTTGCGAGGCGGGTGTCTTCCTGCCTCCTCCCCTCGTGCCCAGGGGGAGGATTGAGGTGGGGGGAAATCGTGAAACTAACGTGGCCCGCCGGATGGACGGACCCCCACCCCAACCCTCCCCCGGAGTACCAGGGGAGGGGGCCGGGGCGGATACGGCCTTGAATGAACTTGCCCTGGAAAGTCGCGCGCCCATACCCATACGAGCCGCCAGACCCACCCGCTTGCTCGAAAGACGACCGGTGGGCGAGTACACCCACCCTGCATTTTCAGTCTCCCGCGAGCGAGCGGAGAGTCATGGAAAAACTCCGTGAGTTTTAAACCTATTGATCCGCAAGCTGCGATGGAACGACCGGCATGCCTCCGTGTCTCCGTGCCTCCGTGGTGAACTCTTCCTGGAGCGCAAGTTTCGGTTGTTCCCGCTCGGCCGATCGCAGCAGCAGCGCATTTCCAATCACCGTGACGTCGGACAACGCCATTGCCGCGGCGGCAATCAGGGGCGTCAGCAGGCCCAGCGCGGCCAGCGGGATGGCCAGCACATTGTAGAGAAACGCGAAGAACAGATTCTGGCGGATCTTGGACATGGTCGCCCGGCTGAGCCGAATCGCGGCAGCGACGCCGTGCAGGCTGCCGGAAATGAGCACGATGTCGCCGGTCTCTTTGGCGATGTCCGAGCCGCTGCCGATGGCGATCCCCAGATCGGCCAACGCCAGTGCCGGAGCGTCGTTGATTCCGTCGCCGACCATGGCGACGACATGACCCGCCGCCTGCAGGGAGGCAATCACTTCCGCCTTTTGCGCGGGCTTCACCTTGCGCGGACGTCTTGGATTCCTACAGCGCGCACGACTTCGTTGGCAACCGCCGCCGTGTCTCCGGTGAGCAGCACGGTTGTCAGGCCCATCGCCTGCAATTCCGCGATCGCGGCGGCGGAGTCGGGCTTGATCGCATCGGAAATCGCGATCGAGCCGATCAGCTCTACGCCGTGTTTGGTCCGCAGCGCGACGTGAACCAGCGTTTGCGCCAGAGGCGCTCCGTCGAGATTGGGGACCGGTCCGTGCTGTTCGAGCAGTTCGAGATTGCCGACGAGAATGGTGCGGCCGTCAATCTCAGCGACGATTCCCATCCCCGGCTCGGTGTTGAACGATGTCGGCTGGGCATAGCTGAGCTTTCGCTCCCGCGCCGCCGCGATGATGGCGCCGGCGAGGGGGTGCTGGCTGAACTGTTCCGCGGCGGCCGCGAGCCGGAGTATCTCACTTTCGTCATTTCCATCAACGGGGATCACCCGCGTAACAGTCGGCTTGCCCGCGGTGATCGTCCCGGTTTTGTCGAGGACGACGGTATCGATTCTGCGGGCACTCTGCAGAGCGTCGATGTTGCGAATGAGAATTCCGCGTTTGGCGCCGCGGCCGGTTCCGACCATCAATGCGGCGGGAACTGCCAGGCCCAGGGCGCAGGGGCACGCAATAATCAGCACGCTGCAAACGGCGTTCGCGGTGCGGGCGCAGGTCGCCGTCAAAGGCAACCCGTGGGCGGCGCCCCAGGCGTACCATCCGGCCGCGGTGATGGCGGCGATGAACAACACTGCGGGGACGAAGACGGCCGCCACCTGATCCGCGATGCGCTGCACCGGCGGCTTGCTTGACTGCGCCGTCTCGACCATGTGCACGATCTGCGCCAGCGCCGTCTGGCTTCCGGTTGCGGAAATCTTCGCCTGCAGCGCGCCGGTCTGATTGATCGTTCCGCCGATGATCTGATCGCCCGGTCCCCGAGGCACGGGCAGCGACTCTCCGGTGAGCATCGATTCATCGATCGACGATCTCCCGGCAAAGACCACCGCATCCGCCGGCACACGCTCGCCCGGGCGAATCAGCACGCGATCGCCAACAACGAGCTCTGAAACCGGCACATCCTGCGTCTGCAGATTGACCAATTGATGGGCGATCGCCGGCGTGAGGTTCAACAGCTCGTGAATGGCCGACCCGGCGGATTGCCGGGCGCGAGCTTCAAGATAATGGCCCAGGCTGATCAGCGCGAGCAACCCGCTGGCCTCCATGAAGTACAGTTGCGGCTCGCGCGCCCACCAATGCAGCAGATATCCCGCGAACGCGATGAGGCTGTAGAAGTAAGCGACCGAAGCGCCCATCGAAATGAGCGTGTCCATGTTGCTGGTGCGCTGCGCAACGCCGCAAAGGCGCTCGCGTAAAACGCCCGGCCGACGTAGACGATCGCGATCGTGCTCGCGATCAGCGACGGCCAGTCGAGATTCAGCATGTGCCCTGCCAGGTGCGAAATCCAGTGCAGCAATTCGATCGGCAGCCAGAGAATCACGCCGGCAACGGCGCGATTCAGCCAGGAGCGGGCATGGAGCGCCTGGGCGGCGAGGCGTTGCGCTTCGCCGGTTTCAGCATTGGATTCCGGATGAGACGGATAGCCGACATTGGTGATCGCCGTTGCGATCTGATCTGACGAGACCTTCTTTGGATCAAATTGAACCACCGCGCGACCGCGAGCGAGGTTGACCCGCGCATCTTCCACGCCCGGCAGGGCGCGTGCCGCCTTCTCCACGTGTGCGACGCAACTCGCGCAGTCCATTCCCCCGACGTCAAATGCCGCTTCCGTGGTCATCTGTCCGAATCATAGGCGATTTCCCCATTCAAGCAGTACGGGACGCCCATTTCGCGGGGAGGGATTTTGCGGCGAAGACGATGCCGAAGAGCAGGCACAGCATCCCGACGACGCAGGCGCCGCTGGAGATGTCTCCCAGTTGCAGGCTCAGCAGAATTCCCGCAAGCGTTCCGCAAAGTCCCGTCAGCCAGGACAGGAGCAGGGCGGGGCCAAGGCGTTTGCTGACGAGCAGGGCGGTTGCGCCGGGAATGACGAGCATCGCCGAGACGAGTACGAAGCCGGCCAGGCGGATGGTCAGGACAATGGTGACAGCCAGCGCGAGCAGCAGCAGGTAATGTACCAGCGTGGTGCGAACGCCGTAGACCCGGCTCACTTCTTCGTCGAAGCAGAAGAAGACGATTTCCTTGAAGAACAGCGCCAGCACCGCCAGCAGCACTGCGGTCACGACGACGGCCAGGATCATGTCGGACCGTCCGATGGAGACCAGTGATCCAAAGAGGAGGTCTTCAAGGTTAGGCGGGGCTTGAGGGCGTCCGAGCCAGTGAACATACCAGGCGGCGCCCTGCACGTTTCGACGGAGATCGCTCATGAAGATGCCCCACGCCATCGCGGCCACGAGGACGATGCCGATCGCGCTGTCCGGCTCCAGTTGCCGCCGGCGGGTGAGCACCCCGATCCCGGCGGCCATCGCGAGGCAGAACGCCAGCACCAGCAGATACTGGTTGAATCCGACCATGCCAAGGAAGACCGCCGTTCCAATGCCCCCAAAGCCGGCATGACTCAGCCCTTCGCCGATAAATGCCATGCGCTTCAGCACGACGACGACCGAGAGGAGCGAGCAGAGCGTGGCGATCGCCGCGCCGGCGATCATTGCGTGGCGGGCGAACTCGTGTTCGATGATCCAGTGGAAGGCTTGCATGTTAGGGGAAGGCACGAAGGCACGAAGGCACGGAGGCACGAAGGGAAGGAAGGGGAAGCTCGGGGAAGGCACGAAGGCACGAAGGCACGGAGGCACGAAGGGAAGGAAGGGGAGGTGGCGTTGGAAACGAGGGTCTTCCGTCGGTTCGCAATTGGTGATTTGCGGGATTATTTGCAGTCTGCAATTCGCTGTCGCGAATTGGCGTGCCGCCGGGTGTCGAGGGGGACCGATCTAGCAGTATTGCGGCGTTGGCAATATTCATTTCCGGTCCCCGCTGGCGGGCTCGGAGCCCAGCACGGCGTCGTATCCATGTTGGAAGACGGCTCTCAATACTTGCGGCGTGAGACCCTGCGGCGCGTCGTGATAGTGTATGGTTTTGCGGAGACACGCGATGCGCGTGCAGCCGGCGGCGAGGGCTTCGATGTCGTGACTGACGACGATGACTGTGAGCTTGAGCGATTGATGCAATTCTCGGATCAGCGAACCGATTTCGCGCTGGCCGGGGGCGTCGATCCCGGACATGGGCTCATCGAGGATGACGATTTGCGGCCGGGCGACCAGCGCGCGAGCGATGAAGATCCGCTGCTGCTGACCGCCGGAGAGCTCGCCGATGGGCGCATCGGCGAGATGCGCGACTCCAACGCGTTGCATCATCATTTCCGCGTACTGGAGGTCCGCCGGGGCGTGGCGTCGAAAAAGGCCGGTTTTTCCGACGAGGCCGAGGCGGACGACTTGTCTTGCCGTCAGGGGGAATCGCCATTCGGCACTGTTGCGTTGGGGAACATAGCCGACGATATCGCCGCGCCGGCACGCTTGCGCCGGGGAGAGGCCCGCGACAGTGACGGTTCCGCTGTAGCCGTTGAGGAGGCCGAGCATGATCCGAAGCAGCGTTGTCTTTCCCGCCCCGTTGGGACCGATGATGCCCAGATTCATGCCCGACTCGACATTGAGGCTCACATCTTCCAAAACATTGATCGATTTCCCCGCGCCAGCGCCGCGGCCGCGATAACTGAAGCCAACGTGCTCGACGCGGATCGCGTCGTTGGCGGAGCGCAGCGGTTCGGCCGCGCCGCAATGGTCGTGATCCGCGTGGCCGCAGGAGGTTGTTGCGACAGCGTCATTCATGGCTTGGGCGATTGCCCTTCCGCCAGCACATTTACATCCGATTTGAGCATCGCCTGATAGCTGTCGTAGCCGGGAATCGACGGGCCGCCAAGGTCGTCCAGCGACAGCACGCGCACCCCCGACTCCTCGCGCAGCATATCGGTGGCGCGCGGCGGATATTGCGGCTCGGCATAGATCACGCGCAGGTGGTACCGCCGGATCGCGTCCAGCGCCTCGACAAGGTCTTTGGGCGAGACTTCGCCGCCCGGCGCAAGCTCGATTTCCGTCAGATGCGCCACCGCGCCAGGCCGTATCGCGTTGCCAGCGGGTCATACGCGTTGTGATACGAGACAAACTCCTTCACGGGAACGGCCGTGAGCTGCCGGCGGAACGCTTCGTCCATTTTATCAAGATCATGCTGGAGCGTTTGCGCCCGTGCCGCAATGTCGGCCGAATGGGCCGGGTACTGCTGCGCCAGCGCCTCGGCCAGCACTCCGACAAAATCCTTCGTGTATGCCGGGTCCATCCACAGATGCGGATTGCGGCCCATGGCTCGCGTCACTTCCGCCGGCGTCGAGCCGGCCATGCGGATGACCCGCAGGTCTTTGCGCGCCACCTGCTGCGCCGCGCGATCCGCCCAGCCGTCGAGATTCAGGCCGACTTCGACCAGCAGATCGGCCCTGCTCAGGGGCTCCATCTGCGCCGGCTGCGGTTCAAAATCGTGAGGACTGCTGCCGGGCGGCATCAGTAATTCGACGTTGGCCCAGTCGCCCGTCAGTTGGCCGACGATGCTCTGCAGCGGAAAGATCGTCGCCACGATGACGGGGCGTGTGTCGGATTTGGCTACCGTGTCGCGCCCGCAGCCCGCCAAAAGACCTGGGGCGAAGATAAAGAAAAAGAACACCATCGACGCGAATTTGCGCAGTCTCGCGATCCGGAACCGCGCGCCGAGAAGCCGCAACCAAATCACCCTCACCCCAACCCTCTCCCGGCGTACCGGGAGAGGGGGCCGGACGCTGGCGAATGATAGGGGTGCGTCAGGATTCTTCCCGTCGTTGTCTCGCAATCGCGGGAACCGCGGCGGGATGAATTCCGCCCTACGTGAGATCAACCTGCGGCTCAGCGTACGGCCCACTCGTGCGATCCCATTCCTGAACCCTGAACCCTGTACCTTGAACCCTCCTTCCGGCATCACGCGCACCTCGGACACAATCCGTGCAGCAGCACTTCGGGAAATTTCACGTGATAATCCCGGCGGACGTGCAGCGACTTCACGAACGAGTCGGGAATCGGCGCGTCCTCCAGGCACTCGACCGTGCCGCATTCGTCGCAGACAAAATGCGGATGACGATGTGCCGCGCGCGGCTGCGGCGCGCCCAGGGCATAGCTCCAGGAGCGGTCCTTGGCGCGGATGCGGTGGATCAACTGCAACTCAGTGAAGGTGTTCAGCGTGCGATAGACGGTGACGGTGTCTGTCGCATCGGGGAGAAGCTGGAGCATTTGCGGCGCAGTCAGCGGCTGGGTGCTTTGCTCCAGCAGCTTCAGCAGCGCCAGCCGCACCGGCGTCCGCCGCAGCTTTGCACTTTGCAGCAACTGATCGATCGAGGGTTTGGAGTGAGCTGAATCCATGGGTTGTTCCAAAGCATCAGCCGGTGACCAGATTCGTCGCGACCGGTGTGCGGTAGGCTTTGAGGGCCGGCACGAGCCCGGCGATCAGCGCGACGACAATTACGGCGATCAGATACACCCATTCGTACTTGTCGACGTGGATCCAGTTGATCCCTTCCCCGATGTACTCATTGAGATAAAACGAGCCGACCCCCGCCAGCAGATGTCCCGCAAGCAAGCCGAGCAATCCGCCCGCGATGCCGATGATGCTCGACTCCAGGCAGATCAGCAGCAGCACCTTGCCGCGCGTCGCGCCCAGGGCGCGGAGAATCGCGATTTCGCGCAGCCGCGCGGAGACCGAGTTGTAGATGCTCACAAGAATTCCCACCGCCGCGACCACCGTCACCAGCAGTGCGATGATCAGAAGGACCAGCGTCGGTCCCTGCAGGAACGTGCTGAAGAATTCGCGCATCACGCTGGCGGGGTTGACCGCCATCGCTTCATTCCCGTTGTTGATGGTGTACATCAACTGTTCGGCGGTGAATCCGCTGCGCGCTTTGATGAGAATCGCGGACACCTCCCACATTTCCTGCGGGACCAGCAGCTTGAACGTTTTGTCGGGATTCATGACATAGACCGGAATCTCATCCGCGTCGATGTTCTGCGGCGGGGGCGGCAAATGGTTCTGGATATACCATTGCGATTTGAGCCCCACCGCGTGCTCCGCGATCGTGTAGAGGCTCTTGAACGGAATGAAGACGACGCGATCGTTGGCGGTATGGGTCGGCTTGAGGATGCCGACAACCGTCCACACCTCGGGGTGAATATCAGGCGTCTCGCCCGGACGGGGCATCCCGTGCGTCGCCTGAAACGTCGATCCGATGTGCAGGCTGGTGAGCTTTGCGAGCTCGGACCCGATGACGGCTTCGAATTTCTCCGGACCAAAAACGTGGCCGTCCTGCAGTTCATAACGCCTGCCCGGGCGGTATTCCATCACTTTGTCCGCTTCCAGCGGGTTGCCATCGTCGTCGACTCCGAACAACTTTGTCGACGTTCCCACGATGCGAAACTTCCCCTGATAGGTGTCTCCGACCACATATGGAATCGCGATTCGCACATCGGCGTGATACTTGCGAAGCATGTCTCCGTACAACGAATACGGAATGTTCCCCGGGCTCTTGTCCATGTGATAGACGGTATTGAGGACGAGTTGTGTCCCCGAACCCTGCTTTCCGACGATCACTTCGTAGCCGTAATCAGTCTGCCCGAAGAGCGCGCCGGCCTGGCCGCGGAGGATGATGATAGATGTTGCCAGGGCCACGCCGAGCGTGACGGACAGGAGCGTGAGCCAGGTGGAGAGGGCTCGCTGCCGCATGTTTTTCAGGACGAGTTGGAAGGGGTTCATACGGGAATCTCAAATCTCAAATTTCAAATCTCAAATTTCAAATACGGGAATCTCAAATCTCAAATTTCAAATGTCAAATGTCATATATCGCAGATTCCGCCTCATGGAGTCGACTGCACCGTGGCCTCGACCGGGCCGGCGGCACGGTTGATTTCCGAAAGCGTCAGCGTGCGCTGAAGCTGTCTGGCGATGTTCAGATCGTGCGTCACCAGCAGAAGCGTCGCCTTGATTTCCGTGCAGAGCCTGCGAATCAGATCGAGAACCTGCTGGGCGTTGCGGGAATCCAGTGCGCCGGTCGGCTCATCCGCCAGCACCAGCCCGGGTCGATTGGCCAGGGCCCGCGCGACTGCCACCCGCTGCTGCTGGCCGACGGAAAGCTTTTGCGGCCGATAATGCAGCCGATCTGCAAGACCCACTTCGCCCAGCAGATGCCGGGCCCATTGCGGGTCGTGCGCCCTGCCCGTGAAGCTCATTCCCAGCAGCACATTTTCCAGTGCCGTGAATCCCGGCAGAAGGTGATGCGTCTGAAAGATGTAGCCGATGTAGCTGCCGCGAAACACATCGCGCTTTGCCTCGGGGAGGTCCGAGAGGTTCACGCGCGAATCCCCGCCGGAGGAGTAGCTCAAGTGGCGGTTGCTCGCGGCGCCGGGGGCTGTTTCAGAGCCGAATAAAATCTGCCCGCTGTCGGCGGCAAGAATTCCCGCGATCAAGTGCAACAGAGTCGTCTTGCCCGAGCCGCTGGTGCCGATCAGGGCCACTTGTTCCCCGTCGCCGAGGGAGAGATGGGGGATATCGATCACGGGAACGACCGTGCCGTCGGGCCCGACGTAGTTTTTGATCAGTTTGAGAATCTCAATCGCCATTTCAGGATGCTCCCGCCCCCGCCGATGCCGGATGATAGGTTTGAAAGAATGGGAATGCAAGCGAGTTGCATGTGGCAGCAAAATTGGAGCGTGCAGACTTCCGGCCGCGTGTTGTCGCGCGGGCTTCGTGAAAGCGCGGTTTGCTGATTCTTGGCCAAAAAATTCGCGCGTACCCCTAAAATTTCCCGCCCGTCGCTGGAATTGCCGATCAGTTCACGAGGAGAGCGAACAGAGAGAGAGCAAAGGAAGCATGGGACGCATACTCATCGGATTGGCGCTGATCGCGGCAGTCGCTTTGTTGGTCTATCGGATCATGCACCATGGCTCCGGCGCCTTGGGAAGCAATTGGTAGACGCACGCGCGCAAAGGATTTGGAGCGCTGCGTGCATATCAAGGGCGCCGCCCCCGAAACCCCCAGTCCCATTGCCATTTTTCAAACGGAATTCGGAAAAGGTCAGTTGCCGAAGCAATAAAATGTTGATCTCGCAGTAAGAGAGGGATAGAGAGGCAAGCGTGTGGCTTGGGGGCTGTGGAATTGCCGCTTAGCAGGAGACGACATGCAGTTTTGGTCAAAATTCCTCGTGGCAACGGTATTTCTGGGGTTGGTTGGGGGAACCCAGGTGCAGGCGTCCCGCGCCAAGCATCTGCACGCAACCGGTCTGAAGGGAAAGATCGTGTCCGTCGCCGCTGACGGCTCCAGCATCGTCATCGCTCGTTCCAAAAAAAAGGGCGGTCAGGAAACCATACAGATCGCCGCGAATCCGAGCGTCACGATTGACGGAATCGGAGGAAAGCACGTCAGCGACTTGCAGGCAGGCGAGATGGTCGTCCTGAATCCCACCAGCGGATCGGCAACAACGATCATTGCCAAACATCCGCACCAGAAAAAGACAAAGGCAACTTGACGACGCTTGCACCCGCTCGGGCACGTTCCGTCGTTTGATTCCGTCAAATTCGCTTCCCCCGCGTAGCCGCCGAGCTGGCTCGCGAGCACTTGCCTTTCCTTGAAAACCGCGAGCAAGCTTGGTGGCTACACACCGAGAGCGCCAGCCGCCTCAGCAAAGCGACTCAAGCCAGCGCCGCGGCGATCAGATCGACACTGCCGCCGGTTCCATTGATGTTGGCGCTCTTGGTGTAGGTGATGGTCAGCTTCTGCCCCGCAGAAGCGGCCTTGTAGGTGATGGTATAGAGGTTTGTATAGATGGCATTGCCGGACGCGGTGAGTACAACGTCGGCGGCCGAGCCGTCGGAGAGGTGGGCGGTGAGGGTGCCGCCGCTGGAATTGCCGCCGGCGTAGATGTAGAGGGTGCGGCTGGTCGTGTCGGCGGGCGCGGTGAACGAATATCCGGCGCCGATCGCGTTGTTGGCCCAGATGTAGGCGTGATCTGCCGAGTCACTCGCAGTTGGCGTGCCGTCGGTCCAGGAGACGGAACGACTCGGGTCGTAATAGGATCCCACGCTGCCTGAGCCGAGCACGGTCACATTGCTGATCTGCGAAGATCCGGCGGCCTTGTAGTCGAAGTTTCCGTACACATTTCCACGGCCCCAATGGGTCCAGTCGCGGGTTCCGAGCGTGGTGAGGTTATAGGCGGAAGCCGCAACCGCTTGAGATCCGGTTAGCGATCCGGCCCCGGGAGCCTGGATCATTATCTGGAAGTTTCCCAGTGTTGCGGAAGATGCAAAGTTGTTGCTGGTATCGCTGACGGAGTTGGCTGCCAGCGCCACCGAATAAGTTCCGTTGGCGGCCATTGTCCATCCGCCCGCAGGCGGCATTACCGAGTATGTGGCAGTGATCGTGGCGCTGTTGCCCGAGGGTGACGCACTGACAAAGGCGGCGGTCTGACTTGAAGGACCGCTTAATACGAGGTTCCCGGTCACCAGGCTTGCAGCTCTCACCGCGACGTTGTCAGTATAAGTCACGGTTAGCGTCGCCGCCGCGGCGGACGATGTGACCGTGGGAACCGTCTGCAACGTGGCATGGGGGGGAACGGTATCCGCCACGGGCGCGCCCGCCAGATACGCCGCGATCAGATCCACGCTGCCGCCGGCTCCATTGATATTGGTGTTTTTGACGTAGCTGATCGTCAGCTTTTGCCCGGCGGAGGCCGCCTTGTAGGTGATGGTGTAGAGCTGGGAGTAAATTCCCGTGCCCGATGCCGAGGCCGCGTAATCGGCGGCCGATCCGTCGGAGAGATGGGCGGTGAGCGTGGCGCCGCTGGAATAGCCGCCGGCATAAACATACAGCGTGCGCGTGGTGGTATCGGCGGGCGCGGTGAATGAGTAGCCGGCGCCCAGCGCGTTGTTGGCCCAGATATATCCATCGTCGCCGGAGTCGGTCGCGGTGGGCGAGCCGCCGGTCCAATTGACTGACCGAGAGGCATCGGTGTAACCCCCGAAGCCGGCGCCGCCGGGGTTAATGTTTGTGACGTTGCTGATCTGCGAACCGCCGGTGGCGTCGTGGTCGAAGTTGCCATACGTGCCGCCGCGTCCCCAGTGCGCCCAATCGGCGGTGCCGAGGCTCGTGAGGTTGTAATGTGACGCGGCAGCGGCCTGCGATGCGACGAGCGAACCGCCGCCCGGCGCGGTTGTTTTCCCGTTGGCGGCGGCATCGGCTACTGCGGCCAGCGTGGTCCAGTCGGAACTGCTCAACCCAAGGTTGGAAAGGATGCCACTGACATTCGCAACGGGAATGCCGGATACGTTTGCGTGGTAGATCGTGTCGAAATTCACCATCGCGTTGAGCAGGATGCCCAGGGTGCTCGGATGATATTGAATGCCGTCGCCGGAGATCGTGGAGTACAGGCTGGTTTCCCAGTTGAGCGCGCGCCAGGCTTCCCCGACCGGCGACACTCCCGTTGAGCCCGCGCCGTCGGCGGCGTTAATGTTGCCCGCGGCGAGGTTGTAGTTGGTTTGCAGTTGGTTCTGCATGTCGGTGGGACCGGTGAAATAAGTGGGGTAATAGCTGTTCGTCGCTCCACGCGCCCAGGTTTCATACAGCATGCCATGCACGGAAGGGCTGTTGGCCCGCACGTCATTGAACAGTTGCAGCGCGTCTGATTCGAACAGCGGCACATTCCCCTCGAGCGCGGTCGCGTTGGTGGGGCGGGTGCTGTATTCCTGGAGGACGACATCGTTCCAATGCTGCCCCGCCGGCAGCGAACTGACGATGATGTTGCCGCTCCCGTCGCTGGCGATTTTGTTCAGATGATCCGCCAGCGTCTCTCCCAGCAGAATCTGCTCGTAAACATTCGGCGACGCAAGGCCGTCGGCCACCGCGATTGACTTGATCGTCGCCGGCATGTCGTAGGCGGCGCCGTCTGTCGAGTTATTCGTAAAGCTGTTGCCGAAGAAGAGCAGGTTCAGAGCCGGCGCGGCGGAGAGAAGCTGTCGAGCTTCCAAGAGTTCAATCAAAGCCTCTCCGCCCATACCGATACGCCCTTTGGCCCCCTGCAGGGCCGCGGTAAACAATCCGTGGGTCTCCGCTGCCCCCTGCGCTGTTGCACAGAAGCAACGATTGCTGTTCGGATGAAAGAGCGGGTTCATTCGATGCTGCTTTGTATTTGCCATTTTCATCACCTTCCTGTCAACAGGAACCTGCTTACCGAATATTGCTTCCGAGCAACGCCATGCTGGGAGCCAGCGGAGCTTCAGCCTTAGGCTCCGTCGCGGGGGGCGTGCCTGCGTCGGGCTGCGCGACGATGCAATCGAGACCGAAGTAGAAATGGTCTTTGCCCGGCGTTTTGGAACCAACAACCTCCGCGCGCAAAACAAACTTTCCGTTGTAAGGCTTGCATAATCCGAGTTCAATCGGCCCGCTGGCGACCGGATCGACGTTATAGAGATTAACCGGCGTAAAAACTTTCGGCCCAGGGGGCACCGGCGCCAATGCCCCATTCACAGTCAGTTGCACGATCCCGAAGTCGTAGCTTTTGGTGGCATAAAGCGTGAGCTTCCGGGGGCGATTGTCACCGACGGGGATTTCCAACTCGATAAAGTCGCCGATTTTCTTCGCGCGGACAAGCAGTTGCTTGCCGCCGCTCCACCGGCCGCTCTTCAATCCGCCGGACTGCACTTCTGTCTGGACGCCTGCGGATTTTCTGATGATCGTCATCTTCTCGCATTCGATCGCTCCGGGGATCGACGCCGCTGCGGGGTCGGCGGGCGTCTCTTTGATTGGCGGGGTGGTCTCTTCGGGTTGCGGCACGCGATTATGCTTCGCGCCGGCCCGCGCGTACCAGAATACGCCGACGGCATAATCCACCTGTGTATCAGCCCAGTTCCAGATCTCCATGTCGTGCTTCAAACTTTTCGTGAACGGAATGCCATCCAGCAACCGCAGGCGGGAGTCTGTCGTATAGCCGCGCCAACTGTCGCGGGTGCGAACGTCACGCATGGGTGTCGAGATAAACGGCGAATTGAAGAATGTCGCCATGCCCCATGCGTACCCGAAATAATCTTCCGTGCCGGTCCCGATGTGCGACGCCACCTTCTCGCCGTCGATGTATATCCGCTCGTCTCCTTCGCCATACCAGGGGGATACTGGTGTAAACACGGTCAGTGTGTCGCCAACGTAAACGCCCTGGCCGTCCACCTGAATATAGTTCCAGTCCGACATCGGGCGCGTGTTGATGCCATGCTGCGAATGCCAGTTCGCGTGGAAATACAGCGAGCGGTCGTCCCATTGAAAGGAGCTGGTCGCAGCTGCGATCTTCAACACCAGCGGCTTGCTTCCGGTGTTCCTGAGAGCGAGCCGGGCGGAACGCTGATAGGGCATTGTCCATCGCGCATTCATCGCTCCGTCGGCAGATACCGTGCGCTGCCAATCGACCACCGGATGGAGCCGCGCGCCCACGCCGAAAAATTCACCGACGGGACACCAGATCGTCTGCTCATCATCGAACGTTCCTTCCAGAACCGCGGATCGAAGCACTTGCGGCGCATCTTTCGGATCTACCCACACCGACAGATTTCGCACGGCGTTATTACCGCCGGGCAGATCGAGCTTGATCTCCGCCCCAGGGGCGACCGTTGTCGGCTTGTCGGTAGTTGGTTCAGGTATCGCGGGAGCCGCCAGCAGAACTTTGCTGACTTCGTCCAGCGCCGGCTGCGCCGCTTTCAGATCGTCCATGCTGAACGTCCGCACGATCGTGCCAGCCTCATAGATGCGGTAGTTGATCCCGTAATAAAAAGGAACCGAATCCAGCGTAATTTTGCATCCTTTGGCGAATGGGATCGGCAGATATAGATCCGCGCCGACGCCGCGCTGGGCCTTGTAGTCCGGCTTCAATTGATCTGCCAGGTCAAGATCGTTCCACGAGACGAAGGCAAAGGGGGGCCGGACGAACGCCTTGCCGCTGAGCAGATCGTTGAAGTTGGCGGTGATCGCGGGGGCAGCAGCGCCGTCGAAATAAAAGCGGACTACCTGCTGGTCCTTTGCTTCCCGCAACGGCGTCCAGAAACGTGTGATCGCGCCCGGACCGGTGTCATCCATGACCACCCATTCATGTCGGCCCTGGTTTTCCTCAGTTCGAATGAACTTTTCGTGATCGTCGTTGGTGTGCCAGGTGGCGGCATTCGCGGGGTTGGTCTTGCGACGATCGTAGCTGCTCGCTTGGCGCAGGCTGTACGCCGGGGCGGGCCACTGCGCCATCGCATCGCGATCGATCATCTCCTTCAGCAACGACTGCGTTGTCACCGCCTCAGCAGTCCCACCAGCCGAGATGCCCGATGCGCCTGCCAACGTCAGCAGACCGACCACGCCAAAAACAGGAACCAGACGAATCGCAGGCCTGCGGCGCGCTCGCCCCGAAGATGAATGTTGCATGTCTGAAGTATGGCTCCTCTGCCAGGATTGTTGAAGTGGTGGGATGGTAACAACAAGCCAAATCCCGATGCGTCGTGTCTTTCATCGAACCCTTGAGCATTTGGTTTGGGCCACGCCTCCCGATGCTTCGGCGTTGCGACCCTGTTATGATCGCGGATGATCCCGATCACATGGGAGTACTTCTCTTCGCGTGAACCAACAACCGGCAAGCATTTCTGCGACCCCCCCGACGGCTGCGCCGATGCCGCTCGTCATCGCCCGCAATATCGAAAAGCATTTTGACGGCGTCTATGCCCTGCGCGGAGCGAGCCTGGAAATTCTTCCCGGCGAAGTCCATGTGCTCATGGGAGAAAACGGCGCCGGCAAAAGCACGCTTGCGAAGGTGCTGGCGGGGGTCGTAAAGCCCGATGACGGCCAGATCGTCTTCCGCGGAGAGCGGGTTCAATTTCGAAATCCGCTGGAGGCGCAGCGGCTTGGAGTCGGCATTGTTTTTCAGGAACTGGATCTGTTCCCCAACCTCAGCATCGCGGAAAATGTCATTATCGGGAATGCCAACGTCGAACGGGGCGCGTTTGTGAGCTTCAGCGCGATGGAAGAATTCTGCCGGCCGTTTCTAAAGCAGGTCGGCTTGGCGCTGCCGCCGGCGACGAGGGTGGTCGAGCTTTCCGTCGGGCAGATGCAACTGGTCGCCATTGCCCGCGCTCTGAGCATGGACGCGCAGCTGATCTTCATGGACGAGCCCACGAGCGCGCTGGGAGACGAAGATGTCGAGCGCCTCTTTGGGTTGATTCGAAACCTCACGAGCCGAGGCGTGTCGATCGTGTACGTGTCGCACAAAATGCAGGAGATATTTCAAATTGCGGACCGCATCACCGTGATGCGCGACGGTTGCCATATTGCCACCCGAGCGGTTTCGGAAACGAACGTGGGGGAAATCATCACGATGATGGTCGGCCGCGAACTGGCCGATGCGCAGCCGCGCCAGAGTCGGCAGACCGACACCCGGCTGATGTCAGTCCAAAATCTGACCACGTCGCACCTCAAGGGCGTGTCATTTGAATTGTTTGCCGGCGAAGTGCTCGGACTTGCGGGGCTGGTTGGCGCAGGCCGAAGCGAAGTGGGCGCGGCGTTGTTCGGGCTCGATCGAATCACCGGCGGCGCGATTGAGCTTCTCGGCGAGCCCTATCGGCCGACCGGCGTGCGCGACGCGATTCGTCGCGGGCTTGGACTCTTGCCGGAGGACCGCAAGGGCCAGGGCCTGATGATGCAGATGAGCGTGGAGGAGAACTGCACAATGTCGGTGCTGCCGCGTCTGTCATCCGGCGGATTCGTCAACAGCTCTCAGGAACGCCGCGGAGCGCGGGAAGTGTTGGAACGCACTCGTATCAAGACCGCGTCGTACGATGCGCCCGTGAGCTCGCTCAGCGGCGGGAATCAGCAGAAGGTGCTTCTGGGCCGCTGGCTGCAGGTCGATCCGGCAGTAATATTCCTTGATGACCCGACGCGCGGAATCGACGTTCGCGCCAAGCGCGACATTTATGCAATTATCGCGGAATTGGCCGGCCGTGGAAAAGGAGTTCTGCTGGTCAGCTCCGAGCTTCCGGAGCTGCTGTTCAATTGTGATCGAATCCTGGTGCTGCACGATGGCTTCCTCACCGGCATCGTCAACGCGCGAACAACAACACAGGAAGAGGTCATGGCTCTGGCGACCCATACAAACCGCATGGCATAAACAGCCTTTCGCGCTCAGATGCTTTAGAGGCGGTTTCAGAACCTGTTTAGCCGCGCCGCGCAGCGAAGCGCGTCCAAGAGCGCGTATTGACAGATTGCGTCAAACCGGCGGAAAACGCCGTTGGACGCGCTTCGCTGCGCGGCGCGGCTAAGCAGGTGACGGAACGCCTTCGGGTTCTGAAACGGGCTCTTAGCCGTTGCCCGATGGGCGGCATCGCTGCAGCACTTCGGCTCAGTCGCCTCATGTTCGTCAGGAATAGCAACATGACCGAAACCCCAATCGCAACGCCGCCACAAACGCCGCTCCCGATCGCTTCTCGCCAAGCGGCAGGGCGTTCTCCGCTTGCGAGTCTGCTCGCCAAGTTTCGCAGATTCCAGAGCGTCGTCGGACTAATCGCCATCACTCTGGTCGCGATCCTGGTCAGCCCGCACGATCGCCATGGGACAATCATCTTTCTGGAGCCGGGGAATCTGACTGACATCGTCCGGCAGGTCTCGGAGATCGGGGTGATCGCGCTGGCAATGACGTTTGTCATCCTCACGGCAGGCATCGATTTGTCCGTCGGCAGTACGCTGGCAATCGGCGCTTCGATCACCGCGATCATGCTCACGCGCGTGTCGATTCCCGGCGGATATGTGCTGCACATCGCCGTCGCGATCGGGACTGCGCTGGCTGCCGCGGGAGCTGCGGGATTGCTCAACGGAATCGTGATATCCCGCCTCGCGATTCAGCCGTTCATTGTCACGCTCGCGACGATGATGGGACTGCGCGGCCTCGCCCGCTGGCTCACCAGCAACACGAATATCGACTTCGGCTTCGGAAATGATGTCTCGGCAATCTTTGCCGACGCGCTCTCGCAAAAGGGCGTGGTCATCGGGACTTTCGTCGTGCTGGCCATCGTGTTTGCAGTGCTTTTGAAGCGGACAGTCTTCGGCCGCTACGTCCGAGCCATCGGCGACAATGAAAAGGCGGCGATCTATGCCGGCATTCCGATCGTTCGCACCAAGGTCTGGGTCTACTTCATCAGCGGTTTGATGTGCGGCCTGGCGGGCGTTCTCCACGCCGCCCAGGTGCGGCAGGGAAATCCCAATGATGGCGTCGCCTACGAGCTTGACGCAATTGCCGCCGTGGTCATCGGCGGCACCAGCCTCGCGGGCGGCCGCGGCACCATCACCGGCACCATTGTCGGTACGCTGATCATGGGGATTCTGACCAACATCCTGCAACTGAAGCAGATCGACAACAATGTTCAGCTCATGGTGAAGGCCGTGATCATCGTCCTGGCAGTCTGGGCGCAGTCACGCAAACAACCGGTATAGGAGGCGTTGTTCCAACACCTTGAGTAATCCGGAAGACGCTGCGACGAGCGTTTTAATTGTGGTGCGGGCTTCCAGCCTGCCATTGAACTCAGGAATCAAACAAGATGAATGACTCAGCGAATCCGAAGTGCAACGACGAGGCGTGCGGATGCCGCATGCCGCGCCGCGATTTCCTGCAACTCACTGGGCTCGGCGCGGTAGCGCTGCTGGCACGCAACATGCCCGCGATGGCCGGGCCGTTTGAATCCGCGGACTTCGACCACGTGGTGCCGGCTGACAAAAAACTGTCTCCGGAGTGGATCAAATCGCTGTTCGACCGCGGCGACGCCAAGAATTCACCGCGGAGCCGAGCTCAGATTCATCGGAATGCCCGCGGGCGGCATCACCACGGGCCAACTCTATCTCGGCGGCGACGGAAAACTCTGGCACTGGGACATCTTCAATCACATCGCTCCGACCGGTGCCGATCATTACGCGCATCCCATGGATCCGCAATCGCCATTGCAACAGGGCTTTTCCCTGACGATTTTGTCTCCGCAACCGCAGCCCCCTCGAACGCTCGACGCCAAGGGATTTTCCGACGTTTCGTTCATGGGACAGTACCCGATCGGCACCGTCGAGTATCGCGATCAGAACTGCCCGCTGGCCGTGACTCTCGAAGCGTTCTCGCCGTTCATCCCGCTCAACGTCGACGATTCGAGCATTCCCGCAACCGTCCTCCGCTTCACGCTGAAGAATGCCGGCAACAACGCCGTCGAGGCGGAACTCGACGGCCATCTGGAGAATGCGGTTGCGATCGAAAGTAGCATCGGCCGAGCAGGCGCTCGCAAAAACAGTGTCAGCCGCGACGGCCAACGCATCTTGCTGCTGCACTGCTCCGCAGAAGCTGCGCCGGCCTCCGCGCCCCACGCGCAGCCGCGCGACGCGATTGTTTATGAAGACTTCGAAGGTGCGGACTTCGGCAAGTGGATCGTGGAGGGCGAAGCCTTCGGCAAAGCCCCCGCGCAGGGCGCTCCTGCTCCCGAGCAACTGCTCCGCGGTTTCCTTGGCAAAGGCCTGGCCAACTCCTGGCCCAAGTCGGATCAGCCACAGGGAAAACTCACTTCGCCCTCATTTACGATCGAGCGGGATTTCATCAACTTTCTGATCGGCGGCGGTAGTCATCCCGGCAAAACCTGCATCAATCTTCTGGTGGATGGCCGCGCCGTCCGGACGGAAACGGGCAACAACTCCGACGAAATGAAATGGGCGTCATGGAGCGTGCGCGAGTTGCTGGGCAAAGCCGCCCGGATTGAGATCGTCGATCGCGCCAGCGGCGGCTGGGGTCATATCGAAATCGATCAGATCGAGTTCGCGGATGTCCCGCGCAAAGAAAGGGTTGGGCTGACCAAAGCCGCGGACTTCGGAACGATGGCGCTGGCGCTGCTCGAACCCGCGGACGCCGATCGCGGGCTGACGTCGGTATCAATTGCTAATGGCACGATGACCGAGGAGCAGGGTGATTCCAAGCCCTTCGGAGAGATGCTCATCGGCGCATTAGTGCGAAAAATTTCACTCCAGCCCGGCGAGTCAGCCAGCGCCACCTTTGTGCTTGCGTGGAATTTTCCGAATCTGGAACTGCGCGGAATCAAAGCGAAGGTCGGACGTCATTACGCCACGCGATTCAAAACCGCCGCAGACGTGGCGGGGTACGTTGCAGACAATTTCAAGCGCCTTTTCTCGCAAACGCGACTGTGGCGCGACACCTGGTACGACTCAACCCTTCCACATTGGTTTCTCGACCGTACGCATCTGAACGTCTCCACCCTCGCCACTTCGACCGCGTATCGGTTCACCGACGGCCGCTTCTATGGCTGGGAAGGCGTGGGATGTTGCGAGGGCACCTGCACGCACGTCTGGCATTACGAGCATGCGATGGGCCGTCTCTTCCCTGAGTTGGATGTACTCCTTCGGGAGCGCGCCGATTTCAATCCCGAGATTGGCATGAATCCCGACGGCATGATCGACCATCGCGGGGAGTTCCACGTCGGTCAAGCCGTCGATGGGCAGGCTGGGATTATTCTCCGCGCCTATCGCGATCACCAGATGTCGATCGACGGCGCGTTTCTGAAGCGCAATTACGCGTCGATCAAAAAGGCAATGGGCTGGCTCATCGCCCAGGACTCGCTGGACGGCAGCGATGACGGCATTCTGCAAGGCGCGCAGCACAACACGCTCGACGCCGAGTGGTACGGGCCGGTGGCGTGGCTCAGCGGTTTATATCTCGCGAGCCTGCGTGCCGCTCAGGAGATGGCGCGCGAAATGGGCGACAGCGACTTCGCCGCCGAATGCGGCCGGATCTTCGCGATCGGCCAGAAGAAATTCGTCGACATGCTTTTTAACGGCGAATATTTCATCAACAAGCCCGATCCAAAGCATCAGGGAACCATTAATTCGGGCACGGGATGTGAGATCGACCAGGTCTTCGGGCAGAGCTGGGCCTTTCAGGTCGGCCTCGGGCGCGTTCTGCCCGAGGCCCAGACCCGATCCGCACTGCAATCGTTGTGGAAGTACAACTTCTGCCCGGACGTCGGCGCCTATCGCCGGATCAACAAGCCCGGGCGGTGGTACGCCATGCAGGGTGAGGCGGGTCTGCTGATGTGTACGTTTCCTCGTGCCGACTGGGGCTACGAGAAAGCCAAGGGTCGCGCTCCGGAGTGGGCCGCGGGGTATTTTAACGAATGCATGAACGGCTTTGAACATCAGGTCGCCGGCCACATGATCTGGGAAGGAATGGTGCAGCAGGGATTGTCGATCGAGCGTGCGCTGCACGACCGCTACGACGCGTCCCGCCGCAATCCATGGAACGAGGTCGAGTGCGGCGATCACTATGCCCGCTCCATGGCCAGCTACGGCGTCTTCACCGCCGCGTGCGGCTACGAATATCATGGTCCCGCCGGCTATGTCGCCTTCGCTCCCAGACTCACTCCGGAAAACTTCAGGGCCGCGTTCACGTCCGCCCAGGGATGGGGCACATTTTCTCAACAATCCGACGGTTTAACGCATCACGCACAGATCGAAATCAAATCCGGCCATCTGCAAATAGCCGCCCTGGGACTGACCATGGCAGCTCAGTTTCAGCCAACGAACGTCTCGGCGTCCATCGACGGCAAAGCCGTGGCGGTGAAGCTCCAAATCAAAGACGGGCAAGCGAAGATCATCTTCGACGCCCCAGCGATAATCGAAACCAATCAGCGACTGGAAGTGAAGCTGTCAGGGATTCCTACGGCTGATAGAAACTCGCCGCGTTGTCAGGCGTAATCGGCGAGGAGTCCATGGTGTACTCCTTCTCCGGCTTAAAGCTCGGATCGCGCATGATCTTGTTCCCGATCTCCACGGCTTTATCTACGCACAGCGGATAGACAAACGTGGCGGCGAGAACGCCGTCCATCACTTTTTTGATTCCGCCCGCTTCCCCGTTCAAACCATCGACGCCGACGAAAAACATCTCCTTTTCACGGCCCTTCTCTTTGGCGGCAAGATAAGCGCCAATCGCCATCGGATCGTTATGGCCGTAGACACAGTCGATCTCCGGCTGAACGGCCAGCACCTCGGTCATCCGATCCTTGGCATTGCTTTGCAGCCAGTTGGCAATCGGATCGGCGATGATCTTGATGTCGGGATACTTTGCGAAGACTTCGTCAGCGCCAGCCTGGCGATTCTGCTCCCCTTCGACGCCTTTGAGGCCGCTGATCTCAACGACGTTCCCTTTCGCAGCGCCGTTGCTTTCCGTCAGCTTCTTCACGATAAACTCGCCGGCCATCTTTCCGATCGCGTGATTGTCGCAACGAATATAAGTTGTGTAGTTCGGCTCGGCGATATCGCGCTCCAGGCAGATCACCGGAATCCCGGCGTCCATTGCTTTTTTCATGATCTGGGTGAGCGGCGCTCGTTCGTTGGGAGCGACGATCAACAGATCCGGCTTCTGGCGGATCGCGGTTTCGATTTGCGAGATCTGCTTCGAATTGTCCTGCTGCGCGTCGGTGATCTCCAGGTCCACGTCCCCGGAAGCGGCAAACTGCGTCTGCAGGGTCTGATTCTGCGCCGAACGATACGGCTCGGCATTGTTGCACTGGCTGAACATCACCAGATACTTTTTCGCCGCCGCCGGCGTCGGAACGTTCGAGCTGGCCGTCTCCGAACGCTTGTCACAACCCGCCGCTAAAATCACAACGCTGATGACCGGCACGATTGTTGCGCAAAAACACTCCGCATGATTGATGCCCTCATTGGTAGCCGCCTGATCCGCCTTTTTTTGATGACACCTGCCGTGAGTCGATAGTAGCGGTTTAATTGCTAAATACAGGAGGTTGCGGTCCGCTCGAATTGAAGGGGCTGGATACTATTCCGACTTGGGGGGCTTGCGTTCCGCTTTGCTCTAACTTCAATGGGCGATACAGGGCTCGAACCTGTGACCCCCAGCGTGTCATGCTGGTGCGCTAGCCAACTGCGCCAATCGCCCGTGTCATCTTGATGGTATCTCCACTGGGCGCTATGAGCAAGCCAGTCGATGGTTTTGGCTGACAGAACCTCTGAATCTCCGCCCGGCCTGAAGCGCCTTGCGCCCGTTCGGATCGTTGTCGAAAAGCCGTCGACGGGACATACTTTCGCGACGACAAGCGGGCGGGAATGCCGCTATAATGAGCGGCACAAGGCAAGAAAGGTCGCCCATGCAACACGTCCAGCTTACTGATGCGCTGTATAAGGAGGCCGAACGCCGCGCCCGCAAGGCTGGGTTTCACAGCGTCGATGAGTTCGTTGCCGACCGGCTCGAAACCGATTTCTCCGATGCCAAGGAGGATTTTGACGACCGGTTTACGCCGCAAGTCGTCGCCCGTCTTGACCGGATATCTGCTGATATGAAAGCGGGCAAGAGCGTCTCGCCGGAAGAAGTCAATCAACATCTTGCGGACGTTCGTGAAGCATGGCTAAAAAATCACGCAAGCTGATATAGCGACGCCCACGCCGACGACTTTGTAAACTTTCTCCAAAGGAAAACGAGTGCGCTGGAAACGGAATTCGGCAAAGGCCGGGTCGTTCCCGCTCGACCTAACACCGCCACATCACTCTAAAAAAACGTGCTCGTGGCCACGGCTATGTCGTTGTTTACCAAATTTTGCCGACCGAGGTCTATGTGTTCTGCTACTTTCACACCGCACAGGACTGGCTCGGGCAACTGGGCGCAATGCTGCCTCTGGAATGAAATCCCTCCTGCCGGATTGCACGCTCCCGGATGATGTAAGCCTGCCGAGCAGCGGCCGGCGAATCGCCGGGCGTGCGCGTTTCTCCCGGAGCGTCTGACTGTGCGTGCTGCCACTGCCGCATGCGGTTACAATCCGGCCCCATGACATCGGTCGGCATTCAACATATCAGCAAACGATTCGCGGAATCCGTCGCGCTGGACGACATCAATCTTTCCATCGCGGCGGGGGAGCTGTTCTTTCTGCTCGGCCCCAGCGGCTGCGGGAAAAGCACGCTGCTCCGCATTATCGCGGGGCTGCAGGATGCGACCAGCGGGCAAATTCTCTTCAACGATCGTGACGTGACGCGGCTGGCGACGGAGAAGCGCAATGCGGTCATGTGCTTTCAGAGTTACGCGCTGTGGCCGCATATGACCGTGCGCGACAACGTGGGGTTCGGCCTGGAGACGCGCGGGTGGAGCAAGGAGCGTCGCGCGGCGAAAGTGGACGAAGTGCTGCGGCTCGTGCAGCTTGGGGCGCTGGGCGACCGCAAGCCCAACCAATTGTCGGGCGGGCAGCAGCAGCGGGTGGCGCTGGCGCGTGCGCTGGTGGTGAACCCCGACTGCCTGCTGCTGGATGAGCCATTGTCGAACCTGGACGCGCAGCTTCGCCAGGAGATGCGCGGGGAAATTCGTCGCATCTGCAAAACCGCCGGATTCACGACGATCTACGTCACGCACGATCAGCGCGAGGCGTTGAGCGTGGCGGATCGGATCGCGCTGCTGCGGGGCGGGAAGTTGGCACAGGTCGGAACGCCCGAAGAACTCTATCACCGTCCGAACAGCAGTTTCGTGGCCCAATTTGTCGGACAGACCAATCTCATTCCCGCGACAGTCGTCGAACGCAACGGGAGCGTGACCCGCGTGGCGACGCCGATGGGGCCGCTGTCGGCTGCGGCGAATGGGGAGTTGCCGGAGAAGGTGATCGCCAGCATTCGGCCGGAATGGCTGCGCATAGCGCGGGCGGGCGAGGCGGCGCGGGAGGGAGCCAACCGGTTTGAGGCGAAAGTGCTGGAGACGACATTTCTGGGCGAATCGAGCGAGCATCTTCTGCTGGCCGGCGAGCAGCGTCTGAAAATTTTCTGCGCTCCGCCGATTTTCGGTC
The DNA here is from genome assembly GCA_963758525.1 of uncultured Phycisphaerales bacterium. GTDB lineage: Bacteria > Planctomycetota > Phycisphaerae > Tepidisphaerales > Tepidisphaeraceae > JBBSDP01. The sequence continues at coordinate 3,147,491 of CAVWVQ010000003.1, forward strand.
CGCCCGAGTCGGTGACGGTTGAGGTTGATAGGCAGGACGTGGTTCTTCTGAAGGAATGATGTACCGATCCGTTCTGGTCATTCTCTTTTTTGCGATGCTGCTGATGCCGGTGGTGCTCCGCCGGTTTTTGGTGCACGCGGAGATGTCGGCAACATCAGGCCCGCGGCTGGTGATTATTTCGCCGCACAATCAGGACATCCGCAGGGAATTCGCGCGCGCGTTCGACCGCTGGCATCGGGAGAAATACGGCACGGGCGTGACGATCGACTTCCGCACGCCCGGTGGAACCAACGACATCGAACGGCAGCTCAAAAGCACCTACGCCGCCTACCGCGACAAGTCAGGAAGGCTGCCGGACAACGTGCCGGCGGATGTAGATGTTGTACTGGGGGGCGGGGATTTCTTCTTCGATCAGTTGAAGAATGAGGGATTGTTGCAGCCGATGCACATTGATCCGGCGCTGCTAAAGGCCGCGTTTCCCTCTGCCGCGCTGGCGGGCGTCAAGTTGTACGACAAAAACGTCGACGCGCAGGGCCTGCCGGCGCCGCGATGGGTGGGAGTCTGTCTCAGCGGCTTTGGCATCATCTACAATCCCGAGCTTTACGAAACGCTGCAGATGCCACCGCCAAAGGGATGGCACGATCTGACCGATCCGCGCCTGAACGGGCTCATAGGGCTTGCCGATCCTTCCCACAGCGCGTCTGTCGGAGCCGCATTCATGATGGTGCTGCAGCGCGCGATGGCGGATGCGGAGGAGGACCTCTTCGCCAGCGAACCGCGTTATGTGACGATGCCCGCCGCCCAGCGCGCGACCGACGCGCAATACCAGTCAGCGATTGGCCGCGGATGGAAACGCGGGATGCACGACCTGACGCTGATCGCGGCCAATGCCCGCTATTTCGTTGATTCCTCGGAGATTGTTCCGACCGACGTTTCGCGTGGAGAAGCGGCCGCGGGAATGGCGATCGACTTTTACGCGCACGTGACCGAGCACGTCGTGGGGCCGGCGCGGCGCAGTTTGTGTTGCCGGCGCACGCGACGGCAATCACCCCCGACCCGGTGGCGATTTTGCTGGGCGTGAAGGGCGAGCGGCTGGAGCTTGCCAGGCATTTTGTCGAATTTCTCCTTTCGAAACAGGGACAGTTGCTCTGGGCGTTGCCGGTGGGGGCGGAGAACGGGCCGACGGTGCGGGCATTGCTGCGCCCGCCGATCCGGCAGGATGTCTATGCCGATCGGCAGGGGTGGGAGACTCTGGGAAATCCGTTCACACAGGCGGGGAATTTCAATCAACGGGGGGAATGGATGGCGCTGTTTACCGACTCGCGGACAATCTGGGCTGCCGCGTGGATCGATAATCGCGACGAGATGAAGAAGGCATACGCCAGCGTGTTGTCCGAGTCGGACGCGAAGTTGCGGGCAGTGCTGATCGACCGGTTTGCTGATCTGCCGATCGAGATGAGCGACGTGGCGGCGATGACCGCGCTGCGGGCGAAGCTGCCGGCGGAGCAGGTGGACGTTTGGCGGGCGCGGAGCCGAATCGACTGGGAGGAGAAGTTTCGCGCCCATTACCGCGCGGTGGAGGCACGGGAATGACCGGCCAAGGCCAACGGGACCGCGGGATGCACCTGGTGATGGCGGGATTTCTCCTGCTGTTTTTCGCGGTGCTGCTCATCTGGCCGATCCTCCAGGTGGTCGGCAGCGGATTTGCCGCGCCGGGCGGCGGCTTCACGCTCGCGTACATCGGACTTGTTTTCAGGGATCCGGTGTTGGTGCGCGGGCTGATAAACGCCATATCCATTGCAATTGTTGTGACGTCGATCACATTGGCGATATCGCTGCCGCTGGCGATTCTGAGCGTGCGGTATCAGTTCCGTGGCCGCGGCGCGCTGTCGAGCCTGCTGCTGGTGCCGCTGGTGCTCCCGCCGTTCGTGGGTGCGATCGGCATGAGGATGGTGCTGGGGCGGTTCGGGCCGTTGACGCAGCTTGTGGGAGCGCCGCCGCTGGGAATCGACTGGATGGGCCGCTTCCGCGTGGCCGGAATCATCATTGTCGAAGTGCTGCATCTGTATCCGATCATGCTGCTCAACCTGCAGGCGTCGCTGTCGAACGTCGACCCGGCGATGGAACAGGCGGCGGCCAATCTCGGCGCGGGCGCTGGCGGGTCTTCCGGCGGGTGACGCTGCCGCTGCTGCGGCCGGGGTTGTTCGCGGGATGCACCCTCGTGCTGATCTGGAGCTTCACGGAATTGGGGACGCCGCTGATGTTCGATTTCTACACCATCACTCCCGTCCAGTTATTCCGACAGGTGCTGGAGGTCTCTTCCAATCCGATGCCGTTCGCGCTGGTAACCGTCATGCTGGCCGCGTCGTCGCTGCTGTACCTGGTGGGGAAAGTGGCGCTTGGAAGATCGCTGGACGCGACGGTTGGAAAAGCGACCGTCGCCGCCGCTCCGCGCCGCCTGCGCGGGTGGCGGGAGCTGCTGGCGTTTGGCGCGTTCGCGCTGCTCTTCGCCCTGGCGGTGGTGCCGCACATGGCTGTCATCATCACCAGCCTGACGGCGACCGGGCAGTGGTACAAATCGTTCCTGCCGGCGCAGTTCACCTTCGCGCATTTCGGACAGGCGCTGGCCGACAACCTCGCGTTTCCCAGCGTGATGCGCTCGATCGAATATGCCTCGCTCGCGACGCTGCTGGCAGTAGCCGTCGGACTCTCGGCGGCGATCGTGATCGTCCGCAGCAACCTCCGCATACGCGGGCTGATCGATACCCTCTCGATGCTCCCGCTGGCCGTGCCGGGGCTGGTGCTGTCGTTCGGATATCTGGCCATCAGCGTCGGCGCGAAGCGGACCCTTGGGACCCATACCCCAGCATTTCTCGACGTGCAGGAATTCCCGCTGGTCGTATTGGTCCTCGCATATGCCGCGAGAAGACTTCCGTACGTGGTGAGGTCCGCCGTTGCCGGGCTGGAGCAGACCCCAAGAGATCTCGAACTGGCGGCGGCGAATCTCGGAGCGGGGCGCATTTCCGTGCTCCGGCGGATCACCGCGCCGCTGATCCTGGCAAATCTGATTGCCGGCGCCCTGCTGGCGTTTTCGTTCGCGATGCTGGAAGTGAGCGACTCGCTGCTGCTGGCGCAGCGGAGCAATTACTATCCGATCACCAAGGCCATCCTCGATCTCTCCCAACGGCTCGGCGACGGAATCTACATTGCCAGCGCCCTGGGCGTCTGGGCGATGGTGCTGTTGACGCTGACGATTCTGATCGCCAACTCGATGCTCGCGAAAAAGATGGGGGCGATTTTCCGGGTTTAACATGGTGATGAGTTCAACGCCGAGCGGTGCTTGCACCCTCGGTTCTTTGGTTTTATCGCGTTCGATGCCGGGGGGAACCGAGGGTGCAAGCACCCTCGGCGTTCGAGGCGTCTGAGCTTTTCGCAGACCCCGCGCAGATCCTGTCGGATTGCTCACCGCAGAAACGCCTCATGCAATCCGCCGTCCACGGTGATGACCTGGCCGGTGGTCTTGCTCAGGCGATTACTCACAAGCAGGAAATACGCTTCCGCCTGGTCGGCGGGCGTGATCGGAGACTTCGTCAACGTCCTGTCCGCGTAGAACTGTGCGAGCTTGGATACCAATGATTCGGTCGCTTCGTCGTCCTTGTAGGGGATCTTGTATTTCGCGAGCGAGCCGATGACGCGATCTCTTGGGAACATGGCGCTTCCCTGCACGACGGTGGCTGGCGCTACGCCGTTCACGCGGACGAGGGGGGCGAGTTCCATCGCCAGCTCGCGCACCAGATGATTGGCGGCGGCTTTGGAGGTGTCGTACGCGAGGCTGCCTTTCTTCGCCACAGCGGCGTTGGCGCTGGTGGTGAGCACCAGGTTTCCGCGCAGGCCCTGTTCCTTCCACATCTTTGACGCTTCGTCGGCAACGAGGTAGCTGCCGGTGACGTTGATGTTGAAGGTCAGCGCCCACTTGTCGTCGGGGATGTGACCGGTGGTGTCGCTGGGAACAAAGATGCCGGCGGTGACGCAGATGTGGTCGAACCCGCCGTAGGCGAGGGTGACCTGATCGAGCATGTTGCGGATGCTGTCGCGTTTGGTGATGTCTGCCGCGAGTCCGACGGCCGGGCCGCAGCCGCTGATGCCGCTGCCGGCGACACCGATGCCGACGCCGTGCTTCGACTCAATTTCCTTTGCGGTGGCCTCGGCGGCTTCCTTGTTGAGATCGACGCTGACGATGTGTGCGCCTTCCTTCACCAGGCGATGAGCGGTTTCCTTGCCGATGCCGCTCCCGGCGCCAATAACAACCACGATCTGCCGGGCCAGCTCCTTCTCGGCAGGCATGCGTTTGAGCTTGGCTTCCTCGAGAAGCCAGTATTCGATGTCGAAGGCTTCCTGCTGCGGCAATGCAATATATTCGTCGATCGCCTCGGCGCCGCGCATGACTTCGACGGCGCAGTTGTAAAACTCAGCGGTGACGCGCGATTCGGATTTGTCCTTGCCCCAGGCGATCATGCCAAGGCCGGGGATGAGCACGACCGTCGGATTGGGATCGCGCATGGCAGGGGAATTCGGGTGCTTGCAGCGCTCGTAATATTTCGCGTAATCCTGGCGGTATTTCACCAGCCCGTCGGCCAGCTTCTGTTTCAGCGACGCCACGTCGTCCTTCTGCGGATTCCAATCGACGTAGAGCGGCTTGATCTTGGTGCGGAGGAAATGATCGGGGCAGCTTGTTCCCAGCTCCGAAAGACGGGGCGCGTCCTTGCTGTTGACGAAGCGAAGAATCTTCTCGTCCTCTTGGACGGTGCCGACGAATCGCTTCTGCTGACTGACCTGGCCGCGGAGCCAGGGAAGAATCTGCGCGAGCACCTCATGGCGCTTGTCCTCGGCAAGGCTTTGATACTTCGCGCCGCCAAATGCCTTGGCGTCGCCGCCCTTGGCCTGATATTTCTCGTCGATGTGCCTGGAGGCTTTCTCGATGAAGCGGAGCGTCTCGTAGTAGCATTTCTTGTCGTCATCGTCCCAGGAAATGAAGCCGTGCTGGCCCATCATGATGGCGCGCACGCCGGGATTTTTTGCAGCAATGTCCTGCATCGCCAGGCCCAACTCGAAGCCGGGCCGAATCCACCGGACGTACGCCATTTCGCTGCCGAAGATTTCCTTTGTGAGCTTCTCGCAATTCTTGCTGGCGGCAACGGCAATAATCGCGTTCGGATGCATGTGATCGACGTGCTTGCCGGTGAGAAAGCTGTGCAAAGGCGTATCGATCGAGCTGGCGCGGGGATTGAGGTTGAAGGTGGTGTGGAAATACATCTCCACCATGTCATCCTCCGCCTGCGACTTGATGCCCTTATCAGTGCGGGCGGCATAGACATTGCGGAGATCGAGCAGTTTATTCTGGTAGAGGGAGGAGAAATTCTCGCGCTTGCTGGTGCGGAGGTCGCCGCCCGACCCCTTCACCCAGAGCACTTCGGTTTTGGCTCCGCTGAGTGGATCCTTCTCCTGGATTTTTGACGACGTGTTGCCACCGCCGGTGTTGGTGATGCGCTGATCCGAGCCGAGAAGATTGGAGCGGTAGACGAGCCGGGCGACGGGGTCGAGTGTTGCGGCGTTTACATCATCCCATCGGTCGTTGACGAATTTGAAGTCGGTGCTCATGTTTGCGCCATCCAATCAAAAAAGAGGGCCTCGGTTCCAGGGAAGGAGACACGACGGGACAGAATTTGTCGGGATCCGCCTTGAGCCCGCGCTGCCGGACGCGTCCCTTCCTCCGGGCGCATTTTAACGCAAAAGCCGAGTAGCACGCCAGACAAGGGCGCCAAAATCATATCGACGCGTGTGTCCCGGCGTGCCCGGCAGCCATTGGGTGTCGTGCCCGACTTATTTTCCCGGTCCAGCCCCCACCCTAGTGGGTCATTCCCGTCGAGACTGCGGGTCTGTGGGGCGGGATTCATCCCGCCGCCTCACGGACTGCGGCGGGATGAATCCCGCCCTGCAGCTGTAGCCGGCGGCGCTGACGCCGGAGAATCGTGAAGGAGAAATCCCGGGGTCAGCGCCCCGACTACAGAGTCAAATAGCAATCCCCGGATATTCGCGCACGCCCCCCGTCAGCATTCAAATGCAATTAAATTGCATTTGCTAATGAGTTGCGTATATATTCGCCGCGTTGGCAGAGGCAGGAAGCTGGACATGGCGAATATGTATTACACGTTCCTGCTGCGATTCAGCCAGTCGGCGCTGGATGCCTCGCTCACGTTGGTCATGGGCGTGATTGTGGCTGGGATCATTCGCCGAATGGTGGGTCCGGTGGCGACTCGCCGGTTGTTTGGGAGCGGGTGGACCGGCTCACTGCGCGGATGGGGGGCGGGCATGCTTCTGCCGGTTTGCTCGCTGGGTGTGATTCCGGTGGCTCGCGAATTGAGACGATCGGGCGTCCCGGGCGGAACCGTGCTGGCGTTCGTGCTGACGGGGCCACTCCTCAATCCAATCTCATTCCTCTATGGGCTGACTCTCGGCGAGCCACGGGTCATCCTCACCTTCGCAGGGATCACCCTGGCAGAGACCGCCGTGGTGGCCTATTTGTGGGATGCATGGTTCGGGGGCTCCGCGGACAAGGCGAAAGCAGTGGAACGGGCGCGGATCGCCGACGCCTTGCCGATGCCCGCCGTCGGTGCGAGGCGAATCCTCTCGGTGCTGGTGACCGCATCCCGTGAATTGTCCGGCGCGACATTTTTTACTACCTGATCGGTCTTCTGGGCAATGCGATCCTGTCGTCGTTCATTCCTTTCGCGGCGCTTCAGAAAACGATGGGCCATCATGACATGAAGGCGCCGTTGGAAATGGTGTTTCTTTCGATTCCCGCTTACATCTCACCGCTCTCGGGCATGGTGCGGATCGGGTCGATGTTCGAGCACGGCAATTCCATTGGGGCGGCGTTCGTGTTGCTCGTGCTGGGGATTGGAATGTGCCTGGGCACGCTGTTGTGGATGCTCAATGACTTTGGCCGAAAGATTATCCCCTGGTTCGGAATTTACGTTTTGATTGTGCTGGGGCTTGCCTATGCCTGTGAACCACTGCTTTGGGATTCGCGAAAAGTTGAAGTGGACCACACGCACAGCTTCGACGATCTCTCCAGCCCGTTCTACAGCAACCGGGATTCAACGCCAGAAAAGATGCGCGCCCTGGTGCGGATCAAGCTTCGCGAGAAGTTCCAGCCGTCCGAACAATTGGCTCTGACGTGCCTGTTTGCTCTGCTGGCAAGCGGCATCGTGCTGCGAGCCGTCGACCCGGCCGACAAGATCGAAACATGGCTGACCGCTCGTCCCAAGGCAGGCAGGCGGGGCAGGCGCGACCCGGTCTTGTCGGGAACAGCGCTCGGCGGCGCGGCCATCAGCGGTCTGGTCGCATTTAGCCCAAGTTACGCATCGAATCCCTTGACGATTTAAATTTCCGGGTGGCGACCGTCGCTGTGCGCCGCCGATGCGCTCGGAATGATCCGCACGTAAAATACGTGTGTAGTGAAAAAGAGCACTGCTTGAACTCCACCGAAAACGCGGTATTTCTTGTCGCGTCGGCAAAGGAGTCGCCATGTTTCTTCGCAGGATCCGACCACGGGGCAAGGGACGCCGCCAGGAGTACTGGGTGCTGCTGGAGAGCTGTCGCACCGCCAGGGGGTCGCGGCACCGGGTGGTTGCTTATCTCGGTAAGCTGTCGGCCAGGGAAGTCAGTGGATGGCAGAAGCTTGCCGGGCGGGTGGAGGGCAGGGCACTCCCGGGGCCGGGACTGTTTGATCCGCCGATCGACGAGAGCTTTGACGAGGTTGCCTGCGTCGAATTGAAGAACATCCGCCTGCAGAATGTTCGGGAGTTCGGGCAGGTCTATCTCGCGTGGGTATTGTGGCGGATGCTCGGGCTGGACCGGCTGCTCCGCGGCCTGATGCCGCGCGGGCTGGAAGAGGTGCCGTGGAGCGTGACGGCGTCGATCCTCTGTATCGCAAGATTCTGTTATCCCTCCAGCGAGCTGTACATCGAGCGGCACTTTTATCCCAAGTCGGCCTTGGCCGATCTGCTGGACGTGACGGCGGCGCAGGTGCAGACCGACCGGCTCTACCGGGGACTGGATCATCTGCTCAAGCAGAAGAAGGCGGTCGAGCAACACCTGCGGCAACGCATGGGACAGCTGTTCGATCTCTCGTTCGACATCCTGCTGTACGATCTGACCAGCACATACTTCGAGGGTTCTTGTGCCGCCAATCCGATGGCCAGGCGGGGCTACTCGCGTGACAGCCGGCCCGACTGCCCGCAGGTGGTGATCGCCCTGATCGTCACGACCGATGGGTATCCGCTGGGCTACGAGGTGTTCGACGGGAACACCGCCGATTCCACCACCGTGCAGCAGGTCGTGGAAAAGGTCGAGAGCGAGCACGGCAAATCGCAGCGGATCTGGGTGATGGACCGGGGCAACGTCTCGCAGGCCAATCTCTCGTTCATCCGCGAGCGCGGCGGCCAGTACATCGTCGGCACGCCCAAGGCGATGCTGCGGCAGGTGCAGGGCGAACTCGGCGCAGAGGGTTGGAAGCAGGTGCGTGAGGGAATCGCGGTGAAGGTCGTGCGCTGCGAGGATTCAGACAAGGTCGATGCCAGCGAGACGCTGGTGCTCTGCCGCAGCGAAGATCGGGTGAACAAGGAATCAGCGATGCTCGACCGCTTCATCAAACGCATGGAAGAAGCACTGACGGCGATGAGCAAGTCGGCTGCCAGCGGCCGGCTCAAGGATGCATCGGCCGCTCACGAGCGACTGGGTCGCCTGCGGGAAAAGAACTGGCGGGCGGGCGCCTGCTTCGACGTGAAGATCGCCGAGAGCGACGGCAAGCTCTCGATCACCTGGACCCGCGACGAGCAGGCGAAGCGCGACCTGTGCGGCTGCTATCTGCTCCGCACGAACATGCCGCAAGCCGACCCGGTCCAACTGTGGCAGCAGTACATTCAACTGGTTGATGCCGAGTGGGCGTTTCGAATTACCAAAGACGAATTGGAACTGCGTCCGATCTGGCATCAACACCAAGAACGCGTGCAGGCCCACATCCTGGTCTGCTTCATCGCCTACGCGATGTGGAAGACGCTGGGCGGCTGGATGAAGGCCAGCGGCCTGGGTGATTCGCCGCGCGAACTGTTGGAAGAGATGGCCGCCGTGAAGAGCGGCGACGTGCTGCTCACGACGCGCACCGCCGACGGCTCGGCCGGACAAAGCCTGTTGATCCGATGCGTCACTCAGCCCGACGAGCACACGGCGGTGCTGCTCAACCGGCTGGGCATTGAACTGCCGAATCATCTGCGGCGTGAACGGCTTGAACTCCCGGCGTCCGTCGCCGAAGTCTGCGCGATGTAGTGAAAAAAAGTGTTCGAAAACCGCCGTCGCATTTCAAAAACGCGGTTTACTGCGTAACTTGGGTTAGCGTCATCGGCGCCTACGTCTATTTTCCCAGGCGAGAATTTTGCCTGGAGCGGATGGGTTATCTGGCGGCAGACGCAAGAGATTTCGCCCGGCAGGGGGAGGCGGATGAATCGATTAAATGCCTGGAACAGTGGGATCTGGTGGCGCGGCAACTGCAGGTGGGGGTGTACATCCGCGAGTTTGGGGTCACTGCCGAGCAGGCAAAGCGCGTGGACGACCTGCGCGAGGCGATCGAGGCGGTGCGCGACGACCTGCGGGCAAGAAAAATAGACGAAGCCAATCGAAGGCTCAATGACGTCATTTTTTTTGGGGAATACAAGGCGTGCAAGGAGTGCTACGCGCAAAAAGCGGGGAAACGAATATGAAGGAAGCAACGAATATAAAGCGAGCACGGCCGGATGGGGCGCGACAGGTTGAAGACGCATCAGCGACCGTGTCGTGGCCGACATCCGCCTGGTCGATGGCTCGACGCGTTCGCAAGGCGTTGCGAACTCCGTTGGCGGTGCTCATCGCCGCCGGATTCGTGGCAGTGTCGTTCGGGGCCGTCGTGCGACCGGAAGGGTACGCGGTGGCGGGCGTGATTCTTGCCGCCGTCGTCATTGGTATTGTCGTCCCCGGCCTGACAGTGCGACAGTTGGATGCGACACTGTCTTTTACAGTTGAACGGGGCCGGGAAGGGCAGAGAACCGTCGTTCATCTTCATCTGCGCAATCGCGGAATCCTGCCCGCGGCGGGATTGTCACTGGAGGGATTGGACTGCTCGCCCGACCGGGCGACGATCCTCTTCGTTGGTCCGTTCGGCAGGAAGTCATATTCCCTGGAATTCATTCCGCCCTGTCGGGGCGTCTACCCAATTGAGCCGGTCGCGCTGGTCTGTGGAGCGCCGCTGGGGCTGTGGTTCGCACGCAAGACTGTGACGGTTGATCGGAAGGTTCTCGCCTGGCCGGCGCCGACCGCGGTGGATTCGCGGCTGGCGCGGGATTTGCGCGAGGCAACGTCGCGGAAAGCGTGGATTGCGAGCGACGAAATCGACGGTCTGCGTCCCTATCGGCGCGGCGACGAATTGCGGATGCTTCATCACCCGCAGTCAGCCCGTCACGATCAGCTCATTGTGAGAGAGAGGGAACGGATCGGTCGTCCGGAGGTGTGCATTGTGCTGGATACCTGCCTCGACTCTTACCGCGGCAGCGACGCTGGTCCAGGCGGGAACCGCGAAGCTGCCATCCGCGCCGCTGCGGGACTGTGCGATCATTTACTGCTGGAGCACCCCGCGGTTCGAGTGGTGATCGAAGGGCGGGCGTTCCCGGTCGCGGCGCGCAGTCGGCAACAGATGATGGATGCGCTGGCACGGATATCAGAAGACCAAAGTCCCGCAATCGATGATGCGCTCATGTCAAATGCGTGCCGCCTAGCGACGCAGTTGATTGTCATCACGCCGCGACCGTTTTCGCGGCGGGGGCGTATGGCGGCATCAGCGATTCATTTAGTTCCATCGGCACACGCCATCGAGCATCGGGCTCACGAGCGCCGAGGCACCGCCTTGCGAGCATCATGAAAGCCGCGATCGGGGACATTCCGTCAGAACTGCCCGACTCGGGCGGTTCGTCGAGCCTGCAGGAGTTGGTGACCTGGGGTCTTGCACTGGTCGCAACGGCGGCGGTCGCATCCGCGGTGGGGAGTGGTTCTGCAATCGAATGGCCATTGGTCATCGCCCTCGCTCTGCTCATCCGGCTGATCCTCCGGGCGAGGGGCACCTTGACTTCGTCACGACTCATGATCCCGATCATTCTCATTACCTTTGCATGGCCGTTGTTGAGTGTCTGGTCAAACAGTCGTGTGGCGCGGCCGCTGGATGATGGCTTGTTGATTGCATGCTTTCGTGTGCTGTGGATGCAGGCAGCGGTCGCGGCCGGCCGACGGGAACGCGCGCTGGTTGCGGTCACTGCGCTATTTCTGACTGTCGCTTCGACCACGCGTGTCGAGACAAGATTCCTCGCGCCAATCATCGCCGCTTTTGCGTTGCTGGGATGTGCATGGCTGGGAGCGACGCACGCTGCATCCCACGCGCGAGCGGGTCGCCCGTTGCGGCGCACGCCGATCTCAGCCGTGTTTACCGCGGGCGTATGTTGTCTGATCGGCCTGTATCCTGTGTTTCGTGACAGAATGACCGCGCTGCGGGGCTGGCTCCCCTCTTCCGGCGGCGCAGAGCGCGCATCTGACCTGGCTGCTTCGGGGATAGGAGACGGGCCGGATCAGGTGGCGGGATCGACCAACGCCCAATCGGTCGGTTTTGACCAATGCGATGTCTTTATGTATTCGCAACACGGCGGGTTGTATGACGCATTTCTGGAGGTCTATGGGGAGCCGGTCAAGAAAGGTGAGTCGGCGAAGATGCAGATGCTTCGCATCGAGGAGTTTGGCCACGCAAGGTCAACCGGGATCGAAGACTATCGGATCGGACGCGAATTTTCATTACAGCGTCAGCCGCCGCCGCGCGGGCGCGATGCGCTGCCCGACAGCCACAATTCGCAGGCGATGCTCGTCGTAGATGGCTCGCTCCCCCAGCACATCCGCACGGTGGCTTATGACACATTCGATGGAACGCGATGGACCGCATCGTCGGATGGATGGCCCGGCTGGACGCTCCAGCAAACCGAATCGCCCAACTGGTTCAAGCCGCGGCCGGATTCCTACAGCGACCGTTATGGTGCTCCTCCTTTCTCCGGAGAACATGTCGTTACCGTACGCGTCGGCACGCTTCAGTCGCAAACGCTGCCGATTCCTACTGGATTTGATCGGTTGCACATTGGGCGGGTCACGCGATTGTCTCTGTTTGATTTCAAGCACCCCGATCTCCTTGAGATGACCGATCGGATCGTGCCCGTGGGTACCGTCATCGATTCCGTTTGCGGGGACTTCGATGCGAAGAAGCTGACGGTGTGGTCGTGGGGAGCCGCTCAACCGACACGATCGGACGCGTATGCATCAGCGCAATCGGTCCAGCGCCTGGCGCGGAGTTGGACGCACGGACTTGAATTCGGTTGGCCGCAAATCGCTGCAATCATCGGCCATCTCCAATCGGAATATGAGCTGACCGAAGCGAAGGAGATCCCCACCGCGGGGCAAGCAGATCCGCTGGCAGTCTTTCTCACTCAGTCGCACCGGGGGCCCGATTACCTCTTCGCATCAGCAACCGCCGCGATGCTGCAGAGCCTCGGATATTCCGCTCGCGTCGCCGGCGGCTTCTACGCCGGCCCGGGCGATTATGATGCGACGATTAAGCAAACGCCGCTCAATGCGCGACAGATGCATATGTGGGCCGAAGTTGCAGCGGGGGGGCGGTGGCTGGTGGTAGAAAGCTGTCCTGGATATTTCATCGCCGGCTCGCGGCCTTCGGTGTTGGGGGGATTTGGCAGGAACGTCTGGGCCATCGTGCGAGCCCATTGGCTGGCATCCGGACTGATCGTTCTGGCACTGATCCGTTGCTTTCAAAAGCGCGTTCTTCTGTATGACACCATCATCACCCTGAGCACGCGCTTGCGTCCCGCGCGAGACTGGTCTGCCAGGGTGATTCGCACCACTGAGCTCATCGAGCGACGAGCGCACCTGGCCGGAATCCCCAGGCACCCCGCGATGACCCGATCCCGATGGTTGTGCGCTGCAAATCTGGCGTGCGACGCCAGGCATCGTGGCGCGCTGATACGACTTGCCGCCGCTGTCGAATGGTCCGCGTTCGCCTCGAAAGATCCGTCTGCCTCGATGGCCGGCGACATCGACGAAGCGTGCGGTGAACTCGAGCGTCACGTCACCGCAGATCAGATGGAGAAGATTCAACGAGCCGCGGGGTTCAGGAGATCGGAAAGCAAATGACTCAAACGGCCACGAGTTTTCCGGCGCAGCATGCCGGTCCGAATATGCCCGCAGATCCGTTTCACACGGTCGACCTGATTCGTCAGCGGCTGAACCGCACGCTTCTGGGGAAGGAGGACGTGGTGGAGATGGTGCTGGCGTGCGTGCTGGCGCGAGGTCATCTGTTGCTGGAGGATGTGCCGGGGTTGGGGAAGACGACTCTTGCCAAGACGTTGGCGCGAACGGTTGGCGGGCGCTTTGCGCGGGTGCAGTGCACGCCCGACCTGTTGCCCGGCGACATCACCGGATTTAACGTTTTTAACCAGAAAACGCGGGAGTTCGATTTTCTGCCGGGGCCGGTGTTCGCTGACGTATTGCTGATTGACGAGGTCAATCGGGCAACCCCCCGAACTCAAAGCGCACTGCTGGAGGCGATGGCGGAAAGGCAGATCACGGTGGATGGCGTGCCCCATGCACTGTGTTCGACCTTTTTTGTCATCGCCACTCAGAATCCAATTGAACATCACGGAACTTACGAGCTTCCCGAAGCTCAGTTGGATCGGTTCGCGATGAAGCTGTCGATAGGCTACCCGTCGGCCTCCCATGAGCTGGCCATGTTGGAGTCGGCAATCGGGCACTGCTGCGATGACGGCGCTGCCGAAGAGGCGGTGGTCAATGGAGGCGAGCTTCATCGCCTCCAGGAGCTGGTCGTTCGCACGACGGTCCAAAAGAGCGTCCGGGCATACCTGGTGTCGCTGGCCGGTCTCACGCGGATGCATCCGGAAGTCGAGTTGGGCGTCAGCCCGCGCGGGCTGATGACCTGGCAGCGTGTCGCCCAGGCCCGCGCTTCTGCGCGGCCGGTCATTTGTAACGCCCGATGACGTGCAGGACGTGGCGCCGATGGTGCTGGGCGTTCGGCTCTGTGTGAGGAGTGGATCGACCGGGGAATTGATCGAGCGTTTGCTCAGTGAGGTCGCGGTTCCATGAACATCAGGGGAGGGAGAAGACCCCCGCGTAAAGTCTCACGCCCCCCAAGGCTGGCGTGATTTCTACCTGCAATTGACTTTCATCTGCGCCCCGCGCATTCTAGTGCGAAATGTTCCGCCGCTGTGTTTCCCTTACCTTGCTGCTTTGCTTCCTTGCAATGGGAAGTGGCTTTGCGCTGTACCTGCACGAGCAGGCGCATGCGCGCGAGGACGCCGCCATTGCTGCCGCCGCCAAGGCGGCGGGGCTGCCGCCGCCGGAACCGTGCGATCACGACGACAACAACTGCCCGATTCACGCCCAGCTTCACATGCTGATGGTGAGCGGCACCGTCCTTCCGATTCTTCTTCTGCTGGGGCTCGCGGCTGCATTTCTCACCGAACTGCCGCCGCAGGCTCCTACGAGTCACGTTCCGCTGGTGGCTGACTGCCGCGGGCCGCCTTACGTGACTCTCCCCCACTAAATGAACGTGCGCGAGTACGCGCCAGTGCGGATCGCTCTCTGCCTTTGAGGCAGCTGCAAACGAACATCCGCAGCACGTGATTGCTCACGTCGTTTAGTTGTAATTTCTTGGAAAGACATTTCCCCACTTTGTTTTGTCGTCCGGGACGGCCAGCCGTCAAATTCGGCGCCGCCCGGGCACGAATGGAGACCGGTCATGCGGGAAGAGAATCGATTGCGATCGCGCCGTTGTGCGCGAATGGGCTTTATGTTTATTTTTGTGACATCCTGGGCGATGGGGCAAACGGGAACGGCCGAGGCGCCGTCCGCGCCGCCGACGCCGACAATCAGTCCTTCTACTCAGCCGTCCGTCTCCGCGGCGCAGCAGAGCGCCGCGAGCGGCGAAGGAACTGCACCGCGCCAGCTTGGCAAGGTGGTGGTCACATCTGATCTGGATATCGCACGCGAGCAGATCGCTCCGAGCCTCGGAGCGACGACCTACAACATCACTCCCGCGCAGATTCAGTCCATCCCCGGCGGCGAGAATGCCTCTTTCAAAGAGGTGCTGTTGCGAGCGCCGGGAGTCGTGGAGGATTCCTTCGGGCAGGAACACGTTCGCGGTGAGCACGCGAATCTGACCTATCGAGTCAATGGGGTGCTGCTTCCCGAGCCGGTCAGCGGATTCGGGCAGGAGCTCGACACTCGTCTCATCGACAACCTGACGCTTATCACCGGCGCTCTCCCTGCCCAATTCGGATTTCACACCGCTGGCATCGTGGATGTCACCACCAAGTCTGGCGACACGCTGAATCACAATGAACTGTCACTCTATGGCGGGAGCAATGACACGATTCAGCCCTCGCTGCAGGTTGGAGGGACCTCGGGAAGACTCGATTACTTCATCACCACTTCCTACAACCACAATGGAATCGGCATCGAAAACCCGACGGGCACGCATCATCCGAGCCACGACTACACGGATCAGGAACGCGGCTTCGGTTACTTCTCCTACCGCATCGACGATACAAGCCGGGTGAGTCTGCTGGCCAACGCCTCCTACGCTGATTTTCAGATTCCCACCAGTGCGGGCGTGGCGCCTGCTTTCAACTTGAACGGCGTTACAACCGCCAATTCCTCGAAGGTAGATGAAAACCAGAATGAGCAGGAATACTACACCGTTGTCTCATATCAAAAGACCACCGGTGAGGCGTCGCTCCAATTGTCGGCCTTCAGCCGTTATGGACAAATCACGTTCAGCCCGGATCCCACGCGCGACCTTATTTTTCAAGGCGTCTCCAGCGCGGTCTATAACAATTTCGCAACAACCGGCCTGCAGTTTGACGGCTCGTATATCGTCAATGATCAGCATACGCTGCGAACCGGATTCATCACCGACTTCACTGAGGAAAGACTCGACTCGGTAACCGGGGTGTTTCAAGTTGACAACGCCGGCGCGCAGGCGTCGATCGCGCCAACCGATATCTACGAAAATACGTCAAACCGCGCTTGGGAGTCGGGCATCTACTTGCAGGACGAATGGCGCCTTACGCAAAAACTGACCTTGAATTATGGGCTGCGGTACGACCGCTTTGATTCGAATTTTGACACCGAAGACCAGGTCAGCCCGCGCGCGAACCTTGTGTATAAGATTGATGACGCGACGACAGCGCATATCGGCTACTCGCGTTATTTTGTTCCGCCGCCGATCCAGAATGTTGATATCGCTTCAGTTCAGCGCTTTAACGGAACCACCAACGCGGCGGGCGTCCAGCTCGCCGACCCGCCCAAGGTCGAGCGGTCCAACTACTTCGATGCTGGAATCTCGCATCAATTCACGCCGGCTTTCCAGATGACGCTCGATGGATTTTACAAGCAGTCGCACAACCTGGTGGACCTCGGCCAGTTTGGAGCCGCGATCATCGAAACCCCATTCAACTACCGCACCGGAAAAGTCTATGGCGGCGAGTTGAGCGGCACCTATCGGCAGGGGGGCTTTTCAGCCTTCGCCAATTTCTCATACGTGGAGACCGCGGCGCACAATATTGATTCGCAGGAATTTCAGATCGATCCGGACGAGTTTGCTTATATCAAGACGCACGATATTCACCTCGACCATGAAGCCGAATTGTCCGGGGCGTTCGGGGTGGCGTACCAATGGAAGAACGATCGGGTGTATCTGGACTTGCTGGCTGCAAGCGGCCTGCGCAGCGGTTTTGCCAACACCGAAAGTCTCGGCTCCCACTATCCGGTCAACGTGGGGTACGAGCACATCTTTCGTCCGAACGGTCCCAACGGCAACCCGTTGAGGTTCCGTTGCGACATCGTCAACATCTTCGACGAAAAGTACGAATTGCGCGACGGCAGCGGGATCGGTGTCGGCGCCCCCAATACGGCCCGCGAATCGGCTTTTTCGCCGGGGTGGCTTATGAATTCTGATGGAGGTGCATATTGAGCGCGCCATCCATGCAGAGCGATTCCACGGAAATTGCACTCGTGCCCGTGGGGACGGCTGCGCTATGGATGATGTGCCTTGCGGTGGGAACCATCGGCTTGCTGATTCCCTATCCCCTTCCCCGCGCACCGTTGAAGGAACTGGCCCCGGTCCAGGCGCAGCTGATGCACGTTCAACTGATGAACGATGCATCGCTGCCGCCGGAGGTCGGGCCGCCAGTTCCGGATGAACTGCCGGCGCCACCCCCGCCTCCCGCGGAAAATATCACTGCGCCGGCGGCGCCGCCGTTGGTTGCGGTGGCAGTTCCAAACCCGGCGATTGTCATGGCGCGACCGATCCAAGGACCAACAACGATCGTCGAACCCAGGCACGCAACCCCTCCGCACTCGCCGGTTGCGGCAACCGGCCCTTCCATACCGGCAACTCCCAGGGCGCCTGCCCGTCCGACGCATTTAACCTTCGGCGAGGGTGATGGAAATCAACCAGCGCCTGAGTATCCGCGTGAGGCCAGGTTGGCCAGGCAGCAGGGCACCGTGCTCATTCAATTTACAGTCGGTGAAGACGGACGCGTCCAATCCGCCAGGGCAGTCGTCCCCAGCCCGTTCCCGTTGCTGAATCAGGCGGCTCTCCGAGCCGTTCGCGAAGACTGGCGTTTTTCGGCCGGAGCGGTCCGGACCTTTGAAGTCTCCATTCAATTTGAACTCAAGCAGCATTGAGTCGGGCCTCGTTGTCTATGGAACCTATTCTCGCAAACATCGTCGTGGACTATTTTCTGCAGGGCGGGCCGATTATGTGGCCGCTCCTGCTGGCCCTGCTGGCGGCAATCGTCGTCGTTCTTGAGCGTTCCATCTGGTGGTGGATGCTCCGCCTTCGCACGCGCAGCAATCCCCTGCGTCTCAGTTTCGAGGCGATTGCCGCCGGCGAATTCGACGCGGCGCTGGCGCTGACGGACCGGCCGAGCGATCCCTTCCTCACTACCGTTCACCAGGGTTTGCTGCACGCGCACAGCTCGCTCCTGGGAGCCATGCAAATGCGGGCGTCGGAGGAACTCGAATGCGGAGAACGACGGCAATGGATCCTGGGAACGCTGATCACGCTTTCCCCATTGCTCGGATTGCTCGGCACCATCACAGGAATCATGCGGTCGTTCAGCTTCGTCGGCAACGAACAGCTCGAAGCGACGAAAGTGAGCGGGGGAATTGCCGAAGCGCTGATCGCCACCGCCTGCGGGCTGGGCATCGCTATTCTGTGTTTGATTCCTTACAACTTCTTCAACCGGAAGCTTACGCAGTTCCGGTCCCGTCTGGAGCGGACGATCAATCACGTGGAGTTGCTTGCCGCGTCGGCGAAGCATCACGGTCACGATTTGGAGGAGTTTGCGCGGGAGCGCGAAATCGCTGGACGTCAGGTGGATACGGACGACAAGCCGCAGCGGGTGATTGGTGATGGGAACGTGAAGAAATGGTGATTGGTGATTGGAACGTGACGGGGAGATGGTGATTGGAACGTGACGGGACGAAAGAACTGAACGTGAAGACGTGAAACGTGAGAGGAGGGAAAGGGAACGCGCTCGGATCGCTCTGCTCACGTTTGAGGTTCACGTTTCTGTATTGTCACGTTCCAATCACCAATCACCCGTTCACCAATCACCCGTTTCTGAGGTACCCCCATGCCCATCAAACTTGATTCAAAACTTCCCTCGGACAACGCCGAGGCGCGCATCGAGATCGTGCCGTTGATCGACATCATGTTCTTTTTATTGGCGTCGTTCATGCTCGTCAGCCTGAGCATGGTCAACATGAAGAGCGTCAAAGTGGATCTGCCGACGGCAACAACTTCGAGCGTCGATCTGAAGAAGGATTTTGTTGACATCTCCGTCGACAAGAGCGGCGCTGCGTTTCTGGACAAAAAGCCGATGGCGGGCAATGAGCTGATGGCGGCGCTCGCCCAACTGGCGCGGGAGAATCCGAAGCTGCGCGTCTTCATCAGCGGTGACCGTGACACGCGCAACGGCGACATGATTCACGTGCTCGACCTGGTGCGGCAGGCGGGGATCGACAAGGTGGCTTTCGAGGTCAAAGCGAGCGATCGCGCCGGTGCACCATGAATCGCGTCCTCCAATGGTTCAATTTTGTGGGTGTGCTCGCGCTGACGGGCCTCTGCGTCGTGCAGTGGAAGGTAAACCGCCAGTTGAACCTGGCAGCCGCGCAGTTGGAACGGCTGCACCTGGCGGACGAAGCGAAGACCGCCAGGGACTCAAAGACGATCAGCGAACAGGCGTCCGATCTGGAGGAATTTCGCGAACGCGTTCGTCTTTGCGAAGTGGCATTGGCCGATAGCGAGAAGCAGTTGCAAACGGCGCAATCCGAGCGGGATCGACTCAACGCTTCGGTGGATCAGCTCAAGGCATCCCTCGCTCAATGGACGGCGGCGGTCGCGCAGCGCGACGCGGCCATCAAGCAGGCAGCCGCCCAAATTCAAAAATTGGCGGACGATCGCAACGAGGCGGTGCGGAGATTCAATGATCTGGCGGAGAAGTACAACGCCCTTGCGAAGAAGTAAGCCGAAAACTGAAAACGCTCCCGCCGCCGCCTATTATTCCTGATGTCGAGTCGAGCGATCCTTACAGGCCTGTTCATGGCCGTCGCGGTTTTGGTGGTTTGGAAATACATGCTTCCGCCGCAGTTTCGGCCGGCGGTGTTTACGCCCAAAGTGCTGGCAAAGGAGCCTGGTGTGAAAACGGAGAAGGCGACGTTCGCAGCTGGTTGTTTCTGGGGAGTCGAGGCGACGTTCCGCGATGTGCCGGGGGTCGTGGGCACGCAGGTCGGATATGCAGGCGGGACGACGAAGAACCCGACTTATGAAGACGTCTGCACCGACTCCACCGGCCATGCCGAAGCGGTGGAGGTCGAGTACGACCCGAAGAAGGTTTCGTACGACACGCTGCTGGATATCTTCTGGGCGAACCACGATCCGACGACACCCAACCGCCAAGGCCCCGACGTCGGAACGCAGTATCGCTCGGTGATCTTCTATCACAGCCCGGAACAGTTGGCCGAGGCTACTGCTTCTCTGAAGAAGGAGCAGGACTCGGGGCGATTCCGTCGGCCGATCGTCACGCAGATTGTTCCCGAAGCGCCGTTCTACCGCGCGGAGGAATATCACCAGCAGTATCTGGAGAAGCGGGGATTGCGTGAGTGCCATATCCGGACGGACGGCTGAACCCATCACTTTTGCGGAATCGGTGATATGATGGTGCGTCAACGGAAAGGGATACATGACGTCACATTCGAACGTGTATTTGAGTTCCAGCTCGTCCTCAAGTGCGGGGCCTTTGAGCAGCGGCTCGGCAGCTTTCCTTGAGGAACTTCAAGCTCGTGGAATCGGCGTCGATGAATTCCATACGGAGGACGCCGAGTCACGAGTGCTTGCCGCGATAAGCGATGGGACTGAGAAGGATATCGCTCAGCTCATGTCGGACAGCGGCTGCATCCCGCTCGGCCGATTGCTTGACACCATTCAGAAACTTGAAAACTTCGGACTTATCATGAAGGTGGGACCGGCTGGAGAGGAAAAATTCCGCCTCTCTTCGAGCGGCGTTCGTGCTGCTGAGATGATGGGGGTTTGGCGGGGGAAGGCTTGACCTCAGAAATCGCATATTGCATCTCGTTTGTTCTCGGCGGGTTTGTAGGGCTTGCGGAACTGATCGTTCGGTACAAGGACGAACCCTTGGAGGCGATCAAGACATTTGCAAGCGTGTGCTACATAGTCATAAACGCGCTCGCATCCCTTGGAACGATGTACGCAACCGAAGTGTTTGGATGGACATTCGGCATAGCCGCCGGATCCGACACAAGTAAAATTCAATTCGTTCGGATCTTGGTCGCTGGTTTCTCGTCTATGGCGCTGCTCAGAAGTTCTCTGTTCACAGTGCGCGTGGGGAATCAGGACTTGGGAATCGGATTTAGCGCGGTCATTCAGACTTTGCTTCGCGCGACCGACGCCGCTGTCGATCGCCATCGTGGATTGTCGCGTGACCGGATTGTGAAAGCGATGGAGTCGGTTTCGTTTGAGAAGGCGGTTGCAGTCCTCCCCACATACTGTCTTGGATTAATGCAAAATCTTTCTCCTCTTGACCAGGAGGCATTTGCGCGGAATATCGAGTCGATAAATAAACTCAAGACTGATCCCGCTGTGAAGAGCCGGCTGCTCGGTTTAGCTGTCATGAATGTGATGGGCAGTCAGGTTTTGTTGTGTGCGATTGACTCCCTCGGCGACAAGATTCGGACTACTCCGACGCCGCGATAGGTTTGCTATGGTGATCGCTTACCAATTCTTATCGCTGCTTGCGCGGCGTTGTAGCCGCACATTCCGTGCACCCCGCCGCCGGGCGGCGTTGACGACGAGCAGAGAAACACATTCTTGATCGGCGTGGCGTAAGGGTTTATCTGCGCAATGGGGCGGGTGAAGAGTTGGCCGAGATGTTGCGCGCCGCCGTTGATGTCGCCGCCGATGAGATTGGGGTTGTAGCGTTCCAGGTCGTCGGTCCGGAAGACGCCGCGGGCGAGAACGCAATCGCGGAAGCCGGGGGCGAAGCGTTCGATTTGGGATTCGACCCGCTCTGACATATCGAAAGTGGATCCGTTGGGCACATGACAGTAGGCCCAGGCAATGTGCTTGCCGGGCGGGGCGCGCGAGGGATCGCAAACGGTGGGTTGCACGAGAAGCACAAACGGGCGCTCGGCGTGCTGCCCTTGCCAGGGCGCGGCTTCTGAGGCCGCGATTTCGGGGAGCGTGCCGCCGAGGTGGAGAGTGCCGGCGGCGGCGCATTGCGGGTCTTTCCAGGGGATCGGAGCGGTGAGGGCGAAGTCCATTTTGAAGACACCGGGGCCGTATCGATAACGTTCGAGGCGTTGGCGATATCGCTCAGGGAGTCTGTCGCCCGCGAGGCGGGTGAATTGCCGGGGAGTCACGTCGCAGAGAACGGTGCGGGCGTCGATCACTTCATCCAACGAGGTCACCGGCGAGTTCGTTTCGATCACTCCGCCGAGTGAGATGAAATGATCGGCCAGCGCGTCGGCCAGTCGCTGCGATCCGCCGATGACGACAGGCCATCCATCCACGTGAGCGGCGATCATCAAGACCAGGCCGAAGGCTGCCGTCGCGGTCCAATCGAGCGGCAGAATCGAGTGAGCGGCCGCTCCGGCAAAGAGCGCGCGGGCGCGATCCGAGCGGAACAGGTGCTCTGCCAGCGACTGGGCGGATCGCAGGGCGCTGGCTCCGAATCGAGCCAGGAGCAGGGGATGACGCGGAAGCCTGGGCGGTGCGAGAATCGTGTCGAAGAGATTTTCCCATCGTTTGCTCAGCGGCGCGAAGAGCCCGCGGTAAGCGTCGGCGTCTTCGCCGAGAGCGTCGGCCGTCTCATCGAGCGATTGGCTGACGAAACCCCGCGGCTGATCGTCCAGCGGATGCGCAAACGCGATCCTGGGCTTGGCGAATTTCACATCCAGCGGATGTTTGGCGTCGCGCAGCACTGAGCGCATGAATGGGGAGGCGACGGCCATCGCGTGGACGGTGGAGCAGATGTCGTGCGTGAAGCCGGGAAGCGTCAGTTCGGCGGAGCGCATCGAACCGCCGACGGTGGGCGCGCCTTCACGGAGGAGAACGCTTTTCCCGGCGCGCGCGAGCGTGATCGCGGCGGCTAAGCCGTTGGGACCGGAGCCGATGACGACTGCGTCGTACCGCGTACCACGGGTTTCCAACCCGTGCGAACTGCGCTCGATCTTCAAAGCTTCACTCTGCCCTGGCAAACATCATGAGGGATTGCGGCAACCCGGACGGGTTGGAAACCCGTGTTACTTTTCGATCCGGTACAGCGCCATATCCGTTCGGATATACAAAGCGTTTCCCGCCACGGCGGGCGAGGCGAGGATTCGTCCGTCGAGCTGATTTTCCGCTACCTCATCGAGCTTGTTTTCGGGGCGAATGACGGCGCACTTGCCATGCTCATCGAAGAAATAGATCAGACCGTTGGCATAGATCGGCGAGGCGCTGGAACCAGCGACGATCCGGCTCTGCCAGAGCTGCTGTCCGGTCTTTTCGTCGAGGCATCGGGCGATGCCGCTGTCGGAGGTGAAGAAGACCATGCCATTGACGACGAGGACCGAGGGCTTCAGCGGCGCGCCCTTTGTCCACTTCCAGATGACCGGAGCGATGTGGTCGGGTCCTTGGCCGTGTGGATCGATGGCCCATAACTCGGCGTTGCTGAAGCCGGTGCTGACGAAGGCCATCCCATCGGCGTAGACCGGGCGCGGCGTGTTGGAGAATCCGGGCAGATTACAGTGCCACAATTCCTTGCCGGTGAGGGGTTCATAGCCGTAGACGCAACGCGAGCCGACGCTGATCAGTTGATCTTCGCCGTCGATCGTGGCGACGGTCGGCGTGCAGTACGCCTTGCGGATGTCGGGGCGCAGCGTGCTGAGCGGGTAGGTGCGATCAATGCGATAGGCGAGGCGCCCGGTTTCCTTATCGAGAGCGGCAAGGTATTGCACGTCCATGCCGTCGCAATGAAGCAGGAAATAATGCTTCCAGAGGATCGGGCTGGAGCCGGGGCCTTCCTTATGATCGAGGCGAAGCTCCTGGTTTTTCCAGAGGATTTGCGCGGTGGTCGCGTCGAGGCAGGCGCTGCCGTAGGTTCCGAAGCTGACGTAGACCCGGCCGTGCTCGAGTACCGGCGTTGGCGAGGCGTAGGAGTTGAAGTCGTTTTTGGGCTCGAGTTGGGATTCGGCAAAGACTTCGACGTTTTGCGTAATCTTTCCCGAGTCCTGATCGACGCAGATCGCCCGCAATGATTTGCCGTCGTTGGTGGCAGTGGTAATCCAGATCTGCTTGTCGAGAATCACCGGGGACGACCAACCGAGGCCGGGAATTGCCGTCTTCCACGCGACGTTTTTCGTCTCGCTCCAAGTCGTGGGAAGATCGGAAGACGCTGCCCAGCCCTGCTGGGTCGGCCCGCGAAACTGCGGCCAGTCCTCGGAGGCTTGGGCATGGGCAAAAAGCAGGATGCACGCCAGCAGGGCAACGGATCCGATTCGTGTCGTTGATTTGCGCGGCCCGTTCTAGGCCTGATGAGCGGGCAAGTGCCTGGAGCCCCGATGATTTCAGAAATTGCTGCGCGACGCATCGCCCGGCATCTTACCCTCGGGAGAATCAGACCGCGACCAGCAAGTTACGGGTGGAGGTGGACCGCGGGGAGTTGATCAAAAGAACTCGGCCCCGATTTTGAATGACTCGTCTCCGGGCCGGCAGGAGAGGATGCGGATCTCGCTGGTGATTTTCTGCGGACCGACGCCGAGGCGAAGCAGGTAGTACGCGCCGGTGGGGACGGGAACCGGGATTTCAAAGCAGACGCCGTGTCGCGAGAGATTCAATGTCGTCACTTCGACGCGATCGGCCGGGTCGGTGGCGGTGGGGGAGGAGAGCCACGCTTCACAGGTGTGCGGCGTGCGGTTGCTGCGCCGCCGTTCGCGATCGCGTGGCGTTGATTCACTCTTCTTGCCGGACACGGCGGATGTTGCGGAACTCATGCAGATTTCATCGACGGGGCATTTGGACGATTGAGTCGCGCGCACGGGAAATTCGGCCATTCGAGCGGGCTGTAGTGAATATTCTGGCAAGCTGTGCCGAAGTTGCGGTCGATTGCATCAGAATCAGTCTGCTCGTATGACTCTGACGGGAATTCTTGCCGGAGCCGGTTATCGGTCCCGTGCTGTTTGAGTTTCGGCGATTACGAATGCAGATATGGAGCGGTTCGCGGTCATCATTCCGGCGGCGGGAACGTCGACGCGCTTTGGCGCGGGGCGAAACAAGCTGCTCGAATCGCTTGCGGGCGAAACCGTGCTCGGGCGGACGATTCGGGCGTTCGATCGCCCGGACGTTGCGGGCATCTTCGTGGCGACGGGAATCCGCGACTTCGCGTTTCAACGACATGTCGTTTTATGCCCGGGCGGGGCGTGCCGCGCGGCGAGCGTGCTGAGTGCTTTGGAAGCGGTGCCCAACGACATCGAATGGGTTGCGGTCCACGATGCGGCTCGGCCACTCGTCTCGGCAGGGTTGATCGACCGGACGTTTGAAGCCGCGATTCAATATGGAACGGCAATTCCGGCCATGCCGGTAGCGCTGACGGTGAAACAAGCCGGAGGGCCGCTGCCGGCGAAGGTCCAGCGCACTCTACCGCGGCACACGCTTTGGACGATGCAGACACCCCAGGCGATGCGGCGCTCGGATCTGCTCGATGCGTTTCGGCAGTGTGCGGTACCGCTGGAGCAAATCACCGACGACGCCCAATTGCTCGAACTGTCGGGAAGAGATGTTTGGCTAATCGACGGAGAGGAGAGAAATCTGAAGATCACAACCTCGCAAGATACGCTCGTTGCAGAAGCACTTTTGCGCTCCATGCCTCAGGCGTAGCGTCGCTGTTGTCCAACGGCTGACCGATCGACATTCTGGGCGATGCGGGCCAACTGGCGAAGCTCCCTGAGACGAAACAAAATCGCTTGAGCATCGCTGGCCAGATGTGGTCGGCGTTTGATCCGTCTCTGAACCTTGCCCAGCTCTTGAAGCAGCTCGGTTCGTTCCTGTTCACTTGTCCACATAGTTGAATCCTTTCAGGAGCGGTCGCTCAGCCGCCGCAAAACTGATGCCGCGGCCAGCAAGGCGAAGCCATCTGCACCAACCGTGGTACTGTTCCCCATTATCGATCGTTTCTTCCGACCCGGGCCAGCATTCTGGCGTGGAGGGCGGACTCGCCGCCAATTTGGCTCGAAGGGCAGTCAAAACTTGACGATGCAGCATACGGGCGTGAACAATCCACTTTTCAATTTACTCAACGAGGCTCATGATCGACTCACCTTATCTCGTCCAGCCTGGCAAAAAAGTTCGTCTGGCGGACTGGCCCACCGCCGACACGGGCGAATTTGAGGACAAATCAGACGCCAAGCCGCAGGCGCGCAAGCATTTGA
This sequence comes from uncultured Phycisphaerales bacterium, assembly GCA_963758525.1. GTDB lineage: Bacteria > Planctomycetota > Phycisphaerae > Tepidisphaerales > Tepidisphaeraceae > JBBSDP01. The sequence goes on from CAVWVQ010000003.1 coordinate 3,173,690, forward strand.
AGCGGCTTTCAGAGCTGCAGGAACTGCTTTACGCCAGCGGGACGCACGCACTGCTGGTGGTCTTTCAGGCGATGGATGGCGGGGGAAAAGACGGGGCGATTGACCATGTGTTCAGCGGCGTCAATCCGCAGGGGTGCGTCGTCACAAGCTTCAAGGTTCCGTCGACAGAGGAGCAGTCACACGATTTCCTGTGGCGGATTCACAAGGCCGCGCCGGCGCGGGGAATGATTGGCATTTTCAACCGCTCTCACTACGAGAGCGTACTGGTGGAGCGCGTGCGAAAGCTGGCTCCAAAGGAGGTCTGGTCCGCCCGGTACGAGTCCATCAACGACTTTGAGAGGCTGTTGGCGAACGAGGGGACGACGATTCTCAAGTTTTTTCTGCACATCTCCTGGGAGGAGCAGAAACGCCGCATGGAAGCGCGATTGAAAGACCCGCGAAAGAACTGGAAGTTTTCCCCCGCTGACCTGAAAGAGCGGCGCCGCTGGGATGACTACATGGAGGCGTACGAGGACGCGCTGCACAAATGTTCGACCAAGTCGGCTCCCTGGTACATCGTGCCGGCCGATCACAAGTGGTACCGCAACTGGGTGGTGTCGGACACGATCGTTCGCGCGATCAAGCAGCTCAAGCTGTCATACCCGCCGCCGCTGCAGGACGCGGACAAGATTCGGGTGAGGTGAGAGGGCGGTTGCGGCCAGCAAGTGTGTCGTTGAGAGTGGGGAATTGGATCGTTACCAGGGGTTAGCCGCGACGCGCAGCGGAGCGCGTATTCGAACGACGGACGGCGCAATTTCGCCTGTCGCGCAATCCCATGACGCGCTCCGCTGCGCGTCGCGGCTAATAACCCCGGATGACTGCGATGCGCGCAGGTACTTGGAACCGTGGTTGAGCCGCCGACGGCGCCCGGCGAGTTCTGCAGCGTTCTTAAGCTGCCCGTGGCGCGCGCCGCTGCACTGCGATCGAATCGCGCGGTGCCTGCCACCTGGAGCGGCGCAGCGGGGATGCTGGATTTTCGTGCCCGTCGGTCGCCTCATGAGTTATTGCGAGTTGGGGTTTGACGTCCACGAAGAGAAATCCGCCCTCGGATTTGGACTGGACGCTGCCGCCGCGAATTCGCTCCAATACGTGTTCGAGAGCAATCCCCCACAAATCCGCCGCAATTTCTGGAACGACCCAACAAGACATGTCCGGCTCCGCTGAGAACCGATGTTTTCATCGGCGAAACGCACGGCAACGCTTGAGCCACGAAGAGGGGATCTGAAATATCCCAAATCTCAAATTTGAAATCCCTGAGACTTGATAGAGGTGATCTAATTTGAAATCTCAAACACCATGAATTTGAAATCTCAAATATCTCAAATCAAAAAATCAAATCTCAAATTTGAAATAGATACCACGATCGGAGCGGCAGCCGTCGCCGGTCACGCGTACGCCGAGCTGGATGATGCCGGCCGGTCGGCGCGAGCCTTCTCTCGCTCGCGGCTGACGCGGGCCTCGTACCCGCTCTCCCGATAGGCGGCCATCGGATCCGGCGGCAAATTGTGTGTCTTACGCCATTCGCTCAACAAGGGGCGCACGTCGGTGAAGAAGGCGGTCCGCAATGTCTCCTCGGCATCGATGATGTTCATCCGCAGCTGCGCATCGCGAAGCTTCTCGCGATCAACCAGGCATGCCTTGGCGTAGAGCTCCTGTGCCGTGGTCACGGTCTGCAGCATCGCCTCGATCTTGGGCTTGAGATTGTGCGATTGATCGACCATATAGGCGATCTGCGAAACGTCCGTCCCATGGTTCTCGGCGGCGTTGCGGATTTCGTTGAAGATGCGGAAGACCGCGTATGGGTCGATGCTGCCGAGCGTCAGGTCGTCGTCGGCATATTTGCGGTCGTTGAAATGGAAGCCGCCGAGCATTTCCTCGTCGAGCAGAAACGCGACGAGATGCTCGATATTCTGCCCGGGAAGGTGATGGCCGGTATCGACCAGCACCTTGGCGCGAGGCCCCGCGTCCTTCGCAAAGACGTAGCTCATCCCCCAGTCGGCAATGTCCGTGTGATAAAACGCCGGCTCAAACGGCTTGTATTCCACGAGCATCGTCATGTCCTGCGGCATGGCATCGTGCCATTGCCGCAGGGCGCCGTGCATGCGATGCTTTCGGCTGACGATGTCATCCTGCCCCGGATAATTGGTTCCATCCGCGAACCAGAGACTCAGCAGCTTCGAGTCCACCGCCTTGGCGATGCTGATGCAGTCTGAAACGTGGCGGTGGGCGTGCTGCCGGGCCCGCTCGTCGGGCGAAGTCGCGGAGCCGAACTTGTAGACCTGGTCCTGGAAAAAGTTCGGATTGATCGATCCGATCTTCACGCCATTCCTCTTGGCCACCTCAGCGGTTTCCTGCGCGGCGACACCCAGCGAAAAATCCCACAGCACATGCACCGCCACCGTCGGACAACAGCCGGTGTATTGGTTCACGACGCCGGCGTCCGCGAGCTTCTCGTCAATGCTCGACGCGGCCGCGGGCTGGAGAAACTTGCCAAACCGCGTGCCGGTATCGGCATAGCCCCAGCTTGGGGTTTCGATTTTAAATGCGTCGAGAAGCGGGAAAATTGCGTCGCACTCCATGGGTGTTTCTCCGTAAGATTAGGTTATACCCGCAAATGGCCTTTTCGACAGAATGGCCGTGGGAAGCTATGATCTTAATCATGGCGACCTCAACGCGATGGCAGTATCTCGATCGCGATCCCAACTCCTCTTATCGCCAGCTTTCGATCAAGGGGCGGCGCATTAAAGCCAGGACGCTGGCCGGGGCGTTCCTTCGCGCCGATGAACCGATGACGATTGACGAGATCGCAATGAACTGGGACGTGCCGATCGAGGCGGTACGCGAGGCGATCGCATACGTCGGGTCCAAGCCGCCCGAACTTGAGCAGGATTATCGCTTCGAGGAGGCCATGGTGGAGTTGGCGGGCCACAACGATCCGGGCAGCGGGGGGCGGATGCTGCGCGCGGTACCTCCAGAGATCGAGGCGCGCCTTCGTCGCGAGATCTATGGCGGCGAGGGAGAGGCGAATTGAGGCTTTACCTTGACGACGACGTGGCCGCGCGGCTACTCATTCAGCTATCGCGGCAGGCGGGTCACGACGTATGGGTGCCGATTGAAAATGGAACCGACGGTCTTTCCGATGTGCGCCACTTTGTTCGGGCGATAACTGATGCACGAGTCTTGCTCACCCTCAATTATGACGATTTCAACGATTTGCATCTTCTTCTGCAAACGGCATCTGGGCGGCATCCAGGCCTGATCGTTATCCGCAAGGACAATGATTCGGCTCGAGATATGAGCCCGCGTGGCATTGTCAACGCCCTTCGCAAGCTCGAATTGACCGAATCGGTGATCGAGAATCAGTATGTAATCCTCAACTATTGGCGATAATCTACGACCATGCCAAGCGACTCTTCATTCGACATCGTCTCGGAAATCGATCTTCAGGAACTGGATAACGCCATCAACCAGGCGGTGAAGGAAATTACCACACGGTATGACTTCAAGGGAACCGCCGCTTCGGTGACGTTTGACCGCAAGCTCAAGGAGCTGACGCTGACGGCCGACGCCGAGCAGCAGCTCGAATCCGTGCGGAAGGTCGTGATCGAGAAGATGATCAAACGCGGCGTCGATCCGAAGTCGATGGACCCGCAGAAAATCGAGCAGGCGACGCACAAGACCGTTCGCCAGCAGGTGAAGCTCAAGAGTGGGATCGACAAGGATACCGCCAAGAAAATTCAGAGGATCATCAAGGACCTGAAGCTGAAGGTCAATGCATCGATCCAGGGGGAAGCGCTGCGCGTCAGCAGCTCCAAAAAAGACGACTTGCAGGCGGTGATGGCCCATCTGCGGGCGAATCCCGTCGGCATTCCGCTGCAATTCAACAATTACCGATAGCTGCACGGAACAGTCGGGCTGATTCGTACCCGTGGCATGGGCTTCCAGCCCATGTAAACTGCATCGGAAGTAAACAAATCCAGTTTCCGTCTGCTGCTGTCTGTGTTTTTCTTTCGCCGCATGCGCCAACACCGGCGGGACGGCCATGCAGGGCACCTAGTCAAGAAAAACCCAGGCACAAGGAGTGCCTGGGCTTTGGGGTTGACAAATTATCGACGCGACTCGCTCAGCGATTGTCGCGCCGGGGCCCGCGATCTCCGCCGCGCGGGGGACCGCCGCGGCCGCGATCGCCGCCACGGCCTCCGCCGTCGCGATAGCCACCGCCGCCTCCGCCGCCGCGCGGGCCGTCGTCATGACGGGGGCCGTCGTCGTGGCCGCCGGCGGGGGCGCCGACGGGTTCGGGGTCGGAAAGGCCTTCCTCTTTCATGGCCGCTTTTCGAGAGAGCTTGATGCGGCCTTGATCGTCGATGAGGATCACCTTGACGCGAATCTCGTCACCCATGTTGACGAAATCCGTGACGTTCTGCACGTAGCGATCCGACAACTCGCTGACATGACACAGGCCGTCCGTCTCCGGCGCGATCTCGACGAACGCCCCGAAGTCCTTGATGCTGACGACCCGGCCGGCGTAGATCTTGCCGACCTTCACTTCGGCGGTCATCGCCTCGATGATGTCGCGGCAGCGCTCAGCGGCGGCGCCGTCCACAGCCGAGACATAGACGGTCCCGTCGTCCTCGATATCGATCTGCGCCGGTGTCGGCTTGCAGCTTCTTGATGTTCTTGCCGCCGGGCCCGATGATTTTGCCGATCTTTTCCGGATCGATCTTCAGCGTCAGCAGACGCGGCGCGTACGGGCTGATCTCCTTGCGGGGCGCGCTGAGGGTCTCGGCCATCTTTTCGAGAATAATCAGGCGGGCCGCCTTGGCACGGTGCAACGTCTCGCGAATGATCTTGTGGTCGATGCCCTCGGTCTTGATGTCGAGCTGAATGGCGGTGATGCCGTCGCGCGTGCCGCAGACTTTGAAGTCCATGTCGCCGAAGTGATCTTCCTCGCCGAGGATGTCGGTCAGCAGGGCGGTCCGCTCGCCTTCCTGAACCAGGCCGACAGAGATCCCGGCGACGGGCTTGGTGATGGGGACGCCGGCGTCCATCATGGCCAGGGTTCCGCAGCAACTGCTGGCCATGGAGCTGGAGCCGTTGGATTCGAGAATGTCGCTGATGATGCGAACGGTGTAGGGAAACTGCTCGACGCCGGGCAGCACCGCGATCAGGCTGCGCTCGGCGAGCGCACCGTGTCCGATTTCCCGTCGGCCGGGGCCGCGGATCGGCCGCACTTCGCCGACGCTGTAGCTGGGGAAGTTGTAATGCAGCATGAACTTCTGGCTGTATTCCTCGGTGAGGCCGTCCACCATCTGCTCGTCGCTGCTGGTGCCGAGGGTGACGGTGCACATCGCCTGGGTTTCGCCGCGGGAGAAGACGGCTGAGCCGTGCACGCGCGGGAGAACGCCCACTTGCGAGGAGATCGGGCGGATGGATTCGTAGTCACGCCCGTCGGGACGAACGCCGTTGAGAATCGCCTCGCGCGTCACGTGCTCTTCAACTTCGGAAAAGACGGCGCGAATCTGCTTTTGCTTCTCTTTAGTGGCGACGATCAAAGCGTAGCTTCCGTTCGGATCGGTGACATTGGGAGCCAACTCGGCAATCACATCGGCCAGGATCTGCTTGACCGCATCGGCGCGATCGGCTTTGCCGGGCTTGCCCTTGACCTCACGGATCTTGTCCGTGACTCGGCTCTTGATCGCGTCAACCAGCGCCGCATCCGGCTGTTTGATCACTCCAACTTTTTCCCGCGGCGACTTCGATTGCAGCTCCTCGATCATCCCGACGATTTCGACGACCGCGCGATGACCGAATTCGATCGCGTCGGCGACAACATCTTCGGCCAGCTCGCGCGAGCCGACTTCGATCATGTTGACGAAGTGCTTGGTTCCAGCGACCACCAGGTCCAGATCGCTGTATTCCAGTTGCTCGGTGGTCGGATTGAGCACGAACTGCCCTTCGACGCGCCCGACGCGCACATGGGCGGTCGGATGGAGGAAGGGGATGTCGCTGATGGCGACCGCGGCGCTGGCGGCGATGCCAGCGAAAATGTCCGGATCGTTCTGCTGGTCAAACGCCAGTACGTTAAGATGGATCTGCACTTCGTCCATGAACCCTTTGGGGAACAGCGGACGCAGGGGCCGGTCGATGAGACGAGCGGTGAGAATTTCCTTGGTGGTGGGGCGCCCTTCACGCTTCATGAATCCGCCGGGAAACTTCCCGGCCGCGGCGCGGCGCTCACGGTAATCCACCTGCAGGGGGAAAAAGTCGATTCCTTCGCGGGGAAGGGCCCGGACAACAGCTCCGAAGACGACAGTGTCGGCATATTGCACGGTGACAGCGCCGTCGGCCAGTTTCGCGAGCGAGCCGGTCTCAATGGCCAGCGTGCGCCCGCCGATCTGGCGTTCAACTCGAATTGCTTGCATGAAAAATGTTCCTCTTCGGCCTCGCAATGGTATGAAATTCATGCCGGCGGCAGGGAAGAGAAAAAGTAAAAAGGAAAGTGCAAAAATCAGTGGCTTGGGCTCGGTGGATAGTGATGGCGAAGCGAACAAAACGCTCACTTGCACGCTATCCACTATCAAACGTCCACTATCAACTGCGTTTGCGTTTTCCTTTTTACTCCTTCCTTCCTTTATCGCCCTAAGGGCGTCTGCTCCCGCGCTGGATCGAAGACGGAGGCCGAAGTCGGATCGGCGCGGGCCGGCGTATCAATAAAATCGGGCACGCGCTCGCGTGCCCGGTGGTATACGTTATTTTCTCAGTCCGAGTCGGCCGATGATCTGCCGATACCTGGTCCGATCCTCTCGCGTCAGGTATTTGAGCAGACTGTTTCGTTTCCCGACCATCTTCAGCAGTCCGCGCCGCGAGGAGTGGTCTTTCTTATGGGTTTTGAGGTGCTCGGTCAGCTCGGTAATGCGCTGGGTGAGCAGCGCGATCTGCACCTCGGGAGACCCGGTGTCCTTCTCGTGAATCTTGTAATCGGAAAGGATCTTGGCTTTGGACTCTGCGGCAATGGCCATCGGTAAAAACTCCTAGACACCAGATCGCCAGCGCCAGCCGGCAGATCGGTCATTGTAGGAACCGTGTCGCGCGTGCGACCAAACGGTGAAGGGGAAATCGTAGTGGAGGGCGGGGGAGTTTGCAAGCAGGCAGGATCGCGTGTTTGGCGCCGACAGGAATCCGGGGCGTGTCTGGGGGACGACGTCACATTCACGCCGGGACAGAGCGTACTCGTGCCGTCCCGGATGTTCGTCGGGTCCCGCGTCAAAGCTTCTGTCTTGCGAAAAACCCATCGGATGTGGGCGTAGCTCTTCATCTGCCGAGTTGCGCGACGAAGTCGGCCCGCAGGCTGCAAGACCACACCACAAATATGAGAGAAGGACGCGAGCCGCTACGCCGGCGTGGCCAGCAGCTTCTCAGCCGTCGAAATCAGCCGATCCATCTTCACCGGCTTGTTGAAATATTCACTGACGCCCAGGCTCTGCGCAAAAGTCTTGTGGCGCGAGCCCTGGTTGCCGGTGATCATGATGACGAACGGCTTGGAATCTTTGGGCTTCTTGGCTTTGATTTTTTCGAGAACGAGAAAGCCGCTGCGGCCGGGGAGCATCATGTCGAGCACAACCAGATCGGGGTGGCTCTTCTCAGCCATCTCGACGGCTTTGTTGCCGTTGGCGGCGGTTTCGATCGTCGCGCCGGTTGGCTCGAACGCCGCCTGCATGCTGGAGAGAATGTCGTGATCGTCGTCGACCAGAAGAATTTGCTTGCCCTTGAGTGTCTCGCTCATAACCAACCTCCACGCCCAATCTTATGCAAGTGTCGGTTCTCAGGCGCAATTGTCAAGAAACCCGCGGGAAACGTCCGATAAATATCGGAAGTGAGTCAAGTGAGATCATCACCGATTGTCGTCCTCGACAGCGGTCTGGGAGGCCTCACGGTGGTGCGGGCCCTTCGCAGAGTGCTGCCGGGCGAGGACATCGTCTATTTCGGCGACACCGCCCGTCTTCCCTACGGCTCAAAAACAGCAGCGACGGTCACCGGTTTCGTCAGGCAGATCATCGGCTACCTTGAGCCGTTGCGGCCCAAGCATGTGGTGATCGCCTGCAACACCGCAACGGCGCTGGCGCTGCCGGCAATGCGCGCCCAATTTCCGGGTTTGTCGATCAGCGGCGTGATCGATCCGGGAGCGAAGGCGGCGATCATTGCCGCGGGGGCCAAGGCGTATCCGATCCTCGGCATCATCGCTACCGAAGCCACGATCCGCTCCAAAGCGTATGAGCGTGCGATCCACCGGCTTCGACAGCACGCGCGACTGCTGCTCTGTGCGACGCCGTTGCTGGTGCCGATTATCGAAGACGGGCGGCGGCCGAGCGATCCGCTGGTGCAATTGGCACTGGCGCAATATCTGGCGCCGTTGCTCAAGCACAAAATGGATGTGCTCGTGCTCGGGTGCACGCATTATCCGATCTTCAAGGATCTGATTGTCGAGAAGGTTGGCGCACGCGTTCGCGTAATTGACTCAGCCGAGAAGTGCGCCGATGATGTCGCGCGACGCCTCAAGGGCGGCTCGTTGCTTCGCGCTGAAGCTGCATCGGACGGCGGCATGCACGTTCGGCAGGGAATATTGCGGTGCTTTGTCACGGATGATCCCAAGCGATTCGCGGCGCTGGCTCCGCGGTTTTTGGGCTGTGGAATCGGAGCGCCGACCCTGGTTTCGCCTGAAGAATTGGCCGCTCAACGCGCCGCGGTGATGCCAATCAGCGTGCCGGCGTAGGTTAAAGTTCGGTTCACAACCTCACGCCGAGTCTGAGGTAATCCGAAGGCTCGGATCGGACGCCGAAAATCCGAGCCTTCGGAGTACCTCAGACTCGGCGTGGCAGCTGGATTTGCCGCTTTAAAACCGTACTCAAACGCACAAAGTTGATCTGATGCGACCAAAGTTATCTCTCCTCCTTCTCGTTTTTTTATCGACCGCGCTCGGCTGCGCAAAACCGCCCGGCCGATATCGACGCCCACTCGAATGAGCCGCGCTTCGCCGATGTGGATGAGGACGTCGCGCCCCCGCCCGACGTCGTGGTGCGGAGCCTCGACTACCTTGAGATTGGCATCGGCAAAGTCTTCTCCGTGATTGCGGATGTTCCGGTCAGCATCTGGGACTGGGCCCACCAGGAGAAGCCCAGCGACGCGGCCCGGCAGATGGAAGACTCCGCCTCGGCCGACAACCGCAGGCGCGGAATTAACGAACTGGTCGACTACAGCTTTGCACGCCGGGCTCCGTACACCGACCGCTATCGGCAAATCGGACTGCTCGATCCCGATCCCACCGTGCGGGCGGTGGCGATTCGCGCTGAACCGCTCGCGCGACGCGAATTCGATCAGCGTCTGGCAGCAGGCCTTGTCCGATGTGAGCCCGCTGGTGCGGCTGGAGGCTGCCAAGGCGCTTGTGCATATTCCCAGTCCCGACGCCGCGCAGACGCTGGGGAAAATGCTGTCGGATCACTCCGAAGACCGCGACGTGCGCATTGCCGCCGCGGACGCTCTGCAGCACTACCACACATTGCCAACGGCCCGCATGCTGAGCGTCGCGCTTGGCGAGCGTGACTTCGCAATCGCCTGGCAAAGCCGTCGAAGCCTCCGCATTCTCACCGGCCGCGATTTCGGATACGACCAGGCCGGATGGCTCGATTATTTCACGGGACCGGAGAAGCCGTTTCAGTAGGATGCGGAACGCCAGTGCCGGCACGCTGTTCAGCACAACTCGATGAGGCACGGTTCAAACCCGAATGACGAAACCCGAAACCAGAATCAAGCCCGAATGACGAAGTCCGAATGTTGCGCTGTCGATCTACAGTATCGTACGGTTAATTGAACGACCTTCATGGCGCGGGTGGATGTCCATTCGCCCGACAACTTCCTTCGACGAATCCCCATTTCGTCATTCTGATTTCGTCATTCGAGCTTGATTCTGGTTTCTGGTTTCGTCATTCGGATTTCGCCTCATGCGCACCCTGGTGTTCGACAAAACCCTCTCCTTCGACCCGCGACGTCCGGAGCCGGACGTTGCCGGCGGCGATACGCTCCTGCGTGTCCGTCAGGCCGGGATCTGCGCGACCGATCTGGAAATCTCCAAGGGGTACATGGGCTTCCGCGGCATCCTCGGACACGAGTTTGTCGCCGATGTGGTGAGCGGGCCGGACAAGGATCTGATCGGGCAGCGGGTGGTGGGGGAGATCAATATTGTCTGCGGCCGATGCGATCTGTGTCTTTCGGGCTTGAGCACGCATTGCCGCAACCGATCGGTGCTGGGGATTCTGAATCATGACGGGGCGTTTGCCGAATATGTCAGACTTCCGCGGGTGAATCTGCATGTTGTGCCGAAGACCGTCGATGACGATGCCGCGGTCTTCGTCGAGCCGCTGGCGGCGGCGTATCAAGTGCTCAAGCAGGTGCAGATCGACTCGCGCAAATGGGTGACCGTGCTCGGAGACGGCCGCCTGGGACTGCTGGTGGCGCAGGTGATCCGCGAGACCGGCTGCCAGATCCGGGTCGTCGGAAAACATCCGCAAAAACTCGGCCTGTGCGAGAAGTGGTCGATCAAGTCACGATCGGTGACCGACATCGTGCCGCGGCACGACCAGGATGTCGTCGTGGACTGCACGGGCAGCGCGGCAGGCATCGAGTTGGCGATGCAGATGGTCCGTCCGCGCGGAGTGATCGTGCTCAAAAGCACGGTGGCGACGGGAAGACCGCTGAACCTTGCGCCGGCGGTCATCGACGAAGTGCAGATCATCGGCAGCCGCTGCGGCCCATTCCGCGAGGCGCTGACGGCACTGGCGGAAAAGCGAATCGACGTCGCGAGCCTCATTCATCGGCGCATGAAAATCGAGCAGGGAGTTGAGGCCATGGAGCTTGCGGGAAGGCCGGGGGTGCTCAAAGTGCTCTTGACGATGTAGCCGCCACTTTTGGCGAAAACCCGAATGACGAAACCCGAAACCAGAATCAAATAATCAAATCCAAATGACGAATGACCGAATGACGCAGCGGTATGAGGCAGTGGGACAGTCAACATTATTATGTATCTGCCGCGATTGATCGATAAGATGATCTAATGGAGTCCCAGCCGCTCGAATACGCGAAGCCGAGTGCGGAAGCGTCGGTTCCTTTTGCCCGCATAGCCTTGCTGTCAGCCCTGGCGAATTGCGCGGGCTTTTATTTTGTTGCTTCCCATATCGTCGTCAACGGCACCTATGGCGGCATTGACGGCCTGAACGGCTTTGGAGCAATCGGCATCACTCTCTGTAGTTTGCTGGACATCGTAGCGGTGCTCGTATGCGGTGTGGCGATGATCGCCGAGACTCCGCGGCGACGTTGGCAATTGCTGTTGTTGCTGCCGCTACTCGCGTGGCCGACGCTTGGCCTTTTTACGCTCGGAGACACTGGCCCCTTTCCAGCCCTCCGATGATTTGTGTAGCGCGGTCACGCGCGTATTCGGCGCGAGAGATACGAGAGACGCCAAATTACCTGAACACGCAACATTCGGTCATTGGTCATTCTGGTTTGATTCTGATTTCTGGCTTCGTCATTCTGTTTTCCGCACGACCCAACCTTCCGAATTTACCGACAGTGACATAGTATTGCGGCAATGGCCAAAGATTTGGCAATCATTCTCAACAGCGGCAGCATCAATTCCGCGGTTGTCACGGCAATGGCGATGCAGCGCTATCGGCCGATCTTTGTCCACCTGGCGAGCAACCCCCAGTCCGAGTCGCGGTTGCAGGCTGCGTACGAACAGCAGGTCTCGCACTTCAAGCCATATCGCGAGCATACCCTCGTGATGCCGGCGATCGCGCCGGTGTCGGGCGGCGCGGCCGCCGCGTCAGTGGCGGCCGATCCGCGTGCCAAGGGACATCTCTCGCTTCAACTGATCGAGTTGCTCCCTCTGCTCTCGGTCGGAGCACGCCTGGCCTCGCACTATCAGGCGTCGGCCGTCTACTTTGGATTGCGGGCCGGGACACAAAGTGACGACCTTGCCACGGCGACAGAATTCGTGCAGGTGTGGAACGAATTGCTTCAGCTTCCCTGCGGTCAGCCAGACCTGGAGTTGACGGCGCCGCTCATGGAACTGGAGTTCTGGCAGGTGGTGGATCTTGGGTTTCAAACGTCAGCCCCTCTGGAGAAGACCTGGAGTTGCGATGATGACGGAGCCGAACCATGCTGGGCCTGTCGAGGCTGCCGAGCCCGCGAAGCCGCCTTTCAGCAGGCGGGGAAGCCGGATGCGCTGCATGGGGTCAGGAAGATCTAAGTGGAGCAGGTGCCAGCAGTTTCTGGACCCGCGTCAGGCTCGAAGTCCATCCGCCGGCCGAAACTGCGCTGACACGTGTGCGCGTGTGCGCGGTTGAACCACAATCCACATCATAAAGATGGTATAATTATCTTTGCGCGAGGGCTTCAGGCCGATTTACTCACGTTACACCATCTCAACTGTCTCCATTACTGACAGTTGCACCAAGACTGGATTCCCGGTCCCCGCATCACGGGAGGCTCCCATGAAAAAAACCATCGTTCTCTCATCGATCGCCCTGACGCTGGCCGGTCTGGTTCAAGTCGGCTGCTATGTCGAGCCACGGCAGCGCGTCGTCTATCGCGAATATCGTGAGGCGCCACCACCGCCGCCGCCGCAGGAGTACCAGGATCAGGAGCAGTATCGGCCGCTGCCCGCGCCGCCGCCGCCGGAGGAAGTCTCAGTCGTTGAAGGGCCCGACGTTCAGGTGACGGAATTTCATGAGCAGCTTGCGCCGTACGGTCGCTGGATTGTCGTCGCGGACTATGGCGATTGCTTTGTTCCGGCCGACGTTAACGCCGGATGGCGGCCGTACACGGTGGGGCATTGGGTCTACACCGACTCCGGGATGTGCTGGGTGAGCGACGAGCGCTGGGGATGGGCGACCTACCATTACGGCCGATGGGCTTTCGTCGACGGCGTCGGCTGGGTGTGGGTTCCCGGCTCGCATTGGGGGCCTGCGTGGGTCGCATGGCGCAATGGCGGCGGCTACTGCGGATGGGCGCCGCTCGCTCCGCGCCGCGGCGGCGTCGAAGTCGTCGAAGTCAACGAATATGATGTTCAGGAAATCCCACCGACGAATTATGTCTTCTGCGAAGAGCGCTATGTGACCGAGCCGCGCGTCTATGAACGGTGCGTGCCCCGCGAGCGCAACGTCACGATCATCAACCGAACGACCAACATCACCAATATCACCGTCGTGAACAACCATGTGGTGAACAGAAGCTGGAACGCCACCCGCATCCAACGCGCCACCGGCAGAACGATTCGCCCGGTGCAGATCCATGAAGTACGAACGGTCGATGAGCTGAAGGTGAGCCGCCCCGCGCCCCAGCCCGGTCGCAACCGCGATGACGAGCAACGACGCCCTGAAGACCAGCGACGGGCTGAGGACCAGCATCGCCCAGAGGACCAGCGTCGCACCGAGGACCAGCGCCGCGCGGAAGAGCAGAGAAAGGCCGACGAGCAGCGGCGCGCCGGCAGCAACCAGCCGGGTCATGAGCGCCCTCCGGGACAACCTCCCGAAGCGCCGCAGCCCGGCGGCGACGCCCGAGCCGCGTACGACGCCGAAGTGCAGCAGATCAACCAGCAATACGCTCAGGACAAGGCGCAGATGAATCAGCGCTTTGCCATGGAGCGCCGGCAGCGCCCCCCGGGCCCCGGAGCGGACGACATGATGCATCGGCAGGCGCAGGAAGCCAAGGAACTGGAGCAACGCCATCAGCAGCAACTCAACGCCGCGAGGCGGAAGTACCGGCAATGAGTTTGTGCAAAGACTTCGTTCCCAGCCCACGCCGAGTCTGAGGTACGCCGAAGGCTCGGATCGAGCGCCGGAGAATTCAAGCCTTGGGAGCACCTCGGATTCGGCGTGGCGGACGAACCTCGTGTTCTCAAGCGTGCTTAACTCAAATGGGTGCTTATGCCGGCTCTGCGGAGCGCCTCATTGCTGCGGCGGCGTCTTTGCCAGCAGCTCCTTCTGAATCGCCCGCAGGTCGTCCAGATAGGAGCCGTCGAGAGCGGGGTTCATTTTCAGCGCTTCGTCGATCAGCCGCAGGGCGTCGGCCCGGTCTGTCGTGCCCGGATTTGCCATGCCGCTGGCGCAGCGCGTCGGCTTCCTGAACGATCAGCGACCCCATCGTCTGCTGCTGGGATCGGTTGGCGGCAATCATCTTTTGGGCAAACTGGGCGGCTTCCGGATACTGCCGGCTTTTGAGCAGCGCGGTCATCTCCTGACCGATCAGAATCTCCGTCACTTCAGTGGAATCGTTCTGGCTCTGCCGGTATTCCAGCGCCTGGGCAAAGTACTTGGCCGCCTCCTTGGGGTCGCCGAGTTTCATGTAGGTGTCGCCGGTGTCCTGCCGCGAGATGGCAAGGTTGTCCAGATCGTGGTCCTGGAGAAGCTTCGCATTAAGTGCCAGTTGCACCGCCAGCCGATGAGTCGGCTCATGCGCCAGGCGGGTCGCGGCCCAGTTGTTCAGCGCCTCCTTCGAGGCGGTTGGCAACAGCAATTGAAACACCTGCCATGCCCGGTCGCGCACGCCGGCATCCTGCTCGTTGGTTTTGGGGTTGAAGAAACTATAGAGCGCATCGGCGTCGGCCCCGAAGGTGCCGGTCTTGCCCAGCGCGTCCAGCGCGCTGAGCTTCACCGGCGTGACGGTTTCCTGCAGCAGCCAGGTGCGGATCGCGTCGTCGGTGTTGGGGTCGCCCAGGTCTCCCAGCGCGATGAGGGCGGCGGCTCGCGTGCGATCGTTCTGTTCCGGGTCAAGCAGCCGCACAAGGGGTAGCACCAGCGACATCTCATGCAACGGGGCGATTGCCTCAATGCACGCCGCCTGCAGATCGCCGGAGCCTGGGTCTTTGGACTTTTGCTGATACAGAGCCCAAAGCTCCAGCGCCAGGGAGTGCGCTCCATCCCGGTCGGATTTGTAGTACGCCGCGCCGAGCGT
This sequence comes from uncultured Phycisphaerales bacterium, assembly GCA_963758525.1. Taxonomy (GTDB): domain Bacteria; phylum Planctomycetota; class Phycisphaerae; order Tepidisphaerales; family Tepidisphaeraceae; genus JBBSDP01. The sequence continues at coordinate 3,188,732 of CAVWVQ010000003.1, forward strand.
TCGCAGCGCGTCGGCAGCGGCGCGTTCCACCGCCTCCGACGGATCGTGCAGAAGCTTTCGGAACAGGGGAATGGCGCGAATGTCGCCGATCTGGGCGACTGCCCCGGTCAGCGCCACCTTCACATCGGGATCGCGCTCGATGCCCAGCTGCGCCATCATCGCATCCAGCGCGCCGCCGAAGTTGATCGTCTTGAGCGTCCTGGCCGCTTCGAGACGAACGTGCGGATCGCTGTCGCTCACGAGTTCGGTGAGCCGCTGCTTCTGGGCATCGGTCGGCGAGGCCTGCCCGCTGAGAAAGGCATCGCGCACCAACCGGGCGCCTACGGCACGCACCTCCGGCACGCTGCTGTTGAGGTATCGCAGAACCGCCGCGTTTTTGTCCGTGGCTGATTGAAACTCGTCAGTGAGCACGGAGTCCAGCTCGGCAAGCAGCCGGACGTGGCGCTGCGCGATCTCGTCGAGCCGTGCGTCCCGCGCGGTGTAGACGGCAAGTTTCCAGGCATCGTCATTCTTGCCCGCGTTCGCCAAATACCAGCGCTTCCACGCAGCCGGTTCGCGACCGATGTCGCTCAGTCCGGTCAGATCCGTCAGCGCGTCGGCAGCCGCGTTTTGCACCGTAGCGCTCTCGCGATCGTCGTTGAGCAAATCGACCAGGGCGCCGGCCACGCGCTTATCGACAATTGACGCGGAGGCGCGAATGACGATGGCGCGCAGTCCCGCGGGCTGGCGCATGTCGCGGGCAAAATCGAGCAGGTGCTGCCGCGCGGACGGGATCCCTCCCAGCCGAGCGAGGGCTCGCGCCGCGGCTTCGTCCAGATTGCGATCCCCGCTCAGGAGATTGGCCAGCGGCTCGATGAATTCCGGATCGGGGTTCGCGGCGTCAGCCTCGGCCCGGGCCACGGCAAGCTGGGCGTCGTGGCCGCCGTTGGCCAGTGCCGCCAGCAAGGTCGCTTTGCCTGAAGGATTCCCCAGCGCCACCAGCCGCCGCGCCGCCTCGTCGCGCTCGGCCTGCGACACTGATCTGGCCGTGATCCGCGCCGCGAGCACCGCCGGCTGCGTCGCGGGGGGATTGATCGCCGCCGCGGACTGTCCGCTGGAGGCGCGGGGATGCAAAAGGGCGGCGAGCCCTGCCACCACTGTCATGCTAGTCCGCCGCCATAATGCCACCGTCGCAACCCGTCTCGTCTGTTGAATTGATATCGTCGTCGCTGAAACGTTACCGTATTTTATCTTCGCAAAAAAGCGGAGGTCCGGCGCTGCGATGCCGCCGGCGCGGCAAACAATTCCAGCTCGGCGCCGTTCTTCCCAGCGCCTCGGAGGCCGTTTGCGGGACAGCGGCGCCGCGTGCGATGCGGCGGCCAGCAAAAAATTGCGGGAATTTCGCCGCGAACTTTCTTGCCAATGCGGCGTGAGTACGATAAGTAAAGCGTTCAGTCGCAGCGAATCGGCGGTGAGCGGAGCGACGGCCCATGAACGACTGGAATGATGCCGAGCGTCGGGTCGAAAAGGCCCAGGAATTGTTCGAGCAGCATCGCTGGAACGAGGCTCTGGAGGAGCTGCGCGCCGCCATCTCCATCAACCCTTACAACAGCGGCTGGTTCTTCAATATCGGACTGACGCTCGACGAGATGGAGCGTTTCGGGGAAGCCATCGACGCCTATCAGCATGCCCTGGAAATCGATCCCGATGATCTGCAGGCGATGCAGCACCTGGGGGTCGATCTGCATCGGCTGGGGAATCTCCCAAAGGCCTTGAAGATTTTCGAGAAGATGGAAGCCGTCGATGCGTCCTGCGAGGCGTCTTATTGCCATCGCATCATGATCTACGCCGACATGGCTGACCACGAGCGGGCCGAGGAGATGTTCTATCTCGCCCGGCTCTACAAGGAGCATTGCCCCCATTGCTACTACAACATGGGCTGCAGCCTTCGCGATCGCCGACTGTTCGATAAAGCAATCTATTGCTGGCAGAAAACGCTCGATCTTGATGATTCATACCCGCAGGTGCAGGTCCGCATCGCCGAGGCGCTGTGGGGAAAAGGTGAGCTGGAATCGGCCCGGCAGCATTTCCTCATCGGTCTGCGCCAGGACCCCGGCAACACGCGAATGGTCCTCGATCTTGGCGAGCTGCTCTCGGAAATGGGACGTTGGGAGGAAGCCGGCGAAAAATTCCGCCGGGCTCTGGAGCTCAACCCCGAGGAGCCGGCGGGCTACTTCTATTATGGTCAATGGCTTGCCCGGACCGGGCAGCAAACAGACGCAATTGCTTCCCTCGCCAAGGCGCTTTCGCTGGATCCCACGTTTCCCGGCGCTCATTTGCGGCTTGCCGAGTTGTATCATTCGCAACGCGATCCGCTCGCGGTACGCCAGCACTTGCGAGCGGAAATGATGCTTCGTCCGCAGGAGCCTCATCTCCTGCTGGATCTGGCGAATCTGCTCTCCGACACCGCCCAGGAGCGCGCTGCCATCGCCTGCCTGAAGCGCCTCACGCAGATCGCCCCAGAGAGCCCGCTTGGCTGGCAGAATCTTTCCGTCGCCCAGTTTCTCGCCGGCCGCTACGACGAAGGAATCGAGAGCTGCCGCGCGGCATTGAAGCTGGAGCCGAAAAATACCTCCGTTCTCTACAACGTCGCCGCCGCCTTTGAGCGGCAAGGCCGATTGGCCCGTGCCATCATCTGGACGCGCCGCGGTCTGGCGGTCGATCGTGATGACCCCTCGCTGCAACGGCTCGAACTCCGCGTGCGCTTCCTCCGCTGGCGCGACCGGGTCATCAAGTCCTGCCGCCGGCTTTTAGGCCGCGGTCAGCGCTGATCCCCCCAAAGGATCACCGTGAGGGGCTGCGCATGAATAATCTATTCCTCCGGCGGCGTTTTGAATCGCCGTGCAGATTCGGACCACGCATCCGGGTAAACGGTCGCCTTCCGCTTTCCGCTCATGTTGCGGCTCGTGCGACTCGCCGATCGCAACGCGATGAGCAGCAGCCCCAACAGTCCGATCAGCAACACCGTCAGAAGCAACTGCGAGTCGGCAGCAAGCACGCGGCGCTGTGCCGCCGTCGCGGTCTTCGCCACCTTCATCGCCGGAATGAGATAGAAACGGCAAATGAAAATCAGCAGAATCGTAAACGCCGAAAGGTAGATCAACAGCGGCACGAAAGATCGCGCCATGCGGTTCACGCTGCGTACGCGAAAGGGATCCATTGCTTCTCGTTCGAAATCGCGATGACGTATCTTTGATATTGCGCCAGAGTGCAAATCGCGCTATTCCTATCCTTCTCGCGTGCACAGCACTCCAAATTGCCTTAGCCGCCCCGCTTGCGGGGCGTGTCCAGCGGCGCGTTCACGCGATCATCTTGCAATTTCCAGTTGCCCCGCGGTGCTGGACGCGCCTCGCAAGCGAGGCGGCTAAAGGAATCGGAGTGCTGCGCACACATTGAAGATGCTCTCGCTCGCATTCTCATGCTTTGGGAGTTCCAACGGCGCAAGACCGCGTCGCCTCCTCACCACCGCATATCCGCCCGCGCGTTCACGGGGAATCGCTTTTCCAGCTCCTTGATTGCCTCTCGCCCCTCGGCATCAATTTCTTTCGGAACGATCACCTTCACGATCACCAGTTGATCTCCCTTTTCCCCGGCACGCTCGACGCCTCGGCCCTTGATCCGCAGCTTTGCTCCGCTGCTGGTCCCCGGTGGAATCGTCAGCGTCACCGGCTTGTCGAGCGTCGGGACTTCGATCTTCGCGCCAAGAAACGCCTCATACACGCTGATCGGCAGATCGAGCAGCACATCCAGCCCGTCGCGGCGGAAGAAGCGGTGGGGGAGCACATTCGTGACGATGAACAGGTCGCCCGGCTCTCCGCCGCTCTGCTGGCCGCGCCCCTTGATGCGAACCCGGCTTCCCTCTTTCACGCCGGCGGGGACTTTCACGTCCAGCGTCTCAATCTTTCCGTCTCGGTCCACCTTCAGCGTCAGATCCGTCCCGCGGGCGGCCTGCTCGAAGGTGAGCGTCACCGGATGCTCCAGATCGGCGCCGCGCTGCGGCTCGGGTTTCGCACGGCCACGCGATCTTCCGCTCCGCGTGCCGCCCGCGCCGAACATCTGCTCGAAAATTTCCGAGAAATCGCCGCCGCCCCCGGCGCCCCCGAAGTCGAAGTCTTCCACGCTCACCCCTGGCGATGCCCGCCATCCTGACTGGCCTCGCTTGCCGCCCCCTTTCTCGGCGCGACGGAACGCTTCAAATGGATCGCCGTTTCGCGCGCCTCCCGCCGCGCCCCCCACGCCGGCGTGGCCAAACTGGTCATAGTTCTGACGTTTGGTGGAATCCGAGAGAACGTCGTACGCCTCCTGGATTTCCTTGAACTTCTCCTCCGCTTCCTTATTGGCCTTGTTGCGGTCCGGATGATATTTCATCGCCAGCTTGCGGTGCGCGCTTTTGATTTCGTCCGCGGTCGCCGTGCGGGAGACACCGAGAGATTCGTAATAGTCGCGTTGAGCCATGATGGTTTTATTCGCCTCTGTCGAGTTCAATCATATCATAGCGGCCCTTGAATCGAAGGGACCGTGCTGATGATCGCAAGCGAGAATCCGAATGCCATTCCTGACGAGACACTCCCCCGCGAGCCGAAAACGCGGTGGGACCGCGTCATCGCCAGCACGCCCGTGGTGATGACCGTGGTGGCAACGATACTGGCAGGCCTCTCCTCAAGCGAGATGACTGCCGCACAATATCACCGGTCGATGGCCGCCCAGTTTCAGTCCAAGGCGGGCGATCAATGGGGTTTTTATCAGGCCAAGCGCCTTCGCGAAAGCGGCAACCAGAACAGCGTCGATCTGTTGGAGGGACTCACCGGCCCCGCGACGCTCCAGGCTCAGACGTTCGCCTCGCAGGTGCGGGAGATGCAAGCCCGCCTGGATCGGTTCGACAGTTCCGCCTCGGGGTTGATCGCATCAAACAGCCTCGCCAATCCCGGCGAGCTGAAGGATCTGCTCGTCCAGTCCAATCAGCAGCAGAAAATGCTCGCGCCGCAATGGCAGGCGGCGCTGGCCGATCCGCAGGTGCAGCTCGCGTTGAAATATCTTACCGGTGACGAACTTCTGACGATCAATGAACAGCGGCGCGATGTCCCGGCAATTTCGAATCTGCTGCAGGCAATCGACGCCGGCAAGAACGAAGCGGAGACCGCCGATCTCGTGAAGCAGGTGAACCGCAAGGACCTCGACGACGTCGAGGCTGCCGCCAACGCGAACGCGACGGCGTTCGATGCCTCCACCAAGCCGATCATCGCATCGATCGACCGCCTGGCCCTGATGGTCGCCAGCCAGGCCGCAATGGTTCGGCGGCTGGGGCGCGATGTCGCAAGCGCGCTCGCATCCGCTCCTCCCGACGCGATCGAGGCAATGCAGCTTCTGCGGGACGCCAGCGTGCTGCGCCAGCTTGGCGACGATCTGATGGGCAGTTTCTCCGCCGCCCGGCTTCGGTTTGACGCCCGCCGCTATCACCAGGAGGCGGCGTACAATCTTGCCGTCGCCCGGCTCTACGAGGTGGAGGTTCGTCGCAGCGGCCGAATGTCCGATCGCAATCGCGATCGAAGCAAAAACTTCTTCTACGGCATGCTCGTCGCCCAGGCCGCCGTCACGTTCGCGACGTTTTCTCTCGCGGTGAAACAGCGCAGCCTGCTCTGGGCACTGGCCAGCGGCGCAGGCTTGCTGGCGGTGGGGCTGGGGGTGTACGTGTATTTGTTTACTTGATCGGGCGATCGGGTGATGCTGAACGCCTTCACCGCGCGATCATCCACGGACACCATCTATCGATCGCGTGATGTTGAGACAAGTTGAGACCTGGAGCGACTCATGCAGGCAATGGTTCTAACAGCCCCCGGCCCAATCGAGACTTCGCCGCTGGCGCTGCGCGAGCTGCCGGTGCCCGAGCCGACGGGGGACAGCATTCGCATCAAGGTCCAGGCGTGCGGAATCTGCCGGACGGATCTGCATGTGACGGAAGGGGAGCTTCCGCCGCACCAAGCGCAGATCGTGCCGGGGCATCAGGTGGTTGGTGCCGTCGATGCGATCGGCCCGGAAGCTTCACGGTTCAAGCTTGGAGATCGCGTCGGCATCGCCTGGCTTCGCTCCACCTGCGGCGTCTGCCGGTATTGCCGCGCCGGGAACGAAAACCTTTGCCCCAACGCTCTTTTCACCGGCTACGACGAAGACGGCGGATTCGCCGAGTATGCGCTGGTTCGTGACAGCTTTGCGTATGCGATTCCTGCCGCGATCGACAGTGCGACCGCGACGCCGCTGCTGTGCGCGGGAATCATTGGATATCGCGCGCTGCACCGGGCAAATCTGCGCCCGGCTGCCGGCTGGGGCTGTATGGATTCGGCTCGTCAGCCCACTTGGCCATTCAAATTGCCGTGCATCTCAAATGCACCGTTTATGTAATGACGCGCGACGAAAAGCATCAGGCCCTGGCTCGCGATCTGGCGCCGCCTGGGCGGGCGCGGCGGAAGAGCGTCCGCCCGAGCCGCTCGACAGCGCGGTGCTTTTCGCGCCGATTGGGAAACTGGTGCCAACCGCTCTCGAATCGCTCGACCGAGGCGGAACGCTCGCCGTGGCGGGCATCTATCTCACGCAGATACCGCCGTTGGATTATGAACGTCACCTCTTCCAGGAAAAAACATTGAAGAGCGTCACCGCCAATACCCGCGCCGACGGGGAGGAGCTGCTGAAGATTGCCGCGGAAATCCCGCTGCAGCCGCGCATCACGCATTTCCCGCTACGCGACGCCAATCGCGCCCTCCAGCAGCTCAAGCACGACGGCATTCAGGGCTCCGGTGTTCTGGTTTTTCCTTGACGGCCTTGGCTGAAGCTTGTGTCTGCTTGAAAAGAACGCGTGCCCAGCTTCCCCTAGCTGCCATTAAATTAATCAGGAACCTCCCGCTCCTTCTCCAATTGCTCAATTCGGGGCAACCCGCAACGAGTCGATCTGCTTCCATCTGTTTTTGTTTCTTTGAATGGGCCGAGCAATCCCGCTGCCCACCGCCAAAATGTTGCCTCGACTCACCGCGTCGCGAAACCCTTTGCCAGTAATTGGATATGATTCTCGTCAACAGCGATCGTCGATGGCTTCTCCGGTTTTGAAAGCCGCAAGTTGACATCGATTGTTGGTAAAGAGTACGCCGCTCCGCAACCCGGCGATGTATCGGTATGATGGTTGCACTTGGTCCGGGTTGAAGCTGTCTGCCCCAACCCTGATGTAGAGGGATCTCGGGGCTGTTCGGTTCAGTTTCTCGGGTAACTTGGGATGGTGCGAAGGAGACGCAATCGTTGAAACGTTGCAAAGCGAAAGCATTTACGCTGATTGAATTACTTGTTGTGATCGGGATCATCGCGGTGCTGATCTCGATCCTGCTGCCCGTGCTGGCTCGCGCTCGTGAACAAGCCACCACCTTGAAATGCCTGGCCAATCTCCGCACCTGCGGGCAGGCCTTCGAAATGTACGCCGACGAGCACAAGGGATACCTTCCCTATCCCCTGGTGACGTTGTTTGGCGAGCAGACATACTGGTTCACCGCGCTCGACCCCTACCTCAGCTCCGTTGCCAATTCCAGTCGCTCGGGTGTTGCTGGGCTGCGGGCTTTCAGCGAGTACAAGCAATGTCCGTTGGTCAACAACCTGTTTAATCTCGCCGACAACAGCCAGGACGGCGGCACCGGCGCGGTAAACAACACAACCGAAGATACCAGAAGCTACAAGATGAACGCGTGCCTGCGGCATGCCATACCAATCACCGCAACGACGGCTACTTACTCCCTGGCGAAGATGGCACGGGTACCGAATTCCAGTAACTTCGTCCTGATGGGCGACGGAATTTCAATGGATATCACTGGCCTCACACCGAGCCAAACGCAGAGCGGCGATTCTGAAATGGATGTTAACGGGCATACGCTGGGCGTTACTTCCTGCCCGATGCTGCGACATCGCGGCGCCTGCAACATCGTCTTCGTCGACGGGCACGCTGAAACACTGACATTGCCGCTGGAGTCGCCCACGAAAGTACTCACCGGCAGCCCCGCCACGCCCGTTCCGACGTGGCAAAGTGAATACGTTGACTCCAGCGGAACTGAAGTCTGGATGACCTCCGCAAAAACGCCGGCAGTCGCCTCTCCCTACTTCCGCAACCCGAATATGCCGTTGCAATGGAGCGAAATCGGGAATCTCAGTCGCTGATCTTGCGACACCTTGCGGTGGCATACCCGCCAGTAAGTTCGAACAGCGGTGCAACCCGCGCAATAGAAAGCAAGCCGCTCTGGCATGAGCGGCTTGCGGGGTCCGTCGCGAGTTGTGCAATCAGCCGGCGTTCGTTTGACGCCCATTTCTCTACGAGACCGGGTCAACCTGCCGTCGCCGCCGGCGCACCAAGACCGGGCCTGTGCCAACAATGAAGAGCAGAGCTGTTCCTGGCTCTGGAGTTGCATTGTAAACAACATCCAGCGTTCCGCCTGTGCCGCCACCCGAACCGATGAACTCAAGGTAGGCGGTCCCATTGGTCCCGTCGCTGGCTGAGCCGTTGGCAAACCCGCTGGTGTCGAGGGCAAACGCATTGCTGTCCGCGACCGACGCCGCATTCGGGCCGGTGAGAATGATCGTCGCTCCCGAACCGGCGACAACGCCTGGGATGTTCGAGGATGCCAATGAGGCGATCTCAAACGTGCCGCCGCTGAAGTAGGCGATCGCAGTTCCTGAAGTCGGCGTCGATCCGCCGAAGCTTTGCACGGAGACTGTGAACGGTGACGTTGGCGCGGAAGGAACGATCAGCGCCTGCATATTGATCAAGTCCCAGTTTGTGCCCGCTGTTCCTGGACCGGGGCTGGGAAGATCATTGAGCTTCCAGACGTAGGACCCGCCGGAGTTCCACGCCTGATCGCCGGTGGTAAAGGCGCCGGCATGAGTGGCGTCGGCGCCCGCGGTCACCTTGGCTCCTGCGTTAACCATGACCGCACCGGATACTGAACCGCTTCCGCCGAATGTTCCGCCGCTCGCGATGGTGATGCCGAGCGTTCCGGTCCCGGAGCCGGAGGCGTTATTCACCCGAAGCGTGCCGCCGCTCACTATTGTTCCGCCGGTATAAGTATTTGATCCGCCTATGGTTTGTATTCCGGATCCGGTCTTTACCAGCGCAATGGCGCCCGTGATGACGCCTGACGTCGCTGCCGTGGAACCGCCGTAGCTATAAGTGCCGCTGCCGCCGAGCGTGAGGGTGGAACTGCCTGTTGAGGTGGTCACGGTATTCTGCGTTGTGACCGTGCTGGTTCCGAGGTAAGCAATCGAATTGAGCCCCGCGATTTGCTGGTTGACACCATCTAGGTCGAGCGTCCCTGTGTTCGCACTCCCAAGGGCTAGAGCCGTCCCGGCCGTTCCGATGCTGACGGTAGTGCCGATCGGCAGGCGATCATTCGCGGTGGTGACCTGTAGTGTGCCCGCATTAATGGCTGTTGCCCCGCTATAGGTGCTTGATCCGCCCAAACGCATAATGCCCGGACCCGCCTTGGCCCACGCACCCGTCTTGCCGGCGGCGTCGGAGATGACCCCGTTGTAGGTCAGATCGCCAGCGGGGTCGGCCACGTTAATGCTTGTTCCGGCGGTATCCCCGACCTGAATGCTCCGACTCGGGCTCCAAGTGGAAGTGACGCCAGTACCTGTGGCGCCGGCGGAGGTCAGCCGGCCGCCGTCAACAACGATAGACGTGCTGGTGCCGAAGCTGCCGTCATTGGCGAAGCCCACCTCGCCTCCGGTAATGGTGATCGGGCCGGCAAACGCATTGGACGCGTTCGTGAGGTAAATGGCACCGGTGCCCGAGCCGTTGAAACTGAGCCCCGCGCTGCCGCTGCCGGTTACGACGCCCGTGAACGCGCGGCTGCCGCTGGTCGAGTCTGTAATGGTTCGCGTTGCGGAGCCGATGCCGATCGCATTTTTCCAGACGTCATTTCCGGTACCGGAAAAGGTAAAGTCGCCACCGATCGTAAGAGAGGATGAAGTGTACGTCAGCCCGAGCGATGATTGGATGGTTCCGCCGTTAATTGTCATCGCACCGGAGCTAAACGAGTTGGTTCCAGAGACGATGACGGTGCCGGCGTTGAGCGTGAAGCCTCCGTCGTATCTCACATTTGTGCCCGGTCCTGGACCCCAGTTCAGAGTTCCAGTGCCGCTCTTGATGATCCCCGCTCCCTCGTTGCCGCTGGCCGTGGATTGGCTTTGGCCGGTCCAGTTGAGCGTGGATCCCGTGCCAATATTGAAGGTGCGGATCCCGCCTAACGTGAGCGTTCCCGCCTGCGTGATCGTCACTGTTTTGCCGTCAGAGACAGTGACATTACCTACTGTGGTCGTGCCGAATTTTAACGTCGAATTGTCAGTGAAATTTGCATTGTTCGCAGGAACCCACGTACTGCCGCCGGTGGCTGTAGCGGAACTGCTCCAAAACGCGGACCCTGTCCAGGTGCCGGTAGTCGTTCCATCAGTGCGCCAGTACTGATCGGCCGCGTGTGCGAGTGGTGAAGCCGCGGCGATTGCTGCCGCGATAATTGAACATTGGGATCTACATCTCTTTTTCATCTGCGCCTTTGTTTCTCCCCGGTAGCTGGTTTTTCAGGCCAGGCCCTAGAATCACGTTGGCGCGGTCGGTGAGTCACCTATAGGGGAATTCCGGAGAGCCGTAAAGCAGGAATTGAAGATATTGTTAAGAAAATCGAGATTTTCTTGCCACGACACCAAGAAATGCCCAAATGTGCGGCAGCTTGACCTCGATACCCCTTGCGGCTGCTTAATCTCTGGGCGGATTCGGGTGACGGCCCGCCGCGCAACAAGCCATTGGCGAATGCGTACCAAATCTGTCTAATGGCAAAAGCTCAGATACGATGAACTTCAACTCCGAAGGCGGCAGGAAATATGAAGTGGGTTCTTTGCTTGTTGATCGCGTTGTTGGTGGTTCTCCACCAGGATTTCTGGAACTGGACGCGGGCCGCGCCGCTGGCGTTTGGCTTTCTGCCGCTGGGATTGACGTATCACGTGGTCTACGCCCTGGCGTGCGCGGGGTTGATGGGGCTGCTCGTACGCTTCGCCTGGCCCAAGGAGCTCGAATCAGCCTCGCCACAGACGCCCGAAGCGCAACGCGCGGAGGGAGGCCATGAGTAGTCCCTGGATTCCCGCATTGGTCATCTTCTTCTATCTCGCAGTAGTCCTTTACATCGGGATCTTCGCGTTCCGAAAGGGACGCTCCACCGGGGAAGATTTCTTCCTCGCCAGCCGATCGATCGGCTCGATCGTTTTTTTCCTTTCCCTTTTCGCCACCAATATGACCGCCTTTGCCATCCTCGGCTCGTCCGGGGCGGCGTATCGCCAGGGCATCGGCATCTTCGGAATGATGGCGACCAGCTCCTGTCTGGTTATCCCGCTGACGCTCTTCTTCATCGGCACCAGGCTCTGGGCCGTCGGCAAACGCTTCGGCCATATGACGCAGGTCGCCTTCTTCCGCGATCGATTCGAATGCTCCTCCATCGGCACGCTGATTTTCCTGCTCACCGCTGCCATGCTGCTGCCTTACCTCATCATCAGCATCGACGGCGGCGGAACGATCCTCCAGGCGCTGACCGAAGGGAAAATCTCCTATCCCGCCGGCGGCGCCATCGTTGCGCTGGTGGTGATGATTACCGTCTTCTTTGGCGGCATGCGCGGAGCCGTCTGGGTCAACGTTTTACAGACGCTCCTGTTTCTCAGCTTCGGCGCGATCGCATTCGTCGCGATTTCGCACAATCTGCCGCATGGCGGTCTGTCCGGAACCGTTCAATCGTTGCTGACTGAGCCGCCCCATCCCGCGTCGCAGCCGGCCTCGGCTGCGCTCTCGCGGGCATTGCCGTCGGTTCCACAGACGGGGGCGCCGCAAGCGGTCTCTCCCGTCGCCGCCGCGATGGCCCGGCCCGCCACGCTGCTCACCCGCGAGCGCATTCCCTGGCAGGTCTTTCTCAGCTTTATGCTGATCCCGCTCTCGTCAATCATGTTCCCGCACATGTCCATCATGTGTTTCACCGCCAAAAAAGTGACGGCTTTCCGCCAGACGGTCGTGCTCTATCCCCTCTGCATCATGTTGATCTGGCTCCCGTGCGTCTTCCTGGGAGCGCTGGCGTTCAGCGAGCCGACCGTCACGCGCGACATGGCCGGTGAATCCGAAGAGCTCACCACCTGGCTGGAGAACCATGGCAAGCCGCAATCGGGCGCAATGGTCACCACCGCGCTCACTGCTGCGCTGAGTCACTCCAAAGATCCGTCGGCTTTTGAACTCCTCCACAACGTGCAGGCCCATGGCCTCGAAATTGAAACTGTCGGTGACAAGACGCTCAAGGGGGGCAAAGCTTTCATCTCGCTCCTCGCCCGCGTGAAAGATCCCGCTCTCAAGCCGTTCATCTACCGCATCGCCGGCACCAACGATTCGAGCGTGCTGCTCAAGCTGTTGAAGACCAACGTCACACCCTGGCTCGCCGGTCTTCTCGCGGCAGGGATCATTTCCGCCGTTATGGGCTCCGACTGCCATCAGATCCTGGCGCTGAGCACGATGTTCACCAAAGACGTTTTCGACTACTACGGCAAGGGGAGCCGAATCACCGAGTCCACCAATGTGCTGGCGGGCCGCATTTTCATCGTCGTGCTCAACTCCGTCGCCTACCTGATCGCACTGGGCAAGCCGCAGATTTTCGAGCTGGCAACGCAATACGCCTTCGCCGGTTTCGCGGCGCTCTCCCCGATCATGATCGGCGCCCTCTTCTGGCGGCGCGCCACCAAGTATGGCGTGCTCGCGTCGACGCTGTGGGTGATTGCGTGGATTCTCCTTCAGGTCGCCATCGGCCTTCAGCACCGATCGCCCGGTCCGATCGTCGGCAGCCTGCTTGCCATCAGTCCCGCGGGCACGATCAGCTTCTACGGCTACACGCTGGTCGTTCCGATGACCATCGGATCGGCCATTCTCATGTATGTGGTATCGCTCATGACGCCAACGCCGTCGAATGCCACGATCCAGCGATATTTTCCGAAAACTGCGTGAGACAGCTAACAGGTTCTACAAGTTGGCCTGATTCGGGCCTCGCTTTGCTCACTGACCCCTGACCCCTTCCCCGCCTAGAATCGACCCAATGACGCGGAGCGCCTCGTGAAAATCGGTATCCTCGCCGCCGGCGCTGGTGGGATGTACTGCGGCAGTTGCATGCGCGACAACGATCTGGCCATGGCGCTCAAGCGCCTGGGTCATGATGTCACGCTCTTGCCGATGTACACGCCTTTGCGCACGGAGGAGCCCAACGAACCCCAGTCGCAGGTGTTTTACGGCGGGATCAACGTCTATCTCCAATATGTCAGCGCGATCTTCCGCCATACACCGCGCGTGTTCGACTGGATATTGGATCGCCCCCGGCTGCTGGGCATCGCCGGCAACCTGGGCGCGCAGACACGGCCCGACAAGCTGGCGGACTTTGCCCTGGACATTCTTCGCGCTGAAGAAGGCCACGCTCATAAGGAACTGCGGCGGCTCCTGAACTTTCTCAAGGAGCACGTCCGGCCCCAGGTGATCAGTCTGCCCAATCTGATGTTCATCGGCCTGGCTCGACTGCTGCGCGAGGAGCTGCAGGTGCCGGTGGTATGCGAGCTGACCGGCGAAGATATCTTCCTCGACGCGATGCGCTCCGACGATCGCAAACAGATGCGGACGTTGATCCGCCAGCGCACCGCGGACGTCAGCAGATTTGTCGCGACAAGCAACTACTACGCCGCCCGAATGGCGAAATATCTCGCCATCAGCCTCGATCGAATCGACGTCGTCTACACCGGCGTCGCCAGGGAATATCTCGGCCCGCTGCCAAAAGAGGCCGCCGCGCTGGGACGACCGCCGACGATCGGCTACCTGGCGCGCATCTGCCCCGAAAAGGGGTTCGATCAGGTGCTGGAGGCGATGGCGGAACTCGTGGAGTTGCCGGGGATGCGCGAAACTCAGTTGAAAATCGCCGGCTACCTCGGCGGCCGCGACGCCAAGTGGGCAAAGGCGCTGCTGCAGAAGCTGGCAAAGTCGCATCTCCGCAATAACGTGATATTTCTCGGCGAGGTTGATCGCGACGAGAAGCTTGCCATGCTCAATTCGATCGACGTGTTCACCGTGCCGACGCGATATCCCGAAGCCAAGGGCGTTTATGTGCTCGAGGCCTTGCGCGCGGCGTGCCCGTCGTGCAGCCCGACCACGGCGCGTTTCCCGAGATGGTCAGCCGCACCGGCGCCGGCGTGCTCGTCCCGCCCGGGGATGCGACGGCCCTGGCCCACAAGCTTGCCGAGCTGCTCGGCGACGCCCCGCGAAGAAAGCTGATGGGGCAGCGCGGCCGAGCCGCGGTCGCGGCGAATTTTACCGACGAACAGATGGCGCGCGGTATGCTAAAGGTATTCGAGTCGGTGACGCAGTCTTCCCTGGTGAGCTCATGACGACCACCAATGGCTTCGGTTCTCTGTCAGTCCTGAGCGTCCAGCAGCTCAGCAAAGAGTATCCCACGCCCACCGAGCCGCTGGTCGTGCTTCGCGGAGTCAGCTTCGAATTAAGCGCGGGCCAGACGCTCGCGATCGTCGGACCCAGCGGTTCGGGGAAAAGCACGCTGCTGAATATTCTCGGCACCATCGACCGGCCCACCAGCGGCCAGGTCACATTGGACGGGCTCGATGCGTTTGCACTCTCCGCTAAAAAGCTCGCCCATTTCCGGGCAACCCGCATCGGCTTTGTCTTCCAGGATCATCACCTGCTTCCCCAACTCTCGGCAACCGAAAACGTTCTGATCGCCCGCCTGGCGCTGGGACGCGTGCGCGATGAAGATACCGTTCGAGCGGCGGAGCTGCTGAAGAACGTGGGCCTGGAAGGGCGCGCAACGCATCTGCCCGGCGAGCTGTCTGGGGGCGAACGACAGCGCGTCGCCATCGCCCGAGCCCTCATGAATCGGCCCCGACTGATTCTCGCGGATGAGCCGACCGGCAATCTCGATGCCGCCTCGGCCGCTTCAGTGGCAGACCTTCTGCTCGCCGTCGCCGGAAATGACGCGATGGTCATCGGCGTCACCCACAGCGAAACATTCGCCCGGCGTTTCGCCCGGCGCATGCGGATGAACGACGGCGTGCTGCGAAGCGAGGAGTAAAACGTTGAATCGCTTCCGACTGCTCCTCCGCAATCTCCTTCATTTTCGCGGCGTGAATCTTGCCGTGATTGTCGGAATGGCCGTCGCCACTGCCGTGCTCAGCGGAGCGATGATGGTCGGCGACAGCGTGCGCCAGAGCCTGCGCGAGCTTTCGCTGCAGCGACTGGGCAATATCGATTACGCCATTATCGCAACCCGGTTCTTCGACGATTCCCTCGCCAATCGCATTTCCGCGGCGGCGCCGGATTTCGAGCTTGCGCCAACCGCGATCGTCGTAGGCGCGGCGTCCGACGAATCGAGCGGCGCGCGCACCGCCGACGTGCAGATTGCCGCTGGGGCATGGATCGACGTCGATCGAAACCGCTGTGTCATCAACGGGGAACTCGCCGATTCGCTTGGAGTCAAATCGCCTGGCGAATCGATCGTGCTGTCGGTGCCGACCGACAGCGATGCCCCGCGCGACGCGGCGCTCGATCGCCGATCGCGCGGCGACACGATCTCCGGGCTGCGCGTCCAAGTCAGCCAAATCGTTCGCGAGTCGGGCGTCGTTTCGCTGTTCAATCCCAACGGCGGTCAGCGTGCGACGCGCAACGCCTGGGTGAACCTCGCCGATCTGCAGGAGGCGATCGACCAGCCGGGCCGGGTGAATGCGCTGCTCGCCCACGCGCACTCCGGCAATGCGGATGCCGCGGGCGCCAAGACATTGAATGACGCGCTGGCCGGGTGCGTCATGCTCGAAGATTATGGATTGACCCGAACCGACGTGTCCCGCGAGACAGGGGGCGATTCTGCCGCGAAAGATCCACCTGAAGAGCCGAAGACTACAACCCCGGTTTCGCCCCCTGCGCAGGTCGCCATCGGGTCGCGTTCGACATACATCGCGCCGCCGATCGTCGACGCGGCCGAGGCGGTGGCGAATGAGCTGTCGGTGCCGTTGCAGAAAATTGCGGTCAATCTTCTGACTTCAGCGAAAGCCGACTCGACGGGGCGAGTGATTCACTACGCGGTTATCGCAGGCGTGAGCGAGCTTGATGGGCAACCTCTCGATACAAACGCCATGGCCGTCAATCAATGGACCGCCGACCGGCTCGGCGTCAAAATTGGTGATGCCGTCACGATCGACTTTTACGAGCGCGGGCCCAACGGCGAGCTCCGCGACGCCAGCGCCGCGCATCCGTTGTCTGCCCTCTCGTTTAAGGTGACGCGCATCCTGCCGATGAACGGCGTCGGCGCGGATCCGACGCTTCCACCGGACTATAAGGGGCTGACCGACGCGGACAGCGTGGCGGATTGGGATCCGCCTGAGGGGCTGAAGATCGACAAGTCGCTCGTGACCAAGGATGACGAAGCCTATTGGCACGCCTACCGCGCCGCTCCGAAAATCTTTGTCAGCTTCGAAACCGCGCAGAAGCTGTGGGGCGGCGTCTACGGAGGAGTCACCGGCCTGCGCGTTCCCGCGCACAAAGCCGATGCATTTTGCGACGCCCTGCGAAAGAAAATCCCGCCCGCCTCCATGCAGTTGAGCTTTCGCGCGATCAAAGCCGAGCAGCTCGCCGCCGCCGGCGGCGGAACCGACTTTGGAGAATACTTTCTCTACTTCAGCTTCTTCCTCATCGTCGCCGCCGTCCTGCTCGTGGCGATGCTCTTTCGGCTTGGCGTCGAGCAGCGGGCCAGGCAATTGGGATTGATGTCTGCCGTCGGCTTTGCGCCCGGCGCGATTCGCCGGCTCGCGCTCGGCGAGGGACTGATTCTCGCCATCATCGGCGGCGCGATCGGTTCCCTGGCCGCCGTCGGCTACACCTGGTTGATCATGGCCGGCCTGCGGACGTGGTGGTTCGGCGCGGTGGGAACCACCGCGCTGAAACTATATGTGAAGCCTGGTACGCTCAGTATTGGCTATGTGTCGAGCATTTTCGTAGCGATGCTGGCAATAGGGTGGGGCGCCCGGCGCATCGGACCAGCGCCGGTCGCCCGCCTGCTGGCAGGGAACTGGGAGAATGAAACCGGCCGGCCGCGCCGCACCGGACGCCTGTTGCGCATTGTGGGAATCGTTCTCGTTGTCTGCGGCCTCGCGTCGCTGAGCGCGGCCGCTGTCGAGCGCAGGTCGGCTGACGAGGCGTTCCTCGCTGGCGGAAGTCTTCCGCTCTGCGGATGCCTCACCTGGCTCGCCGGCGCCCTTCGCCCGCGAACTGCGCGCCCGTGGTCCCGCCGCGCCGGGACTGGCGGCGCAGAGCCCGGGAAATCGTTCTTTGGCAAATATCCGCGCAACCTGCACGGGCTCGCACCTCGTGCCTCCGTGAACTCTCTGCTGTCCCTGGGCATTCGCAATGCCACCCGCCACACCGCGCCAGCGTGCTTGCCATCGGGTTGATCGCCTTCGCTGTTTTTACATTGATTGTTGTCGCCGTGATGCGGCAAGGCTCTGCGCCGCCCGGCGACGACAAAAAAGCCGGCACCGGCGGATATCGCCTGGTTCTCAAAGCCGCGATTCCCATTTTCGGCGATCTCAACACCGTGGAGGGACGCAAGCTTGCAGGAATTCGCAATCCGACGGATCCGCTCTGGAGCCGCGCGCAGTTCACGCCAATGCGGCGATGGGCCGGCCAGGACATCAGTTGCCTGAATCTCATGCGGCCGACCGCTCCGACGATCCTTTCAGTTCCTTCCTCGATGGTTCAGCGCAACGCCTTCACGTTCGCCGGCAAGATGATTCCGGCCGACAATCAGTGGGCGCAGCTCGACGCCGACCAAAACGGGACAGTCCCGGTAATCGCCGATGACGACACCGCCCAGTACATCCTCAAGATTCCCGTCGGCGGCCAACTGACAATTACCGATCAACTCGGCCGATCACAGCAGCTCCTCCTGATTGCGACGATTTCGCACAGCATCTTCCAAAGTGAGCTGCTGATGGGGGAAGCGAACTTTCGCCGGCTCTTCCCCGCCGTCGGCGGCGCGGGACTGATGCTGATCGATTGCAAGCCGGAGGATGCGTCGGAGCTTCGGCAACGGCTCGGCGCCGAGCTGGACGAGTATTCCGTGAGCGTCGACACAACGACCGACCGCCTGGCGGCGTACGAAGCGGTGGCAAACACGTACCTGGCGACGTTTCAAACGCTCGGCTCGCTTGGCCTGCTGCTGGGAACGGTCGGCCTCGCGGTGGTGCTCGTCCGCACGATCCTGGAGCGCAAGCCGGAGCTGACGCTGCTGGCCTGTCTGGGATTCGATCCGTGGAAACGCGTCTGGCTCGTGCTGGGTGAAAATGCTTTCTTGCTGCTGCTGGGATTAATGGTCGGAACCGCCTGCGCGCTGATTGGTGTGCTGCCGGCAATGGTGCATTCCGGGCGATCGATGAATTTGTCCGGCTTGGGAATGACGCTGCTGGCGGTGGTGCTGATCGGCCTGCTTTCATCGTCAATCGCGGTGGCCTTGAGCGGCGTGCATGTTTCGCCAGCAGATTTGCGACGGGAGTGAAGTGGGGTGCCGCGCATCTCCGATCGGGACGCCGCCAAGGGTTCGCATGTGCATCCGGAACTGCTTTCCTGCCTCCTCCCCTCGTACCCGGGGGGAGGAACGAGGTGGGGGGGAGAATCGTCAGCTTGCCGTGGCCCGCCCGACGGACGAGCCCCCACCCGGACCCCGGAGTACCAAGGGAGGGAGAAAGAGTTGCGGCACCCAGCCTGCTATCTGAGAAAGCACGCTGGAAGCGTGCACCACAAGTTGCGATCGAAGCTGAATGCAATCGCGCTGTCACATGCGATTGGGCTCGGAATGAAAGTCTGTTCGGTTTTGCTATCGGTTTTCCCTCCGCGCGTTTCCGCCCGCGCGCACCTACAATGATCAGTTCTTCAGGAGGCTCCATGTCAATGCGCAAATCACTGCTGCTCGTCGCTCTCTGTGCTGCCGCCGGCATCGTCCGTGCCGATGAATGGCCCAAATGGCGCGGGCCGAACGGCGACAATATCAGCCATGAAACCGGGCTTCTCGACAAATGGCCGGCTGACGGTCCCAAGCAGCTCTGGTCCGTCAAAGTCGGACTTGGATTTTCCAGTCCGATCGGAGATGACGGCAAGGTGTACCTCCAGTCGCAGGACGGCAATCAGGACGGCTTGCAGGCCTTCGACGCAGCCACGGGCAAGCTGGTCTGGGCGGCAGGGTCGCCCGGGGGCTATCCGAAGGAAGATTTCCCCGGGTCGCGGGCCACGCCCAGCATCGACGGAAAATGCATCTACACCTACGGCGGCGGCGGAAACCTCATCTGCCGCGACCTCGAAACCGGCAAGGTGATTTGGGCCGACGACATTCTCCAGCTCACGCACACCAGCCTGCTGACGTGGGGCCAGGCATCCAGTCCGCTGGTCAGCGGCCAGTTTGTCTACGTGCAGTGCGGCATCGGCGGTCCGGTCGCTGTTGCGGTCGATAAGACTGCCGGGAAAATCGTCTGGCAATCGCAGATCAATGGAAAGGGCGGCTACGCCGCGCCCGTTCTGATGGACGTCGCCGGATCGAAGCAACTGGTCGTGTTCGGCGGAGATGCCCTGATCGGCATGGACCCGATGACCGGTAAGACGCTCTGGTCAAACCCCTGGCAGACAAACTATGACGTGAACGCGGGAACGCCGATCGTGGATGGCGACAAAGTGTTCATCAGTAGCGGATACAACCACGGAGCGGCCCAGTTCCAGGTGACTCCCGGAGGTGTACGCCAGGTCTGGTTCGATCCGGAGGTGCAGGTCAAGTTTCCCGCCGCGGTGCTTGACGGCGGCTATCTCTACTGCAACAGCGAAGACCATTCGGGCACGCTCCGCTGCCTTGATTGGAAAACCGGCGCGTTGAAATGGAAAGCCACCGGCGGTCGCGCCATGAAGCTTGGTTTCGGCGGAAACTTCGTTCGTAACGGCGACAAGCTTTACGCCATGAGCCAGAACGGGTTGCTCAGTCTGATGAAGGCCACGCCCAACGGCGTCGAAGCGATCAGCCAGGTACAGGTCTTTGACGCCGGTTTTTCCAAGGTTTGGTCGACGCCATTGATTTATCACGGCAGGTTGTATGTGAAAGGGCAGTCTGATCTGGTCTGCCTGGACATCACCGACAAGTCGCAGGTGCCGCAATAATGCGTGGGAGAGTCTCCCGTAGCACAGCCGTCCCGGCTGTGATTCCAGGGTCACAGCCGAGACGGCCGTGCTACATCGTTGCGTCGCGCGTGGTTTGGAGATTGCGCAAGTTAATCGTGGGCGAGGATTCGGAATCACGGATTGCAGCCATTCGGTTGGCTCTGTTGTGCATTGTGATCTTGTGCGGGGCGGACGCCGTTCCGCGGACCGCTCCCACTTCGTCCGCTGCACCGCTGGAAATCTCCGCCTTTCACGGCGGCGGGGGCATGCTCGGCGTTGCCCCGCCGATCGGCCCGCCTCCGATGCGGGTTCGCTGGAGTTTCTCCACGCGCGACGATGAATCGGTGGTGGCTCTTGCCCCCGCGCCGACATCATCGCCGACAACCGCTCCGCATCGCGGCGGCCAGGCGGGAATCGAAGGCGCCCCGACCATCGATGGCCAGAGCGTCTACTTCGGCGACGGTGAAGGCGTTCTCCGCGCTGGACCTGACGACGGGAAAACAGCGATGGGCTTATCGCTCCGACGACGGCTTTGAAACCTCGCCGCTGGTGATGGGCGGAAGCGTTTATATCGGCAATCTCTCCGGCATTTTTCACGCGGTCTCGGCGGCCGACGGCAAGAAACTCTGGACCTTCGACGCCGAAAACACGATTCATTCTTCAGCCAACGCCGTCGACGGCAACATCGTCTTTGGCACCGATGGCGCCGACATCTTTTGTCTTTCCTCGGATGGCAAGCAACGTTGGCGAGCCAAGGCCGGTGATCGCATCAACGGGGCGCCCGCCATCGCGAGCGGGGCGGTGTATGTCTCCGGATGCGACGCCCAACTCCGCGCCTTAAAACTAACGGACGGTCAGGAACTGTTCGCGACGGATATCGGGGCGCTCGCTCCGGGTTCCCCGGCGGTTCTGAACGATCGCATCGTCATCGGCACCGATCAGGGCCGCGTCGTCTGCATGCCGCGCGACGGCGGCAAGTCACTGTGGGAGTTTGACGGCATCGCCGACCACGCGATGGTTTATGGCTCGCCCGCAACAGCGGATGGACTTGCAGTTGTCGGCGCCCGAGATCGAAATGTCTACGCCCTCGACCTCCCGACTGGGGTGGTGAAATGGACCTTCGCTACGCGCGGCGACGTCGACGCGTCTCCCCTGATCAGCTCCGGCCGCGTCTACATCGCCAGCCGCGACAAGCATCTGTATGTGCTGGATCTCAAAACCGGCCGCGAGTTGTGGAATTTCAATGCCGCGCGTCCGATGACCGCCAGCCCCGCCATCGGCGGGGGGGTGGTTGTTATCGCGGATACCGCCGGAACGGTGAGGTGCCTGGAGCCGGTGAAGTGAAATATTTGAACGAGATCGAAGTGCTCATCGAAGCATCGTCAACTCGCCGAATACTTCAGACTCGATGCAGGAAAAGAATCCTACGGAGCAGGCTCCGTAGGCGTTCGGGGTTCAGCACGTTGTCCCACGCACCCTCATCAGCTTGCGGGCGAGAGTTTTTCGCGCATGAACTGGGGAATTCGGATCGATTTCACGCCGCCGGCGGGGAGGACTTCACAGCAGACGCTGGTCGCGACGCCCAGCGCGACTTGCTTGCCTTGGTTGCGGAACTCCACTTCGTAGGTGAGTGACTTTTCGCCAAGCCGGGTGATGCGGAATCGCAGTTCCAGTTCGTCTTCGAAACGCACGGGCCCGGAGTAGTCGCATTTGGCGGAGACTCTCGGCCAGCCGATGTGCTTATCGTCGTGCTGCATCGATACGCTCAGGCCCAGCGAGCGGAAGAAGGCGTGTTCGACATCCTCCATCATGCGGAAAAAATTGGAGAAATGCACAATGCCGGCCATGTCGGTTTCGGCGAAGGCGATTCTTCGGAGGATGGAGAAGGTGTCAGGCATTGGGGGAGAGGCACGAAGGCACGGAGGCACGGAGGCATGGAGGGTGAGGAAGCGGAAAGCGAGGGGGTTGTGCTCTACTCTCTACTTTTCTACCAAGTACGCTCTCGCGCCAGCGCGGGAGTTGGGGATTGCAAATTGCAAATTGCAAATTGCAAAACGGGGGAAAAAAGGCGTTGGGACGCCACTCTTTAGTTTGCAATTTCAATTTGCAATCCTCAATTTGCAATCTCTCGCGTAGAAGTTCGGCTGCGCAAGACTCGTTCAGTCGCTCGCTCAATGACCTTGCGCAAGCATGCGCATCCCAAGTCGTTTAGCGGCTGCCCGGAGGGCAGCGAAGTCCATAGCACATGCGCGTACCCGCGCACATTCCTTTTAGGATACCGCGGCTGATGCCGGAACGTCGAGCGGGATCGGCGCCGGGAGGGGCACCAGGGTCTCCAGGGCGTTGAAGACTTCCTTGACCTCGGGGCGGAAAACGTCGCCGACGAGAAGCTCGGTGATGTTGTGCCGGTATTGCGGGAAGGCGCGAACGAACTTCCCAAAAGAAAAGCCCCTGGTGTAATAGGCGTAGACGATGTTGCGAATCGCCTGCATCCCTTCGCACAGCTCGGGACCCCATTTGCCAAGCTGCTCGGCGGAGCAATCGTTTTTGACCAGGGCTTCGTGAATCGCGTCGGCGGCCATTTGCCCGCTCTTGAGCGCCAGGAAAACGCCGGACGAATAGATCGGGTCGAGAAATCCAAAAGCATCGCCGACCAGGACCCAGCCGTCGCCGGCGCACCTTGAGGCACGGTAAGAGAAGTCGGAGAGGACGCGCACTTCGGAGACGCGGACGGCATTGGCCATGCGGTCATCGAGGCCTCGGCAGTTGCGGATTTCCTCTTCGAGCACCTGCTCGGGCGTGCCGCGTCCCTGCAGACTTTCGGGCTCGGCGACAACGCCGATGCTGACGATGTCATCCGGCAGCGGGATATACCAGAACCAGCCGTCCTGATTTGGCGTCGCCAGAACGAGCGTTGCGCCTTCGTTTTTTCCCTGATCGCGTCGCGCACCGCGATAGTGCGCGAAGATCGAGGCCTTGCGCAGCATGGGATCGCGTTTGCGGATGTTGAGCTTTCGGGAAAGCAGGGCGTTGGTTCCCGTCGCGTCGATGACCACCTTTGCGTGAATCGTGCGGGGCGCTTCGCCCGGCCTGGCGACGACTACACCGGTCGCGCGGGGAAGATCGCCGTTGTTGGATTCAAGCAGAACGTCGGTGACGTTGGCGGACGTCCAGACTTCCACGCCGTGCTCGGCGGCGTTGTCGAGCATCATTTTGTCGAACTCGCTGCGGACGATCTGCCAGGTCTGCGAACATTCGTGCGGGACTTTTTCGTCGAAATAGAACGGCTGCGAATCCTTTCCGGCGGGGTTGGTGAACTGAACGCTGTATTTCTTGACGAAGCGGCTGGCCTTCATTTTCGGAAGCATGCCCAGGCGTTTGAAGACCCAGTAGGTTTCCGGCATGAGCGATTCGCCGATGTGAAACCGCGGGAATTGCGAGCGCTCCACGACCAGAATCTTGTGCCCCTGTTGCGCCAGCAGCGTGGCGGCGGTCGACCCCGAAGGTCCTCCGCCGACGACCACGCAGTCATATGAATCACTCATGCGAAAGGTCCTCTGTGGGGCAGCCTTACCTGCAGTTTACGACGATCTCCAGCAGCTCAATTGCCGGCTCGTCGTCGCAATAGATCGTCCCGATCCGGCCATAAACAGGCTCGGCGTTGTCGGGCGCGTCAAACATTTTGAGAATATCGCTGTGCGGCGGCAGCCGCAGGAAGTATCGCGGCTTCACCCGTCGATGCACGTTGTGTCGAATCAGGATCGCGCCCAATGGGGTTTGTTTGGCGAGAATCTCATCGCGCACATCGGGGGCAATGTGCCGGAAATCGAGCCGGCAGATGCCCCACTCCACGACCGGGCCGTCGGGCGTTGGCGAGAGCGCGATCTTGCGGGTGTAGAGATCGCCTTCGTGATGTTCTTCAAAGACCTTCACGGCCACGGGCGCACCGTGATGCTTTTCGAGCATCACGGTCATGTGTTCGTGATGCACCAGCAGAGCATCCTGCGGATGCGGGATTGCATCAGGGTGCACGAGCGTGAACAGTTGGGCCACCCACTCCGGCGCGAATGGGCGGAAGAGGTCTTCGAGTGCGCTGGCCGCGCCGGACTCCTGAGCCTCGGATTGGCGGATGTTGGCGGTCATCGCGGCCTACGTGTAGCGAATGTTGCGGAACTGCGGCTCAAAGAACCGCGGCAGCAGCGAATCAACCCGCAGCAGGCCGTCATTGGTCAGCCGAACCAGCGGTGCTTCAACGCTTGCAAAGCCCTCGGCTTCAAGCGATGTGAACGCATCCCCGAACTCGCTGAGGATGTCGGCGCCGAATTTCTCGCGGAAGTACCCGGCGTCAATCTTGCCGGTCTTGAGCTGAAGAATCATTTCCCGGATGAGCAACTGATGCGGCGCCACCTTGAACGCACGATTGATTGGCAGCTCGCCAAGGTTGAGCCGCTCGATGTATTGCTCCCAGGTGTCGAGATTCTGATAGTGAACGCCCTGGAAATGTCCAAACGAAGCAACGCCGGTGCCGACCAGATCCGCTCCGCGCCACAGCGAGTCGCGATAGACGAACCCGGCATGGCGCTGGGGCTTCACCAGCGTGTAGCCGCTGGAAACGACGTACCCGGCGGCAGCAAATTCCTTGAAGGCATAGTCCACCCACGCCCGCTTGGTGGCCCAGCCGGCGACCGGAGCGTCGTGGCCGGAGGATTTTGCTTCACGCGCGATGGTGGTGTTGAACGGCACCTCCATCTGATAGATGGTGACCGAATCCGCGTCCATGGCGATGGCCTTGGCGACGGTCTGCTTCCACTTGTCGTCGGTCTCCCCGAGCATGCCGGCAATCAAGTCGATATTAATCTGCGCGAAGCCGATCTCGCGCGCCCAGGCGTACGCCCGGCCGATTTCCGCGGAGCGATGGGCGCGGCCGTTGATCCCGAGCACCTCGTCGTCAAAACTTTCAATGCCAAGACTCAGGCGGGTGACGCCGATCTTTTTGATCACTTCCAGTTTTGACTGCTTGAGCGTTCCGGGCTCGCACTCGAACGTGACCTCGCGAGCGGCTTCCCACGTCCAGTTTTCATTGATGCGATCGACCAACCGTTCGAGCTGGGCATTGCTCAGATAGGACGGGGTCCCGCCGCCGAAATAGACGAACTCAAATTGACGATTGCCGAAACCCTCGCGCCCCGCATACAGGGAGATTTCACGCGACAACGCTTCGAGATACGTCTCAATTTCGTCGGCGTTCTTATCCGTGTAAACGCGAAAATAACAAAACTTGCATCGCTTGCGGCAAAATGGGATATGCAGATAGAGCCCCAGCGGCGTCTTGGGCTTGGGAGGCGAATTCAGTGCCGCCTCAATGGCATCGCGATATTCCGGCGACCAGACCGAGAACGGCGGATAGTTGGCAACAAAGTAGCTGCCAATCTCAGTCTGCTTTTTCTCCGGGACTGTTTCAAGTTCCATGATGACTGATCTTTTCGGGCGGCCAGCCCCTCGAACCATTACCGCATTATAGCGGCGTCGTTGCGGGCGGTGCGCAGAAAATCACTTGGGAAGGCAGCAAGGCACAAAGGCGCCAGGGCGTGAAGGGAAGTACGGTAAAAAATGCTGGCGAAAGGGGCTGCGGCAACGGTTGAAAGTTTCAGCCTGACTCCTGAACCCTGGGGCAATGAACCCTCATGAGACAGGAATTACGCGCGTCACTTCGGGGATCTGCTGTCGCAGATTGGCTTCAATGCCATGCTGGAGCGTGAGGTTGCTGCTGGGACAGCCGATGCACGCGCCGAGAAAGCGAATGCTCACAACCCCGTCGGGGGCGACGTCGACCAACTCGACATCGCCGCCGTCGGCCAGTACTGCCGGTCGAATCAATTCCAGCACGTCTGCCACACGTTTGCGAAGCTCCGCCGGGCTGTCTTTGGTCGCTGCGGTCATCCTGAGGAATTATAGCATGGGGAAGGATCAGCAGGAAGGCACAGTGGGGGAAGGCACCGCAGGGAAGGCACCGCAGGGAAGGCACGAAGGCACGGAGGCACGAAGGCACGAAGGGGAGGAAAGCGGCAGATAGTCACTAAGCGGTGGGCAGCGATTACGGGTTGGCGAGTGCGCGAGGATCTCGGGCATCTCCCTGCCTTCCCCTTCGTGCCTTCGTGCCTCTGTGCCTTCGTGCCTTCCTACTCCGACGTCACGTCAATGCACAGAATATACAGCTTGTTATTGTTCGAAATCGCGGAAGCAGGTGGAGATGGTTCGGCAGAGATTTCCCGATGCCAGGGAAACGTACGGGTCGGTGGTGTATTTCTGCAGTTCAACGTCCAGCAGCACGTAGTAAAACTCCTTCAGCGAATGATCCGCCCCTTTCATGGCAGGGCGGAACATGAGGCGGTGCCCGCTGCCGGACATGTCGAAGTTGCAGATGCTTGCCGACACCTGATGCCCCGATTCGTCGAGAACATACAGACATTCGACGGTGGGATGATCGCTGATGAGGCGAGTGAGAATATCGTCAAACTCCCGAACGTCGGCCTTTCCGAGCTCGCACAGAAGGGTGTTCAGGATGATCGCGTAACGCCGATGCTGAAGCTTGCGCTGGTTGATCTTCGCGACCATGTGCAGCTTGTAACGTTGGGCCAGTGAGTTGACGGCGGAGCCGTCGAGCGTTCGGGCGATGGTTTCGGCTGGTTGCGGACGAGCGAGATAGAACCCCTGCAACAGATCTGCGCCCAGCTCCATCGCGGTGAGCGTTTCCCCTTCGGTTTCTACTCCCTCGGCAACCACCAGCGCGCCGATTCGTCTGGCCAGATGCGCCAGCGACTTGACCGTCTCCTGCTTGTGGTAGTCGCTGTCGAGATGACGAATCAGCGAGCGGTCGATCTTCAGAACATCGGGGCGAATGATCGGAATCCGATCCAAATTGGAATGGCCCGCACCGACGTCATCCAGCACCAGAAGAAAGCCACATTCGTGCAGGCTCTGGGCCAGGTGTTTGAGGCGGTCGAGATCTTCAAACTGAGATTCGAGAATTTCGATCGCGACTCCGCGGGGATCGAGCCCGACGCGGCGCACTTTTTCCATCAGCGCCGCGGCGGCTGGTTCGATGTTGCGTTCGACCGAGGCGTCAAAGTTGAGGAACAGCAGGCCGCTGCCTCCGTCGCTGGTCGCTTCGGGTTTCACGCTCGCGGAGTTGGCGTCAAAGTTCAGGAAGAGGATCAGGTTTTCCCGGGCTGCCGCCGTCGCATCGCTTTCGCGAACGCGCGGGTCGGAAACGGTCTGTCCCCTCAGCTCGGCAAAAGTGCGCAACGCCGTGTCGCGGCACAGTTCCTCCATGTCGACATTCAGCCGCTCTTCGCTGGCCATTTGAAACAACTGAGCTGGGGAGACGAGTTGCGAAGTGAGCGGGTTGAGCCCGCGCAACAGCGCTTCGACGCCGATGACGGATTTTTGCTTGGCCGAGTAGATGGGCTGAAAGTGGGTGACGACGGCGCCGGCGTCGAGAATTTCCCTGGCGGTGGGAGTCGGACATGTTGAAAGTGTTGTCTGCGCCTGCACTGCCACTCCATCCATGAACCACCGAGAATTGCCCCCGGCGGAACTCGTTCAGCAATCTTTCGACATATCGGGCGGATGCCCCGGAAAATTCAGCCGTCACTGCACAATGTAGCCCATTTGAGCAAAGTTGCTGTTTTTGCAACACTTTCGCTTGGTCGCGCCCGCTAGAAGGTGGGCAGTTCCGTGGAAACTGCCTGACGTGCGATAGTGCTGGGGTCATTTGCCTCCTTTTGTGGTGCAGGCTTCCAGCCAGCCGCTGGAGAGCAGGTTGGACGGCTGCACCACAACGGCCGCTGCTCCAATTTGAAAACTCTCTTCGGTGGGGCAGTTGGCCAACCTTGACGGATCGCGGTCGACTCGTAGCATCGCCGATCGCTGGCCCTCATCGTGCGATGCGGGGCGAGCGGTTGAAAGACGCAAAGTGCAATGGCCGGGGTTGCTGCTGGAGGTTCTCGATCATGGCGAAAAAGACTGTGGCAGACGTGGATGTGCGTGGAAAGCGCGTGTTGATGCGGGTTGATTTCAACGTTCCGCTCGACGGTGGAAAAATTACCGACGACCGCCGGATCGTGCAGGCTCTGCCGACGATCAAAAGCGTGCTGGACCGCGGCGGCAGACTGGTGCTGATGTCGCACCTGGGCCGGCCAAAGGGAGGCCCCGAGCCGAAGTACTCGTTGAAGCCCGCGGCTGAACGCCTCGCGAAGCTGCTGAATATCCCAGTCGCCTGCGCCGACGACTGCGTCGGACCCGTGGTTGAGAAGGCGGTTGCCGAGCTGAAGGATGGCCAGGTGCTGCTGCTGGAAAATCTCCGCTTCCACAAGGGGGAGGAGAAGAACGATCCGAATTTTGCTAAGCAACTGGCAAAGCATGGCGACGTTTACGTGAATGATGCGTTCGGCACCGCGCACCGGGAGCACGCCAGCACCTTCGGCGCGCCGCAGGCGCTGGCGGGTCAGCCTCGTGTGATCGGCACGCTGATTCAGAAGGAGTTGAAATTTCTCGGCGACGCGGTTTCCGAACCGCGCCGTCCGTTCATCGCGATCCTCGGCGGCGCGAAAGTCTCCGACAAAATCGCCGTCATCGAGCAGCTTCTCGACAAGGCCGACGAGCTTCTGATCGGCGGCGCAATGGCTTACACTTTCTTCCTGGCCCAGGGAAAAGGCGTCGGCAAGAGCCTGGTCGAACGCGACAAGGTCGATCTCGCCAAGCAGCTTTTAGCCAAAGCCGGGGGCAAGATTCGTCTGCCGATCGATACCGTGGTTTCCAATGAGATGACGGACACCGCCAAGACGCAGATTGTGGAAGGCGACATTCCGGCCGATCTGGAAGGCTTCGACATCGGCCCCAAGACTGCGGCCGCGTATGTCGCGGCGATCGCGGGCGCCAAGACGATCATCTGGAACGGCCCGATGGGCGTGTTTGAGAAAAAGCCGTTTGCCGCCGGCACGCTCGCCGTGGCCAAAGCCGTCGCCGAGGCGACTGAAAAGAATGGCGCAACGACGATCATCGGCGGCGGCGACAGTGCCGCCGCCATCGAGCAAATGGGGCTTGCCGAGAAGGTCAGCCACGTCAGCACCGGCGGCGGAGCGTCATTGGAGTTTCTGGAGACCGGGCATTTCGCGACGTTGGATATACTTGACTGACGGCGCAAAAACCCGAATGACGAAACCCGAAACCAGAAAGAAGCCCGAATGACGAATGACCGAAGCCCGAAACGGGAGCCAACCGCACCATTCTTCGCCCGCGGACGAGCCGTCTCACGGCGAATTAATTCGTCATTTGATCATTGGTCATTCTGATTTGATTATTTGATTCTGGTTTCTGGTTTCGGGTTTCGTCATTCGGATTTCCGAAAGAGACTCCAAAATGTCGGTAGATCCCTTCACCGCGACCCGTCCCCTGATCGCTCCGTCGATCCTGTCGGCGAATTTCGCGAAGCTTGGCGCGGAGATGCAGGAAGTGCTCGATGGCGGTGCGGACTTTTTTCACCTGGACGTGATGGACGGGCATTTCGTGCCGAACATCAGCTTTGGGCCGGCCATTGTGAAGGGCGCGCGCAAGTCCACCGAAGCATATCTCGACGCCCACTTGATGATTTCCGAGCCGGTGCGGTATGCGGGGCCGATTGTGAAGGCGGGGGCTCAGAGTGTCACCTTTCACGTCGAAGCGGTGACGGATCCAGTTGCGACGGCACGCGAGCTTCGAAAAGTCGGCTGCCATGTCGGCATCACGTTGCGTCCCGCAACGCCGGTTGAAGCGATCCTGCCGGCGCTCGATCTGGTCGATATTGTCCTGGTGATGAGCGTTGTGCCCGGTTTCTCGGGGCAGCAGTTTATGCCGGAAGTGTTGCCCAAGGCGCGGGAGCTCAAGAAGCGGCTTCGGGCGGATCAGAGGCTTGAAATGGATGGCGGTCTCAATTCGCAGACCGTCGGGTCGGCGCGCGACGTGGGTGTCGACTGGTTTGTGGTGGCAAGCGCGATCTTTGATCATCCGGACCGCGCGGCCGCGATTGCCGAGATTCGCGCCAAGATCGCGTGAGGCCTGGGAGGCGGTGATTGGTGATTGGAACATGACAAAGACCGCGGCTATTTTTCCGTCACGTTCCGATCACCAATCACCCCAGTCGCGACGGCCACTCGCGACGGCACGATCACTTCCCGTATAATCTGCATCCGGTGAACCATGGCTGAAGCGAAAAACCAGACCGCGCAAGGGCAGGACGAAGGCATCCCCGAGGGGCTGTGGATGCGATGTCCCCAATGCGGGGACATGCTCTTCCGAAAGGTGGTGGAGGAGGCGCTGCACGTTTGCCCCGGCTGCCAGCACCACTTTCGCGTCAGCGCGAGGACGCGGATCGGCCAGCTCGTGGATGAGGGAAGCTTTGAGGAGCGATACGCGGACCTCGAGCCGATCGATGCTCTGAAGTTCGTGGATAAGAAATCCTATCAGGACCGCCTGGACGACGAGCAGGCAAAGACCGGAAACCGCGACGCGGCAGTCTGCGGGAAGGGATTCATCAAGGGCCGCCCGTTGATGCTGGCGGTGATGGATCCGATGTTCATGATGGGATCGATGGGCAGCGTGGTCGGAGAAAAGATCACCCGCGCAATCGAGGACGCGGTCGAGGAACGGCTGCCGATCCTGATTGTCAGTTGCTCCGGCGGCGCACGCATGCAGGAGTCAGCGCTCTCGCTGATGCAGATGGCAAAGACCAGCGCCGCCCTCGCGCGGCTGGACGACGCGAAGGGATTGTTTATCAGTCTGCTGGCGGACCCGACCACCGGCGGCGTTACCGCCAGCTTCGCGATGCTGGGGGATTTCATTCTGGCCGAGCCCAAGGCGCTGATTGGCTTTGCCGGCCCGCGGACGATCTGGAACACCATCAAGGTCGAGCTGCCCGACGGATTCCAGCGCAGCGAGTTTCTCGAAGAGCATGGCTTCGTGGATTTTGTCGTGCATCGCAAAGATCTGCGAAGTGAGATCGCCCGGCTCATCGATTTCTGCGGCAAGGAGTAGGGGGAATAGGGAAGGCACGAAGGCACGAAGGGAAAGGAAAAGGCCAGATGGGACCTTCAGCCTCTGCCCTCTGCACAACTCTCTGTTTTTACTTCCTTACCCTCCGTGCCTTCGTGCCTCAGTGCCTCCGTGCCTTCTTCCTACAACGTTTCCGAAAACCGCGCGATGAACTGCGGCACCGGATAGTGCTTCATCAGGAATTCCCGAAGCTGCTTCCGCTCGGCAATCAGAAAGTTGATCGGCTCGTCCAGTTTCCGGGCCGAGAAATTCACCGACCGTACCAGGCTTTCAGCGCTGGTGGCCATCGCCAAATCCATCTGATCGTCGCGCTTGAGCGGCAGCAGGTGAAACTGCCACGCCTGGCGGCGATTGAGCGTGCGCAGCGCTTCGGTTTCGACGTCCTGCTCGTCCAGATCGACCACCCCGGCAATGCGGACGTACTGTTCCACCCACGCATCCTCGATCGCACGCGGATTGATCCCATACAGCCGCTCGGCAAGGTCGCCGAAGGGGCGATGCGAGAGACGTTGCACCTTCAGAATGTGCTGTACCTGGGCCTCGGTGAGGGCGCCCTGTTCCACGAGCAGTTGTCCAATCTGAATTCCGCGCAAAATGGCCTCCTGACGGATCTTGAACCTTTGAGCTTATCGGCAGGAGGGGAGGGAGGCTTGGCGAGAAATATGGACCGATAGCTACGGCAGACCTTTATGGCAGCATGTCGGCGACGGCGACGAGGGCCTTGGAGGCCGCGAGAGGGGCGACGGATTGGCCGGCAGTCAGAACCTGTATTGCGGCGAAGCCATGCTTGCCTGCGGTCAGACGGGGCCGTCGATATACTTCCAGGCGGTTATGGGCGAGATCCAGGACCCAATACTCCCGGATCTTCCGGCTGGAATATCGCTGCAGCTTGATGCCGCGATCGTATGCGAGCGTGGTGTCGCTCACCTCGACAACGAGTAATGGCTTCACGCGATTGCCGCCGCCCACGAAGTCACGCTTAGCACCGGCGACTACCGCCAGATCCGGCTCGGGCACGTCCAAATTATCCAGGCGGACGGGTGCCTGCATTCGCACCCAGTAACCTGTGCCGAACGCCTTCTCGAGCGCCTCCGCAGCGAGCGCGACGGCGATGACGTGCGTATCCGGTTGTGGCGCCATTTGGATCACCTCTCCGCGCAGCAATTCCACCCGCTGGTCTCTGAAGAAACCAGCGTCAGCCATCTGCTGGTACTCATCACTTGTCCAGCGGCGTTTTCGCGGTTCGGCGAGTGTCATGATCAAACTCCGCGTCACGCGAAAATCTCAGCGACGGTGCGTTGGAAGCCGGGGACCACGTTTCCTCCATCGAGGGTGTCTGCCTCGCGCAAAACCAACGGCTGTAGTCCACTCTGATGAGCGGTGACGGTTTTCCGACGCGGATTGACAAGCCAGACAAGGGCGGCTCCTGCACTCAAATACTCGTCAACCTTATCTTCAACCTCCTGCGCCGTGTCGGACGGGGATAACAACTCTCCGTTGACCAACTCGCGTCGCACGTTTCCATCGGGGAGGCTCCAAAGCTCATCCGCCGTCATCATTCGTGATGTGGTAGTCATAAGATCGAGCCTTTCCTCTCAATATACCCGATCCCGAGGTTGAACTGGTGTTCCCTGGACCCCTGAACACCCTGAACCCTAAACGACCTGATGCGCCGGCTTCGGCAGATCGTCATGAATCGTCTGCTGCTTCGGCTGATCGCCCGCGAAGGTGAAGAGGATCATGTCGTCGTCGATGCGCGCCTGCAGATGCACGGGCCGCTGCCAGATGCGGTACAGATTCTTGAGCGTCTCAACCGCGTATTTGATTTCGATGTCCAGCCCGTTGTGTTTGTGCGCCAGGAACAGCTCGCCGCGATTGGCGTAGTTGCCATCAACGACGTAAATGAACGGCTGGCCCATGTTCGTCAGTTGATAGAGCAGCGTCTGCTTGATCCGCTGCGGATCGCGGCTGACGATCCGAAGCTGCCCGGTGTGGGGGTCGCGGCCATATTGGTAAAACTTGTGCTTCTCGATGAATTCGGGCGTCATGAACTCGTCGATAAAGTTCACGTCGTTGTAGACGCGCCGCACTTCAAAGATCTTTTCGCGCCCCAGCCCAAGTCCCTTGTCCCACCGGCGTTTTTCACCGAGGTTTTGCGCTTCCTCGTATTCTTTGCCGAACTTCCCTTTGTTCCAGCGATCTTCGATGTCGCGGAACAGTTCGATGCCGATTTTGTAAGGGTTAAAGTTGCCCGGCGGCATGTGCACGGTGCCACTGTGATGATCGGCATAGTCGACGATGTCATGTGCCCCAACAAAGTGCCGGGTCATCAGCGTGCTGTGCCAGTAGCTGGCCCAACCTTCGTTCATGACCTTGGTCATGCCTTGGGGCGCGAAGTAGTAGCTTTCCTCGCGGACGATCGAGAGACAGTCCATCTGCCAGTCTTCCAGGCGGGCGTGCTCGAGCAGGTAAAGCAGCACGTCGCGCGTGGGGCGCGATGGGGTCGCGTGGCGCATCTTTGCCTTCTCATCGCGAAACTTCTTCGCCTCGGCTTCGATGACTTTCGGCGGATTGATCCAGCGATCCAGATAATCCTTGCTCTTGAACTTGTTGGCCATCGGCTCTTCGCGCTTGGCGGGCTCGACCGCATTGTCGTTGGGGCCGCGCTTCAGGAACATGCTGTGCGGATCGATCAGATGCTCGAGGCTCAGGCAGGTGTCGAGCCAGCGCTCGACCACGTCGTAGCCGTGCTTCTCGATGTGCTTGCGGACGTGCGTCGCGTGATTCGCCATCTCGTCCATCATTTTCCGATTGGTCTGGCTGAACCACAGGTTGTTCTTGAAGAAGTCGCTGTGCCCGTAAACGTGCGCGATCACCAGCTTCTGATCCACCAGCGCGTTGGATTCCTGCAAGTAGGCGTAGCAGGGATCGTTGTTGATCACCATCTCGTAAATCCGGCCCAAGCCGTAATGATGGCGCTTGCGCAAGCTCTCGTATTCCGATCCGTAACGCCAGTGCGGATAGCGCTGCGGAAACCCGCCGTACGCGGCGATCTGATTCATCTGCTCGTAGTCGCACATCTCGAAGATGACGGGGAAAAAGTCCAGCCCGTACGAACGCGCGCGCTCGCGGATCTGCTTCTTGGCCGCAAGAAGATCGTCGGGGAACGGGATCAGCGTGTGAGATGCCATAACGGACGCACCTTTGCTGGTGAATTCTAGGTGACTCTGCGCGCAACGCGCATCACTGTCGTTTACCGGCTGCCCGCGGGGCAGCGATGTACTTTATGCAAAATTGACGGTGGTCACACAAGCTTTACACACTTTTCGCCCCCGCAGGTACTATCAACAGCATCAGTTGCACCGGCGGAAACTTTCGGAGGATCACGTGAAAAGAGATTGGAACATCTGGATCGCGGTGTTGATGTTGGCCGGAAGTATCGCATGGAGCACGTCAGGCGCGAGGGCGGACGCTCCCGCTGCTCCGCAGTTCCATCCCACCACTGGGCCCGCGGAGACGTCAGCCACCGCACCGGCGACCGCGCCCACTACAATCATCACGCGCGCCCCGCAGGTTCCGGATGTCGCCGCACCCAAGTGGGACAAAACCGGTTCGATCGACAAGCGATTCCGGGCCATGCATGAGTCGTTCCTCAAGCGCGGAGAGAGCGGCCCAATCGGTCTGCTGTTCCTCGGCGACTCCATCACCGAGGGGTGGGTGAAAGCGCAGGCCCTCTGGAACGAGCGCTACGGCAAGGACGACGTGGCGAATTTTGGAATCAGCGGCGATCAGACGCAGCATGTCCTCTGGCGCATCGACAGCGGGGAGCTGGACCGTATTTCTCCCAAGGTCGTCGTGCTGATGATCGGCACCAACAACATCCCGCGCTTTCCCAAGGAACAGGTGCTGCCCGGCGTGGTCAAAGTCGTGGCGGAAATTCATGAGAACCTGCCGCAGACCAGGCTGCTTCTGCTGGCGGTGTTTCCCCGCGGCGCCGACCCGAAGGACCCAAAGGTGGCCGAGCTGCGGGAGAAGATCAAGTTCGTCAACGAAGGGCTCGCGAAGCTCGATGACGGAGACAAAACCCGCTACCTCGATATCGGTCCAAAGTTCCTTGATGCGGACGATAAGCTGCCAAAGGAGATCATGCCCGATGCGCTGCATCCGAATGCAAAAGGATATCAGATGTGGGCGGACGCGATGCAGCCGTTGCTCGACGAGATGATGAAGTAATTATTTTAAGACGGCGGAGAGGAACTTCATGAGCGCGACGTTGTCGATGGCCGCGCTGTTTCCGACCATGGAGACGGCCATCGCGCCAACCGCGTTGCCGATCACCCCCAGCACCGGCGCCGTGCGCCTTGGCGCATGCAGAGCGAGGTGACGGCAAAGAGTGCGTCGCCCGCGCCGATGCGGTCGACAAAATGGCCCGCCATCGCCGGGACGTGCACGATCGGCTCATCTTTGCCATAGCAAACCAGGCCTTGCCGCCCGCGCGTCACCAGCATTTTCCGGCTGTTCAGCGTCGTCGCCACCTTCCTCATGATCTGGCCGATTTCCTCGCGCCGCTGCCGGGCTTCGAGACGGATTTCTTTTTCCGAAATGCAGTAATAATCGGCCCGCGCGTATTTGCTGGCGGTGTTGAAGCCGTGATTGGCGGCATTGGATTGCGTGTTCACCGCCAGGCAGTTTGCCTTGCGGCAGAGGATGTCGATCGCCTCTGCTTCAAGCAGGTGGTGTCCGAAGTCGCCGACAATCACCAGGTCGTATTCGGAAAGCCGGGCGTCGAGCATCTCGCACAGCCGGGCCGCGTTGCGCGGTTCATCCGCGTCTTCGTTCATCAGATAGACTTCAAACATCTTCTGAAACGGATAGCTCTCGATGAATCGCCGTTTCACGATCGTCGGCGTGTCGGACTGGTAGATGAACGTCGGGCGAATCTTCGGGTTGAGCTTCGTCCGAACGAATTCTTCCTGGGTGTCGTCGAGTCCCAGCGCGCTGATGAGATCGACGTTGTCGCAGAACGACGCGACGTGGTTTGCCAGCGCGATCGCTCCGCCGGCGAACTGCTCGCGCGACTTGTAGCGCACTGCCAGGATCGGCTCCTTGCCGCTCTTCCCCAGCGTTTCGCAGTAGTGGTAGTCATCGATGATCGTCTCGCCGACCACCAGGACGCGCAGCTTCCGGGCGCCGGTCAGATACCCGAGCAATTCATCGGCGGGATGCGTCTTCGCGAACTCGACAAGATATTCGGCAGTCTCCTTGGGGACCGACGGCATGTGGCGGTTGAGGATGTGCGAGGAGCTGAAGACGATGTCGTCGGTGAAAACCAGCTCCCCGCCAACCGATTCAATCGCCTCGCGTTCCAGCGTGATTCCGCCGGTAACGTCCTTGCCGGCATCCCTGTAATCCGATCCTTTTACGTAAAAATCCGGTTTCAGCAGCTTGATGACTTCAACCGCCGACGGCCACCGATTCACCGCGACGTAATCAACGCATTGCAGATTGGCCACCAACTCCGCGCGGAGAAGCTGATTGAATGCCGGACGATTTGGCCCCTTGTTCACAAATTCATCCGGAGTGAGCGTCACGATCAGCGCGTCGCCAAAGTCGCGGGCCTTCTGAAAATGACGGACATGCCCCACGTGCAGCAAATCGAAAACGCCATGGCACTGCGCCACGCGTTTTCCGTTGGCGCGCAAATCTGCAACGATCCTCGCAAGGTCGTCAAGCTCCTGAATCTTCTGACTTGGCGCGTCGGCCATGATGTCTGACCCTCAGAAGGCGGTCTGCAACAAAAAAGAGCCGCACCCGGCTTATCATTCCCAACAGAAATCATCGCGCCAGATGAGCAAACCAAACTGAGGTCGCCGCCGCGATCGACTGCTCGTCCCACACCGGCGCGTCTTTCCAAAGCTGAATGTTGTCGAGCATGATACGCACGCCCGCTTCGAACGGCACCCGGGCGTGCCACCCCAGGCGCTCTCTGAATTTTCGAGACGTCGGCAAAGGTGCAGTCCGGCTCGCCCGGACGCTTGGGCAGATGGTGAATCGGCCCTCCCAGCAACTCCACCAGATGTTTGATGCTCATCGTATTGCCCGACCCGACGTTGAAGATCTCGCCGACCGCGTCCGATTGCGCCGCGGTCGCAAACGCATCAGCCACGTCAGTGACAAAGGTAAAGTCGCGCGTCTGGCTTCCATCGCCAACAACGGTGTACGGCTGTCCCGCCAGCTTCTGCGCGAGAAACACGCCAAAAACCGCCCCATAAGCCCCGGTCGTTCGCGACCGCGGCCCATAGACGTTGAACAGCCGCAGGGAAACTGCGGGAAGCTGGTACGTCGACGCCCAGTGCATCACGTACTGTTCGCCCAGGTACTTCGTCAGTGCATACGGATACATCGGCCGGGCGGGCGCGGTTTCCGGCGTCGGATAGACGTCGGGAATTCCATAACACGAGCTCGACGCCGCGTAGACGAACCGCTGCACGCCGGCGCTGCGGGCCGCCTCCAGCGCACCGATCGTCCCCGATACGTTGGCCGCGTGATATTGCAGCGGCTGACGAATCGAGGGAACGATGTCCGCAAGCCCCGCAAGGTGAAACACCCACTGCGCGCCCGTCATCGCCGGTGCAAGCGCCGCGACATCGGCAACATCCACCTTGTGAAACGTGACCGCCGGATTTCCCTTCACCGGCGCGAGATTTTCCAGCCGCCCGGTGGCGAGGCTGTCGACGACCGCAACGCGATGCCCGTCGCGAACGAGACGTTCCACGAGATGGCTTCCGATAAACCCGGCGCCGCCGGTGACCACGCATTGTTTGTTCATGGGCTGCACAGATTCATTTCAATGCCGCCCGCTGCATCGTCTTGATGTTGTAATATCGCTCATCATTCGGATCGGGAACCAGCCCTTCCTTGAACGCGCCCACCAGATCGCGGACCGCGTCTTCCACTGTTTTCTGTGGGGAAAAGCCCAGCTCGCGCTTGATCTTTTCCGAAGAGATCCGATACGAGCGCGGATCGTCAGTGCTCGTGCGCATGATCGTCACGTCCGGCCCCACGATCTTCCTGACGGTCTCGGCGATCGCGTTGATCGTCATGTTGTCATAACCGGCATTGAAGATCTTCCCATCAATGGCGGCGTCCGGATACTGCAGCGATTCGACGTACAGCCGGGCGATGTCATCGATGTGAATGTTCGGGCGCTTCTGATCGCCGCCGAAGACCGTGATCTTCCGGCGATGGTACGCGTGATTGGTGAGGATATTGACCGACAGATCGAGCCGCAACCGCGTTGAATACCCGCAAACGGTCGCGGGGCGAAGCACCAGTGCCGTGAATCCAGGCGACCGCTTCTCAAGCAGAATCACTTCGCAGTCAGCCTTGAACTTCGAATAATCCGTCAGCGGCTCGAGCGATAGATCCTCGGTGACGTTTTCTTCTTCTTTCACGCCATAAACGCTGGAGGACGACGCGTAAATAAATCGCCGAACGCCAGCGTTCTTCGCCGCGTCCACGAGCGGCCCGAACGCGTCGAGATTGATGCTCTTCCCCAGGGCCGGATTCAGTTCAAAGCTCGGATCATTGGAGATGCACGCCAGATGGATCACCGCGTCGCATCCGGCCACGGCTTCTTTGACCACCGCCGGGTCGCGAAGATCGCCGCAGATTTGCGTCAGCTTCGGGTGCCGGGCGACGCGCTCGAGCACGTCCTTCCCATAGAGATAAAGATCCAGCACGCGCACGGCATGGCCGGCGTCCAATAATTTGGGAACCAGTGCCGCGCCGACGTACCCCGCGCCGCCGGTGACAAGAACGGTAAACGCATTGGGCATCGCGGTGCATTCCTCAGGGAAATATTGCGGAAATCCGACTCCAACCGCCAGACTGCGAGATTAAGGGCTGCCCGCCAGATCGTCAAATTGCGGCATGCCCGTTCAGCGTGTGGAGGCGCGCGAATGACCAAGGCCCAATGGCCAACAAAGCGCCAAACCCCAAGTCCCAAGGTTCGGTTTCGCATTGGTCATTGCGGCTTCCCCGTGGCACGGGCATCCTGCCCGTGCGAGCGGCGTAGAAGTAGATGGAATCCGCGCTTCATCATAAACCTTTGATATCTTTGATATATACTCTCGGGCGATGTCGAACAGGTCGCCCTCACACCCCAGCGAGGCGTATCCCATGGGATGTCAGGGCCAGTCAGCGCGGCTCGTCACCCGCTTATGCATGTTGAGCGCGGCATTATGCGGTATGCCATGGGGCTTGCGTCCTGCCGTGGCACAAGAGCCGCCCGTCGCGTCGGCGGCGATGGATCAGCAATGCACGCTTGTCGCACAACTGGGACATTCGAGCGATTTGAGATCTGCCTGCTTTTCCCCCGACGCCAGGCAAATCCTCACCGCAAGCGATGATCACACCGCGCGGCTATGGGACGCGGCAAGCGGCAAGGAACTGCGGCGATTCGAAGGGCACACCGACAGGGTGCTCTGTGCCTGCTTTTCTCCTGACGGCAGGCAAGTGCTGACCGGAAGCGTGGATCACACTGCCCGGCTTTGGAGCTCGTCCACCGGCAGGGAACTGCGACGATTCACGAACGCGGAATTGGTCAGCTCCGTCTGTTTTTCCCCCGACTGCTCACGGGTTGCTGGGATAAAACCGCGCGACTCTGGGATGCCGCCACCGGCAACGAACTGCAGCGATTCGAAGGGCACTCGGACCAGGTGCGTTGCGCCTGCTTCTCCCCCGATGGCAAGCAAATCCTTACCGGCAGCTCCGACAAGACAGCCCGGCTCTGGGATGCGGGCACCGGAAAGGAACTGCGCCGATTCGAGGGGCACTCGGCGGAGTTGAGCCGCGTCTGCTTTGCCCCCGGCGGCCCACTACTGTCCGGTCACAACTCGAACAGTGAGAGTTGGTTATGATTCCGACCTTCATCATTTTGCTGTTTGATTTCTAAAAAGAGCTGATTTACGGGGGTTTTCTCGAAAATCATGACGCTGAGAATCTGCATAATTTCGTTCGGCGACTGCCGCAGTCCTTGGCGGTGCTTGAGCAGATGAACCAGCACGTAGACCATCACCGCGATCCACAACTGCGTCTTGACGGCGTTGGGTGTCGTGCCGAAAAACGCCTTGATGTGCAGGTGCTGCTTCATCCATTTGAATCAATCGCGGCCTGGGGCAACTCGCCTATGACAAGCGAATGCGCGTGCTCGCCGCCAGCCAGAGCGACCGTGAGGCCATCGAGAGTCAAATGGTGCAGCACGGCCTGCTAACCTACGCAATCGTCCACGACGGCCTCGATGCCAGGCAGGCGCCCCAACTGAACGTGAACATCTACGTCACCAGGCAGATGACCAGTCTCGGCGGATGTCTGCGGTACGCCGTCGAACGCGTCCCCTCTCTCTACGCCGAGGTGCAAAAGGGCCAGATCAATGATTTCGGCGTCGGCGACTCCCCGCGCGGCATGCGCGGACTCAGGTTGGCCGACACACCCGATGCCGAGGGTTTGAATGACAGCGCCCGCGCCCCGCGATATTCGACTTTGCAGACCCCGCCCAGGACCCAAGGCTCGTCGTCGGCAGCCAGACTTTCGGACCGCTCTTCCTCAAGCCGAGGCAATAGCGAACGGGGCTGCGAATAGTTGCCATGCCTTGCTCTCCGACTCGCCGCCAAAAACGCCGACAGTGGATTCACCGAAGAATACCGGCGAGCGGTTTCCGGGAAAGCCAACGGATTGCCATCCGTGGGTCTTCGTATTGCACAAGCGCCCGATCGCAAGCGGTCGCGGAAGATGCGACGGGATAGGGCGCCCTGTCAGAGAAAGAAGGCGTCAATGAACATTCCCCCGGATTCGAAAGAGCGGCTCTTGGAAGAGGAACGGCGCATTGACGTTTCGACGTCCGATCGGTTCTGGTAAACTCAAGAGAACCAAAGGCGCTATGCAAAACAAAAACGACATTCGCGACATGTTCTCACGACGCCGATTTCTTGCCGGCACGGCGGCGGTCGGGGCTGCGGTGATGCTCGGCCGGGAAGCTCCGGCGACTGAGACCCCGCCGGCCGAGACGAGCGGCAAGCCCCACTCGGTGTTCGGCGGCGTGGTGATCGGAATCAACACCTACAGCTACCGCGGCGGCGAGATCAACACCGCCGAGGAAACCCTCAAGGCCTTGATCGAGGACGGTCTGAGCGAGTGCGAGTTGAAGGATGGCCCGCTTCGCGCTTACGGCGTGTATCCCGCGTCGGCCACGAAGGGGGAATTGCTCGGCGCCAAGCCGACCGAGGAGGAACTCGCCAAACGCCGTGCGGGCATGCTCGCCAAAGCCGCGGAGCTGCGCAAGATGTACAACGACGCCGGCGTCAACATTCACATTCACAAATGCCCATTCGGGCCGAAGGATGAAGACATCAACTTCAACTTCGATCTGGCCAAGGCGCTGGGATGCAAGGCCATCACCACCGAGCGCAGCGACAGCCTCGCCAAAAAGCTCGCGCCATTCGCCGAGAAGCACAAGATTTACGTGGCGTTCCACAACCACACCAACGACATGCCGATCATCGACAAGCCCGACCCGCTTCTCGATTGCGGCCAGTACATCATGTTCAATTTCGACATCGGCCACTACGTGGCCGGCTCGAAGGGCAAG
This sequence comes from uncultured Phycisphaerales bacterium, assembly GCA_963758525.1. Taxonomy (GTDB): domain Bacteria; phylum Planctomycetota; class Phycisphaerae; order Tepidisphaerales; family Tepidisphaeraceae; genus JBBSDP01. The sequence goes on from CAVWVQ010000003.1 coordinate 3,230,782, forward strand.
AGCCCCATCCCCGTAATTGAAAAATACCACGACCGGATCATCAGCCTGCACCTCAAAGACCGCACTGCCGACGGCGGCAATCTGCCTTGGGGTCGGGGCACGACACCCATCAAGGAAGTGCTGCAACTTCTCAAGCAGGAGAAGTGGCCGATATACGGCGACATTGAGCTGGAATATAAAATTCCCCCTGGCTCCACATCCGTCGCCGAAGTCGCCAAGTGCGTGGCGTACTGCAAGGAAGCGTTGACGTAGCGGGGGGCGTTGGATACGCATGGGCGCCGCGCTGCCGTCCTTTTCCAGAAGCTTGATGAACGCGGCCTGGCGCCCGTGGCGATGGTTCCGTGCGCCGGTCCGCCACGGCATCGAGCCGGAGACGCAGCAGTCCTGGCACCCGGGGCGGGCACGTCTCAACAACGAAGAGTTCGGCCCGAGGATGCAAGTAATCCCGGCGCACCGGGACGCGACTGTAACAGGGGGTATCCCCCCGCTCTCCGAAGTTGTTCAGTCGGCGGTTGCCGCGATTCAGCAGATGAGACACCTGATTGTCCGCCGAAGATATTGCACGCCGGAGCATTACCCAAAAGTACCTGAGAAATGGCGACCCTCAATAAGTGCGAGTATCGCGAGTGTCCCCTGCGTTTCCGCGAACGGTCCCGCACTCGGGGCATCGTGCGCCGCTGCTGCGCAGGTCGTAGCCGCAGTGCGGGCAGCGGCCGTCGCGAAAACGGTGGAGAGTTCGCCTGTATTGGACCGCAAGGGTCACAAAGCCGACCACAGCGCTAAGTGCAATGAGCAGGCGAATGACACCGTATTTGAGGTTCAATCGACCGGCGGCAAGCGATTGATTTGAGTAGTTCAGGGATTGCGCGGACAGCGACGATTGTTGTTTGAAGAGGTCGGTGAGACACCGATTTTCAGCGGGCGTGGGGTTAGGCATTTTCACGAGCTGGAGAATCAGACTGCCGACGCTTGCCTGTTGGGGCCAGTGTTTTTTCTGTTCTGAGAAAATCTGCCCCTGCGTATGAGGAATCATCATCGACGGGATGAAGGCAGGCATGAATAGAACGAGATAGATGCCGCCGAAGATTTGCGAGCGTAGCTTGTACTTCCGCAGCAGGGGTTTTGGCAGCGAAACCTGGTTCAGCAAACTGGCTCCTCATCCCGCCTGTGAAAGCGATTACGGCAGCGATAAGCATAGTCCGCGGATCAAGGGACACTCCATGGGACGCGCTACCGGACGCAATTGCCGCGCTCTTTGAATACCTGCCGGTGCCGACCGTGGCAACGCCGCATGCAGCCGCGACTTTGGGCCGCCCGTCAGGCGGGCCCACTGTCACATTGCGAAGTTGTGCCAAATCGTGCCAAATCGTGCCACTTTGCGGGGTAAAGGGGCGATAGGTTCTTTCTATTGCGAATCCGGCCGGCAGTAAATGTCGCATCGCGAATGGTGATTTCGTCAGGTTCCTGGCATGGACCAAGCCATTGAAGAACATGAGACTTCCGGCGCGGCCGGAGACGGCGAAGCATTGGATTTTGAAAGGCGAGCGTGCGGGGATGCCCCGTTTTCAGCAAACGGCGCGCAACTGTTCGCGCGGCGTCGCGCCAGGCTGGAGCGTATCCCGCGGCATGGCGAGGAGTTGGGCGTCGGATGCGACATGCGGCGCTGCAAAAACTGTCGCGCGGGGTCACATGAGCGAGAAGAAGGCAGGAAAGGGAAGGCACGGAGGCACGAAGGAGAGACGAGAAGCGGCAGCGTCGGGAGGTGCAGATCAGTTCCGACGGAAATCCCTCGGCTTTCGGAGCGCACAATCAAGGTGGAATCCCGAGTGCAAAATCTGTTAATGCAGGGATTGTATGAGGAAATCACGCGTGCGCAGCACTCCGGATTCCTTAGTTAGCCGCCTCGCTTGCGAGGCGTGTCTGGACGCGCCCCCTTGCCGATGGGTTCGACGGGACAGCCGCGCCGCTGGACGCGCGCGGCAAGCACGGCGGCGAAGGGCGGCTATATGGTTCGGAATGCTTCGCACGCGCCGGTTTTCACTGTAGTATGACGCTTGTGGCGGAAGAATGAGCACAGCAACGATTCCCGACATTCATCTCGATTCGCTCCGGCAGCGCATGCGCGAGCTGCGCGGGCGACTCGTGGAGCTATCCCACGCCGCGGAAACGCCGCATCTGGGCGGGGCGCTCTCGTGCGCGGAGATCATGATCTGTGCTTATCACGGCGTCCTTCGCATCGATCCGAAGGAGCCGCTCGATCCGCTGCGGGATCGGTTTATTCTCAGCAAAGGTCACGCGGCTACCGCCCTTTACGCGACACTCGCCAGCCGGGGGTTTTTTGATGCCGCGATGCTGGATCACTTTAACGCAGATGGAGGATGCCTTCCCGAGCAGCCGGGGTTGCAATGCGTGCCGGGAGTCGAAGCGGCCACCGGATCGCTCGGGCACGGATTGTCGCTGGCGCTGGGAATGGCCCTGGCGGGGCGGATTCAAGGGCAAAGCTACCGGTGCTTCGCGCTGTTGAGTGACGGGGAATGTCAGGAAGGATCGGTCTGGGAGGCGGCGCTGTTCGCGCCGGCGCATAGGTTGGAGAATGTGGTTGCCATCATCGACTACAACAAATGGCAAGCGACCGGTCGCAGCAATGAGGTGATGGCGCTGAGCCCATTGCGGAAAAAGTGGGAAGCGTTCGGGTGGAGCGCATACGAGGTCGACGGTCACGACGTCGGCGCCTTAATGAAGGTGCTCGGCAAAATTCCGGACGGCACCGGCAAACCGATCGCGATCGTCGCCAACACGATCAAGGGGAAGGGCGTTTCGTTCATGGAAGACGACAACAACTGGCACTATCGGATTCCGACCGCCGACGAAGTGAAGCTGGCCCGGAAGGAGTTGGGGCTGCCGTGAGAAACGCCTTCGCCGCTGCCATCACCGCTCTTGCCGACAGCGATCCGCGCGTCGTGGTTCTCTCGGGAGACATCGGCAATCGCCTCTTCGACAAATACAAGGAGAAATTCCCCGATCGCTTCTACAACTGCGGCGTTTCCGAGGCCAACATGACCGGGATGGCCGCCGGCATGGCGCTCTGCGGGCTGAGGCCGTTCACATACACCATCACGCCCTTCGCGACGACCCGCGCGCTGGAGCAAATCCGCGTCGACGTCTGCTATCACAATGTTCCGGTGACGATCGTTGGCACCGGCAGCGGATTGTCCTATGCATCGCTCGGGCCAACGCACCACTCGTGCGAAGACGTGGCGATGTTGCGATGCCTGCCTAACATGAAAGTCATTTGCCCCGCGGATTCCGCGGAAGTCCGTGGCGTGCTCCCGGCAGTGCTCCAGCAGGACGGGCCGGCCTATATCCGCCTGGGAAAGAAGGGGGAGCCGGCCATTCACAGCGTTGATCCGGAATTCGTCATCGGGAGAGGCATCGTCGTCAGCGAGGGGACCGACATTTGTTTTCTCGGGATGGGGAATGCGGTGATTCTCGCCGTCGAGGCGGCGGAGAAACTGCGGGCCCACGGCCTCTCCTCCAGAGTCGTCAGCCTGCACACGGTCAAACCGCTCGACGATGCGCTGCTCGACGACGCGTTCAAACGGTACAGGGCCGTCGTCGTGGTCGAAGAGCACAGCGTCATCGGCGGGTTGGGCTCGGCCGTCGCCGAATGGATCGCAACACGGCGACTCTCCGCGGCCCGGCTTCTCACCTTGGGGACACCCGACGAATTTCTCTCCGAGGCCGGCGATCAGAAACATGCTCGCGAGCGGTTCGGGCTGACGCCGGAAGCCATCGCGGGGCGGGTGCTGGAGTTGGCGTCGGGAGCGGGAGGTTCGTGACGTCTTTGTTTCGAGCCGCTGCAAGAAGCGACGGGGCGCGCCGTTGCTGTTTACTTTTCTTCGCGCTGCTAAAGCCCGGCCGCGCGATCGCCCAACTCCCTCTCCCGGTACGCCGGGAGAGGGCCGGGGTGAGGGTGATTTCGGAGTCGAGTGCACTTGGTACTCGAAATCACCCTCATCCTAACCTTCTCCCGGCGTACCGGGAGAAGGGACCAGAACGGGCTTTCGTCGCGCGGAGCGGAGCGCCTCCAGCAGCATTTTTCATACGTTGGACGCTATCCGTCAGGACGCGCTTACTGGACGCGCTTCGCTGCGCGGCGCGGATAAACAGGCTTCCAGACCGGTTCTGCTCATCTTCATTGTCTCGATCTCCGGCAGCGGGGCAGACATGCTGATCGGGGTCGACTTCGACAACACGATCGTCTGTTACGATCAGGTCTTCCTGTCGATCGCGCGCGAGCGCGGGCTCATTTCTCCCGATCAGGTGCTTTCGAAACGCGAACTCCACGACTATCTCCATGGGCGCGGTCAGGCGGACGTGTGGACACAATTACAGGGAGAGGTGTACGGCCCGCTCATGCAGCGAGCGATTCCGTTTCCCGGCGTGATCGACTTCTTCAGGCGATGTCGCGTGCTGACAATTCCAGTGCGGATTATCAGTCATCGAACGCGCTATCCTTACCTCGGCGAGAAGTACGATCTGCATCTGGCCGCGCGAAATTGGATTGCCACGCACGCGATTGGTCTGTCTTCGTCAGAGGTGTTTTTCGATGAAAGCCGACTCGAGAAGTTGGCGCGAATCGCCCAGCAGAAATGCACGCATTTTGTGGAGGACCTCGTAGAAGTGCTCGCCGAGCCGTTGTTTCCCAAAGACGTGCACAGGATCCTCTTCGACCCTAACCATCTTCACGGTGATTTTGCTCTGGCGGAGCGCGTGGAGTCCTGGGCGATGATTGAGTCGCTGCTGCTGCCCGCCCGATGAACGTGTGCGAGTTTCAGATGATCCGTGGTTACGAAAAAATCCCCGCGCTCCTCGCCAGCGCCGGCTTGAGCGGCGCCTTTCAGCTCACGGATTTGCCGGGTGGCGGGAACAATAAGGTGTTTCGACTCGAGTGCGCCGGAAGCAAGGCATTACTGAAGGTCTACTTTCGCGATCCCGGCGACGCACGAGACCGGCTTGGGGCTGAGTTTTCCTTCTGCACGTTCGCATGGAACGCCGGTCTTCGGCAGATTCCGCAGCCGTTGGCGCAGGACCCGGCGGAGGGTTTGGGCCTATACGAGTTTCTGGACGGCCGACCGCCGGGCGACGGTGAGGTAGACGAGCGCGCCGTTGAGCAGGGAGTGGCGTTCTTTCGTGATCTGAATCGTCAAAGGTCGCTTCCGGCGGCGCAGTCGCTGCGTCCAGGGTCCGAGGCGTGCTTTACGATGGCTGAGCACCTGGATTGTGTCGATCGGCGGATCAAGCGTTTCGAACAACTGGATCGCACAACGCCGACGGGCCAGGAAGCACGCTCGCTGGTCGATAGCCGGCTCATCCCAGCGTGGAGCAGAATCCGTGCTAGCGTGATCGCCGGTGGCGTTGCGATAAACGACGCGCTGCGGCCGGGCGATCGATGCCTGTCGCCATCGGATTTTGGTTTTCACAATACGATCGCCGACGGAACGGGCCGATTAAAATTTATCGATTTTGAATATTCCGGCTGGGACGACCCGGCGAAGACCGTCTGCGATTTTTTCTCTCAGCCGGATGTCGTGGTGCCGATGAAGTTTTTCGATTCGGTGTCGCGGGCGTTTGTGCAGGAGTTGTCGGACCCAGCGGGGCATCTTCGGCGGATCGCCTTGTTGCTGCCTGTTTACCGTGTAAAGTGGTGCTGCATCATGCTCAATGAGTTTTTGCCGGTTGGCAGCCGGCGCCGGTCCTTTGCGAGAGATCCCGCCGGCGAGGAGCAGCGCAGAGCAACGCAGCTTGGAAAAGTTCGACTGGCGTTGGACGCGATTCGGTAGGGAAGGATCGTCGCGCCGGTTCGAGAACGGCTGGGGATGGAAAGGTTGGCGGGATGAATCCCGCCCTACTTGGAGTTAAGAAGAAACCATGGCTTATGTCGATTTTCTCACCGTCATTCATAAGGCGACCAAACGGGATTATGTCGCGCGCGTCACGGAATACTCCAAGGCCGAAGCCGCCAAGGCAGCCAAGAAGTGGGACTACGATTACTGGGACGGCAGCCGCCATACCGGGTATGGCGGATATAAATATGACGGGCGGTGGCGCAAGGTCGCCGATGCGATGGTCGCGCACTACGGCCTCAAAGCCGGCGATAAAGTGCTCGACGTCGGCTGCGGGAAGGCGTTTTTACTCTACGACCTGATGCAGGCGGTGCCGGGCCTGGAAGTGGCGGGCATCGACGTCTCGAGATACGGTCTCGAGCATGCAATGCCGGACGTGAAGCCGTTTCTACAGTACGCAAATGCGACGAAGCTCCCATTCCCCGACAAGAGCTTCGACTATGTCTTCTCGATCAACACGTTTCACAATCTCTTCAACTACGAGTTATACGAGGCGTTGAAGGAAGTCGAGCGGGTGGGGCGGAAGCATAAATACATCTGCGTCGAATCGTGGCGCAACGAAGAGGAGAAGGCGAATCTGCTCTACTGGCAGCTCACCTGCGAGACGTTCGGAACGCCGGCGGAGTGGGAGTGGTGGCACAAGCACGCGGGGTACACCGGCGATCATTCGTTTATCTATTTTGAGTAGGTGCGTTGATGAAGGGTTTGGCGGCAGTGCTGGTTGAGTTGAAGAAGCCGTTGGTGCTGGAGGAAATTGAGATTCCTCCGCTGCGCTTCGGTCAGGTTCTGGTGCGCGTGCAGTGCAGCGGTATCTGCGGCGCGCAGATCGGCGAGATCAACGGCGTGAAGGGGCCTGACAAATTCCTTCCACACCTCCTCGGCCACGAAGGGACCGCGACGGTTCTCGAAACCGGCGAAGGCGTGCGCCGGGTTAAGCCGGGTGACACAGTCGTCATGCACTGGCGCAAGGCGGCCGGGATCGACGCGCCAACGCCGGCGTATCAATCGAAGCTCGGGAAGATCAACTCGGGATGGGTGACGACATTTAATCAGATGGCGATCGTCTCGGAGAATCGACTGACGCCGATTCCCAAGGACTTCGATCCCGAAGTCGCGGCGCTGTTCGGCTGCGCCGTCACTACCGCGTTCGGCGTGATCAACAACAACGCGCAACTGAAGATCGGCCAGTCGATCGTGGTCTTCGGCGCCGGGGGAGTGGGCTTGAACATCGTGCAGGGAGCGGCGATGGTCGGCGCCAATCCGATTATCGCAGTCGATCTGTATGACAACCGTCTCGAACTGGCCAAACGCCTTGGCGCGACGCACGCAATCAATTCGAAGGCCCTCGATGCGGAATCGGAGATTCGCAAAATCGTCGGAAACGAAGGCGTTGATGTCGCCGTCGATAACACGGGCAACGTCAAGGTGATCGAGCTGCTCTATCGACTCACCAGCGCGAGCGGCCGAACGATTCTGGTTGGCGTGCCGCCGAAGGAGAGCACGGCATCAATCTATACGCTGCCGTTGCATTTCGAGAAGAGCCTCTTCGGTTCCCACGGCGGCGAGTGTCAGCCAGACGTCGACATCCCGCGATACGTGAGGCTCTGCCAGGCGGGAAAACTGAAACTGAAGGAGGTCGTTGGCAAACGCTACGCGCTGACCGAGATCAACCAGGCCATTTCTGACATGGCCGACGGCAGCATCGCCGGCCGGGCGATCATCGACATGCATACGAACTAGACGTGGTCAGGACTGCAACCCACGCGATCACACCGAGCACGTCCGGCGCGGTGCGATGACGAATTATCGCGACGCGGAGCTCACTTTTCGACGGCATTGCGGGGTGTGTTGCTCTCGTTGATTGGCAGCGGCTTGTCGTTATAGAGTGCGAAGTGCGGCTGGGCGTCTGGCCCCTTCGCATAATCGATAATGCCATAAAACGGAGTGCGGTCAGGGTATTCGCTCAGCAATCTCTCGTTCTCCTCCCGACCCAAGTCGTGGACCCAGAGCACCGGCGCATTCGCCAAATCTGGAGAGTTGTAGTTCCAATCCTCAAACGCAAAGATCTTGCGCGGATCGAAGCTATAGCGGACGAAGACAATCGCCTTTCCTTTGCTGAGCGCCTGCAGCGTCGCCTCCGCTTCCGGCCGGCGCTGGATCGGGGTGGACGGCTCTTCCCATTTCCGACTCCGCGCCAGCGATACTCCGAATCCGATGAAAAAGATCACACTCGCCACAGGGAGCGTGCGTGACAGAAACCTTCCCGCGATACGCAGCCGCATATTGGATCCCGCCCGCATATGGCGAATGCATTGAACGAGGAGTCCGAAAAATGAGCCGATTTGCGGGGCCGCGTAGTGGAGTGAGGCCGAGTTCTCCACGAGGAGGAGCAAGAGCATGATCAAGATACTGACGAGCATCAGCCGGACCCTGCCGTCACGCAGCGTCAGAGGAATCATCAGCAGGGGCATGGCAAGCAGGAGGCCGAGCACCTCGTGGTCGGCAGTGTCGACATAGGACCAGCGATCGCTCAGATAGCGAGCGCAGGATCGTCGAAAGACCGCCGGCTCCCAAATCGCGTATTGGTACGCCATGTCATCACTTGTGTAGGGAATCTTCCGATTGTCCAAACTTCCCGTCAGCAACATCGGCACATGCGCGTACTGCCGGGCGAACTCCCTGTGCGGCATGACGAGCGCGTTTCCCGTGACGCGGTAGTTGTAGTAACCCATCAACGTCGCACCGATTGTCAGGCAGCATGCGATCGGCGCGGCAACGCCGATCAATCTCGCCCGCATCGGCACCGTCGTCTGATTCTTGAAGAGCCAGTGCATCAGCGCGACGCCCACTGGAATCGAGCTGATCGCTCCTTCCAGGGGACGCGTATTTCCGAGGAGGAGCAGTCCCACACCGATCGCCCACGCATAGCTGAGTTGGCCTCGCCTGACGATGCGTGGATAGGCTCCCATGACCAGGCAGCCGCCGATGGCGGCGACAGCGCCTCCCCAGTAGCTGTTCATCCAGTACGAATAGATGGACAGACGAATCAGGCAGAGCAGTCCGCCCAGCAGCGCCATCGCGCCGGCATCCATCCCTGCAGCATCCAGCAGATGGATCCCGCCATTGCGGCGCAGCTCAGAAGCACACCAAACCATGGATGGCCCAGCAGCTTGCCAAGCGCCAGCACCATTGCCTGCCCCGGCGGATATCTCGATTGGAACGAGGGCGTGACCAGGATGTGCGGCGCTTCGAAGAACCGTGGGTACTTTGGCGACGGATTGGACAATCTGCCCGCGGCAAACGTCTCGGCGCCGAGCAGATATGAGAATTCGTCCTGTATTCGCGGGCGAGGGATGCTCCAGATCGAAAGTGTTCCCACGCGGATCGCCAGCACCGTTGCCGCGATCAGGCTGCAGCAAAGAACGCGGCGAAGGGCGATACGCGACGCCAGCCGCTCCAAATGCTTCGAGAAGCGTTCGTCGACGTTCGGTGCAGCAAAGGCGACGACTACCGCAACTGCAGTAAGCGCGATGGCAACACCGATTTCCAACGCAATCGAAGCGAACATAGCTCACGTCATTACAATTCGCAGCTTAACGGAGTTGACTGACCCGAGCCAACGGAACGACCGGGTCGGCGGTGATGCAACTCGGCATTGTTGTCGCGAGATAAGGCTCTCCATAAGATGCCACCGGGATACTCGCCCGGCTTGCACTTGCATCGTCTAAAGTAATGGCAGCGGAAGAAAAGATACTCGTTGTAGGCGGCTCGGGAATAATCGGGCGGAGCCTTGCCGACCATCTCGCTCAAAGCGGTAGATCGGTCGTGCGAACCACGAGGAAGCGAGAGCCAGGTTGGCTAACGTTCGATCTTTCTGGTGACAGATTCTCCGAAAATGACCTGAGCGGAATTACAGTCGCATATATCTGCGCCGGAGTCACTGCGCTCGAGCAATGCAGAAAGTATCCGGCGGAGACGCGTGCAGTAAACGTTGTCGGCACGCTCAGGCTGGTGGACATGCTGGTGAGCAGGGGAGTCTTCGTGGTGTTTCTGTCGTCGAATCTCGTCTTCGACGGGTCATCGCCGCATATGAGCCCTGACGCGCAGACAAATCCGCTGACGGAATACGGCCGTCAGAAGGCGGAGGCGGAAAGACAACTGCTTCAATACGGCGGACGCTGCTGCGTCGCACGGCTGACAAAAGTGCTTGGCCCCGGTAACAGCTTGCTCTGCGGTTGGCGCGACGCGATGCTGCGAGGCGTATCAGTGCGACCGTTTTGCGACATGGTCATGGCACCGGTATCCCTCGATTTTGCCGTCAGAGCAGTTGCGTTGATCGGCTTGCGACGGGACGCGGGCATAATCCAGGTGTCGGCGCGGCAGGATGTCACTTATGAGCAGGCGGCCCGCCACCTGGCGACCCGGCTTGACCTGCCGGGGGATGTGATCTCGCCGCTTCATGTGGCGGATTCAGGATTGGCGCCCGAATCAGTGCCTGCGCACACGACCCTGGACACGAGTCGATTATCGTCGGATTATGGCATGAGTGCGCCCCAACCTTGGACGGCCATAGAGAGGGCAATCGGGAGATGAATGAGACGGAGCAGCATACAAGTGAGCAGACCGCGCAATGTTGCGTGTGCTGTTGGACAGCATTGAGCGAGGTAATCGCCTATCGCTCGTTTCGCCGCGTGACTTCGGATTGCCGGCCATGGCCGGCAGGCGGCCGGCTGGCGGTGTGTGCGCGGTGCGGTTGTGTGCAGGGCATTCCCGACGAGACATTTGTTCGCGAGATCAATGCCATTTACACGTCCTACGCAATCTACCATCAGAGCCAAGGTGAGGAGCAGACGGCGTTCGACACATGCACGGGAGCTGCGGCCCCGCGCTCGCGGCGATTGCTGAGTCGATTCCTCGAACGAGTAAAGCTGCCGATGACGGGCCGCATGCTCGACGTCGGATGCGGAAATGGGGCGACGCTCAAAGCGTTCAGCCACATTCGTCCGGCTTGGTCATTGGTGGGAACGGAACTGAATGAGAAATATCGATCGGATGTGGAGGCGATTGCAGGGCAGGACGGCTTCTACACGAGTGCGCTTGAGGCGGTTCCCGGCGATTTCGATCTGATTTCGATGATCCACGTCATTGAACATGTGGTTAACCCCTTGGAGCTTCTCAAAGGCCTCCGATCGAAGTTGCGTCCCGGAGCCAGGCTGCTCGTTGAGGTGCCGAGCTACCGTCAGAACCCATTTGAGCTTCTCATTGCCGATCACCGAACGCATTTTGACGCACCGAGCCTTTCATTGCTTCTGGAGCGTGCCGGCTACGCGGTCGAAGTGGTCGCCGAAGACTGGGTGGCGAAGGAACTGAGTGTTGTCGGCCGAGTGAACGGAGGAGGCACTACTTCCTCAGCTCGCTCGACCAGTGCATCTGTCGACTGCGGATCGCTGGAGCCCAAACTGCTCTGGCTCGCGAGCGTGGTGGCGGCGTGGCGATCTCTGGCGGCGAGCCGCCCTATCGGAATATTCGGGACGTCGATTGCTGCGACTTGGCTTGCGTCTGAGTTGGAAGGCGCAGCCGCCTTTTTTGTGGACGAGGATGAAGCGCGAATTGGCAAGCAGTTCATGCGGCGCCCAATTCTACACCCCCGTCAACTTATTGAAGGAAGCGAGGTTTTTCTGGCGTTGCCGACGAATTTGGCGGAATCAGTCGCCCACCGTCTGCAACGGGCGGGCGTCAGGTATCACATCCCGCCGCACGCGTGACTGTCGAGAGCGGGCTTCACTACACAACCGTTTGTATCGAAAAGCCCGCCCTCTTGCGCCGTTGTTCGCGCCGTCGGGCGAGCGGTCTGGTAAAGCGCTTGGGATACATGATTCTAGCGATTCTTCGGATTGCGATGTCGAGCAGCGTGTGGACGACCGAACAAAAGTTCACGAGAGTGAAGGCCTTCGTTGACCCGCTGGTGCGCTCCTGCGGCATGATCGGCACTTCGATGTAGTCTGCTCCCAAGTCCAGCAGGCGCACGACAAGATCTGCCTGAAAACCAAATCCGTGCGCGTTGGAATGCCATCGCATGACATCGGATCTGTTGCAAATAGGCAGTCCGTTGTAGTACTTGATGTGGTAACCGCCGATCAGGTTCACGGCGCCGGTGAAAATCTTGGAGATCACCCTGCGCAGCCACCGCCGCACACTTTGATCGACGTGATAGCACAGAATCATGTCTGCCTCGCCCAGGTGCTTCAGCACGGAGAGAAAAACTTCCTTCGACTCCACGTCGTCTCCACAGACCATACGGTAGTACTCACCGGTCCCGTGGAACGCCGCCTCGGCGTAATTGTTTCCGACGCCCGCATTCATCTCATTGACCAGCAGTTTGATCTTCTCCTGAGGGTGATCCGCCATGAACCGCTGGATCAGCTCGACGGAGCGATCGCGCGACGCATCGTCCACAATGACAATATCATAGGTGATCGGCAGTTCGTGGACGGCCGATAGAAGCGTCTCCAGCGTGCCGAGAATACCGCCTTCCTCGTTATAGCAGGCGATAAAAAAGGTAATGTCGCAGACGTGCGTTGGTTGTAGATCAGCTTGAGTCACTTGTTCCTCGCTCAGCGAAGTTGACTTCCCCGGCGAACGCGGGTCAAGCGCAGCGCTTAAAATGGCTTGTTCTTGACGTGGGGTATTGCAACTCGGACAATTGCCTGAGGGCTGTTCTTTTGATCGGCGTCACCAGCATTGACTTCACGCAACGCCACAAAGTGCGCACCCTCTCCTATGCGACACGACAACTTTAAGAGGATCGAGAGTTGCCGCATTTGCGGCAATGTCAACTTGGTCCCCATCATTGATCTCGGGGTCCAGTCGCAGACCGGCATTTTTCCAAAAACGTCCGCCGTTGAAATCACGCGGGGGCCGCTGGAGTTGGTGAAATGCCACTCGGAAATCGCCGAGCAGTGTGGCTTGGTGCAGCTGGCCGCTTCCTACGAACCGTCTGAGCTATACGGGGACAACTACGGCTACCGATCCGGGCTCAATCAAACAATGGTCAGGCATCTGGAGCAGCTTGTTGCCCGGTTGCGTCAGACGATCAAGCTCGCTGCCGGTGACCTTGTCATCGATGTCGGCAGCAACGACGGCACGCTCCTTTCGTTCTATCCACCCGGTCAGGCCACCCTCGTCGGAATTGATCCCACCGGCACGAAATTTCGCCGTTTTTATCGGAATGACATCCAACTGATCTCCGACTTCTTCTCAGCTGCTGCCGTGCGCGACAAATTTGGCGGTCGCAAAGCGCGCGTGGTGACTTCCGTGGCAATGTTTTATGACCTTGAACGACCCACCGTCTTTGCGAGCGAGGTCGCCGAGGTACTGGCCGACGACGGTGTTTGGACCTTCGAGCAGAGCTATCTGCCGGCGATGCTGGAGACAAACTCCTACGACACGATCTGCCACGAGCACCTCGAGTACTATGCGATGCGGCAGATCAAGTGGATCATCGACCGCGCCGGTCTCAAAATCATCGACGTCACTCGCAACGACAGCAACGGCGGCAGCTTTGCCGTGACCGCTTCCAAGATCGATTCAAAATATCCGGCGGCCACTAACGCTGTTGCGCAGATGATCGAGGAGGAGGATATCGCCGGATTGAACTCATTGGACCTTTACGCTCAGTTCCAGGAGAACATTCTCACCCACAAGAACGAGCTCAAGAAGCTGTTAAAGGCCCTTCGGCAGGAGGGGAAACGGGTTCTCGGCTACGGCGCTTCGACAAAGGGGAACGTCATACTCCAGTATTGCGAGCTGACTGCGGCCGACGTTCCGTGCATTGCCGACGTCAATCCTGACAAATTCGGCCACGTCACGCCTGGCACGCATATTCCCATCATCTCCGAGGCGGCGGCGCACGCGATGAATCCCGACTATTTTCTCGTGCTGCCGTGGCATTTTCGCCAGAACTTGATCGCTCGGGAATCAGAATTCCTCAAATCAGGCGGCAGAATGATTTTCCCGCTTCCCAAAATCGGGATCGTCGAACATGCCTGATCCAAGGAAGGCGGTGATCATCGGAATCGCTGGCGATCATGGCAGTCCGCTTTGCGATGAAGCGATGGTAAGGGTTGTCGCTGTCCGTTATCCCGGTGACTTCGTAATAGTCACCGGACGGCTTGGCCTTCGCTGGCAAGAGCGTGTGATTGAGGATTCATCGATCCTGGTAAGCCGGCGCCCGACACTTCTCGGCAACGCCACAAAACTCTGCCATGCAACGGGCTGGTCCGCCTCGGTTGGTCCGGCGGCAATGGTAGACCATCGGATGCGGGCGCGTGGAGTCAACCTATGAAGCACCACAAGATGCTCATCGCCATCCCGACCTACAACGAACGGGAGAATGGCGAAAAAATGTGTCGGGAGATTCTGTGCATTTCCCTTCCGGCTGACCTGCTCTTCGTTGACGACAACTCTCCGGATGGAACGGGGGAGATTTTCGACCGACTGGCGGCTGAAAACCCGCTGGTCACCGCGGTACATCGCGCCGGAAAGCTCGGCATCGGATCGGCCCATTTGAGCATCATCGGTTATGCATATGATAACGACTATGAAACCCTCGTAACGATGGATTGCGACTTCACTCATTCGCCTTCGGACATTCCGCGTCTCCTCGCGAAGCACGACGGGCACGACCTTACTTTAGGTTCTCGCTATCTTGAGCCCGGAAGCCTGCCAGGATGGAACGTGATGCGACGATTTCTTACGGCGACCGGTCACTTTCTGACTAGTTCCTTATTAGGGCTGAGATTTGATGCTACCGGAGCGTTTCGCGTCTATCAGCTGACCACAATTCCGCGGGAAGTCTTCGATCTTGTCCTTGCACCCGGGTATGCGTTTTTCTTCGAAAGCTTGTTTGTCATCCACGTGAACGGCTTCAAGATCAATGAACTGGCAATCGTTCTTCCGGCCCGCACATACGGGCACTCGAAAATGTCATTGAAGGAGGCCGGACGCAGTGCACGACAGGTAATCTCGCTCGCCGTTGCCTCAAAAGTAAACCCGGGACAGTTCCAGTCGACCGGGAGTCCGATCGAACTGGACCTGAAACTGGTGGACCCGCAGCATTGGGATGCGTATTGGGAACGCAAAAGCCGCAAGAGCAACATCGCCTACGATGTGATCGCCGCCATCTATCGAAAGCTGTTCATCCGTCCGCGACTGAAGCGCGCGATTACGCGAACATTCCCCACCGGTGCAAGGCTTCTCCACGCCGGATGCGGCGGGGGCCAGGTGGACGCCGAGCTGCAGGCACTGATGCGCATTACCGCGCTGGATATCTCCGCCGCGGCGCTGAGACAATACCAGAAGAACAATCCAGCCGTCTTTGCGATCAAGCACGGCGACATCCTTTCGCTGGACTTGCCTGACCAGTCGTTCGACGGCATCTACAACCTCGGAGTGATGGAACATTTTACCGAGGACACGATCGTTCGGATATTCCGCGAATTCGGGCGAGTATTGGTTCCCGGCGGGAAGCTTGTGATCTTCTGGCCTCACGTCCACGCTCCCAGCGTATATGTTCTGAACTTCGCGCACTGGATCCTGAACGATGTGCTGAAAAAAGGAGTCCAGCTGCACCCCGCCGAAGTCTCCCTGCTCCGTTCGCGAGAGCAGGTCGAACGTAATCTGTCGCGCGCCGATTTTCGGATGGATGAATATCGCATCAGTGCATCAGACCTGTATATTCAGGCAGTGATTATTGCCCAGAAGAATGAGCCGAACCGTCGCGTCGAACTCGCGGCGGAGCCCACGTTGGCCGGGTCCGGTGCAGTCGAAACCCCTGTTTAAATGAGGATGGATGACGACGGTTTCTCACGATGCCTTGAGCTCGCGCCCCGCCCTGAAGCCCGAATTGTCTTTCTGGAGCACTTACGGCCTGGCAATCGGCCTTGCCACCCTGTTCTGCGCCGTGAACTCGTATCTCGTATTCCACCATGTCATGTGGCGGGATGAGTGGCATGTCTGGCAGGTCACGCACGACACCCACTCGCTCGCCGAAATGCTCCACGAAATCAAGGGCGCTGGACGTCCCGCAGGTTGGTATCTCGTCGCATGGGCGGTCGGCCGCCTCGGCTTTTATCCCGTTGGTCTGAAAGTGACTCATATCGCTATCTCGACGACGTACGTCTTTCTCTTTGCGCAGTATTCGCCGTTCACCCGGCTGCAAAAGGCGCTCTTCACGTTCAGCTACTTTCCCTTATATGAGTTCGGCACAATTCTCCGCGACTACGACGTCGAGATGATCCTCTTCATCATCGCGTGCATCCTGTTTGTATCCTCACGACGACGACCATTGGCGCTCGCAATCACGCTCGCGCTGCTGTTTCAGATTTCGTTCTTCGGAATCATGATCGGCTGCGCGCTTGTCGCCGCGTATTTGTATGAACTCTGGGACACACGCGATGAGAAGTCACAAAGAATTTCCATCGGCGACACGGCCGCCGCTGCCGCGGTCATGTTGTTCAGTCTCCTCCTCGCGTACATCGTCATGCGCCCAACACATGATGCGTGGGTGAATGGTGTTGTCCCAACGAATGACCCGGTCGAGTCGAAAGTTCTTTCCACGTTTCCCCTGGTGTACATTGGGTATCTCCCAATCCCCGAAGCGGGCTCTTGGAACTCGAGTATTCTAAATGGGCATGGGGCCATCATGCTTATCGCTGGCTTCGAGCTTTTGGTGATCGGAGCCGCGCTTTTGCGCGGGCAAACAAGAGCACTTGTCTTTTACTTGCTTGGTACCGCCGTAGTCCTGTTATTTCTGGCATATCAGGATACGCTCAGAGCGGTTAGATATCCGAGCCATTTCTTCATCGTGTTTCTGCTTAGTCAGTGGCTCCTTTTATCAACGAAATCCAGCACATCTATTCCGGCGCCCTCAATCTGGAAGCGGGACCGATTCGCATATTTATTTTTGACGGGCTTACTGATCGCCCAGTGCTATTCTTCAGTCATCGCAATTGCGACCGAGATGGCCACGCCTCTATCCGGCGCGCTAGAAGCCGCGCAGATCATCCGCTCAACGGCGCCGCCGGATGTGCCGGTCATCGGCGATCCCGATTACGCAATGCCCTCGGTTGCGGCATATCTGGGAAGACCGATTTACATCGCTTGGCGGCGGGAGTATTCGACGTATATCCGCACGGATACGAAGCGACGGGTCGATCGCATGCCAGCTCCGATGCTGGGTGATCGGGTGCGAGAGTTCGTGCGGCAAAATGGGCGCGACGTTGTTCTTGTGATCAATTATGCGCCGGATGGGACACTGGATCTCGGTGGGGCACGTTTAATTGGTCAGGTGACTCGTGCCCTGACGGATGAAAAATACCTTATAATCCTCGTTCCCTGCACCACCGGGCACTCATAGTTCTGAAGGCGTGCGGCAAATCCCATCCGTCAGCCCTCGTCGGGAGTAGTCCGGAATTTTACCCACCGAGGCGAAATAATCTGATCCCGTCCCGCCGAAACAGTACCTGTTCACGACTATCCAGCAAGTCGATGTTGTGCATGCAGTCAAAGAAATACGGCTTGTACAAGTAAAACACTGGATTGGAGTAGATTACCCGATTCGCGTCATTGGGCCGACTGTACCAGGAAGTCTGGTCTTGGTCGAAATCTACCGCCGCCACGTAGTCGATGTGCTGTGATTTCAGGTAACGCTTCAATCCATCAGGCCCCTCGAAAAAGGGGAGTCCCGGGTATGGTCCGTACGGCAAAAGCATGTCTGCGTTAAAGATCTGATTTCGCCGATAGTCCAGCAGGTTTGGGTAGTTCAAGATGGTGAAGAGCGACGCGCCCTTCGGAATGGAATATTGCAGGTCGCGGTAATCTGCCTGCTGATACGAAAATATCGCCGCGGATGGCGCTGGCGTTTTCATGCCCACTACATTCAATTCCCATAGAAATCGCGGATCCCCGAGCCAATAAATATATGCTCCAATCGCCACGAATGCGACGATGTTCGGCACCAATCGCTTCGCGAAGTATCGTGCCGTCATGGCCGTGACAAGTATCGCTAGGCTCATGCTGAACATGATCGGAAAGGTAAAACGATAGAGATCCTTTATAAAATTAATCGTCGGTGAATTTCCGGCCACGGTAATGATTGTGGTCGCAAATCCCGCTCCCGCGGCGCACAGTGCCGCACGGCTGCTTCGACAGCGGCGAAACGGAGGAAAGAGGATCGGCAGCAGGAGTGGCGTTAGGAGCCAGGGGATCGGACCCCAAGACAAAAATTGTCCGACCCATCGCAGATAAGCAACGGGGCTGGCATCCATCCGGAGCAGAAGATGAAATCCGCGCTCGTTTCCCTTCATCAAAGGCCAAAGAAACGTGCGTGACGAAAGAAACAGCAAAAGGGACCAGGGAATCAGAAACAAACATGCCTTGAAGGAATCCAGAGCCGCATCCTTCAAACGCTCGAAGGCCGACCGATCAGTCGTCACGGAAATACGCCACAGGATCAGCGTGCCAAACCCGGCGATCAGGTCATTCACACGCAAGGTGCTGACGGCCGCAACGATGATCACAGTCACCCAGCCAATACGCTTGCGCTGTGCTGGCATTCCCTTCTCCAGAGCGAGCGTCCGAAAGAGCGAGAGAAACAACATCACGCCCGTCGCCAGGCTCTGCGAATTCGCGCGAGGGACGGCTGTCATGAATGAAAGCACGATCAGCAAACCGGCGAAGAGGAGCTGGCGGGTGTTTCGCGGCCGAAGGAATCCGTAAATCAGAGCGCCGATCACTATCGGGCAAATTCCCATCTCCAGCGCCCACACCATGTCCGTGGAGGACCCCGAGAAGACTTGGGCGCATAGAAAAGCATGGCCGCCAAAAGTCGCCAGCCGCCTCTGACTAAACGGCTCGATGAGCGTTCCCGTCTGAAGCATGCGAATGGGGAACACCATGTACGCGAGATAGTCGTCGTAGGGGTTTAAGCAATACGGCTGATGAACCGATCCGGTGTACAGGAAAGCCAACGCAAGAATGCAGGGGCCGATGAATAGGAGCGCCGGGATGAGGCGTCTTCTCGTTTTTACCAGCGTGTGCTTGACGACTTTTGGTGACGCACGCCAACGCCGGTATCGTGGCAGCCAACGTCGGAAGCGAAGAATCAGTCCCGCAAGTTCACATAGCAGTCCGGTCACCACAAGCGCGATGACAACCGGCTGATACGAGATGTGGCAGAGATTCAGCACGCCCCCGATGGCGATCGTGACCGACGCTCCCCAGCCCGCTCGAATTCCCCAGTCCGCTGAGCGCCGGTCGGTGATGCGGAGGGCGCTTCGCAGCAGCCCGCCCCATCCTGCCCAGGAAACGATGACACACAGACCCCAGAGGTAGTCGCAGACGTAGGTGAGGTCCATAAGCGGGTGGTGCCGGATCAGTCGCGCGCGGCCCGTTCGTATCCGTTCCGGACGTTGGCGCGGAGTAAAGGATTGGGCGGCCGATTCTGCTGAGTGGATTCTATCAGCGCCAGCCTCCTCACAATAGGGCGGCGTTCAAACTCGTTCATGTCGCAACAGCTTCTGTCACGCCTTCCGAAGTTCGATTACCATGCCGCACCGTCCATGGAAGAAAGACCCTGCCCGATTTGCAAAATGACGGATCGCTCGCAGCTGGTCGCCGAGTCGACGGTCGACCGTGACCGGCTCGGGCAGTTTGCCTTCGCTTCGCGGAAGGTGCCGGAGTACATGCACCATCGACTGCTGCTGTGCGACCGCTGCGACCTGCTCTATTGCAGCCCTATCCCGAGCTCGAACACACTGGCACACGAATATGAGGCCGCCGCTTTCGACAGCGGGCCGGAAGCACGCTACGCCGCTGATACTTACGGCAAATTGCTGCCGTGGATCCGGAAGAATCTTCCGGATAGTGACGGCGCGCTCGACATCGGCACGGGGGACGGGGCATTTCTGCAATCGCTGCTCTCCGCGGGATTCACGGGCGTCGTCGGAGTCGAGCCGTCGTCGGCTCCCATTGCGGCCGCCGATCCGTCGGTTCGGTCGTTGATCCAGCATGGGATGTTTCAGTCAGGCGCGTTTGCGGAGGGTCAGTTCAGCATCGCCTGTTGCTTTCAAACGCTGGAGCACGTCACCGATCCGTTGGCAATCTGTGCCGAGGTATGCCGCGTCCTCAAGCCGGGCGGGGCGATCTTTCTGGTGGTGCACAACCGTTGCTCACTGTCGGCAAAGGTTCTCGGCCGCAAGTCGCCGATCTTCGATGTGGAGCATTTGCAACTCTTCTCCAAAAGCAGCATGAGGCGATTGCTCAGCGAAGCCGGGTTCGTCCGCCTGCGGGTGCGGGCCTTAGTCAACCGCTATCCGCTCCGTTATTGGACCCGGCTTTTTCCGTTGCCCTCGGGGGCGAAGGCGTCGGCGATTCGTTTCCTCGATGCGATCAAGCTCGGCCGGGTTCCAGTCGCGATTCCGGCGGGGAATATTGTCGCCATCGGCTTCAAACCAATTGATGCCATGGGCGTGCGGGAATCTTCGGGCAAGAAGGAGCAAACTGCGTTTGCTCTGCCGCATTCGCAGGCTGGAAGCCCGCACCACAATGTGCTGCGCGGACATTCGCGCACGCCCGATGCCATCGCTTAGCGCGGCCCCCGTATCGTCGCTCACTTCGGACCGGTATGATCCTGGCTCGACCCCTTATGAAGATGCAAGCAATCCCCTGGATCGCCGGTTTTCACAACGTCTTCACGAAATTGCGCCGGCGTTCTCCATTCAGCAGTTTTACGCTCCACTCCGCCATCTTTTTCTTCGGGCTGACGCTCGCGTTTCTCGCAAGGCTTCTCTTCAACTCCACGCACCTGGTCTGGTCCGAGCAGGGGAACGATCTCCAGACCGCGACAGTTCCCTGGTGGACGTACGGCTATCAGGAGATGCTTCATGGCAATTTTCCGCTATGGAATCCGCACAATTTCTGCGGGACACCGTTCTTCTCAAATTTCAATCCGGGGATGCTCTATCCGCTGCATCTGCTCAACCTGCTGCTGCCGCTGCAGCATGCGCTGAACATTATCTTCGCGATGAATGTCGCGATGAGCGGGTGGTTCACGTCGCTTTGGTGCAGACATCGGGGTGTTAGCGCGCTGGGCTCCATTATGGCCGGCGTTGTCTATATGTTTTCAGGGGCTTATTTCGCTCACAGTTACCCGGGGCATGAAGGGCCGATGGCGGCAATGACGCTGGCGCCGCTGATCTTCCTGTGTGTTGATGGAATCTTTGAATCCGAGGCCGCCGGATGGGTTCTTCTTGGAGCGCTCGCCGTTGGATTGCAGTGCCTAGCCGGTTTTCCGCAGGCGGTCTACTACACCGGGCTGATGTCCGCGTTCTACCTGGCACTGAGGCTGTTTTCCCATGAAGAGCGCCTCGTGGTCGTCAAGAGATTTTTTCTGATCTACGCGGGTGGTGCGCTGATCGCCGCGGTCCAGTTGCTGCCGGGGTTGCAGACTTCCGGCGAATCCGTGCGGCAGGGGGGGAATCATTTTGAGTTCGCGGCAAGCTGCCCGCTCCCCCCGGAGAATCTGATTCAATTGCTCGCGCCGGGGCGCTGGGCGACTTTCAACATTCGCCCTATGTGGGCACATGGTACCCCTGGGAAATCTCCGTGTTTTGCGGAGTCTCGACGCTGCTGCTCGCTGTCTGCGGCGCCCTCTTTGGCGATCCTCGACAGCGGCGTTTTGCCACGACGCTCGCGCTCGTATCGACTGTCCTGGCGCTGGGCGTGTATGTGAAGCCTGTTTTCACCGCGCTCTATTACGCGATGCCGTTGTACGCCAGTTTCCGCAATGTCGGCCGGTTCAACTGGTTCATGACGCTGTACATCGCGATGCTCGCGGGCATCGGCTTCGACGTGTTAGTCCGCATGAGTCCCTGGAGGCGTTGGCCGACGGTAGTGGCAATCGCCAGCGCGGCGTGCCTGGGGCTCATTGCCCTTCTTCTGATGAATTCGGCCAACGCGGGGGCAGCGGGCGCGTGGGGCCACTTCGTCGAGTGGCTCAGCGAAAGGAAAGGACAGGTCTTCAACCAGCCCGGAGTCGATGGCGCGGCCGCGACTCGCACCGGTTTGTTTGCAGCATCTCAATTCGCGTACAGCGCGGTGACGATGCTCTGCATGGCCGGGGCGCTGCTTTCGCTCCGCTGGTCTGCAACATTTCGGTATCTCCTGGCCGCGGTCACGATTGCCGAGCTGACGATCTTCGCCAACGGCCTCTTCGCCATGACTCAAATGCTTCAGCCGTACCCGACCAACTGGACGACCGCCACCGAGGAGATGTCAAGAGACAGCCGCGTCCTCCATCCCACGCTGGAGTACCCCAACACAGCGATGATCTACGGCTTCGACGATGTGTATGGCTACGATCCGGTAAGCCTGAAGCGATTCTCCGATTTCTGCGCCGCCACGCAGGATCAAAATCCCGATCAGACCAATTTTGTAACGCAGATCGAGCGTCTTACCTATCCGAAGCTATTTCAGTTGCTTCGCTGTGAGCTGGTTCTTTTCACGCGTCTGGAAACCGACGCGATCGGCAGCCGGATGCGCACTCCGTATGTCCTTCGTATCGACAGCCCGCTGCCGCGCCTTCTTCTGGTTCCTCGGTATGTCGTTGAACCCTCGCGCGACAAGCTCTTCGATCGGCTGCGCAGAAAGACTTTGATCCGCGTTCAACCGTTCTGCTCGAATCCCCGCCAGAACTGGTCCCAGATTCGCCAGACCGCAAGAGCGCGCCTGGCTTCGCGTCGGTCCTCCGCTCATCGACCGACTGGCTGGAAATCGAGGCCGATCTTCCCGAGCCCGCGATCCTGATGGTGACCGATTCGTACAGCAAATACTGGCATGCGACGCCGATCGAACCTGGCCCGCAGACCAGCTACGCGGTAATGCCAGCCGACTATACGCTGCGCGCCATTCCCCTGGCTGCCGGGCGGCACCACATCATGCTTGAGTACGCTCCGATCGGCTATAAGATCGGCAAGTGGATTTCGATCGTATCCACACTGGCGTGGGGATTTCTGTTGATTCTTTATTGGACAAGGCAGGAGACGAAGACCGAAGCGCCAGCGGAGGCCGCTCTGTCCACCGTATAGCGGGCGCCTCGCCAAAAGAAGTCCCAACGATGAATCAACAGATCGTCAATCCGGCGTTGGTTCGCGCGGCACGCTCGCGACTGCTGCGCATGCATTTCGAGTCGGGCGTTGGTCACATCGGCGGCAATCTTTCCGCGCTGGACATCCTGCTCTGTCTCTATCATGAGGTGATGACGCCCGCCGACAGCTTTGTCCTTTCCAAGGGACACGCGGCCGGGGCGCTCTACGTGGCGCTCTGGACGCTCGATCTGCTCAGCGACGAGGAACTCGGCAGTTTCCACAAGGACAACACGCGCCTCAGCGGCCATCCGCCTGCTGGAGCCATCCCGCAAATCGCGTTTGCAACCGGAAGTCTCGGACATGGCCTGGGACTTTCCAACGGCCTGGCATTGGCCAGCCAGCTCAAGGGAGAATCAGGCCACGTTTTTTGCCTGACGTCCGACGGCGAATGGAACGAAGGCTCCAGTTGGGAATCGCTCATCTTCGCTCAGCATCATCGCCTTGACCTGACGCTCATCGTCGATCTCAATGGCCTGCAAGGTTTTGGCTCCACTGCCGAAGTTGCCAATCTCGACCCGCTCGCCGATAAGTTCCGGGCGTTCGGCTTGCCGACCGTGGAGGTGGACGGGCATGACATTTCCGCACTGCGGAACGTTCTCAAGCCGGCCGCAGTCAGCAACGGCCCACGCGCGGTGGTCGCCCGCACCCGCAAGGGATCGGGGGTCTCCTTCATGGAAAACAAAATGGAATGGCATTATCTCCCGCTCTCGTCCGAGCAATATGCGGCGGCTCTCACCGAGCTCGAAGCAGGCGGGCGCTGATCGATGCGCGATGTCTTCTGCCAGGCTCTCGTCCGCGCCGCCTCCCGCGAGGATTTTGTTTTTCTCACCGGCGACCTCGGATACGCCGCGCTCGAGCCGCTCCGCGATGCTTTGGGAAAGCGATTCATCAATGCCGGGGTTGCCGAGCAGAACATGATCTCGCTCGCGGCCGGCCTGGCCCGCAAGGGATTGCGGCCCTGGTGCTACAGCATCGCGCCTTTCATTTACGCCCGTCCGTTCGAGCAGATTCGCAATGACTTATGCATCCACAATCTCCCCGTCGTGCTCGTCGGCAACGGCGGGGGTTACGGCTATGGCGTGATGGGCGCCACGCACCACGCCATCGAGGATTACGGGGCGCTGCTCACGCTCACCAACATGCGCTGCTTCGTCCCAGCGTTCGACGGTGATGTCGCGGCCATGATCGACCAGTTGATGGTCAGCCCGACGCCGGCTTACTTTCGCCTTGGCCGTTCCGAACTGCCGAAGGGCACAACCGAGCCAAGGTACGTCAACTGGCGAAGACTCTGCAGCGGCGGGGGAGCCACGTTGGTTGCGATCGGCCCACTCGTCGGAGGCATTCTCGGCGCCGCACAAAAGATGGACGAAGCGTCGCGACCCTGCGTCTGGGTGGTGGGAGAGCTGCCACTGATCGACGTTCCCGCGGAATTCAAAGCTGACGTGAGCCGATCGCAACGGCTCATCGTGATCGAGGAACACGTCGCCCAAGGAAGCGTCGGCCAGATGCTGGCGCATCGCCTGCTGCTCGACGGCGCCGTGCCGCGCTGGTTTGCACATCGCACCGCACGCGCCTATCCGTCGGGCCGCTACGGGTCGCAATCCTTCCACCGCAAAGAGTCCGGGATCGATGTGGCATCCGTGCTCGAATTGCTTCGATCGGGGGCGGCCAATGTCTGAAACGCCGAGCGTCGCGCGAATGGATCTTGCCGCCAAGATCCGCAAACTTCCCGGCCCCATCCTGGTGCTGGGCGGCAGCGGATTCATCGGAGCCAACCTCCTGCGCACGATGCTCAATGTCCGATCCGATGCCGTCGGCACGACGACGCGCATGCCCGCTTGGCGCTTGGAGGGACTCCCCGAGCGCAGCGTGCGTGTTGTCGATCTGCTCGTCGATTCCAATCTCGAGTCGCTCCTGGACGACGTTCGCCCGCGCATCATTCTGGATTGCGTTGCCTACGGGGCGTACTCCTTCGAAACCGACACCGGATTGATCTATCAGACCAATTTCAACTTCGTTTCGCGGCTCCTTGAACGCCTCGCGGGTCGCAATGTCTCGTGTTACATCCATGCCGGCAGTTCGTCTGAATACGGGGACAATGCGTCAGCTCCGAAGGAGTCCGATCCGACTGCGCCCAACAGCGAATACGCCGTCTCCAAAGTCGCCGCGGCCAACCTGCTCTATTTTTGGGGAAAGCGGAAGAAATTCCCCTGCTGCAACCTGCGCCTCTATTCCGCATACGGCCCGCTGGAAGACTCCTCCCGGCTCATCCCGACGCTGATCAAGAACGGCTTGGATGCGAAATATCCGCCTTTCGTATCCCCGCATATCTCGCGCGACTTTGTCTATGTGGACGACGTGACCGAAGCGTTCGTCGACGCCGCGATGAATCTTGTCGAGGAGGACTACGGCGAATCGTTCAACATCGGCTCGGGAACGCGCACCACCATCGGGCAGGTCGCGAACCTCGCGCAGACTCTCTTTTCGATCGCGAAAGCGCCATCGTTCACCATGCCCGACCGGCGGTGGGACGTTGCCGAGTGGTATGCCGATCCGCACAAGGCGAAGCATCGGCTCGGGTGGGAGCCGCGAACCGATTTTCTCGAAGGCCTCGGCAAAACCATCGAATGGTTCCGTCAGCTTCCCAATAAAGAGGCCTACGAGCGATCGTCAAAGCGTTTCGCGCTGGACACGAAGCACAGCGTGAGCGCCGTGATCGCCTGTTACCGGGACAACCTGGCGATTCCGATCATGTACGCTGAGCTGAAGCAGGTTTTTGCAAAACTGAACGTCGATTACGAAATCATCTTCGTGAACGATTGCAGCCCCGACGACAGCGAAGAGGTGATCCGCAAAATCACCCGCGACGATCGGCGGGTGATCGGCATTTCGCACTCGCGCAATTTCGGATCGCAGGCCGCGTTTCGCAGCGGAATGGAGGTCGCCTCGAAGAATTCAGTGGTTTTGCTGGACGGCGATCTGCAGGACCCGCCGCACCTGATCGAGCAGTTTGTCGCCAAGTGGCGCGAAGGATACGACGTCGTGTATGGCCGGCGCGTGCAGCGCGAGGCGACGCTGTTCATGCAGTTCGCCTACAAGGCGTTTTATCGCATCTTCGACTACTTCTCCTACGTGCGCATCCCGCACGACGCCGGCGATTTCTCCCTTCTCGACAAGCGCGTCGTCGCGGCGCTTTCGCGCTTCCCCGAGCGCGACCTGTTCCTTCGCGGTACCCGCGCCTTTGCCGGGTTCAAGCAGACTGGCGTTGACTACAGGCGCCCGAACGCCGCTTCGGCAAGACCACCAACAGCCTGCGAAAAAACTTCGCGTGGGCAAAGAAGGGAATTTTTTCGTTCAGCAACGTCCCGCTGAACCTGCTGAGTTTTGCCGGCAGCGCCATGTTCGTCTTCACGCTGCTGCTGATGCTCGCCCAGATCGTTCTGCGGCTGCTGTTCCCGCACCTCGTCCCGCGCAGCATCACCACCGTCCTGATCGCCATTCTCTTCTTCGGCGCGATCAACCTCTTCGCCATCGGCATTCTCGGCGAATACGTCGGCCGGATTTTCGAGGAAGTAAAACGACGCCCACTCTTTATTCGCCGAAGCATCATCCGCGATGGTGACATTCGCGCCGCCACCGCGCCGGAGCGATCGGAAGAGTAGGGCTTGCGCGGTTACGACCCGCCAGACGAAAGCAGCCTTTCGATTTCCCTTCGTTTCGGGGCTGACACCGATGTCCCCAGTCTCGTCACGGAAATCGCTGCCGCCGCGTTGGCGAACCGAACGGCGGCGGGGAGAGCCTTCCCTTCCGCCAGCGCGACAGCCAAAGCGCCATTGAAAATATCGCCGGCCCCGGTCGTATCCACTGCCTTGACCTTGAACCCAGGCACCAGCTTCTTCCCGCTCTCGTCGGCAACGAACGCCCCGCGCGATCCGAGGGTGATCACGACCGTTTTCACGCCTCGTGCTCTGAGAAGGTCGGCCGCCCTGCCCGCCGCCGCTTCGTTGGAAACTTTGACGCCGGTGAGCAGCTCCGCTTCGTGTTCGTTGGGAGTAAGAATCGTGAGATCCTTCAGCAGCGCATCAGGCAGTTCCCGCGCCGGAGCCGGGTTGAGAATCACGCAAACGCCCGCATCTGCCCCGGTCCGCGCCGCCAGTTGCACGGTTTCCAACGGAACCTCCAACTGCATCATCAGGATGGAAGCGGAACGGATGAGCTTCGCGGCCTTCTTCACGTCGCCTGGCGTGAGCCTCGAATTCGCCCCCGGCGCCACGGCGATGCTGTTGGCGCCATCTCTTCCGACAAAGATGAGCGCCACGCCGGTCGGCGCAGCCTTGTCGCGAATGACTCGCTCCGCATTGACTCCGTGACGCTTGAAGCTGGCAATGGCCTCCGTGCCAAATTCATCCATTCCGACGCGCGCGACGAACAGAACTTTTCCGCCCGCCTGCGCTGCCGCCACCGCCTGATTGGCACCTTTGCCGCCGGGATTGGTCGAGAACTCTCCGCCAAGAACGGTTTCGCCGGGGTTAGGGATGCGGTCGACCTGGATGACCATGTCGACAACCGAGCTGCCGACAACGACGATCGGATGGGTGTTGTTCATGCGAGAAGTGATTATCTGATTCCGAACAAAAGATAAAATAAATGACGTTGCGCGAACCGCCCGCTGTCACTATCCAAGGCCCCGCATAAATCCGTAAAGAGTGGAATCGCGTTTACACCAAACCCCCGGCCTTCCGCAGTATCCATTCTGTCGTAATCAAACTGACAAACGCGGCCAGAAACGCCCAGTGCGCCTTGCGCGTCCACGGGTCTTTGGGATCTGCAAACATGCCGATCTGCTCGATAGTTGTTTCATTGTGACGAAGGTCAGGCAGATGTTCCGCCAGGACGTCGGCGTACGCCGCGTCCAGCGCAATGCCGCCGCCGGCTTGGGCGATTTGCTCCATCGCCTCGTGGTCGGCATTGATGTTCTGCATTTCCAGGTTTGAATCGGCAAGCACCTGAATGCCGAGCTTCCGTGCGGCGTCGGTTGTATCCGAAGCCATCAATTGTTCGATTTCCGGACCGGCCAGCGCAAGCTCGATCTGCCCCGGCGGAAGCGTCGGCAGCGTTGCGTGATAGAAGCCGGGAGTCTGCGGCGAGTCTTCCATCTCGGCGTCGTGAACGATCTTGTCATCTCCCGCGATCCGCGCAACCACTTTGAAATGCTGCCCCGTCAACGGCGTGAGATCTTCCTTCAGCACCCGCGCGGTCACGTGAATCGGTTCCCCGTCCGCGTATCTGGGTTTGTTGGTGCCAAAGCGCACGAACGTGCCGCCGGCCGGCAAATCGCTGCCGACCACCCAACGGATGACCTGTCCCCAAAATCGTTCGTGAAGGTCCTGCCCGTTGACTTGCCGCAGTCGCCAGGTGGAGTCGCTCGCCAGATACATCACTCTTCCCAAGCCGACGGACATCGTGCAGAGCAGCGACCGCTGACGCGCGGCTTCGAGCGTGTTGACGCCGGCGGGGGGGCCAGGCACATGATCGGCATCAGCTTGCTTGTCGGCAATCGACCAGAGCACGTTGGCGGCGAGCTTCGCCTGTGTCTGCTCGCTGTGCCAGTACCACGGCGGGATGCCCGACCAGAGCTCGGCATTGCTCGTGTCATCCAGGCCGAGTTGGCTCAAGATCGACTTGGCTCCCTCGGGCGCGATCGTCGGGCGAAAGCCGTTATGAAGCTGATCGCTCAACGACGTTGCCGTCCAATTCGCGTTCAGATAAACCGGAAGAAGATCCGCCAGCGGCGTGCCAGCATAGCGGCCTGGCATGTTCTGCGCCGGCAATCACGATCAGTGTCGCGCCGCGGTCGCGAACGGCGGCGACAATGTTCTGCTGCATTTCCGCCGAGAGCGACTCGGCCGGCACGTCGCCCAGCACCAGCAGATCAAATCCGGACCATTCCTCTTTCGTCTGCGGCAGGATTTGAGCCTCAACCGTTCCCGAATTGGTGGCCAGCGCCTTGACCGGCGCGGGAGGCTGCACTTCCGCGACGCTTGCCGGTTCCAGCAGCACCGTCTGAAGCTGCACGCGGTTGTCGCGCCCAAGATAATTCGCCAGGTAGCGGAACTCCCACCGCGGCTGGTCATCGACGATCAGCACGTGCAGCTTGTCGTTCTTCACCGACACGCGAAAACTCTGCCGATTGTTCTCCTTCACCGCCTCGTCGGGCAGCTCTCGAACGTGAATCTCATAATCGTAAATCCGCGCCTCGGGCGGCTTGTCGCGGAACGCGACCACCTGCGTGACCCGGTTCGACTTTGGCGTGATGGTCTTGGTATCGATCGTTTGCGAGCCGCGCAGCAGATCGACCGTCACCGGCTTTCCTTCCAGCCCGTCGAGACGCAACAGCGCCGAGGCGCGAAGCGTGTCGTCCTTGTAAATCCAGTCTGGCGCGTCGATCGAGTCGACAGCCGCGTCGCGCACGCGTTCGCGGGAGCCGACGGCCAGCGTGAAGACGCGCGCGCCGTGCGCCGCCAGCTTTCGCGCGGGCTCGATCAAGTCTCCTCCATCATTGGCCCGGCCATCGGAAACGAGCAGCACATTCGCCTGGTCGGAATTGGAGATTTGATCTCCCACGAATTTGAGTGCGTCGGCGATGTTCGTCGCTCCGCCCACGGGTTCAACGGCATTTTTCAGCAACGCGGCGAGATTGGACTTGTCGGAAGCATCAATTTCGCGCGACGTGCCGGCAAACGTGACGACCCGCGTATCCTGGTCGGCGAGCACTTGTGCGAGCGATCGCGGCGCTTGCGACAAGTCGGCCGTCAGCGCCGCGCCAGCGAGGTCGGCGCGGCGCATCGCGGTGACCTTGGCCAGCGCTGGCTGCAAGGATGGATTGGACGCGACCCCAGCGAGCAACTCGTTGTCGGTCCGGTCGGCAGCGGACCGCAGCTTTGTAATGTCGGTCGCAAGCGAGCTGAGAGTTGCGTGCCACGGCGCAGCGGCTCGGGACGCGAGCGCTTCGGAAAATCCATCGGAAATGCGCCGCAGGTCGTCAATCGACTTCCCGGCGTCGCCGCTGTGTCCCCGCGGGTCTTTATCGAGTTCTGATGTCAGATCGTTGAGATGATCGATCCACTTCCTGACTGTCGCGGCACTCGCGCTGTCAGCGAGTGTCTCATCGGCGGCCTGCAGATGTTCCAGCTCTGATCGAAGCGCCGAGAGCTTCGCCGCCAGGCGATCGAGCCGGCTGGTGCGCGTGCCGGCAGGAAGATAACCCAGCGCGTCCGCCCAGCGCAATTGCTCGATTTGCGATGATTGCCGATCGGTCTGCTTCATCGACAGGCTCTGATCGAGTACGAGCCAGAGCGATCCGCCGGTATTGTGCGTACTGGCCCATTGCCGGACAGGGCGGAGGAGCAGCAGCATCATCAGAATGACCAGCAAAATGCGGATGGCTGTCAGCCAGTGGACGATTCGCCGCGGGGCTATCTTTTGTTGTTCGCGGTAGAGATAGAAGACCATCGTGCCAACCGCGGTTCCGAGCAAGAGCAGCAGAAACCAGTTGAACGCCGGGTCAAAGCTCAGCGCGCAGAGCGCAGGGGTTGCCATCGAGTCAGCGAGATCGAACGTGAGCTCCGACATCATCTTCATTCGTTACACATTCGGTCCCATCGCCTCCGCGACGTTCACGCCCTTCCTCGCCTTGATCAGGCGGTGCGTGACGTAGGTCTCCGCGAGAAGATTCAGCAGGACAAACATCGCCAGCCATCTCCACAGATCAGCCCCGCGATTTTCCTTGCGGATGATTCCTGCCAGGTCGTCCGTCGCGATCGGGTGGTCTTCATCAAAGTATCCGGCGTCGGCCAGGCGTTTGCGGTCCTGCGCGCCAAGCGAGTGATCGTCCAACTCGTGCGGATCGATGCCGACGCCGTAGTAAATCGGCTGAGGTTTAATTTCAGTCGGCGTGAAATGCAGCGCGTACAGTCCGGGCGAAAATGCGTCGTTGTAGCGAAACTCGTATCGGCCGTTGGCGAGCGTCGGGCTCTTGTTACCGTCGATGGTGCCATCGGGAAGCGTCACGTCAATCGCCCGCACCGGAGGCTTCATCGAGCCGGTCCACACCAGCGGCTCGCCCGAGTGGAGCGCGCGATTGTCCAGGCCGCGCGTCTGCCCGCCGGAGAGATGATAAATCGTTTCGTTGACCAGCGGCACGAAGTTAGCCATCAGCGGCCAGTTGTTCCACTCACCGTCGACCGAGGTACACCAGACGGCGACGCGTCCGCCGTTGCGACCCATCGGCCGCTCGAGCACAAGCGGATCGCCGCTGGTTGACGCGAGAATCACTTCCGTGTCGGCGTCGCCCGGCTGCAGCGCCCACCATTTCTGCGTCAGCGCCCCCGAAAACGCATCGCGCTCGGCAGATGCCACAAGCGACACCATCGGGTTGCGCGGATCTTTCAGCTCCGTCGATTGCGGCGTCGCGTCGCCGCGCGGCTTGGGTTCCTTCAGGGTCGCGGCGAAGATCCCCGCGCGGCCCAATTGATCGCCAATAAACGAAGGATCGGTGCGCTGCCCCAGAATGATCCAGACGCCATGGCCCGCGCGGGCGTAATCAACCAGCTTGTCCTGCACCGCCGATGGCAGCTCCGGGCAGTCGTTCACGACGACGACGAAATAATCGTCCAGCGGCACGTTCGCGCTCTGTGCCACGCTGACCAGCCGCGGTTGCACCAGCGTCGAGGATTCCTGCAACCGATCGACCGGCTGCATCGCCGACTGCAAAAACTGGCTCGATCGGAATCCGCCGGCGGAAGTCAGTTGGCCGTCGATGATGAGAATCGGAATCTTCTGCCATACACGAATTGCCGCGACCGCCTGATTGTCCGCCGCGAGGGCGTCAACAGTGTCGCACGACACGCTGATCCAGTTTGAGCCGGCCGATTCGAAAGTGTGATCGAATCGGATGGTGGTCGACTGTCCCGCCGCCAGGCTCGCGAGCTGCGCAGGCGGATCGATCGGCTGTCCATTGACGATCAATCTGACGCTGACCGCGTCGATCTCCCTGGGGCCGCTGTTGGAGACCGTCGCCGTGATCTGGGCCGGGTGACCGACGCCGATCAAGCTCGGCTGCACAGCGAGCTGGCCCACGGAGATGTCTGATGCGGCGTTGTCCGGCGTGAGCAACAGCTCGTGCATTCCCAAATCGTGATCCCCGCCGCCGCCGGTCGCTCCAACGGCCAGCCGCCATGCGGCATCGTCGTCGGCGTGCCAACTCGTCGTTTGCGCGTCCGATGCGACAATGATGATCTTCCGCACGTTGTGCCCGCGGCCGATCACTTCCCGCGCCGTTTGCACCGCCTCGGGGATCGAGCAATCCGACAGCCCCGGCGCAAGCTGATGCAACTGATCGTGCAGCTTCGGCAGTTCCCCCACGCCCACCGGCAGCGGCGTCAGCACGCGCGGATGATGCTCCGCAAGCACCACCGACAGCGAATCCGACGGCCGAAGAACACTTCCCACCTGATCCGTCGCCGCGATGGCCTGATCAAAAAGCGACTGCTGCCCGGCATGGCGTCCCATCGACAGTGACCGATCGACAATGACCGCCACGTCCACCGGCAATCGACTCGCCAGCGGGTTGTACGCGCCATGAATCCACAGCGGCCGCGCCAGCAGAAACGCCAGCGCCGCCAATCCCGCGATGCGCAGCAGCATCAGCAGCCAGTGATCCACCCTCTTTCGCCGTTTCATCTGCAGCGGCGTCTCATGCAGAAACTGCATCGCCCCCCATTGCACCGGAATCGTCCGCTGCCGATGCAGCAGATGAATGATGACGGGGATTCCCGCCGCTACCAGGCCGACGAGTAGAGAGGACATCAGGAACATGAGCTGGCCCGGTTATTGAGGGAAAGGCACGAAGGCACGCAGGCACGTAGGCACGAAGGGAAGGAAGCAGGATCTTTATGAATAGGATACGCTGAAAGAGGTTGGGGATACCGAGGGACGGGGGAACGGACATCCGCACCTTCCCCCCATCCTCCCCTTCGTGCCTCCGTGCCTTCGTGCCTTCGTGCCTTTCTCATCGCTTTCCTCTCTGTGCCAGATACCGCAACAACGCATCATCAAATGCCTGACTCGTGTTCAACAGCACGTGATTGATGTGCAGCTTGTTCACGGCGTCGTGAATCGCGCAGGTGCGCGGCGACGTTTTCGAGATAACGCGTTCGCATGAGCGCGGGATCGAGCTTCATCCGGTCGTTTCCGCGCTCCAGATTCTCGAACTGTGTCCATTTGCGGAACGGAAACTCCAGCTCATCGTTGGCCATGATCTGCAGCAGCAGCACTTCGTGGCGTTTGTGTCGCAGATGATGAAACGCCTCGATGAGCGCGTCGGCTTTATCGAACAGATCGCTGATGATCACGACCATCCCGCGCCTTGGGATGCGCTCGGCCACTTCGTGCAGCAGCGGGGCGATGCCGGATTCCCTCTCGGCCCGCGTCTCATCCAGCGTCCGCAACATGCGCATCAAATGGGACGGCGCGGATCGCGCGGGAATGAAATCGCGCACCTTGTTATCGAACGTGACCAGGCCGGCCGAGTCCTGCTGATGCAGCACCAGGTAACTCAGGCACGCCGCCACGAACTGGCCGTAGCGAAACTTGCTCATCGAATCGCCCGCGCCGCGATAGGCCATCGATCCGCTGGCATCCAGCACCAGATGACACCGCAGGCTCGTCGAGACTTCATACTGCTTGATGTAATACCGTTCGCTTTTGGCGTACACCCGCCAGTCGATCCGTTTGACGTCGTCGCCGGCCACGTATTGGCGATGCTGCGCGAAATCCAGCGCGAACCCAATATGCGGCGACCGATGCAGCCCCTGCACATACCCGTCCATCAACTGGCTCGCCACCAGTTCCATCTTGCTGATCTTCTGCAGAACCGCCGGTTCCAGCAGCGAGCCCGCCGACCGAGCGCTGGCGGCCGCGGGAGACATCGCCGAGGTGTTGGATGCGGTAACCATTGCCGTCGCTACGCTCCGAAACCCTTGTCAAAATGACGAAACCGATGCCAAACCCGAATGACGAAACCAGAAACCGGAATCAAGCCCGAAATCCGAATGACGAATGACGCGGGGACCCACATGTCGAGCAACTGGGTCGATGGACGCGAACCACATGTCGCGCAAGTTTGCGTTCGAACCGGAACGGCAACATTCGCGGTTCCACATTCGGACATTCGTCATTCGGATTTGATTATTTGATTCTGGTTTCTGGTTTCGTCATTCGGACTTCTGCCTCTTCTCAACGTGCCTTCGTGCCTTCCCGCTACGCTGCCTCGGCCTTGCTGCGCGGGATCTCCTTCAGCAGCCGATCCACAATCTTGTCGCTGTTCATCCCCGCCGCTTCGGCTCCGAAGGTCGTGAGAATCCGGTGCCGCAAAACCGGATGGGCCACTTTCATGATGTCTTCGGTCGTGACGTGAACGCGACCCTGCAGCACTGCCCGCGCCTTGCCCGCCATGATCAGATAGATGCTGGCTCGCGGTCCGGCGCCCCATTGCACGAGATCATTAATATACGGCGGCACGCCCGCCTCGCCCGGACGGGTCGCCCGAACCAGGTCGCGCGCGTATCGAAAGACGTGCTCCGCCACCGGCACGCGCCGCACAATCTGCTGCAACTGCAGAATCTTCTGCCCATCCAGCACGCGCGACAGCTCGGCGCGATAGTTGCTCGAAGCCTGCTTCATGATCTGAATCTCGTCCTCCGGCGTGGGATATCGCACCAGCGTCATATACATGAACCGGTCGAGCTGCGCCTCCGGCAGCGGATACGTTCCCTCCTGCTCGATCGGATTCTGCGTTGCCAGCACGAAGAACGGCTCCGGCAGCTCATACGTATGCTCCCCGGAAGTAACGCGATGCTCCTGCATCGCCTCCAGCAGCGCCGCCTGCGTCTTGGGCGGCGTGCGGTTGATCTCGTCGGCAAGGATCATGTTCGCGAACAACGGCCCGCGCACGAACCGAAACGCCCGCTTCCCGGTCGTGTGATCCTCCTCAAGAACCGCCGTCCCGGTGATGTCCGACGGCATCAAATCCGGCGTAAACTGCACGCGCTTAAACGACAGATGCAGCACGTCGCTGATCGTCTTGACCAGCAGCGTCTTGGCCAGCCCCGGCACGCCCACCAGCAGCACATGCCCCTGGCAGAACATCGCCGTCAACACCTGCTCGACCGCTTCGTGCTGTCCGACGATTACCTTCCCGAGTTCCGCCGACATAATGCGAAACGCCTGCGACAACTGCGCCACCGCTTCGAGGTCCGCAGAAGAGCCAGCGGTGCCGGCAACGGGTTCGTTCATGGATCTTCCTCTCGAAGTAGAGCCGCGTTTTCCCGTTGTGGGAAACGCCATGTGCCGTTGTTTGATACAGGTTGTATCACCCCACGTTGCCGGCGGAACATCGGGGATGAAAACGCGCGGGCCTCGACTTGCGGCTTGCAGCCGCAGTCACCGCACCGGCGGTTCCGTCGGGCTGAGAATTTCCGCGGCAAGTGTCCCAATGAGCCGCGCCCTGGCCAGGGCCAGTTCTCTCGGATCGTCCGGCTGATCCTGCACGTTGCGAAGGCCCTCCCAGATTTCGCCGGAGGTCACCATGGCCGCGGCAATGGAGATGGCTGTCGCCTGTGCGTTGTCAGAAGGTTGGATTGGTTCTGCCATGAGATTCCTTTCGCGGAGGCGATTGTTGGTGAGAGACCGAAACGTTCATCAATATACAGGGGAACGCGGATTTCGGCGCGTCGCGCTTCCGACGCAGCGGCCGAGAGCTGTGGGCGAAATTCGTGACGGATTAATCACCGCGAATTCGAGTCGTCCCCTCCCCTGGTACTCCAAGGGAGGGCTGGTCCCGCAGCAGAAAAAGGTCGCGTTTCTATGCAAGAGATGAATATCGCTGATCGGGAAGCGGAAACAGCGGGGATGGGCCGTGAGGGACTCGAACCCCCGACATCCTGCGTGTAAAGCAGTGCTCTAGCCAACTGAGCTAACGGCCCGGATTTCCTGGATGGGATTGTAACGAATTGATGGATGTGCGGGAAGAAGAGCGGAAGAGACCATGTTTGGCGCTGAAGGCGCGACCGAACGCCGAGAGTGCTCGCACCCTCGGTTCCCCGCGTCAGCTACGAAAGACCAAAGAACCGAGGTGCGAGCACCCTCGGCGTTACGCGACTTTGCTCTTTCAGCTTCTCACTCGCTCACGCCCGGTATTCGCATAGCTCGAGCAGATTGCCCTCGGGATCGCGAAAGTAGAGGAGACGCTTGCGAACTCCGCCGGCGTAGGTCACCTGCGCGTCGGGGACGGTCTGGACGGAGCTGAGTGGTCGAACCCCAAAGCTTTGGAGTTTCGCTACGACCGCATTGATATCAGCCACGCGAAAAGCAAGATGACGGAGTCCGCGCGTGTTGGATTGATCGAGGCCAGGGGGATTCGCGCCGGCGGGTTGAACGTAGCGAAGAAGCTCAACGCGCGGGCCGTCGGGGAGTTCGAGGTAGACGACGTCTCCGATGGCGTTGTGCAGGCCCACGGTGGCATCGACCCATGGGCCGCTGATGGTCACGCGCTTGGTGACGGCAAATCCCAGCACGTCGCGGTAGAACTCCACCATCGGCTCCAAATCCGCGACAACAATATTCACGTGATCGATCTGCTGGAGCATCCGCTACTCCTGCATAGACTCGACGTCGATCCCATTCTCGATCAGCCAGTCGCGGTACGCGAAGGGGGAGATCTCGCTCGGCTTGATCTCGCTGCGGCCGCCCCAGAAGACGTTGGTGTAACTCACGGGAATGCCGATCGAGGCGAGGTGCTCGTCGATCGCTCGTTTGTGGGAGAGCACCACATCCTTGTCAGTGCCGTGGGCGACGCCCATGATGTTGACGTTGTTGAACTCGGGGCCGCCCTCGCGCCAATAGGCGTGGGTCATGATGTGGAATCGGCCCACTTGCCGGCCGGTTTCAATTTCGCGACCGGCGGGGACTGCCCAATGGAACAGGGCGTTAAATTTCGTCACGCGCTCGCCGGTGGTCAGCGGCTTAACGTGTTCGAGAAACGTCGAAAATCGGCCGATCACGCGGCGCTCGTTCAGGCCCTTCGCCACTTCCTGAAACACGCTGAGCGGCACGCCGGCTTCCGCGGCACGCGGCGCCCAGAGATTCGGCTGAATCTCGTCAGCCTCGAATTCCCGTTTTAGCGACATCAGCACACGCCATTCCAGATCGGTCAGCTCCACGATGTTGGTGTCGAGCACTTCCGCCAGCTCGTCGGACTTGCTCCCCGGCTCCATGCCCCGCCGGCGCACGTGGCCGACGCCCAGTGCGAACAACCGCTTGGCGGGCATGAGCCGATAGTGCTCCGCGCCGGTCAGCCGCATCAGCACGTCGGCGTGCCGCGACAACGAAAATCCCTGGGGAACTTTCAGCGTGGTCCAGAGCCGGTATTTTGAGCCGGCGGTCTGCTGGTCCGTCGAACGAATCACGACATGCCCGGAAGATGGATCGCGCTGGAACATGAAGTCGAACGCCGCGGACAGTTTCTCCGGCGGGACCTGCCAGGCGACCAGCGCGCCGCGGGCGAGATTCGTCGCCATCAGTGTCTGACGGACCCGGCGGATTGTTCCCGCGCGCAGCATCGCCGCGATCCGTTCGCGCACCGTCGCCTCATCGAGATCGGCCTGTTTCGCGATCTGCCCGATCGGATCGGGCTGGAACCCCTGCAGTTTGTCCTCGGAGATGGAGAGGATTCGGGCGTTGATCGGATCGTCCGTGGCGATGGGAAGGGATAGAGTGTTCACTACCGGATTCTACCTCCGCCAATAGGCGACGCCACTCGGCATTCAGACGGAAGGGCCAGGGTTGGGAGGAAGCCCGAATTCCGAAACCAGAATGTCGAATCAAACCCTACATCACTCCAAACCGATACACCGCAGTCTGCCGATACGTCTCCCCCGGCCGCAGGATCGTTGACGGGAAATGGCGGTGATTGACTGAATCGGGGAAGTGCTGAGTTTCGAGGCAGAACGCGCCGTGCTTGTTGTACTGGCCTCCGAGGCCGGTGAGAGAGCCGTTGAGAAAATTGCCGGTGTAGAACTGGATGCCGGGTTGCGTGGTAAGCACGTCCAAGGTCCGCCCGGTGGCAGGCTCCTCGACGTGGGCGACGGGAATGAGTTTTCCGGTTGCGTGATCGATCACGTAGTTGTGGTCGTATCCGCCGGGCACTTCATGAATGCGTTTGCCGATCGGCATCGGCTTTGTGAAGTCCATCAACGTATTGGCGACCGGAAGAATTTCGCCGGTGGGAATGAACTGGTCGTTCACGGGAGTGTAGTGCGACGCGCGGAGCGTGAGCATGTGATCGTAGATCATCCCGGAGCCGGGGCCGGCGAGGTTGAAATAACTGTGATTGGTGAGATTGACTGGCGTTGGTTTGTCGGTGGCGGCCTCGAATTCGATTCGGACTGCGTTGTCGTCGGTCAGCGTGTAGCGCACGACGATCGAGAGATTGCCGGGGAACCCCTGATCGCCATCGGGGCTGACCAACTCGAAATCGACGCCGGGTCCGTCGGCGTGAGTCTTGGGAGCGGCCGTCCAGATCGCGCGATCGATGCCGGTGGTGCCGCCGTGCAGTGTGTTGGGGCCATTATTGATCGTGAGCTGGTATCGCACGCCATCGATCTCAAATGATCCGTGGGCGATCCGATTGGCGACGCGTCCGGCGATGCAGCCGAAGTATTCCGTGTGAGCCACGTATGGCGCCAGTTGATCGAAGCCGAGGACGACATTGCCGATGCGTTTCTCTCGATCAGGAACGTGCAACTCGGTGACACGCGCGCCATAATTGGTGAGCTTGAGAATCGCTCCGCCGGCATTAGTAAGGGTGAAAAGCTCAGCGGCTTTTCCATCGGGCGTGCGTCCGAATTCGCTGCGAACGATTGGCATGTTGGCAGTATAGCCGGACGCGTGGGGAGCCGGAAAGTTGCGCGCAGCCAAAGAACAGAAGAGCTGCGAAGCAGCGAAGCAGCGAAGACAGACGCGAAGAAGACGAGTATCGGAGGTAGAGTTGGCTCGAGCTTGCCGACGGTCGCCGCCGTGGCTTGCCCCTTCGCGGAGCGTCACCATGTTCCTATTACACAGCGCTTGTTGCGCGATCCCGACCAGCCCCCACCCCGGCCCTCCCCCGGATTACCAGGGGAGGGGGTAAGGGCGGCCGCTTCGGTACGGCGCTTTCAGCGAAAGCGGCGTACGTTGGGGAGCAGCCAACTGAGGATTGCATCCCATCGCGCAGGACGTCGGATGCTTCTGAGAGAACAACAAAGCGGTCGGCAAAGCCATGAGTGAATTGCGGACACCTGCGATTGGCGCGCCACTGGTCGAATCGCACGCGGTCTGCCGTCACTGCTGCTACGACCTCCACGGCTTGCCCGCGGACGGGCGGTGTCCGGAATGTGGAAGGCAAATCGCATTATCACTTCGAGAAGAGCTGTTAGTCTTTGCTGATCCGCTATGGATAGCATCACTCCTGCGCGGCGTGCGTCTGCTGCTCATCGGCGTGGGTCTGGCGGCTCTGCTGTTTCTCGTCTCATTGCCGATTGCTGCCTCGTCATCGGACCGAACAACAAGCACGCTTCTTTGCGCCTCAGCCGCGTGCATGGTCGCTTGGTTTAGCTATGGCGGCTGGCTGCTTTCGGTACGCGATCCATCGGGCCGTGGCGAACACGAATACGGAAGATCGCGGAAGCTCACGAGATGGGCCCTCTGCATCGGAGCCCTGCACGGGTTCCTCGACTGCATTGTGATCTACACGGGTGATCGGTGGCCCAGCGAGGTGCTGAACGCCATCTTTATCGAAGCCGCCGTTGCTCAGCTCATTGGGATCACGCTCTTTGTCGCTCATCTGGATTACCTGCAGAAGCTGCTCTTGCGCATCCCATCACAAGCTGTCGAACACCGCAGGGTTCCTCAAATCGATGATTCCGGCGCTGTGGCTGTGTGCGCTGATTATAGGTTTTCTGGGAATTGTGAGCCGTTGGAACGATTCAGAGTTCGGAGGCGCGAAAATATTCTTCGGGTGGGCGCTGGTCGTTGCGTGTTTCTCGCTCCCCGTACTGTTGATCTATCTGATCTTTCTCGTGCGGCTGGAGCGATGTCTGAGCCGAGCGGCTCGTCAGGTGTGCGTCAGCGGGAAGGCCGCAGCCGGATCGGCAAAGCCATGAGTGAGTTGCGGACACCTGCGATTGGCGCGCTACTGGTGGAATCTCACGCGGTCTGCCGTCACTGCTGCTACGACCTCCACGGCTTGCCCGCGGACGGGCGGTGTCCGGAATGCGGTTCGGCGGTGGCGTCGTCGCTGGGGGAAAGCCTGCTGAAATTTGCAGACCCGCGCTGGCTCGCGTCGCTCGTATGCGGTGCGCGCATGTGGCTGACGGGTCTGCTGCTGGGCGTTGTGACGGTGGTCTTCGGCATTGTGTCCAATTCCGTATTTCTGTGGAACGGCGCGAGCCGTTATTTCTGTCTCTTCGTCGGGTTCATCATCGCCTGGTGCGCGGCGGGCGGCTGGCTGCTTTCAAAGCCGGACCCCGCCGGATCGGGCGAAAGGGAATACGGAAGAGTTCGCAAGATTGCGCGGTTGGCTTTGCTGCTGGGCGCGCTGCAGGGGTGCGTGGATGTCGCGGCGATCTACCCGAATGCGCCGTTCTGGCTTACCGGACGAATATTCTTGGAAACTGCGCTGCGCAGATCATCGGCGTCGTCGGAGCCTTCGCCCACCTGCAATATCTACAGATGCTCACTGCGGAGCGCCGACCGAACCATCACAGACGCGGCGGGATTCCTCAAGGTTGCGATCAGCCTCGTTTGGTCTCTTCTCTACCTCCTGACACTGCTCACGATTTTGCAGGAACGGTCTTACTTTCACGTGCCGGAGGAAGTGCTGGCGTGTTTCGCGATGATCGATTTGCTCCTGGGCGGCCTGTTCACGCTGTTCTACCTGTTTTTTCTCTACGCGCTGGCTTCGGCGCTCGCCGGCGAGCTTCGTGAGGCGCGACGGTTGCGGACATTACCCCGAATCGACTTCGGATGCATCAATCAACTGGAGCATATGACCGAACAATCAGAAGCAGAACAGACGCCGGCGCAAACTGCAGAGAGCGAAGATCATCCTCCCAGGTAGGCTTTCTTCACATCGGGATGATGCAGCAGATTTTTCGCGGTGTCGGTGAGCAACACCTCGCCGGTTTGGAGGACGTAGCCGCGATGGGCGATGGCAAGGGCCATGTGGGCGTTCTGCTCGACGAGGAAGACGGTCGTGCCGGCGGCGTTGATCTCGCGGATGATCTGAAAGATTTTGCGCACAATCAGCGGTGCGAGGCCGAGGGAAGGTTCATCGAGCAGGAGCAGCTTGGGATGGGCCATCAGGGCCCGGCCGATGGCGAGCATTTGCTGTTCGCCGCCGCTGAGCGTGCCGCCGCGCTGGGTGGTGCGCTCGGCTAAGACCGGGAAGAGGGCGTAACAACGATCCAGATCGGTCTGCAACTGCGGGCGCGATGTCTGCTGGTATGCGCCGAGGAGCAGATTTTCGCGAACGGTCAGGTCGGGGAAAATCTGCCGGCCTTCGGGAACGTGGCTGATGCCGAGCCGAACGATTTCATGCGCCGCAAGCGCCGCGAGATCTGCTCCGCTTCGCAGTTTGGAGGGAGCGTATCGCACTTCCGCGGGGGCGTCGGGAGAAGATGCTGGCTCCACGAGCGTGCGCGAATTTTCGGGCGGCACATTGTGGTGCGGGCTTCCAGCCTGCAATTCCGGTCGTGCAAGCGCAGTTCGTTCCTTCTCGCCCAGAAATTCGCCAACGCCCGGGTCGAATGATGGGCCGTTCGCGTTCCATCGCATCTCGCCGGCGGTGGGGCGCAGCAGACCGCTGATGGTTCGCAGGAGCGTGGTTTTGCCGGCTCCGTTGGAGCCGATGAGCGCGACGATTTCTCCCCGGTCGATCTTCAACGAGATGCCGTGCAGCGCTTTGATCGAGCCGTAGGCGACGTGGAGGTTGTCGATCCTGAGAAGCACATCGGGGAGAATAGCGGACTCA
Source organism: uncultured Phycisphaerales bacterium (assembly GCA_963758525.1). Taxonomy (GTDB): domain Bacteria; phylum Planctomycetota; class Phycisphaerae; order Tepidisphaerales; family Tepidisphaeraceae; genus JBBSDP01. The sequence continues at coordinate 3,273,018 of CAVWVQ010000003.1, forward strand.
ATCCGAATGACGAAACCCCAAACCGGAATCAATTGCTCTGCTGAAATCCTCTCGCCGTCGCTTGTTTTCCCCCTCCCCTGGTACTCCGGAGCGGGGTTGGGGTGGGGGTTTGCCGGGCGAACGACAAGGATTTCAGCAGAGCAGAATCAAATCCGATTGTCGAATGCCCGAGTGACGGAATTCGTAGATTCACGAGTTCAACGCGGCCAACGCCAGATCGAGATAGGCGCCGTTAATCAGGTCAGCGGGACGAATCTCTAACTGAGTCATCAGCCGACGGGCTATCTGCTCTCCCTGCGGCTCGGTTTGCTCTGGGCGGAGCACGACTTCCAGCTCGATAAAGTCTCCAAGACCCTCGACACGGTCGAAGTGAATGCGAGTCTGGCCGGCGAAGTAGACCGTGCGCTGCTTCCGGATTTCGCCGCGAACGCCCAGCGCGGCAATCAGGATCCGCGCAACGCGGCGGGCTCAGTGGTCTCAACGAGGGAGAAGTGGCTGGACTTGGGGCCGGCGATGTCCTCGCGGTCGTAATGAATCAGTTGGCCCCTTTCGGTGCTGAGTTGGCGCAGCTTCAATCGTCCGGACGGCGCGAGGAAAAACGTATCGACCTGATGGAGTGATTCCGCAGGCGCGGTCGCCAGCGCGGCTGCGAGCGCTTCCTGGCGCTGGGGGTCATGGGCTCTTGCCTTTATTTCTATGTTAACGGGCATATGGCTACATCCATTCGAGGCTCTCTGGATAGAAGAACGTTTTGTCCTTCTCCACGCCGGGTTGGGAGAAGGCATCGGGATAGACCTGGAGCCAGTGCTTCGCCACGACGATCTGGAGCGGGGCGGTGAGCTCGACGACGCCCGGCTTGCAATTTCCGGCGGCCAATTCGCGCATGCAAGCGAACAGTTCGGAGCACGTGCAGTCGAGTATTGCGCCCTGCAGCGGCATATCGAGGAAATCGATCGGCGTTCCATGCTCCAGCACGTAAAAGCACTTTCCCGATTCCCTGACCGTGTACCTTTCGATCGGGCATGCGCCGTCGTGCTGAGGCGTGAGATCTTTGATGTCGCACAGCTTCGCCAATCCCTCAACGTCAATCTCAATGTTCTTGGATGATGCGCTACAGAGGATGATTCCGTCCTTGAAATCCGGGAGATCGGCGACGCGGATCGATCTTCTGCCGGAGCAGCCCATGACAATGTCGGATTCGCGAAGCAGTTGCGCCAGGGGGATCGGGAAGAAGCCCCGGCCATAGGCGAGCATCGTTACGACCGGGTCGATGTCGTAGATATCGACGACGGCGTTTCGTCCTTTGAACGCCGTCGCGACTGATTTGCCGATGTTTCCCCATCCCACGACACCGCAGCGCATCCCGTCGAGAATGGAGGACATCTGAGTCCGCATGGCCTTTTCAAGGCTATAGACGCACGCGTCGCCAATGAGCGAATCCTCGACGCGCTTGAGTGGTGTGTCCGCCATCGAGAGCACGGGCACCCCTAGCGGATTCTTGCGGGCCGCGGCCTGGTAGCGCCAGAGCCCATTTTTGGTGTCTTCGACGCAGCCCTTGAAGTTCGGGCATTTCGCAAGCTCGTGCGTCCAGTCGGCGAAGTAGCCGCCAACTTCCTGGATGAGCGCCGGGTATTTCACCCGGCTGATGCGCTCGACGGCGAGCTTCCACAGGTCGTTGAGCATGAATTCGATGTCGGGCGGAACGTAGACGTCATATCCCTTCGCTTTGAGCAGCGCCACGGTTTTCTGGTCTGCCGAGTAGGAGATCGCGATGACCAGGTCGACGGGGTAGACGCTGTTCACCTGCTCGATGAACTCGACCGTCGTCGGCAGAATGTGCTGCAGGATAATCGAGTGCGTATTGTCAGGGTTGCGGGTTTCCGACGTCAGCTTCTGCAGTACTTTCAAATGCCCGTCAAGGTCACGCAATCTGCTTGTGCCGGCAGAGGAAGCCGAGGCCACGGCCGGGCCCCGCGGGTTGTCGGCGCCCAGCGGCCGCGTGGTCTGCGTATCACCTGCGCAGCTCCGTCGCAATGCAGGCAATCATCGCGGACACCATTCCCGCAGCCATAAAATCGCGGCGATTGACGTCATGCTTTGTCATGTTCGCAGCTCCCGAATGGTTTGATCTGGAGTCTGGTCCTCGATGTCCCCCGGCTCTCCAAGATACGCCTCGATCACCTTCGGATCGCTCCGAATTTCCGGGGGCGTTCCCTCCGCGATGATCTCTCCGTGATCGAGAACGGTGATTCGTTCGCAGACACTCATCACCAGCGTCATGTCGTGTTCGATCAACAGGATCGCCAGGGAGAATTTGTCGCGGATGAAACGGATGAGGTTCATCAGCTCGATCTTTTCCCGCGGATTCATTCCCGCGGCCGGCTCGTCGAGGAGCAATACCTGCGGGGATGTCGCCATGCCCGGGCGATTTCCAGCCGGCGCTGATTGCCGTAGGCCAGATTCTTTGCCTGTTCGTTCGATTGCTGCCGCAGACCGAAGACGTCGAGCAGTTCAAGGGAGTGCTGGTTGATTGCACGTTCGGCGGCGACGTATCCGCCGGTGCGGAGGATGGTGCTCCACAAGCCGTGAGGATGCCGCATCTGTCCGCCGACGCGAACATTGTCGAGCACGCACAGCTCGCCGAAAAGTCTGATGTTCTGAAATGTCCGGGCGAGGCCGGCATGTGCGATCTGGTGCGGGCGCTTGCCATCCAGGCGCTGCCCGTGGAGGCGCACGGACCCGGTGTCTGGCCGATAGATGCCTGTCAGCACGTTGAACGCGGTGGTTTTGCCCGCGCCGTTCGGCCCGATCAGTCCATGAAGACTTCCCGGCGGAAGCGAGAGATTAAAATTCTGCACGGCCTTGAGTCCGCCGAAGGCGATCGAGACATTCTGCACTTGGAGCAACGTATTGCTCGCCACGCTCGCCGATTTGTCAGGGAGCACATCATTCATGGTGATAAGGTCTTCCCCCCTCCCCTGGTACTCCGGGGGAGGGAGGGCACAAGACCGTTAGCCCTGCTTTGCTGCACCGGCGTTTCGCTCATGCGGGCGCTCCTGCCGGGAGCGCGACGGCGGATTTGCTTCGCCAGAACTGCCAGGAGTCCGGAAGATAGTCCCAGACTTCGCGGACCCCGAACAATCCCTGCGGGCGGACGATCATGATCATGATCAACATCAGCGCATAGAGCACCATGCGATAATCCGACAAGCTGATCCCGGCTCGCGCCGCGCCCATCGCAGCAGTTCCCAGCCCGCGCAGACGCCGGCGAGCGTCAGCAGCGGCCCGCGCTGCGCGGCGCGAACAACCCGATCAATACAGCAATGACGGCGGCAACGACAAGCCCCCACGGCCACAAGCTTGGGGGATCGCGCAAGAGTTCGGGGAGCAGCGTCAGAATCACTGCGGCGATCGCCGCGCCGGAGACCGATCCGAGCCCGCCGAGCACGACCATGATGACGATGTCAAAACTTTTCTGGAATGCCAGCTCCCCTGCGTTGATCGTGCCGACTTTCAATGCGTACAGCCCTCCTGCCAGTCCAGCGAAAAACGCGGAGAAGACAAATGCACGCACCTTATACCTGGTGATGTTGACGCCCATCGCTGAGGCGGCGATCTCGTCTTCGCGGACGGAAAGCAATGCTCTGCCGTAGCTGGATTGTTTCAGGCGGATGATCGCCGACAAGGTGATCGCGACGGCGAGCCAGACCCAGAACACCGTGCTGTAGGCCGGTGCGCCGCTGAAGCCCAAAGCTCCTCCCAGATGGATGAGCAGGCGGGGAAAAGAGAGATCGGCCAGGCTTGGATCGGTGGAGGTGACGTCGAGCTGATCGGGTGTTCCCTGAATGATGACGCGAACGATCTCGCCGAAGCCGAGCGTGACGATCGCCAGGTAATCCCCTCGCAATCTCAGCGAGGGCAAGCCGACGATCCAACCAGCGATTCCCGCGACGATCGCTCCGCTGATGCAGGCGAGCACGAACAGCCCGTCACCTTTAGTCAGCAACGGCCCCGCGCACGCCGCGCCGGTCCAACTCAGCAGACCGCCGTGGAAATCGAAGTCGCCAAAGAGACGGTAAGAGCCGTAGTAGACAATCGTCGCGGCGGTGTATCCGCCAAGCGACATGAACCCGGCATGACCGATGGAAAACTGCCCGGTGAACCCGTTCACGACCGTCAGCGATGTTGCCAGGATGATGGCAATCCCTGAGTTCACGAGCAGATCCGATCCGAATCCGCCGATGCGCGGCGCGACGATGAAATAGAGCAGAGCTGCCAGTGCCAGTGCGAGCGCGACCGGCCACAACGCCCGCGGCGCGGCAGTCCAGATTGGCGGGCGGTACGTGGTTCTGGCTGGGGTCACACCTTCTCCATGACCCGCGAGCCGAGCAATCCCTGCGGGCGGACGAGCAGGACCAGGATCAACACCATAAAGACGTAGACATCGCGATAGTCGCTGGAGAGATACTGCACGCCGAAGAATTCAATCAGGCCGATGAGGAGCCCGCCGAGCATGGCGCCGCGCACGTTGCCGATGCCTCCGACCACCGCGGCGACGAATGCTTTCAATCCGAGCAGCACCCAGACGGAGGAAGCGGTCTGCTGCAGTTGCGAATATTTCATTGAGTAGAGAAATCCAGCCGCCGCCGCCAGGGCCGAGCCGGTGACAAACGTAATGGAAATCACGCGATCCACGTTGATCCCCATGAGGGCGGCGGTTTTCACGTTGAACGAGACGGCGCGCATCGCCATCCCGAATTTCGTGCGGTAAATGAGAAATTGCATCGCGGCCATCAGGATGATCGCGGCGATGAGAACCGTCGCGTCAACCAGCCGCACCTGCACGCCCGCCATCGCGAACAGCACCTTGTCCGGCAGAATCTGCGGCACCTCTTTGGGATATGGCCCAAACGCCCAACCGAGCTGGCCGGTGTTCTCGAGCAGCAGCGAGACGCCGATCGCTGTGATCAGCACGTTTAATCGCGGTGCGCCGCGCAGCGGGCGGTAGGCAAATCGCTCGATGCAAAACCCTGCCAGCGAGCAGAGCGCAATTGCGCCGACCGGCACCGCGATTGCGAGAAAAACGGGGTGGCCGAGAAATGCCGGACCATGGCTGGCGGCGCGAGTGAGTCCGATCGCCAACGCGTAGCTGAGCCAGGCGCCCAGCGCAAAGATATCGCTGTGTGCGAAGTTGATGAATTGCAGAATCCCAAAGACCAGCGTGTAGCCCAGGGCGATCAGGGCGTAGAGCGCTCCGACGGCAATCCCATCGGTCAGCGTCTGCACGAGCGTCTGAAGGAAATGATTCACGCGATCTTGCAGACTCGAAGCGTCGTCCGTCTACTTGGGAGGTTCAACGATGGCATAGAACGAAAAGCTCCCGTTATCCATTTTTTGGATGACCGCGAGTTTTTTCGCATTGCGATTTTCATCGAGCGTGATTGAGCCAGTGACGCCCTTGAAATCCTTGGTGCCGTTGATTGCAGCCGCCAGATCTTTCCCATCCAGACTCTTGGCGCGGCCCATTGCGTCAAAGAGCAGATTCGCGGCGTCATACCCAAGGGCCGCCATGCTGTCGGGTGATTGGCCGTACGCGGCGTTGAATTTCTTGAGAAACTCCTTCACCTCCGGGCGATTGTCTTCCTTCGAATAATGATCGGAGAAGTAGCATCCATCCAGCGCGTGGCCGGCGTTTTTGAGTTCATCGGAAACCCATCCATCGCCGCCGAGCATCGGGCAGGTGATCCCCAGCTTCCGCGCCTGCTGGGCGATGTTGACCACTTCGGTGTAATAGCCGGGGATGTAGATGAACTGCGGTGCCGCCTCGCGAATCGCGGTGAGCTGGGCGGAGAAATCGTTGTCTCCGTCGGAGTATGCCTGCTCGGTCAATACCTTCCCGCCAAGCTTTTTGAACGCCTTGGTGAAATCCGTTCGCAGCCCGCTCGAGTACGGCTGTGCGCGGTTGTAGAGCACCGCCGCCGTGTCGAATCCGAGTTTGTTTTTCGCAAAGCTCGCCCCGACGTATCCCTGAAACGAATCGATGAAGCAGACGCGCGAGATCATATTGCCGATTGCGGTGACCCTGGCGTTGGTGCTGGAGGGAGAGATCATCGGAACGGCCAGCCGCTGCGCGACGGTGCCGCCGGCGATGGACATTTTCGAAGCGACTTCGCCGATCACGGCGACGACATGGTCCTGTTGAATCAGCCGGGTGACCGCGCTGACGGCCTCCTGCTGAGTGCCTTTGTCGTCGTACGCGATCAGCTTGATTTTCTTGCCATTGAGGCCCCCCTTGTCGTTAAATTCTTTCACCGCCAGCTTGACGCCATCGTCTGTAGAGATGCCAAACGTGGCCTCCGAGCCGGTCATGGAGCCATATTCGCCGACAACAATGTCGTCATCGCCCCAGGCCGGGAGCGATTGGAAGGCAATCGCAAGAATCGAGACGGCAAAAAGGGACCATCGCATGATCAGCGCTCCGAATCGGATAGGTTTGCGGCAACAGCCAGACACCGGCGGTTTCAGGTTGATCGCACTCTAAACGGCAGGGGGGCGGGGGGCAAGACGAGGGCCAGGCACGTGCGGCATGAACTGGGGTTCTCACGAGTTTCGGATTGCCCAGTTCACGTCGCGTGATCCATGAAGCACACGAACGACGTCAACGCCGCCGTCTGGAAGCGGGAGGTAGAACAGAACGTACGGACCGAATGATGTGAGCGGCCACGAACGAAGCCCTTTGAGTCGCCCGCGTTTTTCGCCGAATCGAACCAAGGCCCGGCATCTCCGCAAGCCGTGTCGCGGACTTGTAGAACTCAGCTAATAAACCATCCCGTGGAATGGCCGTCAAGATAACGGACTATTTCCTCCAAATCCAAAGCAGCCCGCGGACGGATGCGAAGCGGATGAGGAGGCGTACGCGACACCGACACTCCGCTGAGGTTCAGCCCTGCCGGGCACGACGCTTGACGTCATTGAGTAAATCAGATGTGAGGGGAACCGACGGCCCACTATCAAGTCCTCTCAGCAGTTCGCTTTCAAGCTCGGGATCGATCGCGAGCGTGTCATTTCCCTGGATCAAACTGGCAATATAGGCATCAACCGAGGGAAACCCCGCTTCCGATGCTTGCGTCTCGGCGCACACTTTGAGGTCTTCCGCGAGATTGACTGTGAGTGTTGCCATACCTTTGAATTTTAGCCTGGAGCCCGCCCGTCGCAACCGAAATCCGGTTTACCCTTCGGCCGGCAACTCTTTGAGAGGTCAGGCGCTCGACCTGAAATACTGGACGCTGAACCAGCCTAGCGGGTCTGTCCACACCGCCTCGCGCCGGTAACCGGCCGCGGCGGCTAACGTCTCGAAAGAGTCGATCGTGTATTTGTAACAACTTTCGGTGTGAATACTTTCCCCATCTTCGAATCGGACGCTGACGCCCTCGCTCAGATCGACAATCTGGGATTGTCGGCTCACCAAGTGCATTTCCACGCACCCATTCGCCGGGCTGTAGAATGCATAATGCGCGAATGCATCGGCGTTAAAATTCGAGCCGATGTCGCGATTGATACGGCGGAGGATATTGAGGTTGAAGGCGGCGGTGACGTTGGCCGCGTCGTTGTAGGCGGCGTGAAGGAGGGCGGGGTCTTTCTTGAGATCGACGCCGATGAGCAGGCCGCTGGCGGGGCCGCAGGTCGTGCGGACGGATTTCAGGAACGCCAGCGCTGATTCGGGCTCGAAGTTGCCGATCGTCGAACCGGGAAAGTAGGCGACGGTCCGCGCGGGCAGCTCTTCGTCAAATGATGGCAGCCAAAACCGGCGCGTGTAATCCGCGCAGACGGGGCGGATCGGGAGATCGGAGTAGCTGGCAGCAAGCGCGCGGGCCGCGTGCATCAGATGGGCGCGGGAAATATCGATCGGGACGTAGCCAACAGCGTCGGACAGGTGATCCAGGAGAATGCGCGTTTTGAGGCTGCTGCCGGAGCCGTATTCCACCAGCAGAACACGCGAGCCCATCGCCTCGACCATTTCGTCGGCATATGCGCGCATGATCGCGACTTCCGTGCGTGTCGGGTAATACTCGGGCAGATTGCAAATTGCATCAAAGAGCCGGGAGCCGCGGTCGTCGTAGAAGAGTTTGCACGGCAGCGTCTTGCGCGGTTTGGTCAGCCCGGCCAGCACCTCGGCGCGAACGTCGTGAGCGGCGGGGTGAAAATCGAGCAACTTGATCGGCGGCGACAGAAGCTCAACGCCGCCATGGTTCGAACGCTTTTCCCGTCTCATGCATCCCTCGCCAGTCGGAAGCCGCTGAATTGCCATCGTGCGTCTGGCGGGAAGAAGTTGCGGTAGGTTCGGCGGATGTGCGTACGCGACGTGGCGACGGACCCGCCCCGCAAAACGAACTGATTGCACATGAATTTGCCGTTGTATTCGCCCAGCGCGCCCGCCGGCGGGCGGAAGCCGGGGTAGGCCAGGTAGGCGCTGCTTGTCCATTGCCAGAGATCGCCGAACATCTGCTGCAGCCCGCGATGTTCCGCCACGGCGGCGGGGTGGAAAGTTTTCGATTCAACGAACGGGCCTTGTGTTGGATCGAGCGTTGCCGAGGCGAACTCCCACTCCGCTTCAGTAGGCAGCCGAGAACCAGCCCAGCGGGCAAATGCGTCGGCCTCAAAAAAGCTGACATGGGAAACCGGCTCATCGTCTGCCACAGGTCGCAGCCCGCCCAAGCTGTGATTCGACCAGCTTCCGTTCTGCTCAATCCAATAGAGCGGCGCCTGCCACTGCTCCGCCTGCACGGTCGCCCAGCCGGCGGAAAGCCAATGCTCCGGCTTGCGGTAGCCGCCGTCGTGGATGAATTGCTTGTATTCGCCGTTGGTCACCAGACGCGATGCCAGGTGGAACGCCGCGACATATTCGGGATGTCGCGGGCTTTCATTATCGAACGCGAAGCCGGCGCCGTCGTGGCCAATATCGCGCAGTCCCGAATCAAAGGCGACCCAGGACGCGGGTGCGACATTCCCGACTTCGCGGATCGGCGCGGGGAGATATGCCGGCCGCATCGGGTTCACCCAGAAAACGTGTTTGATGTCGGTGATCAGCAGCTCCTGGTGCTGCTGCTCGTGATGCAGCCCGATCTCCAAAAGCGGCGCGAGCGTGTCACCAAGTGCAGGTGATGCACCGCCCAGCAGCTCGCGCATCTGTTGATCGACATGCCGCCGATACGCGTAGACATCCTGCACGGTCGGCCGGCTCAGTTGCCCGCGGTTTTGCCGGCAGTGCCGGTCGCCGATCGTGTTGTAGTAGGAATTAAACAGGTAGCCAAAATGCGGATCAAATTCGACGTACTGTTTGCTGTATGGCTTGAGCAGAAAAGTTTCGAAGAACCAGCTCGTGTGGGCAAGATGCCACTTCGTCGGACTGACATCGGGCATTGATTGCACGACGTAGTCTTCAATGACGAGCGGCTCGCACAGCTGCTCCGTCAAACTCCGCACCGCAGCATAGCGCCCCAATTGCGACTCCCGCGCGGCGTCGTTCGTCCGTCCGATCTTCGTCGCCTCGTTGGAGAGCGTGGTCATGGTGAAATAAGGATAGGCCCGTATTGCGCTGCCGGCGCGGTGGAGAAATGTTTCAGACACTTTGGCCGTTCAGTTGGGATAGCCCTCTGGCGACAACGACCACGGCGGACGCTGTCGAATTGCTCACACGCTTCAATGCAGCAGCGACTGCCAGTCCGAAGGAACCTTCCCCTTGGGGCCGGGTGTCGGCTGATTCTCCGGATGCGCATGAGGCGGCGGCAGCTCCGCGCCCTCGATCATCTGGTCCTCTTCGTAGTCGTAAAACCAGTCCTCCCCTGGCTCGAAACTGGCAATCACGGGATGACCGGTCTGTTGCGCATGACGCGACGCGTGTTGCCTGGGAGAACTGTCGCAACATCCGATGTGTCCGCACTCGGCGCATCGGCGCAGGTGAAACCACCAGCCACCCTCGGCAAGGCACTCGACACAGCCCTCTCCGCTTGGCTTGGAAGCGAGGTTGATTCCTTTGCGATGTTGATGCATTGCTCGGTTCTCCGGCGTTCGTTCGGCTATTTTAGCGGAACATACACAATCAGGCATCGTCGATTCTTTCGGTGATTTCACTCCGAATTGGTGCGGGGCGCGGAGAAAAACCCCAGAGCTGCTTTCCTGCCTCCTCCCCTCGTATCCTGGGGAAGCACAACGTCATTTACGAACGCGCTTTCCGTCGGAGTCCGCGGGGCACGAAGAGTTTCTCCAGCAGCCCGAAGCCGCCCTGCACCAGCAGCGCGAGAATTGCGGCCGGGACGGCGCCGAGCAGGATCAGGCGGTTGTCCGCGAGACGGATGCCGGTGAGGATCGGCTGACCATATCCGCCGGCGCCGATCAACGCGCCGATCGTCGCGGTGCCGACGTTGATCACTGCCGCCGTTTTGATTCCCGCGAGAATCGATGGAGCCGCCATCGGCAGTTCGATTTGCAGCAGCCGCGCCATGGGCGAAAGGCCAAGCACAACGGCGCTCTCACGCAATCCCGGCGGGATACTTGCAAGACCCACGTGCGTATTGCGAACAATCGGGAGCAGCCCATACAAGAACAGCGCGACGATGGCCGGCCACGTGCCGATGCCGAAGAGGGGAATCATGAAGACCAATAGCGCGAGCGAGGGAATCGTGTAAATCACGGCAAGCGTCGCGAGGATGACGTGCCCCAGGCGAGGCCGGATAAAGGCGAGCACGCCCAATGGGACCGCGATCACGATGGACGCCGCCAGCGAAATGCCGACCAGCAGCAGATGCTCGCGCGTTCGCATGAGCAGGCCGCTCCATACGCTTCTCTCGCTCGCGCCCGTTTTCATCTGCAGCCGGGCGAGCAGAAAATCGGCGGCGACCCGCGACTCGGGAACCTTGTCGAGCTTGCTCGCGCGGTTCATCGCGATCATGCGCGGCGCGTCGATCAGTCCTTCGAGCCGGCTGATTGCTTTCACGAACGCCGGCGCCCGCTGATCCAGATCGAGCCGATACAGATAGACCGCGTCGTACTCGGGAAACAGATGCTGATCGTCCTCGAGCACGCGAAGTTGATAGAACGCGATTTCCGGCTCGGTGGAGTAGAGATCCATCACATCAGTCTTCCCGGATGCGATCGCGCGGTAGGCCAGGTCATGATCCAGTCCGGTCACATTCGTCTGCGGCAGGCGGTAGGCGGCGCGCGCGGCGGGCCAGCCGTCCTTGCGTTCGAGGAATTCGTTGCTGAATCCCATGCGAAGCTCCGGATGACTTCGCAGATCGCCGATCGTTTGAATGTTCAGTCGGGCAGCGAGCGATTCGAGCATGCCGATCGCGTACGTGTCGTTAAAACCGAGCGGGCGCGTCATGCCGATGCCATGTTGCGCCAGAGCAGCGCGCAGAGCGATCGGGTCCGAGGGCGTGCCCGGCAACAGCTCCTGCGTGATGGTGCCGGTGTATTCGGGATACGCATCGATTTGTCCGCTGAGCAGCGCGTCCCACAACACGCGCGTGCCGCCAAGCTGGCTGCGATGAATGGCATCGACGCCCGACTGGCGGCCAAGCTGCGTTGCAAGTTCGCCGAGAATAACGCTTTCGGTGAACACTTTTGATCCCACGCGTATCTCTTGCGCCGCTGGGGAGGCAGCGGCACAGGCCGCGCAGACGCAGAGCGCGATGATCAGGGAGTTTGCAGACAGCCCAGCACACTTCATGCGTCTTCCCTGACGGGGGTATGGGACTGCTGTGCTCGTACAAATTGGCTGACGAACGATTCGGCCGGGCGATTGAACAGATCATCGGCCGTTCCCGTTTGCACGATGCTGCCGGCACGCATCAGGATGATCTGATCCGCAAAGAAAGCCGCCTCGTTGATGTCGTGCGTCACGAGGATCACCGTTTTTTGCAGGCGTCGGAAGATAGCGGCCAGATCGTCCCGCAGTTCGGCGCGCACCATCGGATCCAGCGCCGCCAGCGGCTCATCCAGCAGCAACACGTCGGCGTCGAGCATCAGTGCCCGCATCAGCGAGACGCGCTGCCGCTGACCGCCGGACATTTCACCCGGGTAGCGCGACAGCAGTCCCGGGGAGAGGCGCGCCAGCGACGAGAGTTCCTCCAGGCGCTGACGAATCCTTTCGGCGGACCAGCGGAGATGCCGAGCCATGATCGTGACGTTGGCGAGCCCCGTCAGATGGGGAAAGAGCCCGCCATCCTGAATCACGTAGCCGATCCGGCGACGGATCGACGGCAGGCGCGCAGATGTAATAGTCTGGTCTTCGAAAGTGATCGAGCCCGCATCCGGTCGCAGCAATCCGGTCATCAGCCCGAAGACGGTCGATTTGCCGCAGCCGCTGGGACCAATCAGTACGGTGTTTCTGCCGGTGGGCGTGGTGAAACTGATGTCATGGAGTACGGGGTTGCCGTCGTAGGATTTGTGAACAGCGGCAAAGCGGAACATCAAGCTGATCGTAGCAGGAAAACGACGTGCGAGAGTTCGAAAGATCCGCGAACCGGAACGAATCAGCCCGCCATCACCGGCGGCAAGTCCGTCCGGCTATCTCGCTCGGGTGGAGACGTCTTTTCGGGCGCTGCCACCGCGTGCGGAGTGCTTGGTGGTGTTCGTTTTAGGTCTTGCTCATGTCGCGGCGGTCGCCGCGGTGCTTGTTCATATTCCCGCTTGCGGTGACGCTGCGGTTCACTTCCGTCAAGGCTGCCTCCTCGTTCATCGGGTGCGTCGGGGAGGGGCCGGTTAACTTGGTGATGGACGAGCGGCCGCGTTGTTTCCGATTTTTGCCCCCATGCATGCCGTTCTTTTTTGACTTCGCCATTGCGTACTCCTTCGGGAGTCTTTTATCCCAATAGAGATTCAGCTCCGTTTAGCCGCCAACGGGTTGCGGCGCGAAAGTGAGCCGGAATACCGAGCCAACGCCAGGCGTTGAGTCGACGGTAAGCTCCGCGTTCAAAAGTTTTGCGGCCCGCGAGGCAATGGTGAGTCCGAGCCCCGTGCCATGCTGGCCCTGTTCGCCGCATTGGAAGCGTCGCAAATAACATGCAGCTTGTCCGGTGCGATCCCAGGCCCTTCATCGGACACCGAGAGAACCCAGCGAATGCCGTTGCCCGGGCTCATCTTCTGCGCGGCCTGAACACGTACTACGCCGCGGGTGGCATACTTCACGGCATTCGAGAGCAGGTTTTGCAGCACCAGTCGGATGAGTTCAGGGTCACTATTCACTCGGGCCGTCGCGGGAACATCGATGGCCAGCGTGAGATTCTTCTGTTCCGCTTTTCCGGCAAATTGCCTGACGATACGGCTGGCAAGATGGTTCAACTCGACCGTGCCGGTCTTGGGCTCCCCCGCCTGATGCCGAAGTCGCTCAACCTGCAGCAGTCTCGCCATTCCCCGCATCGTTTCGACAATGCCCTGCGTTGCGGCTCCAGTAACTCAACATCAGCGGCGAATCCCGCCCGCGCGCAAGCCGCTGCCGAAGAATGTGAAGCGAAAGAGAAATGTTGTTAAGATTGCCGTTGAGATCGTGTGACAGGAAAGAGAGATATCTTAATTCGGCTTCGGCGGTCTCTCGCAGCCGCTGGTTCTGATGGCCGACGAAGGCAACCATCGCCTGCTGTCCCATCAGGTCGATTGCCCAATTCAATGCCGTCTCTTCCTCAATGGTCTTTCTGCGACCCAGCGCGTCGTCGACATGCTCGAGGATCAACCGCCGGAGCATCCGGTCCTCCGTCGCCAGTTGCGTAACGTCGTAATGCAGCTGAAACCGATGAATTCCCTGCTCCGGCGAGCGTTGAAACAGATGATTAATTTCCAGGACGTCGTCGGAAAACAAAGCGTCGGCCATGTTATTAAGGATTTCCGGAAGGTGGTCCAGCACTTCGGCGAAGCTCACATCGCTGGCGGGCGGCACGTGCGTCCGCACCAGGCCTTCCCACTCGCGCAGGATGGGCTCGATGCGTGACCGCAGGGCTTCGGCGAGCTCGCGATACGTGCGCTCGCGCAAGGGACCGTTAACAGGGTCGCCTGCCAGGCCACGTCGGACAAATTGGTTCGTCAAATGAAACTGCTCCAGCGCGCTCGTGTCAGGTTGCCCGCATGATCGGCGATGATTCGCCGGTGCCCCTGCGTACTCCGGAACAAGAACACGCTGAGGTGCGTGTACGTGACCCCGGGGACCGGCATGCGCCTTCTCCCATTGCCACACGGCAGGGAGAAAAGTCTGCACGGCGGAAAACATACACGACAAGACGAAATGGAAATATCAGGAATATCCTGTGTTCACGGCAGCCAATCAGGCACGGAGTCAGAGGATCGGCTTTCCGCCGGTGACGGCGACTGTCGCGCCCGAGACGTAGCTCGCCTCGTCCGATGCGAGCAGGACGTAAACTGGCGCCAGTTCCGCCGGTTGTCCCGGCCGTTTCATCGGGACGCTTTGACCGAAGGTCTTGACCTCTTCGACGGGCATCGTCGCAGGAATCAACGGCGTCCAGATCGGCCCCGGCGCTACACAATTGGCGCGAATCCCCTTTTCCGCCAGCAGCTGCGCCAGCCCCCCGGTAAAATCCTGTATCGCCGCCTTCGTTGCGGCGTAGCCCAGCAGCGTGGGTTTGGGGCTGTCGGCATTAATCGAGGTCGTGTTCACGATCGCGCTGCCCGGCTTCATGTGCGGCACGGCGGCCTTCGTGAGCCGGAACATCGCTCCGATGTTTACATCAAACGTGTAGTCCCATTCGTCGTCGGTAATCTCGTCGATCGATTCGTGCGACTTCTGAAACGCCGCGTTGTTCACCAGCACATCGACCCGGCCGAACTCGTCCACCGCCTGCTGAATGATGTTCCGGCAGTGCGCGTGGTCTGCGAGGTCGCCGCGGACGGTGAGCGCCTTGCGGCCCGCTTCGCGGACCCAGCGGGCGGTCTCGTTGGCATCGTCGTCTTCGTTGAGGTAGGCGATCAAGACGTCGGCGCCTTCGCGTGCAAACGCGATGGAAACCGCCCGGCCAATGCCGCTGTCACCACCGGTGATGACCGCCACCTTCCCGTCGAGTTTGCCAGAGCCCTTGTAGCTGCTCTCGCCGTGGTCGGGCCTGGGGTTCATCTCCGCAGTGCGGCCGGGTACGCGATCCTGTTGTTGCTCAGGCAGCGGAGGAATGGGACGTGATTGTGCGGTCATTATGTTGCTCCGTTAAACGAGTGCGTCGTTGGATTGCTTTGGTACCCGATGAGGAACCGCGGCGTGAAGTAGCGAAATTCCTGAGGATCTGACTTTGGCGGATCAGACAGAGCCTAGCCCAAGTTACACAGTAAACCGCGTTTTTGAAATGCGACAGCGGTTTTCGAACTCTTTTTTTCACTACATCGCGCAAACTTCGGCGACGAACGCCGGGAGTTCAAGGCTAGGCCCCGGCCGTGGTTGTTGCCCCTTAAATGGCTGCGTGACCGTGTCGTTCAACGAATCGGGCGTCTACCGGTTGCGGAGAATCGACACATCTCGCTGGTGAGCAGTTGGTCGACGGATCTGCGCTACGAACCCGGCCAGGCAGTCCGGAAGACGCGGGATCATTCCTGGACGCCGCACGATTGATCCTCGCATGGGCGGATGGAAGGATGTGAGAAATGGCTGCAATCACCAGGGCAATACCGACAAGGAAGCACAGGAACTCAAGGAGGCTCTGGAAGCCTATGAAGCCGAGCACAAAGGTGCCGAGGCCGCCTTATATCGCCAGAACAACGCGTTCGGCTTGATCCCCCGCAGGATCACTTCCGCATACGGAGTGTTGCAAATGACAGCACGCCTCAGAACTCCACGAATACCTCGGTGATGATACCCCATCGCAATTCGTCACGAGCGCCCTGGTCGATCGGGAGCTGACAGCCGATCTCCACGTGAGGGTCGAACTGGCCCAGCGAGCGAAAATTGACATCCGCGCCGGCGACGCCGAACAGCGCGTCCTGCCCCTGGCTGGAGAGTGAAGACTGACCATCCAATTCGATGATCGGCGTGAGTTTTTCGATGAACGGCAGCGGCAATTGCTCGCGAGATATTTGATAACCGAGCGATGCGCCATAGATCAACTGGTCGGTCTGATGCGGAGCGATGGTGAACTGGATCCCGCTCCAGGCTTCGAGGCTGATGTGGTTGCCGATGCGAAGAAGATGCCCGAGAAACGGTGTGAGCTGCAGGTCGGTGCCGGAAGCGGCGGTTCGCGTGGGAATGCCGACGCCCAGACGGGCAATGGCGGTGTAATCGAAGAAGTCGTCCGTGCTCACGTATTGGAAGAGCGGGTGATAGATCGCCAGGTCCACGTTTTCAAACCCTCGGGAGTTCGGATTGTCATCGCCCTCGCCGCCCGCTCCGGTGTGGATGTTGATCTGGTGTTCCGAATCCCACCCGAATTCACCGGCGATGGTCATCTGCCCGAAGATGTTCCACTGAAATCCCGCGTCGATCTCGTCATTGCGCACACCACGCTTTTCGCTGTGAAGGTAATCCAACTCAAGCTGTCGTTCTGCATCGAACTCCGGCCCGAGAAACGGATCGGGGAAAAAGTCCCGGCCATAGCTGGAACGATGATCCAGCAACCCCAAGCAATATCGGCTGGAACCGCCATTTGAAGCCGCAGACGCCGACGGAGCACGTTTCTCGTCATCATCGTCGTCGTCCAGAAGAGCAATCCGGCGAGGGACGCATGTTTCGATGGCCGCATTCAGAGCAGTCACCTCAGAAGCAGGCTGCGTCGGACCGGCCGCAAGAACAGCCGAACCGTCTGCGAGAAGAGTTGCTGTCACGATCGCAAACGCTAGTTGGCCGCTTGTCATAGGGAGGCGAAGGTTAACGGGTCGTTTTACGGCGGACAACAAAACAGCGCCCCGGTTTCTATTTTGCTTCAGCATAAATGCTGGCGCACCGACGCTGACTGCTCCCAGCGTCTCCAATCCCGCAAACAAGCAAGTCGCAGCCCGGCCCGGGTGCACTGCTCCAGACGGTTCCAAAGCGTCATTCCGCTACAGCCCATCCCGCCAGGAAAACTTTTGGTTACGTCTGCTTCTCCGGCATGCGATGCGGATCGGAGCGAGGTTGCGCCCCGCTGATGAGGATCTCCACAAGTCTTCTGCCGCTCTGCTGCCAGCCGGAACCGGACGACATGTGCGAGGCGCCGATCAGCGCTTGGAGCAGATCGGCAGGATCGAGATCGCTGCGAATGTCACCGCTGCTGATTGCCCGTTTGATCAGCGCGTCATTTGCCGCCTGAATCAGAGACCGCGAACCCTCGAACAACTTTGTGGGGCCTCCGGCAACACTATTGAGAGCCGGTGCGATGATCCGCTTTGCGGCGATGAAGTCGACGACCAGCAGCATCCAGGCGCGCAATGCGTCGAGCGGAGGCATCGTTTCACTGAACTTGCGTTCGGCGGCGGCCAGCTTTTCGACTTCGCTCCGATAGACCGCCTCGATCAAAGTGTCGCGGTTGGGAAAGTGCCGATACAGCGTGCCGGGTCCGACGCCCGACTTTTTAGCGATATTGTCCAGACTGGCAGTGGCGCCAAAGCGTCTGAACGCTTCCTTGGCCACCTCCAGGATGCGCTCCCGATTTCGCAGCGCATCCGTGCGAGGTTTTCTTTGCCGGGTTTTCGCGCGTTTCTTTGCCATCACCAATTTTACACTTGAAAACGGAGACTGTCTCCGCCTACGCTTGCTTAACCGGAGACGTTCTCCACTTTATTGAGGGACGCGCGGCTCGTCAACAACCACAGAAGGAGTATCTCATGCCTGGCAAGATCTGGTTTATCACTGGGGCCTCTCGCGGTTTTGGACGCATCTGGACCGAAGCCGCGCTGATGCGCGGCGATAAAGTTACCGCCACGGCTCGCACCTTGGCCGACGTCGCTGATCTGAAGGAGCGCTTTGGAGACTCCGTTCTCCCCCTGGCGCTGGATGTCACCGATACTGAGCAGGTTCAGCATGCTGTACGGCAGGCGCACGCGAATTTTGGAAAGCTGGACGTCGTGCTGAACAATGCCGGTTACTCCCTGGTCGGCACGGTGGAAGAAGCGAGCGAAGCTGAAGTCCGCGCCGTTTTTGACACGAATTATTTCGGCACACTCCGGGTCATCCAGGCTGCCTTGCCGCTGCTGCGCCAACAGGGCAGCGGGCATATCGTCGGCGTGTCGAGCGGCCTGGGAATCATCACGATGCCACTGATTGGCTTCTATTGCGCAACCAAATGGGCCTTCGAAGCACTGCACGAAAGCCTGGCGGACGAGGTCAAAGCGTTTGGCATTAAGGTGACGTTGCTGGAGCCCGGAGCCTATGCGACCGGTTTTGGAAGTCCCGCGTCGCGGAAGATGGCGTCGGGCATGGACGCCTACGCCAATCTTCGCAAGCAAATGCAATCGACGTTGTCGAGCATCGAACGCGGCGATCCGCAAGCGACAACAGAAGCAGTCCTGAAGATCGTCGACGCAAAAGATCCGCCGCTACGTGTCATCCTCGGGAACGTCATCCTGCCTGCGGCGCGGGCTGCCTACGCTGCTCGCCTGGCCACCTGGGAGGCATGGGGAGCGGTATCGAATGCGGCGCAGGGTCAGTCGCGGGTTGAAGCCATCGCCTCGTTTTAGCGGGTGGTCACGGCCGAACTTTTACGAAACTCTTACCACAGAAGGAACAATCTCATGCGTGTATTCGTGACGGGTGCTACAGGGTTCGTTGGTTTCGCAGTCGTCTCCGAGTTGATGAAGGCGGGCCATCAGGTGCTCGGCCTTTCTCGCTCCGATGCCGGCGATAAATCTCTCGCCGCCGCTGCGCGCAGGTGCATCGAGGGGATCTTCAGGACCTGGAAAGCCTGGGGAGCGGGGCTGCGAAGAGCGATGCCGTGATCCACACCGCTTTCATTCACGACTTCTCGGAGTTCAGGGAGGTTTGCGAAATTGACCGGCGCCAATCGAGGTGCTCGGCGGCGCACTGTCTGGCTCGAACCGCCCGCTGATCGTTAGCGGCGGACTGCACCCCACACCAGGCCGACCGACCACGGAGGAGGATGAGCCGCCGGCTGATTGGCCTTCTCCCCGGGTTTCGGAACAGACAGCATTGTTGTTTGTCGCCAAGGGCGTGCGGGCGTCGGTGGTGCGCCTGCCACAGGTGCATGACAGGGACAAGGCGGGTCTGGTCACTTATTTGATTGCGCAGGCTCGCGAGAAGGGAGTCTCCGCCTACGTGGGCGAGGGCTTGAACCGCTGGCCCGCAGTTCACCGACTCGATGCGGCGAGGCTCTACAGGCTGGCGCTGGAGAAGGGCACCGCCGGCGCGAGGTATCACGCGGTCGCCGAGGAAGGCGTGCCGCTGCGCCAGATCGCGGAAGCGATCGGCCGGAGCTTAAAGGTTCCGGTCGTCTCCAAATCCCCCCAAGACGCTGCCGCCCATTTCGGCTGGCTTGCGCTCTTCGCGCAGATGGACGGCCTGGCCTCCAGTGCCCTGACCCAGCAAAGGCTCGGGTGGCATCCGACCGAGAAGACGGGGCTGATTGCTGATCTCGAACCCCTGCGGGCGGGTAGTAAGGCATTTCCGACGCCTTCGTCCACGGCTATATTGAGATGATGCGGGCCAAGGACGAAGGGATGGACAACGCCGAGCCGCGCACGCCAGCGGCGACCACGCCCACCGCCTTGCGGGCTTGGTGCGAGCTCGTCCTCAAATCCGCCGCAGTCGGTTGAGTTCTGCGGCCGGAGCCGAAATGTCAAACGAGATGGATCGACGTCAGTTCCTGGCCGCCGGGGCAATGGCGGTCGCCGTCGGGATGGAGGGCTGCGCCACAGCACCATCGAATCCCCACGAACAAGCTGACACCGATCGATTAAGGGAGCCAAAGATGGCGAACGACATCAATGACGCAAGCACCGGCGGCCCGTTCGCTTTCGAGACACTGAAGGTAAACAGAGCCGGGCCGGTCCTGTTTGTAACAATTTCCGCACCGCCGATGAATCTTCTGGGGCCTGAACTAGTGAGAGATCTCGTTTCAATCATTCAGCGAAGTGAGGCTGATAACACTGTTCAAGTGCTGGTATTCAAAAGCGCTGATCCTGATTATTTCATTTCGCACGTGGACATCACGCGTGTGAGGGAATATCGCAACGAGGCGGCGAAGCTGACCGGCGAAGCGTCGATCGGGCTCATGTTTCGGCATTTATGCACGAGCCGCCTCGTAACCATCGCGCAGATCGAAGGACGCGTGCGCGGGGCGGGCAGCGAGTTCATATTGGCCTGTGACATGCGCTTCGCCGCTCGGGAGTCCGCGATCTTCGGACAATTCGAGGCTGGCTTTGGTCAGGTTCCGGGTGGCGGCGCCGTGCAGCATCTGGCGCGACTCATGGGTCGCTCGCGCGCCCTTGAGGTGCTTTTAAGCGCTGAAGATTACAACGCCGAACTGGCCGAACGCTATGGCTGGATCAATCGAGCACTTCCCCATGCCGAGCTTGATCGTTTCGTCAAATCACTTGCCCACCGGATCGCGAGCTTTCCGGCCGCCGGCCGAGCAGCGGTGAAGGACCGGGTGAACGCGATCACGCTCGCACCGGCCGACGAGTTCCGTCGGGATTCCAACCTGTTTGCTGAGCTCGTGACTACACCCGAAGCACAGCGTCGCATTACCGCCGCGATGAAGCGCGGATTTCAAACCAGGAGTGGAGAAATGTCACTTGCGCGAATGCTGGACGACTTTTCGGCCCCGTGACAGAAGCGGAGAATTGGGCCCGTCCTGTTGCGCTCCCGCATCGGACCGCGGCGGTTCGCATCTCTCACGCATCGCCTTTGTTCATCACCCAGCCATCCACGATGCTTTGCAGCACAACCAGCGCGCTCTCCGGCACGCCGGATGGGAGATAGACCTTGTCGGCGGATTCCTCAATTCCATCTCGAAGCGGCAGCTGGTCGTCGACCAAAGAATTGCCCGAAAGCGAAGGGCGAACCGTATCTTGCCAATACGGATGCTCCAGGAGGTGCTGGGCAAGGCTGTGCGACTCCGCTCGGCGGACACAGATATAGGGCCGCACTTCGACGATGATTTGGTAGAGCGCTCGCATCTTTGATGATCTTAGGCAATTTTCCGGCTCCATCGAGAAATCACCGCCGCCAATGGCAACGATCGGCATGGCTGGGAAGATGGTTTCCCGCTGAACGAACTCCAAACTGGTCAATCGATAATCAGCCCGGCCATTGCATCCAAGGCACAGGAGCACCGGCGGTGCTGGTATAATGCCGCACATGTCGAATGCGGAGCTGCCATCTTTAGCTGCGGTGTTGCGCGGCGACCCTTACTGCGGGGAATGCGGCTATTCACTCAAGGGGCTCGAAAATTCAGCCCGCTGTCCCGAGTGCGGAAAGGCCATCATCGACGTCCTGATGCGGCGCAAAATTCATTCGACTCCATCATTTTCTGGGAGGATATCCTCCGACGGCGGCCGAGAGCTTCCTGCCGATCCCGCTGACCCTCGCGCCAGCGCTTCTGTCGGCCGCCCTTATCGGCGCGCCCTCGCGTTAGTGCGGCTCCGATCGCAATCGCAGCACGGTTGTTCATCGGCGGAACAGGACCAAAACCCTACGTGGAGGATTGTGTGATCGCACGCTTTGAATTAGTGCCTTTGCTCTGGACTCTGCTGTTGGCCATTGCTCTGACTGCGGCGCAAACTTGCGCAGGTGCCGTCGAAAGAGGCCGGTGCGGGCAAGACGCTCATCGACTACTTCCTGCCCATGCCGATCCGGGCCGCGTTGTCGAAGGACGTTTGGGGAGCGCCGGGCGTGTTGCCCCGCGACCCGCACAATGGGTTGGAAGATCCCACGATTCAGAAATGGGACTATTGGGATGGGCAGATCGTCAAATCTCCGGACGGCAAATACCATCTGTTCGCCAGCCGGTGGGACCATTCCAAGGGACACAAGGGGTGGACCAGTTCCGTGGCGGTCCATGCCGTGAGCGACGACGTGATCGGCCCGTACGAAGACACGGGCATGCTCTGGCCCGACAACATGGGTGGCAAGGGACACAACGTAACGGCCCTGATCATGCCCGATGGGCGCTATGCGGTCACCGTCAGCGAGATCCGACCCGGCGAAGTCTTCGCCTCCAAATCGCCCGACGGGCCGTGGGAATCGCTGGGGAAAATCACCGTCAAGGACCAGCCCAAGTGGCATGCCTCGAACGTCACGCCGATGCTCCGGCCCGACGGGCAGTACATGATCGTGCAGCGCTCGGGCCAGATCATGCTCGCCAACGACATCATCGGGCCTTACATCGTTGGGGGCCCGTCCATCTACAAAGACCTCAAGGACCTGCCTCAGGAGCACCTGGAAGACCCGGCCGTCTGGTACAGCGGCGGGCTGTATCACATCGTCGTGAACAGTTGGAAGATGCGCAAGGCGTTCCACCTCACCTCAGAGGACGGGCTGACGAACTGGAAGTTTCGCGGCCTGGCCTACGATCCGACAACCGACTTCATTCGCTACACCGACGGGACGGTCAACCACTGGGAAAAAATAGAGCGGCCCGCGGTCTTCATCGAGAACGGCCACGTCACGCACTTCACCTTTGCTGTCATCGACATTCCCAAGGAGGAGAACAAAGGCAACGATCGTCACGGCAGCAAGGTGATCGTCGTGCCGTTCGACGGCGCCGCGATGGACCGCGACCTGGCCGAAATCGTGAAGCAGGAAAAGGCAGCCTCGCAACCCGCAGGGGGAAAATGAGGTCGAAGTTGCCTCAGGTAGCTGCCAGGCGACACAAGCTCAAGCGGTCGCAGATGGTCGCCCGGGGCTCATGCGCCGATCCGACTGTCCGGTTGTCACCCGGTCACCGGCAGGTGTACGATAATGGATGAGATGCCGCAGAAAGACCTTCAAATCGAGTTCTCCCTTCGTGGGACACTTTGGCGGCGTCGAGATAACGCCGGCCACCATCGGTTTGCACCGATTTAACGAGTTTAACCAGCAGGTTGAGGCGTTTATCGCCGGGTCTGAACGGTTCAAACACCGGCAACGAGGATGCAACCGGCAACTTGACGATCGCGGCCGATGCCTTCGACGACGCGTACCCGGTGGGCGCGCTGCCGTCGGCTGTCTATCATTTCTCCGCGCACATCAAAGCCGGAAAATCGCAGCGTTTTGTCGTTCGCGGCCGCTACCTCGGCGAAGGTTCACTGGTCCCCGGAACATTTAATCTCAATATCGTGGCCACGCTGGATGGCGCAACTGCGCAGACCACCACCCCGGCGACGTACACCGTGAGCTAATGGTTCGTCAAAGTTGTCTCGGTCGTGCTCTCGGTGACGAAGCTGCTGCAGCCGAGCATCGAGGCACGTGCGGCGGTTGATCGGCTAGAGGCTGTCGTTTCGGAACGTGCCTGTGGATCGCCTGCACGATGGACGCCCTGGGTTGGCAAGAGCCGGGATCTCCGGGCCGGCCGTCCCAGAAAGCGTGAGGCGGCGACGAAAATAACAGACGGCCCGCTGGCCTCGTTTGATTTCCCTGATCAATGGTGATTAATGGAGCAAGTTAACAAACAATGGACAAGTGCCGAGCGGAGGCTAGACTCATTGACAGTGACTGCAATCCGCGTCATTTTCGATGGCAAAGCGTTCATTCCTCAGCAGCCGGTCTCGTTGCCAAATCAGTCCGAAGCGCTGGTCATTGTTGAACAGAATGATCCTTCGGCCGACGCCGAACTCGATATGGCCACTCGCGCGTACTATCGGCACGAAACGGACGCTGAGGATGACGCGTGGGGCGCTGCCACCGCTCCACAATCGCAGCGCGCATGGGACGGCGACTGAATCGAGGCGCTGGGGGATGGCTACCTTCCCGCGACGTGGCGAAGTCTGGCTCGTCGATTTTCCCGATGATCCCAAGTCTCGGCCTGCCTTGATTGTGTCCCTTGATGCCCGCAACGAACTCGCCAACAGTGTTCTGGCTGTCCCAATTACCACCAACCTGCGCCCGTCTCCCACGCATGTGACACTGCCGGCTTAAGCAGGGTGGGCTAATGCACGACTCGATGGCTCGTTGCGAGAACGTCAGCTATTTGCATAAGTCACGGCTCTCCCGCGGCCCGCTGGGCGGCACGGTCGGCGCCGCGCTCATGCGCGATGTCGAGCGGTGCCTGCTGCGATCACTCGGAATCACAGTATAGGCTCACGCAAATTCCCCAATGAAGTTGCGCCGTTTGATCTCATGGTTCGGAGGACGCGCGTCTGCTGATATTCCGGGAAATCGATTGGGGGACGGCCTGAAGACCGGGGTGCCGCCGAGAATCCCGGGTCGATGGTGATGAGATCGCTGGCGTCCATGGCCCTGGATTGGCACGTCTCATGCGATGCGGCAAAACACGGTGCCGCAATGCCGGGCTGTCGGGTGTCACTCCGCAAATCGCTCCGCAGAGTTGCGTCTCCACTTCCTCCGTGCGACCATACCCGCCCGGTTTTTTTGAGGAACAGAGGATTCATGGCGGCGATCAAGCTCCCGGATGGAAGCGTTAAAGAAGTCCCCGATGGAACAACGGTGGCGCAGCTTGCCGAGTCGATCGGCAAGCGCCTCGCGCAGGCGGCCATCGTCGGCAAGGTCGACGGGAAACTCGTCGATCTGTCTCATCCGCTGACCGGCTCACACGAAGTTGCGATCATTACCGAACGTGATCCGGATGGACTCTTCGTCATGCGCCACAGCACCGCCCACGTGCTCGCGCAGGCGCTGCGGCATCTCTATGGCAAGGATGTGCAATACACGATCGGGCCCGTGATCGAGAACGGGTTCTTTTACGACTTCGAGCTGCCGAAGAGTTTCTCCGCGGAGGATCTGCCCAAGGTCGAGGCGGAGATGCAGAAGATCGTCGATCAGAATCAGCCGTTTCATCGGGAGGATGTGTCTCCCGGTACAGCGCGCGACCTGCTGCACGGGGAAAATCAGCGGTTTAAGGACGAGATCATCAACGAACTCGAGCAGGGGGGTGAGAAGTCGGTCAGCACCTATCAGCAAGGCGACTTTCTGGATCTCTGTCGCGGGCCGCACGTGCCGGGCACGGGCAAAATCAAGGCGTTCAAGCTGCTGAGCGTGGCCGGTGCGTATTGGCGGGGCGACAGCACCCGCGAGCGCCTCACGCGCATCTACGGCACCAGCTTCTTCGACAAGAAGGAGTTGGAGAAGCATCTGCAACAGGCGGAGGAGGCGAAGCAGCGCGACCATCGCGTGGTCGGGCAGAAGCTGGGACTCTTTACCATCGACGACCAGGTCGGCCAGGGATTGATTCTGTGGAAGCCCAAAGGGGCGATGGTGCGGATTCTGCTGCAGGAGTTTCTGCAGGCGGAATTGTTTCGCCGCGGGTATGAGATGGTCTATACACCCCACATCGGCCGGGTGGAGCTTTACAAAACGAGCGGGCATTATCCGTATTACGAAGAGAGCCAGTTTCCCACGATGCAGTTGTTGCGGGAGTCGGCGTTCCCGCTGGTGATTGCGCTGCGGGATGTGCGCGACGGGAAGCGCCAGCCGCTTTCGCGCGATGAGGAGACGGCGCTGGTGAAGCAGGCGGGGATCGACGCGGCCAAATATCCGTGGGATCAGACCGATCCGGCGCTGCGATACTCCTTCGCGCGGGCAATGAGCCAGTCGGGCGAGGATTATCTGCTCAAGCCGATGAACTGCCCGCATCACATCAAGATTTACGCCAGCGAGGCGCGCAGCTATCGCGGCCTGCCGCTTCGGCTGGCGGAGTTTGGAACGGTCTATCGCTTCGAGCAGTCCGGCGAGCTTTCCGGTCTCACCCGCGTGCGCGGCTTCACGCAGGACGACGCCCACATCTTCTGCACCCACGAGCAGGTCAAAGGCGAATTCCGTTCGACGATCGAACTCGTGCAGTTCGTCTTCAAATCGCTCGGCTTCAATGACGTGCAGATCCGCCTGAGCAAGCACGATCCCAAGAGCGAGAAATTCGCCGGCAACAAAGCCGTCTGGCTGCAGGCGGAAGGGGAGATCCGCGACGTGCTGGTCGATATGAAGGTGGATTTCGAGGAAGCCGAGGGGGAGGCGGCGTTCTACGGGCCCAAGGTGGATTTTCTGGTTCGAGACGTCATCGGCCGAAAATGGCAGCTTGGAACGGTGCAACTGGACTACGTGCTTCCAGAGCGATTCGCGCTGGAATACACCGGCTCGGACAATCACGCCCATCGCCCGGTGATGATTCACCGCGCTCCGTTTGGCAGCATGGAGCGATTCATGGGAATCCTCATCGAGCACTTCAACGGCGCGTTTCCGCTGTGGCTCGCGCCGGTGCAGGTGGCGGTTCTCTCGATCAGCGAGAAGCACAACGCATATGCCGAGGAAGTCTACAAGAGCCTGAAAGTGGCGGGCCTGCGGGCAGTCGCGGATCTGGGAGCCGACAAGATCGGCTCGAAGATCCGCCTGGCGACGATCGGGAAGACGCCGTTGATGCTCGTCATCGGCGAGAAAGAGGAAACCGACAAAACGGTGACAGTTCGTCCGTACTTCGACGTACCGGACGCCATCCGCGGCGCCATGTCGCTCCAGGAGTTCGTCGATCAGACGGCCGCGAAGGTGTCTGAGCGGTGGCATCCCTCGAAATGAACTTTGTTCTCTTCGGTTCTGATCAAACTGAAAAACATCCCCCGCACCGCCGGAGTATAATTGAAAGTGACCCCGCCTCGTTTGCACTACCTGCTCTTCCTGACGCTCTGCACATTTGCCGTGATCAGCGCCGGTTGCGATCGGAAAGACCAGATCGAGACCTACTCGGTTCCAAAGACGCTGGCGGTATCTTCCGAACCGATTGCTGATGCGGGAGACACGATAGCCGCGCCGAAGTGGACGGTGCCCGATGGCTGGACCTATGTCCCCGGGCGGGACATGCGGTATGCCAGCTTTCGAGTCTCCCAGGATCACCCCGACGTTGAGCTGACGGTGGTGCCGCTCGACTCTGCCGGTGGAACGTTGCTCGACAATTTGCACCGCTGGCAGAAGCAGCTTGGACTCGAACCGTCTCCGGTCGAAGATCTGAAAAAGATTATGACCTCGGCCGATCTGTCGGGAACGCCCGCAGGCGTGTTCGACCTCACTGGCGCGGTTCCCTCGGACGGCACGCCGCAACAGCGCATGCTGGCAGCAATCGTGCCGCAGCCGACGCAGACATGGTTCTTCAAGCTCATGGGCCCGATCGACGTGGTCTCGGCACAGAAAGACAATTTCGACCGATTCATTCACTCGCTGAAGTTCGAGGGCGCGGCCCAGGAAGCCGGCGCGCCAGAGCCGGCCGAAGACGCGGTGCCCGCCACGCAGCAGAGTCCAATCAGCTACGTCGTCCCGGCCGGCTGGACCCAGCAGACGCAAGCCAATCAATTCCGCGTGGTCGCTTTCAACATTCCCGTTGGGAATCAGAGCGGAGCGGTTATCGTCGCGCGAATGCCCGTAAATTCCGGCACCGTGCTCGACAACATCAATCGCTGGCGGCAGCAGGTGAATCTGCCCCCGCTGACGGATGAGGCGCAAATTCCCGCGCAGACGCTGAAAATCGGCGGGCTCGATGCAATGATGTGGGATATGCACGGCGACAATACGGCCCAGCCGCCGCATGATTCGGATTCGGCATCGCAGCAGGGAGACGCTGTGGCAGGGTCCGGGCTGCCCGAATCACAACGTGCCTCGTCGATCGTCGTGGCGATGCTGACGCGCGGGTCGGAATGGTGGTTCTTCAAGCTCCAGGGGCCGGCTGCGATTGTGACGGCGCAAAAAGAGACATTCATGACATTTCTTCAATCCGTTCAGTTTTCGGATGCTGCACCGTGAACGAAACGCTCAAACAGATTCTCAAGCCGCTCGCGTCGCTCCGGCTCACGGTCGTGCTGCTGGCGATGTCGATGGTCCTCATCTTCGCCGGGACCTGGGCGCAAATTGACTCCGACATCGTCGTCGTGCAGCACAAGATGTTTCACGCCTGGTTCTGCTGGATCCCGTTCGCCCTGTTCTGGTGGCGGCGGCCGACGGGCGGGCTCGCGTTCCCCGGGGAAATTCCATTTGTCGGCGGCTACACGCTGATCGCCGCCCTGCTCATCAATCTGCTGGCGGCCCACTCGGTCCGTTTCAAGCTCACCTGGAAACGCGCGGGAATCATCCTGATTCATCTCGGCCTGATCACGCTCCTCTGCAGTGAAGTCCTCACCACCTGGTTCGCCGAGGAGGGGACCATGCGACTGACGACGAACATGGCGCAAAACTATGTCGAGGACATTCGCCGCAGCGAGTTGGCGATCGTTGACTCTTCCGCGAAAGATCACGACGACGTGACCGTCATCCCCGCTTCGCTGTTCGACAAGCCGGGGACAAACCTTCACGACCCGCGGCTGCCCTTTGATGTTCAGGTGGACGACTATTACGAAAATTCGCAACTGCTCGGTCCATTTCAGGACGGCCCAAAGCCCGATCCCCGCGTGGACGCGGGGACTGAGGTCGGGCGTCGCATCGTCAAAGCCGCGCCAACCAGTGGCGTGGGCGCCGATGCCGACAAAGTGAACCAGCCTGCGGCGATCGTTACCCTCAGCAGCGGCGGCAAGGGGTTGGGCACATACCTGGTGTCCTCGTGGGCCGATGCGCCGCAGCCGGTCGCTCTTCCTGATGGTCGGTCGTTCACGATCGATTTGCGGTTTGTCCGGACATACAAGCCATACACGCTCAAGCTGCTCAAATTCACCCACGAGAAGTACGTCGGCTCCGACATCGACAAGAATTTCGCCAGCCGTGTGCAGTTGGTCGACCCGTCGCGCAACGTCAATCTGGAAGCGCTCATCTGGATGAATCATCCGTTGCGGTATGACTCGCAGACGTTCTACCAGGCCGGCTTTGACGAGCACCGGGCCGATCTGACGACGATTCAGATCGTGAAGAATCGCAACTGGCTGTTGCCGTACATTGCGCTGGGAATCGCGATCATTGGACTGCTGACGCATTTTGGAATGACGCTGATTCGTTTCCTTGGCCGGCAACTGAGCAGTGTGCCGGCGGCGCCGGGAGCGCACGTCAGTTCCTCCTCACCCGGCTGGGCAAACACCATCGCGATCGCGGCGCCTCTGGTTTGTGCTTTGATCCTGATCGCGGCAAGCCTTCCGCGCGACAATCCGGACGATCATGCGTTCGATCTGAACGCCTTCGGCCGGCTTCCAATCAGCTTTGACGGGCGG
The DNA here is from genome assembly GCA_963758525.1 of uncultured Phycisphaerales bacterium. Lineage (GTDB taxonomy): Bacteria > Planctomycetota > Phycisphaerae > Tepidisphaerales > Tepidisphaeraceae > JBBSDP01. The sequence goes on from CAVWVQ010000003.1 coordinate 3,302,262, forward strand.
GTGATGCCGCTTGATTCGCTCGCGCGAACGAGCCTGAAAATCATTCACGGCCGAGAGGCATTGGATGATATCAACAAGCACCGCGTGCCCCCGATCGAATGGCTCGCCGATCTGCTGAGCAACTCGGAGAAGACCAACATCTACCCCGTTTTCCTTGTCGACAATCCCGACGTGCTGAACACCACCGGTCTCGACCCCGGCCGAAAATATTTCTCCGCGGATGATCTGATCGCCCACGAGAAGACGCTGCTCCCCGAATTGCAGCGCGTCATGAAGCGAGCCAACGATGAAGGGACCGGGAAGTTCGACGTAACGGACAAGAAGCTTTTCGATCTGGCCGAGCATCTCGTTCTGCAGCGCAAGCTCGGCGGGCTTGGCGAGCTGTATCTCGTCCCGCCGATCGGCGGACGCGATCAGTGGCAGAAAGTGGACGACGCGGTGCTCGAGACGCAGAAGACCGGAAAGTCGCCCGAAAGCCTCCGGTCGTTCATGGATATTCTGAAGCACTATTCCGAGAATAAGCCCGCCGAGTTCAACACTGCGGTCGCCGCATATCACGACACGCTCGAGCAGAATCTTCCCGCGCAGCACAAGATCGATTCCGAGGCCTACTTCAACCGCTTCGATCCGTTCACGATCTGCCTGGTTCTCTACGTTGGCGTGCTGCTGTTGGCAATGATCTCCTGGCTCGTCTGGCAGCGACCGCTCTCAACCGCGGCGCTGAGCCTGATGGCGTGCGCTTTTCTCCTGCACACCACGGCGCTGATCTGGCGCATGGTGCTTTCCGGACGCCCGCCGGTCACCAATCTCTACTCTTCGGCGCTCTTCATCGCCTGGGGCGGGGTGCTGCTGTGCCTGGCGCTCGAACTGCTCTATCGCAACGGCGTCGGAAGCGTCGTGGGCGCCACGATCGGGTTTGTCTCGCTTCTGGTTGCCAACGCGCTGGCTGCCGAGGGGGACACGATGGAACAACTTCGGGCTGTCCTGGATACCAACGGCTGGCTCGCGACGCACGTGGTCTGCGTGACGATCGGGTATGCATCCACGTTCGTCGCCGGTCTTCTGGGAGTTGTTTACATCTATCGCGGCCTGGTCTCCGCTCAGTTTGACGCCGACCAGCGCAAGGCCGTGAGCCGAATGATCTATGGCATTGTCTGTTACGCGCTGCTGTTCAGCTTCGTCGGCACGATCCTCGGCGGGATCTGGGCCGATCAGTCGTGGGGGCGATTTTGGGGATGGGACCCCAAGGAAAATGGTGCAATCCTCATCGTTCTCTGGAATGCGATTATTTTGCACTCACGTTGGGGTGGCCTGGTGCGCGAACGCGGCATGGCGGTGCTCGCGGTGGGCGGCAACATCGTCACAAGCTGGTCTTGGTTCGGCACCAATATGCTGGGCGTCGGCCTGCACAGCTACGGGTTTACCGACAGCAGCCGGGAACTGATCCTGATTGCCTTCATGATCTCCCAATTGCTGATCATTGGCATCGGACTCATCCCTACGGTAAGCTGGAAAAGCTATGCCGTTGATGCGGCACCGAGCTTTCCGGTCGGCCGTCCGAAAGGCGGCCTGCGCCCTGAGCCGGCATCTGTCTGATGTGAAGACAATAACGCGATTCAATTCAAAGCTGAATTTTGAATTCGCCAAATATGACGTAGATTGAGGGGAACAGCCGCTTCCCCTTATGCTCACCAATATCCACCTATCCCCATCAGCCCTTCGGATACTCCTGGCCATTGTGAATTTTGGCATTGGCGTTGCCGGCATCATTTACATCCGGATTATTGCCCGTGACATGCGCTGGTCGCGGTCCAATAAACGCTTTGTCACCCGCGACCCCCAGCCGGAGTTATTCTGGCTGAAGCTCGTGTTCGGTAGTCTGGCAATCACCTTCACGTTCGCGATCGGACTGCTGCTCCTGTTTCCACCGTCCTACCGGATATCCCACTGGAACCCCATCCGATTGCCGCAGTTGGACAACGCAAAACAGCGTTAGCGCTTCCGAGAACGGCTTTCGCCCGAGCCGCTCGAATTTTTTCTTCTTTTTTGCTTGCTAGTCCGGTAACTGTTAGGTATACTAATCCCTAACAAGTTGGCGATGGATTCGCCACGGGAGCGGCAAACTCATGATGACTGTGCGACATCTTGAACGGCAATGGACGGCCAGGCAATACACCAAACTGCTGGAGGGTCTGCTCGAGGCCCGCGCTGAGGCGGCGTTTCAATTCGATTCTCATGCATCGCAAGCAGCGCGTGCGGCGGCGCTGGCGCTGATTCGTCTGGAAGAGTTAGACCAAGGCCACGTGCCGCTGGCGGCATCGCTGCGGCGAGCGCTGTTGGCGATGCAGGAATCGGATGGGGGATGGGGCGATCCCGCGGTCAGCGCGCTGTGTCTGCGGGCGCTGTTGCTGGGGAAGGGCGGCGGACCAGCTATCGAGCGGGGGTTGACGTATGTTGCCAATCTGCAACAGGCAGACGGGATTTGGCCTGCGGGTCCCATCCGCCGGATGCCGGCCGATTCGGCGACTTCGGCGTTTATCCTGGCGCAGCTTGTCGAGCAGCCGCGCTTTCGCCAGTTGGTTCGCGTTGATGACGCGGTTGCCTGGTTCGCCCGCCATCGCGGATGCCTTGATTCGCAAACCGCACAAATGTGGGATCGTCTGCGTGCCCGCTGTCAGCCGCAGCTTAATTCCGGGGCGTTGCTGTTTAGTTGATTAGAGCTGGAGCGACGTCGTCCATTATGGTGCGGGCTTCCAGCCTGCTGGTTGAAGCAGGCTGGAAGCCTGCACCACAAACGCCGACATCAACTCGAAAACTGTTCTACGAGGCCCGCGCGACGGCCGTCGGCGGAGCGGGGATCTTCAGAATCTCGCCGAGCTTGAGCTTGCCCTTGTTCGGGCCAATCTTGTCTTTATTCAGCTCGTACAGGTGATCGGCCTCTTCGCCGGAGCCATAGAGACGCATCGAAATCTTGTAGAGGCTGTCGCCGGAAACCACGCGATACTCTTTCTGGGCGTCTGACGCCGGCACGACGGTCTTGCCGGCGTCGGATGCTCCGCCTGCGGCAGGCTTCTGGGCGCTCTTGCTCGATGACTTCAGCTCTGACGCGTCGGGGAGATTGATGACCGTTCCGGGCCGCAGGCGGTTTGGGTTGATCTTTGGATTCGCCTGGGCGATCTGATCGTAATACCGCGAATCACCGTAGACCGCCTTGGAGATCGATGCGAACGTCTCGCCGCGCGCAACCTTGTGCGTGCGAGCTCCTGGCGATGCGGGGGTGTCCACCGGCGCCGGCTTGCTGTTGTCAGCCGCAACAGGCTGATCAACCGGGCTGGCGGATGCTGGGGGATTGGTCGTCGAGCCCGCATCGGGAGCGGGGAGCTGCTGGCTCAGTGGCAGCACCGCGCTGACGACCGGGATATTGGGGTCGGGCGACTGTGTTACCACCGGCGATGCGGACGAATTGTTGGCATCGGAGGCGACGGGCGCGGGCGTATTGCCGGCAAGCAGACCGACCCAGTCGGTGTTCTTTTTTGCGTCTGCCGCGGGCACCGGCGCAGGCGTATCCGTTGCCTCCTGCGGCACGGGCGCGATGATCGGCGGCGGGAGGGTAATGCTGGCGCTGGTTTCCGGCACGGGAGCCGGCGGCGTCGTCGGAGCGGGGATGTCGCTCCCCGAATTCGCCCCGGTCTTATCGAGCGTCACCTGGTTGTTGTGTTTCTTGGAGCCGCTGACGACGACTCCCCAGACGATCAGCACCGCCAGAAGCACTCCCCCGATCGCCAGTCCAATATGCAGGTCTTTTCGCACGGTGGGCATCCTTTCCCAATCGAATGAGTTGTTTGCAGCGTTGAACAATCCCGCGACACACGCTGCGAAATCCGTTTAGCTGCTGCCCCAAGGGCAGCGCGTCTTCGCAATCTTCACGTCCCCGCGCGTTCAAGTTGCGCGGCGGGTCGCTCGTTGCGCGAGGGCGGCTGTTGCTTGTTTCCCAGAAGAAGAATTGGCGCCGCGATCGCTACCGACGAGTACGTTCCAACCAATATGCCAACCAGCAACACGAAAGTAAAGCCGTGAATGCCGGGTCCGCCAAAGAAATACATAATTGTGACAGTCATGGTGGTCGTTCCCGCCGTCAGCAACGTGCGCGACAACGTCTGATTCACCGCGTCGTTGATGATCTGCCGGCTGACCAGACCGTACTTCCCACGGTTCTCTCGGATACGGTCGAAGACGACGATGGTATCGATCATCGAATATCCCATGATGGTGAGAATGCCCGCGACGACCACCAGGTTGATGCGGAACGGCTCAAGCGCCAGCACCTCCCGAAGGCCCGGGACGAGCACCAGATAGTGGGCAATCCCCAGGGCCGCCACGACGAAGATGGTGTCGTGCAGCAGCGCGACCACGGTGGCGGTTCCATATTTGAGATTACCGAACCGCACCCAGATGTATGCCATGATCACGACCACCGACATGCCCAGTGCCATAAACGCGTCTTTCTGGGTGTCGCCCGCGACGGCGGCGTTAAAATTCTCCACCTTCTGCAGCTGCGCGGGCCTGCCGATGGCGTCAGTCGTCACTTTCCACATCGGGCCGGCCAGTTGCGTCTGCCATTGATCCTTGTCCTTGTCATATGGAATCGCATCGTCGCGCACCAGGATGACGGCAAGGTCAGTGGGCGCGTCCGCACCCCTGGGCGATTGAACGACAAACTCGCGCTGGGCCGCCAGCGGCGAGGTATCGGATTGCAACTGCTGCTCCACGATCCGCTGGCGGATGACGTTGGTCGACAGCGGCGGATCGAGATGATTCAGCACAATTGCCGCGCCGCCCGAATAGTCGCGCGCGGCCGGCGGAATAAATCCATCCGGCCACTGCTTCGCATCTGCCAGGATCTCCTTCGTGAGCGGCAGGACCGCTGGCGGGGTCATTTTCAATGCATCGCCGATCGACGAGGAACTGCCGTCAAATTTCGAAGGCAATGACGCCTGCAGACGATTGCCAAGCACCTTGAGCACTTCATTCTTCACCTCCACGCTGTTGGCGTTGGGGGTGATGATCTCGTAAGCCGTGTTCGTCCCGCCATCGGCGGATTGCACTGCCACGATGCTCGGCGAGGGAATCGCCTTGGCGTCGGCGGAGTCAAACAGCTTGCGGACGTCTTCAATCGGCGTCGGCTGCTTGAGCTCAAAGTCGACCGACGTTCCCGACGCAAACTCGATATCGAGCATTTCGCCCGAGCGGGCCTTCTGCACGAACATCGCCATGCCGACGGTGATGGCGATCACGCTGAAGACGACAAAGCCCCAGACGAGCCTCATCCAGTCGATGTTTGGACGCAGCAGTTTGTCCCACTTCGGGTGGGTCAGCGGGAAGCTCGAAAGGTTCCTGATGTGGAACGTGTCGATTAGCACGTCGAAGATCGTTCGCGTGACAAACAGCGCGGTAAACAAGCTGGCCACGATCCCGATGATGAGGGTGATCCCGAAGCCTTTGACTTCCTCGGTGCCGAACAGAATCAGCGCCATCGAGGTGATGACGGTGGTCATGTTGGAGTCGACGATGGCGCTGAATGCCTTCCCATAGGCGTTGCGCAGCGCCATGCGCAAGGACAGCCCGCGATGCTGCTCTTCGCGAAGCCGCTCGAAAATGAGGACGTTGGCATCGACGGCGGTGCCGATCGTCAACACGATGCCGGCGATGCTCGGCAGGGTAAACGTGGCGTTCAGCGCCGCCATCGTTCCTAAAATCAGCAGCACGTTCATGAACACCGCGAACGTGGCGACCACGCCCGCGAGGTAGTAATAGCTGATGAGGAAGACTGCGACGACAATCAGGCCAAGCCCGCAGGCGACCAGACCGTGTTTGAGATTGTCCTCGCCCAACTGCGGGCCGACGGTCTTTTCACTGATCGGCTCGTCCGCCAGCTGCGCCGGAAGACTTCCGGCGGTGAGCGTGTTGATCAGATATTCCAGATCGCTCTCACTGAAGCCATCGGCGCCGCCATCGATCTGACCCCGGTCGGAGATGCGCGATTGAATGGTGGCGACGTTGATGATCTTGTCATCCAGCACCACCGCCATCGGCTTGCGCAGGTTGTTGCCGGTCATGTTGCCAAACGCATTGCCGCCGGCGGGATCGAACGAAAACGCCACGACAGCGTCCCCTTTTTCGCCGGCGCCGCGGCTCGCATCGGTCAGTGCCCATGCCGGCTGTCCGACGCGATGATCCAGCGATTTCTCCGGCGTCACCCAGAGCAGTGCATACGGCTTCCCGTTGTACAGGGTGGTCGGCGTGTGGGTGGCCTCAGGCTTGTCCACCTGATACCAGCGCATCCGATCGTTCGCTTCAACGCGCGGCCCCTCGCTCTGCAGGCGCTGCCGCATTCGCGAGATTTCCGCTCGATCGGCGGTCGTGAGGTCCGGGTCGCGATCGTCCACAACGATATGAAATTCGAGGACCCCCGAGCCGCGCAGCATGCGCTTGAGATCTTCGGTGTCATCGATGGCGTTCTTCAGTTTCGCCTGCGCGTTGGCCGCGGCGACGTAATCATCGATCGCCTTGAGACGCGCGCCGAAACCTGCAAATCTGCTTTTGAGGGCGGCAATGGCCGCAGCGGGGTCGGGAGCGGAAAGCGCATCGTCCAGCTCGCTGACGCGCAGATTGGTTGAATCCAGCGGATCAACCCCCGTGCTCGCAGAGGGCTGAAGGATCTGCTGATACTCAGCGCGCAGGCGGGCCTCCAGATCCGCGTTGTGCGCCTGATGTGCCGCCTCCAGCTTGTCCCAGGTGCTCGTCAGCTTCGCGAACAGCGCTTCGCGGGCGGGATCACCGTCGGCAAAACGCGCCAAATCAGCCCGCGTCCGCCCATTCTTTTGCTCAACCGCGTCTGTCACATCAGAAGCCCGCACATTGGTGGCCTCCAGCGCCGAGCGTGCTGCCAGGACCTGCTCGCCCGCTTCGCGGCGCTTGGCCGCGTTTTCGTGTGCGTTGCCGGAGAAGGGCATCTGGATTTCCAGACGATCGTTGCCTTCGGGGCGCCAAATGAGATTTCGCTGACCGAACGGATCGACGCGGCGCTTCAGCGCAACCATGACGCGCTGCGCCAGGTCGTCCTTGCCCTGCAACCCGCCGGGCGGCTTCTTGATCTCATACAGCAGGCTGGTTCCGCCGACGATGTCGATGCCCGGATTCAGGTTCAGCCAGTGGTCGATCTTCTCGGAAGGGTGCGCCAGCTTGACGAGCACCGGCGAAAAAATCGCCACCAGCGCGCACCCCAGCGCCAGCAGCACGACAAATAGCCTCGACCCGTGTTTCTCAGACATGGAAACCGTCCTCAGTTCCTCGTTCCGCAATGCTCAGATCGAATCATCCCCCACCGTCATCCTCTATTTTACCACGGCCTTTTCGTCCTCGATCACGCTCGCGATCGCCTTTCGGGAAAATTTAATTTTGGTGTTGTTGCTTTCATCCACCTTTACCACCACGTCGCTCTCGCGCGCTTCCACGACGGTTCCAAGGATCCCGCCGATGGTCTGGATGCGGTCCCCGCGCTTGAGATCCTTGAGCCGGTTGGTCAACTCCTTGTCTCCGCCGCGCTTGCTGCGGAGAAAATAAATCCAGACGACCACCACCACGATCATCATGGGGAACTGGAAGCTGTGAAAAAACGGGTACCAGCCCGGGGGCTGTTTATCCGAGGCGGCGTCCGCGAGAAATGCCATGAACGTGCTCAATTACAATCTCCTGCTGCAACGACTCAGTCGTCGGCGTTGCGATGCTATGTGACCCCGCGCAATAACGCGCTTCCCAAAACCGTTTAGCGGCTGCCCCGAGGGCAGCGTTCATCCGCACCAGCGCTTACTAGCGCTAGTTCATCTAAGGCTCCGCGCGACTTGCGGCGGAGCCCGGTCCAAGACCCGTCCGCGGGTCATCCCGGCGAAACGCATCGAAGGTTCCGTCGGCAATCGCCTGGCGGATGTCTGCCATCAGGCGTTGGTAGAACCGCATATTATGCACGGATGCGAGCACCGGGCCAAGCATCTCGCCCGCGCAAAAAAAGTGGCGGATCGCCCCCCGCGTGAAGTTGCGGCAGGCATAACAGTCGCAGTGTGCCTCGATCGGCTCCCCATCCCGCGCCAGTTTGCTGTTCCGCAGCCGCAACGGTCCCTCAGCCGTGAACGCATACGCATTCCGCCCGTTTCGCGTCGGCAGCACGCAGTCGAACATGTCGATTCCGCTCGCCACCGCGGCCACGATATCCCGCGGAAAGCCCACGCCCATCAGGTATCGGGGCCGATCTGCGGGCAGCAGCGGTCCTACCTGCTGCAAAATATTGCGCATCGCTTCGAAACCCTCTCCAACCGCCAGCCCGCCAAGAGCATAACCCGGGAAGTTGAATTCCGAGAGTCGTTCAAGGCACTGGGCGCGTAACGCCGGGTCTGTTCCTCCCTGCACGATCCCAAAAAGCGATTGCTCGTCCGGCCGCCCGTGAGCGGCGACGCATTCCCTGGCCCACTTGATCGTCCGTTCCACTGCCGACCGCTGCACGTCCACCGGCGCATCGCCCGGAGGGCATTCGTCAAACGCCATGATGATGTCTGCGCCAAGTGCGTTCTGCACTTCGATGCTCCGCCTCGGCGTCAGCATCACCGTCGACCCGTCCACATGACTCTGAAACTTCACGCCGTCATCGCTAATCCGGCTGATATCCGCCAACGAGAAAACCTGAAACCCGCCGCTGTCGGTCAAAATCGGCCCTTTCCAGCTCATGAACCGGTGCAATCCACCCAATTCGCGAACGACACTTTCGCCAGGCCGGAGCATTAAATGGTAGGTGTTTGCCAGAATGATCTGCGACCCGGTGGCCGCAACATGATCGGGGAGAATGCCTTTGATCGATCCCTGGGTGCCGACCGGCATGAACGCGGGAGTATCGAACCCGCCATTGCGCGTCGTCACACGTCCAGTTCGCGCGTGCGAAGCTAAATCAGTTGCCGAGATGCTAAAATCGAGCGGTCGATCCATCATGGAGGACGATCATCGGGAACACTCGTGCGGGATCAACAGCATTGTCCCGACGGAACCGACGGTGCAAGCACCGTCGGCGTTCTGCGCGCGGGAAGCGTCTTCCGGGGACGGGAGGGGGTCAGCAAGCAAATCTGCTTGATTCAACGCCGAGCGATGCTTGCACTCTCGGTTCTTCGCTTCTCCCGCACGCCCGCGGCTCAGAGATCTTCGCGTTTGCTTCCCTTCCCACCCATGCCGGGGGAGGGGCTTCTCATCATGACAGTTTCTCGACCTTCTCGCTCTGCAATGCCGATCGCCAGCGCGCGGGGACCGCTTCCCAGGCTGATTGGTAGGTTGATTCGAGCGGCAGCGGGACGTAGATCTCTGCGGTGAGGAAGAGCGGCATCTCGGGCAGGGCGGCACCTACCGCCACCGGCTCGATGAACGCCTCCTGGCAAATGCCTCCGATGTAGGACGCCATGGTCAGCGGGCGATCCGCCGGAAGGAGAAAGTCGCTGGTGTCCAATTCATCCCAAATCACTTTGTGAATCCCTTGGGGATCGCGCGGGCCTGGCGGAAACGGATCGATGACCACCAGGTGAATCCCGCCGCGAAGCAGTTGGGAGGCTTTTTCGACAAACGTGCGGATGGCACCGGGAGTGCTCTTGTTTCCGGGGGAGACGATTCCGATGACGGCAACCGTGCGGTCACCGCTGACGTGCTTGATCGCTATTCGGCTGGCCTTGGCAGCGTAGATGTCCGCCTCGGTTCGCGCCTGGAATGATACTTTTGGCGGGACAGTCGCCAGAGCCACCCCGCCGCCGGATTCCCCGCCGCTTTGCTGGCCCGCTGATCTGTCCGGTCCTTCGAGCGTTAGCACGTCGGGACCGAACCCGCCGGCAAGTTGCTCAGCCAGCGCATAATAGTCCGGCGGGAGAAGCCTTCGGTTTAGCGCGCGCTTTATCTCCTCAATCCAAGCATGGTGGAAATCGTGAAAGATACCCGCCTTGACCCGCGTCCAATCGTGAATGGGCATTGTTTCTCCGTGATTGGCCGCCGCGGGCTGGCCGATGGCCATTATACCCGGCCGCGACGATTTGCCTCAAATCACTGGAACAATGAAACGATGGGGGCAACACAAAAGGCGTGGCCCCGGCTTGACGCGATGTGCCACGTCCTTTCGAGCAAGAAGAGAAATTGCCACGAAAAGACGCAAAAGACACAAAAAAAAGATGCAGGGGATGAGAGCACATTTCTGCTGCTCCTCGACCCTCTATTTCCCCTTTTGTGTTTTTGTGTTTTTGTGGCGATTCTCTTTCTCTTGCCCGTATTTTTTCCCGGTCGTGATCTCGCGACGAATCCCTAACTTAAAACACCGCGCATTCTGTGGCCCACCCGGAAAAGGAGGGCCTGTCACAGCGCGGGTTGTGCGCGGCCTGCGGCTCCGCGAGAATCGGTCGCGATGAATGGCGTCGCGGTCAACATCACGGGCGTGGAGCGAACATTTCCCAACGGCGTACGCGCTCTTCAACAGATCACGCTCGCGATCGATCCCGGCGAATTCGTCGCCGTCGTCGGTCCCTCAGGCTGCGGCAAATCGACGCTGCTTCGCCTTGTCGCAAAACTCGACAACGCGCAGGCCGGGTCCGTTACGCTCGATCCTGATGACGCGCATCAACTTGCTTTTGTCTTCCAGGACGCGCAGCTCCTCCCCTGGCGGAATGTGCTGCAAAATGTCGCCGTTCCGCTGGAGCTGATGCACGTCTCAAAGCCTCAGCGGCTCGAAGCGGCCCGCGCCGCGATCGCGCAGGTCGGCCTCGCCGACGCGGCAGATCGATATCCGAACCAGCTCTCCGGCGGCATGCGCATGCGCGTGTCGCTGGCGCGAGCGATGGTCACAAAGCCGCGGCTGCTGCTGATGGACGAGCCGTTCGCGGCGCTGGATGAAATCACCCGCCAGCGGCTGGACGAGCAACTTCTCTCGCTCTGGTCTTCCAGCGGGGCGACCGTGTTGTTCGTCACGCATTCGATCGCCGAGGCGGTCTTTCTCTCGCAGCGGGTGGTGGTCATGTCGCCGCGCCCCGGCCGGATCATTCTCGACCGCAAAATCGATCTGCCGGCGCAGCGCGTGGCGCAGCTTCGCGGCACGGCGGAGTTCGCCGCGCAGACCAAAGACCTCTTCGAGGCGTTGCGCCAGGAGACAGAAGCGGCGGGGAGCGCTGCATGAGGCGAATCGTTCCGCCGGTGCTCGTGCTGATGTTCGCTGTCGCCGCGCTGGAAATGGCGGTTCGCTGCCTGGGAGTCTCGACATACCTCGTGCCGCCTCCCTCGCTGGTCGTGAAGGTCATCTTTCAAAACACGGAGAATCTTCCGCAAAAAATGTGGGAGACGGGCATGGCGGCGGTGATCGGCCTGGTTCTGAGCGGCATCCTCGGGATCGCTCTGGCGATCGCGCTCTCGTCGGCACAATGGATTCAGCGGGCCTTCTATCCGTATGCGGTCTTCTTTCAGACCGTCCCGATCATCGCGATCGCGCCATTGCTGGTCATCTGGCTCGGCTACGGACAACCGACGGTCATTGCCTCGGCCTTCATCGTTTCGATCTTCCCGATGATCGCCAACACCTTGGCCGGGCTGACCGCAACTGACCCGGGTCTGCGCGACATGTTTCGGCTGTACGACGCAGGCCCTGTCGCAACGCTGCTGAAGCTGCGGCTCCCCTCCGCGCTCCCGCAAATCATGACGGGACTGCGCATCTCATCCGGATTGGCTGTCATCGGCGCCATCGTCGGCGAATTCATCGGCGGGGGAGGGCTCGGTGCGGTCATCGAAGTGGCGCAGCGACAGCAGCGCGCCGACATCTGCTTCGCGGCGATCGTGCTCGCGTCCCTCCTGGGACTGGCGATGTTCGGCGTCGTCAATCTGGTGAGCATCGTCGCGCTCGGGCGGTGGCATCCTTCGGAAGGCGCCAGGGACTGAGAAAACGACGGGAATGACCCCGGCAGTCATTGCCTGTTCACGCGGTCTTACACCTGGTCACGATCAGGTGGTCACAGTTTGAGCCACGGCGTTCGAGCTGCTGGTTGTGAACTGCGTATTTCCGCCATAAACGGCCGTGATTGAGTTGCTGCCGACCGGCAGCATCGTCGTAGTCAGCGTGGCGATGCCGCCGCTGAGCGCGGCGGATCCGATGGAATTTCCGCTGTCAAAAAACGTGACGATGCCAGTTGGTGTTCCGGCGCCGGGGCTGACTGCAGCGAGTGTGGCCGTGAAGCTCACGCTTTGGCCAGAGCCGATCGACGTGGAGGTATTCTTCGTCAGCTTGGTGGACGTCGCGGATTGAAGGACGGTCTGGGTCGTGCTTCCCGAAGCGCTCGTCGAAAAGTCGGCATTCCCGCCATACACAGCGGTGATCGACTGACTTCCAACCTGCAGCGCGGCGGTGGTGAAAATGGCGGTGCCGCCGCTGAGCGCGCCAGTTCCCAGCGTGGTCGCGCCATCCTTGAACGTTACGATTCCCGAGGCAGTGCCCGCGCCTGGGCTGACCGCAGCAACTGTTGCAGTGAACGTGACAGCTTGGCCGTAGTGAACAGCAGTGGAGACATTTTTAGTCAATTTGGTGTTCGTCGATGACTTGCCAACGGTCTGGCTTAAAGCGGCGGAAGTGCTCGCGGCGAAGTTCTGATCGCTGCCGTAGACCGCGCTGATCGAATGATTTGCGACCGGCAGCGCGCTTGTTGTGAAGGTGGCGACGCTGCTGCTCATTGTCGCAGTTCCGAGGATGGTCGAGCCGTCTTCGAAAGTCACGATGCCGGTGGGAGTGCCGGCGCCGGGGCTAAGGGCAGAGACGCTGGCGGTGAAGGTAATGCTCTGTCCGAACTTCGCCGCGGCGCTGGTGCTTTTGGTCAATTTCGTGGTTGTGGAAGATCGAGTCACCGTCTGCGTCACGGCGACCGACGTGCTGGAAGCGAAGTTGGCGTCGCCGCTATAAACGGCTTGCACCGAATTGCTCCCGGTCGGCAACTTCGTGGTCGAAAGCAACGCAACGCCGGCGCTGAGCGTGGCGGTTCCGAGTGCCGTCGACCCATCCATGAAAGAAACGGTTCCGGTGGGCGTGCCCGAACCCGGACTGACGATCACGGTGGCGGTGAAAGTCACGCTCTGACCGAACTTCACCGCGGTGGTTGTGTTCTTGCTGAGTTTGACCACCGGCGGCGCGATGCCGTATCCGCTGCCGGTCACCTCGAACACTCCGCCGTACCCGAGGCCGTAGGTGGTATGGCCGTTCAGGTCGCCGTACAGATTGCCGGAAGAATCGACCGCCAGGGATGCAGCTTGCGGATATGCTAAATTGTTCACATCAAATGCGCCCAGCGCCTTGATGGTTTGCGTGCCGGCGGGCACTTCATACACCGCTCCGTATCCTCCGGAGGCGCCGGTTGACGTCGTTCCAAAGATGTTTCCGTACTGATCGCGAATGATGCCGGTGACGGGGTTGGCCCCCGGGTCGCTGGTGCTGTCGAAAGATGCCAGCGTCGAGATCGTATGGGTGTTTGCGGCAATCTCGATGACCGCCCCGACGCCATTGACGCCCCCGCCTGAGGTTGTCCCGTACAGATTGCCGGCTGAGTCGACCGACAGCGCAGGGGCACCCACGCCATAGTCGAACGTGGAGAAGGCGTGGGCGCCGGCAGTGACTTCGAAGATCGAGCCCCTTGCGGTCGGACCTCCGCTGGCGGTCGTCCCGTAGATATTTCCCTGCGCGTCGGTCACCAGGACCGGGTTGGGATTCCGGGTGTCCTGGAACGTCACCACATCGGACACGGAATGGTCGCTGGCGGCAACTTCGAACACGGTTCCGTAGCCGTAGCTGAAGAAGCTTCCAGCCACATAACCGTATCCTCCTTCTTCGGCGGTTCCATAGAGATTTCCCGCGGAATCGAAGACCAGATTGCCTTTGGGAAGCCACCCGTTGGTGCCGTTCAGCGAGGCGATAGTCGTCAGTTGATGGGTGGTGGCATCGACCTCGAATACCGATCCATCGCCATAGATGCCTCCCCCTGCCGTTGTCCCGTAGAGGTTTCCCTTTGAGTCAGCGACGAGAGTTCCTTCGGGGGACGAACCGCTCAGCGGATCGAAGGTGCCCGGCGTGGACAACTGGCGCGTGGTTGCCGCAACTTCGAAGACCGTGCCCGAGTTGGTATTCATATTGCCGGAGGTGGTCCCAAAAAGGTCCCCGGCCGAGTCGATGTACAGGCCGGCGTCGGGGAACGCGTTGCTGGAGCCGTCAAATGTCACGAGGGTGCTCAGGGTCGCAGTGAGAAGCCGGCGGCTTTCAAGCCGCTCTGCACGCGCCGGCCGGCCGGATGGAGTTTTTCTACCGGCACCCAGAACCCCGCGAGTTCGAAATGATCGCATCATGCACCTTGGTCTGAATTGAAGCCCAGCGCATCACCCCGATTGGATGTGCAATGACTTCTGAAGATCGGGATCAAACAATGGCGGCAGCATAGCACGCCGTCGCGGGATGCGGCAAGCAGCCTGCGATTTCTCGATTTCTCCGCATCCGACAGGATAACAAACGGCTTTGCATTCATCGCGCGGTGACGGTCGGCAGCGACACCGTTGATCTCATGCAGCCTCAAACCGCCAGACTCGATCGGGAAGCTCGCCGGGTGTAACTTTTATTTGTGGCGATTGCAGATTTTGCGATCGTAGGGCGGGATTCATCCCGCCGTTTTCTCAGCCGGCCAACAAATCGGCGGGATGAATCCCGCCCTACTCGGAGCCGATCGCCACTTTCGAGCGCCACACCCAGCTCGCCAGTCGTTCGCGTTGCACTCTTGCCCCCGCACATCCTGCCCGATACGTTCCTTTCATGCCTCAATGGCCCGCCACAGTCCTCTTTGATTTCGACGGCGTTCTCGTCAACAGCGAGCCGCTGCATTTCCAGGCGTTTGCCGAGGTGCTCAAGGCTGAGGGGATCGAACTGGGCGAGGAAGAATACTATCGGGAGCTGATTGGTTTCGACGACAAGGGAGCGTTCAGGCATCTCTACGAAAAACGCGGGATTCCGCTTTCGCCCAAGACGTTTCTGGCGCTGATGACGCATAAGAGCGAAGCGATGATGGACCTGATTTATCGTCGGCAATTTTCAGCTCTCCCCGGTGTCGAGGAGTTTGTCCGCGGATTATGGCGCCGCCATCCCCTGGCGATCTGCTCGGGGGCGCTGCGATGAAATCGAGGCGATGCTGGAAGGGATCAGCCTGCGCGATTGCTTCTCGGTCATCGTCGCGGCGGAGGACGTCACCGTCGGCAAGCCCGATCCGCAGGGATATCTCATGTCGGCCCGGCTGATGTCGGAGAAGATGAACCGGTCGCTCAAGCCTGCGGATTGCCTGGTTGTCGAAGATGCGCCGACGGTGATCCGCTCCGTGCGCGCGGCCGGGTTTCCAGTCCTGGCAGTGGCGAACAGTTATCCTTTGGAGAAGCTGACCGATGCCAACTGGGCGACGCCCACCCTGAAGATCGCGGATGTGCACCGGGCGATGCCAAGCTTGAAAATCGGCCCGTGAGGTTCGATGAAGTTCGGACGCCTCTTCCTCTCTCTGTTTCTCGTTGCATCACTCTGGCACGCTGCGCTGGGGGCCGCGGCAAACCACTCATTCACTGCCCAGACCGTCCCGGCTTCGACAACGCCGGCCGATACGACCGATGCAGCGGAGATGATCCCGCGGCCAAGTCACTGGCCGGCGGTGGTCTTGAGCGCGTCCCTTGGTCTGTTTGTGATGGCTGCGATCATCGGACCGGTCGTCGCGGCGCAGGCTCGCGACAAAGACGCGCTCGTCGGGTCCAAGGGCGATCATCCGCCGCGAGCGGGCAGAACAAAAGCAAGGTGATCGCGCCCGCGCAAAAGCAGCCGATTCAGCAAGCGGAGATTCCGCTCGGGTCGGCGTTACCAATCAGGTTCCAGTCGCGGTAGCAGGTCCGGGCATCGGCGCAGGTGAACTGACCGCCGGACGGGCCGCTGCAGGCGCAACCGGTCGCGGCGCGGCTGGCACTGCCGCGCGGGCGGGGATATTCATGCTGCTGCCGGTCTTGGGCTCGGGCGGGCGGGCGGTCGCCGGGTTTTTGTGGTCGGGCTGAAGGACCAGCGTCATTCGCTTCCCTTCCATCTTCGCGTCGCGCTCGACTTTGCTCACGAGAAACAATTCCGATTTGATCTTCGTGAACAGATTGCGTCCCAGATCCAGGTGCGCCATTCGCGCCCCTTGAAGCGCAGCGTGAACTGAACTTTGTTGCCTTCCTTGAGGAACTCGCGGGCGTGGTTGATCTTGATGAGCAGATCATGCTCGCCGATGCGGATGGTGTCGATGTTGAGCATCTTGAGCCGGCCCGCGCGAGCTGGCTCGCGACTTGTCTTCCTTCTTTTGCTGCTGGTATCGCCATTTGCCGTAATCCATGATTCGGCAGACGGGTGGGCGGGCGGTGGGAGCAACTTCAACCAGGTCGAGCCCGGCCTCGCGGGCCATGCGCAGCGCATCGGCAGTGGACACGACGCCAACCTGCTCTTCTTTATCGTTGATGAGCCGAACCGGAGAAATGCGGATCTGTTCGTTGTGACGGAAATTCGTAGAAATGGCCTGACACTCCTGAAAAAACTTCGGACTGCGCGCCGATCATCCGGTCACACCGGGGTGGATCGCACGGGTGAAGTACCCAATCGCAAACGCGCCTCAGTCCTGAAAAGCCCGGCGCCCGCGAGTATCTGCCGAATGCGGAAGGTCTGCCACCAACAACATCGGACAGATCGGACCGTCTGCATTCATCAGAACGGCTCCCGAAAGACGACGCCGTCCCTGCGCTGCAAATCGGCACGTCTCATAATGGTAAGCGAAATCCGCTTTGGCAAGGGGGAAAAGTTCGATTCCCAGCTATTTGGTCCGCACAGCGCGGAATTGCCCTAATCCGCTGATCCAACGGATTTTTCGCATTTCCAATACCCAGCGTATCTTCCGTCTAATCTAATCCTTCGGAGATGCGGAGGTGTCGGCGCTGCTGGTGGCCGTGTCGGCGTCGCTGCGGAACGGGTTCTGGAGGTGAATCTTCGTCACATCAACCATCGGAATCGGCCCCTCGGGAATGATCGGCTTGGCCAGATCGCTCTCCGGCTTGAGCCCCGGTCCGGGAACCACGCCAATCTCACGCAGCGCCGCGTTGATCTCGTCATCCTTGTCATTCAGAGCGTACGCGTGACGCAACTCCGGATCGGCGTTCTGCACGTCCTTGAGCTTCATCAAATACAGGCTGTACTCCTTGGCGATGTCAAAGTCCTTGCGATCGAGCAGGGCGGCCTGGCGGTATGCCTGAACGGCGGCGTCGGCGTCCCCAAGATGGCGATCGACTTTGGCGAGGAGGAAATATTTCTCAGAAGTATCCTGGCCCTGCGCCACTGCCTGGGTCTCCGCCTGCGGATCGCCAGTGGCGGCCAGTGACTCCGCAAGCCCGTTGAGCGCCTTGAGCCGGAATGGTCGATCCATCGTTCCTTCCAGCGAACTGGGCATGATCGCCAGGCAGGTTTGGAATTGCTGAATGGCCTGGTGGTATTCCTTGTTTTGCGCGTAACAGGCACCGAGGTAATAGTGCGAGCGATAATCGGCGGGATTCTGGCGAATCGCATTCCGGAACGCCCCGGCTGCGTCCGTGTAGTTCTGCTGATCGTACAGTTCCATCCCCTTGTGCGCGCGACTCCTTCGCGTAGGTAATGACGTCCGAGCAACCGCCCAAGGCAATCATTGCGCCGATAGCCAACGAACCAACCGCAACAATTCGAAACGAGAAAGAAGTGAACGTCTTCACGGCTACCTCCCTGTAGCTAGGGTTTCCATTGCTCGCGTCGCGCGACGCAAAAAATGCCTGAACAAAAGTAGGTTAACGTTGGTCGCGGATTTTGCAAGGGGGGCTTGGGAAAGAAGGCACGGAGGGGTGTGACCATTTTTTTGGGAGGTCATGCGGCCTTTCGAGATTCCCGCTCCCAGTAAAGGTCCCATTGGCCGCTTTCTCGCAGGGCCAGCAGGTTCATCATCGCTGCGGCGTTGTCACGGTCCCACTTCATGCCCGGCCGCTTGATCCGCAATGTCAGCGTTTTGCACGTCGCTTCGGTGGGACCTGATCCGATGTCCCATCCTTCACCCAGCGCCCGTCCATAGTTGAGCATCTCGCGACGTTCCTCAATGTAATTCTGCAGACCACGCAGGCTTTGCTTCTTTGCCGGTGAACGAACTTTCTTCTCCAGGGCCGTGATTGCTTCCAGCATGGCGGGGATGGCGGATTGCTTGGCCTCGGTCAGTCGATCATGGGCCCAGTCGCGGGCGGCTTCTCCTTCGCCCAGGCAAAGCCGCGCGGTGGCATGCACATGCTCGGCCAAGTGGTAAAAGTCGAGAAGGATCGCCTGCAAACAGAGCAACGCCAGGCAGACCTGCCGGTATATCCAGACCGCTCCGTCGAAGAGGCAGATGGTCTGGTCCGCCCGTTCAAAACCGATCTGCTTGGAATAGCTTGTCAGCAGCGGGGCAAAATCCTTGCTGAGCTTCTCAGTGGCAAACGCGTGGCGGTGGGTCTTGTCCTGATCGTAGAAGATGCCGATTTTCATCTCTTTGAAGCCCTCGTCAGTGCCAGGTTTTGCCGGCGGCAATGGCTTGGTGTTGTCCACCCCCGCCTTGCCCCTTTGCTGGCGGCGAGTGATGTGCTGCTGACGGCGCTTGTCCTTCTCCGCCTGCGTGACCGTTGGAGCCATCACCCCGTCGACGCCTCCGTAAATTCGGCTGCGCCCATCGGGCAGTTTCGCATCATCCGCCGACCACGCCGCGGGCAACTTGCTCTCGTCGCGAGCCTTGCGCACCTCTTTGCCTTCCGCTTCGGTGATCTGACGCAGCCGCTCGCGGCTTACTGACAATCCAACGACTCGTACCAGGTCCCGGCATGATTGCTCAAAATCCTGCCCGATGGCCAGCAAACAGCACAGCTCTCGGGCACCCGGTGTCACATTGGACTTCTCAACACCCACCAACGCATCAGCCGGATACGTTCCGCCCGCTTCACCGCTCCAAAAATATTTGCGCTGCAGCCGCACTTCACCCCCGGCGGTGAGCACGTCCAGCCCGTGAGTTCCCTTGTTCTGCGCCTTGGCATGGCCCGGAGGGGGAAAAAGCCGCCGGTTTGGCGGCATCCAACTTCGCCTGCAAAATTCGCTCAAACGCCTGGGCAGTGAGCTTCTGAAAGACTTCGCGCACTTCCCATTCGCTTGCCGCGATCCACGCCCCGTCCGGAGCGCGCTGCACGGCGTCCATTGCCTGATCAAGAGATTGGTGGGATTGGTCCGTCAGTTCGCGCTTCAGCGCTTCGCGGTCCATAGCGGCCTCCATGCCAAAAAGGGCGGAGCCAATGGAATTGTACCCTCTCCCAAAAAAATGGTCACACCCGGCACGGAGGCACGAACGGAAGGGAAAAGGCACGTAGGGACGTAGGCACGTAGGCACGAAGGCACGAAGGGATCGACGCGGCTGAGGCCGCGAGCAAATGAGTTTTTGAAAACAGATGCCGCGCAGCGTCATCCCCTTCGTGCCTCCGTGCCTTCGTGCCTTTTCCCGTCCCTTCCCTTCCCTCCGTGCATATTGCTGTCTCCTCCCGACATTCATATGATCCGTCCCGCATGCCGCTCGGAATTGTGGAAAAAGTTGGGTTTCAGGTCACCCTCAGGCTGGCGCAGCTGGGGAACTTCTTCAACTTCGTGTGGCGCACCTTCGTCTGGCTCGGCATGACGGCGTTCCGCGTCAAGACGTTGCGGCTGCTGCTGCCGCAGGCGTTTGAAGTGGGAGTGAAATCGGTGCCGGTCGTCGGGATCACCGGCGCGTTCATCGGGATGGTGATGGCGGTTCAAATGGTGACGCAGTTCAAGGCGATCGGTCAGGAAAGCCGCATGGGAGTGCTGATCAACCTCTCGGTGGTGAAGCAGATCGGGCCGGTCATGGCGGCGGTGATGCTTGCGGGGCGCGTCGGCGGGGCGTTGACCGCCGAACTGGGAACGATGCACGTGACCGAGCAGCTCGACGCGTTGCGGGTGATGGGCTCCGACCCGATCGCGTATCTGGTCGTCCCGCGGTTTATCGCCTGCGTGTTGCTCACGCCCATCCTCACGATGTACAGCGATTTCATGGGCGTCATTGGAGGATGGTTCATCTCCACGTACTTCGAGGGCATCGCCAACGATGCCTACTGGCATTTCTCTGCCATGGGCGTCGGGCACTGGCAGATCCTGGAAGGGATCGTGGTCAGCATATTCTTTGGCGCCGTGATCGGACTGGTCAGTTGCTACAAAGGATTCCACAGCGGCTCGGGCGCCAGCGGCGTCGGACGCGCCTGCACGGAGAGCTTTGTCGCAAGCTTCATCGTCATCATGGTCATCAACTTCATCTTCGCGCAGATTTCACAGTCAATGTATTATCGGATCTATGGGGTGAAGGGCATCTTTTGAGATGAACTGGCGCGACCGCACGCTTTGCTGAAGGTTTGTTGGTTTTTTCCCCACTCTCACCGCACCCATTATGGCGCTGATCGAACTCCGCAGCATCGTCAAGCGATTCGGGCGGCAGCTCGTGCTGAACCATCTTGACCTGACCGTCGAGGAAGGGGAGTGCCTGGTCATTCTCGGCGCCAGCGGAAGCGGCAAGAGCGTCATCCTCAAGCATATCGTCGGCCTGCTGGAACCCGACGAGGGGGAAGTCTGGTTTGACGGCAAACGCACCGATCTGCTCAGCGAGCGGGATTGGGTGCCGGTCCGCACTCAGTTTGGATTTCTGTTCCAGATGGGGGCGCTGTTCGATTCGATGACGGTCGAGGAGAACGTCGCATTCCCGATGGTGGAGCATTCCAAAATGTCGCCGGCGGAGATCGACGCGCGAGTGGGGCAATGGCTCGGACTGGTAGGCCTTCCGGAGGTGCGGAAGAAGATGCCAGGCGAACTTTCCGGCGGGCAGCGCAAGCGCGTGGGGCTGGCGCGGGCCATCGCGCTGGAGCCGCGCGTGATTCTGTATGACGAGCCGACGACCGGCCTCGATCCGATTCGTTCTGACGTCATCAACGAGCTGATTGTGAAAATGCAGCGGGAGCTGAAGGTGACCAGCATCGTCGTGACGCACGACATGCACAGCGCATTCAAGGTCGCCACGCGCCTGGTGATGCTCTCGGAGGGGAAGCTGATCTTCAACGGCAGCGCGGAGGAAATTCAGCACACCAGCAATCCGGTCGTTCGGCGGTTCGTGATCGGCGAGGCTGACGAGAAAGAGCTGGCGACCATCAAGAGTCTGTGAGCGGCTTGCAACGCGCGCGACGCCCGCGAGAATCCGTTTGAATCACTTGCGCGAGCAGGCGCTCGCGCGAATCAAAGGCTGCCCACGGGGCAGATGCCAGACGCTCTTCGGAGGCGCGTGCTCGCGCAAGGTCATTTATGTCTCCCCAACGCAGAAACGTGATTGTCGGCGTGGTGGTGCTCGGCGGACTGGGCCTGCTGGTGTGGATGCTGCTGACGTTCGCCGGCGGCGCCGCGTCGATCTTCACCAAATCCGGACTGACCGTCGCGCTGACGGCCGAGCGTGCCGATGGTCTCTCACCCGGGTCGATCGTGTACTACCGCGGCGTGGAGGTCGGGCGCGTGATGTACGTTCGGCTGCTGCCGGACAACGTGCATGTCGAGATCGGATTGGACGTGTTCAGCAATCCGCCGCTCCCGCGCAATCTGGTGGGGCTGATCCGAACCAACAGCGCCCTGGGTTCTGCCGCCGCGGTCACGCTCGAGCCCCAGGGGCCGCCCGACAAGACTCCGTTGCAATCAGGCGCGCAGCTGGTGGCGACGTACGTCGGGCTGGAGTTGTTTCCGCCGGAAATCACGCAGCTCGCCGGGCAGTTTCGCCAGCAGCAACTCGTGCTGCACCTCGACCAGACCGTGATGAGCATTCGCGAGCAGGCGGAGAAAGTCGGCGCGGTTCTCGACTCGGTGCAGAAGATCGTTTCCGACCCGAAGATTCAGGAACAGGTCCACGAGGCGATTGCCAACATCCACAATGCCAGCGAATCAGTCTCGCGCATCGGCGCGAAGTTTGAGAAGCTCACCGACAAGGTCGATACCGTCGTCGATAACGCCAACGGGACCATGACCGATTTGCGGGCAACCGTCGTCCATGCCAACGGTCATGTCGACGATCTTTCCCGCCAGATCGGCGACGACACCGAAAAGCTCGGCAAGGTGTTGGATCAGTTTCAAACAGCGGCGGCCACGCTCAACCAGGGGAAGGGAACCGCCGGCCTGCTGGTGAACGATCCGAAGCTGTACAACAGCCTCGTTGACACGGTGAAGACGCTCAACGCCACTGTTTTGGATCTCAAGCGTGTCATCGATCAATGGGAACAGGAAGGCGTTTCACTGAAGATGGGGAAGTAGGGCGGCTCGTCTGGTTCGTCTCCCTCCCGCGCACATCGGATTCGCGAAAGCAGCCGCGGATGTACATCCGCGGCTCCGAGCAGTTGGCGCCAAGTTAGACGGGGTTTGCTCTCATCGCGATTTCTGGATCACAGGCCGCTCGTCTGCGACTACAATAGTTTCCTTGCGATCGCTCGGAACGGTTTTGAGCCGATCGCGTGTCAAACGCGGGAAGGAAACAGATCATGAAGATTCGTACGTTTTTGTCGGGAGCGGGATTGTTGCTGGCGGCCTTGGTTGCGGGCTGCACCTCAAGCACGGAGCAAGGCGTCAAGAGCGACTACCACACCCAGTGGACCATGGTCGCCGCCGACACCAAGACCACGACGGATGCAGCCAAATCAGTTTTGGAAGCCAGCGACTTGAAAGACGTCACCGCCAGTTCGACCGCTGTCGATGGCATGGCCGCCGGAATGAAAGCCGACGGGAGCAAGGTTGAGGTCACCATCGCCAAGACTGATGTCGGCAGCAAGGTTTCCGTCACCGTTGGGACGCTGGGCGATCCGGCGCTTGGCGCATCCTACGCCGCGCAGATCAAGCAGAAGGCCGAATCGAAGTAGACACGCGGCCGCATGGAGCCGATGCAGAGGTCCGTAGAAGAGCCTTTAAAGCACGTCGTGAGGCAACTCGCATCGCGGCTCTTCCGCGGACCTTTTGCGCGCTTCAACAGTCCCAACGCCGGTTTGCTTCGTGTAGCCGGCGAGCATGCTCGCCGATTGTTCCCGCAACCAAGAAAAAGCCGGCGAGCCATGCTCGCCGGCTATACGTGCCTATGAGTTTTGCCCAGTGATCCGCGTCAGGCGGCTTTCACACCGACCAGAAACGGCCGCGCCATCTCCACGATCGCGTCGAACGCGGTCGGATCGCTGATGGCCAATTCGCTGAGCATCTTGCGATTCAGCTCGATGCCGGCGGCAATCAGCGCGGGAATGAATCGGTTGTAGGGAATTCCCTTCTCGCGGACGGCGGCGCTGAGCCGGCTGATCCAGAGGGTGCGGAAGTGCCGCTTGCGCTGACGGCGATCGCGCGTCGCGTAAGCGGCGGCCTTGCGGGTGAACTCGATGGCCTGGCGATATTGCGTGCCCGGGCCGCCGCGGAATCCGCTGGCTCGCTTGAGGACGCGCTTCCGTTTGCGAAGGTGCGGGGGACCGCCTTTAGTGCGTGGCATGAAACTGACTCTCTTTCAATGACTTCTCTGATGAACAAGCGTGAGTACGCTCGTTCAAAATATAACGCTGCTTCCGGGCCGGCAGCTCACCGAATCGCAAAAGCCAACTCGGGCACATTCGGTTTACGCAGCCGGCGCGGCGGCCTTCTTCTTGGCCGCAAGGGCCCGCTCGTGCGCCGTCTTCAGTGGTTTGAGCGCGCTGACGCCCATGAGCTGTCGGAAATTCCGCGCGTGGCCTTCCGCCAGGATCGCCGGGCGGCGCAGGATCCGCCGTTTTCCGGCGGGGCGGGCGCTCATCAGGTGGGAAGTGAAGGCATGGTGCCGCTTCAGCTTCCCGGTCTTGGTCACCTTGAACCGCTTGGCGACGCTCTTATTGGGCTTGAACTTGTAACCCATCACGTTTCCTCAAAAAAAAACACCCCTCCATCGGGGGGCGGGAATACTAACAGGCGGCGGCGAGAGAGTCCAGCAGGCCGAAGCAATCGCGTAATTGTTCCTAATCATTCGCCTGCGAGAGCAGTTCAAACCTGACGCCCAAGGGTCGCCCAGCAATTTAGATAGCGGGCTGATCTTGGCTGGTGGCATAACACGGGGTACAACGTCAGTGTGGTGGACGCGCCTGTAATACTTCCCGTCAGGCTGTATCTGAAACGGAACTTTGGCGCCCGGGAGAATGGGCGCGGCGGGTTCACCCTCGTGGAACTACTGTCGGTCCTCGGCATCATCGCCTTGTTGATCGCCATGTTGCTGCCCGCCTTCGGGCGGGCGCGAGAATTGCGCGGCGCACGCAGTGCCTGAGCAACATCCGCCAGCTCGGGCTGGGGTTGATCATGTATGCCAACAATCACAAGTTGGTTCTGCCTCGCGGCGCACTCAGCGCCGGTGCTCAGAACGATGATTGGATCTACTGGCAGTCGAACCGCAAGCTCAGCGACTCGATGATCGCCCCCTACCTCGACGTCGGGACGCTCGCCAGCGTCTTCCGGTGCCCGTCCGATGATCTCTCCTTCCGCGTTCGCGGCGGGGCCAATGCCTACTTCTACAGCTACTCGAGGAATTCGCTCATGCAGGAGATCAAGCTGACGTCCATCCGCGCGTCGGCCGGCAAGATGCTCCTGTATGAGGAAGCGGCCGAAACCATTGATGACGGGTACGGCACGCCCCAGCCTGGCGGCTCAATCAATCTCCTGTCCATCCGCCACGATTCGAGCCGCCAGAATCCCGACAACGTCACGACCGGGCTGACCCTCAACGGCGCTTGCCGCGGCAATGCACTCTTCTGCGACGGACATGCCGAGTACATCGACCGCAAGACCCTGCACAGCCAACCCGTCTACGATCCAAATTATTGAATTGAAGTTGGATGAAGCAGATCTTTGCTTTGCCGGCAACATGCCCTTATTCGTCGGCGCTCGAATTTGCGAACGGAGCCGGACCGATTGCCTGGGTCGAGAAGACCTGTAGTCGGGCCTCGGCGCGCCTCCACGTGTCGGCTTCAAAGCCCATCTTTTCCGTGCAAAGCTTGCTGAGCAATTGTTCGCGCGACCACCCGGTTTCGCGGCCGACGTCTGGCAGAAAACATCCCGAGCGTCCCGCGATGCTCAGATAAATTCCATCCCGTTGCGGATCAAAATCCAGCGGATCTGCCGCCGGCCGGAGCGGCGAGAGCACGCTGATCTCGATCTCCAGGCTCGGCAATTCTTCCACCGACACTGGATCGGCGGCAAATCGCGGATCGTCCAGCGCATCGATGGCGCTGCTGATGGCCGACTGCCAGAGCGGGGACGCGTTTAGCCGGCCGATGCATCCGCGCAGCCGGTGCGAACCGTGTTCGTGCAGCGTCACGAAACACCCGGCCGGCTCCAGCAGCGCCGTATCGTTCGGATGAGCTGGGGTGAAGGAACGGCCCGTCAGCGCGTGACGAATTGCGTCACGTGCCAAGTCCAGAAGTGTCTCGCTTTGTTCGCGCGAGAGGGGCATGGCAGTGAGAGTATAGGTCTGAAGGACGGGTGATTGGTGATTGGAACGTGACGGAAGGAGAGACCGCTTATCCACCGGTTTCTCCACCGGGCAAAGGCTGTCTGTGCCAATGGTTGCGTTTCACGGTGGATAACTTCGCCGCGAGTGCGTGAAATGTTTTGGTGAAATCGCCAAGTTGGCTTAAATTCCTCCCGTCGTCGGACGCGACAGCGGCCGGCGGAAAGGGAGAATGCTCCTGATACGGAGTCTGGCTTCCGAACAGTCCGTGCGCAGCAATGAATCGCGGGCACGGCGGAATCCAGCGGCCAGCGACAAGGCCACCCGAAACTAATGGGCGAGGAAAACGTCCCTTTGGCCATCCGGGTTAATGTCGCCGCCAGTGGTCGGACGCACCGCGGGGAGAGAGTCCCTCGTCATGCGCCCGATCGAACCCAGGCTTCCCGAGCAGCCCGGTAACGGGCTGCGGAGAGCAGCTGATCCTAGGAATGGGTTCGGGACAGCGAAATCCCACGGCCCTCCAGTCGGGAAACCGCTCTGCCGCCCTGTTGGGCGAGCGATCGCGGCGGTGACAGTCGCGATCAACCGTCTGTATGCAGCATCCCCATAGATCTGCTGCATGCTGATAGGACCGAGGCGGGCCCAGGCCGGGAGCAGATGGTCACAATATCGGTCCGATACCGGCATAGGCCCCTGCGGTGAGTTCGCGACTCACTTCTGGGGCCTTCCGGCTTTGATGGGGAAGCTCGAAGCGCCGGCGCGGGGGGAGCGCAATTTATCGATGAGCGCACGAAGCCGCGCCAGCACAGAGCCGAGCGACTTGTCGCCGGACCCGCAGCGTGTTGCTTGTAAGTTGCGCATGCCATAGCCGCCGTGGATCATCATTTGACAAAATTCCACCCTCGTTTATACGTTAGCTGACTCACACCTGACCAGGCGGAAGAGTGAGCGCGGAAGAACCGAATGCACCCGGCGAACAAAATGTTCGCGCGGCTTCGACCAATGACGGGCTTCCCATCTCCCCATCGCTGGGGCCGACGTTGGCTGATGCGCACTTGCCGGCGGTGTACAACCCGCTCGACGCGCGGGTGCTGTTCATCTCCGCCCTGTGCATCCTGATCGGGCTGGCGGCGGGACTGCTCTCGCAAGTGCTGATCCGCACCATCTGGCTGATCACCAGCCTCTCGTTTTACGGCCGGTTTTCCATGAGGCATGTGACGCCGCCGCAGACGATGGCGGCGAATCACCTGGGTTTGTGGATCATTCTGGTGCCCATAGCGGGAGCGATTCTCATCGGTCTGCTCGCCCGATACGGCTCTCGGCAGGTGGCCGGTCATGGAATTCCCGAAGCGATGGAACAGGTGCTTCTCAACCAGAGCCGCATCCCGCCAAAGATGACGTTCCTCAAGCCGCTCTCGGCGGCCATTTCCATCGGCACTGGCGGCCCGTTTGGCGCGGAGGGACCGATCATCGCGACCGGCGGAGCGCTGGGATCGCTCATCGGGCAGTTGCTGCACACGACTCCCTCCGAACGCAAGGTGCTGCTCGCCGCCGGCGCCGCTGCGGGAATCGCGGCGGCATTCGGATGCCCCGTCGCGGCGGTGCTCCTGGCGATCGAACTGCTCCTCTTTGAATTCAGTCCGCGATCGATCATCCCGGTTGCGATGGCGTGCGCCACTGCCTCGGTGGTTCACTATCGCTTCGAAGGATTCGAGCCATTCTTCACCCTCGACGGCGGAACGTTTGCGCCGGCAAACTATCCTCAGCTTGCCGCGTGGACCGTTCTCGGCGCGATCATGGGCGTCGCAGCCGTAATAATGACGCAGAGCGTCTACCTCGTGGAACATCTTTTTGAACGCATTCCGTGCCATTGGATGTGGCACCCGGCGCTGGGGGCGGTGGCGGTTGGCGCCATTGGCTGCATCGCCCCTTTCACGCTCGGCTCCGGATACTTCAACATCGATCACCTGCTGAGCGGCAGTCTTGCCCTCCGCGCGGCCGCGCTTCTGCTCCTCCTCAAATTCCTCTCGTGGACTATCTCGCTGGGCAGCGGCACCGCCGGCGGCACGCTCGCCCCCGTCTTCACAATCGGCGGATCGTTGGGGGCGGTCCTCGCGCTGATCGCGCATCGCGTCGATCCAGGCATCGTGCTGGATGTTCGGGTTGCCGCGCTCGTGGGGATGGTGGCGATCTTTGCCGGGGCGTCGCGTGCCATGCTCACTTGCGTCGTCTTCGCGTTTGAAACCACGATGCAGCCCTGGGGAGTGTTGCCGGCGCTGTGCGGTTGTGCGGCGTCGTATCTGGTGGCAACGCTGATTTCCCGAACGTCCATCATGAGCGAGAAGATGCATCGCCAGGGCGTCCGAGTGCCCGTGGAATATCGAGCCGACATTCTGGCGCAGGTGCTGGTGCGCGACGCCTGCACACTGGGGCCGGTGATCCTTCAGGGGGACCAGTCGGTAGCTGCCGCGCGTGCCTGGCTCAACTCCGATTCAGCAGCGGCCAGACACCAAGGCTTCCCCGTCGTGAACCAGCGGGGCGACCTGATCGGCGTTGTGACACGCCGGGACGTAACCAACCCGCGCCTCGCCGAAACCGCGACAGTGGGAACTGTCCCCACGCGACTGCCGGTGGTGGTATACGACGACTCCACGCTGCGGGATGCGATTGATCACATGATTCAACACGATATTGGGCGACTGCCAGTCGTCTTCCGCGAGGGCCTCAAGCTCGCCGGCATCATCACGCGAGGTGATATTCTCACGTATTACGGCCGCTGGCAGGCGGACGAACGTCGTTCGCGACGAAGCATCCTCGTCCCGCGGCAACGTTCTAAGCCGTAGTGGCAGGCAGGGCTTGAGTGGGGATATTTGGATTTTGAAGGTTTCCTCCCATTTGCGTGGCTGCCGCGACGGATATTACGCGCGTGACGTCTATGTCGCCGGTGAGCCCACAAAATGTAGGTGTTTCCCCTACGTTATGCCGTAGTTATCAGTTATGTACTCATCGATACCGCCTTGCTGAGCACGCTGTTTTCTCGCGTAAACCCATATTCTGTCGATGGTTTTTGACAATTTTCGCCCGAGTGGAGTAACATGCCCTCCGAACGGAGCAGCAAGGATCCTCCGACGGGCTTGCCCGTCGTCGGGCGTGGGTGGCTGCTCCGCTAGTCATAACTCATTGCGTCGTGCGCGAGCTTCTGGCGCGTTGCCAAAAGGTAACATCAATGCGCTTTCTTCGAAGCTTGCTTCGCTCGTCCGGTCGGGTTGCATCTACATCTGCCGTTGTGCCAGAGCAACTGGAATCTCGTTGCCTGATGAGCGTCAGCGTCACCGGCCTCAGTCCCAGTGGCGTGGTCAACGTGGCCAAACCGTATCTGGTGGCGAGTTTCACCACGACCGACTCCCCGCTTTCCGTGAAGCACTACTCCGCGACCGTGAACTTCGAGGATGGAACTTCGGGCCCAGCAAAGTTCAAGCTCGCCCATGGAGTATTTTCGGTAACCGCCCAGCATAAATACGTTGATCCCGGACTGGTCGCGGCGCAGGTAACGATCAACGACAAAGTCGATGGCACCAGCCAGACCGTCACCAGCAACATCAACGTCATCCCGAAATTCACCGCCAATGGCCTCACGAAGCTGCGCATCGCCCAGAACCAGTACTTTCAGCTCGCCTTCGGCGGAACCTGGGTCAGAAAGGGCAACAACTATGCAAGTCACTCGCTGACCGCGACCCGCGTCTCTGACAGCAAGGACGTGAATTGGTCCGGCAATGTCGTCAGTGCCAGCGCCGTCGGCGCATTCTCGGTCAGCACGCAGACCCTTGGCTATTTCCCCGGCACGTCTGGCGGAACCTTCACCAAGCTGTTCGACGTGAGCGGCTTCAACGCAAGCGCTTCTGGCGGCGTGGGGCCAACCACGATCAATGGCACGTATCGCCTCGCCCGTACCGGTGGCAACGACATTACTCTCACCTCAAACCCCGCCGATAACGTCGACAAACGCGATCACATGGTGACCTATGTCATCAAGGGCCTCCCAGGACAGGCGGCCAATCAGACCACGTACATGATCTTCTGGGAAGACTCGCCAGGGCAGGTCAACCTCTTCGACTTCAATGACTTGATCGTTGAGCTGACGCTGCAGAACGGGTAGGCAAGGCGCCCGCTGCGCCGGGCAATCTGCCACACCAAGTCAAGAAAGCAAAGAGGGGACGAAGGCCCGTTATGCACGGCCTTTGTCTCTTCTTCTTTTGGCTCGGGGTGAGCAGCAGCCACTCGCACGGCGCGCCGCAGGAACGGGGCGAAGCCCCGGCGCTTCACCTGACTCTACTTACCGACTGGTACGGTTTCACTCTCACGCGTTGCGCGGATCGGGGTGGGATTTTCGCCTCGGCTGGCGCTTCGGACCAGATCATCCACGTAATGCAGCTTTTTGACCACGCCCTCGCAAAAGACCTCCGGCACCAGGTCGGGAAGGCCCATGTTCCGGTTGATCTCATTCATCCCGATGGCCATCGGCGCGTATCGCTTCAGCACCGAGTCCAGATCGTCGGACGGCATCCTCAGATCGGAGAAGCCCTGCGCCTGGAACGTATCCAGCGTGCCGACGATGTCCAGATACAGGCCGAATGTCTCAGCGAAATCCTCCCACGGGTGCATCGTTGCGTAGGCGCTGACGAAGCTCTCCTGCCAGTTGGGCGGGGCGCCTGTCTTGTAATAGGCGCACTGCGCCTTGCCGTAGTCGATCGTGTGGTCGCCGAAGACAGAGATGGAACTCTCTTCGTCGTGCCCCTTCACCAGCAGGTCCCAGAAGTAATGTGCAATCTCATGGCGGAAGTGGCCGATCAGCGTCCGCTGCGGCTCGTGCAGATTGACGCGCAACCGCTCCCGCTCCACGTCGTCGGCCTCGCAGATGTTGATGATGATCACGCCGGATGCGTGCCCGGTGGTGATCGGCTCACAGTTTTTGATCCGCTGCCATTGGCCATTCTGGATGATCTTGTCGGTTTTGAACTCAAAGATCAGCCCCGGCACGAATCCCTCGTCAGCCGTCCCGTAGGGAAGACCCAGCATATCCAGATCGTAGATCAGCCGGCGCTTCGCCGCTTCGAGTCGCGCCCATCGCTCGACATTGCCAGGAACTGAGAGATCTGGAATCGTCCTGTTAAATCGGCAGCAGTCGCAGAAGGCCGGCGCCTTGCCTCCGGGCTGCACCAGGACAAAGCGATTGCAAACATTCAACTCCCGGTTGTTGGTGCATTTTAGAAGTGCCGACTTGCAACGGTCGCAGCTGTAATTGCCGGTCTTTCCGTTCACTGCCACAATGCTGCGGCAATGCGGACACCAACCCGTTTCGCGTTTGCAAGTCAGGCAGCGGGAGTTGTCAAAAAAAAGGGTGGAACCGCACCCGCATTTAAACATTTGCACGGCGAGCTTTCCTCTCAATCGATTGCCTCGGCAACGCCGGCGACAACCGCCATAGCGTCACTGATTCCCCAGCGCCTCATCCAACGTGGACCATGTCGTTGCCGGCATAAACCTGAAGCCGAAAGCCTCTCGCGCATGCGCGCCCGGCCTCTTCGAGCCGCTTACGCTGACGGCCATCGCCAGCATCCCCACGACCATCAAGATTTCCAACAGCCGCCATGTGCTCATTGCTCACCCTCGCGCGCAAAGAAACCCCTCCGCAGGGTGGGGAGGGGTCAGAAGGTGGTCTCCTTTAACGAGCGCCCTTGTCGGAGTCAGAGGATGCTTTGCCCACCGCCTCTTGCGCTTTCCCGACAGCCTTTTGCACTTTGCCCTTGACCTGTTGCGCAGGGTTATCAGTGACGGCTCCGATGGCGTCGTTTGCCTTGCCTTTGATCTGCTTGACTTTCCCCGCTGCTACATCTTCTTGTCCCATGATCGATCTCCTGTAAGAGTTGAGGACAAGAACACTTTGGCAAAAGGTGTGCCTCTAAAGGAATGCGTGCTTTTCAGCCAGCAGGGGCCGCTTTTTAGGTCCAGTGCGACAACATGACGGGAGGGGAGACAGGTTGTTTTTGCTCGTCTGACAGGCCGAGTCGCTGATGAAGCGCGCTGCCTCCTCCTCCTACCCTGGCGAAGCGACGAGTTGGGTGCGGGAAATCAGAACCCGCTTGGTGAAAACATGGCAGCCGTAAGTGAGCTTCGCGTCCTGGTTGGAAAACGCTCGTCGCCTTTATGTCCGCCTTCGCGTATGCGAAACACTGAGAGCACACGAAACCTGTTGCTGGACATTGTCTGATTTTAGGGGCCGCGCACGAATAACCTGCTCAAATGATTTCGAATCCAGCGGACGGCGATGCCACTGTAGAACAGCCGTCTCGGCTGTGATGTCGGGCGACAGCCGAGACGGCTGTGCGACATGCCCAAAATTGACGCTCTGCCGCTCGCATTTATAATGCCCCGCTCTCCGCAGGGCGTCGCAGCCCCGGGGCTGCTATGGGTTTTCGTGCAGGGAAGGAGTCGGCGTGCGTCGCAGCGTTGGAGTCGCTCTTCTTTCGCTGCTCACAATTTCCGCGATCGCCCGCGCCCAATATCAATCTCCCAGCCAGCAGCTTCTCGTCACGGCCGGCTCGGCGTTCACCCGGCAGCAGGGGGATGGCTCGGTCATCGAAGCCGAGCGAAACGTCACCATCGAACTCGACCGCGCGAAGCTGTCGGCTGATTCGGCAGTAATCTGGCTTTCCGGAGCCGCAGGGCAGAATCAGCCGCAACAGGTACAGATCGGCCTGGTCGGTCACGCCAGCGTTCAGCAGAAGGGGGCATCGCGCAGCGGCGATCAACTGTTCGTCACCGCCGAGGTCGTTGGGACGATCCGGCTGACGGCAGAGCCGGCGACGGCGCACGGATCCTCGGATCTCTACCAGAAGGCCGCCGCACTGCGCGATTCCGCGCAAACGGCAGTCGCTCCTCCCGGCCAGGCGCCGCCGGAACCTTCCGCAACTGCACCTCCACTGCTGAGCGATCCCTCCGCTTCGGTCCCGGGTGTCCGCAGCGGCGGTCCCGGGAGCGGGGCGCCGGAATCTACTGCTGGCCAACCCCGCGCACCGGTCTACTTCGACGACGAACCGCAGTCGGCGACCCGCCGCGCCACCACGCAGCCCGCCACGCGCCCGACGACCGCTCCGGTGAATTTCGAGGCCGAGCACATTGAAACCGCCCAGACGCCGGAACACCGCGCGGCAATCCTGCTCAGCGGCGGGGTGCTGCTGTTCCAACAGAAGACCAAGGGAGACATCATCGAGCTGCGCGCGCAGCGTGCCGTTCTCTTCACCACTGCCGAGCATGTGAAGCAGCTCGCCGCCTCGGCGCACGGGCGGCAGGTGCAGGACTCGGTCGAGGGGGCGTATCTGGAAGGGGACGTGCGGATCGTCTACACCTCGCCGGGTTACATCAAGGGCGAACAGCGTCTCACGGCCGATCGGGTCTACTACCAATTCGGCACCGACCGCGCGATTCTCACGGACGCGGTCGTCCACACCGTCGATGTGAAACGCCAGGTTCCGATCATCATTCGCGCCAAAACGCTCAGACAACTGGCCGAGGGAGAGTACAAGGGCGACAAAGTCGAGCTGACCACCAGCAGCTTTGCGCTGCCGTCCCTGGCGATTGCCGCCGATCGCATGTACGTGAAATCTGAAATGAGCGCCGACAGCGGCGATCAGGAAACCTATTTCAAAGCCAACGGCGCCACGATTCCGATCTTCGGCGTTCCAGTCTTCTACTGGCCCGTGCTTTCGGGAACTGCGGACGATCGCGGCAGCGCGCTGCGAGGCATCGGCCTGGAGAATCGCAATTCCTTCGGCTTTGGACCCCAGACCGAATGGGGGCTCTTTGAGAGCTTAGGCGCCACTGCGCCGAAGGATCTCGACGCCGCCTATCGTCTCGACTACTACTCCGAGCGCGGTCCCGGATTCGGAATCAGCGCCGCGTATCAGGGCGGCCATATCACCGACACAACCAAGCAGCCGCAGGAATTCGCCGGCGATTTCAAAGCGTATTTCGTCAACGACAAGGGGCAGGACGATCTGAATCGCCAGCCGATCCACGAATACACCGACGAGACGCTGCGCGGCCGGGTTCTGTGGGAGCATACGCAGTATTTCCCCGACGGATGGGAAGCGCAGCTTCGCGCCGGCTGGGTGTCAGACGCGACATTTCTCGAGAGCTGGTATCGGCGCGATTACGAAACCGACCTCCCTCTGAGTGTCTCGGCTTATATCAAGCATTTGAACGAAACCGAAGCGACCACGCTGCTCTTCGACATTCAGCCAAGCCGCGTGGTAACCACCTCGGATCTCGAGCAGGAGCAGTTTGAAGTCGAGCGGTATCCTGAGTTCGGGTACCGCCGGATCGGCGACGGATTTCTCGACAACCAGCTCACGTTCTTCAGCGACAACACAGCGGATGCGCTGAAATTCCAGCAGAGCCGGGCCTCGCTGATCGATCAGGGATATACGCCCAGCGCCGGTATCACACCGGGGTTGCCGTCACTCGGAACGACCGGCGTTTTCCCGCACACACTCTTCCGCGAAAACTTTCGCCAGGAGGTCGATTATCCGCTGACGGCCGGTCCGATTCGCGTCGTTCCCTATACCATGGGAATCCTGACGCAGTACTCCAATTCCCCCCGCGACGGAGAGATCACCCGCCTCCTCGCCGGTGTCGGAGCGCGTTTCAGCACGGCCTTCTGGAAGGTCGATCCGACCGCCGAGTCAGATTTATTCGACATCCATCAGATTCGCCACATTATCCAGCCGGAGGTGAATCTGTTTACCTCGGCACAGAACATCTCGCACGACGACGTTTACATCTATGACGAGCAGGTCGACGCCGTCAATGACGTCTCGGTTGCTCAGCTTGCGCTGCGTCAGACGTGGCAGACCAAACGCGGCGCACCGGGCGAATGGCGCAATGTCGACGTCTTCTCCCTCAACGTCGAGGCGAATTTCTTCGCCAACAAACCGCCGCCGCGCTTCGCCAACCCGCTAAACTTTCGCGGACTGTTTTTCTCGTCTCTTCCCGAAGCGTCGGTCCCGCGCAACTCCGTGAATGTGGACGCGTCGTGGCGGGTGAGCGACGAAACCGTGCTGCTGGCCGACATGAGCGAGAACCTCGACACCGGCACCTTCGCGACCGCCGCGATCGGCGTTCTGGTTCGCCGCGGCGAGCGGATCAGCTATTACCTCGAGAACCGCTTCGTGCAGGATCTGAACGCCAACATCACCAGCGCCGACCTGCAGTACCAATTGACCAACAAATACTCCGTTGGAATCAGCGAGTCGTTCAACTTCAGCAACGGCCAGGACGTCAGTTCCGGCATCAGCCTGCTGCGGACTTTCGACTCCTTCTCCCTTACGGTTTCAGCCTATCGCGATCTGACGACTGGTGTGAACAGCTTTAGCGTCGAGATCACGCCACTGGGTCTGTCCAAGGGAGCCGGGTCCGGGGCGTTTTCGAATAGCTTCCGAAAGTAGAATTCAGTCCTTCTTTGGCTTGAGCAAATCCGCAAACTTCTCTTTGAGCAGCGCGAGCTTGGGAACGTCGCATACCTGCACATACGGCTGGTCGGGATTCTTTTCCGCGTAGTCCTGGTGATAATCCTCGGCGGCATAGAAGCCTTTCAACGGCTCCAGCGACGTTACGATCGGATCCCCGAAGGCGTGATCGTCTGTCAGTTGCTTGATATAGGCGGCGGCAACGCGCTTCTGGTCGTCGTTGGCGTAGAAAATGGCGGAGCGATAGCTGGTGCCGACGTCATTGCCCTGGCGGTTCAGGGTGGTCGGATCGAAGAGCGTGAAATAAACCCGCAGAAGCTGGCCAAAGCTGATCTTGGCGGGGTCGTAGGTGATCTGAACGGACTCCGCGTGCCCGGTGCGCTCGGTTGTGACCTGGTCGTAGGTGGCGGTTGACTTGTCGCCGCCTGCATAGCCGGCGACGACGCTCTCGACTCCATTGAGCTTCTCGAAGACGGCCTGGGTTCCCCAAAAGCATCCCCCGGCAAGCACCAGCGTCTGATTTCCCTTCTGGCCCGATACATCTTCGGCAGGGGAAGGGAGGTCGTGCCGCGGACCGGCGCCGCAGGAGAGGCAAAGTCCGATGAGGAAAAGAGCAGCAGCCGCACAACGATTCATGCAAACCTCCAGCAGTTGCAAATCATTGGCGGGCCTGGTTTATTCCGGTTTATCCTGCCTTGTCCAGCTTCATTTTGCGGCCACGTCCAGACAGACCCCTTGTTTGTTGCTCCGCGCATAGATCCGGCCGTCTGCGACCGCCGGGGCCGTCCAGCATTTGCTGCCCAGCGGATGTGCCATGCTGAGGGGGTGATACCCATCGGGCGTTGCCTCGACCAGCAGCAGTTGGCCGGCGGCGGCCTGCACCAGCAGGACGCCATCGACCAACTCGACTTCGCCCTGGCCGAATCCCTCTTTGGACCATCGTTCTTTGCCGGTCTGGAGTTCAATGCATTTCAGCGGCGCATTGGTGGTCTGCTGAAATCCGTACAGACCGTAGAGGTATCCATCTTTGACAACAGGCGTGGACCAGTGGTTCATCACATCTTTGGTCTTCTGGCGCCACAACTGGGTGACGGCGAATTTGTCGCCCTCTTTCGTGACGCGGAATGCCCCGGCGCCCGAGCCGTAGCCGGCCGAGCAATAGACGACGTTTCCGCTCACGACCGGCGACGCCGCCGTTGAAGTGCTGTAGGGAAATGCCTGTCTCCAGAAAACCCTGCCGGTCGCAGGGTCGATCGAGACGAGGCCGGACTGCATGAAGAAGATCAGTTGCTTCACGCCGTCAATCGTTGCCGGCGTTGCTGTCGCGTGAGTCGGCTTGTCGTCGAGCTCTTTCCAGACGACTTTTCCGTCTTCTTTGTTGAACCCGATGATTGCCTGGCCGGGCCCTCCGCCATCGACGATGACCAGATCTCCGTCAACGATCGGCGAACTCGCATTGCCCCAGTGGAGGACGCTTCCGCCAAACTCCGAAACCAGATCGTGCGACCAGAGAATTTTTCCGTCGGTTCCGTCAAGACATGCCAGCTTCATGTACGTGCTCAGCACATAGACTTTGTCGCCGTCGATAAACGGCGTGGACCGCGGACCGTCGCCTCCCTGGCGATCTTTGATCGTCTTGTCGATGCGTGTGGACCAGAGTTGCTTGCCGGTTTTCGGATCGAGCGATGTGCAGGACTCGCCGTCGTCGACTTTTTCGAAGCAGCAAACCTTGCCCGAGCCGACAGCGAATGATCCGAACGCCTCGCCCAGCGGCACGTTCCAGACCACCTTCGGTCCCGCCGATGGCCACTGCGTTATGATCTTTTCGGTGGTGGTCCCGTTCCCGTCCGGCCCGCGGTAGCCGGGCCACTCCAATGCGCTGGCAACGCCAGCGCCCATAGCTGTCAGAGCGAAAGAATAGGCCGCCAGTCGAAGGATGGTGCGTGGGATCATGTAGGTATTCTACTCTGCGGGACATGTGAAGTTGAAGGCTGGCAGGCAGTCGTTCGCCAGAGACCTGAAGCGCGAGGCGGAACAACTTGGAGCCGCACCGCCAGAATGTTAGATTTTCCAACTGCGATTGCGTGCGTATCAGCAATCGAGATTTGACGACCTCTGCAATCGGGGTGAATCCGATGGCCTACGACCCGCTCGATCCCGATGCCGATTACTTCCGGCCGCCTGCCGTTTCGATTGAGGTCGGCTGCCTGCACTGCGAAGAAACCTACGACAGCTATCGAATCGAGTGGCGAATCGAAACCGATGCGGACGGCAAGCAGCATGGGTTCTGGTGCTGCCCCATCGAGAACTGCGACGGCCGGGGTTTCGGATTCGACATCTTCCCGACCGACCCGAATTACCAGGATGAGCGCGGCGGGTGGTCCTGGACGGACGATGACGACGAGGAAGAATACGACGATCTCCCCGGCGACGAACCCACGTCCAGCGGCAACGGGCACCGTGAGGATCCCCATGATGACGAAGACCTGCCGTGGTAACGGGAGGAACGCTACCGTGAGCCGCTCTACTTCGGCTATCAGTTTATCCCTGTGGCGTGTCGATCAACAATTGCAGCCTTGAGGCAAGCTCCGGCGCCAAACGTGCCGACCAGGTGGCGTCGATCAGGCCAACCTCCAGCATATCCCGCAGATGCGTTTTATCCTTGTCGCAATACGAGGTGAGCTTCATCCGTACGAGCATCTCCAACGCGATGACTCTGAAATCATCCGGCTTCACCGCGTCGGACACGTCGGGAGCTGGGGTCAGGTGTTCAGGGCGGCCTCTCTCGCCGGCGATCAAGATGTGGACCTCATCGCGCGGGCCGGCGGCGGCGCCGTCCATGAACATGTCGATTCCTCCAACTTGGTGGCGGACGAACCCCGCCGCGGATAGCGCCCGCTCGGCGGCGTTGAGGTCGGCGCGGCGCAATAAGATGTCCACGTCCTGCGTGTTGCGCACGGCTGCAGGGTCGATTGTCGCCACCCAAGCCGCTACGGCGTTGCCGCCGACCACCGCGTACGGAACGCTGGCCGCCTCCAGCGCCGCCGTCGCGCGTCGCAGGCGCTCTCGCACCCGTTCCACGGCCGGCACCATCCTGTCCAGAAGAGACTGGTCTATCCACGCCTGAGCTATGGGTACATGATACAGTGCTGATCAAACCGGCAATAATTTTGCTTGTGCCAAGAATAGGCACAGCAGAATCGGTTGCCTAACTCTTGGTCTGATTTTCCGTAGTATTCCGCGTAACCTCGATCCGCAGACAGCCGTTGGCTCGATTATCGGCTTCGGCGCGGGAATTGCCATACCATTTCAACGGCGGATTTCGGCTCGAAGTTGCACAATAGTTAGGCAGCTTTTGGCGAGTTCGTCCCTGTGACACGCTTAGTTTTTTGTTGTGACAGTCTGGCGTTTTGGTAAACTGCGGAACTCTCATCGCCGGGGCCAGGCTGGCGGTGTTTCACTTAACACGTGTGAGTTGATTGATGAACGGACTGCCTCCCAAACAGGGCTTGTACGATCCGCGCTTTGAGCACGACGCCTGCGGCGTCGGGTTTGTCTGCCATTTGAAGGGCAAGCCCTCGCATCAGGTGGTGATGGACGCCCTGAAGATGCTCGAAAACATGGAGCATCGCGGCGGCTGCGGGTGCGAGCCGGACAGCGGCGACGGGGCGGGCATTCTCGTGAGGATCCCTGACTCGTTTCTCCGCAGGAAGTGCGAGGCCCTGGGCTTCAAACTCCCCAAGGCCGGGAGCTACGGCGTGGGGATGCTTTTCCTCTCGCAGGACATGGTGGCTCGCCGTGAGTGCGAGCAGATCTTCGAGAAGATCTGCCGGGATTTCGGCATGGTCGTGCTCGGCTGGCGCGATGTTCCGGTGGACGGGCGTCAGGTGGGCCCGACTCCCAAGAAAACCGAACCGAAAGTTCGCCAGGTCTTCGTCGGGATGGGCGAGGCGTTTTACAACCGCACCGACTTCGAACGCCGCTTGTATCTCGTCCGCCAGATCGCGGAAAACACCATCGAGTTTGCCAGCCCGCAGGTGCCGGCGGAGGCGCGCGAAGACTTCTACGTCTGCTGCCTCTCCACCAACCGCCTGGTCTACAAGGGCATGCTGAACACGGCGCAGCTCAAGAAATATTATCTGGATCTGCAGGATCCGCAGTTCCAGAGCGGGTTGGCCATGGTTCACTCGCGATTCTCCACCAACACATTCCCTTCGTGGAGGCTGGCGCACCCGTATCGGATGATCGCGCACAATGGCGAGATCAACACGCTCCGCGGCAACCGCAACTGGATGCGCGCGCGGGCCGGATCGCTTCAATCAGACGCGTTCGGCGATGAACTGACCAAAATGTTCCCGCTGCTCACCGAGTCCGGCAGCGACTCGGCGACGCTCGACAATGCCCTCCAATTCCTCTATTCCGGCGGACGCTCGCTCTCCCATGCCGTGCTGATGCTGATCCCTGAAGCCTGGCAGAAGCATGAGCTGATGGAGCCGGATCTCAAGGCGTTTTACGAATATCACGCATGCCTGATGGAGCCGTGGGACGGACCGGCGTCGATCGCGTTCACCAACGGCGAAGTGATCGGGGCGGTGCTCGACCGCAACGGTCTGCGCCCCAGCCGTTATTACGTCACCAAAGACGACATGGTCATCATGGCCAGCGAAGTCGGCGTGCTGCCCATCGAGCCGGAGCGCATCGCCAAGAAATGGCGATTGCAGCCGGGCAAGATCTTCCTGGTTGACATGAAGCAGGGGCGGATTGTCGACGATCGCGAGATTAAGAGCGAGCTGGTCGACAAGCGGCCCTGGCGTCGCTGGATCGAAGAAAACATGATCGAGCTGGACAAGCTGCCGGCTCCCAAGAGCGTCCATCAGCCCGACCATGACACGCTGCTCGTTCGCCAGCATGCGTTTGGGTACACGACCGAAGAAGTGAAAATGATCATCAGCCCGATGGCGGTCGGCGGCCTCGAAGGGCTCGGATCGATGGGCACGGATACGCCCCTGGCGTGCCTCTCCGAAAAACCGCAGCTTCTCTATGCCTATTTCAAGCAGCTTTTCGCTCAGGTGACGAATCCTCCGCTGGATGCCAACTTCGAGGAATTGGTCACTTCGCTTTACACGTATCTCGGTCGCGAAGGGAATCTGCTAGACGAATCTCCCAAGGCGTGCAGCCTCGTCAAGCTCAAGCAGCCCATCCTGGCCAACGCGGATCTGGAACGGCTGCGAGAACTTTCGACAGACACTCTTCATTCTGTCACGCTTCACATGCTGTTCAACGTCGGCGACGGCGAAGGTGGCTTGGAGAAGGCGCTCGATGTGCTGTGCGACAGCGCATCCCGCGCAATCAAGGACGGCGCGTCCATCCTCATCCTTTCCGATCGCGGCGTGGATGCCGATCATGCGCCGATCCCCAGCCTGCTCGCGACCGCCGCGGTGCATCATCACCTCATCCGTCAGGGGACGCGCACGCAGTGCGGCCTCGTGATCGAGACCGGCGAGGCCCGCGAAGTTCATCACTTCTGCCTGCTGATCGGCTACGGAGCCGGCGCGGTGAACCCGTATCTCGCGTTTGAAACACTGGCCGATATGGCGCGTCTGGGAATGCTTCCCAAGGATGCGACGCTCGATCAGGCGAAGAAAAACTACATCAAGGCGGCCAACAAGGGGATCATCAAGGTCGCCTCGAAGATGGGCATCTCCACGGTGCAAAGCTATCGCGGTGCGCAGATCTTCGAAGCGGTCGGCATCGGACGCTCCGTCATCGAAAAGTATTTCACCGGCACCGCGTCGCGCATCGCCGGCATCGGGCTCGATGTCATCGCACGCGAAAGCCTTGAGCGTCATCGCCATGGTTTCCCCCCGATTCGCGTCAACGGCGAAGTCCTCGAAAATGGCGGGCAATATCAGTGGCGCCGCGACGGCGAATATCACATGTGGAACCCGGACACCGTCGCCAAGCTCCAGCAGGCGGTCCGCATCACCGGCTTCCCGACGTTCCGCGAATACTCCAAACTCGTCGACGACGAATCGCGCCACCGCTGCACCATCCGCGGCCTGCTCAATTACAAAAAGGCGGCTGTTCCGATTCCGCTTGAGGAAGTCGAGCCGGCCAAGGAGATCGTCAAGCGCTTCGTGACCGGAGCGATGTCGTTCGGGTCGATCAGCAAGGAAGCGCACGAGAACCTGGCCATTGCCATGAACCGCATCGGCGGCAAGAGCAACACCGGGGAAGGCGGTGAAGATGCCGACCGCTTCAAGCCCGACGACAACGGCGACTGGCGTCGCAGCGCGATCAAACAGGTGGCCTCCGCGCGTTTTGGCGTGACCAGCGAATATCTGGTCAACGCTGACGAACTGCAGATCAAGATGGCCCAGGGCGCCAAGCCCGGCGAGGGCGGTCAGCTTCCGGGTTGGAAGGTCGATGAATACATCGGAAAGATCCGGCACTCGACGCCCGGCGTCGGGTTGATCTCCCCGCCGCCGCATCACGACATTTATTCCATCGAAGACCTCGCGCAGCTCATTCACGATTTGAAGAACTCAAATCCCAAGGCGCGCGTGTCGGTGAAACTGGTGAGCGAGGTGGGCGTTGGCACCGTCGCGGCAGGCGTCGCCAAGGCCAAGGCCGATCATATTCTCATCAGCGGCGACAGCGGCGGGACCGGCGCTTCGCCGCTCACCAGCATCAAATACGCCGGCATGCCCTGGGAACTGGGCGTCGCCGAGACACAGCAAACGCTGGTGCTCAACGACCTTCGCGGCCGAATCGTTCTCCAGACCGACGGCCAGATCAAGACCGGCCGTGATGTGCTCATCGGCGCGCTGCTGGGCGCGGAGGAATTCGGCTTTTCCACGGGGCCGCTGATCGCCTCCGGCTGCATCATGATGCGTGTCTGCCATCTCAACACCTGCCCGGTCGGCGTGGCAACGCAGGATCCTGAGCTGCGCAAGAAATTCACCGGCAAGCCGGAGCACGTGATCAATTTCATGTTCTTCATCGCCGAAGAAGTGCGGCTCTACATGGCCGAGATGGGCATTCGCAATTTCGACGAACTGGTCGGACGAAGCGATCTTCTCGAGTTCGCCGATCTGTCCTCTCACTGGAAGGCACAACACCTCGATCTCTCCGTCATTTTGCATCGGCCCGAGGTTGGCCCCAACGTCGCGATCCGCAATGTGCAGAAGCAGGATCACGGGCTGGAACTATCGCTCGACCACACGAAGCTGATTCCACTCGCCCGCAAGGCGCTGGAGCACGGCGAAAAGGTTTCGGCGGAACTGCAGATCCAGAACACGAATCGGACCGTCGGCACGACGCTCTCGGGCGAGGTGGCCAAGAAATATGGTTTTGCCGGCCTGCCCGCCGACACGATCACATTCAAGTTCACCGGGTCGGCCGGCCAGAGCTTTGGCGCTTTTGCCGCTCGCGGCGTCACGCTTCTGCTCGAAGGAGACGCCAACGACTATGTCGGCAAAGGTCTTTCCGGCGGACGCATCGCCGTCTTCCCGCCAAAGGCGGCCACGTTCAAAGCCAATGAAAACATCATCGCCGGCAATGTGATCGCCTACGGCGCCATCGCCGGCGAACTG
Organism: uncultured Phycisphaerales bacterium; assembly: GCA_963758525.1. GTDB lineage: Bacteria > Planctomycetota > Phycisphaerae > Tepidisphaerales > Tepidisphaeraceae > JBBSDP01. Next base: position 3,345,075 of record CAVWVQ010000003.1, read on the forward strand.
TATATCCGCGGCGTCGTCGGCGAACGCTTCTGCGTCCGCAACAGCGGCGCCGAGGCGGTGGTTGAAGGCGTCGGCGATCATGCCTGCGAATACATGACCGGCGGGCGCGTGGTCGTGATCGGCCCCACCGGCCGCAACTTCGCCGCCGGCATGAGCGGCGGCATCGCCTACGTCTACGACGACAGCGGACAGTTGCCCCGGCTGGCCAATCTCGATCAGGTGTCGCTCGAAACGCCCGACAAGCCGGAGGACATGGCAACGATCCGCCGACTTTTGGAGAATCACCTTCACCTCACCGCAAGCCCCGTCGCCAAGGCCATTCTCGATGACTGGGAGAACGAGCTGCGCTGGTTTGTGAAGGTGATGCCCAACGATTATCGCCGGGTGCTGGAGCACCAGGCAGAAATGGAGCAGCGGGCGAATCTGCTTTCGAAGCGTCAATCGGCAGCGGTTTGAACTGCGATGGCGACTGCGGAGCAGCAAGCACGGGCGAAAGTCTATCGGGACGCCGCAATCGAGCACATTACTGTCGCTCGTGAGCTTTATGAAACCGGCAGATATGTCCTTGCGAATTATGTCGCTGGACTCGCGGTTGAATGTATGCTGCGGGCCTACCGGTATAGGATTGATCCGAACTTCGACGCGAGGCATGATGTTGAACGACTCTTTAAATTGGCCAAGTTCAATGACCTTGTGCCGGCGGCGGATATTGGGGCTCTTAGCGCGGCCCTCGGTGATGTTCTCGCGTATTGGTCGAACGATCATCGATTTCTCAGCCTTGCTGCTTTACAAAAGCGGTGGGCGGACAGGGGCTTGTATCGGGGAATAAAGGGAAGTGTTGTAAAGGAGTTGGTCCGGCGGACTCTGAACGCTGCCGAACGCATTGTTGCAACTGGAGCAGCCCGATGGAAAAGTTCTTTCAAAAACTGACGGTCTTGCTTCACCGTAACTTTAAGGATTCGGAGATTGAATTAGAGCCGTTGGACGGCGGCCGTCTTTCCGGTTTTCTGATTTGGGACGGCTTCGATGGAGTAGAGCAGATTAAGCGGCAGCGCTCGTTGTGGCGTGTGCTGCGATCGTCGCTCACCACCAAGGAACTTTTGCGGATCGCCGCTATTTTCACGTTGACTTCGAGTGAGATGGCTAACGCACGCGCAGGCTAGAAGGGCTGATTACCTCAATGGGAAAACCGACCGGCTTTAAAGAGATCACTCGCGAAACGCCCAAGCGCCGCGCCGTGGAACTGCGCATCCTCGACTGGGAAGAGGTTTACCACCCCTTCCCCGAAGACAAGCTCCGGGCCCAGGGCGCGCGCTGCATGGATTGCGGAATCCCGTTCTGTCACAACGGCTGCCCGCTCGGCAATATCATCCCCGAGTGGAACGACCTCGTGTACAAGAATCGCTGGCACGACGCGCTGGAGATGCTGTTCAAGACCAACAACTTTCCCGAATTTACCGGCCGGGTTTGCCCCGCGCCGTGCGAGGAAGCGTGCGTGCTGGGGATCAACGATAAGCCGGTGACGATCAAGCTCGTCGAGCAGAACATCATCGATCACGCATTTGAGCAGGGGTGGGTCGGGCCGCATCTGCCGGAGCGGCGCACGGGCAAGAAAGTCGCCGTGATCGGCTCCGGGCCCGCCGGCCTTGGAGCCGCGGCGCAGCTCAACAAAGCGGGGCATCTCGTCACCGTCTTCGAGCGCGAAGACCGCGCAGGCGGGCTGCTGATGTATGGCATCCCCAACTTCAAGCTCGAAAAGCGGGTCGTCGATCGCCGCATTCGACTCATGGAAGCAGAGGGGATCACGTTCAAGCTCAAAGCCAACGTGGGAGAGAACATTACCGTCGAGGAACTGCGACGCGAGTTTGATGCGATCATTCTCTGCGGCGGCGCGACGCACGCCCGCGATCTCAAAGTGCCCGGCCGCGACCTCAGGGGAATCTATCGCGCGATGGATTACCTCCCGATGCAGAACAAGCGCAACCTCGGCGACGAAATCGCAGACGAGCAGTTCATCTCCGCCCGTGATAAACATGTGATTATCCTCGGAGGCGGCGACACCGGCGCCGACTGTCTCGGCACGGCTCAGCGCCAGGGCGCCAGAAGCATCAAGCAGTTTGAGCTGCTCCCGCGCCCGCCTGAAGAGCGCACGCACGAGCACATCAAGGACGGCCGGCTGCTGCCGTGGCCCTATTGGCCGATGGTATTCCGGTCCAGTTCCGCCCATGAGGAAGCAACTCAGCTCTTCGGCGGCGAAATCCGCGACTTCTCGATCAACACCAAATCCTTCTCCGGCAAGGACGGCGTCGTGACCGCTCTCCAGGGGATTCGGCTCGAGTGGGGCAAAGATGCCGGCGGCCGCTATCAGATGAAGGAAGTCCCCGGCTCCGAATTTGAGCTGCCGTGCGACCTTTGTCTCCTGGCGATGGGTTTCCTCCATCCCGAGCATGAAGGCCCGGTGCAGCAGCTTGGCCTGAAGCTCGACAACCGCGGCAACGTCCAGGTCGGTCAAAACTACATGACCAGCGTGCCGGGCGTCTTCGCCGCCGGCGACATGCGCCGCGGGCAAAGTCTGGTGGTCTGGGCCATCAGCGAGGGAAGACAGGCGGCCCGCGGCGTCGATGAGTTTCTTATGGGACGCTCCGAACTTCCCGAGTTGAAACTCTTCTGATCAGCGCTCCTGATATTCGCAACATCACGCACGACTGAGCGCGCTGCCGGTCCTGGCCGATACAGCCACTAGCGGCGACATGATTGTTGCGCCGCCGAGAGCATCACGTCCTCGCGTCTTTTTGAGCTCAGGACAGACGCTTCCGCGGTGAACAATGGCGCTTGCGGTTCCGGGCAGGGCTCATGGGCAGTCCCGAGTTTCAACTCCTCAGCGACGCGATCGCGCGAAATTCCGCGGTCGTGCTCTCCTTGCCGTCCGCCGGCATGCTGCGTCACTATAAATCGCGCTTCGTCGGGGAAACTCCCGAAGGGATGTGGGTCGAAGCCGCCTCAGGAGAGAAGCCTCTCATTCAGGAACTGCTGGTGACCGGCCAGCCGGTCGGAGTCGCCTTCCGCGCAGGGCCCAACAAAGTGCTCTTCGCCGCTCCCGTCATTCGTTTCGAGCCTGCTCTGCGCGTGAACGCGCAAACCGAGTGCGAAGCAGTTCTCCTGGCAACTCCGACGGAAGTGAAGTCAATCCAGCGGCGCAGCAACTACCGGGTCGGCATCAGCGCCGAATCGGAAATCACCGCCCGTATCTGGAAAATTCCCGAGCACGCCTATCTGAACGACCGGCCAACCGCGCTGGCGGAACTCAAGGTCGAACTGCGCGATATCAGCCTCGGCGGCCTCGGCGTGATCATCCGCGCCAGAGACGGCGGCGATCCCAGAATCATCCCCGGCCAGCGCGTTCGAATCGAACTGAAATTTTCGGAAGTCACGCTTCTGCTGGACGGACGCGTTCGCCAGCCGACTGTGAAAGACGTCGCCGACGGCCTCCGAACCGGCGTCGCGTTCAAGGCGCTCGATAATCAAATCGAGGGCCGCCAGAAACTCGCGCAGCTGGCCCGGATTGTGGGCGACCTGCAACGCGACGAAGTCAAACGCCTGCGCAGAACAGCCGGATGAACGACCGTCGAGGCCGTGATCTCCAGGCTCCTGTGCGAGCCAAAGAGGACCGGCGGCAGACGAACTTCGTTCGGTCATTCGGCATTCGGGCTTCGGATTTGATTCTGGTTTCTGGTTTCGGAATTCTGGTTTCCGCCATAGGCGTCACAGCGCGTTTTCCTGCTGCACGATTGCGTCGAAAAGCTGCTGCGGAGTGGTGGCTGCCGCGAGGGCGATGCGAAACTTATCGATGGTCATCAGCCGGCTGATGCGCGCAGCGCGTGAATGTGCGGACCAGTCTTGTCCGGCGGCGACGTGAGCAGCCAGATCAGCGTGACGGGCCGGCCGTCAATCGACTGAAAATCAATGGGAGTGGTAGGCCGTCCGATCGCCATGGCAAGCTGCGAAGTGCCGTTGCACTTGCCGTGCGGAATGGCTAGGCCGTTCCCGATGCCAGTGGTCCGGGTGGCCTCGCGATCGAGAACCGAGTCGAGTACCGCCTTGGGGTCTTTCACATCGCCGTTGGCCGCCAGCAGATCCACCAACTCACCGATCGCCTCGGCCTTGGTCGTGGCCTGCAGCGACAGTTTGATGTTCTGGGGCTTGAGGATTTCACTCATTCGCATACGTCAATCACTCCGGCTCGCGACAACGCTCGATTGGTTCAAATCGAAGGGAAAATCGTACCCGTCTGCGACAGATTTGCAAACCCCAGAGCAGTTGCGGTCCAGCTTGCTCAGCCGCGCCGCGGTCATGTTGCGATTCGGTCGCCCAAACGGCGCGTCTCGACCGATGCGGATGCTCGAAAAAAAACCGGGCTCTGCCGGTTTAGATACTCTCGAAGCTCATCAGGGGCCAGTCCCAGCGCGAACGTGGGTTCGAACTCGTCGGATAGCAGGGCGGCAGACGGCGCATTCGGCGCGCCGACGCGCATCGGCGACCGCACCACCCAGGCGCGGTCGGCCAGATGTTGCCGCAGAAAACTGGCGTGGATTGTCGGGCCGCCTTCGACAAGCAGGTGCGTCACCCCCAACTCGTGAGCGAGCCGATTCAGCACCTCGGGCAGAGCGACGCGGCCGCGTTCCTCGCCGGCGGTCTCGTGGACCTCAACTCCGCATGCTCGCAACGCCGCCGCGCGGTGCTCGCGGCTCGCATCGAATGCTGCATCAACGCAGAAAAGATGCGTGGAATGCTCGCGGGAGGTGCGTGCCAGCCGGGAAGCGGGGGAGAGCCTCGCGGTTGAATCCAAAACGACGCGCAGCAGAGTGCGATGCGGATCAACGCCGCGCGTGGTGAGCACCGGGTCATCGGTCACCGCGGTCCCGACACCGATGAGAATTGCATCGAACTGCGCCCGCAGCAGATGCGCCGCTCGCCGCGCGCGCTCCCCGCTGATTTGCAAGCGCTGTCCACCAGGACCGGCAACTTTGCCGTCGGCCGACTGCGCCCACTTCAATGTCACGTATGGTCGCCGTAGTGTCTGGCCTGCGAAGAAGGCGGTATTGAGCTGTTTCGATTCCGCCTCGCGCACCGGGATCGTGACCGCAATTCCAGCCGCCCGAAGTTGCGTCACACCCATCCCCAAAACCGCGGGATTCGGGTCGGCACAGCCCACCACAACCCGCCTAATGCGCGCCGCGATCAATTGCGGAACGCATGGGGGCGTCTTTTTGTTCGTATGACAGCACGGCTCAAGATTGACATAGAGCGTCGCTCCCTCCGGCGACTCGTGGCAGTTCGCCAGCGCGGTCGGCTCGGCATGGGGTCCGCCAAAACGCTCGTGAAACCCCTGTCCGATCACCCGTCCGTTCTTCACGATGACGCAACCCACCATCGGATTGGGCTCGACGGCGCCGCGGCCGCGCTCCGCCAGGTCAATCGCCTGATCGAGGTATCGCTCGTCTTCGGAAGGTGATGAGCACTGGGTAGACATAACGACCGGCCCATACCGATCTTTCCCCACGCTCCCTGAAAGCCAACGGATTGCATCCGTGGGTCGACGGCTCGACGAATTTCAAAAGGCCGTCATCGCAGGGGTAAGATTGTAGCTATTCCTCGCCCGGCCGGCCGTCGTGAAAACGCCTCAGCGTTGCGCGCCGGCATTCTCCGCCGATTCGGCGGGTCTCGTCGGCTGATGAAAAAAGCTGTAGATGATCATGAATCCGACGCCAACGCACAGCAGCGAGTCGGCGACGTTGAAGACCCAGGGAAACGGCTCATGGCCCAGGATCCGGCGATGCGGAAACACGTAGATCATGTCGCGAACGTATCCGAAGACGGCCCGGTCGTAGAGATTTCCCAGTACGCCCGCCAGCAGCAACCCCAGCATGATCTGGTAGACCCACTGGTTGGCATTGCTGCTGCGGAACAAGTAAATGATAAATGCCACAGCGGCGATTGACACGACGACAAACAGCGCTCGCTGGCCCTGTCCGATGCCGAAGACGGCGCCGTGGTTTTCCACGGCCATGAAATCCAGCCAGCCGGAAATGAAGGGATATCCGGTCGGCCAATCCACCAGTTTTTGGAATGCGAAAATCTTCGTGAACTGGTCGAGCGCCAGCCCAAGTGCCAGCGGGATCACAAGCCGGAGCACCGCGGCTATGGACTTGTGCGCTGTGGGGACAGAGGGCGGCATTACATGCGTCCGCGTCGTTCCAACTGCCTTGCCCATTCGATCGAAAACCGAGCCCATGGCGCCGCTTCCAGACGAGGCCTGCCGATCGGCTTGCCGGTCCCTTCGCAGATACCGTAGGTGCCGTTCATGATCTTGGCGAGCGCGGAGTTGATTTCCTTCAGGAAATTGCGGTCCTTTTCGACCAACCCGAGCGTGAACTCCTGCTCGTAGTTGTCCGTGCCCATGTCAGCCATATGAATTGGCAGGGTCGAGAGGTTGGTTCCACCGCTGGTGCGCAGCGCTTCCCGCTCCATCGCGCTCATGTCGCCGACGAGTTCGCGGCGTTTGGCAAAGAGCAGGTCCCGAAAATGCTCGAGGTCCTTGGTGCTAAAACCCACCTGGTTCTTGCGAGGCTTCCCGTCGGTCGGAACCGCATCGGGAATCCGAACGGGCATCGGGGCGGGTTCGGCCGGACGACGAACTTTTGCTTCGGGAGTCGGCCGAGGCGCCGCAACCACAGGGCGCGCGAGTGGCGCGGCAGGGCGTGCCGCCGCAGCAACTGGGCGCGACGCCGGAGTTGCGGGGCGTGCCGTCGGAGCGGAACGAACGGCGGGCGCTGATCGAGCCGCCGGGCCCGAACGCCCCTTGGAATTGGAAGCCTGGCGCGCCGCCGGAGTTGGGCGCGAGGCAGCAGCCGGGCGCGGCGCGGGAGTCTTCGGACGGGCCGGAACCGCCGTCTTGCGTGGAAGTGGCTTGCCCTTCGCGGCAGGCCGCGCCCCCGCGCGTCGCGGCGAGCGCGCCTTAGCCGGCGCCTTCTTCTTCGAGCTGACCTTGCCGTTTTTTCCAGACGTGGAGGGTTTCTTTAAGGATGCTTTTGCCACAATAGCCCCTCGCTCCTTTCAGCAAAATTCATTGCCGGAAGTTGTCCCGGACCAGCCGCCGCCGCCTGGCGACCGAAAAGAGGGCGAATGTTAATGCAGACCAGCACTTACCGTCAAGAGCCGTTCGTTTGACAGCCGACCCCTGCGGCATACATTTGTCACCTCGCCGCCAACCGTCGAACCGGTCGCGGGCGAGGTGTTGGGGGCGACGAGGCGGATCAGGACATGCGAATCAGCCTGGAGTGGCTTGCGGAATATCTGCCGGGATCTCTCGATCCCCAGCAGGCGGCGGACGCGCTCACGAACGGCGGTCTGCCTGTCGAAACCATCGAATCCCGTGGGGATGACATGGTTCTGGATGTCGAAGTCACCAGCAACCGAGCCGACTGCCTTTCTTATGTCGGCATCGCGCGAGAGTTATCGGCCCTGCTGAATCGCCCGGTCCGTTTGGTCGAATCGACCCCCGCCGAGTCTTCCGCTGCTGCGAAGGATTCCGTGTCGGTCGCGATCGAAGCAACTGACCTGTGCCCGCATTACGTCGCCCGCGTCATTCACAACGTCAACATCGCCGACAGTCCCGGCTGGCTGACGCGCCGGCTCGAAATGATGGGATCGGACAAAAAGCCGGTTCGGGGCATCAACAATGTCGTCGACGTCACGAATTACGTGATGTATGAAACCGGCCAGCCGTTGCACGCGTTCGACCTCGACCGACTCGATGGAGGGCGAATCATCGTTCGCCGCGCCAAGCCCGGCGAAAAGCTGGTCACGATCGACGGCAAGGAACGCCTGCTGACGCCGGAGATGCTGGTCATCGCCGATGCAAGCAAGCCGGTCGCGCTGGCCGGCGTCATGGGCGGCCGCGATACGGAGGTCACCGCCGGCACGAAAAACATCCTCCTTGAATCCGCGCGGTTTGATCCATTATCCATTCGCCGGACCGCCCGTGCGCTGGCAATGGGGAGCGACAGCTCCTATCGCTTCGAGCGCGGCATCGAGCCGGCGCTGCCCGAACGCGCGAGCCTTCGGGCGGCCGCGCTGTTCCTGCAAACCGCCGGCGGCGAGCTGCTCCGCGGTTCGGTCGATGCCGGCAGGATGATTGCGCAGCCGCGCAGTCTGTCGCTGCGCCTCGATCAGTTGAAGCGCCTGCTGGGCGTGGAATTTCCCATCGATCGGGTGATGGATGCGTTGACGCGCGTCCGGCTCAGCCCGGTCTTGCGCGGCCGTCAGATTGATGTAAGCATTCCGAGCGACCGTCTGGATCTGAATATCGAGGTCGACCTGATCGAGGAGGTCGCCCGCGTAATCGGCTACGACCACGTTCCGGTGCGCGAGGAAATCTCCATTCGCCTGACCCCGCCCGATCCCGCGGCGCAGCCGCTTGCCGCCGTCTTCTCCGCTCTCTCTGCCGGCGGATATTTCGAAGCCGTCACCTTCAGCTTCGTCAGCGATCTGCTGGCCGGCGACTTCGCCCCGAAAACCGGCGCGCATCCGACAGATCCGCTTCCGCGCCGACTCCAGCGTACGCAAGGCGGACGCTTTTTTGCGTCCGAGCCTGCTGCCGGGGCTGCTCGAAGCCGCGCGGCGCAATCAGGCCAACGGCCTGGATAACCCGCAGCTTTACGAGCTCGGCTCGGTCTTCTGGAACGCGCCCGATGGATCGGTGCAGGAACGGCGGCGCCTGGGGATCGTGGGAACCCCCGATCTGCGGGAAGTGCGCGGCGTCGTCGAGGCAATCCTCCGGAAGCTGGACGCCAGCCGATCCGTCAGCGTGATCCCCGACGCCCCCGCCGGTTACGCTTCCGCGGCCGCTGGAAGGATCGAGTGGGGCGGCAGTCCCATCGGTTTCATTGGCAACATCGATCGCCGAATCGGCGAGAAACTCTCGCTCCGGGAAGCTCCCGCAGCGGCCGAGCTGGATCTAACCGCTCTGCTGGCTGGCGCCGTTCGCGTCCCGCAATTGCGCGAGCCGCCGCGATTTCCCTCCGTTCGGCGGGATCTGTCGCTGGATCTCCCCGAGGCAACTCTCTACGAGCAAATCGCGACGATGATCCGCTCCATCGATCCGCAATGGCTGGAAGCCGTCGAATACGTAACGACCTACCGCGGTAAGCAATTGGACGCATCGCGGAAAAGTGTGACGATCACGCTGGTTTTCCGTTCGCCGAACGAAACGCTCACCAGCGAGCAGGTTGAAGCGTCGGTGCAGCGCGTGATCGGGGCGGCGAAGAACCAACTCGCCGCGCAGGTGAGAAGTTAATGATCTGCACTCGGCACGATCATCGCGCGTCGCTGTTGCTACTCGCTTGCGCCTTCGCCTTCTTGTGAAACGGGAAGTTGTCATAAGGAACGACAAAATCCAATTGCTGCGGCGGAAGCTTTTCCTTGAGGGGATTCTGCTCGACGTAATCAATGCGATCCCAGACTTCGTTCGTCTCGTACAGAAACACCTTGTACGGACGGGACGATATCACCGGGTGCCGCGGGGCAATCTCGCTGGGGAGGCGAAGGCGCAAGCGACTTCGGATGGCTTCCGCGAAATGGGTCCATATCGTCAGCGCATCGTGCTTGTGCGTTCGGATCAGCAGGTGAATGTGATTCCCGCAGATCGCGCATGCGTAGCACGTGTTAACCGTTCGCTTTGATCACGTCGTTGATCGCTCCTGCGATGATTGTGCGTTTCGCATCGTCGATCCAGAAAACCGGAAAATTCAGCAACTCCTCATGCTGTGCGTGAAATTCCTTTAACTCCCTGCGCGATGGTTGTTCGTCCCGCGGTTTGCGCCCATGAAGAATTGGTCCAAGCGGCGCAAACTTCAAATCCAGGAAATCGCTCGATCCCGATCCGCGCGGATCGTTCACCGCCCAGTGACCGTACAGCGTCAGCACCAGATGCGCCGCGATGACCCTTCGGGGACCCGCTTGCCTTTTCGCTTGCGCCTTCGCCTCGCTTCTCATGGAACCTCCACGATCCTCAAACGCTCAGTCCCACGATCGTACACATCTCCCGTCACGTTCCAATTACCCATCACCAGCGTCACATCCTCACAAACCGCGATTTGATCTGCTGCCGGCCGTATTTCCGAGTGATGTCAACCGTCCCCTCATGCTGCACGGCCCCGTGCGTGGCGAGCCAGGTTTGACCTCGCTCGAAAAACTCATCGAACGCCGCCGGCGACATTTCTTTGGCGAAATACGTGTCGCGCCGTACGGGTATCACGCGACACAGCGGCGCCCCTTTTTTGATCTCGACGCGCCTGGCGGATTCGTCGAGTTCGATGACTGTGTGCCAGGGGTAGCTGGCCGGGTACCAGTCGGTATCCACCAGCGCCGTCATGGCCCGCCATGGGCGCGGAAGATTGGGCACGTCGGTCATGTAAAGCAGCTCATTGGGATCGGTCCGCAAAAAAAGGAAGCTGCTGATCTTCACCTGATTGCGGATTTGCTCGTACACGTTGTCAGAAATGACGTGCGGCAGCTTCTGTCCTTTCTCCCAAAACCACGCGTATTGCTGCCGAAGCGGAATGCCCGCCGACGACTCGCTGCCGGCGTAGCTGAAATCGCTCTCGATCACGACATCCGGATCGATCTTCCACCCGGCTCGCGATCGCACGAACGTGACGTCAAAATTCGCCAGCAGATCGAATCCGAACGCGTTGGCCGCACGGATCGGGGGGCACTCCTCGGGCCAACCTTTTCCCGGCCCTCGCTTCAGATACACTTCCTTGCCCGGCTCCGGCGCCAACAGATCCTGGCGGAATTTGAAATAGTTGAGCATGTGTGGGGGAAATGTAATCGCGGAGGAGCCAGAAGCCAGAAGTAAGGAGCCAGAAGCAAAATCAGTCGCCAGATCCCCGTCTTGATTCTGGCTTCTTACTCCTGGCTTCGGGTGTAACTTTTATTTGTGGCGATTGCAGATTTTGCGATCGTAGGGCGGGATTCATCCCGCCGTTTTCTCAGCCGGCCAACAAATCGGCGGGATGAATCCCGCCCTACTCGGAGCCGATCGCCACTTTCGAGCGCCACACCCCCTGGCTTCTGGCTTCACCCGTTCCCCCTGTCAAGCGCCGATAGAAATGTCCGGTGTTTCCGGCCGATAGAAATGTCCGGTTCACGCCGTGGCGGATCTGCGCCAGGGATGGGTTGACGCTGGACGCCACGATTGTTTTGAGCTACCACAACTGCCGCCGGCGGAAGGACAGGGCTCCGCAGGAGTGCGACCCGAGCGCCCGCCGGTCTGATGTACCGTGATCGACCCGGTCGAGCCTTCGGCCGGGTCGTTTGCTTTCATCACGGGGATCAGCCCATGCGGCAAACTCCGGGGGGTCGGGGGCAGAGCCCCCAATTCATCCGCTTCCTTCTTTTTTCCCGACGCCGCGAGCGCCGGCTCCCATGCCAGATATCTGCCTTTGAAACGAATCCTCATCGACCCGTCCGCTCGATTCTCGACAATCACCTTCCCGCCGCGCTGGCCGGGCAACGCCGGCGGCAGCAACTGATACACCTGGTTCTCAAAGCGGATTGTGTAATCGTTCATCACCACACGCTCATGCTGAATCGATAGAACCGCATCCAGGTCCAGCTTGTCGATCGGGCGATGCGCGTCGTTGCCGCCGGGCTTGTTGGTGCAGCGACGGTTGAACCAACCGCTGAACTTCTCGTCCAACACCCCGTTGGCCCCCTCCAGCGTACGGGTTTGGGCCAGCCGCAGTTCCTTGACCAATCGATCCTGGCATGTGCTCCACAATCGCTCGACACGCCCCTTCGCCTGCGGGGAATTGGCCAGAATCAACTCCATTCCCAATTCGTCAATCGCCCGGGAAAACTGCGTCGAAACGCTCTGCTTCTCGTCGTAACCAGCCACCGATTCCTCCGCCCGGAAAATGCCGTGGCGATCGCTGTACCAACTCACCGGACGACCAAACTTCCTGATCCAACGCCCCAGCACGTCCATGTACGCCTCGGTCGTCTCCGACTCATGAAACCTCAGCACCACCCGGTCCGTCGCATCATCGATCATCCCCACCAACGCCAGCATCGGACCCCGACCCTCCAGCCAGTCATGCGTGCTGGCGTCCGCCTGCACCATCTCCCCGAAACACATTCGCCGCGCACGACGCTGGCGATGCTTGTCCCGGCGCCGCTGACGCTGCCACAATCCCTCTGACAGCATCCACTCCCGCAGCGTCCGAGTCGCCACAACCACCTTGTCATCTTCCGCCAGCTTCTCCGAGGCCAGCGTCGGACCGAATCCCAAATACTTGCGGCGATACAACGACAACGCCTGCTTCCGAACCGCCTCGCCGAACCGGCGGTTGGACGGCTTGCCGCGCAACCCATGCACAATCGCGCCGTCGCCACCAGCCACCAGCCGTCGCCGGATTCGATTCACCTGACGCACAGACAGCTTCAACAGCCGCGCCGCTTCCACCTGCGTCCGATCTCCTTTCAATACCAGCGACATCACCTTCAGAACGTCCCGCTCACGCTGAGTCATCTCGATCCGGTCTTTCTCCATCCACTCTCTTCGTCCAACCGGACATTTCTATTTGCCGAAGACCGGACATTACTATCGGCCGACGACAGGCTTCACCCGTTCCCCCTTGCCTTCCAAACGTCCATCTGCATAGTGTTCCCCTTCTTCCTGAGGCGGAAGTTGACCGGCCCCGTCGTCTAGAGGCCTAGGACACGGCCCTTTCAAGGCCGCGACACGGGTTCGAATCCCGTCGGGGTCAATTATCGTCACGTCGCATGCTATCGGTTCGGCCCCGGATGGGGTAAAATGGGACGTTCAATGAGTAAACAGCCACGTTCACAATCGCTGGTAGCGGCTCGAGCCGCACTGCAACCCCTTCTCGATTACGATGCTTTCCTGGAAAAGCTCAGCCCCAAAGACCGGCTGAACGTTACCCGGCATGTGGAGGCATGCGATGCCAACGGCGATCCGCGGCACGCCCAGCTCTGGAAACGCCTGGCCTGCGCGATGATGACCCTCGCGCCGCATTTTGCCAAAACTGACGGGCAGCAGCGCATCCGCTTTTTCGTTCCCGACGGGCAGTACCGCATGCAGGTCTTCGCGATGGAAGACCTGCGTGACGGCGTGCTGAGCGTCTATTGCGGCGATGCGCTCGACGAAGCGATTGCCGCCGGCCTCGTCGCGCCGCATAAGCCGACCGGCGACGTGGAACCGGGTCAGCCGCTCGACTATCTGCTTCCCGAATCGCACGAGAGCCTGGCGATCCTGCGCCTCAGCAACGACACGCACGTTCCCGCCATGTTTTACAAGGACATGATGGGATGGAACCGCAAGGCTCTGTGCATCCGCATCCCGGCAGGGGCCTCGGCGTCGCAAGCCGGCGCCGTCGAACTGCTGGCGGCGCTGTCGTTGGTCCGCGCCGGGAAACCGGCGGCCGCCGCGGCGGCAGCGCCCGCGCCAAAGGGACGGCGCGGGTAATTTCCGGCCTGCGACTTGCGCGTCGTTCCATCATCTGCTTAGCCGCGACGCGCAGCGGAGCGCGTCCAGTTGCGTGTCCTGCCGGATTATGCTGAAAACGCGAAAAACGCTTTCGGACGCGCTCCGCTGCGCGTCGCGGCTGAGCAGCTGGTCGGACCGCTGTTACTCCGCGCTGATGTTGCAACCCAACCCGAAACTGACGGACGCTTTCTTCTGATTCGATGCGCACCGACTGGGACAACGTCGCCGACTGGTACGACCATCTTGTTGGCGAATCCGGAAGCGAGTACCACCGCGAAGTGGTTCTTCCGGGAGTTCTGCGGCTCCTTTCGATACAGAAGGGCGAGCAAGTTCTCGACATTGCCTGCGGCCAGGGCGTGCTCTGCCGGATTCTTCACCAGCGCGGCGCGATCGTCACCGGCGTCGATGCCGCTCAGGGATTGGTCAACGCGGCGCGCGAACGGGGTCCCGAGGGGATCACCTACCTTACCGGCGACGCCCGCCAGCTCTCATTTCTTCCGCCCGATCGCTTCTCTGCCGCGGCGTGTTTGCTGGCGATTCAAAACATCCATCCGATTCAGGGAGTGTTCGACAGCGTCGCCCGCGCTTGCGCCCCGATGGCCGATTCGTGCTGGTGATGATGCATCCGAGCTTCCGCGGGCCCAAGGAAACCAGTTGGGGATGGGACGAGGCCGCGAGTGTGCAATATCGTCGGGTCGATCGCTATCTCGAGCCGCGCAAGACGCCGATCACCACGCACCCCGGCAAAGACGCCGGCAGCTATACGTGGTCGTTCCACAAGCCCTTGGAAATGTACGTCAAGTCCATCGTCAAAGCCGGGCTGTTAGTCGATGCGCTGGAAGAATGGCCCAGCCACAAAAGCAGCACAAGCGGGCCACGCGCCAAAGCGGAGAACGTGGCGCGGAAAGAGATTCCGATGTTCCTGGCGCTGCGGGCGCGGAAGATCGCCAAGTGATCCCAAGTCGGGCTCTTCAGCGCTGCGGCGTAAGCGTCGCAACTGTTTTCACCTCGACCTGCTCGTTTCGCGCCAGGTCCGCCAGCGTTCGCTTTCCCATTACGGCCTTCAGTTGCACCCGGCCGTCATTGAACTGGCGGTCGTGAATCCGCGAGTGCGATTCGATGAAACTCAGCAGCCGGCCGTTGGTGACGTCGGCTTCGAGCGTGACATCCACCTGCTGCCCGCGCACGTGATTCCATACGGCTTCGACAAGCTCGGCCAGTCCGGTGCCGGCGCGGGCGCTGATAGGGATCGCGCCGGTATGCAGCGTTCTCCAGAAGGGGAAGGCGGCCTCGCCTTCGTCGGTATCGATCTTGTTCAGCAGCAGGATCTCCGGTTTGCCGGCTGCGCCGATCTCGGCGAGCACTTCGTGCACGCTCTTGAACTGCTGCTCGGCATGCGGATGGCCGACGTCCAGCACGTGCAGCAGCAGATCGGCATGGACTGCCTCCTCGAGCGTGGCGCGAAAACTGGCGACCAGGTTGTGCGGCAGATCGCGCACAAACCCGACGGTGTCGGACAGGAGCACCTCGGTGCCGCGCTCGATGCGCCACGCCGCGCGTTTTCGTGTCGAGCGTCGCAAAGAGTTTGTCATCGGCATACGCGCCGGCGGCGGTGAGCGTGTTAAAGAGGGTGCTTTTGCCGGCGTTGGTGTAGCCGACGATGCAGACGGTGAAATGCTCCAGGTTGCGCTGCTCGACCATGCGGGCCTTGCGGCCCTGGATGTGATCGATCTGCTCCTGGAGCATCGAGATGCGCTTGCGGACCAGACGCCGGTCGATTTCAAGCTGCTGTTCGCCGGGGCCGCGCGTTCCGATCCCGGCCGGGGCGCCGCCGGCGATGCGCTCCAGATGGCCCCACATCCGCGTGAGGCGCGGATAGGTGTATTGCATCTGCGCCAGCTCGACCTGCAGTTTTGCCTCATGCGTCCGTGCCCGCGTGGCGAAGATGTCGAGAATCAATTCTGAACGATCGAGCACTTTGACGCCTTCGCCGCGCGGGGAGCCGAGCTCCTCGTTGATGATTTTTTCCAGGCCGCCGATCTGGCCGGGGCTCAGGTCGTTGTCGAAGATGATGACGTCGGCCTTTTCCTTCTTCGCGAGGTGCGCGGCTTCGAGCGCCTTGCCGCTGCCGATGTACGTGCCGGCATCTATTTTCTGGCGGCGCTGGAGGATTTGACCGACCACTTTTGCCCCCGCGGTTTTCGCCAGCGAGGCAAGCTCGCCCAGCGGATCGCGCGGATCCGCGGTCGTATTGGGAAGGATGACCCCAACGAGCACCGCCCGCTCCTGGCGGACGGACAACTCGGTTCGCTTCAACTCGGCCAAATGTTTCTCCCGACGGAACAGTCGCTTGGTCCGGGAGGATTATAGCTGGGATTCGCCAGAAGCCAGAAGGGGGTGGGAGGAGCTGGAAGCAAGGAGCCAGGAGCAAGCAGCCAGAAGCAAGGAGCCAGAAGTCAGGAGCCAGAAGAAAAGCAGCGAGAAGCCGGAAGCCAGCCAAGCCAGAAGCCGGTGGGGTTCCGATCACAGATTTGAAATTTGAAATATCTGAAATCTGAAATCGTCTAATTTGAAATTGGAAATTTGAGATCTTCTTCTCCTTCTCCTGGCTCCTGACTCCTGGCTTCTGACTCCTACTTGTCCCCTCCCCTTCTGGCTTCTGACTCCTTCTTCCCTATAATTCCCCGTTCCTCGGGATTGACGCAGTCGGCGGAGGACGGCCGATGTCGCGGTCCCGCAAACCACTTGGAGATGCGCCATGGCAGAAGCCGGAAATCAGGAATTCCCCACCGTGCTCGGACCCGATGCGACGTTCAAGGGAGAACTGACATTCGAGAAGGGGATGCGCGTGATGGGGCGATTCGAAGGCAAGGTCACTTCGCCGGGCAGAATTCACATTGCCCGCGAAGCGAAGATGCAGGCGGACGTCGAAGCCGGCGCGATTATTGTCGAGGGTGAAGTGAAGGGAAATCTGTCGGCCAGCGATCGCATCGAGCTGAAGCAGTCGGCCAATTACGAGGGCGATCTTCGGGCCAGCAAACTCGTGGTCGACGAGGGCGCCGTGTTCAGCGGGCACGTGAGCGTTGGTCCCGAAGCCGTGAAGGGTCGCACGCCGCAACCCGGCGGCGGCGTCGTTCGGCCCGGCGGAATTCCCGGCCAGCCGCAACCCGCCAAGATCGGCTAACGCATCGCCCTAACGATGGCATCTGAAGAATATAAAGTTCCCACTCCCGATGATCGCCAGACGATCGTCTGTCTGTATTGCAACAAGTCGCAGGAGATCGGTGCAAGGCGCTGTCGGTGACGTGCCGGTATTGCAGCAAATCATTGAAGCTCGAAGACCTCCGCTACAAGGATTACCAGGCCCGGCGAGTGATCGAAACCTGCGGCATTGTCACGGTCGAACGTAAGGCCAACGTCGTCGCCGATCGTGTCAATTGCGGCGGGCTGATCGTCCGCGGCCGGCTCAAAGGGGCGGTCAACAGCCGCGGCCCGGTGCTCGTCGGGCCCGAAGCGGAAATCAACGGAGACGTGACCGCGCCAATCCTGGCGATCGGCGCGGGGGCGATCCTCGAGGGAAAGTACGCCATCGGCCAAACGAAAGAAAAAGACGATAACGCTCCCGCGTAGAATCGCTGACGTTCGAAAGTCGATCGTAGCCGCGGATGTACATCCGCGGCTTCTGTCGTTTCAGCGCACACTCGAAGTACGACCGAATCACGCTGTCGCGACCGGCGCAGCGATACGAAGCTGCTCTTCCGCCAGGGTCAGCACCGGCTCGATGCCGAGCCATTGCAGGCAACTTTGGTGCGAGCATTTCCGCGAAAAGCAGGGGCTGCAGGGAATCTTGAGTCGCACGACCGAATCCATCCGCCCGAACGGGCCGGTTCGAATTGGATCGGTCGGACCGTACATCGTGACCAACGGTTTTCCCAGGGCCGCGGCAATGTGCATCGGACCGGTATCGGCGGCTATGACCAGCTTTGCGCTTTCGAGCAATGCCACGAGCTGACGCAGCGTTGTCTTGCCGGTGAGGTCTTGCGCGCCGTGATCTGCGCGGCCAGAGCCGCGTCGCCCGGCGCACGGCGACGATGCATCGAAGGCCGAATCGCTCCCCAATGGGTCGGACCAGCGCCGAAAAGCGTTGCGGGGGCCAGCGCTTGGTATCCCAGTTGGCTCCGGGAAGCAGCACCGCATAGGGCCCGGGGTCGGGCAATTGAGAGGCAATGTGCGCTCGATCTTTGTCATCCACGGCAAAGTGAAACTCGATCGGAGCTTTCCCGACGCCCAGCGCCGCGGCGATGCAAAGATATCGCTCGACCGCATGATCCTCCCACGATGCGGCAACGCGGTGCGTGTAAAAGAGCCAGCCGAGCTCACGCGCATGGGAGAAGCCGACGCGCAGCGGGGCTCTGGTCTGCCCGCTGAACCATCCACTGCGAAACAATCCCTGCAAATCAACGACCAGATCGAACCCGCCCCGGCGAATGTCGTCATTGAGCCCCAGCAGCTTCAGCGCACCTGCCGGACTGCGCCAGGCGCTGCGCATTCCAACCCGGTCGAAACGGATCACTTGATCAATCTGCGGATGATTCTCCACCAGCGCAGCGCAGGCCGGCGTGACGAGCCAGGTGATGTGCGCCGCCGGCCAGCGACGGCGGATGAGATTCAACACCGGCAGCGAATGCACGATGTCGCCAATGGCGCTGGGCTTAATGATTAGAATGCGCTGCGGCGCCTGCGGAATCGGCACCGTCGCGACAGTAGAGCTGCCAGTCACTTGACGGTCTCCTGCGATGAAGCTGCCGCGATCTCCGCAATCGCTTCATTGTCGCGAATCAGGGGCGCGTACGGCGCGTAGCCCTGGCAGAGCGCCAGCGAATCCGCGGCGGTGTATTGCCGATGCGCGCGCAGGCTGCGGAGCAGACGAGTGATGCCCAGGGCGACCCAGCGGCGCTGGCGGACTCCATCGACGTCGATCAGCACCGGGGACGGCCCGAGCTTGTCATCCTCCCGCACGATCCAGTTGCTCGACTTGGCGTCAAAGTGCGAGAAGCCGAGCTGCTCGATCCGCCGAAGAATCCGTCCGATGCGGCGGAACAGCAGCTCGCGCGCCAGAGGCTGGAGCGCATCGAGATCGGTTTGCCAGAGTGTTTTGCCGGGCACGCATTCGAAGATGATGAGGTTGTCGACGACATAGCCGAGTTTGCGCCGTTCGAGCATGAGCAGGGGCCATGCCGTGGGCAGATTGCGGATCAGCAGTTTCCAGGCTTTCCGCCAGGCGCGCCGCGAGCGCGGTCCCCGGCCGATTTCGTTGATGTAACGATACCAGTAGCGCCGGCGCGGGCGCTTGATGATGATGTCGATCTCCTCGCCGGCGAGTCGCACGCGCCCGCGCAGCACGTCGCCGCTGGGGCTGCGCTTGATGATCGGGAGCTGATCGGCCTCCATCGCGGCAAGCAATGCCGGCAGCGCTGCAAGCCAGTCGCGGCGATCGATCGTCAACTGGCTCGCTCGGGACCAGCGGCGGGGATTCTTCTCCTGCTTAAAGAAATGTCCGTGCCACCCTTCGCAATCGAGCTGTCCGAAATAGCGGTTGTTTCCGGTAATTCTGTAGATCCATTCCCGGGAGAATTGCGCAGTAACCGGATTGCGCACCGGCATGCGCCCGCCGGGGCCCAGTTCGTCCCAGCCGCGCTGCAGGTCGGTGAGCGTCGCGTAGCGCCCGACGCTGTTGGCCAGCAGTTGCAGGTCGCGCAGCCGCATGCCGTCGTCATGCACGGCATAGGCGTCCAGCAGATGCAGCTTTCCTTCGTGCAGCAGCAAATTGCCCAAGTGCAGATCCTTGTGGCCGAGCTTGGCTTTGACCAATTGCTGGATGAGCGAGCGGATCTGCCCGGCCAACTCAAGATGGTTGGGAATCGGATCTCCGTTGAGCTCGCACTGATTGAGCAGCGCGTCGAGTTGAACGGACGGCTCGATCGCGTCGATCACGACGGCGTCGCCTCGGCGGGGCCCGATATGGAATCCCATCAGAACCGCGATCGCGCGCGGGGCGGGAATTTGCGCCTTCTGAAGACGCTGCAGCCGGAGAAATTCCAGCATCGCCGGGCTTCCGCGGGCAAGCCGGCGCAGCCAATCGCGATAGCCCCCGATCGGATAAAACTTCAGGAAATAGCCCCGACCCCCAAACTCGAAACGCCAGACCTGGCGATACCCGCGGTCCTTCACGAGCGTTCCGATGCGAGGGAGCTCTTTGAGCGCTAGTTCCAGCCCGGGCAACGACACGACGGGAGTATAGTGGGGGAGAGGCACGAAGGCACGATTGGGGAAGGCACCATTCGGGAAGGCACGAAGGCACGGAGGCACGAAGGGTGAGGAAGGGGAAAGAGAGGCACTGAGGCAGGAAGGGAAATGGAAACACGCGGCGCAGAGCAGAGGCTGGGAGCCTTCGTCGTTTATCCGGCGGTCGAACTCGCCATCCGCGCCGCCGTGGCTTGCCCTTCGCGCGATGCAGCGCCCTGCGAACTACCCTGCCGCGCTCTCGCTGACCTCTGCGGCGACTTGCATTCCTGTCGCGACTTCCGGCGGGAGGATGCCCTTCTGGACGTAAAGCTTCCGCACAATCGGACGCAGCACCGGCAGCTTGAGCGCGAAGTTAATGCCAACCAGAACGCAGATCGCCCCCTCGATGACGAGGGTATGCGAAGCGCCGGTGACGGCAGCAGACACTGAGTTCGCATGCGCACGGCCAAACCACGCCGCAAGCTCGCCGGCCATCAGATTGCCCCACGGAGCCATTCCCAGGAACGAAACTGCGAAGAGACTCATGACCCTCCCCCGCATGTTGTCGTCGACGAAGGTTTGTATCAACGTGTTGGACGACGCGAAGGTGATGATCATGGCGCACCCGGCCACGGGACAGATCATCAGCGAAAGCCACAGATGATGTGAGAATGAGAAGGCCATCAGCGCTGCTCCAAACGCGACCGCTCCGCAGGCGATCACCCGGCCCAGCCCCAGGACGGTGCGCCGCGACGCGAGATAGATCGATCCGACCAGCGCCTCCGCCGCCGGAGGCAGTCATGAGCAACCCGAGTGTTTGTGCGCCGTGCGCGGGGCCGCCGAAAAAATCGCCGAAGATCGGCATGAGGATGCTGAACGCGGGCATGCCGGTCAGACTGAAGACCGCCATGAGAACGAGCAGGGCGCGGATGGGAGCGAAGTTCCAGACGTACCGAAAGCCGTCGAGCAAATCCGCAAAGACGCTGCGCGGCGCGGGCATGACCCGCGGAGCGATGCTCATGGCGATCAGGGCCGCGATCACGGCGACGTAGCTGACGCCATCAAGAAGGAAGCAAAGGCCCGCTCCGACCCAGCCGATCAGCAGCCCCGCCAGCGCCGGGCCGATCAACCGCGCCCCGTGCACCATCATCGAATTGAGCGCGATGGCGTTCGCCAGGTCGGTGCGGTCGGTCACCATTTCAACGACAAACGCCTGGCGCGCGGGAATATCAACGGCGTTCACGAGCCCCTGGAAGACGCTCAGGGCAATGATTTCCGGCACGTTGATCAGGTGCGTCAGCGCGAGATACGCCAGCGCGAAGGACTGAACCATCGCCAGCGTCTGCGTGGCGACCAGGAGCTTCTGGCGATTGACCCGATCGGCCCAAACGCCGGCGAATGGCGCCAGGACAAACATTGGAATCTGCCCGGCAAATCCGACCACGCCCAGCACCCAGGCCTTGTGGGTCATCGAATAGACGAGCCAGAGAGTCGCGACCTGCGTGAGGAACGTGCCGACGAGCGAGACCAACTGTCCGGCGAAAAAGAGCCGGTAATTCCGGTGGCGCAGCGCCCGCAGCAGCATCGGCGTGCGGCCTTCATGCGGCTTGGCATAGTCAATCACATTCGCGGGCGCGGTGTCGCTCATCGATGCTCGATGATAGGGAAGATGCGCCCGTCATGCGACGAACGTGCGATTTAGTGGTGCGGAAAATAGACCTGAATGTATGAGTAGATCAGCGAGAAGATGCCAACGATCACGCTCGCCCAGAGCGTGATTTTGAGGATGCGGATGCGGTTGGCGATTTCCTTGTCGCGCCATTCGGCGAGCCGGCGGTCGATCTCATCGAGCTTGCGGTCGATGCGGGCTTCGACTTCGTCGAGCTTCTGGTTCAGATAGGAATCCGCGGTCTTCTTGATGCGGTTGGTGATCCCACCGAACAGGCCGGACTCTTCGATATCGTCCTTAATCGTGGCGCGCGCGGGGCGGCAGACGGGGCTTCAGATCGCGGCGCTGGATCTGAGGGAAGAAACTGATAGTCCGATGCGCTTCCCTCTTCGCCGATCA
This sequence comes from uncultured Phycisphaerales bacterium, assembly GCA_963758525.1. GTDB lineage: Bacteria > Planctomycetota > Phycisphaerae > Tepidisphaerales > Tepidisphaeraceae > JBBSDP01. Next base: position 3,366,998 of record CAVWVQ010000003.1, read on the forward strand.
TGTTGGCGACGAGCGAGCCAAGTGCCGCCCGCCGCTTGCGGTTGAGCTTGGAGAAGAGGCCCTCTTTTTTCTTGAGGCTGCGGATCAGCGCGGGAACTGGAGCATCATCGGGGGCGATCAATCCGCGCAGCCGAACCAGCACGAGCAGCCCGCGCTGCGACAGGCCGCTGAATTTCATCAGCCGGATGCGGGCAATCTCCTGGGCGATCTGCTCCTTGGTGGCGCTGGCGGTGACGGGACGGCGGCCCCAGCGGACGACGTCGAGCATCGCCTCGCGGTCCAGCCCGGCGATCAGTTGCCGGCGGTCGTGAATCGCCGCCACCAGGTGCTGACGTGTCTTATATTCAGTCGGATCGAGTCCGAATTCCTCGGCCAGATGGTTCAGCTCATCGCGCGGCATCTCGGCCAACTGGCGCAGCGGCGCGCTGGCCAGGCTCATCGCATCATTTGCGACGGCTGTGCCGGGCCGCGCGTCACCGGGCAGCAGTTTGCGTTCAGTGGTATCGGGCATGGGGCTGCAGGTTGGTGGACCTTGCGATCTGGCTCATCGTTGCCTCCAGATCATAAATCAGACGATGGGCATGGCACAAAATCAAAAACGCCACGCAGAGCAAGCCGCAGATAATGACATCTCCCCAGAAGGTGCGAAAGCGCAGCCGCAAGCCGTGCAAGACCAGATAGCGCCGAAGCATCCCCATGTATTTGTCGCTGCCCGCGAGCCAGACGTACCAGCCGTAGAGCGACTGGAGCGTGATCACCGTCGCATAAATCGTAACGACGGTACCCAGCGCGTAGCGGAAGAAATTGAAAAAGTCGATGGAAGGCATTGGGGGAGAAGCCAGAAGTCAGGAGCAAGAAGCCAGAAGCCAGGAGCAAGAAGCCAGCAAGGCAGGATCTCAAATTTGAAATCTCAAATCGGAGCACCGAACTGTTTTCCGGGAACAGGCGTTGCTGGCTGCCTTCCTTCCGTCCTTACTTCTCCTTACTTCTGGCTTCTGGCTCCTGACTTCTATTCTTCAATCTCCTCATGATCCGCCACCTTCCCGCCAAAGAGAAGCGTGCCAATGCGTACCATGGTGGAGCCTTCGGCGATGGCTAGCTCGAAATCGTCGCTCATTCCCATGCTCAGGTGCTTCAACCCGGCTCCGCCGATCTTGTGCCATTTCATTTCTTCAAACAGCTCGCGCGTCCGGCTGAACGCCTGCCGCACCTTCGGCTCGGGCTGATCGAGCGGGCCCATCGTCATGAGCCCGGTGAGCTGAAGGTTGGGCATCGAATCGATCTGCTCGGCAAGATGGACCGCCGCCCCGACGGCGACGCCGTATTTGCTTGCCTCTTCGGACGCATTGACCTGCAGCAGCAACTGGACCTTTCGGCCCAGACGCGCGGCGTGCGCATCCAACTCCTCGGCGAGCCGCAGGCTGTCCACGCTGTGAATCAGGCTCACCAATGGCAAAATGCCCTTCACCTTGTTGCGTTGCACGTGCCCGATCATGTGCCAGCGTACTTTTTCCGGCACGCTTCCCTCCCCGTGGGCGATGCGCCGCTGCATAAATTCGTTCACTTGTGCGGTGCGCTGCGAAAGGATCTGCACCCGGCTTTCGCCCAGATCGGGGACGCCGAGCTGCAGAATCTCGCGGATTTGCTCCGGAGCGGCGGTTTTCGTGACCGCGATCAGCGTGATTTCGGCTGGATCGCGCTTCGCTTTGCCAGCGGCGGCGGCGAGCCGATCCCTCACAAGATGCAACTTCTCGGCTAGCGGCGAACGTTTGGCCATCGTCATTCCCTGTTCTTTCCCCTCGCCGGTGCATTATAAAGGGCCGGCGCGCCACGGTATAGCAGGCAACCAGGATGACCAACCAACAAACTCGCTTCGAGCGCGCCATTTTCCTCTTCGACCAGGCCAATGCGCGCGATCCGAACCAGATCCTCATCGACGGTGAAAATCGCCCGCGCGAGCTCGTGTACGCGCAGCGCATGACCGACTGGCTGAATCGCATCGCTCCCGACGCTTCAGAGCCGCTGCGACTGGCCGCTCGCTCGCAACACATCTGCCGATGGACCCGGCCACGAGCGGATTATCCGATGACGCGGGCCGGGTATCACCGCTGGCGAACCGACCTGGGCCGTTTTCACGCAGAGACGGCTGGAGCCATTTTGCGCGACTCCGGATATGGCCAGACGGTGATCGACCGCGTCGGCTCGCTGTTGCGCAAGGAGCATCTCAAGACCGATCCTGAGGCGCAGACTTTGGAAGACGTCATCTGCCTGGTCTTCCTCGAAAATTATTTCGCCGATTTCGCGGCTCAGCATCCGCGCGAGAAGGTGATCGAGATCGTGCGGAAGACGTGGAGGAAAATGTCGCCGCGAGGTCACGAGCTGGCGATGGGGCTGCCGCTGACGCCGGGCGCCGCAGATCTGGTTCGCGAGGCCCTCGCGTAGGGCGGGATTTATCCCGCCGCTTGCTTGCGAAACCGCAAAATACGATGGGATGAATGCCGCGTTAGCTGGGAGCCCGTTTCAGGATCTTCAGCCGCTGGGGGAGAGGAAGTTTTCAGAATTGAGGGCGACATACCCCCTCTCCCGGTAATCCGGGAGAGGGCGGGGGTGAGGGTGATTTCGAACGTCGGGCGCCGCTGGTTCTCGAAATCACCGTCACCCCAACCCTCTCCCGGATTACCGGGAGAGGGGGTAAAGAAGCGCTCGATCCGAGCTTCGGAGTACCTCAGACTCCCCCGTAGCACTGCCGTCCCGGCTGTGATTCCGACGGCCGCAGCCGAGACGGCCGTGCTACAAAATTGCCTCACTCGCGAGTTTCGTACTTGAAAAGTAGGGCGGGATTCATCCCGCCGCTTCCTCGCGAAACCGCAAAAGAACGGCGGGATGAATCCCGCCCTACGCAGACTGGAACGCGCGCTGCCGGTACAAGTGTTCGAACAGATTCCCTTCATGCGGCTGATCCCAACTCAGTTGATACGTTGGAATCGCTCCGAGATTCAGCCGGTCGATATCAGGGGATGCCATCAGCGCTTTTGCAAACGACGGATCGCGCGTGAGCGCCGTGGCGACGAGCGTCGAGCCGATCGCGCCGGGCATTTCGCTGGTCGGGCATTCGATGACCGTCGCGAACGGAAACAGAAATTCCTTGTTGGCCAGCGGATGTTCGCGATCGCAGCGGAGAATCGTCGGCAGCAGATATGTGCACCGACCCACGCTGACCAGTCGCGGCGAGCCGCGATGTTGCAGCGTCAGGTCTGTCGCGCCGCTCATCGCACCGTCGATCATCGCATTGATCCGCTGCGGCATCAGCGGATTGGCAAACGCGGCGATCTGAGCATCAGGATGCTCGGCGGGAAGCGCTTTCACCGTCGCGAGCTTCCGCGCGATCGCGTCGGCAATCTTATCCGCATTTTTCGGAGTCCAGACGGCTGACGCGTTGATGCACGAACGCCCGCCGTTGGCGGCGATCGACCCCACCATCAGGTCGACATATTTCTCCCAGTCATCGGCCGCGTCGTCGCCGAGGATCACTTTGCTGTAGCCGGGCCCGTGCAGTTCGATGCGCGGGTCTTTGCTCCAGGCCTTTGTCGTCGAAGCGTCGCCAAAGAGCATCGCCCGATCGACCGCCTGCAGCAGGCTCGACGCTCCGCCGTGATCCGTCGGATAGAAGCCAAACGCCTCGCGTGGCAGGCCCGCGGCGGCAAGCGACTCGATCACTCGCAACGGCGTCCACGGCTCCTCGCGCCCGGCTTGAGAATGATCGGGCTCTTGAGCGCGATGGCCGGGATCCACAGCGAATGCACGCCAGGCGAATTGCTCGGAAGGACCGCGCCAAACGTCCGCGCTTCGCGGAACCACGAGAGCGTTCGCCCGTCGTCGCTTCCATATCCGCGATCGAGGATGGACAGATCAAACCCACGCGTCAGCCCGGCAAGAATCACGTCCATCTCCGCCAGCACGCGATAAATCTTGCGGGCGTTCCCCCGGCAATAGCTGTACGGCATGCCGGTCGTCGCCGAGAGCTGCATCATGTATTGGTCGAACGACTGCGGCTGATCGCCCAGCGGAACCGAGCCGTTCAAAAAGATCTCGCCGGCTTTCTTGCAGATGTCGATCAGCTCGGCGACCTTAAACGATTCGAGCACATCCGTATCCCACCGATGAATGTCCCGCATGATCAGCCCGGAGTTCGCCTGACTGATCGAGGCGAAAGGTTCGCCGGTCGCGTGATGCAGAATCTCGATCTTGTCGACCGATTCGTAGGGTTTGCCGTGACGGAGGATGGGGATGTGAAGCATTGTTGTAAATCTCAGGGTTGTCCCGGAGGCCACAGCTCGTCGAGGTGAATCGCCAGGTCGGGAAATGGTGCGAAGCTGACAATATCGTGACCACGGCCTTGTCCGGCAGGCTGGTATTCGGGACCCTCGAGATTGAAAGCTTCAATCGTCCGTTCGTCCGGATCGATGATCCAATAATGAGGGATCCGTGCGGTGGCGTATTGGCGAAACTTGTCTCTGCGATCTACGGTGTCGCTTGACGGGCTGATGATTTCGACGCAAAGCTCCGGCATTGTCCGGATGGGCTTCTTCATGTTGATCAAGGCTATCTGTGCCTTCGTGAAATAGAGCAAGTCCGGTCGGCGAACATTGAACTCATCCAGCACGGTATCGGTGTCGCCAAGCAAGTCGCCGAGATCGTTGTCGATGATATGATTCAGCAGAATGCGGGAAAGTCTTTTGTCGACGTGAGAATGCAGCGGCTGCGGACTCGGGCTCACGATGATTTCCCCTTCCACAAGTTCCAGGCGCACACCCGGCGGGTCTTCTCCAAGGAGGGCGTATTGCCGGGCAGTCATTTTAGTGGTGCTGTCAATCGACATAGCGTTCCAGCGAGTATAGCACGGAGCGAGCGCAAATTTCCGACTGCTCTGCCGTTTCGCGTGCGCAATGGCAGGCTCGAGGCCTGCACCACAAACGGGCAATCCCGCGTTTTCTCCGAGTCAGTAAACCCCCTCCACGACCGTGCCCGCAAATCCGCTGAACGGCTGCACATTCCCCGCCCCATCCCAAGGATACGGCTGACAGGGCGGACGGCGAATCGCCTGGTCGCGCTCGAGGAAGCGGGGGATGAAGGTTTCCTTCGTCAATGTCGTGAGCATCACCCGGCCGCGCTGGCCGTAGGGGACTTTCTTCCCGGCGTTGTCGGGTTCGACGATCTCAATCACCGCTCGCGGCTGCGGCGCGTGGTAGATGATCTCGTAGTTGTCGGCGGGGTCGAACGGCTTGTGTGTCGCGAGGCCCATGAGCGTGTTGCCGTAGGTCGGAACGAAGTCGACGCCGGGGCAGAGTTCCTCGCGGGCGAAGCGGTGGAATTGCGGCGTAAGTTCGGTGCCGCCGCAGAAGATTCCCTTGATGCCGTAGTGGGCGAGGTCGATTTTCTCAGCCAGTGCTTCCAGGAGCTTGGGCGTGGTGAACATGCAGCGAATGTTGTCGTGGCTGCGGAGAATGGTGAGAGCCTGGTCCACGCAGTGTTGTTTGTAGAGATTGGCTTCCTGCATCTCGCCGCGCTTGATGCACTTGATGACCCAGCGCGGATCGAGGTCGACGCAGAACGCGATTCCGCCGCGATGCTGGGCGAGATGTTCGATCGCCAGTCGCAGGCGGCGCGGGCCGGATGGCCCGAGCATGAGCCAGTCGCTGCCGCGGGGGAAGGTCTGGTCGGAGAGGGTTTTGCTGAAGGTTTCGTAGTCGATGCGGAAGTCGTCGATTTGCAACCGGCTCTTGGGAACGCCGGTGCTGCCGCCGGTTTCAAAAACGTAGAGCGGCCTGCCCGCCAGACCTTTGGGAAGCCAGCGGCGCACGGGGCCGCCGCGGAGCCAGTCGTCCTCGAAGTGAGGAAATTTCGCCAGATCGGCAAATGACTTCACTTCCGCGCGCGCATCGAACCTGGCCCCCTTCGCCCAATCCAGCCAGAACGGGCAGCCGGTTTCGGGGTTGAAGTGCCATCCGATGATGTCGCGGATATGGATGTCGAGGGCGGCCCGTGCGTGTTGAACTTGTTCTTGCAAAGATGCCATGAATAAACCCGAATGACGAAACCAGAATCCCCGAATCAAACCCGAATGACGAATGACTGAATGAAGAAAAAGTTCAACTATCCGCAACTTCTGCGGATTTTTCCGAAGATCAGGTTTAGCTCTTTCGCTTCTTGCCACAACAGCCGCGCACCCGGCTGCGCCGTCGGTTCCGCGGCTGCGAGCATCCGCAGCCAATATTTGGTCTCGCGGGATTCTTTTCTGCACAACCCGATCTTATGACGGAAGTCCTTCTTGCTCTCCGCGTCGTCCGCCTCACAGTAGTTGGCTCCGACACTCGTACCTGCCCTGACGAGCTGCGACAGAATCGGCTGATTGACCGGAGAAACCATGACCCGCTTGCAGAGCCGAATGATTTCTTCACCAAACTTGGCGGTGCGCTCATCCAAGTCAAAGCCACTCCCAGACTCGAATGCTTCCATTCGGTCATTCGTCATTCGGGTTTGATTCGGGGATTCTGGTTTCGTCATTCGGGTTTCCCTTGAATCGCGTACAGCTTATCCCGCGTGCTGATATACAAAACGCCATTCGCGAACACCGGCGAGCAATAGCTCGCGCTTCCCATGTTTTGCTCGGAGATCATGTTCATTTTCTCCGACTCGTCGAAGATGCGGACATCGCCGTCTTCGTCGGTCACGTAGACTTTCCCGTCGCAGATCAGCGGCGAGCCCCACATGGCCGACTCCATGTCATAGGTCCAGAGCACCTTGCCGGTCTTGGCGTCGAAGCAATGCAGAAAGCCGGAGAAATCGGGAACGAAGCAAAGACCTTTGTCGACGACCGCGGTGGAAATCGTGCGGTTCATGTGCTCGCTGCGATCGATTTTGCCGTCGCCGTTGAGATCGTACTTGTCGTAGTGCCAGATGACGGCGGAGTTGGGATTGGGAATGCCCTTTCGGCTGGGGACATTGGCGGCGTTATCGAGCAACTGGTCGCCGGGTTTGGGCTTGGGGATGTTGGGATGGGGATCGAGCTCGGCGCTCACGTCGCCGGTCTTGGTGATATCGACGCAGTACATATGGCCGTATCCTTCGCCGTGCTCGGGGTCCTGGCCGTTGGCGATGTACATCCGGTCGCCCACGATGCACGGCGTGGCGATGATCTCGTTGCGCGTCTGGGGATAGACGGCGTCTTTCGGATTGGTGTCAAACTTCCAGACAATCTCGCCGGTCCTCGCGTCAAACGCATACACCCATGCGTCGCCCAGCGGCGCGATCACCAGCGGGCGGCCGTTCACTTCCGTGATCGCCGGGCTGGCCCATTGCCCGTGCAGCACGTTGGGGCCCGGCGAGTTGTTGGTCCAGATGACCTTGCCGGTGCCCTTGTTGAAGCAGACGATGGACGGGGCGTTGGGGGCGACGACATGCTTATGAGTGTCGTCCACGCCATTGGCGGTGATTACATAGATGAAATCGCCCCATGACGCCGTCGCGCAGCTCGTCATGTTGTGGGGAAAAACGCCCAGCGTGGTCATCATGTCGCAGGTCCAGACTTCGCTGGGGTGCTTGTCGGCCGAGCTGATGTCAAGGCAGACCACCTCGCAGCGGTTGGTGCAGAACCAGATGCGATGGCCCTCAGAATAGACGGTCGAGCAGAGTCCTTCGCCCGGCCAGTCATTCACCCGTCCGGTGGGGAGCTTGGCACTGTAGCGCTGCCAGAGGAATTTGCCGGTCGCTTCGTCGAACGCCATCAGCACACCGCCGTCGGCCGTGATGCTGGGGTCGCGTTTGCCTTCGTTGTTGGTCCCCACGTAGACCAGACCATCACTGATGACAGGATTCCCGTAGCTCTTGGAGCCAAGGTCCGCGCTCCACTTGATGTTTTTGCCAGTCTGCACATCCCACGTCGTCGGGGGATTTTTCTCAGGCGAGATCATTTGCCGAAGCGGAGTCCGGCCCCACATGGGCCAGTCGTCGGCCCGCGTAGAAACCGGTAGGGCGCAAAGTGCCATCAGGCCGCAGAAGAGGATGGGTGCGCGGGAAACCCGAATTCCGAAACCCGAATGACGAATCAAACCCGAATGACGAATGACCGAATGAAAACATGCGATAGCGCGGCGCCATTCGGTCATTTGGTCATTCGTCATTGATTCTGGTTTCTGGTTTCTGAATTCTGGTTTCAACGTCATGTTGTTCATTTTTCATTCTCACTGACAACAATGTTGTCGTAATAGATTTCCAGATCATTGGAGAAGCCCCAGAAGCCAGGGCTGCCGTTGCGATTGGGTGTGTAGTCTTCAAGTTGAACCGTCCAATCGCTGGGCTCGGGCTCGCCGGATTTCCAGACTTTTCCCTTCATGACCGCTTTGTCTTTTTCCTGGGAAACCGTCAGCTTCTCGCGGTACCAGGTGCCGGCCTTGAATTCGAAGGGGACGGCGGTGTGCGTCGCCAGGCCCGGCTCCACTTCGTTTCTGGGAAGCGCCGCAGGCCAGGAGTGAAGCCCCAGGGTCTGTCGGCTTCCCTTCAACTCGAGCACGTAGCGGCTGTTGATGATTCCGACATCGGGAATCTTGTGGACCAGCGTTCCCGCGTCGTCGTAGACAATCTCTTTGACCATCACATCGGCCTGCAGCGTGTAGTCGTGCATGTCTTCGGAGCCGAAGTAGGTGCGGGCGCGGGCAAACAGCGGAATGTCGGTGAGCTTGACCAGCACCTTGTTCTTCGGACCGGTCGGCCCGGGCATCTCGCGCACGGCAAACTTCATTCCTGCGCCGATCCAGACCAGGGGCGGCTTGCCGACGGGCGCGGCTTCGAAATCGATCTTCCACGGCAGCGGCGGGAAGACGCGGACGCGCCCCTCGCCGGTGAGCTTGCCGACCGTCGCGATGACCGCGCCGCCCTGGATCGGACCGCCAGCGGCAGTGAACGTGCCGCTGTTATCCACTTCGCCCTTGAGGTTGCCAATCTTTGTTGGCTGCGTGCTGGCGACCGGAGCAGTCGTCGGTTGCGTCGATGGAGCGCTGGTCGGAGCCGGCGGGGGGGTCGCGCCTGCGACCGACAGCGACACCGGCCGCAACAGCGCCTTGGGGCGTGGCGGCATCGGCGGCACCGTGAGTTGTCCCACCGCCCAACTGTCCGCTTTCATCTGGCCCAGCGCCCGACCTTTCGCGTCAAACCCGAAAACGGTGAACGTCGTCTTCTCGCCGGGCTTGCTCACCACGTCGGCGGGTCGGACCTGGAGCACCGCCGCTTCAGCGGTCTTGTCGGCGGGTTCTTCCGTCGCGGTTTCGGGAATCGGATCGGAACTTACCTTCGGTTCTTTGGGCCCGATGCAGAACATGCTGTTGGCACTTTGAAGGAACAGTTGCCCATTGGAAATTGCAAACGAGCCGAACACGGCATATTCGCGGCCCATCTTTTCTTCGATGTCTTCGTGGCTCAGCACTGTCGGCTTGGTTTCTCCGTTGACCTTTAAAATCCAAACCCGCCCGTTCGCTTCGGGGAAATACAGCTTCCCGTCGGCATAGACGAGCGAGGCCTTGCCGATGGTTCCATATCCTTTGTGCCAGAGGATCTTTCCGCTTTTCGCGTCAAACGCGTAGATGACAGCGCTGTCTGTCGGGACGTAGAGAATGCCGTCGAACAACGTCGAGGAGGGGAACCCGGCTTCGATGCCGTCCACGCGCCAGACGACCTTGGGTGTGCCGTCCTTACCGATTTCCGAGGCGTCGAGACATGCCACGCCCCCAAGCCTGGTGCTGCTGAAATTATCCAGATCCCAGGAGCAATAGATCAGATTGCCAGCAATGATCGGCGAGCAGTTCATGCCGCGTTTGCAGGGCTTGTATGACCAGAGCTTTTTCCCGGTGCGCACCTGGAACGCGTGGAATCCGCCGTCGCCGGCGTTGATTACCGCGATGCGCTGGCCGGCGACGACACCTACCACGGGCGTGCCGTAGGGCGCGTCGACGGGAATACCGCCGGTGCCGGTCGTCCAGTTAAGCTGGCCGGTGTTCTTATCAAACGCATAGAGGCGTTGTTGCGAGAGGAAATTGTTCCCCCAGCCGAAGCTGACGCCGGAGATCAGCAATTGATCTTCATCGATGGCCGGGGAGGGGGTTCGCCCGCCGAAGGTGGTGATCATTCCGAATTCTTCCACCATCTGGCGCTTCCACACGACCTCTCCGGTTTTGCCGTCGCAGCAGACAAGCTCATTTTGCGCGCCCAGCCCATAGACTCGGCCGGTCTTCGGATCGCCGGTGATGTTGGACCATCCCAGACGGTGGAACGGATCGTCGGAGACATACATGTTCTCCAGATGCTGCCAGACGATCTTGCCGGTTTTGGCGTCGACGCACGTGAGCGCTTCCTGCGTTTTGGGGCCGGGGTCCAGCGTGGCGGTGCCCTCCTCGCCGGCGGGAACTTCGCCAACGCGCGTGAAAGCGTAAACGCACCCGTTCATCACGATCGGGCTGGACATCCCTCCAACGCTGTTCTTCCAGACGACGTTCTCGCCGTCCGGCGTCCATTTTTCCGGCAGATCCTTTTCGCGCGACACGCCGTTCTGCTCCGGCCCGCGCCATTGATACCAGTCGCCCGCCAGCGCCGGCGCCGCCATGATCAGGCCCGTTAGCAGCCACGCCGCAATCCTCGAATTCAACATGTCACTCTCACTTTGTTGTCGATGGGTGTCGAACGAATCGCTGCGACTTCATCTCCGACCGGGGAAGCGTCCCCGGCCCCACCAGCGAAACCTCCGCCCGGAACGAAAAGGCGCTCTGCAACGCGCGCTGGGCGCGTTCGATCAGGCTATTATCCGCGCCCGGCGCCGCCGGCTCAAGTTCGAGCTTCACCTGCGCAAGGGGACCCTGGTCGAAAACGGTCATGCGAAATTCGGCAATCTCGGGAAAGCTCCGCAGCACGGACTCCACCGCTGTTGGAAACACATTATTGCCACGAACCACCAGCATGTCATCGACGCGCCCCAGGATTCCACCTTCGAGTCGCGCGAAGCTGCGCCCGCAGGCGCACCCGCGCCGACTGATGCGCACCTGATCGCCGGTACGATAGCGAATCAGCGGGCTTCCGGCCCGCCCCAAATTGGTCAGAACCAGCTCTCCGATCTGATCGTTGGCCACCGCGACTCCGCTGACCGGATCGACCGACTCCGCGATAAACTCATTCTCGTTCACGTGCAGCCCCGTCCCGGGATTCTCCCGGCATTCAAACGTGACGGCACCCATCTCTGTCATACCGCTGTGATCGAAGATGCGCGCACCCCACGCCTGCTCAATTCGCTTTCGCGTGCCGGGAATGCTTCCTCCCGCTTCGCCCGCGACGATGAGCATCCGCACGGACGATGCCGGCAGATCGATCTTGAGCTCCGCCGCAACGTCGGCCATGCGCAGCGCGTAGGTCGGCGTGCAGAACACGACGGTCACCTGATTGTCCAGAATCATCCGCAGCCGGCGATCGGTGCTCATGCCTCCGCCGGGGATGCAGAGCCGGCCCATCGCCGCCGCCCCTTCAAATGCCGCCCAGAATCCGACGAACGGGCCGAACGAAAAGGGAAAGAAAAGCCGATCCTGCTGCGTCACCCCGGCCGCGTCGAGGATCGTCGCCCAGCAGGTCTCAAACCACCGCCAGCTCTGCGGGGTGTCCAGCCAGCGCATCGGCTTGCCGTGCGTTCCGGAGGTCTGATGAAATCGGGAATATCGCTCAAGGGGATACGTGAGATTGGTTCCGAATGGCGGATGATCGACTTGATCTTTTTCCAACTCCTCGCGGATGGTGAATGGAAGTTGCGAAAGTGGATCACGGGCCGGGTTGAATGCGATCCCGCCAAGCTTGCGGCGATAGAACGGATTCTCCGCGGCCACAAGTCGAATAAGCTCGGCTAGCCTTGTTTGCTGAGTTTCGCTCAAGTCGGGCAATGGCGTTCCCTCACTCGCGGCGTCAACGCCATCGTTGACCCGATAGAGCCTAGCATTGTAGCCTTGCGGTGAAGGGCGAGCCAAGACAGACGGAGCCTGCCGTATTGCCTGGGTGTGGCGCTCGAAAGTGGCGATCGGCTCCGAGTAGGGCGGGATGAATCCCGCCCTACGATCGCAAAATCTGCAATCGCCACAAATAAAAGTTACACCCTATTGCCTTGGATGTGTACCGTTTCGGCGGAAAGGTCACGCACCCTATCGTCCTTCTCCAGCCTGAGCCTCAGAGCCGAAGGCTACCGGGGGAGGAGCCAGGAAGCAGTTTTCCTGACTTCTTCTGGGCGGACTCGTGGCGTTCGACGGCGTTCTCAATTTCCTCCAAGGCCCGATTAAGGCATCGGTAGAGCTCGCCACTCAGCCATATTGCAATCGGATGCCTCGCGGTCGTTCCACGCACCGTAGGCGTCGGTTTTGCGAATGTTCGAATCGATTCCTGCAGCCGAAAATCCGCCTTCGTCGTCCGCGAGTGATGCTGGGCAAACTCCGCTTCACTGCGAAAAGAATACGCTTCCAGCAAATGTCCGCCGGGATTGTTGTCGTGAATTAACCGCCAGGTTCTCGCGCCGTTGCGCAGACGCTGCCTGCGCAGTTCGCGCATCGCCGGCGCATGGGCATTGAGTCCCTCTCGCGCCGGCCATTGGACGCTCGTTTCGATCCCGCCGTCGGCTGTTTGGACGATCGCCGGGGCGCCGGCGGCAAGTGCGTCGCCGCGAATGCGGGCGTGAAATCACTCCCCAGCGCCATGGTCAGACGAAACCGGCCAAAGACCACGAGGCCGACGATCATCAGAATTCCCGCCAGCACCAGCGCCTCGGAAATCGAAGTATGCTTGGCGACGGTTCCCCAGATCGCGCTGCCGATGGCCCAGCACCCGAACAGCGTCGTCATATACATCCCCAGCGCCCGCCCTTTGACCCATCCGGGCACGGAGCGCTGCGTCGCGACATTGAAGTTGGTGGGGATGATGACCCAGTTGAATCCGATGAACAGCATCAGGATAAACGCCAGCACCGGAATCCGCAGGACGCCCAGCAGGATCAACCCGACGGCAAAGCACAGCGTGCAGGCGGCCACCATCGCGTCGATCGATAACTTCTGCTGAATTTTCGGCATCATGACGACGCCGACCACCGCGCCTGCGCCGAGACATGTCATCAAAATTCCGTATCCCCCTTCGCCCATCCCCAGGCGATCGCTGATCACCGGCAATTGCGCCCACATCGCCACCGCGCAAAGAATGAACGCCGCAACTCGAACGAGAATTGCGATCATCGGCGGACTGTAACGCGTGTACTGGAAACCCAGCTTAAATGCCTCCACAAACTGCTCGGCATGCGCAGTCGTGATCTGCTTGGGACGATTCCAGCGATACAGAACATATGCCACGCCGAGGAATGTCACGGCATTGAAGACGAACGCCGCCCCCGACCCGCGAACCCCGCCGCCCGCGGCAATCATCACCGTGACGCCCAGTGCCGGGCCGACGGCGCGCGCCACGTTCAATGCAACGCTATTGAGCGCGACTGCCAACGGCATATCCGCCGGCGCCACCAATTCCGGCACGATCGCCTGAAACGGCGGCCCGCTCAGTGCGATTCCCACGCCCAGCAAGGCCCAGAAAAACAGCAGCCACCCCGCGCTGATCGTGCCGCATAGCGTCAGAATTCCCAGCGCCCCGGACGCACCCAGCATCCAGAGCTGCGTCCAGATCAGCAGCTTGCGCCGGTCCACCACATCCGCCAGCACACCGGCAACGATCGTGAGCAAAAAAATCGGGACATTCTCCGCGACCGCAACCAGCGCCACCCATTTGGGGTCGCTGTGCTTGAGCAGCTTCATCAGCCAGGGGCCGCCGGCTTCCTGCGCCCAGGTGCCGATGTTGGAAACCACCGTTGCGAGCCACAACGCTCGAAAAAGCGGAATGGCTAAGGGGCTCCAGGCTGATTTTTGAGCAACGGGGGCGATAGGAGCAGCTTGCGGCATAGGTTGTCTGGCAGCGCCCAGAACCTAAGTCAGCATTTGTTCTGGTACCGCGCGAATAAGAATGCTGCCAGGTTACGGGTTAAGAACCACTTCGCTGGCGGGGCCGCGGAAAAGCACATCCATGTGGTTGAGAACATCTCGGCCAAGAATGCGCTCACTTCCAGCAAAGTCGGCTTGCATGCGGCACGGACAATTCCCGTCGTAGGCAAAAGAAGCACGACGAACGCGGGACGGCTGCTCCTCCTTTCCAACGCAGATCAGAAAAGGATGCCGGCCCGACGATTCGGCTGCATGCAGAACGGCCACTGGGCTATTGCCCGAAGCGATCACCTTGCCGTCGGCAAAACCGATCCACTGGCCTTGGTACTGACTCAGCAGCTTCGCGCGCACAGCCCAATAACCAGCCTCGTTTTTGCGCCGGTCAGGATGAATCTGCGCAGCAATCTCGGGTGGCAATCGGTCGGCAATGCTGTTCATGACGCGTCTGGCCATAAGCTGACAACCGGGGCATTCTATCAGTGGGTCGCGGGATTGTCTCCAGATGGATCATTCGCTGACCAAGTGCGATATCTGTCGCTCCTGGTAGGAGAAGCGATCAAAGATGCCGAACATTGACCGACGATACGAGGTCTGGGGGCGCCGCAGCGGTTGAGTTAAACTAGAAGCGCTGTACGCCGGGAACGGGCTGCACGGGTGTAACTTTTATTTGTGGCGATTGCAGATTTTGCGATCGTAGGGCGGGATTCATCCCGCCGTTTTCTCAGCCGGCCAACAAATCGGCGGGATGAATCCCGCCCTACTCGGAGCCGATCGCCACTTTCGAGCGCCACACCCGGCTGCACCAGACTCAGAAAAGAATGTTGACCGCCAACGGTGGCCGGGAGATAATAGCACTAGTGGGTCGCTTTCGCATTGACAGCCTCGCCGCGCTGGCTCGCCAGATGGCGTTTACGCCGCAGGAGCCTCGCGTAGCGCAAGTCGCTGCCGCGGAAGAACTTCTGCACTCCATCGAGCCGGGCAAAGGCTATCCGTACTCGTTCGTAGTCTTCCGGATCACTTCATACCACCCCAAGTCGGGACCCGGCGATCTGCTCACCGGACTGGCCCTGCAGCACGATCTTGGCCTGCTCATTGAACAGGTCAGTGACACACTCAATCTAGCTGCCACCGATCAGAGCGAGCCGGTCTTAGGCATCGATCAGGTGGGCGAGCGATTCAACGTCACCAGCAAAACCATCCAACGCTGGCGGCGGAAGGGTTTGCCGGCCCGGCGATTCGTCTTCGCCGACGGCAAGCGCCGAGTGGGCTTTTTTCTCAGCAGCGTCGAGCGGTTTTTCGCCGGGCATGAAGAGCAAGCGCCTGACGGGACGAAATTCTCGCCGATCCAGCAATCCGAATGTGAGGAGATCGTCCGTCGCGCGCGCCGGCTGGCGATTGAAGGCCGCTGCTGCGCTGACGAGATCGCCCGCCGCATCGGCCGGCGCGTGCATCGCTCCCCCGCCGCGGTGCTGCATGTCCTTTCCATCCATGACGAACGATCCCCTCGCGAAGCAATTCTCCCGAGGGCGCAAGCTCCGGTCACTCCGCTCGAACGAGCGAAAATACTGGGGAGTCATCGGCGGGGCCTGTCGATCAAAGCGCTGGCTCGCCGGGCGCGTCGCCCCTGGTCGGCGGTCTATCGCGTCGTGCTCGATGCGCAGGTTGCCCGGCTCGCGCACCGCAAGGTGAAGTTCATCGACGATCCGCTCTATCACCAGCCCGATGCCGCCGGCACGGTCGCGGCCATCGCCGCGCCTTCGGAGGATCTGCTGGCCCCCCATCGGGCGCACGACGCCCGCGTCCCGCGCGATCTGCCGCCCTATCTGGCGGAGCTCTACCGAACGCCGCTGCTTTCCCCGGCCCGCGAACGAGCCCTGTTTCTCCAGCTCAACTTTCACAAGTTCCAGTTTGCCAGCGCCCGCCGACGGCTGGATCCCTGCCGGGCGCAGGCGCGCGATCTCTCCGAATTGGAACGTCATCTCGCCGCCGCCACGGAAAGCAAGAACGCGATCGTGCGCGCCAACCTTCGCCTGGTCGTCAGCGTCGCCCGCCAGCACCAGCGCCCCGGCCTGTCACTGATGGAACTGATCAGCGAGGGAAATCTCACGCTGATGCGCGCAGTGGATGGCTTCGACGCCCATCGCGGCAACCGCTTCAGCACCTACGCCACATTCGCGCTGATGAAGGGCTTCGCCCGCAGCGTTCCCCAGTTGCTCGCCTCCCGCTCCGCTGGAGAGGAAGCCGGCGCGTTGGCCGCGATCCCCGATCCCCAATTTCAAGCCGCCGGCCAGCGCATTGCCGACCGCGAGCAGGTCGGCCAGTTGCTTTCCCGCCTCGACGAACGGGAGCGCCGTGTCCTGCTTGCGCACTACGGTCTCGGTTCCGTACGAGCGCCCGCGACGTTCGAGCAAGTCGGCGAGTCGCTGGGCCTTTCCGGCGTGCGCGTGCGTCAGATCGAGCAACGCGCCATCGCCAAGCTTCGTCTTGCCGCCGGCGGCGAGTAGTGCTTCGGAACCCTGACGTCGAACCACCCGCGGAAATGCCCGAATGACCAAACCCGAACCCCCCCATGCAGCACTCCCCGAACGCGATCAACCCAGTCTTCACGAAGTGATTCGGACAATCCTTCTGAGGAAGAAGAACCGCACTGCCAGCTTCATCACCATCAGCAACGAAAATCAACGGAACGATCTCTATCGCCGACCGGCGGACGGCAAGCATCCCAACGCGGTCCAGATCCGGGCACGGGCTGCGAAATATCACAAGCTCTTCAAAAGAATCGGGGGCGGGGAAGTGCAGTACATCGGACCGATTCCGCCCGCGGTGTAGTGCATATAAACCCGAATTCCGAAACCAGAAACCAGAATCAAACAATCAAACCAGAATGACGAATGACCGAATGAAGATCATGCCGGACAGTCGACGTAGTGCTGATTTGACGCTCGCACAGCCGAGGGCGGCGGTGCCACATCTCCCCATTCAGTCATTCGTCATTCTGATTTGATACTTTGATTCGGGGATTCTGGTTTCGTCATTCGGCTTTGGCGTGAAGTTCGCGCGCCTTGCACGACGCGCCAAATTTCCGCATCCTCTCCCCCATGAGTCCAAATGCCCCCAAGCAAATCGTCACCAGCGGCAAATACGTGAATCTCGCCACGCGGGGCGGCTGGGAATTTGTCGAGCGGAAGAACATCTGCGGCATCGTCGGAATCGTCGCGGTAACCGACGCGGGAAAGATTCTGCTGATCGAGCAATACCGCCCGCCGATGGACAAGGTGGTCTTCGAGCTGCCGGCCGGGCTCGCGGGAGACATCAAGGGGAGCGAGACGGAAGACCTGGCGATTGCCGCCCGGCGGGAACTGCTGGAGGAAACCGGATACGAGGCGCGGGATATGATTCGCCTCGCGGACGGCGCATCGTCAGCCGGCATCACCGACGAAGTCGTCACGCTGTTCCGCGCGACCGGCCTGCGCAAGACCGGCCCCGGCGGCGGTGACGGAAATGAGCAGCTTGTGTTGCACGAAGTCCCGCTGGCCCAAGTAAATGATTGGCTCGCCGAGCGCTGCCGCGGCGGGGCGGCGGTCGATATGAAGGTCTACAGCGGGCTCTATTTTGCGCAGCCCATCCCCGCGCCCTTGCCCGGCAACCCACTGCACCGGTAGAGTTTCGCCCCGAGTGACCAACAAAGCCCCCATCCGACTCGGGTTGTGCGCCATCTTCGCAGCAGCGGCCACGCTGTGGCTGCCGATGCCCGAATCGCACGCCGACGATCAACCGCCGGCAGCGCCCCTCTCGCTGGTCGCGTCGCCGGCGCAGGCTCCCGCGCAGCCGGGCAGTCGCGTTGCCGACGCTTATTCCCCGGTGCGTTTGGCGATTGTCGATGAGCCGGAGAGCGTCTATCCCCAGATCATTGCCCCCCAGTCGCAGGAGCCTTTCAACGCCGGCTCGGTCAGTTTCGATCTTTCCGTCTCCTATCTGAGCCGATACGTTTTCCGCGGGATCGATCAGGCGACGCTTCCCGGGAACAACTCGGAAAATTCCCTCCAATTCAACGGCGCCGCCGAGTTCGACCTGGGCCGGATTCCGCATCCGTTTATCGGGCTGTTCGTGAACGTCTTCAACAACGACCCGGTTTCGCGTTTCGAGGAAGTGCGGCCGGTGGCGGGACTGCGCTGGATCATCAAGCCGCTGACCGTGATCGCCCAATACACATCCTACATCTTCCCGAATCGCAAGAGCCTGGACACGCAGGAGGGAATGCTCCGCCTCGAACTCGATGACTCGCGGCTCTGGAACACCGACAAGCCCGTCATTTCTCCCTATATCCTGGCTGCATACGATTTCGACCGATATTACGGCGTCTATCTCGAAGTCGGCCTGAAGCACGATTTTGCGATCGAGGAGACCGGCCTGACCATCACTCCCTCCGCGTCCATCGCCTATGTCCTCAGCGACAGCTATTTTCGCGAAACTCCCAACGGCAGCGACACCGGCCTGCAGCATTTTGAGGTGGGTCTGACCGTTTCCTACTCTCTCAACAACCTGCTCAACATTCCCCGTCGTTTTGGCCAGTTCAACATCAAAGGCTATCTCTTCGACGACGGCGGCATCGATTCCAAGCTCCGCGCCGACACCCGTCTCTTCGGCGGCGCGGGAATCGATTTTCAATATTGAATCCGGCAAGCAATCGTGGTGCAGCCGTCCATCCTGCCGTCATTAAAACCACCAGCCCATGGCACTCCGCGGGCTGGGTGGGCGATCGAATCCAATCGCCGCGCGGGATTTCCCTACATCACCGTAGGGAAAGCTTGCAGGAATGACACTTGGCGGTTGATAATTGCCATAGCCTCTGTCTGATCGGATAAGAAGCTTCCAAGCTGCGGGAAGACGGCTTTTCCTGACACTTCACTAAATGAACGTGCGCGATTACGCGCACGTGCGAGCAGTATGCTGCCCTTAGGGCAGCCGCTAAACGGTTTTTGGAAGCGCGTAATCGCGCAAGGTCATATAGCGCCCAATGTCAATTCCCCGGTCGTTTCACCTCGGTCTGCCGATGCTGCTGATATCGGCCTTGTACGCGATCGCATCGGCCGATCAGTGGCAGCCGAAATGCGCGGTGATTGTCGACGTGTCGTCCGCGCCGTCGGGAAACGCGATAGCAACGCTCGTTGAGGCGAAGCTGTCGGAGCAGAACATCCGCCTCGTTGATCGGCAGACGATCGATCGCATCCTGCCGGAACAGTACCTCTCCAAGACTGGATTGGTCGATGCGCAGCACGCGGTGCAGACGGGGAAACTGCTCTCGGCGGATCTATTGGCGTTTGTCAGCACGTCCCCCGATGGCAGCGCGTTGACCGTTTTCGACGCGGGAACGGGCGCTCGCCTGGAGGACGAGGCGGCGACAGCCGTCGAAACCGCTTTGGCAGACGAGTTTGCGCGTGGAATCGTTCGCGCTATCCAGAAGCGCACCCGCGAACGGGGCGGAGGCGCCGCGGGGTTGAGAACCGTCTGTCTGCAGACCGTTCGCAATGCCGATCTTCCGCTGGGGAAGCAATCGGTCGCGCGTGCCGCCGGCGAAATCCTGATGCGGCGATTGGCCGCATCCGCGGACGTGGCCGTGCTGGAGCGCAAGCGCCTCAATCATGTGACGCAGGAGCGAGAACTCACCGGCGTTGACGAGGCGCTAATCGCGTCGACAGTTTCGATCGAGCTGCAGATTGCCCGCAGCGCAGGGAACAGCGGCATCGATGTCAGCGCCGTCCTGGACTATGGAAAAGGCGAACGCAAGGCGGTTCCCGCGGTTCAGGTGGGCAGCGAAAATCCGGACGACATCGCCAGGGCGATTCTGCCGGGAATTTCAGAAATGCTGGCGGTGACCCGTCCGTCCCCGTCCACGGCAGCAGAGCGTGAGGCCGAGTCGAAGCGCTTCGCGCGGGAAGCGATGCTGCAATGGAGTCATCAGGAAGTTGATGGAGCGCTCGACGCTGCCCAGGCCGCATACGCGATGAACCCCGGCGATTTTCATTGCGGCGCGCTGCGGGCGCGGGCGCTGGTGGTGTCGGGATTGGCACAAGTGTGTTACGGCGACTTTGCCGATCCGGCGCTCTCCCCGCAGCCGTATATGAAGGAGCATCCGGACGCATTGATGCCATCGCTGCAACTGGTCGGAGAAGCATGCGATGCGCTTGAAACGTTGGAAGTCGGCGCCAGCGCGGTCGCTGCGGCAAGTGGGCCGGCGGCTTTGCGGCTGATGACGCCGCTGGATCGCGATCCCCTTGGCGTCAATGCCCAAACGCTGTTGCGGCGGTATTTGTGTGCGCTCCGCTCCGAGATGCCAAAGGGCACTGCATCCTGGACCGGAATTTCCCCGTACATCACCGGCCCCGATCAGACGGCCCTGTTGAAGCAGATCAGGCAGCGGTTTCGGCATCGAAGATTCGATTTGGAGCGGGAATATGCGCGCAGCTCGTAAGCGACCGCCGGAGTCTCAGCGCATACGAAGCGTTCCTGGAGGACTTGTTTCACGATTCGCGATGCGCGTGGTTCGAGGATGGAAAGCAGTGGACTTTGGAGTGGGCGATTCTGCTGGCCGACTGGACGGCGCTGGAAAAACAATACGGGCCGCCCCCGCTGATGGAAACGCCGATTCCCGAGGCGGTGGCGCAGATCGCGCTGAGGTACGCGTATTTCCACAACCGAACAACGCCATGGGACTACGCGTGGAGGATGACGCCCGACGATTGGCAACGTCTGGTGGACGCCACCGCGGCGTTCAGGGACCTGCCGGGCGTCCGGTCGCACCGCCTCGCGGATGCCATGCGCGACTATGCCGGACCATACATTCATCCGCAAAACGTCAGCGCAATCAGCAATCGGCCGGCTGACGCTCCGGCGCCGCCCGCACGGCATCTGATCGCGCCCCAACCGATTCAAACCGAGACCGCGCAAGCGCCGACCGCAGGTCCCGGAACCAATTGGCCGGACGCAAAGCTTCTCGCAGACGCCGATGCCCAGGACGTTTACCGCGCGGCTCCCGGCAACCGCGGCGTGGAATTCCCGCTGGTGGATCGGGCGGCGAATACGGCTTACGGGTTGTCGTTCGCAACGCCAGCCGATCGCCGCGAACCATCGCGATTGAATTTAATTCGCTTCGACCTCGCAACCGGGTCGTCGCAGCGCGTCTGCTCTTATGCCGCGACAAGCTCCGCTGATCGGCCGGTGGGATGGAGGATCGAAAGGCTCTCGCTGGATTGCGCTGAATTGACGCCAGGCTGTTACCTGTACTGCAATGCGGACCAGGGAGTGTTTCTGTTTCCCACATCGGGCGAACCGGTGCTGACGGTCGATCGTTTTACGGCAAAACTCCCGGACGGATCTTTTCAGGCCGCGACGCTGTTGGACAACACCGTATATCTGGCGGTGGGCCAGCCAAGTCGCGACGGTTACCTGCTTTCGCTGAATCTCAAAGACCAGACATTGCGAACGCTGGCATCGAGTCGGCGACTGTCGACAACCGCGCCGGCGAGCGCGGGCGGCGCTGTCGCCCCCGCCACGCAGGCGGCGGGGTCACCCTTTGATGACGCGCCGCCGCTGATTGCGTGGCGCATGCGCGCCGACCCGCCGCGCCATCGCATCGTGCTGCTGGTTTCAAATCCCTCCTGGCCAAACGGGATGAGCGGTTGGTGGGAGTTCAAGCCGGCGTCCGGCCAATTCAAGTTGCTGGCCCCCCTCGATATGACGCGCGAGACCGATCGCTCTTCAAGCGGCGACTGGCAATCGCCCTGCGGGACGGATCGCATCGCGTTTGCCACCATAACCAATCGAGCCGCCGTGCTGGATCTTGCAACAGATCGCGTCTCGCCCATGCCCTCGGTCCCGCGCGCGCCCGATGATGCCAGCCCAAAAAACGCTTCCGCGGATCGCCCGGCGCTCGGTTTTCCACTGGTCCCGGCGGATGAATGGATCTGGGGGAAATTCGGGCGGTATCGCGTCGTGCATGCAACCGGACGCAAGGACTCGATCGAACTACAGAGTTTCAAGCCGCTGACGTCTGAGAATAGTCAGTGGGGACGTTGGCCGGGCGTTCTCGAACCGATTGATGATGATCATGTAATCATTGGCGACAAGGGCAGCCTCTGGCTGCTCCACGTGCCTTCGCAAGACCCGGCGGCCATGTCGCGGCTCCTGCAGCCTCCGCGTCCGATGTACGTTTCGGTCGAGCCGGCGGGAAAGCCGCCAGTCGATGCCCATCTCCCCTGGACTTCAGTGACGACGATTTGCGACGCCGCTCGCGGAATCAATTTGGGCGAGGATTCACCGCGGTTTCTGCTGGCGCCGCAGATTGTTGGTGACGATGCATATGTGTTTGCTGCCGGGAGCGCTGGGCATCCTGACGGCGGCGTTCTGCTCAAATTCTCTCTGCTCGACGGAAAACGGACCGGGCTGGGAACAGCGTATGCACCTCAACTGGACTTGCGCTCCGGCACGCTTGCCGAGCGAACGACTGTTCATCTGGGCGGATGCAGTTCTTGTATCGATGATCACAATTACTATCTGGTCGTCCCCAACAATCTGATCCTTGCGTTTCCCCTCGGCGGAGGCGCGCCGCGGCAGTTTCCTTTCGGCGGGTTCGTCTCGCAGATCGCGGCGATTTCCGACACTTTGTTCGTGATCGAACGGATTCCTCATCCGCGAACGCAAGAGCAGGATTTCCCCGGATGGACGGAGCGATTGGTTCGGATCAATCTTGCCACCGGCGTCCGTGAAGCGCTGCCATTGCTGAATGCCTCATCTGACTCAGGCGTGCTGCCTGCGGTGAACCTGATGCGAGCGGATGCGCGGCGGGGGCGGGTGCTGTTTTTCATCGATCATTCGGGCAAGGTGAATCCGGGTACGTCGGGGCTATGGAGCTGCGCGCCCGCCGGAGCGCCGTGCCGCCTCGACCCGTTCGACATCTGGTCGGCCACCGGCGAATGCTTCGGAGCAGCGGGCGACTGGGCCGGCGAAATCGACGGTGATGCCTGGCTGCTGCTCTCCAGCAACGGCGCGGTGCGGGTTCATCTGAATCCGCTGCATATCGAGCGCCTGTGGCAAGTGGAGCCCAAAGGCGAATCCGCGCTCGGAGCGAGCTACGACTTCCGCGCGCCGATCGCAGTCGTCGACGGCTGGCTCTGGGATCAGACATTCAGACGTGCAAAGCTGGATGGAACGGCATTCGAACAGCTTCCGTACCTGCGAACGATGCATTCGCCGCAGTATGCGCTGGGAGCGCAAACAATGCGCGTCCTCCACGGAGGCGATCAATTATTCGTGGCAGATAATTGCGGGATGTGGGTTGTGAAGTTGCGAAATCGCTGAGCAGTGCGGCGGTCAAAGTTCCCGCGAAGGGCAAGCCACTCCCGGCACGTTCGGCAAGATCGTAACGGCGATCTCCCTCGCGCTCGTTCCCCTCCGTACCCAAATGCTTTCCCTCTAATGCCTTCCCCTTCGTGCCTCCGTGCCTCCGTGCCTTCCCCCCTCTACTTCCCCAATTTCTCTTTCACCCTCGCCCGCGCCATCTGGCGGGTTCGCGCCTCGGCGGTCTTCGCATCGGTGGGAACGCGGGCTTCCGCCTCGGTGTATTCGGCGCGGGCGGTCTCGGCACTGATCTGATCCGAGGCGATCGCGTCGTTAGTCAGCACCGTCAGCTTGTTGTCCTTCATTTGCGCCACGCCTCCCTCCACCAAAAACGTTTTCTGCTGTCCGCCCGGCAAATCCAGCCGAAGCGGGCCCAGACCCAGTTTGATGAGCAGGGGGGCGCGATCGGTGAGGATGCCGATCAGTCCGTCGTGCGCGGGCAGGATCGCCTGCGTGACCGATTCGTCCAGGGCCTGCTGCTCGGGGGTGACGATGACGCATTGAAATGCCATGACCGCTCCAGATAAAAGGCCGTCTCGAAACCATGACCCCGCTCACCACGCCGAGTCTGAGGTACTCCGAAGGCTCGGATCGAGCGCCAAAAAATCCGAGCCTTCGGAGTACCTCAGACTCGGCGTGGCAGCTATATGACCTTGCGCGATTACGCGCTTCCAAAAACCGTTTAGCGGCTGCCCTAAGGGCAGCATACTGCTCTCACGTGCGCGTAATCGAGCACGTTCATTTAGATGCGCGGTTCGCAGACCGCCGCACGCCACTCGATGCGACGAACGCGGTCCAATGTAGGGGCCGGCCCCGGAGGCGTCAAATGCCGGATTTTCTTAGCGGCGGGGGCATTCGGTGGTTGCGAAACAGGGTTGCGGATATATGATGCCGGTTGGAAATTGCTTCAAAATCACCGCGCCGCCGGCGCGGTGTTGCCGTTAATAGGGATTGTCGTTTCGGGCGGAGTCGCCGTCCGGGAGTGATCGCATGCAAATGATGAGTGCCAAGGAGAAGGCGGTTCTCGAGGCCAAGCGCGAGGAACTCTACAAGATGCAGCTCGACGTGCAGGAGCGCATCACCAAGGCAGCCTCCCTCGGCGACCTCAAGGAAAACTCCGAATACCATTTCGCCAAGGAAGAAAACCGCAGCATTCAGCGCCAGCTCGCCGAGCTGAATCTGAAGCTCAAGAGCATTGCCGTCGTCGACACGGACAACGTCCCCGAAGACGTCGTCTTCCTCGGTCACACCGTCAAGTTGCTCGACCTCTACGACGACTCGGAGACGATTGTCCGCCTCGTCGGCGAAGCGCAAGCGCCAACCACCGACAGTGACGTGATGCCCGTCAGCGTCAACAGCCCTATGGGCGAAGCGTTGATGAAAGCCCGCGTAGGCGAGACAGTGAAAGTGAAAGCGCCCCGGGGGACGAATGAGTTCAAGATTCTGGAGATTATGTGAGTCTGGTGGCTCTGGTGATGGGAACGTGGAACGTGACAAGAGGGGACTGAAACCTGAAAACGTGAAACGTGAGGGGAGGGAGACGCAAATCCGTGGAGATCCTGCGGACTCGCCAATCGAGCCAGCAGTAGCTTGCCCTTCGCGGGAGCAGCAAAGAAAAAACGTCCGGATGAATCCCGACCTACATGGGGTCGCCGTCCACCATGTAGGTCGGGCTTCAGCCCGACAACCCCTCCCGTCACGTTCCAATCACCCGCACCGCTATCCGCTGTCCATTATCAACTATCCACTATCACGAAGTCTTCCCCTCCTCCGGCGTCACTCGCACATCCAGCTTCTCGGTTCTCCGGATCAAAGTAATCGTCATCGGCTCCCCCGATCTTTCCGCAGTCAGCAACCGATGCAAATCATCGATCCCCGGCATGGGCTTGCCATCGACTTCGATCAGGATGTCCCCGTCCAGAATCCCCGCCTTCTCGGCAGGGCCGTTCTTTTCCAGACCGACGACGAGAACGCCAACCTCGCTTTGCAGCCGGAAGTATCGCACCAGCCGGCGATGCAGCGGCACGTTTTGCCCGCCGACGCCGATGAAGCTGCGGCGAATTCGTCCGTCGCGAATCAGCCGCCCGGCGACGAACTGGGCGGTATTGCCCGGAATCGCAAAGCAGATTCCCTGTGCCGCGGGGATGATGGCGGTGTTGACGCCGATCACCTGCCCGCGCGAATTGAGCAGCGGTCCGCCGGAGTTTCCGGGGTTCAGCGCCGCGTCCGTCTGGATCACGCCGTCGATCAATCGCCCGGTCTGCGAGCGGAACGATCGGGCGAGATTGCTCACGACACCCGCAGTCACCGTATATTGAAAGCCGTACGGATTGCCGATGGCGATCACCAGTTGCCCCACCTGAATCGCGGCGGAGTCCGCGAAGCCCAGCGATGACAGATTAGGCGCGTCGATGTTAATCACGGCCAGATCCGTGTCCGGATCATCGCCGACGAGCTTGGCCTCATACGACCGGCCATCCGAGAGGGTCACCTGAATGCTCTCGGCGTCGTGGACGACATGGCTGTTGGTCAGCACCATGCCGTCCGGCGTGAAGATAAAACCCGATCCGCTGCCGCCCTGCGGGCCTCTTCGCGCGGGGTGACCCTGCTGCGGAGCCTTGGGGCGCTGCGCATTTCGATGTTGACCACTGCCGGGCTCGCGAGCTTCGCCGAACCCACCACCGCCGTCGAATAGGCGTCGAGCAGTGGCCCGTCCTCCGGCTGCGGACTGGCCACCGACGGCTCAACCGTGACGGTCGCCGTCGCTGATGTATCTGATTCGACCTGCGAATCGTGGCCGATGAACTGTGCGATCCGATTCATGTTGTTCCTTCTTCCTCGCGCGATGTTCGAGCGCGTTCGAGGAATGATAGGCGTGTCAATTTCGATTGAACAGGTACACGCCGGCAGGTATGATACTTACCGAATAGATACCATGGCCGGACGAAAACTCTCCCCATCCTCGGACAAAGTTTGCTGTCCCGCGACAGAAACGTTGCGGGTGCTCAGTGGACGCTGGAAAGTCCCCATCGTCTGGTTTCTCTTCGACGGCACGCTCCGTTTTTCCGCGCTTCGCCGCGAGTTGCTGCCCGTGACGCCCAAAATGCTCGCCCAGCAGCTCCGCGAGCTCGAACGCGACGGGATCGTGCTCCGCCGGGTCTATCCGCAGGTGCCCCCCAAGGTGGAATACTCGCTGACCCCGACCGGGCGAACCCTCCGTCCGGTCGTCGAGGCAATGTGCCGCTGGGGAAAGCGCCGGTAGCGGATCACTTCCCGTGGCATGGGCGTCCCGCCCATGCGGACGACGCAGGAGTAGAACGTATCACGGGTTTCCAACCCGTGCGCGCTCCGATCGAATGAGCGGGAAAACGATTGTTAACCAAAGCCGCTCGCACGGGTTGGAAACCCGTGATACGTGGTTCAATCCGCCAATCCCATGGCGTCGTCGCCGAGCGTGTCGTCGTCCGGCATCGTGGGGGGCGTCGTGCCCTGGGAATTCTCCTCGGCTTCTTTGAAAAGCTTCTGCTGCTCCAGGAGCTTCCTCCGCCGGCGGGTCCCCTGTCCGCAAAGCTGCACGCAATCGGATCCCAGCAGCGTGTGCAGCTCTTCGACAAGCGTCTGCGTCGGCCGCAGAAACCGATCCTTGTTGAGCCGCATCGTCACCTTGCGGCCGGAGCCTGCGACCTGAAGGTACACCTCGGTGTTCCCCTTGTGACGGCCCAGCGTCTCCTCCAGCGCGGTGGCAACTCCGCTCCCATGCCGCGCGGAATCGAGCTTTAGCGCGACCATCGTCGTCAGCTTCGCAGACGCTTCGGCGATCGGAATCAGATCGTTCACGACAATGCTCGGCGTCTCGCGCCGCTTGTCGACTTTGCCGCGCAGAAACACGATCTGCTCGTTGGCGACCGAGCCAGGGTAACGCTTGAGAATATCGGAATACGTCTCGGCAAAAAGCACGCCGTCGATCTGCCCTTCGAGATCTTCCATCGTGATCATCGCCATGCTTTGGCCCGCGGATCGGCCGTTCTTGGTGACGCTCTTTTTCACCCGGCTGATCATCCCGCCGATCAGCACCTCGCTCCCTTCCGAACATGCCATCGCCTCCTTTGTGCTCGCCGTCGAGAAATTCTCCAGGGCCGACTGATGCTCCGTCAGCGGATGGCTCGTGATGTAAAAGCCCAGCAGCTCCTTCTCATATTTGAGCAACTCCGCGTCGGACAGCTCGTCCACCTGCGGCAGCGCATGCGACACGCGCGACGGGCCGGCGCTGGGCTGTGCCGCGAACATGTTCAACTGCCCCGATCGTTTGTCCTGCTGCGCCTGCTGGCCCATTTCGATTGCGCCGTCCAGCGCCGCCAGCGCCTGCGCCCGGTTCGCGCCAGTGGACGCAAAGGCGCCGCATTTCACCAGCGCTTCGGTCGTCGCCCGGGAGACCTGGCGAAGATCGACCCGCTCGCAGAAGTCGTACAGACTCTTGAAATCGCCCCGCGCATCCCGCTCGGCGATGATCGCCTCGACGGCTTTCTCCCCCACGCCGCGCACCGCCATCATCCCGAATCGAATGACGCCCGTCGGCGCCGCCTGCGCGGCCCGCTTCTTCCTGGGAGCGTCCTCGTAAATCGGCGTGAAATCCTTGTCGGAAAAGTTCACGTCCGGCGGCAGCACCTTGATCCCCTTGCCGCCGCCCGGCAGCGTCAGCCGGCGGCATTCCTCGATGTATTCGACGACTTTCTCCGTCGTTCCCATTTCAAACGTCAGCACCGCCGCCATGTATTCGACGGGGTGATACGTTTTCATGTACGCGGTTTGAAACGCGATGATGGCGTAGCGCGTGCTGTGCGATTTGTTGAATCCGTAGCCGCCAAACTTCAGGATCAGCTCGAAGATTTCCTCCGCCTGGCGTTTTTCGATTCCTTTTTCCTGCGCACCCTTGAGAAAGTCCGGCTTGTATTTGGCGATCACGTCCGACTGCTTTTTGCTGATGGCCTTGATCAGCTTGTACGCCGCGCTCAGCTCGATTCCGCCGAGCTGATTGAAAATCTGCATCACCTGTTCCTGGTAGACCATGATCCCGTACGTTTCCTCCAGGATGTGGTCCATGATCGGGTGAACGCCCGGCACCGGCTCGCGCTTGTGCTTGCGGGCGCAATACGACGGGATCAGCTCCATCGGCCCGGGCCGGTACAGCGCGTTGGCGGCGATCAGATCCTCCAGCCGGTCCGGCTGCATCTTCATCAGCAGATCCTGCATGCCGCCGGACTCAAATTGAAAAATCCCCTTCGTTTCGCCCCGGCAAAAGAGGGCCAGCACCTGTTTGTCCGTGAAGTCGACTTTCTCAATGTCGACCTCAATGCTCTTCTTCTGCTTCACGAGCTCGATCGATCGCTGCAGGGTGGTGAGCGTCCGCAGGCCTAGAAAATCCATCTTCAGCAGGCCGACTTTTTCGACGATCGGCCCTTCAAACTGCGTGAGAATGTCGTCGCCGCTCTTGTAGAGCGGCACGAAATTTTCCAACGGCTGATCCGCGATCACCACGCCCGCCGCATGACAGCCGGCGTTGCGCGCCATCCCTTCCAGCCGTTGCGCGATATCAATCACATTCCTGATCGTCGGCACCTTCTGATACATCTCCGACAGCTCCGGCACCTGCTTCATCGCCTTCTCGAGATTCATTCCGACGGTTCCGGGAATCAGCTTGGTGAGCTTGTCGATCTCCGCGAGCGGAACTCCCAGCACGCGCCCGACGTCTTTGCAAGCTGCTTTGGCCGCGAGCGTGCCGAAGGTGATGATCTGCGCGACGTGCCCGTATTTTTGCCGGACGTAGTCGATGATTTTCCCGCGTCCCTCCTGGCAGATGTCGATGTCGATATCGGGCATCTCGCTGCGGTTGGGGTCCATGAACCGCTCGAAGAGCAGGCCGTATCGGATCGGATCGACGTTGCACAGCCCCAGCAGATAGCCGACCATCGTCCCCACGCCGCTGCCTCTGGCGCCGACGGGAATGCCATTTTCGCGGGCAAAGTTGCAGAAGTCCCAGACGATCAGGAAATAGCTGCAGAAGTTTTTCCCGATGATGACCGTCAGCTCTTTTTCCAGCCGCTGGCGGATTTCCGGCGACACGTCGCTCGTGCCGTATCGCTCGACCAGGCCCTTCTCGCACAGTTGGCGGATGTATCGTTCGTCGTCCTTCTGTTGCTTCTCCGCTTCCGACCTGGCCGGCCCGACCGCCTCGGCGGATACGCGATACACCGGCGCGTGACGTTTGGAAAAATCGAGAGTGAGGTCGCACATCTCCGCGATGCGCAGCGTGTTGTCGATCGCTTCGGGAAACGCGCCCAGCGCGTCGGCCATTTCCTGCGGGCTTTTGAGATACAGCTCGGTCGGATATTTCAGCCGGGCCTCGTCGGTAATCAGCCGGCCCATGCTGATGCAGCAGAGTACGTCGTGCGCGTAATGGTCGTCCTTCGTGAGGAAGTGAACGTCATTGGTGGCGACCAGCCCGCAACCCAACCGCTTGCCGAGGTCGGCAAGCTCGGGGTTGATCATGTCCTGCTCGGCAATCCCCTGTTTCTGCACCTCGATGAAGAAGCGATCGGGGCCGAAAATGTCCAGATACGTCTCGGCAATCTTCTTCGCCGTCTTCGCGTCACGCTTCATAAACGCGCTGGGAATTTCCCCGCCAAGGCACGCACTGGTAGCGATCAGCCCGGCGTTCCATTCCTTCAGGCACGCCTTGTCGATGCGCGGCTTGTAATAAAAGCCGTCGCGATACGCCGTGCTCGAAAGCTTCAGCAGGTTTTGATACCCCTCCAGATTCTGAGCCAGCAGCAGCAAATGGTACGACGCTTCCCCCGCGTGCCCGCCGGGCGTCGATTTTTCCGTCCGATCGCCCGGAGCCATGTAGGCTTCCATTCCCAGAATCGGCTTGATCCCCTCCTTCTTGCACTCGTTGAAAAACTCCACCACTCCAAACATGCAGCCGTGGTCGGTGATTGCGATGCTCTCCATGCCGAGCTGCTTGCAGCGCTTGACAAGGTCGGGAATTTTGCATGCGCCGTCGAGCAGCGAGTAGTGCGAGTGGACGTGAAGATGAGCGAACTTTGCGGCCATAAAATTGTAGATCCGTCTCTTAATTGAAGGCCGTTGAATGACCCCCTCTCCCGGTACCCCCGGGAGAGGGTTGGGGTGAGGGTGATTTCGAGGACCAACGGCACCCGACGTTCCAATCACCCTCACGCCCGCGTAGGGCGGGATTCATCCCGCCGCGCCTTCTGCAAGGCCGGACGACGGCGGGATGAATCCCGCCCTACAGGCGACCGACCCGCAATTTCAGATGGGATGCACCACTAGCCCGCGCTTATACCGCCGCATCCTCGCCCCGACAACCCGCCTCACACCCCCTTTAAACCTCGCAGGCAGCACCTTCCTCCCAGCAATTCCCGGCCCTGAGGTTATTGCGACGCTGCAGCGTCAAATCCCTCCGCACGGGTCGGAATTCGGTGGTAAATCTGCACAGAGGCGGTGCCGATGCATGGGCTGTACCGCAGCCCGCCTCGTGGTTGCGAATGTCCCCGAGGTTGCAGTATGTCGCTCGCCAACGTGCTCGTTGCTTCAACCGATTCTGTCATTCCCTTTCTCCGCTCCATGCTTCCGCGACTGGCCAACGCACCGGCCGCGGAGACGATCGTCAGCGACCCGACGGGCCTGCGCGCCGTCGCCCATCGCGCGTGGCCAACGGATTCAGGGTTTGCCGACGCCTGGGATGATTTGCTCGCGCGCGTTCCCGACGCCACTGTCTTTCAAACCGCACATTGGCAACAGGCGATTCTAGGCTGGCCGCAACGGCTCGATCGGCTCGTGATGCTCGCCATCTGGCGCGGTTCGCGCCTCATCGGCGTGCTCCCGCTCCAATCCGCGCGCGGCCGACGCCTTGAGTCCGCCGGCGCGATCGTCAGCGACTATCTCGATCCTCTCATCGATCCCGCCGACGAAGAAGCGGCCTGGCGATCGATCTTCAGCTTCCTTCGCGAGAAGCCGGCAACTGCGCAGACCATCACGCTCCGCAACCTTCGGCCGCAATCCTCCGCCCGCGCCACGCTGCGCGCATCGCCCCCGAGGAAGGGTTTGAGGTCGCCGAAGAAGTTCACGGCGCAAGCTGTTATCTGAAGCTCCCCAAAACCTGGGACGACTATCTCGCCAGCCTCAAGGCCGGCGACCGAAAGGAACTTCGCCGCAAGCTCTCCAAAGCCGAGTCGCAGGCCGGCGCGGCGCTGGAGCCCGACGCCGACGCGCCGGGAAACGTGGAACGCGCCCAGCGCATCTTTTCCCTGATCGAATCCGGCGGCGGGAAGCGCGGCATCAAATGCCGCTGGATCTTCCGAGGCCTCCTCGATTCCAGCGGGCCCGCACTGGCCGAACGCGGCTGGCTCCGCGTCTTCTCCCTGCGCCTCCACGACCGCCCCTGTGCCGGAGTGATTACCTTCCGCTCCCCCGGCAACGGATTGATGGCCTGGGCAACGGCCTACAACGAATCCGACAAAGCCTGGAGTCCCGGCATTGTCGCGTTCGCCATGACGATCCGCCGTGCGATCGAAGAAGGCGCCGACCATCTCGACCTCCTCCGCGGCGACTGCGACTACAAAGCCCGCCTCGGCGCCCAAACCCGGCCATTGTATCAACTGACGCTACGGCGCAGTGCATCGTGACGCTTCTTCGCCGTCGGCGAGCGTGAGCGAATTTCCGGTCAACACACTGTGGTGCGGGCTTCCAGCCTGCAATTGCACCCGCGCAAACACAGTTTGCTCTTTCTTGCCCGGAAATTTGCGCACAGTCCGTCCGCAGCACCGAAGAATCCGAGCCTTCGGAGTACCTCAGACTCGGCGTGGGAAGAACAGCGGGCATTTGAGCCGAGTCGCTGTTACGGCGCGGGTTCATCTACAGGGTCGCCGACCCCTTCCACAGATGCGATGCCCCGAACGCCGAGGGTGCTCGCGCCCTCGGTCTTCGACGCTGAATACCCCCCAGCGTGAAGCTTGCATTGCGGTGAACTGCTGGCGATACCGATCGAGAGGCGTGCAGGCGCTTTCTGCACCACACTCCGCGACGACGCGAAGCGACTGCCGCGCTCCGTCGGCGAAAGTGCGGCAGATCACTTTGTGAATCCTCCAAAGTGGTGTCACCTCGCTATCGTTCACGAAACTCAATGTGCCACGATCCGCCGAGGGCCAGCCGAAGTCGCTTCGCGTCGTCGCGGAGCGTGGATTGGCGCAGAAATACGGAGTCGCCGACCCCGTCTACAGAGCATTCCATGCACCCTCCTGGCTGCCTCGGGCGGATTGTTGCGATTGGGGAATTCGCCAGCTTTGCCGCGCTCATGTAAGGTGCGTTGCATGCATCAAACGTGGATCCAGTTCCTGATGGTGGCCGCGGGCACGGCCTTCTTTCTGACTGGCGTGACCCTGCTGCTCAGCAATCTGGCGCGGGCGCCCCTCGCCCTGCAGCATTTTTGCATCCATGCGCCGGGACTGGATCTGATGGTGGCGCTGTTCAGTTGGATCCCCTGGTGCGCGGGGGCGGCAATCGCCGGATGGAAGGGATTGCTCGGCGCGGTTGCGGGGCAGATCGTGACGTATTGCATCTGGGTCACCTACCACGAGCAGACGCATCGGCAAGCCGTCGGCGGGCCGCGGATCGTGACATTCTTGAATGGAGCCGTTGGGCGATGGCAGAATCATGCCTGCCTGTGGGGAACCGTCCTGGCTCTGCCGGCATTTTTGCACGTCCGTCTGATTGAGGTGACGATTTATCCGCTTCTTGTCGTGGTGCTGAAGTTCCCGGCGTATCGCCAGCGGGATTGGATCAATGTCAGCCGGCAGAAGTTCGACGGGCTCGTGGGCCATGATCTGTTCTGGTGCCTGTACTGCGACTGGATGACGGGAGTGACTTCGCTGTGCGTGGAGATGCTGCGGAACGTCGAGTCGTTCTGGTGCCCGATCCGTTTTTACAACGGCAAGAAATGCGAAAACTGCAAGCTCGATTTCCCCGACATTCATGGCGGATGGGTTCCGCCGGACGGGACGATGCTTGACGTGGAGCAGACGCTGGAGCGGATGTACGGCGACGGGCAACGATCGTGGTATGGGCATCCGTCGCGGCTGCCGGCGCGGAAGGATGTGCCGCTGCCGATACTGGGGGAGGGACATTAATCATGTCGCTGAACACCGACCTGGCTGATCTGTTTGCGAGCTTTGCCGCGATCATGGAG
The DNA here is from genome assembly GCA_963758525.1 of uncultured Phycisphaerales bacterium. Classification (GTDB taxonomy): domain Bacteria; phylum Planctomycetota; class Phycisphaerae; order Tepidisphaerales; family Tepidisphaeraceae; genus JBBSDP01. The sequence continues at coordinate 3,400,703 of CAVWVQ010000003.1, forward strand.
ATCAAAGGGGAGAGTCCGTTCAAGGCGATCGCCTTCTCCAAGGTGGGCCGGATTCTCAAGGATATGACCTTCGATATTCGCAAGGTCTGCGAGGAGGGGAAGCTCAATCAGATCGAAGGGATCGGCAAATCGAGCTGCGCGATCATCGAGGAGTTTGTCCGCACCGGCAAAAGCACCGATTTCGAGCAGGTGGCCGCGAGCGTGCCGGCGGGATTGCTCCCGCTGCTGGATATTCCCGGCCTGGGACCCAAGACGATCGCGATGCTGTGGAAACAGCGCGGCGTCACCAACCTCGAAGAGCTCGTCAAGGCGATCGATTCGGGGCGCTGGCGGGGCTCAAGGGAATCGGCGAGAAGAAAGTCGAGTCGATCAAGCAGGGGATCGCGTTGCGCTCGCAGGCGTCGCAACGGCTTGGAATCGTCGAGGCGATGACGATCGCGCAGGGGCTGGTGGAACGTCTCCGTCAGCATCCCGATGTCGCGCAGGCGGAGATTGCCGGGAGCCTTCGCCGTCGGCGGGAGACGATCGGAGACGTCGACCTGATCTGCGCAATGAAGCCAAAGGGATCGGGCCCGGTGGTGTCGGCGGCGTTTGTCGCGTTTCCCGAGGTTCAGCGCGTGTTGGGGCAGGGGCCGACCAAGGCCAGCGTGCTCACGGCCGGGGGATTGCAGGTCGATCTGCGCATGGTCCCCGCTGACAACTTCGGCGCGGCGCTGCTGTATTTCACCGGATCGAAGGATCATAACGTCAAGCTGCGCGGCCGGGCGCAGGACGCCGAGCTGACGCTCAATGAATGGGGTCTGTACCGCATCAGTGAATACGACAAGGCGGCGAAGAAGACCGCCGAAGCCCCGGCAGTGAAGCCCGTCGCCAGCCGGACGGAAACGGATGTCTACAAGGCGCTGGGGCTGCCGTACATCGCGCCGGAACTTCGCGAGGGTCGCGGCGAAGTGGAAGCCGCGGCGGGGGGGACGCTTCCGAAACTGATCGAAGCCGCCGACATCCGCGGCGATCTCCATTCCCACACCACCGCATCCGATGGGTCCGCGACGATCGAGGAAATGGCCGAGGCGGCGCTCGCTCGCGGATATGAATATCTCGCCATCACCGATCACTCCAAGAGCCAGGTGATCGCCAATGGTCTGACCGCCGAGCGGCTGCTCAAGCACGTCGCCGCGATTCGCAAGATCAGCGGCAAGCTCCGCGGCATCACGCTCCTGGCCGGTTGCGAGGTGGATATTCTTGCCGACGGGCAGCTTGATTTTGAAGACGCGGTCCTTGCCGAGCTGGATATCGTCATCGCCAGCCCGCACATCTCGCTCAAGCAAGATACTGACAAGGCGACCGCCCGGATTCTGGCGCGATCGAAAATCGCTACGTGAATGTCATCGGCCATCCCACCGGCAGGCTCATCAATCGCCGCGCCGGGCTGCCGCTGCAGTTTGACCGGATCTTCGCAGCCGCGGCGCAGACGGGCACCGCGCTGGAGATCAACGCCGGCTATCCGCGGCTGGACATCAATGACATTCAGGCCCGCGGCGCGCTGGAGGCCGGCTGCTGGCTCGCGATCGACACTGATGCGCATAGCACCGATGAACTTGCGTCGATCGGCTGGGGAATCGACGTCGCCCGGCGTGGCTGGGCATCCCCTTCGCGCGTTCTTAACTGTCTTGGCAAAGAACAGTTGCTGCAGTTTATTCAGAAGAAACGCATGAAATAGTGAAAGATACGTTGCGAGACTTCTGAAACTGCCCGTAAACGGACCACCCCGTTGCGGCGTAGGGAATAAGCGGGCATCATCGGCGTTAGGGTTTCGGGTTCACTTCAGCTTCATCTGTGGTGGGCGGGAGCCTTTTGTCCGCACATTGGGAAAGTTGAGATGGGTATCAGCAAGTGTGCTATCGCTCTGTTCGGCGCCATTCTGTGCGGCGGCGCGTGCGTCGCGGATGCAGCGCCGCCAAAAGAAATCAGCGCGCGTTCGCTGACCGCGCTGATGGACCAGGGCGAACAGGCGCTGCTGGCCAAGGATTACAAGGCGGCCCGCAACGCATTCTCCGATGTGCTTTCCGCCGACCCCCGCAACAAAATGGCGCTCGAAGGCGCGACGTTCGCCTACTTCGAGCTCGACGACTACATTCACTCCAAAGCCTATCTCGAAAGGGCGATGGCCCTCTCGCCTCATCCGACTCACCGCTCGGCGATTATCGGGGCGTCTGTTTATCTGCGCACCAAAAATCCCATGCGGGCCGTCCGGCTGCTGATCGAATACATGACGCCGATGACCTCGGTTGATGAATCCGCCCTTGACGCACTGGCGGTGGCGCTGAATCAAACCGACGATCAAGCCCGCAAAGGCAGGCTCTACGCCGACGCAGTCAGTTTCTACGCGGCGCAGACGAAGAAGCTGGAGCTGAAGAATCCAGGTCTGAAGCGGTGGGGGACCGAGTGGCTCCCCGCCGATCAGGCAGATCAGAAGATTGCCGCCTGGAACGCGACTCAGGCGGCCACCACCAAGCTCGGGCGTGAACTGGCGGCGCTCAAGGCCCACCTTGCCATGGTGGTGCGAAATCAGAATGATCCCGGCTTCATCCAGCGCATGGAGATTCAGAACTATACCCGACCGCTGAACGTCGATCCGATGGACGAGTTGAACCTCTCCAAGCTACAGCCCGAAGTTGACGCCAAACAGGCCGCGTACGACAAGGCCATGCAGGCCGTCGAGCACCCGCCCGTTGCCGATTCGATCGATCCTGCCAGCATCGACGTCGAAACGGCCAGTGCGCTGGCGAGCGCGCGCGGGGCAGTTGACCCCGGCGGCGCGGCTGCCGATTCATCGCCCCAGAGCGCGGAGACCCCGTCACCCAAACCCAGGACGGCTCGCAAACCGTCGCCGGCCACCACTCCCGTCCAGGTTGCAACCGCGACACCGCCCGATGGCGCCACACCGGCGCCGGCTTCCACCCCCGGCGACGCGCCGGCTCCCGCGGATCCAAATCCGCCGGCCGCCCCGCCGGACAGCGACGCTGCGCCGAAGAAGACCTATCGCGTGACGTCGTATGCCGCTGCCTTTCCAGTGGGCGCGGATCTGCTGGTCACCGCCGCCGAGGCCGTTGCGGACGCCACGGAAATTCAAGTGCAGGTCGCCGATGGCGCAGCATTTTCAGCGACGGTGGTTCGCAGCGATCCACAAAGCGGCCTGGCGCTGCTGCGAGTGCCGACGGCGAAGTTCGCCTGGCTGAATCTTGCGGATCATTTCAGCGGAGGGACCATCTCCTGCGTCAGCTTCCCCGGCGTCGATCTATTTCAACCGGCCGCGACAGCCATTGCCGGATCGGCGGTTGCCCCCAAATCGCCCTGGCACGTCCGCCTTTCCGAAACCCCCCGGCTGGGTGGGGGGCCGCTGCTGGCCGATGGGAAAGTCGTGGGCGTGGAACTCGCGATCCGCGACTCGGAGCTCGGCGCAATTCCGGCGGTCACCCTCGACGATCTGAAGAAGTTCCTCGCCGCCGATCTGATCCCCGGCGGCACCGCCAGCGATGCTGTCGCGGCGACCGTCCAGCTCACTGCAACCCGGGAAAAGTAGCTTATCGCGCGCCCGTGACACTCCCGCGAGTTACGTGCCGACGAGTCGAGGCGTAATATCATGTTCGTAGCCGCGGATCTACATCCGCGGCTCTTTACGCGAGTCCTCGTACCAGACCCGGCGTAGTGAGCGATTCTGAGGTCCTCAGACTGCTTCTTGACGCAGCTTTATGGCGACCATTCTGACCTGCCCATCTTGCGGAAAGCGTTCCAAGGTCGCCAGCCAGGCGCCGGGGTCGGCGGTGCGATGCCCCCATTGCACGGCAGTGATGAAGGTTCCCGGCGAAGCGCCGCCTGTTGCCGCGACTGCGACCGCGTCGGTGGCGCGTGCGCCTGCAATCGTTCCGCCCATTGTCGCGAGTCCGGCGGCGCCGCCGCTGCTGGAGCAGTTGCCGCCGGCTCCGCAGGTGCAGGCGCCGGGATTCATTTGCTCCGTCTGCGAAGGATCCTTTCCAATCGACCAGGTTTATGATCAGAACGGCTCGATCATCTGCGAGGCATGTCACGCCGCTGGTGCGAGCTTGCCGGCCGATTCCGAAGAAGCCGATCCCGGAAGTTTTCCAGTAGTTCCCAGCCTATCGACTCTCGTGATCGAGCCCGCGACCGATGAGGCCCCGCCGCCGTGGCAGCAAGCGCCCGCCGCTGGCGTCGTAGGGGTCGCCGCTGAGTCACAGGAGACGGTCGCGCCGCAGGAGCCTGATGCCGTTGACAGTGACTTGGCGGATCTGAGCGCCACTCCCCGGTCCGGTCCGCGCGTGAGGCGTCCGCCGTTCTGGAAGAGGATGTCGCCGACGCAGCTCGTCGTCGCCGGATCGTGCGCCTTCTTGCTGACCTGCGTCCTCACCTATGTCATCACGCGCTACGGCGGCGCGCGGCCCCGCGCTGACATCTCTCCTTCCGCTCCGGTGGTCTCCAATCCGAGCACTCCGCCCGATACGTCCGTCGGCGGTCCCGATCAGTCGATGTCGGAATGGGAAAAGAGGAACGCGCCGCGCCTCTCCCAATGGCGCAGCACCGCCAAGTCAATGGAAGTGTCCGGCGACCTGGCCGGCGCGCAGTTGCTCTACCAGAAAATGCTGCTGCTCTCCAAGGCCCCGGGCGCCACGCTGCAGAATGCTGGCGTCGTCGCGATGCTCGGCGATGCGCAGACAAGCTTTGACGCAATCACCCGCAAGATCGGTCCCCCGCCCGCGCCGCTGGCGGTTGCGCCGCCGCCGCTCACACCGGCGCCGGTGCAGACTTCTTCGGTGACTCCCGGCGACAGCTCGACGCAGCCCGTTGCTCTGCCGCCCGAATCTCCGGCGACAACTCCCGCGGCCACCGCGCCACCAGCGCCGCCAGCGCCGGCCGCGCCGGCGCAAATTGCCGATGACGGGGTCAATTGGGAACCGGCGCATCACGACCAGTTGCTGCAACTCTCCGCCGATGCCGGGTTGCTCGAGAAGCAGCAGCACCCCGTCGCCGCACTGGCGAAATTGCAGGAATTGCTGCAGCTGGTCAGCAATCACCGCACTGCGCTGACCGATCCACAACTGAAAAGCACCGTGGCGGCTGCCGAAGAATCGCGCAAACGGCTCCTGGTGTTCGCCCGCGATTCCGATGAGGCGCGCGCCATCACCGCGCGTTCGCTGCTCGCCGCCGGGCTCAAAGCCGAGAACCAGAAGAAGTGGAAGACGGCCCTGGATTCCTTGTCGGACGCAAGCCATCTGATCGGGTCGATGCTCAAGCCGGTGCAGCGATACCGCGATCCCCTCTATCTGACGTCGCTGAACGCGACCGCGGTCGCCTACATGAACCTGAAGCTGAACCAGCGCACCGGCGAGCTGTTTTCCGACGACGAACCGCTCGGCCGCGCGTCGCTGGCGATGAATTCGCCGTCGCGCGATCTGGTCTGGAATCGCGCGGTGAACGACCTGACGCAGAAGTTCAATATCATGCGCTCTGTGAAAATGCTGCACGAATACATGGACCAGCACACCGAACCCGACGAGCCGCTGATGAATCTGCTCGGCACCGTGCTGTTCGTTGCCGACGAAAGCAATCCCGTCAATCGCAAGGTGCTCGACGACGGGATCGGGTTTTACGGCCAGCGCACGATGGATCTGGAAAAGACGCGCCCCGGGGAACGGCGCTGGGGAATTCAATGGCTACCCGAGGCCGATGCGCAGGCAAAGTTCGATCAATACAACAAGTCGCTGGACGCCTATGCGGAAGCGGTGCGCGTGAAAACCGCCGCCGATACGCATCTGAAAGACCTGCAGAACTCGCAGCACGCGAGCGTCGGCCGGGCGACCGCGGCGCAGATCACCGCCGCCAAAGCGTCGGTTGCCGCCGCGATCGCCGGCGTGAAACGCGCGCACGATGCCATTCCCCGCCCGCCCTGGCTGACGGACGTTGAGCCGATCGTTCCCAAGATTGATACCGGTGCGCTGCTCGCCGTCGGTCCAACCAGCGCGCCCGCTCCCGCGAGTCCCGGGCCCTCAGGCCCTGTCGCCGTGCCGGCGTCCCCGCTGGCTGCGGTTGCTCCCGCTTCCCAACCAGCCGTCGACGTCGCGGTGCCGCCCGCTCCCGAGGCGCGCTACGCGGCGGCGTTCCCCGTCGATAAAACGCATCTCGTGACCGCCGCCGAACCTCTGGGAAGCGCAACGACTGCCAAGATAGAGGACACCAGCGGCGGCGTGATGACCGCCAAAGTCGTCGCCAGATCCGATCGCCTGGCGCTGCTGGAGATTTCGTCGGCGGACGCGAGCGCGCCGCTCAAATTCCTGACCCTCGCCACCGATTTCACCGGCGGCCCCGTTCAATGCGCCGCGATCCCGCAGGCAAATGTGTTCGGCCCAACCATGGCGCTTCTCTCTGCCGACGCGCCCGTGCCCAGCAGGTCTGCCTGGTGGGTCAATCTGAGCGATCATCCGCGTCTTCCCGGTTCGCCGTTGCTCAATGCCCAGAACGAAGTGATCGGCGTGGAAGTCGCCGCCCGCGACGACGCGCGGCAGAAGATCCCCGCCGTCACGCTCGACGACCTGCGCAAATTCCTTGAGGCCAATCACGTCGTCTCCGTCGCTTCGGGCGCGAAGGGGGACCCCAATGTCGTCGCACAGGTCACCGCGGAATCAGAGTAAAAAGAAAAACGGACCGAAGGGGAGCCACTTCCCTCGGCCCGGCACTGAATTTCAAATTGCTGCTCAACAAGATAATCGGGTTTCGCGACGCGTCAATACCGTGGCTGCTGCGTGGCTGCTCCGCAGCGTCGCGCGGGTGTCGCCGGGAATTCAGTTGCCCCGGAAATGCGCGCATGCGCAGCGGGGGCTTTCACTTCGTCCATTGAGCTTCTCTTTGCCTTGCGATCATCCTTGTTCATCCGCTCTTTCAAGCCGCATCGTCTCTCGGTCCGATAAATGAACGGTGCGCCGGGCGCGGACGGCTCAGGTGCAGGCGAATCGAGCCGATAGCTTCAGTGTGGTGCACCCCGGCGGCGACGAACGTGGTGCGCCGGACGCCCGGTAAGAAATGGATCGCTTCACGGATGAGGCAGATGCGCGGCACGTGGAACCGACTGCTGATCGTGGCGCTTGCCGGCTTGTGGATGACGGCCGGATGCGAGGAGCCGCCAAAGCCTTATGGCACGGAGGTGCGCCTTCGTCTGGTTGCGCCGGTACGGCAAGTGTGGGCGGTTGCGCCCGCGGTCAATCTCAGCGGGCAACGCGATGTCGATCCGCTGCTCCAGGCCGACTGCGTCTATCAGCAGCTTCAGGAAATCGACGGGCTGACGATCGTGCCCGTCAATCGGGTGGTGGAAGTATACGCCGGGCTGAAAATCGACGGCGTGAAGTCGCCGGAGCAGGCGGCGGAAGTGTGTCAGTTGCTCAAGTGCGATGCGCTGGTGGTGCCCACGGTGACGGCGTTTGATCCGTACAACCCGCCGAGGCTCGGCGCCGCGCTGCAGTTGTTCCAGGCGACGCCGAACACGGCAAGCGACGGGCCGCCGCGGCCGGCGGTCTTTTTTCAGGCGGTCGGCATGTACGACGCGGCCAACGGATCGGTCCGCGCCAAGTTGCTCGCCTACGCGGCGGGCCGCAACGATCCGAAGAGTCCCCTGGGACCGCGGGAATATCTGGAAAGCATGGAGCGGTATTGCGGGTTTGTCTACAACATGCTCGCCGCCGACCTGCTGAAGCAATTAAATCAACAACCGCCCGTGTGAAGACGGGCGCCGCGCTTGGTTGGCACAAGCGCAAGTGAAATTCGCAGTTGAGTCAACCGGAGAGAGAAAGATGACGGACATCAAGACGCTGAGCCTGATGAAGGGCAAGCAACACTTCTGCTTTCGCTATCAGCCGGGCGATGAAGCGCACGTGCTGGATGCGCTGGTGGAGATGGTGAATCGGCGCGAGTTGAGCTTCGATTGGTTTGACGCCGCGGTCATGTCTCATCAGCTCGGTCAGCATTTAGCCAAAGAATTGAAGGCATATTTGCCGAAGAAAGCGGCATAAGAAACGATTCGGGCTTTCGGACGTAGCTGCGAGGCGGACAACGAAACGAGGATGAGGCCGAACGACCGGCCGCATCCGAGTTACGCGCCGCCTGCAAGATGTAAGCATGTCCTGTGGGGCGCTGATCGCTTTTTACGCCGATCGTGTGACGAGGATCGTCCCACATAGTGGGCCACCGGAAACGCCGGCCGCGTGGCAGTCATCCCTGGTCTGGACCTTCGCACTCCGCGACCGGTTTTTATGAACATCGCAACAGCCCTTCCTACCGCGGCTCCCGTTCCCAAACAGTTTTCACCACTGGTCACCCAGTTCCTTGACTACCTGCATCTGGAGAAACACTTCTCCGATTACACGGTCAAGAGCTACGGGGCTGACCTCATACAATTCGGTCAGTTCCTCTCGGGACAGATCGGCAACCCCGCCGGCGCTCAGCCCAGGATGACCGGCGGCGAAATCGATCAGAAGCAGCTCAGCTGTGAGCCGCTGACGATCCGCGAATTTCTCGCGTATCTCTACGGACAGAACTACACGAAGAGCACCACCGCCCGCAAACTGGCGACGCTGCGCAGCTTCTACAAGTTTCTGATCCGTCGCGGCCTGGTGAGCGTGAACCCGCTCTCGACGATCCGCACGCCCAAGCAGGAAAAGCGCCTCCCGCGATGCCTTGATCTCGAACAGGTGCAGAAGCTCCTCGACGCCCCCGGGGACGCGGACATTCTCGCCGCCCGCGACAAGGCGATGCTCGAAGTGCTCTACTCCAGCGGCATCCGCGTCAGCGAACTGGTCGAGCTGGAGATGGCCGACATGGATCTGCAGGAGGGCGTTCTCCGCGTCCGCGGCAAGGGCCGCAAGGACCGCCTCACGCCGATCGGCAGCCAGGCGATCAAGGCCGTGCAGCGTTACTTCGAGTTGCGCAGCAGCGAGCCCAAGTGCCAGGGCGCGGCGGCCAATCGCGTCTTCCTCAACAAGCACGGCGAAGCGCTCAGCACGCGCTCCGTCCGCCGCAAGCTCGACAAGTATCTCGTCGCCGCCGGGCTGGATCCCGGCATCAGTCCGCACACGCTGCGCCATAGTTTTGCCACGCACCTCTTGAATAACGGCGCGGACCTCCGCAGCGTGCAGGAATTGCTCGGGCATCAGAGCCTGAGCACGACGCAGATCTACACGCACCTGTCGAGCAACCGGATGAAGGAAGTCTACGACTCGGCGCATCCGCGAGCCGGCGCCCGGCGATTCCGCATCCAGCAGTTGCGCAACATGCCGCAGAACACCGGCATGTACCCCGCCAAAGCCGGCTGAACTCGAAGTTTTAGGAGCGACTCCCGCGCAGTTGCGAACGCTCAAAAGAAAGCCGCCGGCTCTGCCGGCGGGCATTGCTCCGAACGGCCCCGCCTCGCGCGGGGCCGTTTTCATCCGATCGCGAATCTGCAGCGGTGACCCCCAGGACGACCGAGCCCACAATCGCGCAACACTCACTTCGACCGCTGTCGCTCCGTCGCTTTGCACAGCGCCCGGCGCTCCATCCAATTCAACGATTGCATTCCGTGAGCATGCACTTTCTCCAGAATTGAATCGATGTTCTCCTGCTCGCGTCTGGCGGCGGCGGCTTTTTTCACGGCGCTTCGGGAGGCCCAGCGGGACTTGCGACGCGCGGAAGTCGGCTGCGCCGATTCATAAGCCGCAGCGCTGAACGCATACGACTCCTCCAGTGCGCCGCCGGCGAGTTCTCTGCGCTTGCTATAGCTACTGGCAAATAACAGTGCCCAGTAGATCATCCCCATCACATTCACCGTGTAGAGGGAGTAGAGACACATCGGGCCGGCGACGATCATTCCCACGATGCAGGTGACGTTGATCTGCGCGAGCGGGAGAGCCAGGGCCAGAGGATTGACTCGAGCAGAAATCCGCCGTCGTACCAGTAGAACGGAAGCAGGTTGATGAGGATCAGTCCGATATTTAGTTGCAGCGAGAGAAACAGCAGGTATGCCACGATCGCGGCAAACGGATTGCTGACGATAGGGGCAGCGCCGAACTGTGCGCCGAGCGGGTTCCAGGATATCTCGCCGAGGATCGAGCCCAGATGCATCGAATACAGCGCCGCAGCGCAACCGCCGGCGATGATCAGATGGACGAGAATTCCTCCAACGTGAGCGAAAAAAGAGGCCCATGGATCGGGCGGGACGGTGGGGTGAACCAGCCCGCCCGCAGGCCACAGGATGAATTCATCGAGTGATCCGCCCACACGCTGCGCAGATGCGATGCCCGAAATCGTGCAGGATCAGAAACGCGATCAGCAATCCGGCTTGCACAAAGAAGAGCAGCGGCTCTCCCGCATGCATGTCGCCAAACAGCATCAATGCCAGAACAAGAAGCAGGAAAAAGTTGAGGCGGACCGGCACCCCAAACCATCTCCCGAAGGGGACGGTGAAGCCGAAAAACAGCGAGGGATTTCCGAGGTATTCGCCGCCGGAACCTCCACCGCCGCGGTTATAGTCGCGATTTTCCCAAGCCATGTGTTACCGAGCAGACGATAGCCGGGCCGCGGAGGGTTCTCAATTCCCCATTCAACGCGCTATGGCAAACGACTAGGGAAGCTGTTGCGATAATGCTCGGCGCTGCAACTTCGCGTGATCACCCCGGGTGCGAACCACGCAGGCCGTTCTCAGTCTCGCAAGCTCGTCGCTGACACGCCGAACGCCGAGGGTGCTCGCACCCTCGGTTTCCCGACGACATCGCGGAAATCCCTGAAATTATCGGACAACGCTCGATGCACCCGGCGCCAATTGCATCCGGGGGTGGTTTCCCGATAATCGGGAGGGCCGGAGTGAGCAGCGGTTGGCAGGAAAGGACTTAGCCATGAGACGAGCGAAAATCAGCATCATCGGAGCGGGAAATGTCGGAGCCACGTGCGCCCATTGGGCGGCGAGCAAGGAACTGGGAGACATCGTCCTGGTGGACGTTCCGCAGGTGGAGGGAATGCCGCAGGGGAAGGCCCTGGATCTGTTTGAAGCCTCGCCGGTGGAGGGGTTTGACAGCAAAATCATCGGAGCGACCAGTTACGACGCGACTGCCGACAGTGATGTGGTGATCGTGACGGCCGGGGTGGCTCGCAAGCCGGGGATGAGCCGCGACGACCTGATCAATATCAACACAGGGATCGTGAAAAGCGTTGCCGCAAGCGTGGCGAAGCATTCGCCCAATGCGGTGATGATCGTCGTGAGCAATCCGCTGGACGCGATGGTGTACGTTGCCTGGAAAGCGTCCGGGCTGCCGGCAAAACAGATCATCGGCCAGGCGGGCGTGCTCGATACGGCGCGCTATCGCAGCTTCCTGGCCCTGGAAATCGGGTGCAGCGTCGAAGACGTGCAGGCCCTGCTGATGGGGGGACACGGCGACGACATGGTTCCGCTGCCGCGCTACACGTTTGCGGGAGGAATTCCGATAACTCAACTGGTGAAGAAGGAGCGGCTCGACGAAATCGTGAAACGCGCCCGCAACGGCGGGGCGGAAATTGTGGGCCTCCTGAAGACGGGCAGCGCCTATTACGCCCCGGCGGCCGCGACCGTGCAGATGGCCGAATCGATCATTCGCGACAAGAAGCGGATTTTGCCCTGTGCGGTCTATTGCGATAAGGAATACGCGGTCGGCGGCTACTTTGTCGGCGTCCCGTGCATCCTCGGGTCGGGCGGCGTCGAACGAATCATCGAAGTCGAATTGGACGAGAGCGAACGAAAGATGTTTCAGAGCAGCGTCGACCACGTGAAGGAACTGGTCCGCACCGTCAAGCTGTAGCGGCCGGTGTCCGGCGTTGTGACGCCGATGGAGATTCTGGCTGGGGATGCCGTAACCACCGCTGCGGGCTGACGCGGTGGCCAATGCAGATCGGGAGTTGACTTATGACCGCGGCGGATTGGGGCCGACGATTCATGCAGTGGTCTGGCCGGACAGGCGCGGGCATCGGGCTGATGCTGGCGCTGTGTCTTTGCGGCTGCGTGTCCAACCCCCGCATCCTGTCCATCGAAGAGCAGAAGCCAATCGACCGCAGTCTCGTCGAGTTTCCCAGCGGCTATCAGTTTCGCCGGTACGTCACCGATCTCACGGCGCCCACTGCCATCGCGTTTGACGCCGATGGATCGCTGCTCATCGCGATGGGCGAGCGCGACGGAGAAGTCCGGATCATCGGCTATCGCACCGATGGGGCGCCTTTTGCCGTCTTTCCGTTGAACGATCAGTCTCTTCTCAGTCTGGTCACTCCCGGCGGTTGGCGCATGTATGGGCCTGTCGGCGGAATGGTCTGCTATCAGGGCAAGGTGTTTGTCTCCCATCGCGACGCCGACGGCATGGGCGTGATCAGCGCGCTGGATTACCACGGGCATCACACCACGATCCTCGGCAATCTGCCCGCGCAGGGAGATTACGGCGTAACGGATCTGGCGATTTCGCCAACCAACGGCCGGCTCTATTTCGGCGTCGGCACTGCCACCAACAGCGGTGTGGTCGGACTGGACAACTGGGCGGCCGGCTGGGTCCGCGATCATCCGCTGGTGCACGATGAGCCGTGGCAGGACCTGGCGCTGCTCGGATATCGTTTCGATTCGCCCAACCCGCTGGCGGGCCTTCTTGGGCCGACCGATCTGGCGGTGACCGCGCCGTTCCAAGCATTCAACCACAGCAACCAGACGCGCGTGCGCGGCGTCGCCGGTCCGGACGGAAGCCATAAGCCCAACGGCGCGATCTACTGGGTGTCCCCGGACGGCGGATATGCCACCGTTGAAGCGCACGGAATTCACAATCCGCGCGGCATCGCCATCAACGAGTTCGGGCGCGTGTATTTCACCAACGATGGCATGGAAATGCGCGGAACGCGACCGGTGAAAGATGACCCCGACGCGCTGCTGCGCCTCGTTTCCGGCGCCTGGTACGGCTGGCCGGATTACACGGCCGATCTGGAGCCGGTCAGTGATCCGCGGTTTCAGCCCCCGATGGAACTTCTCACGCGCAGCGGCTATCCCGAGCTGCGTTTCTCCATCGACAAGGAATCCAGCCATCTGATCGCGCCCAATCGCGATACGCTCCTGCAGTCGGCGTTCCCCTCGCTCTCCGGCGCGGCGCACATCGACATCGCTCCCTCGTCCGGACCGTTCCGTGAATTTCGCGGCAACGTGATCGTCGCCATGAGCGGCGACCGCGCACCCTTTGCCACCACCGGCGAAAAGCTCGTCGAAACCGTCGGGTACAAAGTGATGCGCGTCGATCCTGACATGCACCAGGTCAAGGAGTTCATTCGCAATACCGCCGGCAATCCTCGCAGCCGCGTGCCCGGCCACAGCGCCGCGCTGCTGGAGCGCCCGATCGATGTGAAATTCGGCCCCGATGGATCGCTCTACATCCTGGATTTCGGCGCTTTGGAAATGCGCGAAGGGCGCGAGCACGTCACCCCCGGCACCGGGCAGGTCTTCCGTCTGGTTCCCGTCTCAGACTCGCAAATCGGCCCCGCGAATAAGGCGGGGATCGAACAGCGATAAGCCGACTTAATTTGCAATTTGCAATTCCTTACGTGCCCTGAGCCGAGTCGGGCCCTACGCCTCCCGTTCCGGCCGCCAGCGGTGCTCCAACATTCCCTTTCCAACAAACTGAATCGTCCGCGGCTGTAATGGAGCCGGGGGCTTGAGGTGAATCGTTCCCGTCACGCTGCACTCCGGATCGGATAGGTAAACGTATTCCCCGTTTTCGCAGGTAACGGTCGCGGGCGTTGCGTGACATGGGCGTCCCGCCGGTGTTGGAGATGCACCCGCAGACGAACCCTGGATATCCGAATGTTTTTCTGCTGCTTCGTCGCTCACACGGGCGGGACGCCCGTGCCACGTTGCGGGTTGCGGCACAAATGTGAGTTCCCCCTGGCCGTTGCGGTGTTCCATCCGCAATTCGAGTGAGTTGTCGGCATTTCGTCTTAACGAGTGCGACCCGGCGGAGATTTGCAGGCGCTCGCTCGATGCCTGGAAGCTTCCCGGCGCAGCACCTGCAGGTCGGCAAACTTCCCGCCGTACGGCGCGCCAATTTCGATTTCGACGACGGGAAAATCTCGCGGCGTCGGCGGCGCGTTGCTCGTCGGCCGGCGGAGGTATTGCCGATATCGGCGAAGATACGCGTGCAGCGACGGATGGCCGTCAAAAAAACCGACGCAGAGTTCCACCTTGCTGTCATCGTCCGCGGCGCTGATCTCCCAGAACTCGTAGCCCCCTGGGCCGCAAATGCGGTGCGAGGCGTCGGGACCGCCGGGAGGATCTGGGAGGAAGAGGGGGATGAGGAGCATTTCCTGATTGTCGCGTTCCTGGCGGCCAATGCACGTTCACCAGTCGGTGCGTCGCAAAAACCCCGAGTTGCCAAAGCCAAGTTGTTCCACCCGCGCGCCATTAAGCTGAGGCCTTTTTCATTTACCCCTCTCCCGGTACTCCTCCGGGAGAGGGGGCAGTCGCTCGAGGTTCTGAAACATCCTTGAACCAGCCGCTTCCGCCGCTCCCGAAGGAGCCGCGTCCCGAATGACGAAACCCGAATGCCGAATCAAACAATCAAACTTGGTTCCGATTTCGTCATTCGAATTTTCCGTGCGGTCGGCACGGTCGTTTGTTCCCCGTGGGCGGCCATCATATGATGAGGAACTCGATTTCTGACGTCACCCAAGGATGCATGCAGATACGGAATTTCTCCATTATCGCCCACATCGACCACGGCAAGAGCACGCTTTCCGACCGGCTGCTGATGCGTGCCGGCGCCATTACTGAGCGCGAGTTCAAGGAGCAGATCCTCGACGACATGGATCTGGAGCGGGAGCGCGGGATCACCATCAAGGCGTCGGCGGTGACTGTTTTTCACGAGCACAACGGCGAGAAGTTCATGCTGAACTTCATCGACACGCCGGGGCATGTTGATTTTCATTACGAAGTGCAGAAGGCGCTGCAGGCGTGCGAAGGGGCGATTCTCGTCGTGGATGCGACGCAGGGCGTGCAGGCGCAGACCGTCGCCAATGCTTACGCGGCTATCGAGGTCGGTCTGGACATCATTCCGGTGATCAACAAGATCGATCTGCCAAGCTCCCGGCCGGTCGAAGTTGCGGAGGAAATCGAACAAGTGCTCGGGTTCAAAGCCGAGGACTGCATTCTCGTCTCGGCCAAGACCGGGCAGGGAATTGACGACCTGATCGGCAAGCTCTGCGATCAGCTTCCGCCTCCCAAGGGAGACCCAAATCTGCCCTTGCGGGCGCTGATCTTCGACAGCATTTACGACGATTATCGCGGCGTGATCGTCTACGTGCGCGTCATTGATGGGGAGTTGCGCAAGGGAATGAAAATCCGCCTGATGGGGGCCGACCGGGAATATCAAGTGACCGATCTCGGGAAGCTGATGCCGCGGCCAAAGCAGGTTGCCACCATTGGCACGAGCGAGGTCGGCTTTCTTGTGGCGGCGATTAAGGATCTTCATGACGTCCGCATCGGCGACACCGTCACCGATGCGCAAATCCGGCGCCGAGGCGCTCCCGGGTTACAAGCCGATCCAGCAGATGGTTTTCTGCGATTTCTACCCGGGCGGGAAGACGCAATACGATGAGCTGCGCGACGCGATGGATCGCTTGCAGCTCAATGACTCCAGTTTCACGTTCTCCCCGGAATCCTCCGACGCTCTGGGCTTCGGCTTCCGCTGCGGCTTCCTCGGGCTGCTGCACATGGAAATCATTCAGGAACGGCTCGAACGCGAGTTCAATATCGAAGTGGTGCAAACCGCGCCGACCGTCACCTACGAAATCCTGTTGAACGATCAATCGACGATCCGCATCGACGCCCCCAGCGAATTGCCCGACCTCACGCATGTGGCCGAGATCCGCGAGCCGTACATTCTGATGAATCTGATTCTTCCCGCCGACGGCGTCGGCGCCCTGATGAAGCTCTGCGAGGATCGCCGCGGGGTTTATAAGAAGACCGAATACATCGGGGCGACGCGCGTCATTCTCGTTTATGAAATGCCGCTGGCGGAAGTGATCTATGATTTTTATGACCGCCTCAAATCCGCCACGCGCGGCTACGGCACGATGGACTACGAACTGATCGGCTTCCGCGTCGGCGACCTCGTCAAGGTCGATATCCTCGTCAATGGAGACCGGGTTGATGCGCTAAGCGTGATCGTCCATCGCGAGCACGCCGAAGCCCGCGGCCGCCGGCTGCTGATTCGGCTCAAGGCAGAGATCGCAAAACATCTCTTTGAGATTCCCCTCCAGGCCGCCATTGGCGGAAAAGTGATTGCCCGCGAGACGATCAAGTCCGTCGGCAAGAACGTGACGGCCAAGTGCTACGGCGGCGACGTCTCGCGGAAGCGAAAACTGCTGGAGAAGCAAAAAGAAGGCAAGAAGCGCATGAAGCGCGTCGGTTCTGTGGACATCCCGCAGGAAGCATTCATGTCGATCCTCGAGACGGGGGATTGAGCTCTTACCGTGACGAGGATCGTCAAGTCTCGGTTGTCAAGTCTCGGTGCTGACGGATTACGCGGCGGCTGTTACCATTCGAGGCGATGACCGTCAGCACGATTAAGATGACAGCCCGGCAATACCTGCAGCTTGGAGAAGATCCGCCCGGGGTGAGGCTGGAACTCGTGGATGGGGAGGTAGTCGTGAGCCCAAGTCCGATTCCCGATCATGGGTACACGGTCGGCGCGCTCCATCGCCTGCTCGGCAACTTCGTCGAGGAGCACGACCTGGGCCAGCTCTATCTCGACACGGATACGCTTTTTGGCGAGTATGACGTTCGTCGGCCGGACATCGGCTTCATCCGAAAAAGCCGGCTGCATGTCATCGGGGATACTGCCATTGAGATGCCGCCAGACCTGGCGATCGAAGTCGTGAGTCCCACCAGCGTAAATATAGATAAGAAAGACAAATTCAAGCTGTATGCGGCCAGCAAAGTGAAGGACTATTGGATCGTCGATCCGAAAACCAGGACAATCGAAGCATATCATCTGACGCGGGGCAAATTCATCGGCCAACTGCGCGGCTCCGGCTCGGATGTCGTGAAACTTCCGCCGTTCGAGCGATTGGAAATTCCCCTCACCAAGCTCTGGCGTCCAAGGGCCTGAATGCATGATCACTCCCGAAATCAAAGTGGTGCGCGATGGCGACGCCATTGCCCGCGAGGCGGCAGACCGGATCGTCGAACAATCCAGGTCGGCCATCGCGCATCAGGGAAAGTTCTCGATCGCTCTCTCCGGCGGCTCTACGCCGAAGGTGCTTTTCTCGCTGCTGGCAAGCGATACGTACCGGGGCCGGATCGAGTGGTCGAGCGTCCACGTCTACTTTGGCGATGAACGCTGCGTTCCGCCTGAATCTTCCGACAGCAACTATCGGATGGCGAAGGAGACGCTGCTCGATCACGCGCCGATCCCAAACGAGAACGTGCATCGCATTCGCGGCGAAATCGAGCCCGAAGCCGCTGCGACGGAATACGGAAAACTGCTCGAAAGGGATTTTGGGGACGGCGGTCTCGATCTGGCGCTGCTGGGAATGGGCCCTGACGGACATACCGCTTCGTTGTTCCCGAATTCTGCCGCTTTGCGGGAGGCGAAGCATCGATGCGTCGCCAACTGGGTGGAAAAAATGAAGAGCTGGCGGGTGACGATGACTGCGCCGTTTCTGAATCGGTCCCGCCAGGTGACCATTCTGGTAAGCGGCGCATCCAAGGCCGCGATCTTGCATGAAGTTTTGGAAGGGCCGCGCGATCCCGAACGGCTCCCGATTCAGATGATCGAACCGGAGAGCGGGAAATTGACATGGATTGTCGACGTTGCAGCGGCAGGGATGGGGTAGGGGGAAGGCACAAAGGGAAGAAGGCACGAAGGCACGGAGGGAAGAAGGCACGGAGGGAGGAAGGGACCGAACTCGCCAACGGCACCGCCGTGGCTTGCCCTTCGCGGGACATATCGCGTTCGCTTGCGAATCCTTGTTCCCTTCTTCCCTCCGTGCCTTCGTCCCTTTCCCCACGTCCCTTTCCCCACCGTGCCTTTCCCCGCCTCGCATCTCCCGGCCTAACCCGTTATCTTTGTCAACGTGATCTTGCCGCTGGTGCTGATCGGGTTGGCGATTGTGTCGGCCGGGGCGATGGCGTATGGCACCGAGCCGGGATGGGCGCAATATCCTCACGGAATACAATGCATCATGCTTGCCCGGCGGCTCGAATGGCCGCTGGTGAGCATTTCCATTCTGCTGTGTCTTGCATTAATCGCACTGGTCGTCGCGGGGAAACGACGCGCCTGGTTTCTCATCGGGCTCGGTCCGGTGATTGCGCTTTTTGCCCATCGATTCATGACTCAGCCGGCCGGCGGCACCATCGCCGACGATCCCGTTTTCCTGGACGCCGAATCCGTCCACTCGCTGGCGGACGGAGATTTCGTTGTGGGCGCTCATTGCGGCGATGACGATTACGCGTATCCCTATGCCGCGCTGTTCTGCACGCCGGTGGTCATTCATGCGGATCACGAGCGGCGCGTGATGCTCATCTGGTCGGCGTACGCCAACCGCGCGGTGGCGATGTCGATTTCCCGCGATCTCAAAGCGCGCGATCTCGAGATCGTCGGTTCGCCCGGAAATTCGCTGCTGCTGTACAACGGCCGCCTCGGACAATTCATCAATGGCGTCACCGGTCGCACGCCCGACGGCCGCAAACCATCTGGCGCACTGGCGGTCATCCCGACATGGAAGATGACGTGGAGAGCATGGTTTGCCGATCATCCACAGACGAAGGTGCTTTCTTCCCCGCTCGCACTGCCCGCAAATGCGCCGAACGGCCCGATTCTGCCGGCGTTTCCGCTGCCGGGCCGGCCGGTCATTCGCACGGAGCAGAAACTTGTCGCGCTTGTCGACGATGCGAATCCTTCAGCGCTCGACAGCGACGCCATCGGCCCGCAGCCGCTCAATCTGGACATCGATTCAACGCCGATCTTCGTCGTGCGCGAGGCGCCGGATCAGCCGCTGATTGCTTTTGACCGGCGGCTTCCCAACGACCTGCGCCCGAGATTCGATCTGGCAACTTCGCATCGCGTGCCCGCCGCGATGTTTGTCGATCGGGACACCAATTCTCTCTGGTCCGCCCAGGGCGCATGGGTGGCCGGCTTGAAGGAGCTGAAGGGAAAGAAATTAACGCCCGTGCCCGTGGAAGATGGGCTGTATTGGGATGTGATGAAGTTCTGGTATCCGCAACTCACGCTGGCAAACGATACCCAGTCGAACCAGAGCGTGCGGTAGACAACGATCGCCGGCTCAAGAGCGCATTTTAGAACTTCAAACGACGGGCGTGCGCGAATTTCCGGACAACCTGTGCGCGGCGATATCCCGCTCTTGCCCCCTCCCCTAATACTCTGGGGGAGGGTTGGGGTGGGGGTTAGCGCTAATCATCTACATAGGTGTTTTGAATCCCATCGCCCGCACCACGCACCATCCCTTGAGCCCTTCAAAGATTCCAAATGCACCCGCTGCGGCGCATGAGATGGTGATCACCCAGAGCGATACCGAATCGTAATGAATCGCCCAGCCTATCGCGAGAATCGCGGCGATGATGACGAGCACCACGCCGTAGATCAGTCGGGCGATTCTTCCACGTCTGTCGATGTTGCAGGTGAGTGCCATGGTTCCATTATAGGTTGGCGGGGTTGGCCTGCGGCGGGATTGCCCATAGACTACCCGACTTTGCGGAGGGCTTGGCGCCGGGACATCGCCGGGAAGCTGCCGCCCGAGAGGGAAGTTATGGATCGCATCAGTCTGTATTGGAGAAATGCAACCGCCGAGGCAGTTGGCGAACGCCATGGGGTGAGCGACAGAGAATTGAAGCAAATCGCGCCGCGAATCAAAGCCCTGACGAAGCAGATGAACGACGATCGCAAGGCCGGCAAGCTGCGCTACCGCGATCTGCCCTATGACGAGGAGATGGTCGACAGCATTCATCGCGAGGTGGAGCATTTCCGCGATCGCTGCGAAGTGCTGATCGTCTTGGGCATCGGCGGAAGCGCGCTGGGAAACATCGCGCTGCACAGCGCCCTGAATCCCTGGACCTACAACCTGATGAGCGACCGCACCCGCAATGGGCCGCAACTGTTCGTGCTGGATAACGTCGACCCGGACCAGATCAAGTCGGTGGTGGAGCTGGTTGCCCCGAAGATCAAGAAGACCATCGTCAATGTGATCAGCAAGTCCGGCGAAACCGCCGAGACCGCGGCGCAATTCATCCTGTTCCGCGACCTGCTGCAGCAGAAGCTGGGGAAGAAATACATCGAGAACATCATCGCCACGACGGATGCCGGCGGCGGCACGTTGAGGGAGATCGCCAAGGCCGAGGGATATCGCACGCTGGAAGTTCCCCAGGGCGTCGGCGGGCGATTCTCGGTGATGTCGGCCGTCGGATTATTCAGTGCCGCCATGTGCGGCGTGGATGTCGATGCGCTGCTCGAAGGGGCCGCCGACATGGATGATCGGCTGAAAAACGGCGAGTTGATGACCAACCCCGCGGCGATGCTCGCGGCGGTTCAGTACATTCTCAACGGCAAGGGGAAGCCGATGAGCGTGATGATGCCCTACAGCACGTCGCTCTATTCGTTGGCCGATTGGTTTCGCCAGTTGTGGGCGGAGAGTCTGGGGAAGCAGAACGGGCTGACGAAAAAGAACGTATTTGCCGGTCAAACGCCGATCAAGGCGCTGGGCACAACCGATCAGCATTCACAGGTGCAGTTGTATCGCGAAGGTCCGAACGACAAAATCATCACGTTTCTGGAGGTCGAGCGTTTCGGCCAGAAGCTGGCGATTCCACAGGCGTTCAAGGATGTGAAGACGCTTCAATATCTGCCTGGTTCAACCTTCCAGGCGTTGATCAACAGCGAGAAGCTCGCCACGGAATACGCACTGCTCGAGAGTCAGCGCCCAACCCTGTCGGTGGTGTTTCCGAACATCTCCGCCCAGACAGTGGGACAGTTCCTCTACTTGTATGAGGTGGCCGTCAGCTACATGGGCGGATTATTCGAGATCGACACGTACAATCAGCCGGCCGTCCAGCTTGGCAAGGACGCGACCTACGCACTGATGGGCAAAGAAGGATATGCTGACCTGGCAAAGAAGATTCAGTCGGTCGCCAAGCGTGATAAGAAGTACCTGATATAAGGAGAGAGGCCAAGGGAGGGTTCAGGGTGTCAGGGTTCAGGGTTCAGCAAGAGAAAAGCCGCGCTTGTCTTCGCTGAACCCTGAACCCTGACACCCTGAACCCTCCCTCGGCCCCATCGATATGCAATATGGCGTAATCATGGCGGGTGGCGCGGGCACGAGGCTTTGGCCGCTGTCGCGCGGGGTGAAGCCCAAGCAGCTTCTGTCGATCGTGCGGGGCAAAAGTCTTCTGCAGCTCAGCTACGAGCGTCTTCGCGGCATTCTGCCGGCGGAGCGCATCTACGTCTGCACCAACGCCGCCCACGGCGCCGCGGTACGGGAGAATCTGCCGGAATTACCGCCCGACAACCTGCTGGGCGAGCCCGTCGGCCGCGACACGGCCAACGCCGTGGGCTTTCCCGCGGCAATTATTTGCAAGCGCGACAAGGACGCCGTGACCGCGGTGATCACGGCCGATCATGTCATTGAACCGGTGGATGCATTTCAGGCCGCCGTCCGCACGGCATTCGACGTCGTCGCGGAGCATCCGAATTATCTGGTCACCTTCGGCATCGCTCCCACGCACGGCCACACCGGGCTGGGATACATTTTTCGTGGCGATCAGCTCAAGGTGAAAAATGCAACCGCCGGGGCGTATCGCGTTCAGGCGTTCAAGGAAAAACCGGACAAGCCGACGGCCGATCGATACGTCGAGTCGGGCCGGTATTACTGGAACAGCGGCATGTTTGTCTGGCGTGCCGACACCGTGCTGAACGAGCTGGCGGCGGACCTTCCCGAGTCCTACAAGGGGCTGACGGCCATCGCGGACGCCTGGGATACGCCCGACCGCGACAAGGTGCTCAACGAGATTTATCCGACGCTTCCCAAGATCAGCATCGACTACGCGGTCATGGAGCCGGCCGCACAGGCGAAGGGAAAGGCGGCGGTTGCCGTCGTCGAGATGCCGGTCCAGTGGCTCGACGTCGGTTCGTGGCCCGCGCTGGCCGAGACGCTTTCCATCGACGAGCATAGCAACGCCACCGAATGCAAGGCGCAGGTCTTCGTCGATTCGGACGACAACATCGTCATCAGCGAAGATCCGGAACACCTCATGACGCTCATCGGCATCAGCGACATGATTGTCGTTCACACCAAGGATGCGACCATGGTCTGTCCGAAGGGCGAAGCACAGCGCGTGAAGGAGCTCGTCGGGAAGGTGAAGGAAAAGTACGGGGAACGGTATTTGTGAAATCCGAATGACGAAACCCGAATCCCCGAATCAAATAATCAAATCCGAATGACGAATGACCGAATGACGAATGACAGAAGCACGAACGGTGTCGAACATCTTTCACCAAAAGTAGTAAGTCGGCGTTGTTTGAGGGACCCGGCTTCGGGTTTGATTCTGGTTTCGAGCTTCGTCATTCGGGCTTGATTCTGGTTTCGGGTTTCGTCATTCTGATTTTCCCGTGATGAGAACCTTAGCCGTCGATTTGGGAACGCGACGCGTTGGCCTCGCGTTAAGCGACGACGGCGGGAAGTTCGCTTCCCCGTACGATGTCCTGACAATCACCAATCCGGACCAGGCTATCGAGCAAGTGCAGCGGGTGGTCGACGCAGAGTCCGTCGAGCGGCTGGTGGTTGGCGTTCCGCTGAACATGGACGATTCAACAGGCTCGCAGGCTCGGCGAGCCGTCGAGTGGGGGAGGCGGTTGAGTTCTCGGACGTCCCTCCCGCTGATCCTCATCGACGAGCGGCTCAGCTCATTTGCGGCCGAGCAGCAGTTGATCGATCGCAAGAGATCCGGCGAGAAGCTCACGCGGGCACGAAAAAAGAAACAGCTCGATGCGTTGGCGGCTGCCGCGTTCCTGCAGCAGTTTTTGGACGGAACACTCGTGCCGCTCGACCTTTAGCTGCTTTCGTCGACATATCGTTGGGTTTCGATTGGTATTTGACGAACTACCGAATCCTTAACAACGTAAGTCGTTTCAGCATGATGATGACGTGTCTGGAGACCGACGCTTGCCTCCCGCAATACCTGGCAGGGGGGCTGTCCCAATTGGAGCGGGATGAGCTGCGCCAGCACCTTTCCATTTGCCGGATTTGCGCTCGGCACGCCGCGGAACTGCGCGCGGTGAGGCAGACCATCGGGCGTTTTGCCGCTGACACCCCCGAGCCTTCGGCCAGCGAGGTTCCCCTCGCATTAATCCAGGCGATCCTGGAAATGGCGGAGTCGCCGCCCGACTGGCAACAGTTTTGACCCACTCTCCGCGTTCTCTCTGGAAAATCTTTCCTCATCTTTCGCGGCCGTGCTTTTCTTCCGTTCAAGTGGGAATTTTCATTCCCACCGACTCTCCGTTGGAATAGACTTTCCGTCCCGCGGGTTCCCCTCTTACGACCCGCCTGTTGCGAGCAGATCGAAGGCGGGTCTTGGGTTCGAGCGGATGAGAAAACCGGAGTCAGATGGCCTCGGGTCCGCTCCGTCGCCCGGCAATCAACGGCGAAGGAGGTGCTGCTCGGCAATGCTGATTGTTCCCAAAAGATCGTGGCCAGCGCGGTCCGCGCGTGCGGCAAAACTCGCTGTCCGATCTGTCAGTTCACGGTTGTACGACGAATCAATTGTTCCCCACACTTTCTGCGAAAGGATAACGCCATGAAGTCCTCGAAAATGATGCTCGCTGCTGCCGCCATGGGTGGTTTGGTTGCTGGCGCCGCGATGAATGTCTCGGCCTCCGCCTCGACCCATTCCCAGAAGTCGGCCGTTCAGTCCCAGGTCGGCGCCAAGGGCGCCGCGATCGCGCTCGATAAGCACGATTGCAAAGGCATGAATTCCTGCAAGGGCCAGGGCGGTTGCAAGACCGGCGACAACGGCTGCAAGGGCAAGAATTCCTGCAAGGGCAACGGCGGCTGCAAAGTCTCCGAGCTGTAACGCGTTCTCCCTCGGTGTAGCCGGCGAGCATGCTCGCCGTTTGTTCAGCGTCCCAGCATGAAGGGTCTGGACCCGCATTTGGTTCCGGTCCAGACCCTTCATCGCTTTTTGCCGAGATCACTCTGATGCCCGCAAATCGCTTCAACGGATTCACGGATCTGGGAATCGGCATCGGCCTGCGGGTGCCGCATTACCGCCACATTCTCGACAAGAAGCCCGCCTGCGATTGGTTTGAGGTCATCAGCGAAAATTACATGTGCGATGGCGGTCGGCCGCTCGAAGTGCTGGATGAAATCCTCGAGCAGTACAAGGTGGTGCAGCACGGGGTGTCGATGTATTTCGGCTCAGCGGACAAGCTGAACCGCGAGCATCTCAAACGGCTGAAGAATCTGGTCAAACGCACGAAAACGCCGTTTCTTTCCGACCATCTCTGCTGGGGCAGCGTCGATGGAACCTACTCCCATGATTTGCTGCCGATGCCCTACACATTTGCCGCCGCCAAGCTGACCGCGCAGCACGTCCGCGAGGCCAGCGATTTTCTGGAGGTCCCGATCTGCGTGGAAAACGTGAGCAGCTATGCCGAATATCACGTTTCGGAAATGACCGAATGGGAGTTTCTTTCCGAAGTCGTCGACCTGGCGGATTGCGGAATGCTGCTCGACGTCAACAACATTTACGTTTCCAGCAAGAACCACGGCTTCGATCCATACGACTACCTTCGCGGCGTGCCGCTCGATCGGGTCGGGCAGATGCACATTGCCGGGCACAGCAAGTACGAAAAATACATTCTCGATACGCATGACCATCCCGTGCTCGATCCGGTCTGGAAAATGTACGAGCATGTGATCGAACGCATCGGGCCCGTGAACACGCTCCTGGAATGGGACGCCCACATCCCATCGTTCGACGAAGTTCACAACGAGGCGCTCAAGGCCAACAAGTTTGTCGCGCGCGTTCTGAACAATGGACGTATTCAGAAGAAGCGGAAGCGGGAGGCGCATGAAGCGCTCACGGTCTGAATCGCTGCCGGCGATCGCGCCGTTGTCCGCCCCTGCGCCGCGCCGGCGACAGACGCTCGGCGAGCTCAAGGAACTGCAGCGGCTCACGTTCTCCGCGATCAGCCGGCAGCTTGGGCCGTCCAACTCCATGCAGCGCACCTGGACGGACGGGCGGCCCACCGCGAATGTGATTGCCGAGTTTATCAAACCGAATGACCGGCTCACGTCGCTGGAACGCATCGAACTGTATAACAAGCAGTATTGGTTCCGTCTCCTCGATTGCCTCTACGACGACTTTCCCGGCCTGCGCGATCCTCGGCGAAAATAAGTTCCGCAAACTGCGCATCGCATACCTCGATCGATATCCGTCCAAATCCTTCACCATGCGCAATCTCGGATCGCGGCTCGTTGAATTTCTCGCCGCCAATCCGCAGCTCATTGCGCCGCACACCGCGATGTGCATGGAGATGGCCCGTTTTGAATGGGCTCAGATTGTCGCGTTTGACGGCCTGATGCTGCCCCCGCTGGTGCCCGAGGATCTCCTCGGCCGCGATCCGCAGAAGCTGACGCTCGCACTGCAGCCGTACGTCACTTTGCTGGAACTCGGTTATCCGCTAGACGAGTTCGTGCTGGCGATCAAGAAGACGTCGCTGGCGCAGAAGCGAGCAACGCCATCGAGATGGAAGAGCAGTCATCCACCCGAAAACGCACGGTCCCTCTTCCCCGCCCGCGGAAGATGTTCATCGGCGTGCATCGCTGGAACAACAGTCTTTATTACAAAAGGCTGGAGCCGGGCGCATTTCATCTGCTTTGCGCCTGCGCGATGGAAGCACGGTAGCCGAGGCTTGCGCCATCTCAATCGAAACCGGCGGGGAAGAGGAGAACGACTGGGCCGGGCGCATCCGCGCGTGGTTTCAGCTTTTCACCGAACTGGGTTGGCTCTGCAAAGCGTGAATCGCACTCCGCACAAAATTCCACTACGGATTTCCCATGACTGAATGCAAAACTGATCTGGCACACGAACTGGTTCTGCGCGGGTACAGCACCTTCGACAGGGTCGCCAACAATCTCCGTTCATTCGTTCTGCTCTTCATCCGCCTCTGTTTCGGCTGGGAGTTGTATGTTTCCGGCCGGGGACATCTGCAGAACGTTGATGTGATGATCCAGAGATTTATCGAATGGCACGTTCCGTTCCCGCACATCAATGTCTACATCTCCGCCTACACTGAAATGATCGGTGGGATGGCGATGCTGTTCGGTGTCTTTTCGCGACTGGTCGCGGTGCCGCTGACCGTCAACTTCATCGTCGCCTACCTGACCGCCAGCCGGGACACCGTGATTCATCTGCTGCACGGGCCGGACCGGCTCAAAGCCGTCGACGACTTCACAGGGGATACCGCCTTTTTCTTTCTCGTTGCTGCCCTGGTCATTCTGGCATTCGGTCCGGGAAAGGCGTCGATCGATTACCTTCTCTCCCGCACGCTCTTCAAGAAACGGCAGCATTTGTTAGCCGGCAGTCAAATTCGCTCGAAGAGTTGACCGCGGCCGCGATCGAATGAGAACGCGCGAAGTTCCGCAACGCGTTCTGGTTCATAAGCGATTTCGGCACCTGCTTAGCCGCGCCGCGAAGCGAAGCGCGTCCGGGAGGGCCGTATTGACGGATTGAGTCAAACTTGCGGAAAACACCGCTGGACGCGCTTCGCTGCGCGGCTAAGCAGGTGACGAAGCGTGCGCCGAATGCGTGCGCCGAAGTTCCTGAACGCTTCTGATTCGCTTATCCTTCGCTCTTGAAGCTCTTCATCGCCGCCATCACGCGATCGATCGCGCCGCTCCAATCCCCGGCGCGGGCTGTCGAAACAATCGCATGCTCGGATACCACGGCGTGTCCGCGCGATGCAGCAGCCAGCGCCAATCCGGCGCGAATGCGAGCAGCGTCCACACCGGTCTGCCCATCGCGCCGGCGAGGTGAACGATGCTCGTGTCGACCGAAATCACCAGGTCCAGATTGGCCACCAGTGCCGCGGTATCGGAAAAATCCTGCAGTTGATCGCTCACGTCGTGCAGCGTCATGCCAGCAGGAGGATTTGCCGCCTGCGATGCCGGCGGTCCTTTCTGAAGACTGATCAGCGCCGCGTCCGGCACGCTCGCCAGCGGCGCCAGCGCGAGCAGCCCGCAGGACCGCTCCTGGTCGCGCTGATGATCCGGATTGCCGGCCCACGCGATGCCGATCTTCAGCTTTCCGGGCATCGCGGACAGCTTCTCCTTCCATCGCATCACCTTGGAGGGCTCGGCAAAAAGATACGGGATTTCCGACGGAATAGTCGCCAGCGTCGTCTGCAGGATCGTCGGCAGGCTCAGAAGCGAGCAGTGCGCGTCGAAAGTCGGGTCCGGGTCGGGCGCACAATGAATCCCATGAACGCCCGGAAGCGTCGCGAACAGTCTTTTCATCGACGGTTGACACTGCAGGATGACTTTTGCTCCCTGCCGGACCACGAGCGGGGCATATCTCGCAAACTGAATCGCGTCGCCAAGGCCCTGCTCCGAGTAAATCAGGATCGTCTTTCCCGCCGGATCCGAGCCATCCCATTCCGGCTGCGGAAACTTCCGGCGGGGCGGGTAAAAATCCGTGCATTCCCAGCGCCATTCATACTCCTTCCAGCCTTCCAGATAATCCCCATTGACCAGCAGCGACAGCGACAGTCCCCAGTGCGGCAGCGGCGCGGTCGGTTTCACTTCCACCGCTTTGCGAAAACAGGCGATCGCCTGATCGATCTCGCACAAATCCAGATGCACGACGCCAAGGTTGTAGTGATTCAACGGCGCGGTCGGCTTCAACTCGATCGCGCGGCGGCAGGCGTGCTTTGCTTCGTCGAATCGGCGCAGAGTCCTGAGCACCGAGCCGATTTCCATCCAGGTCTCCTCGCCATCGGGATCCAGTTGCAGGGCTTTGCGATACTCGGCGAGGGCCTCTTCGTTGCGCCGCATTTTCGAGAGCACCGATCCCAGATTGCGCTGCGCGTCCACATAGCTGCTCCGCAGACGCAGCGCCTGCCGCACCTCCGCCTCGGCCTGGTCATACATCTTGGAAGCCACCAGCGCCATTGCCAGATTGTTGTGCCCTTGCGGATAATCCGGTCGAAGCGCGACGGCGCGGCGGCAGCTGGCCAGCGACTCTTCATTGCGATGCAGTTCCGCGAGGGTGGCGCCCAGCCCTGAGTACGCCTCGGCGTAGTTCGGGCGCGCTGCAATCGCCTTGCGGTAACATGCTTCCGATTCTTCCAGTTTTTCCGCGATGCGGAGCGCCCCGGCCAAGCTGTTCAGCGCCTCGGGGAAGGTGGGGTTGAGCGCCAACGCGCGTCGAAAGCATTGCTCGGCTTCATCCGTTTCGCCCAATTCGTTGAGGACCACGCCGAGATTCTGATGCGCCGCCGCCATCTTCGGATCGAGCTCCACGGCTTTGCGCAGATGCGGCAGCGCCTCCGCGGGCCGGTCGCGATCGCGCAGCAAATTTCCCAGATTGCTGTGTGCGACCGCGATGTTCGGCCTGAGGTGAACAGCCCTCCGCAGGAAAGTCTCCGCCTGGTCGAACCGCCGCGTCTGGCTCAGCAGCACGCCGTAGAGATGCAGCGCGTCGAAGTGGTCCGGCGAACGATTCAGCACCTGCCGATACAGCGGCTCGGCCTCGGCCAGCTTACCGGCCGAGTGCAATTGCGCCGCTCGCTGAACGACGCTCGAAACCCGGTCATTGTCAAAGGGTAAAGGCATTTGCGTTGTTCCTTCCCGCGTGCGCAGCACTCCGAATCGTTTAGTTAGCCGCCTCGCTGGCGAGGCGTGTCCAATAGCGCAATTGTTACCGCGTCAAACTGGACTACCGCGCCGCTGGACACCCTCGCGAGCGAGGCGGCTAACTAAAGGATTCGGAGTGCTGCGCACGCAGTGAGGAGGCGTCATCCCCGTCATCCCTCCGACGGTGCCGGCAGTTCCTCCGACGACCGCATAAACCGCGCGAACCATCCTTCGTTCCTCGCCAGCATCTGCGGCGAACCCTGCTCGGTCACCTGGCCGTCCTCGATCACATACACCATGTCCGCCTGATTGATCAGGCTCGGCCGATGGCTCGTCAGCACGGTGGTGCGCCCCGCCATCAGGCGGTCCAGGGCGGCAACAATCGCCGCTTCTGAATCGGGCTCGACGCTGCTGGTCGGCTCGTCGAGCAGGAGCACCGTCGGATTCGCCAGGAACGCCCGGGCGATGCTGATCCGCTGCTTCTGCCCGCCGCTGAGTCGCACGCCGCGTTCCCCCACCCGCGTGTCATACCCGGATGGCAGTCGTTCGATAAACGCATGAGCATTGGCGGCTTTGGCCGCGGCAACCACCTGCGCCATCGTCGCCTCGGGATGACCGTAACGAATGTTGTCGATAATGCGATCGTTGAAGAGAAACGTCTCCTGCTGCACCAGCGCGAAGTGCCTCCGCAGATCGTCGCGGCGGATTGAACGCAGTTCCCGGCCATCCAGCATCACCTTGCCGCGCAGCGGATCGTAGAAGCGCAGCAGCAGATTCAGTACGGTGCTTTTTCCGGCGCCGCTGGGCCCGCAGAGCGCAACCGTCTGCCCTCGGTGAATAACGATATTCGCGTCACGAAGCACCACCGGTGGCTCGCCGTCGTCGCCTTCGGGGTAGCGGAACGTCACGCCGATCAGTTCCATTTCACCAGCAATCTGTCGGAGCGGAGCGGCATTGGGATCGTCCGGAAGCTCGTCGGGCGCGTCGAGAATTTCGAACACCCGCCGCCCGGATGCGATCGCCCGTTGCACCATGTCGTTGACCCGCGCCAGCGTCTGCACCGGCCCGAAAAGCCGCCACCAATAGGCCCGGAACGCGAGCAGCTTGCCGACCGTGAATCCGCCGCCGGTGAGGATGGAGTATCCCCCGACGCCGATCATGAAAATATTGCTGAAGAAGCCAACCGCGCGGGTGAAGGGGAAGAACAGAGTCCGCGCATTGATCGCCCGGATCTGCTGGCGGTAATACCCCTCGGTGGCAGCGCGGAACCTCTCGGCCTCCTGCCGCTCGCGCCCGAAGATTTTGATGACGATCACGCCCGACAGATTTTCCTGAAGCCGTGTCGTGACATCCGCCGCACGCTCGCGCACGGTTGTGTAGATGGATTTGACGCGGGCGTTAAAAATCCGCAGCAGCACATAGACGACGGCCATCGGCGCCAATGATGCTGACGCGACCTTCCAATCCATCAGCATCACCAGCGCGACCGTGGCGCACCACTGGAGGCCGTCACCGATGATCTGGTCGATCCCGTTGACGATGAACGACTGCAGCTCGTCGACATCGCCGATCGCCCGGCTGATCAGATCGCCGCTGCGCTGCCGCTGCAGATATCCGAGGCTCTGCGACTGCAGCTTGTGATACACGCGGTTTCTGATGCCGAGGATAAACTTCTGCGCCACGCGGTTGAGCACATTTGTGCTGGCGGTTCCCATCGCTTCGCCGATCACATACACCCCGAAGAGCCAGATGATGGCAGACAGCAGCAACGCCAGTTTGCCGTTGAAATGTCCAGCGAACGAGAAAAGAAACGGAAGCACGGGCGTTGGCCGCGACCTGCCCGCGAGGATCAGGTCGTCGGTGACATATTTCCAGACCAGCGCCGGAAACAGCTCACACGGCGCCGAGAGGATCAGCAGGAGCATCCCCGCCCCAATGGCGGCATAGTGGGGGCGCAGCATCTTCAGCAGCCGTCTGAAGACGCTGCCCGATGACTGGGTTTGCACGGTCCACGTGGTCATGTTTTCACTGTTCCGCTACGCCGCCAGCGCTCAGTTTACCGAAAATAGAGATATGCTGCCCTTCGCGATTGGTCCTGGAGCAGAGAAGCGAACCCGGCTGGGTTTCTCGCTCGCAATCGGGCTGATCGCACTGCTGGCGGTAGCGAAAGTCGTTCTGTTCGACACCCTCGATCCGGATTGCTTCTGGCACCTGCGCGTCGCCCAGCAACTCAAAACCGAAGGAATCGGACCGCTGGTCGATAATCTCTCGTTTGCTTCGATGCAGAGGC
Organism: uncultured Phycisphaerales bacterium; assembly: GCA_963758525.1. Taxonomy (GTDB): domain Bacteria; phylum Planctomycetota; class Phycisphaerae; order Tepidisphaerales; family Tepidisphaeraceae; genus JBBSDP01. Next base: position 3,431,943 of record CAVWVQ010000003.1, read on the forward strand.
CATGGACCCCGTACTCCTGGTTGGCCGAGCTGGCGATGCGCTGGATCTGGCAGAATGCCGGCTGGCGCGGCGCGGTCGCGACCCAGGCATTGCTCCAGGCGGCCTTCGTGATATTCCTGGCCGCCGCCTGTCGCGCTCGGTCGACTTCACCCCGAGCCCATCTTGGCCCGCGCGGCCAGGGCGCCGACCGATCCGGGCGCGCTTCAGGCCGTCGTTGCCACGCTCTTTGGAACGGTCCTCTCGCTGCCGTATCTGAGCTTTCGTCCGGTAACCGCGGCGCTGGCGGCGCTGACTGCCTGCGCATGGCTGATCATCCGCGATCGGCGCGCGGCCGAACGCACCTGGGCCGTGTGGCTCCTGGCGCCGCTGACGGCGTTGATCGTCAACTTGCATCTCTACGCGATCTTTGTCCCGCTTTGGATCTTCGCGCTGTTGCTCGGCGCGGCATGGGAACGGCGGGCGCTGAGCAGCCCCGCCGACCGACCTGAAGCAAATCGGCGCATCGAACGCTATGCGATCCTGCTGGTGCTCACGACGGCCGCTTGCGCGATCACGCCGATGCTTCCCGGCGCGATCAGCGTTGCGGCGCACTATCAGTTTGCCGACGTGATGGTGCGCGGCACCATGATCGCGGAGATGCAGCCGTTTTATTCCGGGATGGCAGGCCGCGTGGCGGCGGCACTGGTCGTCGCGTTCATGTGCTGCGTCACGTTCAATCACCGCAAGCTCCGCAGCGGCGAGATTCTCTGGCTGCTGATGAGCTTCCTCCTGCTGCTGCGGCTCGGGCGATTTGCGCCAATTTTCGCGATCGTCGCCGCCCCGATTGCCTCGGCGACCCTGCCGACGCTCTCCGATCGCCTGCTTGGGCGGACGGCATTGTGCGGCGCGATGACCATCGTTCTCGCGCTGGGCGTTGCGCGCGTTTTCAATTCGTTTCCGCCCCCGGATCAGTCTCTTTCCGATTGGCTCAACCGCCACGGCTCCGACACGCCCGGATATCCCTGTGCGGCCGCCGACTTCGTCGGTGCGAGGGTGAAGCCCGCTTCGGGCCGGCTCATCAATGAGTTCTCGTGGGGCGGATATCTCGAGTGGCGTCTGGGAGACAGGTACCAGACATTGCTGGACGGCCGCACGCAGTTGTTCGTGCCCGAGTTCTGGAAATGCACCTATCTCGGTCAGCCCGCCGAGCGCGAGCGCTTCCTGGGCGAGTTGGGCGCCGACGCCGCGATCCTGCCGACGCACAATAGCATTTTTCACGATTCGCTATCCCACTTGGGCTGGCATACCGCGTTCCGCGACGATCGCTCCGAGGTGATGTTGCCGCCACCTGGCGTCGCGCCAAAACAATCGGACTGGCCCACCGCGTCGATTCTCCTGGGGGAGTAGCTTCCGCATCGCCGCTCGCGGCTTCGCTGCGCGAGACCTCGGCGTCGACCACTTCTCTCGACGAGTAAAATAATGCTCGTCCGCTGAGTCTACTTCTTCTTCGTGGAAGTGCCGCTGCTCGACGAATCCGCCACTGCCGTTTTGGTCGGTGCGACCTTCGGCGTCGCCTCGATGTCGCGCAGGTACGAATTGCCATTGTCTTCCACGATGCGGAACGTCACCATCGCGCCGGGCTTAAACTTGCGAAGCTCACTGAGCACTTTCCCATCGACGGTCCATCGTTTCCCCTCGAGATGCCCCGGCACTACCACGGTGACGGGGCTGCCGTCCACCTCAATATCGGCTTCGGTCGTTTTGTTCCCATCCACGTCCGCCGGCTTGATCGCCTTGAGCGTCCCGCTTTGCGGCGTGTTGTAGACCTCAATGCTCTTGATCACCGGGTATTTCACGCCGTTGGTGGCATTGATCAGAACCACTTGCCCGTCTTTGAGCTTGTTGATCGAAGCCGTCAGATCGGGATCCGGCGCCATCGCGCCGGTGGAATCCTTCTTATTCGGCAGTGCGAATGAAGTCACCTTGTCGAAGCGCTTGGCGTCGACCAGCGTGAGGACGTTGTGATTCTCGGAGTGGTCGTACATCTCGTGAAACAAATAAGCGTTAGGCAGCTCCATGCCCGGCTGCATCGGATACGCCGCAATGCTGCGCATCATGTGTGTCTTGTCAGATTCAATCGTGTAGATGACCTTGACCATGTCACCCGGCGCCACTGCCTTGATTTGATCCAGAATATCAGTCACGGGATCAACCTTGTAGCCCTTCTCGTCCTTGTTCGTGATGCCGACCTGGACCGGAGCTCCGTCGATGGGCTTGATGGTCACCACGTACCGCGGGCATCGTGGTATCGCAACTGTGTCGCATCGGCCAGTCGGCCGATCGCCACGCCTTCTTCGGCGGCCGCGACGCTCGCGAACGAAAGCACCAGGCCCATCGCCGGCGCCCAGATTCTGTTGCGATTTTGCATGTGCGATCTCCTCTGCCACACCCTGCCGTATTGTATCAGTCCGCGAAGCGGCTGCGAAGTAGCTTATGAAAATTGCACAGCGGGGGATTTTGCAAGCCGCTTCCTCCGCGGGCTTGCCGGACTGATCGCGGGCCGCTTCATCATTTCGCTGCATCACTGTCGGACGGCATGAACTGGTCGTGCCCGTCTTCTTCCTGCTGCTTCAACTGCTTGTAAATCTCCTGCGCCTTGGCGTTGTCCCCGTCGAGAACGGCGGTTTCCATGTTGCACATGCTGATCAGCAGGGCTGCCATCCGTTTGTGATAATCCGACACGAAAGCCGGCTGCTGGTCGGAAGGCATCGTGGTGGCGCGCGACGGGGTCATCGCTTTGGAGTCCAAAACCGCCTGCTCCACCTTCGCGATGGTTTCCAGAGATTGTGCGTTCGCCTCTTTGCTCCGCAAAGACCGGCGAAGCTTCTTCATCCCGTTGTCGATCTGCTCCATCGCCTTGCCAAGCGGTGTCTGCGGCTTCTTGTCCTCCGCGCTCGCCCGCCGCGATTCGCAGAACAGCACCCCCATCGCCAGCAAACCGACAACGCACACTCGTACCACGGGTTTCCAACCCGTGCCAACACCGCCGATGGTCAGCATCACTTTCTCCTTCACGGCAAACACACTCCACGAAAAGTTATTCGTCCTCGAGCACTAGTGATTCGTTCCAACAGAATGTACGGCTCGATCGATCCGTGGTAGGGCGGGATTCCTCCCGCCGCACTTGAGCGGCGGCGGGATGAATCCCGCCCTACACACTGTGGCACAGCCGTCCCGGCTGTGATTTCCAACCCGAGCCGAAACCACAGCCGACACGGCTGTGCTACATCATGCCTGATTGCATTGCTTCAAAACCGATAAGGTAATTCTTGCTCGAGTCTCTACACTTTGTCGTTAATCACCTTCGTCACCCCCGGCGTCGGAATCGGGTATTTCCCGTCCTTATCCGGCATCGTCGGAGGATCGGCGTGGAAGTCGAAGTTGGTCGGCATCACGCTAATCGTGCTGTTCAGCGCATCTTCCCACTTGATCTCGTGGCCCGAATACGTCGCCATCCGGCCCATCAGCGCGGTCATCGTGCTGTGAGCGCCGCGCTCGGCTTCGTTGTATTCCTTATTGTTGCGGATCGCGTCGAAGAGATCGTTGTGCTCCACCTGGTATGGGTCGATACGATCGCCCTTCCAGCGCCACTTCACTCCGTCGGTGCCGTCGATCTCCCCGCCGCCCACGTTGGCGTAAGTGCCGGGGCCGTGCGCGTGCTCTGATACATTGTTCCAGCAGTTTGGCATGTGCCGGCATTGGCTCAAACACGTCATGCCGTCGGGATAGGTGAATTCCACGAAGTGATGATCGTAGATTTCCCCGCTGTCCTTGCCGACATGCACCTGGCGTCCGCCCTGGCCCTGTGCCTTGGCGGGCGGACCGCCCTTGACCCAGTTGGCAACGTCGAGGTTGTGGATGTGCTGTTCGTTGATGTGATCCCCGCACAGCCAGAGGAAGTAGTACCAGTTGCGCATCTGGTACTCCATCTCGGTCTGATCGGGTTTGCGCGGCGCACCCACGGGCGGTCGCCATTCCAGTAGACGCGCATCAGCTCCAGCTTGCCCATCTGCCCGTCCTGAATGCGCTTGACAGTTTCGATGTACTTCGCGTCATGGTGCCGTTGCAGTCCGACGCCGACTTTCAGGTTCTTCTTCTTGGCTTCCTCCGCGGCGGCCAGCACCTTGCGGATGCCCGGCGCGTCGGTCGACACCGGCTTTTCCATGAAGATGTTCTTGCCGGCCGCGACCGCCGCCTCAAAATGGATCGGCCGAAAACCGGGCGGCGTCGCCAGGATCACCATGTCGGCTTCTGTTGCCAGCGCCTTTTGATACGCGTCGAACCCGGAGAAGATGTGATCGTCCTTCACGTCTACCAGCCCCGGATGAGCGTTCTTCAAATTTTCCAGGGACCGCTTGGCGTTGTCCTCAAACGCGTCGGCAACCGCGATCAGCTTAACGGGGCCGCTGGTGCTCAGCGCCTGCCCGGTGGCTCCGCTTCCGCGTCCGCCGCAGCCGATCAACGCGATCTTGACCGTATCATCCCCGGCGGCATAAACGGAACTGGAGAGCAAGCTTCCCGCGATCGTCGAGGCGGCCACGATTCCCGCGGAACTCTTGAGAAAATCACGTCGCGACTGATTCAACTGAGGCATGATACTCCTGGGGTTGGTGTTCCTATGAGCTTGCTCGATGACTCGCTCGATTTCCGTCTACGTTTAGTTTAGCAGCCGCCCAGAGGGCGGCGCGTTCCCGCACTCGCGTGCGCAAACTCATTTTCCCGGAACCAGCGCCGGCGGTTGCAGCAACTCGCGAATCTCGCGGTCGCGCTGAGTCGTCCGGATCGTCGTCTCGTCATCGGCATTCCAATATTTGTTCTTCTCGTCCTCCGAAGGCTCCTTGAGCGGAGCCACCACGCGAAATCCGATCCAGAAGCCGTCGCTGAGCCAGTGCGGACTCTGCGGCAACTGCGGGTCCTTCACGTTCATCGACTTGTCGGAAACGATTCGCGCCGCCGACCGGCAGTCTGCCGCTTCCGAATTCCAGCTTCCGCCGCGGAGGATGCGTCCATACTGCTTGGTGGGCCAGTCGATCACGTCGTGCCAGGTCGGAGTCTTCCCGGCAAACTCCTGATAATGCGTCGCGGAATATCCGTCGATGCACCACTGCGCGACATTGCCGTGCATGTCGTACAGTCCCCACGGATTGGGCTTTTTCTGCCCGACCGGGTGATATCCACCATCGCCGTCGGCCAGCGCCGAGTTGTCAAAATACCAGCCGTAATCCTTGAGCTGCGCCGGATCGTCACCGAAGCTGTAGGCGGTGGTCGTGCCGGCCCGGCAGGCGTATTCCCACTCGGCCTCGGTCGGCAGCCGGTAGAAGCGCCCCGTTTTCTTGCTCAGCCATTTCGTGTATTGCCGCGCCGCAAACTGCGACATGATCACCGCCGGAAAGCTTCCGCCCCGTCCCATGCGGTCGAAGACCGGCCCGGCTTCCAGCTCGTACATCGGCGTCGGATACGTGACCGCGTCAGCCATCTTGTCGGCCGGAATCACCGGCGCGCCCGCCGCCGCCAGCCGCTGATAGTTCGACAGGAACAGGTTGTATTCCGACTGCGTGACCGTGTACTTCCCCATGTAAAAGGCATCCACCTGCACGGGGAACTGCGGGCCTTCGTCCTTCTTTCTTCCCTTCTCCGAATCGGGGCTCCCCATCGTGAACGTGCCAGCGGGAATCGGCACCACGTCGAACTTCACGTCCGAGCCGGGAATCGCTTCAGTGAAAGGTTTGGCATCCCCCGCGCCGCTTTCCGCAAAAGCGGGCGACCCCGCCAACATCAAAACGAGCAGACCACAAGCTACAATCAGCGAACTTAAAACCCTCATCGCGTCTGCTCCTCGTCCACGTGTCCCCTGTACGGCACCGTCGCCTTAGATATCCTAGCCGAACGCACAATGTTGAAGCAAAGAAATGTATTGGCAAAGAGGCACGGAGGCACCGAGGCACCCGCCGCGGCGGGTAAACTGGGGCACGAAGGGGGAGAGCAGGGGGAGGCGAACCTGCGCACGCACACACCGCCCTGGTGCCCTCGCGGCGCTGCTCTGTTTTGCCAGAAACCTCGTTGCTGCGGTGTGCCTTTGACGGCTCCGCCAGGAGGCCTCCGTGAACTCTCCCCGTGGCATGGGCGTCCCGCGCGTCCCGCCCGTGCGGACTGCGGAAGAGTTTCGGAAGACGTTGTCTGCAAATATCCACGCAATCAGCACGGGCGGGACGCCCATGCCACGGGGCCACGATTCGCAGCGGCGCGAATTGCGTGCATCCTGACCGGTGTGTTCGCACTGGGGTGTGCGGCGCACCTCCAAAAATTCGACTACGTTCGCCCGAAAATGGGCACCGGCTTCCACATGGAGCTTTATGCCCCCGATGCGCCCTCCGCCGAATCGGCCGCGGAGGCGGCATTCGCGCGGATCGATCGGCTCAATGCGGAGTTCAGTGATTACGACGATCACAGCGAGCTGAGTCTCCTTTCGCAGAAGACCAACGACGGTCCCATGACCCAGCCGGTGAAAGTGAGCGACGATCTTTGGCGCGTGCTGACGAAATCGAAAGAGATCTCCGAGCTCTCCGATGGCGCGTTTGATGTGACGGTCGGTCCCTTCGTCCGCCTCTGGCGAAGGTCGCGCGCCCTGCAACAACTTCCAACAACGCAGCGCCTTGCCGATGCTCGAGCATCGGTTGGCTACCGCCTCCTGCTGCTCTACCCCGCCACGCGATCGGTGCAGCTCATGGCAGCGCACATGCGCCTCGATCTTGGCGGCATCGCCAAAGGGTTCGCGGCCGAGGAAGCGCTGCACGTACTCGCGCAGCATGGCATCTCGCGCGCGCTTGTCGGCGCCGCCGGTGATATTGCTGTCGGCGATCCGCCTCCCGGCAAGCAAGGCTGGGTCATCGGGTTTGAAAACCCCGGCACCTCCAAAGGAACCAACGGCATCTACGTCCAACTCCGCAATCTGCGTGTCTCCACTTCCGGCGACACCTATCGCTTCGTCGAAATCGAAGGCAAGCGGTACTCGCACATCATCGATCCCACCACCGGCCTCGGGCAGACCCGCCGCATCGAAGCGTCGGTGATTTCCAGTGATGGGATGACCGCCGACACGCTGGCGCTGGTCGTTTGCGTCCTGGGGCCGCGGAAGGGGCTGGCGCTGATCGACCGTCTCCCCGGAACCGCCGCGATCGTGACAACGTATGATGCGGGAACGCCGACGGTGTATCGTTCCCGGCTGTTCTCGAAATACGAAGTGCTCAACACCGCGCCGGATGCGCAGTAATCAAATGGACGGGGTGAGGAGGCGGTTTCAAATTTCCAAACGAAACGCGAGCCCGCGCTCCGCTGCGCGTCGCGGCTAACCGTGGAAGGAAGTCGGAGCACGACGTATCCTTAGATGTCGTGGTATCTCCTTTAGAGTATTGAACGAACCGCACAATCCAACAGGAAAAGTTTCCCATGCCGCAATCCACGACCGACCGCGCGTCCATACCAACCCGCCGCCAATTCATCGCCAAATCCGGCGCCGCCGTCGCGGCGGCGGCCGTCGCCAGCTCGGCAATTCAATCCGCCGTCTATGCTGGCTCAACGGACACGATCAAGATCGGACTGGTCGGCTGCGGCGGGCGCGGAACCGGGGCCGCTGCCAACGCGCTGGGGGCCGATCCCAACATCAAGCTCGTGGCGCTGGGCGACATGTTCAAGGATCAGTTCGATATCGCGCTGGGAAGCCTGATGCAGACGCCCGTCGCGTCGCAGGTGGCGGTCACCGACGATCACAAGTACGTCGGCTGGGACGCGTACAAGGGCGTGATCGAAGCAAGCGACGTCATCCTGCTCGCCACGCCGCCCCATTTCCGTCCGGTGCATGTCAACGCCGTCATCGCGGCCGGCAAGCATTGCTTCTGCGAAAAGCCTGTCGGCGTCGACGCGCTGAGCGTGCAATCGGTCATGGAGGCCGTGAAGGTCGCGAAGGACAAAAATCTCAATCTCGTCTCCGGGCTCTGCTACCGCTACGACGCGGCTAAGCAGGAATGCATCAAGCGCATTCACGACGGCGCGGTCGGGCAGATCAGAACGCTGCAAGCCAACTATCTGACGACCGGCTTGTGGTACAAGCCGCGCAAGCCGGAGTGGACCGACTTCGAATGGCAACTGCGCGACTGGCTCTACTTCTACTGGCTCAGCGGCGACCAGGTCGTCGAACAGCACATTCACAGCCTCGATAAGGCGCTGTGGATCATGCAGGACGTGCCGCCCAAGAAAGTCATCGCCAGCGGCGGTCGCGCCTGCCGGACGCAGCCGCAATACGGGAACGTCTACGATCACTTCAACTCCATTTTCGAATGGGAAAATGGCGTGAAGTGCTATTCCGGCTGCCGCCAGTGGTCGGGACCGGAGCAGATTGCCCTGGAAGTCAGCGACTGGGTCTATGGCACCGACGGCATCGCCAACGTTCAGCAGCAGCGCATCACCGGCAAGAATCCCTTCCGCAAGCCCGACTCACACATCAACATGTATGACGCCGAGCACCAGGCGCTCTTCTCTGCCATCCGATCCGGCAACACGATCAACAACGGCGACTACATGTGCAAATCCACCCTCATGGGAATCATGGCCCGCCAAAGCGCCTACACCGGGAAGATGGTGACTTGGGACCAGGTGATGAGTTCCAAAGAAGATTTGCGTCCCGCCAAGTACGAGTTCGGCCCATTTGAAGTCCCGCCGATCGCGGTGCCGGGCATCACGAAGTGGGTGTGAATTGCCGCCGGGGCGGCAATGAAGCGGAGAGGGTAGAAAGTCGAAAGTAGAGCAAGCAATCCGCCCGCAGCCACTCATTCCGGGCTGGCCCGGGCGTCCGCCCCGACTACGTCAGCAGCACCTCGAACATCATCAATCAGACGGTCACGCCCTGACGAAGGGGTCGACACCTGCACATCATCTCCTCGCGCGGCCGGCGCTCCCGAATCGGGCACACCCCGCAGGTATCGCTCTTTAAATGAGGCGAAAGGGCGGACAAATGTCGAAAAATCACTCCCTTGGGCAATTTGCATCGGCGGATGCTGAGATTTGATCGGAACTGTCGGTCTGCGCCCGTGGACGGACCTCGCGACGGTTTCAAAGCAGCAACGAAGGAGCACTCCTCTGACGCAAACCCTTCGACATCGAAAACGCCCGCGAACGGGGCGCGTTCACCTGATGGAAGCGCTGGAAAGCCGAACGCTGTTCGCCTTCGGCCTGACGACCACCAGCTCGAGCTACACCGTCGACACGGGCGCGGGACTTGTCTTCAGCGTCCTGCGCGGCGGATCCACCAGCAGCACCGTTCACCTCGGCGATCTGACCAGCGCCGTCTATAACGGCACCCAAACCCTCGCGTCCTACTCCCAGTCGAGCCGGTATTCGCATTACGAGGAAGGGCTCAGCTCCGCCACCGTCATCACCGCGACCGTCGATCCGAATAATCAATGGATTCTCATCTCCTGCGACGACACCGCCGGCAGCGGCGCCGGTGTCATCCAGTATTACCTCGCGCGCAACGGCTACAACAACATTTACATGGCGACGTATTCGCCGGGACCGAGCGCCTCCTTCGCCGGGGGAAATGCGGTTCATCACCTACACCAACCCCTCCGTCCTTACCGATATCCCCGCTTCCTCAAATAACAACGGCTCGACCGGCGCCATCGAAAGCCAGGACGTCTTTGGCCACCCCGATGGCACCACCACCTCCAAATATTACGGCGAATATCGCGCCATCGACACCCAAACCTACGGTGACACCGGCAGCGGGCCTGGCGTGTTCATGAACATCGGCAACCGCGAAACCAGCAGCGGCGGGCCCTTCTTCAAGGACATCGATTTCCAGAATAATGAGCTATACAACTACACCTTCTCGGGCCACTCGCAGACGGAGAATTTCCGACCGGGTCTCAAAGGTTTCTATGCGTTGGAATTCACCACCGGCGCCACGCCGGCAGCACCCGATTACAGCTTCATCGACACCCTCGGCATCGGCAGCGACATCGCCGGCTACGTCGGCAGTTCCGGGCGCGGCACGCTCGCCGGCATCGCAAGCGGAGTGCCCGCCACACTCCAGGAGACCGTCGGCCTGAGCAACGCGGCCGACCAATATTGGGCAACCCCCAGCGCCAATACCGGCGCGTACGTCATCGCCGGCATCCTTCCCGGCACGTACACCGAGACAGTCTACCAGGGCGAACTGGCCGTTGGCACGCGGATGGTCACGATCACCGCCGGGCAAACCACCGCCGCCAACATCACCGACACGCTGTACGCGCCCAGCGCCGCCAGCACGATCTTCCGCATCGGCACGTCGGACGGCACGCCGCTGGGCTTCCTCAACGCCGACAAGATCACAAACATGCATCCCACCGACGTTCGCATGTCCCCATGGGCGGATTCGACGGGCATGACCAACTTCACCGTCGGCGCCGATTCCGACAGCAGTTGGCCCATGGCGGAATGGCACGCGGGGGCTTCCGCCGCGCCGTATGTCGATACCGCGAACCAAATCACGTTCTCCTTGACGGCCGCGCAGGCGGCGACCGCGCAGACGCTGCAGATCGGTCTCACACGCCTCAGTAGCGGCAGGCCCACCATCGACGTCAACAGCGGCGCCTGGAATTCGCCGGTTCCCGCGCTAACCACACAGCCCAGCTCCCGGGGTCTGACCACCGGCAACTGGCGCGGCAACAACTGCGTCTACACGTTCAACATTCCGACCAATGCATTGAAAGCCGGAACCAACACGATCGACATCTACTGCACCAGCGGATCCACCGGCACCCTCTATTCGGGATACCAGATCTACGATGCCGTCGATCTGGTCAATACCAGCAGCATCGCGAATGCGCCCGTCCTCAGCCGCATCGCCGTGAGCCCGGCGAGCCCGAGCGTGCCGCTGAATGGCACGCAGGCTTTCGCCGCCGCCGCGTTCGATCAGTTCAACAATCCGATGCCCGCCAACGTCACCTGGTCGGCGAGCAGCGGCACCATCGATGGAACCGGTCTGTACGCCGCCGGCGGAACCGCGGGCACGGCGACAATCGCCGCCGCCAGCGGCAGCGTCAGCGGTGACGCGACCTTGACCATCGTGAACACCGCTCCCACGATAGCGACCGCCGCCACCGCCTCACCCAACTATGGCAGCGGCGCCACCGCGAACCTGTCCGTCCTGGGCGCCGACGATGGCGGCGAAGCCAACCTCACTTACACGTGGACCGCCGATCCCTCCAACCCGGCGCCATCGTCGATCTCCTTTGCTTCCGGTGTGAGCAATGGCGCCAATGCCGCTAAGAACGCCGCCGCCACGTTTGACGCGGTCGGAACGTACGGGTTTCAGGTGACGATCGCCGACGGCTCGGGCCTGAGCGTCACCAGCACCGTTTCAGTCACGGTGATGCCGACGCTCATCTCACTGCACGTCGCTCCATCCAGCCCCACGGTTGGTCCCCACGGCACCGATCAATTCACCGCCGACGGCGTCGATCAATTTGGCAATCCGCTGGCGATTTCCGGCGCTGTCTGGAGTCTGATCGGTCAACCGAGCGGCGCATCCGCCGGCGTTGACAGCAACGGCGTTCTCTCGATCGGAACCGTCGAGGGAAATTACACGGTTCAAGCATCGCTCAATGGCTTGGTCAACTTCGCAACCGTCAACACCACCCCGGCGGTGAATGCCTCCATCACGCTCTCTCCCGGGAGCGTCACGCTCAACGCCGGCGCCATGCAGCAGTTTTCCACAACGGTCTACGATCAGTTTGGCAGCACCGTCGCATCGCCGACGATAACTTGGAGCGTAACTGGAGCCGGGAACGTGATCGGTGCAACCGGCCTGCTCACCGCCGGCGCGACGGCCGGAACGTTCGTCGTCACCGCCGCCGCGGGAAGCGTCGCGACGACCGCGAGTCTCATCGTCAACAAAACCATCCCTTCGTTGACGCTCACCAAGAACACAACCGCTCCCATCAAGTTCGGGCAGAGCGTCACGCTCACCGCGACCATGGCGGCCGTGAGTCCCGGCCCCGGCGTTCCGACCGGCACGATCACATTCAAGGACGGATCGATCACACTCGGAGCGGCCACGCTCAGGGGTGGAATCGCGACCTTGACAACCACCACAATCCCCGCGGGAATCAACTCGATCACCGCCGTCTACGGCGGAGACGCAAACTTCTCCGCCATCACCTCCGCCGCGCTCATTCAGACGGTCAACCCGTCGGCGACCACCACAAAGCTCACCAAGAACACCACCACCGCCATCAAGTTCGGGCAGAGCGTTACATTCACCGCCACCATGGCCGCCGTGAGTCCCGGCGGAGGCGTCCCCACCGGCGTCGTCGCGTTCAAGGACGGCTCAACCGTACTGGGAACCGCAACTATCAGCGGCGGCGTCGCCACCTTCACCTCATCTGCTCTTCCCGTCGGCAGTAACTCGATTACCGCCGTCTGCAGCGGCGACGGCAACTTCACCGCCAGCACTTCCGCCGCGCTCGCTCAGACGGTCAACCCGGCGGCGACCACGACGAAGCTGGCCAAGAGCACCACCACCGCCATCAAGTTCGGCAAGAGCGTTACATTCACCGCCACCCTGGCCGTGATAAGCCCCGGCGGCGGCATCCCGATCGGCGCAGTGATCTTCATGGACAACGGCACTCAGATCGGCACCGGCACGCTCAACGCCGCCGGCGTTGCGACGTTCACAATCACAATGCTTCCCATCGGCAGCGAATCGATCACCGCCGTCTGGAGCGGCAACCTGGATTACGCGAGCAGTGTCTCCAACATTGTCCGTCAGACGGTCACGCCCTGACGAAGGGGTAACACCCGCACATCATCCTCGAAGCGCTTCCCGCATCACGCTGTGCCCCGCTCATTTTGTTCGCTCCGGCGAATGAAAAATGTGCCAGTCCGATCCCGGAGCGCTCGCCAGAAACGGGGCCGCCTCGGCATCCTCTTCCCAACCGGCGCGGCGCACTTCCTCCAGGGTGACTGCTCGATCGGAGTTTGCGTTCTTGGGACCATAGAGTGGATCCCAGATCAAAAGCGTCTCCGGCGGCGGGTGAAAGATCGTCGTCCGCGTCCAATCCTGCATCGACTTTCCACTGGGGCTCACGTCCAACGCATAGAAAAAACCCATGTGCGAGCAGAGCAGATAAGGGTAGCGCCGACGCGCATCGCTCTGCGAATACCACCGCGCGACGCGATCAGCCATCACCCAACTCGGCGGCGGACGCAAGGGAACGATCGGATGAAACGCGTTCAGCACCAGCGGCGCCAGCGCCGCAATTGCAGCCCAGCGAACTGGGACCGGCCAGCCGAGCCGGTCAAAACACCACTGCCAGCCCCGACCCGAGAGAACTCCCCAGAACGGCGCCGCGATCAGCAGATATCGCGCTTCGCCGTAGCTCCCAAGTTTTCCTGTGGCATACAGAATCGTGTGTACCGAGAGCACAAACAGCGGAACCGCGGCCGTCACAACGCGAAGCCGCGTTCTCTCCGCGGCGCTGCGCCAAATTCCCAGCAGCGTCGCCGGCAGAATCAATGGTGAGACAACGATGGGAAGCTCCGCGACAAACGTCAGCGGATCGCCCGGGAAATACATGCTGTGCGTCGACCAGGGCCATTGCTTGATCAACCAATGCCACCACGGCCCCTGACGATAGTCGATGATCCACCCCGCGATATCCCATGTCAGCAGCGGCAGCGGCAAAATCGCCAGCCAGCGCCATTGCCGCCGCCAGATCAGCGCAGCCGCGATGATGAGGATAAATCCGAATCCTTCGGGCCGCGTGAGCGGCATCAACGCCGCGAGCAGCGCGACCAGGCCCCATCGTTCGGTTAGAAATGCGAGAAACGCGCCCCCGAGCAGCAGCGCGAAGGGCAGTTCCGTCATCGCGCTGAGCGAGTGAATAAATAACATCGGCTGCGCCAGCGTGAAGATCATCGCCAGGGCCGGCAGCCGATCGCCTTGATGGCGGGCGATGCGATAGCTGACGATGCCGCAGCCGATGGCCACCAGCGCGCTGGTGGCGCAGTCCCCAAACTTTCCGCCCAGGACCGCCGGCACCGCATAGAGCGCCGTGCAGACTGGCCGGCCCCACATGTCCACGAAATTGCCGGGAATTTGAAAGGCAAACCGCGCGCACAGATAGTGCGTGCATCCGTCCGCCTCTGGAAAGCCCCGCGAGTAGATCGCCGCCGGGAGCCACAACAACAGAAACACCGCGATCGCAATCGCCGCGATCTTCCAGTCGCGCAGACCTTCCCCCGCGGCACGGGCAGCCTGCCCGTGCGAGGTGCGTCTTGCTCAAGAGTGCCGCTGATACCCAATCTTCCTTCCATCCCTTGCGCCCAAGTCCGGCGCGGCGGGCATACCGAGAGCCAGCTCAGGATCGCGAAACCGAAGCGACCAGCAGCTCATTCACCCGTCGCGCAAAATCGGAAGGGTCCTGCACGCGCGACCCTTCCGCGATCACCGAAAGATCGTACAAAACCCGCGCGGCTGTCGCCAACCGTGACTCGTCCCCCTGGCCGTCCGCGACTGCCTGCATCGCCTTGACGACCGGATGCTCCGGATTCAACTCCAGAATTCGCTTCGATTCGGGGATCTCGCTGCCTCGGCCCATTCGCCCAAGCAACCGCTCCATGTGAGCGCTGATCCCGCCGTCGTCGGCAACCAGACATGCCGCGCTCTCTTTCAACCGCGACGAAATACGAATCTCCTTCACTTCGGGAACGTGCGGCTTGAGCTTCTCCACCAACGTCTTGAACTGCTCGGCTTCGGCCTTGAGTTTCTCCGCCGACGCTTCGTCCTTGGGAAGATCGCCACGGTCGGCGGCGTGCAGCGGCTTGTCCTTGTATGCCGGCAAAGACGCGACGAGAAACTCATCCACCGGATCGGTGAGCAGCAGCACTTCCTGCCCGTTCGCTTTGAAGGCTTCGAGATACGGAGAGCCTTCAATCAGCGCCCTGCTCTCGCCGATCAGATAGTAAATCTCTTTCTGATCCGACTTCATCCCTTCCAGATATTTCGCCAGCGTCGTGTATTTGCCCGGCTCCGTCTTGGTCGACTGCAGCAGCAGCAGATCCGCCAGCCGCTCGCGATTGACGTAATCCTGCCCGACCCCCTCCTTCAGATACGCCCCGAACTCCTCGTAAAACTTCTGGTATTTCTCCGCTTCGCCCTCCTTCATCTCTTCAAGCGTCTTGAGGATGCGGTTGACGAGATTCGATTTGATCTTCGCCAGCAGCGGGTTGTGCTGCAGCGTCTCGCGTGAGACGTTCAACGGCAGATCCGCCGAATCGACCACGCCGCGAATGAAGCGCAGATACGACGGAATCACCTCTTCGCAATCGTGCGTGATCAACACCCGCCGGACATACAGGTCGATCGACGATTTCTTCTCCGGCCCCGTCATCCAGTCGAACCCGCGCTTCTCCGGCACGAACAGCAGCGCGCGAAATTCCGTCGCGCCCTCAGCCGCAAGATGGATCGTCGTCAGCGGATCGCCGCCGTCGCGGCTGATCTGCCGATAAAACGCGGCGTATTCCTCCGGCTTGATCTGGGCCTTGGGCCGCAGCCAAATCGCCTGGCGGGAGTTGAGCGTCTCCTCTTCGGTGGTTTTAGTCCCGTCCTTCTCCTTCTCGACATCCATCACCACCGGATGCTCGATGTAATCCGAGTAACGCTTCACAATGTCGCGCAACCGCCATGGCGTCAGAAATTCCTTCGAGTCGTCCCGGAAATGCAGGATCACATCTGTCCCGCGCGTCGCCTTTTCTGCCGGCCCCACGCTGTACGTTCCCTGTCCATCACTTTCCCACCGCACCGGCTGCGCATCACTCCCCGCCGCTTTGGAGATCACCGTGACGCGATCCGCAACCATGAACGACGAATAGAACCCGACGCCGAACTGCCCGATCAACTCGGGCCGATCCTGGGCATTGGCTTCCTTCAGGCTGTCGAGGAACGCCCGCGTCCCCGACTTGGCGATGGTGCCAAGGTTCTCGACGATCGCGTCATGCGTCATCCCGATGCCGTTATCGCTGACGGTGAGCGTCCCGGCTTTTTCGTCGGGAATCAGTTTGATCTTCCATTCGCTTCCCGCCTCGGCCAGCGACGGATCTTTGAGCGACTCAAATCGCAGCTTGTCGATCGCGTCCGCCGCGTTGCTGATCAATTCGCGAAGAAAGATTTCCTTCTTCGTGTAGAGCGAATGAATGATCAGATCGAGGAGTTGCTTGAGTTCGGTCTTGAATTCCAGTTTTTCAGTTGGCTCAGATTGCGCAACAGTCATTCGATGGCCTCCGCTTTCGTTAGTTGGGTGCAGTTGTGCGAGCCTGTCCACTGATCAAAGAGCGTGCCGCCCCTGGCGTTTCGTAAGACCTTTCCAAGCTGTAGTTTACAAGAGGACATCGACATCCCGCTCTGCCAGAATTGCAGTTTCCCCGCCGTCTGAGCTCGCAAAGGCAGTCTGAAATTCCCTAAACAGTCCCCCTTCCTCCCCTTCGTGCCGCAGCAAGGTCCCGCGCGCCGGGGTCCCTTCGTGCCTTCGTCCCTTCTTCCAGCAATGCGACATCGCGCGACAGATTTTGCAGCGCCGCATGTCGCATCCGGCATCCAACTCCTTGCCATGCCACGGGATACTTCCCGTCCCCGCGCGACACCGCGCGCAACAGTTGCGCGCCGAACGCTGAAAACGAGGCATCGTCGGTCGCTGGACCCCGTGCGAGATTGATTGGCCTCCGGCGCCTCATCGCCCGGCGATTTCGTCTGCCCCGGCTCAACGAAAACTCCAAGTGCTTTGGGCAAGTTTTGATTCATGGCGTCGAACCTACGAAATCCCCCCTTTGCGAAGCGACATTTACTGCCGGCCGAATCTGTAATCAGAAAGCCCCGACCTCAGCTTCACCTTGTAAAGTGGCACGAAATGGCACGAATTGGCACACTTTTGAAGTTGCTCTGTGCCGATCGAGGAGGAAGTGAATGTTGACAAAGCCATCAAATTTCATCTCACACGTACTGTCAGCGGAACTCCTCCTCGTTTAGCCGGCGGGCATGCCCGCCGTGTCGCCGCAGGCGAAAAAACTATTTCCGGAAACTCCGTGGAGTACCGCGGATCCCGGCGAGCATGCTCGCCGGCTAAACAGCCCCCCTTCTTCCCCTTCGTGCCGCAGTGATATCAGCGAGGAAATGCATCTTCCTCGTCAAAGATTTCGGCGATCTTCTCGTTTGTGAGGTGCAGCGACCCGGGTCTATCCGAGTCGACCATAGGCAACTTCACCCGGTGCCCGGCTTTCTTTTCCGCTCCAGCCGGCGCCAGGTCATAGACGATGCGCACCACGGCACCTTCGGGGAGATGCGCATCTCCCTGCGGAATGATCACCCCATGATTGACGCGACCCAGCAACTCCATGGTCAAATTGTACGCCGCGGCGCCGGAAACGGGAAACGGATCCGCGGGGACCACGATCGCCCGCCCTGCTTCGTCGCCTCCGGCCGGCGCGGCGCGCGGCGAACCGTCTGGCGACCCTCCTGATCCTGCTGGCGGCGCAAGTCGGCGGCGATCGCGTGAACGTCATAGTTGAACGACGCGGCGTATTGCTCGCGATCGCGTCGAACAGCCTCGACAATCGGGTCATCGTTCATGGGGTCGTCCTGCTGAGCGAGTCGAATGACATCCCGGCTCGGCCAGGCGGTCAGGTAGCTGAGTATCGTCGTCTCGATGTAAACGGTCGGTTTCAACGGCCGTCATTATAACGTGCCGACAACCGATCCATTACAGGAGAGCTGTGCGGGACACCTTATCGAACCGGACAGAGAATTTCCTCCTCAATCTACGCTTGCGTAACATTAGAGTGCGGCAACCAGTGACAACAAATGAGTCGCGGCAAATCCAATTCGCGCGAGCGTGAGATCCGAAAGGCTCGGCGTCTGCTCTCGGATGAGCAACTCTTGTCGCTCCTGCGGGCGATGAGGCGGCCCGGGCAGTCGTCGTTTGCGGTGGAGCAGATCAATGCCGACCTGAACCAGGGACAGATGCTCGATCAGATCTTTTACACGGGGGAGAGCGACGGCTTCCATCTGAAGATCACGCGGCAGGCCGCCTCGCGCCTGCAAATCGAATTCTCATGGACATTCCAGCAGACACTCGGAAACTCGACGTCGTTCAGTGAAGGGGCCGGCGGAACGTGGTTCGTGGAAGTCGACGCATCAGGTGCGGTGCGATTGCTGGACGGCGCGATGATTTGGATGAGTTGAAGGTTTCGCGCAACGCGCTCAGCGTGCTACGGCAGTTCCAAGCGACGGTATTCGCCCGGTCGTATTGACGAGATCGCAGACTGAATAAGGCCGACGTTCGTGACGATTCGACGAAGCTTGTTTGTTGAGAGCTCAAGAATCGCTATCCGACGCCCGGCGAGATTCTGCTGATACGCGAGGTTCTGATCGGAGGTGATGAAGAGATCAAACGTCGGCTCGGCGAGGCGGAGTAGTTCGCCATTTCTAACGCCAGCCCAACCACAGAGCTGAACCGGCCGGCATTCATGGCCGGTTAGATATTTGGCTAATGGCCAAGGCACACACTCATCGAGCAGGATCTTCACGGCGCCGCCGGCGCGAGAAGAGCGGACTCGGATCTTTCCAGCACGCGACACGCCATCTCACGCGTCACCGTCGGAAAGCATTCGAGAAACTCATCGAGCGCGTAGTCGTCTTCAAGGTAGTCGAACAGCGACTTGACCGGAACGCGCGTTCCCCTGAAGACCGGCGTGCCTCCGAGAATTTCCGGGTCGATGGTGATGAGATCGCGGGCGTCCATGGCCCTGAATTTTAGCAGGTCTCTTGAGGCACTGCAAAATATGCTGGATGCCTGGGGGCGGCTAAAAGTGGAGACAAATGAGTCGCGGCAAATCCAATTCGCGCGAGCGTGAGATTCGGAAGGCCCGCCGTCTGCTCTCCGACGAACAACTGGTAGCGATTTTCCGCGCGATCGAGCGGAGCCCGGAAACGAACATCTTCGCGGTTACGCTCGCGAACGAAGAGCTGAGCCGGGGACAATCACCGGACCAGATCTTCTACACCGGCGCCAGCGACGGCTTCGTCCTGAGCGTCAAAAGACTTTCCTCGTCACGGGTCGAAATCGACTTCGGCTACGTCCCGGTCCCACTCGCCGGCGATGGGGGCGCCTGGGTCGTGCAACTTGACGAAGCCCGAGACGTGCGATCGGTGCAGAATAAAATCTGCTGGACAAGCTGAGGCCCTTCGTCACTCGCGGTGTTCCATTTCATGCGCCGGCGCCCCAAAGCCAACGGATTGCCATCCGTTGGGCATTTTCTGCGAGGGAACGAGGGGAGCGATGGGAAAAAACGCGGGATTGCAAATGGGAAATCGGGGAACAGCGGATGGCAATCCGTTGGCTTTATTGGGGAAACGGACCGGCGCGATCGAATCTCCAGACCCGGGCCCCGCGCTTCGCGTGATCGAGAATGTATCCAAATGCTTCGACCTGATGCCCCCGGTCGGCGATCGGCTCAGCGCGCGAGCGCTTCGCCCACAATCCGCCCTTGGCGCTGCGAAGGCCCAACTGACGAACGGAGTGCGACGCGTGCTTCTTTGCAAGGCCGATCCAGTGTCTGGGTTTGTGATCGGGGAAGCGAGCGAGGACGTGGAGGTGCCGGGAATCCAGCGAGACAATGAGAACTTCAATCCCGTTGCGACTCAGGTTTTCCGCGATGGCATCAGCAACGAACTGCCGAAGTTCCGTTGCGATGCGCACCGCGTCACGCTGCATGAGCGCTTTGGAGAGTTCGTGCAGATTGTGGTACTTGCCCTTGGGCGGCGGATGCTTGTACTCACCGTCCACATGTTCGGGATGGTGCACACTACTATCTCCGTCGCTCGTGGCATTGAATTCGAAAGGGCACGGCTCGCAAGCGAACCGGCTAAAAGTGCAGACTGCGCTAGTAAAGAGATCCGACGTTCGCAAAACTGGATCGGCGGTACGCGGCCCGGCAACGCCCGGTTCGTCCCGCCGCCGCCGGACGAAGTGGCCGGTGCGATGTCGGCGCTGGAGAAGTGGATTCATGCTACGGACCCGCTGCCACCGCTGGTGAGGGTGGGCTTGGCCCACGTCCAGTTCGAGACCATTCATCCATTTCTGGACGGCAACGGCCGTATCGGTCGACTGTTGATCGCGCTGCTCGCGGAGCACTGGGGCCTTCTCAAACTGCCGCTGTTGTACCTCAGCGTAGCGTTCAAACGGCACCGCGAGGAGTATTACCGGCTGCTCGGTGCGGTTCGGACCCAAGGCGATTGGGAAGGCTGGACGGGCTATTTTCTGGACTGCGTCCGCGAAGCCGCCCAGGACGGCGTGTCGGCGGCGCAGCGACTGTTTTTGCTGATTGGCAAAGACCGCATTCGGCTGGCGAACCATCCCTCGGCCACCGTTGCGGCCATCCGGCTCTTCGACCAGATGCCCGCCCACCCCATCGTCACCCTGGCAACGGCGATCAAGCTGCTCAACGTGACGAAGCCGACGGCAGGCAAAGCGATCGACGCACTCAGGCAAGCCCGAATTCTCCGCGAAACCACCGGCAGGAAGCGAGACCGTGTGTACGCGTACGATGCCTACCTGAAGGTGCTGACCACCGATACGGGGTGATATCCTGATTGGAGCAGCAGACAGGCGCGAGTCACTGACGGGAGGACCAACGGATGGCAATCCGTTGGCTTTCCGAGGGCGGCAAGAGCGGGTCTGGGCTGACGCGACTGCGCTGACGCGATAACTGCGCGGCGGTGCCATTGGTATGATGGTGGCCGCGCTCGGCTCCGTTTCTTAAAATTTCCGCATGATCTTCGGCCATATCATTTTGGAAGCGCGCCCGAGCGACAGCAATAGCGTCCTCACCGCGCTCCTGCCGATCATTGTGGTGACGGCGATTGTCGTCGTGCGGCGCTCGAACCGGCCCAAGCGACGGGCGGCGGCGGCGACGAAGCCGGCGGCGACATTTGTTCCCACCACGCACCCGGTGATTATGCCGCGGGCCGGCGGCGGGACGCCGTCGCGGGTTTTGTCGCCGATTGAATCGATCCGTCACCTCCTGGGGCCGGCGCCGCGGACGTTTGATCCGGGTCTTGGCTCGTATCTCACGGTGTTGCCGCCGAAGTGGCTGGAGAAAAGCCCGGCGGATGAGATGTGGCTCAATGTCAAACACCAGGAGCGCGTGCGGCGCGATGGGCAAGTCGTGTGGGCGACGATCGTCCAGGCCAATAACAATCTCTTCAAACTGATCGCGGCCGAATCGGGCGCATCGGTGATCTACAGCCCCGACCCCTTTTTTGACGGCACGCGCGTCATGCTTCGGTCGATCGCCGGCCAGTGTTTCGCCACGAAGGGAACCGACCCGGCCGACCCGGAATCCGCCGTCTTTGCACGGATGCTCACCAATGAGATGACGCGTGGCATGCGATTGAAGGTGCCTGGCGCTTTCACCAGCGGCCGGCAGGTCTTTCACTCGTCGATGCTGATGCCGCGCAAGCACCTGCCCAAAGGCGTTCTCTCGGGGAGTTTCTTCCCTGTGTGGATCGATCCGCAAAATACCGGGGCGGTGGTCATGGTTCCCGCCGCCTACTGGCCGGCGAGTCTTACCGCCGAGTGGGATAAGCCCGGATGAAGACACTGACCCTCACCCCGACCGTCTCCCGGACTTTTTCATGGGGGCCCCACGCCCAGAGAGAGTGAAATGGGGTTGCTCTGGCATTGGGTGGCGTGGGTGGCGTCTCTTTTCAGAGCAGAAATGTCCAAGGCCCAATGGCCAACAAAGCCCCAAGGTCCAAGGCCCAAGGTTGGTTCTCCCACTGGTCATTGCGATTTGGGATTTTGTTGGCCATTGGGCCTTGGACATTTCTGGGTCTCCCACATCTCTTTTCGGAGCAGTACCGGGAGAGGGGGGGAAAGTGCTTGATCGCCCCTATCAATCCCCACATTCCCCTCGCAATTGGGTGTAACTTTTATTTGTGGCGATTGCAGATTTTGCGATCGTAGGGCGGGATTCATCCCGCCGTTTTCTCAGCCGGCCAACAAATCGGCGGGATGACTCCCGCCCTACTCGGAGCCGATCGCCACTTTCGAGCGCCACACCCTCGCAATCGCATTTCCCGCCGTCGCATTGACCCTCGCGCGGTGGCAGCTATGATTGCACCTATGCATCGGCGGACGATTCGAATTGCCCCGGCCACGATTATGATCGCGATCCATCGCGGGTGAGGGCTATTCGTTGATCGAATACAGTGAGACAGCCCTGCCCCGCCGGCAGGGCTTCTTTTTTAACTTGGTTTTCCAGTTTAATCAGGTGCTTTCATGACCGACCAGCGCCGCATCGAAATCTACGACACGACCCTGCGCGACGGGACGCAAGGCGAAGGGTTCAATCTCTCGTTGCAGGACAAGCTCCTGATTGCCAGGAAGCTCGATGAGCTGGGCGTGGATTACATCGAAGGCGGGTTCCCGCTTTCCAATCCAAAGGACGCGGCGTTTTTTGAGGAGGCGCGGCAAATCCACTTCCGGCACGCGAAGATCGCGGCCTTTGGAATGACGCGCCGGCGGGGAATCAAAGCCTCGGACGATCCGGGGATGCAGGCGCTGGTGCATGCGCAAACGCCGGTCGTCACGCTGGTCGGCAAGAGCAGCGAGTTTCACGCGACGGCGGTGCTCTCGGTCAGCCCGGAGGAGAATCTGCAGATGATCGCCGACTCCGTCCGCTTTATCCGCGAGGCGGGTCGGACGGTGGTGTACGATGCCGAGCATTTCTTCGATGCGTTCAAGGCCAATCGCGAATATGCGATCAAGACGCTGATGGCAGCTCAGGAGGCGGGCGCATCGGTGCTGGTGCTTTGCGATACCAATGGTGGGACGATGCCGGAGCAGGTTGCCGAGGCGGTCGCGGCGGTGAAAGCCGCGGCGTCGGTCATGGTAGGCATTCATACGCATAATGACGCAAGCCTTGCGGTCGCGAATGGACTGGCGGCCGTGCGGGCGGGCGCGGCGCATGTGCAGGGGACGATCAACGGAGTGGGCGAGCGCTGCGGCAACATGGATCTGCTGCCGCTGATCGCGAATCTGCAACTCAAGTACAACCTCTCGTGCCTGGCGCCGGGGACGCTGTGCGCATCACCGAGACGAGCCGATTCGTCTATGAGACGGCCAATCTGAACATGTGGTCGGGCCAGCCGTACGTGGGGAGCAGCGCGTTTGCCCATAAGGGAGGGATGCACGTGCACGCGGTGCAGAAAAACGCCAGCACGTATGAGCACGTTTCGCCGGAGCTGGTGGGAAATACGCGGCGGGTGCTGATCAGCGAATTGTCGGGGGCGAGCAACATCGCCGCCAAGGCGGGCAGGAAGTTTGACATCGAGTCGGACAAGGCCGCGCTGCGGAAGGTGCTGGAAACGGTGCAGGACCTGGAGAATGCCGGGTATCAGTTCGAAGCAGCCGAGGCCAGCTTCGAGCTGTTGCTT
The DNA here is from genome assembly GCA_963758525.1 of uncultured Phycisphaerales bacterium. Taxonomy (GTDB): domain Bacteria; phylum Planctomycetota; class Phycisphaerae; order Tepidisphaerales; family Tepidisphaeraceae; genus JBBSDP01. The sequence goes on from CAVWVQ010000003.1 coordinate 3,455,512, forward strand.
CGCAAGCAGATCGGCCGGCATCAGCGATTTTTCACGCTGGATCACTACCGGGTAAGCGTTCTGAAACAGGGGGAATCGGATGCGATTTCCGAAGCGACCGTGAAGTTGCTCGTCAAAGAAACCACGGAGCACCGCGTCGCGGAGGGAGATGGGCCGATCAACGCGCTCGATGGCGCGCTGCGAAAGGCGCTTCGGCCGCACTACGCGTCGATCGATGAGGTGCATCTGACCGACTACAAAGTGCGGGTGATCAACTCCAAGGACGAGACGGCGGCCAGCGTGCGCGTCATCATCGAGTGCCGGCGTCTGCGCCGGGATGGTTCCAAGGAAGCATTCGGAACGATCGGCGTGAGCGAGAATATCATCGACGCGAGCTGGCAGGCGCTGGTGGATGCCTACGAATATCACCTGATCCATGTGGCGGAGGAATCGGCGCCGCAAGGGACGACGACGCCGGCTGAGGCGCCGGCGATGGCTGTTCGCTAATCACGAGCGGACGGAGTTTCCCAGAAGTTGCGGAGTCCAGCGAATCGCAATCCGTCTGCTGTCGGCTGTAATCGAGCGCGCGGCCGATCAATATGCGCGATTGCACAACCACCCCAGGGCCAAATTAATCTCATGCATCGATCCGGCTCGTAATAATAAAACCATGAGCAATCTCAACGCCTTCAAACTGGCGGGAGGAGATCTCCACCAACCCATGATCTACGGTCACCGCTTGATGAATGGCGCGAAGAAATTGATCCTTCGCTCCCAGCAGCACGATCCGGGAGATCATCAACAACTGCTGGCGCGTGAGCGCGTGCGACAGCCTTTCGGAAAGGAATTCCAGGGAGTTTCGTCGATCCGTGAGCCACGGTGCGGCAACGGCCCAATCCCATCGGTCTGGCGAGCCCTCCCGGAGCAGTAGCGCGAACAAGGAAAAATCGCCCTTCTCGCCAGACAGTTCCCCTTCAAGGATTCTCAGCCTGTCCACGATCGTGGCTATAGAACCGACATAAGAGACTGCACTGCCTGAATCATTTGCGCCGCGTCCGCCCTGGTGAGCGTTCCTGGCACGGGCGATTGTGCGAAGTTCGTCACGGGTAAGCATCGACCACCCCACGCCGAGAATCAATGATATTCGTCAGACTATTGTACCACCGATCAGTTCGGCAGGAAGTCTATCGCGTTATCGCCAGCGTCACCGGGTGTGGCGCTCGAAAGTGGCGATCGGCTCCGAGTAGGGCGGGATTCATCCCGCCGATTTGTTGGCCGGCTGAGAAAACGGCGGGATGAATCCCGCCCTACGATCGCAAAATCTGCAATCGCCACAAATAAAAGTTACACCCGCGTCACCTGTCGTCGCGTGTGCTGCGGCAAACCGGCGAAACTGGGGGAATTGGGCATGCGATTTTATCGTCCTTTACGTTTGCCTGACGCGGACGTACGTTAGTCCCCGGATCGTTGGCGGGACGGACCGGACATGAGCCTTTTGGACGACATCACTCCCGAGCGAATCCCCCGGCACATTGCCGTGATCATGGATGGCAATGGCCGCTGGGCGGTGCAGCGCGGCCTGGAGCGGGTTCGCGGCCATCAACAGGGGGCGCGGGTCGTGCGGACCATCGTGACGGAGTGTTCACGCATTCGCCGCGAGCGCGGCGGGCCGGATTACCTCACGCTCTACTCATTCAGCCTGGAAAACTGGAAACGCCCGCCGGGCGAAATCTCGTTTTTGATGCAGATGTACATCGATTATCTGCGGACGGAACGCCCGACGATGATGGAGAACAACATCCGTTTTCGCCAGATCGGACGACTCGACAATCTTCCCCAACCCGTCCTGGACGAGGTCGAGGCGACACTCGAAGAAACCCGCAAGAACGACGGGCTGACCCTGATGCTTGCGCTGAATTATGGCAGCCGGGCCGAGATTACCGACGCCGTTCGGGCGATCGCCGAGGAAGTGCGTGACGGCCGGCTTCGGCCCGAGCAGATTCAGGAATCGACCATCTCCCAGCACCTCTACACTGCCGGCATCCCCGACCCGGATCTTCTGGTGCGCACGGCGGGCGAAATGCGGATCAGCAATTATCTGCTGTGGCAAATCAGTTATGCGGAGCTGTTTATCAGCAATGTGCTCTGGCCGGACTTCGGCATCGACAACCTGCACGAAGCGCTGCACGCCTACGCGTCGCGCAACCGGCGGTTTGTGCGCTGGATCGCACCAATACGCTCCTCTGATTTGATGGAACCCGCGCTGAAAAACCGCCTGACGTTTGGTTCGCTGATGCTCGCGGGGCTCTTTTTCCTGCTCTGGCTTGATGCCGCCGTCGAACGCTGGACCAAGCCCTGGATGATCAACTCGCACAAGGATCACCCGGTGCGCCACGGGCTGGGCGGCGTCGGGTTGCTGATTGTGCTGATGATTATCCTTCCGCTTGCGGTAACCGAGCTGGCCGCGCTGTTTACTGCTGAGCAGGTGCGTCCGTATCGCATCATCGCCGCATTCGGGTCCGGAGCCCTGGTGCTCCATGCCTTTCTCACGCAGCTTCCCAAGTTCCAGATCGTTGCGGCTTCCTCGCTGGCGATGATCGTGGTCTCCGTGATGCTTCTGGCGGCGGGCCGCAGGGCATGGGAACGCCAGACAGACCGCGCCATTCTCCGCATGGCCGGCACTGTGCTCGCGACGCTCTATTTGGGAGGCCTGGCGTGGTTTCTCATGGCGATCCGCGTCAAGCAATCGTTGTATTTCCACGGCAGCACCATGGTCGTCCTCATGATCCTGCTGGTGGTGAAGTCCACCGATATCGGCGCGTACTTTGGCGGTCGAGCACTGGGGCGACGCAAGCTGATCGCCTGGCTCAGCCCCGGCAAGACGTGGGAGGGGCTGATCTGCGGAATGATCACCGCCGGATTCGTCGGGATGATCTGCTCGCTGTTCGTACGCGAGGTCTATCTCAGCCCGCACAAGGGATTCATTTTTGGCGTGGTGATCGGCGGAATCGGACAAGTGGGCGACCTGCTCGAAAGCCTGATGAAGCGCGATGCTGGCATCAAAGACAGCGGGCGGCTCATTCCCGGATTTGGGGGCATTCTGGACGTGATTGACAGTCCGCTCTTTGCGGCCCCGTTCGCTTACCTGCTTTTCAGCCTGTTCGCGTTCCGCGCATAACCGTCATATCTGGCATAGGTTGCAGCTCATCGGCAACTTGGACCTCGCTGCGCGATGTTATTGGAACACACGCTTCTCGACATCCTGGCGCGGATTGGCAACAATGTCCCCGAACCAACTGCGATGAGCCAAGGCAAAAATGCCAATGGCATAAACGTTGTTCTCTCCGAACCGTGGACCTCAATATCACTGTCGAGCAGCCGGATAAGAAGCTGGCCCTGTTTGGGTCTGCAGATCGGCATTTGCGCATGATTCGCGACACGTTCGGCGTTCAAGTCGTCAGCCGGGAGGACGAATTGCGCCTCTCGGGCGACCGCACGCAGGTCGGTCGGGCGGCAGCAGTGTTGGAACAGATGCAGCGCAAGCTGCGCCGCCAGGACTGGCTGAGCGTGGAAGACGTCGGCGGCGCGATCGGCAGCGCGGTTGACGAGATGCGCGAGCGCTCCGCCGACGAGATCGACGTCTACGCCAAAGGGCATGCGATCCGGCCCAAGACCGAGGGCCAGAAGCGCTATTTCCACGCGATCCAGAATCACGACCTGACTTTCTGCATCGGACCGGCCGGCACGGGAAAAACGTATCTGGCCGTCGCTGCCGCCGCGAGCATGCTCAAGACCGGCCGCGCCCGCCGGCTGGTGCTGGCGCGCCCCGCCGTCGAGGCGGGCGAACGCCTTGGGTTTCTCCCGGGCGATCTGCAGGCGAAGGTGAATCCCTACCTTCGGCCCCTCTTTGACGCGTTGCACGACATGATGGATTTTGACCAGGTGAAGCGATTCATGGTCAATGATGTGATCGAGGTCATCCCGCTGGCGTTTATGCGGGGGCGAACCCTCAACGAATGCGTGGTCATCCTTGATGAAGCGCAGAACACGACCGCCGCCCAGATGCTGATGTTCCTGACGCGTCTGGGGCATGATTCGAAGATGATCGTCACCGGCGACGCAACCCAGGTCGACCTCCCGGACGGCACGCGCAGCGGTCTGGTCGACGCGATCGGCAAGCTCCGGGGAATCAAGGGAATTGGAATCGTCGAGCTCGAACAGAGTGACATCGTTCGGCATCGGCTAGTGCAAAGCATTGTCAACGCCTACGAAAGGAGCGGCGGCCAGTCCTAGACTGGAACGCCGCATTGAATGATGCCTTCCATCGAGTCCAGCCGGGCCCGCCGCGAGGAAATCCGCCGCAAGAGCCGCGCGGAAACCTCCGGATTCCGCGTGCACCATCTCCGCCAGGACGGGGTGGTCGAATCCATCTGCATCGCAGCCGTCTTCTTCCTCGTGGCGACGATGATTCTGGTGCTCCGCCAGGGCGTGATGCAGTATCGCCCCGGGCAGTGGGTTGCCAGCGACATCGTGAGCCGGGTTGCTTTTGGCTACAACGATCCCGACCAGCTCCTCCGCGCCCAGCGCGACCGCGCCGATCAGGAGCCGCGGGTCTATCACGCGATTCCCAACACCGATATCTGGGCTTCACTGGAGCAGTCGCTGCTGGATCTTCCCGACAAGTTGGCCGTCGGCAGCCAGGATTCGCAGCCGAAGGAATTGCGCGACATTTTCGACAGCGGCTCCATCACTGCATTGCGCCGATATCTCGCCCCCGAGCAGCGCAAGGGCTACGTCCGCCGGGTGACGGCATACGTGCAGGCGCTGCGGGAGTATCGGATTGTTGCGGGCGGCCAGAAATGGCCCATCTATATTCTTCCTGCTGATCAGCGCATGCAGGACATCCGTGCGCATCGTGATATTCACATCGACAACGCCGGCATTATCGCTCCCGAGCGCACGTTCGCCCCGCAATCCGACGACTTGCGGGCGATTCTCGCAGACGTGGTGCAAGCCCATTTCCTGCTGTCTCTGCGGCCGATGATCGTGGACTACACCCTTGCGGTGCTCCAGCCCAATTACCAGTACGATGACTTCGCCACCGCCGAGGCGCGTCAATCGGCGTTCAGCAGCGTGTCGCCCAATGCCGGTCAGCGCCATTATCCCGCCGACTTCATGCTCGTTCCCGGTTCCAGGACGCTGACGACACAGGACTGGCAACTGCTCAAGGCGGAAAACGATCAATATCTGCGGACGATCAAGGGAACCCGCTGGAGCGCGAAGCTCGGAACCGCCCTGTTCGCGCTGATCATGACCATTGTGATCAGCGGCTACATCGTGCGCTATCAGCCGAGGATCGTGACGAATCACGCCCGCGCCATCGCCATCGCGGGCCTGCTGCTGGCGATGCTGCTGCTCAATCAGCTTGCCGGGCTGAGCAACGGGCCGCTCTATCTGTTCGGAATCGCGCCGACGCTGCTGGTGGCGATGATTCTGACGATTGCCTACGACCAGCGATTCGGCATCGGCATTGCCAGCATGCACGGCACCCTCGCGGCCCTGGCGCTCAATGAAGGCGTGCCGTTCTTCATCATCATCTGGGTTGGAGTGCTGGTAACCTGCTTCATGCTCGATGAAATCCGCACCCGCAGCAAACTGATCGAAGTCGGCGGCGCCGCGGCGCTGGCGATGGTCGTTGCCACGGCAGCTTCCGGACTGATCGAGTTTGACCCATGGCCATTCGTTCTGCAGAACTGCCTCTACGCAGGCGCGGCCGGCTTGGCCGTGGGCTTTGTGGTGCTCGGAATTCTCCCCTTTGTTGAGAAGGCGTTCCGCATCACCACTTCGATGACACTGCTCGAACTGGCGGATGTGAGCCAGCCGCTGCTCCGCCGGCTGCAGAGCGAAGCGCCCGGGACCTACAACCACAGCCTTCAGGTTGCCACGCTCAGCGAAGCCGCGGCGGCGGCGATCGGCGCCAACGCGCTGCTCTGCCGGGTCGCGGCGTACTACCACGACGTCGGCAAGATGAACAAAGCCGAGTACTTCGTCGAAAATCAGAGCGGCGGAGAAAGCCGCCATCTCAACCTCAGCCCCAACGTGTCGCTGATGATCATTACCGGGCATGTTCGCGACGGCGTCGAGCTGGCGCATGAGTACAACCTGCCCACCAGCATCGTCCCATTTATTCAGCAGCATCACGGCACGACGCTCGTCGAATTCTTCTATCGCGCGGCATGCTCCCAGCACGAGCAGCAGCAGCCGGACATGCCGGCCATCAGTGAGCATCAATTCCGCTACCCCGGTCCCAAGCCCAGAACGCGCGAGGTGGCGGTCGTGATGCTGGCCGATGCTGTCGAGAGCGCGACCCGCACCCTGGTGGAGCCCAATGCGAGCCGCATTGAGGCGCTGGTGCATGACCTGGCGATGAAACGGCTGATCGACGGTCAGTTCGACGAATGCGCCCTGACCATGAAGGATCTGGAGCAGATGGAGCGGTCGATGATCAAAACCCTCGTCGCGTTTTACCACGGGCGCATCGCCTACCCCTCCACTGCCGGCCTTTCCGCGGCGCCCGGTTCGTCGCAGGGGCCAGCGATGCGGAGCGCATGACCCGAAGCTCTCAGATTTCACGCAGCGCCGACTCCGTCTCCAAGCTCGATCTGGCGATTTCCACCACCGCAAGCGCCGCCAAGTTCGTTCCGCTGCTGCGGACCAGCCTGCGCAAAGTTCACGCAATGCTGCGGCCCAGCCTGGGGGAGTTATCAGTCGCACTGATCGGCGACAGGCAAATGTCAGAACTGCACCACGAGTTTCTGGGAATTGTCGGCCCGACCGATGTGCTGACTTTCACGCTGGAGACAGATCCGCGTGGACGGGTAACCTCTGGGGAAATAGCGATTTGCGTTCCGGAAGCCCGCCGCCAGGCACGACAGCGCGGTGGAAAAGTGGAACATGAGGTGCTCCTCTATGCCGTGCATGGCGTGTTGCATCTGTGCGGCTTCAGCGATAAAACCGACCGGGGTTTTCAGGCCATGCATCGCCGCGAAGATCAGATTCTCACCGCTTTGGGAATAGGGCCTGTTTTCCGCCCCGCGCCAGCCCGCCGCCAACGCCGTGGAGTTCGTTGATGCCTGCGTATTTCTATGTGACGGCGGTCGCCGCGGCTTCTCTCGCGTCCTTGCTTTTTGCCACGCTGAACTACGCACTGCGCGACATCTCCCGCCTGCGGCTCGAACAATACCTCGAGCGGCAAGGCCGACTACGCTGGCTGGAGCCCACCATCCAACGCCGCGGCGAACTGTTGATCGTCACCGCGGTCGTCCGTCTCATCAGCAATACCCTCATCGCGCTCACCCTCTTTGACGGCCTGCACCGCGCCCTCGATCACCCTGTGCTTGCGTTCTGGCTCGCTGCGGCAATTTCGCTGGTTCTGACATTCTTCTTCTCCGTGGCGCTCCCCCACGCACTGGCGGAAATTGCCGGCGTCCCGTTCGTCGGCGCCGCCGCGGCGCCGCTGCATGTGCTTGCCAAGGCGCTGACGCCCTTCACCAGCATCACCAATCTCGTTGAAAACCGGGTGCAGAACACCATGGGCGATTCTGAAGCATCCGAGCCGGCCAAGATCGAGGAAGAGTTGCTGGCCGTCGTCGAAGAGGGTGAAAAGGAAGGCGTCGTCGACAAGCAGGAGCGCGTCATTATCGAATCCGCCATCGGATTTCACGACACCACGGTCGGCCGGATCATGAGCCCGCGCGCCGACATCGAGGCGCTGCCGGTCGATTCGACTCTGGAACAGATTCAGGCCGAGATCAGGAAGACCGGCCACTCCCGCATCCCCGTGTACCGCGGCACGCTCGATCAGATCGTCGGCATTCTTTACGCACGCGATCTGTTGCACCTTCTGGGCAAAACGCCCGCCGCCTTTGACATCAAGTCGATCACCCGCCCCGCCCTGTTCATCCCGGAGACCAAGACGCTCCGCGATCTGCTGCATGATTTCCGCCTGCAGAAGGTGCACATCGCGATTGTGCTGGACGAATACGGGAGCACCGCCGGCTTGATCACCATTGAAGACATGCTCAAGCAGTTGCTGGGCGACATCAGCGACGAGCATGAGCCGCTGGAGCCGCCGATGTTCCGCAGGATTGACGATCAGATCAGCGAAGCAGACGCGCGGCTGCGGATCGATGAATTGAATCGGCTTACGGGGCTGTCGCTCCCTGAGGATGCCGGGTACGAAACACTGGGCGGCTTCATCTCAACAACGCTCGGTCGAATCCCCAAGGCCGGCGTTGTGCTCGAGCACTCCGGCGCGAAGTTCACCGTCCTTGATGCCGAGCCTCAAAAGGTCAATCGCCTGCGGGTTGAGCTGCTGCCCGTGCCGCAGCCGGTGAGTTAGTCCCCCTTTCACAACCCTACTTCTGATCCGTGCCACAATCTGTCGAAACTTCGCGCGCTGCGCAAATGTTCCTGGCCGACAATAAGCCAAAGATAAAGAGCCGCGAAGACGCGAAGCAGCGAAGACAAACGCGAAGGAAGACAATTCAATTGCACATAAAAGCCAAAGCAAAATCCCGGGGATTCCAGCCCTGCGTTTTCTTACCTTCGTTTCTGTCTTCGCGCCTTCGCGCCTTCGCGGCTCTTCCTCTTGCGGCTTGCCGCGCTGGGATAAAGAGCCGCGAAGACGCGAAGCAGCGAAGACAAACGCGAAGGAAGACAATTCAATTGCACATAAAAGCCAAAGCAAAATCCCTGAGCTTCCGGCCCTGGGTTTTCTTACCTTTCGCTTCTGTCTTCGCGCCTTCGCGCCTTCGCGGCTCTTCCTCTTGCGGCTTGCCGCGCTGGGATAAAGAGCCGCGAAGACGCGAAGCAGCGAAGACAAACGCGAAGGAAGACAATTCAATTGCACATAAAAGCCAAAGGCAAAATCCCGGGGGCTTCCAGCCCTGCGTTTTCTTACCTTCGCTTCTGTCTTCGCGCCTTCGCGCCTTCGCGGCTCTTCCTCTTGCGGCTTGCCGCGCTGGGATAAAGAGCAGCGAAGACGCGAAGCAGCGAAGACAAACGCGAAGGAAGACAATTCAATTGCACATAAAAGCCAAAGCAAAATCCCTGAGCTTCCAGCCCTGCGTTTTCTTACCTTCGCTTCTGTCTTCGCGCCTTCGCGCCTTCGCGGCTCTTTCTCTTGCGGCTTGCCGCGCTGGGATAAAGAGCCGCGAAGACGCGAAGCAGCGAAGACAAACGCGAAGGAAGACAATTCAATTGCACATAAAAGCCAAAGGCAAAATCCCGGGGGCTTCCAGCCCTGCGTTTTCTTACCTTCGCTTCTGTCTTCGCGCCTTCGCGCCTTCGCGGCTCTTCCTCTTGCGGCTTGCCGCGCTGGGATAAAGAGCAGCGAAGACGCGAAGCAGCGAAGACAAACGCGAAGGAAGACAATTCAATTGCACATAAAAACCAAAGGCAAAATCCCGGGGCTTCCGGCCCTGCGTTTTCTTACCTTCGCTTCTGTCTTCGCGCCTTCGCGCCTTCGCGGCTCTTCCTCTTGGGACCTCAGTGTAATCCGTGGTGAATGACCTGGCCTAATCCCCCGGCAGCCGATACAGATCGCCGAACTCCCGGTACCAGGCCACGAACTGCCGCAGTCCCTCCGCCAGCGGGGTCGTTGGCTGATATCCTAATTCGGCGCTAGACCGCGTCAGATCGGCAAACGTCCGCTCCACATCGCCAGGCTGCGAAGGCCGTTGCTCGATGATTGCCTTCTTCCCCACCGCGGTCTCGATCGCGGCAATCAAACCGGAGAGCGTGATCGGCTCCGAGCCGCCGAGGTTGTAGATGCGATACCGGTCGCAATGATCCAGGCTCGACAGAATTCCCGCGACGATGTCCTTGATAAACGTGTAATCCCGGCTCGTCGTCCCATCGCCGAACATCGGCACCGGCTTGCCATGGTCGATCAGTCGGATGAACTTATGGATCGCCAGGTCGGGCCGTTGCCGCGGCCCATACACCGTAAAAAACCGCAGGCAGAACACCGGAAGCTTGTAGAGATGCCAATACGCATGGCAGAGCAATTCGCCCGACCGCTTCGTCGCCGCGTACGGACTGATCGGCTCCGCGACCGGATCCTCCTCGTGAAACGGCACCCGCCCCAGATTGCCATACACGCTTGAACTGGAGGCGAAGAGGAATTTGCCGACCTTGTGATTGACGGCCGCCTGCAGCAGATGCGTCGTCCCCTCCACATTGACCCGCGCATAATACCCCGGCTGCTCGATTGACGGCCGCACCCCCGCCATCGCCGCCAGATGCAGAATCGCCAGCGGCCGCGTCCGCGCCACCAACTGGTCGATCCGCGGCCCGTCGATGATGTCGATTTCCTCAACATCGACCGGCTCCCCATGGATGCTCTTCAGATTGGTTTCCTTCCACGTGCGGTCGTAGAAGTCGCAGAAATTATCGACGCCGATGACGCGGTACCCGCGCTCGAGCAGCGCTTGCGCCGCGTGCGAGCCGATAAAGCCCGCCGCTCCGGTGACGAGAATGTTCTGCCTGGGCATCGCGGGGAGTCTAAAAGCCGAGGAGATGAAATGCCAGTGATGACGGCTCATTTGGGTTCATTGACGTTCATTGACGCGGCGTCAGGCGCAAGCCGGGCTTGCGGAGGGGAATCCAAGGAGGAACTGGCTGCGTTGCGCCGCGCGGTTGCTCGCGGCCGTCCCCACGGCGATGATCGCTGATCACAGCGGACGGCCAGGGCGCTGGGGACGGAAAGCTCCTTGCGCCCAATTGGCCGCCCGAGGACATCAAAGTCGCGCAAGAAGAAAGAATGATGCGGATGCCGGAACATTGGCTTATGACCCCTTTCCTCACTCCCCCTTTCCTCACTCTAGCCGTACAACAAAGAGATGCCGCGCACGAGAGCAGCTTCCGATTCACTTTCTGCTCTTGCCCGTCGCCTCTCTCTTTCCCTTTTTGTGTTTTTGTGTTTTTTGTGGCCATTCGCTGATTGATCCCAACGCGCTCGGCCATGGTCTGCGCACATCGTCAATCAGAGTGCGACTTGGTGCTGAACCCGCGGCTGTCCCAGCGGATCTGTTGTCATTGCCTCACCGTATCATTTTCGCTCGACGCGATGCGACATTGATTGGCCTCCGGCTTCTCCGCTGCCAACGATTCGGTCTGTTCGAGGCGTAGGGTCCGCTCGGCGGCTCCTAAGGTACGCCTCGAATGGCCGAAAGCGGCGAGCCGCCGTGCGGACCATTCCTCGACTTCCGCGAGAATCCTCGACGGCGCTCTCCGCTGTCCATAATGAGTTATCCATTCAACCCGTTTCTAACAGCTGTCGCAGACGGTAATCCACCTTGATTGCGTGTGTCCAAAAGCCGACGGATCCTCCGTCGGAACTGCTCTGCGCCTGGGCCGCAGCCGATGTCTCGAACTCCTGACTCCTGGGTTCCCTCTCCTCTCCTCCGGCCCCGATTCGTGGCGTTGAAACTACGAAATCCCCCGTCTGCGATGCGACGTTTACTGTCGCCCGAATTTTGCAATCAGGACGTCCAGACCCCAGCTTCCCCCGCAAAGTGGCACGAAGTGGCACATTATTTTCCGAGCCCGACCGTGCTTTCAGCGGATTTCCCTCCTCGTTTAGCCGGTGGGCATGCCCGCCGTGTCGCCGCAGGCGAACCGATTTCCAAAACCACGCAGTGTCCTGCGCTATCCGATGCGCCGCGAAAACTTCTAACCGGACGAAACTTGCAACGGCTCACCATCACACATGTCCGGCGATGGGTGGAACATCACCATCGGGTGGGATATGGATCGGTCTATCAGGGCCGCTACAAGTCCTTCCCCGTCCAGGACGATGCGCATTTCTCCACGCTGGTGCGAAGCCGGCAGAGGAGATTCCCCTGTAGTAGCAAGGCCGTCCCGGCTGTGATTCAAAAGCCACAGCCGAGACGGCTGTGCTGCAGCCTGCAGGAAGGCTGTTAAGGTGACATCCATCTTTCTTGACGATGCTCATCCGCTGAATATATCATGCGGCCAGGCCCCGCACTTCTCGAGCCGCGATCGGCGGTCTGGTTTACCACGTTCTCAATCGCGGCAACGGCCGGCTGGAGATCTTCCGCAAGCCGGGAGACTTCCTGGCGTTTTGCGATCTGATGGTCGACGCCAAGGAACGGGCCGAGGTCGAAGTGTTCGGCTTCTGTCTGATGTCCAACCACTGGCACATGGTGGTGCGGCCGCGTCGGGATCAGGACCTGGCGAGGTACTTCTCCTGGCTGACCAATACGCACGTGAAGCGGTACCGTGCTCATTACCGTCGGACCAGCGGCCATCTGTATCAGGGCCGCTACAAGAGCTTCGTTGTCCAGGAAGATGGGCATTTGCTAACACTGCTGCGTTATGTGGAAGCCGATCCATTGCGGGCGAACATGGTGGAGCGGGCGCAGGACTGGCACTGGTCGAGCCTGGGCTGCCAGAAAGAGCTGGCGAGACAACTGCTCGACGATTGGCCGATCGACCGCCCGCGGAACTGGACGGCGCTGGTGAACGAGCCGATGGATCCGGCCGCCGTGAAACGGGTGGCACTTAGCTTCGAGCGTGGCCGGCCGCTGGGAAGCGATCCCTGGACCCTGAAAATGGCGGGCCGGATGGGGCTGCAGTACACTCTGAATCCGAGAGGCAGGCCGAAGATGCCGGAAAAAGGCAAATAAAAACGGTGGATGTCACCTTAACAGCTTCCCCTGACGCGCATTACGGCGATTGGACGGACGCGGATCCAAAAGTTTGCGATTGCATAACCAGTCAGGCTAAGCAGAAACAATTCAATAATAACGATAAAGCTGCGTACCGGCTCCTGGGAACGAATAGCAATTGGGCGTCGAAGTGCTACTTAAAGTCATGCTGTGGCCACGAGTTGGCATTGCCACCAGGGGCGGTCGGGGCGAATGACGGCACTCAATGCCCGAGCTGTGGTTGCTGAAGATTGGCATCGCGATGTTTTCAAGTTTCGGTTGGTTCTGTCGTCTACTATAAACGGGTACGAGATAGTTGGAGATGCTGCTATGCTACGCCACCTAATGGGATTGCTGAATGTCGGCGTAATTCTATTTGCAGCAGATGCAGGGTGCTGTACTGTTAGCCCCAACCAAGACCAAATTGAGGCATGGGTTCGCACTGAACTGCCGCGGGGGAGTACTGATTCGGACGTGCGCGCGTTCTGTGTCCGGCATCATTTCTTCTATGATCACAACGTCATGGCCGACAAGACCGGAGTCGAGCTTCTGCGTCCGCTGAAAGGATGTGATAGCCAGAAGCCAATGGCCACGATAACGGTCACCTACGACGCCGACGGACGACTGGTCGAGGCGGTAACTAAAACATTTGGTCTGACATTTTAAGAGGTCATGAGCGGGATGCAGCTGGTTTTGGAGAAACAGAAGCTGTTAAGGTGACATCCATCTTTGATTGACAGACTTTTTGCCGGAGTTATGATCCAACTATGCCCCGCACGTCCCGCGCAGCTGTCGGCGGGTCTTGTCTACCACGTTCTCAATCGCGGCAACGGCCGGCTGGAGATCTTCCGCAAGCCGGGAGACTTCCTGGCGTTTTGCGATCTGATGGTCGACGCCAAGGAACGGGCCGAGATCGAAGTCTTCGGCTTCTGCCTGATGTCCAACCACTGGCACATGGTGGTGCGGCCGCGTCGGGATCAGGACCTGGCGAGGTACTTCTCCTGGCTGACCAATACGCACGTGAAGCGGTACCGTGCTCATTATCGGCGGACCAGCGGCCATCTCTATCAGGGTCGCTAGGCTCTGTCTGACGGATCGAATGTTCGGCGCTCGTTAGGTATTGCGCGTTCTTCTATGATCGTCATGATGTTCTCCACATGGAGGACAGATGGCGCACTACGAACTCACGGATGATCACTGGAACCTGATCAAGGCACTTTTCCCCGTACAAAAACGTGGCGGACGATGGAACGACCACCGCATCACGCTCAATGGGATGCTCTGGATTCTTCGCTCCGGAGCTCCATGGCGAGACATGCCCGAACGCTACGGGAAATGGAAGAGCGTCTATGATCGCTTCAACCGCTGGCGGCGCGAAGGCTTCTTCGATCGCATCCTCAAAGCACTGCGGATTCGACTCAACAAGGAGGGCAAGATCGATTGGGATCTCTGGCTCGTCGACGGCTCCAATGTGCGTGCTTCTCGCGCTGCCGCCGGGCGCGCAAAAGGGGGCGCGGCCTCGACTTCGAACCGGCCGACCACGCGCTGGGCCGCTCGCGCGGCGGATGGGGATCAAAGTTCCACGTGGTTACTGACGGAAAGGGCCTTGTGCTCGCCGTCACCGTTACCGCGGGGCAAACGCACGAATCCACGCAGCTCCACAAGGTGATGCACGCGGTGCAGCACCCCTGCACATCGGCTGGCCGGGGAAGATCGCGGGCGACAAAGGGTACAGCTACGAAACCGTTCGCCAGTTCCTGGCCGATTGCGGGATCGAAGCCGTCATCCCGCGCAAATCCAATCAGCCACGACCAAAGGGCGAGCGATTCGATAAAAGCAGCTACCGCAAACGAAGCCGCATCGAGTGTGCTATCGGATGGCTCAAGGAATGTCGTCGGCTGGGAACACGCTATGAGAAGCTGGCTCTTAACTTCTTGAGCTTCGCCAAACTCGCTATCATGCTGAAATACCTGAGGGTTCTCGATCCGTCAGACAGAGCCTACAAGAGCTTCGTTGTCCGGGAAGATGGGCATTTGCTGACACTGCTGCGTTATGTGGAAGCCAATCCATTGCGGGCGAAGATGGTGGAGCGGGCGCAGGACTGGCACTGGTCGAGCCTGGGCTGCCAGAAAGAGCTGGCGAGACAACTGCTCGGCGATTGGCCGATCGACCGCCCGCAGAACTGGACGGCGCTGGTGAACGAGCCGATGGATCCGGCCGCCGTGAAACGGGTGGCACTTAGCTTCGAGCGTGGCCGGCCGCTGGGAAGCGATCCCTGGACCCTGAAAATGGCGGGCCGGATGGCGCTGCAGTACACTCTGAATCCGAGAGGCAGGCCGAAGATGCCGGAAAAAGGCAAATAAAAACGGTGAATGTCACCTTAACAGCTTCCTGAATCCGAGAGGCAGGCCGAAGATGCCGGAAAAAGGCAAATAAAAACGGTGAATGTCACCTTAACAGCTTCCCCACGCTCGTGGCGAAGTACGGGTACGACGGCCGGGGCTTCCGCATCGTCAAGAAAACCTACACGTCTGGCACGCTCTCCGAAACCCGTGATTTCTACTTCACCAGCAACTGGCAGAGCATCGAAGAGCGGGTCGGCGGAAGTATGGTCGATCAGCACGTCTGGGGCGTCCGTTTCATTGATGAACTGGTCTGCCGCGACGATGCTACGCCCCAACGCCTCTACGCCATGCAGGATGCCAACTTCAATCTGACGTGCATCAGCGATGCCAGCGGCATTGTCGTCGAACGATACGTATTTGATCCGTACGCAAAGCGTGCTATTTTGAGCAGCTCGTGGGGCCTCATCTACACAAGCAGCTATGGATGGGTGGTAGGATTTCAAGGACTCAACTACGATAATTTTAGCAACGCGATATACGCAAGAAATCGATATCTTCACCAGCTAGGACTTTGGCTGAGCCGGGATCCTCTGAAATCTTCAATGGAGCGTAATTTATATCAGTATATCAACAGTAATCCGTTGAAATACGTTGACCCAATAGGGCTACAAGCTGGTCCAACAAAACAGCCGACGACACGGCCATCGCTCATTCCGCCACAACATGTTCCGGCGGAGGACGACCCCAAATGCGGCGTCACTCTTAATCAAAGGAAAGAAATCGGCGGACACGAATGGATCGGTATCGATTTGGGTGTTCCAGGCCAGTTGCCTCTCGGTGCGGGATTTTGGCCCTCCGGTTGGCAAACGTGGGAACCAGCACGCAAAACTCAATCCGTAATTGGAACCGAGCAAGGGGAATATTCGAAGGCCGGCGATCCCCAAACAGGCTGGGGAGACCCATACGCGGGATCCACCCATTTGACTCGCAGCCGCGCACATCAGACGCTGACCTACGCAGTGAACGTGAGCACCGGAGACGTCGGAAACGCCTTGATTGGAAACACCTGGTACGACCCCTCGGGAAATGTTCTGCAGAGCATCGGCGAGGGAGCCGGCAAAGTCTTCACCAAGCAAACCTACAACGGCGTCGGCTGGGTGATGTCCAGCTACCGCGGTTACAACACGTCGGGCGTCAGCTACTCGCAAGCGACGACCGTGTCCGGCGATATCATCGTCGAGCAGAAGGACAACACATACGACGAAGCGGGGAATATCGTCGGTTCCGCAATGAGTCAGCGGCTCAACGACGCGCCTGCCAGCGGAACGGGAAGCACGGGCGCACTGTCGTACAGCAGCGATCCCAAGGCCCGCGTCTCGTACACGGCAAGCTGGTTCGACGGAGTTGATCGGGGAATCGCGAGTGCCAACTATGGCGCAATCGCGAGTTTCACCCGGCCCAGTACACCGCCTTCGTCTTCGGCGTCCGTTCTTGTCACTTCAACCGCGTACGATGATGCCAGCCGGCCCTACCAGGCGACCGACCCGATGGGCGTCCTGAACCAGACCGGCTTCGACAACGCCAATCGAACGACGCAGACAACCGAGGACCTCGGCGGGCTCGCACGCACCACGAACTTCACGTACACGTTAGATAACCTGATCCGGACGATGACAGCGGTGAACTCCAGCACCGGCGACCAGACCACAACCTGGGTGTACGGCACGACACTGGCAAATTCCGGCGTCGCCCGCAACGATCTGCTCCGAGCGACGATTTATCCCAACACCGATCTTTCGTGGGCGACACTGACCGCCGATCAGTGGACGAGCCTCACCGCCGCTCAGTGGGCCTCCCTACGGGCATATCCAGTGGATACGACATTCGCGAACTACAATCGACTCGGCGAGCAGACGACCTTCACCGATCAGCGGAGAGCTGTCCGGACCTTCACGCGCAACGCGCTTGGCCGGCAGACCGATGATGGCGTCACCACGGTCGGCGCGAATACCGACAGCGCGGTGTTGCGGATCAGTCGCGCGTACGAAATTCGCGGCTTGGTCTCGATGATCACCAGCGCCGATAACGCCACGCCCGGCGCTGGCACGATCCTCAATCAGTTCAAACTTACGTACAACGATTTCAGCCAGCTCAGCAAAGATGACCAGGAACATTCCGGCGCAGTCGGCAGTTCAACACCGAGTGTGCAATACGGCTACGACTCCGGCGCTTCGAGCTCGAATCAGGTTCGATTGAATCGCTTGACTTACCCGAACGCCCGCCAGATCACCTATAGCTTCGGAACCTCTGGCGGCATGAGCGACTACCTGGGCCGAGTGGAGGACATCATCGACACCACCAGCGGAAGCACGACGCTGGCGCAATATCTGTACGTTGGCGCAGGCAAGGTCATCCGAATCACCTACCCCGAGCCCGGCGTCTGGCTGGATTTGTGGGGTGGAACCTCGGGAACTTTCGCCGGAATCGATCTCTTCGGAAGAATCATCGACCAGCGCTGGCAGAACAACATCGCCAGCACGCCAGGCGATATCGACCGCTACAAATACGGCTACGACCAGAACTCCAATCGTCTCTGGAAAGCCAACGTCGTCGGCACCGCCGCCATGACCGCGGGACTCGACGAGTTCTACGTGTACGACCCTCTGAATCGCCTTACCGAAATGCAGCGGGGTGTACTCAACGGCACCCAAACGGGCATCACGGGAACGCCAAGCATCGAGCAGGACTGGACACTCGATCCCACCGGCAACTGGGCCAACTTCACGACCAAGGCCAGCGGAACGACGGATCTCGATCAAACCCGCACTGCGAACACTGTCAACGAGATCACCAACATTACAGAAAGCACCGGCCCGACCTGGGTCGTCCCGGCATACGATGCGGCGGGTAATACAATAACGATGCCGCAGCCGGCGAGTCCGACGAACAGCTTTGCCGCCGCATACGATGCATGGAACCGGATGGTCAGCATCAATGATTCAGCAAATCCGGTCGGTAAGTATCAGTATGACGGCCGGAACTTCCGGATCGTGAAGAAAACATATACCTCGGGCGTGCTCTCGGAAACTCGCGATTTCTACTTCACGAGCAACTGGCAGGATATCGAAGAGCAAGTCGGCGGAAGCATGGTCGATCAGTACGTTTGGGGGATTCGCTATATCGACGAACTGGTCTGCCGCGATGATGCCACGCCGCAACGGCTATACGGCACACAAGACGCAAACTTTAATCTAACGACCGTTACCGACAGCACCGGGACCGTAATTGAACGTTATCTATTTGATCCGTACGGCGTTCGAACGGTCATGAATGCTTCATGGAGTATTTCGGGCTTCAGTAGCCATGCATGGCGCATAGGATTTCAGGGCTGGTACGAAGACGCAGAGAGCGCCCTGCAAAATGATCGAAATCGTGTGCTCAGCGCGCTCATCGGTTCATGGCTGCAGCGAGACGACCGATACCGCCAAAACGCAAGCCTTTACTCTCTTGAGGGGAACTCCCCCATCGGCCGGCGAGACCCAACCGGCCGCGACTACTATTCCGACTCGGGCTTTGCGGGCCAGATTTCCCGCGACGAGTTTAACGAGCTGCGCGCGATCATCGAGAAGCAAACTGGCGAGGCGCATGGTTACGGGAGCGGCGTCGATACCGTAAGTGCCCTGTATGCTACGCAAGCTTTAGGATGGGACGTCAGCAAGCTCTCAGCCGCACAGATATTTAAGTTCTTTCGGGAAGAACTGTCGGTACAGGCTGCTATGAACAACGCGTGGAACAAGAGCCTCGCAAACGATCCGGCGATACTTTGCTACCTCAATTGCAAGAAGAAGTCACTCGCGGGAGCGGCTGGAGTTGGAGGCCTCGGTGGTGCGCTTCCGAATCTTCCCTATTTCCCCAAGGTGTTGTCGTACCCATTCCTGGATCCAGGTTCCTACGCCGACTATTTGAAGGGAGGGCCGATTGGAACATTACGCACTGCCGTAGCGGCAGTCGCCGAGCAGTTTGGGTTCGATGGCGTATATGAGTCGCTGATGGCCGGACGCGGTCTCGCTCTTGTGCGCGGTGGGACGAGTCCGTTCCTCGCGTATGGCGGTGCGGGTGCAATCGAGGGAGCACTCCTCCTTGTCACATCGCTGTCGATATACTGCTCCCTCAAATGCCGCTGCAAATGATCGGCGCCGTGAAACCGCCGACGTGCTTTGGCTCGAAGGGTCCGGTGATGGGAATTGAGCACATTGACATGGCACGAAGACTGGAGAGCCGGCTCGCGGTGTCGCGTCGCGAGATTTGGGCCGACCCTCCGCCGAGGACCTTTGGCGAACTCTATTCAAATCTACGTCGATTGCCACAACTGGCGTCGGTGCCAGATGAATTATTATGGGAGGCGATCATCCAATCACTGCGCGGCACCGTGCATCCTCTGATTCCTCACATAGACGAGAATACAGAAATTGACGATATTCTCTCAGGACTATAACACTACGAAACCTGGGTGAGGAAAGACTGCTATGGATGAAAACTTCTAATGGGACGTCCCGTTAGAAGTTCTGCCGCCGAAAGATGGGAAGCGGCGCTTGGGATCCGGTAGAGCAGGCCTCGTATGCCTATTACGGCGCTTCGGACGCCAATGGCAACGTCAACGATCTTCAGTCCGCCTCCCGCCAGCTTCCCGATGGCTCGGGCGGGTGGAACACCGTCGCGGTGGAGTATGACCGCTATTACCTGACCACCGCGGGCACCGGCATCGTTCACGGCCTGAAGATGCACTTCGGCACCGCAAAAGAATTGGACCCGTCCCGTTAGGCGATTCCGAATACGTAAAATTCTGTAAAGTTGTGTAAACCGAACCGCTGATTCCGAGCGACAAACAAGGGTTGACCGCCCGGCGGTCACTGGCGTTGTCCCGGATTGTAAAGCGGGCTGTTTGCTATGATCCCCTTTCCTAACCCCGGCGGTCCGCCGGCGGGGCGGGATGACGGTGACCCCGGAACATAGGGAGTGAATCTACCCGCAGACCGCTTGGCGACGGTTGTGAAAAAAACGTCTCGCTATGCTGGCCTGCGGGCAAGTGGTTCTTCTTGACCTCCCAATCGGCGCACATTACGGTTTGATCATGACGATCGAGCAGATCCGCAGGATGCACCAGGCCAAGCCATTCCATCCGTTCGATGTGAACATGGCGGACGGTCGGTCTCTGCCGGTGATGCATCCGGAGTTCCTGGCGCTGACGCCGCCGGGTCGGACCATTGGTATTGGGCTAGCCGACGGGACCATTGAGATCGTTGACTTGCTTCTGGTGACGAGTTTGAAGCCGCGGTCGAACGCCCGGCCGCGCGGAAGACGTAACGGGGGCACCAATTGACGAATAAACGCGGAGGAATTCCGCTTCGTGAAGATTCGTGCGAAAATCGTGTCCATTCGTGTTCCGCATTTGTCCGTCACTTCGGACCGGGCCGAATTGCGTCAGCGATTCGAGCGAAAGCACGAGAGCACGCCAGGCTACCCAATCTTCTCCCGCCCGCCCATGTAGGTTCGCAGCGCTTCGGGAATCGTCACCGTTCCATCGGCGTTCTGATAGTTCTCCAATATTGGAATGAGGATCCGCGGGCTGGCGACCACCGTGTTGTTCAGCGTGTGGCAGAAACGGATTTTTCCGTCCGAGCCTTTGTAGCGAAGACCCAAACGGCGCGCCTGGAACTCGTAGAGGCGCGAGGCGGAGTGCGTTTCGCCGTACCCGCTCCCGGGGTGCTTGGGATCCTGGCGGCTGGGCATCCAGGTTTCGATGTCCATCATCGAGGCATTCTTGACGCCGATGTCTCCCGTGCAGCATTGAATGACGCGATAGGGAAGATTCAGCCGTTTGAGCACCTCCTCGCTGTACGAGAGCATCTCCAGGTGCCATCGGCGGCTCTCCTGGACATCGTTGCGGCAGATGACCACCTGCTCGCACTTGTCGAATTGGTGAACGCGATACAAGCCGGCGGTGTCCTTGCCGTAGGTGCCCGCCTCGCGGCGGAAGCAGGTGCTGACAGACGTGTATTTGAGCGGCAGATCGGCCTCGCTCAGCGTGACCTTGTCCCCGTCCGGCATCTCATAGGCGGTGAGCCCCACTTCGGCGGTGCCAGTGAGAAACAGATTGTCGTCGCCCACGTGATAGGTCTGCTCGCGGCCCGCCGGGAAAAATCCGGTGCCGCGCATCGCATCCTCGCGCACGAGCACCGGCACGGACATCGGCACGAAGCCCTTCTCGCGCACCATCATGTCCATCGCCAGCCGAAGCACGGCCCAATGCAACTCAGCTCCCTGCCCCTTGAGAAAATACGACCGCGTCCCGGCGATGCGCACGCCCGCGGCAAAGTCGATGATGTCGAGCTTCTCCCCAAGCTCCAGGTGATTCAGCGGCTTGAATTCAAACTTCCGCGGCTGGCCCCAGTGATAGAGCACGACGTTCTGCGTTGCATCCTTCCCGACCGGCACGTCGTCGTCGGGCGGCTGGGGAACCTGCAGCAACAGCGGAAGCAGCGCCGCCTCCATGGCCTTGGCGCGCTCCTCGGCCAGCTTCACCAGCGACTTGATCTCGCCGACGCGGGCGATCGCCGCCTGCTTCGACGCCGCGTCCTTCAGTTGGGAAATTTGCTTGCTGGCCTCGTTCTGCTCGGCCCGGGCTTTTTCGAATTCCTTCTGCGCTTCGAGCCGATCGGCTTCAAAGCGCAGAATCTCATCGATCTCGACCTTCACACCCTTCAACTCCGCCCCGCGGCGGTATTTGTCAGGGTTTTCCCGTAAGTCTTTCAAATCCACCATTGTGCTTCCTCAACAGAGCTCCAGCAGGGCCAAGCCGAAAACTAAAGAGCCGCGAAGACGCGAAGACAGACGCGAAGAAGAAGGAGAGTAAAAAAAAGCGATTTCCACGGCTCGAGGGCGACGGGGCCCGCTTCCCCAGCGTTGAAAGGATCTCCTCCGCGCCATCTTCAGTCTCGCGCAGCTTCTCGTTTTCGTAACATGATGTTTTTCGATCTTCCTTCGCGTTTGTCTTCGCGCCTTCGCGTCTTCGCGGCTCTTTGCTTTTGTTTTTTCCGGCAGTGCGACAATCAGGACCACTCGCGCAAATCAAAAGTCCACGAAGCACGCTTCGTGGACCTTGATCGATTGAATCGCATTGTACGGATTTAAGGCTACCAGGCGAAGTGGGCGAACGCCTTGTTGGCCTCGGCCATGCGGTGCGTGTCGT
The DNA here is from genome assembly GCA_963758525.1 of uncultured Phycisphaerales bacterium. Taxonomy (GTDB): domain Bacteria; phylum Planctomycetota; class Phycisphaerae; order Tepidisphaerales; family Tepidisphaeraceae; genus JBBSDP01. The sequence goes on from CAVWVQ010000003.1 coordinate 3,477,819, forward strand.
CGCGCTTCTTCATGGCAAGGCCCTCCTTGCGGTAGGCCGCCATCAGCTCGTCCGCCAGGCGGGCGTGCATCGGCCGGCCGCCCGCGGCGCGGCAGGCGTTGATCAGCCAGCGAAACGCCAGGCTCTGCTGACGCCGTTTGTTCACCTGCATGGGGACCTGATAGTTGGCCCCGCCGACGCGACGGCTCCGCACCTCGACATACGGCTTGACGTTATTGATCGCGGTCTCGAACAGCTCCAGCGGCGGAACGTCCTTGTTCTTCTTGATCACCAGATCCATGGCTTCGTAAAAGAGCTTCTGCGCAACCGACTTCTTGCCTCCCCACATGAGGGAGTTGATGAACTTGCTGACCAGCTTGCTGTTATAGCGCGGGTCAGGCTTGAGCATTGCTTCGCTGGCGGTGAATTTCTTGTAAGCCATAGGAAAGGGTTCAGGGTTCGGGGTTCAGGGTTTTAGTCTATTACTTCGCGTTCTTCGTTCCGTACTTGCTTCGGCTGCGTTTGCGCCCGTCGACACCCAGGGCGTCGAGCGTGCCGCGGACGATGTGATATCGAACGCCGGGAAGATCGCGCACCCGGCCGCCGCGAACCAGCACGATGCTGTGTTCCTGCAGGTTGTGCTCTTCGCCGGGGATATAGGCGGTAACTTCCTTGCCGTTGCTGAGTCGCACGCGGGCGATCTTTCGCAGCGCCGAGTTGGGCTTCTTGGGTGTCATGGTCTTGACCTGCAGGCAGACGCCACGCTTTTGCGGCGACGCCTGGAGATCCTTGACCTTATTAATGCGCGGCAGGGCGCGGCGGGGCTTCTTGATCAACTGATTGATTGTCGGCATACGCTACCTTCGTTCCATCTTCCGCCGCGTTCCGCCACGGCAAATCGAAAGCGGGGCAGTATAAGGAGAGTCCCGCCGAGTCGCAAGTGGTGGGGGGGACGCTTGAAAATGGGGTGTGGCGCTCGAAAGTGGCGATCGGCTCCGAGTAGGGCGGGATTCATCCCGCCGATTTGTTGGCCGGCTGAGAAAACGGCGGGATGAATCCCGCCCTACGATCGCAAAATCTGCAATCGCCACAAATAAAAGGTACACCCTGAAAATGAGGGCGTGGGGGAGATCGTTCATTTGACGCGGCCCGCCGGACGGACGAACCCCCACCCCAACCCTCCCCCAGACTACTAGGGGAGGGGCAAGAGCGGGATAAGCAGCAAATTTGGCTGCGCAGCTTGAGAGGGCTCTTGCAACTCAAGAGCGGGACTTGGCGACGGCGGCGAAGGCCTTTTCGGCGGCGCGGATGGTTTCCTCAACCAGTTCATCAGTGTGGCTCAGGCTGACGAACATGGCTTCGTATTGCGACGGGGCCAGGTAGATTCCGTTGTCGAGCATCGCATGGAAGAAAATCGCGTAGGCGGCGGTATCGCAACTGGTCGCGTCGGCGTAATTGCTGACTGGTTGGCCCGCGGTTTTGGTGAAGAACGGGGTGAGCATGGACGCCACGCGGTTGATCGTGACTGGCACTTTCGCCTCTTCCGCGGCGGCGGCGAGGCCGCTGGCGAGCATCGCGCCGTGCCATTCGAGCGCCTCGTAGGCGCCGCTTTCCTGCAAAACTTCGAGCGTTGCCAGGCCGCCCGCCATGGCAAGGGGATTGCCGCTGAGCGTTCCGGCCTGATAGACCTTGCCGGCGGGGCTGATCTGTTCCATGAGTTTTCGCGATCCGCCGTACGCTGCGCACGGCAATCCTCCGCCTATCACTTTGCCCAGACAGGTCAAATCGGGCGCGAGGTCATACAGGACTTGCGCCGCCCCAGGCAACGCGGAACCCGGTCATCACTTCGTCGAAGATCAGCATTGCGCCGCTCTCGTCGCAGAGTCGTCGCAGGCCGCTCAGATATCCCTCGGCTGGCGGAACCACGCCCATGTTTCCCGCAACGGGCTCGATGATGAACCCGGCAATGCGGTTTGCGTAAACTTGAAACAGCGACTTGGCGGCCTCGAGGTCGTTGTACGGCGCGACAATCGTGGCGGCGGCGATTGCCTCCGGCACGCCCGGACTGCTGGGCGTTCCCAACGTCAGCGCGCCGCTGCCGGCTTGCACGAGCATCCCGTCGGAGTGCCCGTGATAGCCGCCGGCGCATTTGATGATCAGGTCGCGCCCGGTGACCGCCCGCGCCAGGCGTACGGCGCTCATCGTCGCCTCGGTGCCGCTGTTCACAAAGCGGATCATGTCGACGGCGGGCAGTGCTCCGATGATGACCGAGGCGAGCTGTGTCTCCAATTCGGTGGGCGCGCCGAAGCTTGTCCCACGCCCGATGGCTTTGGAGAGAGCGGCGACCACCCGCTCGTTGGTATGACCGGCGATGAGCGGGCCGTAGCTTCCCACGTAGTCGACGTAGGTGTTGCCATCGATGTCCTTGAGATGAGCCCCTTCGCCTTCACGAATGAAAAGGGGGGTGCCGCCCACCGCCTTGAACGCCCGCACCGGAGAACTCACTCCGCCTGGCATAACGGCGTTGGCCTCGGTGAACGCGGCTTGGGAGTCAACGATGCTTCGCACTTCTTGTTCGCCCATGCTCGGCGCGATCTTAAAAGGGGGTCCGGCCGAAGGCAAATCCGCTTGCCATACTGGCAGCAGTATCAGGTCGACTGTCGAATTGGCACTCGCGGCCTCGGCTGGCTGATCGGGCGTGCTCGCTTATGTACGTGCAGGAGCAAGGCTTGGAGCGATCTGGCGGACGAAATGCATGGCACATTCTTTGCGACAGCGTGCCTAGTCCCGCGGGTATTTCCCTCGGGTTCAATCCTAGAAGGAGCCGTTTCATGGCGAAGATCATTGGAATTGACTTGGGCACGACCAACAGCGTGGTTGCCATCATGGAAGGAGATCAGCCAAAGGTGCTGATTAATTCCCAGGGGAGCCGGCTGACGCCGTCAGTCGTTGCCTTTACGGAGAAGGGCGATCGTCTGATCGGTCAGACCGCCAAGCATCAACAAATCACCAATCCGAAAAACACGATTTTCTCGATCAAGCGATTCATGGGGCGTCGTCACAGCGAAGTGGGCCAGGAAGAAAAGATGGTCCCATACGAAGTGGTCGGCGGGCCGCAGGAGTATGTGAAGGTGCGTGTTCGGGGCAAAGACTACACCCCCGAGCAGATCTCCGCGTTTATTCTGCAGGATTTGAAAAAGACCGCCGAGGATTACCTGGGCGAGAAGGTGACGGACGCGGTGATCACCGTTCCGGCATACTTCAACGACGCGCAGCGCAAAGCGACCAAGGATGCCGGCGAGATCGCGGGGCTCAAGGTGCTTCGCGTGCTTCCCGAACCGACCGCGGCTGCGCTCGCGTACGGGCTGGACAAGAAAAAGAACGAGAAGATCTGCGTCTTCGATCTGGGCGGCGGCACGTTTGACGTGTCGGTGCTTGACGTCGGCGACGGGGTCTTCGAGGTTCTCTCGATCAATGGGGACACTCACCTCGGCGGCGACGACTTCGACCAGGTGCTGATCAATTTCCTGGCCGATGAATTCAAGCGCACCGAGGGGATCGATCTCCGCAAAGACGCGATGGCGCTGCAGCGTCTGAAGGAGTCGGCTGAAAAAGCCAAGATCGAGCTTTCCACGGCGATGGAAGCGACCGTGAATCTGCCGTTCATCACGGCGGACCAGAGCGGCCCCAAGCACCTGCAGATCACCGTGACGCGCACCAAGTTTGAGCAACTGATCGGTCCGCTGGTCGATAAGTGCCGCAAGCCGTTGCTGGATGCGCTGTCCGATGCGAAGCTGCAGCCGGAGAAAATCGATGAAGTTGTGCTGGTCGGCGGATCGACGCGGGTCCCGATGGTGCAGCGCATGGTCAAGGAGCTGTTCAAAGGCAAAGAGCCGAACCGCAGCGTGAATCCCGACGAAGTGGTTGCCATTGGCGCCGCCATTCAGGGCGCGATCGCAACCGGCGATGTGAAGGACATTCTGGTTCTTGACGCCACGCCGCTTTCGCTGGGAGTCGAAACGCTGGGCGGCGTGATGACTCCGCTGATTGCCCGCAATACCACCATCCCCAGCAGCAAGAAGGAAGTCTTCTCCACTGCCTCGGACAATCAGAACGCGGTCACGATCAACGTCCTGCAGGGCGAACGTGAATTCGCCAAGGACAACCGTCTGCTCGGCACCTTCAATCTGACCGACATTCCGCCCGCTCCGCGAGGAGTGCCGCAGATCGAGGTCAGCTTCAACATCGATGTCAACGGCATCCTGACCGTGTCGGCAAAGGAGCTGGGCACCGGCAAGGAAAGCAAGGTGACCATCCAGAACAGCGGCGGCCTTTCCAAGGAAGAGATCGAGAAGATGAAGCGCGACGCCGAGGTCCATGCCGCCGAAGACAAGAAGCGGCGTGAGACGATTGAGTTGAAGAATCAGGCGGAGAATCTGGCGTTTCAGACGGAGAAGGCGCTGAAGGACAACGGAGAGAAAGTCTCCGCCGACGTCCGCAGCGGGGCCGAAAGCGCGTTGAATGCGTTGAAAGACGCGATCGGCAGCGACGACGCCGACCGGATGAAGAAGACGATGGAGAATCTCCACGTGATTCTTCACAACCTCGGCGCCGCGGCCGGCAGCGCCGGCGCCGGCCCCACGCCGCCACCGAGCGATCGCGCCACCGGCGGCCCGACCGGCGAAGCGAAGAAGGACGAAGACGTCATCGACGCCGAGTACGAAGTGAAGGAGTAACCGGGCGTTTCATTATTATTTCGATAGAGACCACCTCGGCGGGCGCAAAGAATCGCGCCCGCCGTTGTTTTTGCGGGCGCGCGGCGCGTAGGGTGGGGAACGATTCTCCGCCGACGGAGTGGTGCTTGTAATGTCCGGAGTTGTTCGGTGGAGAACGACGGGGAACCCGCGGCGGCCGGGTTGAGCCTGGTGCCGCATGCCGTAGCGTCCTATGAAAAAGCCGATGATAAACATCACCGTCGCGGCGATCGCCAGAATTACGAGAAAAGCCGTCACCATTTGATCCAGCATTTCTCCCATATTTGCGATGACGGTGCCATTCATGCTTGTAATCCGAGGAAAACCCTCGGGATGATGTCGCGTTGGCGACTTGGCGACCCGCCGTTAACCCGAGTTGCGTAAATTGGGCTAACCGCTCCACCAGTCAACCTTCGCGGCTTGACCCTTCGTCCGCTATCATAGCATCATGCTCGATAAGTCGTTCACAAAATGGTGGTTGGTGAGGGTGCAGCCGTTTCGGGAAGTGCCCAATGAAAAGCTGTCGGCCGAGCGCGAGGCGATGGCCCGCCAGCAGGATTACAACCGCAACTACGCAGAATTTTTGAACAACGCTGTTTTTCCCGCGGTCGACAACCTCGTGCAGGTGCTGGCTAAAGCGAACATCGTGCATCGCGTTTCAACCTGGGGGAACCAGCTTTCGTTGCGGGTGCATCTCGCGTGGCGGTGGGGGGAGTTGGTGATCATGCAGAGCCATGAGGATTGTGTGACATTCGAGCATCACATCATTACGGAAGGCGAGAAACGCGGCGATGACTCCGCCGAGGACCACTCTCATCAGTACGACCTGCGCGACGCCATTCCCGCGGCGATCGCCAGCGAGCAGATTCAATTTTTCCTGGGCCGGCTGGCGCAGGATCTGGTGGAGCCCGAGCCCGAGCCGGAGATTCCTCCGGGCGAAACGCCGCCGGTGGGGTGAGGCGCACGGGCGCAACGCAATCCCGTCCGTGCGCGCGGCACTCAGAATCGTTTAGCCGCCTCGCTTGCGAGGCGCGGCAAGCGGTGCGGATGCCTGGCTTGGCGCGGTTGGAACAGTTGCGCCGCCAGACACGCCTCGCGAGCGAGGCGGCTAACTAAAGGATTTGGAGTGCTGCGCACACGTTGAGGAGTTGAGGGGAGTTGAGGATCTCTTGATGGCGGCGGCTGGTTAATTCTCCCGCCCGCTCCTAACATTGGTCAACGATGTCGAAACAGCCATCAGCTCGTCGTGTGGAATATGACGTGATTGAGCCGACCGGCAAGCGCGTTGTCATTCGCAAGGACGACAACAAGCGGCAGACGCGCGGAGGCATCGTGTTGCCCGACAGCCACGAGATTCCAGTCATCACCGGTCGCGTGATCGCGATCAGCAAGGCGATCGAGAACGACGAGGACGAAACCATCCGGCAATACGACAAGGTGCTCTTCGACCCGCGCGAAGCGATCCCCGTTGAGCTCGAGCACGACAATCGGTTGTTCGTCGTGGGCATCGATCGTGTGCTGGCAATCTTTCGCCGGTCGGACAAGAACAAGGCGTCTGTCCAGGACGCGTCGGACAGCGGCGCCCAAGACGATCCGGACCCCCTTTGAGCAAGGATGTATCGCGATGTCACAGCGCGTTGTATTAGTCGGTCATTGCGGCCCGGACAGCAGCTATCTTCGAATCTCCGTTGCCAACGCGCTCCCGGGCGCGAAGGTTTCCGCCGTTGACGATGCGGTTGAACTGGAACAAGGCATTAAGAGCGGCGTTGATTTGCTGCTGGTCAACCGCCTGCTCGATTACGGATTTGAGGAAACTGAAGGCGTCACGCTGATCCGCAACCTGCGATTGCGCCATCCGGAGTTAAAGGCGATTCTTGTCAGCAATTACCCCGAAGCGCAGAACGCCGCGATTGCCGCGGGGGCGGTGGGCGCTTTCGGAAAGCGCGAGCTTGGAACGCCGCGCGTGACGGAACTGCTGCGTGAGGTGCTCAAGACCAACGGGCAGGGCTCTGCGGTCAAGTGACTGATCTGCCCTACGCCGCGTGAGGTTGGCGCAGCACTTCCGAGGCCTGCTGGACGCAGTTTTTCCCGCGGCGTTTGGCGGCATAGAGGGCAGCATCCGCATGCCGCAGAATCCGCTCGGGCGTGGCGGATTCTGGCGATCGCGCAGCCACGCCGGCGCTGATCGTCGCGCCCACGCATGCGGCCTCCACCGCGGCGCGGTAGCGATCGGCCGCCAGCGCGGCGCCGCTCTCATTCTGGTGCGGCATGATAATGAGGAACTCTTCACCGCCATGGCGGATGACGACATCGGTGTCCCTGGCGGTCGAGCGCAACACCATGCCGACGTTGCGCAGCACCACGTCACCGCCGCCGTGCCCCATCGTGTCATTGATCCGCTTGAAGTTGTCGATGTCGATCATCGCGCAGGAAAGCTGCTGATCGTAGCGCACCGAAATGCGCCACTCCTCGTCCAATCGCTCCAGGCCGCAGCGGCGGTTGAGCAGGCCGGTGAGCGTATCCGTTGACGCCAGGGACTGCAGCTTGTTGTTCAGCATCGCGAGCCGGTTGCTCATCCGCTGCCCGACCAGCGCGCGAGCGGCCAGCGATCGTTGCAGGCTGACTGTGCGCGCGCCGCGCGCAGACGGGCGAACAACTCGGCGGATTTGAACGGCTTGGTCAGGTAGTCGTCTGCACCGGCATCCAGCGCCTCGACAATCCGATGCGTGGCAGAGTGCACCGTCAGCATGATGACATACGGCGGCGGGGTCCCAAGCGAACGAAGCTCCCGGCAGACGGCAGGCCCCTGCAATTCGGGCATGACCCAATCCAGTATCACGATCTGCGGGCGATGCCTTTGGACGATCCGCAGCGCTTCGTGGCCATCTTTGGCCGCCATGGAGGGGAAGCCGGCCGCGGCCAGTTGTCTTTCCAGCAGGGCGAACGTCAGCGGATCGTCGTCGACCACCAGCACGGTCGGTTTTCGCGCGCGATTGCCAGTAGTCATGCGGCCTCCAAAAGCTTCTCCGCGAAACGGTTCGCGATATCGATAAATTGCTGCTCGCACGCGAGGAACGTCTCAACGATGCGCGGATCGAAGTGGGTGCCGCTCTCTGCGAGGATGATCGACTTGGCCACTTCGTGCTGGAACGCGGCCTTGTACACGCGCTTGGTGGTCAATGCATCGTATACGTCGGCCAGCGCGACGATTCTTCCGCTGAGCGGGATGTCGGTCGCCTTCAGTCCCTTTGGGTATCCGGTGCCGTCGAACCGCTCGTGATGGGTCGCGGCGATTTCGCGCGCCATTCTCAGGAACTTCGCTTCAGGATGCTGCTTGAGCGCGGCGTCGAGGGTCTCGGCGCCGAGCATCGCGTGTGATTTCATAATCGTGAACTCACGATCGCTCAGTCGGCCGGGCTTGAGAAGGACACAGTCGGGAATGGCGACCTTGCCGATATCGTGAAGCGGACTGGTTTCGTAGATCAGGCGGACAAATCCGTCATTGGCCTCCGCCGCGAATTCCGGCCGCCCCGACAGATGGTGCGCCAGCGCCCGGGAATAACAGCAGACGCGCTCCAGGTGCGCCCCGGTTTCCGGGTCGCGGGATTCGGCGAGCTTCGCCAGGGCGAAGATCGTCAGATCGCGCTGCTCGAGAGAAAGGATGCGCTCCCCGATGCGGATGCGAACGGCCAATTCCGCGGGATTGAAGGGCTTGGTCATGAAGTCGTCGGCGCCAGCGCCGAGTCCTTCAACGGTGTCGGCGGAGCTGTCCCGCGAGCTGAGCAAAATGAGATAGACGTACCCCGCCGAGTCGCGCGATCGCAGCGCCCGGCACAGCTCGACTCCGTTCATCTCCGGCATTTCCCAGTCGCAGATCAACAGGCGCACGGAACCGCTCTGGACAATCTCCAGCGCCTCCCGCCCGTTCTTGGCGCTGAGAACCTCGTGTCCGAGCTTCTGCAGCGAATGCCGCAGAAGCGCCAGGGCCATCGGATCGTCATCAACGATGAGAATTCGCATCGGCTACTCCGAAGCTCCGTTTCCTTTTGATCGCGACGCTTTCGAACCGCCGGCAGGTGTGCCGCCTTCCATATGCTCGCGAACAAATTCGACGCATCGCTGCATCTCGGCCTGCAGCAGCTCCATGGTTTGCTGAGCTTCGCTCAGCGTGGCGGCTCGACCCAGCTCCTCCAGCTTGGCCGCGTACGCGCTCATTCTCTGGGCGGAAAGATTCGCTGAAGACCCTTTCAGGCCGTGTGCCAGCCGGGAGACCCGTGCAGGATCCGCGGCGATGACACTCGCGCCCAGGTCGGCAATCTGACGCGGCGCCTGTTCCAGGAAGAGCGAGAGCATTTGAGACGCGAACTCCGCGTCGCCAAGACAGCGCTCCTGCAGCGAAGCAATGTCGATCGGAGGAGCAGAAGGGGCATCTGCCGAGACCGGCGCCACTGCCGTCGCTTCCGGCGTCGCGTCGGCCTGCGGGCGCTGATTGAGAATCCGATCAATCGTGGCGATGAGCTGGCGCTGGTCGAGCGGCTTGGACAGATAGTCATCCATCCCGCATTCGAGGCAATGTTCGCGGTCACCTTTGATGGCGTTGGCGGTGAGGGCGACGATCGGAACTCTTCGATGCACCGCAGCCTCCGCTTCCCTCCGCCGAATTTCCATCGTGGCGGTGAAGCCGTCCATGATCGGCATCTGGCAGTCCATCAACACCAGCTCATAATGCGCGGACATCGCCGCTTCCACGGCCTTGGCCCCGTCGCCCACCACATCACACTGAAATCCGGCCCGCCCCAGCAGCTCGCAAGCGACGAACTGGTTGATCTCGTTGTCCTCGGCGAGAAGGATCCGCGCATCGGAAGTGGGGCGGGCGGTGCGTCCCGCGGCAGCAGCACGTGGTGCATCGAGCGTGTCGCCCGCGATTTGCCGCATCACAGTGTCCAGAAGCTGCGATTGCCGAAGCGGCTTGGTCACCTGATCGCCAAATCCGGCTTCGCGGGCGCGCTCGATCTCCACGGGTGTTTCGATGGAAGACAGGAGCACCAGAGCCGTATCGCGCAGCAGGATGTCGGCGCGCACCTCGCGAGCAAACGTTGCCGAGTTCGTCCCCGGCATGAGCATGTCGATCATCGCCAGACGGTACGGGTCGCCCGAGGCGGCGGCTTCACGAAGACGTTGCATCGCCTCCGCGCCGCCCGCAACTGCCGTGGCGCGCATGCCCCAGGCCGTCAGTTGCTCGCACAGCGCCTCGCGCGGCGCCTCCGTGTCGTCTGCCACCAGTGCCCGAACACCGCGAAGGTCCACCAGCAGTTGCGCGCCAGGCCCCGGATCCGATGCAGCCGGCTCCAGCGGCACCGTAAAGGAAAAAGTGGAGCCCTCGTTCGCCGCGCTCTGCACCGAGATGGTTCCGCCGAGCGCTTCGACGATCTGCTTGCTGATTGCCAGACCCAGTCCCGTGCCGCCATATTTGCGGGTGGTGGATGCGTCAATCTGCGAGAACGGGAGAAAAAGCCGATCCATGCGATCCGGCGGGATTCCAACGCCGGTATCGCGGACGGAGAAGCGCACGCTTGCTTTTCCATTGGCAGCGTTTGCACTCTCGACACGAATGACCACCTCGCCGTGTTCGGTGAACTTGACGGCGTTGTTCGCAAGATTCACCAGCACCTGACGGATCCGCGAGGGATCTCCGCGAAGCCGGGCGGGAAGTTTCGGATCCACCCGGGACGAAAGCTCCACACCCTTTGCCGAAGCGCGCGTCGCGAGCATTTCCGCGACTTCCTCCACGATGTTGCGCAGGTCAAAGTCGATACTCTCCAATTCCAGTTTCCCGGACTCGATCTTCGAGAAGTCCAGAATCTGATTGATCACCACCAGCAGCGCATCGGCGGAGCTCTTGGCGATCTGGGCGTATCGCCGCTGATGAGGCGGGATGTCCGAATCGAGCAGCAGCTCGGTCATTCCGATCACCCCGTTGAGCGGGGTGCGAATCTCATGGCTCATCGCGGCAAGAAATTCGCTCTTGGCGCGATTGGCCGCCTCGGCATCGAGTTTCGCATGGCGCAGTTGCTCCTGCGCCTCGCGCCGGTCAGTCACATCGGCCACCATGCCCTCGAAATACAGCAGCTTGCCGCTTTCGTCGGTCACTGCGCGGGCCTCTTCCGAGATCCAACGGATTGCACCGTCCTTGCGGTAAATCTGCGATTCAAACTGTGAGACCTTGCCGGCATGAGTGATCAGCCGGACGAAATCATCCCGCCGCATCGGATCGACATAGAGCTGATTGCAGATGTCCGTGACGCTCGCCCGCAGTTCCTCGGCCGACGCGTAACCGTAGATGTGCGCCAATGCCGCATTGCTGCTGAGGTAGTGCCCGTCGAGTGTTGTCTGAAAGATTCCGTGGACGGCATTTTCAAAAATGCTGCGGTATTTTTCCTCGGCCTCGCGGACGGCCCGCTCGGCGCGTTTGCGTTCGGTGATGTCGCTCTCGATCGCGATGAAGTTGGTGAGCGTGCCTGCGGGATCGTGAATGGGCTGGACGCTTGCCGCGAGCCAATATTTGCGCCGGTCTTTCGCGTAATTGACGATCTCGACCTGAAATCCCTCGCCGCGTCGAAGTTTTTCCCGCATCTGAAGAACGGTGGCCGGATCGGTGTCTGGTCCTTGGAGAATCGTTCCCGGCTTGCGTCCGCGCACTTCGTCGGGCGTGTAGCCGGTAATGCGGGTGAAGCCTTCGTTGACCCATTCGATCTTGCCGTCAACGTCAGTGATAATGACCGCGTTATCGCTGCGGCTGGCCACCAGCGCCAGCTTCTCGGCGTGTTTCGCGTCTGCCTCGGCTCGCTTGCGGTCGGTGATGTCGCGGATATACGCGACAAACACGGGCGGGCCTTTCAGTTGCACCACATTGAGGGCCAGTTCGACAGGGAACTCGCTTCCATCGGCCCGCACCGCGGGAACTTCAAGCCGCTTCCCGGTGACCAGCCCTCCCTCCCCGGCCAGATATCTCTGAACTCCGGTGGCATGAACCTCGCGCAGCGCTGGCACGACAAGCACCTCGCCGAGATGTTTGCCGACAACGTCACTGCGGGCATAGCCGAATGCACGCTCGGCCGCTGGATTGAACTCGGTGATCCTCCCGTCATCAGCCATCATGATGATGCAGTCCAGCGACGACTCTCTCACCGCGTCCAGTTCGGCATTGCGGCGCTGCAACTCGGCGGTGCGATCGGCAACCCTTTGCTCCAGATTGCCGATTGCGTCCAGGCGTTTGCGCAGCGACTCGCGCAGGATTCGCGCGATCAAATGCAAGGCTCGTGTCGGGTGTCGCAGGTCGATCAGTTGGAGCCTTGTGTGGAGTTGACGGTGCGATTGCCCCTGGTCGGCGGCCATTTCCGCAACCGGTCGTGGCTTCTCCTCGGTCTGTACTCCCGAGGTTCGGCGCGAGCGGTTGTGCATAATGCACACGGTCACCGCGCCGACCAGCAGCGCCTGGACTCCGTGTTCGTTGGGATCGCACCAGCCGCCGACCAGCGCGGCAGACAACACGAGCGCCACTCCTGCGCACGGAATCAGATATACCGGCGAACGCATGAACTCCTCACGAGCAGGCACCTTGGGCGCAGCCCAAACACGATCGGTGAAACGGCATCCTCGTAAGATGTATCGGGGGGATCGGCGGCGCTATTTATGTGGCCGGCGTTATTTATGCCGGCAGCAGGCTCAGCCGCGCTCGGGCGCCACGAGGTCTTCGTAGGTTTCGCGCCGGCGGATGATCCGATAAGAATCGCCTGCGACAAGCACTTCGGGGGCTCGGGGGCGGTTGTTGTAGTTGCTGCTCATCGAAAAGCCGTAAGCGCCGGCGGTGAATACCGCCAGTAAATCCCCGCGCTGCGTGCGGGGAAGCGGCCGATTCCTCGCGAGAAAATCGCCGCTTTCGCAGATGGGTCCGACAATGTCAACGATCTCACCATGCCTCGGCGCGACATCCTTGCTGCGACGATCCAGCACGTTTCCCTCGTCCGGTTTTACCGGCCAGATGAAGTGGTAAGCATCGTAGAGCATCGGCCGAATCAGGTCGTTCATCCCCGCGTCTACGATCACAAAGTGCTTCTCGCCGCTGCTTTTGCGATAGAGAACGCGCGTGAGAACAATGCCCGCGTTGCCGGCAATGTAGCGCCCGGGCTCCAGCGCAATACGGTACGGCTTGCCGGAAAGCAGGGGCAAGAGGGCTTTGGCGTGCTCCGTGATCGGCAGTGCCTGTTCGGGCCGCTCGTAGTCGACGCCAAATCCGCCCCCCAGATCGAGCCACTCGATCTTGTGGCCCCGTTCGGCGAGGCGATCGATCAGCGCCGTTACCTTCTCCACCGCATCGACGTAAGGCTGAATTTCATAAACGGGCGAGCCGATGTGAATGTGCAAGCCGCCGATTCTCAAATTTTTCAGTGAACGATACTGCTCGAATACGCGCTCGGCCCGCTCGATGTCCACACCGAACTTCGTCTCTTTCTTTCCTGTCGTCGTATGACGATGCGTCTTTGGATCGACATCGGGGTTGATGCGCAGTGCGCCGATCGCCGTTTTTCCAGCCAGGCCGGCGACCCGATCGATGTTCTCGATTTCCGCTTCGCTTTCGATATTGAACGCGGCAATCCCCGCGTCGAGCGCTTCGCGAATCTCCTCGTCGGTCTTGCCCACGCCGGCATAGATGATTTTTTTCGGATCACCGCCGGCCTGGAGCCGCCGGAAGAGTTCTCCGCCGCTGGTCACGTCAAATCCGCAGCCTTCATTAGCGAGCAGCTTGCAGATGTTGAGGTTGCCGCAACTCTTGATCGAGTAGCAGACGGTCGCGTTGACCGGTGCGAAGGCCTTGGCGATCTGCCGATAATGGTGCAGCAACGTGGCTGAGGAGTAGACGTACGCTGGCGTTCCCACTTCGCGGGCAATTTGTTCGGCCGAGACATCTTCGCAATAGAGCTCGCCGTTGCGATAAGCAAAAAAGTCCATGGTTTGTCCGTGCGGTCAATCAGTGATCATCGGGCGCAGATGCTCGAATGCACGCTGCGCCACGCCGGCGGCGGTTGTTTCGTAAGGATACAGCTCCACCGTCGTCCATCCCGTATAACCGACATCTTCAATTGCCGCAAAAACCGCGGGAAAATCGATCACGCCGCGGCCGGGGGTCAGATGCTGATGGACGCGGTTCTTCCCGATGTCTTCCAAGTGAATGTGCGCGATGTGTTCGGGCAGCGATCGAATGATCGTCGCCGGATCGTCTTCGACACAGAAGAGATGTCCGATATCGCAATTCATGCGAACCATCGGCTCATCTGGAAAAAAGCGATTCTTGAATTCGAGGTATTCGGCGGCGGTTTCGATGAACAGCCCTGGCTCCGGCTCGACCGCGAGAATAACGTTGTGCTGCCGCGCCGCGGGCACGACGCGCGACAGCCCTTCTGCGAATCGCTCGCCCGCCTCATCGCGTGAGAGCGTCGTCCCGATCAGCGGTCCGCCTGGCTGAAGGCTGACTGTTGCCGCCCCCAGGGCCGCCGCGAGCTCGATAGCGCCGATGGTATGTTGCACACGCGTCTCGCGGAGCTTCGCGTCATCCTCAATCCAGGTCGGGTGATAGGTGTCGCCGCAGGCAAACAGCGTGAATGCGTTCACATTGCTCGCCTGCATGCCAGCGGTTTCGATCTGCTGGCGCACCGTGCGGCGTTCGACCGCGTTCAGGTTTGCGGGCAATGCATGCGGGATATCCGCCATCACTTCAACGCCGCGGTATCCGATGGTTGCAACGGAGTTGATCGCCTCTTCGAGCGTGTTCTTTTTGAAGGCGTTGCTGGAGAAGGCAAGGCGGATCATGCAAGGATTTTAGCGCGGCCGGAGAGGAACGCCAATGACGGGCCGCCCGAGTGCCCGGCGGGCGCGAAAGTCGGGGACAGCGTAATCCGCGACGATATCGGCTGCCTCCCCCTCGCCTGATACTGCTCCCGCGCCCGATGCCCTTGCCTCAATTCCCCTCAAAAGTGAGCCCAATCCTGAGCGGCAACATGTAGAGACTCTCCGGCGATTCGGTGAATGTGCCGGTGGCACTGATCGACCTTTCGTTTCTCTGCAACTTCACCGTCCCAAGGAAATCGATTGCCGGTTGGAGCGACGGCTGTGCCGGCAGGGCGGCTTTGAGAAGCGCCTCGCCCTCTGCGAGGAATCGGTTCAACTGCTGCAATGCCGCCGCCGCGGTCTGCACGTCCGGCGACTCGCCGCGCGCGGTCAAATTCAATGCGCCGTTGTTTTGATCCCCAACCAATGTGACCGTGTCAAACCCATCGAGCCCGGGAAGCTGGCGATACGCATCGGAAACCTGCACGGCGATCCACAGCGCGTGAGCCGCGTTGCTGGCGGAGGGCAGCATCTGCCGCACCATCGCCGCCATCTTCGGGGATCTCTTCAGCGGCGGCTCGCGCGTCTTCGCTGCGGCGATCATTTCCTGCACGGGAGCGTGCTCTCCACCGGGCGAAAACATGACGATGCATTCTCGATCCGACGGAAAGAAGATCGTTGTTTCCTTGTCCGGCTCGAAAATTTCAACCCCGTCGACTGTGTGCAGAGCCGCTCCGTGTTCGCGAAGCGCCCGCGCCGCGTTCGCGGAATCAAATTGGCCGGAGGAAGTGATCGTCAGACATCCGTGATTCGGGTCGATGTTCTCCGACAGGCCGATGTTCAATGTGTCCAGCCGCATGTCGCCCAATTGCTCGGCAACATTGAGTGCTGTTCGACTCAAGCCCGCGACGAAGCGGGCGCTGTCCTGTCCGGCCCGCATGTGAAGGTGCGCGGCCACCTGACCCGCGTCGACCGGCCCGCTGTGGCGAGGAAGCAGTTGCGCGACCGCGCGGCAATCGGAAGGCAGCATCCACACTTCGTTTACGGCCTCTGCCCGCAAGTCGCGATTGGTCTGCTGTCCGTCGATTCCGGCGATTGCCGACCGCGCATAGTCAGAGACAAACATCTCGACCGACGAGAGTTGGGTTTGCAGAAACGGACGAGCCTTTGGGTCCCTCAATTCTCCAAGCGCTCGCAGCGCCATCAGCCGTCGCACGGCCGCGGCCGTTCGTTGCGGCTGCAGCAGTTTGATCAGCCTGGAGGAGCGTTCCGCTATTTCCGGATCAGCGCCGTCGGCGGCCTCGCGAAGCTGCGGAAGCGCCGGCACCCCAATCCGTAAAATCTGCTCCGACGCCGCATCACGAACATGCGGATCAGCAGCCCCCAGATCGGCGATGACCTTCGCAAAATCCTGCGCCGCGCCGGTCCGGCTTCGTGCAGCATCGCATCGGTCGTTACAACAATGCCGCGATCGTTCCAATAGCCCTGAGTCGGCACATAATCGAGGAGGTCGCCGCTGCCACCGCCGACGATAAAACTGAGCAGGACAAGGAAGCTGGGATTCATATTAGAAAAGATACCGCGCGGCCAATCCGCTCGCATTGGGCCGGTGCGCGACCGTTGCTGCGTCCTAACCCCCTCTCCCGGAGTACCGGAGTACCGGGAGAGGGTGCAACGGCGGCAAATCACAACGATCGAGGATCACATCCAAACGGTAGGGTGTAACTTTTATTTGTGGCGATTGCAGATTTTGCGATCGTAGGGCCGGATTCATCCCGCCGTTTTCTCAGCCGGCCAACAAATCGGCGGGATGAATCCCGCCCTACTCGGAGCCGATCGCCACTTTCGAGCGCCACACCCAAACGGTACGGCTCGATGAAACGGCGTTGAAGGACGCCAGCCACTCCGCTACAACCCGCCTTGGATGAGCGGACTCAGTTACGAGAATAGCGGCGTGAACTACGACCGGCTCGACGCTTTCAAGCGAGCCTGTCAGCGAGCGGCGGCGCCGACGGCCGATGCTCTGGCAGCACACCGCCTTTCGGAGCCGGCCGGGATTCGGGGGGAAAGCGCCTACCTGCTGGAAAGTCCCGAGGAATATCTTGCCCATGTCGAAGAGGGACTGGGAACGAAAAACTTGATTGCCGACGCAATGGCGAAGCTGACTGGCAAGACGTGGTACCGGTCGATCGGAATCGACACGGTGGCCACGATCGTCAACGACCTGGCGACGACGGGCGCGCTGCCGGTCAGCGTGGCGATGCACGCGGCGGTGGGGGACGCGGAGTGGTTTGCCGACGCGGCGCGGGCCGAGGCGCTGGCGGACGGCTTTGCCTCCGCTTGTCGCGCCGCCGGGGCGGTGTGGGGCGGCGGCGAAACCCCGACGCTGCGGGGAATCGTCGCGCCCGAGGCGATCGTGCTCGCGGGCTCGGCAGTCGGACGAATTCGGCCCAAGCACCTTCGCATCGTCGGCGATGTGCACGCGGGAGACGCCATCATCATGGTCGCAAGCTCCGGCGTGCAGACCAACGGGCTGACGCTCTGCCGAACGCTGGCGGATCGACTTCCCGACGGCTACCTCACGACCATGCGCGATGGACGCTTGTACGGCGAAGCCTTGCTCGATCCGTCGGTGATCTACGTGAAGCTGATCGCGGAATTGCAGAAGGCGCGTATTCGACCGCACTACGCCGTCCACGTTACGGGCCACGGATGGCGCAAGCTCATGCGTCTCGACGAGCCGTTTGTTTACCGGATCGAGACGTTGCGCGCTCCGCATCCGGTTTTTGAGTTCATCGCAGAACACGGCCCGGTGGAACAGCGGGAGGCATATGCCACATTCAACATGGGCGTCGGTTTTGCGCTGTATCTTGCCCCGGCCGACGTGAGTCGCTGCCTGGAAATCGCAGCCCAGTCCGGATATGACGCGTGGGAAGCGGGGGCGGTTTGCAGGGAGGACAAGCGGAAGGCTGTGGAGATTCAGCCGCTCGGAATTACCTTCGAAGGTGAGACACTCCAGGTGCGGTAAGACACGCTTGTAAGATTCCGCAGCGAAATACGGCGTCGTTCGTTTACAATGCAGCCGAACCTTCCAGGTTCGGAGCAGCATGTAATGCCGACAGAATTTATTGCAGTAAAGGCCGCGGGTGCGATCAACGTCGTAGAGCTGGCGTTGCCGGTAGCAATGGACGCCGAGGAATTTGATCGTCTGAACGCAGCCGTGTCACGGCTGCTGATCGATCCCGGCGGTAACCTTTGGGTGCTCGATCTTTCTCACGTCTCCTATTTGGGCAGCACTGCGCTGGGACTGATGGTCAACCTGCGGCAGCAAATCAAGACGGCGGGGGGGCGATTGGTCCTCTGCGGACTTTCGCAGCGGCTGGTGCAGATTTTCCACACGTGTTGTCTTGAGCGGCTGTTCACGATCGTCAAGACACAGGAGGACGCACTGCGCGAACTTAAACACGCGAGAAGTTGATCGTGGTGCGGCAATGGTCCATCGCGGGATGGCCGGGTCGAGATGACCGTCAAACGTGCGCGCGGATGATGGCGGCCATGCGCCCCGTGCGGCCGTGTTCCCGGCGATGCGAGAAGAACTCGTCGGCATCGTGGTACGTGCAGCGATCGCTCGTGTCCATGCGATCGGCGGTAATCCCGGCAGCCGCAAGCTGCAGTCGAATGGCCTGGCGAAGATCGACGAATCCCTTTCCCCCGCCGGCGGCGCGAATCGGAGCGTCGTTGCCAAAACAACGGCCAAATTCCGCAAGCACTTCCGGTCCGACTTCAAACGCATCAAACCCGATGCAAGGCCCGATCGCCGCGAACACCTCGTCGGCCGAACGATCGGGCTCCAGCAACTCGCGTAACGCGGCGGGCACTACGCCGCCAACCACGCCGCGCCATCCGGCGTGAACCGCGGCCACCGTCTTCCCGTCGCGCAGGGCCAGCAACACCGGAACGCAATCCGCAACCCGCACCGACGCGATGCGGTTCGGATCATCGCTGACAATGGCGTCGGCCTTTGAGGAGTTCTCGAAATGCTCGCCTCGCGCAGCCCGAAGCACGCGCGCCCCATGCACCTGATGCACGCGCATCAGCTCCAGCGATCCGCATCCCGACGCGGCGGCCAACAAGCGGTAGTTTTCCCAGATCCGCTCGTAATCATCGGCAACGTCGCAGCCGCTCGGATTGCCGAGATTCAGGGAATCAAACGGCGCCGGGCTGAGCCCGCCGAGGCGGGTGCTGAAGGCGTGAGGAATCTCCGCGGATTCGAGCAAAGGGGAAGCATAATAGACCACTCCGTTGGCAGCCGAGCGGCGCTCGAGCATTTTGCACTCCGTTACCCGTGCTGTTTTTGCAATAGGGTTGAAACCTTCGACAAACCGTTCCTGGCGCTGGCCAGGTTCGGATCCAAAATGAGGGCATGATGAAAATGCTCGGCGGCGTGCTGCAGATCGCCTCGCATGAGAAATACGTTTGCCAGACTGGACTCGATCTTCGCGGACCCCGGATTCAATGCAATGCACCGTTCGAGTTCTTCGGTTGCGCTGGCCAAATCTCCCTCTGCCACGAACGCAACTGCCAGCCGGTAATGTGCGTCTTCGTCATTCGGTCTGGCGGCCAGGTAGAGCTTGTATTGTTTGACCGCTTGATCGAAACGCCCCAGGCCGACCAGTGCATCACCCCACTTCAGGCGGACGTGAAGTCTGGTCGGGTCGACTACCATTTCCATGTCATATAGCTGAACAGCTCCGTCCAACTCTCCCCGCTTGACCTCGGCATCGCCCAATGCTTCCTTCACGCCGGGTCTCACCGGGTGAAGCCGGATTGACTTGCGGAAATGCGCTTCGGCTCCCTCGTAATCCTGCTGTCGCGCCAGCTCACTGGCAATGTGACCTTCCGCCAGCCAGTTGTCCTCGACGGCGTTGTTCGCGTGGAGAAACAGCGAGTAATCGTCATGCCAATAGCCGATCTGGCCCACCGTGAGGGCTGCGAGAACGGCGAGGATGGCGCCGATTCCCAGAGCGCATTTGCGCTGACCAAGAGGGTAGCGGTGTACAAACTCCGCGCCGATCCAGCAGATCGCGATCGTGATCCCGATAGACGGCAGATAGGTGTATCGATCGGCAATCGACTGCGACCCGACTTGCACCAGCCCGATCGCGGGAACCAGCAGTCCGCAGAACCACAGCCAGCCGACAATGAGATAAGGGCGACGTCGCGCCTGCCAAAGTGCGAGGGTCGTGAGCAGCGTCAGTAAAACCCCCGAGCAGGTGATCTCCCAGATGGGCCAAGTGGGGGACGGCAGCGGATAAAACACGCACAAGTCGATCGGCAAAAAGATCGCTTTCAAATATCGCGCATATCCGACACAACTGTTGGCGATCCGAAGGGGAAGCGTAAAGCTGCGTTCCATGACCGAACCGCCCGCGAACTGGGCTTCATAGGTCACGACGCACGAGGCGGCGGCCATGAGTAAAAACGGCACCTTCTCCAGCGCGAGCAGTGCTGCAGCGGACTTGTTCAATCTGCGCCATCGCTCGAGCGGCCAGTAATCCACAAGAATCAAAAGGCACGGCAGGGTGACGATCATCGGTTTGGCCATCAATCCAAGGGCATAGCATCCGATCGCCGCCCAGTAAGATGCCGCTTTGGAATGGCGAACGTAGTGTGCGTAGAACAGCAGTGTCAGAAAAAAGAAAAAACCGCACAGCACGTCTTTCCGCTCCGCGGTCCACGCCACCGACTCCACTCGCAGCGGATGCCAGGCAAAGAGGGCCGCGCAGATCGCGCTGGGCCATCGTTGACGAGTCGCGCCAAGAAGGAAAAGGAAAAGCAGCATGGCGTTGGCTGCATGCAGCAAGGCGTTGATCGCATGTGTCGCGGCAGGAAGATCCGCAAAGAGCTGGGCGTCGAGTTGAAGCGAGAGCCAGGTGAGCGGATGCCAGTTGGAGCCCTGCACGGTTGTGAAGGCCCACTTGAAATTGTCGACACTCAGGCCGGACAAAACGTGCTGATTATGGGCGACGTAGTCCATGTCATCGAAATCGACGAACTCATTTCGCAGGGAGGGGAGGTACAGCAGCAGTGTGAACAGGAACAGACTCGCGGCAATCCAGGGC
Source organism: uncultured Phycisphaerales bacterium (assembly GCA_963758525.1). Taxonomy (GTDB): domain Bacteria; phylum Planctomycetota; class Phycisphaerae; order Tepidisphaerales; family Tepidisphaeraceae; genus JBBSDP01. The sequence goes on from CAVWVQ010000003.1 coordinate 3,498,559, forward strand.
GTTTTGATCGGCGGCGCGCTTTCCAGCGGCTGGGCGCTCTGCCTGGGGAATTGCGCGGTTCGTATCGACATCCTACGGCCGATGATACTGTCGATCGCACCGAGTGTCCCAGACGCGACACACGAAGACACGAAGCATTCTGCGCTCCATTACCAGTGACGCTGTTGAATGCGCGCTTGAACATCGGCCAACCCCGACCGGGCTCTGTCCAGTTTCGGATCCAAGGCGAGTGATCGCTGGTAGTGAGCCACCGCGCCATGCAAATCTCCTCGTGCGGCGAGCAACCCGGCGAGGCTGCATTCCGCTGAAGCCGACGTTGGATCCAACTGAATGCTCTTTTCGAGTTCCATGGTTGCGCCGGCATAATCATGCGCCGCTGCCGACGCGACCGCGAGGTTATTGTGCGCCTCCGCGTCATTCGGATTGGCCGACAGGTAAAGCTTGTAGTGCTCCGCAGCCTCATTGAAGCGGTTGTCCTGGAGCAGCAGGTTTCCCAATTTTCCATGCACACGCGGATTGTTGGAATCGACTTGCAATTCCATGTCGTAGTATTGCAAAGCCTTCTCAAATTCCCCATTCTTTGCCAGGATATCGCCCAGCGCCTCCTTGACCCCGCGTTTTGTCGGGTGCCATTCCAACTCCTGGCGGAAATGCGCTTCGGCCCCTTCGTAGTCCTGCTGCTTCGCCAAGGCGTCGGCGATGTGGCCCTGCGCGACCCAGTTTTTGTCGACGGCATTGTCCGCGTGGAGAAACAACGAGTAGTCGTCGTGCCAGTAGCTGATCTGTCCTACCGTCATCGCCGCAAGAACGACAAGAATGCCGCCGGCTGCTAGTGCCAGCTGGCGTTCGTTGAGTGACCGCCGCCGCGCCAGTTCTTCCCCCATCCAACAGATTGCGATTGATATGCCAATTGAAGGAAGGTAGGTGTATCGATCGCCAATCGACTGCGAGCCGACTTGCACGAGCCCGATGGCAGGGACGAGCATGCCGCAGAACCAGAGCCAGCCGACGATCAGGAATGGACGGCGCCGGGTCTGCCAGACCGCAATTGCAGTGACCACCGTGAGCAAAATGCCCGAGCTGGCGATTCCCCACACCGGCCACCGGGAAGGCAGCGGGTAGAACACCGCCAGATTGATCGGCAGGAAAATCTCTCTCAAGTAGCGCGCATACGAGACGCAGGCGTTGGCGATGCGCAGCGGGAATGCAAAACCTTCTTCCATTACCGCGCCGCCCGTTTTCTGAGCCTCGTAAGTCACGATGCTGGAGGCAATGGCCATGACCAGAAACGGAATTTTTTCCAGGCAGAGAACGAGAATTCGGGGCCTCGTCAGTTTTGACCAGCGTCGCAGAGGCCAGAAGTCCAGGAGGACCAGCAGACATGGCAAGGTGACGATCATCGGCTTGGCCATCAGCCCCAGGGCATAAAAGGCGATCGCCGCCGCAAGCCGTGGAGCACGCGACCTGCGGGCGTAGCGCACGTAACAGAGTAATGTCAGAAAGAAGAAAAACGCGCAGAGAACATCCTTCCGCTCCGCCGCCCATGCCACCGATTCCACTCGCAGCGGATGCCAGGCGAACAACGCCGCGCATATCGCGCTCGGCCAGCGCTGGTCGGTTGCGCCGAGAAGAAAGAAAAATAGCAGCATTGCGTTGGCGGCATGGAAGAGCGCGCTTACGAAGTGTGGGCCGGCTGGACGACCCGCGAACAGCTGACAGTCGAATTGGTGCGAGAGCCAGGTAAGGGGATGCCAATTGCATTGCCAAAACGTAGTGAAAGCCCAGATAGAATTGCCGGCGGTAAGACCGGTTAAAACGTGCGGATTGTCCGTGATGTAGCCGGGATCGTCGAAATTGATGAAGTCGTTGCGGAGGCTTGGAAGGTACAAGAGCAGCGTGCAGAGGAACAAGCCTGCCGCGATCCAATGGGTCTTGATCGCGAGCGTAACTCGGGTCTGTTCCAGCGGCCGGGTTAATGGCGCGGCGTTGGGGGCCATGTTGACGGCATCATGATACTGCCGGCCGGGTTGAGTGTCTCGGACAAGGTCACGTCGAGCTTGACAGAACCGGTGGCTTGGTTCGAATGGCACGGTATGGATCTCAGTCTCGCGACTGTGAATCGCGCAAGCGCCGGGGGGCGACGAGCGGAGTTGCGCGCAGCCGGCATTGCGCTGCTCGCGCTGGCGCTGGCGATCCTCTGCGTATTCGGGCGGGCGACCCGCGCCGGGTTTGTCAGTTGGGACGACCAGATTCACGTCTCGCATAACCCGGATTTGAATCCGCCGACGACGGAGTCGATCGCGAAATATTGGCGCGGGCCGCAGTTGGGCTTGTATATTCCGGTGATCTACACCGTCTGGGCCGGGCTGGCGTGGCTGGCGCGCTTGCCTATTGCGGATGCGGGCGGCATCACGCTCGATCCTTCGGTTTTCCATACCGCAAATTTGATCGGTCACGGGCTGGCGAGCTTCCTCTGCTGGCAAATTCTTCGACGTCTGATTCCTGTCTCCAAGGCCCGCGACTGGGCGGCAGGCGCGGGAGCGATTCTCTTTGCACTGCATCCGCTGCAGGCCGAGCCGGTGGCTTGGGTGACCGGATTCAAGGACGTGCTCAGCGGCGTGTTTGCGTTTGGCGCGCTGCTGCTCTACGTCGTCGGACTGGAGAAGGAGCACGCGGGTGATCGCGCGTTTCAAGGGATCTGGTTTGCCCTGGCAACATCCGTCTACGCAGTAGCGCTGCTTTCCAAGCCTTCAACAACGTCTGTTCCGCTCATGGCGATCGTGATTGATCGCATGATTTTCCACCGGCCGTGGAAACGCAGCCTGCCTCTGATCGCTCTCTGGACGGCAATGGCGATAGTCCCTCTGCTCCTTACCCGCGGGGCGCAATTGTCGCTCATGATCTTTCGCCCGCAGGTGGAGTTGCGGCCGTTCGTAGCGCTGGACGCCATCGGATTTTACCTCGCGAAGTTGTTTCTGCCGCTTGGCTTGGGCGTGGATCAGGGGCGTTCGCCGATGACGCTGCTGCAACATGGAACGCTCCGGTGGAGTTGGATCCCAGCGGCATTGTTCTGCTGCGCGATCTGGCTCGGTCGAAAGCGATGGCCGGGGTTGATCGCGCCATCGCTGATCTTCCTGGCGGGGCTTGCCCCGGTGCTTGGCTTTTCGCCGTTCATCTTTCAGGATATCTCGACGGTCGCGGATCGATTCGCCTACCTCGCCATGCTTGGACCGGCGCTGTTGTTGGCGCAGATCGTCGCGGCATTTCCGAGGGAGATCACTTGGGTCGTCACAGGGACGGCGATTTTGCTGCTCGCGAGCCTCAGCTTCGTCCAAACGGGATATTGGCGCGACGATCTGAGCTTGATGACCCATTCCCTGCAAGTAGCGCCCCAGGTCGAACCTGTCACTGAGATGCTCGCCGCCGCGGTTTCAAGGGAAGGCGCTCTCGATCGCGGAGACACGCTGTACCGTCAGGCGCTTTCAATGAAGTGGGACGATGCGGCGGCGCTCATCGGTTTGGGAAGCAACATGCACAAGCAGCATCGCCTGCCCGAGGCGGCGCGATGCCTGCAAGAGGCGATCATCATCGAGCCGGGAAATGCTGACGCAAGATTCAACTACGGTAACGTGCTTCTTGCGGCGCGCGAGCCCGGCAGGGCTGTCGGGCAATATGAAATCGCGCTGCAGAGCCAACCGCGCAGCGTTCCGGTGCTGGTCAATCTTGGCGCCGCGTTGGCGATGGCCGGAAGCTGGCAGCAAAGTGAAGCTATGTTCCGCAGGGCGCTCGAGGCGGCCCCCGCGAGCGCCAAAGCGCATTTCGGCTTGGGCCGCGTGCTCGAACAGCGGGGTGATTTAGCCGCCGCGCTGGCAGAATATGAAGCCGCGCTGGAGCAGAATCCGCAGCTCGCGCAGGCGCAAAACGGGCGGACTCGGGTCGTTGCAATGATGCAGCGATGAAGCGGCGTTCTTGGCCGGCTTACAAGCCGAAGGCCCTTTACCTTCTGCCGACGCGGGTTAAGCTGCTTTTCACCATGCACGCCAAGCCGCAGAAGATCGGCGTCTTTCCCGGGCAGTTCGATCCGATCACCAATGGACACGTGGATGTGATTCGGCGGGGGGTCATCCTTTTTGACCATCTGATCGTCGGCGTCGGGGTGAATCCCGGCAAGCACGAACTCTTCACGCTCGACGAGCGCGTGAGGATGATTCGCACCATCGTGTCGGACATTCCCGGCGTTACAGTCGAAAAATATCGCGGGCTCACCGTCGACTTCGTGAGAGCCGCAAAGGCCACGGCGATGCTGCGCGGCATCCGCGACGTGTCGGACCTTCGCTATGAATTTCAGCTTGCGATGGCGAATCGCACTGTCGGCGGCGTGGAAACCGTGTTTATCATGGCCGGCGATCAGTACGCGTTGACCAGCAGCAGCCTCATTCGGCAGGTTGTCGCGTTGGGAGGTGATGTGCGCAAGCTGGCGTCCGTCGTGCCGGCGCTGGTTGTCGAGAAGATGCAGGAAAAGCAAAAGAAATTCGCCGCCCACTGGGCCGCCGATGCGCCGGCAGAGTGATAGCACGCCAGAGGCGTAGGGGCCGCCCCGACAAGCCTGTTGCGCCCGGATTAATACCTTGACATGCCTCCCGGCGCAGTTAGGATTGCTTGGAGAAATCGAGGCTGAGAACGCTCTGCTCCGGCGGATGACGAGGAACGGAGCGCTTACTGCGTTTTTGCCTGGGTTCGGATTATGCTCTTGAGGGTTCCCTCCCAATTAAGGTATGTTGCGCCGGCGGTGTTCGCCGGCGCTTATTTCCCCTGCTTCAAACTTGTACCTTTTTCTACACACCGGTAGCCGGTTCCGTTGAAAGCGGATCTGTGCATGGCACTCATTTTAATTCTATCTGTCACCGGTTTGCGGAATGCACGTCCAAGCGAGAAGCGCTTTCTGAAAGGAGCTTCTTTATGAAGAAGCTGCGTAATGTACAGAAGAGTTCCGAGGGCTTTACGCTCGTGGAACTGTTGGTCGTGATCGGGATTATCGCACTCCTGATTTCGATTCTGCTGCCGGCGTTGAATCGCGCCCGTGAGCAGGCCAACAGAGTCAAGTGCGCCAGCAACCTCAAGCAGATGGGCTTGGCGATGCAGATGTACTCCAACGCCGAGAAGACGGGCGGGTTCCCTCGCACGTATTACTCGACCGGCGCAGGAGTCATCGTCACCAACCAGGGTTACGTTGACAACGGCACCACCTCGGTGAACAGCTTCAACGGCACTCTTACCGGGATCAACAACGTCGGCGCGAGCTTCTTCCTGCTCCTCAAGACTCAGGATCTGACGCCGGAAGTGTTCATCTGCCCGAGCAGCAACGGCACCCGCGGGTTCCAGACCTTCTCGGTCCAGAACAGCAACAACTTTGGCGGTTGGGGTCCGGCTTCCTCGGCGAACGTCACGGTCGAGACGATTCCCGACGTAACCTATAGCTACTGCGCGGGCTTCCCGCAGGCAGCTGCCTTGTCGGGCGGGTTCAAGTTCAACAACACCCTCAGCTCCGACTTTCCCCTCGCTGCGGACGTGAACCCCGGCACACAGACCATCAATGGTATTACCGGCGGAAGTCCCTTGACCGTCGCGCCCACGGATGCCCCTGCGGCGTCGGCCGGCCCGCACGGTCAGGCGTTCGGCAACACCATCAATCACAAGAATCAGGGCCAGAACGTCCTGTACGGCGACGGTCACGTGGAGTTCCAGACCACCTGCTGGGTTGGAAGCTATCGCAACACCGGATCGGCGACCGTTCGAGACAACATCTACACCAGCGGCACAGATATTGCTGCGGGTGGCGGTCAGTCCCTCACGGGCGGACCGCTTGATGCGTACGACTCCGTCCTGTTGCCGACCTCGAACTAACCTGGTCCTTCAGCCGGACGGGACTTGCGGTTGCGGAAACGCGGCTGCGAGCGTCGTGCGGTGAAGTTCGGTGAAGTTTCGAGATTCGATACCACACCCTGCGATCTGACGATGGATTCACATCGTCGGTCGCAGGGTGGTTTTGATGAATCGCAAAGTCCAGTTGGTCGATTTGCCTTTTGCCCGCCGAATTTAATGGGAATCCTTCCCGCCCGGCGATAAGCTTGCTGCCATGGAAGAAGTGCTTCCGCCGCAGACGCAGGAAGGGGCCGGGTTCGAGCTCACTCGAATTCGGCAATTCACTGTCTTTCTCGAAAATCGGGTGGGGCGTTTGCGAGGGATGCTCGAAGCGTTGGAAGAAAATGCGTGCAAGATCGTGGCCCTCTCGATCGAGGAATCCGCGGACTCGGCCCTGGTTCGTGTGATCTGCTCCGCGCCTGAAAACGGACGCCAGCAGTTGCAGATCGCGGGATTCAGCTTTAGCGAGTCGGAGATTCTGGCTGTCGAGCTGCCACGCCGGAATCGGCACCCCTGGATTGCCATCTGCTCGGCGCTCTTGGCCGCGGAAATCAATATTCACTACGCCTATCCGCTGCTGCTTCCACCGCGCGGACCGGCGATCGCGCTCTACGTCGATGATACCACGCTTGCCGCTCAGTTGCTGATTCGCAAAGGCTTTACGCTTGTCGGTGAAAGTGATCTGGTTTAGCTCTCCCTTTGATGTCTGCCCGACTGCGAGCTGAATGCTTAATGGTGCCTGAAGCGCGAAGATTGGCAGACGCTCCGAACATTCACGGCAGTAAGATCGCTGGACTGGTCATCGCAGCGGTGATCGCGCTTACTCTGTGGCCCCTTTGCATTTGCGAATTTACCAGTTGGGACGACAGCTATACCGTTTCTCAAAATCCAACCCTGAACCCGCCGGCAGCAGACAGTTTCAAGACATGGTGGACGCGGCCGGTACTGGACATGTGGGACCCGCTCACCTACCTGGTCAACGGCGCGTTGGCCGAAGTCGCGACCGTGACGCCCGATCCGGTCACCGGCGTCCGCCTGAATCCGTATGTTTTTCACACCGCCAATGTGCTGTTGCACGTCGGGAGCGCGCTGCTTGTCTTTCTGATCCTCCGTCAACTCGGATTCAGCGTGCCGTCGTCATGTGCCGCCGCACTGGTCTTCGGCATACATCCGGTTCAGGTCGAAGCGGTGGGTTGGGTTTCCGGCCTCAAGGACGTGCTGTACGGCTTCCTGTCATTAGCCGCTCTTCAGCAGTATCTGCTCCCCGCGCGCTCGCGTTTTTGGACAGCAACAGCGCTGTTCGTGATGGCGACATTGTCAAAGCCGACTGCGATCGTCGTGCCGGTCATCGTCCTCATCATTGTCCGCTTCAGAGACGGCCGCGCTGCGAGGCGGGCGTGGCTGCAAATGTCGCTGTGGGCGCTCCTCAGCCTCCCTTGCATCGTTATCACGAAGCTAGTGCAACCGGCGGCCCGCGTCGCTCCCATTGCCCTCTGGAAGCGGTTGCTCGTCGCACTGGACGCACTGGCATTCTACCTGTGGAAGCTTCTCTGGCCGGCCTCACTAGGAGTCGACTACGGCCGCAGTCCCAGCTCGGCAATCAGCCACGGCTGGATCTACTGGACATGGATCGTGCCCGCGGGGATCGCCGTCGTCCTATGCATCGCGCGTCCGCGACCGCGCGGTTTAATCGCTGGCGCGGCTATCTTCGTAGCGGGATTGTCGCCAGTGCTCGGCCTGGTTCCGTTCGACTTTCAAGGCATCTCCACGGTGACGGACCATTATCTCTATCTGCCGATGCTTGGCGTGGCTCTTTCCATCGCCTGGTCGCTTGACGAGGCGCAGCGCTTGATCGCGGCGAAAGGAGGTGCTCCGCAAGTTAATGGAAAATACTCTGTTCGATTGGCACTGCCGGTCACGGTCATCTTGCTTTTCCTTGCGGTTCGAAGCTGGTTCCAAACCTGGATCTGGCACGACACGCGCACACTCTTTGCGCACGCCTTGGAAGTCAATCCCGCTTCGGACGTCGCGGATAACAGTCTGGCTTCGATGTACCTGGCCTCCGGCGACCTGGAGGCCGCTCACCGCTACGCGATGCAGGCGGTGAAGGCCGCGCCCGAAAAGCCGGAAGGACGTCTGACCCTGACCGCCATCATAGCCGCCGAGGGGCACTTGGAACTGGCAGCCAAGCTCTACCGCGCAATTCTGGAGGACAACCCTCGTGAGGCAATGGCCGCAAGCGAGCTTTCCTCAGTGCTTGCTCAACAAGGTCATTTCGACGAGGCGATTTCGTTCGCCCGACGTGCCATTGCGATAGACCCAAATATCGTTGACGGGCACACAAATCTGGGCGCGGAGCTCGGAAACGAGCGGAAGTTTCCTGAAGCGGTCGAGGAACTGCAACGCGCGTTGCAGCTCAGCCCGCGATCGTTTCTGGCGCACTTGAACCTCGCGTCCGTGTACGCGGCGATGGGCGAGCGTGAAAAATCCGCCGAGCAGTATCAGGCCGCATTGGACCTCAATCCGCAGTCCGAGGCTGCGCGTCGCGGCCTGGAAGGCGTGCGTAATTGAAGATGATCGCAGGCCCAGCAAGGCGAGAAGTTTCTTCGGATCGGTCGAATCAATTCACCGCGGTCGTTCCGGCAGATCCCGCAACGCTGTGATCCGTTTGAGCCCCGCGATCGCGGCGGGGGCATCCGGCTGGATCGCGAGCGCCTGACGATAGTGGAATTCGGCTTCGTCCAAATGGCCGCTGAGCGCGAGAACTGCCGCGAGACTGCATTGAGTCGTCACTTCTGACGGTTTGAGTCGGGCAGCCTCGCGCAGCTCTCGTATAGCGGCGGCGCGGTCTCCGGTTTCCGCAAGCGCAGTTCCGAGATTGAGGTGAGCGATCCAGGATTCGGGACGGAATTGAACAGCGAGCCGACCGTACCAAATCGCCAGATCATTTTGATGCGCGCTGCCGTAATTGGACGCGATGCGAACCGCTTCATCGCTGACCTTCGCGGGGTCCACCGCATGACCGGCACGATACGCTTCCGCCGCCCGGTCCCAATGTCCCAGCTTTACTTCAGCGTCGCCCAGAGACATGTAAGCTTCGCTCCACTCGGGGCGTGCAGCAATGGCACGATGAAGGAGTGCGATTTCGGTATGAACATCCCCCATGTTGTCGTAACAGAAGGCGAGATTGTTCAGCGCGACGGGACTGACCGGGTTCACCGCCACAGCGTGAAAAAGCAACGCCATCGAATCCTGCCAGTAGCCCGTTTGGTGCCAGCTGATTCCTGCAAGCACGGCCAGAAGCATGCTGGCGGCTATCGCTCCGGCCCGATTCGCCCGCTGCACGACCCAGGCAAAGCAAATTGCCGCACCGAGCATCGAAAGATAAAGATATCGATCCGCGACCGATGAGTATGTCTGGAAATCGAACTGCAGCAGTCCAAGGACGGGCAGAAGCGGCACGGTAAACACTACCGCCGCCACGCACAGGACGCGGGCGCGCGCGCGGAAGAGCACTAACGCCACCGCGAGGGAAGCCGGAAGGATCCAGGTCCAGTATGCCCACGCGTTTTGAAAGATCAGCGCGGGGCGTCTGCCGTAGTCGATGGCGAGCGTGGCGGGCCAAACCAGTTTATAGAGATAAAATGCCAGCGTATCCGCCGCGATAAACGGGCGTTGCCAAAAGTCCACGTGGTGGCGCTCCGTTGCTCCCGATTGCAGAAGCTTGGTCACGATCATCATGGGCATCCCCAGTACGATCCAAACGCCCATCTGCAACCATATTTTTCTGGGAATCGGCGACCGGCGCAGCCATATCAGCGGCAACGCGATCAGCGGCAAGATCACTCCGGTTGGCTTCGAAAGGGTTGCTAGCACAAAGAGGACGCTGGCAAGCACGAACTGCGCATTCGATTTCCACGGTTCCGCCACCGACCCTTTCGGCTGGTCGTCGACCGAAAATCCATCGGCGCGCAACAGCGCCCAGATCGCGGCCACGGAGAGAAATCCGCAGAGAATATCCTTCAAAGCGGTTGCCCATGCCACAGGTTCAACCTGCACGGGGTGCAGACCGAAGAGCAACGCGCCGCAGCATGCCGGCCAACGGTCCAAACGCAGCAGCAGCAGCACTCTGTACACCATCAGCGTCGTTAGAACGTGGAGCAAAACATTGTTGGCATGGAAGATATACGGGTTGAGTTGCGTGCGGGTGATGGGATCGACCGTGCTTGTCGTCGCAAGCGCGAGCAGCCCCCGCCAAGTTTCCGTGAGCGGATTCCACATCCGCATATCCGCGCTCGTCCACCAGACCCTCAGGCTGTGGAGTGTGGGTGGCAGGAGTGTGCGATTGCGGTAAATCAGCATGTCGTCGTCCCACATGACGAAATCCGCTGTGAATGCCCGTGAGAATGTGAGGAGGGTGATCGCGACGATCAGGAGAAACGGACCCCGTCTGTTCCAGCGACCCGCAGCGTCGCCCCCACTGTCAGCGGGCAAAGTGGAAGTTTTGCGGTCTTCGTTCTTCAGAGTAAGCCCGCGACTGATAGCCGCCCGTGATTGTAACGCTTCTCCAACAGCCTCCGAATCGTACAGCATTGGGCCGCTCGCGGACCACTTCGCGATTGTTCAAGGCTTGGTCGTTGTCGGCAGTGCCGTGCGGGTCTTCATGCGCTGAATCGCGTCTTGAGCAGCACCCCTGTCGGGATCGATCGCCTCAGCCATCCGAAAATGGATCATTGCACCCGCGCGATCGCCAAGATGAAGCAGTGCCGAGCCAAGGTTGTACTGTGCGGTATAGTCGGATGAATCGAGCGCGGCCGCCGTCTCCAATTCGGTGCGCGCCTCCGGCCAGTTTCCCTCTTGCGCCAATGCAATGCCGAGGTTCAGATGGGAACGCGCCGAAGGCACTAATTCCACCGCCAGTCGCGCGAATGCGAGTGCTTGCCGCAGGTCCTTCTGGCGCAGCAACGCCGTTGTAAATTCGTTCAGCGATGCGGTGATCGCGTTGTCCGCCGCAAACCCGTCCCGAAATGCCTGCACCGCTTGCGGCGTCCTTCCGAGCCTCGCCAGCGACTTGCCGAGCGTCGCATACGCTTCGCCTCGGTGCGGATCCAGCGCGATCGAGCGGCGGGCAATTTCGACCGAACGCTCATAGTCTCGTTGCGCGCCGAGTTCGGCGGCAACACTCGCGCACGCCACCGCACTTTGGGGATCGTTGTCCAGAACGTGCCCGAATAGAGTCAGCGAATCGTGCCAGCAGGGGACCTGCAGAGCGCTGCGAACCGCCAGGATCGCCAGCGGAATCACTGCTGCAATTCGGCAACCGCGAGGCAATCGCTCGAGTATATCTGCTGCGATTAACGCGATCCCGAACATCGAAAGGTAAACATAGCGGTCGGCAACGGTGGAAAAATATTGAAAGTTGAAGCCGACGAATCCAAGGACTGGAAGCACGCCAATGACGAAGATGCAGGTTCCCGCGAAGATCAACGGGTCGCGTCGCCTATTGACCCAGGCAGCGGCAATCAACGTTGCGGGTAAGATCCAAGTCCACCAGATATACCCATGCTGGATGATGAACGCAGGATTGCGACCGTAAAAGACCAGTAGTGTTTTCGGCCAGACAATCTTGAAGAGATAGAACGCCAGCGCGTCCGCGGCAACGAGGGGCGCAGCCAGATCGCGAGCCTCTGAGTGTAGGGAGCTGGCTGCGAAAGCTTGGCGATGATGACGAACGGGATTGTCAGGACGCCCAGACGACAAGCCCGCGCCACGCGTGCCTGGGTATTCGGCCCCAGCGTGCCCAGATCAACGGCAGCGAGACCAGCGGCAAGATCACCGCCGTCGGCTTTGACAGCATTGCCAGAAGCAAGCAGATGGTCGCAAAAAGGTAATTCCCCAGACCCTGCCCCCTGCGATCGCGAGGAGTCGCATCTGATGCGGGCGTGGCCGGGACTGCATCAATTGCCGCCAGAAACCTCCAGATTGCCAGAAATCCGAACCCGCAAAATAGCAAATCTTTGATTGATGTAATCCAGACGACCGGTTCGACCTGAAGAGGATGTATTGCAAAAAGCATCGCCCCGCCGCAAGCGGGCCAGGGCCGGACTCTGCAGCAGAGCAGGAGTTGATACACCACGAGTGTCACTCCGACATGCAGTACGAGGTTCACTCTATGAAACACACGGGGGTTAAGTGTGTATCCGGTGTTCGGGTCAGGAGGCGCCTGAGCAAGCACGGCGACGCCGCCGCGCACGCTGGCGGTGAGCGGGTCGTACAACTGAAGGCACGGTTGCGTCCACCAGACTTTCAAGCTGTGAAGCGTTGGCGGATTCATCAGCGGATTCAGTGCTACCGTCCTGTCGTCATCGAGATTCACAAAGCCGTACCCCGAGGCCTGCCAGAAGACCAGAAGGATCGCGACCACCAGCACTGCCCGTGTCAGCAGGTGTGAGGATCTCACGGCGCGACTCCAGCCGTCCGAGCTGCGGTCAGCTGCGCCACGCCAGCGACGGCATCCGGGTTGCCGGGGTCGATCGCGATCGCCGCTCGATAATGGGTCAATGCCGCGCTCCGATCACCCAGGTGAGCGAGCACCATGGCCAAAGACAATTGCGCGTCCAGGAGATCCGGATTCAGCCGAACAGCCGTCTCCAATTCCCGTCTTGCTCCGGGCCAATCGTTTGTTCTTGCAAGCGCGATCCCAAGCGTCATTCGCGTGGCCGCGTTCGAAATATATTCGACGTTCAATCGAGCGAACCTCAGAGCACGGGCGGAATCACCCTGGCGTAGGAGCATTGCCGCATAGTCATTCAGGTACGCTCCGGTTGCGGGGTCCGACTTGAACCCCTCTCGAAACGCCAGCATGGCCTGGTCGGTCTTTCCAAGGCGATCCAGATCCCGTCCAAGGGTCGCATAAGCCTCGGAACGATGCGGATCCAAGCGGATCGATTGCCGGGCCAACTCGGCGGAGCGCTCATAGTCTCCTTCGAACGCGAATTCGCTGGCAAGATTGGCATTTGCAACGGCGCTGCCCGGGTCATTGTCCAGAACATGCGTGAACAGCGTGACCGAATCGCGCCAACAGGGAACTTGCATCATGCTGCGCCACGCGAGAACCGCCAGGAGCGGGCCACCCAATATTGAGCCGCCGCGCGGAAGTCGCTGCAGAACTGATGCGGCGATCAGCGCAATACCAAGCATCGATACGTAGAGGTACCGATCGGTGACGGTAGAAAAATATTGAAAGTTGAAGCTGAAGAATCCCAGCACGGGGAGCAGTCCGCCAACGAAGACACAGATGCCTGCGAATGCGGCCGCGTTGCGCCGACGATTGAGCCAGAGGAGCACGATGGCAGCCGCTGGCACGGCCCAAGTCCACCAGATAAAGCTGTGCTCGATGACGTATGCCGGGCTTCGGCCATAGAAGACGAGCAGGGTTTTCGGCCAGATGATCTGAAAGAGGTAGAACGCCAGCGCGTCGCCGGCCACCAGAAAGCGCTGCCAAGGCACCAGCCGCTGGGCATAGGGCGCTGGTTGAGCGGACTTGGCAATGAGGATGAACGGGAGCGCGATCAGGCACCAGATTCCCAGCCGGATCCAGGCTCGCATGGAGATCCGGCGGCAGGCCAGCCACACCAGCGGCAAGGCCAGCAGCGGCACGATCACGGCCGTTGGCTTCGAGAGAACCGCCAGCACGAAACACAGCGTCGCCAGAAGATAATTCCCCAGGCCGCTGGTCGCATTCGCGCCACCAGCGGCATGGGGCTGTGCGCCACCGGAGCGGTCTTCAAGAGAAACCAGAAGCCGCCAGATCGCCAGTAATGCGAAGGTGCCATACAGCAGGTCCTTGACGGAGGTGATCCAGACCACCGGCTCGACCTGCACGGGATGAATCGCAAAGAGCATCGCTCCGCCGCAGGCCGGCCACGGCCTGATCCGAAGATAGAGCAGGAGCTGATACACCAGCAGCGTCACCCCCATGTGCAGCAGCAGATTGACGGTGTGAAAGACCCAGGGATTGATCGCGTCTCCCGTTTGCGGGTCCGGCGGAACGCGAGCGAGCGAAGCGATGGCAGCGCGGACCGTTGCGGTCAGGGGGTCATAGAGCTGGAATTGCGGCGTTGTCCACCACACCTTGAAGCTGTGCGGCGTGACCGGATTCATCAGCGGATTGCGCACCACCAACTGACGGTCGTCCAGATTCACGAAATCGTACGTGCAGGCCCGGCCGAACGTCAGCACAATGGCGACCACGAGGATCACGCGAGCCATCATGGTGGTCCGCGGGAGCTCGAGATTGCTCCTTGCGCTTCTTCCAGCGATGACTCAAGGATCGGGCTCGCAGGCTTCATGAAGGGGAGTTCCAGCTCACGATTCTCTCGTTCTGCCGAGATTCACGGTTGGCTTGTCACAGGCTGAGTTGCGGCGTGGCTGACCAACTGTTTCAGCCCCGCGAGCGCGGCCGGGTTCTCGGGATCGATTGATACCGCCAATTCGTAATGCAGCCGCGCGCCCGCGAGATCGCCAAGATGAAGGAGCACCGAGGCGAGATTGCACTGCGCCTTGTAGTCATTTGGATCGAGTGCCGCCGCACTCTGCAACTCGCGTTTCGCTCCCTGCCAGTCGTTTGTCTTTGCGAGTGCCACGCCAAGATTCACGTAAGTCGACACCCTGGGGAATAGTTCGGCGCTCAATTCCGCAAATGCCAGAGCGTGCCGCGCGTCCCCATGGCGGACCAGCGCCGCCGTGTAATCGTTCAAGGGCCCCTTCATTCTCGCATCAGCGCGAAAGCCCGCGCGAAACGCCTCAATGGCCGCGGCTGTGTTTCCAGTGACGTCCAGGGATTTGGCGAGCGTGACATAGGGTTCGCAGCGATGAGGGTCGAGTGCGATCGATCGCCTGGCGTATTCGATCGATCGATCATAGTCCCCCTGATCCGCAAACACGACGGCGAGACCGGCATGGGAGACAGCGCTCCGCGGATCGTAATCCAGCACATGGTTGAACAGCGTCAGCGAATTCTGCCAGTAAAGCACCTGCGCAAAGCTCCGCATCGCGAGGATCACAAGGAGGATACCCCACATTGCGCCATAACCTTTCGGAACGCGATCGAGGGCCGAGGCGGCGATCAGTGCGATGCCGAACATGGGGATGTAGAGGTAGCGGTCCGCCACCGTCGAGTAATATTGAAACTCGAAGCCGACAAATCCAAGAATCGGAAGCAAGCCAACGGCGAAAATCGACATACCTGCCAGTGCTGATGGGCAGCGGCGGCGGTTGACCCAGAGAATGGCAAATATTGTTGCCGGTGCGATCCACGTCCACCAGATGAACCCATATCGCAGGATGTACCCGGGAGTTCGGCCGTAATACAACAGCAGGGTTTTCGGCCAGATGATCTGAAAGAGGTAGAACGCCAGCGCGTCGCCGGCCACCAGAAAGCGCTGCCAGGGCACCAGCCGCTGGGCATAGGGCGCTGGTTGAGCGGACTTGGCAATGAGGATGAACGGGAGCGCGATCAGGCACCAGATTCCCAGCCGGATCCAGGCTCGCATGGAGATCCGGCGGCACGCCAGCCACACCAGCGGCAAGGCCAGCAGCGGCACGATCACCGCCGTTGGCTTCGAGAGAACCGCCAGGACGAAACACAGCGTCGCCAGAAGATAATTTCCCACGCCGCTGGTCGCATTCGCGCCACCAGCGGCATGGGGCTGTGCGCCACCGGAGCGGTCTTCGAGAGAAATCAGAAGCCGCCAGATCGCCAGTAATGCGAAGGTGCCATACAGCAGGTCCTTGACGGAGGTGATCCAAACCACCGGCTCGACCTGCACGGGATGAATCGCAAAGAGCATCGCTCCGCCGCAGGCCGGCCACGGCCTGATCCGAAGATAGAGCAGGAGCTGATACACCAGCAGCGTCACCCCCATGTGCAGCAGCAGATTGACGGTGTGAAAGACCCAGGGATTGAGCGCGTCTCCCGTTTGCGGGTCCGGCGGAACGCGAGCGAGCGATGCGATGGCGGCGCGGACCGTTGCGGTCAGGGGGTCATAGAGCTGGAATTGCGGCGTTGTCCACCAGACCTTGAAGCTGTGCGGCGTGACGGGATTCATCAGCGGGTTGCGCACCACCACCTGACGGTCATCCAGATTCACGAAATCGTACGTGCAGGCCCGTCCGAACGTCAGCAGAATGGCGACCATCAGGATCGCGCGAGCCGCCATGGTGGTCCGCGGGAGCTCTCGATTGCTCCGCACGGATTCTTCCAGCGGCGGCTCAAGGGTCGAAGTCGCCGCTTTCATGAATGCGCTTTCAACTTCACGACTTTCTGTTCCTCCTCGTGCGACATCAGGATCCCACCCAGTTCCGGCGCCCATTTCAGTTTTGCGACGGCTGCATCGAACGCGTCACGCGTCTTGAACCGTTCGCGCCGCAGCACGCGGTTCTGCTGGCCGACTTTTTCCCAGCCGCCGAACTCTTCTTCGAAGTACCAGAGCTCAACCCGCCAGATGACTTCGCCCTTTCCATTGTAAAAATCCTTGTCGCGTACCAATTGCACCAAAACGGTTGCGCGGGTGTGATCGCCACTCACGGCCAGGATGTCGCTTTTGTTGTAGAACGAAGGAATATCGACGATCGCTTTGATCGCGGCCCGGTCATCATCGGTCAGCTCGCCGGGGTACGGTTTGGGCGGCTCGTCGTTGTACCATCCGAGATCGACGCCCTGAATCACGCTGCCATCCGCAAGCTCCAGATGGACATCATAACTGGCGTGGGCGATGAGTTTGTCGAAGAAAACGGATTGATCGCCCACCACTCCCGAGGCAACGCTCTTCGGCTCGGCAGACGTGGCGGTCGCGGATGAAATCTTCATCCCTGCGGGCGTCTTGACGGTTAATGACAGCGGCCGCTCCGCGCCGAGGAAAGCCATCGCCAAGAGCGGAAAAACCCAGATTTTCGATCGCATGAAAACCGCTCCAGATGGTGCCATGGTATCGACAAACACGGCGACTTGACATGGGTGCGGACGCCGTTAGACTGCCCGATTCTCTTGCGGCCGCTACAGAGGCGGCCGCTGTTCGTTTGCGGAATTGACGAGACAGAGGATTCCAGAATGAGTACGTACATGCCCAAGCCGCACGAAGTGCCTGCCAACTGGCACCTCGTGAACGCCGATGGGGCGGTGCTGGGCCGCCTGGCAGCGCGGATTTCGCTGATCCTGCAGGGAAAGCACAAGCGAACCTACACACCGCACGTCGATACCGGAGATTTCGTCGTCGTGATCAACGCCGACAAAATCAGGGTCACCGGCAAGAAAGCGGAAGTCATCGAGTACGATACCTACTCCCGCTACCCCGGTGGTCGGCACCTGTACTCCTTCGAGCGGATGAAAGATCTGCATCCGGAAAAGATCGTCGAGCTGGCTGTGCGGCGCATGCTTCCCAAAAACAAGATGGGCCGTAACATCCTGGGCAAACTGAAGATTTATCGCGGCGATCAGCATCCGCATGCCGCACAGCAACCGAAAGAACTGAAATTGGCGGCGCGGTAATCGCGCTGGGATGCGGACGGCCGTTCGCAAGAGCCGAACGGCGAAAATCGCTGCAAAGAATTGAGACGAGCAACGTATGGCCGAGCAAGAAACGTCAACCACCGTGGAATCGGGATCGCAGGAAACCAAGACCAAGCCAACGTTTACGTGGGGCGTTGGTCGCCGCAAGAGCTCCGTCGCTCGGGTGCGCATCGCACCGGGCGCCGGAAAGATCGAAATTAACGGTCGCACGCTCAACGACTACTTCACGGGAGAGCGCGATCGCAAGGCGATCTTCGGCCCGCTCGAAGTCACGAACACCGGCGGCAAGATGGATATTTTCGTCCGCGCCACCGGTGGCGGGCAGTGCGGTCAGGCCGGCGCGATTGTCATGGGCCTTGCACGAGCCTTGGCTCGCTTTGACAGCGGCCTTGAAGTTGCGCTCCGCGGCGCCGAATTCATGACTCGCGACAGCCGCATGAAGGAACGCAAGAAGTACGGTCAGCGCGGTGCGCGTCGCCGCTTCCAGTTCTCCAAGCGATAAACCGCGAATTGGCGGGCGCGATTTTGCGTCCCCCAATCTCTATTATGACCAGTTCGATGCGTCTAATCCGGCGCTCGCGGCTTCGCAGCGCGCTCTCTCAAGCCGTTGGATCTCCTCGAGGGGCGACTCGAACTCGCAAAATTCTGCGCGGTCGTGAAATGCTTCCGTCGCCTTCGAGACGAGCCGCCGCAATGTGCGGAATGCCGGCGCCTCACGTTATTAAAGCAAATTTTGCCTTTTTTTTATTTTTTTAGGCTGCCGTTTCTAGCAACTGCGAAAATGGCCGATATAATCCGTTCAGCGGCTACGCAGACATCCCAAATTAACAAGAGTGACATTGCCGCCTTTTTCGAAAATCTAGCGTTCTTCCCTCCTTACCCCGTAGGTCTCACCCACGCCTACGGGGTACTTTTTCGCCCCAAGTTCTTGCATGATTAGTGTCCGGCATTCCCGCCGGATTCCATTTTTTCTTCAATTGTTCGGGGAATGTAACCGGCTGGGAAAAAAATCGTTAAGCGATTGCGCCACTCAAAGTCGATTCTGCCGGCGGGATCGAGCCACACGCGCGTCGGCGAGTTTGTATCGGGAACGTCGTGAGTGAATGTGGATTCGATCCGAAATGCCTCCGCTCCGTTTGGCGTGGGCCGAATGCGCATGATCCGCCCTCCCTGGTTGAACAAATACAGCAGTCCGTCCCCCGTCCGAACCAGATGCGCGGTCGCCTTCCCGCTTACAGCAGCAGGCAATGGCCACGCAGGTTGGACGCCGTTGGGATAGACCGCGCGCAGCGTCGTCTGTCCGTCGCAGTAGCGCGTGCCGTCGGAGGCGACCAGAATCGTCGGCCAGGCGCTTTGCGTTGTAGTGGGGATTGTCGATCCCGCCCGAGTTACTGGGATTGGGCCCGCGGCTGCGTCGTCAGGCCCACTGAAGATTTTTTCCTTTGGGTCGAGCAGCCGCCATTCGGTTTCTGTCAGCGCGAAGGCCGCGCCGCGCTTGACGACAGGCCAGCCGTCCTTATCCCAGCCGACGCTGTCGGCTGCCGCGAAAGTCCATGCGGGCAAACGAGGCAGGGGATCCGGCAGCGTCGGATCGATGATCAGGAAATCCGACTGATGCAGTCCGCCCGCGATATCGGAGCCGCGTGGCTTTTGCATGATCCATCGGCCGCGATGATCGATTCCGACGAATTCGCTGAACGCTGCTTCGTCTTGCCTGAGCAGATCGACGAAGCCGCTGCCGACAAATCTTTGCATTCCGCGCAGCGCTGACCAGACGATCCATTCGTCGCCAGCCGCCCATATCCTTGATGACTCGGGTTCGAGATCGGCCGTGAGCGATTCCGCCAGCAGCGCGATGGGCTCGCCCGGGCGGACGCTGATCCACGCCGGCGTTTGGATTTCGGGTTCTCCCCCAGCATGCGGAATCGAGACGCCATCGGGGGCGTAGAAAATCACGCCTCCGTCGGCCAGGCGATCCGCGACGGTCAGCGACTTGCTCCCGACCAGTTTCATCCCACCCAGCGTGGGCTCGGTTTTGTCCTTCAATAATTGTTCGATCCGCTCCGCGGCTTCCGGCGGCTGATCAGGCGCGAGTTTCTCCAGGATCGGCCAGATGCCGGGCCCGTAGCGAGTGAGTTGCTGATACGCGTCGACGCGCTTCGCCGGTTCTGGATCGTTGAGCAGATCGACCAGCGCGAAGATCTCCTTCCCGCTCACATCGACTTTGTCCAGCGTCGCAACCGCCAGATGCACGCCCGTCTCCGATCCCAACAACTGCAGTGCGCTGCCATCCAGCAGCGGAACGACATGCACCAAATTTCCAGGCCAGCCATTTTCGGCTGTCAGAGGACTCCATTTCCCATGGACGAATCGCGCCGCCTGGCCGCTTCCTGCAATAAGGGCATCCCACGGGGTCCAGGCGAGAATTCCCTGCAAGTCCGTCAGAGCCAGCGGAATGACACGGACGGCGCCCGGCGTTTTCGCAAATTCGTAGTGCGACTCTTCCGTCGCGCCGGTGAGGTCGACAATCGAAACACCGCCGGCCGTCGGAACCACCACGAGCCGGTTCCACGCAAATGCCGCCTCCCATCGATAATCGAAAGTGGCCTTGAGCACGGTATGTCCCGTGGGCCAAAACACGTCAAAACCGCCGCCCTCACGCGCGCAAACCACGTATGGCGTCCAACCCTCTGTGTCGCCAGGCATCCAATCCACAAAGGCCACCTTGCGATCGATGACGTGTGCGTCTATGTCAGCATTCGGATCGGCCGCTTCGCGCAGAACTGTTTCAACGGGCGCCGCGTCTGCCCGCGTAATCCACAACTCAGCCCATGGCAACGGACTAAGGTAAACCGGCTCGTGGAAATGCAAATGCGCAGCCTGCGTCAGGTCCAATAACTCAGGCAGAGGTTGCGTCGATGGAAAGTCGCTATAATTTGCTCTTACAACGTCCAGATAGGTGTGTCGCGGCGCAGGGGCTGTCGCCGGGTCGGCCACTGGGACTGCCGCAGTGGTGGGGATGACCGCCAGTCCGGCCAGTCCGGACGCGGCGCCCGGTCTGCGGCGGCAGCAGATATCGCAGAGAAGCAGCACAGATGTGATTGCCATCACAATCGCTGCTGCCATTGGCTTTGAATTGCGCAACTTCACGGCGAGGCGTAATCTTACTCTTTTTTGGACGCCGCCGAGATTGAATCGTACGGAGAGATATGGAAAGCGTTACACCGCCAGGAGCCGCGGGTCGAAGAGTCTTAATCGTCGAAGACGATACGCTCGTCGGGCTCGGGCTGCGTTCTCAGTTGGAAAAATTCGGGCACGATGTGGTTGCTCAGGCCGCGACAATCACGGAGGCGACCGCGCTGTATCGGCTGCACAAGCCGGACTTCGTGTTGCTCGATATCCGACTTGGGACCGAAGACGGAATCGATCTGGCCGGGCAGTTGCTGAAGGAGCGGCGATGTCCGATGGTGGTTCTGAGCGCCTACAGCGATCGCGCCCTGATCGAGCGCGCCACCGCGGCCGGGGTTTTCGGATATTTGATCAAACCGGTCAGCGCCGAGGCGTTGCAGGCGCAGATCGAGGTCGCTTCGCAGCGCTTCCTCGAACACGAAAATCTCAGCCGCGAGAAAGACTCGCTGGCACAGACGCTGGAAACGCGCAAGCTTGTCGAGCGCGCCAAGGGGATTTTCATGAAACGGCTCGGGCTGGACGAATCGGAAGCGCACCGCAAGCTGCAGCAGGAGAGCCAGCGCCGCCGAATCGGCCTTGCGGAACTTGCCAAGCGGGTGATCGAATCCGAAGAGTTGCTCGGCGGGCCGCCGGGCGGTCCAGCCAAGTCGCTTTGAATCGGCTTTCAGCGCCGCCGGTCCGTGGCTACAATCCCGCCCTTTACCGGGAGAACCATGATGCATTTGAAGCAGACCGATCCCCAAGTCGCGGAAATCATCGAGCGCGAGTCGCAGCGGCAGGCAAGCACGCTGGAGCTGATTGCCAGCGAGAACCATGTTTCCGCGGCCGTGATGGAAGCCGCCGGTTCGGTGCTCACCAACAAATATGCCGAGGGATATCCCGGAGCACGCTACTACGGCGGTTGCGAGTATTACGATCAGGTTGAGACGCTCGCCATCGAGCGCGCCAAGAAACTCTTCAACTGTCGCTTCGCCAATGTGCAGCCCCACAGCGGCGCCAACGCGAATTTCGCCGCGTTCATGGCGATGATGAAGCCGGGAGATCAATTCATCTCCCTTAATCTCTCCAGCGGCGGTCACCTCTCGCACGGCATGAAGCTCAACGCGTCGGCAATTTTTTACAAGCCAGACCACTACGAACTGGATCCGGCGACGGAGCAGATCGACTTCAACTCCGTCCGCGCCAAAGCGAAGGAATTGCGTCCCAAGGCGATTCTCTGCGGCTACAGTGCCTATCCGCGAACCATCGACTTCGCGCAGTTCCGCAAAATCGCCGACGAAGTCGGGGCGTTGCTGATGGCGGACGTGGCGCACATCGCCGGGCTCGTGGTCGCCGGCGCCCACCCATCCCCTTTCCCTCACGCGCACGTTGTCACCACCACCACTCACAAAACGCTGCGGGGTCCGCGCGGCGGCTTGATCCTCACGAATGACGAGGATCTTTCCAAAGCCATCAACCGCAGCGTCTTCCCGGGAAGTCAGGGCGGGCCGCTCATGCATATCGTCGCCGCCAAGGCAGTCGCCTTCGGGGAGAATCTGCAGCCCGCGTTCAAGACCTATGCGCATCAGATCGTGAAGAACGCAAAAGCCCTGGCCGAGTCATTGATGAAGCGCGGCTACCGTCTCGTCAGCGGCGGGACTGACAACCACCTCATGCTGGTCGATCTCCGCGCCAAGGCCGAGCATCTGACCGGCGCCGACGTGGAAAAGGCGCTCGAAGCCGCCGGCATCATCGCCAATAAAAACGGCATTCCCAACGATCCCCGGCCGCCCAAAGTGACGAGCGGCGTTCGCCTCGGAACGCCAGCGCTGACCACGCGCGGGCTCAAGGAAGCCGACATGATCACCGTCGCGGCGTTCATCGACCGCGCCGTCGACGCGAAGGACGATTCCGCGGCGCTGGCAAAAATCCGCGGTGAAGTGGCGGACTTTGCGAGCCGTTTTCCGATGCCGCATTAGGCTCTGGCTGGAACCGCATTATGCAGGGTCTGCTCATCCGGCAGACCGTTCAATTTTGCACCCATTGTCGTTGAATGCACAATTAAGCGAATGCAGCCCAACTTACTTGAGACGCGTGGTCACACTGCAGGCGATGGCACGCTTCACCTCGACCTTGACGTGGGGGTCGCGGATGTTGATGTGACCATCATCATTCGGATCGCGCCGGCGCTATCGGCAAAGGTCGATGCCAACGGCTGGCCCATCGGCTTCTTCGACCAGGTCGCCGGATCGATGCCTGAACTTGAGCGCGGGTCGCAGGGTGAGTTCGAAGAACGGCTTCCTCTGGAATGATTTGCCTTCCCGACCACCAACGCATGCATCGCATTGCTTCGGCTAAAGAATCCGGCAGTCATCGCCCGATGGCACGGAACCAAAGCGAGCGACATCATGCTCTGCTCCGTCGTCGTATATGAGTTGAGATACGGCGCGGAGCGGCCGCGAATCCGAGAGCTGGAGGATTGGGAGACTTGAGCTTCCCCGCAGCTTGGCGTCGGCCCGCTGGGATCGCGCCCAAGGCCAAAGGAGGCCGAGAAGAAGTGGACTCCGGCAGAAATATTTCGACGTGTCCCGCTCGAGCGCCCTTCCGCACGTAAGGCCCGGTTAGCTCAGATTTCGTACCTCATGTTCGTTGTGCGGTTAATGACACGAATTAGCCTGCCTGCTGCATGTACCAGTGTCGCACGGTCTCGACTTCGGAGTTCAATATCTTCGGCGCACCGCCGTGTGAATTGAATGAACCGTTCAGTTCCATCATCGAGAATCACCCTGACGTCAAAGTCTCGACACGGAGTGCGAGCAAAAAAGCCAACATCTATATAGCCTCGTGACCTTTTAGCACGGATTGTGCACTCAATGTTGGTGATGGGGACGGGTCGAGGTGGGGCCGACGGTGGCGGCGCAAAAATACCCCTGAAAAACGCGAGAAGCGCGCCGCGATACCCAAGAATGATCAGACACAGCACTAGCAACGGCACGAGCAATGCCATATTCCCATCGCCACTGATTTTCGCTTCCTCGGTCGGCCCCGCCTGCGGACGCGGACGGCCGCAAAGCATCGCGCGCCGCGGCGCCACGGTCAAATAAGCGACCAGTGTTCAGGAATGCGTGCGGTGACGTTCCGGGCCGTTGAGTGTCCAATGTCCGCTTCACTTCCGCTCGACGCCGTTCCACATCACGAACAGAGGGTCTGTCGCCACCTCAACATGGTGGCTATACCAGCCAATGGCGCTTACAATTTAGCACTGATTAGCTAGGCTCGGCTGATCAAGGTGGCATATGACAGTCGTTGATGAGATCGCACACGAAGTCTCCGAATTTGAGTCCGAGCACGGCCGCAAGCCGGCGGAGATGTGGTTGACCAAACGCGATAAGTTCGATATTGGCAAACTGGGCCGCGATGAGTTTCCCCTTGCGGGAAAGGTGATGCAGCAGGGTGTCGAGAAGGCGGT
The DNA here is from genome assembly GCA_963758525.1 of uncultured Phycisphaerales bacterium. GTDB lineage: Bacteria > Planctomycetota > Phycisphaerae > Tepidisphaerales > Tepidisphaeraceae > JBBSDP01. The sequence goes on from CAVWVQ010000003.1 coordinate 3,522,687, forward strand.
GTCGGCGCTGTTTGGGGTGCCAATTACGTCATGGAACGCGATGGAACGCGAATACCGGTTCTCCGGCACGAATGGAGGGATGAGCGCCGCCGGGGTCACACGGCATGTCGCTAATTGGATTCAACGCCTCGATGCGCTTTTCGATCAGTTGGAGACATGGGCGGCGGCTGTTCCAGATTCCCGCATCGAGCGGGCTCACATGCCGCAGCAAATCGAGGAAATGTTAACGCGATTCTCCGTATCCGTTCGGGCGATACCGACACTGACGGTTTTCGTTGATAAAAAGTATCGCATTGCATTTGTGCCGAGCGCCCTTTGGATCACTGGCGCCAACGGTCGCGTGAACGTCACCACGAATTTTCGGCAATACGCGTTGCTGGATCTCGCCGAGCAGGGGAAGACGAGCGACTGGCAGCTTTTAGTCGCGGGAACAAAAACACATTTCAAGCCGTTCGACCAGGCAGTCTTTCTCAAACTCCTCTCAGAACGGTCATGATCGATTTCACCGAGATCCTCAATACCTACGTCGAATCTGACGCGTACCTCGGCCGAAAAGAGGCTAACACACGCACGCCTGCGGGGACGAATAGGTGGGCTCGTCGTCGCAGGTTAAACGATCAAGCATCCTTCTTGATGCTCTTCGCGCAATTGGAACAGCATGTCGATCGTCTTGTCACCGAACTGCTCCGCCGAAAGCGGGGGCTGGTTGGTTGGAGGGAGCGCCGATTGTGGCAGGACACGGAACTCCGACGGCTTCAGTTTATGCAGAAGGTTTCGTTGCTGACGCAACGAGGGCAAGCCTCGTACAACCGCATCAGGGTGCTCTATCACGATTATCGCTGCGCTATCGCACACGGAAATATCGCGGCTGTCGGTCCCCTGGCCGTTCCGGTGATGGCGGCCGAACTGAGGGTTTTGGCGCGATCGTTGCGTGTTTAATCGGTTCCACCATTTGAGCCGGGCAAACAACTCCATCGATTCGGAGCACCGGCCCAGAAGTTGGCGAAAGTTCACCGTCCGCCACAAGGATGGTTTGATCAACCCGATTGCCCTTTCACGCCTGCCCAGAGCTGAACAACGATGCCCATTTTGCCGCAGGCCCTCCCCTTGCCTCCACAACGACCACTGCCCTGCAATACGCGATTCACCACTCGACTCACCGCCAGTTGTCGGGTTCAATATCCGGATGTTCGCGACCCTGCGACACATTCCCCGCACCGAAGCCCGCGCCGCGATGATGTCGCTGGGGCTGAGCGTCACCCTGCTGGGGCTGAAATTAGCCGCCTATCTCTTCACTGGCTCGTCGGCGATTTTCTCGGACGCGCTTGAAACGGTCGTTAATGTGGTCGCGGCGGGCTTTGCCCTCTACGCGCTTTCCGTTGCGCACACTCCTGCCGACAAAGGGCATCCATACGGCCACGGCAAGATCGAATTCGTCTCCGCGGCGCTGGAGGGACTGCTCATCATCGTCGCCGCGGCGATGATCTTCGTGCGAACCATCGATACGCTCCGCTACTATCGTGTTCGTGTCGAGAACATCGGCGTCGGCCTGTTTATGCTGGCGCTGGCCATTCTTGGCAACGGAGCGCTTGGTAACCATCTCATCCGCACCGGCCGACGCATTAGTTCGGTCACGCTCGAGGCTGATGGGAAGCATCTGCACGCAGACGCCGTCACGAGTATCGCGGCTGCCATTGCATTGCTGATCGTGAAGCTCACGGGCTGGAAGTATGCCGATCCCGTCGCCGCTCTCCTGATCGCCGCGTATTTCGGCCGGCTCGGTATTGTCCTGCTGCGGCGCGCGGGCGGGGGCCTGATGGATCGGCAGGATACAGACGACGAACGGCTTATCGAGGGCATTCTTGCGAGTCATGTCGGCGCAACGGGCAAGCCGCCGGTCATATGCAGCTTTCACAAACTGCGCCATCGCCACAGCGGGCGTTATCACTGGGTCGATTTCCACATCATGGTCGATCCCGTTCTGAGCGTCGGTGAAGGGCATGACGTCGCCAGCGCCATCGAATATGAGATCGAGCAGGCGCTGGGGGAAGGAAACGCGACCGCCCACATTGAGCCGTGCAACAACCGCGCATGCCGCCATTCCCGCGCCGATTCCGCCGTGCAGCATGCGGCTGCGAGCATTGCCGGGCTTTGATTGTCAGTGGCAAACGCTCTCCGGTCCCGTCCCCCGATGCTCGCGACGCCCGCGCTGCGGTGGCTGTCCTTTGAGAGATCGCTTCGGTATTCTTCCTCCTGTGTCAACCGGCTCGGACTCGCCAGCTCTCACGCTGCAACTCGACGCGCCGGAGCGCGACCCGCGCGGGAAGATCTTCCCCTGGGTCATTTGCGGGCTCCTCTTTCTGGCGACCACGATCAGCTACATCGATCGAATGGTCTTCAGCATTCTTGCTCCCGAGCTGCAAAAGCGATTTCATATCAGTGAGATTCAGTATGGTTATATTGGATCGGCCTTCACGCTTTGCTACGCCATGTCACAGCTTCTTTCCGGTCCGCTTCTCGACCGGATCGGCACGCGCATCGGATTTCTGCTGGCGATGATTCTCTGGAGCATCGCGTCGATGAGCCATGCACTGGCTCGCAGCGCGATGCAGTTTATTGTCGTGCGCACCGCGCTGGGCGTCAGCGAATCACCCGCGTTCCCGGCCGCGACCAAGGGGATTGCCGAGTGGTTTCCCGCCAGACAGCGGGGCATGGCGATGGGCGTGGTCAACTCCGGCTCCAACGTCGGAGTTCTCCTGGCAGCGATCCTCGTCCCGTGGCTCACGACGCGCTTCGGATGGCAATCCGTCTTCCTCATGACGGGCGTCTTCGGATTCGCCTGGGCCGCGATCTGGATTCCGATTTACAGGAGTCCGCGGGCACGGCAAAGTCCGCTCGCGGGCCAGGAGATGCCGCCGCCTCCGGTGCGCGTTCGCTGGAGATCGCTGCTCACCTACCGCCAGACCTGGGCGATTTGCATCGGCAAATTTCTCACCGACCCCTCCTGGTGGTTCTACGTCAATTGGCTCCCGAAATTCATGAACGAGCATCATGCCTTGGATATCATGCACCTCGGGCCGCCGCTTCTGATCATCTACTTCATGGCCGACATCGGAAGCGTCTGCGGGGGCTGGATATCGTCGTCGCTGCTCTCCCGCGGCTGGAGCGTCAACGCCGCTCGAAAAACCGCCATGCTGATCTGCGCGATCACGGCGTTGCCGCTGATTGTCGCGCCTCATGTCGCCAGCGTCTGGGTGGCTTCTTTGCTGATCGGAATGGCAACCGCCTCTCACCAGGGTTTCAGCTCCAACCTTTACACGCTCGTCTCCGACGCCTTTCCCACCACCTCGGTCAGCACCGTCGCGGGAATGGGAGGCACGTTCGGCTATTCCGGCGCGATGCTGATGTCGGCGATCATCGGATACATCCTGACCTGGACTCACCAGAACTATAACGTGATTTTCGCCATTGCCGGGGTCTCCTACCTCGTCTCGCTGGGTGCGATGCAGCTGATCCTTCCCTCGTTTGAAGCCGTTGGCGAGCCGCGCGCACGTCGTTAGAATTGTCCGCTGTGAACCCAACCCATCTGCCAATCGTTCGTGACCAAGTCGGTTCGGTCGTACATGAAGTGCTCTTTGCGCAGCCGGTGCGCGATATGCATACGCATTTGTATGCTCCTGCATTCGGAACGCCTGTCACAAACGCCGGCGGTGCAGCCGATCCGAAAGGCCTTCTGCTCTGGGGCATTGATGAACTGGTGACCTATCACTATCTGGTTGCCGAGGTCTATCGCGTTGTTCCCGCGACCAAGCTTCCGTATGAGCAGTTCTGGAAGATGAGCAAGCAGCAGCAGGCTGACCATATCTGGAAGCACCTGTTCGTCGAGCGCACGCCAATCAGCGAAGCCTGCCGTGGCGTGCTCACCACGCTCCAGAAGCTGGGGCTCGATCCCAACGAGCAATCCCTCGATCGCTATCGCCCGTTCTTCGCTGAACAGAAGCCCAGCGCCTACATCGACCGCGTCATGCAATTGGCCAACGTCTCGTCGATCACGATGACCAATGAAGTGTTCGACGATAACGAGCGCGATCGATGGCTCAGCAATCCCAAGCTCGGCAGCGATCCCCGCTTCAAGGCCGTCTTGCGGATCGACTTGCTGCTGCGGGATTTCCCGGTAGCCGCGAAGCGAATCAGTCAATGGGGATATGCAGTGAACGCGGCGATAGACGACAGGTCACTTGAAGAGGCGAAGCGCTTTTGCGCGAGTGGGTCGATCGGACCAAGGCAATCTACATCGCCGTGAGTTTGCCGCCGACGTTCCGCTTTCCCGCCGATCGAACAGATGCCGTCGCGCAGGCCGGCCAGCGAATGCTCACCGATGTGGTGCTCCCGGTCTGCGCGGAGCTCGGCCTGCCCTTCGCGGCGATGATTGGTTCTGAAAAAGGGGTGAATCCGTCTCTTCGCGACGCCGGCGACATCGGGCGCATTTCCGACGTGACGTCAGTGACAAATCTTTGCCGCCAGTTCCCCGAGAATAAGTTCTTCGTCACGATGCTCTCGCGCGAAAACCAGCATGAGCTCTGCGTTGCCGCCAGAAAATTCGGCAACCTGATGATCTTCGGCTGCTGGTGGTTCCTGAACAATCCATCGATCATCAATGAAATGGAGCGCATGCGATTTGAGCTGCTCGGAACCAGCTTCATCCCCCAGCATTCCGATGCGCGGATTCTCGATCAACTGATCTACAAATGGGATCACAGCCGGCGGATCATCGCCCGGGTCTTGGAAGACAAGTATGCCGACCTGCTCGACACCGGTTGGAAGCTGGAACGATCGCATATCGAGCGCGACGCCAAGCTGCTGCTGGAAGCCAACTTTGCGGAGTTCGTGAGCCGGTAGTCGCAAACCAGAAACCAGAAACCCGAAACCAGAATCAAAATTTGATTCTGGTTTCTGGTTTCGTCATTCGGGCTTCCCGCGGTTCTCTAGGGAATTCGCGCCACGATCAGCGTGACGTCGTCGGTGCGCTTCGCGAGTCCCGCGAACTTGCGCATCTCCCAGAGCACATTCTGGGTGATGATTTCCGCGGTCTCTCCCCCGCGCTCCAATGCCTCGATCAGCCTCACCCGGCCGAAGGTTTCCTGGTCGAAATTCATGGTGTCGGTAAGCCCGTCGGTGTACAGCAGGAGTACGTCGTTTTTCTGCAGTTGCACGATGCTCTGCTTGTACAGTTCCTCGGGATTCACGCCCAGGACCATGTTTTCGCCTTCCAGTGCGATCACCTTTCCGCCGCGAAGCAGCAGGGCGGCGGGGTGTCCGGCGTTGCAATAGGTGAAGCGCAGGGTGCGCGCATCGAGCACGCCGTAGAACAGCGTGACGAATTCACCCAACTGCGTGTCGCGGCAGAGCATCAGGTTGATGCGGCGGACCACTTCGTAGAGGTAGTAAACGTAGTCCACCTGCGCCCGCAGGAAGGCGCGAACGGTCGCCATGATGAGGCTCGCGGGAACGCCCTTCCCGCTGACGTCGGCGACGGCGAGTCCGAGGTTGTCGTCCTGCAGCGGAATGAAGTCGTAGAAGTCGCCTCCCAGGGCAAAGCAGGGGACGTAGACGCTTGCCAGCTCAAGCCCTGGAACGGACGGCGGGGTCTGCGGCACCATGCGGTGCTGCACGTCGGCCGCCATGCGCACCTGCTCTTCCAGCGCCGCGGCTTCCGCCGCCTCGCTCAACAGCCGGGCATTCTCGATCGCGGCCGCCGCCTGCGCGGCGACTGCTTTCAGCAGATCGATCTTCAGCGGAGGAAACACCTGCTCTTCGGCCGTGTAGACCCGCAAGACTCCGATCGGCTTTCCCTTGTACCGCAGTCCGACCGAGAGCATCGAAAAGATTCCCTCGCGCACCGCTTCCTGCGGATAACGCACGCGCGGGTCGGTCGCCATGCTGCGCACATACTCAAATCCCGTCGGCGACAGCGCGATCTGATCGATTGCCGCCGTGCTGAGTCGTACGGGTCCTTTGTTGAGGTATTCGCGCGAGAGGTTGTAGACCGCCTTGATGACCAGTTCGTCGCGCTCGGTGTCGATCAGTCGAAGGGATGACGCTTTGGTCTGCATCACGTCGCAAACGACCTGCACCGTGCGCTGCAGGACCCATCGCAGGTCGCGCCCGCCGGCCAGCATCATCGCGACATTGTAAACCGCCGTCAGCTCGTGGATGCGCTGGCGGAGCTGAAATTCCTGGTAGCAGAGCCGCGCAATCGCATTTGCCATCAGGAAGAGAAACTGCACTGACGCCGCCCGGGTGTTGCGGCCGCGCGCCAACTGATTGACGACGCTCCTCAGCTGCCTGGGCTCAATTCCCAGCTTCAGCGCTAGGCTGGCGAGCTTCGCCTCATCGGCGGGATCCCCGGTGTTGCGGGCTCGCATCCGGATCGTCCCCAGGCGTTGATTATTAACGATGATCGGCGCCACGTATTCCTGCCCATCGCGCTGCGGCTGGTCGCTCGCATCCGCCAGCGTGCGCTGCCGCCGCAAAAAGGCCGACGTCGGATTCGCCTGCGTGAGAACGTTCTCCTGCGCATCGGTGATCGTTGCCTTGACGCCCGCGACGGCGGCAAAGCTGTCCTGAATTTCCTGGAGCGTTCCCACGTCCACGAAATCGGTCAGGCGAATATTTTCAGAATCGAAAGAGGCCATTCAGCAAGCACGGTAAGAAAGCTCCGCCCAAAATCAAACATCTACTGCCGGTAATGGGATACTGCCCCCTGGCGGGTTCGTTCAACATTCGTTCTGGAAAAATCGCGGCTGGTTATCGGACATCAGTCAACATCGACGGCTTGGCGCGCGTCTTTCTGCTATTGTATCGGAAAGCATCGCTAAACAAGCCCGCGCGAGTATGCACTGCGCGAGTACGCGCTTCCCAAAGCCGTTTAGCGGCTGCCCCTCGGGCAGCAGAGTCTCCCGCACGTGAGCGTACTCGCGCACGTTCATCGACAACACATGCAGCACTCGAAAATGATTTTCACGGAAAATGGAACGGGAATTCCTCTGGTACTGGTGCATGGTTTTCCCGTCGACGGCCGCATGTGGCTCGAGGTGAGCGGGGCGTTGAGCCACGCGTTTCGTGTAATCGTGCCCGATCTTCCCGGCTTCGGACGCTCAACGCCGGCTGTTCCATTTACCATCGATTCGGTTGCAGATGCGCTGGTTGCTCAACTGGCGGCGATCGAGGCGCTTCCATGCGTGCTCGCCGGTTTCTCAATGGGCGGTTATATCGCGCTGTCGCTCGCCGCGCAACGCGCCGAAGCAATACGTGGACTCGTGCTGGTTGACACGCGAGCCGATGCCGACACGCCCGAGGGGCGCGAGGGACGCGGGCAGATGATCCAGGTCGCGCGCACCGCCGGCTCGGTTGCCGTTGCTGAGCTGATGCTTCCGAAAATGCTCTCGGCTGGAACACTGGCAGAGCGTCCCGACGTAGTGACTGCCTTGCGAAGGATCATGGAGTCATCTTCGCCGTCAGCGATCGAACACGCGCTCGCCGCCATGCGCGATCGCGCCGATCGCACCAACGACCTGGCGTCAATCAACGTGCCGACACTCATCCTCGTCGGCGATGCCGACTCGATCACTCCTCCAGCGACGGCTGAAGCGATGAGCCGGCGAATCCCCGGCAGTGTCGTCCGCATCATTCCCGGCGCCGGTCACATGTCCCCGTTGGAGCAGCCTTGCGAGGTAAGCCGTGTCATGCTGGAATGGCTAGCTCACTCCGTGGCACGGGCGTCCCGCCTGTGTTAGCGACGTGAGAGTAGAAGAAATGTTCATACCGAGGCGGCTGCTTCTTGGGCTCCGTGATACCAGCATGGAGGGACGCCCATGCCACAGGCCGGCGTTCCTGCTAGATTCGCGACGTGGCCAAGCGACTGACGTTTCCCAAGACCCTGCGCGTCCGCACCCGAGGCGACTATTCCGCGGTCTTCGAGCCACGCGTGCGCATGGCGCGGGGGCCGCTTGTCTTGTACGGAGTTCCAACCGATGCGGAGGCCACCCGATTCGGCCTGAGCACGCCACGGAAGGTTGGCAACGCCGTTCGCCGCAATCGCATTCGCAGGCTGTTGCGGGAATCGTTCCGCGCCCTGCAGCACGCGCTGCCAGCCGGCTATGATTTGGTGGCTGTCGTACGCTCGCACGAACCGCTGAAGCTTGCCGACTATCAGTTCCTGCTCGCGGCGATGTGCAAGGAGCTGCACGCTGTGTGGCAAAAGAAGAGTTCGAGGCCCCCGGCGAAGAAGTAAAAATGCGAATCACGCAACGCATCTGTATTGCGTTCGTTTTGCTTTACCGTGCGACGCTCGGAAAGCTCTTGGGCGGTCACTGCCGATACCATCCGACCTGCAGCCAGTACGCGATCGACGCGATCACCCAATATGGTTCCCTGCGGGGAGGATGGAAGGCGCTTAAGCGCGTCGCCCGTTGCCATCCCTGGGGCGGCCGGGGATATGATCCCGCGTGAACAGGCGTCGGAGCCGGCTCTTCAAAGCATCCCCTTCCACTTGTTGAATCGCTTCTCAAGTCGATCCTTCAACTGTGCATGTCCCGGCTCATAGGTGTGACCGTTTCGCGCAAGCTGCACGAAAAGCTTCACCATGCTCTCCCAATCGTTCACGTCGATAAATTCCGGCCCGATCTTCTTCTTCGCGATGTCCATGTTGTGATAGTTGCCAAGTGCGACGCAGATCGACGCGGCGGTGAATCCGTAGACGTCGTAAACCGTCGCTTCACAAGTCCCGCCGGGCATGAGGGCTCGTTGATAGGCAAAGCTCCGATCCCGCTTCGCCAATTTCGCGGCCTGCTGTGAAATGAAATAACTGAGACTCGAATTGAAGACACTGGTCCGATCCCCGATGCGGATGATCGCTCCCTTCCCCTGCGGCGCATACGACTGCATCGCAGAGCACTCGATCGCAATCAGACGGTCTGTTTTGCGCAGCAACTTCGGTTCGACCGAAGCGGCAATCGCGCCGATAAACCCTTCCTCTTCCGCTCGCGTCAACAGAACGCCGACGGTCGTTGCCGCCGGGCGCGTGCAGAGCAAGTCGAGCATCTGCAATGCCGCCGCCGCTCCGGCAAGATCGTCACAGACCCGCGAGTAGAACTTTCCGCCCTTGATCCGTCCGACTCCCTGATCCCACATGCCGGGCGCGCCACGCGGCACCGCGGCGCCAACACGCAGCAACGCCGTGCGCGGGACCGGCCGGTCCTTCCCCTGCACGTGCGAAAGAACAACCGCTGGAATTTCGCGCTTGCCGTCGAAGAATCGCACCTTCTCGCCATCGAAAAAGTCGCCCATCACATAGCCGCGAAAGGCAGCTTCGACCGTTCGCTCATCGATCATGCGTGTCGCGACAAAGCCGGGATGGTCCATGTGGGCGGTGAAGATCCAGCGCGGCAATCGCTTCTTCCCCGGCACTTCGATGAGCAGATTGCCATGCCGATCCTCGGAGACGCGCAAGCGCGGTCGCGCAGCAACGAATCGCCGTACGTACTGCACGACATGGCGCTCAACAAACGGCGCGGTCGGCAGCGAGCAAATCTCTCGTAGGATTCTGTTCTGCATCAGAGGCGAGATTCAACCATGTTCGCTGGCGATCGCCAAATGGTCTCTTGATCCTTTGGCCGGACAAGCGGGCTATGCCGCGCGCCGCGACTCCTTCGGCTCAGGTACAATCAGCAGGCTGTTCCACGTTCCACGGCTGCGCTCGATCCCGTTGGCGGCGTGATCGGTGTACCATTCTCCATCGGCAACATACCGAAACTGATGGCTGCCGGGCATCAGATTCAGCCGCAGCGTCCACCAGCCGTCCCCTTGCCAGACCATCGGCGCGGCGCCGATGCACCAGTTATTGAACGTGCCCGCCACAAAGACATCGAGCACGTTGGGTCGAAAGAATCGGAAGGTGACCTCGCCGCTGGGTGAAACTTCCGTCATGTGCCTCTCCGCAGGAAGACATCCGCCCAAAGACTGTTGACAATCGAATAATCGGAATAGATGCGAGCATGCTTTATCGCTTCCGCCCCGCTTTCTGCAATTCTTGCCGGTGCCCGGCAGTCTTTTCCAATCTTCTGGTTTTGCTGCGGGGGGAGGGGGAAAACCTTGAGGCACACGCTCCGCCGACACCGTCACGGACCCTCGCCGATCTCACAGTCGCCGATCTCGCTGGACAACTTGGGAAATTATCATCAGTATTTCCGGGCGTTTACCGGTCATTCAATCCGTACACCGCCCGCCTTGCGATGCGATCCCATGGGTTTTCCCTGCCAGTCACCCTTGATTGCATATTTCGCCGTCGCCTCGCTGCTCGGCGGGACGATCGCGGTTACCCCGCTCAGCGCCCAGCCGATCGCGGTTGAGCCCTACTACCAGGGCAAATCGCTCACTCTGTGGTCGCACGCCCTGGCGGAAGCTAATCCGGAAATACGCGTACGCGCTCTGACGGCCATCGGACAGATGGATCTTCGCGCCAAATCCGAGATCGACGAAATTGCCCGCCTGCTGGCCGATCCCGATGCGCGCGTGCGGGGAGCGGCTGCGCTCACGCTCGGCGGATTTGGGCCGCTCGCGAAGCGGGCCGTGTCGGCGCTGATCATCGCCCTGCGTGACCCCGACGCCGAAGTCCGCGAGGACGCGGCTTTCGCTTTGGGAGAGATCGGCGCGGATGCGTACGCTGCCGCGCCGGCACTGGGACAATTGCTCTTCAAACCCGACGAAGACGTGGTGGTTTCGTATGCGGCTGTGGCGCTGGGAAAACTCGGCGCGGCCTCTTCGCCGCAGCTTGCGGCGGCGCTGCGATCCCCTTTTCCGTTCGTGCGCGATCTGGCGGCCGACATGCTGGTCGCCGACGCCGCGGCAGCTTCGCTGTCGCTCCCGGCGCTTTGCGAGGCGCTAAACGACAGGTCGAGCAAGGTCCGCGCTTCAGTCGCCGCCGCCATTGGAGGGATTGGGCCTTCGGCAAAATCTGCTGTCGGAGTGCTGACCGCTGCTTTGGACGATCCTGCCCTGCCCGTCCGTATCAAGGCTGCCGAAGCTTTGAGCCGCCTTGGGCCATCGGCGTCGGCTGCGCTGCCGACGCTGCGCAGCGTCATTTCCGCGCCGCAAGCCGAGCTTCGAATTGCCGCGGCTGACGCGATCTGGTCAATTGCCGGTGACTCCGGGACCGCGCTTCCCACGCTGCTCTGGGCTGCTGACGACACCGACCCCAGGAATCGCGCCCGTGTATTTTGCCTCCTCGGCGCGATCGGGCCGAAGCTGACCGGCGTCATCGGCACTCTCATCACCGCTCTCAGTGACACCGATCGCAACGCGCACTGCGCCGCGATCGCGTCGCTCGGTCAGATTGGTCGCGCTGCCGAGGCGGCGGCGACGTACCTTCGGCCGTTGATCAACGATGCCGATCCGGAAATCCGGTTGTTGAGCGCCGAAGCCCTCTGGCAGATCGATCATCGGCCCGGCGATGTGATCACGACAATGCACGTGATGCTGGAGAACAAGGATCCCGTCCTTCGCGCCTGCGCGGCGCTGGCGCTGGGTGAACTTGGTCCCTCCGCACTGGCCGTCGTTCCGGCGCTTCGCAAAATGATCGCTGATCCATATTTGATCGTGCGGATCGCCGCCGCTGAGGCCTTGTGGCGCATCACGGGCGCAACAGATCAGACGCTCCCTGCGCTGATTGCGATCACAACCGACCTCACCACCCGGGACATCTACTCCCGGCAGCGGGCGATCGCCGCGCTGGGAAGAATGGGCGTCGCCGCGAGGCCCGCCATCGGGGCGTTGCAAAGCGCGGAGTCCGATGATTTCCCCGCCGTTCGGGTTGCCGCTGCCGCTGCGCTGGCGAAAGTCCAGGCGAGATAGTCACCCCGTCACTCTGGATTATTCCTCCCCAGCGCTTTCAAATTGAATCGCGCGTTTCTCCGTACCCAGCGCCACGACGACGATGGCGCCGACAAAAATCAGCGTGGCGGTGATCGCCATGGAACTGGCGTAGGTGGAATGGCTCGCGCGATGTGCCTGGTAGTAGACGACGCTGCCGGCGATGAGCACGCCGCACTGATACGCGAATCCCGGCAGGAACCCGCGAACGGAATTCGGCGAAAGCTCGCTGATATGCGCCGGAATGATCCCCCACGCGCCCTGCACCATGAACTGGAGAAGGAAGCCGCCGAGCACGATCAGGCCGATCGAGTGCGAGAACGCCAGCGGCACCGTGACGATCGCCAGGCCAAACGCGATCAGCATCGCCCTGCGTCGCCCGATTGAATCCGATGCCAATCCAAACACGACGCCGCCGGCGATGGCGCCGATCATTGTGAACGCGGTAACCGTTCCGGCCTGCCGGGCGGTAAAGCCGAAGTCCCGTTTGAGCAGCGTCGGGTACATGTCCTGAGTCCCGTGCGACGAGAAGTTCATCATCGTCATGAGCAGCACGAGATAGACGAACAGAGGCAGATGTGACGCAATGCTTGTCGTCAGCGAGCTCCAATCCTTTTTCGCGGTACGCTCCCACACTTCCGACTCGCGCACGCCGAAGCGAACAAACAGCGCGAGCAGCGCCGGCAGCCCGCCGATGAAAAAAAGCGGCCGCCAGCCGAAATGGGGAAACATCGAGCGGTAGACCAGCGCCGCCATCAGATTTCCCGCCGCATATCCTTCCTGGAGCAGCCCCGAAAGGATGCCGCGCCAGCGCGGCGGCACCTTCTCCATCGCCAGCGATGCGCCGACTCCCCACTCCCCGCCCATTCCGATGCCGAACAACGCGCGCAGGACCAGAAATTGCGTGAAGTTGTGCGAGAATCCGGTCATCACTTCGATGATCGAATAAAAAACCAGATCGAGCATCAATGGCATGCGCCGCCCGTATCGATCCGCGAGCATGCCGAAGATGAACGCGCCGACCGGGCGAAACGCCAGGGTGAGCAATAGTGCCACGCTCATCTGCGCGTCGGTCTTGCCGAACTCTTTGCCGATATCCGTCAGGCAGAAGACAACGAGGAAGTAGTCAAACGCATCGAGCGTCCAGCCAAGAAACCCGGCAAAGACTGCGGCGCTTGAGCCCGTGGCGGCAAGAGATCGCCCGGAAAGCTCCCGTGCGGATGGCATGGGAGGTCAGTGTAACGGATGTCACCATGTGAGCCACTCCGCTCGGAAGACGCGGGCCTGCGCAAATTTCCCAGGGCAATTTAACTCCCGGCGAGACCCCCTCCGGCCCCCTCCCCTGGTACTCCGGGGGGAGGGGTGGGGTGGGGGTTCGTTCGTTCCGGCGGGCGATCCGCCTCGGCCACCGGCTGCGAGGGATCCGGTCGCTGCGCCGCCGACGCGTCCAGTTCCTGCCGCGGCGGCATCAGCGCCTCAACCTTCCGCTCATCAAGTCCCGCGAGGTTCGGCCCGGTGTTGAACCCCGAATCCGCGATCATTTCCCGGGGCTTGCGGCCAAAGTGCTCCTCGATGTTTTGCACCGCCGGCAGCACCGTCGACGCCTCGTCGTTGCCGGCCAGCACCTGCGTGTCCACGATGAAGCCATGATCCGCGTCGGTGGCCAGCACCGCGGTGTAAGCGGGCGCGTAGCCTCCCTGCTTGGCCGGCAGCACGCGAGACTCGGGGTCGGTGGTCGGAATCGCCGGCCCCTGCGGCATGTCCTTGCGGTTCCCACGCTGCTTTTCCATCTCATTGAGGCTGTCCATCGCCTGTTGCAGACGCGCCTGACGGGCCTTGAGATCGCTCAGCTCCCGGGGCAGCTTCGTCGGAGAACTCTCCCCAAACAACTGAGCGTCGGCCTTGTCCGCGGCGTCCGCCTCGGCCATCAAGCGATCGACCTGAACGTCCAACGCATCGAGCTTCTGCTGCAGCGACGCCCGGCGGTTGGTCGCGTAGCGGCTGTTGTTCGCCTTCAGCTCCGTCCCGTCGAGCATCACCGAATTGAGCGACACCAGCCCCAGCGACATCGCCACCCGGCCGACCTGTCGGAACAGGTCCTTGATCTGCTTGCCAAACTGCGTGCGGAATTTGCAGATCGTTGCGTGATCGGGGACGCGTCCCTCCAGCAGCCAGATGAAATCCAGCCGGTTGGCGGCCGCGTCCTCCAGCTTGCGGCTGGAACGGATTCCCAGCGACAATCCATAGAGAATGCATCCCGCCAGCACCCGCGGATGGATCGGAGGCTGGCCGACCACCCGCACGTACGATGCTTCCCAGGGGGAGAAGTCGATCCTCCCCAGCGTCTCGTGGAAGAGGCGTACGGGATGATCGTCGGCAATCGACGCATCGAGAGTAGGCGCGAAAAGCGTGACCTGTTTGCGATCCAGACGGGGAGTTGCCCAGTGACCCATTGCGAAGCCTCCGTGCTTGGGCAAGCATTTCAGCGCCACGTCGGCAAAGATGCAATGGGTGTTCCACATAAATCGACAGGCCCAGTACCAGGGGAGTGGGAAAGAGTTGCGAGCTCCCGGAAAATCGGGCGCGCCCCTTTCCGGGGGACCTGATCTCCCGAGCACTTGCTCGCGTACCGCCCCAAAGACCGGCCGGGTCCTTGTGTGGACGATCAACCTTGGAGCGACGATGATGCCGATCCACTAATTGCACGAATTGAGTGTGGTGGTATCTGAGTTGATGACGGCGCTGGCATCTTCCAATTTTTCGCCCGATCCCAAGCCGTGGGTGCTGCGCTATTTATGGCCGCTGCTGGCGGGAATGCTGGTGCTGCGCGTGCTCGTCGACATGCGGTTTTCGCTCGTGCCCGACGAAGCGGTCTATTGGTCATGGTCGCGGCATCCGGCGCTGGGATACTTCGATCATCCGCCGATGATCGCCTGGATCAACTGGATCTTCTCGCATCTGCTCGGATCGACCGAGCTTGGCGTGCGTCTGCCCGCGACGCTGATGGCGCTCGGTACGCTGGCCGTGATTGTCACCACCGCCCGTCGGATCATTCCTGAGACGATCGCCGTGAAGTGGGTGGCAATCATCTGGCTGGTCAGCCCGCTGCTGGTGGGCGTCGCGACCATCTCGACGCCCGACACGCCGGCGATCTTCTTCTCAACTTGCGCTGGCGTGCGTGCTGCGGATCGCCTCTGCAGACGACGTGACCCATCGAATGTCGCGCTCGGTGCCTCGATTGTGGCTGTCGTTCGGCGTTTTCTGCGGGCTGGCATCTCTATCGAAATACACGACGGTGCTGCTTCCCGCGGCAGTCATCTTCTCGCTGATCCTGTCGCGGAAAGGCCGGGCGCATCTTCGCCAACCCTGGATCTATCTGGCGGCGGTCATCGCCGTCTTGATCTTCTCGCCCGTTGTCTGGTGGAATTACCGGCACCAGTGGGCGTCATTTCTCTACCAACTTCATCATGGCGTGAGCGATGAGCCGGCACAGGCGCCGGTTTCTGGCGCTGCGGGGGTGCTGCACATCTGCCGAAACATGCTGCTCTATCTCGGCGGGCAGGCCGCGCTCTGGACGCCTGTGCTGTTCGTGATTGGCATTGTCATCATGATTCAGAAGATCAGAACATTTTTTTTCCTGACGGAAGTGGATCGAGTGTTGCTGGTGTGCGCGCTGTTGCCACTGGCGCTGTTCGGCGCAGCGTCGGCCCACAAACTCGGTGAAGTGAACTGGCCTTCATTCGCGTATGTTCCGCTGAGTCTTCTCACCGGGCGATGGATTGCCGAAGAGGACAGCGACAACTCCGAGGCGGAGCCTTCCTCTTCCCCTGGCACGACCCGCAGCCAGGGCACTGGCCCAGTCCTCAATTACGACGGCGGAGCTATTCAGGGGAAAAGGCGAGGCCGCGCGCATGCCGTGATGGAGGGGTGCAAACTCGCGCTGATTTTCACGCTGGTGATCCACGTCCTGTTTGTTCCGGGTATTCCGCAATTATTGTCGCGTCTGCACGTGCCGTTGCCGCACAGCGCCCGGGATCTGCTGGTGAACGACCGCCATCAATATGGCCGCGAGCTGCTAGCGGCGGCGGACAGCGCGCCGGTCGTCTGCAACCGGCACCAGGACGCGGCAGAGGCGTCGTTTTACATGCCCGGACAGCCGGATGTATGGTGCGACGGGGTCGGGTCGCGGCCGACCGCGTATGACTACTTTGACGTCAAGCCCGATTTTTCGACAATCAACCGTGTTCTGTTCGTGGGCGGCCACGCCGCGTTGTTCGTGGCGAAGCACCACTACTCAAAAGCCCGCATGGTATCGCTCGCGCCCGCGGGCACCGGGCATCCCCGCACCGCGGTCATGGCAAGTCGATGAATCCACATTCCATTCGAGCGATTGACATCTGGGTCGGCAGGCCGATCTGCTTTGCCCTGACTGCGGTACGCCGCCTCGGAGCAATTTTTAAATCCCCCCCGGCGGCGCCGGCGCCCGTTCGCACCATTCTTCTCATCAAAATGATCGAGCAGGGCGCGACCGTGCTTGCCTATCGTGCCATCGCCCGCGCCGTTGAGATGGTCGGCAAAGAGAACGTCTACTTCATGGTTTTTCAGGAAAACCGGTTTATCCTCGATCTGCTCGGATTGATTCCGCCGGAGAACGTGCTGGTGATCCGCGCCAAAAAGCCGGGCACGCTGTTCGCGGATCTGATCGGTGCGATCTTTCGGGCTCGGCGGCTGGGGATCGATGCCACCATCGACATGGAGTTTTTCTCCCGCGCCTCGGCAATTCTGGCATATCTCACGGGCGCGAAGGTGCGGGTCGGACTGCATCGCTTCACCAGCGAAGGCCCTTATCGCGGCGATCTTCTGACTCATCGCCATCAATACAATCCGTTCGTTCACGTCGCGCCGTCGTATTACCTGCTGGTCGATTCGGCCCGGTGGGATCCCGCGCAGACGCCGATGGGAAAAGTCGTTGTCCCCGCGATCGACTGGGCTCCTCCCCGCTTCGTGCCGTCGTTGGAGGAGGTCGCCGCGGTGCAGAGAACGCTCGACCGCCTGGCGGGGCGCACTGTCTCTCGACCGATCGTTCTACTAAATTCAAACGCGAGCGATTTGCTTCCGCTGCGCCGCTGGCCGAGCGAAAATTTCGTTGAACTAGGGCAGCGCGTTCTGCGGGATCATCCCGACGTGACATTGGTCATTACCGGCGGCCCAGACGAAGCGGTCGCCGCAAAACTATTGGCCACGCGGATCTCCCCGCGCACCATCAGCACCGCCGGCGAGACAACGCTGCGCGAGTTGATCGTTCTCTACACCATGGCCGACGTGCTGGTTACCAACGACAGCGGCCCGGGACATTTCGCGACGCTCACTGCCATCGCATCGATTGTCCTCTTCGGCCCCGAAACCCCCGCGTTATTCGGACCGCTTGGCAGCAACAGCGAAGTGGTGCGACAAAATCTCGCATGCAGTCCATGCGTCAACGCGTTTAACCACCGCTTCTCCCCCTGCGACGATCCGGTCTGCATGAAGGGTATCACCGTTGACACGGTGTTTGAGCGCGTTCACCAGCGACTGCTCGAGGGACGTCGAGTGCCGCTGGCTCTGGCACCCTCGCCGCAACAAACTGAAAGCCCGGCGGTAGTGACTTTTTCGTGACAGACAGTGTTATTGGAGGCCACAACCGGGAGCGTCGGCGCGGCTTTGACTCGCGGACATCCGGCCATAGAATCGCCCAGCATCTGACGTACCGTATTTTCACACGATCCAATCTATGGCGATTCATCGATTCCTTTCGTCCGCTCCCCGTGGCGCGGCCCGTTGCATTGCGCTCCTGCCGGAACTGGCCGTTGTCTGTTTGGTGACGGCGGGGTGCGCCGTCAATCAGCGAAAGGAAGTTGCGCCTCTACCGTCAGGAACTGGACGGCAAGAACCCTTTGACCTTGAGCGAAACATTCGATGGTAAGCCGCTGTCGCTGGAAGAGGCGCTGATTCTCGCCAACCAGCGGAATGAGCAACTTGGCATTTCCGGCGAGACATACGTGCAGGCGCTGATTTCCAAGCAGCGGGCTTTCGCGGCGTTTCTGCCGACAATTACCCTCGCGCCCACCTTCACGTGGATTCAGAAACCGCAGTCCATCAACTCTACGGGAAATGCGGGAACCACGGGGACTGGAGGAACCGGGGGGACCGGAGGAACCGGGGTCACCGGCGTCACCAACAACAAGCATTTCGTCAAGGACGTTCCCATCACCGGCACCGGAAATGTGTTCAACGGCTTTCAGGATGCCGCGACGCTCGAGGCAACCGGCTACACCGCCGAGCAGCGCAAGGCACAGTTGCTCGATCTGCAGGCGACCATCTTCCTCGACGTTGCCCAGACGTACTACCAGGTTCTCAGCGCCGAGCGATCGGTTCTGGTGCTGACCAACAGCGTGAAGGTGCAGGACGCGAACGTGGCCGATAACATCGATCGCGAACGCGCCGGCGTCGCACGTCCGCTGGATGTCGCCCAGGCCCAGGCGCAGGACTCTTCCACGCGGCGCAACTCATCACCGCTTATGAAAATGTGAAGAACGCGCGGACGATGCTCGTTTATCTGATCGACGCGCCCGTGCAGAATGCAGTGCTGGTGGATCGCCTGGACGTTCCGCAGGAACTCATGCCGATCGAAACCGCCCTGGCAACGGCGCGCCAGACGCGGCAGGATGTCAGTGCCGCGCGTCAGGGGGTGGAGGCTTCGCGACAGGAAGTGATCGCGGCGCTCGGGCAATGGTATCCATCTGTCTCACTGGAGCTGGAGTACTTCCTGCACCGCGACTCCCTTCCCACCGCAAGCTTGTGGGAAGGATTCATCAATGTGAATCTGCCGCTCTTCGATGCGGGCATCATCTACGCGAATGTGCGCACCGCCTGGTCGCAGTTGCGGGTCGCACGTTTGAACGAAATGATGACTGTCCGCCAGGCGGATCAACTGGTGCGGACCGGCTATGACACGCTCGTCGGCAGTCGCGACCGTGTCGCTGAATTGAAGATCGAAACCAAGGCGGCGAGCGATGCTCTTTTTCAGTCTGAGCAGAGTTACAAAGCGGGCGTGGCAACTTATCTCGACGTGCTGACTTCCCAGGATCAGCTCCTCACGGCGCAGCTGAGCCTGGCAACCGAGGAGCTGAATTACAAATTTTATTATTTGCAGTTCCTGCGCTCGATGGGACTGCTGCTGCGTCCCGAGCACATCATTCCCGCGACAATGCCGACCTCCGAGCCGTCTTCAATTGAAGTGACTACTCCCGGCCTGCCAGTCGGACCGCAGACGTCGCAGCCGGGGATTCAACCATTCCCTTCGCTGGGAACGCAGCCGGCAGGTACTCAGCCGATCGCGCCGTACACGCAACCCGCCGGAGCGGACACCCAACCGAGCGACACCGGCGTTGTGCCGACGCAACCAGCCGGAGCGGCCACGCAACCCAGCGACACCGGCGTTGCGGCGACGCAGCCCGCCAGCACGCAACCGGCGGTTCCGCAGACCGCGCCGGTGACACCCGCGACGCAGTGAACGTCAACATTCACCGCTTCGCTCTGGTACGATGATCGGTTCGGTGCGGCAACGCTCTTGATCGACGCAGGAGTCTTCCGCACGCCTTTTTCCGGAGCTTCCATGCCATTGCGCCGCGCGCTGTCCCTGCAAGGTGTTCTGCTTTGCTTTTCCGCTCTCTTGACCACCTGGGCTTCCGCTCAAAGGAGTCCGGAGCAGACGGTCGCCGGGCTGAAAACGCCCAGCGACCTGGAACTGAAGCTCTGGGCGAGTGAGCCGTTCGTGCAGAAGCCGACGAGCATGGACATCGACGCCCGGGGCCGAATCTGGATCTGCGAGGGGACGAACTATCGTCGCGTCCACTACAGCCCCGATGGCGACAAGATCATGATCCTGGAGGATTCGCGCCACACCGGCGTCTGCGACAGCTATAAGGTCTTCGTCCAGGACAAGCGGCTCAACGCACCGCTGGGAATCTGCGTGCTGGGCGACAAAGTCATCGTCGCGATGTCGCCCGATGTTCTCATCTACACCATCGACTCAACGGACGATCATCCCGTGGGTCCGCCGGAGGTGCTCTTCACCGGATTTGAAGGGGCCAATCATGACCACGCGGTCCACAAGGCGGTATTCGGGCCCGATGGACGCCTCTATTTCAACAGTGGCAATGAAGGCACCAAGGGATACATCCAGCACGACGGCAAGCCCGTCGTCGACCGTCATGGAAGCGAAATCGGGCTTCACTCCAAGGTCTTTCGCGGACATACCAAAGCGCCGGGCGAAACCGGATATCAGGACGGCCTGGCATTCAGTTGCAATCTCGACGGGTCCGACTTTGAAGTCGTCGGCGAGAACTTCCGGAACAATTATGAACTGTGCGTCGACTCTTTCGGAACGGTCTGGCAAAGCGACAATGACGACGACGGCAACCAGGGAACGCGAATCAATTACGTGATGGAAGGGGGAAACTTCGGCTACAAAGGACCGACGGGCACGAGCTGGGACCGCGATATTCCCGTTTTCCCCGGCCAGACCAAGCAGGAAGGGGAATGGCACCAGCGCTGGCCCGGGATCGTGCCAAATTTGTTGAATACCGGCGCTGTGCGCGCCGACCGGCATCGTCTGTTATGAAGGCGACCTTCTCCCCTCGATCTACCACAATGCGCTGATCGGCGCGGACGCGGGTCGCAATGTCATCCGGGCCTATCTCATCTCCCCAAGTCTTGAAGTTCCCGTGGGAATCTTCAATCCGGTAACGCCGGATGCCAAGCCCGACGAAGCCGCGGCCCATCCCGGCGCCGGTTACACCGCCAGCGCAATCGATGTGGTAAAGCTCGGCGACAACGGCGATCGCTGGTTCCGACCATCTGATATCGCGGTGGCCCCCGATGGTTCGCTCTACATCGCCGACTGGTACGACCCGGGCGTGGGCGGACATGCCACCGGAGACACCAAAGGCCATCTTCACGGCCGCGTCTATCGCCTTGCGCCCTCCGGTTTTGTGCCACCGCGGATCGATGGGGATGGCTCCACCATTCCCGGGCAGATCGCCGCGCTCTGTTCCCCCAACACGGCAACGAGGTTTCTGGGGTACACCTCCCTGCTGAAAGGCGGAGAGACCGCCGTTCCGGCACTGCGGGAACTCTATCGTTCGCCAAATCCGCGGTTGCGCACGGGCGCTATGGCTGCTGGCACGAACGCATGACGGACCTGAATTCGTCCGCACCGTGTCGAAAGACGCCGACTCGGACATCCGCGTCACTGCAATTAGAGCCGCGCGAGCCATCAAGATGGACATGATTGCCTTTGCGGATGCAATGATGACCGACTCATCCCCTGCCGTTTGGCGCGAGCTGTGCCTTGCGATGAGTTTCGAGCCGACGGACAAGGCCGTGCCGATGCTCGTCAAGCTGGCGGGAAAATACGATGGCCAGGACCGCTGGTATCTCGAAGCCTTCGGCATCGGCTGCACGGGACGTGAGAAACAGGTGCTTGCCGCCTGGCAGCAGGATAATCCCAACGCCGACAGCAAAATCGCCCGTGGTATCGTCTGGCGGCTAAATAAGGTGCCGACGCCCAATGAAGTTCCCGAAGTGGTCAAGAGCGGGGAAATCGTCTCGCGCCGCACGTTCCCACGACCCCCCCGCCGCCGGCCGCATTCACGCTCTCTTCCACCGCCGATCCGAACAAGGTGTTCAAAAGCAAGGACGGGAATACCCTTCCGTCCATTGAGAAGCTGATGGCGATGAAGGGAAATGCCGAGCGCGGCGCTGCCGTCTTCCGAAACACCAGCGGCGCAAACTGCATCCATTGCCATCAGATCGGCAATGAAGGCAACATGATCGGGCCGCCGCTGACTGCCGTCGGCGCCAAACTCAACAAAGGTCAGCTCTACGAAGCGATTCTCTATCCGAGCGCTTCGATTCTGATGCACTACGAGTCGTGGGTCGTTCAGACAAAGAGCGGCGACGTGATTAACGGTCTGCTGGTGGGAGAGACCAACGATCACGTAACGATCAAGGACACGGATGGCAAATTCCACGACATCAAACTGGATAACATCGAAAAGAAGGTGATGCAGAAAGTCTCACTGATGCCCGAAGGCCTCAGCGAAACCATGACGGCGAAGGACCTGGTGAATCTCGTGGAGTATCTTTCCGAGCAACGGCCCTGAACTCGAAATGACGCTGCGCCGAATTACGCGTTTAGCGGCCGCCCGGAGGGCCGCGATGCATCGGCGCGACTCAACGGATCACTTCGCCGCCCGAGTGGTCGGCGGCGCGTCCAGATCGCTGGATTCCTTCGCCATGATCAGCAGATCGCGCACGAGGTTTCGCTGAGTCTGCTGCTGCGGCGACAGATGCTTTCCTTCGGCCAGCAGATTCAGCCCGTTGACGATGTCGCCGGAATTCTTGATGTAATCGGCGTGAATCTGATTCACGAACCCGGAAGTTTCGGTGCCGTACACGACGGCCAGGGCTCCGAGCATTCCGCGGAAGCGATCTTCGTCGCTCTTCCCCGCGCCGGCTTGATTCGCGGTCTGCTGTGCCTGCGCCAGCCCGTTCTTCATCGATTCGTACAGCCGGTCCTCCACCTGCGGCATTTCCGAATCCAGCGTGCTGCGGACCTGCGTGCGAAACGCGTCTTCCATGTGCTCGGGGACGGCGTGAAGCTGCTTCTCGCCTTCATCGACCACGTGCGGGGCGTTGGCCTCCAGTGAATCCTGAAGCTGCACGCTCGCCGACGGCAGGTAATCCTCGATGTACTTTTGCGCAACGCTCGCGACCAGCTGCGGCGTGACTTCATTGGCGAAACGCCCGTGCGCATAATACAGCCAGTATCCGATGAGCAGCGTGCTGATCGTGCCGAAGATGATCGTCAACGTGTTTCGACGGTGCGAGGATCGCGTGATGGCCGCGATCTTCCGGTCGAGGGCGTCGAGCTTTGCGGAAGTTGCCGCGTTCGGGTCGAGAGTCATTGTGAATCTCCAGACAATTGAATGTTGCGCGAAATGACTGACTTCAAAGCGGTGCCAGGGAATCAGTTGCCAGACGAACTCCCAGGCGCGGGCTTGGCCAACACAGTCAGCGCCGAATCCGGGGCGTCAGGTCCGACGGCAGCGCGGCCGGGAGGGCCGAGCGTTGAAAGGTCCACGCTCACGTCTCCGTCCATGATGACGTCCACCAGCGCGTGCAGAAATTCACGCTGCCGAGCCGACGCGCTCATTTTTCCCACGTCGCCGGGAATGTCGAACTTGTCGAGAACCGTGCGGGTGGACTCCTGTTCCTTGACGTAAATATCCGTCACATGCTGCGCGACCTGCTCGTTCTGCGCATCAATGAGCTTCTGGAACTCCGACTTCATGATTTCCGTTTTGCGCTCGTCGGAGAGCGACGGATAGGTGCCCTTGATATCGGGCGCAAGGCGCGTCATCGCCTTGGCGAACGCGGCGTCGAGCCGGTCGCGCATCTCCGCACCGTTCTCTTCCGGAAGCTTCTCCAGCCGCCCCATCGCGTCCTTGGCGACGGCCGGGCCCGCGACCTGAAACCGCTTCAGCGCCTGTTCGCGGTAGACGGGCAACGCGTGCTGCGCAACGCGCACCAGTTGATCGCGCAATTCCGGAGTGATGTCCGGAAGGCGGTCTGCGATCGCCTTCTGCACGCTCTGATCGTCGAAATTTTCCTCGACGTGACGCCGGGTCATGAACGCAAACGCGGCAAACTCGGCGGCGACCACCAGCAGAATGATCAGGGAAAAGCGCCGCGAGCTGGCCTGAATCCGGTCCAGGTCCGCGATCCGCTGCTCGATTCTCGAGACCTTGGAATCCAGACCCGGCAGCGATTCGGCGCCGACCCGGTGGAAGTGGAATCACTCATCGATTTGCCTCCGTCCGTTGCTCCGCACTTTGAACTGATTGGGCCCGCCGCACCCCGCCGTGCCCGCATTTTCATCTGCCCGCCGAGTTCAAAGGGTAACGCCGGAAGTGGCGAAAAAGCAAATTTCCAAGGGGCAATGCGCGGTTCAAACCCTTCGTGGCTACGGGCAAATCACATGACGGACTTGTTGAATTTTCCCGAGTTTTCCGCTACCATACAATTACCTAACAATCTCTGAGTATACGGCTGGAGATTTTCGAGTTGGGCGGCCGATAACGATGGAGCGCGGAGGCCAACAGTATGACCAGGATTGCAAACGCGGTAATGGAAAAATCACCAAAAAGCGGCCGGACTCGCGAGACGGCCGAGTCGATGGCGGGGAAGCAGAAGGACATCGCGGTCTCGGAGTTTTTCGCGAAGAACCGCCATTTGCTGGGATTCGATAATCCGCGCAAGGCGCTGCTGACCACCGTGAAGGAGGCAGTCGACAACTCGCTGGATGCCTGCGAGGAAGCCGGCGTTTTGCCGAACCTCGCGATTGTCATTGAAGACCTCTTGCCCGATCGGCCCGCCGCCGCCAAGTCGTCGCGCTACCGCGTAACGGTGGTGGACAACGGGCCAGGCATTGTTCGCAAACAGGTGGAAAACGTTTTCGGACGGTTGCTGTTCGGAAGCAAGTTTCACCGTCTCAAGATGAGCCGCGGGCAACAGGGCATCGGCATCAGTGCCGCGGGCATGTACGGGTTGATCACCACGGGCAAGCCGATGGTCATTCACACCCGTCCCAGCGCCAGGAAGGATGCCCATCACATCGAACTGGCGATGAACACCAAGACCAATCGGGCGGAGGTGACCGTCGATCGGGAAACTGACGACTTTCCGCCGCAGCGTCTGAAGACCATCAACGCCGGAACGCGCGATCCGGGTTTCCTCAACTCCGAAGACTTCATCACCGGCACCAGCGTCAGCATCGAACTCGAAGGGCTCTACCGAAAGGGACGCGGCTCCGTCGACGAGTTTCTCGAGCTGACTGCCATCGCCAATCCGCACGCGCGCATCATGTTCGTTCCCCCGACTCGCGTGATGGCCGAGGAGCAGGACGAACTGCCGATGCCCGTCGTCAAGAGCGCGACTCCCGCCGAGCCGGCCCCGACCGCGGCGCCGCCGCCGGCCCCGACCGAGGAGGTGGCCGACATCGATACCACGCTCACGACCGTCGAGCAGGATGGCGTAATCCTCTTCCCGCGCGGGACCGATCAGCTTCCTCCCGAGACGCGCGAGATTCAGCCGCATCCCAAGGGCATCGAGCTGGGCATTCTGATTCAGATGATGCGCGACTTCGAGGCCGCCAATCGCGGCGGAGGGACGCTCTATAATTTTGTGCAGGAACAGTTCTGCCGGGTCAGTCCCGCGACCGCCAGCAAGTTTTGCGCGGATGCCGCGCGCATAGCCGGACCAAGGTCGGTGATCTTTCACCGCAGCAGATCGAAAAACTTTACGCATCGTTCCAATCGACGCGTTTGGCTCCCCCGCCGACCGACTGCCTCGCGCCGATCGGTGTGCGGCAACTTCTTGCCGGCATGCTCAAGGGAGTGAAAGCCGAGTTCTACGCCGCCAGCAGCCGCGAGGCGGATGTCTATCGCGGCCGACCGTTCCAGATCGAGGCGGCCATCGCGTTTGGCGGCGAACTGCCGGCCGACGACAGCGCGCGGGTGATTCGCTTCGCCAATCGCGTCCCGCTGCTGTTTCAACAGAGCGCCTGCAGCAGCATGAAAGCCGTCATCGAAACCGGCTGGCGCAACTACAACCTCTCGCAGCCGCGCGGCAGTCTTCCGGTCGGCGCCCTGGTCGTCATGATTCACATGGCCAGCGTCTGGGTCCCGTTCACCAGCGAGAGCAAGGAAGCGATTGCCGACTACGACGAGATTCGCAAGGAGATGAAGCTCGCCCTGATGGAATGCGGCCGCAAGCTCGGTTCGTATCTCCGCAAGATGCAGAAGATGAAGCGTGAAGCCGATCGACGCGACGTATTCGGGCGCTACATCGGCGAAATCAGCAAGGCGGTCCACGCAATTAATGGGACCGACGCCAAGAAGCTCTACGACAAGTTGCAGGCCGAAGCCCGAAAACGTACGGCGATCGCCGACGCCGAGTTGGATCAGGAAGGCAAAGTCATCAAGAAGGATGAGGCCGAAGATCTGAAAAACGATGACGGGGTGGTCATGGTGCCGACGCGCGCCGTTCACCTGGCGAACCCGTCGGCCGCTGCTTCTGCATCGGCGACCGCAGCTGCGGACGCAGCGATCGCAGACACCGACAGCGATGTCGTCAAGCTCCCGAGCGGTCGCAAAAAGGCGCCCAATCGGCGCTCCAATGACCAGGGACAGTTGTTCTAACTCCGCGATCCGGGATTCAAGCCATGGCAAAAAAGAAAAGCAACAGTGCCGCTGTCGATCGCGTTAATAAGCGCATTCGCGAGCGCGATAAAACCACGCTGAAGAAGATCGTCGGTCTGGCCGACGATGTGGCGACTTCGGCATTCAGGGGCGGCGACATTTCCATCGCCATTCCCCAGCGCACCCGCTCCAATACCCTCTGGAACAAGAAGCAGCGCATCCTTCAGATGGGGGATGCCAAGGCCAAGCGCGAGCTGTTTAACCTGAACCAGGCGAAGCAGTTCATGCAGACTTGCCTGCACGGCAATTCCGTGAAGGAGCTGATCGAGGCGGAAAAATCACTGAGCCTCCGCGGCATGTTTTACAAAGGGTTGCATGACATCCTCGATGAAGCCGGCAAGAAGGTCGGCGAGAAGACCTTCGCGGGGCAGGATGAGTCCGATGGAATCCTTGAAGATCTCGAGGTTTCGCTATCCTCGCTACGAGAAGAGCTGCACATCTTCGCCGAGAATAAAGGATCGATGGTAGGGAACATCACCATCGTCGATAAGGGCGACGAAATTGATTGCCGGCGGATGGGCAGCGGCGGATATGCCATCCCCAGTATTACCGAAGGGGACGTCATCGAGTTCAAGAAGATCGACGCCGACTTTGTGCTGCACGTCGAAAAGGGAACCGTCTGGAACCGCTTTAACGAGGACCGATTCTGGGAGAAAAATAACTGCATCCTCACGCACGGCGGCGGCCAGCCGCCGCGCGGCGTGCGACGATTGCTGCAACGCTTCAGCCGCGAGGCGAAGCTTCCAATCATCTGCCTGCTCGACTGCGATCCATGGGGACACTACATCTACAGCGTCATCAAGCAGGGTTCGATCAGCCTCGCATTTGAGAGCGAGCGCCTTGCCATTCCCGACGCCAAGTTCCTCGGGATTCGCGCGAAGGATTATCAGGAATGCGACTTGAGTGATGACGTGCAAATCGAGCTGAACGACAACGACAAAAAACGAGCCGGCGAAATCGCCGCCTACCCGTGGTTCAAGGATCACAAGGGCTGGCAGCGGGAGATCGACAAGATGCTCACTAACGGCTTCAAGATGGAAGTCGAGTCGCTGATCACCAAAGACATCAGCTACGTCACCGAAGAATACGTCCCCGAACGTCTGAAAAAGCGCGACTGGCTGGACTGAGCGCCATGCTATAATCCGCTCGATGTCCACCACTGCTATCACGATCCCTGACTTTGATGTCCATCTGCGGCTGCACGATGTTTCCTGGGAGGCATACGAGCAGTTGCTGGCGGACCTCGACGCAGAGCATCGTCGGCTGCGGCTTACCTACGACGAGGGGGAGCTTGAAATGATGTCGCCTGCCGATCCCCGTGAGCGGTGGAAAGGCCGAATAGGCCGGCTGATCGAATTAATGGCCTTTGAGCTTCGAATTGAAGTTGAGAGCCTGGGGGCCACGACATTTCGAAAACGGGCGAGACGCAAGGGCCTGGAGCCGGACGAGTGCTACTATGTCCAGAACGTAGTTAAAGTGCGGGACGGAAAGCTGCTCGATCTCAACATCCATCCCGCGCCGGACTTGGCGATCGAAGTTGATTACACCAATTCGTCGCTGCCTCGCGAGCCGGTCTATGCGGGACTGGGAATACCGGAACTTTGGCGTTTTGATGGTGAAAGGCTCACGGTTCGCCGGCTTGGCGACGACGGGCGGTACCATGATGCACGCGAGAGTGCCGCTTTCCCGTTCCTTCCAATGAGGGAATTTGCGGCGTTTCTCCAGCGACTTGACAGGGAAAGCTCAATGGCAGTGCTGCTTGAGTTCCGCGACTGGGCGCGATCGCTGAAGCTTTGAGCTGTTAACGTATTTTCAGCAAACAAATGGGCCACCCCCGCGAGGAGGTGGCCCGGTGTTTTTTCGAACTGTCGCCCGCCGCGTCGCTATAGGTCCGTTGCAACAGAATTAACGGTTCGATCGATCCATGGTAGGGCGGGATTCATCCCGCCGCAGCTTGCGAGGCGGCGGGATGAATCCCGCCCTACACACTTTGAGCTTTTAGCGTGTTTTCGGCAAACAAATGGGCCACCCCGCGAGGGGGTGGCCCGGTGTTTTGTCGGACTATCGCCCGCATCGCTACTCTTTTTCCACAAGCGTCGAAACCGGCTGTCTTCCCGCCGCGCCCGCGTCCAGTTCATGCCAGTAGGCGATGGTCGGCTCCCCGAGCCTCCAGCACAGGCAGACGTCCCGGCCGCGATGTCTGCCGGTGAAGTCGATCAGCCCCTGTTCGTAATCCTTCAGATCGCAGCCGATTTCGGTCAGCTCATCGACATAATCTTCCAGAAGGCTCATCGCGCCCTCCAGATCGCGCTGCAGTGCCGGCTGATCCTTGGCCGACGTTCCTTCCAGCGATGCCTGCATCCTCGCAGCCCGGTCATGCGTGCTGACAATGTCTTTCACAACGCGCGCGACCAACGGGAGCGTGCTGATTGCCTGCTGCAGTGTAAAGTGCCGACGCGGACGCGAGGGCTTGACGGACTTGGGGGTGAAGAACTGAGGACCCGCCATAAACTTACCGCCTTTCTGGGCGACGCATGGAGCGCCGAATCGAAGCGCGAACGGAACAAGCCGATTATGCCATCACTGCGAAATCAGTCAATCCATGCGTCAGATTTTGAGCGGCAAATTACGTGCCTTTTTTGAAATGTGCTGCAAAGAGCCCACTGAGCATGTGGGATATGCCGAAAATGCAGGCAGAACCGCCGGATGGCAGCGGAGCCGCGCGGACAACTCCAGCGCGCGGTGTGCCGCGGCTGATTGGATTCTGCGACATAAGCAGCGCATGCAGTCGCGCAACTTTATCGCGGAACCGACACGCAACGTTCAGCCAGGACGTGCTGTCTGGAGAGAGTGATCCGCCGCCCCCGGCTCTTTGATGGCTTCGAGCAGCTTCTCCACCACCTGATCGGCCCCGATTCCCTCCGCGTCCGCGTTAAAATTGGTGAACAGACGATGCCGCAGCACCGGCTTGGCCACCGCCCGCACGTCGTCGCAACCGACGTTCAGCCGCCCGTTGAGAATCGCGATCGCCTTGGCGCCCAGAACGAGGTGCTGCGCCGCCCGGGGCCCCGCGCCCACGTCAGCCAGTCGTTCACGAACGAAGGTGTATGCTTCTCTTTGGGACGCGTCGCCCTCACCAGGTTCACCGCGTAGTCCACCACATGATCGCTGACCGGCAACTTGCGCAGGATCTTCTGGACGTGCAGAATGTCTGAGGCGGACAGAACCGCTTGCGGCGCGGCCTCCAGGTCCATCGTCGTCGCCCGGACAATCGCGCGCTCCTCGGGCTGGCTGGGGTAGCCGATGTTCACCATAAACATGAACCGATCGAGTTGCGCCTCCGGAAGCGGGTAGGTTCCCTCCTGCTCGATGGGATTCTGCGTCGCAAGAACGAAGAACGGCAGATCGATCGGGTACGTTCGTCCGCCGGCGGTAACGTGGTACTCCTGCATCGCCTGCAAGAGAGCCGCCTGCGTTTTTGGCGGCGTGCGATTGATTTCGTCGGCCAGAATCAGATTGGAAAACACCGGACCTTTGACAAATCGAAATGACCGCTTCCCGGTGGTTTGATCTTCTTCCAGAACATCGGTCCCGGTGATGTCGGCGGGCATCAGATCGGGCGTAAACTGGATGCGGTTGAACTCGAGCTGCAGCACCTTGGCCAGCGTGCTGATCAGAAGCGTCTTCGCCAGGCCGGGAACTCCGACCAGCAGGCAATGTCCGCGTGCGAAAATCGCGGCAAGCAGCAGTTCGATCACCGCTTCCTGCCCAATGATGACTTTGTGCAGTTCCTTGTGAAGGCGATCCTTCACGGCGCTGAACTTTTCAATGAATGTCGATTCGCCCGCCTCGGACGCCGATAGAGTCTGCATCAGGTTGCCGTTCTCGTCGAAAGAGTTCCGATCGCGACTTCAAATTTCAAATTTCAAGTATTTCAAATTTCAAATCGATCTCAATGTGACACCGCGTACATGAAGATGTTCGCCCCCAGCTTCAAGGCGTCGGCATCGGCGTAGCCATTATCGTACGCGCGCGGAAGCTGCTCCCAGCCCGCGCTGAGGCTCAAGCGGGAGTAGATCACCGGAAGCTGCCCGTCGATTTGAATCGCTTCAAGACGCGGAGCAATGGCATCGGTCCCGATCAACTGCGCCGCCAGGGGCGACAGGTGCGCGATCTTCGTGTCGTACACGAAATTGAAGATCGGATGATCCGCCGGCAGCGGCTGCAGGTCGTGGTCCTTGTAAATCTCCTTCATCTCCCGGCGAAACGCCCGGTCGAATTCGCTGCTGCCGACCACGTCATCGACGATCAGCGTTCCTCCCTGATCGAAATACTTGCGCAGCCGCGTGCGCGCCTCGGGCGAAAAGGAGAAATCGCGCTGGCCGCTCATGTAGAGAACGGGAAAGCTGAAGATATCCGACTGGGCCGGATCGACGGGGACGCGCTTGAACTGCACGTGCAGCGTCGTTGACTGATCAATCGTCTTGAGCAGATTCGGCAAGCCGTGCGGCGTGGCATCCCAGTCGCCGTTGTGAACGATCTGCCCCAGCACAAGCTGATCGCGCGTCGCGTCCGACGCCTGGTGGTACACCTTCTGATGATCGAAGAAACGGCCGTACTGATATTCCGCCAGGCAGTAGGTGACAATGTTCGCGCCCATGTGCAGCGCGTCTTCCTGACTGTAGAGAATGCCTCCTTCGATCGGATGGGTGTCAGCATTCCACCCGCAGGAGAGGTCGATCGGCGAGAAAATCACCGCCGCGCGCGTTCCGATGTTTACGACCTCCAGATAGGGCGGGACGACCTGCCAAGGGTCATCATCCTTTCGCACGTGCATCTGCGTGATTCGATAGAACGACGAAAAGAGCGGATGATCCGTCGGAACCGCCGCCAGTTCCCTATCGGGAAAAATCCGGCGTATTTCCCGCCGAAACGAATCATTGAATTCCGGCCGTCCGCAACTGCTGTGCACCACCCACGTGCCGCCGTCCATCAGATACTGGCGGAGCTTCTGAATCGTCCCGTCGTCAAACTCCGGCAACGGCTGCCAACCGGTGAAGTACAGAATCGGCAATTCCGTCGGATCGTAGCTGAATCGGCCAAAGTCAGTCCGCACATACCGATATCGCTGCCCCAACTGGCTGTTGGTGAAATCGACCCACTGCTCGATATCAATAATGGTCGTCTGCCATTGTCGGCGCGTTCCGCGCAGCGACTGCGAGACAAACGTTACGCTGCCGATCAGCGCCGGCGCCGACGGCTCGCGCTTTTTCTCCGAACGGCGCAGCGGAGTGACCGGCAGCGGCGGCAGCGGCGGAAATCCCTCCCCCGCATTCTGCCGTTGCGGCTTGGCCTGCGGCGGAATATTCGCCTTGGGATTGACCCATTCGCCCGCCCGCGCCGGCGCGTCAACAACCACCGCCAGCAGCAGCAGGACCGGCAGCAAACTTTTCGGAACCGGTTTGTTCATGCGCTTCCCTTGCTATTCTATATCGACCTGCGCGAAAAGGGTTGTCTTGCAGCCGGCACGCGAAGCCGCTTCAAGCGGCAGCGCCTTGCGCGTCATGTCCCGTTTTCAGACTCGACTTCCGCCCCCGCCGGTTTCTCCGTCTCAGTCCCAAGTCCCGCACCTTCAACATCTCCCTCATCGCGCGAGCCGTCGAAATCCATCAGGAAATGGATGTTCTTCATGCGTTCGTCGCCCACTCGCTTGCGAAGCAGATTCCGCGCCCGGCGAATCGCCGTGCGCCGCGAAACGTGCGTGATCACAATCTCCTTGTTCTTCAATTTCGGCAGCACTTCAATCAACTGCTCCAGGTGCAGATGGCGGCCCGCCTTTGCCTTGGATCTGTGATCGGCATCCCAAAATGTACATTCCGTGATCAGTATTTCCGCGTTCTGCACGTCCGGATCATCGAAGACCGAGCCGATCGTGGTATCGCCCAAAAATGCCACCATCGGCACCTCCAGCCGATATTGGATCTCGACGCCCGCGTTGCGCATCGCAACCAGCTCCGGCCCCGTCTTGCCGATCAGCTCCGGCTTCAGTTTTTCGCGGATGTTGATCAGGGCATATCCTACGCTCGACCCGCCATGATGCGTGGCAAAGCATCGCACGCCAAAGTCGCGCCGCACCTCATACATCTGTCCCGGACTCATCGGCAACAGCTTGTACGGCGTCCCCTGCCGTTCGACATCGCGCCAGCACCGCAGCATCCCATCGACCGACTGCTGCAATTCGCGCGGCAGAAACACCGTCCCCGCCTTCATCCCCTGAAAATACCGTTGCGACAGATAATACGGCAGCCCCGCCAGGTGATCCATGTGTCCGTGCGTGATGCAGACAAAATCGCTGGTCAACGCGAAATAAGGACACCGCCCGATGTCGAAGCAGACATTCAGCTCCGGAATCTGCACCACCGTCTCTTCGCCGGCGACGCTGTAGCCGACGACGTGATACATCCCCAGCGGGATCTTGGCGAACTTCTGAACCAGGAACGACTTTTCCGGCATAAAGGAAGTGTAGTCGGCTCAGTCGAGCGACGAAAGACGACCGCGATCCGGTCCCGCCGGGACAGTCACTCCAGTGGAATGACCGTTTTCTCGCGATATGATCCGGCAGTCGGCGCCGGCTGGCTCTATCAAGGAGCATATGATGTCTAAGATGATGACGGTTGCCCAGATCGTAAAAGAGAACGAAGAAGTGATGAAGCGGGCGGGAAAGCGAGCACGTCGCAGCAAGAAGAGCGCGACAGCGTTCCTGGTTCGGGCCGGAATCCTCAACAAAAACGGTAAAGGATTGGCCAGACCGTACCGCTGAACCATGTACGATCGGCTGCCAGGTCTCATTCTCGGCTACCACGGTTGCGACCGCGCGGTCGGCGAGGGCGTGTTGTCGGGCAAAGTCGACTTGATGGGGAGCAAGAACTCGTACGACTGGCTTGGTCACGGCATTTATTTTTGGGAGAACAATTCGGTGCGCGCGATCGAGTGGGCGCGTCTGCTTCAGCACATCCCACGCGGCAATCGGCGAAAAATCAGACATCCCATGGCGATTGGGGCGGTAATTGACTTGGGCCTTTGCCTCAACCTGCTCGATGCGGCGTTCTTAGCACAACTGCCCCTCGCCTATGACGAGCTTCGCGATTTTCATGAACGCTCGGGTCAGCCATTCCCCGAAAACCGTCCTTTGGCCGGATCTAAAGATCTGCTACTGCGCCACCTGGACTGTGCGGTGATCGAGACACTCCACCAATTGCGAAACGATGGAAACAAACCTTCTTTCGACACCGCGCCGGGGTCTTCGTCGAAGGTGAGCCGCTTTATCCTGGAGCGGCCATTCAAAAATTCAATCACATTCAGGTTTGTGTCCGCAACCCCGATTGCATCAAGGGATACTTTCGGTTGCGCAAAAATCTGTGACCGTCTCCTGGCCGCACCCGCAGCGCCGTTGCAAGAGCCCATAACACGGGCGCAAAAAAATCCCCTTCCTTCCCTTCGTGCCTCCGTGCCTTTCTTCCGCACCTCTCTTCTTGACCTTTCCCCTCCCGGAACGACACTGCCCCGCATGTCCGCGATCGCCGCAACTCGCCTTGGCGCCGGCTTCGAGAACGTTGCCGTCGATCATCTCTGGCGGCGCGTCCTCGCCAGCGGACGCATCGTCATCGGCGGCGGATTCGTTTCACTCTTGCTCCTCACGTGTCTGCTCTATCTCCCCTTTACGCTCAACGATTCGGGCTCGATGTATTACAACCGCCAGGTCGAGGCGATGGCCCGGCATGGGCCGATGTGGACCTCGCAATCGATGCTCTTTGGCGCCGATGAACTGGGAAACAGCATCTTTTCACGCTGCCTGCTGGGCGGCGTGATCAGCCTGATGATCGGCGTTGCTGCGGCCACGATTTCCGTCGTGCTCGGCGTGGCCGTCGGACTCATCGCGGGGTATCGAGGGGGATGGGTCGACGGGCTGCTGATGCGCATCGTCGATATCCTCTACGGGCTCCCCTACATCCTTCTGGTCATTCTTTTCAAGATCGCGCTGGAACAGCCGCTGGCGAGAGTGTTGCATTCGCCGCCGGCGGGAAATCTGGTGGTGCTCTTCCTGGCCATCGGACTGGTGAGTTGGCTGACGATGGCGCGCGTGATTCGCGGGCAGGTGCTGCTGCTGCGGAGCCTGCCGTTCGTGGAAGCGGCGCGGGCGGCGGGCGTCACGGAATTGCGAATCTTCACGCGGCACCTGTTGCCGAATCTTGTGGGACCGATCACGGTGTATGCGACGCTCACGGTGCCGCAGGCGATCCTGCAGGAGTCGTTCCTCAGCTTCCTCGGCGTCGGCATTCAGCCGCCCCTGCCGACGTGGGGGTCGCTCGCCAGCGGCGGGCTCATGCCGGCGCTCAACCCGCTTCACAGCCTCTGGTGGGTGCTGCTGTTTCCCTGTACTCTGTTGGCCCTGACGCTCCTGAGCCTCAACTTCCTTGGCGACGGACTGCGCGACGTGTTCGATCCGCAGCGCGACGCCGCGAAAATCTGAAAGCAGTGAGCGAGTCGCGAGTTCGAAGCATGGAAAATCGATTCGGATTTTTTCATTTCATCTTTAGCGTCCTGCTGATCCTGCTGATCGTCGTGGTATGCCTGGGAATGCAGCAGTTGGATCGGCAGTGGACGAAGCTGCGGCAAATCCAGGACTCACTTGATCAGCAGACCAAAACCCTGGCGCAATTGAGCGTCGCGGTGGCCAATGCGCCGCCGCCCGGCACCGGGCCGGGTCAGTCTGACCATCCCGGCAGCGCAACGGTGATTGCCAGCGATCGCGGCGATGTGTTTGCAGAAGTGAAGGCGGCCGAGAAGCAGCCGGATTTCGCCCGCGGGGATTGGTTCATCGATAACATGGGGACCAAGGTCGGCCGAATCACCCCGATGATCTCCAGCGATCTCTATGCGATTATCGTCGACGCCAAGGTGGTCGAATCGCTGGTGGTTCGCGACCCGATGACGCTTGAGTATGTTCCCCAACTGGCGCACGACTGGAAGATCAGCGACGACGGGCTGACGTTCACGTTTTACCTTCGCCGCGGCGTCACCTTCTCCGACGGCGAGCCTTTCACGGCCGACGACGTGGTTTTCTCGTATCAGATCATCATGGACCCAAAGATCGATGATCCGCGGGACCGGGCGTATCTCGATAAAATCAAGAGCGTGCAGAAAGTGGATGATTACACGGTGGTCTTCAAGATGACTGAGCCGTATTTCGACAGCATGAGCCTGACGGGCGGCCTCAACATTCTGCCCAGGCACTTCTATTCAAAATACACCCAGGAGCAGATCAATCAGAATCCCGGCCTGTTGATGGGAACCGGCCCTTACAAGCTGCGCGACCCCGCAGGCTGGATTCCGGGACAACTGCTGGAAGTGATCCGCAACGATCGCTATTGGGGTCCGCCGCCGACTTTTAACCGATTGGTCTTCCACGAGGTGGAGGAAGAAGCCGCTGAAGAGGCGATGTACATCAATGGAGAGTTGGACCAGTTTGCGCCGCAGCCGGAACAATACGTGCGGATGCTGAAGGACAAGCGGGTGATGGATCGGTCGAATCATTACGAGTATTCCACTTTGCTGAGCGGATACTCGTATATCGCCTGGAACGAGAAGCGGGCGGGAAAGCCAACAGCATTTGCCGATCCGAAGGTTCGTACCGCCATGACCTTGCTGACGGATCGGCAGCGGATCTGCCAGGAAGTCTATCTTGGGTACGCCCAGCCGATCAGCGGCCCGTTTTCCAACAATTCGCCGCAGGCGGATCCTTCAATCAAGCCGCTCCCCTACGACCCGGCAGCGGCGGCAAAGCTGCTAGCCGAGGCGGGATACGCCTATCGCGACAACTCCGGAGTGCTGGAAGACGCCGAGGGAAAGCCCCTGCGAATCAAGCTCTCCTATGGCAGTGGGAACGCGACGTTCGAGCGCATCGCGCTATTCCTCAAGGACACTTACGCGAAGGCCGGAGTCACCCTCCAACTCGACCCGGTGGATTGGCCGCTGCTGGTCAAGAAGCTTGATGAACGCGATTTCGAAGCGGTGTCGCTCGGATGGGGCGGCGCGATCGAGAGTGACTTGTACCAGGAATTCGACTCCAGCCAGATTCCAGATCGCGCGGATAATTTCATGTCCTACTCGAATCCCGATCTGGATCGCGTGGTGCGCCAGGCGAGGAAGACCGTGGACGACGCGGCGCGGATGAAGCTGTGGCACGAGGCGCATCGAATCCTTGCCCGGGACCAGCCCTACACGTTCCTGCTCGAACGCATGAGCCTCCGGTTCATCGACAAAAGAATCAAAAACGTGGAGCCCTCCAAAGTGGGACTGAATTATGTGAATCTCTGGAGCAGTCCCATCCCCTGGTACGTCCCTAAGGCACTGCAAAAATACGCCGACTGATCCGTCATGCTCACTTATGTCATTCGGCGGTTGCTGCTGCTCGTGCCGACATTGCTCGGCATTACTCTTGTTGTCTTTGCTGTCGTCGCCAGCACCCCGGGCGGCATGGGCGCTTCGCTGCTGGGTAGAGACCTGGAATTGCGCCCCGCCCAGCGCAAGGCGTATGAAGCATATCTGAATGAACGATTCGGGCTGAATCAGCCGCTGCATACGCAGTACCTCAAATGGCTCAAAAAGGTTTTGCCCGTCGGCGCCAAGAAGATCGGCGAGGGTTTCCCGTCGGGATGGTCGGTCGGATTGAAAGCGCCCGACCTCGGCTACAGCTTCAATCGCGGACGTCCTGTGGGCATGCTCATTTGGGAGGCCCTGCCGATCACCCTCCTGATCGAAAGCCTGTCGCTTCCGCTCACATACTTGATCGCTATCGGAACCGGCATCCGCGCGGCGCTCTCCCGCGGGAAACTTGCCGACGTTGGCATTGGAACAATTCTGATCGGGCTCTATTCACTGCCAGAGATCTGGGTTGGAGTGCTTCTCATCGGCGTGCTCACCAATCGGGAAATCCTGCACTGGTTTCCCAGTAATGGCCTGCACGATGTGCTCGCCGAATCCATGCCATACCTCCCGCACTGGACCTCATCAGGATTTGAGCGCGGCTGGCTGCTCGACACGCTCTGGCATCTCACGCTGCCGCTGATTTGCTTTTCTTATGCGAGCTTCGCCTTTCTCTCGCGCCTGATGCGCGCGAACATCCTTGATACGCTCGGGCTCGACTTCGTACGCACTGCCCGCGCAAAGGGGTTGGCGTCGCGAATCGTGCTCTACCGGCATGTGCTGCGAAACAGTCTCATTTCACTCATTACTGCATCTTCGGGGATACTTCCGGGGCTGATCGCCGGTTCCTTCATAGTCGAAACCATCTTTGGAATTCCCGGCATGGGAAAACTCACGATCGACGCCGTCAAATCGCGCGATCGTGACCTGTTCATGTCGCTGACGCTGATCACCAGCCTGCTGCAGTTGATTGGTTTTCTCCTGGCCGACCTGGCATATGCCCTTGCCGATCCGAGGGTGAGCTATGTCAATTGAGCAAGTGGAGGAATCCGTGCGCCTGGATGTCGGGGCTCTCATTGCCGCGCAACCACCTTCGATCGGCTTTCTCCGCCAGGCCGTGCGCGAAACCGTCCGCTCGCGCACGGCTCAGGCAGGCTTGCTCTGGCTGGCGGTGCTTGCCATCTGCGCGATTTTCGCTCCGCTGCTGGCCAATACACATCCACTCCTCTTGAAGACCGATGGCCGATGGACCTGTCCCCTGGCCCGCAGCCTGCATCCGACCGACGTTTTGCTGTTGATCGCCTTTGTCGAATCGCTTGTTCTCATTGCCGCACGAAGGCACAGTTTTCTCTCGGGCGCAAGGATTGTTGCGCTCACGATGCTGGTGCTGATCTATCCGGCTTATCGCCTGATCCGCCCGCCCGACGCCGAAGATTATTCCCGATTCCGCGCCATGGAAGCGGAGGGACGGGTGGAATCCGCTTGGATGACGCCGATTCCGTACTCCCCAGCCGACCGGCTGCGCGACAACCCTGAAGCCCGCCTTCTGCCCCCCAGCCGGCTGCACTATCTCGGAACCGACACCAACGGCGCCGATGTCGCCAGCAACATCATCCACGCGTCGCGCATCGCTCTTTCCATCGGATTCATTTCCACCGGGTTGTCGGTTGTCATCGGTGTCGTTATCGGCGGGTTCATGGGATACTACGTCGGCGTGCTCGATTTGCTGGGCATGCGACTCATCGAAATTTTCGAGGCCATCCCGCGACTCTTCCTCTTGATCACGGTCACGGCGTTCGTTCAAGAGCGTAATATCTACCTGATGATGACCATCATCGGCCTGACCGGCTGGACCGGTTACGCACGGTTTCTGCGCGGCGAAATCTTCTCATTGCGAAAGCAGGATTTCGTGCAGGCCGCGATTGCCGCCGGTCTTCCCGAGCGCTCCGTCGTATTCCGCCACCTGCTGCCCAATGGCCTCACGCCGGTGCTTGTGAATACAACCTTCAGCGTCGCATCCGCGATCGTTCTCGAAAGCACGCTCACGTTCCTCGGACTTGGGCTGGTCGATGAAGCCAGTTGGGGCGGCATGCTGAACCAGGCCCGCGCCGGCGGCAGCGGATTCGTCTGGTGGATCGCCACCTTCCCTGGCCTGGCGATTTTCCTCACCGTTTTCTCCTATAACCTCGTCGGCGAAGCGATTCGCGACGCGCTGGACCCTAAACTTCAGAGCATGGCATGATGACCAACACCAGCGAAACTCTTGCCCGCTTATGTAGGACGGGATTCATCCCGCCGGTCTTTTTGTCCGGAAGACATTTGCGCTATGCAAGAGTGGAAAACGGCGGGATGAATCCCGCCCTACATCGGTGAAAATTACCGCTAGCCGATCAAACCATGCCCATCACTGCCCAACCACTGCTGCAGATCAAAGACCTGACGATTGGCTTCAACACCAAGCGCGGTCAGATCCGGCCGGTGCAGAACGTCTCGTTCTCGATCTTTCCCGGGCAGACCGTCGCCATCGTCGGCGAAAGCGGATGCGGCAAATCCGTCACCTCGCTCTCAATTCTCCGGCTGATTCCCGAGCCGCCTGGCGAGGTGCTCGGCGGGGAAATCCTGCTCAATGGACGCAATCTGCTGGCGCTTCCGGAGCGCGAGATGCGGGCGGTGCGCGGCAAGGAGATCGCAATGATCTTCCAGGAGCCGATGACGTCGCTCAACCCGGTTTACACCATCGGCGATCAGATCGTGGAAGCCGTGACGCTGCACCAGGGTGTGCCGACCCGGCAGGCATACCAGATCGCGGAAGATGCCCTGCACGACGTGGGAATTGCCGACCCGCGCCGGCGCATCCGCGAATATCCGCACCAGATGTCCGGCGGCATGCGCCAGCGCGTCATGATCGCAATGGCGCTCTCGTGTCAGCCGAAGCTGCTGATCGCCGACGAACCGACAACGGCGCTGGACGTTACGATCCAGGCGCAGATTCTCGATCTGCTGCGCAAACTGCAGCGCGAGCGGGGCATGTCGATTCTGCTGATCACACATGACTTGGGCGTGGTCGCGGAAAACGCCGATGTCGTCGGCGTGATGTATGCGAGCCGAATCGTCGAATTCGCGACGGTCGAAGCGCTGTTCGATCATCCGCAGCATCCGTACACGGAAGGACTGTTTCGCTCGATCCCCAAGCTGGGATCGCGCGTCAGCCGGCTCCAG
The DNA here is from genome assembly GCA_963758525.1 of uncultured Phycisphaerales bacterium. Taxonomy (GTDB): domain Bacteria; phylum Planctomycetota; class Phycisphaerae; order Tepidisphaerales; family Tepidisphaeraceae; genus JBBSDP01. The sequence goes on from CAVWVQ010000003.1 coordinate 3,562,682, forward strand.
ACGATCTCGGGCAACGTTCCAAATCCCGCCCGTTTTCCGTCCGGCTGCAAATTTCACCCTCGATGCCCGCGCACGAGGGCAGCCGCTGCCGCTGCTCCGTCGCAGGAGGTGAAGAAAGTTCAATCGACCGAGGAGTGGTCCGATGCGTTGCAGATTTGCGCTGCCGAGGAACCTCCCTTGCGTGACGTGGCGAATTTGCACTGGGCGTCGTGTCATCTGATCGACGATTTCACGAAAGCGCCGGTCACTCCGCCGAGTCTTGACACGCGACGTGAAGTGCAGGCGGAGGCCAAATGACCCGCGCGATCGAATCTCCAAAAGTTGACGCCCCACCCTCGCTGGGCCCGCTGCTGCAGGTGCGCGATCTGCGGACGTGGTTCCCGATCCGCCGCGGACTGTTCTCGTCCGTTGTCGGGCAGGTGAAGGCTGTGGATGGCGTCAGCTTCGATGTGCGGCCCGGCAAAACGCTCGGCTTGGTCGGTGAGTCCGGCTGCGGCAAGACGACCGTCGGGCGAACGATCCTGCGGCTGATTCCCGCCACCTCCGGACAGGTCCGCTACAAGGGCGAAGATTTCTTCGCCTACCGCGGCGAAGCGTTGCGGCGATTGCGCCGCCAGATGCAGATCGTCTTCCAGGATCCGGTCAGCAGCCTCAATCCGCGCATGACCGTCGGCAACATCATCGGCGAGCCGATGGAAGTGCATGGAATCGCCACCGGCAGCGATAAGAGCGATCGCGTGGCCGCCCTGCTTCACCGCGTCGGACTCGATCCGTCGTATTCCGTCCGCTATCCCCACGAATTTTCGGGCGGCCAGCGGCAGCGCATTGGCATCGCCCGCGCACTCTCGCTCTCGCCGGATTTCATTGTTTGCGATGAGCCGGTGTCGGCGCTGGACGTTTCAATTCAGTCGCAGATTCTGAATCTGCTGGATGAACTTCAGCAGGAACGCAACATCGCGTATCTGTTCATCGCGCACAATCTGGCCGTCGTCGAGCATTTCTCCGACGAGGTTGCCGTGATGTATCTGGGCAGAATCGTCGAGAAGGCGCCCCGCGATGAGTTGTATTCTGATCCGAGACATCCTTACACGGTGAGCCTGCTCTCCGCGGTTCCGGAGCCCAACCCCCGCCCGAAGAAAAAGCGCATCGTCCTTCCCGGCGAAGTGCCGTCTCCTTCCAATCCCCCCAGCGGCTGTCCCTTTCACCCCCGCTGTCCCTTGACGCGACAATTGGCCGCCAATGCATCACAGGCCGAGACGATCGTCATCGCCTCTGGAGAAGGTTCCGCCCGCGTGATGCGTAAATGCGTTGAGCAAATTCCACCTCTTGAGGGAATCACGGGCAAGCCGGAGCACACCGCCGCCTGCTGGTTTGCGGAGCAGGCCGGCGATTTGGCTCGATAAATTGCGGAGCGGCACCGGATCGCACTGGTAGTTCATTCCGTCGAAAATTCGGGGGGACAACGTAGGGCGGGATTCATCCCGCCACGCCTTCCGTAAGACGACAGACCACGGCGGGATAAATCCCGCCCTGCGGCATCGGATCGCACTGGTGGTTCATTCCGTCGAAAATTCGGGGGGACAACGTAGGGCGGGATTCATCCCGCCACGCCTTCTGTAAGACGACAGACTACGGCGGGATAAATCCCGCCCTGCGGCATCGGATCGCACTGGTGGTTCATTCCGTCGAAAATTCGGGGGGGACAACGTAGGGCGGGATTCATCCCGCCACGCCTTCTGTAAGACGACAGACCACGGCGGGATAAATCCCGCCCTACGGCATCGGATCGCACTGGTGGTTCACTCCCGTCGAAAATTCGAGGGGGCAACGTAGGGCGGGATTCATCCCGCCACGCCTTCTGTAAGACGACAGACTACGGCGGGATAAATCCCGCCCTACACGAGACAGACCCGCAAGTTCCGATGGAATGTACCACAGTGAGTGGGCGAATTTCCGGCGTGTTTCTTCTTGCCTCCTCCCCTCGTACGGGGCCTGTCGATTTATGTGGAACACCCATTGCATCTTTGCCGGCGTGGCGCTGAAATGCTTGCCCAAGCACGGAGGCTTCGCAATGGGTCACTGGGCAACTCCCCGTCTGGATCGCAAACAGGTCACGCTTTTCGCGCCTACTCTCGATGCGTCGATTGCCGACGATCATCCCGTACGCCTCTTCCACGAGACGCTGGGGAGGATCGACTTCTCCCCCTGGGAAGCATCGTACGTGCGGGTGGTCGGCCAGCCTCCGATCCATCCGCGGGTGCTGGCGGGATGCATTCTCTATGGATTGTCGCTGGGAATCCGTTCCAGCCGCAAGCTGGAGGACGCGGCCGCCAACCGGCTGGATTTCATCTGGCTGCTGGAGGGACGCGTCCCCGATCACGCAACGATCTGCAAATTCCGCACGCAGTTTGGCAAGCAGATCAAGGACCTGTTCCGACAGGTCGGCCGGGTGGCGATGTCGCTGGGGCTGGTGTCGCTCAATTCGGTGATGCTCGACGGGACGGAGCTGAAGGCGAACAACAGCCGCTACGCGACCAACCGCCGGGCGTCGCTGCAGCAGAAGCTCGATGCGTTGGACGTTCAGGTCGATCGCTTGATGGCCGAGGCGGACGCCGCGGACAAGGCCGACGCTCAGTTGTTTGGGGAGAGTTCTCCGACGAAGCTGCCCCGGGAGCTGAGCGATCTCAAGGCCCGTCAGGCGCGTCTGCAAAAGGCGATGGACAGCGTCAATGAGATGGAAAAGCAGCGTGGGAACCGCAAGGACATGCCGCAGGGGCCGGCGATTCCGACCACCGACCCCGAGTCGCGCGTGCTGCCGGCCAAGCAGGGGGGCTACGCGCCCGCTTACACCGCGGTGCTGGCCACCGACGCGGATCATGGCTTCATCGTGGACACGCAGATGCTGGCCGGCAACGACGAGGCCTCCACGGTGCTGGCGGCGGTGCAAAACATCGAGGAGCACTTTGGCCGCAAGCCCCGGGAAATGATCGCGGATTCGGGGTTCAACACCGGGCCGAACCTCGCGGGGCTCCAGGAGCAGAAGGTCGAGGCGCTGATGCCGCCGCGGCAGGAACTGGACGCGTCGGCGGCGCAGCGACCGGATCCCTCGCAGCCGGTGGCCGAGGCGGATCGCCCGCGTCTGCCGGTCAACCCGCAGAACAAGGTGCTGGACCGTTCGGGATTCACCTACGATGCGGCGGCCGATCAGTATCACTGCCCCATGGGACAAGCGATGCCGCGGGTCGATGACAAGCCGTACAACCGGCACGGGAACAAGGGAACCTATCAAATCTACCAGAGCCCCGACTGCGCCGGTTGCCCCCTGAAGAGCCGCTGCCTCAGCGGCAAGTCGCCGACGCGACGGGTCTGCCGCGACGAATACCAGACGCTGCGCGAGGCGATGGCAGGCCGGATGCAAAGCGAGGCCGGCCGGCAACGATATAAACAGCGCGCGGCGGTGGCGGAGCGGGCGTTTGCGGTGTTGAAAGCCAGAATGAACCTGCGGCAATTGCTGCTGCGCGGGATGGAAAAAGTGCAGATCGAGGTTGATTGGGCGGCCGCGGCGTTCAACCTGATGAAATTGATGGCCCTGACGGCAAAATAACCGGGCAGAAGCAAAGGAAAAGATCGGCTTGGACGAAAGCTGGTTCATAAAGATGGACTGATGCAGCGGAGGAAAAACGGGCAACGCGAATTCCGGCAGCCTACTGCCGAGATGAGCCGGCCTCGGAACCTGGCGGGCCGAGGTTAAAACGACAGGCCCTACTCCGGGGGACGGTTGGGGTGGGGGCTTGCTCGGGATAAGCAGGAAATGGTTACCGAAGCGGGTTCTTACTTCCTGCCCCCAACTCGTTGCGCCTCCCAGGTACGAGAGGAGCAGAAAAGTAGCTCCTGTTTTTTCGGGGACACCCCAATAATCCGCGAACCCCCACCCCAGCCCTCCCCCGGAGCACCAGGGGAGGGGGAAGTAATCGCAGCGCCTAAAGTTCCACGCCGCCGGAAAAACGGGCACGTCCCCCGGAAATTCGCACTCGCCTTTCGCGCGATTCATTTGCACTTCCGCGGCTATGATTGCCCGATGCCTCTCGAATTCCTCGACACCGGCGGAAACCAGCGGCTGGCGATCTTTTCGGAGATGATGGACGTCATCGCGGCGGGGAGCGAGGACGCGCGCGCTCTGCACCAGACCATCGTCGGCATGATGCGCCGCGCGTTCGGCAGACGCTGCTACGTGGAGGTCGCCGCCGGCGGTTTGCCAAAAGGGGCTTTTCGTCTCACGCGCGTCTGGCGCGACGACGGGAGCGAAGCCGTCCCCAATAACAGCCCGTGGCGCTCCGCACAGGCGGCCGTCCGGGAGGGGGGTGTCATCGCCGAGATTCTGGCGCAGAACAGGGCGGTAGCCGTCAACCGCCTGTGCATGCCCGAGTCGGATCCTGTTTTCGCTGAACTGGGAGGCTATCACAGTCTTGCCGCCGCCCCGGGCGCATTGGGCGAACCCTTGAATTGGGTGCTGATCCTCGATCCGCTCGAAAACGCGTTCACGGACGAAGACGTCGCCACGCTGGTGTTGCGGCTCAGCCTCATCGGACTGTCGCTCAAGCATCTGGACACGATCGGAGAATTGCGTCGCGCGACCGCCTACATCGAGGCCGAGGTGGATCGGATCGCGGACATCCAGCGCGCTCTGCTGCCCGAGATTCCAAGAGAGGTGAGCGGACTGGAGATTGCCGCCAGTTGGGAAACATTCGATCGCGCCGGCGGCGACGCGTATGACTACGCGCGGCTTCCGGACGGCTCATGGGCGTTCCTTATTTCCGATGCCAGCGGCCACGGCCCTTCTGCCGCGGTGGTTTCCGCCGTGCTCAACGCGATCCTGCACACGTTGCCCACCATTCACGGCGCGCGCACGCCTCGGCCGGCGGAGGTGCTGGGCTTCGCGAACGCGCAGCTCGCCAATAAGCAGATCGGCCAGTCGTTTGTCACCGCATTCCTCGGCGTCTGGAATCCGCGCGACCGCAGCTTCACCTATGCCCGTGCCGGTCATAACCCCCCGATCCTGCGACGCGATCATCAGATTCAGCTTCTCGACGCCGTCGGCGAGCTCCCGCTCGCCATCTTCGACGACACGGCCTATTCCCAGTGCACACTAGCCCTCAAGGATGACGATGTCATTGTTCTGTTCACCGACGGGATCATCGAAGCATTCAACGAAAGCAATGAAATGTTCGGCGACGACCGCCTTTGCGCGGCACTTCTCGCCGCCGACGGCGATGCCACCCAGATTCTCGCGTCGCTGGCAAACACGCAACGGAAATTTCTCGCGGGAACGCATTCGCGCGATGACGCGACGATGATGGTGCTGCGAGTGTTGGCGGGGGAAGCTCCGAATGACGATGAGGACGAATCCAGAATCCCGGAATCAAACCGAAGCTCCGCTGTGGCGGATCCGAAGGACAAATGATCAAATGTCGGGCGAATGCGGAACCGCTCCGCCGAGGCAGCCAGCGCGAGACGGCGTCGCTCCTGACGGCGGCGGCGAAGCCGGAACGTTGTCTCGGCAATTCGTCATTCGGGTTTCGGATTTGATTATTTGATTCGGAATTCGGGTTTCGTCATTCGGGTTTTGGCAGTCAATGCGCCCGACTATGCTGATTTAATAAGAGCCGCTGTAATGCCATCCCCCGGAGTCCCATGAACTACACCATTCACGGCACCACCATGCAGACCCTGTCCGTCGAGCTATCGGCGGGCGAAACGCTCTACAGCCAGACGCACGCCATGGCCTGGATGAGCGACAACATTCAGATGCAAACCCACACCGGCGGCGGAATCCTCGCCGGGCTGTCGCGCAGCTTCGGCGGCGGATCGTTCTTCATCACCGACTATACCTCGGCCGCAAATGCGCAGCATCGCCTTCGCGCCGCGCTTCCCCGGCAGCATCCTCCCATTCAAGCTTGCGGCCGGCGAATCGATCCTCTGCCGAAAGCAGACGTTCCTGTGCGCCGAGAAATCCGTCACGTTTGAAATCGCCTTCCAGAAACGCCTTGGCGCCGGTTTCTTCGGCGGCGAAGGCTTCATCATCCAGCGACTCACCGGGCCCGGCACCGTCTGGCTCGATCTCTCCGGCGAAGTCATCACCTACGACCTCGCCCCCGGCCAGAAAATTCTCGTCCACGCCGGCCACGTCGGCGCCCAGGCGCCGTCGGTCAACTTTGACGTGCAGATGCTCAAAGGCTTCCGCAACATTCTCTTCGGCGGCGAAGGCCTCTTTCTCGCCAGCCTGACCGGCCCCGGCAAAGTCTGGCTCCAAAGCATGCCGATCATGAATCTCGCCGAAGCCATTGCCCAATATTTGCCGCGCGGCGACAGCGAGTCCGCCTCGCAAAGCGTGGCGGGAGGAATTGTGGGAGGGGTGTTGAGGGGGTTGCTGAAGAGCTGACGCAGCGCAGCGCTATTCCGCAAACATCGGCAAAAATACGAGCGAAAGAAGCGAGATCAAGAGCACTCACTCGAAAGTGGCGAATGGCTCCGAGTAGGGCGGGATGAATTCCGCCCTGCCACCGCAAAGATCCGCAATCACCACAAAAGTTACACCCGTCCGCGGAAGAGCTGCCGGTTGATACATCGTTCGTGCGAATGCTTTTCTACGGACCTTTGTACAGCGCACAAAGGTCCGCAGGAGGGCGACGCGCATTCTCGGGCTTCGTGCTTATTTGCGCGCCCTCCTACGGACCCTACGCAACTGGGGTGTTGCGCTCGAAAGTGACGATGGCTCCGAGTAGGGCGGGATTCATCCCGCCGATTTGTTGGCCGGCCGAGGAAACGGCGGGATGAATTCCGATCTGCTGAAGATCCCACGTGCAGAATCCTCGAAAGCTCGTCAGCGTCCGCGTAGCCGCCCTTGTCGAGCCAGTCTTCCATGAGATTCGGTTTTCGGGGCCGAAGAAGATTCCCATTTGTCGACTCATATCACCCAGAACGTCGCGCGGTTAACATCAACGTAGATGGCGAAGCTTGGCGCGAGCGATTACCGAATCGGCGCGAGGGAACGACTGGAAGAAGCGTATTTTCTGCTGCGCCAAGAAAGGTTCGGCGGCAGCATCTACCTCGCCGGCAGAGCTGTCGAGGGAATGCTCCGCGCGGTCATCTGGAAAAGCGATCCGGAGTATGTCACTGGTAAGAAGAACTTAGAAACAGGGCACGGTTTACGGAACCTGCTCGACTTGGTGGGCGAGATCGGCGTTTTGCGGAACAACCCTCTGAGGGACGACATCGGGGCACATGTGCAGCACGTCGGACCACTCTGGTGGAACGACATGCGGTTTCTTCCCCAAAACCGGATCAAGACCCGCTGGTTCCAACTCAACGAAATCGGCGGAAAACGGACATTCAAACTCGCCGCGAATGAGTATTATGACTCGTGCTCGGCGATCGTGAAGAGATGCGAGGCAATATGACAAAACTGACGAAGAAGAAGCTCGAAGCAATTCTGACTCGTCGGCTCTGCTTGGTGGACCCGGAATTCCGACTGGAGAAAGCCTCCGAGCGGCTGATCGGCAACGTCATTTCCCTGACGTTCAAGGGCAAACGCGATCACGAACGGCAAAAAATGATCTGGGACGCGCTGGAGGCCGAGTTCGGCGAGGAGTCGGTTCTGCTCGTCGGAATGTTGTTGGCCTATACCCCGGACGAGTGGAATCTGGACGCGGATCAGAAGTCGGCACCCAAAGCGAAAAAGGCCGGATGAACGCGCCGGCTGTTGACAACCGCACCGTGCAGCCGGGCGAGCATGCTCGCCGCGCAGAACCTAGTACTCCAGCGCGCTTTGTTTGATGACTCGCGCTCTCGCTTTTTAGACGGTATGCTTTAGGCATGGTCCAAGCAAGGAGGCAACCATGTTGAAGGCTAACGTTGTGTCTTTGACCGGCGAGCAGCGAGAGGAATTGAAGCGGATCAGTCGTTCTGGAAAAAGTTCCGCACGAAGGGTGGTTCGAGCGCGGATCCTGCTCAAGAGCGACATCGGAGAGACCGATCAGGAGATCTCCGAGGCGCTGGATGTCGGCGTGGCAACGATCGAACGCGTCCGCAGAAAGTTTGCCGCTGGCGGAATAGAGGCTGCCATCGAATCGGGTCCGCAGCCGCCGCGTCCGCAGAAGCGGCGGTTGGATGGCGAGGGCGAAGCCAAACTGGTGATGCTCGCCTGCAGCAGGCCATCCGACGAACATGGGCATTGGACGCTGGATTTGCTGGCCGGCCAGATGGTGAAGCTGAACTACGTGCCGGCGATTTCCGGGGACACTGTCGGTCGGGTTCTAAAAAAAACGAAATCAAGCCCTGGCTGAAGGAAGAATGGTGCATTCCGCCCGATGCCAGCGGCGAGTTTGTCTATCGCATGGAGGATGTTCTGGAGGTTTACAAGCGGCCTTATGACCCGCTGCGGCCGGTGGTGGCATTGGACGAAAAGCCTCTGCAAATCCTCTCGGACACGCGCAAGCCGATCCCTTGTGAACCCGGCAGTTCGGCCAAGCAGGACCACGAGTACAAGCGTAACGGAACCGCGAACATCTTCTGTGCCGTCGAACCACTGGGAAACTTTCGCCGCCTGGAATTGACCGAGCGCCGGACCAAGCTGGACTTCGCCCATTTCGTCAAGGACCTGGTCGATACGCGGTACAAAGACGCACAGAAGATCGTGCTGGTGATGGACAATCTCAACACGCACAGTCCGGCCAGTTTCTACGACGCTTTTTCGCCCCAGGAAGCACGGCGTCTGACGGAAAAGCTGGAGATCCACCATACGCCCAAGCACGGCTCATGGCTGAATGTGGCAGAGATTGAACTGAGCGTCGTCGGACGCCGACTGCGTGATCGATGTGACAACATAGAAGATCTGGCCCGGCAATTGGCAGCAATCGAACGAGATCGCAACCAAGCCGCCAAAGGCGTCGATTGGCAATTCACTGTCGACAAGGCACGGATAAAGTTGAAACGGCTCTACCCATCATTCGAAATGCGGTAGACTACTAGGCTCTGTCTGAAAACCCTAAGTCCTCACGACGGCTCAGAATGGCTTTGGCCGCTAGGCGCCCTGGCGACATCAGGGTCCGTAGACCCTTTGAGCCGGGGCAACGACGCGGACGAAGCCATTCTGAGCCGCCTGCGGTGGGCCGGATTCGATCCGCCTGCTTCATTGCCGCCCCTTGATGGCTCTACGGAGCCGGACTGCGGGGCGACGCCTCGCAGTCGAATCGAATCCGGCCCATCGTGAGGGCTTAGGGTTTTCAGACAGAGCCTAGGAGACTGCGAGACCGATTCGGCGGACAACGGGGTATGGCGGGATTCATCCCGCCGACTGACTTTTCACCGAAACACGTGGCGGGATGAATCCCGCCCTACAAACTGCGGACCTTTGTTCGCCGCGCAGACGGTCCGCAGAAGGGCGACGGTGCTCGTGCGCGGATTCGTGTTCATTGGGCGCCCTCCTGCGGACCCTACGGCACTGAAAAACTGACGCAGCGCAGCGCTATTCCGCAAACATCGGCCAAATACGAGCGAAAGAAGCGAGATCAAGAGCACTCACTCGAAAGTGGCGAATGGCTCCGAGTAGGGCGGGATTCATCCCGCCGATTTGTTGGCCGGCCGAGAAAACGGCGGGATGAATCCCGCCCTACCACCGCAAAGATCCGCAATCACCACAAAAGTTACACCCGTCCGCGGAAGAGCTGCCGGTTGATACATCGTTCGTGCGAATGCTTTTCTACGGACCTTTGTACACCGCACAAAGGTCCGCAGGAGGGCGACGCGCATTCTCGGGCTTCGTGCCTATTTGCGCGCCCTCCTACGGACCCTACGCAACTGGGGTGTTGCGCTCGAAAGTGGCGATGGCGCCGAGTAGGGCGGGATTCATCCCGCCGATTTGTTGGCCGGCCGAGGAAACGGCGGGATGAGTTCCGCCCCTCCCATCGCAAAGATCCGCAATCGCCACAATTAAAAGTTATCCCCGTCCGCGGAAGAGTTTCCGGTAATACATCGTTCGTGCGAATGCTTTTCTACGGACCTTTGTACACCGCACAAAGGTCCGCAGGAGGGCGACGCGCATTCTCGGGCTTCGTGCTTATTTGCGCGCCCTCCTACGGACCCTACGCAACTGGGGTGTTGCGCTCGAAAGTGACGATGGCTGCGAGTAGGGCGGGATTCATCCCGCCGATTTGTTGGCCGGCCGAGAAAACGGCGGGATGAATCCCGCCCTACCACCGCAAAGATCCGCAATCACCACAAAAGTTACACCCGTCCGCGGAAGAGCTGCCGCTTGATACATCGTTCGTGCGAATGCTTTTTACGGACCTTTGTAAACCGCACAAAGGTCCGCAGGAGGGCGACGCGCATTCTCGGGCTTCGTGCTTATTTTTAGCCCTGCCTGTTTTAAGATGCTCTTTAAAGTTTCGGGCGGCACCTCCTTCGAAAGTTTGCCGCCGCCGGAATCGATCACCGTCCCTGCTTCTCGGGTGCCGACACTGCATATGACTCCCCACAGTTCGCGTGAGACGCCATCCGTTCGCCTCGATCACTTTGATGATGTCCCGGTATTTCATTGCGGCGAACTGGTCGGCCGGCCTAGCTGCACCCCATCGAATTCCCGCAATTCAAGCACTTGTAGCAAGTCCCGCTGCGGACGGTGATGCTGCCGCAGACATCGCAGGCCGGCGCGTCGGCTTGCAACTCGCTCCCCTGCTGGCTCAGGGGATCGGAGACGATCGCCAGGCGGAGATTGGCGCCGCTGGGCGTGGGGGCGCCGACTTCGGGAGCCTGCAGGTGGCTGCTGTGAGCCTCCTTGAGCTGTTCATCAGTGGCAGAGCCGTAGTTGAAGGGCTTCGCGGTATCGATTTCAATGCGCGGGCCGTGACCGTTGCCGGATTTCTTCTCGCTCGTGGGGGCGGGACGCATGTCGCTCGTCTCCGCTTCGGCCGTCGCGGGCAGTGCGATCGGCGTCGCTGATTCCAACGTCGGCGAGGGTGCGGGCGGGATCGCGGGTTTCGTGCGCCGCGGAGCGTGCTGGGCGCGGTAGCCGGGCACGAATTCCATCGCGAGCCAGCGGAAGATGTAATCGACCAGCGACTTGGCGATCGGGATCTCAGGGTTGCGCGTCATGCCGCTTGGCTCAAAACGGACATGCTCGAACTTGCGGACCAGCGATTCGACAGGCACGCCATATTGCAGGCTGACGCTGACAAGCGTGGCGATGGTGTCCATCAGCCCGCCGATGGTGGAGCCTTCTTTGGCGATGCGGATGAAGACTTCGCCCGGTTGGCCGTCGTCGTACAGACCGACGGTGATGTACCCTTCGTGACCGGCAACGTCGAACTTGTGCGTCTTGGCGGTGCGCGTGTCGGGCAGCCGTCGGCGCAGCGGACGCTCCACGATGCGCTCTACGATTTTCTCGATCGTGTGATGATGCACCGGCGCGATATTGTCAGATGAGATTGCGGGGACCAGCGCGAGCGATGCGGCAGCCACGACGTCGGCGGCAACCTCCTCGCGCGCGGCCAGCACGGATTCCTCGTCATCCTCTTCCAGCTCGTCGATTTCCTCGTCGCTCTTCACGTTCAGCGGCTGGCTCAACTTGGAACCGTCGCGATACAGCGCGTTGGCCTTGAGACCGAGCTTCCAGCTCAGCTCGTAGCTCTTCTGAATGTCTTCGATCGTCGCCTCATTGGGCAGATTGATCGTCTTGGAGATCGCGCCGCTGATGAATGGCTGGGCCGCGGCCATCATGCGGATGTGACCCTCGACGGCGATGTATCGCTTCCCGTGCCTGCCGCACTTGTTGGCGCAGTCAAACACCGGCAGGTGGACGTTTTGCAGGCCCGGCGCGCCTTCGATGGTTCCGTGACCGCAAATCACATCGTTGGCTTCGTCGATCTGCTTCTTGTTGAAACCGAGCCGGCGGAGCAGATTGAAGTTGGGCGACTGCCATTCGCCTTCGGAAATACCCAGCCGGTTCATCAGATCGGGGCCCATCGCCCATGGATTGAAGGCAAACGAGATCTCAAACGTGCCGGGGAGCGCGGCCTCCACTTTTTCCAGCTCGGCATCGGTGAAGCCGAGGCGCTGAAGCCGTTCGTAACTGATGTGCGGCGCGTCGTGGAGCGTGAGGGTGCCCATGACGTACTTGATGATGTCGTGAATCTGCGTCGGCTCGTAGCCGAGATTTTCCAGCGCGGGCCGGAGCGATTGATTGGCGATCTTGAAGTAACCGCCGCCGGCCAGTTTCTTGAACTTGACCAGCGCGAAATCGGGCTCGACGCCGGTCGTGTCGCAGTCCATGAGCAGCCCGATGGTGCCGGTGGGGGCGATGACGGTGGTCTGCGCGTTGCGGTAGCCGTGACGTTCTCCCAGCGCCAGCGCGCGGTCCCAGCATTCGCGGGCCGAGGACAGCAGCGGACGGGGCGCCATCGGATCGGCATCTGAGAATTGCGTCTCGTCGATACCGACCGGCTCGATATCCAGGTGCTCGTAGGGACCGGTCGCTTTGCGATGGGTCGGGGCCTTGCTTACGTTGTAAGCCGCCCGGCGATGATTGCGGATCACGCGGAGCATCTCCGCCTGGTTTTGCTCATAGCCGGGAAATGCGCCTAGCTCGCGAGCCATCTCCGCGCTGGTGGCGTAGCTCTCGCCGGTCAGAATTGCGGTGAGGGCGCCGCAGATTGCCCGTCCCTTCTCCGAATCGTACGGAATGCCCGCCTGCATCAGCATTGCCCCCAGGTTGGCATACCCCAGGCCGAGGGTCCGGTAGTGGTAGCTGAGCCTGGCGATTGCTTCGGAGGGGAAGCTGGCCATGAGCACCGAAATTTCCAGCACGATCGTCCAGAGGCGAATCCCGTGCTTGTACCCCTCCACGTCGAAGCGGCGCGACTCGGCGTCGAAAAACGTGAGGACGTTGAGCGATGCGAGATTGCACGCCGTGTCGTCGAGGAACATGTATTCCGAGCAGTTATGAACGGTCAATCCGTTCGCGACAAAGCTGCCGGTGACCGGTTCGGTCAGATCGAAAACCTGCTGCTTGCCGAGCGGCGTGAGCGTGGCGACGTGATCGTAGTTGGGCAGATCGCCGAACCTCGACACCGATCCGCCGGCGGCTTCAGTCAGTTGAGAGAGCAGCGGGCCGGGAAGCAGAGAGATCGATTCACAAAAAGAGCGGAGGCTGCCCGGCTCAATACGCAGGCCGTGGCGTCTGGATTCTGCGTGCCCGGATTGATCGTCCGAAAGGCGACCGGACAGCGCTCCGCTGGCGAAGGCTCCGCCTTCGCATGTGTTGAGTTGCACCGACGACTGAATTCCAAAACCCGCAAGGAGGAGTTGCACGTCTTCCAGGAACCCGACGCTGTTGTGCTCGAGCGCGAGGATTCCGTCGCGAAGGCTCCCGTCGGCGGTGAAGAGCCCGCGAAGCAAATGCTTTTGCGCGGGCAGACCCGCGGTAAAGGCCTCATCGCCCAGACGCGTCTCACCCGTATCGGCGCGGAGGAACGCCTTGAGCCGGCTGATGAGCCGACGGTTGGTCAGCGTCGCGGTGAGCGTGTCGGCGCTCTCGTCTCCGAGCATGACCTGATTGACATAGTCATCGCGATATCGTCGTTCACCCCAGGTGTCGGCGACATATCGCGTGTACTGATCGATCGCGGCCGCATCTCGCAGGCAGGCATCGAGCTTGACGGTGTTTGCATCGTGGTTCGCGTTCGACAGCAGCAGGCCAAGAACCTGGAAGAACCGGGCGTCGGTCGGCTCGCCGATTTCTTCAACGCATGCCGGCCGGCTGGGAAGCTTGATCTCGTCCGACGCGGTGAGGTCCTGCGCCGCAACCCAGCCGCGATGGCGCGTCCAGACCTTGTGATCTGCCGTGAGTTTCAAGCGGTATCCGCCGGCGGTTCGCAGCTCGAAAACCTCGCGGGTGCCGGTGGGGAAAGCGCCGTCGGTGCCGTGGATTTCCTGCGAGTCTTTGTTGGTGATGATCCGGCTGGGGAGATGAATCATCTGATCGATGCGGCGCCAGATTCCGCCGGGGGTGAGCACGCGCGTATCTCCGGTCACGCACGGATTCGACGCGTTGATCCGGCCCGATCGCGGGCAGGTGTGCCACTGGTTGATCGTGTCGTCATATTGCACGCCCGGGTCGGCGCAACGCCAGGCGGCAAACGAGATTTGCTCCCACAGATCGCGCACCTTCACCGTCTTGGCGACCTTCCCGCTCGAGCGCCAGGTGAGCGTCCAGTCGCCATCCTCCTCAACCGCCTTGAAGAAACGATTGGGGATGCGGACGGAGTTGTTTGAGTTTTGGCCGGAGACGGTGAGATAACCTTCGCCATTGAAATCGTAGTCCAGCTTCAGCCCGAGCTTTTTGGCCAACTCCTGCTGCGGCTTGGACAGATGCTTGATCCCTTCCGCCAGCGCGGCAACCTTGAGCTCTTCGCGCACTTTCCAGTTGACGAAATCCTCGATATCCGGATGGTCCAGATCGAGGCAGACCATTTTGGCGGCCCGGCGCGTCGTGCCGCCCGACTTGATCGCGCCCGCGGCACGGTCGCCAATTTTCAGGAAGCTCATCAGCCCCGAGGATTTTCCGCCGCCCGAGAGCGGCTCGTCTTCACCGCGGATTTTCGAGAAGTTGGTTCCGGTGCCCGAGCCGTATTTGAAGAGACGCGCCTCGCGCGTCCAGAGATCCATGATGCCGCCCTCGTTCACCAGGTCGTCTTTGACCGATTGGATAAAGCAGGCATGAGGTTGCGGATGTGAATACGCGTCGCGGCTCTTCTGCAGCTCGCCGTTCTTGGGATCGCAATAGAGATGCCCCTGCGCCGGGCCGGTGATGCCGTAGGCAAAGTTCAGCCCCGTGTTGAACCACTGCGGCGAGTTGGGCGCGCACATCTGATGCAGCAGCATGTAGGCCAACTCGTCATAAAAGGCCTGCGCGTCCTCGGCGGTGTCGAAATACCCGTGCTTCTCGCCCCAGTAGCGCCAGCATCCGGCCAGGCGATGCACCACCTGCCGCGCGGATTTCTCCGGGCCGGTGACGATATTGCCGTGCGCATCGCGGATCGGCTGCCCGCTCTCGTCGGCCAGCGGAACACCCGCCTTGCGGAAATACTTGCTCACCATGATGTCGGTGGCAAGCTGCGACCACTGGGCCGGAATCTCCGCGTCATTCATCTCGAAGACAATCGAGCCGTCGGGATTGCTGATCCGGCTCGTGCGCTTCTGATATTCAACCGATGCGAATGGGTCCTGTCCGGCCTTGGTGAATCGACGGGTGATCTTCATCTGGTCACATCCCTGTTTTTAAAGCGTTTGTAGAAATTCCAGTGACATTGCGAATATGACATGACGCGCCCTTTCGGCCGCGCATGCGGACGGCCGGTTCAATCAACCTTGGGAAGCGTCAGACCGGCCTGGTTCTGATATTTCCCGCGCTTATCGGCATAGCTGACGGCACACACGCGATCGGCCTTGAGAAAAACGAGCTGGGCGATCCCCTCATTGGCGTAAATCTTTGCCGGCAGCGGCGTCGTGTTGCTGATTTCGAGCGTGATCTTTCCCTGCCATTCCGGCTCGATCGGCGTCACGTTCACAATGATCCCGCAACGGGCGTAGGTGCTCTTGCCGACGCAAATCGCCAATGCGTTTCGCGGCATGACAACGTGTTCGACGGTTTCGCACAGCGCAAACGAATTGGGCGGAATCAAAACGTAGTCCCTTCCCTCGATCTCGGTATCGACGGTGACAAACGAGCGCTCCGAAAAGCGCTTCGGATCGATCACCTCAGAATTGACATTGGTGAAGATCTTGAACACCGATCCCACCCGCAGATCGTACCCGTAGCTGGAGACGCCGAAACTGATCTTCCCCTGGCGTTTGGTGTTTTCCTCGAACGGCTCGATGCCGATCAACTCGCGGATTTGCGTATCGCACAGCACACCCATCGGACCCTCGCAGTCTCGCAGAACGTGAAGGACGTATTCGTCCGTTTTCATCCGCGCCAGCGTCCCGTCGGTCCATGACGGTAAATCGCAATCATCTCAAAAAAATGCCCGCGCTGGTCCTTGCGCCGGGACACGACACATCTCGCAAGATCAGTGCCCAAAAGCAGTAGCGCTTCGTACTTGGGCTCGCCACCGGCCGACGTTCGATTTATCGGCTTAAGCTCGCCAACTGTACACAATATCTTGTGGTCTTCAAAGGATAATTTACCACAGCTAGTGCATACTGAATCTTAGCGCTTTGATAGTTCAAGGATTACGATACGCGAAAAATTTTCCATGCCGTCGATCGACTGTCGCGCGGCGCAGCTTATCCACCGGCTCACGTGACAGGTTGTGGAAAAGTGTTGCTTTGACATCGAACCTGCACGCATTAAACTTTGATTCGTGGATTACTCGCACCTCATCACAATCGAGGCGGAGAAGCGGAGCGGGCAGGCATGTATCCGCGGCCTGCGCATCACCGTTCGCGATGTGCTTGAGTACCTCGCCTCCGGAATGTCCAGCGAGGAAATTCTCGGCGATTTTCCTGATCTGACCGCGGATGATATCCGTGCATGTCTGGCATTTGCGGCTGAGCGAGAACGGCGGCTGTGGGTTGTGCCCGCCGCATGAAACTCCTCTTCGATCAGAACTTCACCCGACGGCTTCTATCACATTCTTCCATCGCCGCGGCACGCCTTCGTACGCGGCGGCGTAGGTCGCGTCCAACGGGAGGTTGACATACCAGTCAGGATCGTAAAACAGCGGCATCTCGGGGACTGGTTCGCCCGGCTCGAATGATTCGCCATAGCAGTGGACCAGATCGGCAACACGGAAGGAGGAAGTGGAAAGGGGTTTGCCCCCCGGCCATGCGATACGCTGCCCGCCGATCGCTTCCCATACGGCGCTGCTGAGTCCCGCCGGATCGCTCGGGCCGGCAGGGAAGAGGTCGACCACCACAAGGTGATACCCGGCTTGTAAGCTGCCCACCGCCTTATCGATGAATCGCTGCACGGACTGGGCCCGGTCCTTGTTGCCGGGCGAAACGATCTCCAGAAGCGCAACGATTCGGTCATTGGTGGCATGACGAATCGTCAGCGTGCGCCGCTTGAGGGCGTACAGTGCCGCCTCGTCGACCTGCCCGATCACGTGCGCCTTTGGCCGCGCCACTGCCAGCGCGGTTCCGCCGCCGTCCGACGAAAAATCCTCCGGCTCGCGGCTCTCGCTACCCTCGTCATGTTGCTCCAGCGCCAGAAGGTCCGGCTCGAACTCCGCCGCCCGCTGCTCGGCCAAGGCGTATAAATCACGCGGCAGAAGGCCGGAATTGAGGGCACGGCGGAGCTCCGCGATCCACGCCAGGTGGAAGTCATGAAACGTTCCCGCTGTCACTCTTGTCCAGTCGTGCGCCGGCATAAAAATCATTATACGGTCCGAAAAGAAATAAGCGTATGAGACAACGCTCGTCCTCTCGTCACGTTTCACGTCTTCACGTTCGAAGATTTCCACCTCCCTGTCACGTTCCAATCACCAATCACCAATCGCAACGCCCACGACGTACAAATAAATTATTTCACCCTTGCATCTCGCAAATCCGATAGCTAACATCCCCCAAACAGCACTGAGTCAGGACGGTATTGGCGACTTCCGTCGAGCTCAGTTGGCGATGGCCGGTATGTGCCGGTCGGTCGCTTGAAGTCGCCGCATACGCTGGCTGAAAAACAGACCCGGCGTTCACTGGAGTTCATATCATGGCCAAGTCCACCGAAAAGGCGGAAGCGCAGAAGGACCAATCCCCCAAATCCGCAACGGCGCTGAAAGAGCCTCCCAAGATCGCCCCAATGGAGCGCGATCCGGCTCGGGATTCGGCGCTCAGTCGCGCGGTGCAGCAGATCGAAAAGCAGTTCGGCAAAGGCTCGCTGATGAAGCTGGACGGCCCGATCCAACCGATCGAAGGGATCAATACGGGCAGCATCAGCCTCGATATCGCCCTGGGCGGCGCGGGAATCCCCCGCGGGCGCATCATCGAAATCTTCGGCCCCGAATCCAGCGGCAAAACAACTCTCACGCTTCACATCATTGGCAACGCCCAGCGCGCCGGCGGCGTGGCCGCGTTTATCGACGCGGAACACGCGCTGGATCCCTCCTGGGCCAAGCGGCTCGGTGTTCAGCTTGATGATCTTCTGGTCTCTCAGCCGGATTCGGGCGAGCAGGCGCTGGAAATCTGCGAGATGCTGGTTCGCTCCAACGCCGTCGATGTGATCGTCATCGACTCCGTCGCGGCACTCATTCCGCGGGCGGAGATCGAAGGGGAAATGGGCGACAGCCATGTCGGGCTTCAGGCCCGGCTGATGAGCCAGGCGCTGCGCAAGCTCACCGGGGCGGTTTCCAAGAGCAAAACTACCGTCATCTTCATCAATCAGCTTCGCGAGAAGATCGGTGTGATGTTTGGCAGCCCGGAAACCACGCCGGGCGGTCGGGCGCTCAAGTTCTATTCCTCGATCCGCATCGACGTCCGCCGAACCGGGACGATTAAGGAAGGCGAAGTTTCCACGGGAAATCGCACGCGCGCCCGCGTCGTCAAGAACAAGATCGCCCCCCCGTTCCGCGAGGCCGAGTTTGACATCATGTTTGACCGCGGCATCAGCTACGAGGGAGACCTGGTCGACCTGGCATCGTTGGGCAACATCATTGAGAAGAGCGGGGCCTGGTACAACTACAAATCCACCCGCCTGGGGCAGGGCCGCGAGAACGCCAAGTATTTTCTGTCAGAAAACAAAGACTTGGCCGATGAGATTCGAGACGCGGTGCTGGCGAGCAAGGGTCTGCTAAATGCCAAGCTTGCCGTCCAGCCTGGAGGCAGCGAGCTCACGGAAGCCATGGCATGATCTTGCCGTGCCCAAAGAACCGGCAACTGGGTTCGCTGCACCAGGTAGCAATTTGTGATGCCCAGCGGATTCTTTGCCTGCCGGAAATATCCGGCACATCACCACTTATGTGAGCGGCGGCTTCAACCAGGAGCTTGAAGCCGCCGCTGCTCTTGCCGAGGGCGCGCAAATTGCTAAACATGCAGGGGCTGGCGAGCGTAGTGCTCGCAGCGGGCGTTGTGGGCTTTTGTGCATCGGGGTTGTGAATGGGCTTGTGCATCTCGCGGACGACGCGGGGGGCGGTCGTTGCGATCATCGGATCATGCGGTCTGCTCGCTTCGTGCACCACGGCGAGTCACACCGCCTCTCTACCCGCAATTGTCGCCGGATCTCAAGCTCCATTGATGGCGAACTTCGATGCTGCCGCATTGCAGCAGCAATTCGAAGCGGTCGCCGATCGGGTCGCGCCGGCGGTGGTGGCCATAGCGGCAACCGAGCAGCACGCGCCAGCCGCCTCACGACTGGGCCGCGAAGACATCAATGGAGATCGTCTCGCGTCAATGCTCAGTTCCGTTGACCGCACCGTCGGCACTGGCTTTGTTGTGGATTCCAACGGCTATGTGCTGACAAACGACCACGTCGTGGATGGGGCCGCGGAACTTTGGATCACAACCGACGATCACAAAGTCTATCCGGCTGTCGTCGTCGAATCCGATCCATACGCCGATCTCGCGCTCTTGAAAATTCCCGCGGCAAACCTTGCGGTCGCAAAACTCAGTGATGGCCCCGAGCCCCGGCGCGGGCAGTGGACGATCGCTCTGGGCAACCCATACGGCATGTCAACCCGCGGGCAGATGTGCGCCAGCGTGGGTGTGGTCAGCGCCGTTGACCAGGCGCTTCCCCGCCTCTCCGACAAGGAGGACCGTCTTTACACTGGTTTGATTCAGACGACTGCACAGATCAACCCCGGCAACTCCGGCGGACCGCTGCTCAACCTCGCCGGCAAAGTTATTGGGATCAACACGGCGGTCATCCTGCCGCTCAAGCAGACCAATGGCATCGGATTCGCCATCCCCGCCTCCCGGCGACTCGCTGCCGAAATCGAAAATTTCAAGCAAGGCCGGCCGGTCGTGTACGGCTACCTCGGCGTGCGCGTCTCGTCTCCCACCCAGCACGAATGCGATGAAGCGCACCTGGACGACGGCTGTGGCGTGCGCATCGATTCGGTCGAGGACTCGTCGCCGGCCGCGGGCAATCTGCTGGCCGGGGATGTCATTGTCCGCTTTAATCAGCGCGACGTCGAAAGCTCGCAGCAGTTCAGCCGCCTGGTTTGCGATGCCCCGATCGGCGAGCCGATCAGTGCCGATGTCCATCGCGCAGGCCGCGACCGCACGATCGGCTTCACGCTGCGGACCCGTCCGGCATCCGGCGCCGCCGATTCGCGGGAGAAGGACCGATTCCGCTGGAAAGGCCTCTTGCTCGGCTCGATCCCGCCAAACTGGCAAGCCGATGCGGACCCCCGGGCTGGAGCCGGTGTTCTGGTTCTTGCAATAGATCCGAAAAGCCCCTTCGTGCGCCAGGGAATTCAAGCGGGGGCGATCATCACCGCCATCGGCGGCAGCGCGGTTGAGAGCATCGCGCAATTCCAGGTCGCAGCAGAGCACTGCCGCGCTAAGGTGCCCGAGTTGCGCTTCACACCATCAACGGACCAACTGTTGGTCTCGGCAAGTCCGCCAGTTCGTTGAGTTCAAGTCGTTCTCCAGAGATTGCTCGCGGATCTGTTTCTTCCCGCGTGCGCAGCACACCGAATTTTTTAGCCGCCTCGCTCGCGAGGCGTGTCCAGCGGCGCGGATGTTTCGTTTGGCGCCGTTTGGAAGAATTACGCAACTGGACACGCCCCGCAAGCGAGGCGGCTAAAGAATCGGTGGGCTGCGCACGCGCGAAGAAGCAGATCCGTCTTCCCCAAATCCACGCACCCCCGCTTGTCCCTCGTCTAACTTGGAATTCTTGAATGCTCTGCTGACTTCCCTCATAATCCCGCGCTTTTCCCCGCGGAGCGTATGACTTCAGATCAAATTCGCCGGCAATTCATCGACTTCTTCGTGCAGAAGCATGGCCACACGTTCGTGCCAAGCTCTCCCGTCGTTCCGCACGACGATCCGACGCTCCTCTTCACCAATGCGGGAATGAACCAGTTCAAGCCGATTTTTCTCGGGCAGGAGCAGCGATCGTACACGCGCGCGGCCAACACGCAGAAATGCATCCGTGCCGGCGGGAAGCATAACGATCTCGACGACGTGGGCCGATCGCGCCGTCATCACACGTTCTTCGAGATGCTCGGCAACTGGAGCTTCGGCGATTACTTCAAGCGCGGCGCCATCGAGATGGCGTGGGAGCTGCTCACCGGCGTCTGGAAGCTCGATCCAACGCGATTGCACGTCTCATGCTACGAAGGCAATGAACCGGCCGGCATCCCCCGCGATCACGAAGCGGCGCACCTGTGGAAGGAAATCGCCGGGCTTCCCGACGATCACATTCATTATTTCGGTAAGGACAATTTCTGGGAAATGGGCGAAACCGGCCCGTGCGGCCCCTGTACGGAAATCTATATCGACCGCACGCCCGACAAGACCGGCGGCAAAGACGTCAACGGCGAAGATCCGCGGGTCATGGAAATCTGGAACCTGGTGTTCATCCAGTTCAATCGCGATGCCGCCGGCAAGCTCACGCCGCTTCCTTCGCGGCATGTGGATACGGGAATGGGCCTGGAGCGCATCTGCCAGGTGATCCAAAACAAAACGGACAACTACGGCACCGATCTGTGGACGCCGCTGTTCGACGCGATATCTCAAATCTCTAATTTGAAATACACCGGTCTGTTCCCCGCCACCAACGCCGCGGACCCGGTTGCGGAAGCCGCCAACGCGCAGCTGCGATACGACATTGCCTTCCGCGTCGTAGCGGATCATCTGCGCTGCCTGACCTTTGCGCTGACCGACGGCGCCGTGCCCAGCAACGAAGGGCGCGGCTACGTCTTGCGGCGAATCCTCCGCCGGGCTGTGCGATTTGGTCGGCAGCAGCTTGGGCTCAATGAGCCGTTCATGCACCGACTGGTGCCGGTGATCGTCGATTCAATGGGCGAGACGTTCCCGGAGTTGAAGAAGAACCCGCAACGTGTAATCGAACTGATAAAGGATGAGGAGATCAGTTTCGGCAAGACACTCGATCGCGGCATCGAGCTCTTTGAGGAGGCTGCGCAGAAGGGGAGCATCGTCGGCAGCGACGCATTCAAATTGCACGACACCTACGGTTTCCCCATCGATCTCACCCGCATCATGGCCGAAGAACGCGGCATGAGCGTCGATATCGCCGGGTACGAAAGGCTCATGGAGGAGGCAAGAGAGCGCGCGCGCGCTGGCGGGAAAAGACAGGACACGCGGATCGAGTCATTGTCGCCGGCCGCGCTGGCTCAGCTTGCACAGAGTGGCGTTGGTTCCACCGACGACGCGGCCAAGTATGCGCACGACCTCATTGAGGCGCGCGTCGTGGCGATCTGGAACGGGACCGATCTGGGTCTCTCTCCTGCCAACGCGTTTGATGATGGAGAACTGGGCATTATTCTCGACCGCACCAATTTCTACGCCGAGATGGGCGGGCAAGCGGGCGACCGGGGCGAATTGCTCGGAAGCGGCTTCTCTACCCCCTCTCCCGGTACGCCGGGAGAGGGTCGGGGTGAGGGTGATTTCGAGCACCAACAGCGCTCGACCCTCGAAATCACCCTCACCCCAGCCCTCTCCCGGAGTACCGGGAGAGGGGGTAAGCGCCCGAACTTTTGCAACCGGCCCCTGGCGGCGCGGAAACGATTTTCGACGTCGAGACAACCCGCGCCGCTGGCGGATACGTGATGCACGTCGGTCGAGTGCGCTTCGGAAAACTCCGTGTCGGAGACATTGTCACGACGAGAGTCGTCGGCGACCGACTGCTAACCGAGAAGAATCACACATCCACGCACATCGCCAACTGGGCGCTCCGCGAAGTCCTCGGCGAGGATGTGCAACAGAAGGGATCGCTCGTCGATCCGGAAAAACTCCGATTCGATTTTTCGCACGGCAAGTCGCTGAGCGATGAAGAACTCGAACGCGTTGAGGAACTGGTCACGGAGCGGATCGAACAGAAGCTCCCGATTTTCGCCGAGGAAGCGCCGCAGGAACAGGCGTTGAAAATCAACGGACTTCGCGCGGTGTTCGGCGAGAAATATCCGCCGATGGTGCGCGTCGTGAGCGTCGGAGTTCCCGTCGATCAACTGCTCGCTGATCCCGCCAATGAGAAATGGCGTGAGTATTCGATTGAATTCTGCGGCGGCACGCACCTGGGCAACAGTGCTGAGGCGGAGGCATTTGTCATCACGGGCGAGGAGTCCGTCAGCAAAGGCGTCCGACGGGTCGTCGCCCTCACGGGGCCAGCCGTGCGCCAGGCAAACGAGAACGCCCGGCAGATCGACTTGCTGGTGAACCAGGCCCGGGAAACGCAAGGCGATGAGTTGCCACCGTTGATCGCCGCGCTCACCGCCGCAATCGGGGCCGGTCCGATTCCACTCCGCGCCAGCGCCGTGCGCAGCTCGTCATCAGTGAGTTGCAATCGAAGCTCAGGGCGTTCGAAAAATCGAAACCTTCCGGCTCGGGAAGCGCGAAAGTGGACGTGACCGCGTTGGCGCACAAGCTGCTGAGCGACGCCCGCGCGGAAGGAGTTGAGAAGCTGATCATCGGAGAACTTCCCGGAGCGTCCGACGATCAGCTCCGTTCATCCATGGACTGGCTGAAGAAACAAACCGCCAGTTACGCAATTCTTCTCGCCACGCGAGGCGAGGAAAAGGTGACCTTCATCGCCGCGGTAAGCGACGATCACATCGCCAACGGCCTCAAGGCCGGCGACTGGATTCGCGAAACCGCGAAAGTCGCCGGAGGCGGAGGTGGCGGCCGACCGCAGATGGCGCAGGCGGGGGGGAAAGACCCGACGAAACTCGAAGCAGCTCTGAAGACTGCCCACGAGTATGCTGCGAGGTTTGTGCGATAGGGGGGGGCAAGGGCGAATGTCGAAATCAGAATCCCCTGTGCCGAAACCAGAATGACGAAACCAGAATCCCCGAACGAAACCAGAATGACAAATGACCGAATGAAGAGGGGTCAAGACCAGTTCACGGGTCACGGCAGCTTCAGCGGTGTCATTGTTGGGGGGTGTTGGCAGTAGAACTTCCGTTTCGACATTCGGTCATTCGGGCTTCGGATTTGATTCGACATTCGCGTTTCGGAATTCTGGTTTCCGCTCCACGTGCGGCTTTGCTTGACAGAACAAACCGCACCTTCTAACGTAACCCTCTTTCTCAGCCCCGCGAGCGTGAAATACGCGGCTGGCGGTTTGATCTATTCAACAGGGTTCCGACGTTAGCTTCATCGCGGTCGGCCGAAAGAGAGTCGCTTCTCATGCTTCCCGTACAGAAACACAGCAAGGCTCGGAAACGCAAACGCCGTGCACATCAGGCATTGCGGCCGATCCATTATGTTCGCTGCCCCCAATGCGGAAGCGCCAAGCTGCCTCATTGTGCGTGCGATAATTGCGGGTATGTGAACCCGAAACTGGCGTTGCAGATGGGTCCGGAAACCGCCTGAGCCAGGCCTCGCCTGACGGAGGTTTTGCTTGCGAGCTGCGGTGGACGTGATGGGCGGCGATCGCGCGCCAGACGCGATTCTCAAGGGATGCTGGGAAGCCGCGCCCTGCTTGACGGCGACGACGCGGTGTATCTCGTCGGTGACGAAGTGATCGTCCGCGGCGCTTTGGACGCCTGCACGCTCCCGCCCGAAGTCAAAGCCCGTTACAAACCGGTCTTCTCCACCGAAGTCGTCACCATGGACGAATCGCCGGTCGAGGCGGTTCGCTCCAAGCCGAACAGCTCCATCGCCATCATGTGCAAGCTCGCCGCCAAGGGCGAGGCGGATGTCGTGATTTCCGCGGGAAACACCGGCGCCTGCGTGGCCGCGGCGCAATTGCGAATGCGAACCCTTCCCGGAGTCAGCCGGCCGGGGATCGCGGTCACGATGCCGACCTTTTACGGACCGGTCGTGATCTGCGACGTTGGCGCCAACATCGCTCCCCAGCCGCGGCATCTGATGCAATATGCATTGATGGCCAGCGCCTACGCGACGGCTGTTTGCAATATTCAAAACCCCCGCGTCGGGCTGCTCTCCATTGGCGAGGAAGACGGCAAGGGGACGACCATGGTCAAGGACGCCCGCAAGCTGATGCGCGACGAGCCGCAGATCAATTACATCGGCAACGTCGAGGGCCGCGACCTGTTTAAGGGGACAGTCGACGTGGTCGTCTGCGACGGGTTCGTCGGCAACGTGGTGCTCAAGTGCTCCGAGGGGATGGCAGAGGGAATGTTTCAGACCATTCTCGCGGCACTCAATGACGCCGATCCGGGCCTGATCGAGAAGTTCAAGCCGATCATGAAGCAGATTCACAAGAAGCACGACTGGCAGGAATACGGGGGAGCGCCGCTGCTGGGAGTGGGGGGATATTGCCTGATCTGTCACGGCCGGTCGGAGAGCCGCGCGATCATGAACGCCATTCGCGTCGGCAAGCAACTGGTCATCAGCGGGATCAATCAAAAGATCGTGAAGGAAATCGCCGCGAGCATCCCCGGTGGCGAAGAGTAATCCATGTCTCGATTCGGTTCCATCCTCGCTGGCACGGGCAGCTACGTTCCAGAGAAGCGTTTGACCAACGATGAACTCTCCGGAATGGTGGATACGAACGACGCATGGATCGTGCAGCGCACCGGTATTCGCGAGCGCCGGATTGCC
This sequence comes from uncultured Phycisphaerales bacterium, assembly GCA_963758525.1. Taxonomy (GTDB): domain Bacteria; phylum Planctomycetota; class Phycisphaerae; order Tepidisphaerales; family Tepidisphaeraceae; genus JBBSDP01. The sequence goes on from CAVWVQ010000003.1 coordinate 3,588,416, forward strand.
GGGCCGGGCGAATCCACCGCCTCGATGGCGGTTTCCGCCGCGCAAAGGCGCTCGCCGCGGCGGGACTCGAGGCTGACGAACTCGATCTGATTATCTGCGGCACGATCTCCCCGGAGATGCATTTCCCTTCGACCGCCTGCTTCGTCGCCGCGGAACTGGGGCTCAAGTCGACGCCGGCGTTCGACATTGCCGCGGCATGCAGCGGATTTATCTACACGTTGGAAACCGCTTCGAACTTCCTCAAGAGCGGAAGCTATCGCAACGTGCTGATCATTGGCGCCGAAACGCTCAGCCGGATCACCGATTATCGCGATCGCGGCAGTTGCATCCTTTTTGGCGACGGCGCGGGCGCGGTGGTGCTGCGCCAGTCGCCCGATCCGAGGCGCGGCGTGATTTACAGCAGCCTGCATGCCGACGGTCACGGCTGGGAAATGCTCTACTGCCGGCCCGGCAGCCGCCATCCGTTGACGGCCGAAGGAATCGCCGCGGGCGATCAGTTCATGAAAATCAAGGGCCGCGAAGTATATAAATTTGCGGTGCAGCGATTCGAAGAGCTGATCGAAGACGCAATGCGAAAGTGTGAATTGTCGAACGATGACGTGAAGCTGATCGTCCCGCACCAGGTGAATCAGCGCATCATCGACTCGGCGATGCACAAACTCGATCTTCCCATCGAGAAGGCGTTTGTGAATATCAGCAAATACGGCAACACCTCAGCCGCCTCCATCCCCATCGCGCTCGATGAAGCGACCCGCGAAGGTCGTATTTCTCCGGGCGATATTGTCATCCTCGTGGCGTTTGGCGCCGGGCTCACCTGGGCGAACGCGGTCATCAGATTCTAATGCACCCGCAAGACGCAAAATCCGCTGTATGCGAGTTGCCTGCCGCGTGGCATGGGCGTCCCGCCCATGCGGACGACACAGGAGAAGGAAAACGCGCAATATTGAAGCTCTGTGTCAGTTTCCGCGTCGCTAACATGGGCGGGACGCCCATGCCGCGGGGAAGGCGGTAACATGGCCAAGCGAACCTACATTCTTTGCCCGGGGCAGGGTGCGCAGGCCGTCGGCATGGCGAAGGAACTTTACGATGCGGCGCCGGTCGCGCGGGAAGTGTTCGATTCGGCCCGGCAGATTCTCGACTGGGATCTCGCATCGATCTGCTTCAACGGGCCCGAAGACCGTCTGAATCAAACGGACGTGAGCCAGCCGGCGATTTATGCGGCAAGCGTCGCCAGCTTCCGCGCGGCACGCGCGGCTGGCGTCATCGATCCGTCAGCGGTCGTGGCCTATGCAGGCCTCAGCCTCGGCGAATACACAGCGCTGCACCTGGCGGGAGTCTTCAGCTTCGAGGACGGCCTGAAGCTGGTCGCGGCGCGGGGTCGCTACATGCAGCAGGCGGCTGTCGCGTCGCCCAGCGGCATGGTTGCCGTGCTCGGCGCGGATGAAGAAGCAGTCGCCAGGCTTTGTCAGGAAGCGGCCGGTGGAGAAGTGCTGGTTCCTGCCAATATCAACGCGCCAGGCCAGATCATCATCAGCGGGAGCAACGGCGCGTGTGCGCGAGCCCTGGCGGTCGCGGAGGCGGCCGGGTTGAAGGTGACGATGCTCAAGGTCGCCGGCGCGTTTCACAGCCCGCTGATGCAATCGGCGGCCGACAAGATGCGGGCCGAATTGGAGCGCGTGCGGTTTGCTTCGCCGGCGACGGCTGTGTATTCAAACGTGACCGCAACACCGCATACGGACCCTGAAGGGATCAAAAGGCTGCTGGTTGATCAGATCGTCTCGCCGGTGCAGTGGGAACGGACGATGAAGACGATCCTGGCTGACGCGGAAGGTCGGTATGTTGAGTTGAGCCCCGGCCGGACCCTTGCGGGATTGGCCAAGCGGATCAACCGCAGGCTTGCGGTCGAGAGCGTGGCAACGGCGGAATCCATCGCGCAACTTGCCGGAATTGAGAGGCTGACATGACAGAACAGCGCGTGGCATTCGTGACCGGTGGCTCCCGGGGAATCGGCGCGGCCATCGTCAAGCGTCTGGCGAAGGATGGATTGCATGTGGTGGCGGTGGCGCGTCAGATGGACAAGCTGCAGGAAGTCTGCCAGGCCGTCGCTCAGGCGGAGGGCCTCGCCGAAGCGGTGGTCTGCGACGTAGCCGATCCGAAGGCGCTCGCCGCTGCCATCGAGCAGGTCGCCGACAGGCATGGGCGTCTTGACGTGCTGGTGAACAACGCCGGAATCACCAAAGACGGGCTGATCCTGCGGATGGACGACGAGGACTTCGATACCGTGATTGCGACCAATCTCAAGAGCGCGTTCGTGGCGATTCGCGCCGCGGCCCGCCCGATGATGCGCTCCAGGAGCGGCCGGATCATCAACATCAGCAGCGTCTCGGGCGTTGCGGGAAACGCCGGGCAGGCCAACTACGCCGCCAGCAAGGCGGGCCTGATCGGTCTGTCGAAGAGCGTGGCGCGGGAGCTGGCGGGCAAGGGGATCACGTCGAACGTGGTGGCCCCGGGTTTCATCACGACTGACATGACCAGCGCGTTGAACGACAAGTTGAAGGAAACCGTCAAAGGGGCGATCCCGCTGCGCCGCTTCGGCGAGGCGGACGAAGTGGCGGCCGCCGTGGCGTTTTTCGCCAGCGAAGCGGCTGCTTATGTGACTGGTCAAGTGTTATGCGTAGACGGCGGCATGGTGATGTAGTTTGCAAATGCATTGCCCACCGCTATATTTTTTCAACCTCCGGCCGCGCGGTCTGAGCGAACGGTCTGCACAGGGAAGGTGGAATTTCTATGGAAGATTTGGAACAGAAAGTCATTGAGATCGTCAGCGAGCAAATGGGCGTTGATAAGAGCGAGATCACTCGCGAAACCCATTTCATCAACGATCTGAATGCTGACTCCCTCGATACCGTCGAGCTGGTCATGGAATTTGAAGACGAATTCGAGCTCTCCATTCCGGATGAAGAGGCGGAGAAGATTCAAACCGTTGGCCAGGCCATCGACTACATCAAGGGTCATTCCAGCAAGTAGACAACTCGAGCCCCAGCGACGGCGCCTGGCGGAGGCGCCGGCTGCGGCTCTGACTCTTTCCGCGTCCAAATGATGTCACAACGCCGCGTCGTGGTCACTGGCCTGGGGGTTGTCACCTCGCTTGGCGAATTAGCCGACGAGATGTGGGAGAAGGTCTGCGCCGGGCAATGCGGCATTGGGCCGGTGCGCAGATGGGATGTCAGCAAATTCCCCATCCGCATCGGCGGGGAGTGCCTTTCGTTTGACGTCACCAGCTACGGCGTCGACAGCCGCGAGGCAAAGCGCATGGACCGCTTCGCTCAGATGGGGCTGGCCGCGTCCATCAGCGCGGTAAAGGATGCCGGTATCGATTTCGAGAAGGAAGACCGCGACCGCTGCGGCGTCGTGATTGGGTCGGGCATCGGCGGGATTGAGACGATCCAGGAGCAGAACGCCATCCTCATTTCCCGCGGCGTCGGAAGAGTCAGCCCTTTCACGGTCCCCCGGCTGATGGCGAACGCGGCCAGCGGCAATGTCTCGATCCGGTATCAACTGCACGGCCCCAATACCTGCGTCGCGACCGCCTGTGCCACCGGCTCCAACGCCATCGGCGACGGCGGGCGTTTCATTCAATACAACCTCGCCGACGTGGTGATAGCCGGCGGCAGCGAAGCTGCCCTGTGCGAGATGGGAATGGGAAGCTTCATCGCTTCGCGGGCTCTCTCGGCCCGCAACGATGATCCGCAGCATTCCAGCCGGCCATGGGATAAGGACCGCGACGGTTTTGTCATGTCCGAAGGCGCCGGCATCGTCATCCTTGAAGAGTACGAACACGCCAAAAAACGCGGCGCGCGGATCTATTCTGAATTGATCGGATACGGGATGAGCGGCGACGGCTCTCACATCACTGCCCCCGAGCCCGAAGGCCGCGGGGCGGCGCTGGCGATGAAGCTGGCCCTGAAAGACGCGGGCGTCAACGGCGACATCGTCGACTACATCAACGCCCACGGCACCAGCACTCCGCTCGGTGACCTGGCCGAAACCAAAGCCGTAAAGACCACCTTCGGCTCCCATGCCCGGAAAGTCGCGATCAGCTCGACCAAGAGCCAGCTCGGCCATCTCCTGGGCGCCAGCGGCGGCGTGGAAGCGGCCATCACGTCGCTGGCGATCTATCACAATCTCATGCCGCCCACGATCAATCTGGAGCATCCCGACGAGGGGTGTGATCTGGATTACATTCCCAACAAGGCGCACGACAAGCACGTAATCCACGCCATGAGCAACAGCTTCGGATTCGGCGGGCATAACGCCTCATTGCTGTTTAAAAAAGTGTGACGTGCTCGGATTCGGCCGCCACTGCGGGCGGAAACCAGAATTCCGAAACCCGAATGTCGAATCAAATCCGAAGCCCGAATGACCGAATGTCGAAACGGAAGTTCTACTGCCAACACTCTCCAACATGACACCGTTGAAGTTGCCGTGACCCGGTCTTGACCAGTCTTCATTCGGTCATCTGTCATTCTGGTTTCATTCTTTCATTCGGGGATTCTGGTTTCGTCATTCTGGTTTCGGCGCAGGCGATTCTGGTTTCTCAAGCTTCGTCCTTCGAGCTTCCGCCCCCAGTGGCGTCCCGCCTGTTGCGTTGCCCGGCGAGTTGCCGATAATCCCCCGGACCGCTCTTCAGTTTGAAAGGATGCCGCTTGCCGGTGGTTCGCTCTGAGCGCAGGCCTCTCTTATCGCCCGGACGCGAGCTGGCGCACATTCTCAAGATGCAGGTGCCGGTGATCGTCAAGCTGGCGGACCGGAAGCTGGCGGTCTCGGAAGTGATGCGGCTGGGCACCGGCGCCATCATCGAATTCAGCAAGCGCAGCGACGAGCCGCTGGAGTTGCTCATCAACAACAAAACAATCGGGCTGGGCGAAACCGTGAAGGTGGGGGAAAACTTCGGCCTGCGTCTCACACAGATCGGCGAAGTGAAACAGCTCATCCGGGCGCTGAGCGGAAAGCGGTGAGATCCCGCCAACTCCTGAAATTGCTTCCGATCCATCCCAGGATGGCATGAACATCGACTCGCTCCATGAACTGACCGCCCGCGTCCTGCTCCACCGCGATGAGCGCGACTGGGCGCAGTTTCACACGCCAAAGGAGCTGGCCGTCTCGCTGGTCGTCGAAGCTTCGGAGTTGCTGGCCCTGATGCAGTGGAAGACCGGCGAGTCGCTCGACTCCGCCCTGGCGGCCCGTCGCCAGAGCGTCCGCGATGAGCTCGCAGACGTATTGCATTCACTCCTGCTGCTCGGCAACGCTCTCGATGTGGACCTCGGAGCCGCACTCGAACAGAAGCTGCAGCGCGACGCGGTAAAATACCCGATTGAAAAAGCGAGGGGTCGCGCGGATAAGTACACCGAACTGTGATTAGGCCCGGCAGATTCAAGCCGGCGGATTCGCCGGCAGCGTCCGCAGAAAGAACTCGATCCAGTTTCCCCCAAGAATCGCGAGCACGTCCTGATCCGCGAAACCCGCACTGGCCAATGCATCCTCGATTCGAGGCAGATCCGCGGAAGTGCGGATTTCGATGGGGATTTGATCGCGGCCCAGCCCGCCGTCCATGTCGGTGCCGATGCCGACATGGCGGGCGTTGCCGATCACATCGCACATATGCCGCAGGTGAGCGACGACGTCGCCGAGAGTGGCGCGGCGCTTGCCGTATTGGTCGGGCGGGACGAGAAACTTATCGAAGAAGTTGATGCCAATTACGCCCCTGCGCTGCGCGACGGCGCGAATCATATCATCCGAGAGTTGCCGATCGGTCGGCACGATCGCCCGGCAGTTGGAATGCGACGCCATCATCGGGCCGCCGCTGGCGTCGAGAAGTTGCCAGAATGATTCCTCCGCGAGATGGGAAAGATCGTGAATGATGTTGTGCCGATCGAGTGCTTTGACAAGCTCGCGTCCCGCTGGCGTGAGCGGACCGGGCATTCCAGTGCCGCCGGCATAACGCGTCTGCCGCCATGCGAGCCCGACGATTCGCAGGCCGGCGGCAACCCAGTCGGCGATTTCTTCAGGTGAGCGGAGAGGGTCGGCACCTTCCATCAACAGGATCGCGGCCTGGGCGGGATCGTTGCTCGCGAGGTCCGCGGGGCTGCGCACGAATCGCATGCGACCGGCTTGTTCCTGCCGCTGATACCAATGAAGGTGTTGCAAAGCCATCGCCCGCGCTTCGTCGGCGGTCCGATAGCCCTCGTGTTTCTCGTCAGCCGGAAGGCAAAAGATCGTTGCGCAAATCAGATCAACGCCTCCTGCGGACAAATCCGGCAAGCCGACGCTGGGAATATCATCCGGCTCGCCGATCTGCAGCGCCGCCGGCGCCAGCACGTCCCGGCCTCGCAGCGCGTTGTAGGAGAGATCGAGATGTGCGTCGACGATCCGCATCCTACGTCGAGCTCAGTCCGATCAGATGATCGACGACAGATCGCCCCAATGCCCGCAGGTTGTAGCCCCCTTCGAGCACGCTGACGATCCTCCCATCGCAATGCCGGTTGGCGGATTCGACCAGCAGTTGAGTCATCCTCCAGAAACCGTCTTCGGTGAGATTGATTTGCGACAGCGGATCATCGCGATGGGCATCGAAACCGGCCGAAAGCAGCAGCACTTCCGGCTGAAAGCGGTCCAATGCGGGAAGAACGCTCTGTTCCATGACCCGAAGATAATCGCCGTCGTTGGAGCCCGGCTCGAATGGGAGATTGAGTGTGAATCCCTTGCCCGCGCCAACCCCGGTTTCTGATGCGTACCCGGTGCCGGGATAGCACGTTCGCGGATCCTGATGAAGGCTGATGAACAGCACGCTGTCGTCGGCCGCGAGCGCCGCCTGCGTCCCGTTGCCGTGATGCACGTCGAAATCGACGATCGCGACCCGGCCCGCGTCATGTTTCTGCCGCAGATATCGCGCGCCGATCGCCACGTTGGCGAAGAGACAGAATCCCATTGCCCGCTCCGGCTCGGCATGATGTCCAGGCGGCCGCACCGCGCAGAACGCCCGCCCGGCACTGCCTTCCATGACTGCGTCGCATCCGGCGAGTACGGCGCCGACCGCCAGGAGCGCGATCTCGAAACTGTCCTCGCACACGGGCGTGTCGCCTTCATCCAGCACCGAGTTGAGCGCGCAGGCATGCCGCACTCTCTCGATGTGCTCGGATGTGTGTACGGTGCGCAGCCAGGTTTCGTCGGCCGGCGCAGGCAGCGGCAGCTCGGTGAGCTTTTCCACGGCGCTGGGGAGTGTGCCAAAATCGAGATCGAGCCTGGCCAATGGATTGGGCGAATCGAGAAGCCCGGCCTCGCGCACCGCGGTTGCAATGGCCCGGATGCGATCGGGCCGCTCGGGATGGCCGGGGCCAGTGAGGTGATCGACAAAACGAGGATGCGTGACAAAAGCGACCGACATCTTGTTTTGTTCCCGTGGCACGGGCGTCACGCCCGTGTTGAGTGCGCGGAACAGAGAAAATCGCGATAGCCAGTCTCGTTTTCTGCTTTGCGCCGTTAGCACGGGCAGGATGCCCGTGACACGCGGAGCGATTCAACAGACCGCGCCAGCCTCTTATCGAGCAAGTCGATCTTCCATCACTTTCCGCATGGTGTCCAGCGGAGCGACTTGATCTGTCCACGCTTGGAATTGACTGGCCGCCTGGCGCAGAAACATTTCGACTCCGGAAATCGTCTTGGCGCCCGCGGCCTCGGCCTGCCGCAGGAACTTGGTGCGCTGCGGATTGTACACCGCGTCGAAGACGAGCGTCTCGGCCGTAAAGTTGGCCGGCGATGTCCCCAGAGGGCTCGCGTTCACGTTCGGGTGCATTCCGACTGACGTTGTATTGATGTAAATGTGACAGCAACTGTCGCAGAGTTTGTCCATCGGCCCGGCAACAACCTTGCCGCTGCGCCCGGTGAATTCCGCTGCCAGTGCTTCGGAGCGTTCGTGCGTGCGGTTGTAGATGACGACCGTGGCGCCGTAATGAGCCAGGGCGGCGACGGCCGTGCGTCCGGTGCCTCCGGCTCCGATCACCGCAATGCGATAGTCCGCCAGTCGCTCGCGGGTGATTTGCAGCGCGGAGGTGATGCTGTCGAGGATGGCGGCATAGTCGGTATTCAGCCCGCGCAGGACGCCGGCGCTGTCGATCAGAATAGTGTTTACCGCCCCGATCCGGTGCGCCAGCTCCTCGACATCCGCATCGCGCTCCTTCAGATAGCGCAGAGCGTTTTCCTTGTGCGGAATCGTGATCGAAAGCCCGGAAAGGTGCAGCGGCTTAAACGCGAGGAACGATTCCATGAAAGCTTTGAAGCTTTCGTATCCTTCGTTGACGAGCAACGGGAGATAGACACCGTCGTAACTGATGCGGTCAAACGCGGCGTTGTGGATGGCGGGGGACATTGAATGTGCGATGGGCGAACCAACGACGCCAAAGACTTTGGTCCTGGGTCCAAGTGCGTCCCAACGATAGAGGCGCTTCATGTCGGCGATGGTGATCTGTCCCGGAGCGCTTTCGTGGCCGCGATCGAACGACGCGAACGTGAGAAACGCACCGAATTTTTTTGCCAGCACCCGGCTGATCAGCCCTGCCTCGCCCATGCACAGGGCGATCGTCGGCTTCTGTTTTTGCTCGAGCAGCTCGAACGCTTCGATGTTGTCACGAATCGTGCGAGCTTTCCACGCGATTTTGATGATCGGAGCGGGATGCGCGTTCATCTCCAGAATGCAGTTGCCCAGCCGATCCGGCCGGCCGTCAAAATCGTGGGAGCTGAGAATGACGGGCAGGTTCAGTGATCCCAGATCAACCGCCGAAGCGGCGGCCAGTTCAAAATCGACGTAAGCGGCTTGACCCTGGCTGAGAAGGGCGAGGAAGTCGAATCGCTCGCGATCATCGAGCCGGGAGCGGCCGCCTTCCCATGCTGGCCGGCATGTGAGAATGCACGGCAGCGGCGCCGTCCGAAGAAAGCCGCGAAGCGCGGTCAATGCCACGTCGTCGTCCCTGGGGAATTCGTCCAGCCTCAACTCGAGAACGTCGGCGCCGGCCTCGCTGGCGAGCAGCGCAGTGCGCTGGACCGCAACAATATCCGAAGTGACAAAGATAGGAACGCAGAGCCGTGTCATGCAATCGTCGCTGTTCAGGCACCAACGTAGGGCGGGATTCATCCCGCCGGCTCATCGCGGCAGACCGGTCGGCTGCACGAATCCCGCCCTGCACAATCGCCGCCGCATGGCGACAACTCAGGGCGACTTCACGCTCCTACCAGCGATTCGATCAATGCTTTAGTCGATTCGCTCGCTTCACACAGCGGCAGACGCAGCTCGCCGGAGTCGCGGCCGACGACTTTCATCGCGTGCTTGATCCCGACGGGATTGCCGTCGATGAACAACGAGCGAATCAGCGGGAAGAGTCGGTGATGGACGGAAGCGGCCTTCTTCAAATCGCCCGCCAATGCGGAGGCGGTCAGTGCTTTCACATCGGCCGGCAGCAGATTCGACACGACGCTGATCACTCCCTTGGCGCCGATCGACATGAGCGGAAGCGTCAGCGAATCATCGCCGCTGATGATGGCGATGTCGCAGAGCGACGCGATTTCGCTGGCCATGTCGAGCGATCCGGTGGCTTCCTTGATTGCGACGATGTTCGGGTGTTTTGCAAGCCGCGCGACGGTTTGGGCGGCCATCGTGATCCCGGTTCGGCCGGGAATATTGTAAAGCACGATCGGAAGATCGACCCGGTCGGCCAGCGTCATGAAGTGACGGTAGAGCCCTTCCTGCGACGGTTTGTTGTAATACGGATTAACGGACAATCCGGCGGTCGCACCAGTCTTGCGTGCGAAGGAATGAAGCTCAATCGCCTCGCTGGTGGCATTGGCGCCGACGCCGGCAATCACGGGAACGCGCCCCTTTACGGTCTGCACCGTGATTTCAATGACGCGTTCGTGTTCCTGGAACCCGAGCGTGGGGGATTCGCCGGTGGTGCCGACCGGGATCAGGCCGTCAATGCCTCCCTTGATCTGATATTCGATCTGCTCGCGCAGGCGAGCCTCGTCGAGGCGCCCTTCGTTGAAGGGGGTGATCATTGCCGTCATCGCGCCGCTGAACATCGTTGATCCTTTCCGGAAGCCAAAGCATGACTATACGTGGCCGCAAGCGAGAAGCCAGAAGTCAGGGGGAAGGAGCCAGAAGCCAGGAGTCAGAAGTCAGGAGTCAGGAGTCAGTGTCCCGAAGATTCCTTCAGTCTTCTGTCTTTCACTCCTTGCTTCTGGCTCCTGGCTTCTGACTCCTGGCTTCTTGCCCCTGACTCCTGACTTCTTCCCTTCACTTGTTGATCAGCACCTTCATTTCCCGAACCGCTTCGCGCAAGCCGATGAAAACCGCCCGACTGACGATGGCGTGCCCGATGTTCAGCTCCGTCATGTCGGGAAGCGAGGCGATCGGGCCGACGTTGTGATAATTGAGACCATGCCCGGCGTGAAGGCGCAGCCCGCGATCGCGAACAAGTTGGGCTCCGTTTGCGAGGCGGGCTAGTTCATCGATGATGCGAGCCGCATCGGCGTTGGCGTATTCGCCGGTGTGCAGCTCGATCGCGTCATACCCCTGGTCGGCGGCCGCGTCGATCTGCCTTTCGTCGGGGCCGATGAAAGCCGAAACAAATACGCCCGCGTCCTTGAGGCGCTTGACTGCGTCCCCGGATCGCTCGGCATGCGCGAGCAGATCGAGACCCCCTTCGGTGGTAATCTCCTCGCGGCGCTCCGGCACGATCGTCGCCTGGTCAGGGAGCGTGCGCACGGCGATATCAACGATCTCCGGCACAAGGCTCATTTCCAGGTTGAGCTTGCAATGCACCGATCGGCGCAGCAGTTCCACGTCGCGATCATTGATATGCCGGCGATCTTCGCGGAGGTGCACAGTGATGCCGTCGGCTCCGCCGAGTTCCGCTTCAACGGCGGCCCAGACCGGATCAGGTTCGTAAGTTTTCCGCGCCTGACGCAGTGTGGCAATGTGGTCGATGTTGACGCCAAGTTCGATCATTGCGGGGGATTGTAATGCGGGGATTGGGGGATGCCAGAAGGGGGGGAGAGGCAGGAAAAGACAAAGGAACGAAGGCACGGAGGCACGAAGGCACGAAGGGGAGGACGCTGCGCGGCGGCGGAGTGTATGTACTTCTTCCTGCCTTCCTTACCCTTCGTGCCTTCGTGCCTATGTGCCTTCGTGCCTTTCTCATTCTTCCCTCAATTTTGTTCTTGCAATTTCATGATTGGTTGGCAATAATTCAACCTTAGCTTCGTTTGTGTCGAAAGAGGTAACGTGCAACACTTGAGAATAACTATTAGCAGGGCCTGCCGGAAATCGCTTCAAGAGCGATTCGTCGGCATGGATCGACGCCCAGCGCACTGACTCCTCGCCTTTTCGGCCGGGAGTTCTTCCCGGCTGCCTGACACTTTTTTTTGTGATGCCCGGGAAGAATTGAATCGCAGCCGCGATCGCGCTGGCGGGCGTTCTTCGTTTTGTGGCTCGAAATGTCGGGGAAACAGGCGTTTCCCATTCGGAGATACTGCGCGCTGTTAGCTCAGAGGAAGAGCATTCCGTTGATAACGGAAAGGCCGGAGCGTCGAGAACTCCACGGCGCATACGCATCGATGGTCCAAATGGATAGGGCGCCGGACTACGAATCCGGACGATGGAGGTTCGACTCCTCCTCGATGCATTAGGTTGAGGCGAACTATGGAACTCAGACGAAAACGGTGCTTCTGCAACTAGAGCACCGGTAGCTCAACGGAACAGAGCAGCTCTCTTCTAAAGAGCTTGATGGGGGTTCGAATCCCTCCCGGTGCATCGCAGCCTGCGGGCTGCCGCGCACCGATAGCTCAACCGGCAGAGCTGCCGGCTTTTAACCGGAAGGTTGCGGGTTCGACTCCTGCTCGGTGCAAAGGTTCGTTAGCTCAGATGGACAGAGCGCCGGCTTGTCACGCCGAAGGTCACGGGTTCGATCCCCGTACGGACCGCTGAAGAAAACGGGAGCGTAGCTCAGCAGGCAGAGCGGGGGCCTCATAAGCCCCAGGCCGTTGGTTCGAATCCAACCGACTCCCATGTGCGCATGCGAAGAACGTCCCGTACCACGGGTTTCCAACCCGTGCGAGCAGCGCCAGAAGAAAGAAATTAGTATTACCGGGCATTGGTCTACCACGCCAACTGCACGGGTTGGAAACCCGTGGTACGGTGTGTACGGGTGAATCATGGCAGACGAATCGGAAAACTCCTCATCGGCGATCATCCCCACGGGCGAAGCGACGGGATTTCTGCCGGTGCGCAACGGCGCCGGCGGGAAGCCGATCACCGTCATTGGAACGCAGGCAATCCGCGACACGTTCGATTCGGTCTGTCTTCAACAGGCGATCAACTCGCGTCTGGCCCCGGGCGTCACGGATGTCGTGCTGAATCCCGATGCTCACCGCGGATACGGCGCTCCGGTCGGGTCGGTGATCGTTTCGCCCACGCATATTTACCCGGGGCCGGTCGGAGTCGACATCAAATGTTCGATGAGCCTGTTGCAGTTCGATCTTCCGGCCGAGGCAGTGGCGGGAGAGAAGATTCGCCGTGCGCTGATCAATGCGATTTTGGAGCGGACGCCGACCGGCGCGGGCAAGGGACTGCGCGACGCGCGCAAGGCGCGCCGCGTGAGTCCGCAAATCGGCAAGATGGCGGTGGTGGAAGGGGCTTCGCCGGCGGTCTGCGCTGCGCTGGGAGTTCCCGCGGAGTGGGCGTCGCGCTGCGAAGACGCGGCTCACGTCGGACACGACGACACGCCTGACGCTTTGGCGATGCGCCTTGATCGCATGCTTGCCAATGAACCGCGTGGCAAGTTCGAGTCGAGAATGAGCCAGATCGGAAGCTATGGCGGAGGGAATCACTTTGGCGAATGTGAGATCGTGCAGGTTGCCGACGACGACAGCATGCGCGCGGTGGCGGATGTGTTTGGCCTGCGCGACGGGCACGTCGCGTTTCTCTCGCATTGCGGGTCGCGCGGTTTCGGACATCAACTGGCAAGCGGTCAGTTCCGCTCGTTGCAGGAACGGTTTGCCAAGTGGTCCATCCCGCTGCCGGGAAATGATCGCGAGCTGGTCTACGCGCCGCTGGGAACTCCCGAGGCCGATGCGTACATTGACGACATGAGCCTGGGGGCGAACTTCGCAACGGTCAACCACATGGTGATCAATGCGCTGGTGCTCGAAGCATTCCAGGAAGTGATTCCGGGTGTGACGGGCCGGCTCGTCTATTTCATCAGCCACAACATTGCGCGAAAGGAAGTCGTCGACAACCGGATTGCGTGGGTTCATCGCAAGGGAGCGACGCGCGCGTTCCCGGCGGGGCATCACGCGCTGAAGAACACGCCGTTCGCCCAGAGCGGGCATCCGATCCTGCTGCCGGGGAATCCGCGCGAAGGGTCGATCGTGATGGTTGCGCGCCCCGAGGCGGCCAAGAGCGTCTACAGCGTCAACCACGGCGCCGGCCGGCGTCTGGGCCGGCGCGATGCGATTCGCAAGCTGGATCAGGCCGAGGTGGACGCGGGCCTTGCCGAGTGCGATGTGATGAGCAATTGCCGGCAATATCCGAAGGACAAAGCGCCGGATGCGTATAAGGATTTTGGCGAAGTCGTGCGGTCGGTAGAGCTCGCAAAGCTGGCGCGCGGCGTCGCGCGGCTCAAGGCGCGGTTTGTCATTAAGGATTCATCGGACGCTGATGATTGACACGGAGCCGAGGATTCGGTTTCATGCTTTTCTGGCGGTATTCTTGTGGCACGGGCATCCTGCCCGTGTTAAAGGCGTGGTGCAGAAGAAAAAATCTGATATCAGCGTCTCTCTTCTGAACCACGCGGCTAACACGGGCAGGATGCCCGTGCCACGACGATGACAAAATCAGCTTTTCGGCGAAGGAGCTTGCAATGGGTCGGCCGGTCACATTATTCACGGGTCAGTGGGCGGATCTCTCGTTTGAGACGGTTTGCGAAAAGGCGAAGAAATTTGGCTATGACGGAATCGAACTGCCGTGTTGGGGCGATCATTTCGAGGTCGACAAAGCGCTGAAAGACAAAGGCTACTGCAAGGGACGCTGGGACATTCTGCGTTCACATGGCCTCAAGGCGTTTGCCGTTTCAAATCATCTCGTCGGACAGGCGGTGTGCGACAATATTGATGAACGGCATCAACTGATTTTGCCTCCTGATGTCTGGGGCGATGGCGATCCGGAGGGCGTTCGCAAACGCGCGGCGCTGAAGATGATTGACACCGGTAAGGCGATCCGCGCGTTCATCGACGCCGCGCCGGAGCCGACCGGATTCCCGGCGGTGATGAATGGGTTCACCGGCTCGAGCATCTGGCATTCTATCTACGCGTTTCCGCCGACCGATCAGAAATACTGGCAGAAGGGCTTTGACGATTTTGCCGCGCGATTCACGCCCATTCTCAACGAGCTGGACAAGGTCAACGTCAACTTCGGTCTGGAAGTGCATCCGACGGAAATTGCGTTCGACATCAGCTCCGCCCAGCGGGCGATCGACGCGGTGAAAGGTCACAAGCGCTTCGGGTTTAATTACGACCCCTCGCACCTGGGCTACCAGCACGTCGATTACGTGAAATTCATCCGGACGTTCGGCAAGCGGATTTTCCACGTCCACATGAAGGACGCCTGGTGGGGCCATGGCGACGGGACGACGGGCGTATTCGGCGGTCACACGAGCTTTGCCGATCCATCCCGCTATTGGGATTTCCGCAGCCCCGGTCGCGGCGACGTCAATTTTGAAGACATCATCGTCGCGCTCAACGATGTGGGCTATCAGGGACCGCTATCGGTTGAATGGGAAGACAGCCGGATGGATCGCGAGCATGGGGCGACCGAGGCTGCCGCACTGGTGCGCCGCCTTGACTTCAAGCCGTCGGCAATTGCGTTTGACGCGCAATTTGACCGGTAGGCGGGAAGCATCCCGCAGATTTGCAATAAGGATTTGCGATCGCGTGACACGGACATCTTGTCCGTGTTAACGGATCGCAATGGAATAATCGCTCGATGCGGCGATTTTGGCGGCTCCGCGTCGTCAACATGGGCGGGTCAACCATGCCGCGGGGGGCAGATGATCCCCTGCCGTCTGTTTTACACTCCGCGCAAAAAGAGGACAATTGACCCCCATATGACGGAAACCAAATCGCAAGCGGGAACGGCACTGGTCGACCTGGATCCGTGGCTCGAGCCGCATCGCGGAAGACTGGCCGATCGACACGCGCACTATAAGGCGGCCCTGGGCAAATTTGACGCGACCGGCGGCCTGCTGGGCCAGATCAGCAAAGGGCATCATTATTTCGGCTTCAACCGTGGCGAGCTATTTGGAAAACAGGGAGTGTGGTACCGCGAATGGGCGCCGGGCGCGCTGCAGCTTCGCGTCGTGGGCGACTTCAATAACTGGGATCGCTGGGCGAATCCGCTGGTGCGCGACGAGTTTGGCGTCTGGAGCTTGTTTCTGCCGGATGAGAAATTCGCCGGCAAGCTTGTGCATGGCAGCAAGGTGAAGGTGCATGTCATCGGCCATGACAGCAGCGGCACGGATCGGATTCCGGTTTATATCCGCCGCGTGTTGCAGGATTCCTCAAACGATTGGGCGGGCGTCTACTGGGATCCGCCGGAGCGTTTCATTTTCAAAAACGATATCCCGCGGATGCGCGGCGGTTTGCGAATTTATGAAGCGCACGTCGGGATGGCGCGCGAGGAGCAGCGGCTGGGCACGTACGCGGAGTTCACTCGCGACGTGCTGCCAAGAATTGCGAAGCTTGGATACAACGCGGTGCAGTTGATGGCGGTGATGGAGCATCCCTATTACGGCTCGTTCGGATATCACGTCAGCAGCTTCTTCGCTCCCTCCTCCCGATTCGGCACGCCGGAAGATTTAAAATTGCTCGTTGATGCGGCTCATGGGATGGGCGTGCGCGTGGTGATGGACATCGTGCACAGCCACGCGGTCAAGAACATCCGCGAGGGGCTCAACATGTTTGACGGGACCGATCATCAGTATTTTCACGCCGGTCCGCGCGGGCAGCACCCGGCGTGGGATTCACTGCTTTTCGATTACACGAAATACGAAGTGCAGCGCATGCTGCTGAGCAATATCCGATACTGGCTCGAAGACTACCGCTTCGACGGATTTCGTTTTGACGGCGTTACGAGCATGATCTACCGCGATCATGGCCTGGGGACGGGGTTCGGCAGCTATGACGACTATTTCAGCGGCAACGTCGACGAAGACGCGCTGATCTATCTCAAGATGGCCAACGAACTGGCGCACACGATTCGCCCGGACGCGATCACCATCTCCGAAGACGTCTCGGGAATGGTCGGCATGGCCCGGCCCGTCGCCGAAGGGGGGCTGGGCTTCGATTATCGTCTGGCGATGGGCGTGCCGGATAACTGGATCAAACTGCTCAAAGAGAGACGCGATGAGGACTGGAATCTGGGCCAGCTCTATTCAACGCTGTTGAACCGCCGGCATGCGGAGAAGCATATCGGCTACGCCGAGAGTCACGACCAGGCGCTGGTCGGCGATAAGACGATCGCCTTCTGGCTGATGGACAAGGAAATGTACTGGCACATGAACAAAGCCAGCCACAGTCTGGTCATCGATCGCGGCCTGTCACTTCACAAGATGATCCGTCTCATCACCTTCAGCCTTGCCGGCGAAGGCTATCTCAACTTCATGGGCAATGAGTTCGGCCACCCCGAATGGGTCGATTTCCCGCGCGAGGGGAACAATTGGTCGCTTTATTACGCCCGCCGGCAGTGGTCTCTCTCAGATCATCCTGACCTGCATTACCAGGGACTCAACCAGTTTGACCACGCGATGCTTGCGCTGGACGAGCCTTATGGCTTGCTCAACTCGACGCTTATCGAGCAGTTGATGGTGCATGAAGACATGAAGGTGTTGGTCTACCGGCGTGGGCCGTTGGTTTTCGCGATGAACTTCCACCCGACCGAGTCATACCCCGATCTGCGGATCGGCGTCCCCGATCCGGCGAATTACGCGCTGGTGCTCAATTCCGATGACGCGAAGTTCAGCGGTTTTGGGCGGGTCGCCGAGGGGATGGTGTATCCCCGGGAGACGGTGCCGATGCACGGGCGCGAGCAGAGCGTGCGGCTGTATCTGCCGAGCCGCAGCGCGCAGGTGTTGGCGCCGAAGTAATTCTCAGTTTAGCCGCCGGGCTTGCCCGGCGTGTCGCGCCAGCGAACTCGGTTGATCGCGGGCACGATTTGCGAAAGACAAAATGTAGCGGAGTTTTCTTTGAGTATCACGGGTTTCCAACCCGTGTGGAGAGCATATTCTCGATAATGCGCCCATTCCTTCTTCGATGCCATGAGCACGGGTTGGAAACCCGTGGTACGGTTAGATAATGCGATCTGCCAGCGGCTCGCCGCGCTCGAATCTCCGCAGATTATCGAGAAAATGGCGCACGAGCCGGTCGAATTCGTCGGCGTGGCCGCCGGCGGTGTGAGGCGTGATGAAGCAATTGGGCGCGGACCAGAGCGGATGGTTGATTGGCAGCGGCTCGGGATCAGTCACATCCAGATACGCGCCGGCGAGATGATTCTGCGCGAGTGACGCAACCAGCGCCTCCTGGTCGACCGTTGCGCCCCGGCCGATGTTGTAAAAGTAAGCCGAGGTTTTCATCTTGCTGATGCGTTCCGCGTTCACGAAGTTGCGCGTGGCGGGGCTGTCGGGCAGTATGTTGATGACATGATCGCAGTCTGCCAGGACGTCGTCGAGCTGGCTCTCCTGGATGATCGGGATCGGTTCGCTGCCGGTGCGGGAGCGGCGCATTGCGATGAGTTTCATTTCGAAAGGGCGGAGCAATTGCTCAATGCGTCGGCCGATGGCGCCGAAGCCAAGCAGGAGGGCAGTCTGCCCGCGCAGCAAACGGGTGCGCTCGCGGTGGCTGGCGGTATGCCATCCGCGGTCGCCCTGTTGTTCCAAGACACATTGCGGCAGTTGGCGCGCCTGGCTGAGAAGCATCGCGACCAGATGCTCGGCGCACGGCTCAGCGTAGACCGTCGAGCTGTTCGTCAACGCGGCGCCCGGCTTCTCAGTGCGGCGCGCACGTCGTCGCGGTCGTAACGGGTGTAGCCGGCGGTGGTCAGTTGAATCCATTGCAATCGGGTGACCCGGCAAATCTGCTCAGCATCGGGCTGGCCAAAGGCGATGTCCGCCGACTCGAGCGCGGGGTCGCTGCCGCCGGCGGAGAGAATCGACTTTTGAACCGCCTCGGGAAAAATCAGGCGATGCGACCCGATTCCGCTGCGCAACAATTGATGAGCGGATTGCGGGAAGGCGGCGTTGCAAAAAATGGTCAGGTTTTGATCGGGCATTCCGGTAGATTACCGCCGGATCGCGGAAGGGGAGGGGGACGGGGAGGGGGGATCTCAAATCTCAAATATCAGATCTCAGATCTCAGATATCTCAAATCTGAAATATCTCAAATCTCAGATTATTTCAGGTCCGCGTGTTTTTTCCGAACCCGTCCTACGGCGCTTGCGTTTAGAGTGACGGAGTTTATGATCGGCCCGGTTGATCGGATAACCGGCGGAAGTCCGAACGGGTTGATCGGATTCACGGTTCACCGCGGGTGGCGAAGGAACGCCTCCGGGTAGCGCGAAGAATGGTTGTCGCGCTGAGTTTAGAAAGGCATGGATGCCATGGCGTCAAGCGGCGCTGCCAATCGCTTCGGGGTCAATCGTCTGGGGCGACTCTGGCAATTTCCCCTCCTTCTCGCGGCTCTGGGCCTGTTCGGTTACGCGGCATATCTGTTTGTCGACCCCAAGCCCGGTCTCACGGTTCGCCAGCGAATCAATCTTGCCGAAGACCTCACCAAGCACGATCGGCCCGAAGCGGCCATCGAGGAGCTGAACAATCTCCTGAACACGCAAAAGCTCGTCGTGGATGATGAAGGCCGCGTCCACTTGCTGATGGCCGAGGCGCTGGACGCCGGGCAGAGACTGAATCACATCGAGTCAAAATACAACTACGAGCAGATGGTCGACCAGACGCGGATCGCACTGGCGGAGGGAGCGCGGGCGGGGGGCGACGCGTATCGCCGTTTGGGCCAGGCTTATGAATATCTCGGTCGGCCGCTGGAGGCGCTGGAAAACTACCGCCGGTCGATGGCGCTGGATGCCACGCGGGATCTGTCGCTGCAGCGGAAGGTGATCAACCTGCAACTGGCGCAGACGGACACCGGTCCGGCCGAGGCATCGATCGATGAATATTTGAAGGATGCCCGGCTGTCGAACACCGAGCGCGGCTGGGCTATGGAGCAGAAGGCGGAACTGGAAGCCAAACGCGGCGAGGTCGTCGAGGCGCAGGCGATGCTCAATTCGGTGCTGCATCTGACGCCGGACATCGTCGCGCAGGGCGAAGCACACTATCACCTCGGATACATCGCATATAAATCGGGCGACTCGCCTGAAGCGGAGCGATTGCTGCGCGTGGCGCGCGATCAATTAAAGGTGGGTAATCCGCTGGATGCCGAGGCGGCGTGGCTGCTGGGAAAAATCCGCGAGAACGCGAATCAGCCGCGGGAGGCCATCAGCTTCTATCAGTCGGTGCTGGAGAGCCATCCAGAGTCTCATGCGGCGCCGCTGGCGCTGCTGGGGCGGGGCGCCTGCCGGATCGCGCTAGGGGAGGATGCTCCCGGCCTCTCCGATCTGCATGACGTGACAGATCGGATTATTGGCAAACCTGCCGAAGACTATCGCGCGGCAGCGCTCACGGGTCTGCGCACTGCGTCCGCGGCGCTCTCAGGCAAAGGGGATTTCCAGGGCGCGCTGGAACTGCTCTCCTATGAACAGCAACTCATGCCCGAGCCGCCGCCGGAATTCTTCGCCCGGCTCGCCAGCGTATATGAGCGGCGCGCCGATCAGATGGACGCATCCAAGGACGACCCGGCCACCGAAGCAGATGGAATCCGTCGCTCGCAGAGCATTGCCGACCTTCGCACGCATGCGGGCGACGCTTACATCGCCTATTCACGCGCGTTGACGCTCGCGGATGATCGGGCGCATGCCGAGGCCATGTGGAAAGGCGTCGATCTGTACGACGCGGCGGGGAACACGCAGCGGGCGATCTCCGCATTGCAACTGTTCGTTGCCGAACGGCCCGACGACGGCCAGACGCCCGAGGCGCTGCTGCGGCTTGGCCGAACGTATCAGTCGGCTGGGCAGTTCGACAAGGCAATCGACGCGTTTCAACATAATCAGTTTCGCTATCCGCAGAGCCTGGCCGCATCGCAATCCGGCGTTCCGTTGGCGCAGGCATACATCGCCAAAGGGGCTGACGAATATCCCAAGGCGGAAAAAGTACTGCTGGGCGTGATCGACAGTCCGCTCATCCGGCCTGACGCGAAGGAATTTCGTCAGGCGCTGTTCGAACTGTCGCAACTCTTCTATCACACCGGCCGTTATGAAGAAGCCGTAGCTCGTCTGGAAGAGATGACCGAGCGATATCCCAACGACGAGCACATGGGGCAACTGCTGTTCCTGATGGGTGACAGCTACCGCAAGAGCGCGTCGCTGCTGGTGAAGCTGGCGTCGAACAATCCCGCGGATGGCGCGGCCAGCGTTGCGGCTGATCTTGCCGAAGCCGCTGCCGCCAAGAAAGACCGGCTCAACAAAGCCAAAAACCTGTTCGACCGCGTCGTGGAGGTTTACCGGCAGTCGCCGCCGCAGGCGGATCTCGACAAGCTGTATCTGAAGCTCGGCCACTTCTATCGAGCCGATTGCCTGTTCGATCTGGGGCAATACGAAGAGGCCATCAAGCTCTACGACGCCGCGACGCTGCGCTACCAGGACGATCCGGCAGCATTGGCGGCGTACGTGCAGATCGTCAACGCGTACTGCGCGCTTGGCAAAACGGAAGAGGCGCGCACCGCCAACGAGCGCGCGAAATGGCTGCTGCGCCGCATGCCTCCCGAGGCGTTCAGTGACGGGTCGTTTTCAATGCCGAAGGAATATTGGGAGCAATGGCTGAAGTGGACGAGCGACTCGGGGATCTGGCCCAAGCCGGGGCCGCCGGTGGCATCGCTGGGAATGAAATAGGGAATTGCATGAGCGACCAACCGGTTATTGCAGCGCTGATCGAGCAGGTTGAGTGCTACCGCCAGCTTGCCCGCCTTGCGGGCCAGCAGCACCTGCACGTGCAGCAGGGTCAGACCGAGCAGTTGCTGGATGTGCTGCGACGCCGTCAGGAAGTGCTCGACCTTGCCGCGACGCATGAGTCGGTGATCGTCCCGGCCAAACGGCGCTGGCAGGAATTTACAACGGGGCTCAGCGCCGATCTCCGCGCCAAGGCTGAAGCGCTGCTCGGCGAGACACGCCGGCTGCTCGAACAGATTACCGCCGCCGATCGCAACGACGCATTGGTGCTGCAGCAGCGAAAATTGAATCTGGGCAGGCAGATCAATATGGCCGCCACCGCCCGGCAGGTGAATCGCAAATACTCCGCCGCCGCGTATGGGACGCGCCGGCCGAACATGGACATTCAACGTTGATTCGAAGCTCGATGGGCGCACTGACCGAAACATCTTCTTTCAACGCCGCACAGCGGATGGAGGAGCTGGGCCGGATCATCCTCGCCTACAGCGACGTGACGGAGAAGCTGCAGCGGTCGCAGGAGCAGCTCACGCGGACCGTGCAGTCGCTCCGCGCCGAGCTCAGCGAAAAGAACCGGCAGTTGGAGCGGCGGAACCGTCTGGCGGCGCTGGGCGAAATGGCTGCCGGGCTTGCACATGAAATTCGCAATCCGCTGGGCGCGATTCAGCTCTACGCGTCGGTGCTGACCCGGGACCTGCAAGGCAAAGACGAGTCGCTGGCGACGGTTCGGAAAATTTCCGGCGGCGTCAGACGGCTCGAGGCGCTGGTCACGCAGGTCCTGCAATTCACGCGCGAGATTCGAACGACTGTCGCCCGCTGCGATCTTGCCGCGGTCGTCGAGCAGGCCGTTGATTTTGCGCAGGGCGTGTTTCACGATCGCGGCGTGCAATGCAGCGTCGAAGGCCCGCAGCCCATGCCTGTGGAGATCGATCCGCTGCTCATTGGACAGGCGCTGTTGAATCTCCTGCGCAACGCCGCCGAGGCGTCAAGCACGGGGGCGTGGTGCAACTGCGGTTTGCTCCGCCGCCAGCGGATTCGGAAGCCCGGCAGTTTCATCTGATCGTGCGCGACGCGGGGGCGGGAATCGCAACGGACGCGCTGGATCGCATTTTTAATCCGTTCTTCACGACGAAGGACGATGGAACCGGCTTGGGGCTGGCGATTGTTCACCGCGTGGTTGAAGCGCACGACGGCACCATCATCGTTACAAATCCGCCCGATGGCGGCGCAAAATTTGAGATCAGGATATGAAGCAAAACGAACCAGTTGCGGCGGCGATCTTGCGAGGCGGACCTGACGTGCGCGCGTGGGACGAACGCCCGGCTCGCGCCAGCTCCGTCGGGAGTTATTTGCAGCAGTTCGTACAGGTTCGCTCCTGTCTGCATCAGGCGGGAGCGCATTCCGACGGGACGTCATATCGGGCGCTGGGGGTCTTGAAGCAAGGGAGTGCACATGGCACGGATTCTGATTGTCGATGACCAGGAAATGATGAGAGATTCGCTTGCCGCCACGCTGGCGCACGATGGTCACGAGGTCGTCGCCGCCGGGGACGGACCGGCGGCTGTCGCGCGGCTGAGCTCGGCGCGCGGATCGATCTGCTCATCTCCGATCTCAAAATGCCGAAGATGACGGGGATCGAGCTGCTCGCCGAGGCCCGGCGGATTCGCCCCGACATGCCGGTCGTGCTGATGACGGCATTTGCGACGGTGGCGACTGCCGTCGAGGCCATGAAGCTCGGCGCCTACGACTATATTCAAAAGCCTTTTGACGGCGACGAGATCAAGCTGCTCGTCGACCGGACTCTGGAACATACCCGCCTGGTGCGTGAAAATCAGGCGCTGCGGGCGATGGCGGAGTTGTCCGCCCCCAGGCCGTTGATCGGGTCTGGCGAAGTGATGGCGGAAGTGCGCAAGAAAATAGAGTTGGTCGCCCGCAGCGCCGCAACCGTTCTGATTCGCGGGGAGAGCGGCACTGGCAAGGAAGTCGTCGCCCGCGCGATTCATCAGGCGTCGCCGCGCAACGAGCGCCCGATGCTTGCCGTCAACTGCGCGGCGCTCTCGGAGTCGCTGCTGGAGTCGGAGCTGTTCGGCCATGAGAAAGGGGCCTTCACCGGCGCCGACAAGATCCGCCGGGGCCGATTTGAGCTGGCCGATGGCGGCTCGCTGCTGCTGGACGAAATCAGCGAGATTGCTCCGGCGTTGCAGGCGAAGCTGCTTCGGGTTTTGCAGGAGAGCCAGTTCGAGCGAGTGGGCAGCAGCATCAGCCAGCAGGTCGATGTTCGCGTGATTGCGACGAGCAATCGCGATCTCGAAACGGAAGTCGAAGCCGGACGTTTTCGCCAGGACCTCTTCTACCGTCTGAATGTGGTGCCGATCGATCTGCCGCCGCTTCGGCAGCGGAGCGAGGACATTCCCGAGCTCTGCCGGCATTTTCTCCATCAGATCGCGAAGCGGGAAAACTCGCCGTTCCGGCACGTCGAGAACGAAGCGATCCGCGCGATGCAGCGGTACAACTGGCCGGGTAACGTGCGCGAATTGCAGAATATTGTCGAGCGTGCCGCCGTCCTGGAAACCGAGCCAGGCGTCGTGCGGGCGGTGACGATCGAACCCTGGCTGCGCCAGCGGGGCGCGAACACGACCGCCGTCGACGACCTGGCGGGCAAGCCGCTGGCGGACATCGAAAAGCAGATCATTCTCAGCACATTGAATCAGTTCAAGGGCCATCGCGTGAAGACCGCGGGGGCACTTGGAATTGGCGTGAGAACGCTGGGAATGAAGCTCAAGCGATGGAAAGAAGAAGACGCGCCCGTTGGCGCGGCATACTGATCGAGGCGTGTGGTTCGCGCAGCTTGTGCGCGTGACGCGCAGCAGTTGCGGCTTCGGCCCGGCACGGCCCCATAATTGGGCAGCTTTCCAGCGGCGCAAGCGAGCGGGCGCGTGGCACGGGGTTTGATTTGGATGGTCTGATCTGGAGTCTGCGATGTTCGTCGAACGGATGCTCAATCAGGGAAGCACGCCGCTGCTGGAGCAGATGGTGCGTTTCACCGCGGCCCGTCACGAGTTGATTGCCTCGGATGTGGTGAACATCAGCACCCCGGGCTACAAGCAGAAGGATCTGGACCTTGGGGCGTTTCAGCACATGCTCGCGGAGCACGCCGGGCAGCGGGACGCCAACGGGCCGGAAAACGTCGACTTCTCTGATATCGACGAAGAGATCGAGGAGCCGCACCGAGGGTTGCTGTTTCATGACGGGGCCAATCGGTCGATGGAGCAGCTCATGAGCGACCAGGCCAAAAACGCGCTGATGCACAACGTTGCGATCGAACTGCTCCGCCAGCAGTTTCAGACGCTGGAATTGGCGTTGAAAGAACGCGTTTCTTAAAGGTGAGATTTAAAAGGTCAGGACGGGACACATGTTTGATGCACTCGATATCGGCGCCAGCGGGCTGACGGCCCAGCGCACGCGCATGGACACGATCGCCAATAATATTCTCAACGCGAAGACCACGCGCAACGCCGCGGGCGGCAAGGAAACATATCGGCGGAAGTTCGTGGTCTTTGCGCCGGGCAGGCGAACGATCCGTCGAAGCCGGGCGTACATGTTCAGGAGATCGATGCCGATCAGTCTCCGCTCCGCAAGGAATTTGATCCGGGTCACCCTGACGCCGACGAGAAAGGATACGTTTCGTATCCGAACGTGGACACGGCCGTGGAATATGTGAACGCCATGGAAGCATCGCGTGCCTATGAGGCGAACGTCACCATGATGGATGTCACCAAGGCGATGATCAATGCGAGTCTGCGGCTGATTGCATAGTGGAAGCTCATGATCGATCCGACGAGCAGTCTGTCCGTCACCCGCGCGTCGATGCCGACTGCGCCCAGCAGCCCCGCCGGCGCCGGTGCAACTGCTGGGACGAGCTTCGCCGACACGCTCAAAAGCAGTATCGATGAGGTATCGCGGCTGCAGCAGGATGCGAGCAGTGCCGTGGAAAACCTCGCCGAAGGAAAGACCGACAACATGAGCGGTGTGATGACCGCCGTGGAGAAATCAGATCTCGCGTTCAAGACGCTGCTGGCGATTCGCGCCAAGCTGATGGACGCCTACGACGAAATAAAGGGAATCTCCGTGTAACAACATCAACGCGGGCGGAGCCCGCGCGGCGTTCCATCAGCCAAGGAGGGCTGATCCATGGATTTGCTCAAAGCACAATTCGATCGCATTTCCAAGCAACTTTCCGAACTGAGTTCATCGCAGAAGATGCTGACCGCGGCGCTCGTGGCCATCATGGTCATGACCCTGATCTGGTGGGGGCGCTGCCGGCGATCCTGAAATGGAGCCGGTGCTCGATCAGGCCTTCTCCGCGCAGGACGTCAGCCGCATCACCGCCAATCTCGCCTCCCGCGGAATTCACTACACCGTCTCGGGCGATCGCATCCTCGTTCCCGCCGATCGGAAATTCGAGGTGATCGCCGCGCTGAGTTACGCGAAGCTGATGCCGCGTGACACCGCCAGCGGGTTCGACGAGATGATGAAGAATCTCAGCAACCCGTTCAATGCCGAAACGATGAACGAGAAGCTTTTCAATCACGGCAAAGAGGTGATGCTTTCGCAGATCATCCAGAATTTTCCCAACGTCGCCAAGGCGGACGTGATGATCGATCCGACGCGGGAAGTGCACGTGTCGGCGTCGGTTGAGCCGTCGGCGACCGTCACGCTGACAATGCAGGACGGAGCGCAGGCGCCCGACCAACTCGTGGACGCCGCCGCGGACGTGGTGCAGGGCGCGCAATCCGGACTGGCGCGTTCGCAGATCAAGGTGGTCGTCGGCGGCGTTCCGCGGCGGCTGCACGACACGGAGGACGGCAATGATATCAGCGGCGCCGGCAGCGACGCCCTGGAGCTGGAGCAGAAAGCGGAAGTAAATGCCGAAAAAGAGATCAAGGATTACTTCAGCTACATTCCCGATCTGAAGGTGTTTGTGAAGGTAAAGGTCAACTCCACGTCAACCGAACAGACCCAGCAGGAATATGACCCGAAGAAAGTCGTGCAGAAAGAGGTCGAAACCAACAACGACACCGTGGAAAGCAGCAATCCCAACCCCGCATCGGGCGAGCCGGGTGTCTCCACAAATGCGGGGCTCGCGGTCAACGGCCCAAGCGCAGGCAGCGCTTCAACAAATAGCGAAACCAAGGAAAACACCAAGTTCCAGAACTTCGTGACCAGCACTGAATCACACACGAAGACCCCGCCGGGTCTGACCAGCGTTGTCGCCGCGACAGTGCGGGTTCCGATGGCATATTTCGAGGCGATCTACACGAAACGGAACCCCGACGCCAAAGCGCCCACCGACGCCCAGCTTCAGCCGCTGCTGGAGGCGGAGCTGCCGAAGATTCGCACCGATGTGTTGAAGTGCACCGGACTGCTGACCGCGACGGATGTCGCCGTGGAAACCTATCTGGACGCCGCCCCGGTCGTGGCAACCGCGCCGGCGACCGCGTCGGCCTTATCCGTCAGCACGCTGATCGGCGGCCACAGCCGCGACCTGATGCTAGGCGGGCTGGCAGTCATGAGCTTGTTCATGGTGTCAATGATGGTTCGCAAGGGAACTCCGGTTCTGGTAGCGCCCGCCGCCGCGACGGGCGGAGCTGTGGCGATGGGACCCGGCGGGACATTGAGCACCGAAGAGGCGGTAGCCGGCGAAGTGAGCGGCGGGGGTTCAATGCTCAACGGAATGGAGCTCGATGAAGCAGCCGTCCGCAGTCAACAAATGCTGGAGCAGGTTTCCAGCATGGTGAAGGAAAACCCCGAAGCCGCCGCGAATCTGGTGAAGCGGTGGATGAGCCATGCGTAAGAGGGTTCAGGGTGTCAGTGTTCAGGGTGTCAGGGTTCAGGGTGTCAGGGTTGAGGGTTCAGGAGGCGACTTGGCTGCTGAACCGCGAGCGTTTGTTGGGAGTTTGGAACAGTAGCGTATGGCAGATCTTACCGGTGTCAGAAAGTCCGCGATTCTGCTTCTCTCGCTGAGCCAGGACGAGGCGGCGGAGATTCTCAAGCGCCTTCCGGCCGAAGCCGTCGAAGAGGTCAGCCGGGAAATCGCCTCGATGGGCGACGTGCCGGTGGCGGCTCGCGGAGATGTCTTCGGAGAGTTCTACAACCTGGCGCTGGCGAACTCCTATCTGGGCGAAGGAGGGCTGGAGTACGCCAAAACCCTTCTGCGGAAATCGCTGAGCGAGGATGAAGCGTCGCGCGTCATCAAGCAGGTGACGCAGCAGGTGCAGACGACTCCCTTCTCATTTTTGCAGAAGGCCGAAAGCGAAAATCTGCTGACGTTTATTCAGGATGAGCATCCGCAGACGATTGCGCTGATTCTGGCCCATCTCCCGTCGCAGAAGGCCAGCGAAATCCTCGTCGGGCTCCCGGCTCAGAAGCAGATCGAGGTCGTCAAGCGCGTCGCGAATATGGAGCAGACGAACCCTGAAGTGATCAAGGAAGTCGAGCGCGGCCTGGAACACCGGCTGTCGGACATCGTCAGCCAGACGTTCGAAAAGGCCGGCGGCGTGGATACCGTGGCGGAAATTCTGAATCTTGCCGATCGCTCGACGGAAAAAGGAATCATGGAGGGGCTCGAAGCCGAGGATCCCGATCTCGTCGAGCAGATCCGCCGGCTCATGTTCGTCTTCGAGGACATTCTGCTGGTCAACGACAAGGGGATTCAGTCGGTGCTGAAAGAGGTCGACAACGAGGAGCTGTCGCTGGCTCTGAAAACCGCAAGCCAGGACCTCAAAGACAAGATCTTCAAAAACATGTCGGAACGCGCGGCGCAGCTGATCGCCGAGGACATGCAGTACATGGGTCCGGTGCGCGTCAGCGATGTGGAGGCGGCACAGCAGAAAATCGTGGACGTTGTGCGGCGCCTGGAAGACGCGGGGGAAATCATCATCGCCGGCCGCGGCGGGGAGAAGGAAATGGTTGTGTGACCATGTGCCAAATGAACGTGCACGATTACGCGCACGTGCGACGAGTATGTTGCCCTTAGGGCAGCCGCTAAACGGTTTTTGGAAGCGCGTAATCGCGCAAGGTCATATAGAAATATTTCCGAGTCTGCAGACGTGAACGCATGGGTGTCATCAAAGCTGAAAACCTGCCGGCATCCGTGAGTCCTTTCTCCATGCGCGACGTGGAGAATGAGGCGCGCGGCATCCTTGCGCGTGCCCGGAGACAGGCGGAGCAACTGCTGGCCGCGGCGCAAATCGAAAGCGAAAGGCTGAAGAAGGAGTCGCACGCGCTGGGACTGGCGGAGGGCCGGCGCGAAGGGAACGCGGCGGGGTTGGAGGCCGGCAGGGCAGCGGGGCGCAGCGAGGCACTGGCGGCGCAAAGCGACTCACTGCGCCACGTCCTGGGTGCATTGACCGTTTCCGTCGCGGCGCTGGAGGCCCAGCGCACGGCGCTGGAGGCGGCGGCACTCGCTGATGTGGTGAAGCTCTCGGTGGCAATCGCGCGGCGAGTGACCAAACGTCAGGGGCTGATCGAGCCGGACGTTCTGGCGGCAAATCTTGCCGAGTTGATGAGCCTCGTCGCTCATGCATCGGATATCCGTATCGCGATCCATCCCCGGCAAAACCAGGCACTCAAAGAGATTCTCCCGCAACTGCAGGTGCAGTGGCCGAACCTCAGGCACGTGGAAGTGATCGACGACCCGACAATCGCCCCCGGAGGCTGCAAGGTCTACACGCAACAGGGATTTGTCGATGCGGACCTGGATGCGCAGCTGACCCGCATCGTGGATGATTTATTGCCGCGCCCTGCCGGGACGACGACATGAGCTCGCAGCTTCTGGCCCAACTCGACGCAGTGGAGAACGCAATGCCGTTTGGCGTCGTCGGGCAGGTGCAGGCCGTCAGCGGGATGACCATCGAGGCGGCGGACCTCACGCTGCCGCTGGGCAGTCTCTGCAAAATCAGCAGTTTTGGCGGGAAGACCTGCACGGCGGAAGTGATCGGATTCGCGCACAACCGCACGATCCTGATGCCGCTTGGCGCCACGGCCGGGGTATCGCGCGGGGATCGAATCGCCAATCAGTGCGCTTCGCCCCGGATCTGGTGCTCCGAGCAATTGCTGGGCCGCGTGATCAACGGGCTCGGCGAGCCGATCGATGGCAAAGGCCCGCTGCACTTTTGCGAATCCCGGCGGATTGACGGTCGCGCGATTGCGCCGATGGACCGGGAACCCATCCGCCAGCCAATTTCGACCGGGGTCCGCGCCATCGACGGATTGCTTACCTGCGGGCTTGGGCAGCGCGTCGGCATCTTCTCGGGGCCGGGGGTTGGAAAGAGCACGCTGCTGGCGTCGATCGCGCGGCACACCAGCGCGGATATCAGCGTCGTCGTGCTGATCGGCGAACGCGGACGCGAGGTGCAGGAATTCATCGAGCATGGGCTGGGCCCGCAAGGGCTGCGGCGATGCGTGGTGATCGTGAGCACCAGCGACGAGCCGCCGCTCTTGCGCGTGCGGGCCGCGAAGGTGGCCTGCACGGTGTCAGAGTATTTCCGCGACGCCGGCAAAAATGTGCTGCTGATGATGGATTCGCTGACGCGCTTGTGCCACGGGCAGCGTCAGATCGGTCTGGCGGCGCGCGAGCCGCCGGCGACGAAGGGGTTTCCGCCCAGCGTCTTTGCGCTGCTTCCCGAAATTCTCGAGCGGGCGGGCAAGACGCCGCGCGGATCGATCACGGGTTTTTACACGGTGCTGGTGGAGGGTGACGACTTTAACGAACCGATTCCTGACGCCGTGAAAGGGATCGCGGACGGTCACTTCTGGCTCAGCCGATCGCTGGCAAATCGCGGACATTTCCCGGCGCTGGACGTGCTGCAGAGCATCAGCCGGGTGCGCAGCGATGTGATCGACGGCGAGCAGACCAAGGCATGCCGAAGGGTGCTTGCGCTCACGGCGGTTTATGCCGACATCGAGGATCTGGTCAACATCGGCGCCTACGTGCCCGGGGCAAGTCTGGAATATGACGTCGCGGTGCAGGCACGGCCCAAGATCATCGAGTTTCTCCGGCAGGAGGCGTTTGCCCCCATGGAGTTCGACAAGTCGCGCCGGCAGGCAATCGAGCTGGCGAATTGGACCGAGGCGCTGGAAAAGACGCTTCGCATGCAAGCCGCCAAGGCGGCCTCGAAGGGAAAGGCCTGAGCGAAAACAACCGACGTGCATCTTTGAGCGCTTTCCCCGTGGCACGGGCATCCTGCCCGTGTTAGCGACGCCGAAGTAAGACAAATGTGGTATCCGGGTTTTGTTCATCCCACGCACCTAACACGGGCAGGATGCCCGTGCCACAGGGAAGCGGGATGCGGAGCAACGATCAAACGGCCGCGGTGCAACACGCGAGAGATTGATGGCGAGATTTTTGTTTCATCTTGACGGTCTTTTGCGGCATCGCAAAAGCCAGGAACGGGAGCGGCAGCGCGACGTGGCGGTGATCGCGGCCGAGATGTCGGTGCTCCAGGCTGAGCTCGGATCGCTCAACGGGACGCTTCAACAAACGCTCGACGATCTGCGTAGCAATCACCTGGTGGGCAGGCTCGACTTACAGTTTCTTGCGGCGCACCGTCGCTACATTCTTTCCGTGCAGCGCAAAACCGGCTCGATCGCGCAGAAAATGGCGCTGGTGCAAAAGCAGATCGACAACGCCCGCGCGCAGCTCATCGAGGCAGCACGTCAGCGGAAAATGCTGGAAAAGCTTCGGGAAAAGCATCATCAGGAGTGGGTGGCGCGGCAGAATCACAGCGAGTTTCTCGAAGCCGACGACATCGGCACGCGACTTGCCTTGGCTGATCGTGCGAACGTCGGGGAGGATGCCCCGTGAAGACCATCGGAACCGTGTTCCTCATGATTTTGGCCGTTAACTTCCTGGCACTGGCCGGAGGCGCGGGCTGGCTGTTTCAAAGCGGACACTTGAATAAGGATCGCGTGAAGGCGATTCGAGAAGTCATGTTTCCGGCAGCGACGCAGCCAACGACGCAGCCGACCGACGCCGGTGTTCCTCCAGAGCCAACCGCGTCATCGCGACTGGAAGAACTGCTGGCGAAGCGCACCGGTGCGCGATCGGCCGCGGAGCAGACGGAATTTCTGCAGCACACTTTCGACGCGCAGATGAGTCAGCTCGATCAGCGTCAGCGGCAGTTGGAAGATTTGCAGCGGCTGGTCGCGGCTGGACAGGCGCAGGTGCGGGCCGACCGAGCCCAATTGGATGCCGACCGGCAGAAGCTGACCGACGATCAGCAGCAGTCGGCGCGTCTCGCGGACGATCAGGGATTCCAGGACAGCCTGAATCTCTACAACTCGATGCCGGCCAAGCAGGTGAAGGACATTTTCCTGTCGATCGACGACAAGACGGTTGTGAACTATCTGCGTGCGATGACGCCGCGGACCGCGGCAAAGGTGCTGAAGGAGTTCAAGACGCCCGATGAAGCGGTTCGCGTTCAAAAGCTCATGGATCGCATGCGGGAATCCGCCCCCGCGACCAACCCGGTGAAGGAACAGCAGTAATGTCTCCCACGTCGCTGACATCGTCTTTCCCAGCACCTCCCGCGCCCGGCGCCGCCGAATGATGCGAACGCCGCCGGCACTGCCGATACCGCGAATCAACCCGGACGAAGCTTTCGTCAGGTGTTGGATGACCAGTCCAACCGGACCGAAGCTCAGCCAGCGAATTCGAGCGACAGCGCGAGCAAGAGCGACACCGCGAAAAAGTCGGACGACTCAAAGGATGACAACTCGGGCGATACGCAAGCAACGAATAATGCTGCCGGAGGCGCGGACAGCGAGAACGGCGCGGTCAGCGCCAACCCTGCCGGCGACGCGGGAACCGCTGCTGCTCCAGACGCGGCCAAGGGGCCGGCGGCGAAGCGAGCTGGCAAGGCAGCGGTCGGCGGTGCAAAGACGACGCCATCGGGAGATGCCGCGGCATCGAACGAGAATGCCGTGAACGCTTCGGTGGAGGTGGACCCATCGGCGGCTGCGGAGCAGGGCGTGACGCCAGTCGACGAAAAGCAGGGGGGCGACGGAAAATCGAAAGCGCAAAAGGCCGCGACCACAGCGAAGCCGACCGACGGGTCCGAATCGGCCGTTCTCACGGTGGCCGCGTGCAGCGCGGCCCCCGCGGCGTCTGCTCCAGAGACTCCCGCGGAATTGACTGTTTCGCAGCAAGCCTCCAAGACCGGCGACGGGTCCCACCCGACTGACGCGATCACTGGGAAAGCGACGGCAAAGTCAACGCTCCGGGCGGAGGACTCCATTCAGCCTGGCAAGACCGACAAGCAAGCCGCCAAGCAGTCGGCGACCGTTGCCGCGGGCCCGGCCGATGCGTCATCTCCGTCGACTGACGCAACGCCTGATGCGGTGGCCAGCGCCGATGCGGATGTCGCGCCCGTGGAGCATCCGGCTGCGAAGGGGGATCTCGCGACGTTTGCGCAGCAATTAACGGACGCCACCGCCCAGAAAACAAACGATGTGCAAAAGATCACGACGGCACAGCCCGCGGCGCCGCCCGCGCCCACCGTCGCGGATTTTGCGGCAGCGAATCACGCTCAGATCGTCAGCTCCGTGCATACCCAGTTGCTTCCCAACGGCGGATCGATGCAGATCCGTCTCGATCCGCCGGACCTCGGGGCCATGCAGATTACCGTTCATATGCGGGACGGTGTCATGAGCGCGGAATTTCAGGCGTCGAACGACCAGACGGCAAAGTTGCTCAGCCACAGCCTCGGCGACCTCAAGACGCAGCTCGAAACGCAGGGGGTGACCGTGGAAAAGCTGCACGTGACGGCTGCGCCGCGGGAATCGCGCGGCGGCAGCAACGGTTCCGATGCGCGAAAGCATCGCGAGCAGGCGCCCAGCGACGACCAGCGGCGGGAACAGCAGCGCAAGGAAATGCTGCGTCGAATGTGGAGCAAGCTTGCCAAGGGAGACGCGCCGCTGGACATGGTGGCGTAGAGTCGACCCCACGCCGAGTCTGAGGTACGCCGAAGGCTCGAATTCCCGCGCGGTCGATACGAGCCTTCGGATTACCTCAGACTCGGCGTGATGGGAAATTTGGATTTCGAACCGGCTCTGAACCACTGGCTGCTGGCGCGGATTTGGCGCGTTGGATCGCGCAGAGTTCTGCTTCGACAGATTACCGCGTCAGATTATTCATCGGACAGCTGTCCCGCCGCCGAAAGGTAAAGCGATATGACGACGACATCCGTTCAACCAACCGGGCAGGTTTCGACCGATCAGTTGCAGGCACCCGCCTCGACGGGACTGTCGGCACTCACGCCCAGCGACTTTATCAATCTGATGGTCACCGAGCTGCAGAACCAGGATCCGACGCAGCCTGAATCCAGCGATCAGTTGCTCTCTCAGATGAGTCAGATCGGGCAGCTTCAATCGTCGAATTCCCTGCAGTCGACTCTCTCTGGCCTGGCACAGCAGAATCAGATCGGAGCCGCATCCTCGTTGATCGGCAAGAGTGTCCAGGGGCTCAGTTCCAGCAACAATCAGGTGAGCGGAATTGTCAGCTCGGTCAACGTCGCCAGCAGCGGCGTTACGCTGGAGCTGGACAACGGCAACAGTCTGTCGCTCGCGAACGTGACGAGCATCGCCCCGGCCTCCACAACAACGTCTGCGACTTCGACTTCGACGCCAGCTTCATGAGCATTGGATTTGAAAGCGTGGCTCCGCGCGGAGCATCAGTTTGATCAGGCGGCCCTCGCCGGCAATGGGTTTGCACTATGTCTTTAACCAGCACGCTCTACACGGGACTCTCCGGGCTGAACGTCAATCAGACGCAGCTCAACGTCGTCGGCAATAACATCGCCAATGCCAACACCGTTGGTTTCAAGGCGAGCCGCGCCTTGTTCAAGTCGCAGTTTTACGTGACGACGGCGGCGGGAACCGCGCCCACGTCAGATGATGGCGGAAGCAACCCGAGCCAGTTGGGGTTGGGCGCGCAGGTATCCTCGATCGAAGAGGATTACAGCGCCGGGACAATCGAACCGACCGGGGTGAACACTGACATGGCTGTCGACGGCGACGGATTTTTCGTGGTCAAGACCAGCGGCGGTCAGCAATATACGCGCGATGGGTCCTTTACGCTGAACTCCGCGGATCAATTGGTGAACACCAGCGGCGGTTTTGTGCAGGGGTTTGGAGTCGACGCCGAAAATAATATCATACCAGGCCAGCTCCAGAACGTCACGGTTCCGCTTGGCGCCACCACGACCGCCAAAGCGACCACGTCGGTCAAGCTCCAGGGAAATCTCAACGCCGCGGGCGACGTCGCCACCGGGCAAAGCATTTTAAACAGCCAGCCGATCACCACCGTCGGGGGCCTTGCGGTGCCGACGGGCACCACGCTGCTGACAAGCCTTGCATCGCAATCCGCACCCGGAACTGCTCTGATCGCCGTCGGCGACGTCTATACGCTGAAGGGGCAAAAAGACGGACGCGACCAGACGCCGCAGACCTTCACCGTGACCGCGACCAGCACCGTTAACGATCTGACCACGTTCTACAATCAGGGCCTGGGTATAGACACAACGGTTGGCGGAACTCCGCCGCCCGGTGCAACCATCGAAACCAGCACGACCACGCCCACCGCCGCCAATCTGGTGATTACCGGCAACCTGGGAACCCAAAACTCTCTCTCGCTGGCGGGATCGGACTTTATCAGCCAGGCGGGCAATACTCCGTTTACGTTCGTCGACGGGACCGACAACGCGGGCTTCACCAGCAATCCCAACGGCGAGAGCGTGCACACCACGTTCACCGCGTTTGACTCGCTGGGAAATCCCGTCAATGTCGACGTGACCGCCGTGCTTCAATCGAAAGCCGACACCGGCAACACCTGGCAATTTTATGCAACGTCCGGCGACAACAAGGGCGGCGCCGGCACGGTGCTCGGTGACGGCACGCTGACCTTCGACGGCAGCGGCGCGCTGAAGACGGTGACGGGCAACACGATCAACATCGATCGCACGGGGACGGGCGCTACCACGCCACTAACACTGACCATGGACTTCAGCGGAGTCTCGCAACTCGCCGGCACCAACTCCGATCTGGTCATGAGCCAGCAGGACGGCTCGGGAATCGGCTCGCTGCAAACCTTTTCCGTTGGCAACGATGGAACCATCGTCGGCTCCTATTCCAACGGGTTGACCAAGACGCTGGGGCAGGTCGCACTTGCGACATTCAAGAATAATGACGGTCTGATCGACAACGGAGGCAACACCTATTCGCAATCCGCCAACAGCGGAGTCGCGATTGTCTCCGCTCCCCAGGCGTTGGGCGCCGGGGCTGTTCGATCGGGCGCACTGGAATTGAGCAACGTCGATCTTTCCAAGGAGTTTACGAATCTGATCGTCGCGTCCACCGGCTATTCCGCCGCCAGCAAGGTCATCACCACCAGCGACCAACTGTTGACGGATCTGCTGAACACGACGCGGTAGGCGATCGAACAATACAGCGGGTCGCGCCCAACACCGGCGCGGCCGATCGCACCGGGCGGAGCCCGGACGAATGATAGCCCCTCGCGGCAGGGTGTTTATTCTGCTGTCGCGGGGGGCATTTTTTATACGGGGTTGTCGCAGCGGACGATGCCCTTCGGAAACGATCTTGGCTGCTGCCCGCAGGGCAGCTTACTGTTCGCCCCAGCGCCTCTTCGCGCGGGTTTCACTCAGACGGCGGAGCCGGCATGATCCTTCTCACACGCCTCAACGGTCAGCAGTTTGTCATCAACGCGGAAAAAATCCGCTACATCGAGTCCACGCCAGATACCATCGTCTGCTGCGACACCGGCGACAAAGTGATGGTAAAGGAGACGTTGCAGGAGGTCACCCGAAGGGCAATCGATTACGCCAGGGTCATTCGGCGGCCGATCACGGACTGAGCTGGAGGTTGGGGCTCAGAGCCTGGCGTCATGGAAGGGTATCGCGCACGGCGATCCCGCCCACTTCTTCACCACCAATTAGCACGGGAAGCAATTCGTCCTGGCCGAATGGTTCAATGGACGCGTATTCGGGCTGCTCGGCTGGTCCGCTGGGTCGCGTGCAGATTTCAACGCGGCCTGCGGTGACGTCCACAATCCAATAGACCGAAACCCCGGCACGCGCATAGATGCGGCGCTTGATGCCCCTGTCGCGGCTGAGGCTGGAATCGGCAATTTCCAGCACCATCGCAAGCTGCTCCGGCCCGGGATGGCGATCAATATAATCACGCGGCTGACCGTGAACCACGGATACATCAGGCTCCGGCTCGCTGGTGTCAGTCGTCACCGGCTCCTGAGTCCTAACATACCATCCGGTCGGGACGACGGACCGGAGCGCGGCGGCGGCAAGTTCAGTTGCCACGCAATGGGGTGGGTTTTTCGACATTTTTGGCACCAGCCAGCCTTCAAGTAGTTCGACCCGATCATCTTTGGTCAGGATGCCCGACCGAATCATTTCATGATATTGGCCGACGCTGAGGCGCAAGATCGGATCGGTGGGCACGGTTAAGTCGTGCCCTCGACTCTCCGAGGGAGGATGGATAGCAGTTGACATCTCATTCTCCTTAGAGGCCAGCTAGCTTGCCCTTAGTTATTCTATGCGGGAATACCTTCAACTCATACCGCGTGCCGAGCCTCTGTCCTTTAACATCCGCCCTTGCATTTTCCTGAACCCTGAACCCCCAGCCCGTCTTTGCCGATATCTCCAATAGCCCGTCCGCCCTGTCCGCGCAATATCGGACCTGTCGGCACGTACCGGGCCGGGACACATGCCTGAAAAAACGGAAAAGAAGAACGAAGCCGCTGCCCCAGCGGAGAAGGGGAAGGAAGCCGCGCACACCGAGAAGAAGGGGGGCGGCGGATTTCTGACCACGGTGCCGGTCATGCTCGGGGGCGTGATGATGCTTGAGGCGGCGGTTCTCTTTGCCGGTTTCAAATTTCTGGGGGGGCGCCCAAGACAGTGGTGGGGGCGGAACTGGTCAATCCTGACAAGCCCGGCGAAGGGAAAGACGGCGTAAAGTCCGATTCGCCCACCGATGCAAACAAGGCTTGTGAACTTGAAGTGGTCGATTTTCGCTCGCCGAACAAGATCAGCGGCCGGGAATATCTCTATGACGTCAGCATCTACGTTGTGACAAAGTTCTCTCACCAGGACAAGGTGAAGAGCATTATTGCTGACCGCGAGGCCTTGATTAAAGATCGGATACGCACCATCATAGCGCAGAGCGATCCGGAAAAACTGGGAGGCGGCTCCGAACCTGGGCTGGAGACGTTTCGTAGGCAAGTCAAGTACCAGCTCGATGAGATCGTCGGTGATGGGCTGATCGACGATGTCTTGGTTCCGAAGTGCATTCCCATGCGGGCTGACTTCTGAGTCTGGCCCGCATGAAGCTCCGATCTGGAAGATCGGTTACGAATCGCCAAGGATGGTGAATCATGCCAGAAGACCAGCCGGTCGATCCGGCGTCTCAATCCGCTCCGCAGGATATTACTCCCGTCGCTACCGCTGACGACATCGCGGCACAGTCCGCCGATTTCCCCGCCTCGATCGACACGCTGGATGCCGCTTCAATCGAAGAGCTTCTCAAAGCCGCCAATTTTGAAGATCCCGCGGCAGTTCACGCGCAGGCCAGCGCCGATGATCGTCCGACGCCGGCAGGCGAAGAATTCAAGCTTCCCAATCTGACGCAGGTGCTTCAGGATGCGCAGGTTTCCAGCATCGAGCTGTTGCGCGATGTCGAGTTGAACGTGAAGATCGAGCTTGGACGAGCGCGCATGCTCGTGGAAGACGTCCTGAAGTTGTGCGAGGGATCGGTGGTCGAATTGGACAAACTGGCGGGGGATCCGGTGGATGTATTCGTCAACGACCGTCTGGTCGCCCGCGGCGAAGTGCTGGTGCTGAACGACAACTTCTGCGTACGCGTCAACGAAATTATCGCCGGTGTGAAGGACGAAGGGCAGTGATTTTCCCGCACCGCTCAATTCGATGTCGGACGCTGCCGCGATGCGTGCATGCAATTTTGCCGGTCGTGATCTGTTGCAGCTTTCTGCCATTGATTGCACGCGCGGCTTCGGGAGAGCCGGCCGCCAACAGTCCGCTGGTTGCCGACCCACCGCCGCCCCCCTCCCCCCGTATCACCGACACCTTCGATAAGCAGCCGATCCGTCGGGAAGATGCACCGTCGCACGGTGACCGCCAAGCGAGCGCAGCCGACACGACATCGTCAGCCCTCGAACTGCCCCGGCTGCTGGCGGCAATGGCGTTGGTCGTCGGATTGATCTTCATGTTGCGCTGGTTCGGCCGGCGGTTTTTCGGCGCGACGCCGG
This sequence comes from uncultured Phycisphaerales bacterium, assembly GCA_963758525.1. Lineage (GTDB taxonomy): Bacteria > Planctomycetota > Phycisphaerae > Tepidisphaerales > Tepidisphaeraceae > JBBSDP01. The sequence goes on from CAVWVQ010000003.1 coordinate 3,626,974, forward strand.
TCGCGGGTGGAACGCGAGCCGTCCAGGTGCTCTCGCGATCCCTGGTCGCGCCGCGGCAGAGCGTGATGTTGATGCAGATCGGACGACGGCTTTTGGTAATCGCTGACAATGGTTCTCAGCTTGCGCCGCTCAGCGAGATTACCGATCCTGACGAAGTGGCGTCGCTTGTCGGCCAATTGCGCGGTGAAAAGCTGGATATTGCAGGGAGAACGTTTGGAGCGCTGTTCGGACGGCTGAAGAAGGATGAAGCCATCGATCCGCCGCCCGCTGACGGAGCGGTTTCCACCAGTGAGTCGGCGATGGCGGATCAGCCGGACGTGTCGAACGCCCGCGCGGAGTTGAGCGGTTTGATGGAACAGGTGCGTTTGGCCTCAAGCCAATTCAGCCGGACGTAGGACGCGTCCGCAGAGAAGTCGGCAGCAATTGGGCCGGTGTTGAGAAAGGATGCTCGCGTGAGCCCGCGGATGGTTTTTGTTGCGATGATGGGTCTCCTGGCCCTCATTCCGCTTCGTTCGGCGCGCGCCGACGATAAATTTTCCGCGCCCACCGCCCCCTCTGTCGCTACCACTCCCAACAATGCTGCTTCCGATGCGCCTTCTCCGGGCACGAGTCCGCTGAACCCTCCGATACAGCTTCCCGACCTGGGCAAGCGCGAAAATCTCTCCTCTGCAATGCAGATCATCATGCTGCTCACGGTGCTGTCGCTGGCGCCGGCCATTCTCATCATGATGACCAGCTTTACGCGGATGATCATTGTCCTTTCGCTGCTGCGTCAGGCATTGGGCACCCAGCAGCTTCCGCCGAATCAAATTCTCATCGGCCTTTCGCTGTTCATGACGTTTCTGGTCATGCGTCCGACGTGGCAGCAGGTGAACAACGACGCGCTGCGGCCTTATATGAGCGGGAACATCGATCAGCAGACGGCGCTCTCCAACGCGCAGGTTCCCCTTCGCCAGTTCATGATCGGGCAAATCCGCAAAAGCGGAAATGACAAGGACGTTTTTCTCTTCGCCGATTTCGCTCACGAAAAGGTGACCAACTGGGGGGACGTGAGCACCCTGACGCTGATCCCGGCTTATATCCTCAGCGAACTGAAGACGGCTTTTCTTCTGGGTTTCAAGGTCTATCTGCCGTTCTTAATTATCGACATGGTGATCTCGACCGTTTTGATCAGCATGGGAATGATGATGCTGCCGCCGGTCTTGATTTCCATGCCATTTAAGCTGCTGTTATTCGTTCTTGTCGACGGATGGCGCTTGATTACTGCGGGTCTGATGGGTAGCTTCATAGCCTGATCGAAATGCCGCTCGCGTTATCCGCATGGATGCGGCAATTGCGGGCGTGGGACAATCAACTCGCTCGCCGCGGCGCGAATCCTCATCGCTCCGAGGCAACACTCAAGGAAGGGTGTGCCGGATGAATCTCGATACTGCCACGCAAATCGTTCGCCAGACGCTGGTGCTCGCGATGGTCGTCTCCGCGCCGATGCTCATCATCGGCCTGGTGGTTGGCATCGTCATTTCTCTCCTGCAGGCCATCACTCAAATTCAGGAGCAGACGCTCACGTTCATCCCCAAGATCGTTTCGATGATCGCAGCGGCCATCGTGCTGATGCCCTGGATCGGGCATCGCCTTCTTGAGTACACGACGATGATGTTTCAACTTTCGTACTGAACCGACGGTCGTCTTCGGAACGTGGGCGCATGCTTTCCGCAGCACTGAAATTCGTCCCGGTCTTCCTGCTGGTCTTCTTCCGCCTCGCGGGAATGGCTCTGTTTGCGCCCTGTTTGGCAGGCGCAGATTCCCAAGCGCGTCCGGCTCATGCTCATTCTGGTAATCGCACTGGGAATGGTCGGAAGCGTCAAGCCGCCGCTGCGGCTCCCGGACAATACGTGGGACACCGCCATCGCCATTGCCGGGGAAATGTTCTTCGGCCTGGCGATGGGGATGATCATGAGCTTTATCTTCGTCGCCTGTCAGTGGGCCGGGGAAATCATCGGTCAGCAGATGGGATTCAATCTTGGGGAGATCGTTGACCCCGCATACGGCGCAAGCGTCCGTCGTTGGCGATCTCTACTTCATGCTGACGCTGGTGATCTTTCTGGCCGTTGGCGGGCATCGCTCGATGTTGCAGGGCGTGCATGACAGCTTCGAGAAGCTGCCGCTTCTGTCGCTGGGCATCAACGAGTCGCTGCTGCATTTGCTGGCCGGCTTGCTCGAAGGGGCGACGATCCTGGCCGTGCGAATGGCTGCCCCGATGCTCATCACCATGCTCGTCGTCGACTTGGTTTTAGGACTCATCGGGAAAACGGTCCCGCAGATGAACGTGATGGCGGCCGGGCTGAGCCTGCGATCGGGCGTCGGAATGCTCGTGATCATCGTCGGGCTTGCCCTCACGACCCGCGTGATGCGCGAATCAGTCGTGCAGTCGATGCAAACCGTGTGGGACGGCTGGACGACTCAATAGAGAGCTGCAGAGAACATGGCAGAAGAATTCGGGGAAAAAACCGAAGCCCCCACGCCGCGGCGGCGCACCGAGGCCCGCGAGCAGGGAAACATTCCCCGCTCACAGGACCTGACGTCGGCGGTGCTGCTGCTCGCTTCGCTGCTCCTGCTGGGCGCGTGCGGGCCGCGGATGATGATGGCGCTGCGGGTGCTGGTGGGCGAGATGCTCGGGACCGCGTCAATGGCGGATTCTTCGCTCGAAGGCGCAACGCGCGGAACGCTTCGGGCGTTTATCCTCATATCCGAGGCGCTGGCCCCTTTTCTTGGAGGAATTGCGTTCGCGGCAATCGTCGCCAATGTCGGGCAGGTCGGATTTGTCTTCAGTGCCCAACGCCTCACGCCGAATCTCGCCGCCCTGAATCCATTCGGCGGCTTCGGCCGGATCTTCTCGGGAGGACGCGGATGGATGCGCCTTCTTCTCGACACACTGAAAATATTCCTGCTCGGCGCGGTCGGCTATTCCGCCGTGCACGGGCGGTTGATCCAGATCATCAATTCCCAGCAACTCGAGTTCGTGCAGATCTTCCTGCTGGGCGCGCAGGTGGTCTACTCCATCGGCTTGCGCATTGGCATCACGCTGCTGATCCTGGCCATCATCGACTATGCCTATCAGCGTTACCGCATCGAGCACGAGCTGATGATGAGCAAGCAGGAGGTGAAGGAGGAGATGCGGCGGATGGAAGGGGATCCGAAGATCAAGATGCGCCGCCGTCAGCTTGGAATGCAGGCCGCCGCCCAACGGCTCAAGAAGGACGTTCCAACGGCCGACGTGGTGGTGACCAATCCGACCGAATACGCAATCGCGCTGAAATACGACCCGGAGACGATGAACGCTCCCAAAGTCATCGCCAAGGGGCGCGATTTGATGGCGCAGCGCATCCGTGAGCTGGCGATCGAAAACGGCATTCCGATTTTGGAGCGCAAGCCGCTCGCCCGCGCGCTCTTCAAGCTCGTCGACGTCGGCCACGAGATTCCTGAGCAATTTTATTCAGCCGTCGCGGAAATCCTGGCGTATGTCTACGACCTGGGCGGCAAGATCAAACTCAAACGAGCCATAACGACCTGATCCTGGCGCAAGACCCATGAGTACGCTGGCAGCCAATCCGATTTTCACCAAGCTTCACGAGAACCGTGGGATGATCTTCCCCATGGGATTCATCAGCCTGCTGCTGGTGATTCTGATTCCGCTGCCGCAGTTCATGCTCGATCTTCTGCTGGTCAGCAACATTACGCTCTCGGTCATCGTGCTCGTCACCACGATTTACGTGCAAAGCCCGCTCGATTTCGCGATTTTCCCGTCGCTTCTCCTGTCGATCACGCTCTTCCGCCTCGTGCTCAACGTGGCGACGACCCGGCTGATTCTCACCGCCTCGGGCGATCCGCAGACGGCGCTCCACGCCGCCGGCGAAGTCGTTCTCACCTTCAGCCAGTTTGTCACCAAAGGGTCGCTGGCCGTGGGAATCATCATCTTCATCATCATTTTCATCATTCAGTTCGTCGTGATCACCAAGGGCGGCGGGCGCATCTCGGAAGTCGCCGCCAGGTTCACCCTCGATGCGATGCCCGGCAAGCAAATGGCAATCGACGCGGACTTGAACGCCGGCAATATTAACGAGGCCCAGGCCCGCGAGCGGCGCGAGTCCATTTCCCGCGAGGCGGATTTCTACGGTGCCATGGACGGTGCCAGCCGGTTTGTCCGCGGCGACGCCATCGCGGGGATCATCATCACCTGCGTGAACGTGGTGGGCGGCCTCTACGTCGGCATGGTCGAGCACAACTGGGGGCTGATGGACTGTCTTCAGCTCTATACCAAGCTGACCATCGGCGACGGCCTGGTCAGCCAGTTGCCGGCGTTCATCGTTTCGCTGGGGGCCGGCCTGATCGTCACCCGTTCGAGCACCAAGAAGAATCTCGGCGACGAGATGCTCAATCAGCTCTTCTCCAAGCCCAAGGCGCTGATCGTCGCTGCCATGTTTCTCCTGCTGCTGGCGCTCACCGGCCTTCCCAAGGGGCCGCTTTTTGTGCTCGGCTCCTGCTGCAGCGGGCTGGCCTGGACGATTACCAAGAACGACAAACGCGTTGCGAAGGTCGCCGCGGCAAAAGAGCGGGAGAAAATCGGGAAGAAAGAGCCGGAAAAAGTCGAGAAGCTGCTCGATCTGGACGCGATGGAACTGGAAGTCGGCTACGGGCTGGTCCGGCTGGTGGATGCCGCCAAAGGCGGGGATCTGCTCGACCGCGTCAGCATGATCCGCCGGCAGATCGCGACGGATCTTGGCATCATCGTCCCGCCGGTCCGTATCCGCGACAACATGCAGATCGGCGCCAACGACTACGTCGTCAAGCTCCGCGGCCAGCCGATCGCGCGCGGCGTCGCGTATCCGGATCAGTTTCTCGCCATGGATAATGGCGCCGCCTCCGGCCCGATTCGCGGCGGGACGCTGACGACCGAGCCGGCGTTTGGTCTGCCGGCCTATTGGATTACCGAGTCAGAGCGAGCGCATGCGGAGTTGCTCAATTACACCGTCGTCGAAGCGACCGCGGTCCTGGCAACGCATCTCACCGAGGTCATCAAGGGGCACGCCCATGAGCTGCTGACCCGTCAGGAATTAAAGAACCTCGTCGACAATCTCAAGACGCGCTTCCCGGCGCTGGTCGAAGAAGTGTTGCCGGCACAGGTGAAGCCCGGCGAGCTGCAGAAGGTGATGCAAAATTTGTTGCGCGAGCGCGTTCCCGTCCGCGACCTGGAGACGATCGTCGAAACGCTTGGCGACTACTCCTCGCGCACGAAGGACATCGAGGTCCTCAGCGAATATGTTCGCAATGCGCTGGCCCGCACCATCTGCAAGCAATATGTCGACGAGCGCGATCGCCTTTGGTGTCTCACGCTCGATCCGACGCTGGAAGAATTAATCAACGGTCATCTGGAGCGTTCGGAGCGCGGCACGACCAACACGATGCCGCCGCAGACGGCGCAGCAGATCACCAAGCAGATATCGGCAAAGATGAACGAGCTGACACAGGCCGGGCGGAACGCGGTGCTGCTTTGCACCCCGCAGATTCGTCTTGCCGTGCGGCGAATGATCGAGACGGCGCTGCCGCAGGTGGCAGTGCTTGCTTACAACGAGCTGGCATCCGACGTTTCTGTCGAGGCGATCGGACTCGTCGGTTTGAACGGATGACCGAAAACGCGGACTAAACAACGCGCAGGGATTTATGCAATTGCAGACCTTCAAGGCGGCAACGATGGGCGAAGCGCTGTCCCAGGTGAAAAGCGCGATGGGCTCCGAGGCAGTGATTCTGCATACGCGCACGCTGCAGACGCGGCGCTGGCTTGGGCTCCGGCGCCACGAGATGGTGGAGATCACTGCCGGGCGAGGACTGAATGTGGGCCCGCGTTCGCTCCGTCGTCCCTCGACGGAGAGCCGGGCGGCCCCCACCGGGCTCTACGCGCGTTCGGGCCGTTCCGATGTTCCGGCGCTGCGTCCCGCTGCCGGAGCCGCGTGTGCAACCGGGCTGCTCCAGACGCCCGCCGGCGGCGCCGCGGCCATGCTCGCGATTACGCATGACATCAATGCGCTCAAGGCAATGGTCGGCGATCTCCTCAATGAAAACCGCCGGGCGGTCGCACCCCAGATCCCCGACGAGATGTTCCCTTATTTCACACAACTGCGCAATAACGAAGTCTGCGACGAGCTGGCTGGCGAGATCGTGAAAACGATCCATCGCCAGGTCCGTCCCGAGCATTTGCAGCAGGCGGACTTCGTGAAGGACAAAATCGCCGAGCAGATTGAAAAAATGCTCCCGACATCGGGCGCCATCGTCCGACAGGCTAAGGGCCGGCCGCATGTTGTAGCGCTGATCGGGCCGACCGGCGTCGGGAAGACGACAACCGTCGCCAAGCTCGCCGCAAACCTCAAGCTTCGCGAGAAGCATCGCGTCGGCCTCATCACGCTGGATACCTACCGCATTGCCGCCGTCGATCAGCTCAAGCGCTATGCCGACATCATCGGTGCGCCCTTGCGCGTGGTTTCCGGGGTGGACGATCTTCGCGACGCCGAGCGGGCAATGTCCGATTGCGACTTCATCCTGATTGATACTGCGGGCCGCAGCCCGACAGACGCGCTCAAGCTCAGTGAGCTCAAAGGACTGCTCGCCGCGGCCGAGCCCGACGAGGTGCATCTGGTGCTGTCCACTGTCGCCAGCCCCGAGTGCCTGCACCTGGCAATCAATCGGTTCAACGACGTGCGCGTCGACCGGCTGATTTTTACCAAGCTCGATGAGGCTGCGCACATCGGCGTCGTGCTCAACGTGGTTCGCAAAGTAAATAAATCGCTCTCGTACGTCACCACCGGACAGGACGTTCCCGACGACATCGAAGTAGGCCGCGGCAGACTGCTGGCGCGGCGGATTCTGGACAACGTTCTCTGAAGATGAAATTTGTGCAGAGGTACGCTTATGACTGTTCTCATTGATCAGGCCACATCCTTGCGAACGCTGGTTCGCGAGCGACGCCGTGCAACTGTCGTCGCCATCACCAGCGGCAAAGGTGGCGTCGGCAAGAGCAATATCGCCGTGAATCTTGCCATTCAGCTTGCCGGCGCCGGAAAGAGCGTTGTGCTGCTCGACGCCGACCTCGGGCTTGCCAACGCCGACGTGCTCTGCAATATCGATCTTCCCTACAACCTGTCCCACGTGATTGCCCGCAAGCGAGAACTGTCTGATGTGATGGTCAAAGCCCCAGGCGGCTTCGAGCTGATCGGCGGAGCTTCCGGCCTGGCACGCATGGCCGACCTCAGCGATCACGATCGCCAGCGGCTCATTTCCGCCCTGGCCGAGCTGGAGGAGCGGGCCGACATCATTCTGATCGACACCGGGGCGGGCATCAGCCCCAACGTGCTCTCGTTTACGCGTGCCGCGGATGAAGTGCTGGTGGTGACCACTCCCGAGCCGACCGCGATTACCGACGCCTACGCGGTCGTCAAGGTCATTACCCGCGAGCAGAGCCAGCGCAGAATCAGCCTGCTGGTGAATCAGGTGCGCAGCGCCGCCGAGGCAAGCGTCGTCCACGACCGGATTGCGAAAGTCGCCAGACAGTTTCTCGGCGTCAGCGTGCTCGATGCCGGATTTGTGATGGCAGACGATCAAGTGCCCGCCGCCGTCCGCAGACGCACGCCGTTCGTCATCGCCTCGCCGAAATCGCCCGCGAGCCAGTGCATCGCGCAGCTTGCCATCCGGCTTCAGCAAGGCGTTGCGATGAACGTCGCCAACGGCGGGTTCTTTAACCGCATGAGCAAGTGGTTCAGGCGGTGAAAATGCGAACAAACCTTGACAGCGGAGATAACGTCCTCGGCGCGGCCCGGGCTCATGCCACGAAGGCACGAAGGCACGGAGGCACGAAGGCACGAAGGGAAGGAAGCAGAATTTTTGTACGAAGATCCGGATTTCTCTCCACAAAAATCTTACTTCCTTCCCTTCGTGCCTCCGTGCCTTCGTGCCTTCGTGCCTTGGCTTCCACAAGGTGCCTTCGTGCCTTGGTCCTGCACCTCCGTGCCAAATCATTCTTCACTTGCGAGGCATGTTGATGCCTAAACGTCTAGCCGCCGCGATGGCTTTGCTCGCGTTTGCCGCGTGCCTGATTTCGGGCATGCGGGCGCAGAACACGTTCGACACGACGGTCGTACGTGCTCTGGAAGCGTTGATCGTCACGCTGGTCATCGGGCTGATCGTCGGGGCGATGGCGCAAAAAATGCTGGATGAAAATGCCGATTCGGCAAAAAAGTCGGAAATTGCGGCGAAACCAACAAAAGAAGACCGATAACGGACTGTGGGACAAAAAACATTTCAGCGTGGATCGCGCCGCGGCATTGTATTTCGCGAACTGGGCCGTAGAAATATCGTGAACGCGGGTCAACCCGCGCACGAACCAAGAACCCCCAACGGATTGGGAGCCATCATGGCAAAGACTGCCAAACGGGATATCAAGGAAGTCTGGATTGAGTATCGGAAATCCAAGACCGAAGCGTTGCGAAACATTCTGATGGAGAATTATCTCCATCTGGTGCGCTACAACGCCGAACGAATTCACGTCAAACTGCCTGACGAAGTCGAACTAGACGATCTCATGTCGGCCGGAATCTTCGGCCTGATGGATGCGATCGCGGCGTTTGACCTGGATCGGGGCGTTAAGTTTGAAACCTATTGCGCCCCGCGTATTCGCGGCGCCATCCTCGACGAGTTGCGTTCGATGGACTGGGTGCCGCGGCTCGTCCGGTCCCGCGCTCACAAGCTCGACAACGCGAGCAAGCAGCTCGAAGTCGAATTGGGCCGCGCGCCCTCCAACGACGAGATTGCCAGGCGCCTGAAGGTTCCGATGGCCGAGTTCGAGAAGATGGCCAAGGACGCCAGCGCCGTCGGACTCGTCTCGCTGTCGCGCAAGTGGTTTGAAACCGACAGCAACAAGGACGTGCGCGAGATCGACGTGCTGGAAGACAAGCGCGGCGCGGATCCCGTTCGCGAGATCCAGCGCAAGGATCTCAAGGAGCTGATCACCAAGGGCCTCAGCCGCGCCGAACGGCTCATCATCATTCTCTACTATTTTGAAGAGATGACGATGAAGGAGATTGGCGCCACGCTCGATCTCTCCGAGTCGCGCGTCAGCCAGATGCACAGCTCGATTCTCGCCCGCCTCAAGGCCCAGATGGCCGACCGGCGCAAGGAATTCCAGCAGGCAACCGCCGTCTGACGTACCACGGGTTTCCAACCCGTGCGAGCTGCATGGCAGTCGAACCAATCGGGTTCTTGGACTTTTGCGCCGCCTGCGCGGCATGGGAACCCGTGGGAGTTGCATGGCAGTCGAATCAAACGGGTCCTTGGACTCTTACGTCCCCTGCACGGGTTGGAAACCCGTGTTACGAAGATAATGCCTGGTGATACTCATTCATCAGCGCCCGGCGGCTGATCAGTCCCACGACCCTTCCGGGCTGTCCTTTTAAACAGACGGGAAGTCTTCCCACTTCAAATTTCGAGAACGTCTCCATCACACTCGCCAGGTCGTCGGTGATCTGCACGCAGGGGAGTTCCGCCCGGACGAGATCGCGCACCAGCAGCAGCGGTATGGCATCGCGCTGCAGCAGCGTTGTCTGAATATCCCCGGCGATCACCATTCCCGCATAGTCGCCATCCTTGTCGGTGACAACGAAATCGGTCGCCCCGGTCGAATCCTCCAGCTCGACGAGCCGCTCAAACGGGGATGAGATCGAAACCGCCGTTACTGGCTCCAACGGAACCTGCTCGACGATGAGCCGGCGCAAAATCGACAGGTCGCTTCCCGACCCGACGCGCACACCGCGCTGGCGAAGGGTGAGCGTGTAGACGGAGTCGGGAAAGATCAGCCGGGCCGTGCCTGTCGCGGCAATGGTCGCGAGCATCGCCGGGAGAATGATGTTGTGACGGTCGGTCACTTCGACCAGGATCAGAATTGACGCCAGAGGCGCATGGACGACCGCCGCCAGCACCGCACCCATTCCGATCAGCGCATACAAGGATGGAGAAACGTCCGCGGCGATGTGAAGATGCTCGAGCAGCACGCCAACCAGTGCGCCAGCCGTTCCTCCCAAAAACAGGGAAGGCGCGATGACTCCGCCGCTGCCTCCGCTGGCGAGCGTCAGGCAGCTTCCGACGATCTTCGCCAGGCACAGAAACGTCAGCAGCAGGACCAGTTGCCAGAAGTGAGCCTGAAATGGCACGTAGAAATCCGGCACGAAGAGCTGCTGCACCGCCCCATATCCGTCGCCATAGAACGCCGGCATCGGATAGTGCCTGAAATCGATCGGCTTGGCGGAGCCCAGGAAGTACCAGCCGAAAACCATCACGTACACGACGCCGATGATTCCCAGCGCCGCGCCGCCGGCGGCGGGCCGCAGCGCCCGATGGATGGGCCGGCGATGGAAAAATGCGTCCATTCCGTACATCAGCCTGGTCAGCGCGACGCCCGTCAGGCCGCAGATCACGCCGAGCACCAGAAAGTTTGGAATGCTCCCCCAGCCCAGAAGAGAGATATCGTCCGCCAGCTTTGATGGCACCTGGAAAATGGCTGCATTGCTCAGCGGACTCAGATGGTGCAGATGCACGAGCAACGCGCGGGCCGTCACGTTGGAGATCACGCTCGCCAGCACGACCGGGGCGAACGCGCTGATTGAAAAATCGAGCAGGATGATTTCGAGCGTGAAGAGCACGCCGCCGATTGGCGCATCGAAGATCGCGCTGATGCCCGCCGCGCATCCGCAGCCGATCAGCACCGGAAACTGAGGCCGCGCCACCTGAAACAGCAGTCCAACGCCCGACGCGATTGCCGCTCCGATCTGGACGATCGGCCCTTCGGCGCCGGCAGATCCTCCGCTGCCGATCGTGATGGCGCTGGTCAGAATCTTTTCGATCGCGGAGCCGGGTTTGATGACGCCGTTATTCCGCATGACCGATTCCATCACGTCAACAACGCCATGTCCCTCCCGGCTCCTGGAGATGTAGACGACGATCACGCCGACGAGCAGTCCGCCCAGCGCGGGAAACAGGATGAGCAGCGGAATCCCTCTGCCATACAGGAATTCGGGAGTGAAGTGGCGATAGAGCAGATCGCGCAGCAGGTTGATTAATTCGTGGAAGCCGACCGCCGCTGCCCCAGTCACGATGCCCACAATCAGCGCCAGCGGCAGCAGAATTGAATTTTCCCCCAGACCCAGGCGCACCATGGCACGCGTCATCAGCAGACGAAACCGAAGGCCAACCGCGGGAATCACTGCGGGCATGGCGGGAGGATAAGGGAAAGGGTTCAGGGTGTCAGGGTCTAGGAGGGTTCAGGGTTCAGGGTTCAGGGTTCAAGGTTCAGGGTTCAGGGTTCAGGGTTCAGGGTTCAGGGTTCAGGGTTCAGGGTTCAGGGTTCAGGGTTCAGGGTTCAAGGTTCAAGGTTCAAGGTTCAAGGTTCAAAGGACAGGGCATCCCGTCCTGAACCCTGAACCCTGACACCCTGAACCTGACACACCCTGAACCCTCCTGGACCCTGAACCCTTCTGAAGCTCCTTCGGTTTGACTCCGCCGTACACCACGATTAGCGTGAACGCGTGCCCGCATCGGCAAAAAAAGTGATTGTTGCGATGAGCGGCGGAGTCGATAGCTCCGTCGCGGCGGCGTTGCTGCGCCAACAGGGGTACGACGTGATTGGCGTCTTCATGCGGCTCGGATCGCCCAAAGGCGTCGAGCAGGCTGAAACCTGTGACACCGGCACCGAGAAGTCGAACAAGCAGGGGTGCTGCTCCGTGCTCGACGCCGACGATGCGCGGCGCGTGGCTGCGGCGCTGGATATTCCTTTCTATGTTCTCAATTTCGAGGAGGATTTCGGCCGGGTCATCGATTATTTCGTCGACGAATACAATCGCGGCCGCACGCCCAATCCCTGTGTGCGGTGCAACGACTGGCTGAAGTTCGGCAAGCTCTTTCAATACGCCCAGGCGGTTGGCGCGGATTTCGTCGCCAGCGGACATTATGCGCGCATCGGCTCCATCAACTGCCGACCCCGTCTGCTGCGCGGTCTCGATACGCGCAAGGACCAGAGTTATGTCCTGTTTGGGATGCGACGCGAGGCGATCGCGCACACGCTGCTGCCGATTGGGGAATTCGAAAAACATGACGTGCGCGCAATCGCTCGGGAAATGAATCTCCCCGTCTACAACAAGCCGGATTCGCAGGAGATTTGTTTCGTTCCGAATCAGGATTACGCCGGACTGGTGCGCCGTCGGACGCCACAGCGCTTTCGCGAAGGACAGTTCGTGACCACCGCCGGCAAGGTCGTTGGCCAGCATGAGGGGCACCAGCAGTTCACCATCGGGCAGCGCAAGGGGCTGGGCGTGGCGCTCGGATATCCCGTATACGTCGTGGATATCGATCCCGCCGCGAACCGGGTGACACTGGGAGGCTCTGAATCGCTGGTGCACCGATCGCTGGTGGCCGGGCAATTGAATTTGCACGATGAGCGCCTGGGGGCCGGCGAGACGGTCTCCTGCACCGCGAAGATTCGCTATGGTCATCTGCCGCAGCCAGCGACGGCGACGCTGCGAGGCGCGGACGAGTTATTCGTCCGGTTCGAACAACCGCAAAGCGCCATCACGCCGGGGCAGGCCGTTGTGTTGTATGACGGCGATATGGTGCTCGGCGGCGGGTGGATCGATTCGAGCAGCGACTGACGCTTGCTGAATGAAGGTGCGCGAGCACGCGCCCAGGCCGGAACAACGCTCCCATCCGGGCGGCCGATGCGTGGTATTTGGAGGGCGCGAGACCGCGCAGGTTTTTCAGCATGCTTCGTCGTAACGTCCTCATCTTTCATTCCGGCGCGCTGGGAGATTTCATCGTGACCTGGCCGCTGGCGTTGGCGCTGGCCCGACTCTTCCCGCAAAGCCGAATTTATTACGTCGCCGCGAGTCAGAAAGGCGCTTTGGCGGAGCGCGTTCTGCGACTGGAATCCGCCGACGCCGAATCGGGATGGCATGCGCTCTTTTCCCAGACGCCGGCGCTGCCCGAACCGGCGATGAAGCTTCTCACCAACGCGCACACCGTCCTGAGTTTCATTGCCGCGCCGCACGACCGTTGGACGGAAAATGTGCGATCGCTGGCTCCCGGCGCCAATCTGATCTGCGTCAACACGATCGTCCCGGCAAATTTCACCGGCCACGTCACCGACTGGCTCGTCGAGCAGTGGGGTGGCTGGGCCGCGGGACAGGCCGCCGCCAGCCAGATCCTCCAATCGCTCGCATCGCGCGCACTCCCGCTGGCGCGCACCGGACGGAACATCATCCTGATCCATCCAGGCGCAGGCTCGGAAGCCAAGTGCTGGCCTGCGGCTCATTTTCTGGCGCTGGCGCGTCGGCTCGCCGGGGACGGTCGCCGCGTCCGACTTCTGCTGGGTGAAGCCGAGATCGAACGCTGGCCGGCCGACCGCGTCGCGGAGTTTCAGGCTGTTTGCGACGTCGTGCGCCCCGCGAGCTACGTCGAGCTGTTGAACCACCTTGCCGACGCCGCAACTTTCGTGGGCAACGACAGCGGCCCCGGCCATCTCGCGGGCATCGTCGGCATTCGCGCCATTTCGCTCTTCGCCGGAACCGATCCCAACCGCTGGAAGCCCCTGGGACCGGATGTGCACGTACTTCCCGGCGTGCCGGATCAATTGTCAGTCGATACCGTCTGTGAAGCCGTGCTCGCGACCCATCGAGGATCGTAAACTGTGCGATCAATGCTCCTCAGCGGAAGCGTTTTCACAGCAAATCGCAGACAGCGCCGGTGTCCCTCGCACCCGTCAGACTTCCCCATCACAAATTCCCTGTGACAGGCTGCAACTTTAAATCGCGGCAATTGTGGATCGTGCGTTCGTAGGGCGGGATTCATCCCGCCGTTCCTCGGCCGGGCCGACAAATCGGCGGGATGAATCCCGCCCTACTCGGAGCTGATCGCCACTTTCGAGCGCCATACTCAGTGACATTCCTCGCGGCACTTTCCCGTGGCACGGGCGTCCCGCCCGTGTTAGCGACGTGGGAGTCAGAAGATCTTGGTTATCGATGGTTTCCGACTCGCAGCGCAGTTTGTAGGGCGGGATTCATCCCGCCGTTCCTCGGCTGGGCCGACAAATCGGCGGGATGAATCCCGCCCTACTCGGAGCTGATCGCCACTTCCGAGCGCCACACTCAGTGACATTCCGCGCGGCACTTTCCCGTGGCACGGGCTTCCAGCGCGTCCCGCCCGTGTTAGCGACGCGGGAGTGAGAAGATCTTGGCATCGATGGTTTCCGACGCTCAGCGCAGTTTGTAGTTTGTAGGGCGGGATTCATCCCGCCGTTCCTCGGCTGGGCCACCAATCGGCGGGATGAATCCCGCCCTACTCGGAGCTGATCGCCACTTCCGAGCGTCACACTCTGTGACATTCCGCGCGGCACTTTCCCGTGGCACGGGCGTCCCGCCCGTGTTAGCGACGCGGGAGTCAGAAGATCTTGGTATCGATGGTTTCTTACGCTCAGCGCAGCTAACACGGGCAAGATGCCCGTGCCACGGGGAAGACGAACTTCCGAGGTCGACTCGTGCGGAAAATGCGCCGCAACTGGATATAATTTCCCGCGGTGTCCATGCGATCATCGAACGTTGAAACGGCGCCGGAGCAATGATGAGTTCGATCACCCGACGGGAAATGTTACGGCGCGCGACGCTGGGATTCGGCAGCGTGGCGCTCATGGATTTGTTGTCGCCGTCGGCGCTGGCCGGCCCGCTCACCGCCAGGGCGCCCGACTTCGCTCCAAAAGCGCGACGCATCATCTACATCTTCCTCGACGGCGGCCTCTCCTCAATCGATTCTTACGACTACAAGCCGCTGCTGCAGCGCGACGACGGCAAGCCGCTCCCGGCGTCGATCGCCAGGCCGCGGTTCGCGTTCGCGCCGACGGGGCAGCTTCTGCGCAGCCCATTCGAGTGGAAGCGGTGGGGCAATCGCGGGATGTGGGCTTCGGACCTCTTCCCTCAGATCAACTCCCAGATCGACGACCTCTGCTTCGTGCATTCACTGCACCATGACAATGAAGATCATTTCACTGCGAAAAATATGATGGCCACTGGCTCCGGCCGCGAGCCTCGCCCGGCCATTGGATCGTGGGTTGCGTACGGCTTGGGGACGGAAAACGAGAATCTCCCCGCGTTTGTCGAGATCATGCCCGGAACGCCAAAGAGCACGCCGTCTGCCTTCCTGCCGGCAAGGTACGCGAGCACGCCGATCGGGCGGCCCGATGATCGCGCCCCCGATCGCGCTGGGAAAATCTTCCGCCCAGCGCATCGGCCTCCGCCCGCGCGGGAGATCGGCTCAACCTGGTTCGCATGATGGATCGCGACCGCGCGGCCCGTGCCGGGTTGGATCGCGCCCTTGAAGGGGAAATTCAGAACATGGAGCTGGCGTTTCGCATGCAGACCGAAGCGCCGCGGATCATGTCGATGGACGGAGAATCCCAGGCGACGCGCGCGCTCTACGGCATCGGTGAATCGATGACCGACGATTTCGGCCGCGCGTGTTTGATGGCCCGCAGATTTGCCGAGGGTGGCGTGCGATACATCACGCTGATGCACTCCACCCGCCAATTCGGAAACCTCTGGGATCAGCACAAAAACCTGTACGAGGGCCATCGAAGCAACGCCATGGCAGTTGATGTTCCGATCGCGGGCCTTCTTCGCGATCTCAAGAGCCGGGGATTGCTCGACGACACGCTGGTGATGTGCGGGAGCGAATTCGGCCGTACTCCCGTTTTCGAGTTTCAGGATGGCAACGAAGGCCGCCTGCGCAACGGCCGGGACCACAATCCGCACGGATTCACGATGTGGTTTGCCGGCGGCGGCACGCGGCCAGGATTGAATTACGGGGCTACCGACGACTACGGCTACTACGCTGCCGTCGACAAAGTGACGGTTCCCGATCTCCACGCGACGATTCTGCACGCCATGGGGCTGAACCACGAGAAGCTCACGTACCGTTACGGAGGCCGCGACTATCGGCTGACCGACGTGTCGGGGGAAGTGAAGCCGATCTTCCAGACGTGACTGCCGCGAGGGGCAAATTCAGCGGCACGCGTCGCACCTGTCATCGTGGAACGATGAGCTGGCACACATCGTACGCAGACAACTCAACGCGACGATCTGCAAGAGGTTCAGATTTGTCACCTGCTGCTGGGTGACTCACTCTGATGGAAGCGCCGGCGGCAAGTCCGTCGATTATCACAACGCGGGCCTGATCGGATCGATTCACGAGCCAGAGCGTCGTGGTTCCGATGTCGTTCATGGCAAACGCATCGACATCGCGATTCGGCATCACCGTCACATCGACCAACGGCTTGCCTGCCAATTCTTTGAACAGCGCGATAATCCTGCTCGCTTGCGGCGTTGAATCCCGGAACGCGGCTTCGTCGATTTCCCCGAGCGACAGCGATTTGATTGCGCCAGCCGTCCAGGCAGCACCGAAGTCGAGCGGCCGGGCAATTGCCGGCCACGCGCCATCAGGCCAGATTGGACCGACCCGAAGCAGCGCCCGCGGAGCAAAGGTGCGCACGGTCCGCGCCTGGGCGATGATCGCCGAGAGATTCTCCATCGCCGTGTCGTTATCCGGCAGATGTGTGCCGGTCGTCCATTTCCAGGTGACGGCCGTTGCATCCTTGAAACGGTCGCGATGCCCGTTCAAAGCGAGAAAGCTCGCTGCCTCGCTGAAGCGGTCAGGTGAGCTGATCGCGCACAGACGCGCGCCGGGGATTGGGGAACCGATTCGGACGTGCACGGCCTCGTCCGTCGGCGCGGTCGTCGCCGGCGGCGCCGATTCGACACGCAGCGTCAATGTCTGCGTGAGAGCCTGGCCCTTTTCAATCCTGGGATAGGCATACGGCATCGGATTGTACGCTTTGAACGAAGAGTCGCCGTAGTTGCGCTGATCTTCCATGTCGAAGGTCGACTCGGCGATGCCGCAGGAAACGTGAAGGGCGTCGATCGCGTACCGCAACGTGTGAAAGCGCAACGCGACCAGCGCCGGCGACACCAGTTCAGGAAACTGGCCTGGCGCGGCATGGCCCTGCTCGTCGAGAGTTTCGAATTTCTGTCCCGCCAATGAGTCGCTGCCGTAGAGAACGCACAGTCCGATGCGGGCGGACGTGCCGTCCGCGGGAGCCGATCCGGTGACACGGAACTCGATTGTGCCATCCGCGGATCCCGTAACGTCTGCCGTCCAGTTGTACGAAATCGTCTTTCCCTGACACGACGCCGAAAGATGAATCGCAAAATGATCCTCTGCCGCCTCGACTCTCGCCGCACTAAAGCTAGGCATATCGGTGGCGGCAAACTTCGCCTCGCGGACGCCGAAGTAAATTCGCCGGACGATCTCGCGGCCGCCCACGCGCAGGTAGCGCAGCTCTCCATCCTGATACTTGAGCGTAATGGGGCCGGCACGCAGCGTCATGGCAGCAGTGTCGATAGGCTTGGACGCGGGTTGGGTGCTATCAGCAGCAAGGGCACACACAGTCGATGCTAGGCACACGCATAGCGTGCTGAAAAACGTGGCCCACGCGTTCGCGCTCCGCGCGCGTGGAGGGCAGATTCTCGGGATGCGGTCTTCCCCCTCCCCTGGTACTCCGGGGGAGGGCTGGGGTGGGGGCCGAACTTGCGATCGGCGCGGTCTGCCCCCATCTCCATCCTCCCCCGGAGTACCAGGGGAGGAAAGAGGAACTGCATTCCCGAAAATCTCCTCACGCCTTGAATCTGAAACAATTCGACCTCCTGCTGGCGTGAGCATAACCGAGCCGTGTATAAACAGCGGAGCCAACGTTGCGAATTTGCGAGCGCTGGCCGGAGGTCGAATGGGATCAGATGCGGAGCAGTTGCGACTCAGCCAGCCAGTCCAGTGGCGAAAATGGGGCCCGTATCTGAGCGAGCGGCAGTGGGGAACGGTGCGTGAGGATTACAGCCCCGACGGCTCCGCCTGGAATTTTTTCCCGCATGATCATGCCCGCAGCCGCGTCTATCGCTGGGGAGAAGACGGCATCGGCGGATTCTGCGACGATTTGCAAAGACTCTGCTTCTCCGTCGCGCTCTGGAACGGGAAAGATCCGATTCTTAAGGAGCGCATTTTCGGCCTGACCAACAGCGAAGGAAATCACGGCGAAGATCCCAAGGAGCTTTACTATTACCTGGATGCCACGCCGACCCATTCGTATCTCAAAATGCTCTACAAGTATCCGCAGGCAGAATTCCCCTACGCGCGAATCGTTGACGAGAACCGCCGGGCCGGCCGACTCAAGCCGGAATTCGAACTGCTGGACACCGGAATTTTTGACCAGGATCGGTACTTTGATGTCTTCATCGAATACGCCAAGGCCGGGCCGGATGATATTCTGATCGTTATCACTGCCCACAACCGCGGCCCGGACGCCGCGCCGCTGCACCTGCTCCCGCAGATATGGTTCCGCAATACCTGGAGCTGGGTCCCCGGCAGCAGCAAGCCTCTGCTGCTTGCCGACGACCGCGGCGCGATTGAAGCCAGGCACGAGACACTCGGCGCCTACTTTCTCTATGCGGAGGATGTGTCCGAGCTGCTCTTTTGCGACAATGAAACCAACAACGCCCGCGTTTTTGGCGCTCCTCCTTCAGAGGGATATTGGAAGGACGGCTTCAACGACTTCATCATTCAAAAAGCGGTGACGGCCATCAACCCGCAAAGGGTGGGGACCAAGGCCGGGGCGCATTATCCGGCGGTCATTCCCGCCCAGCAGAGCCGGCAAATCCGTCTGCGTCTCACTTCGCAGTACAACAACAACCCTTTTGATCAATTCGATTCCACCTTCGCGCAGCGCCGCCATGAGGCCGACCAATTTTACGAATCGTTGCCCGCCGCGGCCAAAGCCCCCGAATCGCGCCATATTCAACGCCAGGCGTTTGCCGGAATGATCTGGAGCAAGCAGTTTTACTGTTACGACGTTCCCAGGTGGTTGCACGGCGATCCCGCATTCCCGCCACCCCCCGAGCAGCGGCTGCACGGCCGCAATTCCGACTGGATGCATCTCAACAATGCCGACGTCATTTCCATGCCCGACAAATGGGAATATCCATGGTATGCGTCGTGGGACCTGGCGTTTCATTGCGTGCCCCTGGCAATGATCGATTCCGAATTTGCCAAGCGGCAACTGCTGCTGTTGACCAGGGAATGGTACATGCATCCCAATGGCCAACTTCCCGCTTATGAATGGGCGTTTGGAGACGTGAATCCGCCGGTTCATGCCTGGTCGACTTGGCGCGTCTACCAGATCGATCGCGATCATCATAATGGCGGAAAGGGAGATCTTCTTTTCTTGAAACGGGTTTTTCACAAGCTGCTGCTCAACTTCACCTGGTGGGTCAATCGCAAAGACGTCCAGGGCCGAAACATCTTTCAAGGCGGGTTCCTCGGCCTGGACAACATCGGCGTCTTCGACCGCAGCGCGCGCCTGCCGACCGGTGGCTACATCAGCCAGTGCGACGGCACCGGCTGGATGGCGATGTATTGCCTTAATCTGATGCGCATCGCGCTGGAGCTCTCTGTTTTCGACAAGTCCTACCAGGACCTGGCGACGAAATTCTTCGAGCACTTCCTCTACATTGCTGCCGCGATGACTGCCATGGGTCAGGAGGGGATCGACCTCTGGTCGCAGGAGGATGAGTTTTTTTACGACGTGCTTTGCCTGCCCGACGGGCACTGCATCCCGATGAAGGTCCGCTCCATGGTGGGGCTGATTCCATTATTTGCCGTCGAGGTGCTCGATCCGGAACTGCTGAACGACGCGCCGGATTTCAAACGGCATCTCGAATGGTTTCTCAGCTATCGTCCGGACCTGGCAAGCCTGGTGTCGCGCTGGAAAGATGCCGGGCGCGGCGAGAGCCGGCTCCTCTCGCTCCTCCGCGGTCACCGCATGAAGGCGCTCTTGAAGCGCATGCTCGATACGACGGAATTTCTTTCCGATTACGGCGTGCGTGCCCTGTCCCGCTGGCACCTGGACCATCCCTACGTATTCGGGGCCGAGGGAAAAGAATTTGTCGTCCAATACGAACCCGCGGAATCGACCACCGGGCTGTTCGGCGGTAATTCCAATTGGCGCGGGCCAATCTGGATGCCGACGAATTTTCTCATCATCGAATCGTTGCGACGGTTCCACTCCTATTACGGTGACGATTTTAAAATCGAATGTCCGACGGGGTCGGGAACATTTCTGACGATCTGTCAAATTGCCGACGAGCTGTCACACAGGCTGGCAAAGCTGTTTCTGCCCGGGCCCGATGGCAAGCGCCCGTCGATGGCCGTCAGCCCCAAGCAACAGAACGATCCGCACTTCCGCGATCACATTCAGTTCTACGAATATTTTCATGGCGACAGCGGCCGCGGGGTTGGCGCGAATCACCAGACCGGCTGGACCGGTCTCATCGCGGCCCTGCTCGCGCCGACCGACCTCAAAATGAACGCCTGCACGCTGTCGCTCGCGGAGCGCACCGTTCCGTCGCCGTCCCATCCAGTTCCGTCCAACGCGTGAATCGAACCGCACAATACCCCAGGAGCTTCTCATGCCCAACCAAACAGATACAACCGCATTGCCGGCCGTCGTGATGCCCGAAGTCAGCGTGAATCAGATCCTCAAGGGTCAAAAGGCGCTGGTCACCGGCGCGAACTCCGGCATCGGCAAGGCCGTGGCGATCGCGCTGGGACACGCGGGCGCGGATGTGGTCATTAACTATGTTCGCGGCGACGACGAAGCCAACGCCGTCGCGGCCGAAGCTTCCAAGAATGGAACGAAGGCTTACGCACACAAAGCCGACGTCTCCAACGAGGATGACGTGCATGGGATGTTCGAAAAGATGAAAGCCGAGTTCGGCACCATCGACATTCTCGTTGCCAACGCCGGGCTGCAGATGGATTCGCCGATCGATCAGATGACCCTCAAGCAATGGCAGACTGTCATCAATATCAACCTGACGGGCCAGTTCCTCTGCGCCGCGAGGCGGTGCGCGAGTTCAAGCGCCGAGGCGTGGTGAAGGAAGTCTCCTGCGCGGCGGGAAAAATCCTGCACATGAGCAGCGTGCATGAAGTGATTCCCTGGGGCGGCCACGTCAACTACGCCGCCAGCAAGGGCGGCATCATGCAGCTGATGAAGAGCACCGCGCAAGAAGTTGCGCCGTTCCGTATTCGCGTCAACAGCATCGGGCCCGGCGCCATCCGCACCCCAATCAACACCTCCGCCTGGAACACTCCGGAAGCGTATAAATCTTTGATGACGCTGATTCCCTACGGACGTATCGGCGAACCCGAAGACATCGGTCGCGTCGCCGCGTGGCTCGTCTCCGACCAGGCGGACTACATCACCGGGCAAACACTCTTCGTCGACGGCGGCATGACGCTCTACCCCGGCTTCGCGACGGGCGGATGACTGGATCAACCGCAGAGATCAACCATGATTCCAGGCGGCGGCCGCACAGTCTGTGACTCATTTTCCCCTCCCCTGGTACTCCGGGGGACGGTCAGGGTGGGGGCCTCTTCGGCAATCGGGAATGGCACTGCCCCCGCCCCAGCCCGCCCCCGGAGTACCAGGGGAGGGGGGACGCCGCCTAAGTGTCGCATGCTGCATTACCACTTCCGGTGATCCAGGGAACGGACGTCCAATCGCAGCGCGTTGCCGCGGACTTGTCGGCACTCTCTGTTGGCGAAGTGCGCTTCGACCGGCACAACCGCCGGCTGTATGCGACCGATGCATCCCTCTATGAAGTCGAGCCGATTGGCGTGGTATTGCCGGGCAGCACGAGCAAGTGCGGCGCGTTCTCACCTATTGCAATGATCATCACATCGCGCTGCTGCCGCGGGTCGCCGGCACGAGCCTGGCGGGACAGTGTACGAACCGGGCGATCGTTCTCGACCTGTCCGCGTTTTGCCGCAAGCTGATCAGCGTCGACCTCGAGGCGCGCACGTGCGAAGTCGAGCCCGGTATGACGGTGGACGAATTGAATCGCGCGCTGGCTGCCAGGAAATCCGGCTTTTTCTTCGCCGCCGATCCCGCGACCAGCGCCCAGGCCTGCATCGGCGGGTGCATTGGAAACAACGCCGCCGGCGCCCGCTCCATTCGCTACGGGCGCACCAGCGAGAATCTCGCGGGGGTTGATGGGATTCTTCCCAGCGGCGACCGCTGCCGGCTCGCCCCGCTCGCGGGCCGGCAGAGCCCGATCGCATTACGCCTCGCGCAGGAGATCGCGGGAATCGTCCGCTCCAACGCGGAAGAAATCCGCAACCGCTTTCCCCGTCTTGTCCGGCGCAACGCCGGCTATGGTCTCGATCTGATTCTTGCGCAACTCGACGTCGGCATCGCCGTCGAAGACGTCGATCTTTCCGGCCTGATCTGCGGCAGCGAGGGAACGCTCGCCGTCGTGGTCGGCGCGACGCTGCGCCTTCATCCCGTTCCCGCCGCGCGGGGACTGGCGATCGCCTCGTTTGATGACATCGACGCCGCGATTGCCGCCGTTTGTCCGATTCTTCGAACCGCTCCCAGCGCGGTCGAACTACTCGATAAAGCCGTCCTGACCGCCGCTCGCGGCAACGAGCAATGCCGGCATTACGTCGATCTGCTTCCCCGCGTAGACGGTCGCGATCCGGCCGCCGCGCTCTATATCGAATATGAATCGCCCAATTCGTCGGCCGATCTCGACGGCGCATTCGAATCGCTTCGTCAGACGCTGCCCGGCATTGCCCTGAGCGTGTATCGGGATCCCGCTCCGATGGCACAGTTGTGGACCCTGCGTAAATCCAGCGAAGCGCTCCTCCACGCCCTCTCGGCCAAGCGCAAGCCGATTACCTTTGTCGAAGACAACGCCGTTCCCGTCGAAAATCTCTCGCGCTTTGTCCGCGAGTTCAGGAAGATCGTCGAATCCCATGGCACAGATGCCGCATACTACGCCCATGCATCGGTCGGTGTGCTTCACGTTCGCCCCATGCTCGATCCGCACGATCCGAAAGACCTCAGGATCATGGAGAGCATCGCCGTCGAAGCGGCCGACCTGGCGCGCGAATGCGGCGGCGTCATGTCCGGCGAGCATGGGGACGGACGTGTTCGCGGACCGCTTCTCGAACGCTTCTACGGCCCGCAACTGATGCGCGCCTTCACGCAAGTCAAGAAAGTCTTCGACCCCAACGGAATCCTCAACCCCGGCATGATCGTCGGCGCGGGACCCGTCGATTCGATTACGCAAAACCTCCGCACGCAATCCGCCGGCAGC
Source organism: uncultured Phycisphaerales bacterium (assembly GCA_963758525.1). Lineage (GTDB taxonomy): Bacteria > Planctomycetota > Phycisphaerae > Tepidisphaerales > Tepidisphaeraceae > JBBSDP01. The sequence goes on from CAVWVQ010000003.1 coordinate 3,650,313, forward strand.
TTCGATCCCGACAGCGTGCCGACGTACTTCGATTACGCCGATCAGGAAGGGTTCCGCGGCGCGCTCGAGATGTGTAATGGCGCCGGTTTCTGCAGAAAGACCGCCGGTGGGACGATGTGCCCGTCTTATCGCGCCACGCTTGACGAGCGTCACTCGACTCGCGGCCGTGCAAACGCGCTGCGCGAACTGATCACCCGCTCCAGCCCATCACCCGATTGGAACGATCCCGACGTCATTGCGACGCTCGATCTATGCCTCAGCTGCAAGGCATGCAAAACCGAATGCCCCAGCAACGTGGATATGTCACGACTCAAGGCCGAATACACCGCCCAGCGCTATCGCGCCGGCAGCGCGCCCCTCTCGGCGAAGCTCTTCGGCCATATCCGCACGCTCAATCGGTTGGGTTCGCTCGCCCCCGGCGTCGCGAACGCCGTTGCTCGCGCCCGATGGATGCGCGCGCTGACGAACCGCGTTCTGGGAATCGCACCGAAGCGCAGCGTGCCTCCTTTCGCCACATCGCTCTACAGGTGGCTTGCCCTTCGCGGACCACAGCCCGAGCGCGACCGAACCTGCGTCGCGCTATTCGCCGATTGCTTCACAACCTACAACGACACTCACGTCGGCCGTGCCGCGGTCAGCGTCCTCGAGTCGCTCGGATACCAGGTGACTCTCCCGCGCGTCGGCTGCTGCGGCCGCGCCATGCTCTCCACCGGCCTGCTCGACGACGCCTGCCACGCCATCACCGAAACATTCGACGCCCTGCGTCCGTCAATCGAAGATGAGCGCGTTCGTGCGATCGTCGTCTGCGAGCCATCCTGCCTCAGCGCGATCAAAGATGACTGGCTCCAGCTCAAGCTCGACGTGCCGATCGCACTGCGGCAAAAACTTGCCGCCAAGGCCATGCTGGTCGAAGAATTTGTCGAGCACTTCTGGGACACTCATCCCGTTTGCCCAGCGCCGAACCGAGACGCAGTCGCTCGCTGTCCGTCGGTCATTCTCCATGGGCATTGCCATCAGAAGGCCCTCTGGGGCGATCGCACCAGTTCCGACGCTCTCAAGCGTCTGCTCGGCGATCGCGTTCGCACCCTCGATTCCGGTTGCTGCGGCATGGCCGGCGCATTTGGATACACGGCCGATCATTACGATATCTCGATGAAAATCGGCGAGCTGTCGGTCTTCCCCCCGATTCGCCAAGCCGCTCCCGACGCGCTGATCGTCGCTCCCGGAACGTCGTGCCGCCATCAGATTCACGACGGTACCGGCCGCCGGGCGTTTCATCCCATCGAAGTCCTGGCGCGGTTCCTCATGCACTGAATGACCGCGCGCGATCACGCGCCACTTTACTTCTCTTGGTGCGGCGAATGCGGGTCCTGCTCTGCTCTGGTCCCTACTCCCGGTACACCGGGAGAAGGTTAGGATGAGGGTGATTTCGAGCACCAAATGCTCTCGAATTCCAGATCACCCTCCCCCCGACCCTCTCCCGAAGCACCGGGAGAGGGAGCAATTTCGAAGCTATGGGTGAGGCGATCACGTAGCACAGCCGTATCCACGGAATTCTTTCCCGAAATGGGCATAAATGCCCATTTACTTGTTGACTTGAGATTGTCGAATAGTTGTCGTGCGGTTGCTGGTTGTCGTGCGATATCTCGCGCCCGGGAACCGCCGTTGTGTTTTCTGCCAGGTGGAAACGGAGTTCCTCCATGTCGGCGACTTTGATCGATGCGCGGCGCTGCAGTATTCCATGGACGCCGCAGACATCGCAAAAGGGCTCCCCCAGGCTGCACGGACGCATCCTGGTCGCCGACGACAGCGGCGACCGCCGGGAGCTCATCTTTAGCGTGCTCGGGTGCATGGGCCTCAATGTTGCACTGGTCGAAAACGGGCAAGCTGCGTTCCAGCGTGCACTGTCTGCCTGGGAAAGCGGGCGTCCGTTTGATCTGGTCCTCATGGACGCACAGATGCCGGAAATCGATGGATATGAAGCGACCGCGCTGCTTCGCTCCGTCGGGTATGGCGGGCGGATCGTGGCGATGGTCGCATGCACGTTTGAAGGCGCGCATGACAAGTGCGCCGCCGCCGGCTGCGATGGCTACGCCACCAAGCCGATCTCGTATCGCATGCTGCGAAACGCCGTGGAGCGGTACCTGCCTTCTGAAGAAGGCCCATCACGCACCTGTGACAGCTCGATCGGTTTTGAGCAAAGCCTGCTCGTGCCGCGGCCCAACGTGAGTTGACACGAGCCCCCGCGGATTCGAGGGTTAGCCGCGACGCGGAGCGGAGCGAGTATTCGAACGAGAAACGGCGCATTTTCATCGCTCGCGCAATCCCCGCGAATACGCGCTCCGCTGCGCGTCGCGGCTAACCCGGGGAAGCCGTTTCAGCATTCCCCCGGACCACAATAGGGGACTCACAACCCATATTCCTTCCACCGCTTCGTCACAAGCTCCTTCGTCGTTGGATCCATCTCCAGTTCCTTCGGCCACGCGCGCACCTTTCCCTCCGCTGGCCATTTCACTGTCGCGTCGAAACCCATCTTGCTTCCAGCGCCAAGATCCGGGCTGGCGTGGTCGAGAATGTCGACCGGTCCGCGAACGATTTCGGTGTCGCGGGCCGGGTCACAGTTGCTGAACAGGTGAAAGAGCACGTCTTGTTCGTCGTGTACGTTGACCTGCTCGTCAACGACGACGATGAATTTCGTGAACGACATCTGGCCGGCGCCCAGATCGCGTGCATCACGCGCCGGGCCTGATAGGGGTATTCCTTGCGGATCTTGATGAACGCGCAGTTGTGGAAGACGCCGGAGATCGGCAGACAATAGTCGACAATGTCGGGAACGATCATTCTCAGCAGCGGCAGGAAGACGCGCTCGGTGGCTTTGCCGAGAAAATAGTCTTCCATGGGCGGCTTGCCGACGATGGTTGTCGGATAGATCGGATTCTTGCGGTGTGTGATCGCGGTGACGTGAAAAGCCGGGTAGCGATCGGCAAGCGAATAGAAGCCAGTGTGATCGCCGAAGGGCCCTTCCATCAGTGTTTCAGTGGGATCGACGTATCCCTCGATAACGATCTCCGCATTGGCGGGCACTTCAAGATCGATGGTTTTGCAACGCACGAGGGGAATGCCGCCGTCGTTGAGGAAGCCGGCGAAGAGAAGCTCTTCGATCCCCGGCGGCAGGGGGGCTGTGGCGGCGTAGGGCAGAACCGATTCTCCGCCCAGGGCGATGGCGAGCGGCATCTTCTCGCCGCGCGATTGATACATTCGGAAGTGCCGTGCCCCGTCGTGATGCATGTGCCAGTGCATGGCGCACTTGCGGGGGCCGAAGAGTTGCACGCGATACATCCCGATGTTGCGGTCGCCGGTCACCGGGTTGCGCGTGTGAATTCCACCCAGGGTAATGTATCGCCCGGTGCCGCGCTCGGTGACTTTGGCGCAGGCTTCCTTGTCGAACACCTGGCCGCTGTCGAGATTGCCGTCCAGCGGCCAGCATTGAATGATCGGGAGCCTGGTCAGATCGGCATCGGCTCCCTCGTGAACGACCTGCTGGCAGATTCCAGAGCGAACGCTTTTAGGCGGGAAGCTGCCCAGCTTGATGAGGTCTGGGAGCTTCTTCATTTTTTCCAGCAGCGTCGTGGGCATCTCCGGCTTGACGAGCTGCTGCACACGATCTGCCAGCGCTTCGAGGTTGGCCGTTCCCAGCGCCTGGTTGACGCGCCAGTAGCTCCCGAACGTGTTGATGGCCACGGGGATGTCGGAGCCCTGCACGTTTTCAAAGAGCAGCGCGCGTCCGCCGAGCTTGCCCGGGGCGGTCCGATCGAGTTCGTTGTGGCCATGAGGCGCTGGCGATTTGCTGACGCGATCGGCAATTTCCGCGATTTCGAGAACCGGATTGACGCGCGCGCCGACGCGCTGAAGCTCGTTATTCTTTTCAAGCACGGAAAGGAAATCGGAAAGCGTTTCGGTGGCCATGGTGTGCATGGATGGTACGGACGGGATGGTCCATGCGGCAAATTTCGGTCGGACGATGATACGCTAAGGAAAGCGCGAACGGGAGATTTGGCAAGTACGACCGACCTCGATGCGCCGCGTGCCTTCATTTTTACTTTTGCAGTTTTCATTTAACATTTTTCATTCCGATCCCCTCCCTCCAGACCGAACCCTTGCAAACGGAGAATGACAAATGAAAAATGAAAAGTGAAAAAGGTAAAGTGATATGATTTCCTGAGCCCTGAACCCTGAACCCGTGTTGACGCGGCGTGCATCGATTGGCATAGTGTCGCGCGTGTAGTTCCGGCCATGGATGGCCGGGTGGGAATGCAGTTGTCGGCGAAGCAGATCAGCGTTGTATCCCCGCGATTTTTTCGGAACTCTTCCATCCTTCCCGCGTCAAAAACAATGTCCAGCCTGAGCGGAGCACATCACGAGGCAGTGCCACGGACCGAAGCGCCGTCGCGCGGGGTTCGCCCCGATATTGCACTGCTCCGCAAGGCGCAGGCCGGAGATCGCGCTGCTTACGGGCAGTTGGTGCTGCTGTATCAGGACAGGCTGTTCAATGCGATGCTGCGAATGGTCGGCGACCGCGACGAGGCGATGGATCTGACGCAGGAGGCGTTCACCCGCGGGCTTGCCAAGCTCGACAGTTTTCGCGGCGACTCGGCGCCGTATACGTGGCTGTTCCGCATCGCGGTCAATCTGGCGATCAGCCAGTTGCGGAAAGTGCAGAAGCAGCGCGTGTTCTCACTGGACCGTCCGGGCCCTGGAGGCGCGACCCGGGAGCATGGCGAAGATCAGGCGCAGAGCCTGGTCGATCGTCTCGCGGGCGGCGGGCCGCTTCCTTCAGAGCGGGCCGAGCAGCGCGAGCGCGACGAGGCGATCCTCGCGGCGATGGGCCGGCTCGACGCGGAATATCGCGCGGTGCTGGTGATGCGGGATATCGAAAGTTTCGATTACCAGCAGATGGCCGATTTGCTGGGCCTTCCGCTGGGAACGCTCAAGAGCAGATTGTTTCGCGCCCGCCTCGCACTGCGGGATGAATTGCGGGCGTATCTGGGAGGCTAGCTGAGGTCGGCGCAATCGCGTTTTCCCGCAAGGGACTTTACCCGCGCCCTGTGCAGCGATTGTTGTAAGAGTTGATGCGACATGTCCCAGAATCAGGAAATCATCGAAGCCCGGCTATGTGCTTACATCGACGACGAGCTGGACGCGGCCGGTCGCGCCGAGCTTGAGAAGCACCTGGCTGCCAATCCGCAGCATCAGCGTTTGATCGAAGAGTTGCGTCGAACCAGCGCGCTGGTGCGGAATCTTCCCCACGAGTCGGCGCCGCCGGAATTGGCCGAAGCGTTTGGCGCGCAACTGGAGCGGTCGGTTCTGCTGGAGGGCGTGTCAGAGGACGTCGCAGCCGCCGATTTGAAGGCTCCGCGCTGGCCGCAGCTCGTGGCCATGGCCGCGATCACGCTATTGACGGTCGGACTTGCGGTTGTCGTCTATTTTGCGCTTCCAGGAACGGGTGGCCGTCCTCAGATCGTCCAGACGGTGCCTCATGCCATGACATCTGGAATAAGTCCGCCTGACGACGATCGGCTTGCCGACGCCAGAACGCGCGACTTCGACAAGACGCCAAACGCAGATCCGGAAAAGCTCAGCATCAAGAAGGACGACAACGCCGCGGCGGCAACGCCAGACGCTGCGGCGGCCGCCGGTTCCCCGTTGGCGTTCGCAGGGAAAGCGGCTGCCCCGGATCGACTGAAGGCGCGCGGCGCGGCGACTGAGCCAACCGAAATTCCCGCCGCGCCCGCTTCGAGTGCTGACGGGTCAGAGCGTCAAACAGCCGCTGCATCCGGGGCCTTGCCGGGCAATTCGACGCCAATCGTTTTGGTGATGCACGCCGACGATCCGGCCCAGGCGCGCCGGTCGCTGGTGGTCTATCTCGTGCAGCAGAACATCGCATGGGAGCCCGCGCAGCCTGAGGCCGCCAGCGTTGCGCTGGCACGGCGCGGCGCGGACGACGCGGCGCGTGACGTTGCTGGAGCGATTGAGCCGCAACCAGCTGCGCCGACAACCGAGCCCGCGCCGAAGCAGTTGCAATCGGAAGAAAAGCGAGATCAGCTCCCGGCCCACGCCGCCGCAGCGACGGCGGCGCCGACCACCGCGCCGTCGGGCGAGGTCGTCAAGGATGCGCTTGAGCAGGCGAAGAGCGCCGCCCCCGAAGCCGCGCCGGCATCGCAGCCGCTCTTGGATGAGGCCAAGCTGACAGGGGCGTTGCGGCGCGATGTGTCAGTTGACGGGGGCGAGAGCGCGGCTTCTGCCAAGCCGGACTTCGCGATCAGCTGCAGGCTGACGGCGGCGCAGGCCGAGGAGTTGCGCGCGAACCTCGCGCAGCCGGGCACGTCGATTGACGCGCTGCCGCCTGACGCGAAGCAGAGGGCGATCGCGGACGGGAATGCTCCTCGCGCGGCTCTTCCTGAGCCAGCAGCAGTTACTGCTCCGCCAACCACGACCCCGTCTGATGCTGATCTGGCGCGACCGATTCCATCTGCCGCACCGGATTCCAATCGGACCGCAAGTTCAGGTGGGCCTTCGACCCAGCCGAATGCAGCCTTGGGCGCGGGTCACATTGAGCCGACGACCCAGCCATGGGCCGGCGAAGATGCAACACTTGATCTGATGATCGTCGTTCGCCCCGCAGATCACCCGGCGACGAATCCTTCCATTCCGGTGGCTGCCGGGGCTTCCGCCACGCAACCTGCAGTGCCGGATGTGCCTCCCGCCGCGCCGGCTACGCAACCGCAGTGATAATCCGGGGAGGGACCGACGGAGAATCCGTCGGCTTTCAATTGCGCCCATCAGCGGATCGGGGGTCCCCTAACCTTTTCATTCGCCTTGCATCTAATTATTCGACGGGCGAAACGCACAACGAAAGGTGTGGAAGACCCATGCGAAACTCAAGGACATCCGGCAGCATGATCGGCACGATCACGATATTCGGCTATCTGACGGTGTGCGGGATCGTTTACTTTCTGCGATGAAACAACCGACGCCGGCCGGGCGGGTTCGCCCTGGTCGGCGTTTACGAATCCTTCCCTCCCTGTGCCCCGAACGTCTTCCCCGCGTTCGGGGCTTTTTAATGCGCGTTCAACTGAGGCGCAGCGTCTGAAGCAGACGCCAGTCGTACAGCGCGATGTATCCGCCGAAGGCGACGGCTAATGCGTTGGAAAGTTGGAACCCGCCGATGTCGTATGCCTTGACGATCGCAAAGACATTGAGCAGAACGCTAAGCACCGTGAGCACCAGGGTAAACCAGACCAGCGCGGCAAAGCGCGGCCGCAGCAGCACCAGCGCATCGAGGATCATGACGACGCCAAAGAAGGTCATGCCCATCTGAGGGAAGAAGAAAACCGATTGCTCGTAGCGGATCGAACCATTCGCATCGGTGATAGTGTAGAGCGAATAAAAGCTCTCGGGGTCGCCGTGCGCTTTGGCCATCAGGTATTGGCGAAACTGGGGAAACGTGAAAAGCACGATGATGCCGATGACAAGGCTCAGCCACGCCTCGGCGGGGACAAATCCGCCCGGCAGCGGCGACGCGTAATGCGGCACATCGCTGTGCGGCGGTGTGGCAAGCTCCTGCTGCGTTGGGTGATGCGGCACGTGCGGATGCCCTCCAGACGCCTGCTGCACCGGGGGATTCTGCGGCAACTTTGACTCATCCATCTCGTTCCTCCGTTCCCTGACGACTCGGCCGGCCGCTTGACCAACCTCCGACTGGGAACAAAATGATAACAGATGTCAGATGAACTGAAACAAATCGATGCTTTGCAGGATCAGGCGCTTGCGGAATTGGCGGGGATTTCAACAGCCGACGGGCTGGAGAAATTTCGCATCAAATACCTCGGCGCCAAGGGGCTGCTGAAGGATGCGATGACGCTCCTCGCGAAAGTGCCGCCCGACCAGAAGCGCGCGGTGGGGCAGCGCGTCAACGGCGCGAAGGAGAAGATCACCTCCGCTTTTGAAGCGGCGCGCCAGACGATTTCCTCCGGCGCGGCCGATGTCGGGCAGGCGGTGGACGTGACCGAGCCGGGCAGGGAATTGAAGGTGGGGAATCGCCATTTGCTGATGAAGGTCGTCGATGAGCTGACAGAGCTTTTCGGGCGAATGGGTTTCGCGATCGCGTCCGGCCCGGAAGTGGAAGATGAATTTCACAACTTCGTCGCGCTGAACATTCCAGAGAGCCATCCGGCGCGCGATCCGCTGGATAATTTTTATCTGGAAGGGACAAAGGGACAAAGGGACGAAGGGACAAAGGGGTCGCGATCGGCTTCACCTAGTCCCTCTGTCCCTTTGTCCCTTTGTCCCTTGCCCTCCCTTCTTCTCCGCACTCAAACCAGCACCGTTCAGATTCGCGTGATGGAGCAGCAGAAGCCGCCGATTCGCGTGGTAATTCCTGGGCGGGTGTATCGCCCGGACACGACCGATCAGACGCACCTTCCCATGTTTCATCAGCTTGAAGCGCTCGTCGTCGATCGCAACGTCACGATGGTGGATCTGAAGAGCACGATCATGCAATTCGTGCACGCCTATTTTGGTCCGGAGACGAAAGTTCGGTTTCGCCCCAGCTTCTTCCCATTCACCGAGCCCTCGGCGGAGGTCGACGTCTGGTTCGAGGACAAGGGGCGTTGGATCGAACTGGGCGGCTGCGGCATGGTCCACCCCAACGTCTTCAAAAACGTCAATATCGATCCCGAAGTCTATTCCGGCTGGGCCTTCGGGCTGGGAATCGAACGGATCGCCATGCGGAAGTACGGAATATCGGACATCAGGTACTTCGTCGAGAATGACGTGAGGTTTTTGCGTCAGTTCTGAGATCGAACGCGGGTGATTGGTGATTGGAACGTGACGAAGCGGGAAGCGTGGAAACGTGAAGACGTGAAGACGTGAAAACGTGAAAACGTGAAACGTGACGACGTTATGTGAAGCGCCAAGCTCGAGCGTCGCGGGTTCGCCGGTAGGGCACAGCGTTGCTTGCCCTTCGCGGGAAGAAGGAAAAATCTGACACCTCGCCCGCCGATCGGACGCGGAAATCACTATGCTCCATAAGTCCATGTTAAATAGATTGTTATGTCGAGTGCCCTTTTGTCGCGATCGAGTCACCAATCACCCCGCGCCCCGCGAGCATTCGTAATGTATACTGCTGAAGCGAATGCATTGAAACTGAGTCTCAACGCCGATAAGATTCGCAGATACAGAATAGTATGATGCCGACGGATCGGCAATGAAGGGCGAAACCAGGAGTCCTGGCCATGCAGAAAAGTTGCGAATTTGCCGCGTGTAATCATTGCCAGACGCCGGAAACCTGCGCCCTGAACAAGCTCGGCATCGGGTGTCAGGGAACGGTGTTCGCCGTTGGAGGCGATTCGGAAATCCGCCGCCGGCTCCTGGAGATGGGGTTCTGCAACGGGGCCAACGTTCAGGTTATTCGCCGGGCGCCGCTGGGAGATCCAATTGAATTCCGCCTCCGCGGCTACCATCTGTCCCTTCGCGCCGATCAGGCGATGCACGTGAAGATTGTCCCGGCATAAGTTCGTTTCCCTCTCATGCCATCCTGCTGCGAAACTGGGAACCAGAAACCGTCAAGCGCGGCAGCATTTACCGTTGCGCTTGCCGGCAATCCGAACAGCGGCAAGACCACCATCTTTAACGCCCTGACCGGGCTGCGCCAGAAAGTCGCCAACTATCCCGGCGTGACCGTCGAAAAGAAGACCGGCCGGTGCAAGCTTGCCGACGGCGCGCGGATCGACATTGTCGATCTGCCGGGAACCTACAGTCTGATCAGCCGATCACCCGACGAACAGGTCGCCAATCAGGTCTTGCGCGGGCTGCGCGCCGACGTACCGGCGCCGAATGTGGTGATCGTGGTGGTCGATGCGAGCAATCTGCAGCGCAATCTTTATCTTGTCAGCCAGTTGATCGAACTGGGCCGGCCCCTCGTCGTCGCCCTGAACATGATGGACATTGCCGAGCGCCGCGGGTTGCAGGTTTCGCCCGAAAAGCTTCAGCAGGAGCTGGGCGTGCCGGTGGTGCCGGTCGTCGGCTACAAGAAGAAGGGGATCGACTCGCTCAAGAACGCCATTGCCAAAGCGGTCGTGGCGCCGCTTCCCGATTGGCCGGTGCCCGCGGCAATGCGGGAGGAAATCACCCTCGTCGGCGGGGCGCTGGCAATTCTCGACAATGCCGAATACGTCACGCCGGCCGATCGTCTGCCTCCCGATCACTACCGCAATTGTGCCGAACGGCTGTTGATCGGTGATCGCGCCGAGGACATGAGCATCCTGGCCGGTCGCGAGCCGGTGGCGGCGCTGCTTTCCGCCGCAACCGATCGTCTGAAAGTGCTGGGCATCGATCCGATGCAGTCGGATGTCGAAGCCCACTATCGCTGGATCGAAGGCGTTGCACACCGCGTTGTGACATCCGGGGACCCTCAAGCATCAACCGACAAAACGCTCCACTACGCAACGCCGCAGGATCGGACCCTCACGGAAAAAATTGACGCGATTCTGATTCACCGCGTCTGGGGGCTTCTTGTCTTCGCGCTGGTGATGACCGCGCTGTTTGTCTCAATCTTCTGGCTCGCGACCCCGCTGATGAACGGCATTCAGTCAGCCGTCAATTGGCTCGCCGACAAAGTCACCGCGCCCATCGGCGCCGGCCCGCTGCACGACCTGATCAAAGACGGCATCTTCGGTGGGGTCGGCACCGTCATCGTCTTTGTCCCCCAAATCGCGCTGCTCTTCTTCTTCCTGGCGATCCTCGAAGATTCCGGCTACCTCGCCCGGGCCGCGTTCCTCATGGACCGCCTGCTCGCAAAAGTCGGACTGCACGGCAAAAGTTTCATCCCGCTGCTGAGCAGCTTCGCCTGCGCCATTCCCGGCATCATGGCCGCCCGCACCATCGAGAGCCGCAAGGATCGGCTGGCGACGATTTTCGTCGCGCCGTTCATGAGCTGCAGCGCCAGGCTCCCCGTCTACACGCTCCTCATCGGCACGGTATTCGCGAGCTTCGGGCCGTTTCGTCAGGCCGGCGTGATGCTGGCGTGTTATGCGCTTGGCATTCTCGCCGCGGTCGCAACGGCGTACGTTTTTCGTCGTTCGTTGCTCAAGGGCGGAACGACTAGCTTCATCCTCGAACTGCCAAGCTACAAGGTGCCGCAAGCGATGGAGGTTGCCCGGCAGGTGTGGAAGAATTCGGCGCAGTTTCTCACCAAAGCGGGCACGACGATTCTGGCGATCAGCATTTTGCTGTGGGCAGTAGGCTACTATCCGAGGCTGCCAGCACAGCGGGCCGAGGCAGTTCGGCAGGCAGTGATCTCGCCCAGAGGTGAAGGCGCTGACTCCAATATCGACGAAGTTGCAACCGACGCCGTCGCCGCCGCGCAGTCTGAATACAGCATCGCCGGCCGGCTCGGCCATGCGATGGAGCCGCTGATCAAACCGCTCGGCTTTGATTGGAAGATGGGCGTCGGCCTCGTCAGCGCCTTCGCGGCTCGCGAAACTTTCGTCAGTTCGATGGGCATCACCTACGCCGCCGGCGACACCGAAGACGGCAAAACCGCCGATCTCTCCGCCGCCATGCAGAGGGATCATTACGCCAACGGCAAACCGGTCTGGACCCCGCTGGTTGCCGTCAGTCTGCTCGCCTGGTTTGTGCTGGCGATGCAGTGCATGAGCACGATCGCGATCGTCCGCCGCGAAACCAATGGCTGGAAATGGCCGATCTTCATGCTGGTCTACATGAACGCGCTGGCGTATGTCGTGAGCCTTGGGATTTACCAGCTCGGCTCGTTGATTTTTCGAGCCTGACGTCGTTTTCGGCGGTATTATCTGTAGGGCGGGATTCATCCCGCCGTGGTTTCTGAATAGGTAGAGATGCGGCGGGATGAATCCCGCCCTACAGACCGTTGACGTGGATTTGGTATGACGCTGATACTCAACAACCCGGACAAGCCGCATCTGAAGCGATGGACGAAGCGGGAGTATTTCGAGGCGGTCGACCGGGGTGCGTTTCACCAGCAGCGAATTTTCCTTTATCGAGGGGAGCTGATCGAAATGCCGCCAATGGGGGCGCTTCACGCATTTGGAATCGCAAATCTGACGGAGTGGCTGTCGCGAACCTTTGCTCCTGAGTACCGCATCAGAATTCAATTACCGTTTGAGACACCGGGAGAATCCGTCCCCGAGCCGGATGGCGCTATCGTGACGCGTGAGCAGATGCGCCGCCGTCCGCATCCTGACAAGGCGCTGTTCCTCATCGAAGTTGCCGACAGCTCGCTGGAACTCGAGAGAGAACAAGCCCTTGAGTACGCAGCCGCCCGGGTTCCGGAATATTGGATTGTGAACATGCGGGATCGGAGCGTGGAGGTTTACCGCGAGCCGGTCGATGATGCGACGGCGGCGCTGGGAGCTCGTTACGCTTCACACCAGTTCTTTGCAGACGGCCAAGTGATTTCGCCGCTGCAAAAACCCGAAGCAATTGTCACCGTCGCATCGTTGGTTGCGGTCGATGAACCGGCTTGAAGTACCACGGGTTTCCAACCCGTGTCTTGAATTGGGAAACACGGGTTGGAAACCCGTGATACGAATGCCGCCGCTCCTGCAACATCTTCTGGTACTTCTGCTCGTCGGCTTGAGTGCCGTATTCGTCCTTCGCCAGGGCTTTCTTTCGCTGCGTGGCCGCAAGAGCAAGCTCGGTTCCTGCGGAAGCTGCGGCGGCTGCGCCACGCCTTCGACGGTTCCAAAGAAAGTTCCGCTCCAATTCTTGCCGGTGGAAGCGCTGTTGAAAAAGAAATAAGGATCGCGCAGATTGTAAATCGCGAATCTCAATCGCGCAGGCGGAGCTCCCAAGTCAAGTTGGATCAGACTCGCCGAACCGTGCCCGCCCTGGCTTGCCCTTCGCGGAGCGCCACCACGTCCCGATTACCTGAGCTGGTAGAAGTCACATCGCCGCGCCCGGTCTTACTCCCACACTCCCTTCGCGTTTGCCCTCCCGAGCCAACCTCGAACCATCTCCGCTGCATCCCTCTTCGCCGCTCTTCTCTTCATCTCCTGATCTCATAAACCACCGCGGTGTCGTCGCTGTATCGCGGCACGAAATGAGCCGGATCGGTAGCGGCAAAACGCAGTTCCACCGGATTCTCGACCATCTCGTGACGAAACACGACGAGGTATTGAGCCTGCATCGCGGCAAGATTGTCCAGCCAGGTTTGCCGGTCGGGGTCTTCGGTCATGATGCGGGTCATCGTCTGCACAATCAGATCGCCCGGCACGTCGTCCCCCATGCGGGGGAAATGCAGGAATGAATGCAGGCCCCGGCGAGTGGGAGCATAGGCGACGTCGCGCGCGTAATTGAAGCCATACAGCGGGTAGTCGAACTGCGTATTGGCAAAGGCGATATTCGCGTCGGCGGGAACCTGCGTTTCATCGCGAACAAAGCCCCACACCGACGCGCCGTCATATCCCATCGACCACAACTCGGCGGCGGCGGCGCGATAGTTTTTCAGGTAGCCCAGCCAGAACAGGTAGATCATGGTTGCGCCCAGCAACAATGCGCAAAGGAACGCCGGCAAAACAAGGCGCGGCCGATAGTGCAGCAGAAACAGCAGCCCCAGGCCCGTCGCGCTGATAAGGGCGGCGGTGCCCGCCAGGACCACGATCTCCTGCAGGAGGGCGTGATTGAAACTGGTGGCGATGGAGATTCCCGCCAGCAGCAATCCGGCGGCGAGGCGCGCCGCTGCGCCGGGGAGCCAGCGCGTGATCGCAAGAGTCGCGCTGTCGAACCACAGGGCGATCAGCGGAAACAGATATCGGACTTCATGATGCGGCGAAGCGAGAAAGAAGAGCAGCAATACCGCCATCGATCCGGGCAGCGCGGCGCGGCGCATTGGATTGACCAGGACCGAGCGGCCGGCGGCGGCGCAGGCTGCGATCCATGCCAGCGCAAGCGGCGCGAGCAGGACGGCTGGCAGGCTGTGATACGTTGTGGCGAGCATGCGCCATGCGCCGCCGGCGCTGCGGAGTTGTTGATCGCGCTCGGTTCCGAACAGGCCGGTGAACAGGCGCATCCCGAACAGTTTGACATCGGCTGGAAAGAGCGGATCGCCCGTTAGCAGAAGATTGCGGAGGTACCACGGCCCTGCCAGCGCCAGGGCGGTCAGGGACGCGATGATGAAGTCCCGCCGCTTCCATCCGGCTCGGAAGGGGGCGTCGATCAGGAACAGGAACAGCGGGCAGACCAGCAGCACCGTGTATTTGCTGGCCAGCATCAAGCCGACCGCGATTCCCACCCGCCACGGGCCCAGGCGATCCCGCAGACTCCTGCGATCAAATGCGGCAACAGCGGTGAGAAACAGTGCAGTGACGATCAGATCGTCCTTGGCGATCAACGCCTCGCTGAAGAGCGGCCGGGAAAGAACCGCCGCGCACGCGACCAGCGCAGCCACCGCCTGCGTTCGCGGGAGACGCTCAACCGTCCCCTCAGTCTGTTGATCGAGCATTCGAGATTCGCCCAGATTCTGCCCCTCGCGCGCCGTCGTTCCCGAAAAGCCCCTGTACACCAGGACAAAGATCCAGAGCAACGCCGGCGCCTGTGCGAATCGAGCCAGCATGTCGTTGCGCAGAGGCTCCATCAACCAGAAGAACCAGGTGGCGGGGGCCTGCGGCGCATAGCTGTTGGCAGGGTTCCAGTACCAGGTTGGGAAGATGGCCATCGTGTGCCGGCGCATCCAGAACACCGGGGTGGAGAGCTGATACACCAGGGCATCGGTTGCCATGGGAGGAAGCCAGCGCTGCTCCCAGAGATATGCCAGCAGATATCCCCCCGTGAACAGTGCCGCCGCCAGCGCGATCCAATGATCGGCCGTCCATCGCGCCGCAATCAGCCGAGGATTCCCGCGGCGCAAGGTGAGAAGACCTCCGCACAGTGCCATTGCCGTAATGGACATGGTCGCAAGATTCAGACAATGCAGAATCGCCGGACCGGCGACGGCGAGATAAATAATCAGCGCGAAGAGGAGAATCGCGTCACAGATCGCCTGACCGGGCGATCCGTCACAAACGCTCCGCGCGAATCGATACGCAGAAGCGAAAACGAAGGCGCTGAGCAGCAGGCAAAGCAGGAGTCGCGCTTCTTCGGGGAAGGGCATATGGAGACGGTCCGAGCGGCCTGGAGACGCGCAATTTCGATCGGCACTTTCCGAACGCGTAACGTTGTACCGCAAAGGGTTTAGCAACGCGCGGTTGAGCCCGGGCAAAGTCGTTCGCGAAGCGGATGGGCGCTTCCGCGCTGGGCTGCGGCGCGCAGCGCGTGCAAATCCTGCCCGTCCGATAGGCCGCGCCGGGGCAACTCGGACGTGTGAATTAACTAATAATGGCGAGATTATGCTTGCCTGAGGCCGAACCGATTTCCACAATAGATGCCGTTCACCCCACCCACGGAGGTCGTGATGAGATTTCAAGCGTTTCTTGATGAAGCCGGAGTGCCGTATCGGCTTTCGCATCACGCGACGGCCTACACCGCCCAGGATCTTGCCGCCATGGAGCATGTGCCGGGCAGGAGAGTGATCAAAGCGGTTGTCGTGTGCGCAGACGGAGAATTTGTTTTGTGCGCGCTCCCCGCATCGTTTCGGATTGATCTGAAGGAGCTGCGCGATCAATTGCAGGCGCACGATGTGCGTCTGGTCGACGAATCGAAGCTGGCTGATTTATTCCCTGATTGCGAGCTGGGCGCGGAGCCGCCGGTGGGAAATCTCTACGGCCTGACGACGCTGATGGACGAATCCCTGATCGCTGACGATCGAGTCACCTTCGCCGCCGGCTCGCACGATGCCGCCGTAACGATGCGGCTCTCCGACTATCGCCGGCTCGCACAGCCCGAAGTTGCGCATTTCGGAAGACATTTGTAAGCCGCGACATCGGCCGAAGCGATCGCAGCAGGGATCTTTCGCGCCAATCCCGGCTCTTCCTCTTGCGGCTTGCCGCGCTGGAAATCCGCAGTTCTCTTTGACTCGTCTGGGTAGCCGCGCCGCGAAGCGCGTCCGGTGAACGCATCCTTACAGTGGTGCCGCTCGCGCCAACTCAATCTCCACCACCTCCGACGGGCAGAAGAGGCGCAGGCCGAGCCTGGAGAATCCCATCCCGCGGTTGGCGACCAGCCACGTGTTCCCCACGCGATGAATTCCCTTTGCCAGCCGGCGCGGAAGCGACGTGTGTTTTAAAACGGGGATCATCCCCGGCAGGCAGATCTGCCCGCCATGGGTATGGCCCGCCAGAAACAAATCCGGCTCGGCTTTAGGGGTTCGGTAGAGGTAGTCGGAGTAGTGAGAAAGAATGACACGCGGGACGCCCGGAGTCTTTGGAGGCAGGGCGTCGATGAAAGGCTGATCAGGCCCGATATTTCTCCCCAGCCGGGGAAGTCCGATCAACTCGATCTGCCCTCTATCCACCTCCAGCAGGAGACGCTGACGATCGATCAGCTTGATGTTGTGCCCGTCGATTTGCGGCCCGACCGCTCCGTCGTGGTTGCCCAGCACCCCAAAACAGCCGTCGCGGTAGGTGAAACCGCGCAGTAGCCGGCGGACATGCTCGAGGCTCGGCGTGTAATCGTGTTTGTTCTCAACATAGTCCCCGCCGACCAGAAGCAGCCCAGGCGGGTTCTTGGCGATGCGCTCGTGCAGTTGTTCATAGACCCGCGACCATTTGCCGCGGAAGTGAAAGTCGCTCACGTGAAGGATCCGGTATCCGACCAAGCCCTCCGCCAAACCGGTAATCGGGAGCGTGACTCGATGCCATTCAAAGCCGAATGGCTGGTTGAATTGAATCCAAGGGCCGCTGCCTGGCGCGGAGATAGGGGGGAGCTCGCCAAGCGAAGCACTGTCCGATAAAGGCGCGGGGTGGTCAGTGGAGTTGCGAACATCAACCATTGTTGCAGCGCCCGGCGGCCGTCGTATAATAACGAGTGCGTTGTTCCTAGCTAGCGACCCGGCGCGAGTTGTAGCGTTCTTAATGAAGGCGCACGGGCGTGCGGATTTGCGGAAGTGATCGTGCCCTCCGGTCAGCACCCACAAGCAGTGTCGTGAATCGCGTATTCGCTTGAGGGCATTTAGGAACGGCGTGTTTGTGGCCGCAGCAATTGCCCGCCACCAAGGCCTTTTCACCAATGAATCTTCCCAAGCGTGATCGAACGCTGGTCTTCGGGTTGTACATCAACGCCGCGGTGATGTCGGCGATCCTGGTGGTTCTGCTGGGTCGCGGCAACAGCACCAGCATGCTTCCCGCGGCTTTTGCCGCCGGTCCCACGCAGCCTATCGCGGGCGGTGGCTCAATTTACCTCATGCCCGGACAACTTTCCGTGAATTCATGGGGTTGTTACATCATGGATATCGATGCCCAAACGCTGTGCGCCTACCAGTTTTATCCCGGTGAAAAACAGTTACGGCTGGTGGCTGCCCGGAATTTTCACTGGGATCGCAAGCTGGGCAATTACAATACGACCCCGCCCTGGCCCGACGTGAAAGCGCTGACGGAGAAGGAGCAGCAGGGAATCCGGGCGAACGAAGACAAGCCCCCGCAAGGCTCGCCGGAAGCGCCCAAGGATCAGTGAGGGAGCAATACACGCTCGAACTCGATCAGCGACAGTGCGAACGCCCGACATTCTTCAGGAGAGACACCCATGATGGCCAAAATGTTCTACACGCTGGAAGAAGCCCAGACGGCCCTCAGCCGCAGCGAAGAAGAGATCAAACAGTTCGCCCGCGAAGGACGGCTGCGCGAGTTCCGTGACGGGCCGCGCCTGATGTTCAAGGCCGACCAGGTGGAGCAACTCAAGAGCGAACTCGAGGGCGGCGCTGCGGACCACGTCGATCTGGGAACCTCTGACTCGGGCGGACTGATCGGGCTGGTCGACTCCGGCGGGGGACCCAGCGGAACCGGCATCACGATGACCGAAGACGACACCGGTCAGTCATCGTCCGCCGGCGGCATGCGAATGAAGGACGACACGGCACTTGCCGCCGATCTGGGTCTTTCCGGCTCCATGGGAGGAGTGCCCTCTCCCGGCCGGCCGGCGTCCAGCGGCACGGGCCTTAGCGGCACGGCTACCGGGCGTCAGTCGGGCATCAATGTTTTTGGAGCGGAAGATGTGGAACGCGTCGATCCATCGGCGCAAACCGCCATCACCGGCGCCGTCCGCGAGCAGGTGAACCTCGAAGGCGTCGGCTCCGGCTCCGGGCTGCTCGACTTGACCCGCGAGAGCGATGACACCAGTCTCGGCGCGGTGCTCGATGAAATCGCGCCGTCGGCCCGGCTCAGCCCTTCGGATGTGAGCGATGTCGGCAGCGGCAGCGGAACCGGACTCGAAAACGCCATGGCGACCTCTCCCTCGCGGGGCGGCGGGGCGGCGGGAGTCGGTCCGGTCTACATCCAGGCCATGGATCCCACGGCTGCCGCCTTCGGCGCCGCGGCGCTGTGCGCGGCGCTCACCATGCTGTTTGGGGCCTATGTCCTGATTTCCGCGATGGTCGGCACCTACCCACAGGCGACCCAGTGGTTTGCCACGCGGAATCCGTTGATCCCCGCCGCGATCGGCGCCGGAGCTTCGCTGGTCTTCTTCATCTTCGGCCTGCTGATCGGCAAGACGCTCGCCAAGTGAGGAGACGCTCGAATTTGCGGGCGGAGACATTGTGGTGCGGGCTTCCAGCCTGCAATTGCACGCCCGGAAAATTTCGCGTACGGCCCAGGCAATAATTGATGATTTTCTTGCGCCGGGCTCTTGCATTTTTGCGGGCAACGTCCGATATTGTGGTGCCGCGCCGGGCTGGGCTGCTGTTCCGACGCGACTGAATTTTACATCTCAATTGCATGGAGGCTCTTATGGCACGGATGTTCCAGTGGGTTGGCATTTCCTTCATCGGCGTCGCCTCTCTCGGCTGCGTCTCCCAGGAAAAATACAACGCTCTTAAGCTCGACCGAGACCAATACGCAGAACGACTCGGCACCGCCGAACGCGATGCCCTTTCCGCTTCTGCCGAAGCCGACGCTTACAAGCGCCAGCTTGAATTGATCGCGCACGGCAGCACCGATCAGCAGGGGCTGATCACCAATCTCACAACGCAGGTCTCCGATCTGCAACGCGAGAATGATGAACTGAATCGCAAGTACGCCGATGCGATGAATCGTCCGGTTGGGATGGCCGCTCTTCCGGCTCCGCTCAATGACGCGCTGACCCAGTTTGCTCAACAGAACCCCGATCTGGTCGACTTCGATAGCGCTCGCGGCGTTGTGAAGTTCAAGAGCGACGTCACCTTCGCCACGGGAAGCGCCGAAGTCACGCCAAAGGCGCAGGCCGTAATCACGCGCTTTGCGCAGATTCTCAATTCCGCCGCCGCGGCGAACTACGAATTGATGGTCGTCGGGCACACCGACAATCAGCACGTAGTCAATGCCCGCACCATTGCTCAGGGACACAAGGACAACTGGTATCTGTCGGCACACCGCGCGATTTCCGTCAGCGAGTCGCTGCAGCGTGAGCGGGTGAGCCCGACCCGGCTTGAAGTCGCCGGGTGCGCCGATGAGCGTCCGATTGCCAGTAACTCAACCGATGGCGGCCGCTCGCAGAACCGACGAGTTGAGGTGCTGATCCTCCCGACGACCGTTCATGCTCCGACGGTCGCCGCCACCGACGTTGTCGCTCCCAGGCACGTCAGCCAGGCGAAGCTGAACAAAGACTCGGCGGAGGTCGACGTGCGGCCGCACCTGAACAAGTAGGCTGCACACCTGCCATGACGAGCCTCAACGCCCCGGCGGCATTCGCCGGGGCGTTTTTGTTGTTGTGCAATCCAGTGGCGCGATAGAATTCAAAAGAGTTTGAGAAGCGTTAAACGCTTGAATTACAGTGGTTTGATCGCGCGGCTTTGCGGATTGCACACAATTTCTTCGCCGGCCCCTTGCATCCGGAAAATCAGGCGATACAGTTCGCAACCCGCGTGCGGGAGCGTCCGACAAAGACGGCTGCGAAAAACTGGAAAGTTGAAGTCACAGCCCTTGACGCGACGAAGAAAAGGCGTATGATCTAAACCTCCACTTGACGGAGTGGAAACGTAAGCAGAATACGAGGAATACGAGGCCACCTTCACGAGGCGAATAAGTTTGGCGAATCATTCAAGCGATCACCTGCCCGAGTAACGCCAGTCCCTGTCTGAAGGGTTGCTGGCGACGTGCCGGCGACGTTCCCTGAAAATTTGCGAAGCGCAGTCGAATCCGAATCAGTCCGCCGCCGCTCTGTCGGCTGACTGACCCGTGTTCGACGGGAATTTTTGTCGGTCTGTTGTGACGACAAAAGGCTCTTTGAAAAGTGAATATGAGGTTCAAGGTTTATTTGCAAAATAAACCTCCGCGATGCCTGCCCAAATTTCTGTTAGTCGTACTGTTGGTCTTTTCGTCTGGGTTGGAGCATTCGGAAGTCTATTCGAGACTTCCGATCCTCTGGGTTTCAGATTTGAGATTTCAAATTTGAGACCTCAGAGATCTGGCTCCAATCGGGCAGGTATCGTCGAGCACCTTTTTGGCGAATGTTGATCCGTTATCGCTCAGGCAATGTCCTTTGTGAATTGCACCGTGCCCGCGCCCCGGGCATCCTGATGGGAGTTAGTTCCTCCCTGTCGGGACTCAACGGTGATCGATAAATGTGGTCAAGCTCTTAAGGGTGTATGGTGGATGTCTTGGCATCGAGAGGCGACGAAAGACGTGGAAGCCTGCGATAAGCTCCGGGAAGCTGGCAATCAAGCATTGATCCGGAGATTTCTGAATGCGGAAACGCGGCTCGGGTAACACCGAGTCACCTGCGGCTGAATGTATAGGCCGTATGGAGCGAACCTGGGGAACTGAAACATCTAAGTACCCAGAGGAAAAGAAAGAGACATCGATTCCGTAAGTAGCGGCGAGCGAAAGCGGAAATAGCCCAAACCAGGATTCGTCCTGGGGTTGCGGAAGCACTGAGGGGTTACAAAACCAATCCTAGCTGAAGACTTCAGGAATGTTGTCCCATAGAGGGTGATAGGCCCGTAAGCGACAGGATCAGGTCCCCGTTAATATGTGCTCTCCAGAGTAGCACGGAGCTCGTGGAACTCCGTGTGAAGCTGCCCGGCCCACCGGGCAAGGCTAAATACTCCTCGATGACCGATAGTGAACAAGTAGGGCGATTGAACGATGAAAAGTACAGCTACTAGCTGAGTGAAAAGTACCTGAAACCATACACTTACAAGCGGTCGGAGCTCTATGCCCGCAAGGGAAAAGAGTGACGGCGTACCTTTTGCATAATGGACCGGCGAGTGCATGTTTGCGGCAAGGCTAAGGTGTCAAGCACCGGAGCCGTAGCGAAAGCGAGTCTTAAGATGGCGCTAAGTCGCGGGCATGCGGCCCGAAACCCCGTGATCTACCCATGAGCAGGTTGAATGTCCCGTAAAAGGGACAGGAGGACCGAAGCCGTGAACGTTGAAAAGTTCTGGCATGACTTGTGGGGAGGAGTGAAAGTCTAATCAAACGGGGAGATATCTGGTTCTCTTCGAAATGCCTTTAGGGGCAGCCTCGAGAAACTACTCTATGGGGGTAGAGCTACTGAAAGGAGACGTGGGGCTACCCGCCTACACGCTCCTACCAAACTCCGAATACCATAGAGACTATCTCGGGAGTGAGTCCGCGAGGGATAATCTTCGCGGTCAAAAGGGAAACAACCCTGATCGTCTGTTAAGGTCCCAAAATCCAGCTTAGTTCGTTAGGAAGTTATTGTTCTGAGACAGCCAGGATGTTGGCTTAGAAGCAGCCACCATTTAAAAAGTGCGTAATAGCTTACTGGTCGAGAACAGTAGCGCCGTAAATGATCGGGAATAAGCAGGATACCGAAACAGCGGGAGCGAAAGCTCGGTAGAAGAGCGCTGCACGCCGCGTCGAAGCCATACCGTAAGGAGTGGTGGAGCGCGTGCAGGTGAGAATGCCGGTATGAGTAACGATAATGCAGGTGAAAATCCTGCACGCCGAAAGCCTAAGGTTTCCTGGGGAAGGTAAATCCGCCCAGGGTTAGTCGGCACCTAAGACGAGGCCGAAAGGCGTAGCCGATGGACGGCAGGTTAATATTCCTGCACTGGCTGTGAAGGTTGAACCTCTGCATGTGTCTTTCCAAGGCAGATCCACCGATTAGTCGTGGTGGTTGGGAGCGTCGTAAGGCGTTAGCTCGAGGCCGCTTTGTTGCTGAAGTCTGTGGAGGAGGGACCGAGAAAAGTGCAGAGGCGACGACACGGTCAACCGTACTAAAACTGACACAGGTAGGCGAGGAGAGTATCCTCAGGCGCTCGAGAGAACTGCGGTTAAGGAACTAGGCAATCTAACCCCGTAACTTAGGGAGAAGGGGTCCCCTCGCGCAAGCAAGGGCGCAGGAATCAGCCTGGGCGACTGTTTATCAAAAACACAGCTCTGTGCCAACTCGCAAGAGGATGTATACAGAGTGACGCCTGCTCGGTGCCGGAATGTTAAGGAAGTTGGTCAGGGGTTCGCCCCGAAGCTAGCAACCGAAGCACCGGTAAACGGCGGCCGTAACTATGACGGTCCTAAGGTTAACGCACTTCGCTAGCCTTAGTAAAACTTGGCTATTTGCTGGAAAGTCTGAGTATCCCTCACTACTCGCTTCGCTCGTGATTTGAAATCCCAAATTTGAGATTTGGAATTGCGGATCTGAGATCTCAATTTGAGATCTGAGATTCACCGTGAAGCAGTGACAACGTGCAGGGTGCAGGCAATCAGCAGGAAAGGCCGGACGAAGCATTCGCTTCATTCCGGAATCCTCAGAGACTACACGCCAGGGATCTGGATCAATGCCAGATCAAGATATAGTCCGAGCTGCATGGCGACATGCAGAGGCCGGCAGAAATGCCCGGTCCTTCTTTTGAGATCTCAAATCTCAAATTTGAGATCTCAAATGGCGAACATCGTTCGCCGAGGAAGTAACAACGAATCTGAGCGAAGTTCCTTGTCGGGTAAGTTCCGACGTGCATGAACGGCGTAACGACTTGGGCGCTGTCTCGACCGCAGACTCGGTGAAATTGAAGTGGCGGTGAAGATACCGTCTACGCGCAGCAAGACGGAAAGACCCCATGGACCTTTACTGCAACCTGGTACTGACGCCGGGTGTGGACTGCGTAGGATAGGTGGGAGGCGTTGATCCCTCGGTTCTGGCCGAGGGGGAGCCAACGGTGAAATACCACCCTGTTTGCATTCGTCGTCTCACCCTGACCCATGAATCTGGGCAGGGAACAGTGCTAGGCGGGCAGTTTGACTGGGGCGGTCTCCTCCAAAAGAGTAACGGAGGAGTGCAAAGGCAAGCTCAGAACGGTTGGCAATCGTTCGTCGAGCGTAAAGGTAGAAGCTTGCTTGACTGCGAGTGCTACGGCACAAGCAGAGATGAAAGTCGGCCTTAGTGATCCTGTGGTAGCGTGTGGAAGCGCCATAGCTCAACGGATAAAAGGTACCCTGGGGATAACAGGCTGATCGCCTCCGAGCGTCCATAGCGGCGAGGCGGTTTGGCACCTCGATGTCGGCCCATCGCATCCTGGGGCTGAAGGCGGTCCCAAGGGTTTGGCTGTTCGCCAATTAAAGCGGTACGCGAGCTGGGTTCAGACCGGCGTGAGCCAGGTCGGTCCCTATCTGCTGTGCGCGTGGGAATCTTGACGGCACCTCTTCCATAGTACGAGAGGATTTGGAAGGACTGACCCCTGGTGTACCAGTTGTCGCGCTAGCGGCACGGCTGGGTAGCCATGTCGGGAACGGATAAACGCTGAAAGCATCTAAGCGTGAAGCCTATGCCAAGACGAGGATTCCATGGGAGCTTGCTCCCGAGAGACCCCCAGTAGACCACTGGGTTGATAGGCCGGAGCTGTACGGACAGCAATGTCTTCAGGTTACCGGTACTAACGGTCAATAGCTTGACCACTTTTATCGATCATCGTTCGCAGACCGGTTTCGTTATCTGAGATTTGAGATTTCAAATTTGAGATGCGAAGCCGGAACCAAACTGCGTGCTCGGCGATCGCGGAGTGGTCGGCAAAGTGTGATCGGTTTGCAATCGATCACATCGTTTCCGACCATTGAACCTCATAATCACGAAATTCAGCCCACCGGGCTCTAACCGGCCCGGTGGGTTTTCGTTGGTGGCTATATTGGTGGGGTCACACCCGTTCCCATTCCGAACACGGTCGTTAAGCCTGCCAAGCCGATGATACTGCTTCAGCGGGAAAGTAGGTCACTGCCAGCGTTAAAAAGGCCCCCGGTCCCAAAAGGATCGGGGGTTCTTTTTTGCGCGGACCGCTCCACCCCGATCTGCTCGTTCATGAGCAAACGCAGAGGGATGTCCAGACGGACGGGTTAACCCACGTTACGAACTGCGTAACTTGGGTTTGATTATTCAAACGTCGATTCGGAAGGAACAGCGCTTCGCCGAATGCTATTGCCGTCGCTTGCGTCGTCGCGGATGCCGCGAGCGGAGCATGGCGCGTCGTGCGGAGCGAATGCTCGCCGATCCTGTCCGCGTCAACGTCCGCCTGGCTGTGAAGTTGGCGGCGGGATTCCCGCCAGATCGATCGCATTCAAGACCCGCGGATCCCCCGGAGCGATCTGGTTCAGGGCCCGCACCACAGCTTCCCGAATCGTCCCCGATGCCGATAGCAACTTCAGCAGTGCCGGCACCGCCGTCGCCGCATCCGGGCCAATCCGCCCCAGGGCCTCGATCGCCGCCACGCGAGCACTGTCTTGCGGTCGCTGCGCCACCGACGTTAGCGCGCCCACCGCTCCCCGCGCCGCGGGACCCGCATCCCCAAGCAGTGTGGCCGCGTGCTTGCGAATTTCCGGGTCGGGAAACTGCAATGCCAGGATCAAATCTGCTTGGGGCGTGCGGGGGGTAACCGCCGGCCGATGACTGGCAAGAAAATCCGGATCGATCGCCTCCACCACGGAGTTGATGAAGGTTTCCTTGAGCGCGTACCCGCCGGCAAATTTGCGAAAATGCAGCGCCCAGACGACGGGCGCCGCCGATCGTGCCGGCGGCCCGATCTTCTCCAGGGACTCACAGCATCGCAGTGCGGTTCCCGCGTCTGTGGTCGTCTCAATTTCGTGAATCGCCCATCGCAGGACAAGCGCCCTGCGAACCGCGGGAACCGCGAGCGTCCCGAAAATTCCCAGCACCGCGCACAGCGCGATGGGCAGCTTGTACGACCGCACGCGCGCGATCGGCGGTGCCAGCAGCACCGCGCCCTCCGGATCATCGATCACCAGCAGTCTCGTCGAGCCATGCGCCTCCCAGGGCGCCAGGCTCGGATCAGCGGGGATGACATTCACAAACCCGCAGGCGCACTGCGCAGCGAACGCGCAACGTCTCGCCGGCCTGCACGGCCGGCAGCGGAGTTCCGCATTTGCGACAACCGAATCGCTGCATGCCTTTTAAGTGTAGCGGGCGCGGCTCAACGCGGAAGAGAAAGCGCATGCCGGGCCGCGATTGCCGTGGCGGCGGCTTCGGTGGGATGATCCGCAAGCGCCGTCAGATGCCCCATTTTTCTCCGCGGCCGGGGTTCGAGCTTGCCATACAGATGCAGCTTCACTTCCGACGCTGCAAGAGCGGCCGTCCACCTCGGCTCGCCGGATTCCCACAGATCGCCCAGAAGATTCGCCATCGCCGCCGGCCGAAGCTGCCTCGTGCTGCCCAATGGCAGTCCGCACACCGTCCGCAGTTGCTGCTCGAACTGGCTGGTGACGTGCGCGTCGATCGTCAGATGCCCGGAATTGTGCGGCCTTGGCGCCAGCTCGTTGACCAGCAACCCTCCGAACTTCGTCAGGAAAAACTCGACGCACAGGACGCCGACGACATCGAGTTTCTCCAGGATTCCGCGCGCCAACTCCGCCGCCTCATCGGCGGTCTTATCTGGAACATCCGCGGGGCAGACGGACAGATCGAGGATATGGTCCCGGTGTGAATTGTGTATCACGCCCCAGTGCGAGAATTCGCCGTCCGCTCCACGGGCGGCAACGACCGAGACTTCCCGATCAAAATCGACGAACGCTTCATAGACGCGTTCGATGCTCGGATCGACCCGCATCGCGGCGCTGATCTCCGCCGTGGTATGTACGGTTGCCTGCCCCTTGCCGTCGTACCCGAAAGCGGCCGTCTTCAGAACGCCGGGAAGTCCCAGCAATTCCGCCGCTGCCAGTGCTTCCTCGAGCGATCGCACTACGCGAAAGGGCGTAACTGGAAAACCGTGATCGGCCAGAAATGTTTTTTCGCGCGCTCGATGCTGCGTGACATGCAGCACCGATCCATTCGGGCGCACGCTGGTGTGGTGCGCTACGACATTCGCTGTCGCGGCCGGCACATTTTCAAACTCGAACGTGACCACATCCACGCCGCGGGCAAACTCCGCGACGGAGTCAAGATCGTCGTACGCGCACGTGAATTCTTTGTCGGCAACCTGCCCCGTAGGCGTGTCGCTGTCGGGAGAGAGCGTGTGGACGCGATACCCCATCTGCCGCGCCGCAATGGCAAACATGCGCCCGAGCTGCCCGCTGCCGAGCACTCCGACAGTGGAACCGGGAAGGATGATGGAGTTTGTTTCAGCCAACGAATGGCACCGCAGTAGCTCAAGACTTCACGGGACCGGGGGGAAGACTCTGCTCGAGCACGCCTTGCGTCTGCGTCGCGCGAAATATCCTGAGTGTTTCACGAAGCTGCGGCCGGGAATTGGCAAGAATCGCAACGGCCAGCAATGCCGCGTTGGTCGCGCCGGCTTTTCCAATGGCCAGCGTTCCAACCGGCACACCCGCCGGCATCTGCACGATCGACAGCAGCGAGTCCATCCCGCTCAACGACTGGCTTTGCACGGGAACTCCCAGCACGGGAACGATCGTGTACGCTGAGGCCATGCCCGGCAGATGCGCCGCGCCTCCCGCCCCCGCGATGATCACTTCAATCCCGCGCTCTTCGGCGCTGCCGGCAAACTCCGCGAGCCATTGCGGAGTTCGGTGCGCCGAAACGACCTGACACACGCGCGGGACCGCGAAGCGTTCGAGCATTGCGTCCGCATGGGACATCGTCTCCCAATCCGATGCGCTCCCCATGATGATCGCCACCAACGGCTTTGGTTCGTCCGTCATACTGCATGCAGGGCGGGATTCATCCCGCCGGTCCCTCGAAGATCAAACTCGCGGCGGGATGAATCCCGCCCTGCGGGAGATCGATCGCGCCCGATTCCTCACGGACGGCCGGTTGCAAAGCGTCCGCTTTCCCCACCGGCGCTGCGATCCTACCATAACTCCGCAATGCCGGAAGTCGCCGCACTCCTCGACCAACACACGCACTTCGATCCGGACGCGGACTTCGAGGCCTTTCTCGCGTCCATTCCCCGCAAATGGGCCGTCTATCTTTTCGCCGACGAGTCCGGCCGGCCCGTTCAACTGCTGTCTGTGAAGAATTTGCGTTACAGCCTGAAGCGCCGCCTCGGTGGCGGCGAGACCATCGGTCTCAGCAAGCGCGTCAACTACCGACAGCTGGTCCGCATCATCCGCTGGCGACGCGTCGACAGCACATTCGAAGCCGATTGGCTCTATTACGAAGCCGCCCGCATCGTGTTTCCCCAGACCTACCGCGGAATGGTCGGCTTTCGCCCGGCCTGGTTTGTTCACGTCAATCCCGAAACCAGTTTTCCCCGATACATCAAGACGACTGACCTCACTCGTTCTGGAGTTCTCGCCGGGCCGGTCGCGGACAAGCACGCCGCGGCTCGACTGATCGCGTTGCTTGAAGATGCCTTCGATCTCTGCCGCTACTACCAGATCCTGGTCGAGGCGCCGAACGGCAAAGCCTGCGCTTACAAGGAAATGGGCAAGTGTCCCGCGCCCTGCGACGGTTCGATCTCGATGCAGCAGTATCACCGCATGATTCAACGCAGCGTCGATGCGCTCCTCGATCCTGCGCCGGCGGTTCGCGAACAGGAACAGCGCATGCGCACGGCCGCCACGGACCTGCGCTTCGAGTTGGCCGCGAAGATCAAGTCGTACGCCGATCAGCTTTCGCAGCTCGGCAAAGGCGCGTTTCGTCACGTGCGCCGCTTGCGCGATTTTCAGTTCCTCTCCGTGCAGGCAGGGCCGCGCGTCGGGACCGCAAAGGTGTTCCTGATCTCCGCCGGCCAGATCGAAGAAATCCTCGGCTTGACCACTGCCCAGCTCCCACGCCCGGCGCAGATTCTCGCCTGCGCGCTGGAGACGCTGACCCGACGCCACTCCGAAACCGTCGACGTCGAAGGAGCCGAGCGCATCGGCATCGTCGCCCATCATCTGTTCTCCACGAAGCAGAACACCGGCGTCCTGCTCGCGCTGGCGTCGATCGACGAAAAAGCGATCGCCCGCGCCTGCCGTGAAGTGCAGCAGCGGGAAGAGATCCCGGAAGTAGAAGAAGAAGGCGTCGTCCGCGAGCTGCAATCAATGGGGTAGAAGAGAAGAAAGGCACGAAGGGAAGAAGGGACGAAGGGGCGAAGGGACGAAGGGACGAAGGGACGAAGGGACGAAGGGACGAAGGGACGAAGGGACGAAGGGACGAAGGGACGAAGGGACGAAGGGACGAAGGCGCGAAGGCACGGAGGCACGAAGGGAGGACGGAGAGGCGCGGAACACGGCGGCCACGAAGGCACGCAGTGTGGGACAAGAGGTAACGGTCGCCAAACAAACCTGCCGCGTCAGCGTCCTCCCCTTCGTGCCTCCGTGCCTCCGTGCCTCCGTGCCTTCGCGCCTCTCCCCGGTGCCTCTCCCCGGTGCCTCTCCCCCGTGACTTTCCCATCACCACCCGCTCACGTCCCCGACTCACAACAGCCGATAGAACCTGTGGCAGGGGAAGTAAAGGGCGTCGGTTATGTCTGCGCCAGGACAGCATTGTCCGTTTCTCAATCGTTCGGACGACCGTTGCTCGGATCACTTCAGCATCGGGCGGCTCGGACAGGCTTTCGACCACTGTTTCGGGTCGTACAATGCCTGCCCGGTCTACCTGGAGCTGCTGGTCGAGCGACGATTGCGCCGGCTGTCGGGTTCCATTCACCGGGCGGATGTGGACGATACTTCAATGAGCTCGCCGGATGCACCACGACTCATCCAGGTTACGATCTCCCACCGACACGCGCTGCCCGCTGCCCGAACTGCGGCGGTTCCTGCTGCACCTCGCCTCCGAGCGCGGGCTGGCTGAAAATTCGCTGCACGCCTACCGCCGCGATCTGGAAGATACGGAAGATTTTCTCAACGCCGCCGGCAAGTCCCTCCCAACCGCGTCGGCGACCGATCTGCGGCTCTATCTCCAGGACCAGACACGCCAGGGCCAGTCGACGCGCACCGTCGCGCGGCGTCTGGCAGCGCTGCGCCTCTTCCTGCGATTTCTCGTCACCGAAGGGCACGACACGCTCGCGATCCTGCAGGAACTGGAGCGTCCCAAACCCGAGAGCGCGCTGCCCAAAATTCTCAGCCGCGCGCAGGTGAATCAACTGATCGCCACGCCGGATCCCGAGTCGCCTCTGTATCTGCGCGACGTGGCAATTCTCGAACTGCTGTACGCAAGCGGACTGCGAGCCACGGAGTTGTGCGAGGTGAAGCTTCGCGATGCGAATCTGCAGGTCGGCTGCGTTCGCGTTCTCGGAAAAGGGATGAAGGAGCGTATCGTCCCCCTGGGCCAAATGGCGGCCGAAGCGATCGCGCGGTATCTCGAAGGTTGCCGCCCAAACCTGCAGCGCCGCCCGTCCGACCTGCTGTTTCTCTCCCGCAGCGGCAAGCCCTTGGAGCGGATCGGCCTCTGGATGCTCGTCGAAAAATACGGCCGCCGCAGCGGCCTGCTGAAAAGCATTTCTCCCCACACGCTGAGGCATTGCTTCGCCACCCACCTCCTCGGCGGCGGCGCCGACCTGCGCGTCGTCCAGGAACTGCTGGGCCACAGTGACATCGCCACCACGCAAATCTACACGCACGTCGATCAGGACCGGCTCAAGAGCGTCCACAAGCGCTTTCATCCCCGGGCGTGAGCGCCGTCGCGGTGTTGTATGACCACTTTACACCGCGCCGGTCGGCGGGGCGAGCAGGGTCGGAATGCCGCTTTTCGGGGCAGTAATCAGGTCCCGATTTTCCCGATTTACAAAATTTTACGTTGGTGGACGACTCCGCGCAGATGAACCGGCAGCCAGCCGATCGCGGCTCCGACCAGATGCGCCAAGGGCACCGTGACAATACCAGCGCGCAGATCGCCGACGAACATTGCACGGTTCGTGCGGCAGTCCACCAGCGCCTTTGCAACGAACAAAAGGATCAATGCTCTGTTCATCCACGGCATCAAGGTGGTGCGGCTCGACTTTACTTTTCGCGGCAACGGGACGGCTTTCTGGTGTTCGAGGCGGACACTTCCGGCCGCCAGCATAAACAACGTGCAATCGATGCCGGACAGTCCCCGGTAGACGTGCAGACCCGGCAGCAGACACCACAAAGCCGCTGGGATCAGCAGTGCGGCTGCGCCGACAGCCATCAGCATGGACGTTCGGCTCTGCAGCTCGCAGGTTGCCCCGAGAACGACCAACATCAGCACATCCCAACGCAGGTGCGATGCTGAATAGTGCGCCAAGTGGCAGGTAAGGATCCGCCAAAACTGCCCGTCGGCGATTCTGGCGCGATGGTATTCCAACAGCCGGGCGCAGCCTGGATTGAGGAAGATGACGACCGCCAGGCAGGCGAAGATGAACGTGATCCACGGCAGCCGTCGGCAGTCGAAGGCATCACGTTTTGGGATTCGCATGAAGCACTCGCTTGCGGCGCTCACTTGCTGATCCGAGGGGCGGAGGCAGAAACCTCCGCGTCCGGCCTCCCCGCGCGGGGAAGGCCGGACGCTCTGAACTGATGCCTTTGGGCGAAATGCGCCCTCGAGCAACGCTCATCTGTCCCACGCGCGGTCATGGATTTCGGCGGGGGACGGCTTGTGCTGGTGCCGGCTCAAGCCGCGCGCTTCCTCCTGATGGATGCACCCCATGCCAATGCGGCGACGGCCAGTGCCATCGCAGCGGTAAGAGGGTCGATCGCGCCGGCGCCCGTTGAGCTGCTGCCGCCGCTGGAACTGGGTAAGTCGGCGTTATGCCCGGCCGATTGCGGCGCGGCGAATGGTGCGCTCACGCCCGGCAGGCTGGCATCCGGGGAGTCTGTAGCGGAATCAGGGAGCATTGCGAGTTGCTTGGGCTCAACCGCCGCAGGCCCAAGGGCGTCGATGGCCTGGTTTCGCATCTTTTCAAGCTGATCGCGCAGGACCGCTTCGCTCTGCCGATCGTGATCGAGCCGCAGCGCGTTGCGACGCTCGATGTGCCACCGCTGAAACTCCGCGTCGTTTTCCAGGACGATGAACGAGGTGTACTCGGTGGCGATGGAGTACCCTTCGCCAAGTTTGACGATCTTATCCACCACCGCGGAGCGCGAGCCGCTCGCGTCAGCCTCTTTCAGCAGGCCCTGTACCTGGTGCCATGCCCACATCCGCTCGATCTCGGGGTTCGTCGTGTCCTGCTTGGGGAAGTCGAGCGAGACAGCGGTTTTCATCGGTTCATCGCCGATCTTGCCGGCGAGGGTGATGCAGCAAGCTCCGCCGATTTTGTATCGCCCATAGACGCGAACGGGAGCGCCGTAGTAAAGGTTGGGCAATTCGGCGGGAACCACGTCGTACACCTGAATGCCGCCGAAATCGACCTTAAGATCGCTCGCCACCGGTCGCAGAAGTTTGCGGCGGAAAGCTTCAGCGGCGCGGGCGAAGTTGTCGCCGTGGCTGAGAAACGCAGCCAGCCCTCCCGACTCGTCGGCAACGTTCTGCAGCAGCGGCTTGTTGACATCGTTGCCAACGCCGATGCTGAAAACGCGGCTGTTCGCCGGCCGCCCCTTGATCAACTGCAACAACGTTTGCGCATCGCCGGCGTCGGTCAGCCCGTCGCTAAGGATCACGACGTTGAGGGTGCGCTTGGGGTCATCGTACTTGTATGCGGTGTTCAGTGCCGGATTCAGCACCGTCCCGCCGCGCGCTTCCTGCGAGGCAAGAAACGCCTGCGCCGCCGCCTTTTGCTCGGCGGACGCCGGCATGATCTGATTGAACAACGGGTGAGCCGTGACATTGAAGGTCATGACTTCGAAACGGTCATCCTTGCCCAGGTTGTTGATAAACGCGTCCAGCGAGTTGCGCGACAGGTCGAGCTTCCCGTCGTCGCTCATGCTGCCGGAAATGTCGAGGATGAACACGTAGTCCATTCCCGCCTCCCGCTGCTTCAGTTCTTCGCCTGCCGTCATCGTCATGCAGAAATAACCGTCTTCTGCGCCCTGCCGGCTGGCGATCAGATCGATGCCCGTGTGCGGGCGCGACAAGTGGTACGCCAGCACCACGTCACGATTCAAATCTCCCTCACTGGTCTCCAGGCTGGCCTGGAAGTATTTGGCATTGTGCTGTGCGATGGCAAAATCCTTGGGATGGCTCGGGCTCTCCATCGCGACGACCGGCACTTCGCTTTTCACATCCACCGTCATGGAGAATTTGCCTCTCGCGTGGCTGTCGATCCGTCCTCGCGTGGTCGTGGCCAGCGGGTAGACCAGCGTGGCCCAATCATGGTCCACGTCCAATTCCTGGTAGTAGACGACCTGCACCTTCTGCTGGGCCCGCGCGGCGATGGGGAAGACGCGCATCTCGAAGGTCTTGTAGTCCACTTGTTCCAGCAGCCCCGGGTCACGCTTCTGCTGCTTGTAGCTGTTATAGATTTGGCGGGCCTTGTCCTTTTCCAGTACCTCTCCGACCATCTCCTTCCCGTCGATCCACATGGAGAAGCTCGCGACCGAGGCATTGTTGGGAACCGGGAAGGTATACAGCGCCTCGACCTGCTTGTTTTCCAGGTTCTGGAACACCTGCGTCACTTGCGTGACTGCAATTCCGTTGTTGATCGTAACCTTCACGGAGTGCTCCTTGATCTCCAGTTGCCCGCCAAGCCCGCCATCGGCGATGAGCATCCCGGCAGCGCGAGCGCGTGCCGCCGTGAGGGAGATCATCAGCAGCAGCGCGATCACGCCCGGCGGCGCCGAGCGGCGGTTGAACGACGTTGACCATATAGATCGAACCATGATTCAGCTCCTTTCCAAGAGCATTAGAAAGGGGACGTGTTTTCGTGCCGCCCTGGCAGCCGACGGGTGATCGAGTCGCGCCGTCCCTTTAGACGCGTTCGAGTTGGCTGAGGCCCTGGTGCTCAAAGCGAAGGCGGTGCCGTCGCGGGTTCCGCGTTTTCGCGGCCCTGAGTGGCGTTCTGTGCCTCGCGTCCTTACAACTCAATACATTCTTTGCGCAATGGCAGTACATTGGATGTACACTGCCGGCATGCTCTTTACGTCGGCCCAAAGACGCGTCGCTGAGGCATTTCGCACGCTCGTTTACTGCAACCCCTTCCTTCCGGAGCGAGCGACCTGCGAGCAGGACATCCTGGGCGCCGATGCTGATGTGCTCGACTCACCCTGGAACGTCATTCACGACGTTGCCGGCGGGCGGCGAAATCTTGCGCGGTTGAGGGATCGGGCCGAGGACCTGGCCTCCAGCGCCCGCGAGCGTGTCGTTGCCGGCGTCACGCCGGTCCCCGGGGAGACCGAACTGTACGAAAATCTGGTCGTCTACGTGCTCTACTACCGCTGCTACGATCAGCTCAATCTGCCGATCCAGCAGGCCGGGAATGCCGCGGCGGCTAAAGGCAAAGTCGCCCAAGGCGCGGTGAAGCGAGCTCCCCAGCGCGTTGCCGGGTACGGTGAGCTGGTCCGCGGCGCCCGCCACTTCCTGCAGCCGCTGGAAACCTCGCTGACGGTGGCGCACGATCCGGCGCACCTGATGGCGCTATTTTTCCAGATCCGGCGTGCGTTTCACCACATTTTCAGCTTCCTCGCCGGTCGCACGATGGCGGCGGCGCGGCTTCGGGCGGCGGTCTGGGAGTCGATTTTCACTCACGACATGGCCCGATATCGTCGCACCCTCTACTGCCGCATGGCGGATTTCACCACGCTGATTACCGGTCCGTCCGGAACCGGCAAGGAACTGGTCGCCCGCGCAATTGCGCTCTCGCGCTACATCCCCTTTGATGAGAAGCGCCAATGCTTCGTTGAAGACTTCGCCGGATCGTTCGCCGCACTGAGTCTCTCTGCGCTCTCGCCAACATTGATCGAGTCGGAGTTGTTTGGCCATCGCCGCGGGGCATTCACCGGCGCGCTCGACGACCGCGCTGGATGGCTGGAAACCTGCCCGGCGCACGGCACCGTCTTCCTCGACGAGATCGGTGAGCTGGACGGGCCGATACAGGTGAAGCTGCTGCGGGTGCTCCAGGACCGCGTCTTTCAGCGCCTCGGCGATACCGCTTCCCGCACCTTCCGCGGCAAGATCGTGGCTGCCACCCACCGCGATCTCGCCGCCGAGATGGCCGCCGGACGTTTTCGCACCGACTTTTATTATCGCCTCTGTTCCGACCTGGTCCGCACGCCATCATTGCGGGAACAGTTACTCGAACGCCCAGAGGAGCTGCGCGACCTGGTTCTCTTCATCGCGCGTCGCGAGGCCGCCGGGGAGGCCGATACCGTTGCCGACGAAGTCGTTGCCTGGATCGACAAGTCCCTCGGCCGCGATTATCCCTGGCCCGGTAATTTTCGGGAGTTGGAACAGTGCGTTCGGAACGTTCTGGTGAGAAGCAGGTATACGCCCCCCGCGATGTCGTCGACCGACGCATTGGATGATTTGTTCCGAAACATCAGAACTGCGAGCCTCACGGCCGAAGAGTTGCTTCGTGCATACTGCGCGCTGGTCTACGCCCAGACCGGCAGCTATGAAGAGACTGCGCGGCGAGTGAAGCTGGACCGCCGGACTGTTAAGAGCAAAGTTCAGCCGTCGTCCGCAAGGTAGCGAAGGACGCATCGTTCCCCTCGCCCAGCCCGCGGCGAAGCGATCGCCCGCTCTCTCGACAGCACCCTGGTACCGCGTTTCCCGTCAGACGGCTGTTAAGTACGTCTGGTCCACCTCATACGCCCAATAGCGGGCATGGAAGTACGGTGCTCACGGTCCAGCGCCAATGCCGAGCACCGGAACGAAACGGCTGCGATTGTTGAAAAATTCGCCGCTCAGTCGGGCTTGCGGTCAGTTTCCACCGGTTCATGGTCAGGGACGGCAGCCAGGAACCGGTCAAAGTCGGCGCGGCGGCCGCTGGCCGCTTCGTGACGCAGATATTCGAGTGTGCGAAGTGCGGCCATCTTCTCGGCCGCGGCGCTGGCCAAAAATTGGTCCACGGAGTATCCCTCTTCGGCGGCCAGCGCTTGGATGCTCCGCTGAAGCGACTCGGGAAGTTCGACAGTCAGTTTGCTCACGGTCTGCTACCTTCTGCGATCATTTTCAGGAAATGCCGCGGCGTAACGGCCTGAACGCCCAACTGCTCACAGCCACGGAAATCCCGGATGTTGGGGGTCACGATATATGGACAGTTCGCGGCAAACGCTAACTCCAGAACCATATCGTCGTTCGGATCAGGAAGAAACGGCCGCCAAAAAAAGAAAATATCCTGCAGCCATGCCTGGGCGGCAAGGTATCGCAGGAAACCCAGTGCATTATCGGAACTCTGCCCCGGAGGCAGGTGCTCGGGCCGGGTCAGTACGTCCTGCCATTCCGCGTAGAGTCCGATCGACAGACAGATTTCAAAACGAGGCGATGGAATCTCACTGACGAGCGCGAAGCTTGCTCCGCGCCGCGAGCGAACCGCGGCAACAAGAACCGACGTATCTTTCATAACCTCGGATCCACCGGCTCGCTCTCCAGCGCCAAAACTGCAAAGACACATTCATGCACCCGCCGCAGCGGCTCACGGCGGGCGAATCGCTCAAGTCCTTCAATGCCCAGGGCGAACTCCCGCAGCGCGAGCGATCGCTTGGCCGCCAGCCCGCGCGAACGAAGGCGCTCCAGATTACCTGGCGCGTCGTACTCCGGGCCGTAGATGATGCGCAGATATTCCAGCCCGCGGCACTTGACCGCCGGCTGCACCAGACCTTTCTTTCCGCGCACGACAAATTCCAGCGGCTTGACGACCATTCCCTCGCCGCCGGCGGCGGTGAGCTGCTCCCACCAGGCGATTCCAGCCGCGACCTCGGCCGGGTCGGTCACGTTGACGACGCGATGTGCGGTCGTCATCAACGGGCCTGGCAATGCATCGTTGGTCAGTCTTGCCAGCATTTGCATGTGCCAATGGTGGTCGCGATCAACGTGAACTTTTCCCTCGCTGGCAAGAAGATGGAACGGCGCCAGGCGCAGATCGGAAACGCCGTTCACCGGCCAGCAATATCGGCGGTATGACTCGACGTATTGATGCACCCGCGTGAGCCGGCTGCGCTGCTTTTCCAGCATCGCATCGATCTGGGCTGCCGATGCAGTGCCCGCGAAATGGTCAGCTGTCTGCTGCAAGAGATCGATCGATTCGGCGACGGCGGCGCTCGATGCCGATCCGACCGCCGCGTATTGGTTCTTCAGCAGTTCCTGCGCCTTGGCCGACCAGGGCATCAACTCGCAGTCGAGGCAGAACCAGTCGGTCGAAAGTTCGTGCCACAGGTTCGCCCGCGTCAGCCCGTCGCGAACAGTGTTGAGCAACTCGGCCTCGACAGAGCGATCCTCGAAGAACCGTCGGCCGGTACGCGTGTAAATGATTCCAGCCGTCGCTTCCCGAACTGCAAAGCGACTGCGGGCCGTCGCCTCATCCCGGCAGACGATGACCACCGCCCGCGACCCCATGTGCTTCTCCTGGCACATGACGGTTTCCG
Organism: uncultured Phycisphaerales bacterium; assembly: GCA_963758525.1. GTDB lineage: Bacteria > Planctomycetota > Phycisphaerae > Tepidisphaerales > Tepidisphaeraceae > JBBSDP01. The sequence goes on from CAVWVQ010000003.1 coordinate 3,687,239, forward strand.
CGCCGGCGGTTCGGAAATAATCGAACGCCTCCTGCGGATGCTCGAGCAAACCCGGCAGTTGCGTCGTGCCGGTCGGCGACATTGTGGGCGGCAGATAGATCAGCCATTTCGGATCGACCGCGAACCGGCTCATCACTTCCAGCGCGGCCGTGGCGTTTTCCTCGCGGACGGTGACGCTGTGATGCAGCCGCGTTGTGATGAGGCGCTTGCCGGTCACGTCCGCCAGGTCCAGCACATCGTCATGCTGCTGTTGCGCGCTGAGTTCCGGCTGCACGTGCGGCGCGAGAAACGGCCGAGCCGGTTCTGCGTACGTCCTGCGGGCAGGCACTGAGATGATCTCTTTCTCAGGCCAGCGCAGCGCGGAGAGCTTTCCGCCAAAGACGCAGCCGGTGTCGATATTGATCGTGCGGTTCAGCCAGTCGGCTTCGAGAACGGGCGTGTGACCGTACACAACATGTGACGGTCCGCGATATTCCGCGGCCCAGTGGTAACGAATCGGCAGGCCGAATTCGTCGGTTTCACCCGTCGTCTCTCCGTAGAGCGCAAATTCGCGAACGCGCCGCGAAGCCCGGCCGATGTATCGCTGCTTCATTCCGGCGTGAGAGACGACAAGCCGACCGCCGTCGAGCACGTAGTGACCGACCAGCGAATCAATGAAGTTTGCGACTTCATCGCAAAATTGCGGAGACTGCCCTTCAAGTTGTTCCAGCGTTTCTGCCAGGCCATGCGTGATCTGAACGTTTTTGCCCCGCAGTTTTCGCAGCAGCTTCGCGTCATGATTGCCGGGCAGGCACAGGGCCGTGCCGGCTCGCACCATCGACATCACGAGCTTGAAGACCTCGACGACTTTGGGGCCGCGGTCGTTCAGGTCGCCGAGAAAAATTGCCTTGCGCCCGCTCGGTGGAGTCACCGCGATATTTTCGCTGGTCGTTTCGATCTGGTAGCCAAGGGATGTGAGCAATTCGGCCAGCTCGTCATAGCAGCCGTGTACGTCGCCGATGATGTCAAATGGGCCGGTGTCAGATTTGCGATCATTCCACAGCGGTTGCCGTTCGATGCTGACGCTCTCCACTTCCTCTGGCGTCTGGAGGATATGCACGTAGCGGAATCCCTCCCGTTCCAGTCCGCGCAAGCTTCGCCGAAGCTGCATCAGTTGATTGCGAATCACATGCGGCCCGAACGCGCGATCCGCCCGGCCCCGATTGCGCTCCTGACAAACGTCCTCCGGCATCTTCAGCACGATCGCCACCGGCAGAACGTCATGCTCGCGCGCGAGCTCGACCAGCGGTTTGCGTGCTTCGCTCTGCACATTGGTCGCATCAATCACCGTGAGAAGTCCGCGGCCGAGGCGCTTTCCCGCGACAAACTTCAGCACGTCAAACGCGTCCGCGGTCGCTTCCTGGCTGTTCTCGTCATCGCTGACCAGTCCGCGACAGAAGTCTGACGAAATCACCTCCGTTGGCTTGAAGTGCTTCCGCGCGAATGTGGACTTGCCGCAACCGGATGGGCCGATGAGGACGACAAGAGATAGTTCGGGGACGGTTAGTTTCATAGAGGCCCGTTTGTCTTGATACGCGGCGATTCCGCGTGGTGGTCAAGCGACAGTGTTGTACTGCGGGATTCATTCCGCCGTGATTTCTCGCGCCCGACACCATGGCGGGATGAATCCCGCCCTACACGAGACGTGCATGCGACTGCTGGCGACTCGACCCCTCGATTCAACCGGCATCGACCCGCTCTTGGCGATCAACATCCTTCCTCCTTACGTTTGCGACAGCCTGATTTGAAGCAACAGCTCGTGCAGATCCGCCTTGCCCGAGGGGTTATCCGGCAACGCGCTGCCCTCGTGAGCGTGCTGCAACTTGTCGCGCAGACGATGGTATTCGAGTTGGTGAAACTCGATCTCCCCGTCCGCGAGGGTCGTTTGCTCGGCGCTGGCGATCTTGCGCGAGATCAGATCACGGACATGGGCCAGCCTCTGCTCGTCGTTGAGCGTGCCGAGGTTCGCTTCGACCTGGCCGGTTTGCATCAGATGAATCCCGGTGAGGAGCACGCGGTAAACGTAGAGCAACGGCTTGACCCGCCGAGGTCTCTCCTTCTCAAAAAGCTTCCATTGCGTCTCGGCAAAGCCGAAATAGTGGTGCGCGTGGTGACGCGTGATGCACCTTGTGGCAATCTGCTCGAGAAGATCGTGCTGCGGCGTTGTCATCACGATGAGCGGCGAATAAAGCTGTTCGAGCACGTATCCGTTCTTTTTCAGAAGCAGTGAGAAGAATTTGTGCGCGTCGTGAGTGACCAGATCGAGTTCGACGCCATCGCGATCATCTGCCACTTCAATCGTCTCCGGCCCGGTTTGCAGGCCGGCGACTCGATCGAGCGGCAGGATATGGACGCCGCGCAAATCGTAATCGCTGTCCGGCGACGCAAAGCCGTACAGGTGCGCTCCGCTGATCGTGACGAACAGAAGCGGATAAGGCTGCGATTCGGCGACCTTTTTGAGAACCGGCAACATCACTGGCGGTGACACTCCTGTCGAAGCTACGGGTGAATCGATGTAGGGCGGGATTCATTCCGCCGTGATTTCGCGAGAGATCGGAACAGACGGCGGGATGAATCCCGCCCTACGGGGAGAACGATATCGCCGAGCTCAGTCATCTTGGACCATGCTCCGGCGCACCTCGAGCAGCCAATCATTGGCTGCCACGTAGTCGGGCCGCTCGGGAAGAGTCGTTTTTGCGTAGGCATTTTCAAAGTCCTGCTGGAGGGAAATCCGCCAGGCATCGGCGGCTTCGAACGGCATCTCGCCGCGTCGCACCGCCAGCAGCTTGTCCCGCGCTCCCTGCGGAACCGCAACGGGGACGCGATGTTCTTCGAGCACTGTAATGCCCGCCATCAGCAGCCGGAGCAAATGCATCACGTGTTTCCATTTGATCGCGCCTTTGTTGCGCAGGTCGGCCTGGAGCTTCTTGAACTGGCTCATCACATAGCCGTTGTACGTCTGATAGATGAGTTTGGAGAGCAGTCGCTCTCGAATCCCCAGGAGTTCCTGAGCCAGCGGCGTCGCGTGCTCGACCATCGGCGTGTAGAGGCACTCCAGCACATTGGGATTGGCCTTGAGCGCCAGCATGAGAAACTTCTGCGCTTCCCAATAGACTTCCTCGGTCTGCGGATTTTCCAGTTGCTCCGGCACGCCATAAAGCGACCAGTGGAGCGACGCCGGAGGAAGATACACGCCACGGCGGTCGACATCGCTCGCTTCGTTGGACAAGCCGTAGGCCTGTGAGCCGACGACGCACCGGTAGATCACGTGGCGGTACAAATCGTACTCGGCAAGCGGATCGAGCATTGGTCCGTCGCCGGCCGCGTCCTGAAACTGAGAGAGAATCGCCAGTTCGCGTCGATGCAGGCTTGCCAGTGAACCATCGTTGAACCGCACCCGGTAACTGTTCCAGTAGTCTGAAGGCGCTTCCTGCACGACGCCGACCGCGCCGCGCGGATGCAGGGGCCGACCGTCTTCTCCGCGAATGTCCGCAAGCGCAACGACCTTGGTGCCGACCGAGAGAATGAAATGCGCCTGGTGGTTCAATTGTCGCTCAAGCTGAAAGTCATGGCAGCTCAAAAACCGCCATCTGCGTGGGCGGTCCAACTTCCGGATCCTCCGGGCCGACGGGCAGGAAGCGAGCCGCGTAGGAAAACCGGGCCGCGACCGCGCCCGCCCATTCCTGGAACTGTCGGCGCGTCCATTCAAAGCGATGGTCGCGATGACGAAACGTGCCGGCCGCAAGCGTCTCGAATCGCACGTTGTATTCCACGTTGGGCGTGGTGACGATCACCGTCTTCGGCCGGGCAAACTCAAAGAGCACTCGCTCAAACGCCACCAGCCTCGGTTCGTCGAGATGTTCGATGACTTCCACGACGGCGGCTGCGTCAAACCCGCTCAGACGCGCATCGCGATAGATGAGCGAGCCGTGCAGCAACTCGATCCGGGCCCGCTGCCGCTCCGGCATGCGTTCCAGATGCAGCCGTTCGGCGGCAATTTCCAGAGCGCGATGCGAGACATCCATTCCAACGACACGGTCAAACTGCTTGTCTTCCAGAAGCCGGCGCAGGAGATTGCCGTAACTGCATCCCAGATCGAGCACGCGCTGCGCCCCGCATGATTTCAGGCCCGCCAGCACGGCATTCTGCCGCTGCTCGTTGAGGCTGAGCTTCTCCTCCACTTTCTGCTCTTCGGTCGCGCGCAATTCTTCGGCTTCATCCGCTTGCGCAGGATCCGCGTCAATGAGCCGGGCCAGCGCCTGATCCGCGAGGTGCCGACGGTGCTTGAGATAGCGGCGGACGATCTGTTCTTTCTCCGGATGCGCCGCCAGCCACGGCTCGCCGTGCCGCAGCAGTTTTTCGACCTCTTCCTCGCCGATCCAGTAGTGCTTGTCGTTGTCGAGCACTGGAATCAGCACGTACAGATGCGTGAGCAGATCGTGCAGCGTGATCGTCTGCGAAAGCTCGACCGTGAAGTACGGTCCTTCGCCCCATTCGGGAAACCGCTGATCGAGCGGATGATGCGTCGCGGAGACACGATACCCCAACGGCTCGAAAAGTTTGTGCAGCAACATCTCACCGCCCCGGCAGGGGAGCACACTCAGCCGCGCCACCAGCGGAATCGGCCTCTCGATCAGGTCCGGCCGTTCGCGGCTTGTTCCCGAGAGCGCCGAGCCAAAAACCTGTGCGATGGCGACCGACAGCAGCGAACTGGCGACATAGGGCCGATCGTTCACGTACTGCTCCAGCGAAAACCCTTCGCCCGCCGGTCCGCGGCGATTGCGCACCAGGCCGATCGGATCGATCTCCAGCAACAAAGCGGCGGTGCAGCGTTCTGCCGAAGCCTGTGGATAGAACACGTGTGCGGTTCCGAACGCCAATTCAAACGCCTGCGGCCGCGCAGGGTTTTTGTGCAGCAGATACCCGAGGTCGGTGGCGGGGGAGTGGGTGGTTGTGAGCGTGAGGAGCATGGCGTGCAAAATCGTCGCTGTCGCCGATCTAATTGCAACGCGTGCTGTGAGACGAAGGCGCGGTCGGACGTCAACGCGCCGGCTAGTAGCATCAGCGTCCGCGTACACTGGTGGATTCCGCAAGTGCCCCAGGTATGGGTTTGCCGGTCACACGGCTATACAGCACCTCGGGATCTACGTCTGCGCCGTTGGGCCACACCACTGTGCCCAATTCGTTGTTCACGCTTACCTTTGCAAAATACTCCTTGTCTTCCAGCGGCGCGAAAACACCACCCTGGCCAACGACCCACGATTCAAAATCCACCACCCCCTTGATCCCGTCAGCGAACGTCAGCTCCAACTGATAATCACGGAGGTACTGAACGGATGTCACATCGGGATGCATAGCGGTCTCCATGCTCAGCGTAAGGGCTCTATGCTCTGCAGCGGTTGATGCTCCATGGCGGATCGGAAGTTTGTCAGTAGCTCGTCTTGGTGCAGCGCTGCCCATTCGATCACCATCCCAGCGCACGCGGTGGAAGGTAGCCGGATATCAGCATTGGGGGATTGATCAGTATTTTTGCTTTATCCGCTCCGTATCGAGCATGGAAGTGCGCCGGTTCATGGTCGTTGTAATAAATGGCAACGATGATCCCAAAAAATCGAGAGATCTCCGGCATCAACCCACGCTAACGATTGTAGTATGGCAATTCAACGTCGGACGTCGAAGATATCGAAGATCCCAAGGCAATTGCATGTGACAGTTTTGTGGTGCAGGCTTCCAGCCTGCTTCCCAAGCAGCAGGCTGGAAGCCTGCACCACAATGGGAAATCGTCCTTCCGGCAGTCACATGCAATTGCCCTGCGAAGATCCCCACCAGGGCCGATCGATCGCGTACGGCATTCAGAATTGCAACGCCCCCGAAGTTTGGCAAAATGGCGAGCGTGAGTGACGAAAAACAACCTGAGGTGTGGGACGCAATCATCATCGGCGGCGGCCCGACTGGAGCGATCGCCGGCCTGGAGCTCGCGCGGCGCGGACGCCGCGCCCTCATCTTGGAAAAGGCGGAATTCCCGCGATTTCACGTCGGCGAATCGCTGCTGCCGGCGACGCTCGATCTGCTTAAAGAGCTGGGGCTGGAGGCAGAACTGCGGAAGCTGCCGCATGTGAAGAAGTTCGGTGCGGATTTTGCGATGGGGGGCAAGGGACTGCCGACGGAGATCGATTTTGCGCACGGGTATTGCCGGTCATTCGAGACGTTTAACATCGAGCGGTCGCTCTTTGACGCAATGCTTCTGCGCGAGGCGGAGAAGCGAGGCGCCCAAGTCCGGCAAGGGACGGCTGTCAGACGGATCGTGTCACTTGCCGATGGCGACGTGTGCGTGGAGACGGATGCGGGGGAGGTTCGCGGGCGGTATTTGCTCGACGCGAGCGGGCAGGGCTCCGTGGTCGGCCGGCATCTGGGAACACGTCGCCCGGCTGAAGAGTCGTACCTCCACAAGGTCGCATACTTCAACCATTTCGAGAATGTATCGCGTGCCGACGGCATCAAGGGAGGCAATCCGCTCATCGCGATGATGGACGAGGGTTGGTTCTGGCTCATTCCGATCACCGAACGTCGCACCAGCATCGGCATGGTGATCGATGCCGACACGGCCCGGCGCATCTCTCGCGAGGAAGGCGTCGCGCCGGATCGCATGCTCGCGTGGGGGCTGGATCGCTGCCCCGCGATGCTCAAGCGATTGCGTGATGCAATTCGGCCGCAGACGAACAATGTTGCCGCGGATTTCAGCTATCGCTGCCGGCCCTACGCGGGGGAGGGTTATTTCCTGGTGGGCGACGCGGCGGCGTTTATGGACCCGATCTTTTCAACCGGAATCTTTGTCGGCACCCAGGGAGCGATGGCGACGGCCCGCCTGGTGGACGACATCCTTGCCGGTCGCATCAGCGCTTCGCGGGCGCGCAAACAGTATTGCCGCCAGTTCGAGCAGTGCACCGACACGCTCTTCAAGCTCATCGGCCAGTATTACGATCACTCGTTCCGCGAATTGTTCCTGCAGGGGTCCGGTCCGCTGGCGGTGCATCGCGCGGTGATCGGGGTCCTGGCGGGGAATGTTTTTCCGCGTCCGCCATTGAAGCTGCGATGGCGATTGTGGGTGTTCGATCAGTTCGTGAAGATCAATCGCAGCCGCCGGTTGGTGTCACCGCGACGAAGGTTTTCGCTGCTCAAGCAGACCGTGCCGTCCGCGGGTGCTGCGCCAATGATCGCAGTGGGCACTGGAACCCCGGGCGATCTCCCGCCGGTCTAGAGCGAAGCGCAGCGGAGCGTTCGAGAGCGCTCCCGAGGCGCTCCTGCGGCTTAGCCTGGCGCATCCTGATCTTCTCCCCATTCCCCTTGCAAACGATTTCACGGTCTTCTAAGCTGCAATGTTCCTAAGGAAAGGGTTATCAAGATCTTGGATGCAGTGCGGAATCAATCTCTCGACGAAATTAAGATCGAATTGAAACGGCTTCTGGTGGAAAATCTCTCGCTGGAAGACGTAAAGGCTGAAGATATTTCCGACGATGCAAACCTCTTTGGCGAAGACGGGATCGGGCTCGATTCGCTCGACGGGGTTGAGGTGGTCGTGCTGCTCCATCGCCAGTACGGGCTGGACGTGAAGGCAATGCAGAAGGGGCGCGACGTGTTCCGCTCGATCAATACCCTGGCGCCCTACGTGCTGGCCAACGCGACCAAGTAACAATTCGCGCGATTCATCATGACACGCTCACCGATCTGGATTGCGGGCGTCGGGGCAGTATGCGGAGCTGGTGACGATATCCCCTCGATTCTCAGCGCGTTCTCGACCGGCCGACGCAGGCCCGTGAACACGCTTCCCTTTAAAAGCTCCGTGGTGTGCCCGACATTCCAGGTTTCGGCGGATTTGCCGGTGCTTCCTGAACGATACAACAGCAGTCGCAGCCTCCGGATGACGATCCGGGCTGTGCGGGAAGCGCTGGAAAACGCGGGGATCCGGCGATTGGGCGCTAACAGTCCGTTGCACAACCCCGCTCCGAATCTGAGCTACTCCGAAGGCTCGGATCAGGCGCCGGGAAATCCGAGCGTTCGGAGTACCTCAGACTCGGCGTGGAGGGGCTCCGAGTCGGGTTCTAACGTCCGCGTCGGCGTCTGCATCGGAACGACGGTGGCGTGTCAGTTGAACAGCGTTTCGTTTTACGGCGCCTATCGCGGCGGGCAGGAACCGCCGCTCGACGCGGTCTGGAACTATCTGCATTCGAATCTGGCGCAGGCGGTCGCGAGGTTGCTAAAGCTCAGCGGCCCGCGGATGACGGTCGTCAACGCATGCTCATCGGGCACCGACGCGATCGGCGTTGCCGCGAGCTGGATTCGCGCCGGTCTGTGTGACATCGCCATTGCCGGCGGCGCGGATGAATTGCACCCGGTGCCGATGTCGGGGTTCTGGTCGCTGGGGGTGATGAGCACCGAGCCGTGCCTGCCATTCGATCGCAACCGCAGCGGCTTGAATCTGGGAGAAGGCGCCGGGATCGTCGTGCTGGAGTCCGATGCGCACGCCAAGGCGCGCGATCGTCGCAATCAGTTTGAGGTTGCGGGTTTCGGCTCCGCTTGCGACGGACATCACCTGACCGCGCCGCATCCCGAAGGACGCGGGCTCGACGCCGCGATTCGCGCCGCCCTCCAACAGGCGGGCATTGCGCCCAATCAGATCGCGTTCGTCAATGCGCACGGCACCGCGACGCACGACAATGACCGTGCCGAAGGGAAAGTGCTGGCACGTCTCTTCGGCTCTGATGTGATGCTTCTCTCCACCAAAGGATACACCGGCCACGCCCTGGGGGCGGCGGGGGCGCTGGAAGCGGTGTTCACGCTGCTGGGCCTGCGGGAAAAATGGATTCCGCCCAGCGCGGGATTCGAGCAGCGCGACGACGATATTGGCGTTGCCCCTGCCGCGCGTCGCAGGTCGATTGACGGCAACTACGCGCTTTCCACGTCGCTCGCATTTGGCGGCAACAACGCGGCGCTGGTCATCAGGAGGCGCGCTTGATTCAGCCAATGGGAATCCTCGGCATCGGCGCGATCACCCCCTTCGGCAGAGATCTCGCGCAGGTTGCCCGGCACGTGCAGGAATCGGGCCGCAATCCGCCCAGCGGGCGGCGCGTCAACGATGAACTTTTGGTGGACCCGGCCATCAGCAAGCGAATGCGACGAGCCGATCGCTTTTCCCGGATGGCTGCCGTCGCCGCGATTGACGCATGGAAACAGTCGAGCGGCGCCTGCGAGGATGTGCCCAGGGAACGCATCGGGCTGATCGTGACCTCCGGCTTCGGTCCGCATTGCCGCGGATTCCGATTCCTCGATGGAATGCTCGATTGCGGCGACAGTGCCGCCTCCCCCACGGATTTCTCTCACTCCGTTCATGGCGCCGCCGCCGCGTACATCACCGAACTGCTGGAACTGCGCGGACCGTCCCTGAGCACGACGGACTTTGAAGTCGGATTCGAGGAAGCCGTCCTGCTCGCGCAATGCTGGCTCAATGACGGCACGTGCCAGCGCGTCCTGGTGGGGGCCGTCGAGGAACTGGGCGACGTGCTGCTGCATTGCGTGGCGCGCATGATCGCGCCGGAACAGTCAATGATTCTGGGCGAGGGCGCTCTCTTTTTCATGCTCGGGCCGGAGGCCGCCGGCGCGTTTGCGAGTCTCGACGCAGTTGCCGGGCCCCGGGCCGACGAGCTACGAATTATCGATGAATCTGAAAATCACTTCTGTCGCTCGGCGACGGATTCTGCCTTCCGGTTGCTCGCGACGGTGCTTTTGCCGCAGGTTGAAAATGCCCGGGTGGTTGGCGCATCGTGCGGCTTACGGGAAACTTCATTGGGCGTCACCCGTCGAAGCCCGATGATCTGATTGCGGAGGAAGAATTTCAGATGCTCCAAGCCAGCGATATTGAAGATGTTCAGAAGCAACTCTGCGAGGAAATTCGCGTGTTGATGTCGTTGAAGCCCGGCGCGGTTCTTCCCGACACCAGCCTGGCGGGCTTGGGCATCGATTCGCTGCGATTCGTTTCGCTGCTGATCGTCATCGAGCAGAAGTTCGGCGTGAGCCTGATGAAGGTGGGACTGAAAAAAGAGGACATGCAGTCTGTTCGCACGCTCTCCTCGGCGATTTGCGCGGGCGCAGCGCTTGAGGCTTTCGCTTCCCTATTTCCGCTCGCGCCGCTACCTGAGCGGCGTTGACTGGATGATGGGCGCGATGGACTACCTGGCCATTCGCACCACCGGCATCGGCGCGCTCTCGCAGGCGATTCTCGACGTTGCGGGAAAGATCCCTGAGCCGGCGCTGCGCTCGGCCCTCGATCAGATCTCGGATTGCTTTCCGCTCGTGCATGGCCGGGTGGCACGCGATTGTTTCAACCTCGCGCCATTCTGGAAAGTTTCGCGAAACGCCCGCGCGAAGCGGCTTGTGTTAAAGGTAGTGGACCTTTCCCAGGGCTCGGATACCGAAGCCGAGCGACTGCTCGCCGAGCACGTCAACACGCGCATGCAGCCGCGCTTTCAGCACCTGCGGTTTTTGCTGATTCATGTGGGCGAAACCCGGTCGCTTCTGGGGATGGTCTTCGACCATAAATTGCTGGACGCCTTCGGAGCCGAGTCATTCCTCCGGCTCATCGATCAGACTTCGCAGGGGAAGCTGGGGGAAATCGCGCCGCTGGTGAAGACCGCGGAACCCGCCCAACTCGATCACTGGATGCGCCGCTTTCAGTCCGGCAAGACCGTGAACGAGAGGCTCTTCAAACTGGGCCAGCGCGACCTTTCCGCGCTGCAAATGCCCGCTCCGGGCGGGTCGCACCGAGTCTGCTTTCTGCACGAAAAGCTGACCGTGCAGGAAACCGAGCACGTCCGCCAGCGATCCGGCGAAGAATGCGGCATGCCGATCCTGCTTCCCTCGACCGCCGCGCGCGCGGTCCTTGCCATGAAGCAGGCGATTCCGAATCCCCCGCTGGCGGGAACGCAGCATCTGGTTTTCACCTCCGCCAGCACGCGATCGCCGGGCCAGGAATGGGATGGACTGTTCTTCAACCAATTGTCGTTTCTGCTTTTCTCGGTGCCGGGGGAAGCGCCAACGTCGCCTGCGCCGCTGGCGGTGCTGCTCCGCGACGAATTCTTCGACCAGATGAGAAGCGGCATGCCCGCCGCGCTGCAGGACGCGACGATATTGATGCGCATTTGCCCCCACTGGCTTGGAAGCCGGCTGATGAAACGCTTTTTCAAAGGCCGCGTTTGCTCGCTCTACTTCGCCTGCCTGCGCGAAACCGGCTTTTCCCAGAAGAGCTTCATGGGATTGCCGGCCGTCGATCTGATTCACACACCCACCGCTTTCGCGCCCCCCGGATTGAATTTGTGCATGACGTTTTTTGATGACCATTTCAATCTGGTGCTCTCGTATCTCGATGGGGCGATGCAGGAGAGCGAAGCCCGCGAGATGATGAGCCGATTTAAGTCGATGCTGATTGCCTGAGTGCCGGGCCGGTATGTCAGGGAAATAAGCGAATCGCAGTTGTGACGCCCAAATCCTCCCCCGTGGCACGGGCATCTTGCCCGTGTTGGCGACTTGAGCAGAAAAAAACCGTTGTTACCAAAGCCTCCCGTCAGCACCACGCTCCCAACACGGGCAGGATGCCCGTGCCACGGGGAACGGCCCTGAAATCACGCTGGCGATTGTCGATTCCTTGCGAGTTTGCCGCTGACTGTTTTGGGAAGGGCGGAAACGATCTCGAACTCAGCCGGCACTTTGTAGGAAGAGAGCCGCTCGAGGCAACGTGCGCGAAGTGACTCGACGGTGGCAGCATCGCCCGCATCGGCTCGAACCACGACTTGGGCCGCCACCGTCTGCCCAAACTGCGCGTGTTCGCGTCCCCAAACGAGCGATTCGGTGACGCCGGGCAGCGCATTGATCGTCTCTTCGACCTCCTCGGGGAAGACTTTCATCCCAGCGCACACGATCACGGTCTTGCCGCGGCCCAGCAGCGTCAAACGTTCTTCCGCGTCCAGCCGTCCGAGGTCGCCGGTATGAAACCAGCCGTCGTCGAGACATTCCTCCCGCAGTCTCCAGGGAGAAACGTAGGCATCGAACATTCCCTTTCCCTTGAGCAGCACCTCACCGATGCCATCGCGATCGGGGCTGGCAATGCGAAGCTGATAGTCGGGCAGGATTCGGCCGACGGAGTTTTCTTCCGCGTCATGCGGATCGGTGTTGATGAACGGCAGGCCGACTTCGATGATCCCATATGCTTCGGCGGGAATGACGCCAAACTTGTCCGCGAATCGTTTCGAAATGTCGCGGGGCATCTTCATCGCAGTGCTGATCGCGAGCCGTACCTTCGAGAGAGATGCAGGTGCTACCAGGTCCGAAGCGCCCAGCAGGTAATAGTGGACGGGCGACGCGTAGATCAGCGTGATCGGGAAACGCCCGGCCGCATCGAGAACCGAAAACGGAAAATTGCGATTTGCGACGATGATCGTCGCGCCTTTTCGCAGGAACAGCAGAATCGACACGACGAAATGATGGCTCATTCCCAGCACCCAGAGAATCACGTCCCGATCCGTCACACGCAGTCCCTGATTGGCCGCATCCGTGCGCTCGATGATCGAGCGATGGCAAAGCACAACGCCCTTGCTCTCGCCGGTGGTGCCGGAAGAGAATCGAATGAACGCAGGTTGCAGCTCGCGGCATCGCTGATCCAAAGCCGAACCGGCGCGGCGCGGTTGCCAGATGAACATGTCGTCGAGCGTCTCGAACGCCGGTTCATCTGCCGGACGCGGCAGGTCACGATGGGACAGTATTCCGTGCACATCGATGCGGTCGACCGTTTCCTCAATCTCGTCTCGCGTCAACGTATCCGCAATCGGAACGACGGCGGCGCCGCTTTGCAGGATCGCCAATGCTGCGACGACATAATCAATGCCGTCGCTGCACCGCAGTGCGATGCGACGACCGATGCCGATGTCGCGGCCTGCGAGCGTCCGGCTCAGGTTCGTGATGTGCGCCAGCAGTTGTTCGTAGGTAATCGACTGCTCGCCCTCGACGATGGCCGCGCGCTCGCCCAACGATCGAGTCTCCTCCCGGATGGTGTCGACGATGTTCATGCAGTCTTCGCTCGCGATGCTGCCAGTGTGTAGACGAGGATGGTCAGAGTCGGAGCGATGGTGAAGGCCACGATGTGCGATCCCACAAACCACCGCAAGTGCGGCCCAGCCGACGGTGGCAGAACGCGGTCCGCGACGCGCAGCGAGAATCGCGGCACTGCGGGAAACATCGTCATCGCGACAACGAGCAGCGCGATCGCCTTGTTCAGATGCAGTCGGCCGGCAATATAAACTACGGCGATTGGTCCCCATGGCCAGAAAACGATTCCCAGCAATGCCGACAATCCAGCGGCGGCGGCGACGCCCATCGGGGAGCAGAGTCCGCGCAGCCAGGTGACGGCTGTGTCCACGTGTTCGGGGGCAATATTGTGGTGCGGGCTTCCAGCCTGCAGCTTCTTTCCCCTCCCCTGGTACTCCGGGGGGCGAAGAAGGCGTCCGGCCGCGGTACTTTTCAGCAGGGGATGCGGAATCGGCAACAGCTCGCGGGCCACGAGCTTCGCATGCACCAGCGAAATGCGGGCGTTATCGCGAATGGGATGGAAGCTCGAGACACGTTCTGCCGCGTCGGGATACCAGACGCGGATGGGCAGACTTTTGACGTTCAACCCGGCCCACAAAGCGCGGGTGATGATTTCCATCTCAAAGTTGTAATGCCGCGACTGGATCGCCAGTCCGCTGATGTGCCGCACCGGATAAGCGCGAAAGCCACTTTGGGTGTCGCGGACGACTACACCGGTTTCGACGCCGATCCAGAAATCCGAGAAATCGCGCCGAAAAGGCTCGATCGCGGCATCGGGCCGCTGATCTGTTCCCGCCGTCCAATTAGAATCGTGTCGGGGGAAAGTTCTGGCAGGAAGCGCGGAATATCCTCGGGAAAGTGCTGCCCGTCTCCGTCGAGCGTGATCAAATACCTGGCTTGCCCCTTCGCGGCAGCCTCAAAGGCCGTAGCGAGCGCCGCGCCTTTTCCGAGGTTCACCGGATGACGAATCACGGTGACCTCAACATCTTTCAACAGTGTCCGCAGATCCGCGTCGGTGCTGCCATCATCGATAACGAGCACATTGAAAAGTTGCGCCGCGCTCGTTTGACGACATCGACGATCGTCGCGGCATTGTTGTAAACCGGGATAGCGCACCACGTCTGCGTCTCCGGAGCCGCGGACGTGATCGAAAGCTTTGGCATCATATCGAGCGGCTGCGCGTCGCGCAGCGACAACTTCGCAATGCCATGGCAGGGGGCCATCGGAGGCGCAGCGTGTTGAGCGTCAACTTGGGCACTTTCACGCTCGCGCCCTCGACGCTAAACGTCGGGCCAGGCTCGTCGGATCGGCCTCGGCCGGGAGAACCATGCCGCTTTCCTTGCCGCGGTCGATCGCCACGCAAACGGCGGATGTCGAGTCGCTCCAGAGCGCGAGCATCGCCTCGGCTTCACCATCGGCGACAAATTCTGTCGCTTCGCGCACGAGCGTGCCCAGGGGGTCGCGATCGGCGTGAATGTGCAGGCCAGGACCGGTCAGCGCCAACGCGATCGCCACTTCCCCCAGGGTGCTGGACGGCAGCGTGTAGATGAACAAATTTCCCCGCCCCATCGATCGGCCGCTGCGAACGTAATCTCGAAAATAGTTCTCGTCGGCGGTCAGACATCCCTCGTAACCCGCGCCGACCAGTCCAATCTCCGGCGGCGGGTCCTTCGACCAGTCGCATGCGTTGAGCATCAGCGCCGCGGCGCAGAGGCACGCGCGACACTCGCTGGTCATGCGCGACAAATATCGGATCGGCCGGCCGATGAGCACGGTCAGCTCGTCGTTGAAGAGCGGCGCCGTGCGCGGAAGAGATGATGGCGATCGTCAGCAGCGACGACGCCGCAATTGTCGGCCGAGCACCAGGAGCAGCCGCGGATCAAGCAATCCCTCGACCCAGAACGACGGCGGTGTTCACGCCGCCAAAGCCGGAGTTGGTCGACAACGCCCGCGTGGGCGCGGCGATGCGAATGGAGTCGGAATTTGCCCATCCAATGGCAGAAGCATCGGGGTTTTCCAGCCCGATCGTCGGCGGGACGATCCCTTGCGACAGCGCGCGTCCGGCCACCAATATCTGCACCAGCCCCGCAGCAGCGAGCGTATGGCCGACGGCGCCTTTGACGGAGAAAATCGGCTTGGGAGATTCCAGCGCACGGCGAAAAGCCACAAGCTCCATCGCATCGCTGTACAGGGTCGCGGTGCCGTGCGCGGCGATAAATGCGAGCTCGCCGGGACCGCAGTCGGCCATCGCGCACGTGCGCAGGATCGCGCGGGAGAGCCCGGCCGCGTCGCGGTGGGGTGCCGTCATGTGCATGGCATCTGTCGTATTTCCCCAGCCGAGGATGGAAACCGCCGACGAGCCGGCGGCGGATGGATCGGACGTCACCAGCGCCCAGGCGGCGGCCTCACCCAGCGTCAGGCCGCAGCGTTGCGCGTCAAACGGCCGCGCGGGCGCCTCGCACAGGGAGAGCAGCGCCGAGAATCCGGAGTAGACAAATTCAGAGATGCTGTCGCAGGTCACCACCAGCACGCTTTGGGCCCGCCCATGGCGGATCATGGCTGCCGCCCGCGTCAGCGCCGCGGCGGACGAGGCGCATGCCGAGGAGACCACCATCGCGTCTCCCTCCAGAGCCAGCATCTCCTTGACCGCGCGAAGCAATTGCTGGGGGCCCGCCCGCTGCGCCAGGGGCGGGTCGGCGTTCAGAACGGCTTCCTCGACGTACTCAATTTCGCCGACCGTCGTCGCCAGGATGAGAGGAGTGAGCGGATCGATCGTTCCCCGAAGCCGGCCGAGCAGGGGCGCAGCAGCGCCATTACGCGCGATTCGCCGGATTCGACGTCCAGGTCGGGCACCACCGCCATCTGATTGCTTACAAAGCCCCGCGGGGCGAACCGCTGGGAGCCGCGAATCGGACATTTCCGGCTCAGCAGCCCGTCCCACAGCGCGTCGAGGCCCCATCCGTATGCGGTGACGACGTCGGATCTGGCGATCATGGCGTTCACCGGCCACCTCCCAGTTCTCCAGCGAGCCAGCGCCGGCGGCATGCTTCCTGCATCGCGGGCGGAGCGAGCAGCGGGACGCCCTTTTCATCGACGAACATCTGCACAGTGTAACCGGCCGCGGCAAGTTTGCCGGCCTGGTTGTGAATCTCATACTCGATGTCCATCCGCGCGCCTTCGTTCCAGATCATCCTTCCCGTGATTTGCGCTTCCTCTCCCAGCGGCACGGGCGCGAAATAGTCGACGTGAAGCTGCACCACCGGAGCCCGCAACCGATCGCGATGGAAGTCGGCGTAGGTCATGCCGCACAATCTGCCCAGCGCTTCGTTGGCCTTTTCAAAGAGATTGGCAAATCGCCCGTGCCAGAGGACGCCCATCGGATCGACATCGCTGAAACTGACGCGCTGCGTCAGTCGCACGACCAGCGGCGCCGGCGCATTTGGATCGGCCGGGAAATATCCGCCCTTCTGGCGGCGCGGGGCGTGGATCATGCCGCGGCTCCCGCCGGCGCGGATCGGGCGATCAACGCAAACTCGGCGCGTTTCTGATCGGCGACGAAGAGGCGCGCCTTGATGGCGAGTTCGCCGTCGCTGTTGCAGCTCATGTCGGCATCGATGAGCACTTCCTCCCCCGGACGCACAGGCTGAAGCAGCTTGGAATTCTTCAGCCGGCACAACTGCAGATCGCCGATGCCATGCGCGGCCGCCCCGGCCAGCAGCACCGCCTGCAGCATGCAGATTCCGGGGAAAATGGGTTGAGCCGGAAAATGATCGGCCAGCAGCACGAAATTCGGATCGAGCATCAGCCGGGCGCGAAAACCGCCTTCGCGCGGTTCGGTGGTCAGCATCGATCGCAACTGCTCGCGTACCGCGTTCATGCGTTATTGCTTTTGCCAATCACGGTTCTTCACGACGATTCGGTAGAAGTACCGGCTATTGTCCATCACGATCCCACGCGGGTAAAGCCCGCCGCCGGCGGCGACGTAATCGAAGTATTGCACGCGCCAGATGGTGCCGAAGAACCCGGCCTGCCGTTTTTCCAGCAGGACCGGCGGATTTGCGCCCAGCTCGAAGATCAGCGTTCCCTGCTGGTCGCGCTGGTTATAACGCACAAAAGTGCGGCGCGGTTCCGCCACGGCGGAGGCGGGGGGGGCCAGATCGAAATACATTCGCCGAACGTCGTTTGCGACCGAGAGCAGCAGATCCTGATGCTGATCGAGCGGCGGAATCGCAAAGCGCACCACGCTGTTCCGCCGATCGCCGCCCACTGCAAAGAGCTGGACCCCCAGTTGATTGAGACCAACAAGGTCGAACGTTCCCGCGATTCGATCGACGCGGACGACGCCGAGCACGGCCAGATCGTGAAACGGCGCGTGGATGATCACGGTGTCGTCAGAAATGAACTGCGGCGGGATCGAACGGGCGACGCTTTCGCGCATCGCCTGGGGATCGGGGTTGACGAGCACGGGCAGAGTGCCGCGCGAGAACGGTTCGTGCGCGCAGCCAGTGAGTATCGAGAACAATACCAGCGTCAGCGCGATTCCCCCTCCGACGGCCGGCCCGCACCCTGGCCCTCCCCCGGAATACCAGGGCAGGGAAAGGAGGGAGTCGTATCTTGCGATGCGCCGCTGGCTCTTCGCCGCCGGCGGCATGGAGCACCGGAGGAGGGGAAAACCAGATTCGCAGCCGATCCGCTCGCTCGCAGCTCTACTCACGCTCTCCTCCAAAGCCGCCACTTTTCCAGCAGGTAGCACGCGCCGGGAATGCCGATGAACGCGGTGAGATAGCCGGTGAGCACGCCGGAGGTCATGCTGACGCCGACGAGGTGCAACGCCGGATGATGCGCGAAGATGAGCGACGCGGTGCCGGCGAGCGTGGTGAGCGACGACAGATGCATCGACGCCATTCCCTGACCTAGCATGCGCTCGTTTCCATCCCACGCATACGCCGCGAACACGCCGTAGTCGCTGGCGAGTGCCATGATCAGAATCGCGACCACGACGCTGACGACGCTGATGGACAATGAGAGCGTCGTGAGCGTCGCCAGCATGAAAATGACGCCGCAGATGGCCGGCAGCATGATGATCGTCGACTTCAGCACGCTTCGCGTGAGCAGCAGCAGCGACACGACGATGAACGCGGCGCTGACGCTGACGAGCAGGCGATTCTCCGCCACCGCCGACTCGGCAAACGCCTGGCTGAGCGCGCGCCGGGAGACCACTTGCGCTTCGGGATGGCCGGCGATCAATCCGCGGACGGATGCGACGTTTTGCTCAGTGTCCTCAAAGTAGCTGAGAACCTGATGATCGCCGTTGGCGGTGGCGAGGAATTGCTGCTCGATCGTCGCGAGAATCGGATTGGAGGAGTCATCCGGCGGCGGCTGGGTCAGGCTGTCGAAGAACGGATCAAACGCATTGGGAGCAAAGCCGAACGGGGCGGCTGCGGCGGCGACGTCGCGTCGAACGTCGGCAATCCGCCGGGGCGTCCAGAACGCGCGCCAGCGCGTCTGGTTCTCCTGCCGGGTTTGCGACGAAGGCCAGAAGCTCGCCAGCGACGTGAACGAACCCTGCGGGACATGTCCCGCTATGACCTTGTACAGGCGATCGTTGGCCTCCTCGGCGTCTTCGAGCGATTTGCCGGAGACCGCCAGCAGCGCCATCTCCGCGTCGGTGCGTCCCCATGTCTTCTGAAAATTCGCCTCGTTTTCCTTCACGGCAGCGCTGACGCCGTCGAGGGTGCTGATGTCGGAGTTGAAACTGATCTTTCGCCCGACGACGCACGCCACCAGCAGCGCGGCTGCGCCGAGGATTGTCAGCGGCACCATTCTCCGGCCCCACTGCCGCAGGGGCGGCCCCTGGCCCAGCGCCATGATCTTGCCGCCGGGCTTGACGATTACGGGAAGAACAAACAGCGCGCCCAGCAGCGAAAGCACCAGGGAGACGCTGGTGAGATAGCCGAGCTGGCGGTAGGCGGGAATGTGCGAGAAGAGCAGGGCGATGAAGACGCCCAGCGTGGTGAGATGGCAGATGATCAGCGGGCGCTGGATGCGGCGGACGTCGGCCTGAGGATCGTTGCCGAGCCAGACCGCGGTGTACACGAAAATGCCGTAATCGACGGCGCTGCCCGCCATCGTCGCGGCCAGGCCGATGACGATGGTGGAGAGATGCGGGAAGACCAGCGCGCACATGCCGATGGTCGCCGCGATGGTGATGACCGGAAGCAGAAAGACCGCCGCCACCCGCCAGTCGCGGCAGATGACCAGAAAAAGCAGCACGAACGCGATGCTGTTGATGAGGGCGGCGCGGTTGATGTCGCTCTGCATCAGTTGATTGTTCTGCTCTGTGTGAATCTGCGCAGATCGGCGTGATCTGAATGCCGGGCGGCGCCGCGGCGCAGATGGCATTGAGATGTTTCACCAGTGCCGAGGAACCCGCCAGGCTCGTCGCGGTGGTGGAAGTTTCCATCGGCAGCATCAATTGCCGGCCGTCGGGGTGAAGCAGATGGCCGTCCTTGACCTCAACGCGAAAGTTAATGCCGTTGGTGAGATCGAGCAGGCGCTTGAGAATGCGCGATTCCACGCCCAGCGGATCGCGGCGGATCACCGGCTGAAAAAACGAACCCTCCGGCTTGAGAAGCTGCAGATAGCATTCGCGCATTCGCTTGCGCAGCGCATCGGGCGCGGTCGCTTTTTCCACCTCGGCCAGGTCGCTGGCATTGAGCAATTCGCCGGCATGGTCCATCAGGGCGATTGCCTGGGCGAGCGCATTCGCCTCGCCGGGCGGATGCAGCACGCGGCTGATCAACGTCGGATCGAGCTTCTTCTCCGTTTCGTCAGCCGCCGCGATCAGATCCTGCGTCGATCCGCCGTCGGTCAGCCGAAACCAGAGAACCGCCTTGGCGGCGAAGCTGGAATCGCGCAGAAACAAAATGGTGCGCCGCGCCTCGCTGTTCTCCGGCAGCAGCGGCTCCAGTGAACTGTCGATGTGCAGCCGAAACCAGCCGCAGACGGACAGCAAACCGATCACCAGCGCGCACAGCGAAATCCAGCGCGTCAGCGGCCGGCTTGCGCGGTGCGTCGCTCATGGGATCGATCTGGGCCGATGACGATTCAGCCGATGCTTTCCCCCTCCCCTTGCACTCCGGGGGAGGGCTGGGGTGGGGGCGGGCTGTATTTTCAAATGGCAAACATTGCTCCGATCACCAACGCTGAGTCCATGAAACTGCATGATCCCAAGTCGCGCCTAACCTTCGACTGATTTCATCGAGCGTGAACAACCTTCCGGCCGGCGCTGCCCCCGCCCTGGCCTTCCCCCGGAGTACCAGGGGAGGAGAAAACAGTTCCTCCCACCCTGACCGTTCCTCCCGGAGTTGCAGCAAGGAGAAAGCGACTCTCCTAACATGTCACTGAGCCGGCGGAATCGCCCATGTCTCTTTCGGAATCGGCTGATTGATTTTGGTGTCCTTGAATTGCAGCGTGGTCACGTCGCCGCTCGCTTCCGTCACGACCATTTTATCAATGTATTGCTCGCTCTTGCCGAACGTGAGATCGATCTGCTTGATTACCTTCGCAACCATCGACTGGCCCTTGGGAACGAAGAGGAGCCGCAGAGGATGCTCGCCTTCGAGTTCGGCGTCGTACCCGTCACCGAGTGTCTTCAGGTCGCCCATGAACCACGCCTGCAACTGCTGATTGACCGCGGCGAACGTGGGATCGCCGCCGAGGTGAATCACCTGCACCTGATTCGTGTCTTCGTCCCATTGGCGGATTTCCTCGCCCTCAATGCGGATGGCGTATTTCACCGGATCGCGGACGATCCAGACCAGCTTGTCGGGCTTCTGCAGCGCAAATCGGCCGGAGATCGTCACCTTGTGATTCAGCACGGAGAGCTGCTTTTCCTGCGTAAAGTCCGCCTGCACGGTGTCGACCGTTTTGAGCTGTTGCTGAAGATGTTCGAGCACCTCCAGCGAGACGCGCGTGGTCGGGCCGGGATCGGCGGCGGGTTGGGTCGCGGGAATCTCCGCGTGGAGAGCGCTGACCGACGCAAAAACAAAAAAGGAAGTCACGAAAAGGCAGGTTGGATGTTTCCATCGCGATAACGTTCTTCCCCCTCTCCCGGTACTCCGGGAGAGGGTCGGGGTGAGGGTGCCTTGGAATGGCGAAAGGCTCGCGACACTCCGAATCACCCTCACCCTCTCCCGGAGTACCGGGAGAGGGGACCAGAAAGTCGTTCGACCGAGGTCAGCGATTAATGCAGTCAAGTTCATACAAGCATCGCCTTCTCCGCTTCCACGCTGGGACGCCAGACTTTCAGTTCGCCGCTGGCCAGGAATCTGCCATCCTCGTGAGAGACGGTTCCTTCGACAACCCCGAAATCGCCGAAACGCGCGACCTTTTTCACGTCGACGAACAGGCGGTCTCCCGCGTGAGCCGTTCCCTCGATCCTGAGGTCCTTGACGCCCAGCAGCATTCCGCGATGCAGCGACTGTTCGTCGGCAGAAAGATGAAATCCATGCGACGCGGCAAACGACTGGGCGATCATCTCGATGTAAGCGGCTTCGTCCAGCCGGCCGGATTCGTCGACGAAAAGCGAATCGGATCGGACGACGAATTCGGTGCGCGCAGAGCGCTCCCCGACGGCGATGATGCGATCGACCATCCGGATGCGCGGACCATGCGGAATCATGCCGCCGATCGGCGCCGGCAGCGCGGGGATCGCCGTTCCCTCCGCTTTCCAGCAAAGCTGATCGCCGGCGAGATAGTCGCCGGTGAGCTGATATGCCGAGCCCCGGCAGCCGTAGCAGTCGGTCGTTTTGGAGCACGTTCGGCACGGCTCTTTCACCTTCTGTCCGAATGCGCGGAGATTTTCCAGCACTTCGCTCTCATCGAGGATTGTTCGCAGCGATTCGGTGCGAATATTTCCCAGCGGAATCGTGACGCCGACACAGGCAAAGATCGTTCCGCAGGGAGTGACATGACAGGCGAAGAGGTGCCGCTTGCACGAACGCCCGGTCAACTCCGGCGGATGCTCCCAAGTTTTGCCGAACTCGTCGCGGTCGATGCGACCCAGCTCGTTGAACAGTTGCCGGGCGCGCTGCGGCGCGACGACCCGGCCGGACGCATCGGCAGACGAACGGGGGCTGATCATTTGAAGGTAAGGTTCGACGCCGAGCGATCGCGTGCGCCGCCACCAATCGGGCAAGGCTTCAATGTTGTCGTTGCGAACGGCCACGCGCGCTGCAAGAGGTGGTGCATCCGCTGAACAATAGCCGGCCTTCCGAAGCACATCGATCGCGACAGATGAGCCGAGAAGCGGATCGACTTTCAGCACGACAGCGACGTGTCGATTGCGCATGAACTCCGCCAGCTCCGAGTTGAGGCAGTCGCCGTCGGCAAATAGCTCGATTTCAACATTGCGCACGCGCAGGTGTTCGATCAGCTCCCGCAATCGGGGGGAAAGAATTGGATCGCCCGTTTTTCCGTGTTCGAGGATTGCCCCGCGCGTCCCACCGGGAGGGGATTCGACCAGGATGAACCGTCGGGCTCCCAGTGCGATCGCCTGATCGGACAAACCCAGAATTTCTTCAATCGACAGAACCGCTCGCGGCATCAAAGCGCAGGCCTCGCAGTGGCAAGCGATGTCCTCTGAAAGATCCAATTCGATGGAAAGCAGGCCTTTCGCGGCCACGGCCGCGGCGATTTGCCCGGCGGTAAAGCCGATGCCGCTGACGCGAATGGTGCAGTCGCCGCGCACGCTAATTGGCCTCTCCACCGGCTTCGATCGTATCCAGATGCGCGCGAATCCGGTCTCGCGCCAGATTCTTCAGTTGGTAGGGGCTCATGCCACCATGCTCCTCGGGCTTGATTGCCGGCAGTTTTGTGAACGTGATCCGGCCGGGGTGCAGGAGCAATGAGCCTTTGTGCGGGATGTCCTCGTTTCCTGCGATCGCAATAGGCACGACGCTCACGCCCGCCCGCTGTGCAAGCCGGAACGAAGAGCCGTGGAACGGACCGAGCTTCCGGGAGCCCGAGCGCGTGCCCTCGGGGAACGCGATGATGGAGCAGCCGACGGAAAGCAGTTTCGCGCCGGCTTCCATGAATTCCTCGAAAGGCATCTCCCGCACTTTGAGGTATTCACCTTTTGTCGCAAGCGTCCCCATGACGGGCATGTGAGCGGGCCAGATGTTCAACACCTGCACGGTTTCAATCGGCAGATAGGCCATCAGGAAACCATCGGAGAGAGAGCGATGATTGGCGACAAATACGCAGGGCATTTTCTGGTCTGGCTCGAGATCGATAAATCGCACCCGGACAAACGGCCAGCCGCAGCGGACGATCATCGCTCCATAATAACTGATGCCGCGGCGGGTCAGTCGTTTGGTCAGCCGGCGGTTGCGCGATGCGTAGTGGACCAGTGTCACGAACGAGGCGACTGCAACGCCATAGATCACGGAGAGAATCGGCGCCATGATCCAGAAGATGAGATTCAGGGCGACGAATTGGGCCCGCCACAGGATCGAGCGGCGATGCGCCACCTGCCGTGACATCCATTCACGCCTTCTGCTGCTCACCGCGAATGAGGATCAGGTAATTATAGAGATCCTGCATGCTGCGAATGGATCGCACGCGTTCATCGTCGCGGACTTGCACGCCGAACCGCTTTTGAATTGCCGCCACCAGATCGACCACGTCGAGGCTGTCCAGTCCCAGGTCGCTGAAGATCTGTGCGTCAGGCGTGAGCTTTTCCCGCGGAATCTCGAAGGAATCCGCGAACACCTCGTTCACCGCATCGATCAGCTCGGGGTTGGTCATGCACTCTCTTGCCCGCCGATTCGGAATCTAACGGTGGCCGGGCGCGAATGCAACCAGAACCCGTTTCGCCAGCGGCTTTCTCTGTGGCTCGTGGGCGTCCGGCGCGTCCCGCGCGTGCTGGCGACGTGGAAGCAAGAGGACGTTGGATTATGCGAATTCCATATCGCCGATCGGCAGCTCGGCGCTTCGGTACATCTCCAGCACGCGATGGATGTCGCCGTCCTGTCTTCGATCGGCATCATTGACGGGCACGTGCTTGCGAATCGCGTCATGCAGTGCTTTGGCTCTGGTGTGGCATCCCTCGCGGTTACGCAGATCGACGGCCTGGCAAAGGGCGAGTTGCACGACGGCCAGGACCGTCTCGGTCAGCTCCAGCACGCGCAGCGCGTCTCTGGCGGCGATGGTGCCCATGCTCACTTTGTCCTGATTGTGCGACTCGGTGCTGCGGCTGAAAACGCTGGCGGGCATCGTCAGCTTCAACGCCTCGGCGGCAAGAGCCGACGCGGTGATCTGCATCGCTTTGAATCCGTGATGGCTCACGTGATCCGGGCCGGCGCGGGCGACGAGATCGGCGGGCAGCCCGTTGCTGGTGGCGGGATTGCAGATCAGGGCCATCTGGCGATCGATCAGGTCCGCGATGTTGGCGACGGCGATCTTGAGCATGTCCATCGCCATGCAGGGATGTCCGCCGTAGAAATTACCACCGTGAAGCACATCGCCGGTGGCGGCGTCGAGGAGGGGATTGTCGTTGGAGCTGTTGATTTCGGTTTCGAGCAGGCCGCGGATAAACGTGAGCGAGTCGAGGAGCACGCCGATGACGTGGGGGGCGCAGCGGATGGAATAGCGGTCTTGAATCCGGCCATCGTGCTGGGCGCTGCCACTGACGTATTCAACATCATCGGCGATCCAGCGGGCGCAGGCGCTGGCCGGGGTGTGGCTTGGCGAGAAAAATGCGGTCGTCGAAGTGGCCGCGGTTGCCGCGGAGGACGTCGCTGCTCATCGCCGTCAGCGCCGACGCCCAACGAGCAAGTTGCCTTGCCCGCTCGTAGGCAAGGCACGCCAGCGCGGTCATGACGCTGGTGCCGTTCATCAGCGCGAGGCTTTCCTTGGGCCGAAGCTCGATGGGCTTGAGGCGCGCTTCCGCCAGCGCGGTCGCGGAGGGAACGACTTTCCCGTTGTAGGAGACCTCGCGCTCCCCGATCAGGACTGCGGCGACGTAGGAAAGCGGCGTGAGATCGCCGCTGGCGCCGACCGATCCTTCCGAGGGGATTTGCGGGAGAATGCGATGGTTCAACAGATCGCAGAGCCGTTGCAGCAGAAGCGGCCGCACACCCGAGCGTCCCTGCGCGAGGCTGACGAGCCTGACAACGATGACGGCGGCGCTCTGGTCATCTTCGAGCATTTGACCGGTGCCGCAGCCATGAAAGCGGACGAGATTTGCCGCCATGCGTGCGGAGAGCTCGGGCGGAACTGCTTTTTCGCAGGATTCGCCGAACCCGGTGGTGACGCCGTAGATGAGTTCGCCGCGGGAGATCAGCCGGTCGAGCAGTTCGACGCTGCGGTCGAGCCGCTGACGAAACGCCGCCGACTCGTCGAGGGCGACGCGCGCTTCGCCCCGCGCCACGCTTAACACATCGGCAATACTGAGCGGCGTGGCCCCGATGGTGATGACAGGCTTTTCTTCAGCCAATTGCGTTGGTCCTTGCTGCGTTTTCCCAAATGCCCGGTGGAAGTTAGCGCAATGATAATCGGGATACGCGGCAATGCCAGAGGGGGTTCGGTCAGGGCGGCCCCCTCGGTCACCGTGTCGCGAGCTCGCCCGCTTTCGCGCCGGTCGCGAGGCAAATCCCTCCAACGCGGGTCGACGCCGCTGCGGCGCGGGTTGCGGAAATGCAGGTCCCGCCGGCGAACAGATTTTCGACCACCGCGCTCTGCAGCGCTTCGGGCGGGATGTCGTAGTGATCGCCAGGCGGCGGGTAGTCGTAGGACGGGCCCTTCTCCGAATCCCAGTTTTCGATCGGCCACCAGGCGTGAATCGCGTCGGGGCCGCGCTTTTTGCCGGAGAGTACGTCTGATTCGGTTACGAGATATTTGCCACGCAGGCGTCGCCCGTCGCGGCGCAGGGCATGGGGTGACATCTCGATGATGGTCGCTGAGGTAAACGCGGCAATGCTTTCGCGGACTTCCAGAATGACGCTGCGAACGAAAGGATTTGCCTGTTCGGGTGAAAATGCGTTGGGCGGAATCGCGAGCTTGAGCACGCCTTCGCCGGGGCTGGGGCCGGGATAGAAGACCGCGAATCTTGCGGCGTGAGGCAGCGATCCTTCGATGACAGCCTGATTGAGCGCATACGGAATCTGCAGGCGCAGCAGATCGGCGTCTCCAGTCAATCCCGCCCAGCGGATGGCATATCCGCCCAGCATGTCGGTGGAAGCGCGATCGGGCGGTTGCAGGGCGTCTTCGCCGACCAACTGCAGTATGTTGCCCCCGCCGGTGCAATCGACGACTGCGTTGACGGGAAACGTTCCGTCGACAGTCCCGGAAAGTCGCAGGGAAATGATGCGATCGCCCTCGCGGCTTACGGCAATCGCGCGGGTGTCCGTCCGAAGATCGACCTTTGAGTCGGCACAGATATCCGTCAGCGCGCTCTCCCACGCTGACGTGGGAAATTCGAGCACGGACGCGTGCCCGAACGTTCGCGGAACGACGCCCGACGGGGCGTTGCGGACCATGCGCGTTACCACTTCGCGCTGCAAGCCGGCGTTCAGCGTGTCAGCGGGCGCCGACGGAGCGGCGGCGTAGAGCCCGCAAAGAGAGCGGTGCATGGCGGCGGTCACGGAGCCGCCCAGACGATTGCCAGCGTCGATCAGAAGTACAGCGGCGCCGCGCCGCGCCGCGGCCGCGGCGGCGCAGACGCCGGCGGGGCCGGCGCCGACGACGGCGATGTCATATTTTTGTCGCGGCAGCACGGAGTGAATCTCATCGCGGGAAACCGGGATCCGTTGGATCGTAGTCGACTTCCATCACGCTGTAGCCGGAGGTGAAGGCGCTGTCCTGGGAGTAGACGATTTCCCCGATTCCCTTGTAATAGGCGGTCACGCGGGAGTTGTCGCCGCCGTAATGGAACGGAATCCATGCTTTGCCGGTGACGTATGCATGCTGGGAGGTTGGGGGACCGATGGTCGCCTGCACCTGCTCCATGCTCATGCCGTTTTTCACTTTCGCGAACGGGCTGTCGGGGGGAATGGGAACGGCCGGCGCGGTGGCGGCGGGAGCTTCGGCGGGCCTTGCCGAGGCCGAGCTGGAATTGCTGGAGGAGCACCCGATCAGCAGGCTCGCTGGAAGTACGACGGCGGCACCTATAATGCGTTTGTTGAACATGGCGCGGTTCTCCATGAAATGTGGTTTGGCGATAAGGAAAAATCTATCACCGCGGCATGGTACAGGCAATAGCGGCATTGATCCCGCCGAAAGCGAAGCTGTTCTTGAGGAAGGCATCGAACCTCGCGGCTTTCTTCTCGCGAACGTGGTTGATGCCGGCGCAGGCCGGATCGACCTCCTCGAGATTGTGCGTGGGGTAGATCGTCTGGCTTCGCATCATTTCGATGGTGGCCGCTAATTCGATCGCGCCCGATGCGCCCAGCGTGTGTCCCATGTTCCCTTTGAGACTGCTGACCGGTACGTCGGGGCCGAAAACCGCCGCGATGGCGCTGGCTTCGGCGGCGTCTCCCTGGGGAGTGCCGGTCGCGTGCGCGCCGACATAGCCGATGTCGCTGGGCGAAAGCCCGGCGGATGAGAGCGTCGTCCGCATGCAGACTCGCATGGAAGAGTCGTCCGACTGACTGACATGCACGCCGTTGCTGCAGGTGTGATACCCGACCACCTCGGCCAGAATGTTGGCTCCGCGACGCTTCGCGTGCTCGAGTTCTTCGAGAACGATGACGCCGGCACCTTCGCCGCAGACCAGGCCGTCGCGCTGCGCGTCAAACGGGCGCGGCGTGCGCGAGGGGCTGTCGTTAAATTTGCTGGAGGCAGCATAAAGGATGTCGAAAGAACCCACGACCGTCTCGTGCAGCTCCTCACCCCCGCCGCAGAGAAGAACGTCCTGCCGCCCGAGCCGGATTTGATCGTATGCGGCCCCAACTGCCTGCAGTCCCGACGCACATGCAGCCGATGTCGCGGAGACGACACCTTTGATGCCGAAATATTGCGCCACGTTGAGGGCGACGGTGTGCGAGACGCATCGGAAAAATTCCGAGGCGCCCAACAGCATGTACTCACTTTTGGCCAGCAGCAGCTCGTAGGTGTGCGTGATCGCCTGCGGGCTTCCGGTGGTGGATCCCATGATGCATCCGAAGCGCGGATTGTCGGGGATCGTGGCCGGGTCGATCTGCGCATGTTGCAGCGCCTGGACGGCGGCTTGCACGCCGAAGATGCTCATCGTGCTCATCGTCCGGCGGGTCGCGCGGGGGATCCCCTTGGGATCGCGCAGCTCGATCGACGCCCCGACCTGGCAGCGAAGCTTGCCGAAGCGGTTCCATGAAGGAGGCATCGCCCGGGTGGCGCAGACACCGGCCTCGAGGCCTTGCATCATTTCGGTCACGCTATAGCCGATCGGAGATACGACGCCGTATCCGGTTATGACGACGCGGTGGAAAGACATGATTTCCCGGAAAGATAATCCTTAAACACATCGCGCCCCAGAAGACTTCGGCACACAAAGAACGCCGAGGTCATCGCTCCAAGCACCCCCGGCAACAGCGCGCTTTGGCCCGCCGCATATAAATTCGAGAGCGGCAGCCGACCGGCGACATTAAACTGCCCGATTTTCTGACGAATGCCATAGGCGCTCCCATCAGGGCTGTGCAAATAGTCGCGGTACGTGAGCGTTGACGCGGAGTCGATCACGCGCGTTTCCCGGCATTCTGGAAGATGCTCGCGGATCCGTCCGAGGACCGATTCGGTCCGCAGCCTTTTATACTCAGCGTATTCCCGCGGCCGGCGTTTGAGCTTCGTCGCATTCCATCGATCGGTCGTTTCCGTGAAAGCCACCTCCAGCGCAGTCACCGTATGCACCGGGCCGCTCGACCCGCGCTCGCTGCTGCGCAGCACCATCATCGGCCCGTCGATCGGCTCGGGCGACCGGCAGGTCAGCATCTCATTCAAATCGGTATTCGGCAGAATCGACGCCAGCGTGATCGCGTCCTTGCCCGCGGGGGTGTCCAGCGCACCGTAGAGCGTGAAAAAACCGTTGGTCGATTCAAAATCGTTGACGCGATTCGCAAAAGCTTTGGAAATGTGCTCCCTGGGGAGAATTGACAGAATGCTGCGCGGATGAATCGTGAAAATGCACCCGGCGGCGCTAACCTCCGTGCCGTCGGTCAATGCGAAACGCATCACTTTGCGTTTCTCGACATCGAGGCATTCCTGGATCGTGGTGCGCGTGCGGATTTCGACGTTATCCCGACGCAACACATCGACCAGCGCATCGACGAAGGCGTCGCCCCCATCTTCCACGCGCGCAAGCGATTCCTGCAATCCGAAGCAGACCCGGCAATGGGTTGCAAACGAGACTTCATTGGGCCGGGTTCCGTAACACATGCACAGGCCGCCGAGGATCGTCTGCAGCATTTGATCTGACGTGCAGTCGTCAAGGACGGTCTGGAGCGGAATGGTGTCAGCCTCAAGCGGCGGCGGAAATTCATCGAAGCCGGAGACGGTGAGCGTTGGGGTCGCATCGATGACCGCCTGGAATTTTTGGAAGTAACGGTCAAGGCCGGCGCGCTCGCGCGGGAAATCGCGCTTGAGTTTTTCGCGGACGATTTCCATACCGCAGGGGATGACGTACTGGGCTCCCAGTGAGGGGAAGATCATGCGATGGGACGCGTCGCGCGGGAAAAACAGCGGGCGAATCTGATCGCGGACGCCGAGGATGGAAAGGAGCGTGTCGAGCACGCCATTGCGCTGGTCGTTGAATCCGCCGGTGAAGTGGAAGCCGACATCGTAGGGGATTCCCTCCACGCGGAAGCGCGCCAGTG
Source organism: uncultured Phycisphaerales bacterium (assembly GCA_963758525.1). GTDB lineage: Bacteria > Planctomycetota > Phycisphaerae > Tepidisphaerales > Tepidisphaeraceae > JBBSDP01. Next base: position 3,717,256 of record CAVWVQ010000003.1, read on the forward strand.
ATCCGCCGAGAATGGTCGCTTTTTCCAACAGCAGCACGCGCTTGCCGTGCTGGGAGAGGACGCGGGCGGCGGTGAGCCCGGTGATGCCGCTGCCGACGACGATGTAATCGTAGTTTTTCATTGATCCGGGCTGCGGCGCGGGCCTCTATGCAGGAACGCGCTCCGCTGCGCGTCGCGGCCAACCCGTAAAGACACATCACAGGCAGCTTGGATGGGCGATCAGGTCGCGAGGCCGCCGTTGATTCCGATGACCTGTCCATGAATATACATGGAAGGTTCACGACAGAGAAACTCAATGACGGCGGCCACGTCGTCCACCTGCCCAAATCGGGCCAGGGGGATCATCGGGAGAATCTTGTCCTTCGGCAGATTCGCGGTCATGTCGGTTTCGATCAATCCCGGCGCAACCGCGTTGACGCAGATGTTTCGCTTGCCCACTTCGCGGGCCAGCGCCTTGCACGCTCCGATCAAACCCGCCTTGGCAGCCGAGTAATTCACCTGCCCGGCCTGGCCTACCTGCCCGGATACCGACGACACCGCCACAATTCGGCCGCGACGGGCCCGCAGCATCGCGAAAAGCACCGCGTTGATTACGTTGTAAAAGCCATCGAGATCGGTCCGAATGACAGCCGTCCATTCTTCGGGTTTCATCCAGACCATCAGATTGTCGCGGGTGATTCCGGCATTGAAGACGACGATCTCCGGAGACCGCTCTTCCGCCCGGCCGCGCAGCGCCGCGTCGGTTGCCCCGCGGTCGCTGACGTCGAAGCAGAGCAACTCGCACTTGCGCCCAAGCTGCTCGATCTGAGCCTGTGTTTCGCGGGCCTGCTCGTGATTGCTGCGGTAGGTCAGCCAGATGTCGCAGCCTGATTTGGCCAATCGGATGGCGGTTGCCCTGCCGATGCCGCGGCTGCCTCCGACGACGAGCGCGACAGTGGGCTGGTCCTTTTCCATGGGGTGTCTATCACTATACCGCACGCCACACTGGCAGCAACGCGTTGCACCGTCGCATGTTGCATCACCGCGGCTTCAATCGAATAATCGCGGGCGTGTTGTCAGATGGATCGGTGATCCCCGCGATTGAGTTGTCGGGCATTGTCCTCTTCGCCGGGATCGCCATCAGATGGCTGGTGCGGCGGCTTCTGCTTGCGTGCCTTGGCGTGAAATCGAACAGCGCGCTCGCCAGCGAGCCGATGGGTCGCGTGCTGCGTCGCTTTGAGAAAATGCGCACGTCCGTCTGGATGTTCGCGTGGTTCAAGGTGCGGCTCGATCCGATGTTTCGCGAATTGCCCGCGCTGCTGAAGGAACTGCCTTCCCCCCAGGCGATTCTCGATATCGGCTGCGGGCATGGCATCGCAGGTTCGGCGCTCCTCGAATGGTGCCCCGGCTCGACGATTGTCGGCATCGACCCGAGCGGATCGCGCGTGCGCGTCGCGTCGAAGGTTTTCGCCGGCCGCGGTCGGGCGATCCGGGGCGCCGTTCCCGATCTGCCGATCGAGCACCTCACCGGGCGCGTCGATGCGGTCCTTATTCTCGATGTCATCCACTTTCTGACCGGTCCGCAGCTCGAAGCCACGTTTCGGCAAGTCCGCCAGCGCCTCGCCGAGGGTGGCTGGATCATCATTCGCGTGTCCATTCCCGAGGCGCCTTCAAAATCGCTGTTGTTTCGTCTCGAACCAATCCAACGGAGCTTCACGCGCGGCCGGGCGTACTACCGCACAGGCGACCGTATCGAGCAGATGCTGAAAGACGCGAAGTTCACCGTAAGGGAGCGTCAGATGTCCGGCATAGGCAGCGAACTCTGCTGGTTTATCGCGGTCGCAATTTGACTCACCTGTAGCACGGCCGTCCCGGCTGCGATTCGAAGCTGCAGCCGACACGGCTGTGCTACGAGAATGGCTCATTCGTTTCTCAGTGAAAACCTGAGTGCTTGATGCTTGGCCGCTCTATCTCGCGATCTGGTCGCGTGGTAGCTTCAGTGACCGCGGCGAAATCGACGATGAATGGACAGGCTCCTCCCGTGAATAACATCCCGCATAAGCTCGGTTTGCTGCTCGCCCAGTTTTCGTACGTTCGGCGCACCATTGACAAGCGCGCCGACTTGCGCGAGTTTCGCGGCCGTCCGACGCTTCGCATCTTCGTGGGCGTCTTTGCGATCTGCCTCAGTTTTGCCATGTGCTGGCCGGTGATCACCGCGCTGGGAACGCTTGGCGTCTATCTCCACCGGCCGTGGCTTGTCGTGATCTTCGGCCCGATCGTCTGGGGTGTCTCCCACTGCGTCTTCCTCTTCGGCATGGCCCTTTCCGGCGAAAAATACCTCCGCATCCTGCTTCGCTGGCTCACGCGCGTTTGCGTCGAGCAGCTTCTCGCGATGGCGCCGCAGTCATCACAGCTCGGCTGCGTTGCGGTCGCGCAGCCTGAATGACCGTGCTCGATCCCGCCCGGGCCACAGGTACCGCGAAATGCAGAACACGAATCGACACGAATTTTGCACGAATCCTCACGAAGCAGATTTCCCCGCCTTTATTCGTGAGATCGTGCTTCATTCGTGCAGATTCGTGTTCCCTCTTCATGGATTGCGCGGCACCTGGCAGATCGACAGCGCGTGTTCGCGCAAGGTCTTCAATTCCATAAGTCGAAGAAATTAAAAAACTGCCAGGGATGCTGGTCGACGAACTGTTCAAGGCAATCCGCAAACTGCTGTGCGTAGGGCGCGTAATGCTCCGGTATTCGCCCGAGGCCGGGCGGGACGTTGATCACCTTCGCCAATCGCATCTCGTACGATCGGTCGGATGTTCTCGATGTCAGCATCACCACGACCGGCATGCCGCTGGCTGAGGCAAGCCGGTATGGGGTGACCGGCAACTGGATCGTCCCGCCGAGGAACTGCGCGCTGACGCGATTGCGCTCATCGCCGAAGGTGCGGTCGCCCATCATGGCAACGATCTCGCCGCGAAGCAGCGCCTGGGTCATGCGCATCACGCCGTCTAGCCCGGTCCGGGGATCGATGATCGTCGCCCGGTCCGGATCAAACATCGAAAGCGTCCGGCGCTCGGGGATGAGCACGAGCCAGAAGTGCTTTGGAAAGGTCCTGGTCGTTGACATTCCCACCTGCCAGCTGCCGGCATGGGAGTGCAGCATGATGAAACCGTTGTCACCCTGCGCCATGTCGGCAAGGCGTTGGCGGTCTGGCGAACGTGCCGCCAGCGCGTCTCTGCCGAGCACGCCGACTGCCGTGATATCCACCAGCGTTTCGCCGAACGTGCGGATGAGCCGATAGGAATCGAGGAATCGTCGCAGTCGGCCGCGCCGTTCCGGAAACCGCCGATCCAGATAAAATCGGGTTCGCGCCCGGATCGAAGGGTAGAGCAGCACGTACCAGAGCGTGGCGAACCACGAAATGTGATACGCGCGGGTGAGACCACCCCAGCGGAGCAGCCAGCCGAAGAATCGGAAGTGCCACGCCGGGCCGACGTTCGGCTCCGACCACTGTCGCATGCTGGCAGCCGTGTTTTCCCGATCGTCGTCGATCATGCGCAGAGGGTTATGCAGCCAACAACCCGATTATGCGCAGCTCGTTAGTCGATCGCGAATCGCGCTCCCGTGGCATGGGCGTCCCGCCCATGCGGGTCGCGTGAAACGGCGAGGACCTTTGTTATCGACGGTTCTGAGACTTCCGCATCGCTCGCATGGGCGGGACGTGCCGGACGCCCATGCCACGAACCACGCGTCTTCATGAAGCAGAGTTGCTGCCCCTGCGCTACAGCCTGTCGGCGGGGCGGACGCCTCTCTTCTCACCCCTTCGGCGCCGCCGGCGCTAATCGAATATGCACTTCCTTGAGTTGCCGTTCGTCGATCGGTGACGGGGATCCGCACATCAAATCCGCGCCGCTTTGGGTCTTTGGGAACGCGATCACATCGCGGATGTTGGTGATTCCGCGCAGAATCATGACCAGCCGGTCGAGGCCCAAGGCGATGCCGCCGTGCGGCGGCGCGCCGTATTGCAGCGCATCGAGCAGGAAGCCGAACTTGGCTTTCTGGGATGCGGGGTCGATGCCGAGCAGAGCGAAGACTTTCTGCTGAACGTCCATGCGGTGGATACGGATCGAGCCGCCGCCCACTTCGCTGCCGTTGACGACGATGTCGTAGGCTTTGCTGTTGACCGACTCGACGACCGCCCGGTCGGGGCTTTCGAGTTTTGCCAGGTCCTCATCCAGCGGCGCGGTGAAGGGGTGATGCGTCGCGGAGAAGCGTTTTTCTTCCTCGTCATATTCCACCAGCGGGAAGTTGACGACCCATACCCAGGCAAATTCCGTCGATGCCGGAAGCTGCAGATCGCGGGCCATCTTCAATCGCAACTCGCCGAGGACTTTGTGAACGACTTTGGGTCGATCCGCCGCAAAGCAAAGGAGGTCGCCCTCTTTGGCGCTGGTCCGCTCGATGATCTTCGCCGCGATCGGCGCGAGAAACTTCGCCACGCCGGTGTCGAAGCCGGTGGCCGTGACCTTGGTGACGGCCAGCCCCTTGGCGCCAAATCCCTTGGACCACTCGGCCAGCGCGTCGGTCTCCTTGCGCGGCAGCTTCGCGCCGCCAGGCACCACAATCACCTTCACCATCGGCGCATCGCGGAAAACCTTGAAATCGGTCGTATGCGCCAGATCGGTGATGTCGCTTAGCTTCATGCCATAGCGCAAATCCGGGCGATCGGAGCCGTACGTGCTCATCGCTTCGGCATATTCCATGTGCGGAATCGGATTGGGAATTTCCTTGCCGAGGATTTCCTTCCACAGCAGGCGCAACAGCCCCTCCATCGTTTGGATGATGTCCTCGCGGTCGATGAACGACATCTCGACGTCGAGCTGCGTGAACTCCGCCTGCCGGTCGGCTCGGGGGTCCTCGTCGCGAAAACATCGGACGATCTGCATGTATTTGTCGCAGCCGGCGACCATCAGCAACTGCTTGAAAAGCTGCGGCGACTGCGGGAGCGCATAGAAACTTCCCGGAATCAGCCGCGAGGGAACCAGGAAATCGCGCGCGCCTTCCGGCGTCGATTTGGTCAGGAACGGCGTTTCGATCTCCCAGAAGCCCAGGTCCCCCAGGTAATCGCGCATCATCTTCGTGACGCGATACCGCGTGCGAAGGGTCTCCTGCATCTCGGATCGGCGCAAGTCCAGGTAGCGATACGCCAGCCGTTTTTCCTCGTTGACCGTCTCGCGCTCATCCGGCGTGAAGGGGGGCGTCGGCGAAATGCTCAGCACTTCCATCGACTTGACGCGCACTTCAATCTGCCCCGTCGGCAGCTTGGGATTGACCATTCCCTCGCCCCGCGGCGTCACCACGCCAGCCGCGCTGACGACCCATTCACCGCGCAGCTTCGCGCACGTCTTCGTGAACCGCGGGCCCGCACGTGTCGCTGTCGAAGACAAGCTGCGTGAGTCCGTCGCGGTCGCGCAGATCGATAAAGACCAGCCCGCCATGATCGCGATAGGAGTGAACCCATCCCGCCAGGCGGACCTCCGCGCCAACATCAGAGCCGCGAAGCTGGCCGCAAGTGTGAGAACGATATTTGGTTTTGATGGCGTGCATGGGGAGGGTTCAGGGTTCGGGGTTCAGGGTTCAGTAAGAGAAATTCGAATGACGAAGTTCGAATCCTCGAATCAAATCCGAAGCTCGAATTTCGAAACGGGGAGCCAATCTATCGTGGTCCTAACCGCGTCACGCGACATGATCTGTCCAGGGCTCGCAGTACCTCGAAGTTCTTTGCATTTGTTTCGTGTTTCGAATTTCGTCATTCGAGTTTGATTGTTTGATTCGAGGATTCGAGCTTCGTCATTCGAGCTTTGAGTTTTCGATCTTCGTCATTCGGAATTTCCGTACTCGGCCTACGGCTTCACCGTCCATCGTGGCTTGGCGAACCACTCGCGCATCACGTCCTCCGCCGGCTTGCCCTTGGGGGAATACCCGCGGCTGTCCGCATCGAGCGTCCACTCCCAGAACATGAAGCCGCCGGACTGCGGCTGCCCCCACCAGGCGCGGAAAAAACCCTGGTAGAGCTTGCGCTGCAGATCGTTGTCGATGCCCGCGCTCTCCTGCGTGTAATCCCACGGCTCATGCGCCGCGTTGCTGATGCTGCACCAGCCGGCTTCCAGCAGAATCAGCGGCTTGCCGATTTTCTCTTCAAAGCGGAACAGGTCCTTCTGGATTCCTCTCCATCGCGAGACGATTTCGTCCACGCTCACGTCGCGGTTCTCGCCCAGGATGTAATAGCTGTTCATCCCGATCAGATCCAACTGGTTCCAGAAGGGGATCGACGTGTAATGATCCCAGTTGGACGAGTAGGTCAGCAAACCCTTGTACTCGTGGCGAATCATCTGGATCGTCTGGGTCCACTCGTCGGCAAACCGTTCGGTGCTGACCAGCTCCGATCCAACGCTGAACACGTCCACCCCGGTCTTTTGAGCCACGCCCGCGTAGAGCGAGATCATCTCCCGGTAGCTGTCCCACCACTTCTGCCAGTCCGTCGGATGAATCGTCCCGCGCCAATCGTGCTCGCCGGGATTGTCCAGCAGAACGATCGGCATCAGGATCACGCGCAGCTTTTTCGCCTTGGCATGCAGAATCAGCTCGCCGAGCTGCTGCTCGTTGAGGGTCTTGCGGACGTCGATATAAATCTTGCTGCTCGAACCGTTTTCCTGACGCGAATCGACGACGATGGAAACGGTGTCGGCTCCCTCCGCCGCGATCTCGTCGAGCGCTTTGAGATACTCCGCCAGCCGCCACGGCTGCTGCAACTGCATCGCGACGCCGATGTACGGCATCCCGCTGGTCGTCACCGCCGCGGAAGCCGCCGGCGCCTCGGGCTCCGACGAATGCACGCCCGTCGCCGCCGTCGGCCAGAGCACGCATCCCATTGCCGCGAAAAAGACCAGCAACGCGCTGATAACCAGAAAGTGACCCTTCATGTCTCCTCACTTAAAGAGCGAAGACTATACGCAGACGCGTGCGAGTGCGAAAGATGCGGGCGAGGAATTGAGCCAGCCCCGTTTTGTGAGAGCCCCCGACCCAGAACCCGGTTAGCCGCGACGCGCAGCGGAGCGCGTATTGGAACCGGAAACAGCGTGGTGTTACCACAGTTGACCCCTCGGGACGAATACTCGCTCCGCTGCGCGTCGCGGCTAACCGTTGATCGATGCGATAACAAACCGCTTCGGAAGTCGAACCTCCCCTCGCAATCACCCCCGGCTCATCAGCAGCCGATGCTTCTCGCTCACCGGCAGCAATCGTCCATCCTTCCCCGCGATATTCATCAGCTCCAGCCACTGCTCAAACTCCGGCGCCGGCTTGAGGTGCATCAGTTGCCGAAGGTAAGCCGCGTCGTGAAAGCTGGTGGACTGATAGGCAAGCATCACATCATCCGCCCCCGGCACGCCCATGAAATAATTGCAACCGGCCAGTGCCAGCAGCGTCATCAGCGTGTCGCTGTCGTCCTGATCCGCCTGCGCGTGATTCGTATAACACACATCCACCCCCATCGGCAGTCCCAGCAGCTTTCCGCAAAAATGATCCTCCAGCCCAGCGCGGATGATCTGCTTTCCGTCGTACAAATATTCCGGCCCGATGAACCCGACGACCGTATTCACCAGCAACGGCTCAAACTCCCGCGCAACCGCGTATGCGCGCGCCTCCAGCGTTTGCTGATCGACGCCATGGTGCGCATCGGCGCTCAGCGCCGATCCCTGGCCGGTCTCGAAGTACATCACGTTGTGCCCGAGCGTGCCGCGCTGCAGCGACAGGGTCGCCTGATGCGCCTCGCGCAGCAGTTTGAGGTCGATCCCAAAACTTCGGTTTGCCGATTCCGTCCCCGCGATGGATTGAAACGCCAGGTCGACCGGCGCTCCTTCTTCGATCGCGCGGAGCGTGGTCGTGAGGTGCGCCAGCACGCACGACTGCGTGGGAATCTGATATTCGCGGATGAAGCCGTCGATCATGTGCAGCAGCGACTTGACGGCCGCGACATTGTCGGTGGCCGGGTTGATGCCGATGCACGCGTCGCCGCAGCCGTAAAGCAGTCCGTCGAGAATGCTCGCCGCGATGGCCGCCGGATCATCCGTCGGATGGTTCGGCTGCAGCCGGATCGCAAGCCGTCCGGCCAGTCCGAGGGTGTTGCGAAACCGCGTGATCACCCGGCACTTGCTGGCGATCAGAATCAAATCCTGATTCCGGCACAGCTTCGACACCGCCGCCGCCATCTCCGGGGTCACCCCCGGCGCAACGGCCGACAGTGATTCGGTCGTCGTCGCATAATCCAGCAGCCATTCGCGGAACGCGCCGACGGTGAAATTAGAAATGGGCGCGAAGGGTGCAGCATCATGCCGGTCGATAATGAGCCGGGTAACTTCGTCGATCTCATATGGAACAACCGGCTCCTCGAGGAACCGCCGCAGCGAGATATCCGCAAGAACCGTGAGAGCCGCGACCCGCTCGCGGGCATCGCCCGCCGCGATCCCCGCCAGCACATCGCCCGAGCGCAGCGGCGATGCCTTGGCCAGGACCTCTTTCAGATCGGCGAAGGAATAATGGGTTCCACGAAGATGGACCGAGTACGTCGACACGGGGAGTATGAGTGTGTTTACTCCAGCGGGCGACTAAATTGAAGCAATGTTCGGCAGCAGACGCGGCGGCCGGAAACGCTTGAGGAGCCCACGCCATGAACGATGACCCGATCGTCGAAGCAGTTCGACGCGATCGCGAAAAGTATGGCGCGTCGTTCAACTACGACGTGCACGACAGTTTCGGTCTCGCGGTCGCACCCGAAAGCCAACGGATTGCCATCCGTTGGTTCCCGCTTTCAGCTTCGATTCCCGCCCTCGGAGAAGACCAACGGATGGCAATCCGTTGGCTTTGGCGCTGAGCCTCCCGCTCCCATTTGCAATCCCGCTCTTCGCGCGTGACATTCGCCCGGGCAACGGGAAAGTCGTCAAATATTCCCTCGGACAGCGCTGCAAAGCCTCATAGTTGCGTCGCTGCTCCCCGATAAAGCCAACGGATTGCCATCCGTTGGTCCCCGTTTTCCCACTTGTAAGCCGCTTTTCCTTTCATCGCTCCCATCGTTCGCTCGCAGAAAATGTCCCCCCGCGCCCGTTCCGCTGCTAAGGGGCTCTCCGCCGTCAACATTTACTCCCTCCTCGATCGGCACAGAGCAACTTCAAAAGTGTGCCAATTCGTGCCATTTCGTGCCACTTTACGGAGTGAAGCTGAGGTCGGGACTTTCTGATTGCAAATTCGTGCGGCAGTAAATGTCGCGTCGCAAACGAGGGATTTCGTAGGTTCACGGCATGAATCGAACCATTGAAAAGCATGAAACCGCTGGCGCGGCCGTAGACCGGCGAAGCAGGTGCATCGTACGCGGCGAGCGTGCGGGGATACCCCGTTTTCAGCGAACGGCGCGCAACTGTTCGCGCGGTGTCGCGCCACGCTGGAGAGTATCCTGCGGGATGGTGAGGAGTTGCGCGCCGGATGCGACATGCGGCGCTGCAAAATCTGTCGCGCGATGTCGCAAGCTGGGGGCCGGGGTCACGAGTCGGGAGTGGGGAGCAAGGAGCACGAAGCAATAAGCATGATCAATTCCCGCGGATCGCCATCCGTTGGCTTTGGGAGACTGGCGATCAAAGCTAAGCGATCCCTGCTCATCGCTCCTGACTTTCGACTCTCGGCGCTCTCCACGACGCGGAATCGATCTTATGCGGGTTTGGGCCGATATAATTGGTGTTGTCGCATACGAAAGGCGCCCGCTGGAGAAACAGATCGTTCCAACTTCGCAACCGCCGCAGGCGAGAGCCTCGCCGGTGGAGTTCTGGCTGACGATGTCGGCATTCGTCGGGGCGGGGCTGGTTTATCTTTCGCTGTTCCTTCAGTCGGCGATCATCTTTGGGATTGGCGAGGTGCTTTGCCTGGTGGTGTCGGTGCCGATCGTGTTGCTGCATCGCGACGAAATTCGCAAGTGGTGGCTGGCACGGGGGAAATGTCCGGGCTGCGGGCGGGATCTTCGCGGCGTGAAGGGAGCCTGCCCCAACTGCGGGCGCAAAATGATCGTTTGACGTTGGTCAAACCGTCAGTCGGCCAGGCGAATCTGTTTGGGGGAGTCGATGCGGATTTCGGGACGACCTTTATAGATGGTGACGATGCCGTCGATGGCGATCTTGCGGCCGACGATTCCTTTTCCGTTGTCGCCGCCGAATTGTTCCTGCATCCGTTTCAGGACCGAGCCGGGACAGAACAGTTCAAATCCGATGTCTTCATCGGCGTCTTTGAAGGTGACGCGCATGTTGCCCGAACTGGTGATGTGCGTCTTATTGGGCACGCCGACGACCGTGATGGGTTTTCCGGAGAGCGGGTTTTTCGGGTCGTTGGCGATGGCGAGGAGGGTGGTGAAGTCGGAAACCGAGAACGTGGATGCCGGTCCGTTGGGGACTGGGGCAGGAGTGGCCACGGGCGCGGGTGCGGCCGTGGCGACGGGCGCGGGCGCGGGATCGGCGGGTGGCGCGTCGGCGGGAGCGGCGTCGGGCGCAGAGGCGCAACAAAAGCGTGTTTTGGCTGGGAAGTTTCGATCAGGATCACTGCCGCGGAGATCACCGCGACGAGGACGGCGCCGCCGCCGATCAGGAGGTTGCGGCGGAGACTCGACGATGCGGACGGTGTTGTCAGCATGGAGCCGGAACTGCCGGCGTAGCTCGTTGCGCCGACCGGACCCGATCCGCGACCGCCGATCGATGGGAGCGCGCCGGAGGCGCACAGCGGAATCGTATGAACGCGCAGGGCGCTGGCGAATTGCTCGGCCGACGCAAAACGGTCCTTGGGCGCTTGGCCAGGCCCTTTTGGATGATTTCACCCAGTCCGGCCGGCAAGTCGGGCACGCGCTCGCGCAGATCGGGAATCGGAGCAGAGACGTGCTGATCGAGGATCTCTTTTGCCGTGCCACCGTCATATGGCGGGCGTCCGCTCAGCAGGTAACAGACCGTCGCCGCGAGGCTGTAGACATCGGAAAGGGGCTCGGCGGGCTTGCCCCGGACAATCTCAGGTGCGATGTAGAGCGGGGTGCCGACCGCTTCGGTGCCCAGGTAGAACGAATCGTTGGGGTCGTCGATGCGGGCGAGGCCGAAGTCAGTGAGCTTGCAACGTCCGCCGCGCGAGAGCATGAGATTCGACGGCTTGATGTCGCGGTGAATGATCCCAAGCTTGTGCGCGTGCCCCAGCGCCTCGGCGGCTTCGGCGCCGAGCTGGCAGGCGCGTACCACGTCCATCGGCCCGCTCGCCTTCACCAGGTCGCGCAGGCTTCCCCCTTCCAGCAACTCCATGGCGATGTAGAAAACATCGCTGGTCTGGTTCACCTCATAGACCTGCACGACGCCGGGATGTTCTATCGAAGCCGCCGACCGTGCCTCGCGAACAAACTGCTCCAGGCCGATGGTCCTGTCTCCCAACTTGAACTGCATCGGCAGCAGCTTGAGGGCGACCTGCCGCTGCAGATCGACATCCTCGGCGCAAAAACGCGGCCCATGGCGCCCTGTCCCAGCAGCGCCACGAGTTTGAATCGCCCGACGCGACGCCCCAGCCAGGCAGGAGCCAGCTTCACGTTGCGAGCGACCGGTTTTTTGGGGGTGTCCCCGACGTTCATCAGGCGGGAATTGTCATCCACACGGGTTCAAGAAAAGATGAGCGTTACAATAAGGTTGGGTTCAGATTCGATTGGTTGCGATCGGCCTCGGCGCTACCCGCAACCTCTTGGGGTAAAGTGCGATGCGTTGCAGCGTAGGTGAAACCCTGATGCGGCTTCTTTCAAAAAGATGGCTCGGCCTGACCATTGCCCTGGGCGCCATGGCTGGGCGACCGTCGCCCTTGGCGCGGTCGATCCGATCAAATTGGACGCTGCGATCGACAAGGGCAAGCAGTGGCTGCTGGCCAATCAGACGAACGGAATCTGGGAGCAGTGGCAGAGCGCTACCGACGAGAACCAGAAAACGGGATGGACCGCGCTGGCGCTGGACGCGCTCCTGTCGGCGGGGACCAAGCCAAACGATCCGGCACTGCTCCCGGGATCAAATACCTTGAGGAGACCGAGACGAACGGCGTCTACGCGCTGGGGATGCGGATGCAGGTGTGGGAACGGCTTCCCGCTTCGCCGCAGGTCATGCGGGCCGCCAGGGAAGACGCCACCAAGCTGCTGCATGGCGTCGGGCACGACGGGGAATACGCTGGAATGTACGGCTACACGATTACCTCAAGGGCCTACAGCCATAGCCGGGCGCAATATGCGGTGCTGGGCATGAGCGCGGCCGAGCAGATGGGGATTGAGGTGCCTGGCGACTATTGGAAGTTGGTTGAAAAGGGTTGGATCAACCATCAACTGCCCGAAGGCGGATGGACGTACAAGCAACACGACGACAGCGGGCACCCGCCAACGGCGGGGCTTACGGCGGTCGGCGTGGCGACGCTGTACATCGTCGCCGACATGCTCCACGAAGCGGAGAGCATCGATTGCCATCAGACTTTTTCGCTCCCTGCCATTAACCGCGGCCTCAGCTGGCTTGCCCTGCACAACGGCGAGATCGCCAATGGCGATGAAACGCCGCGCAATTACCCTTACTCGGCCCTCTATGCAGTGGAGCGCGTCGGCGCCGCCAGCGGGATCAAATCTTTTGGCGCGGTGAACTGGTTCGAGAAGGGCGCCCAATGGCTCGTGAATTCGCAGAACTCTGACGGGCACTGGGACCCCAGCGGCGAAGATCACAGGAGACTGGGCGACATGGTGGATACGTCGTTTGCGCTGCTGTTTCTCTCGCACGGGCGAGCGCCGCTGATGATGCAGAAGCTGGACTACAGCGCCGATCCGCAGAAGCCCGCCGGATGGAATCGCCGGCCGCACGACGTGGCGAACCTGGCGCAGTTCACAGGAGAGCGACTCGAGCAGGAACTTTCCTGGGCGGTGGTCACTCTCTCTTCGCCGGCAACGGAGTATCACGACGCGCCGATTCTGTATCTGGCGGGAAGCGAGCCGCTGGTGCTGAGCGATGCCGCCAAGGCGAAGCTGCGCGAGTTTATCGAAGCGGGCGGCATGATCGTCGGCAACGCGGAGTGCGCCGGCGGCGCATTTGCGCAAACCTTCGAGAAGCTGGGCGCGCAGATATCCGCTTCGGAATTTCGAGCGCTGCCGGCGAACCATCCGATCTTTACCGACCAGCAGTTTCCCAGCAAGAAATGGCAATTGCGCCCCATGGTGCTCGGGCTGTCCAACGGCGTGCGCGAGTTGATGATCCTGTTTCCCAACGGTGATTTTGGCAAAGTCTGGCAGCTCAAGGAGACCAGGACGCGCGAGTCGGTGTTCGAGCTGGGCGCCGACGTCTTCGAATATGCCGCGGGAACCCGGCAGCTGCGCGACCGGGGGGCGCAGATCATCGTGACTCCCGATACGACGATCAGCGCGACCTCCACCATCAGGCTGGCGCGGCTGAAGTACGCCGGCAACTGGGACCCCGAGCCGGGCGGATGGCGACGGCTGGCAGCGCAGATGCACAACAGCCGGAAGATCGATCTGGATGTGGCGCCGGTCGGACTGAAAGGGGACCTGGGCAAGAGCAAAATCGCGCATCTGACGGGCACCACCGCGCTACGACTCTCTGATGAAGAAAAGGTTGCTCTGAAGGCATTCCTCAGCGCCGGCGGCACCCTGATCGTCGATGCCGCCGGCGGCTCAACCGACTTTGCGGCATCGGCCGAGCTGGAACTCGCCGGCGTCGTTGGAAGTCCCTTTCTCACGCTCGCGAGCGATGACCCGGTTTACTCCGCCGGCGGCGTTCCGCTGGGGAAGGTCCAATATCGACGCTTCCGGGCGCAGGCGCGGGCGCGCTGGATGTTCCGCGCGTCAAGGCGAGCAAGATCGGCCAGCGCTACGCGGTGTTTCTCAGCCCCGACGATCTTTCCGCGGGACTGGTGGGAGAGCCGGTGGACGGAATCTTCGGGTATGAGCCCGAGGCGGCCACGGCGGTGATGGAACGGTTGATCCTTGCGGCAGCGCACGGGTCTGGGAAAGCTGGGTGAACATGCTCGATGGGTTCGTTCGTGGTTAGCCGCGACGCGCAGCGGAGCGCGTATTCGCATGAATTGCGCGACGGTGTGAACTTGCGCTGCTTCTCCTTCGAATACGCGCTCCGCTGCGCGTCGCGGCTGACCCCGGATAACCACGAACGAACCCGGTGATGAAGCGCCCCGCAAGGTCGCGAGCTGCAGTTTCATTCCCGCTTGCGCACCGCTTCCTCCTGGCATCGTTCGATGACAACGGTGCAGGCGAGAATGAGAACGTCGTCCTGCCCGTCGGCGATGTCGACGCCGTACGTGTCGGCGATGCTGAACCACTTTTCGGAGACTTGAGCGATCTGCTGTCCGCCGCGTGTGATCGTGTATTGGTGGTCGGTGAAATTGCCGCGGGCTTCCAGATCGCCCGGGCCGTGCTCGTCGTCAACGGTGAAGCGATGGCCGAACATTGTGAAGAGCGATTCCTTGACGACGGCCTTGAGCGCCCCGCCGTGATAGATTTCATAGGTCGGCCCCCAGGAAAGCAGCTTCTTCTGAACGACGGCCAGTTCGTTGCCCTGCATGTCCTGGAAGATCAGCCGGTCGCGCAGCGTCAGGACCTTTCCGTCGACGAAAAAGACATCGTTGCCGTCGGCATCGCGGATGGTGAAATCGCTGCCGAGGGAGAAAAGCTTTTTCTTCATTACGTATCGCATGGATTGCTCGTTAGTGGAGGGATCGATTCTTTTGTTCCGCGAAGGGCAAGCCACGGCGGGAACCGATTGGAAAGCTTGCTCCCGTCGCTCCCTCGAATTCTCCTGTCACGTTCCAATCACCAATCACCTGAGTCACTTCTTCGTCGCCGGCGGCGGAGCATTCAGCAGGACCATGTTGCGCACGATTTGGGTGGCGGTTTCGGGAGTGTAGCCGATGATTCCGTCGGTCGGCTGTCCCACCAGGCCGGCGGCGAGGTCTTCCTTGCTGAGATAGGCGGCGATGCGGCCGTTTTGGGTGATGCCGAAGATTCTGGCGGTGCGAAGATTGCCCAGCGTCGTGTGTGCGAAGGTGCGATATTGGATCGATTCAATTTTGGCGTCGGGCAATGTGTAAAGAGGGTCGTCGGGCTGCAGGGGCAGCGACAGGCCCTTGGCCGCGGAATCGGGGAAGAGGTTGCGGAGCATCAACTCGGCGGAGGTGGAGAATTCGTTGGACCCGCCGCCGGCGTCGACGATGAGCACGCCGCCGCTGGCGACGAACTTGCGCAGCTCGTCGGTCTGGGCGTCGGTGAGGTTGAACTGCGTGGTGCCGGTGAGATCGGCGATCTTGAATCGAGCCGAGGCGGCAAGTCGTTTTTCGTCCGCGGCGGCGTACTCGGCTTCGATTTCCTTGACCTTGGCGGCGCACAGCGCCTTGAGCTTGTCCTCATCGCCTTCGGTGGCGGCCATCTCCTGAGGCGTGATTCTCTTGAACGCGAGCTTGCGGATTTCACCGGCGGAGGGGCGTTTGGGGCCATTCTCGTCGGGGGCGGCGTTGAGTTCACCGCTGCCGAGCTTGATGGTTTTTATTTCGAGGTCGGTGTGGAAGTCGTTGTGAAGTATAGCCGCCAGCCGCGGCCAGCCGCCCGGCTCGGGGTCCCAGTTGCCGCCATACTGGAGGCGGGCAACGCGGATCGTCCGCTCGTTCTTGATTTTGGGGTTGGGAAGCACGAGGCAGCTCTGACCCCGCGTCAGCAGGTTTTTCTTATCGACGGCATACAGGAAAATGTTCGCGCCCAGGCCGAGCGCTTCGGGCCTGGCGCCGGTCGGCGGGCTCTGCCAGACCCGGGGCGGATCGCCGCCGTCCAGGAGAATCATCAGCTCTCGGATGCCATTGGTCAGTGCCAGCACTTTGAAATGACCTTTGACGATGGGCATCTCCTCGCGAAAGATCGGGCTGTTCGGCTCAAGCTCACGAAATTCGTAGCCGAACAGTTTGGTGCCGAGCTTCAGAAAGCTGTCGCTGAACGGCTTGCTGTTATAATCGGCGTTTGCGACGATCATCCCGCCGGTATCGATAAATTCCTTGAGCTTCTTTTCATCGGCATCGCTGAGATTCAGCTCCTGGTCTCCGCCCAGATAGAGAATGGGGGCATCGCGCAGTTCGGCGGCAGGGACTTCAAGCGTAACCAGTTGCCAGTTGAGATTGGTTTCGATCTGATCGCCGGTCCATTTGGCGAGATTGGCCACGTCGCGCGGACGATTGTTCCAGTCGGCGTCGGCGGATTTGCCTCCTTTCTCAAATTCGTAGTGCAGTTTGTTCATCATGACGGGCGCCCGGCCGCGGGAAAGGAAGAGAACCGCGAAACAGGTATCTGTCAGATTGTTGCCAACGCCGCGGAGCGGCCAGCGGCCATCTTTCTCCTGGGTGGCGACAAAATGCTCCGCGCCTTTTTCAAACCAGTCGGTGGTTCCAAAATACTTGGTGCCGCTGGCGACGCCGATGCGTTCGACGCCGTACCACGCGTAGGTGGTTTCGACCTCGTGGAAATGCTTGGTCATCCAGCGCAGCCCGTTTTCGATGTTGGCGTTGAAGATATTGCCGTGGTGCTCGCCGACGTCGGAAAAGGTTTCGTCCTGGGTGATGAAGAGCGTGGCGATGCCTGCCGCGGTCATGGAGGCGCTGGCGTTGGGCTGGCTGCCCTTATGCGTTGGCGAGGAATCGTAGGCCCATCCCCCGTCGTTGAACTGCGCCTGCCGCCAGATTTCGTCGAAGGTGTGCCAGTAGCGGGTGTCGACCCTGCCCCCCGCATCCTCAAGCGCCCAGAGCCCGAGAATGCCGTACTGGCTCACGCTGTGATCCATGCGGTTTCCCTTGCCGCTGCCGTAGTCCCAGAGCCCGCGGTTGTCGCCGGTGGTGTTCACTCCACCCACAATCCGATCGATGTCACGGTCGATGTACTCTTTCAGCTCGCCCCGGTCTTTGGGATTTCCCGCAAGTATATGCCATACCTGCGCCCGCAGCCCAAGCGAATAGATGCCGATCACATCGGCTTTTTTGAGAAAGCTGATGGCGCTGGCGACCCGTTTGTCCTGAGGCGATTCGCCCGCGGCCAGGAGCGCGTAGGTCGCCAGCGACGTGAATCCGCCAAAGGCGTCTCCCTGCGTCTTCTGCCAGTCATGGGCGGTCCCGACGCGGGTTTCGGAGGTTTCCCAATGCCCGCCGGCTTTTTGCTGAGAGTAAATGTACGCGACCCCTTTTTTAATCGCCTCGTCGATCTGCTCGGGCGTGACGGGCCCTTCCACCACAGGAGCCGCCTCTTTTGTTGGCGTGGGCTTCTTCGGTTTCTTTTCCGCCGCGCCCGCTGTCGCTGCAATCACGAGGGCGATCACAATAAACGCAGTCAATCCACACGAACAAACGGCGGCCATGCGAGTGATGCGGGCAGAAACGCTCGGAAAAGGGCGGGAAGGAGCAATGTTCATCATGAATCTCTTGCGATGGCACTCCACGAGGGTGGTATATCCGAACGACCATGGAATCTTAACTAAACGCTGTCTGTGGCGACAGTTTCAATTTGCTGGACTAGGCGCGGGAACCGCTTCATCACCTTGCACGGCAAGTCCGAGCGTTTCGCGACGCGGGAGAATCGCTACAGTTTGCCAGCATGACTCAGGAAGCTTCACCCGGGGGGATGGACCGCCGCCGGCAGATACGCGCGGTCATTTTCGATATGGACGGCCTGATGATCGACAGCGAAAGCGCCTACTGGGATGTGGGAAGGCGGATTGCGCGGTCGTTTGGGAAAGAGGTGACGGACAAAACGCTGGGAAACATGATGGGGCGCAAGCCGATCGAGTCGATGCAGATTTACGCGAAGGATCTGGGCCTGACCGTGGCTCCGCAGGAACTGCTGGAGCGGCGGGATACGGAAGTGTTTGCGATGCTCCAGCGGGGCGTGAAGCCAATGCCTGGACTACTGGCCACGCTGGACGCATTTCAAGGGAAGTACCGGCTGGCCATCGCGACCAGCGCGACGCGGCGGTTCCTGGACGTGGTCATCGGACAACTCGGCATCGCATCCCGATTCGACGCGCTGCAGACTTCCGACGACGTGGTCAATGGGAAGCCCTCGCCGGAGATCTATCTCAAGGCCATGGCAAAGCTCGGACTCAGCGGCGACGCCTGCGCGGTGCTGGAGGATTCGTCCAACGGCGCCCTGGCTGGAAAACGCGCGGGAGCCTGCACGATTGCCGTGCCCTCGCAATACACAAGCTGGCAGGATTTCAGTTTCGTGGACTATGTTGCCAAAGACCTGGAGGATGCGGCGGCACATCTGTCCAGGACCACATCATGACCGCGAAGACCAAATCCGCGCCGCGGTTCAGCTCCGAGGAGTTTTACAAGCTGATTCGCAGCCAGATCGAGCACGAGGACAATCTGATCGGCACGCGCCTCAACTGGTTCGTCGCTTCGCAATCGTTTCTCTTCTCCGCATATGCGATCGTCGTGAGCAATCTGACCGGACTCAAGCCCCCGTGGGTCAATGCGCAACAGCGCATTCTTTTCTCCATCATCCCGGTGCTGGCGATTTTCGTCTGTCTTCTCATTCAGGTCAGTTGCGCGGGAGCAATTCTGGCGATGCGCCGCCTGCGACGCCTGTACGCAATGCATGTTGAGCACGCGCCCGACCACGGGCTTCCCCCCGTTCAGGGGTACTCGCACAACTATTTCATGGGCCAGGCCAGCCCGCTGCTCCTCCCGCCGGGCTTTCTCGCGGTCTGGTTGATTTTGCTGATTCATGGGATGTAGGTCGGGTGATTGGAACGTGGAACGTGACGGGGAGGATGAAACGCGAAACGTGAAGACGTGACAAGGGGCCTTTTCGCGCTTCACGTTTTCACGTTTCATCTCTGTCACGTTCCAATCACCAATCACCAGAACCATTTTTGACCTTTCGTTCCAGAACCGCTACACTGGGGTCTGTGGCTCGGCCGAAGGAATTTGATACCAACGTGGTGGTGCAGGACGCGATGGAGGCGTTCTGGACGCGCGGTTACGCGGGAACGTCGGTCAATGATCTGTTGGAAGAGACCGGGCTGAACCGTGGAAGTCTGTATGGAAGCTTCGGGGACAAGCACAGTCTCTTTCTGACAGCGCTGGATCGCTACGATGAGCAGGGGTGGGCGAAGATTCGGGAGATTCTCGACCAGCCGGGGCGGGCGCGGGACGTGATTGAGAATTGGATTCGCGCGTCGGCCGATTCGTGCGCGGGCGAAGACGGCCGGCGGGGATGTCTGCTGTGCAAAGCGGCTATGGAGCTTGTGCCGCATGACGCGGAAGTTGCCGCGTGGATGAAACGGGTGGGGAAGCGCAATGCCCGCTATTTGGCGCGGCTGGTCGAACGCGGGCAGCGCGAGGGGGACATCGACGCGAATCTCGATGCCCGCACGGTGGCCCGCTTTCTCTGGAATTCCCTGGCGGGACTTCGATTGATGGGGACGACCTCGCCAACCCGGCGAGAGGTGCGGGAAGTGATCGATCTGGTGTTGCGGGTGATCAACTGTCAGGGAGAAGCGTGATGCGGAAGTTTCCGCCGATGCGACATTCATGTGTTGGTCTGCTGTTGCTGGCAGGCGCGGTCGGCTGCAAGCCCTCGGGCGCCGCGCCGGGCGCCGGCGCGCCTCCGGGCGGCGGGCGTCCGCCGACGCTGGTCGTGGCGGCTGATGTGGTCACGCGGGATGTGCCGGTCTATCTCGACGAGATCGGCACCTGCGTCGCGCGCGAGAGCGTGAGCATCGAGCCGCAGGTGTCCGGCAGGATCATGGAGATTCAGTTCCAGGACGGTGCGGATCTGAAGAAAGGGGACAAGCTCTTCAAGATTGACTCGCGACCCTATGAAGCGGCGCTGGCCGGCGCGGAGGCACAATACGACAAGGACCGTGCGCTTGCCGCCAACGCTCGGGCCAACGCGATACGGCAGGAACAGCTCTTCGAAAAGAAGCTGGTCAGCCCCGCCGACTACGACCTGGCGCGATATACCGCCGACTCGCAGGATGCGTCGGTGAAAATAGACGCGGCGACGGTGGAGACCGCCAAGCTGAATCTCGAATACTGCTCAATCGTCTCGCCGATCGACGGACGAGCCGGGCAGCGACTGGTGGATATCGGCAATGTGGTGCGCTCCGACAAGGATTCGCCGTTATTGAGCATTCAGCGCCTCGATCCGGTCTACGTTGATTTCACCGCGACTGAAGCCGAGCTCCCGGAAATTCAGCGCAACATGGCAAGCGGCGCCCTGAAGGTGACGGTACGCATTCCGCGTGACGGGCCGGCGACCAGCGCGCTGCCCGAATCGACCGATGCGGCGCACGACGGATCACTGACATTCCTCGACAACGCGGTAGCCAACGGCACCGGCACCATCAAGCTCCGGGCGACCCTGCCGAATTCGGACCACCTCTTTTGGCCCGGCCAATTCGTGCGCGTGCGCCTGATCCTCACGACATTAAATAACATGGCCGTCATTCCCGCAGATGCGCTCCAGTTGAGCCAGCAGGGGACGTTTGTGTATGTCATTGGCAGCGATATGACCGTCCAACCCCGGCCGGTGAAGGTGGGCCAACGGCAGGGAGCCCTGGGCGAGCAGGTGGCGATCGAATCGGGTTTGAAAGCTGGCGAGAAAATTGTGGTGACCGGGCAACTCACGCTCGGGCCGGGCGCGCCGGTGCGGTTCAACAAGCCCGAACCTGCGACACAGCCTGTTGCAGACGCGGGGGGCAAGTCGTGACGAATCTTTCCGATCCCTTCGTTCGTCGCCCGGCGATGACGACGCTGCTGACGGTGTCGGCGATCCTGTTCGGCGTCATCGCGTATCGATCGCTGCCGGTCAACGATCTGCCGGCGGTCGACTATCCCGTGATCCAGGTGCAGGTGGCGTATCCCGGCGCCAGCCCTGACACGATGGCGAATAATGTCGCCACGCCGTTGGAACGGCAGTTCATGCAGATCCCCGGCCTGGACATCGTTACGTCCAAGAGCCAGCAGGGAAATTGCAGCATTACCTTGCAATTCGCGCTGAGCAAGAGTCTCGACGCTGCTGCGACTGACGTGCAGACGGCCATTTCGCAGGCGAGCGGAAGTTTGCCCGTCGACCTCCCGTCGCCGCCGACGCTCGCAAAGACCAATCCGAACGATCAGCCGATTCTGTATGTGGCGCTCACCAGCGACACGGTCACCGCCGCAAAGGTGTATGACTACGCGAGCACGCAGGTGGGACAGCGGATCAGTATTCTGCAGGGCGTCAGCCGCGTGGTGGTCTACGGCACCAAGGGAGCCATCCGCATCAAGGCCAATCCCTCTGCGATGGCGATTCGCGGCATTGCGATCGACGAATTGGCCGCCGCCATTCAGGCCGGAACGAGCTATCAGGGCGCTGGCCAGTTCGATGGCCCGGACCGAACACTGCTCCTGCAGCCTCACGGCCAGCTCGACACTGCGGAGCAGTACGACAACCTGGTTGTCGCGTGGCGGAACAATGCTCCGGTGTATCTGAAGGACGTTGCGGAGGCGAAGGACTCCATCCAGGACGAGCGCATCAACATGCGATTCTGGGCGCGCGGGCACACCACGCCGACCGCGACGGTCGTCGTCGCTGTCTTCCGCCAGGCAGGCGCGAACGCCGTCGAAGTTTCCAAAGAGGCGCGGGAACTGCTTCCCATCGTCCGCAAAGAACTGCCTCAATCCGTTGAGATCACGCCAATCTACGATCGCTCGGTCTCCATCGTGAATTCGGTGCAGGATGTGAAGCTGACGCTCATCATCGCCTTCGTGCTGGTGGTGATGGTGATCTATCTGTTCCTCGGGCGAGCCAAGGACACGCTGATTCCGGTGGTGGCGCTGCCGCTGTCGTTGCTCCTGACGTTCGTCGTCATGTGGGTTCTGGGTTACAGCCTCGACAATCTCTCTTTGATGGCGATGACGCTGGCGATCGGCTTCCTCGTCGATGACGCCATCGTCTTCCTGGAAAACACTGTGCGCCGGATGGAGCAGTACGGCGAGAGCCCGCTCACGGCGACGTTGCACGGCGCATCGGAAATCAGCTTCACGATCCTGGCGATGACCATTTCGCTGGCGGCGGTGTTCCTGCCGCTGGTGCTGATGAGCGGCCTGGTCGGACGCATCTTCCGCGAGTTCGCGGTCTGCATTATCGTCGCGATTTTCGCATCGGGCATTGTCTCGCTGACACTGACGCCCCTGATGTGCTCACGCCTGCTCGATGAACGCAAGAAGGGCCACAAGAAAACCGTCATCGAGCGCGTGGTTGGCGGCATCGAGCATCGCGTGCTCGACTGGTATGGCCGATCGCTCACGTTCTTCCTGCATCTGCGCGTCCTCTCGCTTGCCATCTGGCTGATCTGTCTTGCGGGCACGATTCTTCTGCTCGTGCAAATCCCCAAATCGTTCCTTCCCGTCGGCGACAGCGGATTCATCTGGGGCGCGTTCATCGCTCAGGACAGCTCGTCGCCCCAGCAGATGCGCCAGTATCAGCTTCAGTCGGAGAAAATCCTCCAGACCAATCCGAACGTCGGGATGACGTTCACGATGACCGGCAACGGACAGTTCATCAATTCGAATATGGGAATCGTGCTGGCGTTCCTGAAGGATCGCAAGGAGCGCGAGCCGATCCAGGCGGTCGTCGGAGAGCTCGGCGGCGGTCTGTTTGGCACCGTGCCGGGAATCATTCCATTCCTGCGTCCCTTCCCGGTGTTGGAGATCAGCACGGGCGCGACCAATCAGAATCAAGGGCAGTACGCCTACGCCCTTTCCGGCGTGAATCCGCAAGAAGTCTACGACGTTGCGGAAAAGCTCCTGGCAAAGATGCGCACCTATGACGGCTTCGTTCAGCCGGTCACTTCCGACTACTTCGCCAACACCCCGAACCTCGACGTGGACATCCTTCGCGACAAGGCGGCAACCTACAACGTGTCGGTTGCGAGGATCGAAAACCTGCTGCGAAATGCCTATTCGCAGAATTACCTGTATCTGATCAAGAAGCCGACGGACCAGTACCAGGTGATTCTGGAGTGTGCCGACTCGGACCGCGCGCTGCCGGAGAACCTGAGCTTGCTCTATGTCCGCTCGGACGATGGAAAAAATCTCGTCCCGCTGAATGCGGTTGTGAAGTGGCATCAGTCTCTTGGGCTGCAGACGGTCAACCATCTGAACCAGTTCACGGCAGTGACGATTTCGTTCAACCTCAAGCCGGGCGCGTCGATCGGCGAAGCGACCAAATTCATCGAGAACGCGGCGAAAGAGGTCGTGCCGGTCACCATCCGCGGCAGCCTGCAGGGAGAGGCTCAGACCTTCAGCGAGACGATTAATACCCTCGTCATTCTCATGATCCTCGCCGTCTTCGTCATGTACGTGATCCTCGGCATCCTCTACGAGAGCTACGTGCATCCGCTCACGGTGCTTTCATCATTGCCAGTGGCGCTGGTCGGGGGATTGGCGACGCTGGCGCTCTTCGGGCAGGAGGCCTCCCTCTACGCGTTCGTCGGCATGTTCATGCTGATGGGGATCGTGAAGAAAAACGGAATCATGATCGTCGACTTCGCGCTGCAGCGCGTCGCGCGTGGGGACTCGGCCGAGAAGGCGATTCATGACGCGAGCATGGACCGCTTCCGTCCGATCATCATGACCACGCTGGCTGCCTTGATGGGCGCCCTGCCGCTGGCGCTGGGCATTGGCAACGACGCCGATTCGCGCCGGCCGCTGGGATTGGTCATCGTCGGCGGCTTGATCGTCTCGCAGTTCATCACGCTGTACATCACGCCGGTGATTTATCTGTGTCTTGAAGACTTCCAGGAGAAGGTGCTCGATCGCACCTCGTTCTTCCGTTCCACGCGCATCATTCACGGCCACGACGAAACGGTGACTCCAAAGTTCCCCCTTGGCCAGGACGGCAACGGCAACGGCGGCCATGCGGCAGGGACGCCGGAGCCGGCGATGGGATAGGCTTAAAATCCGAACGACGAAACCCGAAACCAGAATCAAATTTGATTCTGGTTTCTGGTTTCGTCATTCTGATTTTGACACAAACGCCCGAACGTCCTCCCCCAGCTTCGTCAGCGACGTTCGCTTGTGATACAGCATGTGCCCCCCCTCATAGAAGTTGTGGATGATATGTTTCCGCAGTTCCGGGCTGAGCTGCATGTGGTCGATGCTGTAGTTTGCGGCGGCGAAGGGCGTCGCCAGGTCGAAGTAACCGCTGGCGAACATCACGCGCAGGTTGGGGTTGTCGGTCATCGCGCTGGCGAGCGTGCGCGAAACATCGAGATAACCGTTTCCGGCCTGTCCCATGTTCCATGGCTGGACTTTGCCGGTGAGCACTTCGTAGGTGAGATCATTCTCATACTTGAGGGTTTGCCGCACGTAGTTATTAAACGTCGCGGTGTAGGCGGAGAGATACGGCTGAAAGCTCGGATCGAAGGTGGCAGAGTTGTCCAATGGCTCGGCATTGAAGCCGGTGAGACGGCCGTCAAATCGCCCGATGACCTGCCGCTGATCGGCGAGCAGCGCTCCTTCGAAACGATCGGGCCGGATGCGCAAATCCGCTTTTTCGACGAAGTCGAGCGGAAGCCCGGTGAACCGCGCCAACGTGGTGTTGATCGCGCTCCGCTGGTCGGCGGAGAGCGCGGCGTTGCGGGCCAGCGCCGGGCCATAGGTTTCGATTGACCACTGCGTTGCCTGGGCGATGGTTTTCTGCAGATCCGCCTGCAGATCGGGGGCGAGCTTGTGGTGATACCACGCCACGGCCGCGTAACTCGGCAGATAGAGTTGATAAGGCAGGTCATTCCCCGGCCCGGACTCGATCGTCGCGAAGTTCAGTACCGACGAAATCAGGATGATTCCATTGAGCCCGATTCCATCCGCCTGCTGCAGGTAGTCGGACAGACCGGCCGCGCGGGTGGTGCCATAGCTTTCACCGGCCAGATATTTGGGGGAGAGCCAGCGCTGGTAGCGGGTGGTGTACAGCCGGATGAATTCCGCCACCCAGTGAATGTCTTCGTTGACACCGAAAAATTGTTCTGGCTTCTCCCCCTGCGCCGGGCGGCTGTAACCGGTGCCGACGGGATCGATAAAAACAAGGTCGCTGGCGGCAAGCCAGGTGTCGGGGTTTTCTTCAAGATGATAGGGCAGGAGCGGCAAGTCGCTGGTTTCGTCGAGCGCCACGCGTTGCGGCCCGACCGCGCCCAGATGCAGCCAAACGGAAGCCGAGCCGGGCCCGCCATTGAAGAGAAACGTGATGGGTCGCTTGGAAGCGTCTTCGCCGGCGGGGAGTCGCTCGTACGCCACGAAAAAGAAATCGGCCTTCGGTTTGTCGGCGTCGTCATGCACGCCAATGCGCCCGGCAGTAGCGCGATACTTCAGGGGCTTTCCGTCGATGGTGATCTGGCCTTCACTGACCGACAGCTTTTCAGGACCGCCTGGTCCCGAGAGCGCCGCTCCAGGCTGGGTCGCCGGCGCCGATGTCGGCGCTTGAGCAAGGACGAGAGATGGAATCAGTGCGATGAATGCAACGCAGGAGAAAACAATGCGCATGGCGAGATGATAGCGCCGCTGCGCGCAGCCGTCCAAGCCGTGAATGAGCATCGCATAAGAACCGCGAAGAGGCCGGGACTGGAAGAAGGCATTGCGGATCTTGCGATCGTAGGGCGGGATTCATCCCGCCGTTTTCCCGGCCGGCCAACAAATCGGCGGGATGAATCCCGCCCTACGCGGAGCCGATCGCCGCTTTCGAGCGTCACACTCTCATTGTGAGTCAAACCGGGATGCTTGCCGGGCGTAGCGCGCTGTCGAATAATGGCTGGCTTCATACCTTGGAGAAACTCGATGCCTGAGCAATTTCGGACGGAAAAGGATTCGATGGGGGAGATGAAGGTGCCGGCAGGCGTGTATTACGGCGCGCAGACCGCCAGGGCGGCGGAGAATTTCCCGATCTCGAATTTGCGATTCGGGCGGCAGTTCATTGCCGCCATGGGCCTGATCAAGGCGTCGTGTGCCAGAGTGAATCGGCAATTGGGTTTGCTCGACGAGCGCCGGCTGGAGCTGATTCTCAAATCGTCGCAGGACGTGATCGACGGGCGTCTGGACTCGCACTTTGTCGTCGATATTTTCCAGACCGGCTCGGGCACGTCGACGAACATGAACACCAATGAGGTGATCGCCAGCCGCGCCAATGAAATTGCCACCGGCAGTCGCGGGGGCAAGGAGCCGGTCCATCCCAACGATCACGTCAACATGGAGCAAAGCTCCAACGACGTTATTCCCACCGCGATGCACGTTTCGGCAGCGGTTGCGATCAAGCAGGCGCTCGTCCCGGCGCTGAGCCATCTGGCAGAGGTGCTTGGGCAAAAGGCCGATCAGTTTGACGACATCGTGAAAATCGGGCGCACGCACCTTCAGGATGCCACGCCCGTGCGCGTGGGGCAGGAACTGGGCGGATACGCGGCCCAGGCTCGACTTTCGGTGGATCGCGCAAAAGGGCCCTGCACGCGTTGCTCGAATTGCCGCTGGGAGGAACCGCCGTTGGCACCGGGATTAACTCCCATCCCGATTTCGCGAAGCGGGCCATTGCATTGATTGCGGACGCGACGGGCATCGCGTTTGTCGAAGCACACAATCATTTCGAGGCGCAGGCGGCGAAGGACGGGATCGTGGAAGCCAGCGGCTTGCTCAAGACGATCGCGGTCAGCCTGACCAAGATCGCCAACGATATCCGCTGGCTGTCCAGCGGGCCGCGCTGCGGGATCGGCGAGCTGTCGATTCCGTCGACGCAGCCGGGCAGTTCGATCATGCCGGGCAAGGTCAATCCGGTGATGAGCGAGATGATGCTGCAGGTCGCCGCGCAGGTGGTTGGCAACGACGCGACGGTCGCGTGGGGCGGCGCGATGGGGAGCACCTTCGAGCTGAACGTGATGATGCCGGTGATGGCGTTCAACATTTTGCAGTCGATCGAACTGCTCGCCCATGCATCGCGGGTCTTTGCCGATCGGTGTGCGGCAGGAATCGAGGTGAATCGCGAACGCTGTGAAGGGCTGGTCGAGCAAAGCCTGGCGATGTGCACGAGCCTGGCCCCGCTGATCGGATATGACAAAGCTGCTGAAGTCGCAAAAGAAAGCTTCAAGACCGGCAAGACCGTCCGGCAGATCGCCACCGAGAAGAAGCTCCTGGGCGAAGCGGAGCTTGCGAAAGCGATGGACGCGAAGCGGATGACCCAGCCGCAGGCGGACATGATCGGCAGCGGGGGGGGATAAGAGATGTCAGGGTTCAGGGTTCAGGGTTCAGGGGTCAGGCGCGAGGAGTCAGTTGAAGAGTTGCAAATTGGGGATTGCAAAATGCAAAATGCAAATTGTTGGGAGGGGGGAGACGTCCCCGGTTTCCAATTTGCAATTTGCAATCCCCAATTTGCAATTTGCAACTCTTCGCAATGCGAATCGCTTCCCGGAATGCGGAACTCGATTGTCCTCTCCGCCTGACGCGCAAGTTCTGCACGATCGCCTTGTGGGCATCCTATAAAGGCTATTATCAGCCCTTCATCGGGCGCAGCAGCTGCGCTCACGACGGTTAAAGTTTGCGCCTCGGTTCATCCGAACATGATTGCGGAACGTACAGCGGCGATGAGAAACCGCCGCGGCGGCCGAACGGATTCGGCCGGCTCAGATGAGTCTCGAACAAGGAGGTTCGCAACCCGCAATACACTTCCTTCCTCCGCCGGGCGGAGCGCCGGCAGTTCACCTTTCAATTTCGCCTGATCGAGTCCGCGCCGCCGCCATGGCTGCGGTCAGATTCACTCAGAGCAAAATCGTGTTAGCGCGATTTGGACGCGACCTGGACGTCGCTTTCGATTCGTGACGGGCCGCAACCGGACTATTCACCGGGTGCGGAACGCGTTGATTCAATAACTTCGTGCCGGAGACGGAACTCCGGCACTCCAACAGGTTCGCCGCGGCGAACCAATATCACGGAGGATATCATGGGTCAGATCAATACCAATATTAATTCACTTGCGGCGCTGCATGCGTTGAGCACCAACCAGGCGTCGCTGTCTCAGAGTCTCAACCGTCTGTCGACGGGCCTGAAGATCAACAGCGGCAAAGACGATCCGGCAGGGCTGATCGCCAGCGAGTCGCTCAAAAGCGAAATCAACGGGATCAACCAGGCGATCAGCAATTCGCAGCAGGCCGGAAACGTCCTCAACACGGCCGACGGCGCGCTCAATGAAGTCTCGTCACTGCTTCTGCAACTGCAGAGCCTCAACAACCAGGCCGCCAACGGCGGCGCTCTCTCGCCCGATGAATTGGCCGCCAATCAGCTCCAGGTCGATTCGATTCTCAACAGCATCAATCGCATCTCGAATACGACTTCGTTCAACGGCATTCAGCTTCTCAACGGATCGCTGGACTACACCAACAGCGGCGTCAACGCGAGCGACATCAGCAACGTTCAGGTGAATGCCGCGCAGATTCCTCAGGGCGGATCGGTGAACGTCGCCGTGCAAGTGCTCGCCAGCGCCAAGCTCGGGACGTTGACGTATGCGTCGTCGGGTATCGGCACGACACCGACCACCATCGAGGTGACCGGGTCGATCGGCACCGAGCAACTCTCCTTTGCCGCCAGCGCGCACAACAGCGCCATCTCGGTTGCGATCAACCAGCTCAAGGCGTCAACCGGTGTCAGCGCGACAGTGGCGGCCAACGGTTCGCTGAAGATCAACTCGACGGCCTACGGATCGGCCCAGTTCGTCAGCATCAAGACGATCGCCGGTTCGTTCGTCAACGGGAAGAACAACGGCGCCGATGCCACTGTCGACATCAACGGAAGCCAGGCAAGCGTGCAAGGCACCGTCGCGTCCATCCGAGCAGGCACCCTCGACCTGACGCTGAATCTCAGCAGCGCATTTGCTCAGAACACCTCGGCGGCGGGCGGCGTCACCAACTTCTACATCACCGGCGGCGGCGCCAAATTCCAGCTCGGCTCGGAAGTCACCGCACCCGGACAGGTTCAGATCGGTGTTGCGGCGGTAGGCACCGGCAGCCTGGGCAACAGCACCGACGGATACCTCTCGGGTCTTGCCAGCGGCGGCACCGCGTCCCTGCAATCGGGCAACACGATTCAGGCGCAGAAGATCATCACCGACGCGATCAGCCAGGTGGCGACTCTCCGAGGCCGGCTTGGCGCGTTCCAGTCGGACGTGATCGACGCGAACACCAACAGCCTCAACGTGGCCTTGGAAAACGTCACCGCCAGTGAAAGCAACATCGAAGATGCTGACTTCGCGCAGGAAACCGCCAATCTCACCAGAGCTCAGATCCTGGTGCAGGCCAACGTTTCCGTGCTCGCCCAGGCGAATTCCCAGCCGCAGGCGATTCTGAAGCTGCTCGGGTAATTTGTTCCCCTCGCGATAGCAGGGTAACCCCACGGAGAGCGGCTCAACGATGAGCCGCTCTCCGACCCTTTGATGCAGGGGGAACAGCGGATGTTTGAAACCTCCGCTTCCTCCCCGTGGAGTCGCCGAGCTTGCTCGCGGTTTCGTCAATGACCCTTGCGCGAACACGAGTATCAATCTTCGCTTTGCAAGATATTGAAGCTTGCCGCTTGCCGCGGCCGATAATGGAGTGATGCGGCATGGAGGCGGCGTCATCCATCGAGCGCTGGAACGGTTCTCGTCGGCAGTGCGCGCGCGGCGCGCTGCAGCGGTCCATGGTGATCTTTCCCAACTGCTGGGCCGACCGCCGGTCAATCTCGACACGCCCGAGTTGCAGCGTTTTCTTGCGGGCAAGCGCGTTCTCGTGACCGGGGCGGGCGGGAGCATCGGTTCGGAAATCTGCCGGCAGGCGATGAAATTCTGCCCTCAACGGCTCGTGCTGCTGGAACGCGGGGAAAACAGCCTTTTCGAAATCGATCGCGAATTGCGCCATCAATGGGTTGGCGCGGACATCCGCGCCGCGATGGTGGATATCACTGATCCCATGCGGGTCGGGAAGCTCTTCGCGGTCGAGAGGCCGCAGGTCATCTTCCATTGCGCTGCCCACAAGCATGTGCCGATGATGGAGGCGCATCCCTGGGAGGCGATCGCCAACAACATTTTCGGCACGCGCACCATCGCTGACGCGGCACTGGCGGGCGGGTCGGCGGCGTTTGTCATGGTCAGCAGCGACAAGGCCGTCAATCCCACCAGCGTGATGGGAGCCACGAAGCGGTTTGCCGAACTCTACATCCAGAGTCTGACGGGTGCATGCCGTCCGACGGATGGCGCGCCCCGGACGCGATTCGTTGCCGTGCGCTTTGGCAACGTTCTGGGGAGCAGCGGGAGCGTTGTTCCGATTTTTGAACGGCAGATCGATGCGGGCGGGCCCGTCACCGTGACTCACGCCGACATGCGTCGCTATTTCATGACGATTCCCGAAGCGAGCCAGCTCGTGATGCAAGCCGGCGCAATCGGGAAGGGGGGCGAAATCTTCGTGCTGGACATGGGGGATCCGATTCGCATTCTCGACCTGGCCACGATGATGATCCGCCGGCGCGGGCTGGAGCCGCATCGCGATATTGCCATCCGTTTCACGGGAATTCGCCCGGGCGAAAAACTCTATGAGGAATTGGCCAAGGACGATGAACAGACCAAGCCGACTGCCCACCCCAAGATCCGCGTCTGGCAACTCGCGTCTGCGGACGCCCGCACGATCGCGATCCACTTGAAGCTGCTGAGCGAAGCCGCCACCAAAGATCGAGACGCCGCGATTGCCGCGTTGTCGCAGTGCGTCCGCGAGTATCACGCCGACCGCTCCGCGGCCGACCCCGATCGCGCCAAGCCGCCGCTGCGTCTGGTCACCGAAGCGGCGTAAAATCACGAGAGGCCTCGCTCCGCTCGCAACAACGAAAGAGAAGAGCCGCGAAGACGCGAAGGCGCGAAGACAGCCGCGAAGAAGAAAGAAGAATTGTGCAGGCGCACCTCTCGAGAGTGACTGGGCCTGCTTCTTCCCAATTTAGAAGAATTTTCCTTCGCGTCTGCCTTCGCGTCTTCGCGTCTTCGCGGCTCTTATCTTCTCCCCATGGCTTGACAATCCGCATGCGTCGGCGGAAAACCAGCGCGTGAATAACGATCTCCCCCGCATTCTTACGGGCGATACGCCCACCGGAAAACTCCATCTGGGCCATTACGTCGGCAGCATCGAGAACCGGCTGGCGCTGCAGGATGCCTACGACTGCTACTTCATCATTGCCAACAAACACGCCTTTACCACGCGTGCCGACACTCCTGCGGATATTCGGCAGAGCGTGATCGATATCGCAACCGACTACCTCGCCGCCGGCATCGACCCGGGCAAGAGCACGATCTTCATTCAAAGCGAGGTGCCGGCCATTGACGAGCTGGCCAATTATTTTGGAATGCTCATTCCGTATCCGCGACTCATGCGAAACCCGACGCTCAAGGACGAGATCCGCGATAAGCAACTGGGCGAAAATTACTCATTTGGCTTCCTCTGGTACCCCGTCGGGCAGATCGCCGACATCCTGGCTTTCCGTCCGGCCATGGTACCCGTCGGCGAAGATCAGTTGCCGCATCTGGAGCTGACGCGCGAAGTCGCCCGGCGATTCAATCAGCTCTATTGCGATGTCGATCCCCAGACGCAGGACAAAGATTACGTCAAGGCCGGCGGCCTTTTTCCGATCATCGAGCCGAAGCTCGGGCGGGTGAAGCGTCTTGTCGGCACGGGTGGGCCCGGGCCAAGCGGCGAGCTTTTGAAGATGAGCAAGTCGCTCAACAACGCCATCTTTCTGTCGGATGATGCGGACGCCGTCCAGAAGAAGGTGATGGGGATGTACACCGATCCCAAGCGCATCCGCGCGACCGATCCCGGCACCGTCGAGAACAATCCTCTGTGGATCTTCCACGAGACGTTCAACACCGACACCGCATGGATCGCCGACCAGCAGGAGGCTTACCGCCAGGGAAAAGTCGGTGACGTGGTCATCAAGCGCAAGCTCGTGGAAGTGCTCAACACGCTGATCGCGCCGATCCGCGCACGGCGAAAGCAGTACGAAGCTCGGCCCGCAGACGTGATGGACGCCCTCAGTGCCGGCACGCAACGCGCCAATGTCGTTGCCGAGGAAACGCTTGCGTTGGCAAAGCAGAAGTTAAAACAGGATTATTTCGGCAGAAAGCTGGATATTTTGTAGGGATGTTCGGCGGCCCGGTGGTCCTGAGCCAGGTCTGGTATGCGGTTCGCTGAAATCGCCGACCGATGGCGCAGTCTGCAACAATGTCCGTCCCGTCATCCGCCAAAGGCGGCGGCGGGTTTTGGGGAATTCTTCGAAGTACTGGTCAAAACTGGCTCGCCGATAACGCGATGCGCCTCTCGGCCGCGCTCTCGCTCTACACGATCTTGTCCCTGGCCCCGCTGCTGGTGATCACGTTCAAGGTCGTTGCCATGATCTGGCATGGACAGGAAGTCGCACGCCAGCAGATCATGCGGCAGATGAGCCAGCTGATGGGCTCGCAGGCAGCCGACGCAATCAAACCCATGCTTGACGGCACGAGCAAGCCAGGCGGAGGGCATGTCGCGACGATTGTCAGCACGCTGGTCCTGCTCTTTTCCGCAACCGGGGTATTTGTCGAACTGCAGGATTCGATGAATACCATCTGGGGTGTTAAGCCGGCCCCCAACCGTGGGATATACGCCTTTATTCGCAATCGTCTGCTGTCGCTGGGCATGGTGTTCGGCATCGCGTTCCTGCTGCTGGTGTCGATGTTTCTCACCGCTGTGTTGAGCAGCTTCGCGAACTGGCTGATATCCAACTCGGGGTGGCTGTTGATCGCAGTCGACGTCATCGTCTCGTTTGTCGTGGTGTGGATTCTGTTTGCGGCGATCTTCAAGTTCCTCCCGGATGTGCAGTTGAGCTGGCGGCACGTGGGTGCGGGCGCGCTGCTGACGGCGGCTTTATTCACGATCGGGAAATACGGTCTGGCGATTTACTTCAAGAAGGCGGCACCCACTTCGGCGTTTGGTGCCGCTGGCTCGCTGGCGGCGGTGCTGCTATGGGTTTACTACTCCGCGTTTATCTTGTTTTTCGGCGCGGAGTTCACCAAGGTGTGGACGCTGGCGAAGGATCACACGATCAAGATTGAGCCTTTTGCCGTAGCCGCACAGCAAGCTCCCCGTTCCGCGGATCAGAACGCCGCGCCGCAATCAGTCCGTTCGGTCCCAAACGAGGTACCGCATCATGAGTCAAGGTATCAACCCAATGCCCGATGAGCTGATGGAGAAGCTGCGTCAAGCCACCGGCCATTTCCATGACTCCCGCAAAGGCCTGGAACAGGCGATGGACACTCCTGAGTATGAGCATCAGACCCGAGTCGAAGCTGCGCACGACCAGGTCCGTCAGGCCGAGCACGAGCTGGAAGCAATCGAAGATGAGATCAGCAAGCGGTTGCCGGCGAGCGAAAAGTGATCGATGGCCCCATCGATTTTATCCGCGATCCTTGGAGGCAATGGGCTCGCTTGCGAAATACGTCCGGCCGCGCCACGAAGCGGGTCGTCGCTGAATCCGCATCACGGCAGCTTGCCATTGAATGATCAGGAGTGCGAGGACGGCCACGGGATGCAGCAGCACAATCATCACGCGCTGGCGGAACCGCCACGCTGAAACGAAACGAATGATCAGGCCCGCCGAGGCCGCGATGAGCGAGAGGATCAACGCCCGTGAGTGAAAATCATCAAGCGAACGATATTGGCCGGTCATCAGAATCCAGCCAACGAGCACGTAGGGAAGCACTTGCCCGGACAGCAGGATGATTGTCCACGGAACGATCGCCCTTTGTGTTGCCAGGCCTTCGGCGGCGTTCTTCAGCAGTCCGTTCCACGTCGCGGATGCGGATGGATACATGCGGCAGTCAGCCACGTCGGTCGCGTCGAAAATCGCGGTCAGAAAACCCGCCCGTCGCATTGCCCGCGGAAGGGCGATTCCGTCGTGCAGTGAGCCGCGAATCGAGGCGTGACCGCCGGCATGGCGATAATCGCTTTTGCTTGCGATGAACATCTGGCCGCACCCCGCGCCCAACCCGGGAAATCGCGAGCGTCGCATCATCCAGACCGGGCAATACCCCAGCAAAATGAAATGGATGAGCGGAATGACCAGGCTTTCCAAAAAGGTGCCGGTGGTTTTGCGCGGGAATCCGCTCAGCAGGGAAACCGGAGCCTCTTTCATCTCCAAGGCGATGCGCCGCAGCGCGTCGGGCCGCAAGCGGACGTCTGCGTCGATCCACACCAATAGATCGTGAGCGGCTGCCAGCGAAAGCTGGTGACACGCGTGCTGTTTCCCGCACCATCCCGCCGGCAGCGCACCGGCGCGAAGGAGCCGCACCCGCGCGTCGCCGCGGGCGATCTGCGTTACGATTTCTGCCGTTGCGTCTTCCGACGCGTCGTCCAGCACAATCAGCTCAAACTCAATGCCCTGATTTGAAAGGACGCTGTCAACGGCGCCGCGGATCGAATCAGCTTCATTTCGCGCGGGGATCAGCACCGATAGCGGTGCGAGCGGCCTGGCATCGGTTCTGCGGGGAAGCTTTCGGAAGGCGCCCAGGTTCCGAGCGAAGATCGCCAGCGGGATCAGTGCGGACAGCAAGCCCGCCGATGAGAGGCACAAGAGGATCATTGCGCCGACTCTCCGTGTCCGGCCGAGAAGCGCGCTCCGGTTGCCGCGGCACGCATTCGTCGCCACAGATCGTAGAACAGCGAAACGTTCGCGCGCCCGCCGAGCAGCAACGCGAACTTCCCCGGATCCTGGCCGATGGCTTCCGACATCAGCGCATCCTGGCACGCCTGCAGACCGAGTTGCAGCGATTTTTCATCCGGCGATTCGACCGGCACTCCAAAGCGGCACAGCGCCTCGGGAAATCGTTCCTGCCAGAACGGATATTCCATCGCAAGGGGCACGAACATGGCGTGCGGCGCCCTTCGCGCCAGGTGCCAGAGGCCGGGCAGCAACTCGGTCGGGCGGCGGCGCGGATCGACGAAGCGCGCCTCGGGCGTGATCCAGAGAATGGATCCGGGTTGATTGAGAACCTCGAGGCCGGTCCGCAAAAACTGGCTCGCGCCGCGAGGCGAAGTCTTTTCGACGGGGAAAAAGCCGATTCTTCGGAAGAACCGGTATTTTTGCAGTGATGCCGCGTCAATCGGCGTGTAGTGCCGCCGCGATTCCCAGAAGCGATCGGCCAGGAGCACGGCGATCATCGGATCCCACCAGGAGGCGTGATTGAGGAAGATGACCATCGGCCGGTCGTCGCGCGCGCTTGGAGGGAACCCCGCAAGCGAGAGCCGAAGCGCGTGAAACGACCGAGCCACGTACCACCGCGCGTAGCGGGAAAAGAACCGGAAGAATGTCGGGGAAAAGTCCGGTGTCATTATCGCAGAGTAGAGCGACTCACCCTCTCTCTCGGAGTACCGGGAGAGGGGGTAACGAGACGACGAAATCTAAGCAAAGTCGCGATCCAGGGCGTCGGCGGCGATCCATCCGCTCATCATCACCATCGGCATACCCGGGCCGGGATGAGCCGATCCTCCCGCGAGATACAGCCCCGGCACCTGGGCATTGCGATTGTTTGGCTTAAACGCCCCGAGAAATCGGCCATGACTCGCCAGGCCGTAGATCGCGCCCTGAAGCACGTGATAGCGATCGTTGATGTCCTGGGGAGTAAGGCAATGCTCGACAACAATGCGATCCTCAATATCCGCCATTCCCGCGCATCGCTTGAGTTTGTCGAGGATCACACGTCGATACGCGGGCAGCATCTGTTTCCAATCGTGATGCGGCCGCAGGTAAGGCGTATGCACCAGAATATAGAGAGCCTCGCCGCCCGGCGGGGCCACTCCCGACTCGGTGCGCGACGGAGCGCAAACATAGGCCGTCGGATCAGGCGCCGGTTCACCGCGCCGGTAGATAGTTTCAAATTCCTCGTGCGGATCGCGAGAGAAGATAAAATTGTGATGCAGCAGGTGATCGTACGCCTTGGAAAGACCCAGGTAGAGCACGACGCCCGAGCAGGCCGGCTCCGCTTTGTGACGGCGATTAAACTTCTTGGCGGCCGATCCGTTGATCAGCTCGCGGAACGTGCGCACGGAATCCATGTTGGAAACGATCGCGTCGCAGCGCAGCGTTGCGCCGTCGCCGGTCTCGACGCCGACAGCGCGGCCGCCCTCGATAACGATCCTCTTCACTTCCGTGTTGAGCTTGAACGTCACGCCGAGCTCCCCGGCGAGTTTCGCCAACGCAACTGGCACGGCCCGCGTTCCCCCGATCGGGTACCAGATGCCGTCGTGGGTCTGCATGTGCGCTACGCCACAGAGCACCGCCGGCGATTGATCGGCGCGGAGCCGACGTATTGCGTGAAATGATCGAGCATCTGCGCAACGCGCGGATCGGGCGTCATCGAGCGGATGGTCGACGCCACGCTGCGTCCCATGCGCAGCGCCATCACATCGCGCAGAGTCGAGAGGCTCATCGAATTGCCGAGCGAAAACATGTCGGCGATCGATCCGATCGGTCGCCAGAAGAAGAATCGATCGGAGACATCGTGCAGGCGATGCGACATCCTGATGAACTGCCGGTATCGATCGCCGCTCTGCGTGTTGGGGGCATATTTGTCGAGAGTGTGTGCCATCGCATCGGTCTGTTCGGACAGATCGAGCACTGACTGGTCCTCGAAGAAGCACCGCCATTGCGGATCGAGGCGCACCAGTTCGACAGCATCGCTCAACTTTCGGCCGGCCTCGCTGAAGACGCGTTCGAGGACAGCGGGGAGGGTGAGGATTGTCGGCCCCATATCGAAGCGAAAACCGCGGTCTTCGAGCAGGGCGGCCTTGCCGCCGACCCATTCGTTGCGCTCGATGAGCGTGACGCCGTACCCCCGTGCCGCGAGCGTACACGCTGAGGCGAGCCCGCCAAGGCCGCCGCCGATGATCGCAACGTCTGCTTTGTGCTGGCCGGTCATTTCGGCAAATCCTTTGCGGCTGTGGTTTGTGAATCGCGATGCCGTCGCGCGGCCCGGATCAACCGCAGCAGGCCCGCGAGCCGGCTTCCGATGGTTCTGCCGTGCGACGCCGCGAGTTGTCCGGCGAGAATTGCCGGTGTGTTTCCATTGGGAGGCATCAGATGCAGCCGGGGACCGCGCCGCCGGGTGCTGATGGTTTTGAGCGTCGTCATTTCCAGGAGCCCCTCGGCTCCGCGCGTCACGCCAAAACCGCTTTGTCCGCGCCCGCCAAACGGGAGCCGCGGGTCAGCGGTGGGGACGATCAGGTCGTTGATGACAATCGAACCCACATCCAGTTGCGCGGCAACTTGGCGCGCGCTTTCGAGTGAGCCGAATATGGACGCGCCCAGACGATAGGGATGAGCATTGGTCTGCTCGATCGCCTCGACTGCACACGTGCGCACGATACTTTCGAATCCATCCACCTGGCTCAGCAACCGATCCGCGATGGATGCATCGACGAACAGTCTGCGGGGAGCGATGCAACTGTTGCCGCCGTTCAATTCCAAACCAAATCGCAAACACCGCGCGGCAAGATCCACATCCGCATCCGCGAGAACGATCGCGCTGTCGCAACCGGAAAGCTCCATCACGCTGGGAATCAGATGCGGTGCGAGGGTTCGTGCGACGGCACGACCGGTTTCGGCCGATCCCGTGAGGATCACTTTGTCGATTTCGCCCAACCACGGCTCGATCGCCTCGGGAGATTCATCGAGCACGATGCACGCCTCCCGCGGAACGCCCACGCCATGAAGCGTTTCCGCGAGCAACATCAGCACCGGGCGCGTGCCGGGCGCGGGTTTGAGCAAAACGCGATTGCCGGCAACGAGCGCCTGAATAGCGCCGATGCCAGGGATCATGAGCGGGTAATTGACTGGCCCGATGATCAGGATCGTTCCCAGCGGCTCGTGGCGTATTTCCGCGTCAACGCCCAAGAGCCAAAACGGTCTGCCACGCCGGCCCAGATATTGGGGACGCAGTGCACGAGGTGCCGCCCTGGCGAGAAAGCGGCAGGCGTCGGCCAGCGGAATGATTTCCGCGGCCAGCGTCTCTTCTGCCGAAGTCCGAAACGGCAGGCGAATCGCATCGATCCACGGCTGCGGATCGTCCGCCAGGATGTGGCGCAGTGCGCAGACTCGCGAAATACGTTCCTTCAACGGCACCTGCGCCCAGCCCGGCGCGATGGCATCTGCTGCTTCGTCGCGCTGCTGCAGCGCGGCGTCGGAGGCGCGAAGTTGAACCGTGCCGTGCGTCATGAGTGCGATGGGCTGCTGAATGTCGGAATCAGCTCCATTTCGTCCGGAACGGCCGCGATATCCGAGGCAACGCCAAAGTCGTTGAGCAGCAACCGGCTGGTGATGCGCGCCGACTCGAAAATGACCGGCAGGCCGCTGCCCGGATGCGTGCCGCCGCCAACCAGGTAGACTCCTTCGACGCCTTCGAACCGATTCTTGGGGCGAAGGTGCAGCATCTGTCCCAGATTGTGTGCCAGGTTGAACGTCGCCCCGCGATAAATTGGCCCGAACCGCGCCCAGTCATCCGGTGTCACCATTTTCTCGAAGACGATGCGTTTTGCGATGTCGCCAAATCCCAGCTTCGGCAGTTGATCAAGCGCGATCTGGCGAAACCGCGGCGCTTCCAATTCCCAATTGACGTTCGGATGCTGATGCGTCACCGGCACCAGCACATAGATCGTGCTTTGACCCGCCGGCGCCAGCGAAGGGTCGGTCACGCACGCATTCTGCACGTAGATCGAAGGATCGCGCATCGTCAGCACATGGCGGTCCTGAATGTCCTTCAAATTGTCGTGATATTTGTCGGAAAGATAGATCGTGTGATGCGGCAGCGGATAGCGACCTTCAACGCCCAGATAAAGCATGAAGGTCGAACAGGAATACTCCTTGGTCGCCAGCTTCTCGTTCGACCATTGTTTGCGCAGCGCGTTGGGGATGAGTTTGCTGACGGTTCCGGCAAAATCTGCGTTGATCACAACGGCATCAGCCGAATATGTCCCTTCGGCAGTGCGCACGCCAGTCGCGCGATGCCCGTCAAAAACGATTTCCTCCACCGGCTCGCGCAGGTGCAGTTGCACATCCATCTCCCCGACAATGCGCCCCATGGTTTCACTGACCGCGCTGCATCCGCCGATCGGATGAAACACGCCGTGCTCGTATTCGAGGAACGAAAGAATCGAAAAGAGGCTCGGGCACTTGTACGGCGACATCCCCAGATATTTCGATTGAAACGAGAACGCCAGCCGAATCCGCTCATCCTTGAAGTATCGCCCCAACTCCCGGTCCAGGGAGTTCCACGGTCGAAGCGTCGGCAGCAACTTCATCATGCGCAGGCTCAGGACGTCGCGCAGGCTCAGGAATGGCGACTCCAGGCATGGCTTGAACAACGCCAGTTTGCGCCGGTTCTCGCTCATAAATCGATCGATCGCGGCGGCGTCCTCAGGCGAGATCTTCGCCACCGCCGCTTTCATGCGCTCCAGGTCGGGGGTGGCGAGCAATTCGCCTCCGCCGCTGCCAAACATGACGCGGTATTGCGGATCGAGCTTGATGAACTCGATGTCGCGATCCAGGTCACGGCCGACGGACTTGAAGATCGAGCGAAGGACGTGAGGGTAGAGGAAAAACGTTGGTCCGACATCGAATCGGAAACCATTGGCTTCGATGGCCGACGTGCGTCCCCCGACGCGCGCATGACGCTCGAAAATATGCACTTTCAGACCCGCGCCAGCAAGCAGCATGGCTGTAGCCAGGCCGCCGGGCCCAGCGCCGATGACAATCACCTCACGAGCCATCCATTCCGTCCCTTTCTGGAGATGAAAATTTGACCCGGGAAGCGAAATTTCCCGGTCCTCGCATCGCATGGCATTCTAGGCATGTGTCGCGGCGGATGCATCTCAGGTCGGCTTTCAGAATTTTTCACGCGGGCACGGCAGCGCAATCACCGAATCTCCCGCGATCGCGAAGATGCGGCGGGCCTGCTGTGCCGGCATGTGGCATCCACCGGTAAACGAACCAAACGCGGGCAATATTCCCACCTGTTCGTCAAAGACAAAGCACGGGACGCGCACGCTGGAGCCGTCAAAATCGCGCAACGCGCAGACGGGATGGATGTGGCCGCCCAACAGGGGCCGGCAATTGGGAATGTCGGGGAAATGCGAAAGGAACAATCCGTCGACCTCCAGAGGACCGGCCACTTCCTCAAACTTCCATTCGTCAGGGCAGGCGCCCGCGCTGCGGTCATGATTGCCGCGAATCAGCAGCATCTCGATATTGCCATGCGATCGCCGCCACTGGCAAATGGCTTCCATGATCTGCGGATGGCGCCCGCTGCGTGCATGGAGAAAGTCGCCAAGGATGATCATCCGGCGGGCCCCGGTGAGTGCCAGCACGCGCGAAAGACGCTCCAGATCTTTGCGGCTGCTCCCGGCGGGCACCGGAACTCCCGCGCTGCGGAAAGCCGCGCCTTTGCCCAGATGAACGTCCGTGACGATCACGCTTTGCCGCGCCGGCCACCAGATCGCGGGACCGGCGAGCAGCTCAAAGCGGTGCGACGCAAAATCCACCGCGATTCTCGACTTCTCTCGGATCATCCGTTGAATCCTGTTTCATCGCCGCCGCCTCCAGCTCGCGGGCCAGGCGCTCAATCCTCTGCGTCGGGTTCTCCGATCGCAACTGCTGCGATGCGATGCGCTCGGCAAACAGCGGAAACGCCAGCGGAGTCACCTTCGCGGGCGAAGTCATGACGAGTTGCTCAGCAGCCAGTTGCAGCAGGGCCGACTGAAGACGGGTGAATTCGAGTTGACGCGTCAGCACTTCCTGCCGAGCCTGAATCAGCAGAAGATTCTCCGGGTCGAATTCCTTGAAGACATCATAGAACAACCCGCTGGAGGCTTGCAGCGCCCTGACGCTTCGCGGCGCGCCGGGCCGGGTGGGAACCAG
Organism: uncultured Phycisphaerales bacterium; assembly: GCA_963758525.1. Classification (GTDB taxonomy): domain Bacteria; phylum Planctomycetota; class Phycisphaerae; order Tepidisphaerales; family Tepidisphaeraceae; genus JBBSDP01. The sequence continues at coordinate 3,758,344 of CAVWVQ010000003.1, forward strand.
CAGCCCCGCGATGCGCGCGATCTCGCGGAAGTGCCGCCGCGCCGATTCGCCCGTGTTGACGCATTCGGAAACATCCTCCAGCAGATTCGCCGGCGAGAGAACCTCGCGCCAATCCGGCTCTGATTCTGCCAGGGGCCGCTGCGAAAGCAGTTCGAGTCCGTAATCGTTAAATGTCGCGGTGATGGGAGAAAGACGGCGGCGCGCAAAACGATGCGTGATCAGCGCCGCAAGTCCTTCGTGAACAAGACGTCCCTGAAACGGATACAAAAAGTGATGGTGCCCGTCGCGGCTGGTGACGGATTCGACCAGAAGCTGTGCCCGTCGCGGAATGACCGACCATCGCTGCTGCAGTTCAAGGATGGGGCGAACGTGCTGCATTTCCGCGTCGACAAAGCGATGCTCGGCTGCTTCGTCGAGCCGAACGCGAACCGACTCGGCCAGGCTTCCCGACATAGCCATCTTCCCGCCCAACCATTTCGGGACGGTCCCGCGCTTTGACTTGGAGGGTTTCACCTGCAGCGTCATCTCGTGCATCCGGACCGTTTGCAGCGTTCGGCCCGCGAAGTTGAACAGGTCGCCGGGGCGCAGCCTGCTGGCAAAAGATTCCTCCACGCTGCCCAGATATTTCCCACGGACGAACTTCACGTTGACCGCGCCGTCGGCGGTGATCGTCCCGATATTCATGCGATGCATGCGCGCCAGTTGCGGCGATGCAGCGACCCACTTGCCATTTTCCTCAATGATCCGAGCGAAACGCGGGTAGGCCGCCAGGCTCTGCCCGCCGCGTCTGGCAAAGTCCATGACCCACTGCCAGTGCAGATCAGTCAGAGCCGCAAAAGCGTTCGTCGATCGCACCTCGGCAAGAAGCTCGCGGTCATCAAATCCGCCGCCCGCGGCCACTGTCACCACATGTTGCGCCAGAACATCCAGCGCCAGCGTTACCGGCTCGCGCAGTTCGACCGCGCGGCGATCCACCGCGCGTCGCACCGCTGAAAACTCAACCAGCTCAAACGCCTGTGTCGGCACGCAAACAATCTTGCTCGTCGCGCCCGGCTGATGTCCGCTGCGCCCGGCCCGCTGAATCGCGCGGGCGATATTCTTGGGGCTTCCAATCTGAATGACCTGATCAACCGGCCAGAAATCCACGCCCAGATCGAGGCTCGAAGTGCAGACCACCGCGCGCAGTTGTCCTTCACGCAGCATCTGCTCGACGCTCGATCGAAGCTTGCGGTCCAGCGAGCCATGGTGCAACGCGATCTTTCCCAGCCAGTCCGGCGCGCCTGCATCACTGCGCGGAACCACATCTCGCTCTGCGACCTTGTGTTGGTAAAGACCAGCGTGCTGCCGGCCGACTCGATCAACTGGATCACAGGTTCGACCATCCGCGTCCCAAGGTGGCCGGCCCAGGGAAACCGCTCGATCCGCGCTGGGAGAACGCTGTCGACAAAGATCGGCTTTGTGTCTGGCGCAATAATGGATCTGGCGTTTGGGGCTGCGACAGGGCCGACCAGCGCCGCAAGCGCTTCGTGTCGATTGGCGATCGTGGCGCTCAAACCCCAGGTGCGCGTCGCCGGCGAAAAGCGGCGCAGCCTCGCCAGCGCCAGCTCGGCTTGCACGCCGCGTTTGGTGCCGATCAGTTCGTGCCATTCATCGACGATCGCACAGCGCAGCGTTTGCAGTCGTGCCGGCGAATCGTCGTACGAAAGCAGCAATGAAGCGCTTTCCGGCGTAGTGACGAGAATCGTCGGAAGCCGCTCCTTCTGACGCCGGCGGAGCGCGGCAGATGTATCTGATGTCCGCAGCTCCACGCTCCAGGGAAGTTGCAGTCCCTCCACCGCCAATTGCAATGCGCCAACCGTGTCAGCGGCAAGCGCCCGCAGCGGCGTGATCCAGATCATTGTGAGCGGCGCGGTGCGCGGCACTCTACGCCGACTTCTCGCGTCTCCTCTTTCCCCCTCCCCCGGAGTACCAGGGGAGGGGATTTGAGTGCCAGCCGCTCTCAGCGTCGACTCGGAGGATGACGCGTCGAGGAACTCGATCATCGGCCCCAGCGCCGCGGCCAATGTTTTGCCAATGCCCGTCGGCGCTTGAATCAATCCGTCGCGCCCGGCGAGATATTCATTCCAAGTGTCCCGCTGAAAATCGAAGGGCACCCTGCCTTGCGCAGCAAACCAGTGCTCGACCTGCGCAGTTCCAGAGACGGCCGCCCGCTTGCTCATCGCGCCTCCACGGTCTGCAGTAACGCAAACACCGATTGCAGCGTGTCAGCCTCTCGCGGCTTCTTGTCCTGACGCATGCGGAGGATTCGCGGGAATCGCAACGCAACACCCGACTTGTGCCGGTCGGATCGACGGATCGCTTCAAAGCCGATCTCGAAGACGAGTCGGGGCTCGATGATATGCACAGGTCCGAATCGGGCGGTGGTGTATCTTCGCGCGAAGCGATCGACACGGACGATCTCGTCATCGGTGAGCCCGCTGTAGGCCTTGGCGACAGTGACCAGCTCATCCCCGGACCAAACGCCAAATGAATAATCGGTCAGCAGCCCCGCCCGCCGGCCGCGTCCAGGCTCGGCGGCGATGAGGACGGCGTCGAGCGTGAACGGTTCAATCTTCAATTTCCACCACAACCCGGCCGGCCGGCCCGCGCGATACGTCGAGTCGGCGCGTTTCAGCATCACACCTTCAACGCCACGCTCGCGCGACGCGTCGATCAGCGCTTGAAGCTCATCCCATTCCTGGAAATCGATGATCGGAGACAGCGCAATGCACGAATCGCCGGGCACCGCCGCGAGGCGCGCTGCCAGCGCACCGCGCCGGAATTCGAGCGGATCTCGGCGAAGATCGCGGCTGTCGAGCTCAAGGAGATCGAAGGCCACGAATCGAACCGGGACGTCAGGCCAGAAGCTCGGCTCGTGCTGCTTGCGATTGAGGCGCGTCTGCAGATCAGAAAAAGCCATCGGCCGATTGTCAGCAGCGTTCCATCCGACAATCTCTCCATCAATCACAATCCCGTCAGGCAGGTCGGATGCGCACTGAAGAATTTCGGGAAACGCTCCCCCGATCATTTCATCGCCGCGCGACCAGAGCGCGGTCTTGCCTTGTCGGCGGACGATCTGGGCGCGAATGCCGTCCCATTTCCACTCGATGAGCCAATCCGTCCGCGACCCCAGCGTTTGAGGCGCGGCATCCAGGGCATGGGCGAGCATGAAGGGATATGGCAGACACGCATCGCCGCAGGGCTCGGCATCGGCGGGGGAGAGCAGCCGCGCGAACGAGTGCTCGCCGGGCGTCCAGTTTCCCGCCAGCCGATGGGCGATCACCGCCGGCTCCACTTCCGCTAGCTCGGCGATTGCGCGAACGAGAAGCTGCTTTGAAACTCCGACGCGGAAGCTCCCTCCCAGCAGCTTGTGAAAGACCAGCCGCTGATCGACATCCAGCCGTAGCCAGGCTTGCGCCATGGTTTCCTGCTGTGCGGACGGTGACATGTGCGGCAGGGGGCGGACGGTCCTTTCGATCAGCTCATGCAGCGGCGGCGGCGATTCGCCTTCGGCTGCGCTGCCGGTGAGGAGCGCAAGTGTCTCCGAAAGATCGCCGACGAGCTGATGGCACTCGTCGACGAGCCAGGGGGGATGGCCGCTCGCGTCTGCGGCCCACCGCCGCAGCAATTTGCCCGCAATCCGCCTGCCGATCTTTCGGCCCGAAAGCAGGAACACCGCCCAGGCCGCATCGGGGGCGGGAGCGCTGCGGAAGTAAGCGACCAGTGCCTCGACCTTGTCCGCGGTGCGTGTGGTCTGGTCCAACGCAAGGTACAGATCCGTAAAGCGCTTCACGAATCTTCCCTCCGCGCAAATTCCAACTCGGCGCCGGCCGGCAACGCTGCATCTTCTTCGCCCGAAGCGGGATCGACTTCTCCCTCTTCACCCTTGAAGCGTGTTTTGAAGGCAGCGGCGTCCATCCCGCGCTCCCGCAGCAGGCGCACGAGCGGATCGGTGAAGCCGTGCGTGGCGATGACATGCTCCGCGCCGGTTTCCGCGATCGTCGAAAGCAGTTGCGGAAAGTCCGCATGATCCGAAAGCACAAATCCGCGATCTGCGCCTCCCCGCCGACGGAACCCGCGCACCTGCATCCAGCCGGATGCGACGCCCGTCGCAACCGGCGCAAATTTCCGCAGCCAGACCGAATGGAGCGCCGAGGGCGGCGCGATGACCATGGCACGGCCGCGATGCACTTTGGCGGCCTCCGCGCTCGCGTAGTGCGTCGGCGGCAGCTCGACGCCGGTTTGACGATAGGCGTTGGTGACCGCATCGACCGCGCCATGCAGGAGGATCGGGCCGATCGACGGATCCAGCCCGCCCAGCAGTCGCTCCGCTTTGCCGAGTGAGTAAGCGAACAGCGCGCTGGTCCGCCCGGCGGCGATATTATCCCGCCACCATTGGTTGACATCCTCCATCACGAGCTTCGGGTCGTTCCAATGGAAAATCGGCAGGCCGAACGTGCACTCGGTGATGAACGTGTGACAGCGAACCAGCTCAAAGCCCCGGCAGGTGACATCCGCATGGCGTTTGTAGTCGCCGGTAAAAACCCAGACCTCGCCGCGATGCTCGATACGCACCTGCGCCGAGCCGAGGACATGGCCCGCGGGGTGGAGCGAGACATGCACGCCGTTGATATCAATAACTTGCTGATAATGCAGCGCGTCGACGACGATGTCGCTGCCGAGACGCTGGCGAAGCAGTGCCGCGCCGTCGGCGGGGCAGAGGTATCGCTGCGAGCCGCGGCGAGCGTGGTCGGAGTGCGCGTGGGTGACGATGTTGCGTGGGACGTCGCCCCAGGCGTCTATGTAAAAATCGCCGGCCGAGCAGAAGAGTCCTCGACCGGTGTTGACGATCAGCGGTTCCGACATCGCCGAATCTTAGGCAGTTCGGCGCGCTCGGGGTGCGCGCGGTCGCTGCTGCGCGCTGCTCCCTCTCCCGGTACGCCGGGAGAGGGCTGGGGTGAGGGTGATTTGGAGAGCGAGAGGTCTCTGTTTGATGGGAAGAGCGATCATCGCCCGAGACGAGAGTCCTTTCACGTTCGAAATCACCCTCACCCCAACCCTCTCCCGGAGTACCGGGAGAGGGGGCAGGACGCGGCGTTGGTCGTGCATCGGTGCAGGCGTCGGCCCTCAACAGAAACCGGAGAGTTCTATATGTAGGGCGGGATTCATCCCGCCGCTTCTTTTGTCTACGGCAAAATCGTGGCGGGATGAATCCCGCCCTACATTCGAGAATGTTCTTCACGCAAAGATTTTCTTCTTGATTTTATAATTTTTCATGCAACAATTCAGGTCTAATCGGCGTTATGTCGATGGAGAGACCTATGCGGCACTTGAGTTCATCTAAGTTTAACGGTTGCCAACCAGAGCGACTCGCATCAAACCGAGCCGAACTGGTCAACTTATAACTCCTCGCCGCCGCCGGCCGGGAGTTCTTCCCGGTCGAAAGTAATATTTCATAGAACCGGGAAGCAATTGGGCGTTCAGCTCATTTTGCTGGAACACCTCTCTTACAAAGAGGAGGTCCGTGATTTGAGCGGCCGTTGGCCCGGGAATCTCGCGGTTCCGAGGCGTATTGCGCGGCCAGGTGATTGTATTCACTATGGACGCATTACAAAGGCAGCGGTCCGCGCACTCGTAGCTCAATGCAGAGTCGCCGGCTCTTAACCGGTCGGGTGCAGGTTCAAATCCTGCCGGGTGCATGAATTGAGAAACTATGGAACGGTTCAGTAGCCCAACTGGCAGAGGCGCCTGACTCAGAATCAGGATGGTGCAGGTTCGAATCCTGCCTGGACCATGAAGCGGTACAACGTCGCGGCAGCTCGATTGGACGAGCACGGCCCTCCGAAGGCCATGGCTGAAGGTTCGAATCCTTCCCGTGACATGGAAAAGAACATTGGGCCCGTCGTCCAACGGTAAGACTCCTGGCCTGCAACCAGGAAATGAGGGTTCAACTCCCTCCGGGGTCCATGAGTGACATGCGGCATTGTTCTCCTGCGGCGGTCTCAAGAACCGCGCAGGTGTGGGTTCGACTCCCACCCGTGGCACTGAAAGGAGTTTATCATGTTCGTAAACAACTCGGCCAGACCACACAAGGAGACCATGTATCTGATGTGTCAGCTCTCCAAGCCGGTGGAGGGGGGCGTTGCCCGGATGACGTCCTGGATCCGCCAGGCCGTCGCCAAACCCGGGGCGGTGTTGGGCCGTTTGGAAGACACAGAGACGGGTGTCTTCGAGACAGGTTGGCAAGTTGACTCAGCCAGTGGACCCGCTCTCCCGGAGTCGCTTTTGTTAAAGCGGTCTCACAAGAAGGTGTTCGCATCCATCAAAGACGAAGAGGCGGCTCGAGAACATGTACGTCAAAGCAAGAATCGCTAAATCACATTGATCAGGCGGTTGCACCAGAGCGACGTGGATCAGGAGCGTCGGCAACGATGGAGGGTTTGTCATGTGATCTCCTGGAGGGTTGGCCGAATGGTATGGCACCCGTCTCGAAAACGGGCAAACCGAAAGGTGATGGGGGTTCGAATCCCTCACCCTCCTCTGACTCGGTGGTCGAGCAGGAACGGTCGAGCACTGGAAAAGATCCGGAGGGTTGGCGGAGCGGTCTATCGCGTCGCGTTGCTAGCGCGAAAAGCACTCGTGCTTCGAAGGTTCGAATCCTTCACCCTCCTTTTAGGGTTCAGGGTGTCAGGGTTCAGGGTTCAGTGAGGCGTTGTTGCCGCTGGTGCCCAACCTGACGCCAGGAGTCGTTCTTTGACAATTCGATGCATCAAATGCAGGTGCGGAATTGCAAATTGAGGACTGCAAATTGCAAATTGCAAATTGTGGGGATGGGGAGGCTCCACGAATTTGCGATGGGCTTGAGCGTCGGCAGCACGCAATACTGCTCTCCGCAGCACTTGTGGACTTAGCTCAGCGGTAGAGCGGAGGCTTGAAGAGCCTCGCGTCCCTGGTTCAATCCCAGGAGTCCACATTCGGAGGTTTAGGGTTCCGGGAGGGTTCAGGGTTCAGGGTTCAGGGTGTCAGGGTGGAGGAACGGAAAATGTCTTTTTGCTGAACCCTGAACCCTGAACCCTGAACCCTAAATCCTGAACCCTAAGAAGCAGTGATAACTCAGTCGGCAGAGTGCCGGTCTTCCAAACCGGAGACGTGGGTTCGATTCCCCCTCACTGCAATGCGCGGCGCACAATCGCCGCTATTAGCGGGTGTCCGAAGGGCACCGTCACGCGAGCAAGTGCATGCGGACATGCACGCTTCTGGGGATAGTTCAACGGCAGAACGTCCGGATGTGGCCCGGAATGCGGAGGTTCAACTCCTTCTCCCCGGACTGATTCCAAACGTGAGACTCAGGGATAGTTCAATTGGCAGAACGTCCGACTCTGACTCGGAAAGTTGAAGGTTCGAGTCCTTCTCCCTGGGCTGAGTCGTAGTTCAACTGGTAGCAATGCCGGTCTTTGAAGCCGGAGATCGTGGTTCAAATCCACGCGGCTCAATCCGCGCCGGCGCGAGAAGGCAGCGGAGAAGAAATGGAACAAGAGGAAAGGTGGTTCATCGGATCCCGCGTCCATACCCATGTAGCTCAACTGGTAGAGTGCGCGACTGTTAATCGCGTCGTTGGTGGTTCGAATCCACCCGTGGGTGCTGGCTTCGCCAGAGCAGGTGAACCGTTGAACGGGCGAACAGGAGACGGAAAAAACTTGGCCTCGTCTCCTGATCCGCTGCTCACCTTTCTCCTGTTCTCGTTCGCGATGCATCGCGCAGCGCCGCTCCCGTCGTCCAACGGACAGGATGCCCGGCCTTCAACCGGATGATGATGGGTTCGATTCCCTCCGGGAGCATTACTCTTTGTGGCGCAGGCTTCGAGCCTGCTCCGCTCGGCAGGCTGGAAGCCTGCACCACAAAATAGGAAGGGTGATCGGGCGCCTGATTGTTGTTCAGCGTGTGGCGCAGTTTGGCAGCGCACGTGCCTCGGGCGCACGGGGTCGAAGGTTCGAATCCTTCCACGCTGATTGAAACAGATTGAGGAGGTGGCCGAGCGGTTCAAGGCCTGGGCCTGCAAAGCCCGTGTTCGCTGGTTCGAATCCAGTCCTCCTTTTCCTGATGTTGCAATTATTCACAAACCTGGCATTCCTCGAAGGGATATATATAAGAGACGAGCAAAGGCTCGTCCCAATGAGTGTGTACTGCACGGAGGTGCAATGATGTGGCAGCCCCAGCTGAATGATCGCGTACGATTGCTCCACGATGTCCCGGATCTGCTGTTGCACAGCGGCGACGTGGGTGTGGTAAAGAGCGTTTGGTTTGCGCCCCAAACGGCGTACGAAGTCGAATTCGAGCAGCCGAAGTCCGCTTATCGGGTTCGCAAAATTCTGCAGCCCGCGGAAGTCGAGCCTGACGCGGCGCCCCGTCAACAAAACTGAGCGGGCCCTCTGATCGGTTGAGCTCGCTCTCCGTCGGCAGTGAATTCACTCCGGAAGCGCCCCTGCGAAAATCGATCAAGCCAGGCGGGGATGGCTCCTCAGGTGAAAGCGGGGAACCGACGTCGTCGCAGCCCGTTGCTTTGCAGAACGTCACCACCAGTAATTGAACATCAGCTCGCGCGACCATGCGGGCTGCGTCACCGCGCCTCTGGGCAAAAACTCCTCCATCACCGGCTTGATGTCCACCACCGGCGACCCGTCGATCGCGTCGAGTCCCGCGACTGTCAGCGTTTTTCCCTTGAGGCTCACGACCCGCGCTACGCAGGTTCCCAGTCGATTTGGCCGGTCTTTACCGCGCTGCACAAAGATGCCCACCCGCGGCCATTGTTCGTTACCGCGCGGGTGCCGGGCGCCACGCACGATGTCGCTCTCGTCGACGCGGTGAAAATGATAGATGACTTCAACGTGCGAAAAAGCCTCGATGCCGTCCAGCGCTTCGTCGCCGAACGCGTCTGACAGCTCGATCTTCGACACGACATCGCCCCAGAGATCGTCGCTCAAGTCCGTCCGTGTGCTGCTGACGTAGCCAATCGGCTCGACTGCGATCATCATGATTGCTCAATTCTCTGCGCGGATCGCGGCGAGCATCGCATCTGTCTCGATGCTGCCGAGATATCGCCGACCGTTGATGAAGAATGCCGGCGTTCCGCGCACGCCGCTTTTTTCGCCGCTGTCGTAGTGGTCGCGGACGCGCCGGGACCACGCGTTGGATTCCATCTCCCGCCCGAATCGGTAGACCTCCAGTCCCAGTTGCAGCGCCAGATGCGTGAAGTCCACGTTCTCCAGATCCTTCTGATGCTTGTAGAGCGACTCGTGCATCTCCCAGAAGCGGCCCTGTTCGCCCGCGGCCTCCGCGGCCATCGCGGCGACGCTGGCGCGGGTGGACCGAGCCGCGCGGGAAATGGCGGAATACAAAGCGGAGCTTATCACCGAGGCGCTGCCGCAACTCGTTGACGATCGGCAGAGCATTGAGGCAGTCCGGGCACTCATAGTCGCCATACTCCACCAGCGTGACCGGCGCGTCAGGCGATCCGAGCGCGTGATCCGTGTTGGAAACGGGGACGGCGAGCAGTGCCGGTTGTTCTGAGGGGAGGGGAATTGAATGATTCATGTCGTACCACGGGTTTCCAACCCGTGCGTGCTGCGCAGCGGGGAATGAGTTCCTCTGGGTTCCCGATTGTCACCTTGCAGCGAACAATTTCGACTCGAACTTCCACCTGCGACACTGTTCGTCCATTGAAGCTGCGGATTATAGTCATGCGGGAGGAACAGACCAAAGGGAGTGGCGAAATGACGCAATGAGTAAATCGCAATGAATCCTTTTTTCTCCGCGAAGGGCAAGCCACGGCGAAGCCGTTGGCGAGACCCGTGTGACCGGTGCCCCCGTCCCTTCCGTTTCCGATTCCTCCCCTCCGTGCCTCCGTGCCTCCGTGCCTTCCGCTTCATTCAACCCGCTTCATCACGACCGCGGTATTATGCCCGCCAAATCCGAAGCTGTTGCTCATCACGTATTGCAGTCGCTTCTCCCTCGGCCGGTTCGGGACATAATCCAGATCGCATCCCTCGCCCGGCTCTTCGAGATTGATCGTGGCGGGGACCAGATTCCGATCGATGGCCAGCGACGACACGATGATCGAAAGCGACCCCGCCGCCCCGATCAAATGGCCGGCTTGCGCCTTGGTGGAGCTGACCATCAGCCGGTCGGCGTGGGCGCCGAAGACCGCACGAATCCCGCGCGTCTCGGCGATATCTCCCAGTTCGGTGCTCGTGCCGTGGGCGTTGATGTAGTTCACATCATCCGCGTTGATCTTCGCATCCGCCAGGGCAAGACGCATCGCCGCGGCGGCCCCCGCGCCGTTGACCTCCGGCGAGGTGATGTGATACGCGTCGGCACTCACTCCGTATCCCACGAGCTGCGCGTACAGGTGCGCTCCGCGACGCCGTGCGTGCTCCTCTTCCTCCAGCACAATCACGGCGGCTCCCTCCGAGAGGACAAACCCGTCGCGCCCCCGATCCCATGGACGACTCGCCCTGGCCGGATCGTCGTTGCGCGTGGAGAGCGCCCGGGCCGCGCAAAAACTTCCCAGGCCCATTTCGCACAGAACCGCCTCGGCGCCGCCGGCGACCATCACGTCCGCCTGACCGGTGCGGATTGCCCGCGCCGCGTCGCCGATCGCGTTCGATCCGGTCGAGCAGGCCGTGGAAACCACGGTGTTCAGTCCCTTCAAGCCGAATCGGATCGAGACGTTGGCCGCCGCAGCATTCGTCATCAGCCGGGGCACCGTAAAGGGGCTGACGCGTCCGACTCCGCGCTCGAGCAGGACGCGATATTGTTCCTGGATCGTCTCCAGTCCTCCGATGCCGCTGCCGATGATCACGCCGCAGCGATCAGGGTCTTCGGTGGCAAATTCGATTCCCGCGTCGCGCACCGCGCCGATGGCGGCAGCCAGACCGAATTGGGCAAATCGGTCCATCCGCCGCGCTTCCCGCGGGTCGACTCCGGATCGCGTGACGTCGAAGCTGGCGCACTCCCCGCCGAAGCGGACGGGAAAGGCGGAGCAGTCCCACCGCTTGATGAGTCCCACGCCGCTGCGGGCGCTGATCAGCGCGTCGATCAGCTCATCGCGTGATTCCCCCAGCGGCGTAATCAGTCCCAGCCCCGTGATGACCGCCCGCGGTTCGCTCATAGAAAGACTCCGTGAATCCCGTCCGGCCCGCGCAGCCGCGGTTGCTTTTGATATGACGGTCGTCATACTATCGCTCCAGGCCGTACAAAGGCAAGCATCTCAACCGGACCCGACCGTCGTCATGCGCTATTCCGCGAAGCACAAGCAGAAGACCCACGAGCGGATTGTCACCAAGGCCGCGAGGCTCTTTCGCGAAGCCGGGTACACCGGGTGCGGCGTTGATTCGGTGATGCGTGCCGCCAGACTCACCCCCGGCGGCTTCTATGCTCATTTCCGCGACAAGGAGGCCTTGCTCACCGAAGCACTGACTCATTGCCGCACCGACGCCGCCCGTTTCATTGCCGCGGCGATCGACGACGGGCGCGACCCGCTGGTGGCGTGGGTCGAGGCTTATCTCAACCGTGAACACCTCGATGCCCCCGGCACCGGCTGCCCGCTGCCGACCCTCGCCGGCGAAATCGCCCGCCAGCCTGCCAAGGTGCGCCGCGTGTTTACCAAGACGCTGCGCGCGTACATTGCCACGCTCGGCGCGCTGCACCCGCGGAAGCGCGGGTCGCGCCGCTCCGACGAAGCGATTGTTACGATCGCGACGCTTGCCGGCGCGGTTCTGCTGGCCCGGGCCGTGGAAGACGGCGACCTCTCCGAACGAATTCTCAGCGTGATTCACCAGCGCGTCGCTCCCGGCGTTCCTCCCAGGCGCTTCCGCAAGCCTTCCGCTCGCACGGCCAGAGTGCGCCGCCCGCGAAGCATCGATAGCAAGTCGGCTTGAGCGGGCGATCAAATGCCGGTGCGCGAGCGTAGCTGAAGCGGGAGCGCCTCATTCCGCGGGGCGCAATAGGATGCGCGACTTCCCGCGCACGGCTTCTTCGTACGCCGCTGCCGCCTGCGACAGCGGCCGCGGAATTCCGGCAATGGCTCGCAATGTTCCGGATTGAAATGCGGGCGACATCGCAGCGAGCATTGTTGCGCATGCCACCGCGTCAAGGTCTCGGGAGTCGACGCCGATGATGCACAGCATCTTCCGATAGACGTCGCGCAGGTTGAATGTGACGATCCCATTCTGCGGCGCGGTGATCACCGCAAGCCGCCCCTTCAGTGCCGCTGCTTCCACCGCCTCGGCGAACATCATCCCGCTGGTGTCCAGGACGATACTCGCTCCCAGTCCGTCGCTGTGCGCGCGAACTTGCGCCGCAAAATCGGACGATCGCGACGAAATCACTTCGTCCGCCCCGTGCTCCCGCGCGGCGGCGAAGTCCTTGTCATCCCGCACCGCGCCAATCACCCGCGCCGTGCAGCCTGGCAATCTGCACGGCCGCCGAACCGACTCCTCCCGCCGCGCCGATGATCAGCACGCGATCCGCGGAGGATATGCCCGCGGATGTGACCAGCGCCTGCCACGCGGTCACGAATGTGACTCCCGCGCTTCCCGCCGCGTCGGCAGTCAGCCCCGCCGGCCGCAGAGCAACTCCATCGCGCGGCAGCAGAATGTATTGCGCGTGGCTGCCGTCGCGCGTGAAGCCGACGTCCCCGCCGGTTCCCCACACTTCTTTCCCAATAAGATCCGCTGGTCCGCGCGCCACGACCCCGGCAAAATCTCGACCAGGGACGCGCGGCAAAGTCGTCCCGTGCATCACGCCGGTCACATTTTTCACATCACTCGGATTGATCGACGCCGACTGCACCTCCACCAGCACCTCGTCTCCGGCCGGCTCGGGTGTTGGAATCTCCTCGACTCTCAGATTCTTTACGTCGCCGAATTGCCGAATGAGCACTGCGCGCATGGACCTGCCTTTCGTGTTTTTCCATGAACGTCCGCGGCCTACGCTGGCCTTCGGGCAGCCGCTAAACGCGGGCGTCAAGGCACAATCTGATTCAGAGCAATCAGGGCCGCGTTTGGGGGGACTCTCGCTCCCCGGCAGCCGCACCTTTGGAACGATCCGCTCAATCTGCGTCCGGTGTTTCTCCAGCCAAGGGGGCAGCATCAGCTTGCGGCCTAATTCCTCCGCCGGTTGATCCGCGGTGAATCCGGGATTCTCCGTCGCGATTTCGAACAAAACGCCGCCCGGCTCGCGGTAATAGATCGAATGGAAATACGTTCGATCCATCACCGGCGAGACATTGAATCCCGCGTCCACGATCTTGCCGCGCCATGCCAGTTGCCCGGCATCATCTGCCGTTCGAAAAGCCACATGATGCACCACACCGGCTCCCATCGTCCCCACCCGCGCCGCCGGAAGGCAGACCAGATCGACGGTTGCAGCAAACCCGTCGCCTGCTCCGGCATGATAACGAAATCGATCCTGGTCACTTTCGCCGGCTTTGAATCCCATCACTTCGGTCAGCAAACGAGCCGTGCTCTCATACCCTCCCTCGGAAATCGTGATGCTGTCGAACCCGCGAATCGCCAGCTCTTGCGGTATCGTCCCGCCCGTCCACGGCGTCCCCCGCGGCTCTTTGTTGCCGATGATCTCCAACTGCATGCCGTCCGGGTCAACAAAGTTGATGACCGGCTGACCAAATCGCTCGCTCCCCGCCGCCGGCTTGATCCCGTGCTCCGCCAGCCGCGCCCGCCAGAACTCGATGGCGCTGCTCGGCACCGCGAACGCCGTGGTCGTCACCTGCGGCGGCCCAATGTGGCCCCGGTATGCGCCGGGCCATGCGAAGAAGGTCATGACGGTTCCCGGCCGACCCAGTTCGTCGCCGTAATAGAGGTGGTAGCTGCCCGGGTCGTCGAAGTTCACCGTCAGCTTTACAAGACGCAGGCCGAGCACGCCAGCGTAGAAGTTGATGTTGTTTTGCGCGTCAGCGGTGATGGCGGTGACGTGATGGAGTCCTTCGAGCGTGGGTCGTATTGGATTCATAAGAACATTCCCCGTGGCATGGGCGTCCCGCCCATGTTCAGGAGCGCCCGACGCTAGAGAAAACCTCGACAGCGAGAAAAACACTCACTCCGGCGCATTCCAACACGGGCGGGATACCCGTGCCACCCGTGCCACCGGGCGAGCAAAGTTTCGCTAAACTCATTTGTCTGTTGCCGTCGCGCCGGCGACCAGGTTCAACATCGCCCGGCAGGCGTCGATTTCATCCTCGTTGATTCCGTGGCCCATCCCGGGATAGCGCCGCAGTTCCACCTCCGCGCCCATGCGGGCCAGGACTTGCTCGGTTTCGCGAACGCGCTCGAACGGGACGTGGGAATCCGGATCGCCGCTGCCGAGAAATACCGGCGTTCCTGCCAGCGACCCCGGATAGTTTCGCGGTGTGCCCGCTGGTCCGATCAACCCCCCGGTGAGGGCAATGACCGCTCCGTACCGTCGCGGATGCCGGGCGGCGAATTCGACGCTCAAACAAGCGCCCTGCGAAAATCCCATGATCACGATTCGTTCGCTCGGCACGCGGCGCGAAAGCAAATTGGCGACGAGCGTTTCCACACGCGCCAGCGCCGAGTCGAGCCAGGGCTGATTCGCCGCGATCGGCGCGAGAAACGAGTTGGGATACCAGGTGTTCAGCGCCGCCTGCGGCGCGAGCGCGGCGAATCGCTCATCGGCCAGCTCGCGATAGAGCGCCATCATGTCATGGGCGGATGCGCCGCGGCCGTGCAGCATGATGATGGCTCCGGCCGCCTTGTCGGACGACGGGCCGGCGGCGAGGACTTCGCCATTTGCGTGAGGTGAGTGGTTGTCCAAAGCCTGCTCCGTTGCACCGGGGAATATGAGTGCATATACCGTAGCGTCAGGAGAATTAACTGCCAATGAGCGGGCGGTGCTTCGATTTGGTTCAATTTGAGATTCGGGGCAAGTTTCAGCGCGTTGGGCCGCTTGATCATCTCACAATGATGACGCAACTCCACGGCAGACTCCCGCGCCCGACTCCTCCGGGCGCGCTGCCGGCTACTTCGCGGCGGCAAACTCGCGCGAATGCATCATCGCGGCGGAAACGCTTCGATGCAGCAGATCCGCTCCCAGCGAACCGTGCAGGCTGGCCAAATACTCGGCCGACTGGACCTCGGCCAGCGCTTCGCGGGCTCTGGCGAGCGTGCTGCGAACGTGCAGGCGCTCGGCTTCATGGGCGTAACCGGGGCGGAGCAGGAACGCCTCGAGCGCGTCGACGTGGCGCTGCCAGACGTTGGCGTCGATCCGTTGTTTGGCGGCAAGACGCCGGGCATACCACTCGCTGGATAGCAGGTAGTCGCGGGTGAAAAGCTGGCGCACCTTTGGATGGTCCAACGGGAGATGTTCGAAGTGCCCGTCCCGCATGATGTGCAGCAGCGCCGCCAGCGGGGGGCAGGCCCACGCGATGCTGCCGTCGTCGAAATAGGCGCGGGCGACGCGCTGCTGCGTGGCGAGAATGTTATCCACGCCTTCGATGAACGTCGCCAGATCCTGGAGCTCGGGCCGGAGCATTTCGTCGGTGAAGACGACGTGCGGGTGATTGAATACCCGGCCGAAGTAGGTGTTCACAAATCGCCGCGTGATGCGGTAGCCGAGGCGGCTTGCGAGAACGGTTCGGCCGTCATGCTCGAAGTCGGCGCACTTTTCCAGATAGCCGTTGCGGATCAGGAAAGCGGGCGATCTTTCCTGCACCGACATTCGGCACCAGATCTCCGGCACCAGCAGGCTCACATCATGATCAACGCGCACATGCGGCCCCACATAGCCGGCGGCGGTGATGAAGACATCGGATTCACACAACACGTAGGAGACCAGCGCGTTGTTGAGATCGATGATGGGCGGAAGCGCGTTAAACGGGCCCTTGGTCAACGCCCCTTCCGAACCGGCGCCGGTGGTGGAGGGGCTCTTGCCGGTCATGGAGCAGATGATCTCCATGAACAGCTCGGGAAGGTCCATGTAGTGAATCGGATTATGCACCGCCAGCGCGCGAATGCCGGCGGCAGGTTCCGGCGGATTGTTCCGCCGGCCCGGAAGCACCGCGCTGACGGGCGTGTGCGCGGGCTGATCGGGCGCGATGCGGCGATGAAGCCGCAGCGCGATGTCCGCCAGATAGGTTTCCCGCGGGTTGATCAGATCATTGCGTTTCTGCAGATAGCGCGGGTTCTTCGAGGGCTTACCATCCACAAGGCGCGGATATGCCGGTGAGAGGAAATACCCGCAGCCGGTGCCGGCGGCGCTTTCCCGGGCGACGGCGCGGATCAATTGCCGCATCGGCTCGGTATATTCATCGAACCCGATCGAGTCCTCCATCAACTCGCGGGCCTTGCTGGCGGGGATCGGCTCGTAGTTTGAGAAGAAATGGCCCGACTCGGAAAAGTCCCTTTCCGTTCGCTTGTCGTACCCGCGATGGATCGCGTCGTCGGGGCGCTGAAACAGCAAGGTTTCGCAATTGGTGATGAACTTCACCGAGGCATTCAAATATTGCTTGTTAAGCCCTTCGAGCCGATTCGCTGACACCACGATCGAAGCGCTGATGTCGTCTTCCATTTGCAGCTTGACGGCGGGCTGAAAGTCCTTGCGCAGCCCGAAGGTTCGCCACGAGCCGTCATGGTCGTAGCCGACGCGAAGGTAATTGGTCACGAGCTTGCGATTGTCGCATTTCAGCTCGTTACCCGGTTTGCCGTTGATGATGTCGACGCTGAAATGCTCCTGCCAGTTGTCGTTCCACTCCGCTTTGTAGAAGCGTTTGACGACGAAGACAAGTTCCTTGATGTACTGCGGAATCGTCGCGAGCCACGCGTTGTATTCCGGGGTGTACTCCCGCGAATGGGGCGTCAGCAGTTGAATGACCGATCCCAGCGAACGGGCGTTGCTGAGAATCGGCCGGCTCTTGTCCTTTCGCTTCTCAAGGTCCTTGAAACGATCCGCGTAGTCGCGCCGGATCAGCGCTGCCACGCGCTCAAAGTCGCTGTCAAAATCCGCGACGAAGACCGGGCCGGCGATGATCGCATCGGTGATCGGCTTGCTGATTTCCGATTTTCCGCCGCCGGAAACCGTGCACGGTTTGTGGCAAAACGTCGGCTCCGCCACGGTTCCGACCAGGCGCCAGGCTCTCCCGCCCGGCGGCTTCTCCATATGCACTTTGTAGCCGGAGGGCCGCACGTACGTCTTGCCGGGGAGCAGCCGCATCGACCTTTCGCAAGGCTTTCCCTCCGCGTCGGTCCAGGGCCAGCTCACCTTCTGGGCAAGCAGGTCGAAAGCCACATTCTCCGAGACGTAGACGATGTCGCTGTACTTCTTGTCGGTCGCGTATCCGTCGAGATGCACGTCCATGCGCTGGGCGTAGGTCGAGATCATGTCCGCGTAGCTGTGATCCAGCCGGGGGACGTGCAGATGTCCGCTGAACTCCTCGCCCAGGTCATAGCTGGGATAGACCAGAGCGCCGCCGGCGTGTTCTTCTTCGCATGCGCCAAACAGATTCGCCGCGAAGCTGATCTGCGTCTTCACTTCCTTCTTGCAGTAGCCGTAATAGTTGTCCGCGATGACCGTGACGATGACGCCCGATTCGTCGCGGGCCGTGATCTTGAACGCATTGCCGCCGT
The DNA here is from genome assembly GCA_963758525.1 of uncultured Phycisphaerales bacterium. Taxonomy (GTDB): domain Bacteria; phylum Planctomycetota; class Phycisphaerae; order Tepidisphaerales; family Tepidisphaeraceae; genus JBBSDP01. The sequence continues at coordinate 3,776,040 of CAVWVQ010000003.1, forward strand.
TATAAAGCTCGGCTTCGTTCTTCCAGCACATGCCGTCGCGGCGCTGACGCTCGGTTGCGTCATCAAAATGCGGCAGACCCACCGACTTTTTCGTCAGCTTCGTCAGATGCGGCGCGAGAATGACACAACCCGTATGGCCCGTCCAATGCCGCACGTCCAGCGCCGCGTCGTTCTCCGGCAGATACGGATCGCCCGCGTTACCGAAGATGCTTTCCACGAAATCAAGATTGCTCACCAGTGCGCCGGGGGCGAAGAAGCGGATCTCCATTGCCTTCTGGGAGGTGACGCCCGGCACCTTCGGACAGACGATCGGACGCAGCAGAAGCGACACGAAACAGGCCGCCTCCTGCGGCTGGCCCTGCGTGAACGGCAAGCGCATGTTTTCCGCCGGCGGCTTGAGCGCCGCGGCGAGCAGCCGGGCAAACGTCTCCTTCGGCACGGCTTCCTTGTCATCGGGAATCGGCAGCCCTCCCTCGGCCACATGGAAAATTCCCTTCGTCGTCCGGCGGTCGCTCTTGGGATTGTGCAAAACTCCCTGCTTCACGCGATACGAATGCACAATCTCAGAAACGAATTCATCCCCCTTCGGCGGCAGCGACAGCGCCCGCGCTCTGCCCGCGCGGTCGAGCACAAACGTGATGCCCGGGAGCTTGATCGATCCGCCGGCGGGGCCTTCCGGCTCGATCCTGACACCGGCCAGGTAGCGATCCAAAAACGCCTGGATACGCTGATCGGCAGGGCAGAGATAGTTCGTGAGCAGACGCATGGTCTCGCGAAAATGCGAGAGAAACGCGCCGGCCACATCGTGAAAATCAGCGTCGCCCTCAGTCCCGACCGTCGGGAGGCTCAGGGCCGCGAGTTTCAGATTGATATATTTGACAATAGTGCGCTGCTCAGCGGCCAAAGCCGCTGCGGGACCGTCTAAAGAACTCATTGCGACGTTCGGTCCTTTCCGAAAGAGGAGCGCGGGTTGTAAAGATAGCGACCCGCGGCTCTCGAATCAAAACGAATCTGCAATTCAACAGCGAAAAAGGGGTTGCGCCCACGTATCCCTGCTGCGTGCGCAGCACTCGGAATCCTTTAGCCGCCTCGCTCGCGAGGCGTGTCCAACGGAGCAATTGTTCAAGACCGCGCCCAGCTGAGCATCCGCGCCGCTGGACGCACCTCGCAAGCGAGGCGGCTAAACGATTCTGAGTGCTGCGCACGCGGGACGCAACAAATGCCCACGAGCAACCCCTTCGATCATCCCCGGATAATCTGCGCCATCGCATCCGCGAGCTTTTCCGGCGTGCAGGAAAGAATGTCCATCCCGACTTTTCGGCACTTGGAGGCGGTGGTCTTGTTGTATTCGGGACGAGCGGAGTAGCCGAGCGCGCCGAGGCCGATCATTCGAACGCCCGACTGGGCCATGTCGCGCACCTGGCTGACCAGATCGCGCTCCGAGCGCCCTTCGTAGAAATCGGTGATCAAAACGACGATCGTCCGGCCGGGCTGCGCGACCAGTTGATTCGCGTAATGGAGTGCTTTGGCGATATCCGTCCCGCCGCCGAGTTGGATCGAGAGCAGCACATCGACGGGCTGGCCGACCTTGTCGCTGAGATCGGCGATGTCGGTGTCGAAGAGGAACAGGCTCGTGCGCACCGACGGAAGCTCAGCGAAGATGGACGCCATGACGGCAGAGAAAATCGCCGAGTCGAGCATCGAGCCGGATTGATCGACGGCGACGATGATGTGCCAGGGCCGGCTCCTGCGCTCGGCGGCATGGAAGTAGAGGCGGTTGACCAGCAGCTTGGCGGACTCGGCATCATAGTTGTGCAGATTGCGGCGAATCGTCCGGCCCAGATCGAGGTTGCGATACACCCGCCGGGGCGAATGCTTGTCGCGCCGGATCGCGCCCGTGATGGCCGGCTCAATCTGCACTTTCAGCTTCTGCTTCAACTCCTGCACGACCTTGTCGATGATCTTGCGCGCCAGGGAGCGCGTCTGCTCGTTGAGCAGATCGCGATGCGTCAGCAGTGTCTTGACCAATTCCTGGTTCGGCTCGATCCGCTCCAGCAATTCGGGCTTCTGCATCAGCTCGCGCAGGCCTTTGCGATTGACCAGCTCGCGCTCCATCACCTCTTTGGCTTCGCGGGGAAACAGCTCGCCAACCTCGTCCACCCAGCGCGGGACGTTCATCGCGTGGCCCGGGCCGGAGCCGCCGGTTCTGTCCCCGTGCTTCGGCTTCGCGCCGGCAGAGTCTTCGAAGAGGAAGCCGACGAGCGCTTCGATCCGCGCGGCTTGTTCGTCGTCGCCGGCGATCGAGACCCCGTGCTGGTCCGCGGCCTTCCCCAGGACCAGCCGCCAGCGGGTCAGCGTTTTGCGTTGTTGTTGAGTGAGATCTGCCATGGTGGGACCGAATCAATTTTTGTCGCTGATCCATTTCTCCAGGATCGCCGCGACCTCGGTATCGAGTTGAGCCATCAACCGGGCGGCGCCCACGCTGATCGTGAGGGTGCGGAGCGATTCACTTTCCTTCAGACCATACAGTTCCGCCACGTGCGACGCGACGCCGTCGCGCTGGCGCTCGTGCAGCGTCTCAAACGCCGCGCGGAGGCGCGGCACCATGTTGAGAAACGTTTCTCCGTCCGCGTTTTGCAGCAGTTCGTCGATCGCGGCAACGAGCGCCGTCGCCCCCAGCAGGATCGCGGTCTTGGAGACGCGGAGCACGCCGTGCAGGAAATCGCCCGCGACCACCTGCTGATCGATGCCGCCCCGCGCGTACGCGCTCAGTTCCGCGGCGAGCGCCTCGGGCTTCATTCGCCGCATCTCTGTCAGAACGCCGAGAAACGCGCCGCGCAGGAATGGCATCGTCGAGTCCTTCGCGGCCCGATCGACGTGCGCTGCAAACAGGTCGGCATCCAGGTCCTGGCGTTGGACCACGGGCTCGGCCAGCGCCAACAGCCCGTGAATGACGTTGTCCCATTCCTCGGGCGGCACCGACGCGACTTGCGAGACCGCAAAGCACGCCCGATCGAAGCAGCGCGCGATCAGATCCGCGAGCCGTTGCTTTCCCATCCCGCGAAGCGCCGCATACCGCTCCAGCAGCATCAGCGACGTGAGCGCGTCAGTGAGCGAATGGAATCGATCATCATGGTCGATGGCATGCCCGGTGGCTTGCTCGGCCTGCGCGACAAGCGTCGGAAGATCCATGTCGATTGCCTGCACGAGCCGCCGGCATGCGGGGCCGGCTTCGAAGCTGTTTGCGCCGAGGCCTTCCCGCAGCAGCGTCATCGCCGCGACTTCCACGGTGTCGCCATGCAGGCTGCGCTCGATGAGCGACGCTCCGATCTTCGGACTCCACCGCAATTTCCAATGCTCCTTGAAGATCGACTGCCCGAAGGGGGACGTTTCGCGCTGCAGCGTGCCGATCTCGACGCCCAAAAAAATCAGGCGATGGAGGAATGCGGAGCGCGCCGCATCGTTTGGCTGTCGCTTGTCGAGCGCATAAGTCTGCACTTTCTCGCGGGCGGCGACTTCCTCCAGATCGAGCCTGGCGAGTTGTTCGTAGAAGTCGTTGATGATCGGAAGTCGGCCGATCCGGTCCGTCACCCGGCCGAGGCGCGTGCCGATGTTCACTTCGTCGATGGCATCCAGCAGGTTGCCCGCGTCGGTCTTCGGATTTCCCTTGCAGCAGCAGGTGATCAGGGCATCGTGGATGTCATCCAGCACCGGGTGCTGCCGCCCGCGCAGGCGGGCGAGCATGAGCGCGTTCTGCGTCGCGGAGATGGCATCGGCTGAAGAGAAGAGCTCGCCGCGCCGGCGCGACTCCTTCAGGCAATCGATGACGTAATCGATCACCACCTGATCCTGCCCGATCCCTGCCGAATGGCTCTCGTAACACATCTCGTAAAAACGGGGCGCGCGGTTCCCGGCCCCATAGCCCGACAGCTCCGAAATCCGGAAGTATGAGTACGGCGCGACGGTCACGCTCAGCGTTCCCTGCGGGATCGGCGGCGGAGGCTGGGGATCATTCCGATCGAGAAAAATGTGAAAGCCGCCGCAAACAACCATCGCCTCGGAAGGTTGAATGTTCAGATTGTCGAGCGTCTGGCGGATGGTTTTCCACATGAACCGCTCGCGGGCGAGAGTACCGTCGAACTGCAACGAGTCCGCCGGCGTGGTGGCGCGAACCGCCGCGCAGAACAGCGCAACATCGCGGCGCATGGTTTCGTAAGACTCGTCGGGCCGCGGGGTTTCAAAGAGTCTGTCCCATGTCTCGTTCCAGCTTCGATAGCCGGCGGTTTTCGCAAGCACCTGGTAGAACGTGCTGCGCGGGGCGATTTCATCGAGATCGCGCCGCTGCGCCGGCTGCGGTTGATCGACGCCAGGGGAGGGCGGTCTTCCGATCGCATAATGGGGCAGGTCCATGAAAACGCTTTGGGCGCCGATCTCCCTGGCCGTGAGCATCGCGACGTATTCGGGCGAGTAGCTGACCAGCGGATACCAGACCGAATAGCGGGGGACCGGGATCGATGGACCCGCAACTGGTGCGCTTGCGGCGGTGTCGTCGCGGAAGCTGGAATAAATTGCCACCGGCGGGCGAGTCTTGGAATCGATGAGAAACTCGATCATCTCCTGCGCTTCGTGCGGCCCTTCGATGAACACGATCCGCGGCTTGCGCTGGCGGATCGCCTGGGCAATGTGCCGGGCGATGGCGGGGGAGTGATGCCGGACCGGAAACCAATAGAGCGGCTCGTTGAGAATCGTGTCCACGCTCGCGACCAGCGCGTCGACATCGAGTATCGCAGCGCGGGCGGCGTCAAGAACCTCGGAGGCAACTTCCGGGTTTGCGGGTGGCGCACCCATTTCCTCTCCCGGTATGCCGCGGGAGGGCTGGGGTGGGGGCGTTTTCTGCTGTTGAAAAAGCTTGCTCATTTCATAAGAGGACCCTCACTCCACCCTCTCCCGGTACTCCGGGAGAGGGTGGAATGATTTCACTTCAGGGACTTTTGTGCCTCGTCGTGGAATGACTGCCAGTGTTTATCCGACATCCCGCGTTTCCTGGCGACGATCGCAACATATTCCTTGAGCGCGGCCAGATCCTGCGGGTCTTCCTTCACGATCGATCCGATCAGATTTCGCGCGATCGATCCTCCCGAGACTTTCCCGTCCCCGAAGAAACGGCTGTGGAGTGCGGCATCGACGGCGGTGCCGATCGCTTCCGCGGTGGAAAGAGTGGTGCCGGGGGATTTGACGCTGATGCCCTCCGCGGTTTTGCCGTCGCGCAGCTCGCGGAACGCGGTGGCAAGAAGATCGAGGATCGCCGGCTCGATTGTTGTGGGAATGTCATAACGCGAAAGAAGGTCCGCCGTCCGCTGACGCACGATCTCGATTTCCGTCTTCTTGTCGGCGACGATCGGAATGTGGACGTAGTTAAACCGGCGTTTGAGGGCGGCTGAAAGATCATTAACGCCCTGATCGCGGGAATTGGCAGTGGCGATGATATTGAAGCCCGGCCTGGCGAAGATGGTATTCGCATCCGGCAGTTCCGGAATTGCGATGTTCTTGTCCGACATGATTGAGACAAGGGCGTCCTGCACGTCGGGCACGCAGCGCGTGATTTCCTCAAAGCGAAGCAGCCCGCCGCACCGCATGGCGACCATCGTCGGCGAGGGTATCAGATTGTTGGGCGTGGGACCTTCGGCGATGACGCGCGCGATATTCCAGGAATACTTGATGTGCTCCTCAGTGGTGCCTGCCGTACCCTGAATAACCAGCGTGGAGTTGCCGGCTATCGCGGCGGCGAGATGTTCGCTGAGCCAGCTTTTGCCGGTGCCGGGGTCGCCCACCAGCAGGAGCGAGCGCTCGGAGGCAAGCGTGACGATCGCCCGCTCGACAATGGCGGTATCACCATAGAATTTGCGCGTGATATCGACTTTCTTCTTCTTGCCGTCGATCGTCGCTTCCAGCGTCTTGCCGCCGAGGATGTAGGCCAAAACGGAACGTGGCGCAAGTTTCCAGGATGACGGAGGCTTGTCCCCCTCGTTTTGACGCAGCGCCTCGAGCTCATCGGCATAAGTGACTTCCGCCGGCAAGCGCAGCACATCGCTCTCCGCGGCGTGATGTTCCTTTTCCAAAGTCGGCTCCGTTTTCTTCGCCATATATCACTCCCATTCCTTACCCTTCGTGCCTCCGTGCCTCCGTGCCTTCGTGCTTTCGTGCCTTCCCGGCTAAGTAAACTTCATCGCCTTTACCAGCTCCGCCTGACTGATTTTGTCGGCTGAGACGGTCAGATACTCCGGCCCGTCTTTGCCAAGCGCCGTCAGCGGCTGCAATAGCAGCTTGCAGGATTCGTAGTGTACGACGCCGTAGATCGGCGGCCTCTTCTTTTGTGCCGCCAGCTTTCCCATCACGGCATGCAACGGCGTGCCCGACGGACCGCGATCGAGCCGCGCCTCGAATTGCAAGGTTTGCGTGCTGAGTGGCAGGAGGTCGTAGCCTTCCTCTGAAGATGTTCGCTCGCCCGCCTGCCATTGGTCGACGAAGACTTCCTCCTGCAATTCGATCTCCAGATCCAGCGGCGTCGGGCGATGCTGCTCCAGCCGCGCCGACGCCGCCCGTGGATCCCAGTGCCACAGCGATTGCCAGTCCGTGAACGCGCTTGCCGTCTTCATCTCGCTGGCATCACCGAGGATCAGGCGAGTGACGCCGGGGGGCTGACGATGAATCGAACAGCGGCTGATTTCCACCGCTTTCTTCTCGAGCAGAAGCGATGGCTTGAATTTCTGCTTCTGCGGCAAATGCAAAAACGCCTCGGCGGGTAATTCGAGATCCTTTCGCATCGGAAAGACACAAGACCAGATGATCGCCTCGCCGGCTTCCACGGGCGCCGACGCTTCGATCGCGCGGAGACGGAAATCAAAGCTCGCAAACGCCCCCGGCACCACGCGCTTGGCAACGCCAAGCGTAACAACCTTCAGGCTCTGCACCGGCTGCGTCGGCGGAGTCGACATGAGAGCATCGAACGCGGCATTGTCGTTTGAATCGATCGCGCGGCGCATGCTCGTCGCCAGCAGCCATGCTCGGCCGAGAAGAAACGCGAGGCGCCGCGAAGAGAATTGGGCCGATCCGGCGGTAAACCGCGAAATCTCCTCGTTGGCGATGCGAAGCGTCGAGCCCAGCCGGAGCAGACGCATGCGCGACGCCTCCTTGAAGCTCACGTCGATACGCTCGACCGTGGATTTGGAAGCCGCCGTGAGCCCGGCCAGCAGCAACTCCTCGACCGTGCCGCACAGTTCATCGAGAAGGGAGATGAGTTGTTTCTGTTCGGCTTGCTGCATGTGTCCGCGATCCGTCAGAGTGTGAGTCTGGGGCGGGATTCATCCCGCCGCATTCTCTGCTTCCCAAGACAATTGGCGGGATAAATCCCGCCCTACTCATCTTCAGTTGATTCGGGACTTTCTTCCCGATCGAGCAGTGCCACGGTCGTCTTGAGATGGGTGCCAACGACTCTCAGCGTGAGAAGTCGTTCCAGAAGGCGCACGGAAATCTGTGCTTCCAGCAGTTTGCGCGCGGACGCCCGTTCGTCCTTCTCGATTTGTGAATGCAGGGCCGACAGAATCGACGCCACATGTCCCGCGCCGGCTTGTTCCAGATATTCGGTAAATGACTGCAATTGCGACAGTTCATCCGGCCCGCAGGCGCAGGCCGCGAACGACAAGTGTTTCCAGCAGCGATCGCAGTCGTTCGATGCCGACGCGGAGTTCATCGAATTCGGATGCACCAGTCACCATGCTAATCGATGGAGCGGGAGTCGCCGCCGGCCCCAACCCCGCCAGTTGCCGGAACGGATTGGATGATCACGTATTGTTTTCGGAACTCCACTCCGGCGTGCTCCCATGACTCGACGTATTTGCGCAGGGCGGATTTGCCCTCCTCAAATTCGGCGCCGTTGATTCGGCAATCCGCCTGGGCCGCGCCATCCTGGTTGCGCATGGCGAAAAGCCGAATGGCGCAAAAATGATCTGATTCCAGTAGCGATTTGAAAGCCTCGATTGATCGGGTCAGCAGACAACAGGGGCAAAATTGATGTTTGTCCCCGCCGCCGGCAGTTGGCTGGTCGGATGCATTGGGGTGTTGTTGATAGTGTGCCACGGGTCCCAGCACCACTCGACGGTGCCGCGCGGGCGTCGCGTCCTTCGGTGGAAATGACATCGAGAGAAGCGTCAACTGCTGAGGCTTCTCCCGGAGCGCTTCGACAAAAACAATATAATCAACCTGCGCCCACTGATCGAACCCCTTGGCGATCGAATCTTCCGCGCTGTCGCCCGTCGAATGTTGAAATTCAAATATCGGCTGAGGAATCAGCGTCGGATGGCTGATGTGAATCGTCGTGGTGGTCCTGGCTCCGCCAGCGTCCAGCGGCTGAAATCCTTCAACTTTTGGCCGGATGACGAAGCTGCGATCCTCGTCTTCAATGCGATCCTGGTGGCAAGTCACACGATACCCGCGCTGCCGAAGTACGCGGGCCGCGACCTCGAAGAGATTGAATTGCTCGTTCCAGGTCTCTGTTCCTCGGGCGTATGCGATCTTGACGTCTCCGGGAGATTTGGTGGTCGCAGCCGGAGCTGCAACCTGCTGTTGCGGTCCAGGTATCGGCCGGGCAGTTTTTTTGAACCATCCAAACATACAGATCCCGGGCGCGGCGACCGCGTTTGTGACCCCTAGACCGCGTAATAATCTTCCGGCACGGTTTCGGTCGGCCGCCAATCCACTTCGCCGGCCTCGGCTCCCTTGTAGCGAATGAAGATCTCGCCCATCGTCTCCTTGTTCAACTCCGGCTTGGCGTCGTGCGTCCTGGCGATCCATCTGTCGATGGTCGAGGGATCGAGTTCCCCCGCCTTCACCAGGCCGATGATGAGCACCAGCAGATGTTTGCAGATCGAGCCGCGCAGACCGCCGCAGATGTTGAGGTTCTGGGTGCAGCAGGCGTATCCGCCGCCCGACTCGATCCGACAGGCGTAAACCAGATCAGCGTCCGTCTGGCTCTTGACCACGCCATTGAGATGCGTTTCGGTGACGTCGTTGAAGAGTTGGAATCGCTCGGCCTTGAGCATTTTCGTTGCTTTATCGATTTTCGCCTTGTCTGCGCGAAGCTCGAGCGCTTTGAGGAATGTTGCGATGTCGGTGACTTGGCCGATCTCTTTGGCAATCTGCTTTGCGATGATTCTCTTGGCGGTCGCCTGCTGTTGTTCCGCGAGCTTTTTGACCTTCTCGCGTCGCTCGCGATCGATGGCTTTCTGCTCCTGCAGTTGCTCTCGGCGCGCTTTCGCTGCCGCCGCAAGTTCCTTCTCACCCGGAAGGGGCTGCGCGAAAGCCTCGGAAATTCCTTTCAGGACGAGCTCGCGAAGTTCCTTTCCGGCCTTGGGCGATTTGCTGGTTTCGATGTCCAGTGTTTCGAAACGAACCTGGCGATTCGTCAGCATATTGGCCAGAAGCAGCATCGAAGCGGAAAAGGTCGTGCTCGTCTGCCGCGCGAGTCGCCCGGCCAGGAGCGTTTGGGGAATCCGCAGCGCCCAGCCGTACTTCAATCGTGCGGTGTCGAGTCCGACTTCCTCCCCTTCGTCCGCTGCGTCCGTTCGAACGCGAAACGTCAGGCATATCCGCCGTGCCTGTTGTGCCAATGCGTCCAATTCCTTGAGGGCGGGACCAACCGCTCCCGCGGGAGCTGCGGCAGGATTGTAGTTTGTTGCGTTCTTCAGGTTGACGCCGTGAAGCTTCGCGCCTCTGAGGTTGCACTCCGTCAAGTCCGCGGCGTCGAAGCGGGAGTTGGTCAGGTCCGTGTCCGCGAAGTTGGCGCGCACGCAACTTGCGCCGCTAAAGTTGGAATCCGGCATGCCGCAGCCGACGAACGTGACTCTGTCCAGATTGGCATTGCGGAAGCTTGCCGCGGTGAACGTGCATAAGTTGAACACGCTGTCGGAGAGGTTGGCGCCATCGAAGTCTGGGGATTTCAGCGACAGGTTCAGAAACTTCGCCAGCCGCACGGAGGTTCCCGCAAAGACACAGCCGGTTGTGTGCAGTTCCTGAGCGGCCGTCAGGCCGTACATGGATCGCGTCAACGAGGCCTTATGGAGCATCGCGCCAGTGAAGTCTGCAGACGTCAGGCTTCCCTGAAATCGGGCGCCTTCCAGGTCTGTCTTGTGAAATCGGCTGCCCTGCACGTCCACAAACGCCGCGCCCACCGCGTCGGCTCTGCTGAAATCGCAATTCCTGGCAGAAGCGAAGCTGGCGTTGCCCAGCTTAGAGCGGGCAAAGCTGCATTGCTCAAAGCCGATGGAGCCGAAGTCGAATCCCGGCAGTTCCAAATTGTCGAAGTTCTCGCCGGCAAACGTGAAAAGCGGCGCAAAGGTTTGATGGGGATAACGCAACTGTCGAGCGTCAGCCCCAACGGCTTTCTTGAACAGATCGGCGTTCGCTTTTCCGCCGCGAATGAGCAAAAGCGCCTCCTCTTCGGTTGGCACAACCATTTTCTCAAATGCATCGGCGTCGATTGTCTGTATCCCCGCGCCGTTCGCGTTTAGCGATAGCGCGAGCTTCTGGATGGTTTTCCCTCCGCTTAAATCCCTCAAAACCAGAAAATCCGCCGACTCGTCGAGTTCCTCAACAACAACCCCTTGCTGCGCGTCGACCATCCCTGTCAGTCGTTCCTTCACTCCATGATCGAACTTCCCGTTGAAGAACACCTTCTTCCCAAGCAGACGCGTCAGCACCGGCGGGAGGGCTTGCTCCTTCGGTGCGGGATTTGGATTCGCTGCCTTCTTCATTTTCCCCACATTTCACCCCTTGGCCGGCGCCCAGCCTTTGACGATGTTCTCAGCCTTCATCCCTATGAGCAAAGCCTCAATCTGCTCGCGCGAATTGCTCACGCGAATATCCCGGTCGATCGGTGTCGCGCGATTGGGACTGAAATCGGTGAAATACGCGACATATGCCGGGAAATTGCCGCCTTCGGATTCCTTGTTGGTTTTCCAGAGCAGCAGCTTGCGGACCATCAGGTTGCCCTTGATGGTTTTCGTGAAGACCTCGCGCTGGAGCATCTGGCTTTTGGGAAGCGAAAGCTGCCGGGCGTCGCGATCGATCATCGCGACTTCGGTGATCTCGTGCACCTGATGCAGGCGAAGGTCCTGATGGCGAATCGTCTTGTCCTCGCGACGACGCACGAAGTTGGGCGAGATCGGGCTGGCCAGCGGAAGCCGCCGGATGGACTGATACATGTTGCGCGGCATGTCGTAGCCGAGCACCATCCGGTCGATGCTTCCGCCGCGCGTGGTCTGGCTGATCAGATCGAGGCAGGAGATTTCGATCACCCATTCGGGACGGACCATCTGGTAAGCGACCGACTCGTTCACCTCGGCGTAGTCACTGTGGGCGGCCATGTCTTTGAGATCGCTGAGCCAGGCGCGCCGCTCGTCTTCGCTGATCCCGCCGCCGACGCGGCCCAGGATGTGGAAGCTGCTGTCCTGCCGCATCAGTCCGACGAGCATGTCGTGAATCATTCCCACGCGATCGTCCACGCCTTCGGTAAATCCCAGCACGGCCACGTCGAGCGAGATGCGCGGCTTGATCTTGAACAACCCGCCGCTGTCGGAGCGAACGACCAGACCCTCGCCGCCTTCCTCATCAACCCACTTGGCGAAACGTTGCATCACGTCGTCGACCGTTTTGGCCCTCGCGGTTTCCACGGGGTGGATCTTCTTGCCCGACTTGAAAGTTGCTTCGATTTTTTTGTGGACTTCGGCATATGCCGTCGGAGCGGATTTGTCGTCGATTTCATGAATGTCGAAGACGGCAAACTGCAGCAGGTCAAGCTCGGCTTGCGATTCGGGTTGGCGGGCGACGCGGGAAACATCGTGCACGCGCGGGCGGCGATCCGTCCGGGCAACGTATAACTCGCCGGCCAGGATCATCTTTTTGTGCTTTGTTTTGCCGAGCAGGGCGACCGCTTCCTGCATGAACGGCAATCCCGTCCGCACGACCCCGCCGGGATTGACCGAGCAGCAGTGGTCGCCGTCGATGACCAGCAGCGTGAATTCCCCATCGACCTTTCGGCTGACAAAATAGTCGCAGGCGGGCAACTTCTCCTTCGCCGACGCCCGATCCAGCGCCATCATCTGTGCCGCCAGCTTGCGGCGGCATTCCTGGGCCTTGAGCGGGATAAACGGATCGGCCATGCATTGCGCTTTGCCGACGCCGTAGGTGCCAAAGAGCATCTGCAGGCGCGAGGTGTCGAGGAGCGTGTTGGTCGCCATTGGTTACTCGCTGGTTTGCGGCCGCGCCTCGGCGGCCTTGAGTTCCATGTTGGAGAGGTGGAGGATCAGGCAATAGTTTTCCGCCTGCGTGCGTCCCTCCAGGAATCCGCGAAACTGCTGCCCGCCGCGAGTGAGGATCAGCGGATGATTCCCCTTGGGCCCGGCGCCGATAGCCATGAGGCTGTCGGTTTGCTCCAGTTCCCTGGCCATTGCGAAGAGGAAGTCGTAGGTGAGTCCGTTGACGTGAACGATCTGCCGTTTTCCCGCGAAGACAAACTTGTTGTAAACGTCCTTCTTCTTCATCAGTTTGCCGGACCACTTCAGCGGCGTTTCCCCGGCGCAGTTGGCCTGGGCGACCTTCCGCGGACGCCGTTCGCGCTCGGTGCCGTCCGGATTCCGAATCACCTCAAATTGCTTCACCTTGTGAACGATCTTCCCGTCGGCGTCGATGAAGACCCGGCTGGTCTCCCTCAGCGTTGATCCAAAAGTTTCGATGTCGACATCCGGATCGCCGTCGATCAGAAGCTGTGCGATTTTGTCTCGCCCGCCGGCTTTCGCTTCGAGTGCCGCCAGATCATGCGCCGCATGCGCTTTCATCAGCCGGCACGACTGAATCTGCCGCCCCTGCTCGTCGAGCCAGCGCACCTTCGCCGGCTTCAAAACGCTCTGCGCACCCACCACCGCATCGCGTCCTTTGCTGTTGGCTATATTAATCGTTCCCATGTCCGCTCGCTCTTGCCTTCGTGCCTCCGTGCCTCCGTGCCTTCCCCCCTACATCATCCCGAAATCCATCGCCTCTTCATCCTCCGCTGTCGTGTCTTCGTCGCCGCTGATGGCGGCGCTTTGGTCGAAGCCAACGAACTCGAGTTTCGTGGGCGATCCCACCGCGAGAAACGGCGTTCCATCCGCGGCGAGCAGGAGAAAGCCGGTGTCGGCCTCCAGGCCGCCGCGGAACGAATAGGGGAACTGATAAATCGTCCCTTTTTTCAGTTCTGCCAGAAGCCCGCCGAAGTCTGCTTCGCAACTGATCTGATAGACCGACCGTATGTCGTGACTGAGATACTCTTCGATCGTCGCGGTCTTTTCCACCACGACTGGCGCGGCGTAAGAGGAACTGACCGGCACGATGCGGCTTCCCTGATTGTCAGTGGGAATCAGCGTCTTCTTTTCAACCCAATGCCCTTCGGGCGAGAGGGTGACCAGCGCCGTCCCGCCCGAAAAGATGACGCTCTTGCCGTCGTCGGCCAACGTCGCCAAGGTGCATTTGCGGCCCTTCTCGTCGAGCGTTTCGATCTCGACAGAGCCGTACAAGTCGGATCGCTCGACTCGGTTCAACGCAAACGGCAACTCAACTCCCCCGAAAGCCAATATGAGCGGCTTAGCCATGATTCATAGATTGAAGCGATCAAGCGGGACGGAGTCAACGGTTCCCAAGTTCATCTCTTCACATGCAGCATGATCGGCTGTTGATCGCGCCAGATCGAAAGATCGCAGGAGGCCCCGTTCCGCGGCCGATTGTACCAGCAGCTCGTTTGCAGTTATGGCAGGCTGCTACGCCATCAGCGGCCTAACGACGTTCCCATGAACGTCGGTCAGACGGAAGTCACGGCCCTGAAACTTGAACGTCAGGCGTTCGTGGTTGATCCCGAGGCAGGCCAGCAGAGTGGCATTGAAGTCGTAGACCTCGACGGGATCTTTGACGATGTTGTAGCAGTAGTCGTCGGTCTGGCCGTAGGTGAAGCCGCTCTTGAGCCCGCCGCCGGCCGCCCACATCGTGAAGCAACGACCGTGATGATCGCGGCCGTAATTGTCCTTGGACAGCGATCCCTGACTATAGATGGTCCGCCCGAACTCGCCGCCCCAGACGACGAGCGTGTCGTCCAGCAGGCCGCGTTGTTTGAGGTCTTTGACCAGGGCGGCGGTGGGCAGGTCGACATCCTTGCATTGTCCGCGGATCTGGCTGGGCAGATTGCTGTGCTGGTCCCAGCCGCGATGCATCAGTTGCACGAATCGCACGCCGCGCTCGGCCATCCGCCGGGCGAGCAGGCAGTTTCTCGCGTATCCGCCATCGACGGCGTTGTTGCCGGTTTCGTCCAGTCCGTATGCTTCCAGCGTGGCCTTGGATTCCTGCGAGAGGTCCGTCAGATCCGGCACGCTGCTCTGCATCCGATAGGCCATCTCATATTGCGCGATTCGCGTGCTGATCTCGGGATCTCCAAAGGCGTTGGCAGCGATGTGATTCAGCTTCGCCTCGGCGTCCAGCATGGTCCGCCGGTCTGTCTTGGAGACGCCGGGAGGGTCGGAGAGATAGAGGACGGGGTCCCCGCCGGAGCGAAGCCGCACGCCCTGATACTGACTCGGCAGAAAACCTGATCCCCACAATCTCGAGAAGATTGGCTGGTCGGTCTTGTTGCCGCTCCCCTGGCTGATGAGAACGACGAAGCCCGGCAGATTTTGATTCTCGCTCCCCAGGCCGTAGCTGAGCCACGCCCCCATGCTTGGGCGGCCCGGCTGCTGCGAGCCGGTCTGGAGAAAGGTGATGGCCGGGTCGTGATTGATGGCTTCAGTGTTCAAACTTTTCACCAGGCAGATGTCGTCGACGATCGACGCGGTATGCGGAAGCAATTCGCTGAGCCAGGTGCCGCTCTGACCATGTTGTTTGAACTTGAATATTGGCGCGGCACACGGAAAAGACGCCTGCCCGCTGGACATTCCGGTGAGGCGCTGGCCCCCGCGAATTCTGGCCGGGAGTTCGGTGCCGTTGAGCTTTTGCAGGCTCGGCTTGTAGTCGAACAGATCGATGTGAGACGGCCCGCCGCTCATCACCATGTAAATGACGCGCTTGGCCGTCGGCGCAAAGTGCGGAGCGGCGAACGTTCCGCCCGCGCCGGTTGGCTGGAGATTCTGCGCGCCGAAGAGCTCGGGATTGAGGAGCGAGGCCAGGGCGGCGGCGCCGATACCGGTCGCCGTGCGGCCGAAAAGTTGCCGGCGTGTCAGAAGCAATTGATGTTGTCGTTGAAGGTCCATGTACTCCCGCTCTTTCGCTCAACTTTTCGTCACCGCTTCATCCAGGTTCAAAATCACGCTGACCACGTTGGTCCATGCGGCCAGTTCCGGCACGTTGAGCGTCGCATCGCGCTTCGATTCACCGACGCGCAGCAGTTTGTCGGCGGCGGCCGGATCATTTTGATAACGCGCCAGTTCGCGATCGAACACATCCCTAAGCACGGAAGTCTCTTCGGCAGTGGGCTTGCGGCACAGCACCAACCGGAAGCTCAATGCGATCCGCTCGTCGCCGGACATGCTGGCTTCGTGCATCATCCGCTCTGCGATTTTGCGGCTGGCTTCGACGTATGTCGGATCGTTCATCAGCACCAGCGCCTGCAGCGGCGTGTTGGTGCGGCCCCGGCGGACGGTGCAACCCTCGCGGTCAGGGGCGTCAAAGGTCGAAAGCGACGGAGGCGGGCAAGTTCTTTTCCAAAACGTGTACATCGTCCGGCGATACAGGTCTGGTCCATGGCTTTGCGAATAAGTCTGCGCCGTGAATTTTTCGCCGTCATTGCGGCTCATCAACTCTTCCCAAAGTCCGCTGGGCTGATAGGGGCTGACGCTCGCGCCGCCGATGCGCCCGTCGAGCAGGCCGCTGGCGGCCAGGGCCTGATCGCGAATGAATTCCGCCTGCAATCGAAAACGCGGGCCGCGCGCGAGCAGTCGGTTTTCCGGATCGCGCTCGTTCAGCTCAGGAGTGACAACCGATGACTGTCGATAGGTCGAACTGGTCACCATCAACCGGACCATATGACGAAGATCCCATCCTGCGCTTGTGCCGGGCGGACCGTCTCGGAATTCAACAGCGAGCCAGTCGAGTAACTCAGGATGGCTCGGCAACTCGCCTTGAGCACCGAAATCCTCGGCGGTCTTCACCAGCCCTGTCCCGAAAAACATTTGCCAGTATCGATTGATCGTGACCCGTGCCGTCAGCGGATGGCTGGGATCGACCAGCCAGCGCACAGACCGAGTCGATTCTTCGGCTGACCCTGCGGCATGGGCGGGAGAAATGCCGGCAGGTCGGGAGTGACCACGTCCCCGTGTTTGTCATATTGGCCGCGAAGAAGAATGTACGATGTTCTCGGCTGATCCATTTCCTCCATGACCATGGTGCTTGGAATGGTTTGTTCGAGGTTCTCACGCTGCTTTTTCAGACGCGCCAATTCGACCGCATACCCGTGGCCTTCGGGCCAAATCGTCTGGCGGTAGTAATCCCGCACGGCTGCCGCCTGGGCGTCGGTGCGGCTCGCAGGCGCAACCTTCAACGCGGCAGCGACATCCTTGGGAAGCGTCTGCCGCTTCGCGGGCGGGAGCGAATCGCTGACGCTCAGGCGGAATCGCCCCAGTTGATGCTGGCGGAATTGGGACTGAAACTCCAGTCGCAACGCGAGTCGATTGACATGACCCAGCGGCTGAGTGAGTTCGAAGATCGCCTCGTGCGGCTTTCCCACCTCTGGATAAATGGCCCATCCCGCGCCAGCGGCGCCCTTCACGGCACTCCCAACCGGGTAACTGTCCTGGCTGAAATCAGCAGTCGCGCGGTGAAACGACAGATCCACGCTCGGCCCCGAAACGGGATCGACGCTGCCGCGGAATCCCGTCAGCACAAAATTGCCATTGGAGGAACGTCCTGGGCCGCTTTGCTCCAGGGTGCTGTCCGGCAGCGCTTCGAGGCGGATTGCCGCGATCTTTGCCAGGCCCACGGGGGCGGTGACCAGGTAGGTATCGGTTGCGGTGGCCGGGCCGGTGACGGCAACGCTTCCGTCTTTCTCCTGCGCGAAATATGCCCCGCCCGTGGACTTCATCTCCGACGGGTTCAGAACGGTCCAGTTTGCCTTCTCGTGACCATTGGCCAGCTTCTCCCACGCGGCCTGCAATGCGGCAAGTTCGGGGGACGGCGCACTGAGCTTTTTGTTCAACTCCGCTTCAGCCGCGTCGAGCTGTTTGAGCTGCGACGTTTGCTCCGCAGTGGGGGTCTGCAGCAGCGGCCAGGCGTTTCCGTGGGCGCCGTCCAGACCCTTCTCGGGCACATTGTTAAAGAACGCAAAAAGCTGATAAAACTCTTTTTGCGTGACCGGGTCGAACTTGTGATCGTGACACTGGGCGCAGCCGACGGTCAGCCCCATGAAGACAGTGCCGGTGGTATTCACCCGGTCGATGACATAGGCGGTGTGATATTCATCGGGGATGGCGCCGCCTTCGAAGTTGACCATGTTGTTGCGCACGAAGCCGGTCGCAATTTTCTGGTCGTTCGTGGAATGGGGGAGCAAATCCCCGGCAAGCTGCTCCACGATGAACTGATCGAAAGGCTTGTTGGCGGCAAAGGCATTGATGACCCAGTCGCGCCAGTGGGTCTGATCGCGACCGCTGTCGATGTGGTAGCCGTGCGTGTCGGCATATCGCGCCGCATCCAGCCACTCGGTGGCCAGCCGTTCGCCGTGGCGCGGCGAGGCCAGCAGCCGATCCACTATCTTCTCGTACGCATCGGGTGAGGCATCAGCGACAAAGGCGTCCACCTCCGCCGGCGTGGGAGGAAGCCCGGTGAGATCCAGTGTCACCCGCCGAATGAGAGTGACCTTGTCCGCCTCCGCGGACGGATGCAGTCCTTCGCGGTGGAGTCGATCGAGCACGAAAGCGTCGATCGGATTTCGCACCCATCGCGTGTCGGCCGCGTCACTGAACTGCGGCGTCGCCGGGCGCTGCGGCGGAATGAACGCCCAATGCGGCTGCCAGGGCGCACCCTCTTCAATCCAGTGCTTGATCAGGCCCATCTCAGCGGCGGAGAGTTTCTTGCCGGAATTGGGCGGCGGCATCATCTCGTCGGGATCCTGCGAGAAGATCCGACGCGCGATCTGGCTCTGGTCCGGCTTGCCGGGAACGACCGGGCTTCCATCCTTGAGCGGCGAAAACAGCCCATCCTTTTTGTCCAGCCGCAAATCGGCCTTGCGTCGATGGCTGTCCGGGCCATGACACATGTAGCAATTCGCCGACAAAACCGGCCGGATGTCGCGATTGAACAAAACGGCGGCTTCGTTGCCAGCCACCAGCGGACCGCTGCAGACAATGACCAGAGGGCAGAGAATTCTGAAAATCATGCGTTTATTCATCGATCATGTCCGGGTCCGATGCTCCGGGCAATTTATATACGTGAGATATAAATCGGTGTTTCCGAAAAATCGCACAGTTCACTTCGCTTGGGCGGGCTTGAGGTTGGAGGGGACGTTGGTCAGATGATCCCCGCTGATCTTCAGAGCGGCGCTCAGTTCGGATACCTTCGTTGCCGGCAACTGCACAGTCAAAGCGTCGGCGGTTTGCTTCCATTCCACTTTGCCATCAAATCCGAGAACGGTCACAGCGGTGATGTGATTGACATCCTGCCCCTCCGGTTTAGCCAGCGAATGGACCACCATCTGCCCGTTTTCCGGCCAGCCCAGGGAGATGGCGTACAGAGTGTCTCCCTTGGTCGTGAACCGGATTTCGCGAGAGTCATACTTGAAGTCCTCGTGAAACTTCCCGCCCTTCACGTGGACCGTGCCTTCGCCGTACACCAGCCATGGCCGCGATCCGAAGATCGCTTCGCCGTAAATGGCGCTCCAGTCAGCCAGCTGACCCAGCATGGTTTCCACCTCCGGGTCCAGCGAGCCATCGGGACGCAATTGGACGTTCAGGAGGAGATTGCCGTTCTTGCTGACGTTGTCGACGAGCGTGTCGACGATCCAACTCACCGGCCGCACTTTCCAGTGACGATTGTAAAACCAGTCTCCAATGGACGTATCGGTTTGCCATGGATACGGATCGATCTTCGGCATGATCCCGCGCTCCAGGTCCTCAACCCATCGGCCATCAGATGGCTCCTTGCAGTTGTAAACCGCTTCGCACCTGCCGTTGTGGAGCGCCGCGTTGGTGTTGTAGAAATGCGCGATCATGCTCAGGCCGACTTCGTTATTGAACGGGACCGGGCCGTCGGAATAGAGCAGGTCGGGATGGTAGTTGTCGACCAGTTCCTTGATCTCGTTGTACCACTGGTGCTGCCATTTCGGATTGTTGCTGTACCAGCCCTTGTCGCCCGGTTCCGCGGGGAAGTGGTATAAGTCTTCATACTTCGGATCCGCTCCATCGTACGGGATCCCCTTCTTGGGGCCCGATTTGTCCGAGCCATGGCTTCCCTGGAACCAGGTGAAGCTGGCTCCCAGATGCTCGGAAACGCCAAACTTCATTCCGTATTTTGTCGCTGCTTTCTGCCACTCGCCCACCACATCGCGATGCGGTCCCATGTTCACCGCGTTCCACGGGTTCAGCTTGGAATTCCACATGAAAAAATTGTCGTGATGCGAGCCCATGCTCACGAAATATTTGGCTCCCGCTTTTTGATACAACGACATCAGGTGATCGGGATCCCACTTCTCGGCCTTCCAGAGCGGGATGATGTCCTTGTAGCCGAAGACCGACGGATGACCGTAGTGCTCGACGTGATACTTGTAGTCCGCGCTTCCCTGCTCATACATCTTGCGCGCGTACCAGTCCCCCTCCATTGGAACCGCCTGCGGGCCCCAATGAGCCCAGATGCCGAACTTGGCATCACGAAACCAGTCGGGACATTGATATTGCTTGAGCGACTCCCGATTCCCTTTGAACGGGCCGTCGGCGATGGGAAGATCGTCGGCCTTGAGGGATGCACTCATTAACGCCGCCAAGGTCAATATCGCGGGTAGCAGAAGTTTATCCATGATGCTCGGTTCCTGTCTTTGAACATAGAAAGGTCGATCGCACCGCCCCGGCCCCAAGAGGACGCCGGGCGGGAAATGACTCAGGGACTCAACGTTCTTCCATTTTAACACCAGCCGAGGGTGAAAACGCAAACGTTCATGCCTAAAGGTCAGTCCTCACTCGCAGATAACTCGGAAACCGCGGGACGCCGCCTTCGGATAGTTCCTGGTAGCGAAAAGCAATCGTCGAGCCGATGGCAGGGGGGCTTTCCCGTTCCTTGTCGCTGAAGCCCGTTCCCACGGCGAACTCGGTGCCGTCCGGCAAGCGCACCAGCAGCGCGCCCAAACGTCCTTTATGCCTGCCCGCCCCGGCCTGATGCCCGGTCACGAGCGCATCGGCATCCTTGAAGCTCTTCACCTTCAGCAGCGTGGATGAACGACCGGCTTGATATGTCGAGGCGGGCTGACGCAGCATGAGACCTTCGCCTCCCAGGGATTCAACACGCGTCAATTCCTGCCGCAGGCTCGCGATGTCGCGGCACAACTGATGCGGATGCAACCCGGCAAACTTGCAGCTTCGGTCCGCAAACATCCGTTTCAGAAATTCCATGCGCGCTTCAAAGCCGCCAGCGACGGCGGGGGCGTCAAACACGAGATAGCGAACTTCCTTCCAGAGGTCGCTTTTGTCCTGCCGACGAACGATGCTGACGGTGCGCTGGAATTTTTTGCGATCGATCCAGAGTTCGCCATCAAGAGGGGTCTTCCCAAGGCCGGCCACGAACCAGTCCGGCGCGTGGTAGACGTTTCCCTGGCGGGAAAGAAACTGCTTGCCGTCCCAGTAGGCGCGCACTCCATCGAGCTTCTCGCTCATCCACCAGCCGGAAAGGTCGGCGGCGTTGTCCCAGCTTTCTGCCAGCAGAAGCGGGGGGCCGGCGCCCGCTTCACTGCCATCGGCGGAAGCTTTCACCGGTCGTTGCGGCAGCACGCCGCCAATGCGCGTGGTTTCGGCTGCATCGCCACGAAGTTTGCGGAGGTGCTTGCAGGTTCTGCGTTCGATCGCAATCGATTGATTGCGCCACGCCGGACACGAGCATGAGAATACGCCGCCGGTGTTTTTGAGGACGTATGGCTTGGCGCCCGATCCTTGCATTTCGAATGTCTCGCCATCGTTGAGGTCGGCCATGAAGTCACTCGTGTTTGAGAAATGCAGACTGCTTGATGGTCACACCCCGGCCTATCTTGCAACGTGAACTCTCGATTGTCATCTCGCGGATCATTCCTGTGGCGAATCGAATAAGAATGTTGAGCGAAAAGCTCCGGTGCGATACACTGGTCTGGGGGCGCCGCGGGCATTGTCCGGGGGACGCGCATGAAGAAATGGGACAGGCAGACAATTCTTGCTGAACTTCTGCGGCGCCATCAGCGCGGCAAGGACCTCTCACAGACCGGCATTCGCGACGATCCGATTTTCTCCGCCTGCTTCCGTCATTTCGGGTCATATCGCAAGGCCGTCGAACTTGCCGGCATCGACTACGAAACGGTGTGGCGACGTCGCATCACCAAGTGGAACTGCGAGTCGATTAAACGAGAATTGAAGCAGCGAAAGCGGCGCGGCGAGGACCTCTGGTCGCGCGGTCTGCGGGTGACCGAGGCGCCGCTGCACTCCGCCGCGGTTCACTGGTTCGGATCCTATCGAGCCGCTGTCGAAGCGGCCGGGATCGACTATGGCAAGGTCTGCCACTGCGTCCCCAACACCTGGACCTGCGAAACGGTTGTCGCCGAAATCAAGCGTCTGCATCGAAAGGGCCGTCCCATCCATCATGCCCGCCTCGAGCGGGCGGAGCCGCGGTTGGTGGTGGCGATGTACCGGTGCTTCGGCTCGTTCCGCAAAGCGATTGAGGCGGCGGGGATCGACTACTCAAAAGTGATGGTTCGCCCGGCGCGCACCTGGTTTAAGCCGCGCGTCATTCGGGAAATGCGGCAGCTTCACCGGCAAAAAAAGGGGATGTGGAATCGAGCGCTGCGGCGCAATTCGCCCTATCTTTTACGCGCTGCCAAGCAATTGTTCGGCAGTGTGCCGCGCGCTCTCAAGGCCGCGGGCGTGCCTCTTTCGGCAACGATTGCCCCAAAGCGCCAGCGGCGGCCCCTGCTCGAAAAATCCGCCATTCTCGCGCGAATTCGCGTGCTGGACGGCGCCGGCGCCGATCTGCGCGCCGTCGCCCTGATCCGCTCCGAGCGTCATCTCTATCAATCTCTTTTGCGCCGTTTCGGCAGCCACAAGTCGGCTCTCCTTGCCGCCGGAGCCCTCTACCCGCCGAAGCGTCCGCTTCGCCATTGGACCTGGCCGATCGTGCTCAAGGAACTCCGCGCGGCGCATCGGGAAGGCAAGGATCTACGTCATTCATCAATGCAGAAATCCCGCCGCCCGCTGTTCGACGCCGCGAAATATTACTTCGGCTCGTATGTCAACGCCGTCGCGGAAGCCGGCATTGATTACGACAAGATGGTCCAAAAGCAGTTGAAAGTTCGCCGCAAGACGGCATTGCCGCGGGCTGGAACCGCGCGATAGGCCGAGCCTGCGAGTAAATGTACAGCAATATTCACTGCTTCCCCCCGGGCGCCACTAAGAGAAGAGACCCCAGCCGCTGCGTTCGCTTTGACAATCAACTGCGGCGCCGCGCCGCGCCATCATCGCAGGGAAAACCGTCAGCAAGACCAGCGCGGCCGATCCCGGCTCGGGAGCGGGGGTATATGTGAGCTGCAGATCCTGGCCGTTGCCCGTGCCGGCAATCAGGTCCAGCGTAAAGTAACGCGTCGGAATGACGCTGCCGTTGACCGTGAACTCGGAAGTGTCCAGCGCGAAGAGCCCGCTGAGCGACCCCGCCGACGCTCCGAAAAGCTCCGTGGAGTTGGGGTAGGTCGCCCCGTCGATGGTGACGCTCCCCGCCGACTCGGCGATGATCCAGCTCTGTTTTGGCTGGCCGCTGACATTCGCGGCGGTTCCGAGGTTCGAGCCGTTAAAGCTTTCGAGGGCGATGGTGAAGGGTGACGTGGTCAGACCCGTAAACGTCAGGGAACTCATCGTCACATCGTCCCAGCCGATTGACGTTCCGATCGTGCCGTGGGCATTATTGATTTTCCACACATACTCCGCGCCACCGCTCCACGAATGCGTGCCCGTCGTGATCAGCTTGCCCGGCGTGGAACTGGTCGAGCCGGCGGTGATGATTCCGTTGGTCAGGACGACGGGGCCGGCGATTGTCCCATTGCCGCCGAGCGTGCCGCCATTCACCGTAACCGTTCCGGAGCCAGTGGCAGAACCGGCGCCGGACGAAAAGCCGTTGTTCGCGCGAAGCGTTCCGGAGGTGATGACAGTTCCTCCGCCATACGTGTTGGGGGAGTTGAAATTGACGATTCCCTGCCCGGCCAGCACAACCGCGGCAGTGGTTCCGCCGATGCCGACGCTGCCCGAGGAATTACTCAGGGTGTAGGTGACGCTGCTGTTAATAAACGTGGCCACCGCGGGGCTGACTCCCGCGGCTTGAATCACCACGTTTCCCGTTGCAACGGCGTTTCCATTCGCGTCAGTGTCTCCGAAGAGCGCCTGGTCGCCGTCGGCATACATGGCGCTGCTGAAATTCGCATTGCCGCCCGTATGCCAGGTCGCGTCCTGCGTCATTGAGTTGCCGACGAAGCCGCTGAACGAAAGTGAAGTCACGTTGTTGTAGCCGAGCACGTCCATCGCTTCGTAATCAACCGCCGACACGACATTTTCGACGCTGGGAAAGTCGAAGGCGTTGAAAGAATCATTCGTTCCGGATGCCCAATCCTGGGGATCGCTGCCGTTGCCGTTGGGAAAATTGAAGTTCTTGAGATTGGTCTTTCCATTGTCGACTGAGAAGTAGACGTTGTTGTCATTGATACTGAGGCTGCGGACGCCCGGCGCCGTGAATCGGCTCAGATCGTAGGGCAGATACGATGAGGTGCCGCCGAGATTCACGCCCAATCCCGGAATGCGGCCCATGATCTCCGTCAACTCGTGACTGGCCAAGCCGATGAAGTCAAACTCGCCGTTGACGGCGCGGTTGTTGGGATCGTACGTGTAGCTGTAGTTGCCGTTATAGGTAAAAGTTCCGTCGGTGCCGCTGCTATTGGCCGAGAGAAGTCCCAAGGCCTTTGCTTCGGAGTTGGCGACGACAAAGGCCGATCCGCTGGGGGTTGGGTCCGCTCCCATGGCCGCGAGCGATGAAATATCCGCGCCGGTGGTCGCATGCGTCGCCAACGCAGTTTTTACCTGGGCATACGTGTAATACCCTTGCAGGTAGGTGGTGCTCTGGCCAAGCGAAATGTTGGGGGACGCCGCGACAGTGATATTGAGCGTGATCGGATTGTTGTATTGTGTGGTGAACTGCTGCGCCGCATAACTGAACGCAGCCTGAACGTTGGCTAACTGAGCGGAGGGTATGCTGGAATCGTACGTCGGAACGATCGTCAGCCCGCTTGCAGGCAAGGTCAGAGCGAGGCCCACGCCGGCAGCCGCCGACGCTGCCATTCGCATCCGCCAGCGCCCATCGCGGCAACGCGCCGCCGGCAATGCGTCTTTCCGGCGCACCGCTAACACGATTGAATTGCCGCCGGCCGAGGCAGAAGTCATGATCCGATCCGGGAAGATCAATCCCGCCATCACCTATTTTGCCAGAAAGCAACGTCATCTGCAAAAATCTTTTGCCGCGACGTGCGTCAATTTCCGGGGAACCGTCCGATGGCCGGCGATCGCGATTCGCACTACATCGATTTGTGTCTGCCTTGTGGCCGGACTTTTTTCCACCGGCTGCACTGGCTTCGACGTGCTGAACGCGCCGATTTCTGCTGCCGGCTATTGCCTTCATGCTGATCTCCCATACGGCCCCATCGCCCGGCAAAAGCTGGATGTCTACGTTCCAAGGCACGCCGTGCCCGACGCCCGTGTCGTGATTTTCTTCTACGGGGGCGAATGGCAGGCGGGCCAGAAGCGCGATTACCGCTTCGCCGGCGAGGCGCTGACGAGCAGAGGGTTCATCGCGGTGCTGCCGGACTATCGTCTGTATCCCCAGACGAGCTTCCCCGGTTTTGTGGAAGATGCGGCATCAGCCGTTCGCTGGGTTCATGACAACATTTCGCGATTTGGAGGCGATCCATCGCACATTTATTTGATGGGTCATTCGGCCGGCGCGCACATTGTTGCGCTGCTGACGCTGGACCCTCGCTACCTGAGAGAAGTTGGCCTCAGCCGCCATCTGATCCGCGCGACCGCGGCGTTGTCCGGCCCGTACGATTTCCAACCGTTTCGCGACGATTTCCCCGTTTTCAACATGAAGCCCGAGGACAGAGCGCCGCCGCCCGACATCGAGCCAATCAATTTCGTCGACGGTCAGGCTTCGCCGATGCTCCTGCTGCAAGGGGGCAAAGACACACTGGTGGATCCCCGGAATGCGACCGAACTGCAAGCGAAGATCTGCAAAGCCGGCGGATGCGCGAAAGTAATCGTCTACCCCGATCGCGCCCACGAAGGAATGGTCATCGCGCTGGCCGCCCCCTGGCGCTGGCTTGCCCCCGTCCTCAACGATGCAACCAAGTTTTTTCGGGAACACTAAAGCGCCCCAGGTTAGCCGCGACGCGCAGCGGAGCGAGTATTCATGCCAGTTGCGCTGGGTGACACTGCGCTGTTTCTCGTCGAATACGCGCTCCGCTGCGCGTCGCGGCTAACCACAATACCGTACGGTATTGCGGCTAACTTGCGACGAAAAAGAGCTAGGTTGCGTCCGCGAGCCGGGCGTCGATCGCCGCGACAAGGTCTTCGAATTCGAACGATCCGTCGTGGCGATGACCGTTGATGAAAAACGTCGGCGTGCCGTTCACCCCGCTGCGCACGCCGCCCATGAAGTCATCTTTGACTCGCCCGGTAAAGGCGCCCTGCGACAATGCCGCCGCCAGATCGTCCGCGGGGAGTCCAAGCTCTTCCGCGAGCTCGAGAAAGAGCGGCTCTCCCAGCGACTCCTGGTTCTCGAAGAGCGCGTCGTGCATTTCCCAGAAGCGGCTCTGAGTTGCCGCGAATTCCGCGGTCTCCGCGGCGCCTTCGGCATTGGGGTGGATTTGATTCAACGGGAAGTTGCGGAACACAAATGCGAGCCGTTTGCCGAAATGCTTCTGCACGCGCTTCACCATGGGGTGGGCATGGGCGCAGTGCGGACATTCGTAGTCGCCGTATTCAACGAGCATCGCCGGCGCGCGTTCATCGCCGGCAATGTGGTCCTTTGCGGTAACGGCGGTTTTCAACGTTGCCATGGCTGCTCCTATTGCTTTGCAAGATCCTCCAGCGCCTGGAGAATGCCATCGGCGCCGGGGTTGACGCCCATCGGCGAAAGATAACTCCAGAAAATCTTCCCTTTCCCGTCGATCACAAACAGGGCGCGCTCGGCGACGCCGTCCTCCTGGCGATAGGCCCCGTACTGTTTGGAGACCTGGCCCTTGGGCTCAAAATCCGCCAGCAGGGGGAAATGAAGATGCCGATCCTTCGCGAACTGCGCGTGGCACCAGACGCCGTCGACGGAAATGCCAACGAGTTCCGCGTGATGCTTGGAAAATTCAGAGAGGAGTTCGTTGTAAAGCCCCATCTGATCGCCGCAGACCGGACTCCAGTCGGCAGGATAGAACGCCAGAATCACCGGCCGACCGCGCAGCTCAGCGAGCGAGAGCTTTTGATCGGGAGTGACGTGAAGGGTGAAATCGGGAGCAATTGCTCCAGGTTCTAACAAATGGGCCATCCCTCACCGTACCCTTTCGGAGTTTGGCGCTGAGTTCCGTGCGGCCGCGAGATATCTCGCGGCAATCTTAGGCTCTCTGGGAACAGATGGCGCGTCGCTCGCGACGGGGCTGCCGCTCGCGGTCCGAAGCTACAAGTGACGCATTTACGTAGCACAGCCGTCTCGGCTGCGGCCCGAAATCACAGTCGAGACGGCTGTGCTACGGGGGAATCGCCCTGCGGCCGCTTTGAATTTATCTGAGAAAGGTTATTCGTAAGCGGGTCCTCAGGTGAGCCGTGGTTTACGGTTTCCGTCTCGGCTCCTCCTGAACGGTCACGAGTCCGCCAAAACCGACCGCTTGTCGCCGGACCGGCTTCAAGCACGATGACGATCGTGTGATCGCGTTCACCTGGAGCCACCGGCGCCTCGAACGACGCCGGCGCATAGTCGACTTTCCGGGCTGCGGCCTTTCCGTCAATGTAGACCTCCGCCTTGCCGGCAAAACTCTTGAAGACCACGCGTCCGCCGGCGTGCTTGATGGCGGCGCTGGGCGTGAACGTTGTGCGCAGCAGTGCATATCGGCCGGCGAGCTTTTGTGTGCTGCCAGGCGCGACGGTCGTGTAAGTATTCATGTCAGTCTTGCCGATCTGCTGAGCGGGGTCCGGTTGGGTGTTCGATGCTGGCGATTGCTGCCAATGGCGAAGGAGCGTGACCGGCACTTCAACGGCCACTGATGCGATCGGTGGGACTTGCGTCAATTTGATCGTGACTGTGGCCGGCTTCAACCCGTCGGCGGCTGCAGTGAGCGTGATCGGCTCGCTGCCATCAGGCGTCGACTGGAGAATCGCCTGCGCCAGACCGTTATACAAACTGCGCCGATCGGCCTGATCCGACTCGTGACAGATCGGGTCGCCGTTGGCGACACCGATGATGCTTCCAGAGCCTGCCGTTTTGAAGATAGCCAGCGGATGAGCGGTGGGAACGACCCGTCCCTGCGCATCGACGGCCTGGACCGTCACCGGCATTGCGTCGCGGCCGTCGTTTGCCAAAGTCTCGCGATCGGGAATGAGTCGGAGGGCTGCAACTTCGCCCGTTGTCTCGACGTGGCACCGCGAAACTTCTTTTCCGCTCTTGTAGCCGACGGCCTCCAACTTCCCGGGCGTGTACGGCACGTCCCACGTTGCGGTGACATCAATAGGATCGACCGGCTGACGACCGATCACCTTCCCGTTCAATGTCAGTTCGACCGCGTCGGCGTTGCAGATCGCCATCACCTTCACAGGCTTGCCCTCGCGGCCCGGCCAGTTCCAGTGCGGGATCAGTTGCAGCACCGGGCGATCCTTCACCCACTGTGCCTGATGAATATAGAACGCCGCCTTCGGGAAGCCGCACTGGTCCATGATGCCAAAAGAAGAACCGGTTGCCGGCCACGCCAGCGGCTGCGGCTCGCCGCGGTAGTCGAATCCTGTCCAGATGAATGTTCCCGCGACAAACGGCCTGGTGTCGATCGCTCTCCAGGCCGCACGATGACTGGCGCCCCAGGGCTGATGCTGGTCGTCATACGAATCGACCACGAATCGCGTCTTCTTGTCAGTGATATACTCGCCGCGGGTCATCACCGCGGAGGTATCTTCCGAGCTGGTCATCGGCTTCTCAGGATGCGCGGCGTGGTAGTGGTCGTAGTCTCCGTGGCCGTAGTTGAACCCGGCAACATCAGCCGCGAGTGACGCGTTGATCTTGTTCATCATCGCGCCGCTCTGAGCCGCGGTCACCGGACGCGTCACGTCGAGCTGTTTGACCAGCGCCGACATTTGCCGAACCATTTCATACCCTTGCTCGGTCCCTTGAAACGGCTCCTCGTTGAAGACCGACCAGAGAATCACGCTCGGGTGGTTGCGGTCGCGCCGAACCATCCATTGCAACTGGCGGACGTATTCGTCGGTGGTGTTGAAGTTGCGGTTCTCATCCATCACCAGCATTCCAACGCGGTCGGCCGCGTCGAGAAACTCCGCCGCCGGCGCGTTATGCGCACAGCGATAGGCGTTTGATCCCATTTCCTTGAGTCGGCGCAGGCGATACTCCCAGAGGGAATCTGGCACCGCCACGCCGATGCCGGCATGGTCCTGGTGGTTGCAGGTTCCCATCAGCTTCACCGGCCGATCGTTGAGGAAAAAGCCCTTGTCTGCGTCAAACCGGATCGTGCGAAAGCCAACGCGCGTCGTCACCGCGTCGATCGCAAGGGCATCGAGCCGCACGGTGGTGCGGACGGTGTACAGCGTCGGCGTTTCGCACGACCACAATTGCGGCGACTCCACCGGCAACTTCATTGTCGCGATGGAAGTCGAAAACGGATCGACCGAAGCGTCGGTCTGCGACGACGCGACACTTTTCCCGCCCGGATCAAAGAGTTCACCGACGACCGAAACCTTTTCCGGCCCGACCGCCGAGCTTGCGAGCGTCACCTCGACCGGAACCGACCACTTCCCGTCGGTCCCGCGCACCGGATTCGCGAAAACTCCATCGGTGGCAATGTGGACCGGGCTCCGCTTCGCGAGCCAGACGTGGCGATAGATGCCGGCCCCCTCATACCACCATCCCTCCTGCGCATCGGCGTCAACCCGGACGGCAACCGTGTTGAGGTCCTCGCCATACCGGGCAAACGAGGTCATGTCGACGTGGAACGATGTGTAGCCGCACCAGTTGCGCGCCGCGATCAGCCCGTTGATCCACACGGTGCAATGGGTCGCCACGCCGTCGAACTGCAGTTCGATGTGTCGCCCGCGATCCGCGGTTTCCAGGCGAAACGACCGCCGATACCAGCCGATGCCGCGCGCGTGGAAGCCTTGTGAGAGGTTGTTGTGCTCGTCGACCGGCGTCCCCAGCGACCAATCGTGCGGCAGATCAACGGGCTTCCAGAGAGAGTCGTCATAGTCCAGCGCCGCGGCCCCGCGCGCGGTGCCAGCCTTGGCGTTGTTGTAACTTTCGTTGTGCCCGCTGATCACGGGGAACGGAATATCGCGGGGGTTAAACCGCCAACCGGCATCGAGCGACAGACGCTCTCGCTGCGACGGCGGCGGGGGCACATCACTGCCAACGGCATTCGGCGCGGTCAACAGCATGCCACCAAACAGAATAACGCAATCCGTTCACTTCTCGAAATATTGAACGATTCGCGGATTGGCACGGAGCGTCGCGATCGCGTGATGGAGGCGCGACTTGACCGTGCCGGGTGGGATGTTCAAAGCGAGTCCGATTTCATCGATCGACATGTCGTCGGCGAATCGCATCAGCATTACCTCGCGCTGAGCGTCCGGGAGCGATGCCATCACCGCGGCCATCTCAGACCGCTGCGCCTCCGGATCCACCTCGGATGGGGCCGTTACATCGGGCGTATTGCGGGAATCGGCAGTGCGCCGGCGCTCTTGAGCGATGCGGATCGACAGATTCTTCACGACGGGGTAGAGAAATGTGGTCATCCGGGCGGAGAGGCGCAGGCCGGGGAATTTGCCGAGCAAATATGTAAAAGTCTCCTGCATGACGTCCAGCGCATCGTCGGCATTGCCCGTGAAACGATGGGCCAGCCGGACGATCCAGTCGCGGTGGCGGTAGTAAAGCGTGTCAAAAGCAGAGGCGTCGCCGCGGTCGATGGCGGCGATGAGCTGCGTGTCGGAACGCGCGTCCGACGATGGGGGGGTTGTCTGGTTTCGATTCGCCATTTGCTCGCTGTGGTGCAGGCTTTCGGGAAAGCCGCCGGGCGCGAAGTGCATTTGCCCACGACACCGCCCTCACCCCAACCCTCCCCCGGAGTTTTCCAAGAGGGCGCCACGCCCAGAGAGAGTCAAAAGGGGTTGCGTCCGGCATTGGGTAGCGTCTCTTTTCACAGCAGAAATGTCCAAGGCCCAATGGCCAACAAAGCCCCAAGGTCCAAGTGCCAGGGGAGGGGGAAAAAACAGCCTCGCGGGACGTGTCACGCACCCCGACGTGCCGTCATGCTTCCTCGCTTGTGCGTCCTCGCTCTTGACTTTCACCGATAAAGCGCCAGAATTCCGCTCTTTTCGTCAGCGGAGATTCTTCAATGTACGCGATCATCCAGGAAGGCGGCCGGCAGTTCAAAGTCACCAGCGGGGACACCATCCGCATTGACCGTCCGCCGCAGGACGACGTCAAGAACATCACATTCTCGGAAGTTTTGCTGGTTGGCGGCGACGGCGCTGCCAAGATCGGCGCTCCCATGGTTGCCGGCGCGACGGTCACGGCCGATGTCATCGGACCGGTCAAAGGCGTGAAAGTCCGTAGCGTAAAGTACCGCCGCCGCAAGGGATATCATAAGACGGTGGGGCATCGACAGAAGTACCTTGCCGTTAAGGTGACGGGGATTAACCTGTGACGGACGGGTCGCCGATGCGATGCCGTTCATGCGCAAACCCGAATGACGAAAACCGAAACCCGAATCAAAGAATCAAATCCGAATGACGAATGTCGAATGACCGAAACGGGAACTCGACCATCTCGTGCCTGAAACAGCGGCGCATCTGGCCGTGCTTTTAGGCGCTCAACACCAGCCTGAATCACTGAACCTTCGGGCGAATCGCCGCATCGACTGACGTGTGCGTACGGTGTGCGTTC
This sequence comes from uncultured Phycisphaerales bacterium, assembly GCA_963758525.1. GTDB lineage: Bacteria > Planctomycetota > Phycisphaerae > Tepidisphaerales > Tepidisphaeraceae > JBBSDP01. The sequence goes on from CAVWVQ010000003.1 coordinate 3,807,495, forward strand.
GAACGGGCATGACTATTGGGGGAAATTTGGAATACCAACTCAGTTTCGACCATTCGTCATTCGGGTTTCGGATTTGATTCATTTGATTCGGGGATTCGGGTTTCGTCATTCGGATTTCGTGAAAGCCCGCCCTCTTCCCAGCACCTGTAAAGACCAAGAAACGCCCCAGCACCTCCGCCCGCGCAATAAAAAACGGCCGACACACATCGTGCGTGCCGGCCGTTCGAGCCTGCGAATCCTTTCGCTACATCCGTGAGACGATCGAAGAGTCTGGCGATTTCCTTATAGCCGCGGTTCCTCCCGCAATGGCTCGACTTTTTGTTCTGCGATCAGCTCCTCTAAAAACGCTGCAAGTCCGTCCTCCCGATTGCTTCCGATGATGCGCTTCGCGACCGCCTTCACTTCCGGTCTGGCGTTGCCCATGGCTACTCCCAGTCCGGCGTTGCGGATCATCGGGATGTCGTTCACATCATCGCCGATCGCGATGATCTGCTCCGCGTCGATCTGATGCCGGCGGGCGACGTGCATGACGCCTTCCCATTTGTTCACTGCCGGGTCGAATATTTCCATGACTTCCATTCCCGCCGACGGCACCGACAGGTTCTGCGAAAAGATTCGCTCGCCGAACCGTGCGATCAACTGCTCGCGTACCGTTGCCAATTGCTCTGTCGTGGCGACGATGCCGACCCGCACGGTGTGCTCGTGCGAATAATTTCCCAGCAAGGGCACGCGATGCACCACCGCATCGGTCAATTCCATCCAGACGGCCGTCGGTACGTTCAGCGGCAAGTCGCCGCTGACCAGATAATCCACGCCAGCGGTCCCCTTGTCCTGCAGCGCCAGGACCGCGTGGCCCGTCGACTCCAGAAACTCGCAGACTTCCGCCGCCAGCGTCGGCTCCATCATCGTTCGATGCAGCGTGACACACTGATGCGTATCAATCACCATCGCGCCGCCGGCGAACACCGCTGTTGCGTAATGCTCGACGGCATCCAGCACCATCCGGCTCTCGGTCCAGTTGCGCCCGGTGGCGAAACAGACCAGCAGACCGGCCTGCAACGCGCAATGCACCGCCGCCTTGGCTCGCGGAGTGACATGCCCGCCGGGCGACAGCAGCGTGCCGTCCAAATCAATTGCAATCATTCGATACTGAGGCATTTACGCAACTGTCTGCAACGACGTACGGAAAATATCAATCCTCAGACGCATTGCAAGAAAAAACTGCTCAGACGACACAATTAGTTGATGGCGGTGGATAACTCCGCACAACTGGTGGTGCAACCCTCATTTTTCGGTGTCGGCTGCCTTCTTGCGGACAATGAGCATCGAAGTGGAGCAGGCCTCTGCAATACGCTCGGAACGCCAGCCGAACAGGTGCGACGCCAGACCCCATTCTCCCGAGACTCCGATCACGATCAGATCGAAGTCGTGCGACGCTTCGAGAACCGCGTCGACGGGATATTGGCTCTCGACGACGCGGACGTGCACCGGCACCGGCTGCGTCGGGTCGTTGAAGACCCGGTCAATCACGGTACTGGCATGGAGCGAATCGCCGGTCACCCGCTGAGGAGCCACGATATGGAGCGCGGTAATTTCGGCCTTGGCTTCCCGCGCCAGTCTGCCCCCAAGTTCCAGAGCGAATCGATCGTGTTCGCTGCCCAGGTAGGGAATTAAAACACGCTGCGCGCCTAAAAACCCGCGATCGACAAAGACCGCCGCGTCGGCCGGCGTTTCCTGCAAAATTCGGTGGACGGTTCCGCCCAGAATCGTTTTGCCGAACACCGGCCGGTGGAAGCCCGTCAGCACCAGATCGACGCCAGTATCTTTCGCAACACGAGCGATGTCGTGCGGCACGTCGCGGGTGACAAACGAGATCGGCTCGACCTTCACGTGATTCTTGTTGGCATGATCGAGCAGCGGTCGAAGCGGATCAGCCAGCGGCTCAGCAAGCCCGCTGCGAAATTCCTCGCGATCGTCAGCCCGGCGAAGATGCAGTGCGACGATACGTCCCTCTTCCGAGGTCGCGCCCACCAGCATCTCCGCGATGCGAAGCAACGGCCCGCCGCTGCGCGGATCGGCAACCGGTATGAGGACCGAGTAGTTGCGCTGCTCTGAGGCCTTCCGCGGCGCAACCAGCCGTCTCGCGGGATAGACCCAGTGCAGCAGCGGCGTGGTCATGAATGTGGTCAGCAGGGCCATCAGCACCATGATGGCAAAAACAGCGTCGGTGATGATGTGAAGCTGCAGGCCGACCGTGAGGATCACCAGTTCCATGAGGCCGCGCGTGTTCATCAGCACGCCCATCGCCCCGGCTTCGCGCCAGTCGCTGCCGAAGAGTTTGGCGGGAATCGCCGTTCCCAATAGCTTCCCCGAGCAGGCCAGACCGATGATGATCGATGCGTACACCCAAAGCTGCGGGCTGTTCAGCAAGCCGATCCGCGTCTGCAGGCCGGCATACGCGAAGAAGACCGGCAGCAGAAACACGACCGTGAAATCCTCCAGCTTCTCCGTCACGTGATGAACGAAGCGGGTTCCCTTCGGCATGACGCAGCCGATCAGAAACGCTCCGAACATCGCGTGAATGCCGATGGCTTCCGTCGCCCATGCCGAGCCGAGCACCAGCAGGAAGATCACCGCCACCAGATTCTGCGACAGCCGGTTCTGGCGCTCGTAAACTTGCTCCAGCCGCCGAAGAAACGGACGAATGACCAAAAAGATCACCGCCGCAAATGCCGCGGCGAGCACCAGCGTCCGGATCGCCGTTTTGGCTCCACTCCCCGCGGAGTGGGCAACCCCCACGACAAACGCCAGCATGACCCACGCAGCCACATCGTTGACCGCCGCGCACGCGATTGCGATCGTCCCCAGATGAGTCTTCTGCAGGTTTCGTTCAGCCAGAATGCGCGCCAGCACCGGGAATGCGGTCACGCTCATAGCCGCCCCGAGGAACATCGCCGCGGCAAATCGCTTTTCTCCAGAAGGATCCTCAAAAAGACTTGTGTGGTAGAGGGTTAATGTCATCCCAGCGCCCAACACGAATGGCGTTGCGATGCTCGCCAGCGCGGTCACGACGGTTGATTTCCCCCGGTTTCGCACCAGATTTGGATCCAATTCCAGTCCGATGAGAAACAGGAAGAAGATGATCCCAATCTGGCTGAGGATGTTGAGCAGCACCACGCTCTCAGGCGGGAACAACTGGCGCTGCAGGCTCGGGGCGAGCCAGCCGAGCAGGCTTGGCCCCAGCATGATGCCGGCGACCATCTCCCCGACGACCTGCGGCTGGCGCATTCTCGCGAACAGAATCCCCATCACCCGGCTCAGTCCGAGGATGAGCCCCACCTGCACCAGCAGGAGCAGCACCTGGTTTTCAGGATTCCGCGGGGGTAAATGCGCTCGCAGTGGTGGGGTGCGACAAAGCTCCCAAAGCCGATGCCGCCATGGGCGCCGCGGCAATCCAAATGGCCGTCAGAAAGGTCGCGAGGCTGGGGAAGCGTGTGGCATTTCGCATCTCGGCCGGATCACGGCGGCGACAACTTAGCACGCAGTGCCCGTGGACGGAACCGCCCGTCCCTGACGTATGTGCAAAAATCCGGAAGCCGCTTGGCCCCAGCAGAAAGTGTTCAACGAACAACGGCCAACACTAGACCGTGCCGGCCTCGGCGCGGATGCAGCAATAAAACTTTTTTCGGGCAAACAAACCCGGTGCGCCTGCATGTGTCCGGCTATAATCGCCGACCGGGGAGTGCGATGGCTTATCGACTGATCGAAAAGCAGGTCATTTATCGTGGACAGAAGGTCCAATTAGAGCTGCACCGGCTCGAAAACGAAGCCACGGAAAAACGCCATACCCGGGAGGTGTGCGTACATCCCGGCGCGGTGCTGGTGCTCGGCCTGCTAGATGATCAAAGATTGTTATTGATTCGTACCTTTCGCTATGCGATTGGGCAATATCTTTACGAATTGCCCGCCGGTACTTTGGAAAAGGGTGAAGACCCGCTCAACTGCGCGGGCGCGAGCTGCTGGAAGAAACGGGGTATCTGGCGGGTCGCCTGCAACCGCTCATGACATTTTACACATCGCCGGGAATCCTCAGCGAGAAGATGTATGTTTTCACGGCGTATGATTTGCAGTTATCGCAAACGGCGTTGGAAGAGGGCGAAGACATCGTCGTTCACCCCGTGGCGTTTGACGATGCGATTGCGATGATTCGCGACGGTCAGATTCAGGATGCCAAGACGGTCGCAGCCTTGTTGTTCTACGCCAGTTTTCGAAGGGACTCACACTGACACGGAAAAGGCTGGTCGCTTTTCAATGGCCTGGGAAGACCGTCGATCTTATCGCGATCCGATCCGTCCGACCGGAAGGTACTGGGCGGTTCTGAACGGCACGGTGCCGCTTCTGCCGGTGCGCGGGGTGCGTGTGCGACTGCATTCCACGTTTGTCCTGCTGTGCGCGATCATTCTGCTTGCAGGGCCGGTGCGAAATTCATCCTGGCAGATTCGCCTGGAATGCATCGCCGCGCTGTTCGTGGCCGCCATCTGCCACGAGTTGGCGCATCTGCGGGGGCGGCGCTGGTACGGAGAGGCCGGCAGAGATCGGGTGGTCCTCACGCCGATTGGCGGGATGCCGGCCGTCAGCTCCCGCTGGCGGCTGCCCTCTATCTTGGGGCTTCTCGCCGGCCCGGCGGCAAACCTTCTGATTTGCGGCGCATGCCTGGCCGCGCTGGTCGCTCTCCGCCATCCCCCGCCGAATCCCACCCACTTCGTATCGTACCCATTCACTCGCTGGCGCGATCCGGTGTTTCATCTCGGCTGGCTCTATTCCGTGAGCCTGCTGCTGCTGGTGATCAATCTGCTTCCCTTTTTCCCATTGGATTTCGGGCAGGTGGTGCATGTGGTTCTCGCCCGGCGGCGCGGATTCGAAGTCTCCGTCCGCGTCATGAGCGGGTTTTCCATCATCGGGTCCATCGTGCTGGCGATCCTGGGGATCGGGATGCAGAACTGGCTCGTGGTTGCCGCTGCCGTGACGTGCCTCCTCTTCTCGGTCGGGCTGTTCCTTCGCTGGATGCGCGAAGTGTCTGGCGCGGTGGAGTTATCCGAAGGCCTGGATGATTCGTACATGAGCGGGTTGCTCGTCGCCGAGCCCCGGCCCAAGCGGCATCGCCGCCGGCTGAGCCGCTGGGCGGTCCGCCGGCTGCGCCGCATGGCGCATCAGGAAGAGCTGGACCAACTGCACGTCGACAGAATTCTCGCCAAGGTCTCGAAGCTGGGGCTCAAGAGCCTGACGTGGAACGAACGCCGCGAATTGCGCCGCGCGACCAGCAGACAGCGCCTCGGCGAGGGCGACGAGACGATATAAGCCCAGTTCTTTTCGGAGCAATACCAGGGCAACCAGGCGAAGGCGCGGAATTCGCCGTGATTACAGTGGCTGAGAGATTCGCTGAGGGCCCGGGAGCATCCCTTCTGGAACCAGCTCAAGCGGGTGATCTCGCGTCAGCTTCATCACCTTGTCCTCGCCAACGAGTTCAATCGCACGGTTCAATCCCCTGATTCGGACCGGCAGCGTTTCGATGTTGTGCGTGTCGGAGCCGAGCATGAAATAGCGATCCTCGAGCAAATACCGTTCGGCCAGCTCGCGCGTCGCTGCCCGGGGCGGGTCGCCGAAGCATTGAAGATTGCCTTGGAGCAGCAAGCCCATGTCCGCAAAGCGGTCGGCCAGCTCCGGTTGCAACTGAATCGCCCGAACGCGCTCCGGATGCGCGAGCACCACCGTCAATCCAAGCGATTGCAGCCAGCGAATCGATGGCTCGAAAAACTGCGGCAGCCGGTCTGCCCAAAAATCCACCAGCACGTGCTTGCGCGCCATCGCGTAGGTGACGACCTCCGCCGGCGGGGTTTTGATGAAATCCGGCCGAAGATTCAGCTCGCCGCCGGCAATGAGCCGCAGCGGAACCGCCGCGGCATCAAATGCCGCCTGCAGCTTCGCAACGTGCGGCGCGATGTTGCCGATCGTGTTGTCCGGAAAGCTCGGCCAGATGTGCGGCGTGCAGAAGCTGTGCGTATAGCCCGCCTTCACCAACTCTCGCGCGCAGGCGATCGACTCCTCGACCGTGGCGCATCCGTCGTCGATCCCCGGCAATAAGTGCGAGTGAACGTCAAAACGTCCGATCCGGGTCGCGTCCATGCTCTTCAAGGCCTTTCGCTTTGCTTTCTCATCGCCACGGTGCAATCGCCGTGCAAATAATCCTGATACACATCGACGCGATCGGTCATCGTGTGGGCAAACTGCACCACATCCGCCACGGATCGCCAGTACAGATACAACTTTCCCGCCAGCGCCGGCGACGAGAGAAAATTGAAGACGACTGCATCGCCGCTCGCCATGAAAGCATGTCTCAGCGTGGAGCGAAACTCCCGGTCGCTCAGTGTGTTCAGAGATCCGCTGAAGACGATCACTTCCGCGCCGACGCACAAACGCAGCGGCTCCGATACAAAATCCCCGCGCAGGATGCGCGATCGTTCATGGGAGCATTGCTCGGCGGCGCGGGCCAGCGCCTCGACGGCTTCGAGCCCGATATATTCGAACGGAACCACGCCGCGGTCCAACAGAAACTTCAGCAGATCCGCCCGGCCGCATCCCGCGTCGAGCACCACGCGTCCGTGCAGCGGAGCCGCCCGCTCGATCGCCGCGAAACGCGCCCGCTGCGTCTTCGGACTCGCCCACAGCAGCGACCGAAAGCCGCCGCCATGCTCAGCGGCGGCATCGAGATACGGTGCAAGATAAGGTTCGACGTCCGTAGGCATTGGCTCTCGCCGGTTGCGGCCGATTGTAGGAGCGACCGCTTCGATTCTCAAAATGCGTCCCCGTGGCATGGGCCTCCCGCCCATGTTAGCGGCGCAGAGCTTGAGAAATATTTTGATTTCGAAGGGTTTTCCACTCCCGCGTCGCTGACACAGGCGAGACGCCCGTGCTACGGGGAGAGCCGTGGCATCACATGCGTCGCAAACGAATTCTCGCGGGGATATGCTGTAAAAATGGTTGCACTCCGCGATCTCCTCCGTGAGCGGGTCGATCAAGTAACCGGACCACTGGCGATGACGCTTGCGACAGTTGCCGCCGACGGCGCACCGCGAGCGCGGACCGTCATCTGCCGGCGGATCGACGATGATCTATCGCTGTGGTTCACGACTGATGGGCGCTCCGCGAAGGGCAGGCAACTTCGAGCCGTTCCCGCTGCCGAGGCGGTCTGGTGGATCCCTGATGTCCGTCAGCAATTTCGCTTTCGCGGAGCGGTGGAAATCTTCAATGCTGAGCATCCGATCCGCGAGCGCGAAATATTCTGGAAGCAATTGAGCGACGAGTCCCGGGCAATGTTCTTCTGGCCCGCGCCGGGCCTGCCGCGAAGCAAGGGCGCCGCGGCTGATACCGCACTTGCCGTTCGAGTCTCAGCCGATCAATCGCCGCCGGCGACGTTCGAGTTGCTTGCCCTTCGCGGGAGCGAAATCGAGCACCTCGATCTGGGTCGCACGCCTCACGACCGCCGCCTGTGGCGTGCCGCAAACCAGTGGAATCGCGAAGAGCTCAATCCGTAGGAGCGCGCTGCGTTGTTTGCCGTCGCAACGCCCGCTACCATCCCGCTCATGCGCTGGTTACTTCACGGTCAAATTGCTTCGTCTGTCGCCGAGGCGTTGCGCCGGCACGAACAAACCTCTGCAGCCGCGGAGGCGAATCTCACCGCCCTTGAGCTCTTTGAATCCGCCCGCAAGCAGCAGATGGAGGTGATGACCGCCGACGCGACGCTTGCCGCTTCGCTCTTTGCGCACGAAGCCGAATTCAAGCGACTGATCGTCCATCTCAACGTGGAGCACGGCGCGGTCGAGCAGGACGATGCGGTAGATCGCCTGTTCGCCCGCTACAAGCGGCTGACGCCCGGACGCCTGTACACGGTCACCGCCTCGCGGGTCAAAGTCCGGCAACTTCCGACGCGCAAGCTGTCGAAATCGTGAGTGAATCGCCTCTTCGTCACGTTCCAATCACCAATAACCGGAACCATTACACTCAGCTTCTTCAATCACCCTTCGGAGTTCAAACCCATGTCTCTTCTCGTGACCGGATCGATCGGCATCGACACTGTGGAAACCCCCGCCGGCAGGCGCGAGGATATCATCGGCGGATCTGCCATCTATTTTGCCTACGCCGCCAGTTTCTTCACGCCGGTTCGGCTCGTGGGCGTGGTGGGGGAGGACTGCCCCAAGAGCCTGTTCTCCCTCTTTGAAGGGCGCGACGTCGACACTAGCGGCCTGGAGGTGCGCAAAGGAAGCAAGACCTTCCGCTGGCATGGTTCGTATGTGAAGGATCTCAACGAAGCGGTCACCGTCGAGGTGGATCTCAATGTCCTGGCGGAGCGCACCCCAAAATTCCCGAGAAGTTTCTCGACAGCCGCTACGTCTTCCTCGCCAACACGCACCCCGTATTGCAGCAGCAGATGCTCGGCAGTCTTAAGAACGCGAAGCTGGTGGTGGCCGACACGATGAATCTGTGGATTCAGACGGAGCGGCCCGAACTGGTCAAACTGCTGAAGAATATCGACGGGCTGGTTCTCAACGACGGCGAAGCGCGTCTGCTCACCGAGGAGAAGAACCTCGTCGCCGCCGCCCGCGCAGTGCGCAAGATGGGTCCGAAGTTTGTCGTGATCAAGAAGGGAGAGCACGGCGCACTGCTCAGCACCGATCGCGGCGAATTTGTGCTTCCCGCCTTCCCGACTGACTGCGTGGTCGATCCCACCGGCGCCGGCGACAGCTTCGCCGGCGGCATGATGGGATATCTCTCCACGCAGGGGACGTTCTCGGCGGCGACGATCAAACGCGCCCTCGCGTTCGGCACCGTTGTCGCGAGCTTCACGATCTCCGACTTCTCGCTCGACGGGCTCAGCCGGGCCACGCGCGACGCGATCGACGATCGCTGGCACGAGCTGAAGCAGTCGATGAGCTTCTGAGCCGCCGATGATGCGCGCCGGCATGCTCCTGTTGCTGATCCTGCCAGTCTCCTGCCAGGCGGTGCGTCCTGCGTCCGAACCGGCGCGGCTGCATTTCTCCGCCTCGATCGCCGGCGCTACGCTTTCCGTCATCGCCGACGGGAAAACCGGATCGCTCGATCTCTCCGATCATCTGCCAGCCGGAGACTTGATCGGATCTCAATCCATCTTCTCGGCAAGAACCACCCGCGGCGTCTTCTTCGTGATCGATTTCGTCAGCAGGTCAAACCGCGGACCGGCCGCCGGCAACTGCGTCAACGGAATTGAGGAGAAGCTTGTCTGGGCCGCGTTTGATTCATCTCTTCACCCGGTCAACGCGACGTCCGCACTCATCAATTCCTGTCTCTACTCCGTGACCGCCTCCGACGTACAGCAAAACGCACGCTCCATCACCGTGCGGTACGACTCGGCCACGGAGCACGTCCGGCGATTTCTCTTCTTCCGCAAAACCGCGCCGGAACTTGGCTTTGCGTTTCAGCAAGAGCCGTTATCAGAGCTCGCCCCCGATGCGAGCGGGACCGGCAGATGACCCGAGGTGGGGGCGGCGTTGCTCCCAAGTGAAGAATCGAGTGCGACGGATTCTCTCCGACTGGAACCCCCACCCTGACCCTCCCCCGGAGTACCAGGGGAGGGGAGAAGAGAGCCGCGCGAAAGCGGGACGCACCTACCCCGCATCAGATTACCTCAAGTCTTCGTGAACTCTCTCAGTACGTTGCTCACTGCGGGGGCGCACTTGGCGCCGTGGCCGGCGCCGTCGTCGGCGGGAGCTTCGATGCGTCGACGATCGCGGCGGCCAGCGCCTTCACGACCGGATCCGCGTCGCCCGCGGCCACGGGTCCGCAAAGGCGTTGCTGCGCGGCCGCCGGTTGCAGGCGTGCGGCGGCGAGCCCCAGGAGGCGTGTCTGCCAGGCGGCGCCGCGGAGCATCTCGTCAATTGTGTCGGAGCGGCCGGGAAGTCCCGGAAGCGTTGCCGCCAGATAACCCGCCCAGGCCGCGACTTCCGGCGTCGCATCGGATCGCGCTTTGATGATGTAATGGATAAAAAGATCCGCCGAACCGCGAATCGCCGCATCCGTTTCCTTGTCCATCCCGGCGACGAACGACGCCATCAGGTCCAGGTCGTGCATGCGGTCGTCGGCCGATCCGCTGACAAAGTCCTCGCGAAGCTCGCGTTGCGCCGCCGCCGTCTGCAATTCGTTCGGAAGGCGCACAAACGAACGTCCAAACACCACAGATTGCCCGCCGGCGCCGGGGGCGATCCCCTGGCCGAATCGGCTTGCGTTGGTCATGACATCGCCGGAGACAATCATCGACCCATTGGCCCGCTGTCGAAGCAACTCGCCGAGTTCGCCCTGATCGACGCGCACCACCTGGCTGGTGGAGCCGTGTGCTCGAAGAACGATCTGCCCGGTGATCTGGTCGTTTGAAACTGCCGGGAGCTCCTCCTGGGCAATACCTGACACTTTGGCGTCGATCCAGATCGCCGGTGCGATCGGCCCGCCGAAGCCGATGACAAGATCGCGATCCGATCGATTGGTCAGCGTCACCCGGGCCATCAGCGGATCGCCGAAGCGGAGGGTGGTCTTGAGCGGCTCGGCATCGACCGAATAGAAAAGTTGCGGCTGATCGATGAGCGAAAGGAACGTCGTCGGAAAGTTTTTGAGCTCCGCGCGGATGGCATCGACCACCGCCGGGTCATTCCCGGGCGCCGTTGCCGGAGCGGTCGCCGGCGCGGGGGACGGTTCAGAAGCTGCCGGCCCAGTGGTTGGATTTGTCGCCGGCGGGGGCGCCTCTTCCGACAGCAGCGCCTCGCGAATGACTGCCGCCTCGAGCCCGGTCGGGTGGTCATGGAGCAGTTGGCGAAGCTTGTCCCGCGTGTGCGGCGGGTCCTTGGCGCGATCCAGCCGGATCAGCCCCAGCGCCGCGAACGGATCGCTGTCCGCGGCCGCCGCCAGGCGTTGACGCGCATCGTCCCCTTTTCCGATTTCAGCCAGGTACCATCCCTGCAGGCGTTGCAGTGTCACATTATCCGCGGGCAGCGCTTGTTCGAGCGCGTGGAGCACCGGCTCGGCGCTCTTGGCATCGTTCACATAGAACAGGTCGAACCAGGCAATGTCCTCCATCAGCAACGCGAACGCTTCGTTCAATTTGGGGTCGCGGATGGCACGCAGCTTCCGCAGCGTCGCAACCGGATCGGGAGTCTCTCCCTCTGCCGGTTGCGTCGCGGGCGCACCGGGCGTTTTGCCGGCGATCAACGTGTTGATTTGCGCCCAGCGCCGCCACAGCGCGTCGCGCGTCGGGCCGGTCGTCTCGATGTAACCCTGCTGATCTCCGTTGCTGCGCTGGAGAGTCAGTTGCATGAACCACAGCTCGACGTTCGCGTTGTCGGCTCCCAGCACCTTGCCGATCCACTGCTGGGCGGCCTGAAATTGCCCCGCCTGGAACAGCTCGGAAACGAGGTTGACGTAAAACTGCTGATCGTTGACGAGCCCCATCCGCTGCGTGATGCCGAACTCCGTCGAGAACCACTCGGCCGAGTCCTCGGGCATTCCGGCCGCCGCCAGCTCGCGGGCGATCGCATCGGCCACCAGCGGCTGGATCGGATTGCTGCGCAGCAGGCCGAGCAGACCCCGAATCCGCTCCAGCGGTGTTCCCTGCCTGGTCACCAATTGATATTGCCATTGCAGCAACGCCGGGAGCGGGTACAGCTTTAGACCCTGGGCGATCATTGCCAGCGCATCGTCATTGGAGCGATCCAGCAGGAGGGGGACGCACAGCGCCGCCAGATGTGCCCGGACTTCCGGCGGCAGCTTCGCGTTGCCCACCAGGCCTTTGAGATAATTCAGTTTCTTGTCGGCGGTATCCAGCTTCCAGACATACAGCTCGATGACGCGCACCGCGGCAACCCGGTCTTCGGGGACAAGCCGCCGATAGGCGTTCCATGCGGCGATCTGCCCGTCAACGTCGTTCAGGTCCGCGTTGGCGCTGGCAAGCAGCCGCGGATAGCGCGTGTCCCGCGGATCGGACCGCATCGCGGCCTGAAGCATCGCGGCGGACTGCTGCAGCAGTGGAGCGCTGAGCGAACCGGTGCGAAGCCAGTTTTGCGCCATCTCCGAAATGCGGGCGGCGAACCCGGTGCGGACCGCCACCGCGTCGGCATCGTCCTGCGCCCGGGCAGCAGGAACGACCGCTCCCGCCAGAAACGCTGCGAGGAGCCAATGAGCGGCAATGCGTTGCGAACCTGACAAGTGCATCTGGTGATTTCCTTCTTTTATCGTGCCGCCATGCTCAGCGCAATTGCGCTGACGCACGCCAGCACGCAGGCGATGCCGAAGCATAGCCGCAGCACGTCGTCGAGCAGTCTGCGGGGATACATTCGCCCGATCACAAAATACAGCAGGATCGTCTGCGCCAGCGCCCCGGCTGCCATCGCCGCGCTGCGGGCGGCCCAGATCGCCGCTTCCGGCCGGCCCGTTTGCATGTCGGCCGCCAGATCGGGGGCCGACTCCCAGGTCCAGAGCGCTGCAATGAGCAGCAGCGCGGAGACGAACACGGCTGATGCGATTCTGATCGTCAAGCGCATCATCCCTGGCCCGCGCCGCGGGCGTCCGCTTGCCACAATTCGCGCAGCATCGGCCGCTCATCCACCAGTTGCTTTGCATCCACCAGCAGCCGGGCTCGCGCGCCAGCCATTGCGCCCAATCCTCGCGTCCGAGCTTCATCGCGGCAAGCGCCAGCAACGCCTGCGATCGCGCGGCAGCCTCTGTCGGCATCAGCTCGGCAAGCTGCACCTTGTTCGTCAGGTTTTCAAACATCGATTTCCAGGCGCCGATCCGCGCTGTAATCCAATTGCAGGAGCATCAGATGCAGAACCTCGGCCAGCGAAAGCCGTTCGCGATACAGGCTTGCAATCGCGTCGTACGCGCCGCGGACGTCGCCCATCTCCAGCAGGGCGTCGGTGAGGATCAGCCGCGCCGGGTTCGACAGCCCGCGCACCGCTCCGCGGCGATGCCCCAGCAGCTCCCGGCAGAGCAGCGCCGTCTCCTGCCAGCGCCGCTGCGCGTGCCGCAGCAATGCCAGATGATGCAACGGGCGGAGTTTCGCGGCGCTAAACGGGGAAAATGACCGGATGGCTTCGTCGATCTGCTGCTCGGCTTCTTCAAATCGGCCGGCTGCAATCAACCCGGGCGAAATGGCCGCCAGTTGCGCCCGCCTGACGCTGCTGAGCCCCAGCGCCACCCATCCTCCGACCACGCCGAACAGCATCGCCAGACGAAGGGACTCGGGCCCAACGAGGAACGATCCCGCCACTGCCAACGGCAGCAATGCCTTGAGGGCGAGCCCCAACACCAGATCCCGCCGCGTGCGATGAATGGCTGCTTCCGCAGTCAGCATGTTGCTCAACATTGCGTCATCCTTCAAACCGCGGGCATTTCCGCCGGCAGATAGCGTGTGGTGAGCTTTCCCAATTCGGGATATCTCCGCAGCAACTCCGCCGGCGGCGCAAGCAGCGTTGCGTTGAGAATGGCCTGGCGCGCCTCGGTCTGATGGCCCAGCAGATCGTGCGCCCGCCCGATCAGCGCCCAGGCGTCCGCCACGCGATGTCCCAGTTGCTCGCGCAGTTGCGGGAGCCGTTTCTCGAACATCTCAATTGCTTCCAGCGGATGTCCGGTGGTCACGTCGCGATAAATCTCCACTAGCGCCAGCCCGGCAGACTCTGCCGCTCCCGGCGACCGGCGCAGTTCCGAGATCGCCCGGTCGGCATCGAATAGCCGCTCCTGCCGCAGCATCGCCATCGTGCGTGCCACTTGCAGTCCGAAGGCGCTTCCCGGGTCGACCAGTTGATGATCCAGCAGATACTCCTGAATGACGATCGCCTCATCAAACCGGTCGTAACGCGCCAGGGCGACTGAGAAATAGACCAGCGCCTGGGATCGGAGCTGACGAGAGATGGCCGGCTGCGACAACATCTGCCGAAGCGTTCCCGCCGCCTCCGGCCACCGCCGCAATTGGATCATCTCCGCGACCTGATCGAGCTTCTGATGCTGCGTCCTGACGGCCCGCACGTTGGCAAACGAAATGCCCATCAGCGTCAGGAGCACGCCGGTCATCGCAACCGCGCACATCGCGTTGAGTGCAGCGTCAATCTCTTTCGATTGGCCCGAAAGGGCATGATCCACGACTGCCAGCAAAACCCCCACGCCAATGCCATACCACACCCATGGCACGCGCGGCTGCGGCTCGCTGACCTCCAGCAGGAGGGGAACATCCAGTTGATCCACCGGCGACGAACTCATATTGAAACGATTCTACGGGTCCGGTCAGCAAATGAAAACGCCCCAGCAGCGAAGACCCGCAGCGAACGCTCTCCGACAGGGTGTCCTGATTTCGCGGGAGCGTGCAACTTCGGATGCTGCAACTATTTCACCCTCCCCTGATGCTGCTCGGAAGGGAGATACCAGAGACGAAGAAATCCCCAATGCCCAATGGCCAACAAAATCCCAAGCCGCAATGACCCATGTAAGAACACCAGCCTTTGGCCTTGGGGTTTGGTGCTTTGTTGGCCATTGGGCCTTGGACATTTCCGCTGGCCCCCAGCTTCTGGTGTCCCACGCGCTACTTATGGCCGTGCGCGGTAAAGTCTGAAGCGGCTCTCTCGCCAAAGGAAACCGAAGAAGGCGCATGATCTTGATTCTCGAGGACAACGATCGCGTCTATCCATTCGGAGATGATTGGATCGATAAGAGTTGGGTTCCTGTCGCACGCCGACTCCCATCGGATTGCTCAAGGCGGCGAAAGTGTTGATGTGGGATTGTACTCCTCAGACTCTTCTCGGTGGTGGCGTCGAGCGGTTTGTTCCGCGCCAGAATGGCTCCGCGATTTCATATGCCGAGGCACTGCGGCTGTGGCAAAATAATGAGTCGTTCAGGTCGTTCTTTATGTCGCTTCTGGCCGAATCGCGTTTTTCAGGTTATCGGTGGGAAACGCCCCCCATCACATCCGCCAGTGCTGGCAGGGAGTTCGAGTTTGTTCTGGTAGATTCGCCCGGGTTGGATGGCACTCCCGATCGCCTTGCGTTCGCGGATCAGTTCGAATCGTTAGACGTTCATCGCCAGGTGGTCGTATTCCCCAACCTGGGAAAGGACGCGGTTCTAGTTGTGCCGCGGCTTGTCGGGGTTGCGTCCGCTTACGCTCACCTCGCGCTGTTCATGCGTAACGCGCCCTCGCCGCAACAACATGAATTGTGGCGCACCGTCGGCGCGGCAATGCAAGCGCGATTGGGGTCGACGCCCGTCTGGCTGAGCACCGCAGGGATGGGCGTCTCTTGGCTTCACGTTCGACTTGACGACCGACCGAAATATTACGCCTTCGCGGAATACCGCCAAGTTCCATAGCTTTCTCCCCGCGCGGATCGTATACTGTGTTCGGCGGATTGACGATTCCAGTCAGGGCACGCGATTCACTCCTAACGCGCCGTCCGCTGCACTTGCCCCCTGTAGGCCAATACGCTGGCGAATCTTGATCTCTGTTGACGGTGTGTGACGCGCGGTCTGTCAAGGCTTTCGCGTCGCCCCTCCTCTTTAGGGACCGGCGAAGTTCGCCGGAAATGATTTATGGCTAAATTTATGGTTCGAGTGGATCTCCACGACGCCGAAACTCCCGAGCAGTACGAATTTCTCGATGGTGCGATGGAAAAGAAGGGCTTTTCACGCGAGTTTTCGGGGAAGAAGGCGATCTACCAGCTTCCCTGCGGCGAATATTGGTACGTCGCGAGCGCGACAACCACCGCAGATGTACGCGCCCTCGCAGCGACGGCCGCGGAAAAAACCAAGCAGGCGTTTGGCATCATGGCGGTCCGCGTGGACGGCTGGAGCGCGATGGGCCTCAAAAAACCCGCCGCGTCTGCCAGTTGATCCAGATTCGCAGCCGTTCACCCGCAACGGCTCGCAGTTGTGGCCCAGGTTAGCCGCAATGCGAAGCGGAGCCCGTATTGCCCCGAAATGAAGACCGATCCCAGACCGCAGAAAGGTGTTTCAATGAGTGAGATCACTCCGTTTCGAGATCCCGCTTCAGCTCCCGATGCAGCGGACTTGTCCGCGGAAATCGCGCAGTCGATCGAACGCGGATACGGAGAACGCGTTACCTGCCGAAGAATCTCCGGCAGCAAATATCGATGCAACTGGTGGTCCCCCCATTCGCCCAAGGGGTACGACAATCCCGCCATGCAGGGACTGCTGGTGACGACGCATGTCGTCAAGCGAAGTCGATTTCTCACGATCAATGCAACTCCGCAGGGCCTTGTGATCAGCGAATCGGCCGGCGATCGCAACGGACCGCCCCTGAAGTTTTCCCGGGCAGTCGCCGTCGGGAAGTGATCCGTATATCCGTGCGCATTCAAGCGATTCCACAACCTTTTAGCGGCTGCCCCAAAGGGCAGCGTGTTGCTTGCACATGCGCCCACCCGCGCACATTCATCCAGTCGATCACGGAGCAAACAGAATGAACACGCAGCTCTCAGGCCCCCATCAAATCACCTACGAGGCGGTGTTTCAGCATCCGGTGTCGCGCAATCTGCAATGGCGCGACGTGCGGTCGATGCTCGCCGCGCTGGCCGACACCACAGAAGATCGCGACGAGACCGTGAAGTTCACCCGCAATGGCAAAACGCTGCTCGTTCATCCCCCCAAGCGAAAAGATTTCTCCGACGTGCATGAACTGATGAAAATTCGCTCGTTTCTGGAGCAGTCGGAAGCGCCTGAACCCAAGGCAGCGGGGGGCTTGCATCTCCTGGTCGTGATCGATCACCGCGAAGCGCGGATTTTCAAGACCGAGCTGCACGGCTCGACCCCGCAGCGGATCACGCCTTTCGACCCCCACGAATCGCGCCGACATCTCCATTACGTGGCGGACGATTCAAACGGTCAGCGCCGCCCGGAGCTCAAAAGCTTCTACGAGGCGGTCACGCGCACGCTCGGCGGAGCCGAGAAGATTCTCATCCTCGGGACTGCCACCGGGTCGAGCAGCGCGATGGAGCATCTCGTCGCGGAATTAAAGGAACATCACCCCGATCTCGCCCGCCGGGTCGTCGGCACCATCGCCGTGAATGAACATCACATGACCGAGCCGCAGATGCTGGCCGAGGCCCGCGCGTTTTACGCAAAAGCTCCTGTTGCCCCCAGCGCCAAGTAACACGCCTGTTTCCGCATCCTGGAATTGTTAAGGACTGGTAAATCCATCGCAGCCGGATAACACTGTCATCGTGGCCGACGCCGACGACGACACCTTCCCTCTGCTCGAACGCGAAGACGCGCTCGTTGAAGAGTTGCGCTTAAACGTCCCAAAAGCCCTCAAGGAGTGGGACGAAGAGGCGATCCATGCCGCGCGCGTCGCAACCCGGCGCCTCAAGGCAGCGCTCACTCTGATGAAGCCGGTCTTGTCGAGCGACCAGCACAAGCCATTTGGAGGCACGCTCCGCAAGCTCCGCCGCCGGCTTGGCCCATTGCGCGATCTCGATGTCATGATCACGCACCTGCAAGAAATGCGGCCGCGCAATCAGCGCCTCGGGCCGGCCCTGGTCTGGCTGATCGAACAATTGCAGCAGTCGCGCGTCGCAGCCCGCGAGCATTCCCAAAAACGCGCTTCGGCGGGTCACGTGCTGGCGCGGCTCGGAACCTGGTGGGACGTGCGCGAGGAAGTGCTCGCCGCGCATGAAGCGATCGACTCATTGATAGCCGAACAACTCCACCTGCAACTCGACTCGTTTGCCGAGCGCGCCGATCGCCTTGTCGGGGCATCAACCCACGCAGGCCCGCCCAAGCAGCCTGCGATCGATCCTCACGAGCTTCGGATCGCCGGCAAGTCGCTCCGCTACACGCTGGAAATGGCAGAATTGGAAGGGCACGAGCTGCCAAAGAAAATCACCAAGGCTTTCAAGAAAATGCAGGAATCCCTGGGTCTCTGGCACGATTACGTCGTGCTGAGCGAGCGCGTCATGCAGCTTTCGCTTGAGGCACTGCTCCCGCATCACAACGCGCCCCTGCAGGCCGACGTGCTCGACGTCGCCAAGAACCTGCTGGGCCGATCCACCACGCACTTGAAAGAGTTCGCCTCCCTCTGGTCGCTGCGCGGCCCGGAGCTGTCGGCCAGCATCCGCCAGCATTTCCCCTTGTCGCGCCCGGTCAGCGCGACAGACGCAGCTTCACCGGTCGCGCCGGAAGCGACCCCCATTGTCGCGCCGCCGGCCGATCACGTTGCCACGCCGGCGCCAGCGCCCCTCACCGCACCGAAAACGGATCCCGATCCGCCTGACTCAGCAGAAACTCCAGCCCCGGCAGCGCCTGTTCCAGACGCTGCTTCAGTCGTTTGAGGGCGACGCGCTCGCTGTTGGAATGCAGCGTGCACACCACCGTGATCCCCGCGGCCGCCGCGCGAAAGGCGTCATGATGAGCGGCTCGCTCTGCGACCTGACTCACGGCGACGGCGGTGGATCGGCACACATGATCCTTCCCAGCAAGTTGGGTTCGGCAGCGAGCAGCGGTCGGAACCCAAGATCATTCTGAACTTGAACCGCCAGTGCCGTTCCGCGAATTTCCTCTTGTCTGATGAAGCGGATGATTTGCTCAACTGCCCAGACGACGGCACCCCCGTCCACTCGCGCCGGAGCATAAAAACGTGCTCGCTGAAGAAGCGGGTTCCATGCAGAGCGCACCAGGATCGGATGACCGTGCGGAAGGAAGATCAGCGGAAGCTGGACGTGGCAAAGCTCCAACCCTCGTTCATGGAGGTTCGCCTGCAATATGTTGGAATAAGCGTTCTCAACGCTGTTCCAGCCGCGCCCCTGCGAAAGAAATCTCGCGGTGACAAAGTAGATGACGTGGCGGCAGTGGACGATGCCTTCCCGCAGCGCCTCGTAGGCGTCTTGGCCGGCCGGATAGTGATGCTGGTCAAACCAAGGAGAGAACCTCGCGTTCTGCAACGCCTGGAAGACGGGCAGCACCAGTCGATCTCGATCCTCGGCGCAGTGTGATAGAAATGCATGATGGGTACATCGAGGGAGGCTCCTAACATTCCAATCGCCGATCATTCCGAATGCTCAATGGTGCAACGCGGGGAACGGGGGTACGCCCGCCTTTGCGGGATGCCCGTGGGTCACCGCGGCAATGAGCTGCTCCCCGCTCTGCGTCGGGGTGGCAAAAATAGTGTTCTGGATCTCCATCACTCCCGCCTTGGCCATCTCTTCGCATGCCAGCTTGATTTCACCAAGGCTGTATTTGCCGTTCAAAGCTGAATACAGCGATTGAAATGACAAGCCATAGCCCGATTTGCGCGTAGGATCAAATTGAGGAAAAGCCGCGAGGATATCGCGGTAAATCGCGGGCAAACTCTCTGCATATTCGGCGGTGATTGGCATCAATTAACTCCTGGACGCGCTCGTCCCTTGCCAGCCGCTGGCGATTCTACCTCGAAGCCTCGCGACGGTCGAATGCCTGCGCGAAAATCAAAGCCCCTCACCGCACCGAAAACGGATCCCGATCCGCCTGACTCAGCAGAAACTCCAGCCCCGGCAGCGCCTGTTCCAGACGCTGCTTCAGTCGTTTGAGGGCGACGCGCTCGCTGTTGGAATGCAGCGTGCAAACCACCGTGATCCCCGCGGCCGCTGGCGCAGAGCGTCGTGATGACGCATCTCGCCGGTCAGATACAAATCGGCTTTCGCGGCGATCGCGTCCGTGAGCATCTCGCCGCATGCGCCGGCGCAGACTGCCGCGCGGCTCACTGTTCCCTCGACTGGTCCTGCCACCAGCAGGTGCTCGATCGCCAGTTCCCGCCTGAGGCGATCGAAAAGCACCGCCCGCTCGACCGGTGGATCAAGCACGCCAAGGCGTCCCTGCCCCGGCCCCTCCGGCGGAGCCGCGAGTTGGTTCAAATCAAACGCGGGCTCTTCATACGGATGCGCGCTGCGAAGAGCGCGGATTACTTCAGCCGCTTTGTCGATGAGCAGAACCGTTTCCAGTCTGACTTCAGTTGCCTGTTCCAGACGCCCGCTTTGTCCGACCGCGGGATTGCTCCCCTCTTCGCCAAAAAACGTCCCGGTCCCCCGCGTCCGGAAGCTGCACGAAGAATATTTTCCAATCCGCCCCGCGCCCGCGGCGAACAAGGCCTCGCTCACTTCCTCGACCCGCTCAGCCGGCACAAAAGTAACGAGTTTGTAATGCGTGGCCTCTTTCGGCGCGAGCCGTAACGGATGACATTCGGCCAGCCCAAGGACATCGCATAACACGTCATTGGTTCCACCCTCCGCGACATCCAGTGCCGTGTGGGGCGAATAAATTGCCAGGCCGCGACGAATCGCATCGTGGATCAGTCCGCGTCCATCGATGCGTTTGATCGCCGCAAAAATCGGCGGATGATAGGCAATTACGCCATCGCAATTGGCCGCCTGCCCCTCACGCGCGACCGCTTCGGTGTAGTCAATCGTCAGCAAAACCCGCGTGACCGGCTGAGCAGGATCGCCAACGAGCAGTCCCACGTTGTCCCACCCCTCCGCGAACCGGGAAGGCGAATTTGTTCCATTGCCGCGACCAGTTCCTTGAGTTCCATTGCTGTAATGTAAAGGGTGGGCGAGCCGTGAGAAAGGTACAGTGAGAACGCGGGGGTGGGCGTGCCCTGAATTTAGGGAAGCAGTATTTTCCCCCCTCCCCGGCAGAATCCGGGGCGGCGCGAGTACGCTCTGCCCCGGCGTGCGGGCGATACACATCGACCCACCAATCACGCCGGGACAAAGCGTACTCGCGCCGTCCCGGATTCTGCTCGGGGAGGGGAAAACGCTTCCTCCCTAAATTCCGGGCACGCCGCCCCGTTTCGATCGGCGGGAAATTTTAGACTTTGCCCGATTTGTCGTTACTCTTCCTCGACTCTTGGAACGGCGCTGCGACGGGCTGCGCCGCCAGATGCGCAGTCCTATGGATATTGGAAAGAGGCATGAGGAAATATTTCGGTTTTAGCGCCGGCATCGGCGCCGCGTCAGCGTGTTGGGCATTTTCCGCAATCGCGTTCGGACAGGCGGCAACGCAGCCGGTCTCCACGAATGAGCCCGCGCCGCAGGTCACGCTTCAGCCCGTAGTAGTCACGGCCCAGAAGCGCGAAGAGCCGATCGAGACGGTTCCCGTCAGCGTCACTGCCATCGACTCACAGACGATCCAGGACGCGAATATCGAAAACATTAAGGATGCCTCGTATTTGGCTCCGAATCTCTACATCTCGCAGTTCACTCCGCCGCGCGAGAGCTTCCCGTACATTCGCGGCATCGGGTCAGGTCAGAACAGCCCGGCGGTCACGACCTACATCGACGGCGTTCCGCAGCTTTCTTTTTCCACATCGAACATCCAACTCGCCGACATCGACCGCATCGAGTTTCTTCGCGGACCCCAGGGCACGCTCTACGGCCGCAACACGCTCGGCGGCGTAATCAACATCTACACGCTGCAGCCCGGCGATGCCGCGCACGGCGACGTCAACGCCACCGGCGGCAATTACTCGCTGCAGGATTACCGCGGCGGCGTTCGCGGGCCGATCGTTCCCGGCAAAGCGTATTACGCGTTTGCCGGCGGATATGTCAGCCGCGATGGTTACTCCCTGAACACTTTCACCGATCACGATCTCGATCACGTGAACGAACTGTTCGGCCGGCTCGAGTTGCGCTTCACGCCCACCCCGGACTGGGATCTGCGCCTCACGCTCAATGGCGAGCGCGACGCCGACGGCGATTTCCCGCTGTACGACCTCGGCTCGCTCCGCAGGACTGACCATCAGGTCAATCACAACTACGAAGGCGAAGCCCATCGCAACGTCGGACAGCTTGCATTCAACGCGATCTTTCACGGGCAGGGCGTGGACTTCACCTCCGTCACCGCGATCCAGTATTTCCAGTCCAAGGAACTGACGGATCTCGATGAAACGCAGTTCAATGCCGCGACGCGAAGCAATCTCGAGCAGCAGCGCAACGCGATTGAAGAAGTGCGACTCATGTCCCCCGATGGGGAGCCGATCGTCGTCGCCCGGGATGTCAACTTCAGTTGGATTACCGGCGCGCTTTTCTTTGCCACGGGCGATGAGCCTCGGGTTGCAAATTCGGAAACCGCTCTCGCGTCGCCTGTCGCGTTCACAGCCAATCAAAACGCCAACATCGATCAGGTCGGCATCGGCGTCTATGGGCAGGGAACGCTCACTTTCTGGGACAAGCTCGACCTGACCCTCGGCGGCCGCGTCGATTACGAATACCAGCACGCGCATCTGGTCAACTCGTTTGCTCCGCCCATCGCCCCGACGTTCTCCGGCAGCGACACCAAGGACTACACGCAGTTTGAGCCGCGCGCCGCGCTCGACTACCGCTGGACCAAGCAGTTCATGACCTACGCAACCGTGGCGGAGGGATACCGCGCCGGCGGCTTTAACTCGACGTTTCCAACGCCCGCGCAAATCCCCTTCGGTCCCGAACGAAGCTGGTCGTATGAGCTTGGCGCCAAGACGAGCCTGATGAACAACCGCCTGACGCTCGACGCCGACGTGTTTCACATCGACTGGCATCACCTTCAGCTCGACACGCCGATTCCCGGCGAGGCCAGCGCCTTCTACATCAGCAACGCGGGCAACGCCCGCAGCACCGGCTTCGAAGTGGAGGGAGATTATCTGGTGCTTCCCGGCGTCGATGTCTTCGCCGGGCTCGGCTTCACGCATGCCCGCTTCGAGCATTCCATTCAACCCAGCGGCGCCAGCGCCTCGGGAAATCGTCTGCCGCAGGCGCCCGAGACCACTTGGAACGTCGGGGCTCAATACACGCTGCCGTTGCCGCACGATCTGCGCGCGTATGCACGCGTCGAGGTCCTCGGCGTCGGTCCGTACTCCTACGACGCGACGAATATCGAGGGTCAGGGCGCTTACATCCTGACCAATTTCCGCCTGGGCGTCGGCGGCCCGTGGTGGCGTGTCGAAGGGTTCGTCAACAACGCCTTCAACACCAACTACGTCCCCATCGCGTTCCAATTTCCCGGCTCAGCCTCGGGCTACGTCGGCCAAAGCGGAGACCCGATGACCTGCGGAGTGACAGTAGGCCTGAACTTCTAATCCACGACTTTTTTGGCTTCCGCGTGGCACGGGCGTCCCGCCCGTGTTAGCGACTCAAGATTGAAAAGAGATGTCGAAAGCAAGAATGGTTTTACTGCTGCGCCGCTAACACGGGCGAGACGCCCGTGCCACGCGGCACAATTCGTTCAGATGCCGAATCGTCGTCAATTCTCCGGCTGGACCGCCTTGGCCATCGCCTCGCTGGCGATGGTCTGCACGCTCCCCGGTCGCACGCAGGGCCTGGGTCTCATCACCGATCCTCTCCTTCGCGATCTGAACCTCCGCGAGCTTCAGTGGGCAAATGTGAACCTCGTCGCCACCCTGATCGGCGCGGCGTTCTGCATCGGCGTCGGAAGATTGATCGATCGCCTCGGCGCCCGCACCGTTGTCGTAGTGGTGATCGCGCTGCTTGGCCTCTCAGTCATTGCAATGAGTCGGGTGCATGGCCTGATCGGTCTGGTCCTGACAGTGACACTTACTAGAGGCTTCGGACAAAGCGCGCTCTCCGTTGTCAGCCTCGCGATCGTCGGAAAGTGGTTTGTGCGAAAACTCTCACTGGCGATGGGCATCTACAGCATTTTCCTCGGCATCGGATTCATGATCGCGTTCCCCGTAGTTCAATACGCAGTTGAGCACACCGGCTGGCGCCCCGTCTGGTCGGCAATGGGCTGGGTCATGATCCTCATCGTCGCGCCCCTTTCTGCTCTGTTGCTTCGCAGCACCCCAGAGAGCGTGGGTCAGCATGTCGACGGAGCTCCCACAGCGATTGACGATGCGCAACGACACGGTTCCCGCCCCCGTTTAGCGGCCGCCCAAAGGGCCGCGCTCCGATCGCAAGACCGCCCACCGGCCGAGTCGGATTCAGATGATCCGCTCGTCGGCGCAACTCTCTCCCAAGCCCTTGCAACCCCCGCTTTTTGGACATTCGGAATCGCAAGCTCGGCATTCGGCTTGATCAGCTCGGGAATACTCCTCTTTAACGAATCGCTCCTCCGCGAGCTCGGCTTCGGATCCGATGTCTTTCGCCAGCTTCAGGTGGTGCTGGTCTTCAGCGGGCTGCTGGCCAATTTCGCGGGGGGTTGGCTGGGGCAGAAGTGGTCCCTCAGCCGACTGATGGGGATCGCCATGCTGCTGATGGGCGTGGCTTTGGCGGCCCTTCCCATCGCGCGCTCGCGCAGCCAGATCGTCGCCTACGCGCTGTCGATGGGAGTTTCCGGCGGAATCGTCACCGTCGTCTTCTTCACCTGCTGGGGCAGGATGTTCGGCCGCCTGCACCTCGGAAAGATCCAAGGTGTGGCGCAGATGCTGACGGTTGTCGCCTCGGCGCTGGGCCCATTGCTGGTTGCCTGGTCGCTGAACTCCACCGGCTCATATAAGCCGCTGCTGTACTGGGCCGCTCCGGTGGCGCTCCTGCTCGGCATGGTCTGCTTCTTTGTCCCGCTTCCAGACGCCGCCAGCCAGGGAAGCACCAGTCTCACAATCGCCGAAGAAACCAAGGGTTAGGTTAACCAAGTAAAACAGTAGAAATAAGTGAGTATGAGTCTTGACGCGGCCCGCGCCGTCGTTAGACTTGCCAACCCCATGAACGCGGCGTCATCAGTCTTTGCGCGGTATTCCTCAGTCAGCGGCTTTGACGCGGACCTCGCGTGTTGCTGTCGCTGAATCGCACAGCCTGCACCCGGTTTCCGTTTCCGCTTGCTCCCATTGCATACTGAGGATCTCATGAAACTCGCCACCGCTCTCAAGCTTGCCATCATCACCGGTTCTCTGACTCTCGCCCTGGGCTGCAAGCAGCGCTCAACTTCTGAATCCTCTTCCACGCAACCTGCCGATACGCAGGTCTCGGCGATTCTGAACGTCTCCTACGACCCGACGCGTGAGCTCTATAAGGACATCAACAAGGCGTTCGAGGAAGAATGGAAGACCAAAACGGGCCAGGACATTTCGGTCAAGCAATCGCATGGCGGCTCGGGCAAGCAGGCTCGCGCGGTCAGCGACGGTCTGCAGGCCGACGTCGTCACGCTCGGCCTCGCGTACGATATCGACGCTCTCCACGAGAACGGCAATCTCGTTCCCGCCGATTGGCAGAAGCGCCTTCCCAACAACAGCACCCCGTTCACATCAACGATCGTTTTCCTGGTCCGCACGGGAAACCCCAAAGCCATCCGAAGCTGGGACGACCTCGTGAAGGACGGCGTTTCCATCATCATTCCCAATCCCAAAACCTCCGGCGGCGCACGCTGGGGTTACCTGGCGGCGTACGGCGCGGCGCTGCAGGAGAACGCCAACGACGATTCCAAGGCCCAGGCGTTCATCACGAAGTTCTACCGCAACGTTCCCATTCTCGACTCGGGCGCGCGACGCGACTGTCACGTTCACCAAGCGCGGCCAGGGCGACGTGCTGGTCTCATGGGAAAATGAGGCGCAGCTGGCCGTTCAGGAATTCGGAGCCGGGCAGGTCGAATTGGTTTACCCGCCAACGAGCATACTCGCCGAACCGCCCGTCTCCGTCGTGGACAAAGTCGTCGACGATCGCGGCTCGCGCAAGGTTGCCGAAGCGTATCTCTACTTCCTCTACACCGAGCCGGCGCAGGAGATCGCCGCGAAGAACCATTACCGGCCGACGCTCACTTCTGTCGCATCGCGCTACACGAGTCGCTTCCCGCAGATTAAGCTGTTTACCGTGGACGAAGTGTTTGGCGGATGGAAGAAGGCGCAGGCGACTCATTTTGCCGATGGCGGAGTCTTCGACCAGATCTACAAGCCGAAATAGCACGTGGCCCAACTCAAACGTCACAGCGTCCTCCCCGGGTTCGGCCTCAGCCTCGGCTATACGCTCTTTTATCTCAGCGCCATCGTGCTCCTGCCGCTTTCGGCGCTGGTCGTCATGACGATGCGCCTCACCTGGCGGCAGTTTCTGCATACCGTCACCGACCCGCAGGTGATGGCCGCGTATCGCGTGAGCTTCGGCGCGTCCTTCTTTGCCGCAATTCTCAACGCGATCTTCGGGCTGATGGTGGCATGGGTTCTGGTGCGCTATCAATTTTTCGGCAAGCGCATGATGGACGCGATGATCGATCTGCCTTTTGCGCTGCCGACCGCGGTCGCGGGTATCGCGCTGGCGACTCTTTACGCCCCCAACGGATGGATCGGCCGGCTGCTGGCGCCGCACGGAATTCGGATTGCCTACACATGGTGGGGCATTCTGCTGGCGCTGACGTTTATCGGGATGCCGTTCGTTGTGCGAACCGTTCAACCCGTCCTGCAGGATCTGAATCCCGAGCTCGAGGAAGCCGCCGCCAGCCTCGGCGCCGGCCGCTGGCTGATCTTCCGCCGGGTCGTCTTCCCGGAAATCTGGCCGCCGCTGCTCACTGGCTTCTCACTCTCGTTTGCGCGAGCGGTGGGGGAGTACGGCTCGGTGATCTTCATCTCCAACAATCTGCCGATGAAGACCGAAATTGCCCCGGTGCTGATCGTCTCCAAGCTCGAGGTTCATCAGTATCCGCAGGCAACCGCCATTGCCGTGGTCATGCTGCTCGCGTCGTTCATCATTCTGCTGCTGGTCAGCCAGCTCCAGAAATGGACCGCAGGCAAAGGAGCAGGGCGATGAAGACCGCCGCGTCATTGGTGAGCCGGTCGCAGGCGCAGCTGCGGCAGGGCGGAACAACCGAGCCGGCCCTGGTGCGCTATCTGCTCATCGGGGCGACCTTTTTCATCCTGGGCCTCTTCCTCGTTCTCCCCTTGATCATCGTTTTTCACGAAGCGTTCGCCGATGGCGTCGCCGTCTATTTCGACGCGCTGCGCGATGACGACACGATCAGCGCCATCAAGCTCACGCTCATCACTGCCGCCATCGCGGTTCCGGCAAACCTGATCTTTGGCGTCGCCGCCTCCTGGTGCATCTCCAAGTTCGAGTTCGCCGGCAAACGCCTTTTGCTCACGCTCATCGATCTCCCCTTCGCGATTTCTCCGGTCATCTCCGGTCTCATCTTCGTCCTGCTTTTCGGCCTGCAGGGGTGGATGGGCCCATGGCTCGATTCGTATCACGTGCACATCATCGGCAGCGTCTTCGGCGTCGTCCTCGCGACAGTCTTCGTCACCTTCCCCTTCGTGGCCCGCGAGCTGATCCCGCTGATGGAATCCCAAGGCACCGAAGAAGAGCAGGCCGCGCTCTCTCTGGGAGCCAGCGGCTGGCGCTGCTTTGTCAAAATCACTCTGCCCAACATCAAGTGGGGCCTGCTGTACGGCGTAATCCTCTGCAACGCCCGCGCGATGGGGGAGTTCGGCGCGGTTGCGGTCGTGAGCGGGAAGATCCGGGGCGAAACCGAGACGATGCCGCTCCATGTCGAGTCGCTGTACAATGACAACCAATCCTCAGCGGCATTCGCGGTGGCGTCGCTGCTGACTCTGGTGGCGGTGGCGACGTTGATCGCCAAGTCGATCATCGAGTGGAGAACGGCCGCCGTCGCGCAGCCCATCCCGGAAGCCGCCGCTTCGATGATGGTCCCCGCAACCCCTCTGCTCAGCGAGGCCGGATCGGATATATGAGCATCGAAGTCATCAGCATCCGCAAGACCTTCGACAACTACGTCGCCCTGCGCGACGTCAGCATGCACGTCGGGCATGGCGAGCTGATCGCGCTGCTCGGTCCCAGCGGCTCGGGCAAAACCACGCTGCTGCGCATCATCGCCGGCCTCGAACAGCCCGACCCCGGCAGCGGCGCGATCCGATTCCACGACGAAGACATGACCGGCCGTCG
This sequence comes from uncultured Phycisphaerales bacterium, assembly GCA_963758525.1. GTDB lineage: Bacteria > Planctomycetota > Phycisphaerae > Tepidisphaerales > Tepidisphaeraceae > JBBSDP01. The sequence goes on from CAVWVQ010000003.1 coordinate 3,835,409, forward strand.
CATCGGCGATCGCCAGGTCGGATTCGTCTTCCAGCACTACGCGCTGTTCCGTCACATGAGCGTCTTCGAAAACGTCGCCTTTGGCCTCCGCGCCCGTCCCAAAAAGACCAGGCCGGATAACGCGACCATCAAAGCCAAAATCAGCGAGCTGCTCCGCCTCGTCCAGCTCGAACGCCTCGGCGACCGCCTCCCCGGCCAGCTTTCCGGCGGCCAGCGCCAGCGCGTCGCCCTCGCCCGCGCCCTGGCCGTCGAACCGCGCGTGCTTCTGCTGGACGAACCCTTCGGCGCCCTCGACGCCCGCGTTCGCCGCGACCTGCGCCGCTGGCTCCGCCGCCTGCACGACGAGATGCACATCACCAGCGTCTTCGTCACCCACGATCAGGAAGAGGCGCTCGAGCTTGCCGACCGCGTCGTCGTGATGAATGAAGGCAGAATCGAACAGATCGGAACCCCAGAGGAAGTCTACGACAAGCCCGCCAATCCCTTCGTCTACAGCTTCCTCGGCAACGTCAATCTCTTCCACGGTCGAATCGACCACGGCCAACTCCGGGTAGACGGCCACGACGCCCACGCGCCAGAGGCCGCCCAGACGCCCAAATCCAACGGCGTCGCCTACGTCCGCCCCCACGACGTCGAAGTCGCCCGCTCCGGCAACGGCAACGCCATCAAGGCCCGCATCGAGCAGATCAATTTCGCCGGCCCCGTCGTCTACCTCCTGCTCCACCGCCAGGACGGAGACCCCGTCGAAGCCGCCGTCCCCCGCGACCGCTTCCGCGAACTGGCGCTTCGTCAGAGCGAGGAAGTCTTTATCACTTTCCGCAACGCACGGGTGTTTTCCGAGGATTATTCAATCTAAATAAACCTGCGCTCGTTCGTTGTCCCAAGACTAAAATCGCTAGTTGGTTGTATTCGTTCCATGAGCATGAAGAGGATTATTCAAACCGTCGTCATGAGAGGTGAACCCAAGTGGGGCTCACAGCCCCCGGCTGGTGCGCTGGGTGAAGTCCTGCGCCTCTTGGCGCCTGCGGTGCAATACGCAATTCGCATGAAGTTTGAAGGGCGCAGCACCTCGCGTGGTGCCTTACCGGCTTGGTTGGAAGCCGCATCTGATTTGCGATTTGTCGGACAGGAAGGAAGCGATCAGAATGAACGGCCAACCTCCGCGGTACCGAATCAGCGCGGCGGCTGCGCTCACTCTCGGTGCGATCCTCCTCGCGTTTCTTTTCCTCCAGCTCTGCGCCGCCGGCGTTGGCGGCTGGTCTGTGCTCTTCCACGACCCCGTTCGGCGGGACGCCGCGATCGCGCTCCTCGCGCTCGCCGCGCTCACGCCGCTTTGCGGCTGCCATGTCGGCCCGGGGTCGCAAAAGGATCACGCCAACGACTGGGTGCTGTTCGCCCTCCTGGTCGGCGGCCTCTCGCTCGGCTACTTCTCCGCGCGCTCCGACCGCACCGGCTTTCTCACGCTCGGCCGCGAACCTCTTCGCTATGCCGGCCTGCTCCTGTTCCTCACCGGCTCGGTCCTGCGAGTTCTCGCCATCCGCACCCTCGGCAGCCGATTCACCATTTGGGTCGCTATCCAGGAAGGGCACGAACTGGTCACCGACAGACTCTACCGCCGCCTCCGTCATCCCAGCTACTCCGGCGCCATCCTCACTCTCCTGGGCTGGGCCCTCGTCTACCGCAGTGCCGCCGGGGTGCTCATCGCCATCGCCATGGGGCTGTTGCTTATCTCCAGAATCGAAGCCGAAGAACGCCTCTTGCTCGCAGAATTTCCACTGGCCTACGCCCAGTACATCCAGCAGAGTTGGCGCCTCTGCCCGTTTGTATATTGAATCATTTTGTCGCAGGATTCGTCCCCGCGCTTCACTCGATCACGACGCGATTGCCTGCACATTGCCGTCAACGGTGACACGGTTTCGGCCGGAGCTCTTGGAGCGGTAAAGGCATTGATCGGCACGGACGAGCATCGCGCTGGGGTCCAGCGACGCTTCGGCGACGCCAAAGCTGCAGGTGATGGGGATATCGTGTTCACCGCACGTGAGCGTGGCCGCCGCGATTTCACTGCGGAGCCGCTCGGCGAGCATTCCCGAGCCGGCGGCGCCGACGCCAGGGCAGAGAATCGCAAACTCTTCCCCGCCGTACCGGCAGACAATGTCTTCGGCGCGACTGTGCTCCAGCAGGATGTTGGCCAGCAGTCGAAGCACCGCATCCCCGCTCGGGTGGCCGAAGCGGTCGTTGATTGACTTGAAGTGATCGACGTCCAGCATGACGCACGACAGCGCCTGATGCCGCCGCTGGACCGATCCCACTTCTTCGGCAAGCCGACGGTCAAGATGCGCGCGGTTCCACAGGCCCGTCAGCCCGTCCATCTGAGCGTTCTGCGCGAGCAGATCGAGAAGGAATTTCGTTCGCAGCGAGGTGCGCACGCGGGCCCGCAGCTCGGCGGGATCGAACGGTTTTGTGACGTAGTCGGCGGCGCCCAGGTTCAAGCCTTCGATTTTCCGCTGCGGCGACGACGCACCCGTCAGAAAAATCACGGGGATGATTTGCGTCGTCGAATCCTCTTTGAGCCGGCGGCAGACCTCAAATCCATCGAGCCCCGGCATTTCCACGTCGAGGAGGATCACGTCCGGAAGCGTCGCGGCAGCGAGCTGCAGTCCCGATTCGCCGTCAAAGGCGAGGGAGATGTCGACCGGCTCGTCGTGAAGGTGCTTTCTGAGAAACGCGTGCACCGTCCTGGAATCCTCGATGATCAGCAGCTTCTGTCGCGATTTCATGGACTTACCTTCTTTCGGTCTGCCGGCGCTTCTGCCGGCCGGGCGCGGGGATGACCTGCGCCATTTCTATCATCGCGCGGGCGATCTGATCCAACGGAAGCACCCGCTCCACCGCCCCCAGTGCGATCGCTGCGCCAGGCATTCCAAACACCGCGCAGCTTGCCTTGTCCTGGGCGATGGTGCGTCCGCCCGCTTCACGAATGCAACGCAGTCCTGCCGCGCCGTCATCGCCCATGCCGGTGAGCAGAGCCGCTATCGCATTGGCCCCGGCGTGCTGCGCCAGGGATTGAAAAAGCGCGTCTGCGCTGGGCCGGTGATGCGATACCGGGGGATCATCGGAAAGACGAACGCAGTAACCGTCCGAAGAGCGAACCACGCGCATGTGGCGACCCCCGGGCGCAATCAACACGTGCCCTGCCAGCGCCAGGTCCCCATCGGCAGCCTCTTTCACTCTCACCCGGCAGGTATCCGCAAGCCGTTCCGCGAAGGAGGCGGTAAATGGCGCGGGCATGTGCTGAACGACCACCGTCGGCGGCGCATTGGCCGGGAGCGCGGCAAGCAGTCGCATCAACGCGCTGACTCCGCCGGTCGAAGCTGCCAGTGCCATCAGACTCGCAGGATTGCATCGCGACAGCATCAACGGCGCGGAATCGTGCGGCGCATCCGCTGATCCCGCGTTTGCGGATCCGCAACCCGCGCCTTCAAAGCGAACCGCGGCGGCGGCTCTTACTGCCGCAATCAGCCGCGGGCCGATCTCCGACATCCCTCCCGAAAGGCTCGGCTTCTCGAGCACTTCAACGGCGCCGGCGGCCATCGCCTCCACGGCCGCTCGCGTTCCAGCGGCGGTGATGCTGCTGAGGATCACCACCGGAGTCGGGCAATGGACCATCAGGCGCTTCAGGAAGGTAATTCCATCCATCCGCGGCATCTCAACATCCAATGTCAGAACGTCGGGTTGAAGCTGAAGAATCAGGTCGCGGGCCGCATAGGCGTCGGGCGCGGTTCCGACCACCTCAATCTCCGGATCGCGCGAAAGCATCCGGGTCAGTGCGTGCCGCACCAGCGACGAGTCATCCACGATCAGTACGCGGACAGGGCCGCGGGTGCGCGGTGCGCCAGGCACGAGCGTCCAGGGCGACGTTGCCGCCGCGGCGGCAGAAGGTTGCGATGATTCCCCAACGCGCATCAACGGTTACCTCATTTGCAATAAATGGTCGGCTCGACGTACCGGAAACGATGGTCAAATCCCGTGAGCGATTCCGCGTGCCCGGTGAACAGGAGTCCGCCTGGCCGCAGGTGATTCCAGAATCGGTGCACGAGAGATTCCTGCGTCGGGCGATCGAAATAGATCATGACGTTGCGGCAGAAGATGAGGTCAAACGTTCCGGTGAAAGGCCATTCCGCGATCAGATTGAGCCGTCGAAATACCACCAGCTCCCGAACCGCCGGCGTAATTGTCATTCGCGCGTCATCGACAGAGCCCGACGGAGCGAAGCCGATCGCCCGGCAACTGCTGGGTACGTCGCGGAGGCTCTCCAGCGGATAGAGAGCTGCGCTGGCCGCGTTCAGGGCGCGCGTGGAGATATCCGTCGCGAGGATTTTCGCGTTCCATTGACGACGTTCTGCTCCGAGCACTTCCAGGAGCGTCATCGCCAGGGAATAAGGTTCTTCGCCGGAAGAACACCCAGCGCTCCAGGCGCATATGCGCCGATTTCCCGCCCGGCTCTTTTGTGCGATCAGTTGGGGAAGAAACCGATTTGCCAGAAACTCGAAGTGTCTGGCCTCGCGGAAAAAACCGGTGAGGTTGGTGCTGAGCGAGTCGACCATCTGGATCAATCGGCGACCTGATGCGTCCGCAAGCACGTGGCGCAGGTATTCTCCCACGCCGCGAAAACCGCCCGCCCGAATCGGGGCGGCAAGCCGGGCCTGTACAAGGTCTTTCTTCCCGCTGTGCAGGTTGATGCCGCAGTGAGTGCGCACGACTTCGCTAAGCTCGGAATAATCCCGCTCATTGCAGTCGAGCGGATCTCGCGGGAACAGTTGTGGCGACAATGGAATCGCTTCCTCACTGACCATGTTCATCTTGTTTCATGCGGCATTGTTGAATTCACTGAAATCCTGCGGCCCTGCCGCGGGGTCGCCATCCAGCGGGAAGGTCTTCGGTGCATTGGCACCATGACTCGGCGTTCGCGAGCGACTGGCGGCGGCGGATCGTTGTCCGGGACGCGCCGTCAAGACGCTTCGAGGATGCCTTCTCTCGCCATAGGCAGCCGCGCTCGATCCGCCGACGAGGCTGATCAGTTCGCGCACGACGTTTCTCAAATTCTCCGCCTGGCTCGTCAGTTCCTCCGCGGCGGAGGCGGATTCTTCGGCGGCAGAGGCGTTGGCCTGGGTCACCTGGTCCATCTGACCGACCGCAACGTTCACCTGCTGAATCGCCTGCGTCTGCTCCTGACTGGCGGCTGAGATCTCGTTCACAAGATCGTTGAGCCGCGTCGACTCCACCGTGATCTCGTCCAGTGATTTGGCAACCTCGCCGCAGATCGCCGCGCCGTTGCGAGCGCTGCCGGTGGAGTCCTCGATCAGCGCGGCCGTCTCTTTGGCCGCGCCGGCCGAGCGCATCGCAAGATTGCGCACTTCCTCGGCCACCACCGCGAAACCTCTGCCCGCCTCCCCGGCGCGGGCCGCTTCGACGGCAGCATTCAACGCCAGCAGATTCGTCTGAAATGCGATCTCGTCGATGGTCCGGAGAATCTTTCCCGTCTTGACGCTCGAGGCGAGAATCGCCTCGATGGCCGACAGCATCCGCGCCATCGTTTCGTTGCTGCGTCCCGCCGCCTGCTTTGCCTGCGAAGCCGCCTTGGCGGCTTTCAATGTTGTTTCAGAGTTCCGCACCGTCATCGACCCCATCTGCCTCAGCGCGCTGGTGGTCTCTTCCAAAGCCGTCGCCTGCTCCGTGGCGCCCTGTGCCAGGGACTGGCTGGAACCCGACAACTGGGACGCGGCTGATGCCACCTGGGCGCTTCCTTCGCCGAGCGTATCCGCCATCCGGGTCAGGGCGGTCTTGATCGCCCGGCAGATCAGATATCCCAGAACCGTCGCCGCCAGAATTGCGGCAATCACGCCCCACAGCAGCCCCGCGCGCGCCGTGTTGAGCGCTGTCTGAATCTCTTTCGCCGCGTCTGCCGCGTCCGCCTCGTTGAAATCCGTGAGAGCGCTGGTTGCGGTGTGCAACTTCTGAAACAGCGGATCCAGTTCACTTGCCATCAGGGCCGCGGCCTCCACCGGTTTATTCTGACGGCTCAACGTCAGCACCGGTTGCCGCGCCTTCCAGTAGGCATCGCGCGCCGCGAGGATCTGGTTGTAGATTTCGCGCTCGGCAGCGCTGGAGACCACGGCAGAATAATCGTTCAGCAACTTCTCGCACGATTGCCGCAGGGATTCCATGTCCTGCTCCAATGCCTGCTTCTGCGCCGGGTCGGATGCGATGATGTGCTGCAGAAGGCGTTTGTCCGCCTGACCCACGATGGATTCGATTTTGTCTCCGAGAATGACGCTGGGGAGCGCATCGCCGGTGACGCGCTCGCTGTTGCGCGAGATCGCCTGCATGCAACTGTAAGCAACGATCCCCAGGCCCGCGGTGATTGTCACCGCGAGCGTGAAGCCGAGTCCGACTTTTTTGCCAATGGTCATGGTCATGGTGTCTCCGAAGCAAATAAATGATCCGCGTCCAGCAACACTTTTACCGATTGTCCGCTCCGCGCGATGCCCAGGATGTAGCTGGGCGGCGCCGCCGCGCCCAGGGCGGGCGCCTCTTCCACGTCTTGTGCTGGGATGGTCAGCACCTCGCAGACGGAGTCGACCAGCAGCCCGGTCTTCACCGTCCCGGCGGCGCGGGCAATTTCCACGATGATGATGCACGTTTTGTCCGACCGTGCCGCGGGCGTCATGCCGAACACCTGACGCAGATCGGTCACCGCGATCACCTGTCCGCGCAGATTAATCACCCCGCCAACGTTCGCTGCCGCGCCAGGCACGGGAGTGACGTGCAGATATTGAATGATTTCGCGCACCTTGAGGATCGGGAGCCCGTATTCCTCGGAGCCGAGGGTGAACGTGAGGTACTTGCCCGCGGCCGCGCCGAACTTCTGGGGCATCGTTGCCACGCTGGATGAGTGATTCACGCGTGAACTCCTTGCAATGTGTCACAGTTTGACGTGGCGCGGCTCGCCCGCCGGATGTTTTGCCGCTGCACACCTGCCCGCTGAATAAGTCCCGGCACGTCCAGCACCAGGGCAATTCGCCCATCTCCCAGCACAGTGCCTCCGCAAATACCGGGCGTGTTTCCGACCAGCGCGCCCATCGGTTTGAGAACAACCTGCTGCTGCCCAAGCAGCGCATCCACCAGCAAACAGTACCGGTGCTGCCCATCGCGCACGACCACGCCAATGGCGCCGGGGCGATTCACCGCCTCGGCGGCGACGCCAAAGAGCTGATCCAGCCGCACGACCGGAATTGGTTTGCCGCGAACCAGGCACATTTCCCCGGCTCCGGGTGCATGGAACAATTGATCGGGCTTCGATTGAACGCTTTCTTCGATGGTCGTGATCGGCAGCAGATATCGCTCGGGCCCCACGCCAACGGCCAGCGTATCGATCACCGCCAGCGTCAGGGGAAGCCGCACTTTGAACGACGTGCCGGCGCCGTGCACGGAATGGATGTCGATTCTTCCGCGCAGGGCTTCGACATTCCGCCTGACCACGTCCATGCCGACGCCGCGCCGGAAATCTCCGTCACGTCGCGGGCCGTGGACAGACCCGCATGAAACACGAATGCCCAGACGTCCTGATCGTCCGGCTCGTCACTCTGCTCGACCAACCCCGCGTCCCGAGCCTTGGCGAGAATACGCTCGCGATCCAGCCCTCTGCCGTCGTCGCTGATTTCGATGAGAATTTCTCCTGCTTCGTGGCGTGCAGCGAAAGCGACTGTTCCGGCCCGCGGTTTTCCCAGCCGCATGCGATCCGCCGGCGATTCAATCCCGTGGTCGATCGCGTTGCGGATCATGTGAAGCAGCGGATCGCCAACGGCTTCGATGAGCTTCCGATCGAGTTCGGTGTCGGCTCCGCTGATCTTCAGTTCAATTTCCTTCTCCATTTTGCGGCCCATGTCGCGAGCGGCGCGTGCCATCCTTTGAAACGTGGCGCGGATCGGAACCATCCGCATGGCAACCGACAGGTCATACAGTTCGCGCGTCGTCCGGCCCAGGTGCGCCAATCGCTGCACCATCACCGGATTGCTTGACGAGCCCTCCTGCGCCTCGCGCACCATCAATTCAGCCACCACAAGTTCCCCAACGAGATTCATCAGCGCGTCGAGGCGTTGCGTCTTGATTCTGACGATGGAGTCGACGCCCGCCGGCGATGACTCGACAGCATCGAATTGACGTTGTGCGCCAACCGGTTTCCCCAATTTGTTTAGCGGCTGCCCTCCGGGCAGCGCGCATTGCTCCGTTGTCGATTCTCGTTGTTGGGCGGATTGAAGGTCGAGTGGTTCGAGCCGTGCGCAACGCTTCAGGCGCGACAGCAGGTCAGGCACGGCCGGGTCATCCGAAGGCAATTCGCCGCCAGAGCGAACCACCTCCAGGGCGCCGACCAGAGAACGAACGCGGTCGGTCGCCTCCAGCACCAGATCCATCGCGGGACCAACCAGTTCCAACCGGCGATGTCGGGCCTGTTCCAGAACCTCTTCGGCGACGTGCGCCAGTTCCCCGAGCTGACGCAGGCCCACAAATCCTGCCCCGCCTTTGACAGTGTGGAATCCGCGAAAGATCGCGTTGATGCTGCTGTCATCCCCGGGCGACGTTTCGAGCTTGAGCGCCGCCGCTTCGATCGAATTCACGTGCTCGATCGCTTCGGCGATGAACTCGCCCAGAAGGGCCAATTCGTCCTCGCCCATCGGGCGCGACGGCTGTCGGTCTGCGCTTGTCGACTCCGACATCAGTTGTGAAGGCCTGCCGAGGGGTCGCCCCCAAAATTGCAGCGAATTCCGATTCGCCACACCCCTACAGTCGGTATGTCTTGACACGGTATTTACCCCTATTCGTTTAATTTGGTCGCAAATTGGTCACACACCGGCCGCCGGGGGCGTGCGCCAATTTCCAGTCGCATTTTTGTTGTGGTGCGGCTTCCAGCCTGCAAACACAGCGTTGCAAAGGCAGCTCGCTCCTTTGGCCAGGAATTCGCCTCCCGCGCCCCGCGTATATCGGACGTTCTTCCCCCACTCATTCGGTCGCTGGCAGTTAAACGCTCCCCGATACATCTGCGCGACACTCAAATCCGACTCCGATCTCTCCCAAAGTCGACGGATCCTCCGTCGGAAATGCCCCGCGTGTCGGAGCGCATCCTGCCTCCGTCTTTCATCATGCGACATCGCGCGACAGATTTTGCAGCGCCGCATGTCACACCCGTCGTGCAACTCCTTGCCCTGCCGCAGGATGTTCGCCAGCCTGGCGCGACACCGCGCGCAACAGTTGCGCGCCGTTTGCTGAAAACGGGGTTATCGCCACGCGCTCGCCGTGTACGATGCACCTCCTTCGCCGGTCTCCAGCCGCGCGAGCCCAAAAGAGTGATTGCGACGAAAAAACACAAACGACACAAAAAAAGAGAGCCTGGGGACGAGAGCAGCTTCCGATTCACTTCCTGCTCTTGCGCGTCGCCTCTCTCTTTCCCTTTTTGTGTTTCTGTGGTTTTTGTGGCCATTCGCTCATTGATTCCAACGCGCTCGGCCATGGTCTGCGTGCATCGTCAATGAAGTGCGCCTCGGTGCTGAACCTGCCGCTGTCCAGGCGGATCTGTTGCCATTGCGTCACGACATCTTTTTCGCTCGCCCCCGTGCGACATCGATTTGCCTCCGGTTTCTCCTCTGCCAACGATTCGGTCTGTTCGAGGCGTAGGGTCCGCTCGGCGGCTCCTAAGGTACGCCTCGAATGACCGAAAGTGTCGAGCCGCCGTGCGGACCATTCCTCGACTTCCGCGAGGATCCTCGACGGCGCTCTCCGCCGTCCATGCTGAGCGACCCATTCGGCGGTTGTTTAACAAATTCCGCAAATGGCAATCCACCTCGATTGTGAATCTCCCAAAGCCGACGGATCCTCCGTCGGAACTGATCTGCGCCTGGGCATCTGGTGCTCTGGCCCAGGCGAACCGAGGATCTTTCCCGGTTCATGCAATGGATCACCACCACCCACGTGCGGCGATGGCGCGAGCACCGCAACAAAGCTGCGAGGGGACCGCGGCTTGCGGTTGGACCGGCGATCCGCGACGACGCGAAGCGACACCGGCGTGCCTTGGCGAAAAATGGCGTCACGCGAACGAAACTTGTCATGGGTCGAATCACCCGCGCTGACAGCATCGACTTCGCAACCGATCGCTCTCTGTCGCGGCGTGGGGGATGAAGCCCGATGGATTGCTTTGACGCAGAGGCGTAGGGTCCGCTCGGCGGCTCCTAAGGTACGCCTCGAATGACCGAAAGCGTCGAGCCGCCGTGCGGACCACTTCTCGACTTCCGCGAGAATCCTCGACCGCGCTCTCCGCTGTCCATGATGAGCTATGCAATCAACCTGTTTCTAACAGATTTCGCAGACTGCAATCCACCTCGATTGTGAATCTCCCAAAGCCGACGGATCCTCCGTCGGAACTGATCTGCGCCTGGGCATCTGGTGCTCTGGCCCAGGCGAACAGAGGATCTTTCCCGGTTCATGCAATGGATCACCACCACCCACGTGCGGCGATGACGCGAGCACTGCAACAAAATCGCGAGGGGACCGCGGCTTACGGTTGGACTGGCGATCCGCGACGACGCGAAGCGACACCGGCGTGCCTTGGCGAAAAACGGCGTCACACGAGCGAAACTTGTCTTGGGTCGAATCACCCGCGCTGACAGCATCGACTTCGCAACCGATCGCTCTCTGTCGCGGCGTGGGGGATGAAGCCCGATGGATTGCTTTGACGCAGCTTCGCCGGGGGGGCGGGCAGTCGCTTCGCGTCGTCGCGGACGTCGGGCTGCCGCCGCCTGCGGAGCAGAAAGCGTGCTATTGAAAGCGATCCATCTCGGCAGGTTCGTTCACAGTCCTGGGTACGCGGCGGTATCGGCGGCGATCGCCTTCCCCAGCGCCTCGCAGTCCGCTTCGCTGAGCCTGACGCCTTGCTTGTTGAGCAGATGGTGTTTGTCGACCACGGCGTAAGCTTCGGTGTAAATCTTCTTGCCCGCGGGGTCGGCGCCGATGCGGGAGAGCCCGACGCCGGATGCGCTGAGGTAGATGCTCTCGGCAATGTAGGCGACCGCCTCGTCGAGCCGACCGCCGATCGCGGACTGGCCCGACAGGTCCACGACCGCGTGCACACTCTCGTGAACGATTCCCGAGCGGTCCAGCGCGTCGACGATCTTGTCACTGGAAAGAGCCATCTTTCGGATGGGCGCCGGGGAGTATCCCGCCGACAGCCTTCCGCCGGTGCTCCTGACCTCTACCTTGATGGTGCCGTTGCGCATCGCCGAGGCGACATCGCCGAGCTTGGCGGCGCTGACACTCAGCTTGCCGAGGTGGAAGTCTATCTTTTTCACGAGCGGCCCTGCCAGCACAGCTGTCACGTCGTCCACGATTGCCATGGGAGTTCCCTCCGCTTGTGAGCTGGCGAAATCATACTTGGCGCTCCCGCTATGTCCAATGGATGATCCTGGCCGACAATGGGGCGGCGAGCAATTGCGGATCGATCATTCCTCTGCTCAGAGGCTCCGGTGAACTCTTCGATCGCTCGGGGTTAAACTGCGCCCCATGCATCTTTGCGACATTCAAATCCGCGATCCGTTTGTGCTGCCGGTCGCTTCGCTCGGAGAGTATTTTCTCTTCGGCACGACCGATCAAAATCCCTGGAGCGGGCCGGGGGTGGGGTTCGACGCCTACCGCAGTCGCGACTTGATCGAGTGGGAGGGACCGATCGCTGCGTTTCGGCCGAGCGAGTATTTCTGGGGACGAACGCAATTCTGGGCGCCGGAGGTGCATGCCTGGCGCGATCGATATTACATGCTCGCAACCTTCAAGGCCGACGGCTTGTCGCGCGGCACGGCAATCCTTTCATCGCATCGGCCCCAAGGTCCCTTTGAGCCTTGGAGCGACGGCCCGATCACGCCGCGCGGTGCAATGGCGCTGGATGGGACGCTGCACGTCGACCCGTGCGGTGTCCCTTGGATGATCTATTGCCACGAGTGGGTGCAACTCCACGACGGAACCATCTGCGCGATTCAGCTTTCTGAGGATCTGCGGCAGACCGTCGGCGAACCCGTCCTGCTTTTTCACGGTTCGGACGGAGCGTGGGTGCGTGCACTTGAGCCGGCTTATCTACGGGAGACCGTCGGCGTTGAAACAAACTTCGGCGGGCCAAAGCGATACGTCACCGATGGTCCATTCCTGCACCGCACGCGCAGCGGCGTTCTCCTGATGCTTTGGAGCAGCTTCGGTGAACAGGGGTACGCCATGGGGCTCGCCCGGTCGATTTCCGGCTCGGTCCTTGGCCCCTGGACGCTCGACCCAGAGCCCCTCTGGCCGACCGATGGCGGACACGGCATGTTGTTCCGCGATTTCTCCGGCCGGCTTTTCGTCACATTGCATCAGCCAAACAACACGCCCTTCGAGCGCGCCGTTTTTTTCCCGGTCGATGAATCCGACGATTCGCTTCGATTGAAGTCTCCCTCATAGCGAACGATCTCGGCCCCAGCAGGTAAGCGGCGGCTGCGCGAGTCTTATTCGCCGCTCGGTATCTGAGAAGACAGTGAGACCGGCATGAAGCGTCGCTTGTTCAACCTGCTGGCAGCGCTGCCGCCGCTCCTGTTGCTGGCATCGCCTCGTTAGACTACCTGGCGTGCGTCGCCGGCTCTTCACCATCGTCTCGGCAGTGTCGCTGCTGCTCTGCCTTGCAATCGGCGCAATGTGGGTCCGCAGCTATCTGGTTCAGGACGAGTGGACCCTTCGCGCATTGCCGCGTTACCAGCCCGACGAATTCACCGCTTGGTATCAGATATGTTCGCTGAACGGGGGAATGGGGTTGATTGTTTCCCCCACGAATCCATTCAGCATGTGGGCGCGCGGCCCAAACTTTCGGTATGAACGGTGGGATCATCCCCGCTCGACGGCGTATCCAGCCTCGGGAATGATCGGGGATATAGGATGCCACTCGTGGTGCGGGTTCATAGCCTATCACTCCGACGAATTTACGGCCGTGCCGCCGCCGCGATGGTGGATCGCCGTCCCCTACTGGGCTGTTCTCGCCACCTGCGCGTTGCTTCCGCTGTTGTGGCTCTGTCTCTGGCGACGCGCTGCGACGCGAAGAGAGGCGGGCTGGTGCCCTCAGTGCGGCTACGATCTGCGCGCCACGCCGGATCGATGTCCCGAGTGCGGGACGATCTCTCCGCCTCGTTCGTTGGATTGATGTCGACGCCAATCATGGCGGAGTTTGAGGAATTTCTCGCCACGTGAATGATGCGCCATTCGTCCGGTCGGACTGGGCGCCAGGCTCGTCGGCGGTGACCGTCCCGTCCTCCTTGATGCGCAGGTGTCTGTGGCTCTCAAGGGAGAGGAGGAGCAAATCGCCACGCGGCATTTCGGTCCATTGAAAGCATTCATTAGCGGCACCGCTGCTTTGATCGACCGGCGTCAGTGAGACTCGGCCCGCGGCGCCGAGTCCCGATACCGTCACAAATCTCCCGTCGAGGACGGACTGAAGAGCGACGCGGCCGAGCTTTCGATCGATCACTTTGAATTGTGCTGCCGATATTTGTGTGATGTCATTCGACGGGACACCATCGAGCGCCCGCGCCATTACCCCCTCTCCCGGTACGCCGGGAGAGGGATGGGGTGAGGGTGATTTCGCGCTTGCGACGATCTTGTACGATTCCAAAGCGCCCTCGCCTCTGCCCTCGCCCGGGAAACCGGAAGAAGGGGAAAAGCTTTCTGCGATTCGGGACTGGGCGATCAGCCCATCGCCCTTGACGACAAGCGCTGCGCCGTCCGCCATATTTTCCAGCGTGATGGTCTTCCCGATCGGAATCGGACGAGTGAATCCGTTGGGATGTGGCTCTTCGACGGTGAGTCCGTCGAAATCGGCGAAACCGCCGGGCGAGTCGCCGGTGTTGTAGTGGAACAGTGAATAGCGTACGCCCTGAAACGTCTTGATCTGGAAGATCATGGTGAATTCATCGCCGAGGGGTTGGAAGGTTTTGCCGTCGGTGCTATAGCTGAATGTTGCCTTCTCGGTCAGGAAATCGCACGCGGCCCGAAGCCAGACGCGTTGGGCATGGAGAGGGGCGCTGGAGGTTTTGCCCGTGCTCTGATCGTATCGACTGAGGGATGCGCCATCGGCATGTTTCGTTACGCCGATCCACGCATACGGATGGTTCAGCAGGGCCAGTCCGGCGACGTCGCCAGGTTGCATTCCGGTCGTGACAAGTTCGGCCGTCGGCGTGGATTGCGGACCAACGGCGCGCTGCGTGAGCGTGTTGCGCGCCAACCAGAAATCCGTCGCGGGCAGCGAATGGAGGCGCAGGAATCCAGGGCGTTCGGTGAGCGACCATTTCGAATCATCCGGAACGTGATTCCATTGCCAGATCGGCTTGAGCGTTGGTCCGGCAAAGTCGTCGCTCCGCTGATACGGCGTGGCGGGCTCGGAGAGGTAACCGGTATCAGGCTTGACCCACGTGCGCGGCGTGCGTTTGAGATTCCCCGGCAAGCCGAAATAAGGCCACCCGTCTTGCCAGGTCACAGGCGAGAGGCAGGTCAGTCGGCCGACCGAGTTATAGTCCATCATCGAAAAACCCCACCACTGGCCGGTGGGCGTATCAACGATGCCGCCCTGATGCATTGCCAATCGGCCAACGCTGTCGGGACTGGGAGCCTTCAGGGCAAACGTCTCTCCCTTTCCGTTGCCCACCAGCCGGTTGCCTTCGGAGATGCCAAACTCCTCGTCAATGCTGATTTCCGGATTCACCTCGTAAGGACCTTGCGGCTTGCTCGCGCGGCGCAGAGCATCCGCATGTGCCCATCGAACCTGTCGTTGCAGAGATAGTACTTGCCATCGATCTTGTAAAAGTGGTTCCCTTCGCCCATGCCGGCTTCTTTTGGAATAATGATGCGCTCTGTCCCCGGCACGACGTCGGTCAGATCACCGGTCAACTCTGCCAAGCGGATATCGCCGTATCCCCAGACGACATAGGTTTTGCCGGCGTCGTCAAAAAGAACCGACAGGTCGTGGAAAGAGCCCTTCATTTCCAGATGCTTCCAGGGGCCGGCAGGATTTGTTGCGGTGAAGAGCTGAGTCTTGCGGCCGTTGACGTTGGAGAAGATATAGAAGGTCCCATTGTGATAGCGAAAGCAGGGGGCCCAGATGCCCTGTCCATAGATCGACCCGCCATTCTCCAGGCGATACTCGGGCCCAAGGTCAAGGCGGTCGAAGGCATAGCCGACAAAGCCCCAGTTCACCAGATCTTTCGAATGCAGCATCGGCAGGCCGGGCATGCAGTGCATGGTGGTGCCGGTGAGATAGAAATCATCTCCCACGCGAATCATGTCCGGGTCGGAGAATTCATCGTAGAACAGCGGATTGGTAAAGGTCCCGTTGCCGTTGTCAGCGGTCCATGATTTACCGGCGGGAGTTGATGTGTGAATTGACTGCGCTTGGGTCGGCATGGCAGCCTCCAATGGAATTGCCATCAGAGCAATCGTAAGTATAAAGCGTCGAGTAAAGTGCAACGGTTCCTGATGAACGCGTTGACCAGATCTTCCTTGATTTTGGTAACCGGCTAAGGATCAATCAGACACTTCATACTGACCGCGCGAACGAATGTCCTTCGCCGAGCTTCCCGCCATCACGTCGAACTTGCCCGCCTCGACGACGAACTTGTGCTGTTTAACGTCATAGATCGACATCCGATCCGCCGGCACCTCCTGCGTGACCGTTTGCTTTTCGCCGCGGTTCAGATGGACGCGGACAAATGCAATCAGCTTCTGATTCGGCTGCTTCACGCTGCATACCTTCTCATGAGCGTAAAATTGCACGACTTCATCGCCGGCGCGGGAGCCCGTGTTGGTCACCTCGACAGAGAGCGTGAGTTTGTCGCCTGGCTTCGCGTTTGCCGAGAAGAGTTTCAGATCGCCATATTTGAATGTTGTATAGCTCAGCCCGTGCCCGAAGGGGAACACCGGCTCCTTGTCGAAATACATGTACGTGTACCCGTGCGTGATGTCGTAATCCGTATCCGGCGGGACCTGGTCGGCCGATTCGTACACCGTGTACGGCAACCGCCCGCCGGGGTTGAAATCGCCCAGCAGCACGTCCGCGATGGCGTTGCCTCCTTCTTCGCCGGCATACCACGCTTCGAGCATGGCCGGAACGTTGTCCCGGGCCCATTTCGTCGAAAGCGGGCCGGCGTTCATCAGCACGACGACGGTTTTCGGATTTGCCGCGTAGACCGATTCAATCAACTTTTCCTGAGCTCCGGGCAGATTCAGGCCCTTTCGATCGCGGCCTTCGCCTTCTACCTTCAGGTTCGTACCGACGAAAACCAGCGCCACGTCCGCGCCCTTCGCCGCTTCGACGGCCTTTGCGATATCGTCGTCGTCCGTCTTGTTCGGCAGCATCTCGCAGCCGACCGCTGAACGAATTTCCACGCCATCTTTCAGGCGGTTCTTCAACCCCTCGAGCGGGTCGATCTTCTTCTGGCCCCTGGTGTAGATGTAGTAATTTCCATACTCCGGCGCAACCGACGCAGGGCCGATCACCGCAATCGTTTTAAGCTTCGATTTATCCAGCGGCAGGAAATTGTTCTTGTTCGTCAGCAACACCATCGACTCGCGGGCGCACTTCAGCGCCAACTCACGATGCTCCGGCGAATCGATCACCGATTCAGGAATTTTCGAGAACGGCACCATCTCCGGCGGATCGAATGCGCCGAGTCGAAACGCCACGGTCAACACGCGCTTCAGCGAGCGATTGAGCGTCTCCTCGGAGACCAGCTTCCGTTGCACTGCCGCCGGGATGTTCTTGCGATACTCTTCATCGTCGAGATCGCAGCCGGCGTTGATCGCCTGCGCGACGGCCTCCACCATGTCAGTGCTGATGTGATGCGCAGTCACGAGATCTTTAACGCCTCCCAAGTCGCAGACGATAAAGCCGTCCCAGCCCCACTGATCGCGTGGGATGTCGCTGATCAGCAGTTTGTTGATGGCGCACGGCACGCCGTTGATCGCGTTGTACGCCGCCATCATTGAAGTGGCATGTCCCTCGACGATGCAGTCGCGGAAGTGCGGCAGCCAGTATTCGTACAACATCCGCTCATCCACCTTTGCAGAGAGCGTGAGCCGGTCCTTCTCGACGTTGTTGACGGCATAGTGCTTGAGCGTCGCCGCGATTTTCAGGTATTTTGGATCGTCCCCCTGCAACCCCTTCACGTAGGCCACGCCCATGCGGCCGGTGAGGTACGGATCTTCACCATACTCTTCCTGAATTCGCCCCCAACGCGGGTTGCGGCTGATGTTGATCACGGGCCCGCGATACACCAGCCCCGCCGGCGTGCTCGGACCCATTGCGTGGATGTTGTACAGCGCCCGCGCTTCATCCGAGATCGCAACCGTCTCTTCGTGAACGAGCGGCGGGTCCCACGTCGCGCCCATGGCGATGGAAACGGGAAACACCGTCGTGGTCCGCGTCTTGGACATGACGCCGTGCAGGCACTGATTCCACCCGCCCCACGCCGGCACCTTCAACCGCGCAATGTCCGATGCCTTATGATCCAGCTCGGCCGCTTTCTCCTCGAGCGTCATCTTCGAGATCAGGTCATCGACACGTTTGCCGATCGGCTGCGTCGGATCCAGATACAGCGGCGCGGGCTCGGCGCGCGCCGGGAAGCAAGAAATATGGCGACTGTTGAGAAGACTACTAACGCTGGTTTGAGATTCATGAGAAATGCTCCACTGATTGGTTTGAATATGAGTACGTTGCGCCGGGGTCTCGTTTCACGGACTCCGTGGTGTCACGGAATCGTCTGGTGAGTCGGGGCTTTCGCCCGCGGAGTTCGTGGCGCTCACCACGTAATAGTACGTCTCCCCGTTTTTCATCCCCTTGTCGACCAGACTCGTGCCTTGCACGGCGGCGACGGTGTGATAAGGGCCGCCCTTGGCCATGGAACGCTTGACGTTGTAACTCGTCGCGCCGAATGCCTCGAGCCAGCGCAGCGGAACCTGCCCGTCTCCCGGCCCACCATAGATGGCAAAAGGCGCCGCGGGCTTTTTGACCTGCTCGACTCCGCCCCCGCCGGTCATCCGCACGCTGTCGAATGTCGCTGTGGTGGGCTTTCCGTTGATGGTGGAACATACAAACAGGCCAAGGCACGCGGTCTTGCCCATGTCCGGAAACAGTCCGTCCTCAATGGGGGTCCAACTGGCGCCGTCTGGCGAATGCCAGCAAGTGATGCGCTCGCCCACGCGCTCCAGTTTCAGCCAGTGAGGGATGGCCGCGTTCTCGTGCGACTGCGATGAGCTGTCATGACTGGAATGCGAGAAGCCCCGCAAATCCGTCTCGACGCCCGGGCCTTTATCCCTGGCGTTGGGTGTTGACCATACCGCCATTCTCGCGGCCTTCGGCTGCAGCGAGTCGCGGATCATGAGGCCTGCCATTGTGAAATTCTGCACTTCCTCGACGGAGGTCACTTTCGCGATGAGGGTGGCGTCGCCCGTCACCTTCCGGTAGGCAAAATGGCAACTGTCATCCCCTCGCCAGGCCCATTTCCACCACGGGGGATTCAACATCCCGGCGGTTCCACCCCCTCGAATCGTCCACGTGCCTCCGGCAAAGGCGCCGACGCCGCGCGGCGATGCATCGCCGATCTCGACGTTATCCAGGCCCGCGGTCAGTGGCTCGGTCGACGCCGGCGCGGGCATGGGGGCGCGGGAAGCGCCTTCGAATGATCCGTGATTTTGTAGTACACAAAGCTGTCGCCTTCGAACGGGTTGGCGTCCATGGCCTGGTCGCTGAAAGGTGCGCCCAGTCCCATTCTGATCGTATAAGCCTTGTGAATCATGCATGCGATCCAGGGTGACGCTTTCGCGGGCGGACCGCCGTGGGCCGGATAGAAGCTGTACTTTGTCCCGAAGGGCATCCATGGTGTGGGGTAGTTCAGGTTGTAGCGGGCGTAGAACTCGCCCATCGTCAGCAGGCGGTTTTCCCGTGCCGAATACACGTCAACGCCTTGTTTCCAAAAGATCTCCGCGGCCAGCAACGTCTTGGCGAGTTCGCCGGCCGCGTGGCCCTGATCGCGCCCGCTGTCGCCGATCTCCCCGTTCGGCAGCGAGTCGGTCAACCCCGTCTCCGGGTCGGACAAAAACATCCGCACGCAATCATTGAACATCTGCCAGTCGTCCAGGAACACGGAGACGCAGACATAATTGATCAATTGCAACGAGCCCTGGTTTGCGGAGCGCAACGGATTGGTCGACCATTCGCGCGCGTAGAGGTTTCTGAAATAGGTCTTGCAGAGCGCGGTGTCTTCTTGCGTCCAGCCCGGCCACGTACCGCGCAGGATATCCGCGCCGCCGAGGATGGGCCCGGCGTAATCCCCCAGCGACAGATACATCTCCGCGCCGCCAAAACTTTTCTGCCCCGTCACGTACGCCATCAGAACGTCGTGGCCCTGTTTCGCGTAAGCCTCGTTGCGCGTGAGATACCACAGAAGCGAGTCCTTATAGAAAGCATCCATGTCCCGCTTCCACGCGGTGAGATGGATGTCGGGCGTCCGGCAAACGGTGTCGAACGGTCCGTTCATTTTGCGGCCAAGCTGAGATGCGCGGTCGCTCTTGAGCGCCTCGAACGCGGATTTCCATGGCTCGCGGCCGATGTTTCGCTTGACCTCGTCGAGGTCCTCTTTCGTGAGCGGAATGCCGGGATGGATGAATGTCCGCGGACCCAGGCTGATTGGGGCTCCGCGCGTGCGCCCGGCAGGCGAAGAACTCAAGCTCGCAGTCTCAGCCGGCGCGGCATTCGTCAGTCCCTGCGCCCACGATACCGTTGGAGAGGACAGGCAAAAGAGCACCACGGGGAGCGGTCCGAGCCAAAAGTACCGGATCGGAAAAGGACGAAAGTTGTGGGAAGATAGTTGCATTGTGTTACTCAGTCCTTAGTTGTTACTGCGGCACGATTGCGCCGACCACCGCTCGCATGACGAGCCCCGCGGGGATACTCCCCGGCATGTCGGGTCCGATTTCTCCGCTGTCATACATTCCGAAAATCGCTGGCCCGACCGACCCATTCGAGATCGCGCTGAATTCCTCCGCGAAGTTCCCTGCTTTCACCATCTCCCGGCGGCGGTAATGATCTTCAAAGAAAAACACCATTGAGGCCTTTCCATTGCTTCCCGACAGGACCGTCTGCAACAGATCGCCGGCAGCTTTGGTGGATTTATCCTTCGTGCTCCCGGTAACGACTTTGAACTTTCCCGTGATAAGAATGGCGATGTTGGTGCCCTTGACGGTTTCGCCCCCGACGATCTGCCTCGTGTCCGGCCCGCCGGAGGCGCCGCCGATCATGTTGACATTTCCGTCCTTATCGAGAGCCTCGGCGAGGCCTTTCGCAAATGAAAGATTGTCTCCCGCATGCTGACTGCCAAAAGTAATGAGAAGCTTTCCGGGGTCGGACGATTCATACGCAGCCTTGAGGGCGTCACCGATGGTTTTCCCATTGTCGTGGAGGGCCTTTGGCCGCTCTCCCTTGGCAAATGGAGCGATCGGAGCCGCCGCGGGAGTCACGGTGCAATCCCCACCGATTGCCATCACCGCAATCCCATGCGGAATGTCGGCGCCTTGCTCCGTGAAATTTCCTTCCTGGGTGATTGGAGAGGCGGCTTCACAACCATAAATGATCTTCTCGTCAAAAACCGTGGCCACGCCCTCCACCACCTCCGCACCGAATTGCGGCTTGGCGCAAAAGACGATAACCATCTTGGCTTCCTGCCCGCCGAGGGCGGCCCTGGCTTTCGTGGCAGCTTCTGTGCCGGCGGCTTTCGGATCCGGCAGCGCGGACTGTCCGGTGGTGAATACAGGAATCGATGAGGTAGGCGGACTGGGCTCGGCTGCCGATGTTGGCGCTGTACATAGAAGAGCCATGCCATAAATGAGCGAAGCGACCAGCCGCGCAAGCTGATGGGAGAAATATCTAACAAGCACGGGTGCTCCTTGTCGGGATGGTTGCCGAGGGCAAATGGGAAACAATTGGAGTTTGAACGGCTGCGTGCGGGAAGTCGTACGCCATGCGCCGTCGATCAGGATGCTGTGTTGTTTCATCGTTAAGCTCCGCTCAGTGTCGCTCGGCTGCGGGCATTTCATTGATCCAGCGGGTCAGTAAGTCGATGGCTCCCGGATCCAACTGATGCGTGGCCAGCGGCGGCATGCGCGGCACGCCGTCGCCCTTCAACCGCTTGAGCACCATCGAATGCCGGGGATCATGCGGCGCCGCCCAGCGATTGGCCGGGTCGTCGCCAGTGCGAACCAGCGCCCCATTGACGAGGTTTGCCTCGGCAAGTGACAGCGTCGGCCGGGCGTCAAAATTTCCCTGCGACGCGCCGCCCGGCTGATGGCACTGCACGCAATTCACCGCGAGATACGAGCGGACGCGATACTCCAGACTCTGCGTCTGGTCATCAGCTCGCGCAAAGACCGGCAGGCCCGCTGCCTCCGCCGGCGGGTTGGAGAAATATCCCGCCTTGGCCATCGCTTCGATCTGATTAACCTCGCTCCCTGCGCTATTCACCGCGAAGGCAAGTTGGCGGGTGTTGAACCCCAGCGCATATCCCGCGACGGGTGAGTGGCAGGTCCGACATTCGCTGCGACTGGGATATCGCCATTGCTGCCGGGCCGGCTTGCCGCCGACCTGCAGTTTTATCGTTTCATCCAGCCCCGCCTCGGGAACCAGGTCGGCATCGGATTGGTCCGGCCGCCACTTGTAGGTGATGCCGTAGACGCCATCGGTGGTCTTCACAAGGAACCGCGTCTCCAGCCGCCTTCGCGAAGACGGGTCGCCGCGCCGTGTCTCGATCTCGAAATGCTTGACCCACACCATTCCCGCCGGAAATGTCCAGTTTCCATCGCGGCTGAACTGCATCCTCGGCGCCGACCGCGGCAGGTAAAACCATCGCGTTTTGATCGCGTAATCCGACCAGAACGCCACCCTCGGCGTGTAAGCCATCAGTTCATCCGCCGGCGTCAGCGTCTTCAAATCGGCGAACGCGCCGGTCTGCGACAGGAGCGCGGGGGGATTGATCCCCTGCGTCGATTTGTGCACCAGACGATCGATCGTGCCCTTGCCATAATCGGCGAGCAACACGCCGCCGTCGCGCGGATCAACGCCAAACGCAGTCACCCCGCCGTCGGTGTACCCCAGCCTCTGGCATTCCCACTTTCCTTCATGCTCGCGCAACGCCCAGATATGCCGATCGGTGTAATCGCAGAAAAGGTACTGACCCTCGAGCTCCTTAAATTCGCTTCCGCGATACACAAACCCGCCGATGATGCATTTGCCGTTGAAAGGCGTGTCTGGATTGTGCCCGTATTCATAAATCGGTGCGATGGTCTTCACGTCGGCCGGCTTGCTGTTCAGCCGCGGGCCGTCGTGCGTGCCTTCAAAAAAGCTCCAGCCGTAATCCCCGCCCTTTTGCAGGAGATCGATCTCCTCCCAAAGATCCTGCCCCACATCAGCGATGAACCACCGCCCCGTTGGCTCGTCATACGAGAATTGCCACGCGTTGCGGAGACCGGTCGCGTAGATCTCGGTGCGAATCTGATGAGGATCAAGGGGACGGTCATCGTGCGTTGCGGCATTGATGAACGGATTGTCCGGCGGGACCGCGTAGGCGTCAGGATTGACCGCCGACGGAAAGGTCACTGAGGGCTGCGAGTGCGGATTAGGCGGCAGGCTGCCGGGCCGCTTATCCACGTCGATTCGAAAGATGGCGGCGAAGAAATTCTTGTCGATAAAGCGGGCGTTGTTGTAGCGATCGTTGGCGTCCCCCTCGTCGCCGTTGGAAAAGTAAAGATATCCGTCCGGTCCGAACTTCATGCAGCCGCCGTTGTGATTCGCCGCGTGATCCAGTTGGGTAATCAGCGGCAACTCACTGTCGGGGTCGGCCTTGTTGGGGTCATCCTTTGCAACGGAAAATCGGGAGAGCCGGTCGAATGTCAGCTTCTTGCCCCCTTCCTCGATGGTGAAATCGTAGGTGATGAAAAAGTAGCCGTTCTCCTGGTATTTCGGATGAAAGGCTATTCCCAGCAGGCCCCATTCGACCTTTTGCGCAAGCGTCCCTGCATGCTTTGCGTTGAGCATCGCCGGCAGATCGAGAAAGACTTCTTTCTTCGGCGTTGCCTTCAAATCCGTGACGACGATCACCCGGCCGGTTTTCTCGCAGACAAAGAGACGCTGCGTCTCTCCCGGCGGCGTCTTGATACAGAGCGGCTGGTCAAACACCAGTCCCAGCGCATCTTCCGTGCCGTACCCCGTCTCCGAAGGCAACTCTGGCGGAAGTTGCGGAACGATCGATCGGCCCGGGTCACCAAACACCAACGGCAATATCGCCAGGACGGCTGCCGTGAGGGAAATGGCGGCGAATTGTGTCCTGCGCATACTCGGACCATCCAGAAGCGGCGCGTAACCAGATGAGTGCCGCCCACCGCGCAGCTTCGCAACTTTGGTCAGCAGCAGCGCAAAAGTCCCGCAAAGTTCATTAAATCCCGGGCACGACCGCGAGGGGTCGTTCTCCATTAGGACAGGCCACGTCGCTGATCGCGGTGCCTTCGACACTACCGAGTGCGACCCACCTGGGATCGCCTGGCCTCTTCACTTCCATCGCGCCGACAGACTTGCTGCGTGCGATGCCCGCTTTGACGGCATCCCCGGTGCTTTCCATCGGACCTTGCGACTTCTCATCGGGATTCTGGCGGGCGAGATAGCCGACAAACGTCGCGCGCGAGCCGGTGCACCGATAGACGTACGCCCGATAGGCGGGCTTTCCCTCGTGGTCAAAGGGGCTGGATTTCCCCAGTTCATCCACGAAATAGTTCTTGCCGTCATCGTCGGAGTAAAAAGCCTGCGTGATCCGCGTGCCTCGCCCCGGACCGAATGATCGGCGCAAGGAAAGACTCAGGGCCAGTGCAACCACGACCACCATCGCTCCCAACGTTAGCGCCCGGTGGCGGTTGATCATTTCTCTCATTTGCATGGTCCGCCCTGAATTCAGTTAATCCCCAGCCCGCCCTCTGTGTTCGTGGGATTGAACATGTCTCCTTCGTTCGGCTGCATCATGCTGTCATTTGGATTCGCCAGAACCCAGGGGTTGGGCGTCTGGGCGGCAGTTGTCCACTTATTGGCCAGACCAGTGGTGCCCGAACCGAGACAGGTCGTGTAGATGTTGTCCTGGTTGTAGCCTGCGAAGGCCGTGGGCGACCACTCGCAATGACCGTCGGCGAACAAAACGTTCTGCCCTTTCTTGTTGTGGTTTCTGCTGTTGGCCATCATCTGCAGTTGGGGGCCATCGGTGGGTGTCGACGGTCCATTGGATCCATATAAGCCGCTGTGGGAGACACAGCAGCAGTCGGAGTACTTTTCGCCGGGATTCAGGTCCGCCATGATTGCGAAGCCGGGATTTGCCGCGATGCCCCATCGGTAACCAATCTTCCAGGCGGTGGTCGGAGGGAATGGAAGTGAAACGCTGTAGCTGAGATTGTAGACGGAGCTGAAGTTGGATCGATGCTGCGGATCCGTGGATGCGCCGGCAACCCCGAAGGTGTTGCTGAAGTCATCGGGATACATGTCATAGCGACCCGGGCAGATGAAAAGGGCCGACGGAAGCTGATAGGTCCGAAGCAGCAGAAAGAGACACCCCGTTACGTCATTGTCGCCCGGGCGCTTGGCAACCTGCCAGGGAGGGAGCACGTCATCGGCAAAGAGATTGGTCGCATTGGCAAATGGACTGTTGGCAATCGGATCAGAGAAACCGCGCAGCCCGGCCCAGGTGTCGGGATGGGGGGGACTGCTGGCGTAGAAAAGATCCGGGAAATAGACCCCGCGCGGGAACGAGCCCTTGTTGTCGTTGGCGTACATGACCATCGCCTGGCCCAGCTGCCGCAGGTTGCTCATGCAGGCCACCCGCCGAGCGTCGAACCTGGCCCCGGCCAGCGCCGGCAACAGCAGCGCAATCAGCAGCGCGATGATACCGATCACTACCAAAAGCTCGACCAGCGTAAATCCAGCACGCCGTTGTCCGGTTCTCGCAGACATGTCAACTCCTCCAATTGCGGCTTGTGACAGGGAGTCATTGCGGCTGACTGCTGTGTCCAGTTACCAGCGTACCCGATATCGTGCAGTCGCGCCTGCGATTTTGCGGCTCCTTGCTACGAAATTCAGGGTCATTGCCCGTCAAAACGTGAATCGCGTCATCGTTTCACGCTCAGATCGCAAGAGCCGGTTCCCTCGCGGGCGCACTCGCCTTGCCCGCGGGTCGATGCGAGGTTCGCATCACCGACTCCCGTTTCAGGCCGTATACCAAAGGCTGACCCGCAAGATATCGCCGCAGTTCCTCCACCATGTATCGTCCCATCCGCCCGCACTCCGCGCCGGCCGAGCCGGCGATGTGCGGCGTGAGCACCACGTTCTCCAATGTATAGAGAGGCGAATCGGCCGCGGGAGGTTCGGGGTAGGTGACGTCCAGCACCGCCTGCAGATCAGCCCGGCTGGAGAGAATCTCGATCATCTCCTCCTCGCGCACCAACTCGCCGCGCGCTGTGTTAACGAAAGTCGCTCCCCGCTTCATGGACGCAATGTGCTGGCCGGTGATCATTCCCCGCGTTTCTGGGAATGACGGGGTGTGGAGCGAGACCACATCGGATCGCTGGAACAGAGCTTCCAGTGATACCAGCTCCACATCCAGCGCCGCCGCGTCATGCTCAGCGACGAATGGGTCGTACACCAGCACGTTCAAATCAAATGGCCGAAGCAACTCCAGCAATTTCCTGGCGATTGCCCCCAGCGAGATGAGCCCGACGGTGCTCCCGTAACATCCCGGAACGTGATTCCGATCGGGATGGCAGCGGACCGCCCGCGTCATTCTCGCCAGCTTCCACCCGTGCTTGAGAGAAAAGAGGATGGTGGCCAGCGCGTACTCGGCGACCGGAACCGCGTTGGCTTCGAGCGCGCTGGTCACGACAATGTCGCGCTCCCAGACTGCGGGAGTGAGAATGTACCCCATCGAACCGGCGCCATAGAAGATGGCCTTGAGGCTTGGCGCGATGGCAAAAAACGCCTCGTTGAGAACAGGTCCCTGCCAGCCGGAAAAGATGAGATCCGCTCGAGCCAGCAGATCAGGCCGCGCCAGCGCGTCGGCCGCCGAGAGGGGAGGAGCCATGATCTCCACCATCGCCGCGATGTCGCGCTGCTCATCGGGGCCATAGATCAGCCCGAAGGAGTTGGGATCGAGAATATAGAGGCCGCTTTGTCCAGACATTGAGAAAGCCTTCCGGAACGTCAGGAGACTTCTTAGCCGCGCCGCGAAGCGCGTGGAGCGACGTTTTCCGGACGCGCCGCAAAGAACTAACCGATGCGGACGCGCGTTCTTTCCCCCTCCCCTGGTACTCCGGGGGAGGGCTGGGGTGGGGGTGGCGCAGTTCACTAAACCGGCCCTTACAACCGAACGCACATGTCAACCCAGGAGCGAGCCGTCGCGAACTGCAACGGGCATACCCGATATGTTCCGACGCCGGCGGCGACTCGTCAGCATCGGGAGTGCGCCGGCCAGCAGCAACAGCGCGGTGCCCGGCTCCGGGGTGGCGTTGTATCCAATATCGAGGCTCTCCCCGCCCCCGCCCAACGACTCGAGTTCGAGGAAGAAGTTGCCGCTCGCGGGAATCCCCGGCGGGGTGTTTGCCGCCACGAAGCTGCTGGTATCCAACGTAAACTGTTCGCCGCTGACGGGGAGGTTCGCGCCGGTGTTGCTGGCGACGGCCAGATAGGAGCCAATCGGAGCCCCGCTCACGGCACCGGTGATCGATGCGATCTGCCAGTCGTAGTTCTTCGTTGGATCGAAGGTCGTCGTTGGGGGCGTGGCCGGTGCGGTCAGGATGATCGCGAAAGGTGTGGTGCTGGTGGAGCTGTCGACGGTCAGTGCCGACATGGTGATTTCGTCAAATGTCGTGCTCGTGCCGCCGGCCTGCGGAGCAGGCATACCTGCGGCGCCAGTTCCAGCTCCGATGATCTTGGGCGTATAGGTTCCCCCGCCGAAGAAGGTTCCCGCTGCGGTGGTCAGCGCCCCGACCGTGCTGGCGTCGGCGCCCAAGGCGAGAGTTCCGCCGGACTTGATGGCGAGCGCGCCGCTCCCAAAAGCATGGGTGTTTGCCGCCCGGAGCGTTCCCCCCAAGATCGTTGTGCTGCCGGTATACGAACTTGACCCGCTCAGGATTTGCGTTCCTGCCCCCGTTTTGGTG
The DNA here is from genome assembly GCA_963758525.1 of uncultured Phycisphaerales bacterium. GTDB lineage: Bacteria > Planctomycetota > Phycisphaerae > Tepidisphaerales > Tepidisphaeraceae > JBBSDP01. Next base: position 3,862,745 of record CAVWVQ010000003.1, read on the forward strand.
AGGGTCATTCCAGCGGCTCCATTGACTACTGCGCCCGAATAGGTGTCGGTAGCGCCGGTCCCAGGATTCAGTGTGAGCGCGGTAACGTTGCTGTACCCGGTCGTAATAGCCGTAGCCAGATTCGTGCTGCCCTTCAGACCGCCGAAGGTGGGCGTTGTAACGCTTAAAGTAATTTTCCCTGCGCCGGAAGTGTCGAAGGCGCTATTCTGCATGGCAAGATTGTTGCTCAGGGCCAGAGTCCCAGCCGTCACTTTGGTGTCGCCTGTATAAGTATTTGCGTTGGAAAGCGTGGTCGTCCCGCTGCCCTGGAAGGTCACGCCGCCGCTCACATTGATCGTGGAATTGACGGTAAAAGACGATGCGGCCGTTCCGCCTGAAGCGACGTTTCCCGTGAGCGTAATTCCTGTCGGCGCTGTCGAGTAGTTGCCCGGATTGGTGACGACGATGCCGGTGACGGCCCCGGTGGTGGGACTGATCGTGGCGTACCCGGTCGCTCCGCTGCCGGTCCCGCCCGTGAATGTAACCTGGGGTGGGACAACGTAACCGGAACCTGCCGTTCCCACCGTCACACTGCTCACACCGCTGCCGGTGGGGGTCAGCAGCGGCTGGGCAATGGTGATCAACTGACCATTGTTGTCGATCGTGCCGTTGCCGCTGTAGACATAAGCGGCGGTAAGACCCTGCAGGAACGTGGTGTTGGTGGCGTTGCCCGCCTTGAGCGTGCCGCCGTTGAAATTGAGGACACTGCCGACTTCGTCCGTGGGAGTCGTGCTCACGGCCTGCCCAAAGCCCAGGGTCTGCAGGGTTCCGCCGTTCAGGTTGAAGGTGGTGACGTTTGTGGCACTGTCACTCAGATTGGGCTTGACTGTAAGGCTGGGAGTGAGGAATTGCCCCGTGCCGCTAATGGTGATCGTCGCCGTCTGGGTGCCAGTCCCCCAGTTGGCCGTGAGGCCATTGAATCCGCTGTTGGTTTCAGCGGCCCCCCCGCTAATCTGGACAGTTCCGCCGGAAATATTGACAACGCTGACTTCTCCCGCTGCACCCCGGTTGGGCAGGAAATACGTGCCGGCGATGGCAGGCAGGTTGACGGTGCCGCCGCTCATGTCGAATTCGCCGAAGGTACCCGCACCGCCGGCGGAGCCGCCCGGATCGATCTCACCTCCCACGTTGATGGTGCCGGATGAGAGGTTGTAGTAGCCGGCCGCCCCGACGGAACTGCCGATCTGGAAACCACCGCCCAGAGCGCTGGTATTGGTGACCGTGCCGCCGGATTGATACATCGCTGCCCCCACGCCGGTCCCGTTGTTTCCAATCAGGATCTGCGTGGAGTTGCCGATCGAGCCTCCGGTGACCGAAAGTTCGCCGCCATTCACGACGGTATTGCCTGAATACGTGTTTGAGGCTGACAGCGTCGTCGTTCCGGTACCCGCCTGCGTGAAGCCGCCGGTGCCCGTGAGAGCAGCACCGCTGAAGTCGGTGCCCTGCGCCACCGCATTGCTGCGATTGATAATCAGGGTTCCGTTGTCCGTGATGGCACTGCTGGTGGAGATCGAGCCGGTCGTGCTTCCGCCGCCAAGCTGAACGGATGTGCCGGCGGAAATGACCGTTGTGCCGGTATACGTATTTGCGTTTGTCAGAGTGACCACGCCACCGGCGCTGGTGCCTGGATTGGTGGTGATGCCAAAGCCGCTGCCGCTGATGACCCCGCTGAAGGTGCCGCTGGTTGACGTGCCGTAAGCATACCAGTCGCGGAGACCGATGGTCGCGTTGGCATTCAGCGTCACGTTGCCCGAAAAGACGCCGGTAGTGCCATTTTCGAAGCTGATAACGCTGTTCGTGCCGCCATTGATGGTGATGGCGTTCGGAAGGCTAACGCCAGTATTTACAGCCGCCTCGCCCTGGCCATTGATTGTAATCGTGCCGGCGGAGGCGATGGCACTGGCAACACCATATTCGAGAATCCCACCGCTTTGGAGGATCACATTGCCGCTGAATGTGTTCGTCTGGGCAAGTCGAAGGTTGCCGGTGTTAGCGGTGAGCGTCCCGTTTCCTGTTACGGTTAACGTGCCGCTGCCGAGCAGCGTGTTGGGGGTATTGAAAAAGTATTGGCCCGTGGTGGTGACATCGATTGTACCGCCGGAGGCACCGATGGTAAACGCATGCGTGTTGGTGACGCCGGCGGTGGTGGCCAGCGTGCCGCCGTTCAAGGTCACCGGGGCCTGGCCGACGGTCGTGCTGCCGAGGTTCGCGTTTGAGGAGATGGATAATGTGCCGGACGAGATTATGGTTCCGCCTGTAAACGTGCTTGCGCTGAAAGGGTCCAGGTTCCCGAACTGGTCTGGGTGACGGTGCCGGCTCCCGTCCCAATGATGCTGGCGATGCTGCCGTTGCCGCTGCCGGCGAGAATCAGATTGAAGCCCGAACCGCTTATCGTGCCGGTGTTGGTGAGAGCCAGTGTGCCGGCGTCGGAACCGATCGTTGCGTTGCTGCCCAGCGCGATCAGACCTGAAAAGGTATTCGACCCGCTGACGTTCTCCAGCGCGCCGTTCGGGCTGGCGGTCACACCGGCGCCGTTGAGCGTCAGGGCAACGGCGGTCGTGGTGGAGATGTTGCCCTGCATCTGCAGAGCAGCGCCGCTTGCAACCGAGACGCCTGATGTGGAAGTCCCCGAACCCGTGCCCAAAGCGCTGTTATTCTGGATGTTCAGCGCGCCGCCACTGATCGTTGTCGAGCCCGTATAGCTGTTTGTGGTACCTATCGTCAGGCTTGCAGTTCCGGTTTTCGTCAAGCTGCCGGTTCCGGCGATGCCGTAGCCGCCGGTGCTGGAGACCGTATAGTTGATGACGCTGTTGTTGAATGTCGTTGCCGCCGGGGTCACATTTGCCGCCGATATGTTCACCGCTCCGGGCGTACTCTCGCCGGTGGCTGAGTCATCGAAGAGGACCGTATCGCCGGAAATGTAATCGGTCGGCGTACCGGCGAACATCAATTGCCAGTTGTGGTTTGAGCCTGTTGAGCCGACCTGCCAATTGCTGTTGTCCAGCCCAGTCCACTTTGGAGCATCGGCGGCAATCGTCAATGTGAGATCGCTGCCGGTCAGTCCAAGCGTTGCGCTCTCCCGGCTGGTCAGGCTCCCGATCGTCCCCTTGGTGAAGTCGCTCAAACTTCCGGTAACGCCGCTGAAGCTGACGACATTATAAACGGTTGTGCCAACTGCCCAGAGGGAGCTTGGGGTCACATTGACGGTGATTTCTCCGGAGCCGGTGTTCGCCGTCACCAAGGCGCCGCTGTCGACAATCCCCGGCGTCGTGGTCGAACCGCCTGCCACATTGACACTCAGTGTGCCCGCACCGCTGAACGTCAGCGAACCGGTCGTGAGCTGTGAGGATGTGCCATTGCCGTTGGTTACAATACCGCCGGTGCCGGCACCCACTGCCACTGCTCCCACGGTACCCGTGCCGTCGAGGGTGCCTTGGGTCAACGTGATTGCGGGCGTGCTCGCCACGGAGCTGGTCTGGACGAACTTGGCGCCGCTGCCGTTGATGGTGATGCCACTGCTGCTGTTGATTGATCCGGTGCCGCTCACGGTCAGCGTCCCGCCGCTGACAGTCGTTGCGCCTGTATAAGTACTCACAGTGCTGAGTGTGACCGAACCGCTCGTTGTTTTTGTCAGGGCAGAGCCGGAACCGCCAAGGATGCCACTGACGGTGCCGCTTTGGAGATTGTAGGAAGAACCGCTCAGGACACCGCTGGTGCCGGTGATGCTGCCGCTGGTCAGCGTTACCGCTCCGACCGAGTCCGTGAAGGTCGCCAGGTTAAGCGTGCCGCCATTGACGTTGACCGCGCCGGTGGAAACCAGCGCATTGTTGACGCCCAGCGCCAGCGTGCCGGCCGAAATGGTGGTTCCGCCTGTATACGTGCTCACGCCCGTGAGGGTCGTCGTGGCCGCCGCGCCGGTGTCGGTGAAGGTCACGCCGCCGCTGGTATCGGTGGTTTGGGTCACCGTGCCGATGGTCGCACCCGATCCGCCGCCGCCGGTCAGGGCGAAGGACAGCGCCTCCGATATAGCCGGTGCCCGGATTGGTGATCGTGATACCGGTGACCGCCCCGCCCGAGATAGTCGCAACCGCGGTCGCGCCCGTGCCTCCCGCGCCGGTGACCGCTACGTAGGGGGCGGTGATATAGCCGGAACCGCCGGATGTCACCGTCGGGCTGCTATTTGCACCGTTGCCGTTGATGCCTGCGGGCGTCAGAAGTGCTTGGCCGATGGTGATGGACTGTCCATTGTTGTTGATCGTACCGCCTTCACCATACACGTAGGCACCCGTCAGCCCCGTGAAAAATCCCGTGACCGCCGACGTGCTGGCTTGCAGCGTGCCGCCATGGAAGTTAAAGATGCCGGTGGCGGTGCCTCCGGGCTTCTGAACGATGCCGGTGGTGATGAGGCCATTGTTCGTATTGCCAGCGCCAATCGCCCCCAAGTTCACGACGCCGAAGGCGCCGTTATTCCTGCCGATAACTAGCCCTTCTGTGACCCCATTGCCTTGCGTGAGAGTCAGGGAGCCGCCGCCGGAGACGTTCAGGGTGCCATTACCGCTCTCGCCAATGTATATGCCTACGGTGCCCGTGGTCGAATAACTGCCGGAGCCTGTGACGTTCACCTGTCCAAAGGTGTTAGCACCCGCGCCGACCGTACCACCGTTGTTGTTAGCTGGTGTCACCGACCCGCCGGAGATGTTCCAAATACCGTAGGCACCGGCGGTGGTGATGCCGGCGACGAGAAATTGGCCGGGGGTGACATCACCACTGGTGACGTTAATTGTTCCCAACCCGGCCACGGTTCCAGCGTCGATTGGGCTGTTGCCGCCACTGAAGTTGCCGCCACTGAAGTTCAAGACCCCGTTGGTATCCGCTCTGTCAACGAAGCCGTTGGCGGTGCTGGTATTGGAGCCCGTCAAGGTCAGAATACCGCCAGTGACGATTGTCGCCGCGCTGTATGTGTTGGCCCCAGATAGAACCCATGTACCTGCACCGGTTTTTGTTACCGCGACGGTTGTGGCCGTGCCATTGATAATCTTGCCGCTGATCGTGTTGTTGTTCGTGTTCGAACCGCTCAGGGTGAGAACGGTAGCCCCCGCCACGCCGCCGCTGATTTGGCCGCCGAAGTCCAGCGTGCCCGCGCCCGCACCGGTCCCGTTGGCGCTGTTGTTCGCGAAAGTATAGGTGCCGCCCGCGCCTTCGATCACCAGCGGCGCGTTGAGGGTTTCCACGGCATTGGTGGCCGTGAGCGTGGAAAGAATCTGGATCGTGCCGCCGCTGGTCAGGAGGAGGGAGTTGCCGCCGGTGGCGCCGATGGTGTAGTTGCCCGCGGCGGTGTCGAAGCTAACGCCGCCGATGTTCTCGCTTGCCGAGTCGATGACGATGGGGCTGCCGGACGTCCCGTAGGTCCCGACAGCCGAATTGAATGTGGCAACGTCTGTGTCGGTCGTGCCCGAGGTGGCGCCCGGAACCGTTGAGCTGATCCAGTTTGTGAAATTGGTCCAGTTGCCGCTGGTGCCGCCGATCTGCCAGGTTCCGTTGGCGGCATGGGCGGCGCGGCCCATCAGGCCGGAGACCACGGGAAGAGCCACAGCGGCCGCCAGGCGCAGCTTCCGCTGTCGCGTAGCCTGCTGGGATGACGCTGCGTTTACTTTCCTGCTGCCGATCTGCTTAATATGGCCAACCATTTTATCCGCCTCCGGAAACTTAAGACCCATTCAACGCTTACTACAAAACCCGAACCTGACCCGTCCCCCCAACTTCCTTCCCCTCGTGCCTCCCTTCGGCTTCGCTCAGGACAGGCCGTGCCGCAGTTTACCGGCCGCGGCGGGTGCCTTCCCCCATCCGTCCTTCACTCCGGCTTTCCCGCCTGATACATCTCTCTGACCTGCTCCGCAGACAATGCCCGGCGGAAGACCGCAAACTCATCGATTCGGCCGGCCACGGGCGGCAGGTAATCCGCGCCTATGCGAGATCCCAAGCCAAGGGGAAAGCTGGATTCAGGAAGTTGCGGGGGGGCATCATTTCGCTGGGCGACAAGAGCGCCATCCAGATAAAGCTCCAACGTGCCGTGGATGGGGTCATAGACAAACGCGATCTGCTGCCATTGTCCGTTGGCCCTGGCTTGTGGGCCGGTCGCAACAACGTCCCCGACCGAAGCCCGGATTGAGGAGTCAGGATAGATTTCCGCTGCGAACTGTGGGCTCCTGGCCTTCCCTGTGCCCCGCAGGAACATCGAGGAATGCTGCGGATGGGGATCCTCAAGACGGAACCAGGCGCAAATTGTGAATGGAGCCGCGGTTTGCCTGCCTCGCGAAAAATCGAGAACACTTCCCGCCGGAGCCTTCATCGTAACAAACTCGTGGCTGTCGCGGTCGAACGCCAGAGCGCCCTTCTGCGGCCAGCGACCCTCGGTCCAGCGAGGGCGTTCGTGAATGCGATCAATGCCGTGGAGCTCGGCGTCCAAGGCTGTACCGGTTGTGGACACGCGATTCAAAAGTCGTTCTGGAGCCGCATCGCTCTTGTCGAACGTGTAGTACGCCACCAGGTCCGGATTACTCCGAAGCCGTTCGCTGTAGGCTTTCCAACGTTGATACGGTGTGCCGTTCGCTTTCCAGTCGTCAAACTGCTGCGGCCGTACAAACGTCGTGGTATTTGCGGATACTTCCGTGATATCACCGGAAGCAATCACTCGTCGCGCCAGTCCGGCGGTGATCAAGCTTGCGGGGGCCGAAGGCGGGCTCGTGGATGAGGTCAGCGAGACCGTGCCGCGGAAAGTCTGAACGTCGGTCTGTCCCGAAGGTTCGACCGAGACGCCAAACTCCGTCCCTAGATCAACAACATGTGCGATCGGTGTGTTCACCGTGAATCCGCGCGCGGGCTTCGGAACACTAGCCGTCAATCGACCGGACATGAGCGAGACAACCCCGGGCTTTTCGACGGTGAACGTCGCCGGTCCCTGAAGAAGGACGACCAGGCCATTGGAGGAAGTCAGCTCCGCACAACCGGATTTGAGCGATTGCGGCACGCCGGTTTTGACGAGAGTTCCTGCAGCGGCGACGGCACCCGGGTCAGACCAGATTGCGTCCAGCGATGGCCCCATGGCAATCGGCTGAGGCGAATGTCCGCCGAAGATTCCCAACTGATACAGGATGATGACCAGAGTGGACCCGGCCACGAGCAAGATTGCCGCGGCAAGCCCGGTTCGCACATTCCTATGCCTTGAGGGTACACGCCCAGCTGCTGGCAAATTGATCGGAGAGGGTTCAACCGCAGGCGCGTCATCCAGATCGGATTCGGGATCGTCAGTGATGGCCGGCAGGATCATGGCATTGCTGAGTTCCGCTGCCGTGGCCCGCCTGTCTGGGTTGCGCAGAACTGCATTGATTCCCATGTGCTGTTCGGCCTCACGCCGTATCCTGGACACGCTCAGCAGATCGTCGAGCGCCCAATGGAGTTCGCAGCGGCTGATAAACGCCTCCACGTTGGCAGGGGAGGCCTTCAGCCACGACTGGAACTCGGCCGCTTCCTGTGCCGTCAGGTCGTCATCGAGATACGCGCTGATCGTCAGGTCCACATCCATCAGGCCACCGCTCCCGCGCCCAATCGACGCTCAGTGCAGTTCCGCAGGGTGCTGCGCACTTTGCTGAGGGCCGTGCGGATCGCGGCCGGCGTCGCGCCGAGCATTCGGGCGATCTCGCCCGGCTTCACCGCTTCGGCATAACGCATGTCGAGCAACTTCCGCGATTTGTCGTTCAGCCCCTTAAGGCACTCCGAAAGCGCTTCCTGGAGGGGCGTGTGCTGCTCCGAGAGCCGCTGATAGCTGATCGCGATCTGATCCAGCAATTCATCATCAATGACATGCACCTTTGCGGACAATCGTTCGCGCCGAAATGCCTTGACCTCAAATTTGGCGAAACCGATTGCCCAGGCATTGAACGGAAGCCGCGGATCATAATCATCGAACTTCCGAACGAGCGTAACCGCCACCCGTTGCAGCACTTCCTCAACGTCGTTTGGATCAAGCAACAGCGTTCCCACGAACGCCGTCACGATCCGCTGTCCGGCGATCCATCGGGCAGCAAGCTGTTCGGATTTTTGCGCGTCCATGGAATAACACCGGTCAAAATCAACGATTCTGAGGTATCTCGTCGCGAGAACTCAAATCGTTACCGGAAAAATCCTGATTTTGCCATTCGCGCCCTCAAGCGTGGAGGCACCGCCGGTTTGCGTGTAAGCTCCGGCCGAAGTTCCGATAACGCCGGTGCTGGCCGACGCTGGAAGTATCGAAGGTGATGCTCTTCATGTTCCTGTTTGCGTCAATTTAGGATGGTGCGGCAGGGATTCATTTACCACGCTCCGTCGGGAATCGTCCGAAGGCAAAGCACCGACATGCTGGCCGTCAATCAGCCCGACGTGGCGGCGGCGCTCCGATTCATCCGCGAGCACGCCTGCGATCGTTACGGATTCTCACGACTAAACGCCGAGGATATCCGCTTCGTGAAGATTCGTGCGATTCGTGTCGATTCGTGTTCTGCATTTGCCGGATTTCGCAGCAGCGTGCCGCAAAATCGCAGGCACGACTACACAATCTGCCGGTACAATAGACGCGTTGGATCATCTCGGCATGATTGCGCGGAACGGATTGCCAGCATAATGGCATGATCCGCGTCGCAACTGGAGGAACTGACATGTCCAAGTACACCGCGCGAAAGCGTGAGGGTTTCATCTCTGAAGGGGCTTCTTGTCAACGGCGAGACGGCTTGATTGCTAAGTTCCGTTCATTGCTCTCTCCGATCAGCTTCGCGCACTCCCCCTGCGCCCTTGGCGGGGAGGCTAACGAGGCGGGGGTTTGGGGGCAGAGCCCCCAAGTCTTTGTCGTTCTCGGCGGAACCGTGGCTGCCATCCGGCACCGCGCGGGCGGCGCGATGCGGCGGTTGAATTCATCTCTACGCGGTCATCGGACGGACGGGTCGCAATGCCAGGCCGTGTGTTCCGAGCCGAATAAAACCTTGTTCGCGTCAACCGGGCCGAATTCACACTGTCGCAGTCACCAGCAGAACCCGAATCCGACGCCAGTGGCGTCCGATTCGAACCAATGCCTGCCGGGCCGAATGAAGCCGAGTCGCGGTCTCCAGATTGACGAGACATCGTCTTGCATGGCTGCAAGAACTATTGATGTCATAAGCGTTCCGCCGAGCCGCTGGTCATGCCAGGATCATCTCCTCTTCTTGTTTGACAGGTTGTTGCTTAGCAGATTGTTGCTTGAGCCGGGCCTTGTTGGCCGCCCGCTCGTGTCCGGTGGGCTCCTGGCCCTGGTAGGCCGTCCCGTCGCGGACCATGGCAAAGAGGACACGCAGCAGGCGTCTTCCCATCGCGACGTTCGCCTTGGGCTTGACCATGTGTCCGATCAGCCGCTGGCGGATCGCCTCCTGCTTCGCGTCGGAGCGGCAGAGGGTGACCGCGGCCTTGCACAACGCCCAGCGCAGCGTGGCGCTGCCCGCCTTGGTGATGTGACCCGACTGGGTCCGGCCGGCCGACTCCTGGTTGTCGGGAGTCAATCCCGCCCAGAACTCGAGGGTGTCGGCGTTGGGAAAACGGGAGAACTCGCCGATCTCCGCGGCGATGATGCACGCCCAGATCTCGTCGATTCCCGGCACGCTCTTGAGAATCGCAATCAGGGAGGCGAATCGCCGGTCGCGGTTGGCAAAAATGATTTTCCTGCGCAGGCAGTCCCGCTGTCGCTCGATCAGGCAGACCAGGTCCAGGAAGTTGCCGAAGGCTTCGCGCTGCACGTCCTTGAGCAGATCGCCATTGGCCAGCAGCCATTTCTGGGCGCCGACGCCGTCCAGCTTGGGACCGCCAATGTTGGCGGCCAGGAGCATCGACCGCATGGCGTGCTTGGCGCGGGTGAGGGTGCGGGACAAATGCCGCCAGTGCCGGCCGAGCTTGCGGAGCTGCATCACTGCTTCGGGGGCGATCCATCCCAGCGGGCACTCCCCGCGGGAGAGGCGCTGGGCGATGTCGGCCGCGTCCTTGCGATCGGTCTTGCGCCGCTTACCCCGGAGGTTGGACAACTGCGTCGCGTCGGCGATCTCGATCTTGTCCACGCAGGAGCGGAAGCGGTCGATGAACCACTCGACAAAGCCGACGGCTTCCACTGCCAGGCGGCTGGGACGCGGCAACGCCAGCATCCATTTTTCGATGCGGTCAACGCACTTGGTGTCACAGGTCAGCGCGGCGATCTGCGTCCCCGAAGCATCGACAGCACACAGCGAGACGGTACACTTATGCAAATCCACGCCGACGAACGCGGCGTACGAAACAGGCACATCAGACATAACAAACTCCGTGTTAGGGACCAAGGGAACTTAGAACACTCCCGGAAGCGTAACGGCTTCCGCAGGCCCCTTCACGGTTTTACGTTGGTGGAGCTTCTGGTGGTGATTGGCATCATCGCGGTGCTGATCGCGCTGCTCCTGCCGGCGCTGGCAGGCGCGAGTTCGAGGCGCGCCGGGTGGCCTGCATGAGCAACATGCGGCAGCTCGGCCAGTCGATGATCATGTACGCGAACGACAATAAGGGGTCGTTTCCGCGCGGGGTCTATTACCCGGATCTTTTCTACAGAAGCTCACCACCCTTGCCCGACACTTGGGCAGGGCTGCGCGGCTTCTCTGATCCGATTGCCAACAGTCCATTTGCCAATGCGACCAATCTCCTTGCCGATGACGTGCTCCCGCCCTGGCAGGTTGCCAAGCGCCCCGGCGACAATGACGTAACGGGCTGCCTTTTTCTCCTGCTTCGGACGTATCAGCTTCCCTCGGCCCTTTTTGTCTGTCCCGGACGCTACGACATGTATCCCGACGACTTCAGCAATACCTTCGGCGTCGCGGGGGCATCGACGGATCCGCAGCATCGATCTAACTTCAGCTCCGTATACAATCTCAGTTACAGCATCTCCCTCCCATTCCCTCCTTCCTCCGCCTGGCGGCTGGGGTATCGCTGGGGTATTGCGGCAAATCCCGGTTTTGCCATCCTGGCCGACCTCAACCCGGGTGAAAAATACTCCGACTGCTGCTGCGTATCGCACAGCGGTTTGTATCTCAGCAACGGGCCGTCCACACCCACCGACGGCCCGCAACTTCAGAGGATGGCCAACAGCAGAAACCATAACAAAAAAGGCCAGAACGTTTTGTTCGCCGACGGACACTGCGAGTGGGCGCCCACCGCGTTCGCGGGCTACAACCAGGACAACATTTACACAACGTGCCTCGCCTCGGGTACCACTGGCCTGGCCAATCAATGGACAACCGCCGCCCAGACGCCCAATCCATGGGCTCTGGCGAACCCGAATGACAGCATGATGCAACCGAACGAAGGCGATATGTTCGATCCCACGAATACCAATGGCGGCCTGGGGATCAACTGAATTCAGGGCGGACCATGCAAATGAGAGAATTGATCAACCGCCACCGCGGCATGACGTCGGGGCGCTGGTGATCGCGGTTGCACTGGCCCTGGGTCTTTCGTTGCGCAGCTCACTCGGTCCGGAGCGCGGGGCCCGCATCACACAGGCGTTTTATTCCGACGATGATGGCAAGAGCTATTTCGCCGAAGCGCTCGCAAAGCCCAGCCCATTCGACCATGGGGGCAAACTCGCATACCGCGCATATGTCTACCGCTGCAGCGATTCGAGCATTACATTTGTTGGCTACCTCGCCCGGCAGGCTCCCGATGAAAAGCCGCAGGGTGCGATGGGCAGCACCGCAGATGCTGTTAAAGCCGGCGCCGCACAAGGCAAATCCGCCGGTCTCACGGAAGTGAAGAAGCCCGGCGATTCCAAGTGGGTGGCGATCAATGGTGCCGACGGAACCACCATTATCAACGTAACCTGTTCCGACGGCGAACGGCCCCTGGCCGTCGTGCCCGGCAGCTAACCACTCCTCCGTTTCAGTCGAGCTATTCAATGTTGCCCAACCCGGCGAGATTTACACGATCGCCGTCGCGGCAACAATGGAGCATGTCTGCTGTTCCCCTTCGGGCACGGGCTTAGCTACACGACATTCGACTACGGTGATCTGAAACTCTCCGCGACGGAAGTAAAGGCGGCAGGCAAAATCACGCTCTCCATCGAGGTGACCAACACGGGCTCCCGCGCCGGTGACGAGGTCGTGCAGTTCTACGGCCACCAGCGTCAATGCAGCGTGAAACAGCCGAATCAGAAGCTGATCGCATTCGCGCGGGTTCACCTCGAAGCGGGCGGGAAGAAGACGGTGACGCAGGACGTGCCGGCGGATCGGATGTCGATTTACGAGGTCAAGCCGCACAAGTTTGTCGTCGAGCCGGGCAGGTTCGACGTGATGGTTGGAAGCTCCGCGAAGGACATTCGTAGGCGCGGTCAGTATGAAGTGTCTGATTGAGTCCTAGATGAATCACTGTTCGACATTCACTTTGACTTTTCAAAAAAAACTTCGCATATTGTGAAGCTGTGAACGTCATCAGCCGAAAGAAGCTCAAGGAGTTCTACGAGGCAAAACCGGAACGAAAGAAGCACGCCGGCGCATTTGACGACTGGTTCAAGATCGCTCGCAAGGGTCGCTGGCAGAATTACCAGGACACGAAAGCAACCTTCGGCCAAACGGACGTTGTCACTGGCGACACGGGTCGAACCGCCACAATTTTCGACATTGGCGGGAACAAATACCGCGTCGTCGCCCACGTCGATTACACACGGCAGACCGTGAAGATCGAAGCGGTGATGGATCACAAGGAATATGACCAGGGTTCGTGGACGAAGCTTTTTTGAGGAGTTGAAGATGCCCAGGACAAAATTCCGCAAGACTGCACGGATCGGCGACACCTACATGGGACTGGTCCGGCGTTTCCCGTTGAAGACGATCAAAAATGATGACGGGCATGAGGAAGCAACGAACATGATTTCGGAGCTGATGGGCCGCGATCTCGACGCTGGGGCCGGGGACTACCTTGATGCATTGCTCGTGCTGGTGAACAAGTACGAGGATGAGCACCATGCCATCGACGCAACGATGACGCCGCAGCAGGCGCTTCGGTCGTTGATGGAGTCGAATACTCTGAGTCAAGCGGACATCGGCCGGATCATCGGCAGCGAATCGGCGGTCTCGATGTTCTTGAAAGGTGATCGCGATCTGTCGAAGCCTCAGATCAAGAAACTCGCGGACCGGTTCAAGGTAGATGCCTCACTCTTCATCGGGTAACTCGACTTCAAGCATCCCAGGTTTCCGACGCCTGAACCCCGGCGACAGATTCGCTCGGATCCGCTGGCGCGACCATAGCGAGCCCTTGTAGGCTCGGTTTACGGTCGACCATGCGCCGAATGGGGCATACGTGTTCAGGTCGTGGTGGGGAATGGCTGTGGCGTGCAGGCGCTGGACACCTGGGTAAAAAATAATGTCTAATTTCGTGTCTCGCCGGCAATTTGATGGCGGGCCGTGGGTCTGCATTGTCATCGGTCTGGAACCGGAGATGATGTTAAGTTGAGTGGGCGTCCATGTTTGGATGCCGGCGGCGCGAAGCTGGAGGCAGACGCATTGGGAGTGGATTGCGAGGCGGCGCAAAGCTTCCAATCAGCGCCAAACGGCGCTACGAGCCTTGGCGAAGTTGCCGGCGCGTTGAGGGTTTGAGATCCCATGGCTGATTCAGAGCGCGTTGAAGAATTCATCCGGATCCTGGCGACGCACGAGGCGCGGCTGCGGTGTTACGTACTGAGCCTGGTGTCGCAATGGGCGGATGCCGACGAAGTGATGCAGGATGTGAACGTGGTTCTGTGGCAGAAGTTTGAATTGTTCCAGCCGGACACGAATTTTTTCGCCTGGGCGTGCCAGATCGCGCGGTTCAAGGTGCGGGATTACCGCCGGAAGAAGAGTCGGGAGCGGGTGGTGTTCAGCGATGAGCTGGTGGACCTGCTGGCGGAAGAAGCGGTGGTGGTGGCGGAACGCGTGAACGATTGCCAGGCGGCGCTGGATGGCTGCCTGGGAAAGCTGAAGCCGGATCAGCGGAACCTGATTCATCTTCGCTACAACGAGGATGAGTCGATAGACGACATCGCTCAATCGGTGGGTCGAACCGTCGAAGCGGTTTATAAATCCCTTGGCCGAACGCGGCAGGTATTGCACGACTGCATCAAACGAAAGCTCCAGGCGGCCAGCGCATGAACACCTCTGATGAAACATTCGACGAGCTGCGCGAAGCGCGCGAGCTGATCCACGCGCTGTGTGACGATCACCTGCCGCCGGCCGGTCACGCGCGTCTGGAGGCGTTGATGCTGGAAAGCGCCGAGGCGCGGACGCTGTATCTGGAAATTCTCCGGCTGCATGCGGCGCTGCACCAGCGCACGGCTCGATTGCAACCCAGCCGCGGCTCGATGAAGCAGACATTGCCGAAGCCGGCGGGATGAACGATGTGATGATTCTGCCCGCCCTTGGACCCGGCGAACGCGAGACGATCATTCCCTACATCCGCCGGGAGAGTGTCGCGGCAGCGGAACCGACGCCCGTTTCCGCTGAAGAGTCGCGTCCGCAGGCTGTTGCGCAGGCGCGACGGCCGATGTTCCTGAGGCGTGCGGGGCTCACGTGGCTGGCTGTCGCGGCGACGATTGTCGTCGCGACGTCGGTGCTGATTGTGCAGATGACTTCCCAGACGCCGGCGGGGGCCACGGTCGCCGGTTCGGCGGACGCGCTGTTCGATTCGGGCAATCTCGATGCTTCGCGCGGCGCCAGCGTGGCAACGGGAAAGCGCTTCAGCCTCGCGGGCGGTTGCCTGGAACTGAGGTTTGGCGGCGGCGCGGACGTTGTCATCCAGGGGCCGGCGACATTCTCCGTGACTTCTTCCGTTGCCATGGCTTTGACCAGCGGGCGTCTGAGAGCCACTGCGTCGGGCGCGGCGCACGGATTTGTCGTCGACACGCCGGGTACACGGGTGACCGATCTGGGGACCGAATTTGGCGTCAACGTCACGTCAGCGGGAGCGACCGAGGTGCATGTGTTCCAGGGTCAGGTCTCGGTGACGGAGAATCGGCGCGCCGATGCATCATCACCGCCGCCGCAGAGCCCCACGATTCTTTCGGCGGGACAGGCTGCTGTGGTCGCGAACGGATCGGTGGCGGTTTCGCCTGGCGGCGCTACGCCCCAGGCATTCGTCGGCAGCTTATCGACGGCTCCCTCGATTGATGTCGTTGATCTGATCTGCGGGGGCAATGGAACGATGCATCTTCGCAGCGGCGCGATCGATCAGCGAACCGGCGATTCGGGATTGCTCGATCCCGTGATGGGCGCGAGCCGCGAGAGCCCAAAATACCATCGTGTGCCGAGGCTGCCGGTGATCGACGGGTGCTTTATCCCCCGAGGGCACACGACTGTTGATTCCTCCGGGCACGTGTTCGATTTCGGAAAAACATCGGGCAGCAGCTTCTACCAGATTCGTGCCGGCGGCACGTTCCCCTGGCCGCGCCAGGTGAGAAGTTCGCCGGCGTCCTGTGGGGCGTTGATTACACGCAGTCGGGAAACGGCTTTGTCCTGATGCATCCCAATAGCGGAATCACCTTCGATCTGGCGCGGTCCGCCACTTGCACCCGGGGGTGAGAGTTTCTGCACTCCGTTCGGTTGTCGGCAATGCCTATACGGGTCTTCTGGCGGTCGGCCCGACGCGCGTGCTTGTTCTGGTTGATGGCGTGGCCCGGTTCGACCAACGAGGCGCTGCGCCCAAGAGAGACCACTCGATATCGACGTGCCGCTGGGTGACTCAGACCACTTTCTAACAATCGCGACAACAGATGGCGGGGTAGTCGCCCGCGATTGGATGATCCTGGGGAATCCACGTATCGAGTGACCTATTTGCCAGCGGAAAGCTCCCGCGCCGGATCCCAGCCGTCGCTGCCGCCAAGAATGTGCGCGATCGTATACCCCTCGGCCTCTTGTTTGGTCAGTTGCTTTGCCCACTTGGCCCGCGCATCAGGGTTCGCTCCTGGCCCGAAACTGTTGTACTCGCAATACCTGGCCGTGCGTTCATTCGATTCCTTCTGCCAGTTGTTCCAGCCCGTCGAACGAATGTGGTCGCCCATCTCGCAATGGATGAACGCGACGGCGGCGTAGGGCCGCCAGGGGCGGCCGAGCATCGCCAGTTTGCGGGGAGCTTTCGCGGGCAGGGTCGCGGCAGGGTTTGTCGTCGCGGGGTTCCATGGAATTGCATTACCAGTCAGGCGGCATTCAAGAAAAACAAAGCCGAACGGATGGTCCCGCGGCGTGCTCGCGGCGGTTACATAGCCGCCGTTTTTGCTGTGAATTTCGCAATGGTCGAAGATGGAGGTTCCCGATCCGTAAATGAAGTCAACACGCCCTTCGATATAGCAGTCTTTAAAGTACTGGCGGCCGTCATTGACCATCAGGGTATCCTGCCAACCCAGCATCCGGCAGTTATGAATGATCGCGCGGTCGCCGTCGATGCGCAGCGCCAGCGCCTGTCCGTGATCACCCGAGGTGTTTTGGAACGTGATTCCGTCGGCTGAAAAGTCATCGGCCAGAATCAGCGTGCCGATTCCCTTGTAGTGGGGTTGCACGTCGGGGGGATTCGGTTCGTTTTGATTGAGATTGAACGTCAGAATTGTTGACGCGGCATCATCGCCCTTGAAGCGGATACGCGGCTTGGTTTTGGGGACGACGATCTGGCCCTGATAAGAGCCGGGTTTTATATGGATGATGGTAGTGTCGCCACTGTTTTCCGGGGCCGCGGCTATCGCGGCTTGAACCGTCGCAAACTCCGTAGAGCCGTCGGCGGCGACGGTGATTGCGCGCTCCGCGCTGCGCACGCTTCGGCAGATCAACAGGAGCACAAAACTGCTGACAAGGAAAGTTGCGGAAACTGCCTGGTCTCCCACAATCGCACGGCATTTCATGGTTCACTTCACAGTCGTGGGCAGCCCCGTCACGTCGCTGAGCTTTACGATCAACGGCGGCCCCGACAAGACGTCGATGCGTGAATTGACGAAGCGAATGCCTCGCGCGTTGACGATTTGCATCCCCTTTTCGGCCGAAACGCTGACATTCGTCATGACCACGTCCGACACCGGCATTTCCGGGAGGCCCAGGATTCGGCCCGCCATCGGCGAGTTTGCGACAGTGACATTCTCAATCCGGATGTTTCGCCAGACCGGCGTTGTCTGGCCGACCGCGATGATCGGGTCGTCCTGCGGCAGAGTCGGAATCGAAGGGTAATAGCTGGTGATGAAGATTGGCACCTTCACATGGTCCATCGTAATGTTTTGGTAGGTCACGTCTTCAACGACGCCGCCGTAACCGCGGCCTGACTTCATGCGAATGCCCGCCTCCGTTCCCTTGAATGCGCAATCGCGCACGACCATATGGCGAAGCCCGCCGGGGGTCTGGCCGCCGATGGACATCCCGTGTCCGTGCAGGAACGTGCAGTCGGCAATGGTCATGTTCTCACAGGATGCCCGGCCAGGTTTGATGCTTCCGCTGGGCTTGACCGCGATGCAGTCGTCGCCCACGTCGAAGGTGCAACCGGTGATGAGAAAGTTCCATCCCGAAGGATCGAGCCCGTCGGTGTTGGGCGATTTGGCGGGCGCCTGAAAATGCACGGCCTTGATCAAAACGTCCTGACACAATTGCGGCACCAGGTGAAAACTCGGAGAGTTCTTCAAAGTGACATCCTGCACGAGCACCTTCGTGCATCGGTTCAGTACGATCATGTACGGGCGGTGGGGGGGCGACGACTGATCCGCGGGCGCGGACTTCGACTTCACATAGTGTGTCCACCAGAATTCGCCTTGCCCGTCGATCGTCCCGAGGCCGGTGATGGCGACGTCGTGGCAATCGTCCGCAACGATGCAATTTTCAAACCTGTCGTTTTTCAGCCGGTAATCGGATGCTGTGTCGCTGAGCAATAGCGTCGCGCCTTCTCCAATTTGGAAGTTGAGATTGCTTGCGAGCTTCAACGGCCCGGTGAGAAACCGGCCCCGTGCCACGAGAACGGTTCCGCCGCCGGCCGCGGAGCAGGCATCGATCGTCTTCTGAATCGCCGTCGTGTCGCGCGTCTTGCCGTCGCCCACGGCGCCGTAATCGGTCACCGGGAATATCTTCTCCGGAATGGCTGGAGCGGAGATGTCCGGCTGGGTGTCCGGCCTCCCGCCAGCCGATGAGCGGCGCGGCACGAGGTTCGTCAGCAGCAGCGCCGCGATGATCGTGCCGCGCGCGATTCGCAAGCGGTTGTCAGGCGCATGCATATCAGGCAACCTCGCCGTTGACCGCCAATGGATCGAACGTTGGGGCCAGCAGATGGTGCACGATGAATGCCGTCACGTAAGCGACGGAGCAAACCGCAAAAAGGATGGTATAGCCATTGGCGAATCGATCGAGCACAACGCCGGTTGCGAGCGGGAAGATAATCCCGCCGATCGAACCGGCCGATGTGCCCAGGGCGATGATCTTGGCCACGGCGCGTTTTGGAAACATATCCGAGACGGTGGTGTAGAGCGTCGCAGACCAAGCCTGATGCGATGCGCCTGCGAGCCCGATCAGCAGGACGGCAGTCCAGTCGCCGACGCGGGTCGCCAGTGCGATCGGCAGCACGCAAAGAGCAAACAGCGCCATGCTCATTTTTCGCGCGCGTGTCACGCTCCAGCCCTTGCCGATGAGGTGTCCGCTCAGCCAGCCGCCGAAGATGCTTAGAACCGTGATGATGGCATAGATGGACACCAGCAGCTTCCAACTGTTCTTGATGTCCAGATGGCGCGTCTTCTTAAAAAAATCGGGGAGCCAGATCAGGAAGAACCACCAGACCGGATCGGTCATGAACTTGGCGGCGATGAAAGACCAGGTTTGGCGCTGTCGCAGAAGCTGCCGCCACGGAATCTGGTCGCCGACGACCTGTTCCGCATCGGACTCGATGTAAAACAATTCCGCCGGCGATACGCGACGTGAACGCTCGGGGTGATCGAACAACGGGAACCAGAAGAGCAGCCAGGTCAGGCCCGCCAGGCCGGCAAAGATAAACGTCCAGTGCCAGCCCAACGAGTATGCGATAACCGGCACAATGACCGGCGCCAGCACAGCTCCGAAGTTTGCGCCGGAGTTGAACAAGCTGGTCGCCAACGCTCGCTCACGCTTGGGAAACCACTGGGCCGTGGCCTTGATCGCTGAGGGGAAGTTGCCTCCTTCGCCCAGACCCAGAGCGATGCGTGCTCCGAAAAAGCCCCCGACGCTGTTGACCAGTGCGTGCCCAAGTGCCGCCAAACTCCACGCACCGATGGAAAGGCCATAACCGAGCTTGGCGCCGAAGCGGTCCACAAACCAGCCGAAGAAGAGAACGCTCACTCCGTAGGATGCCTGAAACACGGAATTGATCGCGCCGAATTGCGTGTCGGTCCACCCCAGCTTGGAGTCGAGGATCGGCTTGAGCAGCGAAAGGATCTGCCGATCCACGTAGTTGATGGTCGTCGCGAAGAAGAGGAGCCCGCAGATGACCCAGCGGTATCGGGTCAAAGGCGAGACCGGCGCTGTCGCGACCGGTGAGATTTCGGAGGTTTCGGTGTTCATCATTTTTCCTGGAGCAAGTTCATTTGGTCGCAAGCGCAGCCTCCTTCACGTCAATGAAAATCCTTTCCGGCCGCGCATCGGGCTTCTGAAGAATGGTCTGCACGTTTCGGAGGCTCATCCCGCGGACGTGACGCGCGTAGATACCGCAGGCAGGCACGCTCTTTCCGAACATGTTGATCTCAGGATAGATCGCTTCCTTCTCAGAAAGTCGAACCGCCGCCTCAGATGCTGTGCCGCCGCCTGGCAGTTCCAGTTCAATATTCTCCAGCGTGAGGTTTTCGATGGGATGGCCGGGAATGCCGTTGATGAGCATGCCGACCATCCCGATATTTTTGGCGGAAATATTCTTGATCGTCACATCGCACAGTTTACCGGCGGCGGGCTTGGGCATCTGCCCCTCGCGGAACGTCTTGAGCCGGGAGCCCAGACGAACGCTGATCGGCACTGTCACACCATCCATGGTCACGTCGCTGACGGTGACCCGGCGCAGGTCTCCGCCGTCCACGGTATAGAGTGCAATGCCGGCAAGCGCCGTGTTGGTGACCTGGCAATTCGAGACAGTGATGTCTTCGAAGCCGCCGAATGATTCAGTGCCGAGCTTGATGGCGTTGGTTCGGCTCGAGAGCTTGCAATCGCTGGCGATGATGTCGCGGCTCGGTTTGAGATCTGTGGATTTGATGACGATCGCGTCGTCGCCGCTGATAATGTCGCAACGACGGACAGCCACATGCTCGCTCGAATCGATGTCGATGCCGTCATTGTTCCTCAACTTCTGGGTTCGTGAGCGAATGGTCACACCTTCAATGACAACGCCCCGGCTCTGAAAGAAATCCAGCGTCCATGCACCGGGATTGGCCAGGTGGACATCCCGTACGGTGACATCGCTGCAGCGGATCCAGCGCAGCAAAAATGGCCTCATCTTGTAAGGCTTTTGGTTTGCGGCCAACTGAGCGCCTTGACCATCAATGGCGCCGCTGCCCTCGATACCGACATGCTGTACATCGATGGCGACGACCAGCGCGTGGCCCATTGGGTTTCCGTTGCCATCGACAAACGGATCGAGATTGCGGTAATCCGCCGCATCCGTGCTCCCCAACAACGTCGCGGCATTCTCCAGTCGCAGCGTCACGTTGCTCTTGATCTGGATCGTGCCTGTCAAATACCGGCCCGCGGGGAATCGGATCGTCCCGCCGCCGCTGGCGGAGCAGTCATCGATCATCTTTTGAATGCCGAGCGTGTTCAATGTCGTGCCATCACCGACCACACCGACGTTTGTCGCGTCGATGACTCGGCTCTCCGCCGCCAGCAGGGGCGAGATCGAGAACAGAATCATCGTCGTGAGCAACCGGAGAATCGCCCGCTTGAAATGACGTCTTTGCATTATGGTGCAGGCTTCCAGCCTGCCCGAATTCGGCCGGGTGGAAGCCTGTAAGTTAAAGTAGGGCGGGCTCATGTTTTTCAAGGATGTTTAGTTTCCGCCGGACACGACATCTCCGCCGGGACCGCCGCGGCTTGAATCGCGATGGAGCCGGGGGCCAATCCCTCCGCCGTTGCCGTGAGGCGGATCGTCCCGGTGTCAGTCGTGGCCTTGAGGATCACGGTGCAGCACCCGTGGTATGCATGGCGCCGCATCGCATGAAACGGCTCATGGCTTGTTACGTCGCCGTTCTCCACCGCGATCACCTCGCCCGGACCGTCCACCGCGAACGTCATCAGATTGTCCGCCAGCGGCGCAGGAACGCCAGCGGCGTCGGTCACCCTCACAGTGACAAACGAGACGTCATCCCACACCGGCGCCAGCGAGGAGTGGTCTGTGCTGAGAACAATCTTCGCCGGCGCCCCGGCCGTGTGAAGCTCGTCGGTGGCGACGACCTTGTCTCCCTCTCGTGCAATTGCCTGCAAGGTTCCGGGCGCGAAGCGAACTTTCCATTGGCACGGCGCGCCTTGCGGCGAGCAGCGCTGCGAGCCAAGCGACGTTCCGTTCAAGATCAGCTCCGCGCTCTGAGCATTGCTGTAGACCAGCACGTTCTGCTCGCTGATATCACGGTCGGAGGGGGACCAATCCGCAAATTGGCGCGGCGCATCTGCGGTTCGCCGGGGATGTTGCCAGTGGCATCCGCACCCGCGTCGCGGACGATCGCCACCATCGCCGCGCTGCTCCAGCAGCTCTGCTGCTGGGCGCTTTGCAGATAAGGTTGATCGGTCAGATCGAGCAGCCCCGTCTCCCGCGAGATGGCCGGCCAGCGGCGCGCCTCGCCAAGGTAATCCGTGCCCGACCAGAGGAACTGACCGGCATACGGCGGGTTATCGCGAACGAACGCCCAGGCATTGAGGTCCTTCCCATTTTCGGTGCCGATGATTTTTCGCGCCGGCTTGACGCGGTGCGCGGCCAGCGCCTCGGCGTCTCGATAGTTCACGCCGATCACGTCGAGAAGATCCGCCAGCCCGTCATCAAAATCGTGGCTGACGTTGGGGCGAAACAGCGCCTGCGTCACCGGGCGCGTTGGATCGTTGTCGTGAAAGACCGCGACGAGCGACCTGAGAATCGGAATTGCCTCCCGCGGATTGGGCGTATCGTGAATTTCATTGCCGGCGCTGTACAAGACGACGCACGGATGGTTCCGATCGCGCCTCACCGTGTCGGCGGCGTCGATCAACGACCATTGCTTGAAATAAAGGTGGTAGTCATAGGGATTCTTGGCGACGGTCCAGCAGTCGAACATTTCGTCCATGACCAAAAAGCCCATGCGGTCGCACAAATCCAGAAAGTCCGGCGCGACGGGATTGTGACTGGTCCTGATGGCATTGCACCCCAGCCGCTTGAGCGCGGCCAGGCGATGCTCCCAGGCGCCCAGCGGCACCGCCGTGCCCAAGCCGTCCATGTCGCCGTGCAGACAGACGCCCTTCAACTTCATGTTCTGACCATTGAGCCAGAAGCCGCTGTCGGCTTTGAACTCCGCGCTACGAATCCCGAAGTGGACAACCTGGTCATCGACCGCTCGCCCGGCTTCGAGAATCCGCACCACCATCTGATACAGATTCGGATGATCCAGGTCCCAGAGGCGCGGCTTGATCGTCAACTCCTGCTCGACCTCCAGCGGCTTGCCGGGCTCAACGCTCATCGTGCTGGACGTCACGGCGGCGGCGTGTGCACCGGCGGGATCGATCAGCGTCGCTTCCACCGTGATCTTCACCGCGCCGGCAGAGGCGTTGAGAACCGTGCTTCTGACACGCACGGTGGCCTGGGCGGCGGTGACATTCGGGGTCGTGACAAACGTTCCCCACTCCTCCAGATGAACCGGATCGGTGAAAATCAGCCGCGTGTGCCGGTAGATGCCCGCGCCGGCATACCACCTCGAGGCGGGCTGCGGCCCGTCGTCGGCGCGCACGGCCAGCACGTTGGATTTGCCCGCTCCGAAATTCAGATGACCGCTCAACGGATAGTAAAAACTCACATAGCCGTATGGTCGCTTGCCCAGATGAAAGCCATTGATCCAGACATCGCTGTTGGCCATCACCCCGTCAAACTCGATGAACGCCAATCGCTTGGCCCGATCCTCGGGAAGAGTGAAATGCTTGCGATACCACCCGACACCCGTGGGAAAGAAGGCACCGGCGCCGCCGGCGGGGTTGGACTCGGCGACGACGCCCTCGATGCTCCAATCGTGCGGAACATTCAGCAAACGCCAGCCGCTGTCGTTGAATTCCGCGGCCGCGGCACCGGCCGGGTCGCCCTGGATGAAGCGCCAGTTCGAATCGAATGATTCAATCACCCGGGGCCGATCGGCGTCCAGAGCGCGCGCGGTGTCCCCAACGCCGGCCGCGGCGACCGCCGCCGTTGCCAGCACAATCGCAGCGATCTGCCCCGCCAGGCCGCAGGCGGCCCAATGCACAGCGCGGCGGTCCGCAAAAATCACGAGCCGCCGGGCGGGCGCGAAGGCGCAACAAAAAGACGCGAAGGAAGAGCAGGCTCGCAAAGCGACGCCCTCTCCTGGTACTCCGGGAGAGGGCAGGGGTGAGGGTGATTTCGAGCACCAGGGGTTGGTCATGTTCCTTGAGGAAAAGGTGCTAATGGAAGTTGATCACGATCTTGTCGAACACCATGCCCGGATCGAGCGGACGGAGTGTCAGCGTGTGTTTGCCGGCGGTGATTTGACACTCGGTCTTTCCAATGGCAGTGCCGTGCAGCACGTTTTCACTCCACTGCGGGCTGAACTCTTTAGTCTCGAGATCGACCGAACTCGACGGCCCGTCGTCGATGCCCAGGGAGTATCGCACCTTGAAGCCATCGCGAATGGCGTGCGTGGGAATGCAATAGACGCAGACCCTTGCAAAACCCTGCTTGTCCGTCGTGAAGTCGTATTCGAGTCGGGAGGCCGCTGTCACGGAAGCCCGCGCCGGCAGCAGCGCGATCGAGTCACCGCTGACGCCAAGGCCGGGAATCACTTTCCAGGCCGCTCCGTCCTGGGCGACGTGTCGTGACGGTTGCTCGGCTTCGATGGAGACGTCGCCCTGGGCGACGCCAACCCAGCCGGCGGGAGCGGTCACCGGTTTTCTTAGATCCGGCGTTTCGTAGACGGGCCGGTTTCGCGAGTCGGCGGACATGATGTTCCTCCACTTACCAGCCGCGAGCTTCTGATTGTAATACTCGGTCTCTGACTGGATCTGTTCGTACGCCGCCTGCCGCAACTTCGCGTCGTTGCTCAGCCACTTGCGGTTCATCGCCGCCGAGCAACGAACGGGGTAGACCACCGTTTCGAAGAATGCATCGCGAAGTCCGGGCGAAACGCCGGCATACAGCGCGTCAGCACGCTCCACGAGTTTAGCGAACCGATCCAGCCGCTGGCTCGCCGACTTTGACTCGCTGCTCAGTTGAGCAGCCAGAATGTGTTCGGGTTTCACGGCGAAATTCAGCCGGTAGTATTCATCCATCACCGATGCGGCTTGCGCGGCATCCGACGGCCCGAAGTTGCGCGTCATCCAGTCGGTCAGAAAATTCATCTGGCAGTTTTCGTCCCACGCCGGCACGTTCCTCGCGAGTTTCAGAAAGAACTCCATATCGATCTCGGCCGGCTTGATGTCGCCGACGTTCAGAACCCAAATGCGCCTGGCATCATTGTCGTAGGCCTTGCTCATTTCCTCCCACACCAGCGCCGGCGGGGTCGTGCAGAGCCAGAGATAATCTTCGGGCTGTCCCCAATAGGACACGTGGTAATAAACACCCGATCCGCCGTTGCGGGCCTGTTCTGCTACTGACGGGAGCTCGCGAATGTAGCCATGATTGTCATCCGGCCACAGAAGCGTCACGTCATCAGGAACTTTCAGGCCGTTGCGATAAAGGGTCAGCACTTCCTTGTAGGGACAGAAGATCTGCGGAATGAGCTGCACCTTCGGATTGACGTACTTCGCCAGCAGCGCCCGTTGATCGCCGATCGCCTCTTCCACGAGTTTCACGCGCGAGGGAACATCTTTCGGGCCCTCCAGGGGGCTGTCGTGAATCCCGCCAAGCCCAGCGTCCACGTCGACTCATATGGCCCGCGTTTGCTGGCCCACTCTTGCCAGAACCTGCGGATCGCGTCGCGATTGGTGTCGTATCGCCACGGGCCTTGCCTCTTCTCGTTCCACGCCACGTTGGCCCGATTCATCGGCTCGGCGTGGCTTGCGCCCATGACGATCGCCCAATCGTCGGCGAGCTTGATATTTTCATCGACCGTGCCGAATTCCCGCGTGCCGCCCGCGACTTTTGTTTTCGACGCTGCCGGATGCATCGCCGGCCAGAGGTAGTTTGCCTTCAATCGCAGGAGGAGCTCGAAAACCTTCTCGTAGGTCCGGGGACCGATGTTGCCGAAATGGGGATCGAATGTCGTCGACGCCCAGGGCCGCAGGCCCCAATCCTCGTCGTTGATGAAGATGCCGCGATACTTCACCGACGGCTCGCCGATCACGTGCGTTCCCTGTTTCACCGAAAGTGTGCTTCGATGGGCGGGTGTCACATCCGCCCACCAATACCACGGCGAGACCCCGATTTGCTCAGACAATTCAAACACGCCGAACGCGGTGCCTCGTCGATCGCTGCCGGCAATCACTAATGCGCGCTGCACATTCGGAAGCGGATCGTCGATCGTCGTGAGGACCGACGATTCCCATTTGCCCCGCACGCCGGACACATCCAGCTTGCCACCCTCGATCAATGCATCGATCAGCGAACTTTTGCCGATCGTGCCGACGAGGATAGCGGTCTTTCCCAGCGCCGTCTTGTCGTTCTTCACGGCAGGCTTGTGAGCCGTGACCCGCTCAACGTCCTCGGACAGCAGCTTCGCGGCGATCTGTGCCACCATGGCGTCCTTTGAATCCACATAGATGTCCGCGACAGCCGCGTCAGCGGCCAGGAGAACATCATTGGGACCGGCTGATTGGGCCAGCATCGGCGGCGCGTCGCCAGCATGCGCGGCCTCAATCAAGCTGAGCAGCGTCAGGATGTTGATGGCTCGGATCAGGTGATGCATGGGCGCAAGTTCGTTTCGTTCAGAAGCAATTTCAGAACAGCGGTTCCGATCCCCACGCCGAGTCTGAGGTGCTCCGAAGGCTCGGATTCTCCGGCACTCGATCCGAGGCTTCGGAGTACCTCAGACTCGGCGTGGGGGATTGTGAAACGAACTCTTAGCTTTAAGGATCGCTTGCTTACTCGCCCGGAGATTTCAAACACCCCTTGAGCTTCGGCTCCGCGGTCGGCAGCTCCCGCATTACGAGATCGGCCATGGCCCTTGCCCCTTTCTCGTTGAAATGGGTGAGATCGCCCTTCTTATTCGCCAGTTCCGCGCTTCCGGCCGGGCCAAGCTGTTCCACCAGTCTTTTGCTGGACGCGTGCAGGTCGATCACGGCTGCCTGCTTCTCGCTGCCGACTTCTTCCATCGCGCTGGCGTAGGGGGCAAGCGCATCGATGAGTTTCCCATCAGGATCGAACGTCCTGCGAACCATCGGAGTCACCAGGATGGGTGTCGCGTCGGCCGCGCGGGCTTCGTCGATATAGCGCCGGAGGTACTGTTTGTAATCGGTCGCCGCGTCGGTTGACTCGGGTTTGTCCGGACCGTGCGAATCGTTATGGCCGAACTGGATCAGAACGTAATCAGGTTTATCATCCAGCGCCTTCTTCCAGCGCCCTTCCTTGATGAAGGTCTTGGTGCTGCGCCCCGCCGCGGCGTGGTTGATGACTGTCACATCTTCGGACTTGAAGCGTTCCTGAATAAATTGACCCCACCCCCGGTTGGGGCTCTTCTCCGGATAATCGCAGACGGTTGAGTCGCCAATGATGATCATCCGCAACGGCCCGTGGGAGACTTCGTCGCCACGGATCGTGGACGAAACGAGCATCGCGACCGCGAACAGGGCGGCGACAGGAAAGTGATTCGGCGTCAATTTCATGGCAGAAGAGGACGGGTCACGGCCAGAACACGACGAATCGCGACGTCATCTGCGAGGTTGTTATTTCCAATTCACCAGGGTCGCCGCATGCACGGGCACCAGCCGGTGAACCTGCGGCGCCGACCACTGCTGTGGAGAGGTGTTGAGATCCGCCATGGTCTTGTTGGGATTGCGTCCGTCCGCCTCGGTTTCCAGGATGTCCACATCGTCGTCGATCACATAGGGCTTGTCGGCGAAGCGCCCGAGCATATTGTTGAACGCCATCGTGTCGTACACGCTCGATACGTGTCCATCGGGAAAGAGCAGGTTGAATGTGTTGGCCGTCTGGCTGCTGTTCATGTGCGTGAAACTGCCGTAATCCGAGGCGTCGAAGTTGTACACGGCATCGCTCGCCAGTTCCTTGAACGGTGGGATGTCCGCAAGCTTGCGGTACCACGTCGCCTCCGAAGGACTGGATGGGAGGTAGGCGGATGTGTTTGACCAGTGCGGGTTGAACATGTAAGCACTGCCCCATTGCGTGCTGGGAAGGCTGGACAGATCCACCTGGCCGGGGCAAAATCGCATGGGGGCGAAATTCATATCGGCGGTGTGTGCTCCGGTAAGCAGGTCGCTGAACGCGCTTCCTAAGTACCCGCGGATAATCAGCCGACCAAGATTCGCCCCGGGGTCGACACCGCGATAGGCGCCGAGGAGGGGAGCATCTGTCGGCTGAAACATGTTTATGTTGAACCAGTAATACGGAGTATTATTATTGTCCATCGAGAGGTACCCACTCCGCCACCGCTCGGGCAAAAACCCGCGATTGTCGTTGCAGTAGAGAATCGTTGCCTGGCCAATCTGCCGAAGATTCGAGGCGCAGGCAGTCAGGGTGGCCTGTTTGCGCGCTCTGCTTAACACCGGCAGGAGGATCGCGATCAGCAATGCGATGATCCCGATGACGACGAGCAGTTCGACAAGCGTAAACGCTGCGCGTTTTCGCCTGCTCACGGCAGGCAGTTCGATAATCGCGGAGCCGAAAGCGGCGCTGACCAAGGTTCCCGATCCCTTTTGCCGTTTGGTAGACATGTAGGCCTCACTCGTAAATGAACGTCTGCACCATCGGGCGTTTCCAGCTGCGCGAGCATCAGCCGCGGCAGTGTGCGCCCCAAGCCTGCGACACCGGCAACTCTTCCTCCGCCAGTGATGCGTGGGACATCTTCATCCCTGCGCATGATTGTATCCTGATCATCTCATATACCAAGCAAAGTTTTGCCACTGAATCCAGCCTTTCAGGGCTTGCCCGCACCTGCCGCCGGACCGCTGGCGGCGTCCGCGCTGACAACCACATCAGCATTCAACGGGCAGGCCTCAATTCCCTTGAGACCTTCGATCACCGAGCGCGCATTCAGCGCCGCTCCCTGGGGATCAGTGTGCGTATGGTCCTGCGGAAAAAACGCCTTCACCTTCTCCTCGCCCAACTCCTCATAATGCTTTGCGATGATGTCATTGAGGTCGACAAATGCGACGCCCTCACTCTGTGCGGCCTCCTGGGCCCACTTGCCGTAGTCTCCGGATGACCGGGCGACCTTTCCATCCTTCCAGATATTCCGCGGCACCGGCGAGAGCACGATGGGCGTTGCTCCCTTGGCCTTTGCATCGGAAATATATTTCCGCAGATACCAGCCATAGCTGTGTACCGTCTCGGTTTTCCCGGCTGCATTCTTGACGTCCTGTGTCTCATCGCCGTTGCCCTTGATCGAGGCGCGGCCTTTGGGGTCGGAGAGTCCGCCGGCGTCGTTGTGCCCAAACTGCATCAGCACAAAGTCGCCCGGTTTGATTTCTTCAAGCACCTTGTCCCACAGACCCTCGGTCAGGAACGTTCTGCTGCTTCGCCCGCCGCGGGCGCGATTTTCGAGGTTGATCCTCGACTGATCGAAATCCGCGACGATCGCGGTCCCCCATCCTTCCAGGCCCTTGGTGCCGTTGTTCACGGTCGAATCGCCGATCAAGAAAAGCGTCGGCAGCTTGGGATTCGGCCCCTTTTCCGCCGGACTGCTCCCCCGGCTGGGGCAACAGCAAATCAGCGACATGCCGATGGCTGAGAGAACGATCGATGCTCGCAATCGGTTCATGGTTGCACCTCTAAACGAATGGCGTCATACATCACGTCCCCGAAGTACTTTGCCCGCTGCTCGAAAGGCTCTGAAAACGGCAGGGCGTGATGCAGTGCCAGCGTGATCTGGTTGCTTCCGCCATGAAGCAGGGCGGCGTCGAATTCCGCGTATTCGACTTGATAGAGGCTGTCCTGCCCGCCGCTTCGATACGCGGCGGCGCCGCTCTTGCGCGGCTTGAGCTCGGCAACCTGCACTCCATTGACTTTGACCACCAGCGATCCGAACACCTGAGCCGAGGCCAGGCCGAGCGTCAGCGTTGCCTTGCCCGTCTGCGCGGGGCAGGTCAAAGAGGATGCTCCAGTACGGCTTCCTGCTGTACCAGTTCCACTGCGCGAAGTTCCAGTCGCGCTCTTCGCGGCTCTTGCCGATCGTAAACGTCACGTCGTCGGGGAAGTCGGCGGGATAGCGGAGGAAGTTCCCGTAGTGACGCACGTCGTCGCCACCCTTGAATTCGCGCGAGGATCGATCGGCAACGCCAATCTGCCACAGCGTCCGTCCATGCGTCACCGGCGTCCATTGCAGGATACCCAGTTCGGTCATCGACTGCGGGCGGACGGCGACGTTTTCTCGTTTCAAATCCTCAAACTGATTCGCTCCACTGACGAAAAGTGTGTAGTTTCCAGGCCGAACGTTGCGAATCGCGAAACGCCCGCTCGAATCCAGCTTTGAATAGAACATGTACCCGTTGGCGGACTCGGTCCAGTCTTTGTCATCGGGGGGAGCGAGCACGACCCATGCGTCCTTCACGCTGCCGCCGCCCTGGAGAGCGACCTGGCCGGTCACGACGCCACGTTCGAGCGGATATTCCTCGCTCTTGAGCCACGCATACGGCCACTGCCCCCGCTCGCTTGCCGCGCAAGTCTGCGCATCCTCCCACATGGCGCTGACAGACGGTCCATGGTTCACGTAGACGAACACCGGACCGAACATTTTGCTCCAGGTTTCCGCTTCCTTGACCTGAATGGCTCCAGCGCCGAAATGCCCGCCCTGGAACATTGCCAGCAGCGTGTTGTCTGCGTGCACCGTCAGATCCTGCCGAAGGGGGCCGCCGTTGAGGAACTCGGTGCTGGGCCAGATCATCCAGAGGCCGACGCCATGTCCCGCCATGCCATGGGCAACATAGTCGCAGGTGAAAGCGGAATTGTTGTACTTTGTGTAGATCGTCCCATCCGCCAGGCGGGACGTGGCATCCTGAACGGATTGAACAACCGGCGCCGTCGAATACGCTCCCTGCCGTTTGTCATCGACAACATGGTTTGTGAACAGCTCAGGACCCTTCACGCCCCTGATGGCAAAGCGTGTCTGCCCGATGTCTCCCGCGGGCATTCCAGCGGAATGTCGATAGATCACGTATGCGTAGAAACCGCTTTGCCCGCGCCGCAATACGTAGTGAGCCTCGGTGTGGAACGGAAACCACTCGCCCGGTTCGCCGTGGAGTTCCAGGTCGGCCGACTCCGGGCCGGCGCTGACCAGACGAGCGGTGCAGCCAGAAAGCGGATGCGCGTATCCCGCCTTGGGGCGCGCCCGGTCGGCGTTCTCTGGCTCGTCTTCGGGACCGCCGTTGGCGTCCAGGTACATTCCCAGCTTCCGATCGGTCAGCACCTGTGAATGGCGCCGATCGAGCGATTCGATCGTGATAATGTCCCCGCTCACCATCGATACCGTCAGCGAAATCAGCCCGTTCTCCAGCACGATCTGGCCGCGCCCTTGCTTCACCGTGACCGGCGCGGTCTCGCCGGCGTTGACATGAGCGGTCAGCAGCGACGCGACGGTCGTAACGACAAGCACACATAGCCGGCTAGCACGCATTGAGTCCTGGAAGGTGGTTGGCATGAGTGACTACGAAGTCGAAGACCCTGCCGATGAATCTCCCTCTCCGTCATCCATTATATTGCCGGCAGGCAGGCGGTTTGGACGCCAATTCCGTCATTTTCGCGATACAGTTTCCGGCGGAAGGATGACGGAACCCAATCGGCCGGCGCCGCGATGATTTCGAGTGCCGTTTGGAACCGCCGACTCCGGTAGGGCGGCGAATCAGTCCTGCCGACGACGACGGCGGGCCGTCAGCATCGGCACTACTCCTGCCAGAACCAGCATCATTGTGCCCGGCTCGGGCGTGGCGTTATAGCCGATCTCCAGCGATTGGCTGCCACCCGGGCTTCCGATGGCTTCCAGGTAGAACGACGAGCCCGACGCCGTCGGATTACTCGCGACGAACGAACTCGTGTCGAGCGTGAACAGGCTGGCAGTGCCGGTCGGGCTGCCGGAGCTGGTCGTTACGGCCAATGGAGTATTGGGGGTCAGCGAGCCGGTGGCGATGTTGGCGATGACCCAAGTATAGTTGCTGGTGCTGACAAAGTTCGCGGCTGCTGTCCCAGAGCTGGTGAGCGTGATGGCAAACGTACTTCCCGTGCTGAGGGCACCGGAGTTCAGCGTTCCCATCGAAATGTCATCCCACCCGCTGGCATTGCCCGAGGCGCCTGTGGCGTTATTGAGCTTGACGGCATAGGTGCCGCCCGCCGCAAACTGCTCGTCGCCGGTCGTAAGCTTCCCGGTGACGTTGGTTCCGCCTGTTCCCAGGGAGGTGCTGGTGCCGGCGGAAATCGTGCTGCCGGCGCCGATCAGAACTCCTCCTGCGGTCAAGCCCGTCACCGTGCCTGTGCCGCCAAGGGCCTGGCCCGCGGGCAAGGGCGATCTGCCCGCTGGTGAGGCTAGTCACGTCGAGCGTAGCACCAGTGCCAACGCTGATCGCCTTTGACGTTGAGATATTGTTCGTCGAGGCCACAACTGGTTGCAACTTCAGTGTGCCGGCGGCAATCGTGGTCGCAGCGGTATAACTGTTTGCTCCGCTGAGCGTGACAGTTCCGTTGCCTGCCATGCTGGCATTGGCGTTCGTCCCACCGGTACCGGCGAGCGTGCCTTGGCCTACCGTCAAGTTCCCCGCGCCGCTGATGACCCCCGGGACGGTAAGCGTGTTTGTCGCGGTCGCCGCCAGGCCTCCGCCAGGCCCGATCAGGGAAATTGGACGGTTGTTGACGCCCGTTCCATTGTCCAGGGAGAACGTCCCATTGCCGACAAGGTTGCCGCCCTGCAGGTTCAGGATCGCCGCACTGCCTGGAGCGCCAATGCTGCTGTTGGCGGCGATCATCAGATTGCCGCCGTCGAGGTACGTCGGGCCTGAGTAGATGCTGGCGGTGGCGGGACTGAACACCACGGTGCCCACGCCGCCGACCGTCACGCCGTTGGTGCTGCTGGTCTTATTGACGATCTGCACGTTGACGTTCAAGAAGCCCGCCGGATTGTCCTGGATGAACACCAGATCTTTATTCGTCACGCCGGACCGAATGCTGCTGGCTGCGTTACCGGCGCCAATTGTCGCATTGAACGCGCCGACGTTGCTGGACACGAGAACTGCACTGTTGCCTAACGTCAGCAGCCGTGAGGTGCCTCCGGTGCCGAGTGTTAACGTTCGGGCGGCTGTGCTGTCGTTGAATCGAACGGAACTTTCACTCTGCGTGGCCGTGTTGCTCACGCTGAAGCTGGCGTCCATGTCAAGATTGAGATTGGTGCCGCCGGCATTGGTAGAGGCGGGCGAGTAGAAGCCGGACGTCGCCCCAACAATATTGACGTTTGAGCCATCCTTCAACGCCCAGGTCGTGCCGCCAACCGTCGCGTAGTAAACACCACTGTCATTCAGCGCCGTACTTGCGGTCCCGGACGTTGTGCCGACGCTTCCGCTCGTCGGCAGCGCAAAATTCACCAGTGCCCCGGTGCTTCTCGTGATCGCGCCCAACGTCAGGTTTTCAGCGGCGCCTGGGCTGGTAACGGTAACGGCTGGCCCTCCCGCGGTAATGGCAGTGCTGAAAAAGGTCTGGGAATTCCCTCCAGAGTTTCCTGCAATCGTCAGATTTCCACCGCCGAGCGTCAGGGCGGAGCTGCTGCTAATGATGCTCGTGGGATTTGAAACCGAGAAGTCCAGTTTCAGCGTGCCGTTATTCACGGTTGTCGCGCCGGTATATCCGTTTGAAGCCGTAAGTGTCCACGTACTTGAGCCGCCCTTCGTCAGTGCCGTTGCGCCGCTGCCGCTGTCCACGATAGCGCCGTCCACCTCACCCGTTCCGGCAGCAGACCCTTGGAGAGTGAGCGTCTTGGCCCCGGCGGTGCCCGCTGTCAGGGCGCTGCTGAACTTGAGCGCTCCCGTGCCGGAATCGTCGATGACTGCGCCACCGGTGGTGCCCGCAGAGATTGATCACTTTATTGCTGGTTTCACCGATACCTGTGTAGAGCAACGTTCCGGCCGCGGTGGTCGCCCCCAGATTGATGGTGCCGTTGGTTCCCAGATTGCTGTTCGAAGCGGAGTTGCCGATGCCGGCGACGCTGACGGAGCTTCCGGACACGCTGACAGCGCCTGTGAAGCTGTTGGCGCCCGTAAGCGTCAGCACCCCGCCCGTGCCGGTGCCCGAGTTGATCGTAAGGCCTCCGCTGCCGGAGATGGCGCCGCTAATGACTCCGCTGCGCACATCGGCGTAATTGTACCAGTCACGCAGGCCGATGATCGCGTTGGTGTTGAGTGTGATGGGTCCCGAAAAATTGCCTCCGTTGCCGTTCTCGAAGCTTAGCACGCTGTTTGTGCCGCCCGACACGGTGATGGCATTCGGAAGAGCCACGCCAGCGGATCCCTGCACGGCCAGCTCGCCCTGGTTGGCGATGGTAATCGTGCCACCAGCACCGACTGCACCAGCGACCCCATACTCGAAGATGCCGCCGCTCTGAAGCGTTATGTTGCCGCTAAAGGTGTTCGTCTGCGCCACGCGAAAGTTGCCGGTATTCGCAGTCAGCGTGCCGGTGCCCGTAAGCGTGAGTGTTCCGCTGCCCAGCAGAGTATTGGAAGTATTAAAGAAATATTGGCCCGTGGTGGTCACGTCAATGGTGCCTCCCGAGGCGCCGATGGTGACCGCATGGCTGTCGGTTACAAACGCCGTGGTCTTGAGCGTGCCGCCGTTGAGGGAGACTGCGGCGCTGCTCGCCCCGAGATTGTTGTCCGCAGCGATGGACACGGTCCCAAAGAGAATATTTGTGGTTCCCGTGTAACTGTTGGCCCCTGCAAGTACCAACGTTGAAGCGTCCGTAGTGCTGTTGAGCGTGACGGAGCTGACGCTGGCGCCCAAATTGCCATTGAGGGTGACCCTTCCGAGGTCGTAGATGTCGCTGATCGCGATGTTTGCGCCCGAAGTCCCAATATCACTGTTGAGCGTTACGCCATTCCCCGCCGACTCGATCCCTCTAAACGTCAAATTATGGGCGGCACTCGCATTGCCGGTGCTTCCGGCATTGTTGAGCGTTGTCGATCCCAACGTTCCAATTGCCAGATTTGACGTGCCGGCGGTGCTGTAGGCGGCGCCAATATCCAGGTCGGTGTTGAACATGGATATGTTCGCGTTCAGCACTGATGTGTTAATGCTCGCGGACATGCGTATGGCAGCGACGCCTGCATCTCCAAACACATTCGTCCCCAGTCCCGTGCCATCCAAGGTCAGCGTGTGGTAGTTGGACCCGTCGTACAGGACGTTCCAGTGGGCGCCGCCGGTGGTGACGGCGCCATTGATGACCTCGCCCGCCGTCGCGTCGACATTCAAGGTGACTGCGTCATTCCCGGCGTTCGCCTGCGTGATGGTGACGATCGCACCGGCTGCGTTCGGGTATGTGGCGCTCTTCCAATCCGTTGAAAGGCTCGTGCTGCTCCAGGAGCCGGTTGTATCACCGGTGGTCCAGTTGAAAGTGGCAGCGTGCGCCGAATGGCAGGCCTGAAGAAGCGCGCCCGTGGCCGCCGCAGTGCGGACGAGAGTCTTCCGCCGCCGGCTCGATCGAGGCGGATTGAGCTTCGGCTGCCGCTTCATGGAAGTCAGTTCAGCGCCTGCGAGTTCGACCTGGTTGGTTCCGATCTGTCGCCTGGAATCGCTTGCCATGCTTTCGCCTCCGAATGAAGTGCTGCTCGCCGGTCTCCCTCGAAAGCTAAATTGCCACCAGAGCGACGGATTGGACAGGAAATTCATTCCGCTGCGTTTTTCGCTGTTTGAAGCGGTTGCTCGATGGAGCCGACGAGCTCGAGCGGCCCGTGTTCTGCCACGATGACAGTCGTCAGCTTGCGGTGAACGGTGACCCTCTACTGAATTTCGGCGACTATTCGTCTGCCGTCCAAATATCCGGTCTGCGGGCGATAGGAGGGTATGTCTTGCCCGTCACCTTTATGTCTTCACCGACACACTGGCGACAGCTTTTGCGGAGGATCATGACAGCGGAGTACCGCACTTCGCCGACGCCAAGTGTCGACGCCGAGTATCCGGCGCTCGCCGCCCGAATCCATCAACGCTTGATCGCGATTCCGAACCTACACGGACAGTTGATTAAGATCACAAAATCCTCCGTGTGATC
This sequence comes from uncultured Phycisphaerales bacterium, assembly GCA_963758525.1. Lineage (GTDB taxonomy): Bacteria > Planctomycetota > Phycisphaerae > Tepidisphaerales > Tepidisphaeraceae > JBBSDP01. The sequence goes on from CAVWVQ010000003.1 coordinate 3,898,377, forward strand.
GTCTTTTGGCTCTCACCGGCGCCCATCAGCATAGCAAGGTTGTCACATCTTGTTGTTTTAACAAGCACCTTCCTTCCTCCCTTCGTGCCTTGCGTTGGGTGCAGCCCTCACGGCATTTATCCGCGGTTCCACCTCTCCCTTCGCTACGTTACACTCCGGGGATTCGTCATCACTTCTTCACCATGCTGTCGGCGACGCCGCTGCTGGTGTGACTGCTTTATCAAACAGAAGAAAGGGAACCGCAGATGAACGCAAATGAACGCAGATTGAATGAAATCACTGAGAAGATCATGGACGTTAAACGCATTGTACGGAGTCTCTGATCAATCTGCGTTCATCGGCGTTTATCAGCGGTTCAATCTCTTTCCCTGCGTTCCGCGGTCAGATTCTTTTCTTTGGGTTGCGGGCGCAGCCAGCGCCGTCAAATCCGCGGTTGAGAGAACCCTCGTACTGTGCGCGGGCAATCGCGACGCAGCCTGGGTAAAATGCACCTTGCCTCGAACCGCTCACGTCCGACTGGAGTGCACAACAAATGAAAACCAAGCAGGTTGCGCTGCTGATTGAGACATCCAACGCATATGCCGCGGATTGCTCGCGGGGATCACCGCGTATATTCACGAGCACGACGCCTGGTCGATCTTTCTCCCCGAGAGCGGCAGGGGGGATGCTGAGCTGGCCCGGTTGTCGGGATGGAGCGGCGACGGGATCATCGCCCGCATTGAAAACCGCAGGATCGCGCGGGCCGTGAGCAAAGCGGGCGCGCCGGTCGTGGATCTGAGCGCGGCTCAACTCTGCAAGGGCGCCGCATGGGTCGAGACAGACGATCAGGCGATTGCCCAATTGGCGTTCTCCCATTTGCTCGAGCGAGGGTTCCGGCAGTTGGCCTTCTGCGGGCTCGCCCAATACAACTGGTCCACGCGCCGCCGCGACCATTTTTCCCGGCTCGCGGCCGAAGCGGGGATTCGTTGCTCCATCTTCATGGCCGCCGGATCGCTCGCGAATGCGGCCGACTGGGCTGGCGATCAACGTGATCTGGTTCGCTGGGTGCGGGCGCTTCCCAAGCCCGTTGGAATCATGGCCTGTTTCGACCTGAGAGGCCGCCAGCTTCTCGACGCCTGCCGGACCGCGGACGTGCGGGTGCCCGATGACGTGGCGGTGGTGGGGGTGGACAACGATCCGATCCTTTGCGAACTGGCGGACCCGCCGCTGTCGAGCGTCGAGCCGGACACGCACCGCACCGGGTACACCGCCGCCGGGCTGCTGGCGCGCATGATGAACGGTGAAAAAGTGAAGGGCGGAGAGTATCCGGTGGCGCCATTGGGGATCGCCGTGCGCCGCTCGACCGATGCGCTGGCGATCGACGATCCGGACGTTTCGGCGGCCGTGCGGTTCATCCGTCAGCATGCCTGTGAAGGAATCAGCGTGAAGCAATTGCTCGACGAAGTGCCAACCTCGCGTCGCAATCTCGAACGACGCTTTCGCACTCTGCTGGGACACAGCCCTCACGAGGAGATCGTCCGTTGCCGCGTCGAGCGGGCCCAACAGTTGCTTCAGACCACCGATCTTCCGCTCAAGACCATCGCCAAGCGCATCGGCGTCGCACACGCCGAATACGTGAACGTCATCTTCCGCAAACTGACCGGCCAGTCGCCCGGCGCCTACCGGCGGAAATTCCGAAAGCATTCGTCATAGCGCGTTTGGTCCCACCCCGGCGACGGTTTCTCAATGTCAGCACGACCAACTACACGAAAACAACCACAGAGAATTCAGAGACCCCGGCGCTGCCTCGCTTCGCTCGGCCGCAACCAAAACGAAGAGCCGCGAAGACGCGAAGAGAGACGCGAAGGTAAGAAAATCAAAAATGCGGGATCGAAGCCCAAGGAAGTGCGCCTTCGGGTTTCAGGTGCAATTGAATTGTCTTCCTTCGCGTTTGTCTTCGCGGCTTCGCGTCTTCGCGGCTCTTGACCGCGGTTAAATTATCTTCTTTGGGTTGCGGGCGCAGCCAGCGCTGTGTTCTCCGTGGTTGTCTTTGGCGCCGCGGCAGGAAGACGACTCGGCCCCTACGCTGGATAACTCGCCCACACCGTGATGCAACCACAGAGAATGCAGAGACCCCAGCGCTGCCTCGCTTCGCTCGGCCGCAACCAAAACGAAGAGCCGCGAAGCCGCGAAGACGCGAAGAGAGACGCGAAGGTAAGAAAATCAAAAATGCGGGATCGAAGCCCAAGGAAGTGCGCCTTCGGGTTTCAGGTGCAATTGAATTGTCTTCCTTCGCGTTTGTCTTCGCGTCTTCGCGTCTTCGCGGCTCTTGACCGCGGTTAAATTTTCTTCTTTGGGTTGCGGGCGCAGCCAGCGCTGTGTTCTCCCGTGGTTATCTTTGGCGCCGCGGCAGGAAGACGACTCGGCCCCTACGCTGGATAATCGCCCACACCGTGATGCAACCACAGAGAATTCAGAGACCCCGGCGCTGCCTCGCTTCGCTCGGCCGCAACCAAAACGAAGAGCCGCGAAGACGCGAAGACGCGAAGAGAGACGCGAAGGTAAGAAAATCAAAAATGCGGGATCAAAGCCCAAGGAATTGCGCCTTGGGGTTTCAGGTGCAATTGAATTGTCTTCCTTCGCGTTTGTCTTCGCGTCTTCGCGTCTTCGCGGCTCTTGACCGCGGTTAAATTTTCTTCTTTGGGTTGCGGGCGCAGCCAGCGCTGTGTTCTCCGTGGTTGTCTTTGGCGCCGCGGCAGGAAGACGACTCGGCCCCTACGCTGGATAACTCGCCCACACCGTGATGCAACCACAGAGAATGCAGAGACCCCAGCGCTGCCTCGCTTCGCTCGGCCGCAACCAAAACGAAGAGCCGCGAAGACGCGAAGACGCGAAGAGAGACGCGAAGGTAAGAAAATCAAAAATGCGGGATCGAAGCCCAAGGAAGTGCGCCTTCGGGTTTCAGGTGCAATTGAATTGTCTTCCTTCGCGTTTGTCTTCGCGGCTTCGCGTCTTCGCGGCTCTTGATCTTTTGGCTGATCGCCTGCCCGGGAAAATTTGCGCAGCGGGCGAAGATCTCAATGGGTTGTGGCACAGAGCACACGGTGAATATCCAGTAAAAACGAGAAGATTGACGCAATTGAGCCAACTGTCTCGATGTGAGTCCGAGCCACCCGCCTGATCGGCAATGACCTTTCGGTCGCACTTTTCGAACGATTGACTGACATTTTGCAACGCGCCAACACAGAGGCTCGCCGAACATATACAATGTAACTGGCGGACCACTCAGGAGGACCATGTCGAAAATCACCCGTCGATCGTTTTTGGAGCAGACGCTCTATTCCGCGGCAGCAGGACTCGCGGCAGCGCAAAGCATCGCCTCCGCACGTGGAGCCGAGCCGGCCACCGCTCCCTCCGCACGCGGCTCGGCCAATGAGCGCGTGGCCGTTGCTGTGATCGGGTTGCACGCCCGCGGCCTCGCCCATATCCAGGGCTACGCCGACGATCAGAGCGTGGATATCGTCGCCATCTGCGATGTCGACACGGATCAGTTCGCCAAGCCCCAGCAAATGCTCAAAGATCGCGGCCGCCCGCCGGCGAAGGAGTATCAGGACATCCGCAAGTTGCTCGAAGACAAGGATGTTCAAGCCGTCTCCATCGCAACGCCTCATCACTGGCACGCCCTGGCCGCGATCTGGGCGATGCAGGCGGGCAAGGACGCCTATGTCGAGAAGCCAGTCAGTCATAATATTTCCGAAGGCCGACGCATCGAGCAGGCGCGCGCGAAATACGGCAGGGTCTGTCAGGCAGGAACGCAGACACGCTCCAACCGCGCCGCCCATGAAGCAATTCAATTCATCCAGGACGGGAAGATCGGAAAGGTTTTGCTCTCCCGCGGACTCTGCTACAAACGCCGACCGAGCATCGGGCACTTTGACGACAGTGCCGCCCCCAGTTCCCTCAATTACGACATCTGGCTCGGACCTGCCCCCGTCCGGCCATTCAACAAAAACCGCTTCCTCTACAACTGGCACTGGAACTGGGCCTACGGCAACGGTGACCTCGGCAACCAGGGCATTCACCAGATGGACATCGCCCGCTGGGCTCTGAAGGACCAGACGCTCGCAAGCTCCGTACTCTCCGTCGGCGGACGTTTCGGATACACCGACGACGGCGAAACCCCCAACACCCAGCTTGCTCTCTACGACTTTGGCGGCGGGCCCCAGATCCTGTTCGAAGTGCGCGGACTCAAAACTGATTCGCTCCAGGGAGTCATGATCGGCAACATCGTCTACGGCACCGAAGGGATGGTCGCCTTCGGCGTGAAAGACGGCGGCATCGTGCACCTCGACAAAGACGGCAAACTCGTCAGCAAGTTCAAGGGCGGCGAGCTGAATCACTTCAGCAACTTCGCCTCCGCCGTCCGCAGCGGCAAGCAGGAAGACCTGCACGCCCCGATTCTCGAAGGGCATTACTCCAGCGCCCTCTGCCACATGGGCAACATCTCCTACCGCCTCGGCTCGCCCGAATCGTTTGACGCTGTCAACAAGGCCTATTCCGGTAATGAGCCGATGACCGAATCGCTGAAACGCTTCGAGCAGCATCTGGAGAAGAACGCGTTGCAACTTAAAGATCTCCACTGCCAATCCGGCCCGGCGCTTGCGTTCGATCCCAAAGCCGAGAACTTCGGATCCAACGCCGCGGCCAATGCGCTGCTGACGAGGGAATACCGGGCACCGTATGTTGTGCCTGCGGAGTTGTGAGTGACGGGATAATACGGAGGCTCTCTCAGATTCCTGGGAAGAACTCTCGCTTCCTCGCGCGATGTCTCCGTGTGTGTAGCCGCCGAGCTTGCTCGCGGTTTTCCCTGCGGGAATAGTCTGGATATCAGACGATGTTGTCCCAGTGATTTGCCTGTATAAGCGATGCCGTGAAGACCACGCGCACGCAAACCGCCGGCGGCTTTCCCGATCTTTCCCGCCGAAGCTCCGGCGTGCTTCTGCATGTCACTTCGCTGCCTGGCCGATTCGGCATCGGCGATCTCGGACCCGCGGCTCACCAATGGGTCGACATGCTCAGCGCCGCGGGCCAGCGCTGGTGGCAAATGCTGCCGCTGGGGCCCACGGGGGATACCACGTCACCGTATCAATGCCTCTCCTCCTTTGCCGGCAATCCGCTGCTGATCAGCCCCGAAGAATTGGTGAAAGACGGCTTGCTCGCGGCGTCTGATCTGCGCGGATTCTCGCTGCCGCCGGGAAAGACCGATTATGGGCGGGTCACGCGAAAGAAGTGGGCGCTGCTCGCTGTTGCGCATGATCGGTTTCAACGTCGGCGCGTCAAACGCCTCACCGAAGAGCTGCGCGAATTCGAGGAGCAGCAGTCGGGATGGCTCGCCGATTTTGCGCTGTTCATGGCGCTTCGCGAAGCGCATTCGTGTCAACCCTGGGAGCGATGGCCGCGCCCGCTCCTGCGCCGACAACCGGCGGCGCTCCGCGAGGCTCAGCGGGAGCTTGCCGGCTCAATCGATCTGCAAACGTTCGCGCAGTTCATCTTCTTCCGCCAGCTTCGATCGCTTCGGGCCCACGCACGTTCCGCCGGCATTGCGCTGATCGGCGATATGCCCATTTTTGTCGCCCCCGAATCCGCGGACGTCTGGCTGAGTCCCAGGCTCTTTGAACTTGACGCGCATCTGGAGCCTCGCGCCGTGGCGGGGGTGCCGCCCGACATGTTTTCCAAGACGGGACAGCGCTGGGGCAATCCGCTCTACAACTGGAAAGAGATGGCCAGGGACGGATACGCCTGGTGGAAAGCCCGCCTGCGGGCCGCGCTGCTCCAGGCGGACATGGTGCGCATCGATCATTTTCTGGGGCTCTCATCCTATTGGCGCGTCCCCGCCAGTTGTCCCACCGCCGAGTCCGGGAAGTGGGTGAAAGGCCCCGGCACGCAGTTGCTGCAAGCGCTGCGAGCGGAGTATCCCGCACTTCCGCTGCTGGCCGAGGATTTGGGTCTGGTGACGCCGGCGGTCGAGCAACTTCGCGATGATTTCAATTTGCCGGGAATGCGCGTCCTTCAATTTGGACTCCCCGCCGAGCCGGGCAATTCGCACGTGCCGCATAACTATATTCACCACTGCTTCGCCTACACCGGCACCCACGATAACGACACCAGCGCCGGCTGGTACCAGTCGCTCTCCAGCAAGCACAAGTTGAAAGTGCAGCAATACGCCCCCGATCCGCTTTGGAAAACCGCGCCCGCCTCGGCAATGATCCGCATCCTCAGTGCTTCGGTTGCCGGCCACATCATCGTTCCTCTCCAGGACCTCCTGAACCTCGGCAGCGCAGCCCGAATGAACACTCCCGGCACCAGCCAGCACAACTGGCAATGGCGCTGCGAAGACTTCGCCCGCTGCAAAGAGCCAATGGCACGTCTGGCTGCAATCACGAGCCTCTATGAGAGGCACGTTTAGTCCGCGTATGTGAGCCCCTGGCCTTTAAACTTTTTCATTTTTCATTTTTCATTTTTCATTCTCTGCTCGGGGCGGGGAGAATGGAAAATGAAAAGTGGAAAATGAAAAACGAAAAAGTAAGGGATTCACTGTCGACACTCCCCACCTGAAACCTGAAACCTGAACCCTGAACCCTGAACCCCGAACCCTAATCCATCGTCTCCGCCAGATGCTGCAGCATTCGAATTCCCACGATCCGCCCGGCTTTTTGCAGCGCCGTTTTGCCCGCAATGTTTTCCGCGAGATCGACCGCCCGCGTCGTTTCGCGATCCGTGTAGACAATTTTGCCGCTGTTGCGATTGGAGATTTTCACTTCGATTCGAGCCTCGCAACTGACAAGGTCGCCGATGCGGGCGGCAAACTCGCTGAATGCCTCGCCGCTCACAATCAGCTTGACTCCGCCGTTGGCCTGGTCTCGCGCATCATCATCGATGATCGTGAAACCGCACTCGCCGAAGACGCTGCGGATCTCCGTCTCGGCGGCGGGATCGAGCTTCGCGAGCGGCGCTGGCGAGATGTGTCGTTCCTGGATCTGGATCGAAACCTTCGGCAGCTTCTTCCCGGCAAACAGCTTCTTCAGCTCCGGCAGCGGGTCCTTCCCCGCGTCCGGCTGCGCCACCAGCTTCGGACCCGCTTCGCGAAGCCGCGCTGCCACTTTCTCGGAGAGCTTCATCAGCAGATCGCCAACGTCCGCGTCCTTGTCCCCTTTTACAAGTACCCCATCCACCAGGCTCGTCTCAGTCCCGATCAGCTTGGCGGTAAAGAACAGTTGCTTGTCGAGCGGAAACACCTTTCCCGTGATCAAAATGCGGGCGCCGACGAGCTTGCCAATCTGGATCGCCTGGCCCGACGTGACCAGCCCGGTGCGATTCAGCTCGGTTTCCGCCAGGGTGTGCGCAATCGAGGCGCGGTCCACCAGGACAAACCCGGGTTCACCGCTCAATGTGGCCGTCAGCGCTTCGCCGATCTGCTTGCCAAGCTCCGGATTTGCGGAACTGGAATCGAAGTCCAGCACTGCGATCGTCAACGAATCCCTGGTGACGCCATCGGAACTGTTTGATGCCGGCGATGTCGTTGCCGGCGATGTTGTCGCTGTCGTCGTCGGTGACGTCGTCGCACCCTCCGCCGCTGGCGGCGCAGAAGCGGCGATGGGGTTGCTCAGGGGCCACGCCAGCAGGCAAACCAGAGTCCCTATCGGCAATTGTCTGCAACTCATAATTGACCTCCAGGCAAGAGCAGAACGCTTGCCGGCGGCGGGGGCCCGGCGGGCCGGGTCGATGCCCGCTGGCTGGGCCTGGGCGTGGGCTCGGGAGGTGAGAGCAGATAATCCATGGCGTTGACCAGCAGCAGTTGTGCCCGAGGATCCTTCGTCCATTCCGTCAGCGGGAGCTGGCAAATAACAATCCGCCCTTTTCCAACCGCCTTGCTGACCAGCAGCGCGTCGATGGAAACCGGCGCCGTACCCGGAACCTCGCGCGGCCACGCCGCGATCGCCAGTGCCGGTTCATCGGCAGGCAGACGCACGGGCAAAAAACTCTCCGCCGCGCCTGCGATCGACTTCAGCATTGTCGCATCCATTCCGCGAAGCAGCGCATGATCCGCAAGCCATTCCAGGCGCACCGGAGCATTTCGCCGCACGAGGTCATAGCCGTCCACAGTGTCGCTGCGCCCCTGATAAAAAAACATGACCGATGCGCCCGCGTGCGCCAGCTCAATGAGCGGCCCGGCCGTGAATGGCGAATCGTCGAGCATATCAGATCCAACCAACACCGCTTGCGGCCGCAGAAACGCGAGCTTGGAAAGATTCGTCACCCGTGTATACGCTGCCTTTGCCTGATCCAGCGCGCCGCTTAAACCCTCCCCGTTGTCCCATACCGCGATTCGGCTCCGCCCGATGCGCCGGTTCAAACCATCTAACAAGGAGCTGGGGAAAATCTCGATCGGCGTCTCGCCGTGGTCGAGCTCCTTCCCCCCCGCGTGCGCTGTCAGCGTGTATTTCCATCGCATGGTCACCGGCACGCGAACCTCGGGCGGCGTAAGGCGAATTTCCGTCGTTCCGGGGTCCGGCAGCATCGCGGTGTTCCCCCAAGCCACCCTGGTCCCGCCCAGCTCCAGTTCCCACCTCAGATCTGCAGCGGGCTGCCCCCCCCTCGCAGCCCACTGCAGACCGATGTCGTTTTGATCGCCACCAATCCAAAAGCCCTGATGGGAAAGTAGAATGATGACGACGACTGCCCCGCTCACGGCGTCCCTCCCGACGAAAGCCGCGCTCGCGCGAAACCGACATTCAACACGTATTTCCCCGAGACCGTCGAAAGCTCCCCGGCCGTGCGCTTCTCCCCCGATTGCAGCCGCAAATCGGTCGACAACGCCGCCAGCGGCTCGGAGCCGGTCGGTTTGCGGATTTCCGCCCACAGCGAAAGATGCGTCGGTTCATCAATCGACGTCCCCACCCGGTAGTGAAGCGATGTGCCGTTCTCCAGCGGCACCGTGAGGTTGGCGGTCTGCCCGGGAATTGCCACCAGGTCCGCCTCCGACACCTTTTCGCCCCCGGCAAGCAATGAAAATCGGAGCAACAACACTTTGTCCGCGTCGACCGCGCGATCAGCCACGCCAACATCCGATGCCCGGTCCGAAACCAGGATCCACCCCGCCCGGCCCTCCAGCACCTGCGACACCTCGTGAAACGCGCTCACTTCGTGCGTGATATCCCCGGGCGTAAACGACGCATCGCTCTCCCGCGGACGCGACGTCGCTCCCGTCATGGCCAGGCCCGAGGCGGGTGCTGATCGGCCGCCCTGCAGCCTTCCAAATTCAAATGCCCCGGCAACGATCAACACCGAAGCGGCGATCGCCATCGGCCAGCGCCACGAATGACCGGTCGCAAGTGCTCTTGCCTCCAGCCGATCTTCAAACGCATCCCACCCGCCTTGCGGCGTCGCCTGATCGCCCGGCGAATCGAACGCGTCGCGAAAGACGTCGAAATCGCCGATTGCCTCCCGGCATTGGGCGCACGTTTCGAGATGCTTCAACGCCCTGGCGGCCCGCTCGCGATCAGCCGCTCCCCAGCCCAGTTCCAGCAGAGTTTCACGAATCGATTCACAGGTCATTGGATTCTCTTTCCGTCTCGCCCGTCACACCTCGCCAGTCTGCCAGCAGCCCCCGCAACAGCTTCATTCCCAGGTGCATCTTTTTGGAAACCTCCGCCGCGCTGCATCCGAGCAGTTGTGCCGTTTCATTTCCCGACACCTTTTCGATGAGTCGCAGCACCACCACCAGCCGGATGTTTTCCGGAAGCCGTTCGATCGCCTTGAGCACGGCCTCCCGCACCTCAGCCAACCCCGCTTCCGGCCCGACCGCGATCTCACTCACGGCCGCCGCATGTTCCTCCAGCACCCGCTGTTCCACCCGCTGGCGCTCGCGCACCCGCAGACTGTCGTTCAGCACGGTCCGCGCAAGCCAGCTCCGCAGTTTCGCCGCGTCCCTCAGTTGCGCGCGACCTTCCCACGCCGCGGCCAGCGCCCGTTGAACGCTATCCTCCGCGTCCGCGGCATTGCGCAGAACGCCATACGCAACGCGAAAAAACAGCCGCCCGTTGTGCCGAGCCTGATCGGCCAACAGGATCCGCCAATTCGCGTCCGACTCATGCCGCCCAAACAAACTCACGCGGGCTGCCCTTCCCGTCTTGCCCCGCTCACGACATAAGAGCAGCGAGGCACGCATCTTTTTCCAAAAATCTTCGCCATCCGCAATTTCCCTCAAAGCCGGGGCCGGTGGGACCCGTCGTGCATTTGACGTTGCGTGCGGGGGAGCGATCAAGGCCATCTTCCACATACAGCCTTGATGAGTTTCAATCCACGCCCGTGAGGGGCGACTGACTGCTGGGCATCCAGCATCGCCGCTGAAACGCGTTTCGATCCACGCTCCCGTGAGGGAGCGACGGGGGCGGTGCTGTTGCCGCTCTCCTTTAGAGCGTTTCAATCCACGCTCCCGTGAGGGAGCGACCAAGGGACACCCCGCCGAAAGACACCACAACAAGTTTCAATCCACGCTCCCGTGAGGGAGCGACGATGGAGAAGGCAAGCGCCGCGGTCGGGACGTTTCAATCCACGCTCCCGTGAGGGAGCGACTCTCGCCAGTCGTGTCCGATTTTGCAAACACGATGGTTTCAATCCACGCTCCCGTGAGGGAGCGACATGGTCATAGCCGGTGCGCACATACGTCCAAGATGTTTCAATCCACGCTCCCGTGAGGGAGCGACGGGACGCCTATGTAATCGTCGCGTTCGCGAGATGTTTCAATCCACGCTCCCGTGAGGGAGCGACCTACGCTGCAGTGTCCGGCCTGCGGAGACATCGTGTTTCAATCCACGCTCCCGTGAGGGAGCGACTGGTGCCGGCGGTGCGTATCTCTGCTTCTCCGATGTTTCAATCCACGCTCCCGTGAGGGAGCGACATGTCCGCAGCCTGTTCAGCATTTGGCTGCTGCGTGTTTCAATCCACGCTCCCGTGAGGGAGCGACATGCGATCTCGCGGCTGACGCCCATCTTGACGAGTTTCAATCCACGCTCCCGTGAGGGAGCGACCTCAACGTACTGTATCCGCTTGCTGGACATCGATCGCTGTTTCAATCCACGCTCCCGTGAGGGAGCGACAATCTGCTTCCTCGGCGACATGCCGTAGCTGGTGTTTCAATCCACGCTCCCGTGAGGGAGCGACCGTTTCAATTCCATGATGGAGCGGCCGTTTGCACGGTTTCAATCCACGCTCCCGTGAGGGAGCGACCCGCCGCGTTCGCCTCGATTCGCTCGCGTCGCATGTTTCAATCCACGCTCCCGTGAGGGAGCGACGCTGTCCACCGAAATGCTGATTTGCCAGTCTCCGGTTTCAATCCACGCTCCCGTGAGGGAGCGACCGCTCCGAAGCAGCCACCACGTCTGACGTCAAAGGTTTCAATCCACGCTCCCGTGAGGGAGCGACGCCTCTCTTGTATCCTCTGGGCGCTTCAGCGGCAAAACGCGTCTGCCCGCGTATGCGGGCAGACGCGTTGTCACACGACGTGGTGTGCATCACCGAATTTCTCTATTCACTTGTCAAAGAACGTGTTATCGCAATCGCGAAGGATGCGGGTCTGATGAAAGCGCTGGCGGTTCGCGAAATCGTAACTTTAGACGATCAATGGCCCCTGGAGGTCGGTCGATGGTTTGGCCCCGTGATGCTCAACGCGCCGGCGCCAGTTCGATCCGAGATAGTAGAAGCGCAGGCTGTCCTCCTTGCCGTTGAAAATATCCAGCAATTGCAATTTCAGCGTCGCCCACTGCGCGGGGTCCACCTGGCACTCGAAAACAGAGTTCTGCACGCGCTGGCCGAAGTCGAGGCATGTTTTGGCGACGCGAGACAGCCGGCGACGGCCGATGGGAGTCGTGGTGGCGACGTCATAGGTTACCAATACCATCATACGCGACGCTCCTGGCGGCTCATTTCCAGATGAAGGGCGGATACGCGTCCAGGTCGTTCCGCAGGTAGCGGGCCAGCAGCCGGGCCTGCAGGTGCGGGAGCAGGCCGACGCTCACCTTCTCGCCGAGAAACGGGTGCATCAGCTCCTCCTGCTTCCGTTTTTGATAGGCGACGAGAACCGCCTTGCGGGTGGCGTCGTTCATCATCACCGCGCCGTTCTCGGCGGTCTGGAATCCGCTGCCGGAAATCTGCCGGCGATTGATGAGCGATAGCGCCAGCCGGTCGGCGAGAAACGGGCGGAATTCTTCCATCAGGTCCAGCGCGAGCCCGGCCCGGCCGGGGCGATCGCGATGCAGGAATCCCACCTGCGGATCTAGGCCGACGGTCTGGCAGGCCGACCGCAGATCGTGGCCGAGCATCGCATAGAGGAACGAGAGCAGGGCGTTGACCGCATCAAGCGGGGGCCGGCGGTTTCGCGAACGGAAGACGAAATCCTCCTTCTGGGCGACGACCAGGTGGTCGAAGACTCCGAAGTAGCAGCTGGCCGAGTCCCCCTCGATTCCGCGGGCCGTGTCGAGCGAAACCTCGGAAATGCGGAGTTGCTCGATGCTCTGGGCGAGGTACGCGGCGGCCTTTTCGATCTCGGCTTTGCCAAGGGTCTGCGGATAATCGCGCAGATGCCGCAGGAGCACCGACCGCGAGTTGGCCACTTTCGCGGCGATCATCGCGCGGGCGATGGCGGCGGATTGGGAATCAGATTCGGAGCGATGGTATTGCTCGCGGCGGAGCAGCACGTTACCGCTGACAAAGCCGCAGACCTGGGCGAGGAATTTGCCGTGGGAGCTGAGCAGGGAGATGCAGACGTCCCGCTCGCCGCAGAGTCCCATGAGCGATGGGCTGAGGCCGACCCGGCCGAAGCACACGATCCCGCCGAGCGTATGAATGGGGATGCGGAGTTTGGTTTGCTTCTCGACCCGCACGAGCAGCGCCTCCCCCTGGCGGGCGAGGTACGCGCCTTCGGTGGTGATGAAGAGGGTGTTGAGGTGCTGCTTCATGTTCGGTGAATGGCCGCGATTACGCGCCCATTCGTGTTTGCACGAGCACCACGGTTGGAAAACACGTGGTACTTCAATCAGTCAGGGCTCCCATTGCGACCGCGCCGGCCAGCGCCGGTCCAGGTATCGCGAAGCTCCGCTCATTCCCGGCATGCACAAGCCGATCAGCGAGCAACGCTCGCACTTGCCGCGCTCATAGATCGCCGGCGGCGTGATGCGCGAGGCAATCAGCGCATGCAGACGCGTGATGGTGTTTTCCGTGAGCTGCCGAAGCGACGCGTCGAATGGCACGTCGAGCCGCCGACGGGTCTTGCCGTAAAAGAGCGCTCCGGCGGGGATGGAGCAATCCAGCATTTCCTCGAGGCACAGCGCCTTGCGCAAAGCTGGACGCGATCCGCGTCGTGCGGCTTGGGCTTGCCGCGTTTGTATTCAATCGGGAACGGGTTTCCCGGCGCGCCGGGACTCGGGGGTTGAGGACTTCCGTCATCCAGCACCGCGCTGTTGGGCACGGGTTGGAAACCCGTGGTACGGCGGAATTCGACGACATCGGCTTTGCCGATCAGTCCCCATCGCAGAGAGCGGAGCGGGAGGGAGCGAACGATCCGCACGCCGCCGATGGTGGTGTGCTTCCCCGAGTCGGCTCGTTCGTGCAGATGCTTGCCATGCACGGTCAGGCTGTTCTCCGCCCACGCCTGCTCGATATGAATGAGCGCGCATTGCCGATCGCAGTAGATCAGGTGCTGCAATGCGGAGATGGGGAGGAGGTCGGATTCGGGGAACATTTTTGCACTCGGTGCTAAATGACTGCTCCACCCGCGGCGACAAACGCATCGGTGCGCAACACGCCAGCCATGATTCCGAGGAACTCAGCATCGTAGTCATCGTCCCATCCATACAATTCCCCGCGCCCAGGGAGAAGGTGTAATCCCAGCTTTTCGATCTTGGTCGCCCACAGTTGGACGCTTCCGCGCAAGAGCGCACGATAGCCAACCGGTTGAAATTGCATGAGTCGCTTCTTGAGTCGCTTATCGACGACCACGAGCCTGGTGTCTGCAACGATGACTCGGCCGTGCTCCTTTACCGACGGATAGTCACGTTCCTTTTCAGCCTTCAACAGTTGGTCTGCCCCGAGGCCGCCCAGACGTGACAACTCGGTCCGCATCGCCTTCGTGACGATTTCCGCGGGCGTGCCGCCATCAAGCTCTCCGGTGATCAACATTTCGCGAAGCACTTCTGCGGAAACCTTAGCCGCGGGATGTTGCGTCACGCCTGCGCCACCGAGAGCGAAGTCGTAGACGATCCCGCCACCGTCGGCGTCGTACTCGCCGTGGCGGTTTACGCGCCCCCCGACTTGGATGATCGAGGCCGCTGAGAATCGCTCGCGCAGCGCATTTCGGAACGACAGATCGACGCCAGCTTCTACACAGCTGGTTGCAACCAAGGTCCAATCTTGTTTAGGACTACCCAAACGACTCATCACTCGTCTCAGAATTCGCTCGCGGTCTCGCGGCGTGAGAGCCGTTGACAGGTGGAGAACATCCAAGTTGGCGTCGCGCATGCTCTTAGCGAGAACAGCGGCGTTCTGTACCGTGTTAACGATAATGAGACGTGGGCCGGGAATATCGCGGATATGCCCGACCAGTTGATCGATGTCTACTGTGCGCCCCTCAGCCAGTCGGCTGTATTGGATGCGGTGACGCTCCGCTTTGAGGACATCAGTTGCTTGGTCGCGTGGCAGCAGTTCCGGCAGCCGCATCGGCTCGGACACAATTTCCGCATTTTCCCAAAATCGCGACAGGGAACCGCTTGCGAATGCGAAGCGGCAACCCCAGCGCTCGCCCAATTCCCGCATCCATCGCCAGTTCTGCGGCCAGAGCTTTGTGGGCAGCGCTGCGTGTGACTCGTCGATGAATATGGCGCTGCCGGGTAACGCGTGCAACTTACGAAGTGATGCCGGATCGCACGCGGATAACGTCTCAAAGAAGCTCACGGCCGTGGTGAGGATGATTGGGGCCTGCCAAAGCACGGCAAGTTGGCGGTCCTCGTCGGATTCGAAGTCGGCCCGGTGGTGGTGCTCGACAATTACGCGATTCGGGCGTTCACCCCGAAGGACGAGAGCCTGTCTGAGACGCTTTGCGGTTTGCGTCAGAATGTTTGTATAGGGGGCGACGATGATCAATCGGCGAAGGGTGGGACGCTCATCGCGCGCTAGACGAATGAGATAGGCGGCAACCGCAGTGGTCTTACCGAGGCCAACTGGACCCTCGCAGGCGACCATTGGTCCGGCTAATGTCGAATGTAGGCACGCATCGAAGAACGCGGCCCGGCGGCAATTGCGCGCACGTTCAGCATCGCCATCTCCTGTGGGCAAGCTGCGCGCGTAACTGCAAAGCGCTTCGAGCCGCTCAGCCCATCGGCACTGTGCGGGCGCGATTGGCGGTCGCCTGTTGTCGAAGAAAGCCGTATCCGTGTGGTCGGCATCAACGAGGCACGACAGCGCGAGCCGCAGCGACAGTCCGTGTATTGGTCGCCGTTTGGATACGACCTGCCGCCCGAGAACGGCTTCGTGATCGTGAAGGTATTGACTCAGGCGCGCGTTCGTTCTCGCGATCTGTTCGTTGTGCCGAATAGGATCAATGTCGTCATGCCGCCTTCCCCGCAATCGGCGCCCGAGCTTGTCAGCATCAAAATGCTCTTGGTTCTGTGGTAATCCGGGAGCGTGGTGACCCCGGACGAGCCATGCAGCGGCCCAATCTTGCCCGGCGGACAGATGCGCTACCCCGGCGTCGATATGGTCCCATTTTAGCTTGCCGCCCGTCCGACCTTTTCGAAGCACCTTCTGAATGTCCGGGTCGAGCTTGCCAAGGTCGTGAAAGGTCGTGGCGGCTTCGATCGTCTGCACTAAATCAGAGGGCGGGTCGACCGCATGCCGGAGAAGCTCTTGAAGTCGATCGCTTGCGCCTCGGCGCACTGCGATAACATGCCGTGAATACGGATCGCCGGGCTCGCCACAGGTAGGTGGTGAGTGAGCAAGAGGGACGTGAGCGGTCGGCGCAGGCGTCACCGATTACTCCATACCTTCGTGGAGAGGTCCTCGAAGTCTGCGAGGCGGTCCCGAAGCTCCTTGGGTAAGGCGGTTGGGATTTCATAATCCGAAATAGACCTTGACGGGTCGTTGATTGCTCCGTCTGTCCTCGTGGGCGTGAGGGCATCCAAGATTAACGAGTCCGGACAGGATCCCAGAGCAGATTTGTGCTCCGCGTACCATGCGTGCCGCACCTCGACGAACGGCCGAACCGCGGATGCACTATTGCGGTAGGCGTGGGGTATTAGAAATTTCAACAGATCAATGTCATCGGTGGTGCATCCGCTCTTCCTGGCCGTCATTGGGTTGACGAAGAATGGCATTGCATAGACTCCATGGCGCACCACGCGCCAACCAAGCGGCGCCATCCCACGATCCTTTCCTTCCTGGACCCCTGATTTGTTGGTGGTCGTCAGTCGCTCGACCTCGATTGGGGAGATACTGATGCCCGGTCCGAACTGTACCGCACCCGTGCTGATGAAATGGTCCTTCTCGCCGGGCTTAAAATCTTTGCCCTTAATGTCTTCGAGGAACGTATTACCGAAAACGCGACCATCCCAGTACGCGCTCATGAATTCGGCAGCGCTCATCTTGAAGATCAAGTCGCGGTTCCTCCCACGGCTTTCCAAAATGCCGTATTTACGTTTGTCGCCGTTCGACATAAGGGCGAGCTTTTCTTTGGCTTCTACCCAAACCGGCCCTTGGTCGTCCGCGACCATATCGCGAAGTTTCCGCTTATACGAAACCGGCGAGATAAGCCCTCTGCCGTCAGCGTCAAGCGTTCGCGGTTCGCTTTCAGCGTCCGGGTCTCCGTTAGGGTTGCTGTGGCGGACCTCGATTACAAGCAGGCCAGTCCCTCGATTGAGCGCGGCTTTACCATCGTTGATCGATGCCATGTTTTTGTCTCCTATTCCTTGGGTGGGTTCGATTGTGAGTCTTGGGCCGAGAGATCCGATTGGGACTTTTGAAGCCCCGCAATATAGCCAAGCAATAATTCTGCCCGAAACAAGTCGTCTACTTTGCAGGTGTTTAATTCGGTACTGACTTCATCAGCCAGCGGCTTCATTTCCCGTGCGTGGCGTAAAGCCTTCTTAATTTCCCAGAACCGTTGCTGTTGGTCCTTTTGCTTGCTTCCGTGCAGAGCTTCGATACGGTCCGGGTCGCGCACCGTCCTCTTCGCCCATCCGTCGTACGGCTTCCACCGTCGGCAAAGCGTAGCCAGCGCTTTCGCCGGTGAGGCCTGAGCCATGGTGAACACCTGATTACCCAGCAGGGATGGCGGCACGTCGCCGCCCCGTACGTCCGCACAATAACCTGCATGTACGATGTCCGCCGCCGCGAGCAACTGGCCGAGTTTAAATGCAATTTGGCTCATATATATTTCCTTATTACGACCCGATTTGGACAATAGCACGCCCAGCATTGTCACAGTTCGAAGAACCTCGCGGCGGTCGAATTCTTTGGCCGCGTCGAAACTGCGGCGCAAAGCATGAGCCGCTCGTGAACAAAGAATCGTCCTGCGCGCCAAGACCAGACGAAGGACGCGCGATGTACGACGGCGTGCCGGAAGCGTCTTAGGCTCTGTGCGGTCAAGGAATAGCGATAGGGCCTCCGCCGCAGGCAAACCGATGACGTCCTCCGCCCGCGTCCCCCCTTCGATGAAAAGCTGTTTGGTAAACGAGATGACGCCGAGCGGCGGCACGTGAGGAGGCGACATTGGCCGCGGTTTGCGCTCGCCTTGGCGAAGTACCGGGAGCGTGACCCCCGCCGGCACGTTTCTCTCTCCATCTGACCACCTGACGGCCGAGTCGTACAGGTCGCCTACCGGGGATTCGCCGGAATAAATAACCTTGCGATTAGCCGGATCAACTCTACGCAACACTGCAAGCCGTACCGGAGTCTTTCGAAAGTCGGCCCCGGCCCTCCCTTGGATCGACTCAAGAAGTCGCTCGGTGCGTTTTTCAAACGTCGCAATTGAATCGGGTGGGTTGGCCGCAACCAGAGGCTGTGGCTCTTCCGAAGAAAAGTCCTCCTCGTCGTCTGTAAGCGTCCCTACTATCGGGGCGTCAGGGAGTGATTCGACGAAGGCTAATAATAGGTCGGTTTGCTTCGGGGCTTCGCCGGGGATTGAACGCCACGTTATCCCCCGACGTTCCGGGCTTGTAAGCGACTCGGCTGCCGCCGCCAGACAACGCGCCAAGTCTTCTCCGACTTGAATCGTGTCGCTTCCAAATCTGCCGTACCGATCATTAGCGGGAAGTTGGTCGAAGCGGGAGAATAATGACGTTGGGCCGATGATCGGAAGATTGCATCGCGGAAAAATGTCATCAACGAGGTAGACATTGTCGCCGGTCAGCGCACACCGTGATTTGGTCCTGTCCGGTGGGCCTGCTGAACCGCCCAAGGCCGTGCCGATTAGTGCGAGGATTCCGCGATCGGTGAGACTCAGAGGCCATTCGCCGACCGCGTCTATGTAAATCGCCCCCTTTGCTACAAGCAGGGCGGCAGCAAGGTCAATCCAGTCATCCGAGGCCGTTTCGGTCAGTCCCTTGATAAGGTGAACTCGAACGGCATCCAAAAAACGGGCAGGGTCGCCCCCGTCTCTGGGGTCGCAGGCCCGAAGAAAGCGCTTCAAAGCGGCGGGGACAACACGAGCTTGCCCCTCTCGCAGGCTGTCAAGCTGCGCCAATCGCTCGCGCAGCCGCCTCATCGTCCCACCGGTCGCCCACTCGCCGAGTTCCTGGCGGCGTAGACTGGTTTCTGCAGCGAGATTTAACAAAGTAGCGCGCTGTTCATGCCGCTTCGGCCGCTTTGCCGCTTCTGTCCATTCGTCCCACTTCCGAATTGCCACATCATCCAAGAGCGGCTTTATCCGAACGAAAGGGAAACTATTCTTGTTGAAGTCCCTGAGTGTCCAAAGCGGCGCTGTTTTAGGCACCGGCGAACCCTTGGCTATGTGGCCATCAGGATTCAGGTACACCCGTAAGGTATCAACGCCTCGGGCGGTTGGCGAGATATCTGGATGGCGCTGCTCGATTTCGATGCCGGCGTCCCGCGCCCCCCGCTCGGCTATGAGGAATTCGTTTAGCATCGGTTTTTCCCTCTCAAGCAACGTCGCTTGTCCACTCGGGCGGCAGTTCGTAGCGGAGAATGCCGGCGTTTACCCTCACTTCTTGACGGTAGTCGGGGTCGTAGCCACCGTTTACTGGACGGTCCCAAATCCCTAGCAACATCGAGGGAATCTCCAATGATAATGCCGTATCGACTTCCATTAAATCATTGCGGAAGGGACCCCAATACGAGCAAGTAAATTCGCTCCAGCCCATACATGGAGTTCGGAAACATTTGCCGCCCTTTACCCGACGATCGAACAGGTCCTTGAGATAGTGGCGGGTGTTGATTCGGCCTGCTTGACGCCGCCCGATGATAGCTCCGTGGACTCGGTAACACACATTGCTGAGAACGGTAGCAAAAAGTTGCATGCTGCTGCCGCCGGAAGCAAGACCCTTAGTGAGGACGCTCGTTTTCCGCAAAGGGCCACCGTAATTCGTCGTGAATCGTTGAAATGAAACTCGGCCACCGGGCTCGCCCACCCGGCGGCATACTTCAACCGTTGTTGGGCAAATCCAAGCCGCGCCGTCAGCAAGAAATGCAATCGCCTCGAACAACCCTTTAGCCGCCGACCAAGTGGGTACGGCGTAACTCGTTGGCGTGCCGCCGGTGTCTGGCCGTGAAAACATGGCCAACGGGGCAGCAACTTCCAGTTCAACGGGATATCGCGAAACCATGCGTGGCGCGTCGTCACTGGTCGGTTTCATGTTATTAGTTCCCAAGTAATGTGCCGGGACCCGATCGTGCGGCGAATCCCGAAAATTTTGCGAGCGGTTCCGCAAATCGTGCCAGCGACAGTAGCTCGCCCCAGTCGGCGGCGCCGAATGCCGCTGCGAACGTTCGGGCGAGCCGAGCGACATGGTCGGCGTGCGCCTCAAGCGTTTCCCACTGCGATTGCGGCTCGCCCGGCAGGCTATGCGCGTAAATCGCGCGCGGCTCGTTCAAACTGTCTGAATCCTGAGTAGCGGCCCGCGACATATCCCACCTTTTGTTGCAGCGGCGTGTCACCCACGCCGGGGGGATATGGTACGGCGGATGTTTGGAGTCCAAAAACTATTCGGGAGTTTTCAACAGGGGGCTGGGCCGGAGCGGAGGGGTGGACGGTAGAGAGTCGACTCGACGGTGTACTTGTCCTCGCTTCCCTTTCCGCTTTTAGCCGGCTGGCTCGCGAACCGTGTCCCCACCTGCTGGAAGAGAACGGCTCGCGAGCGAGGCGGCTAAAAGGGGGAATTGGCGCGAGGATGGGTTATAGTTGTTCTGAGGCTTCATGCTAGAGTCGCGGGACCATGGACAGGGCATTTCGCCGGAACGAGTGGAATCGTGAGCACATCGCGATTCACGGCGTATTGCCGGAGGAAGCGGAGTTCATCGTCAACCATACCTCACGGCCGTACCCCGAGTTTATTGGCGATGGCAAATGGCGGGTGCGCGGGCAGACGTTCAGCGGTCGGTATCTGCAGGTGATATTCGTGATCGAGCACGAATGCTATTATGTGATTCATGCGCGGGGCCTGACGGAAAGAGAGCGACGAAACTTGCGACGGAGACGCCGATGACGAAGAAAAAGAAACGGTGGTCCGAACTGACCGCCGGGGAACTCGCTGCCGCGACGAAGGAATTCGACGATCCGAATTATCAACCTGCGGCGGTACGCCCTTCAAAGAAAGACGTTGCCTCGCTTCGGCGTGTACAGCGAAAATCCGTCAGCGATGGCTTTCGCGTCGGAGTCGCGCTGGAGCAGGCGCTGATCGATCAGGCCGACCAATATGCGCTGGATCATGGAATGACCTTTTCCGATCTGGTTGGTACGGCCCTTCGCCGCCTGATGCGAAAGCGGTCGGCATAGTTGCCGACAAACAGGGGAGGCGGCTCCATGGCCGACATCCGCGTTGCTCGATTGTTGCGGCTCATCACCCTCCTGCGCGCGCGGACCGCGCCAACTTTGATAGAGTTCGCACGCGAGTTAGAGGTGTCCACGCGGACGATCTACCGCGATCGCAGGGCGCTGGAGCACGCGAACATTCCCTGCCGTTTCGACAAGGAAATCGGCGGATACCGTCTCGGCGAGGATTTCTTTCTCCCGCCGGTGCAGCTCACGCTCGGCGAGTCGATGGCGCTGTCGGTGCTGGCGTCGCAGCTTGCCGGGCGAAAGCAGATTCCGTTCCTGGAGGATGCCTGGCGGGCGGTCACGAAGGTGCGGAGCCAGCTTCCGGCGGCGATTCGCGAGGAGCTGGCGGGGTCCGATGGAAATGTGCGGGTGGAGGGGACGCGGGTTTCGCCACAGAGCGGATGCGAGCCGCATTTTGAGATGTTGCGGCGGGCCATCGCGTCGAAGCGAAAGGTGCGATGCGCGTACGAGGGAGTGAAGCACGGCAAGGCGGCGTTTTTGTTTTGGCCATACGCGCTATTCTTCTGTCAGCGGGCGTGGTACGTGATCGGCCATAGCGAGAGTGCCGACGCGGAGCGGTCACTGAAACTCAATCGGCTGAGCAAAGTGGAGCCGACCGAGCGGCCCTTCGCGATCCCGGACGGCTGGACCCTTGAAAAGAGCTTTGGGAAAGCCTGGCGGATGATGCGCGGCGGCCGGCTGTTCCAGGTTAAAATCCAATTCGACGGCGAGTTCGGTCGCAACGTCGCGGATACGCTCTGGCATGCCACGCAACGAATCACTTGGGCGGGCGGCGTCTGCCTGTTCGAGTGTGAGGTCGACGGCTTGGATGAGATTATCTGGTGGGTGCTGGGCTATGGGCATCACGCCCGCGTGCTCGCGCCTCCGGAGCTGGTGGAGCGCGTCGCCAAATCGGCGGAACTGGTGGGGAAGCAATACCGCGGGCGGGCAGAGGGCCCGCCCAAGAGAAGTCGGGAGAAGGTGCTGGTGCCAAGCTAAGCGGGGGCAATCAAAACTTTACGGAGATGACACGGGAAAGCCATGGGGGGCATCCAATTGCAGAATGGCATTTCTGCCGTCCAACTCTACGTCCGAAATGGACCGGCGCGCGCCACGACCTTCGAGCCGCCGGGTGCCACCATACTCAGATGAAACGACCTCCAACCTCTACGATGTACTTGTCCTCGCTTCCCTTTCCGCTTTTAGCCGGCTTGCTTGCGAGCCGTCTTTCCATATTCAGAAGAGAACGGCTCGCGAGCGAGCCGGCAAAAAGGGGAAGGACCTTTCGCGAAGACGCGGGCTGCAATCTCCCAGCTCCCGCGCGAATCTGGGAAGAGGGAACACGAATCTGCACGAATCTTCACGAATGAGACGAAGGAATTTGCTTCGTGAAGATGACCACGGCGCTGCCTCGCTTCGCTGGGCCGCAACCAAAACGAAGAGCCGCGAAGACGCGAAGACGCGAAGAGAGACGCGAAGGTAAGAAAATCAAAAATGCGGGATCGAAGCCCAAGGAATTGCGCCTTCGGGTTTCAGGTGCAATTGAATTGTCTTCCTTCGCGTTTGTCTTCGCGTCTTCGCGTCTTCGCGGCCCTTGATCTTTTGGCTGATCGCCTGCCCGGGAAAATTTGCGCAGCGCGCGAAGATCTCAATGGGTTGTGACACGGATGGCAATCCGTTGGCTTTGGGAGATTCACAATCGGACTCAGCTTTGTAAGGGGGTGAAGAAGAGATCCGCCATGGCGGGGGAGCTGCGGTGCCCGCGGTGGCGGGGGAACTGCGTCACGGAGCGGAGGAATGAGGAGTGTTTGTCGGCGGGTTACGCTCAGGGGATCGCTTGCGCGATCGCTGCGACGGCTTGGGCGAGAGTGGAGAGGGCGTGTTTGGAATTTCTTGCGAGGCGGCGAGCGATGGGCCAGGAGCGGGGGCGAAGGAGCATGTCGCGGGCGATGACGGCGGGGCGGGGAGTTCCCATCTGGTCGATCCAGTGCAAAATCATCGGGTCCAGCTCATCTTCGGCAGTGTCACTGACGCTCCGAATGCCGATAAACGGGATTGCCAGCGAGCGTGCGGCGGCGCGGACGAGCGACTGCTCCATGTCGACGGCAGCGGCGCCGGTTTGAGCGAAGAGGAGTTTCTTCGCGTCAGGGGTGGTCACCAGTGCGACGCTGCTGTGAATGTTGCCGCGGCGAAGGGAGCGGGTGTTCCAGGGGAAAGACTCGTCGCAGTCGACGATGATGTCGCCGATCTGGAGGGAAGGGTCCAACGCGCCGGCCAGGCCGGCCAGGATGATGCATCGGATCGGCTGCAACGGGGCCAGGTCGGGCAGGCGGGCGGCGCGGATGCCGATGGTTCGGAATTGGACGTTTTGCGATGTTGAGGTGGGAATCGCGGCTTTGATGGCTTTGGACTCGTTGTGCAAAGCCGTGAGGACTAAGAGTTTAGGATTTGTCACGCGGGCGAATTGTAACCGGAGTGGGGGGAAGTTAAGCTTTTGACCCTTTCGGGGTGTTTGAATGAACTCCTGCGGGTGCGCGCGGGAAAAGCGAAGGATTGTCAATGGGTGTGCCGGTATCGCAAATGTGGACGGTTGCCAGTTACGTGGTGAGCCAAAAGCTGGCGGGGCGCAAGCAGTACCCTCTGGTGCTGATGCTCGAGCCGCTGTTCCGCTGCAACCTGGCATGCGCGGGGTGCGGGAAGATTCAGTACCCGGCCCACGTGCTCAAGAAGAACCTTTCGCCCGAGCAATGTTTCAAGGCGGTGGACGAATGCGGCGCGCCGATGGTGAGCATTCCCGGGGGCGAGCCGTTGCTGCATCCGCAGATCGATGAGATCGTGCGCGGCCTGGTGGCGCGCAAGAAGTATGTCTATCTGTGCACGAACGCGTTGCTGCTCAAGGAGAAGCTGCACCTGTTTGAGCCGAGCAAGTATCTGACATTCAGCGTTCACATGGACGGGCAGAAGGAGCATCACGATTTCAGCGTCTGCCGGGAAGGGGGGTACGAGATTGCCGTTGAGGGAGTGAAGGCGGCGATCGCCCGCGGGTTCCGGGTGACGACGAATACGACGCTGTTCGATGGAACCGATCCGAACAGCGTCAGAGCGTTTTTCGATGAGATGATGGAGCTGGGCGTCGAGGGGATGATGCTCTCGCCGGGGTACAGCTATGACAAGGCTCCGGATCAGGAGCATTTTCTGGGCCGGGCGAAAACGCGGCGGCTGTTCACGAAGATTCTGAGCAACCGGAAGAAGTCGTGGCGGTTTAATCAGAGCCCGCTGTTCCTGGAATTTCTCATGGGCAAGCGGCAATATCGCTGCACGCCCTGGGGGATGCCGACGTACAACGTTTTTGGGTGGCAGAAGCCGTGCTATCTGCTGCAGGACGGATATGCCGACACGTTTGCCGAGCTGATGGAATCCACGCAGTGGGACCAATACGGCACGGAGAGCGGCAATCCCAAGTGCGCGAACTGCATGGTGCACAGCGGCTACGAAGCCAGCGCGGTCGACGACACTTTCACGTCGATCGGCGGGTTGCTGGGCGCGGCGAAAGCGACGCTGTTTGGTGGGAGATACAGCAATCCCGAGGCGATGGAATCGCTGGCGGAAGAGCCGATGCCGCATGCGCCGGCGGCGAAGTTGGTTTCGCTGACGATGCGAGGGGTGAAGTCGGCGGAGAAGAGGGAAGGCGTGAGTGTGTGAGGGGGAGGAAGTTTGGGAGGAGCGTGGCGCGGGGAGCCTGGGGGGTTACGGGGCGCGGTGTTGCGGGGGGGGCCGGCGCGGTGTTGCGGGGGGCGGCGCGGGTTGCGGGGCATCGCGCGCGGCCCTTCGGGCGGCCGCTAAACGGGGGAGGGAAGCATTCTGACGCAGCTTTCGGGATCGATTGGGAAGGAGTGATTGTGCCGCAGGAAACGAAGGGTCGGCCGTTTGACGTGGAGGGGGCGGAACATGCGCCGGGGTTTGTTCACGAACAGCTTGAAGGAACGATTCCGGCGCTGGCCAGCGAGGACGAAATCCGCCTGGCGCTGGAGAAGGCTTTTGACTATCGCGGGGATGTGACGATCGGGCTCAAGGATGGGAGCGAGATCGAGGGTTATATCTTCGATCGTCGCAGCAATGGGCCGGCGTTGGCCGAGTGCATCGTGCGGCTGTTCCCCAAGGATCGTGACGAAAAGATCAGCGTTCGCTACAGCGACATCGCACGGCTCGCGTTCAGCGGCCGCGATACGGCGGCGGGGAAAAGCTTCGAGACGTGGGTGAAGAAATATCAGGAAAAGAAAGCCGCCGGCGAGAAGAACATCGGGCTGGAGCCAGAGAAGCTCGATTGATTCCGATTGAATGCGGTGGATTCCGTGCGATGGGGTAAGTTTGATTGGGATGCCGAGCGCCGTTGGTGCTCGAAATCACCCTCACCCTGGCCCTCTCCCGGCGTACCGGGAGAGGGGATCAGAGGGCGCCTTCTGCGGAGTACAGGGAGCGAGGGATCGGAGGAAGTTCGGCGCTCATCAGGTTGCGCCCGACGTCGAGATCGACGGCAGCACGCGGGGATCGGAGGGAGTCGGCCGCTCATTGAAGGTTACACGTACGTGGAGGCGTTGCTGCATCTCGATCTTGACGGAGCCTGGCCGGCTGATGCGCTGCCGATCCGGACGATCGATTTTCGGGAATGGGGGCCTCGATTGCGGTACATCACGCGAGAAGATGATGTGCGCGATTTTTCGCGGGAGCTGCTGGCGCAAGACGCGCGTTTTTTTCTCTACGGCTCGGGGGACTTTCACCATCTGTCGGCGATGTTAGTGCGCCGTGCCCAGGAGGCGGCGCGACGCCCGATTCGAGTCGTTTGTTTCGACAATCATCCCGACTGGGACGTTCGTCCGCCGCGCTGGGCATGCGGCGGGTGGGTGAACCGCGCGCTGGAGTGCGCGGGTGTGGAGCGGGTGAGCGTCTGGGGGTGCGGCAACTTTGAAATGGATCGTCCCAACCGCTGGTTCCGCAATCGCGAGGCGCTGCGCTCCCGACGACTTGAGATCTTTCCGTGGTCCGAGCGGCAGTCGTCGGCGGCAGCCAAACGTTTTCGCGGAGTCTCCCGAGATCACTGGCGCGGGGATTTCGAGCGCTTCGCCGATGAGCAGAAGGGCACGCCGTTGTATGTGACGGTCGACATGGATTGTCTTCGCGCAGAAGATGCTGTGACGGATTGGGAGGCCGGTTTGTTCAGCGCCGAGGATGTCGCGTGGGCCATCGGCCGGTTGGGAGAATCGACGACGGTGAACGGCGGAGATGTTTGCGGCGCCTCGTCGCCTCAGGTTTACGCGGGGGCGTTCCAGCGTCTTGCGGGGTGGTGGGATCATCCCAAGTCCGGGCTCATCAATCTTGAGCGGGCGCGGGCGGTGAACGTCGGGTCTCTGAGGATCATCTGGCCGGCGCTCACGCGGGACTGGGATTCGTGAGCGGCCGGGGGTCGGTGCGGGAGGGTCAGGGCGTGACAGGTCATGAGCGTGCTGACAACGCAGCCCGCTCCCACGCCGGCCCTCGCCCGGAGTACCAGGGGAGGGGGAAGAGGCGGCCCGGAGAGGATGCGCACCATCATGGCGTGCTGGGAAAGCCGCGCGCGCGACGGCGGGTGTCACTTTGCATTGTGGCGATTGCGGATCTTGCGATGGTAGGGCGGGATTTTATCCCGCCGTTTTCTCGGCCGGCCAATAGATCGGCGGGATGAATCCCGCCCTACTCGGAGCCGATCGTAGTTTCGAGCGCCACACCCCGCGCCGCTCCCGACGGCCGTGAAAGCGGGAGAACCTGCGATTTTTGCAGGCGTATTTGCTAGAATCCCTGGCTGACTGAATCGGAGTTGAGCATGAAGCGATTTCTTTGTTTCGGAGCAGTGTTGATGGCGCTGGCCGCCGGCGCCTGCAGCGAAGATCAGGCGCCTCCTGCGAGTGAGCGCGTTCCGCCGCCGGCGGCTTCCGCGGCGCCGCCTCCTGCGCAGCGCGCTAATGAAGTTGCGATGAATGGAGCTGCGGCCGGCGCCCATACGGCAGCGGCCGCAGCCGGCTCACCCGCGCCGCCGGCGGGGCGCAGTGGACGATCTTCTGCTCGGCCTTTCGCGGACCGGATCACGTGCTGGTCTCAAATCGGGTGAAGGAGGATCTGCTTCAGCAATCACATTTGAGCGGCTGGCATTTGGTGCATCACGACGACGAAAGTATTCTGTACTACGGCTATTACACCGAGTTGGGCACGCCGCGGGCGCGGGCGGATAAACGCGCCGTGGAAAGTCTGACCAACGACGCGGGGGATCGGGAATTCGCGGCGAGCCAGTTTGTGCCTCTTTCATCGCCCAATCCGTCGGCGCCGCCGGAGTGGGACCTGGCAAACACGCCGGCGGATATGTACTGGTCGCTGCAGATTGCGGCGTTCTGTCAGACGCCGGATCATTGGGAGCGTGCGGTTCAAGCGGTTCGCGACGCGCAGGCGCAGGGGATCGAGGCATATTACTATCACACGGACGCGATGAGCACGGTATGTGTTGGGGCATGGCCACGGGCGGCAGTGCGTCAGCAGGCCGCCGGCGTCGCGCACAACAACAATGCCGACACACCGATTGTCGTATTGAGTCAGCCGGCTCCCGAAGGCGCCATTCCTCAGTTGCACGACAGCAACGGGAATCCGGTGCCGGTCATCGCTCCCAAGTTGGAGGTTGATGATCCGACGCTGCAGAAAGCGATCAACGAGTTTCCCGAGAACGCGGTCAATGGTTACGTCATGACTCAGAAAGACCAGCAGGGCAAGGAGTATCCGGCTTCGTCGTTTCTGGTCGAGATCCCGCACCACGATGGGTCGGCAAAGGACAACGATCGGGATGCGGTGCAGGAATCCCCGGCTCGGTCGGTGGTGCCGCCGGTGGACAGCAACGATACGACGCTCGGGAAGCTGCGCACGATCGGGGAGCATTGAATTGCGGATCGTGGTGGCTACACGGAATTCTGGAAAGTCGCGCGAGTTTCGCGAAATGCTCGCATCCGACCAATGGGTGTGGAGCGATCTGTCAGACCATCCGGAAACGCGCGAGGTTGAAGAAACTGGCCGGACCTTTCGTGCGAACGCATGTCTCAAGGCATCGGGCTATGCCCGGCAAACGGGGAGTTGGGCGCTGGCGGACGACAGCGGACTGGAAATCGATGCGCTGGGCGGGTCGCCGGGCGTTGCCAGCGCGCGTTGGGCGATGCTGCACGGGACGGGCGCGGGTGATGCGGATAACAACGCGACCGTCTTGGCTCAGCTTGAGCCGATTCCTGACGATCGGCGGAGCGCCCGGTTCGTCTGCGTGCTGGCGCTGGCCGATCCGCAAGGGCGAATTATTTTCACCACGCGCGACACGGTCGAGGGACGCATGCTGCGCAAGGCGCGGGGCAGCAATGGGTTTGGGTACGATCCGCTTTTTTATATCGAGTCATTGAAGCAGACCACCGCCGAGTTGTCGGCCGGGCAAAAGCATCAGATCAGCCATCGCGGCAAAGCCCTGCGGCGTATGAGGGACCTGATCCGACAGACAGGATTCGGGCAAACGTTGTGCGAATCGGGCCCAATGACGTTAGAGTGAGGTTCCTATGAGCCGGATTCTTCTTGCCGTCAGCAGCAACTACGCCGCCCAGAAGGTGGTGGACTGCATCGTCGATCTGTCCAAACGGCTGGCGGCGGAAATCCTCGTGGTGCATGTTTCCCGTCCCAGCGGCGGGCAGATGCGCGAGCAGGAACAGGCCGAAGGGGAATCGGCGATCCGCTATCTGCGGGAAAAACTGGTCACGCGCGGGGTGGCCGTGCAGGACCTGCTTCTTTTCAGCGACGATATTGCACGAGCCATTCTGAACACTGCCGTCGAGCGGGAGGCATCCATGATCGTGCTCGGTCTGACCGGGAAAAACGTCTTCGCGCGTCTGCTGGCGGGGAACGTTCCGGTGGAATTGATTAAGAATACAAAAATTCCGGTGCTGATCCTTCCGCCGGATTGGAATAGGACGATTTGAGGGGGGAAGGGGGCAAGGCACGAAGGGGGCAAGGCACGAAGGCACGGAGGCACGGAGGGGCCAAGGCACGAAGGCACGAAGGCACGGAGGCACGAAGGGGAGGACGCTGCGCGGCGGAATGTTTTGTCAGATTCGCTTCCTCAAACCTGTCGCCTCTCTTCTGCTCCCCTTCCTCACCCTTCGTGCCTTTGTGCCTTTCTTGCTTCCTGCCTTTCTTAAACTCTTCCCTCTCAGAAATTTCTTCCAGACGTCTTTGCGTCTTCCGGGCGGACGCTATAATCCCGCGCTTCGGACCCGGATGGACGGGACAGGAGACGAATTGTCGATGCAAATTAATAACGCGCAGGACATGGTGCCCAAGGAAGTCTTCTTCACGAAGGGCGTGGGCCGGCACATTCACAAGCTGCAGAGCTTTGAGCTGGCGCTGCGCGACGCGGGGATCGAACGACAGAACCTCGTGCGCGTGTCGTCAATTTATCCGACGGTCTGCAAGATCATTCCGGTCCGGGAAGGGCAGCCGAAGCTCAAGCCGGGGCAGATTACCTTCGTGGTTCTGGCCGAAGCGGCGACGGATGAGCCGAACCGTCTCATCTGCGCCGGGATCGGGCTGGCGATTCCCCGCAGTCATGCCTACGGGTACATCGCCGAGCATCACGGGTACGGGATGAGCGAGAAGAAGACCGAGGATCTGGTGGAGGATCTCGCCGCCACGATGCTTGCCACCACGCTGAATGTTCCGTTCGACGCGGACAAGGCTTGGGACGAGCGCGAGCAGGAGTTCAAACTCTCGGGCGAAATCGTGAAGACCCGCGCCATCGTGCAGACCGCCGAGGGAGATAAGGCGGGGCTCTGGACGAGCGTCATCGCCGCGGCGGTGTTCATTCTCGACGAAAATGGGCACAAGAGCGCGCCTGTGCAGACCGCCAGTGACAAGAGCACGAGCGACGGCAAAGCCGCAGTCGACACGAAGACGCCAGGCGACGCGAAGACTGCATCAGACCGCGCGGGAGCTCTCGAAGCGAAGACTGTTTCCTAAATGAACGTGCGCGATTAAGCGCACGTGCCAGCAGTATGCTGCCCTTAGGGCAGCCGCTAAACGGTTTTTGGAAGCGCGTAATCGCGCAAGGTCATATAGTTCAGAAGCTGGGTTGCTGCTGCGTGAGACAGTGAATCGCGCCGAGCCCCCAGATCAGCTCGACGCAATCAATTCCGATGACCTGATGTTTCGGCAAATGCCGCTGTAGCGTCTCGATTGCGATCTGATCGTTTGTCCGGTGCCGATACGTTGGCACCAGCAGCGCGCCATTGACGAAGTAAAAATTGACGTACGTCGCGGGCAGGCGCTGCCCGTCTTCCTCAAGCACGCCCGGCATCGGTAACTCGACAATTTCAAACGCTCTGCCGCGCGGATCGCGCAGCCGCTGCAGCCGGCGGAGGTTGTCGCGGAGCAATTGGTAGTTCTCGTCCTTCGGATCTTTTTCAACCGCTGCGACGATCGTTCGCGGACTGATGAATCTTGCCAGATCGTCGACGTGGCCGTCAGTGTCGTCTCCGACAATTCCCTCGCCGAGCCAGAGCACCTGTTCCTGGCCGTAGTAATCCTTGAGGTATTGCTCGATCTCGGGTTTGCCCAAATGCGGATTGCGGTTCTTGTTCAGCAGGCACGACGTTGTCGTGAGAATCGTCCCTTCGCCGTTGAAATCGACAGCGCCGCCTTCCATCACGATCCGCGGATAAAAAACCGGCAGCTTCAGCTCCTCGGCTATTCGCGTCGGCACCGCGTCGTCATCATCGAAGGGGGGATATTTTCCACCCCAGGCATTGAATCCCCAGTCGACGATCGCGGCACCGGCTTTTTTCCCCTGCTGCTTCAAGACAAATGCGGGTCCGTGGTCCCTGCACCAGCTCTCGTTGGTCTTGATGAGGTGGAAATGAACGTTATCGATCGGGCATTCGTAGGACAGAAGCTGCTCGCGAACCAGGGTTGCGTAGTTGCCATTGGGAACGTTGATCTCAACGCGCTCGCGTGGCGCGATTTCGCGAATGATCCGCGCCAGGTTTTCAGGAACCGTGTGATATTTGTCGGGAAACGAGATTCCCTCCGGCCGCGGCCAACTGAACCATGTCGCGGTATGCGGATGCCATTCCGGTGGAAATCGATAACCCAGTGCGGCAGGAGTTCGGTCGAGAACGCGAGGTGAGCTCATGCAGTGCTTCCGAAAAGGGCCAGCGGATCATTCGGCATCAACAAACCGGCGGGTGAGATTGCCGTAGGCGTCGATCCGCCGATCGCGGAGAAACGGCCAGTGCGTTCTGCTGAATTCAACGCGTGCCAAATCGCACGTCACCGTCAGCACTTCTTCGCGGTCAGACGAGGCCTTGCGAACGATCTGCCCGTCAGGCCCGGCAACAAACGACTGACCCCAGAATTCGATGCCGTCTTCGCTGACCGGCTTTCCGTCTGCGCCGATGATCTTCTCGAGGCCGATTCGATTGGGGGCGCACACGAAACACCCATTGGCAACCGCGTGCGAGCACTGCATCAGCTCCCAGCTATCGTGCTGAGGCAGTCCGAACTCGGCCTTCTCCGAAGGATGCCAGCCGATGGCGGTTGGGTAGAACAGAATCTCCGCGCCCTGCAGCGCGGTGAGACGTGCGCCTTCGGGGAACCATTGGTCCCAGCAAATGAGGACGCCAATGTTGGCGTAGCGTGTCTGCCAGGAGCGAAACCCGGTGTCGCCGGGCGTGAAGTAGAACTTCTCATAGTAGAGTGGATCGTCGGGAATGTGCATCTTGCGATAGATGCCGAGAATGGACCCATCCGCGTCGATCACGACGGCCGTGTTGTGGTACAGCCCGGCGGCACGTTTCTCGAAGAGCGATGCGACGATCACCGTCTGGGTGCGGCGGGCGATCTCGCAGAGCGCTTCGGTGCTGGGGCCGGGAATCGTCTCGGCAAGCTCGAAGAAGCGATGATCCTCGACCTGGCAGAAGTACTGGCTGCGAAACAGCTCCTGCGTGCAGATGATCTGCGCGCCCTCCGCGGCCGCCTGTTCGATCAGACGCACTTGCCGGTGGAGGTTGTCGCGCGGATCTTCCGAGCAGCTCATTTGGGTAAGCGAAACCTTCAGAGCCGATCGAGTTGGCGATGGGCGAGCAATTCTGCCATTCTTCATGATCAATCTCTCCGCCGGACGCAGTCACCGATCCGGCAGAGAAGGGTAGCCGCGCCGGATGCGCCGGGCAACGCATCAGTGTTGAGCATGAGTGTTGAGCGGGCGGTATTCGTTGTATTTCCGATGAAGGAATTGTTAACTTAAAGGAGTCAATGGGGCGCATCCAACGTACGCATGGCGAGGCGTGCGTGTCGAACGAGGGACAGAAAGCCATGACACTGGGCTCAAATGGTCTTTCATTCAGCATTGCCACCGTATTATTGATGATCGCATCGAGCCCCGCGACCGGATGGGGCGCTACGCCGGACGAGATCGATGCCGCGATTGACAAGGGGCAGAAATTTGTACTCAGCCAGCAGAAGCCCACCGGGCAGTGGGAAAACGATTTGACGCGCGTCGGCACGAGTCACGCGCATGACAAGATGCAGGGAGATACTTTCGGCGGCTTCACGGCGCTTTCCACGTACGCGCTGCTTGCCTGCGGAGCCAAGCCAACCGAACCGGCGATGGCCAAGGCGATCGACTTTCTCCGCAAGGCGGATGTGATCGGCATTTACGCCCTGGGGCTTCGCGCCAATGTCTGGCAATTGATTCCGGTGACGGCGGAGAACAGCAGTTGGCTGAATGCTTCGATCCGCAAGGATCGCGACCTGCTGCTCAACGGCATCAACAACAAGGCCGCCATCAATCAGGGATTCTGGGATTATGGGAATGGCCGGGGAAAGCGGCTGGATCACAGCGTCAGCCAGTATGGGGTGCTGGGCCTGTGGGCTTGCGAGCAGGCGGGCACGGAGGTCTCCGTGGATGTTTGGCGCCTGCTGGACAAGCACTGGCGCGACCAGCAGTTTCCAGACGGCGCGTGGTCTTATGATTCCACGCCGACCACAAAGGGCTCCGTCAGCAAAGGGCAGACATCGGCATCGATGACCGCCGCGGGCGTCGCAACCCTTTTCATCACGCAGGACTATATTTACGCCGAACGAGGAAGCGCCTGCAACGGCAATATCACCAACGACAACATCGAAAAAGGGCTCGCCTGGATGGCCGACCATTTTACGAAAGCAGACAACCTCTACTCCATCTACGGAGTTGAGCGTATCGGCGTCGCCAGCGGAAGAAAGTATTTCGGCTCGCACGACTGGTTTGCGGAAGACGCCGATCGGGTCGTCAAGAGCCAGAAGCGAGACGGCTCATGGCAACCCAATTTTGTCGGCGCCACGCCGGCGGTGGCTACGTCATACGCACTGCTATTCCTGCGCGCGGCCGCGCGCCCGTGCTGGTCAACAAGCTGGATTACAATCTCGCCAACGCCGCGCCCACGGCCGCCGCTAACGCAAGCGGACAGACTGCGACGGAGGGGCACTGGAATCAGCGCCCGCGCGACGTGGCGAACGTGCTGCGCTGGTTCATCCGCCAGAGCGAGACGGACGTCAACTGGCAAATTGTCAATCTGCCGCGCACCGCCACCGAGCTGATCGAAGCGCCGGTGCTCTACATCAGCGGCGATACGGAGCTGAGCTTCACCAAGGACGAGATGGAGAAGCTGCGTGAGTATGTCTACCTCGGGGGCGTGATCTTCGGGAACGCCGACTGCGGAAGCGACGCGTTTGCGAAGAGCTTTGAGAAGCTTGGGACGACGCTCTTCGGGAGGGAGTTCCGCGATCTTCCGCGCGGGCATCCGATCTATATGCTCGAGCAGTACCCTGCAGCGACGTGGAGAACCAAGCCGGTCGTGCGCGGTCTGAGCAACGAAGTGCGCGAGCTCATGCTGCTGGTTCCGCAGGCGGATCCCGGCCGCGCCTGGCAGGTGCGTGCCGATCAAACCCGCTCCGAGCTATTTCAGGTTGGGGCCGACGCGTTCATGTACGCCGTCGACAAGAATCCCTCGGTCAAAGGACGAACGCATGTGGTTTTGTCTGACCCGAAAATTGTTCCGGACCGAAAGCTGAACGTCGCCCGGCTCGAGCTGGGTGACAATTGGGACCCGGAGCCCGGCGCATGGAAGCGCATGGCGGCGGTCATCCACAACGACGCCAAAGTGGACGTCACGGTCACGCCGGTAAAACTGGACGCCGGGGCGCTTGCCCCCTATAAGGTCGCCCATCTGACCGGCACCACCAAGATCAAACTCACCGACGATCAGCGGTCCGCGCTGCTGGAATGGACCAACCGTGGAGGGACGTTGATTATCGATGCCGCAGGCGGCAGCGCGGATTTTGCGGACTCGATCGAGGCGGAATTGAAGACCATCTTCGGCGCCGACGCGGAAAAGGGATTGGCCGACACGCTGCAGCCGGATCACCCCATGTTCGGTCTTCCGAAGATGGCGATTCAGTCCGTCGCCTATCGCGCGTATGCCCGCACCATTCTCGTGGGCGACCTGCATTCCCCCCGCATTCGGGTGATCGAACACGGCGGACGCACCGAAGTTTTTTACAGCCGCGAGGATCTGACTGAAGGAATGGTGGGACAAAACGTCGATGGCATCGACGGTTATTCGCCCAAGAGCGCGACAGAACTGATGCGAAACATGGTGGTCTACGCCGGTTTCTTCCATCGGCGCGGGGGGTGAAACGTCAACTTCCGAGGACGCGGATTTGCAGGTGCCGTAGTGTGCGGAAAACCTGAAACGAGTTTACCGTGACTCCGCATTGAGCTGTGCCATCTCCAGAATAAATCCTTCGACGTTCGTCACCGCATCTCCCACTCCGGATTTCGACTGGTAGTCCACTTTGGCCAGCAAATCGAGCGCCGCGCCGCACCGGAAGCGCCCAGCGCCTCGGCGGTACGCACGAATGGCTCCTGATTTTCCCGCGGCCAGATGCGCAGCGCAGATCCGATGGAGAATGCATTCATTCCCCTGCGGCGCATGGCGATCGCCTTGCGCACGTTCTCGAGCCACATTCCCAGCCATGTGACGGCGCGGAACTCGGCGGAAGGATCCAACTGCACCAGATGCCGCCAGCGCCGCAGCGCCTCGGCTGACCTCCCGGCGGCAAGTTCGCCGGTCATGTCCCACATTTCCTGCTCGCGCTGAAACGAGACGCCGGTGGTGACCTCCGCGGCGGTGATGCGCCCCGCCGGGGCGCTGATCGCGAGTTTGGCCATCTCGTTATCGAGTCGGCCGAGGTCGTCGCCGATGTAGTCGCATAACAGCCGCGCGGCATCGGGATCGATCCGCACTTTGTGTGCCGCGGCGCGTGAGATGATCCACTGCGGAATGTCCTTGAGCTTCGGCGGATTGCAGTCCTCGATCTTTCCGACTTTTGCAATTGCCTTATAAATTCTCTGATTGGACGGCAGCGACGCCAACCGGAGCACGAGCGTGGCGGCCTCGGATGGCGCGGCGACGTACGACTCAAGCGCTTCGCGGAATCGGGTGAGAAATGCGTCTGCGTTGCGCACGCTGACCAGCTTCGATCCGCCGAACATCGCGAAGCTGCGCAGTTCGTCGAGCACTTCCGCCAGCTCGCAGCGCTCGCCGTCGAGGTCGGTGCGCTGGGCGTTGCCGGGCAACTCGCGCAAAATATCTTCCAGCCGCTGCAACTGCAGAAAGGTGTCGGAGCCAACCAGAGCGTAGACGGGCTTGGGCATCGTCGTGGTTCTATGCGGATGTTCGGCGCGGGTCAACGGAATCGGATGCACGACCGTCTCTGCGCACTACCCCTCTCCCGCTATTTTCCGGGAGAGGGAGCAGTGCGCAGAGAACGTCGTGCATTCAACGAAATCCGCGGAGAGCGGAACCGAGGGTGCAAGCACCCTCGGCGTTCACGGCGAGCACCTCAAGCGAGTCCATCGTCTTCCTCCAGATTTTCCACGGGTGCAAGCACCCTCGGCGTTCACGGCGAGCACCTCAAGCGAGTCCATCGTCCTCCTCCAGATTTTCCACGGGTGCAAGCACCCTCGGCGTTCACGGCGAGCACCTCTTCAACGCCGAGGGCTGCTTGCAGCCTCGGTTCCCCGTGTCCGTTCGCAGTCAAACGAACCTGTCGGGGGGCTTGCTCGTTGTAAAAGAGTTCGGCTACACTTTGCCGGGCACGGTGGCCGATGTTAGCCTGTGTCTCAGAACATCGGACGGCGCACGGGCTGTTTTGAGACAGTGGCTGGCAATTGGAAAACCAACTGCAAGGCCAGTGGGACTGGGAGATTGGTATGTCTCATCCGTACAACACATTTTGCGAAGACTTCTACGTGAACATGCGGCTGGGGTCGCAGATGGCGCTGCCGCACAATCGTGAGACGCTGCTGCACCTGTTCGAGCGCGTGCAGAAAAGTTATCCGGGGATGACCCGGTTCCGGAAAAACGACAGCGGCGAATTCAATCTCGAGGAAGAGCGCAGCAGTCATGCGTACCGCTGGGTGAGCCTCGAGCCCAAGCGCCTTTCCAGCGGCCATGTGAATCCTCCCAGTGTCGAGCAGTCGATGGGAGTTCACACCATGCTGCTCGAGGCCGCGCCCCATCACCTGGGAATCAGCCCGATCGAGATCGATTACCTCGACGTCCTCTTTGGCTTTGATCTTCCCTTCGGCGGCAATCACGACGAGATCATCGCGGAGAGCCTGCTGGCGGAGTGCCCGCTCAATTGCCTCACCGAAGAGCCCGGCGCGAGCGGTGGATTTTCAGCCATCGGTGACGGTGAGCCTCAGCGACGACTGCCGGCTGCAGGCGCGCATCGACGTGGTGACGCGCACCAACAGCTATCAGGTGCGCACCGGAGACTATTCCGACGACGTGATCAGCGTATATCTGATTGTCAGGCGCTATTGGGGTGATCGCCCGAAGGAGCCGCTCGAAGTGCTCTTTGCGCAAATGGCCCAGCGTGCCGATGCGCTCTGCACAACGTACATCGTCCCGCGGATTCTCCGGCCGATCTCGACGGCCATCGCATCCCGCTCGTAATGGCCATGAGCACCGACCAGCAACTCGCCACCGATATCTCCCGGCAGGGGGAACGTCTTGCCGCCCAGCTCGCGGAGTTTCGGCGCGACCTGCAGGCCCGGAAACACAGCGACGGCCAAGCTCTGGTTCAATCTGCAACCGAGGCGATCGAGCAATTGCTGCGCGATCTCCACTTGGCGAGCCGATGATGAGCGGTCCCCAGGCTGATGTCATCGCACTTCCCGATCGATCGTTTCGGACGAAGCGATATCTGATCGTGCTGATGCTGGTGGGGATGGGCCTGTGGTTTTGCTACGACGGCTTCTACAACTGGCCGAAGCAGGCGCGCGAGGCCTCGGACCTGCAGAAGCAGCAGCAGATGCCCCGCGAGAAGCCGCATTCCGACCGTGACATTTTTCTGAACCAGTTGCTCGGCGTCTCGCTGCCGCCGGTCGGTTTTTTGGCGCTGGCGTACTTCCTGTACACGTCGCGCGGCCAATACCGTCTCTCCGGCCAGACCCTCCACGTGCCCGGCCACGATCCCATTCCCGTCGATGCGATCACGCTGATCGACAAATCCAAATGGGAGCGGAAGGGCGTTGCGAGGATCGAGTACGAACCGGTGCCAAGCGTGCCGAGCGGCTCGGGCGAGCCCGCGCGGACAGAGGGAAAGCCGCGGCAGTTCCAGCTTGACAATTTCGTCTATCAGGAAGAGCCGACGCGGCTGATCCTCAAGCGGCTGGAGGACGCGCTGTTTCCGGAGGAGCAGGGGCCGCAGGAAGGGTCGACGTAGAGCGAGTCTGGAGGGGCGGTTCAGAACCCGTATAGTGCTCGCGCACAATTAACTTGATCAATCGAAGCCACCGGTGACGGAATTACGTAGCACAGCCGTCTCGGCTGTGGCCGAATCACAGCCGACACCGCTGTGCTACAGGGGAATCGCCCTCCGCTGCCATCGAAGGCAGTGAGAATCCACTCTCGGGACTTGCTGCGTTTACCTTTACGGACGCGAGCGCGGGAATTTGAAGTGCAAAAAAAGCCCGGCCATTTTGGCCGGGCTTCTTCTGTGAGAGATTTTCGAC
The DNA here is from genome assembly GCA_963758525.1 of uncultured Phycisphaerales bacterium. Taxonomy (GTDB): domain Bacteria; phylum Planctomycetota; class Phycisphaerae; order Tepidisphaerales; family Tepidisphaeraceae; genus JBBSDP01. The sequence goes on from CAVWVQ010000003.1 coordinate 3,936,620, forward strand.
GCTGCTCAGACGCCTTTGAGGACTTCGATAATCGCCTGGGTCTTCATGACCAGCAGGCTCTCGTCGAAGAGGTGGAAGCTCTGAACGAGCAGCTCATGGCTGCGGCGTTCGATATCAAGAACGCTGAGGTATCCGCCGCCATCAGCGGTCGGAGCGCTTTCGGCTGACATCAGCTCGCGACGATCAGCATAAGTGCTGATCTCCTGGCGGGTTGCGTCATAAAGCGTCTGAGTGAGCTGTTCTTCCTGGGTGCTGATCATGTAGCGAATGTTGTCGCCGACGTTCATCTCGTGATACTTCTCGCCGCGACAGGGGATCGACTGGAGGAAGTTGCGCTCGATGAGCGGATCATGATTGGTGGCAATGACTTCCGTCAATGCGGTCTTGCCAGCTACGAAGCTGATCACATGGCCGCCCTCGACGAGCCAGATATCCGCGTTATACGCGCGGCGGCTCACCTGATCGGTAGCGAGGATCTTGAACAGCTCCGGATGGAGCGTTCGCTGGTACAACAGGAGGGTCAAGCCCCCGGCACGACGTTGTTTGGTTCGATTCGGCATGGCATCCATGCTCTTTCTAGGAGAACTCATGTGTTCCCTGGTTAAAAGGAATTATAGGGCGTCGCCGCCCCCGGAAGATGATGCGCCACTGCGGGTATTTCGAGTCAACAAAAAAGGGAAGCAAGCCGAGTCATCCATAACTGGGCCTACTACCCGCCGGATCATCTTGATCTCCGCCCAATGCGGATTTCGATCGAAGAAGTATAGAAATATCAGTCACGAAAGACTAGATAAATTTTCCTGCACATCTTTGCCACGTCAATCAGAGCAACGTGATAAACAGGTCGTAAAAGCAGTGAGAACCTGCGGTTATGCCGAATCCACGCATCAAAAATACCACCCCAAAATAGGCGCCTGCAATTGTTCGGAAGATGAACGTCTGGAGCTGAAAGTGTTCGTTTGGGCTCAAGTAATGGTAGGCAGAGAAGGATATGGCCGAGGTTGCCACCACTAATAGATGGGTCGCGGTACGCCCTGCTTTGAGCAGATCGCGCAGCAAGAGGCTCAGAAGTGCGAAAAGGGCGAGCCGGAAAAAGAACTCCTCGTAGACGCCTGCCCCTAGCGCCAGGATCAGCCTGTCGGCGCGGGGCCCTGCCACCGCCGCCAAGGGAAAGTACCGCGGCAGGGCGATGCCCAGCAAAATCAGTGGGATGGTCAACAGCCCGCTCTCCACTGCCATTCCCAGAAGCACCCGAATGTCGATCTCCCAGGAATCCTTGCGTGCGATATGCCAGGCCAGCAGGACACCGGCAACCGACATCGCTGGCAGGTGGCGTCCGTCGGCCCCCACGAACGCAAAGAACCGCTGCATCAGGTTGAACGCAATGATCTGCTCATCCCGCCCATGTCGCGCGGCCGTGGTAAAATAGCGAGTTCCAACTTCGTAGAGAACAATCAATGGCAACAAGAAAACGAGGCTGATCAGCGGCATTTCGGAACGGCCGAGATAATTGAACGCAGCCTCCTGCACGGGAGCCGCCGTCGTTGCCGGCGCGCTGATGGCCCGGGTCATGTGGCCTCCCCGTTTTTCTCGGCTTTGGTCGCCTCGGGAGTCTGGCAGGCCCGCGTGATCTTCACCGAGCGGTTGCCGCGAAACTGCCCAATCTGCCCCAAAAACTTGTTTCGTCCCTCGACTTGGATCAATACGTCCCGCCGGCAGTCTTTTTCGGTGGTGATCAGATCACCGACCTGCAGCGACAGCAGGTCTTCCAGCCGCATCGTCGTCTGAGCGAGGAAGGCACGCGCTTCGACCGGGGCGTTTTGCACCGAGCGGGTGAGCTTTCGCGACTGATCGTCCTGCCCGGTCTTCCGCTGATACGTGAACCAGTTCTGCGCGTTGAGCACGCCCATGATCGGCTCGATGACGTTGTAGGGAATGCACAGGCTCATTGTTCCGGCGCGGTTGCCCATCTTCAATTCAAAGCCAACCACCACCACCGTTTCGTTTGGCGGAACGATCTGCACGAGCTGCGGGTTGCTCTCAAAATCCTGTACGGAAAACGTGACCGGCGTGAGGTTGCTCCATGCTTCAGAGAGATGGTGCGTGGCCCGATCCGTGATGCGTTGCACGAGCCGTTGCTCGATCTGGGTGAGCGGACGCTGCGGGATGAACAGGTCGGCGTTGCTGCCGCCGAGCAGACGATCGATGATCGGATAAATGATCAGCGGGCTGATTTCCAGGCAAAGCTGCCCGTCGAGTTGCTCGGCCTTGAGCAGATTGAAGCAGGTGGGGTTGGGCAGCGAATGGATAAATTCGCTGTAGGTCAGTTGCTCGATGTGAGCGACGGATACTTCGATAATGGTGCGCAGATACCCGGAGATGGCTGCGCCGAAGTTTCGTCCGAAGCCTTCATGGAGCCCTTCGAGGGCTCGCATCTGATCTTTGCTGACGCGCTCGGGGCGCTTGAAGTCGTAGATCTGTACGCTGACCTGGCTGGTTCCATTGCTGCCGAAAATATTGGGCGCGGGTTCCTGCGCCACCTGCCCGCTATCGACCGCGGCAAGCAGTGCGTCCACCTCGGACTGATCTAAGACATCCGCCAACGGTTAGGCCTCCGTGCCTCTATTCGTTCATTATCGGACGTTTGGGTCAATTTAATAAAGAATCGTGCGCGAATACGATCGTGCAAAAGGTGATGCTGCCCCGCGGTAAGGCGGCTAAGAGATTCTCAACAGCGCACTGTCGCGCGTCGTGGCAAAGATAGCAGCAAAACGATCTGAACGAAATGCACTGGGGCGCAGGCGCTGGCATTTGGCGTTACGCCAGGCCATCCCAGCGTTCCGGCGCCTCGCGGATCGCATCGAGCCGGGCGCGCGCGTCTCGCTCCCCCTGGGGCGATTTCGCGGGCAAAGCGGCCTGCAAGGCCGTCCGTTGCATTGAAGCCGGGGAAATCGGCGCAGCCGGGCCGACGGGTCGAGGCGAAGGATTGAAACGGTCTGAGTTGCCCATAGTCGATTTCTCGTTGCGACAACATGCAATCGGATCGACTTGGGAGCAAATTAAGCTCGATTTGGAAACAGGGAGGGGGGCGGGGCTGGGAAGGACGGAGATGGCTCGATAAACCCGAATGACGAAACCCGAAACCAGAATCAAGCCCGAATGACGAAACCCGAAACCAGAATCGAAATCGCCATGGAGCGGACTGGTTGCAAGCTCAATTTCCGGCAGTTGAAACGCGGCAAAGAAGCGAACCGCGTCGGGCTTTAGCGATCGTATCATTCGGACTTCGTCACTCGGGCTTGATTCTGGTTTCGGGTTTCGTCATTCGGATTTTATCGCACGTGCCCCTCGCCGGTAACGATCCACTTGGAGCTGGTCAGATCCGCCGCGCCCATCGGACCGCGGGAATGCAGCTTATCGGTGCTGATGCCGATTTCCGCGCCCAGCCCGTACTCCCCGCCGTCGGCGAACCGCGTGCTGGCGTTCACGATGACGCTGGCGCTGTCCACCCGCCGGGTAAACTCAGCGGCGCTGGTGATCGATGGGGTCAGAATCGCGTCGGTGTGCCGGCTTCCGTATTCATTGATGTGCTCCACGGCTTCGTTGAGCGAATCGACGACCTTGATCGCGACAATTAATGCCAGATACTCCAGCGGCCAGTCACCGTCGGTCGCGGGCTCTGCCGCGGGATACAGTTTGCGCGTTGGCTCGTCGCCGCGGATTTCCACCCCCTTGGCAGCCAGGTCGGCGCAGACTTTCGGAAGCAATCGCTCCGCGACGTCTTTGTGAAATAGTATTTTCTCGACCGCGTTGCATACCGCGCCGCCGGGATAACTGGTCTTCGCATTCACGCAGATCTCGCGCACCTGCTTTTCCATCGTCTGGGCGCCGGCATCGACGTAGATATGACAATTGCCGGTGAAGTGTTTGAGCACCGGGATCGTCGATTCCTTTACGACCGCGCGAATCAGGCTCTCGCCGCCGCGGGGAATCACCAGATCGATGTAGCGATCGAGCTTGAGCAGCACCGGCACCAGCGCGCGATCGGTCGATTCGACCAGTTGCACCGCCGCCGGATCGATGTGCGCGTTGGCCAGCGCCTCGGCAATGATCAGCGCAATGGCGCGGTTGGAATGAAACGCTTCTTTCCCGCCGCGCAGGATGATCGCATTGCCGCTCTTGATGCAGAGCGCCGCCGCGTCGCTGGTGACGTTGGGCCGGCTCTCGTAGAAGAACAATACGACCCCGAGCGGGACGCGCACCTTCTGGATGCGCAGTCCGTTGGGCCGAACGTAGCCCTCGATGATTTGTCCCACCGGATCGGTCTGGGCCGCGATTTGCTCGACGCCGCTGGCCATCGCGGCAACTCGCTTCTCATCAAGCTTGAGCCGCGCGACCAGCGCCGGCGCGAGCCCCGCCTCCTGGGCCGCTCGAATGTCGTGCGCGTTGGCCGCGATCAACTTCGCGCTCTGCTCACGGATGGATCTGGCAATCTCCCGCAGCGCATCGCTGCGTGTTTCGCCGCTGAGAGAAACGAGTTGTGCCGCGGCCCGACGCGCCGCGATTCCAAGGGTTTGAGCGTAAGCGACGTGATCTTCCATGTCAGGGTGATTGTAGCAGCGGAGCCGCACGCGGAAAGCTATTCAGCCGCGCGGCGTTCGACGAGCTTGTAGGTGATGGTGCGTTGGGCAAAATCGGGGCTGACATGCACATCCGGCGGCAGATCAAAATGCAGGCGCGCCGTCTGATCCACTCCAACCATCGACAGGTTGGGATTCACCTCGAATGTTGCCTTGGGCGTCAGTGGATAGGTCTTTGTCTGCAGCGCGTTGATCTGATCTTCCGGCCCGCTGACGACGACGTTGGTCAGTGACGGCGGGTCATAGACGGCCTTATATTTGTCGTCAACCACGGGGGGCACGATCGCCCAGATTGGAATCGCCTCCAACACCAGAGTGGCGTCCGATTTCTTGATTTCGACATGCGCGGAAACCGTGGTGGGTGAAATAGTCAGAAGGCTGTCTGTGAACGGAACGGTCAGAGGCACGCGCGGCAAATCGTGAGCCCCGGGAGTGAGCGGTTCGCTTGCCTCGTTGATTTGAGCGTATGCCACCAGTTTGTTCGATGCTTTCGCATTGGCGATCACCGAGCGAGGGGCGCGGATATGGACTTTGCGGGGCGTGAAGCTGGGAGCGGCGGAAAAGTTCTTCCCGTCGGGCGCCGCCTGCACCTCGACCTCAACGTCATCCAGCGCATCGACATTGACAGTCAGGTCCGGCGGAATCACGTTGCTCACGGTGATTCCGTTGTTCCGAAAAACATCCAGGTCGTTGATCAAGGCCCCTGACATCTGATGGTTGCCGGTGCTGGAGAGGCTCGATTGCGGAACGTCGATCTGGAGGGTGGGAGCCAGCGCAAGCTGCTCGCGAATGTGCTGCATGTTGGCATTTGCGCCGGCGAGGTCGACCGTGATCTTCCCGTTGGCCGGGTCGACAAGCCGCACGACGCGCGTCGGATCGGAGCTGCGCAGCGAGATGCTGATCGTGAACGGCTGCGGCAGCGCGATATCTTCCTGCTCGGCATACACCCAGATGACGACCGAAAGGGGCGCCACCCAAAGCAGCGATTTGAGCCCGCTCAGCACCGACGCCAGCGAGAACGTCTGCCGCGCCCATGCACGCAGGCCCAGCAGCACGTCGCGCGTAAACGAACTGTGCGGATTGCGCGAAGCAGCGCGGTCCTTCGAAGTCTTCGCTTTGTCCGATGGCGTGGGGCTCATAGGTTTGCCGACCTTGCTTTGCTCACTCAGGCGGCCTCCCGAAACGAATCTCCGTGGCCGCGGTTGAGCAGTTCGCTCAACAGGCCACGAAGTCCTTCCGGCGTCAGTTTGCGAATCAATTGCCCTCGCTCCGCGATGCTGATGTCTCCGGTCTCTTCCGAGACAATCATAATCACCGCGTCCGTCTCCTGGCTCATCCCGACCGCGGCCCGATGCCGGGATCCCAGCTCCTTCTCAAGTTCGCCGCTCTCGGCAAGGGGAAATTGCACTCCCGCGTACGCGACCCGTCCGTTGCTGATGACTACTCCCAAATCGTGGAGCGGGGAGTTCGGCCAGAAGATTGTATTCAGCAGATCGGCGGAAAGATCGGCGTTGAGCCGCGTGCCGCTCTCGGCGATACCGCCGAGCCCAACTTCCCGCTCGATCGCCACCAGCGCGCCAATTTTTCGTCGGGAGCAAAATGTGGCCGATTCGACCAGCGCTTCGATCTCCTCGTCGATTTCCTGATAGCGTCTGAAGATGCTCGCCTCACCAAGCCGCATCAGCGCACGGCGCAGCTCAGGCTGGAAAACCACGACCACCATCAATGACACCGCGAAGAGAAGCTTGTTATAGAGAAATTCAACGCGCCTCAGGTCGAATCCAGCCCCCAGCAGATGAACGATCAGAAACAGCGCGACGAGAATAAATCCGATGCCGCGCAACATTCGCGCGCCGCGCGTTCCCCGCAGGAAGCGGACGACCCAGAAAACGACCAGCCCGATGAGGATCAGCTCGATCGCAATGCGCCACCACGGGATGTCATGGATCTGGCGGAGAAACTGCGAAATGTCGAGAAAATTTGATGGCATTGGCGCTTAGGGTCGACAAGACGCCGACGATCGGTCGGGCCGCGGCAGCATGCACACCATGCCGAGGCAATCATGGAGCAACGTATTCTCGGACTATATTACGGCCGGTTTGCAGTAGCTAGCTACCGGTGCCCCGGCAAAAATTGCGCGCTTCCCGTTTGTATCGCCCGGATCATATATGCCACTTGAGACATCGGGCCAACGTCATGGACACGCACGATCGCCGCGCCGTTTGCCAACGCCCACGCCACCGACGCGGCGGTGCCGAACAATCGTTCCGCAGTCGAATCGGACGTGACTTTCGCAATGAAACCCTTGCGGCTGGTCCCGGCGACGATCGGCAGGTCCAGCGCCGCCAGATCCTTCAGTTGCCGGAGCAGTTCCAAATTGTGCTCGACGGTCTTTCCAAACCCAAAGCCCGGGTCAACGAGAACCAAGGATTTCGCAATGCCGGCTTCGACAGCGGCGGCAACGCGTTGCGCAAGGAACTCGCGAACCTCCATGACAACATTGCGATACTCCGGCGCGACCTGCATCGTAGCCGGCTCACCCTGCATGTGCATCAAAATGACCGGGACTCGCCGGTCGGCAACGAGGGGAAACATCGCCGAATCATCGCGCCCCGCGGAAATGTCATTGACGACGTTCGCGCCGCAATCCAGCGCGGCCGCCGCGACCGGCCCCAGCGTCGTATCGATTGAGATGACAACCGGAACCTGCGCGCGAATCGCCCGCAGCACGGGAACGACGCGCGCGATTTGCTGGTCGGCAGAGACGCGCACCGAGCCCGGCCGCGCTGATTCGCCGCCGACATCGAGCCAGTCCGCGCCGGCGTCGACCATCTGCCGCGCGCGTGCGACCGCGGCGGCGGGCTCGAGAAATCGTCCGCCGTCGCTGAAACTGTCGGGGGTGATGTTCAGGATCCCCATGACCAGCGGCCGACGCCGTTGATCGCCGAGCCACGCTGAAAGATCGCTGGGAATCAAGGAGTGTATTACTCGATGAGATTTTTCTCGAAGACGATGAGATTGTCTGCGTGCGTCGAATCCCATCGAATCCCGACGAGATCGAACCCGAGCGAAACCGCGAAGTGTACAAATTCCCGCTGATGATTCATGCACTCGCAGCGGACGTATTCGTAACCGTGATCCTTCGCCCAGGCCTGCTGCGCTTCCTGCAGCTGCCGGCCGACTCCGTGGCGGCGCAAATCAGAGACGACCGCCCCGAGCCAGTGATAAAACATTCCGGGCTTGAGCTCAAAGCCAATCCAGAATCCCACCGGCTTGTCGTCCATCCGGGCAAGAAGAGTCAGCGCGTTATAGCGGCCCATGAATCGGCGTTTGAAAAAATCCACCTCGCGACGCGGACGAAAGACCGAGTTGTACAACTCGACCGCCTGAGGCAGCAGTCGTTCGTCGGCGATAATGATCTCAGCCTGAGCCACTTTTCAAAGTCTCCAAATGAGCGCAGCCGGCAGTATAGCGGGAATCGGGGGGGATTCCATTTTGTGAGGAGCAAGGGGATTGGGAACGGATCGGCGAGCAAGAAATGAAGGGGACAATTCGGATGAAACTCCCACTTTTAGCTTTTTCATTTTTCACTTTCCATTTTTCATTGAGCGGGGAGGCTGGAGGCGCGCAAATAAAAAAATGAAAAATGAAAAGTGAAAAAGTTTAACTGGCGGTCCCGCTGACCCCTCCCTATCCCGGCGCCGGCAGCGGCCCGCCGCCGAGGCCGGGGCGGACGTCGGGGTCGCGATCGGTTGCCCCAGGCGCGATAACGGTGCCGCGGCGGGGCTGCTCCTTTTCCAGCAGATCCGCGACGGTCGGCTTCGTCAGGATTTCGCCGCGCATGACGCGATCGACGTCATTGGCGTCAATAATCTCGTAGTTCATCAGCGCCTTGGCGAGCGCGTCGACGCGGTCTCGATTGGTAATCAGCAGTTGACGAGTCTCTTCGTACAGGGAGTCGATCAGCTTTTTCACTTCCTCGTCGATGATCCTGGCGGTCTCTTCGGAGTATTCCCGGCCGCCGGGGCCCATCTCAAACATGCCGGGGCGGTTGTCCTCGTCGCCGTAATAGATGAAGCCCATGCGCTCGTTCATGCCCCAGTCGCGCACCATCTTCCGGGCCAGCCCGCTGGCCTGACGGATGTCGGCAGACGCCCCGGTGTTCACGTCGTTGCAGAACATCTCCTCGGCGATGCGTCCGCCGAAGTACGTTTTCATGGTGGCGATGCACCAGTTGCGCGAGAGGTTGTTGCGGTCCTTCTCGGGAAGGGCCATCGTCGCTCCGCCGTAATTTCCGCGGGGAATGATCGTCACCTTGTGAATCGGGTCGGCATATTTCGTGAGGTATTGCACGACGGCATGGCCCGCCTCGTGATAGGCGGTCGCAAGCTTGTCCTTCTCATCGATCACCCGGCTCCTGCGCGCCCGGCCCCAGCGGACCTTGTCGCGCGCCTCTTCCAGGTCGTCCATCTCGATGTATTCCTTGTTCGCGAGCGTCGCGCCCAAGGCTGATTCGTTGATGATCGCGGCCAGATCCGCGCCGCTAAAGCCGGGAGTGGCGCGGGCAAGGCGCATCAGATCGACATTGGGCCCGAGCTTTACCTTGCGGCTGTGGACGCGCAGGATTTCCATGCGGCCCTTGATGTCTGGGAGTGGAACATAGATCTGGCGGTCGAAGCGGCCGGGCCGGGTGAGGGCGGGGTCGAGCACGTCGACGCGGTTGGTGGCGGCGCAGACGATAACCTGGTCGTTGGTGTCAAAGCCATCCATCTCCACGAGAATGGCATTCAGTGTCTGCTCGCGCTCATCGTGTCCGCCGGAGGAGAACCCGCTGCCGCGGCGGCGTCCGACGGCGTCAATTTCGTCGAGGAAGATGATGCAGGGGCTGTTGTCCTTGGCCTGCTTGAACAGGTCGCGGACGCGCAACGCGCCGACGCCGACGAACATTTCGACAAAGTCCGAACCCGAAATGCTGAAGAACGGCACGTCCGCCTCGCCGGCGATGGCCTTGGCCAGAAGGGTTTTGCCGGTGCCCGGCTCTCCGACCAGCAGCACGCCGCGCGGAATACGGCCGCCGAGGCGCTGGAACTTCTTGGGGTTTTTCAGGAACTCAACGATCTCCATCACCTCTTCCTTGGCCTCTTCAATGCCGGCCACATCGTCGAAGGTGACGTTGGTGTGCTCCTTGCTGGTGATCTTGGCTTTGCTCTTGCCAAACGTACCGAGCATTCCGCCCGCGCCGGCGCTATTGCGCAGTTGCCGGAAGACAAAGAACCAGACGAATCCAAAAATCAGCAGCCATGGAATCAGCGGGGCAATCACCTGGAGCAGGAAGTTGTTCTGGTTGTCGACGTTGACCGAAGCGGTGCCGCGATGGAGGTAGACGTACTCGGTGAAGTTTTGCCAGCCGGCGGACCCGGAGGGGATCGGCGTCCGGAAGAATGTTACGTCCTGTCCCTTGTTGGGGATTTTTTCCGGGCCGCGAAATTTGCCGGAGAGGTCGTCGGTGTCGATCGTAAGCGTTTCGACTTTGTCGTGTTCCAGGCGGGTCAGGAATTCATCGAGCGAAACCTGCACGTAGTTGCTGCGATTCCTGTTCAGCAGGATGATGAGCATGATCGCCAGCGCGACGAACAGAACCCATCCCATCAGGCCGCGCCCAAAAGGAAGTCCGCCTTTGGTAATGCCCGGGCGGCGCGGTTTCGACGGGATGGGGCGATCTGGTTTTTGCTCACTCATCGTTAATAATCCTTAGCCCCGATGCCTGCAACGGCCTGTAGGGGCGGCCACTGTTCATCAGCCGAATGATACCTGAGCTTCTGGGGCGGCGCTTGCGAACGCCCGAGAATAGCACAGTCAGCCACATCATAAGCGCGCGAGCCACCCAATTTCTAGCCGAATGACCCCTACGATCCTCACGATCGCAACAATTTTTTGGCCGCGAACGCCCCGTTGCCTGTCCGAATCCCAGCTCAGTGATACGTCAGCGGCGGCGGCGCGTGATCGTGGGTGTTGCCCCAATCGGCCTGCATCTCTTCGACGATCGCCGTCGCCAGACGCTCGACGTTCAATTGCTCCGCCACGAAACGCCCTTCGCCAAGCGTCGGATAGAATGGGGCCGTTTGCGCGAAGCGCTGGCGGGTCACCAGAATTTTCCCGGTGCGCTGATCGGTCCAGGTGAAGTTGACGCTCACGTCATACACCTGCTCCTGCGGCTCGCTCGTCTGCGGGTTGTTGCTGAGAGTCTGCACGTGAACCTGCTCGATCTCCCCCTCGAGAATGGTGTCGGCCGACGCCCGCTCGACCACTTTGTATGGCGTCTGGCTCTCCACCGCGTTGACTACCGCTTTGGAGAGCGCGAACTCGACGCCGCGCCAATACGTGCGATTGCCAAACACAGGGATCGCGATGGTCTTGACGTCGTCGCGGTAGAGCGTCTGCCAGGTGTAGCCATTGGAATTGTCCATGCTTCCGTTGTGCTGATACCCGCAACCGGACGCCGCGATGATCAGCGCTGCGAAGCATGCTAAATGAACGTGCGCAATTGCGCGCACGTGCGAGCAGTATGCTGCCCTTAGGGCAGCCGCTAAACGGTTTTTGGAAGCGCGTAATCGCGCACCTTCATTTAGGAGAGAACGCGGGAAAACACTCACGGCGTGTTCTCCGGCAAGGGATTCGTCGCGGGGAAGTAATTATCAGAATTCACCGGTGGCGGGGGGGTCGCCAGGGCGTCGGCGGGCAGCCGCGCCAGAGCCGTGCGAACGCTGCCGGCAACGGGGGCGCCGGGATACTTCTGCAGCATGTAGCGATAGACGTACGCCGCCGCTATTGGCTTGTGCGTGCGCGTATAGAAGTCGCCCGTGATGTAAAGCTTGTCTGCCAGCGTATTGTCGATCCGCTCGACGCGCTCTTTCACGTTCTCCTGAGCCGCCAGATCGGGGAACTTTTCGATCACTTCCAGAAACTGGGATCGCGCGTCGAGAAGGGGGGTTGAGTCGTAGCGCACGCCGCGGAACTGGGCGAGGGAGGAAAATGCCTCCCGCAGCTTGACGTACGAGACATCGGGGCTGCGAGGGTAGGCGCGGGCAAACGCGCCGTATGCATCCTCGGCCAGATCGAATTGTGAACTGCGGAAATAATAGTCGGCCGTGCGAAGCAGGGCGCGTTCCGCCAGCGCCGAGCCGGGCGAGCGCTCCTGAACGCGATAGAGCATCTCGATTCCCTCGTCCTCGGCCGGGAGAATATGAAAGCCCAGAAACTTGCGGTTGTACCCGCTGAGGAAGGCATCGCCGATGTCGTATTGTTTTTGCAGCGCGGCTGCGAAGAACTGGCTTGCCGGGTATTTGTCCATCAACTCATCGAAGTGATAGAACGCGGTGATGCGATCGTCCTGCTCGTAATAAATCTCGCCGAGCAGAAACAGCCCCCGATCGCGGTCCGCCGCCTGCGGATTTTGCTTGAGCCAAGGAGACAGCAGGTCGTGCGCCTCGGAAACCCGATGCGCGTCGAGCAATCGCTCGACCTGATCGAGCGTGGGATTTGCAATAAATTGCGGCGTCGGAGCAGTCGATATTTCGTGCCACCGCCCGTGCCCGCCGTATTCCGAAACCTGCGATGCCGGCGGCTCCGCGCCGGCGATCGCTGTCGCGCCCAGAATGAGAATGCTTGCGCGAGAGAGGCTGCTCCATGCCATGCCGCCGATTCTAATGGCGCCCCACAAGCGGGGCAAATCCGCGGAAGGCACGAAGGGGAGAGGAAGGCACGAAGGCACGAAGGCACGAAGGCGCGGAGGCACGAAGGGAAGAGGGGTGGAAAGGGAAGGTTTGAGAAGGGTTGGCACCTGGAGAGGGGGTAGTAGCGTGCAGAGACGCTCGTGCATCCGGTCCGGTTCGAACTCGCCGACGGTATCGCCGTGGCTTGCCCTTCGCGGAGCGCAAGACATCCGCCCACGCAATCCTCCCCGATTTCAGTTCACTCCCCCAAAATATACCCCCGCATCCGCAGCGGACGCCCCAGGGTCTGCTCAATGTGATCGGCAAGCAGACGATTCAGCGGGTCGGTCTGATGGCGTGTCACCTGCGGGAGCCTTGCGACGCGGAGCAGCGTCTGGAGGAGTCGGAGCAATCGGATGTCGAGCTTGAGACGATCGGGAAGACGCGCTTCGCAGTTTCTGCAGACAATCCCGCCGCGCGAGGCGGAGAACCAGACGGCTGTCCAGTCGTCGGCCGGCGCACCGCACGAGACGCACGCCAGAAGTTCGGGCAGATACCCGGATTCCCGGAGCAGATCGAGCGCGAACGCCAGAAAAACCTCCTCGCGCCGCGGCGTTCCCACCTGCGGCAACAGCGTCGCCAGCTTATCGAACAGTTGTGGATGCGAATCGTGCTCTTCGATGAGCCGGCCGACGAGTTCGGCGGCGTACAGCCCCAGGCGGATTCCGCGCAACGTCTTGCGCAATTCGAGATGCCCTTCGTCGAGATGCCATTCCGTGAGGGTCGAAAGCTCGCGCGGGGTCATGTGTAAAGACGGCGCTGCCCAGATCCAGGAAGTCAACGCCGCCGTCAAATCGGCTTGCCCCCGCCTTGGTACGGCGGTGGGCGCCCTTGGCGATCGCGCGGATGATCCCGTGCTCACGGGAAAAAAGCGTGAGGATCTGCGAGGTTTCGCTGTATTCGGTCTTGAACAGGCAGATACAGCGGTCTTGGACTAGCGGCATGACCCGTCATTTTAGCACGGGTTGCAGTCGCGGCGGCAGTTCTTTACTCTGCTGGGAACAGAGCAGTCCGAGCGTGTAGCTCAGTTGGTAGAGCAACGGACTTTTAATCCGTTGGTCGTGGGTTCGATCCCCACCGCGCTCAATCAGAATTTTGATTCAGAACTGTTACCGGGAAATCAACCGCGCCCCGTGCGAGGCGTTGATCGGCTGACTGCCCAAGCCCGACATGTCGCGGTGAATAGACACCTCCGCGATGCACATCGCCACCAGAAGCGCAACCATCCCGAGGCCGAAAATAGATCCGATGCACCACAGCAATAACGACTCCCGAGAGCTCGGCGAGGTCGTCCGTGGCACATTCGCGAGCCGCTCAACCCCGCCCGCTTCGAGGTCGCATTCATCCAACGAAACAATGCTCTCCATCTTCGCTCTCTCCACTCCACCCGCTGCACATCGACCCTTTTCAACCTACAATCCACGTTACGATCAGGCAAACGCAAAGGTTCTTTCGATTCCAGAATTTTTGCGGCGGCGTATTAAGGTTATAACTGGCGCTGGATTAAGGAACAACGTGTCCCACGGCATCAAGAGCCCTCTGGGTAATCAAACGCCTCGAACGTCCGTTTTAGACGTGGTTTAAGGACCATCCCCCTCTCCCGGTATTCCTTCAGGAGTTCAAAAATGCCGCTGACCATCAATGGACAGGCCGTCGAAGATGGGGTTGTCGAGGCGGAGTTTGCCCAAATCAAGACCTATTTCGAGCGTTTGGGCAATGTCTCCTGCTGCGAACGGGACGATGAATTTCGCGGCTACGCCCGGGAAAACATTATCGCGCGGGTGCTGCTCCTGCAGGAATCGGGCCGCCGGATCGGCGCGCTGCCGGCCGACGAAATCGACGCCGCAATGCACGCGCTCGAGCAGTCGCACGGAGGGCGGGAGCAACTGCTGGCTGCGCTGGGCGCCTCGCCCGAGCAGCTCGATCTGGTGCGCAACGACGTCGCGGCGGATGTGCGGGTGAGAAAAATGGTCGACGCGCTGTGCGATCTGGAAGGGCAGCCGGATGAGCAGTCCCTTCGCCAATATTACGCGGATCACCAGGACGCATTCATGAGTGCCGAGGAGGTGCGGGCGTCGCACATCCTCAAAACGGCTCGTCGTGCGGAGGACCGCCAGAAAGCGTTCGACGAATTGCGGAGCGTGCGTCAGCAGCTTGTCGGCGGCGCGGACTTCGACACGCTCGCCCGCGAGCATTCAGACAAAGCCGCCGAGCACATCGATTTTGGCTACTTCAAGCGTGGAGAGCTCCCCGAAGAAGTGGAAGTAGTCGCCTTCTCAATCGCGGCGGGGGAGATCAGTCCCATTTTTCTCTCGGCCTACGGGTATCACCTGATCAAGGTCACCGGCCGCAAGCCGCCGGCGCCCGGCCGTTTGAAGAGATTCAAACCGAAGTTCTCGACCGTCTGATGACAGACCGACGCGCGGAAGTGACCCGCAAGCTCGTTGAAGAACTGAAGACATCCGCCACGATTGAAGATCAAACTCCGCTTGCCGAAGCGCCAGTCCACGTCCATTAATCGGCATGCAGCCGCTTTACAATCCAGGACAACGCGAGCGGCCGCCGGACGGTCGATGCTCACTTTTCGCTCGCAATCGGCCGTTCGCTTTACCAAAGTTTACAGAATTTTACGCTTTCGACTGTTGTGTAAATATCAAAAAACTGCTTGCAATTAAATAATAATGAGACATTTGCCCCCGCTGATTCGGTGCTGGAAATCAGTCTCGAACTGCTTCGCCGCATGGGCGTTCTCGCGCCCATCGGTTCGGGAGAAACTGACCCGGACGTTCACGAGGGGGACGTCAATCTCGCCCGCGGCAGACAGGAAGCAGAGCAGCGGCTGGCAAAGTCCGTCAACGACGCCCAACGGTGGCTCGATGAAATACCGCCGGACTTCCTCGCTGAAGAGATCACCCGCCGGGCGGCGAAGCGCGTCAACAGCGCAAAGCTCGAACCAACACCGCGCCGTCCCCTCGAGCGGCTGCAAACGCGAAGTAGCGTCCGAGCTGTCACTCGTCGCGTTTGGTGCACAACTGAAGGCACGAAGGCACCAAGGCACGGAGGGGAAGGCACGGAGGCACGGAGGCACGGAGGGTAGGACGCTGGCGCAACGGAGGTTTGTGGGGCGATCTACTGTCGCGGGCCGCGGTTTCACTATCCTGCAAAACACAGAAGCTCGCGGCCTCAGCCGCGTCATTCCCTTCGTGCCTACGTGCCTACGTGCCTTCCCCTTCCTTCCCCTTCGTGCCCTCCTTAAACTCCTGCCCACCTTTTTCCTTTGGGTTCGGGCCTTTGTTGGCCATTGGGCCTTGGGGCATTCAGCTTTCCTCTGACGCCAGCCGCATTTTTCGTCAGCGACGAAATTCTCTTCGGAATTCCGGAAAAAGTTCCGGGTCTCGTGCATCTATATTTGCATGACGAAGCTTAAAAGGGGGTTTTCCCCCCAATCAATCTGTCGGGTCGGTCTAAAGAGGTGCTCACGCTTCTCCGTTCTGGATTAGCGGAAAAAGAGATAGCTCGAACGTTGGGGCTTTCTCTGAATACTGTCCACGCCTACGTTAAAAGAATCTATCTGGAATACGACGTCCCGAGCCGCGCTGATCTTTTGGCGCTCTGGGCGTCAGAAGAGGTATGGGAAATGCGAGACGATCTGCCACGGGACGGCTCGCAATCAGTCGCCGATGAGCTTGAACGCGCTACCCACCACCTCACCAGGGCGCAGATGGCAGCCCAGAACGACGACATAGCGGCGAGCTTCCAAGACGAGATAAACGCTCTCAAAACTCTGCTGCAAACGCTGGTCGAGCGCACAAGGGAGCAATCCTAAAGATGCCTGGCCAGCAGCGATCCAATACAACACTTGTGCCGCGGACTGGGAGCGATCTGTCAACCCCAGAGCTGCGGCTGCCATATCACCTGAATAGGTGGACCTGTATAGGGGAGCGTCTCGGCACTTTGAAAAAGGCAACAAGACACGCAGAGTCTCTGCTCATAAGGAGCAACTGCGATGTCCGAAACCGCACAGAAACCGACAGCGACGCTGATAGTTCATCGTTATCCGATGCTACGGCTGGGAGTCCGTTATACCCTGGAACAGGGTCAACTCTTCCGAGTCGTCGGGGAAACCGCCGACCCGGACGAAGGATTCGCCCTGATCGAATCCTCGGCGCCGGAGCTGGTGATCCTCGGGATGCAGTTTCCCAGCCGCACCGGTTTTGACGTCCTACGGGATATTAAAAAGCACTGGCCGAGCCTGCACGCGGTGGTCTATTGCGACGTTCCGATGCCCGATTACCCGGAGCGATGCCTGCGAGCCGGGGCAAACGGGTACGTGGCGATGACCGAGCCAATTGGAAATTTTGTCCAGGCAATCTCCAAGGTTCAGCGCGGGCAACTCTACCTGAGCGACGAGAATCCGACGGCCGTACTGTCTCGCCTGGCACGAACTGAAGGGCGTATGCCGCGATCAGCGATCGAAAGGCTCAGCGAAAGTGAATTGGGGGTACTGACGTTCATCTCCAAGGGAATGTCCAATCGAGAGATCGCGCAAGCGTTGCATCGGAGCGTGAAGACGGTCGAAACCTACCGATCCCGCATCAAACGCAAAGTCGGCGTCGGCAATGCAACGGCCCTGGCGCAATTCGCAATGATGCATTTTGATGCGAGCGGTTTGACGCGAGTGCTGGCCGGCGCGGAAGGGCGGCGGGGAAGCGACAGGGACGGCTCATCAACCAATCTTTCGCAACATTCCCTGGCTGCGAGCAGGTAAAAGTCCGGAGCTGCCAGCGTCAATATCCAGAAGAACGGGAACGACTAAGCAGTTTAGGCCCGCGGGCCATTTTCCGGCCGCCACAGAGATGAGCAAAAGGGGTCATCAGAATCGCTCATGCCGCGTCTGGTTTATTGGCGCCACGACGCATGCCGGCGAGCAACTTGTCTATGAACGCTTCACCATCAGCCAGCTCGCCGCGCCGCCTGCGCCGCGGCGTTCTTCAGCTTTTTCTTCAGCGCGGCATGGGCGGCTTCCCGGTTGCGCTCCTGCAACTCCAACAGCCGCAATCCTTCGCGCACCACCTCGCTGGCCGTCTGGTATCGCCCGGTGGCAACCCGGCTCTCGACAAATTCCTCCAACTCTACGGTGAGCGAAACATTCAATGTATGGCGCGTCGACATATCCGAATTATAGAACCAAAATTGGGTGTGGCAACATGTGACAACGCCTTGCCCGGCGCCCGGCGGCGGACTCGCGACGCGATATTCGCGGGTGCGAAGCGGAAGAAGGCACGCAGGCACCAAGGCGCCCGCCGCGGCGGGTGCCTTCTCTGACCGAAGAATCACTTCGACAGTGGCACAAAGCACTCTTCCGCCGGCACCGGTTTGTCGATCGCTTTCAGATCGACCAATTGCTGCACGAGCGTCTTCCACCGATCGAGGGTCATCTCTCCGACGGCGGTGCCTGCGGTTTGAATCAGAGGCTGCTGCGCGGCGGCGGCGTCGTGAAAAGTGGCGTCGTCCATGGCGGGATTTAAGGTGTGCATGAAAACGTTGGTGGCCGTGGGATCCTGCAGATAGGCGAGCCAGCCATCGCGGCAGGCTTCGGTCATCGCGCGCACCAGATCGGGATGTGCTTTGGCATAGGCGTCGCTCGTTGCCAGCACGGTTGTGTACGGGTTGTAGCCGGCATCGGAGATGAGGAACGTCTGCGGATCACCTTTCGATTTTGCCGCGACCAGGGGCTCGGAAGTGATGAAGCATTGCTGGGAGAAGGTTGGATCCTTGAGGAAGACGGTGACGTCGCCGCCGGGGGAAGGGACGATGCGAACTTTGTCGAAGCCTAACTTGCTCTTGAGAAAATCGGAGTAGGGGAGTCCGCTCTCGATGGCCAGCGTTCCCGGGTTGGTGAAGACATCCGCCAGCGTTTTGAAGCCGCGGGCGGCATGCACCATGATTCCCTGCGGGCAGGTTTGATAGACCGCGAAGAGGGCGACGATCGGATTGCCGCGTGCTCGCGAGATGATCAACTCGTCGGCACTGACGATTCCAAAATCCGCCGTGCCCGCGCCAATCATCTGCACCGTCGGGGTGCCGACGTTCCCGGCGGTGACATTGACATCGAGGCCGTGCTTCTTGAAATCACCCTCCTGCTGCGCCGCGTAGAACCCTCCGAACTCCGGCTCGGGCTGCCAATCGAGCTGCAGGATGGTCTGTTTTTGCTTGCAACCGATCGTGGCCAGCAGCAGAGCTACGAAGATCCACGGCGCTCGCCCGCTACGCCTGGCCGCAATCCAGAAAAAGCCGCCCGATGACCACCAGTGCAGCCTCGCGCTCCCCGGATGCAAAAAAGAGAAGAGCCGCGAAGGCGCGAAGGCGCGAAGACAGCCGCGAAGAAGAACGACGATTTGGAAGCTTCTTCCTCCGCCGCTTTCTCCCTCTTCCTTCGCTTCTGTCTTCGCGTCTTCGCGTCTTCGCGGCTCTTGATTTGAATGCGGTTGCGCTCGGGGTCCTCGCGTCCTTCCGGCTCCTTTGTCTTGATCTGGGGATTGATCAACAAATGCCCGCGTGGTTGGGACGTTTGCGCGTTGATTCACGATTTGGTTGCTCCCAGCAGCACGGCCAGCAGTCCCTTTTGGAAATGCAGACGGTTGGCCGCCTGCGGGAAGACGAGCGAACGCGGGCCTTCCATGACCTCGGCGCTGATCTCCAGCCCGCGATACGCTGGCAGGCAATGCAGAACGACGGCGTGAGACGGCGCGGCGGCGAGCAGCGTCTCATCGAGCTGGAACCCGGCGAAGTCATGCAGCCGCCGGGCCTTTTCCGCTTCCTGGCCCATGCTCACCCACGTGTCGGTGTAGATCGCGTCGGCGCCGCGCACCGCATCGGCAGGATCGCTGGAAAACTCGAAATCCAACTCCGGGACGTTTTGCATGATCTGCGTGATCTCCTCGGACGGCAGCTTGTATGCGCCGGGGGATGCGATGACGAATCTGATCCCGAATTTTCCGCACGCCACCGCCAGCGATCGGGCGACATTGTTGCCGTCGCCGATGAACGCGAGGGTGCGTCCGTGGAGCGAGCCGAAATGCTCGCGCAGCGTCATGAGGTCGGCCATCGCCTGGCAGGGATGATTGAAATCGGTCAGTCCGTTGATCACCGGCACGCTCGACCACCGCGCCAGGCCCGTGACGCTTTCGTGTTGAAACGTGCGGGCCATGATTCCGTCGCACATGCCCGAGAGAACGCGTGCGACGTCCTCGATCGGCTCGCGCGTTCCCAGTCCCACTTCCTCCTGCCGCAGCACCAGCCCCGCGCCGCCAAGCTGCGTCATCGCGACCGCAAAGCTCACGCGCGTCCGCAGGCTCGGCTTCTCGAAAATCATTGCCAGCGTCTTGCCCCACAGGATCGGCTCGTTGCGCCCTTGCGCTGCAGCTCGTCTTTCAGGCGCGCGGCCTCGTCCAGCAGATGCGTCAGCTCCGCCGGTGAGTGGTCGGCAATGGCGATGAAGTGGGTCATGGGAAGGGGAAGGCACGAAGGCACCCACCGCGGCGGGTAAACTGCGGCACCAAGGCACGAACGGGAAGAGGGACGGAGGGAGGGAGGGGCCGGGGAATTGCAAATTGCAAATTGGGGATTGCAAATTGCAAATTTTGGGAAGACGTACGGACGTGTGGTAGTGCTGCCACGACTTCGAAAGGTCCTCCCTCCCTTTGTCCCTTTGTCCCTTTATCCCTTTGTCCCTTTCCCCCCAATTTGCAATCCTCAATAGTTCTGATGGTTAACGTTCGGAACGTCACAAAACGGCGCCGGACAGCAGCCATCTTCGGATCCAACTTCTGGCTCCTGACTTCTGGCTCCTGGCTCCTGTGTCTCACAACACTATCTCCGTTCCAATGCCCGCTTCCGTGTAAATTTCCAGCAGCAGTGCATGCGGAATTCGGCCGTCGATGATGTGCGTCTTGTTGACTCCGCCTTTGAGGGCCAGGATGCAGGCTTCGACTTTGGGAAGCATGCCGCTGGAGATGGCGCCGGACTTGGTCAGCTCCTCGATCTGACCGATGGTCAGATGGCTCACCAGGCTGCTCGGGTCGTCGGGGCGGGTGCGAATGCCGTGCGTGTCGGAAACGAGCACCAGCTTGTCGGCCTTCATCTTGGCGGCGACCGCGCCGGCGGCCGTGTCGGCGTTGACGTTGAGCCGCCCGCCCGCCTCGTCGCGGGCGATGGGCGCGATGCAGGGAATCGAGTCGGCCTGCACCAGCAGTTGCAGCAGCCGGGCGTTCACGTCCTTGATCTCCCCCACCAGGCCCAGATCCACCCGCCGCCCATCGGCGCCGGCGAGATATGCCTTCTCGGCAAACAGCACATTGCTGGAGAGCGAATGCAATCCCATCGCCTCGCATCCCTGCGTCTGAATGAAGTTCACGATGAACTTATTAATCTGTGAGCAGAGCACGTGCTCGGCAATCGCCAGCGTGCGATCGTCCGTGTAGCGCCGGCCCATGACCATCTGCGGCTTCAGGCCCGCCGTTTCCATCGCCTGGTTGATCGCTTTCCCGCCGCCATGCACGAGCACCGGCTGCATGCCCACGTAATTCATGAAGACGATGTCGATCAGAAGGGTGGTGAGCGTTGCCTCGTCGTCCATGATCGAGCCGCCGACTTTGACGACGACGACTTTGTTGTGAAATCGCTGGATGTAGGAGAGGGCCTCGACCAGTCCCGCAGCCTTGCTGATTGCCTTGTCCATGACCATGTGCGGGCCCGCTCCGAAAAAGAAAGTCGAAGTGTAGAAAGGGAAGTGGGAGCCGTCAAAAGGTGGGAGGGTGGGAGGCGCGGGGACAGCCGCGAAGGGCAAGCCACGGCGGTGTCGCTGGCGAGTTCGGAACGTTCCCGAATTCGGTGGGGTTTACCAAATGTGCAATTGAAATTTTGGAAATCGCAGAGGGTGCCACGGTCGAACGCTGCCACGTCGAACTCGCGAACCGTGCCGCCGCGGCTTGCCCCTTCGCGGAGGCGCTTTCACGTTTGGGTGATCGCGCTTTTGATAATGCTCATCGATCATCCGTACACTTCCCATGCGCTATCGGCACTCCTGGCTCGCGTCGTCGCTTCTCTCGATCACAGGTTGCGGCGGCGGCGGACATCTTGCGTTGCACGACGCGCCAGCGACGCCGCCGGTGAGGGAAGTGACGCCGGCCGATGGCGGTTCCCAAATCATTCGCAGCGGCGCGAGCGTCATCCGCGTGAGCGTCGCTGCTGATCAATTCTCGGCGACACGCGCCGAGCTGCTCGATTGGGTCGCGACTGGCGCAAGGGCCGTCAGCAATGTGTACGGAAAGTTCCCGGTGGATCAGGTTCGGATTGAAATCACCGCCGAGGACGACGGCGATGAAATCCATGGCACCGAGTATGAAGGAAGCCTGATTCGCATGCGGATTGGGAGGCGCACTCCTCCCTCGGCCCTGACCGATGACTGGACGATGACGCACGAGATGCTGCATCTGGCGTTTCCCAACATGGGCGAAGAGCATCTGTGGATGAACGAAGGATTGTCGGTCTATCTCGAACCGGTCGCGCGGCGCGCGTCGGGATTGTGTCGGAGAAGCGCTATTGGCGCGAGCTGGTGGAAGGGCTCCAAAACGGCCAGCCGGGACCGGGCGATGGCGGATTGGATCAGACCCATACGTGGGGCCGCACGTATTGGGGCGGCACCATTTTCTGGTTCCTTGTCGATGCCGAGATTCGCGAGCAGACGCAGGGCCGTAAGTCGATTGACGACGTGGTGAAGACCATCCTCGCCGCCGGCGGTGATGGATCGCGCGAATGGCCGATGCAGCGCGTGCTGGAGATGGGAGATCAAGCGACCGGCACCCACGTCATGCAAGATGTGCACGACCTGCTGGCTCCGAAATCGACCCGCGTCGATTTCGATCCCTGGTGGCAACGGCTCGGCGTGCGATACGCGCAAGGGGATGTGACATTCGACAACGCCGCTCCGCTCGCGTGGATGCGCAAGGCGATCACCGCGCCCGACGGGCGGGGCGGACCGTAAGCCGGACGCTTTGATCGCCGGGGGCGCAGTCGGTCACAACGTGCCTCTGGCAGCATGCGGTTGCGAAGCAACTTCAAGAACCCGAACGCGCCTACCACGCCGAGTCGGGGTACTCCGCAGGCTCAGATCGAGTGCCGAATATCTGCCGCGTCACGCTTTGGCGGGCGGCGTTCTCCAGAGCTTCGACGTGCTGGCGATAAACGCTTCGGCGCAGAGGAGCATCAACAACGCCGCGGCCAGGGGCGACCATCGCGGCTGAGGCTCGTTGTGCGCGCCGGCGTGCGTTTGCAGTTCCTTCACCGAGCGGACGGAGACGACGTTGCTGGCGGGCTCCATCACCGCTTCGGGGGGCGCGAAGGTGAGATCGGATTCGGTGGCGGGAAGTTGCACGTTGGCGAGGCTGACCGGCGCGTCGCTGGCGGGCTTGTGCCAGCGATAGACGCCGGGGAGATCGGTGCTGGGAAAAGCGAACCCGGCGCGTCCGTCCGCGAGCTTTGAAATGGGAACGGCATTCTCCGCGCCTTGCGGATCTGTGATGCGTAACTCGGTGATGCCGTCGAGCGCCTTGGCGGAAAGCGTGATCGGCTGGCCGAGTTCGACGTTGGCGGCGTCGGATCTGCCCGGCGCCGCAAGTGCCATGCGGACAAGCAACGGCAGGAACAGCGGATGGGTCGGCAGATTGGTGTATTGCGGGTCGGGGAGAGTCGCGAACGTGTAGACGGTTCCTGCGCCGCTGGTGCGACGGAAGAGCAGGCCGTGGGAGTGCGTGCCGGGCGTGGGATTGGTGGGATAGGCGGTCAGGAGACGAGCAGCCGGACCCTGCGTTGCCCCGAAAGGGACGATCCGCAGGACGGAAATCGATTCGAGGCCAAAGCTTTTATCGGTAAGCCCGCTGAGCAGCGGCTCCTGCAGATTGGCGATGCCCAGCGTATGGGGCTCGGCATCGGAAGTTTCCGCGGCGAGGGGCTCTGAAGGAAGCAACTCGCCGAGTTGCGCGCGAAGGGCGACGGGGAGGCCGGGCCAGGATTGCTCGATGCCGGGGCGGAGAAACCAGACGAGCGTTCCGCCGTTGCGAACGAAGCGCCGCAGCGTATCGACGCGCGCGGCATCGGGCCAGGCGTCGAGAATCATCACGGCAACGTTGGCGTCCGGCGCGATGTCGGCGCCTTCGCGGCTGATCAGCGGCCATGCCTGTGACTTGCCGGACAAAGGGTCCAGCGCGAGGCTGACAAATCGGGTGGCGGTTGGCTCCTGCGGATTGGTAATGACGCTGACAATCTGCCTTGGAGGCATCTCGACGAGGCGCTGGCGGGCGTTGTCCCAGGTCATATCGTCGTCGTCGGAAAATGCGGCGCGCACGAGAAACCAGCGCTGCGTGGGAAGCCGCACGGAAAACCGCAATCGCGCGTGCCCGGCGGCGTCGAGCGCGGCCATCTGCGTCGGTGTTTCGAGCAGCTTGTTTCCGTCGAATCCGTTCACGGAAACGGAGACGGGCCGGGGCCGATGCGGAGTGCCGTTCACATCCACAACGACGTCAGCGCCGATGCCCGCGGTGGGCTGTGGCGGATCGAGGGCAACGCGCGTGATGCCGGCCGAGTCGGGAGACGGGGCGTGAAGATCCAGCAGAATGACGTGCGCTTCGGGGAAAGCGGCGATTTGCCGGGGAAATTCCTTCTTCTGGAAGTCGGAGATGATCACCAGCCACTTGTCGTCGGCGGGCTGCTTCCTGAGCAGTTCGATCGCGGAACTGACGCGATCGGCCAGCGGCTGAGGATTTGGCTGCGGGCGCAGCGGAGCCCACTGACTCAGCAGATCGGCCGCCGGCAGCAGTCGCTCCGTCGCGCCGGCGGAAGGCTGGCTGGTCAAAATCGCAACCTTCGCGGACTTTAACTGGCCGCGCAGCAGCTCCTGGGCCATGCCGTCGGCGCGGGCGAGAAGGGTGATCTGCTGCTCTTTGAGCAGCATCGAATAGCTGGTGTCGATCACGATCGCGGCGTCCAGCGACCTGCCGCCGTCAGTCCACCCCGAGGCGAGCATTTTTGCCGGCTGCGCCGCAATGAGAATCAACAGCAGCAACGCCAGCGCCCTGCAGGCGAGAAGAGCCCATCGCTGCACGCGCTTCCGCGCCGCGGTGCGCTGCATGCTTGCCTTGATGAACCGGACGGTGCTGAACAGGATGACCGGCGATTTGCGTCGAAACAACAGGTGCAGAAGCACAGGCAAGCCGACCAGCGGCAGAAACCAGAGTGCGGAGGCGAAAAGGAAATTGATGGACATGGCGTGAGAAGTCGGGAGTCAGGAGTCAGGAGTCGGGCGTCACGGAGTCGGGCGTCGGGAGTCGGGAGCAAGGAGTCAGAAAAGGCGAGCCGATGCGGAGGGTCGCACCCTCTTGCTCCTGGTCGCCGCGAGTAAACCGTCATTCTTAAATCTCTGATCTCAAATTTGAAAACATCTCGCTTCCATATCCTTTGCTTCTGACTTCTTGCTCCTGACTCCTCTAGCTCCGCCGGCTCAGCAGCCGGACCAGCGCCTTGTCGTACGGCTCATCGACATACATATCGTAATACTCCACATCGCTGTCGTTGCACGCCTTGCGAACGGCCGCGAGAGAGGCTTGCACCTGCTCGCGGTAGGCGTCGCGCATCTCAGAGGGATCGGCCTGGAGCTTTTCGCCGGTTTCCAGATCCTCAAAGGTCAGCTTCCGATCGTACGGCAGATCGATCTCATTGCGATCGAGCAGGTGCAGGACAATTCCCTGATGCTTGCGGTAACGCAGGTGCTGCAACGCGCGCGCGAGTTCCTCGGGCTCGAGCCAGAGGTCGCTCAGCAGGATCACCAGACTTCTGCGCGGCAGACGTTCGCTGAGCGAATGCAGTTGACGCGGAAGATCGGTCCGCAGGCCGGCCTGCAGCGATTCGAGATGGCGGAAGAAAACGTCGAGATGTGCCGGCGACGATCCGGGCGGCAGTTCGACGCGGACCTGGTCGTCAATGGCCACGAGCCCGGCGAGATCCTGCTGGTGCGCGAGCACATACGCGAGGCACGCGGCAAGATGGCGGGCGTAGTCGAACTTGTTTCCGAAGGTCATGGACGCGCTGGTGTCCAGCACCAGCGTTGCGCGGAGATTGGTCTCCTGCTCGTAGAGTTTGATGTAGTAGCGATCGCTGCGGGCGCAGGCTTTCCAATCGAGATGGCGCAGCTCGTCGCCGGGCACATAGTCGCGATGCTCGGAAAACTCGACGCTGAAGCCGCGATGCGGGCTTTTGTGCAAGCCGGTCAGCACGCCTTCCACCACCTGACGGGCGGTGACCTGCAATTTGGCGACTTTGGCGCCGTCGGCGGGAGAGAAGAATCGATATCGCGGAATCGGCATCGGCGCAGAACATATCCAAGCGCGGGTGAAGCTGAAAGGAGGACGTGCGCAGAGACGTCATGCACCCGCACGCCCTCCGCCGGTAGCCACCGAGCGCGAAGCGACGTACATTTGCGCCCGGAGACGAGTGGTTTTGCTTACACGGCCGAAGGGCTGGAGGATCATCTCTTGAAGATCACCAAAACGTTCGCGGGAATTGTTCTGTCCTTGCTGACGACCAACATGTCCGTCGCTGCTGATTCGCAGACAGCGCCGGCGAGCCAGAAGCTTACCGACGGCGCCTACGTCGCGATCGTCGGAGACTCCATCACCGAGCAAAAGCAGTATTCGGTGTTCATGGAGGATTATCTGCTGATGTGCCAGCCGGCCCGAAATCTGCATGCGACGCAATTTGGATGGAGCGGCGAGGTGAGCTGGGGATTCGAGCACCGCATGGAGAACGACATGCTGCGATTTCATTGCACCGCCGCCACCACCTGCTTCGGAATGAATGACGGCGGCTATGCCCCGGAGACGCCCGAGAAAGAAAAGCAATATCACGATGCACAGACATCCGTCGTCGAGCAGATGAAAAAGGGGGGCGTGCAATTCATCGTCGTCGGCTCCCCCGGCTGCGTCGACACCGACTCGTTCCGCCATGATCCCGCGCTGGCGGTGATGTACAACAAAACGCTGTCGGTCGAACGCGACATCGCCAAAAAGGTCGCCGAGGAACAAGGCGTGGCGTTCGCCGACGTCTTCGATCCGATGGTGGATGTGATGGAGAAGGCCAAGGCAAAATACGGCCACGGCTACGATCTGGCGGGTCCGGACGGCGTGCATCCGCAAGCCAACGGCCATCTCGTGATGGCGTATGCGTTCCTCAAGGGGCTGGGGTGCACCGGCGACATCGGGACGATCACCGTCGATCTGTCTGCCAGCAAAGCCACAGCGACCGACGGCCACACGATCAAGTCATTCAAAGACGGCGCCGTCGAAGTCGAAAGCAGCCGGTATCCATTCTGCTTTTACGGCGATGCTCCCACGAGCCCGACCTCCACGCGCGGCGTGCTGGAGTTCTTCCCCTTCAACGCTGATTTAAATCGCTTCATGCTGGTGGTCACCAATGTCCCCGCCGGCAAGCAGTTGAAGGTGACGTGGGGCAAAGACAGCAAGACCTACTCGGCTGACGAGCTTTCCAAGGGAATCAACCTCGCGGCGGAATTCCTCGACAATCCGTTCAGCGAGCCCTTTCGCGCCGTCGATCAGGCGGTGCGCCGCCAGCAAGTATTCGAGACGCCGCTGGTGAAGCAATTAATTCACGACCTGCCGGCATACAAGGAATTTGTCCCGGAGGAGAACGCCGCGCTCGATCGGATCGCCGTCGCGCTGCTCAAGAAAGACCAGTCGCTCATCGAGGCGTCCAGCGCCGCGGTCAAGCCGGTAATCCATTCGATCAAGATCGAAGCGGTGCCGTGATTGACTTCTGAGTTGGGGGAATTCATCCGGACGCTTTTTTTTGGCCGCTCCGAAACTCGCGCACGCCGACTCAAATCGCGGCGGGATGAATCCCGCCCTACGACAGTTCGGGTCGCCGTTACGGCTTGAAGTCAGCATGCGCCGCGTTGCCCGCGGACTCGAGATAGGCGATCAGGTCCAGAATCTCATCCTGCTTAAAGTTATTCATCAGGCCCTCCGGCATCGGCGAGGTTTTGCTCAGCTTGCGCACGCTGACATCGGCCTTCTTCACGGTCACCAGATCCGGCTTCAGCGGGTTGGGCCGCAGGACAATCTCCGTATCCGATTCCTGAATGACGCGACCCGAGACGACGTCGCCGTTCTTCAGGCGGACGATGGTGTCCGCATATTGCTCGGAGATCACCTTCGAAGGGAGGATGATCGATTCCAGAATGTCGCGTCGGGCGAAGCGGCTCGAAACCGCCGTCAGATCGGGACCGATCGCGCCGCCGTCGTTCCCGAAGCGGTGGCACGCGCTGCACTGGGCTTCTTCGAAGATCTTCTTGCCTCGCTCGAAATTGCGGCCATGGCCCACTTCAGCCAGAACCGGCTCCAGATCTTCCACCTTCCATTCCTGGACAAATTTTCGCGGTCTGGCCTTGTGCGCCTTGGGCGTCGCCGGCTTGAAGGCGTCGAGCAACCCCGCCACCGACGTCTTCTCCGCCGGCGACAACGTTTTCACCGCGTCTTCGTGAATGTGAGTGATGAAGTTGTCGTAGCTCGCGCCGTTGGAGTACGGACGTCCGGCGTCAGCAAACCACTTCAACACCTCGTCGGGGTGGCGGCCCATCGCGGGTTTATTGATGAACCAGCTGAAATACTGCTGTCGCAGTTGCGGCGTCCATCCCACGGTGGCCGTGCGGAGGTAGAGGGCGTAACCAACCTGCTGTTCCTGGTATGTCGCCTCGGTGAGCAGTTTTACCGTCTTGGCGACCGCGTCGGGGGCGCGCAGGGCAAGCAGCACCTGGCACAATTCGCAGTTCAGTTCATCGGAGTGCGCGGGATACAGCGGGTCGAGTTCCGCAATGAGCCGGGTTGCTTCCTCCGTCGCGGGGATTCCATGACGGCTGATGGAAACTTCCAGAACGCGCAGCTTGTCGAGTTGTTGCCCCTCGTCGAGAGACGAGAGGGAGAAGCGGTCGATCGCGGTCAACAGTTTCGGCTGATCGTCGTCGGTCCCAAGCCGCGCCACGGAGAGCATCGCCGTCAGGGCCGCCTGGCTGTTGGTCTCCGCCAATGCGTGGGACTTCCATTGCTCAATCGGCTGACTTTCAATCGCGATCCGCGCCGCGTAGCGGATGAACCGGTCATCGCTTCCCAGTTGCGGCCAGGCAGTTTCGACCGCCTTGGGGTCCGCGTGGCCGTGAAACGTTTCCAACTGATGGCGCAGCGCCGCGCCTCAGCGCCATCGGCATCGTGCAGGTCGGCCGGCGCGGTGGAGTCGGTGCCGCTGTAGGTGACGCGAAAGAGTTGCGCCTGGGTGCTACGTCCGCCGGTGGTGAAATAGAGCGCACCGTCGTCGCCGATCACCACGTCGGTGACGTTGTTGGGCTGCTTCGGGCCGTCGCCGTGCAGGCCCTTGGGCGCGATGAAGTTCTCGAAGGTTGCCTCGTAGGTGGCGCCCTTGGGCTTCAGATGGGCCGCGATAATTCGCCCATACACCCAGTCCAGAGCAAAGAACGCCTTCTGGTACTTCGCGGGAAACTTCGCGCCGGTTCCAAAGATCACTCCCGTCGGGGACCCGATCCCGATGTTCACGACGGCCGGGAGACTGTCAGCGTAATATTGCGGCCATTTGGCGCTTCCTTCACGAAAGCCCTGATCCGCGCCGCTGGGAGCGTGGAAGATGCGGATGGGCCGATACCAGGGAGTTCCCCAGTCATATTCCATGTCGCTGTCGAAGCCGAACAACTCGCCGTCGGGGTTGAACGCCAGGTCGTAGGTGTTGCGTTCGCCGGCCGCGTAGAGCTCGGCGTTTTTGCCGTCGGGGTCCATCCGCGTGATGAACCCGCCCGGTGGTTTTTTCCCCGCGCCAAATCCGTTCCCGTCCTCGGTGCGGGGAAGGCATCGGTCATCCTGATAATTGGCAACGGGCGAAGTAGCCGCGCGGTCCTCCGGAATCTGGGCGAAGTTGCCGCAGATCGTGTAAATTTTGTTGTCGGGCCCCGCGACGATCCCATGCGCGCCATGCTCCCCGCTGCCGCCCGGCCACGATCGGATCATTTCGACACTATCGAACTGATCGTCCCCCTTCGTATCCCGGCAGCGAAACAAGCCAAACTTCCCGTCTTTGCTGCCATCGATATACAAGCTGTCAAACGCGTAAACCATCCCCATCGCCTCGCTGACCGGCAGCTTGAGCGTCTCCTGCTGAACGACCGTTCCGTCCCGCAGCGTCAGGCGGAGGATCGACTGATTTCGCTGTCCTCCAAGCAACAGGCGTCCCTTGTTGTCCTTGGCCAGCGAGATGAACGAAATCTTCGCCGCGCGATCGGGAGCCAGCACCAGATCGACCTTGAAGCCCGGCAGAGTCGCCAGCCCGGCCGCCCCATCCGGCGCCGCGGAAGCTGAGCGTAAACCGATCGGCATAAAAACCATCGCGAGACAGATGCAAGCGATACCCGAATGTGACGCACGGCGTTTCAACGACGGTTCTCGATGCACGCAGCAACTCCTGAAAGAAACCGATGGGGCAAGGCAGGAACTTTAAGACACTCCACAGCGATATACCACCGGCGCGTACTGCGGTTGACCGTGCGGGCGTGCCCGTTTTTCCGGGAGCATATCGCTTTGGGTGCTGCGATTAATTCCCTCTCCCCTGGCACTCCAGGCGAGGGCTGGGTGGGATTTTGCGGATTTCTGCTGCGTCCCCGAAGTGACGGGAGCTGCTTTCCTGCCTCTTCCTCGTACCCGGGCGAGCAGCAAAGCGCGGCAACGGGAGTCCGAGAGCGCGCGGCGGACGTTGAGCTCGCCGAACGCGTGCTTCCGATCCAGGTTATCGGTCGCGCAAACCCACCTGCGCGTCCGCCCCGCTTTGCAATGGATTGATCTAAAGCCTAACCGAGCGCTGGAATAAACCCGCCTTACCGCACCGCCCGCCTAAACCGCACAACCCTCCCGGCCGATCACACCAATAGGTGGATACCCCCAAGACCGGCGGCGTCCGGTTCGTTGCTTCCTCGAAGGAGACGTGCAAATTGAAACGAACGAGCGATCATCACATAGCCGTAATCATCGAAGCACTTGAGTGCCGCGCGCTGCTCAGCGCCGCTTTTGCATCGACCAGCCTGGATACGACCGCGAAGGCGAGCGCCCAGCATCTCGTGGCCAGCGTAAATGCCTCGGCCGCTCATTCGCATGTCAAGATCGGGCAGGTTGCCACGCCGATTTCCCAGGCGGCCCCAGGGCTGACCGGAACCTACTATCAGGGAAAAAATTTCCAAACCCAGGTCGCCCTGCGGACTGACAGCAACGTCGACTTTAATTGGCGAAAAGCATTGCCCCTGTCGCTGAACGGGCCGTTTTCCGCCCACTGGACGGGGCAAATCGTCCCGCTGTATTCCCAGAAATACAGTTTCACCATTCGTGCCTACTACGGTGTTCGTTTGTGGATCGGCGACCAACTGATCATCAACGACTGGGGCCACATCGGCCCACGCGTCCGGACGGGTAAGGTGATGCTGCAGGCCGGGCAGAGCTACGACGTCAAACTCGAGTACGACGACACCTCGCGCCGCCATGCGTTCGTGAGATGGATCTGGTCCAGCGCAAGTCAGAAGAGGCAGATCGTTCCCGCAAATGTGTTGGAGACTTCAGTGCCGGGAGTCGGTTCCAGCCCGGGCGGCGACTCGGGAGGTTCCACGGGAACCGGGCCGACTGTCGGCTCCGGCAACGGCGATGGCTCAGGAGGTTCCACGGGAACCGGCCCGACCGTTGGCTCCGGCAACGGCGGTGGCTCGGGAGGTTCCACTGGAACCGGCCAAACCGGCGGCACTGGTCCATCCGCGCCGACGGCGACTTTCGGCGTCAGCGATAGCAGCCCCACTCTCGCCTGGTTCGACGTCGTCTACCAGGACAGCGTCCCGCTCCAGGCAAGCACCATCAACTCCTCGGACGTGACGGTCACCGGGCCCAATGGACAGATACTGCCCGTCAGTACCGCCGATGCTCCCACTGACGACGGCACGTCATTCCAGGTCGTCTATTCGGTCACGCCGCCTGCCGGCACGTGGGCTCCGACCGACAATGGCACGTACACGGTAGCGCTCAACGCCGCCGTCACCGATGAAAATAACAACACGGCCCAGCCTCAAACGGCTCTGGGCACGTTCGACATCAGCGTTCCCGGTCTGGCAGCCACTTTCGGTTCCCCCGTGTTCACTCCGAACTCAATCGAATTGCCGGTCACCTATACCGACACCGTTCCGATCGCGGCAAGCAGCATCAATGCATCGAATGTGACGATCACCGGTCCCGAGGGCCAGGTGATTCCGGCCGCCACCGTAAACGGGGCGCCTTCGCAGGACGGAACATCTGTCGCTGTCACGTATGTGATCGACGCGCCGCACGGCACGTTGAGCAGCAACGATAATGGAACGTACATCGTTGCCATCAATCCGACGGTGACCGACGAAGACAACATCCCTATCGCGGCACAGCAGAATCTCGGCTCCTTCACTGTCGACATCCCCGGCGTAAAGGCGGTGTTCGGCCAGACTCTTTCAACTTCATCGCACGCCTTGTTTGATGTCGATTACACCGACAGCGCGGCGATCAACGCCGATACCATCAGCCCGTCGGATCTCACGGTCATCGGGCCAAATGGTCAATTGCTCCCCGCGTCCGTCGTTAACATGCCGGCGCAGAACGGCACCTCGTACAGCATTATCTATTCCGTCGACGCGCCCAACGGCGCATGGTCGGCTGCCGACGACGGCGCGTACACCGTCGACCTCACCTCCGCGGTCACCGACGCCAACGGCGACACTTCCGCCGCGACATCCGCCTTCGGCAGCTTTGCCATCACCGCCAGTCCGACCGTGCAGTTCGGCGCGCCAAGCGA
The DNA here is from genome assembly GCA_963758525.1 of uncultured Phycisphaerales bacterium. GTDB lineage: Bacteria > Planctomycetota > Phycisphaerae > Tepidisphaerales > Tepidisphaeraceae > JBBSDP01. The sequence continues at coordinate 3,969,009 of CAVWVQ010000003.1, forward strand.
GACGGTTGACGAATCAGCCGGCACTTTCAGCATCAGCGTCACGCAAAGCGCAATCTCAGCGACTGACACGACCATTCCGTTCACTCTGGGCGGGACCGCCGTGTCGGGCACCGACTACAGCGGCGTCACCAGCTCGCCATTGGTGATCCCAGCCGGTCAAGCGTCGGGCACCATTACCGGCTCGTTGCTCAGCGATCCGGGAAATTCCGGGACGCTGACGCTTTCCCTCGGCACGCCCACAAACGCGACGCTGGGAGCGACGAGCGCAACTACGTTGAGCATCAGCCAGCCACCGGCAGCAAAGTCAGCGACGACCACGACGCTCACCAAGAGCACGACTACCGTGGCGGGTTTCGGGCAAAGCATCACATTTACCGCAACGGTCGCACCCGCAGCCGGGGCCGGGGCCGGCCCCACCGGCACGGTGATATTCGAAGAAAACGGTGCTGTGCTCGGCACCGGCGCCCTCAGCGGCGGTGTCGCGACATTCACCACCGATTCGCTCCCCGCCAACATCTATTCAATTAAGGCATTCTACGGCGGAGACACGCACTTCAATGCCAGCACATCCCATTCATTGAGACAGACGGTCAACCTCGTCACTGGGACCAAGAGTACGACCACGATCGCCCCGTACGGGCAAACCATCACTTTCACCGCGACGATATTGGCAAGCCAAGGCACTCCCACCGGCACCATTACTTTCATGGACAGCGGTGCCGTACTGGGCACGGGCACTCTCAGCGGAGGGGTCGCCACGTTCAGCACCAATTCCCTGGGCGTCGGCGTGCATTGGATTCAAGCCTCCTACGGCGGCGACGCGCACTTCAACACCGGCACGTCAGTTTCCTTGAGGCAGACGATACGACAAGCGCAGACAACAACCGCGCTGACCAAGAGCACGACCGGCACCGCCGCTTTCGGGCAGAGCGTCACCTTTACCGCCACGGTAGCCACTGTCGCCACAGGCGCCCTCGCACCCAGCGGCACGGTTACTTTCATGGACAACGGCAGCGTGTTGGGGACAGGCAGTCTTGCCGGAGGAATCGCCACATTCAGCAGCAGTTCGCTGCCCGTCGGCGTCAACTCGATCAAGGCCGTCTACGGCGGTGACGCCACCTTCAACACCAGCACGTCCCATCCTTTGCGACAGACGGTCAAATCGCCGCCACACTCGGTTTGATCGAGAGCGAAACCGCGTGCGGGTTCGGGCGCAATGCCGAAGCGCCGCGCGATCCCGGCCGGCTACAGTGCCGAGAAACGCAGAACACGAATCGACACGAATTTCGCGCGAATCTTCACGAAGCAGATCCCTGGGGTCTATTCGCGAGGTTCGTGCGCCATTCGTGCAGGTTCGTGTTCGCTTTCTTAGATTCGCGCGGCACCCTGGAGATTGACAGCGCGGCGCTGCGGTTGACCCGTCGCGCCGCCCAGACTCCTCGAACGCCGAGGGTGCTTGCACCCCCACTGGTCGCCGTCGATCGCGACAACGGGCGCCGCCCAGACTCCTCGAACGCCGAGGGTGCTTGCACCCCCACTGGTCGCCGTCGATCGCGACAACGGGCGCCGCCCAGACTCCTCGAACGCCGAGGGTGCTTGCACCCCCACTGGTCGCCGTCGATCGCGACAACGGGCGCCGCCCAGACTCCTCGAACGCCGAGGGTGCTTGCACCCTCGGTCCGCGAAGACGCGAAGCGAGCGCCACGCGCCGCGGCGGAAAACCAGCGTTTTTAGGATGGCGGAAAGCCGGGAAACCCCAACCCTCAAGTCAGGGACTTTGCCCACCTGATCAGCACGTCGGCAACCTCCGGCCGGCTGAACTCGGCGGGGGGCGCTGACCGGCGCCAGCAGGTCGCGGACTTTGGTGCCGCTGAGCATCACCCGGTCTTCGTTGGCAGAGTTGGTCGTCTTTGGACTGGCCATCGCCTGGGTCTTCTTGCAGTAGAACGTGTGCTCGAATTTGAGCGGGATGACGCCGATCTCTTCGGGCTTGAACTCGTCGAAAATTTTCTGGGCGTCGTAGGTGCCGTAGTAATTTCCGACGCCGGCGTGGTCGCGCCCGACGATGAAGTGGGAGACGCCGTAATTCTTGCGGATCAGCGCGTGCAGGATGGCCTCGCGCGGGCCGGCGTAGCGCATCGCCAGGGGCATCACCGTCAGCAGCGTGCGCTCCTTGTTGTAATAGTTGTCGATCAGCACCTGGTAGCATTCCATGCGAACGTCGGCGGGAATGTCATCAGCCTTGGTTTCGCCGACGACAGGGTGAATGAGCAGGCCGTCCGTCATCTCCAGCGCGACTTTGGTGAGATACTCGTGGGCGCGATGAATCGGGTTGCGGGTCTGGAACGCGGCAATGGTCTGCCAGCCGCGCGATGCGAACGCTTCGCGCGTGCGGGCGGGCGACAAGCGATGGTCGGGAAACTCAGGGGCGTAGTTGGGATTGATGACGTCCACTTCGCCGCCCAGGCAGGTGTTTCCCTGCTTCTGCACGATCGCAACGCCGGGATGGGCCGGGTCCTCGGTGCGATAGACATTGGGGATTTCGAGCTTTTTGTCGTGAGCGTACTTCTGACGCACCGTCATCGTCGCCAGAAGATTGCCGCGATCGTCCTTCAGGGCCAGTTTGTCCCCTTCCTTGATCGTCGCGGTGACCTCGTCGCCAGGGCAGAGCGTTACGGGGATCGGCCAGACCGTTCCGTTGGCAAGCCGCATGCTTTTGCAGACGGACTCAAAATCTTCCCGGCCCATGAAGCCCGTGAGCGGGGAGAATGCGCCGACGCCGATCATCTCCAGGTCGCACTGCTCGCGGGGGGAGAGCGTGATGGATTTGAAGCCGGATGCTGCCGTTGTGGCGGCAGTCCCCTTCACCATATCGAGAATGCGATTGACCAGTTTGCCGCCGTGCGCGGGGATCAGGGACATAGTACTCCTGTTGGTTGCTAAAAACGGGCGATAGATTAGCGTGTTTTCCGATAGGAACAAGGAGCCGCGCTAAACGAGCCTGCGCAAGTACCGCGAACGCGCGGAAAACATGCTGCCACGCGAGCAACGGCTCAAAACGGCGGGCCGAAACGCGTGGGTCGCCAAGAACACCTGGAAACGAAGAAGTTGTGATCTTATGAGTCCGCGCACGAAAAAGACAGCGACATTCATTCTGCGGTGGGGCATCGCGGTGGCCGGGGTGTGGTACGTCTTGGCCAAGACGTCCTTCAAGGATCGCGTGCTGGTGGTGGATCCTCAGACGGATCAGCCGCGCGCCGTGACTGTGCTGAATGACGCGAAGGACTCTGACAGTCAGTTTGAAATCGTCGACCCCAATGCGAATCCGCACACCCGCTGGGTTCCGCGCAGCGAGATTTGGATCAAGCCCGACGGCTCGACATTTCTCATCCCCGATGCCGACGGCACCTTGAAAAAAGCAAAGCTCCTGGCAGTTTTGCCGAGCAATCAACCGGGGACGAAATTTCCGGCGGAAGTCATCTTGAGCCGCGATGGAAAGCCCGAGCGGATCGACCCCGCGACGGTGCCGGGAGCCGAGTATAGCGTGTCGGTTCCCTATCCGCGGGTGGATATCGGCCTGAACCGTCTGGTGCGCGGAGCCAACCCGTGGTTTTTGCTCCTGTCGCTGTCGGTCATCCCCACTGCGATCATCATCACCAGCCGTCGCTGGCACATGCTGCTGGAGGTGCTGGACATTCATATGGGGCAGTGGCGCACCTTCGTGATTTGCATGGTCTCCACGTTCTACAGCACGTTCATGCCCGGATCGACCGGCGGAGATCTCGTCAAGGCTTATTATGCCGCGAAGCACACGACGCACCGCACCCGCGCGGTCATGTCGGTCCTCATCGATCGAATTCTGGGATTGCTGGCCCTGATCATTCTCGGCGGATTCATGGCATCCCTGCAATTCCAGGTGCCCGAGTGCCGGCGCGTCGCCATCGGCTGCTGGGCGCTGCTCGCGGCCACGATCATCGGATCGCTTGTCTTCTACCATCCCGCTCTTCACAAGGCATTTCGCGTCGATTGGATTCTCGCCCGGCTGCCCTTGCAGCGGCAGGTCTCCAACGGCATCGAGGCGCTGCATCTGTATGGACAGCGTCCCTGGATTCCGATCTGGGCGATCATCATGACCTTCCCGGTGCATATCGCGACGATCATCGCAGCCTATTTCGCGGGCCGCGCGTTCGGAATCGAGATGCATTTTTTCTATTACTGGGTGGCCGTGCCCGTGATCGTGCTCGTCGGGGCGATTCCCATCAGCCCGCAGGGAGCCGGCGTGATGGAGTTTTTCGCGATCGAGCTGACGCGCCGCCAGGGCGTTCCCACCAGCCAGGCCATCGCGCTGGCCATGTCCATCCGATTCGTCGCGATCTTCTGGAACCTCGTCGCCGGCATTTTCGTTCTCCGCGGCGGATATCATGCGCCAACCCAAACCGAGGCCCATGAACTCGAAGACGATGCACCGCCGGGCGTCGGGGTAGCGCCGGTGGTTTCAGTTTGATGGAGAATGCGAAGGCATGCACACCGATCCGCGTTTCTCATTTTTCATTTTTCATTTTTCATTTTATCTTTCGCTTTTGCCCTTGCCTCGTTCTTTACTTGATCAGTTTCTTCACTTGATCAGCCCACGGAACGTCCAAGGAAAGATGAAAAATAGAAAATGAAAAATGAAAAGCTGGCAATTCTGAACCCTGAACCCTGAACCCTGAACCCTGACTTGGCTCCTGCGATGCTCCGCCGAGTTGATCGCGTCATCCTGAGAGTGGCCAGCGTGGCCGGGGCCGTGTCGTACTATCGCGACGTGCTGGGGCTGACGCTGGTGCGCGACGACGGGCGCGTGGCAAGCTTCAAGCTGGCCGAAGGGGAGGCGGAACTGGTCGTCCATGCCGATCCGGACTTGCCGGCGGAGGCGATTTATTTCCTGGTCGACGACGTCCGCGATCTGTATCAGCGGCGAGCTGCGCTGAAGCTCCGATTCTCCGGCCCGCCGATCCAGGCGACTCACGGCTATCGCGCGGAAGTAAAGGATCCCAACGGCAATGTGCTTCGCCTGCTGGACCGCAGCACGGACCGCGAAACGGGCGCGAAAGCCAAGACAACGATTGAGGACGGCCGCACCGCAGGATCTCTCTTCGCAGGCATCGAGCCGGCCGTCCCCGCAAAGCGCGCGGCCTTGATTTCCGTTTACGAGCAGATCGGTCGCACCGCCGACGACCTGCCGTATACGCCGCACTTCGAAACCCTCTGGACCAACTACTGCGCCCACTACGCCGATCAGAAGCCTTCCCGTCAGGAAACCTGGAGGCATCTGCTGAATCTCCGCAAAGCCGGCAAACTCCCGCGCCTCGGCGAAGCCCGCTCTCCCGCACCGGAAATTGCCGACGAGGAAAAAGCGCACCTGCGCACACTCCTCGGCGCCGAACTCGGCAAACGCGATCGATTGCCTTACAGCCCGCGATTTGAGGAATTGGTGAATACCTTCAACGCGCGTCGGCCGCGCCCCCTCTCCCCACACCTCGTTTGGCGTCTGGTCGCGACGCTCGCGAAATGACCGCGCCGCATCATCCAATGTCTCATCGACTACAGCGATAGCACCGATCGGCCTGGCTGATTCATTCAACCCACCTTTCGATCCGCTGTAACGTATTCACCCGAGATGATGTCGTGAGCAATGTCGCGCGCTGGGCGATGATACACCAGCGCGCCGACTCTTTCGATCTCGTTGCGGTATCGAACGATAGCACGCAGCGGCTGGTCGCCCTGCAGTTGATGCTCCAAGCGCAGGGCTTCTTCCACGTCGCCCCAGAATTGATGTATCTGTGCCACCGGAAGAGAATGAGGCTGACGATCCTGCATCGGGGCTCCCATCACCTCGCGGCCCAACCGTCGCGTTTCCCGCTGCGCACGAATGGCGGCACTCCTGCCGTTAATAGATCGGCCGCGCCCACTGGTTCTTTCGCACTCACGCCACGAATTGCCGTAGCATCGCGGTTTCTCCCTCCGTCGCGGCTAGATCAATGAAGCGCCGGAGCAGCGCGGGTTCGAGAAAGGGGAAGGCAATGCTGGTAACACTCATCCGGCTCCAACCCTTTGGCTTTCTCCCGGCGGCGGAAGGTCGTGCTGCCCAGCGACGCCACCGGCATATCCAACTCGACCGTCAACGCCTCGATCATTCGCCCGAGCAGTTTTTTCGGCTTTTCGTGTTCCGGCAACGGCGACCGGATTTCCATCCTCCCCTGGTCGTAGGTGACGCGGATTGGCCGCTGGCCGATATCGCGAAGGAGTTTTTCGTACAACTCCCAACTCGCATCTTCCATGACGAAGTGCTGAATCTCATCGAGATGCATGACAGGCGGATGGGAGAGCGTACGGCTCATCCCAAAATAATATCAACGACCGCCGCTGGCTGATAGCGGTTTCGCGCTGACGGGATGCGTCTTCCCTCCGGGACCTGCGGCCCGCTGCCGCAGAGGCTGTGATCCGCGCAGGCGTTCTTCGGGCGGTACAATAGATCTTATGAAACACCTTACGGCTATCATTCACCGAGGCGAGCCGGATGAGGGGGGATTTTGGGCGACGTGTCTGGAGGTGCCCGGCGCGAACGGCCAGGGCCAAACGCGGGAAGAATGCTTGAGCAATCTGAAAGAAGCCGTTCAATTGCTGTTGGAAACCGATTAGAAAGCACTTGGCGCGTTCCATCTGCCGCAACATGTCTGTCCCGCCTCCATCCGGCAATTGAAAGCGGGAAGTTCGACCTCCCGGCGGACCCGCCGTGGGCGTTCGGATTACCCGGCGGATGCCGGCCGCCTTGGTTCTGCGGGTCTGCACGCCCGGTCGTCCGGAGAACTCACGGGCTGCTACTAAGGGTTTTCAGACAGAGAGTGGCATCTGGGTCGATTCCGTGCCGTCGTGAGGCCATTGGGTTTTCAGACAGAGCCTGATGCCCTGCTCCAACGAATTGACATTGCAGAGTGAAGGTAAGCGGCAGCAAAACGGGGGTGGAGAGCTGACATGGCTGATGACCTGATCACCGCTTTTGCTCACCGTGCTCCGACTGAGAAGAATCGAACGTATAAAATTGATTTGCTGCGCACTCCTGTCAGAATAGCCAGGAGTACGTGAGGGGCCATATGGACAGCAATCCGGTCGATGCGTTCCCGCCCGAAGTCATCGAGAAACTCGGCTTCTACGTCTACCGCCTCATCGACCCGCGCAATGGGGAGACTTTCTACGTTGGGAAGGGAAAGGCCAACCGCGTCTTTCAGCACGCGCGGGCCGCCGTGAAACTTCTCGAAGAAGGCGACGAGACGACAAACAAGATCAAACAAATCCGCGAAATTCAGCAAGCCGGGCTTCAAGTGGGGCACGTCATCCATCGTCACGGTATGGACGAGGCCACCGCCTTCCAGGTCGAAGCCGCTCTGATGGACGCCTACCCCGGCATCCATAATGATGCCAGTGGGATCGGTAGCGGGGACTACGGCTGCATGCATGCTATCGAGGTCATCACCAAATATCGCGCCGACCCCGCCGAATTCCGCCACAAGGTGATACTAATTACCGTTAATCGAAGTCTTGAGGTCAAATCCCTTTACGACGCGACCCGCTTCGCCTGGAAGATCAGCCAGTCGAAGGCGAAGCAAGCCGAGGTGATTCTGCCCGTGGTGAAAGGGATCATTAAGGGCGCCTTCGTTGCAACAGAATGGTTGCCCGCGACGACCGAGAATTTTCCCGGCTGGCCGAACCATCCGGATCGCGTTGCCTTCAACGGACACGAAGCGCCTGAACCGATCGTAAGCCTTTACCTAAACAAACGCGTGCCGGAGAAATATCGTCAACAAGGCGCAGCGAATCCGATTCGCTATGCATTTCCATAACCCGTGCCGCCCAGGGACACGATAATGGGACGGACGGGGGACGAGAGACGAGAGACGAGACAGCTTTCAATTGGACGCGTCCCGGACTCGTCCCGTTATTATTTTTCTGAGGCAAACCAGCGTGCAGTCATCACTTTTCACGCCAATCATACTCAGGAAGTACCTGGCGAATGGCGCGGGACGTGGGCCGTTGTCGACACGAAGACGGTGATGGTGAAGACAAACAGACCCGGTGACTCGATCTTTACTTTCTCCCGTTCCAGGAGGGCCGTAATGGAAGAGAGTCACGACGGCAATAGCGTTTGGCGTCTGAAGGAGAATTGAATTGCGCCAGAACTCCCTGATCTGCCAACTTCCTACGTCTCAAGGCGCTCACCGGAATGGATGAAGGACACTAACGGGACGTCCCGTTAAAGGTAGGCGGTAGCAAAAAGGGGTGGAGGGCTGACATTCGCTGATGACCCCTTTTGCTCACCGGTGCCTTCTCAAGGATTCCACTCGTCGGAAGCCGCACTCAATTTTACGCGAAACCCCCACTGGATGCGATAGAGCGCAATGACGACTGTTAAGCCGCAGTAGAAATGTCCGGTTTTTAACCGCAATAGAACTGTCACGTTCGGCTGGCCCTGCCGAAGGCCGGCGGGCGCTGCTTCGCCGTAGGCCTGGTCACCTTGTTATTCACGATCGGCTTCTTCACGCGCACCGGTTTCGGCTGCTCGGGCAGCTCGCGGTAGGCCAGTCGTGTTCGAACGTCCTGTAGTTGAATCGTGCCGTCCCAGGTGCCGCACCGTCACGCGCCGTCCCGCCAGTTGCAGGCGTTCGTGGGCCCGGTCGATCTGGAACCAGCGGCTCTCGTAACGCACGCACCAGTCCTGGCCCACCACCCGTTCCTCTGCAAAACACAGCACCTCCCTCAACTTCACGCCCCGCGCCAGTCGTCGGTGCGCGTCGGCCCTGCGCCGCGCCGCTACGACCTGCCTCGCGTTCATCTTCGGCAGGAAGTCCTCTTTCAGGAACGTGTTCCCCGCCTCCATCGTGCTGATGCCCGCGAGCCGCATTTCTTTGACCAGCCGATCCTGCATCGTGCGGTTTTGTCGCTCGACGCGCCCTTTGGCCTGCGGCGAGTGCGCCTTGATCAGCGTCACCCCCAGTTCCTTCATCGCCCGCCCGAACTGCGTGAGGGGCACTTCGCCCGCCAGTTCCTCCGCCGTCGTCACCGGGCGGTCCGACCGGTAGATGCTGTCGCGGTCGACGTACACGCTCCGCGGCACACCGTACAACTCGATCCATTCCCCGAACGACTCGAAGGCCGCCACGGTCGTCTCCTCCTTGAAGAACTTCGCGTGGGTCCGGCTGGTGGCGTCGTCCACCAAGTCCATCAGTACGCACTTGGGACCCCGGCCCTCGAACCAGTCGTGCGGCGACCCGTCCATCTGCACCATTTCGCCGAAGCACGCCCGACGTTCGCGGCGGCTGCGGTGCTTGCGCCCCGGCGCAGGCGCGTCCACACGCCCGCCTCCTTCAGAAGCCGCGTCAGCGTGTCCGCGCTAACCGCCAGGCCGTCCTCGGCCAGCTTCTCGCTGGCATGCGTCGGCCCGAAATCCGCGTAACGCGCCTGGTGGCGATTGACGATCTGCTGGCGTTTGGCCTCATCGATTCGGCGGTTCGACGCCCGGCCACGCGACCGATGTACCAGGCCCGCGTCCTTTTCCGCCAGGAACCGCTTGTGGATCCGCCGCGCCTGTCGCTCGGACAAGTTCAGCCATTGCGCCGCCCGAACCAGCGTGATCTCCCCTCGCTTCACCCGACCAAAAACCTCCAGCCGCAGCCGCTCGTTGCGGCTCATGCTCAATGCTTTCATCCGAGCCGTTTACAGCCAAACCGAGCGCGTCGCCTCAACCCGGCCTGCACGCGACCCAGCAAGGCCGCCGTCAGCTTGACCTTGAGCCGCCCGGGGAACGAGGATGTCTCTGCCGCCTGGAGGATAGGGCTCCGCAGGAGTGCGACCCGAGCGCCAGTCGGTTGCCATACGGCAATGGATCGGGCGGACCTGCTCCGCCCGATCCCGCCGCATCCAACCTGCCGGCGGCACCAAAGCGCAAAACTCCGGGGTTTGGGGCAGAGCCCCAAGAAGCGTTTCAGTCTTCTTCCTTACCTCTTCCATCCACGTGACAAAGCAAGCAACCGACAAAATAGCGCATCCACTGCGAACCGGGAAACCGGACATTTCTATTGCGGCTAAGGGGTGACATTTCTATTGCGGCACAACAAGAGCGCAATGACGACAGTGTCATCGCAGAATTGATTGAATGTGACGCGAACTTCCCAGGGACCACGCAATTGCTCGACAGCGGGGCTCGGCGGGGTCCGTGACGGTTTCGGCGCGGCATTTGCGTCATGCCACGATCTTAGTCACGCAGGGAGGACACGAACGGGGCGCGTCCCGTTATCTCCGTCCGGAGTAAAGGTAAGCGGCAGCAAAGCGGGGATGGAGGGCCGTCATTTAGCTGATGGCTTTTTTTACTGACTACTTTCATGGCCGCTTGACTCGCTCGGGGCCGAGGTGGCTCGCTATACCTTCCTCGCATGAAACTTTGATTCACTGCACCTCGCCGGCGTCGCCGCGTACGACGGCCCGCTTTCCTCGCCCGAAGCTTTTACGAGCCGACCTTCGCCATCGTAGATACAGGTTCAATGGTGGCGCGCATGCCGTCCGCTCCCGCGAAGACACCGTCGGCAATTCGCCGCAAGTCGTAGGTGCCAACTTCGCATGTCACCGTGAGCAGCGTGTCATTTAGCGTGCATACGAAGTTTCCCTCGGCATAGCTCCCATAATCGCCTTCACGTTGAAGAATAAGGTATGAAGTACAGAGACCGCTGGGGAAGCCGGAGAGGGCGATTATGAAACCATCTTTGCGCTCGTACCGAGTCGCTAAACAATCCAAAAAACCGTTCGTATAGTTGGCGATAACACTTGCAAAATAGGCCAGAGTATCCACGGCGTCCGCCGCAAACGGTTGTTCTTGGGCTGATGTTACGATAACCACGCCCGCTCGCTCGACTGTGCAGGGGCGCTTAATGTGCGAGAAGACAAACTTTTCGGGAGGGCTATCGCACGGCCTCTCCTGTTCTGACGGCTTGAGAAGTTGCCGGCAATTGTCGACGCTCTGCTCGAAGCATGACTTCGAGGCAAAACAATAAGCGGCAAGTTCGTTGACGTCAGTTGTTCCGATTCTCTTAGGGAGTCCTTCCGTGATTCCTGACGCGTAATTGAGCTGAAGAGTCCCGCTCTTGCAGCCGAATTCGTTTAGCCTGCGAAACCCATTGAGGAACCACACCTGAATCGAGAACTGGCCCGACTCAACGCCCAAAATCAGCTGAATGCTCTCCTGAAGCTTAGCGATGATCGGTTTCAGTCCGTCCGCAAAGAGGGTTTCCATATCCACATCGGCGAGCGCGCGCACATTATCGCACTTGCGTGCGTTCAGAATATCGAACAACGACCGGACCAAGCGATATGACTCCGATCGGCGGCGAATCTCGCGATTACAGGCATTGAGGCGATCCGTCATTTCGACCGCCTCGGCGAGGGCAAGTGCGGGGGACGCGACCTGTTGCGCCACTAGGTAAAGCGCGAGGAACAAATGGACGGTCCCGAGAACGATCAGACACCAACCAGCTCCGGCGCTCGGCGGGGTGGCGGTCCACTTGTTGACCAGAACTGCTTCAAGGATTGGGAACAGCGCGGTACTCAGCACCAGCAGCACGACGTTCAAGGCTTTAGAGACAACGAGCTGTTGTTTCAGATGGTCCCAATAGATTGTCTGTTTACGCATTAGGTGACCACATTATGTTACGCGGGACTCCAGCGATTGGTGGCGGCACCACAACGATCAACAGTCGCGTACGGCAACTGGCGTACCTCTGCGCCAGTCAGACATTGGACCATGGACGCGGCCGATACATTGCGTCTGCCCGTGATAGTGAAGGACTCGGACAAGCTCTTCACGTTCTGCGCGTGAATCGCGTGGAACCGACCAACGACCACTCCGAACGTTCGCTGCGTTTCCTGGCGATCATGCGCAAGATCCGCAGCGGCATCTTTAGTCGCAAAGCCAGCGGATCCCACAGTGTGCCCGCGTCGCTACTGCCGCATCAATGGCTTGAACTTTACGGGGTGGGAATAGCCGAAAGTTCCTTTCGAATTTGTTCGCCCGCTGCCTGAATTCCATTCGTGATGTCGATGTAGATGATTCCCTTCAGGTCTGACGGAATTTCGGTTTTCCCCTTGTGAAGAAGAATCACCCGACCAGAACGCCGACCAAGCATCCCATAAAAATAACCGAGTTCGAAGATAACGTTCTGGCGCGTGCGCTCGATTCGCGCCTTGTCACTCGTGCCGCCAACGTCGTCCGGCGTCACCAGCACGAAGGCCACGTCGATGTCTGAGGCGTATTCCTCGAATTTTTCGATAATGGTGCGCCCTGCGCTCGCCTGCTGATCAAGAATGATCGGCTCCGGCATCTTCAAGACGTTCTGGAGATAATCCTTCAACCCGAGTTTTGCTGCTGGGTCGTGACCATGAACGATAAACGAACGGATTTTCTGAACCATCAGAATTTTCCCTTTCTTTCGATATTGTAATGGCAGGATGGCCGGGGGATCAACATGCGCCAAACATGCTTGCCACCGCAGATCCGTTCTCAGCGCCAACAGTACTGATGTCGCGGCTGTCTCCACGATTTCGAGGATGCCCGCTGCACGACACCTTTCGCGAATGACCTTGTACGAGAGGTCGTCACCGGCCGAAGGCACTGGGTGCGGCGATTCCAAGTACACCAAATCTGTCACGACCCCTGCGTCCAGTTCGTTAACAAAACTGGCAAAATATGACTCATTAATTACGGAATGCATCCGGTTGCGCAGAACCGGATTCCGAGAACGAGGGACAAGCAATGGTAAGACATACGGGACGATGAACGCCTTGTCATTCAATCGTTCCGGGACCGCCGCCCACCGTTTTTCAAGGTCTTTCGGGATCGCGATCTTAACGCCGTCGAGTAGGCTGGCAACTCCCCGCCCCTTCTCAAGTCTTGCAATCCAATCTTTCTTGATGTCGTTAGTTGCGCTCGCTCGCCGTGTACGAAATGGCGGTATGTGCCCTCCCCGAAAACCTTTGTACGCGCGCGATTGATTCGACCCGCTGCGGTATTGACTCAGTTTCTCATAACGAAATTCCTCCAGGCTACTACCGCTCCCCACGAGCCGGATCAAGCCCATCTCGTACACCGCCTGAAGTTCGTCCAGTATCATTCGGCAATCTGCCGATTCGAGATAGGATGCGGCGGGCACAAGAACTTCCTCCGCAGCGAGAACAGCGAAGCGCGTGGCGAGTCTACACTCTCGAACGAGCGCCCCGCCGATCTGATCTGCCGACTTCATCTCTAAGAAATGGAGATCGAAGAAGTGAAGAAACAGTCGCGGAATCAGCCGCATTGGGGCGTTTCCGAGCGTCATGATCTAACTAAAAAGAAGCAGTTGCGCGTCCTCGTGCTTACAAAACGCTCGAAAATCTCCGACCAACTTAGAGAACTCTTGGCAAAGCGGAATTGCTGCCCACGCCTGAAGTTCGTCCTCAAACGCTTCAGGCATGTCCTGGTAGAGATAAATACGCTTTGACTGAGCGAATGCGACAGCGATCTCCGCAAAGGTATTGGGACCAACGTAATTCCTGATATCGTATTTGTCGCAATTAATGGCGACAACAGCAAATGTGGACGGGTGTCGAATTTTGCGCAAGTATTGATAGGAGACTTTCCGCTTGAACAGCCGAAACTCTTCCGGCGTCAGAGAATGCTTGATGTGATCTTCCGCAACCGGGACGACTGTTGGGATACCTGAACGCTGGAGGATTTTCTGAATGCGCAGCATTTCGCCGTATGCGCTCATGCTGCCGCAGAGCACAACACGCCACTGCATCCGCTGGCGGCCGATCCTGTTCTGCGGTTTAGTCGTTTTTGAATCGCCCATGCAGCAAATCTTCCTCGGCCATTGAGTATTCGTCCGATCTTGCCTCAAAAATTCGCGTCAGTTTAACGGTGCCATCTGTAATCTGACGCGCCAGGGCTTCAGCAGATACGATGCACGAATCAGGTACGGCGACCGGTAGGTCTGCTGGCTGATTCTCGAAAAAAATTGGCCGACCACACTGAATGATGCGACCAACCTCGTAACACGTCGTTCGACCGATGTAACGTTCCGGCGAGACGACATACACCAAGTCGGAGCGGAGAATTCGGTGCAACGCAATCGTCTGGACCATCGGGTCATCTGCATGCGGAGGGTCAGACCGAAATCGAACGAAATCGATTCCCGGCTCGATAATTTCATCGCCCTGCGGCGAAGTGATCTCCATTGCGGCGTCGCGAAACACCTCTCGTGCGCGGCTGACTTGCGCGAGGTGTTGCTTAAAGCTCCCGATAATTGCAATTGTCTTGGGCCTTGGCATATCACTTCCATCCAAACGGAGCCAGATTTTACTGTGGCTCGGGCCACAGGGCCAAATTGGGGCGTACATGTACTGTACACTGCGGGTCCGCCCGTCAAATGATCCGTCTGCCGCCACGTCACTGAAATTGAGACATGGTCGGACCGGCGTCCTGCGGCATGATCGCACCCAATCGTCCAGTGGGGTTCGCATCTACGTCATACAATCGCTGGCGTTCCTCCATTTCCTCCGCGACGTCGGTCTTTCGATCTTCAAAAGCCGGAAAAGCGACATCACTTGGACATCACTGATTTCTCGGTGTCGCCCTTTGCCCGCTTCCTGGTCCGCGCGGTGTGAACTTCAAGCCTGGGCAGCCCGTGGCTAAAGTCGCGTTCAGAGACCGACGACCGGTTCGACAACCTCACCGCGGGCCTGTTCGACAAACTCACTGCAGGAATTCGCTCGGCTCCGTGCTGACGCGATGTTGATATTCCCCGGCGATCCCCTTTCAGTTCGCGCAGCTCGACACGACCTCATTCACGGACCGTTGAGCGTCGCCAATCGCTCGAAGCCATCCGCGGAGGTCTTTGCGAGTTGTCCATTGCAGCCCGTGGTAAAAGTTCCCGGCATGCCGGGAATGCTTACAGCTTCGGGCCGGGCTCTACGTTGTCGGGACTTGCCCGTCCCGGCATGACTGCTGCGCCTCGACGCCTTGATCCCGGCCCGAATCCGCGGCGCACCGGCGCGCGGGACATTTACCAAGGGCTGCTGGGCCCCTCGTCAATTCCCCAGAGAAACAGGCAGTCCCAGCGTGCATTGAGCCGCTCGATGGCGGCCATCAGGACCACGCCGCCGTAGCCGAGGAAGAAAATGTGGTCGGCGATCGCTGCGAGATCCAGATGCCGTGAAGAAGCAATCCGAAGAGACGGTTGCCACAGATGAAGATGATGAACAGATAAATCCGGGGAAACGCGCGATCGCGTTCACTTCATACTTCTCAAACCGACTCTGAATTTATCTGTGTCCATCTGACTTTGCATCTGTGGCAACATTCTTTGATTTGAGCATTCCTTGTCTGCAGTCGCTCGCTTCGTTCTGCATCATGATCGACTTTTCACTCAGGTCCACGCCCCGCAAGCGAGGCGGCTAAAGGAGACGGACTGCTCCGCAGCCAACGAGGCATAATCAGCGTCCGACCTGCCTGCGGCACTGGATTTTTTCGATCGATTGCAAGACCATCGGTGACACGGAGGTTCACAATGCCCTTCTACAACTTTTACGGGGAATTTGGCGACGGAGATGATGACGGCAACAGCGAGTCAACATCGCCCGGCTCATTTGAATATAAGGGTGCAACTGCCCAATTCAACGCTGACGATCTGAAGGGCGTCCCCGCCGTTGCCCTGGGAATGGTCTTGGCCGCTGGCATCGCAGAGATGCGGGTTCTCTACGACGGCGGAAGCGATGAGGGGTTCGCCCATGCCGACGACATGTGGATCAATGGTGACCGAAAAGTCGTCGATGAGATATGTGAGATGCTGGCTTCGCCGGCGAACGTTGATGCGATACGAGCCGCCGCAACCGAACCAGACGGTTCCCAATGGGGCGACGCGATCGCGCATTACCGCAAGAAGGAACCTCGCAAGGTCGTCGCCGACGCCCTCGATGAGCTGGCCCACGAGATCGCATCGCAACTGCTCGGCTCCGGTTATGGCACGGGCGAGTACGAGTTGTACGGCGCCGTGATGGTTGTCTTCGAAACCGGCGAGATGATCGACGACGCCAACGCGGAACGGCCCCTCGATCGGATGTGACTACATGGCGCATCCGTGGCATCATGCCGTTCGCTCCGCCAAGCTCTTTGGGGGCTCTCCCGAAGATTATCTTGCGGTCCACAACTGGTTCGACGAATCGAAGGCGTTTGTGCCCGACATTCGGCATCGCGCACTACGGCATCATTCCGAGGGGATTTTCCTGTGCGAACGATTGCTGGGCATCACTCTGAAAAATTCCGCCGGTCGTGAGGTTCCGGTACGCCAGATCGGTGAACAACACGTCAAGGACGATCTCGGCTGGGTCCCAACCGCAAAAGATTGGCTCGTGCATCTGCGCGTTGAGCCCTGGATGAGCCGAACACCGTTCAGGCCGTCGAGCGAAGAGGAGGATCAGGCTGCAAAGGATGCGGCAGCCATTCACGACGTGCGTTCGCAGCCAGGCGGCGTTGTCGTCCCGACTGAGGAAACTTCACGGAAATGACGTCGCGTGCCTGCGCGACGAATTCCGGAGACTATTGCCACAAAAGACACAAAGAGTGCAAAAGGGAAAAGCGGGAAAGTCTCGCTTTCTTCTTTTTTTGTGTTTTTTGAGTTGCTTCGTGGCAATTTCTCCTCGCGTGGCTGCTACCAAACAGAAAGAATGCAACCGCAGATGAACGCAAATGAACGCAGATCGAATGAAATCACTGAGACGACAATTTGATATACCGCACCCCTGGAAATCGGTGACGTTTCGCGTGGCAAGCGTCGCTCCGACGGAACGTGCAATCGCGGCGATCTGGGCATCCATCTGGCTGATCGGTCGGCCCGCGTGACGGCGGTCAGTGGCGATGGTGGCAAATAGGCGATGGCCGCCGCGCTGTCGAAGTCTAGAATCCGCCCGGCAAAGTCCTGTGCGAGCATGCTGTCCAATGCGACCTTAAACTGCTGACGCCTTTGACCGAGTGGAAGAATTTCGATGCCGTATCGCAGTTCCGCTTCCGTGATGGCGCTGAGGAAGCAATCCGCCGGGGACCGCGCTGCGAGCCACGCTTCCACTTTCGCCTCGGGGGCAGGCTTCATGAGTTCTGAGATGACATTGGTGTCGAGCAGGATCATTGACCAATGTCCAGCGGCTGGGGCATCGGGTCCCTGATCGGTTCGGCCAATTCAATGCCGCCCAGCGCACCAAAGCGGCTTCGAATGGATGCCGCAAGAGTCATGTTTGCGTTTCCGCGTGGCGGGGCGCTTTCCAAGCCCAAACCCGCCTTCATCGCTTCGACTGCAACTTGATCGACAGGGCGGTGTTGCTCGTCGGCTTTTCTCCGAAGCGCGGCGTCAAGGTCGGGCGGGATATCCCGAAGCGTCAATGTCATGGCGACATTTTATCCATCCCCGTGCGGGCCGGCAACGACAAGCAGAAGTGGCAACTCCAAGCATTCATGGCGTCATTGGGCTCTCGAGTGCACTCAAGACAGTTGTGTTGATATGAGTTGCCGCACGATTGGTGCCGCACCCGGCAGATTGACAGCGCGTACTGGCGCAACGTCATTTAGTGTAGCCGGCGAGCATGCTCGCCGTGGTCCTTGTAGGGCGCGGGATGCGAAGCACACGTTGCAGCCACTTGGGGGAGACTATTGCCACAAAAGACACAAAAAGCGCAAAAGGGAAAAGCGGGAAAGTCTCGCTTTCTTCTTTTTTTGTGTTTTTTGAGTTGCTTCGTGGCAATTTCTCCTCGCGTGGCTGCTACCAAACAGAAGGAAGGCAACCGCAGATGAACGCAAATGAACGCAGATCGAATGAAATCACTGAGAAGATCATGGATGTTAAACGCATCGTACGAAGTCTTTGATCAATCCGCGTTCATCGGCGTTTATCCGCGGTTCAATCTCTCTTCTGCTTTGATCCGCGGTCAAATTCTTCTCTTTGGATTGCGGGCGCAGCCAGCGCCGCGAAATCCGCGGTTCATGGCCTCAAACAGCTTCTGCAGCTCTTCCAGATCGTCATAGCTGGACTTTGAGTAATCCCGCAGTCGGGTGCCGGGGACGAATGGAGTGGCGTCGAGGAGTTGGTCGAGCCGGATGGCTTGCTCGGGGGTGAGCCGGCGCGGGTCGAAACGCTCCTTCGGCGGGACGCCGCGGACCTGGGCGGCAAGAGTTCTCTCGGCTTTGTGCAGACGATGTTGCGATGAGGGCATGACCAAAATCTCCTTTGAGGGTGTGCGGGTTCACGCGGAAGCGTTTGCGTCCTTCAACTGTTTGGCGATGGCGGCCTGGCCGGCCTCGATGGCTTCGAAGCGGCCGGTGACTTCGGTGAGCTCGAACCCGCGGAGGCTGAATTGCAGGATCTTGCCGATGGCGCACAGCCGGACCGAAGGCGGCAGCTCTGCATTGTTGGCGATGTTCCAGCTGATCTGGACGGCGCTGGGCGAGACGGCATTGGCAAACCGCACGGCCCGTTCCAGCACCTCCCGGCGGGCATGGCGATGGGCGAGCTGGAATGCCGGATCGTGGTGGATCCAGCGGTGGGCGGTGCGTGCCGAAATTCCGCACGCTTGGGCGGCCTTTGCGGTGGTCGGCTGAACCATCAGGGCCGCGATCAACTGTTCCTTCTTGCCTGCGCGGCTGCCCTGCGGTTTGGATGTATTGCCGGTGTCGCTCACGGTAACCTCCTGTGTTGCGGCGGACGATATGAAACATGGGACGGCCCGCTCAACGTTTACTTTTGTTCGGCAGCCGAAAAGCGGAATCGACGAGGAAGCTCGCACGAGCCCGCCAGTTACATAAAGATATGTATATTCATCTATTTTACTTGATTGGAAAAGTGTGCCATTTCGTGACATTTCGTGACATTTCGTGCCATTTCGGGGCGAGGGCTTCCTCCGAGCGGGCGTCATCCCTGCGTGAGCGGCGTTCTGAATCCTTTAGCCGCCTCGCTCGCGAGGCGTGTCCAGCGGCGCGGATGCTCGCTTGGCGCGGTTCGTGAAAATGCGCCACTGGACACGCCTCGCGAGCGAGGCGGCTAAAGGATTTGGAGTGCTGCGCACGCAGGACTGAAGTGGGGCGTCGGAGAATCAAACTTTACCGCGCGGGGAGGAGCCGTAAGCTGCGACCGGCGCGGGGTGGCAAGGGTTGCGATGGACTTGCGCGGCTTCATGATGTGCGAGGCGCGTCGCCGCGGACGCCGGTTTGAAGAGGAAGCGCGTTGATTGACACGAAGCTGGAAGAGGTTCGCCGACGACTGCTGGACTTGAGCCGGAACAACCGGCTGCTGAACCATCGCGCGACGGGGCAGCGGACGTTGCAGATCGTCGATGAGCTGCCGGGGGAAATCTATCGCCGGCTGGTGGAGGAGGGGCGGACGCTGCAGTTTCTGTCGATGGAAGAGGCGCCGCCGGAAGCGAAGGGCGTTCTTGCGGAGAGCGCCCACGCGGCCGCCGACGCGCGCTCTTTCCCCTCCCCTGGTACGCCGGGGGAGGGTCAGGGTGGGGGCCGGATGGGAGGAGGTCAATCGGATATCAATGCTCCATTGGGAGCGGCGCCGCCCCCACCCCAGCCCTCCCCCGGCGTACCAGGGGAGGGGGAAAATCGGCGGATGGAGGAAGGTGTATCGGATAACGATCCGCCTTTGGGAGCGACGCCGCCCCCACCCCAGCCCTCCCCCGGGGTACCAGGGGAGGGGGAAAATCGGCGGATGGAGGAAGGTGTATCGGATAACGATCCGCCTTTGGGAGCGGCGCCGCCCCCACCCCGGCCCTCCCTTGGGGTACCAGGGGAGGGGGAAGAGCCTGAGCTGGCGGCGCTGCCGCTGGCGCCTGTGGCGGATGCGGCGCCGGCGGAGAGGCATCGGGACAACAAGCTGCAGACTGCGCTCGAAGGGGAGAAGCTGCAGGCGCGGCTGGTCAATCTCGCGCGGGAAGCCAACAGCGCGATTCAGGAGCAAGGATGCAACATCCTGTATCTGACGTTTGGCGTGGTCGAATGGCGCGATGCCGAGTCGGCAAACGAAACGTCGCGCGCGCCGGTGATTTTTGTTCCTGTCGAGTTGAAGCGGAAGAGCGTCAACGCCCGCTACACGCTGCAGGCGTTTGATGACGACGTGGTGGGCAATCCGTCGCTGGTGGAACTGTGCCAGAATCAGTTCAACTTTGCGCTGCCGGCGTTTGACGCGGAGAAGGACGAAGCCGAGACGTATCTCAAAAACGTTGAGGAGGCCGTGGCGCACATGCCGGGGTGGAAGTTCACCTCGGAGATACACCTGGGTCTGTTCAGCTTTTCCAAGCTGCTGATGTATCGCGATCTGGACCCGCGCAATTGGCCGGCCGCGAATCATCTGGCGGACCACGCGCTGATTCAGAGCCTGACGCTCGGCACCGCGCCGGAAGCGGGGGACGGCAACGGAATTCCCGATCCGCATCAGCTCGATGAGATGGTTGACCCCGCCGACTGCTTTCAGATCGTTGACGCGGATTCGAGCCAGCAGTCGGCAATTCTCGGAGCCAAACGCGGGCTGAGCATGGTGATCGACGGGCCGCCGGGAACCGGCAAGTCGCAGACGATCACCAACATCATCGCCGAGTCGCTGGCGGCGGGGCAGACGGTTTTGTTCGTCTCGGAGAAGTCGGCGGCGCTGGAGGTGGTGAAACGACGGCTCACCGAAGCGGGGCTTGGCGATTTCGTGCTGGAGCTGCACAGCCGCCAGGCGAGCAAGCGCGCGGTTCTGGAGGAAATCAACCGCGTTCTGGAACGCGACGCGACGGCTCGACAAGTCACGCTCGCGCCGGCGCAGGAGCTTCGAGCGACCCGCGACCGGCTCAACGCATATCACCGCGACCTGCACACGCCGCTGGGGGCGCTGGCGATTTCGCCGTTTCAAGCGATGTCGGCCGCGATCGCGCTGGTGAACGAGCCTGAGGCTCATTGCGATATTCCCGATGTGATGGGGTGGTCGGCTCAGCAGCTGACCGAGGCGGATCAAAAGCTGGCTGGTCTGGATCGATGCCTGGCGCGCGTGGGTGACGAGTCGGCGCATCCCTGGCGCGGCGTCTGGCTGCCATCCGCGGGATTGCGGGAAAAGCAGCGCATTGGGACAGCGTGCGAAGCGCTGGTGCGCGCGATCAAGGGAACACTCGAAGCGGGAAGCGCCGTGGCCTCGATGCTCGCGGTCAGCGCCCCTCGCACGCGCCTGGAATGCGAGCAGCAATGCGCCGCTGCCGGGGTGCTCGTCGCCGCGCCAGCGTCCGTCGCGGACGTTGTTATGCCGGGCGTCATTCCCGTCTCCGCGGCCGCCAGCACTACAGGCGTGGTCCCCAATCCCACGGCGTGGGACGCTCCCAACCCCGCCCTGACGGAATGGCTGCGAATCGGGGCGCGTCGTCAGCAACTGAAAAATCTCTGGCAGACTTTCTTCCTTCCCTCGGCCGAGGATCAGGAGTGGAGCGATCTGCTCAATCGCAGGCAAAAGCAGCAAGGGTCTCTTCTGAGGTTCTTCAGTTGGTCTTGGTACGCCGACGGGAAGCGGCTGAAGGCGTTCCGATTGTCAGCCGCGCCGCCCCCACCCCGACCCTCCCCCGGAGTACCAGGGGAGGGGGAAAGAGAGACATCGTCGGCCCCACCCCGGCCTTCCACTGGGGTGCCAGGGGAGAGGGAAAGAGCGGCACCCACGATGAGCGAGCTGGAGCTGTTGTCGGCGGTAATTGAAAGTCGAAGGCTGCGGAAAGAGCTTGAGAAGTGGGCCGGTGGATTCGCCCCGATGTTCGGCACGGAATGGCATGGAATTGACAGTGATTGGCCATCATTGGAGCGATTTGCAGCTAGCGCGCTGGCCGTCCGAAACTTGCTTCTCACCCAGCGCGTTGATCCTGCCGCCGCGCGGCGATGGCTCGACGCTCCCGACCGCGGTCCGCTTGCCGCGTCGGGCAACTCCGCGCAGTCGGCGTTGGATCATCTGGCCGACTGCTGGCGCGAATGGCTCGCATCCATCGGCAGCGATGAGCAGCGCTGGCTCAAGACGGAATTCGCCTCAGCCGAGCTGGCGCCGATCGCGCATCGCCTGGCGGAACTTCCCGCGCAGATCGAGCGGCTCGACGAGTGGATCGACCTGCGGCGCTGCGTCACCGAATGCTCCAACACTTCGCTGCGCTCATATATCGAGTGGGCGCTGTTCGGCGACGCGAGCGTCGCACGGGGAAAATTGCCGGCGGTCTTCCGGCGGCCTTTTTACCGGCTGTGGGTCGAGGAGGCTTTTGCGCAGCGCGAGAGCCTGCGCGGCTTTCGCGGGCAGGATCACGAATCGGTCATCGCGAAATTCCGCGAACTCGATCGGCAGTGGATTCAACTGACGCGCGAGCGGCTGTCGGAGAAACTCGCGGCGCGGCGGCAGGGGGTGCAGCAGCCGGCGCATCGCCTCTCGAAGCTGGGGATGCTGCAGGCGGAAATCCGCAAGAAGTCTCGTCACATGCCGTTGCGAAAGCTGCTGGAAGCGGCGGGCGAAGTGGTGCAGTCGATCAAGCCGTGCTTCATGATGAGTCCATTGTCCGTGGCCCAGTATCTGGCGCCGGGCGGGCTCGCGTTTGATCTGGTGGTTTTTGACGAGGCCAGCCAGGTGGAGCCGGCCGACGCCTACGGCGCAATCGCGCGGGGGCGGCAGTTGCTGCTGGTGGGAGATGAGCGGCAGCTTCCGCCGACCAACTTCTTTGGCGCAGCGATCCGGAGCAGCAGGCGACGGAGGATGCGGACGTTCATTCGACGGATTTGGAAAGCATCCTGTCGCTGGGGATCGTGCGGCTGCCGCATCGCTGCGGGTTGCGCTGGCACTATCGAAGCCGGCACAGCAGCCTGATCGAATTTTCCAATCACGAGTTTTACGACGATCGTTTGCGGGTGTTTCCCAGCCCGCACACCGATTGCTCGGAACTGGGCTTGGCGTTTCGCTACGTTGAGAATTCGGTTTATCTCCGCGGCGCGGGCCGATTTAATCCCGTGGAGGCGAAAACCGTGGCTGAAGCGGTCATGCGTCACGCGCTGGAAACTCCCGAGCAGTCGCTGGGCGTCGGCACGCTCAATCAGCCGCAGCAGCGGGCGATCGAAGATGAGATCGAGCGGCTGCGACGAACGCATCCCGATGAACGTGTCGAGCAGTTCTTCGCCCGGCATGCGGCGGGCGATCCGTTCTTTGTCAAGAATCTGGAGAACATCCAGGGGGACGAGCGCGACGTCATCTTCCTCAGCATCGGCTTCGGTAAAGACGCCAACGGCCGGCTCCACGTTTCGTTCGGCGCACTCAACAGCGAAGGCGGTTGGCCGCGGCTCAATGTATTGGTGACGCGGGCGCGGCGGCGATGCGTTGTCTTCAGCTCAGTGCGCGCCGATGACATCGACCTGGGCGCAACACAGGCGCGCGGCGTGGTCGCGTTGAAGGAATATCTCTATGCCGCCGAGCAGGGACGGCTCAAGGAGGCGTTGGTTCCCGGCGGAGACCACGACTCGCAGTTTGAGGCATCGGTCTGCGGGGCGCTGCGCGAGAAGGGGTGGGAAGTGCATGCCCAGGTGGGGTGCGCCGGATTCGCCATCGATCTTGCTGTGGTCGATCCGCGATCGCCGGGGCGATATCTGCTGGGGATCGAATGCGATGGGGCGACCTATCACAGCTCGCCGACCGCGCGCGATCGCGATCGTCTCCGCCAGGCGGTGCTGGAGAGCCTGGGATGGACGATTCAACGCGTCTGGTCGACGGATTGGTTTCACCGGCCGCAGATGACGCTGCAGGCGGTGCTCGCGCATCTGGACGAGTTGAAGAAGGCGCCGCTCGAAACGAAGAAGCCCGCTCCGCCGGATGAACGGGAGGTTTCGCAGTCATCGGGTCTTTCCGGAGACGGTGGTCCTGTCCCCTTTGTGGTGCAGGCTTCCAGCCTGCCGCTTAAAAGCAGTCTGGAAGCCTGCACCACAACAGAAGGCCTCACCCCAACCGTCTCCCGGCGTACGACTCGACCAGGCTCGCCGCAGTCCGGGAGAGGGGGCAAGAGTGCCGACGCCCAGTTGCCATCTGGGGTGGTGCAATACCTTCACGCTCGCGACGACAAGGCGCGCGGCTCGTCCGCGTCGCTGCTGGCGATGAAGCCCGATCAAGTGGCGACGATACTGAGCGAGATCGTGAAGACGGAGGGGCCGATCCACGTTGAAGAGGCGCTGCACGCCTGCACCGAGATGTTCGGCGCCAAGGCCTCGGCCCGGCCGCGCGAGGCGTTTGAGCGAGGTTTGGCCGCCGCGGTGAATGCCGGCGGGATCATTCGTCGGGAGGATTTTCTCTGGAGCGCGGGGCAGGGCGATGCGGTGGTGCGTCACCGCGGCGGCGATTGTCCGGTGACCGATGCCGAGCGAATCTGCCCGGAGGAGTTCGATGCGGCGGTGCGATTGGTGTTGCAGCAGCAGTTCGGATTGCCGTTCGATGCTTTGATTGAAGCCACGGCGCGACTGATGGGCTTCTCGCGGACCGGAACAAAACTCAAATCAGCAATTGAACAGTCGCTTGTTCGGCTGAGCATGAAGAAAGCGATTGAACTCGATCATGCGCGATTTGTGACGCTCGCGCGCGACGCATCGTAACTCGGATGAAGTGGGTAGGGCGGGATTCATCCCGCCGCGGTTTGAGGAGTTGCGAAAGAGCGGCGGGATGAATCCCGCCCTACACGCCTGCTGGGCGTAACGTTGATTTCGATACCTGCTTAACCGCGATGCGCAGGGGAGCGCGTCCTACGGGTTTTCAAGCTCGGAAAACATTCGTCCGTCCGCACGCACCGGACACGCTTCGCTTCGCGGCGCGGCTAAGCAGCGGGGGCGGAACGGTCAACTCTACAGGGGTTTTGTCAATCGAGATGTGGGAAGATAACCCGCGCCTAAATCCTAAACCCGCATCGTGTTGAACAGCGCCTGATTGGTCTTGTGTTTTGAGAGGACTTCCTGAAGCGTTTTCATCGCCTGGGCGGGGGCCATGGTCATGAGATGCCGGCGGATGCTGCGGCTGGCGCTGAGGGCGCGTTCGTCCATCAGCTTCTCTTCCTTGCGGGTCCCCGAATCGGGGATGCTCAGGGCGGGGTAGATGCGCTGGTTGGCCAGATTGCGGTCCAGCGTCAATTCCATGTTGCCGGTGCCTTTGAACTCCTCGAAAATCACCTGGTCCATGCGGCTGCCGGTATCGATCAGGCAGGTGGCGAGGATGGTGAGGCTGCCGCCGTTTTCGATCTTGCGGGCGGCGCCGAAGAGGCGCTTGGGAATTTCCAGGGCGCGGTTGTCGAGCCCGCCGGACATGGTTCGTCCGCCGCTGGGCCCGCCGGCGTTGAACGCCCGGCCGACGCGGGTGAGGGAATCCATCAATACGACGACGTCGGCGCCGAACTCGACCTGGCGTTTGCAGCGTTCGATGACGAGTTGGGCGAGGTCGAGATGCTTTTCGATGTCGTTGTCGTTGGAAGAGGCGTAGACCATGCCGGGGACGTTTCGCCGCATGTCGGTGACTTCTTCGGGGCGTTCGTCGATGAGGAGCAGAACCAGATGAGCATCGGGATAGTTGGCGGCGACGCCGCGGGCGATGTTCTGCAGGAGGATGGTTTTGCCGGTTCGCGGGGGCGCGACGATCAAGCCGCGCTGGCCGAAGCCGACGGGGGCGAGGATGTCGATGATGCGGGTGGTCAGTTCGGCGGGGTTGTGCTCGAGGCGCAACGCCGGCGCGGGATCGAGCGCGGTCGCGTCGTAGAGGTTGACGTTGTTGGTGTAATCCGAGGGCGCACGGCCCTCGATGGTGTCGATGCGTCCAAGCACCCGTCCGCGCGGCTGGCCGGTCAGCAGCAGACCGGGGCGCAGGCGCATGTCGCGGATGAGTTGGCGCGGAACGATCAGGTTGCCGCGCGCTGGGCGCAGCAGATGGGCCGGGTCACGAAGTTGGCCATCCTGGCGCTCGTCGGCAACGTGAAGGATTCCCTCCACGTGTCCGTTGTTCATCTGCGGTCCAAGCTGAGTGGGAGCTGGCCGTTGGTTATTGAAACGCCTGCGGTGAGGGTGTTCGACCCTCGGATTTCTCTGAAGATGCATGATTGGAGAGGGACCCTGTAACGGGGGCGCGACGTGCCAGACGCTTCGATCAGTTCCCAAGCTAAAATGTGGCCGTCGAAGGTGCGGTAAGGATGCGCCCTCAGTAGAATGGTTAGCATACCCAAATGCTTTGTGGAGTCAAAGATGGAACTTTTGCAGAAATTACAGAATGACATGAAGGCCGCCCTGAAAGCCGGAGAGAAGCAGAGACTGGGCGTTATCCGGATGCTGCTGAGCGATGTCAAAAACATCGATCTGGCACCCAAGCCGATCACGGCCGAGGAGGTCGTGGCGTCCTACGCCAAGAAGCTACGCAAGAGCCGGGAGGAGTATGAGAAGCTGGGGAAGGCGCAGGAAGTCGCGACTCTGGATCAAGAGATCGGCATTGTGGACGGATATCTGCCACAAAAAGCCTCGACGGAGGGTACGCGGGAGCTTGTGGAGGCCTTTCTGGCGAGCAACAGCTTCACCGAGAAGCAGACGGGACAGGCAATGGGCCTGTTCATGAAACAGCACGGCGCGGCTGTCGACCCGGGCATCGCGAATAAGCTGCTCCGAGAAAGACTCGCTGGGAAATAGAGTGAATTCATCAGAAAGGACATTCGTGGCTGCTGCTGCTGCTGCTCCCAAATTACCTTCCGTCGGCGAAAAGCCGCCCATCTTTGCGCTGCCTTCGAGCGACGGAAAGATCGTCGATCTTGCGTCGCTGCTCGGCAAGCAGCCGATCGTGCTCTACTTCTACCCCAAGGCCGACACCCCCGGCTGCACCACGCAGGCATGCGGCTTCCGCGACGCGAAAAACGACTACCAAAAAGCGGGGGCTATCGTCCTTGGGATCAGCCCTGATCCGATCGACCGCGTCACCAAATTTGCAGCGAAATTCGATCTGAACTTTCTCTTGCTGGCTGATGCAGATCATGCAGTATCAGATCGTTATGGCGTTTGGCAGGAAAAAAGCATGTACGGCAAGAAGTATATGGGTGTGGCACGAACGACGTTTTTGATAGGGAAAAACGGCAAAGTCACGCACGTGTTCGAGAAGGTCAAACCCGCGGGACACGAGGCCGAAGTTTTAGCGCAACTCAAAGCCGAATAAATTGGCCGAATCTGTTGCGAGCGACCGATAATTTTGCTACATGCAAGTTGCGGCAAGATGGGAAAGGATTCCTCATCTATGCCGGGAACCGATCGATGGTGATCCAAATACGTAAGGAGAACAACAATGGCTGCACGCAAACCTTCCAAGTCTGTCCCCGCGAAGTCCGCTCCCGCCAAAGTGGCCCCCGTCGTGAGTACGCCGGTGCGCAATTCGGCAATTCCGCCCAAGATGCCCGCCGCGGCGCCGGTGCGCAAGATCGTCACTCACGAGGCGATTGCCATCCGAGCCTACGAGATCTCCCGCTCGGGAATGGGTGGTTCTGAAGACCAGAACTGGCTCCAGGCCGAGCGCGAACTGAACGGGCTCTAGGCGCTGATCGAGTTATTCCATCGGGCGGCTGGGGCACAGGTCCCAGCCGCCCGATGGTTTCTCCCCCAATTTTTCGCAGGCAATTGACGTTTCGAGCCGGCTCGAAGCCTACGATTGAGGCATGGCAAGCGCCTCCGAGGAGAGCTTCGACCTCTCGGCCGTTCCGCTGTTTCCGCTGCCAAACGTGGTGCTGTTCCCGGGCGCCGTGCTTCCCCTGCACATTTTTGAAGAGCGGTACAAGGAGATGACGGCCGACACGCTTCGCGGCAACGCTCAGGTCGCAATGGCGCTGCTGCGCAAGGGCTGGGAGAAGTGCTACTACCAGCGCCCCGCGATCGAGCCGGTCGTTTGCGTTGGGCGTATTCTGTCCCATGAGCGCCTGCCTGACGGGACGTACAATTTCCTGCTGCAGGGAATGGTGCGTGCTCGCATCGTTCGCGAGTTTGATGGCACGGCCTATCGGGTTGCCCAGCTTGAATGTCTGCGCGAGACCAGGGTCATGGAAGTCGATCTCGACGATCAACGTCGACGATTCGCTTCATTGTTCAACGAGAGTCGGCTGGGCTCTGCCGGGATCGGTGCCCAGTTCCGCACCATGCTTCGCGGACCGCTGCCCACCGCCAACATCGCGGATCTGGCCGCATTTAACTTTTTAGAGGATATCGGTTTACGGCAAGCGCTGCTTGCGGAGACTGATGTAAAGCGTCGGGTTACGCGGACGATCGACGCGCTCTGGGCTCTTACCGAGATAACCTCTTCACTGTTCCTCAGTGGGGCGCCGCAACCGGGCTTGAACTGAATAGGGAAGCACTCCGTTTCTGCCGATTCCGCTCGGGCCGTTCCCCATCTGCCTGCGCCGCGATATAACTCCAGTACCAGCCTCGCGCAACTTGGTCGGCAACAATGAATGAGATCGTTATCTCCACGTGGAAATTCTCGCTGTCGGCGGCAGAGACAGCCTCGCGAATGCTTTTTGACGGAAAATCTGCTCTGGACGCCGTTGAGGCAGGAATCGCAGTTTGCGAAGACGATCCAGAGATCGACAGCGTCGGCTTGGGAGGATTGCCGGATGCCTCGGGGAACGTGACGCTCGATGCGTCGATTATGGATCACGCAGGCCGATGCGGCGCGGTCGCGTGCCTGAGCAGGACGCGGAATCCGATTCGTGTCGCCCGCCGCGTGATGGAACGGACGCCGCATGTGCTGCTGGTTGGCCCGGGGGCGGATCAGTTCGCGCGATCGCAGGGGTTTGCCGACACCGAGTTGCTGACGCCTCAATCCGCGAGGAAATACGCGGAATGGAAGCGAGAGAAGTGCCCGGCGGCGCGAAGTCACGACACCATCGGGCTGCTGGCTCTCGACGCGGCTGGGTCGCTTGCGGGGGGCTGCAGCACCAGCGGCATGGCGTTCAAGCTGCCCGGCCGGGTGGGCGATTCGCCGATCATTGGAGCGGGGCTCTATGTTGACGGGAAGGTCGGGGCCGCCACCGCGACAGGCGTTGGCGAAGAGGCCATTCGCATCTGCGCCTCGGCGGCCATCGTCGATCAGTTGTGGCGCGGCGATGATCCGATCCAGGCGCTTACCCACGTGATGCGAAAGATCGTCCCGCACATTCGCAAAGATCGCCGCACCGATATGAGCTTCATCACCCTCCGCGCCGACGGCGTGACCGCGGCGCTCTCGTTCCGGGTGGCGACGCGATTTCAATTCATTGTCGCCAGTCGTGCGGGCGTGCGCATCGTGGAAAGTGGCGCATTGTTATCGACCGATTGAGCGGCTGCCGTGTGCAGTGCGGCCGTATATTCCGCTGATTTCGCGGTTTACGACGCGAAACACGGCCATTTCTTGACACGTTTTTTCAGGAGAGATAGCGTGCTCTGGCGCACCGAAAAATCCCTGCGGTCTGGGGACCATGCCGGGTGATGGCAGCGCGGCCTGTCAAGAATTCTCATGCCGACTCCCGCACTACTGCTGTTGATCGCAACCCTGCTGCCGCTGGTCGGCTTTGGCGTGTTGATCTTTGCTGGAAAACGGATCGGCAATCCCCTCGCCGGCTGGTTGGCGACGTTTCTCATTAGCCTCAGTTTCATCTGCACGATTGCGGCCATGGTAAGTTGGTTTCAGGCCGACGTGGGTCACTATCAGGGCAGCGAATGGGGTGAGGGGGCCGGGCCGATCAATATCCCGCTCAGATGGATTCCCATCGGTCTGTCGACACATCGGAGCGGTATCACGCAGGACCACCCGGGCTATCTGGATCTGGGTCTGTATGTCGACAGCCTGACGCTCGCCATGTTCGCGATGATCACGCTCGTTGCGGTGCTCGTCCATGTGTTCGGCATCGGCTGCATGCGCGAGGATGTACGCTTCGAGCGATTCTTCGCCTATCTGTCTCTGCTCTGCTTTTCGATGCTCGCGTTGGTGCTGGGCGGGACGCTTCTGCATATCCTGCTCTGCTGGGAACTGGTCGGATTGTGCTCCTTCCTGCTGGTCGGATTCTGGCACGAATCGCGTGCCGCGTGCGCCGCGGCTGTAAAGACCGCGGTCTTCAATCGGTTTGGGCACTGCGGTTTCCTGATCGGATTCGGCATACTCTTTTTTCACATGGGAAATGCGTCACTGCCCGTTCTCTGGACCTATCTGGGCAGCGCGGGCGAGGGTCATTCGATCATCCTTCCCGGCGGGTTCGAATTCGGCGCCAGAGCCCTGACTCTCGCGGGCGTCGGCCTGTTCGTGGGCGCTGATTGCCGCGAGCGCGCAGTTCCCGCTGCAAGCGTGGCTGGCGGAGGCCGCCGAAGCCCCCACGCCGGCAAGTGCGTTGCTCCAGTCTGCCACGACGGTGGCTGCCGGCGTGTATTTCGTCGGACGGATTTTTCCCATTCTCACCCCCGATGCCAAGCTCTTTATCGCAATCATCGGGCTGATCACGCTGACGATGTCGGCGCTGATCGCGGCCGTGCAGAGCAACCTCAAACGGCTCCTGGCGTATTCCGCCATCTCGCAGGTGGGATACATGATGTTCGCCCTGGGCATCGGGAGTTGGGTGGGGGGGCTGTTCCACCTGATCACGCATGCTTTTTTCATGGCATTATTGGTTCTCGCCGCCGGCAGCGTGATTCACGCGGCCGGCAATGAGCAGGACCTGACGCGGTTCGGCGGGCTGTGGCGCAAAATGCCGATGACCGCGCTGATGTTTGGCATTGGCGTGCTTGCGATCGCCGGAACTCCCTACCTGTCAGGCTGGGTCAGCAAGTGGATCATTCTGACGGATGCTGCTGCGTTTGCCTCGGTTGCCGGTCAACGCAACTTCAACTACGCCCCGTTTTTCATCGTGCCGGCTTGCGTCTCCTATCTGACCGCCTTCTACATGGCTCGCTGCTGGATGCTCATTTTCTGGGGCAAGCCGCGCGACGTGGCGATCCATGACGCGGCGCGTGAATCCCCGCTTTTGTGGGGGCCTTTATGCGTGCTGGCGTTCATGACGATCGTCAGCGGCAAATATCTCAACGTCCAGCCGCTGCTCGAATCGTCGATCAAGGAAACCCAGGCGATCTGCCGTGACGATCAGATTCGCGACGACTTCTTCGAGCTGCGCGAAGACTTCCCCGGCTTCAGACGCGTCTGGCCCACTAATCTGGCGGCCGATGCTGATGATCCGCTGTTGGACGCCGTCCTCGCCGCCGCCCGCGTCGAGCGACACTGGATGCGCTGGAGCTTCCTGATCGGCATGGGATTGGCGGCGCTCATCTACCTGCGCGGCTATGCCTTCACGCGCATATTCATGCGCGTGCCGCCGGTCCGGTGGATCAATCGCTGGCTCATTGAAGGGATGTATTTCGACCAGCTCTACGGCGCTGTGATCGTTGGAGCAATCAGAGGGCTGTCGAAATTCTGCGACTGGTTTGATCGAAGCATCATCGATGGTTCTCTCAACCGCGTTGCCTCACTTGCGCGCGCGCAGGCCCGGCAGCACGGGCTCCTTAATAACCTGGGCGATGAACCATCAGTTGTCCATTCTCCTGCT
Organism: uncultured Phycisphaerales bacterium; assembly: GCA_963758525.1. Lineage (GTDB taxonomy): Bacteria > Planctomycetota > Phycisphaerae > Tepidisphaerales > Tepidisphaeraceae > JBBSDP01. The sequence continues at coordinate 4,000,707 of CAVWVQ010000003.1, forward strand.
TCTCCCAACTTTCGGCGCAGCAGCGATTCTGTTCCTCCCCAGCGCCAAGCCGATGCGTTGGACGGCACTGGGTATCACCCTCTTCACGTTCATCTTCGCGCTCACGCTGCTCTTCCGTTTCGACGCGCATTCGTCGACAACCTTCGGCTTCCGCACCCGCCACGGCGACGTCCAACTCGTGGAACGCGCGGCATGCGTGCCGTCGCTTCATATCGAATATCTCGTCGGCATCGACGGCCTGTCTCTGCCCCTGATTCTGCTCACGACGTTCCTTTTCCCGCTTGCCTGCGCCGCGTCGTGGAAGATCGACAGGTCACCCAAACTCTATTTCGCGTTGCTGCTATTTCTAGAATCAGCAATCCTGGGCGTCTTTCTTTCGCTGGATCTGTTGATCTTCTGCGTCTTTCTTGAAGCTTCTTTCGTGCCGGTCTATTTCCTGATCGGCGTCTGGGGCGGCCCGCGGAAGCGGTCCGCGGCAATCAAGCTGCTCTTCTTCATGCTCATCGAATCAGCGGCGATGCTGACCGCGCTCATCGCCATCTATGCCAGTACCCACTGCTTCGACATGATCCGCCTGCCCGGGCTGTTGGCCGCGCCGTTTGCCTCCGCTGACGCGCCATCGCACCTCCAGACGCTGCTGTTTCTCCTGTTGATGTTCGCGATCGCGATTAAGCTGCCTGCCGTCCCGTTTCATACCTGGCTGCTCGACGCGCAGGCGCAGGCCCCGACGGCCGTCAGCATGATCCTCGCCGCTCTGCTGCTCAAAATCGGTGGCTACGCGATCTTCCGCATCGCCTATCCGTTCTTTCCGGCTGTGGCGAGACACCTCTGGTTCCCCATCGCACTGATCGGCACGATCAGCGTGCTGTACGGCGTGCTCTGCGCGATGTCTCAAAATGATTTCAAGAAACTCCTCGCATACAGCTCCATCTCGCAAATGGGATTCATCACGCTTGGCGCCGCGATGATCACGCCGGCAGCGGTCAACGGAGCGATCTTCCTGATGGTCGCGCACGGCATCACCAGCGCCATGATGTTCTTCAGCGCCGGCGTTCTCGCTGACCGCGCAACACCAGGACCTCACCCGTCTCGGCGGACTCGCTTCGGCGATGCCCCGGTTCTCCGGGCTGTTCGCCGTCGGATGTTTCGCGGCCATCGGGGTGCCGCTGCTCTGCGGATTCGTCGGCGAGATCCTGATCATGCTCGGAATCTTCCAGGCCTTGCGGCCCGACGCAGTACTGTTCGTTTCCGGCTTCGCCTTTCGCGGAAAAATCGACACGCTTGCCATCCTCGCGGCGCTGGGTCTCGTGCTGGCAGCCGCCTGCATGCTCAGGACCATGCAGCGCATCTTCTTCGGACCTGACAAGGCGCAACAAGGGGATTTCCCCGATGTCGATCAGCGCGAGACAACAGTTCTGGCATCTCTTGCCACCGCGGCAATGCTGCTGGGGATTTTTCCCAGCATCTTCGTCTTCTCGATGACCGGCAGAACCGTCGACGCGTTCTTTGGACTTTTCGACAAATCATCCGTCCGAACTTCTAACGTGCCGCCTGACCTTGAAGCGTCGCCGTGATGGAGCCCCCAGCGCGCCATAGCCGCAACGCCTTGCGAAGATTGCAATGGGTCGCGGCCAAGAACGCTCCGGCGCGAGCGTGCGCAAATTTCCGAAGGCGTCTTCTTGCGTCCGTCGAGTTCATCTCACCGACGCTGATAAAACGGCTTCACCGACCGCATGTATTTGCTCACGCCGTCATCTGGGCGGTCGCTCATCTGCATAAAATCGATGATCTCGCCGGGACGCGCGACGGTCTGGGCAACCATTCCGATTTCGTTGATCAGCGACTTCCAGTCGCCAGTCATGTCGATGCCGATCATGATGTGCGGAGTCGGATCCAGCTTGGCGAACACAGCTTGAGCGAGGTACGCGGCCTTCACTGTCGCCTCTTTCGTCAACAGCGGTGCAATCGCGTCCGTGATATGGCTTGGATATTCCCTGGGCTGCGACAGCAACACCTTCTGTCCGCCAACATTCTGCGTCGGGCCAAGCTTCATGATCGATCCGTCGAGAATCGACTCGACCTCGGTTGCGGTGAAAATTTTTCCGTAATCCGAGCCGGGATTCATCACCAGATCGGCGCCGCGCAGCATGGTGAAGAGTGCTCGTCCGTTCATCGCCATGTAGGGCGATTCAGTTTTGACGAACGCCGCGATGCGCTCCTTGGACGTAAAGATCGGCACGTGCGGCTTGTCCTGCACCTCGACCAACTGGATTTGCACCGCGGTTGTTCCCTCCGGCGCGTCCGCGCTGCTCTCCGGCGATTTTCGTCCCTCGCCAATGACAAGCAGGTCGTGCTCCGTCAGCGCCCGGTAAAACTCCGGCCGGGCCGCGGGATCTGTTGTGGCGGAAATCAGGAGCCGTTCGATGTCGTTAGAGGGCGTGAATGCCATGCTCGGAATTGTAGCTCGATTCGTCCAGACATGGCGGCCAGACGCGCTCGGTCTTGCTATAAACTGGGTTAGCCGCGACGCGCAGCGGAGCGCGTATTCAAACCAGAAGCACCTTCAGGTCAGCCTCGCGCAACCCACACGAATACGCGCTCCGCTGCGCGTCGCGGCTAACCAGGCTGAATTTGGATTCGGAAGGGATAACCCATGCATAGCAAACAACCTTCGCCCGGCGTTCGCATTGAGAACCTTACGTGGCTTGAGGTGCAACAAGCTCTGGAGTCCGCGCACACCGTCCTGATTCCCATCGGCGCCGCCTGTAAGGAGCATGGGTTTCACCTTCCGATGAACACCGATCTGTTGTGGGCCAACTATCTTGTGACGCGCGTTGTCGAGCGGTGCGCAGTGCTGGCTCTGCCGACCGTGACCTACGGATACTACCCCGCGTTCGTGGATTACCCGGGTTCAGTAAGTATTGCCGAAAGTGTGTTTCGGGGGACGGTAATCGACATCTGCCGCAGCTTCGCCCGGCACGGCGCAAAGCGGTTTTATGTGCTCAACACTGGCATCAGCACCATCGCATCCCTGCAAGTTGCCCAGTCGATATTGCAGGCGGAGCAAATCGCGATGACGTACACCGACCTGCGAAAGCTTACGGTCGAGGCGCGTCGGAGTATTGAACGCCAGCCGTTTGGCTCTCACGCCGACGAGATCGAAACTTCGGTGATGCTCTACATCGCTCCAGAAGTTGTCCGAATGGAACGCGCGGTTGCGGAGCTGGCCGCCGATCGCCCGGGGCCGCTGACCCGCAAGGCAGATGGAGAGGGCGTCTACTCGGCCAGCGGCGCCTGGGGTGACCCGACGCTCGCGACCGCCGAAAAGGGCAAAGTGGTCGTCGAAGCAATGGTTGAAGAAATTGTGCGTGCGATCAACCGTCACACATCAGAAGAAGCGCGAGATCCACCACCGGGTTAGCTTTGGGCTCGGAGCCGGTCATTGGCGCTTCACCGGCTCGCCCCTTGTGAGCAGTTCCAACCGTCCGGTGTCGGGATGCATGATCAGGCCGTGAACGGCAATGTCACTGGGCAGCAGCGGGTGATTGCGGATCATTTCGACGCTGGCAAGGACTCCCGCCTGGGGGCTTTCAAAGCCTTTGAGCCATTGCTGGAGATCGACTCCGGCGTGACTGAGCATCGTCAAGGTGTCGGCGGAAATTCCGCGCTGCTGAACTTTCTGGAGCACTTCCCCCGCGGTCAGCCCGGTCATGCCGCACCCGTGATGTCCCACGACGGCGATCTCTTCTGCGCCCAATTGATAGACCGCCACCAGCACGCTGCGCATCACCGATCCAAACGGATGGCTCACGACGGCGCCGGCTGTCTTGATCATCTTCACGTCGCCGTTGCGAATTCCCATTGCCTTGGGCAACAGCTCGACCAGCCGGGTATCCATGCAGGTGATGACCACCAGCCGCTTGTCCGGCAGAGGACTGGTGAGGAACGCCTCGTACTCTTTGCTGGCCACGAAGGCGGCGTTATACGCGAGAATTTCAGGAAGGGCGGACATGGCGGCGCAGTGTAACGGGAGAAGGCAAAATGCAGAAGGCGGAAGACCGAAGTCAGGAGCAAGGAGTCAGGAGCCAGAAGAAAAAAGGAAGAGAATGAAAAATGAAAAATAGAAAGTGAAAAATGGAAAACGTGGGGCGTTGGTGCGGGTAATTCACCCGTTGCGTCCGTAATCGACGGTGTACGTGTCTCCGTCGCGCTCCGATCCCGACTCGGCTGCGCGCCCGATGTCCAATCGCCGGCTTCACTTTGCGTGAGGGACGTTCATCGCTTCGATCTCTGCCTCCACTTTAGCGCGATCAAAATCGGCCGGGATTTTCTTATCCTGGTTGGCCAGGAGTTCGTCCAGCGTCGGCCGTTGCGAGGGAACGCCGTCGGGGGGGACATCGCCTTTGGCGATCCAGACGATGCAGTTCAGGATGCACTTGCGAAAGTCGTCCTGGGCCCAGTTCCAGTGGTAGTGCCCGCCGGTGCAGCCGAAGCCGCGGTTGGTCGTCTCCTTGTTTTCGGAAACCCAGACGATCGTTTCCGGCAGGCGCTTGCCAATGCCGGCGCGAACGGCAGGGTTGCCGCCGTGCGCGTCATCCTTGCCCTGGCGTGTCGAATCGGGAGGCACCGCGTAAATGATCGGGGTAACGCCCTCCATGTCGGGGCGGAAGCGCATGTGATAATAAAATTCGTCCTTATTCGCGAAGGGCTTCACGCCATTGGCGACAGGATGCTTAGGAATCTCTGCGAAGTCAGCCTGCCAGACAGGATTCACCGACCAGTACGCTTCAAAGTATCCGCCGATCCAATCGAGAAATTCCTTGCCGCCCTTGTCCTTGGGAACCTCGACCGCGTAGTGAATGCATCCAATGCCAACGCCCTTTTTCGTCAGGGCGTCCACTTCCGCCAGGTGGGGGATCACCATGTGGCCCGGCCCGCCGTCGCAGTACATCACAATCGCGTCCGCCCCATCAAACGCATGCGGATCTTTCGGCCAGCCACCGGTGTAGACGCGGTCGTCGAAGTTCGGCATCCCCTCCTTCAGCAATTTTGCCAGCAGCATGCAGCCGGCTTTCTGCTCGTGCTGCGCGAACCCGTGGCTGGGGGTGCCGGCAACGAACACGACCATTTTCTTCGCGGGCGCCGCGTCATCGGCGCGGAGTGCCGAAGGAATCGCAAGGCACGCCAACATCAGAAAAAAGCAGGAAATGATGCGCATGGAAGGTTCTCCTCGTTGAGGATGATACCTCTCGCAAGTCAAAAGGTTTACTGCGCGCTGAGAAACGCGGAGAGCTCGTCAGCTGACATGAAGCTTCCCTGCCGAAGAACCTTTCCATCGCTGTCGACGATCACGATCGATGGGATCGTACTGATTCCGTACTTGGCCGCCGGGTCCTTCGCGCCGGCGGAATCAACGTCCATCGCCAGGGGAATGAACTTGGTGGTCGCCAGGCTTGCGACGCGCGAATCCGGCCAGGCGCTGCGTTTCATTTCCTGGCAGGGGGGACACCAGGTTGCGGAGAAGTCGATCAGAATGGGTTTGCCAGTTTTCTTCCCCTCCGCCAGGGCGGCGTCGTAGTCTGTGCGCCAGGGAATATGATCATCCGCGGCTACGTTGGATGCCGAAGCCGAAGGCGACGACCGGGAGCAGCCGGAGAACGCCAGGACTCCGGCAAGAATCACAGGCACGCATAACAATCCGCGCAACTTGATGCTTGTGTTCATTTCACTCCTCCAAAATCCGTCAGTGGATAAACCGCATCTCGCCAAAATCGGGGACGATATTCACCGGCACTTTTGCCACCTGGTATCCCGCCGGCCAGTAGACGAAGAACGCCTTGCCCAGCATGAATTCCGCCGGCACGCGGCCGCCTTCCACAAAAGGCAATCCTTCGCTGGGAAGTTCCACGGGCGCAGTCCAGTAGCGCGCGTCTCCGCTAATGGCTGAATTGTCGCCGAGCACGAAATATTCCCCCTTGTTCAGATGAACGATTTTATCCGGACTCGCCCAGAACGCATCCCGCCCTGGAACGCGGTTCAGATAATAGATATTGCGCGAGAGGGTGACGTGCTCAAGCGTGCAATTCTGCTTTTCTCCCACAATTCGCACGGCCGGCGTCGGCGCTGGCGAGCGATTGACATAATCCGTATAGAGCGACGCGACATCGGGATGATATTCCGCGTCATTCGTCCGGATGAGCACCTTGCCATTCACCCGCAACGTCACTCGATAATCGACATTCTCCAGCTCCAACTGCACCGGCGCGCTTCCCGCCAGGTCGCTTGAGGCGACCGCGGCCCCGCCGACCAGTGTTTCTCCCACCACCTGCAACGGCGAGCTTTGCCGCATCTTGCCATGGAGCAGTTCCACCTTGCCCGGAGTAATCCGCGCCGTGAACACATCATCGCGCTTCGTCAGTTGCATCTGCAACGCTCCGTCGCCGGAGCGCCGCGTGTAGAAACAGCTCAGCTTCAGGTCGCTCACCGAGATCGGCCGCCATCCGCTGCGCGTCTGCTCCTGTTCGTCGTAGGCCAGCCAGTCGGTGAGAGCATTGGTCGATGGGTTTGCGTTCGCGTCAAATGTCAGCGCCTGCGGACCCTCCGGATTGTCCAGCGTGAACGAGCGCAGCGGCCGGCCTCGATCGTCGAGCACGCGCCAGGCATTGGGCCCGGCGCTGGCGGTCCAGGGCTCGCGCCACGCGCTCTGATCGAGATCCTGGCTTCGATCCAGATGCGGAAGAAAGTCGTTGTCGTCGATGACGCGCCACAGACGCTCCTGTGCGTACGCGGGGCGGCGCGCTATCGTAAACTTGTCGGCATTGACCACCGTGAAGCCATCCGCGCCAAACGACAGATCCGCAGGCTGCCGACTCGTGTAGACGCTTCCATCGAGAATCACCACGCTCTCGCCCGGCAGCCCCACCAGCCGTTTGATGTAATTCACCGAATAGTCCGGATCGAGCGCGTCATGCTTGGCTTCCTCATTGGGGCTCTTGAAAACCACCACGTCCCAACGGCTCGGTCCGGAAAAAAGATACAGATACTTCAGCACCAGAATGCGGTCCCCGAACCGCACTGCCTGCTCTTCGTCGCTCGGCATCGCGTACCCGCAATTGGGGCAGTGATACGTCATCGTGCGCAGCGCGCTGCTGGGAATATCCGAGTCGTCCGACTGTCCGGTGCTGTAGCCCACGTCCCAGGTATATCCGCAATCCGGACAATGCAGCCGCATGTGCGCGCCGTAGAGCGTTGGCGCCATCGACCCGGTCGGAATGACAAACGCCTCCACGACGAAGCCGCGGAAGATAAACGCGAGGATAAACGCAACGAGGATCGACTCGACCGTCTCCTTCACGTGCGGCTCTTGCGAAGGGCGGTCGCTCGAACGCTTCCTGGGAACCGCCTGCCCGGCAGCGTCCGGTGTCTGCGAATTGGTCGAAACAGCCATCCGAGCATGGTAAGGGGAGGGACGGAGCAGGACAATCAGCGTGGTAACGCGCACCACCGACAACTGCACTTCTCCCCGGCCATGACCGCGGGTCTGAAATGCCGGTCCACCGGACAATGCTCATCGGCTGACTTGGCTTTGTCGCGCGTGGGGCACCCGCATCCGTCCACCGCTGGATCCCGGTCAATCAATTGCAAAAATGGTGTTCCGCAGTACGACACGCCGCGCCGGAGGACGCGCATCGAGCATGTCTCGCAGGCGGCGGCTCGAGAAGTCCAGGCAACCGCCGTGGGGGTAATCCCCAGTCGCCGCAGTCGAGCGGAAGCTCCTTTCGCCATTGCCCGGGAGATCGAGCGAAACGAATTCGTCGGGCATGTGAAGCAAGCCATGCACTTATTATCGGATCTTCCCAGAAGAGTCTTGCACAGTTTCCCAGCGCATTTCTGCAGCCGTCGAAGGCTGCCAGAGTCGATGCCGCTCAGCTCAGATTTGTCCAACTCGATCCCAACCGGACTCGCACGAAAGATGGTGGCAAAAAACACGCACGCCGCCAGGTACGATCCGGCGGTGTTCGGATGGCTTTTGTCGCGGTCGTGCAATGTCAGCGTCGGCTTGTCGCGCAGCCAACGCTGCCATGCGACTCCGACGGGCGCGATGAGCGCGCCAAGTTCGCGGCCGATGCTTACGTAGGCGTCGGTGAGTTCATCCTGCCTATCGAGTTCCCCGGCTCGCGACCACGTCAGATAGAGTATGGTCCTGGCCTTGCGACGGCGTATTTCAGCGTCGAACAGCCGGATGCTCTCATGCATCCGCTGGCGGTTCTTCAGCGGCAGCGTGCTCTGTTCCTGAAGCACGACATAATCCCACGCCGTCCGCTGAATCGCTTCGATCGCCACGCCTTGCTTCCAATGCGTTTTGAGCGCCATCCCATTGGCAATCACACGTTGGCTCTCAAACTTCCTGGGCGGCTCGGAAGATGCGGCCAGACGACTGATCATCGTCGGCAGATCGTTGCGGTTGGTGAAGCTGTTGCCGATGAACAACGCTTTCGTAGCCGGCATCAAAGTCCTTCGGGTTTCCAGGGCCAGTGAGTGCCGCGCACGGCTACGAGAGCCCACCCGCAATTGCCAGCACTCATTCCCCGACCGGCGTCCAACTGCTGTCAGGGTTGTAAGCGGTAATATGACGGGCGATCTGATTCGTATCGATGCCAAGGTCCTTCTGGTACACCTTTCCGCGCTGGTTCACGATAAAAGTCATAATCCCCGACGATCCGTATTCCGCCGGATAGGCTATCAGCGCAAAGCCGGCCACCATGTTTCCGTTGATCGTGTAATCGTATTGGCCGCCCGGCGCAGCCGGACCTTGCCGCCTCAACACGCGAAAGCGATAGCCGTGATACGGCGCCGGCTTCCCGGGCGTTGGCTCATAGCCTTCCATTTTCGCCTGCGCGACGAGCTGCGCGAGCGGGCTGGGGTCCTGACCGGCGGAGGCAGTCCAGTACAAGCCGTCCATCTTTCCCGGCGTGCTTAAAATTTTCTGGGCGTATTTGACCACGTCGCTGCCGTCCCAATCCCTGCTCGCGTATTCGCGCTGGGCGTCCACGTAAATCCGACAGATTTGTATCGCCTCCAGCTCATTTTTCCCGATCCGTCGAGCGAGGATCTCCGCCTTGCCGGATTCGGTATCGAGGAACCACTTGCCGTCCGATCTCCGCACGATCGGAATCGGGAAACGCCAGTCATCTTTGCCGACATGGAGGATGGACGTCGAATCATCCATCTTTTCCAGTTGCGCACGTTCGCTCGCGCGGGCGGCAAAGTCTTTGAAGGCGTTCGCGTCTTCGACCTTGTCGCCTGAAACCAGTTCTTTCCATGCCGGGCCAAGAAGCTGATGCACTCGTTCATGGTCCTGCACTTGACGGCGGCCAGCAGCGCGGTCACCACTGCATCATCGCTGTCAAACAACGGCTGGCCGCGACCGGGTTCGCCGGGCGCTGCGCCGACGTCTGAGCTGAGATCGGGACCGTCGGCGAACTGGCGGTGCATCCGCTCGTGACCAACATGCTCCCGCCAAACAGACCCGTCACAAGCCATCCGAATATTCCGCGCCGTGGGATTTTCATAGGTCTCTGCTCGCGATCGATGTCCGATTGATCCTCTGCAGCCAGCCGGTGATCCGCAATGGTGGCTATCGATGTCCGCCGCCGCCGCCCGAATGTCCTCCGCCGCCGCCACCAAAGTGTCCGCCGTCGCTGAAATGTCCCCCGGCACGTGCTCCGAGGGATGCGCGGCCTCTTGCGCCTTCGCGGTCGCCGCCGTCGTGACCAAACGCGTGATAGTCGTGATAGTGGTGATAGTCGTGATAGTGGTGATCCCTGTCATACCATCCGTAGTAGCCGCCGTAGCCATAGTCGTAGTAACCCAGTTGGCCGTTCCACTCAGGACTGTCGTCGTAACCGACGGGGACGCAACCGACCGCACTCAGCAGCATGGCCACGGCAAGCGGTAACATCCACATCGCCGCTCTTCGTTTTGTCCTTGTCATGATTGCATCTCCGCCCCAGCCAATCATATTAGATGTGCGCAGCCGATTTGCGGAACGCCAATTCTTGTCGCCGGCGGACGGGGTTCCACGGCGTGTGGCCAAAAACAGGAGTCGGCCTTCTGCCTCTCTGTAGCACAGCCGTCTCGGCTGTGATTTCGGGCCACAGCCGAGACGGCCGTGCTACGCAAGTGCGTCAATTGTTGCTAGAAGATGCACGGCAGCGGGGGAGTCGGTAGCATTTCAACGGGCAACGCATGCAATTCCAAACTGCCGCGCAAATTCCGGGGGACGTGGCACGCGCTTCTGAGGTGGCGCGGGTGCTGATCAAATACGGACTTGCCGAATGGCTCAAGGGAACAGAGTGGGAGCCGGTGCGGCGGATGCTCACCAGCCATGCCGGCGAGATTCTGACGGACCAGGATTTTGCCGTTCGCGTTCGGCTCGCGCTCACTGACCTTGGCACCACCTTCGTCAAGCTGGGGCAGGTGTTGGGCACCCGGCCGGATCTGGTCGGCCCGGAAGTGGCTCATGAGTTGTCGCGCTTGCAGAGCGGGACGCCTCCCGATGCGCCCGGGGTTGCGCTCGCAACGATCGAGAAGGAACTGGCGCGGCCCATCGCCGAATGCTTCCTCGACTTTGAACCGACGGCGATGGCCTCGGCGTCGATCGGGCAGGTGCATCGCGCCAAGCTGCTCGACGGACGCCCCGTGGTTGTCAAGGTGCAGCACCCTGGCATCGAAGCGACGATCCGCCGCGACCTGAGCATCCTTTCCACGTTTGCCGCGCTGGCAGAGCGACAGGAGGAGCTGAAGCACTATCAGCCCGTCGCGGTGGTGCGCGAGTTTCGCCAGACGCTCATGCGCGAGCTCGATTTCCGCCGGGAGATGCGCAATCTTCAGCAGTTCCGCCAGAACTTCACCGCCGATGAGACGGTTGCATTTCCCAAACCCTATCCGGACATGAGCGGCGGCCGGGTGCTGACCATGCAATTGCTGAAGGGGACCAGCGTGGGCGACGGGACGAAACTGCGTCAGAAGCAGATTGACTGCGCGGCCGTGGCGCGCCAGGGAGCCGGGGTGTTCGTGCAGATGATTTTCCGCGACGGGTTTTATCATGCCGATCCGCATCCGGGGAATATTCTGGTCATGAGCAAGGGGCGCGTCGGAATACTCGATGCCGGGATGGTGGGGCGGATCGACGACGAGCTGCGCGAACACATCGTGGAGATTCTGCTGGCCGCCGCCGATCGCGACGCGGCGCGGCTCGCCGACGTTATCGCCATCATCTGCAAGGCGCCGGCAACCCTCGACCGCGCCGGCGTGAGCGCCGACCTCATGGAAGTCTTCGGCCAGTACGGCACGCAGGCGGTCGATCAATTCGACGTCGGCGGCGCGCTCACCGCCGTCACGAGGATTCTGCACGAATACAAGCTGTTCATGCCCAGCCGGCTCTCAATGCTCATCAAGTGCCTGATCGTCTTGGAGGGAACCGGGAAAGGGCTCAGCGCCAATTTCAGTTTGGCCGAGCTGCTCGCGCCCTATCGTCGCCAGTTTGTGCTGCGGCAATTCTCCCCCGAAACCTGGCTGCGCAAGGCCAAGCGCCTGAAGCGCGACTGGGAATTGCTGGCTGAATCAATTCCGCGCGGTTTCAACAATCTGCTGGAACAACTGCAGGCAGGGCAGTTCGCCATTCGTTTCAAAGATCCGCAGTTGGAAACTTCGGTCAACCGGATGGTCTATGGCTTATGCACCAGCGCGCTGCTGCTTGCCTCGGCAATGCTGTGGGTGCATGACGTACCCCCGACCATTCATGGGACATCCATTCTCGGCGCCGCCGGTTACCTCGTCGCCATGTTTCTCGCCGCCCGCGTGCTCTGGCAAATCCGCGGGTCGGAAAAAGGGAACAAGGATTGAAGTGGAACAGGCGGGCCCCGAGTACTGTGCCGCCGAGATTCGATCAGTTAGGATAGAAAGCATGCGTCTTCGGTTCACAAGTTGATGATAATACTGAATGCGGAACCGAAGGAAGCAGATGAGAGCAGTTCGTGGCCAGCCGTTTCGACACGCTGAACTGCGAAAATGAGGTGAATGGCGATGGTTGCGACAATCGTTTTCAAGGGCGTCGTTCATGGAAAGACCATCGAATTGGATCACGAACCGGGTCTGCCAGACGGACAGCAGGTCAATGTGACGGTTCAGCCCACTGCCGAAAGCCGGATGCTGGCACCCGGTGAAGGGCTGCGACGTTCGTTTGGGGCGTGGGCGGAGGATGCGGACGAACTCGATCAGTTCCTTGAGTGGAATCGCCAGCGACGAAAGTTAGGTCGTGAGGAACTCGGTTCATGAGCTTCCTCCTCGACACAGATATTTGTTCTGCCTATCTCAAAGGTGATCGTTTGGTGGGGAATCGTTTTCTGCAGTATACCGGCGGTCTGCGCGTCTCAATGATCACGCTGGGAGAGCTCTATACCTGGGTTTTGCGAGCAAAGGCTTCGCCAAAACGAGCGCAGGCGCTCATTGACCTGCTGAACGACGTGACCGTGCTGGATGTGACGTCAGACGTAGCACACAAGTTCGGAGAGATGCGGGCTGACTTGCTCGAACGGGGCTTGCCGCCCTCGGATTTGGACCTGCTAAATGCGGCCACCGCGCTTGTACATAATCTCACCTTGGTTACTCATAACACACGCGACTATCTGACGGTTCCCGGTCTGCATCTCGCGGACTGGCTCATTCCGTAAATAGTCTACGCGCTCGCCGCAAACCTCCATCAGTGCTCATCGCCCCGCGACAGTCGTTCTCTCTGTCGTTTCGGCGGTCTGAACTTTTCCGCGAAGCTCGGCGCGGATCGCGTTGGCGCGGTCCAGCGTCATGGAGCCGTCGGGGCTGCTGCCGACGATGCAAAAGAGCCCGCCGCCGGAGGTGAAAGAGGCGATGGGATGGCCCGCTTCGATTTGATCGAAGGACGCGTTGTTTTTCGCGGTGGCAACCATGCGAGCGGGGAGTGAGAAGACCGAGACGTCTTCCTTGCCGCGCTTGAACACCAGATGCGCCGAATCCTGCGAGCCGACGGGGCAGATCAAAGCGCCCGGAAGCTCCAGTCATCGCCGGGCGATCCCGCCAGGACGGGCCAGCCCAGACGCCGGCTCAGCACGGCGGCAATCGCCGCGTAATTACTGCGGGGAATGCCGGGCATGTGGTGATCCTCGTGGCTGCAACACTCGTCGTGACGGTCCACCAACTCAGATGCCAGCGGTTCGGGCAACGTTGCCGCGGCGACTTGCGTCGGCGGGGTGACGCCACGCATCCGATATCCCACCAGTGCCAGGCCGATCAGCACCACAGCCGCCGCCGCGAGCGCGAACCGCAAGGCGCGTCTCGCCACGCCGGATGGCGAACGCGACGAGGCGCTGCGGACGCGCTCGATCAACTCCGGGGGCGCAACATCATCTTTCCAGGCGCGGCGGATCGCGTCCTTCAATGCACCATCATCGAACGTTTCAAAATCCTTCGGTTCCATCGCACTTCGCCCACTCGCCCGCGCCGCCACGTTTCGCCCCCTTGCGAACATTATCAGACACCGGGAATCAGCGCGTGCATTGCTACGGGCTCTTAACCGCTCGTGCCGCTTCGCTATTCCCGGATCATCCGCCTTTCCTGCCCGAAGGCGTGCAATGATTTGAGCAGCAACTGGCGAGCGCGGTGCAACCGGCTCATGACCGTGCCAATCGGAGACTCGATGGCCTCGGCAATTTCCTTGTAAGAGAAGTCTTCCACGGCCCACAGCATCAGCACCGCCTGATATTCTTCCGGCAGAGCATGCAAGGCCTTGACCAGCTCCTCGTCCATGTTCTGAAACTGGTCGCGCACGATCGGAATGCCGGCGCCGTGGTCATCGCCCCACGTTTCCAGCGACTCGGCATCGGCTGATCGAGGCTGATGGCTTTCGCGCTCCGCCCGGCTCAAATGCACGTTGCGCATGATGCGCACGAGCCACGGGCGAATCCCATATTCCTTGAGGTCGAAGCTGTCGCGCGAACGCAGCGCACGCAGAAACGTCTCCTGCACCAGATCGCATGCACGGTCGGAGTTGCGCGTCAGCCGGCGCGCGGTCCGATAGAGCATGTCCATCTGCTCCATCGCCAGCGCCTCGAATTGAGCTTGCGAAAGTTTCACCGATCCGCACCCGAGTCGTTACTCAATCATCCACCGCAATCGCGCGCTACCGAATCACACTTCTGAAAACCGTTTGTTGAGGGTTCAGGGTGTCAAGTTCAGCACTATTTTTCGCTGAACCCTGAACCCTGAACCCTGAACCCTGAACCCTGAACCCTGAACCCTGAACCCTGAACCTGAACCCTGAGACCCTGAACCCTGAATCCTGAACCCGCACGCTTTCATCAAAATTCGATCCGATCGTCCTGATCTTCGATGGATGTCTCTTCATCGTTTTGCACAAATGCCGTGTCGAGCGATCTTACAGTCTGTTCCTCGGAAACGCCTTCGATAAAGTTGGCATCTTCCGCCTCCCCCGGCGCGGAATCTTCCGCGATCGTCAGTTGCCGCTCCGGCGGCGCCTCTGCCGTCACGCTTTGATCCTCCGTTGCGGTCGTATCATCTTCCTGAAGTTCGGCCGAGTCGGCGCCCTCACTGATCACTGGCAATTCCCCGCTGCCGATCGTGTCAAGTTCGCCGGTTTGATGAGTTGTGGGCGGTTGACTTGCGGGCGGCGCGGGGCTGAGGTTGGCGATGAGCGAGGTATTCAACAGCGCCGCCAGGCTGGCGACGGTCGCCCGTAGCGCGTCGTCGGAGAGGTCCGGCGCAAGATCCGTCAGCTCCGTCGAAAGCGGCCGCATCTTGTGAAGTTCGGGAATCTCCGGGCGTCCGCACAGGCGCGGAGACGCCAATCGGTGCCGGAGCGTGTCCGAAATGGACTTCAGGCGTGCATCGACCCGGCGCAATCTTTTTGCGGCCGCGTCGAGCGCGGCATTGCAGTCCGTATAGGTCTTGGCGTATTTCGGAGGAACGATCAGGGCGCCGGTCAGTTCGTGCCGGCTCGAGCGCGTTGCGATCGCGGCAATGCTTTCGGTTGCCTGACGGGATTTCTGTTGCAACGCGTCGCGCTCGGCCGCAAGCCGCGGAACCAGCGCGACCGCGCGCGTCAGCAGAAAGTGGGTCGCGAGCCGGGCTTTATAACTCGACAATTCCGTCAATTCCGCGATCAGCGCATCCCATCGGTGGTGGGCGCGCCGATGCGCCGCGCGCGCCGCCTGTTGCGCTTCTATCCCGGCGAAGAGGTTCAACATGCGCCCGCACCACGATTCCGCTTCATCCGCCAACACCGATTGCAGCTTGGGCAGCAGCGTGGTTGTCTGCTGACAGGCATATTCCAACTGCAGCAGCGGCTCGTCGACACTCTCGGCAAGCTTGATGATGATCGGCGCGGCCGCATTGTCGCCGCCAGGAAGCATTGCAGTGGCGCTCCCGTTGGCTCCGTGACCGAGCACCGAGTCGTCCGCTGCATTGCGAACCTCGATCGCGCCGCCGTTGCTCGCGCTGACAACGATCGTTGTCGCGCCCACCACGACTTGCTGCTCCAACTGGAATGGCCCGAACGCGCCTTCCGCGGACTTGACGAAATAGCCGCCGACCGCATCGCTGTTCAGGCTCGCGATCTGCTGCTCCAGTGCCGCAGCCTTTGAGAAGAGGTCGATATATTCGCGCCACCGGCCGATCGTTCGCAGCGCCAGCACCTCGGCCCGCGCGCGCAGCAGCGCCGGCTCCAACGCCGCCATGGTTTCCGTCGCCGTATGTCGGGCAAATTCGACGTCGTCGTCCGCTTCCGCAAGCTTTTGCTTCAAATGCCGCGCGATGACGCACTCGTCCGCAAGCGCATTGGGCGGCCGCTTGAGATCGATCGAAGCCAGTTGCGCCCGCAACGTTGCGAACCCCTGCGCCGCCTCAGTGTAAGCTGTCGGCAAATGCAGCAGTGACGGCCCCAACTCCGATGCCGATGGAATGAGTTGTGCCGCTTGCTCCGCGCTATCAAATTCCGCGGTCACCAATCCCGAGAGCTTGTCGGTTTCGACCGAGAGTTGCGTCATCGCCGGCGTCAGCTCCGCCGATTCAGCGAGCACCGTCTTCGCCCAGGCCTTGAGCCGGCGCACGTGTTCCCAGGATGGAACCGAAGCCGGGAGATCCAGGGCGCACTGATCGAATTCGTGAGCCCGATTCCGCAGCTCGGCGGGAATGTCGGGCTCCAGAAAGAGTCGCATTGCCACGCGCGTCTGATGGCCAAATGCCCGAACCTGCTCGACGTTCGGCCCCGCTGCCTCGCCGGAGAGCGCCGCGATGAGCTCGGCCATCGCGCGACGCATCTGTTCGAGCGTTGCCGGCCCAAACCGGTTGATCCGCCCCAGCGGCTCGCCTCCCGCGTTCCGTGAGAAGTCCCCCCGCGCATCGAGAGGGAGCAGCCCCGGGTTGTCGCTCAACCATTGCAGCGCGATCATATTGACCACCGCTGCCGGGTCGTACGTCCGCCACGCCAGGTACTCGCCGATGCGTTGGATCACGTCCGCGAGGGTGTCCGCGATCTGCCAGTTGGAGGTGAAAGGCACGCCGTCCGGGGAGATGTTCGGGTGGAATACGTTGACGAGCGGCCGCACCAGCGGCGCCTGAGTCGGATACCCCGGCGGGATCCAGATCTCCATCGGCACCGCGTTCACGTATTGCAACTGCTCGTCGGCATCGAGCACCAGCGAGCGAACGCGGAAATCCACCTGATAATGCGAGGGAGGATCGCCGCGCAACGCGGAGACAGCGACAAACGGGTGATATGCGAACGCCCGGTGCGCCCGAGCCACTCGGCGCGCAGCCGCTCGATCTGGCTGTCGCTCCACGCGACCGGGATCATTGCGAACGCCGGCGGCGGCAACGCAATCCGCCCCACGACCGCGGCAGACGTATCATTCCGCATGCGAGTCTTCCAAAGGTTCAGCGGCCCGCAACTTTGACGTCACGCGCGGACCGCGCTGCATCGACGAAGCATTCCTCGTCCGCCGGTATCGCGGGGAAGAAAAACCATCGACCGAACTTATCACAGACGCGCCCGTGACACCGCGCGGCGGCGCGGTTTGTGCGTCGCTCAAGATGTGCCTATACTACCGGCCTTCGGGGCCGTAGCTCAATTGGGAGAGCACTGCCTTTGCAAGGCAGGGGTTGTCGGTTCGAGCCCGTCCGGCTCCATTTCGTGTAAAAGACAACATTGTCACACGCTGGATCAAGCCTCGCTTTGCGAGGCTTTTTTCATGGAATGCGCATGCGAAGCCGGTTTCAGAAATACGCGCGGTGGCATCACCAAATCGGGCGGACGAAGCCGAGGCTGCCTGGGCTTGAGCCCCGTCCACCCCGTGCAGCCGATTGTGCGGCGCGCCAAGGTGTCAGGCGCCATCGCGCGACTACAATCGCAGAGCCGAAGTGAACACAACGCAACGGCAAACTCATGGCGAAGACGAAGCGACAGCGCAAGAGAAACCAGAGCCACAGGGCGGGTGACGCGCTGCTGGTGATCGATGTCATCAACGATCTCGAGTTTCCCGGCGGGGACAATGTGCTTCCGTGGGCCATGAAAATGGCGAAAACACTTTCGTCCTTCCAGGCAAAAGCCAGACGGGCTGGGATGCCGGTGATTTACGTCAATGACAACTTTCAGATGTGGCGCAGCAACTTCAATGACGTGATTCGCCACTGCGAAAGACGCGGGGCAAGAGGCGCCACAACAACCAGGCGGATGCGGCCCAAGGCGACCGACTACTTTATTCTCAAGCCGAGGCATTCGGCTTTCTTTGCCACATCCCTGTTGCCGCTCCTTCAAGATCTGAACGTCAAGCGGCTGATTCTCTCTGGAATCGCGACCAATCTCTGCGTTCTTTTCAGCGCTCACGACGCCCAGATGCTCCGCTTTCCAATGGTGGTGCTCTCCGATTGCTGCGCTGCTGAAAGCGATTTCGATCACGACGTGGCGCTGGGTCAATTGAAGCGGTTCTGCGATGCCGAGGTGTGTCTCAGTACGGAGTTCCGGATCAAGAAGAGATAAGTCGCCTCTCCTTTTCTCTTTCCTCACCCAAGTTTTCGTCAGCACCGTTCCCCCGCGCGGCATCCAAGCGGATCGCAACGCCTACAACATGCGGTGATCGCGCATCGACTGTGCCGGGTCGCGCGTGATCGCTGCCTCTGGAGTTCATCCGCCGGCCGGAAGGCTGCTTCCGCTTCTTCGAATTGCTGTTCGATCGCCGGAGGTCATTGAGCGGGTTGGGCCGATGGAGGCGGATAATTCTTCGCCGCGTCGTCGATCACGACTACCCAATCCTCGCCGGACGGCCTCTTTGCCAACTCGAGTTTGCCCGGATTTGGCGCGTGGTTCATCAGCGGTTCGCTCTGGCCCGTTTCCGGACTGAACCATAACGCATTCAGGAATTTCGCATCGATCACGCTTGTGTTGACGGTAATTGCCTGCGGAGCACTCAGGTACACCATGATGTAACTTGCACCCTTCCCCCCGGCGATCACGTCCCGGGTCGCCTGCACGCGGTCGGCGATCTTTTTCCCCTGCCCGGCAAGAATCAAACTCTGATCCGGAATGCGCTGCAGATACGGACGCGATGAGAGAAGCGGTTTGATGTACTGCAATTGATCCACCGCTATGGTGTCCAACGCTAGGGTCCATTTGGAAACGTCGGGCGGCCAGCCTTTGAGCATCCACGGCTGCGCCGTGTGCGGCGTCATCTGCCATAGGGCGTTGTGCCCGTACGCATAGCCGAACGCGCCGGCAAAGACCGACAAATAGAGCGATCTTCTCTGAATGACCGGCGGCTCGCGGGTACCAATCTCATAGCGGTGTTCGGCAACCATCGTCGGCTTCAACGCCGCCAACCCGAAATCCGCGGCGACGTGCCTGGTAAGATCCGCGGACTCGCCCCCCTTCCCTGACTTCACCTGCGACATATAAAAGTCGAGCCAGGGCGACGCCTTGGCAAGCGATTGCGACGAAGAGCGATCGGAACACGGATGAACGGCCACCAGATTCTTTCCCTCGCACCCGTCCTTCAAACCGCTGCCGATCGCGTTGACCCGATCGACCTCGACATTTGGAGGCGTGGACTCTCCGCCGGCAACAAGAATCACATTGGCCCGGGTCTTGTACCTGGCTCCCAGTTTCAATCCGATCGTGTGCAACTGATCGAGCGAGTAGGTGTTCATCGTTCCGGAAGTCTTGCCGCCCCACATTGCATAGAGCATCACGTACATGCCTAATCCGGCGGATTCGTCCACGATCCGGTCGCACCACGCGAAATATGCCGGGTTCAGATCCGTCTTCTCCTGCCCGCCATAAGCCCGCTGTCCGAATGCGTTCTCGCTGGCGGCCTGTGGATAAAAATCGAGACAAAACATGACACAGTTGAAGCCATGCCGGCGCCGGTCGTGGAGATAAGCGTCAATCTCTTCGTTGGTCAGCGCATTGAGGTTCCAGGCAGTGTCTGCCAACAGGAAAAAAGGGTTGCCGGTGCGAGCGTCGACAAGGAAATGGTGGTTATCGCTGACTTTCAGTCCATTGGGGGATGACGTCCCGGCCTGAGAATCGGGAGGCGATGTCGGAGGCCTCTGCGCTGCGGCGACGGCAACCTGTGCAAGGAGGATGCCCGAATAGGAGCAAAGAACAATGATCGCCCGAAAACGTTCACCGAGCGACGAGAGATGAGTCATTTGACGCTTTCGGTTGAGATGGTGCTCGCAACGGGCAATTTCGGGGATTTCGGTCGCCGCTGGCCGAAGCAGTAAGAAAATGGGCATTTTCATAGATGAGAGAGCGCCTAAATTATCAAAAGAATGGCTTTCTGTCTTTCACGGGACTCAATTTACTACAGAAAACGGGCATTCTGCACTTTTGCAATGAATTGTTTTTTTTCTTGTCTTACAGCACAGATGTTGTAATGTATCTGCTTGACGTACGGACTTGGGCAGGTCCATACGGGGTGAAGCCTCATCGCGGCGGAGGAGAATAGCATGGCGGCAGGAACACGTCTGGCTCCCGGTCAGACTGTCGGTAATCGGTATCCTAAAGAATACTCGGCTCTGAGTCGGCGACGCAGACTGAAGCTCGCGGCGGCGGTTCTGCCATTGTCGGGGATGATCCTGAGCGGTGAATCCGCGCGGGCGCGACCAGAATCAAGGCTGACACCAACACATTAAACCTCGGTACGGACTGGATCGGTAACACCGCGCCGACCGCGGCGGACGTCGCTTCGTTCGACACCACGATTTCGGGCGGCAACATCGGCAGCCTCAGCCTGGGAGCCAACCTGAGCTGGCAGGGGCTGACGATTGGCAGCGTCAACGCGGATGCGGTGATCACCGCCGGCAACACGCTCACGCTCGGCAGCGCCGGCATTAACATGAGTGCCGCCAGCAACAATCTGGAAATCAGCTCGGGACTCACGCTGCTGGCAAATACGAGCCAGCTCTGGAACGTTCAGACGGGTCGTACGCTTACCCTGGATACCGGAACCTTCACGCGCAGCGCCGGCGCAACCCTGAATGTGCAGGGCGCGGGCACCGTCGCCACTTCCAATATCTCCAATGACGCGACCGGCATCATCGGCGCGTGGGCGAGCTTCGGCACCGGCGGATCCACGAAATATGCGACCGTCAGCGGCGGTAACATCGCGGCTTACACCGGCACGGCAGCGGCCGACGGGTCGGGACTGACCGACACCACCGGAACTGTGAACTACGATCTGGCGACCTTCGGGGGCACGGTTCCCGCCACCGTTTCGGCAAATACCATCCGCTACACGGGCGCTAGCGGCACGACGGCGCCCGGGGCCACCTCCTTTTCCGTCAACGGGCTGATGAACGCGGGCAGCGGGGCATGGACCATCGGCACCAACACGCTCACGATCGGCGGCAACAAGGAGCTGATCGTCAACTCGGCGAACAATGCCATCACCATCTCGAGCATCATCGCCAACAACGGCGGCGGAGCTTCGTCGCTGACAGCCACCGGCGGAAATATCCTCACCCTCTCCGGGGTGAACACGTTCTCCGGCGGTCTGACAGTCGATAATGGGGCCACTGTCACGGCCGGCACGTCAGCAAATTCGACGGGCTCGGGCGGCGTGGTGGATAACGGCACATTGAACCTCACGGTCGGCGCCGTGACGTATACGGGTCTTTCCACCAGTTTGGCGGGCTCGGGCGTGGTAAACGTCACGCTGGGCACGGGAAGCAATACGACCGTCCTCAGCGGCAATTACTCCGGTTTCACCGGCACCTGGAATATCGGCGTGGGCGCCACCGCGGGGGCCGGTAAAGCGCAGATGACCGGCGCGGACAATGCGGCGGCAACCATCAACGTGCTCGCCAACGGCACTGTATATGCTTCCTCCTCAACGACGCATAACGCATCGATCGTGCTCAACGGCGGTGACACGGGTGAATCGTACGGCCAACTCCGTCTCGAAGGCGGCGCCAACTGGGCCGGTTCCGTCACGCTCGCCGGGGCAATCACGGGGAGCGGCGACGCCTTTATCGGCGGCAATGGCACCGGCACGATCAGCGGCAACATCGGAGAAACAGGCGGACCGAAAGTATTGAGCGTCATCGGCTCCGGGACCATGACCCTCTCGGGCTCAAATACGTATTCAGGCGGAACGGTACTCAATGGTGCCGGCACGCTGAGTATTTCCAGCGACGGAGCGGGGGGCAGCAATACCAACCTCGGCGCAACCACCTCAGGCATCACCTTCAACGGAGGTGCCCTGCAGATCACCGGCACCGCCATCACCGGCTTCGGCTCGCACACGCCGACGATTAATGCCGGGAAAGTTTTCTCGTTGGACATCAACAACGCCGCCAACACCTTCACTTACAACACTGCAATCACGGGCACGGGCGGCATCACCAAGAACGGCGCGGGCACGCTCACCCTCGGCGGCAAGATCACCGAGACAACCGCAAACGGCATCATCACAGTCGGTGCGGGGACGCTCAATCTCACAAACACAGGTGGCAACTCCGCCACGCTCGTGAATCTCAACGCCGGCACGATCGACATCGGCGCGGGCAACCTCACGATTACTCCCAGCACCGCTGGAGGCAACGTCCTTCAAAGCACCGCGATCACGGGAACGGTAACGGTCAATGCCACTGGCGGCGGCGCATTGATTCTGACGCAGAACAACGCAGCTGACGGCGGAAACGTCGGCATCGCCAACGGCGGAACGCTGGCGATCAACGCGAAGATCACTGGTGCAAACGCGTTTGAAGCATATAACAGCAACAATGGAACCGGTGTCGTCGTTCTGGGTAATGCAGCCAATGATTTCACCGGCAACGTGCTGATCAATTCCGGTGTCCTCCAGGTCACAAGTGTCGGAAATCAAAGCTCGACGACCAGCAACCTTGGAGCGGGAACGACGATCAGCTTCGGCAGCACGAGCGCCTCAACGGGCACATTAAAATATATTGGCACCGGCGAAGTCAGCAACCGCATCATCAATCTCAGCGGCAGCACTGCCGGGGGCACTCTCGATGCCTCGGGCGCCAGCGGCACTTTGGAATTCTCCAGCAATCTGACCGCTGTTGCGGGTGCGAAGACCCTCACGCTGCAAGGCTCGGGGCTCGGCAAGTTTTCCGGAAATCTGGTCAACGGCAGCGGGACCGTTGCCATTGCCAAAGGCGGTGCCGGGACTTGGACGCTGAGCGGAGCCGCAAATACGTATGGCGGCGGAACAACCGTCAATCTTGGCACCTTGTCGTTCGCGGGAGCGGGGGCATTCCCCACCAGTTCCAACCCCGTCACACTCAACGGCGGCACCTTCCAGATTTTGCAGGACGGAGCGGGCAGCGCCGGAACCATCTCACTCGGCAACGCGGTAACCGTCGCCACCGGCACAACCCTAACAGTCGCCGTCGGCAACAACACCGGAAATACTGGCAACACCGTGGCGTTCGGAGCGCTCAATAACGGCACCACCGCCAATAACCTGACCAGCACCATCAACTTCACCGGCGCCAACAGCTATCTCCAGTCATACACCAGCCTCGGACTCTCAGGATCGTCCGGCGGCGCGACGACTCTCGCGCCCAGCACGGGTGTAACCATTTCTGGAAATGTGACGAACCAGGAATCCGGTTCCGTTACCGGCCACTATGACACCCTTGTCCTCGACGGGACGAGCACCGGCAATGCGATCAATGGCACCATTGCGGACAGTGGCGGTTATGCCAGCGTCGGCAACGGCGACACCCGCGTCACCAAACAAAACAGCAGCACTTGGACGCTTGCAGGCTCGAACACCTACCACGGCGCGACCACCCTGACCCTCGGTACCCTGAACCTCAACAACAACTCCGCTCTGGGCTCCAGCGTCCTCACCGTCAACGGCGGCGGCATCGATAACACTTCGGGCACCGCGAAGACGCTGGCCAATCAGTTTATCATCGGCGGAAGCTTCGCCGTCTTCTCAGGCGGGGAGACTGCCACCAGCAATCTGACCTTCAGCACCGCCTCAACCACGACCACGGACATCAGCAAGACGATCACGTTGAACGGCACCGGCACGACACTGGATCTCGGGCAGATGACGCTGACCAACAATAACAACGCCGGCCGCACGCTTACGGTCAATGGCGCGGGGAACACGCTGGTTCTCGGGGCCTTGAACCTGGACAGCGGCGGCAACACGGCAAGCACGCAAATCATCAACGGAAGCGGTAACGTAACCATCAATGGCGCAGTCGCTACCGGCACCTCCACCGTCGCACAAAGCCTCAGCTATTCCGGCACCGGCACGCTCTCGCTCGGCGGGGCAAATTCGTATGCGGGCGCGACGACGGTGAACAGCGGCACCATGGATTTCACCGGCGGCACCAGCACCGGCAGCACGTCGCTCGTCGTTCATGGGACGACAGCCGTTCCGGCGGCGTTTAAGATCGAAACCGGTGCGTCGGAGACGATCGCCGGTGGTATTGCGATCGCTCAAGTGACCGGCGACACCAACGGCTCGCTCACCATCGCCGGCGGGACCCTGGCCGAGACGGGCGCTAACGCTTTCACCGTGGGTGACAATAATGGTGGAAACGGCGGCACCGCAAGCGGCAGCGTCACGCAAACCGGCGGCACGCTGAACCTTGGCACCGTCGGCACTCCGAGCGGCTACGCCTCTGTCGGCGCGGCCAACGTGGGTACGTACACGCTCAGCGGCGGGACCATTAACTCTTACACGACTGCCGGGTTCAACATTGGCGACCGCACCGGCTCGACAGGCACCATGACGGTCAGCGGGACCGGCGTGTTGAATGTGCTTACCAGCGACGGACTCTACATCGGCAAAGGTGGAACCGCCGCCAACACCAGCGCGACCGGCACTTTGAATGTGAATAGCGGCGGGGCAGTCAACACTCCCAAAATCAGCTTCGGAAATGCCGCCGGGACCACCGGCACCAATGTCGGCACGCTCAATCTCAACGGCGGCACGCTGACGGTGGGAACCTCCGGCATCAGCAAAGTCGGCAGCATGTCCAACCCGACAATTCATATGAACGGCGGCACGCTCAAATCGAGCGCTGCCTTCGCCCTCGGCGCCAACATCGTTATTGATGTTGATACCGGCGGCGCGTTTGTGGATACCACCGGCGGTACGATCACCGCCAGCAGCGCGTTTCTCCTCGGCAACGGCGTGGGGGCCTTGACCCTCACCGGGGGAAATTCACTCATCCTGCCCACGGGCAACACGTATACGGGCACCACGACGATTACAGGCTCTGCCACCACGCTCAAGTTCAGCGGCGCAACCTCGCTGGTCAACAGCGTTGCAATTGGGACCACCGCCCTTTTCGACCTGAATGGCAACAGCCAGTCAGTCGCGGGGCTCAATAACGTAGCCGGGGCCGGCGGGGCAGTGATTGCAACGGGAACGGCGGGGAAAACCCTCACGTTGAACGGCAGCGGAGCCTACAGCTTTGCCGGCGTCTATTCCGGCGGCGTCGCCGCGGGAACCTCGGGAACCGGCACCCTCACCGTCGCTCTCACCGGCGGCGGTTCGCAGACCCTCACGGGCGCAAATACGTATACGGGCGCGACAGCGGTCAACAGCGGATCGCTCATTCTCGGGAGCGGCGGCCGCCTCGCCGCGACGGCCGTGACGATTGCCAGCGGCGCGACTCTCGCCGTCACTCCCGGCGTTGCCAGCGCAACCAATGCGGTGAGCACCTCGTCGCTGGCGTTAAATTCCGGCAGCAACTTCAGCATGGCAGACGGCGTCGCGAGCACCGCGACCGTCGGTACCACCGGCACGCTCAGCGGCGCCAACTTCACGTTTGACCTGGGTGGCAGCACCACCGCAACCGATACCCTTACGATCGGTGGCGCCGTGACCCTGGCAGCGGGCAACACGATTACGATTAACGGTTTCGGCACGACCGCCCCCACGGCTGCCAGTTACACTCTGATCGGAGGCGCATCGGGACTCGGGACCGCCGCCGATTTTACCCTGACCAACACCAGGGTGGCGTTCAACGGCTCTTATTATCCGATTTCGCTTAGCAACTCTGCGACCGCTGAGAAACTGGTCGTTGGTGCCGCCGGCTCCGGTGCCCTCTACTGGAATGGCACGACCTCGCTCTGGAACAGCACAACAAACTGGAACACCGATGCCACGAGCAGCACCAACGCCGGGGCAACTCCGACCGGTGCTACCGATGTCTTTTTCTCCACTACAACTCCGTCGCCGGGGAACCTGACCAACACGCTCGGCGTCGCGACCGCAGTCAACAGCATCAATTATTTGAGTACCAGCGGCGCGGTCACCATCGGCAACAGCGGCACTTCCTATGGCCTGACAATCGGCGCAGGCGGCATCAGCGATGCCAGCGCAAGCGCCCAACTCATCGGGACCAGCGCACAATCACCCTTGCAGCGGCGCAGAGCTGGAACAACAGCAACGGCGGCACTTTGACCGTCACCGGTGGCGTGACTGCGGGCGCCAACCTGCTTACCTTTGCTGGAAGCGGAGCGACCACGATTTCTGGAGCGACCGCTTTCACAACCAGCGTCGGCGCTACCGTCAACAGCGGCGCCGGCGCGGTGACGATTTCCTCGCCCATCACCGTTGGCGGAACTTCCACGTTCACCAACAACAGCGGCAACACGCTCGCCCTCGGAGCGGTAACCGCCGCAGGCAACGCCCTCACCGTCACGGGTTCCGGAGCGGCAACCCTTGCATCGCTCAGCAGCACGGGCAACGTGACGTTCAGCCAGACGGGCGCAATCGGAGTCACGGGCAACATCAGCGGAACGTCAACCCTGACAACAAGCGGCGGAGCCTTGACGCTGGGTGGAGCCACCAACGTCGTCAAGACGCTCAACATCAACAGCACCGCCGTCGTGGATAT
Source organism: uncultured Phycisphaerales bacterium (assembly GCA_963758525.1). Taxonomy (GTDB): domain Bacteria; phylum Planctomycetota; class Phycisphaerae; order Tepidisphaerales; family Tepidisphaeraceae; genus JBBSDP01. The sequence continues at coordinate 4,027,152 of CAVWVQ010000003.1, forward strand.
TGGCTCGGGCAGCCTTTCCATCAGCAATTCGGGGAGCACGACGCTCACATCGTCCACCGGCGGCACTCTCAACGCCACGGGCGGTGGTGCGATCACCATCTCCACCGCCGGCGGCACAAACTACGGGGACAACAAAGTGGCCGCCGGGAAAACGCTGACGGTCAATGCCAAACTAACCGGTAGTGGAGGTTTCGAGATTTTCGGCGACACCGGAACGTTCGTCCTGGCCAACAACGCCAATGACTTCACCGGAGACATTCTCTACAGCAATGCCGGCACGATCAGCGTTTCCTCGATTGGCAATGCGTTAGCGGCGGGCGGAATTGGCGCGGGAACCAACCTCTTATTCACTTCTAACGGAACATTGGCCTACACGGGCGCGGGCGAGAGCACCAATCGCGTCATCCAGCTGACCGGCGGTGCAAACATCGGCGGAACCATCGACGCTTCCGGCACCACAAGCAGCGGCAGCCCGCTGAAGTTCACCGCCAACGTGCAAAACAACGCGTCGGCCGCGGGAACCAACCTGCTCACGCTGCAGGGCAGCGGGTTCGGAGAAATCGGCGGCACATTAACCGATAAGACGGGCGCTCCGACCTTCAAGACCGGAATCAACAAACTGGGCACGGGCACGTGGACCCTTTCGGGGGCAAACACATATACGGGCGTCACGGCGATTGCAAACGGCACATTGATCGTGACCGCGGCCGGAAATCTTGGCGCTGGCGCACTCTCGATGGGCACCGGCTCCTCCGGCAGCATCGGCACGGTTGGCAACCTCACTCTGAACAACAGCACGACGGTGAGCAGCCTTGCGGTTCAATCCAATACGTCGGATACGACAACATCGACGAACATCGAGCAACTCCTCATCGCCAGTGGCAACACCCTGACGGTCAGCGGGGCCGCAATCGTTGGGGTCACGGGCGGCGCCTCCGCGACCAACACGGCGTTGAGCACCGGCGCCACGGCCGGCGCGGGCGGCACTTTGACAGTCAACAACTCCTTCACGGCCGGAATCGCGGCGACCAGCGCCGTCGGGAACAAGACCGTGGTAGACCTTTCGGGCCTGAGCGCCTTCAATGAAAATCTGGTCGGCGGATCGCTGCTCGTTGGGTTTGGTCAGGACGATGGGGCGACGATGACCCTGGCTGCCACCAACACGATCAACGTGGCCACGATTTCGGTCGGCGACAGCAACGGAGCGAACTACGACCTGGCGACCGGCGCGGTGAGCACCCTGAATCTCGGGACCGGCGTGAACACGCTTCACGCCAGCACGATCACATTGGGCACCGGCAAGGGCGGCGGCGTGTTGCAGTTTGCCGGCGGTAACGGTTCGGTGGCCATTGATGGGACCGGAGGCTCGGGTACGTCGAATATCACGCTCGGTAACGCCAGTTCGGTCACCTCTCAGGGAGGACCGAGCGGACTGTTGTTGGCCGGCCATAGCGCGACCGTCAGCGCGGGCACGGTAACGGTTGCTGAAAAGACCGGCAGCGTCGGGGGCACCGTCTCCGCGTCGGTAACATTCGATACCGGAACCTTCAATGCCGCCAGCATTCAGATGGCGCTGAGCACCGGCGCATCGGCTGCCACCGGAGGCGCCACCGGCACCTTCACCGTGGGCGGGCCGACCGCCAATTCTGCTGCCACCGGCATCGTAAACGACAGCGGCAACTTCATCCTCGCCGGGAATACCAACTCGACCGCCGGCGCGACCGGCATCTCGACGGGCTCCCTGATCATCAACGGCGGCACCGTGAATGTGAACACCGCCGCCTCCGCGACGGGCGGCATCTTCGATACAACCACCACTACAACCGGAAGCAGCGCCACCACCCTGACGCTGGCCGGCGGCACTCTCGATCTTCACGGCGGTGTCATTGGTGGCACCACGGTGGGCGCCGGCAAGAAAAATATCGGCACCCTCAACTTCAAGAGCGGCACCCTTCAGAATGTGGCCGAGATCAACGGCGGCGCCACGGCTCTGACCAAGATCACCGATGGCACCGCGACTGCCGGAACCCTGGTCCTCGCGGGAGTAAACAGCTACTCGGGCGGAACGACGATCACCGCCGGCACACTGCTGGCGAACAGCACCGACACCACCAACGGGTCGACCGGCTCCGGAGCCGTATCGGTCAGCGGCGTCCTTGCCGGAACCGGCGTGGTCAAAGGGGACATCACCGTAAACAGCGGCGGACACCTCTCCGCCGGGGCCGGCGTCCCCCCGAATGGGACCACCGCGACCGCACCCGGCCAGCTTACAGCGAACACCGGGACCACGGCATTCGCCAACGGATCGAATTTCGACGTGAAGGTGAACGATGTTGCTGGCGCTGCCGGGACCAACTGGGACCAGGTGCTGATGAACCTTCTCTCCGTCAGCGGGACAGACACGATCAACCTGTACGGATTGACTGCCGGCAACGTCGCCGGGCCGACGCCCAACTTCAACGGCACCACCCCATTCACGATAACGATCGCAACGTTGACGGGCGTCACACAGAGCGCGCTGCAGACCGACATTGCGGCCCTGAGCCTGAACACCAGCAATTTTACCGCCAACAATCCCACCGCCTTTGGCGACGGCTTCAGCCTGGTCGCGGTCGGGGATACGTTTGGCGGCAGCTTCCCGAACGGCTCCGACCTGCAGATCAATTACAACGCCACTCCCGAGCCGGGGACGGCGATGCTGGTTCTTGGTGGTGTTCTGCCGATGCTGATGCGCCGTCGCCGTCGGTCCCGGCAACTGCCCGCTCAATAGAAGAAGCCGGACGCTCCGGCCTTCACCCCTGCTATGACTTGTATTAGCGCGCTGTCTCGCTCAAGGCGAAGAACCGGGGGTGCAAGCACCGCCCGGCGTTCAACCCAACCGCTACGCACCGGTCCGGGAGGTCCGCTCATTCTCCAATAGCGGGTGGCGCCGGCGAACGCCGAGGGTGCTCGCGCCCTCGGTCTCTTCGAAATCGAATGCAGGAATGCCACCGTGTGCGGGGAGAAGCTGCGCAGTTGGGATGTCCTCGATCAGTGCCGTCGGGTTGGGTCAGCACACTCGCCTCGGGCGGGATACCTTCTGCTCTACCCTTGGGATGTCAAAATAGCTTCGGCGATAGTTCAAAGTTTCGTACTCACTTCAAATGCCACAATATCGCCGGGCTCGCGCCTTCATTGGGGACCGCGACCAGGGTTTTGCCGTCGGGTGATAACGCAACGGTGGCGAAAACCGTCTCCTTGGAGAAGAGGCCGATCGTCACCATCGGCTTGCCCGTTTTGCTGTCGGCGACACACACACAATTGTCGGCCATCGTGTTCCATGTTCCGTAGGCAAAGCGACTGCCGTCGGGCGCGAACGAGGCTTGTTGCAGTCGATAGATCTCGTGCTTGTATCCCTCCAGCGTGCCGGCGGACTTGCCGTCGGCGGCGCTCCACAGTGCGATGTCGTTTGCCGCACCCGTCGCGATGAGTGTGCCATCCGGCGAGATCGCGGCCGTCTTGGCCCGCGCCAGTTGCACGGCATCCTTTACGGTGGGATCAGAGTACGCGGCCGAACACAAGAGGCACACCGCGCCAATAGCAGCGATGAGAAAACGAAGTTTCATGCATCCTCGCGACGTGATACTTCTCCCTCAATCGATCGTATGAGATGGAGATTCTACACGACGTTGCTTTTCGTACGCAACGATACCTCTCTGCGTGCTCACTTTTGTGAGGCACGAGAGTCGCGCCCACACGCGGCAACTCAGAATGCGAAGGGGACACCACGCCCTTGACAAGGATGATATGTGTCACATAGTATGCAGCATAGAGGTTATTCCAGATGAAACTCGAAACTGAACTGATGCGGGGCGCGGGGCCATTGGCGGTGCTTCGGCTGCTTGAAGGGGGCGAGCGATACGGCTACGAGCTGATCGGTTTACTCGAACGTCGAACCGATGGCGTTCTGGCGATGGGGCAAAGCACGCTCTATCCGCTGCTGTACAACCTCGAGGCAAAAGGATTGGTGGACGCGCGCTCGGCGGTCGCGGACAACGGCAGGCCCCGCAAATACTATCGCCTGACCGAAAAGGGGAAACGGCGGTTGGCACGCGATCGCAAGCAGTGGGAGGCAATTTCCATTGCCATGGGCAAGCTGGGAATTGCCGGGGCGTGAGTTCGTAAGAGGTGAAGAAACCCATGTCTGATGGCGTCTTTCCAACCTTCCAGAAGCTCAGCCAGACTCCGCTGCGCGACATTGCGCGCGGCAGGGTCACCGGCCGACTCGACTGGAAATCGCACCTTGCCACGGCGGGTTTGCCGCAAGCTGCTGCTGAATTGATTGGACGGGTGGTGAAGCACACCAGGCTTTTTCGCCTCGAAAAAGCGGCGGTTGCCGATGAAATGATCGCTCATTTCCTCGATGGACTGGCTGCGGGAACCAGCACTGAGCAACTGATCGAAAGCTTCGGCGATGAGCGTGTGGCCGCCCGGCTGATCCGTCGCTCCAAGCGGCGCGGACGAGCATGGCCGTGGCAAGCCTGGAGCGTCAGCATCCGCGCGATGGCGGTTGTGCTGGCGATCTACGCGGTGCTGCTGATCCGCTTCTGTCTCGGCCGGCCAAATCCCTCCGTCGATTATGTCGCCCGCTTGAATGACTCAATCGCTCATACCGCGCAAAGCGATCGGGCCTGGCCGCTGTGGCGGCAGGCGATTTTGGAATGTTCCGACGGCGCAAAAGATGGCCGGCTGACGTTCTCGGAAGCGATCCTTCCCACCGGGAATGAGAAGCCGTCGTGGCCGCAGACGGTACGGTGGCTCGATGCGCACGCGTCGGCGATGGAGATCGCGCGCCAGGCGGGGCGAAAGCCGGCGATGGGTTTTATCCTCGGAGCTGGAGGATCCGCAAACGACCCTGACATGAAATTCAGTTTCGCGGATCAGACGCCCCATGAGCCGCTGTTCCGTGTGCTGCTGCCGCATTTGAGTTATCTCCGCAGCGCCGCGGAGATCGTATCGTCCGACGCCAGACTGGCGGCCCAGCGCGGCAGCGGCGCGCTGGTCGAGGCTGATCTCCTGTCGATGATCGGGTTGGGCAGGCAACTGCGAAACGCAGACGGATTTGTAGTCACACAAATGGTCGGCCTCGGTGTCGATACCCTCGCCTTGACCCGGCTCCGAGTCGTTCTGCTTCACTATCCCAATCTGCTCAGTGATGAGCAGTTGATCGATTTTGCACATCGTCTTTCCGGTCCGCGAGTCGCGGCCGATTTGATGACAGTCAAATATGATCGGTATGTTTTCGAGGACTTTGTTCAACGCTTGTACACCGACGATGGGCACGGGGATGGGCACATGACCCTCGCCGGGTTGCGCGCGCTGCCGATGATTCTGACGAAACACGGCGAAAATCCGATCGACATACCGGCTTACGCCGCCGCGTCAACGATCCCATTCCTCAGCGTATCCCGGGCGGAGATGATGGCGGAATACAATCGATTGATGGATCGGACCGAAGCGGACCTTCGCCAACCCATCCGGAACATCGACCTTCACGCCGTGCAGTCGACGATTATTGCTTTAAAGATTTCTCCGATCGAACGCATCCGCTTCACAATTCTGCATGCGCTGGTGCCGGTGTTCACGGGCGCCCAGAAGGGTTGCGAGAAATACCTCGGCCTGCGAGATGGCACCGTCGTCGGAATCTCGCTGGAACTCTACCGCCGCCGACATGGAAGATATCCTCAGTCCCTAAACGAGTTGACCCCGGACCTGTTGCCGGCGATTCCCGCCGATCGCATCACAGGCCAGCCTGTGAAGTACCGGCTGATCGACGGCAAGCCGGTCGTCTACAGCGTCGGCGCGGATCTCGTCGATGACGGCGGCAAAGCGCCAGACTGCAGCCAATTGACAGGACATTTCACGAATTACTCGCCAGCCGCCTGGGGTCTGGATCCCAGGGAAGTGCCGCGCGGCGACTGGCTGCTCTTCCCGCCAGAGTCGACAGACGCGGATGCGGACTGACGCATGCGGCCTCCGCAGCACGATCGGCTCTGTGTGCTACTCCCTCTGCCGGTACCGCCGTGAATAGTTCCCCGGTAAATTACGAACAAACAGAGCCGCGAAGACGCGAAGCAAAGCCGCGAAGGAGGACGCGCTTACTCCCTCGCCCGGTACTCCGGGAGAGGGCAGGGGTGAGGGTGATTTCGAACGTATGAAGTCGTCGGATACTCGGAAGTGAGTTTCTCGCGCATGCGGGATTCATTCTCCGTTCGAAATCACCCTCACCCCAACCCTCTCCCGGAAGTACCGGGCGAGGGGGTTGGCGTGCGCAGACGGTTACGCACGAGCCGGCGGCAGCCCAGCGTTTTATTAGAGCGGTGAGGTGCGGCACTTGAAGAAGCTCAGGAGTCTCCGCGAGCACCTGATCCGGTTGCTCTTCGGGCAGGAGATGGCCGCAATCAAATTTCGTCGCCTGTTGCGGGGGGCTCACCGCGGTGGTGCCACCAAAACCGAGAGGGAGAGCGTTCGGGGGTCGGCTTCTGATCTGAAAACCATTTCCGCCTTCACCGCGTGGGGACGACGGTGGCGTCCCTTCGGTGGAGCTCTCCGTTTGCGTCAAATGAATAGCCGCGATGGCTCAATTCGCCGATGACCATGTCAATCCATCGCGTCAGGTATTCGTGATTCGGCCCCGGCTGCTCGGCGTGTTGCGAGTAGTCGTAGTCACGCCGCTGATTCAGATCGCGCAGAAACACTTCGAGTTGATGCGAGGAAGCGTCGGAGAGCCGTAGCTGGCCGCTCTCAAACTGCTCCGTTCGCAATGGCTTCTCCGTCGTCGACGGCGCCGGGCGATCAGACGCTGTGACGGTGACCGTGACAGTGATGGGAGCTGTTGTTGGAACGTCAACGGCGGCCGAAGCGCTTGCTGGTTCGCTCGAACCGCAGGCAGGGCTTGATTGCGCCCACGATGCTAATGCGCAGAAGCCGATTGAAAGCAGCCCGCCCGCAACACACTTCCGCCAAGCCGATCTGGAGATCGTCATGAGTGATCCTGTTAGACTGCGGTGTCGACCCCCTCAAGCGCCGTTGCCCTTTTGCGCGGCGGCGAGTTTCTGAGTGGCGGCATCAACGGCGCTTTTGGCGGCGGCGTACGCCGGGTCTTCCCCCAGCTTGGCGTGGAACTGGGTGACCAGCGCAGCCTTTGCTTTTTCCGCATCCATCAGTTTTGCGTGAGCCGTGCCAACTGCCGGATCGTCCGCCAGGGCTGCTGTTTGAAGTTGATGCATCGCCGAATTGGCCTCCATTGCCTCCTGGGATGCTGCCGCCACCTGGTCGTCCGGGGCGCTGTTGGATCTCAACTCAGCAACGGCCGCCTGAGCTTTGTCGCTCTTGGCCTTGGCCTCAATATAGCTGGGATCCTTTTGCATCTTCTCCATTACCGGCGCGAGCGCGGCATCGTAGGCCGTCTGGGCGTCCTTCACTTCCTTATCGGCGGCAGCGTATTCGGGCGACGCCTCGAAATCGGCTTGAGCTTTCTTGGTGGCCGCCACGAGCGCCGCACGGGCGTCTGCGAGCTCCTTTTGTGCCGCGGTCACCGCGCCGGAGTTCACCGGCGGCGTCACGGGCTGTTGCTGCGCCGGTTCCGGCGGCGGCGTCGTTTTGTTCTTTTTCTTGCCCAACGCAGATGGGCTCATCCACGGCAACATCGCCAGACAAACCACCATTACAGTGATGCGTTCGATTTTCATGATAAACCCTCGCGCTGTTTCCCCGCACACGGTAAAGGTACCGCCATTGCTCAGTGGATACCAGCAATATCTTTCCGCCCGTTGCACGATATCGGCAAGGTCGGCATTCCCGATTGCGTCCTGCTCAAACCGGGTCGGCTGAGCGACCGGGAGTTTGAGATCATGAAAACGCATGCCATGCTGGGAGCGCAAACTCTCGATGCGGCGCTGCGACAGTTTCCGGCGCGAAATTTCTGGAAATGGCGCGCGACATCGCAGCCACCCATCACGAGCGGTTTGACGGCACCGGCTATCCAAAGCGACTGGCCGGTTGTGCGATTCCCCTGTGCGGCCGGATCGTGGCGCTGGCGGACGTATACGATGCGCTGACATCAAGGCGCGTTTACAAGGCCGCGTTCACCCACGACATTGCCAGCTCCACGATCATGGCGGAGGTCGGTGCGCACTTCGATCCCGATATCGTGAACGCTTTTGCGGCCCGCGAACGAGAGTTCACCCTGATCCGGGCAGAGTTCGCCGAACGTCAGGCCGTCGCCGCCTGATTGCGGCATGCCGCCGACCGGTTTTCGAGGGTCGAGTGGCTCGTTTCAATAGAAAATGACAGTCATGAAGAGCCTTCTTGTCGTCGCTTTCGTGCTACCGAATCTGACTCTTGAGATCCTCAATTGACAAGCCGGCGAGTGCCTCGGTCAAGATGGCGATTGCGTCCCGGACTTTGTCACACTCCGCGAGGAGAAAGTCGGCCTGTTGCTCAACTGCGACTATCTGTTCAAGGCTGGCGAGCGTGGTGGCGATTCGTGGCGAGAACGCGGAGATCAGGCCGCGGAGCTTATGTGCTGCCTTTTGGAATCTCTCAGCGTCACCTTGCCCGGCCGCGTTGTGAAGGTTGGCGACATGCCCGTGGACGGTTTGCTGAAAGGAATCGATCAGCTTGTGCAAGAGCAGTGGGTCGCCGCCGCACGTCGCGAGAAGCGTGGCCGCGTCGAGTTGATCTGGGCGGAGCAACTGTCGCATGCGGCGTCCACACCAAACGCGTCCGCGAGGATTTCAGCAGCGGCGTCCGTAGCGGCGTGAACGGCACGCCGAACTTTTTCATCAATGGCAGGCGGCACGATGGTCCGTGGGACCTGGAATCATTGACCGTTGCCATCGCGGGCGAACTGGAATAGCGGCGTCCCGTGGCTCGAACACATGCAACGTTGCCGCAGCGCCACGAAGCCCAGCGCATCGCCTGGAAAGAGGCGGGCGCAGATCGCGCGGACAACCGGCTGATTGTGAAACGTTGAATTATCCGCGATCGCCCGCTCAAGAGCGCGCGATCAGCGTGGAGTGTTTTCCGGAGAAACCAACATGCAAACCGTTGAAATCCCACGACGTGAGTGGCAGAGTTACTTCGATCATCTCAACAAGCTCATTCCAGGACTCATCATGACTACAGCAGCGATCCGAACCACCCAATTGCCCGATGGCCAGGTCATGCCCGTATTGGGCATGGGTACGTGGCACATCGGTGAAGATCCACGGCGGCGGGACGAGGAGATTACCGCGCTGAAGCTCGGCCTTTGAACCTGATCGACACCGCTGAGATGTACAGCGACGGCGTAGCCGAGGAGATAGTCGCCCAGGCGATCGCCACCCGCCGCGATGACGTCTTTCTCGTCAGCAAGATACTGCCCGAGCATGCGACGCGCTCGGGCACGATCGCCGCGTGCGAGGCGAGCCTCCATCGGCTCGACACGGATCGTCTCGACCTCTATCTGCTCCACTGGCGCGGGGCGATCCCGCTGGAGGAAACGATCGAATCCTTCGAGTCTCTCGCCGACCGCGGAAAGGTTCGCTATTGGGGCGTCAGCAACTTTGACCTGACTGACATGGAGGATGTAGTCCGTCTGGATCACCGCGACGTCACCACCGATCAGGTTCTCTACAACCTGGCCCATCGCGGGATCGAATACGACCTGCTGCCATGGTGCCGGCGACGCCGCATCCCGGTCATGGCCTACTCGCCGATCGAGCAGGGCCGGCTGATCGATCACCCCGCGCTGAGGCGCATCGCCGAACGTCACCGCGTCACGCCCGCGCAGATCGCGCTGGCGTGGGTGCTGCGCTCGGATGGCGTCGTCGCTGTCGCCAAGGCGTCGTCGCCCGCGCACCTGCAGGAGAATCGAGCTGCGATTGACGTCAAGCTGAGCAACCACGACCTGCAGGAGCTGGACCACGCCTTTCCGCCGCCAAAGGAAAAACAAACGCTCGATATGCACTGAATCGGGCTGCCGGTCGTCGTGCGCGTGGCTACGCTGTGAGCGGCGACGGCTTCGACCTGGAATCCATCGGGCGGCGTTGTATCGGCAGCATGTCACGATGCAATTGAATCGCCCGCTGAATCAATAGCACCGTTTTCACCGGAACGAACGCCGCGCTCACGATCGCCTCGGCGATGACGAAGGGCTCCAGCTTCGCTACCGAACCGCCAACCGACGACCAGACCAGGCGCCGCCACGGCGCAGAGAGTTGGGGAGGGTCCATACCCGGACGGATATGGCCGAGCCGACCCGCGCGGAAACACCGGCCGCGGCATCTCTCGGATCCAACGCCGCCAGCCGCAGGGTATCCAAGTCACTTGAACTGGAAGCCAAGGCAGCGGCCACCACGCACGCCATTGGCCGGCAACGAACTGCCTTGCCGACTGTTTTAGATGTTGGGGCAAAGCAAACGGAGCACTTACAGGGAATCCGCACGATGAAACGACTGATCTTGGCCGCATGCGTCTTTCTCAGCATTGGAACGGGTGTCGGTGCGATTGCGCAAACTCCGACGCAACCGACGACCAAACCCAATCGGGCGGAGCCGACGTCCACGACGACGCCGGACAACACACGTTATCTGAACAGGCCCGCGATGCTGACCAATTGTGAAAAGCAGGTCGCGCCGTTTAAGGACAAGCCTTGCGACATCATTTTCATCGGGGATTCCATCACCGCGGGATGGCTGGGCAATGGGAAGCAAATCTGGGCGGAGAAATATGTGCCACGCAACGCGCTCGATTTTGGGATCGGAGGCGACAAAACACAAAACGTGCTGTGGCGGCTGGAAAATATGGACGTCAAGCACCTGCGGCCCAAGGTGGCGGTCGTGTTGATCGGCACGAACAACACGATGAACACGCCACAGGAGATCGGCGACGGGGTGAAGGCAGTGCTGGACGATACACAGTCCGACTTTCCAGGAGTAAAGATCATCCTCATCAGCATCATGCCCAACAGAAGGGCCAACGAAAAAATGATGGCGGCAAACACGATCATCAAGCAGTTCGCCGACGAGAAGACGGTTTACTATCTCGACCTGGTTGCGCGGATGCCGCCCGTTGAAACCACTGGAGCGGACGGCAAGACCGACACCAACTGGAAAGGCCTGGGAAAGGATCATCTGCACCCCGATGCCGCCGGGTACAAGATCTGGGCTGACGCGATGGAGCCGCTGTTGAGCAAGTTGTTGGCCGGTGAGCAAGGAAAGTAATCGGACCGGCCGAACGACCGATGCCAACATGCTCTCTCTGGAGAATACGCCGCTGACACTCAAGGGCGTTTCCACCAATCGCCGTATCGCACGCCGCAATGCCTACTCTTGCACCTCAAGACATAGCACCGATGCGATCGCATCCGGTGCCTTTTCCGGCAACTTAATCGTTGCCCCGCCACCATCGGACGTCACGGTTAACGGCGTATGCTGAGCATCGGCCAGCATATACGCTTTGATGATCTTCCCTTTGACGGCGGGAAGCATGAACTTCTCACCGGGCCATTTGAAAATGTGAATGTAAATTTTGTCGGCCGTGCCCGGGCCGCTGGACGATTGCGTCGTGCAACGCCAGTCCTTGCCCGATGACATGGTCTGCTGGTGGCCGTAGCCATCCTTCCCCTTCACCTGCTGTCCGAATTCTTCGCCGAAGCAGGAGCGGCCGGCGCCATAAATCGCTTCGCCATTGGTCTTCAGCCACGCTCCAATGGTCCGTAACCGATCCACCTCCGGCTCGGGAATGACGCCTTCGGCCGTCGGCCCCACGTTCAACAGATAATTCCCGCCTTTGCTGACGATATCCACCAGGTTGAACAGCAGGGTTTCCGGGGTCTTGAAATTCGTGTCGTAGCTTTTGTAGCCCCACGTGTCGTTCATGGTCATGCACGTTTCCCAGTCGCGGCCGGGGAAGCCGTTGGCGGGGACGCGCTGCTCCGGCGTCTCGGTGTCTCCCTTGAAACCGCCGCCCAGGCGGTTGTTGATGATCAGCTCGGGGCGGAGATTCAGAACCGGGTAAAAGTAGGCGGCCCGCGCCGGCGTCATGTCCTTGGGCGTATCGAACCAGAGCACCGCCGGCGCCTTACCATAATTGGTCAACAGCTCGCGCACCTGCGGCACGGCGATGTTCTTCATGTACTGGTCGTAATCCCCATCCTGCGCTTTGTCCCAATGTCCTCCGCCGTAGGCCGCGCCGCCAGGATGATGCCAGTCCTGCGCCTGCGAATAATAGAAGCCGAGTCGAATGTCGTGCCTGTCGGCTGCTTCGGATAACTCCTTCAGCGGGTCGCGGTGGAACGGCGTGGCATCATAGATGTTGTAATGATCGACGGCGGTGTGGAACATGCAGAAGCCGTCATGATGCTTGGCGGTGATGACCATGTATTTCATCCCCGCATCCTGGGCGATCCGCATCCACTCATCGGCATTGAATTTCACAGGATTGAACTGCTCCGCGTACTTCGCATAGACGTCGACGGGAATTTTCCCGCGATTCATGATCCATTCGCCGATGCCCTTGATCTGCTTCCCGTCGTACGTTCCCGCCGGGACGGCATACAGCCCCCAGTGAATGAACATGCCGAACTTCGCCTGATGCCACCAGTGCATCCGCGCTTGCGCCTGCTCCGGCGTTTCATTCGCATGCGGCGGCTGGTCATTGCCGGTCGGCGCAGTCGTCGCGTCATCCCCGAATGAAAATTGGGTGCTGATCAGGCACAAGATTAACGGAAGAATGATCAGACGGAGTGGGGCATGTGCGCGTCGGTTCATAACTGAAACGGTACCGCAGAAAAATTGCATGTTCAATCGCCGAGACGGGCCTGCATCTTCCCCTGCCTCCCGACAGCCCGCTCTACACTCTTGCCGGACACAAGATCGAAGAGCTTTCGTATCGCAGCTTCGCCAAAAACGTCGCCGGCAATCTCCGGTCCGGCCGCGTCTTTGGCATTCCGATCAAGGGTCGAATCGCCGTCCAGCGTTTCGCTCGAGGCGAATCGTCCGCTAGAATCCCACAAGCATGATTCGCCCGGAGCGGTCGTTCCAACGTCGCCAGAACGCAAATGAGATTCGTGGCACATCGTCCAACCCAAGGAGCCCGATGATGCTCGCAATCGCGAAAAGAATCGCTTTCGCCTGCCTGCTGCTGTCTCCGACGGCCGGAATTCATGCCGCCGAGCTAAAACTCGCCTCCATTTTCTCCGACCACATGGTTCTGCAGCGCGAGATGAAGGTTAATGTTTGGGGATGGGCAGATCCCGGCCAGACCGTCGAGGTGCAGTGCGCTGGTCAAAAACGAGTCGCGACGGTTGAACCCAGCGGTAAATGGATCCTCCAATTGGATCCATTGCAAACCAGCGACCAGCCGCAGGAACTGATTGTCACCGCAGGCGCGGCCACGCTGAAGCGATCCGATGTGCTCGTCGGAGAAGTATGGCTCTGCAGCGGTCAGTCCAATATGGAATGGGCTCTGGCCCGTTCGACCGGCGGTCCGGACGCGGTGGAGCACTCAGACAATCCAATGCTCCGCCTGCGCACCATTCCGCACAACAGCCAGTTGTCGCCGCAGGATGACGTGTCGACGAAATGGGTGCAGTCCGGTCCGAATGTGACCGGGACTTTTTCCGCCATTGCCTGGTGGTTCGGCAGCAAGCTGCAAAAGGAGTTGAGGGTTCCGGTCGGCATCATCAACGATTCCTTCGGGGGCACGTCCATCGAAAGTTGGATACCTCTGGAAACCCTCAAGCAAGGCCCCTGGCCGCAGGATCAACATACGGACATCACGCTGGCCAAAGCAAACTACGACCTGCGCAAGGCGAAGATGCAGCCGGTCATGGATAAGTATCTCCAGGACAAGGCCCTCGCGATCAAAGAGAAAAGGCAGCCGCCGGATTTTCCTTCGGGTTGGCCTGGGGATTTTCGCGGGCCAAGCGTGCTTTGGAATGGAATGGTGGCCCCGCTTCGGAAATTATCGATTCGGGGCGTCTTGTGGTACCAGGGCGAGTCGAACGCCTATCCGGGCGTCGCAAATACTTACAAACTATTGCTTCCAGCCCTGATTAAGGATTGGCGATCGGGCTTCGAGCAGCCGGAACTGCCGTTCATCATCTACCAGATTGCTCCCAATCGTAAGCCGCAGACCGATCCCAACGAAAACAGTGGGATCGCGGTGATACAGGAAGCGGAGTTGAAAACTTCGCTCGCCACGCCACGCACGGCCCTGGTCGTCACCATGGATCTGGGGGAAACAAACGTCCATTACCCCAACAAAGAGCCGGCGGCTGAACGCGGGATGAAAGCGGCGCTGGGAATCGCCTACGGACGCCAGGTTGAAGACTCCAGCCCCACATTCAATAGCCTGCAAATCCAAGGGAATGAGGCTGTGGTGCATTTCAATCATACGGACGGTGGACTCGCTACGAATGGCGGAGCGGTGAGCGGCTTCGCAATCGCCGGCGAAGATCGCAACTTTTTCTTCGCGGATGCGCGGATCGAAGGCGACACGGTGATCGTTTCAAGCCCGCGTGTATTGCATCCCGTGGCGGTGCGCTACGGATGGGCCGATTTCCCGAAAGTGAACCTTTTCAGCAAGGCGGGCCTGCCGGCATCTCCCTTTCGGTCGGACGATTGGCCGCCCTCCATGCGACCATAGGAAGACCGGTCCAGCGCGATCAGCTTGACATGCTCCTGCAATGGTACAACAGCACCAGTATCTTAAGCGGCATGTCCACTCCGGATGCCGCATCACTTGCGGTGTTCCAGGCCGACGCCCTTAATGGCGGGTATACTTATTCTCTTTGTGCGCGCCGACCAGTAAAGTCGTGTGACGTTGATGGTATCAGAACATGTCCCTTGACAGCCGCTCTTGTGATTCATTGTTGAGGTTTGCACCAGTGAAGACGTGGCGAGACGCTTTTGGTCATTGGTTTGTTGTTGCGGCGTTGAGCGTTGCCGGTAGTTGTACCGCGTGGGCGGCAGGAGCGACGTCGGGAGATGACGGGGCGGTCCAATTGCTCAACGCGCGGCCCGAGAGCGCTGAGGCAAGGGACGCGCGCATGGCGTGGTGGCGGGAGGCGAAATTCGGCATGTTCATCCACTGGGGGCTTTATGCGATTCCAGCGGACGGAGAGTGGCATCTGCGGTCCCACCAGATGCCGGTGGCGGAGTATGCGAAGCTCGCCGCGCAATTCAATCCGACCCTGTTCAATGCGGATGAATGGGCGGGCATCGCCCATGACGCGGGAATGAAGTATCTGGTGCTGACGACCAAGCACCACGACGGCTTTGCGATGTTTCACTCGCGGGCGAGCGATTTCAACATCTGCGATGCCACGCCGTTCAAGCGCGATCCCCTGAAGGAACTTTCCGAAGCGTGTCCCCGGCACGACCTCAAGCTGGGCACGTACTATTCGGTGATTGCGGACTGGAGCCATCCGGGCGGCGGCGCGGGGTGCCCGAAATGGGATCACGCGGCGCAGGATGGCAGCATGGACGATTACATCAACAAGGTCTCATTGCCGCAGGTGCGCGAGCTGCTGACCAACTATGGGCCGATTGCGGTGATGTGGTTTGATTCCGACGGGGCGCGGCCGCAGACGATGGAGCAGGCATCACGCTACGTGCCGCTGTTGAAATTGCAGCCCAACATCATCGTGGATCCACGGCTGTTGTGGGTCCGGGGTGATTTTAATACTGCGGAAGGCCACATCCCGATGATCGCGCCGACCGGCGACTGGGAGCTCTGCGACCGGACCAACGGCAACTGGGGATACACGCACGCGCCAGCGAAGCCGCTGAAGAGCCTGCTGCACGAACTGGTGGAGGCGTGGGGCAAAGGGGGCAACGTGCTGTTGAATGTCGGGCCAACCGCCCAGGGCGTTATTCCGGCGGACTCGGTGGAGCGGCTGCACCAGATAGGCCAGTGGCTGAAAACCAATGGCCAGGCGATCTATGGCTCCAAGGCCGGCCCGTTTGAATATCTCCCGTGGGGGTGGACGACGCGCAAGGGAGACATGCTGTATCTGCATGTTTTTGACTGGCCGGCGGACGGACAACTTCGCCTGCCCTCGGACACGCCGATTGATAAGGCGTTCCTGCTGGCGCGTCCTGGCGAGGCGATTGCGGTGAGCGTCGCGCCAGGATTGACCACGCTGACGGTGCCCGCCGCGGCGCCGGATCCAAACGTCTCGGTGATTGCGCTGCAGATGAAGGGAGAGGTGAAACCGACGCTATCGCTGCTGCTGAACAAACCGGTGACCGCTTCGGAAGGACAGAAGGGAGCCGCGGCCGCGGTGGATGCCGACGACGCCAGCGCATGGCGGCTGGACAAGAGTACGCACGCCACCCTGGAAGTGGACATGGGCGCGCCAGAGACGTTTTCGGTGATGCGCCTTTCGACTCCGTTCACGAAGGCGCGGTCGATGCTCCTGGAGGTGCAGGAGGGAGGAGGCTGGAAAACGGTATATGCGGAGAAGCACCCGTCGGGAACGCAGTGGACGGTGCAGGTTCCCAAGACCCGCGGGCAGGTGGTGCGGCTGACGATCGATACGGCAGAGCCGGGGATTCGGGTGGCGGTGTTCGAGTTGTTTCCGCCGCTGTAGAAATCGCGTATGGGTCCGAAGGCATGATCAGTGGTGTTGTCTGGGTGGTGCTGCTCTCGAAGCCATTTACCTTGTGCGAAAGGCGGGCGGCCGTCGCACCGAAGGCAGTTGAACACGAGAGCGCAAAGCAGTAGCTACATCCAGCCAAGACAACGGACTTCGCTTTTTTATTTCATCAGTTCGAAGCACCGATATTTGCCCCGAAATCTGCCCCAGAACAGCGAGCCGCCAGAGATTCTGAACCTGCGACCTGTCGCCGCGGCGACCGTTCTGCGGACCGGTTCAACCACTGCCTTCTAATCGGGGTGACAGGATTTGAACCTGCGACCTCTTGGTCCCGAACCAAGCGCTCTACCAAGCTGAGCTACACCCCGGACGTTTAGTCACAGTCTAGCGGCGAAGAGAACCGTTGCAACAAGTCGCCGCTTGAAGAGCGGCTGCCGCCGGGGGGATGGTCTCAGTCAGCCCTCGAAAGAGGATTTCAGTGAGCCGACGATGTGCGCTGAGGAATACAACACCGTCGCATGGGACGGCGAGACTTGGGGGCGGGCGCGGGTCGCTGCCGTCTGGTTAGGGAGGCGCATGGCGTTGCCTTTTTGGGTTGTACTCTTACCCTCGTACGCATGAGCGATCTGAAGATTGGATTGATCGGCGGGAGTGGACTGGGGGATGCTCTTGGCTCGGGTCAGGAGGCGGTTGCGCACGAAGTGGAGACGCCGTTTGGGCCGCCGAGCTCGAAGATTCTGGAATCGACGTGGGAGGGGCTGTCGGTGCTGATGCTCTCGCGGCATGGGCCGGGGCATTTGTTGAATCCGACGCATGTGCCGTTTCGGGCGAACATTTTTGCGCTGAAGAAGCTGGGATGCACGCACATCATCGCGACGGGAGCGGTGGGATCGCTGCGCGAGGAGATGAAGCCGCGCGATCTGGTGATCGCGGATCAGGTGATCGACAAGACGTCGCGGCGAGCCAGCACGTTCTATGATCAGGCGGCGGTGCACGTGGATTTTGCCGAGCCGTTTTGCCCGGTGCTTCGGCAGATTCTCATGGAGGAGGGAGCGGCGTTGACGTCGCACGGCGTGCATGGCCGCGGCTGCTACGTTTGCATGGAGGGGCCGGCGTTTTCGACGCGGGCGGAGAGCCTGATGCACCGGATGTGGGGCGGGGACTTGATCGGAATGACGGCCATGCCGGAGGCGAAACTGGCGCGGGAAGCGGAGATCAGCTACGCGCTGGTCGCACTGGTGACGGACTATGATTGCTGGAAGCGTGCGGCTGCCGGCAGCGCGCCTGGCGCGGAGCTTCCCGATGCGGGCGAGTTGATGAAGGAAATCATTGCGAATCTGACAGCCGCGTCGGAGAATGCGATGGCCTTGATCCGCCGAGCCGTGGGGCGGATCGCGAAAGATCGGGACACGCTGCCTGCGTCCCCGGCACACGATGCACTGAAGCTGGGGATCTGGTCGGATAAAACGCGCATTGCGCCGGATGAGATCGAGCGCTTGATGCCGTTGTGGGGTAGATATTTCTAGCCGAACGTCTCCCGAAATACGGGGAGACGATGATACTGAAGCGATCCGCGCAGCCGGCGAGATCTTGAAGCGCGGAAGCCGAGCAGCCATACGAGATGAACTGGTGATCTATGGAGCTTTTTTCGAGCCGGGCTCGCGACGAAGCAGGTAGGGCAATCTCGCTGTTTCGATCATTACTCTGGTCGCCCTCGTGTAGGGCGGGATTCATCCCGCCTTCTGTTCGCAAGACAGGGAAGCACGGCGGGATGCATCCCTCTCCGCTCGAGGCTGCCAGCGAAACTCCTGTCTATGGAGAAGGCCCTCCGTTCGCCTCTCCCGGTATTCCGGGAGAGGGACAGGGTGAGGGTGATTTCGAGCACCGATGGCGCTCGACATTCCAAATCACCATCACCCCAACCCTCCCCCGGAGTACGACTCGACGAAGCTCGTCACGGGCCAGGGGAGGGGAAAATGAGCTGCCGAAAACGCGGTCGTCGCTTGCACGTCAACGCCGTGCACGCGGCCGGGGCTCTGCGCTCGTTTTGGTTCTTGCATACCTCATAGTGGCGTGTTTTGGCATCGTCGCGCCGGTGCAACGGGCTTGCGCAGGAACAGGTCGTTGCGAATACCCCGCCTGACGATCTTCCGTCGGCGGAGCAGCCGCAGGGTGTTTTTGTGCGGGAATCGGCGGCGGCGCTGGACACGTTTCAAAACGGGCAGCGAATGGAGCGATTGAAGGAGTGGGCCAAGGCCGCGGATTTTTATCAGGAGGTGATGGAGAAATATCGCGACCGGGTGATCCCCTCGGCGCAGGACGCGGATCATCACGCGACGCAATACGGCAGCATCGTGCAAATGGTGCAGGAGCAGCTTGCGAAGTGGCCGGCGGAAGGGCGCGACGTCTATCTGGCCCGGTACGAAGTGCCCGCGGCGGCGCTGCTGAGCTCCGCCAAAGGGGTTGACGACACGGCGCTGCATCAGGTCTACGAACGCTATTTTGTCACTGAATCGGGAAAGGCGGCGGGTATCGCGCTGATGGACGGATATCTGGAGAACGGAGAGTTTCGCGCCGCGGCGAGCATCGGTGAGCGGCTCATCAAGTGGCATCCGGATATCGCGCCAAACGCGGCGGCGGTGCTCTACCGCACGGCGCTGGCCTATTTTTTTGCGGAGAATGCGCACGGCGCCATCTCAATCCTCGAGAAGCTGCAGGCGGAGCATCCGAACGATCGCGGAATCATTCGCGGCCAGGACGTGGTGCTGGTCGATTCGCTGCGTGCGGAATTCAAATCGAGCGCGGCGGCCGCCAATCATCCCAACGGCGATGCCGACGCCAACTCCTGGCCGATGGCGTGGGGCGATGCTTCCCGTTCGCGCATTTCGACGGCCCAGGGGAAGCCCGGAATCCGGCTGTTTACCATCCCGCTCTCCAAGCCGCTCTATGCCAATTCGGCCGGCTTGCAACCCGCCCAGCGCGCGAGCCTGGAGCAGACGTTTATCCAGCAGGTGGCCCAGGGAAGCACGATCGGCGTGATGCCCGTGACGGATGACGGGGCGCTGTTCTTCCAGGACGGGCAGCGAATCTACGCTCGGAATCTCGACAGCAATCTCCCGTTGCCGGGCTGGTCGCAAACGTATCCGACGACCGGCGACTATCTGCTGCCCAACGCGGCCGGCTCTTCGCGAACAAGTCAATTGACGATCACGGTCACGCGGCATGAGGTTCTGGCGGTGATGGGCCAGGCAGACCGCGAGGCGTTGTCGATGGGAATGCCCGGCCAGAGCGACCCCCGGCTGGTCTGCCTGGACCGCGACACGGGCAAGGAAAAATGGGTTGCTTCTCCCAGCGCGTTTCCGGATTCGGCCGCGGCATTGCGCGACGTTCAGTTGACTGGCTCGCCCCTGGTCGTCGGGCAGAGCGTTCTGCTGCTCGGCCACGGGGGGTCTGCCAAGCAATTGCAATTTGACGACACCTACGTTGTCAGCCTTAGCCTGGCGACCGGCAAGTATCAATGGTCATGCTACATCGCCAGCGCCAATGTGGGCGGGTTGGCCGGTGTGTATTCGATTCTCGATGACAACAGTTCCCATCTGGCATATGCCGACGGGCTGGTCTTTGCGCAGACGAATCTCGGCGCGATCGCCGCGGTGGATCCGTTCAGCGAATCGCTGGTGTGGGTTGACATTTATCCAACGCGCGCCGGCAACGTGGAGGCGGCGAATCCTTTCCAGCCGATGCTCGGGCAGCAGCCGGCGGGAGGGCGACGGATGCCCTGGACGAGCAATCCGGTGATCGCGTCGCAAGGCAGGATTTTTACGCTGCCGTCGCAGGGGAAGGATCTGCTGATTATCGATTCGATGACGGGCGCGCCGTTGAAGCGCATTGCACTCAGTGACATGAAGGATTGCGACACGTTGCTGGGAGTGGTGGGCGATCGCGTGATTCTCAGCGGAGAAAAAGCGGTGATCGCGATCGACTGGAAGCAATACGATCCGCGCACCTTCAAGAGCGACGACCTGCACGACATTCACTTCGACTATTCCTCCATTCGGGGACGCGGTTTCGTCACCACCAATCGGATCTACATCCCCCTGAAAGACCGGCTCTACTGGCTCGACCCGACCGCAAACATGGTGGTGGGGGCGTACCCCGCTTATCCGCGCGAGTGGGAAGACGGCCAGGGGCCTGGCAATGTGCTGGTGACAGACGATCACGTCGTCATCGCCGGTGCGACATCGGTCGACGTGTATACCGACCTTTCGGTGGCGCGGGGCAATCTCGATCAGTTGATCGCGTCCAACCCGTTGGATCCGGAGTTGAGGCTGCGCTACGCGGTGCTGATGTTTGGCGCCAAAGACGCCGACGCCACGCTCCAGCGGCTGGATGAGGCAATCGCTTTGATGGGCGGTCCCGCGATGCTGCGCACTGGTCCGCAGCGCGATGAGCTGTTCGGGCATGCGATGAGTTTTGCTGGAAGCCTTGCTTCCGACGAGCGGCCGGGGATGCACGAGCGATCGCTGAAGTTTTACGAGCGTGCGGCGGTTGCCGCATCGACGCCGTTGCAGCAGGTCCGCTGCCGGCTCGACCGCGCGCAACTGGCCATCGCGATGAAAGATCCGGGCACGGCGATCAAGGTGTATCAGGAAGTGCTGTCCGACGAGCGGCTGCGAACGGTTTCGCTGACGGACGCGCAGACGTCGTCGCCGACGCTGGCGGCGCTTCTGGCCGAGAAGGGGATCGCGGGAGTCATCAAAACGAATCCTGAAGCGTATGCGCCATTCGAACAGGCAGCGGCTGACGCGCTGGCCGACGCGAAGCGGGCGAGCGACGATCTTCCGGCGCGCCTGATGACGGTGGCCAAGACCTATCCCAATTCGTCGGTGGCGGCGCAGGCGATGCTCGCGGCGTCTGATGCCTATGAATCGGCGGGGAATCCGCGCATGGCGTTGCAGGTGGCACGGCAGCTTTATTTCCGCACGCCCGACGGCGCTGCGGATTTGCCGCGCATTCTGGAAACGATGGCGCGCAACTATCTGGTGATTCCGGGCCGAACGGACGTGGTGATGGCGGCCGAGGCTCGGCTGGCACAAGGCGCGGCGCTGCCGGGCGATCCGATGCTGGAAAAGCCGTTGCGGCTTCCGAACAACCAGATTCTCGAGCGCATGCATTTCTCGGAGGCGCTGGAACAGGTTCGCAAATACAGCGGCGCTGAAGCGATCCGGAATCTACCTGATTTCCGGTTGCCGATGCCACGGCACATCACTCTGGCGGACGGGCGCAACGTGCGGATGAATCCGTTTCGTCCGGCCGGACCTGAGAGTGTGATCAACGACATTCAGTCTTTGGTGCGCCCGCTGCGCAATGTTGCGCGGACGGACCGGATCGTCGCGCTGGGCACCAATGGCAAGTTGCAGATATTCGCGCCCGGCCGCTCGCAGCCGCTGGCGCTTGCCGATGTTCCGGCGGACGAAGCGCCCAGCCGCTGCGCCTGGCTTGGGAACAACCTGCTCGTCTGGGGACCCGCGCAGATGTCGTTGTTTGCCGAGGACGGCGGCCCGGCGCTGTGGACGCTGAACGTGAGGCAGCTTCCGACAACGGAAGTCATCCATGGAGCCGATCCGGCGCCAGCGCCGGCGCCGGTGGCTGACGCAAACGCCGCGATCATTTTCGCCGGAAATCGGCGGGGCATCATGATCCGCGGAAGAGGGAGGGTCATCGTCAATCCGGGGATGATGCGGGTGATGGGCAATCCCGTCGTCGCGCCGCCGCCGCAGCCTGCCCAGGCCGCGCCGGAGCAGATGGTCGATGTGATCCCGGTGGGGGATCGCGTGTTGCTCTCGACGTCGGCCGGGCGAATCGTCTGCGCCGACCTGGCGCAGGGAGTTGTGGTCTGGCAGATGCGTCTGAGCGAACAACCGATCGACCGCCTGGTGGCGAACGAGGATTTCACGGTCGCGCGCGTCACCGATGGAACATCGGTCCGGCTGGTGGCGATTGACACGTTCAGCGGGGAGCCGCGCGGCAGCAAGAGCTTCGTCGCCGGCGATAATCTGGCTACGCCGGTCAATTTAGCATTGTCGGCGGATGGGACGCTGGTCTACACGCTTCCCGACCGGCTGTGTTTGAAGAATCTCTACGCCCCATGGCCCGATCCATCGGACCGCGAGGTGATCGCCGGGTCGAACAGCACGCCGTATCGCGTCGGAGACGACTCCGCTTCACAACCCGATCAGCTTGTGATTGCCGAGGGGCGGATCCTCGCGCTGGCTGACGAGGGCACCCGGAAAGTCGTGCGCGTGCATTCGCTGGAGACGGGAAATCCCATTCCCCTGCGCTTCGCATCGCCGCAGGGAAACCAGCAGGTGGATCGCGTGCTGGATGCGGGCGCGACGTGGAAGGTGGCGCTGCGCGTGGTGGGGTCTCATCTGTATGTCATCGCCCCGGATATCGAGGCGTCATACAACCTCGATCAGCCGGCCGAGACGTGGGTGGAAACCCCGCGCGGCGATGCTGACACTCGCGACATCATGATCGGGAAAAGGCACCTGGTGATCATCGTCGGGCCAGTCGCCGCCGAGAACGACAATCCGGGCGATCCGCCGACGTATATCGTGCGCATCATCGGCCTTTACCCCGCCACGGCCACGACGACGCAGGAGGCCGGCAAAATCGATTTCTTTCCAAGAGTGAAAGATCCGGGCGTCATGACCGGCGACTGGCAGGGCGTCGACGGGGGATTCTGCTACCTCACCGCAGACCACAAGCTGCACGAATTGATGGGGGCGGCGGATGAAAACGGGAAGTGACCGGGACGCCGTTTGAGAACCCGGGGTCAGGGTTCAGGGTGTCAGGGGTCAGGGTTCAGCGAAAAACCGGGGTAGGGTTCAGGGTGTCAGGGGTCAGGGTTCAGCGAAAAACCGGGGTAGGGTTCAGGGTGTCAGGGGTCAGGGGTCAGCGAAAAACCGGGGTCAGGTTCAGGGTTCAGCGGAAAACCGGGGTCAGGGTTCAGGGTGTCAGGGGTCAGGGTTCAGCGAAAAACCAGGGTAAGGGTTTAGGGCGTCAGGGGTCAGGGTTCAGCGGAAAACCTAGATGCTGAACCCTGAACCCTGACACCCTGAACCCTTGAACGATCCTGAACCCTACACGATTGAGATCTCGAGATCATTGAGCGTCAACTTCCTCGCGGCGATTAGTTTGGCCAGGGCAGTGGCGTCGGTGACGCGGGTGAACGAGAATGTCTGATTCTTGCTCAAATCCGTCAGGAACAGGTTCTGGATCGTATGGCCGGCGACGCCGAAGGCGGTTCCGCTGTTCTTGGTCTTGGTGGTGCCAAGCTGGAGTTTGCCGAGTGTCCACGCGGCGATGTTCGAGGCGGAATACCCCAGAACGTCCTTGCGGCCGGTCGACTTGACCGAACCGATGCTGGCGTGTCCGGAAAAATCGCTCTCGACGCCCGGCAGCGCCGCGTTGGTCTCCAGCGAGCCGACGCCTGCGAAGATGTCGCTGGCGGAGATCCCGCGGGCAGTAATCGCCCCGATGTTTCCGGTGGAAATGATGTCGGCGTCGACGATCTCTCCCCTGACACGAAGCCTTGTGAGGTCGTCGCGCTTCGGCGTCAAAGCGCCCGTCAGGCGCAGCACGCCGCCGAGGCTGCCATCGATGCGGAGATTGCCGATGGAGGGGACTGACAGCGCGCCGTCCATGTCGCCGCGGAGGTGAAGGGACGGGATGGCGGCGGCGAACGTTCCGGAGAAGGTGGAGTCGATGCTCACGACGTTGAGCGTCGGCAGCTTGCCGTTGACGGTCCAGTCGCCGCCGATGGATCCGCGTACTTTGATTGCGCCCAGCGCGTGTGACGCGGCCGAGAGATTCAATCCGACGGAGAAGTTTCCCTTGGCAAAAACGCTCCTGATCGACGGCGCGGTGATGACGACGGTCGGATCCTGATTGATCCAGTTCTCCACCTTGAGCGCATCGATCGGCGCGGCCGACGTGAACGATTCCTCGGCAAGCGTGGTGCCCTGGAACGACGTGCGGCCGCCGGATCCAACGGCGATGGTGCCGTCCTCCGCGGAGTCGACCTCGAGCGTGTGCACTGCGCCGCTTGCGGAGAGGTCGCCGACGAGCAAGGCATGATGCAGGCGGACCTGTGCGGCGCTGCCGGTGATCGTGACGTCGCCGATGGCGACGGATTGTTTGGCGGAAGCGGGGCCGTTGATGATGATTGATGAGCGGGCGGTCGTATCCGTGGCGGTGACGCCGTCCAGTTCCACATCCTGACCGCGCACCGCGCCTCCGCGGTAGACCAGTCCGGAGCCGGAGAACGTGGCGACGGTGCTGCCCGGGCCGCCGACAGAGAGCGTGCCGGAATTACCATTAAAATCCTGATAGGAGACCGCGTGAGGATGTCCCGCGCCGAGCTGGATATCCAGCGTCTGGGAGCCGACGACGTGAACGCGCAAGACCTGAGTGACGGAGGTTCCGCTGGGCCCGGTCGCGGTGACGGTGATGTGCGCAAAGCCGGTCCGGCCGGGAACGGCGCTGAGCGAAAGTTGCTCGCCGGTGATGCTGGTGGTGACCAGGCGGGTGTTGTCGCTGACCGCGGTGATTTGCAATTGCGGAGCCGCCACGGTTTGCACTGAACTGACGTCGACCAGATTGCTGGGAGCGGTGCCGCCGCCGGCTGTCAGAAGGGGCAGATCCGTAAAGGAATTGGCGCCGATAGTCGCCGAGACTGTCGGAAGCGCGTTAATCGACTGGACGATATTCAAACCCTGAACGACATCGCCGAAAACCGTGAAGCCGCCATTTTGATTATCGAGTGCCTGGGAATTGTCGGCGACGTTGAAGAAGTACTGGCTGGTGGCGCTGTTGGGATCGCCGGCGACCTTGGCCATGGCGATGGTGCCCAGGACGTTGGAGAAGACAGGCTCATTCTGCACCGGCGCGAAAGTCTGAATGGCGGCTCCGGTCGGGGTGAACCCGCCGCCCTGCACGACGAAGTCCGGGACCGATCGATGGATGATCGTGTTGTTGTAGAGGCCCTGATTGACATATTGCAGAAAGTTGGCAACCGTCAACGGCGTGTCTTTATTGAAGAGCTGAACTTCGACCGAGCCCAGCGAGGTGTCAAACTGCACGAACGTGCCCGTGGTTTGCGGGTCGGTGAAGTTTTGCGAAAGATCGACTGTTGTGGAGGTATTGGTTGTGGTCAGGGTGACGGGAGCGATCTGCTGCGTGACCGAGACGGACAGAAGCGTGCGCGATTCGAGGCACTCAACAGCAGCGGCCAGTCGCTCGCGCCGCGTCTTCTGCAAATCGCTGCAGATACTTTCGGCTGGAGCTTGAGACGTGTGATTGGCCGAGAGACGACGGAACGGGGGGATACGAAGCGCTGAAAATCGCACGCGTTGGCTCCTCAATCTGGTTAATCTGCTTGAGGACACGAAGTTACAAGCCCACGGCAGACTTGTCCACAAGCAGGATGCGCGCCCAACACGTCAATCGGCAGATAACCGCGCGCTTCCCTACATTGGCGAGGGACCGAGCACGATTGAACCGGCTCAATCAATTTTTGAAGCCCTCCGAGGACGGTTCTCCGTAGCACAGCCGTCTCGGCTGTGATTTGGGGCGACAGCCGAGACGGCTGTGCTCGTAATTGCAATCGATTCCACGCGCTCGTACGCGTTACTTTAGAGTTCAGTCGAATAACGGCGCCGGTCGCCGCGCCGGGGTCTTCTCGCGAGGACCCTGTATCGGACGGACGAAACTCGCGCTGACCACGCAAAGGTCGCTCGCGAGCGGCTGCCAATAGGTGATGGCACAGAGCATCGCGGGGGCGTTTGAGGATTTTGGCAACTGAAGGATGAATTGCTCACCGTCCAGCCAGTAGTTGCCGTCAACAAACACCACGCCGCTGGCGGTCACGCTGCGAAGCGAGACGCTCCACGCCCGCTGGCGCGAGCCATTGGAGCACGGGCGAACCCTTCCACGGGCGGCGAGAACCGCGCGTGGCGGCCGACTGACCGGGCACGGCTCGCGCCCGATTCGGAAGGCGGGATTAAATTGCTCGAATTGCAGGCTCTTGACGGCCTGCTTCAGCACATCCTCCGACAAACGCATACAAAACCTCCACAACCGTTTCTGATCCGCGCACGCGCCAGCCCGCATTGCGCGGTGCACCCAGGACGAATGTCGCCTGCTCGATCCGCCAAACCCAAGGCGGTAACCCAGGAATCCGCAGCCCAAATCTCCGCGCCGTCAAGTGCCGCAGCAGGAATGCGCGGCACTCACCGGTATCGGATATTACGCATCAGCGAATCGGACGGTTCGATTGCATCGATCGTCCCGAGCGTTATTTGCTGAGCATCGTTCGCTCGATGAACCCCGTGTCGACGTCGCCGCTCTGGAAGTTCTGATTGTCCATGATCTGCAGCAGCAACGGAATCGTGGTTTTTATCGGCGAAACATGAAATTCCGTCAACGCCCGCCGCATGGTGGCAATCGCCTCGACACGAGTCGGGCGATGCACGATCAGTTTGCCGATCATGCTGTCATAATTCGGCGGGATGCGATATCCGGCATAAACGTGAGAATCGATTCGCACGCCGGGCCCGCCCGGAAGCCGCAGTTCCTGGATGACGCCCGGACAGGGTGCGAAATTCCGCTCCGGGTCTTCGGCGTTGATGCGGCACTCGATGGCATGTCCCGCCCGCGGAACCTGATCCTGCGAAAAGCCGAGCTTTTCGCCGGCGGCAATCCGAATCTGCTGCTTGATCAGATCGAATCCGGTAACGGCCTCGGTCACGGGATGCTCCACCTGGATGCGGGCATTCACTTCAAGCAGATAAAAGTTCTGCTCGCCGTCAACGAGAAATTCCACGGTTCCCGCGTTGGTGTATCCCGCTTTCTGAATCAAGCGCACGGCCGCGGCGCACAAGGCATCGCGGACTTTGGGGCGAAGCCTGGGGCTGGGGGATTCCTCCACGAGCTTCTGATGCCGTCGTTGCAGCGAGCAATCCCGCTCCCAGAGATGAACGGCATTGCCATGTTGGTCGGCAAGGATCTGCACTTCGACATGCCGGCCGAACTCGACGTATTTCTCGATATAGACCGTGGAATCCTTGAATGCGTTCTCCGCCTCGGATTGCGCCTGGCGGAGCCCGGCCTGGAGGGAAACGTCGTTGTGGGCGATGCGCATCCCGCGCCCGCCGCCGCCTGCGGCAGCTTTAATGATCACGGGGTATCCGATTTCGCGCGCCACTTTGAGTGCAGTCTTGTCATCGCCGACAGCGCCTTCGCTCCCCGGCACCGTCGGCACCTTCGCTTTCCTGGCGAGCCGCTTGGCTTCCACCTTGTCTCCAAGCGCGGCCATCGCGGCTACGGGCGGGCCGATGAATTCGATCTTGCAGCTTCGGCAGACGTCCGCGAAGTGGTCGTTCTCCGCCAGAAATCCATATCCGGGATGAATTGCCTGTACATCGGCGATTTCCGCCGCCGCGATGATTCGATCGATCTTAAGATAGCTCTCTGAAGGAGGCGCCTCGCCGATGCAGATCGCCTGGTCGGCAAATTGAAGATACGCCGCATCTCGATCGGCGACGGAGTAGACCACCGCCGTCTGAATGCCCATTTCACGGCACGCACGGATGATGCGCAGCGCAATCTCGCCGCGATTGGCTATGAGAATCTTGGAAAACATTACTTGGGTTTGACCAGGAAAAGCACCGTGCCGTACTCGACCGGCTGACCGTCCTCGACGCAGACCTTGTGGATGGTGCCGCGAACACCGGCCTGATGGGGGTTGAACATCTTCATCGCCTCGATGATGCACACGTCGGTCTGCTCATCGACTTCGCTGCCCACTTTCACGAAGGGCGCCTCCCCTTGCTTGGGAGCCTTGTAAAAAGTGCCGGGCATCGGGCTGGTGATCTTCAGCAATCCGGCATCGTCCGCGGGCGCCGCGCTGGGGGCGGCCGATGAAGACGGGCTCGGCGGCGCTGCCGCCGGAGGCGGAGCGATCGGCGCCGCGCTCGTCGACTGCGAAATTCCCACCGCGCCGCGCTTGAGCGTGACGCGCTGATTGCCTTCGCGGAGTTCGATCGTGTTCAGATCGTTGGCGGCCATGAGCTTCACCAGTTTTTCCAGCAGCGAGACATCCATCGGGCTGCCGGAGATCGCGGCGCGCGCCGCCGGTGACGGGCTCTTTTTCGGACGTTTTTCACTCAAGATGGCACCCTTCAAAGCTCCGGTCGAGTGTCGAGAGCACTTCGTGTCCGGAGTGTGTAATCAAAACATCATCCTCAATGCGAACGCCTCCCTCGCCGGGCAGATAAATTCCCGGCTCGACCGTGACAATCATGCCCGGCCGAAGCTCATCCTCTCCGCCGTTCTTCCGCATGGTCGGTAGTTCGTGAATCTCGCGGCCAATACCGTGCCCCAGTCCGTGACCGAACTGTTTGCCGAATCCCGCTTTTTCGATGACGCCGCGCCCGACGCGGTCAGCCTGCAACGTGGTCACGCCGGGCCGAAGGAAGGCGATCGCCGCCTGCTGCGCCTCCAGCACGACGCTGTAGATCGTTTTCATCCGCGCGCTCACCCGGCCGATCATCAGTGTCCGGGTGAGATCGCTGCAGTATCCCTTGTAGATGGCGCCCCAGTCGAACAGCAGCGGGGCATCACGCTGAACCAGGACCTCGCCCGGCCGATAGTGCGGCAGCGAACTGTTTGCTCCCGTGGCGACAATCGCCGGGAAACTGCTGTCAGACGCCCCGCGGGACCGCAGCTCAAAAACCAGCAGCCCGGCCAGATAATTTTCCGAAAGGCCGACCTTGATCGCGCTGCGGATCGCCTCGAATGCCTCCTCGGCCACGCCCACCGATTTGCGAATCAGATCGATTTCGTGATCGTCCTTCACCTTGCGGACGTTGGTCATCACGTCCTCGAGCGGGACCAGTTCGACCGGCTTGGCGTCTTTGATTGCGTGAACGGCGCGATCGAGCGCATGCACCTGTCCGAATGCCGTGAAGTTCGCCTCGAAGCCGACGCGCGTCACCGTCGCTTCCACCAGCGCCTTGGCCAGTGCGTCCGACATTTTCCCCTCGCGCATCCTGACCTTCAGCCAGCCGGCTTCCTGCTCGGCCTGCTCCTGATATCGGAAGTCGGTGACGAGGATGAATTCCTTCTCAGTGAGCAGTCCGACCGAATCGTCGCCGGTAAAGTTCGTCAGATACGCCAGGTCCGGCGCGTGCGTGAGAAGCAGTCCGTCCAGCTTGAGCGCCTTCATGGCGTCGCGGACGCGCTTCTGCCGCACCTTCAAATATGCTTTGGCCCGACTGACTACCGTGGTCGCTACCATCCTGGAGACTCACCTTCCGTCCGCTCTGCGGGAAAAGAGTGCAAACGGTAATGGAATTCGCCGGGTCCTGTCAATTGACGGCGGTTTTGGATCGACGATGAGCGGCGATGGGGGGCCGATGCGGGCCGGTGGGGGCGTGCTCGTTTTTACTTCCCCCTCCCCTGGTACTCCGGGGGAGAACTCCCGGAAGATCGGGCACTTCGGCATTGCGCAGGTTGTCTGTGTCCGAACAGGCGGTAAGCTACTAAATTGGATGAGATGACTGCCGTAGCCGCAAGACTATTGGACGAATTCGAAAAGCTCGCCCCCGAAGAGCAATTGCTCGTTCGCGAACGCGTCATCTCCCTGACTGAAAGCGTGCAGCATAAAGCGATTCAATACCTGCGCGGCGCAAGCCAGGGAAAAGGGCTGCTGTTCAAACTTCTGATTGAGCGAGCAGGGGAGCGCGAGCGCGGCTGGGGACATCGTCCTCGATACTTCGCTCTGGCCGACAACGAGGCGGGCGCGGACCGACGGCAGGCATCAATCGTGAAGCAGATAATGCTCCCACCAAAGTAAGGATCCGAACAGCAATCAAATCCTCTTGATGACGAGGATTACGTTGCCTTATCCAGCTCCCGCATCTGCTCGTCGGTCAACCGCACATCCCCGGCGGCGCAGTTTTCCTCCAGGTGCTTCACGGTGGAGGTCCCGGGGATGGGGAGCATGACGGGCGATTTTTTCAGCAGCCAGGCGATGGCGATCTGGGCGGGCGTGGCGTTGTCGGCTTTGGCGGCGCGGTCGACGGGGCCGCCGGTCTGGGCGAGCTTGCCGCTGGCGATGGGGAACCAGGGGATGAAGCCGATCTTCTCGGTGGTGCACCAGGTAAGCACCGGCTCCGAGCCGCGGTCGGTCAGGTTATAGCGGTTTTGCACCGTCGCGATTGGCACAATCTTGCGAGCGGCTTTGATGTCGTCGACCGAGACCTCACTCAGCCCGACGTGACGGACTTTCCCTTGCTTCTGCAGGTCGCGGAGCAGGCCGAACTGTTCGTCGGCAGGCACTTTGGGATCGATGCGGTGGAGTTGGAAGAGGTCGATCGTGTCAACGCCAAGGCGGCGCAGGCTCATCTCGCACTCCTGCCGAAGGTATTCGGGCCGGCCCACCGGATGCCACTGGTCAGGGCCGGTCCGAACGAGGCCGGCTTTGGTGGCAATCAGCAGATCATCGGAATACGGATGCAGCGCTTCGCGGATCAATTCTTCAGCGACGTATGGGCCGTAGCTGTCGGCAGTGTCGATCAGATTCACGCCGAGCTCGACGGCGCGCTGCAGAACGCGAATCGCTTCGTCGTGATCCTTCGGCGCTCCCCAGACGCCTTTGCCCGTCAGCTGCATCGAGCCGTAGCCGAGCCGATGGACGGTCTTATCTCCCAGTTGAAAAGTGCCGCTGGATTCGATGGATGAGGCAGTTGCATTTGTCATGTTGGACTCTCCTTCGGCGCATCGTAGGACCCGCGAGAACGGAGATTCAAGTGGCAGGCTCGACACCGTAACGATACAGCAGCCTGGCGTTCGGCGATGCCAAACGGCCGTACGCGATCCCGTCGGGTCCGCAGTAACCGAGAAATGCAGAACACGAATCGACACGAATTCGCACGAATCTCCATGAAGCAGATTTCCTCGCGTTTATTCGTGAGATTCGTGTGTTGTTCGTGCAGATTCGTGTTCCTCTTCATGGACTCGCGCGGAACCGCGGATTGACAGCGCGTGTTTGCGTAATGTCCGTTTAGATACACGGCCGCCGTTTATACACCCCGCGTGCTTGCGAAAAATCCTTGGAAGACTGATGCTACTTGCCGTTGTCGGTTGACGCCTTTCGGGCCGGTGGCTCAAAGGAAGTGACCTATGACCACGCAATGGGTTCTCGGTTGGTGGAACCTGATCTTCATCATGCCTTTCGGGCTGGGGCTCTTGTACCTCGGGCTCTACACGATCAGCGGCTGGACGTTCGGCGAGGCCGGCGCCGATGCTGGAATCGACCATGATGTCGACGTTCATCTGGACGCGGCTGGACACATGTCGTTCGAGCATGACGTCGATGCCGGCGATGCTTCGGCGGAGACTCACCTCGATGGGCACGACGCGGAGGCGAACGGGCCAGGCGGATCATCCTCGCTGCTGGCGGCGCTCGGTTGGCTCGGCGTCGGCCGGGTTCCGCTGAGCCTGGTGTTGATGGTGCTCATGCTCTCCTGGGGCGCGATCGGTTTCTCGGCGAATCGACTGATGATGGGGCGCGCAATCGAAGAGTCTTTCCCGATCGCGCTGGTGATTGCCGTTTCCGGCAGCGTGATGATCACGCGCGTCGTCAGCGCGCTGGTCGGGCGATTTCTGCCGACAAATGAAACGTATGCGCGGCGGCGGCATGAGCTGCTCGGGTCGGTCGCGGAGGCGTTGTATCCGATCGATTCGACATTCGGCATGGCATGCGGGCGCGATGCCGGCGGGCAGCCGTTTCAGGTTGCCTGCCGGACTGAAGAGGGGCGTCCGCCCGTCGCCAAAGGGGTTCACATCAAACTGGTTGGCTATACCGCGAAGGATCGGCTGTTCTACGTCGTTCCCGCGAACGGAGATAAATCATGATGCTCGTACTCTTTTTTCTCGTCGGGGCGGTGCTGGCGATCGGGCCGTGGTTCCTGCCGCAACTGGGGTCTTCGGCGCAGGTGGCCATGACCGGCGCGGGGCTGGTGGTGCTGATCATCGTCTCGATTGCCGCGGTGATCACCAAGCTCTATCGCAAGGCGTCTGCCAACATGGCGTTTGTCCGCACCGGCATGGGCGGGGTGCGCGTGATTCAGGACGGCGGCACGATCGTGCTGCCGGTCGTCCATCAGATGGTCCCCGTTTCCATGGAGACGATGCGGCTCAACGTGGAACGCCGCGGCCCGCATGCGCTGATCACGAAGGACAACCTGCGCGTCGATCTTTCGGCCGAGTTTTACATCAAGGTTCACGCCAACTCCGATGACATCCTGCAGGCGGCCCGATCGCTGGGCGCCCGCAACGTGCAGCCCGACGCGGTGAGCGAACTGGTGCAGGAAAAACTCGTCAGCGCACTGCGCACCGTGGCGGCGACGAAGGAGCTTGTCGAACTGCATGCCAAGCGGGATGAATTTGCCAGCGCCGTGCAGCAGATCGTCACCCACGATCTGTCGAGCAACGGGCTGACGCTCGAATCCGTCACCATCTCCTCGCTCGATCAGACCGATCCGAGCCAATTGCAGGAGAAGAACGTATTCGACGCGCAAGGCCTGCGGAAGATCGCGGAAATCACGCAGAAGGCGCGCGTGGAACGGAACATCATCGAGCGCGAAGCCGAACGGCAGGTGCAGGAGAAGAACGTTGCCACCACCAAAAAAGTACTGGAATTGCAGCGCGACCAGGCGGAGTTCGAAGCCGAGCAGAAGATGAAAGTTGCCAACGTCCGCGCTGCTCGCGAGCGCGAGGTGGCGGAGTTCAAGCTGGCGCAGGACGAGTCGATGAGCCGGCGCAACATTGAGAAGATGAAGAATATCGAGACCAGCGAGGTGGAGCGCACGCTGGCGGTGGAGCAGGCGCAGGTGGCCAAGCAGATCGCATTGATCGCCAAGGTGCGGGAGCAGCAGACCGCCGAGATCATGAAGAAGCAGACGATCGAGGTGGCCGAGCGAAGCAAGGAGGTGGCGGTTGCGGAAAAAGAGCGCGAACGCGCGACGGCGCAGGCCGAGCAGCTGACGGCCGAGGCGCAGCGCGAGTCCGCGAAGCAGAAAGTCATCACCGTCCAGGTGAGCAGCGAGGCCGACCGCGAGGCGCAGAAAAAACTCATCGCAGCGCAGCAGGTGATCAGCGAAAACAAGATTCGCGAGGAGACCACCGCCGACGTGCAGGCGTACATGGCTGTGAAAAAGGCGGAAGCCGAGCGGCAAGCCGCCGAGGCGATCTATCAGGCGAAACTCCGGCTCGCCGAGGGCGACGCGCAGTCGAACGTGAAGCGGGCTGAGGGCGAGCGGGCGATGAAGATGGTGGACATCAACGTCGAGCGGGAGAAGGTGAACGTGGAGCAGGCCCGCGTTGAAGTCGAACGGCAAAGCCTGGCCAACAAGAGCGAGTTCGAGGAAGCCGCGCTGAAGTTCGAGTTGGAGAAGCTCCGGATCGACGCGGAAAAAGAGGTTCGCGTTCAGGCCGCGCAGGCGATGGGGAACATGTGGAACAAGGCCCAGGTTCAGCTCTTTGCCGATCCCGAAACGATGGCCCGGATGAGCAGCCAATTCATGCGTGCCGCCAGCCTGGGGAACGCTGCCGACGGGCTGCTTCGGACCTTGCCGCCGCAGAGCCAGGAGATGCTTTCCGGCCTCGCGTCGGCGGTTGCCTCGCAGTTGTCCCCCAAGGCTGCTGCCGCGGTAGCGGAGCACGTAGCCGGGAACGGCGGGGGACACGTCGGGATGCCGGTGGCGACGGATGTTCCGCTGACTGCGAAGGCGCCCGCAGAAACACCTTCGACGAGAAAAGAAGGGCGCGCGGGTTAGAACGACCGGCTGGTGCGCGAACGCGGAATGCGAGCGGGCTGATAGATCCTGGTTTCCGTTTAGAGGCTGTTTCAGAATTTCGAGCGACCTTCCCCCTCTCCCGGTACCCCGGGAGAGGGCGGGGGTGAGGGTGATTTCGAACGTCAGACGCCGCTGGTCCTCGAAATCACCCTCACCCCAACCCTCTCCCGGAGTACCGGGAGAGGGAGTAATGAAACGGACGGTTAGCCGCGACGCGCAGCGGAGCGCGTATTTGTGGGAATCGTGCGAGGGTAACATCGCGTCTTCAGTCGTTCGAATACGCGCTCCGCTGCGCGTCGCGGCTAACCCAACCGCAAATGAGCGTTGTGACGAGTCCGGACGCAAAGGAATCCCATGGGCTGGAAAGAAGATCTCAACTACGGCCTGGCGGCTTTCGGCGTGCAGATTCCCGCAGCGCTCCCGTTGACGGATTTGCCCGCAAAGCTGCTGGCCGCTCCCGCGCAACACCGCCGGTCTGGTGGCCGCCAGCGCGGTGCTCTTTTACGCGGCAGAACGGGACCACAACCCCAAGGTGAACGACATCTGGGACGCGTTTGTCTATTGCTCGACGTGCCTCAGCGTCGGCTACGGCGACATCTTCGCAAAAACCCCCGTCGGCAAGATCCTCGGCAGCGCCTTGATGACGATCGGCCCGGCGCTCTCCGGCGCCGCGCTCGACAGCGCGGGCGCTCAAGGTCACGACGCGCTGCAGGCCGAAATTCTCGCGACCCTCAGGGCGATCCTGGCGGAGTTGCAGGTTGCACGTTGACTGCGTGAACGGTTGATTTGTGCCGCGAGTCGTTCCATCAAACTCTCCGACTAGAGACCGCTCGCAACTGATCACCCGGCGCGATCAACTCATGCATCAACATCTCCATGCTGGGGGATGCGAATTTTGGATTTGTCATCGAACTTACCTTGCCTGGCCCGAATCCTGCGAAATTCTCGCCTTCAGCGCATCCGCGCTGGACATGGAAAGCGTTTGTCCGCCGAGAAGGATCGCCGCTCCCGGTCTGTTGTCGTAGATCGGCTGCCGCAATTGGGAAATGCAGGCGTCAAGGGCAGACCCGGACGGAAAGCCCGCTCCCCACGGATGCCGTCGAAAAATCAGGCGCACCCGCGCGCGATGGATGTCAATTAATTGGCATAACCGAGGGCACTTCGGTAGAGTCTTTGCGGCCACGTATTCGAGGTACGAGGGAAGCGTAACGTCACCTTCCACAGCAGACTCACAACTCAGGGATTTTACAGCAAATGCTGAAATACATTGCCTGCGCAATCGATTTCGCTGCCACTGTCGTTCGAGCCAATCGCAACACGCGCCACACGCCGCGGTCTTCCGGCAGAGCATGGGCGCGAATTGAGGGGCTGGAATCACGGCTCTTGCTGTCGACAGACGAGCCCACCGCTTCGATCAATACTCCGACCACCTGGGCGGCGGCCGGTTCTCCTTACAACCTGACGGGAACGGTGACCATCGCCGCAGGCGGGAGTCTGACGATTCAGTCAGGCGTCATGGTCACGCATTCCAACATAATTGGGGCCGAGTTGGATGTGGCCTCGGGCGGCACGCTTTCGGCCAATACGGTCGACTTTGAGGCCCCGGTGGTTGCTAAAGACGGCTCGCTCGGCTCTGTCGCCAATAGCACGTTCGGCGAGTCTCCCGAATTTGATCTGACGTCCCTGACAATCACCAGCGATGTGTTCAATGCGAACCCCACCGTCGATCCGACGTATGTTCCCAACCTCGGAGCCGGCGGCAATACGTTCGCCAGCGGGACGGTGGTCAATGTGAATGGTCAGAGTGTGAACGTCCCGGTCAGTTGGCCGCTGATCACGAACGTGACGAGTTATAACGTGACGGGAAACGTGAACGTTGTTTCCGGCGGCGCGCTGACGATCGCGAACGGGGTGATGGTCACGCATTCCAACGTCATCGGGGCGGGATTGACGATCGCGACCGGCGGCATGCTGACGGCCGATACCGTGGATTTCGAGTGCAGCGTAACCGCTCATGATGGATCGCTTGGATCCGTGGACAACAGCACGTTTGGCGTGAGCAGCGAATTTGACGCTACGTCCATTACGCTCAGCAACGATGTGTTTAACGCGAATCCGACCGTCGATCCGACGTTTGTGCCGACTCTCGCGGCAAACGGAAATACGTTCGTGTCCGGCACGGTCGTCAATGTAAATGCCCAGAGCGTCAATACGTCGATCACCTGGCCGCTGATTATGAACGTCGCCAGTTACAATCTCGGCGGGACAGTGAACATTGTGGCCGGAGGATCGCTGACGATCGGCAATAACGTCACTCTTACCCACTCCAACGTCATCGGATCTAAATTGGAGGTCTCGACGGGCGGCTCGGTGTCTGCCGTCGAGGTCAACTTCAATTGCGTCGTGGACCTTGGTCCGGGCAGCACCGGTCTCCTTGAATACGATACGTTCGTGTTGGCAAATGGTCTGCTGATTGACGGCACGAGCACGGTGACCATTCACAACGACGATTTCAGCAACGCGACCGCCACCGTCTCATCTCAGGGAACGGGCGGCCCGATCAATCTGGAGATGAATTGGTGGGGCGTGACAACAGATCAACTGATTGCCGCGAAGATCACTGATTTTTCGGATAATCCCATGCTGCCCGTGATCGACCACAGCTTATGGCTGACCGCCGCACCGGTCTTCACGGGAGTGATCGTCGAGACCCAGCCCACGAATCAGACCGTCCCAGCCGGACAAATGGCGAGCTTCACCGCCGCCGCTATCGGCAGTCCAACGCCGACCGTGCAGTGGCAGGTCAGTACTGACGGCACGACTTATACGAACATTACCGGAGCCACGTCGGCTACCTACACATTCACCGCCGCGATGAGCCAGACCGGCGATCTGTTCCGTGCGGTCTTCACCAACTCGCAAGGCACGGGCACGACCAATCCCGCGACCTTGACGGTGACCGCCGCCGGGACGGCGCCTGTCATTACCGTGCAGCCGGTCGCCCAGAGCGTGGGCGTTGGTCAGAGCGTGAGCTTCGTCGCCGCAGGCACCGGGAGCCCGTTCCCCACCGTGCAATGGCAGGTGAGTGCTGATGCGGGCCTCACCTACACCAATGTCGCGGGAGCTACATCGCGGACCTACACGTTCGCGCCGACAATAGATCAAAGCGGGGATCTGTTCCGGGCGGTCTTTACCAACACCCTGAGTACCGCGACGACCACGCCGGCGCTGCTCACCGTCAGCTCGGCAACGGCGCCGGTGGTCACCCTTCAACCCGTCAACCAGAGCGCGATCAACGGCCAGGATGTGAGCTTCACTGCGACGGCCACCGGCATTCCGACGCCGACAGTCCAGTGGCAGGTCAGCACCGACGGGCTGAGCTATTCAAACATCCCCGGGCAGGTGTCGTCCACCTACGCTTTCATTGCCACCACCGCGCAGAGTGGCGATCAGTACCGCGCTGTGTTCTCCAATTCGCAGGGATCGGCCACCAGTTCGCCCGCAGCGCTGACGGTCACCTCGGCGACAACGAGCATCACTATTACCAGGCAGCCTGGAGCGCAAAACGCACAGATCGGTCAGGCAGTCAGCTTCACCGCGGCGGCCACCGGCACTCCAACGCCCTCCGTGCAATGGCAGGTCAGCACCGACGGCACGACCTATCAAAACATCCCAGGCGCGACGTCGCTCAATTACACGTTTGTGGCGGCACAGGGCGAGAACGGCAATCACTATCGCGCCTTCTTTACCAACTCCGCCGGGTCGGTGGCGACAAGTCCGGCCCTGCTCTCAGTTGCGGCTCCGGCTGCTCCGCCGACAGTCACCATCACGGCGCCCAACATTACCTCCGCCGGAGGCAACGCGCAGACGGTTACGGTCGTCTACAGCGGAACTTCCGCATCGATCAATACCTCCACCATCGCGGGTTCCAATATCACCGTCACCGGACCTACCGGGCAGGTTCTGGTCGCGTCGGTATTCAATGTGTATGTGTCCGGCACTTCCGCGACCGTGACCTATGTCATCACTCCGCCTAACGGGGTGTGGCAGGCCTCCGACGATGGCAGCTATTCAGTCGTCGTGAAGCCTGGCGTCGTGAAGGATGTGAACGGCCTGGCCGCCACCGGCTCCGGCACTTCGTTCACGGTAAATGCCAACACCGAACTCGTCGTGACGGTAACATCATCCGACAATGCAACGATCGCTGGCCAGCCCGCGACCTTCATTGCAACGCTCACCGGCGCGCGGGGGAACAACCCCGACCGGCACGGTGACGTTCCTGAGCGACGGGGTGGACATCGGCACGGTCTCTGTCAGCGCCGATGGAACCGCAACCCTCGTCACTACCCTCGCTGGCATCAGCGCGCATGCGGTGACCGCCACTTACAGCGGCGACGCGACGCATCCGGCTGCCTCATCTGGGTTCCCGCTGCGGCAGACCGTCGCGCCGACGCTCGCCGCGGTTGTCCCGCAACTGACCGGCGTTATCCCCGCGATCGTCACCGCGGGACAGAAGACCACCATCAGGCAGACCATCAGTATTTCCAACACCACCGAGTCGAAGTTCAGCGGACGACTGACCGTTAAGATCTTTTTGTCAGCGGGAACGAACATCGACGCCGGTTCCGTGCAGTTAAGCGCAACGGAGCGAACCATCAGACTGAGCAAGACTGGCGCCACTTCGGTGCACGTGACACTGCTGGGCCTTCCGCCCACGGTGCCGGCGGGAACGTATCATCTGGTCAGCCTGCTCGAGGACTCCAGCGGCCGGACCAGCGCCGAGGCTGCCAGCAGCGCGTTCGTGGTCGCCGCGCCCAGCGCCGATCTGGCCGCAACATCGCTCGCCGCGCCCGCCAGCATACTCGTCGGCAAGAAAGTCGGGGCGACGCTCGTCGTGAAAAACGATGGAACCATTCCGGCGATCGGCCCTCTGCTGATTGTTTTGTATTCCTCCCTGACCGGCGTCATCGATCAGAATGCCGTCGAGCTCAAGAGCGTCACCCGCCGGATCAATCTCCGGCCGCGGCAGTCCGTGCGGATCCCCCTGAGGAAGATTCTGACTGCCCAGATCAAAGGGAAGTTTTATCTCGTTGCGAACATCGATCCGGCCAACGTATTCAATGATGTTGCGCTGGCGAACAACACGATCGCGAGCAATGCGATCGTGGTGAGTTAGCGGGACACTTGAGGTCGGCACTCAAATTGACCCTAACTTCGTTAAGGGGAAGTGTTCAATCCGACGGCCAAAGCGAGCGATCGCTGGCGTTTGTCGAATTGCAAGAGCCACGTTTTGGCGGTCGCAGTGTGTTGATCGGCGAGGTAACAGGACACCAGAAAACTGCTGTCAGCATAGTGCTTCATCAAAACGCGGCTTCCTCGCGCTCAGCGAGGACCAAGTTGGGCATTACCGCCCCCCCCGGAATTGCGAATGGCTCGCGCTTCCACATCAGGCCAGATTACCCGCTTCGCGCACGCTTGCGAATGAAGAACTGGACGTTTGCTCATCGCGATCAGCCTTTCCAGAAACTTTCGCCTCTCGCGGGCTGATAGTGCCTTGACGTGTTTCAGCAATTTCGAGGCGCTCATGAATCGATTTTATTCAAGCGTGTTCGCAGTGGCAAGGTACGGCTTCGGTCCGCCTCGTGACCCAAATGTCCCGCTCCGAAATGAGTTTGCGTGCCGCCTCTACCCATATCACCGGCGGGGTCCTAACATGACCCATCGTGGCAGCCAAGGACAAAGCCAATCTCTCACCGCGCATCACCAATCGGCGGGCGCTGCACGAGTATTTCATTGCCGCCAAGATTGAATGCGGCATCATGCTCGTCGGCAGCGAAGTGAAATCGCTTCGGCTCGGCCGGGCGCAGCTCAACGAAGCGTTCGCGCACGTCGAGCATGGCGAACTGATTCTGCACGGCTGCCACATCGATCCGTACGACAAAGCCTCGTTGGTGAACAATCACGAGCCATTGCGCGATCGCAAGCTGCTGGCACACAAGCGCGAGATCAAAAAGCTCCTCGATGAATCCGCCGAGCGCGGCGTCACGCTGGTGCCGCTGAGCATCTACTTCAAGGACGGGCGTGCGAAGCTGGAGCTTGGCGTGGGGCGTGGCAAACAGAGTCACGACAAGCGCGCGTCGATCAAAAAGAAGGAGATGGATCGTGAAGTGCGCCGGGCGATGACGCAGCGGCAATGATCACACCGCCGCGCTGTCGCCCTGCACGCGGCGCACGGCTTCGAGCACCTTGTCGCGAAACTTCCGCACTTTTCCCGGGCGAAACACTCCGCTGATGTCGGTGACGGTTCCGCGGCGGGTCATCCGGATCGTCGTCTTTCCGCAATAAGCGAACCACAGAATCAGCAGCAGGCCCAAACCGGCCAGCACGTCGCCGAGAATCTTCAATTCGTCGCTGAAGATCATCAGCAGAATTCCCGGCAGCAAAATCACCAGCGCGATGGAAATCAGGTGCAGCCAGGCGACCTTCTGCCAGATGATCAGGCTCTCCATGCTGGAGAACATGATCCGTTTCATGCGGTCGTCGCCGTAAGTGTGCTCGAGCTTCACTACCGCGTCGTCCATGACGACGAAGCTGGATCTGCTTCGCAGGTCTACCGCCATGGGCACCCCTTCCCGAGCAGGGCGAATACGATCGCCACCACCATGACAATCCATCCGATGCCGGCCAGGGCAAGCACGATGGGCTGGATGATGAGCGTGCTGGTTGCCATGACCCGTTTGAAAAGGGGATTCTCACGGCGCATCTGCCGGGCTCGCCGGTGGAGGATGAAGCCGTGCGGAATCCAGAGAAAACCGAGCGCGATCATGACAATATTGATGTAGGGAACGACTATGGCCATCGCCAGGTAGATGTTGATTCTGCGGTCGGGCCTGGGGAGCGTCTGGGCGAAGGCGGCGTTGAGATTCTTCTTGCCGCCCGAGTCGATATATTGGGCGCTGTAGGTTTGTCCCTCGACCTCAATTGCACAAAGCGAACAGATGTAATCGCCGGTTCCCGCGCAAACGGTAGTGGCCTTCTTGCTGGGGTGATGCATGCAGGTGGCCTCGTCCGGCAGCGCCGACTCGGCGGCATTGATCTGCACTGCCAACGGGGAAAAGCGGTACACCTCTCCCTTCCATCGGCACGTGGGACAAACCGATGGACCCTGTTCCGGGCTCGACAAGGGGGTCGCGCACCCGGGGCAGGCGAATTCCGTGACGGTGGCAACCTGCGTCATCGCGAATTCAGCTCCTGTCGATTACGCGGGTTCCGGCGATGTGGTCATGCAGCGCACGCTGCCGCTTCGAGTCGAACAGCGCCGCAAGGGTGTTCGCCAGCGCATAGAGCCCGACCACTCCGTTGGCGATTCCAATCAGCGGCACCGAGCCGGCAATGGTCGCCAGGGCCGTCAAGGTCGCCAGGCCCAATGTATGCCACGGCTCGCACGTAGGCTGTTTTGGTCGAGATCGCGCTCCCGTCCAGATTGACCACCTTCAGCTTCCCGGCCTTTTTTCCGACGGTCTGGCCACCGCTGGCATGCATCTGCCCGAAGTAGACGATCTCAACGCATACCGCCAACAAGGAGATCGCGCCGCCGATCTGCATCGAGCCTGAGGTGCCTGCGACGATCCCCGTGAGGATCGCCAGCGGAAGGACTACAATTAACCCGTCCAAAAAGATGCATCCGAACCTTCGGAGCACCGTCGGCCGCTTGAACTCTCCGGGGAGGCCCTCACCGGCCTGCAATCGTTCCAGGAGAATCGCCTTCCCTTCGGCACAAACGCGCTGGCCTTGAAACGTCACCAACTCATCCTCGGGAACCATCTTCCCCGTAACTGAACATGGTGCCAATTGTGGCAGCGGATCAGCATCCTGCAGCGTCATGAAGTGTCTCCAAATCCCGAGCCTGGACGTGGGCAGTGCGCCCCCGCGACTCTTGGGCGCGTAGCGTATCAAAACCTTCACGCCATTGTCCAGAAAAACACGTTTATATCGTGAACCTGGCTTCCTGAAGCACCAGCGCGACGTTCACGACCGTCTGCTCGTCGGAGAGATGTCCAAAATCCTCCGGCAGCGCCAGGCGCGATCGAAAGTGAGCCGCGGCGCCGGAGAACAGTTCCTCCCGCACGCCCGGGTCCAACTGGTCGCGCCGCAAGACCATGTCCATAATCAAATCCCGCTCCTCGCGGGTGACGCGGGTCAGGACGCGATTCCGCAGCGCGGCGTCCGCGTTGAAGGAGTTCACGCGGGATTTTTCATTCGCGAGCGCCACGGGGAGCGCTTTGCGATAATCGCGAATGACGATGGTATCCGCGGCCAGGTCCCCGAGCCGGCGGCCCCATTTGTCGATTGCGGCGATGGTTGCGCCGGTCAGCATGGCAAACGGAAGCATGTCAACCGGCCTGAGAAGATTGCGGATCAGCAGATCGATCGGCCGGAGCTGACTTCCACGCGCGGAGATCACCCGCAGCCCGAACACCCGCTTGCCCGGTGTCTGGCCGCTCCCGCGGAGCTCGAAAAACGTGAAGTAGGAGAAATCGATCGCAAAGACTCCCAGAATGATCAAGGCAATCCCAGTTTCGCCCGCCGGCGCGAGGGCGAAGACCAGGGCGGCGTCGATCGCCCAGATGATCGACTCGTCGATCAGCCAGGCAAGGTATCGCGAAGCCATCCCGGCGGTGGCGTAGTGGAAGGAGACCTGCTCGGGCGTTGTGATGCGAAATCTCGGCACGATTGCGACCTTCCGCGAGGACGGGCTTCCCATGGTCTTTTGGCGGCCGCCCCCGCCGGCGGCCATGCGTTGGCGCGCTCGCACGCGCGGGCACGGCACTTCATTCACTACTTCCCTGCGCAGTAGAGTATCGGTGGCGTCGGTCGGGTCAACGCCGCCTAGCCGGCTCGACGCGTGATTGCGTGTCCGGGCGGCGGCAGAGAGAATTTTCCCATGGACCTCAACAGCTTCCTGCGCGATCGACGCCCGCGGTGGCAGCGGCTCGCCGCGCTCCTTGACCGCATTGACGCGAAGGGTTTTACGGCACTGACGCCGCACGAGGCGGACGAATGCTTTTCACTCTACCGGCTCACCAGCAGCGACCTGAATCTGGTTCAGACGCGCACCGCCACGCCAAGCCTCGTGGACTTCCTTGAAGCGCTGGTGGCCCGCGCTTACGCGCAGTTGATGCTCCCACGCCGAATCAACCTGCTGGGAAATTACTGGCTGATACTTCGCCATTACTTCCCCGCCGCGATTCGCGTTGAGTGGAAGATGCTGGCGCTCAGCGCCGCAACGCTCCTGGCGGGTCTTTTGTGCGGACTGGCGGCGACGCTGGCGCGGCCGGCCCTGGCGGAAGTGTTTCTGCCGCCGGAACACCTCGACCAATCGCCGCGCGAGCGCGTAGCCATGCTCGAAGAGATGGAGCGGCAGGGCCACACGCGCATCAATTCCGCCGACAAGCACGCGGTATTCACCGTGTTTCTCTTTAACAACAACATACGGGTTTCAGTGCTGGCGTTCGGGCTGGGATTCACCTTCGGCATCGGAACGGCGGTGGTCGTCTTCTACAACGGCGCGATGCTCGGCAGCCTGGCGGCGCTCTATTTTCTCGATGGGGTCGGCAAGTTCTTCGTCGCCTGGGTCGGACCCCACGGCGTCATCGAACTTCCCTGCGTGGTCATCGCCAGCACCGCTGGATTCATGCTGGCGCAGCGGCAACTGCGACGCGACCAGGGAACCGCCGTCTCCCGAATCCGCGCAATTCGTCCCCGCCTGGTCGATCTGATCGTCGGCTCGGCAACGCTGCTGGTGATCGCGGGCTGCATCGAAGGGGGCTTCAGCCAGATCAATGAGCCGACCATCTCCTACACCTTCAAGATCGCGGTGGCCGTGATTCTGTTTGCTCTGCTTGTCGCATATTTGTTCTTTCTGCCGGCAAGGCCGCGCCCGCAGCCGGCTCCGGAGGGTGAAGAAGCAGCGTTCCTCA
This sequence comes from uncultured Phycisphaerales bacterium, assembly GCA_963758525.1. Taxonomy (GTDB): domain Bacteria; phylum Planctomycetota; class Phycisphaerae; order Tepidisphaerales; family Tepidisphaeraceae; genus JBBSDP01. The sequence goes on from CAVWVQ010000003.1 coordinate 4,071,686, forward strand.
AATGAGCTGCCGGGACTTGATGGACAGATACGTATTGAGCAGCTTGACAGTGATCGAGCCCGCATCGGCCTCGATGACCGACGCTCCGATGCGATGCAGTTGTCGCACGCGCGTTGCGCGCTCGCTGGCGAGTTGCCTTGCAGCGAGCACCTTGTATACATCCAGCGCGTTGGCCGCGGCTCCGCCGGCGAATTGGTCCAGCAGCGGATCGCGCAGGCTGATGACTGCCAGCACGTGTTTGCGTGCCGCCATTGGGAGCACCTGCGCGAGGTTTTCCGCCAGTTGCGGATCGTTGAGATCGGTGAAGACAAAAATCAGGCTGCGACGCGTCTGATGTGCGCGGAGTGCGGCAATCAGCGAGGAATAGGACGGGAACAAGCTGTCGGTCCGCGCATCCACCAGTTCCTCGATGATCCGGTTCACCGCCACGATTCCAGCTCCAGGCTTGATGAAGCGGCGTACTGAATCCGAGAACAGCGCCATGCCGACGCGGTCTCCCTGGCGGCTGGCCACATGGGCGAGCATGATCGAGGCGTCAATCGCGGAGTCGAGCGCCGTTCCCGTTCCCATCGGATTGCCCATCATCCGGCCGCAATCAAGGCAGAGCATGACATCGCGGCTGCGCTCGGCCTGATAGAGGTTGGTGAACGGTTTGCGGTGCCGGGCGGTCGCCTTCCAGTTCAGATCGCGGAAGTCGTCATCGGGAAAATATTCGCGCAGCCGATCGAATTCCCGTCCGGCGCCCAGCATCCGCTGCTGATGCAACCCGGCGTGGCTCGACGCATGATGCCGCTGCAGCGCGTCGTAATCTGTCAGCCCCTTGAGGCTCGGGAAGACTTTGATTTCGCCGCCGCTGGTGGTCCAGCGGCGGCACGCCCAGTCCGTGGAAAGACGAATGTCCACCTGCAGCGGCGGCACTTGGGCCACGCCCCGCGCGGTCGGGGTTGCAGTGAGCGCGGCCCGCACGATCTCGCCCGGCGAGAGCCGGATTTCCAGGAAGTTCTGCTCGCAGACCATTCCCGCCGGCCAGGGTTGCCGGATGCGCACGATCACCTGTTTCGAGGAACGATTGGTAAGGCGATAGCTGAATGCCTCGCTGCGGCCGACCTGCACGCGCTTCCACGGTTCGCGTTCGACGCTCACCGCAAGGCTTTTGAGCCGTCGTCCCTGCAGCCAGCAAACCCCCAGAAGCGCCGCGTCCGCTGCGAGCACGGCTGGCAACACGACCGGCACGACGATCGCCGCGATCAAGACCAGCGCCAGCGCCGCAGCACATAACAACGCCATGCGGCCCGGCACGATCAACGCGGCACCTCAACCTTGCTCATGATCGAGCGCAGGACTTCGGCTCGCGTTTCACCGGCGATTTCCGCCTCGGCGGTGAGCGTCATGCGGTGCCCCAGCACCGGATTGAGCATGGCCACGACGTCGTCCGGCGTCACAAAATCGCGTCCGTGCAACAGGGCTCGGGCCTTGGAACTGAGCAGAAGGAAGATCGATCCGCGCGGACTTGCGCCGACCAGCACCGATTCGTGCTCGCGCGTCGCTCGCACGAGCTTTACCACGTAATCGAGCACCGCCTCCTCCATCCGAACCCGCGCCAAGGCCGCCTGTATGAGCCGCAGGTCCTCAATTTGCAAAACCGGGGTGATGGCGCCAGGGCCCAGTCGATCCGCAGGCTCTCCGCGATGCACTCGTTGGACCACCGCGCGCTCGGCCTCGATGTCCGGGTAAGTGATGGAAATCTTGAGGAGAAATCGGTCCTGCTGCGCTTCAGGCAGCGGATAAGTTCCTTCGAATTCGATCGGATTCTGCGTCGCGAACACGGTGAAGATCGGGGAGAGCTCGTGGCGAACGCCGTCGATTGTCGCGTGGCGTTCGCTCATGGCTTCCAGCAGGGCCGCCTGCGTCTTGGCCGGGGCGCGGTTGATCTCGTCGGCGAGCAGCAGATCAGTGAAGATCGGGCCGCTGTGCAGGCGGAACGTGCTGGTGTTAAATTCAAACACGTTGGTGCCGATGATGTCAGACGGCATGAGGTCGGGCGTGAATTGGATGCGCTTTACGCGACAGGAAATGGCCGCCGCAAGGGCGCGAATGGTGAGCGTCTTGGCGACGCCTGGGACGCCCTCGAGCAGGGCATGTCCGCCGCAGAGAATGGTCACCAGCACCTGTTCGATCACGGCATCCTGCCCGAGCACCACTTTCCCCAGCTCGGCGCGCAGCCGAGCCAGCAGGTCGGCAGCGCGAGCCAATTCATCGGGCAGAACGTCGGTCACGTTGAAGCTCCCGCGAGAGTTGATGAGACAGGCTCAGCACCTCGGCGAACGCCGCCAGTGCCTTGTTCGGACGCTTTGCCGATCGCGCTGCATTTCGCGGCCCGGCCTCTTTGAGGGTTTGCAGAACGTCAGCGGGAATCGGCGCGCCGCACTCGGGGCATCTGCCGCTCTGGTTCATGGTCAGGTCGTACCCGCATTGCCGGCAACGGGGGCCGACCGCTGATTGCAGGTCTTCCAGGCGCTGCAGCAGTTGAGCCGCGGTATCACGCGGCTTGCCCTGCAATGCATTGGCGCGGGTCTCGATTTCGCGGGGCTGGCAGCGCATCGCTGCGCAAGGCGCCGATGCGCCTCGGTGCGCACCCGGTCGAGAACCACTGCCGGGCTCAATGCGCGGCTGTAGAGATAGCCAAGTGTCTGAATTTGCTCGATGCTCGATCGCTGCCGGGCGCCGGCGCCTCTTCGTTCCCTTGCAAACCGGATGTGCTCCACACGTACAAGATCATGACGAAGACGAGTTGGATCAAGACCGGCAGGAGGCCCACGTCTCGCAGGAAACCCATGACGGTCGCCTGACGCCCGATGCCATGAGACCATTCGTCAAAAATCACCGGCCCGTTACCGATCTCCGTCAGAAGAAAATCCAGATTGGCAACGTCCCCCAGGGATTGATTCAGCGCCGGCGTGGTGCTGCCGACCACCACCAGTTTTCCCTTGCCGACGCGATATTCTCCCGCGACCACTTCCCTGGCGTCGCTTTCCACCCACGCGATCGGCCGCCATGCCGCATTTTGCTTGTCGGCGAATGTCATCGGGATGCGCAGGGAAATCTCCGGACCGTCCGAATCGTCGGCACGGACCGCATGGCCAGGCAGCGACAATCGGGCGGTGGCCACCGAGCCGGGGGCATCGTCGGGGGGCTTGCCCTTCTCCTCAAACTCGTGGAGTTGTTGCAGTTGTTTCAACTCCGGCGCCTTGTCGACCTTAATCCCGAGCCGCTTCATGAGGTCGGTCTCTTCACGGGCAAGTTGAATGACAGTGTTCCCCTCAGCCATCCATTCGGCAAGCTCCGATGATTTGAGATGCAGCCCTTCAGAACCCAAAGAGGAACTCTCGTCAGGCAACACCTCGATCAGCACGCCATGATCGCCGGCGTCGAGGCTCGGACGCTCCAGATTGCGCACCCTCACGCCGCGCCGCGCTAAAAGCTCCTGCAGCGCGGCGGTGCCGTACGGATCGTACCGGGTGGAGGAGTAGATGGGATTGTCTTCTCCCGAGCGGGCACTGAAGGAAGCCGACCGATAGAAGGCGATCGTCCCGATAACGATTGCCGCCAGCGTCAATCCCAAAGTCCAGCGCTGCCCTTTCATGCTGCTCTCCCGGCGCCGGTCAACTCCGCGACCTGCTGGCGAATCTCGTCCAGGTTTTCGTTGACGGCCATGAGCCTTCCGTACCAGACACGGTCAAACAGATCCGTCAAATTGCTGAACGTCGATCGCTCGCTGGCAGGCCCGCGGTATTGCGAAACGTAGAACCAATTGGTCTTGTTGCGGCTGTGCTCGATTTTCCCGGCGGCATGCAAGCCGGAAAGCAGCGCCAGATACAATGCGCGGTACACGGCGCGGAAGTTCTGCTGCATGGCAAGGCGGCGCGCCTCGTCCATCCATTCGCCTGATCCCAAGGCCAGCGCGTCGCCCGACTGCAGCGCCTCGTGAAGCAGTTCCCGGCTGAGGATCCTGGCCGTCGGTCCCTGGGGCGGGCCAGCCCTGAGCGATCGGATCAGAACTACCGCCATGACCGCCAGCGCCGCGGCTATGACCACGATCAACATCACTTTCAGCACTCCCGGCAGCGAAGAGCCGTCTGCGCTTGCAGGCTGAGAGAAGTTCGCCCGACGTGGAGTGCCGCGGAAGAGGCTGTCAAGCCAACTGGTGAACGTGTCCCAGGCACCGCTCACACGATCGTCCCATGTTCGAGGCACCCTCATGTTCAAGTCGGGCAGATCTTCGTTCTGCTGCTGCTTCCACTGCTGAAAAGCCGGCTCCTGAAGAATCTGATCGAGCTGCCGATGCGGTTCCGGCGCATCGCTGCTGGCGGCCGCGCGTGGAGCCAGGCAAAGCAGATTCGAGAGCAAAAGAATGCCCAGCGAGACGTGTTTTGTCAGGTTCATGCGGCGGCTCCCCCGCTGATTGCCGCGAGGCGCGCCCGCAGGTCGGTGGCCATCCGTTGGGACCTCGAATCGTCATAGAGCACAACTGCAAGCACTGTCCAAAACAGATCCAGGGCCAGGAAGACGAAGTAGCACATGCCCAGTTGCCAGGCGGAGCTTCGGAGAGTCAGGCTTAGATTCGTGCTTTCGAATCCGAGCAGGGCGGGCAGCAGACGTTCGACGAGAAAATATTGCGTCACAAAGATCGCGATCGTCAGCACCAGCGCCAGCAATGACATTGCCAGCATGACACGCAGCAGGCGTTTGCAGGCGTGGGTAATCCAGGAGATCGCTTTCCCCAGGCGGACCCCCGCCGGCTCGTCGCTCTCCAGCAGCAGCGGGGCGGCGAAGCTTCCGATAAAAAGTCCGACGAAGCCTGGCAAGATCAAAAAGCTTCCCCACGTGATCGCGACGTTGCTGAACAGCCTCAGAATGAGAATGGGCGGCATCTTGCGCCACAAGCCCGTCGTACGATTGCCGCTCAGATCGGCCTGCACGCGGGATTGAATATTTGCCAGCCAGATCCACCGCCACAGGGTGGATGCGACCAGCGCCATGCAGAGCGGTCGGAGCTGACCGCCGTGTTTCGCGGCGATCGCCTCGATCAGCATCAGGCTGACCGCCGCATGCGGCCCCATCGCCAGCGCATAAAGCGGGAGAACACGATCGACGTTGCTCCGCAGATATTCCGCCGCCGCGTCGAGCGGCGCCATCGACGATCCGCCAAATTCCAAAGTCTGCGTGGCTGGTGTCATGTGCATGGCGGTTGCGGTCATAACGAATGCCTCAGTGAAGCATTTCCATCAATGCTTCGGACGACAGCAGGTACGCCAGAAACATCAGATACACCGCGAGCGGCGTGCCGACCACCGCGGCAAGCGCCGTCATGGAGAATCGCCCTCGCTTCGGCTGGGATTCCTCGCGCTGCTTTCTGAGAAGCTCCAGACCTTCCCGGCTGTAGTTCACCCCCTCGTACCGCGTCGAGCACTCGCCGCAGATGGGCTTGCGCGTCATCACGCAGATTCCAATGGCCCACCGCCGCGGATGATTGACGCAAAATCGCTGCTCAATTGCCATGAGATTTCCCCGAGCCCGAGAGCTTAACCGGCGCGGAAGCGGATAGGAAGTTCAGACCTTCCCGGGTTCCTGATCCGGTGCGTGACACTTCCAGCGAGGCTGGTCTCTCCCCCTCCCCTGGTATTACCGGGAGAGGGGGTAGCGCGCAGAGACGGTCGTGCGTGCCCGCGGATGCGGATCGGATGCCAATCCGATATGATTCCTGCAACGAAGATGGTAGGGCGGGATTCATCCCGCCGTTTTCTCTGCCCGCCAACTTATCGGCGGGATGAATCCCGCCCTGCTCGGGGTGAATGATTCCTGCAATCAAGTGTTGTCAGCATCGTTGAGGAGCGCAATGAAATCGTCGGATGCAGAGGGCGAATCCCCAGCGGGGGATTCAGGCAAGGAAGCCGGTGAGTCTGGCGGTCTGGACTTCGTCCGGCGGATCGTCACGGAAGATCTGAAGACCGGAAAGTGGGGGGGGCGAGTGGCGACGCGATTTCCGCCGGAGCCGAACGGGTATTTGCACATCGGGCATGCCAAGTCGATCTGTCTGAACTTTGGAATTGCCAACGAGTTCGGCGGAACGTGCAACCTCCGCTATGACGACACCAACCCAGCCAGGGAAGAAGATGAATACGTCCGGTCCATCGACGACGACGTTCGCTGGCTTGGCTTCAACTGGGCAGGGAAGTATTACGCGTCAGATTATTTCGACCAGATGTACGACTGGGCGATGCAGCTTGTGAAAGCGGGCAAGGCGTATGTCGAGGAATTGACCGCCGATCAGATCCGCGAATATCGCGGGACGCTGACAGCGCCGGGAAAGCCCAGCCCGTATCGCGATCGGCCGGTGGCGGACAATGTGCAACTGTTCGAGCGGATGCGCAAGGGAGAATTTCCCGACGGATCGAAGGTGCTGCGGGCCAAGATCGACATGGCTTCGCCCAACCTCAACCTGCGCGATCCGGTCATGTATCGCATTCTGCATCAGCCGCATCACAATACCGGCGACAAGTGGTGCATCTATCCGATGTACGATTGGGCGCACGGCCTGGAAGACTCCATCGAGCAGATCACCCATTCCATCTGCACGCTAGAGTTCGAGAATCACCGTCCGCTCTACGACTGGTTTATCGATCAGCTTGGCATCCATCATCCGCAGCAGATCGAGTTCGCCCGGCTGAACCTGACCTACACGATGCTCAGCAAGCGCAAGCTGCTGGAGCTGGTGAAAGCCGGAACGGTCAGCGGCTGGGACGATCCGCGCATGCCGACGATCAGCGGCTTCCGCCGCCGAGGCTACACGCCCGAGGCGATCCGCGCCTTCTGCAAGCACATCGGCGTCAACAAGTTCAACAGCGCCGTTGAAATCGGCATGCTGGAGAATTTTCTCCGCGAGGATTTGAACAAACGCGCAATGCGCGTGATGGGCGTGCTGCGTCCATTGAAGCTTGTGATTGACAATTATCCGCAAGATCAGGTGGAAGAGCTCGATGCGGTGAACAATCCCGAAGACCCCGCCGCCGGTTCGCGCAAGGTGCCATTTTCACGCGTGCTTTACATCGAACACGATGATTTCCGCGAGACGCCGCCGCCGAAATTTTTCCGGCTGACGATTGGCAAGGAAGTTCGGCTGCGCTACGGCTATTTTGTCACCGCCGTGAGCGTCGTGAAGGATCCAAAGAGCGGCGAAGTTCTGGAAGTGCACTGCACTTACGATCCGAAAACGCGCGGCGGAGATTCACCCGACGGACGCAAGGTGAAGGGGACGATTCACTGGGTTTCCGCTGGTCAGGCCATCGACGCCGAGGTTCGACTCTACGATCATCTCTTCACCAAACCCGATCCCGAAGACCTCGCTCCCGGCGAAGATTGGACAGCCAATCTCAATCCCAAATCCCTGGAAGTATTGCCCGCTGCGAAACTCGAGCCAAGCGTGAAGTCCGCGACAGCGGGTACGAGCTTTCAGTTCGAGCGAATGGGTTACTTTTGCGTCGACAAAGAGAGCACTCCGCAGCATCTGGTGTTCAATCGTTCGGTTTCGCTGCGCGATTCGTGGGCGAAGATGGAGAAGGGGAAGTAGGGGAAGGAAGGGACGGTAGGGAAGGAAGGCACGCAGGGGAGGAAAGGCACGAAGGCACGGGGGGGAAGGAAGGCACGAAGGCACGGAGGCACGAAGGGAAGGACGCGGCTGAGGCCGCGAGATTGGCGGTTTGTTTGTAACGGTTCGTCATCTGACGTAATGCTTTTCAACGTGCGCATTGCACCAACTCCGCCGCGCCAGCGTCCTCCCCTTCGTGCCTTCGTGCCTTCGTGCCTACGTGCCTACGTGCCTTCCTGCGCTCCAGCCTTCTCCGCACATCGATCGATCCGCGCAAGCGTCGCCGACTTCCCGAGGAATTCGAGGGTTTCGAAGATGGGGGGGCTGACGGTGTTGCCGGCAATGGCGACGCGGATCGGCTGGGCGACTTTGCCGAGGCCGAGTTTTGCTTCGGCGCAGTAGGCTTTCACTGCCACCTCGATCTGGTCATGGGTCCAATTGTTGATTGCCGCGAGTATGTCCCGAACGTCGCGCAGCGCGTTCAGGCCTTGCGCATCGTTCTTCAGGAGCACCTTCGCGACGGCGTCGGGATCGAATTCGATTTGATCGTCCGGTACGAAGAAAAACCGTGTGAGATGATCGACCTCGCCAAGCGTGTGAAACCCCTTCTTCATCGTGATCAACTTCCCCAGGGCTTGATCATCAGCTCGATTCAACGGGGAATCGGGATTCACACTGAGATAATCGCGCATCGCTGCGACGAGCCGATCGATCGACGCTGCGGCACAGGCTTCGGTGTTGAACGCGAGGAGCTTGTCGCGGGCGAACTTCGCGTTGCCGCGGTTGATACCCTCGATGGTGAAGAGGGAGATCAGTTCGTCGATGCTCATGCGCTCGCGGTCGCCGCCGGGGCTCCAGCCGAGGAGGGCGAGAAAGTTCAACAGGGCCTCGGGGAGATAGCCTTTCTTGCGAAAGTCGTGAACGAGGATCTCCGGAAGATCAGTTTCCTTCAGCCCAACGACGCGCATGACCGCGGCTTGCTCGGTGAGGTCCAGTTGCTGCTGATTGTCCGCGAGCCACGCGGCGATTCGCAACGAGGCAATGCCAGCGGCCGCGGCCAGTTTGTCCGCGGTGCCGCCGGCGCTCTTAATCCATTGCTGGGCAGCTGCGCGAATCGCTTTGTCGCGGTCGCGCTTCCCCATCTTGCTGCCGTCCATGTTCTGAATGGTCGGCACGTGCCCATAAAGGGGCCGCGGGTAGCCGAGCGCCTCCTGCAGCGCGATGTGGTTGAACGTATTCTTTAAATGTTCCTGCCCGCGGAGGACGTGCGTCACCGCCATCTCGGCGTCGTCGACGACCACGGCGAAGTGATACGTCGGCATTCCGTCGGCTTTGCGAATGACAAAATCCTGGGCTTCTTCCGGAGGGAAAACGATTTCCCTGCCGAGCACCTCATCGCGGAAGCGGTATTCTTTCACCGGCATCGCAAACCGCACAACCGCTTGGCGATTCTCGGCGCGATATTGTGCGAGCTGCTCCTGCGAAACCGGACGACGGCGATAGATAAACGATCGCTTCGCGGCCTCGGCGGCGCGACGCTCGATGTTGATCTCCTCGCTGGTTTCGAATGCTTCATACGCCAGGCCGCGCGACATCAGATCGCCGAGGATCTGGTTGTACGTCGCCAGACGTTTGGATTGCTGCACGAGCGTCGGGTTGTCCCAGTGGAGCCCGAGCCAGCGGAGGTCTTCGAGAAGCTGCTGACACGCCTGGTCCGTGCTGCGGGCAAGATCGGTGTCTTCGATGCGGAGAAGAAATGTTCCGCCGGCATGTCGCGCCAGCAGCCAGTTGAAGAGGGCCGTGCGGGCCCCGCCGACATGGAGGTAGCCGGTGGGGGAGGGAGCGAAGCGAGTGACAAAGCGTGCGTCGGGCATGCTATATGACCTTGCGCGATTACGCGCTTCCAAAAACCGTTTAGCGGCTGCTTTAAGGGCAGCATACTGCTCGCACGTGCGCGTGATCGCGCACGTTCATTCAGGCGGAACCTTGAATGAGGGGGGCTGATCGAACCCGGCGTTGTCTGATCCGATACGCGATCACCCCAACAACGCCCCAGATGGCGTAAGCGAGCGTTCCGATTCCCAATGTATATCGGTGCGCGACGACCATCAGCAGAACTCCGCCGAGCACGGCCAGCACTCGCGCGATGGATCGCCGGCCGCGAAGGTAGCGATTGACCAGGTGCGGGTAGCGGATGGCGCTGACCATCAGCAACCCGGTGCCAAGCACGATCAACGGCAGCATCCAAACGCACACCGCCGAGATGATTCCGAATGTCGAATGCGGGTGGCTTGCGGATCGCTCCTCGAGGTCCTGCTGCATGAGCACGAACGCGGCAACAGCGCCCGCCGCTCCGGGGCTGGGCAGTCCCAGGAAGCTGAAGTGGTGCTGCTCGCCGTGCTCGTTGCTGACATTGAAACGCGCCAGCCGGATCAGCGCGCAGCTCACGTAGAGCGCACCCATGGCCCAGACGAGGCGCGAGACCATCGGCAATTGCAGATCGGCGTGATACCAATGGAATAACTGGATGGACAAGAATGCGGGGGCCGTGCCAAAGCTGACAGCATCCGCCAGGCTGTCGAGCTGACCGCCGAAGTCGGTCGTGTGCCTCGCAAAACGCGCGAGACGCCCGTCGACTGCGTCAAAGATCATCGCGGCAAAGATCAGATACGCGGCCGCGACAAACGTATGGTGGACGAAATAGAGGGTCCATGGATCGCGCGTGATGCTGTCGGTGCGGTAATCCAGCGTGGCGACATACATGGCTCCGAACCCGCACATCGCGTTCCCCAGCGTCGCAAGACTGGGCAGCGAATAGACGGAGCGAATGTACGCGCGTCGTCCGCGGCGGCGAATACGCAGCCGCCGCCGCTCGCGCGACGCCTCGTCCAGCGGCCTGCGCGGGCCGCGCAGTCGCCTCATGCGGGCGTCTCCCTCGGGGCGATGGCCTCAAATTCCGAGCCGTCCACGCGCTTCTCCACCGAGTGAATCGGATTGCCGAGCCGTGCGATAATATCCGCGCCGCCGCGCACCGCCTGGCCTTGTTTCACCAGAATTTCCGGATTGAGCCACTTCGGAATCGAGAGCTCCGTGCGGCTTCCGAATTTGATCATTCCAATGCGCTGCCCGCGCTGCAGAAGGTCCCCTTCTTTGGCCGTGCAGATGATCCGCCGGGCGATCAGCCCGACGATCTGCTTCACCACCGCGACGGGCCGTCCGGTCGTCGGCTCCTCGAGGATGATGGTGTTCGATTCGTTGGTATCCGACGCTTCGTTGTGCCGCATCGCGTTGACGAATTTGCCTTGCTTGTACTTTGTTGCCCGCACCCGCGCATCGCACGGGCTGCGATTGATGTGGACGTTAAAAACCGAAAGGAAGATGCCGACCCGAATGGCCGACGTTCCCAGCAGCGGGTCGCTGTCGATCTCGGTAATATCCGAAACCACGCCATCGGCGGGGCTGACCATCAGATGCTCTTCCACCGGAATGAGCCGCTCCGGGTCGCGAAAGAATGCAAAGAGCCAGATGAGCACGAAGAGCAGCGGAATCGCCAGCGGCCAGAATTTTATTCCCAGCACAACCGCCGTTCCCGCCAGAACCACCGACCCGATCAGCATCTCCCTCCAGCCGTGGCGTGTCACGCGAAGCATACGCGCAAGCTAGACGGCGCGGGAGAGGTTGTCAACGCGGGACTATTTGGAGAAGAATTTCTTGATCGCATACACCGTCGCCTGGCGCTGCACCGCGGCGATCGATTCGAGCAGCGGAATTTCCTTCGGGCAAACCTCGACGCAATTGCCAGCCTTGCCGCAGTCGGCGACGCCACCTTCCTCCATGAGCGTTTCCAGTCGCTCGTCCTTCAGAGATGCGCCGATCGGATGATCGTTAAACAAGCGGGCCTGGCTGATTACGGCGGCGCCGACGAACTTGTTGACCGGCGTATATTGCGGGCAGGCCTCCAGGCAACAGCCGCAACTGATGCAGCGCGACAGCGGATAGCGCTCTGCCTGAAGCTTCTCGGGCATCGGCGGCCCTTCACCCAAATCGTACGTGCCGTCGATGGGGACCCACGCCTTGATGCGTTTGAGATCATTGAAAAGACGCTGGCGATTGACGAACAGATCGCGCACGAGAGGAAACTTGCTCATCGGCTCGAGCGTGATCGGTTGGCCCGGGGACGACACCTTGTCGACGAGCGTCGAGCAGGCCTGCCGTGCCCGGCCATTGATGACCATCGTGCAAGCGCCGCACACTTCCTCCAGGCATCCGCTGTCCCAGACTGGGGAACTGGTCGCCTTGCCTTCAGTCGTGGTCGGATGCGCAGCGATGTACTGCAGACATGAAATGATATTCATGTTCGGGCGATGCGGGACGGCGAATTCCTCCCACCGGGGCTGAGCGGAAGGCTCGTCCTGGCGACGAATCCGAATAGTGACCGTTCTTTGGCTCTGCGTGTCGCTCATTGCGAAAATCGTATGGCAGCGAATCCCAAGAAGCCAGTTGTGATGGAACGCGTCATCGGACTTTTGAAACTGAAGGTTGCATGGATCGCCAGCTGGTGCAAGGCAAAGCGCGTCCGGAGATGACGGCGTTGGTCCAGCGGCAAGCCGCCGGAGGCGCCGCTTCGCCCGTCGTCAAATCCGACATTGCCGCGGACCGGCGCCTGCGTGCGCTGCGTTATTGCCCCGGGGCCGGGTTTCCGGCGGCCTGTGCCGCGGCGGCCGCGGCGCGGCTCTCGAACTCTTTTTTCTGCGGGTCGTCGGTGTCCTTGCGAAGGTCGCGCCGCTGCATGTTGCCGTTGTTGTCAACCAGCAGAACGTAGTAGCCCTTGGGAGGCAGCGGATCCTGACGAATGTCCACCAGCGTCCATTGCGTGGGTCCGATGGCATCGCCGGGCGCGGCGAGGACCTCAGTTTCCTTGGGATTGGGCGACCAGACAAAGACGCTGAAATGCGCATCCTGCAAGCGAACGGGAGCAGTGACAAAAACTTGCGTGCGAGATCGGATGGTAATGCTGCCGCTCGGCGTCGAAAGCTCCGGACCGGGGCTCGCCACGGCAAATTGCTTGGCCACCTGTGGCGTGGCGAGCCGCGTGGATGTGAAGAGCGGATTCAGCATGCGGTACTGGATGTAATACCGGTACGTCTTCTCCGGCACCACCGTGTCATCATGCGCAACAATCATATCGTCAGTGCTCCTGACGGTTGGATTGAAGAAATTGCCCTGCACGCCATTGTCGGCCGGCGGCGGCGGGGTGTATGGAGGCGAGGGAGTGCGCAAGCCGCCGGGGTAGACCGGACCGGACAACGGCGCCGTCGGCGAACCTGCCCCTCCAGGACGGGGGCGGAAGGGAACACCGGGACCTGGTGAAGGCGGCTGTGCGCCTGCGCTGCCAGGCGCGCCTCCCGCATCGGCGGCGGCGGCGGGCGGGTTGTCGGGCATGTACCACGGATCGGCGCCAGGCGCCGTCGGATAAAACGGCGGACGCAGGATCAACTCCTGATTGCTCTGAGCCCAGAACTGGTACGTGCGCCCCTCCAACTCGCTTGGCGTGTCGCTCGACGGGTATGGGGCGGGGCTCACGTTGATCGCCAGCGGCGGAATCACTTTCGCGACGGGGGGCGTCCAGTTTTTGCCGGACGAATCCAATTCCTGACGGAACAGCGTCACCTGCAGGTACATCGTCTGAAACATCTTCGGCGGTACTGGCGGCGCCGGAGGCGGCGCTTGAAACGCATCGGTGAACGCCTTGCTCAATTGTTTCATGTCGACCTTGAACTCGACGGAAACCGCGTCGAGGTCTCTGCTGATCATCGGCACGGCGACGCCGGGATTCGCGGCCGCGTCGAATGTCGGATCAGCATATTGCGCAAGCGTGCGGTAGGACGCTATGGCTACCGGAATGGCAGCGGGCAACTGCGGTAACTTACCGATCTTCGCCAGCAGCCCCTCACCGACCGTGGCATCACTGGGCCCAACGGAACCAAATTGCCGGGTCGGATCGCCTCCGGAGACGACGACTGGAAGCAAGTGGAGATCAGCCTGATCACCCGCTTGCTTCGTCCACTCCGCCACGACATTGGGAGGGGTGATCACAATCGGATCGGTGATCTCCATCTGCTTGTCGAGCTGTGTGATCGGTCCCTTGACGATCGCGGAGTCGACGTCTCCTGGCTGGACGTCTTTCTGCGGCCCCAGCGTGACGGCAATGTCCGATTGGTAGCCGTAGCTCCAGGCCATGAACAACAGGTAAAGCGCTCCAACTCCCAACGCGACCCATTGAACCTGCTGTTCGGCAATTTTGAGAAATTTCTGCATGTGCATCTGCATGACTTACCTCGCGAGGTCCAGCTCAATTCGTGTTCAGGGCGCCGCGGCGCCGGCGGAGCAACATGAAGCGCCGTCTTGACGTCGTCGGGCATCAGCGGAACTGTCCATTTCCGCATCAGCAGACTCTCGCAGGCGAGTGAAAGCTGCACCACCGGCGAACTGCCGTAAATGTATCCCTGCGCGTCAGCCTGCACCGGGTCGACCGGCGTGATCTCGACGCCCAGGACCGTCATCATCTTGTCGCGCTGCAATTCGTGAAGCACCAGCGGAATCTGCTCCTGATCGACTTCCAGAACCAGATTGAACTGCACGACATCGTAGAGATCGTTGCTGACGTGTCCGGTGGGAGACCTCGTGAAATCGCGCACGTCGGTTCCGCCGGACTCGTCGGGGGGAGCCGCGGCGGCCGGGCCGCCGGCCGGCTGAACGTAGGCGGAGATTCCCTCCGCAATTCTCAACTGCGAGAATCGTTTGACCGCGTCCGTGAGAATGTTGCTCGTCGGAATGTTGTTGTTCGCCGCGATGATCGCCGCCGCCACGTCCTGCTGGATCCACAGCGAAAGCTGCGCGTACCAGACGTCCGAGGGAGTGGGCCTAGCGCTCGGATTATTCATCACCGAATTGATGGTCAACGCCGTCGGATCCATATACAGCTTGTGCTGCGTCGCGCTCTCTTGCCGAAGCTTCTCCGGGAGCCTTTGCTGAATTTCCAGGAAGTCGTGCTCCAGTTGCTCGCGGTTGGCCTCCTGACCGTTGATCTTGTAGATCTTGTCCTCCACCTCAGTCTGGTGCAGCTCGGCTATTTTCTTGTTGATCTCATCCTGGTTGGGCGGCATCACGCTTCCAAGCGCGGCTGGAATCTGCTTCTGCATCACGTCGAGATACGCCCTGCGATAGTCGAAAACGCGATACGAGGGATCGGGAAGCGTGTCGGGCAACAGCAAGTCGTGCCCCGCCTTATTGAGGGCGACAGCCCTGTTCATCAGTTCGTCGCTCTGGTTATGCACGGTGTCGCGGGCGTCCTTGCCTGCGGTGATGATCTGATCCGTGGGAAACCGATCGAGCGGCTGCGCCTCTGCCCCCGGTTGCACGATCGGGAGAAACCGCTGCTCCTTGAGCAGCGTTTGCGCCTGGGTGTAGCTCTGGGCGCGTTGCGTGAGTTCGGTGCGGAACTTGGCGCGCATGCCCGCCAGCGGGTATGCGAGCGCGATCATCGCGAGCAGGGCGACGAACCCGCACACGATGCTGAGGACGTTTTTCTTGATGATGTACAGGGCCTTGTCCACGGTGTCTTCTCGAGGTCAGAGTGTGAAGGTCTTAACCATCCGGATCACGATCTGGGTCGGTTGCTAGGGAGCAGGGGCCGCGGCGGTTGGCGTCGCGCCGGCGGCGGGCTGCGGCGGTTGCGGATCGAGCGTTACGGCAATCAGCAGCGTTGCCTCCGTATCGTCCTTCATGCTCTCGTTGGGAATCAGCGGATCCGCCAGCGGATCGACTGGCCCCGCAGGCACAACCGGAGGCGCGACGGCGATCGGACGGCCTGGCGTGCGGCCAAGCGGGTAGGGGGCGTCCGAGGGGCTCAAGGGTGACGCTGCGGGGAATTGTTGCCGCGGCGCGCGCGGAGCAGTGATGAACGGGGACCCCAGGGCCACTTTGTGGGCGATGGCAACGCTCTCGCGGACGAAGCAATAGGGGATCGGGACTCCGGTCTTGGCCAACTCATCCATTTTCTGTTTGCCCAGACCATCCAGTTTTTGAATCACTACTTTGCGGATGTGATCGTCGCCTCCCTCGTTGGGAGTAATGACGCGCACAGTGAACAAAAATCCGCGCTGAGGCTTGACGGGCGTGGCAGGCGCCGCACTCGCCGGAGCCGGCGGACGAACCATCAATCCGCCGCCGCCGGGGCCGAAGATCTGCTGCGAGAATACCGCATCGGTCATTACATCCTTGAAGTAAGGCGTAATATCAGCGACGTAGCGGTACGCGAAGTCGTGCATCACCACCTGCTGTCGTTTCCCGCGTGGAGTCGCAAGCATCGCCTTGAACGCTTCGGGCGTGGACGGGCTGGGAGGCATGGTATTGAAGATGTCCCGCAGCATGCCGCTCCACAGATCACGCCCCGCCAGCAGCCCGTCGAGCCGCAGGATCTGGGCTCGATCCGGGCCCCCGGAATCGGCGACCGCCTTCCATTGCGAATCAAATGAGCCGGCCCGGGCCAACGTTTCCTTAATGTGGTTCCCGTTGTTGAGGTGATCCTTGTCGTCCTGCAAATGCCGGTAGTAATAGCTTCCATAGGCGACCCCGGTGCCGCAAAGAAACAGCGCCGCCGCCGCCGCGAAGAACTTGGTCTTGTCGCGCCACATGCGCTCGCGGCGAATTTTCTGCGGAAGCAGCGAACTGTTAATCGCCGCGTCGCCCATCGCCTGCAGCGCCAGTCCGTAGGCGCTCACGCAGGAGAGCATGTTGTCGCTGAACGTCGCGGCGACCTTCGCGTCCAGGCCCGAAGTGTCGCCAAGACGATCGATCCGCGCGACCTCCAACTGCAGGTTTTGCTGAAGGTATTTTTGAAGTCCGGGCAGCCGGAACGTGCCGCCCAGCGCCAGCACGCGGCTGATGCGCGAGTCCTTGTGAATCGACGCATAAAAGCCGATCGAACGCTGGATTTCCGCGACCAGGTCCGCAAATACCGGCCGCATTGCCTGCAGGATCTGCCGGCCGTATTTGCTCGTCGCGGCGTTGCGCTTCAGTTCCTCGGCCTTGGGGAACTTCAGCTTGAAACTCTTGACCAGCGCTTCGGTGAAATTGTTGCCGCCGATCGGGATCGACCGGAGCCAGATCGCCTCCCCTTCGGCGATAATCAAGTCAGTGTTTTCCGCGCCCAGATCCACGATCATCGTGGTCCCCTTCACGCGCCGGTCGTGCTGCATGGCGTTGTACACCGCCAGCGGATTCATTTGCACCAGCTCAACGTCCAGGCCCGATTCGGTGAAATATTGAATGTGCCGGTTCACCAGTTCCCGGCGCATCGCGAAGATGCCCACTTCCACTTCCGGCGATTGATCGTTTTGAAAAAGCTGGTAGCTCCATTCAACGTCGTCGAGCGGGAAGGGAATCTGCTGAATGGCTTCAAAACGGACGATCTCGGGAATCTTCCTGGGCTCGACCGGCGGGAGCTTGATGAATCGCGCGAAGCTCGACTGCCCGCTGACTCCGACCGCGATCGCGCCTTTGCTGCCGCCCTGATGCTGCACGAAGTTGGCGATGGCCGACTGAATGATCGAGTCGCGGTTATCTCCCGCTTGCGAGAGAATGTGCTCGTGCTCGATGATCTCGACGTCGGCAACCCGGATCACGCCATCCTTCCGCACGAGGCGGACGGCTTTGAGCGCCCGGTTTCCGATATCAATTCCCCAGGCGGCGTTCGACGAAGGCATGTTGCGTCCTCATCCGGGTGTAGTAATCGATCAAGGTGTAACGCGTGCCGCTGGCCGGAGCAACCAATTCGCTCTGTCGCGACGGGCTCGTGCCATCAACCGGCAAAGAATGCCGTGCGGGGTCCGGTAATAAGAGCACTCGTTGCGTGTGGCAGGATCCCGTGTGGGTGGCCCCAAAAACTCTGCAATCTCCGCCTCTCGTCCCTGCTCCAATGGTAAGTCAGCACCACTGATTCTGTCAATGATTTACTTCTTCTTCAGGATGTTTCTCAGCACGGTGTGGAGAATGCCGCCGTTGCGGTAATAGTCAATCTCCACTGGCGTATCGATCCGGCACACCGCGGAAAACTCGACCCGTGATCCCGCGTCGTTGGTGGCACGCACTTTCACTTCCTGCATCGGCTGCAGATCGTCGCCCACCTCGATATCAAACAGGCCCGAGTCGGGAAGGCCCAGGGTCGCGCGCGTCTGCCCTTTGAGGAATTGCAGCGGCAGCACCCCCATGCCCACCAGATTGCTCCGATGAATGCGCTCGAAGCTCTCGGCGATCACGGCGCGCACGCCCAGCAAATAGGTTCCCTTCGCCGCCCAGTCCCGGCTGGAACCCATCCCATAATCCTTGCCCGCCAGCACGACCAGCGGAACGCCTTCAGCCTTGTACTTGACGGCTGCGTCATAGATCGACATCACCTCGCCATCCGGAAGGTGCCGGGTCACGCCACCCTCCGTGCCCGGCGCAAGCAGGTTGCGCAGGCGGATGTTGGCGAACGTCCCGCGCGTCATCACGCGATCGTTCCCGCGCCGCGAGCCATAGCTGTTAAAATCCAGCGGCCGCACCCCGTGCTCCACGAGAAACTTCCCGGCGGGTCCGTCCTTCTTGATCGAGCCGGCAGGGGAGATGTGATCCGTCGTGACCGAATCTCCCACCACCGCCAGCAGCCGCGCACCGCGAATCGCGCCAATGGGCGCGGGGTTCGGCGACAGATCAGTGAAGAAGGGGGGCTCTTGGATGTACGTGCTCTTCTCGTCCCACGCGAACAATTCTCCTCCCTTGATCGGAATGCGGTTCCACTCGTCGTTGCGGTTGGCCACGTCGTTATATTCCTTGCGGAACATCTCGGGCGACAGCGCGCTCTCAACGGTCTGGTTGACTTCCCGCTGCGTCGGCCAGATGTCGCGCAGAAACACTTGCTCGCCCGCGCGGTTTTTCCCGATCGCTTCATCCATCAGATTCACGTCAACAGATCCCGCCAACGCGAAGGCCACCACCAGCGGCGGGCTCGCCAGATAATTGGCTTTCACGTGCGGATTGATCCGCCCCTCGAAATTGCGGTTGCCCGAAAGAACCGCCGACACCACCAGATCGTTCTTTTCGACCGCGTTGGCGATCGCCTCCGGAAGCGGGCCGCTGTTGCCGATGCAGGTCGTGCATCCATAGCCGACCGTGTTGAAACCAAGCTGATCGAGATAGGTGCTCAGTCCCGCCTTGTCGAGATAATCCGTCACCACCCGACTCCCCGGCGCAAGGCTCGTTTTCACGTACGGCGGAACCTTCAATCCCTTCTCGACCGCCTTCTTCGCCAGCAAACCGGCCGCAACCATCACCGACGGATTGCTCGTGTTCGTGCAACTGGTGATCGCGGCGATCGTCACGTCGCCGTGCGTCAGTTTGATCCATTGATTGTCCACCGACACAAGTGCCGCCTCTTTGGCGGTATCGTCCTTGAGATGTTCCGCAGTCGCGGCTTCCAGCTCGTCACCTTTCCCGTTCTGTTTTGCGCTGGGAGAGACAGGCGCCTCGGCCGACCAGCGGTCCAATCGCGGCGTTGCTGATTCTCCCACTTCCTTCTTGAAGATATCCACCAGTGCCGAGCGAAACGACTGCTTCACGCTGCGCAATTCCACCCGGTCCTGCGGACGGCGGGGGCCCGCAACACACGGACCCACCGAGGCCAGATCGAGCTCGAGCGTTTCGGTGAATCGCGGCTCTGAAGCGCTGCTGCGCCACAGTCCCTGCTCCTTGCAATAACGCTCGACCAGGTCCACCTGCTTCGGATCGCACCCGTGAGCCGCAAATAGGTGAGCGTTTGATCGTCGACGGGGAAGAACCCCATCGTGGCGCCGTACTCGGGGGCCATGTTGGCGATCGTTGCGCGATCGGCGACGCTCATGCTGGCAAGGCCGTCCCCGTAAAACTCGACGAACTTTTCGACCACTCCATGCGAGCGAAGAATCTGCGTGACCACCAGCACCAGGTCCGTCGCCGTCGCTCCCTCGGGAAGCTGCCCGTGCAGCCGGAAGCCGACGACTTGCGGCGTCACCATGTAAATGGGCTGTCCGAGCATGCAGGCCTCGGCCTCGATTCCGCCCACGCCCCATCCCACGACTCCCAGGCCGTTGATCATCGTCGTGTGGCTGTCCGTGCCAACCAGGCTGTCTGGAAACGCCACCCCATCCCTGGTGACCACCACGCTCGCCAGGTGTTCCAGATTCACCTGGTGCACGATTCCCGTCGCCGGCGGGACCACGCTGAAATTCTTGAACGCCTTCTGCCCCCATTTGAGAAACTCATACCGTTCGCGATTGCGCTCAAATTCCTTCTGCACGTTATTGAATAGGGCAGCGGTGCTGCCGTAGTCGTCGACAACCACCGAGTGATCGATCACCAGGTCGACCGGCACCAGCGGATTGATCTTCTGCGGATCGCCCCCGGCACGCTTCATCGCCGACCGCATCGCGGCCAGATCCACCACCGCGGGAACGCCGGTAAAGTCCTGCAAAATCACCCGCGCGGGTTTGAACGGCAACTCGCCCTGCGACGGCTTGGGAGCGTTCCACTCCGCCAATTGGCTCACGTCTTTCTCCGCCACCTGAAATCCATCCACATTCCGCAGGCAGCTTTCCAGCAGCACTTTGATGGAGAACGGAAGATGCGCGACGTCGCCGATCCCCGCTTCGATCAACTTGTTCAAACGATAGATGCGAACATCCCCGGCACTCGACGAAATCGTCGCAGCCGAGCCGAAAGGGTTATGCGTGATTGCCATGATCTTCCCGTGTTTGGCCCCTCCTCAGTCGCGCGGATTCTATGCGCACGCCGCACGCTTACAAGCCAGTCATTCGTCCCACGGCCCCAGAGCGTGCCCGATTCTCCCAAAAGCCGAAGGACGCCGTTGGAATTGATCCGTCAAGCCCCTCTTATCGCAAACCCCGGGTCTCGACACCGGATGCGACCTTTTCCCAAGCGGATGCGTCCAGCCGCGCCAGCCCAAAAGAGTGATTGCCACGAAAAAACGCTAAGGACGCGGCGCTGGCTGCGCCCGCAACCCAAAGAAACGAATCTGACCGTGGATGAACGCGGGGAAAGAGATCGAACCGCTGATAAACGCCGATGAACCCAGCGCTGCCTCGCTTCGCTCGGCCGCAACCAAAACGAAGAGCCGCGAAGACGCGAAGACGCGAAGAGAGACGCGAAGGTAAGAAAATCAAAAATGCGGGATCGAAGCCCAGGGAATTGTGCCTTGGGGTTTCAGGTGCAATTGAATTGTCTTCCTTCGCGTTTGTCTTCGCGTCTTCGCGTCTTCGCGGCTCTTGATCTTTTGGCTGATCGCCTGCCCGGGAAAATATGCGCAGCGCGCGAAGATCTCAATGGGTTGTGACACGGATTGGCCAAGGCCATTGTCTCCGCAATGCGGATGACCAGGCCCGCCGCGATCAAGTGAAGAGCCAGCTTCTGAGTGTTGGCAATTCTCCGCTGCACCTTGTTCGTGCAGCCACCCTGCTGAAAACGTTTGCTTCAGCCGCAACCAAAACGAAGAGCCGCGAAGAGCCGCGAAGACGCGAAGAGAGACGCGAAGGTAAGAAAATCAAAAATGCGGGATCGAAGCCCAGGGAATTGTGCCTTGGGGTTTCAGGTGCAATTGAATTGTCTTCCTTCGCGTTTGTCTTCGCGTCTTCGCGTCTTCGCGGCTCTTGATCTTTTGGCTGATCGCCTCCCGGGAAAATTTGCGCAGCGCGCGAAGATCTCAATGGGTTGTGACACGGATTGGCCAAGGCCATTGTCTCCGCAATGCGGATGACCAGGCCCGCCGCGATCAAGTGAAGAGCCAGCTTCTGAGTGTTGGCAATTCTCCGCTGCACCTTGTTCGTGCAGCCAGCCTGCTGAAAACGTTTGCTTCAGCCGCAACCAAAACGAAGAGCCGCGAAGACGCGAAGGCGCGAAGAGAGACGCGAAGGTAAGAAAATCAAAAATGCGGGATCGAAGCCCAGGGAATTGTGCCTTGGGGTTTCAGGTGCAATTGAATTGTCTTCCTTCGCGTTTGTCTTCGCGTCTTCGCGTCTTCGCGGCTCTTGATCTTTTGGCTGATCGCCTGCCCGGGAAAATTTGCGCAGCGCGCGAAGATCTCAATGGGTTGTGACACGGATTGGCCAAGGCCATTGTCTCCGCAATGCGGATGACCAGGCCCGCCGCGATCAAGTGAAGAGCCAGCTTCTGAGTGTTGGCAATTCTCCGCTGCACCTTGTTCGTGCAGCCACCCTGCTGAAAACGTTTGCTTCAGCCGCAACCAAAACGAAGAGCCGCGAAGACGCGAAGACGCGAAGAGAGACGCGAAGGTAAGAAAATCAAAAATGCGGGATCGAAGCCCAGGGAATTGTGCCTTTGGGGTTTCAGGTGCAATTGAATTGTCTTCCTTCGCGTTTGTCTTCGCGTCTTCGCGTCTTCGCGGCTCTTGATCTTTTGGCTGATCGCCTGCCCGGGAAAATTTGCGCAGCGCGCGAAGATCTCAATGGGTTGTGACACAGATTGATCAGATATTCGTACGGTGCGTTTAACGTTCACTTGCGGTTTCCCGAAGTTGATCAAGAGGCCAACGTGAAGGCCGGTTGCGGCGATGGGGTGCCAGCGGAGATAATGCGCGCCAGTTTTGCTGAAAGGAATGCTTGCCGTGCGCGTTGGTGTGCCGAAAGAAGTGAAGGCGGATGAATACCGCGTGGCTTTGATGCCGGTGGGAGCGGATGTTCTGGTGCGGGCCGGGCATGAGGTTCTCATCGAGGCGGATGCCGGAGTCGGCAGCGGATTTGCAAATGAGGCGTATCTAAGCGTGGGGGCGAAGATTGTATCGTCCGCCAGGGAATTGTTTTCGCAGTCCGATCTGCTGATCAAAGTGAAGGAGCCGCAATCGCAGGAGATTGCCTTATTTCACCGGGGGCAGATCGTTTTTACCTATCTGCATTTTGCGGCCAACCGCACGCTGACAGAGCGCTGCCGCGACAGCGGTATTACCGCGATCGCTTATGAAACGATCAAAGACCGGGCCGGGCGTCTTCCGCTGCTGACACCGATGAGCGAAATCGCGGGGAAGATGAGTATTCAGGAGGGGGCGAAGTATCTCGAAAAGCCGATGCGCGGCCGGGGGATTCTGCTGGGCGGCGTGCCGGGGGTTGCGCCGGCCAATGTGGTGGTGCTGGGAGCGGGCATCGTGGGGACTAACGCCGCGAAGGTGGCTGCCGGACTGGGAGCCAGCGTTTCCCTGATGGATATCAACCTGGAGCGGCTGAGGTATCTCGATGATGTGATGCCAGCCAACGTCTCCACGATTTTCAGTGATCCACATACGGTCAGAGAGCACCTCGCGCGAGCCGATCTGGTGGTCGGGGCGGTTTTGGTTCCCGGCGCAAAGGCGCCTCGACTGGTCACACGAGACGACCTGAAGATCATGAAGGCCGGTGCCGTGATCGTCGATGTCGCCATCGACCAGGGGGGGTGTTTTGAGACCAGCCGGCCCACGACGCACCAGGACCCGACATACGATGTCGACGGAATCATTCACTACTGCGTCACCAACATGCCGGGCGCCGTCGGCCGCACGAGCACGATGGCACTGTGCAACGCGACGTTGCCGTATGTCGTCAAGGTCGCCGACAAAGGCTTTGAGAAAGCAGCGGCGGAAGATCCCGGCTTTGCCGAGGGGATCAATCTGGTGGCCGGCCGAGTCACGCACGCCGCGGTGGCCGACTCGCTGGGGCTGAAATACGAACCCATGTAATGCAAGCATTAATCAAGAGCAGCAAAAAGACGGGACTGTGGCTCGAAGACGTTCCGATGCCAACGATCGGCATCAACGACGTGCTGGTGAAGGTGCTGCGTACCGGCATCTGCGGGACCGACGTTCACATTTACAACTGGGATGCGTGGGCGCAGAAGACGATCCCCGTGCCGATGGTCGTCGGCCACGAGTTCGTCGGGCGCATCGTCGAACTCGGGTCGAATGTTCACGACTTTCACGTCGGCGACATCGTCAGCGGCGAAGGGCACGTGGTCTGCGGGCGATGCCGCAACTGCCTTGCAGGCCGGCGTCATCTGTGCAAGGACACCAAGGGCATCGGTGTGAATCGGGCCGGCGCGTTTGCCGAGTACATCGCGCTGCCCGTCACGAATGTCTGGGTCCATGAAAGCGGCGACGGACCCGCATCTAAAATCTCGCGCGACGTGCAGTCAATCTTCGATCCATTTGGCAATGCTGTTCACACCGCCCTCAGCTTCGACGTGCTTGGCGAAGACGTGCTGATCACCGGCGCCGGGCCGATCGGCTGCATGGCGGCAGCGGTGGTGAAACACGCGGGGGCACGCTACGTCGTTATCACCGACGTCAACCCCTATCGGCTGGAACTGGCGCGGAAAATGGGCGCCACCGAGGCAGTCGATGTCCGCTCGGATTCCATCGCCGCCGTTCAGAAGCGGCTGGGCATGAAGGAAGGCTTCGACGTTGGGCTGGAGATGAGCGGAAACGCGGCAGCTTTCCGCGACATGCTGGCCAACATGTCCCATGGCGGCCGCATCGCCATGCTCGGCATCCCGCCCGGCGGCGAGATGTCGATCGACTGGAACACTGTCATCTTCAACATGCTCACCATCAAGGGCATCTACGGCCGCGAGATGTACGAAACCTGGTACAAAATGACCGTGATGCTGCAGAGCGGCCTGGACATCGAGCCGGTCATTACCCATCGGCTGCACTACACCGAGTTCCAGAAGGGATTCGACGCCATGCTCTCGGGCCAGAGCGGCAAGGTCGTGCTCACCTGGAGCGAAGGCTAGCCTATGTCCCCCGCATTTGAGGAATATCTTCGCCGTACGCTCTTGGAGATCGACGCCAACGGGCTGCGCAAACGAGAGCGTGTGATCACCACGCCGCAGAGCGCGCACGTAAAAGTGGACGGCGGCAAGCCGCTGCTGAATTTGTGCGCCAACAACTATCTCGGCCTTGCCGATCATCCGCGGTTGATCGCAGCGGCCAAGAAAGCGCTCGACGAATGGGGCTTCGGGCTCGCTTCCGTGCGATTCATCTGCGGCACCCAGCAGATCCACCGCCAACTCGAAAAGGCGATCAGCGCTTTCCTGGAGACCGATGACACGATTCTCTATTCCTCCTGCTTCGACGCCAACGGTGGATTGTTTGAAACGCTTCTGAGTGAAGCCGATGCGGTGATCTCCGATGAGCTGAACCACGCCTCGATCATCGATGGAATCCGCCTGTGCAAGGCGAAGCGCCTGCGTTATCGCAACAACGACATGGCCGACCTGGGCGGCAGGCTTGCCGAGGCCAAGGATGCGCGGTTCAAGCTGATTGCCACCGATGGCGTCTTCTCGATGGACGGCCGCATCGCCAATCTCGCTGCGATATGTGATCTGGCTGACAGCGCCGGCGCGCTGGTGATGGTGGACGACTCGCACGCCGTCGGCTTCATGGGAAAGACCGGCCGCGGGACGCACGAGCATTGCGGTGTGGTGGGGCGGGTCGACGTTTTTACCGGGACACTCGGCAAGGCGCTGGGCGGCGCCAGCGGCGGATATGCCAGCGGCCGTCAGCCGATCATCGACCTGCTCCGGCAACGGTCGCGACCGTATCTCTTCTCCAACAGCGTGGCTCCCTCGATCGTCGGCGCCACGCTGGAGGCATTGACGCTGCTTTCCCAATCCACCGCGCTGCGCGACCAACTCTGGGACAACACCCGCTTTTTCCGTTCCGCGCTGGCCGAACGCGGATTTGAAATCTCGACCGATGAGCATCCGATCGTGCCGGTCATTCTGGGCGATGCCGCGCGCGCGGCCAAAGTGGCCGAAGCCATGCTCCAGCGCGGCGTCTACGCCGTCGCCTTTTCCTATCCGGTGGTTCCGATGGGGCGTGCTCGGATTCGTACGCAAGTCTCCGCGGCTCATTCCCACGATGATCTGCAATTTGCCGCCCAGACATTGGCCGACGCCTGCGCCCAGGTCCCATGATTCAGAGTCATCGCTTGGAACCTGAAGGTCGGACTCCGCATCAGCTCATTACATCCGGTTGCACCTCACCGCAGGCACGACCTAATCGCTCCGGTTTCGCCTGCAGCGGCAAATTTGAGCCAAAAATCCGCGCTGCACGTTGGCATACCTATAGGTAGTATCATTTCAACCCGTGTTGATGGAGCAACCGATGGAAGACGATGGCATTGGATGCCGAGACATTGAAGCGCTGGGACGAACCAGACGCATATTGTTGTCCATTCTATTGTGTCATGAAAAAAATCAACGTGCTTATCGTTGATGGTCGGAAGCTGGCGAGGGAAGGCGTTGTCGCACTGCTGAAGCACCAGGACATTCGAGTCGTCGGCGAAGCGGGTGAAGTGCAGGACGCTGCAAGGCTGATCAGTCCCCTGCGGGTGCAGGTCGCCGTGCTCAATGTTGGGCCGTCGCCGCATCTGCCGGCCGCGGCTGTCAGCCATCTGGTGGCGGCGCATCCTGGCGTTCGCGTGATCGTATTGGCGTGGAGCATTTCGGCGCGGGGTATGCGCGAGCTGCTCAAGGCTGGCGCCGCGGGG
Source organism: uncultured Phycisphaerales bacterium (assembly GCA_963758525.1). Lineage (GTDB taxonomy): Bacteria > Planctomycetota > Phycisphaerae > Tepidisphaerales > Tepidisphaeraceae > JBBSDP01. The sequence goes on from CAVWVQ010000003.1 coordinate 4,097,957, forward strand.
TGCTTGACGCGTGAATGCACTTCAGAAGAGCTGATCGCTGCCATCCGAACGGTTGCCGCGGGGAAGCTGTATCTGAGCCCCCAACTCACGGACGTGATGATTGAGGGCTACGTCACTAATGACCGGGCGCATCGCGCGCTGCGGCCGCTGGCGCCGCGTGAGGTGGAAATTCTCCGTCGCATTTCCTCGGGGCAAACCACCAAGGAGATCGCCCATGCGCTGGAGGTGAGTTCGAAAACGGTTGAAACCCATCGTCGTCGCATCATGATTAAATTGGATTTGCATTCGGTCGCGGAATTAACGCAATATGCGGTAATGGAAGGATTAATCCCTTTCACAGTCGGGGTATCATCTGTTGCTCTGCGCGAAGCAGCGACAGAACAGTCGCGGCATTAACAGTATCAGTGCGAACGGCCGATCACTAGAGCATGTCCTTCAGCAGTTCGTGCCGATTCCACCGCCGTGTGCTCTCCTATTATTGGCCGCACTGGCCACTGCTGGCGGTCTGGTTGCTTCTGATCGGTGTATCGACCGGTGTTGGGCTTTTGACAGCCTGGCCCATGGCAATCTTAGTGGACGGCGTGCTGTCGCCGCTGGCCAGCGGTGACCGGATCCATCAACTGGTGCTCGCGATTTTGCCGGCCAGCAAGGCAGGAAAGATCATCGGGCTGGGTGGCATCACCCTCGCGCTCAAGCTGCTTGCGGACTTGATTGGCACGGCACAATCCATCGTCTCCAACCAGATCAGTTACTCTGGACTGATCAGCGTCCGCTGCGATGTTTACCGAAAGCTGCAATCGCTCTGTCTCGCCTATCACCATAGCCGGCCGCAGGGCGATGCGATTTATCGGCTCAGCAACGACACGCAGGGTTGCCAGACTATTTTAAGTCTGCTGGTTTCCGCGCTCACGGCCGCCGTCACCCTGCTTGCGATGCTTTTTGTACTGGGCACCCGGAGCTGGCGATTGACCGCCGTCGCTTTCTCCATCGCGCCTTTTCTAGCGGGGGCCAACTTCATCTTCGCGCGACGATTCAACCAGCGCACGGTCGCCTGCCGCGAGGTTGATTCGAGATTCATGACGGCGGTTCAGCGGTCGATCGGGTCGATTCGCCTCGTGCAGGCATTCGCCCGCGAAGACGAAGAGTTCCAGCAGTTTCGCGGGACCATTAACGATACGATCGCAGCCTGGTGGAGTCTGAACCGCGAACAGTTTCTGTACAACCTCATCGTCGGAGCGCTGTTTGGCATCGGCGGGGCAATGATCTTCGGTTATGGGGGATTTCTTGTCGTTCGCGGGTCATTGTCGCTTGGCGATCTGCTGGTGTTCACCAGTTACCTCGGCATGCTGTGGGGCCCGCTGTGCCAATTGACGGGATTCAGCGCCAGCGTGCAATCGGGCGCTGCCTGTGCGACTCGCGTCTTTGAAATTCTCGACAGTGATCCCGTCATCGCCGACTTGCCCAATGCCATTCCGCTGCCGCCCAAGCTTCGCCGGCTCGAACTGGACGGAGTCACGTTTGGTTATGACCCGCAAAGGCCGGTACTGCGCGAGGTGTCGTTGGCGATCGAACCGGGGCAACTGGTCGCCTTCGTCGGCGCCAGCGGCGTCGGCAAGAGCACCCTGCTGAATCTCCTGCCGCGTTTTTACGATCCAACGCAAGGCAGCATCCGCCTGGATGGAACGGATCTGCGCAACCTGCGAATAAAAGATCTCCGGAAAAACGTCGCGCTGGTGCTGCAGGATTCGGTGATTCTCCCGACCAGCATCGCGGAAAACATCAGCTATGGCCGCGCCAACGCCACGCGCGATCAGATCAATGCTGCTGCGGATATGGCTGGCGCGACAGAATTCATCGAGCAGATGGAGAACGGCTTCGACACAACAATCGCGGAAGGTGGCGTGAATCTTTCCGGGGGCCAGCGGCAGCGCCTCGCCATCGCCCGCGCGCTGGTCACCGAGGCGCCGTTTATCCTGTTGGATGAGCCAACCAGTGCTCTCGATCCGCACCACGAACGGCTGATCACAAAGTTGCTTTCATCGCTCAAACGATGCCGCACCGTGATCGTCGTCACCCACCGTTTAAGCACCACCATCGCCTGCGATCAAATCTTCGCCATGCAGAGCGGACGCATCATCCAGCGCGGCAACTACTGGAGCTTGATCCAACAGCCCGGCCTGTTTTGTGATATGGCTGCCGACCAACTCAGCGGCGACATTCTTTCCAAAGCCGGGTGACTTGCGACGAGACTCGGGTTGTGCCCCAGGCTCATGGATGGCGCGCCTTTTCGGAGCCGTCCGTCGTTTTTCCTTACAACACTGTCAGCATTCAAGAGCAGCCACCTCGCCGCAGCTTTCCCGTAGCTCATCATAACGCCATTTCCAAGGGCATTTCCTTACAAGCTTGAAGAACTGGGCACATCGGGAAATGCCCCCGACCCGGTTCGCAGGTACACGTTTTGAGGTGCGTTTGGCGGCATGAGCACACGCATTCTCATTACCGGCGGAGCGGGTTTCATCGGTTCCCACCTGGCTGATGAACTTCTCAAACACGGCTACCGCGTCCGCGCGCTGGACAATCTCTCGCCGCAGGTGCATGGACCGGAGCAGCGGCGCCCCGAGTATCTGACCGATGATGTCGAGCTGATCGTCGGCGACGTCCGCGATCCGCAAACGGTGGAGCGATCTCTCGTTGGTGCCGACGCCGTCTATCATCTCGCGGCCGCGGTGGGCGTCGGGCAGAGCATGTATGAAGTCGCCGGCTACACCGCCATCAACAATCTGGGCACGGCCGTTCTGCTCGAAGCGCTGATCAAGCATCCGGTGCAGCGGCTGATCGTGGCCTCAAGCATGAGTATCTATGGCGAGGGGCTGTACCGCGATTCCAATGGCAATCGAATCGGCGGCGCGGAGCGCGGGCTCGATCAACTGAAAAACCACCAGTGGGAACTGCGTCGTTCGAATCATGAAGTTCTCTCGCCGGTTCCGACGCCGGAATGGAAACAGCCAAGTCTTGCAAGCATCTATGCGCTGTCGAAGTTCGATCAGGAGCGGATGGCCCTGATTGTCGGACGGGCGTACGGCATACCGACGGTCGCGCTGAGATTCTTCAATGTTTTCGGCACCCGCCAGGCGCTGAGCAACCCCTACACTGGGGTCCTCGCGATCTTCGCCTCGCGACTTTTGAACGATCGAGCGCCGGTCATTTTTGAAGACGGGCTGCAACAGCGGGATTTCGTGCACGTGTCGGACCTCGTGCATGGCTGCCGCCTTGCGATGGAAGTCCCTGACGCCGTCGGCCGCGCCATCAATATCGGCAGCGGTCAGCCGCGCACCGTGCAGCAGGTTGCGCGAAAGATCGCGTCTGCCATGGGCAGGGAACACATCGAACCGGAGATTTCCGGGAAGTATCGCGTCGGCGACATCCGTCACTGCTTTGCCGACATCGGGTTGGCCCGGCGAATGCTGGGCTATGAGCCCAGGGTCAATTTCGACTCGGGCCTCATCGAGCTTGTGCAATGGCTCCAGGGGCAGCACGCGCAGGATTCGGTGGAACAGGCGGGATTGGAACTGGTTCGGCGCGGCTTGGCGATTTGAACGTTTGGACATCAATTCTTCGTGTGGACGATGCAATGATTAAACGGCGTAACAGCAACGGGAAACCAACGCGGCAGTCTCCGCAAGCCCACGCGGGGCGCAAAAGCGGGAGGCTGGGCGTGCTCGAATGGTTCCGCATGGGTGAGCATGATCGCGTGGACGAGGTGCTCGATGAGCTGCAAACGCTGGGCGTGAAGGAATTGCGGACCGGCGTCTCCTGGGCCGACGCCTGCACTCCCGAGGGGGATGCGTGGTACGCCTGGCTGCTGCCGCAACTGGCGCGGCGTGTGAACGTGCTTCCCTGCCTTGTCGACACGCCTCCCGGTTGGGGCGCGGCGCCGAAAACCAGCGCTCCGCCAGGCAACCTCAAAAGCTACGCCGATTTCCTGGACATCCTGATCACCCGCCACGGGAAACATTTCGAGTGGATCGAACTATGGAATGAGCCGAACGATCCACGCAAATGGGACGCGGAGTTGGATCCATACTGGATCAAGTTCAGCGAGATGATCGGCAACGCCGCCCACTGGGCGCGCCAACGGGGCAAAAAAGCAGTCCTGGGCGGCATGCGGCCGATCGATCCGAACTGGCTCCGCCTGATGGGCGAACGCAATCTGCTCCAATACATCGATGCGGTAGGCATTCATGCCTTCCCCGGCGCCACTGACGCGGGATGGGACGGTTGGGGTCCCCAGGTGCAGCGCGTCCGCGAAGTGCTTTGTTCTTTCAACCAGGACGCTCAAGTGTGGATCACCGAAACCGGTTACTCCACATGGAGGCACGATGAGCGGCGCCAGCTTACCGCGTTGGTTGATGCGATCGATGCCCCCGTGGAGCGAGTCTATTGGTACGGCCTGAGCGATCTCAATCCCCGCGTCGCTACCGGCGACGGTTTCCATGCGGATGAGCGCGATTATCATTTTGGCCTCAAAGGCGCCGATGGGCGCGAGAAACTGCTCTATCGCCTTTGGGCTTCTGACGGGCTCGATGCGGTGCGCGACGCCTACTGGCTCGGGAAATCCGCGTACGTCGGCGCGGGCACCGATCGTCCCGTGCTCATCACCGGCGGCAGCGGATTCATCGGAACGAACCTCGCGCACCGCATCATGTCCAGCGGTCAGAGCGTCCTGATCTTCGATAACCTTTCGCGCCCCGGGGTGGAAAGAAACCTCGCCTGGCTGCGCAAACGCCATCCCGATCTGATGCGCGTGGAAGCCGCTGACGTGCGCGATCCGCATGTGCTCCGCGCGGCGGTCAACCGCGCCAGCGCAGTCTTCCACTTCGCCGCCCAGGTGGCCGTCACCACTTCACTGGTCAACGCGGTGCATGATTTCGAGGTCAACGCCCGCGGAGCCCTGAATCTTCTCGAATCGCTCCGCGCCCAGGACAACCCGCCGCCACTGGTGTTCACGAGCACCAACAAGGTCTACGGCGGACTTCCCGACGTCGCCATGCGCGCCGCGGGCCAACGCTACGAACCCGTAGATGACCAGATCCGCGCGAGCGGCATCAGCGAAGCCCGGCCGTTGGATTTCCATAGCCCCTATGGATGTTCAAAAGGTTCGGCCGACCAGTACGTGATTGATTACGCCCGCACCTTTGGGCTGCCGGCGGCGGTGTTCCGCATGAGCTGCATCTATGGGCCGCACCAGTGCGGCAATGAAGACCAGGGTTGGGTGGCCCACTTCCTGATCCGTGCGCTGGCCGAGGATCCGATCACGATCTACGGCGACGGCATGCAGGTGCGCGATCTGCTTTTTGTTGATGATCTGGTCAATGCGTTCCTGCTGGCTCAAGCGAGTATGCCGACGATCTCCGGCCAGGCATTCAACATCGGCGGCGGGGCTTCGAACAGCATCAGTCTGTTGGAGTTGCTCGATCTGATCGAGCAGCTCAATGGCCGCCGCCCCAGGGTGCGATTCAGCGCCTGGCGGCCGGGCGACCAGCGCTACTACGTATCCAATACGGCCAAGATGCACAACGCCACCGGGTGGAGCCCACGGCTCGATGTGCGCGCGGGCATTGGCCGGCTCAATGATTGGTTCAGGGCAAAGGTCGCTCCGCGCCAGCGAAAAGCGTTGCCGATGGCGGCGCTGCCCGGCCAGAACGCGTGGGGAGAAGACGGCGCCCCGGCGATGCAGGATCGCAGCCGGCGGCTGGCGGCGCAGGAGGATGCCCCATGACGTTGCTGCAAGACGCCCCCGTCTCGACTGACACACAGACCATGCGCGCCGCCGTGATTGCCGCGCCGCGGCGGCTTGAGATTGTGCAGGTCCCACTCCCCACGCCTGGCCCCAATCAAGTGCGCGTGCGGCTACAAGGCTGCGGCGTTTGTGCTTCAAACATTCCGCCTTGGGAGGGCAGGCCGTGGTTCAGCTACCCTATGCCACCCGGGTCGCTGGGGCATGAAGGGTGGGGAATCATCGATGCTCTGGGGGATGGCGTGACGAAATTTACCGTCGGCGATCGCATCGCATTTTTGTCCGATCGTGCCTATGCCGAATGCGAGCTTGTGCCATTCAACAAAGCCCTCCTGCTTCCCGCATCACTTGCAACGACGCCCTTTCCCGGCGAGCCGCTTGGCTGCGCGATGAACATCTTCCGCCGCTGCGAAATCAAGCAAGGGCAAAACGTCGCCATCATTGGGATCGGCTTCCTCGGCGCGCTGCTCGTCCAATTGGCTAAAGATGCCGGCGCCCGGGTCATCGCGATCTCCAGACGACGCTGGGCCGTTGATCTGGCGGGCACACTTGGCGCGGATGAGTCAATCCAGCTCGATGAGCAATGGAAAGTCGTCCGTCGCGTCGCTGAGTTAACCGGCGGAAGCGGCGGGTACGACGTGAAAGGGTTCTGCGATTGCGTCATCGAATGCGCGGGCAAGCAGGAAGCGATCGATCTGGCGGGTGAACTCTGCGGTGTTCGCGGTCGGCTCGTGATTGCAGGTTATCACCAGGATGGGCTTCGGCAGGTCAACATGCAGCTCTGGAACTGGCGCGGGCTGGACGTGATCAATGCCCACGAGCGGGAAGAATCCGTTTATCTCCGGGGAATCAGCGACGCGATCGAGGCCGTGAAAACCGGCCGCCTCGATCCATGCATGCTGTACACCCACACGTTTGCGTTGGAGCAGCTCGGTGAAGCCCTCGACATGGCGCAGGCGCGGCCGGACGGATTCGTCAAAGCCTTGATCTCGTTTTGATTTCTGAAAGATGATGATGCGCATTTTGCTCACAACAGACACAGTCGGCGGAGTGTGGACCTACACCACAGATCTGGCCCGCGCGCTGCAGAGGCACGACGTGGAGATCGCTCTGGCGGCCATGGGTGGCCCGCTTTCCGAGGGGCAACGCAGGCAGATCGATCTGTTGCCCCACGTGCGTCTGCATGAAAGCGATTTCAAGCTCGAATGGATGGACGATCCGTGGGACGACGTGCGACGGGCGGGGGAGTGGCTGTTGGAAATAGAGCGCGAATTTCAGCCGGATCTCGTCCATCTCAACGATTTCTCGCATGGCGCCCTGGACTTTTCGACGCCCGTGCTGGTGGTGGGACACTCGTGCGTGCTTTCGTGGTGGCAAGCATGTAAAGGCGAATCGGCGCCCGCGCGGTGGAATCATTATCGCCAGGCCGTGACGGACGGACTGCACGGCGCTGATCTGGTCGTTGCCCCAACGCACGCGATGCTGCGCGCTCTCGAGCGACACTATGGACCGCTGCCGCGCCGTTGCGTGATTGCCAACGGACGATGCGGTGAACCATTTGCAACCACGACCCCCAAGGAGCCGTTGATATTATCCGCCGGGCGCATGTGGGACGAAGCGAAGAACGTCGCCACGCTGCAATCGATCGCCGGACAATTGCCCTGGCCTGTTTTCATTGCGGGTGATCATCGCCATCCGAACGGGCAACGGGCCAGCGGTCGAGCGGCGAACTTCCTCGGCAGACTCAACGAAGGCGCCTTGGCGGCCTGGTACGGCCGAGCGGCGATTTACACCTTGCCGGCGCGGTATGAGCCGTTTGGATTGTCGGTCCTGGAAGCGGCGCTCTCGGGATGCGCGCTGGTGCTGGGCGACATCGCCAGTCTGCGCGAAAACTGGGATGACGCCGCCGTTTTCGTTCCACCGAGCGACGCGAGAGCGCTGAAGGCGGCGATTGAACGTCTCATCGCGGATTCCGACCGCCGGGCGCACTTCGCGCAAGCCGGCAAACGCCGGGCTGCACGATTCTCCGCCGAATCTTTCGGCGCCGCCTGCCTCGCGGCTTACAGGCAACTGATCGAGTCCAATCGCACCCCAACGACCAGCAGACGGGCTATCGCATGCGCATCGTGATGTTCTACCACTCGCTTTTGTCCGACTGGAATCATGGCAACGCCCATTTCCTGCGCGGCATCGCCACTGAATTACTCGCCCGCGGCCATGACGTCCGCGTCTACGAACCCGCCGATGCCTGGAGCCTTGCGAATTTGGGAAGCGAATATGGCGGCGCGCCGATCGCCGCATTTCACCGGGAATATCCATCGCTGCGAAATGTGAGTCGGCGGTATGCCCTCCAATCAATCGATCTCAACATCGCGCTGGAGGACGCCGACCTGGTGCTGGTGCATGAATGGAATGCGCACGAACTGGTGGCGCGGATCGGCCAGCATCGCCACGATCGTGGCGAATATACGCTGCTGTTTCACGACACGCATCACCGCGCCGTCACCGAGCCCGCAGCGATGGGGAAATATGATCTCACGCATTACGACGGCGTGCTGGCCTTTGGGCGAGTGCTTCGCGATTTGTATCTCCAGCGCGGTTGGACCGAGCGCGCCTGGATCTGGCATGAAGCTGCCGACACGCGGCTGTTCAAGCCAATTACGGGCAAGCCGTGTGAGGGCGATTTGATCTGGATTGGAAATTGGGGCGATGACGAGCGCAGCGCTGAGTTGCACGAGTTTTTGCTGAAACCCGTCAAGCAGTTGCATCTGAAAGCACGGGTGCACGGTGTGCGCTATCCGCAATGCGCCACGGACGCGCTGAACGATGCCGGTATCCGGTACGCCGGTTGGCTGGCCAACTTCGCGGCGCCGCAGGCGTTCGCACATTTCAAGGTGACGGTGCATGTTCCTCGCCGGCCTTATGTGCAAGCGTTGCCGGGCATTCCCACCATTCGCGTATTCGAAGCGATGGCGTGCGGCATTCCGCTGGTTTGCGCCCCCTGGCAGGACATTGAAGGCCTGTTCACTCCGGGGAAAGACTTCCTCGTCGCCGATGATGGCCACGCGATGAAACGGCATTTGTCGTTCCTGTTGAACGAGCCGGAAGCGGCGAAGGCCATGGCTGCGCACGGGCTGCAAACCGTTCTGTCGCGCCACACTTGTGCTCATCGGGTTGATGAATTGATGGCCATTGTGGCGGAACTTCGTGCCGCGAAATCGGCGCCGGAGGTTGCATGCGCTCCGGCCTGAACATCGCTTTCTTTGGATCGAGCCTCGTTTCCGCCTATTGGAACGGCGCCGCCACGTACTATCGCGGCGTCTGCAGGGCACTGCACGCGCGCGGCCACACCGTGACGTTCTACGAATCCGATGCCTACGACCGCCAGTCGCACCGCGACATTGACGATCCGGATTACGCAACAGTCGTCGTCTATTCCGCGACCAGCACCGACGCTGTTTCGCATTGCCTGGAAGCCGCGCGCCATGCCGACCTGCTGATCAAGGCCAGTGGGAACGGCGTCTTCGACGCCATGTTAGAGGCTGCGATTCTCGAGCAGCGAACGCGGTGCAACTTGATCGCATTCTGGGATGTCGACGCGCCGGCCACGCTTGATCGTGTGCAGTCCAATCCGCGTGACCCATTCGCGGCGCTGATCCCGCGTTACGACATGATCTTCACGTACGGCGGCGGCGAGCCTGTCGTCAACACGTACACCTCGCTCGGCGCCCGGCAATGCGTTCCGATCTACAACGGCCTGGATCCATCGACCCACTTCCCCGCGCCTGCATCGGCGCGTTTTCGATGCGATCTCGCTTTTCTGGGAAATCGTCTTCCCGACCGGGAAGCGCGCGTGGAAGAATTCTTTCTGAAGCCCGCCGCGCGCTTGCCCGAAAAGTCGTTTCTCATCGGCGGCAACGGCTGGAGCGATAAATGCATGCCTGGCAATGTGCATGATCTCGGCCACGTCTACACCGCCGATCACAATACCCTGAACTGTACGCCGGCGCAGTCCTGAACATCAACCGCCAGAGCATGGCGAGATATGGGTTTTCGCCCGCGACGCGCGTCTTCGAAGCCGCTGGCGCAGGCGCTTGTCTTATCACCGATGCGTTCGAGGGCGTGGAAACATTCTTCACGCCCGGCGAAGAAATCCTGGTGGCGAGCGATGGCGAGGAAGTCGCCGATGTGCTGGCTGCGCTTGCTCCGGAGCGGGCGCGACGGATCGGGCAGGCAGCGCTGCATCGTGCGCTGAGCCAGCACACTTATGACCGGCGCGTCACATTACTGGAGCGCGCCTGCGGCCTCGCACCGGGCGCGCGCCGTTGTTCCAAGGCTTTGGCGAGTTGAACATGTCACTGCTTTCACAACCCGCTACTCTTCCCTCTGCGCCGCCCCGCGAGCCGCTTGACATCATCATTATCGGTTTAACCATCACCTCCTCCTGGGGCAACGGCCATGCGACGACCTACCGCGGGCTGGTGCGCGAACTGACACGCCGCGGGCACGACGTTCTTTTCCTCGAGCACGATAAGCCGTGGTATGCCGCCAACCGTGATCTCCCCGAGCCGCCGTATGGCACAACTCGGCTTTACCAAAGTGTGGACGAGCTGATCGATCGCTACTCCGAGCGAATACGCTGGGCGGATCTGGTGATCGTCGGTTCCTACGTCCCCGACGGTGTCGCCGTCGGCCGGTGTGTCACGGATACAGCCCGGGGCATCACGGCGTTCTATGACATCGATACGCCGGTGACACTGGCGAAGCTTGCACGCGGCGATTTGGAGTATCTCGCGCCAGATCTCATTCCGCGCTACGGCCTTTACCTTTCATTCACCGGCGGCCCAACACTCCATCGACTCGAGAATGAGTTCGTGCGCCAAGCGCGCTGTGCCTCTGTATTGTTCGGTCGACCCGGAGCTTTATGCGATCGAGCCTCGGCCGCACCGGTGGGACCTGGGTTATCTCGGCACCCACAGCGTCGATCGCCAGCCATCCCTGGATCGGCTTTTGTCGCACGCGGCTGAGCGTTGGCCATGCGGTCGTTTTGTCGTCGCGGGGCCGCAGTACCCGCAAACAATCCGTTGGCCGGACAATGTAGACCGCATCGAGCATCTGCCTCCCGGCGAGCACCGTCAATTCTATAACCAACAGCGATTTACACTGAACATCACCCGGCAGCACATGATTCAAGCCGGCTACTCGCCCAGTGTCCGGCTCTTCGAAGCAGCGGCGTGTGGCGTGGCGATCATCACCGACGACTGGCCCGGTCTCGATCGTTTCTTTGAACCTGGAAAAGATCTTCTCATCGCGCGCGACGCAGACGATACGCTCGGTTATCTGCGGAACATGACTGAGCCCGATCGTTTGCGCATTGCAGCCAACGCCCGGGAACGTGTCTTAAGCGCGCATACCGCGGCACACCGCGCGGCTGAACTTGAGCGGTATGCGCTGGAAGCGCTGGGCCGCATCACTAGGTAAGTCGAGTTCCCATGACACGCGCACAACCGACCACTTCCGAATCCGATCCCGCTCGACAAGAGCTGGATATCCAGTCGCTGGGGCCGTGGTTCCACAACCTGCATTTGCCTACCGGCGTGCAGACGTGCCCGCAGCATTGGCTGGGCGATTTCCCGGCTTTTAAGTGGCGCGAAGTGTCCCCGGCGATTCCCAGGGATCTAAGCGGCTGGCAATGCCTCGACATCGGCTGCAACGCCGGCTTCTATAGTTTTGAGCTCGCCAGGCGCGGAGCGAGCGTGCTCGGCATCGATTGTGATGAGCGTTATCTGCGACAAGCGCGCTGGGCAGCACGGCAATATGGCCTCACAGATCGCACGCGCTTCGAGAAAAAGCAGGTTTACGATCTGGCGCGCGACGAGGCAAAATTTGATCTGGTCCTTTTCATGGGCGTCTTCTATCACCTGCGCTATCCGACGCTGGCACTGGATATCGTCTGCCAGCGCACAACCCGGCTGCTTCTGTTCCAAACGCTCCAAATGCCGGGCGATTCAGTATTTGAAGCCACGTGGAATCGCGGCTTTCCCGATCGCAGTCTTCTTCTGAATGACGGCTGGCCCAAGATGGCGTTCTTTGAGCATGGCTTTGCCGGCGATCCCACCAACATCTGGGCGCCCAATCACGCCGCGTGCGCGGCCATCCTGCGATCGGCGGGAATGCGGGTCATTTCCCAGCCGGGGCACGAATTTTACTTGTGTGAGCCTGATCCGGATCACCCGGCGTCCATCGCGACATGGAACGCCGCCGAGATCGCTTCCGCGACTGGTCAACGTGGCGACGCGTCGGGGAAGGGATAGATCTAACCAAAACGGCCACAGATGAGGCGGTCCAATATGGCAACGCAGAAGAAATCGCAGTCATTATCGCATACCACCACCGATCACGAGGAAATCCGCAAATGGGCCGAGGCTCGCGACGCCAAACCCTCATGCGTCAAAGGGACGGGCGACAGCGAAGATGTCGGACTCCTCCGGCTCAACTTCCCGGGATACTCCGGCGAGGACTCGTTGCAGGAAATCTCCTGGGATGAATTCTTCGACAAATTCGACGAGCAAGGCCTGGCGCTGGTCTACGAAGAAGAAACCTCTGAAGGGAAGAAGAGCAACTTCAACAAGCTCGTCAGCCGCGAAAACGCCGGCGACCACGGGCGCAAGGCCTCCGGTGGATCGAAGAAACAGTCAGCACAGCGCCATCGCGGCGGGCACTGATGGCCTGGACATTTTCCGATGGCACAAGAGCCCAAAGGTCTCCCGCCGCAATCTGGCGCCCGGGCATGGCAGAGGTGGTGCATCGAAATATCCGCGCCGCTTACCAGCGCCGCGCGCAAATGGAACGGAGCAAATCGGCATCCGAAAAAGTCTCGGACGCCATCACCGACTTTGCCGGGAGCATGTGGTGTGTGTATTTCCACGCCCTCTGGTTCGGTGGGTGGATCATCATCAACGCCGGCTGGGTGCGCGGAATCAAACCCTTCGATCCGTTCCCGTTCGTCATGCTGGCGATGATTGCTTCCGTGGAAGCAATTTTTTTGTCCACATTCATTCTGATCACGCAGAACCGGATGCAGCGCTTTGCCGATCGCCGGGCCGAGCTCGATCTGCAGATCAACCTGCTTTCGGAACATGAGCTGACGCGTGCAATCCGCCTGCTCGATGCCATCGCGCAAGCAATGAAAGTCGCCCGGCCCGCCGCTGAAGAGATTGAGGACATCACGCGCGACGTTGATCCGCTGCGCGTCGCCGATGAAATCGACAAAGCCGAGGCAGAACAATTTGGCATCGCTGCCAGCGGACAGGATTCATAATGACGGCCTCCTCGCAAGGGAAGCTTCTCCGTTCCAGCGCCTGCCGACCGCCAGCGCCGCCATTGCGTGACAAGTTCGGCGTGTGTCAGTGGTTTCATTATGAAGACCGTGCTGGTGTGGATCAGGCGCTGGAATTGATCGCCGAACTTGGAGTGCGGCATCTCCGCACCGGCATCTCCTGGGCTGATTATCTCCGGCCCGGTGGAAAGAACTGGTACGACTGGCAGATGGATCGGCTGCGCCAGTCGGGCGTCGAGATTCTGTTATCAGTCTGGCACACCCCGCCCAGCCTCGGCGAGCAGCCCGCGTGCAATGCGCCCCGCGCCGCCTGCGCGATTATGCTGATTTCATCGACACAATCATTACCGAGTATGGGGACGCCTGGCATCATCTGGAATTATGGAATGAACCCAACAACCGTATGAAGTGGAACTTCATCGACTGCGACCCCGATTGGTATAAGTTCGCCGAAATGATCGGCTCCGCGGCATATTGGGCGAAGCAGCGGGGCCGCCACACGGTGCTCGGCGGCATGATTCCAGTCGATCCCCACTGGCTGAAATTAATGGCCCGGCGCGGCGTGCTGCAATACATTGACGTCGTCGGTATTCACGCTTTTCCCGGCATGTGGTTTCCAGATCATCCCAATTGGGACTGGCAAGACCATTGGAACGGGTGGGACGCCAAGATTGACTGCATAGCCCAGCATGCGGAAGGAAAGCCTGTCTGGATTACCGAAACCGGCATGGCCACCTGGGACCTCGCGCTCAAACGCGAAGCCAAATATGAGCTGCAGGTCCAGGCGCTGGAGGAGGCCGCGCGTGCTCCGGCTGAGCGCGTTTACTGGTACAGCGCGATCGATCTGGACGAAACGCGCAATGCGATCGAAGGATTCCACGTGGATGAAAACGAGTATCACATGGGCTTGATGAAGCACGATGGCTTCCGCAAAGCAGCCCTGAGAAAAATGGATCAGCTTCTGGCAACATCAAACGCTTCCAACGTGGAAAGAACGCAAGATGAGTAAAGTGAAACTCGCGCTGCTGGGTTGCGGTCACATGGCTGGGCTTCATGCACCGAACATCAAAGCCAATCCGGATGTCGAGCTTGTCGCCTGCTGCGATGTGAACAAGAAGATCGTCGATCGCTGGATCGAAACATTCTGGCGGGATCGATCGCCGCGCCCACAAGCGTTCGACAATCCAGCGGAGATGTACCGCCAATGCCGCCCGGATGCGGTCATCATAGCGACCCCGCACACGGCTCACTTTGAGCACGGGATGCAGGCCTTGGCGGCCAACTGCCACGTGCTCATGGAAAAGCCGATGGTCACTGAATCGGCTCAAGCGCATGCACTGGCCGAGAAAGTCAAAAAGTCAGGCAAGACCTTTACCATCGGCTACAACACCCCTTGCACGCCGCATTTCCTGTTCGTTCGCAACATCATTCGAAATCAAACGTTTGGCAGACTTGAGATGGTCAGCGGCTATCTCGCCCAGAACTGGCTGCGCTACACCAACGGTACCTGGCGTCAGAATCCCGAGCTTTCCGGAGGTGGACAGGCCTATGACAGCGGCGCGCATCTGATTACCAGCTTGTGCTGGTCGGTTGAATCGAATGTGGACGAGGTGTTTGCGTGGGTCGATCGAAAAAACCTGCGGGTCGATGTCAACTCGTGCGTCAACGTGCGGTTTGAGAACGGCGTCATCGCCAACCTCATGATCAACGGCAACTGCCCGGTCGATCACGGCGCCCTCAGCTTCTTCTTCGACAACGGCAAGATTGACGTCGACGGCTGGTACTCCAAATGGATCCGCTGCTGGCACGGCCAAACCGAAGTTCCCGCCGACCTGGGCGGCAGGGCTACCACGCCCATCGACAACTTTGTCGACGCGATATTTGGGCGCGACGAGCCTCGAACGTCACCCGCGCATGGAATCGTGCACAGCGAACTGGTGAATGCGATGTACGAATCCGCCGCCTCTCGGCTGCCGGTGCGGCCGCGGAAAACGGCGCGATAGATAGTCCCAGCGCTGCCTCGCTTCGCTCGGCCGCAACCAAAACGAAGAGCCGCGAAGTCGCGAAGACGCGAAGAGAGACGCGAAGGTAAGAAAATCAAAAATGCGGGATCGAAGCCCAGGGAATTGTGCCTTGGGGTTTCAGGTGCAATTGAATTGTCTTCCTTCGCGTTTGTCTTCGCGTCTTCGCGTCTTCGCGGCTCTTGATCTTTTGGCTGATCGCCTGCCCGGGAAAATTTGCGCAGCGCGCGAAGATCTCAATGGGTTGTGACACGGCCGCCGAAGCATCGCTGGACAAGCGTCGAGTCGAGGTTGCCGGAAGCTCGGCGTGGTCGGGATATCCGCTCTGGGGAGTTCCACGGACTGCACATTGAGAATGTTGCGACGAGCCGGTGGCCCGCTCCAATGATCCACGACTTGCAGGCGACAGATTATGCCCGCTTGCGGATCGTGGCAGACAACGATGGCGCGATCGTCATGCAGAGTCACATAGAATCCATATAGGCCGTCCGCCGACGGAACGAGTTCGGGATCATTATCGAACGTGTGAATAGCCTCGCGTGGAACTGTGATAATGTGAGGCTCGTAACCAGATCGTTGGGAATTGGAATAGACTCCCGAATCCGCGACATTTTCTCCGCGACTGCATAGACCTCCTCATCGCTTGCATCAGCCGGAGGCAGCCCGCTTGCCTGACCATTGGGGGTCATCTTGTTCAATGGCGACGTCGAGATCCAATCATCCTGCTTTAGCCGTTCGTTGTCGCCAAAATTCACGGTGATGTCCAACTGGCCGGCCGTGCCGCGCGAGGTTACTGGCGCAAATTCTCTTTCAGTCGCTCTCGCATCTTCTGACGCTCCTCATCGGTTAACAGGCTCGATTCCAAAATGCTCGCGCTCGCGTCGGTGGCGGGCCGTGCGTTGATTACGTGGATCGTGCCCGCACAGGCCGTGCAATCGGCGGGCGTTTGCAGTTGCTCAAGTTGATCGAGGATGCCGAAGCCGGACTCATTGCCCGCGTCTTTGTCTATAAATTCGACCGCCTGGGCCGTGCGGCTGAGACGCACAGTATGGTCGCCGAATTGGAAGAGTGTGGTGTCGAGGTCATTTCCGCGACGGAAGGCAAGGAAGCCTTGTCTCGCGGCATTCAACTGGTGGTCGCGGAGCATTATTCAAAAACACTCGCGGAGCGCACCCAAGCCGGACTGGTGAAGCGTTTCGAAGCGCACCAGTGGACCGGTGGCAATCCAAGCTACGGCTACAGGATCATCGATGATGGTGGCAAGAAACGTCTGGCCATTGATCCTCACGAGGCCGAAGTGGTTCGGTCCCTGTTCCATGAGTATTTGTCGGAAGCCGTCGGGGTTAAGGAACTGGCCAGTCGACTGCGTGAACGGGGCGTGTCCACTCGTAAGGGTGCCGACTGGTGCTTCACTACCATACGGGGAATCCTGACGAATCCGATGGTTGTCGGACAGGTTCGGTTCAACCGCCGCCGGATGAAGCTCAACAAGGATACTGGGCTTCGGATTCCACGGATGAAAGACGTGACCGAGCACATGGCATATACGGACGAGTCGCTCCGCATCATTTCCGATGAAGGGTTCAAAGCCGTACAGGAAAAATTGATTGTCCGTGCCCGCCCCGGACGCGAAGCAAGGCCGTTCAATCAATTGCGGCCGTTCACCGGACAACTCTTTTGTGCCCACTGCGGCAAGGTCTTTTACGCCCGGCGGTCGAAGAATGCCAAAGGCGAATATCGCTATTACTCCTGCGGCACCCGGCAACGTCTTGGGCCGGACGGTTGTGATTGCGGCGTTTGTGTTCGCGAGGATTTGCTGGAAGCCGATTTGCGTCAGGCATTCGACTTCGCTTTTGAGGACACCGAATCGCTCATTGCCGGACGCGGTAAAGGAAGCGCAGAAGCAACTGGATTTCAACCGCGGCCAGGTGTCAAGAATTCAGGCCGATGTGAAGGAACTCGATCAGTCGATCGGCCGGCTGACTCGCCTACTGACCGATCCCGACATCGACTTGGTGGCCAAGCGGGCAATCTCCCGGCAATTGGGCGACTTTGAACTGAAACGCGATTCGCTCAATCAAGCGATGGCCCGCACGGCTCAATCGGCCAATGACGACTTGGACGAATTCATCCATGCCGTGCGGCAGGCAGTTGCGGAGGTCAAAGCATCCCTGACGGACGCCATCACCCCGGCAAAGCTCAACCGATTCGTGGAAGATTGGATCGGCCCGATTCGCGTCGATGCAGACGGGTCGCTCCATCCGCTGGCCCTAGAAACGACACAAGCCCCTGACGAATCAGGGGCTTGTGTGACGAGTAACATAGCGGGGGGAGGATTCGAACCTCCGACCTCCGGGTTATGAGGGTCTTTCACCTCTGACGCGCAAAACCATGATCTTGTTGGAAGTAACGGCAAACCCGTGGTTTCTGACCACGGCGTATCAATGCTATGTTCCCCAAGTTTATCAGGTTTTTCAACTTTTGGGGTACAGTTTGGGGTACAAATTTTGGCGGTCAGAAAGGACGAAGCAATCCGGACACAACCCGCCTACAGTCCGGCGCAACGTGCGCTTGCGATGCTAGATCCCACCGGCGTGCCGGCGGGGACGAAACCTTTCCAACAGATCGCGCAGCCATATCACAAGCCTCTGAGGCACGGGAGCCCCGGCTGATCCGTCCGTGGAATGGTGGTGCGGACGCCGCGCTGAGCCGTTCGGGAATAATAGCTTCGGGCAAGCGCACCACCTACGGAGAAAAACGCCCATCACGCAGACTGCGGTGTATTTACCGGGCGTAACGGGGCGTCCGGCTTTAGATTGCTCGCGCGGGTTCGGCGATAGCGACCTTCGCAAGAACGAGAGCGTTTAATTTGATTATTGAGAGATTCTGAAGCTCGATCAGCGTGTTCCGCCTGCGGACATCCAGAGCCGGTTGGCTAGCGCGTCGTCGGGATCGATCTCGTGCGCGCGAGCGTAGAACGCGGGAGCCTCTGCCTTTCGGCCCATCCGGTCCAACACGTAGCCCTGCATGCATACACTGACGCTGTCTGTGGGATTTAGCTCGGCGGCATTGCGGAATGCCGCGAGCGATTGCGCCAGCTTATTCTGCTTCAAACTTATGTAGCCGAAGAGGCACTGGGCGTCACTATTAGCCGGCTCGAGTGAAATCGCCTTGCGTACGGCAAGGTCGGCACGCGGCAAATCATTTAGCTGCACCGCCACTTTGGCAAAACCTAGCCAGTACCCCGAGCACCCCGGGTTCAGTCGGGTCGCCGCATCGTATTGCTTGATCGCATCCGTCAGTTGCTGGCTGCGAGCCAGACAGTCCCCCAGGGCGGCCTGGATGTCCGCCCGGCTCTGATAGTTTGGCTCTTTCAATAGACGGTTAAAGGAGGCGGCCGCTTCGACGAACTGCCCGTCAGTATAAAGGGCGAACGCCAGGTGTTCGCGGATCGTGGGATCCTCACTTGAGAGGATGCTTGCTTCGCGCAGTGCGTCGATGCCTTTTGCATATTGCTTCTGCTGAATCAGCAACTGGCCGATCTCGTCACGGATGACACCACTATGCTCGAAAAAAGCGGCTTTCGATTGCAGAAGTGCAACGGCTTCCGCGGGCTTATCGATTGCAACGAGCATTTCCGCATCGGCCAGCAGATAGGAAAGCTCGGCGGGCTCTTTTTGGACGGCGGCGGCGTAGGCCGCGCGGGCTTCCTCTGATTTGTGCCACCGTTGCAGCACGATTCCAGTGAGGTAGTCTGCCTCGGCATTCCTGGGATCAAGGCGACGAGCCGCAGCGAGGTGGGCTTCGGCGGGCTCGAGATCACCCTGCTCGATCGAGAGTTTTGCCGCGAGTATGTGCAAGGGCGCTTTATCCGGTTCCAGTCGCAATGCCTGGTCGAGCGTTTCCTGGCATTTTTCCAGATTCCCGTTCTTGAACTGATCAGCCGCGAGGCTGGCCAAGACATTGGCGCGGGCGTCATTCCATTGTTTGTTTGCCTGGACCTTTTGGTTTGGAGTCAGTCCGCCGCCGCCCCCGCAGCCAACGATAAACAGCAGGCCGGATGCGGCGGCAGTTCTCAGAATCTTTTGCATGTGGCGCCTCAGTTATTTGGTGGCGGAGGATTAGGAAGATTTGGGGAGACCGGGACTGGCTGTAGTTCGGTGCTGCCGAGGACCGCCTGTGACACGAAATTACGAATGATGCTGTTGTCGGAGTCGGTTACGCGCTTGCCGCTGACCTTTTCCTTCAATTCGATGGCTTCCAGAAAGGTGGGATTCAGGTTGGTCGCCACGTTCAAGTGCCAGAGCACCAGACTTGTATCAGGCCTGGGTTTGCCCATTTCGCTGACGGCATTCTCATAGGCCAGTTCGGCAAGGCGTTCGCGCCCGAAGAACATCATTCCCTTGCGGACGCCGACCCGTAGGTCCTCCACGCGTTTGAGGTCTGCTTCGGACAGGCGGCTGTAGGCTGAGTCATCCTTAAGAATGTGGGGAGTGAGGAGGATGATAATTTCCTGCCGGACGGTCTGATCCTGCTGCTGTCGAAACAAGGCGCCGAGATATGGGATGTTTCCCAAAGCGGGCACCTGGCCGCGGCTGGTGGTTGCCGAATCGCGGAACAGTCCGCCGA
This sequence comes from uncultured Phycisphaerales bacterium, assembly GCA_963758525.1. GTDB lineage: Bacteria > Planctomycetota > Phycisphaerae > Tepidisphaerales > Tepidisphaeraceae > JBBSDP01. Next base: position 4,117,743 of record CAVWVQ010000003.1, read on the forward strand.
TAACAATAGTTCGGCCGTCCTTGACCATCAGATTGGTTGTTACTTCTGTTGTCGTCTTAAAAGGAAGGTTGGAGCTGGTGAGACCGCCGCTCGAGTCCTCAGGATGAATCTCCATGCGGACGTAACCGTCATCCCCGATGTAGGGGCGAAAGACGAGGGTGGTCCCGGAATCGAGAAACTGAACGGTCTGGGTGGAAGTGGTGGCGCTGACGGTGGTGGTCTGATAGCCGTCGCTTCGCCCGACGTGCACATACCCGCGCTGTTTATCCAGCGACAGGACCTTTGGGTTGGCCAGGACGGTTGTGTTGGTAACCGACTCAAGCGCCTGCACAAACACGCTAATGTTGTTTGACAATACTCCGACACGCAGGCCACCCGGCGGAAGGTTGTTGGTGAAGCTTGTCTGCCCGACGCCATAATTGGCCAGTCCTTTGCCGCCGGTATCCTGGAGGGTTCCCGCGGCGGCACTCGCGATTGCCTGGACAGGGGAGCTGAGGAGTTGATCGAATTTCACGCCGCTCATGACACTGAAATCCACGCCCAGAGCGTTGCTGTCGTTGAGAGTGGCGGCGAGAATTGTCGCTTCGACAAGAACCTGCTGGGGGCGACGATCAACTTCCTTAAGGATAGTCCTGACCTTCTCGAGGTTTTCCGTGTAGTCAGTGACGACGAGCATATCTTCGGACGAATGCGAATTACCGCCGGCTTCCACTGCCGTGGTTTCGATTCCGGACTGCGCGGCGCTAGTCATCGCCAACTGAGATTCGGAACTCAGCGCCGGCTTGATCATGGTGGCGGCGTTGGCAGCGGGTGTGTAATAAAGATGAAATACTTCCGTCGCCATGTGCCTGGCAGCTTTGTCCAGGTCCGCGAGTTCTTTGGGCGTGTAGACGTAGATGAAGCTTCCCTTTTCGCGATAGACAAACCCGTTGGATTGCAAAATCGCGTTCGAGCGCTTCGGGAAAGGTCACGTTGTACAGATTTGCCGTAACGGTGCCTTCAACATCCTTGCTGGCGATGATGTTCTTACGCGTCTGCAGGGAGAGCATCCGAAGGACTTCCGGGAGGCTCGCATTATTGACGTGGATTTCAACCGTGCCGGCGTCGCTGACCGCCACCTGCGTCCGCGTCACGCTTGCCGCCGCCGGTTGAGAGGTGGCCACAGCGTCAACGGAATGATCGTAAGATCCCGCAGCATCCGCCAGGTTCGCCTGACCGGAATAAACGGCCAGCGAAGCTATAAAAAGAGGTGCGGTAACATGGAACCGCTTTTTCATATGAACACAGAACGGTTAATTGCTGGCTTATAGCGAGTCGCGGAGAACCAGGGATCCACTCAAACGGACAGATGATCTAGCTGCTCTTTTCGACACGAACAGCCCAGGACTTGAGGGTTCCCCGGCAACCGGCAGCGTGGAATTTTTGGACGCATTAGGGGAGCGGTGACGTGTGGCGATCTGGGCACATGACCTGTGATGAGCCCGGCCGGGAGGAAGTTTCAGGACTTCGTCCATTGGTTATCGGTGCGACGGCGCATCATCGGGCTTTGCGAGCCGGACTCGAAGGTCTCCGCCTGACAGGACGCTTATCAGCTTGTCCAGCTTTTCATTGGTCGCTTTTAACTGCTCGACCATTTGTTCCCGCTGAGCACCCGCGTCGGGAATGCCATCCGCCATGGCTGGTGTTGCCGACGGGCAGGCACCCCATAATGTGAGGAGAGTGGCGGCCTGCAACCCGAGAAGAATCGCCAACCACTTCTTCGATATTGATTGTGACATGTACATGATCACCTGTTCGTTCATGCGTTATTGGATAATGCTCAAATCCTCTTCGGCAGCCGGAAGGCGTGGACTCAAGTTTGAGGATGTGCACGCTCGCGTTTTGGGCACGATAATCTGGCGCGAGCCAGCTCAAGCGTATTGGGAAAACGGAAGACACGTTGTTATCGGCGGTTATTTCCGCATAAGCGAAGATGGCGGGGCATTTCCTTTAAGGCCTGCGATGAGCATCCGATACAAAGCTAGTGATATGAGCTTTATGGGGGTTGCAGGAGTAGGTGACCTTGATTGCCGAACTTGTTCCTTTTCACTGGCGCTTTCGACTCCTCGAACGAGGTGAGCGCGGAGTGGCATTTCTGGGAATCGCCCTTGCGCTGATTCTTGTGGTCTGCTTCACGGCGAATGCGTGGCTGACGGATCGAGCCAATAAGGAATCAGCCGCGAACCAAAGACTTGCCACGATGACTGCGATTGGACCTGTGCTAAGCGAACGCTCGCAGCGACTGCTTGCCGCCGGTGATCTGGCTGGACTTCGGCAGCTGACGGCCACCGTGGGGCGGGCGCTCAGGCTCAATGCCTGCACGGTTTCGATCGGATCCGGCCGCGTTCTTGCTGACATATCGCCTGCCGGAGTCAACGTATTCGAGCTTCCTGATCACTGGACCGTCGATGCGTCGGAAGAGGCTCCGGTGAACGCGAACAGCGGCACGCGGCTTCGATTCCCATTTGCCGTGCCCGGCAAAGGCGCCGGCTTTCTGGACCTGGAGGCCTCAACCGCGGCGGCAAAGGACGACTCCAATTTCGGCCCGTCGGCGTTGGTATGCGCATTCGGCCTGTGCCTGCTCGTCTTCGTCTACCGGCGCAGTCGACGGGGATTGGCGGAAATGGAGATCATCAGCAGCTCGCTCTCAGCCATCGACCGCGGGGAGACTTCCAGCACTGCGTTGAAAGTTGATGCAACGCTGGGTCCGATCGCGGCGGCGTGGAACAAGCTGTTGAGCGAGGTGGATGAGCTGCGTCAGCGCGGCACTGCCAACCAGGCGGTTGTCGCCATCGGGAACCGGCGCGCAGGCGGAAATAATCTTGAGGCGGCATGCGACGCGATGTCACAGGGGCTTCTGCTTGTCGACGACAAGATGCGGGTTCGTTTTTCGAACGGCGCCGCATGCACTTTTCTGAAGCTCGATCGAACTTCGCTGGCGGGCATCGCTGCCGCGAATCTGGTTCAGGATCCGAAATATCGCGACGCGATCGTTGCGATCGCGGGTGGCAAGCTGCGTCGCCCCGTGACACTGGAGCTTGAGCAATCCAGTGACTCGGGGAACGGGGTGTTGCGGTTTTGCATTCGCCCTGTGCGGCGCGGGGACGCGGACTCGGCGATGATTATCATCGAAGACATCACCCAGCAGCGCACCGCCGAGAAAGCGCGGAACACCTTTATTACCCAGGTGACTCACGAGCTGCGGACACCGCTGACGAACATCCGACTTTATACTGAAACAGCCATTGAGGAAGGGGAGAAGAACCCGCAAGTGCGTGCCAATTGCCTGAACGTAATTAATCAGGAATCCCGCCGGCTCGAACGAATCGTCAGTGAGATGTTGTCGGTTGCGGAGATCGAAGCGGGATCGAGCACGGTGCACCGGGACGAGGTGTACTTCGATGTGCTGGTGAAGGAGCTTGAGACTGATTACCGCGCTCAGGCTGAAGAGAAGCACATTTCCCTGGAGTTCAGCATCTCGCCAAAAATTCCCAAACTTCTGGCTGATAAAGACAAGCTGGCGATCGCATTGCACAACCTTATTGGCAACGCGCTCAAGTACACGCCCGACGGGGGCAAAGTCACGGTGAGCGTCGATGTTCGCGACGGCCAGCTTGCGATCGACGTCGCGGACACGGGAATCGGAATCAAACCGGAGGAGACCGAGAAGATCTTCGATCGGTTCTTCCGGTCGACCGATTCGCGGGTGGGCAAGATCGTGGGCACGGGGCTGGGGCTGACCCTGGCTCGTGAAGTCATGAGATTGCACGGCGGGGATGTGACCGTGGAATCGATCATCAACCGCGGCAGCACTTTTACCGCCACCATTCCTCTGGCCAACGCGGCAGCATGAGGTCCTATGAAACTGCTCCAGCAGCGGCACGGCGCCGTTACCATGCTCAAGCCCGAAGGGCCGCTGATCGAAGCGGCAGCGAGCGAATTCGATAAAGCTGCGCGCGGTCTGGTGACTGCGACACTCGGCCGGTTTGTGGTGGACATGTCAGCGGTCCCATTCGTCGACAGCGTGGGCCTGGAGACTCTGCTGGGACTCACGGAATTGTTGGAAGAAAGCGGTAAGGTGCTCAAGCTCTGCGCGGTCAACAAGACCGTCCGCCAGGTCTTCGAACTTACGGAAATTGACTCGTTATTCGATCATTTTGAGGACGTTAATACAGCGGTGAGAAGCTTCCTGTGACATTACCAGCTAAAAAGCTGAAGATAGGCGATGCGCTGTTGAGCCAGGGGGCGATCTCCAGCGAACAGCTCCACCGCGCGCTGGCTGAACAGCGCGCCACCGGACGAATGCTGGGCCAGGTTCTGGTCGAGCAGGGAGTCATCACCGGCGCAACGCTCGTGCAGGTGCTGGCTCAGACTCTCAATGTGCAGGGCGTGCATCTCCGGCACGGACTGATTGATCCGGCAGTCATGAAATTGATTGGCGAGGAGGAGGCAGAACGACTGCTCGCCATTCCGATGTTCAAAGTTCGGGACACGATTACCGTCGCGATGGCCGAGCCGCAGTCGCTGCCGGCCATCGACCGATTACGCCAGTTGACCGGATGCAAAGTCCGGCCGATTCTGGCCCTGGAAAGCAATATTCGCGAGTTCGTCAGCAAATACGCTGGCGGCGAGGTCAACGTCGACGCGTTTCTCTCATCCCTGAGCGAATCGGACGTTGAGGTCGTGGAGCGCGAAGCGACCGACGAAGGCCCGGTCACTGATCTGGACCGGATGGTTGCGGGCAGCCCGATCATCAATCTCGTGAACGTCGCATTCATGACCGCGATCCGTGATCACGCCAGCGACATCCACATCGAGCCGGACAAAAAGGGGACTCGCATCCGGTACCGGATAGACGGCGTGCTCCGTGACTTGATGAAGCCGCCGGGAGGAATGCACGGCTCAGTGGTTTCGCGGGTGAAAGTGATTTCGAAAATGGACATCGCCGAGAAGCGATTGCCCCAGGAAGGCCGCGTCCGCCTGATCGCCGAGGGGCGGGAGATCGATTTGCGCGTATCGAGCATGCCGACATTGCTGGGCGAGAAGCTGGTAATCCGCATTTTGGACAAGGCCAATCTCCGCGTGAAAATGGAGGAACTCGGTTTTCGGGCGGAGGCGTTGGGGGTTTTCAAGCGAATTCTTCGTCAGCCGCATGGCTTGGTGCTGGTGACAGGCCCGACCGGGAGCGGCAAGACCACCACGCTCTACTCGGCGCTGGATCTTCTGCGGAGCCCTGAACTCAACATTGTCACGATCGAAGATCCCGTCGAATATCAACTCGATCTAATCAATCAAATTCATGTTCACGACGCCATAGGGTTGTCCTTCGCGCGGGCACTGAGAAGCATCCTGCGCCAGGACCCCGATGTAATCATGGTCGGCGAGATTCGGGACGAGGAGACGGCCAGGGTTGCAGTCCAGGCGGCGCTCACCGGCCACCTGGTGCTGGCCACATTGCATACCAACGATGCGCCCGGAGCGGTGGCGCGTCTGCTGGACATGAATGTTGAGCCGTATCTGTTATCCAGCGCGATCAATGGGGTGGTCGCTCAAAGGCTGGCTCGAACGATCTGCCCGGCGTGTGCGACGAAATACTATCCCGAAAGCGAAACTCTTCGCGATGCGGGCCTGGAGGCCAAGACCGGCCACGTGTTTCGCAAAGGGAGCGGATGCGCCAAGTGCCACGACAGCGGATTCCAGGGGCGAATGGGTGTTTATGAAGTGATGGAAGTAACTCCGGCCATGCGGCGAGTCATTCACCGCGGAGGCGGTTCGCATGAATTGCGCGAGCAGATGAAAATTCACGGCGGTTTGACGCTTCGCGAAGAGGGGGTGCTGCTCGCCATGGCGGGGAAGAGCAGCCTTGAGGAAGTAATCGGAATCACCCACACTGAAGACGAAACGATGGCAACTCCGGCGGCGTCAGACGCTCGTGGCGGAACTGCAAAAGAAGGGGTGGCCGCATGAACCTGACCTATACGGGATTCAATCGGTCAGGCGCTGCTGTCGCAGACACCATTGAAGCGCGCGACATCGTCGAGGCTTCCGAAAAGCTGCGCCGGCAGGGGGTGTATACCACTGAGATCCGGGATGCGGGTGCTAAACAGCCCCCCACCAAGCGCCATGCTACCTCCGCATTTGGCCACGGCGCGCGGCTGAAGCATGTTGCGATGTTCCTGCGGCAGTTGCACGTTCTGGTGGCGACCGGAACGCCGCTGACCGAATCGCTGGTGGCGCTGGAGCGACAGTCGACGGATCCGAAATGGAAGCGCATCCTCTCGGATGTGCGCGAAAAAGTGGAACAGGGCGCGTCTCTGTCTGCCGCGATGGAAGCCCATCCGGCGCACTTCAATGGAATATGCCGCGGGTTGGTCGCAGCGGGAGAGAGCGGCGGAAATCTTGACGCGATGCTCGAACGACTGGCGGTTCTGAGCCGAAAGCAGGTGCACGTTCGCAGCGCCATTATCGGCGCGATGATCTATCCCTGCCTGCTGTCGGTTGTCGCAGTGGCAGTCCTCATCACGCTGCTGATTTTTGTTCTGCCGCAGTTCAGCGCGCTGTTTCGAACGCTCGACACGCCGTTGCCGCCCACCACCAAATTCCTGATGATGCTCAGCGATCTTTTGCGCCTATTGGTGGGCGTTGCCGATCATCATCGCGGCGGGGGCTTTTGGGGCCTGGACCATGGTGCGAACTCCAGCGGGGCGGCGCGCCCTGGACCGAATGGCGATCTCGCTGCCCCAATTCGGCGCCATCGTCCGCAGCTTCGCCACCGCGCGGATCGCTCGATTGCTCGGAATCCTTCTGCAGGGGCGTGTTCCCCTTCTGGATGCGCTCGCTCTCACGCGCGATTCGGCGACCAACTACTACTACAGGCAATTGTTGAGCAATGCCGGTGATGCAATCACGCGCGGCGACACGCTTGCAGGCGCATTGAGCGATCCACGGTTGATACCGCCATCAGTCTGTGAAGCAGTGCGCAGTGGCGACAAAAGCGGCCAACTCGGAATGCTTCTCAGCACACTTGCAGATTTTCTGGATGAAGAAAACGAAGTGACGCTTCGCTCTCTCACCAGCATCATCGAGCCCATCATCCTCATCGTTCTGGGGGTTCTCGTGGGGTTTATTGCATTGAGCATGTTTATGCCGCTCTTTGATCTCACCGCGGCAACGAGGGGTGGGTAATGCGCCGACTACCATTCAAGACCTTGTCGCCCGTGGGCATCGATCTGGGCTCCCATTCCTTCAAAGCTGTTCAACTCATAAAGACCGCTCTGGGGTGGGACGTGAGTTCTTTGGTCGCATTACCGCGCGTTGTTCCCGGTGCGCCCTTGCGGCGTCGGAAGTCCGCCGTTTCAGGGACGTACTGGAGCGCAGGCGATTTGCCGGAAGAGATGTGGTTGTTGCAGTTCCCGCGGCGAGTCTGCTCACGACGATATTGGAATTGCCCGCCCGCGCACCAGGCCTTCCCCTGGAGCAGATAGCGACTGCTGAATTCGCCCGCGTCCATAAAAAGGAGGCGGCGCTGCTGACAATGTCCGCCTGGGAACTTCCCGCTCCGGCCCGCGCCAGCAAGGCAACGTATATGCTCGCGGTTGGCGCGCCATCAGACCAGTTGGAATCCCACATCGATCTGATCGAGTCAGCGGAGTTGAATGTAGTAGCCATTGAAGACCCTTCCTCGGCCGCGGCGCACGGTTGCCAGCATCGGGCCGGGCCGGCCACCGGAATGACGGCGGTAATCGATCTTGGTTGGGAGGCGGCGGCCCTGACGGTAATCAGGGAGAATACCGTTATCTATACCCGCAAGTTGGGGGAGGGCGGGCTGGCACGCCTGCATCAGGCGGCACTGGAGGCTGCATCGGGCGAGTTGGAGATTGTGGAGCATGAAATATGGCGCGTTGGATTTGCCGCGTCTGGCCAGCCTGATCTGCACAATACCGAATTGCTGGACGTTCTCGAATCGCACGTGGCGGCAATGCTGCGGGAGATTGTTCGGGCATTCGGTTACACCGCGCATCAATATCCTGAAGCCGCGGTGTCGAAGGCCGTATTGATCGGTGGGGGAGCGGTCATACCGGGCATCGCGGAACGATTTCAGTCCGAGTCTGGAGTAACGACCTCTGCGGGACTGGACGGGCATAACGCGGGCGCCGACCAGGCCATTGCGGCGCCGATGATCTCAGCATTAGGGCTGGCGCTCTGGCGGAAGGAGGCGCGGTGAATCATCAAAACCTAATGCCTCGCAAAAGGCTTGACGCGAAGCGCACACAGTACGCGATACGGCGCTGGGTATTAATCGACGGCGGTTATTGTGTCGTGCTCATTCTCGTGGCCGCGATTTACGCCCATTCGGCTTTGAGCCGGGCGGAGCGCGAGGGACGCAGCCCTGCCGTCGGGAGCATGGAGAAATACAATGCCACGCTGGGGATGCTTCGGCAGGAATCAACGGTCCAAAGGACAAATCTGCAGTCGGTTCTGCAACTCTCGCAACGTCCCGACTGGAGCATTCTGCTTGCAGCGGTTTCGCACGCCCTGGGGGACAATGTGGTTCTGAACGCGGTGGATTGCACGGAGGATCAGGCAGCCGCCCCCGCAGGTACGACGATCCGCGACAGCGTTCCGCTGCGTTTCCGAATAAGCGGAATCGGCCGCACCCAACAGGCGGTAATGCAGTTTGTTCTTCAGCTCCAAGACTTCAATTTCTTTTCGCGCGTGGAGTTGGTCCAGACAGCACCGCAAGCATTGCGGGGCTCTGATTGCGTCGGATTTCAGTTGGTCTGTGATCTTCAAGACATCCGCGGGAGTGGTGAATAATGCGATTTAGCCGCTTCATTGGCGCAGCAAAGGTTGGCGCGATTGATGCCGCGGGAGTCGCCGTCGCGGCGGTGGGGACACTCGCTCTTGTTTTTGGAGCCATCCTTCCCTTAAACGCTCGTAATCGTCAGCTCGCGGCACATTTTCAGACCGCCGCGCGCGAGCGACAACGTGTGGCTGGCATTGTGACGGAGATACGGACGCTGACAAACGACGTCGCGAAGATGCGGACGCGGGTCGCCCAGTCGCCCCTGCGCATGCTGACGCAGCAGGCGCTGAATCAGCGACTGGCCGACCTGGCGGCGCTGTCCAGCACCTGTGATCTGCGGGTGGAAGACTTAAAGCCCGGCGAGCGCCACCAGATGACTCACCTCATGGTGGTTCCCATTCGCATGACTGGACACGGAACCTATCGGAACTGCGCCGCTTTTATCCATCTGCTGCACGAGCGGCAGGCCGATATCGACGTCCATGCCTTTAAGCTCTCGGGGAATCCCGATGATCCGGGATCCCTCGGCAATTTCGATTTCGAACTCCGCTGGCTCGCAGCGCCCCAGGAGATATCCAACGCTTCCCCGATGACGACGGCTTCCCTGCCATAGTCAGGGTCGGTTTCAGCCGACGATAAATCACACGCACCGATGAAGCTGACCAAATCACAAAAGATCTATTTATCGCTCCTGGGCGTCGGGATCTGCGCTTGCGTGGGATCGCAATTTCGGCACTCCCGCCCGGATGGGGCCCGCGTCGGCAATGGGTACTTCCATGCCAGCAAATGACGCGGACAGCCTTGGGAAAGAGGCCCGCGCTGCGCAGCCGATCGTTGGGGTGACCGAAAGCAGCGTCGCGACACGCTTATTGGCCTTGCAGCGGGCAGGCGGGGCTTCGATCGAGGTTCGCGATGCTTTCTCTCCGTCGACCGCGTGGATGGCGGGAGCAGAAAATTACCATGGCGGCGCGCCCGGCCGCCGCGCGCTCAACTTCCAATCCGGCCACCGCCTTAAGGCGATTGTGGAATCACGAAACGGCGGGCAGGCATGGGTCGATAATGACCTGGTCAGCGTGGGCCAGTCGATTGATGGGTTTGCGCTGATCTCGGTCGGTCGAATGGGAGCCGAATTTGCCGACGGGGATGCACGCGTGGAACTTCGATTGGAACCCGCCGAAACTGAAATACAGCAGCCTCTGCAGTCTCATTAAACATATCAAACCCACCCAAAGGTATTAAGCCTCCCGTTCGATTGGCCGATCTTGCTGATACGAAGGTCGTCATAAGGCAAACGGTATCTTCAGAGGAGTCTCAAATGAAGCGGAAGCTAAAAGTACGAGGCGGGTTCAGCCTGATCGAATTGGTGATCGTGGTGGTCATCATCGGGATTATCGCCGCGATCGCGATTCCGAAGATGAGTCGTGGTGCGGCAGGTGCCAACGATTCGGCGGTGATGCAGGATCTCTCGCAGATGCGCAGCGGCATCGACCTGTTCGCCAGTGAACATGGCGGGACCTATCCCAGCACGACGCCTGCGACCTTCATCAACCAACTGACCACGTATACGGACATCACCGGCGCGGCAGTCGCCACCAAGGACGCAACCCACATTTACGGTCCCTACATCAAGTCGATCCCGGCATTGCCTGTCGGGACCAACAAGGGTCTGAAGACGATCACAGCCACCGGCCCGGCTGGCACCGGTGCGTTTGGCTGGTTTTACGACGGTCTAACCGTATGGGTGAATGATCCGGCGACGGATGTCGACGCCACGGGAACCGCCTACAACACCTACTAAACTCAAATGCGCTGTTCCGATTGCCCGGCCACACGTGAGCCGGGCAATCGCTTTTTAATTGCGGCATTGTCGGGGCAGGACGATGAGAAAGCGATCGCGACCGGGTAACGCATTCATCTCTGAAGGGGCTTCTTGTCAACGGCGAGACGGCTTGATTGCTAAGTTCCGTTCATTGCTCTCTCCGATCAGCTTCGCGCACTCCCCCTGCGCCCTTGGCGGGGAGGCTAACGAGGCGGGGGTTTGGGGGCAGAGCCCCCAAGTCTTTGTCGTTCTCGGCGGAACCGTGGCTGCCATCCGGCACCGCGCGGGCGGCGCGATGCGGCGGTTGAATTCATCTCTACGCGGTCATCGGACGGACGGGTCGCAATGCCAGGCCGTGTGTTCCGAGCCGAATAAAACCTTGTTCGCGTCAACCGGGCCGAATTCACACTGTCGCAGTCACCAGCAGAACCCGAATCCGACGCCAGTGGCGTCCGATTCGAACCAATGCCTGCCGGGCCGAATGAAGCCGAGTCGCGGTCTCCAGATTGACGAGACATCGTCTTGCATGGCTGCAAGAACTATTGATGTCATAAGCGTTCCGCCGAACCGCTGGTCATGCCAGGATCATCTCCTCTTCTTGTTTGACAGGTTGTTGCTTAGCAGATTGTTGCTTGAGCCGGGCCTTGTTGGCCGCCCGCTCGTGTCCGGTGGGCTCCTGGCCCTGGTAGGCCGTCCCGTCGCGGACCATGGCAAAGAGGACACGCAGCAGGCGTCTTCCCATCGCGACGTTCGCCTTGGGCTTGACCATGTGTCCGATCAGCCGCTGGCGGATCGCCTCCTGCTTCGCGTCGGAGCGGCAGAGGGTGACCGCGGCCTTGCACAACGCCCAGCGCAGCGTGGCGCTGCCCGCCTTGGTGATGTGACCCGACTGGGTCCGACCGGCCGACTCCTGGTTGTCGGGAGTCAATCCCGCCCAGAACTCGAGGGTGTCGGCGTTGGGAAAACGGGAGAACTCGCCGATCTCCGCGGCGATGATGCACGCCCAGATCTCGTCGATTCCCGGCACGCTCTTGAGAATCGCAATCAGGGAGGCGAATCGCCGGTCGCGGTTGGCAAAAATGATTTTCCTGCGCAGGCAGTCCCGCTGTCGCTCGATCAGGCAGACCAGGTCCAGGAAGTTGCCGAAGGCTTCGCGCTGCACGTCCTTGAGCAGATCGCCATTGGCCAGCAGCCATTTCTGGGCGCCGACGCCGTCCAGCTTGGGACCGCCAATGTTGGCGGCCAGGAGCATCGACCGCATGGCGTGCTTGGCGCGGGTGAGGGTGCGGGACAAATGCCGCCAGTGCCGGCCGAGCTTGCGGAGCTGCATCACTGCTTCGGGGGCGATCCATCCCAGCGGGCACTCCCCGCGGGAGAGGCGCTGGGCGATGTCGGCCGCGTCCTTGCGATCGGTCTTGCGCCGCTTACCCCGGAGGTTGGACAACTGCGTCGCGTCGGCGATCTCGATCTTGTCCACGCAGGAGCGGAAGCGGTCGATGAACCACTCGACAAAGCCGACGGCTTCCACTGCCAGGCGGCTGGGACGCGGCAACGCCAGCATCCATTTTTCGATGCGGTCAACGCACTTGGTGTCACAGGTCAGCGCGGCGATCTGCGTCCCCGAAGCATCGACAGCACACAGCGAGACGGTACACTTATGCAAATCCACGCCGACGAACGCGGCGTACGAAACAGGCACATCAGACATAACAAACTCCGTGTTAGGGACCAAGGGAACTTAGAACACTCCCGGAAGCGTAACGGCTTCCGCAGGCCCCTTCACGGTTTTACACTGATCGAACTGGTGTTGATGCTCACCATCATCAGCGTTCTAGCCGCCATCGCCGGACCTCGTTACGCGAACTCGCTTGCACTCTATCGGGCCCAGGCAGGCGCCCAGCGAATCGCTGTTGATCTGGGCCTGGCGCGCTCACAGGCACGCATATCAAGCGCGGGGCAGAGCGTGGTGTTTAATTTGAACTCGAACAGCTACAGCCTTCCCGGGATGGCGGGCCTTTCAGGTCAGACGTCTCCTTATAACGTCAAGCTGTCCAGCGCCCCTTATATCGCGACCCTGGTCACGGCGTCTTTTGGATCAGGATCGTCCGTCTCCTTCGATCAATACGGGCAGCCATCCGCGGGAGGAACCGTTAAAGTTCAATCCGGGGCCTTCGCGAAAACCGTCATTCTTGATCCCAACACCGGTCTGGCAACCGTCCAATGAGCCGCAAAAACAGACTGCCAACGAGACTTCGCCGAAGTGCTTTCATCTCTGAAGGGGCTTCTTGTCAACGGCGAGACGGCTTGATTGCTAAGTTCCGTTCATTGCTCTCTCCGATCAGCTTCGCGCACTCCCCCTGCGCCCTTGGCGGGGAGGCTAACGAGGCGGGGGTTTGGGGGCAGAGCCCCCAAGTCTTTGTCGTTCTCGGCGGAACCGTGGCTGCCATCCGGCACCGCGCGGGCGGCGCGATGCGGCGGTTGAATTCATCTCTATGCGGTCATCGGACGGACGGGTCGCAATGCCAGGCCGTGTGTTCCGAGCCGAATAAAACCTTGTTCGCGTCAACCGGGCCGAATTCACACTGTCGCAGTCACCAGCAGAACCCGAATCCGACGCCAGTGGCGTCCGATTCGAACCAATGCCTGCCGGGCCGAATGAAGCCGAGTCGCGGTCTCCAGATTGACGAGACATCGTCTTGCATGGCTGCAAGAACTATTGATGTCATAAGCGTTCCGCCGAACCGCTGGTCATGCCAGGATCATCTCCTCTTCTTGTTTGACAGGTTGTTGCTTAGCAGATTGTTGCTTGAGCCGGGCCTTGTTGGCCGCCCGCTCGTGTCCGGTGGGCTCCTGGCCCTGGTAGGCCGTCCCGTCGCGGACCATGGCAAAGAGGACACGCAGCAGGCGTCTTCCCATCGCGACGTTCGCCTTGGGCTTGACCATGTGTCCGATCAGCCGCTGGCGGATCGCCTCCTGCTTCGCGTCGGAGCGGCAGAGGGTGACCGCGGCCTTGCACAACGCCCAGCGCAGCGTGGCGCTGCCCGCCTTGGTGATGTGACCCGACTGGGTCCGGCCGGCCGACTCCTGGTTGTCGGGAGTCAATCCCGCCCAGAACTCGAGGGTGTCGGCGTTGGGAAAACGGGAGAACTCGCCGATCTCCGCGGCGATGATGCACGCCCAGATCTCGTCGATTCCCGGCACGCTCTTGAGAATCGCAATCAGGGAGGCGAATCGCCGGTCGCGGTTGGCAAAAATGATTTTCCTGCGCAGGCATTCCCGCTGTCGCTCGATCAGGCAGACCAGGTCCAGGAAGTTGCCGAAGGCTTCGCGCTGCACGTCCTTGAGCAGATCGCCATTGGCCAGCAGCCATTTCTGGGCGCCGGCGCCGTCCAGCTTGGGACCGCGAATGTTGGCGGCCAGGAGCATCGACCGCATGGCGTGCTTGGCGCGGGTGAGGGTGCGGGACAAATGCCGCCAGTGCCGGCCGAGCTTGCGGAGCTGCATCACTGCTTCGGGGGCGATCCATCCCAGCGGGCACTCCCCGCGGGAGAGGCGCTGGGCGATGTCGGCCGCGTCCTTGCGATCGGTCTTGCGCCGCTTACCCCGGAGGTTGGACAACTGCGTCGCGTCGGCGATCTCGATCTTGTCCACGCAGGAGCGGAAGCGGTCGATGAACCACTCGACAAAGCCGACGGCTTCCACTGCCAGGCGGCTGGGACGCGGCAACGCCAGCATCCATTTTTCGATGCGGTCAACGCACTTGGTGTCACAGGTCAGCGCGGCGATCTGCGTCCCCGAAGCATCGACAGCACACAGCGAGACGGTACACTTATGCAAATCCACGCCGACGAACGCGGCGTACGAAACAGGCACATCAGACATAACAAACTCCGTGTTAGGGACCAAGGGAACTTAGAACACTCCCGGAAGCGTAACGGCTTCCGCAGGCCCCTTCACGGTTTTACACTGATCGAGATGGTCACCAGCATGATCATTTTGTCGGTTCTGCTGCTGGCGTGCGGTTCGATTGTCATGATGGCGACGCGGGCCACGACCGATGGGTCGGTTCGTAATGTGGCTCAGCTTCAGGCGGCGGACGCAGCCAGTCAGATGACCGATGATCTGAATGTCGCGATCAACTTCACGCAACGTACCTCCACCGCAACGACGTTTACCGTCCCCGATCGGTTAAATGCAGGAACTCCCCAGATTGTCTCCTATAGCTGGTCGGGCACGTCGGGAACCCCGCTTCTGCGCCAGTTCAACGGTGGACCAGCCACGGCCATCCTTTCGACCGTCCAAAGCCTCAACCTCGCATACACACCCAGATTGATGGGACCCGCGCCAGGTCCTGTGGAGCAGGTGCTTTTCTCACATGACGCCGCGGTCGGCGTATTCAAAGACTACAAAATGGACGACCAGAACTGGGGATCGCAGTATTTTGTTCCGACATTGCCATTTGGCACCAGTTCGTACACGCTGACACGAGTTCGCCTGATGCTCAAGGGCGCACCGCAGAACGCCGTCATGAACGTCAGCCTGGTGGCTCCAGACGCTTTTGATCGGCCGACGGGCACCACGATTGCGCAGACTACCGTTTACGGGTCGGCTCTCAGCAGCCAATATGAATGGATCGATATTCCGTTCGCCGGATTGACGAACCAGAACCCATTGCAAGCGCTTTGTATTGTTCTGACTCCCGCCAATGGCGGGAAGGACATTGGCAACATTCAAATTGACCAATCGCTGCTGAACATTCTTTCCAATGCCTATTGGTCGACGACGTCAAATGCAGGCTCCTCCTGGTCGGCGGGCGTCTCGACCACGGTTGCCCGCTTTTACGTCTTCGGAACGATTCCCTGAGTTATGCAATGCAAAAGCCCCCGCGCGAAAAACATCGAGGCTTTACGCTTGTTGAGGCAACGCTGTCTGTTGCCATCGTGGGCATCTTGTTAGTCGCTTCCACGGCCACATTCGGATCCATCGCACAAGCCCGCAAGTCACAAGTGGAGAGTCGAGCGGCATTTTTGCTGGCCCAGCAGTTAATGACCGAAATCATGCAATGCTATTTCCGGCAGCAGGGCACGAACCCTGTCTTCGGGCCCCAGGCAGGGCAGACCCGGCCAACCTTCAATTACGTCGACGCTTATAACGGCTACACCGCCAGTCCCCCGACGTCGCAGGGGGGCGCGATTCTCCCGGATTACACCGGTTGGTCCGAAACCGTAACCGTGGCCTTTGTGGATCCGAACACGTTTTCCATCTCGGCAGGCTCAACGCTTAAACAGATCAATGTGGTGGTCACCGCGCCGTCCGGAAAGAGCTACACCCTGGTAGGACTCCGATCTCAATTCGGCGCGTATGAGCTGGTGCCTTCTGCTCAAACCAATTTTATTACCGGAGTGTCTGTTTCGTTACAGGGGGGCTTTCCGGCGAAAACGATCTACACGGGCGCTCACCCGCTTAATATCTCCTCATCACAATGAAGAGCAATCGCCCAAATACACCCGCTCGCAATAACTTCATCGCGGTACGGCGCAGAGGGTCCGCCTACGTGTTCGTGCTTGGAATCTCACTCATTGTGACCGTGCTGGGAATGGGCGCATTGACGCTTTCCCGCGTGTTGGCAAAGACGACTGGTGAAGGAAGCGATTGGGAGGCCGCGGGAGTCCTGGCATTCTCCGCTACAGAGCACGCGATCTCGTACGTCAACGCTGCCGCCGCCGCTTCTCCTGGAACCTGGAGAAGTGGGTATGTCAGTCGGCAGACCGTGGTCACGCACGCAATGGGCCGTGGGAGTTTTAGCTGGGCTCTGAAAGATGAGGTGGACGGGAATCTCTCAGCCGACTACCTCCGGCCTTTTCGGGTGTACGGAATTGGGACCGTCGGCAGTGTGACGCGCGTATATAGCGTCCAGGTGATACCAGCCGGGACTCCGCTGGATGTGCTGCGGACCGCACTGCATTCGAGCGCCGCGATCACGTTGACGGGTAATACTCAGGCGGCGAACGGGCCGATTTCGAGCAATTCAAGTGTGAGTCTGTCCGGCAGTGTCTACGCCAGCATCGAGGCGCTTTCCACCACCGGATCCGCGACCGGAACGCAAAGCATTACAGCTCCCGCAGCGTCGAAAGCGATGCCTTCTACCAGCATCTTCAACGATCTGCTGCAAAACGCGACTGTCATCAACTACAGCTCTCTTAGCGGCGGCAATCTGCAGCAATGCCTATTGTCTTCCGCCTCTAACCCGTACGGCACCCCCGACCCCAACGGGGTCTACGCAATCTCGATGGGAGGTAACCAAACGCTGACCATTACGAATTGCCGCATCGTCGGGACATTGCTTATCCTTGCACCGAACAAAGATAACATCCAGATCAAGGGCCCAGTGGAATGGGAGCCTGGAGGCGGAGGCAAACCAATTCTGCTGGTATCCGGCTCAGGTTGCCAGGTGACGTTTTCGGGAAGCCCGACCTGGCTGAGCGAAAGCTCCGTCGGTGTGAACCTTAATCCGCCTGCCACGCCGTACAAGGGCGCGAGCGACAACGACACGGCGGATGACTACCCGCCGCAGTATCACGGCATCATTCACATCATGGGTGGCAGCAGTAACGCGGTGCAGCTCAACGCCAATACTTACATTATTGGAACCCTGATAGCGGACTGCTCCGTAAAGACCACCGCCCAGAGCACGCTAGTCCAGGATCCGACCATTTACGCTAACCCGCCGTTGGGGTATGCCACAGGCAACGCGATGACAGAAATCCCCGGCAGCTGGAGGTGGGACACTTTGCCTTAGGGTTTTTAGACAGAGCCTGGTATGTTAAGGAGATTTGCGTCCTGCGCCGATGATCGAAGGAGCGATTCATTTTCATAGCAAGGGGAGCAGCAACATGGCGGCGAAAACTATTCTCATTGCTGACGACGAGCCGCATCTGGTTCATATTTTAAGTTACAACCTTGAAAAGGCCGGCCTTATAGTAGAGATCGCTGTGAACGGACTCGAGTGCGTCGAGAAAGCCTTGGTGTTGTCGCCGGACCTGATTGTCTCCGATTATCAAATGCCGTTGCTGGATGGGCTGCAGGCAGCGACACAGCTCCGGGCGGATCCGCGGACCGCGCATATTCCGGTGTTGATACTCACTGCGCGAGGCCATCGAATAGAGCCCGGCGAGCTGGTCCACACCCACATTCGGGCGGTCCTTCCCAAGCCTTTTAGTGCGCGCCAGTTGTTGGCAAAAATCGAAGAGATTCTCGGTGCCCCCGATGCCGGAGCAAACGCAGCGTGAATGAATCGCTCCCGGCAGCCCCTCCTTCTCCGTTGCAGGCCAAAATGCTGCGACGCGCCATGGATCTGGGCGTCTACTGCTGGTGTCTGGACCTGCAGCTCAACATCAACGCCTCGCCTGATGAACGCGCGGGGAGGGCAGACGCCGGTGTGGTTCCAGCTGTCGTCGCGGCCGCACGCGACTGCCGGCTCAAGGGCCAACCCATCGCAAGCACTCCAATCGACGGGCTGAAGTTGCTGGCGCTCCCCGGCCGTGATGGTGTGATCGTGGCGGATCTTTCCTGTAAGCGAGCACCGCAGGTTCCCGCCGATCTGCTTGTCTCCATTCTGAATAACTATCACACCGATCTCAATCGCGCGGCGACCGATCATTTGGCGATCGGGGGATTCAGCGCGAGCCTGTCCCAGTCGTACGAAGAGATCAATCTGCTTTTTCGGATGGCGACATCGCTCACCAGCACCGACGATCCGCGCCGGATAGTGCAATTATTCGGCAATGAGCTGCGCGAGGTTCTTTGCTATGGCTGGTTGGCTGTCGCATTTCAGGCAGGCGAGTCGGTTCTCGAATCGCTACGGGGCTTAATCCAATATTCAGGACGGCTCCCGTGCAAGGAGCCGGAGTTTCATTCATACCTCGGGACCATCCCCACATCGAAGAAGGCCAGAGTCTTATCCCCCACCCAAAACGTCCTGGCAGCAAAAGCCGGTTCGGAGCTCATCGCACAGTCGCTGATGCACGACGGCGTCGCCGTTGGTGTCATCGTCGCAGGCAATCGGGGCGGAACTGATCCGGATGTCAGCAGCGATGAACTGCAGTTCACGGAAGCGGCTGCGCGATTTCTGGGCCTTTTCCATCAGAACGCACGACGATTTGCAGATCAACGGCAGCAATTTCTGGGGACTCTGAAGGTACTTACTGCCGCAGTGGATGCCAAAGACCCGTACACGCGCGGTCATTCGGAGCGGGTTGCGAGCCTTGGGGCGCAATTGGCAACTAAATTGGGATTCAATCCCGAAACGATCGAGGCAATCCGCGTGGCCGGCCTGCTGCACGACATAGGAAAGATCGGCGTACCTGAAGCCATCCTCAGAAAGCCGGGCAAGCTGACGGATGAAGAGTTTGATTTTGTGAAGAAACATCCGGAGATCGGCTATCGCATCCTGAAAGACCTCCCGTCTTTGAGCCTTCATCTTCCGGGAGTGCTTCACCATCACGAGCGATGGGACGGTCGCGGATACCCTTATGGACTTCGCGGCGCCGCGATTCCGATGGTCGCGCGGATCCTTGCGTTCGCCGACACATTCGACGCGATGAGTTCAAACCGCTCCTATCGATGCGCAATGGCTCGTCCATGGATTCTGGAAGAAATTCGTAAAGGGTCAGGCACGCAATTTGACCCGCAACTGGTGGAATTATTTACCTTCCTGGATTTTGCCGAGTTCGATAAGCTGCTGATCTCATCCGCAGCCGCTGCCTGAACGCCCGGTATTCAACCAGGCCTCGCTTCGCCCCTTGCGTCCCACTGCCGTTCGAAAGGCCTGAGCTTTATGTTTGTGAGAATTTCAAGACCTCACGAGGAGCAGGAGCTGTTGCTCAACGCAGATCACATCTCAAAAATCGTCGTGTCGTATGTGATTGGAAACGAACCGAACTACACGAAAACGTCTTTGAAAGATGGGGCAGACAACCCCAAGGCCAAGCGAGTGTATCAGGTGCACGTTGGATCAGACGTTATTCGCGTTGTCAGCAAGCCGGACGATCCGGTCGTTGCCTTTCTCGAGTCGCTCTATCGAGATGCAATGAAAGGCTGAGCCGGCAAGGGCACTCCAGCAGCCGTCGTAAAGGTCGCGCGCCCGCCGCTTGCGTCTTTGGGCCGGGTCACCATTCGTCCCGCGTACCCTGACAGCCTGCGCTATCACCCGGGCAACTCACCGATCAAGTCGAGAAGCAATTGGCCTATTCGCCAGGCTCTCTGAGCGATTGAACGATGGTTCCGGGCCGTTTGCATTCAATTCTAATCCGGCAGTTCGAGAGGGTCTTACTCAGCGGTGATTACGATGTGACCTTTCACGTCCGCGATTTAATTGGGTGGCTGCAATAAAGAGCGACAGACACAGGTTTTGGAAGACTGTGAAGGCGCCGAGTCCGTGATTGTGCGGCAACTCGGCGCAGTTTACGACGACTTCAGCGCGTGCCGCGGGCTCTATGCGGGCCTTGATCCCGATGAGGCTATTTCCGCGAGATCTGATTTGGCGTTTAATTTTGTCGATGAGTCTGCGGTCGATTACGGAGTCATTGACGAGGGACTTTTGTCAGAAGAACTCAGGCGTTGGATCCAGAGTTTCGAGCGGATCATGGCCTTCGACGAGCGGGCGATCATGTATGTGCGGGAGGCCGGTAGCATCCGCATGTTCTTGGAGAAAACTGGTGATACGGCCCGTGATGTACTTTTTTATCAAGAGCTACGAAAGCTGCATCTCCTCAATGACAATAAGTTTTTGCGGCATGTTCGGGCGGAACAAACGGTAATGGAAATGCTCGCTGCGGATACCGATTCAATCGATCGAGCACGTCAACAAATTCTCGAAGAAAAAATCAGGCGCGGCGAAGTTCGGCTGCCCTGCTGGAAATCGTTTGAGCCCAGGGGAGCGCGTGTACCGACGCGACCCGAGCGCACGCAGGCAACTGACTGTTTCGCGCAGGCTGGAGCGAACGGTGAGTTGCGCGAAGATCATGCAGAGGAGCTGATCCATGCAGGAGAAGCGACCGGCCTTTTTCTCCCCGGCATACCGCTCGATGGCCCCGTCGAAAGCTCGGCGAGGAAGCAGATCGAGAAGTTGAGCGAAGACGGTGCGGCCATTGTTCATCCGCGTATGGTCGCGGAGACTTGCCGCAAACGTGCGGAAGATCGGCGAATGAAATTGAAATCGTGTACCCTAACACCCGAGCAGAAGATCCTATGGAAATCGAGTTATGCCGACCCTAACGCCACGTTTTCGCCGGACAACAGTGGGCCGCCATACCTTTTTTCAGCGCCGAGTGGGCGAGCGGAGCCAGTTCGGTATCGGGATGTGGATTGGGCGGGCTGCGCTTCTGAACCGCTTGCGCTTCAAGAGTCGCTTGGCCTTCATTTCCGTGACGCGAAGGTTCCGCAGATAGTCAGCGAAGCGATCCTTCTCGGCGGAGCGGACGGCTTGTACCAGGTTCCACAGGTTATCTTCCGCGATGGCCACGCCAGCCAACACCTCGCACGGCATGTCGTGATGATCGTGTCCGCTTTCATCTATGAATAACAGCATCGCGTCTCTTTTCAGCGTTATCGTTTGATATCACGCGGTTTTGCCAAGCTGCGTCGGCGCCGCCGCCGCGGACTGACGACGGGCGAACTCCACGACCTCCATCATATCTTCGGGAACCAGGGCCGCGTAATGGCGACGGCAAATCTCCGGACTGTTTCCCATCAGCTTGCTGATCTTGTGCAAGCTGATGTTCGCCATCGCCAATTGGCTGCCGAACGTGTGGCGGAAGTCGAGACAACCCCACCGCAGGCGGGCCTTGTGGTTGATGTCGCGCAGGTCGTGCGAAAAGTTATCGCAATCCCAGCGCCGCCCCTGCGGCCCGGGGAAGAACCAGCCATGATCGGACATGCGCGGCTGGTACTTGTCCAGATACGCCCGTAAATCGCTGCTGATCGGCACCGCCCGATTGACGCCGGTCTTGGGCTTCCACGACTCGCCACCGATGGACTTGGCGCGCACGCGGATCATGCCATGGGCGCCGGTGTCGTAGTCGATGTCGTCAATGGTCAGCCACAACAATTCCTCGCGCCGCAACCCCGCGTAAATCAGCATGGCAGCCATCGTCTGCATCTGCTGGCGATCGGCGAGCAGATCCAATTGCTCTTGGATCTGAGGAAGGGTGAGGAATCGGATCTCCGGCGGGCTCTCCTTGTACCTCTGCACCGCCGACGCCGGATTGATCCCGCCGGCCATGCGGATGCCGCCCTGCGTCGTGGCCCAGTTGATCAGCGCGGACATGATCTCTCTGTAACGATTAGCGGTTTTGGGTTTGAGGCCACGCGAGAGCATCTGGGCCTGAATGAACTTGGAAATGTCGGCGGTGGCAATCGCTTCGAAATAGCGGGCCGTGATCAGCTGTGCCCGGCGGCGCCGGTCCTGTCCTTCGCGCGGCTTGCACTTGCGGGACCGGGGGCCGATCTTGCGGCTGGTGATTTTCAGGGCATCGCAAACCGGTCCGAACATGTCGCGGAGGTAATACAGATCCGTTTGCGCGCTCTTGGCCGTCTTGATCGCCCGGATATGCTCCACGTAGCCGCTCAGTACATTGGCAACAGGCGTCTGCGTGGGAAGCGACGAAACCGCTCCCCGTCCCTGGGCGGACTCAAACTGCCGCTTCTTTTCCTTGGCGATCTGCAGCGACTCGGTCTCCAGCGAGACCGCCTGCTTCCGTTTGTTCAGGTAGTACGTGAGATACCAGATCGAACCGCGTTGTTTGAGACCAGCCATCGCAACCTCCCGCACTGCGGGGGAAAGAGGATGGCGAGTCGTTTCCTGCTCGGCCGGATGGGGTACAAAATGGGGTACAAATGCCCATTTTTGGCCAATAAAAAAGGGACTCGCGTTTGCCGCAAGTCCCTATCAGATCATCGAATAGCGGGGGGAGGATTCGAACCTCCGACCTCCGGGTTATGAGCCCGACGAGCTACCAGGCTGCTCTACCCCGCGATCTTTGAGTTCCTCATCTTATGGCTTCGTCCACCGCACGTCAAGGTTGCGCTACGACAGTTCCGCCACGACAAGTTCCGCCGCGGGGGTTGGCGCTCGAAAATCGCGATCGGCTCAGCGTAGGGGCGGGATTCATCCCGCCGATTTGCTGGCCGGCCGAGAAAACGGCGGGATGAATCCCGCCCTACCAGGGCAAGATCCGCAGTCGCCATGATTCGAAGTTACCTCGCCACTGCGCCAGGTTCTGCGGCGCGACAATTGTGTGGGGTGCTTCCGGAAGGAAGATAGCCTACGGAGCAAACGCCGTGGGCCTTCGGCAGATCGCGCTGCGTCAGACATCCCGTCGGAACGAGCTGCTACGCGAGCGCCATGGCGCGAAGGTCGGGGACTGGCGGAATCGCTCAATGCAACATCGCCGCGATCAGGTCGGCGCTGCCGTTGGTGCCGACGAGGTTGGCGGTTTTCAGGAAGGTGATCTTCAGCGTTTGGCCGGCCGAGGCGGCTTTGTAGGTGATGGTATAGACATTGGTGTACAGGCCGGAAACTCCTGACGTGACTGTGTAGTCGGCGGCGGAGCCGTCGGAGAGATGGGCGGTGAGGGATGTCGAAACATTGTTGCCGCCGGCGTAGATGGTGAGCGTGCGGGTGGTGGTGTCGGCGGGGGCGGTGAAGGAGTAGCCGGTGTTGAGTGCGCCGTTGCTCCAGATGTAGCCGTGGTCGTTGTTGTCGGAGGCGGTGGGGGAGCCGTCGGTCCAGGTCGCGTTGCGTGAAGCGTCGGTGTATCCGCCGGAGTTGGCTCCGGCGCCGACGACGGTCGCGTTGGAGATCTGCGACGAGCCGGCGGCTTTGTGGTCGAAGTTGCCGTAGGCGCCTCCGCGGCCCCAGTGAGCCCAGTCGCTGGTGCCGAGGGTTGTGAGATTGTAGGAAGAGGGGGCGCTGGCGATTTGTCCGGAGAGCGAGCCGGCGCCTGGCGCGGGGATGGCGATTTGGAAATTGCCCAGCGTGGCCTGCACTGCGGAGTTGTTGCTGGTGTCGGTGACGGAGCCGCCGACAAGGGTGACGGTGTAGCTTCCGTTGGCGGCCGTGGTCCAGCCGCCTGAGGGCGCCGCGACAGAGTAGGTCGCGGTGATCGTCGCGCCGTTGCCCGAAGGCGACGCGCTGACGAACGTGGCGGTCTGACTGGTTGGGCCGGTCAGCCCGATGTTGCCGCTGGCCAGGCTCGAAGCGTTCACCGCGACGTTATCGGTGTACACAATCTGGAGTGTCACCGCAGTTGAAGACGACGTGAGCGTGGGAACCGGCTGCAGGGTAGCCTGCGGCTTGGTCGTGTCAGGCGCCGCTGCGCCCGCGAGATATGCGGCGATAAGATCGACGCTGCCGCCGGTGCCGTTGATGTTGGTGCTCTTGACGTAGCTGATCGTCAGCTTCTGGCCCGCTGAAGCAGCCTTGTAGGTGATGGTGTAGAGGTTGGTGTAGAGGGCGTTGCCGGAAGCGGTGAGGACCACGTCGGTGGCCGATCCATCGGAGAGATGGGCCGTGAGCGTTCCGCCGCTGGAGTTGCCGCCGGCATAGACGTAGAGCGTGCGCGTGGTGGTGTCGGCGGGGGCCGTGAAGGAGTAGCCGGCGCCGATGGCGGTGTTGGCCCAGATGTAGCCGTGCTCGTTGGTGTCGGATGCGTCGGGCGTTCCGTCGGTCCAACTGGCATTGCGCGAGTTGTCGGAATAGCCGCCGTAGCTGCCGCTGCCCAGCGTGGTGACGTTGGAGATTTGGGAAGCACCGGCGGACTTGTGGTCGAAGTTTCCATAAGTGCCGCCGCGGCCCCAGTGGGCCCAGTCGGCCGTGCCGAGGGCGGTGAGGTTGTAGCTGGAAGCGGCGATCGCTTGACCGCCGGTCAACGAGCCGCGCCGGGCGCGGGAATCGCAATCTGGAAATTGCCCAGCGTTGCCGCTGATGCAAAGTTGCCGCTGGTATCACTGACGGAGTTGGCCGCGAGAGATACCAAATAGGTTCCATTGGCAGCCGTCGTCCATCCGCCTGCTGGCGCGGCGACGGAGTAGGTCGCGGTAATCGTCGCGCTGTTGCTGGAAGGCGACGCGCTGACGAACTTGGCGGTCTGACTGGTCGGGCCGCTGAGCGCCAGGTTGCCGGTTGCAAGGTTGGCCTCGTTCACCGCGACATTGTCGGTGTAGACGACGTTCAATGTTTCCGAAGCGACCGAACTCGTGAGCGTGCTGGTTGGCTGCAACAGAGCCTGCGGCGGCGTGGCGTCGGGCGCGGGAATGGCAATCTGAAACGTTCCGAGCGTGGTCGCGGGCGTGAAGTTATTGCTTGAGTCACTGATCAAGCTGGCGGGAAGCACAATGGAATATGTTCCATTGTCGGAGGTGGTCCATCCGCCGGATGGCGGCGCAGTCGCGACGTAGGTCGCCGTGACGGTGGCGCTATTGGTAATCGTCTCGCTGCTGTAGTTCGCCTGTCGGCTCGTAGGATAGCCGTTCAGTTGGAGAATGCTGTTGGGGATCTGGCTCAGGTTCAGCGCGACATTGTCGGTGTAGACGACAGCGAACGTGGCCGACTGCGACGGGGAGGTAATCGGTGACGGCGAAGACTTCAGCGACGCCTGCGGTGGAATCGTGTCCTGCGTCGGCGCTCCCGGCATGACCGCCGCGATGAGATCGACGCTGCCGCCGGCGCCGTTGATATTGGTGCTCTTGACGTAGCTGATGGTCAGCTTCTGCCCCGCGGAGGCGGCCTTGTAGGTGATGGTGTAGAGGTTGGTGTAGATCGCATTGCCCGAGGCGGTGAAGACAACGTCGGCGGAAGATCCGTCGGAAAGATGAGCCGTGAGCGTGCTGCCGCTGGAGTAGCCGCCGGCATAAATGTAGAGCGTGCGCGTGGCGGTATCCGCGGGAACGGTGAACGAGTAACCGGCGCCAATGACATTGTTGGCCCAGATATAGCCGTGCTCGCTGGTGTCTGATGCGTCGGGGGTTCCATCGGTCCAAGAGGCGTTGCGCGAGTTGTCGGAATATCCGCCGTAGCTTGCGCCGCTGCCGAGAGTGGTGACGTTGGAGATTTGCGAACCGCCGGCGGCTTTGTGATCGAAGTTGCCGTAGGTTCCGCCGCGGCCCCAATGCGCCCAGTCAGCGGTGCCCAGTGATGTCAGATTGTACGAGGAGGATGCCGCCGCGGACTGGCCCGAGAGCGTGCCGGAGGGGGTGACGCTCAGCGTCGCGGCATTGCTGGTGGCGCTGTTGACGGAATTGGTGAAGACGGCGCGAAACTGATTGCCGTTCTGACTTGCCGAGACCGAGGTGAGCGTGAGCGTGGTGGTTGTCGCTGATGCGTTGCCGGTGATATTCGCGAAGGTTTTCCCGCCATCGGTGCTGATTTGCCATTGCACGGTGGGAGCCGGACTCCCCGAGGCGGCCGCAGTAAAGGACGCGTTCTGCCCGGCTGAAACTCCTACGCTCGATGGATTGGCCGTGACGATTGGCGCTGTCGCGGGAGTGGGAACCAGCGCGGGTAATAGAAGGTTGGCAATGGGGGTTCCGATGCCCGACGCCAGGTCATATCCGCCGCCGGCGGCGTAGCCGTTGTTACCGGTGGTAATGTCATGAAAGCTGGAGGCCGGGAGGGTGTACAGCGCCGGCAGCGCCTGGGTGGCGCCGGTGAACGCCGAGTAGCCGCCGATGACGCGGCCCTGATCGGCCACTGCAATCAGCCCGCTCCACATCGGGGTTGAAAGGCTGGTGCCGCCTTCCGCTCCCGCCAGCCAAGGCGTGGAAGCGCCAAAGTCGGTCGAGTCGTAGAGGGCGACGCCGGGCGCGCTGGGGTCGGCTTCCATCGAGACGTCGGGGTACGTGCGATGGCTGCTCGACAGGCCGTTGATTTTGCCGACCTGATAACTCGGGATCGGCTCGTATGCGCTGATGCCGCCTCCACCTCCGCTTTTTTTCCCGCTGGAAGTTCCATTTCCCCAGGCGGACTCGCTGCCGTAAGTGTTATTCGCGCCGACGGTCAGAGTGGTTCCACCGACGGCAATTACATTGGGCGACACGGAGGGATACTGCGGAGAAATAGTCGTGGTCCCCGAGGCGTAGGCGCCCGAGTCACCCGTGGAAACGACGAATGTGACGCCGGTGTGATTGAAGATGCTGTCGGTGGTGGTTTCGCCGGAATATTCGGCGCCGCCCCAGCTATTGGAAACCACCGACACGCCGGCGATGTTCGCGGCGGCCTGATCGGCGGTGTAGAGATTTCCCGAGTCATCGTTCGCTTCCACCAACACGATGTTCGCATCCGGCGCGGTGACGTGAGCCCACTCGATGTCCAGCGACTCTTCCACTTCCCAGGAATCGCCGCTGGGCGCAACGGGATCGATGCCAGGCAGCGGCGACGCGGCGCCGGCCTGATTCAGCTTGCTAAATGACGGGCTGCTGCCGCCGTTGTTGAACAGCGGCAGCGAAAACTGCGTCGAAAACGCATTGAGGTCGCTCAGGGCGTGTGGATCGTCGTAGGCATCGACGATGGCAATCGTCTGCCCTGCTCCGTTGCCCGAGACGGCACCGAATCGAAAATTGGTGAGGCCATACGCCCCCTGCATTTGCGCGGGCGTCAGCCCGTACGGAGAGGAGGAGCCATCAGCATTGGATACAGCGTTGTTGGCGCAATTGGGCGCAGCCCGCCAACCGGCGGGGACATTCAATTCGGCCGGCGAACGCAACGGCGCAATCGAGAGAAGCAGCCGATGCTCCAAACACTCGACGAACGCGCTGGCGGCAGTCGTGAAACGACCGCCCTTGCCTTTCCCAGACCGCAGATTCTTCCCTGAACCCATCTCGCGCCACATTCTTATCTATTGCCCTGACCCAGACTTATCTTCGCTCTGCAAAAGTGAACGAACTGATGTGAGCCGTTTGCTCGGCAACCAACATTCCCCTTGAAGGGACCGCACGCCGAGCCAACTGATTACTACTCAATTTCAATACGAATACGGAAGACAGCCTTGGAAGTTCTGAGAATGATGATCGTGCCGTTTCGCAGGCTTCTGGGGAGTAAGCTAATGATGTATTTGAAAAAGTCCAATCAGATTTTTGCGAAGTCCGCTGAAGCGGTATGGCGCTCGAAACTGGCGATCGCCGGGTAGGGCGGGATTCATCCCGCCGATTTGTTGGCCGGCCGGAAAAAAAAACGGCGGGATGAATCCCGCCCTACGATCGCAAAGCCGCATTGCATCGGAGCAATCCGCTGTCCCCGCTCGACTTATCACTCAGTGCGCTTGTGGCTTTGATGTCGCGGGAGGTGTTGAAGGCGGTAGGGGCGGGGCTGGCGGGGGATTGGAGGCAGCGGTTGCCGCCATCTCCGTTTGGATACGCTCCCGCTCGTTGGTCACGAGCCGCAGGAAAGTCCAGACGCACACGCCGGCAACAGCGCAAGTCAGCAGATCGGGAATCATTCATCCGTTTTATCGGCAGAAAACGAGGCGAGCCGCAATACGGTCCGCTCCGCTGGCGGGCGTGCGCGAATTTCCGGGTGCAACCTGTTCGCGGCGATATCCCGCTCTTGCCCCCTCCCCTGGTACTGCTCCGAAAAGAGGTGTGGGAGACCAAGAAAACGTCCAAGGCCCAATGGCCAACAAAATCCCAAATCACAATGACCAATGCGAGAACCAGCCTTGGGCCTTGGACCTTGGGGCTTTGTTGGCCATTGGGCCTTGGACATTTCTGCTCTGAGCAGACATCGCCCGAGTGCGACGTGGTCCCGCAGATTCCATCGAAACGGCATCGCCGCTCCTTCAGGCGGGCGGCAGATTTTCCGGCAGAGGTGGCGGAAGCGGAGGGCTGCCGTGCCGGTACATCACGATCAAGACCTGCTCCATCGTGATCATTCCCTCAGTGACCATCGTTTCCAGGTCCGGCAGCAGCAGCCGAATCTTCTCCTCCGTGTCTACAATTTCGATGACCACGGGGAGGTCGGTGGACATTTCGAGCAGGGCCGCCTTGTGAACGACGCTTTTGGCGCCGAATCCTTCGGTGCCTCGCAGCACCGTCGCGCCGGCGAGACCGAGTTCGCGCACCCTCTGCACGATGGCCTCATAGAGGGGCCGGTTGTGGAATCGATCCGACTCGCCGATGAAAACCCGAAGCAACACGCCGTTTTCGTTGATCTTCATATGGCTCCCTGCCTGCACGCGAGGAATGGTGGAAAGGGGGTCGAGTGCGCCGGCAAGACGCAGCTTCTCCGGCTGGCCGTGGGACGCGTCGCGGTACATCATGACCGCGGCGCGCTCCAGCGTGAGCATTCCGCCGACCATGATTTGATCGAGGGGGCCTTGAATGAATCCGATGATCTTCTCCGCGGTGTCCACCACCTCCACGACGACCGGCACACGATCAACAATCGACCACTTGGAGGATTGAAGCATTCCGTGGTGTCCGGCGCCGAGAATTCCGCGCAGCACCGTAGCCCCGGCCAGATGCGCGTTCCTCGCCGCCTTCACGATCCGCTGATGCGTGGGGGCGAACGGCGCGCGATCCGCGTTGCGGAGGTAGACCCGCATGAGAACTTGTTCACCTGAAAGACTCATCGCTTCACTTTCACGCCGGGATGCTCCCTTACACCCACCGCGCCAGAAGCATTCCCATGCGGATAGCCAGAATTCCGAGAACCACACTCCCCAGGACGTTGACGACGGCTTCAATATTCGCGCCGTCGTCAGCCAGCCGGCTGGACTCATACATGAACGTCGAAAACGTCGTGAACGCGCCGACGAAGCCCGCGCCGATCGCCAGGCGCGGTGTCGGAAACATTGCGGGTGGCCGCATGCGTCAAAAACCAGCCGAGGAACAGACTTCCGCTGATGTTGATGAAGAGCGTTCCGATGGGGAAACGAATATTCAACCGCCCGAACAGCGTGGCGATGCCAACGTGCGCAATTGCACCGACGAATCCTGCCAATCCGATGGCCAGATATCGCAGCAGCAGCGGCTTCATCCGTTCTCCTTCCAAAAAAAAGCCCCGGCGCGCCTGTTCGGCCTGCCAGGGCAATCGATTGAAAGTCCTATATGACCTTGCGCGATTACGCGTTTCCAAAAACCGTTTAGCGGCTGCCCTTAGGGCAGCATACTGCTCGCAATCGCACGTTCATTTAGCGAGCTCGGAGCGGTTTCGGCGGACTCCACCGCCTGATAGATTTGCTGCATCATACTCGCCACGATGCTGCGTCGCCAATCGCGACCAGTTGCCGCGCCTGGACGGACAGGGCAATTGCATATGCCAGTTTTGTGGTGCAGGCTTCCAGCCTGCTTCCCAAGCAGCAGGCTGGAAGCCTGCGTTACAATGGGAAATCGTCCTTCCGGAAATCACATGCAATATCCCTGACTTGGACGGGACTGGAAGGGGTATTACGATCAATAGTGGCGAGAGTCCGCTCTCGCCCCCTCTCCTGGTACTCCGGGAAGTGCTGGGGTGAGGGTGATTTCGAACACCAAGTGACTCTGGAATGGCATTCGCGGCCGGTAGCGCAAATTTGGCGCCATTGGCGCGGCTCCTTCTTCATTTTGCCGCAAGAGACTCCCAGGAGGATGATGAGAAACTGATGGCGGTCGCGACGGAAACATGTTCCCTCTGCCAGCGCTCCATCGAGTCATGGGAGACTCCGTATCTCTATGAAAACGATGTGCTCTGCCAAACCTGCTATCAGGTTGCGAATCCCAGCGGTGCACCGTCCAGAAACGTTGCTCCGCCGGTCCACTCCCGAATGCAGATTCCCGCGTCCCAGGGGACGGCGAAGCGCCAAGAGGCAGCGTCTGCTTCACCGTCGAGAAACTCCAACAGCCCCGCTCCCCGCTGGCAGCCCAAGTGGCTGCCGACTCCCGAAACACTCCACCCATCGCGGCCCGACCGGCGCAACTCACCCGCTGGATCCTCTCGGCAATAGCGGCAGCGGTGATCGCCTGCCTCGGCTATGAAGTCCACGCCCTTCATTTCGAAGCTCGCGCGCCTTGAGTCGGACCGCAAAACGCTCAGCCCGGCGAACCCGTCCCCCGCCGCGACGGCCGACGGCAACGCGCCTCAATAGATACTGTATAATCCCGTTATGACGGGCGGCATCAGCGACACATTGAGCCTGAGAACTGCTACCACTTCCTAACCGCCACCGGAGGCGGGGCCGAATATCCGCCGGCGACTTTGAGAAGCTGATTCGCGTTTCCAGACAGAGCGCTTAAGCTCGGCGTATTTCAGAGTATCCCTCAATGGGCAAATCGAATCCGAGGCCGGCTGGAGAGAAATCAGAGGCCACAGTGCCGACGGATCTTCGCGAAGTCCTCGCAGCTGCGCCGATGGCCAAGGTTCAGTGGAACGATCTCACGCCAATCGCGCAGGGATTTTGTGAGTTGGATAGACTCAGCCAAGCAAGCCGAGACACGTCAGCGCCGGATCGAGAAAGCCTGCTCGATGCTTGCCGCCGGAAAACGGCGCCCGTGTTGCTATTCAATCGTGTCACTGAATCTCTACCAAGCCCTCGCGGCCGCCCCGACGGCCAAGGCTCAGTGGAGCGATCTCACGCCGATCGAGCGCAGGGACTTTATTAGCTGGATGGACTCGGCCAAACAACCGGAGGCACACCGACGCCGGATCGAGCAAGTCTGCGCGATGCTTGCGGCCGGAGAGCGCCGCCCTTGCGCGATTCGGTAAACGTTTCCCACACCTGGCCCGTGCTCGCTTGCGGATCAACACCTCATCGGCGCCATCGACGTGCAACGCTGCCTTGGTGATGCTACGGCACCGGTCGATTCCGTCTGATACCCAATCGGCGGTTTTGACTTGGGCGAGGGTTCGGCCATTAGCGACCGGATGGCGTTGATCAGGGCGATGATCTGCTGGTCGTGGTTCTGCAGTTTGCCTTCCAACTCGCTCAGCTTGACGGCGAGCTCACGATGCGTCGAAAGCAGCTCGCGCAATTTGACGAACGCCCGGACGACGTACACGCTGATCTTGGCGGCGGCCCGCAATGGCCAGGAGCGCGCAAAGCTCCGTCAAAAACATCGTGTAGTTGGCCCGCTCGGCCCCTTCGGACCGCTCCCATCGGTGGATGAAATCAGAAGGAGAGCCGGGTGAAGTGGTGAGAGGCCCCTGCGTGAACGGAGGATGATAAATGTTTGCCTTGGGGAGGGCAAAGGCTTTGGGAAGGCGATGTGGGGAAAGCACGGAGGCACCCGGCGCGCCGGGACCTTGCTGCGGCACGAAGCGGGGCCGGCAAGTTTAGGTAGCCGGCGAGCACCTGTGCTCAGCTGTGTTGAAGGGTGCTCGCTGGGTCCCCGGGGTACTCTGCGTAGTGCTTGGAAATCGGTTTCGCCTGCGGCGACACGGCGGGCATGCCCACCGGCTAAACGAGGAGCGACATCCGCTGAAAGCACGGTCGTGCTCGGAAAGATAATGTGCCATTTCGTGCCATTTCGTGCCACTTTACGGGGGAAGGCTGGGGTCTGGACGTTCTGATTGCAAATTCGGGCGGCAGTAAATGTCGCATCACGAATGGTGATTTCGTTAGGAGTCAGGAGGTCGGAGACAGTGGGCTGCGCACCAGGCGCAGATCAGTTCCGACGGAGCATCCGTTTGCCTTGGGAGAATCACAATCAAAGTGGATTGCCGTTTGGGCAATCTGCTAGAAACAGGTTGGATGAATAACTCATCACGGAACGCGGAGAGGGCCGTCGAGGATTCTCGCGGAAGTCGAGGAATGGTCCGCACGGCGGCTCGACGCTTCCGGCCATTCGAGGCGTACCTTAGGAGCCGCCGAGCGGACCCTACGCCTCGAACAGACCGAATGGTTGCCAGAGGAGAACCGGACGCCAATCAATGTCGCACGGGGTCGAGCGAAAATGATACGTGACGCAATCACAACAGATCGGCGGGGACAGCCGCAGGTTCAGCACAAAGGCGCGCTCCGATGGACGACGCGCGGAGACCATGGCCGAGCGCATTGAAATCAATGATCGAATGCCCACAAAAAACACAAAAACACAAAAAGGGAGATAGAGAGGCGACACGCAACAGCAGAAAGTGAACCGGAAGCTCGCGCGGACACGGATGAAGAGCCGCGAAGGAGCGAAGCAGCGAAGGCAGAAGCGAAGAAAGAAGGGACCAGCCCTGCGGCTCTTTGTTGTCTTTCCTTCGTCTTTCCTTCGCTCCTTCGCTCCTTCGCGGCTCTTCATTTCTTTGCGGCTTGTCGCGCTGCACAGCTATCAACTGGATTCTTTTCGTGCCGACAAGATTTCTGCCGGATGCCGACGAAACGAGAGGCAAAGAATTGAGAGCTCGAACCGCGGATTTCGCGGGTGGCCGCGGATAAGAGAGGAGAGAGTACGGGGAAATGCGTGGCGCATCGGTTGGTCGTCCCCTTCATCTCCATCCGCGTTCATCCGCGCAATTCGCGGTTCAAATGCATTGGATTGCGGGCGCAGCCCGCGCCAAGTCGTTTGCGTTTTTTCGTGGCAGTCACTCTTTTGTGCTGGCGCGGCTGGAGTCCGGCGAAGGAGTTGCACGGTGGGCGACGAGTGCGTGGGATACCCCGTTTTCAGCAAACGGCGCGCAACTGTTGCGCGCGGTGTCGCGCCAGGCTGGAGAGCATCCCGCGGCAGGGCAAGGAGTTGGACGCGGGATGCGACATGCGGCGCTGCAAAATCTGTCGCGCGATGTCGCATGAGCGGGGAGAAGGCACCCGCCGCGGCGGGTAAACTGCGGCACGGAGGAGAGGAAGGGGAACTGTTTGCCGCGCGTTGGGGCGGGTTAGGAGCGAATGGATCAGTTCCCGACGGACGATCCGTCGGCTTTGGGAGCGCCGATGCGTGAGGAGTGGTGTGAGAAGGAAGCGGTCAAGGGAATTCATGATCCAGCACGGCGTTTCACGGGAACGTGAGGTGAAGTTTATTCTCTTTCCATCGAGGTATCCGGGGTACCTGACGCTTCGTCAAATGTGCCTCGACGTCCGAATATTCTCGCAGGGCGCTTTTTCGGCGATATCGTGTGTGCAGGCTTTGCGAATTTGAAATCGGTTTCGTAGCATATCCGGCGGAGGTAACCCATGAAGATAAAAGAGGCGAAGGACTCCCGTTTTGATCTGATGAGCCTGGGCGAAAGCATGGTGCGACTGTCCCCTCCGGGACATGGGCGCATCGAGTTCAGCCCGACGCTGGAAGTGTGGGTCGGAGGCGGGGAATACAACGTCGCGTACGCGCTGTCGCGACTGGGAATGCGGACCGGCTTTCTGAGCCGGCTGGTGGACAATCCGGTCGGGAAGATCATCGTCAATCACGGGCGCTCGGTCGGCATGGACATGAGCCATGTCATCATGAGCAAATATGACGGCGTGGGCCGGGCGGATCGCATCGGGCTGAACTTCACGGAAGTCGGCACGGGCGTGCGGGCCAGCGTCACGATGTACGACCGCGGTCACTCGGCGGCCGCCAACATGAAGCCGGGGATGATCGACTTCAAGAAGGTCTTCGGGCAGGGGGTGCGCTGGCTGCACACCGGCGGAATCTTTGCCGCGCTGGGCGAGGGGACGGTTGCGGTCTGCAAGGAAGCGCTGATCGCCGCCAAGGAGGCGGGGACAATCGTCAGTTACGATCTGAATTTCCGCTCGAAGCTCTGGAGCAGCCAGAAGGCACAGCAGGTGACCAAGGAACTGGTGCCGTACATCGACTGTCTGATTGGCAACGAAGAGGACTTTCAGAAGGTGCTGGGCTTCGAGGTGGAAGGGGTTGACGAAAATCTCTCCGCGCTCGACACCAGCGTCTACAAGAAGATGGTCGAGAAGGTCGTCAAGGCTTATCCGAACGTGAAAGTGGTCGGCACAACGCTGCGCGAGGTGAAGAGCGGGCTGGTGAACAACTGGTCGGCCATTCTCTGGAACGACGGGAAGTTTTACGAATCGCGCCGGTTCGATAACCTGGAGATTGAGGACCGCGTCGGCGGCGGCGACGGATTTTCCAGCGGATTTGCGTTTGGGTTCCTGACTGGGCGCACGCCGCAGGAATGCGTCGATCTGGGAGCGGCTCACGGCGCACTGCTGCAGTCCACGCGCGGTGATTCGAGCCAGATCGATCTGGAGGAATTGACGCACGTGTTCAAGGGTGGAAGCGCTCGCATCAAGCGTTGAGGTATCACGGGTTTCCAACCCGTGCAAACCATGCGGCAGTAATGGAAGTCTTGATAGCGGCTGTCTTTGAAACGGCGCCGCCGGCACGGGTTGGAAACCCGTGGTACAGGACAAATGTATGTCAAAGCGAATATTGCTCACCACGACCAGTTTTCAGGACACGCCGGGCAAGCATCATGATGTGCTGACGGCGTCGGGATACGAGATTATCAAAGCGAGAGGCCCGTTCAGCGAAGCGCAGATGCTCGAACTTGTCACGAAGGGCGGCGGGTTCGACGGGTTGCTGAACGGCGACGATCGCATCACGTCCAAAGTGATCGACGCGGCGCTGCCGCGGATGAAGGTGATCGCAAAGTACGGCATCGGGTTGGATTCGATCGACGTGGCATATGCGACGTCGAAGAAGATACCGGTGCTCTTCACGCCGGGCGTGAATGAAACGACCGTTGCCGAGCACGCGTATGGTCTGATGATCGGCGTCGCGAAGCATTTCTGGTTTCACATGAAATCCGTCAAGGCGGGCGAGTGGAAGCGGCAGACCGGGCATGAGCTGTACGGCAAGACGCTGGGCATTCTGGGGCTGGGCCGTATTGGCAAGGAAATGGTGAAGCGGGCCGGCGGCTTTGGAATGACCTGCATTGGGCACGGCAATCACTGGGACGATGACTTCGCGCGGGAATACAAGCTCGAGCGCCTGCCGACGCGGGAGGACGTATTGCGGCGGGCGGACATTGTTTCGCTTCACATCAATCTCACTGCTGAAACGCGCGGCTTCATCAATGCCGAGCGCATTGCGATGATGAAGCCGGATGCGATTCTCATCAACACCGCTCGCGGCGGAGTCGTCGTGGATCAGGACGTCGCGGACGCGTGCAAATCAGGGAAGCTGTTCGGCTACGGCACGGATGTGACAGATCCCGAGCCGATGAAAACGCCGCACGTCTTCCAGCAGGTCGACAACATCATCGTGACTCCGCATGTCGGCAGCCGCACGTTTGAAAGCGTGCAGCGGCAGGGTTTGCGGGCGGCAAACAACCTGGTCAACTTCTTCAACGGCAATCCCGATTACATTCAGGCCAACAAATTCTGACGAGAGATTCGTATGGCACATCAATTCATGATGTCGAAGGCGATGCACAACGAGATCGTCTCGGCGGCATTTCAGAAGCGCGGCTACAACGCGGAAGAGGCGCACGCGGCGGCAGAGGTCGGCGCCGCGGCGGCGCTGCACGGCGTCAAGACGCACAACGCCATCAAGGCGCTGCATCTCGATGAGCACTTCGGCTCTGGCGCGGGCGGCTGTGTGCCGGGCGCGAAGGTTGCGAAGCTGCCGATGAAGTTCAAGGCGGTGGCGCGCTGGGACGCGCAGCGCAAGCTCGGGCAGGCCGTTGCCGTGGAGGCGATGGGTGAGGCGATGAAGCTTGCCGACGAGTTCGGCGTGGGCACGGTCGCGGTCGACAACGCGTTCCATTATCTCTGGGGCGGGGGCTACGTAATCGACGCCGCCAGCAAGGGATACATCGCGTACACCTGCTGCACGGCGGCGCTTGCCGAGGTGGTGCCGTTCGGCGGGAAGTTTCCGACGCTGGGGACGAATCCGCATTCGTGGGCGTTTCCGACGACCGATGCCGTTGGATTTCCTGTGTGCATTGACTGGGCGACGAGCGTGGTTGCGATGGGGCGGGTGCAGCAGTTCGCGCGCGAGGGAAAACAGATCCCCGCCGGCGCCGGCGTCGACAAGCACGGCAAGGAAACGACGGACCCGAACCTGGTCACGGCACTCCTGCCGTTCGGGCAGCATAAAGGATATGGCTTGTCGCTGATCGATGAGCTGCTGGGCGCGTACATCGGCGGCTCGCTGCCGACATTGCGGAGCCGATGGGGATCGGCCGAAAACGAGAAGCACACGCCCGCGTTTTTCTTCCAATGCACCCGGCCGGAAGCGCTGGATTGCGGCAGCTTCGCGGGCGGCCGCTCGCAAAAGCAAAACGTGAAAGAGGTCATTGCCGACATTCTGGGTCACGGCAATGAGACGGCGATGCTTCCCGGCCAGCCCGAAGCGCGGGCCGCGGCCAAGAGCCGGGAAGTCGGCGGGTTGCTCTTCACTCATGCGGAGATCGACGCGTTTGAGAAGATGGCGAGCGACGCAGGGGTGAAATTGGATCGGACGAAGTTGAAGCAGGTCGAGATCTGAGCGGCAAACTGCGGGAGAAAGAGCCGCGAAGCAGCGAAGGCGCGAAGGAAACCGCGAAGGAAGAGGGGGCCCGGGAGTTAGGGAAGGTTGAGCGTTTCCCACGCTACCTACCGCACCTTTAGCCGCCTGCCTTGGCGGGGGCGTCCTGCGACTGGTATGGCGCGATTGTTACGAGAATTAGGAACAACACAATGAGCTATCGCGGATTGGATATTGCGGGAAAAGTGTGTCTGGTCACCGGCGGCACGAGCGGCCTGGGAAAAGCCATTGCCATGGGCTTCGCGGAAGCCGGCGCGAAAGTCATCGCCGGATCGTCGAGCGCGGACAAAGTCGCGGCGATGAAATCGGAGCTGGGTAAGGGCAACGATGCGGTGCAGATCGATGTGGTGAATGCCGCTGCGGTCAAGTCGGTGATGGAGCGGATCGTCGAACAGCATGGCCGGCTCGATGCCGTGGTGCATGCGGCAGGAGTCATCAAGCGTGTGCCCTCGCTCGAGATGGCGCCGGAAGAATTTGAGAAAGTCGTGAAGACGAATCTCGTCGGCAGCTTCATCGTCAACCAGGCGGCGGGACGGATCATGAAAGAGCAGTCGGCCAACGAGAATGGCCTGCGCGGGTGCATCGTCAACATCGCGTCGCTCAATTCGTTTATTTCCCTGAACGAAGTCCTCGCGTACGCCTGCTCCAAGAGCGGCGTGATGGGCCTGATTCGCGGCCTGGCCAATGAGTGGGCGCAATACGGAATTCGCGTGAACGGCATCGCGCCCGGAGTTTTTCCGACGGATCTGAACCGTCCGCTGATCGAAGGGACGCCGCGCGGCAAATGGCTGAAGGATCACACGCCGCTGGGGCGATTCGGAAGAGCCGAGGAACTCGTCGGCGCGGCCATTTATCTCATCAGCGACTCAGCCAGCTACACGTCCGGCGAGACGATCATCGTTGACGGTGGTTTCCTGACCAGGGGTGTGTAGGGCGGGTTCGGCGTCGCGCTTCTTCGACTATTGGCTGGCGGGCGGTGGGGCCTGGCTCAACAGCGACTCCAGTTGCACGATCAACGGCGGCAGGTGGTCGAAGACAATGCGCCAAATAATATCGTGATTCACCGCGCCGTAGTCGTGAGCGAGGATATGCCGGGTTGCCGTGATCGCACGCCAAGGGATTTCGGCGTGGGCCGCGCGAAACGCTTCGGATACTCCCCTTGCCGCCTTGCCAATAATTTCGATGCGCCGTTCCACGGCATCTGCAAATGCCGTATCGTTGTCCAAATCGGGTCGAACCCGCCCTGCAACATAGCGCAGAACCAACCGCGCGGACTCGGGCATGTCGTGCAGCAGTGCCGCGTCACGCACCTCAAGCGGCATACAGCACCTCTCGGGTGCGCAGAATTTCGTTTCGCCGATATGGGTTGCGCAACAGCGGTTTTTCAACCAGATCGACCGAGCGGCTGAACAAGGATTCCAGTTCATCTTTCAGCGCGAGGAATCGTTCGATGGTCATCTGCTCTCCAGGCTCAATTTCGAAGAGCAAGTCGACGTCGCTGTCCGGCGTGAAGTCCGCGCACAACACAGAACCAAACACCGAAAGCTCCCGCAATCGATGTCTTCGGCACAGATCCGCCAGCACGTCGGCTGGAACACCAAGCCGTTCCTGATAAAGAGCATCGCCAAGCATTTCGGCCACGATTCTACCGCGGCATGATCGCGTCCCGCAAACGGCCGCGCGAACCGGTCCCACCAGCCCCGGTCCGCAGTGCGTACAAGACTGGTGACTCGAACTTCTTATCTTCCTCGAAACTGCTTCTCCTGCGGGTGAAACAAGTCGAAGGCCGCATCGGCGATGCTTTCGCCGAAGTCGGCAAAAACCGCCGCCGGTCCTTTTTTCATTCTCTCCACCAGGCGGTCGACCTCCCGCTCGTCGGAGTTCCCCATCGCGACGTTGATGAGCGTGATCGCCGAGTCGACGGCCACTCCCCCGAGCCCGACGGGGTTCATGACCCTCAGCAACTTGATCACGCGCGATCCTTTCCATTTATCGGGAAGCAGCGAATCGAAGAAGTCGAGAAGTTCACCCCACGGCACCGCCTTGCCAATCGCGAATCGGTAGCAGCGCTCGCTCCCTTGCCCCATTCCTCCTTATCCCAGGCTTCCATGACCTCGGTAACAAGGGAGACGAATCCAAGCACCTCTCCCGCGCCGTTGAGCGCCTTGAGAAACTTTCCGGCCCCGGAGGTGGGTTCGGCGATAACCTCGAGCAATTTTCTGCGCCATTTCGGACCTGCGCCGGCGACCGCCTTAAGAAGGCTTGTCACGTCCTTTGCGGCAAATTGCGCCTTCCGGAGTTTGAGGTACAAAACCGCCAGCATGCGCGCCTGCTCGGCCCGGGAGACGAGGCCGAAGATGATGCCCAGGGACTGCCCCGAATCGATGGCAACGCTCTTCCAGAACTCTGCGAATTCCGCCTCGCGGTGCTCTTTGGCAAACTCCTCGCGCATCACATTGGCATGCTCCGCCAGGGCTCCGGCGGCGGGGGGGACGTTGGTCGTGAAGAGCGCGGCGGATGCGACCGGTGAACGGCTCGATGCATTATGCATCCCCACCAATCTCTTCAACGTGTCATCGCCTGGATCAATTCGGTCGGTGGGCTGATGTATCCGGCAGACAGATGACTGGAAACGATGGATCGCATTGAGCGTCAAATGACCGAATACTCCATCCTCCTTGAGATAACGAAGCGGGGGTCGGATTTGCTCGTTCAGCAGTTTTTGAATCAGCGCGACGTCTGCCGGATTGTTCTTCGCGGATCTTCCGACGGAGAACTTCAGTTGCATGTTTTCGCCAACCATCACGCAATTTTATCCGCGTGAGGTGAGCGAGCACAAATTTATTTGCCGCTGGCTTCTCCAACTTCCCATCCGCCGCCCAGCGCTTTGTAGAGGGCGACGAGATTTGCCGAGACGTTTTGCTCGCTCTGGACGAGTTGATCCTCGGACGCGAAGAGATCGCGTTGAGCGTCGAGCACGTTGAGAAAATCCGCCAGCCCCTTGGTGTAGAGGAGCGTGGCCAGTTGCACGGCGCGGCGATTGGCATCGGCCGAGTTGGCGAGGAACTGCCGGCGAATCTGCTCCTGCTGGTAGGCGGTCATGGCGTTCTCCACGTCCTCCAGGCTCGTGAGCACGACCTGCTTGTACTGAATCAGCGCTTCACGCTGGCGGGCGTCCTGGATGTGTATGTTCGACACGATCTTGCCGGCGTCGAAGATCGGCCAGCTGACGCTGGGGCCGATGTTCCAGAACAAGCTGTTGCCGCGGGCAAGATCCTTGAATTCCTGGCTCTCGAGTCCCAGGGCGCCTGTCAGGGAAAAACGCGGGAAAAGATCGGCCGTGGCGACGCCGATGCGCGCGGTGGCGGCGGCCAGTTGTCTCTCGGCGCGGCGGACGTCGGGCCGTCGCCGCAGCAGATCGGAGGGCAGACCGGTCGGGACCAACGAGGGCGGCGGCGGGGGAATCGGCGCTTCAGTGGACAGCTCTGCCAGAAGTGATTCGGGCGGTTCGCCAAGCAGGATGCCCAGGCGATGAATGCTCTGCTTCAGCGAGATTTCCAGGGTCGGAACCGCGGCCTCGGTGGTATTCACCTGAGCCTCGGCCCGGGCGACGTCCAGATCGGTCGCGAGACCGGCTTTGAAGCGGGATTGCGTCAGGTCGAGCGTGTCGCGCTGGGATTTGATGTTGTCGCCGGCAATGTGAATCTGCCGTTGCAGGCCGCGCACCTGGACATAATTGCGGGCGACGTCGCCCAGCAGCGTGAGCATCGCGTCGCGACGGGCGTTTTCCTGTGCCTCGACATCGGCATCGGCCGCCTCGACGCTGCGCCGGATTCCGCCGAAGACATCGATCTCCCAACTGGCATCGAAGCCCGCCTGATATAGCTGAATCTTGCTGGGGATTGAAAAGCCCGTTGAACCGCCGGCGCCGGCGGCATTGGGCCGGGCGAGATCGGTCTGCACGCCCGGAGAATTTGGCGGCGGGGTGATCTGCGTCGGGGTGCTGCCGCCGTTGGTGGCTCCTCCGCCGAGGAAGCCCGCGAGGCCGGCGGTGCTGCTGATGCGCGTGCGGTTGTACCCGCCGACGGTGTTGACCGTGGGGAAGAGATTTCCCGTGGATAGATCGCGCTGCGCCCGCGCTTCGATCACCCGCTCCTGGGCCAGTTGCAGGTCGAGATTGCTCGCCAGCGCCCGGGCGATGAGGTCGTCGAGCTTCGGATCGTTAAAAGATTGCCACCAGGTATACAGCGCGGGCGGCGACGGCTGTGTCGTCGCGAACGACCCGGGAACATCCATCTTCGGCGCCTTGTAATTTGGACCGACCATGCAGCCGCCGACCGCGGCGGCGAGAGGTACGAGCGCCAGTCTGACGGCGCGACGCTTGAAGGAACGGTAACGCGTTTTGGTGGGGGCAATAGCTGCGTTACGCACCATTACACGTTCCCCGGTAACCGGGCACGTCCCAACGGGCACGAACCTGCCTGCGGACTCGCGATTCACAGATTGCCTCCTTCGGCACTTGCGGCAGTCATGGAACTCTTTACCGGCGCCACTTCCGGTGCGTCAATGAAGACGTCCATCTGTTGGCCAACGTACACCGGAAGCGCGGTCCGGTCGAATGCGTAGATCACCTGGAGAACCCGCGTGTCAACGCGCTCGGTGCTGTCGCCGGTGAGAGATTTCTTGGGTATCACATACGGCTCGATGCGTACGATGCGGAGGTGTGTGCTCAGCTGCGGGTTTCCGCGCACAAAAGCGGTTGCCGCCGCGGTGTTGCTGACACGCCAGGCGTCGTTTTCATCCACATCCACGCGGACGTGAAGCTCGTCGACATTGCCCAGCAGCATCAGCGGCGTGGCGAGCGGACCGGCCTGGGCGAATTCACCGAGGCGGAGATTGACCTGCAGAACCTCTCCCTCCACCGGAGCCGTGACCGTCATGCGTTCGATGTCCACTTGCGTGGCGTGCATCTGCGCCTGCGCCGCAGCGACCTGCGCGGCTCGACTCAAGTTGCGCCTCGCCGGTCTGCATTGCAAATTTCTTGCGATCCAAATCCTGGCGGCTCACCGCGCGGGCATCCGAAACAGATTGGAAAAAATCGAGCTGATTCTTCAGATCATCAAGCTCGGCCTGATCGACGTTGAGCTTCGCCTCTGCGGAATCCACCTGCGCTTTCTCCACGGCCAGCGTCGCTTCGAGATTGCGGTCGTCGAGCTTGAACAGCGGCTGGCCTGCTTTGACATGATCGCCGACTTTCACGTAGAGATCCGTCGCCACCCCGGGAACGGGCGTTGCGACGGCGATATTTTCCGTGGCGGCTTCGACGATGCCCGATCCGGCGACGTATGCCTTATATGGCGCGTGCGAAGGTTCCGCCGCCGGTGCGGCGACCAGCGGCTTCTTCGCCCCCTCATGAACCATATAGAACCCGAAGATCACTCCCAGCACTGCAAGCAGCGGGAGAACGTATTTGCGAATCATGACATGGACTCCTCGGCGGGCTTCTCATCGGCGCCGGTGCGCACGGCGTGCGCCTCGGCGTGAAGCTCTTCGGGTGAATCGAGCAGGCCGACCACCTGCCCGTCATCCATCTTTGCGATGCGGTCGGCAAACTGAAAAATGCGGTTGTCGTGCGTGACGATCACCAGCGCCCGGTCGCGCGCCACGCCGACGCCGCGCAGAATGTCCATGATTTTCTGTCCCGTGGCGTGATCGAGCGCGCTGGTCGG
The DNA here is from genome assembly GCA_963758525.1 of uncultured Phycisphaerales bacterium. Taxonomy (GTDB): domain Bacteria; phylum Planctomycetota; class Phycisphaerae; order Tepidisphaerales; family Tepidisphaeraceae; genus JBBSDP01. Next base: position 4,160,569 of record CAVWVQ010000003.1, read on the forward strand.
CTCGTCGCAGACAATCAACTGCGGGTCGTGGACCAGTGCCCGTGCGATGGCAACGCGCTGCTGCTGGCCGCCGGACAACTGCGACGGGAGAGAATTCATCCGCTCCCCCAGACCGACGGCGGCGAGTTTCTCTTTCGCCTTTGTCATTGCATCGCGGCGCGACACTCCGTTGATGAGCAACGGCACCGAAACGTTTTCAGCGGCCGTGAGTGTTGGAAGAAGATTGAAGCTCTGAAAAACAAAGCCGATGGTCTGCCCCCGATATCGGGTTCGATCGCCTTGTGGCATCGCCTTGAAGTCGTGACCGAAGACGGTGCATTCACCTCGATTCTGGTCGAGGATTCCGGCGATGACGGAAATCAATGTGGTTTTCCCGCATCCTGACGGGCCGACGAGCATGAGCAGTTCGCCGCGCTTCACGTCCAGGTCGATGCCGCGGAGTGCGATGACTTCCGACGAGCCGGCGCCGTACGCCTTGGTTACCCCGCGGCAGCGGACGGCAATTTCGTCGGGCGGAAGATGTGCGGTTTCGAGGGTCATGAGTTATTGCTTGAAGACAATCGCCGGCTCCAGTTGGATGACTTTCCAGATGCTCAGGAGTGAGGAAAGAATGCAGATCACGACGATCGCCAGGGCGCTGATCAGCATGAGCTGCCAGGGGAGAACGAAGGACAGTTCGGTATTGCGAGCCGCCCATCCCGACAGGCAGGCGAGGCCGACGCCCAGGCCGTAGCCGATGACGCCCACGAGGATCGCCTGGAGGAGGATCATGCGCAGCAGGGTGCCGTTGGGCGTTCCCATTGCCTTGAGGGCGCCAAATTGACGAAGATTTTCCAGCGTGAAGCTGTAGAACGTCTGCCCGGCGATCGCTGTGCCGACGACAAAACCGAGCGCGACGGAGATCGCGAAGTTGATAGGGATGCCGGTGTTCTTGAAAAAGTACCACCATGTTTTGTCGATGAACCCCTGTTGCGTGAACGCGGACAACCCGGTGACCGTCTCGATGCGATGCCGAAGCTCATCGAGATTCTGCCCCGGCTTGGCTTTGACGAGCACGAACGACAGAAGCTTCCGTTCGCGCGGGGCGAAGAGCGTCGCCCGTTGATAGGTTGTGTACACCGTCGGCTGCGATTGAAAAGTGCGCGACACCTTGCAGATGCCGACGACGGTGGCGCGATGGTCATTGAGCTCGAGCGTGTCGCCGGGGACCAGGGGCCTGGGCTTGCCATTTTTGGAAGGATGCGCCAGCTTGTCGGCCGCCCCGACGTCATCGACGATCACACTGTCGGCCCGGCGCAGGTCTTCCAGCTTTCCCCTGGCCATCGCCGGCGGACCGCCGATCAGCGTCGCATCGTCCAACCCGATCACGTTGCACGTCTGGAACGTGCCGTCCTCGAGACGCGCCTTGAGCAGCCCTTTGTAAAGCGGGACCGCCCAGTCGACTCCTTGAACGCCACGGACGCGCAGCAGTTGGGTATCCTGCAGCGGCTTGATGTCATCGATGAACTGAACCTTGGGGTCCATCACCCACACGTCGGGCAAGCCCATGTCGGAAATCGAGCCGTACGTACGGCCCATCAGCCCGACGAAAATCGCGGCCTGCTGCGTGATCAGCAGCGAGGCGAAGGTGATTCCCATGACGATGCCGAGATATTTGGCGCGATCGCCGACGAGCATTTTGAGGGCGACGAAGTTCATGGCGCGGATTCCGGTTTTGAGGGCGTTCGCGCAGTGCGCAGGCCGGCGAGCGAAAAGCGGGTGATGTGATCCGCCAGCTTTGCGATTGCCCGCGGCGTGTGCTTTTGCGATGGCGCGAGCTTGGCAATCACCTGCTCCGCATGACGATAAAAGACGCACTGTCCGACGATGCTCATCGCATTCTGCATGACCGCTTCCCGCGAAACGCCCGGGCCGACAATCTCCCGCACGATGCCGTTGAGACGATCGGAAAGCGGGCGGATGTGCTCCCGCACCACGATGTCCAGGGCTGATGTGGGATCGCTCATCTCGCGCACCATCAGCCGGGCGTAAGCGCCCTGGGCCGTGCCGATCAGCAGGCGTTGCAGAAACGAGTGAACAAATGCATGAAGTCGGCGCTCCGCCGAGGCGTCCGGCCCCGCGCCGACGTCCGGCGGATGCTGCCGGAGGGCATCGGCCATCCCGTGCTGGAGCACGGCGGTGTAAAGGCCGGCTTTATTGCGGAAGTGATAGTTCACGGCAGCGATGTTCGCCCTGGCCGCGAGGCAGATCTCCCGCACCGTCGCCTGGCGAAAACCGTCGCGCGCGAAAATCGCGGCAGCGGCTTCCAGAAGACGCTGGCGGGTTTCATCGGGAACCGGAGCAGGAACGGTTGATGGAGGCATAAAACGTGTATTTCAAACGAGTGTTTAACATGAAGCCAAAGGGCGGTCAAGGAGGCAAGAAGGCCGGAAGCGACCTCAGTCCGCGAAAAACCCGGAGCTGCTTTTCCTTGGGTCCTCCCCTCGTACCGGCTGGGGGAACGAAGGGAAATCGGAAATGTCCAATGGCCAATGGCCAACAAAGCACCAAGCCCCAAGGGCCCAAGGTGGGGGGAGAAGGAGAAGTGGCCAACAAAGCACCAAACCCAATAGGCCCAAGGTTGGGTCCCGCGTTGGTCATTGTGGCTTGGGATTTTGTTGGCCATCCGGCATTGGCCATTGCTGCGTCTCTGGCATCGTGCTTTGCGCGACTTCGAGCAAGCCCCCACCCCAGCCCTCCGCCGGAGTACCAGGGGGAGGGAAAATAGCTGCAGCACGGCGCCGCGCACAGCAGTTATGCGCGCTTTCAACCGATCAACTGTGTGCGCTTCGGCTGAAATAGGCGATCGTCAGCGTGGCGGCGATCACCAGGACGATTGCGCGAACGTAAACAGCCGGAATCCGCTGCGCGAAGGCCATCCCTGCGAATCCGCCGCCGGCGGCGCCGACAGCCATCGCCAGCGCTGTCCACCATTCAACCCCGGCGCCGAGGAAGATGACGACGGCTGCCGCGTTGGCGGTGATCTGGATGATGATCTTGAGCGTGTTGGTTTGCTTGACATCGCCAACGCCCGCGACGGCAAGCCCTGCCAGCAGAAGAATCCCGCCGCCCGCGCCGAAGTAGCCGTTATAGATGGAAATCAGCAGGAGCAGGGAAAACAGTGATGCGGAGAACTGCCGTCCGCCGCGGTTGGCGTTGCCCGCACGGCGGTTGGACCACGCATTGATTCGCGGACCGGCGGCGAGCGTGACGGTGGAGAAGAGCAGCAGCCACGGGATCAGACGGCCAAACGCGGTCGTTGACGTCGTTAACAGGAGGATTGCTCCGATGATTCCGCCAGCGGCTCCCGTGGCGGCGTATCCCCAGACCACTCCGCGGCTGAGCGATCGAACATCGTCGCGTGCCGCTGCGATGGCCGCCGCGTACCCCGGCCAGAGCCCGACGGTGCTCGTGACGTTTGCCGCCTTGGCCGTCAGATGCAGCGGCCCAGTGAGCACCGGAAACGTGATGAAGGTTCCGCCTCCCGCGATCGAGTTCACCGCGGCCCCCGCGAACGCCGACAGCCCAGCCAATGCAGTACGCAACATTCACCTGAACGTACAGGCGGGTGAAGAGAAGGGGAAGGCAGGGGCAGAGGGAGAGGCATGAAGGCGCGAAATGAGTGAGGCACGAAGGCACGGAGGCACGGAGGCACGGAGGGGAGGACGCTGGCGCGGCGGATTTTGTCCTGCTGGGTCTACTTCCTCCTGTCTCCTGTCTCCCGCTCTCGCGCTACGCGGGCGGGAATTGCAAATTGCAAATCAAAATCGCAAATTGTGACTGATGGGCGACGCTCTCATGCCAAGTTGGGTCGGTTTCGCCGGACTGTAATCGTCGTGGCTTGCCCTTCGCGGAAGATCACGACGCCAGTTGCCGCAGGCATGACGACCTCCTTCAAGGATCGCCCGCCGTCCGCAAATCGGGCTGAAGAAAGTCGTTATCAGAATAACCGGCTGATCGAGTGGGCGCTGCCCTTCCCGCGGACCGGCGGCGTCCTGAAACGCCACAAATAACTTAGCGACGTGATATATTGCAGGCAAGCAGAATCATTATGAGTCGATGCGACGAGCGTGCGCAAATTTCCGGGCGAACCATTGTGGTGCAGTCCTTGAGCCTGCGACTGCCCAGGTGCAAACACAGTTTGTTCCTTCGCGCACGGAAATTCGCGCACCTGAGGATGGGCCTTCACTCGCACCGGCTGCGCCGTATCTGCATCATTCCCGCGATCCTGCTCGTATCGGGCGCACGGCTGGCTGCGCAACCAACCATTAGCGAGCAGATTCGCTCGCTGCTTTTCGATCGCCGGGATCGCGGAGGCAATTCATTTCCGCTGATGGTCGATCCTCCGCTCTGGGCCGACACGCGCTATCTGCTGGAAGGGGACTCGCGGACGCGGATGCTGGCACTGTCGGATGAACTGCTGGCGCAGGACCTCGGGCGAGCCGTGCCGGACCCGCGCGAGCGCGCGTTGCTGCAGCATGCGTTGTGGCAAGTCTTCGACTGGACACTCCGGGACGATTCTTTTGATCGGGAAGCGCGGGTCGCACTTCGCAAGAAACTCGCCGCCGTCATCTCCCGGCTCGCTTTGACAAAAGCGCAGATCGAATCGTTGCCGACGAATCTGGCGCCGGGTGATAACGCTGATGCGCCCCCGAATCTGACAGATGAGCGGCAGGGCTGGATCGCGCTGGGGATCCCCGGCTCGACTCCGGTGGCCGAGGCGCATCTGAAACAGTTCGGCGGGCGCAGCGCCTTTGGTGTTTTCATCCGGCATCCCGACGGGCCGCAAGCGGCGCTGGCATATCTGCGGCGGCTGGCGGAGCGCCCTATCCCCCAACCACGCAGCGATCGACCGGCGGATTCTTCGCGCCGGATGCCGCGCCGCAGTTCCCCGCCGGCACGAAACTCGCGCTGCTCCGGAGGATGATGCTGATCGATCGCGACGAACAATTGATCTGCTCGCCGATCATCGAAAGCGTTCAGGTTCGGACGTTCCTGAAGATCGAACCGCAGCTGTTGCCGGAACAACTTCGCATGCAGGAGTTCGTCATGGACCGGGAGCAGTACATCGCCGGCGGGAAGCGGGCTCTACGCGCAGTCGACGCGGGTGATCGAGAGCCGACGGTGTTTGAGTCGCTCGATATCGACTGGTTTGAAAGCGGCCAGCGTAATGACCTCGGCCGCTACGAACCGCCGGATCGCATCCTGGAGAGCTGCATTCATTGCCACCATGATTCGGGGGTATTGTCGATGAACAGTTACACCCGGCTTTTCTCCCCCGCGCCGGCGACCAATCCCCAACTGCAGAACCTGAGCTTCGACCGGGAGATCACCATAACGGTCGACTGGAAAAAGGAGCAGGCGTCGTGGGGAATGCTCCGCGGATACTGGGAAGCGGGTGACCGGTGAAGGTCAGCGGGCTTTCGTAACACCATCGTCATTAAGACTGAGCGCATTCTTAATATCGCTCTCGATAATGTCAGCCGATCTTGTAAATTCCCCTCGATTCACGGTTGATCAGCAGCGAGGAAATTCATGTCCGATCCGATCCCGCCGGCCGACGAAGCAGTCCCCAGCGATATTTCACCCAGGCGCCGTCTCCTGGAAGGCCGCCAGCGCGTTTGGGCGAGAGTCATCCTTTTCCTCTGCCTCGGCGGTGTGGTGGCTTACGTCGGAGTGGCCGCGGTAAGCACGGCACACGAAAGGGAATATCTCCGCCAGACACAGACGCGCACGGTTGCCAGCGCGGGTTTAACCGTCACCGGGCGAAAGGGTCTTTCATCCAAGTTCACGGACAAGGACGGTCGGCTTTTGGCTGATCCGCCCGCCTCTGCCGACCAATGGATCAATCCCGACACGCTGGTGGTCGCTCACATCGACGGCGCCGACGAGAACCCTGGAACATCGTGGGCCGAGTGGGAAGAGCACTTGGCAACGATCACCGGCAAAAAGGTGGTCGATCAGACGTATACCAACAGCGCCAGCCAGATCGCAGCTGCCGCCTCGGGGAAGGTTACGCTGCTGGCACTGCACGCGGCGGACGCTCCGTTTCTGGTCAACAACTACGGCTTCGAGCCGTTGGCGGTCCTCGGCGATCAATCCGGAATCAACGGCAATCGAGTGGATCTGATCGTCCCCGCCGGCAGCCCGATCGCTGCTCCCGCCGATCTGAAGGGCCACCGGTTGGTCTGCACCACTCCCAGTTCCATCACCGGCTATCGCGCCGCCATTGCGGTGCTCATGCAGGATCAGGGTCTTCGGCCCAACGTCGATTACGAAATCACCTGGTCCCTGGGCCAAAAGCGCTCCATCACCGGCATCGCCGAGAAAACATTCGAAGCCGCCGCGGTGTCTGATGACAAGGTGCAGTCACTCATGGACAAGGGGACGATCTCACCCTCTGAATTCAAAACGATCTACCAGTCTCCGGTGATCCCGCGCACGACGATTGGCTGCTTCTACAACCTGAATCCGACGCTGGTTGAGCAGCTTCGCCAGGCCATCCTCCCCGCCGTCGCTTCTGCGCCGGCGAGCGGCCCGACCACATCGCCCTCAATCGCATCGGACACGCTCAAGTTCATGCCTGTCGACTACAAGAGGGATTTCGAATTTGTCCGTATGATCGACGACCAGTTCGATCCGCGGTTCGATACACAGAAACCCTCGCATGCGGAGTAACCAAACTCTGAAGACTGCTCTCAGCGTCAGGTCGACGCCCGCGCCATCGTCGCCGTTGCGAGCGTTGCCGGATCGCGGTCATCTTTTAATTCAACTCCGCTGATCCTGCGGACCAAGGATTGCTCGATGAGCCATGCCAGGACATTTGCGGCGGCGGGGGGGTCCAATTGGCCGGTGCGGATGTTGGAAACGCAGTTGCGCTGTGCGTCGGTGTTTCCGATCGCTGGGCGATGAACCAGATATCCGCCGAGGCTGTCGGCGGAGCCCAGGCCGGGGCGTTCACCGATCAGGATGACCGCGACTTTGGCGCCGAGCAGCGATCCGATTTCGTCCTGAACGGCTACCCGGGCCTGTGTGACGATGCAAATCGGCCCCAGCGAAAATCGCCGATCCCGCAGGAGCGGAACGAGATGCGTCAGGACCGCGGCGGCGTGCCGCTGCGCCGCGACGGCGGATAAGCCGTCGCCGATCACGAGCGCAACATCGACGTCCGCGGTAGCATTCTCAATGACGGTGGCGGCGCTTCCATCGTCCAGCCGCCGGCCCAGATCTGGCCGTTTAAGGTATGTCTCTCGATCCGGCGCCCTCGAATGGAGCTGGAGAATCGGCAAGCCCAACGACAACAGCGCATTGGTGAGCGACTGTCTGTCCAGTTCCGAGTAGACAGCATCGCGCGCATCGGCGTGATCCGCCGCGAACGCCAGTAACTCCGCGGTCGGCAGCGAACCTCCCGCCCGGCCCAGGGCGATCCGCGCTGGCGTATGCCTGCGAAGTTGAGCCCACGGATCGGCCGTCACTGCTTCCCGCTCTCCATCATCAGGCCGGCGACGATTCCCATTTCTTTTGTGGTCGCCTTCCGTCCGTTGGTTTAGCGCAATACTACATCGGCCGATCGACGACGAATCCGGCCATGGTTTCCAGAACGGACCTGGGTTCGGAAGGCGGCAGTGCCTGGATCGAGCTGATCGCCCGGGTCACGAGCTGGCGGGCGCTTCTGCGCGTAGGGGATCGAATCGCTGGGCAGAATCAGGTTGCGAATCCGCTCGACGCGATCCGGGGCAGCGGTTTCCAGCAGCGAGCGCAACAGTGCGCGGTGCTCGGCGGGGGCGGTGCGGAGAAAATGAATCAGCGGGAGCGTGAGCTTTCCTTTTTCGATGTCGCTGCCGAGGGTCTTGCCCACGGTGGCGGGGTCGCCGATCAGATCGAGGATGTCGTCCTGAATCTGAAACGCGGTGCCGAGCGATCGGCCGTAGATTTCCATGCGGCCGACCGTGTCGGCGTCGGCGCCGGCGAATTGCGCGCCCAACGTGCAGCAGGCGGCGCAGAGCGTGGCGGTCTTGAGCGTGATGATGCGAAGATACGTTTCTTCGTCCAGGGCGTAGTTTCTGCGATTGTCGATCTGGAGCAATTCGCCTTCGCAGACCTGGTTGGTGGTTCGCCCGATCAGGCGCGACGCATATTGGGAATCGAGGCTGGAACAGAGGTGGTAGCTATGGCTGATCAGGAAGTCGCCCAGCAGCACCGCGGCTTCATTGCCGCGCAGATGATTGATGGTAGCGCCTTTGCGCCGCAGCTCGGCTTCGTCGAGCACGTCGTCGTGGACGAGCGTGGCCATGTGAACCATCTCGACGACGGTGGCGATCACCACATGGGCGTCGCACAGTACCCCGCACGCCTTGCCGGCCAGCAGCGTCAGGCACGGGCGAAGCATCTTGCCGCGAAATCGGCTGACGTGGCGCACCAGCGTCTTCACGCACGCCAGGTCGCTGTTGAGTTCCGCATGAAATGCCTCGTCCACGGCCTGGAGCTGCGGACGGATGCATTCGGTCAGTTCTGCCAAGAGCGGGGTCATTTGACCTCCACGGCTGTCACTGTGCTTCCTCATTTGACGCGGGATTATATGGGGCGTGTCAGATAACGCTATGAGCGATGAGAACTTTCGAAAGGAATGAAAGGAGGGGGGAAGGGGCGGAGGAATGCAGGCACGAAGGCACGAAGGCACGTAGGCACGAAGGGGAGGACGCTGCGCGGCAGATGTTTTTTATCACATCCCCTTCCTTCCCTTCGTGCCTCCGTGCCTTGTCCCCTTGTCCCTTCGTGCCTTGTCCCCTTGTCCCTTCGTCCCTATCCCTTCCCGCGTATTCCATCGCCCACCCCGCGCAGCTTACAATCCCCTGATGTCCCTCGTCTATCTGGATAACAACGCGACGACCCGGCCTGCGGCCGAAGTGGTGGAGGCGATGCTGCCGTTTCTGACGGAGTGGTATGGGAACCCTTCCAGCGTGCACCGCTTCGGGCAGCGGGCGCGCCAGGCGATCGAGGAGGCGCGGTCGCGGGTGGCGGCATTGATCGGGGCCGCGGAAGCGGAACTCTCGTTCACCGGCGGGGGAACCGAGGCAGTGAACACGGCCATTCGCGGAATTCTTGCGGGACGCGCTCCGCGAAGGCGAATTGTGATCAGCAGCATCGAACACTCGGCCACGCGCGAGTTGTGCGCGGCGCTCACCCGCGACGGGTGCGAAATTGTCGAGATCGCGGTCAGCCCGGATGGATCGCTCGATCTGGATCAGTTGCGGAGCCAGCTCAACGACGAGACGGCGCTCGTGAGCCTGATGTGGGCGAACAACGAGACGGGCGTGCTGTTTCCGGTGGCGCAGATCGGTGAGTGGTGTCGCGCCGCGCGGGTGCCGTTTCATTGTGACGGCACGCAGGCGGTGGGGAAGATTCCCGTCGACGTGAAGGGGGCGAAGCTTGATGCCATGAGCCTGGCGTCGCACAAATTTCACGGCCCCAAGGGGATCGGTGCGCTGTTCGTGCGGCGGGGGCTGCGCGTCGGTCCGTTGATCATCGGCGGCCCGCAGGAGCGCGGAAAGCGCGGGGGAACGGAAAATGTTCCGGCGATCGTCGGAATGGGCAAGGCCGCCGAACTGGCGGGTGAGGCGCTGCCGGGCATGGCACGGGTGGCGGTTCTGCGCGACCGTTTGGAACGGGAGATCCTGGCGCGCATCGATCAGACCGCGGTCAACGGACGGACCGATCAGCGGCTTCCCAACACGACCAACATCGGCTTTGCCCGCCTCGAGGCCGAGGCGATTCTTCTGCTGCTCAGCGAGATGTCGATTTGCGCGTCGGCCGGCGCCGCGTGCAGCAGCGGAAGCCTGGAGCCGTCCCACGTTCTGCGAGGCATGCGGGTTCCCGAGCATTTCGCCCACGGCGCCATTCGGTTCAGTCTGTCCCGGTACACCACCGAGGCTGAGATCGACAGGACGCTGGAGGTGCTGCCTCGCATCATTACGAAGTTGCGCAGTGATGCCGGTGGGGTGAGGAACTGAACCCCCCCCGCCCCTCACGGCCGCTGGACATCTTCGCCATGTCCGCGCACCATCCCGCGAGCTTTTATGTGGAACGACGCTCTCGAGCCGCACATCCTTTCGACGATGACGACGGCGTTTTTGCTGATCCTCTCGGCCAGCGCGCTTTATGCCGCCTGTCTGGTCGCGCTGCGAGCGGCGCTCGATCCGTCGGTGGCGAATCCAGGCCGGCGCGCATTGTGCCAGTGGATTCCGGTGGTCGCGACGGCGATCGCGGCAATCCTGATGCGGCATCCGGAAATCGCGGTCGCCGTCATCTTCGGCACCAGCGTCGCGTATCTTTCGCTGGTTTTGGGCATGGCGAATTACGTCGCCCCCATGAACCCCGATGAGCCGCGGCCACGGATCTGGGCGTTTGTGCTGGCCCCGGCGCTGCTGGCGCTGGTCGCCGGGTTCAGCGGGGTCTTGACCGGGATCGATGCGGCGATGCTGCTCATTCTTGGAATGACAATCTTTGCACTCTGGCACGAAGATTTTGAAAGCGGCGCAATCGCCGCCCCGCGCAGGAGCGAAGCAGAACCTTTCGTGAGATGGGCTGGACGCGGTGGGTGCAACTGATCGGCGCGGTCGGTCTGGCGTGCGTCGCGGGGAAAGCCGCCGTGACGGCCGCGGTGTCGGCTGCTCAGCAGGCGCGACTGCCGAGTGAATCGCTGGTTGCATTGAGCGTACTGAGTCCGATGCTCACGCTCCCCTCGCTGCGCACGTGCGTGACTGTCGCCGAGCGTGGCGACGCGCACGGCGCGATCTCGGCCGTCGTGGGCACAGTGCTGCTGAACATCTGCGTTTTGCTTCCGGTGAGTGTGCTGCTGTGGTGTTACCTTTCGGGAATCTCATTAAATCCGCTGCCCCTGTTGCAATCCGCCTCCGCGGATCTGCCCGCACCGGCGCAGGGTCTGATCTATTCCGGCGGGATTTGGCGGCTTGAAACCGTCGCGCTGGTCATTCTCGGATTCGCCCTGGTTCCCGTCGCCCTGGGCAGAATCACCTTGGCGCGAATGGAATCGGCGGTGCTTGTCATCGGGTACGCGCTGTACCTCGCCGCGGTCGCGTGGTCTGAAAGACGCGGATAAGCGCCCGCACACGAATCACTCGCTCAAACTAATTTCGATGTCGGCGGAGGGGGCGATTCCCTTGTAGCACAGCCGTCTCGGCTGTGATTGAGCCACAGCCGAGACGGCTGTTCTACGCAATTGCGTCACTTTCAGCTTCGAAAACGAATGAGTTATTCGTGCGCGAGCACGAAGCCGATTTCGCGGCTGGGCCTGCACGTTCAGACTTTCGGATGTGGAGTGAACAGCACGTCCTTGCCGTTTTCCTTCCGCAGCTCGAAATCGGCAAAAAAGTTGGGAGCTTCGTGACGCATGATCTCCCACACCGCGATCGCGACGGCGCGAATTTCGTCTTCGGCGTGAAAATTGCCGCGGAGATAGAGGAAATGGCGGATCGCGCGGGCGTTGGCGGTGACGAACACCTTGGTTTCCGTCGCGTTGGGCAGAATCGAGCGGGCCGCCTGACGGGCCATCTTGCGGCGGTCGGTTTTCGGCAGATCGGGCGATTCCTGTTCGATTCGGGCCGAGAGCTTGTTCGTGAGCTCGATGTAGGCGCGCTGACACTCGGCGACGGTTTTCACAAACAGCGCATGCAGCTCCGGATCGGCAGCGATGACCGGCGGCTCGACAAACTCGCACTGCGATTCGTCGACATATCGCTGGCTCAATTGCGAATAGCTGAACCCGGCGCGATGGCGGATCAGCTCGTGCGTGAAGGAGCGTGAGACGCCGGTGATGACGAAGTTGTACGACGCGTGCTCGAGCACGCTGCCGTGCCCGACCTCGACGATGTTTCGCAAATAGGAGCTGTTTCCGCCCGGTCGCGGCTTTGCAAACGACATGTAGCAGATCCGCCCCGCAATTTCCGTGAGCTTTTGGCCGGCCTCCTCGGTGTCGGTCGACCAGTCCTGCACGTCGTGATCGGCGAGAAAGCGTTCGATTTCCGCCGGTTCGGTCGCCTGCTTTCCGACGAGATAGACCTCGGGCTTACGTCGAATCTTGACGCCGCTTTCCATGACAACCGGTTCGACCAGTGATTCAGCCTGCGACATGGCACTCCCTTGGCAAGTCCGAAAAGTTGACCCGAGGCGAAGTCTAGTCAACGGGGGCGAGGTTTCAAATATGCTGCGATCGCAGAGGCCGGCGCAAAGGAGCAAACCGCGTTTGCACGGCGGCAATTGCAGGCTGGAAGCCTGCACCACAAGAGGTTCCCGGAAGCTCACAAGCGGTTACTATCTCCGCGACCAAAACAGAAAGGCGGAACCGCGCATGCTGAAAGCAGGAGATGGGCAGGAAAGTTGGAGGGTATTTCGGATCATGACCGAATTTGTCGAGGGTTTTGAAGAACTCTCGACGCTGGGGAGGGCGGTGACGATCTTCGGCTCGGCGCGCACGAAGCCGGAGGACCGTTTTTATCGCGAAGCCGAGGAGACGGCGCGGCTGCTGGCGAAAGCGGGATTCGGCATCATCACCGGCGGCGGGCCGGGAATCATGGAAGCGGCCAACAAGGGAGCGTTTGATACCGGCTCGCCCTCGATCGGGCTGAACATCTCATTGCCTCACGAACAGGAGAGCAATCGCTATCAGACCATCAGCCTGGATTTCCATTACTTCTATGCCCGCAAGGTGATGTTCGTGAAGTACGCCTCGGCGTTCATCTGCTTCCCCGGCGGCTACGGAACGCTCGACGAATTCTTCGAAACACTGACGCTTGTGCAGACAATGAAGATCGAAGCATTTCCGATCCTCCTGTATGGTTCTGAGCACTGGAGCGGGCTGGTCGATTGGATGCGCAAGCAGTTGATTCCGCATTTCATCGATGGAGAAGACATCGACATCTTTCGCCTGGTTGACAGCCCCGCCGACGCGGTGCGCGAAGTGCGCCGCGGCGTGCGCAAGCACTGGTGGCGTCCTTTGGATGACGAATTGAAGGAGGCGTCCGGCCCATCCCGCCGCGGCAAAGTTCCTCTCAGCGGGGCCAAAACCTCCGATACGGGCGAGGGCACGCGCTACGGCAAACGACCGAAAGCCGCAGTCGGGAAACACGCGAAGGCGGGGAAGAAGCCGACGCAGTGAGGGGGAGGAGCAAGAGGTCGGAAGTCAGGAGTCAGGAGTCAGGAGTCAAGAAAGTCAGGAGTCTGGTCTCAACTCAGCGGGCGGGCCTTGTCGTTGGGGCCGCGTCATCGGTGGGCATTCCCTGCAGCAATGCATCTACCTCGGTGTTCACCGGCTTCATTACGTAGATTTGTCCGAGTTTGGGATCGTCTTTCACCCTGATCACTTCGAAGCTCTGGTTCAATCTCATGATGTGTCCGACTTTGGCGGGGTACGAGCCGAGCAAAGTCAGGCTGACTCGCTCGGCCTCGATTGCCGATGTTTGAATGCCCTCGGCAACTTTGGCGTTCGTCTCGGAGCCGGGTACCTCGGCGTCGAATTGCCCGGTGACGCCTTCGTCGCTGACAGAGGTGACCATCAGGTCGGGAACGAGCCCTTTACTTCCGATGCGAAGAGGTGCGGCAAGACGGAAGGTGCCTCGGATTGCGCTGAGTAACTGCCCCCTCCACTGCGTTGCCTTCTGAAGCGCGGCTTTGTGCGCGACGAGCTGCTGCTTGTCCGCCGTCAGTTCTTTCTGGTCGTCGGCGAGCACCGGATCCTGCATGACCGCGTCCCGCTCCATTTTCGCAAGGGCGAGCCGGGCCTTGTTGAACCGCGAACTGGCGTCGAGTTTGTCGAGGCCCTGCGACGTTTTGCGGTCGGCGTCGGCCTGTTTCATCTCCGCGGCCAGTTCGATGTATTTCGCGGTGGCCCTGACCGCCGCCACCGCGCGTGTCTGCCCCGGGCCCATGTCTTTTTCCAACTGTTCGATATCGTGATTTGTCTCGGCGATCGAGTCGTTGAGCCGATCCACGTCCTTATTCAGCAACGCGCGCACCTCGCTGGTGGTTCCCTTCAAGTAATCCGTCAGCGCCCAGACGGTTTCGCCCTTGTCGTTCTTCGTGTAGAAGTCGGAAGCGTCATCTGCCAGCGCATGCGCAGCGAAGCAGAACGCCAAGCTCAATGCGAGGAAATGGAGTTTTCTCACGACATTTGTCCTTCCCGCGCTAGCGGGCGCCGTGCGTCTGTGATGGATCGGACGTGGTGACAGGCAGCACGACCGTGAACGTCGTCCCTTCCTTGGGCACACTCTTGACGGAAATCGTTCCCTCGTGCTCCTCGACAATCTTCTTGGCTACTGCCAACCCCAGTCCCGTGCCGCGGTTCCCTTTGGTGGAATGGAACAGCTCGAACATGTGATTCATCATGGCGGGGGGGATGCCAATTCCATTGTCAATCACCTCGAAAATAGTCTGACGATTGTCCTCCTCATATCTGCACTCCACGCGAATGAGCCCCTCCTGCGGCTCAACCGCATCCAGCGCATTGCTGAGCAGATTCATCAGCACCTGATGAATCCCCGATGGATCGAGCGGAACGGCAGGCATGTCTTCTTCGACGTCGGCCACCACCATTGCCCCTTTTGCATTGGCCGATTGCGCGAGCAACTCCATGCAGTCGTTCACCAGCGTCTTGAGATTCACCAGTTCCAGTTGCGGCTCGCGAGGTTTGCTGTAGGCGAGAAGGTTCATCGTCAGCGTGTAGATCTTATTGAGATTTCGTTCGACGATCCGCCATCCCTTCGCGGTCTGCGCGAGGTTTGCGGAACGCAAACCCATTTCGACAACGTCGCCCCCGCCACGCAGGGCCTGGAGGATGTTCTTGATCGAGTGCGAAAGAGCGGCGGTGGTCTCGCCGACGGCAGCGAGGCGTTCGGCTTCCATTCCGGCTTGAAACAGCTTGGAGTTCTGGATGGCCATGCCTGCCTGCAGCCCGATTGCGGTCAGGAGGCGGAGCTGATCGGGGGCATACGTGTAGTTCTTGACCGAGCTGTCGACGTAGATCACGCCGATGATTTCGTCCGCCGCCTGCGCCGCCAGTTTCTTGGCCTTGATCGGAACGCACAGCGCGGAGCGGATGCCCAAATTGTGGACGCTCTTTCCCTTGGTGAAGCGCTGGTCCGCCATGGCGTTGCTCGACAGGACGCCTTCGGCCGTGGTGATGACATGATTGATAATGGTGCGGGAGGCGTGAATCTTTTCGGGCGCGGGCTTGGCGGCGGACTCGCCCTCGGCGGGGGCGGCCTTGGGCTCGGCGTCGTCGCGGGAGCGGACGACCTTGGGGATCAGTTCACCATTCTTCGGATCGATCAAAATGATGATTCCGCGATCGGCTTTCATGTGCTCGAACACCAGGTCCATGACGACCTCAAGCACCTGATCGACGTTGAAGCTGCTCCCCAGCGCCGCGCTGAGCTGATAGAGGGCCTTGAGATTCGCGGCAGCGGCGGCGGCTGGTTCGGGGACGGCAAGCACCACCGAGTCTTCGCTGCTGGGCATGGTGTGCATGATTGCACTGTCCATGCCGCTTTCCTCGCCCGCGAGGGAGACGTTTCCCTTGTTGCTGCGCGAGATGCCGGGAGCCGCGCCAAAGACCATCAGTGTGCGGCCGACGCGCACCTGGTCGCCGATTTTCAGGTATTGCCGTTCGCGAACCCGCTGGCCGTTGACGTAGGTTCCGTTGCTGCTGCCCGCGTCGCGCACGAGCCATTCGCCGTTGTCGGGAACCAGCTCGGCATGTCTCCGGCTGACGGTGTTATCGGTGAGGGGGAGTTGCCGGCTGTCGCGGCCGACGAGCGTCGCGCTGTCCGGCAGCTCAAAGCGACGTCCCTTGTCAGGACCCTGAATGACCAGCAGCGTAAGCACGAGAAGCTAGTGTAGCAACGTGCGAAGCCGCTGGCACTATCAGGCCTTGGCGCAGCGATCACGCGCGCATGCATCTTCCCCCTCCCCTGGTACCAGGGGAGGGGGGAAAGTGGATGTCGCTGTGAATTAAATTGTGCAGGAAATTCGCGCACGCCCCATCACACCGCTGCCGCCGCGACGGCAACATCTTCCTTCGCTTTGGCGGCCAGGAAAGTGCGCCAGAGCCAGAAGACGAGCCCGACGAGCACCGCAAGCCCTGCGAGGAACAGGACTTTCCCCATCGGGGTGGTAAAGATGAGGAACAGGCCCGCGGAAAATGTTCCCGCGCCCAGAATCAGGCAGACGGGCAATGTGAGCACCCAAGCCAACAGCAAATTGCGCAACGTGTTCATCTGAAGGCCCGAATGATTGGCGGCCATCGTCCCGGCGACGCCCGACGAAAGCACGTGCGTCGTGCTGACCGGCAGTCCGAACATGTCGGCGGCGCCGATGGTCATCATCGCGACCAACTCCGCGGATGCCCCCTGGGCGTAGGTCAGATGCTCCTTGCCAATCTTTTCGCCGACGGTGACGACGATCCGCTTCCAGCCGATCATCGTTCCCAGGCCCAGCGACATTGCAACCGCCACCTTGACCCACATTGGGATGTATTGCGTGGCTCCGGTCAGCTCGGTCTTGTAGTCGGTCAGCGCTTTCTCATCGCCCGCTTCCTTGAGCAGTTTCTGTGTCTTGAGCTTGCCGATGGTTCCGCCGAGCAGATAAATCCGGGTGCGGACGGCTTTGACCTGATCCTCGGGAAAATCGCGGAAGCTGTTTTTGCCGGCCAGGTCCGTTACGAGCTGATGGTTGATCACGGCCATCGCGGAATAGGTGCGATCGCTCACCTTGCCGGTCGTTTTCAGATAGTCAGACAAGACGTTGGGGGCTTCGTCGGGGGTGACCTGGGCGGCGACGTGAGTGTCGAGCGAGGCCGCCACGCTGCTTGCCGACGCCTCGAGCTTCTGGAGCGCGGCGGAATTCGCCCCCATGTTCAAGGCGTAAGCGCCAGGGAGAATGCCGATGAGGATCAACAGGATAAGCCCCATTCCCTTCTGGCCGTCGTTGGACCCGTGGGCGAAGCTCACGCCGGTGCACGTGAGCACCAGCAGCGCGCGAATGGGCATCGGCGGGGGAACATCCTTGGCCGGAGCGGTATAGAGCGCCGGCTTGCGGATCAGCGACTTCATCACAAGCAGCAGCACCGCCGAGCAGACAAATCCCACCACCGGTGAGACGAGCAGAGAGGTGAAGACTTCGGTGACTTTGTGCCAGTTGACGCCTTCCCCGAAGACGTGCCCCTTGGCCAGCAGCGAGTTGGCAAGGCCGACGCCCATGATCGATCCGATCAGCGTGTGCGAGCTGGAAGCGGGCAGGCCGAGGTACCACGTGCCCAGATTCCAGATAATCGCGGAAATCAGAAGCGCGAAGACCATGGCAAATCCGGTGGCCGAACCGATGTTGACCACCAGTTCCACGGGCAGCAGCGCCAAAATGCTGAACGCGACCGCCCCCGTGGAGGTCAGCACCCCAATCAGGTTCCAGCAACCTGACCAGA
This sequence comes from uncultured Phycisphaerales bacterium, assembly GCA_963758525.1. Classification (GTDB taxonomy): domain Bacteria; phylum Planctomycetota; class Phycisphaerae; order Tepidisphaerales; family Tepidisphaeraceae; genus JBBSDP01. The sequence continues at coordinate 4,178,099 of CAVWVQ010000003.1, forward strand.
TGACCGCGATCCACGGCGGCAGCGTGTGCGTGTAAATGACGGTTGCCACCGCGTTGGCGGTGTCGTGAAACCCGTTCACAAATTCAAAGCCCAGCGCCAGCCCGAGCGCGAGGACGAGAAAAATGCCCGTTCCCATGGATAGGGAGTCCGCCAGAATCAGGTGCATGGATTTGCCTCGCCAAAAACCGAAGGCGTCAGCGTGCCCGCGCTGAACTCCTCCGCCACAGGTTCTTTTCAGCGGGAAACTCTAACGAGCCGTTCGGGGCGATGTGTTACGAAGATATGAAGATTTCGTGAAGGCGACCAAGTGCGGTGCACAGCACCAAATTGCAAACGATGGAACGTTACTGGAGGTTCGCGTCTTCCTGCATGACCACATTGTTGTAACGCAGCAGCGTCCCCTTGGAACGCTCGAGGTGCGCGATCGCGTTGTTATAGTTGCTCAACGCGTTGGCCTCCTCGCGTTGGGCGTCGGCAAGACGCTCCTGCGAATCCAGCTTGAGCTGCACAAATGTCGGCGTTAACGCCTCGCCGTGTTCCTGCTGTTGCTCGATTGCCAGCAGGGAGTCCGACGCGGCGAAGCGCGCCTGACGCCGCGCGCCCAGCTCTTCCCAGGTCGTATGCACTTCCCGCAAGGAGGTTTTCACGTCCTGCGAGACCTGCTCGACGAGAAAGCCGTACTGTTCGATGGCCTGTGACCGCTGCAATTGGGACCGGCGGAAGATCGATCGCGCTTCGCGATTTCCAATTGGCACCTCCAGTTGCAGCCCGATCGAATAGCTGATGTGCCCGTCGCTGAATTGCTGGCGAATCGCGTTGCCGTCGCTTTCGGAAAGTCCTTGAAGACCAAGGGTGGTCTGCAGATCGAGCTTGGGATACAGGCCGTTCTTGGCCACCAACATTGCGGTGTCGGCCGAACTGATGCGGATCTGCTGTTCGCCCAGCTCGTAGCGGTTCTCCAGCGCGGTGTCGATCTGCTCCTTCGGGTCGAACTGAATCAGCGATTCCAGAGGAAGATCGGAGCTGAGGATGACGACTGCGCCGCTCACGGGGAATTCCGGATCGTTCATCCGGCGTTTCAGATCGTCGGACAGATCCCCGAGCCGGGCTCTTGCTGCGATCAGCACTGCCTCGCGCGATCTCACGGAAGCGGTCGCCTGCGAAACCTGCACGCGCGATACGTCGCCGCCGGCGACGAAGCGTTTGATCAGCACGTCGGCGGTGTCGCGGGTGCGGTTGAGAAGCTCCTCCTGAATGATGACTTCCTGCTCGGCCTCCACCAATTGCCAGTAGTCTTTCTCAATCTCGGCGATGTTGTCTTCGAGCGCTTTGCGGAAGTCGAGAATGCTGACGCGCTGATCGTTGCGCGCGATCGTGATGCGCGCCCGGTTCACGTCGGCGCCAAATTCCCGAAGCAACGGCTGGTCCAGTTGCAGCTTGAGCTGATTTTCCCAAAAGGGATTGGTGGTAAACGTCTTCGGCGTGAAGTCGCTGTCCTGCATTTGATAGCTGATCGACGCCTGGCCGCCGCTGGCCAACTCCTGCTTCACGCCCGGTTCGATTGTATAGATATCGCCGCGTTCGACATTCAACAGAATGTTCTTGAGCGGGTTCTCCGGATCGGGGATCAACTGCCCGGCGGTCCGCTGATCGCGGTGCTCGTATTTGAGGTTCGTGAAGAAAATCGGGTCGAAGTGGGCGTCCGCCTCGATAACCTTGGTCTGGGCGATTGCCGCATCGTATCCGGCGACCTTGACCTCCCGGCTGCTGACGACCGATCGCTGCACGATCTCGCGCAGGCTCATCCGCACCGTCGGCTCGTTGCCGAGCGGGCGGACTTTGGTGGAGCTGTTGGTGGTTGGCGCCTGTTCTGGCGGCGGGAGTGACTGAAGCGTGGTCGGCAGCGGCTTCATGGGAAGCGGCTGCAGTTGCGTGGCGCTGCTTCGGTCCGGCTGCTGCAAATCGCGGGGATCAAACGGCGCCGGCTCACTAAGACCGCAGCCGGCCAAGATTGCCGCGGCAACGGAAAGTCCAGCCATCCTGACTGCTCTGTGCATGCTCCCTCGTTCCGCGCCTCAACGGTGTTCCACATCAAAAGGCGAATTATAAGTTGATGCGACGGCTCCGCCAGTCATTCTCGAAGACGAAATACAAAGAAGCGCCGGCAACGCTCATGCGCGCGCCGCACGCCGAGATATCGTCCATTGCCGTCGCCCAACTGTCATAAATTGGACGCAATCGCCGATCCGATTCAATGACGGCCCTGATCCTTGCCCAGGTCCGATATTTTCCGGGGTTGTCGACCTAAGAGGGAAATTCCCGTTGGCGATCTGAAAATCGCTTGTTACTATGCGGATATATGCCGCCCACCAACGAGCGAAGCAGTTGCAAGTCAATGCAGGAACTAATCGACGACGTCGGTGTATACCCTGCGTCTGCGTATCAGTTTGTGCAGGATGCTCTGGGTTTTACGGTTCGCAAGGTACACGGTGCGTGTGAAGACTGCGATGCGACCGTCAGCCGGCACGTCACCGGGCAGGATCTGTGCGAAGGGGCGCGGGAATACGCGACGAAGCAGTGGGGGATGCTCGCATACACCGTGCTTCGCCGCTGGAACATCACCCGCACGATCGATCTGGGGCGGATCGTCTTCGCGCTGATCGACATCGGGCAGTTGCAGAGAACCGAAAACGACACCCTCGACGATTTCCGCGATGTCTTCGACCTCAAGAAGGCCCTGGAAGCCGAGTATTGCATCGCACTTGGCTCATGAACTCCGCCAAGCGATCGGCTGCGCAGCCGACTTCTGTTCGGCCCTCCCTCGAACCATTGCCGCCTCTCAAGCCGCGACGTGCGCTGTTCCGCGTCCTCCTGGCAGCGACCGCTCTTTGGATGGTCGCGCTGCTTTGCATGTATTGGTTCACCGTCCGGCCCCAGCGCATCAACTCACCTGCCGACTTGGCAAATTTTCCAGCGACCAGACCTTGATTACGCTTCTCTTTGAAGCACGCGCCCCTTGGCATCCGCGCGGCCGAGCAAGCCCTTGCGATCGATCAGACTGCTGATCCCTACCAGTATCAGTTCGCCGGCTGTTGCCCAGAGCCGCAACAGCACGCTGAGAAACGCCAGAAATCCCGCGAGCACTTTTGGATCTGAAAACTTCTGCCGCACCGGGGCGGGGAGTGCCACCTGCATTGCAGCCACAAAGACCAACTCGCGCACGCCCAAGCCTCCCGCGCACCAAAATGCGAGAAATCCCGCGCACCATGCCAGGCAATACGCGCCGCCGACGACCCACCACTTGGTAAATTGCAGGTCCAGCGGCTGGGTCGTGATCATCCAGATGGCCATGCTCTGCCAGAGCAAGCCGAGCATCGCCCAGCCGAGCAGTCCGGCAAGCACGCGGAAACGCAGCTTCCGTTCGACCGGCTCCTTCCCCATCTTTCGCAAGATCGCATTGGTGATGCCGTAAAAAACTTTCGGGTGAAGCAGAGCAAGGAGGACCGGCGCCAGCAGCGCGACGGACAACAGCCACGCCTGCGCCGTTTCGTGCATCGTTTTGAACCCAAACCACGTCAGACATCCCACGGCCAGCAGCACGTTGGCCAGCAGAAAAATCGTCAGCTCCAGGATCTGGCTGGTGGAGCAGACCGTCCCCGACACTCCGTACGGACGAACGAGATACACTCGTCCCACTACCTGCCAGATGACCCCGGGCAGATAACGCGCCAGCTCCGAGGATGACCAGATCCGGGTTGTTGCCGCGATCGGCAGACGGTGCCCCAGCCCGCTGAGGATCCGCCGCCATGACATCGCGCGGAAGATGAACAAGAACGCGGCAAACATCGCCGACGCCAGCAGCACCAGGCTCCAGTTGGTATGCTCGACACGATCCTTCACCTGGTCCCACCGCCGATAGACCGGCCGAAGAATCCAGAAGAAGATCGCCAGCGTTAACACCACCCCCGCCCCGCGACGTCCCCATTTCTTCCCGCTGGTCCAGATGCCGCGCACGGCCTGGCCCCGGTCGAACGCGAAGATTTCCTTGTCGGGCGCGCGGGTCATCGTGCGATCCATCCGCGAGTTCTGCCGCCGCCTTCTCCTGGGTGGCAGAAGCTCAATCCCATAGCGCCGCAACCACGGCCGCGCCGTCCGCCGCGCCCGCGGCACGGCTGCCAGCGCGCGGTTGAAGAGCAGGATCATCGGCGATCCGAAGAGCAGCGTCAGCCCCGTCGCCGCGAGGTAGATCAGCACCAGCAGGCCGCATGTGGCCGGCGAGATGTGATAATTCAGATGAAACGTTTTGATGACATACGCGATCAGCAGCGTCGGGAGCACCACCGCGAGCACTGCCATTCCCGCCCGAAACACCCGGCTTTCCTCCGGCACCGGCTTGCCGCTCAGAACGCGTGCCGTGATGCGCCGCTTCCCCGGAAACCAGATCAGCCCGAATCCGATCAGGAACAGAAAAAATCCGATTGGCACCGGCGACAGCAGCCCCGCCGCCCACGAGCTGATAATCAGAATCCAGCCAAGGATGTTGCGTCCGATGATCCAGCAATAGACCGCCACCAGCGGAGCGCGTCGCCGCGCGGGCAGCGTTTCGGCTTCGCTTGCCGGGATCGTCTGAGGATGATCGAGCTGATCGGTAGCCATGGTTTGCTGGTCTGACAACTGCCGCCGGCGTTCGCTCAAAATGGTGCGGCGCGATCATACGCGGAATTGGGTCCAAACGGGAAAATGGATCGGGAAGAAGGCTCGGAAGAAGGCACGGAGGCACGAAGCGCAGAGAAGACGCGGAAGAGCGTAACGTCTTGGCATCGCCAACGGTGTCGCCGTAGTTTACCCTTCGCGGCAGCGAACCGGTTCCCCCTTTTCTTCATTTGCAGATTCGCAATTTGCAATTTGCAATCCCCGATTTGCAACATGCAACTTCCCGGCATTTCCCGCGACCACATTGCGATGCCTTCCAACTGGCTGGCCCCATCAGTACATTTGGTCAATGCACGACGACATTGAGAAGATCCTGATTTCGGAGGCGACGATCGCCGCGCGAGTGACGGCGCTGGCTGCGCAGATCACCGCCGACCATCTCGCGTCGGCGGGAGGCGCGGAGTTGATGATCGTTCCGGTCCTCACTGGCGCGATGATCTTCTGCGGCGACCTCATTCGCAAAATTCCCATAGCCATGCGCATCGGTCTCTGCACCGTCAGCAGCTATCCCGGCCACAGCCTGCGCAGTCAGGGGTCCCAACTGCTCTCCCAACAGCTTGGCGACGTCCGCGGGCGTCACGTTTTGCTCATCGAAGATATTCTCGACAGCGGCGGAACCCTCGGCCTCGTCATCCCGCTCCTGCGCGAAATGGCTCCCGCGAGTCTGCGGGTCTGCGTTCTGCTCCGCAAAGAGCGCCCCGAGGCGCTGTCGGTCAAGGTCGACTACGTCGGATTCAACATCCCCGATGAATTTGTGGTCGGCTACGGCCTCGATTACAACAATTACTACCGGAACCTGCCCGACGTCGTGACGCTCAAGCCGCAGGCAATTCGAGCAAAAGCGTGATGAAGACCATTCCGCAGTTTCGCAACATCGCATCGCGCCGGCGCCCGGCGGCGCTCCCCGTTGCGAGGGTTGCCCGTCCTCCCAGCCCGCAGCCGATGCTGTTTCCCATTGAGTCCGCCGCCGTCGCCGCGCCGCTTGCATCTCCGATGGCAAGCCTTCTGACGCGTCATCTTCTGCGCGACGGAGAGGTGATTCTGCTGGTCCTCAAACCTTCGCTGTGGTTTGTGCTGCTCTCCGCGCTTCGGTTCATCGCGGCGACGCTGATCGTTGCCATTGCCGCCCGGCTCTGGGCGCATGCTCCCACGCATCTCTGCGCGGAAGGAACAGTGTTGTGCATTGCCGGCCGGCTGATGCTCGCCACTCTGAATTGGATGGGGCGGTTGTACGTTCTGACCGATCAGCGCGTCCTCCGCATCAGCGGCGTCCTCAGCGTCGACATCTGCGACTGCCCTTTGCGAAAGGTCGCCCGCACCCGCATTCTCCGCACCTTCCGAGAAAAGATTCTCCGACTCGGGTCAATCGAGATCATTCCCCAGGAAGAAGAACGTCCCTGTGCCCTATGGCAGACGGTGGCCAGGCCGATTGAAATCAACGAACGATTGATGGAAACGATCCGGCGAGCCAAAGCTGGTTGAAGGACTTTCCCGGTGGCATGGGCGTCCCGCGCGTGTTGGCGATTTTGAAACAGAAAAGAAGCGTTCGATATCCAGGTCATCTCCTGTTCCACGCAGCTAACACGGGCGGGACGCCCGTGCCACGGGGATACGATCTGAAAATCAGGGAACACGATTACGATAGTTCATCGTTCGTTCTAACATTGCGCAGGTTGCTCGCAGCCGCGGATGTACATCCGCGGCTCCTTTTTGCCTACGCTCGGACGACGCACGCTGGGCGCCGGCCCGCCCACACGGCGCACGGCTCCGCTTGATTCTCGAGAATTTCCAGCAACGGCTCGGCGCTGCGAGTCGGGAAAATTGCGATATCCGCGCGGCGGCCAACCATGAGCCGTCCAGACATTTCCTGGCACGCAACCGCCGCGGCCGCACGCACGGTTGCCATCTCCCAGATCCGCTCCGGCGGAACCTCGGGAGCGAGGTGATGCAGCAGGCGCAGATCATCGACCAGATTCAAATTCGGCGAACTGCCCCGGCTGTCAGTTCCCACCGCGACGTTGACCCCGCGAGCCAGCATCTGTCGCCAGCGGTGGGGCGGATGTCCGAAGTATTCGTGCGTTCGTGGACAATAGACGACGCTTGCGCGGCCTCGCGCGAGCAGCCGCAATTCATCATCATCGCAGTAATTCACGTGTGCCAACAGAGTTTTGGGGTAATCCAGATATCCGAGTTCCGCCGCCATGCGGATCGAGCCGCCCGTAAACCTCGGCACCTGCTCGTCCCATCCGCCGATGCGTCCCCACAGCTCGCGCAGCGGGCCGCTGTGGGCCGCGAGAAACGGTGCTTCGTCGTCGGATTCCGCCAGGTGCGTAGCCACCGGCAACGCGTGCTGACGTGCAACCTCCAGGCAGCGCTGATAGCCGGTGATCTCGACCGAATAAGGGGCGTGCGGCGAGATTCCCGTTCGAAGCGTCGGCGATTCGCCGGCACGATTCGCCGCCGTCGCCAGTCGCTCCTCCAGCAGACCGCGCCGCGCCGCCATCGCAAGCACTTCGCCGTAGCTGACGACCCGCAGAGGCCCGTCGCGCAGCACTTGGCGAGTCAACGTGCAGCGTTGGCTGATATCCCCGACGCACGTCACCCCAAACCGCAGGCATTCCGCAACGCCTGCCGCAACTGCCTGCCGCACCCGCGCGCGCCCGCTTCCCCTGGCAGCGCCGATTGCTTCACCACTTGCCCCAGCCAATCCGCGAGCCCCGGGTTACCCGACGGCGGGCTCAAATCACTCAACTCCAGATGCACGTGCGCATTCACCAGCCCCGGCAACATCAGGGCGTCGCCGCATTCTGTCACGGTTGCCCCGGGGAAATCTGCCCGCACCGTCCCCCACGTCCCCACGCCGACGATAAATTCTCCTCGCAAGGCCACCGCGCCGTCGCGGATCACAGGCCGATCCATCGGCGCGACCCACATTGCGCGGAGGATCGTTTCCTCCGCCGCGTCCTCTTTCGCAGCTTCGACGAGTGACATCCGAAAGTCAGTCTAACCGATTGAGGATTTCAAATTTTAAATCGGGGACTTGAACTCGCGATGAACCCCCGTCTCTCAATTCGCAATTTGCAATATTTGCAATCCCCAATTTGCAATTTGCAACTCCCAGTGCCCTATACGACCTGATCTTCCAGCATATCCGCAGCGAGCAGCTTCGCGGTTTCGCGAGCGCGCGCCAGCCGCGCTTCAGCAATCCTCCGAACGGCTACGAAATGAAACCCTTCCCGGATGCGCGCCTCCCAGTATCCGTACTGCTCGCGTTTTTGCAGGCCGTCGGCCAGCAGAGCCAGGCCTTCGCCCTGCCGCGCAAGCGCAATGATCTGATTCACAATTCCAATCACGCCAAAGTCATCGAGGTTGACGGCGTCCGCCAGCAGCTTGGCTTCATCGAGCATCGGGGAGCGGTGGGGCATTTCGTGCAGGAGGCGCGTCGTTCGGTCCAGCAGTGACTCATCGGTGTTCTGGTCCAGCAGCCCCACGAGCATCTCGGCAGCATCCTCGCAACGATCGCGCAGGCTGGCGCGCGCGGGCTTGCCGGTCGCAAGACGCTTGCTCTGACGCAGCGGCAACTGCAGCGCGTAACAGGCCAGCTCGAGTGCGTCGGCGTCGATAATATTACTGAGCAGGCCGAGCTGCTGAAAGCGCGCGACGCGGCGCCAGATGCGCAGCGCGTCTTCCCGCAGGCGCGGGCCGACGGTCCCATGATCGTCGACGACGGCCAGGGCCTTTTCCAGGCGCTGAACCAGCTTTGAATCCAGCGACATAGGCATCTGATGCATCAAGGGATCGGGTTCGGAGGTGTCGTTATCGGACTTGCTTCACGCCTCAACTAGCGCGCCTCGCGGTGTCGCGCGGTGCGGGCATACGCTTCACCCGCGGGCGACAGACAACTATGATCGACCTTCAACGCGGCCGGAAAGGAATAATTCATGTACGTCGCCTGAATCGGCGGACGACTGGGCGCGTCTGAGTCAGCGGGATTTTGCCCAGCTTGCCGTCGATGCGGGATTTGCGGGCTGCGATGCCGGGTTTGAGATCGGCTTCGACGATTGCCGAACACGACAGCAATGCGCCAGTGCGCTTGAACCCTTCGCGCGTGAATCCGCAGGGCCGTGCGCGACTTTCCGGGATTGTGTAACTTTGCATCCTGCAATCTATTTCCCCCTCCCCTGGTGTGCTCCGGGGGAGGGCTGGGGTGGCGGCAGTGCTTTGTGCAAGTGCACTTCGCGTCTTCACGCCTTGCCCTATTGGGGCTCCAAACGGTAGGGCGGGATTCATCCCGCCGTTTTTCTCAGCCGGCCGACAAATCGGCGGGATAATCCCGCCCTACTCGGAGCCGATCGCTACCACACCGGCGCCGCCTGACGCGCATGGCCCGGCTTGGAAACCGGTGCTATGAGAGGTAACGTGCGTTGGTATGAAGGTATTGCTGATCGGAAATGGCGGGCGGGAGCACGCTCTGGCGTGGAAACTGGCCCAGTCGCCGCGGGTGACGGCGCTCTATGCGCTGCCGGGCAATCCCGGCACGGCACAGTTTGCCGACAACGTGCCGCTGGACGTCATGAACTTCGACAAGATCGAGAAGTTCGTCAAGCAGAACGCGATCGGCATGGTCGTCATCGGCCCCGAAGATCCGCTGGCGGCGGGACTGGCCGATCGGATCCTGGCGATGGGCGTGAAGGTGTTTGGTCCGACCAGGGAGGGGCGCGGATCGAAGCGGACAAGTGGTTCGCGAAGGAAATCATGCGGCATCAGTCGATTCCGACTGCCGAGGCGCGTTCTTTCACTGATCCGGCAAAAGCGGAGGAATTCCTCAAAGCCCGGGATGAGCCCGTGGTCGTGAAGGCCGCCGGGCTCGCGAAGGGGAAGGGCGTTACCGTCTGCTATCGGACTTCCGATGCGATCGAGGCCGTCAATAACGCGATCAAAAAGAAAGCGTTCGGAGACGCCGGCGCTCGCGTGGTGATCGAGGAGATGTTGCACGGGCCCGAGTGCTCGATTCTGGCTTTCGTGGACCGCCGGTCGATCTACGTGATGGAAACCGCGCAGGATCACAAACCGGTCGAGGACGGGGACATTGGCCCGATGACTGGCGGCATGGGGGCCTACTCGCCGACGCCGGTTGTCACCGACGAAATTCTCCACCAGATCGAACGCGACATTCTCGTCCCGGCCGTCGACGGGCTCGTTCGCGAAGGAATCGACTACAAGGGCATCCTGTACGCGGGCCTGATGCTCACGCCGAACGGGCCGAAGGTGCTGGAGTTCAACTGCCGATTCGGGGATCCGGAAACGCAGCCGCTGATGATGCGCCTGCAAAGCGACCTGCTGGAGGTAATGCTTGCCGTCGCCGACGGCAAGCTCGACCAGGTCGAACTGAAATGGGATCCGCGCCCGGCGCTGTGCGTCGTCGCAACAGCAGGCGGCTACCCTGGCAAGTACGCGACCGGCCTGCCAATCACCGGCATCGCCGACGCCGATGCGATGCGCGACGTAAAGGTATTCCAAGCCGGCACCCGGGCGGAGGGCAACGAAATCGTAACAGACGGCGGCCGGGTGCTGAGCGTCGCCGCGCTAGGCGACACGATCGCCGACGCCAGAAATCGCGCCTACGAGGCAATCAAGAAAATTCATTTCGAAGGAATGCACTTCCGCACAGACATCGGTCATCAGGCGATGGGCAGTGAAACGTGACAAAGCCGGTGATTGGTGATTGGAACGTGACGGGGGACAATTACTGAAAAGTCGCGAGTTGTAAAACGATCGGACGCGGGCCGGGCCCGGAACTCGGCCGCCGCACCCGCCGTGGCTTGCCCTTCGCGGAGCGCCCTCTTACCGCCGCGCCGCTCGCATCGGCGGGACGCCGATGCCACGGGGAAGCTCGCCGAGCAGGGCGGGATTCATCCCGCCGATTGACTCAGGCGCGTATCTGCCCGCGACAAAACCAGCCCCGATCAATCACCCCTTCGGCGGCTCTTTCGCCTTCAACCACGGCATCATCTTGCGGAGTTTGCGGCCCGTGACCTCCACGGGGTGATTGTTGTCGGCTTCGTACAGCCGCTTGAAATTCTTCATTCCCGATTCGTACTCCGCGCGCCATTCCTTTGCGAACTGGCCGCTGGTGATTTCCGCGAGAATCTTCTTCATCTCGGCTTTGGTCTGGGCGTTCACGATGCGCGGGCCGCGGGTGAGATCGCCGTACTCGGCGGTGTTGCTGATGCTGTAGCGCATGTAATCGAGGCCGCCCTGATAGATCAGGTCGACGATCAGTTTCACCTCATGAACGCATTCGAAGTAGGCCATCTCCGGCGGATAGCCGGCTTCGGTGAGCGTCTCGAATCCGGCTTTGATCAGGGCGGAGAGCCCGCCGCAGAGGACGGCCTGCTCGCCGAAGAGATCGGTTTCGCATTCGTCCTTAAAGCTGGTTTCGATGATGCCCGACCGCGCGCCACCGATGCCGCGCGCCCAGGCGAGGCCGATCTCGCGCGCCTTGCCGGTGGCGTTTTGATGGATCGCCAGAAGGCAGGGCACGCCGCCGCCGCGCTCAAATTCGCTGCGAACCAGATGGCCCGGCCCCTTTGGAGCGATCAGCAGGACATCAACGTCTTTTGGAGGGACGATCGTTTTGAAATGCACATTGAAGCCGTGCGTCGCCCCGAGCGCCTTGCCGGCCTTGAGATTCGGCGCGATGCTCTTTTCATACACGCCGGGCTGAACTTCGTCGGGGAGCGTGATGATGATCAAATCGCCGGCTTGCACCGCATCGTCGACCGAGAGCAATTCGAACCCGTGCTCCATGGCAAGCTTGCCGTTGGAACTGTCCTTGCGGTTGGCAACGACGACTTTCACGCCGCTGTCGCGGAGGTTGAGACCGTGAGCATGGCCTTGCGAGCCGAAGCCGAGGATGGCGACGGTCTTGCCCTTGAGGGCGTCGAGCGGTGCATCTTTCTCATAGATCATGGTGAGCGACATGGGTACGGTTCTCCAGGGGCGGTAAATAGGCCAGATTGTCTCTCCGATAGCCGGAGCCGCGTCGATCAAATTGCTGACTTTCGCACGCTCCGCGGGAAGTTGCGAATCGCATTATGTAGCGGACAACGCCGAAAAAGTAAAAACTGGCGAGCTGACGACCGGAACGATGGCGCTCAATTTCCGTCCGTCCACTCGGTGGGCGAGTACTCCCACCCTAGAATAGCCGTATGCCCGACCGCTTTGACCTTCCGATTCGCCCCCGCCGGTTGCGGCAGCAGCCGCAGCTTCGGGAAATGCTGCGCCGTCACGTGATCCGGCGCAGCGACATCATCGCCCCGGTCTTTGTCTGCGAGGGCCAGGGCGTGCGCCGAGAGGTGCCCTCCATGCCCGGCGTGTTTCAGATGTCTGCCGACGTGGCGCTGGACTGGCTGGGCGCCAGAGCGAACGAAGGCTTCGGCGCATATCTGGTTTTCGGCGTGATCGATCGGGCGAAGAAGGACCCGATCGGATCGGCCGCGCTGGATGAGGGCAACGTCGTTTGTGAACTGCTGCGCCGCGCAAAAAGCGCCAAACTCAAAATGGCTGGGATCACGGACCTTTGTTTCTGTGAGTACACGAGCCATGGGCATTGCGGGCCGATGACCGCGGATCATGCGACGGTTCAGAACGACCAGACGGTTGCGCTTCTGGTCCGTCAGGCAATTAACCACGCCCGAGCGGGAGCTGCTGTCATTGCGCCCAGCGGAATGATGGATGGCACCGTCGGCGCGCTGCGGAAAGGGCTGGACGCCGAGGGTTTGATCGACGTGGCGATCCTGTCATATGCGGTGAAGTACGCCAGCGCCTTCTACGGTCCTTTTCGTGATGCCGCGGATTCGCGCCCGCGTTCGGCGACCGTCATTCGTATCAAATGGACGGCGCCCGCGGCATCGACGAAGCGCTGCGAGAGGCCGCGCAGGATGTCGAGCAGGGCGCCGACATGGTGATGGTGAAGCCGGCCGGCGCATATCTCGACGTCATTCGAGCGGTTCGCGAGAGTGTGCGGGTGCCGGTAGTGGCGTATCAAGTCAGCGGCGAGTACGCCATGATGGAAGCCGCTTTCCGCAACAACTGGCTGGAGCGGGAGCGGGCGGTTATGGAGTCGCTGGTTGCCATCAAACGTGCCGGGGCGGATCTGATCATTACCTACTATGCGGAACTGCTGGGGAAAATGCTGGCAGAGGAGAAGGGGTGAGGAGGAGCCAGAAGCCAGGAGTCAGAAGTCAGAAGCGTAAGAAGCCGGAAGCGGGTAGACCAGTTTCAAACATATCCGGAGGTATTCGATGGATCTGCAACTTACGGGAAAGAAAGCATTGGTGACGGGATCGACCGCAGGTATCGGCCTAGCGATCGCGACGGCGCTGGCGGCTGAAGGGGCTGTCGTGACTGTCAATGGTCGGACGGAAGCGCGGGTCGAGCAGGCGGTGCAGACCATTCGGGCCAAGACCGGCGCCGCGGACGTTCGCGGAATTGCCGCCGACCTTGCGACGGCATCGGGGTGCAGGCAGCTCATCGCGTTGCTTCCGGCGGTTGACATTCTCGTAAACAATCTTGGCATCTTTGAACCGAAGCCATTCACGGAAATCCCCGACGACGATTGGCTCCATCTGTTTGAGGCGAACGTTCTCAGCGGTGTGCGGATGTCACGGCAGTATCTGCCGAAAATGCTGGCGGCGGGGTGGGGGCGCGTGATTTTCATCTCCAGCGAGTCGGCGGTGAACATTCCGGCGGAGATGATTCACTACGGAATGTCAAAAACCGCTCAGATTGCCGTCGCGCGCGGATTGGCGGAGATGACCAAAGGAACTGCGGTGACGGTCAATAGCGTGCTGCCCGGGCCGACGCGTTCAGAGGGCGTCGAGTTGTTTCTGAAGCAGATGGCCGGCGCAAAGTCCGCGAGCGATGTCGAGAAGGACTTCTTCACGACGATTCGGCCGACGTCGCTGCTGAAACGGTTTGAGGAGCCGGAGGAAATCGCGCAGGTGGTGGCGTTCGTCGCCAGCCCGCGCATCAGCCATCAACGGAGCGGCCGTTCGTGCCGAAGGCGGCTGCATCCAGGCGGCACTTTAGGCAGTGGAATACGGCGAATGACGGCGCGCTGCGTCTGACGCGATCGGGCGCGCCAAGGGCATGTTCGAAATTCGAATGACGAAGCTCGAATCCTCGAATCAAATCCGAAGTTCGAATGTCGAAACGGGGACCTAACCGGGGTCGACGCTGGCTCCGCAAACGCTTTGTTATCGATGCGGAACATTCGCGGCCGCCGGCCGGCCGGGGCCTTTGCATTTGTTTCTGGTTTCGAGCTTCGTCATTCGAGCTTGATTCGAGGATTCGAGCTTCTTCATTCGGATTTATGATGGGCCTTCAGATCCGCGACGACGCGCTCGATCACGGAAGCCCAGTCGTCCCGTCTGCTCTGCCGGAACAGGCGCATCGTCGGATACCACGGGGTGTCTTCACGACCAAGCATCCACCGGAAATCGGTGAACGAGCCGATCAGCGTCCAGACCGGCTTGCCCAGGGCGCCGGCAAGATGGGCGACGGCGGTATCGACGGAAATCACCAGGTCGAGCTGTGCGATCACGGCCGCGGTGTCGGCGAAGTCTTTCAGATCCGGGCCGATCTGAATGAGATCGAAACCGTCGATCCGTTCCTCCGCAGCCTTGCCTTTTTGGAGACTGAAGTACGTTGCGCCAGCGACATCGGCGAGCGGCGCGAGCATTTCAAGAGACATCGACCGCTGACGGTCGCGGCGATGGGTGGGGCGCCCGGCCCATACAAGCCCGATCTTGCGCGCGGCGGCGGGCGCTTCCAATCGCGGCTTCCACTGCTCAATGTTCTGAGGATCGGGATGCAGATACGGCACCGTCGCGGGGATCGTCTGAAGCGTGGTCCCGAAAGCGAATGGGAGGCTGAGCAGCGCGCACCGCACATCGAATGCTGACACCGTCCTGTCAGTTTCGATGCCTTCGGCGATCCTGCCAACGGTCATCAGCAGCGGCAGTATCTCTTTGCCGGCTTGCAGCAGCACGCGGGCGCCGCGCTCGACGATCAAAGGTGCGTAGCGGATGAACTGAATGGAGTCGCCGAATCCCTGCTCGGTGTGGAGGAGGATGGTTTTGCCGGCGATGTCGAAGCCGGTCCACTGCGGGACGTGGGAGAAGCGCGGATTTTGCGGGAAAGTCTTCGACTTCCATCGTATCTCGTATTCCCGAAAGCCTTGCGGCAGCTCGCCGATCGCCAGCAGGGCCAGGGCGCGGAGGCTGCGGAGTTCAGTGTCACCCGGTTTAAGCGCTATCGCCTTGTCGAGCAGCGGGAGGGCCTTTTGCTGCAGATTCAGGTCGGAGTAATTTCGGGCCAGCTCCTCAAGGACGGCGGTCGAATCGGGGCTGACTGCAAGGGCACGCTCGAGCGGGGCGATGGTGTCTTCGTTGCGTCCCAGCATCCGGTACGCAATGGCGAGATTGAAGTTGGCGTCGAAGTGATCTGGGTCCATTCGCAGCGCCTGTTGAAGGCACTCGATCGCCTCCTCGAGGCGGCCCGCTTTTCCGAGCGTCTGGCCGAGGCGCTGGAGCGTGCCTGGCGCATGGGGGTTGAGTCGCAGGCTCTGGCGAAAGGCCGACTCGGCTTCTGGAAACTTCCCCAGTTGGTCGAACGCCATCCCGAGTTGGAGATATCCTTGGGCAAAACCGGGATCGATTTTGACGGTCCGCTTGAACGAGTCGATCGCGCGATCGAGCTGGCCGATGCGCGCCAGAAAGAGGCCGAAAGCGCCCAGCAAGTCGCGCTCCCGGGGCTTCAACTCGCACGCACGCGCATAGGCGGCGTCAGCGCGCGGCGCTTGACCGAGACGTTCACTGACAACGGCGATGCGCCAGTGAAGCAAATGGTCGGTGCGACGCAGTGCCACGGCGCGGTCGAGGAGCTGCAGCGCGATCTGGTCCTGGCCGACCTGGTGCGCCAGCCAGCCCAGACCCTGCAGCGCATCGGCGTTTTCGGCGTCGTGCGCGAGAATTTGCAGATACGCCGACTCCGCTTCGGCAAACCGTCTGTCGCTTTGAAGCTGGCGCAGCCGCAAGCATCTGGGGAATTTGCACGCGAGGATTTTAGTGGGGGCGGCAGAGTTTCCAAAGTTCATCGAACGGAGCGAGCGCATTCGTATCGCGAACAATTGAACTTTTTCATTTTTCATTTTTCATTGAACATTCCTTTGGTCCTTGGCGATGGGGCGAGAATGAAAAATGAAAATTGGAAAATGAAAAAGCTAAAGTGGTTTGATTGACCGCGAGTCTCGTTATTTCGCGGGCGCTACCACGACGATCTTGAACGTGTCTGGAATCGGCGACGGACGTGCGTTGGGTTTGTCCGGGTCGGCAGGCTTCATATCGGCGGTGGGCAGGTAGAGCGTGTGCGTCGTGCTGTCGACCGCCAATGTGCGCGCGCCCGCCGCGGTATTCAGCGTTTGCAGCAGCGTGATCTTGTCGGGACCGTTCTCGGCGAAAACCCATAGCGTGCCATCGCCGCAACTGGCGAGAATCCTGCCGTCGTCAAAGACGGTCGCATCCACGCCTTTGCCGATGGGGAGGTTGGAAACGATCTTGCCGGTCTCAGTGTCGAGGATGATGAGCATCTGATTGCGGCAGCCGATGAACAGCAGATGATGCGCGGGATCAATGGCCAACGACGTGGGCTTCGCGCCGGGGGCGATGGGCCAGCGGGCGAGCTGCTTCATCTCCTTGGGATCGAATTCCACGACCTCGTTCTTGTCGGCGACGTTGACAAACGCGTGACCGGCGCCGTCCGCGGCCAGGAACTCGGGCTTACCACCGAGGTCGAGCGTTCCGGCTGCCGTCCCATTCACGGGATCAACGTCTGCGGCGACCGCCATCACGACTGCGGCGTCGCCGCATCCGACCAGGATGCGCTGCGTTGCGCCGTCATAGATGATCGCGTCGGCATCGGCCGCGGCTTTGATCTTGCCGAGAACGGCGTGCGACTTCATGTCAAAGACGACGACCGAGCCACCCTCTCCGTCGCTGATGAAGCCGCGATTGAGCGCGGGCACGAGCGCGACCCCGTGAACTCCGCCCAGATCCGTAATATCTGCCACCTTCTTCGCCGCGTCTTCCGACAGCACCATGACATGCGTGGTCCGCGGGACGTAGAGTAACTTTGCCTCCGGGTCAACTGTAATGTAATCCCACCGCCCCGCACCCCCGACGGGAAGTGTGGCCGAGACGCTGTACGGGCCCGGCGCGGGTCCGCGAAGAGCGCGGCGCTGCCCAGGCAGCAGATCATCAATGGAATCAGACGGCAGATATTGCATAGTTTCATCATTGCTCCTCCTCGTAACATGTGGCACCTTACGCCACGAAGAAAAGGCCGCGATTTCCTGCGCGGCCTGGTTATTTCCGACCCAGCCATGTTGATCTCCGCGCCGCATACTCCGGCCCTGTGGCTTCTCGAAGTGGCGGCGGCCTCGTTTTGCGGGGGAATTGTCGGATCGATCAGCGGTCTGGGCGGCGGAATCGTCATCGTCCCGGTCCTCACGCTCTTCCTCGGAATGAAAATCGAGGACGCGATCGCCGCGAGTATCGTTTCAGTAATCGCGGTGTCCAGTGGGGCGGGTTCAGTTTACGTGAAGGACCGCATCACGAATATTCGGATCGCGATGTTTCTCGAACTGTCGACGGCCGCCGGGGCATTGCTGGGGGCGGCGGTGCTGACGCGATACGTCAATCCCCGCCTCCTGTTGATTCTCTTTGGCCTGCTTCTGCTCCTCTCGCTGATTCCGATCTTCGCCCGGCTCGGCGAGGAATTGCCGCACGGGGTGACCAATGACAGGCTCTCCAGGCTGTTGGGTCTGAACGGTGTATATCACGACAAGCGGCTCGCGCGGGATGTTGCGTACAACGTAACGGGTATTCCCGAGGCGCTGGGAATCATGTTCGGCGCGGGGGTCATCTCGGGATTGCTGGGAATCGGAGCGGGAGTGGTCAAGGTGCTCGCCCACGAAATTGCAATGAAGGTGCCGACGAAGGTATCAACGGCGACGAGCAATTTTATGATCGGGGTGACTGCGGCGGCGGCGGCAGGGGTCTACCTTCGGCGCGGGCTGGTGCTGCCGTTTCTCGTGGTTCCGGTGGCGACCGGTGTTCTGGCAGGGGCGTTTCTCGGGACCATGTTGATGGAGCGCATGTCCAACGCCTGGATCAGGCGCGTTTTCGCCATCACGCTGGGTGTGATCGGCCTGCAGATGCTGCTGCGCGGGCTGGGAGTGAGGTTGTGAACAAGCCGGAACAGAAGATCGCCGAGCGCGGAGGAATCATCAATGATGTTTCGGCGTGGGTCTTGCGCACGGGCGTGGTCATGAGCGTGGCCGTCATGCTCACGGGGATTCTCTTCAGCTTCGTTCACGGGACCGTCTCGCTGGAGCGCGTGCAGACCGCCACATTTGATTACAAGCCGGCGGCGATTGTTCATGGGATCGCGACTGGCCGCGGACAGAGCATCATCGAGGCGGGAATTTACCTGCTGGTGCTCACGCCGGTGATGCGCGTCTTCATGTCGATGGTCCTTTTCGTCTTCGCCGAGAAAGACTGGGTCTACGGCGTCATCACGTTTGTGGTGCTGATGCTGACGTTGACCGGGCTTCTGTGGCTCGGATGAATCTTCCCAAAACATCTCATGCCGCTTGACGGCGCAGAGGCAGCACACGAGCGGGCGCCGGCGTTGGAACTTCCACGGGCCGAACAGCGTCGCCGTTGAACGTCCAGCCGCCGATGATTCCCTGCACGACGGAAAGGGCCACGACGCTCTGTTGAGGCCGACGGCGCGCCAGTCCGAGCGTCGCTCCCGCCAGCGGGCGCATCCAGTGATACATCGCGTACCACGCCGGATATTTTCCCAGTCGCAGAACCCTGCCCTGGCCCATTGCGTAACGCCGCGACTTCTCGCGGTGTTCCGCGAAACCCATCTGCGGATTTTCGTGGTGAATCTGGATCGAGGGCTGATAGGTGAGGTGAAAGTTCATCGCCAGGGCGCGAATGAGGTATTCCGTGCCTTCCCCTGCGCCAAACTCCGTGCCGGCGCCCGGGCCGAGGGTCTCGTTGAGATCGCCGACATGCTCGACCAGCTCGCGGCGGAGAAACATCGTCCATTCGATGGCGCGCTTCCAGACATTCCAGCGTCCGATCCGGCTTGGCCGTTCCGACCAGCGCAATGCGTCGGCGGGGCGGCCGCTGAGACCGTCCCATTCCGGGTGCGTCGCAAACAGCGCCGAAACGTGCTCCAAGAGGCGCGACGGATACCAGCAATCATCGTCGGGAAAGGTGATTAAATCTCCCCTGGCGTGGGCGATGCCGACGTTGCGCCCGCGCAAAGCGCCCTTGCCCGAGCGAACGTGCACCAGCGGAAAGCGGTCGTGGTAGGGAGCGAGAATCGGATCGAGCATTTGCGTGGAGTTTTGATCGACAACGATCATCTCAAAGTCGCGGCAGCTCTGCGCGTCCACCGACGCCAGCAGCCGGTCAAGCTCGTGGGTTCGGCCCAGCGTGGAGGTAATCAACGAAAACTTCATGCGTATTCTCCTCTTCAGGCGGCAACCGGCAGGCTTGCCGCGTCATCCGTGACAAAAGGCTCTTCTCGGCCGCCGCGGGCCGACTCGCGGAGCAACGCGCTCCCGACAACAAAACCGGCCAGCGTCGATGCGCACGCTCCCGCCAGCGACCACATCACACCCCCGAACAGGGCCAGCGGCAGTGTGATCGCGACGGTTCCGCCAACCATCGCGAGCTGGATCATCAGCGCCGAACGGCTCCGCGCCATTCCATTGAGCAGCGAGCTCTGAACCACGCAGAGGTACGAGATGAGATATGCCGCCGCGAAAAATCGCAGTGGCGTCCCAAGGGAAAGGTAGGGGGAGGCGGCGCCGTAGAAGAGGCGCAGGGCCACGCCGGGGTTCACCGCGAGCAGCAGATAATAGGGAATGACCAGCAAACCGCCGATGGCGCCGTACGCCAGGGCGATTCGGAAGGCGGCCACGCGTCCGCCGGAGCGCAGCTCGCGCGCCGACGCCGGGACGATGAGATTTCCGATGCTGAACAGCGCCGGGTGCGTGACGCCAAGGATTGTTCCCAGCGCGAGCAGCTTTGCGGCTTCGGCGGCTCCGTGCGCCGCGGCAAGGGTCCAGAGCACCGCTTGAATGTTGACCACGCTGGCGAGGTTGCTCAGCGCCGTCCAGCGGCCCAGGTCCCAGCAGTCGCGGGCACGTTGTACGATATCGTTGCCGGAAGCAATTTGAGGCCTGATCTGCAGCCACTGCACAAGCGCCGCCAGCGCGGAAGTCAGCGCCATCACCAGAAAGATATTCGGCAGCGATGCCTGACCGCGCCAGATCAGAAGTCCGACGAGCGCCGCTTGCCCCAGATAGCTGATCCCATCTCCCCAGAGCGCGTCGCGGTACCGCAGTTGCGACATCAGCGCCCGGCGGAGCGTCTCCTGGAACTGCCAGAGGATCACCACCGCGATAACCCATGGCGCAATTGCCAGCACTTTCATGGCCCAGGCGGCCCACGCGATTCCCAATGTCATCGGCAGCAGGATTACCGCGGTGAGCACCAGCGACATCCAGGTAAGCCGCCGAAGCTTTTCCGCGTCGCTGGTTGCGCCATGAACAGAGAGAGGATAATTGATCAGGGAGCTTTGGATGTTGTTGAGAAGCATCATGACGCCGAGCACGACGCCGTAGATTCCGAAGTCCGCCTGGGAGAGCCTGCGCCCCAGCAGCAGCATCGTGACAAAGTTGCCGAGGCTGACCACGCCTTGGTCGGCCAGGCTCCAAAAGCTGGTGACGACGCGCCCGCGCCATGGCGGTGCTGCCGGCGGGGCGGCGGTGTCAGTCGCGGGTTGGAAAGATTGCTGGCTTTTCACGGCGATTACTGCATGACCTTGCGCGATGACGCGCTTCCCGAGACTTTTAGCGGCTGCCCCAAGGGCGCATATTCATCGCACGACCGCGTACTCACGTTGTCGGCCGCGTCATATCGCGACCGGCGCCGCGGTTTTTCCAGCGCGGGATGGTGCTCGCGAGGCACCGCCTAAAGGTTTCGGCGGAGCGCCGCGATCAGGTCCTGTAACTGTTATCGTGAAGAACGGGCCAATAACTTTCGCCAGAACGGGGATGAAATCGAAAGTTGTAGGGATTTCCCCCTATGACGGGGAGGCGGGACATTGCACCGCGCCAGCGTTGGGTGCGCAAACAAAAGAGGACGGCGAGCGTTCGCCGTCCTCCTGAACATTGGCACGCGTTTTCGGTCAGAACCGGAATCCGATGCCCAGATCATATACAAACTGGCCGTTGCTGAAATTGTTGTGGTTGGCGTGTCCTTCGGTAAAAAAGAACTCGTATTGAACGGATACGAAGATGAACGTCGTGGTGTTGACGAACACTTTCAAGCCACCCTCGGGTCCGGCTTCAAACGTGTCATGGAAACCGTTCTCGCCGTAGAGGTAACCGATATTCGCGCCGACATAGGGCGCGAATTGTCCCTGGTCGCCCAGAGGGAAGTGGAGATCCGCGGCCACATCGGTGCCGCCGTCCAGCGAGACTCCATTCAGATCGCTGTAGGAGACGTTCTGCCGTAGCGCAGCCTCGAAATTGTCCCCGAAGAAATACCCGAGGCTTCCGGTGATGCCGCCCGTGACCCCGTCGAACCTCCGTCCGTTTTCCGCGTTCCCGCCAAGAGTCAGTTCCCATGGCGAGTGTTGTTGGGCCATCGCCATCGCTGGGAGCAGAACGACCGCCAACACAACCAGTCCGTTGCGCGACATAGATTCCTCCATTGCTAAAACGCTTCGCTGAGGCAATCACACGATCGCCTCTCGAAGCCGGCGGCAATGTAGGACTGGTTGCGTTCTGCGCGAATGGAGGAATTTGCTGACGTGGATATTTTGTTGGTACTGCCGAAAAGCGGCTGTCAGACGTTCCGGAGCTTGTTCAGCCCGTTAAGCGCCGCGACTTTATAAGCCTCGGCCAAGGTGGGGAAGTTGAAGACATTGTTGATGAAGTAGTCGACGGTGCCGTTGAGAGCCATGACAGCCTGCCCGATGTGGATGAGTTCCGTGGCGCCCGTGCCGATGGCATGACACCCCAGAATCTGGTGATTCTCCTGGTGGATCAGCAGCTTGAGCATCCCGCTATCGTCACCCAGCAATTGTCCGCGGGCGATCTCCTTGTATTGGGCGATGCCGGCTTCGTAGGGGATGCCGGCGTCGGTGAGCTGTTTCTCGGTCCGTCCGACCATGCTGATCTCCGGCAGCGCGTAAATGCCCAGCGGAAAAAGTTCGGGCATGCTGTTCGTCGGTGCTCCGAACGCGTGGCAGACCGCAAGGCGACCCTGTTCCATCGCGGTACTGGCCAAGGCGGGGAAGCCAACGACGTCGCCGACAGCATAGATGTGCGGCACTTCCGTCTGATAGAAGCCGTTCACTTTCAATCGTTCGCGGTCGTCTGCCTTCAATCCGGCGGCATCCAGCCGCAACGCGTTGGTGGTCCCCTGGCGTCCAACGGCATAGAGCAGCGTCTGCGCCCGCAGATGCTTCCCGGATTCGAGAGTCGCCTGCACGAGGCCGCCGTGTCCGTTTTCCGGCGGCAACTGCTCGATCTTTTCGACCTTCTCTCCAAGGCGCAGCGTCATGCCTGCGCGGCGCATCTGATACTGAAATGCCTCGGTGATCTCGCTGTCGAGAAACCCGAGCACCTCGTTGCGTCCCTCAACCAGCGTGACGCGCACGCCCAGCGTCGACATCATGCAGGCGTATTCCGTCCCGATCACGCCGCCGCCAACAATGATCATGCTCTTCGGCAGGGTCTCCAGCTTCAGGAATGCATCTGAACAGAAAATTGTTGAGTGATTGAAGGGGATGTGCGACGGCCGGGCTGGACGCGTTCCAGTCGCGACGACGAATTTGTCGGCCGAGAGGATCTCGAAATCTTCCGGCCGCTCCACCCGCATCGTCGTCGGGCTCTCGAAATAGGCCGAGCCCCACAGCAGCTCAATCCCGTTTCGGTCAAAGTGGTCGCGAATAATCTCCATCTCATGATGGATGACCTGTTGGCTGACATAAATCAGGTCAGTGATCGTAATGTTTCGTTTGACGCGATAGCTCTGGCCGAAAAGCCCGCGCTTATTGACGCCGGTGAGGTGCATCACGGCTTCGCGCAGCGCTTTGGAGGGAATAGTGCCGGTATTGACGGTGGCGCCGCCGAGAACGCTGTTTTTCTCAACGATCGCGACCTTCTTCCCAAGTTTTGCCGCCTGGATGGCCGCTTTTTGCCCTGCGGGCCCAGTCCCGATCACCACACAATCAAATTGACGCATAATCCCTCCGTCTGGCGACTAAAGCGAACTTGCGCGACTACGCGCTTCCAAAAAAGCGTTCAGCGGCTGCCCCGAAGGGCCATCACTGTCGCACGGGCGCATGCTCGCAAGTTCGTTTCGTGCGCCAAGGCATCGGGCGGTTGGTAGCCGCATCATAAGGGAACCGCGATGGACAGCAAAGTGATCGCGGTTATGTGAGAATTTGATGAAGTCGAAGGAATTGCGGACTCCCGTTATACTGCGCTGAGCTTTTGGAGGCCCCTGGCATGTCTGAGTCATCCGGCGCGATTGAATCCACTCTGCAGGAACTACGGCTCTTTCCCCCTCCGCCTCAGTTTGCGCAACGGGCGCGGATTCGATCGCGGGAGGAGTACGACACGCTGTACCGCGAATCGATCGATCAGCCCGAGACCTTCTGGGGGCGCATGGCCGCCGAGGTGCACTGGTTCAAAAAATGGGACAAGGTGCTGGACTGGCAGTCGCCCTACGCGAAATGGTTCGTCGGCGGAAAGACCAACGCCTCGCACGCGTGCCTCGATGCCCAGATCGCACAGGGGCGCGGCGACAAGCGCGCGATCATTTTTGAAGCCGAGCCGGGCGACGTTCGGAACATCACCTTCTCGCAGTTGCGCGATGAGGTCTGCAGATTTGCCAACGGGCTCAAGACGCTTGGCGTGAAGAAAGGGGACCGGGTCACGATCTACATGCCGATGGTTCCCGAAGCCGCGGTGGCGATGCTTGCCTGCGCCCGGCTGGCGCGGCGCACTCGGTGATCTTCGGCGGATTTTCCAGCCAGGCGATCGCGGATCGCGTCGAGGATGCCAAGTCAAATCTGATCATCACTGCCGATGGCGGCTTCCGTCGCGGACAGGTGGTGCCGCTGAAGCAGAACGTAGACGAGGCGCTGAAGAAGACCGACCTGGTCGGCAAGGTGGTCGTGCTCAAGCGCGTCGGGTCAGCCGGGGTCAACTGGGTGGAAGGGCGCGATGTCTGGTGGCACGATCTGGTTGCCGATCAAAGCACGGAGTGCCCCGCCGAGCAGATGGATTCGGAGGACCCGCTGTTCGTCCTCTACACCAGCGGATCGACCGGCAAACCCAAGGGAATTCTTCACACCACCGGCGGCTACCTCGTTGGCACAAACGTCACCTGCCGATACGTGTTCGATCTCCGCGATGACGACGTCTACTGGTGCTCGGCCGACGTCGGCTGGATCACCGGTCACAGCTACGTCGTGTACGGCCCGCTGAGTTGCGGCGCCACGACGCTGATGTACGAAGGCGCGCCAAACTTTCCCGACTTCTCGCGATTCTGGTCCATCATCGAACGGCACAAAGTGAGTGTTTTCTATACCGCGCCGACCGCCATCCGCGCGTTCATGCGCGCTGGCCGGGCGCTGGTCGATGGACACAACCTCAGCTCGCTGCGTCTGCTGGGAACGGTGGGTGAGCCGATCAACCCCGAAGCGTGGATGTGGTACCGCGAGGTGATCGGTCAAGAGCGGTGTCCGATCGTCGACACCTGGTGGCAGACCGAAACCGGCTCAATCATGATCACCCCTTTGCCCGGCGTGACCCCCACCAAGCCGGGGACCGCGACGCTGCCGTTCTTCGGAATCGACGCCGCGGTGGTCGATCGCACCGGCAAGGAACTTGGCCCCAATCAGGGCGGCTTGCTGGTGATCCGCAAGCCATGGCCGGCGATGCTGCGTGGAATCTTCAACGATCCCGAACGCTACGCCAAGCAATACTGGAGCGATGTGCCGGGCGTCTACTTCACGGGCGACGGCGCGCGTCGCGACGAACTGGGATACTTCTGGATCATGGGCCGGGTGGATGATGTGATCAACGTCTCGGGCCATCGCCTGGGAACGATGGAGATCGAGAGCGCGTTGGTCGCGCATGAGGCTGTTGCCGAAGCCGCTGTAGTTGGGATGCCGCACGAACTGAAGGGCCAGGGAATTACCGCCTTTGTGACGCTGGAGTCGACCCGAAAACCGACCGAAGAATTGAAGAAGGAGCTTTCCATCTGGGTCGGGAAGCAGATCGGCAGTCTTGCCAAGCCCGATCAGATCCGCTTTACCCCGTCGCTGCCCAAGACCCGCAGCGGCAAGATTATGAGACGACTTCTCAAGGAGATTGCCGCCGGCGGGGAGGTAAAGGGCGATGTCACCACCCTGGAAGACTTCAGCGTCCTGGCGCGCCTGAAGGAGCAGGAAGAAGCATGATGAAATACCGCTCCATCCTCCTGTTCGGCGCGCCGGGCAGCGGCAAGGGGACGCAGGGCAAGATCATCGGAACCATTCCAGGATTCTTCCACAACGCCACCGGCGACATCTTCCGCTCCCTCGATCTGCAGAGCGAAACCGGCCGCAAGTTCTGGGAATTCGCCTCGCGCGGCGAGCTCGTCCCCGACGAATTCACCATCTCCCTCTGGCGGCAATACATTCAGGGGATGGAGATGGTGAACCAGTTCCATCCCAACAACGAGTTTCTCGTCCTCGACGGCATCCCCCGCAACCTCAAGCAGGCCCAGTTGCTGAACGACACGATCGACGTTCAGAAAGTGATCTACCTGCGCTGCGCCGATCTGAACAAGATGGTCGACGCCTCCGCCGCCGCGCCTTGCGCGAGAACCGCATCGACGACGCCAGCGACGCCGTCATCCGCCGGCGTCTTGAAGTCTACGAACTCGAAACACGTCCGGTGCTGGACTTTTATCCGCAGGAAAAGGTCGTTCGAGTGGACGCGACCATGTCGCAGATCAGCGTGCTCAGCGAGGTGATCAAGACGCTGGTCCCGCTGAAGGAATCGCTGGATGACCACAATCGCGCGCTGGTTGATTCCGTCGCGGCGATGAAAATTTCGTAGCACAGGCGTCCCGCCTGTGTTTGCCGGCCACAGGCGGGACGGCGGCGGGACGCCCATGCTGCAGATGTGGCATATCTGGCGCTCAAGCCCGTCGAATGGATTTGCTTTGGCTTCTTGATCGCGGTCGCGCCCTCTGCTTGCGAGGTCGCCAAAACTCTCTGGGGGCCGGGCCACTGCGACGAGCAGTGTTGATCGGCGCGTTCACGCCCGGCTCAGATACGCTCGCGTTTCGCAATTGATCCGCACGATTTCCCCCACCTCGATAAACGGCGGCACGCGCGTCTGCAGCCCTGTCTCCAGAACCGCGTCCTTCATCTGATTGGTGGCGGTCGCGCCTTTGATGCCGGGGGCGGTGTCGGTCACTTCAAGGTCCACCGTCTTTGGCAGTTCGTACGACACCACTTTTCCTTCGTGATAAAATGCAGTCAACGGCGTATTGGGCTTGAGCACCAGGATATCGTCGCCGAATACCGCCTTGGGGATTGAATCCTGATCGAACGTCTCCATGTCCATCAGAACGTGGCCTTCATTGTCTGAGTAGAGATACTCCACCTGGCGGCGATCCAGCGTTGCGGTTTCGATATCATCGGTGGCGCCAACCCGCTTGTCCTGAATGGTTCCCTTCGACACGTCGCGCATCTTGAACTGGACCTTGGCGCGCAGGTTGCCGGGCGTGTTGTGATCGGCGTTGGTCACGACATACAGTTTGCCGTCAATAATGACGGCCTGTCCTTTACGGATTTCACTGGCTCGCATGCTGTTTCCTCGTTGGTGGCGCTGCCGCGAAGCAGATGTCGCGAGCCGCCGAAACGGTCAAAATTACAGCCGGCGGGCGCGGAGGTCAAACGCACGTGCGGCGCGGGTCGGGCGGGTGTGGCGCTCGAAAGTGGCGATCGGCTCCGAGTAGGGCGGGATTCATCCCGCCGATTTGTTGGCCGGCTGAGAAAACGGCGGGATGAATCCCGCCCTACGATCGCAAAATCTGCAATCGCCACAAATAAAAGTTACACCCGGCCGGGCCACGGGGTATCGCAGAACTCGAAAGGTCTTAGGATCGCAGTGTCGTTGTCAAGAAGGATATCACTGCCGTCGCGGTGTCCATCCAGTTGTTCGGAAAGAATGGACGCCCCGGACGCGGATCGGGCCAGGGCCGCGGCGCGGGGGTGGGCGGCGGGGTTGAGGTGGGAGAGATTGTGAAGTTCACGCCGTTCAGGTTTGTGTCGCCGGAGGTGATCTGGAGTGGCGAAGGAGCCGCTCCCGCCAGTTGCATGGACTTTGGCATCGATAGAACCACCTGATACATGCCGGTGGCGCTGGCACCCGGTGTGATGGCTGCGTCGGTATTGCCGCTGCTGAGTTGATTGAAGCTGTAGTTGCCCGATGCGTCGGTGGTAGTTGCGGCAAGCAGGTCACCGCTTGTGTCTTCAAGATCGACTGTCAGCCCGGGCATTCCGAGCGCCTGGGATCCGAAGCGCCACCTGGAGCGCCCGCCATCGAAACTGTTCCGCTGATGGACGCCCTGAAATAGAAGACATCTGACTGCAGGTTGGTGACGTTGGTATTTGCCTCGATCACTTTCGCCAGCGTATTGCCCTGGAAGAAAAAGTTGGCCTCCTCGGGGGTGGAGTTTTCGTTGAGATAGAAGAAGCGGTCGCCGTCCCGCAGCCGGGTGAACTGATCGACCATGATGGCCTGGAAGAGCGGTCCGACGTCCGAGCCGCGGACATGATCCTCGGCAAGTCCGCCTTCGAAGGCGTCAATCGTGTTCACGCCGCCGGGATAGGCCGCGGCCAATTGGTTTTGAACGGCGACATTGCTGGTGATCTGGGCGAAGCTCTTGACGGGCGGCAGCTTCAGCGCCATGCGCAGGGCGTTATAGTTTGGAATCCCGTTATCCCGTCCGCGCTGAACGTCGCGGGCCATCAAGTCGTCTCCGCCGGCTCCGTTGCCGAAGAGCAGGTTGCGGACGTCGCCGATGGCCATCAGATCCATCGCCTGCGAGTCACCATCGGCGTCGCCCTTGAGGATCACTCCGATGTCGGTGGAGGTTTGACCTGTCAGAGGGTCGACGACTTTCGCGGGATTGAGAAGGTTGGGATCGAAAAAGTCCTGGGCGAGGGAGATGCTGTCGCCCGCGGGGTCGGTAATCGAGGACCCGTCATTGTTGTGACGCTCGATTCCGCCGCTGAGCAGGCTGTGACCGAAGCGAAAGGCGACGGTGGAGAATTCGTTGGAGATCGTCGGATTGACCGACGGATTGTACCCCCTGTAGGCCGGGAGCGCGTTTCTGCCGAGAACCGCGGGAATCCATTCGTTGTAAACGATGCTCTGATACTGGGCGATATTGATCTTCCTCGCCTGCTGATACAGCGTGTCGTCAGTCCACTGCGGATGCAGCGCCTGCAGTTGCGTCGCAATCCGATTGTGGTTGCGCATGAAGAGCGTTTGCAGCGCGGTCAGTTCAATATTCTCATTGGCGCGCCGATCGCCGGCGGCAAACAGCTTGTCGGAAGTGACCATTCCCGCGTCGTTGGCCATGTTGAGCGCGGTAAGCTGGTCAGCCGAGAAATAGGTCGAATTGTTGTACGGCAGCATGTTGCCCGGACTGGTTTTCAACAATCCCCCCGCTCCGGTGCGCAGGGCTGCGGCTACTGTCTGCGTCGATCCGTAGACATTGGATAGATCGAGATACGAAGTCACCACGGTTGTCTGCTGCCGTGGATTGGCTTTGCTGGTTCCGGTGGCGGGATCGAATTGCGACCGCGTGAACTCGAGCGGGCCGGGACCGATTGGATCGTTGGCTGCCACAGCGATGGGAAATGACGCGCCGCCATCCAGCGTCAAATCCAGATCGTGATCCATGAACTGCCCGAAGGCATATCCGAAATCCGAGAGGCTGTTCTGATCGATGGTGGCGATGTCCGCCGACGGATTTGCCGGATCGGCCTGATTGTTCAGCAGATTGCTGATGGCGCGGCGCTCTGATCACCGGGTAGAGCGGGTGAGCTGACGCCGTCGCTGTATGCCGCAGCCGCGAGGCGGAGCAGGTCGGTGTTGGCGGTTCCCCAGCTGGGGTTTGCAATGTTATTTCCAACTTCGTCGATCGGCCGAACGCTCGTCGACATCAACAAGCGCCCCTCAAGCGTCTCGAAAACACACTTCGTCGCACCTCTTATCTTTTGCTCATGCAACCGCTTTTCTGTTAGGCGACCAGCCCGAAGCCACAAAAACATTTCCATGAAATTGCCCTTTCTCTCTCTTCTTCAGCGTCTCCCGACCGCGCCAAAACACCGCGGTCGATGCGTGTAGGGAGAAAGCGACGCGAGGCGCCAGCCGCAGACTTGAATGATGTTGAGGCGCCCTTCGCGAGCGACCTCGCGGACGCCAAATGCGATTCAAACCTCAAAAAGAAGGGCAAAACTGGAGCGCGGAATATGGTTGCAGCAAAGCGTCGCATAATCTCCCGGGCCGGAACTTACAAAAGTGCGCGCGCCGAAGTCAACGTAATTTGCCGAATATTGGGGAGCGGCGTATGGTTTTTTGTTGATTGCGGTCGGGTATGTGGTTTGGGCGGGGTGAGGCGCGGTAGCAATGTTGGGTCTAAGGAAGCGAGCTGAAAAACTCTAATTGCTGAGTTCGGTGTTGAGCGATCGCGGTCGCTTCATCAGGGGCCATAAACGCAACACCCTTGGCTGACAATCACAGCCAAGGGTGTTGATTTTACAAAGGAACGAGGAAACGCCGTGACTCAGGCGCCTTGGCTCACGCGGTTCCACGCGTCACGAGCGGCCGGCTTCGCTCGATTCCAATCAAGCGAGGAGGTGCCACGCGATCCGCCCCAATTCTGGGACAGCTCGTCTTCAATTTGATCGAAGTTGCGGTCCGGATAGCGTGCGCGGGACTCCCAACCATATTGATAAGCGGGACCGAATTCGTCGTAGGACGACCCGGGTGTCGCATACGGGCGGGACGCGAAGTTGCTTCGCCAATACTCATGCTCTTTGGTGGGGTTGATTCCCTCGGCGACGCCCTTCCCGATCAGCCCGCCAGCCACCGCTCCGACCGCCGCGCCAACTGCTGTTCCCACCGGCCCGACCGCACTGCCCGCGATAGCGCCAGCCGCCAGTGCTCCGCCGATGCCCGCTGCACCGCCGGCCGCCGCGCCGATTCCCGTGCCCACCGGATGGGAGCCGGGCGCCTTGGTAATGGGGTCGGGGTTGGCGGCTGGATCGTCGGTTCGATTGGTGTCCGTCATCTTCCTGTCCATGGGAATCTCCTCTAGCAAATTTTTAGTAAGCGTGACGGGAATCCCCGCGGGACTCTGCACATCCGCCACCCGATGGATACAACCTGCGTGCCTTGGCAATGAGGCCCGGTGATTGTCAAGGAACTAGTGGGCACCCCCCCCGGTGTACGACAGAGTGCCGGGGAAAGCGCCGGGGTTGTCGTTTTGGCCGGCTCGCTGCATCGGGCCGATTAGCATGGAACAAAAATCCGATCTGCGCAATAGTGGGGGAGAGGCGGATCCCGACGCCTGAGGGTATATTACGGGATCATCAACGAACTCAACTGCGGAGACAATTCAATGCAAAGCTCTGGGGCTTCTAAAGCGGCGTTGTGGACAGGGCGCGTGCTCAGCGCGATTCCAGTGCTCATGCTCCTCTGGAGCGGCTACGCAAAGATCACTCGCCAACCGCAAGTGATGGAGGGTTTCGCCAAATTCGGATTCTCTGAGAAGGTAATCGTTCCCTTGGGCATCATTGAAATCACCTGCACGATCATCTACCTGGTTCCTCAAACATCCGTGCTTGGCGCGATCTTGCTTACCGGCTACTTCGGCGGCGCTATCTGCACGCACCTCCGCGCCGGCCAGGCGATCCTCGTCTTTCCCTTGCTCTTCGGAATCTTTGTCTGGCTCGGCCTTTTTTTACGCGATCCCAGGCTGCGTCAGCTGATTCCGCTGCGGAAATAGACGTTGCACGTCCGAGTTGAGTTGCAGCTTTGGGGAGTGAGCAATTCCCGCGGGCCAACCGGGGTCGCTCAGAGCCTTTTTTGGAAGCGCGCGATCGCGTAAGCTGATAGACGCGCGATCCCAACAACCACCCATGGAGGCTTTTGATGTCCTACGCTGAACTGTTTTCGAAGAATATTCTTCAGAGCAAGGGAATGCTCGGTTCGTTCCTCAAGGATTTCTCGGAGGCGGAGATGTATTTCCGTCCGGCCAAAACGGCCAATCATGCGACCTGGCAGATGGGGCATCTGGCCAACTCGGTGCGGGGCATAGTCACGGCGTGCAATCCGAGCGTCGTTTTCCAGTTCGAGGACGACACGCGCTTTGGCAAGAGCAAGGCATCCATCGACGATCCCGCTTTTTTCCCGGGCAAAGCGGAACTTCTGAGCAGATTCGATCAGGCGATGGATACCGCAGCCAGTTGGGTTGCGAAACTCAGCGATGCGGAATTGGCCAAGCCAACACCCGAACGTATGCAACCATTCGCGCCAACAGTTGCAAATGCAGCGATACTCCTCGCCTCCCACCCGTTCATGCACATCGGCCAGTTCACGGTCATGCGCCGAGCGCTGGGCAAGCCGATTCTGTTTTGAGGCCGTTGGGCCGCTTAAAAAACGACGATGAAAACGGCGGATTACGTCTTCAGCGGTGATTGTCCCCTTTTCTGTCCCCCAACGGGTTGCCCTCGAAGTCACGCGGAGGTAATTCGCCGTGGCCGCCGGTGGCCGTTTCGCGTCGTCGCGGATCGCAAGCCGGCCGTGTGGCGCGGACCTTTGGACAATTCCGTTGCGGGAGGGCCAGGGGGAGCGCTAAAAATCCACAGCGATGGCAACACTCACACTCAACGTTGCAGAAGAAGTGAGGGTAGGAAAGGCAATCCATGTCCATGACGAAGGATCAAATATTGACTGAGGCGATGGCACTTGACCCGAGGGAGCGTGACGAAGTTGCCGAAGCGCTGTGGCAATGCCTGGTTCCGGAGGAGTTGGAACCGGGGCAGGTTGCCGAGATACGTCGTCGCATCGACGCCTTGGACAACGGTCTTGTTCAGCCGATTCCCGGCGAGCAGGTGACGGCGGAACTACGCCAACGTTTCCAACGGTGAAGCGATGGACTATCGCTTCGGTGTGTAGGACGTGGGTGAAGAAAGGGGGGCTCAGCCTATCTGGAGTTTTGGCTTATGACCCCCTTACGTCGCCCCTTCACATGAAGCAAAAGAAACGCAATATCGCCCACGAGATCATCGCGGACTTGAAAGAGATGCACGCAACATTAAGGGCGGGAACGCCCCTGCGCGAGAAGTACACGGTGCGAACAGTCCGCGCGGTGCCCGAGCCGGGCGAATATCACCCAGCGGATGTGCGCAGCACGCGCGAACTGGTCGGGGTGAGCCAGCCGGTGTTCGCTCGAATGCTCGGGGTATCGGCAGCACTGGTACGCTCATGGGAATGCGGCCAACGCAAACCGGCCCCCATCGCCCGGCGACTGCTGGACCTGATGCGCGCCAACCCATCCACCTGGCGCGAAATGGTCGCCGCGTAGCTAGCCAAGCAGCTGCTGGAAGTGATTGGGAACGGCACCCCCCC
This sequence comes from uncultured Phycisphaerales bacterium, assembly GCA_963758525.1. Taxonomy (GTDB): domain Bacteria; phylum Planctomycetota; class Phycisphaerae; order Tepidisphaerales; family Tepidisphaeraceae; genus JBBSDP01. Next base: position 4,210,683 of record CAVWVQ010000003.1, read on the forward strand.
GTCGGTTATGGCCGCCGCGCCGCATTGCGGCCGCGGTGCGGCGTCCGCTGATGCTGTGCCGGCCGGTTTCCCGTGGGCTTGTGCCGGCCCTGGGAAGAATGCAACGGGTGCGGCCCGCTCCGCGCGGCTGATCGCGGCGATGCATGGGCCGACCCGGCGGAGTGCGGGGCGGAATGCGATCGTGACGGGGTATGCGCGCCAGCGTGTGAGTGCTGTGAATGTTGCGAACCATGCGATCGGGCGGGGGCGGATCCGTGAGAGTGGGATCGCGCATTTGCGTGGCCACTCTCGCGGGGCTCGGGCTTCTCGTACGCTTCGCTGGGGGACGAGGGAAGGGGATTGGTGTGAACGGGAATCGTTCGACGAATCAGTCTTTCGATGGCTTTCAGATTCGCCACCTCTTCGCGATCGCAGAAGGAGACGGCCGACCCGGATGCGCCGGCGCGGCCGGTGCGTCCGATCCGGTGAACATACGTATCCGGCTCGTGCGTGAGATCGTAGTTGACCACGTGCGTGATGCCGTCCACGTCGATGCCGCGGCTGGCGACGTCCGTGGCGACCAGGACGGGAATCTTGTTGCTGGCGAAGTTCGACAGGGCGCGCTGACGGGCTCCCTGGCTCTTGTTGCCGTGGATCGCTTCGGAACGGATGCCGCGCGTCTGGAGGTGTTTGACGACGCGGTCGGCGCCGTGCTTGGTGCGGGTGAAGACCAGCGTGCGATACATCTTCAGCGACTGCACCAGGTGCGCGAGCAGGGCGGGCTTGTCCCGTTTTTCAACGCGATAGACCGATTCCTCGATCTTCACCGTGGACGCAACCGGGGCGATGCTGACGACCACCGGCTTGGTCATCAGCGAATCGGCGAGCTTGCGAATTTCCGACGGTACCGTCGCGGAGAAGAGCAGCGTCTGCCGTTGCGAGGGGAGTTTCGAGACGATCTGGCGGATGGGATGAATGAATCCCATGTCGAGCATGCGATCGGCTTCGTCGAGCACGAGCACCTCGATGGCGCTGAGATTGACGTGCCGTTGCTCCATCAGATCCATCAGCCGTCCGGGCGTCGCGACGATGATGTCGACTCCCGCGCGCAGCGACTGAACCTGCGGCGTCTGCCCGACGCCGCCGAAGATCACCGCCTGGCGAAGGTGCAAACCCTTGCCATAGACGCGAAAGCTCTCGGCGATCTGCGACGCGAGTTCGCGCGTCGGACAGAGCACCAGGCAGCGCGCCCGGCGCGCGTTCTGTCCGTTCTGCGGCGCGGTTTTGATGGACAATCGATGCAGGATCGGCACCGCAAACGCGGCCGTCTTTCCCGTGCCCGTCTGCGCGGATCCGAGGACGTCTTTGCCTTCCAGAATCGGCGGAATCGCCTGCTGCTGAATGGCCGTAGGGATGGTATATCCCTCGGCCCCGATGGCCGCGAGGAGTTGAGGAGACAATTGAAGCTTGGAGAATCCCATATGCACACCTTTCGTGCGTAGTCCGTGGCGATCGACAAAGTCAGACCGCAAGCGGACGAAATGCGCACGTTTGCCTAAAAATGACGGCATCTGCCGAAAGGCAGAGTCGGGCTGGTGCGCTACAACTGGTTGCGTATATCAATCAGGAATGTGCCGGGAAAAACCCACTGGCGGATTCGCGTGACGATCTGAGGCAGGCAGCTGTTACGAAGGACTATACGCTAAGTTGAGGCAGAAAGCGAGGGACAAGAGCCGTCCGCAGCCGGGCGGAGGCAATATTTGAAAATCCGGCCGCCGCGCCTCCGCCTGCGTACCCCGCTTTCGCTTGGAAGCGCTAAGGAAGCAGGCGCTCCGCCGGAATAACGACCGGCTCTCCGGTGACGGTCGCGAGGCTCAATTTCATGCCAGCACTCAGCTTCCGCATTTCGGCGTATCCTCCTGAAGCGGCGTCAGCGGGTTTCTCATAAACCTCTATCACACGATCGATCAAATTCACGATCGCGTACATCGGAATACCCGCCGTCGCATAGAGCTGCAGCTTGTATCCGCGGTCGCGAGGCAAAGAAGAATCAGCCACTTCGATGACACAGAGGACATCGGCGGGGCGGGGATGACAGGTTCCGTAATCTTCTATGGTTCCGCGAACGATCGCCGCGTCCGGCTCCGGCTCGTCGCGGGGCGGAATGCTGATTGGCTGCTGTGATCGAAGGTGACAGCCAAGCGGTTCAAATGCGCTTGTCATCCGCGCGAGTCGGCTGACGATCAGGGCGTGTTCGACGCCAACGGTCATGATGTCCTCCCCTTTTTCCGAGCGGATTTTCCTGACAATCTGCCCATCAAGCAGTTCGAAGGGCTCGCCCTCAGCAATCGACCCGGTGGCAATCATCTCGTGGTACTCATCGACGGTGTGCCGATAAACCAGTTCAGGATGAGCGGCCAACTCTTGGGCGATTGTCGTCATGACATTTTCCTTCGCGTCTTCGCGGCTCTTTCTCCCGATCTATTGCGCGAAGCGTCTTACAATGATCGAATCATTCTGCCCCCCGAAGCCGAAGCTGTTGCTGAGCGCGACATCGACTTTGGCTTTGCGGGCTTGATTGGGGACGTAATCGAGATCGCACTCGGGATCGGGGAATTGCAGGTTCATCGTCGGCGGCAGCACGTTGTCTCGGATCGCGAGGACGCAGCAGATCAATTCGACCGCGCCGGCGGCCGCGATCAAGTGGCCCATCATGCTCTTGATGCTGCTGACGGGGCAGCTCTTGGCGCGTTCGCCGAAGACGGAGCGGATGGCGATGGTTTCGTTGCCGTCGTTTTCTCGGGTGCCGGTGCCGTGGGCGTTGACGTAGTCGATATCGGCTGGAGACATCTTCGCATCGCGCAGGGCTTCCTGCATCGCGACGATCGCGCCGCGGCCCTGCGGGTCCTGATCGGTGATGCGATAGGCGTCGGCGGTTGAGCCGTAGCCGGCGACTTCAGCGAGAATAGTCGCGCCGCGGGCGGTGGCGTGGTCGAGCGTTTCGAGGATGACCATGCCGGCGCCTTCGCCGAGGACGAAGCCGGCGCGCTGCGCGTCGAACGGTCGGCTGGCGCGGGCTGGTTCGGCGTTGGCAGTCGAGAGGGCGGTGAGACGATTGAAACCGGTGACGCCGAAGGGATGGATCATGGAATGGGCGCCGCCGCCGATCATCACCTGGGCGTCGCCGCGGCGGAGGATCGCGGTGGCTTCGCCGATGGCTTGAGTGGAGGCAGCGCAGGCGGTGAGGCAGTTCATGGCTGGGCCGCGGGCGCCGGTGAGCAGGGCGAGGTGGGAGAGGGGCATGTTGGGCTCCTGCTCCAGCTCGCGCGACACGTTCATCAGTTCTCGCGCAGCTCGGCCCATTTGACGGTGTCGAGCGTCGCGGTCTGGGACTGCCAGGCGGCGAGATTCGCGGTGGTGAAGGCGTCGAAATCGAGCGAGCCTTCGCCGCTGCCGAGATAGATCCCCACTTCATCGAGATCGAGCGTCGCGGCATCGAGCCCGGAGTGTTTCCACGCCTGCGCAGGCAGCCAGCGCGAATTGCGTATTGCGACCGCCTGCAGCATGCGGGCCGATGTCGTCCAGATGCTCGGTGAGCTTGAAGTTTTTCACTTCCGCCGAAATCGTCGTGGGAAACGTCGCGGCATCGAAGAGCGTTGTGCGGGCGATTCCCGATTCGCCGGCCAATAGCCGTTTCCACGTCGACTCGATGGAATGACCCATCGGTGTGATCCAGCCCATTCCTGTGATGACGACTCTTTTCATAATGAAGTCTTCCCCCCTCCCCTGATACTCCGGGGAAGGGCTGGGGCGGGGGTTTGGAGAAACCCGAATGACGAAACCCGAATCCCCGAATCAATTAATCAATTCCGAATGACGAAACCCGAATGACGAAACAAATGCAATCGTGGAGTCCCGCCCCGCTGATCTCATGCATTTCATTCGTTCATTCGTCATTCGGGTTTGATTATTTGATTCGGGGATTCTGGTTTCGTCATTCGGATTTCACTGCTCAGCTGATCATCCTTCGGAAAACCAGCGAAGCGTTCTGCCCGCCGAGGCTGTAAACGGTGCTGATCGCCACGCCGATCTTGGCCTCGCGCACTTCGGTGCTCACGTTCAGCTTTCGCTGGTCGATCACCTTCCGCGTATTCATCGCGGCTGGAATGTTGCCGTGATGCAAAGAGAGGACAGCGGTGGCTGCGTCAACGCCGCAACCGGCGGCGAGCGAGCCGATTTGCGCCTTGATCGGCGCGAACGGAATTTTCTCAAGCCCGCCGCCAAAAACACGGTCCATCGCCGCAAGCTCGGCTCGGTCGTGAGATGCGATTCCCAAGCCATGCGGAACAATCAGGCCCACATCTGACGCAGACACACCAGCCTCTTTGAGGCTTTTGTTGATCGCGTTGGCATAACTCTTTCCCGAAGGGTCCGGCTCGGTGATCTTGTACGTGTCCTGGCTCGCGCCGAAACCTGCCAACTCTGCGTAAATCTTCGCGCCGCGGGATTTGGCATGCTCAAATTCTTCCAGAATCAATAAGCCGCCGCCTTCGGCGACGGCGGTTCCCTCGGCGTCGGCGTCGAACGGGCGCACCGCCTCGACGGGCGAATCGTTGTGGGTTTCGTTGAGCCGATGAAGCAGCGAATGACGGATCAAACTCATCGGCAGCGCCTTGGTTTCCGCGCCGCCGCAGATCGCCAGCTCCGCGTCGCCGCGCCCAATCGTTCGGAACGCCTCGCCGATCGCGAGATGGCTGCTGGCATCGGCGCAGGTGATGGTGTTGCTCGGTCCCTTCAGCTCGTGAACGATTGTCACGTGACACGAGAGCATGTTGGGCAAATATTTCAGCAGCCAAAGGGGCGTGAGTTGTGCCATCCCGACGCCGCCCCATTTCGCGAGATCCAGCTTGTTGCCTGCACGGGCGGCGTGCATCGCGGCGGTCAGCTCGGCGAGATCGACATTGATCAGGCCCGCGCCGATGTTGCAGCCGAAACGTGTCGCGGGAATCGTGGGAGTGTCGGTGTAGGCGCGCGATTGCAGCCCGGCGTCGCGGAACGCGTCGTCGGCGGCGATCACCGCCAGCTCGATGTCGCGGGCCATCACCTTCGTTGCTTTGCGATAGCTCTTGGGAACGTAGTCGCTGATTTTGTAAGGCGGGACTTCGCCGCCAATTTGCGAGGCAAAGCCCGACGGGTCGAACGCAACGAGTTTGCGGACACCCATTTGTTTCGCGAGCAGGTTGTCCCAGAACGCGCGCGTGCCGATCCCGATGGGGGAGATGATGCCGATACCGGTGACGACGACGCGGCGCATGTGCGAATGATAGAACGCGGAAGCCGGAAGTGAAATCAGATACTGATCTTCCCTTCCAGGCGATACGTTCGCAGCAGTTCGGTGAACTGCTCGGTAAAGACAAAGTTATGCTCGGGAAACTCCAGTCCCGCGAGGTTCTGATCGATGTGGCTGAACATCAATTCGATATCCGCCACCGCCTCGCCGCCGCAGGTCACCTGCCCGTTGATCGACGCACCCTGCTCGGAGAGTTGCTCGATCTTCGCTGAGAAAACGATCGTTTCACCCGGCCGGACGAGGCGGTGGAACGTTGCCTTTCCGATCTTGGCGAGAATGACTTTTTCGGCGAAGTTGCGCGCTTCGCCGACCAGAATTCCCGCGGTCTGGGCCATTCCTTCCACGATCAGGCTGTGCGGAACGATCGGAAACGCGGGATACAAATCGTGCAGGTGCTCCTCGGCAAGCGTGACGTTCTTCACAGCCGTGGCGGAAACCCGCGGCGTGAACTCAACGAACTTGTCGATCCAGATCCAACGCATCTCAAACCCGAGGATGAATCCCGCCCTATGGGGAACTCGAAGCCGTTGCTACGCGGCAACGCCCATCTTGGCGGCCATGTAGCGGGTGATCAGGTCGACCGTCATGAGCGATGATGCTTTGTCGATCTCCGGGTCTTTCTCAAACTCTGTCAAATCGCAGTACGGCATCCGGCGTTTCAGCTCGGCAAGTCCCTCGGCGGTGACTTTGCCGTTGGTGACGAAGCGGGGGTCGTTCTGCATGGTCTGGAGGTCTTCGGGAAACAGCTCGTTCTTGGGAATCTGAAACGGCTTGGCCGGATCCGTGGTGAACGCCTTCTCCAGCCGAAACTGAATGTCGAGGTAGTCGATGCTCTCAGCCCCCAGGTCGCCGTTGAGGGTGGCGGTTGGCGTGACTTCCTCTTCATCGACGCCCAGCGCGTCCACCAGCACTCCCTGCACCTTTTTGTACACTTCGTCGTAGGTCATGTTCCATTCCCTTGGTAAAGCCATCTCTCATCGACACAACAAGCGCAGCACCGCCGAATCAGGGGCAAGATTCACGGAGGGCGGGATTCATCCCGCCATCATTCCGCCAACCGCGGCGGGATGAATCCCGCCCTACGGGAGAGTCGTTTCTCCCGCCGACCGCTAAGCCGCACCCAGCCCCAGCGGCGTGCTCAGCGAGCTTGGTCGAATCAGCTCCCATCGACGCTGGTTGTGCTCGCAGAGGCGCCGGTCGATTGTTGCGAGCTGGGGGTTTTTCTCTTCGAGGTTGAACAGCGCCAGCTCGAATCGCATCTGCACGGCCTGTTTCTCTCCGACCGATCCGATCGCTTTCAATGATGCGCCGGCTTCGGTGGTTTTCAGAAGCTCGACTTCCATCCGAAGGAAGTTTCCCGGCGCGACAAACGTGCCATATTTCACGTTTCTTGCTTCGCGCAGCACGCAGATGGACTTCGCGAAGCCGGTGCGGTTGTAGAGCAGCCAGCTTCCTGACTGAATCGCCGCTTCCAGCATCAACACCCCAGGCAGCACCGGAAATGTCGGAAAGTGATCGGCCAGATACTCCTCGGCCAGGCTCACGTATTTGACAGTCACGATGCGCTGATCGCTGATCTGCTCGACTTTATCGACAAGATTGAACTTCACGCGTCCTTTTCCCGAAGTCCGAAGCGACAACTTGTATCGGTGGCGGGGGAGCATTTCAAGCGGAGGGCTTGGGGTTGGGGGTTTAGGGCTCGGTGAAAAGACAGGGCAACTTCGGATTTGATTCTGGTTTGTGGTTTCGTCATTCGGGTTTTGGCTTTCGACTCTGCTCGGAGCCGAAGAGGACCCGAAGAGGCCGGAAGAGGCCACCACCCGAAGAGGCCATTTGACGCCCCCTCACCCCTCCCGTACCATCGACCACCTTCCCGTAGGTTGGAGCGGACGGTCAATTTCGCAACTATCGACGGGGGCAAATTTTACGCATCGGCGGAGCGTTTGAACCGGCATGTTTGCCATCGTCAGCGATATTCACGCAAATCTTGAGGCGTTTACCGTCGTCCTGCAGGAAATCGACCGGCGCGGGATTCAGCACATCGTTTGTCTGGGCGACATCATCGGTTATGGCCCAAATCCGATGGAGTGCATGGACCTCGTGCAGGCGCGCTGCCGGGCGTCGCTGATGGGCAATCACGACTTCGCGGTGCTCTACGAGCCGTTTAACTTTAACGCCGGAGCGGAAGCGGCGAGCTTCTGGACGCGGCGATGTTTCGAGAACGATCCTGATTCTCTCCGGCGGGCTCGGCGCTGGCGATTTGTGGGCAATCTCCCGGTGCGGATCAAGACGCCCGAGTTTGTCGCCGTGCACGCTTCGCCAAGACGGCCGGTCAACGAATACATCTTTCCGGACGATATTTACACGAATCCGGGGAAGTTCGTCAGCATCTTCGAGCGGTTCGACCGACTCTGTTTTGTCGGCCATACGCACGTGCCGGGGGTCTTTCTGGAAGGCCCTGATTTTTATAGCCCCGATGAGCTGGACAATAAGTTCGAATTGACCGACGAAAAGGCCATCATCAACGTCGGCAGCGTGGGTCAGCCGCGCGACCGCGATCCGCGAAGCAGTTTCGTGGTGGTTTCGGACAAGGACATCGAGTTTGTGCGTTTGAATTACGACGTTGCGACCACGGTGAAGAAGGTCGAGGCCATTCCCGAGCTGGATAATTTTCTGGGCACGCGCCTGTTGGACGGAAGATAGATGGAACGAAAGCCGTTGGTTCTCGGGATGCTGGCCGTCGGGCTGTTCCTGGCAGCGTGGTACGGCGTGATGCGCTATGTCGACCGCGTGCATCCGGAATATGCCGCCGAAGAAGCGGCAATGGAAGCGCAGACCCAGCATCCAACCACGGCGCCCAGCATCACGCCTCAGGCGCCCGCGCCCGCGTCGAAGTCTTTGAGCGCATCGACCATGCCGACGATGTCGGCGGCTGCCGCCGGCCTGCATTTCTCCGCGCCTCCTGCCGGCCCCGGCGTCGCGATTCTCGGTTCCGATCACGAGAAGGATCTCAACTACGCGATGCAGGTTGTGCTCTCCTCCAATGGGGCGGGCATTGCAAAGGTGACGCTCAATCAGTTTCATCAGACGGTGCGGGGGACTGAGCTGTATTCCTTTCAGCAACCTTATGAAGACCATCCCGAAACCAGTCCGCTGGCAACTCGAAACCTCACCATCGACGGGAACACCGTCGACACCAGCGGCGGATGGAGTCTCGACCATTCCGATGCTTCTTCAGCGACTTTCAGTGAGCTTCTTGCCGTCGGAGAGAATCGTGTCGCGCGCCTGACCAAGACGTATCACCTGCCCGATATCGCATCCAGCGCGAAGGAGAGCCAGGGATATGAGTTGCAACTGGACTACTCGATCGAAAACCTCACCGATCATGCGATTGCCGTGAAGACGGACGTGAACGGGCCGACGGTTCCGCAGAAAGAGGTCGAGCGCGGGACCGACCAGCAACTCCTGGTCGGCTACAAGAACGGCGGGGCGATCAAAGTTGCGCAGCATCCCATCGAAGAGTTCCGGAAGACTCCGTTGCAGGATCTGACTCGCAGCGGCGATACCACCGCGGCCTGGGCAGGAACGGCCAGCGTTTACTTCAACGCGCTGCTGCTCACCGAGGCTTCGCCCTCCGCGACGAAGACCGATTACGCGATCAATGCCGAGAATCTCGCCGCCGGCGACAGCACAAGCTCTTCAGTGGCGATGACGTTTCAGACCGGCGAGATCAAGCTCCCCGCTGCCGGCAAGGCGCTGCTTCCCCTCTGCGCGTTCTTCGGCCCCAAGGAACGTAAGCTCCTGGAGACTCCTTACTATTCAAGTTTTCCCCGGCAATACAACGAAACCCTGGTGATTGCCAGTGGTTTCTGCGGCGTTTGCACGTTCCCTTGGCTGATCAGCGTGCTCGTGGCCATGCTCAGCTTCTTCCATCTGATCTTCCGCGATTGGGGCATCGCCATCATCTGCCTGGTCATCATCGTGCGGGTTCTGCTGCATCCCATCACCAAGAAGTCGCAGGTTCACATGATGCGCATGGGCAAGATGGGCCCGGAGATGGAACGGCTCAAAAAGAAGTACGGCGACGACAAAGACGCGCTGAACAAGGCGATGATGTCATTCTACAAGGAGCAGGGGATGGCCCCCGTGCTCGGGTGCCTGCCGATGTTCCTGCAGATGCCGATCTGGATCGCGCTCTGGAGCGCGCTGCAGAGCACTTTCGAGTTGCGTCACTCGCCGTTTCTCTTCGTCCATCTGGGAAACTTCGCAATGCATTTGACGTGGATCAAGGATCTGGCCAATCCCGATGCGCTCATCCGGTTCGCTCCAATTCACATCTTTGGCTTTGACCTCGATTCTCTCAATATTCTCCCGCTGCTGCTGTCGGTTGTCTTCTATTTTCAGCAGAAGTTCACGCCAAAGCCGATCACGACCACGCCGGAGCAGGCGCAGCAGCAGAAGATGATGACCTGGATGTCGACGCTGATGTTCCCGATTTTTCTGTACAAAGGCCCGGCGGGTTTGAATCTCTACATTCTGACCAGCACCACGATCGGCATTATCGAGAGCAAGATCATCCGCGACCACATCAAGCAGCGCGAAGAGGCGGAAAAAGCCGGCCGGGTGTTCATCGACACCAAGCCCACGCGTGCCGCGCGCCGCAAAGACGAGAAGGACGAGCCGCCAGTGAAAAAGACCGGCATCATGGCCTGGCTCGCCGATCTCCAGCAGCGCGCCGAAGACCTCCGCCGACAGGCGGATAAGGGGAAGTGAAAACTGGTGATTGGTGATTGGAGCGTGACGGGAGGGAGGGAGGGACAAGGGACAAAAGGACAGAGGGACAGAGGGGAAGAGGGAATAACATGAGGGTGCTCGCGAGCGGTACGGTAGTAGCTTGCCCTTCGTGGACGATGCGGGTGATCGGGGGTCTGGGGCGTCGATCGCGGGATTAGCGCCTGACTCCTGACTCCTTCCCCCCAAATGCTCCCCTCCGACACCATCGCCGCCCTCGCTTCTTCGGCGTTTCCAGCCCCGCGCGCGATCGTTCGTCTGTCCGGGCCGGCGACGTTTTCCGTCGCCGCGCACGTCGTTGCGGGGCTTGCTCGAGCCGCCGGCGCTTCACCCGCGCGGCTCTGCGTTCGCGGGATGCAAATCCCTGCCACGCTCTACCGGTTCATCGCGCCTCGAAGTTACAGCGGCCAGGACGTAATTGAATTTCATATCCCCGGCAATCCGCTGCTCACGCAAATGCTCCTCGAAGAACTCCTCAAGCTTGGCGCCCGCGCCGCCGAGCCGGGGGAATTCACCGCCCGAGCCTATTTCAATGGCCGGCTCGATCTCACGCAGGCCGAGGGCGTTGCTGCCGCGGTGTCCGCCCAGAGCGAGCGGGAATCCGCCGCCGCCCGGCGTCTGCTTGCGGGAGAGCTGACGCGCCGTCTGGAGCCGATCATCGATCTTGTCGCGCAGACCCTGGCTCTGCTTGAAGCGGGGATCGATTTTTCGGAGGAGGACGTCTCATTTCTTCCCGCCGAAGCGGCCCGATCGCGGATCGACTCCGCCGCCGAACAGTTACGCGGGCTGCTGGCCGAAAGCGTTCGCTTTGAACGGCTCGCGCACGAGCCCACCGTGGTCCTGGCGGGTCGTCCCAACGCGGGCAAAAGCACCCTCCTCAACGCCCTGGCCGGCAGACACCGGGCCGTTGTCTCACCCATCGCTGGTACGACGCGCGATGCGATCTGGACAACCGTGCGCCTGCCACGCGGCGCCGCGCGCGTCAGCGATATCGCCGGCATCGACGACGCCGATGCCGCTACTGATATCGAACGGCAGATGCGCCGCCAGGCGCTGCGGGCCATCGAGAGTGCCGACGTTCTGGTGCTCGTCGTGGATTGCTGCGACGACCGTGCGCCCATCACCTTATCGCGAAGCGCCGATTTGCTGGTCCACACGAAGTCCGACCTTGGCCGGCAGGCCACGTCGTCCGTTCGATGCGGCGTTGCACGGCCTCTTTCCGCGGCGGCGCCAGTTGCACTTCACGTGAGCGCGCTGACCGCGGACGGCCTCGACGCGCTACGAAGTGCGATCGATCGTGCCGCGTTTGGTGGCGTGTTTGATTCGTCGGCATCGCTGGCGCTCAACTCCCGTCACGTCGCGGCCGTTGAAGCCGCGCTAGCGGCGCTTGCCGGCGCGCGCGCGACGCTTGCGGATTCTGCTGGGGATGAACTAATCGCTCTTGAGCTCCGAGAGGCTCTTGACGCCCTCGGCTCCATTTCCGGTCAAGTCACGCCCGACGACGTTCTCGGCAGAATCTTCAGTTCCTTCTGCATCGGAAAGTGATGCGCGAGAACCGAGGAATCGGAAGCCGCAATGGATTGAGTCGCTTGCGGTGTCGTCCCGGCACGCTGCGGTCGTTTTCTTTTGTGCCGCGAAGGGCAAGCCACTACCGTACTTCTCGGCGAGCAGCTCAAATCATTCCCTCCGTCCCTTTGTCCCGTTCGTCCCTCCGTCCCTCTGTCTCGTCACGTTCCAATCACCAATCACCTCCCTCCGATTGCACTGCCTCTGAGACTCTTGCACAGAACTGCCGGCAAAGCGATAGTGGGTCCGCTCATCAACCCAGGGAGGTTTTGTGGAGAAACGCATTGCATTCTGTCTGATCGCTTTGCTCCTTCCATCCAGTGCGTTTGCCCAGGCGCTGGCGGATCGCGTGCCGGCGGACGCAACGGTCTACATTGGGTGGAAGGGAACGGATGATCCGGCGCGGGGTACGCGCAGTCGCATCTCAAGGCGATGGTCGATGCCTCCAACATCGCGCAGCTGATGCACGAAACGGTTCCGCGGATCATCGAAAAATTTGGCGGGTTCAATGAACAGATTGGCGACGCGGTGCGCCTGCTCGATACGGTGGGCGGGGCGATGTGGCGGCATCCGTCGGCAATGTTCATCGGAAAAATCGAGCTGGCCAACGGGCAGCCCGCTCCGCCGCATGTGGCAATCCTTTGTCAGGCCGGGGCCGACGCCGCGGCGCTGCAGGCCGCACTGCAGCAACAGTTGCAGAAGACTCCCTCGCCGCTGCCGGCCGAGGTTTCGCGCATTGACGATCTGGTGGTTCTGGCGATCGACTACGGCCAGGGCGAACTCGCGCTGCCCGGTGGACATGACGGCAAGTCTCTGGCGGAAACCGCGGCGTTTAAGCAAACGCTCGCTCAAGTTGGGAGCGACCCAACTTTCGCCGCGTATCTGGACGGCGAGGCGCTGGTGAAGTTCGGCGATGACTTTGCAGTGGCGTCAACCGATCCGCAGGCGAAGGAGAACTGGCCGAAGGTGCGCGACCAACTGGGTCTTGCGGGATTGAAGCAGATCGCGTTGACCAGCGGCTTTGACGGAAAAGGCTGGGGGACGCGCATTTTCGTTGGCGCGCCGGAGCCGCGCAGCGGAATGCTCGCGGCGATGGACGCCAAGCCGCTGCCTGACGCGCTGCTGGCGATCATTCCGCAAAGCGCCACGCTCGCGGGAGCGGGCCGGCTCGATCTGGCCAGGATCGTCGAAGCGATGCGATCGGCCGCAACGGCGATCGATCCCAATGTCGGCCAGCAACTCGACGGCGCGCTGCAGATGATCTCACAAACCGTGGGCGTCGACGTTCAGAAAGAGCTGCTGCCGACGTTCGGCGGCGAATGGGTCTATTACGTCGATCCGCTCACCGCCGGCAAGAGCACCTCCGGAATTGCCATCATCAACCATCTCCAGGACCCGGATCACGCGCAGGCGACGCTGGAGAAATTGCAGGACGGCCTGCAGCAGATCGCCGTGCAACAGCTTCAGGGAAAACCGATCAGCATCGCTTTCCGTAAAACGAAAATCGGCAACACCGAAGTGAACTATCTGGCGGTTCCTCTGATCACTCCTTCCTGGGCGATCCAGGACGGATACCTCTGCATCGGGCTGTATCCGCAGATCGTGGCTGCCGCTGCCGAGCAAATTGCCGGGAAGGGCAAGTCGATTCTCGACAATCAGGATTTCGCCGCATTGCGCCAGCAGCTCGACGGGGGCAAAGCCGCATCGATCCAGTATATGGATTTGCGCGCCACCGCACCCGACGCTTATCCGTCATGGCGGGTGCTTGCGAGTCTCGATCAATTTGCCGACGTTGTCGGCGTCACCTCGCCCCCGACGCTGATGCCTCCCCTCAAACAACTGATGGAGCATCTTTCCCCTGCCGGCCAGGCTTCATGGGCCGACGCCGCGGGCTGGCACATGCGATCGTTAAGCCCATTTCCCGGCGCCGAGTTGCTCGCCACCGATCCCAGCTCGGTCGGAGCGGCTCAGGCTCCCGTCATGGTCAGCATCCTGCTGCCGGCGCTGAACCGCGCCCGCGAGCAGGCCAATCGCGTGAAAAGCGCCAACAACCTCAAGCAGATGGGGCTGGCCGCCCTGATGTATTCCAACGAGCAGAAGGACGGCAGCCTTCCCCCCTCATTGGGCGTAATGATCACCAAAGAGGACCTCGGACCCGATGTGTTCGTGAACCCTCGCCGAAACAGCCCGGCTCCGCCTCCAGGTCTGGCCGGCGACGAGCGCGCCAAGTGGGTCGATGAACATTCAGACTATGTCTGGCTCGGAAAAGGAAAGAAAAACAGCGCCGCCGCCGACGATATTCTCGCCTACGAAAAGTTCGAGGGACTCAGCGAAGGTATCAACATTCTCTACGGCGACGGCCACGTGGAATTTCAGTTGATGGATGCCGCCCGCGATCAGATCAACAAGGCCACCCAATCCAACCCCGATCTTCCCAAGAACGGCGGACTCTGAGTGCTCGCGCATAATAAGTTGATCAACGTCGAGGAAATGAATGACGCATTACGTAGCACAGCCGTGTCGGCTGTGGCCCGAAATCACAGCCGAGACGGCCGTGCTACAGGGAAATCACCCTCTGCTCGCATCAGAAACGCTCAGAGGAGCACCCGGTCAGAAAAGTATCGATCGGAGCCGGCCCAGTTGAAGTCGTATCTCTGCGTCTGACGTATTCTGCGGGCATACATCGTTTGCCGAGGAGCGAATGTCGATGGTCCCAACTCCAGTCACTGCAAAGGAAGGGGACATTCATGCCGATCTGAACGATCACTATCCGCTTTCGCCTGAGCTGATCGAGCACTTTCGGAAGCAGGGATTTGTCAAACTCAAGAACGTCTTATTGCCCCAGACGCTGGAATATTACGGACAGGTGATTACCGCGCAGGTCTTGCGGCTGAACGAGCAGACCAAGCCAATGAGCCAGCGGACCACGTACGAAAAGGCCTTCCTGCAGATCATGAACCTCTGGACGAAGAGCGAAGTGGCCAGGGAGTTTGTCTTCAGCCGCAAGCTGGCGCGCATCGCGGCGGAGTTGATGGGGGTGCGTGGCGTGCGGATCTATCACGATCAAGCGCTTTACAAAGAGCCGGGGGGAGGAGTCACGCCGTGGCATGCGGATCAGTTCTACTGGCCGCTCAGCAACGACAACACGATCACCGTCTGGATTCCACTGCAGGCGGTTCCCCGCGAAATGGGGCCTCTCGCGTTCAGCGCCACTAGCCAGAGGTTCAACGTCGGCCGCGACCTTGAAATCAGCGACGAAAGCGAACAGAAAATCAGCAGGCAACTGCTGGAGAGGGGCCTGCCGCTCGAGGAGACTCCTTTCGATCTGGGCGAAGTCAGCTATCACGCGGGCTGGACGTTTCACCGAGCCGGGCCCAATATTTCCGGGGAGCCGCGGAAGGTCATGACCGTCATTTATATGGAAGACGGCATCCGCCTGGTCGCTCCCACCAGCAAAGCGCGGCAGAATGACTGGGATCGCTGGATGCCCGGAGCCAGGATCGGCGAAGTGGTCGACACCGCGTTGAATCCGGTTCTGTATCGGGGAGAGGGGCTGTAACACCAAGCCGCCGATCGCGGCGGAATCCCTGGAACCGCGGCGGCTCCCGTCGGCGTCTGGCAGGCATCGTCGGCTTCTTCAACACATCGACGCTGCTAGTCTTCCCCCTGTCGACTGCTTTCGTCCCGTAATTCCTGTAGAAACGCCTCGGGCGACATGATCCGCAGATGGGGAAATCGCGATCGGAAATCCGCTGACCAAGGCTTGGCCGGGTTGGTCAGATTCAGCAGGTGCTTGTCGCGGGACACGATCACTTCGGCGCCGCCGGCAATTGCCAGATTTATGTACGCCGAGTCATCTTCATCGATAGGATGCTCAAATACCATCGCCGGTTCGTCGATCCTGACCGCGGCGTTGTTCAGCGCGGTGAGCACTATCAAGACCCGATCTTCATTTACCCCAAGACTTCGCAGAAGACCCTTGTTCGGCAGCTCACCGATTTCCTGAATCACCCAATTCGATGCCAATAGGCGCTCTGGATCGTCGAGCACGGCCTGCAGACACAATCCTGCCGGCCCCTCCGGATTGAGCAGCGCCTCTGCGAAAACATTGCAGTCGAAGACGACATTCCGATCACTCACTGAACGGCCTTCCGCGGCGTTTCTCGCGCGCCGCGTGCTTCTCCCGTTCGAGCAGTTCGCCCATCTCCTCTTCGGTCATGCCGGTCTTGCGGAAGTTTTCCGCCACCTCGCCACTCAGCTCCCGGACCGTCACCCGCCGTGCTTCGCGCTCCAAAAGTTGTGCCGCGAAGGTAGTCACGTCCACTCCGGCGGCCCGTGCTTTGGTCGCCAGCCTTGCTTCGGTGTCCGGGTTGATGGGTACTGCCAAGGTCATGTTCTGACTCCATTATATCTCACGCATCACTCACTGAACTTGCGCCCTGACTTTCCTTCGCGGGCTTCGTGCTTCACGCACTCGGGCATTTCCCGAACTCAACGGGACTGTCAGGGTCTTGCTTGCTTGTATTCTCACCCGACCAATCCGCTTATACCCCTGGTTATACTCGGCCAAAGCCGGAGCTAACGGTAAACTCGGTTCTCGTCGATTATACCATCACTATCCGTCACCCTTGATCTTCTTCCCGATTTCGCATCGATCCATCGACCGCCTCGTAGCGCGAACACGGCGAAGCACTCCGCGCAGGCGTGTACGCGCAGCCGCAAAAGTGCGGTATCCTCGTCCGAGCATGTTTGGCTCTCATCTTTCCATCGCTGGCGGTTTGCACAATGCTCTTCTTGAGGCGGAGCGCCTGGGGTGTGAAGTCGTGCAAATCTTTACCAAGAACCAGCAGCAGTGGGCCTGCGCTCCGCTGGCGGAGAGCGTAATTGCTGATTGGACCACGCATCGCAAGCGGCTCAGATTCAAGCACACCGTCAGCCACGACAGCTATTTGATCAACCTGGCTTCCCCGGATGAAGCGTTGCGGCAGAAAAGTGTTTCGCTGTTTGCCGAAGAACTTCGTCGCTGCGTGATTCTCGGCATCCCGTATCTGGTGACGCATCCGGGCGCCCACATGGGGGAAGGGGAGGAAGCCGGTCTGGCACGCGTCGCAAAATCGCTCGATGAGGTTCACGAGATCGTGCCGGCCGACGGGGTGGTCACTTGCCTGGAGATCACAGCTGGTCAGGGAACGTCGCTGGGGTACCGACTGGAGCATCTCGCCGAGATCATCTCGCAGGTGAAGGCGCCGAAGCGACTGGGCGTCTGCCTCGACACGGCGCACCTCTTTGCAGCCGGATATGATTTTCGCGGCCGCAAGTACACAAAGTTTCGCAAACACGTCGAAGCGACGGTCGGCATCAGCCGGGTGAAGGTGCTGCACCTCAACGATTCCAAAAAAGAGCTCGGCAGCCGGGTCGATCGTCACGATCACATCGGCAAGGGAACCATCGGGGTGGATGGCTTCCGCCCGTTGGTGCGCGACAAGGCGTTTAAGAAGGTCCCCAAAATTCTTGAAACCCCCAAGGGCAAATCCGATGATGGGCGGGAGTGGGATCAGATTAATCTGGAACTGCTGCGGTCGCTGATGTGAGAGTGAGGGGAAGGCACGAAGGGGGATAGGCACGAAGGCACGAAGGCACGTAGACACGAAGGCACGTAGGCACGTAGGCACGTAGGCACGAAGGGGACGACGCTCGCGCGACAGATCTTAAAGTGCGATTCGACGCATGCGCTGGGAAGATGAACGTCAGAAAGCTCTCGCCGCTCGCGGCCTCAGCCGCGTCATTCCCTTCGTGCCTTCGTGCCTTCGTGCCTTTGTGCCTTCGTGCCTTCGTGCCTTCGCGCCTATCTGCCCTCGTGCCTTCGTCCCTTCCCACCCGTTCCAATGATCACCCCTCTTTTCCGTTGGATTTGCCCGGATCCTGCGGATATACTTCGATCAGGAGGGTTCGGGTCCCTCATCTCTTGCCGTTCGCGTATCGGAACTTGGAATGGTTCTCCACATACTGCGAGCTTTTTTTGTCTTGTTGATGGCCGCCGCCGGGTGGTTCTTTCTCGGGCACCGTCTGGGGCCGGGCGGGGAAGGAGCCTGGGTTTCGCTGCCAATTTCGTTGGCGCTGGGAGTCCTGATCGTCTGCGCCGATATTCTGGCGCCGCGGCGCAAGCTCACGGTTTTTGCCGGAACGTTCTTCGGGCTGATCGTCGGGATTGCCTTCGCGTATGGAATGAGCTTTGTCGTTCGCCTGCTGGTCGATCAACTGATCGGCGTGGTGAGCCTGCCTTGGACCACCGACCGGGAGACGATCATTCAGTTCACCAACCTGGTGCTTGGAATGGTTTCGTGCTACCTGGCAATCAGCTTCATCCTGCAGACCAAAGACGACTTTCGCTTTATCATTCCGTACGTCGAGTTCAGCAGGGAAACCAAAGGCGCCCGCCCGGTGTTGCTGGATACGAGCGTCTTGATCGATGGCCGCATCAACGACATTGTCATGACGGGGATTATCGAAAGTGAGATGATCGTCCCGCGATTCGTGGTGGAAGAGCTGCACGCGGTGGCCGACAGTTCCGACAAGCTGAAGCGCAATCGCGGTCGGCGCGGTCTGGACGCGCTGACGAAGCTGCGTTCCAGCAAGGCCAGCGTCATCCTGTATGAGCCGACGCGCGACTCGGAGCTGCGGGGCACGGTCGATCAGATGCTGATGGTGCTGGCCAAGGACTTGCGCGCCCGCATCCTGACGAACGATTACAATCTCAACAAGGTCGCGCAGCTTAGCGGGGTGGACGTGATCAATATCAACGATCTGGCCAACGCGCTCAAGCCGATCGTGCTGCCGGGTGAATTGATGACCGTCACCATCATCAAGGCCGGCGAGGAGCCGGGACAGGGCGTGGGCTACCTTGCCGACGGGACGATGGTTGTGGTCGAGCAGGCCCGGCAGTACGAGCGGGAGGACGTGGAATTTGTGGTGACGCGTGCGTTGCAGACCAGTGCTGGCAAAATGATTTTCGGCCGACTCGCGACCACGATGGCTGCAGATCCGGGCCGGCGCGCGCGTCCGGCGGGCAATCCGCAATCTCTTCCAACCTGAATGACGGTCCGGGCTCACGCGGTGGAGGCCCATATATCATCCCGTCACCCTCGCAAAAGCACTGCTCAGCTCGCGCGGGCCGCGGATGTGCGTCCGCGGCTACGGACCTGTTCAAAGTGCGCGCAAAATCAGCATCGAGTTGATAGCGCCGTCACCTCTGCCGCGCTGGCGCAAAGAATTGGCAGCGACGGCATCCCTGCTGTGGGGCGAGCGCTGTGAAGCTCGGTGCCGCTGGCGTGCGATCTGAAGCTGCTGTCGGCTCTTACGTGGGTTTTCGAGCGATGCTTCTTCGTCGTCGCGGCTCTGTCCGAGCCGTTACTTTGGTCTCGCGCGTGACGGCATCGTTTTTGCCAAGGAATCTTTTACGCCGAAAAAGTGTAAACAACCCGCATAAAAATTCCACATAGGCAGTTCGACTCGGCGCGGGCCTGCCTGGAGAATGGATGATTGAACGAATATGGCAAAGTACAAACTGGAATACATCTGGCTCGATGGTTACAAGCCTACCCCCAACATTCGCGGCAAGACCCTGGTCAAGGATTTCGAGAGCTTCCCATCGCTGGAGCAGCTCCCGAACTGGGGCTTTGACGGCAGCTCGACCCAGCAGGCGGAGGGCCACAGCTCAGACTGCGTTCTCAAGCCCGTCGCACGTTATCTCGATACCACTGTCAAGAATGGCGTAATTGTCCTTTGCGAAGTTCTCCATCCCGACCTGACCCCTCACTCCACCAACGCCCGCGCCACCATCCTGGATGACCCGGAAACGTGGTTCGGGTTCGAGCAGGAGTATTTCCTGTACAAGGACGGACAGCCGCTCGGCTTCCCCTCGGAAGGGTTTCCCAAAGAAGGCCAGGGAAGATATTACTGCGGCGTCGGCTACAGCCTGATGGGCGACATCGCCCGCGAAATCGTCAACAAGCACCTCGATCTTTGCCTCGACGCCGGCATCAACCACGAAGGAATCAACTCCGAAGTGGCAAAGGGCCAGTGGGAATTCCAGATCTTCGGCAAAGGCTCCAAAAAGGCCGCCGACGAAATGTGGGTGGCCCGCTACCTGCTCATGCGCCTCTGCGAAACATACAAGGTGGACGTGAACTGGCACTGCAAGCCGCTGGGCGCGACTGACTGGAACGGCTCTGGCATGCACTCCAATTTCTCCACCAAGTATCTCCGCGAAGTCGGCGGCAAGGAGTACTTCGAGTCGCTCATGGTGGCGTTCGACAAGTACAAAGCCGAGCACATCGCCGTCTACGGACCGGACAACCATATGCGCCTCACCGGGCTGCACGAGACCCAGGCCATCGATAAGTTCAATTACGGCGTCTCCAATCGCGGGGCGTCCATCCGCCTGCCGCACAGCATGCCGAAGAACGGCTACAAGGGCTACCTGGAAGATCGTCGCCCCAACTCGCAGGGCGACCCGTACAAAATCGCCAGCCGCATTCTCGAAACCATCGCCACCGTGCCGCTTCCGAAGTAATTCGGCGCGATCCGGTCGCTTGACACTCAACACAACGCCGCCCCTCACCGGGCGGCGTTGTTTTTGATTGGTGCTCTCTGCGAAAAGTGGAACCTGCTATAATCGGCGTATGCCTCGTCGCGCGTATCTTGATCCCCGGCAGATTGAAGTGATCGATGACACGATGGCAAACGTGTTGCGGCGCCTCAGCGGCACGCGGAGACTTGAAGTCGCCAGCAAAATGCACGCTTCGGCGCGTTCGATGATCCGCCACCATCTCGCTTTGCAGAATCCGGGATGGAGTGAACAGCAATTGGCACGCGAGGTTGCGCGGAGGCTGCTGCATGGAGCATGCTGACTTTCTCCGTCACGTTGCCGACATTCTTGATCGTCTCGAACTCCGCTATTTCATCACCGGGTCGTCAGCCAGCATTTATTACGGGGAACAGCGGTTTACGAACGATGTTGACGCGGTTGTCGATCTCCCGCTGGGTCGAGTCGAGGAATTCTGCAGCCAATTTCCCGCCGACGACTATTACGTCAGCGTTGAAGCCGCTCGTGCGGCGGTGATGCAACACGGAATGTTCAATGTCATCCATCCCACCGAAGGGCTGAAGCTTGATGTGATTATTCCTCCGCAGACTGCTTTCAGCCAAAGCTGCATGGAACGAGCTGTCCGGCACCCGCTCGCGCGAGATGGTACAGCCGCCTTCAGCTCTGCCGAGGACGTCATCTTGAATAAGCTCGATTACTACCGCGAAGGCCAGAGCGAAAAGCACCTCCGCGACATCGCCAGCATGATCAAAATTCTTGGCGAGAAGCTTGATTTCACGTACATCGAGCAGTGGGCGCGGCGGCTGGATCTTGCCGACGAATGGCGGATCGTACGCGAACGCGCCGCCGGTCCTTCCAACGTGTAGACACTCGCCCGCGCCCTCGTAAGATCCTCACGATGCGATTCACCAAAATGCAGGGTCTCGGCAATGACTATGTCTATGTGAACGGCTTTGCCGAGCGCGTGAGCGATCCGGCCGCGACGGCGCAAAAAGTGGCCGATCGGCATTTTGGAATCGGCGCGGACGGACTCATCCTCATTCTTCCTTCCGATCGTGCCGACGTGCGGATGCGCATGTTCAACGCCGACGGCAGCGAGGCGGAAATGTGCGGCAACGGAATCCGGTGCGTCGCCAAGTATGCCTTCGATCATGGTCTGTCCAGGAGCAATCCCATGCGCGTCCAGACCGGCAACGGCGTGCTCACGCTCGCGCTGGAAGTTGTTGGGGACAAGGTGCAAAGCGTGCAGGTCAACATGGGCGCGCCGATCCTCGCGCTGCCTGATATACCAGTCGATCCCCAAAAGATCGGCCGCGGCGCGGTCAATCCGGAGCATCTGATTGTCGTCCCCACCGCGCCGCGCGCTACCATCGAGCTGAGCGCGACGTTCGTATCCATGGGCAATCCGCACGCCGTGATTTTCACTCCGGACGTAAATGCCGTCGATCTGGCAACGCTCGGCCCGCTCGTGGAGCATCACCCGGCCTTTCCACGGCGGGTCAACGCACATTGGGTTCAGGTTCATTCTCCCTCAGAGGTGACAATGCGCAGCCTGGGAGCGCGGGAGCGGCATTACGCTCGCGTGCGGGACCGGCGCCTGCGCCGTCGCTGTCGCCGGCGTGCTCACGGGCCGGACGCAACGCTCGATCACCGCGCATCTGCCCGGCGGCGATTTGAAACTCGATTGGCGCGAGTCGGACGGTCATGTCTACATGACCGGCCCCGCGACCGAGGTCTTCAGCGGGGAATGGACCGGCGAGTAATTCTCATCTTGCAAACGTTCCGACCAACTGTCCGCGCACCAGCACATGGCCTTCCATCGCTCCGATCAGTTCGGAGCGACCGGCGCCCGGTTCGATATTGAGCATCGCGTCCAGCGCGAAAAGCTGGAAGAAATAGCGGTGGGGCGTGTCACCCTTCGGCGGGGCGCAGCCCGTATAGCCGAGCTTCAAGGATGAATTCTTCCCCTGCATCATCGCTGGCTTCGACAATTGCTTTTCGTTCGAAACAGCCGCAGGAAGCTCCATCACCGACGGCGGCATGTTATAGACGAGCCAGTGCACAAACGGATTCGGCAGCGGCGCGTCGGGATCTTCTACGATCAGCGCCCACGACTGCGTGCCGGCCGGGGAACCCGACCAGTGCAAGGCCGGGGAAACGTTCCCGCCTTCGGCGCCGTGCAGTTCCGGAATCGGCTGGCCGTCATTAAAGGAATCCGCATGAAGTTCGATCTTCGCCGGCCCCTGCAGCCGGGGATTGGCGCCTGCCAGCCGGTCGTCGCCGGCTCGCGCACCGGGGACTCCGCCGGTGAGCAGGACGGGCGTTCCTGTCAGCAGCACCTTTGCGCTATGAGCGATTCCCATGATGTCTCCTTGAAAAGACATCATTCTATTGAGCGGTGCAATCCGCGCGAGCGGTCGATATTCCGCTCCGGCAGCTTCCTACAGAAGATAGCGGGCTCGACTGACGGCCCATTGCCCAACTCGATCGAGCCACGGACGATGCCGCCACTCCGACAAGCGAATCTGTGTCGCGTAGCGGACGTCATGTTCAAACAGGGCACGCATTTGCCGGCCGAGTTGGTCGTTGCGGATCACCGCTGAGATTTCACAATTATATTCGATGCTTCGGTAGTCGAGATTGGTCGAGCCGATGATCGAAGTATGCTCATCCACCACCAGCGCCTTCGTGTGCAGAATGACTCCCTGACGTTCGTAGACTTCGACGCCCGCCGCCATCAGCGTTTCGTAAAATGAGCGCACCGCCAGGTGAACCAGTTTCACATCGCATCGGCCGGGCAGCATCAGCCGCACGCGCACGCCGCGCAGGGCGGCCTGGCAAAGGGCATCGATCAGCGGGTCGTCGGGAGCGAAGTAGGCCATGGTCAACAGCACGCTTTGCCGCGCGCCGTGCAGCAGCCGATGAAGAAATGGAAGCAGGGGACTGTTCAGCGTCGCGACGGTCCCGAGGACGGCAAGTTCTCCATCGTGCAGATCGTGGATGAATTCAGCCCTGCGGATGCGCCCGCCGCGATGGGCATAGTCCCAGGTTCGAGAAAAACTCCGAAGGAACCCGCGCGCTCCCGGTCCGGTGATTCCGATCGCGTTATCGCGCCAGAAGTCGCAAGCTTCCCGTTTGGAAGACTTGATCACCCACGATCCGGCGTACTCGCCGCCGATATTCAGCCCGCCGAGCCCGGCGATATTGTCATCGATGATCAGCAGCTTGCGATGGTCGCGGTTGAGCGGACGCCATCCAAACCGGCAGTCCCACGGTCGCATCGGATGGAACTCCACCGTGCGAACCCCCGCCCTGCGCATCTGATCGAACATCGCGCGGTCCGAGGAAATGGAACCGAACGAATCATAAATGAGAAGCACCTGCACGCCCTCGCGAGCCTTTTTGGCCAGCAGGTCGGCGAAGGCGCGTCCGGTGTCGTCGCTGGCAAAAATATAGACTTCCAGGCAGACGCGCTTCTGAGCCAGCTCGATCGCCCGGTACGCCGCCAGGAGGGCTTCGCCGTCTTTATAGAGTCGAACTGATGTCCCGTCCGAGAGTGCGGTTGCCGGCGGCTCGGACCAGCCGTCGTCATGTGACCCCGGGCGCACATTGATTCCCACGCCCCAGTCCGCACATTCGTCGACCACACCCTGCGATGCAGCCTTCTTGACCGGTGCAGGCGCTCGCTCGGCGATCTCGGCAATTTCGGCCGTTGTCTGGTTCTCGCGATCCTCGCCAGGCATCATGTGAATGATAGATTGCTTGCGGCGGTATGCATACGCCGGTAGTGGCTCCCCCACGATCCAGCGATTTTCCGCTATAATCTCCGCAACTACGGAGATGTTGAATGCCATTGGAACGTGATGCGGTCATGAATGCCTTGCGAACGGTGCAGGATCCCGAGATTCTCAAGGACATCGTTGCGCTGAATATGGTGAAGGAAGTGCGGATCGAGGCGGATGACGTCTTCGTGCATGTGGAACTGACCACGCCGGCCTGCCCGCTGAAGGACGTGATCGAGCGCGATGTCAACGCGGCTCTGAAGCGGGCGGGGCGCAGAATGTGAAATTGCACCTGACCGCAAAGACACGCGGCCCGGCCGAGCCGCGCAAGGGAGGCGCTCCCGCAGGTAAAGAATGTGGTGGCGGTCGGCGCCGGCAAGGGGGGCGTCGGCAAGTCGACGCTGGCGCTGAATCTGGCCGTCGGGCTGAGGCGCGCCGGCGCGGCCGTAGGCCTGATGGACGGCGACATTTACGGCCCGAGCATGCCGACCATGCTCGGCATTCGCGGGCAGGCGCCGAGCATCCGCGGCAAGAAGATTCTGCCGTTCGCGGTGCACGGAATTCATGCCGTCACGATCGGCGCCTTGGTCGAGCAGGACAAGCCGTTGATCTGCGCGGGCCGATGGCTCACGGCGCGTTCAAGCAACTGCTGCTGGACAACACCGATTGGCCCGAGCTCGACTATCTGATCGTCGACCTGCCCCCCGGCACCGGCGACGTGCCGCTGACGCTCTGCCAGCTCCTGCCGCTCACCGGCGCCGTGATCGTCGCCACGCCGCAGCAAGTGGCGCTGGATGACGCCACGCGGGCGATCCGGATGTTCCAGCAGTTGGAGACGCCGATCCTCGGGCTCGTTGAAAACATGAGCTACTTCATCGGCCCCGACGGCCAGGAATTCGACATCTTCGGCCGAGGCGGCACCGAGCGCGCGGCTCATTCGCTGGGTCTGCCCTATCTGGGTGCGGTTCCGATGTTTACCGAGCTGCGCCAAAACAGCGACGCGGGCACGCCACAGGCAAACTTCGAAGGCAACCCGCGCCTGCGCGACGCACTGGAAAACGTCGTCCGTCATCTCGCCGGGGAAGTCAGCAAGCGGAATCTGCAGACTGCTGCGCCAACTCTGACGATCAGTTGAGCGCTCGTTCGATCCCGCTTGCCGGTTCAACTCGATCGCTTCGACATCAAGATTGCCGCGGCTGCGATGGCCGCGGTTTCGATGCGCAGCACTGTCTGGGTCAATCCGACTGACATGATTCCGGCCGCCGCAAATGCCGCTCGTTCTTCTTCCGTCCATCCCCCTTCGGGACCAACGAAAAGCGCCAGCGCGGGAGGAAGGTCTGCGCGGCCAGCTCGATAAGCGTGACGTTCTCTTCCATCGAGCAAACCCAACTCAGTCCATTGAAGCGTTTGATCGCCGAATCAACCGGCACGATTTCTTCGATACGCATCGTGCCGATCCGTCGTGACTGCTCGGCAGATTCACGGGCGATGCGCGCCCACCGCTCGTGCTTGTTTCGTCCCTCCGGGACAACCACCGATCGCGCAGCCGCCAATGGAATAAACGTGTCGACCCCCAATTCGCTGAGCTTCTCGATCATCCAGTCGGCGCGCTCTCCCTTGGGAATCGCGGCCGCAATGGTCAGCAATAGCGCTCTGCTGGCTGGAGCCGTCACTGGCCCGACGCGAACGCTGGCATCCGCCGATCCCTCGTGGTGCACTGTTCCCGTCGCGGTTTGCCCCGCGTCGTCAAACAGCTCGACCGTTTCTCCTTCCACCAGACGCAGCACCTTCCAGAGATGATGCGCCTGATCCCGCGTGAGAGCGACGTCGCCGGCGTGAAGTTGTTGCACGTGAAGTCGCCGAGCCATTGAGAGTCGTTCCAATTTGACAGTGTATCATCCGATCGGCTTCAATGACGCCGCGACTTGGACAACGATAGTCGCGCGCGTGCGCGAATATTCGGCAATGTATTGTGGTGGAGGCTTGCAGCCTGCAATTCGCCGTGCAAACACAATTCGCTCCTTCTCGCCCGGAAATTCAAGCACGCCCATGATCGCCCAACCAGAGGATTACGCATGTTCGTTCACACCGTCTATTTCTGGCTGAAAGATGGCACTCCCGACGCCGCCCGCGAGCAACTCATCGGCGATTGCACCCGGCTGCTGGCCAAGGTTCCATCCGTGCGAAGTCTCTGGGTGGGCAAGCCCGCAATGACGCCCCGGCCGATCGTGGACAACTCATATGATGTCGGATTATGCGTCGTGCTCGACGATGCCCCCGGCCACGACGCGTACCAGGTGCATCCGCTGCATCTGGAATTCGTCGCCCGCAATAGCGCGACGTTCGGGCGGGTGCAGATTTATGACACGGCAGGGTGATTGGAACGTGGCCGGTTTCAAAAAGCGCCCTGTTTAGAGGCGGTTTCAGAACCTGTTTAGCCGCGCCGCGCAGCGCGTCCAAGAATGCGTATTTGACAGATTGCGTCAAACGCGCGGAAGACGCCGCTGGACGCGCTTCGCTGCGCGGCGCGGCTAAACAGGTAACGGAACGCCTAAGGGTTCTGAAACGGGCCTCAGCCGCGACGCGCAGCAGAAGCGCGTCTGGACGGATCAACTCAAAACCGCGAAATACGCGCTCCGCTGCGCGTCGCGGCTAACCGGGCTTGTGACGGGGTTTCGTGCTGCCCACGTTCCAATCACCGGCCCTCCCCGGCACGGGTGTAACTTTTATTTGTGGCGATTGCAGATTTTGCGATCGTAGGGCGGGATTCATCCCGCCGTTTTCTCAGCCGGCCAACAAATCGGCGGGATGAATCCCGCCCTACTCGGAGCCGATCGCCACTTTCGAGCGCCACACCCCCCCGGCACAGCTATCGGACTTTGGAATGTCAAGCGCCGATAGAAATGTCCGGTGTTTCCGGCCGATAGAAATGTCCGGTTCACGCCGTGGCGGATCTGCGCCAGGGATGGGTTGACGCTGGACGCCACGATTGTTTTGAGCTACCACAACTGCCGCCGGCGGAAGGACAGGGCTCCGCAGGAGTGCGACCCGAGCGCCCGCCGGTCTGATGTACCGTGATCGACCCGGTCGAGCCTTCGGCCGGGTCGTTTGCTTTCATCACGGGGATCAGCCCATGCGGCAAACTCCGGGGGGTCGGGGGCAGAGCCCCCAATTCATCCGCTTCCTTCTTTTTTCCCGACGCCGCGAGCGCCGGCTCCCATGCCAGATATCTGCCTTTGAAACGAATCCTCATCGACCCGTCCGCTCGATTCTCGACAATCACCTTCCCGCCGCGCTGGCCGGGCAACGCCGGCGGCAGCAACTGATACACCTGGTTCTCAAAGCGGATTGTGTAATCGTTCATCACCACACGCTCATGCTGAATCGATAGAACCGCATCCAGGTCCAGCTTGTCGATCGGGCGATGCGCGTCGTTGCCGCCGGGCTTGTTGGTGCAGCGACGGTTGAACCAACCGCTGAACTTCTCGTCCAACACCCCGTTGGCCCCCTCCAGCGTACGGGTTTGGGCCAGCCGCAGTTCCTTGACCAATCGATCCTGGCATGTGCTCCACAATCGCTCGACACGCCCCTTCGCCTGCGGGGAATTGGCCAGAATCAACTCCATTCCCAATTCGTCAATCGCCCGGGAAAACTGCGTCGAAACGCTCTGCTTCTCGTCGTAACCAGCCACCGATTCCTCCGCCCGGAAAATGCCGTGGCGATCGCTGTACCAACTCACCGGACGACCAAACTTCCTGATCCAACGCCCCAGCACGTCCATGTACGCCTCGGTCGTCTCCGACTCATGAAACCTCAGCACCACCCGGTCCGTCGCATCATCGATCATCCCCACCAACGCCAGCATCGGACCCCGACCCTCCAGCCAGTCATGCGTGCTGGCGTCCGCCTGCACCATCTCCCCGAAACACATTCGCCGCGCACGACGCTGGCGATGCTTGTCCCGGCGCCGCTGACGCTGCCACAATCCCTCTGACAGCATCCACTCCCGCAGCGTCCGAGTCGCCACAACCACCTTGTCATCTTCCGCCAGCTTCTCCGAGGCCAGCGTCGGACCGAATCCCAAATACTTGCGGCGATACAACGACAACGCCTGCTTCCGAACCGCCTCGCCGAACCGGCGGTTGGACGGCTTGCCGCGCAACCCATGCACAATCGCGCCGTCGCCACCAGCCACCAGCCGTCGCCGGATTCGATTCACCTGACGCACAGACAGCTTCAACAGCCGCGCCGCTTCCACCTGCGTCCGATCTCCTTTCAATACCAGCGACATCACCTTCAGAACGTCCCGCTCACGCTGAGTCATCTCGATCCGGTCTTTCTCCATCCACTCTCTTCGTCCAACCGGACATTTCTATTTGCCGAAGACCGGACATTACTATCGGCCGACGACAGCTATCGGACTTTGGAATTGTGGCAATTCCTGCCGGTCGTTATCATGTGTGGGTAACCGACCGATGGAAAAAATGCCGGACGCTGCAGGCCGATCAGCAGGATCAGCCGGCGTATTCGGTATTTCCTGTGAAGGGATTCGCGCATGGGTCAGGCGACGGTCGATCTTCCCGACCCGCTCGAAACGCTGCCAAAGGGGGTGGGTGGCGCCGACGACTTGCTCGCGCAGATGGCGGGCGACGAAATCGACCGTCTGCTGGCAGAGGCCGAGGCAGACCTGCCCACGGTGGCAAAGGCCCCCGCGCCCGACATCGCCGGGGACCTGCCAGGCTGGGAAGGCGCAGCGAAAGCAAATCCGCCTGCTGCTGGGTTGCCTGCGATTGAGCCGCCGTCAGCGAGCATACCGGCATCTGAATCTGAAGACGCCCTGGCGGGTGAGTTGGACTCGCTGCTCGAGTCACTGACAACCGCCAGCCCGCGCCCTTCCGATTCGACCGTCGCTCCCGCGCCGTCGGCGATTCACGCGATCGAAGCCGAGCAGGCCGCCGCGATTCCCGCGGTCGAATCGCCTGCGGTGACATCCGGCGAAACCGCCGCGCTCCTCTCCGCCGCCGCTGAAGAAGCCTTCGCCACTGGCGAACTCACGTCGCTTGGTGAGGAAGCAACCGCCGCCGCAGAGCGGCTCGCCTTGGGCGCACCCACGACCTTAGCCACCGCGATCGCCCCTGACCCGGCCCAAGCCGCCATCGAGGATATCTCCGAACAACAACTCGCCGGCGAGGATGCGCCGCTTCCGCTGCTCCTGCGACCATTGGAATGGATCAACGCTCCATTGAATGCATGCCCCGATCTTCTCCGCGAATTCATCGGCAAAGCCGCCATCCTGACGGCCGTGAACGCCGCCGCAATCATGTTCTACGTCCGCTTTATCCGCCGGCACTAGTGGTGGATCATTCCCGTTGAAAGTGCGGGTGTAGGGCGGGATTCATCCCGCCGCCTCTCAAGCTGCGGCGGGATGAATCCCGCCCTACCGCTTCATCCGCCGGCACTTGTGGTGCATTCGGGTCGGTCTCCCGTAGGGCGGGATTCATCCCGCCGTGGTCTGTAGTCATGCAGAAGGCCTATGGCCATGCAGAAGGCGCGGCGGGATGAATCCCGCCCTACGTTGTCCAGCCACATTTTCAACGGGAATAAAACACTCGCGAACGCTCAAAACCGCGAGCCGCGGTCCGCATGGATCAGTCTTCGTGCGACTCGATCGTTCTTCGCCACAGTTCGATATATGCGGCTTCCATGTTGCTCGCGAATCTTTTCGCGTCCATCAGCGGAGAAGTTTCCATACGGCGGCGGAGCGTTCGTCGGAGTTGACGCAGCCGTCCCGCGTCGCGTGCCAGCGAAGCGGCGATGTTCGCAAAAGTCGTTTCATCAGTGGCAATCAAGTCTGCCAGGTCCAGATTCCGGAGCTGGCAGACGCCTGCGCGGGACACTGGAGATTGCCCGGCAAGCGTGACAACGGGCACACCCATCCAGAACGCGTCGAGACTCGTGGTGTGGCCGTTGTATGGGAAACTGTCCAACGCGATGTCGATCTGATGGTACAGCCGCAAGTAATCCGGCCGCGGCCGCATCGATTCAAATTGCACGCGGGTTGGGTCGATCCCCGCGGCCTCGAGTACGCTCAGCACCCATCGTCGCGGTGAACCCGAGGGAGCCAGAAGTATCAATCGCGAACCAGCGACTGCTCGCAACACCGCCGCCCACAGCTTGAGCCACGGCTCATTGACCTTGCAGAAATTATTCAGGCAGCCGAATGTGACAAAACCGTTGGAAGCTGCAGGAAGTTCGCTTGCTTCGAACAGCGATTCCCACGCATTTGCTGAACCCTGTACCCCGAACCCTGAACCCTCCATTGGGTCGTAACACCAGAACGTCTCCGGCAGCCGATAAGGCATTTCCGCAAACCCGCGATCGTCCAGCGGCTCCAGATGCGGATCGGTGATGCGATAATCCATCGCGAGCAGACCAGTGCTGCCGGGGTAACCGAGCCAGGTGATTTGCAGCGGCGCCGGCTTGCGAGCGAAGACCAGCAGTCGATTGCCCGCCATGTGGAGCGTGCAATCGACGAGGATGTCGATCCGCTCATCGCGAATATGCCGGGCCATTTCCGCGTCGCTCCAGCCGACGGTCGAGTGCCAGCGGTCGGCCAACGTCACAAAGCGCTGGGTGATGTCGTCAGGCCGGACGACTCCCGAGAAGCAGTGGATTTCAAACCGCTGATGATCGTGAGACGCCAGCAGCGGCAAAAGAAACGACGCGGCGCAGTGATGCCGAAAATCAGGCGAAACATAGCCGATCTTCAACCTTCGGCCCGGGCTCGCATCGACGTCATGCTCTCCGCCCGCTCCTTCAACCGGCCTGGCGTGCAGCACGTTCCACCGCTGCAGCTCGTGGGCCAGTTGCCGCTCCCGATGCGGCGAGAACAGCAATGTGTAAATCAGGTTGCTGTGAACGTCCGCGCGCGGCGGCTTGATTGCCAGAGCGCGTTCGAAGCACGCGGCAGCTTCTTCGAGGCGGGCCATATCCTTGAAGAGCAATCCGAGGTTATTCAGCGCCTCCGTATAGCTCGGCTGCAACTGCAGCGCCTGCTGGAAGAATTGCAACGATTCGTCGAGCCGGTCGGTCATCTTCAGAATCACGCCCAAATGGTTGTGTGTTTCCGGGAGCAGAGGATTCAGTTGCAGCGCCTCGTGAAAACATTGCAGGGCTTCCTGCAGCCGTCCCGCATCTTTCAAAGCGACGCCAAGATTATTCAGCGCCGCGGCCTGGCGCGGCGGGCGTGCGACCGCCGCGCGATAGGACTCGATCGCCTCGTCAAGCCGGCCGGCGCGTCGCAGTGCGTTGGCGAGATTGTTATGCGCGGCGGAGTGATCCGGCGCGATCGCGATCGCCCGCCGATAGCAGGCGATCGCCTCTTGCGAATTTCCCTGTTGGAACAGAAGCAGCGCGAGGTTGTTCAACGCGTCGGCAAAGTCAGGCCGCAGCGCGATCGCAGTGCGATACGCTTCGATCGACTCTTCAACCCGGCTGGCGGATTTCAACAACCCGGCCAGGTTGTAATGCAGCTCGGGAGATCGAGGCTCTCGCTGCAGAAGCTGCCGATAGATTGTTTCCGCTTCCCGCCGCCGGCCCGCGCGATGGTGCGCGACTCCAAGCTCGAGCTCGGATTCGTTGGTGGTGTCCGACATTGCGTTCGGTTCCTTCCGGTGCGCTCAGCCAATCTGCGGGTTGAAACGGCCGCTTATCCGCGCCATGAAGCAAAGCGCGTCTGATCGCGTCGTTGCAAAACCGGCGCGCGGTCAATTCTCCCGCCCCGGGATTGCTTGCCGGTAATTCTGTGCGATCGGCATCCGTCGACCCGACCCGAAGGCGCGGCTGGTCACCTTGAGTCCCGGCGCCGATTGCCGTCGTTTATACTCGCTGCGATCGATCAGCGTGATAATTTTCAAGACCGTTGCCGGATCGAATCCCTCCGCGATGATCTGGGCGGCGCTCTTCTCCTCCTCCACGTACCGATGCAGTATCGCATCGAGCACGTCGTACGAAGGGAGTGAATCCTGATCGACCTGGTTCGGACGCAACTCGGCCGAGGGCGGCTTGGTGATGCTGTTGCGCGGAATCAACTCGCGGCCCGCCTTTTGATTGACGTATTCTGACAACGCGTAAACGGTCGTCTTCGGAACGTCGCTGATGACGGCCAGCCCGCCGCACATGTCGCCGTAGAGCGTGCAGTACCCCACCGCCAGCTCGCTTTTGTTGCCGGTCGTGAGCAGCAGGTGATTGAATTTATTCGAGAAGGCCATGAGGATCGCGCCGCGGACGCGCGCCTGCAGATTCTCCTCGGTCACGTCGCGACCGTGGCCGGCGAATACGGGAGTCAGCAACTGTTCGTACGCGTCGTGCACGGAACCGATTGGTATCACATGGAACGCAATGCCGAGATTCTTGGCCAGTTCCCGCGCGTCGCCGACCGAGTGCTCAGAGCTGAATCGGCTGGGCATCGCCACCCCGATCACGCGCTGGGGTCCGAACGCGGCGACGGCGATTGCCGCGGTCAACGCCGAATCAATTCCTCCGGAAAGCCCGAGCACGACGCTCTTGAAGCCGCATTTTTGCACGTAATCGCGCAGGCCCAGCACCAGTGCCTGATAGATGTCAGCCACGGCATCGCGTTCGCGCGGCTCGGCCGGGGATTCGCCGCCACCGCATTCGACAACGAGCAGGTCTTCCTCGAACGCCTTGGCCTGCGCGATGACCGCGCCGCCCGCGTCGAAGACCAGGCTGTTGCCATCAAACACCAGTTCGTCGTTTCCACCCACCTGGTTGACATAGATCAGCGGCCGGTTGAACTGGCGCACTTGCGAGGCGAACAGTTCGATGCGAAACGCATGCTTGCCTGCGACGAACGGAGAAGCGCTGGTATTGACCAGGATTTCAGCGCCGGCCTTGCGAAGAGCGGCGATCGGGTTCTGGTGATACAGCCGGCGGGCAATCATCTTCTCGTCGTTCCACAGATCCTCGCAGATGGAAAAGCCGACGGGATGGCCGTCAACCATGGCGATGTTTGCCTGCTCGTCTTCCAGGCCCGGCTCGAAATAGCGGCTCTCGTCAAAGACGTCGTAGGTGGGAAGGAGTTTCTTGAAGTGCCGGCTCACTACCGCGCCGTCGCGCAGCAACGCCACCGCATTGTGCAAGGGACGACCCACCGGCTGCGCGTTGCGTTCCGCATATCCCACGACCGCGTCGATTCCATGCACGTGCGACGCGATGAGCAAAAGGGCGCGCAGATTGTCATCAATAAATTGCGGTTTAAGCAGCAGATCCTTCGGCGGATACCCAATCAGCGCAAGCTCCGGAAAGACGATCAGCTTCGCGCCTGCCGTCTTCGCGCGCTCGACAAACTCGAGAATTCGCCGGCAATTTCCGGCGATATCGCCGACAGTTGGATTAATCTGGCCCAGCGCGATCCGCATGTCCGCAATTCTACAGGCCAGCACTCAGAGTGGGGAGGGAGCCAGTGGCCAGCGGGCCAGGGCGCTGATGCCGTCGTCTTCCATATTTCCAGCCCGTTGTTAACCTGCTCTCGTGAAGTTCACGCGGTATTATCACGAAATGCGCAAGCGTCCGGACCGCGTGTTCATCCGTCGGGAATGGGTTCTCAGCAGGCCGTCGATCATCCAATTCGCCAAGTCACCCAGCAGGATTGGCGCGTGCGGCGCTGGGCCGCAATCGACGCTATGCGCGGCCAGTATCTCCGAGTGGTTCTGCTACCGGATGGCCAGACCGTGCATAATGCGTTTTTCAATCGCTCCTTTAAGCCGTGAGGACAACATGAAAATTAAATATTTCCAGGACACCGATACCCTGTACATCGAGTTCAAAGCCTCGGCCGTGGCCGAGACGCGCGATTTGGACGAGAACACGCTGCTGGATCTGGACGCGGACGGGAACATTACCGGCATGACGATCGAACACGCCAGCACGCGCACGGACGTTCCCACGTTCTCATACGAACAAGTTGCGGCATGACCGCGCAAAACAGAAACGGGACGTGGCTTCGAAGACACTAGGCTCTGTCTGAAAACCCTAAGTCCTCACGACGGCTCAGAATGGCTTTGGCCGCTAGGCGCCCTGGCGACATCAGGGTCCGTAGACCCTTTGAGCCGGGGCAACGACGCGGACGAAGTCATTCTGAGCCGCCTCCGGTGGGCCGGATTCGATCCGCCTGCTTCGTTGCCGCCCCTTGATGGCTCTACGGAGCCGGACTGCGGGGCGATCGCCTCGCAGTCGAATCGAATCCGGCCCATCGTGAGGGCTTAGGGTTTTCAGACAGAGCCTAGGCCTTTGCCGCGGGAAATGGCCGCGGAACGGGACCGCGCAAAGCGGGGTCGTCGAGAGGAAATGACAGCGGAGGCGTCGGCGGGGCCGGGAGCGCGGGTTCACGGAATCAATCGTGGAGCAAATTAGGTCACTTTTTCAACATCCGGGGCGCGCGAGCGTTGTTCGCACTTCGCACGGCAGGGGCAGGCCGCTTGCGATTCACCGGCTCGTGCCGTTGCAGGACCCAGGGGAAGGTGGCGTGGTGCATTCGATAGAGCATTCCCAGTTCAAAGCAGAAGAAGTGCATGAGGATCAGCCCGGCGCAGAATAGCGGGTAGCCGAAGGTGGCGCGATCGAGCCAGGTGTTTGTGGGTTGCCAATTGTCGTCGATCAATCGGAGCACGCCCATCGCGATCATCGTTTGGCCCAGAGCATATGCCGCCAGCGCGAGCATCCAGGCCAGCAGGGGCGCGGTGTATCGCCCGCCGCAAAGGTGAATTGTCTTGAGCAGCCGGTCCGGTCGGAGATTGATGACCGATCCGCTGGTCAGCAGCGTCAGGAGCACGCCGGGCAGCAGAAAGGTGCCGGGCACGGCCAGTACCGCCGCGAGCGCGACCCGGACCGGTGTCCGCGCGTCGATGGCAACACAAATCCCCGCGGGAACAAAGCAGGCGATCGACGCCAGCACCACCGCGAACAGCGGAACGACGACCTGGCTGGCCCAGTCAATGTTGGATCGCCCCTCGCCAAAGGCCGAAATCATGA
This sequence comes from uncultured Phycisphaerales bacterium, assembly GCA_963758525.1. Classification (GTDB taxonomy): domain Bacteria; phylum Planctomycetota; class Phycisphaerae; order Tepidisphaerales; family Tepidisphaeraceae; genus JBBSDP01. The sequence continues at coordinate 4,245,808 of CAVWVQ010000003.1, forward strand.
TCAGACAGACGCCGACGATCCAGGCGAGAACCAGCAGGACATCGCATGTGGTCAGAAATGCCGAGCGAGACAAGAACGCCGCCAACAGGCAGACGAACGAGGGTGTGTAACAAATGAGAATCCCCAGAACCATGCCGCGCAACGGCGACCAGATGTCTTCGTGCCATTGGAGATCGCGAAGCAGCCGGGGCAGTTCGTCGCGCCCTTCGACTCCCGATTCTTCGATGACGTTGCCATAGTGGGCAATGATCAGCACCTGAGCAATGAATGTGCCGATCGTGACGATGATGATTCCGGTCGGGATCGAGAAGACGCATGCCATGAAGGCGAACAACTGGACGCCAAGGACCATGATCATGACGGCGATATTCACCGGCATCGAGAGAAGACTGACCGTTCCGAGCCACGAGTCGTACGCCGCGGCGGCGACCGTTCGGTATGTCACCGCCGGCTGGGCAAAAGGAATCGGTGCGTCGACAGGCAGATTTCTGACCGGCTCGTTCAGCTCGATGGGGCGGATCAGCTCCCCGGTCTCGGGGTCGTAGCGCGGCGCGGCGGGCTTCGTCGGAACCGGCGCGCCAACCGAGGCGAGCTCCTCGGCAGTGCGACGCAGATCGAGCCTTGGCCGGTCTTCGGCCTTTTGCTCGCTGCCGAACGTTTCCGCCAGTTCCAGAAGTCCTCGGCCCCGCTGCGGCGGCTCGTCCGGGCGTTCCTCGAGATTGTACGTCCCATCCTCGCTGAGGGTGTGCAACTCGCCGACGAGCGGAACGTCAGTGAGAAGTCCGCATGCCGGGCATTGCACGGAGCTGCCGCCCTCTTCGTCGGGAAGACGAAACAGATTTCCGCATCGGCAGGGGAATTCGATCATGGTGCAGGCGCGGTCCGCCTGACTAAATTGTACGCTCCGCGCCGGGCAACTAAATGATTTACGTGATTACACGCTCCCCACGTTCATTTGGCGGGCCCGAAGCTGGCGCAAACTCGCGCACGTGTGCGTACTCGCGCGCGTTCATTTAGAATGTTGCCGCCGTCCTCGGTTCTCTTTGCGGACGGCGCCGCGACGTTGAAGGGAAAGGATCACACGATGCGACTGCTTGCCGGCGTTCTAGCGGGGATTTTGATGTTGAGCGGCTTCACTGATGCCGCGGACACTCCCTCGCCCGACCAGTTGAAGAAAATGTACGACGATGCCCTGGTGCAACTGAAGAGCGCGCAGGATCGCAAAAACGAGCTCGCCAAGGAGAATGAAGACCTCAAGGCCAAGGCAGAGGAGCTTGGCAAGGATCTTGCCACCGCGCAAGCGCAAATGCAGGACCTGAAGCGCGAGGTGGCGGACAATGCCGAAAAGGACTTCTATTTGCGCGCCTATCACACCGCGTGGGAAAACTTCCTGCGCCGAAACCCCGAGCTTCTGGCGAAATGGAAATTATTTATCCAGAGTGACATCGCCGCCGCGTCGCAAAAGATGCCGGAGATTCTCGATCCAAGCTGGCCGCAGGAACAGGGGACGGAGTGGTCGGATTGACGGAGAGGGCGGGAAACCCGATGAGGAAACCCGAATGACGAAACCAGAAACCAGAATCAAGCCCGAATGGCGAAATCCGAATGTCGAAACAAATGCAATCTCCCGGCAGTTGCGCTGATGCCGAGCGAGGCGATCGATGCGGTTCCACGCTCGCGGCGCGGGGACGCGCGCGGAGCGTCCGCTCTCAGTTCACAGTGAAGGCATTCGTCATTCGGGCTTGATTCTGGTTTCTGGTTTCGTCATTCGGGTTTCTCCCCGACTATCCCTGCCCGACTTCAATCCGCACATACTTGTCCATCGTCGCGCCCTTGGATTTGAGGTATTCGCCGACGCTTCCCTTGAACTTGTCGGGATTGATGAAGGGCTGATCGAGCAGAACGCGTTCTTCGTAGAATGTCCGCATCTTTCCCTCGGCGATCTTTTCGGCAATCGCCTGGGGCTTGCCGGTGGCTTTGGCTTGCTCGATGGCAATCTGCCGTTCCTTTGCCACAACCTCAGCGGGGAGGCCTTCGCGATTGAGCGACAATGCCAGCGGCTTGGCCGCGGTGATGTGAATGGCCAAATCGCGGATCAGCTCATCGGGCGTGTTGGACGACACGGAAACGAGCACGCCAATCTTACCGGTGATGGCGTAGAGATAATGGCCGACCTTCCCTTCGGGATTGCTTACGACCGCATTCTTGCCCAGCCGGACGTTCTCGCCGGTCTGTCGGGCAACGTCCGAGATATCAGCGACCAGCGCGGATTCCGAGGCAAGATCGACATGCGGATTGCTGAGCAACAGCGCAGCGGCCTTGGTTCCCAGGGCCAGCACCGGCTCGCTCTTGGCGGTGAAATCGGTGTTGGTGTTGATCTCCACCATCGCCGCGGATTTGCCGTCGGCAGCGGCGGCAATCACAACGCGCCCTTCGCTGGCGGCACGCGAAAGGATGCTCTCCTTCACCCCTTTTTTGCGGAACGCGTCCATCGCCTTTTCAATATCGCCGGCCACCTCCGTCAGCATCTTCTTGCATTCCATCATGCCTTGCCCGGTTTTGGCACGCAGCTCGTTGACCAATTTTGCAGTAATCTCCGCCATGGGAACTCCAATAGGGGAAGGGGTGAGGGTTCAGGGTGTCAGGGTTCAGGGGTCAGGAAAGGAACGAACACGCGAACTACTCGCTGCGCTGCCGGGAACCGAAAGCAACTGCGTTGCTCTTCCTGAACCCTGAACCCTGACACCCTGAACCCTCCACTATGCCGTTACAGGCTCGGTCACCGGCACATCAGTAGTGACAGTGGTGTGGGCGGGCTCCTCGGGGGAAGGCTCTTCGCCTTCCTTTGCCTCGTCGGCGCGGAAAGCGGCTCGCGAGGAGCGCTGCGCGGCGCGGGGCCGGCGCCGGGTTCATCCGCCTTGTCGATCCGGCCGGTCTTGCCTTCGATGATGCTGTCGGCCAACTCGCGGCAGATGATCTCGACGGCTCGCATCGCGTCGTCGTTGGCGGGGATCGGCAAGTCGATCAGCTCCGGATCGCTGTCGGTGTCGATCATCGCGATGGTCGGCACCCCCAGCTTGCGCGCTTCCTTCACCGCAATGTGCTCGCGCCGCGTGTCAATGATGAACATCACGCCAGGCATCCGCTCCATCTTGCGGATCCCTTCCAGGTTGGCCTTGATCTTATCCATTTCACGCTGAAGCGTGGCCTTCATCTTTTTGGAGTATGAATCGATCTGCCCAGTCGCCCAGAGCTTTTCCAGCTCTTCGAGACGATTGAGCCGGGCGCGGATGGTGCGGAAGTTGGTGAGCGTTCCGCCGAGCCAGCGCTCGTTCACGTAGTGCATCCCGCAGCGCTTGGCTTCCTCTTCCACGGCATGACGTGCCTGGCGCTTGGTTCCGACAAACAGAACGTCCTTGCCGCCGGCTACGGTGTTCTGCACAAGCTTTTTGGCGCGAAGCAGACCTTTGATGGTCTCGCGCACGTCGATGATATGAATCATGTTCCGCTTGCCGCGGATGTACGGTTCCATCTTCGGGTTCCAGCGGGAAACCCGGTGACCAAAATGCACGCCCGCGTCTACCAGTGATTTGACAAGCTCTGCCTGCGACTCAGCCATAAATCATCGAACTTCGACTTTCGTTCCGCGATCGGCGATTGAATCCCACCGGAGGGATAGCCGGTGGAGCTCAATCGCTCATCGCAGCCTCAAATCGTCATTCCCTTTTTTTCAGCCAGTGCGCCACCAGCGGCCAGGTCGCCGATTTCGCCATAAGGCTTGGGTTCACAAAGAAGTTGTAAATCAACGCCCGCGTCCAGCCTCTCCTCCAAGTGAAGCCAACCCGTTCGGGCAACGATCAGGTTGCCGAGCGAGTCTTCACCGAGCGCCGGTGCGGGTGGCCCCTGGCAGGCCAAGCCCGGTAATCTAACTGACGCCATTTTCCTTTGCAACTGTAGTTACTTATCATCCTTCTTTCGTTCCCATGGCCAAATCCCATCCGCAGCTCGACGTGATGGTGCTTGGCGAGCACCCTTGCACTTACTTTGCCGCGATTCTTCTCGCCGCCAGCGCGAAAGTCCGCGCCGCACATTGCTGTATCCCGGCAAATGCTGACCCGGATCGGCTCGTCCTGATCAATCCCGCGCTTTTCGACTTGCATCCGCTCCTGGCGCCGCTTCGTCGAAAGCTTGAAATGACCGCCGTGTACGGCCTGCAGTTTGTTGGAGATGACCCTTCCGTCAGCAGCGAATTTCGCAATAAAGCAGCCCTGTCGTACGTGGCGTCGTACAAATCCGTGCGCGCCGCAATGAGCAAGCTCGCGTCGGATCAAGGCGTCCAACTGTTGACGCCCAAAGCTGTGCAGATTCATCGCGCCGATGAGCGTGGCGTGGAAATGACTGTTGGCAAAGACGCAATGCATCCGCGCTCGCTGATTTTGGGAACGGGTCTGCCGGGCCCTCAGCGGAAGCTGCTGGGACTCCCCGACGGCTGGGGAGCGGATGTCGTGCATCGTTACACCTATTTGAAGCTCCCGGCCGGTCGATGGGCCGATCCTGGCTCGCGCCCGATCATTCCCATGTCGCTCAACCTGCGCAACGCGCTGTGCTGGGGCTGGCTGCTTCCCGGTCCGAAAGGGATTCAATTGGCCGTTGAGCAGCCGATCGAAACGATTGGCAAAATGCCGCCAAAAGAGCTGCTGGGTCATTGGGCTGATGTCTTGCGGTCGCACAACGTGTTGTCCCCGAAAGCGGAGCTGCCGATCGACTCTGCCGAATGGATTGACCTTCCGCTGGCCGGCGCCCTGGAGCATGAGGGGGTGGCGAATCGAACCCTGCTGATCGGGCCGGAAGGGGGGTTCTACTCCGCCTGCTGCGAGGACATCTATCCCAACTGCTGGTCGGCCGTCTTCGCGATCGACGCAATCAAAAAAGCGCTGCGGGAACCTCACCTCCAGGACGCCCTGCAGCCTTTCAGCCAAAAGTGGCGCACCACCCTCGGCGAATACCTTCGCGGGCCTCAGCAAAACCTTCGCTTCCTGCTCCCGCTGGTCTACCGGAACCAACGAATGACAACCCGGCTCACCGAGTCGATCCTCCAAGGCAAAAGTGTGATCCGATAACCGTCCGGTCTGATAATACCAGTCCTGTAACAGGTACCGGATGTGCTGGTTGCGTAGTCTGGGTAGTCTGGATAGCATGGGGTAGATCATTCGCGCAGTTATCGGACGGGAAATGTGAATAATTCTGCGCGTGGGCTTTCTGGTAAATCGTTAAGTATCATAATTACATGACTTTAGATATCGTTTTCGATGCCCTGCGAACGCTGAAGTAAACGCAAAGTTCGCGTCGATACGAAGAGCATCGACTGAAGCCAGAGGTCGAGCGGCGCGGTGATGGAATCGCCGGCCGAAGTGAGTCGCCGGGATGGCATCCTGGCAACCTTCCGTGGGAGAGTCCATGAACCCTGTGAACAGTCTCGGTCAGAACACGCCGGTCCAGAAGATCGTCACGAATCCGATTTCGAAGTCGATCCCCGCCGATGCGCCCAAGCAGTTGCCCGCCACCGACAAGCTCGAGCTTTCGGGCGTCAGCCATCTGCTCAGCCGGCTGAAAAGCAACGACATCCGTACGGACAAGGTCGCCGCCGTCAAATCTCAAATTGAATCCGGGACGTACGAAGACGACGCGAAGCTCGATGCCGCCACCGATCGGCTGCTCGACGATCTGCTGAAGTAAACCGGGGCTGGACCGCGAAATCGTCCCTCTTCCTGCAATCGCGTCGATCAGCAAATCGAAGCCGCGGATGTACATCCGCGGCTACGGGGGCGGTGGCGCGACCGGAAGGGTGCGGGGCGCGGTTCGTGGCTGCGTGGTGAGCGGATAGACCGCATCCCGCTGATACCAGCGAAAGGTAAAGTGCAGCCCCACCGTGTCTGATCGAAAAGCGCCCCCATCGTCCTTTCCGTCATTTCCGACACTGTAGAGGATCGGCGGCTTTGCTCGCGGGAGATACCCGAAGGTCCTGCCATCCGCCCGCATCGGATCAGCGGGAAGGGTCGTCACATATTTGGGGATAAGCTCGGAAAGCTGGTCCGGCAAGCTGCCGTCGTGATCGAGCGCAAACAGCCGCAGCGCTACCACGATGGCTGTTGCGCGGCGGTCGGCGAGATAGCGAAACCGACCGTCATCGGCATACGGATGGAAGCTGACGGCGCCGCTCGCATAAACCAGCCGCGCAGCTTGTTCGATTGGCGCTTGCGAGTCGTAGTCAATCATCGGCACCGTCAGCAGAATCGCACGGCACGCCGGAACGTTCGGACAATTTAAAGCCCGGCCGTACGCGGTGTAGTAGGCCGTATGACGCATGAATTTCCGAGCGAACATCGGTTGCAGCGCCCACATGATCGCACGTGGCATCCGACCCGTGGCGCCGGGCAGCCACACCTCCGCCTGGCGCGGCAGCATGTCCAGCGAGAGCATTCGCTCTCCTTCCATCGCGCAAACGCGCCCTGAATCAAAGTCGCTCTCGTCGAGCAGGTCGTTGAGATATGCCCGCAGATGCGCCGCGGCCGCTGGCTCCGAAGGCGAACCGAGACTGTTTGCCAGCGCCAGCGCTCGATTCAGGCCGGGGCCGTCGATCTCCATGGAGAGATCGAGGATTCGCAGAAAAGGCGCCTCGTTTTGCAGCGCGCGGGCCTCGGCACGGACGTCACGGAGCAGTTCAATCGCCTCGGTATCCCGTCCGAGCAGGAACTCCGCCGACGCGGAACTGACGAGTTGCTTGGCCAGCCCCTTGAGTCGGTCAGACTTGCCGTTCAACATTGGCTTGCCATAGGCGACGGGATGCACAAATCGCGTGCCCCAGTCCACGTCCTTCCTTTGCCGCGCGGATCGAACCAACTCTCTCACCGGCAGCGACGCCGCGACCACAGGCTCATCGTTCGACGTGTCAACGATCGGACAGGCATCGGCGGCCGCGAAGTAAGCCTCGGCGGCGTTGTCCGATGCGGGAACGGCGCCAACCGGATTAAACTCCTCGGGAAGAACCGGCTCGCGGCGAGACGCGCATCGGCGATGATCGCCTCGATTCGTCGCTGTGCGTCGAGGCTCCACCAGCAACGGATCGCCACGAGCACCGCGAAGACGCACACGCCGACAAGCACGCTCCGCTGGAGCCACCAATAACGTTTCGGACGCGGCACCGCGTCTGGCTCAATGGAGACCACCGGCGTGGATGATTGGGTATCCATGGGCACCGGCGATTGTAGCGTACGGTGCGCTGTGGAGAGTGACTACCTCATGAGCAACGCCATCCCCAGCAACACCTCCGGCATCGAGCGGGCGCAAGGCGAAGTGCTCTGCCCCGCATGTCAATATTCGCTGCGTGGCATCGAAAGCGATCGCTGCCCCGAATGCGGCACGCACATCGACCGCGCGTTGCTCTTCGCGGGACAAATCCCCTGGATCTACCGCGGTGTGATCGGATCGCTGCCGGCTTATTGGCGCACGGTCTGGCTCGTCGTCTGCAGCCCCGCCAAAGTCGCCAACGTCATTCATCGACCCGTGAGCTACCGCGACGCGCGGCTCTTTCAACACGCCACCGTATTGCTGGCTTCCATTCCCGCGATGGCTTTTGTGAACTGCGGATTGTCGGAGACAGAACTGTTCCACGTGCGAGCTTTCTCCGCGCATCCTCTTGGATGGCTGCTCGAACTCGGCCTGCTGCCGGTCATATGTTTTGCGCTGTGGCTCTTCCTGCTGACCGCCACCGGCGCGCCAGCTTACTTCTTTCATCCTCGGTCCATCCCCGTCGAACAGCAGAACCGCGCCATTGCCCTGAGCTATTATGCTTCCGCGCCGCTCGCGCTGACGCCGATTCTGGCCGCCTTGATCGGCTGCTTCATTTTTCTCAAAGCTCCTGCACACGCTCACGCCAAGACGCCGGCCGATGCATATGCCGTCGCGACCGTCGGCGCCCTGCTGCTCATCTTGATCGTGATCTCTCTGTGGCGCGGTCCGCTGATATTCCTCGCCCGCACCACCAACTGCTCAGCGATCCGCCTGTGGGGATTGGCGCTGTATCTGCCGTGCAGTTGGGCGGTGCTCGCCTGTCTGATCCTCGGGGGGATTCCGGCGGCGTATGTGTTTGTCTCGATGTTTATTTTGAGCCTGCCGTAGCGGCAAATTTCAGATATTCCGTCGCTACTGAGCATTCTTCGTGGACGAGGAAGCGGGTTGAAGAGTGAGTCTGCACACAGCGTCGCGTTGCTGCCAGCGATAACCGGACAAAGCGCCGGGCGACACCGGTGCGGTCGATCCGCCGTCGTCGATGCCATCGAAGCCCACGCTATAGAGGATCGGGGGATTGACCTGCGGCAGATACCCAAACGGCTTCCCGTCGCCGCGCATCGGATCGGCCGGCACGACCGAAAGATAAGTTGGGGCGAGCTCTGAGAGCGTCGGAGGCAAATTGCCGTCATGGTCGAGCTGATACATCCGCAGTGCCAGCATTGTCGCGCAGAGGCGGCGGTTGGCCGAATCTACGAATAGCGCCTGAAAAAACCGCACGCGATTCATCCGGGGTTTGTCGAGCCCGCGAGCCATGATCTCCAAACTGGAGCGCTCCCCGACAACGACGCTCGATGGGGCGGGAAGTGCCGCCAGGGCAGCTGGAAGATTTGCGCTCGTCTCGGCACGCAGAACCGGATCCACCTGCGAGACATCGGCCAGCGCAGTGCGCAGGAACATCGGTCGGAAAATTGCCGCCAGGCGTGGATCCAGACTGATGATGTGTCGCGCGTTGGCGACCTGGGTGTTTCGCGCCCGTCCGCGAGCTGCCACATCTTCACCGCCTGCAATCCGCGGACAAGGCTCTCGCGCTGATCACTCTCATCCAAAAGCTCACCGATCAACGCTCGCATCTCCGATCCGAGCGGAGAATCGCTCGCGTGCGGGCCCGTGCGCGCAAGATCCGGCGCTATCAAATACGTTTGCTCCGCTGCAAATTCATCTATCGCTGTCGCCACCAACAACGGTAAGACTGAATCCGGTTGCGCCTCCATCGCTCCGGCGAGGTGACGAATATCTCGAAGCGTGGCGACCGCTTCCGTGTCATGCCCCAGCGAAAATTCTCCTCTTGCGGAGTAGGCCAGCACGACGGCCAACTGACGGAGGTGACTCAATTGAGCATAGCGGGGAGATGGCCATTGCCTTGGTGGCAGCGGATCGTATCGCTCACCCCAATCGACCAAACGCTGAGAACGGGCCGCGCGTGCGAGAGACCGGGCCGAAACATTGGTTGCGGCGATACTCTGCATTCCGCCGAGATCGTCGTCGTTTGCCGGCTCCACGAATTGGACGGCCGCCGCGGCGTTCGTCAGTGTCACAGCCGAGTTTTCCGACGAGGGGACGTCAGCCGTCGGCTGGAAATCCTCCGGCAGAATCGGCTCGCCCCGCGCGCTGCGCCGCTGCGATCAGCGAATTGACCTGACGGCGTGCGTCGAATCCCCACCACCATCGCAATCCCGCCAGCAGAGCGACCGCGGCTGCTCCCGCCAGAACCCCACGTTTGAGCCAGCGGTATCGCGGCGGCGTTTCGCCAATCGACGAGCTAGTGGCGCGGATAGGGGGCCAAAGGCGCATGTGGTTGAGCATTGTACGCCAACGCCAACAATCCCCACCTTCGCCGCTTGCGCCTTCGCCTCCACGCGGCTGAGCTGAGAGCGATTGCTCCCTCTCCCGGTACGCCGGGAGAGGGCGGGGGTGAGGGTGATTTTGAACGTCTGGCGCCGCTGGTCTCGAAATCCCCTCACCCCAATCCTCTCCCGGCGTACCGGGAGAGGGGGTGATGAAACAAGCTCCAAACGCGCGAGCGTCCGCGCCGATAGGGCGGCGCCGACGGAGGCCGCGCGGCACGCGAAGCCGCGAGCGGCTGTCCCCGCGCGGCTGTCTCTCTTCGCTGCATCACCTCCCCGGCGGTAAGCTGCGTTGCGATGCGTGACGTTCCACCAAACGGGATGCCGGGCGCGGCGGCAACCGACGATCTGCACTGCCTTGCCTGCGGATATTCTCTTCGCGGCATCGACAGCGAGCGCTGCCCGGAATGCGGCGCTGCCATCGATCGCGAGGCGCTCGCCGTGCCCCAAATTCCCTGGGCAAATCGAAAGGCAACCGGCTCCTTCCGCGCTTACTGGCGAACCGTCTGGCTCGTCCTCTGGCGACCCGCCCGGGCAGCCGCGGACGTCAATCGATCCGTAAGCTATCAAGACGCGCGACGCTTTCAGCACATCACCGTCATGCTTGCGTTCATACCCCTGGCATGCTCCGCGATCTGGGGAGCCTGGGACACAGAACTCTTTCACGTGCATGGCTTCTCAAACGGGCCGCTCGGTTGGACTTTGGAGCTGGGCGTGATCCCTGTCGGCTTGATGTCCATGTGGTTGTTCCTCTTCGCCGCGACCGGCGCACCCAGCTATTTCTTTCATCCGCGATCGCTGCCTCCGGAACGGCAGAATCGCGCCATCGCGTTGAGCTATTATGCATCTGCCCCGCTCGCGTTGACGCCGATCTTGATCGCCTTCGCTGCGTGCATCGGTGCCCTCTACGGGACCACATTCAGAAGCGGATTTCTGGACGAGGGAGTGTTGATCGCGCTGGTGCAGGCGCTGTTCATTCTGATGGTATTTTCCCTCTGGCGCGCACCGTTGACGTTTCTTTCCCGCTGCACCGGCTGCTCGAGGTCGCGCCTCTGGGCGTTTGCGTTGTATCTGCCGATCAGTTGGACGCTGCTCGGCGCATTCTTCCTCGCCGGCATTCCCGCCGCATACGTGTTTGTCTCAGTCGTCATATTGAGCCTGCGGTGATGGCATCTGCGATCAGTTCACCATCAGATCAGCCGGATCGCGCAGCAGCGCGCCCACCCTGGTAAGCCCTTCAAATATCCGCATGTTCATGGCGTTCTCGACCGCCTGGCCCGAAAAGATTCTCGCCAATCGTTTTTGAATGCGCTTTCCCGCGCGAGCGCCGATGGGGTTGTCTTTATATTTTTGGCCGGCGCGATAGAGGTTGAAGAGCCGGCCGTCGTACCAACTGTCGATGACCGGCTGCCACAGGCGCATCTCGCGTCGCAAGCCCTGCTCGTATTGACGCATCGACCGCGCGGAGTCGGCTTCGATTGCACCGGCGAGATCGAACGCGCTGCGCATCCCAAGATACAGACCGGTGGAAAAAACCGGATCGATGAAACCGGCGGCGTCGCCGATCAAAGCCCAGCCGGGACCGGTCATCCGGCGGGAGATGATCTGATAGTTGCTGTACCGCACCACCGGCGTAAGCCGGATTGCTCCTTCGCTGTACCGCTTCAGGGACGGCTCGTCGCGCAGAAAGTTGTCATATTGTTGCTCGATGGTCTGCCCGTAAGCACAGAGGTGCTCCGGCTTGATGACGATGCCCAGCGACACTCTGCCGGGAAGCGGAATTCGCCATCCCCACCCTTTGCTGAGATAGTCGACGTGGATGTGACCCGGGTCGCTGAGCACGGTTCGGTCCAGGTGGGCGAACAGCGCCACGTCGTCGCGCCCGCCGCGATCTGCCGGCAGCTCGAGCAGTCGGGCGATCGCCCGCGATCGCCCCGAAGCATCGACGATCAGATCCGGAGCGTCGGCAAAGAATCCGTTCGTTTCGCAAGACGTGTTCGTCGAAAGGCGAACCGTATTCGGAATGTCCCCTTTTTGCAGCCGGGCGGTGACGTTGAACACGCTCACACCCGCTTCGCGGGCGGCGTTGAGTATCGCGGCGTCGAACAGATCGCGCGGCGTGTTGTACGAGTAGTCAGGCAACCGCCCCTGGGCTGCCCGGAAGAAGGAGGGAATCACCTCCGCCTCCCGCAGGCAAACCGTCGCCCCCGGCTTGAAGACGCTGAATGACTTCACCTTCTCTTCCACGCCCAGCGTGCGGAGCATCGGCACCACCGCCGGCAGCAGCGACTCGCCGACAATCAACGGCGGACGCTTATCACTGTGGAAGAGGCCGACCTTGTGCCCCTTCTTCGCGAGCAATGCGCCCAGCGTCGCGCCGGCCGGACCGCCGCCAAGAATCGCGATGCTGCGGATTGCGTTTGTCGACACCGTCATCATCGTACCGCGCAGTGACCTCAGGCGTCATGCCGCCGCGCCACGTGTCGCCGCCTCGGAGGGCAATCGCATGTGGACAAAACCGGCTCTGGTCCCCTCTCCCGGTACTCCGGGAGAGGGTGAGGGTGAGGGTGATTTCGAGCACCAATGGCACTGGACATTTCAAATCACCCTCACCAACCCTCTCCCGGCGTACCGGGAGAGGGAGCAGAAGCCACACGCAATCGCCCTGCGCCGCCCCGCGTTTGCTGCTTGCGGGCGCGAGAATTTCCGGGGAGCGTCTTCTTGCCTCCTCCCCTCCTCCGAGCAAGCCATTCACGCGAGCACTGATCGAATCACATTTCCATACACGTCGGTCAGGCGAAAATCCCGCCCGGCAATCCGATAGGTCAGTCGTTCATGATTCAGGCCCAGAACGTGCAGAATGGTCGCCTGGATGTCGTATACGTGAACCGGGTTTTCAACGATGTTAAAGCCAAGCTCGTCCGTCGCGCCAAATGAAAAGCCTGATTTGATCCCGCCGCCGGCGAGCCACATGGTGAAGGCGTTTGGGTGGTGGTCGCGACCGAGGCTTCTTCCCATGGACGGATTGGATTCGACCATCGGCGTCCGCCCGAACTCGCCGCCCCAGATCACCAGCGTTTCATCGAGCAGGCCGCGCTGCTTGAGGTCCTTCACCAGCGCGGCCGCCCCCTGGTCGGTCGCCTGGCAATTTTTGGTGTGATTGCCCAGGACGTCGGAATGCGCGTCCCATCCCTCGTGATAGATGTTCACGAAGCGCACGCCGCGCTCCACCATTCGCCGCGCCAGCAGGCACGCGCGGGCAAACGAGGGCTTGGCGGGATCGCATCCGTACAGATCGAGCGTGGACTTGCTCTCGGTCTTGAGGTCCATCAACTCCGGCGCGGATGTCTGCAGGCGATACGCCATCTCATAGGATGACAGCCGCGTGGCGATTTCCGGATCGCCTTCCGATGCCAGCCGCTTCTTGTTCAGCGTATCAATCAGATCCAGCGAATCGCGCTGCAGCCGTGCATCGACGCCCCGAGGGCTGGCAACGTCGAGAATCGCGTCTCCCGCGTTGCGAAAGCGCACGCCGGCGTAGAGCGTCGGCAAAAATCCGCTCGACCAGTTGGCTGATCCCCCGCTGATTCCCGCGCCGGTCGACATCACCACAAATGCCGGCAAATTGCTCGATTCGCTCCCCAGCCCGTAGGTGACCCACGAACCGATGCTGGGCCGGCCCGGCTGCGAAAAGCCGGTGTTGAGCAGAATCTGCGCCGGAGCGTGGTTGAACTGATCGGTGTGCACGGATTTGATCAAGCACACGTCGTCGGCAACGCTTCCAAGATGCGGGAGCACTTCCGCCAGTTCCGCGCCACATTGTCCATGGCGTGAAAACTTGAAACGCGGGGCCAGCGCCGCGGCATCCGATCGGATAAACGCGTACCGCTGGCCGCCAATGATCTCCGGCGGAATCGGACGCCCCTCGTACTTCACCAGCGCCGGCTTGTAGTCGAACAGATCGAGATGGCTCGTGCGCCGGCCATGAACAGATGAATCACGCGCTTTGCCGTGGGGGCAAAGTGAGGCTGCTTCACCGCCAGCGGGTCGACCCGCGTGGATGCGCCTTTGGCAAATGCTTCGGTGAGAAGCGACGCCAGCGCGATCTTGCCGACGCCGATGCCGCACTGACTGAAGAAATGCCGCCGCGTTACCGCCAGCGGATCGATCGGTTTATTCATAGCTTCCGTCCTCGTGCATCGTTCCTGTCGAACCCAAGTAGGGCGGATTTCATCCCGCCGTTCTCTGCGATACCTCAAGCTCCCCAAATCCCGGCGGGATCAATCCCGCCTACGAAAGACCCCTCAAGTAGGGCGGGATTCATCCCGCCGTTCTCTGCGATACCTCAAGCTCCCCAAATCCCGGCGGGATCAATCCCGCCTACGAAAAACCCCTCAAGTAGGGCGGGATTCATCCCGCCGTTCTCTGCGGTACCTCAAGCTCCCAAATCCCGGCGGGATCAATCCCGCCCTACAAAAACTCGATCAATTTCGCGTGATCGTTTCGTCGAGATTCAGCATCGCGCGGGCCGTCGCGATCCATGACGCCTGGCGGGCAGCCTCCGCGCTCTTGTCGCCCGCCAGCGGCTCGGGGTCCAATTCTCGCGATTCGAACCGCTGTTCCTGCGCCGCGTGAAAACTCAGCACCACCGCCCGCTCGTCGTCGGTGGGCATGCGGGACAGACATCGGCGGAAGAGGAACGTCACCCTTGCCGCGTCATCCCCGCCCTGTGCCGCGGCGAGTTTGCCCAGTGCCCGGCCGGCATCGACAAACACCTCGTCATTGAGCAGTGTCAGCGCCTGCAGCGGGGAGTTGGACACATCCCGGCGGGCGATGCATGCCTCGCCGCTGGGCGCGTCAAACGCCGTGAACATCGCATAGGGTGTTGTGCGCTTCATGAACGTGTAAAGACCACGACGATAGCGGTCTTCGCCGGTGCTGACTTTCCATTCAAATGGCACGTACGCGCCATCGGTGGTAACAGACGCCGGCTGCGGCGGAAAAACGCTCGGTCCGCCGATTTTTCCTGAGAGAAGACCGCTGACGCTCAGCGCATAGTCCCGCACCAGCTCGGCCTCGAGACGCAAGCGCGGCGCGCGCGCCAGCAATCGATTCTGCGGGTCGCGCTCCAGCAATTCCGGCGAGACGCGCGATGATTGCTGATACGTCGCGCTCGTGACGATCAGCCGGTCGAGCTTCTTGAACGACCATCCCTCCTTCATGAATTCCACCGCCAGCCAGTCGAGCAGTTCCGGATGGCTCGGACTCTCTCCCTGGTAGCCGAAGTCCGCCAGCGTCGTGACGATCCCCTTGCCGAAGAACGCGGCCCATTGCCGATTGACGGTCACGCGCACCGTCAGCGGATTTGCCGGATCGACGAGCCAGCGCGCGAAGCTCAGGCGGTCGTGCGGCGCGCCCGGTGGCAGGGGCGGCAGGATCGACAGCACGTTCGCCGATACCAGATCCGTCGGCTGCAGATATTCGCCGCGGTGATGAACGTGCGTGGGGCGCAGCTCACTTGCCGGTCGCTCTTTCAGCACCAGAGTGGTTGGGTCCTTGGGCAGGCTGTTGTGAAGAGCCGCGATCTGGGCGTGTTGCGCGGCGAGCTCAGGCGCGACCGAGAGAAAATGCGCCATCAACTGATCCCGCTGCTCGGCCGATCGATCGGCCGCGGGATGTGTCAGAATGGCTTCGATATCCGTCGGAACGGTGGGGGCCTCCAGCACGCGCGGATCCGAGGTCACCGAAATGCGGAAGCGCCCAGCGGCGCTGAGAAATATCTCTCGAAGATCATGCTGAGCGACAAGTCGCCCGCGTTTTCCAGTGGCTTGGCCAAGGTGAACAGCGCGGTCTGCGCCCGGCCCTGGCCGCCGCCGATCGCCCAGCCGCTCAGCGGATCAGCGTCTATTGCCCCCGTCGCGGGGCTGCCTTTCTCGGCGTAGGTCTGCACCGCGCCACCCATCGCCACCGGTTGGCCCGAAGCGGTTACGGTCATCGCGGACAGAAAGAAGCTCCCAAAGGGCCCTTCATAATAAATCCGGCCCGGCCCGTGATTTGGCAGACTGTCGTCCGGCAACGCTTCGAGTCGAAGCGCCGTGATATTCCTCAAGTCGGTCGCATACTTCAGGTCGTACACATCACGTTTAGTCTGGTCGCCGCTGGCGAGCACTGAATTGTCGTCCAGCAGATGAAGTGTCGCGGCGTTCGCCTTGAACTGCGTCGGCTTCAGAATCGTCCACTTCACCGCTCGCGCAGTCTCTTTCGCGAGCCAGGCGTTGTAGCTTTTCTCCAACGCGTCATGCCGTCGCTCCGCCAGCGGCCGATCATCGCGGTTGGCCGGAAGCTGCCCCAGGCTGACGCGGAATCGTCCCAGCAGATGCGATTTGCCGAAATCCTGCTCGAATCGAATCGTCCACCGCGCTCCGGCGGATCCTGCTGGCTTCGCAAGACGGAATAGGGCGGCCTGCTTCCCCGGCCCACCCTTGCCGTCGATCGCCCAGCCGGTCTGCGGATCGTCATCGATCGCGCCGGCGACTGGGTAACCCTGCTGGGAGAAATCCGCCTGTGCATCGGCGATTGTCAGACTTTTCTCGGGCGACTCGTCCGTGCCCGATTCCGCGATCGAGACGGAGATTTTCGAGAGCACAAAGTTGCCGTCGTCAGCCCGGCCCGGCCCCTTATGCGGCAGGGACGGATCATGCAGCACCTCCAGGCGCAGCGCCCCCACAGCGGTCAAATCTGAATTGAGGACCAGCGTATACGTGTCCCGCTCCGAGGGCTTCCCGCCGAAGAGGATGGAGCCATCGGGCAGCACCTTTGCGGTGGCGCCGCCGGCCGATGTCACGCGGATCGGCGCGGGGGTCGTCCACGTCAGTTGTTCGCCCGGCACGGGAAACTGATTTGCAAGATCCGCGGTCTTTGCGGCAATCTGCGCTTCGATCGCTTTTCGCCTGGAGTCAATGTCGGCTTGCGCGACATCAATGGTCGGCTCGTCGCAGTTGTTGAAGAACGCGACCACCTGGTAATACTCGCTCTGCTTGATCGGATCGAACTTGTGCGTGTGGCACTGCGCAGCCGAGCGTCAGACCCAGCCAGGTTGTGGCCGTCACGTTGGTGCGGTCGATGACCGCCTTCCAGCGAAACTCCAGCGGGTCGATGCCTCCTTCCTCGTTGAGCATTGAGTTGCGGTGAAACCCCGTGGCAATGCGCTGGTCGGCGGTTGCGTGGGGAAGCATGTCGCCGGCCAATTGCTCGACCGTGAACTCATCGAACGGCATGTCCGCATTAAGCGCGCGAATCACCCAGTCGCGGTAGGGCCAGATCGACCGCTCGCGATCCTTTTCGTAGCCGTTGGAATCCGCATAGCGCGCCAGATCGAGCCAGCGCCGCGCCCACCGCTCCCCATAGCGGGGGCTGGCCAGCAGCCGGGCCACCACTTTTTCATACGCGTCCGGCGATGCATCGGCGATAAACGCGTCCACCTCCTCCGGCGACGGGGGAAGGCCGATGAGATCGAGCGAGACGCGACGAATCAGATTCGCCCGATCCGTGGCAGCCGACGGATGCAAGCCCGACGCTTCGAGCTTCGCAAGAATGAACCGATCGATCGGATTCCTCGCCCAGCCCGCCTGCTTCACCTCCGGCAGCGGCGCCTGCACCGGCGGCACAAACGCCCAATGCTGCTTGTAGAACGCACCACCCGCAATCCAGCTTTTCAGTGTTTGCTTCTCCGCCTCGGTCAGCGGGTTCTTCGTTCCCGGCGGCGGCATCACCTCGTCCTGGTCATTCGAGAAGATGCGCTTCAGCAGCGTCCCGCGCTCCGTGTTGCCGGGAACGATCGCAAACTCGCCGGACTCGACTTTCGCCAAAGCCGTGTCGCGCATGTCCAGCCGCAGTTTCCCTTTGCGCGCCGCGTCGTCAGGACCATGACACTTCAGGCAATGATGCGCGATGATCGGCCGAACATCGTTCGTGAAATCCGGAGAATCCGCCATCGCGCGTGCGGTGCATGACACGAAACCCGCCAGGGCTGCCCAGAGAATAAGAACTTTGTTCGCTCGCATACGCATAGCTTGCTTGATTGTAATACCCGGCGGCAAACATTCTGTTCGGTCGGATTCCGCGTCTTCCACTGCGACCGGATTGCGATTCGTCGTCAATCCACGTCGATTGTGACGCTCTCAAAGCCAACGGATTGCTATCCGTTGGGAATTGATCAAACGAATCCGCTTTTACCGCCAGTTCGGCCTGCGCGCCGGGCGCCTTCTTATCCTCATGCGACATCGCGCGACAGATTTTGCAGCGCCGCATGTCGCATCCGCCACTCAACTGCTTGCCCTGCCGCGGGATGCTCTCCAGTCTGGCGCGACACCGCGCCAACAGTTGCGCGCCGTTTGCTGAAAACGGGGTATCCCGCGCACTCGTCGTCCACCGTGCAACTCCTTCGCCGCTCTCCAGCCGCGCCAGCCCAAAAGAGTGATTGCCACGAAACAACACAAACGACACAAAAAAGAGATGCCGCGCACGAGAGCAGCTTCCGATTCACTTTCTGCTCTTGCGCGTCGCCTCTCTCTTTCCCTTTTTGTGTTTTTGTGTTTTTGTGGCCGTTCGCTCTTTGATTCCAGCGCGCTCGGCCATGTCTGCGCGTATCGTCAATCAGAGTGCGACTTGGTGCTGAACCCGCGGCTGTCCCCGCCGATCTGTTGTGATTGCGTGACGGTATCCTTTTCGCTCGCCCCCGTGCGACATTGATTGGCCTCCGGCTTCTCCTCTGCCAACGATTCCGTCTGTTCCAAAGGCGTAGGGTCCGCTCGGCGGCTCCTAAGGTACGCCTCGAATGGCCGAAAGCGTCGAGCCGCCGTGCGGACCATTCCTCGACTTCCGCGAGAATCCTCGACGGCGCTCTCTGCTGTCCATAATGAGTTATCCATTCAACCCGTTTCTAACAGCTGTCGCAGACGGTATTCCACCTTGATTGCGAACTCCTGACTCCTTGCTGAAATCACCATTCGCGATGCGACGTTCACTGTCGCCCGAATTTTGCAATCAGAACGTCCAGACCCCAGCTTCCCCCGTAAAGTGGCACGAAATGGCACGAAATGGCACATTATTTTCCGAGCCCGACCGTGCTTTCAGCGGATTTTCCTCCTCGTTTAGCCGGTGGGCATGCCCGCCGTGTCGCCGCAGGCGAAACCGATTTCCAAAACCACGCAGAGTCCTGCGCTATCCGATGCGCCGCGAAAACTTCTAACCGGACGAAACTTGCAACGGCTCACCATCACACATGTTCGGCGATGGGTGGAACATCACCATCGGGTGGGATATGGATCGGTCTATCAGGGCCGCTACAAGTCCTTCCCCGTCCAGGACGATGCGCACTTCTCCACGCTGGTGCGATACGTTGAGCGCAATCTGCTGCGGGCCAACATCGTCACGCGGGCAGAGGACTGGCGATGGTCCAGCCTTGGCCAGTCGATGCACCCGGCGACCGAGGAGGTGCCGCGCATTCCCCTCTGCCGCTGGCCGGTCCGACGGCGTCGCGATTGGGTCGAATGGGTCAACCAGCCGCAGACCAACGCGGAGATGGGTGCGGTTTTCCACGCGATCAGGCATAATCGTCCGTACGGTTTGCCCGCATGGACCACCAGGATCCAGAGACAGTTGGGACTCGGCCCGTTGCGGCCGCGCGGCAGGCCGAGCGAGCAGAACGCAAAAGAATTGGACCGTCCCGTCAGGCGTTCCTGATTGCGTGGAAATCATGCTGACGAAGCACGAAAACCGCCTGTGGCTTATGGGCGTACCTCTTTGCCTTGCGATTTCACTTGCCTTGTCCGCACTATGCCGGCAAGCCCTGTGGGTCGAATCGCGACAAATGCGAATTGGAGTGTCGAAAACCATCACTACCACAAATGCGACCGTTGGCAGGCGCAGTTCGACGCAGAAAATGATGGAGAGTTCAATGCTGTGGCAGCCGTTGAGGCGCTTCCCGAAACGAAGAGGCTGCAATCGTTGATCGACAAGGCGTCCGACGTTTCCGTCATCTGTGGAGACGGGCCGTACAATGGCAGGGACTTTTGGCTCGTGAATGTTTACATCATTGACAGCCACCGAGTTGGAAACCTATGTCGGCAATATCGTTACAATATTCGAACGGGTATAGTAACCCCGGTTTCGCCCGACGGGACCTCAAAACCATAAGTACTCGTACTGTCGATTCCGGAGCGCGAAAATGTGAAGGGTGGCACTCGCGCTCTTTCTCGACCCTGCATCAGAGGATCATCATGTTGTGGGTCAGGACTCGCAATCGCATGTCGCGTTTGCGGCTGGCGGGTTCTACAGAGAGGTTGCAGTGATGCTTCGGCTCACATGACTTCCTCCTTTCGCGAGCTTAGCTTGGCGCAATCCCTCTTCGCGTTCGCCGCATCGCCGTTGTGAGAGAGTTGTTCTGCCAGACTCAATTTCCCGAGATGATCATCAGTCGGAATCTGCTTTCATAGCAACCGCTCGCCCTTGCCGCGCGGGATCAGCGTAATGATCTTCTCCACAATCTGCTCGACGGTGATTCCCTCCGCCTCGGCGTTGAAATTGGGAATGATCCGATGACGCAGCACCGGGGCGGCGACGGCTTCGATGTCTTCGATTGTCACGAAGAGCCGGCCGTGCATCAGGGCGCGGGCTTTGCCAGCGAGAATCATGTTCTGCCCGGCACGGGGGCCGGCGCCCCAACTGAGCCAATGACGGACAAAATCGCTGGCGCCGGGTTCATTGGGACGCGTGGCTCGCACCAGGTCGATCGTGAAGGCAAAAACGTGATCGCCGACCGGCACGCGACGCACGATGTCCTGCAGTTCCATGATCCGCCGGGCGTTGATCACTTTCTTCACCTTCCCGGCGGGGACGCCGGTCGTGCGCTTCAGCACTTCCATCTCTTCGTCGCGCTTCGGATAATTCACCATCACCATGAACATGAACCGGTCGAGCTGCGCCTCGGGCAGCGGATAAGTCCCCTCCTGCTCGATCGGATTCTGCGTCGCGAGAACGAAGAAGGGAGTTGGCAGATCCATGGTGTGACTGCCGGCGGTGACCTGCTGTTCCTGCATCGCCTGGAGCAACGCGGCCTGCGTCTTGGGCGGCGTGCGATTGATTTCATCCGCCAGCAGCAGGTTGGCAAAGATCGGCCCCTTGAGAAATTCAAAGCGCCGCCGACCCGTGTCGGGGTCTTCCTGCAGGATATCCGTGCCGGTGATATCGGAGGGCATCAGGTCGGGGGTGAACTGGATGCGACGGAAGGAGAGCTCCATCGTCTGCGAGATGGTCGAGACGAGCATCGTCTTGGCCAGCCCGGGAACGCCCTGCATGACGCAGTGTCCGCGCGAGAAAATCGCGATCAGGATTTCCTCGATGACCCGGTCCTGGCCGACGATCACCTTGGATAATTCTGTTTTCAGCGCGTGATACGTCTCGGCCAGATACTTGGCGGCTTCGACATCGGAGTATTCCGAGATCGAGGTTCCGGACGGGATGGAGGAGGGGTCGGGCATTTCAGGGTTGGGGGGTCAGGGTTCAGGGTTCAGGGTTCAGGGTTCAGGGGAAAACCCGAATGACGAAACCCGAAATCAGAATCAAGTCCGAGTGACGAATGACCGAATGACGAAACCCAAGGCTAAGATACTTCAGTGGGCGCCGAGCAACCAATTGGTTAGGAGCAAGCCTCGCGTCTCGCGATTGCGGGAGCACCGGCATTGTTTCGGGTTTCGGATTTCGTCATTCGGATTTGATTATTTGATTCTGGTTTCTGGTTTCGTCATTCGGGTTTGCTTCGTGTGATTCGTTTGACTCTGGTTTCTGGTCATCCGGTTTTTGTGGAGGCGGTTCACGGCTCTAGCACCTTGGCACTTTGAATCTGCACTGCTGCTTTCGGATCGGGGGCGCTGCGGATAAATCGCACGCCGGGCGCTCGCGGGCTCGCGGCCAGCCCATGCGGGCCGGCCCAGAGCCGCTTGCCGTTGGATTCCACGACGGCCTGCTCGCGATTCATGATGATGCGCACGCGGATCGTTCCTGGATTCAGCGCGGCGGCGGTGGTGGGCAGCACGCTTCCGTCGAGCACGACCTGCTGGGACTTGCCGCGCAGGCTCCAGAGCAATTCGTGCGAGCTGGTGGCGCGGTCTTCGCTGAAGTCGCCGGAGGTGGAAACGAAAATCTGTGCGACGAGGTTGTCGCTGAGATGAGATGCTTTCAATTCGACTTCAAACGCGAACGGCTCATCGGGGGAAATCGGGGTTGAAAGCACGATCCCGCCGCCCGCGGTCTGCCCGCCGGCGATCGGGCGCAGCCCGCCGGTGGAATCGAGCGGCAGACTGCCGATGACGCGCCAGCCGGCAGGGACGGCGCCGCTGAATTTCGCGTCAGCCAGTTCAGTGGGGAAATACAGGGCCGCCACATCACCACCGGACGAATGGCTGCCGCCCTCGCGCGGCATGAGGTGGTATCCGGTCCAGCCCAATGCCGCGATAATGCCGATGCTCGCCAGGACGGCGATGATCGCCGCCGTGGGAATGCCTTGCGCTTTTCCCGGCTCGCGATCCTGGTCCAAACCTTCCATCAGCTTGCGCGTGAAGCCGGCCCCCGCGAATATCTCGGAAGCTTTTTCCGCTCTCCAGGTGCTCGCGTGCGGAGAGCAGCAGTTGGTATTCGTCGCCGGCCGATGAGTTGACGCCGATCTGCGCGACCGCCTCGCGCAAGGCGCGCTGCCCGGGCCGGCACAGCGCCTCGGCCAGCAGTTGAGCAAACGGATCTGTATCGGTGTCAGTCACGTGCGATCAATCCTTCTCATCGGGCGCACCACCGAGCGGGCCAGCCGCTTGAGGCCGTGGAACATTCTCGACCGAAGCGTCACGGCCTTGGTGCCGGTGATGTCTTCCATCTCCGCATACGAAAGATCCTGGAAAATCCCCAGCACGATCACTTCCTTCTGATCCGTCGGCAGCGTATCGAGCGCCACCAGAACGCGGGCGATTTCTTCCTGTTTCTCCACGTCGTCGGTTGCCCTTGCCGCCACCTGGTAGGGATCGCCGCTGATGTCCATGCCGTCGAGATGGAGCTCGGTGATGTTGCGGATCGGACTTCGGCGTCTGCGGCGCGATTGATTGATTGCCAGGTTGCGGGTGATGGTGAAGAGCCAGGTGGAGAACTTCTGGGGATAGCGATAGGTCAGGCGGAAGCGAAAAGCGCGGAGAAAAACCTCCTGGCCGATCGACTCGACGTCCTCAAGATTGCCAAGCATTCGATACAGATAAGAGAGCACCGACGTGCTATAGCGTTCGTACAGGAGTGAAAACGCCTGGCGATCGTCCTCCTGGGTTCGGCGCATCAGATCTTCATCGGAGGAGCGTCCCAACGGCGCCGACTTCAGATCGTCATGTCCGACGGGGACGGCAGGGGGCGGCGCCGGACGCGCGGGGGCCGGCGGGGGGGCCGCGGGAGGCTTCGGCGCACGAGCGGCGCCGTTTCGGGTGCCGTCTCGAGCATGTCGGTTCGTTTCCGATCGCATGGAATGGCCAGCTTCCCGCCGCGCTCGCTCTGCCCGTGAATTGCAGCGCCGCCGATCCTAGTCTATCTGGTGCGCGGGTCAACGGGAGGGATGGTTCAAGCGTTCGCATTAAGTCACCGAGGCACGAAGGCACGGAGGCACGGAGGGTGAGGAAGGGGATGTAATGAATCTTAAGAGATCCCCGAACAGACGATGCACGTTGGCGGAAGGCGCGAGGCCGGAAAAAAAGCCTCTGCCGCGCAGCGTCGTTCCCTTCGTGCCTTCGTGCCTTCGTGCCTTGATCCGAGGATTCGAGCTTCGTCATTCGGATTTTCCTGAACCTTGAGCCCTGAACTCTGACGCCCTCCCCTCGTTCTGCTATACTCGTTGTGGAAGCGGCGGTCGTGGCGGTCGCGTCCCCTTCGCGGGGGATGAGGAAAGTCCGAACTGCGGGGCTTCAATCCCCGGGGCACGGTGCTTGATAACGTCAAGGCGGAGCAATCCGACGGAAAGTGCAACAGAAAGATACCGCCCGCCGGCTCGCTGGTTTTGGGGCTCAGGGTGTCAGGGTTCAGGGTTCGAGATGAGGCAGCTTTCCTCCCACTGAACCCTGAACCCTGACCCCTGAACCTACAAAGCAGCGAGCCGGCGGGTAAGGGTGAAATGGTGCGGTAAGAGCGCACCGCGTTCGGGGTGACTCGGACGGCATGGCAAACCCCACCGGCAGCAAGACCGAATAAGCGGAGAGCCCTTGCCTCAGGGCGCTTCCGACTCACGTCGGAAACATCCGCGGGTAGGTCGCTAGAGGCGCGCGGCAACGCGCGTCCCAGAGAAATGATCGCCTCTCCTCGCGGCAGCAATGCCGTGGGGGGAAACAGAATTCGGCTTACACCCCGCCGCCCCAAACAGATCGGCGGCGGCTCCCATCGGAGCCGCCGCCGTCTTTGTTTCAATCTGCGTCTGCTTACGCATAAATGTCGAGCGACGCACCCAGGCCGGTCGCTGCCGCCGCCAATTCATCGCCCGCGTGTGCAACCGAGCTGTCGGCGGCCTCAAGCAGCTGCGCGGCGGAAGAACCTTCTGATCTTTGATTCTGCAGAATCCTTGCCGCCACGGCGATCTGCACGCTCGCCAGCGTCTTGGCTTGCTGAAGGTTGGTGAAGGCGGATACAAGGTCCATATTGGCGCACTCAGCTATCACTATCGGCCCACGTACGCCCGAAAGCGAAAAAAATATTACGAATGGTTAGGTTTCTGTTTGACAAACACTCACCAAACGACGACAATGTGAAAGGACATGAGCCATGAGCGAACCGATCCTCAACGAACCATCGGTGTCCGGCGATCTGACGCGCGAGCAGGTCGAGGAACTCGTCGAGAACGATTCGTCCCTGGCTCCCGTGGCAACGTCGGAACTCATGGTGGAGTCCGCCGTGCTCGAACCCTGCGAGGTTCAGGCACTCCTCGACGGTTTGGGCAGTTTGCTGGCCGATGCCGCGGAATTGCTTTCGGACACGCTCCCGGGCGCACTTCCGGCAACGCTGCCGGGCGATGGTGCAGCCAATCTCCCGGGAAATCTCAAGGACGGCTCTTATGAATCTCACTCCTCGTCAGGTGGACGTACTGGTGGCGATCCGCGATTACCGGCACTTGCATGGCTATTCGCCAACCATGCAGGAGCTGGCCGACCAGCTCGGAACCAGCAAAGTCACAATCTTCGAGCACGTCGGCGCTTTGGAAAAAAAGCGGGTATTGCGCCGGGACCGGCACAAGGCTCGCTCTTTGGAGATCGTGGGGGATGAAAAGCTCCCCGACGAAAATCGCGGTACCAAACTGCCCCTCCTCGGATCCATCGCCGCCGGCTCTCCGATCGAAGCCGTCGAAAACCGCGAGGAACTCGATCTCGAACAACTGTTCAGCTCCCGCAACGGCGTCTACGTGCTCCGCGTGCGCGGCGAATCGATGATTGATGACCATCTCTGCGACGGCGACTACGTTGTCATTGAGCGGCGCGAAACCGCCCGCAACGGCGAGCAGGTCGTCGCGCTGCTCGACAGCGGAGAGGCCACGCTCAAACGCTTTTACCGGGAGGGGAGCAAGATTCGCCTGCAGCCCGCCAATCGGACGATGGAGCCGCGCATTGTGGACGCCGATCGGTGCCGCGTGCAGGGTGTCGTGATCGGTGTTTTGAGAAGTTACAACTAAATAACTTTGCGCGATGACGCGCCTCCCAAAGTCGTCGCGTCGACACCCGGCGGTGAAGCGCCACAGAAGCCGCGGATGTACATCCGCGGCTGCGAGCAGCTTCCGCCAGGCCGGACGAGGGATGCTCCGTCGATCGTCCGCACGAATTTTCTTGGTTCGGCCGGGATGCGCCAATATCCCTGCCGTCATCATTTCCGTTTTCCCGTCATGGAAGACGCATTGTGAAGGAGTGCCCATGCCAGCAGCACCGCCCAAGCGCCCTGAGTCTGTTGAATCCTCTGGTCCCGCCTCGGCAAAGAGCGTCAAGCCCGAGCCCGAGATCCTGTTTCAGAAGTTCTTCAAATCCGTCGGTCCGCGCACATACGCCGCCCAGGTGAAGCGCGCCGGAAACGGCAACCATTTTTTGGTGCTCACCGAAGGCAAGCGCGACGACAAGACCGGCGAAGTCCGCAAGACGAAGTTGTTTGTCTTCAGCGAAGATTTCTCCGCCATGTTCCGCATGTTGCATGAAACCGCCCAGTTCATTAAGGCCAATCCCGTTCCCGACGATGTCCGTAAGCGTCGCGAGCGCCACTGGGCCAAAAACGGCGACGGAGACACCAGCAGCGCGCCCCGGCCGCCGAGAGCTCGCGCACGAGCTTGAGGGCCTTGGGCGATTACGCATCGCCGACGCCGCGCTGTGCGGGGCCGCACCGCTGCGCGGCGCCGTCCCTGCGTCTGGCACTGGGTCGCGTGGGTGACGTCTCTTTCCAGAGCAGAAATGTCCAAGGCCCAATGGCCAACAAAGGTCCAAGGCCCAAGGCTGGTTCTCCCATTGGTCATTGCGATTGGGACGGACTAAAACGCGCAACACGGTGAGCTGGAAGCCCGTACCCGTGGCACGGGCATCTTGCCGGTGCTGGCCGCGCCGGACTGACCAGTTGCGCTGACTTGCATCGCCCCACGCTCTGTCTCTTCTTCGCCTCTGCCTGTGCCGAGCAACGCCAAAGAGTCTTTTCACCTTCGCGCCTTTTCGCTTTGCCGCTTGTCCGCAGTGTCTTTCACTTCCAGCGCTGATTTCATACAACATCCTTCATGGCGATGCTTCACCTTCTCTCGCCGCGCGGCTTTCGTGCCGCGGCGGTGGCCGCGGGGCTCAAGACCACGGGCAAGGCCGACGTTGGAATTCTCACGGCGGTCCGTCCGGTTTCCGCCGCGGCGGTCTTTACGACAAACAAGGTGTTTGCTGCGCCGATTCAAGTCGGCAGAGAGCACATCGCCGGTGGGAAGCTTCAGGCAGTTGTCGTCAATTCCGGCAATGCGAACGCCTGCACCGGCGCCAGCGGGCTGCGGGATGCGCGGGCGATGTGCGCGTTGTCCGCGCGGCTGCTGGGCTGTGATGCGAAGTCGGTCCTGCCGTCTTCGACGGGGATCATCGGCCATCATCTTCCGATGGACAAAATCGAGCGGGGGATTGCCGGTGCGGCGGCGGCGCTGGGAGACTCCCACGAGCACGCCCTGGATTTTGCCGAGGCGATTTTGACGACAGACCTGACCCGCAAATCCGCCGCCGTCGAGGTGAAGATCGGCGGGCAGACCGTTCGACTCGCGGGCGTCTGCAAGGGGAGCGGAATGATCGGCCCGCGCATGGCCCCTGACGTGCCGCATGCAACGATGCTGGCCTATCTCACGACCGACGCCGTCGCCCCCGCGCGAATGCTGGGGAAATTGCTGGCTCGCGCAACCGACGGAAGCTTTAACGCCGTCACAGTCGACGACCACATGAGCACCAATGACACCGCCGTGCTGCTCGCATCGGGCGCGTCTGACGCGAAACTGAATTCCCCGCGCGCGATCCGGCTGTTTGCCGATGCGCTCGACGAGGTCTGCCAGTCGCTGGCTTACCAGATTGCCGCTGATGGCGAGGGAGCGACGAAGGTGGTGAAAATTGTCGTGCGATCGGCCGACTCCGTTGCGTCTGCCCGTGCGATCGCCAGGGCGATCGCCAATTCGCCCCTGGTGAAGTGCGCGATGCATGGCAACGATCCCAACTGGGGGCGCATCGTTTCAGCCGCGGGTCTTGCGGGGGTGCCGTATGATCCGGATCGTTCGACGCTGACGCTCCAGCGAACCGCCGTCTTTCGCAACGGGCGGCCGCTGGTCTTTGACGCAGTCGAACTCAGCAAAGCGCTTGCCGTGAAGGAAGTGGTCGTCGATCTGACCTGCCGGCTGGGCACAGCGGAGGCAACCTGCTGGACGTGCGACCTTTCCAAAGAGTATGTGACGATCAATGCGGACTACCACACGTGAGCGGCGGCGCCCCAAAACCCGAATGACGAAACCAGAATCCCCGAATCAAACAATCAAACCAGAATGACGAATGACTGAATGAAGAGGCGCGCGTGACAGTAGCGCGCGGTAATATCGGGGATGGCCGGTCTCCCGGCAGCTCGATGTTGCAATCCGCGACCAAGGGTTCGGTTCGGCTATTGGGTCATTCGTCATTCGGACTTGATTCTGGTTTCTGGTTTCGTCATTCGGGCTTCCGGCGCCTTGCTGCCGACGCGCACAATCTGCCGTTCACCCGTTCCCCAATTTGTCCAATAATCCTAAAGCTTTCAGCGCGTCCGGGTCGATGAAGACCCCGGAAGTGGGGCTTTCGTGCGCCACGTCGCGGCCGAAGGATCGGCTGCTGTTGCCAGCGAACCAAGGAAGGTCGCCAATGCGGACTATCGCAATCATCAATCAGAAGGGCGGCTGCGGTAAGACCACGACGAGCATCAATCTCGCCGCGTGTCTTGCGCGCCTCGGGCAGCGCACATTGCTGGTCGACATGGACCCGCAGGGTCACTGCGGTGTCGGATTGGCCGTCCCCGAAGAGCAGATCGAACGAACCATTTTCGACGCGCTCATTGAAGAGCGCGACGGGAAGGTCGCGAAGATCACCGAACTGGTCTGGCAAATCGCCAGCGACTTCGATCTGGCGCCGTCCAACCTCAAGCTCGCGGCGTTCGAGCAGGTCTTCTCCGGGCGGCACGGTCGCGAGGACCGGCTGGCCAAAGCGCTGGAATCGGCCGCCTCCACCTACTCGTGGTGCATCATCGACTGCCCGCCCAGCGTCGGGCTCATCACGTTCAACGCCCTGCGCGCCTGCGACGAAGCGATTGTGCCGGTGGAAACCGGCTACTTCAGTCTGCACGGGCTGACCAAGATGATGGAGACGCTCGAGGAGATGCGCGAGCGGTGCAGCAAGATCATCAACATCCGCGTCCTCCCCACGCTCTACGACACGCGCACCAAACTCGCCCGCGAAGTGCTCTCCGAACTGCGGGCCAAGTTCAAGAGCTATCTGATGGAGAGCACGGTCAACTTCAATACCAAGCTGAAGGAAGCCGCCAGCTTCGGACAGCCGATCACCGAATACGATCCGGGCAGCCGCGGGTACAAGGATTTTGTGAACCTCGCCCGCGAGTTGATGGGACACCGTCCCGCCGACGTCGAGCCGGTGGCGGAAAAGCTCTCCCGTCCGCAGGAACTGGTGCAGCGCGCCAAGCAATTGGCTCAGTTGTCACAGTTTCAGTTCAAGGGGACGAGCATTCCGATGCCGACGACGGCCGCGCCGATCACTTCGGCGGCAACGACAGCGCCATTCTCCGCGCCCGCGATGACGATCAATCCGCTGCCGTCGGCTCCCGCGCGATTCCCCGAGGTGATTCCAGCATTCACCATCGACCGCCCGGCAGCTCCCATTCCGTCGCTTGCGCCGACGTCGCCCATGCCGCTGGCGGCTCCAGTCGCTGCGACGGCGCAGACTGCTCCGACGATGCAGGGTGCAGCGCCGGCGCAGACCGCGACGACAGGGCAGGCCGCTCCAATTACGCCCGCCGCCCGTCCCTCGAATCCGGTCAATCCCGATCCATTTGTTTCCGGACCGCTTCCAATGGCTCCCCGTCCCGCGGTGCCGCGGCCGCAAGTGCCGCCGATGCCGCAGGGAATGCCCGCACTGCGGATCACTGAATCGATCGCCCCGATGTCGGCGGCGGCCCCGCGACCGTCGATGTTCATCGGCGCGGCTCCCCAGCCGATGCCGATGAAGACGACGGAACAGAAGCTCGAGGAGTTCTACGGGGTGAAGCAACTGGGCAACGAGGTCTTCTTCAGCTCGAGGTTCGAGACCGCCCGCCAGGTGCTGGTCGCCGGCGACTTCAACAACTGGTCGCCGATGGTCACCCCCATGCACCGCAACGAAAGGCCTGGCGAATGGACGATGAAGCTTCCACTGCTGCCCGGCCGATATCGCTACAGGCTGGTGGTCGACGGACGGTGGATGACCGATCCGCACAACAAGTACGTCGAGGTCAACCAGTTTGGCGAACTGAACAACATCGTTGAGGTGGAATAATGGAACCAAACGATCCGAATCGCCGCGGCCTCAGCGAGATCAGCCATCTGTTTCTCAGCAGTGTTCGCGATCGTCAGACCCAGGGCGCTCCCCGGCCCACGCGCGTGCCGCCGCCCAAGGCGCCGGTCAATATCGACCTGGCTCCTGAAGAGCTGGCGCAATCCGCGCCCGCCCCCGCGCCGGCGGTCAACGCCTCCGACCCCGTTCATGCTCCGCCGATCACGGCGGTGCTCGCCTCGCATCTCAACAGCAAGCAATCCGAATACGTCATGCGCTATGCGCGGCACCTGGCCGCCCGTTGCGGCCGGGTCGGCGCCATCGAAGTGGGCGCCACCGATCTGCGGCTCATGTGCTTCGATCCCAGCGGCGCCCCCGGCGGTGAGCAGACTGCCGACGCGAGCGACGAACGTCAGGTTTCCGAAGCGCTGGCCGAGCTGAACTGCGATGTGAACCACTGGCTGGTGCTGGCCGCTCCGGTGCGCAGCGCCGAGGCGATGGAGCTTTTCGGCAAGATAGAGCGGTGGGTGCTCCTGAGCACGTGCGATCACGACGGGATCGTCGCCAGCTACCGCATGCTCAAGGGCCTGTCGGAGAACACCGCTTCACGTCCGCGACTTTCGCTGGCATTGCTGGATGCGACCGACGAAGCTGAAGCGGCCCGAGTTGCCGGGAAGCTTGGCAGCGTCTGCCGGGAATTTCTGGATTGGGGCCTCGAATGCGAAGGAACCATCGCCAGGTCCGCCCGCGTGGCGGAGCACGTGGTTCTCAACGCGCACTTGGGCGCGCCGTTCGCGGCGGTTGCGGGGTTCGTCGCGCAGTGCCAGTCGGTACAGCCTGTTGAGCCGCCGCAACCGGCGCCGGCCAAGGACCAAGCCATGGATGAAGGCACGCGTCAGCTCATTGCTGAACTGGTGATTCCCGCCCAACCGGCGGCACAGGACTTTCCGCGCGTCGCCCAGACGCATGCGGAGCCCGCGGCCGAGCCGCAGCGGGAGATGCCTGGTGACGTGATCGATCTCGACGGCGCCGACGCGACGCCGGACGCGGTCATCAGCGCGATTCTCAGGCAATCGCCATCCGGCGCGATCGAATGTCCGGTGCGTGCGCCGATGTGTGCCTCGGCCCGGTTGGCCGTCACCCGCGACAAAGCCCTGGAGCTGTTTGCCGCGACCGAACGCGGGCTGGGAAATCTTCGCGGCATCGCCCAGGCGTATCGCTGGCTGCTGGAAAACCGGGCATTGATCGCGATGGCGCTGCCCCAACTGGCAGTCGACGCGACGCGTCTCCCGCGCCTTCGCCTGATTGTCGATCAGGCTGACCTCAGCGCCGAGTTGCTGCACCCCTTGTTCCAGAATGGACAGGTCACCGTGCAGGCGTTCCGCCGACTGCGATGGGGATCCAAAACCGGACTGCTTCTCGACGCCGCGTAGAGCCCGCCGGGAACCGCAGTCGGTTTTCGCTTGAGTTCCCGAAGCACGCCACAGCAAAGTTCCCCCTGGTTAGCCGCGACGCGCAGCGGAGCGCGTCCGCCCGCAATGCGTCGTCCTCGCGGAGCTTTCCCGCATCGTCCTGGCAATTAATTGCCACCTTCCAGAGTCCGGCGGAACACCGCCGGACTCTTTCTTACGCGCAATGAGCCGAGAAGGCGCGAAGCAGCGAAGACGAACGCGAAGCGCGTAGGGAACGAAAACGTCCGCAGCGCGGTGGGCTGGAAGCCGCTCCCGTGGCACGGGCAGCTTGCCCGTGCAGGTTGCGTCGGAACTGACGCACTGCGCTGGATCGCATCGCGGTGCTCTCCACAATCTTTCTCTTCTTCTCGTCTTCCTGCTCCGACCGACGCCGAAGCGTCTTCACGCTCGTAGTTCATTCGCCTCGGCGCCCCACTTGTCATTCTCCTGTTTTGGTTCGCGCTGTCTTCTCGCCCCGCGGTTTTCCGCTACCATCGGCTCGTATGCCGCAAATCGGATCGTCTCTCCAGCAACAGGCGTACACCGGCGTCGTCGTCCTCCTGCTGCTGTCATTCGGGGCGGGGTTTTTTGTCGGTCACCACGGCGGAATTTCCGCTCTCAGCGGAATCCCCGCCGGCGGCAGCGATCAGGATCTGGCCTGCTGGTTTTCTCCCCGCGGTGGATGCACCAGCGCGGCCGTCGCCGAAATCTCGCGGGCGCAAAAGACCATCCTCGTGCAGTCCTATACCTTTACCTCCCGCCCCATCGGCGATGCGCTCATCGACGCACGCCATCGCGGAGTGGACGTGACGGTCGTTGCCGACCGCAGCGAGCAACACGACTCCCACTCGGAGATTTCCACGCTCGACCGCGCGGGGATCCCCGTCTACATCGATTCAAAGCATGCTATTGCGCACAACAAAGTAATGGTGATCGACGGCGTGACGGTCATCACCGGAAGTTTCAATTTCACCCACGCGGCGGAATTTGAAAACGCCGACAACCTCCTGGTGATTCACAACCATCCCTCAATCGCGCAGGCATACGCCGACAACTTTCAGCATCACCTGTCACACTCGGACCGATACACCGGCGGATAATCCGCTCAACCCCGGCGTGCCGCCTCGATGGCGGCGATGTCGATCTTTTTCATCGTCATCATCGCATCGAACGCCCGCTTGGCGGCAGCGATATCGGAATCGGTGATTGCTTGCGTCAGGGCGATCGGCGTGATCTGCCAGGACAATCCCCATTTGTCCTGGCACCAGCCGCACGAGCTCTCCCGGCCGCCGTTGCCGACGATCGCGTTCCAGTAGCGATCCGTCTCGGCCTGGTCAGCGGTTGCGACCTGAAACGAGAATGCCCAGTTGTGTTTGACCGCGGGGCCGCCGTTGAGCCCGAGGCACGGGATGCCCATCACAGTAAATTCGACGGTCAACACGTTCCCTTTCTTCCCCGACGGAAAGTCTCCCGGGGCGCGATGCACCGCGGCTACTGACGAATCAGGAAAGGTCCTGGCGTAAAACCGCGCCGCCTCCTCGGCGTCGCCATCGTACCAAAGGCAAATTGTGTTCTTTGCTGGTTTGGCCATGTTACTTCTCCATTGAGATGAGCCACCCGAGGCCGCAGTCAACGAGTCTTCGCGGTCGAAGGGCATTGGCTCGCCCGACATTTCCGCGTCAACGTACAGAAAAATTAGTACCATTCCAGCGCGGCGTCACTGCGCGTTGCCAGGTGGGTGTGGCGCTCGAAAGTGGCGATCGGCTCCGAGTAGGGCGGGATTCATCCCGCCGATTTGTTGGCCGGCTGAGAAAACGGCGGGATGAATCCCGCCCTACGATCGCAAAATCTGCAATCGCCACAAATAAAAGTTACACCCTGCCAGGTGGGCGTGCCAGATGTTGCGCTCGCTCGCAACTCTTTCCCCCTCCCCTGGAGTACCAGGGGAGGGGGAAGCAAGACCAATCTTGATCGCGCTCCCTAGGCAACGTCGCATCGTTGCTGGTCGCGCGGAAACTGCCGCCGCGAGGCAGGAGTTGCGCCGGCGATCGCGGGCCGAGGGCACTGGTCCGGGAGGTGCGTCTTTCTCGCCAGAACACCCTAAGGCGATGTTTATTATCGGCTTACGTCCGCATGTGACCGACGACCGCCGGAGCGACGGCGTGCGCGGCACGCGGCTTGATAAGCGCGGCTTGTCGCCGGCGCGAAGTCTCTCACGAGCTTCCCGACGGTGACGGATCGAGAACGAAGGGCAGTGATGCGATCGGCGGAGCCGATTGCCGCGCGGCTCGCGCCGTTGCGGGCACTTCATGGATGAAGCGCTGCCAAGGTGGCGGCTGATCGACCTCTGGGCGATCGTCGCGGGAATCCGACGGGGCTTCCGTCCGGCGTGGCGGAAGCCCCTCGGAATTATTCAGATGATCTACGGACTGTACCTCTCGGCGTCGGGCGTCCTGGCAAATTCCTACAACGTGGACGTGCTGGCCAACAACCTGGCCAACTCCGAATCCGTCGGGTTCAAGCGCGACATGACTCTCTTCCGCCAGCGCCTCACCGCGACCCAGCAGCAGCACAAGGCCGGCGATTGGAGCGATCCCCTTCTGGAACAGATCGGCGGCGGTTTGTCCGTCAACCCCAGCGCGATCGACACGCAGCAGGGCGAGCTCGAATCGACGGGCAACGCACTCGATCTGGGGATCGACGGGAAAGGATATTTTGCGGTGAAAGACGCGAGCGGCACCCATCTCACGCGCGACGGGCGCTTCATGGTGGATGCCGACGGGAAGCTGGTCATGACCAACTCGCGCGCGAGCAAGGTGCTCGACACGCAGCAGCGGCCGATCGTGCTTTCCGTTGGAACGGCGACGTCCATCGGAAGCGACGGCAGCGTCACGCAAAACGGCAAAGCCGTCAGCAAAATCGGACTGTTCGATGTGCCGGACAAGACAAAGCTGACCAAAGACGGCGCCGATACGATGGACTACCCCGACATGACGGATCTTCGCGCCGGCGCCGGCCAGATGCGCAGCGAAATGGTCGAGCGGTCCAACGTCGATCCGACCAGCGAGCTGGCCCAGTTGATCGAAGCCCAGCGACAGCTCGAAGCCAACGCGAACATGATTCACTACCAGGATGAGACGCTGCAGCAGCTCGTGCAGGACGTGGGGAAGATTAGTTGAGTGACAGCCGGGGCTTGGGATCCACCGGGTCCGGGGGGAAGGTAAAGCGCCCGCAAAAATCCGAAATGACGAAACCCGAAACCAGAATCAAATAATCAAACCCGAATGACGAATGACCGAATGACGAAACAGGGGATTCGCGTGGTGATGATCTGCCATTCGATGGACCGTGACGCATTTCCAACTGTCATTGCTCTGGGTGCATGAGCCTTCGAACTCCGTTTCGGTCATTCGACATTCGGGCTTCGGGTTTGATTCTGGTTTCGGGTTTCGTCATTCGGATTTGCTCACTCGATTCTGGTTTCGGGTTTCGTCATTCGGATCTTGACGCGATCAGGTGCCCTCAAGTTAGCGCCGTAGAGCGTCCGATAACGCCTTGTAACGGGATGAGGAACCATGGCTATTGCGGCACTGCACTCTGCGGCGACGGGACTCAGGGCGCTATCAACTCAGATCGATGTGGTTGCCAACAATTTGGCGAATGCGGAGACGACCGCGTTCAAACGCAGCCGGGTGAACTTTGAGGATTTGATTTACCAGACCGTTCGCGAGCCGGGCACGCAGGATCAGACCAGCGAGATTTCGCCGTCGGGAGAATTCGTGGGTCTTGGGACCCGCATCAGCAATACGCAGCTTGATCTCACACAGGGAAGTCTGGAGAGCACCGATCGCGATCTGGATGTTGGCATCTCCGGCAATGGATTCTTTGCGGTCAAAATTCTCGACTCGATCGGCGGCACGGGCTACACGCGGAACGGCAACTTCTTCATCAACGAAAACGGCGACCTCGTGCTGGGGATGGGCGACGGATATCGCCTGGTGCCTCCAATCACTGTGCCGGCGGGAGTCAGCGATATCCAGGTGAGCCAGGACGGAACGATCGAGGCGATCAAGCCGGGGTCGAACACCAAAACGAAAATAGGCCAGTTCCAGCTCACCCAGTTCATCAACCCGCAGGGGTTGAAGCTGCTGGGAGGAAGCATCTACACGGCGACCGAAGCTTCGGGCAAGCCGATCACCACGAATCCGGAGCAGCAGGGGGCCGGATCGCTGATGAGCGGTTTTCTGGAAGCAAGCAACGTCGATCCGGTGAAGGAACTGGTCACGATGATCAAAACGCAGCGTGCGTTTGAATTGAACAGTCAGTCGATTCAGACCGCCGACCAGATTCTGCAAACCGTCGGCAACCTGAAACGATCGTAAACAGTCCCTGTCTTCTCAGTGAAGCGACATGGAGGTCGCATTATGAACGGCAGACCAATAGGAATGCGGAAAACGGTTCGTTTGATGGTGATCCTTACCATTCTGGCATGGGCCACCCAAACACTGTTTCACCAATGGGGCTATGGCGCCGAAGTTGCGCCGCAGGACGTGCCCCCCATGGCAAGCGAAAAGTTCGTGCCGGGGCCGCGGATGGATCGGCCGTCGGCTACGCTCGAGCTGCGTTCCGAAGCGCGGGTGAACGGCGCCGAGGTTCGGCTCAAGCAGATTTGCCGTTGGTCCGACGCCGATGCGCCGATGTTTGCCACGGCTGGAGAACTGGTCGTCTTACGCTTCGACGGCAACGCGCCGTTCAAGGCCATTACGCTCGATGATCTGCGAAAGACATTGGGCGACGCGGGCGTGAATATCGGCATGATCGACTTTGCCGGGCCCACGCAATGCACCGTGAGCCGGGCCGACCTGGAATATGATGCGAATACGGCGCTGGATCAGTGGATCGCCGCCCGCAAGCCCGAAGCGGCGGCACCATTGCCGGCAGCGGCGCCCGTCGCGCCCGTTCCCGCATCCGCTGCTGGCGCGTCCGCGGCGACTGATTCGAGCGCGTTGCCGGTGCATCCGTTGCGCGAACTGCTTCAGTCGGACCTTTCAACCCGTCTCAACATTCCGCTCGATCGGTTGCAGGTGAACTTCAATCCGGCCGACGCGAAGCTGCTGAATCTTTCCGAGCCCCAGTTCAAGTTCAACATCGACGGTTCGTTCAACAACAACCTCGGCGATGTCTCCTGGCAGGTTCTGGTTGTAACGGACTCCGGATCTAAAAAGGTCAATATCGCCGCAAATGCCCGCGCCTGGCAAAACCAGATCATCTTCAGCAAGCCGCTCAGCCGCGGTGAACTGATTCGTGCCGAGGATGTCACCTCCCGCCGGCTGCTGGTCGATCGCCTTCCGAACGATCCGTTGCTGACCAGCGAGCAGGTCGCCGGGCAGCAGGCATCCCGCGACATCCAGACCGGACAAATCGCGACCGCACAATTCGTCGAAGGGGTGCCGTTGGCGCGCGCCGGGCAATTCGTGACGGTTACGCTCAATTCAGGATCGGTGAGAGTCAAGTCCGTTGCCAGGGCAATGGAAGCGGGCTCCTACGGCCAGACGATTCGCGTGAAGAGCGAGGTGACCGATCAGACCTATGAAGTGGTATTGACTGGCCCGCAGGAAGCGACGCTCGGCCCGATGGAAACCGCCGACGCGAAACTGGCGGCGAAATGACCTCAAACAACGACGCGCGCCGGCAGTTTGTGTTTCGCGGCTGCCCAAAGGGCAGCGTCATTCTGGAGCGTGCGTGACTAACGCACGTTCAAACCGCTCATCCTGAATATTGCGGAGACTCCATGAAACGAGAGAAATGGCTGCTGACCGCGATCGCGATCTGGTTTGCCGGCGGGAGCGTCACGCTCGCGGGTCAGCCCGAGGCCGCGCCCGCGTCGAGCGGAAAAGCGCACAGCGAGGATAACGTGCGGCCGCTGAACAACGACACGCCGGCCCGCGTCGGCGCGCTGATGCAGCAGACCGGAAGTTCGCTGCTCAAGGCGAGCCTGGCGGTGCGGGCCGATCCATCGCAGGCGAAGCTCTCCGACGTGAGCTTTTTTGCCGTCCGCGCCCCCGAGCCGCATACGCTCAAGAAGCACGACCTGGTGACCATCGTCATTCGCGAAGAGAGCGAGATCACGTCGCAGTCCAACAAGGACGTGAAGAAGGAAGCGGATCTGACGGCGAAGCTGGACCAGTTCATCCAACTCGATCTGAAGAAGCTCGCGATCAAGGGGCTCGCCCAATCGCAGAATCCCGCAGACATTGACATCAACGGCATTCGCGAATTCAAGGCCAACGGCGAGATGGATCGCACCGACAGTCTGACAGCGCGCATCACGGCGGAGGTGCTGGATGTGAAGCCGAACGGCACGCTCGTCCTTCAGGGCGCAAAACGATCAAGACGGACGAGGAAGAGCAGCAGTTTATTCTGTCGGGAATTTGCCGGGTGGACGATGTCAGCGCGGATAACACGGTGCTGAGCACCCAGATCTTCGATCTCGATCTTCAGAAGAATCACAAGGGAGACGTGAAAGACGCGATTACCAAAGGCTGGCTGCCGCGGCTGATGCAGTTCGTGAACCCGTTCTGATGATTTGAGATGTTCGCATGGATCAGAAGCTAACTAATTTTATGCTACGGGCCGT
This sequence comes from uncultured Phycisphaerales bacterium, assembly GCA_963758525.1. GTDB lineage: Bacteria > Planctomycetota > Phycisphaerae > Tepidisphaerales > Tepidisphaeraceae > JBBSDP01. The sequence goes on from CAVWVQ010000003.1 coordinate 4,283,705, forward strand.
CCTTCGATGCGGGAGTGCTGTTACCCGTAGAAGGACTACGCCTCGAGGAGCGTTGCCCAAGTGGCGCAGCAGCGCTGTGGTGGGCTCGCTCGCGTTGCTGCTTGGAACGGCGCCGTTCGCATCAGCGGTGAGAATCGCCGACATCACGCGGCTGGGAGGTCAGCGCACCAGCGTGCTCACCGGGCTCGGGCTGGTCTACGGCCTTCCCGGCACTGGCGACGGCGGAGATTTTGCCGCGGCGATCAAACCGCTGGCGGGAATGCTCGGGAAATTCTCCGATCCAGTCACGATGGAAGAACTCAACAAAGTCCAGAACGTGGCGGTCGTCGGACTGGTAGCGACGATTCCGTCGAACGGCGTGCGCGACGGCGACCATATCGACGTACGGGTGATGAGCCTGGGCGCGGCCACGAGTCTCAAGGGTGGCCGATTGTTCGTCTCCCCGCTGCAATCGCCGATTCCCAACGGCGGTGTTTTCGCAATGGCGGAAGGTCCGCTCAGTATTGAAGACCCCACCGATCCGAACGTCGCGTTGGTTCGCGGCGGGGGGGTCATGGAAGCCGATCTCCCGGCCAAGTTCATCGAAAACAACCAGATTACTTTCATATTGGAAGATCCCTCGGCCAGTTGGACCAACGCGAGCATGATTGCCAAGATCGTAAACGACGCGGAGGGGGCCAATGGCGAGACGCTCGCGGTTGCGGTCGATCCGAAGAACGTGATCGTGACAATTCCGCAGACGGAGCGCGAGCATCCCGACAGCTTCATCAGCCGAATCCAGCGTTTGCCGGTGCCGATGCTTCCCAGCGAAGCGCGCGTGCAGATCAACGAGAAGACCGGAACGCTGATCGTGACCGGCGACGTCGAGATCAGCCCAGTGGTGATCAGCCACAAGGGGTTGACCATTACGACGATCGCGCCCGCTCCGGTTCCGACGCCTCGCAATCCGCTGGCGACCACGAAGGAGCTGGTTGCCCTCGATCCGGCCAATCAAGGCGGCGCCAAGTTGCAGGATTTGGTCGCAGCGCTCGAGCAACTGAAGGTGCCGGCGGAGGATCGCATCACCATCGTTGAAGAACTTTATAAGAGCGGAAAGCTGCACGCGAAGCTGGTTCTGGAGGAGCAGTAACGGAGGGTTCAGGGTGTCAGGGTTCAGGGTTCAGGAAAGAACGGATAACCGTCTTCCTGAACCCTGAACCCTGACACCCTGAACCCTGGCAAGCGTCGGAGACGCGACCATGAAAACGCCTCACATCAAGCCGCCCACGAGTATCGACACCGCCGCGCTGCTGGGCCGGGGACGCACGCTGGCCGCCAGGGGCGCCGCGGGGAGCAATCAGCACGATCAGCTCGTGCAGCAAACCGAAAAATGGGTCGCGCAGACGTTCTATGGAACGCTGCTCAAGCAGATGCGCCAGAGCCCGTTTCACTCCGACCTGATGGACGGGGGCAACGGCGGCAAAACGTTCCAGTCGATGCTCGACCAGCGGCTGGCCGACCATATGTCGCGCCATGCCGGCGGCAAGCTGGTGCGGGCAATCGTCAAGAAAATCGAATCGGCCCAGGCCGCGAAACATTACGCCAAGGCCTCGAAATCGAGCTCGCCAAAAGGCGCACATCCATCGTCTTCGCTGAAGCCTGACGCCCGAACCCCAGCTCTGTTGGCGCCCGCCAAACATTATCCGCATCAGCTCCACAGGATTCACGTTCACATGGAAAACAAGGAGCATGCGTGATGTCAAAGACACTTGCCGATCTCGAGACGGTGCTGAAGCAAATGCTTGTCGAGCATCGACGCCTGCTGGCGCAGCTCGACCTCCAGCAGGCCGCCATGAAGAAGTTCGATCTTCAAGGCATGGCGTCGGCGTCGCAGTTTCAGGACGGCTCGCGGACGCGTCTGGTGTCGCTCGACGGACAGCGTCGCAAACTCGCGGCGCAGTTGGCCCGCGATCTGCGGATTCCCGGCGAAGTGACCCTTGCCGGGCTGGCGGCGCTGCATCCTGCGCGTGCGGCGGCGTTGCTCCAGTTGCGGCGAGAGCTGCGCGAGACCATCGAAACGATTCGCGCGCGCACCAAAATCAGCTCGCGTCTGGCCGGGGCGGTTTTGGGACATCTCAACACGGCGCTGCGAATCTTCGCAGGCGCCGTGCAGAAGGCCGGGTTGTACACCAAGCAGGGGACGCCCCGGCTGGCATCGCGCATCGGGGTGATGGAAACGATCGGTTGATGCCATGTCGCTGATCAGTGCTCTCAACATCGGAAGCTCTGCCCTGGCGGTGTCGCAGGCGCAGATCCAGACGACCGGCAACAATATCGCCAACGCCGGCAACGCCGATTATGTGCGCGAGACGGCACAGACCGCCGCCAACGACGACCAGCAGATTGCGCCGGGCAGTTTCTGGGAACCGGTGTCGACCTTGAGGGCATCCAACGGCAAGTCGACGCCGCATTGACGGGCAGATTAAACTCGAGCGTCAGCGACAATCAGGCCGCCACCACCACCGAACAATGGCTCGGGCAGGTTCAGTCGACGTTCAACGCGCTCAACGGCGCCGATCTCTCCTCGCAGCTCAACACCTTCTACAACAGTTGGTCGAGCCTGGCGAACAACCCTTCGGATCCGGGCCTTCGTCAGGTGGTTCTGCAGGACGGGAAAGCGGTCGCCAGCACGTTTCAGACATTGCAGGGCCAGCTCAGCGGCATCCAGGGAAGCGTCAGCACGAGCCTTGGTTCGCAGGTCATTTCAGCCGACGGGTTGGCCGCTCAGATCGCTTCGCTGAACGGCCAAATCGTGACAGCCCAGGGAGGAACCGGAGGGACGGCCAACGCACTGCTCGATCAGCGCGATGCCGCGGTGAAGAGTCTCTCGAAGTTGATGAACGTGACCACGGTGCAGCAGCCCAGCGGCGCGCTCGACGTCTACGTCGGCTCCGAGCCACTGGTCGCGGGGACGCAGAGCAACGGCGTCGCGGAAGCAACGCAGATCGTCAATGGCAAGGCGACGCAAGTGGCGATCTTCAAATCAAACAAGGAAACGATTCCCGTCACCTCGGGCCAGATTGGCGCGCTGGAGTCGGTCGGCGGGCAGATCAGCGGAGTGCAGGATCAGCTCAATTCGCTGGCGAATAATTTCATCTTCCAGCTCAACAAGATTCACTCCAGCGGGCAAGGTACCAACGGTTTTACATCCGTGACATCGACCAGCGTCGTGGCCGATCCTACGCAGGCGCTGAACAGCGCTGCAGCTGGTTTAAAATTTACGCCGACCAACGGAAGCTTCGTCGTCCACGTCAAGGACACCGCAACGGGCCTGGAAAAAAGCACGCTGGTGCAGGTGAATCTGACGGGCCAGCCGACCGACACGACGCTCAACTCGCTGGCGGCGAGCCTTGCCGGAATCCCCGGGGTGAGCGCCACGATCAGCGGCGGCCGCCTTACGGTTGCGGCAAGCAACAGCGGGCAGCAGATCACCTTCAGCCAGGACAGCAGCGGAACGCTGGCGGCTCTGGGAATCAATACGTTTTTCAGCGGCGATAACGCTTCCAATATTGCCGTCAACTCTGTGCTGGCAAGTTCGCCGACGCTCATTGCCGCGGCGCAGAACGGGGACGTTGGAGACAATCAGACGGCGCTGGCGATCGCGGCGCTGGGATCACAGCCGATTCCCACGCTGCAGGGCGCGAGTCTGAATGACACCTACCAGTCGATGATCAACGGCATCAGCGTTTCGACGGCCGCCGCGAAGACCAACGCGCAGGCCGCGCAGACTATTCAGGACACGCTTCAGTCGCAGCGCGACGCGACCAGCGGCGTGAGCGTGGACGAGGAGACGGTCAACCTGCTTCAGCAGCAGACCGCATATCAGGCGGCGGCAAAGCTGATCTCCGTGACCGACGCCATGATGCAGACGCTGATGGGGATGGTGCAATAGCCATGGCAATTCTCCCACTAGGCGCGGCGCGAGTCAGCTCCCTGCAATGGGCGTCGGTTGCGCAGCAGCAGATCGACCAGACCGAACAGCAACTGCTGCAGTCGCAAAACGAGCTTTCGACGGGCAAGAAGGTCAACGTCGGCAGCGACGATCCCGGCGCTGCGGACATGATCATGCAGCTCAACCAGACGCTCACGCAGCGTCAGGCGTACAGCGCGAACCTCAACACGGCGCAGAGCCAGCTTTCCGAGGTGGATTCCACGCTGGGCAGCGTGACCAACCTGATCCAGCAGGCGCAGCAGGTGGCCTCGGCGGATGTAAATTCGTCGGTCAGCGATTCAACGCGAAAGTCAGACGCGGACGTCGTGCAGAATATTTACAGCCAGGTGCTGAACCTGGCGAACACGAATTTCGGCGGCTCGTTTATCTTCGGCGGGGATAAAAACACGACCGCTCCGTTCGTCTCCGCACAGGGAGGCGTGCAATACGTCGGATCGACGACAGTCCTGCAAAACGCCGCGGCCGACAGCACGCTTCTTCCTTTGCAGGTTAGCGCTGCCACCACGTTCGGAGCGCTCTCGTCGCAAGTGCAGGGGACTGCCGACCTGACGCCGACCGTCGACACGGCGACCCGGATCATCGATCTGGGGGGAACCGGCGGATCGGGAGTGCAGCTCGGGGAGATTCAGATCGGGAACGGCGTCACCAGCAAGATCGTCGACCTCAGCGGCGCCGACAGCCTTGGTGACGTGATCAACGACATCAATTCGGCAGCGGTCGGCGGCATTACCGCGTCAATCAATACTGCTGGGACCGGAATCACTCTTAGCACCAGCGGGGCGGACAACATTACCGTGAAAGATGTCGGCGGCGGAACCACCGCTGCGGATCTGGGCATCGGGCAGGCCGCGGGCGCCGGACCGGGAATTTCCGTCGTCGGCACCAGCGTGAACGCGAAGGTAACCGGCCTGACGACGCTGGCCTCGCTGCGCGGAGGCGCGGGCATCGATCAAACGCACGGCCTGACGATCACCAACGGCACAAAAACCGCCACCATCGACCTGTCGTCGGCGCAAACAGTCGAAGACCTGCTGAACGCCATCAACGGCTCCGGGACCGGCGTCGTTGCGAGCATCAATTCTGCGGGGACGGGAATCAATATCGTCAACTCGATTCAAGGCACGCAGATGACCATTGCTGAGAACGGCGGGACCACCGCCGCCGATCTGGGCGTGCGCAGCTACAACCCCGCGACCCCGCTTTCGCAGCTCAACGGCGGAAAGGGCGTGCAAACCGTCGCCGGCGGCGACTTCCAGGTCACGCGCACCGACGGGACGAACTTCAGCGTCTCCCTCACCGGCGCAGACGGTTCAGGACGTGATCAGCGCCATTAATCTTGCGTCGGGCGGAACCGCAACCGCCGGCGTTGGAGTCAACGCGTCGTTCGCGACCACCGGCAACGGGATCGTCCTGACCGACAGCGTCGGGGGAGGCGCATCGCTCACCATCACCCCGCTCAACGATTCAACCGCGGCTGCCGATCTGGGTCTGACGGCGGCCGCCACCTCCGGGGGAACTGCCATCGTCGGGATCGACGCCAACCCGGTCGAGACATCCGGAATCTTTTCCGACCTGGCGAATCTGCGCAACGCGCTGAATTCAAGCAATCAGCAGGCGATTACTGCCGCGGGCGCGGCATTGCAGAATGATTACAACCAGATCGTCACCGCCCGCGGCGCCAACAGCGCGCAGCTGCAGGCAGTCTCTTCCCGGCAGGGCAACATCACTGACGAGAACCTCGCGACCACCACACTGCTCTCTTCCCTGCAGGATGCGGACTACACCACCGCGGTGACCCAGTTTCAGACGATCCAGACTTCGCTTCAGGCAACGCTGCTGACGACGTCAAAGGTGCTCAGTCTCTCGCTGCTGAATTTTCTTTCGTAGTGGAACGGGCTTTGCAAATGAGGGACGATGTCTGCATTGCGATGATATAGGACGCATTCAAATGCAGATCGCGCAGCAAAAGATGCGCACGCCGGCAAGTCCGGCGCTCAGGACGCGGAGAAATGCAGAGTTGAGGGCGGCGGAGGATCCGCCGTGGGTGGAAGAAAGATGCACCGCACCGGGCAGGATGCCCCTGCGGGTTCAGTGCCCGTACCGGATGGAACCGGAGGGTTTTAGACCGCGGCGACGAGCCGCAGCGACAAACGGAGTTCGCATGGAGATCCAGACAACGCGTTTCGGACAGCTCTCGGTGGAAGATGAACGGATCATGAGCCTGCCCAGCGGGCTGCTCGGATTCCCCAATCAAAACCGCTTCGCGCTGATTCAGACCGGAACGGAAAACTATTTCTTCTGGCTGCAGTCGCTCGACGACCCGAACCTCGCGTTCGTCGTCACCGACCCGACCATCTTCTTCAAGGACTACGACGTGCCGGTCCGCGAGGAGACGCAGCAGGAGCTGCAACTCACCGATCCCTCCTTCCTCCAGGTCTTTGTGATCTGCAACAAGGTCGGGGACTGGCTCACGGGAAATCTGCTCGGGCCGATCGTCGTCAACGCGGAAAACCGCCTGGCACAGCAGGTCGTTCTCACCGAGAAGAAGTGGACGACCCGCCAGCCTCTGCTCCGCCTCGCGGCGGAGCTGCCGTTGGCCAAATCTGCATAGGCTGCAGAGCGAATCACCGGGAGACGGCCCATCCTCCCGGCCTGCCCGCGCCGCACGCAATCCGTGCCGGCGGCGGCGCGGGATTTGTGCGAGGGCCGCGTCCACCAGGCTCTGTTGTTTCTTTGAGCCCGGTGGCGCCCCGCGAAACGGAAGTCGCGGGAACAAGGGCACGCGCCGCAATGCAGGCGCGGCCCGCGGGTTCGAGGGACGTTCCTCGAACCCCTTACCCAGGAAGGAGCCAGACAATGTTAGTGCTCTCCAGGCAACGGGACGAGACAATCATGATCGGGGACAACATCGAGGTCACCGTGGTCGATATCCGCGGCGACAAGGTGCGGCTGGGGATCAACGCCCCCAAGGAAATCAGTGTCCATCGCAAGGAAGTGTACGACGCCATCCGGCGCGAGAATCGCGCCGCGGCCCAGGTGAAGCCCGAGGACCTCTCCGGGCTCGGCAAGATGATGCCCAAGCCGCCGGACAAGGATCAGAAAAGGTGACACTCACGTGAGTGTCCGCGTCAGAAGAGTGATTCGGAACCATTTGTAAGCAAATTCGCCGTTTTTTCCGGGCCCCCGGATCGGGGCTCCTGCCGCCCGGGCATGTCGCCCGGGACGCCATTATCAATCATGGAGGATTGCTATGGCCCGTATTAATACCAACGTCGCCTCTCTTATCGCCCAGCGCGGGCTGGCGCAGTCGCAAGGCGCTCTCAACACGTCGCTGCAACGCCTTTCGACAGGACTGAAGATCAACAGCGGCGCGGACGATCCCGCCGGGTTGATCGCCAGTGAAGGGCTGCGCAGCGAGATCTCTGGAATCAACCAGGGCATCAGCAACTCGCAGCAGGCCAGCAACGTCATCTCAACTGCCGAGGGCGCGCTGGGCGAGGTCGCCAATCTGCTGCTGACCGTAAAGGGGCTGGTCGTCCAGGCCGCCAACAGCGGCGCGCTCTCTCCGGACGAAATCGCCGCCAACCAATTGCAGGTCGACTCGGCCGTCCAGAGCATCACCCGCATCAGCAACACGACCACGTTCGCGGGGCTGCAGCTCATCAACGGCAACCTGGGCTACGTCACCAGCGGCGTCGACAACACCAAGATCGACGCGCTGAACATCTCCCAGGCCGACTTCGGCACCAACTCAACGGTGCCCGTTGACGTCAACGTCCTCACCAGCGCGCGCACCGCCGCGCTGGAATACACCGCCAGCAGCGTCCCGACCTCCGTGACCCTGCAGGTCAGCGGAAACCTCGGAACCCAAACGCTGACGTTCACCAGCGGGACCACCGCCTCGGCAATCGCGTATGCCGTCAACAGCATCAGCGATTCAACTGGAGTCGCGGCAAAGCTTACCCAGGCCGGCTCCGTTGCTTCGGGTCTGACCTTCACCAGCACCGATTTCGGGTCGAAGAATTTCGTCTCCGTCACGGCGCAGAAGGGGACTTTCAACACGGTTGACACTTCCGGCAATGCCAAGACAAGAGTTGTGGGTCAGGACGCGGTGGCCACCATCAACGGCGCGTTGACGACCGGCGATGGTCTGGACCTCAAGGTCAACACCAACGCCCTGGACCTGGACCTCACGCTCGACAAGTCGATCGGAATCGGCAAGACGAGCTTCGCCATCACCGGCGGCGGCGCGCTCTTCCAGCTTGGGCCGCAGGTGAGCAGCGGGCAGCAGGTCAGCATCGGCATCCAATCCGTTGCCGCCAGCCAGCTCGGCAATTCGACGGTGGGATACCTCAACGACATCGTCACCGGCGGCGGCTCGACGCTCGTCGGCGGCCAGTCCGGGAAGGCCAGTCAGATCATCGAGCAGGCCATCACGCAGGTTGCCGATATTCGCGGACGCCTCGGCGCCTTCGAGGCAGACACGTTGAACACCAACGTCAACTCTCTGAACGTCGCGTTGGAGAACGTCACCAGCAGCGAAAGCCAGATTCGCGACGCGGATTTCGCCGCTGAAACGTCGAACCTGACCCGCGCTCAGATCCTGACCCAGGCCGGCACCAGCGTTCTAGCCACGGCGAACAGCACGCCGCAGCAAGTGTTGTCGTTGTTGCCGCATTAGGCGCCAAACTAGAGGACGGCGCGCTTCACCGGTACTCCTGCGGAGGAGGGGAGCCATTGATCTTACGGTGACGGTACGCCTCGAATACGATGAGGCGCCACGATCGCGGGCGGGACGATGTCGGGCACGACGCGGTAGCTGCTATTTAGGCACGACTCAAGGTCGTGATCGCACCTGGCAGGCTGTTAAGGTGACATCCATCTTTCTTGACGATGCTCATCCGCTGGATATATCATGCGACCATGCCCCGCACTTCTCGAGCAGCGATCGGCGGTCTGGCTTATCACGTTCTCAACTGCGGCAACGGCCGGCTGGAGATCTGGCGAGATACTTCGCCTGGCTGACCATCACGCACCTCAAGCGTTACCGTGCTCATTACCGTCGGACCAGCGGCCATCTGTATCAGGGCCGCTACAAGAGCTTTGTCGTCCCGGAGGACGGGCATTTGCTGACGCTGCTGCGTTGTGTGGAAGCCAATCCGTTGCGGGCGAAGATGCTGGAGCGGGCGCAGGACTGGCACTGGTGCAGCCTGGGCTGCGAGAAAGAGCTGGCACGAAAGCTGCTCGACGATTGGCCGATCAACCGTCCCCGGAACTGGACGGCGCTGGTCAACGAGCCGATCGATCCCGCCGCTGCGAAACCGGTGGCGCTCAGCTTCGAGCGTGGCCGGCCGCTGGGCAGCGATCCTCGGACGCTTAAAATGGCCGGCCGAATGGGCCTGCAGCACACTCTGAATCCGCGAGGCAGGCCAAAATTGCGGAACGGTGACAAATAAAACGATGGATGTCACCTTAACAGCTTCCCCATGTTGGGGAATCGTTTCGGATCGGGCTGGATTGCGTTCAACGGTCCGCCCCGCGCACCCTGCCAGGCATCATCGATATTGATGTAAGTCCATCCGTGATTCGCCAGCCCCGAGTCTGCCATCGCGTGCGCGGATCGCAGAATCTTGCTCTGATCGACGTTGCCGCCCCAGCAATTCCAACTGTTCCATCCCATCGGCGGCGTGAGTGCGATCTGCTCGCCGGCCACGATCTTGAATTTCAACTCCGCCGCCCCGTTTGCATTGGTGGCGCGAAAGGTGACGGGAAATTCGCCTGCGCTCGCCAGAGCGCCGCTCACCTGCCCGGTAGTTGCGTCGACGCGGAGGCCCGCCGGAAGGCTGTCACCAGAGAATGTCATTGGGCGATCGCCGGTTGCGGGGATCGTGTAGAGAAACGGGTGAGCGGGCCGCACCCCGAAGAGCGTCGGCCCATTGATTCGAGGCGTCCGCGGAGGCGGAGGGGTGAGGATGTTCAACGTCGATCCGGGTGGATCGACCGCGACCGGCCGCGTTCCGTCGAACTCAATCTTCGCATCGGCCCAGTCGGCGTGGCAGAATTGGTTGCCGTCTCCAACGAGTGCAACGAGCAGCGTCAGAGCCTTCACTCCCGACAGATTGACGTCCGCTTCTTCGGCGGGCATCCCGGCAACGAACGCCTTGCTCTGCCAAAGCAGCTTGCCGTCGCCAACGACCTGAAATTGAACTGCGTCAGACGTTTTGCCCGCATCGTCGTCGATCCCGACCCAAGCCGTCAGTCCCTTCGCGGACCCCGCGAGATCGACGCAAAAAATGCCGGCCGCGTGCGTGCCCACGCCATGATCGAAATGTTTTCCGGCAATGGAAAGCGGGTGTCCGTCGACCGAGCGGTCCGCTTGAGCCGCGCCCCAGTCCTGTTGAACCTTGTGCAGATCAAGTTCGTCGAGCCAAACGGAATCAGAGGCGCCCATCGCCGTTGAACACAGCAGCGACATCGCAAGAAGCACGACGGGGAAACACTTTCCACGAATCATTGATGGAGACATTACCACGGACCACTTGCTACTTCCCGGATAAGGATGCGTTGCACGCTGGAAACTGCGGCGGGGAGATCTGCGCGAATTTCCACGGCACCTTCTCGCTTATTCCTCGACCGAATTCGATTTAGAGATCCAACGCCAGGGCGGAAAGATAGACGTCGCAGCCGGGATTTGCCGGGACGGAATCCCTGGACCTGCTGAGTTCCTGCTGGTCCTTACGGTTTCGAGCCCGAGGGTACGTTGCCAAGATTCGGATTCATCATTCTGGCATTTTCCAAGTCCTCCTGATCGTGCTTCAACTTCGCGTCTGCGTCAGCTGCTTGATCGTGCTGAACCCACACAATCGAAGCCGGCACCGCAATCAGCAGTGCGACCAGCGCGATCCACCACCATAAGCGCGTTCTGACAAACAGCGCATCGGGACGGCCCAGAATGCGATCGCCAATAAGCACCCCGGCCATATGCACAATCACGACCGCCAGCATCGAGACGGTCAACAGCGTTACGCTGTAAGCGGCCACGTCCACTCCCATGCCGCGCATGACGACGGCCGTGAGGATAAAAACACCCCAGAACGCGAGAATCAGAAGTCCCTTGGCAAGCGGCCCGACAAAAACCCCTTGCCATTTTTGCAGGTTGGACATTCGGCCGACTGATTCCGTGGCAATCGCGCCTTTGGGGAAGAGAATCTCGCAGGAATTGGGGTTTGCCGGGTCGTATATGACCGGAACCTGTTTGGTCCCCATCACCCTTCGAAGCAGTACTTCCGGGGTGTCACGCTTGACCTTGTAGGTGAGCGGCCCGACTTGAAACGAATACGTGACGGGGCGAATGTCATGATTGGAAGCTGCACTGATTTTTACGATAGTCGCGATCGTCCGGACGCCGGTGCTTGAGAGTTTCCTGATCTTGGCGATCGCCAGCCAGATCAGGACGGGACCGGCGACGGTAACAACCAGCCCGAGCCAGAAATACGCCTGGGCCTTTCCCTCACTGGGTTGCGGGTCGGTTCCGAGCAGGTCGTGGTGAAACGCCGTCACGGCGATGAGCGGCACCCACGAAAGCGCCATCATGGCGGCAATGCCATAGACCTTCCCAAGCAGTTTTCTCTTCAGCTCCGCCGAAGTGCCCACCTTTTCAATCATCGGAGGATAGTAATTTTCTTCTGACGCCTGGTCAATTGGATCCTCCGATATCGTCGGAGATGGCACGTCGATCGGCGGGCGTTACTGTAGAAATTACGCTAAGGCGGGTCGATCAAAATCCGGGAATCATTGATAAAGTGATGGATCGACAGAAAGTGACGGTGCGCTCTGAGCAGTTCAACGCGTATTTTCAGAGGCGACTGGTTCGCCTGAAAACTGACTCGTGAGCTGCGAAGGGAGACTCTGACGACGTTGCAGCCGTCCCCGCCGCTTAACGTTCCGAGCGAACATGGCGTCTGCGCCGCCCAGGATCAAAGGCGAGGTGATCCGCCGTACGCTTCCGGGGAACTCCTGCCGTGGGCGCCTGTTCCTGCGGTGCGGAAATTGCCATCGGCGGCCGACGCCGCGGGCATCGCGCGTTGAGGCCCGAAAGCACGCCAGATGCCGCTGTCGCGATCGACGCCAGTGGCGAAGGATGGCAAATCGCCCAGATGAGCGATGCCGCCAGAAGGATGTCAATAATCAAATTATTGCGACGCATCGCGAGCCCCCGATCAGCGAGGTCGATTCGGTGCGCGATAACGGCGGACCATAATGCTCAATGCGGAGATGTCCCCAACGACAAAAAAACCGAGATACGACTGCGCATGAAGTGCCACCGCGACCGGCAACAGCGCGATCGGCAACAATGCAAAAAAGATGCCGAGGTACAAAGCGTAGACCCTTGAATGCATATTAGATCTCCATCGAAGTGACGTTGGTTTGATGCACCGGATTCGTCGGCGATTACTATTCAATCTACACCTCACTGGGGGCGCAACAATGGGGGAGATACATGAAACGGCTGTCGGAGAAATCCCGAAAATAAGGCCCCCAAAGCGGACCGCCTCTATTCTCTGGTAGCGGGCGTTTCGCCACCGGCATATTGACTATATTGAATAGCAACTTTCAGCAGGTCCCATCTGTCGTTGAGCCGAAGCTTTTTCTTGATCCGGGCTCGATACGTTTCGGCCGTCTTGAGACTCAGGAACATCGAGTCGGCAATCTCCTGAAGACTCATTCCTTGACCAATGCGGCAAAAAACATGCAGCTCTCGATCGCTGAGGCGTTCGGCAACCGGAACAGGACCGAGCGAGCGATTTCCCGCTATGCGGTTCACGAGTCGGTCACTGATCGCAGCGCTGACGTGGACAATCCCGCTGTTGACGCGTCGAATTGCCTCGTGCAATTCGGGCGTCGTCGCCCGTTTCGTGAGATATCCGCTGGCGCCAGCACGTACAACTCGCTCGGCGTACACCAACTCGTTCAAATCTGAGAGAACCAACACACGTGCCTTGGGAAAATTGGCACACACTTCTCCCAAAACCTCGATGCCATCCTGCCATTCAAAGTTAATGTCCATGAGGATGACTGAGGGTACGCACGATCCAACGACCGTCCGGGCCTCTTGCAGCGTGGCAACGGCCCCGCAAACATGTGCGCCCAACTCCGCGTGTAGAGAATGAGCTAGCGCGTCTCGAAAGATAAGGTGATCATCGAGCAACATGAGTTGAATCGTCGGTGATGAACGGTACGGTTCCATTTTCAGTCAAGTGAAATGTTCTCGACTTAGCACACCACTGAACTGTCACCCAAGTGATTCTTAGCTTTTGGCTCGATTCAACCCCGGACGATAGTAATGGCCGTTTGTATAACCATGGATCCGCGACGATCTTGGATTTGGGCTGCGGTACGTGACCCGGTCATTCTGAAGTATGCGGCGAGCCCATTCGGGCAAGAATCCTTCCCGCGAAAAAGTCCAGGCCGCCCGTCAGACTGCCTGCCAGCCCGGTCCCAATAAGATTCGCTCGAAGTGAAGTCCCCAGGAGCTGCATCATCCAAGGCATTGGTCCATCCCCACACCGAACGGTGATGCATAACCTGCGTTTCGCCAAGCCCTGCTGGCACCCCTGCGCCAACGTACCGTATAGGCGTACGCATTGTGAAGATTCTGTTTCCGTTCTGCAATAGTAACGGGCCTGAAATAGTTGTCCGAAGAACTTCGCAAAGGGTTGTGGGGGTCTGCCACTACAGGCACGTTTCTCGCGTAACGGTGTTTGGCGAAGCCCGGGTAAGAGAAGCGATGGCAAACGTGTGGCTTGACTTGACTAGTCCTTAAACAAGCGGGAGAACTAAAGGTGACGGGAGAACTAAAGGTGACGCGAACCTTTAGTTCTCCCAACAATCTTCAAGATCTTACGACCTTTCTAAAGGGGAGAACTAAAGCTGACGCGGGAGAACTAAGGGACTGTAACAAAATAACTTAAACAATTGGTCTGCAATTTGCATGGCTATGGACGGTACGTACACGGAGGTGCGTAACGTGAGCATCACGGTTCAATTCAAGTATGATACACTGGCCGGTGCGATGAACGAACAGTTTCGACGGCGTTGGGCTGGCTGCGAGGCACTTGCAATGGGCCGGGGCGGCGTCAGTATCGTCGCGGCGGAGACAGGGATGTCGCGTAATACTGTTCTGCGGGGGATCGCGGAGATTCAGGAACATTTGCCGGAGTTGGCTGGCCGGATTGGCCAGGGACGCATTCGACGGCCCGGAGGCGGTCGTCGGACGCGCGCCACCGAGGATGCTTCGCTGCTGCCCGACTTGCAGGCTCTGCTGGAATCTTCGACGCGTGGCGATCCGACCAGTCCCTTGCTGTGGACCGCCAAGGAGGCTGTTAAGGTGACATCCATCTTTCTTGACGATGCTCATCCGCTGGATATATCATGCGACCATGCCCCGCACTTCTCGAGCAGCGATCGGCGGTCTGGTTTATCACGTTCTCAACCGCGGCAACGGCCGGCTGGAGATCTTCCGCAAGCCGGGGGACTTCCTGGCGTTCCTCGATTTGATGGTCGACGCCAAGGAACGGGCGGAGATCGAAGTCTTCGGCTTCTGCCTGATGTCCAACCACTGGCACATGGTGGTGCGGCCGCGTCGGGATCAGGATCTGGCCAGGTACTTCTCCTGGCTGACCAACACGCACGTCAAGCGTTACCGTGCTCACTACCGGCGGACCAGCGGCCATCTGTATCAGGGCCGCTACAAAAGCTTTGTCGTCCAGGAGGACGGGCATTTGCTGACGCTGCTGCGTTATGTGGAAGCCAATCCGTTGCGGGCGAAGATGGTGGAGCGGGCGCAGGACTGGCACTGGTCCAGCCTCGGCTGCGAGAAAGAGCTGGCGCGAAAGCTGCTGGACGATTGGCCGATCGACCGTCCCCGGAACTGGACGGCGCTGGTCAACGAGCCGATCGATCCCGCCGCTGTGAAACGAATGGCACTCAGCTTCGAGCGTGGCCGGCCGCTGGGCAGCGATCCTTGGACGCTTAAAATGGCCGGCCGAATGGGCCTGCAGCACACTCTGAATCCGCGAGGCAGGCCAAAATTGCGGAACGGTGACAAATAAAACGATGGATGTCACCTTAACAGCTTCCCTAAAAGCCAATCAGCGTTGCAAGCAACCGAATCGCGCGCCGAACAGTAAGATCGACCCGCAGCATCGCAACGATGGTTTGAGGAAGGCGCAAAAGCAAGGCGGCAAGATCGCTGAGACAATTGATAAGGATAATCAGAAACTCGATGAGCACGACCAAAATGAGGGGAAAAAGGCAGAGGACGACCAGAACGCAGCGAGAACTTCCGCTGACGAGTGGCAAGACTTGGAGGCGCAGATACAGCGCCTCCGGGACTACCAGAAGTCGCACCCCCTGCCACCTCCCAGACCAGCCCCAGCTCAGACTCCTAAGCCAAGTTCGTGGTTTGGGAATATTCGCGACTATCTGCATGACCACCTTCACGAAGATACGCCAGTTCTCAGAGGGGGCCAGCCGACTTTCCCGGGCGAGTGGAGCCCTGGATCTGGCACGGCTTGTCCGGATGCCGTCGGGATTCCTGATTTCATCTTTGCACCAGCATAAGTTAAATGAGATCCATGGATTTACCGGACATCCTTAAACTCGCCCTTGATGCACGCAAACGGAGAAACGATGCGACGGCATGTGAATTGTTTTCGATCATGCACCTCGCGAACCCAGAAAATCAGCGCTACCAGTATTTTTACGGGGACAGCCTCCGCTTGCTTGCGCGGCATGCACAGGCCGAAAAGCAACTTCTTGCGTCCTACCGCCACGAGAATGCGAATCACTTCCTAGTCAGCATCGCGCTCGCACGACTTTGCGAAACCACCGGCCGGCTTTCGGAAGCTGAAGGATGGCTTCGAGTCGCAACGGAGTGCAAGCCCGACGATACCATTCCGTGGGTCTATCTAGGCAATTTCCTGTATAAGCAGGCCCGATCTCGCGAAGCAATCGAAGCGCTCAAGCACGGCATCGTAGCCAACGGTCCGCTGGACGAAGTTCACACTTGCATCGCCCTGTGCTATCGAAGTCTTGCGGAATACCGAGCGGCGAGAGAATCATGCATCGATGCGCTGCGGTATGACCCATCAAACGAGCCGGCTAAGGAACTTCTGGTTGATCTTGATGGGGTCATCGGCGTTACTTCGAAGGAGTGAATTCGGATAGGGGGCCGTCGGCCTGCATAAAAACGTCTAACGAAAACGTCTGACGGGACGGGTCCAAATACCGAAACGTCTAACGGGACGGAAACGTCTAACGGGACGGGTCCAAATACCGAAAAAAGTCTAACGGGAGGGGTCCAAATACCGAGTGACCGATTGACCCGGATTCGGTACCCAACGGCGTCGCTGATGCGGGGGAAGGTCTCTTTCGTGAATGGCAGTATGGATGGCCCACCGACCAAACCCGGCGTTTCCGGCCTGAACAAGGTATTGACCGGCGCGGTCGGCATCACCAAGGCGGCGTTGGTGAAGTAGTGGATAATTGATAGTGGCGAATGGATAGCGAACTGCGGGGCGCGGCTTAATTGGTCCGGATGATGACGCGTGCGGAAGGTTCTGCGTGGATAACAGAATGGATGGCCCAACGATCAAAGCCGGCGGCTCCGGCCTGAGGAAGGTGGTGACCGGCGCCGTCGGCATCACCAAAGCGGCATTACACGTCGATCGCACCGATGAGGTGTTGATCAGAAAGCGTCGATCTCTCTGTACCGCCTGCCCAAATGCCAACGCTGGCTCGTCGAAGACCAGCCGATGCGTCGCCTGCTCCTGCTTCATCTGGCCCAAGACCGCCACCGCCTCGGAGAAATGTCCGATTAGTCGATGGTGAAGTCCCTGCCGGCATCGTGGACCGTTGATGGAGCGCAATGACTGGTGAGCAAAGACGACCGAGACCAAACCGGACTGCAATCAGGTCATCGCCTATACCAACGTCAATCAGGATGCGCTGCTGCGATCACCGCCGACAACTACGATCCGGGCAATCCGTCCAACGTCGGCAAGGACTGGATCACCGACGATCAGTACGATGTCACGGGCCGCCGGACCGAGTCGATCGGCGCCTCGGCAATTCTCGCACATCACCGCTTTCCCACGATCGCGGTGTCGTCGATTACCAGGTCCGAACCCGAATCGCTGTAGGTTGCGCTGATCCGGATTCGATAACGGCCGCTCTTCACATAGGCGTGGGCTCCGCTGACCGCAAAGATCTCCGAGCTTGCGCCCGGCGACACTTCGCCGCCGCCGCCCACATCGGTGAATGTGCCATCCGTGGTCGTGCCGTCTCCCCAGTCGATGCTCACCTCGGTCGGGGAGGCGTCCTCGGGTCCGACCTGTTCGCTGGTGAACCTCCCAAGCCGGCGGGTGAAACTGGTCCCGGCAGTGGTCGCGATCGTCAGGCCCTTTCCCCCAAAAGGCGAATCGGAATCCGCCCGGCTCAACGTGGAGTTCTGCGTCACGGGGATCGCGACCGTCGCTCCGGCCAGACGCTTCGCGTTGCGATACACCTTGATCACGGCTGAGTACGTGCCGGGTCTGGCGAAAGTCGGAACGTCAACGCTTAGGTTCAGGGCCCCCATATCATCGAAGGAGGGCGAAATCGACTGCGCCGGCTGGCCTGTGAACTTGACGGTCGCGGTGTATTGATCGGCCGCCGCCTCGTCGAAGGCGCCGCCGGCAAACTCCGCAAAAATCTGGGCGACGCTTTCGCTTTCCCCGGCGACGATTCCCGCTCCACCGGGATCGAGCTGCACGGTTCGCGTTATCGCGCCGGCCGCGCCACTGAACAGGCATCGGGACTCCAGCGGTTCGACGACCGAGATAGGCGCGTTGGACACCCTCGACTGCCGCGTGCTCAAATGGCCGACGATGTGCAGCATCAGAGTCTCCTCGACCGTTACGGAATCACGAAACGGTATGACGCCCATTCGGCTCCTGCAAGCGGGGCGTTGCGACCATCTATCACCGCCTCCGTCGTTCCAAGCGACTGCGGTTGCGGAGAAGCCGGAGGGAGGCTGGACATAGTCGCCGTTGGAACCGGCTGAGATCCGGCCCCTGCGGTCCGCGGTGGAACTTCGGATCGTTTGGGCGAATGCAGCCGTCGTCCTCGAGCGCGTACAAAACGCCGGGCTGTCTTTTTGCACCACTCCATTCGCGCATTTCTCGCTCGTCCCATAAAAGCATTTCCGCTGCTAGGCAATTCAGCCTCGTTCGCAAACCCAACGGCCCCATAACGTTGCCGCAAAATCCGTCGGTTTCGGCTCTAAAGTGAGGGTGTTATCGGGGTCGATGAAAAGCACGTCGGAAAAGGCCGCACAGGCCGCAAGGCCGGCGCAGGCCGTACGGACTTGTCGGAAAGGAGCGCGCAAATGAACTGAACGGTCGACGTATCGGCGGCACGCGAGAGCGTCTGGCCGCATCGACCTCAGGCCGCTGGTGTGGCGTCCCCTGGCACTACCAGCATCGTGCCTCAATTCAAGGGAATGAAAGCGTCCGACGGAACGCAGACCGGAAGACGCAAAACCAAACGGAAGCTTCAACCCCCCAGCATCAAGCTTCCGTAGTCACGGAGAGACAGTCATGAGCACTATAAACACCAATGTTACGTCGCTCATCGCGCAACGCGCGTTGGCGACGAACAACAAAAATTTGAATACGAGCCTTGAGCGGCTCAGCACCGGTTTGAAGATCAACAGCGGCGCCGATGATCCGGCAGGACTCATCGCGTCGCAATCCCTCGGCGCCGAGCAGGTTGGTCTCCAGGCTGCCATCAGCAACGCCACCAGCGCGACGAACGTCATC
Organism: uncultured Phycisphaerales bacterium; assembly: GCA_963758525.1. Lineage (GTDB taxonomy): Bacteria > Planctomycetota > Phycisphaerae > Tepidisphaerales > Tepidisphaeraceae > JBBSDP01. The sequence continues at coordinate 4,302,557 of CAVWVQ010000003.1, forward strand.
GGAACGGCCGAAGGTGGTTTGAACGAAGTCAGCAACCTGCTGACGCAGCTCAACGGCCTGGTCAACTCCTCAGCCAATACCGGCGGTCTGTCATCAGACGAAATCGCCGCCAATCAGCTGCAGGTCGACTCGATTCTGAGCACGATCAACCGTCTGGCAGGGTCCACCACATTCAACGGGAATCACCTTCTTGACGGCACGCTGGACTACACCACCAGCAGCGCCGCCGCGTCGGCCTTCTCATCCATTGCGGTGAATCAGGCGACTCTTCCGCAGAACAAGACCGAAAGCGTTGTCGTCAACGTCCTCAACAGTGCCACCGTCGGCAATGTTCTCTTCACGGGCGCAGCCACCGTCAGCGCCACCACGCTGCAGATTGCGGGCGCCCAGGGCACGCAGCAACTGAGCTTCGGCAGCGGCACCACCGTGGCCCAGATCGCCACCGCGGTCAACGCCTTGTCCTCGACCACCGGCGTCACTGCCTCAGCCACGGCCGGCAAGCTCAACTTCCTCGCGTCCGCCTCCGGGTCAAAGAACTACGTCTCGGTCCAGTCCCTGTCCGGCACCTTCGCCATCACCGGCGGAACCAGCGGCAAGGCGTTTGGAAAAGACGCGGTTGTGCAGGTCAACGGAGCCCAGGCTCAGGCCAACGGCACCGCCGTTCACTACAGCAGCAACAACCTGGATCTGAACTTCACGCTCAGCACCGCGCTCAATGGCGGCAAGAGCAAGACGTTTGGAATCACCGGCGGCGGGGCGACGTTTGCGCTCGGCGCAACGGTTTCCGACAGCACCAACGCGAGCATCGGCATCAAGTCGGTGTCCACCGGAAGCCTCGGCGACGGCACCACCGGGTTCCTCAACACCCTGGGCTCGGGCGGCACGAACTCCCTGAGTGCCACCAGTCTGGTCAACGCGCAGAAGATCGTGACCAACGCGATCAGTCAGGTCGCTTCGCTTCGCGGTCGGCTCGGCGCGTTCCAGGACTTCACGATCGGTTCGACGATCAACAGCCTCAACGTCGCGTATGAAAACGCGTCGTCGGCCAAGAGCGCCATTACCGATACCGACTTCGCCGCGGAAACCGCCAATCTGACCCGCAATCAGATTCTTTCTCAGGCAGCCACCAGCGTGCTGTCACAGGCCAACGCGGCCCCTCAATTGGCCCTCAAGCTTCTCGGAGCATAAGAGGGCCCTACCCGAGACTCGTGAGGGATTGAGCTGACCCCCGAGTTTCACTTTTCCGACAAGTCCAACCACCCCCGGTCCTGCGACCGGGGGTGGATTTTTTTTGGCGCGACGGGTTGTCGCCAATCAGTCCAAATACTTTGGAAGCCCGCGGGGCGCCCCGTAGCACAGCCGTCTCGGCTGTGACGCCAAAGCCACAGCCGAGACGGCTGTGCTACATTCCGCCTCTCAAACGCGTGAAGAGTTTTACCTTCCGCCTGCCCCGGCCGCGCCGCTGCTGCCGCCGCCGACGGCACCGTTGCCGGTTCCAGCGGTTCCGGTTCCTCCGGAACCAATGTCGGGGGCCCGCGTCGGGTTGTCTGTCCTCTGGTCCGAGTAGCCGCTCGGGGTAGCTCCGGTACCCGTCGGGTTTCCATTGCCGCTGCCTCCGTTGGCACAGCCGGCCAATGCGATAACTCCTGCTAGGGACCCGACTACGCAAAATGATCTGATCAGAATTGAGCTGCGCATGGTTTCTCCAAAGTTCTTGGCTGCTTTGATCCACTGGGGAACTGCCCAACGCATGCTCATGTTCAGCAAACCGAAAGCCTGACGGCGAACGCCGCTCCGATCGCCGGGCGGACCGCCCGCGGATTATCCTAACATATACCGTACAAAATGCGGCAGCTTCAGGGTAAGGTGCGCTGCATGGATACGGCAGGCCTGACCTCCGAACAGCGCGATCGTTTGAAGCGAACGATTATTCTGCAACGCGACGCGTTGTGGAGGATCCACAAACGTATGGAGGCAGTCGGCTGGTTTACAGACGATCCGCTCTATCAGGCCGTCCTTGCCGCATATCACGCGCTGCACGCGACTGTCAACGTCATCACCGCCGCGTCCAAACGCCCGCGTTAGAGAAATCCGGTTTGGCTGTTCTGCGAATCCGCTTTGTCCAGGGGGGCGGCATCCTTCCCCGGGCTCCTTCTTACTAAACGACCGCGCGCGATCCCGCCGGGTCCGCGGGTCCCTAGAAAGCAGAACACGAATTGACACGAATGTCGCACGAATCCTCACGAAGCAGGCTTCCCGCGTTTATTCGTGATATTCGTGCTTCATTCGTGCTGATTCGTATTCCCTCTTCCTGGGTTCGCGCGGCACTTGGCAGATGGACAGCGCGTGTTCGCGGACGGGCATTTAGAAAAAAAAAGCCGCTCTGGGCAAGAATTTTATTTTGTGCTTGACACGGTATCGCCAGTTGCGTTTTGGCCAAAACTGTGGCAAGAACTGACGACTCAATTTTCGTCCCTAATTGCTTTGATTTCCGTTTCGATAGCGGTCAATTCACCTTCGGTCATGCGGTGATTTTTCCGCTCTGCCAATTTCGGCACTCCCCTGTAGACACCGAGATAAAATTGTTCTTCGGTGAATGCTCCGATTTTCTTTTCGATGATCCCCTTCGCTTCCCCCAGCGTAAATCTGTTTCTCGCCTTTTTCATCTTGTTCCCTTTCCGTCGGCCTGCATGGCGGCGATGGTCATTTCTTCGTCGGCGGCGTTCAGTGTTGCGGCAAACTCTGCCATTCGCTGGTCTTCGGCCATACTGGTGAGCGTCGCTGCCAGTTGCGCGTTCCGCACGATCCACGCGGAGAAAACCCGTAGTGCATCGAACTGGTTCCTACCTCAAATACTTTCGCCGAATAATCTGTAGCGGCGTCATCGTCCCGACACATCGATTGCGGCCAATTATCTGGGGGATCGGCAAAAAAGGAAATCCACATCTTCGCGCGCGGTTAAAAATCGTAATTGCCGAAAATATTCAGGGTTACGGCGGTTCCTCTCCGTGCTAATTCCTGCGGAGTTGCACAGAAGGGCTTGTTTTGTAGGTTCAAAATAAAATGTTGCGCACAGAAGGCTTGTTTTCTACGTCTGCGGGAATGCTCTTGGGGTGCCCCGCGGAGTGACTGGCCGGGGTGTCTCGCCTCGGTGCGTCGGCCCCGCCAGCGTTGCGGTTTCCCGGCCCCACACCGCGAAACGATTGGATACTTGGGTCGTTTGTGCGATTGGATACTTCGCGATCATGCGCCGGTGGCGGGCTCGTCGGGGATTTGCTTTTTTAATCCGTGGCACACGGGGCATTCCAAGTCGTTTCGGCCCGTTGCCCCTCGGTTCCCATAGCTCTTTGGTGGTGGTGAACCCGTGCCCCCGCAAGCGGGGCAATTTGGCAATGATGGGTCCACAGTTCCAGCGGCAACCACCTTGTCAATTGCGATTTTTGCTTCCGCAAGGGTCTGCGCCGTGGGAATCTGGATCAGGTATCGCGTCCGTCCACGGGCTGGCCGGATAATTCTGAATACCGTTCTAGGCTGCCCGCTTTCACCTGCTTCGGGTGTCTCCCGTACTTGCTGAATGAAGTAGCCGTTGTGCTCAATCTGCTTGCCGATATTCTCTGTTTTCATTCTGCAAAGCTTATGCGTCCGCAAGGCCGATGCCCAGCCCCTAAAAGACTCACCGGGGGCCGGTTTCAGTCCTGAACGGGGCGCAAACGGCACTGTATTTCCGGTCCGGGTTGTCGGCGTCAATCGATTTGGCTACGCGCTGCTCGCCGTGGGTGGCAGCCGCGCCTGCTCGCTGCTTCAACAGCGTATTCAGCCTTCTTCCGCGAAATTTGACAGTAGAGTAGCCCACAAGATACTAGACGATCACAACGAAGGGATCGACCCATGAACCGCAATGCATTCGCTGGGATCGTGGCACTTCTGCTTGTTCTGGCTTGGCCAAACCTACAGCCCACCTACGCCGGAGACGACGACAAACAGATCGTTGACTCGTTTAAGGCGTTCGTTCCAAAATTCATTGAGGGCTGGAAAAAGCATAGTATTGATGTCTACAAAACTCCCGCTGTAGTCACGCACATTCGATTCGACGTAAAAAAAACGGACAGTGCGGTGAATCCGCTTGTGGGCGTGTTGGAATGGTGGCAGCCGAGCGCTACCGGGAAGTGCGACGACGAAAACCACGACGACCGGTCTCTAACCATACAAATCAGCGACGGGAAATGGGTGGTCACCGAGGCTATTCTCACGATTCATATTTCCGGATTTCCACCGATGCATTTAGACCCGCCCGATGCTGAAACCGACACGATGAAAGAGGTTGCCGCAGACGTGCAGAAAATCGAGGAACCAGTCTCAGGAGGGGAGACGAAGGTTTCCGAAGACGATGAAGCGGCGTTTCAACGGTATCGTAAGGCGGCAGAGGCTGGGACTGCAGTGGGAATGTATAATCTCGCAGGGCTGTACGACCTCGGTAAGTATGTAGGCCGGAATGATGCAGAAGCTGTTAAATGGTATCGCAAGGCATCAGATGCCGGCCTGGCAGTAGCGATGAACGCCATGGGCCGCATGTACCAGCTCGGCAGGGGTGTTCCTCAGAATGATGCAGAAGCTGTTAAATGGTATCGCAAGGCATCAGATGCCGGCCTGACAGTCGCGATGAACGCCATGGGCTGCATGTACCAACTCGGCAAGGGTGTTCCCCAAGACCATGGCGAGGCGTTAAAATGGTATCGCAAGGCAGTGGACGCCGGGGACGCGGACGCAATGGTAAACGTGGGTGTCATGTATGAAGACGGCTATGGCGTCGAAAAGAACGATGCGGAGGCGGTTGCGTGGTATCGTAAGGGAGCGGAAGCCGGAAGCGTTGGGGGGATGAATATCCTCGGACTGTGGTACCGGAACGGAAGAGTTTTGGCCCACGACGACGGCGAGGCAGTGAAATGGTTCCGTAGTGCAGCAGTTGCTGGCAACGCGGACGCAATGAATAACTTGGGCTTCATGTACGCCACAGGCCATGGCGTGGTGCAGGATCAAAATCAGGCCGAAGTGTGGTTTCGCAAGGCCGCCGCGGCCGGAAACGAAATCGCAAAGGCTAATCTGTTGAAATTGGGGCGTTAGCTGCGAGCATGGTAACGTGGGGGAATGGAATGCACGATGACGTTCCGCGTTAGCGATCAGGAGAAGCTCGACAAGGTTGTAGGCCGACTCTTGGATCACGCTGTCAATAGTGGCCATATGCCGGCGGGTGAAGCCAAGGAGATAATGGAAAAGCTGCTGGGTGAAATTGATACTTTGACCGATCCCGAAGTTGCGTTCATTCTTAATGGGGACCAAGGGGAACAACCAGTGGTGTAGAACGTCACGGCCAATCCGCCTTCTCACCAGTTCCCGAAATTCTTCATCGGACATGTTCTGCAAGGCGCGAACCGCCCGCTCACGAGTTTAATTTGTGGCGATTCAGCAGTAGAATGATGCCGTGCCGAAAAAGACGATCAAAGTGGGCGATACGGTTATTCATGCTGAGAGTCACTATCGGGGAGTGGTCACAGCGGTTCATTCAAACGACACGATTAGCATCCGGCGCAGCGCCGGAATAACGACCTGGCGCAAAAGCGACGTTCATGCGATCGCTACCGCCGGTGTGGTATCCACGAAAAAGAAGAGGAGCCCAAAGAAGACCAAAAGCGGCTAAGGCAGGCGACAGGTGGCGAAAACCTTCTCCCTTTTTGCGTAAAGACGAAACGCAATTCCTTCCCGTCGCCCATTGGGCTGGGGCCGAGCTTTTCGACCGGCTCTCGTGTCCCACTGCGGGATCGCGCCAGTGACGGGATGGCGTTGGCAGCGCCCACGTTCGCTTCCCTCGCCGCGGCTCGGTTTCATCTGCTACGGCATCATCACGCGCGCAGCTACGGCGGCGGATCGTCACGGCATGATGCAAGAGATAATCTCCTGGCGGGGCAAATAAATCTGGCGGCCGAATTTGTTCGGCCTGGGGGGCTTACGTCGCGTATGTCGCGTATAATGCTTCTGGTTCTTTTGGCGTCGGCTCCGCGCGTCGCGTTGTCCTGCCACAGAACGGCAAGGAGGTTTTATGAAGATCATGTTAGTCGGCGGGTCATTTGATGGCGAAATAGATTTGCCTGACTCAACAACCGTGGCACAGCTTCCCGATGTTCTTGTGTGCCGCTCAACTCTGGACTTTCCACACAACAACATTGAAATGCGGCGGGAAGAATATAAGTTGCATGATCCCCGCTCCACGCCAGCTATTTACAAGCATTAAGAGAGTCAGCAACATGAAATTCCGAAGGCAACCTGGACCTGCGTGTCTCGTGGCTGTATTCATCGCGCTCATAATCATCTCAGGCTGCAAGAGCGAAGAAGAAAAGGCGCGAAAAGCAAGAGTCGTGCGCGAGGGGCGAGATTCGGCGTACGCTAAAGTCGTGGACCTGATAGAAAAGGGTGACCAAGCTGAGAGTGCCGGTGAACATCAATCCGCTATCGACAGCTACTTGTCCGCCGAGGACGCGGCGGAGGACCAAACGAGACAAAATGGTGATGCGAGATTTGCCGCTAAGTATGAAGAGGCTCGTCAGAAGTCTGACAAGGCACGTTCCGCCGACACAGCGGCGCTTGATAAAAAGCAAGAGCTTGAGCGTCTCCAGCAACTGCAATTTGCTCAGTCCGAACGGATCAAACGTGAGGCCAATGAAAGCCAAAGCGCGGACATTTTTACTGCCGCCCGCCAAGGCTATAGGGAACGCATTGAAGAACTGCTAATGGTCAGGCCAGAGTTGGTCAACGAGGAAGAGAACGGAGAAACACCTCTGTTCGAGGCGCACACGAAAGAAACTGCCGAGCTGTTAATCAAACACGGCGCAAATGTCAAATTCGGTTCGGGTTTTAATAGAACGCCACTTCACGCGGCAGCCGAAAACGGCTGCGTTGACGTTGCAGAGGTTCTATTGCAACATGGTGCCGACGTAAATGCGCAATACGTCTACGGAACGCCTTTGCGCGCTGTGTTCCCCATCATGATTTGCGATTGGGCGCGACTGTCTCACGATGAACACGTGATATCGGACCAGCAACGTGCGATGTGCAGATTCCTTGTGGCTCACGGCGCTGATGTCAACGCCGAGTGTCGGTCGGAGACGTTGCTACATGAATTTGCATCAAGCAGCCGACCCCCTGAAGGATATGAAATCGATCTTGATTCTGTCCAATTCATCGTTTCGCTCGGGCCGTCGCCTTCCGTAATTGATGAGGCATATCGGCAAGCGGTGGTTGATGGAAATCAAGATATTGCCGACCTGCTTCGCGCGAAGAAGTAATTGCGGTATCGTCCGACGGGTGGCGCTTTCGTCTTGCTGCGCCCGCATCATCCGCCCTCCCCTTGCGGCCGTGCCCCGTGGTTCCACGGCCACCTTTGGCCCACGGACCCCGCGAGTCCAGTTGAGTCAAGAAACTCCTCAATCTTCAAAAAATGGTCAAAAAACGTGGAAAACGGCGGTCGGTCTTTCGGGGGAAAAAGTTGTAGATATTTCGACTACCCCTTGGGGTCAACGGCGCTGGTGTGGTGAATGATCGGCGCGCGGTCCCTCGGATTTCCCTGGCTCGCGTCGCCCCCGAATTTGGGGACACTTCACACAATGATTGCGAGTCGTCTTCTGGGGTCCGCGAAGCCAGTTCCCTTTTAGGATTTTCTACGGAAAAAATGCGCAAGATGGCGTGCGGTCGGTTGCGGTGTGTCATTTTCCTATTTCACCTCCCCCCTGGTGGTTGGATGCCACGCGGCGTTCTGTGCCTCGCCGGCGAAGCGGGTAGGTGTGGTGCCCGTCTACTGCGGTGGTGCAGTCGCGGCGGTGGGGACGACGTGGGAGCGAGTGAGGCAAGAACGGAATCGGCGAAACGAGCGTGAAACGGTGGTGAAAGCGGGTCGAAACCGGGGTGAATCGGGGGTGAAGCTCGGTCGAAACCGGGGTGAAGATGGGGCGAAATGGTGGTGGAAGTGGGGTGCCTGTTTCCGCCATCCACCGAGAGAGTCACCAGCGTTCACTTGCGGGCGCGCGCAATTATGTCGTGCCGATGGATTCGGCCCGACAGGGGGCGGGTGATTTCATTCCTACTCCCCCTGTAGGAGCGAATGTTCGTAAACCCTTGTCAATACTCATTTCCCTTTCCCACCGTCCCCCCTCTTTTCTCAAAAACACCCCCGACGGTGGGAACCGTGGAGGCTACTTTTTCATAACGGAGGGGCCTCAATTTATCATCAGCCATGTGAGTATGAACCCGCGAAATGCCCTGGGGGGCGAATTTCTCAAACCACTTCGCCGGCTCCCCATGATCGACTTTCTTACGATTGCGGCGGTGCTCAAAGTCTTTGTTATCCATCATCGGGAAGTGGGTGTTATTGTATCGCGCCTCATGCTCAGCGGCGGGGACATCATCTCCTCGGCGCAGGTGCCGTAGATTCTCATAGCCATTGCTATTTTGGATGATCTGGTACTTTCCCACCTTGAGAAGTCCCCCCTTTGAGTACGTCATTGACTCGGGAAACACGTCGGACCCGTCGAGGATACGATCTAAGAGAGTGTAAGAGGGATGCGTTTTCCTATCCCGGTTCGTTTTCCCTTCCTTGCCCCGCAGGGCATACACTGGCCCCTCTGTTGATATATTCAGGGCGTAGTCTGATTTCGACCAATAGGCAGCGCTCGCGAATGAGTTCCTTGCTTTATGTTCCAATTGAAACTCCAGCTTCAACCCATAGGGTTTCCAGAAATCATCAACGTGCATCATCGCCAATTCATCGACATTGGACGGTGGGTTGAGGCAGTCACCCTCATCCCACGCCTGCCCCCTCATGCCCGTGTAGCCTCGTTGTTGATTCTTCGCATCCCTCCATTCCCATTGCCGGCTCAGGATGTCCAAGCCCGGCTTTTTTCCCCGCCAATAGCACACTTTGCCCGGAGTGTAGATGCCGCCATCGGTGATACATTGACGGAGTCCAAGCGCCTTGGCCAGCATCCATACCCCAACTCGGGCCTTGGCGGTTATCACATTGCCCATGATGGAATTGCCAACGGAGAAATAGCGGGAAGCAAAGTCACCGTAGAGCGTATTCACGATCAGCTTCAACATCGAATCCAGCCCGGCATACCGCACTCGTTCATCCTCAGAGACCGTCTTATCCTTTCCACGGTGCTTGTACTCCCGGCGACGATCTACCAATCGACCGATGAACCCTTCCAGCGGCACCCCGTACCATGCTCGCGAGCGACTGTCCCACGAATCTCCATTCTTTCGCGTCCCATATGAACCGTTGTGCCTCAGAACATCCTCGGACCACTCTTTCACACCCGCACGCCGATCGGACTTGAGATAGGCTGCGGCGGTCACAATCTCAAGGTTTTTAATCCCCGCCCATTCGGAATTGGAGCATACTGCTCTCAATACTTTGAGAACGTCGGACGTGATGACGCCGTTCTCTATCTGCTTTCGAAGCATTACAAAATCACTGTTCACGTCGGATTCATCGTCAACGGCAACGTTGCGGATGATGTCGCCAACCTTGGCCAGTTTGGAAAAGATCAAGTCTTGCTGATACTCCAACAGGCCCGATACGGTCGCACACCAGAAGCCGTCAATCAATTCATCCTGAAAACGGTCGAGCCACTTTCCGAAAGTTATCGGTTCATCATTCGGCGATCTGCTGAATGAATACGGTAGTCCTACCGGATAGATCAAGCCCCGCAGACTGGAACCATAGCATCCGGCAATATCAACATCCAAGCCTGGCCCCGCCCTGTATTCAAATGGGTTCTCATTCAAGCATCGCCCACCTTGAACAAGTGCGTTGTAAACGCGCGACTCTGTAGACGGGCGTGATCTCCACCAGCGTATACCTGAGCCGTCAAGAGCGGTGAACATGAATCGTGCGTCGTCCATGAACCAGTTGAAGTCTTCGCCAACGTCACTGAGCGATTCCATCGTCTTGTACCTCTTTGTGGCACTGATGAAGGCCCATTGATCCTTCTTGTGTGCGCGCGCGTCGGGGTCGAGTATGCCCAGTTTGCGCACGCAGAACTTCATGGCCACTTCATCCGGTCCAGCCTGTGAGTAAAGCCATCGCTCGAAAGTCTTGGCCACCAACGATCCCACGGTCATCGGGATGTCATCTTCGGTCCACACTGTCTCGCCCATTCCAAGGCATTCACGTTGAACCGTATTGAAGAGAGAGATAAATTCACGATGAACCTGGAGGAGCACGCGGGCATCGTCAATCGCGTATCTCAGCCATTCCTCGGGGGATTCCATCAGCCCAGTCCACATACAGGATTTGTATTTGTCCATGCTGCTCTTGTTCACCATTGGAATGCCAAGGGCTTCGGCGAATTTCACCAGTTTCGTTTTTCCGGCCCATCCAACGATGTCCTTCAAGTGAACACAATCGACGTTCCCGGAAAGATTGTTTCGTTGGCGGATGTCGCCGGCCTCGATAGCGGCTTTCCATCTCTCCCATCCGATGGCATATTCAACGTCTTTCGGTGTGAAGAACATTAGTAGACGGCACGGCCCTTCCCAATAGCGACCCAGCAGATTCGTAGTGTCATCGCGACTAGTATAGATGAGAGTGGCATCATTTTCGTGTGCGGTCATGTTCAGGCGTGCCCGTATATATTCTGGAACATCATCCCGCATGAATACGGTGGTGCCATGTTCTGCGGATGCGAACGCCGTGCTTATCCATGGATCGGATAAGGATGTATCCCATTCGCTATCGGTGGCGATAAACGGCCCCTTCGATTTCCTCTTCTTCTTTACCATAACGAATCCCCCTGGTACTTTGCACAATAGAAAAACCCAGCGGGTAGACCGTTGGGTTCTTCAATAGCTGGGATTCGTTCGGCGATGTGCCTATGTATTATTATCGTCCAATAGAGAATCTTCCTGTACGTCCCAGCTATGGTTCGTCAACGGGTCGTCCCGATAATATGTAATCGTCACTTTATGAAAACGTCAATAGCAATGTCATAAAGATTAACGTTGTCAAGACATAGTTTCAGTATGCCGCCATGAAAGGCAAAACCCCGCTGGAGGTCGCGGGGGGTGTGGGGTCATTTTGTTATTATGTTTTCGGGGGCGTCCGACTGCTCGGGGAAAAACCTGGTTAGTTGCCGCGCCGACTTTAGAAAAGCTTCCTCGTTGTCGTAAGCGTTGCAAAGGAATATGTATTCAGCGGGCGGATTGGCTACTAACTTGAATCCGTTGTTTTGCAAAAGCAGCCGGATATGGGGGTTGTCCGCCTTTACCAGCAGAGAGACCATCCAGTACAAGGTCGGCTTATTGGCGTAGACCGGAAAGGTTATGCGGTATTTCCTTTGTTCGGTCAGCGCATCCGCAGACATTTCAAGCAACTGCTCCAAAAATGCTGGCTCGATACGAGAAGCCAGCCCGTTAAGTATGCGTTCGACAGTTTTCATAAACTGTGTGCAGGGGTATTTTGGTCAGTGAGAACCGATTCCCCTATACGTGCGACTCAAGGGCAGGGAAACCACTTACCGCCTTCCCTCCTGTTGGTGCAACGAAAAGGCACGTATGCCATTTTGGCATACGTGCCTATATGGAGTGATGATCTGGCCAGCGGATCACGCGGCGCTGCTCGTGGCGGCGGTGGCGGCGCTCGGGAAGTAATGACGATGCACGGCGTCACAAGCGGGGCGGACGATCTCGGGGTTTCTCAGAACGTAGTGGTCCTGCATCCCGCAAGCGTGCCCGGCAAGAATCTTCGGAAGTCGGGCGTCGGTGGTCCCCTGGCAAGCGGCGGTGTACGCTCCATCGCGCAGGTGACTGAATGAAACTTCAGGGCATCCTGCGGCCTTGGCCAGCTCGTGGAAACTCGCGGCCCTGGTGGTGGCGGAAGCGTAGCGTGTGCCATTCCTGCTGGCGAAAAGGTACTTCTCGTTGGGGCGCAGGGCACGGATGGCGGTGGTGGTCTCGGGCCATAACGTCGCGGCCCTGGGGATACGCTTGCGCTCCGTCTTCGCTCGGATCATCGCCAGTGCGCCGGCCTCAAGGTTCACGGTTTTGCGGGGCAACGGGCACAGCTCGCCCAGCGTCATGGCGGTATTCAAGCCGAAAAGAATCCACGCCCGCCACTCTGCTGATGCCACGCTCAGAATCCTGTGAAGGTTTTCTCGGCTGATAGGTTTCGGATCGACGGCGGGGGCGGCCTGTTCGGTCCAGAGAAGTTTCAAGCGGTCCAGCGTCGTGGTTATCTCCGTGGCGTTACTGGTGGGGTCTTTCTTCCCGAACGAAATCACGGCTTTGATCTTGGAGTACATGAAAATCTTCGTGCCCGCGCTGGTGTATTTCGGATCGGACTCGACGGCGGTTCTGTAGGTATGAATCACTTCGTTAGTGAGGTCCGCCAACGTCTTCGCGCCCGTCATCGCGATGAAGCCGCTGAACACCCGCGTCGCTGCCGATTTATCTTTCGACGGGTTGGCGGTCTGATAGAATTTCAGGATCGCGGCCAGCTTGATCGACGGGCCGGCGGGGGCGAAATCCTTGTAGCGGGCAATCTCGGGTAGTCCAGTCATCCTGGCGACGTACTCGGGGCGTGTCAGAAGCATTTCGCGGACGTGATGCCACAAGGTCCACTCGTCCACCCGCTGGCCTACTTGAACCGGGCGCTCCTCGTTGGGTTGGATCGTAATCTCTTGCAGCGCGGTTCCAGCCTGCACGGCTTGGGTGAAGTCGTCGATTGCGCGGAGGGTGGGGGCGTATCCGTTAGCCTCGGCAACGGGGCGTCTGATGGTGATGATGTTCCCGGTGGGGGCGTGGTCCCGTTCCCATTCACGGAAGCGGTTCACGGCACGGCGTTCATCGGTCTCCGAGAATCGGAAGCCAGTGGCCACGATGCGCCAGCGGCCATCGTGTGACTGTTTGGCGAGTCCTGGTATGATTTCGCCCCATGTTGTCTGATACGGTTTCTGCTTGCGTCCGGTCTTCATGTTCATGCCTCGGCGGTAAGCGGGTCAACGGATCGGCCTTACACGCGGGGCATTATCAGGGCACTTCGGTTTTTGCTGGTTTTGCTTGGCAAAAACCTTGGCAAAAACTCAAAAACACCGTTCATAAGTCGTTATTTGACAAGGGGCGCAATAAAAAAGCCGCTCTGGGCAAGAGCGGCTTCGAATGGGGCTGTTGAAGAGTTCTTCGGGTTGTGGGAGGAAAAACTCTTCACATCGGGGGGAAGAATGGGCAAATTGTAAAAGTGTCCAAATACCTGCTTCGAAGCAGTCAGTCGGACGAGAAACTATTCAACAACGCTTGTGCCATCATTGTGCCTGAGGCTTCGATCTGCGGTGGCACCGGATATAAAAACTTACCGCCCAATTATTTATGTGAATTCGCATCGCAGCTAAGATTCTGTCACCCCCAGCAAGTGCCACAAACCGCCACGACACGATGGCTGGAATGTCGCAGTGAAACGCGACAGCGTCGTTCGGCGGGCCCATGTTTAGCGGCGACAGCGTGATAACTGGTCGGACGAGCCGCGATCTGCTATGTTTTTCGGTAGTCCTCCCACTCATTCCACGCTGAGGTGATCGTGCGCGTACTTGTGACCGGCGGAGCGGGGTTTGTCGGCTCTAACATTGCCAAGCGGTGCGTCGCCGACGGATACGCGGTGACTGTTCTCGATGACTTTTCGTCCGGTGAATGGCGGAACCTCATTGAGTTCCAGGGGGATGTCCTGACCCTCGATCTGGCTGGGAATGTCGGCGCGCTCGCCTCGGCCCAGCCGTTCCAATTGATCTTTCATCAGGCGTCGATCACCGACACCACGGTGATGGATCAGCGCAGGATGATGCACAACAATTTGGAAGGGTTTCGCCAACTCCTTGACCTGGCGGTGAAATGGCAGAGCCGCGTCGTCTGGGCGAGCAGCGCAGCCACCTATGGCAGGGGGGCATCGCCCAACCGGGAGTCGCAGCCGCCCGCTCCGCTGAATGTCTACGGCTTCTCGAAGTTGGCAATGGAGCGCTTGTCGCAGCACTACGAGACACGGCTCAAGCACCCGATCGTTGGCCTGCGGTACTTCAACGTGTATGGGGCCGGCGAAGCCCACAAGGGCAAATTCGCGAGCATGATCCATCAACTGGCCAAGCAGATGCGCGCTGGCAAGCGGCCGAGAATTTTCACCGATGGGGAGCAGAAGCGAGACTTCGTGTACATCGACGATGTCATCCACGCCAACCTCGCCGCCGCACAAACCAATGATAGCGGCATCTACAACATCGGGAGCGGCGCGGCCGCGAGTTTCAATGAGGTAGTGAAGGAATTGAATCGCGTGTTGAACACTGACTTGCCGCCGGAATACTTTCCCAATCCATACGACTTCTTTCAAACCTGGACGGAAGCCGAGCTGAGCCACGCACGCGAAGGGCTTTGTTACGATCCGAAGTTCGACCTCACAAAGGGGATCGATGCGTACCATGCATCCGGAGCGCTGGGGATCTAAGGCGATGAAGACGGGGTCTTCATTGGCAGCACGAAAAGTGGGGCCCCGGAAAAGCAGCACACCCACGTCGGCATCGTGCCGGTGAAAATCAGCGCCCGCTCTAAAGCGGTGTCTGCAACGCACGTTTCACAATTTACACTTCACCAGCTTGAGTTAGGATGATGTTAGGAATATCCTTCGGACGTCATGGGTCTATCCCTCAAGCTCGCAATTTTGGCCGACGCGGCGAAATACGACGCGTCATGTGCGAGCAGCGGGTCGCTTCGTGCCAACCCCGGGCGAGGCATTGGCAACACCGAGAAAATCGGCATCTGCCATAGTTATACGCCCGACGGAAGATGCGTTTCGCTGCTGAAGATCCTGCTGACCAACTATTGCATTTACGATTGCCGATATTGCATCAATCGCGCCTCCAGCGACACGCCACGAGCGCGCTTCACGCCGGAGGAAGTGGTCCGGCTCACTCTCGAATTCTACCGTCGCAACTATATCGAGGGGTTGTTCCTCAGCTCGGGCATCATCCAATCGCCCGACTACACGATGGAGCAACTGGTGCGCGTCGCACAACTCCTCCGGGAGGTGCACGAGTTTTTCGGCTACATCCACCTGAAGGCCGTGCCGGGTGCGTCGCCGGCATTGCTCGCGCAGGCGGGGAAATACGCCGATCGACTCAGCACCAACGTCGAGTTGCCCACGGATGCTGATCTGGCCAGGCTCGCGCCGGAGAAGAAGCCGATCGAAATTCAGTCGGCCATGGCACAGATTCGGGATGGTGTTGCCGCATCGAAGGAGGAGCGGGCAAGTGACAGCCGCGCGCCCGGGTTCGCGCCGGCGGGCCAGAGCACGCAACTGATTGTGGGCGCTACGCCGAGCACCGATGCCACCATTCTTGCGACCGCCTCGCAGCTCTATCGTCGTCAGCAGTTGCGGCGGGTTTATTACTCTGCGTACAGCCCGATTCCGCGATCGGACGACCGACTGCCTGCGCAGTCTCCCCCGCTGCGCGCGAGCATCGCCTTTATCAGGCCGATTGGCTCATTCGCTTCTACGGCTTTTCGAGCTCCGAGTTAACGACGGCTGGCGAGCCGAACCTCGACTTGTCGATCGATCCGAAGCTCGCCTGGGCGCTGCGGCATCGCGAGTTTTTCCCGCTCGACATCAACAAAGCCTCCCGCTCCGCGCTCCAACGCATTCCCGGGCTGGGCGTGCGGAACGTCGAGCGTATCTTGAGCTCCCGACGATTCCGCGCTGTGCGGCTGGGGGATTTGCAGCGCCTCGGCGTCTCCCTGAAGAAGCTACGGCCGTTTGTGCTTTGCGCCGATCACAACCCGGATGCGGCGATGATCGATCGCATCGATTTGCGCAATCGCGTTACGTCGGCACATCAGCAGTTGGAGCTGTTTCAGACACGCGTCGCTGTTACGAGTGGTGAGTTATGACAGCAATCGTCACCGCATGTTTTGTTCATGATTTTGAGGATTGGCGTGCTGAAGCGCGTCGGCTGCTCGCCGAGGGGATTAGGCCGGACGATGTGTTATGGAGCGAAGAGGCCGAGAATTTGTTTGGGACGAAAGTGACGCTTCGAGAAGCCGGCGGCAACGCTCAATTGGGGACGAGCGCCAGGCCGCAACTGGAATTCCCGACTTACGACGCGGTGAAGAAACGCGCGCTGCGCGCCCGTTTCTTCTCGATTTCACGTTCCGCCTCAGTTTGTGAAAATTGCCCGCTCCGTCGTTTATTTCAGGGCTGCCTCGGCAGCCCGCACGTTGTACCGTGTCCTCTGGCGGCTCACGCACGGCGAGCCCGAACTGCTAAAGCTGGCGATCGATGACGACGTTCACACGCTGTTGCAAATGGAGAAAGCCGTTCGCCGCGACGAACACAAGATGCACGCGTTCGTGCGTTTCCGCCGGGTGGAATCCGAAGGCGGCGAGGAATATGTCGCCTGGCATCGGCCGGACCATCCGATCGTGGCGCTCGCGGCCCCGTTTTTCGTACGCCGTTTCGGAGCGATGCGCTGGACAATCCTCACCCCCGATGCCAGCGCACGATGGGACACCGCTTCGCTGGAGTTCGGTCCAGGCGCGCCACGATCCGCGGCGCCGGCTGATGATGAGCTTGAAGACCTTTGGCGCACGTATTACGGGGCCATCTTCAACCCGGCTCGCATCAAGCTTCGAGCGATGCGGAAAGAGATGCCCGTTCGGCACTGGGCGACTCTGCCGGAAACGCGGATGATCGATCGTCTTTTGCAGGAAGCGCCGGCGCGCATGGAGGAGATGATGAAACGGCAAGCCGACTGTCCGACTGCCGAGTCAGCGGCGGAATTTCTTCCGAAACGGATTGAATTGCCGCTGCTCGCCAAAGCGGCGAAAACCTGCAAGGGCTGTTCGCTTTACTGTCATGCGACTCAGACCGTTTTCGGCGAGGGACCCGCCGACGCGCTCGTTATTTTCGTTGGCGAGCAGCCGGGCGATCAGGAGGATCTGGCCGGCAAACCTTTCGTCGGCCCTGCGGGGCGATTGCTGGATGAAGTTATGGTCGAAGCCGGCATCGATCGATCACAGGTCTATGTCACCAATGCCGTGAAGCATTTCAAATTTGAAGAGCGCGGCAAACGTCGAATCCATTCCAAACCCTCGGCACGCGAAGTTGCCGCCTGCAAACCGTGGCTCGAGGCGGAAATCGCCGCGATTCAGCCGAAGCTGATGGTCTGTTTGGCGCAACCGCCGCGCAGGCGCTGCTCGGCCCCGCATTTCGCGTGACGCGCGATCGTGGAAAATTAATTCCCTTTGAGAACGGCGCGTCGGTCATCGCCACGGTTCACCCTTCGTCGCTGTTGCGAATTCCCGACCCCGAAGGTCGCGCGGAGGCCCGCGCAGTTTGCCGACGACCTGCGCGTGGTTGCGAAGCGCATGAGCGGTGGCGTTACTGCTTCACCGGATTTCGCCCGATGACGGGGAACTGATCCAGATCAACAACCGATCCCGAAATCGGCCGGCTTTCGTCCGACAGCCAGTAGACCGCGGCAGCGGCAATGTCGCCCGGCATGATCAATCGCCCCGACGGCGCGAACGCCGCCGGCGGATGCTCGTGCCAACCTGGCTCGAGACCTTCGCGAATTTTGAGGGTGCGTTCGTTCTCCGACAGCACCCAGCCAGGATTGAGTTGATTCACCCGGACCCGGTCGCGTCCCAGCGCATCGGCAAGATTACGCGTCATTGTGATCAGCGCGCCTTTCGAGATGCTGTACGCCAACTGATTTGCCTCGCCGCAGTAGGCGTTGACCGAGCCGATATTCAGTACGCAGCCTTGCCGTTTCAGGAGGTGGGGAAGTGCCGCACGAACCAGCAGCAGGGGAGCCCGCACATTGATCGCCATCGCGCGGTCGAACACGGCGGCGTCGGTTGTCTGGATGTCGCTGCGGACAACCCATGCCGCGTTGTTGACCACCGCATCAATCTGCCCGAATGACGCGAGGGCGGCGCCGACGATGCGGGAAGGCGCATTCGGATCGACCAGGTCGTCGATGTGCAAATACGCGAACGCTCCCAATTCAGCCGCGACTTTTTCTCCCAGTTCCCGTTCCAATCCGTGGACGAGCACTTTGGCGCCCTCTTCCACGCATTTCCGCGCAATGGCTTCGCCAATACCGGTGGTGCTGCCTGTAACGATGATGACTTTGTCTTGGAGTCGCATTCAGTTCACACGTCTACCGAGCCCACTGAATCGTAATCGAAATTGTTTGTCCCCTCCGCTAGCACTGAGTACGATTTTGATCGACATGGTCACACTTGCAGATCCGATCGTCCACACCGCGCCGCTCACCATGGCTGATCTGCTGCATCAACTCGGCGACATTCCGCCGTTTCGCGTCCGGCTTCGGCCGCCCCCGGGAGAAGCAACCGAGAGCGATGTTCTTGCCTTGCACGATCATGAAAATCGTCTCTTCGAGTTGGTAGACGGTGTTCTCGTGGAGAAAGCAATGGGGTTCCGGGAATCAGCGCTGGCGATCTTCATAGCAGCGGTTCTGAGTTCGTTCGTCCGTCGCGCGAACCTGGGCATCGTCACTGGCGCGGACGGGATGATGCGTCTGTTTCCGAAGAACGTCCGCATTCCCGATGTTGCTTACGTCAGTTGGCATCGGGTTCCCGACCGACGGATGCCTACCGCGCCAATTCCGGATTTGGCTCCCGATCTCGCAGTCGAGGTCTTGAGCAAGAGCAACACTGCCGCTGAAATGAAGCGAAAGCGCCGAGAATATTTCGCGGCCGGGTGCAGCTTGGTATGGATGGTTGATCCCGATACTCGAACCGTGGCCGTTTTCACCTCCGAGGAAGCTGTGGTAATGTTGGAAGAAAATGCCCAATTGACTGGCGGCGAATTGCTTCCGGGATTCAGCCTCTCGATCAAGGAGTTGTTCGCAGAGTTGGATCGGCAGGGAAACTGATTCTGATGACAAACGGCCGAACTTGCCCCGCTCGATCATCCGATATAAGATTTGGAGTTCCTTTACCACCGGGGGCGATCGGTTTCGACCGGATGGCTACGGTGGCAGTGGCATGCCCAGGACGCACAGTTGGCCTGGTTAAACACCTGTGCAAACATTAACTGCTGACACCAACAGTGTTGCAGGCCGAATCGGCTTCGCGGCCGGTCCGGTTCGAATGGCTGCCTAATTTAGGTGGTCTGGGCATAGTGCGGACGCCCGCGACGCGCTAGCCCAAACAGCGGGCTGGTTCCTTCATTCGGACGTCGATGAAGGAATGAGAAACAGACGTCTGGGTTTGGCCGAAGGGTGTCGCTCTTCGTCGGTCAGATCGAGATTAAAAGAACGACTACGCATGTAGAGGCTGCCATCCGTGTTATCTTGGGACGAGGGTTCAATTCCCTCCGCCTCCATTCGACTCGCTGCGCTCGCTCATGGCGAGCCAGCGAAGGAAAGTTAGGAACACCTGAGCGAGTAACGACGCTCCGATGTAAGAAGCAGCGAGTCGAATGCCCTGAGTAAGCAACGCGCATCGAATGGGCGCTCACCCAACAGCAGCTGCGCCAGTTCCTTTTTTGTCTGCATTCTCCAATGGGCCGATGGCTCTCTCTATGTCGGTCACACCCGTGACGTTAGGGAAAGAGTGCGAGCGCACAATGACGGTCGCGGAGCGACGTGGACCGCCTGTCGTCTTCCGGTTCGACTGGTTTACAGGGAACCTCGACATTCCGAAGGACATGCCGTAGCTCGCGAACGCCAAATCAAACGGTGGACTCAAGCCAAGAAACTGTCATTGATAAAAGGTGACCTAGGCAAATTGAAATCGCTCGCGAAGCGTCGAATTCGCTGATTTCGCGCGCAGAGTCACGAGCGCGGATTGCCAATGTATCAGAACGGAAACTTGGATCGCGGATCGGCGCAGGAGTTTGTGCCTCTTCTGGAGGTGGCCCGGCGCAAAGACTCGGTTGCTGACGATGCACATCCACCGCTTCGCAAGCAGATCGGAGCGATTGCGAATATGATCAGCCAGCGGTTGGCAGACAGAGCCCCGTTCGGACACTAAACTGACGAAGAACCTTCTGGAGAAACGAGCACATGAATATGCAGAACGATCGCAACGGACTTATCAATCGGCGTCATTTTCTTGCCGGGGCCGCGGCGGCGGTTGTCGGCGCATCGGCCTTGGGCGGGAGCCGCGCCTGGGCCGAGGAAACTTCCGGCGGCAGCGGAAAGCCGAACTCGGTCATCAGCGGTGTGCGCATCGGCTGCATCACCTACAGCTATCGCGACAGCGCCAAAACGGCCGAGCAGACGCTCAAAGCGCTCCTCGAAGACGGCCTGAGCGAGACCGAACTGATGGACACGCCGATCCGTGCGTACACCGGCATTGGCGGAGAGAACAAGAAGGGCCCCAAAGGCGAATTTCTTGCGCCAAAGCTTTCAGACGAGGCCATGGCCAAGGTCCGCGAAGCCGAGCTGGCCAAGTGTGTCGAGCTGCGCAAGATGTATAACGACGCCGGTGTCAACATCCACATTCACAAAACCCCGTTCGGCTCCAGCGACGCAGACATCGAGTTTAACTTCCAGATCGCCAAGGCACTGGGCTGCAAAGCAATCACCACCGAGCGCAACGACAAGCTGGCCAAGAAGCTCGCGCCTTTTGCCGAGAAGCACAAGATCTACGTTGCGTTCCACAATCACACCAACAACGTTCCGAAGATCGATGAGCCTGATCCGCTTTTCGAGATCAGTCCGTACATCGCGTTCAACCTCGATATCGGCCACTACGTCGCCGGCACCAAGGGGAAGAGCCCGATCCCGGTGATCGAAAAGTACCACGAGCGGATTATCAGTCTGCATCTGAAGGACCGCACCGCTGACGGCGCCAACCTCCCCTGGGGTCAGGGACAGACGCCGATCAAGGAAGTGCTGCAACTGCTCAAGAAAGAGCAATGGCCGATCTACGGCGACATCGAGCTTGAGTACGCCATCCCCAAAGGCTCCACTTCCGTGGCGGAAGTGGCCAAGTGCGTGCAGTATTGCCGGGAGGCGCTGGCGTAGCAGCCCGTGTTGCGGGCTCTTCCACTTTTAGCTTTTTCATTTTTCACTTCTCATTTTTCATTGCTGCCCAGCGCACGAGCAAGAAAGCTAAAATGATAAATGATAAATGAAAAAGCTAAAAGTTCGGGGAAGTCGACTCCCCGCTGAACCCTGAACCCTGAATCCTGAACCCTGAATCCTGAACCCTCACAACCGGGTCGGCCCGGCGGAGTGTCAGAGCCCGACCAAATCATGGCGCGTTGTTGCCGAACCGCCGGGCAAGATCGGGCCGGAAGAGCTTACGCACGGCCCGCATGGACCATTCCGTACCCTCCACCAATCTGCCGGATATTTGCGGCTTGGAGTCTGCCGTCGGCGAAGCCACGGCGCAGCGAGCCTCGGTATTTCTGCCGGAGAGCGGCGTGGATTTTGCGAGCATCCGCGGCGCTTTTTCGATAGCGCTGCATATGCATCAGCCGCTGATCCCCGCCGGGGGCGGTGATCTTCGCACCGCCGCAATCATCAGCAATCTGCGGTTCATGCGGGAACATCCGGAGGTGCAGGATGCTCACAACGCGCCGGTTTTCTTGTGGTGTTACCAGCGCATGGGCGAGTTCATTCCGCAACTGGTGAGGGAGGGCGCGCAGCCGCGGGTGATGCTCGATTATTCGGGATGTCTGCTGCACGGGCTGCAGGAGATGGGCGCGCCCGGCGTGATCGAATCGCTGCAGCCGCTGGCTCGGGATCCAGAGCTGCGGCGGTGCGTCGAATGGCTCGGGACGGCCTGGGGCCATGCGGTTGCGCCGTCGACGCCGGTGCAGGATTTTCGTTTGCACGTGAGCGCGTGGCAGCAACACTTCGCGGCGACGTTCGGGCTTGAAGCGCTCAGCCGGGTGCGCGGATTTTCGCCGCCGGAGATGGCGCTGCCCAATCATCCGGACTGCTGCTACGAGTTTGTCCGCACGCTCCTCGACCACGGCTATCGCTGGGTGCTGGTGCAGGAACATTCCATCGAGCGCGCGGACGACGGCGGCAAGATCGACCGGCCGCATGTGCCTCATCGGCTGATCGCGCGCAACTTGCGGGGCCAATGCCTCAGCATCATCGCCATCATCAAAACGCAGGGGAGCGACACGAAGCTGGTCGGCCAGATGCAGCCGTTTTACGAGGCAAAGGGACTTCCCCGCGCACCGGTCGCCGGCCGAGAGATACCGCAAATCAGCACGCAGATCGGCGACGGTGAGAACGGCGGGGTGATGATGAATGAGTTCCCCTCCAAGTTCATGCAGGTGATGCGCGAAGCCGCCAACTCCGCGACGCCGGCAATGAATGTGACGGAGTATCTGGAGCACTTGGCCGCGATGGGCGTGAGCGAAGTTGATTTGCCCGCGGCGCGTCCCATTTTTCAGAAGCGACTGTTCGATCGCCTCGAGGCTGAGTCAGGGCGCGATTCATTGCGCCGATTGATTGGCGCGGATGCAGAGCGGCGGGATGAATCCCGCCCTACGAAGCTCGAACGTGACGGCGGCGAGAGCCTGCCGGGCGTCATCGAGCAGCTTCGCCGGGAAGACAACCGATTCCACATGGATGGCGGCAGTTGGACCGGCGACATCTCGTGGGTGCGTGGCTACGAGAACGTGCTGGGCCCGATGGAGGCGGTCAGCGCCCTCTTCTCAGCGAAAATATTGCAGCCTGGCGTTTTGCCGTCTGATCCCCGCTATCGCAATGCGCTCTTTCATTTGCTGATCACCCAAACGAGCTGTTTTCGGTATTGGGGCCAGGGAGTGTGGACGGATTATGCGCGGGAGTTGTGCCGTCGGGCGACGCAACTGCTTTTGGGAGAATCGTGATTGGCGCCCGATTGTTTCTTCGTCGCCAAAGAACTACCGTGTTCCACGAAGCAGCCAACTCCTACCAGAAAGTCGAAATTACCATGGGCGACAGATCACCGAAGGCAGTTCAAAAACAAGCGTCACAGAAGAAAGCCAAGACCGACAGTGCCGATCAGAAGAAGAAGCAGGACCTGGCGGCCAAAGCCAAAGCGAATATTGGCAAGAAGAAGTAGCGGGAAGCCTTCGCTATTTTGCGCTCTGCGAATTAGCAGGCAATGCGAGTGATCCGTGCCGCCTGCGCCGTTCGTCGCGGATGTTTTGCAGCCACGTGGTAAACTTCGCGAAGCGCTGGAAGTCGCTGATGATTGCGAGCGAAGGGACCGCACGTAGACTAAAGGCGTGCCACCAACCAAACCGCCGCTCGACTTCTCCAACCAGATCAACCTCACGAACGTCCTGCACGGCATGCGGGTTTTCTGGTTGCCGCTGAGCGTGGCCTTTGGAGCGATAGTGATCATCGGTCTGGTACGCGCTGTATTCTCGCGCCCCCGCTCACGAGCCCGCGGCCGCTCCTAGCGACGCCGCTGACGTGCGATTGTGTCGAGGCTATTTTAGCCTGCCGAGCATTTTCCGCACATTCATTCGCAACAAGACAAAGCCGTTTTACGAAACGAGGCAATGATCGATGGAGAACGGTATGCATTCTGACGGCAGCCCCATGCTCAGCATCTGGTTCGGAAATTTCTTTGAGCCATTCTTCAGCGACCGCGAAAGTGTCCGCCGGGGCATCGCCGAGGTGGCCGAACTTGGGTTCAACAGCATCAATCTCGACTCCAAGGCATGGGAGGACTTCTTCGCGCGCTATCGCGGCGAACCCGCAAGCCCTTACGTCGCGATGCAGGAATTCATGATGCAGGAGGCCGCCGCGCGAGGGTTGGATTACTCGCACCTGGCTCTGTATCTCTGCGGCGACAACCTCTATCCGACCATTCGCGACGTGCCGCCTGTGCGGGGCGAAGAGCCGATGCTTCCCGACGGCAAACCGATGGGGACCTACAAATATTGGTCACCCCGCGCGCAGCAGACGATGGTCGATCACGTGCGCGGCCTGCTCAAGCTGTATCGCAACGGCATGCGGCGTCTGCCCGGCACGCCGCCGCGCATCGTCATGCAGACGATGTTTGAGCCGATCCCCAAACCGAGCTTCGACGCGGAAGGAAAGCAGCGATATCTGGCGTGGCTCGAAAGACGCTATGAAGGCAATATTGCAAAGCTCAATCAACGGTACGGAATTTCCGCGACGGCCTTCGCGCAACTGAAGCCCTGCGAGTATTGGCTGCGCCCGGGGAATTGAACTGGGTGGATTGCGCGTCCGACCCTGGAAGATTTTGAGAAGCGGACGCCGGACTTTCATCGCTGGATTGACAATCAAACCTATCTGGCTGGCGAGCTGGAGGAATATCTCGCCACAATGAAGCGGCATTGGCGCGAGCTGGATCCGGAACTCTTCGCCGAACCGGTGCTCCATCAATGGGGCTACTTCTTCAATCCCCCGGGCCAAACGATGTGGCAGACAGGCCAGCGGGCGCTGGACATCTACCGCTGCGCAGCACACGTCGATGGTGTGTTATTTATCGCGTCTCCGCTGAATGCCGACAATCGCGCCGATGCGATGGCGCTGAGCGTTGAAGGTTCGATCATGCGCTGCGCGAGCGAGAGTCGGCCGTTCACCGCCGGGCTCTACCTCGGGCGTCATGTAAACGGCGACATTTACAGCGTCGTGCCTCCCGCCGAAGCGATCGGAACGCTCGTCGCCGCGGGCGCGAAGCGAATGCACAATTACGGCTATAGCGGTCTTGACGATGGCGGCGTTCTGTTCCGGATGGACCCGGTCTTCAAAGACTCCCTGCGCGGGAAATCGTTGGGCCGCGGACGTAATTCCGCTCCTCGAGCAGCCGCGCCGCCGTGAGGTTGCGATTTTGTTCCCCGCCGAGATGAGTCTGTATGAACCGCTCGAAGTCGATGTTGAAGGCCGGCATCGGATGGATTTGCTGGGCTGGTATTCCCAGTTCGCGGATCTCGGGTGGCATGTCGATATCCTGCATCCGGCCCAGGTCGCCGCTGGCACGCTGGCGCAGTACAAGCATCTGGTCGTTCCGCATGATTCACTCTACGACCTGGGCGACAACGCGGCGCTCGAAGCCGCGGTCAGCAAATTTGTGACTGAAGGAGGCACGCTGCTGCACGGGCCGCACTGCGAATTGGCGCGGCGAGCGCTTGGCATCGAGGAAGCGGCCTGCGAATTCGACTGCATCCAGTGGGAGGAAGAGGTGATTCCGCACGGCTGGTCCACCGTCGCGTTTCGCGGCGGAAAGGCGCTGGGAACGTACATCCGGACCGGCGATCGCGCGATCGCCCAAACCGACGTCGGCGCCGGACGCGTTCTCTCATTCGGCTTTCAATACGGCTACGCCTATTCGCGCCGCACGATGCCGATTGTTCCGCCCGCGTACGGCCGGCGTGAGATGCATCCGGTGGTGCTGCTGAAGGAAACTCCCATCGCGGCGCTCATCGGCTCATCCCCGCTGCTGCCCATCGCGCCGGTCAAGGGTCTGGAGTTCGCACGATTTGGCAATCGTCTTGTCCTCGTCAACCATCGGTCCAGCCCATTGGACATCAGCAAAATGAGCGCAGCGCGCACATTGCCGCAAGTACCATCTGCTCCCGGCTGGCTCGCCGCGCACTCCGCGACGTACATCGAATTGGCGTGAGACGGGGCAGCGCGGGGTTCGCGAGCCGCTCGCAGCCGCGGATGTACATCCGCGGCTTCTTTCCTGTTGGATCTCTTCTTACGGGCCCGCAATCCGGAACGTCTGTTCCACCGGCTTGGCGGACTGAATGAGCGGGGCGGTCGAGCGTCCCCATTGCCAAGCCACGACAGTCACCAATATCGGATACTTGCTGCGGGGCGGGATTCGGGTGAGGGTGAGCGTGCCATGGTCGTCCACTTCGGCCGGCCCTTCGCGAACATAGTAGTAGACGGGGATGCGGGCGCTGGACGTTGCCTGCAGCTTGATCGGCACAGCGGAGTGCGCGGCCGGCTGATCCGGGATCTTCGGGAAATCGATCTCCTGCGGTTTGCCTTTCGTGTTCGTTAGCGGGAATCGCAATTCCGCCTGCTGAACCATTTTCTTGTACTTGCCATCCCCGGGATAAGTGAGGAAAAACCACATGTCGCTGGAGCGTTTGGGGTTATTGAAGCCGACACGATCGAACCGAATCACGAACGTATCCAGATCTTTTTGCAGCACGGGCCCGCAGATGGGTGAGATCCTCATTTTGTCGGATTCGTTTTGAGGATGATCGATCGGGTCATTCTGTACAACCAGTTTGACGCCTTCGCTCAGCCAGCCGTCCCATTCCGAGGGTTTGTCATCCGCGGTCTGCGGAACCTTGTCCCAGAAGCCGCCCGACAGCTTGAACGTCATGCCATCATCTATTGGCTGAAATTGCAGGTGAACCATCGCATGATCCGGGCGAGGCGGGCTGAGGCCTTCCCGTTGTCTGTAGCCGATCAGGACGTTGGGCTGACCGCGAAATGCGCTTTGGAAGTTCTCGATCGCTTTGGCCATCTCTTCATCGAAAGCCCAGAAGGAGCGGTCTTTCTTGCCGTTGTATTTGGAGACGGGACCGGCGGCGGCCGACGGAGGCGCGTTGAGGTGCCACACTTCGTAGCGCCAGCCGTCCATCTCCGCATCCATTGGGACAAGCTTGACCGGACCGCTCGAGACATCTCCCGCGGACAACCGGTATTGCGCGGCCTTGCGAAGATACATCCCGATCAACGCGATCTTCTCTTTCGATGCGCTGAAATGGCCGTCGCCCGGCTCGACAACCTGCGTGAACGCGGCATCCGGATGCTTCTGATAAAAGTCACCCTTCAGCCCGGCATACCAGCCGCTCTCAAGATTTCCCTGAATCTCAAACTCGCCCTTGGTAGTGAGGCCGGGCACTTCATCGACGCTCCGATCGCCCCAGTACTTCGAACCGAAATACGGCCATTGGCCGCTGATGGAAAGCACGCAGAGCACGCGTTTGGGATTCCACGCCGCCACGTCCCATCCCCAGCCCGCCGTCGCCGAGTGCCCTGTCGGCACCAGGGGAGCGAACTCAATTTCCCCGTAGCCCGACTGGCTCGCGAGCGTCTTCAGGAGTTTCTCGAGAATTGCTCCTTCACCCTTGTCAAAGCGAAAGCTGTCGGTTCCCATCGCCGGCGCGATCCAGATCTCGGCGAATCCCAGATCTGTGAGCGTTTTGCGAAAATCCGGATCCTGGAAAATCTGCTCCTCCTGCATGTTTTGATCGGCGATCACCACCGCCCGCACACGCTGACAAATCTCGGGAATCCAGAGGAATGCGCGGGGATGGTCCTTCGTCTCGGGAGAAATTGCCTCGTCAATCGGGGCGGACCATTGGTAAACAGCTCCGTGAGCGGAGGAGAAGTCAGCCGAAAAACAGACCAACAGAATCCCGAGCCAACCAAGCGAATCGAGTTGGAGGTTTCTCGATTGAGTGCGCATGTTATTGATTGGCGTTGACGAGTATCGGGGATTGCTGCGAATCGGCGGGGCAAACTGGTGTCACCGTACTCCAATACTTCGCCTGTCCTGGGCTGACCCAATCGGTCCCGCCAGGCTTTTTCACCATGATCTGATCGGAGGCGGATTGCAGCGCAGAGAGACGGGCTTGCCAATTATCCGGGAGCGAATTGATCCCCTCCCGCACCTGGTCCGGAAGTGCTTCCAGGTAGCCGCAGAACAGCTTCGATCCGCAGCGGAAAACTCTTGCGCGATAGGCCTGCTTGCCGTCGTGGGCAAACGGAAATGCCGTGAGGCTGTTGGAGGTAAACCATGTCTTTCCGTCGTCGTCTGAGAAGAATTCTTTGTTTGCCGGCGCGGGCGGCGTGTTGCTGGAAACTTGGCGGATGATGGAGAATAAGCTCAGCAGCAGAGCCGCGCCTGCAACCGCGGCCGCTGGAGTCGAATTCTTTCCTAGTGATTCGCGCAGATTCATTGTGGTTCGTGGTGTATCAGTTCAGGTTCGCGTTGAGACGCTCGGCGTCGGTTCCGTCGGGACATTTTGGATGGGTGATCTGCTCGAACTGTTTATCGCGCCGATGCACCCATTTCGTGTCGCCCGGCTTTTTTACCGCAATTTGATCGGAGTCAGCCTGCAGTGCCGCGTATCGGGCCTGCCAGTTGGCGGGCAACGCATTGATCCCATCCCTGGCTCCATCCGGCAGCGATTCCAGATAACCACAGAAGGTCATCGAGCCGCAACGAAAAATCTCCGCTCGATACGCAGGCTTTCCATCACGATCGAACGGGAACGCGCGAACCATATCGTCTTTAAACCAGGTCTTTCCATCATCCGCGGAAAAATACGCGCTAACGCCCGACGCGGCGCCCACGCCGCCAGCCTGACGAAAGACGAAAAAGACGCTGACGCCGATTGCTCCGCAAGCAATGATGCCGGCGAGCACTTGATTTTTATGGATATTGTCTCGCAGCGCCATACACCGATTCCGGCAAAGCCACGGGTGAGAACCAATGCTTTCAAAGCACGGCAAATCTTGTCAAATCGCTCATGGCGCGACGTTTGGCACCAATCCGGTATCTGGATAGATGATGTAATTCAGCGGGCTTCCCGTGGGATTCGTTGTTAGTGACACCCCGCGGACCGATCCGTCGCAATACAGAACATTTGATGTGCCAACCTGGCTGCCGTCTGTCCGGATCTTTACGAAGTGGACGATGCTGAAGTCGTGTATTTGCTGATGGCCATTATTGGTACTGACCTTCCCCCCGGACACGTTGCAGGTCCAGCGGTAGCCTGACCAACCGTTGATGTAATAGCTCCCCTCTGCACAAAAGTTCTGATAGGAATCACAGAAGAGCCCGGTGCTCGCCCCGTAAACGCCTCCGCAGTCGGTCAGCTTCAACGGCCTGGAGTAGACAAAACCGTTCCCGCTCGTGTCGGAGGGATCTGCCTGGGGGCCCGGAAATCCATTTGTCGTAAGGCCACCACCAACCACCTGGTTATACCGATAGGAATACGTTTCGTTAGGATCGTACGAGCCGGCACTGGGCAGCGTGAGCGGAAGATTTGCCGCGATCGTCGGACACACTTTCGCGGAGCTGTTCAAGGGCATGCCATAATCGTTCAGCACACCATAAACGCCAAACGGCCTGTGCCCGAGCGGTCCACCAATGTAAGTGTTCGCCGGGGTGGTCGAATAATCGGTATAGAGAGGCGGGAGCTGCCCCTTGTGGTCGGCAGCGTACATGAAGCAGCATTGTCCGAGCTGGCGCAGATTCGCCTCGCAGGCAACCCATTGTGCCTGCTGTCGGGCAACGGAGAGGGCCGGCATCAGAAGAGAGATCAATACGGCTATGATGCCAATCACCACCAGCAGCTCCACGAGGGTAAATCCGGTTCTCCGAAACTGCAGCCTGATCCGTTCCCGGCGGCTTGCTCTACGCGACTCAAATAATGGATAGCCAGCGCCATTGGTGTTGACTCCATCCAATGCAAAAGGTGAGGTGTGAGACATGATCGTTTCCTCGAGCGGGGGTGTGACGCCACGGCTCCGACGAAGCGCCCTCGCGAGCGGCGGGAGCCTGCTTAAGATTTCGTTTATGCCACATATAATACGCCGTCGGCGGTGTGTCTCAAAGCTAGCTTTGCGTATTACTCTGCTCAGTTTGCGTCACCAATGAGAAGCGCCGTTTGGACACGCTGGCGGCAGATGCAAAGCGAAGCACTGCGCAACGGCGCATCTCCATACCTGATCCCCAATCACTCAGCCTGTGACCGTCGTCACCGGCTCCGCATGACGAATATGCGCTTCTACGGGACGATGCGACGAACGCATCGCCAACTCCTCCGTCACCGCGTATTTCAAGGGCTTGCCCGCCAGATATCGCTCGAGCTCATCGACCATGCATCGCCCCATCCGCCGGCACTCCGGGCCGGCCGACCCCGCGATGTGAGGGGTGAGCACCACGTTCTCCAGTTGATACAGCGGAGAATCAGGCTCCGGCGGTTCCTTGACTGTCACGTCCAATACCGCCTGCAGATCGGTTCGCCGTGAGAGCACGGCGATCAATTCCGCCTCGCGCACCAGTTCACCGCGTGCGGTGTTGATAAACGTGGCGACGGGTTTCATCGAAGCGATGTGCTCGCCGGTGATCATTCCCCGTGTTTCGGGAAACGATGGCGTGTGAAGCGAAACCACATCGCTGCGCCGAAAGAGATCGTCCAGCGACACCTGCTCCACGCCCAAATCTTTGGCTTCCTCGCTCGCGAGGAACGGGTCGTGGACCAGCACGTTGAGATTGAACGGCCGGAGCAGCTTCAGAAATTTCCGGGCGATCGCGCCCAGCGAAATGAGCCCAACGGTGCTGCCATAGCAGCCGGGAACCTGATTGCGATCCGGATGCCGGCGATGTTCCCCCGTTTGCCGCGCCAGCCGCCAGCCGTGCTTCAGAGAGAATAGAGTCGCAGCCAGCGCATATTCCGCGACCGGGACCGCATTCGCTTCCAGTGCGGTGGTAAGGACAATCCCGCGCTCCCACACGGCGGCCGTGAGGATCGAGCCGACGGATCCGGCCCCGTAGAAGACCGCCTTGAGACGGGGCGTGGCCGACAGGAATGCCTCGTCAAGGAGCGGCCCGCCCCAGCCGGAAAAGAGCACGTCGACGTGTGCCAGAAGTTCCTGGCGGCCGAGCAACTCACGGGTTGACAGAGGCGGGGCGACAATGTCGACCAATGCCGCAATGTCGCATTGTTCCTCAGGGCCATAGATCAGCCCGAAGGAGTTTGGGTCCAAAACATATAACCCGCGAAGTCGCGACATCAGTAATTCCTCAACGGCGAGATTTTGAGCGTATCATTCGCAGTCGCGATCATCCTTCTGCGTCGACGGCCTATCAGCATCGGCAGGGCTCCGCCCAAAACCAGCGTCGCGGTGGCGGGCTCGGGCGTGGCGCTGTACGTCAGCGCGAGACTGCCGCTGCCGCCGGTGCCCAGCACATCGAGGTGGAAGTAGCTGCCCGGTTCAGTAACTGTGTTTGTCCACGCGTCTATCAAACCCCTCAATAACCGCTTTCAGCACACACTTCTCGATGGTAACCATGCAGGGCCACCGCAAAAAAGCATCTTTTGCTTGTTTCATTGCTCATTTTGCGTCATAACATAATTTGACGCACTCGGCGATTCCGCCTTGCAGTTGATTAGAAAGTTGGGGGCTTTTCCGTTCTTTGGCTGAGAAAAAAATTGGATCAAGCATGGCGGACAAGCGGCTGATTGTCGGAGTAGCTGTCAATGGAATGACCAACTACGGCCGTGCGATTCTCCGTGGCGTGGCGCGCTACTCGAACACACGGCACGAATGGCTGCTTCACGAGGATCTGCGTTTGCGGAATCCGGAGCGTCACCCTTGGCCGGAGTGCGATGGAGCGATTGTCGCCGGCGTCAATGCTCAGTTTCTCAAAGCCGTCCGGCTTCGCTCCCGGCATATCGTCAGTTGCTCCGGCAGTCACGATCCGAAACAATTTCCTGTCGTCTGCGCCGACAGTGTGGCGATCGGTCGCATCGCTGCCGAGCACCTCATGGAATGCCGGCTGCGCCACTTCGCGTTTTACGGTGCTGGGCGCGGAGGAATTACGACCCGACGTCTTGAGGGCTTCGAAGCGGCGCTGAGCGCACGCGGCTTTTCCTGCAGGCAGGTGCCATTGGACACGCAGGACCAAAATCAGTTCGTGGAGCATTCCCATTGGCCGGCGCTGATCGACTGGCTTCAGGCTCTCCCCAAGCCGGCAGGCATCTTCGCCATTGATGATTCTCTCGCCCACGATCTCGCCGCCGCCTGCCTGGCAGCCGATATCGCCGTGCCGGATCGTGTCGCCATCATCGGCGCCAACAATGATGACCTGGTCTGCGAAACCTCATTTCCGCCTCTGTCCAGTGTCGAAGTCGATTTCAGCCGGGTGGGATATCTCGCGGCGCGCCAGTTGGATGGCCTGTTGCACGGCGACGCGCTTCCGGATGCAGAGCGGGTGATTCATGTTCCGCCGCTGGGCGTTGTCCAGCGTCTGAGCACCAATGTGCAGGCGGTCGATGATCCGCAGTTGGCCGCGGCGGTCGCGTTCATCCGCGATCACGCCTGCGATCCGTGCGATGTCAGCGACATTATGAAGGAAGTGCCCGTAAGTCGAAGCTGGCTGGAAAGGCAGTTCGCCCAGAAGCTGAACCGCACGCCGCATGATGAGATCGTTCGCGTTCGAGTAGAGCGGGCGCGCCGGCTGCTGCTGGAATCAGATGAGAAGATCGAGCGTGTTGCGGGTCGCTGCGGATTCACGGCCGTGCAGAACTTCGGGCGTGTTTTTCGCCAAGCGATGGGGACAACGCCCGCGGCTTTCCGCCGGGCGCATTACCGGGGCGGCGTGTAGCCTCCGAGCGGCGGGGTGGGTGAGTCTTCAGTTCTCAAGCCGCTTGGAACTAACGGACCTCCTCCAACAGCGCACAAAGCGTGAGCACATCATTCTTAAACTGTTCGACGTCGCCGTCCCGGACAAATTCCAGCGAGGCGTGCCGTCGTACTGCGGTCTGTGACAGCAGGCGGAAATATTCTCGCCAGCGTGGCGCGCCCGCCTCCAGCGGCAGGCGATGCTCGTGATCCGGCCACCAGTGGAACACGTGGACGTTCTGGACGTGTTCGAGCATGAATCGCAACCCCCGCGCGCACTCGTCCTGCTCCACTCCGTTGGGCGGTTGCCAATAGGTCGTGAGATTCGGCCGCGCGATTGCATTGACTAGTTGCAGCGCCGCTTCGGGTCGATCGCAGAGCGTCCCGGCGTGAAATTCCAGCGCCACGCCGATTCCGTCAGCGGCCGCTCTGTCACAGGCAGACGCAAGATCGGTGATGATCGCGCATCGCGTTGACGAGTCCGCCTCCGAAGATCCCATGTTCCCCGCCCAGACGCGGACGATCGGAGCGCCCAGAGCCAGCGCCGTCTTGCATGCCGAGTCGAACGTCAGCCCCTGCGATTGGCTGACAGCCGCCCGGTAGTACGATCCATAGGCCGATACCTCCAAGCCGGAGGCGGTCGTCAACTGGCCCACGCGCGCCGCGGCCGCCAGATCTCCGTGCGGCACATGGACGTCGCCGCCCCATTCGATACTGCGCAAGCCGGCCTCAACACAGAGCGCAACGATCCTCTCCGGCGGCAACTCGCGAAAGGTGATGGAAACGAGTCCTGGAATCAGCATGGAAATCCACGTGACCTTGCGCGATCACGCGCTTTGTGAAACCACATTGAGCGGCTGCGCCGCAGGGCAGCATCGCCTTCGCACTGGGTGTGTTCCCGCGCGTTCATTGAGGCTATATGACCTTGCGCGATTACGCGCTTCCAAAAACCGTTTAGCGGCTGCCCTAAGGGCAGCATACTGCTGGCACGTGCGCGTAATCGCGCACGTTCCTTCAGTTAGAGCGCGTATCGTGTCAAATGGTGATCAGCGCACAAGCATTACGAAATTCTCGGGTGTGGCGATTAGTAGTGGCGATCGATCGCCTTGCTCCGCCTCTCGGATAGCGATCGGTCGACTCTGGCTGCTTTGGCGGTAGACTTTGCCTGGTTAGGCGAGCTTCGTTTGGGCGCGATCGACTCTTTCTGCAAAACGAGTTTCTCATGACAAAGCGATCCGCCCGGCGGCGAATTCCCACGGGATCTCCGATGATTCCGCGGCCAGCCTGCAGCCATGCGCTGGCGTCGGCATCTGCTTGGGTCGAGTTGCTCGAACGCCGAGTCTTCTTGTCTGCAAGTGTTCCGGCATTTCAGTCGCCGATGCAGGTCTCGGCCGGCTCTTCGCCGGTCGCGTTGACTACCGACGACTTGGACGGTGACGGCAACGAGGATCTTGCCGTCGCCGACAGCAGCACTAACAGCGTGAGCGTTCTGCTCGGGAATGGCGACGGGACGTTTGGCAAGCCGGCGAGTTATCCGGTCGGCGCCGATCCGACGGCGATCGCGACAGACGATCTCAATGACGATGGCTATGACGATATCGTCACTGCCGATGCCGGCAGCGGCGATATCAGCGTCCTGCTCGCCAAGGTCGATTCCGACGGCAATCAAACCGGCGGCTTCGCAAAAGCGATGACGTTCCACGTCGAGCCCGGCGGGCAGGGGCCGGTGTCTCTCGTAACCGACGATTTCAACAACGACGGCAACGACGACATCGCCGTGGCCGGCGCCGGGGGCCTTTATGTCCTGCTCGGAAATGGGGACGGGACGCTTCAGAAGCCGATGAAAGTCTCGGGCGATCCGCTCGTCGGCATAGTGAGCGGCGACTTTAACCAGGATGGCAATGAGGACCTGGCAGTCACGAATCCAACAGCGGGTAAGGTGGAAGTTTTCGCCGGTAACGGCGATGGGACCTTCGGCGCCCATTGAGCGAGACGGCGGCTCCGGGTGTAACGGGAATTACGACAGGGGACTTCAACAGCGATGGCGTCACCGATCTTGCGGTCACCATGCCTGGACAGAATCAGGTCGACGTGCTCCTGGGAAACACAACGAC
Source organism: uncultured Phycisphaerales bacterium (assembly GCA_963758525.1). GTDB lineage: Bacteria > Planctomycetota > Phycisphaerae > Tepidisphaerales > Tepidisphaeraceae > JBBSDP01. The sequence goes on from CAVWVQ010000003.1 coordinate 4,337,091, forward strand.
GGTGACTGAAACAGAGCCGCCGATTCCGATCGATCCGATTCCCGTTTCTCCGATCGCAACTCCCCTTGCTACCAACTCGGCGGTTTCATCCACGGGCCCGGTCTTCCTTGGCGGATCTAGCGGCAGCGACTTCACTTACTCGACCGGCACCGGCACGTTTGCTGCGCCGATCGTCATCCCAATCTCCGGCCGGCCGATGTCGATCACCGTGGACGATGTCAACGGCGACGGCATCGACGACCTGATCATTGCCAATGCCTCCGCGAATGCCGTAACGGTTGTCCCCGGCAACGGCGACGGCACGTTCGGCGCCGCAGTCGACGTTCCGATGGGCGCCAGCCCGTCGGCGGTTGCCACCGATGACTTCAACAACGACGCCGGGATCGATGTTGCCGCGGTCAACTCCTCAGGCACCGTGAGCGTTGCACTGCAGCAGTCCGCCGACGTCGGCGTCGCGCTGGCTGCAAGCGGCCCAAGCGTCGTGTTGAATTCCAACCTCACCTATACGGAATTGGTGACCAACACCGGCCCCGGCTCGGCCTCCAATGTTACTCTTATCGATAATCTTCCGGCCGGAGCGACGCTCGTTTCGGCAACCAGCAGCACGGGATCGGTCGATACAACCACCAACAGCGGCGAGGCGGACGTCAAACTCGGCAGTCTCGCCAGTGGGGCGTCGGCAACGGTGACCATTGTCCTCAAACCGACTGCCTACGGCACCTTGAGCAACAGCGTCTCGATCAACTCCGACTCGATCGATCCGTCTTACGACAACAACTATGCCAGCGTCGATACACCGGTCGTCGGCAGCAGCGGGGCGGAAGTGGCCGTCACGTCTGACGCCGGCGGTTACTTCGCGCAGGTCGGTCAGGACATCACCGATTCATTTACGGTCACCAACAACGGCCCCGAGGGCGCGAGCGGCCTCTCCTTCACCGACGCGCTCCCCAGCGGCGTTACCTATGTCTCCAGCAGCACGAGCCAGGGGACCATCACCGGAAGCTCGGCGACGCAGGTCTCCGCGAGCCTGGGCGATCTCGCAGTCGGGGCGTCGGCAACGGTATCCGTCACTTTCACCGCATCCGCAACAGGTCAGCTCACCGATACCGCGGCAGTGAGCGCCGCTGATCCCAGCACCGACCCGTACGCCGCCGACAATACCGCGACGGCAAACACCTTTGTCTTCGGCCGATACCACCCCGGGCCGATCCCGATTTTGCCGATCAGCATTCCCGGAGGAGCGAACGGCGGCCTCTACACGCTGGCGTCGACCTCCGGCGCATTGTCGACTTCGGCCGCCGCTGGTCCTGCGGACGCGGCGCCAACGATCAGCATCGCCAATGTCAGGAAAGTCGACGTTGCCAAGGGAACCACCGACTTCACGTTCACTGTCACTCGATCGGGCAATCTGAATGGCACGTCATCGCTGCGTTACCAAACCGTCGATGGCACCGCCAAATCCGGCATCGCCTACCAGGCCAGCAAGGGGGAGCTTTCGTTTGCCGCGGGAGTTGCACAGCAATCGGTGACGGTGCAGGTCAACGGCTCCACGGCGCATTTGCCGGATCAGACTTTCGTCGTCGAACTGACCGGCGCGAATAATGCCACGCTCAAGCGCTCCCGAGCCACGGGCACGATCATCAGCGCCACGAAAAAGGGCGCCGCCAAATCGATTCCAAAGCCCAAGCCCGCGGCGAATCCAGCGGCGGATGGATTGAAGATCAACTTCGAGCCTGCCAGCGGTCCTGCCGTCGCGGGTTATCTTGAGGATACGGGTCTGCCTTACGGCGACCGCGGCAACAGCCTCACGTTCGGCTGGAGCAGCGACAATACCGCCAATGCCGCCACTCGCCCCGGCGTGAAGGATCCGCGCAACGCCACGTTTAATCTGCTCGGATCCCCCGGTGCAGCGATCTGGCAGATCGCGCTCCCTGACGGGCGATACACCGTTCAGATCGGCGCGGGCGATTCGACGATTACTTCCGGCGCAGATGCCATCGAAGCCAACGGCAAGCTTGTCGTCAACGCCAAGCTCAAAAAGAATCATCCGTTCGTCTCCGGAACCGCGGCAGTAAGCGTGAGCAATGGTGTGTTGGCGCTGACAGATGCGCTATCGACCGCCGCGCCGGTGGATTTCGTGAGGATCAAATTCAAAGGGTAGCGCTGGTGCTCGCGTCTCACGTCAGCACGCCGATCGCAGCCGCGGATGTACATCCGCGGCTTCCGTCCCCGTTATGGCGAGGGTCCACCACAAGAAGTCTATGACGTGACCAGCGTGCGACATTCAGGCTTGCACCATCTCGAGTATACAAGCCGGGACAATATGCGCCGTAGCACCGTCACGATAGAATACCAAGCGGAGGTACAGCCTACCATGAACGTCATCCTTAGCGCCGAGACACAGCAACTGTTGGACGAACGAATGAAGAAGGCCGGATTCGCCAGCGCGGATGACGCGCTTCGCTTTGCTCTTCAGACGCTGGAACAACTCGAAGCCGAGGATCTGGATGACGATACGTTGGCGGCCATCGAAGAAGGTCTCTCGCAGGCGAACCGCGGTGAGGGCAAGCCGTGGGAAATAGTTCGGGCAGAACTGCGGGCAAAATACATCGCGGAGTAGGGGAAATGCCGCCTAATCAATACGGCGCTCGTCAGCAGCTGCCGCACCTCGGGCGACCAAATGATTTCGAATAAATGGTAGCGAGACCCCTGCGAACGACTACTTCGTCGCCTGGGCCGTCGCCTCGGCCGATCGCGGCTTCCCATCCGCCCTTGCGCACGTACGCAACGTGCGTCCGCAAGTTATACAACTGCTCCGCAAAGGATACGGGAAGCTTGAGCGTCCCCAGTTCTTTTTCCATCGCCGCCAATTGCTGCTGGACGCCGTCAATTTCCGCCGGCGAGGAGTTGCGGTTGAGCGTCTCTTCGAGCCGCCGCAAACGCTTGTAGCGGTGCAGGATCTTGCTCTGCATGCGCCATTTGTACGCGATCGGCATCATGCGGATCAGCGGCACCAGCACCACCAGCAACGGCACGATCAGAATCAGCGTGCGCTCGACCAGGGACGCGAGCCAGAAGGGGAGGATGCGCTGGAGGAAGTTGGGTTTGTTTTTGAGGAAGTAGAGAGCGTCTTTGTTGATCGGCAGCTCTGAGCGGTCGGCGCTGGGAAACGTGCCTGGGTCGGAGAGCAGCGTCGCGCCGCCGTTGGTTTGCTCTGCCGCGCGAACGAGAAGCTGGATGATCGCTTCATGCGTCGAATCGCGGATGGCAATTGTAGCCGGAGCGGCGATGAGCTGAACGTCGGCTTCGGGAAGATCTCGCTTGATGTCGACCACGCCCTGGTACAGCGTGATGGCTGAGAGGAACGGGTGCCGCCGGCCATACGCGCGGGCGTGATCGAAGCTCATGAGATGGATGCCGGGTGTTTCGAGCAGACGGGCGATCAGCGGCGCATCGGGGGAGATGACATAGAACGCGGCATCGATCTGGCCGGACACGAGAGCATCGGCGGCTTTGTCGCCGCCCTCGTCGAGGAGCTTCGTATTCGCCGTGTTGTCGGAGACGCCTGCCTCATTCAGCAGCATCTGCGCCATCGCGCGCACTCCGCTTCCCTCGCCGCCGATGGCGATTTTCTTTCCGGCGAGTTGGGGCAATTCGGTGATCCGCGGCTCGCCACGGTAGAAGACCAATACTGGTTCGTAATAAATCCCTGCAACCGCCTGGATGTGCGGCCGATCCGAGGCGGGGGGCGAAGAGCCGCCCTGAACGATGGCGATGTCGACGTCCCCATGGGGAGTGTCGAGCAGCTTGAAATTGTCGAACGATCCGCCGGTTTCCCGCACTTCCAGCTCGATGCCGTTGGCAGCGAAATAGCGGGCGTACTTCTGTGCCGTCGCATAGTAGACGCCGTCTTTCGAGCCCGTCGCGATCACCACGCGATGGGGCGGGGCAGGTTTGACGAAATGCCATGCAGCCAGGAACGCCCCGATCGACAACAGCAGCACGGGAATGCCGACGCGCAACAATTCCTGCCTTGATTCTGTCATTCGATCCGAACGAGGCCGATCAGTTTTTGCATTGGACGACAACGAACTACCTCGCGCAATTTTCAAACGATCCGACCCAGGCGATCCGCTTCGCCGAGTTCGACGATTCGTTCAGGACGGCGGGATTGTAGCGAAATGGTTCGTGACAAAACAAAATTCGCGGAACTTTCTCCACACGCCGTCGTCTACAGCACGCGGGGGAGCATGACGGAGGTTCTGATGACAACCCGGCACGGATGGAGATGGATTCTGGCGACAATGATCCTTGCGGGAAGCTCCGGCCCCGCGTGGGGACGCGTCAAGCTGATCACGCTTCCGCGCGCGAACGCGTGGAGATTCAACTGGATAATCCAGGCGCAACGCTGGTGGAAGAGGAACGCATCATTCCCCTGGTGAAAGGGGAGAACCAGGTCGACTTTTCCTGGGCCAATACACAGATCGACCCAGACACGATCGTTTTCCGCGTGGTCGGAGCGGCGGGGGATCGCGGCTCTGACGTGAAGGTGCTCTCCGTCAGCTATCCGCCCGACGAGGCGGCGCTGGTCTGGTCGGTGGGGGCCTCGGCGTCGGGGCCGGCGCGGGTTCGCATCAGCTACATCCTCGGCAATCTCACGAAAAGCTTTGCCTACCGCGCAATCGCCGATCGCGATGAAACCTCGCTCTCGCTCAGCCAATACATGCGGCTGGAGAATTTTGCGAACGAGGAGTTCGGCAGCACCGGTTTATGGGCCGGCGTTGGCAAAGAGTTTCTGAAGCCGATTGGGCTGAACGAAACAAAGGAAATTCTCGTTTCGCGGTTTGCGAAAGTGCCGGTGCGAAAGACATACACATGTGATCCCGCGGAGTTCGGCTACATCGATCAGGCGGAAAATAAACTGCGGGTGCCGATGCACTACGTCCTGAAAAATGACAAGAAAGACGGCATGGGCGCCGCGCCGCTGCCGTACGGCAAGGTGCGCATTTTCATCGCTCCCGGTCCGAAGGATGCGGATCAGTCGACGACGTTTCTCGGAGAAGACTGGGGAAAGTTCACGCCGATCGATGATGAGATGAAGCTGTATCTGGGCGTGGCGCAGGACATCGTGGTTCGCCGGACGATCGAGAAGAACGAGAGGCATCGCATTGCCGGGAACCTCTCCGACCAGGAACTGACGGTGAAGTACGAGATCGAGAACTTCAAGAATCAGGCGGTCACGCTGGATGTGCAGGAGAACCTCCGCCATCTGCGCGACGAAGTGCGCGGCGACAGCGGTCGCGATGTGCAATGGGAACTCGGCAAGTCGACCACCCTTGGCGCGCCTGACCCTGACCAGAGCACATTCGAGCAACTGCTGTTTCACGTGAAGCTGCAGCCTCGCAACGCCGACGGCAAAGCGGAGAAGGTCGTCCAGAAACTTAATATCACCCTTAAGAACGAGTGGTAATCAATGCGTAACAAAGTAGCGCCTAAAGTAGCGCCTCTCGATGAGAGAACACCAAGTGCCGCTTCCTCTGATCCCCTCCATCCCAACCCTCCCCTGGAGTATCAGGGGAGGGGGAAGAGCTGCCGGGCCGCGCAATGGCAATCGGTCGTTGCCGGTCTTCTCACGATTTTGCTAACGGCTCCGGCGTTCGCGCGCAACGTCGATCTGTCGACGGTTCCGAAGCGCGACAGCGTGCAACTGACGATCTACAACAGCGAGGACATCACGCTCGTCCGCGAAACGCGCACGCTGACGTTTCGCAAAGGGGTCAATCCCCTGGAGTTTTCGTGGGCCAACACGCTGATCGACCCTACGTCGGTCGAGTTGAAGTTCATCAGCAGCCCGGAGAAGCTCGAAGTTCTCGACACCACCTTCCCGCACGACAAGCCGCAGATGCTCTACTGGAATGTGCAGAGTGATTTCGACGGCGAAGCGACCGTTGAGATCACCTACTTCACCAGCGGCATCACCTGGAAAGCGGACTACCTCGCGATCGCCGATCAGACCGAAACGCAAGCGAGCGTTGAAGGGTTCGTCCGCATCTTCAACCACAGCGGCGAGCAGTATGACGGCGCGCACATCCGCCTGGTGGTCGGCACAATCAATCTCGTGCAGAAGATCGCGGAATTGGCACAGATGCCGATGGAGGAGCTGGGAAAACTGGACCAGGCCGAACGACGAAGCCTGGAGCGCGATGCCGCCAAAGACTTTCTGCGCGCCAAGGCGGAGGGCGCGGCGATGCCATCGAGCGCGCCGATGCCGGACGAGAAGCAGATCATCAAGCAGGGGCTGAGCGAGTATTTCATTTTTTCCATCGAAGGGACGGAAACGATTCCCGACGGCTGGTCAAAACGCATGCGCAGCCTGGACGCGGCAAGCGTTCCCTTCAAAGTCACTTACCGCTATCGGCCCGCTGAATACGGCGAAGACCTCGTCCGGCTGTACCTTCTGACCAACAACAAGGAGTCGAAGCTTGGCGGGTCGCCGCTGCCCGACGGCATCGTGCGGGTCTTCCGCGACAACGGCCGCGACGGGCTCTCATATCTGGTGACGCAGCACATCAAATACGTTCCCGTCGGCGACAAAATTGAAATGAATTTGGGTCCCGATCCGCGCGTGATGTTCGAGCTGATCAAGCTGCGGGCCTCACGCGACAACATCTGGATGCGGTTGAACGGCGCCGATATTTTTCGCCGGGTGGATGACGGCGCGGATCTCATCGAGGTCCGCTCTTCGGTTGCCGGCTTCGATGCCCACGAGGTGTATACACAGCGTATCCGCAACTACACGGACAAGGCGATCGACGTGGAAATTCGCCGGACGATTCCCGGCGACATCACCTTCCGGAGCAGGCTGACGCCAACGCTGCACGATTATCAAACCGTCGAGCTCAAGACGAGCGTGGAGGCGGCCAGCAAAGCGGATCTGCTCTTTGAGCTCGTTCATCACGAAGGCCGCAATGCGCATCAGAACAACGTCACGCTTGAGGTTGCCGGCGAACCCGTTCTTCAGCGATGAGCCGGGCAATGTCGAAGCCATCGATGGTAAGACCCTGCACATCGCAGTCGTCGATGCGAACGCTGTTGAGGCTGACATTGCGAAATGTCGCGCCACGCAGATTGACGTCGTCGAAGCGCACCGCGGAAAGATCCGCGTTGTAGACGTTGGCGCAAGACATATCGACGTCGTCGAAGCGAACGCAGGACATCCGAACGTTGGAAAAGACTGCGGCCGCTAAGTCCGCATTTACAAACGATCTCTCAGCCATCAAGAACTCCCCGTTTCTCAGGGTCAATGTGGATCTGCCCACGAGCAGTATAGCGACTTGTCGACTGCGGCGAGCGAGGAGTTGCCGCGGCAAATACCTGGGCATCTGCCTCATAGACTCGGTGACCTCGCGTTTGGGCTGTCCGTGTTTTAGAATGGTTCCCATCGACGACAGATCTCGCACCCGGCTGCGGACCGGGATTGTGTCTGATTGTTCAAGCGGTGGAGGTTTCGATGGTGGCTGGGCGGCTGATATCCGGCGTGATTTCCTTTTCGGCGTTCACACTCGCCGCGCTGCTCGCGGCGGATGGCTATGCCGGTCCGATTGAAGCGAAGCCGTTTCCGGACGCGGAAGGAGTCATCCAATACACGCTAACCAATTCCAGGGGAGCCTCCGCTCAAATCATCAACTACGGAGCGACGGTCACGAACCTCTTCGTCCCCGACAAAGATGGAAAGATGGGCGACGTGGTTCTCGGATTCGACAACTTCAAGCAATACGAAGATCAAAGCCCCTACTTCGGAGCCGTTGTTGGAAGAGTCGGGAACCGAATCGCGCGCGGGATTTTTACGATCGAGAACGTGCGATACTGCGTGCCGGTCAACAATGGATTGAATCACCTCCACGGCGGGTTCAAGGGCTATGACAAGCGCATCTGGAACAGCGACACCGCGATGACTGCCGATGGTCCCTCCGTGCGATTCACGCTAACCGATCCCGACGGCACCGAAGGTTATCCTGGAACCGTTAAAGCAACGGTCATTTATTCTCTGACCGGCGACAACGCGCTCAAGATCCAATACTTTGCGACAACCGACAAAGCGACGCCTATTAACCTGACCAATCATTCTTACTTCAATCTGAAGGATGCGGGCAAAAGCAGCATCGGCGACCATTTGATGAAGATCTACGCCGACTCCTACACGCCGGTGGACGACACTCTGATTCCCACGGGAGAGATCGCTCCGGTGAAGGGAACGCCGATCGATTTCACCATTCCCAAACCGATTGGCAAGGATCTCGAAGCGATGGGCGGAAAGCCGATCGGATATGACCATAATCTTGTGCTTCGCAATCAGAGCGGTTCGCTGGCGGAGGCCGTTGAGGTCTATGAGCCTGAGACCGGCCGTCTGATGGAGGTCTGGACCACCGAGCCCGGCGTGCAATTTTATTCCGGCAATTTCCTCGATGGATCGATAAAAGGGAAAAACGGGACAGTCTACCAGCAGCACAATGCGTTTGTTCTCGAAACCCAGCACTATCCAGATTCGATCAACCATCCGAAGTTCCCCTGCACCATTCTGCATCCCGGAGAAGTCTACCGGCAGGTGACCGAGTATCGGTTCAGCACCCGGGAAAAGCGCCTTGGTGAACTGAAGGGTGCACGGCACTCCCGGTGCGCATAAACTGTGTGGAGAAAAACCGCCAGGAAAGGGAACTCAATATGCTTCGTCGGTCGATTCTCGCTTCGCTCTGCCTCCTCGGCCCGCTCGTCGCCGGTTGCAGCAAATCGGATGACAATTCGCCGGCAAACGGCTCCGGTCAGCCGGGCAAACAATTAAACATCGGCTTCTCACAAGTCGGAGCGGAGGGACCTTCGCGCGCGGCCGAAACGAAATCGATTGTAAGCGAGGCGGGCAAGCGCGGATTCATCCTGAGCTTCGCCGACGCCCAGGGCGATCAGGAGAATCAGATCAAAGCGCTACAGGCGTTTCGCAGCGCCGGCGTCGACGTCATCATTCTCGCCCCAAAGACTGACAAAGGCTGGGAAGCTGCGCTCAAGGACGTAAAGACTGCCGGCATTCCTGTGGTTCTTGTCGGTCGCGATGTGGACGTAACCGACCCATCGCTCTACGCCACGCTCATCTGTTCCGATTTCGTCGATGAGGGACGTCGTGCCGCGGAATGGCTCGTGAAGAAAACGAAGGGCAGCGCCAATATCGCCGAACTGCTCGGCGCACCGGGTGACTCGCAGGCGCTCGATCGCCAAAAGGGCTTTGAGGATGCGGTCAAACGGTTCCCCGGCATGAAAATCGTGAAGCCGCAGAACGGAGATTCTGCGTCGACCAAGGGGAAGGATGTCATGGAAGCATTCCTCAAATCCCCGCAGGGTGCGAGCATCAATGCCGTCTACGCCGTGGATGACGACCTGGCCCTCGGAGCCATCCCGGCGATCGAAGCCGCTGGCAAGGTGCCGGGCAAGGATATCATCATCCTCTCCATCGGCGGCACCAAAGCCGCACTGCAGGCGATTATCGACGGCAAGGTAAACTGCGTCATCGAGTGCAATCCATTGGTCGGCCCCGCGGCTTTTGATGCGATTAGCGCAGGCGTCGCCGGAAAAACTCCCGACCGTAAAATCCTCTCAAAGGACGCGCTCTTCGACGACACAAATGCGAAGGACGCGCTGGCCGGTCGAATGTATTGATCGGACAGCCCCTCCATTTCGGGCGAAACCGCCGCTTTCTTCGCGTTTCATTTCAATCCGGCCTGATTGGCTTACAATCCCCCAATGGCGTCTCCCCCAGTAGTTGCGATCGTAGGCCGGCCGAATGTCGGCAAAAGCAGTCTGCTCAATGCCCTGGTGGGCAAGCGCATCAGCATTGTGCAGGACATGCCCGGCGTCACGCGCGACCGGATCGCGATGCCGTTGCTGATCGGGGATCGTTATATCGAATTAGTCGACACCGGGGGCTACGGCTTTGTCGATCCTGATCAGCTCACCGAGCACATCGCCCATCAGATCGAACTGGCGGTGGCACAGGCAAAGCTCGTGCTGTTCGTCGTCGACTGCTCCGATGGGCTCACCAGCGCCGACGAGGAAATCGCGGCGATGCTCCGAAAGAGAAACGCCAGGACGGTGCTGGTTGCCAACAAAGCCGACGGAGCCAAGAGCGACACCATCCTCGGCGAGTTCGCCCGATTGGGCCTTGGAACGCCCATCGGCGTCTCCGCGATCAACGACCGCAATATCAATCTGGTTTTCAGCGCCATCGAGCAGAATGTGGATCTTTCAGAAGCGCCGAGGGAGATGCCCGCGCCGCAGATGATGCTTGCCATCGTCGGCAAGCGCAACGCCGGCAAGAGCACGCTGGTGAACACCATCGCCGAGCTGTACGAAGGGCACGGCGACCGGGTGATTGTTTCAGAAATACCGGGCACCACGCGCGACAGCGTCGACGTGCGGTTCGAAAAAGAAGGCAAAACCCTCATCGTTATCGACACGGCCGGCGTGCGCAAAAAACGGCACATGGCGACCAACGACATCGAGTTTTACAGCTTCCACCGTGCCCAGCGCTCGATCCGCCGCGCGGATGTTGTGCTCATGCTGATCGACGGAGCCGAGCCCGTGAGCGAGCCGGATAAGAAACTGGCTCAATACATCGGCGCGCAATACAAGCCGATTATCCTCGTCGTCAACAAGTGGGACATCACGCGGGAAAAAGCGCGTGAGATGGACAAGTCCGGCGAGGTCGATGACGCGGAGCTGATGGAGAAATACCGCAAGTATCTCGACGAAGAGCTCAAGCACGTGAGTTACGCGCCGATTGCTTTCGTCACCGCCAGGGACGGCCGAAACATCCAGGGCGTCCTCGATCTCGCGCAGCATCTGTTTCATCAGGCCAATGAGCGCGTCACGACGCATAAGCTCAACACCGCGATCCGCAAGATTCTGGTGGAGAAAAAGCCGAGCACCCCGAACGGACGGATGGCGCGCATTTACTATGTCACGCAGACGCAGGTGGCCCCGCCGACCATCGTGCTTTTCGTCAACAACCCGGCATTTCTCGACGCCGCCTACCAACGATTCATGATCAATCGCATGCGCGAGATGCTTCCGTATGGTGAAGTCCCGATCCGGCTGATCGTCCGCCAGCGCGAACGAAGAGCGGCCGCGGCGGAGGCTCCATTGGATGAGCCGGAGGAGTCACTGGATGCTGAAGGGTAGTCGAAGGGCAACTTTTAGTGAGACCCGCTCGTCTTCATGACAGGTTACTTCAGGTCGTCGGGACGCGGCAGGCGACTGCCGTGTCGAAATCCGATAACCCGCACCGTGCGCGTATTCTCGTCGATCGTGAACAGAATTGAGTATTTGCCCAGAAGCGCCCTCCTCACCTCATATGGTTTGGATGCATTCTCGGCAGCGAGATTGTGGCGTCTGGGCATCTCCTCCCAGCTATCGATCACGTCCCACGCTTGCTCGAGCCAGCGTTGTGCATTCAGCGGAGACTGGCATTCGATGGCAATGTAGCGAGCCTGCGCGAGCATTGCTTCGAGCGCCGCGTCCGTAACTTCAACCGCATACTTCATCGATCCAGCTTCAGCTTCAGCGCGTCGGCAATCTCGCGGATAGCCGCTTTCGCGGGTCGGGTTCGGCCGGCTTTGATGTCATCGATACTGCGATCAAGCAGCGACAGGCTCTTTGTGAGCTCGGCTTGATCCGTCAATTCATCAAAGGCCGACGCAGAGAGAACAACGGCTTCCGTCTCCCCATTGTTTGTGACAAACAGCGGGCGACCCGTGGCTTTTCTTTGGTCGAGATGATCCCGCAATCGAGTTCGGAAATCGGTGAAACTGGTAATGTCAGTACTGCGGATCACATGCACCTCGTTGAATGATGTACGTAACTCTGTACATTATTCACTCCCGGGCGGCCGCCGTCAATGTCTCGTCACACCGTCATTCCCGCCGCCTCGTCGCTTTGCTGCGACGCCTTCATCTGCTCCCACTGTTCCAGCGTGATGTTGCACTCGCGGGCCTGCGAGCCCTTGTATTCCCCGAGGATTCCTGCGATCGCCATTTGCTCGATGAGACGAGACGAGCGGCTGTAACCAATCGTCAGCCGGCGCTGCAGCAGACTGACGCTGCCGCGTTTAGTCTCCAGGACGATGCGGACGGCATCGTCGAACAACTCGTCCTTCTCCATGTCTGCGCCGCCGCCGGGCATCGCCCTGATCTGTACCAGCTCGGGCTCGTATTGCGCGTCTGCCAGGCTGCGCACCAGCTTGACGCTCTCGCGAATTTCCTTGTCGTCAATAAACGTTCCCTGCGATCGGATCGGTTTGCTCGCTCCCGGCGGCAGGAAGAGCATGTCGCCCTGGCCGAGCAGCAACTCGCCGCCGTTCTGGTCGATCACGATGCGGCTGTCCATCTTGGTGTTTACGCGAAATGCAATCTTCGACGGCATGTTGGATTTGATCAGGCCGGTGACCACTGTGGCCTGCGGGCGTTGGGTTGCGACGATGAGATGAATTCCGACTGCTCGCGCTTTTGCGCGAGGCGAACGATGAAGCTTTCGACTTCCTTGCCGGACGTCATCATCAAGTCGGCCAGCTCGTCGATGATGATCACGATATACGGCAAGTGTTTGGGGATCTTCGCCTCTTCCTCTGGGGTGCTGGGATTGAATCGCTCGACCAGCTCCTCCCGCGTGAGGCGGTTGTAGCCGGCGAGATTGCGCACGCCCGCCTCCGCGAGCACCTCGTACCGCTCGTCCATCTTCTCGCAAGCCCATTCCAGCACGCTCGTCGCCCGGCCCGTGTCGTTGATTACAGGGCACATGAGGTGCGGAATATCCTTGAACGGCGCCATTTCCACGACCTTGGGGTCGATGAGAATCAACTTCACCATGTCCGGCCGCTGCTTATAGATGATGGACATGATGATGGTGTTGATGCAGACGGACTTGCCGGACCCGGTGGTGCCCGCGATCAGGCAGTGGGGCATCGCAGCCAGATCCGTCACCAGCGGCTCGCCGCTGGCGTCTTTGCCGAGAAACAGCGGGATGGTCTGCTTGGCGGTGGCGTCCGGCGCGAGCTGCATCAGCTCCTTGAGGCGGACTTTTTCTTTCTGCGCGTTGGGCACTTCAATGCCGACGGTATTCTTTCCCGGCACCGGTGCGACGATGCGCACGGCCACCGCCATCAGCGAGCGGGCAATGTCGTTCGACAGCGCGGTGATCGAGGAGACTTTGACGCCTGGCGCCAGGGCCAGCTCGTACATGGTGATGACCGGGCCGGTATCGATCTCAACGACGTGTGCGTCGATGGAGAATTCCGTCAGCGCCTGCTCGAGCACGGCGGCCTTTTCGCGGACAAATTGCTCCTGCGACTCGGCATAGCCGTGCTCGGCATCGTCGAGCAGCGTCCAGTCGGGCAGGTTGTACTCGCCCAGTTCCTTCGGCGCCGGCGGCGGGGGGGACGTCTGTCGCGGTTTGAGCGTGTTGGGAAGCTTGACGATGATGTCGGCCTTGGGCGCGGGCGGCGGCGCGATTGCCTCGGTGATAACGGTCTCTTCATTTGCCGCTGCTTCCGAGGGAGCCGGATCGGACGCGTCCGCGTGCGCGGCTTCATCTGCCGCCGCGGATTCGTCGTCGTAACTGAGATCGATCAAATCCTCGTCTTGCGGCTCCCGCGCGACCGGCTCCCGCGTGAGCAGCACCGGCGGCTTCAGCGGCGCGTCATCCTCATCTTCCCGGGCCAGATTGCGCGGCGCGGGCTTCCTCTTGGGAGCCGCGGCATCCCTGGTCACAAATTTCGGCAATGAAGGGAGCCGCGGGATGGTGACGAAATTCCAGTGAATGTTTGGGCGGTGCTTCTTCACCTGCTCGATCGCGGTGCCGACCATCGCGGGTGTGCGCAGGACCAGATCGTCTGCCGCCAGCAGCAGGCCGACGAGCATGGTGGTTGCCAGGATCAGGCGCGTGCCGGCGGTGCTGAAATAATGCTGCAGAAAGTGTGATGCGCTGATGCCGATGATTCCGCCCTGTCCTTCGGGGAAACCGTCGTAGGAGCCGGGCTTGAAGTGATGGATCGCGGACGCAAAGGCGACGGAAAGCAGCAGCAGCCCGATCGACCGCATCCACAAATCGCCGACGGCGTTGCGGAACGCGTGCAGCACAACGCACACGCCGCTGAAGAAGAGGATGGGGAAGATTCCCTGCCCGATGAACAGATACAGGTAGTAGGCGATAAATGCGCCCGCCACGCCGCAGAGGTTGCGCGTGGGGGGGTTGGGATCGACGGCATGGCTGGGCCAGTCGGTCGGGTGGAAGCTCCCCAAAGCGAGCAGCATGAAGATCCAGCCGCCGACGGCCAGATACATCGAGACGTTGCGAAGGCGATTGCGATCCGGTTCGAAATTTTCACGCATAGAAGATCTTCTCAGTGTCCCGTGTGACCGAATCCGCCTGCGCCGCGGTCTGTCGCTCCAAGCTCATCCGCCTCGACGATCTCGATCATCGGAAGCTGCGCGATCACCATCTGGGCGATCCGCATTCCCCGCTCGACGGCAAACGCCGCGCGTCCGAGATTGATCAGCGGCACCTGCACTTCGCCGCGATAGTCGGAGTCGATCGTGCCGGGGCTGTTCACCATCGTGATCCCATGACGCGATGCCAAACCGCTTCGCGGCCGAATTTGCGCCTCGTATCCGTGCGGCACCGCCATCGCGAAGCCGCAGGGAATCAATCGGATGTCGCCCGGCTCGAGCATGACCCGCTCCCGCACGGCCGCCGCCAAATCAAATCCCGCCGCATGCGCCGACATCTTGGCCGGGAGCGGAAGCCCCTCAGACCCTGCCAAACGCTTTACTTGAATCGTTATCGGCCTTTGCATGCTCGAATCTCCTGTCATGATCGTGCCGTTCTTGAATCCCCGGCTAATTCCCGGGTCAGCTGTGCGATGATTCGTTCTTCGTCGGTGGGAATGACGCGTACGCTCACAGCGGATCGTGGAAGGGAAATGACCCCGGCGTTACTCGCGTTGGCGGCGGTATCGACCCGGATCCCGAGAAATTCCAGGCCAGCACAGATCGATGCGCGGACGGCGGGGCAGTGCTCGCCAATGCCGGCGGAGAAGACCAGCGTGTCGATGCCGCCGAGCGTTGCAGCGAGTGCGGCGATGAACTTCCTCGCCTGGAGACAGAACAGCTCAATGGCATCGTCGGCGCGCGGGTCGGTGGACTG
Source organism: uncultured Phycisphaerales bacterium (assembly GCA_963758525.1). GTDB lineage: Bacteria > Planctomycetota > Phycisphaerae > Tepidisphaerales > Tepidisphaeraceae > JBBSDP01. The sequence goes on from CAVWVQ010000003.1 coordinate 4,352,334, forward strand.
CAGGGCGAGCAGGTCGCGCATGTCGCCGCTGGTCTGTGAGATGCCCAGGAGCCCATAGCGGGCGGAAATCAGCTTCTCCATCTGCTCTGCTGAAAGATTTTGCGTGCGCATCAGGTAAAGCAGCAGACCGGGATCGATGTCGCCGGATCGCGTCGCCATCACCAGCCCGGCGTTGGGAGTGAAGGCCATCGTCGTGTCGATCGGTGTTCCGTCGCGCACGGCGGCCATGCTCGCGCCGGCGCCGAGATGAGCGAGAACCACTCGTCCGCGCACGGCATCGGCTCCGGCGAGTTCTTCGAGCCGGCGCATCAGATACGTGTACGAAAGGCCGTGAAATCCAAACCTGCGCAATCCCTGATCAGAAAGCTCGCGCGGATCGGGAGCAATTGCGCCACCCGCGGCAGATTCCGAAAAAACGCCGTGTCGAAACAGGCGACTTGCGGACGCGACGGAAACTCACGTTCGAATGCTTCGATCAATTCAATTTCGCCCGGCAGATGGGCCCGGTCCATTGGGACCGCCTGCCGCAATTGTTCGAGGACATCGGGGGTGATCAGTTGGTGCTCGAGCAGCCGCAGCCCCCCGTGCACCACACGATGTCCGATCGCGGTGACCGCGTCGGCGCCGAGCCGCTTCTCGATGTGCGTGACGATTGCGCGGGCCGCGTCCCCACTACGGAGGGCTTCGATCTTGCGTTCCTGGCCATCTGCAATAAGGCGGGCATCCGGTGTACCGACGCGCTCAATGCGGCCAGCAAACGCGCGGCTCAGGTCAGCAGCCAGGTAACCGGCAAATTTGACGCTGCTCGATCCGCCGTTGATGGTGAGAATCATCGATCCGGGCATATCGCTCACAGGTGCCACTTCCAGTTGCCGATCTCCGGTGATCCCTCCTTCTTGTAGCCGGGCACGTGCAGATTGCAATGATTCCGATGATTCTCGCTCAGACCGTTCTGAAACTCCCAGGGGAGGGGGAATGAGCTGCGAGCTCCCGGAACATCGGGCGCGCCCATGCGAAGCAGCAAGCCCGCAATCGAGACAATTCTGCTCGCCGCCTCTATCATTGATCGCGACCCAGGAATCCAATCTTCGTGGCTAAATCCTTCTACATCATCGACGGCCACGCCCAGATTTACCGGGCCTACTTCGCGCCGTTCCGTGATCTGACGAGCCACAGCGGAGAACCGACCAAGGCGACGTTTGTCTTCACGCAGATGCTGCTGAACCTCATCGAGCTGCGCAAGCCCGACTACCTCGCGATGGTGATTGACAGCGGGGACGAAACGGTCTTTCGCAAGGACATTTTTCCGGAGTACAAGGCCAACCGCCAGCCGCGACCGGACGATTTTTTTCCGCAGGAAGAGCGCATCCTCCGACTGGTGCGAGACGCGGGGATTCCGATCTTCGCCAAGCCGGGATTCGAGGCGGATGATCTGATCGCGACAATGGCCCGGCGACTGGAAAACGGCGGATTCCATACCTTTCTTGTCTCCAAGGACAAGGATCTGCGGCAGATCCTCGACGAGTCCATCAGCATGTATGACGTGCAGTCCGATGAGGTGATGGACCTGGAAGCAATGCAGAAGAAGTGCGGCTACACGCCACTGGAGGCGATCGAAATCCAGACGCTGATGGGAGACACCACGGACAATGTCCCCGGGATTCCGGGCGTTGGGGAGAAGACGGCAACCAAGCTCGTGAAGCAGTTTGGATCAGCCGACGCGGTGTTGCAGCATCTCGACGAGCTTACCCCGAAAATGCGGGAGAATTTTGAGAAATTCGCCGATCGGCTGACGATTTCGCGGCAACTGGTCACCCTCAAGGATGACGTGGAGTTTGATTTCGACCCGGCCGTCTGCCGATTCATCGGCTTGAATCAGCCGGCGCTGCGCACGCATCTGATTGAGCTTGGTTTCGAGCACTTGCTCAAAAAGCTGCAGCCCGAGCCGCCGAAGCCCAAGCCGCGCCGGCCCGAGCCCCCGGGATTGTTCGATACGGTCATTGAGCCGGAGCTAGGCGTCGGCAGCGGCGCCCAATGCAAGTACGAGCTGGTGGATACCGAGGAGAAGCTTGGGGAATTTCTCGCCGGCCTCCGCAAGCAGAAGCGTTTTGCGTTTGACACGGAAACCGATGCGCTGGGGGCAATGAATTCGAATCTGGTGGGAATGAGCTTCAGTTGGGAAAAGGCGAGCGGTTATTACATTCCCGTTTGCGGGCCGTCCGGGTCGACGCATCTGCCATGCGATCACGTACTGGCAGCGGTGAAGCCGATTCTTGAAGACGAGAAAATCAAAAAAGTCGGGCACAACATCAAGTACGACCTGCTGGTGATGCGCAAGGCGGGGGTAGAGCTGCGCGGGGTCTGGCTGGATTCGATGGTGGCGGCGTTTTTGATCGACCCGAGCCGGATGACCTATGGAATCGATCGGCTCGCGCTGGATTATCTCAACTTCCGCAAAGTTCCCACCGCGGAACTCATCGGCTCGGGCAGGAATCAGTTGTCGATGGATCGGGTCGAACTGCAGAGAATCGCCTGCTACGCGTCGGAGGATGCCGACATCGCGTTGCGATTGGCCGATCTGATGGAAGAACGGCTCGATGAGCTTCCGGCGGTGCGCAAGCTGTGCGACGACCTGGAAACGCCCCTCATTGACGCTCTGGCAGAGCTGGAGTTCAACGGCATTTCGATCGACCCGGCGATTCTCAAGGAGCAGAGCGCGGTTTTGGCGACGCGCGTCGAAGAGCTCCGCGAAAGAATCTGGCAGGAGGCGGGAATGGAGTTCAACCCCGACTCGCCGAAACAGCTTGCGGACGTGCTGTACACGAAGCTGCAGCTCAAGATTCCCAAGCGGACCAAGACGGGCCCCAGCACCGACGTGGAAGCGCTGGAGAAGCTCGCGCATGCGCATCCGGTCCCGAAGCTGATTCTTGAATATCGAAGCCTGGTGAAGTTGAAGAACACGTATCTCGACAATCTCGGCGATTACGTCAACCCGAAAACGCATCGCATCCATGCAAGCTTCAACCAGACCGGCGCGGCAACGGGGCGGTTGAGCTGCAGCGATCCAAATCTGCAGAACATCCCGATTCGCACCGACGAAGGCCGGCGCATTCGCCTGGCGTTTGTGCCGGGGGACCCGGCCAACGTGCTGCTGACTGCCGACTACAGTCAGGTGGAGCTTCGGCTGCTGGCGCATTTCACAGGTGAGACGGCGTTGGTCAAAGCCTTTGAGGCCGATGAGGACATTCACCGTGCCGTGGCAGCGGAGGTATTCAACACGCCGCTTGAGCAGGTGACGCGCGAGCAGCGGTCGCACGCCAAGACGATCAACTTCGGCATTATCTATGGCGTCAGCGCTTACGGCCTCGCCTGGCGCATCGAAGGTTTGACGGTTCAATCGGCCGGCGAGCTGATCAATTCCTATAACAAGCGTTTCCCCGGCATCGCCCGCTTTCTCGACGAATGCGTGATGCAGGCGCAGGCGCAGGGATACGTGACGACGATCCTCGGCCGGCGGCGTCCGATTCCGGACATCGATAGCCGGGTGCTCAGCCAGCGGCGCCTCAGCGAACGAATGGCCATCAACAGCGTGGTGCAGGGGTCTGCCGCGGATTTGATCAAGCTCGCGATGCTGAACATTCATCGCCGGATCAAGCGGGAGAAGCTCAGGAGCCGGATGTTGCTGCAGGTGCATGACGAGCTGGTGTTTGAAACCCCAGCCGACGTCGCCGAGGCCGACGCGGCCATCGTGCGTGAAGAGATGATCGGCGCCATGAAACTCAATGTTCCGCTGAAAGTCGACATCGGCTGGGGAAAGAACTGGCAGGAAGTGAAAGGGTAGGAGGAAGGCACGAAGGCACAGAGGCATCCCGGCGCGCCGGGACCTTGTTGCGGCACGAAGGGTGAGGAGGTGGGATGCTGTCCTCCCCGTTTAGCGGCTGCCCTTCGGGCAGCGCCTTGCGCCCCGGGGTGCAATTGAGACCAGGAGTGCGTTGTTGAGCGAAATAGACTTCGAAAATCCTGAATCACCCTTACCACGCCCCTCTCCGGGGTTGCCGGGAGGGATTGCCGGCGCCGGCGTGCCACGGAGTGTCCAAGAGCTTGCAGAACCGATCGAGCTCTCGGAGAGCGCGAACGCTTCGGTTACAGTCGACGACTTGCCGCGCATGGTTGAACCGCCCCCGGTGAAACTGGTCACAGTGCAGGATGCGAAGTTGCTGGCTGGCGCCGGATCGGAACCGCAGCTCGACGCGTTTTACGTCGATATGCTCAAGTTCGATCGCGATCCGCAGCTTCCGCTGGCATACCGGGCGGCGAATTTCGCGATCGTCTTTCAGGTTGACGAGCCCCCGATCCAGCATGAGAGCATGCGCGCGATCGGCATCGAAGTGCAATCGCTGTCAATCGCCCGCCAGCAGTTGATCGATCGGGAAATCGATCACACCCTGCAGCGCGGATTGTTGCCGGGACATCTGTCGATTCTGCTGCAGGACCCCGCGGGCAACTGGATCGAGTTGATCGAAGCCCGCATCGTCGCGTGAATAATCATGTATGCGGGGAAACCCATCATCGGACTGGCCGGGGGCGTCGGCAGCGGGAAGAGCTTCGCGGCGCGCCTGCTGAAGGAGATGGGCTGCGCCGTCATCGATTCTGATGCACAGGTTCGCGCGGCATACGAAACGGACGTCGTCCGCCAGCAACTGCGCACCTGGTGGGGCGATACGGTGTTCACCCAGGCGGGACAAGTGGACCGGCGGGCGATCGCCCAGCGCGTCTTTGCCAAGCCGGAGGAGCGGAAACGCCTGGAACAGTTGATTCATCCCCTGGTTGCGGCCGCGCGGGACGCCCAAATGCGGCAATTTGCAGAACTTCCGCAGGCACTTGCTTTCGTATGGGATACCCCGCTATTGTTTGAGACAGGGCTGAACCGCGATTGCGACGCCGTGATCTTCGTCGACGCTGACTTGGAACAACGTCTGCGGCGCGTCGCAGAATCACGCGGCTGGTTCGAAGAAGAACTGCTCCGGCGAGAAAAATTTCAGTGGCCTCTGGACAAGAAGCGACTTTTTTCCGATTATGTGGTGAAGAACGCTGCGGACCCCGAGGAGTTTCGCGCTAAGATTCGTGAAACGCTCTCTTTGATTCTCGCGAACCACCAATAATAACTTGAACATCCGGCACCGGCCGAATGTAGTATTTTCAATCCCATGAATGAATGTTTTTTCCGCCTGGATGGGTGGAAATGAAAGCAGGTTGCCCTGGACGGGTGATCTGGAGATTTGGACGGAGTCCACCTTCCCATTCTCACCGATTCTGAAACGGCAAATTCGCAGGTCAGACGGCCGGCACGACGTACAACGTTCGCGGCGGTCGATGAAAGTCCGCATATCGGCTCACCGATAGCATCAATCCTTCTCTCACCGGAGGCCTAGCCAAATGGCGAAGTCCACACCCCGTACGCGTCGTCCCCACCAACACTCTTCCACAAGCCAGCCCGAGCCGCAGGAAGATCCGACCCCGATTGCGACCCCGGCCGCCAGCGCTGCCACCGCCGTCGCCACTGCCACGGTTGCGCCACCGGCCCCCGCGGCAACCGCCACCGAAGACGTGGGCAGCTTCGACGCGGAAACCAACGCCAAATATGAGCAGGTCAAAGGGGGAAAGCTCTACATCAAAGACCTTCAGACCATGGACATCCATGGGCTGCACGAGATCGCGCGCCAGGAAAACATCCAGGACTTCATCGGTCTCAAGAAGCAGGATCTGATCTTCCAGATTCTCCGCTCCCGCATTCGCCAGAACGGCTTGATGTACGGCGAGGGCGTTCTGGAAATTCTTCCCGACGGATTCGGCTTCCTTCGCAGCCCCGAATACAACTATCTTCCCTGCCCGGACGACATCTACATCAGCCCGTCGCAGATCCGCCGATTCGGCCTCCGCAACGGCCACGTCGTCCAGGGGCAGATCCGCCCCCCCAAGGAAAGCGAGCGCGATTTCGCGCTGCTGCGCGTGGAAGCCATCAACGGGGAAGATCCCGAGCGCATCACCGACACCGGCAACTTCGAGGATCTCACGCCGCTGCATCCCAACCGCCGGCTCGTTCTGGAAATGGATCCCAAAGAGCTGAACATGCGGATTGTCGATCTGGTGACCCCGATCGGCATGGGGCAGCGCATGCTCATTGTCGCTCCGCCGCGAACCGGCAAGACCGTGCTTCTGCAGAAAATTGCCAATGCCATCAGCCGCAACCATCCCGACGTGGTGTTGATCGTTCTGCTGATCGACGAGCGCCCTGAAGAAGTAACCGACATGGAGCGGAACACCAAGGCGGAGGTAGTCAGCAGCACGTTCGACGAGCCCGCCAGCCGGCACGTTCAAGTCGCCGAAATGGTCATCGAAAAGGCACGCCGCTACGTTGAATTCGGCAAGGACGTCGTCGTGCTGCTCGACTCCATCACGCGATTGGCTCGGGCATACAACACCGAAGTTCCTCACAGCGGCAAGATTCTCAGCGGCGGCGTTGACGCCAACGCTCTGCAGAAGCCCAAGCGATTCTTCGGCGCCGCCCGCAACATCGAAGAGGGCGGCTCGCTGACGATTCTCGCCACCGCGCTGATCGACACCGGATCGAAGATGGACGAAGTGATCTTTGAGGAATTCAAGGGCACCGGCAACGCCGAGTTGCACCTGGACCGCCGCCTGGTCGACAAACGGGTCTATCCATCGATCGACATCAACTCCTCCGGCACCCGCCGCGAAGAGCTGCTGCTGGATCCCAAAGAACTCGAGCTGGTCTATCGCCTGCGCCGCGTTCTCTCGGACATGAACCCCGTCGAAGCGGTCGAGCTTCTCAAGGGTCGGTTGGAAAAAGTGCCGAGCAACGCTCAGTTCCTGATGAGCATGAACCTCGACTGATAGCTCGACGTCTCCACGTAGCACAGCCGTCCCGGCTGTGGCCCGCAATCACAGCCGAGACGGCCGTGCTACGGGGGAATGTCTTGATTATTGCATCGGCCCGGCGAGTTCCGTTGGCGACGGGAGTTGATTGACCGAATCCTGCTCGCGGAGAAAGCGGATCGCCGATTCGCGCGGGGCCATGTACGCGCTGTCCTTCTCTCGATCCCAAACCAGCACGTGCGTCGCGGCGCCGCCGCGCGTTCCAAAATTCACGTTGTAGAGAAATCCAAGGGGACGGACGAAGCGGGAAAACGTGAAATTTTCTCCGCGGCCGAGACCGGGCTGGCGTCCGTCGTCCCAGACGGCGCCGCCAACCGCATTGTCCCAGTAGAAGCCGACGAACCGCGCCTCGCCCATGTAGCCGAGAATCCCGAGCCGGCTCGTGCCGGGAAGTACGATGGTCACCGGAACAAAATCAGCCGGGAACGAGGTTCGGGCGGGGCTCATGCGGCAAACTGTAGAAGTCCACTGTTAAGATTTTATGAATCATGGTCTTCATCAACATCGTGGGGTGTGGCGCTCGAAAGTGGCGATCGGCTCCGAGTAGGGCGGGATTCATCCCGCCGATTTGTTGGCCGGCTGAGAAAACGGCGGGATGAATCCCGCCCTACGATCGCAAAATCTGCAATCGCCACAAATAAAAGTTACACCCACATCGTGGGGCGTGCTCACGTTGAAGAGATCGATTCTGCGTGCGGCTTTCAAATCCCTGCGAGACGAGTTCGCAAACCGGAGTGAGCCACAGCCGCGGTTCATCAATCCTGATCGGTTTTCACTGGTGCTCCCTGCGGGGCAATAGAGGCAGGCGCAAACGTAATGGTCGAGGTCTGCATTGCGGGGACTACCGCATCACCAGCGCCGGCCAGCATCAGCCGGCCCGCGAACGCCTCTGCCTGGTCAACTTCACCATGCACGACATATGTCCGCGTCTGAGGCGTCAGCAACGGAGTCAGAAAGCGCAGCAGCTCGTCGCCGTCGGCGTGGGCGCTGAGCCCATGGATGGTGCGGACCTGGCAGCGCACATCGTACCACCGGTCGTAGATGCGCACGCGTTTTTCTCCCTGCTGAATTCTTCGGCCGAGCGTTTCCGGAGGAATCCAGCCCACGAATACGACCAGATCGTTGGGCTGCTCGACGCTCTGTTCGAGGTGATGGAGGATTCGACCGAACTCACATGTCGGGCTGGACGCGATGATCACGCATGGCCCGCGCTGCGCGTTAATCTGTTTGCTCTGATCGACCGACGAGGCAAATGTCACCTTGGAAAGCCCGAAGAGATCTCCCTTGCCGATGAGCGCTCGCGTCTCGTCGTCAAAATCCTCTGGAAACATGGTGTGAATCCGGCTGACCTCGACGCCCATCGGGCTGTCGACGAAAATCGGGATCGCCGGGATTTTTCCTTCGTGGATGAACTTTTGCATGTACCACAAAACCGTCTGGGTGCGTCCCACGGCAAATGATGGAATAAGCAGCCGGCTGCGATGGTCGACGCAGAACTTGACGGCGTCGAGAAACTGCGGACCGACGTCGCCGATCTGGCCGTGCGAAACGTTGCCATAGGTGCTTTCCGTAATGACAAGATCGACAGGACCCGGCGGCGTTACCGGATCCCGCAAAATCGGCGTGTCGTAGCGACCGATGTCGCCGGTAAACAGGAGCCTTCGCGCGGCGGACTGTCCCTTGTTCGTCTGCGCCCATTCCACCAGCACGCTTGCCGAGCCGAGGATGTGGCCGGCATCGAAGAATGTGAAAGTGACGCCGCGACCGAGGTCCGTTTTCTGATTGTAGTTCACGCGGCTGAACAGTTTGGTGACGGCCGGGATGTCGGATGAGCCAAAGAGCGGCGGCGTCGCGCGTTCATCCGGCCGGCGCGCGCGGCGGTTCAGGAACGCGACGTCCTCCTCTTGAATCCTGGCTGCGTCCGTGAGGACGATGCGCGCCACTTCCGCGGTCGCGGGGGTGCAATAGATCGGGCCCTTGAATCCCGCGCAGCGCCACGGGAAGTTTGCCGCAATGATCGAGATGGCCATGGGACAGAATAATCGCGTCGGCCGATCGCACGTCAGCCGGAAGCGTCTGATTGATCTGCCGGGCCTCGTCGCGCCGGCCCTGGTACATCCCCATGTCGAGGAACAGACGCAGCCCGTTGACCTCAATTAAATGGCTCGATCCCGTGACCGTGCGATCCGCTCCGCAGAATTGAATGCGCATCGACGCAGGCTACAGGGGCAGGAGCGAAGGGGGAAGGGAAGATAGAGCGGAAGATAGAGCGAAGGCATGAAGGGGAAGGCACGAAGGCACGGAGGCAGTCGCCGCGGCGACTAAACTGCGGCACGAAGGGGAGGAAGGCGAATCGACTGATGCGCCTTGGCGCAGGTTAGCCGCGACGCGCAGCGGAGCGCGTATTCGAACACCAAACGCCGCCATTTCACCGCTTGCCCCAATTCCACGTGTACGCGTCCGTTGCCAGTCGTTCCAATCGGGTTCTGAGCAAGCGGACACAATTTTCACTGCGGCGGCGTAGCCGGGGGAGTTGTCCCAGGCGCGGGAGTCGCTCCGGGCGCTGGCGTCGCGGCCGGCGGAGTTGCATCAGGGGCGGGTGCCGTCGGTGCGGGGGTTGCGCCGGGTGCTGGAGTAGCGGGGGGCGTTGCGGGAGCAGCCGGGGCGGGAGTCGATCCGTCAGGCGCGCTAAATACGCCGGACCCCGGCGTGCCTGGAGCGGCGGGCGCCGCTGCCGGGGGAGCGGGAGCGGCTGCTGGCGCTGTTGCGGGCGCGGAGGCGGGAGGAGCAGACGCATCAACCGGAGCCAGCGCGATTTCCGGCGGCAGGGCGGGCAGGGGCGTGCCTGACGCCTGTGCCTGGTCGCGCGCATCGCGGCTCTGTTTCAACAGGTCCTGTGCGGTTTTTGCGTCCCCCATAGCTTGAGCGAATTTCGCGTGAGCGTAGAGCTCCACAACCTGCACTGCCGCGGCGGCGCCTTCGCGCTCTTGCCGAGGGGGCCGGCGGACGGGGCCTTCTGCACATCAATGAGAAGCTGGTCGGCATCGCCGAAGGCCGTTTCTGCTTTGGAGCGGGCTTGTGCTAGGTCGGCGTCCGCTACGCCAGGTTTCAGTGTATCGGGGGCGCTGAGGGAAGCAGGGGTGACGGCCGCGTCGACGAGCTTGGCGGAGAGGACGCGATTGGAAGTCGTGCTGGCCCAATCGGAATAGAGCCGGGCCAATCGAAGATCGACCAGGGCCATCTGAAGCTTCAGATCAGACGGGTTGAAGACATCCATCATCCCCTGCCATGCTTCGCGCTGCGGGTACTCCTTGAGGTTCTGATTGTTGACGTTTGTTGCGTAGCTGCGCGCGAGCGTCGCCCGGGAGGTGTCGGCTTTCTTCAGGGCGTCCAAAGCATCATTCAGATATTTCTCCGCGAGGCCGCGCGAAGTGTAGTTGTCGGTCTTGAGCTTATCGATGGCGGCTGCGGCTGCGGCAATCGTGCTCGGCGTCGCGCTGCCAGCCGCCGCGGCTGCGGGCGCGGCTGGCGCGTCCGCGGGGGGCGGGCCGGCGCTGGCATCGGAAGCAGCAGCGGTCACTAAAGCCGCGTTTTGGTCCGAACGGTCGCCGATGAGCTTCTGCAGGTCGGCCCAACCCTGCTTCATCTGATCGGACTGCTTGCTCAGCGAATCCAAAGCAACGTCGATCTGCTTCGCGGTTGCCTCGGCGAGTGCCAGGTCCTGCTGTTTCGCGGAAATCTGCGCGTCGATTCCCTCCGACTGCAGCGCCAGACCCGCCGCCTGCTTGGTCAGGTCGGCGGACTGCGTGAACAAGTCAACGCTGGTTTTCCCCTTGGCGGCGTCTGACTGATTCCGCAGCGTTTCCGCCTGCTGAAGCAGTTGGGCGCGTTGCGTCTCCAGGTTGTTTTTCTGCGTGTTGAGCTTGTCGATTTCATCCTTCAGCGCGGCGACGTTTGCCTTGGCGCCGGCAGCAGAGGGGATCACGCCGCCGTCGGCTGGCATCCAGGGAGCGCCGTCGGAGCCGCCTTGTGCGGCAGCCTGCAACTTTGCCAGTGCGTCTTGCGCCGCTTTCGGATCCAGCGCCTTGAGCCCTGCAATCTGGGTGTTGTTGGCTGCGATTCGGTTGGCCTGTTGATCGATCAGCGAGGTGAGGCTGATGATATCCGCCTGCCGCTGCTCGATCTTGTCGATCAGCGCATCGCCGGCGCGGGCGTTGGCAGCAGCCAGCGCCAACTGCGATCGAATTTTGCCCTCATTCGATGTATCAGCAAGCGCCGCCGCCTTTTGGAAATACGAGATGGCGACCGCGGGATCCTGCTGAGGTTTGTCCAGTTGTTCGTGGGCGACGACCAATTGCTGCCGAAGGGCATCATCCGCCTTCTCGGAAGGTTGCTTGCAGCCGCTGAGGATGGCCGCGACACAGGAAGCTGCCCAGGCGACTTTCGCCGCTGATTTCAAAGGTGCTTGCATCAAAGATTCTCCTGATGCGATTTTCCCAGGTGATGGAGCATGCATGAACAACCGCACCCCCGCCGGTGAAGCAAAATTGTGCCAGTCATCCGGTGAAATGTCAAAATGATCTTGCGGAACCGTCGGATTTTATCGGCCGTGCCAAGGGTGAGGGTTCAGGGTTCTGGGGTCAGGGTTCAGGGGTAGACTCGCCAGGGTCAGCACAGGGTTCAGATCAGTATGATAGTTTCTTGAGCCGTTCGCGCTCTCTGCGGCGCTGATATCCGCGCTCCACCGGAACCCTGAACTCCTTAACCCTGAACCCTGAACCCTGAACCCTGACGCCTCACAAGGGTTTTTCCCCTTCCATCGAAGCTTGACGCGTCTATGATGCGGTGAAAGCTCGAATGCTTGCCAACTCCAGCGGGAGCCGTGATGTCTCTGAAACTCGCGACCGAACAACCCTTCGGAAAGCTTGCCCGTCAGGCGAACAAGTTGATGGACCAGCTGCAGAAAGGGTACTACAACTTCTATCCCGGCGAGGCATGGACGCCAAACGTCAATCTCTACGAGACGGAGAATTCGTATCTCGTCTGCGTCGACCTGTCGGGTGTGGACAAAAACAAAATTGACCTCGAAATCCACAACAACCGGCTGAAGATCAAGGGGTCCAGGCCGGTGCCGATACAGGAGTCCGCCTCCGGTGCCGAGGCGGGGCGTGAAGCGGAAACTCCTCGAAAGATGCGTGTCCATCTGATGGAGATTGATCACGGCGCGTTCGCTCGCGAGGTGGAGCTGCCCGAAGGGTCCTCGCACCAGCAGATCACCGCGGTCTACCGCAACGGATTACTGTGGGTCGAGATTCCAAAAATGTCCGCGTAATATTTGGTGATGATGCCCGCCACGCGGGGGCGCCAGGGTCCCTGGACCACTGAACACGCCAACAACCCAGAAAACATTCCATGGCCGAATCTCAGATCATCGAAAGAACCGAAACCGCCACCACGATCCGCACGGGGGGCAACGGCCAGCGCACGGTCCTTCCCAACGTCCTGCCGATTCTTCCGATTCGCAATATTGTCGTCTTTCCCGGCACCGTGATGCCGCTCAACGTCGGCCGGCCCAAGAGCAAGGCGCTGCTGGACGAAGTGATGCCGGGGGAGAAAATCATCGGCGTCTGCACCCAGAAAAATGCCGATGTCGAAGACCCGCAATACACCGACTTGCACACCGTTGGCGTCGCGTGCGTGATCCTCAAGCTTTTCAAGCTCCCTGACGGAAACCAATCGATCATCGTGCATGGCTTGGCGCGATTTCGTCTTTTGTCGCTGGAGCAGACCGAGCCTTTCGCGACCGGGCGGATCGAAGTGCTGGAAGACACGCTCACCCCCGGCCCGTCGCTGGACGCGCTGGTCGCATCCGTGCGGCAGCAGGCCAATCGCGTCATCGAGCTTTCGCCCAATACGCCCGACGAGGCGCAGCAGGTGTTGAACAGCATCACCAATCCGTCGGCGCTGGCCGATTTCCTGGCGGCTAATCTCCAGGCCGACACAATCGACAAGCAGCAGATGCTCGAAGAGCTCGACGTGGAAAAGCGCCTGCGGATGATCGCTTCAAAGTTGGCCACCCAGCTCGACGTCCTGGAATTGCAGAGCAAGATTCAGTCACAGGTCAAGGAAAACATCGACAAGTCGCAGCGGCGCTATTACCTGCAGGAGCAGTTGAAGGCGATCCGCAAGGAACTGGGCGAGACCGAAGCCGGCGGGGGTGGAAGCGAAGTCGATCTGCTCCGCACCAAACTCGAAGCGGCCAAGCCTCCCGAAATCGTCATGAAGGAGGCGTTGCGCGAGCTCAACCGCCTGGAGAGCATCCCCAGCGCTTCCCCGGAATATGGCGTCATTCGCACTTACCTGCAGATTCTCAGCGAACTGCCATGGAGCGTTGAGACAACCGACAAGATCGATCTGCCCGAAGCGCGGGCGGTTCTTGATCGCGATCATCACGACCTGGACAAGGTCAAACGCCGGATCATTGAGTACCTGGCGGTTCGCAAGCTCAAGCCGGAAGGCGGCGGAGCGATTCTCTGCTTCGTCGGTCCGCCCGGCGTCGGGAAAACATCGTTGGGGAAGAGCATCGCCGAGGCGATGGGCCGCAAGTTCATCCGCGTAGCCCTCGGAGGGGTGCGCGACGAGGCCGACATTCGCGGCCATCGCCGGACATACATCGGTTCGATGCCCGGGCGCATCATTGCCGAGCTTCGCAAAGCCGGCACGCGCAATCCGGTGATGATGCTCGACGAGATCGACAAGCTCGGCGCCGACTTCCGCGGCGACCCCGCGTCGGCACTGCTCGAGGTGCTCGATCCGGCTCAGAACCACACGTTTACCGACCATTACCTCGACGTGCCCTTCGATCTGTCGAAAGTGATGTTCATCGCGACCGCCAACACGATGGACACGGTGCCCGGCCCGCTGCGCGACCGCATGGAAGTGATCGAGATTCCCGGGTACACCGAATCCGACAAGCTCAACATCGCCCGCCGCTATCTTGTTCCCCGCCAGCTCGAAGCCAACGGGGTGGCGCCCAAGCAGGTGAAGTTCATTGACGCGGCACTCCGATGGATCATCGAGGGTTACACCCGCGAAGCGGGGGTGCGGAATCTCGAGCGGAATATCGGCGCGGTCTGTCGCGCTATCGCAGCCGACATCGTGGGCGGCAAAACCGAGAAGGTTACCGTCGATCGTGACATGGTCAGCAAAGTGCTCGGGCCGCGCCGATTCGAGCCGGAACTGGCGTCGCGCACCAGCGTTCCCGGCGTGGCCACGGGTCTCGCCTACACCCCCGTCGGCGGAGAGATACTCTTCATCGAAGCCACGCGGTTCCCCGGTAAAGGGAATATTACGCTCACCGGCCAGATCGGCGATGTCATGAAGGAATCGGCAACGGCGGCGTTCAGCCTGATGCGCTCGTGCGCCGAGTCGCTGGGCATTAACGCCAAGCTGCTTGCCGAGAGTGATATTCACATTCACATTCCTGCCGGCGCCATTCCCAAGGACGGCCCCAGCGCCGGCGTCGCCATGTTCACCGCGCTGGCGTCGCTGCTGATGAATCGCCCGGTGCGCCACGACGTTGCCATGACCGGAGAAATCACCCTGCGCGGCCTCGTGCTTCCGATCGGTGGGCTCAAAGAAAAAACCCTGGCCGCCAAGCGCGCTGGCATCAAGCAGGTCATCGTTCCCAAGCGAAATGAGAAAGACCTGCCGGACATCCCCGATGAAGTGAAGGCGAGCCTGAAGTTCAATTTCGTCGAAACAGTCGACGACGTACTGGCAATCGCGCTGGGCGCTGGCCGTAAGGTGAAGGCGCCTGCGAAAAGTTGAGGATTTCGCGTTACGCGGAGTGCTCGATGCGGGGCGCAACGCCGCCGATGTTAAGAATGCGCGTCGTCAGCGAAGAAGGGGTCGGCCCGGCGGGCCCGCGGTCCAGAATGTCCTCGGCATAGCATCGCAGCAGTTCTCCGGTGGCGATCGCGCACGCGATCGTGCCGCCAGGCGCATGCGGCGCATCGCCGTCAAACAATTCGTTGATCAACCCGAGCCCCGCTCCCCGCAGTCGATCGAGACACGGTTGAAGTAATGCCGCCGCATGCGCACGGGCTTCGTCGCTGCGGCCGCTCAACCGGAGGCTGGCTGAGATGTAGGGGCCCATCAGCCAGGGGAAGACGGTGCCGTTGTGATACGCCCGGTCTCGCGAGACAATCGCGCCGTTGTAATGTCCGATATAGTTCGCGTCGCGCGGCGAAAGCGTTCGCAGGCCAAATGGCGTCAGCAGGTCGCGACGCAAGAGTTCGAGAACCCTTTCGCAGCGGTCCGCCTGCAGCACTGGGAAGGGAAGGGACAGGGCCAGCACCTGGTTTGGACGGATCGAACCATCGGGAACCTCGTCTCCGACGACGTCGAAACAGCACCCGGCCATGTCGTTCCAGAATCTTCGGTTAAACGCCTGATGCACGGAGTGCGCCAGATCAGCCAGCTCCGTTGAGAGAGGAGTGCGTCCAAGCCGCTCGGCGAAATCCGCCGCGATGCACAGGGCGTTATGCCACAGCGCATTCAATTCCACCGGCCGGCCCGCGCGGTGTGACCACCCAATCGCCGGCCTTGGCGTCCATCCACGTTGTTGGAATCCCCGGCTCCCGCGTCGAAATCAGTCCGTCCCGATCCATGCGGATGCCCAGGTCCGTCCCCTTTCGATACGCCTCGATGATCTTCATCACCACGTCAAACAGTTGTCGAACGGTGGCTTGGTCATCGCTGTATCGGAAGTACTGAAACACCGCGTGAACGAACCAGAGGGAGACATCCGCGCCGTGATAGAGCGGCTCATCAATCTCCTCCGAAAAATCGGTGGGCAACAAGCCATTCTTCAGATGCGAGGAAATCTCCAGGAGCAGATTCCGCGCCTCGGCAAAACGCCCGGTCGTGAGGTACAGGCCGGTAAACGCAATCAGCGTGGCGCGCGGAGAGGGAGCAAACCAGTGGTATCCCGCGATACAGGCCGCAACGGCTTGTTCGTCGCCGCGCCGCGGCAATGAGACCGGGAAGCAGTCCGCCGCGCGGCGCAGCGCATCGAACGCCGGATCGGGAGAGGGCTCACCGTTGCGATTGACGGCTTTGATGTCTCCCTGCATCGACGCAAACGTCTGTGCGTTCACCTTCTGGATTGCTTCCGCAAGTACGATCGGATCGGCCGAGCAGACGAAATGCGCCGCCTCTCCGGGTACTAGCTTGAGATGCAGCACGCCGGGGCTCCACAGATCCTCCAGACCCCCGTAGCCGCGTTCGCGTTCCCGCCGATAGATCGTGTTGAGGTACCAGCAGGGCGCATCGTGAAAGTCGCCGCTGCTGGCGAAGAACACCTCGGGGCTTTTGCTGGTGGGGGCTACCTGATAATGGCCCGGCGAGCGCAATTGTGCCGCGAGCCGGCCGTTGCCCTGGTAAGTAAGTTCGTGAATGGGACGCAGGGCGAAGAGCGGGCGAACTTCCAACTCGACCGACCGTTCCGCGCCCAGTAATGTGTATGTCAGAACCACCGCGTTTTCGCCGCGCAGAAGGCGGACCTGCTTTTCGAGCGTCCAGCCGGCCGACTGATATGCCCAGCGCGGATGCGGCTCATTGCTGAAGGCGCAAGAGCTGATCCCCACGGGGAAAGATCGCGCCGGGATATTCGTTGCAACCCAGATCGGCGTGGCCGGAGTTCCAAACAACGGTTTCTTCAACACGCGACAGCAAAACGTGACGCCGCACCGGTGGCGCCATCGCGGCAACGAGCAATCCATGATAGCGGCGGGTATTCAAGCCTGGGATCGACGAGCTGGCATACCCACCAATCCCATTGGTGATCAGCCATTCCCGGGAGATCAGAGTGTCAAAATCCAAATCGGCTGGCGACAATCCCTCGTCCACAACTACCTCCCGTACCCCAATACACCATTATCTTTCGCCAACATGAGGGATCAAGGCGTGTTCCAGTAAACGCGCATCAGGAAATTACTGATCAATACTGCGGGCCACCGGGGTTAACGTCTTTGTTCCAGAGCGAAATCCCCCCGGCCATGCTCTTCACGTCCTTGAAGCCTGCCTGTCGCAACGCCTGCGTGAAATTCATCGATCGGCCGCCGCTCTTGCAATGCACAACGACCTTCTCGCTCGCGTGCGGCTGAAGCTCGCCCAGCCGTTGCGAGAGGTGCTGCAGCGGAATCAACTGCGTCCCCTCAATGTGCGTGATCTGGTACTCATTCGGGAGCCGGCAGTCGACAAAAAAGAACTTCTCTCCCTTGTCGAGCATTGCCTTCACCTCGCGCGGCGTCACTTCCCAATCGGGCTTGAAGGGATAGCCGGGGGGAAGGCCGCGGCTGTCCAGGTTGGACGCCGGCGCTGCGGCGGGGGTCACGGGATTTTTGGCGTGTTGCACTTCTGCCTCTGTTTCCGCGGCGGACTTGGGATCGAGAATCGGCACGCCGCAAAACTGTTCGTAATCGATCGGCTTGGTAATGGTCGGATGCTCGCCGCAAACCGGGCAAGCCGGGTCGCGCCGCACCTTGAACGTCTTGAACTCCAGATCGAGCGAGCTGTATGTCGTCAACCGGCCGATCGCGGGCCGCCCGATGCCGAGAATCAGCTTCACCGTTTCATTGGCCTGCATGCTGCCGACAGTTCCGCAGATGACGCCCAGAACGCCTCCCTCGGCGCAACTCGGCACCGACCCGGGATCAGGCGGCTCGGGATACATGCAGCGATAACACGGCCCGGCTTCCTTCGTATCCGGATTCTGCAAATGCGGCGCGAAGACGGTGACCATTCCTTCAAACCGGAAGATCGAGCCATACACGTTGGGCTTCTTGAGAATCACGCAAGCGTCGTTAACGCAGTAGCGCGTCGGAAAATTGTCGGTGCCGTCGATGATGATGTCGTAATCTTTGATGAGATCCAGGACGTTGGAACTGTTGACGACGGTTTTATGCTCGATCAGCTTGAGGTCGGGGTTGAGATCCTTCAGCCGCTTGCTGGCAGCTTTCACTTTGTCTTCGCCGATGTTGCTGACGCCAAAGAGAATCTGTCGCTGCAGATTGCTCGGGCTGACCACGTCGATGTCCGCCAGGCCGATGGTCCCAACGCCGGCCGCGGCAAGGTAAAGACTGATCGGACAACCCAGCCCGCCGGCGCCGATGCAGAGCACCTTCGCGGCCAGCAGGCGCTTCTGCCCTTCCACTCCCACTTCCGGCAGCAGCAGGTGCCGCTTATAGCGGTTGATTTGTTCGGGGCTCAATTGGCTGGCCATATATATCTCGCAAAACAAGAAAACCATGCCGCTGATCGGCATGGCCCTGATACTCACGCGGTCCAGCAGACTCTAGGAGTGCCCGCCGAGTTCGTCAAGAAAGCCGATTCTCCGCGGGGCCGGCACCGTCCGGCACCGCGCCAGGGAGTCAAAAGTTGAGAATCAAAGGTGAATGGACATTCCGAAAGCCAAATGGATTGCCATCCGTTGGTCTTCCTCTCGATTGGAAGATCCGCCCTTTACGCATCCCGTCGAACCGACCTTTCAGACGTAAAGGTGTAAGACTCCATTCCCGCGCCACGCCCAGGAAACCGCGATCAGCTTTACGCTTCTTTACGTTTTTTTACGTTTGCGGGCCGCCCAATCAATGTTGACAAAGTCTGCCTGGCGTACCGCGGCGGCGCGGCGCGGGGAAACGGCGAGCATGCTCGCCGGCTACACGAAGAGATGCGCAGATGCGAAAAAACCCGGAATCCGGTCCCGTCGTTCCTCTTTTCCCCGTGTAGCCGGTGGGCATGCCCACCGGTTTCCCCCTTCCGACCTGTCGTCTCCGCCCCTGAAAATTCACGGCGAGCATGCCTGTCGGCTACACTGAAGAGAGAATGGTCCGCTGGTATCACGCGATCTTCAGCGCTTACGGATTCTGGCTTCCGAACGATCCGCGGGGGTCGTGGTCGGACTTTGTGGGGTCGTGGGAGCTGTTGAAATTTGGGTGCGCAACCACGACGGGCGAGAAGCGGTCGCTCGCGGCGGTAGCGCATGACGCGGATGTGCGCCGGAGGGCGAAATTAGCGCTGAAATATCCGCCGGTGCGGTTCAACGACGCCCAGCGTCTCGCGATCGGAGCAGGCATCACCCAGGCCTGCGCCGAATCGAAGATCATTCTTCACGCCTGTGCGATTGGCTTCGATCACGTTCACATCGTCGCCGCCCGACATACGAAACGCGTGGAGCAGATCGTCGGACAATTGAAGGGCCGATCCACGCAGCACATGGGGGCGGCTGGATGTCATCCGATGCAGGCGGCGCTCCCGTCGACACGACCGCTGCCTACACCGTGGTCCGAGGGGTGCTGGTCCGTCTTTATCAATGACCACGAGCAACTCAGATGTGCGATCAAATACGTCGAGCGCCATCCGCAAAAGGAAGGCCTCCCAGCGCAACGATGGACCTTCGTCCGTTCCGTCTCCTACGTGTAGCCGGTGGGCATGCCCACCGTTTTCTTTGGGTGTGGAAGACGTCGGACGGGGGGAAACGGCGAGCATGCTCGCCGGCTACACAAAAATACTTGCTGATTTCCCACTCTTCGTTTAGCCGGCGGGCATGCCCGCCGTGGTCCTTCGCGTTGAAAATCTTTTCACCGCCGTATTGACAAGATTTCCATTCCGAACGTATACCTAACATTGTACGAACAGAGATGAGCCATGCGATTTGTTTCCTGTCACGACGGCAAGCTTCAGGTGTTAAGTCCGCAGGAGTTCCGCGCCCGACCGCCCAGGCTTTCACCACCGGCTTGGCACCGCTGGACGCACTGGCGCCAGGAGGGGCGTTTGCCCGGGGAGCGGTGCATGAAATTCTCACCGCCCCCGAGCATGGCGCCGCCCTTTTTTTTGCGACGCTCCTGGCCGGAGCGTCGGCAGCGCCGCCGGGAGGCACGGGGGATGGGGAAGGCACGAAGGCAGTCGCCGCGGCGACTAAACTGCGGCACCAAGGCACAGGGGGAAGGATGGAGGAGGGATTCAGAGAGGGTTCAGGGTTCAGGGTTCAGACTTCAGCACAAAAATCCCCTTCCTCCCCTTCGTGCCGCAGTTTAGTCGCCGCGGCGACTGCCTCTGTGCCTTCGTGCCTTCCCCCTGATCCCCCTTCGTGCCTTGGTGCCTCCGTGCCTTCGTGCCGGCGATTCATCTGCTGGTGCGATCCCACGCGGGAAATTTATCCGCCGGCGTTGGCGAGTCATGGCATCGCATTGACGCATTTATTTCTTCTGCATCCGAACGGCCCGCGCGATCTGCTCTGGGCGATTTCTGAATCTTTGCGATGCAAGGGGGTCGCCGCCGTCGTGGCCGCTCCGCCACGTCTCTCGCGCGTCATGGCGCGCCGTCTTCAGCTTTCCGCCGAGCGCGGCGGCGGCGTCGGATTGCTGCTGCGCAGCACCAACGCGCCGGGAATTGATTGCTATGCCGCCGCCACCCGCTGGCTGGTGCGCCCCCAGGCTGGGGAGCGCACCGTGCAACGATGGAACGTTCAACTGATTCACGGTCATGGAGGATGTATCGGACAGACCGTCATCCTGGAGGTAAGCCGTGAAAACCATTCTGTGCGTGCACTTGAATCGCTGGCCAATCGACCGATGGAGAAGAGCACAGGACAAACTTCGGGCGTTGCCAAGGCCTCGTGATTGCCAAGCCGTTCCTCCTCAAAAACAAATTCAAAACTTCCGGAACGCCACCCCCTCTCCCGGTACTCCGGGAGAGGGCAGGGGTGAGGGTGATTTCGAGCACCAACGGCACTTGACGTTCCAAATCACCCTCACCCCAACCCTCTCCCGGAGTACCAGGAGAGGGGACAATCAAGCAGCCTCTCTCCTCAATACACATTCTTCCCAAGTTCCCCTGGTCATCGTTCGCACCGTCGCCGATCGGCAGGTGATTGTTTCTCTGTGCGACCTGGCCGCCCAGCGGGGAATTCGCCGGGGGATGACGCTCACGCAGGCCCGGGCGCTGTGCGCCGATGTCGAGCATGCCGAACACGACCCGCCGGCTGACCGTCGGGCGCTGGAGGCGCTGGGTCGCTGGCTCACGCGTTTTACGCCGACTGTGGCGCTGGACGCCAGTGAATCCGCCGACGGCATTTTCCTCGACATCACCGGCTGCGACCGGCTGTTTGGAAGCGTTGAAAATATTGTCCATCAGGTGATCGACGCCTTGGCTCGCCTGCGCATCAGCGCCCGCGTCGCAGTTGCTCCCACGCCTGGGGCGGCCTGGGCCTTGGCTGTCGCGGGGGAAAACGGCGATATCGCGTCCATCGACACGCTGGCGGATATGCTTGCGCCGCTTCCTCCTGCCGCATTGCGCATCAGCGACGATCTTGCCGCGGCATTGCATCACCTGGGGCTGGTCCGCATCCATCAGGTGATCGACCTTCCCCGCGGCCTGCTCCCGGTACGTTTCGGTCCCGAATTGCTTTTGCGCATTGATCAGGCACTGGGCCGAATCTCCGAGCCGCTGGTTCCGCTCCAATATCTTCCCCCCATCATTGCGCGTATGGATTTTGACGGCCGAGTCTCTTCGCTCGAAGCCATCTGGGCAGTCTTTCAGCAATTGATCGGGCAGATCATCGCGCAGCTGACGCATCGCGGCTGCGGCGCTCGCCGGCTCGATATCGAGTTGCTCCATCTCCACGAGCCACCGGTCCGCAAAAGCATTTTTCTCTCCCGTCCCTCGCGCGATGCGGTGAATTTGTTTAATTTATTTCGGTGTGGGATGGAGGAGGGGAGGGAAGGGACAAAGGGACAGAGGGACAAAGGGACAAAGGGAAGACAAGAAGGCACGAAGGCAGTCGTGGCGACTGCCTCCGTGCCTTCGTGCCTCTCTTCCCCTCCCCCTTTGTCCCTTTCCCCTTCCCTCTCCGACGACGGTTACAGCGGCATGATCCTCCATGTCCCCTTATTTGAGCCAATTTCCGATCAGCAACTCGGCCTTCTCGGCCAGGAAGAATATGACGGGCAACTCGAGCTCGATCGTCTCATCGAACGGCTGCGGATTCGCCTGGGAGAACAGACCGTCATGAGCACCCAATTAACCGAATCCTACATCCCCGAGCGCGCCTGGAGCGCCTGCGCGAGAAAGCAGGGCAGTAAAGCAGTTGAAAGGAAAGAAGAATTCCCACTCTAAAGCATCCCCTTCCTCCCCTTCGTGCCGCAGTTTAGTCGCCGCGGCGACTGCCTTCGTGCCTTGGTGCCTTCCCCCTGATTCCCCTTCGTCCCTTGGTCCCTTTGTCCCTTTGTCCCTTCCTCCTCCCATCCGTCCCCTTCACTTATTCCTTCATCCCATCGAAATCCGCGTGATGGTCAGCCCGTCGGATGATGCCGAAGGGCAGCCCGCCGCGTTTACGCATGAGGGGCAGGTCCGCACGATCGTTCACGCCGTCGGCCCCGAGCGTATTGCCGGGCGGTGGTGGGACGGCCACGACAAAACCCGCGATTACTTCGACGTGGAGGACGCCAGTGCCAGAAGGTTCTGGCTCTTCCGCGTGCGGGAAACCGGGCGGTGGTATTTGCATGGAGGGTTTGAGTGAAGAAGCCCGGGGAGAAGTCAGGAGCAAGAAGCCAGAAGTAAGAAGCAGGAATTGCAAATTGAGGATTGCAAATTGCAAAATTGAAGGGCGGCAATTTGAGATTTGAGATATTTGAGATTTGAAATATTTGAGTCCTGGTGACCCAAAGGAGTAAGAACCATAAGGAGACAAAAAAGCCCCGTCCCCCAAAATTTGCATTTTGCAATCCTCAATTTGCATTTTGCAATTCCCTCTTCTGACTCCTGGCTTCTGGCTCCTGGCTTCTGACTCCCTACTTCTCCAAAAAATGCCCGAAGCTCCCAACCCCAAACTTCGCGAAGCTCCGCCGCCAGCATTGAAATCGGTGGCTCCCTCCTCCTGCGCCTATGCGGAGCTGGACGTCAAAACCAACTTCTCTTTTCTCCGCGGCGCTTCGCATGCCGACGAACTGGTCTATCGTGCCGCGGAGCTGGGATATCGCGCGATCGGCATCACCGACATCAACTCTCTCGCCGGTGTCGTTCGTGCCCATGACGCGGCCAAGGAAGTCGGCCTGAAGCTTCTCGTCGGCTCCCGCCTCACGTTTTCCGACGCTCCCGACCTGCTCGTCTGGGCCAGCAATCGCGCGGGATACGCCAGGCTTTGCAGAATGCTAACCCTGGGAAAACGCCGGACCGAAAAAGGAGAATGCGATTTAAGGCTGGAGGATTTTTTGAATGATAATGAGGGGTTGGTGGCGGCCGTGGAGGGGGATCAAAGAGAGGCACGAAGGGAAGGAAGGAAGCAGGAGTCAGGAGCCAGAAGCCAGAAGTCAGAAGAGGAAACCGAAGATTGCAAATTGAGGATTGCAAATTGCAAATTGCAAATTGAAGAACACCTCCTCTCCCCTTCCTCCCCCTTCGTGCCGCAGCAAGGTCCCGCGCGCGCGGGATGCCTTCGTGCCTCCGTGCCTGCATTAATTTCCCTCCGCTCCTCCCTCGGCTCGCGTCTCTCGCTGATTGCCGCCTGCTCTTATGGCTCGGACGATTCCTCACATCTGCGCCGGTTGGCGGAGCTGTCGCGCCAATGCCATATTCCTCTTCTGGCGACCAATGCGGTTCACTATCACGACCCGTCCCGCCGGCGGCTGCAGGACGTGCTCACGTGCGTTCGCCATGGCTGCACCATCGACGAAGCGGGCTTTCGTCTGTTTCCAAACGGCGAACGCTATCTCAAATCGCCGCTGCAGATGCATCGGCTCTTTGCCGACTATCCGCAGGCGCTGCGGCGGGGGATCGAGATTGCCGAGCAATGCGACTTTCAACTCGATTCGCTACGCTATGAATATCCCGACGAACTGGTTCCGGCCGGGAAATCTCCCATCGAACATCTGGGCAATCTCGCCTGGGCCGGGGCGGCTGAGCACTATCCAGCCGGCATTCCTCAAAAAGTGCGCGATCTGCTCAACCACGAGCTGACGCTGATCGCACAACTCAAATTCGAAGCCTATTTTCTCACCGTCCATGATCTGGTGTGCTACGCGCGATCGCGCGGCATCCTCTGTCAGGGGCGCGGATCGGCCGCCAATTCCGCGGTCTGTTTCTGCATCGGGGTCACGTCGGTCAACCCTGTCGAAGTCGATTTGCTTTTCGAGCGGTTTATCAGTGCCGCCCGCAATGAGCCGCCGGACATTGACATCGATTTCGAACACGAGCGCCGCGAGGAGGTGATTCAATACATCTACGAAAAGTATGGCCGCGAGCGCGCCGGGATGACCGCCGAGGTAATCACCTATCGCGGTCGCTCCGCGGTCCGCGACGTGGGCAAAGCGATGGGCCTCACGCTTGACATGGTCGACACGATGGCCTCGAAGCTCGACTGGTGGCATCGCGGCGTGCTGAGCGAGCCGCAACTGCAGGAGTGCGGCCTGGACCCCGCGGATCGGACGATTCGTCGAGTCATTGCGCTTGCCACCGAGTTGCTGGGTTTTCCCCGCCACTTGAGCCAGCACGTCGGAGGGATGGTGATGACGCGCGGACCGTTGTGCGAACTGGTGCCGATTGAAAATGCGAGCATGCCGGATCGAACTGTCATTGAGTGGGATAAGAATGACATTGACTCGCTGGGGATTTTGAAAGTTGATGTGCTGGCGTTGGGAATGCTGACGTGTATTTCGAAGGCGCTTAAGTTGATCAGTTGGACAAATGTCAGAGACGAAGGGACAAAGGGACAAAGGGACGAAGGGGCGGAGGGGGGAAGGGACGAAGGGACAGAGGGACGAAGGGACAAAGGGGCGGAGGGGGGAAGGGACGAAGGGACAGAGGGACGAAGAGACAAAGGGGAATGTGGGGAGGGGGATAAAGAGGCGATATCTGATGCACAAAGTCAATACGTTTCGGGATCTGGTTGCTTGGCAACGAGGGATGGAACTGGCGCAAACGACGTATTCAGTGATCCTGAGGATGCCACAAGCGGAGAGGTTTCGTCTTTTCAACCAGATGTGGCGGGCCGCGTACTCGATCCCGTCCAACATCGCGGAGGGATACGCCCGACAATCCCGCCCGGATTATTTGAAGTTTCTGCGGATTGCTCGCGGTTCACTGGCAGAGCTGTCTACTCAAGTCGAATTAGCAATCAATCTTCGAATTATTACTCCGTGTGCACAACTGCAGAACCTGGAGAATCTGCTGATGGAGGAGGATCGAATTCTACAGGCGCTGATTATGAGCCTCCAACGCAAAACGCGACAGGAAGAGCAAATGAGGGGAGGGGCAAAGGGACAAAGGGACTAAGGGACGGAGGGACAGAGGGTAAGGCAAATCCCTCCGCCCCTTTGTCCCTGTGTCCCTCTGTCCCTTCGTCCCTCCCTTCCTCTGCCCCTTCGTCCCTTCTCCCTCCCTTGTCCCTCTCCTCCTTCCGTCCCACCGATCCCGCTGTCTACCAAATGATGTCGAATGCCGACACGGTCGGCGTTTTCCAGATTGAGAGCCGGGCGCAGATGTCCATGCTGCCGCGGCTGCGACCCAACTGCTTTTACGATCTCGTGATCGAAGTCGCGATCGTGCGCCCAGGCCCAATTCAGGGAAACATGGTTCACCCCTATTTGCGACGCCGTTGCGGCGAAGAAAAAGTCACATTCCCCAATGAAAAACTGCGCGAAGTGTTGAGCAAAACCCTCGGGGTTCCGCTTTTTCAGGAACAGGCGATGCGCATTGCAATGGTCGCGGCGGGTTTTACCGCCGACGAGGCGGACAAGTTGCCGCGCCATGGCAGCATGGCGTCGGACCAGCGCGCTGGAGGCATTTCATCAGAAAATCGTCCAAGGCATGCTTGCCAATGGGTACGAACAGGAATTCGCCGAACAGTGTTTCGATCAGATCAAGGGGTTCGGCGAATATGGATTTCCCGAGAGTCACGCCGCGTCGTTTGCGCTGCTGGTGTATGTCTCAGCCTGGATCAAACGTTACCATCCCGCGGCCTTCGCGGCGGCGCTGATCAACAGCCAGCCGATGGGTTTTTATATGCCTGCACAAATCGTGCGCGATGCCAAAGAGCATGGGGTGGAAGTGCTTCCCGTGGATGTGAACCGGAGCCAATGGGATTGCACATTGGAGGGGGGAAGGGACGAAGGGACAGAGGGACATAGGGACGAAGGGACGAAGGGACAAAGGGACAAAGAGGTAGAGGGACAAAGGGACGAAGGGACAGAGGGACATAGGGACAAATGTGCAGAGGGAACAGATGGAGGGATGAAAGGACAAAGTGCGAAGATGACATGGGGGGCCGGGGGACCAGTATTGCGATTGGGGTTCCGTCTCATCAAGGGATTTCGCGAAACGCATGCACAACAGATTGCCGAAGCCCGTGCAAAATGGAAATGTTTTATTTCCATCGCGCAATTGCATCGGACGACGCGGCTGCCTGTCGCATCGTTGCGCATTCTTGCTGAAGCCGATGCGTTTGGATCATTGGGAATCACCCGCCGTGAGGCGTTGTGGGAGGTGCTGGAGTTGAAGGATGAGGAGGCAGGGTTGTTTGAAGGGGGGGAGGGAGAAGGGACAAAGGGACAGAGGGACAAAGGGACAAAGTGCAAAGACGCCATTCCCGCTGCCCCTTTGTCCCTTCGTCCCTTCGTCCCTTCGTCCCTTCTCCCTCCCCTGCCCGCTGCCCCTTTGTCCCTTTGTCCCTCAGTCCCTTCGTCCCTTCTCCCTCCCATGCCCCTCGGCCAGGAAGTCATGACCGATTACGCGACGGCCGGCCTTTCGCTCAAGCAACATCCTGTTGCGCTGTTGCGCGATGAACTGCAGCGCAGAAAGATCATTCGTTCCATAGACCTGGATCCGTTACGCAATGGGCGATGGGTTAGCGTCGCGGGATTGGTGCTGATCCGGCAGCGGCCTGGGACGGCATCAGGCATCGTCTTCGAAACCCTTGAAGACGAAACCGGCATCGTGAATCTGATTGTGAAGCCGGATATTTACGAGCGCTACCGCCGCGCCGCCCGGCATGCGGGACTGCTCCAGGCCGAGGGATATCTGCAGAAACAGGGACAGGTCGTTCACGTGGTCGCCAAACGGCTCTTCGACTTGAGCGATTTGCTGCAAGGCCACGAATTTCAGTCGCGGGATTTTCATTAGAAGGAGAGAAACGTGAAGACGTGAAGACGTGAAACGTGAAACGTGAAACGTGAAACGTGAAACGTGAAGACGTGACAATGCGAATCCGCCCTCTCACGTTTCACGTCTTCACGTTTCAGGTCCCGTTCCACGTTCCAATCACCGGCACTGACCGCCCTCTCACGTCTTCACGTCTTCACCCCTCCCGTCACGTTCCACGTTCCAATCACCAGTGCCCGTCTTTATCGCCCCCGTTGCCGGCAACTTATGTGGACTTGGGCATCTGACGATGAACCCGATACAGTCTGGTCCGGCGTGGCGTTTGCAGGCAATCTATAATTCATAATGACCGCGTTCGTGGAGTCGTGTGTCGTCACCGCAGCCGATTCGGCAGCGGCGGCGGTGCGCAAGTTGCGCGGACGGCCGCATGCCAGCAAATTGCTGCGCCTTTTGGCCCACAAGAAGAACATTCTGATCACCACCCATCGGCACCCCGACCCCGATGCCCTTGCCAGCGGGGTCGCCATGATGGCGCTCCTGTCGCAGAAACTGCCCGCCAGCGTGGTCAGCATGTCGGTCAAGGGGCAGATGGCCAGCGGGCTCAATGATGCGTTTGTGCGTTACACGGACCTCAAGCTTGTGCCATGGGATGAGGCCGCGCTCCCCAATTATGACGCGATCATCCTTCTCGATACGCAGCCCGCGTTTGCCTTCAGCCCGCTGCCGGTCGGGACAACGCCGCTGGCGGTCATCGATCATCATCGCGGGCGGGGACGGCGGCCCAACGTTCCGTTCTGCGACATTCGCCCCGAAGTGGGCGCTGCGGGCTCGATCGTCTTCAGCTACTTCATGGAGCTGGAAGTTCCCATCAAACCCGATCTGGCCGCAACACTGCTGTATGGCATCGAGTCCGACCTGGCGGGCGCCGCGGGGTTTCCCGGCGAACTCGATAACATCGCCCTCTCGAGCCTCACGCTGATCGCCGATCCGCGCAAGCTCTATCGCATGCGCTACGTCGATCTGCCGCGCAGCTACTACATCGCTTACGCAAATGGCCTGAACCATGCCGTGGTGTATGACAACCTGCTGATCTCCCACCTCGAATCGATCGAATCGCTCGAAACCCCGGCGGTGATCGCGGACTTCCTGCTCCGGCTCGATAAAGTGGATTGGACGATGGTCAGCGCCGTTCACGATGCGAAGCTGATCGTCAGCATTCGCACCAGCAACAGCAAAATCTCCGCCGCCGACATTGCCCGGCGGCTCGTTCGCAAAGTAGGGGAGGGCGGCGGTCATCGCGCCAAAGCCGGCGCCTACATCAATATGGACACTGCCAATCCCGCCGAGATCGAAAAGTATCGGTCGCTCCTTCGCAAAAGGTTTTTGAGGCTATTGCATACCAGCTCCACCCGGGCGCAGAAACTGGTGCCTTTGCCGGGGAAGGCCGAGTGACGAAATCCGGATGAGATTGCGCAATTCGGCTATCCCCCCAGCGAACGCGTGACGATCTGCTGCGCCTGTTCAACGATCATCTGCAAGTGCTCCGCGCTCTGAAAGCTCTCGGCGTAGATCTTGTAAATATTTTCGGTGCCGGAGGGACGCGCGGCGAACCAGCCGGACGCCGTCGTTACCTTGAGCCCTCCGATGGACGCGTGGTTGCCAGGGGCTTGAGTGAGCTTGGCGGTGATCGTTTCTCCGGCCAATTCGATTGCGGTAACGGCTTGGGGGGTCAGCTTTTTAAACGCGGCTTTTTGTGCGGGGGTGGCTGGAGCGTCGATGCGGGTGTAGTAGGGCGTGCCGAATCGTTGGGTCAGTTCGGAGTAGTGCTGGCCTGGATCTTTGCCGGTGCGGGCGGTGATCTCGGCGGCAAGCAGATTGAGGATGATTCCGTCCTTGTCGGTGGACCAGACGGTGCCGTCGGTGCGGAGGAAGCTCGCTCCGGCGCTTTCTTCGCCGCCGAAGCAGAATCGGCCGGTGTAGAGGCCGTCGGCAAACCACTTGAAGCCGACGGGAACCTCGCAGAGCGTGCGATGCAGATCGGCAACGACGCGATCGATCATGCTGCTGCTCACCAGCGTTTTGCCCACGGCAGCGGACGTGGGCCAGTGCGGACGATTCTGCAGGAGATACTGGATCGCAA
Source organism: uncultured Phycisphaerales bacterium (assembly GCA_963758525.1). Lineage (GTDB taxonomy): Bacteria > Planctomycetota > Phycisphaerae > Tepidisphaerales > Tepidisphaeraceae > JBBSDP01. Next base: position 4,381,588 of record CAVWVQ010000003.1, read on the forward strand.
CGGCAAGGTAATGATTGGGGTTCATCAGGCCGGCAGATGGTGTGACGATGCCATGGCGATCCGAGTCGGGATCGTTGCCGAAGGCGACCTGATAGTCGTCCTTCAGTTTCACAAGACCGGCCATCGCGTAAGGGCTTGAGCAATCCATGCGGATCTTGCCGTCGTGATCGACGGTCATGAAGGAGAACGTCGGGTCGATCTTTGAATTGACGATCGCCAGGTCAATTCTGTAGCGGTCGCGGATCGGCCCCCAATACGTGACCGAGGCTCCGCCCAGAGGATCGACGCCCAGCTTGACGCCGGAAGAACGAATCGCTGGCAGGTCGACGACATTCCGCAGGTCTTCAACATAAGGCGTGACAAAGTCATATCGCTCGATCGACGAGACGTCTGAAGTGCGCTTCACATCGCGATTGGATTGCTGGAGGAGCGCGTTGGCCCGGTCCTGGACCCAATTCGTGACATCGGCGTCGGCTGGTCCGCCGTTCGGCGGGTTGTACTTGAATCCGCCATCGGCCGGCGGATTGTGCGACGGGGTGATGATGATTCCATCCGCCAGCCCCGCGGTTTTCCCGCGGTTGTGGGTCAGTATCGCGTGTGAAATCACGGGAGTCGGCGTCGGCTCGTCGTCGCGCGCGACGCGGACACTCACGCCATTGGCCGCCAGCACTTCCAGCGCCGTTCGCTGCGCCGGCGCCGAGAGCGCGTGGGTGTCTTTCCCCATCATCACCGGGCCGTCGATTCCCCTGGATTTGCGGTATTCGCAGATTGCCTGCGAGATCGCCAGGATGTGCGCTTCGGTGAACGTGCCGTCGAGCGACGTGCCGCGATGGCCGCTGGTACCGAAGCTCACGCGCTGCGCGGGATCGGACATGTCGGGCAACGTTTGGTAATACTTTCGATCGAGCGCAGCAACGTCGATGAGAAGACTTGCGGGAGCGAGCTTACCGGCGAGAGGTGAGAGGGGCATTGAAGCTCCGGGTTCAGGTTTAAGAACTCATCGTTGGGACGTCCGCTAATTTTTCCTTTTTCGGTTGCCATTTTTCATTTGTCATTGGTTTTCCGCCAGACCAGAGAATGAAAAATCTAAAATCTAAAATGAAAAATGAAAAAGTGAACAACATGTTTCGAGCCCGCAAATTCCGCGGTCTGCGACTCACTTCAACCGAAGGATCGTTTCTGCAAGGCGCTCGTACTGCGACGCGCCGTTATACACCTGACAGCACGGACGAACGTGCGCGGATCCGTTCCAATGCATCACGGGCACTTCGATCCGCTCTTCATGATACAACCGGCGCTGCATTACCGCGGCATCGGCCACGCTCAGTTGGTCGAGCGGCGCGGGAAGACGCACCGTGCACATCGATCCCAGCAATCGGCCGTCTGGCGATGTGATCGGCTCGACGCCCCATCGTTCACACAGCATCTGCTGCACCCAAACGGCCAGTTGATGATTGTACTCGCGGACGCGGTCCCATCCGAGGCCGGCGAGGAAATCCAGAGCGGCGGGAATCGCCAGCCAGGCGGCGACATCGCGCGTTCCCTGCCAGGAAAACTCGGCGGCAAACCCATCCCCCAGATAATGGCTGATGATCAACGGATGAATCGCGGATTGACGATCCGGCCGAACCCATAAAAACGCGCTCCCTTTGGGGGCGCAGACCCATTTGTGCAGATTGCCGGCGTAGTACGCCGCCCCCAGCGCGCTCACTTGAAGGGGGAGCATGGCCGGCGGCATGTCGCGCCGTCGATGAGAACATCAATGCCCCGCGCAGCGCAGGCAGCGACGATTGCCTCGACGGGAAAGATCAGCGCGGTCGGCGAGGTGACATGATCGATGATGAGCAGCCGGGTCGAACGAGATAGTGCCGCGACAATGCGCCCTTCAATCTCCGCGGGAGAACGGATCGGCGTCGGAATGTCAATTTCGCGAACGACTGCCCCTGCTCGGCTGGCAACGTAGCGCATTGCCTGGCGGACCGCGTGATAAACGTGCGTCGTGGTCAGCAATTCGTCGCCGGCTCGAAGCTCGAGCGATCGAAGCACCGCGTTCACCCCTTCGGTGGCGTTGGTCACCATGCCGAAATCTTGTTCCGCCATGCCGAACGTCGCGCCGATGGCTCGCTTGACGTCGCCCAGCAAAGCCGGTGCGCTGCGATAAAGCAGCTCGATCGGCTCGGCTTCGACGCGCTCGCGCCACGCCGTGTGCGCGTCAAACACCACGCGCGGGACCGCGCCGAACGACCCGTGATTGAGAAACGTGATGCGCGGATCGAGCATCCATTGCTTCTCGATGTCCAGACCAAATGGGGAGGGTGAGTCAGCCAGGGCACGCACGACTGCAACTTATCGGCAAAGCGCGTCTGGGAAAAGACTGCCATCGCAACAGACTGCCATCGCAAAATTTATTCGCTTGAGCCGAGAACGATGAAACCTACGCGACGCCCGGAGCCTGACGATGAACCGCGGCTCGCGGAACGATATCGGCCAAATCGTTGGCGATCATTCGGTCGATCAGCTCTGTCACGCCGGCGCCGCGGCGCCGAGGGTCGTCAGATCCGCATCGGCCTTGACGGAAGCGAGCGCGTTTGCCACGGCGACCGCGATTCCGCTGAGGCGCATGAAGGCATGATCATTCTCAGCATCGCCGACGGCGACGGTTTGCGCGAGGGAGATTCCGAGTTCCTTGACTGCCGGGACCAGACCGGTCGCCTTGGTGACGCCGGCGGGCAGCACCATCACCGAGCCCTTGTTGAAGATGACGTGCCACTCCAGTCCGAGGTCGCGGATTGCATCCAGCACTGCGTGCTCATGCGGTTCCACCGTCCCCAGGATGGAGCGGCCGACCGAGAGGGGGACGCCCTTGGCGCGCAGGGCCTCGATGAGCTTCGGCGGGGGTGATGGCGCCAGCGATCGTGAAGCGCCGGTCGATGGCTCGTACAGAAGCGCGCCATTTTCCGCGACGATCCGGTCGAACAAATCACAGGATGGGAAGACCTCAAGCAGTTCGCTCAGCTCTCGACCGGTCACCATGATCAGCTTGCGACCCGAGCGGCGCAGCCGCTGCAGCGCGGCGATGGTTGGCGCGTCCACCCGGCCGTCATGGGCAAGGGTGCCGTCGTAGTCGGTAGCAAGAGCGTGATACTGCATGGTCACCTTCGCTTCAGAGAACGCGCCAGGCAAAGGACGGACGGCGATCGTGCGGCTCGACGATATCTTCCCACAAGCGCGCGCCGCCCGCGATCGCGTCGTCGTTTCCGCCACGGCGAACCTGTGCGGGGAGCGGATCGACCAGGTCGGCGTTACCGCCGCCCAGCAGGACATAGTCGGCGGCGAAAGCCTCCTTCAAGTTGGCTGTCGCTTCAGCGACCTCGCGCTGCCAGGCGCCGAGCCCGTTGGCGGCCAATCCCTTTTTGCCTAGTCGGTCGGCGAGCATCTGGCCCGACGCATGGCGCAGGCAGCCGAGCTCGAGGGCGATGACGACACGCTCCGCAATGAGAGTGGAGCCGAGTCCGGTTCCCACGCCGAGGAACAGCATGCGCCCTCCCTTGTATCCGCCCAGCGCCTGAAGCGCCGCGTCATTGACGACGCGAACGGAACAGTTGAACGCTCGTTCAAAATCAAAACCGACCCATCCGCGCCCGAGATTGCCGGGATCGGCTGATGGGCTTGTAGCGTAGACGAGGCCGGGATAGCCGAGCGAGATCGCCTCAAAACTCCAGCCTTGGGTGAGCCGGCGGGTTTCGCTCACGAGCATTTCGGGAGTGAGGTCGGGCCCGGATTCGAAATCCGCCCTCGCTGGCCGACCAGCGACTGCCAGCTTGACGTGTGAGCCGCCGACATCGATCACCAGCACTTCCATCGTCGGCGATGCTAAAGCTTGATGACGGGATTGAACACGGCCAAATTCAAGAGCGGACGCGGTCGTGCAGAGCACGCCTTGGAACCTGCGCACGCTCCGCCCTTGGTCAGCCGCGCGCCTTGAAGCCGAAGCGAAGGGTGTGCAGCGTCTATGGGCATCATCAGTCAAAATTAAGAGAATCCCCGATGGCATGCGGCGACGCCGCGAGTAGGATTCTGCAAGCGTGGACGGGTCGCCAAGTCTCTTGTCAAATTTCGCTGGAGGTTTCTCATGTCGCAGATGATTGAATCGATCGAGTCACGGTTGCTTCTTACCGCAGCTCCCGAAGTCATTCTTGCCGACCTCGGCGCCCTCAAGGCCACCGTGGTAGCGTCCAAGGCTGATCTGAAAGCTGCGCTGAACACCGCGAAAGCCGACGTCAAGGCGCTGAGGACGAGCGTTACCGCCGCGCATCCGACTGCCGCACAACGGGCGCCGCTGAATACTCTTGTCAAGGATGAGACCGCCGCCGTCGTGAAATACAGGGCGCGGGTAACCGGCCTTCTCAACTCCGGGACCCGGGAGGGCCTTAACCTTCTGGCGGCGCTGAAGAACCTGAAGGCGCATCCGAACAGTATCGTATTCAAGGCGAAGGTCACAACCGATCTCGCTCTGTTGCAGGGCCTTTTCTCCACCACAAACGTCTCGAACATCGAAAGCAACGCCACCGCGACCGTCGGCATTCTCAACACGGATTTGAACGCGATCGCCACCGCCATTCCGGCCACGCAATCCGCGGTGCACACATTCAACACTGACTTGGATAACGATCTCACGACCCTCTCAACGAAAGCGACTGACATCCAGACTGGAATTGCGACTCTGGCGAATGACCTGGCGTAACGAAGTTTTCACGGGGACTGCAACGCCGCGCGGAGCGGATGGCGTGCAGGTGCCGTGGCGGTCGGGTTGCAAAAGGGGGGGCAGTGCCTCGCATGAACGTAGAGCCGCCACGTGGCAAGGTCGCGTCGGCAAGCGTCTTCAGGCTTTCCGCTCCTCCAATTGCTCCCATCGCGCATAGAGTTCGGCGACGCGGTTCTGAGCGGAGTCTGCCGCGGCGCATGCTTCGCGCAGCTTCACATGGTCTTTCAGCACGGCGGGATCCTCCATCTTTTGCTGGTGCGCGTGAAGAAGTTCCTCGGCTGCGAGGATTTTTTCCTCCATCGCCTCCAGCTCGCGCTGCTCGGACCAAGTCAGTTTTTTCTTTGCCGGCGGCACCGATGCATCGGGGACCGCGGATCGGGCAGGCGACCCGCGGGCGGCAACAGCACTTGCCTGCATCTCCGTATCGCGCGCCGATTCCCATTGGGAAAAATCGACGAAGCGGCGCGCGGCTCCCTTGCCGTCCAGCGCGAGAAGCTCGGTGGAAATGCGGTCGAGCATGAAGCGGTCGTGCGTGACGAGCACCAGTGCGCCGGGAAACTCGGCCAGGCTGTCTTCGAGCACTTCCAGCGAGGGAATATCCAGATCGTTGGTCGGCTCATCAAGAATCAGAAGATCAGCAGGGCGGGCGACCAGATCGGCCAGGAGAATGCGGGCCTGCTCTCCGCCGGAAAGATCGCCGACGCGCATATCAAGCTGATCGAGGCGGAAGAGAAACTTCCGCGCCCAGGCCGAGACGTGCATGGGCGCGCCGCGATACACGAAGTTGTCGCCCGCCGGCGCCAATGCGCGGCGAACCGTTTGCGTCGGATCGATCTGCGCGCGCTTCTGATCGAAATGAACGACGCGCAGCCCGTCGGCGCGCCAGACCTCGCCGGTATCCGCGGCAAGCTCGCCGGTCAGCAGGCGGATGAGGGTGCTCTTTCCCGAGCCATTGCGGCCGAGCAGGCCGAGCTTCATGCCGGGGGACAAGACCAGATTGACATGCGAGAAGAGGGTTCGGCCGCCGAGGCTTTTCGACACGTCCTTGAGGGTGAGCAGCTTTCTGGTCTGACGGTGCGTAGCGCTGAAGTCGATCTCAACAGTTCGCGCTTGCGCGTTGCGAGCCTTTAGGGCGGCGAGGTCCTCCATCATCTCCCCCGCCTGCTGGATGCGGCCCTTGGCCTTGGTGGTGCGCGCCTTCGCGCCCCGTTGCAGCCAGGTGATCTCCCGCCGCACACGGCTCGCGACCGCCTGCTGTTGAGCGGATTGGGCCATCAGGTATTCTTCACGACGCTGAAGAAAATCGCTGTAGGCGCCGGTCACGCTCAAGTAGCCGTCGGCATATGCCGTGTTCAACTCGACGACGCGGTTGGTCGCGTTTTCAAGGAGATACCGATCGTGCGTGCAGAGGACGAAAGAGAAACTGGCCGAGCCGAGCAGTTTCTCCAGCCAGAGAATTCCTTCCAGATCGAGATGATTCGTCGGCTCATCGAGGAGCAGCAGATCGGGCGACTGGATCAACTCCCGGGCAAGCGACAGGCGTTTCCGCCAGCCCCCCGAGAGCGTGTCGACGGACTGCTCAAGGTCGGTAAATCCCATTTTATCGAGGAGGATCTGCGCTGCAGTGAATCGCTCGTGCTCATCGGAGTGCCCGTCGCTCATGGCTTCCAGAACGACTTGGCCGACCGTTTTCGCCGGCGGGAACACATCTTGCTGCGCGAGGTAGCCGAGCCGAAGTTTGCGACGGGAGGTAATCCCGCCCGTATCGGCGGCTTCGAGCCCGGCAAAAATTTTCAGCAGCGTCGATTTGCCGGCTCCGTTGGGCCCGATCAGCCCGGTCCGGTCCTGATCGTCGAAGCTAATGGAGATGTCATTGAACAGCGCGCGGGAGCCGAACGACTTGCTCAGCGATTCAGTAGAAAGAAGAAGGCTCATCGTTTATTGCGTGAAAGCGCGCCGAAGCGGCGGAGAGCATCTTATGGAAATGTTCCGCACGAGTCCCGTGCTGACTCTTTTGCGAATCGCGTCGGGGCGATGCTCAATCCATGTTCATCAATATCCGATGTGATTCTGCCTGCGATGAGCTTCTCCAAATGGTTTTCCTCGAAATCCGCTCGCTGGCAAAAAATTCGCTGATTCGAGACCTTCGCGTGTCGATATTAGGGGCTGCCCCTAATACGATGGCATCGTTGTATGAGCAGAACGTACTCGGAATTAAATATCGGAGCCTATCCCTCGGAATCGCGTGTTTCGACGCCTGCACGGCTGTTGGGCCTGTTAAACAGCAGGCCCGTCTGGACGATTGCCGACCAAGCGATTGTCAGCTTAGGGAACTTCCTCAGCGGCGTCATCCTCGCCCGGCACTTGCCCGAAACGGGGTACGGGGCGTACGCGCTGTTGCTGGAGACGATGCTCTTTCTCAACAGTCTGCAGGCGGCGATCGTCACCTACCCGATGAGCGTTCGCGGGGCCACGCACGACTCGCGGAATCTTCGGAGATTTGCCTCGGCAGCGCTGTGGCTGACGCTGGCTCTGCTGCCGGCATTGGGGGCTGCAATGGGAATCGCCGTGTTGTGCGGCGCACAAATGGGGATGAGCGGGGTGGGAAGTTTGCCCCTCGCGATTGGGGCGATTGCGGGGATGGTGCTTTGGCAAATGCAGGAGACGATGCGGCGCGCTCTCATGGCCGAGTTCCGGTTCGGGGCATGCATTCCGGGTGATGCGCTCAGCTATCTTGGGCAGGTTGGGCTCCTGTCGCTGTTGGCGACCTTCGGGGCACTGACGTTGCCGCGGGCTTTTTTTGTGATCGGAAGCACCTCCGCGCTCGCGGTTGTGCTGCAGGCGATGCAAGTTGGCATCGTCCGCGTGTCGTTTGCCGAATTTGTGGAAATCGCCCGCGATTTCTGGAAGCTCGGGAGCTGGACGCTGCTGGCGAACATTGCCATGGTGCTCACCACCATGGGATACACCTGGATGCTCAAGCTCCTTCGGGGCCTTGACGCGACGGCGGATTTTGCCGCGATCCTCGTCCCGTTCCGTCTTGCCAATCCTTTGTTGCTGGGCATCGGCAATCTGCTGGTGCCCGCGGTCGCCCGAGCGGCCAGGAAAGACGGCGTTCGTGCGAGCGCGCGCGCCGCGGGCCGATACTCGCTGCTGGGCGGCGCTGTGATCTTCACCTACTACGGCGTGCTGTGCGCCTTCCCCTCGCTGGCGCTGCGGCTGGTTTTCGGATCAGGCTCTCCCTACCTCAATGAGGGGACCTGGCTGCGGCTCTACGCACTCAACATGTGCGTGATGTACGTCGAACTGGTATTGCAGGGCTGGCTCAGCGGGCTGGGCGAAAGCCGCGCCAATTTTATGACGCAGATCGTCCAGGCCGCCGCAACGTTGAGCGTTACGCTTCCCGCGACCGCCCTGTATGGCATTCCCGGTCTGATCGGCGGCGCGTTCGTCGGGACAACGCTCTGCGTGATCGCCCAGTCGTTCATGTTGGGCAAGGCGCTTCGCGTCAGGATAGTCGCGAGCTGGCCCCCGATCAGATCGTTTGGCGAATCACTTCCTGCACCTGACTGATTCTTGCTTCAGCGGCTTCCCGATCCGGCGCTTCGGCGATGACGCGCATGATCGGCTCGGTGTTGCTCGGGCGGGCGTGGACCCACGCGTCGGCCCAGTCGATGCGAATGCCATCCTGCGTGTCCAGCCTCTCATTGCCAAAATGCCGGAGCAGTGCCGCCACGGCGCGCTGGGCATCGTCGCGGCGGCATTCAAACTTGGTTTTGACAATCTGATACCGCGGAAGCTCCGCGACGAGCTGGGCAACGCTTTTCCCGGTGTTCGCCATCAACTGCAGCACGTATGCCATGCCCACCAGGCTGTCGCGTCCAGCGACAATGCGCGGATCGATGACGCCGCCGTTGCCTTCGCCGCCGATGACCGCTTCGTGGGCGAACATCGCGTCGACCACGTTCGCTTCCCCCACCGGCGTGCGAATCACCCGTCCTCCATGCGCGGCAGCAATATCGTCGAGCATCCGGCTGGTTGATAAATTCGCCACCGCCACTCCGGGCGTTTTTGACAGGATCAGCTTCGCGGCCAGCGCCAGCGAATATTCTTCGCCGATATATGTTCCGTTTTCATCCACGATCGCCAGACGGTCCGCATCCGGATCCTGCGCAAAGCCCACATGCGCGCGCTGCCGGCGCACCTCGTCGGCAAGCTGCGTCAGGTTGCTCGCGGTCGGCTCCGGATCGTGCGGAAACTGCCCATTGGGTGTCGCGTTGATGTGAACGAGCTGGCATCCGAGCTTGCTCAGCAGTGTCGCCGTCGCGACGCAACCGGCGCCGTTGACGCTGTCGAGGACGACCTTATAGCGTTTGGTGGAGATGCCCAGCACATCAACGTGATCGAGCACGCGCTTGACGTGCAGTGCGTGCGTCTCGGAATTCGGCCGGGGCGCTGTGAGAGACTCAACGCGGACAAAATCCGAGCGGCCATCATCGTACAGTTGCTTGATCGCTGCCGCGTCAGAAGGCGGCGGCGCCACCGCCCGGCGGTTGAGAAACTTCAGCCCGTTCCACCGGATCGGATTGTGCGAGGCGGTGGCGATCATCGCCGCATCGGCGCCCAGATGCTTGAGCATCATCGCCACGCCGGGAGTCGTGACGATGTCCAGATCGATCACCGCGATGCCGCTGGCCGTCAGCGCGGCGATCGCCGCGTCGCGCACCCACGTTCCGCTGGGACGCGAGTCGCGCCCGAAGACGACGACCGGAGCTTTCGCGGAAGACGACTGCTGCGACTTGAGCCACACCGCAAAGGCGGCGGCCATGCGCCCGACCACCGGCGGCGTCAGCGTCCCGCCGACCGTCCCGCGCATCCCGGAGACGCCGATCATGAGGGCTTCCATCATGGTAACGTTATCGGGAGCAAGGGGCGGCCGCCATAGCGCGTCAATGGAAGTACGCGAGCGATCGGAGTGCTGCGCAGGCATTGAGAAAGGCCGTCGATTTGCCCCCCGAGCGGCGGCGCTCTTATCATCAGCGACCCCCGCTGACTGAAAGAGGAACATGGATCGTCAAGAGCTGGAAAGCAAGCTGCCGGAGCTGGTCGCCGCGCTGGTGCAAAGCGTGGCGGCCGAGCCGCGCATGCAGCACCTGAACCGCGTGCTGCTTCCCAATCGCGATCAGATCATCGCCTGCATCGCCGGGCTTCGGCAGATCGTTTTTCCCGGATATTTCGGCCAGCAGGGACTGACCCCCGAACACCTGGGCGCGCGCCTTACCGAATTGGCGCTGGAAGTGTCTGACGCATTGTTCGAGCAGGTGCGTTGCTGCCTGCGCTATCGGCGGCAATTGACCTCTGCCCAGCCGCAGTCCAGCGAATGCGTCGAATGCGATCAGGAGGCGGCCGACGTGGTCGGGAAGTTCGTCTCTCGCATCCCGGCGGTGCGCGATGCGCTCTCCCACGATGTGCAGGCCGCATTTGACGGGGACCCCGCCGCTCACAGCACGGATGAGACGATCTTCTGCTATCCGGGGCTGTTTGCCATTTTCGTGCAGCGGATGGCACACGAATTCTACAACATGGAGATTCCGCTGCTGCCGCGCATCATGACGGAGCATGCCCACAGCCTCACGGGAATTGACATTCACCCCGGCGCGCGGCTGGGCGCAGCTTTTTTATCGACCACGGCACGGGCGTGGTCATCGGCGAAACCACGGAGATCGGCGAAAACGTCAAGATTTATCAGGGCGTCACGCTGGGCGCACTGCCGCCCGCGTTTGGCCAGAAGCTGCGCGGTCAGAAGCGGCACCCGACCATCGAAGACGATGTGACGATCTACGCCGGCGCCACGATATTGGGTGGAAGCACAATTATCGGCAAAGGCGCGTTGATCGGCGGCAACGTCTTCATTACGTCGAGCGTTCCGCCGCTGAACCAGGTCACGGCTGAGCCGCCGAAGCTCAAGTATCGCGACCGCCGGCCGCGATCGGGCCGGGGTGCGGACTTTCTCGACTTTCAAATCTGAGGGGTGCGGTGGAGGGTTCAGGGTTTAGGGTTCAGGGTTCAGGGTTCAGGGTTCAGGGTGTCAGGGTTCAGGGTGTCAGGGTTCAGGGGTGTCAGGAGTCAGGATCACGGATACCGTTGAACCCTCCACACTTCCTTGATGCTTTCACGCCACATCCGTCATAATCGGACCAACGTTACACCGACAGGTCGCCTTGGCACTGGGTTTGAAATGAGAACGGCGTGAAGAGACTTTTCTTGATCGTCGCTACGATCCTGGCAACGGGCTGCGCCATGAATCGCCCGGGTACGACAGGCCAACTTTCGGCCCAGCAGCCCGGGGCCGCGACCGAGCGGGCGTATCAGCCGTCACCGGCGAGCGCGCTGGTTTTCGACTCAGCGGTTATGCCCAACTTTCCGCTGCCGGGCTTGGACCGCCAGGCGCGCGAGCCTTCCGCATTTCTCGGATTTGACCAGAGCACCACCGAGTCATTCTTCATCTTCACCGACGACGAACAAAGCAGCTTTCCCTATCAGGATTCGTACGACCGCGAGTCGGTCTCCGCCAGGATCGGCACCCGAAGCCGCTGAATTCCCCGGATTTCGGGGCGGGAAGGCGCTGGGGGAATTAATTCTTGAATTTCCCAATCCCGCCGGTCATATTGTTTAAGTTCGTTTCCCATCTGGTGTTAAACCACCCTTGAGGGAAGTATGGCCACCATCACGAAGAAAGAGCTCATTGATCGCATCGCCGACGGGTCCGGTAATCGGCGGGTGCAGGTCAAAAAAGTGATACAGCAGTTTCTCGACGAAATCGTCAACGAACTCGGCAAAGGGAATCGCCTTGAATTTCGCGATTTCGGCGTGTTTGAGACGAAACTTCGCAAAGCCCGCAAAGCTCAGAATCCCAAGACCCTCGAACCCGTCGCCGTACCGGAAAAGCGGACCGTGAAGTTCAAGGTCGGGCGGCTGATGAAGCAACGGCTCGGCGACCTGACCGGCGCTGCCGTCGATGACGAGGCGGGCGATGTCGCCGAGATGAGCGAGGGCGCCGGCGACGAAGAAGAGGCGTCCAATCAGCAGGCCGAGGCATGAAGCCATTGGCGTCTGATGCCGTCCCCGTCCGGGCGGTCGATGCGCCAAGCGGTTCCTGGGATCGGCTGCTGCAGGGGGATCTTGCCGAGGTGCGGGCGGCCGACCTCTATCGCGTTCGGCAACTGGTTCGTCCGCTTGATGCCGTGCATGTCGAAATCGCCGGCCGGCGATTGGTCAATTTCGCCTCCAACAACTACCTGGGACTTACACATCACCCTCACGTGATCAATGCGCTCACCCGCTGCGCAAGGCGCGACGGGGCCGGCAGCGGCGCTGCCTCGCTCATCAGCGGCTGGACGCCTGCCCATGCCTCGGCCGAGGCGCGACTTGCACGCTGGAAGGGCGTCGAGTCGGCGGTGCTCCTCTCCAGCGGCTACCAGGCGAATCACGCGGCCATCCAAACGATTGCCGCCTGTGCGGCCAGTCGCGGAGGGGTTCGCTTCCTGATCGATAAGCTCAGCCATGCCTCGCTCATCGACGCGGTACGCGCCAGCAACGCTCCCTTGCGCGTCTTCCCGCACAATCATCTGGGGAAGCTTCGCCGGCTGCTGGAAGGCGCAGAAGCAGGGGAGCTTCAAGTTGTTGTCACGGAATCCATTTTCAGCATGGACGGAGATGCCGCCGACCTGGCGGGACTTGCGGAACTGCGGCAACTGTTTGAGTTCGTCTGGGTGCTTGACGAAGCGCACGCGACGGGAGTCTACGGCCCGCAGGGAAACGGGCTGGCCGCGGAGTTGGGCGTGACTGCGCTGGTCGACATTCAGATCGTCACGCTGTCCAAGGCGTTGGGCGGCATCGGCGGAGCGATCTGCGCGTCAACCGCGTGCTGTGACGCGGTGATCAACCACGGTCGGGCATACATGTTTTCGACGAGCATCCCGCCGGCCTCTGCGGCCGCGGCCGAGGCCGCGATCGACATCATCGAGCGCGAGCCGCAGCGTCGTGAACGTTTGCGCGCGAACGCCCGGCGGGTGCGCGAGCGACTGGGCATGGGAGGAGACTCGCCGATCGTGCCGGTCATTCTCGGGACGGAGATCGCCGCGCTGAAGGCCGCGGCATATTTACGCGAACGCGGAATGCTGGTCGGTGCGGTGCGCCCGCCAACAGTTGCCCGCGATACCAGTCGCCTGCGGATCGCACTCTCCTGCGAGCATTCGGACGCCGAAATCGAGAGGCTGATCGAGGCGGTGAGCGCGGGGTGCGACGTCTCCACGCACGAATAACTTGACCAGAAAAATTTGCAGACAGCAGGGCTTTCTCCTGTAGCACAGCCGTCCCGGCTGTGATTCCGGCGACAGTCGAGACGGCCACGAAATGGCTGTGGTACATATTTGCGTCACCCAATGCTTTCATTCAAGATTTGCGAACATTTTACGCGTAGGTGATTTGCCCCGTATTTCGGCGTTGACACAGGATTGCCCCCTAGTAGATACTGCATTGGTTGAACCAAAACCGCCGGTCGCGTATGTCGCCAATGAATCAAGCGCCGCCAGGCAAAATGCAGTGCGGTGGCGCGCCCAGTTGTGGCCTTTGGGGATGCCGTCGCACTGTTTGCCCCAGGCGTCTTTTCGCACTATGACTCGGCTCTGCGCGCGGCAGCGCAATCCCGCGCAGTCGAACACAGCCAATATTGGTTCCCTCACGGCGATCGCACGGTCCGTTGTGCGTCGTATCGAGGAGTTGAGTCATGGCGCAGTCCCTCCGAATGTCGCCTTCCGTTCGCAACGGGGAGCGGCGCCTGTCGTCACCATTCACCGTTCGATTCGTCCGTACGCTGATGCCCGTCGTCGTTCTGCTGGCGGGCGTCGGCGCAGTCGCATTCGTCGTGTTCAGCGACTCCGTGGAAGGTGCTTTCAAACTTCGCGATGCGGGGATCGCGGCGCTGGTTACCCTGTTGCTGCTGTTTGTCTGGGTGTTGTTTCTGAGCGGCCTCAGATGGCGCCGCCGGGTGCAGTTGCTGCTGGCTGGCGTCACCGTGCCGGTAGTTGGCGTATTTGTTCTTCACCACTTCGTCCGGCGCGAAGGCTCAGTTGATGGTTCAGGGATGCCGCGGATCGTCTGGCGCAGCGAGATGAGCGCGGAACTGCCCGCAGTCCAGGCCACAGCCCCTTCGGGAAGTGCAGTCGAACTCGTGAGCGGCCCCGAAGATTATCCGCGGTTCCTCGGCGTGGGCGGTAATAATCGTGTCGAGGGCGTTCACCTCTCCCGCGACTGGAAGACCACTCCGCCGAAGGAATTATGGCGTCGGCCGATCGGGCTGGGATGGGGCTCTTTTGCGATCGTGAACGGCTTTGCCGTGACGCAGGCGCAACGCGAGGCCGACGAGGTCACCACCTGTCTGGATATGAAGACAGGGGAGGTTCGCTGGCGACATCTCAACGCGGCGCGCTTCCACGAATCGTATGGAGGCGACGGCCCCAGGGCCACGCCGACGGTCTCCGACGGACGTGTGTATGTCATGGGCGCCACCGGTTTGCTCGACTGTCTCGACGGCGCCACGGGCAAGCCCATCTGGTCGCGCGACATACTGGCAGACGCGCACGCAGCCAACTTGGAATGGGGAAAAAGTTGTTCCCCGCTGATCTGCGACCGCCTCGTGGTGGTCAGTGGCGGCGCGCGCGGTCCATCGCTCCTGGCCTACGACAAAGTGAGCGGCGCGCCGGCCTGGCAGTCTGGAACGGATGCCGCGTCCTATGCCTCCCCGACGCTGGCGATGCTCGCCGGACGCCGGATGCTGCTGAGCGTCAATGCTCACAGCGTGGGCGGGTACGATCCGGCCAGCGGGGACGTCGTCTTCAACTACGCCTGGCCGGGCGATTGGCCGAAGGCTGCACAGCCGGTGCCGCTGGAGGATGATAGAGTCTTCATCTGCGCCGGGTACGGTCTGGGGAGCGAGGTGCTGAAAGTCAATGCTGGTGCGGCAGCCCCGCGCGTGCTCTGGCACAACCTCCGACTCAAGGCTGAGTACAGCAATGTCGTTGTCCGTGACGGATTCGTTTATGGGCTGGACGACGGCGTGCTCACTTGTCTGGACCTGAAAAACGGCAAGCGGCGGTGGCGCGACGGCCGGTACGGCCACGGCGAGATTCTGCTCGTTGACGATCTCATTCTCGTTCAAACCGAGCCTGGCGATCTCGCGCTGGTGGAGGCGACGCCGGACAGGTTCAACGAACTCGCAACCGCTCCCGCGCTGAATGGAAAGACCTGGAACAACCCGGCGCTCTCGGGCCATGTGTTGCTGGTCCGAAACGATCATGAGGCCGTTGCGCTTCAGCTGCCGTAGGATTTTGTCACGGAGTTCGCGGCCCTGGTAGTGCCGGGAGGGGGCGACCAGATTGGACTTCTTCGGCTGCATTCCCCGCAAAATCAGCGAGGCAACGGTTCATCCGAGCGGACGACGAGAGTTCCGGCGGCGACGTCGCCGGTGCGCTGGCGCAACGGGGAGAGAATGACGACAACCAACGGGACAAATCCCAGTCCGACGTCGATCACGCGCAAAACATTTCGCAGCAGCAGGGAAATCAGCGGCGGGCGCTGGCCGGTCAGACTGACGACGCGCATGCCCAGCAGCCATTTCCCCAGGGTCCGGCAAGTCAACATCTCGCCCAGCGCGGTGTGCAGCAAATAGACGCCGATGGACGCCGCCATGACGATCTCGCGTGACTGACTGGAGAGCGGCTGCTCAAACACCGCGATTCCAATGATGAACGGAAACAGGTCGATCAATCCTGCGCTGGCCCGACGCGCCAACGGCGCGATGTGCATCTTTTCCAGGTCGAAAGTCATTCCCTGCATCCGGCGTCGCCAGCGCATCGCTCCGAGAATGGCGACAAACAGCGCCGTCCAGACGACGTACTGCATCACGCGAACGATCCCCGAAACCGGCACTTCAGCGGGAAACGAAATCTTCGTGACGGTTCCGGCGATGCTCCCATCGGCAACATCGAGATCCTGCTCGCTGACCGAAGCTCCGGAACTGAACAGCACGCGTATCCGGCCCAACGCGCAGGCAACTGCGACACTGTCAGCGGACGCAGGAACAAACGACAGTGCGACGTGCCGGGCCGGCGTGGCGCCGCTAAAAAAGTCGAGCGTGTCGGCAGCGTGCTCGCGAGCGATCCAGACCACCAGCCTCGAGGTTCCGCGCAGAAGCCTGGCGGTGGTCACTGGAGCATCACTGGAGAGCAGGGCAACGGTTCTCCATTCAGAGCCGTCAAACTGCACGACGCGCACGACGCGCGTGCCATCGACAAACGCCAGGCAGGGGACGTGGTCGATGATCGCAAGACTCGATCGCTCGACGCCGATCGTGGCCGCGCGCGGAATGGGGCCCAGCGATTTCCAGACCCCGTCGTCGAGGCGGAACAAAGACGGGGGGAAGGCGACAGACTGCGTGGTCGCTGGCGCCGCGTTGGTCGTCGGCGCGGTGGAGGGCTCGGTGGGAACGGTTGCGGGCGCTGGGATGACGCCGCCGGTTCCGATCGCCCAGAACGTATCGTCACCGCCAGCCAAATCGATCACCTGCGCGCCGCCCGGCAGCGGCGGGCCTTCCGAGCTGGTGCCAGCGTCCGATGCCATGACCCATTCCCCGCCTTCCAGCAGCAATCCCAGTTGCTCGCCGCGATGAGCCAGCGCCAGAATGTGACCGCCCGCTTCACGAAAGCGAAAAAAACTCGAATCACCCGCGCCGCGGACATACACCACCGTGTGAGGCGGGACATCGGGTTGGCTCGCGGACTTGGGCACATATTGGGCGATCCAGAACCGATCTTCGGCTCCGTGAGCGAGCAGATTCTCGTTGCGCGCTTCGGCGAGCGCCGCCGACGGGGCCGCGACGATCAGGCTGAGAATGAGTAATCGGAGCAATGGCAATTGAGCTCACTGGATCAGAATTGCACGGCTGTCGCCTTGTGGCGGACGCTGGAAGCTCCGGTCGCTGGGGACCGCTCGTGAGCCTTCTCCACGATGGAGCATGACGTCTTTGAGCGTAATCTCCATCTTCGAGCCGTTTTCGGGGAAGTAGAGGCTGTATTTTCCCGGCACCCACGGCCAGTCCTTCTGCGCCGCATTCGGCGCCTCCACCTGGCGATGGTCGGATAAAATCGCGCGGACAACCACCCGTCCATTCACATCGAACAGAAAGACGTAGATCGGCCGAAGTGAATCGACGTCGTACCAGACCTCGCGCTGCGCCACCCAGCGGTCAGGCAGCTTCGTGTTCCAGACGATCATGTAGGCGCGCGCGTCATTATTGAATCGGAGCGTCGGGACGGGGAGCTCATTGAGGTTGCTGTCGATCGTCCCCAATCCCAGAACCTGCAGAATCATGTCCGGCTGAATGGGAATCTGATTCCTCTCCAGTGCGCCGGCCGTCAGATCGGCGAAGTTGCCATACCAAAGGGTGTTGACCTCGGGGACAACGCGGAACCAGTAATCCGTTGCGTTGGTGCCCATGTCGAAGACGGTGCCGAGAAGATCCTTGGATCCATTCAGCCGGAAATCGGAAGGAGATCGATAGAGCAGAACGCCGTCACCGTTCACGAAGTGAGGCCTTTTCATGTCGTCGACGATCGTGGCTTCGTAGTAGTCGCTTGCCCAGAGCGTCGGGAGCTTCTGGTTGTTGGCGTTAATCGCGCTGATCAGCTCCTGCATGGTCTTGGTCGGCCCATGATAGGGGGGAACAACACGCACATTTGCCCCGGAACTGTTGCTGAGGCAGCCCACACAGCAGAGCGAGAACAGAGACACAGCGCAGAGTGAGGTCGCGGCGGACAACGAATTCCGTCGCCAGGCAGCGGGAGCGCGATAAGGGTGGAGATGCGTAATGCCGGCTCTTCCGCACGAGCTGCGGCCCGTGCAACAAAAGGTTTCACAGCTCTTCACTGAGAATTTGCCCGAGTTGCTGACTGACCTCGGCGATCTGCTGCTCGGTCAATTTCGGGTCGATCAGATCGAGGCGTTCTTCCTTCCCCTTCATCCGTACGATCCAAAAGTCGCGGTCTCCCTCTTGCCGGCTCCCTTCGTAAACGACCAGCCGTTTGCGCATCAGGATCAGTCCGAGCACAAAGCGGAATTGCACCTTCAACGGTTCCTGGGCGTCAGCGAGACGCTCGAAGAGCTGCGAGAGGACTTCGTCATCGACAAACAGTTTTTTCTTCTCCTCGCCGGGCGCCGGCATGGTTGTCTGCCAGAAGCCGAGCAACGATTCGCGATCGAACGAGTTCCAGCAATTGAGGGAGAGATCGATTCGTTCGAGCCCGGCGGGCGTTTCGCGCACCGCCGTCACAAACTTCGCACCCGGCAGAATCGCTTCGCCGCACAAGGCACACTGTCCGAGGGGTCGGGGAACGTCATACCCCGCTTTTGCAATTTTTGGTCCAGCCGCCGTGCTCATTCACTGCCTCCATGTCGGGCAAGACTATAACCGGAAATGGAGGGGAGGGAAGATCTGGGGAGGGCACGAAGGCACGGAGGCACGAAGGCACGAAGGGGGGAGGGACGAAGCGCGAAGTTGAGGGAGAGGACAGGGGACGAAGTGGGGGAGGGACAAAGCGCGAAGTGGAGGGAGGATACGGGGAACGAAGTGGGGATCGATGGAACTTGCCAACATCGCCGGAAGTGGCTTGCCCTTCGCGGAAGACTCAAAGTCTTCGCAGGGACAGTGGAACCTGATCTGCGAGACACGGCGCCAGGGTCTGCCGCCTCGCTTCGCGCAGTCATGAAACTCGGAAGAATCGCGAGGAGGTTCCCCCGTCACCGACGTTGAAGCGCACCTTTCCGCCGCAGCGCGGGCAGGCGCCGGCGTAGTGGGTTCCGTCGGCGGAGCGGTAGATGCGCTGATAAACGCCGCAGCAGTCGAATTGAACGCTCAGCCAGGGTCGCGGGCGGGGGGCGTGGTTCGCTGGCTCGACGGGTTGGCTGTCAGACTTCAACCCGCTGATGTCGAGTTTGTAGTCGCGTGGATCGCCGCTCATATGCCTTGATCGTGACGCTGCCAGATTCTGGGGCTCACGCGCTGGATAAGCAGTGCGGCCCGGGAGAGCAATTGCGTCGTGGTGGACTCAATATTTTGGCGTTCCGCCGGCGTTAATTCGGTGAGATTGACGCGCACGTTGTAGACCGCGCAGTGCGCGGTCGCCATCGCCAGATCCGAGCAGACGGCCAAATCGGACAGCAGGTGGTAATTGACGAAGTTGATGATGCGGTCGGTCAGCTCCAGCACCGCCACCGCAGCGGCGGCGATCGCCTGGGGAATTCGGATCGACGCCAGCAGCGCGGGAGGGAATGACGCGGTGCGCTCGGGAGACCCGGCAGGGAACTTGCGCGCGGGAAACCGCCTCGTAGGCGGCCTGGTCTTCCAGCATCAGGTTGAGCATCAAGTGCCTGGCTCGGTGCAATTCCGTCAAGACCGGCTTCAGCTCGCCGGTGAATGCTTCGAGGCCCTTTTTGCCGAGACTGTAGTTCACGACCATCTCGCCGATGGCGGCGGAAAGAGCGCCGGTCAGTGCCGCGACACTGCCTCCCCCAGGCGTCGGTTGACGGGCGGCCGTTGCGTCCAGAAACAAATTCAGCGGAGTGCGATCATCGTACATCAGGTCATTGCTCGTTTTCGATTGTTGCTCTCCGGTCCTGGATCTGCATTCCTCTCCCGCAAAAATCTACCCCTGCTGAGACCTGCCGTTGGATTATCACGGAATTATATCTCGCAAATTCTTGCTGGCAAGCGATTGAAACACGCCACAAGTTGGAAGGGTCGGAAGGGGTCTTGACACTTTTCGCGGGGTTGCGCTTTCCCCCTCCCCTGGTACTCCGGGGGACGGTTGGGGTGGGGGCGGTATCGTCCGCGAGTGCTCTGTCGCGTCGCCCAAGCCTTTCCCCATCTGGCCCCGACTATAGCCCTACCCCGGTGTACCAAGGGAGGGGACAGGCCCGCCGGAAGCCTCACGCACTCAGATCGACCAGGTCGCCTCTGCTATTTCGCCGCTCCGCCGGTGTCATGCTGAATACCCCGGGGTGTCAGCTCGACTGGTGGAAACGCCGTATAAACGCGCGGGCCCTTGCGAACTTCAACCGACTCCGGCGTCGGCGTACTGATCGTCACGATGCACGAATTCAGCCGTTGCCGCGCGATCTGCTGCACATCCGCAAGCGTGACGCCCTTGATTCGATCGGCAAACTGAGCGTGAAAGTCATAGCCAAGCCCAAATAATTCGTCCAGCGCGGCGCTGGTTGCCTGTTCGGCGGGCGATTCGTGGTCCATCGCGTCGGCCAGCGTAATCAGCTCCTTGGAGCGATCGAACCACTTCGGGTTGATATCGGCGGCCGTCCCCTGCTCACGGGCGATATTCTGCAAACAAGTTTCCACTACTTCATTCACTTTGGACGGCGCGCACCCGGCAAATACGAAGAAACTGCCGGGAAGACTGGTGGTGCGGCCAGGAGAATTCACTGCTTCCACAACATACACCAGGCCCCGGCCGCGAAGCGTTTCAAAGAGGTAGCCGGTCGGAAATGTGTATCCGCCGGCAATCGTTTGGGCTACTGTCAGCGGGTACATCTCAGGCGAGCCGATCACGGCATTCGAGTGAAAACCGATGACAATCCCCGCCAGTTCCTGATCGGTCTTCTGCACGGCCACCTGCTCGACATTCACGGTCGGAACCGATGGCTGCGTCGTGGCGGGCGGCGCTTCGTGCGCGATGGCGTCAGCAGCCGTCGAAGGCTTGGGGCCTTTGCCTAAAAATTGGTTCGCGAGCGACCTGGCCTTCTCGAGGTCGACATCTCCGTAAATCGCCAGCACGCGTTTCTGGCCCAGGATTTTCGAATGATACCAGTCGCGCACCATGCCGGGACTGAAACTGTTCACGTTGTCGGCGCTGCCGAGCGGAACAAACTGATACGGAGAGTCGAGCGGGCCGAAATACTTCTGCTTGAAGAAGCGAATGGCCTGCGCCGACCAATCGGCGTCTTCGCCGGCGATGCGCGGAAATCCGCCGCTTCATCTGATCGACTTCCTTGGGATCGAACGCCGGGTTATTGACGATATCGGCGTACACGTCGAGCGTCTTTTCGAGGTCCCCTTTCAGGCATGTCGCGGTCCACGACCACGTATTGTTGCCGCAGGCGGTTTCCATCTCCCCGCCGATGGAGGAGAAGAATCTTGAGATGTCGTCGGCGCTGCGGGTCGCGGTGCCGCGCGGAAGCGAGAGCATGGTCAGATTGCCCAGCCCGTTGGTCTTCGCGTCTTCTGCGGTGATTCCGCCCACGGCGTACATCTGCACGACAATCAGCGGCGACGTGGAAATCCGCTTGAGGAGCAGAATCGTTCCGTTGTCGAGCTCGGCGCGCACGACTTGTGATGCAGGCGACGCAGCCGCCGGCTGGGTCGTTGACGCCCCGGCGGAGCCGATCGGCCGGATCAGATCGACGGCGCGGGGCAGACCCTGCGCGCCGGCGTATTCCGCCGGCAACATGGCGCTGGTCAGCAGCCTGGTGCGATCGAGATATTTGCCGGCAACACGCTTCACGTCAGCGCCCGTCAACGCATCAATTCGCTTTACATACAATTCGCTGAAGTGGGCATCGCCGGTGGTCATGTAATCTTCGGCCAGCGAGGAGGCGATTTCTTCCGTTGTCTGCAGCCGTTTGACCAGGGCAACGCGGATGTCGGTCTTGGCGCGGGCGAGGGATTCGTCATCCACACCGTTCTTCTTGATCGATTCGAGCATCGCGAGCACCGCGTCGGTGGCCGGCTGCACTTTTTCCGGATCCAGTTCCATGTCGATGCTGAACGTCCCGGCCGCGTAGGAAGGCGTCTCATCGTCAACGGAGATCGTGTTGACCAGTTGCTGCTTGTCGCGAATTTCGCGAACCAGCAGGGAGCTTTCGCTTCCGCCGAGCACGTCGGCCAATAAATCCAGCGCGTAGAGATCGGGGTCGTCCATCCGGACCGACGGGAAGCCCAACTGCAATTTCGCCTGTCCGAGCTTGGGAAACGTGGCGACGACGGTTCGCGGCGACATCACCTGCGGCTCGGCAGCAATATCATGCGAAGAGACGCGCCCCGGCTTGGCGTCGGAGACATATTTTCTCACCGACAGCAGCATCTGCTCGGGATCGATGTCGCCGGCAACGGCGAAGAGCATGTTGTTGGGCTGATACGCGAGCTTGTAATACGAATAGACGTCGTCGCGCGAGAGCCCCTGAATCACCTCCTGATATCCGATGACCGGCACGCGCGCGGGGCTTACCTTGTAGCGGTTGGTCGCGGAGAGGTAATAAAATTGCCGGTCCGGCTCGCCCTTGCCCATCTCCAGCTCACGCTGCACAACCTGATATTCGCGGCGATATTCCGCCGGCGTGATCAAAGCGCCGAGCATCCAGCCGGTGACGAGGTCCACTGCTTCGTCCATGTGCCCGGTGGTCGTATTCACGAAAAACGCGGTATGATCCTCGCTGGTGTACGCGTTGGAGTTATTGCCGATGCGTTGCAGCAGATCGCGGTTTTGCGCTTCGGTGCGGCGCTGGTTGCTTCCGCCCGCAACGAGGTGTTCGAGCAGATGGCTCAGGCCGCCCCCGAGCCATTTCCCTTCATACACGCCGCCGGTGAAGCAGTATCCGCGAACCGAGGCTACCGGGGACGGAACGCGCTTGGCGATCACGACCATCCCGTTGCGGAGCACGGAGATAATCTCGTCTTTCCGATCGACCACGCGCGAGATTTCCGCGCCGTACCCGGCCATCTGCGACTTGTTCTGCAGCAGCTCATTTCCCTGCGCGTCGCCGCCCGCAGGCGGGACGGTCGTGGATGGCTGGGTTGTCGGCGGCGCCTCCGCGGGTGTTGTTGCCGCGTTGGGCTGCGTCGCCGGCGGGGACGATGTCTGACACGCCAGGTTCAAGAGTCCAAAACCGGTCAAGAGAATCATCCAACACTTCATGTGGTTTGCTCCGCTGCCAGCTACGCTGGAAAGATCAGGATTCTGTCTTAGAACGCCGCTTCGTCGTCCTGCTCGATTTCATGCAGATAGGTAAGAGCTCGCTCCAACTCGCCCTTGAGGTGCCGAACGCGCAGCAGGCTCTTGACGCGCGTCAGCAGTTCAAATTTATTGACGGGCTTGCTCACAAAATCGTCGGTTCCATATTCGGTGGCACGCTCGATGTCGCCCAGCTCGTTGAGCGCGGTGACCATTAAAATCTGAATGTCGCGGGTTTTCGGATCGCTCTTGAGCCGCTTGCAGACCTCAAATCCGCTCATGTGCGGCATCATGATGTCGAGCAGGATGAGATCGGGCGCCGATTCGCGCACCTGATTGAGCGCTTCAACGCCGTCGGCTGCCGTGACGATCCGCACGTGCAGCGACTCGAGGAATGCCTGAAGCAACTCCACGTTTTGCGGATTGTCATCAACGATGAGGACGGTAGATTGCGGCAGGGCCGCGTCCGCCGATTGCGGGTTTGCGGGTTCAATGTCGGCCATACGGGCGCTCCGGGTCGATGCGACAGCATTGCCGCGTTGCCCGACGACGGGGACTATACGCGCACCGCGCGGGCATGTAAACAAGGGGTCAGGGCTCAGAGAGGGTTCAGGGTTGAGGGTTGAGGGTTCAGGGTTCAGGGTTCGGCGGATTAGAGTATCGGGGCCAACGTGTCTAGTGTTTCAGGTCGTTGGGTTAGACTGCCTGTTAGGCACCAACTCTCCAAACCCTGAAACCCCCCTGAACCCTGACACCCTGAACCCTGACACCCTGAACCCTGACACCCTGAACCCTGAACCCTGAACCCTGAACCCTGACACCCTGAACCCTACTCCGCCTCCAGACGCAGCAACTTCTTGTACAGCGGCAGCACAGTTTCCCACGTGAACTTCCGCATGACGTGATTGCGGCCGATGAGAATGAGCTTCCGTCGGAGCGCGGAATTGTCGGCGACCATCGCGATCAGCTCCGCGAGCCGGCGCGGCGATCGCACCGGCGCGAGCAGGCCTGTCGTTCCGTGGCGCACGACATCGCGGATTCCCGGAACGTGCGTCGCAACGACCGGAACGCCGGCGGCCATTGCCTCGATCAGCACCAGCCCGAATCCTTCGGCCTCCGAAGGGAGCACCAATACATCTATCTTCGCCAGCGCCTCCTGCGGCCGCTCCACCGCGCCGTGAAACGTCACATGATTCTCCAGGTGCTTGCGCGTCACCATCGCATCCAGCCGCTCGCGTTCGCTTCCGGCGCCGAAGAGATGAAGATGCACCGCATCACCCAGGAATGCGACGGCGCGAATCAGATCGGGGATGCGCTTGATCGGATCGAGCCGCCCGATGAATCCCACGCGCACCGGCCGCGAGGGCATGGACGTATCGCGTCCGGCAAGCTCGGCGAATTCGGCCGGGTCGATCGCGTTCGGAATGATAACGAGCTTTTGGGCGGGAATGTGCGATCGTTCCTGCGCCACTTGCGCCACCGACTGCGACGGCACGATCACCGCCTTTGCCGCGCGATGCACGATCCATTGCAGTCGCCAGTGCCAGCGGGGCTTTGGCTGCGTCGTTTGAATGGACTGAAGAAATCGAACCCCTCGCATCCGCAGCGATCCCACGGCAGCGACCACATTCGCGTGCAGCAGAAAGCTGACGACGGTGTCGTATGATTCGGCCCGCAGGAGGGCGACGAACCGATTAAAAACGCCGAGGTCTTTGCTGCCATGGGCGTCGAGCGTCCTGACGGAAATGCCCCGCGCCTCGAGCTGATCCGCCACGGGCCCGCGGCCAGCCAGGCACGCCACGTCCACGCGCACTTCCGGGGGATGATGCAGTCTCAGCGCCAATTCGCGAACGACCGTCGGCGTGCCGCCGATTTCAAGATCCGTGATGAGCAGGAGAATGCGCCTCACAGCCGCAGTGTAGACAAAACACCGCGACAGAGCAGCGATGAGATGGAAAATCCGAGGACCAGGGTGTGGCGCTCGAAAGTGGCGATCGGCTCCGAGTAGGGCGGGATTCATCCCGCCGATTTGTTGGCCGGCCGAGAAAACGGCGGGATGAATCCCGCCCTACGATCGCAAAATCTGCAATCGCCACAAATAAAAGTTACACCCGACGACCAACTCCCATTGCTAAATGGCGCTACGCGATCCTGCCCGGTCCGCGGTGACCGAAAAATGCAGAACACGAATCGACACCAATTTCGCACGAATCTTCACGAAGAAGGTTTCCCCGCATTTATTCGTGAGGATTCGTGCCCATTGGTGCAGATTCGTGTTCCCTGTTCATGGATTCGCGCGGATCCCGGGAGATGCCGGGACTGTTCGCAGCAAGGTCATTAAAGAGGTCGTGCGATGTTCTGGAACGTCCTCTAAGCGGGATGGCTGGCGGCTTGGCCGAGATCCAGTTCTCGCCGGGGCGCGTCGCCGCGGCCGCTGGACTCGATCCGATCCAGCGTGCGCGCCACCAGACCTTTCGGCGGCTCTGGAACCTGATGCAGATCGATTAACTGGAGCAATCGCTCCAGCCGCTGCACACGCGGGCGCAGCGGAGCATTCGCGCCGGCGTACACCGCCTGACCATTGCCTTTGGCAGATGCCATGCGATCCATCAGCAGATCGATTGCGTGCCGGTCCTCTCGATGAAGTTTCGCGCTCATGAATGTTTCCCGTACGTGGCCGACCTGATTGTCGGCGACCGCTCCATCCTGAAGCAACCATAGCCTTTCGATCCGTCGAAAAGCTTCAGGTTTAGTCGCGCCAGCCTCACGGCCGAGATGTGATTACGCGCTGAACACTGTTCTCTCTACGTATCTCTACGATGCGTTTCGCCGCCGGTTCGAGGCTCTCCATCGATCCGCGAAATGTGCCACGGCCGCATGCAGCCGGGACTTCACCGTGCCCAGCGGAATGTCGAGGATGTCGCTGATCTGCTTGTAGGGAAACTGATGGAAGTAGCTGAGCAACAGGATCTCCCGCAGGTTCTCAGGCATCGTGCCGATCGTGTTCTGCACCAACTGCTGAAGCTCGCGCTTTTCCATCTCGGCGCCGGGGGCTTCGCCCACGGATTCCATCAGATCGATAAACTCGCCGCCCTCTTCGTCGTTCGGACTGATCGATGCCTGCAGCGGATTTGCCGGCCGACGCGCCTGGGCACGGATCAGATCGCGGGCCTTGTTGGCCGCTATCGTGAAAAGCCACGGCCGAAACCGGCGCTGCGTGTCGAACGTTTCCGCGGATTGATGGACTTGGAGGAACGTTTCCTGAAACACATCCTCGGCGCTGGCGTGGTTACTGAGAAACCGGACGAGGAAATGATAGACTTCGCGATGATATCGGTTGACGAGCTGCGCGAAGCATGCTCGGTCACCCTGGCGATACTCTTCAAGCAGGCGCTCATCCGAGATTGCGGCCGTTGCCGCGGAGCGCGCGAACGCCGCGTGTGGATGTGATACGTCGCCGAGTTTGTCTCGACTGGTGCCGGGCAACACGTTGGCACCTCCTGTCCCCCTGCGGTTTGAATGTTCCGACACCCCGCGCCCACGATGGGGCGATTGTGCCGCGAGCGTTCTCTCCGGCTTCGAGGCCTTCATTGCAGCACACAAGGTAAACCGGTAATGTTCACGACGTCAACCACAATCCCTCAAGTTCTTGCACTCTTTGCAGATCATATGCCGCCAGACGAGGTGGATTCGACGGTCCTGCGGTTTTTCGGGGAAGATGCCGCGCAATTCGACGCTCACATGGCCGCCTGGGGGTGGCCGGTATTTCGAGCCAAACAGATCCGCGATTGGGTCTACGACAAGTCGATCGCCGATCCGGCGAAGATGTCCAACCTGTCGCAGTGCGACCGCGAAACGCTGGGGCAACGCGTGGCTTTCCGGTCGGCAGGCATCGCGAACCGCCAGCAGAGCAGCGACGGCACGCTCAAGCTCGTGCTCACCTGGCCCGACGGCGCGAATGCCGAGACGGTGATGATCCCCGATGGCGACCGTCGCACCGCGTGCATCAGCTCGCAGGTTGGATGTCCCGTCGGCTGTAAGTTCTGCGCCAGCGGAATCAACGGCGTGAAGGGCAACCTGCCGGCAGCCCGGATCGTCGAGCAGGTGTATGAGCTGAATTTGGAACTGAAGCCGCTGCGGGAGCGGATCACCAACATCGTCTTCATGGGCATGGGCGAGCCGATGGCCAATTACGCCAATGTCATGCAGGCGGTCCGCGTGCTGCACGATCCGGGTTGCTTCAATATCGGCGCGCGGCGCATCACCATTTCCACCGTCGGCGTGCCGCCGCGCATGCGCGATCTGGCCCGCGAAGGGCTTCCGATCAATCTTGCCATTTCCCTGCACGCTCCGACTGAGGCGCTGCGAAAGGAACTGATTCCCTGGGCCGAGCACTTCTCGCTGGAAGATATTCTCGACGCCGCCCGATATTATTTTGATGAGACGGGCCGGGAGATCACGCTCGAATATATTCTGCTGAGCGGCGTCAATGACCGTCCGGAGCATGCCCGGCAGCTGGCCAAGCTCTGCAAGACGTTGCGGGCGAACGTGAATCTCATCCGGTATAACGAGGTGGAAGGGCTTCCCTTCGGCCGGCCGAAAGCGGATGACGTGATGAAATTCCAGGAGATTTTGCGGGAGAGCGGCATCAACGCGCATGTCCGCAAGTCGCGCGGGCGCGACATCGACGCCGCCTGCGGGCAGCTGCGGCGCAAGACGATCCCGATGCCGGTAATCGCATGAGATCAAGACGTGCTTTCAGCCTTGCCGAGTTGCTTGTGGTGCTGGGAATTCTCGGAATTCTCATCGCAATCCTGTTGCCGTACCTGGAGAAAGTGCGCGAATCGGAGCGGCGCGTGCAGTGCGCCAGCAATCTGAAAACGATCATGCAGGCGCTGAGCGCCTACGCAAATTCCAATGCTCATTTTTACCCGCGCACGACTTTCGATAAATCGCACAGCGGATACACGTGCTACACCGGAGCCGAGTCGCTCGATCCTTTTGCCAAAGACTCGAAGGTGCAGCCGAACGATGTGACCGCGTCGCTGTGGCTCCTGGTGCGCGAGGGGTATACGCAGCCCAAGCTGTTCGTCTGTCCGGGCTCCGGCGATGATGTGGATCGCATGCGCAGCGGCGGTGAGGTGGTCAGCGCCGACAAGCGATCCAACTTCACGTCAGGCCAGTATCTCAGCTACTCGTATTCGTCGCCGTTCAGCACCGCGCCGGGCTACGAGATGAACGACACCCAGCAGGCGGATTTTGCGATCATGGCCGACATGAATCCCGGCGTGATCGGGCCGGCGTACGATGCTTCGCCGTTTGAATTGGCGAAGAGCAACTCCAACAACCATCAGAAAGCCGGACAGAACGTGCTCTACGCGGACGGACACGTGCAATTTCAGATGACCCCGTATTGCGGCGCGGGGGAGGCCGATCGCCGCGATAACATTTACACGGCGCGGGCGCCGATCCCGCTCGCTGCCAGCCAGTTGCCGCCGCCGGAGAGCACCGGCTTTCCCGGGCGCGACATCTCCCCGGCCGGCACCAACGACAGCTATCTGGTTCCGACGGACGATGATTGAATTCAGCTCGTGACGGCATAGGATCACCCCATATGAGTTCAACCCTTCCCGACGCCATCGGGCGGCTGCTCGCTGCGCGCCCGCTCCAGGATCTCGCCAAATCGCTGGCCGAAACGACCGCGCTGTCGGCCAGCGGTTTGTGGGGCAGCAGCGTCGCGGCAGTTGTCGCGGCAGTCGAAAAGACGCTCCAGCGTCCGGTGCTGGTGGTATGCGGGCATCTCGACGAAGCCGACGACCTCTCCGACGACATCGAGTTATTCTCGGGAAAACGCCCTGAGGTGCTCCCCGCACTGGAGATGGGCGGCAGCCTGGGGCATATGAGCGAGGAGCTGGTCTCCAACCGGCTCGGATTGCTGTCGCGAATGAGCGTCGACGGCGGAATGCCTCGGTTTCTCATCGCATCGATCCAGGCGCTGATGCAGCCGGTCCCATCTCGCAGGCAACTGGACGAACTGCTCTTCACCGTGAAGTCCGGCCAGAAGCTCGAACCCGAGAAGCTGATCGTCTGGCTCTCCGATCACGGATACAACCGCCTCGAGCAGGTTGAAGTCCCCGGAGATTTCGCCGTCCGCGGCGGCATTATCGACGTTTACATCCCGGGCGAATTTGAAGTCTCCGGCGAAGAGGTCGGACTCGCGGCCCGCATCGATTTCTTTGACGATCAGATCGAGTCGATCAAGCGCTTTGATCTCGACACGATGGGATCACTCCAGACGCTGGAATCGGTGCGCCTTGTCGATCTCAAAGGCGCTCTGCCCGACAGTGGCGAATCGACGAGCCTCTTCCGCTATCTCCCCGCCGACACGATTGTCGCGCTCTGGGCCCCGCTGGAAATTGCCGAGCAGGGGAAGAGCTATCTCGACCGGCTCAACGACGTAAAAGGGATGTATCCGCTGAGCGCCCTGCTTCAGCAGGCGCAAGGCTTCGCCCGCCTGGAGCTGAGCCAATTCGATCAGGGAACCTCCGCCGGCCCGAGCCTGGTCGGCGGCAAGGCCGTTCCGCACGTGAAGCTTCCGGTGCGATCGCTGCAGCGGTTCGAGACGGAAGCAAAGAAAGCCATCGGCGAGCTTGCGGAGCTGGCGGAGACGTCAAAAGTCACGATCTTTTGCGAGAACGCCGGGGAGATGCAGCGATTCAGCGAGCTGGTGGAGACGGAACGGCCGGGGCTAGCCCAGCGAATCGACGTGCGGCTCGGCTATTTGCATCGCGGGTTTATTTGGGAAGAAGGGGAGGAAGAAAGGCACGAAGGCACGGAGGCAGTCGCCGCCGTGCCTTCGTGCCTTTCTTCTGTCGCTCTCCTCGGCCATCACGAACTTTTCCACCGCTATGAGCAGCGACGGCATGTCAGGAAGGTGATCGCCTCGCGGCCGGTCGATTCATTTCTCGATCTCAAATCGGGCGATTACGTGGTGCATGTGGCCCACGGCATCGCCCGGTTCACCGGAATGCAGACGATCTCGAAGGACGGGCACAGCGAAGAATATCTCACCCTGCGATTTGCCGAGAACGCGACGCTGCACGTGCCGGCCGCGCGAATCAACCTGATTCAAAAATACGTCGGCAGCTTCCAGGGCCATCCGACGCTTTCGCGCCTCGGCAGCGGATCATGGGAAAAGCAGAAGGCTAAAGTCGCCGAAGCGGTCATGGACATGGCCGCCGAGCTGCTCGAAATCCAGGCGGCCCGAGCGGCGGAGCCGGGGATGGCGTATCCGCCGGACACGGACTGGCAGCGCGAATTCGAAGCGGAGTTTCCCTATGAGCCGACGGGCGACCAGGTGATCGCCGCGGAAGAAATCAAACAGGACATGCAGAAGGCCCGGCCGATGGACCGGCTTCTCTGCGGCGATGTCGGCTACGGCAAAACCGAAATGGCGATGCGCGCGGCGTTCAAAACGATCGAGTTTGGCAAGCAGGTTGCCGTGCTCGTCCCCACCACGATTCTGGCCGAGCAGCATTACCGCTCGTTTCGCGAGCGGATGGTCAACTATCCGTTCGCCGTCGAATCCATCAGCCGGTACAAATCCGCCGCCGAGC
Source organism: uncultured Phycisphaerales bacterium (assembly GCA_963758525.1). GTDB lineage: Bacteria > Planctomycetota > Phycisphaerae > Tepidisphaerales > Tepidisphaeraceae > JBBSDP01. The sequence continues at coordinate 4,412,043 of CAVWVQ010000003.1, forward strand.
AGAAGGAGACCGTCAAACGACTGGCCAAGGGCGAAATTGACATTCTCATCGGCACGCACCGCCTGATCAGCAAGGATGTGAAATTCGCCGATCTCGGGCTGGTCGTCATCGACGAGGAACAGCGCTTCGGCGTGACCCACAAGGAGCGATTGAAGCAGATGCGCAAGACCGTCGACGTGCTGACGATGTCGGCAACGCCGATTCCCCGCACGCTCCATATGAGCATGCTCGGCCTGCGCGACATCAGCTCCCTCACGACCGCGCCGCAAGACCGGCGAAGCATCGTCACCGAGGTGATCGCATACGACAAGCAGCGCATTCAGCAGGCGGTGTTGCGCGAGCTCAACCGGGAGGGGCAGGTCTATTTTGTTCACAACCGCGTGAACAATATTCTCGAGCAGGCCGATGAGATTCAGCGGATGGTCCCTGACGCGCGGATCATCGTCGGCCACGGTCAGATGGCCCAGGGAGAGCTGGAAGAGGTGATGCTGAAATTCGTGCGCCACGAAGCGGACATCCTCGTCTGCACGACCATCATCGAAAGCGGCCTGGACATTCCCAACGTGAACACAATCCTCATCAACGCGGCAGACCGCTTCGGGCTCAGCGAACTGCATCAGCTCCGCGGACGCGTGGGACGCTACAAGCACCGGGCGTATTGCTATTTGTTGCTGCCATCCGATCGGCCGATCACAGACATCGCGGCAAAGCGCCTCAAGGCAATCGAGGAATACAGCCATCTGGGCGCCGGCTTCAAGATCGCCATGCGCGATCTGGAAATCCGCGGCGCCGGCAACATCCTCGGGCCCGAGCAGTCGGGCCATATCGCGACGGTGGGTTATGAAATGTATTGCCAGCTTCTGGAAGAGGCGACTCGCCAGCTCAAGAACGAGCCGAAGAAATCGACGCCCGAGGCGCACGTCGATATCGGCGTCACCGCGTTTCTGCCCAAGACCTACATCCCCGGCGATCGACCCAGAATGGACCTATATCGCCGGCTGACGCGATGCACCGACATGCACATGCTGGCGATGCTGGAGCAGGACATGAAAGACGCCTTCGGCGATCCGCCACGCCAGGCGCTGGTGTTTCTCGCGCTGACGGAACTGCGCCTGTTGGCCCAGATTTATGGCATCAGCAGCATCATCCGCAAAGAGCCCGACGTGGTCCTGACCGTGCAGGACGCGAAGAAGGCGCAAGCAGCCCTGACAGGCGCTCCCGGCACCCTCCGCGTGATCGATGACAAAACCGTCTATCTAAGAATGCCGGCAACTTTTCTTGAGTCTGAAACGTTGTTGATGGTGCTGCGCAATCTGCTGCGCGGGGCGTACGATCGGGACGCGAATGTGACCCCATCCCCGCAAACCGCAGCACCGCCGAAAGCGATGGCGGCCGTAAAAGTTTCCAACTGACTCGGTCGTGCGTTTTTTGTGGTGCAGGCTTCCAGCCTGCTTCCCATGAGCAGGCTGGAAGCCTGCACCACGAAAAGGCGAAATCCACCGCTGCGTGTTACCGCAGTAATGGCCGAATGACTCTCAGCGCCGCGTCGAGCACAACGCCATAGACCAGGTGGCCTGCAAGCCCAGTGGCGTGCGACGACCACGGGCTCTGACGGGGAGGCTTCGCGAGCTTCAGCGCCGGCAGCGCGAGTTCCTCTGCCCCGAGCCAGACGGCAGTTCCATACGCGGTTCCGTTTCCGAGCGACACTACATCGAAATGCTCGGCCAGCGCGCCGTAGATGCCGCCAACGAGCGTTCCGAATGCGATGGGAATGATGCCGGCGGCCGTCGCGCGCTCATCGTGGGTCAGTTGATGACTGAACAAGCCGCGCGAGATCGCGGTGGCCGTGCGCTTCGTCGCCACCGTCGCCTGTTCCGCATTCTCGAGCGGACCCGCGCCAAGCCCCTCGCCGGCAGCTACCTTCGCCGCGCCCTCCCGCGTCTGGGCGTGGCGGGTTTCCAACTGGTCGGCGACTGCCACTGTCGCCGCTTGGGCGGCGCTCATGATCCACGTCGCGATAAAGCCACCGGCACACCCTGCCGCGAACCCGCTCAGCGTGCATGGCTCGGTGTCATTTTTGAGGTTGAACATATTTGTCTCCCTGTGTGGTGAGACACTCGGGCCGCAAATATTGGGCCGAGCGCACTGAGCAGCCTTTGGTTCATCCCCAGGATCGCCATTAAAGCTGACTCATCTGTACTGGTCGCCCGCAAATTGCACTGCTGCGACAGCTCTGTTTTCAGCCGCCCTTCTCGGGCCGTCGCATTCACGGATCCGCCTCTGCCAACTTGCCCGACTGCAACTCGGCTTCGATCAGTTCCCGCAGAAGCGATCGGTGGCAGCGTGATTCGCGAATGCAAGCCGACGAGCAGAGCAGCGTGATCGTTTCGCCGGCGCGCACTCGATCGGCCAGGGCGATGATGCGGGCGCGCTGCATCTTCATCTCATCGAGATAACGCCGTCGGTAGCTCGCCCAGGGCAGCGTCGACGCGTCCTGAGAATACATTGCCGCGTGCAGCGCTTTCCCTGGCCCCAGATGGGGATCCCACGCATCCCAGGTTTCGTCGGCTTTCGCAACACCGCGCGGACGATAGCGGCACACCAGCAGACGATAGCCGTCGCCGGGCTCAGGTGGGTCGTTCCAACGTCGGGTTCGGATGGGCACAGCGCGGAATTGTAGCGCCCTATTCGCGCCGCGAGGTCAAAGCACCGCGGATCGATCAGACCGTAACTACCTCAAAAGCAGGTAAAAAACGACAGATGCAACTCGCAATGCCGAAGGTTCAAATTGATCCACTCATCATGGGTGAGAGGCCCGAAGATCGGATGCGGCAGGGTCGGCGCTTCAGATTGGAGCCGGTCGAAGGATTGGTGGAATCGCGGCAGCGCCGTGTCGAGCGGCTCTTGCACGATGGCAAGTGTCCCGGCGGGAATCCGCGGGATGCGAAGACCGGCTGGCATCGGTTTGTGGATCGCCCGCTGTTTCATCGGTCGAAACATGATGCGGAGTGCCAAGGGAATCTTGATGGGAAGGCCGTCGTAGGCGTAGTCAGCCCATGAGGCGAGATGATGCATCGCCTGCCCAAGGCGCCACGTGCCGGCGCAGCGAAGTTGGCCGGCGCGCTCCGACACCGCCAGCGCGTCCGCGTCGGCGAGCATCTGTTCGATGCTTGCGAACCGAAGAACCCGGCGAACTGGAACTTCTTCAGCCATGGGTGCGGTTTCGAACCGCTTCTACACCAGCAGGCGGTCGCGTGTGCCGGCATAAACGAAGTTGCGAACCATGTCCTTCTCATAAAACTCATGCGGAAAGCCGAGGGCGATTCGGCTCGCGTCGTCCAGCGCATGAATTTGATCCGGCGAGAGTTTGATTTCGATCGCTCCGAGATTGTCGTGCAGTTGATTGATCTTCTTCGCGCCGATGATCGAGATGATCGGCTGCGAGCGCTGGTTGAGCCAAGCGAGGGCGATTTGTGCCGGGCTCTTTTCAAGTTGCCTGGCGACTGTCTTCAGCGCGGTCACGATGCGCTCGGAGCGCTGGGATTCGGGCTTGAACTGGTCCATTCCTTCACGCGACAGACGGCCATCGCTGGCGTCGCCGCCGTGATATTTTCCGCTGAGAACGCCGCCTGCCAGCGGTGACCAGGCAGTGACGCCGAGATTCAAAGCGGCTGCCATCGGGAGCAGCTCGCGTTCCACAGTGCGCTCGATCAGGCTGTACTCAATCTGCAAGCCGACGAATTTGGTCTGCCCGCGCATCTCGGCAATCGTATTCGCCCGGGCGATCCACCAGGCCGGTGCATCGGAAACGCCGGCGTAGAGAATCTTGCCCATGCGCTGCAAATCGTCGAACCCGCGCATCACTTCTTCCGTCGGCGTGATCTTGTCCCAGATGTGCAGCCAATAGAGGTCGATGTAATCGGTCTTCAGGCGTTTGAGCGACGCGTCGACGGCGGCGAACATGTTCTTGCGATGATTCCCGCCGGCGTTGGGATCATTTCCTGGCGCCGAGTTCGTGTACTTGGTCGCGAGCACGACCTGGTCGCGATGACCCTGCATGAACTCCCCGAGGAAGCTTTCGCTGGTGCCGTTGGTGTACATGTTGGCGGTGTCGACAAAGTTCCCGCCGGCTTCGCGAAAGGCGTCATAGATTTTCTTCGCTTCACCCTTGGCGGTCCCCCATCCCCAGTCCTCGCCGAAAGTCATGGTGCCGAGACACAACTCCGAAACGCGCAAGCCGCTGTTGCCCAATAGACGGTATTTCATTCGAAGCTCCTTCGTGCTTGAAGAAGCATAGGTCTTGAGCGGCCGCTGCGTCTCGCTCCCGTTGGTTTTTCAAGACGGAGGCCGCGGCTCGGCGCATTACTGCTGTGTTGGGTCTGCGACGGACCGCAGCCAGACGTGAACCATCTCGTCGGTTGGGATTTGTGCCCGGCATTGCCGAACGAGCGGGCGAAGCTGTTGCACGCTTTGGTGCAATTGTGAGGAAGGGGTCGCCTGCGAGTGGCATTGAGACAGCACGTCGTCGACTAATCCGAGCAGCGGATTCAAATCCCGCAGCCATGCTCGAATGAGGCTCGACAAGTGCTTTTCGTTTGTTTCAGGCTCCTGTTCCTTCATCGCTGTTCACTCGGCTTGCTGTCTGTCGTGCGTTGCGCTTCGCTGATTCGTCAGCGAGTCGCGGCGGGTACTCATTGCATTGGATCGGCGAACCAGAAGGGCAGGTAGATAGGGATAAACGCCCATGCTCGATGAATCATTGATGTGGTTTACTTTCGAGAGTGCGACGATCGGATCGTACTTCTGAGACATGCCGGCGTGCGACCTTGCGAAAAGGTGCTCAAAACACAACCGCCCGGCACGCATGCCGGGCGGTTGTCTTCACTCGAATTGACTTCACTGCGGCCGACAGGAGTTGAACCTGCACACCTTGTGAGTACTAGAACCTGAATCTAGCGCGTCTGCCAATTCCGCCACGGCCGCGAACGATCAGACATCCTAGAGAGGGATCGGTTTCAGTCAAGATGAGTCACTCGTCCTACGCATCGGTCGATCTGCTTGCCAGCAGCAGCGCGAGCTTCAATGCCTCTTCCGAATTGACGACGCTGCCTTCGAGTTGGGCGTCATACACCGCGTCGAGCAATTCGCGAAACTGCGGACCTGGGGTGAGCCCCGCGGAGGTCAGCATATCCCCATCAAGCAGTGGCGGAGGCGCTACATCTTCGAGCTCCAGTCGCGAAAGCTGCTCACGCAGCCAGTTTGCTCGCGCGACAAACTGGGGTGGCGCATCGATCGCGTCCAGCAGCGCTCGAGACCATTTAGCCTCAGCTCCGGCCAAAAACCGCTTCATCGTCGCCACTCGTGGCTCGGTGACGTTCAATAAGCGCGTCAAGCCCGACAGCGTTTGCCGCATTCCCTCAGTTTCGTCGTTGCTGATCTTCAGCGATTTTCTCATCGCATGCACCGAGGCGCTGACGCGTGGAGGGTCGAATAAAACCCTGGGATCCATCTCGCGCCCGCCTTTTTTCAACTGGTAACAGACCGCTGCGAAGGCCAGGGCCGCGCCGAAGGGAATGAGCCGTCCCGGCGCGACGCGGGGAAAGAGAAAGTTCGAGGCATCGGGCATGGGCTCGGTGCCGACCGGAAGGAAACGAAAAATCTCCCGCGTCAGTTGCAGCCTCCAGAGAAGCAACCACGCGGCGGAGCGCGTCCCGGTCGTCAGCATCATCCGAAGCTCTTCGCCGATCCGTTCCGGGCTGATGCGGCGAAGCTGAGCCGCGTGGGTTTGAATCGCCTGGGCGGTTGCAGTCTCGATCTCGAATCCCAGCCGCGCGGAGAGGCGCACCGCCCGAAGGAGCCGGAGGCTATCCTCATCAAATCGGTCGGATGGCGATCCGATGGCACGAAGCAGTTTTGCATTGAGATCCGCTACGCCCCCGACATGATCGATCACTTGATCCGTCACCGGGTCAAAGAACAGGCCATTGATGGTGAAGTCACGCCGCCGGGCATCTTCCTCGGCCGTCGTGAAACGCACTTCGGAGGGGTGTCGGCCGTCGAGGTATTTTCCGTCGGTGCGGAAAGTAGCAACTTCAACGACGCTGCCGCCGGTGCGAACGAGAACAACGCCAAACGCCGCTCCAACCGACTGGCTGTTGCGAAACAACTCGCGAACGCGATTGGGCGGCGCGTCGGTTGCGACATCATAATCCTTGGGCGTCTTGCCGAGCAGCAGATCGCGCACGCACCCGCCGGCAAAATATGCGATGTGGCCGGACTCCCGAAGCCTTAGAACAACCGCCATCGCATCCGTGCGATCGGACGGCTGACGTTTAGGAAGCTCCTCGGCCATTCTTGCGAGAATTGAACCGCCATTCGGACGGAACGCAAATACCGCGCGGCCGAAAGCACGTCCTGAACGTCCTAGGCTCTGTCTGAAAACCCTAAGCCGTCGTGAGGACTTAGGGTTTTCAGACAGAGCCTAACAGATTTCCTGGGGAATGGTCCGCCTGACTGCGGGCTCCTTTGCGGGCAGGCGAACGCGGAACGTGCTGCCGCTGCCGACGTGCGATTCAAATTCGATCTTGCCGCCGTGTTGTCTCACAATGCCGTAGCTGATGCTTAGACCCAGTCCCGTCCCTTCGCCGATGGCCTTGGTCGTGAAAAACGGATCAAAGATGCGATGACGGATTTTGGGGTCGATTCCGCAGCCGGTATCGGTCACTTCCACGCACGTTCCGTCCTGATCCTGGCGTGTCACGATGTCCACGGCCGCGCCCCGCGGCGAGGCATCGATCGCGTTGGAGAGGAGATTCAAGAAGACCTGGTTCATCCGGTCGGGGAAGCAGGGCACTTGCGGCAGGGGGTTGAGATGCATGGTGATCTCGACTTGCTTCTCCGCCGCGCGATGTCGAAGCATGCTGACGCTCGATTCGATGCCGGCATTGAGATCGACGTTGTGGAAGTCGTTTTGATCGAGTCGGACAAACTCGCGAAGGTCCTGCACGATCTGCTGGATGCGCCGCAATCCTTCGCCGGATCGCAGCAGCATTTCCTGCAGGTTCTCCAGCGTATAGGGAAGGTCTATTCGTTCGATGAAATCGTCGATTTCCCGCCGCAGTTGCGGATTGGTTTCTGCAATCGTCCGATCGCAGCGCTGATAGAGCGCGATCAGCCCTCGAATCGCACCGAGGTCTCGCCGCACCACCGCATTGTTATTGATGACAAACGCAAGCGGGTTATTGATCTCATGCGCCACCCCGGCCGCGAGCTGGCCGACGCTCGCGAGCTTCTCATTTTGCAGCATCGCCACGTGCGTCGTCGCCAGCAATTGCGACTGAGCCTGAAGCAGCACCCGCATGTCGAGCAACGCGACGCGTGCGTCGTCCCACTCGACGAGCACCGGCTCGTAGGCCGCGGCGTGCGGCCGCTGCAGCGCCGCACTTGCCGCGTCGTTGATCGAGCAAGATGCCGGCAGAAGGAGCGGGTCGGGGCAGCGCGAGCGAACGAAAATAGAAATCGGCCGACCGAGGTAGACTTCCCGGCTGTACTGGATGCTCAGTTCCTGGAAAAACGTCTGCCGCGATACAACGGTCGGGCGATTTCCAAATCGCAGAACGATCACGCCCGGAAGGTCCGGGTTCTGCTGGAGAGCCGAGACGATCTGCGAGCCGAGTGTGCTTTCGTCAAACTGCTCCGAATGCGCCGGCAATTCAGCCAGCGTCGCCCCCGGGCCGATATGCGAAAGTTCAAGCGACATCGAGATGGTGTTCGGGACAGCCAGTTTCCCATTGTCGTCCCCTATCGGAACATCGCGCTAAGACTCGATGAAGCTCGCGCGAAGGCGGGTGGGTCTGCGGGCAATGGCATCGCCCAATTGTGGTGCAGGCTTCCAGCCTGCCATCTGGGAAGCAGGTTGGAAGCCTGCACCACAATACGCCCGCGATCCCTCGCCTTGCCGGCTTGGCTGTCCTAATATAGGTGCAGCGAGCCTGTTTGCGCCGATAAGTAGCAAACCCGCAGCGCGCTCCGAGCGTTGTGTAATAGAAGCTTTGCTAGTATCTTACGCACCCCCGTCCAGGCGTCAGCACCCGTTTAATCGGCCTAACTCCCGGCAAAGACTGGCTTTGCGTGGTGGCGAGCAGTCTTGGTTGACCGGTGCGGGAATTTCGAGACCTATTATGAATTCAGTGCGAAACGACATCCGAAACGTTGCAATCATCGCTCACGTCGACCATGGGAAGACGACGCTGGTGGATGCCCTTCTCCGGCAAAGCGGGAATTTCCGCGACAGCCAGCTCACCCAGGAGTGTCTGCTGGACAGCAATCCCCTCGAGCGTGAACGCGGCATCACCATTCTCGCGAAAAATGTCTCGATCAATTACACCGACCCGACCGGCACGACGACCAAGATCAACCTGATCGATACGCCGGGCCACGCCGACTTTGGCGGCGAAGTCGAGCGCGTGCTGTCGATGGCCGACGGAGTCTTCCTGCTGGTCGATGCGGCCGAGGGACCGATGCCGCAGACGCGCTTCGTCCTCAAGAAGGCGTTTCAGCACGAGCTGCGGCCGATCGTGGTCCTCAACAAGATCGACCGTCAGGACGCCCGTGCACATGAAGTGCTCGACGAAGTCTTCGAGCTGTTCATGGAACTCGGAGCCGACGACGAGACCCTCGACTTCCCCGTGCTCTACGCCAGCGGCCGGGCAGGCACCGCATCGTGGAGCCTGGAGCAGCCGGGTACGGATATTATCCCGGTTTTCGAGGCGCTGCTGAAGCATGTGCCGGCGCCGCATGGCGATCCGGAAAAATCGCTTCAGATGCGCATCACCAGCATTCAGTACAACGATTACGTCGGGCGAATCGGCATCGGCCGCATCTCCAATGGTCGCATCAAGACCGGTCAGCAGGTCAAGGTCGTTGACCGCGAAGGCAAGCAGACTCCTTCCAAGGTTGCCCAGGTGCAGGTGTTTGACGGCCTGGGGCGCAAGGACGTTGAAGGGGCCGAAGCCGGCGACATCATCGCGCTGGTCGGGCTGGAGACAGTCGACATCAGCGACAGCATCTGCGACCCGATCAATCCGCAACCGCTCGAGGCGGAAGATGTTGAGCCGCCAACGCTCACCATGATGTTCAGCGTCAACGACTCCCCGTTTGTCGGCAAGGAAGGCAAGTACGTCACCAGCCGAAACCTGCGCGAACGCCTCTTCAAGGAACTGGAGAGCAACGTTGCCCTCAAGGTTGAAGAAACCGACAAGAAAGACGCATTCCGCGTTTCCGGCCGTGGCTTGCTGCACCTGGGCATTCTCATCGAGAACATGCGCCGCGAAGGGTATGAGCTATCGATCAGCAAGCCCAACGTCATCATGCGCAAGGGCGAAGACGGGCAGTTGCAGGAGCCGATCGAGTATCTCGTGATCGACGTGCCCGAGAAAAATCTCGGCGGCGTGATGGGGCTGGTCGGCAACCGCCGGGGCGAACTGGTCCGCCAGGACACCCGCAATGGACAGGTTCATCTTGAGTTCACCATCCCGGCGCACGGCCTGATCGGCCTGCGGACCCGCATGCTCACGGCCACGCAGGGGCAGGCGATCATGCACCATAACTTCCACGAGTATGCCGCCGCCCGCGGCGAGATTCCCACGCGCACCAACGGAGTCATGATCGCCAACTCGAACGGCGTCGTAAACGCCTACTCCCTCAACACCCTCCAGGACCGCGGCGTGATGTTCGTTGAACCAACGGAAGACTGCTATGAGGGCCAGGTCATTGCCGAGCACTGCCGGCCCGACGACGTTGTCGTGAACCCGACCAAGGCCAAGCAGCTTTCCAACATGCGTACGACGTCGAGCGATGAGAACATCATCCTCAAGCCCGCGCAAGATGACGCTTGAGCAGGCCCTCGAATATATTGAGGAAGACGAGCTGGTGGAGGCAACGCCGAAGAACATTCGTCTGCGCAAGCACAAGCTCACCGAAAATGACCGCAAGCGTGCGAGCCGCGGCAAGTCGGTACAGACAGTTGGAGTTTGAACCCCAACTACGGCACCTCCCACCTGACGATGGCGATTTCTTCCTTCGCGTCTGTCGATTTCCACGCGAAGAGTGAGCGCGTTTTTGCGGAAAATACCAGACCGTTAGGCTGGAAGGGGATCGGATCGCCGAGCCTTTGCCAGGTGGCAGCGCCGTCGGTGGAGACTTCCAGTTGCGCGTCGACGGCGGCAACCAGTTTGCCGCCGGGAAGCTCGATGGGATTCATCTTCACCGGACCCGGCAACGCGACCCATGTCTTTCCCTCATCAGTGCTCTTGATCAGCCCGTGGTTCCAAAGCGTTTGCCAATAAATGCATCCATCGGAGGCAACCAGTGCTGGCCCGCTGGGCCCGGCGTCCGACACCTTCGCGAAAGTCGCGCCGCCATCGGTCGTGCGAAACGTTCCAAACTCCAGCAGCTTTGCGCCGTCGCGCTTCCATCCCGCGGCGTTGGCGATGTATGTTCTCGCATCGAAGACCAGCACGTCATTGGAAATATTGGTTTTCTCCGGCAGCTTGTCGCCGATTTTTTTCCAGGTCTGTCCGCCATCGGTGGATCGATGAAGACTCCGCGTCTGGTCGTGCAGGCCGACGACGAGCGTTTTGCGCTGATCGTCGGTGAAATCGATTCCCAGCCCATCGACGTTCTCGATCGTTCCCAGCCGGTGAAACGAAATGCCCCCGTCGTCGGTGCGGAACACGCCCGCGCCGTTGCTGCCGCTCTCCCAGAAGCTGCGCGGATTCTTGGGGTCGAAAAGGATCTGATAGGGATGATTCGCAATCGGCGTCGCGTCCTTGGCGCCTAGCTTGGTCCAGGTTCGCCCGCTGTCGGCAGTCGCCCACAGCCCGCTTTCGCTCACCCCTGCGATGACGATTTCGCTGCCCGGCACCGCCGCCATCGCGGTGACTCCGCCAAATCCCCATTTGTCGCCGCCGAGGTCATGTGTCACGTTGGTCCAGCGCGTTGCCGCGGCCGGCTCAGTCGTCTGCGCGTGCAGATGCCCGACCGTTGCCGCGAACAACACGGTCAGCGCGGTGATCAGAAACTGTTTTCGTGGAATCATCGGAGAGGACACATCCCGGGAGCGGCTTGGTCGCGCAGGTTATATCAGGTTCGCCTGTCACTGTGTAACGGACAAGATCTGACGCGCCTTCCGTCCGCAGAACCGCGCGGGGTCGCCCGGGTTAGCCGCGACGCGCAGCGGAGCGCGTATTCGAACGAAAAGTAGCGTAGTGCAGCCTCGCGCAATCCCCAAAAATACGCGCTCCGCTGCGCGTCGCGGCTAACCCGGGGACTGTCCTTGGAGTAATCGTCTCAGTGCTTTCCTGACCCAAGCCGCGTGGCATACATCGCGCCCCCGACCTCCCGACTCGCTTGAATAAGCTCGGGATACGGATTGCTCACGATGTCAACGAATCCAATCTGATAGTTCTCCCCATCGTAGACGCGGCCGGTGGTCGGTTCATCCTGATATTGGAACCAGTGGCAGCCGACAATCGCGGGGTTCTTCAACGCGCCACGGACGTAATTTGCATAAGCCGCGGCACGCGCAGACTGATTGGCCGTGGGAACCAGACCGGCGTGAAACATTCCCCGGTCAAGCGCACAAAATGAAACTCGCCGATCAGCACCGGCACGTCCCCCTCCGGGACCGAGAAAGCGGCTTCGGTCATGGCGTACAGATTAAAACTGACGACGTCGCAGTACTTCACGGCCGCCGACCGGGCCAGCGGACACGTGGAGGCGAATCGACAGCCCAGGAACAGTTGATGCGGGGCCGCCGCGCACAGCGCATCGCGAACACTGGAGAAATATTGTTCGGCGATCCGTGAATAAAATGCCGCCAGGTCGGCGTGGGCGAGCTGAAGGTTCGGCTCGTCGCGCGACTGAAGCAGAGCGTCCCAGGATGCGTACGAACCGCTCCACGCCTGATTGAGCGCCCCGATGTCGCGATATTTTTTCTTCAGGTCGTCGAGAAAAACCCGCTTGGCTGGTTGATCCGCCGGCGATTTTAACGCCGCCAGCGAGAGCGACGTGTCATCCTGACCCGAGTTGGCCCACGAGAGTTCGTTGCCGACAAAAAAGCCGACGCACCAGGGATCGCCGATGCTCTGGTTCATTTCCGAGCGAATGCCGCGGGCAAGCTGCCAGCGAAAACTGGGATCGAACGGGTCGGCAAACTTTCCCCAATAACCGGCGCTCCCTTCGATCATCCGGCTTTTGTCCATGTAGATCTCCGCGACGTACGGCGTCCGCCGCAGCGCGGTCAGTTGCGGATTGCTCCAGTTGCCGATCGTATTGATCCCCCAGCTTCGGAGCCTCTCACCCGCCAGCCTGATCGAGCCGCGCCGCCAATCGTTGCCGAAGCGTCTCTGGAGATTCGCCTCCTGGAAGGAAAATGTCCTGACGCGCCGGCCGGCGTAATGTCCGAGCAGTGGCTCGCCAAATGAAAGACATTGTTTGAATGCAGCCTGATCCCCCGGGAAATCGGCAAACCATTGGTCGCGTTCATCGATGGGAGTCGAATCGCTCGCATCGACGCAATCGATGCCGTTGGAGAAGAAGAGCTTTCCGTCCGGATCGATGAGCCACCATTTGCCCTGGTATTTCTCAACGCGAAAGAACCCGCTGCGCGCGAGCGTAGGACCTGCATTCCATCCTCCAAATCGGTCCCAATTCGTCGGAGCGGGATGCGCGTCCAGATCGGCCTGCTCCACGGCTGCGCGGGCGTGCAGTTCCGTGAGCGAGTGCGTTTTGCCGGGCCAGTCGCGATGCATGTATTGACCGAAAGTGTCGATGAGCGGGAACAAAACGCCGGGACTCAGCAGCTTGGGCGCGGTTCCCTCCGCGGCGATGCCAGTGATCTCGAATCCTCCCGGTCGCGTCGGATGGGGGGTAAAGATGACCACATCGCTGACCCTCGCCGGGTCGAAGGAAACCTTCGACGTGTCGGCCGGATCGATCACTTCATCTCCAAATTCGGCCGGATATCCGCGCATGCCAGAAAGCAATTTCGGCGGCGCAGGCGCGCCGAGCTTCCCCGCGGCAACGGCACCTGCAGCGTCCCGTGCTCGCCAGGCCGAAGCGCCAAAGAGCCTGTCACACAGTGGTTCAATCCGTCCGCTCCGGGATTGTCGACCCGGCAGCAGAACATCGCCTCGTCGGTTCCGACATTGGTGAGATTCACCTCGACGCGAAGATAGTGCGAAAGATCGGAATCCGCGGCGGCGACCGGAAGCGTCACGCCGGGATAGTCGTCGTCCGCGCGGGTGACGAGCCGCAACCCAGCGCCAATGATCTCAACGCGGCAGCCGCGGGCATACATGCCGACGGTGCTGATCGGCAGGGTGCGCGATGGTGGATTCGGATCGATTGCCATCGCCTGCGCGCACGGCAATACCGCGACGAGGCAACAGATGCTGGTGAGAAGAATTGATCGCCTGAACACCTTGGTCCTTACGCATCAAACCCCGATATACTCTATAGTGACGGCCGCTATTGTCGCGGAGCAACTGCATGACACAACTCGCTCGCTCGGCGGCATCATTGCAGATCGATGAACGGATCGACGCGGTCGGTCAGAAATTTCGTGCGCAGCGAATCCTTCGCGGCTCGATGTGTTTTCTGGCGTTCGCGCTGATCAGCGCGATTGCCGCGGCGCTGCTGGCGCATGTTGCAGGTCAAACGCGGTGGACGTCGCTAATTCTGGTAGCCTGGACGACCTGGCTCCTCGCCAGCGCGTGGCAGTGGATAGCCCGCCCGCTGCTGACCCGTCCCCAGGCGCTGGATGTCGCCCGCCTCATCGAATCGCGCATCGAGGGACTCCACAACGGTCTGACCAACGCGCTGCTGCTGGCCCGTCGCGATGACATCGCCGCCAGCCCGTGGCTCCCGCACATCTATGAGGAAGTCGCCCGCGACGCCCGGCAGCAACGGCTCGTCAGCGCCGTTCGCATGCGCGACCTGCGGCCCGCCGCGCATCGGCTGTCGATTGCGGTGATCCCCGCGATCATCCTGGCCGCGCTGATGCCCGGCAAAATCGCGCACGGCTGGCAGCAGTTGTTTCATCCCGCAACCTTCATCCCAGGAACAGGCGCCGCACAGCTCCTCGACGTCGAACCGAAGGACGTGACGCTGATCGCAGGCCAGCCGCTGGAAATTACCATTCGCGCCAAGGCCCCCAACACGCCGGATGCGACGCTCTTCTTCGATCGACCCGCCGGCGCGACTTCGCCGATGGCGGCAACTATCTCGTTGCCGTTCGCGCGAGCCCCTGGCGCCAGCGATGAGCTGCAGTACAGCTATCGCGTCGATCATCTCGACGCCGCGTTACGGTATCGCGTTGAGGTCGCGGGGACGCAAAGCCCGTGGTACACCGTGACGCTCGTGAAGCAGGTGAAGCTGGCTTCGATGGATTTGAAGATCACGCCGCCCCCTTACACGGGTCTGCCCGCGCGATCGCTTTCGATGACGTCCGAGGAGATTCCCAAAGAGATCGTTGCCGTTCCCCAGGGGAGTCGGATTGACGTGGCGGCAAATGTCGATGTGCCAGTCAGCGGCGCGCTGCTGCAGTGCGGCGACGCAACCCTCGCGCGGATGCAGGAGACGGCCGCGCACGAGCGGTTTGAAAGCTCGTTCACGCTCGCGGATGACACGCCGATGGCCTTCTTAGTCACCGACGGCGCGAAGCAGATTATTGCAAAACTGCCGGAAGAGACATTCATACTTCACTGCGTGAAGGACGCGCCGCCCGTCATCACGATGAAATGGCCGACGCAGGATGTGAGTGTTGCGCCGAATCAGCCATTGAAGGTTTCGGCATTATTGCGCGACGACTATGGCGTCGCGTCCGTTCGGCTATTGATGTCCAGCGAGAGCGGAACCTTGGCGCCCCGTCCATCCGCACCTGGAGGTGTTCCCGCGGAATCGCAGGGATCACAGCCGGGGGCGGCGCCGCCGAAAGATCCGCAACAAGACAGTACATCCGCGGAGCAGCCGCTTGCCGTGGTTCACGAAACATTGTTCGAGCCCGCTGCGGGCGTAAGGCAACCGCTGGCAGTGGAGTTCGTTCTCGCGCTTCCGGCGGATCAGCGGGTGAACGGCAATTCCATCCGCATGCAGCTCGAGGCGACCGACAACCGCATGCTCGGATCGGGAAATCCATCGGAGGCCGGTCCGCAGACGACGCGCTCGCCGATATTCCAGATCAAGTTTGACGATCCTGCCGCCATCGCGAAGCAGCAGAAAGAGAAGAGCGACAGGCTGCACGACGCGCTGCTGGCATTGCTGAAACAGCAGGTGGCGCTGCACGAGAAGACGACGCCGTTATTGCTGAAACAGCCGGCGCAGTTCGCGGCAGCCGCGCCGCAACTGGCAAGCATCGCGTCAGGGCAGGCGGACTTGCGGGCGGCTATTCAACTGACCGCCGACACATTCCCTTTCAGCGCCGATGATCGGCGGGTGCAGAAGACACTGCTGATGCTCGCGGTCGATCCGGCCAAGGACGCGGTCGATTTTGCCGCGTCGCTCCGCGACGAGTCGGTCGCGAGCGCCCGGCTCCGGCTGCACAGCGACCTGGAAACCCGCCAGCGCCGCATCATTACGACGCTGCAAAGCCTCCTCGCGCTGCTTGCTGCCGCGCCCGAGCCGACGACGCAGGCGGCGCAGCATCCCCACGAAGATCTGTTGAGCCAGGCAGACGCGTTCAAGAAGCTCGATGAGGGTCTGAAGCAGTTCACGGAGCAGCAGCAGAAGATCCTCGATCAGACGGCGGGGCTCGCGAAAAAGCCGGTGGATGACTGGGACGACAACGATAAGAAGAAGCTCGACGAGCTGAAGATGGCTCAGGAAAAGCTCGATGCGTTCATGCAGCAGAAGGTCTCTGATTTCTCGAAGAATTCAGATCAGGACATGTCCAACAGCTCGATGCTGAAAGACCTGGCGCAGATCTACAGCGAAACGACCATGGCCAAAGACGCGCTGAATCAGAAGGCGGCCGAGATCGCGGTGGCCGACGAGGACAATGGGCTGGAGCTGGCCAAGGAGCTTTCGAGCAACATTGAGAAATGGCTGAGCAATGCGCCCGATCGCCAGAAATGGACGCAGGAGGATCCGGCCGGCAAGACCGACACGCCGATGCCGGAATTGCCGAAGGATTTGCAGGACATGGTCGGCGAGCTTCTCGAGCAGGAGGAAGACCTCTTCGATCAGGTGGAGGACGCCAACGCCAATTGGGCCGACTCGGCTGACAAGGGCGTTGGCATGGACGCCGCGGATGGGCCGATTGCCGACATGAGTGCCAAGGGAGTGACCGGCAACACGCTGCCCAACGACAATGAGATGAACGGCCGAGCCGGCGAAGGCCGCCAGGGCAAGAGCCAGGGTGAATTTGCCGGCGACACCGCGGTAGGCAAGGGCGGTCGTCGCACGCCGACGCGGCTCGACCCCACACCATTTGCCAAAGGGCAGGTGAAGGACACCAGCACCGACCCCAGCGGCGGGGCGACCGGCGGCGGCAAACTTTCCGGCGAGGGAGGCGAAGGCCTCGAAGGTCCCGTGCCGCCGAAAGTGAAACAGACCATGCAGCGTTTGGCCGAGAAACAGGCCGAATTGCGCAACGCCGCCGAACGGCTCAATCTCCAGTATCACCTGAATCGCTACGACAATTTCAAGCTTGCCGAGTCCGTGGCTCTCATGCGACGCGTCGAATCCGATCTGCAGTCCAACCGCTATTCAAACGCACTGCGCCATCGCGACGTCACGCTCGATGACCTGGACACCAGCCGGCTCCTTCTGGGCGGGGAGGTGCACGTGCAGCAGGACACAACTCCCAAGACCAGCCAGAAGCTCCAATCGGAGATCAATGATGCGATGAATGGCGAACTGCCGGCGGCGTGGTCGGACGCCCTGAAGGCGTACTATCAGAAGCTGGGGGAGCGGTGACTTCCTCCCAGCGGCTGGAGAGTCTCCGCAGAATGAACGCGCTCGTGACCCTGTGACGGCACCGCCGCTCCGGAACGGGCGTGCGCGAATTTCCGAGAAAAGTTAATTCAAGGCGATATCCGCTGTTTCCCCCTCCCCTGGTACTCCCGCGGGAGGGTTGGGGTGGGGGTTCGTCCGTTCGGCGGCCCGCTTCAACTTCACGCTCTCCCCCCACCTCGATCCTCCCCCCGGGTACGAGGGGAGGAGGCAAGAAGAGACCTCTCCAGAAATTTGCGCACGCCCTCCGGAGCCCTCCGGAACCAGAAGACCTATTTTTCTTTTCGATTGCGCCTGACGCGGGTACGATCGGCGGCCGATCTGCTTTCTCACACTCCGTCCGAGGTTTCAGATGGCTGACCTGAACTATCAACCTTTTGCAGCGAACGCGCGAATCAAACGCGCGGCCAACAACGCGCCGGCCATGAAGCGCGGGGAGCAGGATCGGGCTGCAGTGGTGATTCTTCAGGAGGCCCTGATTAAAGCCGGATTCGCGATCAAAGATGGCGCCACTGGAGTCTTCGGCGCGGAAACCGCGGCGGCGGTTCATGCGGTCGAAACGGCACATCAGCTCAACGTGGACACGGGCGACGCCGGGACGCAGGTGATCCACCAGCTCGACGCGCTGCTCACGGGGCGGCACGCGAAATTTTTCATCCGCTCGGCGGATCTGCAGCTTTTCTTTCAGCAGACCAGCACGCAGGGCGGATTCACGCACGATTCCTACGTCACCAAGGCGCGGAATCTCCTCGAAGCCTTTGGTCTGACGTTGAACATCACCAATCTTCGCACGCCGGAGCTGAGCTTCGCCGAGTTGGTCGATCCCAGCAATCGATCGGACATCGAAAGAGTTCGCGTGGCGGCGGAGAAGAGCACGCCCGGAATGATTGGTACGCTGCGGGTGATCTTTTGTCGTTTTTCCAGCGGCAATCCCTTCAACGCGCTCACCGACGGCGGGCCGCGCCCGTTGCCAAGCGGTCTGCAGGTTCCGGATTTCACCCTCATCGACGTGGGAAAAAGAAGGGCCGACCAATGCGTCCTCATCCACGAGATGATTCACGCCACCGGCCTGGAGCAGCACGACTCCGATATGGAGAGCGTATTTTCCGAGGGCTCGAACCGATCGGTTCTCAAGCCTGAGCACGCAGAAAGGCTCAGCAACGCGTTCTTCGCGCGACGCCGTTAGGAGACCGCGAAAAATCGTGAGACGTGCCCGTTCCGGCGTGCTTTTGGTAGAATGCCACCGCAACAAATTGGTAGAGTCGCGATCTTTCGCGATCATTGGGTGTCCCGAAGCGCACATTGGGAAACAATCATGCAAGTTTCTTTAAGCCCCCAAGTCGAGAAGCTCGTTGAGAACCAGTTGAAAGCCGGGCGATTCGCGTCGGCTGACGAGGTGATCGAGGCCGCGATTGTGCAGCTTGCCAAGTACGATGATGCGGCTGACTGGGAGCCTGCAGAACTCGACGATCTGCGAGCACACGTTGCGGTCGGAATCGGCCAACTCGAGCGCGGCCAAGGAACCCCCTGGAGCATCGACAACGTGCGGAGAGAGGGACAACGACTTCTGACGGATACCAAAAAAGAAGAGCGCTGAATGCGTCAGCCGATCAGATCCCCGGAGGCAGAACTGGACGCCGCGCGCATCTGGCGCTACATCGCCGAGCAGAATCTGCCGGCAGCAGAGCGGTGGCTCACCAGGATCGACGAGACAATTCGTTTGCTTTGCGAATACCCAGGCGCGGGGCAGCGCCGTGACGATCTGGCCCCGCACCTGCAGTTACCCGGTGGGACGATACTTGATTTTCTATCGCACCACCGAAATTTCGATTGAAATTGTTCGAATTCTTCACGGCGCGCGACGGCTTCGGCGAATCATCGCGCAACAATAACTTTTCCGAATTTGCCGAGCCGTCACCAGCCGAAAAACTCCGTCGCATTCGTCTCAACGATCCGGCCAAACTCCGTGTACTCGAGCTCTTTAATCTCTGCCGCGACCTTTGCAACCAGAACGACCAGCGCCGGCTCGTTTGTTTTCTGCTTGCGCATCGGCTCGGGCGTGAGATACGGAGCATCCGTTTCCACGAGAAGCCGATCGATCGGCGTCATCTTCACCACCTCGCGCAGCTCCTGATTCTTCTTGAACGTGATTGGGCCGGTGAATCCCAGCATGTATCCGGCATCGAGAATCTGTTTCGCCTCGGAGAGCGAGCCGGTGAAGCAATGGAAGTCCGCGCGGATGGACGGGAAGTTTCGCAGGATCGCCAGGCAATCGTTGGTTGCTTCCCGGCAATGGATCACAACGGGACGATTGAACTCCGTCGCAAGCTGAAGCTGAAACTCAAAGACGGCCTTCTGCTTCTGTGGCGGCGAGCGGTCGTAGTGATAATCGAGTCCCATTTCTCCCAGCGCTACCACCGACGGATGGGACTGCATCTCGCGCAGCCGGGGAAGATCGGAAAGTTCTGTCTCGGCGCTGTAGTTCGGGTGGACGCCGATCGCACAGCGAACATCGGGAAGTCGCGCGCACAGGGCGATCACCGCCAGGTCGTCTTCGAGTCCGGTGCCGATGGAGATCATGCGGGTGACGCCTGCGGCGGCCGCGCGCTGCAGCACACCGGCGAGCTGATCGCCAAGGCGGGAATCGGTGAGATGGCAATGAGTGTCGATCATTTCGAATACAGGCACGAAGGCACGGAGGCACGGAGGCACGAAGGGAAAGGCAAAGGACGTGAATGCGCGGAACTATTCCATAAATTTGCAGTCAAGGCTTCACCTGTAAAAGTCTGCGGCAACGGCACGGAGGAACGAAGCAAAATCGGCAGAGATGATCTTCCTTCCTCACCCTTCGTGCCTCCGTGCCTCAATGCCTTCGTGCCTTCCCCTTAAAACGTCGCTTCAAATGCCGCCGGCGTATGCCGGATCTGCGGCTGGCGTCCCGGGGGCCAGATGATCGCCACCACGTCAAACCGCGCCGGCGGTTGCGGACTTCCGTACCGGGCGAGATACGTTCGGGCGGCTTTGGTGATCTGGTGCCGCTTGATCGGATTCACCTGCTGCTCCGGCGTCGGGTCGTCGTCCACGCGGGTCTTGACCTCCACGAACACCAGCGTCTTGCCGTCGCGGGCGATGATATCGATCTCCCCGACTTCCGTGCGGAAATTCCGTACGATGATTTTCATTCCCTGCGTGCGCAGATACTTGGCTGCCATGTTCTCGCCGCGATCGCCCAGCGCATTGCGCGGCGGCTTGGGCTTCATGCGGTTCAGGAGCTGATCGAGCCAGGCAGGCATCAGTTCAAGGGTAGCTGGGAACCAGCCGGGCAGGCAACAATTACACGGCGTCTGCTCAGCGAGAGAAATCAACAGCCTCGAAGGAGCCAAGACGGTCGTCACGGCGACTGAACTGCTACAGCCCGAATCGGGGGGAAGGGGAGCGAAGAGTGAGGAGTTGCAAGTTGAGGGAGTGCAAATTTCAAATTCAAATCTCAAATTTGCGAGCGACGCCCGAACGCGGCGATATTTCCAGCTCGCCAGCCACGCCGCCGTGGCTTGCCCTTCGCGGTGGTCTTCATTGATATCGCGCGGTTCCCTGTTTTTGAAACAGCATTTCGCCGCTGCTCCTTCGCGACTATCTCGCGCCTTCGCTTCGATGCGGCTCTTTTTGTCCAGCAATCTACGTCGCGGCAGCGACCAGTTCGGGCTGAGGAGCGGCTGCGACGGGCGCGGCAGCTTCGCCGTCCTTCTTCACGCGACGCTTTTCGGTCAGGCGGACAGCCTTGCCGACGCGGTGGCGGAGATAGAAGAGCTTGGCCCGGCGGGCCTCGCCGCTTCGTTTGACGGTGACCTTGGAGATGAACGGCGAATGCAGCGGGAAAATACGCTCGACCCCTTCGTTGTTGACGATGCGACGAACGGTGAAGGTCTCATTGATGCCCCGGCCCTTGCGCATGATGACGGTGCCGGTGAAGACCTGAATGCGCTCTTTCTCGCCTTCGAGGATTCGCGTGGCGACATCGACGGTGTCGCCGACGTCGAACTGCGGGGGATTCTTCTTGAGATAGGCGGATTCGACGCTTTCGATAATGCGGTTGATCATGACTGGTCTCCGGTCAGAAGTTCTCTCGTCCGCCGGCGACGGCCGGTAAAGCCGCAAGGGACGGATCGTTTAGCCGCTGCCCCGGGGGGCAGCGTTCACTCATTCGCTCGTCGCGTCGTTCAGGTACCTCTTCCAGAGGTCGGGACGCTGCTGTTGGGTCCTTAGTTTTCGCTGCTCCAGCCGCCAGGCCGCTATTTCCGCATGGTTGCCGCTCAACAGCACCGGCGGCACCAGCATGTCGCGATACTCCCGTGGCCGGGTGTATTGCGGATGTTCCAACAGGCCATCGGCAAACGACTCGTCCGCCGCTCCGTCGGCCGCTCCCAGCACGCCGGGCAGCAGCCGAACCACCGCATCCACCACAATCATCGCGGCAATCTCGCCGCCGCTGAGCACATAATCGCCGATGCTCAGTTCCATCGGCGCCAAGCCTTCGACGATGCGCTGGTCGAAGCCTTCGTAATGTCCCGCAATCAGGAGCAGGCGCTCCCGGCCGGCCAACTCCGTGGCCAATTTCTGATCGAACAACCGTCCTTGGGGGCTTAACAGAATTCGTGTCGCGGGACGTGAATCCTGCCGTTCGGCATGCTCGACGGCGTCAAACACCGTCTGACACATCATCACCATTCCCGGCCCGCCCCCGAAGGGCTTATCGTCAACCGATTTGTGCGCGTCGGACGCGAAATCGCGGATCTGGGTCAGGTGATATGATACGATTTTTTTTTCAGCCGCCCGCTTTGGAATACTGGTTCCAAGCAACGGCCCAAACATCTCCGGGAAAAGCGTCAGGATGTCGATCCGCACAACGTTCGCGCCTTCTCTCCACCAGCGAAAGCTTACGCAGTCGCAGCTGCAGTCGCTTCCTTCTTCTCGCCGGCAGGAGCCGCGACGACTTTAGGCTTGCCCGGCCGCGGGAGGCGGAGCGACTTGTGCTCCAGACCGTTCTTCTTGAGCAGTGACGAGACTGTTTCCGAGGGAACCGCGCCGACGTCAAGCCAGTGCTTGCAACGGTCAAGCTTTACCACAAATTGTTTGGTGCCATCCTTATTGGTCGGGTCGTAATACCCCAACTCCTCGATCACTCGCCCGTCGCGCGGGGAGCGGGAGTCAATGGCATTGAGCCGGTAAAACGCGTGGTTGGTCCGGCCAAGTCGCTTGAATCGTAACTTCACTGACATTCAGGGTCTCCATCGTCTCAAAAATTCAGCAGAATCGGAGAGTATAACGGGTCGCCGCCGGCTGACAAGTCGTCGGTTGGGAAATTCTCGGGGCCGGCCTCGACCTGCGGGGCGGCGGCTTCGCCACCGTGTCAAACGCTCAACTAAACGCTGCAACCTACAAGTACCACACAAGGTAGAGAGCAGCAAAAACCTGGGTCATGTGGAAAGACGCCGCGTTCCCAATAGCGAGTCCGGAATCTTGTTTCTTTCAATGTGCGCCGCCACTTCCTCCTGATGGTCGCTAAAGTAACTCAGGGCATCGAAGACCTGTGCCATTTTCAAATGCGGCAAGCGCGCAGGAATCTCCTCCGGAGCGATCCCTGCTCTCCACATTTCAACGATCGCGCGAACCGATGTCCGAGTGCCGGCAATGATTGGCTCACCGCCGAGAAGAGTCGTCATCACCAAATAGTATAGCACAACGCAACGTGGCCCACACAAAGATGCTGATAGGTGGCCGTGCTCCAAATTCGGGCAGCGGGCAGGTCGGCAACCCGAATGACGAAACCAGAATCCCCGAATCAAACCAAAATGACGAATGATCGAATGTATTTTCGGCTGCTTGCGGTTTGTCTGATTCGCGGGGGAGTCAACATTGCGCGTCGGAAGACTCCTGTCGGCGACCACCCATTCGGTCATTCGTCATTCGTCATTCGGGTTTGGTTCTGGTTTCTGGTTTCTGGTTTCGGAATTCTGATTTCCGGCCACTATTTCGGCGTATCCGGTTTGACTATCGGTCGCTCCATGTGAAAGAACTCCGCATATGGATTTTCCGCCGCCGTCACCGGCTTGACCTCAATCTGGTCGATCACCTGCGGCGTCGTCGGCTTCCCGTTCTGCGGATCGGCGATCGGCGTCTTTTCAATTTCGTGGGCCGTCTTCATCCCATCGACGACTTTGCCGAACGCGGTGTATTTGTGATCGAGCTGCTGGGTCTGTTTGTAATTGAGACAGATGAAAAACTGGCTGCCGGCGCTGTTTGGATCGGTACTGCGGGCCATGGAGAGGACGCCTTCTTCATGCGGGCGATCGTTGAACTCCGCGTTGAGATCGTAGCCCGGCCCTCCCATGCCGTCGCCGCGCGGATCGCCGCCCTGCAGCACGAAATCCGGCACGATGCGGTGGAACGTGAGCTTGTCGTAATACCCTTCCGACGCGAGCCGCAGAAAACTGTCGACGGTATTGGGGGCAACGTCGTAGTAGAACATGCAGGTCATGTCTCCCTGGGCGGTGTGAATCACCGCGTAGCGCAAGGGCTCGATCTTGATGCCATCCGCGCCAGAGCCCTGGGGAAGCTCCTTATTCACCCGAACCTCAATCACCAGCGGCGAATCGACGAAGTCGGCGATTGTCTTGTCCTTGGGAACGGTGTAGAGCACGAACGTCCCGCCATCGGCGATCTTGGGGAAGAGCGTTTTGAGATCGATGGTTTTCTCGCCACTCACATCGGCGGGGGCCGCCGGGTCGATCACCTTGCCGGAGAAATCTGTCAGCACCAGTTTCGCGTCGCCTTGAACGCTGACGTTCACCGTCACTGGTCCGGCGGGTGGGTTCCATTTATGGGTGGGGGTAAGGGCTGACGTTAGAAATAAGAGCGGCAGCAGAAGCAGATGCATGATGGTTCCTCCGGATTGGATGCAAATCTGTTGCAAAGACTGTTTAATATTCCTGCGGCGTCACAACCTGTTTAACCGCGCCGCGAAGCGAAGCGCGTCCAGCGGCGCTTTTGAATCTGAGTCCCTCCGTCTGATGGTTGCACCTGGACGCGCTTCGCTACGCGGCGCGGCTAAACAGGTTGCAGAACTCCAACACTTCCAACGCGGCGGCATGTGCCACGGGGATCAGTCACCGCGCCGGCGAATCCACTCAAGGAGCGTCCGCACGCCCCAGCCGGTGGATCCCTTGGAATAGTACGGCAAGTCCTTGTCGATGTCAGCGACTCCGGCGATGTCCAAATGTGCCCATGGAACCGAGCCGTCGGTTGGGACGAAATAGCTCAGGAACGCGCCGCCTTGCAGAGGATGAGCCTCGCGGCCGGCGGAATTGACGATCTCGGCATGATGCGACTTGATCTGGTCGCGCTGATCGGGCCCGAGCGGCAGCCGCCAGATCTTTTCCCCGGTGGATTCGCCAGCGGAAATCAGCGCGGCGACGAGATCGTCGTTGTTGCTCATCACCCCCGCCATGGTGGTACCCAAGGCAGTCACCACGCCGCCTGTCAGCGTCGCGAGGTCGACGACCGCCGCCGGCTTGTATGTTTCGATTCCCCACGCGAGCGCATCGCCCAGCACCAGCCGGCCCTCCGCGTCGGTGTTGGTCACCTCGACAGTGACGCCGTTGTACATGCGGAGGATATCGCCGGGGCGATACGCCTTTGAGCTGATGGCGTTTTCGGCGCTGGAAAGAATGCCGACCACGTGCGCGGGAATTTTCAATTTTGCCAGGGCATACATCACCCCGAGGACGACGGTGCCGCCCGATTTGTCATAGATCATCCGTCCCATGCGATCGGCCGGCTTGATGGAGATGCCGCCGGTGTCAAACGTGACAGCCTTTCCGACGACCAGCAAAGGGCCGCCATGAGACTTCGGCTTTTTCGCCAGACCGTTGTATTCGAGCACGATCATCCGCGGCGGCGTCGCGATACTCCCCGCGCCGACCGCGAGAATTCCCCCCATTTTCAGCTTCGCCAACTCCTTCTCATCGAGCACCCGGCATTTCAACTTCGCCTCGCGCGCCATCGACTGCGCGGCCTTGGCAAGCGTTGGAGGAGTGATGTCATTTCCCGGTCGCGAAGCGATCGTGCGGGCATAATTCTGCCCGTCGGCAATCGCGTGACCGCGGGCCACAGCCTCACGGACGGATTTCTCTTCTGAAACGACGGCAAGTTCCAGCCGCGCAGGGGATTCAGCGTCGTCCTTCGACCTGGCGGCGCCCTTGTATTCCGTGTAATCGAATGACGCCAACAACGCTCCGACCACCAGAGCCTCTGCCGCTTCCGTCGCGGAGACAGACTTGAATGAGGCCGGCACCACGAAAGCGGCGGAGCCGATGCGATGCGAACGCAAAGCGCGAATCGCGGCGCCGGCTGATTGCCGCAGCGATTCGCTCGTGAGTTTGTCGGCTTTTCCCACGCCGACGGCATAGACCCGTCGCGTGTTTCCCGCTGCGGTTTCCACGATCTCAAACGCGATTTCCCGTGACTTCCCGGTCGCGGCGCCGTTGTCGATGAGACGCCGCAGCGCCGCGCCCTCCGCTTTGCCGAGCAACGGTTGGTCGTCGATCTCCTTCGATTGCGTCACGAACACCAGAACGGCGTTGACATTTCCGACGGAAGCTTTGACGCTCAATCGAACATTTGTGCTCGTGGGCAGCATGATCGCCTTTCACTCGAAGATTTTGAGATCGGGCAACGCATGTGCTGGTGCATCAGTTCCCCCGCGTGGCACGGGCGTCCCGCGCGCCCCGCCCGTGTTAGCTGCGTGGAACAGGAGAGGACCTGGATATCGAACCATTCTCTTCTGTTTCACATCGCTAACACGCGGGACGCCCGTGCCACGCAGAGAGTTCGTCAAAGTCCGCCGCAGCTTTCCGATCGGGCCGACGAGTATAGGTTGCGGCGTTGGTCTCGCAACTGAGGACGGCGGCGATAGGATGATGGCGTGGTGCGTATCCGTCACATCCTCGATCCAGACCTCCGGGCGAGAATTGTCGCCGCGCTGGCCGAGCGGCGCGGCTGTTCAACGGCGGCGATTCCCGAGTGGTTCGAACTGGATGACGCGGACTACGTCGATCTGCTCAACGATCTCAAGGAAAAAGAGCAGCCGGGTGAGGATCGCGATGATCCGAGGAGTTAGCTCGGAGAGGGGTGGGGATTGCGTCCCGGCGCGCCGGGAGCAAGCTGCAAATCTCAAGGGGGATAACACGACAACACGCGCGTCTCGGCGTCCCCCCGTTCATCCAATTTGCATTTTGCAATCCTCAATTTGCATTTTGCTATTCCCCGCTCGCGCTCCGCTCACCGGCCCGCCACCGATGACGAAATCACAATCCTGTCGCGCCCGCCGTCCTTGGCCTGGTAGAGCGCCGCGTCGGCGGCCGCGACAAGTTCGTCTCCGTTGGCCGAGCCATCGGACAAGAGGGACGCCACGCCAAACGACATGGTCAGCCCTTCGTTGCGCCGAAGGATCATGGCGGACGCCTTGCGGTAATCCTGGCGGATGCGCTCGGCAATCGTTGCCGCTTCAGCGCCGGCGGCGCGTGGCGCGAGGATGACGAATTCGTCGCCGCCGTAACGCGAGGCGACGTCCATCCCCCGCATGTTGGCGGTGATGGCGCGAGCCGCGACCAGCAGCAGGCGGTCGCCCACCTGGTGGCCACACGTGTCGTTGAGTTGTTTGTAGCCGTCCAGATCGATCATCACGATCGACATGTCAGTCTCGTAACGGCGCGCCTCGGAGAAGAGCTGCGACAATACCTTGTTGAAATGCCGGCGGTTGTAGAGCCCCGTCAGCGGATCCGTCGCCGCCGCCTCTTCGGTTTTTCGCAGCGCCTTTTCCAGGGCGGTGTTCTTCTCCCGCAGCGCGAGCATGGTTTTTTCCAACTCAGCCCGCAGCGCCTCGTTTTCCCGCCGCATGTTCGCGACGGCCAGACATTTCTCCACGACCAGCGGCAGCGCGAACAGATAGTCGCCCACCTTCACGACGTAGTCCGTCGCGCCCTTGCGGATGGATTCGGCGGCGACATGCCCGATGTTTTCGCCGGTCACGAGAATCAGAGGAGTGTCGCATCGTCGACGCACGTGCGCCAGCAATTCCATCCCCGTTCCATCAGGCAGGTTGAAGTCGGAGAGGATCAGATCAAATGTCGCGATGTCCTGCCCCATCGCAGCGGCGATGGTCGATACGTCAACGATGTTTCCCGACCCGAACCGTTCACCCAGCGTCTGGCGGACCAGCTCGCGCTGGTCGGGATCGTCCTCGACGATCAGGAGGCGGAGGTTGGCTGAAGTGTGAGTCATGGAAGATTGCCGCGCCGGTCAGGCCGCCTGCGCCGCGGGCGTATTGATGACATACTCGCCGTTGATGGTGAAGCGAAACGTGCTTCCTTTGCCGGGCGTGCTCTGGGCCCAGATGGTGCCGCTGTAGGTCTCGACGATGCTCTTCACGCTCGCCAGGCCGATTCCCCTGCCGGGAATTCCGGCCAAGCGGGCATTGGCGCCGCGGCGGAAAACGTGGAAGAGCAGCTCGAGATCACGCGCATCGATGCCGATTCCGGTGTCGCGCACATAAAACTCGCACTCTGCCGGACGCAGGATCCAGCCCACGTGAATTTCCCGCGGCTCACCTGCCGGCGGCTCGCCCATGTATTTGATCGCGTTATCGATCAGGTTCTGAAAAACCTGTCGAAGCCGCGCGCTCGCACCGCAGTTTCGGCAGCGGGCCGTCAACCACAAATTGGATGTCGCGCGTCCGCAAATCCGCTTCGAAGATGCCGGCTACTTCGTCGACGAGCAAGTGCGTGTCGAGCGTCTCCATCTTCAGCCGCCGCGTCTTGATCTGCGACAGCTCCAGCAGCTCGCTGATCAGGTTCGTCTCCACCTCAACATTTTTCTGAATCCGCTCCAGGCGGTGAATCACGCTGGCGTCGAGTGTTTCGCGGTCGCGCATCAGCATTTCGGTCATCCCCGAGATATTGCGCAAAGGGGCGTTGAGGTCGTGCGAAACAGCCCGCAGGAAATCCTCCTTCTCGGCGATCTCGCTGCTGAGTCGTTTGTTGGCCGTTTCGAGCTGAGCTGTGCGTTGCTGAACCTTCGATTCCAACTCGCGATTTGCCGTCGCCAGGGCATCCTGCTGGCGGCGGATGCGGAGCACCATCTGATTGAACGAGCGCGCCAACCGGCCGATCACGTCCTGCCGGTCGATGGCGACTTGGGCGTCGAGGTCGCCGTCAATAATGCGCTGCGTGGCTCGGACGAGATGACGAATCGGATCGAGCAATTTATGAATGAGCATCGCCGCCAACGGAAAGCAGCCCAACACCGTCAGCGTGCCGATCAGAACGACTTTCAGGCGAACCGCGTCCATCTCATTGTCGGCCGAATTGTCCGAGACGCAGACAGTGATATAGCCGCTGACATGAAGCCCCCGTCGCGCGGCAGGATTGATCGTCGTGCCATCCTCCTGCTGCGGCTCCAGCGACAGCACCGGAGAGGTGATCGCCAGAAACCAGCCGGCCCGGGGCGCGTAGCAATGCACGGGCTCAAATGCCGTGACCTTGGCCGATGGCGCGGGAAGGAACGCGAGCAGGTCCGCGCCCTCCCCGATTCCGCTCGACGATGCGAGCAGCCGTCCCGAGGAATCAAAGATGCCAGCGGTGATGACGTCGCGCTGAGCCAGCAATGCGCGCGCGATCCGCGACAACTCGGTCCGATCGTTGCGCTCCAATACGCCGGGGCTGATCGCCGCCAGCCCGCGCGAAAGCGTCATGGCGCGGTTTTCGACCATGGAGTCCGCGGTGGCACGCTGCTGCTGCAGGATCAAAAAGCAGCTCATTGCGACGGCCATCGCGACGATTCCAATGAAGCTGAGCAGCAGCTTGCTTTCAAGTCCGGTGCGCATCCCCAGGAATCGCGCTCCGTGCGTGCCGGGGCCGGCGGGCAAGGTCGTTGGCAATGAGGATTGCGACAGCGCAGTTTCCATCGAGCGACGCTGCACGCAACCAGCCCCGACAATAGTCGCGCAGCGCATCGTGCGCGGGACGTTGGCAGAGACCGCTGGGCGCGGCATCGTTGAGTTCATCGTCGCTGCCGGAGCACGGGTTAACTTTTGGCGGGGTGAAAAGCTCGCAACTCACGGAATGTAAAGCTATTTGGGCGGGCGGGGAGAACCACGCAACCGCCCGATTTCGAGGATCGGATCGCCCAGGATCCAGATCGCCGCGCCCAGCAACCAGGCGAGTCGTGGAAAGCCCAATTCCCAGACAAAGCCGAGCACCACTGCCCCCAAGAGTCCGATAAAGAGGGTCTCAACGACGATCCGCTGAATCGTCCGGACATGCTGGTTGGGATCAGACGGCGGCATAGGTTCGCTTAGGAATTATAGCTTCGAGACAATTTCGCCGCAGCAACCCAAATTATCGGGCGCCGATGCCCGCTGCAGAAGATCGAATCACTATGATCGCTCTGTCATGCATTGGGACGACGCCCATCTGGAAGAGCGAACCAAGGAGATCGGAAAAGCGATCTTCGCGCGCGTGAAAGCGGCCGACGGTCATTCGCTGGCGGGATGGTGGCAGCGACACACGATGGGCTGGGGGATGCACGACGAACGCGTGAAAGCGCAGTTGTTTCGCTTTGTGGATGTGCTGCCAACCCTGGCAACGCCCGAGCTGATTGCCGGACATTTGCGCGAATACCTCATCCCTGTGCGCGATCGGCTTCCGGGGCCGGCAGCGCTCGTAATGAATTGGCTGCCAACGGACGGCTGGACGAGCCGTCGCGTCGCCGATGCGGCAAAGCTTGCCGCTGAGTCGATGGCGCGCCACTTCATCGCCGCCGCTGATTTGGAAGAGGCGATACAAAGCGTCGCGAAGCTGCGCCAGCATTCGCTCGGCTTCACCGTCGATCTATTGGGCGAAGCGGTTCTTTCCCGGGTTGAGGCCGAGCGCTACCGTGAGACCTATCTCCGCATGATCGACGGCCTGGCAGACGCCGCGGCCGAGTGGACCCGAAATCCGCTGCTGGATTCCGATGGCAACGGCCGGCCGGTGCCCCGCGTGAATGTGTCGGTGAAACTCTCGTCGTTGTTCAGCCAGTTTGATCCGATCGATCCCCACGGCACGAGCTCCGCCGTTTGTGAACGGCTGCGGCCGATCCTGCGGCTCGCCCGCCGGCGTGGCGTGTTCGTCAACATCGACATGGAGCAATATTCTTACAAAGACATCACGCTGCAAATATTCCGCGGCATCCTCGACGAATCGGAATTTCGTGATTGGCCGGATGTCGGCATCGCCATTCAGGCATACTTGCGCGACTGCGGCGATGATCTGGCCAGACTCGCCGATTGGGCCGGCCGTCGCGGAACTCCGGTTTGGGTGCGGCTCGTCAAGGGAGCGTATTGGGATTACGAAACGATCGTTGCCGCGCAGAACGGCTGGAACATACCCGTCTTTGCGCACAAGCATGAGACGGATGCCAACTACGAAAAGCAAACCGCGTTTCTGATCGAGCATCACGAACAGCTCCGTCCCGCGATCGGGAGTCACAACATCCGCAGCATCGCCAGGGCGCTGGCGCTGACAGAGGCGCACGGCCTTCCCCCGCGCAGCATCGAGTTTCAAATGCTCTACGGAATGGCCGATCCGGTGAAGAGCGCATTGGTGAAAATGGGCCATCGCGTACGTGTCTACGCGCCAGTGGGAGAGCTGCTCCCGGGCATGGCGTATCTGGTGCGCCGGCTGCTTGAAAACACATCGAACGAATCCTTCTTACGGGCTGGTTTTCTGGATCACGTGCCCGAGGAGCGTCTGCTGATGAATCCCGCACTCACATCTCCTCCAACTGTCGCCCGGCCGCAAGACACGAGTCCGGCTCCGCAACTTCCTGCCTTTCACAATGAGCCGCTCACCGATTTCTCCCGCGCCGCCGAACGTGAAAAGATGCGTGCGGCGCTGGACGCGGTCAGGAGCCAGTTCAGCGCAATTGCGCCCGCGCGCGCTCTTTCCTCCTCCCCTGGTACTCCGGCCTTCGGCTCTGAGGCTCAGGCTCGAAGAGGGGAGGGCCGGGGTGGGGGCGGCGTCGAGCTTCCAGAGGACGGCCCCCACTCTGTCCCTCCGCAGGACTACCAGGGTAGGGGAATCGAAACCCAGACGCCCCCAATTGCGCAAAGCCAGTTCGGAAATTCGCATCCGCTGATCATCGGCGGAAAGACCATCACGCGCAACGAGACGATTGAGTCGTTCGACCCGTCGCACCGCCGAACCCTCGTCGGTCGCACGGCCCGCGCAACCGCCGACGACGCCCGGCTTGCGGTAACGGCAGCGACCGACGCCTTCCCGGCTTGGCGCGACGCTGGCGTAAAGCGCCGTGCCGAATTGCTGATGGCGTGCGCCCGGATTTTGCGACGACGGCGCTTCGAGCTCTCGGCGTGGGAGATCGTCGAGACCGGCAAACAATGGCGCGAGGCCGACGCTGATGTCGCGGAAGCGATCGACTACTGCAGCTTCTACGCGAACGAAGCCGTCCGCCTGGCCGAGCCGCAACGGCGCGACGTGCCCGGCGAGGAGAACCGCACCTTCTACGAGCCCCGGGGAGTCGCCGTCGTCATCGCACCCTGGAATTTCCCCCTGGCGATCTTGTGCGGGATGACTGCCGCGGCCCTGGCGACGGGAAACACGGTGGTCA
Organism: uncultured Phycisphaerales bacterium; assembly: GCA_963758525.1. Taxonomy (GTDB): domain Bacteria; phylum Planctomycetota; class Phycisphaerae; order Tepidisphaerales; family Tepidisphaeraceae; genus JBBSDP01. Next base: position 4,443,777 of record CAVWVQ010000003.1, read on the forward strand.
TGAAGCCGGCGGAGCAGTCGCCGATCATCGGCGCGAAGCTGATGGAAGTGTTCATCGAAGCGGGACTACCGGCCGGCGTGGTGAACTACTTGCCCGGTCTTGGTGAAGAAGTCGGACCGGCTCTTGTGAATCATCCGGACGTTGCGGTGATCGCTTTTACCGGCTCGCGCGCCGTCGGTCTGCAGATTCAAGCCGACGCGGCCCGCGTGCCGGCGGGGCAGCAACACCTGAAAAAAGTGATCACCGAGATGGGCGGGAAGAACGCGTTGATCATCGACGAAGACGCCGATCTCGACGAAGCCGTGCATGGCGTCGTCGCAAGCGCCTTCGGATATGCGGGGCAAAAATGCTCCGCCTGCTCGCGCGCGATTGTGCTGGCGTCGGTGCATGACGCTTTTCTGACCCGCCTCGTTGAAGCGACGCGCAGCCTGAAGATCGGGCCGGCGGAAGATCCGTCGTGCAGCGTCGGGCCGGTGATCGAAGAAGACGCGCGGCGGCGCATTCTTCAAGCCGTCGAGAAGGGAAAAAGCGAGGCCCGGCTGGTCTATTGCGCCGATGTCAGCGCGCTGGCGGACGAAGGTTGGTACGTCGGCCCTCATATATTTGCCGATGTGCCCGAGGGCGCATCGATCGCACAGGAAGAAATCTTCGGCCCCGTGCTGACGGTCATCAAAGCCGCGAATCTGGACGACGCGCTCCGCATCGCCAACGGCACACCATACGCCCTCACCGGCGGCATCTATTCACGTAGTCCTGCCAACATCGAGAAAGCCCGCCGCGAATTTCGCGTCGGCAATCTCTACATCAATCGCAAGATCACCGGCGCGCTCGTCGATCGCCAGCCCTTCGGCGGCTTCAAACTCTCCGGCGGCGCCACCAAAGCCGGCGGCTCCGATTACCTCCTCAATTTCCTGCTCACCCGCACCATCACCGAAAACACTCTCCGACACGGTTTCGCGCCCGCCGAGGCCACGTAACACGGGTTCCCAACCCGTGCGAACATGCCCCGAAGTAACACGGGTTTCCAACCCGTGCGAACAGCGCCCCGAAGTAACACGGGTTTCCAACCCGTGCGAGCAGCGCCCCGAAGTAACACGGGTTTCCAACCCGTGCGAGCAGCGCCCCGAAGTAACACGGGTTTCCAACCCGTGCGAACATGCCCCGAAGTAACACGGGTTTCCAACCCGTGCGAACATGCCCCGAAGTAACACGGGTTTCCAACCCGTGCGAACATGCCCCGAAGTAACACGGGTTTCCAACCCGTGCGAACATGCCCCGAAGCAACACGGGTTTCCAACCCGTGCGAACATGCCCCGAAGTAACACGGGTTTCCAACCCGTGCGAACATGCCCCGAAGTAACACGGGTTTCTAACCCGTGCGAACATGCCCCGAAGTAACACGGGTTTCCAACCCGTGCGAACAGCGCCCCGAAGTAACACGGGTTTCCAACCCGTGCGAGCAGTGCCCCGAAGTAACACGGGTTTCCAACCCGTGCGAGCAGCGCCCCGAAGTAACACGGGTTTCCAACCCGTGCGAGCAGCGCCCCGAAGTAACACGGGTTTCCAACCCGTGCGAGCAGCGCCCCGAAGTAACACGGATTTCCAACCCGTGCGGGCGGCGCCCCGAAGTAACACGGGTTTCCAACCCGTGCGAACAGCGCCCCGAAGTAACACGGGTTTCCAACCCGTGCGAGCAGTGCCCCGAAGTAACACGGGTTTCCAACCCGTGCGAGCAGCGCCCCGAAGTAACACGGGTTTCCAACCCGTGCGGGCGGCGCCAGAAGTACAAGCCGTTCGGATGGTCATTAAAGCGCCCGCTGTTGACGCGGTCCGCCGGGCTTGCCGCTTCAGCGGCGAGATCTGCGGGAGGTTCAATTGTATTCAGGATCGCGCACCGACTCGATCAAGTTTCCCGCTGAAACGACTGTAAAGAGACCGCGAGTCATGCGATTAGTCTAGCTGGGAAGTACGCGGAGCTCTTCAATTCAAACGGTTCAGAGCGTAAACACGCATCCGTCAAGCTTCGCGCGTCACTTCAATCGCATCCCGCAATTTCAAAGTCCCTTCATACAGGCTCCGCCCCACAATCACCCCCCAAAACGGAAGATCCTTCATCATCCGGATATGTTCGATCGTTCCGACACCGCCGCTGGCAATGACGGGGACTTTCCCCGCCTTGGCAAGCTCCAGCGTCGACTCGACGGCCGGCCCCTGCAGCATGCCGTCTTTGCTGACATCGGTGTAGAGCAGCGCCGCGAGCGGCCAATCGCTGACCACTGCCGCAAGCTCGGTCGCGCACAGCGCCGAGGTTGTCGTCCACCCGCGCGTCGCGACCATCCCGTCCTTCGCATCGAGCGCCAATACCAGTTTGCCGGCAAACTCTGGCTCTTCCGCCAGCGATGTAAACCACTTCCAGTCTTCGATCGCCTTGGTTCCAACGACCACCCGGCTCGCGCCGGCCGCCAACAGCCGGCGGATATCTTCTGTCGAGCGAACGCCGCCGCCGGCTTCCACTTTCAGACTCGAAGACGCGATGATCTTCGCGATCAGCTCCGTCTGGACGGGACGGCCCTCTTTCGCTCCGTCCAAGTCGACGATGTGCATCCAATGCGCTCCCGCCTCGGCGAAAGTAGCTGCGGTTTCGACCGGGTCGGCGGCGTAATTGATCTGGCGGCTGTAGTCTCCTTGCTTGAGGCGGACAACGTGTCCGCCGCGCAAATCGATGCTTGGCACAATTTGGATCGCCATGTCCCCTATGTACCACGGGTTTCCAACCCGTGCGAACGGCATAGAATAAGCAAACGCTGCGGTTCCAAGGGTTGCTCTTTAATTTGACGCCGGGCGCACGGGTTGGAAACCCGTGGTACAGGATGATGGACCAGCGACTTCAAAGACTTTCCGACAAAGCTAAAACGCTTCCCCGATCGCCCGGCGTCTATCTCATGAAGGATGAGAAAGGCGACGTCATCTACATCGGGAAGTCGTCGTCGCTGCGCGAAAGAGTTTGCAGCTATTTTCAACTCGCCACCAAACTGGAAGCCAAGAAGGCGCCGTTGCGCGAGCTGGTTGTCGATTTTGAAGTCATCGAGACCGACAGCGAGGTCGAGGCGCTGCTCGTCGAGAATCGGCTCATCAAGGACATTCAGCCGAGGTTCAACGCCCGGCTGCTCGATGACAAAACGTATCCCTATCTGATGGTGACCACCGACGACGAGTTCCCCGGCGTCTACGTGACCCGCGAGCCGCGAACCGCCGGCGTCAAGCTCTACGGGCCGTTCACCAGCGTCTATGCCCTCAAGGAAGCGGTCACGCATCTGCAGAAGGCATTCAAGTTTCGCACCTGCCATCTGGAGATTCGTGAAAACGACGACAGCCGGCGGTTCTTTCGCCCGTGCCTGCTCTATCCGATTCATCAATGCACCGCGCCCTGCGCCGCGAAGATTTCGCGCGACACCTACAACGAAGACATTTCCCGGCTCATCAAATTTCTCGAAGGAGGAAAGAAGACCGTCCTTGCAAATCTGGAGAAAGAAATGCAGGACGCCGCGAAGCAGTTGCAGTTCGAACGCGCCGGCCGACTGCGCGATGAGATCAAGGCGCTGCAGGCGCTGGGCGCCCGGCGCGAAGAGGAGATCAGGAATACTGGCAGCCCGAATCCTTTGTCGTCAATCCCAGAGAAGCAGTGACCGAATTGCAGACCGCTCTTGGATTGAGCGAGCCGCCGCGGATCATCGAGGGAATCGATATCGCTCACCTGCAGGGCGGAGAAATGGTCGGAAGCAAGGTCTGCTTCATCGACGGCGTGCCGTTCAAGGACGGCTATCGACGCTTCAAGATCAAGCACGGGCAGGGAAACAACGACTACCTCTCGATTCAGGAGGTCGTCTCACGCCGCTATCGCGAGGCGGGCGCGAGCCAGGAACTGTATCCCGACGTGATCCTGATCGACGGAGGCCTGGGGCAGCTTCACGCGGCAATGGAGGTATTTGCTCAAATGGACGTCAAGCCGCCCATGGTGATTTCGCTCGCCAAGAAGGAAGAGCTCGTTTACACGCAGGCCAAAAGCGAGCCTATTCGGCTGAAAAGGAATCACGTCGGTCTGAAGCTTTTGCAATACGTCCGCGACGAGGCGCATCGATTTGCGCAGCATTATCATCATATCCTGCGTCGCAAAGCGCAGCTTGAAGAAGAGGTCAAGCGCGGCCGGCGCCCGCCGCGCGCAAAGCGCGTGTTATGAGATCAGCTCCGATAAGACACCCCGTTCTCGCCCGCGTGGTGTATTTCCGCCGCTTTGGACGATAGAACTGAAATGCATGCAACTTCTGGCCCGATGCGATCTGTCCTGCTCGGTTTGCTGGTTGTCGCGTTCATGTCGGCCGCGGCCAAAGCGCAGATGACCGGAGCGGCTCTGCTGCTCAAGCCCTGGCCGACGGAGCAGGCGGTTGACGCGACCGCCGACAGCTACTTCCTCAATGCGGCGCACTCCGACTCCGGGCAGAGTCTTCAACTTTCCGACTACACGTCTTCGGGCCGGCTCCGGCTGCAGCCGGGAAATTTCGTCAGCCCGCGCCTCGGATATGATGTGCGATTTCTCAATTGCAGTCCCGGCTCCAGCATCGTGCCGAAAGATCTGACCGATCTGTCGATCGCGGTTGGGACGGCGGTGGGGGAGTATCACGGTTGGGTTGCCGGCGCGACCGTCGGCGTCGGGTACGCCGGCGACTCGTCGTTTGCCCGCGGTTCGGCCTGGTACGGAAAGGCAACGCTGGACCTTGGGCACCAGATCAATCCAAATGATCTGCTGGCGATTCTCATCGACTACGATGGCAACCGCCCATACTTCCCCGACATCCCGCTGCCGGGCGTCGCGTATCGTCATCGGATCGACGACACGCTGCTGCTTCTGCTCGGCTTCCCTTACAGCTCGATCGAGTGGACGCCCACCGACAAACTCAAAATCGCGGCCAGCTACCGGCTCGCGTCGCAGTTCACCGCGCGGCTGGAATACAGAATCCTGAGCAGCCTCTTAGTGTACGGAAGTTACTATTACGAGCAGGAAGCGTTTCACGTTGCCGACCTCGGCTCCCACCAGCGGCTTCTCTTCTCCGACGAGCGCGCCGAAGCCGGCCTCGAATACTCCATCAACGACCAGTTGATGCTCCGCCTTGCCGGCGGCTACGCGTTTGACAACCGTTTTACGCGGGGATTCGATTTTTCCGACTTGCACACCGTGCTGGGCTTTTCGGATGCCCCGTATCTTCATGTTGCCTTGGAGATGCGATTTTAGAGGTGGTTTCAGAACCGCACATCTGCCGACCACGCCGAGTCTGAGGTACTCCGAAGGCTCGGATCGAGCGCCGGAAAATGCGAGCCTCCGGAGCGCCTCACACTCGGCGTGGTGTTGCGAAACCGCCTCCTCCTCACTTCGCGGGCTCGGTCGCTGGAAACGTCGCCGGTTGGTACAGCAACTTTCGAGACACCGTCGGCTGCGACGCCGGCGGCGCCGCGACAGAACGGGAAGTTTCCACGGCCAGCGGATTGATCTCCCATCCGCCGCCCAGCGCCTTGTACAGACTCGCCAGATCGGTCGCGACATTGGCTTCGCTTTGGGCCAGTTGATCTTCCACGCTCAGCAGCGATCGCTCGGCATTGAGCACGTTGAGAAAATCGGTTTGCCCTTGCCGGTAGAGCCGCGTCGAAAGGTCAAAAGCCTGACGGTTGGAAATGACGGCCTTGGCCAGCGCGCTGCGACGCTCCTGCTCCATGGCATACGCGATCAGCGCGTTCTCCACGTCCCGCAGCGCGGTCAGGATCGCCTGGCGATAAGTCAGAACCGCCTGCTGCTGCAGCGCATTCTGCACCTCGATATTGGCCTCAATGCGCCCCGCCGCGAAGATCGGCCAGGTGATCGACGGACCAAACGACCAGATACTGCTCGCCCAATTTCCCAGCGGCTGAATGCGACTTGCTTCCACGTCCACATTGCCGGTCAGCGAGAACTTGGGAAACAAATCCGCCGTCGCAACGCCGACCTCCGCCGTGGCGGCATGAAGCTGCGCCTCGGCAATGCGAATGTCAGGACGCCGCCGCAGCAGTTCCGACGGCAGCCCGATCGGAATCGTCGGCGGGGTGATCGGAATCGGTTCGTTTTCGCTCGACAATTCCTTCAGCAGCGTCGCCGGCTCGCGCCCAACAAAACACTCAGCGCATAGATCGTCTGTTGCTCGGCAGACCGAATCGGCGGGATTTCGGACTCGGTCGTCTCCGCCTGCGCCTCGGCGTTCGCCACGTCGAGCCTCGCGGCGAATCCTGCGCCGAATCGCTCCCGCGTCAGATCGGCCGTGCGTCTTTCCGATTGAAGGTTGCGGCTGGCGATGGCGATGCGCCGTTGATCGCCGCGCAGATTGATGTAATCGATCGCCACTTCCGACACGAGCGTGACCAGCACATCGCGCCGGTTCCACACCGCCGCCTGGATGCCGGCGTCAGCGGCTTCGACGCCTCGGCGAACCCCGCCGAAGATGTCGATCTCCCAGGTCGCATCGAGTCCCGGGTTGTACACGTCCGTCGATCGGGAGCCGCGCACGCCGGTGCCGCTGTGCTGGTAGGAGCCGTTGGCATCGATCTCCGGAAACAGCGCCGCACTGGCAACGCCTCGCGCGGCCCGCGCCTGGCGCAGCCTGGCGGTTGCCTGCCGCAGGTCGAGATTCTGCTCCGCCGCGCGGCGCACGAGCGAATCGAGAGTCGGATCATTGAACGCCCGCCACCATTGCACAAACTCCATCGGCTCCGGCGTCGTCTCGCTGGTTTGCGTCGTCGCCGCGACGGTCGGATTGATATAGCGACCAGGCATCCACGGCGTCGGCCGGTGATAGTCCGGACCGACGGCGCATCCGCCGCAGATGATCGCCGCGGCGAGGATTTCCGCCCTGCAGTGAGATGCCAACACCCGGGCGCAGATCCTCCCCAACTCGCACCATGACCGCAGAAGTCTTTTCACGCTCGCAACCCTCTTCCCAAACGCGTCGAGCCTCATTCGTAACGCAGTGCCTCAATCGGATCGAGACGTGAAGCTTTCCATGCAGGATAAAAGCCGAAGATGACGCCCACCATCGCTGAAACGATGAAGGCCACAAACACGGTAAGCGGCGACCACTCCGTCGGCCAGTGCAGGAGCGTCGTTACGACCCAGGAACTGCCCAGCCCCAGGGCCACTCCCATCAATCCCCCGGCAAGGCACAACAAAACCGCCTCGATGAGAAACTGCAGGAGAATATCGCTTGCCCGCGCGCCCACCGCCATCCGCAAGCCGATTTCACGCGTGCGCTCGGTGACCGAGACGAGCATGATGTTCATGATCCCCACGCCCGCGACCACCAGGGAAATGCACGCGATGCACAAAAGCAGCGTGGTGATGAGTCTCGTGGCGGCAGTCAGCGTGGACATCATTTCAGTCATGTCGTGCACTTCAAAGTCATCCATCCCGATGTCGCTGACATGGTGGCGGTCGCGCAGCAGCGACTCGATTTGACGAACGGTCTGCGGCACCTCGCTGGCGCTGCTGGCCGAGACGAGAATCTGATCGATGTTCGCAAAACGCACCGGGTGCGGATTGTCCGCCTGCTGCGCGGAAGAGGGAGCAACATACAGGCCGGCGTCCCCCGTCGGGTACAACGCGCTGAGGGTATTGATCGTGCTCGAGACCGTGGACGCCGCTGAGTTGGTGACGGACGCGGAGTTTCCCGAGACGCGATATTTCACCGTGGTCCAGGGAGCGAGCACAAAATCATCCTGATCCCAGCCGATCATGTTCGCGCCTTTGGGGCGAAGCACTCCGACTACTTTGAAAGTCACGTTCTGCACCCGCACTTCCTTGCCAACCGGCGACTCTCCCGGGAACAGTTCGCGGGCGACCGTCTGCCCGAGCATGCAGACCTTGTTGGCGCCGCGCACGTCGGCGTCGGTGAAGGAAGTTCCCGCGGTGGGATTGGCCCAGTCGCGGACGGTCAGAAACTGCGGGGTGCTGCCGTTCACCATGGTGACGCAATTCAGATGCCCGTGAACGACCTGCGTGCGGATCCGCACCAGCGGGGCCGAGGCGCGCACGTCAATGCCGTTGAGAATCGCCTCGTTGTCGTCCGCGGTGAGCTTCATCGCCGTTCCCGAGCCCGCGCTGACGCCGCCATTCTGCATCGACCCGGGGATGACGAGGATGACATTGGCGCCCATGCCGGCGATCTTTGACTGCACCGCCTTCGACGAGCCGTCGCCCACCTCCATCATCGCGATGACCGCGGCAATTCCGATGATGATCCCCAGCGTCGTCAGAATGGCACGCATCACGTTGCGGCTCAAGCCATACAGCGCGACGTGCAATGTGCGGAAAAATTTCATGACACTTGTTCCTAAGCGATCTGCGCGTGCTCGAACACTCCGTCGGCGATCAGCCCGTCGCGGATGTGAATCGTCCGCTTCGCGTGCGCGGCGACTTCCGCGTCGTGCGTCACGAGAATGATCGTAATTCCTTCATCCGAATTGAGCTTCTGAAACATCCGCAGAACCTCTTCGCTGGTGCGCGAGTCGAGGTTTCCCGTCGGCTCGTCCGCGAACAGCAGCGGGGGGCGATTGACCAGCGCCCGCGCGATCGCCACGCGCTGCTGCTGCCCGCCGGAAAGCTGCGAGGGATGATGATCCAGCCGATCCGCAAGCCCGACGCGCCCCAGCATCTCCGTTGCCCGCGCTTTCGCTTCGCGATCGGAAATGTCGCCCGCCGTGTATGTCAGCGGCATCATGACCTGGCGCAACGCCGTCGTGCGCGGAAGCAGGTTGAAGCTCTGAAAGACGAACCCGATCTTCCGGTTCCTCACCATCGCCCGGCCATCCGCCGAAAGTCCTGAAACCAGTTCTCCATCGAGCCAGTATTCGCCGGACGTCGGGTGATCCAGGCAGCCGAGGATGTTCATCAGCGTGCTTTTGCCCGATCCCGAAACGCCCATCAACGCGACGAGCTCGCCGCGCAGCACGTCAAGAGAGACTCCCTTGAGCACCGGCACGTCGATTTCGCCGACGCGATAGGTTTTGAAAATGTCGCGGAGTTGAATCAGTTCCATGGTTCTCGAAGGCTCAATGGCGTCGGAAGATCTGCGGAGCGAAGGGATTGGTCGTCGTGTCAGCTGACTGAGGATCTTCAACGCCTTCAGCGACCTGATCGCCGACATGAAGCGAATCTCCGATCAGCTCGGTGAGAATGCTGTCACTCTCACCGACGCGCACCTTGACCGGCCGCACGTATTTCCCATCCACCACCCAGACGGTCCCCTGGGCAGATGTTTGCTCGTCGTGATGATGATGCCCGGAGGGACGGGTCGCGGCATTGTGCGGGCTGACATCCTTGTCAACGCTTTTCTGGGCGTCTGCCACCGCCGCGTCGCGCTCCGATGGGAGGATCATCGAAACTTCCGGATACCATCGCAGCGCGCTGTTCGGAACCAGCAGCACGTTTTTCTGGTTGCTGATCTCGAACTTCACGTTCGCCGAGAGATATGGGAGCAGCCGTCCGTCGGAATTGTCGGTGTTGACCTCCACCGTGTACGTCACCACGTTCTGCGTCATGCTCGCGTTCAGGCGGATTTTCCCGACGGTTCCGTGGAAGGTGTCGTTGGGATATGCGTCGACCGTGAACGCGACCGGCTGGTTCGGATGGATGTTGCCGATGTCCGCTTCGTTCACCGAAACCCAAACCTGAATCTGCCGCAGGTCTTTGGCGATCAGAAAAAGGCTCGGCGTGTTCAAACTGGAAACCACGGTTTCGCCGATGTTCACCCGCCGGTCGATGATCACGCCTTTGACCGGCGAGCTGATCGTGCAGTAGCCCAGGTTCTGCGTCGATCGCTTCAACGCCGCCTCGGCCTGCGTGACCGCGGCCTTCGATTGCTCGATGATCGCTTCATCGACGCCGACGTTGGCCTTGGCCGTGTCGAACGCCGCCTTGTAGGAGTTGTAATCGCTCTGCGAAAGGGCATCCCCCTCGCCCAGTTTTTGGGCGCGTTCCCAGTCGCTCTGCGCCTGCTCCAGCTTCGCCTGCATCTGCGCCAGATCGGCAATCGACTTGGTCACGCCCGCTTTCGCCTGCGCCAGCGCCGCGTTCGCATTGGCGGCATCTGCCTGATACAGCGTGTCGTCGATCCGCGCCAATACCGTGCCCGCTTCGACCGTCGATCCGTAGTCGATCATCTTCCCCTTGTCGTCGGTTCCGAAGGAGATGATCTGCCCTTCAACCTGCGCGCCAACGTCGACCACTTCCTGTGGCTCCACCGTCCCCGTCGCACTGATGTTGGGAACCAGGTCCCCGCGCGTCACCGCCTCAGTCCGAAAAACCGTCGTCGGCTTCGACTTCGCCCGCCAATAGCTCCAGCCTCCCGTTACCAGGAGCAGGGCAATCACCAGCATCACAACCCATTTCATCACGCAATCCGCCTGGTTCTGTTGAGGGAGGTAAAGGGAATCCGCCTCCGCCGAAACCGGCGGATGCCTGAAAACATTAGCGCTCGCTCGACCCTCTTTCCAACGCCGCGCAACCGGCCCGGCTCCCTATCAATCAAACTCTCGAAATGGCAATTCGTTGCAGGCTCTGCCCTTACACCGCGAATTTCAGCGGAGAATCGCGCACAACGGCCAAGCGCCGCCTGCCACCAGAAACCCGCGGATTGCGTTATCCGTGAAATTTCCCCGCTTAGCGCAACCCCCGCCACACCCTGAAAACCGCTATCGAGTTTACATCTTTTTACATTTTGTTACGTGCAGGAAGGAGAGGTCAAGCAGCAGTCAAGCTTGACAGCCGTGGCACCCGCCGCCCCCCCGGCTCTCTGCTCCCCGACTGCCGGCCTGTTCTTCGACGGGAGAGGTGCCGCCATGCGACTTCGCGCGACAGCTTTTGCATCGCCGCATGTCGCATCCGATGAGGTTCAGTGCCCTCGCGCCTTCGTCCCTTCCGACTGAAGCTTCTCCCAGATCGGACCGGCGAGATCGTCGCCGTTGACGAGCAGGCAGCCGGCGATCGTTTTTTGATTGTTAATCGTCGCCTGGATCAGCTTCCGGTCGCCCACGGATCGCTTCACTCCGAGCGAAAGCGAATCAACGCGTGCGGCAACTTCCCAAACGTCATTCGCGATGGTGCTCGTCAATTGTGCGTGAGATAGTCGCGCGGCAATCGCCTCCACATCCTCGCCCTCCGCGGCTGTCACCAGAAACGCAACCCGCAGGGGACCCGCTTTCGATGTGGGTTGTTGTATCGCTGGCTTGAGAGCCAGCCGGACGGCGTGATGGGCCAGCCCGTCGGCGTCAGAGATGAGCGAGTAGCTGAACGCATCGGGATTGTCGCCTCCGGCGAGTTGAAGCCGAACTGCAAATGTAGCGCCGTGGAGCGTTGCCGATACGACAGCGGTTTTCGCCAGCGTGATCGACGTTGGCTCCGAGAGCCGCGCGGTGTTCCGGGCAGCGGCGATGGTCCCCTCCGCCGGGAGAATCAGGTTGATGCTCAACCCGACGGCATCGGCCGGCAGCGCTGACGGCGCAATCTCCAACGTCAATAGTGCGGTCCCTTCTTTCTGCACGCTCACCAGATTTCCCGGCAGATGGACGGGTTTGGAATGGCCGCTGCGGTCCTTTGCGCGGCGCAGTCCATAGGGCGATTCATACGCATCGATGACCAGGCTGATTTGCGTCTGATCCGCGGGCCCGGCGAAGGTCGTCGCGAAGAGCTTGTCCTGTGGTCCATAGGTGCCGCTCGTGCAGCCGAGGGAAATGTGCTGATCCTGCCAGTTCCAGCGCGTGCCGGTTGCGGATTCATCCCACGTTGAGATCACTTCCCGTCTTCCGCTTTGTGCAAGGTGGGTGCTTTGCGGCGGCGGCGTATATCCGCCGGAACGCGCGTTATCGAGCAGGAAGACGCCGTCGATTCCAGCCGGCACTTTCGGGTCAGCGGGAATCCAGCCGGCATCGATGAGCCATGTGTTCAGCAGCCCATCGCCATCGAGAAAGGCGTAGTCCCGGCTGTAAGGGCCGCCAATCTTGTTGCCGGCGGGAAAGAAATTGGCGGCAATGTCGGTCCAGAAATACTCGAGAATCACCTCCAGCTTCCGACGGTCATTCGCATCACTGGCATATCGCCGCCCCTCGACCAGCGAATTCAGATCGACGGCGTAATACGTCGGACTGTCAAACTCACGGATGCCTGTCCTGCGCGTGTAGTCGATCCATTGGTCGAGCATATGACGGCCATCGGAAATGGCCGTCTCGTCGTTCATTGCTTGCCCGAGCAGAAGCAGGTTGACGGTTTTCATGAGGAAGATGTTGGTATACGAAACGGGGACCTTGTGCGCCCGCATCGCCGCCAGCGCGGCCACGAGATGCGGCTGCAACTTGTTGACGAACTCCGATGACTGCTCCTTCCCGTGGCTTAGCAGCAGGGGGGCGAGTCCCTCCACCACGAATTCGACGGCGTTGCGATCGGTCACGGAGTCGTCGATCGTCATCCATTTGAACTGCCCGTAGGTTTTGCTCGAAACCTCCATATCCTGGGCTTGCAGCGATGCGTTGAGGAGGCGTTCAGCCGTCTGGGGCTCTTTGCCCATCATCAGCGCCGCGAAGGCGGCGTTGACCAGATCGCGCGTGCCCGAGCCGGCAGATTTCGCCTCAGCCTTTTCGATGCGATCCAGCCGGCTTTCCAGCAGGGTTCTCATCCAGTCGCCCCGCGGTTGCACCTGCGACTGGCCGAGCGATGCGAATGCGAGAACAGCGGCCGCGAAGGCAATTGGAGAATACTTCGAGCCGCTCGTGGCCCGAACGGGGTTGCGATATTTAAAGTGGCGCCAAGCCATCGAATCTCCGTTCAGTTGGCGAATCGTCTCTCCGCGCCGGCAGTGGTCGTTGCCCCGAATGCGGGCCTCGGGCGAACGGCTTAATTCTTCCTTAATGCATACACCTTCACACTCGCCGCGTATTCGTTCACGTCATGAGCGGCAAGAACCTGGCGGAGTCCCGCGTGAAGGCTTCCGCCTGCTGCGGCCATGCCCGGCGAGCAGCATGCGGTCTGTCCATCGACTTTCGCGTAAGCGTTCAGGTCCGCGTGGCTGTCGATGATTTCGACCGCACAAAATCCGGCGGCTCTCAAACCGGAGCGAAAGTCTTCCGTCGAAATAGCTCCCGCGATGCAGCCGACGAGTGCGGCAACGTCTGACGCGAGCTCCGGCGGAAGTGGTTTTTTAAGAGCGATGTCGCTCACCGCAAGGCGGCCCCCTGGCTTTAGCACGCGAGCGGCTTCGCGAAAGACCGCGTTCTTGTCCGGGGCGAGATTGATGACGCAATTACTGATGATGCAATCGACGGAAGCATCTGCGAGCGGCAAACGGTCAATCGTGCCTAAATGAAACTCGACATTCTCGATTCCGGCCGCGTTCCTTTTCGCTCGCTCGATCATGGCCTCCGTCATATCGATGCCGATAGCTCGGCCGGTCGGGCCAACAAGTTTCGCGGCAAGAAGCACGTCGAGCCCGCCGCCACATCCAAGGTCAACGACCGTTTCCCCTGGCCTAAGGTGTGCGGTTGCGGTCGGGTTCCCGCATGAAAGCCCCATGTTGGCTTCGGCCGGAATGGACGCGAGTTCTGCTGCTGAATATCCGAACGCTTCTGCCACAGCATGCACGCCCGCATCATTACTCGAGAGTGAGCTCTCGGCGACAGCCGCGTACTGGTCGCGAATCACTTCCGTTGATGATTTTTCGTCTTTGCAGCAAGAGGGGCCACAGCACGGAGCGACGTTTAGTTTTGTCATTGGTTCTCCACCATAAAACTCAGTTGAGGACTGTGGGACACCCGACTTCGATGCCGGGAGCAGGCGTGTCGTCCACGGCAACTCCAAAATATTTCCGTTGCAATCGAAGAGCGACGCTCACAAGTCCGATGAGGACCGGCACTTCAACGAGCGGTCCAATCACGGCCGCGAAAGCGGCGCCGTGATTGATTCCAAATACGGCGACCGCGACGGCAATCGCCAGCTCGAAGTTGTTTCCGGTGGCGGTGAGTGAAATCGTTACGGTCTTCGAATAATCGGCCCCGGCTTTGACACCCATCCAAAAGCTCACAAAGAACATGAGCACGAAGTAAATGAGGAGCGGAATTGCGATGAGGAGAACGCCGACAGGATTTCCGATTATCTCTCCTCCCTGAACTGCGAACATCACGACGATTGTGAATAGGAGTGCGATAAGTGTGAGGGGGCTGATTCGGGGGATGAAAGCTTTCTCGTACCATTCCCGGCCGCGAAGCTTTACGAGCATGGCTCGCGTGAGAAGCCCCGCAATGAAGGGAATTCCTAAATAGATGAAGACGCTCTTCGCGATCGCTCCGATCCCAATGTTGACCGTGACTCCTGGCAACCCGATGAGGGGTGGCAAGACACTGAGAAAAAACCATGCGTATACGCTGTAGAAAAGAACCTGAAAAACGCTGTTGAGTGCGACCAGACCGGCAGCGTAGTCCGTGCTTCCCTTTGCGAGGTCATTCCACACAATCACCATTGCGATGCAGCGGGCGAGACCGATGAGAATTAGCCCCGTCATATATTGGGGATGGTGTCTCAGAAAAAGCACCGCGAGAGCGAACATCAGGACGGGACCGATGAGCCAATTTTGCAAAAGGGAGAGAGCGAGTATCCGCTTGTCGCGGAACACTTCGCCAAGCTCCTCGTAGCGAACTTTCGCGAGGGGCGGGAACATCATGACGATGAGGCCCACCGCAATCGGCAGACTCGTCGTGCCGACTTGAAAGCGGTGCACAAGCTCCCGCACACCGGGGACGGCGTAACCGAGCCCAATCCCTGCCGCCATGGCGGCAAAAATCCAGACCGTCAGATAACGGTCGAGGAACGAAAGCTTCTTGGTGAGTCTCTCGCTCATGCGCGCGCTCCTGCGTCGTTGTGCATTGAAATTCCGGGCCGGTTCACTTCGGGCTCCCATGTTCTCATCGCGTTTCCGATGAGGTCTCGCACTCGTCTGAATTCCCTTAGTGGCCCTGCTACGAAGTCCTGCAAGAAATTAGCAGTGCTAAGATAGTAAATGGATTCTTTTTGTTATTCACGGAGGATTTTCCATGCGCGGTCGAAGGCCTTGCCCGTTGATTCTTTCCGCAGACGATGTTCGGGCACTCGAGTGCGTTTCCCGAAGTCGGAGCCGGCCTTTCTTCCAAGTGCAGCATGCCCGCGCGGTCCTGGCAGTCGCAGGCGGCCAATGCATTGCGACCATCGCATCCGACCTCCATTGCGACCCTTCAACCATCTGGCGACTCTGCCGCCGCTATGAGCGCAGCGGCATCGATCAACTGTTGGCGGACCAGCCTCGCTCGGGCAGGCCCCAGCAGCTTTCCCCCCCTCCAAAGGGCGCGGATCGTCGAGTTGGCCTGCCTGGAGCCGATCGCCGAGGGGTTGCACATGACTCATTGGACCAGTGCCGACCTGGCTCATCAGGCCGTCGTCGACGGAATCGTCGACACCATCAGCCCCAGCATGGTCCGGCGAATCCTGCAGGACGTGAACTTGCAGCCGCATCGCACCCGGTATTGGCGGACCGCGCGACTCGATCCACTGTTTAAGCAGCGTGCGGAAAAAGTGCTCTGGTGCTATGCCCAGGCGGCCCATCTGGCCCACTTGGGCGTCTGGACCGTCGCGGTTGACGAAGTCCCCAACCACCAGGTCCTGGAACGAAAGCCGATCCGGCCAGCCATTCCCGGCTCGATCGAGCAACAAGAGTTTGAGTACACCCGGCATGGGACCGTCAATTTGCTGCTGTTCCTGATCCTCCATAGCGGGCGGATGGAGTCCGCCGTGGTGGCAAAGAAGGATGCCGAACATTACATCGAACAACTGCGAAGGTTTCGCAGCCGCCATCGCGGTCTCCACGGAGTGTTCTTGATCCAGGACGGAGATCCCAGTCATACTTCGGGCGAAACCGCCGCGTATTGGGCCGAGTGTCATCACTGGTGGCGGCCCCGCTTTACCCCCGCTCACGCCTCGTGGCTCAACCAAGCGGAGTTGCTGGTCGACAACTTCGGCTTGCACTACCTTCGCCGCGGTTCCTGGGAAGATCGGCAGCATTTCATCGACCATGTGACTGCCGCGTCCGACGAGTACAATCGGCGATACGCTCATCCGTTCCAGTGGACCTGGACCAACGAGCGGATGAGACGATGGTACGCCGAACACGTGGCCTCAATTTCTTGCACGACTTCGTAGCGGGGCCATTAGCTTCTCCTCTTCGGTCCCTTCAAACGATGCCGGGTCATCGAAGGGCATGAATGTTCGCGAGAACGTGCCCGGCCAAATGCGGGGACAAGTCCCGTTCGCCTTGTCGCACACGATGAGGATGTGTCTCACGAGTGCTTTTCCGAGATATGTGCTGACTGATTTCGGCCGCTGCTGACTAATGTCAATTCCGACTTCCGCCATCACCTTGACGGCAAGCGGATGAATCTCGGGGCGTGGCTCCATTCCCGCACTATGCGGGTCAAATTTATCGGGCTGATAGTGCCGCAAAAAACCTTCCGCCATCTGACTTCGGCGGGAGTTCCCGGTGCAAAGTATGAGAACTATGGGTTTTCGGTTAGCTGGCACGTGTCACTCCCTTCGGCAGCGAAAGACGCTCATCGATGTGCTCGACAAATTCCCGGATTTCATCCCGAACTCGGCGATAGTGCCCGAGTGCTTCCTCTTCGGTCTTTGCGTATCTCGCGAGCCTCGGCGGGTCGTCGAAGCCGACGTGAACGACTTTTGTCTTGCCGGGAAAGAGCGGGCAGCTTTCCTGAGCGTTGTCGCAAACCGTGACGACATAGCAGAACGAAATATCCTTTAGCTCATCGACGTGTTTTGATTTCTGGCCGCTGATATCCACGCCAGCCTCTTTCATTACCCTCACCGCGTTCTGATTGAGCCCGTGCGGCTCAACGCCGGCGGAGTAGGCGTCGAATTGGTCGGCCTTCAGGTGTTTCGCCCACCCCTCGGCCATCTGACTCCGGCATGAGTTTCCGGTGCAAAGAAAGAGAATGTTTTGAAGACTCATCTTTTTTAACTCCATCCGCTTAAGCGAATACATAAGTGCAAAAAAAATCAGTCGCAGCACTTTTCCTTTTCACAGCATGCGCGGCCAAGTTCCTTCTTGTCCTTGGCAAGCTCGGGCACGTCTGTAAAACAGCAACCGAGACACTCGATAAGCTTTCGGTGAAAATCGCTCTTTGCCGGGGCGAGCTCGTAATACATCCAAAGCCCCTCTTTGCGGGCCGTCACAAGCCCGGCTTTTCGAAGATAAGCCAAGTGCCGCGAAACGGTCGGCTGCGGTGAACCAATCACCCGGACCAAATCGCAAACGCAAAGCTCCCCTGGCCTCAAGAGGTTCAGGATGCGGAGCCGCGTTCTGTCCGAGAAAGCTCGGAACATCGTGTCAACGCGGTTCTTTTTGGGCGCAACGCCATGCATTCGCTTAGACGAATATAGTGCTACTCTGAACAGCGGTCAAGTTTCGTCGTTCCTTGGTGTCTTCTTCCCGTCGCGCCGCTGTCCCTCCGACCGCAGCGATCCGCGGCGGCGGATGCCTTCCCGGTCCTTCTATTGAGGTTGCCCCCGAACCACAGCCGCCGGCTCGTCGCGGGTCAACGCGGCTTGGAAATTTGGGTCGGTTTCCAGAGTACTCATCTGCATCTGGACAATTTGCTGACGTGCTTCCAACGCTTGCCGGGCAGCGAGCCGGATCTGGTCCGAATCTTTTTGGCCGCCGCTGCGCAGGGCAGCGACCTTCTGCTCGGCTGACGCAAGGCGCGCCACCGCCGCCCGGTATTCCGGTTGGCTGCTCAGTTCGGCCTGCATTTGTGAGCTGGCCGCGTCAATCTGTGCCCACATCGCGTTGCTGGTCCTGGGCGCCACCGTCGTTGCGGATGCGTCGGTGCCAGCGCGCACTGCACCGCTCGAACCGATCTGGCGGCTCCGGTTCTCGACTTCATTGAACGATGGGATGGCCGGCTGAATGGTCGTCGGCGGCGACACGTAGCCGATGGGCGAATCGGTCACCGGCACCAAGTCCTGCACCGGGTCGTCGTCGGTGACGGCAGATTCCGCGGCAGGTTCCGCGGTCGCGGCGCGCGCGCCGGCCGTCTTGTGCACTGGAACAGGAGCAGGCGCCGCCGCTCCAACGGTGGGGACCTTGGGAGGCTGCGCGGAACCGGTTGAACGATGTTTCGCCGTTGTCGATTTCGACGAGCCATGGGCCGGCTCCGGCGTCCCATTCCCTCGTCCCGCTCCCTGGGCGGGCAACGCCAACAGTGCCAGCATTCCGCCAACGATGAATCTGCTGATGTGTCGCGTACGTCACCTCATTTTCCCGCGGCACCAGACAAAGCTTGGGCCGCGATACGAAAATGAGGGGCAACGCCGATGCCAGCCCCTGCAATTTTCGCAGGAATCTGGCCGTAGCAAGTGTCTGATAATGTGGAGATCCTACGCAATCGCCCGGCGCGGAAAAGTCGGGTCCTGCGTCAACCCGCGCACCGGATTCCGCTCCACGCGAGTCTGGATGTTTTCCAATCCGGGTCTGCTCACTTCCGCCGCCGCGGCGCGGCGGGTTTCTCCCGGCCTTGCGCCTCCGCGTGCAGCCAATCTTCTAACGCTCTCCCTTGCTGCCTGCCGCGGTGCTCCCAGATGTAGTAAGCGGCCACGGCAAGCCACTCGTGCGTGATCTGCACTGCGATCTCCGGGAACACAGGTGGGGCGCCGAGTGCCGGACTCTCGTTGACTTGTGGGGCGACGGTATGGGGAGCCGGGGCGACCTGCGGTGGATTGATTTCCCGCGGCACGTTGACCGCGGCATTGCCTGGCTCGCTGGCCGCTTCGCTGGCCGTGCCGGCGGAGGAATGCCGCGGCGCCGGAATCGACTCCGCGGGGGGCGGTGTCGAGACTGGTGTGGCTACCTTTGGGGCAGGAGCGACCGGTGACGCCTGCGGCTGCGGGGGCAAGTCCGCCAACACGGGGATAGGGGCTTTCCCAGTCTGCGAATCGGGAGACATCGGAATGTCGATTGTGCTGGGTTCCTCTGGGGAGCTCGAGTCTTCGCCGTGAAACCCTGTGGGGGGAGAGTCGGTCCCGATCGCAGGACCGAACCCTGATGAAGGGCTTGGCGACTGCGCCGCAGGCGTCGGAGGGGGCGCTACGAAGGTCTGATGCTGCGAGGAAACTTCCGGATATTGTGCCCATGCACTCTGAGCCGCCACTGCTTCCTGCAGCATGGCATCAATCCCCTTATCCAAGGCGGCGCGTTCCGTCGGGATCATTGAACGACCCAACGCTACTGTCGCCCGTTCGACGATGACTCGGCGGAGCAGCCGGTCCTCCATCATCATCGCGCGGATGTCGAAACGATGTTGGAACGGGCTTGGCTCTTGTGCGGGGGAAGGTTGCGTCAGGTCGTCAGCGTCGTGCCGGGTGATGCGATCCATCGCGGCAGCCATTTTTGCAATCATTGCAGGCAGGTGTTCTTGCAGTTCCTGGGATGGAAGACCAGTTGCCGGCGGGATGGCAGCTTGAATCGCACCGATCCACGCTTCGACGATCTGGTTCGCCTGCGATCGCAGCGCACTTGCCAGTTCTGGCAACGGGCGATCGGTTGTCATCCCGGCAGCAGATTCCCCGTCTGATTCATTTGATTGTGCCAACGGTCGCTCCTTTGGGGGCGGGGAGATTGCCGCTTCAAAATTTGGACGTTCGGCCGATTTCTTTCATTCTCTGTTGCGTGAACTTCGTGTTGGTCATGCAAGTCGCCATTGGAAACTGCTCCAAGAAAGCGAATGGACGATAGTCTATCACAAACCCGCCAGTCGCAGGACTTCATGAGGGCGCCACGCCCAGAGAGAATGAAAATGGGTTGCGTCTGGCATTGGGTAGCGTCTCATTTCAGAGCAGAAATGTCCAAGGCCCAATGGCCAACAAAGCCCCAAGGTCCAAGTCCCAAGGCTGGTTCTCGCATTGGTCATTGTGATTATTGTGATTTGGGATTTTGTTGGCCATTGGGCCTTGGACATTTCTTGGTCTCCCACACTCTTTTCGGAGCAGTTTTTGCGTCGCGGCGGACGCGGCGGCTACTTGTAAAATGCCTCTTAGCGATGGAAACTCGCGCACATGATCATGCTGACGGCTGACGAATCGCGCGTGCTGGGGGTGTTGGTCGAGAAGGCGCTGACTACGCCGGACCAATATCCGTTGTCGCTCAATGCGATCGTGAACGGGGCGAACCAGAAAAACAATCGAGATCCGGTGCTTGCCATGACCGAGCAGGCCGCGTTCGAGGCGGCGGAGGGGCTGAGGGAGAAGCAGCTTGCGGTGCGGGTGGATCAAGCCGGAGGACGGGTGCATAAATACCGGCATTCGGCGATGGAGACGCTGTGTGTGCGGACAGCGGAACTGGCGGTGCTGGCGGAACTGCTGATGCGCGGGCCGCAAACGCTGGGGGAATTGCGCGGTCGGGCCTCGCGGATGCATCCGCTGGAATCGATCGAGCGGGCGAAGGAAGTGCTCCGGCGCTGTCCGAACGGCCCGAGCCGTATGTGAAGGAGATTCCGCCGTCGCCCGGGAGCCGGGCTGAGCGGTACGTGCAGTTGCTCTGCCCGGAGCTTCACGACATCAGCGACGCGGCCCAGCCAGCATCCTCGCCGGCGCTGAGCGGGTCACCGGCGGGCAACCCGTTGGCCACGCGTGTAACGCAGTTGGAGGCGGAGGTTCGATCGCTCCGCGACCTGGTTGCAAAACTGGCGAGCGCGGTCGGGGAGGAAGCGATCGCGCGGGAAGTGGCTGCCCCCGCGAGGCCAGCGCAGTCACAGTTGTAAACCCCTGTTCTGGGACACGAGGCTCATTCCTTGGGACCTTTCAGTTCCTTCGCCCGCTTAGGCTTGCCGCCCAAACCACGATGCGTTTGGCCCTTTGGAACTTGAATCTTCGGTCTCGGGTGAGTGACGTTGCCGCCCCAGTCGATATTCAAGTGATCACCGTTGGGTAGCTGAACGTCCCATTCCCAATCTTCAGCCTCGGTGCGGGATGGCCCCTTGCGCCAACGCCGACCTTTCGAGTCGATGTACTCGCCATTGGAATTTTTTCTAAGAGGTTGGTTGGATCGCCAGTGCCTTGGAGGGACGAACGGGAATCCGCCGCCGGTCGGCAAATTGTGATCGCTCAACACCTGCCGCTTAAGCTCTTCCTCGTCCTGAACTGCATCGTCAGCGGGTTGAAGCGGTTTCTCTTCGTGCTTCGCCACGATACCCCCTGGCTAAGCGACGAGCGTGCCGTTCCCATCGGCGTCAACTCGCACACGCACTGTCTTGCCGCCGCCATAAATGACATCTTCAGGAACTGTTTGGCCGGTGTCCCATAGGGCTTGCCCATTCAGCACGAACGTTTCCTGAATCGAGGGAAAGTAGACGGAGTAGGTCCAATCTCCATTAGAATTCTGCGCATCCAAGACGATGCCCGTGCGTCCTCGGGCTAAAGCCACTTCATCGGCCTGTCCGACGGCAACCACCTTGGCGTACTCGGGCAGCGGTACGCGCGGGCTACGTTGCGAACGTACCACCGCCAGTATCCCCGTATGAACAAGCTCATCCAGAATGATACGCATTTCACCGACCATCTGGACAAGGCTCGCCAGCTCGGTTGGCTTTGCCCGCGCGGAGCGCGGGCGCTTTCGTAAGGCCGGTGGTTTGCGTGTTTTTTGAGCTGTCGCCATCGTTCCTCCCCGGAATTATCCTCTGGCTCGAGACGAAAGTCGAGTTACCGGAAACGAATGAACAAATCTGGTGATGTCTATTTTTCACGCGTCTATTGGTCAGCTATGATCCGCGGTTTGCCGGCGATCAGCCTGTGGAGATCGTCGCTGAAGGAGCGTTCCCTGACGGAGCGAAATCGCAGGAGTCGCCAGCAGGCGGCTTTTTTCGAACAGATTCCGGCTCATTGTAATTGACTGAAGGAGTTCAAACCCATGTCGACCGAAACCACCGCCAAGTGCCCATTCAATCACTCTGCCCCGCGCGGCACGACGAACCGTGATTGGTGGCCGAAACAACTGAAGATCGAACTGCTTCACCAGCACTCGTCCAAATCCGATCCGATGGGCGATGACTTCGACTATGCCAAGGAGTTCAACAGCCTCGACCTGGCGGCGGTGAAGAAAGATCTCGCGACGCTGATGACCGACTCTCAGGACTGGTGGCCGGCCGACTTCGGGCACTACGGGCCGCTGTTCATTCGCATGGCCTGGCACGCCGCAGGCACCTACCGCACCGGCGACGGGCGCGGCGGCGGGCGCCGCGGTCAACAGCGGTTCGCGCCGCTCAACAGTTGGCCGGACAACGTCAGTCTCGATAAGGCGCGTCGCCTGCTGTGGCCCATCAAGCAGAAGTACGGCCGCAAGATTTCCTGGGCCGATCTGATGATCCTGACCGGCAATGTCGCGCTGGAAACGATGGGCTTCAAAACCTTCGGCTTTGCCGGAGGGCGCGAGGACACGTGGGAGCCGGATCAGGATGTTTACTGGGGCTCCGAAACCACCTGGTTGGGCGGCGATGTTCGCTACGCGCACGGCTCGCCGGGCGTGGAGAAATCAGGCGGCGTGACTGTTTCCGACGACGACGCCGACGGGGATATTCACACCCGCAAGCTGGAGAATCCACTGGCCGCGGTGCAGATGGGGTTGATCTACGTCAACCCCGAAGGGCCCGATGGCAATCCCGATCCTGTTAAAGCGGCCTACGACATCCGCGAAACCTTCGGACGCATGGCCATGAACGACGAGGAAACCGTCGCCCTCATCGCGGGAGGTCACTCCTTCGGCAAGACGCACGGAGCCGCCCCGACCACGCATGTCTCGCACGAGCCCGAAGCGGCCGGCCTCGAGTATCAGGGCCTTGGCTGGAAGAACAGCTACGGCACCGGCGCTGGCGCCCACACCATCACCAGCGGCCTGGAAGTCACCTGGACCACCTCGCCCACCAAGTGGAGCAATAACTTCTTCGAGAATCTCTTTGGCTACGAATGGGAACTAACGAAGAGCCCCGCCGGCGCCCAGCAGTGGAAACCGAAGGGCGACGCCGGCGCCGGCACCGTGCCGCACGCGCACGACAAATCAAAGCGGATCGCCCCGTCGATGCTCACAACGGACATCGCGCTGCGCGTCGACCCCGCATACGAGAAGATTTCCCGGCGGTTCCTCGCGCACCCCGATCAGTTTGCGGACGCTTTCGCCCGCGCGTGGTTCAAGCTGACGCATCGCGACATGGGCCCGCGCGTCCGCTATCTCGGCCCCGAAGTGCCCAGTGAGGAACTCATCTGGCAAGACCCGATTCCCCCCGTCAATCACAAGCTCATCGATGACAACGATGCCGCCGCACTCAAGAAGAAGATCATCGCGTCCGGCCTGTCCGTTGCTGAACTGGTCTCCAGCGCCTGGGCGTCGGCGTCCACCTTCCGCGGCTCCGACATGCGCGGCGGCGCCAATGGCGCGCGCATCCGCCTCTCTCCCCAGAAGGATTGGCCCGTCAACCAGCCCGCCCAACTGGCCAAGGTGCTCAAAAGTCTGGAAGGAATTCGCAGCGCGTTCAACACCAGCCAGAGCGGCGGCAAGAAGGTTTCCCTGGCCGACCTGATCGTTCTCGCCGGCTGCGCCGCCGTCGAGCAAGCCGCCAAGAACGCGGGAGTCGAGATCCCCGTTCCCTTTCAGCCCGGCCGCACGGATGCTTCGCAGGAGCAAACGGACGTCGCGTCGGTCAATTTCCTCGAACCCGTCGCCGATGGCTTCCGCAACTACCTCAAGCACAAGTTCGCGATCCCTGCCGAGCATCTGCTGATCGACAGGGCCCAACTGCTGACGCTCACCGCCCCGGAAATGACAGTGCTGCTCGGCGGCCTGCGCGTCCTCAACGCCAACGAAGGCCGCAGCCAGAACGGCGTCTTCACCAAGCGGCCGGAAACGCTGACCAACGACTTCTTCGTCAACCTCCTGGACATGTCCATCGAGTGGAAGCCGACCAGCAGCGACGCCGACCTCTTCGAGGGCCGCGATCGCGCCACTGGCGCCATCAAGTGGACCGCCACGCGAGTTGATCTGGTCTTCGGGTCCCATGCCCAACTCCGCGCCCTGGCCGAAGTCTATGGCAGCGCCGATGCCCAGAAGAAATTCGTCCACGATTTCGTGGCGGCGTGGGATAAGGTCATGAACCTCGATCGGTTCGATCTCGCGTGATAGCCGCCCCGTGCCAGCCGGCGAGAAGATTTCCCCGAACGCCGAGGGTCTTGCACCCTCGGATAATCTCGCTCGCCCTTGTCGCGAGGAGCCAGGGTATCCGCTGTCGCATGCTCGCGTCCGGGCGCGAACTATGAGCCGAGTCTGCTTCTGCGTCGACGTGAGAGCAATACGGTCGCAACGGCCCCGAGCAGACTGAGCGATGCAGGCTCGGGAACGGCGCCGCCCGGCGCGGTGAGTTCGCCGGAGATCGCGTAGAGAAATAAACCGTTGCCGGCGCCGTAGGTGCCGTCGTCCCAGCGAATACCACCAGGATCGGAAGGGTTTCCGAAAACCGGGCTGGCACTGCCTAATTCATTTCCGGTCGCGGTGGCGCCGTCGTTAAGCGTGCCTGTCCACGCGGGGAGTACCGTATTGCCACCCGCCTCACCGATCCCAGGCACCGAAGCGGAGAAGAGCGCGGCCAGGTCGGAGGCGATCAGCACCTCCTGGTTGGACGCATTTGAAGCCTGGAATATCGCAGGGTCGTCAGCGGCAGGCAAGGCGATGTGATCGATCGCGGAAACGCTTGACGTGGAACCGATCACTTGCCAGGTTGTTGTCAACCCGGCGAAGCTCGGATTGGCCGTCGCATCCACGGTGACGTCGGCGTCGTAGTCCGCAATATTTGACGAAGTAGCTGAATAAAGATTATTTGTTAAAAAAACCAGGCGATACTTTTCGCCCGGAGTAGCGTCGGTCGGCACGATGCCATTCGCCAGCGCTGACGATGCGCACAGGAGCGCCGTTGCTGCCGCGATAATCCCATTCTTCAAAGCGATGATCTTCATATGCACTTTCTCCACATTGATTATCGATTGCCCATGAGGTGTGTGTGTAGCATCTCCGGTCGGCGTTCCTCGCACCGATCGGCACATCAGCCAATTCTGTTGGCGGCCGGTTAAAAACGGCCTGCATCGAGAAGCTACAGTGGAACGACATGACCCCGCGGCCACCGACTTGGCCAACCCACTGCCTCTGCGCGAGCGGAATGAAGCCCAACATCCGCGCACTGTTTTAGCGAGCGGGAGCGTAACTCACATGGAGCTGGATCGCAAGAGACAATTTTTTGATATTTTATATTATTGCTCGGCAGCAAAATCTGCGGGCTGACTCCGGTTGAGGCAGATGGCCGGGTGTCATGCCGGAAGGAAGCCACGCAGGGCGCGGGTGAACAGCTCGGCACGTTTCAATCCAGAGCGATTGGCGTAGGCGTCTGCCTTTTTAAGCAGGTCGCGCTCCACACTGAGCGAAATGACTTTGACCCCACGGCCGATCTTCGGCCGGCCCATCCGCTTTTTCTCCCGCTTCACCTCGGCGCGTTCGGCGGTATTGAGCGGGCGCATCTCCTTGCGATGCTTTCCCTGCTCATAGAATCGGGCGACTTTTTCCTTATCCTCGGCGCTGAGGGCGTCGAACTCGGTGCCGTTGCTGAAATCGGGGAAGTCGTCCGCTGCACCGGTCGTCTGTTTCCCGCGTGCCCTTGTAATCTTGCTCATGTCTATCGCTCCGTGCCTCCGGCATTACCGGTAGGGCATTGCGTGGATGACGTAGAAAGTCCCATCCGGGTCCTTCACGTACACCACTTCAACCTTGCGCCCGCTGATTCCGCGGCCGTGGACAACCCACGAGCCCTTGCGATGTCTGCGATGTTTTCTGGCATTCCGCACCACGCGTTCGGTCTCTTCCGGTGTGACGCCGTGCTTGGCGATGTGTTGCACGTTCCACGCGTTCCATCGGAACTCGACTACCACAAGTTTATTATAGAATAAAGTCCGGCGATGGTCAACGACTGAGTTCTGCATCGTTGTCAGACCCCCAAACGTCGCCGGTTGCAGCTTGGGCGAAGTCTATGGCAGCGCCAATGCGCAGAATAAAATTCGTCCACGATTTCGTGGGGGCCTGGGATCAGGTCATGACCCTCGATCGGTTTGATCCGCCGTGATGCGGGCGGTGCTCATTCGGCTAGGATAACGCCATGGGCAGGTTTAGGCGGGCAAGAACTATTGCGCTCCTGGCGGGGCTGGTTGTTTGTCTGATTGTTGCCGGCGCCTTTCTCACACCCACACAGCGATGGTCGGATTCCGGCAGTCAGGGGACGACACCGATTTGTTTCGCGCACACCGCAGACGCCGCACGCACGCTGATTGCCGAAGGCGCGGATCCAAAGGTTCGGAGCGATTACGCTGCGACGCCGCTTCATTTCGCAGCCGGCCGTGGCGACTGGGAGGTGGCCGCGGTCTTGATCGCGGCCGGCGGGGATGTGAACGCCAGGGATGTCACGGGCGACACGCCTTTACACTGGGCCACATGCGAGAATTGGGATCCGGATGAGGGCAAGCACTGCAGTGCCGGACCGTTTGATCCGCAACGAAAGTTACGCGTTGCCCGCCTGCTGGTCGAGCATGGCGCCCGCGTCAACGCGGCCGGCGCTTTCGGTGGGAAGACACCTTTGTTCGAGGCAGTCAGAACGAATGTGGAGCTGACCCGATTTCTCCTGGATTCTGGCGCGTCAGCAGACGCACGCACGTCCGATGGGTACGCACCCCTGCATCAAGCGATGAATGCGGAAGTAGTTCGGCTGCTGATTGAGCACGGCGCGAAAGTGAACGCGCGAGAACGTCTGGGAGCAGCGCACTCCGCTCTATTTTGCACATGAGCCGGACGTGATTGCGGAACTGACAAAGGCCGGTGGCACCAAATAGCGCATCCTAATCGCAAAACGGGACGGCATTTTCCGTATTCAAAACGAGGCATCTTGGACCATGCCGGATCTGCCGATATAATAAAGTATAACTAAAAACGTGGAGGCGGCATGATGGTCATGGTGAAGAAGCTGGGCGGCAGCGTTGCCGTTGTCATCCCCAGGGCATTGGCGCGCGAGATGGAACTGGTTGAAGGGACTCCGCTGGACATCAGCGTCGACGCCGCGGGCATTGTCCTGAGGAAGCAAGGGCGTCGGCCGCGGCGCTCGTTGCGCGGGATCGTGGCGCGGATCGACCCGAAGAGCTACCGCCGTCACAGTCGCGAGCTGTCGGAAGACCGGCCTGTCGGAAGGGAGATCTGGTGAGCAAGCGAACCTACCATCCCGATCGCGGCGATTTGATCGAAATGAACTTCCAACCCGCGGCCGGCCGCGAGATCGACAAGCGACGTCCCGCCGTCATCCTCAGCCCCGTGACGTACAACCGTCGCTCGGGCATCTGTCTCGCCGTGCCCACCACCACCGACTTGACGCCTGGCCCGCTCTGGCTGCCGATGCCCGCCGGTTACCTCGCTTCGCCGAGTCTCATTCTTTGCGACTACGTCAAGAGCTTTGACTACCGTGAGCGATCCGCATCTTTCATAAACCGGCTGCCTCTTGAACTGGTCGAGCAGATCATCAGCAACATTCTGGACCTGATCGACCCGGCCTCGGTATAGTCGATCCCTGACTGTCGCGGCATGGGCCCGGCCGCGACGATAGCGCGCAAAAGAAAAGAGGCGCTCGTTTGCACGAGCGCCTCTGACTCACTCCTTATTGGCAACCAGCCCGCGGATCTGCTCCGTCAGATCCCCGTTGCCGAAGACGAACGTCGCCTTGGTGCCGGCGAGGACTTCCTTCAGCATTTCCAGCTCCTTGAGCCGGGCAAGCTGCGGACTCTCCGCCAGCAGCTTCGCCGTGTTGGCCTGGCTGCGGGCGGCGGCGGTCTCTTCACGCCGCTTGATCAGGTTCGCCTCGGCTTCCTTCGTCGCTGCGATCACCTGGTTCAAGAGCGTCTTCATGTCGCCCGGCAGGATGATGTCCCGCAAGCCGACACTCTTCACCGCCACGCCGATTGCCTCGGCGCGCGCGGCCAATGCCTGACGCACTTCCGCACCGACCGCTTCCTTGTCGCCGAGCAGCGCATCGAGCGTCTTGGTCCCGACGGCCGCCCGGAGAACCAGCTGCGCTTCGCGGTAGAGCGCCTGCGCGTAATCGCCGACGCTCGTCACGGCCTTCACGGCATCCGTAACGACCCAGGTCACCAGCAGGTTCACGCGGAGCGTGACCTTATCACTGGTCATGATTTCCTGGCCCGCGACGTCGGCGACCTGCTCCCGGCGGTCGATCGTCTTCCAGGTCACCTTGCCGGTGCCCTTCCAGAAAACGTGCAACCCGCCAGCGAGCCGATCGACGAGAATGCCGTCGCGGTAGAGAAGCACATCCTCTTCCGCGCTGACCATGACCCCGTCGAACCACTTGGTCGCATCCGGCGACGCCAGGATCGTCTGGAGCTTGGCGTGCTCGAAGCGGAACGATTCGATCGAAAACGTCTCGACGTTCAGCTTCGCGGCCGTCTTCCAAAACGCGTAGCGCCCGGGTCCGAGGATCGCGAACAGCCGGTCATCCTTCCAGACGACCGCCCGCTCCCCGTCGGCCAGGTCCACGACCTGCAGTGCCTCGCGGAGCTGCGCGTTCACGAGCAGCACCTCAAGCAGTGCATGCTCGAAGCGGGTCTTGAGCGTGTCGGCGATCTCGACCTTGTCCCCGTTTACTCCACGGCCCAGGCCGAGCAACCACCGCGACTTGACGTGGGCGCCGGGCATGAGCAATTCCGCGAAGTCTCCATCACGGAACCACAGTCCACGCTCGTGCTGACGAATGCGAATCTTCACGATGCACCTCTCTTTCATTCCTTCTGCAGCCGCCTTTGGCGGATTCACCCAGCCGCGGCCTCGCCGATCGCGGCACCATTTCGAACCTCTTCCGTCCAAACACCGTTGCTCAAACAACACAGGCCGAAGCCCGGCCCGCCCGTGCGCCCGCCGATCCGGCGGGATCGAGTTTCGACGCGGTTCGTCGCGAAGATCGAACCGGCGCACGCCACCCTTCGTGCAACCGGTCTTGTTCCATGGCGACGACGCCGCGGCAAACTTCCTCGACCGCAAGCCATCAACGGCGTCGCGGATGCCGCAGGAACCAACCGCCGAAGCGGTCAATTCGCCACGATCATCCGCCGGCGTCCGTGCGGGCCGGGGTCTTCGAACCTGTTCAGTTACGCTTCGCAGCGTTGTTAGTGACGGGAGTCGAACCCGCTACCGCAAGGTTATGAGCCTTGTGCTCTTCCAATGAGCTACACTGGTGGTCTTCATTCATGGCGTTTCGATGCCGTTCGCGGAACGCGCGCAGGGAATCTCCCAGGCGGGCCGCCGGCCGCCCTCAAACGAAGTCGATCGATGCCCCGGCACACGCCGGCGCATCATGTATCAAAACAAAGAACCCCGGAGGGAAACGCCTCCGGGGTTCGGTGATTGCAGTATATGAATCAACCTATCGCGGAGGACATCTCCCAATGATGTACAGTCCATTGGCGTATGGCATCACGCCGCCGGCTGCTGATCGGAGTTCCGATTCAAATTGTGATTTCGTCCACGCGTTCACGAGTATCTCCAATAACTGAGGCGGGAAACATAACTCAGAAAATAAAGATGTCAATAAAAATCTGATCATAATTTCTGTTTTTGATACGTGATGCACTTTGGTCCGATTGTCGTGGTGACAACTCACGGTGTCACGTGCATACCGTCCCGGGCAAAACGCACCGGACCGTCGAAATTGCGGCGGATCGACGCTAGAACGGCCACGTGCGCCTCGTCGATCGTTGGATTCAAATGCGTGAGCAACAACGCGCCGACATGTGCCCCCGCTGCAACTTCCCCTATTTTCTTCGGCGGCGTGTGCAAGGCATATAGAATTGCCGGTGAGCCCGGCGGATCCAGCACAACGGTATTGAAAACCAGCAGATCGCAATGATCGGCGATGACGCGAAGATTTTCCAAACCGGTCGCATCGATGTCGCCGGAAAACACCACGCTACGGCCTTTATAGTCGACGCGATAAATGACGGCCGGGGCGTCGAAATGATGGCCCGCGATCGCCTCGATCCGCAGTCCATTCTCTGCCAGCAATGTCTGCGGCCGAGCGCCCGGCTGCAGTCGGGCATCCACATCCGTTGCAGCGATCGTCAGCGGCGCGGAGAAATCAGCAAGATACGCAAACGCGCCCTGCTTGCCGAAGAGCAAATCTATGAACCGTTTTGTCGATGGAAACTCAGCAGCGCCGCTGGGGCCGAACACCTGAAAATCGATTGGACCTCGGGTAGCGACTACGCGCGCCTTGAATATTCCCGGCAATTCGCTGGCATGATCGATATGCAGATGCGTGAGCAGAACCAGGTCGAGGTGATCGAGCGAAACATTGGCTTCACCAAGCCGGGCGAACGCACCCGAGCCCGCGTCAATGAGAATTCTCGGCGAGCCGTCGAGCGAAAGAACAAAGCAGGTCGACGCGCGACCGACGGCGCCAGGGCCGCCCGAACCCAAGACGATCAGATCGAGTATTGCTGGCCGCGATTCGGCCAAGGGCGTTCCTGAGCGTGCATTTGCGGGTGAGTGCTCGGCTGGCGCGCACCCGGTTCCGATCATGAGGCACAGCACCGCGATCCTTGTGCAAATCCGCGGGACTAACATCGATTCGCTTCCTCCGGGCCTGGTCCTGACGATGAGAGAACGGCGACTTCAACATCCTCCCGCGCCGAGCGGGCCGAGATCCACCGTTTCGAGCACCATCTGCTGCTTTGCCGCCTTGGCAACCCGCGCCTTATAGTTTGCGGGCTTTCCCGGCTGCTGCTTCGTTGCGCCCGCTTTCTCGCCGCGTGTCTGGGTAAGTGTTGACATGGTTGTTCCTTTGGAGGGTGGAAATATTCGCATCAACCAATCGGCTCGCGCGATTCGGGTTTCGAACAAAGCCTCGTGGTCCAACCAGAATTTGCGGTTCGTTCAATCTGCGGCAGGGCGGGATTCATCCCGCCGCGGTTTGAGAGACGGCGGGATCAATCCCGCCCTACATCAGCAGCTTCGAGCGGAAGACCCGCTAGTGCGCGCCATCATAGAAGAACTGCTCGCGGCTGATCTTGTCCTCCTGATTGACTGTGTATACGCCCACTTCTTCGAGCGTGATGCGCTTGCCGGTGGCTTTGGGGGTAATGTCGAGAGTGAAGTAGACGACAAACTGATCCGGGTTCGCGCCGTTGAAGAACGGGCCGGCCACGGTTTCGCCATTGAACGCCTTGTCAGAAACCCAGTCCTCGGATTTTTTGATCACCGGCCCCTGTCCGGCCGTCTCCTTGCCATCCCCTTCGACGGAGACGATGTTCGGCGCGTACATCGTGCGCATCACGTCGAAATTCTTGCCTGCTCTGCACAATTCCACAAACTTCCTGCCAACACTTTGAACGCTCATGATATTGCTCTCCTTCGATAGTTCGATCCCGTTCGATCCTCACAGCGAACTGAACCATTGAACCATCCGACTCGCTCAACGACAGCGCGGAAACTCATATTTATTTCAGGTTAAATTCAATTTGTTTTGCGCGATTGATAGACATGTGCAGTGTTGCGTCGCGAAGTTCCGGCCGGGAGACGAGGAATTTTGCCAGAGGGGTCACGACGAGCGTTTCGATGGCGCGCTGCAGCGGGCGAGCGCCGTAGCGGTGATCGTAGCCGGCGATACACAGCTTTTTGCAGACGTCGTCGGTCCAGCTCAAGCGGATGTTGCTGGCTCGCAGCCCTTCGCGCTGGCCGAGCTTTTTCAGCTCTGCTTCGGTGATCCCGCGGATGGTCGACTCGCTGAGCGGAGCGAACGTGACGACGGCGTCGATGCGGTTGAAAAATTCCGGGCGGAAAAAGCTCATCGCCTCGCTGTCGTAGTCGCTGGCCGGCGCGGTTGAAAGTCCGAACGACTCCATGCGGTCGGCGCCGAGATTCGACGTCATGATCATCAGCGCGCTGCGGAAGGTCGTGAGCCGCCCGAAACGGTCAGTGAGGCGTCCTTCGTCAAAGACGCCCAACAAGAGATCAAACACTGCGGGGGCGGCTTTTTCGATTTCATCCAGCAGCACCACCGTGAAGGGTTGCTCGCGGAGGCGTTTGATCAGTTCCGACGGCTCGCCACCGGGCGGGCCGATCAATCGTTCGGCCGCCCCCGGGCCGGCGAATTCGCTCATGTCGAGCCGGAGCATGCGCTCGCTTTTCTTGCCCATCGCCCCGAGCTGATCCTCACCTTGCCCGAAGAGAAAATCGGCGATCGTGCGTGCCAGCTCAGTTTTGCCGACGCCGGTTGGACCGCAGAACAGCAGCACGCCAAGCGGACGCCGCGGGTCGTTCAAGCCGGCCTTGAACGTGGTGATGACCCCCGCGGCGGCGGCGTACGCGGTCTCCTGTCCCATCACTTTCGCACGAAGCGCCGCCACAACGTCTTCAACTTTCAGCGGCAGTTCGTCGCGCAGAAAAAGCTCGGGCAGGCCGGTGAGCTTGATGAAGCGATTGATCACACTTTGGGAAGTTACGATTCCTTTTGTGCCATCAGTTGCATGATGTTCGATGTCGGCGCGGTCCTTTGTGCTGCGGGCGGCAGTCGCGGCGCGTGACGTGCGGTCGAACAAATCGCGCAAAAACCCCGCGGCGCAGCCGGGGAAACTCTGGTACGGCATGAACCGCGCGAAGAGGCGATAGATCTGGGGAATGGCATCGCGCGCGTAATCGATCTTGAGATTTTGCTTCGCGACTGCGGCGAGTTGATCGAGGGCGGCAATCGCCTGCGAGGCATTGAACGGGGGGATTTCCACGATGGAGAAGCTTGCCGCGAAGCTCGGGAGCAATCGCCGGCAGGCGTCGAGCTCGGCGATGGTGGCTTCCCCGACGACCCGCATCTCGCCGCGCTGCAGGTATGGGACCAGGAACGCGGCGACGCTGTCGCTGGGCGAAGAGCCGCCGGTGCGAACAAGCTCCAGCAGGTTATCGACGCAGAGAATACCTTCTATATCGGAGAGCTTCTCGATGACCTCTTCGATGCGCTCCTGCCATTGTCCCAGATATTTCATCCCCGCGATGAGCCTGGCCGCGCTGCTCAACCAGAATCGGCTGCGCACGTGCGCGGTGTTTGCGGCATCGGGATCATCCGATTCCAACCCGTCGCGCTCCAATTTGCGCGCCGCTTCGGCCAACACCGTCGTTCTGCCAGACCCGTTTTCCCCCAGCAGCAGCACGCTGGATCGCGAGCGGCCGAGAATGTCGACGAGCCTTGCCACTTGCGCATTGCGCTGCCACGGCCGCGAAAGACGCCGCCGCGTGCCGCGACTGCCCAACGGTTCGGCAATGAGCGGCAGCGGATCGAGATCGGGCGGAACCTCGCGCTCCGATGCTCCCGACGGAATATGCACCGTGGCATCGTCCAAGTGCACGTCTGCCGGCGGCAAATAGCGCGACAACTCGCGCGGACTTTTTCCCTTCATCGCAGCCTGTATGTAGTGCGGCGCCAGGCCCTGCAGATCGGCCTCATCGTCGTAGGTAAATCGCACGCCGATGGTGGGCATTGAGCAGAGATACAACTGCGAGCGATCTCGTCCCAGCACCGACGGAACCCGCAGCGTGATCGTCTGCTTCAGCGAAAAGACTCGATCCTCCGTCTTATATTCCGGGCGAACGTCTGCCATCAGCCAGACAAGCTTTGGCTCGTTGAAATTGGGGCGGGAGAGCGCCTGGCCTCGTTTCATCCGCCATTGCAGAAGCTCCTTGATCTGCCCTGCGACATCGGCGCCGGTAATGCCGACGGTGGCAATGTCGTTAGGATCTTCCACCAGGCAGCCGGTGCAGCCACCGCCGGAATGCTGCCAGATGAGAATGGGATATCGGTAAGTCGGCATTGGCTACTGCTTCGGGCTTGCGGAAAAGTCCTGCGGTATCGGAAGCTGCGCGAATATGAGTTTGCGAAGTTCGACGGCGCGTGGCAAACCGCGCATCGACATGCCGGTGCGAAGATCGACGGTGACGTTCGCAGGGTCGTAGGTTCGCACGATCGGGTTGAGCGGAAATGGATTGGGTGTGTCCGCGTCGCGTTGGATCGATGCGCGCCAGGCGAGATCGCGAGCGCGAAGTTCTCGCAGGACGGCGTGGGCATCGGCATGGCCAAGGGGTATCACAGTCACCTGAACGACGATCACCTGCTGGCGTTCGCCGATAAACAGATGCGTGCCTTGTTCGCTGGCCATCACGATGGCAATGCCGGGCATTTCCATGACGATCGCGTGTTCGCGACAAGCGGCAGGATCCGGCGCGTGAATCTCGCCCGTGATCCTTGCTGCGGGCGTCTGCTTGGCGGAAGTTGTCTGCGTGGAGCGTTTCGATTTGGATGCTTTCGTTGCGGTCTTGTTGGGCGTGCCATCATGGGCGGATGAATGCGAAGCAAGATCGGACGCCACGAATCCGTATCCCGGGAGGAACAACTGGTGATAAATTCCGGCAAGCGCTTTGAACTGCTCGGCGGCGCTGGGGTTGGGGGTGCGCATCCAGACAAGGCAGCGGTCTGATGCGGGATCGCTCGTGGCGATCACTTCAAGCAGGGACACCTCGTGGATGAGTTCGGCCAGTCGATCTTCCAAGATGTGTTCGTCGGCGCTTTGCGGGTCGCCGAAGGTGTGCCCATCGGGCTCGAGCGCATGAAGCTGCGCTTCGGTATCCGCTGAGGCGCGAAGGCCGGCGCGGTTATCTCCGTCGGAGAGGGCGCGCAATTTCTTGCCCGAGCGTGGGGCGCGAATTGGGGGGCGAAAGGCGATGGTCTTTTTTGGCGCAGCGGCGAGTCGATCGATGCTGGCAATGAACCTGCGGATGTGGTCCGCGTATTCGCGCGCTGCCAGGTAGCGAAACTGCGCGGAGGATACTTCCCCCTGTTTCAGCGCAGGCAGGCTTTGTGAAGCGGCTGCGTTTTGTTCGAAGCGATGGATCGCCAGCTCCGCCCGGTCCAGTACGTCTGCCCAGTCGGTCAGATCAATCGTCACCGGCTTCAGCGAGCGTCGCTGGGCGTTTACCAGCGTCTCAACGCGCACCGCAATTCCCGAGTGTGCGGGATAGAGGTGAATCACGGCCGGAGCATCGGGCGCAGCCCCGGCAAGGTGAGCGGCGACGGGGCCGGTCAGTTGCCGCTCGATTGCGCGTTTCAGCGCCCTGCGCCGAGTTGCGGGTGATACCCCTCATCAACGACCTTCTCCAGCGCCGCGGGATCGACTGACATCACGCTACGGCGATGCGCCAGCCCATCACGACGCAGGATGTCGCCGATCAACCGCTCGGCGATTTCCCCGATCTGCCGGCGCGTAAGCCGCTCGAACGGAACGATACGGTCGATGCGGTTGACGAATTCGGGGCGAAAGAAATTCTCCGCGGCGCCGATATACGACTGGCGGTCGGACTGCCCGGCAGGACGAAGACCGAAGTGGGCGCCGGCCTGGCGCGCACCGAGGTTAGACGTCATAATGATGATCGCATTGCCAAAATCCGCGGTACGGCCCAGCGCATCGGTCAGGCGGCCTTCGCCGAGCACCTGCAACAGCAGGTCAAACACCGCCGGGTGCGCCTTGTCAATCTCATCGAGCAGCACCACTGAAAACGGCTGGCGGCGAACCGCGGCAGTCAATAAACCGTCGGGGTCAGACGATGTCCCGTTCAATCGCGCGGCGGCGTAACCGTCAGGAAACTCGTTCATGTCGAAACGCAGCAGGCGCGTTTCATCGCCGAAGAGATATTCAGCCAGCGCCTTGCGCACTGAGTTTTGCCCACGCCCGTTGGGCCCAAAAACAGAAACGCCGCCAACGGCCGGCCCGGATCGTTCAAGCGCGCTTTGGCGATGACGACGGCATCAGCGATCGCGTCCAGCGCCTCGGTTTGTCCGGTAACGTGCGCCGAAAGCGCCGTGATGACTTCTTCCCGGGGCAGGCGATTGCGATCGTCGAGAAACTGCAGCGACAGCCCGCTGCGGCTTCGGATTTCACTGAGCACCTCCTGGCGGCCGATTGGCTTGCCTTCGAATTTCGCGGCCAGCTGGCGATAGAAATGCGCCGATTTTCCCGGCTGCGCCGATTCCCGCAGATATCGGTTGGCCAGATCCACGACCAGGGGCAATACCTCGAGATTGAACCGGCACCGATGCTTTCCTTCCAATTGTCGGCGGACGCTGAAGAGAATCTGCCGGGTTTGGGATTCGGCGGCGGGACGAATTGGGAGGATATGAAAGAGATCGGCAAACCCGCGATCCCGCTCCCGCAGCGCGCGGAGGGCTGCGGGGGTGATTTCCGCCAGCAGGCGAAAGTCCTGTCGCTCGATGTACGGCTTGATCACATGTGCCACCGTGAGGTCCGAATCGCGCGAAAGCCCGGCATAATACAGGCCAAGCAGATCGTCGAAGTAGAGAATGTGATCCTGCTTGATCGATTCCTCCACGATCGCAGTGACGCGGTTCTCCCATTGTCCGACATACATCATCCCCGCGATGAGCCGTTGAGGCGCCAACAACCAGAAATTGTTGCGGGAGGTATGCGGAGTCTTCCTTTTGTTCACCCGGTGATAAACGCACTCGTGGATGACAGAGGTCTTTCCCACCTGGGGCTCGCCCACCAGGAGCACCGGACGCCGCTGCTTTCCGGAAAGCACCTTTTGCAACTCCTCCACCTCGGCGTTGCGCAGAACCGGGCGATCGAGTTCGTCGGGATAAAGCCAATCGAGGCACCGGCCCACTTTCTGCAACTCCGCCCGCCCGGTCATCCGCCTGGCGGACCCGAGCATCGCCATGAGGTCATTTTCCTCTTTTTCCAACTCCGGCTCGACGGAGATGGAGAGATCAACCGGCGTGACCCATTGCCGATGGCTGGAAGTGAATTCCGCCGGAACCTGAAACTTGCCGGATTCTTTTTGCATCGCGGTGAAATGATCGACCAGGATATCGCGGGCGCGATCCAGCACGCGCTGCCCGCGGGTGATGTCGAACCATCTGCCGGGCAGTGCAGGGATCATTGCGATGCGCCGGCCGAGCGCCTGGAAGGAGATCACCAGCACCCGGCAATCGGCCGTTCCGCGGTCGAGCAGCACTCGCGTCTTGAGGTGGTCTTCATCGATCTCCGGGCAAAACATCCAGCGGAGCAATTGGTCGTGGCGCGGATGCCTGGCGAGATTATCCAGAAGCTTCCGCAATTCGCGGGTGAGCTTTGCAGTCGCCCGGCTCAGTTGCTCATCCTGGGCATGGGGATTCGCGCAAAAAGCGGGCGCACGGTAAAGAGCGGCCCGGCAGTGTTTGGCCGACGAACTTCACTGACCAGCAGCGGTACTGTGATGTTCATTGATCCATCACCATCATGGGTTGCGCAGTCACGACTCCATTACCGCCCAGGCAGCCTGGCGAAGCTGTCTCTCGACGGCATCCTCCAACACCGCTGTGAAATCGCGGGTAAAGCGGAGCTCGGCCTGCAATAATTCATCCTTCACGATCCCGGCGTCGCAAGAATAGGTACGCCGGGCATGACTTGCCGGTATATCAGTCGGCCAGTCCTCCCTCGCCATGGGAATATATTTGCTGAGCGACTCCGCCTCGCTTTCGACGATGCAATGGACGGTGCTGGTGTTCCCCCGAAAAATGTGAATTCCCCGCTCCGCGGCAAAACGAAGCCGGGCATGCATTCCGGCGATGGAAAGCCCGATGCCGATTGCGGACGGCTCCGGCGCTGCAAGATATTTGGCGATCTCCTTGATCGGACTCCGGCGAAAACCCTCTTTTCCGCGGGATTCGTACCAGCAGGCATCGACCGCATAGGAATGCGTCGCGGCGATGCCGCAATAGACCGCTGCCAGCTCGTGAACGCGGGCGCGGTCACCGAGAATGCCGATGACGACATTGTGCGGCCTGGCAGTTTGCATCGCCAGCAGCGACAGCAGCAACGCTTCGAAGCGAACCCGCAACCGGTTGATCTCTTCGCGCTGACCAGAGAGCCCGGCGGGATTGGATTGGTAGAATGCCGACAGGCAGGCATTTTCGATCAGATCGATCGATTGGGAGAGGTGCTCCAGCGCGTCTGTAATCTGGCGAAGCAACTTCATGCGCCCAGCGCGGGCCTCATTGAAGATCGGTTTTTCTTTGGATTTGCGCCGGGCTTGCTGGCGAGCCTCTTCCTGTTCGAGGCGGAAGAGCTGATTGACGACTGTCAGCACCGCGGCGCAGCGCTGGCATTTCTGCACGTCGCGGCGGACCTGTGCGCAATCATCCGCCATGGTTCCGATGATCGCCGGCGGTGCCGTGGCGCCGCTATGCGCTGCGCTCGCACGGTGATTCGGATCGCGCCGTTTTCGGCGGTGGCGTCGGCTTCCAGCGGGAGATCGGGCGAATATGCATTGACGGCATCGGCGAGCGGCGCGAGAAGCTCGCGCTCGACGGCGCGCTTCAGCGGTCGGGCGCCGTAGCGGATGTCATATCCGCTTTTGGCCAGATGGGTCAGCACTTCAGCAGATAATCGCAAGGTCATCCCGCGAAGCTTGACGCCGTCCCGCTGCGCAACGAGTTCGATTTCCCGCCTGGCGATCTGCTCGATGACATCCCGCTCCAACGGCAGGAAGGGGACGATGCGATCGATGCGGTTGAAAAGTTCGGGTCGGACGAAATCACGGACTTCATCGGTGAAATGGCGTTCGGCGTCAGGCTGGCCCGTCGGGCCGGATGGGCCGGTGGTTCGATTGAGACCGAAGTTCCCGCGGCCAAAGGATGCCGTTCCAAGGTTGGAGGTCATGATGACGATGGTGTTCGAGAAATCAGCCAGCCGGCCGGCGGCATCGGTCAGTCGCCCCTCGCCGAGCACCTGCAGCAGCAGATCGAGGAATGCCGGGTGAACTTTTTCAAATTCATCGAACAGGATGACGGAAAACGGCTGCTCGCGCACTTTGGCGGTGAGCAGGCCTTCGTTGCCATGTGAAGTCCCGATCAGCCGTTCGACGGCGGCGGGCCCGGCGAACTCGCTCATGTCGAAGCGGGTGAGGCGCGCGCGGTCGCTGAAGAAATATTCGGCCAATGCCTTGGCCATTTCGGTTTTGCCAACGCCGGTTGGCCCGATGAACAGCAGTGATGCGATCGGCCGATTCGGGCGCGTGAGAGAAGCTTTAACGGTTGCCAGCAGATCCACCACAAGTTCGATTGCGCAACTGGCCGATCAGTCGGGCGGCGAACCAGTCGTGCGCTGCGCACAGATCAAGCGGCACGCGCGGATCGAGCATGAATCGCGGCAAACCGGTTTCTCTGGCGAACGCATCAATGACATCAGCCGGCGTCAGCGCGCGATCGGCGGGAACGTCCTTGAGGAGATTGAGCAGGAACCGCGCCGGCCGCCCGGGGTACGCGGAATACGTGGCAAAGCGCCGATGCAGGCGGTCGAGGGCGGGCAGCCAATCGTCCTCAATCGTCACCGGGCGCTGCTCCCCTTCGGCGATGCTGCGGAGGATCCTGCGGCCGGTGGGAATATCGGGTTCTTCGACGCGTAATTGACGGAACAGCTCCAGCAAATAGGGATCGAGACGCTCGATGAAAGGCAATTGCTCAGGCGTGCATTCGGCAATCACGAGGACTTCGCCACGGCCGATATATTGCCGGAGAAATCCCGCGATTCCGCCGCCGCCACCAACTCGACCCACCTGCATGAGTTCGATGAGATTGCCGACGTGGAGGATGGCGTTTTCGCGGGCCGCTTCTTTGCACAAACGTTGCGTGCGCTGCTCCCACATGCCGTAACCGCTCATTCCGGCGATCAGGCGCGCCCCGCTGGTAGACCAGACCGGCGATCCTGCCCGCAACGATTTCCACCGGCGGACGAGTTGCTCGACGATGGCCGTCTTTCCGCAGCCGGACGGGCCGATCAGCAGCACGCTGCGCGGCCCGGTAGCGCCCAGCGCGTCTGCCAGATCATCCACAATGCCATCCACTTCGTAGGCCGGGCGCAGCGGTTTTTCGCCGAGCACAAGCCCGACCTGCTCGATCACGAGTTTGCCCTTGGATTGGCCGTCGCTCTGGTCGTCCTGCTCCCGCTGGCGCGCGGTCTTCAGTTGCACGGGAAAACTGAGCGGAATGACCTCGGTCTTGCTCGTGCGCTGCGATAAAGCAAGTTCAAAGAGCGATTCGACGATTTTTAAAC
Organism: uncultured Phycisphaerales bacterium; assembly: GCA_963758525.1. Classification (GTDB taxonomy): domain Bacteria; phylum Planctomycetota; class Phycisphaerae; order Tepidisphaerales; family Tepidisphaeraceae; genus JBBSDP01. Next base: position 4,484,149 of record CAVWVQ010000003.1, read on the forward strand.
GCTTGATTGCCGCGAGGATCTGATCCTTCAGCAGGGCGGACATTTCGGGTTCGCGCCGGCAAATCACTTCGATGCCAAGAACCGGGACGTACGCGAGAAATCCCTCGCTTGCGTGTCGCCAGCGAACGATATCGAAGCGCAGCGCAATCGGATTCTCCCAGTCGGGCATTCGCGCCGGAGGATCGAGCATGATCTCGATCGACTCGACGCGCGCATCCGACGGCACAACTCTTCGATGCAGTTCGAGCGCGGGAATTTTCAGCAGGATCTGGCCGGCCAGTCGGGTGATGGTGGCGGTGGCGCGAGCGGGATTGCGGTCGCAGCACAACAGTTCGGGAAACAACATCGGCTCAGCCGCGACGGTGTCTTCGTCGAGGGATTGGGAAATGAGCGTGATGGTCCAGTTGCGCACGGGCATGGTGAGCTTTATATCTGGAGCAGGCGGTGCAGTCGCCAGGCAGGGCCGATGCGGCGGCACCCCGTTCCATCATGTGCGGGGGGACGGCGGAAAATTGCGGTGGTAGGGCGGGATTCATCCCGCCGTTTTCGCGGGCGGCCACAAATCGGCGGGATAGATCCCGCCCTGCTCGGAGCCGACCGCTACTTTCGGGCGCTACACCCATTGAGGGCGGCGGACGCCGCGGGAGCCGCGATGCGGTGATAATTGTGGTAAGCTCCAAAACGTACGCCGCGCTGAGGAGCAGGGGAAGCAGGGACAACGATAAACGTTTTGCCAGGGATCTGCATGCCGCTTGGACCCGATGAAATCTCGCTGGCGGCGCAGCTCGGTTTTGAGACTGAAGTGGCGGAGCTATTCGGGGCTGCCACTAAGAGTCAACTGAGCCCGTTCCGCGAGGCAAGTGGTGAACTGGCCGGGGTTGCCGCCCGGGTGATTGACGGAGAGGCTGCTGAAACCATTCTGAAAACTATCCAGCCGGATCTGATCCAACGAGGCTACCGCGCTTTTTGGACCCACCTGCATGAGCCTGACGGGCTCAAAACCGGCGACGCTTTAGCGCTCCTGCGCTCAACCGATCATTTCGCAATCCTTGACGCGACCACTCCCTGCGCCGAGCACCACAGCGGGCCGGAGGTGATTCGCGAGAAGCTCAAGTACTACGAAAGGCTTTGCGATCTGGAGATCGTCGGCGCCTCCACGGATTGGGTGGCTGTGACATTCCGATCCCTTCCGGGCGATCTCTGCGGCTTTGCGGAGGATGTCTATCTATTTCGCCCTGACTCGTGCGATCTTCATTCCGGTATTGGCTCAAAACGAAGGTATACGAAGGAAGTTCGTGCCGCCGCAAAGGCGCTCTGCCCTGCTGTCTCCGAAAGCTGCTTACAGCAGATTACTGCCAGGTACTGCAATGGCCCCGCTGCAGCCCATCTTCCTGCGGAATTCCTCGACATGCTCCTCAAAGACGTTCAGTGGAACGTCCGTTTGGTGGCTTGGGAACTGAAGCAGAAAATGTACTTTTTCTTTTGGTGGGACTGAAGAGACTCGAAACGCGGCGACCCGGGAGCGACGACTATGGGAAACACACTTTACATTGCCACGAGCCAACCACTCGATGTCGAGATGAACAACGAGCGGCGGATCTTGGCAAGACTTGTTGGTGATCACCGACCCATGGAGGCATTGTGTGCGAAACTGAGAGTGCCATCGCTCACCGGCTTTCAGAGCTACGATCCGCAGGGACTTGCTGAGTTCATCGATGATCCCGACGAGTTGAAGCAAGCTATCGCTAAGGCCGCACCTATTCAGTGGTTCGAGCCAGCGGACGCGCTACCAACAATCAGAGCCCTGCAAACGCACTACGCGGAAGCCCGAGTGATCATCCCGAAGGGGCGGAAGCCCGCGGGCCAGCGAGCATGGCAGCCTGCCGACGTTACTGAGCGACTGTTGGCCGAGCTCAAAGATCTGGAGGGCATCCTCGCTCAAGCACTGAAGGCTGGCGCTAAGTTCCGCATTTATCTGGTTGCTTAAGACCGCGAAGAGGCGATGTATGTGCTTCTTGGAATGTCCAGATCACCGTCAACAATTCAATGAACGCGCGCGGGTACGTGCCACGTGCCGCGGCTATCCTACCCTCTGTTAGTTGGCTAAAAGTGGTTGCGGATGGCGCCTGAGTGCGCAACGTCATTTTGTCGCAAACTCCGCCCCGTCCGACTTGGCATCAACTTTTCTCAGGCAAGCCGCTGCGGAGCTTTGGCCGCCGCGCGACGATCTCCCCGTCGTCATGCCACCACGGCTCCCGGATGTTATTAAAGCTGAGTCAAATGCAATAACGAATTGTCAAATGCGTTATAGACGCGAAGATATGTGGACGGAGGCAGCTATGCCCACCGATTCCGAAGGAGACGTCCAATGCAAAGAATTGGATCGATAATGCTTGCCGCGGTGCTCGCGGCCGCGTCGGCGTTTGTTTTTGTCAGCCGGCATGCACCGGCGGCGACGCTTGCCGATCATTCCGCGTTGACGCCGATGCCGGGCACGGGAGACGTAACGTTCGCGAAGAACATCGCGCCGATCGTCTTTTCAAACTGCGTGACCTGCCATCGCCCCGGCGAAGTTGCGCCGTTTTCGCTGATGACGTATCAGGAGGTGCGCAAGCATGCGGATGACATTGCGTCCGTCACGGACGACCGACTGATGCCTCCGTGGAAGGCGGCGCCGGACTTTGGCGACTTCGTCGGGATTCGACGTCTTACCGACGATCAGATCGCGACGATCGATGCATGGGTCAAGGCGGGGAAGCCCGAGGGAAATCCGGCGGACATGCCGCCGGCACCGACGTTTGCGTCGGGCTGGCAGCTTGGCGAGCCGGACCTGGTTGTGAAGGTGCCCAGGCCGTTCACGGTTCCCGCGGAAGGGCGGGATGTCTACCGGTGTTTTGTGATTCCGCTGAATCTCGATGTCATGAAGTATGTCGCTGCCGTGGATTTCCGGCCGAGCAACCCTGCGCGTTTTGCATCACGCGATCTTTTATCTCGACAACAATGGCAACGGCCGACGTCTCAAAGCGCAAGCCAAGGACGGTCAGCCGGGCTATTGGCATTCAGGCGGTCCGGGCTTTATGCCGTCGGGCGGCTTGGGCGGATGGGCGCCGGGATATCAGCCGCAGTTCCTGCCCGACGATGTCGGCCGGGCGATCCGCCCGGGAGCGGACCTGGTGGTGCAGACGCACTTTCATCCGACGGGCAAGCCCGAGCAGGAGCAATCGACGGTCGGAATCTATTTCAAAAAGAACGTGCCGAGCAAGTTGCTGGTGAGCTATCCGCGCAGCGTTCGGCGAATCGACATCCCCGCAGGCGACAGCGATTACCGCCTTCACGATCAATTCACGCTTCCAAACCAGGTGACGCTCGAAGGGATTACGCCGCACGCTCACCTGCTGTGTCAGGAAATCAAAGTCGTGGCGACGCTGCCGGACGGCACGGTCAAGCCGCTGATTTGGATTCCCAAGTGGGACTGGAGCTGGCAGGAGCAGTACCAATATCGCCGGGCAATGACGATTCCCGCCGGCACGCGGGTGGACATCGATTACCGATACGACAATTCCGCCAACAATCCGAGGAACCCGCATGAGCCGCCGCAACGCGTTCGCTACGGCGAGCAGACTGGCGACGAAATGGGCATCGTGTTCTTCCAGCTTGAGATGACGCGCGGCGACCTGGCGGCGTTCATGGCGCAGGCGATCCGTCGTCGCATGCAGCAACCGCCAACCACTGCGCCGGCGAACTGACATGAGTTACGACATCCCAATCAAGCCCCCACCCTAACCCTCCCCCGGAGCACCAGGGGCGGGGAAAAGAGAGGCCGCGGAAAATGTCACCCTTGGCTAACCGCGCCAATTGCATATGGCGGTTTTGTGGTGCAGGCTTCCAGCCTGCTGCCTGGGAAGCAGGCTGGAAGCCTGCACCACAATTGGAGATCGTCCTTCCAGAGGGCAGATGCAATTGCCCGGCTTGGCTACCGCGGAGGAGCGAAGCAGCGTTGCCATTCGGTGCCGCGCGTCGTTATATTTTGTATTAGAGACTCGGCCGATGGGTGAGGGGCCGACGCGATGTGGCACAAGAAAAGATCCGACCGGCTATTTCGTAAGGGGGAGCATTTATTTTCGAGCACAAGATTGGGTGAATGCATGTTCAACCCGCGTTGTTTCGGTTGCGCAAGTCGTTCGCTTCGCCGCGCGATTGTCCCTGCGTTGGAGGTGTTGGAGAGCCGTCTATTGCTGAGCGGGGCTTCGGTGCAGATCAACCCCCCGGCCGCCATCCAGGGAGCCGGGGTGTTTGAAATCGATGTGGTGCTCACCGATTCGTCGCGACTGATTCCCGCCGGAATTTCTCCGTCCAACATCGTGGTAAGCGGGTCGTCCGGCCCGCTCAAAGTGCTCGGCGACCAGTCGCGCTCGTTCGCCGGCGGTACCACATATGACGTCAGCTACTTTGTCCAATCACCCGGAGGCGTCTGGGATTCGGACGCCAACGGGAATTATTCAATCGCCTTTCAATCCGGCCAGGTGTTCGATGTCTCGGGCCAGTCGGCTCCCGCCACGTCGGTCCAATTTAGCGCGACCGGTCTGCAGCCGCTCTCCGGGCCGCTGGCGGTGGCGTTTGAGCCCAGCGCCGATTTCAACGTCAATGTTCCCGGAACCACCGGCAGAACCCTTGAGGTGACCTATTCCGATCCGACCGGAATCGACATCTCCTCAATCAGCAACAATAACCTCGTCAGCTTCGTCGGCTCGCTCACGAGCTCGCTCAAATCAGTCAACGCACTCGACGGTGGAAAGATCGTCGACGCGACTTATTTTCTGGGAGCACCAGGCGGCGCGTTTTTCGCTTCCGCGGACACGGGCTACCACGTCGTGCTCAATCCCAACGACCCGGTGACCAACACCAGCGGCCAGGATGTTGTTCCTTCTGGCGCTGTCCTGGCGCTCTATGAAGTCAACATCGACCCGTTTAATTCCAGTTTCGCGTTCACCGGATCGAGCAATCCGAATTTCGTCGCCCAGGCGATCGGACATCAGAGCGACGGCGACATCATCCTCGCCGGACTCCAGGGGGACACCGGCGCGGGCGACGCCCAACTGGTGATTGAGCGTCTCCTCCCTGACGGCAGTCTGGATACGACATTCGCCGCCAACGGCCTCTACGTCTCGCCCGCCGGCAATAACGACGCGGCGTTTGCGCTAGCCGTCGAGAGCGACAACTCCATTCTCGTGGCCGGCACCAGCGGGAATCATTTTCTGCTGGCGCACTTTGGCGCCAACGGAACGCTGGATACAAGCTTCGGCCCCAGCCACAGCGGCGACGTTACGACGACAATCAACCAATTCGCGTCTTCTGAAGTTGCCTACTCCGTGGCGGTAGCGCCCGACGGGACCATCGTCACGGCGGGCGGTTCCGACGGCTCGTGGGCGTTTGCACGCTATTCCGCCACCGGCTCACCCTTGAACAGTTTTGAGGTTGTGTTGCCCATACCGACAGGCGCGCAACACCCCAACGAAGGGGAAGTGGGTCAGATTGCAGTCAGATCCGATGGCACGATCGTCGCGGCGGGTTCTGATGGAGCGAATGTTGATGTTGCCGAAGTCGATACGGTCGGGACATTGCTGCCCGGCTTTAATCACAGCCAGGTGGAGCAACTTTCCGCTCTGGGAGTGCGGACCGATCTCTCTTCAGGGCTGGATCATTCCATTGGGCTGGCCCTGGACGAGTCGGGCCGCATCGTCGTGGCGAATCGAACACCCGCGGCGACCGCGGATTTTGCAATCGAACGTCTCAACACTGACGGCACCGCCGACACGTCATTCGGCGCCAGCGGCACCGGCCTGGTCACCTCCAATTTCGGCGGCGATGACGATGCCGACAGCGTCGCCATCCAACCCGGCGGCCAAATCGTGGTCAGCGGCACCAGCACCGACGCTTCCGGAAATGTGCAACTGGCCGTGGCCGCGTTCAACGCCGACGGCACGGTTGATGATGAAAATCTCGTGAACGGCCAGCAACTTTCCCCAACAAATGCCAGCACGGCCGCTGCTACACCCGGACTGATTGGTCCCGATGTCAGTGCCAGCGGCCAGGGCATTACCAGTTCCTTTGGCGATGCCAGCGGCGACAACGTCAATGTCGGCTCGGCGGAACAATCGAGCTCCGGCGGTGGGACCAGCGCTCAATCACTCCAATTGCCCGGGATCGTGCCGACGCTCTCAGCAAGCCCGCTGACTTCGTCCGCAGCAACGTATTCTTTTACGGTTGTGTATGCCGACAACTCCGACTTGAGTTCCGCCTCACTGCAGTCCGCCGGTGCGGTCAGTGTCGCGCGGATTGCAACGCCGCCCGCCAGCGGCGTGGCCGCTCCGGCTGTTGCAACGACACTTCCGGTAGTGAGCGCGGTCGTTGACACCAATAGCAATGGCTCCCCGCGCACCGTCACGTATACCGTCGCCGCTCCATCGGGTGCGTTCAACAGTTCAGATAATGGAACCTACTCGATCGAATTGAACGGCAATGCAATCACAGATGTACACGCCAATCATGCTTCAAGCGGGGAGCTGGGAAATTTTTCGGTCAGCGTCGCATCCGCCGGCGAGCTTTCCATTTCCGGCACCGTCTTCGATGACCAAAACGACGATGGAGTGCAAAACGCCGGTGAAGCGGGTATATCCGGCGTCGTTGTCTACGCCGATGTCAACGGCACGGGTGATCCCACCGGTCAACCGCAGGCTGTGACCGACGCCTCCGGCAATTACACCATCGCCGGTCTTCCCGCCGATCAGACGTACCTGATCCGCGAGGTCTTCCCCGCCGGGTTCAGCCAGACGTTCCCCTCATCGGACGCCGGCAACAGCGTGGCGCTCACCAACGCTTCTGTCGAAGGTGAAAACTTCGGCGTGATTCTCGGAACCGCCCCCGCAAGCCTCTCCGGACAGGTTTACAACGGACTCACAGGCGCCCTTCTGAGTGGTGTCACCGTCTTCCTCGACGCCAATCAGAACGGCACGCTCGACGCCGGGGAAACCAGCACCACCACCGACGCCACCGGCAGCTACCGCTTCAGCAACCTCTCCGCCGGCACGGACACCGTCACAGAAATTCCCCCCGCCGCGCAGACAGCTCTCACCCCAGCCGTGAATGTCACTGTCACCACCGGCGCAGCCGTCGGCCCTTCGTTCGCGGATGTGCCCAATGGAGCGCCAGCCGGCACGCTGGCGCCCAATCTCACCGGCAAGTTCCTGACATCCCCGCCGGCCACCGTCGTCGGCGGGTCCAAGGGCAAGCTCACGCTTCAGCTCAACAACACCGGGACAGCCACCGCCCATGGACGCGTCACGATCACGCTCTTTGCCTCAAGCACGCAGACGCTGCTGGGCGCGACCAAAATCATCGACGTTCCGCTTCGGCTGCAGCTCAAGCAGGGACGCGCCACGAAGGTGAATTTGCATTTCAAATATCCCGCCGGGCTGGTGAACGGCGCCTATTCGATCATCGCGTCGATTGACCCCGCCAACGCGATCACCGAGAGCACCAAGACCGACAATCTGGCGATCAGTGCTCCAACGACGATCTCCGCGCCCACCGTCACTCTGCGCGCGCCCTCAGGTCGCCCGCCGCGATCAAACGCGGGAAATCCGCAACGCTGGTGCTGAATCTCGCCAACGTCGGCAACTCCGCCGCCATCGGCACGTCGATCGTCCGGATTTTCGCTTCTTCCGATCAAATGTTGGACGGGACCGGCACGCAGATCGCGAGTTTCCGCGCCCGCCTGAACATCAAACCGTCGCGCTCCCGCGTTTACCGCTTTAACCTGAAGACTAAAGCCAGCGTCCTGCAGGCTGGAAACGTCTATCTGATCGCGCAGGTCGGCGCGGCGGGTTTGATCCCGGTCACGACGGTGGTTGCTCCGTCGCAGACAGCGGTGAGTTGAGCGTCACCCTCACCCCAACCCACTCCCGGAGTACCGGGAGAGGGGGTAATGCAACGAGCTCTTGGTTTACAGGCCCGTTCAGAAACTTCGAGCTCGACTTGCCCCTTGGGCGTACGCGATGATCGCCCGCTCGGGAAGGGGGTGTAACTTTTATTTGTGGCGATTGCAGATTTTGCGATCGTAAGGCGGGATTCATCCCGCCGTTTTCTCAGCCGGCCAACAAATCGGCGGGATGAATCCCGCCCTACTCGGAGCCGATCGCCACTTTCGAGCGCCACACCCCCGGGAAGGAGGAATCTCGCATCGGGTACATTTGCAGAGGGGAAGCTTGGTACAATGCTGGACATGAACACAGCCCCGATTCCCTTGGAGACGCACGGCAGCACCGGCTTCATCGCGCGATCGGACGAGACGGCCGGCGGGATCCTGCCGCCGGGGGAGCACGCCAGACGATTCCGATATCTCTCCGTCTCCAACGTCTCGCCGGAGGCGCTCGTGACGGACATCAACCAATACTCCACGCAAGGATGGGAAGTCGCCCAGATCCTTCTCAACGGCGGGACGTTCGTGGCGTTTCTCAAACGCCCGCATTAGAGCCGTCTTCAGGTTCATGTGACGTTGTGGTGCAGGCTTGCAGCCTGCCTCTGGGGAGCAGGCCTGAAACCCGCACCACAACCAGCTACAATGCTCACTCATGGGCCTTACCATCCATTACAGCTTGCGTTCCACCGCCCGCGCCGCCGAAGAAGCTCGCGCGCTGGTCGAGCAGCTTCGTCAGCGCACCACGGAGCTTCCGTTCGAGCGCGTCGGCAAGACGTTCGAGTTGTCGGGCGAGGCGTGTGATTGGCAGAAACCATTTCACGAAGCAGACCAGCACTGGCTGCTGATTCAGGCAAGTCAATATGTGGAGCGGGATGACCGGCGCGTCGATGTTGCGCCCGATCACGTGATCGCATTTACAACATTGCCGGGGAAGGGATCCGAAGCAGCCAACTTCGGTCTGTGCCGATACCCCGGCACGGCCAATGCTGATTTGGGCGATGGGGTCGAGCCAGTGCGGACCGGACTCCCTTCGGACTGGATGTGGCAGTCGTTTTGCAAGACGCAGTACGCGTCGAACCCCGGCAACGGCGACCTCGAAAACTTCCTGCGCTGTCATCTGGCGATCGTGAGCCTGCTCGATCACGCGCGTGATCTGGGCATCCTTCACGAGGTTTCCGATGAGGGCGAATATTGGGAGAAGCGCGACGTCGAGGCGCTGGCGAAGACCGTCGGGCAGTGGAACGCCATGATCGCCGGGTTCGTCGGCGGCGTGAAGGATCTGCTGGGCGGTCAAAAAGTGCAGGCGGAGATCACCAGGTTTCCGAACTTCGAGCATCTCGAAGCGGAAGGGCGGGCGGAATCCACAGAAGAAGACGATACCGAATCGTGACGTTACGTCTCACGATCTCTCTGAACAACGATCTCTTTGACCGCCTCGACGACTTCATGATGAGCGATGCCTTGCTGCGCGCGGGCCTCCTCGGTGATCGGCACGGCGATCGCTTCGGGCTCCACCGGCGCGCCGGTTTGGCGAGAATAGGCTTTGGTGAACTCGGCGCCGAGATAAAGAATCTGGGCTGAGAAATAAACCCAGACCAGAATCACCACCAATGAGCCGGTCGCGCCGTAGCGATCGCCGATGCTGCTCTTGCCGAGGTATTCCCCGATCGCATATCTGCCGAGCGTGAAAAGCCCGGCGGTAATCAGGGCGCCGATCCAGACATCCCGCCAGCGAACAGTCACATCCGGCAGAATTTTGTAAATCAACGCAAAGACAAGGGCGCTCGCCCCGACCCACGCGACCGCGCTGAGCACTGTCCACGCGGCGGAGAGTCCTTGAAACTGCCGGTCGGCGTAGTGGCGCAGCGCCGATAATGCCGCGCTGATCACCAGCGAAACCAGCAGGAGGAAACAGATGCCCAGGACCATCGCGAAGGAGAGGAGCCGCTTCCGGAGGAAGGAGAACCATCGCGCCGGCCCGGGTTTGGGGGCGACCTCCCAGATCGTGTCGAGCGCTTCCTGCAATTCGGCAAACACCCCCGATGCGCCGAACAGCAGCACTCCGATGCTGAGGATCCGCGCCGCCGGACCTGTCGTTCCGCCATGGCGGCCGACGGCGGAGAGAACATCATCGACGGCCCTGGCGCCCTGCTCGCCGATCAGTTGCGCAAACTCCTGGCGGATCTCGCTGCGCGCCTCGCTCGGATTACCAAGAATGGCCGAAGCCAGCGGGGTCACCAGCACCAGCACCGGCGCCAACGCGAGCACGGTGTAATACGCCAGAGCGGCGCCAAGGCGCGGCGCGCGATCTTCCCACCAGCCGGCGAACGTTTCGACGAGGAGCCCGCGCCAGTGACGAACGCCCCGAACACCGAATCCCGTCAGGCCGCCTTGGAACATTTACCAATACTCCGGATTCGAATGACCGAGCCGTGGCATCTTACCCATTCGGCCTTATCGGTCGCTGGCTCTTCGGCGTGCGCCGGTGTCAATTGACGCCGGGCCTGCGGTCATGCCGCTGACTACGGCGATGACTGGATCGAAAGGGTCCGGCGATCGCTCCATGCAGGTCTGCGCCAGTTGCAGCAATCTCCGCGAGGGAAGATCGGCCGTTCTGTCCGACGCGCCGGAGCTGACCAGCGGAGCAAGAACCTGACATGCCTCCCGCCATTGTTTCGATTCATACAGTGCCAACGCCTTCTCGTATGCCTCACGGCGGGCGAGCCATTCGGGCTGCGCGCGCTCCCCATGAAATTCGTAGAGCATCATTGGCACGCTCACGTCGGCGAGACGCACCTGGCCGAGCCGGCGGGTGTAGAGTGACGCCGGCAACTGCTGGCACGTGGAGGCGGTGATCAGCAGCGGGATGCCAAGCTTCTTGGTGGCGTCCTGCACCCGGCTGGCAGCGTTGACGGTGTGCCCGTGCGGGCCGTATTTGAACTTGCGCGTGCTGCCGGTATTGCCGACCTGCGCCGAACCGGAATTGATGCCGATGCCCAAAATAAGGGGACCGGTTTCGGCGGCCCAACGCTCGTTGAGTCCGGGAAGTTCGCCGATCATGCTGAGCGCGGCCTGGCAGGCGCAGAGCGCGTGGTCGCTTTGCTTCGCGGGCGCGTTCCACATCGCCATGATCCCGTCGCCGGAGTAGTCGACGATGACGCCGCCGTAGGCGACGATCTGGTTGGACAGCGCCTCCATCATGTCGCGAATCAGCCGGCAGGTTTTCTCCGCGCCGAGGCGCTGCGAGAGGGCGGTGAAGCCGCGAAGGTCGCTGAAGAGCAGCGTGACCTCTTCGGAACGCGCTTCGAGCAGATTGGGATCACGCTCCAGTTCGCTCACCAGTTCCGGGGAGAAGAACTGCTCGAACTGAACCCGCGTGCGGACGGCGGCGGCCCGGGCCAGATTCGCGCCGACGGCGGCGGAAAGAAGCTGAACCAGTTGCGCCTCCATTGGGTCGATCCCTCGCGCCGCCAGGCCGGCGCCGCGCGACCCGTACAGAACGCCGATAATTTCGTCGTGGAGTCCGAAGACGGGCGACGCCACCGCCGCCTGCACGTCCTCCAGGCTCGCGGCCTGCTGCCGGAGTTGCTTCAGGTCCTCGAAGAATGTCTGCCGTCGCGTCGTGACATGCTTGACCAGCGTGCGGCTGTAGCGGAATTCAACGTCGTCGGCTTTTCTCGCCGTGCCGATCATGGCCCACTCATCATTTTTCAAAAGCAGTACCAATCCAAGGTCCATACCGATCAGATCGACGAGCGCGCGGGCGACGCGCGTATAGAACTCAGAAGACCCGGCCGGCATGCGATCCAGCTCGATGACCGTGTGCATCCACTCGGCCAGCCGATCGGAAGCGGGGACGTGAAGCGTGCGGGGGATGGGGACAAATTCCTGCGTTTCCTGAAGATGCGTCGTCGAGGCAACGGCTGAGTCGACAGGCGCATCCGCCGGCTCGATGATAAGTTTCACCTGGCCGATTGACAGCTCAGCCGGCAGCGTCAACTCGCGCGATTGGCCCGCGCAAGGGCCCCGGATGCCACGAGACCGACGGGCATGCGCTGACTCAGATTCTCCGCTCTTAGAAGGCCGCCGCCCAGTTCCAGAATTCGCAGGTGATCCTGCGAAACCGTGGCATCGTCGATCCGGCACCGTCTGGCCTCGCGTGCGCCCTGCGCCCGAACTCCAGCGGGCCGCTCGGATGCTTGAACTCCTGACGCGGAGCACTGCCGGTGATCACCTGAACTCGCAATGCCACGACTGCTTGCCTTTCATCTCCCTGCGCGAGGTGATCGTACTTTCAGCGCAGGCCGCAAACAATCAACTCTGATCGGCTGTGCGCAATCCCGCCCGGTCCGGAGATCCGGGTAATGCAGAACACGAATCAACACGAATTCGCACGAATCTTCACGAAGCAGATTGCAATGATTTGGATGCCAGCGGAGGTCGGCTCCCCAGTAGCACAGCCGTCCGGGCTGTGATTCCACGGCCACAGCCGAGACGGCGCCGAGACGGCCGTGCTACCTGATCGCGTGACTCGAAGTTTTAGAATTGATCGAGTTATTCAAGCGTAAGCACTTGGCGGCAGGGCGCCGGCGCGAGCGTCGTCGAATAGCGTGGGCTCGGGAACAGGCCCAGGTGGAATCTTTGAATCTTCGGTCTCGGTCCATAGGATCGCGATCCGGTGAAACACGTAAATCGGCCGTTTCTTCGATATCTGTTCCCGGCCCGGGCCGCAAAGCTGGCGATCCTCTGGGCGGCCGGGGTGGCCGCGGCCGCATTGTCGCTGGTGATGCCGTTCGTGATCGGACGGCTCACCCATCTTTGCAGCGTTGGCGGGAAGGGGAATGCGCCGCATGTGGACATGGGCGTCGTCACCAAATGGATCCTGATCCTGTTCGGTTCGCAACTGGCGTTTGCAGGGGTCAACTACTGGAGAAAATGGATTGAGGGCCGCCTGCAGGAGGAGGTGGCGCGGCATCTCATGCTCGACACATTCGCGCGGGTCGTCCGCTTTTCGGCCGATTTTTTTCGCGACCGGGAAGTGGAGAAAATCAATTCGCGCGTGCTGGATGACGCCAACGCGGTGGGACGTGTGCTGGTGAACGCGGCGGTCACCGCGCCGGTGGCGGTGATGAGCATGGTCATCTTCGGCGCGGTGATGATGTCGCACAATTTGTTCCTCGGCGCCTGCATGATCCCGCTCGCGCTGCTCAGCCGCTATTACACGTTTTTTGATCCAACGGTGCAGCGGATCAGCAAACGGACGCGTGAGGTGTGGGACACCATCCGCGCACAGGGGAGCGAAGTGGTGACCCTGACGCCGGAATTGCGGGGACATTACGCGTTTGACTATGGCCTGGCAGGTCTGAAGCGATCCTTCGATCGCTATCGAGTCGTGCTGCAGGACATGGCGCAAATTCAGGCGTTGTTCCAGGCAATCACGCCGCTGGTGGGTGTCGTGCAGTACGGCACGCTCTTCTGGCTGGGGGCGGCACTCTGCTCCGACCATTCGGCGCTCCTGAAGATCGCGCGGCCGATGGACTGGGGCGGCGTGATCGAATTCATGCTGATCGTGCAGCTCTTTCAGAAGCCGTCAATGGAACTGGGGCTGTTTCTCATCGAATGGCGGATGACGCGGGAGAATGTGCGGCGAGTGGCCGAATATTTCGAGCAGCCGCTGGTGTTCGATCGCGCCAAGGCGAGCCTGCCGTTGCCGGACAGATCTGACGTGGCGTATGACGACGTGAGCGTCTGGACCGGCTCCGGGTCGAAGATTCTCAACGGTGTGAAGCTGACGATTGCTGCAGGCGAGCACGTCGCGTTTTGCGGTCCGGCAGGATGCGGCAAGACGACCGCGATGCAACTGGTGGTGCGCGGGGTTGAACCCTCGTCGGGACGGCTGCGGCTCGCGGGGCAGGGCATCGACGAATACGACATTCTGCGGATCGCTCAACGTGTTGCGTTTGTCGCGCAGAAGCCGCTGCTGATGGATGCGAGTCTTCGCAACAACATCCTGCTGGGATTGCGTCGGGAGACAGAAGGGTGCTTGCATGATGACGACGGGCCGCTTGATGTCTCGCGTTTGTCGGGCGCGAAGGACGCGGCCGGCCTCGATGCTGAGCTGCTGCGGATCATCCGGCTGGTAGCCCTGGAAGACGACGTGCTTCGCAAATGCCTGGATAACCCCGCGCCGGCCGGCACTCATGCCGACGCACTTGGGTCGCACGGAAGCGCGCTGAAAAAAGCGGTCGCCGAAGCGCTGGGGAACGCCGGCAGCGCCGAGATGATCGCATTCGACGTCGACGGGTGGATTCCCGGAACGCTGCGCGACAATCTGCTGGGGCCCGGGGCCGCTGCGGACGACGACTGGCGGGCGATGAACGTGCTGGCCGGGGATGATTTTCTCGAAGAGCTCATTCACCTCGGAACCCGGCGGCTTCGCGCGGAACGGTTGCTGGCCGTCAAAGTGGCTCAGCAGGCGCCGGCGCTGCTGCAGTTTCTTCCGACCTATCTCGACGCCGGCGGACGCGTGGAAATGGAGGATCTTTCGTCCGCGAAAGTGGGCGAACTCTCGCTGTCGGTGCGGCAGACGTTGCTGGGCGTCGCGCTAGGCGTCGATGCGGAAGTCGCGCTCTCGCACCTCCGCGACGAGACGGCGTCGGCTCCATTCCGAGACCGGGCGATCGCTGCGCAAAACGCTCATCGCCGGTGAGGCAGTCTTCCGGCAGCGGTGGGATGACTTGATGTCGCGCCGTGACGTGGAAGGGCTGCCGGTTCGGGAAAATCTGCTGGGAGGTCGTGTGAACGCGCGCGTGCTCGGCGCGGCGGAGCGAGTCGATGCGGTGCTGCGCCGGGTTCTGGAACAATCGGGGCTGTTGCCGGCTGCGCTGCTGATGGGACTCGAATTTCGCGTCGGAGAAGGAGGCAAGTACCTGTCCGGCGGCCAACGGCAGAAGGTGAGCATCGCGCGGGCCATCGTCAAGAATCCGAGCATCCTCCTGATGGACGAGGCAACCGCGAGCCTCGATGAGTCGTCGCAGGCCAGGGTGGTGGAAATGATCCGCGACGGATTCAAGGGCAAAACCGTCGTTTCGATCTCGCACCGTCTCTCGACCATCCGCGACTTCGACAAGGTGGTGGTGCTGGACCGCGGTGAAATCGCCCAGTCTGGAACGTATCAGGATCTTGCGGTGGCCGACGGCGTCTTCCGTGAGCTGGTCAATCAGGAGCGCGGAATTGCGTCCCAGCCGGGGGCGAAGCAGACGACGGCAGCGCCCTCGCTGCAAGATCTGCAGCGGCAACTGGCGCTCAGCGACGTCTTCGGCTCGATGAACGAGGAGCAATTGACGTTTCTCGCCCGCGCCGCGCGCGTCGTGGACTGCCGGCCCGGCGAGGTGCTGTTCCGCCGGGGGGACAGCGGCGCGGAGCTCTATCTCATTCTGGAAGGAAGCATGGCTTTCTCCACGGATCGTCCGGCGGCCTCCGAGGGTGAAGCAGCGTCAGACGCTCATCCGCCGGAACCTCCAACTGTCGTTGCCACCTACGGCCCGGGAAGGGTCTTCGGGGAGTTGGCGCTGTTCGGCCACGGCTTAAGAACATTGACGGCCCGCGCCGGCGCCGCGACCCGCCTGATGGCCCTGGGCCGGGAAGATCTCATTCGCCTGATGACCGCGGATCATCACATCGCCATCGGGCTGCTCAGCGCGATCTCAAGGCGCATGATTGAGGCTGACGAACGCCGATTTGCGGTTCCGCAGTCAAGCTCGGCGCGGCCCGCGCCGTCATCGCAGTAGAAGCAGCGGCGCCATGATCCTCGCGCCATCTTCGCAGTCGAAGCATTTCAGAAGCCTCGGATGTACATCCGAGGCACCGTAAGCGCGCAATATGTTGTCGATCAACAACTTGCGAAAATTATCGCGGGCGCAATTTCGTCTGTAAGGGTTAGACAACCCCTCCGTAACACCGGGTGAGAAGCAGATCGCTTCTCACGCTGAAGGAAACAGCGAACAGTTTCCAAAAGACACGGTGCCAGGGAGCGAAATCATGTTTACCAGCCTGCACAATCGAATCACGAAAATTCTGGTCGTCGCCATCGGACCGGCCTGCCTCGGCCTGCTGCTGATGAGCCACAGGTTTGCAACAGTGGACGCGCAAGTCGACAGCTTCCAGGACAGCGGATCGGCCAACAGCGTGGCCGCTTCCGAAAGCGCCGCCAACGATGACGGCCCGGGACTTGGCGGCGGGTATGCCTCGATCGATCCCGGCCCCATCGCTCTCGATGGTCCCGGCGGCAGCACCCCGTATCTCATCTTTTAAGTGGGTGCCGAGAAGCGGATGACCCAGCAACTCAACAATCCAACAACGTCGCCATACACACCACTCCGCTCTGGCGGAGTGGTGTGTTTGCGCATCACCAACAATCGGCGATACGAATCGGCGGGTCCAACATCCAAACACGCGGTCGCTTATTTGACACGCTGGACCATGTCCTGGGTGCGGGAGACTTTCGGCAGGCTCTCTTTTCCCCTCCCCTGGTACTCCGAGGGAGGGTTAGGGTGGGGGCCCGGCTGTGTAAGGGCGCGGAGAGCCGATGGAGCGCTTGCGTACAACACAGCCCCCACCCCAGCCCTCCCCCGGAGTACCAGGGGAGGGGGAAAGACCAGCGTTGCTGAAAGTGTCACGCACCCTTGTCTTCCCCACGTCCTTTCGAGCAGAAAGAGAGATTGCCGCGACGAAACTCAAAAAATGCAAAAAAACACCCTTGATCCCGAAGCGGCAAGCCGGGGAACCCGCTCCGGAATTTCTTGAATTGATCTGTAAGGCTTGGTGATCGGCCGCGTAGCACCGGGTGAGAAGCAGATCGCTTCCGACGCCCACGGAAACGGCGAAAAGTTTCCAGCAATCGAACGGGTTCTTCAAACCCGAAATACCAAGGAGCCTCTCATGTTTTCCATCCTGAGCAATCGCATCCATCGCGTTTTGGCCGCTGCCGTCGTACCGGCCGGCCTCGGACTGGTTCTGGTGGGCAACGGTTTCGCGCAGGCCCATTCGCAACTCGACGCTTTCCACGCTGACGGCCCCGGCGGTTCGGGCTACTGCCTGACAGCACATCTCGCCGCCGACGACGATGGCCCCGGCCTCGGCGGCGGGTATGCGTCGCTCGTTCGCAAGCCCCCGGTTGCCCGTGATGACGATGGCCCGGGTCTGGGCGGCGGATATGCCGCTTCCCTCCGTTTGAGCCATGAGATCGTGGCGGACAGCGGTCCCGGCAACGACGGTTACGGCAAGCCTATGTCCGACGGTCCCGGGAGCAACGTGCCATACGCTCTTGCTTGAACGACCTTCGCCAAGCTTCAATCTCGCAGTCACAGACAACTCCGCCCTCGGCGGAGTTGTCTTGATGCGCGACTGCGTCATCCCTCGTTCAAGCGCAGCCGATGAGCGCACAGAAGCCGCGGATGTACATCCGCGGCTCCCGTAATGCCTGAGCGGGTGATCCAACGCGGATCGGCGTCGGCGACGCCGACTACATGAGAATCGGCCGCTGATGGTTTAGTTCGGATTGCCGAGATAAATGAACGGGGCCCAGAAGAACGGCTCGGGATATTCTTGGCGGAGCTGCTTTCGCGCGGCGGTGAACGCGGCAAGCTTCGATGGACAACCGGGAGACTGCAGATTGCGATAGAAATCCTCCATCAGCCTGGCGGTGCTCTCATCCTGCACTTCCCACTCACTGGCGACGACCGCCGGACAACCGGCGTACCAGAAGCCCCAGGGAAGGCCGAAGACGCCTTCATCGGTGACGGCGTTGCCTTTGCCGCTATCAATTCCCTGAGAATCGCAGGCGCTGAGCACCACCAGCTCCGTGCCGGAAAGCTTGCCGCCCCAATGATCAAACAAATCCTCCAGCGTCAGCAGCCCGGTATCCTGTGCGGTGACCACCCGCGGCTGGGTCAGGATAATGCTGCTGTAAATCGCGTCCTGTCCGGACCTGGCCAGGCCGTGCGTGGCCAGGTGAAGATACCGCGTCCCGACTGCGGCCTCCGCCAGTCGCTTTGCGGTGGCGTCTTCGCCCAAGAGGACCAGGACCGAATCGTCGTGCCCGGGGGAATATCCGCGGCCCGTGAGCTTCTCGTAGATTCCCATGATTTCTTTGCGCGTTCCGGGAAGCGGCGAGAGCGCGCCATAGCCGCCGAGGCCGGCATTTCTGGTCTGGCCTGACGGCGCTGCAGACCGACCCAGGTCTCTGGCTTCCCGCTGCAGCACCGGGTCGCCCAACAGAACGGCCTGGTGCGTGTAATGCTTCGGCGCGCTGGAGGCCGGTGGCGCGCAGAGCTTGAGCAGCGCGGTGGCGGAAGCGCCGTAACAAATCGCCGGCCCCTGATCGAGCCAGTAACGGCAATCTTTTGCATCGGGGCTGGCGGGGTTCTGGACGATCAAGGTTTCCAGCGGCAATCCGTTCATCCCCGCATCGGGAACGACATAAATCAACTGGTCGTCCTGGATCTGTTGCCAGATCGACGAAGGCATGAGCCGGGACCAGAGTTCGTACCCCTTGCGGGTCATGTCGTCAGCCGGGGCTTTGGTTGCACCGTCTTCGACGAGCTTTGCCCCGCGCGTGAATGTCTGGTTGTGCGCAACCACCGACTGCTGATAGTCCACGATGCGCCGCTCCAGGGCCGTGCCGGACAACACGGTTTTGCCATCCGGCTCGGTCAGCAGCGCGCCGGTGATGGGCTGGCCGGCGGGAGGGATCAGGATGACCATGATGTCGCGATCGGTAATCGAATACATCAGCAGATGCTGGCGCGGCTTCAGAAGCGCCTGCATCTGCAACGCCGATGCAGGCTCTGCAAACGTCGTTGCGCCGGCGACATTGAACAATCGGCGATGCGCGGCGGCGTAGCGCGCGCAGGCGTCATCCAGCTTCGGCTGCAGCAGATCGATCTGAGAATTGCCATCGTCATTGTTCAAGGAGCGCGCGAAATTGATCTGCGAGGTGAGCTCGCGAACCTGTTCATCGGCATCGGATGTCGCCTTACCGGCCTGCTCGAGCTGCGCCAGCAGTTGCGTATCGTGGGCTTCCCGCGCCTGCGCTTCGAGCGGCGCCAGCAGATCTCCGCCGTTGCGGCGTTCGGCGCGCTCCAGGACATCCAGAAGACTTCGAGCCCGTCCGCGATCGAGGTACTCCGCAGCCCGGTCCGGATGCCCCAGCATCAGCTCCACCCGCACGATCGCCACGGGTGCGTCGCAGTCGTCCTGCGCATCGATGAACTTCATCCGATCCTGGTCGTCGCCACCCAGAATCGCCCGGGCCCGCTCGAAAGCGCCGATCGATTTCTCGTACGCAGCCTCGGCGTCTGCGAGTTGGTTCAGCGCCAGCAGGCAATCTCCCAGATTCGAGCAGTAGCGATAGAGATCGGGATCGCTCAGACGCTCGGCAAGTGCCACAGCCTTCTGGAACATCGGCAGCGCCTCCTGCTTTTTTCCCAGCGCGGAGAGACACGAGCCGAGTTTTGCCATGTTCCACGCGACAATCGGATGGTCGCGGCCCTTATAGATGCGCTCCTGCATTTGGAGCGCTTCGCGGCAGAAGGGAAGCGCCTCGCCAGGATGGTCCAGCGACATGAGACATCCGCCAAGCAGAGCGAGATTGATCGCAATATCCGGACGATCCTGATTCCCGCTCAACCGGCGGCGCATCGCCAATGCCGCCTGATACATCGGCAGCGCCTCGGCCGATCGCCCCAGATTATCCAGCGAGAGCGCCACGTTGCTCGTGGCAGTCGCAACATCCGGATGGTCCTGGTCCTTGTAGAGGCGCTTCCACATTTCCAGCGCCGACTGCTGGGTCGACAGCGCGTCGGCGAAGCGGCCGAGAGACGTGAAACAGGAAGCCTCGTTGTTGAGGGACTCGGCGATGTCGGGGTGATCCATGCCGTTGTACATCCGCCGTCTCATTTCCAGTGCCGCTTGATGATCGGGCAACGCCTCGGCGCAGCGTCCCAAATCGTCGAGGCAACTGGCGATGTTCGCCAGAGCGGTCGCCACGTCCGGGGAGTCCTGACCCTTGTGGATGCGGTCGAGCATATCGTGCGACAACTGGAAGTCGGCCAGCGCTTCCTGATGGCGGCCCAGAAATGCCAGGCAGGTCGCCAGATCGTTCAACGATGAGGCAACATCGGTATCGTCCTTCCCCTGGTAGATCCGCCGGCGCATCTCCAGCGCCGCCTGAAACATCGGCAGCGCTTCGTTGCCGCGTCCCAGCGACTCCATGCACCCAGCGACATTGTCCATCACCACGGCGAGGTCGGCGCTGTCCTGGTTCTTGAAAATCCGGCGAGTCGATTCCAGTGCAGACTGATATACAACCAGCGCATCGGAGTCGCGTCCCAGCGCGCTGAGACACTTGGCGAGGTTGTTCATGCTCGCCACTACATCGATCTGATCGTCCTGCTGATAGATGCGCCGGCGCATCTCCAGCGTCGCCTGGAAGACCTTGAGCGCTTCGTCGTAGCGCCCAGCGCGAAGAGGCAGAACGCAACGCTATTCTGGGTCGTGGCCACATCGGCGTCGTCCGCCCCTTTGTTCAGTCGCTGCTTCATCTGTAGTGCGGCCTGGAGGTTGGTCAGCGCATCCGCCGGCCGGCCCAGATCCTGCAGGCACCCGCCCAGGTTGCAGTAGGCCTCGGCGACGTCCGCGTCGTCCTGCCCCTTGTGCATCCGCCCGCGCATTTCCAAAGCCTTCTGGTAGAGCGGCAAGGCGTCCTCGTTACGGTCGAGGGCCGCCAGGCGCCGGGCGACGCTGGTCATGCTCCAGGCGACGTCTGGCGAATCCTCACCCTTTGCCAGGCGCTGGCGCATCTCCAGCGCGGCTTGGTCGAGCGGTAATGCCTCGTCGTTGCGGCCCAGATTCGCCAGGCAATTGGCCAGATTTGCCATCGCGGTCGCCAGATCCTCGTCGTCCTCGTTCTTGTGAAGGCGCAGGCAGATCTCGGTTGCCCGTTTGAACTTCGGAAGGGCGTCCGCATCGCGACCAAGTTGTGCCAGCGCAAATCCCTCGCCCGTGAGGCAGGCGGCGGCTTCGGTTGTTTCACCGGTTCCCTGTGCTTTCAGATAGATCTCGGATGCCGACTGATATTTCGCCAGGGCATCTTCCGGTTTGCCGGCAGACCGGTCGTCCAACGCGGCTGAGAGAAGTTCGTTGGCATGCGCAAGCGGGTCCGAAGCCGGAGCCGAGGCTGGCGCGGTGGTCGATTGATCTGCTAAAGCGATCGACGGATTCCATGCCGCGACGCAGATGCACGCGATCGTGCAAAGGAGTCCGCTTACGACTGACCTGCGGAGGCGATTCGCGGAACCGCCTCGGGTCCCTTCTCCCGGTACTCCCGGAGAGGGATAGGGTGAGGGTGTTTTCGAGCACCGGGGACGCTCAGAATTCCAAATCACCCTCACCCCAACCCTCTCCCGGGGTACCGGGAGAGGGGGCTGGAAGGCGACTCGCTGCGATGGGGCGTGATACCTGCACGACCTCGCAAGGTCAGCAACTGCCGCAATGTCTTTCCAGCGAATCATGATTATCAGTAACGCGGAATTCATCCCGTTGTTTTTATGCCGCAACATTTCGCCACGTCGCGCGGGATGAATCCCGCGCCACGCGGCGATCTCAATTCGGATCACCCAGATAGATGAACGGCGCCCAGAAAAACGGCTCGGGGTAATCCAGCTTCAACTGCTTGCGGGCGGCGGTGAACGCCGAGAGCTTGTTGGTTCCCGGCGCGGCCCGCAGATCGGCGTAAAACTTTTGCATCAACTCGGCAGTGCTCGCATCCTGCACTTCCCACAAACTGGCGACCACCGCGGGACTGCCGGCGTACATGAATCCCCAGGGCAATCCGAAGACGCCTTCGCCGCCGCGGGCGTTGGTTCCCTGGGCGTCGAGCCCCTGCGAATCGCAGGCGCTGAGCACCACGAGTTCGGTTCCGTCCAACCGGCCCCACCAGTGATCGAACAAATCCTGCAGCGTGAGCAGGCCGGTATCCTGCGGCGTGATGACCAGCGGTTGGCTCAAGACGACGCTGCTGTAGATCGCGTTGGCGCCCGGCTCCACCAGGCCGTGGGTGGCCAGGTGGAGGTAACGCGTTCCCTTTGCAGCCTCGGCGAGGCGCTGACCGGTGGCGTCTTCGCCCAGGAGCACCATCACCGGATCGTCGGCGTGCTGCGCGTAGGCCTTGCCGGTGAGCACCTGGTAAATCCCCTGCACTTCCCGGCGGGTGCCGGGAAGGGGAGTCAGCGCGCCGTAGCGCGTGAGGCTCGCGTCGCGCAGCGCGACCGAACTCGGCTCTGGTTTTTGCGGAGACGGCGTCAGTTGCGCCGCCAACTCCGGAGTCATGTCTTTCAGCTCCACGCCCGGCGCTGTGTCCAGCGAGAGTTCGCGCTCGACCATCTGTCCATCGAGCCAGAACTTGAGCCTGGGAGTTTGACTGAGCTTTCCGTGAAAGCGCAGCAGTTCGAGTTTATCCACTGCGCTGTCGAACGAATCCTTGGAGACCACATTCACCGGGCCATACGCGACGACAATTGCGCCGATCCGCAGGCCGATCGAGGCGGCGGTCGATCCGGGCTGCACGCTGGTGACCATCGCGCCCGATGATGGCGCGGGCACGCGCTGCTGATCGGCCGGATTGCGCTGCAACACGGGATCGCCCAGCAGCACCGCCTCGCGGGCGTAGGTTTTCTGGCCGCGATCCGGCTCCTGACGACGAAGCTCCAGCAGCGCCGCCGCTGACGGTCCGTAGCAAAGAAGCGGGCCGGCGTCGAGCCAGTAGGTATTGTCTTTGGCGCTGGAAGCGTGCATAGCGGAAGTTTGCGGCCTTTGGACGACCAGCATTTCTATCGGCAGGCCGCTCATTGCCGAGTCCGGAACCACGTAAACAATCTGGTCGTCCTTGATCTGGTTCCAGACTTGCTCGGGCATCAACTCGCGGAAGAGTTCATATCCCTCGGCTGGGATGTCGGATTGGGGGCGAGTTGCAGGCTCGGTCTGCGCGATCCTGAGGCCGCGCACCGAATCCAGACCATGCTGCACCACGGCGCGGCGGTAGTTGCCGATCAACCCACCAATCCGGCTGCCCGATAGCGGCGTCCTCCCATCTGATTGGACCAGGGACATACCAATGATCGGCTGACCGGAAGGGGGAACGACCAGGAGGACCGCGTCATAACGTGTAATCGAATACATCAGAAGATGCTGATGCGGCTGCAGCAGAGATTGAATCTGCACCGAAGTGGTTGCCTCGGTGAACGTCGTCCGACCGGCAAGGTTGAATTTACGGCGATGGGCGTCGGCGTATTGCTGGCATGCCAGGTTCAACTGCGGCTGGAGCTGTTTGATTTGCGCGAGTCCTTCGTCACTGTTGAGCGATCGCGCGTGATTGATCTGCGAAGTCAACTGCCGAACCTGGTCGTCGGCAACATTCAAGGCGGTTCTGGCTTCGGCGATGCGCTGCAATTCGCCAGTATCGTTGGCGAGCCTGGCTTTCTTCTCCAGAGGATCGAGCAGATCGCCGTTTGTGAGCCGCTCTCCCCGTTCGAGGATATCGAGCAGGCTCTTGGCGCGTCCGCGATCCAGGTATTCCGCCGCGGAGTCCGCGTGCCCCAATGCGAGCTGCGCAGGACCATCCCGCTGAACGGGTCTATGTCGCGATTGGCGCTCATGAAACCCATGCGGTCCTGATCGTCGCCCCCCAGCGTCGTTCTGGCTTGTTCCAAGGCGTCGATCGATTCCTCGTACGCCTTGGCGGCGCCCGCGAAATCGTGCGAGTAGAAGAGCATATCTCCCAGAACGCAGCAGTCGCGGAACAGATCAGGGCTCCCGAGTCGCTCGGCCATCTGAACGCAGGCGCGGGACAGCGGAATTGCCTCCTTCGTGCGCCGCAGGATCGCCAGCTCATACGCGACGTCGTTCATGCTCGAGACAATTTCGGGATGGTCCTGATCGCCATAGATGCGACGCCGCATTTCCAGCGCCGCCTGATGAAACGGCAGCGCGTCTGCGAAGCGGCCGAGATCACACAGACAACTTCCAACGGAATTGAAGCTGTCAGCCAACTCCGGGTGATTCTGGCCTTTGTAGATGCGCCCGCGCATCTGAAACGCGGCCAGATGCATCGGCAGCGCCTGTGCCGAACGGCCCAGGCTGTCGAGGCACGCCGCGACGCTGTCCATGCTCTCGGCGACATCGGAGGAATCCTTCCCTTCCGCAAGCCGCTGCCGCATCCGCAGGGCGGCCTGGAGCATCGGCAGCGATTCAGCCTCGCGTCCCAGGGCGCCGATGCACTGCGCGACGTTGCTCATGTCCGTCGCCAGATCCCGATGATCTTTGCCGTTCTGCAGGCGCTGCTCCATTTGCATCGCGGCTTCGTACATCGGAAGCGCTTCGGCGCTGCGACCCAGGTTATCCAGGCAGGAGGCCAGGTCATTGAGGCTTGCGGCGATATCGAACGCGTCACGCCCTCCGAAAGTCCGCCGCCTCATGTCCAGAACGGCGCGGAACATCGGCAGCGCCTCGGCGCTGCGCCCAGATCGTCAAGACAGCCGGCAACGTCCTCCTCGGTCTGCGCCACATCCCAAAAATCCACGCCTTTGTGAAGGCGTCTGCGCATTTCAAGCTCCGCCTGATACACAGGCAGAGCCTCAGCGCTGCGGCCCAGATTCTTCAAGCAGGTGGCAACATCGTCCTGGCTCTGCGCCAGATCGAATTGGTCGCGACCGCCACAAAGACGGCGTTTCATTTCAAACGCGTCCTGGAACGGCTTGAGCGCCTCGTCATATCGCTCCAGCGCGGTCAGACACTTTCCAAGCGTCTGGAATTCGTTGGCGATCGAAGCGTCATCCTTTCCCTTGAGAATGCGCTGCTGCATCGCCACGCCGTCCTGGCAATACTGCAAAGCTTCCTCGTCGCGGTTCAGACTGTGGAGGCACCAGCCGAAGTTGCTCATGGCAAGTCCGAACTCCAGGCGGTCCTGCTTTTGGTAGAGCCGCTGGCACATCTCCAATGCCGCCGCGAATCTTGGCAGCGACTCATCGAGCCGGTTCAATCGCGCGAGGCACCATGCCTCGCCGGTCAGACAGCGGGACACGTCAGGGTTGTCCTGCTTGCCATAGACCTTCTGATAGAGAGCGAGCGCTGACTGATCCTCATTGAACGCGCTATCGAACTTGCCCATCGTCCACGCCGCGTTGGCCGATGCCCAATGGGCGCGGGCCTGCGCGAGTGCTGCGTCGCGGTCGGTTGGGGCGGGCTGGGTTGATGAAGCGGAGGTTCCCTCATCTGCTGATGCAATCGCCGGCAGCGGCAACTGGATGCCGATGCAGGCGATCATGCAAAGGAGCACGCTTGCGAGAAATTGTTGAACTCTGTTTAGCCGCGCCGCGCAACGAAGCGTGTCCAGCGGCGCAGTCTGACGGGCGCCGTTCGGAGCCAAGCCCTCCCCCGGAGTACCAGTGGACGGAGAAAGAGTTGTCGGGGCCGTAGTAGTTACCAGCGCCCGAAAGATCGGGCACGCATGCGGCGTAATTCCGTGCTTGAATGACGTAATCTTCATCCAATGCTCATGGAACGAATGGTTCCCAATTCGCCAGCGCGTTGGCGATCTCAATTCGGATCACCCAGATAGATGAACGGCGCCCAGAAAAACGGCTCGGGGTAATCCAGCTTCAACTGCTTGCGGGCGGCGGTGAACGCCGAGAGCTTGTTGGTTCCCGGCGCTGCCCGCAGATCGGCGTAAAACTTTTGCATCAGCTCGGCAGTGCTCGCATCCTGCACTTCCCACAAACTGGCGACCACCGCGGGGCTGCCGGCGTACATGAATCCCCAGGGCAATCCGAAGACGCCTTCGCCGCCGCGGGCGTTGGTTCCCTGGGCGTCGAGCCCCTGCGAATCGCAGGCGCTGAGCACCACGAGCTCGGTTCCATCCAACCGGCCCCACCAGTGATCGAACAAATCCTGCAGCGTGAGCAGGCCGGTATCCTGCGGAGTGATGACCAGCGGCTGACTCAAGACGACGCTGCTGTAGATCGCGTTGGCGCCCGGCTCCACCAGGCCGTGGGTGGCCAGGTGGAGGTAACGCGTTCCCTTTGCAGCCTCGGCGAGGCGCTGGCCGGTGGCGTCTTCGCCCAGGAGCACCATCACCGGATCGTCGGCGTGCTGCGCGTAGGCCTTGCCGGTGAGCACCTGGTAAATCCCCTGCACTTCCCGGCGGGTGCCGGGAAGGGGAGTCAGCGCGCCGTAGCGCGTGAGGCTCGCATCGCGCAGCGCGACCGAACTCGGCTCTGGTTTTTGCGGAGACGGCGTCAGTTGCGCCGCCAACTCCGGACTCATGTCCTTCAGCTCGACTCCCGGGCTCGACTCAATCGGCAGATCACGCTCCAGCATCTGCCCCTCGAGCCAGAACTTCAGCTTTGGAGTTTGGTCGAGCTTTCCGTGAAAATGAAGCAGCGCGAGCTTGTCAACTGCCGTATCGAACTGGTCCTTCGAGCCAACTTCGATCGACCCGTAGCCCACGATCACTGCGCCGCGCGGAGTCCGATTCCCTCCCCGGTCGAACCCGCCTGCACGCGCGTTACCAGCGCGCCGGACTGCGGCGCCGGCAGACGCGGTCGGGCATCATCATTCCGCTGCAGGACAGGATCGCCGAGCAACACCGCTTCGTGCGCGTAGGTTCTTCCCTCCCGATTGGTTTCCTGTCTGCGCAGCTCGAGCAATGCGGCCGCGGACGGGCCGTAGCAGAGCAGCGGGCCGTGGTCGAGCCAGTAAACGTTATCCCTGGCGTCCGCGGTTCTCGGCTTTTGCGTGATCAGCATCTCCAGCGGCAGCCCGCTCATCGACGCGTCGGGCACCACGTACACCAGGGAGTCGCGCTGAATCTCCCGCCAGACGGCGTCGGGCAAGAGCTGGCGGAACAGTTGATACCCTTCATCGGAGGTGTCTTGCGTCGGATGCGTTGTCGCTTCGGTCTCGGCCAATCGCACTCCGCGAATCAGATTCATTCCGCGCTGCACGACCGTCCTGCGATAACTTTGAATCAGTCGCTGAAGCGATTCTCCCGAAAGGCGCGTCTTGCCGTCGGCTTCCGTCAGATACATTCCGCTGATCGTCCCTCCCGGCGGCGGAATCAGCAGCACGACGGCGCTTCGAGGGGTGATCGAATACATCAGCAGATGCTGCCCCGGCTGCACGAGAGATTGAATCTGAAGCGACGTCGTTGCCTCGGTAAATGTCGTCCTTCCGGCGAGGTTGAATTCCTGCCGGTGAGCGTTGGCATACTCCTGCCAGGCGGTGTTCAGTTTCGGCTGCAACTCTCTGATATCTTGCAGCCCCTGGGCGTTATTCATCGCGCGGGCATGGTTAATGCGCGAGGTGAGCTGCCGCACCTGATCCTCCGCCGCCGCCAGTGCCGTTCGATCGCCGAGGATCAGCTTCAGTTGCTGCTTGTCGTTCGTAAGCCTGGCCTTCTTCTCCAGGGGATCGAGCAGATCGCCATCGGAAAGGCGTTCCCCGCGCTCGAGAATATCGAGCAGGCTCTTGGCTCGTCCGCGATCGAGATACTCCGCGGCGGTGTCCGCGTGCCCCAGTTCGAGTTGCGCCCGGACCATGCCGCCAAACGGATCGCGTGACTGCATGGTGGAACTCATGAATCCCATCCGGTCCTGATCGTCGCCGCCCATGGTCGCGCGGAACTGCTCGAGCGAATCGATCGATTCCCCGAATTCTTTGGCCGCTTCGGCTGCGTGACCGGTCATCAGGAGGATGACTCCCAGATCGTTGCAGTAGTTGAATAAGTCAGGACTTCTGAGCCGCTCGGCCATCGCATTCGCACCGCGGCCCATCGCCAGGGCTTCCTCGCCGCGACTCACCCGCATCAGTTCCACCGCCAGTTGATCCATGCACGCTGCCGTTGCCGGATGGTCGCGGCCCTTCCAGATGCGCTGATCCATTTCCAGCGCATCGTGGAACAGCGGAAGCGCTTCGGCGTGACGATTCAAAGCGCTGAGGCATTCCGCAGCCTGAAGCAGCCCGCCTGCGGTAGCGGGATTGTCCTGGTCATGATACATACGCCGGCTCATCGCCAGTGCCTCCTGATACATCCCAAGCGCCTCCAAAGCGCGGTCCAGACTTTGGAGGCAATAGGCGACGTTCTGCAGGTTCATCGCAATAAACGGATGATCCTGATTTTTGAAGATCCTCCGATGCATTTGCAAAGCCGCCTGGAGATATCGCAACGCCTCGGCGCGACGGCCCAGTGGGTGCAGGCACGCGGCGAGGTTATTCATGTTGTTGGCGACGTCCAGGTTGTCGTAGCCCTTGTGAATTCGCTGGTTCATCGCGACGGCCATCTGCAACATCGGCAGCGCCTGTGCAAGCCGGCCGAGTTTCGTGAATTCGAACCCAACCGTGTTGAGGCTGTTTGCAATCGCAGGATTGTCATGTGCGCCGTACAGACGGACCCTCATCTCCAGCGCAGCCATGTAATAGGGGAGCGCCTGCATGCTGCGTCCCGCTCCGTCGAGATAAATGCCCAGCGTATTCTCAATAACGGCGACGTTGGGATCGTCACGATTGTTGGAGAGCCTTCGCTCGATGCTCAAGGCGGTCCGCCCGGCGACCAACGCGTCGTCGCAACGACCCAGGGCAAACAGAGCTTTCGAAAGATTCATGAACATCAGGCCCATCTCCAAGCTGTCCTTGCCTTTTGACAGTCGCTGCTCCATCTCGCAAGCCGCCTGCAGGTTCGGCAGCGCCTCCGGGTCGCGGCCGGCAGCATGCAGATCGCATCCGTACGTGTGCAGTGCGTTGGCCAGCACCTCCTGATCCTGATCTTGGTACACCCGCCGATACAGCACGATCGCCGCCTTGAACGTCGGAAGCGCCAGCTCCATCCGATTGGTGGAGGCAAAAGTCAACGCTTGCCGGTAGAGGAAATTGGCGGCGGAAAGGTTCCATCGATCGCGAGCTTGCGCAGACTTCGCGTCGTCAGTCGTCGCCGCAGCCGCTTGGGAGGGAATCGTTGTGGGAAGCGTGGCGGGAGACGCTTGGGCGGGAAGTCCAAATAGAAGGAACGCAATGACTGCCCCGAGCATGAAGCGGCGTTCTTTCCTCTGCCCCTTGTACTGGTGCCAGAGAAGAAGAAATGGCCAAGGCCCAATGGCCAACAAAATCCCAAGCCCCAATGACCAATGCGAGACCCGCGCGCGGTCCCTCCGTCCCCTCCCCACAACTCCCCCGCTGGGTCGAAGCACTCGCCGGCAGTGACCGATCGATGCTGATTCGGCTTGGTTGCTGAGCAGATCCATTGCGATGCTCCATGCGCAGCACGTTTCGCTTGACGTGTTTACTGCTGCGGATCCTGATGCGCGACTGCAATGCCGGTGAAAAAATAACCGTGATCTTTCAGCTTCTTGCTCAGGTCATCCAATGGGACCGAAACCCCCGAGCAACTGTCGGCGGTTTCGGCGCCGGGTCGCGCGATCGTTCGCCGCCGTCAAGGAAACGCGCGTGGGCACCGGCCGCGTCGACCAGCACCGCGCCGGTTGGCGGCAGTTCCGCCAGGGAACGGCTCGCGAAGAAGCTCTGCAACTGCGACTTGAGCGCATCGACGTTTTGCGGGTTGTCCAAATCGCGGCCCGCAACCATCAGCAGAAACTCCGTCCCGGCCGGACCAGTAAGTGCGGTCGTGCGCGCCTCGCCAGGGCTGATGACATGATCGAACTGGTCGGCGCCATGCACCTGCGAGTCGGGCACGCGGAAAACCTGTCCCGCGGAACCGACCCAGAAAACCACCGCCGGCGTATCGCGCGGCACAACCCCTTCGATCTTCAGTTTCTCCCCGGTGACCAGCGGCAGATGGCCGTCAAGGCTGCTCAGCCCATCTGGCGTGATGAGTAACTGCCCGGTCGCGGGAATCGGAGCCGGCTTGGGCCACAACCACGCGGTCGCGCTCACGACCGCGACCACGGCCGCCGCCGGGATCGCGCGCCGCAGCAGTCGGCGCCGCGCCGCCGCGTGATTTACCGACTCCAGGGCCTCGGCCATCTCCCTGGCGCCGGCGAATCGATCCTGCGGCATTGCCGCCATCGCTTTAAGGGCGATCTGCTTCAATCGCGGGGAGACTTCCGCCTTCTCCAGGATGCCGCGATCAAACTGGCAACTTGCAGCACGCGCCAGCAGCTCGTCCCGCGCCGCCCCGGCAAATGGAGGTGTCCCCGTAATCAGGAAATAAAGGACCGCGCCAAGGGCAAAGACGTCGCTGAGGCCCGTGATTGCCGTGAACTCAGATCGGGCCTGCTCGGGAGACATGTACTGGATCGTGCCGCCCAGGGGCTGGCGCTGGCCGTCGGTCCAGGCGCCGTTCAGCCGGGCCATTCCGAAGTCGATCAGCTTCGGCTCTCCGTGTTCATCGATCACGATGTTCTGCGGCTTCACATCCTGGTGCACGATGCCGAACCGATGCGCCGCTTCCAGCGCCCGCGCCACCTTTGCAGTCAAAGCGGCGATCTCCGGCGAGGTGAGACGAATGCGATCGCGGACGTACTGATCCACGCCCGCCCCCGCACGTACTCCATGACCAGAAACGGTCGGCGTTCAAAAAAGTCCAGATCGTAGATCCGCCCGATGTTTGCATGCTTCAACTGGACCAGGATGCGTCCCTCGCCGATCAAACGATCGTTCTTGGCAAAATCCCCGTCAGCCGTTGTTCGTGAAGAGAGTTTCAGCACGACTTGCTCGTCGAGCGTGGGATGGACGGCGCGGTAGACGCTCGCCTGGCCGCCGCTGCCCAGCGCGCCGATGACGAGATATTTGCCGATCTTCTCGGGAGTCGAAGAGGGAGGCGTCGCCGCCGGTGAATCTGAAGGGACCTGCGTGATCACTGGAGTTTCGGTTGGCAGGACGTGCCCGGGCTCGGCGGGTATGAATGCTTTCTGCAGTCCCCGCACTTCCAGCCGCAGCCCGCTGATTTTGCGGATGCAGCGCCCGCATTCGAGCAGATGTGATTCCAATTCAGCCGACGGCTCGTCGCCGGTGGCGACCGCCAGCAATTCCTCTTCGCTTGGACACACCGTGATCATGGCAGGATCGGTTTACAGCCCGTTCCAGAACCTTAAGGTATTTCGTTACCGTTTAGCCGCGCCGCGCAGCGAAGCGTCCAGCGGCACTTTCCGCGAGTTGGACGCAAGCCGTCAAATACGCGCTCTTGGACGCGCTTCGCTGCGCGGCGCGGCTAAACAGGTTCTGAAACCGCCTCTTATGCCAGCTCTTCGTCGTGCCGTGCACACAACTCGCGGATCTTCTCAAGTACGCGGTGCGCATTAGTATAGACCGCGTTCACGCTCAAGCCTAATTCCTCGGCCACCTCCGGCCCGGAACGGCCGCGCAGCGTGCGTTGCTCGAAGCAGGCCCACGTCTTAGGTTCGAACGATTCCTGACTTTTTTTCATCGCAAACTGCATGATTTGTTCGTGATGCAGTTGCTCCCACTCCCGGCTCAGTTCCTCGGTGACTGACGGAACAATCGGCCCGGTGAAGTTGCTCTCCTGCCCAAACGCCGGCGGCTGGTTTTGCCGCCGTCGCGCCCAATCGCGGATGGCGTTGATCGTGACTTCAAACAGCCAGGTTCGAAAGCGGCCCCGCTGACGATCCAAGTCGAACTTTGCCATCGCCGGGCGAAGCTTGTTCAGAAAGATGTCCTGCACCAGGTCCTCGGCGTCGTGCTCGCGCACATCATGTTTGCGGACATACCGGATCAGCAGCGGGTGGTAGATCTCGTAGAACTCACCCCAGCTTTGTTTGTCGTTGGGGTCGTGGAGGCCTCGAAGCAGCGACGATCTGGTCTGGTCGGCGTCCATTTTCGGTGCAAGTTTATCCCGTCCTCCGGTCGGCCGTCCATCAAATTGCGATTGTCCGCAAGGCGGGGGGGCCGTGGCGCTCTCGGCGAGCGGATTTCCCCCTCCCCTGGTACTCGGGGGGAGGGCTGGCGTGGGCGGTGGGGGCAGAGACTCAGAAATGTCCAAGGCCCAATGGCCAACAAAATCCCAAGCCGCAATGACCAAGGCGAATGAACCTTGGGCCTTGGGGTTTGGTGCGTTGTTAGCCATTGAAGCCTTAAAAATTCGCCGGCTCTGTAAGGGTTGTCGTGCCCTTGCGTACCACGGATGACGAGGCGAACGAGCCGCCAACGAATCAGAGTTCCGCCCCGGCATCCCTGCCCTACGTTGGGTGGGGATGCTTTTTGCGCATGTTTCACTCACCAGATCCAACGCCAGTTCAAAAGTTTCAAAGGCTGTAAGGATTCGCCTTCTCCCCCGTACCACCGGGCGAGAAGCAAACGCTTTTCACGCTAATCGGAACGGCGAACAGTTCCAAAAAACACGGGTTACTACAACCCAGCATCGTGAAGGAGTCCATCATGTTTACTTTCCTCAATTGTCGTGCGACCAAAGCCATTTCCGCCGCCGTCGTCTCTTTGAACTTCGGCCTCGGGTTGGCCAGCCCGAGCTTCGGGCATGCGGTGCAATCGGCTAACGTCGATTTTGGTCAGCCAGGGCCGGACCAGACCGGCGAGCTGACTGCCGAGACTCTCGGCGGGATGCTCCAGAGCATGCACCTTTCTATCAACCAGGTGAATGACAACGGCCAGATCTACTATCAGGTGAATATTCCCGCGCTCAAGGGAAACCCGGCCGTCGCGTTCTTCGTGGCGGTCTCCCCCAACAAGAAGTACGTCAACATCTGGTACACCGTGGCACAGTTGGGCCAGCAGAACTCTCCGCCTGCACCGGTGCTGCTCGCGATGCTCCAGTCCAACGACAAGACGCTGCCATCGTATCTCGGCATCGAAGGCAACTACATCGTGCTTCGCGACAACCTCGACAACAGCGGCGTCACCGCGGCCGAGCTGATGGAGCAGTTGAAGCTGTTCTACACCGCGATCCAGCAGACCCGGCCCATCTGCGTCGCCCCCGTCGAAACCCCCGCGCCCTCCAACCCGTTCGAATGAACCTCGAACGTGATCGGCACGAGCGTGTGGTCAATCAGAATCCCCGCCCGGAACATCGGGCGGGGATGTTCTTTCTCAGTCCACCGCGTCCGGCCGGCAAGCAACGGATCACCTCAACTTCGCTCACGCCAGGTTCGCGGGCCACTCGACCGGTCAACTTCCGGCGATTGAGTTCGGGAGTCTTGCGGATCACTTCGATGGTTTCCTCTTGAGCGGCTTGCGACGCGAACTCCAGCTTACGTTGTAACGCGCGAGGAGGCGCGTGGACGTCCCGAACGCCGAGGGTGCTTGCACCCTCGGTCTGCAAGCGAGACGGCTATTAATAAAGGATTCGGAGGGATGGCGCACGCATCGGGATGCGGTATTCGGCGAGAGGGCGGGGGTGAGGGCGATTTCGAGCGGAAAAAGTCGCTGGGATGCTCGAAGGACGTTCACGCGGATACGAAAGAGTTTCCTACGTTCGAAATCACCCTCACCCCCTCTCCCGGAGATACCGGGAGAGGGGGTAGCGCGAAGAGACGGTCGTGCACCCCGGTGTGTTTGCCCGTTTGCAACGCTGGCGCGCGACGATAAGCTGTCGCGGACAGAAACGGTTTCGCGCTTCCCTTTGCGGCTGGAAGATCCGGTTTGATTGCGGAGGTCGCAGGTGTCGCCCGCTTGGATCGCCGCTTGTATCAGGCAGACCATTACATCTCCCTCCGTCAGATTCGAATGGTCTACGGGAGCCGGCGCGTCTTTGATTCGCTCTCGTGCAACTTTCCGCGCGGGAAAATCTCGGTCATTCTCGGCGGAAGCGGGCTTGGCAAGAGCACGATTCTTCGACTCATCGGCGGGCTGATTCGGCCGCAGGCGGGGGAAGTGATCGTTGACGGGCAGGATATCACCCGCCTTTCGCAGCGCGGGTTGAATGTGGTGCGTCGCAAGATGGGAATGATGTTTCAGGAAGGCGCTCTCCTCGATTCGTATTCGGTGTTTGAAAATGTGGCGTTGCCGCTGCGCGAGCACCGGCGGCATAGCGAGCAGGATATCGCCGGCGCGGTGCATGGCATTCTCAATGCGGTCGGCGTCGACGACGCGGATCACCTGCGGCCGCGGGAGCTTTCGGGCGGCATGCTGCGCCGGGTGGCGCTGGCGCGTGCCATCGTTGGCAAGCCGGGCGTGTTGCTCTGCGATGAGCCATTTTCAGGGTTGGATCCGCCGTCCATTCGACGGATGGAGGCGCTGCTGGTAAAGATCAACCAGCGGTTCGGAATGACGATGATCGTTGTGTCCCACGACATTCACTCGACGCTGCGGATGGCAGACCATATTTTGCTGATTCTCGAAGGCCGGGTTCTGGAAGGATCGCCGGCGGAGCTGTTGCGGACCGACGCGCCCGAGGCGCTGGAGTTTCTTCAAGAGGGGATCGAAAGCCTGCAAGGGACAAAAATCGCTCATGGCTAACCCTGTTTCAATGGTGGGCTTCCGGGCGGTCCGGCTCGTCGAGGAGCTGGGCGAGATGGCGGCATTTGCCGTCGATCTGGCGCGCACGGCGGTGATGCCACCGCTGCGAATCGAGGCGCTTGCGCGTGAGCTGTACAAGCTGGGCGTGCGGTCGCTGTTCATCATTTGCGTTTGCGGGCTTGCGGTGGGAATGGTTCTGGGCTTGCAGGGGCATCACACGCTGACGCGGTTCGGAGCGCAGCGGTCGCTGGGAGAGGTGGTGGGCCTGAGCCTGATCCGCGAGCTGGGGCCGGTGCTCACCGCGCTGCTGTTCGCAGGCCGGGCCGGCTCGGCGACGACCGCGGAGATTGGCACGATGGTGGCGACGGAACAATTGGATGGCTTGCGAATGTTGTCGATCGATCCGATCAGTCTGATCGTCAAGCCCAAGGCGGCGGCGATGCTGATCTCGATGCCGCTGCTGACGGCACTCTTTATCGTATGCGGGATCTATGGAGGATATCTGGTGGGCGTGGGCACCTTCGGCGGCGATCCGGGCAGCTATATGTCGAGCCTGCGATGGGCGGTGGATTTTCGTCACGATATTGCGTGCAGCATCGTCAAGAGCGGCATTTTTGGCCTGTTGCTCGGACTGATTGCGACGTTTCGAGGATATACCAGCGCTCCCACCGCCGAAGGCGTGAGCGCGGCAACCACGTCGAGCGTGGTCATCAGCTCGGTCACGGTTCTGCTGACCGATTACATCATTACCGCAGCCTGGGGAATTTGAATTATGGATCGTTCTCCGACGCGGGACTTTGTCATCGGTCTGTTCGTGCTTGCCGGCCTGTGCGCGATCGCGTATCTGTCGGTCAGCATCGGCGGGTTCAATTGGCGCCAGCCCAATTGGCTGAAGGTTTCTGCCGCCTTTGATGAGACGGGCGGATTAACCAAGGGCGCGCCGGTGGTGATTGGGGGAGTGCGCGTGGGGGAAGTTTCGGCAATCTCGCTGCAGGATGATTTCCGGGCGAAAGTGGAGATGGATCTGAACGCGACGCTCAAATTGCCGACCGATACTTCCGCATCGATTGTCACGGCTGGCGTGCTGGGCGACCGGTATATCGAATTGCAGCCCGGCGGCGACGAGAAGCTGCTCAAAAACGGAGATCAGATTACGTTCACGGAATCGGCGGTGCTGCTGGAGCGTCTGATCGGGCAGTTGGTGTACGGCAGGACCAAAGCTCAGCCGGCGGATAAAAGTTCCAGTTCGGCCACGACTTTGCCCGACAAGGCTCCATAAAGTCCCGAGTTGGACACCAACGGGAACGACTATGAACCGAATCGCGCTCACACTGGTATTGACGAGTTTGACCTTGACGTTTTGGGGCGCTCCCATGGCACGCGCCGCGGATGAGCCGGGCGCCGCGCAGACGCCGCGCGCGGTGATGGAAAAAGTGATTCACGACGCGCTGGCGATCCTGCGAGATCAATCGCTGTCTGCCGAGCAGAAGCGCACGAAGGTCCAGCAGATTGCGTACGACAACATGAATTTTGAAGTGATGGGGCGGCTGAGTCTCGGGAGATTCTATCGCGGGCTGAGCGACGCGCAGCGGACGCAATATCAGAAGGAATACAAGCAGCTCCTGACCAACACCTACGGCCATACCACTGATGATTACACCGATGAGGACGTGAAAGTCACCGGGGAGCAGCCCGAGTCGGACGGCGACGTGACGGTGGCGACCCATATCACCGGCACCAAAAACGGCAAGTCGGGCCAGGATGTTGCAACCGTGAATTACCGGCTGCGCAAGCAGGACAGCCAGTGGAAAGTGATCGACTTCACCATCGATGGGGTCAGCATCGTGCAGAATTACCGCTCGCAGTTTCAGGATATCATGACCAACGGGGGGATCGACCAACTTCTCAAGATGCTGCATGACAAGAATGCGGCCAACGGGAAATAATTCTGATCGACACATTGGGAATCGGGCAGGAAGGTTTCGAATGTTGATTCCAGCGGGTTGGCGGACAAGGGCGGTCGTACTGTTGATCCTGGCGGCAGGTCTGTCGGGCGGATGCGCCAACGGACCCAATCCCGCCGACCCGTGGGAAAAGACCAATCGAAGCATCTACAACTTGAACGAGGGGATCGACCGCGTGGCCCTCAAACCGCTGGCCGACGGATACACGAAGGTCATTCCCAAGCCGATTCGCACCGGCATCGGCAACGGCTTCGACAACCTGATTTATTTCAATGTCGTCTTTAACGACCTGCTCCAGGCGAAATGGAACCAGGGACTTGGCGATGCCGGGCGCATGGCCGTGAACAGCACGATCGGCATCGCCGGCATTTTCGACGTCGCAACTCCCTGGTCGTTACCCGCGCACGACAATGACTTCGGCATCACCCTGCGCAAGTGGGGGGTCAAACCGGGGCCGTATCTGGTGTTGCCGTTGCTCGGCCCCTCCACCCTCACGGATGCGCCGGGGGTCGGAGTGAAGTACCTGGCGACGCCTACGACATGGCTCGATCTGCCGCTGCTGATCACCGTCCCGCTCTACGTTACCGACACGGTGGACCTGCGCTCGCGGTTCGACACCGTCGTGCGCTTCCGAAACGATACGGCGATCGACCCATACGTCTTCACGCGCGAGGCATATCTCCAATACCGTCAGGCGAAGGTCCAGGAAGGCAAGCCTGCGACGGGACCGAGCATTTACGATGAAGACGCCGATACCGCGCCAGTTGCGACGCAACCGGCAGCGGCGCCCGACAAATAGTCGTCGGTTAATGCAGCAGTCGGCATGTGCATCACCAGGGCGGCGGCTCGTACATGCTGTCGACCCGACTTGCCGCTTGCTATACTCCCGACATGCGGAAGATCATCATCGATCCTGACATCTGCAACGGCCAGCCGGTCATCGAAGGTACGCGCATCACCGCCAGCACCGTGCTGGAGTTTCTTTCCGCCGGCGACAGCATCAATGACGTGCTCGCGGGCTATCCAACGCTCACGCGCGACGACGTGCTCGCATGCCTGGCCTATTCCGCGCGGTTGCTCAAGCATCATTTCGAGGTGGGAGCCGTTGCGTGAAGGGCTTCCTCTTCGACGAAAACGTCCCGATACCGCTGTGTTTCGTTCCGTCCCTGCCCGTCACTCACGCCACGTCACTTGGCCCCAGTCCTTCGGACCGTGAATTGTGGACCTATGCCGCGCAACGCGCGCTCGTGATCGTCAGCAAGGACACCGACTTCGCCGACCGCGTCATGGACTC
The DNA here is from genome assembly GCA_963758525.1 of uncultured Phycisphaerales bacterium. Classification (GTDB taxonomy): domain Bacteria; phylum Planctomycetota; class Phycisphaerae; order Tepidisphaerales; family Tepidisphaeraceae; genus JBBSDP01. Next base: position 4,521,878 of record CAVWVQ010000003.1, read on the forward strand.
AACTTCGCCCCCATGGGTCGTCCATTTGCGTTTTGGCAATGTCCGAAGAGCGGCGTTCGAGACGCTTCGTGCCAACGCGTGGCCACGTGTCGAGTCGCTGCTGCCGCTGCATAAACTCATCCGGATCTTCGCCGATCGAATCGAGTCGGTTCGCGATTGATAAGGAGACAGGAGCACACCCATGAACTTCACAGGCAACACGATCCTGATCACCGGCGGCGGTTCCGGCATCGGCCGCGGACTGGCCGAGGCGTTTCAACGGGCGGGCAATCAAGTGGTGATCGCCGGGCGGCGGCGGGGGCGCTCGAAGAGGTCACCTCCGCCAACCCCGGCATGAAGGCCTTCACACTGGACATCGCAGATCCCGCAAGCATTGAAGCCGCGGGAAGACAACTGGCAAGCGACCTGCCGACGCTCAACGTCGTGATTCACAACGCCGGCATCATGCGCCCGGAGAATCTCCTGGCCCCGTCGCCCGGACTTTCCGACGCCGAGGCGATGATCGCCACCAATCTGCTGGGACCCATGCGCCTGACCGCCGCCTTGCTTCCGCTCCTGCGAAAGCAGCCGCGCTCCACGATTATGACCGTCTCCTCCGGACTGGCGTTTCTTCCGCTGGCGATGACACCCACGTATTGCGCGACCAAAGCCGCGATTCATTCGTGGACCTTGTCGCTCCGCTGGCAATTGAGGGAAACGACAACAGAGGTCATCGAACTGATTCCTCCTTACGTCCAGACGCATCTGATGGGCCCGCACCAGGCAGAGGATCCCCGGGCGATGCCTCTTGACGACTTTCTGAACGAGGTCATGCACATCCTCCAGACGCAGCCGGCCGTCACCGAGATTTGCGTCCAGCGCGTCATGCCTCTTCGTTTCGCAGCCGAAACTGGCAAGTTCGACGCGACGTTCCAGGGCTTGAATCAGGCGATGCCAGCGACGAGTTCCGAATAATGAGATTGGAATCAAAACGCCGAAAGAGCTAGAATCGAAACTCAAGATCAAATTGAGACGGTCATCGCGCGGTCAACGATTGCAGCATATCGTAAGCGTTCTGATGAGCCGGTCATTTTGCAATCGGCGGAGGAGCCTTGCCGCAGTTACTTTCCGTGGTGTATCTGATCATCACCGCCGCGGTGTTTGCCCGGCTTGAAATCGAAATCGAAGGTCCGCACGGATGGGCGGCCAATCTGCCCACCTGGCGCCTCGATAACCGCTGGACGCGCCTCTTTTACGGCTCGCGCCCGCTGACCGGCTATCACCTCTGGATGCAGATCTTCGTCCTGCTGATGATTCACGTTCCGCTGGCGATTCAGCCGTCGATCCGGTCGTGGGGGGTGGAATTGCGAGTGGCCAGCTTCTACCCCTTATTTTTTATCGCGGAAGACTTTCTGTGGTTCGTCATCAACCCGGCCTTCGGCGTCTCGCGCTTCCGCCGGGAGCACATCTGGTGGCACGCGCCGTCGTGGTGGTGGATCATGCCCCGCGACTATTGGGTCTTTGGCCTGCTCGGGCTATTCGGGTATGCGCTGTCGTGGCGTATCGGCTGAACTGAATCGCTCCGGCAAGTCGCGACCGCATGACAAATGCCGCTTGCGGCGTCATCGACGGCTCGCTCGTCCAACCCGGATTATCTCCAACGTATTCCCTTCGCTTCTGTCTTCGCTGCTTCGCGTCTTCGCGGCTCTTTATTCTTTCTTGCCAAAATCTTCTCATCTCAGCACATAGAGTGCAGCGTACTGGGAGTGCGGTCTCAGAGGAGCTGCCTGCCGATAAGAAACTGTTTGCCACCATTGATGCCATTTTCACTTTGCCCGCTGCGCCGATGCTGAAGCGCCCCGCTTCAGATGGACGCGGCGCGATCCGAAAGAATGAGAGGTTCTGCAGGATTGCGTCATGGCATCAAAGTATTATTCATGGGGCGAAGCCCAAATCCATTACCGCCAAAGCGGCCTGGGCGATCCGATCCTGCTGGTGCACGGCTTATATCCTGGCGCCAGCAGCGAAGAATTCGACCACAACATTCGCGCTGAGCCGGGATTTCAGGGTGTATGCCATCGATCTTCTGGGCTTTGGAATGAGCGACGCGCCGCAGATCCGGTATCGGGCGAAGTTGTATCCGCTGTTGCTGGGCGACTTCATCCGAGACGTGATCGGTGAACCCGCCGGCGTCGTCACGGCCGGAGAGAGCGGTCCGTTTCTGGCCGCACTGGCGGCGGAGGAACCCGACCTGGTATCGAAGTTGGTGTTCATTTCGCCGCAACACTCCCGCTCGACCTTCGGCCGAGCCGGATGGCTCTGGGAAATGGGCCGCGAGCTGGTGCGTATGCTGCTATTGTTTCCTCCGCTGCACCTGCTTTTTCAGGAAGTGATGGCCGGGGAATGGGAGATCGGGGAAATGTTGCGCCGCTCGTTCCGCGAGAAGCGAGTGATTGCGCAAGGCCAGGTTGTGCGCTTGAGCGAATTGGCTCGCATGCCTGGGGTGCTCGATGCATATGCGAGCCTTCAAGTCGGCCTCTTGTCGATGCCATTTGATCCAACGCTGGCGCGGATTGCGGCGCAGACTCTCTTTATCTGCGGCACGTGCGTGGCCCCTGAGACCGCCGAAGACGTTGAATACCTTTGCCGCCTTGCGCCGAACGGCCGGTTGGAATGGGTCGAACATGCCGCCGAGTGGGTTCACTACGAAATGGCGAGCCGCGCCAATCGTCTGATCGCCAGCTTTCTGGGAAACGCGCAGGCGTGCGATGTCGGGTCCGACCAGGAAATTTCCGGTCGGTCGGTGCTTGCGGTGGCGTGATGAACGGGTGTAACTTTTATTTGTGGCGATTGCAGATTTTGCGATCGTAGGGCGGGATTCATCCCGCCGTTTTCTCAGCCGGCCAACAAATCGGCGGGATGAATCCCGCCCTACTCGGAGCCGATCGCCACTTTCGAGCGCCACACCCTGATGAACAGACGCGGTCAAACTTGCTTGTCGGGTCCGCGGCGACTAGCTATTGTTAGATGATGAGTACGTTAGCTGAGATTGAAGCCGCCGCGGAGGCGCTGCCAGCGGAGCAGAAGCAGGAATTGCTCCTATTTTTAGCCGAACGACTCCGGGTATCGGGTGGCCCACGCCCCGAGCCACGGAAATTTTCCGGCGAACTCATTGCCTCCTGGATTCGCGAGGACGAAGCTGAGATGCTGCGCTTTCGCGAGGGGAAGTGAAGATCTTCCTGGATACCAGCGTTTGCTTTCCGCCTGCGGTTCCGCCAGCGGCGCTTCCCGAGAACTTTTTCGCAGGGCTTCGTCAAACGGGTGGATTCTGATGGTGACACCCTACGCGTTTGAGGAAGTACGAAGGAATCGACCTGGCCTTCCACCCTGTGCTACCGGTGAGTGGGAAGCTCTTCAGGAGCAGTTATCCCTTGTGCCCGACGTATTCACGGTCGACCGGCCAGTAATCTTCGAGCCGGGAAAAGACCGACCGATTCTGTTCAGTGCCCTCGCCTGGGCAGACGTTCTGGTCACGCTCGATCAAGCCGATTTCGGCGGTCTGATGGACAAGCCGTTCTACGGGCTTCGTGTTGTACGCCCCGGCACTTTTCTCGAAACGGAGCGATCCGCCGGAAGATTGGCATAATCGTTTCAAGATACCCCCCGACACGTTATTTCAACAACGCATCCACCATCAGCCGCCATCCCGGCACGGCGGGTTCGGCGTCGGCGATTTCGCCAGTGCGATAGATGACAGGAACATCTGGCCGGTCCGGCGTGTATTTGCGGATCAAGTCATGGCCCAGCAAGTCCACATCCCAGACCACGCGCGTACCTGCGGCAAAATAGTCTCGGATCTTTTCCGCGATTTCGCGCTCGGCAAGCGGACCGTAATCCCCTTCGCTTCGCACTTCAACGGCGAAGGCTGGCGCGCCGCTGAGGAAACTCATATCGATCGTGGGTCCCGTGTACCAGGCCGCATCCGGGCTGAAAGACTGTCTGTTGGGAAGATTAACGAGGAACCCCGCATTATCAGGCAGCGCGAAGCCGCCGCCATGCTCCTCTTCGTGCCGAAGCAGGCTGGCGTAAATCTTGCCACCCGCGCGTGCCGGGCGGCCTCCGGTTGGACTCATGAGCTTCACCTTTCCGTCAACCAATTCGGCTTTGCCGTGACCCGGCACACGACGTAATTCTTCCACGCCTGCGGCTTGTTTCAATTTCATGGGAAACCTCAGTCACGTGGTCGATCCATACATCGTAACGCCGGCGGCAACGTCAGCGACATCTTTAGCGAGCAGGCAGCGGCGCGTCCTTCGAACCTCCAACTGGATACCCCCGCCATACATACTCCAGCGCCTCCGGCAAGATCTGTTGTTTCATGCTCCCATCGCAGTGCCCCGCGTTGCGCACGAATACGAACTGGTAATGGTATCCCTTGGCGGCCAGCGCTTTGGCCATGTTCTCGTTGGCGAGCACCCAGTCATGCATGTTGTCGCGCATGATATTCGGATTCAGTAGATCTCTGTCGCCCACTTCCATCCAGATGCGCAGCGGCTTGGCCGGGCTGTCTGGGATCAGGTGCTCATGCAGTTCCCATGCGCCATGGGGCGCCGCCGGATTGCTTGGCCATTGCTGATTCACATACGTGCCGGAAAAGGTGAGAACGCGGTGGTAGAGATCGGGGTGATACCAAGCCATGATCATCGCACACGAGCCGCCGGAACTGCATCCCATCGTCGCCCGGCCTTCGGGATCTTTGGTGAGCTTTACATTGCACTGGCGCTCCACGAGCGGCAGCACCTCTGTCTCGACAAACTCGGCGTATGTGCCGGACATGGTGTCATATTCCAGCCCGCGTTCGCTCCCCTGGGCATCTCCGCTGCCGTTGCCGATGGAGATCGCGATCATCACCGGGACGCGGTGCGCGGCGATGAGATTATCCAGAGCCGTGAAGAGATTATGGTCGGGCCCATCTGCTCCCACGATGAAAGGCGCGGTTGTGCCGGCGGCATATTGTTTGGGGACGTAGACAGCCACTTTGCGCGTATATGGCGCTGGATGGCTGCTGCTCACCAACAGCTTGTCCGGGTCGGCTGGATCAACCGTGCCAAAAGTATTCGGTTCGCGCGCGATCCCAGGATAAATCTTGCTGTCGGCCGACTTCATGGTGAAGTTAACCACAGTCCCTTGCGGCACGCCCGCCTGCGCACTCATTTCCGGCGCGCGTGCGTGAGTCGGGCCGATGATGAAATTTCCGTCCGCGTCCGCCGGCGGAAGAGTGCCGTCGGGCAGTTCCTTGGCCGTCACAAACCCTGGCACGTTCGGATCGCGCGTGGGCGGCGTCGGCCGCGCCCGGCGTGTGGCCGCCGGGCGAGTTTGCGGCGCATCCGCCGCAATTGCGGGGCATGTGCAAAGGAGCAGACCCACCAACAACGCAATTCTCAAAATTTTCAAATTCATAGGTATACAGAAAGGGGACCGTGTATCGATCGACTGATGGCTTTCGCCTTGTTCGCTTCAGCGGGCCGTCCGAATTGGCGGGCATCATTTCTCCCGCGGGAACTTTCAAACTCGGTACGGACGCCGCGTAAACGATTATTCTTGATCGCGCGGGCGATATCAAATGTCGCGCGATCCCGGTGGTTGTGGGGCGTGCTCAATCGGATGACAACCGCGCATCCCCAAAGCCAACGGATTGCCATCCGTTGCGAATTTTCCGGGAGCGGAGAAACACACGGAAAGCGGGGACCGACGGATGGCAATCCGTTGGCTTTCAATGGAAAACCTCGACGCCGTCGAACCCCCGCGCGTTCATTTGCCGGGTCGCATATCATTCGTCCGACCATGAGCCGAGCAGTTGGCAACGCACCAATATGATGAAGCCCGAGAACAACTTCACAGCCCTCTGGAATCTGGCCTGCGGGCATCGCCGGCGATTCTTGCTGGCGATGATCGCGATGTTCTGCGGCGTGGCGATGCTGTACGTAACCCCGCTCGTTACCCGCGCCACGATCGATGGCGTGATCACAACGCATCCAACTGCCGGCATATCCCCCGCGGCAAGCTTTCTGGCTCATCGCAAGCAGCAGTGGGGAACCGAACTGACGCTCTGGCTGGCGGCGGCCGCGGTGGCGGTTGTGACGGCTTCCGCGGCGGTCTGCATGAACCTGCAGGGCAGACTCTCCGGAATCGCGAGCGAAACAATCGCCCGGCAACTTCGCGATCGGCTCGCGGCGCATCTGCAGCAGGTGCCAATGTCCTGGCATGACAAGGTGGCGACCGGCGACATCGTGCAGCGCTGCACGAGCGATGTTGACACGGTTCGGCTGTTTTATCGCGAGCAGGTCATCGAAATCGCCCGAACCTCCTGGCGCATCGCGATCGGATTTCCGATTCTCCTGTGGCTGGATTGGAGGATGGCGCTGTGTGCGACGGCGCTGATGCCGGTGATCGTCGGGTTTGCGATCGTCTTTTTCAGGAAAGTCCATGGATCGTTCAGAAAAACGGAGGAGGCCGAGGGCGTCATGACCGCGGCGCTGCAGGAAAACCTGACTGGCGTACGGGTTGTGCGCGCCTTTGCGCGCCAGGATTTCGAGATCGAGCGGTTCACGAAGAAGAACGCGGCGTATCGCGACAGGCACTGGCATCTTTTCAAAATCCTGGCCGTGTACTGGTCGACGTCCGACCTCCTGTGCATATGTCAGTTTGCGGCGGTCGTCTTTGTCGGCGCATGGCGCGCGTCAAAAGGAACGATGACGATCGGCACGATGATCGCCTTCGTCTCCTATGCGCAGATGTTCATCTGGCCCATCAGGGAAGTGGGGAGGGTGCTGACAGAATTGGGAAAGACCCTGGTCGCGATCACGCGAATCAAGGAGGTGCTCGACGTTCCTGAGGAAACGTCCCCAGGGCATCCTATTGCCGAGCCCGCTCGGGTTCGCGGCCGGATCGAACTTTCGCACGTCAGCTTCCACTACGGCGACAAACAGGTGCTCACCGACGTTTCATTGTCCATTCCCGCTGGAAAAACATTGGCACTCATCGGCCCGTCCGGCTCTGGAAAGACTACGCTCGTGAACCTGCTGCTTCGGCTGTACGACTACGATACCGGCACCATCACGCTTGACGGCATCGAGCTCCAATCGCTCGACCGCAAGTATGTGCGAAGCCAGTTCGGGGTCGTGCTGCAGGAGCCGTTCCTCTATTCCAAAACGCTGCGGGAGAACATCAAGCTTGGGCGGCACTGGGCGCTCGACGAGGAGATGATCCTGGCGGCGCGAACGGCGGCAATTCACGAATCGATCGAATCGTTCGATGCCAGGTACGACACGCTGATCGGCGAGCGCGGCGTCACCCTCTCGGGCGGCCAGCGGCAACGGGCGGCGATCGCACGCGCACTGCTGAAGGACGCGCCGATTGTCATTCTCGATGACGCGCTGAGCGCGGTGGACATGAACACCGAACGTTCCATCCTCAATCAACTGCGCCGCCGAAGTCGAAATACCACGACGATCATCATCGCCCACCGGCTTTCGACACTCATGCACGCCGACCGGATCGCGGTCATGGAAAAAGGACGCATCATTCAACTGGGGACGCACGATGAGCTTGTCGCGCAGGAAGGGCTCTATCGCCGGCTCTGGCAGATTCAGGGGGTTCTCGCGGAAGACCTGCGTCTGGAAATGGCGGCCGACACCAACGGCACGGCAACGGAGCCAGCAGCGATGGAGCAAGTCCAATGAGCGCTCCCGCCATGGAAGACGATGTGTTCACGGGCAAAATGGATTTTGCCCTGTGGCGGAAGATCCTGAAGTTCGCGCTCCCGCATAAGGGGAAAATTCTTGCCGTCATGACGGCAGGAGCAGTGGTCTCCTGCTTCGATATTTGCCTGCCGTTCCTCACCGGCCGGATCGTGGACGCGGTCATGGCTCACGGCACCGCGACCGTGCTGCGCGGCTACATGTGGGCGTATGCCCTGGTCATCGCGGGATTTTGCACCTGCATACTCAGTTTCATCGCCCTTGCGGGACGCATCACCGTCAGCATCAGCTACGACGTTCGGCAGACCTGTTTCGATAAACTGCAGCGACTCCCGTTTGCGTATTACGATCGCAAAGCCGTCGGCTGGCTCGTGGCTCGGATGACCAGCGACTGCTCAAATCTGTCACGCGTGATGGCGTGGTCGCTGCTCGACTTGACATGGGGATCCTGCACGCTGATCGGCATTACGCTGTTGATGTTTTCGCTGGCGTGGCGTCTGGCGCTGGTGGTGATCACGATCGGTCCGATTCTCATTGCCATCAGCAGGTACTACCAGGTTCGGCTCCTCAAGACTTCGCGGGCGCTGCGCAAGGCCAACTCGCAAACCACCGCCGCGTTCAATGAGGGCATCGTCGGCGTGAAAACCAGCAAATCGATGGTGCGCGAAGAGCGAAATGCCGAGGAATTCGCGCATCTCACGGAGACCATGTACGGCCACGCGGTGCGCAATGCGCTATATGCGTCCATGTTCTGGCCGATGATGCTCTCGGTCTGCGGGGTCGGCATCGCGCTGGCGCTGCGCTTCGGCGGCCTCGGCGTGATTCACGGACAGATGACGCTGGGCGCGCTGGCGACATTTCTGCAAATCGTTTTTTTCATCCAGTTTCCCGTGCAGGAACTCACCAACGCCATTACGCAGATTCAGGGCGCCCAGGCGTCGGCCGAGCGCGTGCAGGGCCTGCTCGACGCTGAAGTTGAAATCGAGGACTCGCCGTTGGTCATCGAGAAAATTCGCAAGCATGGCGCCAGCCCGCGCGCAAAGACCGCTGATCCGCACACTGCGATTGACGGGATGGATTCAAGAGTGCATTCCATCGAATTTCGCAATGTGGGCTTCTCCTATCGGGGGGGCCAAACGGTCTTGAGCGATTTCAATCTGCGCGTTCGGGCCGGCGAATCAATTGCCATCGTCGGCCCGACCGGGGGCGGCAAGACAACAATCGTCGGATTGGCCTGCCGATTTTATGAGCCAGCTTCAGGACAGATCCTGATCAACGGAATCGATTACCGCGATCGTTCCTTGAAATGGCTTCAGTCGAACCTTGGCATGGTCTTGCAGCAGCCGTATCTGTTCAGCGGGACGGTGAAGGAAAACATTCGCTACGGACGGCTCGGCGCAACCGATGAGGAAATTGTGCAGGCCGCGAAACTGACCGAAGCTCACGACTTCATCAAGCTGATGAAGGACGGCTACAACGCTGCCGTCGGCGAGGGGGGCAATCAGCTCTCAACCGGGCAAAAGCAGTTGATCGCACTCGCCCGGGCAATCATTGCCAACCCGCAGATTTTCGTCATGGACGAAGCGACCAGCTCGGTTGACACCCACACGGAACGCGCGATCCAGGCAGCAATCGATCGAATTCTGAAAAACCGAATCAGCTTCGTCATTGCCCACCGGCTTTCAACGATTAAGTCCGCCAGCCGCATCCTGGTTGTCGAGGCTGGCCGCATCATCGAAGATGGAAATCATCATTCACTGATCCGCCAGCGCGGGCATTATTGCGAGCTTTATACGAATCAGTTCACCCACGAGCGGGAGGAAGCGGTGCTTGGCGGGTAGTATACGGCGAAGGAAACCCAATGAATAAATCGATTGTCGGAGGACGTTCGGTCGCGGCGCGTGCTCCCTATGAGTCGGGAATGATCGAGGCGCTCGAGAGCCGCCGGCTGCTATCGGTGTCGCCTGTCACTCACCTCGCGCCGTCGGCGTTGGCTGCGGCGATTACCCTCAAGCCCGCAACGCCGGCGAAGATTCTTGCGGGCAGAACCGGCTTTGAAACCGTCACGATCCGTAACTCCAGCGCCGCCAGCGAAACCCAGGACATCAGCATCACGCTCGCTCCGTCGCTGGACGGGACGACCGCAGCGGGAAGCTACAGCACGCCGGGGGTTACCGAGACACTGACCATCAAGGCGCACGGCAGCGCGACGGTCAAGGTTCCATTCATCCCGCCGGCCACGCTGGCCGCCGGCAGGTACCGCACGCTGGCGTACGTGCAAGTCGGTTTCAGCACCACACTCGCCACCGCGCCCGGCGCTTACACCCTGGTTCTCCCGCCCGGCTCCACCACCACGCCGAGCCTCATCGGGCATTACGCTGGCTTGATCCTCGCCACCAGCAGCACCGGCGGCGCCCATGGCACGCACTCGGCCGGATTCGGTTGGGAAACCACCGATCAAACGGACAGCACCCTGACCGGCCTCTTCGCCGTCGGGTCGGGTCAAGCCGCCGGCGTCATGACCGGCGCGGAACTGACCACTGGCGTCATTCAGTTCACGTTCACTTCCGATGACATCACCTACACCATCAAGGGCAAAGTCACCCCCGACGGCTCAAGAATATCCGGCACCTTCAAGGGCGTACTGCTGAACAACATTTTCAAGAAGCTCAACGGCAACTTCAGATTGAGCCGCCAGGCTTCGTAGAATGGGAAGGGGCGAAGCGCGCGGCCACCAGATGTTGCGGAAGACCGCTCATGCTTCCTCCCGCGTAGCCGCGACGTTGCTCGCGGTTTCCCGAGCAGGCCATCACCTGCGGCTTCTCGCTGCTTCAGGGCCGCCGCCTTCCTCCGCCTTCCTGCGCGTTCCAGCTGCCGCGTTCCAGCTTGACACACCTGCTCCCGCAGATAGAGTTGTCAGCCGCTCGATTCGGCGGATCAGGCGCCGTTCTCGGGGCCATAGTGAAATGGGATCACGCGACCATGGCATGGTTGAATTTGGGGTTCAAATCCCCATGGCTCCAATCCCGACGCAGTCGGGATTAGAGCAGTGGAGCGGTAGAACAGTAGAGCAGTAGAAAAAACGATACAGGCCAAACGACTCGGCCATCCGGGCGGGGCTCGCTCCACTGCGGTCTACTGCTCCACTGTTCTACTGCTCTTCCTCGGCCCTGGGGACTCCTGTTCTTCTCCCGGCGGGCTCGGCAAATGCCCTTCATGTTCGAAAACCTCCAAGTCTACCAGAAGTCCGTGGACCTCGCCGACCGCATCGCCGCCTTGACCCAGAACTTCCCCCGCGGCTACTACTTTCTCACCGATCAACTCAATCGTGCCGTTGTCTCCATCGCCACCAATCTGGCCGAGGGCAATGGTCGGTTCACCAAGGCTGATCGCCGCAATTTCTTCACCATCGCCCGCGGCTCCGTCCAGGAGTGCGTCCCTCTGCTGGAAATCTCTCGGCGGTCCTTGACGCCGATCATGACGCTCTCAAGAACAACCTCGAAGAAATTCCCAGAATGCTCTCCGGCCTCATTACCGGCTTGGACAAACGGGAGGGACCGCGAGAAGCCGGCAAGGCAAATGAAAGGAGCATTTTCAATAATCAATTGTGACCCATTGCGACCCCTTTTGCATTTTTGCCTTTTGCATTTTCAGTAGTGAGCCCTTTTGCATTTTCCAGATTAAATTCGATGCATTTCGCGTACTGCCTTCACAGTTGCGACCAACCGCCGTCGACGGGAAGTTCGGCACCGGTCGTGAAGGTCGCGTCGAACGCAAGGAAGAGGACGGCCTTCGCGATCGCTTATGAACCATTTGGTACGATAATAGGTGCGATCGCCGCAATCTCCGCCCCTTCGGGACACCGCTTCTCAAGTTGCTGCGGGAGAGAAACCGACGCCAGAGACCTTGACGACGGCCTGCCACGCGGCTTCCTGGCTGGCGCGATCGTGGAGGTGTGGATGGCGCTGCGCCTCAATTGGGCCTGAGAACTTCCCTTGAGCCGAGGCGAAGAATTGCCCTGAGACGTCGGTCCCGAACTCCGACGCCTGCAGGTACCGACGGGCCGCGGTTTCCGGCGTCTGATTCATGCCGGGAATGAGGTTCACGATTGGGATAAACACATACTTCAACAACGGGCCAGCGTTTCGCACCACCCTGGTGGCGGTCGCGCCACCGGGCGAGACAGCGTATACGGCCATGCCGGAGGGTAAACGGCGAGCCAGCGCCGCGACCCACCAGGCGATAATGAGCTTCGCGTCGGCATACGCATTGTTGGGCACGTACTTCACGTTCGGCCCGTTGCGAATCAGGGCTTCCACAGCGGCGGTTCGGTCACCCTGGTGGTATTTGGCGGCGAAGGCTGGCACGTCGGTGTACTTGAACATGGGGACGCCCCCGCGGGCTGGCTCTGCGCCGGCGACAACAATTCTCGCGGTGGGGCTAAGAAGGTTGGCGCGAAGCAGCCCGACAGTCAGTTGATGATGGCCGATCAGCGGGGCCTGAGAAGCCTCGACGCCTGCGGCCGTGATCACGCGCGCCTTGGTAGGGACCAGCCCGGCATTGAGCAGCAGGAAATCGATCGGTTGACCTAGCTTGACCAGTTCGGCCAAAGCGGACTGAACGCTTGTCGGCGAACCCAGGTCCAACTCCAGCGGCGTGAAGACCTGTGTCTTTGTCTCGGCCGCAAGCTGAGAAACTGTTTTCTGGACCTGAGACAGGCTGCGGCCGGTGACGATGACCTGACGGTAGCCCTTGTTGGCGAGCAGGCTTGCTGCCGCATAACCCAGCCCGGAGGTGGTCCCGGTGACGAGAGCGATCGAATGTTCCATTGGGCGTCTCCGTGGCAAAGGGTGAAGGTCGAGTCGTGAGGCCCCGCGAGGACAGAGCCAGCTTGCCGATTTTGAACTATTCGGTTATATATTGGTGCGATGGCCCCAGTCAAGGAGTATTGAACTAAATGTTTCAAAATACCGCCAGGACGCGTGGACGGCCGCGCAGCTTCGACGAGAGCGACGCTCTGAAAAAGGCGACCCAGGTATTCTGGTCGAAGGGCTACGACGGAGTGACGATTGACGATCTCGTCGCCGGGATGGGTGTGGGACGGCCGAGCCTGTATTCAGTCTTCGGCGACAAGCGGAAGTTATTCTTGCGCGTCCTCAAGGATTATGCGGAGAAGAAAGGCGCTCTCGCCGCGAAGGCGCTGCTGTCGCCGCAGACGCTTCGCGACTCGGTCACGGGCTTTCTGAGGTACGCGGTCGAAAGTGCGACCGAGAAACGGTCCGCACGGGGCTGCCTTCTGGTGTGCGTCGCGCCGCTTGTGGACGACGCTGAGGTTCAGCGGTTCATGCAAAAAGCGGCCGCCGGTGGCGCCGCGCTGGTGGAAGGTCGTTTCCGGGCCGCAATCATCGCTGGAGAAATCCCATCGGACTTTCCCGTAGCCGTGCGCGCGATCCAGGTCACGGACTTTGCTCGTGGCCTGACCATGCGTGCGAAGTTAGGGACGCCGCGCAAGACGCTTCTCAGGGATGCCGAAGAAGCGGCCGACTTGGTGCTCCAGCCGCGACTGAAGGCCATCGGCGAGCAGAAGCTATAGCGAGCCCTCACATTTCTCTTTCGGGTTCATGCCGTTATAAATCCGGATCGCGCTGCAAAGGAAGCGGCACTATGGATGAACCCATCCCCGGATACGCCTTCGGCTCCGCGGGTATTCCACACGCCCGGATCACACTGGCGGAGCTGGCCGCGCTGCGACTCAGCGTCGGCTTGAGCTCTCAAGATTGCCAGGCCCTGTCACGTGCGGGAGATATCCTTGCCGGCCAGACGCATCAGATCGTGCAGCACTGGCGGGCCGGGATTATCGCGTCAATTCCTCATCTGGCGCGGCACTCCAGATCACTCGATGATCAACCGCTGCCCGACTACCTCAAACGCAGCAACCGTCGATTCGAACAGTGGATCCTCGACACGTGCCGCCGTCCGTACGACCAGGACTGGCTGAATTACCAGATGGAGATCGCACGCAGGCATACGCCGGCGAAGAAGAACCAGACGGACGGCGTGCAATCAACGCCGTTCGTGCCGCTCCGCGACATCATCGGCTTCGTCGCCGTGATGAACCAGACGATCAAACCGTATCTCGGCAGCACTGGCGCGTCCGCCGCAGACATCGAGCAAATGCACCAGGCCTGGTGTAAGTCCTTGCAATTGCAGATTGCGCTCTGGGCGAAACTTTACGCTGATCCGGACGCCGCGCCGGGTCAGTGGTGATGGCCAATATCCAATCGGAGAACCCTTATCGTGAACGTTGAAAGCTACCGCAACGTGATCATCGGCAGCGGCGAAGGGGGCAAGAGCCTTGCCTGGCACTTCGCCGCACAGGGCGAGCGCACGATCGTCATTGAACGCCGCTGGGTGGGCGGGTCGTGCCCCAATACGAACTGCCTGCCGAGCAAAAATGAGATTTGGAGCGCAAAGGTGGCCGACCTGGTCCGCCACGGGGCGCAATTCGGCGTGACCATACCGCAGTTCTCGATCGACATGAAGGCGGTGGTCCAATGGAAGCGCCGCATGGTGGCCGATCTGGTTCGGATCCACCTCGAAAAATACCGAGCAACCGGAGCGGAACTGGTCATGGGCACTGCGCGCTTCGTCGGGCCGAAGACGACCGAAATCGCATTGAACCACGGCGGTACGCGGACGGTGGCGGGCGAGCGCCTCTTTCTGAATCTGGGCACCCGGCCGGCACTCCCGGCGGTGGCCGGCCTGGCGGATGCGGGGCCGCTCACGCACATTGAGATGCTCGAGCTGGATCATCTGCCCGAGCACCTTATCGTCGTCGGCGGCGGGTACGTGGGCCTGGAGTTCGCGCAGGCGTACCGCCGGTTTGGAAGCGACGTCACGATTGTTCAGCACGGGCCGCAACTGCTGGCAGGTCAGGATCCCGACGCGGCCGAGGCCGTTCGGCAACTGCTGGTCGACGAGGGAATCAACGTTCTCGTCTCCACCGAAATGGCCGGCGTGACGGGCAAATGCGGTGAGAGCGTTGCCGTCACTCTGCGGACCGCCGCTGGCGAGCGGGTGGTCCGCGGCACGCACCTGATGGTGGCCACGGGCAGAATCCCCAACACAGCCGGGATCGGCCTCGAGCAACTGGGTGTCGAATTGGACGCCCGCGGATGGCTGAAAGTGAACGATCGACTCGAAACGACTGCCCCCGAGGTGTGGGGCATCGGCGAATGCGCCGGCACGCCGCAGTTCACGCACGTGTCGTACGACGACTACCGGATCATTCGCGACAACCTCGGCGGGGGAAGCCGGACCACCGCGGATCGCGTGATCCCGTCCTGCCTATACACCGATCCGCCGCTGGCGCATATCGGCCTGACGGAAACACAAGGCCAGCGGAGCGGTAGGCGCTTGCGGGTGGCCCGTATCCCGATGGGCGCGGTGCTTCGCAGCCGGACGTTGGACGAAACGCGCGGGTTCATGAAAGCGTTGATCGGAGATGACGACCGCATTCTCGGCTTCACGATGTTCGGCCCCGAGGCCGGCGAAGTGATGGCCGTCGTGCAGACGGCCATGCTTGCGGGGCTTGCGTACACCGCCCTGCGTGACGCGGTGCTGGCCCACCCGACCATGGCCGAGGGGCTCAACGTTCTGTTCTCCGGCGTCCGGCCGGTGGGCTCCGTGGCCCATTGAAAGACGCGGGCGTGAATTGGTTCCACCTGGAACCCCATGATGCTGTTAAGCCGCCGTAAATTTGTTGCCTTCACCACCGCAACAGTACCTCCGTTTTCCTCAAGGAGCTGATTATGTCCAAGGTTCGTGTCGCAGGTTTCTCGATATCCATTGATGGCTTCGGTGCGGGACCCAACCAACGCCTCGAAGACCCGCTCGGGCAGCGCGGCCCCGAGCTTTTCCAGTGGTTCTTTCCAACCGCGTTCTTTTGCGACATGATCGGTAAGGGTGGAGGCGAGACGGGCGTGGACAATGATCACGCGGCGCGGTCGATGAGCAACTTCGGGGCTTTTATCCTCGGCCGCAACATGTTCGGGCCGGTGCGCGGGCCATGGCCGAACGAAGAATGGAAAGGGTGGTGGGGCGAAAACCCTCCGTACCACGCGCCGACATTTATCCTCACACACTACGCCCGCGCACCGATCACGCTGCAGGGCGGAACGACGTTCTACTTCGTGACCGACGGCATCGAGTCGGCTCTCCGGCAGGCGAAAGCGGCCGCGGGCGACAAGGATGTCAAGATCGGCGGCGGCGTTGCGACGGTGCGACAATATCTCGAAATCGACGCGATCGACGAGATGCAGTTAGCAGTTTCGCCTGTTGTTCTCGGGCGCGGCGAGAATTTATTAGCGGGCATTGATCTGGCCACGATGGGTTTCAAGGTGATCGAACACACGCCAACGGCTCGGGCTACGCACATCCTGCTCTCCAAAGCCTGAAGGCTGATAGCGCAACTCGTCAGTCGTTCTACCCATTTCATCGTGGTAGCCGCCCAGGTCGGCGCAGTATCGATGCAGTGAGAAATAAATGAACAGGAAAAGAGCAAGGGTAAAATTACCATCGGTCTTTCTGTGTTGCGCATTGGCTATGGCAGGGTCGGCCGCTCTCGCAGATGCGCCGGTTCACTTGGTTGTCACCGTTGATCCGCAGGCGAGCAAGAGTGAGATTTCCACCGAGGCCGAAGGACTGAGCTACGAATCTGCCGTACTCCAGCCCGACCGGGAAGGCGGCCATTACTTCAGTCCCCGCAACACCACGTTGATTCGCCTGTTCCGCACCGTCGGCGTCAAGAGCTTGCGTCTGGGGGGCGTCACCGTCGATTTGCCAAACCTCGTCATCACTCAAGCAGACATTGATGAGTTGTTCGAGTTCGCCCGGGCGGCGGATGTGAAGGTCATCTACAGCTTCCGCCTCAAAGACGGCGATATCCAGGCGATCAAGCCGTTGGCCAGGCATATCTTCGATCGTTACGCGGCGAACCTAGATTGCATCGCCTTCGGCAATGAGCCGAACGAGTTCATGGCAAACTACGCGATGTACGAAAAGGCTTGGATGCCCTTCCTTGATGCCGTCAGCCAGGAGAATCCAGGAATGAAGTTTTGCGGCCCCAGCGCTTGGAAAGAGGATTGGGCGCGTCAGTTCGCCATCGACATCAGCGATGAACGGGCAAAGAGGATAGCCTTCGTCGCGCAGCATGTGTATGCCTTCGGCCCCCAAAAACTGGTGAAAGACAACACCTCCGCTCGAGACCGCATGTTGTCCGTCCGCGACTACGATAACTCGTACCGTCGGTTCGTTCCGACGATACTCGAACGCGGGCTGCATTACCGGATCGAAGAATCCAGCAATTACTCCAACGGGGGCCGGGAAGATGTCAGCGACACTTATGCCGCGGCGCTGTGGGCGCTGGACTATCTTTACTGGTGGTGCGCGCACGATTCCCTGGGCGTCAACTTCCACACCGGCGACCGCCAGCACTACTCAGCGTTCAAGACCGCGGCTGACGGATATGAAATCCGCCCGCTGTCCTACGGCCTGCTCGCCTTCAGTCTAGGCGGACACGGCCGATTCATCGCAACGAAAACCGAAATGCCTGGAGATCCTCTTCCGTCAGACCTCAGGGTATATGCGACGAAGACCGTGACAGATGATATTTTCGTTACGCTTATCAACCGTTCTCACGGCGTTGCCGGGCGTGCAGCCCAGGTTTCAGTAGTGCTGCCCGACTCGTTTTCTAAAATGCACGCCGAAGTGTGCTACCTGGCTGCACCGAACAGTAACATTTCCGCTAAGATCGGCATCACCATTGGAGGTGCTGAAATCGGTCGCGATGGTGGTTGGAACGGCAAGTGGTCGGTCCTGGCCGCTTCGGTCGACGAGCACCAGATTCAGATCAATGTTCCGGCAGCTTCCGCGGCCATGCTGAAACTCACCAAAGCGGAGCGGTAAGAAGAGAATAGCAACCATGCGATGCCGCTTTGATGCAAATAACATCATGAAGACGTGCGAGATTTTCCCCTACGGCTGGCGGCGAAGATGCTGGCAGCCACGGCGAGCAATTCGGATGCTTCAACGGGTTTTGGCAGGTGCATCTGAAAGCCGGCCATGAGGGCGCGGCGCCGATCTTCGGAGCGGGCGAACGCCGTGAGCGCGACGGCTGGCGTGTCGCCGCCTTCGGCGTCGGAGAGCTGACGGAGCTTCGAGAGAAACTCGTAACCATCTTCGCCGGGCATCCCGATGTCGCTGAGGATCATATCGGGGCGATGCTTTCTAACGGCTTCAAGACCTTCAGCGGCGCTGGCGGCGCTGGTGACAGCGGCACCGCAGGTGCTAAGCATGTGCTGGATCATCGTCCGTGCATCCGGCTCATCGTCAACAACCAGAACATGGAATCCGTCAAGATCCGGACACTTTATCGCCCCCGATGATGCAGAAGGCGCGGGCGTCAAGGGGGCTTCGTCTTGTGCGGGGTGAAGCACGGTAAGCGGCAGGGATACGGTAAACGTGGCACCTTGATTGACGCCGAGGCTGGAAGCTTTGACGGTCCCACCGTGCAATTCAACGAGTGATTTCACCAGCGCCAATCCCAACCCCAATCCCCCGTGCCGGCGTGCTTCTGACGTCTCAGCTTGCGAGAAGCGGGTGAACAAATGGGGAAGGAAGTCGGCTGATATCCCCTGGCCGGAGTCGGTGACGGTAATCTCGGTGTGAGAATTCACCCGGCGAAGGAAGACCTGAATTCGCCCGCCACGCGGAGTAAACTTGACGGAATTGGACAGCAGGTTCCAGAGGACCTGGTGGAGGCGGTTGGGGTCGCCGGTGATCAGCCCGCCGCGCGGATCGAGCACTTTGGTGAGGCGAATGCCCTTGGCCTGGGCGGCGGGACGAAACGACTCGATGGCTTCCGATACCACGGCCGGAAGATCAACCGGCTGGACTTCCAATCGCAACTTGCCGTTCATGATCCGCGACATATCGAGAAGTTCTTCGATGAGTTGGGCCTGTGCGCGTGCGTTGCGTTCGATCGTTTCCAGCCCCTGCTGAAGGTCTTCGGGGGCCGACGCGCCGTCGGAGCGAAGAATGCTGGCCCAGCCGAGGATCGCATTGAGGGGCGTGCGCAGCTCGTGCGAGAGGGTTGCTAGAAATTCGTCCTTCACGCGTCCGATGCGTTCGGCTTCTGCCCGGGCAGCTTTCTCCCGTTCGAGCAGATCCTCACGTTCGCGAAGAACGCGCTTGATGCTGGTGATGTCGCGGGCAATTTTAGAGACCCCGATGACGCGCCCTGAGGGGTCTTTCACGGGGGAGATGGTGACGGAGATATCCAACTGGCGTCCGTCCTTGTGGACGCGGACGGTTTCGAAGTGATCGACGCGTTGTCCGCGACGAAGCTGCTCGAGGATCTTCGGCTCCTCATCCAGGCGATCGGGGGGAAATAGAACGGTGATGGACTTCCCGATCATTTCCTCGGCTGTATAGCCGAACATCCGCTCGGCAGATGGATTCCAGCTTCGAACAATGCCTTGAAGATCCTTGCTGATGATCGCGTCGTCGGAAGACGCGATGATAGCCGAGAGTAACGCTTGCGCTTCCTCAATGGAGCCAAGCTCGGCGTCGTAAATCGGCTCATTATGATCCATTGTTTTAAAAACCGGGCTTCCACGCAGCCGCCAGATGCCGTCTGAAAATAACCAGACTTGGACATTGCGCCTATGTGGAAATTGCGCTGGCCAACAGACAGTCTAATGTAAGGGGCCTGGACGGTTAATCTTACCACGGGCACCAGTCAGTTGAGCGCAACAAAAACCCCGGGACCGTCCGACTAGGTCCCGGGGCTTTCTAGTGCTCTGTTTGAGACGTTAAGCCACTACGTCCATCGCAAACACTTTGACGTTGCCGTTGTTGGGCAGCGTGATGCTTTCCACCGTCTTCAATGGATTCAAAGCGAAGCTGTATCCATACACCCGGCGCGTGCCGGTTTGCTTCGTTCCTGCAGCGGTGTCGAAGTATGGCATGCTCAGCGCGACTGATTCGCCCGAGTTGGTCGAACTCGAAGCCCAGTCGCTGATGCTTTGTGTCACGGTCTGGGTCGTGCCGTCAGTGTAGTGGATGGTAAAGACCTGGTTGCCCTGACCACCTCTGGCGGCTGTAGCGAGGATCTGCAGAGAACTGTAATTGCCGGTGGGCAGAGTCAACGTCTGCCCGAGACCCACGACAAGATCGCTTGTGCCGGGCGAACCGATGTTGAAGACGTTGCCATTCCAGTTGACCGAGGTGCCCAGGAGACTCGCGGAGAAGGAACTGCCGCCATAATCGAGGCTGTTGCCATTGGAAAACGTCGAACCATCGGTGGCAATCCCCGTGTTGGTAAAGGCGGAAGACAAGTTGGTCTGTACGCGAGACAGCTGCAAATCGGTGAAGGTAGCGGTGCACAATCCGTTGTTGTTGTGATTGGTCACGGACAGGCCAACTTGGGCTGTTGTGGCCATTGTGATCGTCTGAGTCGTGCCGACCTGGACCCAATCCGTCGAGGCCGGGTTCGCAACGGTTGTGTAGTATGCGGAGAAGGCGTTACCGCTACGAACCAGCTTGAGCCAGACGGGCCCGCTCACGCCACTGATGTAGCTTTGAGAGGTGCTGCCTCCGGCGGTGCTGCGCCACTGGAAGCTCACATTACCACCCGGGGTCTGGAGGACGTTGGCAAATGCAGCGTTCGCAGAGGTGTCATTGCGGAACATAAGTCCGGACTTGGCCCACGCCTGGCTGTTGCTGCTGCTGACGGAAGTTTCCCGGGCGGTGATGGTTTCGTCGCCGGTGACGGCCGTGGATACGAAGTGGAACTTATCGGACCCGCCCCAGATATCGCTGCCGCCGCCGACAACGGTATACGTGGAGCCGTCGAACTTGCCCGACCCTGCCTGACCCGGCGAGCCGATGTCGAGCGTGCTGCTGAACGCGCCGAGCGGGGCGTACGGGTTGGTAAGGGTTAACTGAATCGGGATGTTGGAGAAGGTGGTGCCCGCCTGGTCTTTATAAGTGACACCGGGGAGGACGATGTAGTACGAACCGTCGGTGCGCTGATTAACCGTCGCCGCCTGAAGCTGGGCGCCGGTGAAGCTCTGGCTGAATGAAGTAGGCCCGCCGGACGGATCGAAGAACGAACCGGTGAGGGTATATCCGTTCGCCTCGGCCGCAAGTGGCAGCATTAGCGTCAGCGGAGAAGAGGGTGTGAAGGCGGGTGTCACCGGATTGACGTCCGCGAACACCGGGAACGACACCAACAGTCCGTTGACCGTGCGGGTCAGCAGATTCCAACCGTTGACAAGCGTTGAGGCGGTGGTTTCGTTGACACGAGTTCCGTTCTGATCCGTGTATTGCAACAGGTAACTGCTGCCCGACACGTATTCTTTGCTGACGCGAGCAGGCGACCTGAAGGGGGATGCCGCACCAAGCAGGCCATTCGACAGCGGCATGGCGGTGGCGTTGGCCGGCGCCGCTTGGTTACCGACGGCAATGCCGTACTGCGCCATCAGCTGCGCGTTGGTCTTATCGAGCATCGTCGCGGGAATCGTTGCCAGTGCGGTGCCGGTGGCGAACGGAACATAATTCGCAGCCTGCTCTGGGAAGTAGAGTTGCTGCCCGGCATTCGGGCCGCCCGTGAAAGTAATCGCGGTGGCGAAGAAGTCTCGCTGGATGTCGTATTCAGAAACCCAACCATTGCCGTTGAAGTCGTACTGGTAATGGGTCTTCCCGTTCAGGGCCGCGGCACTGAGGGTGACAAACTGTGTAGTGCCGTCGAAGGGAATGAAGTTGTTTCCGTCGTACCCGCCGGTTTGGCCATTTTGTGCCGGTCGTGTGAAGTAGAAGTCAGTGATGTTCTCGAAGGTGCCGCCGTTCACGGCATTGAGGCCGTGACTATCCACGCCCCAGCCGGTGTTGAAACCCTCGACGGTCATGTTATCCAGCTCCATATCGCCCGTATTGGTGTTGCCTGAAATGCCCTGGCCGGATGGGGCATTCAGATTGCCGAGGAGCGTGAGGTTCTGCAAGATGATGTTGGTGTGGGGCCCGCCAATTGCGTTGTAGGAGTACGGGGCGAAGAAGCCGTTATTCACATTCCACGCCGTCGAATTCTTGAACACATTCACGTTTTTGGTGTGATCGTAGACGGCTTCAAAACCATTGCCCGAGGCGTAGGTCGTATTGCCATCAAAATCGCGGACGCCAACTTCCCATGCCGGGACGCTGGTTGCCCCAGGAAACGCTGCCGCCGCATCGGAATCAAAATTTGCCGCGGCAATGTCGATCTCACTCTGGTGGTCGAACTGCATGCCGTTGAGCGGGTAGTAGACGAATCCCGCTTCGGGCATTCCGATGGCGATGTTGTTGGTGACGGTGGTGTTGGTGCCTTGGAACCAGAACCCTTCGCCTTCGTGCCCGAAATCGAGGTTCCCGCGGCGACCGTTCATATTCCCCAGGCCTGTTCCGTCGCCGGTGCCGCGGATCGCCAGATTGCCGTTGTACGTGCCGATTTCATCACCCCGTTCGGCGACGAACGCGGTGCCGTAGACGTTGTAGGCGGTGTTGTCTTCGAAATCGACGTAGCTTCCGTGATTGTCGTAGCCCCAGCCGGGGCTGCCGACGACGCTGCATCCGGTAACGGTTGATTCGCCGTTGGCGGCGTTGGTACCGACGAGGTGGAAATGCACCGAGTACCTGGCACGCGGGTTGGTGCCGGTGCCGGGCACCAGTTGACCGTTGGCGTCCAGCACGGGGTCGTTGATCGGCTTGCTCTTGTCGGTGCGACCCAGGTTATCGAAGGCAATGTAATTGATATTAACCGTCGGCATGTCCATAAACATGACGTGCCCGCGCCGATCGACGGCGGTATTTTCCGAGTTGAACACCACATTGCGCGTGGTGTCGGTGAGATATACATTCAAGCTCGGGTTTGGCGCGAGATGATTATATTTGAGCGCGCTGACCTTCACATCTGAGAGCCCATTGCCAAGGGGAGTGATTCCAAGGACGGTGAGCTGCTCATCCTGATTTGCGGCGGCGGTGGTGCCGCCAAGAACCAGGCTGTCTCCGACGTTCCAACCGGTGGGAGTCGGAATCACCAGATCGGTACTGCCAGCCGTCGCGGGTTGCGAAAGGGCCGCATATGGCGTCACGGTCGAGCCATACATTGTGGTAAAGCCCATGGCCAGGAGCCCCCGGCTCAGCCACTCCGGGTCCCAGGTCCGATCGGTTGCTCCGGTATCAATGAAGGTTATCTTGGCGGTGACGTTGGGGGCGATCGGATTTGCCGCGGTGCCAATGGTCAGAATCGCGCCATCGTCTGTCCAGAGGGTTTCGACATTGAGTGCGGTGTTGACGTTCGTCGCAAATTGCAGAGCGCCGTAGACATGAACCCACTTGAGTCGCGCCGATTCGACGCCGTCGACCGTTTCGGTCAATCCTTCGGGGATCAAGACCTGGGCACCATCTCCCGGCACCACTCCGTTTTGCCAGGTGCTGGGATCGGACCAGTTGCCGCTCTTAACCGCTACACTCGTGGCCGCCGAATCCGGCATCATGGGATCCAGGTATTGGCACATGTAGCAAGTGGAAGTGACGGTCTGCCCGTTATAAGGATTCACCCACGTGCGGATGACCGGCCCGCTGCTCATCAACAAGCGGGGTTCCAGCGATTCGATGGCCCATCTAACTGCCGACCGTACTCGTCTGCCTTTGCCCTTCGTGAATTTGGAAGAAGAATGATTCCGCTGCGGATTCCGCGCGAGTTCCAGCATTGAATAGTTCCTTCCTGGTACGAGGACCGCATGGGAAGCGATCCGAGACGTAACACTCCGCCGGGAGTGAAGGCATCACCGTCGACTGTGCGTCGCGGTGTATGCCGCGGCGCTGCGCACAAGCGCAAGCGCGAGATCCAAATACGCTCAGAGCCGACTACAAGCCGGCTGACGAGCGAAAGCTACTCACCAAAAAGTTTCGGCAGCTATAGGTTCAGCCGCCGTGATCAAGTTCTTAGCACTGGCCGGTACGGGCAAAGACGCCGACGCAAAAACGTAAGGATAGAGCGTGCGACAACAAGCGCCGTGGAGAGTCGTTCCGCCCGGAACCGCTGTAGCCACCGTCAGGCAAATCGAATCCATCCAATCTGCTGCGAGCACTGCTGGCTGCGAATCCTCCATTGCCGCCTACAGTCGAAATTGTAGCATCCGTAACGAATGCAACAATTGCACTAATGTCACCCAGGGCTGGCCGTCTATACTTCCGGGAAATCACCGCCGAGAAGCTTGTTGCCGCGAAGAAAAAGGAGCTATGGCAAAGCGAACGCACGGCACGTACCGAGGCAGAGCCAATTAGCGTATGAAAAATGAGTTTCTGGCGCGCGCTTCGCCACGCACGGCGGAGACCACTGAATGCCGTTCTCGGTTGGTCGCAGATTTTGGAGCGTGGAGAGATCCAGACTGTCGAGGGAGGCTGCAGGTTGAGCCACGCTGTAACCGCAGGCTCCAGGTTGGCACGCATCAGCGCTGCGAGGGCATTGGTGTTACCTTCGCGGCTCATATCGCATGGCTACTGCCCCCGACCTGAACTCCAGGCGGCTCACGAGCCTCAAATCAACAGGCTTCGAGAGCCCGGCGAACAACGTCGGCCCGTGGCCTGCCAGCCTGGGGTGCACCACGAACTCGTAATCATCGATCAATCCCAGTTCCGCCAATGCCAGTGGGAGCGTCACGCCTCCCACGAACAGTCCCTTGCCTGCCCCTGCTCCCCGCTTGAGCTGCTCGACCGACTTGGCCAAATCTCCGCGCACCAGCTCCGCGTTCCAATCAACCCGCTCCAGCGTGTTTGACACAACGTATTTCTTTGCCGCGTCGATCGTGCGGGCGAAGGGTTCCATCCACTCGGCCATCCATTGCGGCCGCAGCCCATTTGCCGGCCACCGCCACGCGGCCCGCATCATTTCGTAAGTGACCCGGCCAAAGAGAAGGGCATCCGCCTGGGCGAGTTTCTCGGCCCAGAAACGATGCAGTTCTTCGTCCGTGGAACCTGCACGATGATCGACGCAGCCGTCCAACGTGACGTTGATGCAATAGCGAAGCGGTCGCATTACACAAGAGTACCGCCAATGAGCTAGACGCGCAAAGGTCCGCCCATTACTGGCCAGCTCCGAGCAATTCCTCCCATCAACTTGGCAGGCAAAAGAGAACCAGGTGACGGCGCGAGTTAGAACGTCGCGGACGATCACGGTCATCATTGCGGATTACTCCGTCGTTGCAGGAAAATTCGACGGGTGGCACTGATCAGACTGCCGGATGCATAGAAAGATGTCCGGGGCTCTTCGTTGTCGAGATTCACTCGTGTTGTTCAAATACTGCATCATCTCGACGCCTCGACCCCGGCCCGATGCCGCGGCGCAGCGAGCGCGGTACTTTCACCACGGGCTGCTAGGCACCGAAAAATTTTAATTCCTCTGGAGTTTGCAGCTTGACCAAATCGTTTGGGTTGTGTGACTCTTGTAGTTGAGACGAACATAGGATCTGTTTTCGCATCGCGATAGCCGACTGTTCGTAGTAGATCTGCGCAACCCAATGAGCTTTTACAATGCAACCCCCGATAAAGCCTGTGCTGATCATCGGTGCAGGCCCGACTGGCATGACTGCCGCCTTGGAATTGAGCCGTTTTGGCATCCCGGTTCGTCTGATCGAGAAAACAGCCGAGCCTGCCACGACCAGCCGGGCGGTTGGTGTCCAAGCCCGAACGCTCGAATTGTTTCAGCAGCGCGGGATCGCCGATGAACTGCTGCGCGCTGGTAATCCGAGCCGATGGGCCAGCATCTACGGCGGCGGCAAGCGGGTTTTCCGCCTCGATTTCGCGCACATCGACAGCAAATACAAATACCTGTTTTTCATTTCGCAGGCTGAGACTGAGAAGGCACTCCGAAACCACCTGGCCAAGCAGCGAGTCTCGACCGAGTGGAGTGTGGAAATGGTCGGCCTGGCCCAGTCCGAACCGCACGACGGTTCGACTCCTGGCAGCGTCACGGCTACGCTGCGGCACGGCGACGGTAGCCTGGAATTGGTCGAAGCTGCGTACCTGATCGATGCTGGGGGCGCTCACAGCACGTCGCGCCAAACGATGGGAATACCGTTCGGCGGGCATGCACTCCCCGACGCGTATGCCTTGGGTGATCTGCACGTAGACGGCGAATTGCCTGCGTCTGACTTCCATATCTTTTCTTCCGAGCACGGATTCATGGGGATGTTTCCGCTTGGCGGCGGGCGGTTCAGAATCATTGCCAGCAATCCAATCAGCAAGCCGGCGAAGGGCACTGAACCTTCGATAGAGGAGTTGCAGAAGATCTACGATCAGCGCCTCCTACATACCAGCGAGGTTTCACGACCTGACGTGGAGTTCGTGGTTTCACATCAACAGCCGGATGGTTGAACGAATGCGGGTCGGTCAAACCTTCCTGGCGGGCGACGCGGCCCACATTCACAGCCCAGCCGGAGCGCAGGGAATGAACACCGGGATTCAGGACGCGGTCAACCTCGGTTGGAAGCTGGCCTTGGTTCTTCGCGGTCGTGCTCCCAATGCCCTGCTCGACACCTACGAGCTAGACCGCTTGCCCGCGATCCGCAACGTTCTGAGCAAAACGGAAAAGCTGACCGATGCAATCGGGGCGGAAAATGCAGTCTTTCGCACCATCTTCGACCACGTGGCGCCGCTGATTGTCGGAACTGAGTTCGTTCAGGCCAGCAGCACCACCCGCATGAGTCAAATAGGACTCAACTACCGGGAGAGCCCATTGAGTCGCGCGCTGGGCCACCATGGCGATGTCCACAGCGGCGACCGAGTCCCACTGGAGCTGCCAGTCGTGTGCAACGGCACAACCACCAAAGTGGTCGACCTGCTGGACCCGTCCGTCTTTTCGCTGCTGATCACGAACGCGGGACGCGACGACGCAACCGCCTCTAAACAGCTGACGACCAGCCTCGGTCCGTGGAGCGACGTGATCCAAAACCACCCCATCGAGCCGCCCGCAGGAGATGACGGGAAGCATTTTACAGCCGCTTTCGGTAGTCGCCCGAGCTTCTTACTGGTGCGACCCGACGGCTACGCGGGATACATCGGGCCAGCGTCGGATTTGCCGCCGCTCATGAGCTACCTAAACCATTGGCTGAGTTCCGCTGGAGGGAAGCATGCCTGACCCAACTCATGTGGACGCGGCCGAGGTGCAGTTACTGCTGGCCGACTTACAGGTTGAGATTGTCGCCCGCAGTAAAACGACCGACCCTCGATCCTTGGCTGCATCCGCGGGAGTCTGGGCGCAATTGGCCGGTGCGTTCGGCCTGCCGATCACGGTGAGCACGGTGCCCGACGCCGATAAGGCGCCGCAATTGATCCCCGAACTGGCCCACCTGTCGGAAAGCCAGCACATTCGCGCCTCGGCCTCGCCATTTCTCGATGAGCCGACGCGCACGACAATGGCCGCCCACGGGCGACGAACGTTGGTCATAGCCGGGTGCATGACCGAGGTCGTCGTCCTGCACGCGGCTGCTAATGCACGCCGCGAAGGTTACCGGGTTCTAATTCCGGTCGACGCTTGCGGCGGCCTCAGCGACCGCACCGAGCGGGCAGCCCTGCGGCAGATTGAGTCCGTTGGCGGCGAGGTAAGCTCCACTGTTACACTCGCGACAGCGATGGCGCCCGATTTCACGACCGATCTGGGAAAGAGAATGTTCGGTATCATACAGAAGATTCGGCTGGCGTGATCCGCTCTGGACGGCCAAGCGATCAGCGGCGAGACGGCTTCGGGGCGACGACCGGGCGAACAAATTAGCGTCCTGGCACGGGCGGATTGCCTTCAGCCAATCCGGACCCTACCGGTCGGCGTTTGATGCACTAGGTATTGCCGCCG
Organism: uncultured Phycisphaerales bacterium; assembly: GCA_963758525.1. GTDB lineage: Bacteria > Planctomycetota > Phycisphaerae > Tepidisphaerales > Tepidisphaeraceae > JBBSDP01. The sequence continues at coordinate 4,549,565 of CAVWVQ010000003.1, forward strand.
ATCGCTGCCTGTTTGTGGCTGGTTCGGCGTGTGACCTGTTTGGAACGGCGAAGGTAGGCATGCCAACTTTTTGGTAATGATAGAAAAGGCTCGACCTTACCCGATCACGCGCCATCCCCAATCGCCCAGGAACGCACGCTATCGGCTCTACCAGGTTGGTGCGGCATCAGATGACATCTCCCCGGCTTCATCAGTTGTCACCCTCACCGGCTAGCAACAAGATGTACTGCTATGGCGACCTCCGCGCCTGTGGTCAAGATCGGCCTCTGCGGTTTCACAATCGCGGTGGGCGAGTACGTGCGGCGGTTTCCGGTGGTCGAGGTGCAGCAGACGTTCTATCAGCCGCCGGCTGAGGCGGTGATGCGGCGGTGGCGAGATGCCGTGCCGGCGGACTTCGAGTTCACGATCAAAGCGTGGCAACTCGTCACCCACGCCGCCGTCAGCCCGACGTACCGCCGGCTCCGGCGGACGCTCGATGAGGACGAGCGGGCGGGGGCCGGGGCCTTTCGCCCTACGGCGATCGTCGACGAGGGGTGGCGGGTCACCGCAGCCTGCGCGGCGATTCTGAAGGCGTCGGCGGTTCTGTTCCAGTGCCCCGCGAGCTTCCGGCCGACAGACGAAAACGTCGCCCACTTCGACGCGTTCTTTCGGCGGGTCGACCGCCCGCCGGGGGTACGGCTGCTCTGGGAGCCGAGGGGGCCGTGGCCGCGGGACCTTGTGGCGTCAGTTTGTGCGGCCCACCGACTCACCCACGTCGTCGACCCATTCGTGAACGAGACGGTGACGGCCGGCGGCTTTGCGTATTATCGCCTGCACGGCATCACCGGCAGCCGCCATGTCTTCACCGACGACGAACTGCTCCGGTTGCGCGGAGTGTTGCCGCCGTCCGGCGAGACCTATGTCATGTTCAACAATATCCCCCGGGCCAATGACGCCCGCCGCTTTGGCCGACTCTTGCGCTCTGGCCCTGACGACGGATGAATAATTCAGGAAATATGGTTTTGCATTATGGCCCGGGTCTCAGCGGCCCAACCTTTGCACGCGCCGAGTGGGCGGGGGCCACGTCGATGTGGTCCAACCCTCAACGTGATGGAACGATCATGGGAGAACAACACGTAATTCACGCGGCGATGCAGGGTATCGGGTCCGTCTTAATGCTTTGCCTGCTGGCCGACATCTTCCTCACTGTGCTTTACGCACGGATGGGGACCACTTTGCTGAGCGGCTACGTGGGGCGAACGGTCTGGCGCATCTTTCGATTAGTCGCGATGCAGTTTCCCAGGCACCGCGGCACGATTCTTTCGTTCTGCGGGCCGGCGATGCTGCTGATCCTGGTCGGCTTCTGGGCGATCGGCCTTACGGTGGGGGCGGCATTGATCTTTTACCCGCGCTGGGAACGGGGATTCAATCCGGCAGCAGCCAGCCGATCCCGCGCGACTTCATCACCGCGGTGTATGCCGCAGCCAACAGTTTGTCGATTGTCGGCGCTGGCGGTTATTCCCCAACGACCAGCGCCTTGAAGTTGATCTACATGTTCAACTCGCTCGTGGGCCTCTGCGGCGTCTCACTGACGCTCACCTATCTCATGCAGGTCTATAGCGCGCTTCGCTCGCGCAATGCCGCAGCTTTGCAGGCGTACCTGTCGACTGGCGAAACGGGCGACGTGGCGCAGTTTATCGCCGGGCTCGGACCCAATGGCGACTTCAACAACGCGACCAGCCGCCTGTCGAACATGGCCGGCGGCATCGCCGACGTGAAAGAAACGCATCACTTTTATGAGATGCTGATCTATTTTCGGTTTCCAGAACCTTATTACGCGGTCACATCGCTGGCCGGTATCGGGCTGGACACCGTATCCCTCATCAAATCGGCGCTCGATGACGAGCGGTTCGCCACACTGAAGCAATCCGCCGCCGTGCAGGATCTGTGGCATGCATCGCAGCGGCTTCTGGGTGTGTGTGCGGATGGTCTTCTGCCCGGAGGGAGCTCACTGAAAGACGCGCCTTCCTCGCCCGATGCTGCAACACGCGAACGATGGCGCCGCCGCTATCGCGCGGCCGTCCGGCGCCTCAAAGATGCCGGAATCCCGACCTTCGCTGACGAGGAGAGAGGTTTTGGTATTTACACAGCCCTGCGCAGTCAATGGGAGCCGGACGCGAACCGACTGGCGCAGGCGATGCTATACGACCCGGCAGAATTGGATCCGGCTGGAACTCGGCCGCAAGACGCAACCGACGGGCGGTCGGATTTTCGTGCGCGGCTTCACTCCGTCGGCTGATTGCGTGAACGGGAATCGGCTTGAAGGTGTGTCTCGCAAGAGTCTGTGCAAGCGCTTGCCCGCACTCGCTGGCGGTTTTTTCGCCGCTGGGTGACGGAACTGATGATCGCCGGTTATTCTGCTTCCGATGCCGACATTCGCTTCTGTGATCCCCGACCCCCAGCTTCAACCCCATCCATCGGCCAGCAGTGGCAAGCTTCGCCTGATGCTGCTGCCGGGGCTGGATGGGGCGGGGCTGGCGTTTGGGCCTCTGCTTAAGCTTCTTCCTTCATCCATCCAGCCGACCGTTGTGACCTACCCGCGGGACCAGGTCATGGGCTATCAGGAGCTTTTTCCGATGGTGATGGGGATGTTGCCGAGCGAGCCGTTCGTTCTGCTGGGTGAGTCTTTCTCCAGTCCGTTGTCAATCACGGTCGCGGCGGCCCGACCGCCCGGACTGCGCGGACTGATCCTCAGTTCGGCCTTTGCGCAATCCGCTCTGGCTGGCGCAGGATTGGCTGGCGTACCTGGCGCACCCGCTGATTTTTCGGCTTTACAATCCGTACGTCCGCCTCAAGGTGTGGCGCCGCGGCGGCGGACCGTCAGGGGCCGCACGGCTCGCGGCGATTCGCGGCCTGAGGCCCGAGGTCGTTGCCAACCGGGCGCGATCGGCGCTGCGCGTGAACGTGATGCAGCAGCTATCGAGCTGTCCGGTTCCGGTTCTGTATATCAGGGGAGATCGCGACCGCCTGGTGCACCGGCGGAATCTCGCGGAGATGGAAAAGTGCCTGCCGTCAATGCGCGTGGCAAGGTTCGACGGCCGGCACTGCGTGCTGCGCAGCCAGCCTGCTCTGGCGGCAGCTGCGATCGTCGATTTCATCGCCGATTGCGACCGGCGCAATGCGGGCGACCATCCGGCGGCCCGCGACAGCAAGAACCACCTCGATCGTGATCCCGCGGTGAACCTGGAGAACGCCGCGGAGAGCGCTCGCTGAGCGCGGCGCTCGGCCGGATGTGCAGGCCTTCAGACTTGAGGCTCGGGCGACGATTCAATCGGCATCACGCCGTGATCGAAACGTTCACCGCGAAGCAGGCGCATGGGCGAGTTGTGATACAGCTTGATGTCGTGGAAAGGGTCGGTCAGGATCTTGGTTGCCCATATCAAGCCCGTTCGGAGGTCCTGGGCAATCCATAATTGAACCACCCTGAAAAGGACGGCGGCAGCGCCGAGAAACAACCAGATACAGCCAATGCGGCGCACCACGTCGACCCAGTTCGCTGAAGGTTTGAAGAGGCCGAACAGGGTGGGGCTGAATACCAAGGGCAACGGGGAGCAGATCCAGATGCCCATCAATATCCATTTGCGAAACAGGTTGTAGCCCGTTTTCACTTCCTCCTTATACGCCTGGGTCACCTGGTTGGCGGTGTCATAGCCCTTGGGCTCAAAGAAGAAGTGGCCGGACTGGCGGCTGGCCATGGCAAGTGTCCAGGCAATGAAACTCGCGATCCCCGGATCGAACGGAAACAACAGGTAACAACAGACAAATGTCGTGGCGCTGAAAAAGTGCAGGCTCTGGTTAACCAGGCTGTGGTGGTATAGACGGTGGTCATCCCAGCGCTGCTGATGAAGTGTTTCACGAAAAGTAGCCATATCCTTTGTCCCTTTCGTTGTGTTGGCGATTGCCGAACATCCTTGCGGTTTGAATGACACCTTTTACGTGCAGCCTGCGAGCGAGGTCACGCTCGCGGCGGTCGCGCCGATCTTCGCAAACCGGATCAGCGAAAAATGCCCCAGTGGCGGCAGCGGCGTGTGCTCGATCAGTTTGACGCTCGAATTGCCGGCGGCCCAGATCATGTAGCGAGAGAACGGAAACTCCGTGCGCCATCCAAGCTTGGTTGTGACCGGCATCAAAGTTTTCTCGATCCCCGCCCGCATGCCGCGGTCGGCGCCGATGCGGGTGGTGATGACGACTTCGCCGCCGGGTCGCACGACACGCGCAAGCTCGCTGAGCGCTACCTCAGGGTTCGGGCACGCGGTCACGACATACTGTGCGACCGCGACATCAAAACTGTTGTCGGCAAATCGCAGGTCCTCCGCATCGCCGATCTCCAGGGATTCGACGTTTTCGAGCCTGAGTTTTTTGACCCGTCTGCGCGCGACGTCGAGCATTCGCTCTGAGATGTCCACTCCCACGATGCTTGTCGTCGCAGCATATCCCGGCAGCGAAAGGCCCGTGCCGACACCGACTTCAAGGATACGCCCGCCGATCCGTTCGGCGACGTCAACCGCTGCCGCTCGACCGCGTCGGAAAATTCGGCCGAACACGAAGTCGTAGATCGGCGCCAACCTTCCGTACGCGTTGGCGACTCCGGTGGTATTCATCTCCATTGTGAGTTGGATCTCCTGAATGAACCTGCGGGAGTACGGGTTCGTGCGAATGTCATGGCTGCCCTGCGGCCGCTGTACGATTCCTGAAAGCGCTCGTTGCGCAAGGTCATTGGGAGCACCCATTGCGAGCGTGCTCCAACTTATACAGCAACTTCCGCAACAAAATGGGTTGCGCGGAAGGGGTTCGCGGAGAATTAACGTGCCCCTTGCAAGATCTGAACGGCTCGGCTGCCGAATGGAGATTCGCTGGTGGGCAGCGGTGTGCGATTGCGATCATTTGCACGTGAGACTTACGTGCGCGGCAATCGCATGATCGCTTCTCCGGCCTTGATCGGTCGCCCTTCGCGTACATTCTCCGTCAGGTTGAATCCATCCGGCGTGAAAAGGATGATGGTCGAGCCGTGCTCAAACCAGCCCATCTCTTGTCCTTTGACCAACCTGCCGTTGCAGGGAATGTGGTGCGTCCCGCGGCGCGTTGCGGAGCCGCGCCGTTCGCCGAGAGCTGTTTGACGCTTGCCATCGGCTTTGGCGAGGGTCCGTAAGTGCCGCACGGTGTCGCACAGGTGCAACCGGATGCTGGCGACGAGTATCGCCGCCACGGGCACCAGCAATATCGGCTGGCGCGATGGTTCCAGGCTGCAGTGGATCACGGCCCGTTCGTTCTTGCAAAACAACTTTTCCACGCGCTTAAGTGCGATGGGGTTGACGTTCCAGGTGTCGCCGGACATGTAGGTGACCTTGTCCACGGACAGATCGGCCGGCGCATGGAAGCGGTGATACATGCTCGATGTCAGCCGCATGGTGATGAAGCGGCCGTGCCGAAACTCGTCGGTGTTCGCCGCGTCGCCGCACAGATCCGCCAGTGTGTAGGGAAAACCTTTGATCTGATAAACCCGGTCGCCTTCGATGCGGCCGCATGCCCCGACGATCGCATCACACGGCGAGACGAGAATGTCGGGTCGGGGGTCGGAGGGTCGCGCTCCAGGCTTGAGCGCTCGCGTAAAGCACTCGTGCAGCGAGCGAAAGTTCAGGGTTGCCGCATCCGACAGATCGAGGTCGGTGAACATTTTCCAGGCGGCGATCGAAGTCCGGCACACGAATGGATTCTCGATTCTGCTGATGCGGCCGACCAATTGAGTCGTCAACCGTCGCGGCAGCCGATTGGTCAGCAGGAAATTGATATCTTCCCGGGCGACCAGCGTCACCACGCGGGAGCGCACCCATGCTTTGGATTGGGAGAAGAATTTGCGTGTCACTCAATGCTCTCGCGCGATCGCACGTTGCCAGAGGTCACTTTCAGCCGCTGCCCGCCCGGCAGCCAGGTTGCCACACATGGGCGTACTCGCTCGCGTTTTATCCGGGCATAAGTCAAGAACATGATCAACCAATATTTCACCGTATGGATCTGTGCCGCCGTGCTTGTGACGCTGGGACTGATGCGCGGGTGGCGTCGACTTCAACTCTCTGGCGCGAAGCATCCTGGACTTGTCGGGCATCCCCGCATGGGACGGCGACTCGCCCGCGCGCTGCCATTTTACGACTTCGATACCGACCGCTTCTTCCGGGTCGATGATCCTCCGGCCCAGATTGCCCAGCGCCGGCAAGCCGGGTTCGAGTGTCTCGCGACGCTATACCAAACTCGTTTTACCAAGACGGCCGCGCTGACGAAAGAAGTCCGTACGGGACTCTCAGACCTGCAGTTCACAGCTGCTTACCGCGTGCCTTTTCAATTCAGCCGTGTCGTTCGCGAACGTCTCCCGGTCGGCGCGTTTGCGGAATCGACCTCCGGCGTGACCGTGACCGATCTGGATGGGAATGTCTTCTATGACGTGAGCGGGTCCTATGGCGTCAACCTTTTCGGGCAGGATTTTTACAAGAGCTGCATTAATGAAGGCGTCAGGACGGCGGGCCAACTCGGCCCCGTGCTCGGACTTTACCACCCCGTCGTCGCCGACAACGTCGCCAGATTGCGAACGATTTCGGGATTGGACGAAATAAGCTTTCACATGTCGGGGACGGAAGCGGTGATGCAGGCGGTGCAACTGGCCCGTTACCATACCGGCCGATCGCACGTGGTCCGATTCGCAGGCGCCTATCACGGCTGGTGGGGGGACGTGCAGCCGGGGATCGGCAACCCCGTCCCGGCCGACCGCACCTACACCCTTGCCGACATGTCGGACAGAAGTTTGCGGATCATCGCCAATCGTCGCGACATCGCATGCGTCCTGGTGAATCCGCTCCAGGCGCTGCACCCCAACTCCGCCGCTGTCTCCGATGGCTCTCTGGTGGATAGCGGCCGCCGGGCGGCGTTTGACCGTGGCGCTTACACCGTCTGGCTCCAACGACTGGCCGGCGCATGCCGTGAAGCCGGTGTGCCCCTCATCATGGATGAAGTGTTCCTCGGCTTTCGCCTGGCGGCCGGTGGCGCCAGTGCGTACTTCGGCGTCTATCCGGACCTGGTGACCTATGGAAAGTCGCTGGGAGGCGGCCTGCCGGTCGGCGTGCTGTGCGGGCGCGCCGAACTGATGAAGCGCTTCCGTACCGACCGGCCCGCCGATGTGTGTTTCGCCAGGGGCACGTTCAACGCCCATCCATATGTGATGGGCGCGATGAACGCTTTTTTGCGGGCGATCGACACGCCGGACATCCGCGCGCTCTACAGCGACCTTGATGCGAAGTGGAACGCTCGCGCCGCCGCCCTCAACGACCGGCTCGCCGCCGAACGCTTGCCGCCGCGCGTCGCGAACCTCTCCACCATCTGGACGGTCCTCTATGAACTGCCGTCCCGTTATAACTGGATGTTCCAGTACTACCTGCGGGCAGAAGGATTGGCGCTGAGTTGGGTCGGCACCGGCAGGATGATTTTCAGCCTCAATTACTCCGACGCAGAGTTCCAGGCCGTCGCCGATCGTTTCGTCTCCGCCGCCAGGAAGATGCAGGCCGATGGGTGGTGGTGGGCGCCCAACGGACAAACCAACAAGGGAATCCGGCGGAAAATTCTATTGGAGACGTTGCGGAAGCGATTCGGCAGCTAAATGCAGTTCCCTGTCGTGATGAACCGTCCCGCGAGGCAAACGACGAATCGGTGCCATTGATTCGATGACAGTTTTTGCGCATTTTTCCCACGTGCAGGTCCGCGCGTATTCGAGGCAAGCCTGGCTGTCGAGGTTTAGTGCCGCAAGGCACGCGGCCTGCAGATCGTTGTCGAGAACACCGGTTACATTCTGTTGTACGACATCAATCGGGCCGGTCACCGGATACGCCGCCACGGGAACGCCGCAGGCGTTGGCTTCGAGCATGGTGATGCCGAAGGTATCGGTGCGGCTGGGGAACACAAACACGTCGGCGGCGGAATAGAGGCGTGCCAGGTCCTGGCCGTACTGATATCCCGTCCAATGGACCTGCGGGTACTGGCGCTGCAATGCGGCTCGTGCCAGACCGTCCCCGACCACGACTTTGCTGCCGGGCAGCTTTATAGCCAAAAATGCCTCGATGTTTTTTTCCGGCGCGATACGACTGGCGGTAAGGAAGATCGGTCGCGGCAAAGACAATCCGGTCTTACCGTGCGGCTTGAACACCTGCATATCAGCCCCGCGACTCCAGATGACGGTGTTGTCAAAGCCATGTGACTGTAGTTCCGTTGCCACCGAGCGTGTGGGGACCAGGGTTCGGGTGGCGGCTCGATGGAACCACTTCAAAAGCTTCCAAGTCAGCGCCGCGGGAACGCCATAATAAATGCTGAGGTAGCGGGGGTACTGCGTATGGTAGGAGGTGGTAAAGGGCAGCCTGCGTTTGGAGCAATAAGCGCGACACGCAAGTCCCAGCGGTCCTTCCGTAGCGACGTGGATTGCCTTCGGTTGGAAAGCATCCAACAGCGATGCCACTTTCGCCCGAGGGAGCACGGCGAGACGAATTTCCGGGTATTTGGGGGCGGCGACGGTACAAAACAGCCCGGGGTGGATGACCAGAACATCGTAACCCAGCCGCTCCAGTTGACGAACGACCTCGGTCCAAGTCCGCACCACGCCGTTCACCTGGGGCATCCATGCATCGGTGACAAGAGCGAACTTCATCGACCTCCTGCAGCCATCGCTAATTGTGGAAAGCAAAGCGTCCGCACGTGGGCGTACTCGCGCACGTGCATCTAGGTCGGTATCATTAAACGACAATTCAAAGGATTTTGATCAGGATAGATGAAGGTTCCATAAAACGCGCGTTTTTTTTGAAACTGGAGAATAACGTAGTGCCGCCGCTCAACGCCCGGTCATTTGCTCCCAATTTCTCGGGATACCGATTCCCCTGCACGGTGATTTCTGCGGCGGCGGCGTCGATGTCGCGCAGGTCGTCGGACGAGAGTTTCACCGATAAGGCTCCCAGGTTCTCGTCGAGGCGGTGCGGAAGTCTTATCAAATTAAAACGCAATTATAGGATGCATCGGTCTCGCGACGGAGAGCGAAATTGATAGCATTCTCGCGACTCGCCGCGATCGCAGCCAAGAAAGCAGGGACATGAATTGGAAGAAATATCTGTAGCCTCCGCTGGCGGGGTTTCGCCGGCAATCAAGCGGGCGACACTGTTGCCGCTGGTCGCGATTACTTATTGCATGGTCGCCGGCGGCCCATACGGCTTGGAAGATTTGATCAGTTCGGCGGGGTATCGCAATGCGGTGCTGCTGCTGTTGATCACGCCGCTGCTGTGGTCCTTTCCGGTGACGTTGATGGTCAGCGAACTGTCGACCGCGATGCCGGAAGACGGCGGCTACTACGTCTGGGTGCGGCGGGCGATGGGGCCGTTCTGGGGATTTCAGGAAGCGTGGCTTTCGCTTGCCGCCAGCGTTTTTGACATGGCGATCTACCCGACGCTGTTTATCAGCTATCTGGCCCGACTCTGGCCGGCGGCGGGTGGCGGAACTCTGTCGACATGGATCGGAATTGGTCTGATTGCCGTGTGTGTCGCAATCAACCTGGCGGGAATTCGACTGGTCGGCGCCGGTTCGCTTGCGATGACCCTGGCGCTGCTGCTGCCGTTCGCGGTGGTGGTCGTGCTGGCGTTGTGCTGTCATCCGCAGGCGGCGGCGGTATCGAACGCGACCCCCGCGCCCCCCATGCAGATGAATTGGATCGGCGGCATCCTGGTGGTGATGTGGAATTACATGGGCTGGGACAACGCCTCGACGATCGCAGGGGAGGTGGATCGCCCCCAGCGAACCTACCCGCTGGCGATGCTGCTGTCGGTGCTTCTGGTGGCGGCGACGTATGTCATCCCCGTGGCGGCGGCCGCGCGGACCGGAATCGCGCCGCAGAGTTGGGACACCGGGTCATGGGTGGACGTGGGAAGAACCGTCGGCGCCGGCATCGGCCCGCGGTTGGGCGAGGGTTTGGCGGTTGCGCTGACGGCGGGCGGGATGATCTCCGCGTTCTCGATGTTCAACGCGCTGATCCTCTCGTATTCGCGCGTGCCCATCGCGATGGCGGCGGACGGTTTTCTGCCGAAGGTGCTGGGCCTCCGAAGCCGTCGCACCGGCGTTCCCTGGGTGGCGATCCTCGTGTGTGCGGTCGGCTGGGGAATGTGCATGAAACTCGGGTTCGAGAAGCTGCTGCTGCTCGACACCTTGCTCTATGGGCTGAGCCTTATCCTCGAGTTTGCCGCGCTGATTGCTCTCCGCTTGCGCGAGCCGCGCTTGCCTCGTCCGTATAAAGTTCCAGGCGGTCTGCTGGGTTGTATCCTCATCAGCCTCGGCCCGATTCCAATCATGTGCGTCGCGTTCTACCAATCCCTCTCCGACGAGGGGGCACACAAGGGACTGATCGTCTCGGCTGTCACCGTGGTCGCGGGCGTCGTCCTCTATTTCGTCGCGGTCTGGATTAACCCGCGATTGCGAAAGCGGCCTGAATCACTGGTGCTGACCGAAGCATCAATTTCCGGCACATCGTGAGCATCACGGCAGGTATTGCTCGTCGGAAACCTTCTCCATCCACTCCACGACTTTGCCGTCGAGCTTCTCCGCGACGGCGATGTGGGTCATCGCCGTGGTTGGCGCGGCCCCGTGCCAGTGCTTCTCGTTTGGCGCAAACCAGACGATATCGCCCGGCCGGATCTCTTCGAGCGGGCCGCCTTCGCGCTGTGCGCGGCCGCACCCGGCCGTTACGATCAAGGTCTGCCCGAGCGGGTGCGTGTGCCACGCCGTGCGCGCGCCTGGCTCGAAGGTCACGATCGCGCCGCTGACCCGTGCCGCGTCGCTTCCCTGAAACGGCGAATCGATCCGAACCGCGCCAGTGAACCAATCTGCCGGCCCCTTTGCCGACGGCTGAGAGCCATTTCGTTTGATTTCCATTTGTTTTCTCCTTGAAGGTTCCGCGGATAATACGACGCGTGGACCGGCTCAATTGAGCCGGCACGCGCGGCAATCGCATGCACAAGGTAACGATCTACACTGACGGCGCCTGCTCGCACAATACGGACGGTGAATTCGCCGCAGTTCTCATTGATCCGAAGAAAGCGCGCACCCGTGAAGAGGTAACACGAATCTGCACGAATCGGGCACGACTCCTCACGAATAAACGCGGACGAATTCTGCTTCGTGAAGACTTGTGCGAATTCGTGCCGATTCGTGTTCTGCATTTGTCGGTCACCTCGAACCGGGCGTGGTCTCGCTTGCTATTGCCCATGTTGATTATGTTGATTATATAATTAACCGCATGGCTCCACGTTCCGGTGGAATGAGTGGAACACGGACCACATCGCGGCGCACGGCGTGAGCCTGGAGGAAGCAGAGTTCGTGGTAAAGCATCCGGCAAGCGGGTTCCCGCGGCGCCAGGGTGATGGCAAGTACCGGGTCTGGGGCCAGAGCGAAGACGGGCGTTATGTGCAGGTCATTTACATCTTCTCTCCGCCGGGAGTTACTTACGCGATCCACGCCCGTGAACTGGAAGATGATGAAAAGCGGCGGCTTCGCCGAAGGAGTTGAACCATGGCCAAGCGCACAGCACAGAAACCGTACGATCAAATGAACGCACAGGAACTGACGACGGCGACAGCCGAGTATGATCGTCCTTGGAGAGGGCGCGGCTTGCCGGGCAAGCCGTTGACCGCGGCGGACCGCGCCAAGCATCGCCGGGCCGGGCTTGGCGGGCGACCCCGCATCGGCCAGGGCGCGAAGATCGTTCCCGTCAGCATCGAACGCGGCTTGCTCAAAAAAGTGGATGAATTCGCCAGGCGACACAAGCTGAAGCGGTCACAGATGGTGGTTGAGGGTCTTCGCCTGGTAATGCAGCGGCGGGCGGGCTGAAACGCGGCATCTTTTTTTCGCCTACTGGCCTCCGTTAAACTTTTGTCGCCCTCTCTGCTCCACAATCCCGGCGGGGACGGCGCGTTCGCCGCAGTTTTCATTCATCCGAAGAAAGCGATGTGCATTTCGGGCTACATCCCGGCTCCAACGATCAACAACCAGACGGGTGTCGGTCTCTCGACATTCTGCATTGCACCGCGGCGAAGATGCTGGCCTCGCCGGAATTCTTCACAAGCGATGCCCGGCAAAGAAAGCTCGCTGCGGCGATGGGGCTAAACGCTGTCGTATTCTAACCGATAAAGTCGAAGTCATTGCCCGACTTCACAAAGGCAATGCCCGCGGGTGTGGCGCTCGAAAGTGGCGATCGGCTCCGAGTAGGGCGGGATTCATCCCGCCGATTTGTTGGCCGGCTGAGAAAACGGCGGGATGAATCCCGCCCTACGATCGCAAAATCTGCAATCGCCACAAATAAAAGTTACACCCATGCCCGCACCGGCCGGTGCATACCAGTCCTGTCGATTACGACTCCGTTTTGAATGCGCAGGCGCTCCAGAAAAGCTCCTGCGTTTTTTGGCACATCTCGCGGTAGGATGACCCAGCGTGTAACGCCGGCGCACCATCTCCGGCATGCCGAGAAAACATATGGAGGAAGCCCGTGCTCAAATCGCGAATCGCGCTGATCGCAGTAACCCTCGTCCCGCTCGCATCGTTGTCGCCTGCGGCCGATGAGAAGCCCAGTACCGCGCCGGTCATTGAGCCGTCGCAGAGAGCCCCGGAGATCACGCCAGCCGGCGACGATGACGCGAAGCAGTTCTTCAACGGCAAGGATCTCACGGGATTCTGGGGGGAGTTGTCTCTCTGGCACGTCGAGAACGGTGAACTGGTTGGCAAGACTGAAAAGGGGATTCGCCGAAACGAATTTCTGAAGACGACCCATTCCTACGGCGACTTTCGGCTCATCGTGAAGATGAAGCTTGTGCCGGACGGCGCTAATAGCGGCATTCAATTTCATTCGATCCAGTTTCATGGCAACGAGATGTCAGGCCCGCAGGCCGATGCTGGAGCGAGGTATTGGGGGAGCCTCTACGGCGAAAACTTTCATAACAAAACGCTCTGCCCCAACCAGGCTGGTGAAGCGGTTTCGGTGAACAAGGACGACTGGAATCTCTACGAGATCGTCGCGGTCGGCACGAAAGTCCGCACCGCCCTGAACGGGCGCCTTTGCGTGGACATCGATCTTCCCGACATGCCGGCAACCGGCATGTTCGGCCTGCAAATTCATGCCGGCGGTCCGACGGAAGTTCGTTTCAAGGACTTCGAGGTGGAGTTGAATCCGAAATTCGAGCTGAAGACGCTGAAGCAGTGAGGAGAGCCGTATTAGAGTCGTTTGCGCACAACGCTGCCCCCCGCCCCAACCCTCCCCCGGAGTACCAGGGGAGGGGGAAAGAAGCGAACTCCCGCCCGCGTACTGCTCCGAAAAGCGCTGGCGCGGAAGAAATTTTTGGAGGGTGGGTGTACTCGCCCACCATTTCGTCCGAGACAAGAGGTTGGCGGGTACACCAACCCTGCATGTTTACCCTCTCTGGGCGGACCCCACTGTCATGAAAGCGCGGATCACTTCATCACCAAGGTGATCTGCTGATGCAGCGCCGGAATAGTCGCGATGAACGCGATCGCGATGCCGCTGGACTTATCGTAGATGTATTGCGTTGATGGGTTTTGCGGACCGGCAGATTCGGTAAGCGCCACCACGTCGCGGCCGCGCGGGCTCTTGCCGACGAAACTGATGGTTTCGACGTATTTCGTCTCTGGATCGCGATCGATTTCCTGGCCCTGCTGAAGTTTGTCCAGTTCCGTCGGATCAATGAAGGGCGGCATCAGCTCGTTGGGAGCGGCCACGCGCTCGAACGCGGAGGTGAGCGGGGGAGCACTGGGGCCGAGGTTGTATTCTCCGATCGTTACCTTCAACGGCACGATATCCGGCGAGCGATCGTGCGGGACGAGCTCCGCCACCATCGGGATCGTCGTCGTCACGCCGCCCATGGAGATGACGCGTGCGCCCTGATAATTCAGCCGGTCGGCATCAGCCGCGCGAGGCAGATGCGCATCCGCCCATGGCACATGCGTCTGGCGGAGCGAGACGAAAGTAGACTGGGTGAGAATCGTGTCGTTGTTCCCCTGTTCGATAATTTGGCCGTCGCGGACGATGTGGCCGCCGCCCAGTGACGCGGTGGATGAGTGCAGCAGCAGGCCCGTTTCCAGATCGTAGATTGAATAATTCCAGCTCGTGGGCGATCGCACGGAGAAGGCAATCGCGTGATATGTTTTATGGCCGACTTGATAATCCTGGTGGTATATGGCGGCGGTGTCATTCACCGCATCCCGCTGGATGTTCAGGATTCCCGGGTCGATCCACGTGTCGCCTCCGCGGCCTGGCGGGACAATTTCGCCGGTGACGATTGGGGCGAGAAAAAGCGCATTGGGAGCCGGCCGCGTGTAGGCGTGCTCGTCCAGCACCACGGCGTTATCGCGCACGGCGGCGACGTCGAGCTTGAGGAACGTGTAGGCAGAGATTCCGCTCTGCGGGATTTCGTCAAAGCGCCGCCCGCTGCGGCGGTGCACGAAGCATCCATTCTGGTCGCGCACGAGTTCGTCGAACCCGCCGCGGATCAGCGCGGAGCATTGATAATAAGTGAGGCGGATCCCCGGCTTGAGCCAGCCGGGCTTATGCGCCTTATCGAAGCCCGTCAGCGCTTTGCTCACGTCTTCTGCCGGCGGGTTCTCAGCGCGGACGGCGGCGACGGATCCCATTACAACGGCCAGAGTGAATCTCAACACCGGCAATGTTCGGAGACTCATCGGATGACTCCCAAAAGAGGGACGGGGCGCTGATTGCGGCGGCGCATCGTTGCGAATTTGACAGAGCGCGCGAAACCCATAAATCGGCAGATCGGGGTTCTGATCCGTCTTTCCGTTGCGGTAGGCAGAGGCGCATTGCTCGGCCGGGCTGTTCCAGCATCCGCCGCGGGCAACATGTGTCGCGCCGTCAGAGGCGCCGGTGGGATCGATCATCGCTTTTTTCAGATCGAAATCCGGAGAGTAAAAATCTGAGCACCATTCCCAGACGCTGCCTTGCATGTCATACAGGCCCCACGCGTTGGGCTCATATCCGCCACGAGGTTCCAGCGGGCGTTGTTGGAGTCTGGGATGCGGCCCAGGCGCCGAACCCGGCGGCGGCCGCTCCGGGGGCTGATCGTTTTGGCGATTAGGACGGATCATCGCCAGGTTCAATTTCTTCCCGAAGTTTGCCTGCCCCGCTTTAAGCGTGTCCCCATAGGCAAAGCGCGTCGTCGTGCCCGCGCGGCACGCGTACTCCCATTCGGCCTCGGTTGGCAGTCGATAGACTCGCCCGGCGCGCTTTTCCTCAGGCAGTTCGCTGAGCCGCTGACAGAAATCGTTCGCGTCGTCCCAAGTCACTCCGGCGACCGGAAGTTCGCCGTGGGTCGCGCGATCCGCGGCCTCAGCGCCCATGACGGCCTTGAATTCCCTCTGCGAAACTTCGTAAACGCCCATGTAAAACGGCTGGGTCAGCGTCACCTTGTGGCGCGGCGCATCCGGCAACGCATCATCGCCCATTGTGAAAGTTCCCGGTGAGATCAGACGAAGCTTCATCGAAACTGAATTGGTGATGTTGCGCTCCATCTGCGGGTCGTTCCGCCAGGGGCTCCGCGGCGCCGGCGGAATTGCCGGCGGCAAGCTTTCAACGGGAGGCGCGGACGCGGGAACAACTGGCGGCGGCGAAGCAGCCGGGGAATCGGGCGGGGGCGACGGGACGCGAGCGACGATCGGAGCGGGAGGAGCCGTATTCGCGATGTGCGCGTCCCCCTGTGCGGGTTGGGATGCGGCGCTTGCCGGAGCGGAAACAGCTGGATTCGGCACGGGGGCAACGGCGGGGGCTCCAGACGACGGAGCTTGGGCAGCATCGCTCGTTGGCGCCGTATCACTGGTGTCTGGAGGCTGCAGCGTTGATGCGTTTGGCTCTCGGACCGGCGATCGCGTGAACTGATAGGTAAGCAGGGCGACGATGGCAAGCACAACTGCGCCGCCCGCGACGATGAGCCATTTCAACCAGGGCGGGTTGCCGCTGTTCACCGGAAACATTGGCGGCGGGATGACCTCATTTTCCGCCGACGGCATGATTCCTTCGAGCATCGAAAGCGCAGATGCGGGCTCGGGATTGGTGATCGTCATCCCGCTGAGGACGGCACGAATGTCGGCGAGAAAGTCGCGCGCGGATTGATAGCGGTCTGCGGGATTCTTTGCCAATGCACGGGTCAATATCGCGACGCAGTCGTCGGGAACGTCCGATGCCATGGCGCGGGGATCGGGAATCGGCGCCGAGCAATGCGCGAACATCACCTGCATGCTGCTGGCCGCCTCGAAAGGGGGCCGCGTGGTCAGCATGGAATAGTAAGTGCATCCGAGCGAATAGAGATCGCTGCGGGAATCGACCTTGTCGCCCCGGCATTGCTCGGGCGACATGAACGCGGGCGTGCCGATGATTGCGCCCGGCTGTGTCTGGGCGACCGCCCGGGACTGTCAATTTTCGCCAGTCCGAAATCCGCGATCTTCACGTGCCCGTCGGCCGTCAGCAGCAGATTGGCCGGCTTGATGTCGCGATGGATCAGGCCAATATCGTGCGCCGCCATCAGCGCCTTGCACGCCTCGCCCACCAGGCGGGTCGCGGCGCGCCAGCCGGGAGAGCCTTTCTTCGTCAGGTAATTTTGAACGCTTCCGCCGGTCACGCGCTCCATGACGATGGCGTATCCTCCGTCGTCGATCTCAACGACTTCGTAAATCGTGACGACGTGCGGATGGTTGAGTGCGCCCGCCGCTCGCGCCTCGCCGAGGAAGCGGTTGAGCGTCGGCCGATCGCGCACCAATTCAGCGGGTAGAATCTTGATGGCAACGTCGCGCTTGATCAACGCGTCTTTCGCCGCGTAAACCGAACCCATTCCTCCGTGGCCAAGAATCCCGGCAACGCGGTACTTGCCGATCATCGCCCCCAGCTTCAGTGCGCGCTCCGCCTGCGGGGCTGGCGCCGGACCTTTGGAAGGATCAGAAAAATCTGCCGTAACCGCTGGGGCGGAGGATGGCGGCTTCGAAGGAGGAGGCATAACGACGTCTCGGAAGGAGGCGCAAGAAGCGAGGCAGTCTTACAACTGTCGGATTTACGCGTCAAGCGGCGAGTCCGCCCGATCCCGGCCAGCGCCGGCCGGCGTGTGTCACACTTTCGGCGGCGCTCCCGAACGCTTCGCTACGCGTCGCGGCTAACCCGCGGAGGGAGATTCTGTCCGGGTGCGCTGGGCATCACGTGCTGCCTACGTTTCCCGTATCAACTTTGATGACGCCCGCCTGTCGCTTCACCGCGATCACGCGCTGCTCGAGCGTTTTGAAAAGGGCCTGGCTGTTGGGGATGCTGGGGATGACCAGCATCGGCGTGGTGGGGTGTTTGGAAAGGACGGTGATGGTGCCTACGCCCAGGAGCCGCGACCAGAGGGATTGGTGAAAGCGGAGATCCTCGACGTGCCAGAGTTCGAGGGTGTCGATGTTGCGCGAGAGCAGGCCGCGTTCGAAATCGATCCGGTAGTTGGTGATTCGGAAGCGATACCGTTTGGCTTGCAGCCAGGGGATGCACAGGAGCAGCAAGCCAATGATGATCATCGCGAAGTTGAAGGAAAACGCCAGCCATTCGCCGTGCTCGTAGCGAATGGCGATGGGGATGGCGATGAGCACGATGCCGGCCACGAGCCAGAGAAAACCTTTGACCAGCTCGCCTCGCAGAAGTGGGGAGCCTTCGAAGTAGACTTCTTCGGCGTCGCCGGCGGGACGGTGGGGACGGTCGTCAGCGGGAGGTGTGATCTGCGTCATTGCGTCTCCGGGGAATTGGAAAGGTCGAGCAGGTGCTTCCACATCTTTTCGGGGACGGGAACAACGCTGAGCCGGCTGATGCGGAGCAGGTCCCAGCCGGCGAATATTTTGTCGGCGCGGATTTCGTCAAGATGCACGGCCCGATCGAGCTTGCGCTTCGGCTTGAGATCGACAACAACGAGCTTGTCGTCCTCCTCCCTCGGATCGGGATAGGGATCGCTGACGATCTGCGCAAGGCCGATGGCGGCGCGTTCCCCGCCGGTGTGGTAGATGACCGCGTCGTCGCCTTTTTTCATCGAACGGATGTGCTTCAGGGCAGCGTTGTTGGCAACGCCATCCCACGCGGTGCGTTTGTCGCGGGCCAGATCGCTCCACGCGTAGCATTCCGGCTCGGTCTTGAGCAGCCAGTGCGCCATCACGCTCCTGCAATGCCGCTGAGCTTTGGTCCGGCTGCCGGGGCAGCGGCAGGCGTTTCGGAGAGCGGGCGCTGGATCGTCTGGGTGATTTTGCGGAGCAGATCGACGAACTCCACCTGGGCCATGTTGAGGGCTTTGATCTTGATGTGGGAGACGATCTTGTTCTGCAGCGCCTCGATGGTGTGCTGCTGCGCATCAGTCGGCGCGATGCCGGCCTGGCGCTGGCGGGTGATCGTGTCCACCTGGCGATCGAGCTCGCCGAGCAGGCGCGTTGCTTCGGCGTCGTCCTCCACCGATTTGCGCGCCTGCTTGTAGCGGATGATCGCCGGGTGCTGGAGAAGAAGCTCGCCGATTTTGGCGGCTTCATCGAGAATCTGCTGTGTATCTACGGGCATGGGTTTCCTTGTTTGAAGCCGCTACTATATTGCAACTGGAGATCGCGGCAAGCGGAAGGTGCATCACTGTCGTTTCGCGCTGGCCCCTCTCCCGCTGCTCCGGGAAAGGGCAGAGGGGCGGGGGTGCCGCGCAGAGACGTCATGCACTCGCCAGCGAAGCAATCCCGCGCAAGTCATTGCGCCACCCGATGAAATGGACCGATATCATCGACAGGTTCTGCTCCCTCAAATCGGCGCGGCTGCGCAGGCCGCGTTGGCACGCTCGCGTGCGGTGCTCGTTGGCTGCGGCGCGCTGGGGTGCGCACTGGCCGACCAGCTCGTTCGAGCGGGCATCGGGCATCTGCGCATCGTCGACCGTGATGTTGTCGAAATGACAAACCTGCAGCGTCAGGTTTTGTTTGATGAGTCGGATGCCGCGCGCGCTCTGCCGAAAGCGGTGGTGGCGGCAACCCGATTGGCGCAGTCAACAGCGAAGTGACGATCGAGCCAATGGTCGCGGATCTGCACGCGGCCAACGCGGAGGAAATCACCAGCAGCGACCTGATCCTCGACGGCACCGACAGCGCCGAAACGCGCTATCTGCTCAATGACGTCGCGGTGAAACGCGGTTTACCGTGGGTGTACGGCGCTTGCGTGGGAGTGGAAGGCCGGATGATGGTCGTGCGACCCGGGAAGACACCCTGCCTGAGATGCCTGTTTCCGACCCCGCCGGCGCCGGGAACCTTGCTGACTTGCGACACCGCGGGAATCCTGGGGCCGGTTGCGGCGATGGTCGCATCGGCGCAGGCAATCGCGGCGATTCAGCTTCTCATCGGCGCGGATGCTCCCAATCAGCTCGTGACAATCGACGGATGGCGCGGCCGCTGGCACGCGACGCCGTTGGATGGACCGCGCGCGGGATGCCCGGCATGCGGACAGCGAAACTTCGCGTTTCTCGCGGACCGGGCGCGGCCGCCGGTGGCGCTGTGCGGGCGCAATGCGGTGCAGGTGCAGCCGGCCAGCGGCGCTGCCGCATTTGATTTAGATGCAGTCGCGGAAAAATTGCGACGCGTCGGCGCCGTGGAGCACACGCCGTATCTGCTGCGTTGCGGACTGGAAGGTTCATCCGACATTCGTCTGACGCTGTTTACCGACGGACGCATGATCGTCCATGGGACGACGGATCTGGAGCGTGCGCGGTCGGTCTATGCGCGGTACGTCGGCGTTTGATCCAGCGCCATTTGAAAATCTCCGCTGCCTTCACTAGGGTTTGTGGGAATTATCGTGATTGAGCTCTCCGAACAGGCTGTTTCGCGGTCGAAGAGCGTGTTGCAGCTTATCGGCAACACGCCCTTGCTTTCGTTTCGGCGCATTAGCGAAACCGTGGCTCCTGTCGAGGTGTATGCGAAAGCTGAATGGTATAACCCCGGCGGGAGCATCAAAGACCGCGCCGCCCTGAGCATGATTCTCGACGGCGAGCGCCGCGGGTTGCTGACGAAGGACAAAACCATCGTCGACGCAACCAGCGGAAACACCGGCATCGCCTACGCGATGATCGCCGCCGAGCGCGGCTACCACGTGAAGCTCGCGCTGCCAAAAAACGCCAGCCCGGAGCGCAAGCAGTGCCTGCTCGCATACGGCGCGGAGCTGATGCTCACGGATCCCACGGGCGGGACGGATGGGGCGCAGCGATTTGTCAAATCGATCGTCGAAGCCAACCCCGATCGTTACTTTTATCCCGACCAATACAACAACGACGCCAACTGGAAGGCGCACTACGAGACGACGGCGATGGAGATCTGGCGCCAGACGGAGGGGCGCATCACGCACTTCGTCACCGGCTTGGGGACCAGCGGCACGTTCATGGGTGTCACGCGAAGACTCAAGGAGCTGAATCCCTCAATTACTTGCATCAGCATGCAACCCGACGGGCCGCTGCACGGCCTCGAAGGGCTCAAGCATATGCCGACGGCTTTGGTTCCGGGGATTTATCATCCGGAGGTTGCCGACGAGCAGATCACGGTGGCGACGGAAGACGCGCAGCAGATGGTGCTCCGCCTGGCGCGCGAAGCGGGATTGCTCGTTGGCGTCTCCTCCGGCGCGAACCTGTTCGCTGCGATGACCGTCGCCGCAAAATTGAAGCAAGGCGTGATCGTCACTATTTTCTGCGACTCGGCGGCGAAATATATGTCGGAAAGCTTCTGGACCGACGCCCAGGCCGAAGCGGAGAACTGGCCATGAAGGCGTTGGTGCTGTCCGAGAAGATTGCCCGGCAGATTGAGGCCGAAGGTTCGGCGGCGTTTCCCAACGAATGCTGCGGGATGCTGATCGGCAGCGAGTCGGAGGCGTGCCGCGTTGTCGAACGGATTGAGCCGGCGGATAACGCGTTCGCGTCCGATGAGCAGTACCATCGCTTCTCGATTCATCCGCTCCAGCAGCTTAAGGCCGAGCGCCGGGCGTCGAATGAAGGAAAGGTCCTGATCGGCTTTTATCACAGCCATCCGGATCACCCGGCCCGCCCCAGCGAGTATGATCGCGAGCATGCGTGGGAGACGTTCAGTTACGTGATTGTGGAAATTCGGTCCGGCCGGCCGGGCGAAATGACGAGTTGGGTGCTCGCCGCGGAAACGCGGACATTCGGTCAGCAGAAGATTGTCGTGGAAGCCTGATGGCGGAACACGAGGAGACTGGACAAACAATTTCGGAAAACAGCGAGGTGTTCTCATGCCGCTTAAACCACATGGCCGAATCTTTAACGACATCACCGAAACCATCGGCGGCACGCCGCTGGTGCGTATCAATCGATTGATCCCAAAGGATCACGCGACCGTGCTCGTCAAATGCGAGTTTTTCAACCCGCTGAGCAGCGTGAAAGACCGCATCGGAGTGGCCATGATCGAGGCCGCCGAGCGCGACCACAAAATCACGCACGAAACGGTGATCGTCGAGCCGACCAGCGGCAACACCGGCATCGCGCTGGCGTTTGTCTGCGCGGCCAAGGGATACAAGCTGATCCTGACCATGCCCGAATCCATGAGCATCGAGCGTCGGCGTCTGCTGGCGGCGTTGGGGGCGCAGGTCGTGCTGACTCCCGCGGCCGAGGGAATGCGCGGCGCGATCAACAGGGCCACCGACATTCTCAAGGAACACAAGAACAGCTTTATGCCGCAGCAATTTGAGAATCCCGCGAATCCGGAAATTCATCGCAAGACCACTGCCGAGGAAATCTGGGCCGACACCAATGGACAGGTGGACATTCTCGTTGCCGGTGTCGGCACCGGCGGAACGATCACCGGCGTGGCGGAAGTGATCAAGCCGCGCAAACCCAGCTTCAAGGCGATCGCGGTTGAACCGCTGGCATCGCCGGTGATCACGCAGACGATGAATCATGAACCGGTGAAGCCTGGGAAGCATAAGGTGCAGGGGATCGGCGCGGGGTTCGTGCCGGAGAATCTGCACACGGCGATCGTTGACGAAGTCATCAAGATCACCGACGAGGAGGCTTTTGCCTGGGCCCGCCGGCTGGCGAAAGAAGAGGGAATCTTCGGCGGCATCAGCAGCGGCGGCAATATCGCCGCCGCCGCGAAGGTCGCCGCCCGTCCCGAAAACAAGGGGAAGATGATTGTCACCGTGATGTGCAGCTTTGGCGAGCGTTATCTCAGCACACCGTTGTTCGATGAGGAAGCGCCATAAGCGCATCCAGCACCGTTCATGCCGTTCGTCGAACCGCACCCTCCTTCATTATCCGCAGCAGACCGTGGGCGACCATCTCCGATCGCTTGAGCTTGTGCTGCCTGGCGAACGCATCCGCTTTTTCCAAGAGGCCTCGCTCGATGCTCACTGTGAGGATTTTCGCACCGCGTCCGATCTTCGGGCGGCCGCGCAGACGTTTTTGGATCTTGTCCCATCGTTTGCGCTGCGCTGGCGTCAGGGGCTTGCCTGGCAGGCCGTCGGCATCCAAAGGCAGCGGTTTGTCAAATCGTGCGACTTCGGCCTCCTTCTCCGCATCAGACAGGGAGAGAAATCGTTCAACAGGGTCGAGCTTGAGTTTCCTTTTTTTCATGGTGTGCGCCTTTATCTGCGTCGCCGCGTGGTGAGCGGCATTGCATGAATGATAAATAATCTGTTATCGGAACTGACGACGTATGTATATCACGCGGACAAATCGATCTCCCTGGCCGCGCCCTTCAACTAGCCATTTATCGTCGCCCATATCGCGCGGATATGGTCGCGACGCGTTCCGCACGACCGTTTGCGCCTCTACCACCGACACGCCGTGTCGCGTCGCATGGTCGAGATTCCATCGGTTCCATCTGAATTGCTTCACGCGATTATATTATGTAACTTAATGGGGGAAAATGCAACAGCTTGTTCCGGACGAAGGCGGCGGCTCGGCCGTGTCACAATCTCGCCCTCGATTTATTCAATCGAAGGCTTCCCGCCTCGCGCTTCCCGCCCCGCGCTCTTTCCCAATTGTCGCGGCTCCGATATGTTCTCTCCCGAACTCAACAAAAAGGAACCATGTCCACGCAGATCAAGTCCACGAATATCACCTGGCACGAAGGGTCCGTGACCCGCGCCGAGCGCGAGCAACTGCTGAATCAGAAGGGCGTCACCGTCTGGATGACAGGTCTCTCGGCCAGCGGCAAGTCGACCATCGCAGTCATCGTCGAGCAGATGCTCCTGCACAAGAACAAGCACGCGTATCGACTGGATGGCGACAACATTCGTCACGGCCTGAACAAGAACCTCGGGTTCAGCGCCGAGGATCGTGCCGAGAACATCCGCCGGATCGGGGAAGTCGCCAGACTGTTCACCGATGCCGGCGTCATCGCGATTACCAGCTTCATCAGTCCCTACAAGAAGGACCGCGACGCGGTCCGCGCGAGCATGAAACCCGGCGAGTTTGTCGAGGTGTACATCAACGTCACCGTTGAAGGTGCCGAGAAGCGCGATCCCAAGGGGCTGTATAAAAAGGCTCGCGCAGCGGTGGCCGCCGGGAAAGGCATGGGATTCACCGGGATCGACGATCCGTACGAAGCGCCCGACAAGCCCGAGATCACGATCGACACCGAAAGCCTGGCTGCGGAGGATGCGGCAGCGCGCATCGTCGCTTATCTCGAAACCGGTGGATATTTGAAGGCGTAATCGTGGCACGCGCGGCGCCGGCGTCCCACGCGTCCCGCCGGTTTCAGTGACGCGGGAGTTGAGAAGAGCCCGGAATTGCTTTCCTGCCTCCTCCCCTCGTACCCGGGGGGAGGAATGAGGTGGGGGGCGGGAAGTGAGAAATCGCTACGGTAAGCGGCCCGCGGCCCCGAGCAACCCCCACCCCGACCCTCCCCCGGATTACCAGGAAGGGGGGAATACTCGCAGCACTCAAAGTTACACGCTCCCGGGAAAACGGGCACGCTGGCCCGTTGTTAGCCGGCAGATTCAGGCGACCTTGGTTACCTCGTCGATGCGCGCCAATTCGTCGGCGCTGAACGAGAGATTCTTCAGCGCCGCCACGTTCTCCTCGATCTGCTTCGTGCTCGACGCGCCGATGAGCGCGCTCGTAATGCCAGGGAGGCGAAGGATCCAGGCGACAGCCATCTGCGCCAGCGTCTGGCCGCGCACGGCGGCGGTGTCATTGAGTGTGGTGAGGATGCGCTTTCGCTCCTGAACCGAGTGCTCCTTCACCCATTTGCTCGGCCAGATCGTGGCGGCGCGGTTTCCCTCGGGAATCTCGCCGCTGAGGAACTTGTTGGTCAGCAATCCTGAAGCCAGCGGGCAGAACGCGATCACCCCGGTTCCCGCGGCGGTGGTCTGGGCCAGCAAATCCCATTCGATCGTCCGACCCAGCAAGTTGTAGTAGGGCTGATGGATCGTGATTGGCGCCCAGTCGTGCCGCTCGACAACGCTCACTGCTTCGAGGAACTGCTCCCCATTGTAACTGCTGACCCCGGCGTAGAGTGCCTTGCCTTGCCGGACCAGCGTTTCCAAAGCGCCCATTGATTCCTCCACCGGCGTATTCGGATCGGGACGGTGATGATAGAAAATGTCGAAGTAGTCGAGGCCCATCCGCTGGAGGGACTGATCGCAACTCGCAATCAGATATTTTCGCGAGCCCCATTCGCCGTAGGGGCCAGGCCACATGCGATAGCCGGCTTTGCTTGAAATAATCAGTTCATCGCGCGGCATCTCCTTGATGACCTTGCCGCAGACGGACTCCGCGTTGCCAGGCGGAGTGCCGTAATTGTTCGCAAAGTCGAAGTGAGTGATGCCAAGATCGAACGCGCGGAACATGCACTCCCGCGCAACCTCGGCTTCCTTGTATCCGCCGTAAGTTTGCCATGCGCCCAGCGAAACCGCTGGAAGCATGAGGCCGCTCCTGCCGCATCTGCGGTAGAGCATCGTGTCGTATCGAGATGCGGAAAACGCCTGCTTCATTGCACTGCTCCCATTGAGAATCCGAAGCTTTTGGAGCAGAACAATGACCAGTAGTCAAATGCCACGCACTGTTCCGACACGCCCCGACTGGGCGGAGTCACGGAGGCGGCATCTCAGTCATGCTGGGATCGACCGGTGCCTGTCCCTTTTGATTCACGCTCGTGGCGTCTCGAGCCGAACGATATCCCTTCTTTCCTTTCTCGCCACGGCCCGAACCAGCACCGAGCTTGGTGCCACGCTCTTCTGCCTTGCCGACCCCCGCCACATGCGTCCCGGCCGGAGGATTGCTCTTCTTCATGACGCGCTCCTTGTTTAAAATGTGCAGAGTTCGGCGAGGGCGCTACAAATGGCGAGCCAGATCGCGGTTCCCGACCCCCACCTTGTTTTCCCCGCGGTAGGGACGGGCGGACGCAGAAAACAGCTGCCGCATTTTACGTACACCCCGACACCCTGTCAGTAATGTCGCGTCCGCAGTTGGACATGCCGACAATGGTGAGGTGGCCCGAGTTAGAGCCGTTTTCAGGTCGATGTGGCGTTGTCGTGGCGGCTTCCCGCCTGCCTAAGGGAGCAGGCTGGAAGCCCGCACCACAAAGGGGGTGCCGCTCCAACCTGAAAACCGCTGTAAGAGATCGCTCGCTAGCCCGACGCAGAACTGCCGCGATGCACCGGCTGGCGAATCCGCGCAGTCGCTTCGCTGACAAACTCCTCGAACGCCAGGCGCGCTTCGCTGTCGTGCATCTGCCGTGGCGGATGCTTCATCGTCCAGGCCGAGACGGGTTCGATCGGCCCGGCCATTCCGGCGTCGCGCCGAGCTTGCAGCTTCGGATCGCATCCACAACGACGCCGGCGCTGTTGGGCGAATCCTCGACGCTCAGGCGCATCTCAAGGTGCATCGGGACTCCGCCAAATCCGGTTCCTTCGATGCGGAGGAAGCAGACCTTGTTGTCCTTTTGAAACGGGATGTAGTCGCTGGGACCGATGTGAATGCGCTGCGCGTCCAGCGGGACATCGAGCTGGCTCTGCACCGCTTCGGTTTTGCTCAGCTTCTTGCTGGCTAGCCGATCGCGGCTGAGCATGTTGAGGAAGTCGGTGTTGCCGCCCGTGTTGAGCTGATAGGTCGAATCGATTCGCATGCCGCGTTCGTCGAAGAGGCGCGCCAATGTCCGATGTGTGATCGTCGCGCCGACCTGCGATTTGACGTCATCCCCCACGCACGGAATGCCGCGCTCGGCGAACTTGCGTGCCCAACGCGGATCGGAAACGATAAATACGGGGACGCAGTTGACCAGGCTGACGCCGGCCTCGAGGCAGGCATTCGCGTAATGCGCCGCCGCCCGCTCGGAACCGACGGGCAGATAGTTGACCAGAACCTCCGCGCCCGTCTCGCGAAGGACGCGGGCCACGTCGACCGGCTTGTCGCCGGCCGGCACGAAGCGTTGATCGGCCGGAAAGTCGGCCATGTGGGGCGCGACGCCGTCGAGGATTTCGCCCATCTGCACGACGACGCCCGTGGAGACAACCTTTGGGAAAAAACGCTTGGTGTTGTTGGGCGGCGCAAAGATCGCCTCTTCCAACGGCCGGCCGACTTTACGGGCGTCGATGTCGAACGCCGCGACAGGTTGAATGTCGCCCACGCGATATCCACCGAGCACCGGATGCATTAAACCCAGAGTCGGCAGCTTGCCGTCTTCTCCCAGAGAGGAGTAATAGGAGATGCCTTGGAGCAGCGAACTGGCACAATTTCCCACACCGACAATCGCAACACGGATTCCACGCATAGCCATCTGTTCCAAAATGAGCCCCCGAACTCGCTCCTTCTATTGTACGACGCCGACGGCCTGAGTGTTGCCACGTTATTCCGCCGCCGGCTTTGGCGCTTCGTGTGGGCGTGAAACCGCGTTTGCACATAACCGAAACGACAGGAATAAAGCTCGCGACCGTTGACCCCGCAGGCCTTTGCCGGGAATAATCAGGTGATGGCCACTTTCCTTGAATCGCAGATCGGACTGTTGGAGCAGGAATCGGTATCTGCGGACATTCCGGGGGTTGAAGATCTGATCGCTTTTTCTCTTACAGCCCTGGAACGACTTGAGAGCCATCTCGGATGCGGCGGGTTGGCCGAACGTGACCGGCCGCTTGTGCCCTTGTTTCAGCGCTGGCTCAGCGCGGCCGGCAAGGTGAAGGAGATGGCGCGGCACCTGAGGAGCGCCGGGGAGACGATAAGCGGCTATGACGATCTGTTGCGCACTATGAATCGATCCAAGCCCGTCGCCGAGAGATTTGACTATTTTGTGGAGCTGAATCGCCGTTTGGCAAGCGGGGAAGGTGCGTCGAACGGTGGTTGAACGGTGACCTACATTCTCAAGTTCACCCCGGCAGCGGAGGCCCAATTGAGGGCCTTTCCGGTGCAATTGGGGCAGTTTGTCCGCGATCAACTCGCACGTCTGGGTGAAAGCCCCTCCGCCGTGAGTAGACTACTTCGGTCCTGCAGCCGCGTGGGCAACTGTTTGAGCTTTACTACGATAGTGGCGGTGTTGCCGTCTGGGTGAGCGTTATATTCCGTTTTGGCCAAGATGAGCAAACGCTTCATGTCGAGGACATTGCAGCCGAGTTTGGCTGAGGCGACTCACGCTAAAGACCGCTGAGGTTTGATTGCTTTGGCCGTAGAAGGGCGAGGACCTCAACATTCCCCTTCGCTCCCCTAATGGGGCTGACTACCGTCTGCAGCACATCAAAGCCGACGGAATGAACCGTACCCTTTACCTTGTTTATCACAGCTTCCACATCCTGCTCCGCAAGCACGCCATTCTTCAATTGCGAACGACCCGCTTCGTAATGCGGCTTGATGAGGGTTATGATCATGCCACCTTCGGCGAGCAGTCGGAACGCGGCGGGAAGAATTTTCTCCTGCCGGGTCCAGGCGACGTCAATCGTCGCCAGGTTGACCGCTTCAGGCAGAACCACATGCATCGCGTTCGTCCGCTCCATCGTAACCACTCGAGGATCGCGGCGCAGTTTCCACTCCAGAGCGCCGTAGCCGGTGTCGACGGCATAAACCTTCGCGGCCCCGCGAGAGAGAAGGCAATCCACAAACCCGCCAACATTGCATCCCAGATCCGCGCAGATCATTCCATTGACATCGACGCCAAAAACGTTGAGGGCATGTTCAAGCTTCGTGCCGGCACGGGAGACGAAAGCGCCCATCGCGTTAACGTCCCTCGCTGAGCAAATCGACGGTGCATTCGATCACCGGCGCGGGGCACGACCAGACCAGCAGGAACATTGCCTCTCGCGCCAGCCGTTGCGCCGGATGATCGCTCAGCAGAGCAGCGCCCTTGTAGAGGGCGACAGCCGCATGCGCGGCCCTCAACGTCAGGTCGCTGCACTGACCCCGCACTCGCGAGGACGCAGCGGTGGCGTCCGCCTCCCGGCCATCCTGCGAGAGGGCGAGAATCTCGTCGCGCAACTCCGTCAACTGTGTCTCAAAACGCGCAGTGCGCCGAGCGTGCTCCGGCCGAGCGATGCTGGGCGATCAGGTCCAGCGCTCCCCTGCACAGCCCCAAAGCGAGAAACGCCTGTCCGAGCGGAAGCGAGTTCCTGCGTCCGGTGAGGACCTTCTCCATCGGACCGCGCAACACGGCATCCGATTCCACGCGCACGGCATCGCAGGTGATTCGCCCCGTCCAACTCGACCGCAGCGCCACCAGCGGCAACGACCCCTGGGCGACCACGCCCGAAAGAGACATCCGCAGCGCAATCAGCAATTGCCGGCCATCGGGGATCACCGCGCCGACGACGACCCAGTCTGCCTTGGCCGCCCCGGTTGCCCAGGGCACGATGCCGTCGAGTTGCCAGCCGTCACCAGTCGGGGTCGCCCTCAGCGCGGGCGGTCCTCCCTGCCTGCTTGTGGTGAGCTGCGCGATTCCGATCGTCGCAAAGATGCGATCGTCAGCGAGCTTTGACAGTAAATCCGCCGCAAGCGGCGACGGAAGCGCGCTCTCCAGCAATCCTGCCGCCGAGTCGCGCTGTGAAAGAATCAGCGCAACCGACATCGATGCGCCGGCCAGCATTTCATAACCGAGATACAACTGCAGCGCCGACCATCCCTCGCCGCCAGCGGCTGCCGGAACGGCCCAGCGCATCGCCCCCGCGCCGCTCAGCAGCGCCAGGTCCTCTTCGGGCCATGCGCCACCTGATCCAGCACTGTTGCTCGACGCCCCAGCGCCGGAAGTAAAGCGACGAGTGATGAAAGAGGATCTTGCACCCGCGTAACGTACCACGGGTTTCCAACCCGTGCGAAGAGCGCCAGAACTTCCTCGCGCGCCCGATTTTCCAAAATGCGGATTCCTTCCGTCCGGGGCAACTCGCACGGGTTGGAAACCCGTGGTACAACCCGGCCACCCCGGATCATCCGGTGACTCATGAGCAATACTTTCTACATCACGACGCCGATCTACTATCCGAACGCGGATCCGCATCTGGGGCACGTCTACACGACGATCGCCGCCGATGTTTTGGCTCGCTACCACCGCCTGCGCGGCGACGATACGTGGTTCCTGACCGGCACCGACGAGCATGGGATCAAGATGGTGAAAAGCGCCGCCGCCGAAAACGTGGAGCCGGCGGAGCTTTCAGAGCGGGTGGCAGCGGTCTTCCGCGATCTCTGGAAAGAGCTGGAGATCACAAACGACGATTTCATCCGCACCACCGAGCCGCGACACAAAGCCGGCGTCAATGCGATCGTGCAGAAGCTGGTTGCCAACGGCGACATCTACCTTGGCGGCTACGAGGGGTGGTACGACGAGGGGCAGGAAGAATTCGTCACCGAAACCGACGCCAAGCTCAATGCATATCAATCCGCCATCAGCGGCCGGCCGCTCACGCGGTATAAGGAATCGACGTATTTCTTTCGCCTCACGAAGTACGTGCCGCGCGTTCTGGAATATATCGAGGCCCATCCCGATTTCATTCAGCCCGAATCGCGTCGCAATGAGGTGGTGAGCAAGCTGCGCGCTGGGGTCGATGATCTCTCGGTGAGCCGGGCCACGCTCAAGTGGGGCATTCCGATGCCGCACGATCCGGAGCATACGGTCTACGTCTGGATCGACGCCCTGAGCAATTACATCACCGCGTTAGGTTACGGCAGCGCCGATGACTCGAAGATGAAGCGATATTGGCCCGCAAATGCGCATCTGATCGGCAAAGACATTCTCTGGTTTCACTGCGTCTATTGGCCGGCAATGCTCTTCGCGCTGGGGCTTGAGCCGCCAAAGGCAGTGGTGGCGCATGGATGGTTCACCACAGAGGGCCGCAAGCAGAGCAAGTCGTTGAAGAACTTCATCGACCTGTCAAAGCTGCGCGAAAAGAACGCGATCTATGGCCCCGACGCGCTTCGCTACTTCCTGCTGCGAGCGACGACTTTCGGCGCCGACCCTGACTGGAGCGACGCGGACTTTTCCAAGGCATACAAGGAACTGAAGAACGTCGTCGGGAATTGCCTGAATCGGCTGCTCGTGATGCTCGGGAAATACCGCGACGGGACCATCCCTGCCGCCGGGAAGCTTGAGGAGATCGACCATTCTCTGGTCGCGGCCACCGCTCGATTGCGCGGCGCGCTGGAAGGGGCGTACGCGCGCTTTGAGCTGCATCATTGCGCAACGCTACCGATTGAGCTAGCCCGTGCCGTCAACGGCTATATCGATGCGACCGAGCCGTTCAAACTGCAAAAAGATCCCGCGAAGAAGCAGCGCCTCGATACGGTCCTGAATCTCGCCGCGCAGGCGATGTTCCAGGCGCTGGTCGGCCTGCTTCCGGTGCTCCCTCACAAGGCAGCCCAAGGGCTGACGCAGCTCAATGTGCCGATCGAGGGAAAGACGCTTTCCACTTTGGCGGAGTTGGTATTACTGCCGGGACATCAGACCGGAACGCCCAAAGGCTTATTTCCGGACGTTGAGGAAAAGCCGGCCTGAAGCGGCGGGGTGTTGCGCCGATTGATGATGAGAGATGGTGATTGGAAACGTGAGAGGGGTGATTGGTGATTGGAACGTGACAAGAGGGTATGAAACGTGAAGACGTGAAACGTGAGAGGGGTGATTGGTGATTGGAACGTGACAAGAGGGTATGAAACGTGAAGGCGTGAAACGTGAGAAGGGTGATTGGTGATTGGAACGTGACAAGAGGCATTCCTGTCACGTTTCAATCACCAATCACCCGGGCCACCAATCACCTGGCCCGCACGCGATTTGTTGAACCGAAAGGGATCCTAGATGTTGGACCGTATCTTCAAGGCCTATGACGTTCGAGCAACCTACCCCAATCCACTGAACGAGGAGGTTGCCTGGAAAGTCGGCCATGCCACGGGACAGTTTCTGCAGCGCAGCCGGGCGTCCATACCCGACAGTCAGAAAGTGAAACGCGAGGACACGCTGGTCGTCGGCCGCGACATGCGCCCGCATTCCCCGGCGCTGGCGGCGGCGTTAATCGATGGGGTGACCTCGACAGGGCTCAAGGTCGTCGACGTCGGCATGATTGACACGTCGATGATCTATTTCGCGATCAACCAGGTCGACGCCGTCGGCGGAATCCAGACGACTGCTTCCCACAATCCGATCAACTACAACGGCTTTAAAATCAGCGGCCCCAAGGCCAAGCCGATCGGATCAGCCAGCGGCCTGGACGACATTAAACGGATCGCCTCGACGCTGCGCGTCGGACAAACCGGCATCAAAGGCGCCGTCGAGCACCTCGATCTTTGGCCGCAATATCGCGCACACGTTCTGAAGTTTCTCAAGCTCCCGCGCAAGCTGCGTGTCGCGATCGACGCCAGCAACGGTATGGCTGGGAAGATGGTTCCCGCGGTCTTTGGCAACGTGCCGAACCTCGAAATCGTGCCGCTGCTTTTCGAAATCGACGGCAAGTTCGTCCACGAGCCTAATCCGCTGGTCGATTCCAACCTCGACATGCTCAAGGCGAAGATGAAAGAGACAAAAGTCGACTTCGGCGTCTGCTTCGATGGCGACGCCGATCGCTGCTTCTTCGTGGACGAGCAGGCGCAGACGGTCGGCTGCGACATGATCACGGCGGTCTTGCGCGCGCGACTTCCTCAAGGCGCCGGAGAACAAGGGGGCGACGATCGTCTACGATCTGCGCTCCAGCCACGTGGTTGCCGATGAAGTGAAAGCAGCGGGCGGCGAGCCCCGCCGCGAGCGCGTCGGGCATGCGTTCATCAAAAAGACGATGGCCGAAACCAAGGCCGTCTTCGGCGGCGAGCTTTCCGGTCACTTCTACTTCCGCGACAACTTTTTCGCGGATTCCGGGGCGATTGCGTTTGCGCGTCTGCTTTCCGTGATGGCCGCGCAAAGCCAGCCGCTGAGCAGCCTGATCAAGCCTTTGACGCGTTACAGTCAGAGCGGCGAGATGAATTTTCAGGTTGAGGACAAGGAAGGGAAGATTCGCGAGCTGGCCGATGCCTACAAAAAAGCGCAGATCGACTATCTGGATGGCGTCACCATCGACCTGGGCGACTGGTGGTTCAACGTCCGCAAGAGCAACACCGAGCCGCTGCTGCGTCTGAATCTCGAAGCCAGCACCGTGGCGTTGCGGGACGAAAAGCTCAAGGAATTGAAGAAGTATCTCGGTGAGCCGGCGGTAGGGCACTAGTGGATGATTCCCGTCGAAAATTCCGTTGGACAACGTAGGGCGGGATTCATCCCGCCGCGCCTTCTGTGAGACGACAGACCACGGCGGGATAAATCCCGCCCTACAGGAGATCGCACTGCAAGTTCAGATCGAATGTACTACCAGCGCACGGCGCGGGTACACTCATCTTTTGAGATTGGTACCCAGCATTTCCCCCTCCCCTGCTATTCCGGGGGAGGGCTGGGGTGGGGGTCGAACTCGCAATCGGCGCGGTGTGCCCCCACCTCGATCCTCCCCCGGAGTACCAGGGGAGGAAGGAAGAGCGGTCTTCTCGAAAGCTCTTTCGGTTTTACGACGTGCTTCCTCTTCCCATCGATCGCAGTCTGCCCGAGATCGTCGCCGCGGCGCACCGAGCGCGCTCGCTGGTGCTCATCGCCGAGCCGGGAGCGGGAAAGACAACCCGCGTCGCGCCGGCGCTGCTGGCGGCTGGGGTTATCGATCCCGCTCACCCAACCATCGTGATGCTTCAGCCCCGCCGCGTGGCGGCGCGGGCGGCGGCACAGCGCATCGCCGATGAGCAGGGGTGGGACCTTGGCCGCCAAGTCGGCTACCACGTTCGCTTCGACCGTCGGATTGGACGAGATACGCGGCTGCGCGTGCTCACGGAGGGCATTCTCACCCGCCAGCTCGTTGACGATCCGTTTCTCGAAGGCATCGGGGCCGTACTTCTCGATGAATTCCACGAGAGAAACATCCACTCGGACCTGGCCATCGCGCTGCTTCGCGAGGTTCGCCAGACGGTTCGGCCGGACCTGATTCTGATCGTGATGTCGGCGACGCTCGAGGCGGAGCCGGTGGCACGATTTCTCGGCGACTGCCCGATCATCCGCGTGGAAGGCCGCACCTTTCCCGTTGAAGTTGCACACGTCGCATCTTCGGTTGGCATGCGCGCCGACGCGATCGCGAACGCGGTTGCAGATGCGCTCGACGCCGAGCTTCGAGCAGAGCGCGACGCGGGAGACATACTCGTTTTCCTGCCCGGCGCTGAAGAAATTCGCAGGTCAGCCGCAGCTGTCGACCGGCTCGCCGCCGAACGCGATTTGCTCGTGCTGCCGCTCCACGGGAGCCTGACGGCGGAAGAGCAAGCGGCCGCTTTGCGCCCGCGTCGCGCCGAAAGGTGATCCTGGCGACGAATATCGCCGAAACGTCGCTCACCATCGACGGCGTGCGCACCGTCATCGACAGCGGTTTGGCGCGCGTGGCCGGATATGACGCGCGGCGCGGGATGGATCGGCTGGAGTTGTCCCGGATCAGCCGCGCCTCGGCCGCGCAGCGTGCCGGGCGTGCCGGCCGTACCGCGCCTGGGAAGTGTGTTCGACTCTGGACGATCGCAGAGGAACGGACGCTTGAGGCGTTTGAGCTCCCCGAAGTGCGTCGCGTGGATCTCTGCGGCGTCGTCCTCTCGCTGCACGCGTGGGGAAAGAGCGATGTCCGGTCGTTCGGCTGGTTTGAGCCGCCCAGCGACGAAACGATTCTCGCAGCCGAGAGATTGCTCGCGATGCTGGGCGCGCTCGACGCCGAGACGGATGGAATGATCACGGAGCTCGGTCGGCGGCTCCTGGCGGCGCCAGCGCATCCAAGATTGGCGCGACTGCTGGCGCAGGCTGCGGAGACCGGAATGCTGGCCGAGGGGGCGACGCTGGCTGCGCTGATGGAAGAGAGAGACATCCTCCTTCGCGAGTCCGCATTCGTCGCGCCCGTTGCCGGATCGTCAGACTTGCTGTGGAGAATGCAACTGCTGGAATCGCACGGCGATGTCGATCCGGCGGCGGCCCGCCAGGTGATGAGGGCTCGCGACTCGCTCCTTCGCGCTGGTCAGGTGATCTCCTCGCGACGGGGTTCGCCGCCATCGGATCGCGAAGCGGCGATGCTGCAATTGATTCTGCTCGCGTATCCCGATCGCGTTGCCCGGCGGCGCGTGCCCGGAGCGGGCGCGGCGGCCATCGTCGGCGGCGGGGGAGTGAAGCTCGCGGCGGAATCCGTCGTCCGCCAGGCGGAATTCTTTGTCGCCCTCGACGCGCGGGAGGATCAGCGCAGCCAGACGCGCAAAGCGCTGGTGCGAATCGCCAGCGCCGTGCGCGTCGAATGGCTCGAAGAGCTGTTTCCGCAGTCGATTCGCCGGGAGCGGGAAGTGGTCTTTGACGAAGGCCGTCAGCGCGTAGTCGGGCGTGGGCGCGTCTGGTATCGCGATTTGCTGCTGCGGGAGGACCAGGACGCGCCGGTGGACGCCGAACGGGCAGCCGAAGTTCTCGCCCATGCACTCGCGCCCCGAGCGGCGGAAATCTTCGAGGCCGACGCATCGGCCGGAGATTGGCTTGCTCGACTGCGCTTCGTCCAGAAGCATCTTCCCGAGCATCCCTGGCCCGCAATGGACGCGGCGCAGCTGGCCGCACTTCTCTCGCTGGCCTGTCGCAACAAGCGCGGACTGGAGGAACTGCGCCGATCCCCCCTGGTCACCGTGCTGGCCGGATCGCTGCAATACCCGTTGGACCGACTGTTCGAAGAGCAGGCGCCGTCAGAGCTGATCGCGCCGACCGGGAGCCGGGTTCGGCTCGACTATCGCAGCGGCGCCCGGCCGGTGCTGGCGGTGCGATTGCAGGAGGTTTTCGGCTGGGTCGATACGCCAAAGATCGCGATGGGCCGCGTCGCGGTGCTGCTGCACCTGCTCGGACCGAACTTTCGTCCGGTGCAGATCACCGACGATTTGCGGAGCTTCTGGAAGACGACTTACTTCCAGGTGCGCAAGGACCTGCGTACGCGTTATCCAAAGCACGCCTGGCCCGAGGATCCGCTCACGGCAAAGCCCGAAGCCAGGGGGCGCCATCGTGCGCCCAAGTGAATCCGCTAATTACCCCCCTCTCCTGGTACGCCGGGAGAGGGTTGGGGTGAGGGGGAGGGAGCACGCCGTCGAAGGTTCTCAACCTGATCTGAGATAAGCGGCCCGCGCGCATGCTTCTTCAGTCTGCCATGACGGAGGTGATGCACGTAGCGCAGATCGCCCGATTCCCGATCGGCCAGCGCTCCGCGGATCGTTTCCTTCCCGTCTTCAGTCAGTTCGAGCACGAGCTTGAACGGACCGACCCGCGACATCCCCGGGATGTTCACTTCGCTGGACTCGATGAGCTGATGCGCAAGCGTCCTGGCGATGCCGGGATTTTGCGTGTTGTCACTGTCGACATAGTCAGCCAGTGCAGCAGGCAGGCGTTCAACCGAATCCCCGATGAGACTGGCAATCGACAGCGTTCGCAGCAATGTTTCACCTTGCGGATCCCTGGCATCCGCGTGGAGGTCGTCGAGCGGATTGTCGTATACAAGTTCCACCGCGTCGTCGGGCCCCATCATCAGCAGCGAGCCAAAGGGGAAGCATTCGATGGTGACCTTGTCGATCGTGAGATAGCACATCTCCTGATCCGCCAGGATTTGATCCGCTTCGCCGGAAGTAATTCTCTGGCTGGGATCAATGATAAACCGCATCCGTGTATCGTCGCCTTGAAGGCTCAGCTCGGATGGTTGCGGTGGTCCGCCGGAGCTGGCGGCGCAGCCGCTCAGCAGCGCCACGCAAAGCAGACCGATGACTCGAGGAGGCGGCTGCATCTTCACCGGGAATTGTAGGAGCCCGAGGATGCGGGGCCACAGCCGAGACGGCTGTGAAACTTGATTGCATCACTCATGGTTCCAGTTTGATCGCGGAGATCACTGTCCGACGACCGCGGCGGCGATGAACTGCTGCGCGAGTTGATCGATCTCTTGCTGCGCGTCAGCCAATGTGGTGACGAGCTTGACCGTTTCGTCGCTGGAGATGCGCTTGCGAGCACGCTCCAGGTCAGACTTGAACGTCCAGAGGCCGACGACCAGTGAAACGTCCGGGAAGCGGACCCGCAATCGCTTGGTGAGGTAGCGCGCATCCGAGGTGGCGGTGGGAGGCAGCGCCGAGATGCAGGCGATCTTCACCTTGTTTTTTTCGACGAGCTCCAGCACTTCCCCGCTGAGCACTTCGTGACTCACCGCTTCGGCGCAATAGCCCCGCAAATTCAAAAGCTGTGCCAGCATCATCCCCACCAACTCGTCGGCTTCATCGCGCGGGAAGACAGCAGACCTGCACCTGACAATCCTTCGGAAGACTCACCCGCGCATGGGCCAGCCGCGACACCGCGGCATCCTTCAGCGACGAGTCCGTCGAAGCTGCTGCCGCCTTGGCCGCCTCCGCGCGCGCCGCTGCCGCCTGCTCGCCCACCTCTTCGATCAGCTCGCGCAATCCCTTGTGAACAAACTCCTGCCGCTGCTCATCAAGCTCCTCGTGCTGGCGATCGCGCTCGGCCATCGCAAGCGCGGGAATGAGGAGTTGGTCATACACCTCTTCGAGTGATTTTTCCTTAAGGGACTGTTGCACTAATTCCGCCGCCTCTTCCTGGTCCAGCGCGATCAACCGCTGATACAAACGCACCGGCGGTTCGAGCACCGGCTCATCCCCCAGCAGGACGTTGAGGAACTCCAGTTGCGGAACATATTTGCCCAGAACCAGCAGGCATACTGTCATGGGCGTTGAAAGCAGCAGTCCGATCGGTCCCCACAGCGCCGTCCAGAAGACCGCCGAGATCAATACCGCCAGTGCCGACATTCCCGTGCTTGAGCCGTAGAGATAGGGTTCGACGAACTGGCTGACCGTCACTTCAAATACAACGAATAATGACACGGTGGCGAAGAAAATCGCGTTGCCGGTGAACAGCGCAAACGAGACGGCGACGGGCAGCAGCATCGCGATCCAGATGCCGACATATGGGATGAATCGAAGCAGGGTGCAGAGCAATCCCCAGAGCAGCACATTGGGGAATCCCTCATCGGCATGGCCGAGGATGCGCCCGATCAGCCACAGGCCGCCGCTGACGGCGGCGCCGTAACAAATGTTGACCACCGATTGCGCCACGAGGTATCGCGTGATGCGGTGGCCCGCCTCGTCGATCGCCTGGGTCGTGAGATTCAGTTGTCCGTGTCCGAAGAGCCGGATCATCCTGTCGCGCAGGTCTTCGCGACCCAGCAGCATGAAGATCACCAGCACGACGACCACGCTGGCTGTCGCGAGCGGCCCCAGCACCGACTGCAGATACTCCCACATGGCCGCAATCGGAGATTGCGGCGTGACAACGCGCACCGGTACGGGATTCTCATCCGCGGGCTGAGTGGCCGGAGCCTCGCCCTGGTCCCCAGGACGCGCAGGGGAACCCAAGTTATGCGGCGATGGCACACCGAATGTTGCCCCAGGAACGTTCTCATGCAGCAGCGGGACGCCCGAAGGCGCCGAGCTTTGTGTTGTCGCCGGCTGGGTCGTTGGCTGCGCCGTGGCCACCACGCGCTCGATTTCGCCCGTGGCTTTCTCGAAGGGCTTGAGAAACGCCCACACTCGCCCCAGCTTGTATTGAATGTTGGTCTTCGCCCGGGGAATTTCGTCGTTCCAGACGGATTCCGCCTGCCACTTCACCACGTAGCCGATGCCCGCGAAGACAGACATCGACAGGAGTACAACCGTCAGCGTCGCCGCGGCGCGGTTGAACTTCCATTGCTCCAGTTGCCTGACGATGGGAAACAGTGCGAAGGTGATGAGCGTCGCCAGCGCGATCGGGATCAGCACATCCCGTCCGACATAGAGCGCGGCGATAAAGACGCAGATCGCCGCCACGATGATCGAGCGCGACCCTTTCCCCAGTTGCACTTCTCGGCGAGCCATCCAGTTTCCGATCTCCCGCGCCAGCGCGGGAAAGTAGAGCAGTAATCAGCAAAAAGATTCGCCCCCGTCCCTTCGTCCCACTATCGCTTCTTTCCTCGTACCCTCTATCCCTTCGTCCCTCTGTCCCTCCGTCCCTCTTCCCTTCTTGCCTTCGTGCCTTCGTGCCTTCGTGCCTTCGTGCCTTCGTGCCTTCCCCCCCCATCCTACACCACTCGCACGCCGAAGCGGGATGGGTAGAATGTGACCGGCGCATGATCGACTTGCCTTATCTATCTCTGGTAATCCCTGCCTACAACGAGGAGGAGACAATCAGCGTCCTGCTGAAGCGGTCCGGCGAAGCGCTTGCCGCGATCGGCCGGCCCTTCGAAATCCTGCTGATCGACGATGGAAGCAGCGACGGGACCCCGCGATTGCTGCACGAGGCGTTGTCGCAATACCCCTGGCTGCGCGTCCTGCGCATGGCCCGCAACGGCGGCCAGAGCGCCGCGTTTGACGCGGGATTTCGCGCCGCGCGCGGAAGACTCATCGCCACAATCGACGCCGATCTGCAGAATGAGCCGGAGGAAATTCCCCGTTTAATGGAGCTCCTGGACGATTGCGACATGATCACCGGCTGGCGTCAGCATCGCAACGACACCGGCTTGCGCCGCATCCAATCGCGCATCGCCAACTTCATCCGCAACTGGATCAGCCAGGAAGACATTCACGACTCGGCCTGCAGCCTCAAGGTGTACAAGCGCGAGTGCCTGGAAGGAATGCAGCTATTCAAGGGAATGCACCGCTTCCTCCCCACGCTGGTCAAAATGCGCGGCTTCCGTGTCAAGGAAGTCCCCGTCTCGCATTGCCAGCGATTCGCCGGCACCCCCAAATATGGATTTCGCAACCGTGCCTTTCGCGCCTTCATCGATCTTCTGGCCGTCCGCTGGATGAAGAGCCGCTATATCCGCTACAGCGTGACCGAGGTGGTCGCCGAGCCGGCAATAGCAACCGCCACGGTCGCCGCTCGTTAGGGGTCAACGCTCCCCAAGCCCGAATGTCGGAGCTTCGTCATTCGGATTTTCCCGCCCTCATGCAGTCACGCTCTGGCTCAGCGCATTGGACGTGCTGCCGGTGAAATCCGTGTCGCCGCTGTAGACGGCCGTCACCGAATGGCTTCCGATTGCCAGTGACGTTGTTGTCAGTGTGGCAACGCCGTTGTTCAGCGTTCCCGTGCCAAGTTCGTTTGCGCCGTCCATGAAAGTGATGGTCTGGGGAGCGGTGGGGGCGCCGCTGCCGGGACTGACTGCGGTCACCGTCGCCGTAAACGTCACGCTCTGGCCGAAGTGAATGGCGGTGGTCGTGTTCTTGGTCAGCTTTGTCGTGGTAGATGCCCGAATGACGGTCTGGGCGAGAGATCCGGAAGTGCTGGTAGTGAAGTCGGTATCACCACTGTACACCGCTTTGATCGAGTTGCTTCCCACGGGAAGCGAGGTCGTGGTGAATGTCACAATACCACTAGTGACGGTTTTGGTGCTGAGAAGCGTGGCGCCATCCATGAACCTGACGGTGCCGGCTGGTGTGCCCGCGCCGGGGCTGACCGCCGACATCTTCGCCGTAAACGTCACGCTCTGACCGAACTTCAGCGCCGTGCTGGAACTCTTTGTGAGTGCAGTTGTCGTGGCTGCCTGATGGACCGTCTGGGTAAGAGAGCCGGATGTGCTGGTCGTGAAATTCGCATCGCCGCCGTAGACGGCCTTGATGGAATTGGAGCCTGCGGGAATCGTGGTCGTCGTCAACTTTGCGGTGCCATTGGTGAGCGCGGCGGTTCCGAGGACGGTCGAGCCGTCCATGAAAGTGACCGTCCCGGTCGGCGTGCCCGCGCCGGGGCTGACCGAGGCCGTTGCTGCCGTAAGTGTCACGCTTTGTCCATATGTAATGGCGGAAGTCGTGCTCTTGGTCAGCCTCGCGGTGGTCGCCGCCTGCCGCACGGTTTGGATCAGAGCGCCCGATGCGCTGGTGGTGAAGTAGGTGTCTCCGCCGTAGCGGGCAGTGATCGCGGGATGGCTTCCAGCGGCCAGCGCGGTGGTGGTGAATGTTGCGATGCCGGCGCTGAGCGCGGCAGTGACGCGATCAACTGATCACCAGCGAATCGAGGTTCGGTCCATCGCTGCCGGTGACGGTGAGAAGGATTACATTGTTGCCGCTCAACAGCGTCGTGCTCAAAGCTGTTGTTGTCCAGGTGGTCCAGGAGCCGGTCGGGGCAAACGAGAGCGTGGAGACAACCGTCCCGTTGACGGAGAGGCTCACGGGGCGGGCGGCGGTCGAGCCGTTCGCGTAACGGAAGGTCAGCGTGGCCGCGCCGGCCGCACCTGCGGTCACGTTGAACTGAACCGTGGAATTCTGATTGCCGAAGTCGGCGTAGCCGGCTCCCGTATACCCGGCATTCGCGTGGGCGGCGACAGTTCCACCGCCGAGTGTGGCGTTCTCGGCTTCGTAGGTGACGGGGACTCGGACGAGCAGGGAGTCGAGGTTGGGTCCGTCGCTGCCGGTCGGCTGAAGCAAGATCGTGTTGTTCCCGCTCAGCAGGGTGGCGTTGAGTGTTGTCGTGATCCACGTGGTCCACGAACCAGTTGGAGCAAATGAGACGGTTCCGGCGACGGTGCCGTTGATGGTGACGGTCACCGGACGAGCGGCCGTAGATCCGTTGGCATAGCGGAAGATCAAAGCCGCCGAGCCGGCGCCGCTGGTCGCCACGGTGAATTGGACGGTGGAATTCTGGTCCCCCATATCCGCGTAGCCGCTCCCGGTGTAGCCGCTATGGGAGTGCAGGGCGACGGTCGTGCCGCCGAGAGCGGCATCCTCCGCCTCGAACAGGACGGGAAGCACGGTCTGGCTGAGGGAGCCGGAAGTGCTGGCGGTGAAGTTGGCGTCGCCGCTGTAGACGGCGGTGATCGCTGAATGGCTGCCGACGGCAAGAGCAGTGGTGGTAAAGGCCGCCTTGCCGGCGCTGAGCATGGCGGTGCCGAGCGACGTGGTGCCATCCATGAAAGTGACGGTGCCGGTTGGCGTGCCGGACCCCGGGCTGACGGCGAGCATCGTTGCGGTAAACGTGACGCTTTGGCCGTAGCTGATGGCGCCTGTGCTGCTCTTGGTCACCTGCGTGGTCGTCGCGGATTTGCTCACCGTCTGGGTCAGTGCGCTGGAAGTGCTGACGCTGAAGTTGGTGTCCCCGCCATACACGGCCGTGATCGAATGGCTGCTGACTGCCAATGCCGCGGTCGTGAATGTGGCGATGCCGCTGATGAGCGTTGCCGTACCCAAAGTGCTCGAGCCATCCTTAAAGGTCACCGTTCCCG
The DNA here is from genome assembly GCA_963758525.1 of uncultured Phycisphaerales bacterium. GTDB lineage: Bacteria > Planctomycetota > Phycisphaerae > Tepidisphaerales > Tepidisphaeraceae > JBBSDP01. The sequence goes on from CAVWVQ010000003.1 coordinate 4,591,404, forward strand.
TCGGTGAGCCGGCGCCCGGGCTTGTTGCCATCGGCGCGGCGGTGAACGTCACGCTTTGACCGAACTTCGTGGCGGCGGTGGTATTTTTCGTCAGCTTCGTGGTCGTGGCGGACTTCGTCACGGTCTGAGTCAGCGTGCCGGACGTGCTGGCGTTGAAATTGGCGTTTCCCGCATAGACGGCGGTAATGGAGGTATGGCTGCCAATGGCCAGCATGCTGGTGGTGAAAGTTGCCTTGCCGGCGCTGAGCGCGGCGGTGCCGAGCGTCGTGGCGCCGTCCTTGAACGTAATGGTGCCAGTGGGTGTGCCGGTTCCCGGACTGACGACCGCCGTGGCGGCCGTGAAAGTAATACTCTGGCCATAGACGGCCGCCGCCGTGGTGCTCTTGGTCAGCGTGGTTTTGGTGTTCGCGACCGTAGAAACCACCGTCTGCGTGTCTGCGGAAGCGGGAGCGGCCTCGATATTCCCGACGTTGTCGGTTGCCACCGAGTAGAACGCGTAGGTATGTCCCGCCACGCCGGTGAAGTTCGACGTCGTGAGCGCGGTGTTCGTCAGCCAGGGTTTGAACGCTCCGCCATTATCGGAGTCGTAGATCGTGAAGCTTGCCACGCCCGAACTGTTCGTATCCGTGCCGCTCCACGAAACGGGGAAGCTGGTCGTCGTGGTGGTTGGCGGCAAGGCGCTGACCGCGCTGACCGGCGGCGAGGAATCGATCGTCACCAGATCCTGTTTGGTCGTGTCGATCCCCTTGCTCGGATCCTCGTCATCCGCCTGGTCCGTTGTGATCGGCGCGGCGCCATCGAAGACAATGCTCGCGACGTTGGTGATCTGCGTTCCATTGGCGAGATTCGCCTTGGGCGCGACGGTGTAGCTGATGTACCCCTGCCCGCGGCCGGTGCCGTCTTCGGGCGGAAGGAACCCCGCCAGCACGCTGGGCGGCAATTGCGTAGTGGGGTCGATCGAGAAGAAGTTCGCGTATACCTCGCCGGTGCTGGTGTGAATGCCGACGTCGACCCCGACGTTGAATGTGATCCCGTCATACGTCATCGGAACCGTCGTCTGGTAGGTCTGTGAGCCTGCGGGGATGATGATGTTCGTATCTCCGAAGCCAATCTGCGAGAGCTGGAACGTGCTCCAGTTGAGGTTGGGGCTGAGTTGATCGGTGATGTTCACTTCCTGAGCGGGCGCTGTCGCGGAGGAGCCGTTTTCGAATTCGATGTTATAGGGGAAGCTGCCGGCATCGGCGACGTAGTTGGCCGTACCGTAACCGGAGGGGCCGATTTTGGCGTTGGGATCGTGGGAATTTACGGCTTTGATGACTGCGCTAAGCAGATTCTGGGCAAGACGACCGAGTAAGTCGTTCAGCGTATCCAGTGTCTTTCCAGCCAACAGCCGGTACAACTCGACATTACTGTAAATATTCTCCAGCAGCGCCCCGTCTGCATAGTGAAACGCTTCTTCGACGGCCGCATTACCGAGTCTCTCGATTGTCTTGGAAAAAGAGCCTCCAATCGCACCAAATGCGATTGACTCGACAAACTCAGCAGGCTTGAAGTCGTTGTTAAAATGCCCGATTAAATAGCCGTATTCGCTGCCAATTGCGCTATAAAAGGCAGCTGCTCCGGCGGTCAGTTCTGCTCCGGCGGCTTCGACGGCGATAATTCCCGTGCCGTCGATCAAGAGAGAAGCGCCTCCGGTCAGACCGGCCAATCCGCCGGCAATCGCTCCACCGGTGACATCCCCTCCGAATTCCTGCCAACTAAAATCCTTGCCTGTCACCAAATGCTCGACCCAATATCCGGCCCCTCCGATCACACCGCCGGCAATCGCCCCGACGACCGCAGCGGCGACCGTGATAACGTGGCCGCTTGGATCGACAAAGTTCGTTGGCGAATTTTTAGCAAATCGGTAGAAATTTGGATCGCCTCCCCCAATGTTTATCGAGTCTGCACTTTGAAAGCGACCGGTCGTTGGATCGTATAGGCGAGCCGACATGATATACGAGCCCGATGCCGCCGCAATGGCACCCATGCTCGCGTCAAACGTTTGTACTTGAGCGCCTGAGCCGGATGATTGCAGGAGGTCGCCGAACGGCCGGTAGGAATATGAATCTGCATACGTCCCAGTCGATCCCGAAACACCGGCTGTAGAGCCCATGTTGTCGAAGTCGAAGTACTGCTCCGCACCGGCGGTAACTGCGGCGGTTAGTCCGTATCCTACGACTTCATGCATAATCCCGGCCGTGGAGATCTCGTCGGCGATCAGACCCCCTGTTGGGTCGTAGTCAAATCCGGTCGTCACGCCGGCAGAGGTCGTGGAAACACGCTGCCCCAGCGCATTGAACACATAGTTCGTCGTAACTCCCGAGGTCAACGAATTGGTCGTTCTGTTGAGCGAGTCATAACTGTCGGTTGTCACCCCGTTCGAGATGAGATTGCCGTCTTTGTCGTACGAGTAGGTAATTCCGCCGACGCTCGTGTACTCGTTCATCGAGTTGACGGTGTATGTCGTGGTGACCCCGTTGATAACCGTGCTCGTGCGATTCCCCACCGCATCATAATTGTACGTCAAATCCTGATTCGCAATGTTCGAGTCCGTTGACGCGAACACCGCGTGCGTCAATTGGCCATCGCCGTCGTAGGTGTAGGTCCACGTGCCGTCTATTGTGGCTTCCGTCGCCACCTTGCCGAGGGCGTCGTAGGTGTAGTCGAATCGGCTGTTCACCGTCGTGCCGTTCGGGGCATAGTTGATCAGGTGCAGCACGTTGCTGTCGGCGTCGTAGGCGTAGGTGGTGCTCGTGCCGTTGCCGTTGACTTTTTTGCTCAGCCGGCCAACGGCGTCGTAGGTGTAGGTGACGACGGCGGCGCCGCTGCCGTCCGTCAGCCCGCTCAGTCGGCCGGCGGTGTCGTACTGGTAGTTCGTGGTGAAGCCGGTCTGGTCGACCATCTGGGTGCGCTGGCCGTCGGCGTTGTAGGTGAACTTGAGGTACAGGCTGCCGGGGTAGACGACCTCGGTCAACTCATCCTTGCTGTCGTAGGTGAAGGTCGTAGTGCCGGTGGCGTCGACGGCGGTCAGCAGGTTGCCGTGGGCGTCGTAGGTGTAGGCGTAGCTGGTTCCATCGGCGAAGCCTTCCTTCGTGAGCTGGCCGGCGGTGTTGTAATTGTAAGTGATCGCCTGGCTGTTTTGATTGAGAAACGAAACCGGCTCGCCTAGCGGATTGAACGTGCTGGTGGAACTCGTGCCATCGGCGTAGGCGGTCGAAAGCAGGTCGCCCGTTGCGTTGTACGAGTAGCCGGTCGTGTTGCCCCTGGCGTCGGTCAGAGCCGTGAGCCGGCTGTCGGAGCCGTAGGCGAACTTCGTGGTGTTTCCCAATGAGTCGTTTAATGCAGTGACGTTTCCATTTCCGTCGTAGGCGTAATTTTCCGTCAGCCCGGTGGAACCGGTGGTTTTGACGAGATTGAAAGACTGGTCATAGCTGGCGTAGGTGGCGTTGCCGAGGGGGTCAACACTCTTGGCGAGCAGGCCGTTGTCGTCGAAGTATTCCGTGCTCGCATCACCCAGCGAGTCCGTGGTTGTGACGCCGCCTTCGCTGTAGCTGAAGCTGTTCGCCTCGGCGTTGCCATCGGCGTGGGTCCCCGCGAGCCGGCCCTGGGCGTCATAGGTAAAATAGGAATGCAGCCCGCCAGGGGAGGTGATCGTGGTCAACTCGTTTTGGGCAGCGCCGCTGGTGGCGGTGCTGTAGGCGTAGCTCGTAGTCCTGCCGGCGTAATCCTTGACCGTCGTAAGCTGCTCGGCGGCATTGTAGGTGTAGCTCGTGGTTCGGCCCGTCGAATCGGTTATCGAGCTGATCAGGCCATTACTGTTATATGCAATCGACAATGACTGACCGGACGAGTGCGTCAGGCTGCTGAGTTGGTTGCTCGTGTAGCCGGCGGTGATGCGGTTGCCGTCTGTGTCTTGAATGTAATGCAGTGCGCCGCCAGAGCTGAAATCCGTGAGACTGCCATCGGGCGCGGTCAGAAGATAGCCACCGGCGCCGTCGGCGGTGAGCTTGTTGTGGTCTCCGGTGGAGGAGAAGTAGACACCGGCGTACCGGCTGTCGGGCTGGAAAACTTCTTCCGAATCGCCGCCGCCGAAAATGGTGGCTGTCCCGTCAGAGTCTATCAAGGCGTGGGCTTCCCATGGCGTCGACCAGCCATAGCCGAGGATTCCCAGCGTATCGCGTCCGGTGATGGAACTGCTGAAGGACCGGCCGAAGGTGATCGACGCGCCCGGGGCGGTGACGCTGTCGTCTGCTGCCGACGTCAGGGTCGGCCCGATCGCGCTGACACCGTCGTCGGCCTGCTGCAGCTCGAATCCCCAAAGGCTCTGAATGTCGCTGACATTCTCACCGAGGCGGCCGAGATATGTCGCGCTGTTGTCGAGCATCTGCACGTAGCTCCCGGCGGTCGTACCGAGCTTGGCGAGCAGGTTTGATGAGATTGCGCTCCAGGCAGCAGTGCCGATCGTGGCCGGCTGCAAGCCCGCGAGCGTTGAGCTCCAGTTGACGGCGGTGGTATCTGTCGGTTGAACGGCGGAGAGGGAGAAGTTGATCGTTGGGTCGTTGAAGTTCCACTGGCTCTGAAGCCATCCGGCGTAATAAACGGGAATCCGCTCGGATTCGCCGGGCTGCAGGACGCCGGGGGTGTTCCCTTGCGCGAGAATTTCCACTGAACTCGAATAGCCGGCAGGGGTCGCCGACGTCCAATAGCCGGACGTGATGAGCGTTGGGTCGAGCGTCATGAACGCGCCGTGCAATTGCGTCGATCCGTCGGCGCTGGGACGCGATGCGTCGAGCGTCAGCAGTGGCGCGGCGATGGCGGCGGTTCCAGTATTGGAGTAATCGACGTAGAGCGTGGCGGCGATGTGATTTCCGATGGGATTGGGAATCTCGAGGTTCGTTGTGAGCGTTCCCGTTCCGCTGGCAACCATGGTGAATGCAGCGGCCAGTTGCGTCGTCGTTCCATTTTCAGCCACCTGCACGGCGTAGGTGCCGGCCGGCACGCTGCCGGCGGCGAAGGTCGCAGTCATCTGCGTCGGCAGATCGACCACCGACGAGCTGGCGGCGTATTTGGTGCCGCCGCTGGAAACCAGGCTCACCACCGCTCCGGCGGTGAAGCCCGCGCCCTGGAGGGTGAGCGTGGTGGCAGCCGTAGTAACACCGGTCGCCGGCGCAGCCGACGAAAGCACGGCGTGCGCAGATTGCACAAGCAACGTGTAGGTCGCCGGCGGCGAGGCCACCGATTCGTTGTAAACCAGCACGTACAAGGTGCCCGGCTTCGAGCTTGGAATCAGCAGACTTTGGCCGGCGCCCGCGCCGGAAATGCCATAGTCGTATGCCGCGCACGTCGGGGGCTGATTGAAGCTCGCATACAACTCATTATGGTCCGACGTATTGGCGTCGCTGAGGGCGATTGAGATTGGATCAGCCGATGTGATCGGGATCGCGAAGAGCTGCGCCTGATCGCTGCCAGTTGCGGAGCCGGTGTACATCGTGCCTAGTGCCAGGCTGGTCTGGTTCGTCTTCAGCAGCGTGAAGCCATACTTGCCCGCCTGTCCATTGGCACCCTGAACCGTCAGCGTATAAGCCCCATCCGTCGGAAGGTTAATCAACGCGGTGGATGCGGTGACGTTGCTGAAAATGATCGCGCCATTTGGCCCCGTCAGGGTGTATGACAGAGACGAGCTGGACCCGCTGGCGAGCTGCAATTGCACCTGGGTATTCGCCGTCGCTGAAAAAGTATATTGGTCATAATCAAACGGCGTGGTGATGTTGCCGACGACGCTCTTATTCAGGTCCAGCGTCTGGGCATTGGGAGTCGAGTTGAAAACACCAACAACATAGTTGCCGGTTGCTGTCGAGAAACCGGTCGCCGCGTTCACGCTGATCGTATAAATGCCATCAGTCGGAAGCTTGACGCCATTTACGGTGAGCACCTGTCCGGCGGCGGTGGCATTCTGCGTACCGAGGACAGTCGATCCATCAGGCGCAATCAGCGAAACACTCCCGTAATTTAATACGGGAGAGAACGCACCGAGAAAATTAGCCGCGTAGCCCGTGGTTGGATTGAGCAGCACCGACACGCTCTGCCCGGCACGGCCGAAGAAAGTCCAGGAATCGTTTTCGCCCGATGTATTGATGCGGCCGATGACCGGTGTGTCGAGGGGAAGCGAGGTTGGCGTGATCGGGCCCGTCGTCGGGGCTTTGATCATCTCGACGTCGTAGGCGCCACCGACTTCCCCGCCGCCGTAATCCTGCACGACGATCGTGTAGGTGCCGGCCGTGGCCACCGAGGCAACCACTCCTGCGGACGTGTTGGTGGACGGACTGCCGGCGAAGCCTGTCCCATTGTTGTAACCGTAGCCATTGCCGGCCAGCGCACCGTCAGGCCCATAGAGATGCAACTCCGGCTCGAACGCGCTTGTCGGTGTCGCATCCTCGACGCCGGCATTGATTGTTTCCCCGGCCGCGGCGGTGAACGTGTAGACGTCCAGATCGCCGTAGTGGTTGATCGTCCCGGCTTTGGTCTGTCCGCTGGTGATAGTGCCACCGTCGCCATCAGCGTCGGCGGCTTGTGTCGCCGGAGCGCCGTCGACCTCCAGATCGTAGGCGCCGCCGACCGTCGCGCCGCCGTAGTCCTGCACGACGATCGTGTAGTTTCCTGCTGTCGCCGCGGAGACGATCACCTCAGCGGAGTGCTGCGTTCTTGGGTCATCGGCGTAGCCTGTACCGCTGTAGTAACCGTAGCCAGCGCCGGCGGGCGCTCCATTTGGATCGTAGACACTCAGTTGCGGGTGGTATGTGCTGTCCGAGGTCGCGTCCCCAACGTCGGCGGTGATCGTTTCCCCGGCGGTGGCGGTGAACGTATAGACGTCCAAGTCGCCGAAGTGATTGATCGTTGCGGCCTTGGTCTGTCCGCTGGTGATGGCGCCGCCGTCACCGTCGGCGTCAGCGGCCTGTGTCGCCGGGGCGCCATCCACCTCCAGATCGTAGGCGCCGCCGACCGTCGCGCCGCCGTAGTCCTGCACGATGATCGTGTAATTCCCTGCCGTCGCCGCGGAGACGATAACCTCAGCGGACTGCTGCGTTCTCGGGTCATCGGCGTAGCCTGTCCCGCTGTTGTAACCGTAGCCAGCGCCGGCGGGCGCTCCATTTGGATCGTAGACGCTCAGTTGCGGGTGGTACGTGCTGTCCGAGGTCGCGTCTCCGACGTTGGCGGTGATTGTTTCCCCGGCCGTGGCTGCAAATGTGTAGACGTCCAGGTCGCCGAAGTGATTAACCGTGCCGGCCTTGGTCTGGCCGCTGGTGATCGTGCCACCATCGCCGTTGCTGTCGGCTGCCTGCGTTGCCGGAGCGGCGTCGACCTCCAGGTCGTAGCTGCCTCCGGTCTCGTTGCCGCTGTAGTCCTGCACGATGATCGTGTACGTTCCTGCGGCCGCCGCGGTGACGATCACCTCAGCGGAGTGCTGCGTTCTTGGGTCATTGGCGAAGCCGGTCCCGCTGTTGTAACCATAGCCGTTGCCGGCGAGCGCTCCGTTGGGGCCGTAGACAGTCAGGTCCGGCGCGTACGTGCTGACGGAGGTCGCATCGCCAACGCCAGCGATGATCGTTTCCCCGGCTGTTGCCGCGAACGTGTAGACATCGAGATCGCCGTAGTGGTTGATCGTGCCGGCCTTGGTCTGGCCGCTGGTGATCACGCCACCGTCGCCATCGCTGTCGGCCGCCTGCGTCGCCGGGGCGGCGTCGACCTCCAGGTCGTAGCTGCCGCCGGTCTCGTTGCCGCTGTAGTCCTGCACGATGATCGTGTACGTTCCTGCGGTCGCCGTGTAGACGACCACTCCCACGGAGTGCTGTGTTCTCGGATCATCGGCGTACCCTGTCCCGTTGTTGTAACCGTAGCCGCTGCCGGCGAGCGCTCCGTTGGGGCCGTAGATAATCAGGTTCGGCGCGTAGGTGCTGGTGGAGGTCGCATCGCCAACGCTGGCGCTGAACGTCTGCCCAGCTGCCGCGCTGAAGGTAAAAACGTCCAGGTCGCCGGGTCGGCCAATCGTGCCGGCTTTGGTCTGTCCGCTGAGAATCGGCCCACCGTTGCCGCCGGAGTCTGCCGCCTGGGTCGCGGGAGCTGCCGCGAGTTCGACCGTGTAAGCGCCTACGTTCGTGGCACCATAGCCTTGGACAATGGCAGTATAGGTTCCCCCGTCAGTCGATGGCACATTATAGGTTCCACGCACAGATGAGCTGAGGCTGCTGCTGGATGCGTTGTACACCTGTGTGCCGGCAGGATTGTAGATCTGTAATTGCGGCAAAAATGTGCTTGCGGAACTGGCTGCTCCCAGGGACAACTCAAAAGTCTGTCCCGCAGTTGCGGTGAAAGTGAAAACATCGAGATCGCCAGGTCGACCGATCGTTCCGTTTTTAGTTTGCCCGCTGCTGATCGTTCCGCCGTTGCCGTCAGCATCTGGCGCCTGTGTCGCCGGGGCGGCGGCGACTTCCAAGTCGTACGTGCCGCCGGTTTCAGCTCCGGCGCGGTCCTGCACGACGATCGTGTAGGTGCCGGCGTTCGCCGCAGAGACGGTTACTTCGGCTGACGTGCTGTTGCGGTAATCACCCGCGTAACCGGTGCCATAGTAGTATCCGGAGCCGGAGCCTGCCGGCGCACCGCTGGGATCGTAGACATTCACATACGGCTGATAGGCGCTGCTTGACGTCGCGTCCCCAAGGTCAGCGATGAACGTCTGCCCGGCGGCGGCGGTGAAGGTGTAAATATCCAGGTCGCCATAGTGGTTGATCGTGCCGGCTTTGGTCTGCCCGCTGGTAATCTTGCCTCCGTCCCCATCGGCATCCGCCGCCTGCGTCGCCGGGGCGGCGGCGACTTCCAAGTCGTACGTGCCGCCGGTTTCAGCTCCGGCGCGGTCCTGCACGACGATCGTGTAGCTGCCGGCGGAGGCCGCGGAGACGGTTACTTTGGCCGACGTGTTGGTGCGGTAGTCACCCGCGTAACCGGTGCCATAGTAATATCCGGAGCCGGAGCCCGCCGGCGTGCCGCTGGGATCGTAGACATTCATATACGGCTGGTAAGCGCTGCTCGACGTCGCGTCCCCGATATCGGCGATGAATGTCTGCCCGGCGGCGGCTGTGAACGTGTAGACGTCAAGATCGCCGAAATGATTGATCGTGCCGGCTTTGGTCTGGCCGCTGGCAATCGCTCCGCCATTGCCATCGGCATCCGCCGTCTGCGTCGCCGGGGCGGCGGCGACTTCAAGGTCGTACGTGCCGCCGGTTTCGGTTCCGCCGCGGTCCTGCACGACGATCCTGTAGGTGCCGGCGGTGGCCGCCGAGACGGTTACTTCGGCTGACGTGTTGGTGCGGTAGTCACCCGCGTAACCGGTGCCGGAGTAATATCCGGAGCCGGAGCCCGCCGGCGTGCCGCTGGGGTCGAAGACACTCACATACGGCTGGTACACGCTGGTCGACGTGGCGTCGCCGACGTCGGCGATGAATGTCTGCCCGGCCGTGGCTGTGAAAGTGTAGGTGTCCTGCTGACCTGCCGTAGTAATCGTTCCGGCAATGGTTTGCCCCGACGTGATCGGTATCCCCGTCAGCATGATTCGCCGCTCCAGCGGCTCGATCACCAGCCGGCACACGGAGTCAATTGCGTTGAATCGGCGTTTGGACGATAAGAAAGCACTCGTTTTGAGCGACTTCTGCATGGGGCGCCAGCCTTTGCAAAGAGTTGTTGCGATCTGGTCCAGACTGAATTGGATGCGATTGCGATCCGCCGCCCCACTAAACTAGGGGTCTTGGGAACTGAGTCTTTGGCGCAGGCGCCTCCCCATCCTCCGGATTTTGCCGAGCATACTTCCGGCTTCTCAGATTTCAACAACGAAACTTATTCTTACGTCACCGCGCACGGCGCTGGTGATGCGGTGACGCGAGAGGAAACCGGGATCGAGCGTTCGGGTTCCGCAATTCGCACTTCCGCCCGAAGGCGCGGCTCAGTGTTCGGCGATCGCGCCTTCGGAGAATCTGAGCTCTTCCAAGTCGAGATCGTGCTCGATGGTGCGAAAGGTTTCGTCGCTGATGCTGCCGCGATTGCGGAGAATCAATACTTGCTCGCGCTCGGATTGAATCAGCTCCTGGTGGAGCGCTTGCCGGCGAACGATCAGCTCCTCGGTTTCTGCGTCGAGGGAGACTTCCTGACCGTCGGCGGGGGGAAGCTCGCAACGGCCGGCGAGGAGCTTGTAGCGGTCGTCGTAGTAGTGCCTGATCAGGGCAAGCGTGGGCATGTGGGCGTTGGGATCGCCGGCGAGTTCTTCGAGCCGGGACATCGCGACCTTGATGGCGCGGAAGCGGGCTTCGTGCTCTTCACAGGGAGAAGAGTCTTCGTCGGCCTGGAGGCCCAGCGCGCGGATGAGCCAGGGGAGGGACAGGCTCTGCACGACCAGTGTGAAGAGAATCACGGCGAAGGTGAGGAAGATGATGAGATTGCGCTTGGGAAAGGGAGCGCCGGCGGCGGTGACGAGAGGAAGCGCCAGTGCGGCGGCGAGGGAGTCCACGCCGCGCATTCCGGTGAAGGCGACGAGGAAAATGGATTGCCAGGGGGGAGTGGGATCTTTTCTGCGAATGGAAGGGATGAGCCAGCGCGGGAGATAGCTGGCGGGGAAGACCCAGATGATTCTGACGATGACGATGACGAAGCTGAAGATGAGCGAGTAGACGATGCGGTCGCGGGTGGAGTCGGCGGCGTCCTGCTCGATGATGAAGCGCATCTGCAGGCCGATGAGGATGAAGACCAGGCCGTTGAGGAGAAAGGTGACGATGTTCCAGACGGCGACGGCCGTGAGGCGCGTGCGGGACGAGAAGAGGCGGCTGCTCCGCCGGCTGAGATACAGGCCGCAGACGACCACCGCGAGCACCCCCGAGACGCCGAGGGCCTCGGCGATAAGGTATGCGCCAAATGGAGTAAGCAGGGTAATGATGGTCTCGACGACGGGATCATCGAGCATCAGATGGAGGCGCGCGACGAGGAGACCCAGGATCCAGCCGAGCGCGATGCCGCCGAGGGAGGCGAAGCAGAAGAGGGCGGTTGCGGAGGTGAGGGAGAACGTTCCGGTGGAGGCGGCAACGACGGCGAATTTGTAGATAGTGAGCCCCGTGGCGTCATTGACGAGACTTTCGCCCTCGAGCACCGTGATGATGCGGCGCGGGATGCCAAGGCGCGTCGCGATGGCGGTGGCGGCAACGGCATCGGGCGGGGAGATAATCGCGCCGAGCGTAAAGGCGGCGGGCCAGGACATCGCGGGGATGATCGCGTGGGCGACCGCGCCGACGGCAACGGTCGTGAAGACGACAAAGCCTACGGCAAGCATGGTGATCGGGCGCAGATTGGCGCGGAAATCCCGCCAGGAGGTGTACCACGCGGCGGCGTAGAGAAGCGGTGGAAGGAAGAGGAGAAAGACGGCCTGCGGATCGAGATGCACGTCGGGGAGATGGGGAATGAAGCAGATGCCTAAGCCGCCCAGCACCATGACGGTGGGATAGGGAAGATGGACTTTCGTCGCGGCAAGCGAGAGCAGCGTGACGACCACGAGGAGGCCCAGAACCGTGGCGACTTGGAGATGGATGGCATCCACATGAGGGAATATACGGGGAAGGCACGTAGGCACGAAGGCACGGAGGCACGGAGGGGAAGGCGGGAGGGGGAGAAGCCGGGAGCAATCTATTAGATTCGGCCGGCGCTATCCTTGGTTACGTCAGGCTGCTGGACCTTCTGCATCTTATCGCGGAGCCGGGCGGCTTCCTCGTAGTTCTCGTTCTCGATGGCGCGCCGCAGCTTGCGGGCGAGTTGTTCGAGCGGATCGACGGGAAGCCGCTTGCGGATGTCCCTCGCGAGGCGCTTGAGCACGCGCACTTCATTGGATTCGCCGTAGCCTTCTTCCCGGCCGAGGCGCTGGAAGAATTTTTTGATCTCGGCCAAGCCCGCTTCGACGGTCTTCAATGCCTCGTTGTGTTCGTTTTCCCGCAGGTGAACTGATGCGCGTGCGCGGGCGTGCATCATCACGATGTAGGGGCGATATTGCTCCAGCACGAGCCGGTCCTGTTCGTCGTCGGCAAAGGCGCCGCACAGGTCGAGCACGCGCAGGTTGCGGGCGGTATCGCGGATCACGCCGGAGAAATCCTCGAGTACGAAGAGACTGAGGTACCGTTGGTAATACATGACCGCTTCCTCGCGGAGGGACTGACACTGCGCACTGGTCAGATGGAAGCCGTCCTGTGTGCCGACCTCGCGCTTGTGCTCGGCAAGCTGATTTTCGTAGTACTCCAGAAGCGATTCGAAGCCGTGCGGACGCGTGCCGTCGGGTCGGCCGGCGATCTCCATCTGCAACAGGCCCAGATCCAGGCGCATCTGCAGCTTCGGAAGGCCGTCGAGCCCCGTCACCTTGCGAACGTTGATGGTTCCCGGCTCGTAGTCCCAGCCACGCAGCGTGGGCGTAATGTCCTTATTGGATGCCTTGCCTTCGGAAATTGGCTCGGGCGATGATTCTTCGCTCATTGCAGTTCTTCTCTCCAAACGGGTTGCGACCTTCCGGCAGGGTCAATTGCCGGCGACCGCATCAAGTTGCGCCCGCGGTCAGCGAATTTTAGACCGTTCATTTGCAAGAGACAAAATCTTCATGCCGTCGTCACAAGCTTCGACTCGGAAGAGGGAAGCGGGGCAAGCGCGTATAATGGTCCCCATGGGCGACCCATTGCCGAATCCGCTTTATGAGTTGCATCAACAGGCTGGGGCGGAATTCCAGCAATACGCGGAATTACCAATCGTCAGCACGTTCGGCGAGCCGCAGGCGGAATATGCGGCGATCCACAAAGGCGCCGCCCTGATGGATCAGCCCTTCCGCGGCTTCCTCGAACTGACCGGGAAAGACCGCCATTCGTTTTTGAATAATCTCATCACCAACCAGGTGTGGGATAAGGAAAAGAAGAGCGGCCTGACGACGGGCCAGGGTGTTTACGCGTTCTTTCTGAACACCAAAGGACGCGTGGTGGGGGAGATGAACGTGCTGGAAATCGGGGAGAGTCTGCTTCTGGAAATGGACGCGAGATTCGTGGAGCCGACGCGCCTTGCGTTCGAGAAATTCCGCTTCGCCGAGAAAGTCGCGCTCGGCAACTCGGTCGGCAAACGCCATGCGCTGGGCGTTTACGGTCCATCTTCCGGGCTGGTGCTCGGACTGACCGAGCCGTTGCAGCCGCTGGAGAGCCGGGCAATCAAATTGTTCGACGCGGACACCATCGTCTGGCGGGACGATCCAACAGGACACCCCGGCTACCAGATCATCGTCGACACTGGCAGCGCGCAGTCGCTCTGGAAGAAGCTTTTGGAATCCTTCGGCCAAGCCACCGGTATCGGCAAGCGCCCTCTGCGTCCGATCGGCTGGGCCGCGTTTAACGCCACGCGGATCGAAGCCGGCCGGCCGTTCTTCGGCATTGATTTCGACGAAACGGTGTTGCCTGCCGAGACCGGCCAGCTTTCAAGGGCCGTCAGCTTTACGAAGGGGTGCTATCTCGGCCAGGAAGTCGTCGCCCGCATGCACGCGCGGAACGTGGTCGCGCGGCAAATCGTCGGCATCCGCATGAACGACGACAGCCTGCCGATCGCCGGCACGCACATCTTCGCCCCCGACGGCTCCGCCAACCAGATCGGCGGAATTACCAGCAGCACGGTTTCGCCGATTCTGTCCAATGCGTCGATCTGCCTGGGAATTGTGAAAAAGGCGTACACCGCGCCGGGGTCGATCGTGGAAATTCCTGCGGAGGGGGCGATGCGGAAGGGGACGGTGGTCGCGGTGCCTTTCACGAACGAAACTAAAGTGTGAGTCCACCGGAGACGAATTCGGAGCCTCGGATGTACATCCGAGGCTTCTTTATCCGCGAATCTAGCAAAAGCCCGCCCTGAGCGTCTCCTTTCAGGCTTACCCGATCTGCACCAACTCGAGCGAATCCCCGATTTGTACACGTAGCGCTTTTCGCAATTCCGCGTGCGCGGGGTTCGTCAGGCGCGGATCGTCTGCCAGCAGAGCTTGCGCGTCTTCTCGGGTCTGTTGCAGCAGCGGCAATTCATTGGTGATGTCCGCCAGCTTGAATTCGGGAAGACCGTGCTGGCGGGTGCCGAAGAAGTCGCCGGGACCGCGGAGCTTCAAATCCATCTCGGCGATTTCGAAGCCGTCGTTCGATTCGGTCATTGCCTTGAGGCGTGCCTCGGCAATTTCGCTCACCGCGTCGGACATCAGCAGGCAATGCGACGCGTGCAACCCCCGGCCGACCCTGCCGCGAAGCTGGTGCAACTGCGAGAGGCCGAATCGCTCGGCGTTGTCGATCAGCATGACAGTGGCGTTGGCGACGTCGATGCCGACTTCAATCACCGTGGTGCTGATCAGCACGTCGATACTTCCGACGCGAAAGAGGTTCATCGTGGCTTGCTTTTCCTCGGGCGGCAGTTGTCCGTGAAGGACACCGAGCCGAAGGCCGCTCAGCGGGCCCCTGCCGAGCCGATCGGACTCCTTCAGCACGGACTTGGCGTCATCCATGCCGGTGTCGTCGATCTGCGGCAGAACGATGTACGCCTGGCGGCCCGCGCCGACCTGGGTGCGGATGAATTCATACGCTTCGCCGGCGTCGCTCGATCGCAGCCAGCGCGTATGAATAGGCTGCCTTCCCGGAGGCAGCTCGTTAATCGTCGTCACATCAAAATCGGCGAAGAATGAGAGGGCGAGGGTGCGCGGAATCGGAGTGGCCGTCATCACGAGGTAATGCGGCGAAAGGCCCTTTCCCTTGAGGACGGCACGCTGGCGCACGCCGAGCTTGTGTTGTTCATCGACGACGACCAGCCCGAGATTCGCAAACGTCACGTCCTCCTGAATCAGCGCCTGCGTGCCGATCGCGATGCGAAAGGTGCCATCGGCAAGTTGGGCCAGGTTCTTCTTTCGCTTGCTGCGGCCGGTGAAAAGTCCCACGTTCACCTTCGAATCGCTCAGGAGATTGCTGAGCGTGAAGTAATGCTGCTCCGCCAGGACTTCGGTCGGCGCGAGGATCGCGGCTTGAAATCCGTTGGCGACCGCGACGAGCATCGCATAGAGCGCGATGACGGTCTTGCCGCTGCCGACATCTCCCTGCAGCAGGCGGTTCATCGGGCGGCCGCTCATCAGATCGCGTGCGATGCTCCAGGCGGCGGCCTGCTGAGCGGCAGTCAGGGTGAATGGAAACCGCCGGCAAATCCGGTCGTTGAGAACTTTGTCCAGTTTGAGCAGCGGGGCCTTGAGATTCTTGTCGCGCAGCTGCCGGTTGATTTCCAGGCCAAGCTGCATGAGCATCAGCTCATCATAAATAATCCGGCGACGGGCGCGCAGCGCGTCGTTCCAGTCGCGCGGACGGTGAATAGCGCGATACGCTTCGCGGCGGCGGAGCAGTGCCCGCGCTTTAAGCAAATCCAGCTCAAACCACTCAGGGATCTGCTCGCAAGCGGCGTCGAGCTGCGCGTCGATGATTTGGGCTATGACGTCCGAGTGCAGCCGAAGCGTCGCGGGATAGATGGGGCGAAACTTGGACTGGGCGATCTTTTCAATGGACTCATCGACAGTTTCCCACTTCGCCTGCGTGATGCGTGGGATGCGTTTGAAAAACGAGACTTTTCCTCGAACGCGAATTTGCTGGCCGGGGAAGATTCGGGTGCGGAGGTACGCGCCGTGAAACCAGGCAAGACTCAGACGCCCGGTACCGTCGTCGAGCGTCGCTTCAAAGCGCGGGCGGGGCCTGGCAGCGATGTAGTCGACGGCGACGACTTCACCCCGCGCGGTTTGAATCTGATTGGCGACGAGCTGATCGATCGGCCGTTCGGACGATTCGAATTGGTAGGTGCGCGGGAAGTAATCCAGCAGTTCGCCGAGAGTGGAAACGCCGAGCGAGCGGAAGGCTTTTGCCCGCGTCGCGCCCACACCCGCAAGCGACTCGATGGGTTGGGAAAGCGGAATAGATTCCATCGGTCCGGGAGGTTGTGGCGCAGGGTTTCAGCCCGCTTTAGAAGGGCAGGCTGGAAGCCTGCACCACAATAAATGTCAAAATCGCCCGGGCGTTACTCGGCTTGCCACCCTTCGTGACCAATGAGCTTCACAAATCGGCAAGGACAGACATTGAGCGTTTTCAGTTCGGCACCCTCCCGACGCACCTCGACGAGCATCTGTTCGTCGATCGGCCCCACGGGTAGCACGGCGATGCCGCCTTGGGCCAGTTGCGAGAGGAGCAGTTCCCGCGGCAGTTTTGGCGCGCCCGCGGTGATGATGATCCGGTCAAACGGAGCCGCGTCGGGCCAGCCGAGCGTACCGTCGCCGAAGCGGTAATGGATGTTGCGCAGCCGCATCGAGAGAAGCCGCTCAAAAGCGCTGTCCAGCAACGGCTTGAGCCGCTCGACGGTGTACACATCGCGGGCCAGATGCGCAAGGATCGCCGTCTGGTAGCCGCTTCCCGTGCCGATCTCCAGCACACGGCTGTGTGACTTCACATCCAAACGCTGGGTCATCAGCGCCACAATGTACGGCTGGCTGATCGACTGGCCCAGGCCGATCGGGGCGGCGCTGTCGGCATAGGCCTCGCGGCGCGATTTTTCGGGAAAGAACTGTTCGCGCGGCACCGCACGCAGGGCGGACAGGACGCGTTCGTCGTGGATTCCCTTTTCGATGATCTGCTGCTGGATCATCTGTTGCAATGGTGAGAGTTCTTCAACGTCATTCATCGGTATGCCATTGTAGGATCAATTCCGCTCAAAAGTAGAGCGCCGCACTGTTGCCGCGGGAAATTGTCACGTCTATCTTGAATCGATGGCCGCCGCTTCTTTGCGCCCGATCATCACCTTGACCAGCGACTTCGGCACGCGTGACAGTTACGTCGCCCAGATGAAGGGGGTTCTGCTGCACTATTGTCCGGCGGCCCATCTGGTGGATATTACGCACGAGGTTCGCGCATACGATATCGTGGCCGGCTCAATCGCAATTGAACGAGCGCTGCACAGTTTCCCGGCTGGCACTATCCATCTTGCGGTGGTCGATCCAGGCGTCGGCAGTCATCGCAAGCTGCTCGTAGCGACGATCGCAAAGCAGACCATCATCTGCCCCGATAACGGCCTGATCACCTGGGCGTGGCGCCTGCGCGGCGGTGGCAAGGGGTTTGAGCTCACCTGGCGGCCCAGCAGCTTCAGCAATACGTTTCACGGCAGGGACATCATGGCTCCGGCCGCGGGGATGCTCGCCGCCGGCAGGAGAATGCGCGACCTGGCTTGCCCATTCGAGGCCCCGAGGCTGCTCGACATCGCGCCAAGCAACTCAGACGCGGGCCGGGTGTTGCACGTCGATCATTTCGGCAACGCAACGACTAATATCCCGGGAAATAGCGTCGGCACGCGAGCCGTCCGAATCAAAGGAAAGTCCATCGGACTGCTTCGGGTCACCTATTCCGATGTTGCCAGGGGCAGGTTGCTGGCGCTGATCGGAAGCAGTGGTCTGGTCGAGATCGCCGTCCGCGAGGGATCGGCGGCAAAGAAGCTCAAGCTTCAAGTCGGTGACGAGGTTCGGCTTGTCTGAAGTACCCGGAACATGCATACCACAGAGCAACTCAGAAACCTCGATCGGCAATACCTCTGGCACCCGTTCACCCATATGAAGCAATGGCTCGCGGAGGAGCCGCTGGTCATCACCGATGCCGACGGTTGCTATTTGATCGACAGCGACGGCAACCGGTATCTGGACGGCGTCAGCAGTCTCTGGTGTAACGTGCACGGCCATCGCGTCCCGGAAATAGACGCCGCGATTCGAGGCCAGTTGGACAAAGTCGCTCATTCCACCATGCTTGGCCTGGCGAGCGAGCCGGCGATCCGTCTGGGCGAGCGATTGATGCAGATTGTCCCGCGATCGCTGAAGAAGGTCTTTTATAGCGACAGCGGGGCGACGGCAACGGAAGTCGCGTTCAAGCTTGCCGCCCAGTACTGGTTCAACATCGGGCGGAAGGAAAAGTGCGAGTTCGTCGGCTTTTCCGAGGGATACCACGGAGACACGGTGGGGGCCATGTCCGTGGGACGGATGCCCGCGTTTCATGCGCCGCATTTTCCGATGTTGTTCCCCGCTCATTTTTGCCCTTCGCCATACGTCTTTCGCAGCCAAACCCCTGACGACCCGCAGGCCGTGAAACGATCGTCTCTCGACGCGCTCAAGCAATTGCTGGAGACGCGCGGCCAGCACATCGCCGCCGTATGCATCGAGCCGACCGTCCAGGGCGCCGGCGGAATCATCGTCCATCCCGAAGGGTTTTTGCGCGAGGTCCGGCAGCTCACTTCCGCCCACGACGTCCTGCTGATCGCCGATGAGGTTGCCACCGGCTTCGGGAGAACCGGACGCATGTTTGCGTGCGAGCATGAGGACGTGGAGCCGGATTTGATGTGTGCCGCCAAGGGAATCAGCGGCGGTTATCTCCCCCTGGCGGCGACATTCGCCAGTCAGCGGATCTTCGAAGCATTTCTGGGCGAGCCGTGGGAAGGCAAAACTTTTTTCCACGGGCACACGTACACCGGCAATCCGCTGGCGTGCGCCGCCGCGCTGGCGTCGCTCGATTTATTTGAGAAGAACCAGCTTGTCGCCCGGGTCGCGAATAGCGCGTTGTCGCGTTTGCTGGATAAGTTCCATGAGTTGCCGTGGGTTGGAGAAGTGCGTCAAAAGGGGTTCATGGTGGGGATTGAACTCGTTGCCGACCGCGAACGGCGCGAGGCGTTTGACCCGCGCAAACGCATCGGCGCGCTGATTTGCTCCCGCCTTCGCCGCCGTGGCGTGATCATTCGTCCGCTGGGCGATGTGCTCGTTCTCATGCCCCCGCTTGCGATCACCGAGGAGCAGCTTCAGACGCTGGTCGATGCGGTGTTCGCGGAGCTGGCGGACTTTCATGATTATTAATTGAGAGAGGCAGCGCGATTCGCGACCAGAAATAAAGAGTCGATCAGGCGCAAGGCGCGAAGACAGACACGAAGGGCGGAAAGTCGGTTCGTCTTCTTTCTCGCGTTCAAATCGAAGTGGACGACGGTATCGACATATCAACCGGCTTCATGAAATCGGTGCTGCCGCGGCGGATTTTGAGGGTTTCAAAGTCGAGCTCGCTGTTAATTTCAGCGCCGATCAGCAGCACCAGGGCATCGATGTAAAAAAAGAGCATAAGAATGGCGACTCCGCCGAGGGTGCCGTAGGTCTTCTCATATCCTTTGCCGCCGATGCGGTCGACGTAGAAGCGGAACGCCATTGCCAGAATCACCCAGACGACCACGCTGAAGACCGCGCCGGGGGAGAGCCAGCGGAACGGGTGACGGATCGCCGGGCCTTTGTAATAGATGATCGAGAGGAGGGTCATCATGAACAGGAGGGAGAGTGCCCAGCGCGCAATATCAAACGCGATGATCGGGAGCGAAAGGCGCGTGGCATAGTCGATGTGAATCACCCATAGCTTGATGGCACTTCCGATGGGAAGCAGACACGCGACCAGCAGCAGAAGAATGATGACGATGATCGTGAGGAGAAGCGCCAGCGGTCGTTGGATGTAAAAGGGTCTGCCGCGTTCGACTTCGTAGCACCGATCGAGCGCGGACATAGTCATCGCCACGCCGCTGCTGGCAGCCCAGAGCGCCACGCCCAGGCCGATGTAAAGAAGCTTGCCGCGCGGCTGATAGAGGAGGCTCAGATAGTTGTCGTTGATATTGTGCCAGATCATGTCGGCAGACTCGGGGATCATCTGCCTGAGCTGGGCATGAATCTCAGATCTGGCCCGGGCCTTGGCGTAATTCGGCAGGTAGGGGAGCAGCGTCAGCAGGAAGATGAAGAATGGAAAGATGGCAAACAGCCACGAATAGGCCAGCGCCGCGGCCCAGGTCAGCAGATTGTCTTTCATTGTTTCATCGGCTACCCGCTTCAGGAAGCGGTACCAGCCGATACTCTTGACGACGCGCGGAAAATCGGAGAGCCGGGCCATTGGGGCATTGTTTTCAACGTGCTGCGTTTGTCCATGACGCGGCCCACCTCTCCCTAGCCCCGCTCCGCGGCCGCGAAACGCAGAAGATTCGGCAGGAGTCGATCGGCGGCGGGATCGACGCCGAGGTTTTCAAGGATTTGCAATGCATTGAGCACGATGCTGCCGGCTCCGTGGTCGTGGACGGACAGCAGCACGCCGGAGCGGTATTCATCGGGATGAATCCGGCAGAGGTGGGCCGCGCAGATGATCTGTCCGCCGGCGTCGACGTCGACAAAACCGGTGAGCGGAAGCAACCGGGCGAAGATGCGGTCGTCGAGGAGGCCTTGTGCGCCCAGGCCGTCGAGAATCGGGTGGTTGATTCCCCACGCGGCAGCACCGCCGACGGATTGGCGTTGAGAATCGCCCGGCCGCTGCTGTCGTACTCGGTAAACGTGCCCCACATCTGGCCGGTGGTGGTGTCCATAGCAGCCCGTGGTTAAAGTCCCGCGCTATCCGATGCGCCGCGGATTCGGGCCGGGATCGAGGCGTCGAGACGCAGCAGTATTGCAGCTAAATACGGGGAAGTCTCGACAACGAAGAGCCCGGCCCGAAGTCGCAAGCAGCGGCCGCGCGACTTTAACCACGGGCTGCCAAAGACCGAAAGCATCAACTGGCCGTTGGAGTTGTAGTAGCTGATGTTCTGATTGCCGTCCGGCTGTGTTTCGACGGTTTTGTTCTGCCAGCTGTTGACTCCGGGGGCATTGCCGCTGACGGAGTAGCTTTCGGTGTAACTTCCCTGCCCGCCAGTGCAGGCGGAGCAGCCTTCGCCTTGCAGCGTCCGGCTCACCACCTGATCGGCCGAGTTATACCCCAGCGCGATGTCGGCATACGGCGCGATCTGGGCATCGGTCAGCGAATCGAGCGAAGTCGTCGGATACGCGGCCACGATGCGGGCCAGCCTCGATAACGAAGAGCCCCCCCGAGGACACAAGCAACGGCCGCGCGACTTTAACCACGGGCTGCCAGGGGGCATACAGCCGCTTTACAATCCGGGATAACGCGAGTGACCGCTGGGCGGTCAACCCTTGTTTGTCGCTCGGAATCAGCCGTTCGCTTTACACGACTTTACAGAATTTTACGTGTTCGAGCGGTGCGTAAATAACAAGAAACCGCTTTCGTTACGACAATAAACAGATACGTTTCCCCGCCGATTCGGTGCTGGAATTCATCCGGCAGTTGCCGCGGTTGAGCACATGGAATACGTGATTGTCCGCCGAACATCTTGTACGCCGCGGCATTGCCGCAGATTATCCCGAGAAATGGCCACCGTCAATAAGTACGAGTGTCCCCCTTCGCGTTTTTCGAGTGTCCCCCTTCGCGTTTTTCGCCGGTGCAGGCGGAGCAGCCTTCGCCCTGCAGCGTCCGGCTCACCACCGGCAGCGTGAGGACGCAAATGTCGAATGTATGTTTTTGAAAAAGTCGACGCCTCCCCTGACAGATCCCGTATACGAAGGCAAGTTCAGTGGCTGGTTTTGAGGCGCCCGGTGACACTTGGCAATCCCCGTGTAGCCCCCTACGGCCCCGATTTTCCAAAATCAGGGTCCGCCGTCTCAACTGTGATGACTGCGACAGGTGATACAACTTCTCCAGACTCCAAGATCTTTTCGATCGGTGGTCCGTCAAACTTTGGGACATTGCGAGAAACCCGGAATCGGTAGCTCCCTACCAAGGTCATATCCCACTCACGACTAATGTCGAGTTTATACTCGCGCCAGTCGCCCGGCCGTAGCTCGGGAAAACCAGTTGCCGTATCAAGCGCAATGCCTCCATCCTCTAGAAAGTGCCCGAAAGCTGTTCTATGTACAGGCTCGTCGTCGCGCCACATTTGCACTTGAAAATCCGACATCGCCCCAGTCTCCTTAAATGACAGCGGTCGCGCCGATACATTCTGAATTCTCACGCGGACAAGAACCTGTGAACCCGCCTGAGCGCCGCTTGGCGGGAAGATCATCAATTTAAAACCGTCGCCGACGGCCTCCTCTGGTCCAGATGCGGCCAGGCCGCCGGTTCTTTTCTCACGTGAGCAGCCGCCACTAACCAGGCAAGTCACCGTCATGATCGCGACAAGAATCAAGGATTCTCTAAATACGAACATCTTTAACCTCCGGACTCGCCGGCGCTACAAAACATCACAAAAAGTCACGTTCCCTAAAACTCAGTCGGCAGCGGTGTTACAGGTCCAGCTTCGTTGATAAAGAGGTTCCCATTACCTTGGGCAGAAAGCCAACTAGGCTCTGCCGTTGGCACCTCGCCCTTTGGGTTAACCGTCCATTGAGGTACAGAATCCATCATCCAAGAAGCTGTTAAGGTGACATCCACCGTTTTTATCTGCGTTTTTCCGGCATCTTCGGCCTGCCTCTCGGATTCAGAGTGTACTGCAGCCCCATCCGGCCCGCCATTTTCAGGGTCCAGGGATCGCTTCCCAGCGGCCGGCCACGCTCGAAGCTAAGTGCCACCCGTTTCACGGCGGCCGGATCCATCGGCTCGTTCACCAGCGCCGTCCAGTTTCGCGGGCGGTCGATCGGCCAATCGTCGAGCAGTTGTCTCGCCAGCTCTTTCTGGCAGCCCAGGCTCGACCAGTGCCAGTCCTGCGCCCGCTCCACCATCTTCGCCCGCAATGGATTGGCTTCCACATAACGCAGCAGTGTCAGCAAATGCCCATCTTCCTGGACAACGAAGCTCTTGTAGCGGCCCTGATAGAGATGGCCGCTGGTCCGCCGATAATGAGCACGGTACCGCTTCGCGTGCGTATTGGTCAGCCAGGAGAAGTACCTCGCCAGGTCCTGATCCCGACGCGGCCGCACCACCATGTGCCAGTGGTTGGACATCAGGCAGAAGCCGAAGACTTCGATCTCGGCCTCTTCCTTGGCGTCGACCATCAGATCGCAAAACGCCAGGAAGTCTCCCGGCTTGCGGAAGATCTCCAGCCGGCCGTTGCCGCGATTGAGAACGTGGTAGACAAGACCGCCGACAGCTGCGCGGGACGTGCGGGGCATAGTTGGATCATAACTACGGCAAAAAGTCTGTCGATCAAAGATGGATGTCACCTTAACAGCTTTCCTAAGATCAGCGGCGGGAGCCGCAGCAGAAACGGCGCGGCGGCATGGGCGACGCTTTGCTCGCTGCTCCGCACGGCCGATCAGCAGGGCCAGAATCTGCTCGAGACGATCAAGGCGATGTTAATTGGAGCATGGGCCGCCAAGCGGCCGCCGACCATGCCGGCGGGGCCGTGACTGGAGCGGCACGCTAAACAGTTACCGGGGTTTACGGGCCATACCATCAGCTCAATCGGCAGGAAAGGCTGATGACCCCTTTCCTCACCCAGAAGCTGGCCTGACCCCCTTCGCATTTTCCGCTCGAAGGCGGCAAAGTCGCTGTCCCGGCGGAACATGACCATCCGTCCCACCGCGATTGAGCACATGGTAGACCAGACCGCCGGGAGCGACGCGAGGAGGGCGAGGCATGCTGAGAAAGGTAAATTCCGGAGCACCCCGTGTCAAAATAACTAGCTGCGTCCCCGTTTCAATTTTCTGCAAACGGCCAAGCTGCACGGAACGAACGCGATTCAATTCATGGTGAAGCTGCTGACCGAGCCGACAGAGAAGGCGATGGCCGCGCTGTTTGCCAGCGGCCCGTGAGCCTGCGGGCGCGGCCTTCCCCCAGAATTAAAAACGACTCGAATTCGCCCCGACGAATCTCGATCTACGCCGTCACGCGTGCGCTGGGGCTAAACTGTTACCGGAAAATGACGGATGTCACGTTTGCAGCTTCCAAGTTTCTACAGAGAGGTTTCAGTAATGCTTCAGCTTTGCATGACATCCTCCTCTCGCGAGCTTAACTTGGCGCAATCCCGTTAGAATTTTCTGCGCGGCGGCTAAACTGTTACGCTGCCGGAATTTGTTTCTACCGGGCGTCCGCACTCGGAACAGCGGATCGGATTGCCTCGGAGATCGTAACCGCAATTCCTGCAGCGACCTTCCACCGATCTGTGACGTTTGAACGCCCGGACAAGCAGCAATAGCGTGACGGCGACGAGAAAAGCTTCGGGCCACCAGAGCGATAGCCTTAATAGACAGACTGAACCTCGAACGTTCATATACGAGAATCCCAAGAACGAAAAATTTGTTCCGTTCCGCGCCGAGTATTTTGGAGCTGGGCGCCAGCCGCCTAAGGTTCGAGGACGCGTCCACGCAATTATTATGTTCCCCTCTGCGACGGCAAGGTCCTGGGGGCCTTCCACCGAGTAGGACCATGCCGATGAACCGGTCCAATCAGACCCGATGAAGAGCAGCGCCTCACGGTTGGAGGTGAATAAGCCGAGTTTCTCATCCCCCGACATCGTCATGCTGAGCATGTCTGTCACAAAGGCGCCTCGGATAATTTCGAAGGACAAAAGCACGAGTAGGCAGATCAGTAAAACCAACGCTGCCATAGCTCGAACAGAAGTTCCTTGTCGCAAACGCGTCATCGGCCAATTCTCGGCGCTATTTGTTCTTCAGCACGTCTGTCCAAGTAACGGGCCCGGATATCGGCAGCGGTCCCGCGAGCGCGGGGGGCGGAGGCGTGCCGACTGCGACGTACTTACCGCCCACAACCTTCACCGTAATGGCGTAATTCCAAGCATAATATTCGAGGGGAACCATAACGCTGTTCTCGCCAGCAGGGCGGTACATGATAAATGTCTTGAACGCGTCTCGGGCGTCTGCTCCCAAAACTCCTGGATCTACTCCGTCTGTGGAGGGACTATCCCAAAAGAACTGAGGCGATGACCCATCGGCCGGAAAATCCATTGTGCCTGCAGTCGTCGGAATGAGCTGTGCGGGGAGTAGGTTGTCTAGGTCAAATCGCCCGCGGGTGTCATACACGGTTTTCGGTACCAAGCCAAATTCACGGCGGACAGAACGAACAAGTTGCACAAAGTTCCATATTCCAGAGTTATACCAGGGCTCGGTCACGTTGGCATTGATGGTGAGCCCATACGACCCGGCGCCGGTTGAGAACAATCCGAACGAGGAACCACCTGCGGTGACCCGAGCTGTGCCGATAGCTGCGGATGACTCCACGAACGGCGAATCTAAGTCGAATGCGGACCCCGCTTTGATCACCACGCCATTGGCAAGAGTGACTTGCAGGCCAAGATTCTCCGTCTTGTACCCGGCCGCCGGTCCCGTCTTTTGTAACCAGTAGAAATAAATGCGCCGCTGGTTGGTGCCGGTATGCTCATCCATCACATCGGCTCCGTCATCGGGCTGCAACGAGGTAGATTGCGCGGCCTTTACGTATGCACTATAACTGTGATACGCAACGCCCGGGTCGGGTACCGCCCAACTATATCCAGCGCCAACCAAAAGCCCCGCAGGGGCCTCTACGACAGCGCTGGCATCAACGATTTGCCCTACCAGCCATCTGTTTTCTTCGTTCGAGATATCTGTGTCCGCAAGATGGTCACCATTCGGATCATCGTTGAGAATCATTTTGAGGCGCACTGCCGTTGCCGGCTCTGAAATGGCGCTGGCGATGGGTGGAAGCACGCCGGCGGTTGCCGGCTGCTGATCGAAGAGCGTAAATTGGACGTCGCCAAGTCTTGTACTCCCACCAGTGACGCCGACGTAGAGCGTGTCTGGAATTGCATCAGTTCCGACGGTCCAGATCTTTACACCCCCGGTGCCCCATGGAACCTGGTGGTAAACGCCGTCCGGGGATTTGCTCCATAGATCAACGATGGCAGAATTTGTTGCGCTCAGTACTACGGTGGTTCCGGCGGGCTGATTCTGCGGAAGCGTGAATGTTAGCGGCACCAAGTTCGATTTCCCGTCACCGCTGCCCTGCAGAATGATGCCATCGGAGCCGTCACCGAGCTTGACGCTCAATCCATGGGAAGCATCGACTACCGGCGCTTCCACAGCGCTAAACAGGTAGCCGGCTCCGGCCAAAATACTCGCTTTTAATATTGAGCCGATATCTGGCGTTGTATTGACGGGCGTGACGGGTATCACCACGTCCTGCTCGCCGGCACCGAAATTCACCTGCGTCGGCAAAGCGCTGTAATCCGTGCCCGCAACTGCGGTGCCGGCGTAGTTGGCAGTCACTGTCAGCGGGGAACTCGGATCGCCGGTGCGGTGGAAGTCGAGGTAGCCGTTCTGCGGGTTGCCGCCGGGGCCGGCGAAGGTGGCGGTGATCGGGAGGGCCGTGACGCTGACAGTTGGAAGAGTTACCAGGGCGCTCGCGGTGTTCGAGAAAGCGGACGAGCCGCTGCTGTTGGTCGCTTCAACTTGGTAGTAGTACGTGACGTCCGGCTGCACGGAAGTGCCGGAGGTTCCAGTCGCATCGAGATAGCTCGTCACGTCAGCAGCGACGGTGAAGGTCTGCAGATCGGTTGAAAAGTCGGCGCTGGTGCTGCGCTGGATGGTAAACCCGGTTTCATTAGCCGAAGTGTTGTCCCAGAGCAGCCGGATGCCGCCGGAAGTCGGGGCGGCCGAGAGGCCGTTCGGCGTGACCGTGCGCCGCCCGAGAGCGTGGCGGCCGCGGAGAATTTCGATTCCTCCAAATATCCTCCGTCCTCGTCTGGCGCTGTGGTCATCGCGGTGACCACATAGGTCGCACCGGCCTGGCCGTAGAGTTCGGCGCTGGTCGTGGAAGAATCGACAAACGTCTCCGCGCTGCGGGTTCCGTCGGCGTCCGCCTCATAGACCATGAAGCCGACCATGTTCGGCGTGTCCAGATCATAGGACCAGCTGACGTCTGCCGTATCGGTCCCGGAGCCTGGAACGACGGTGATGCCGGTCGGCGCGGAGGGAAGCGTGCCGGGCGTTGTGACGGTGACCAGCGAGGGCGCGGACAGGGCCAATGTAGACGGATCCATCGCCTGTGCCCAGATCGTGTACGTTGTGTTCGGGTTTACCGAGAGCACATCATTGCCGTAGCCCCACCACCAGTTGCTGTCCAGCCCAGGATATTCAGGACTGCTGAGGGTGAGAATAAGCAGGTCACCGTTGGAGTCCGAGACGGAAAATGAACTGGGCTGCAGGTCGCTGATCGTCAGCCCGGTGGGCGCGGCCGGCCCACCGGGGTCGCCGGTGAGGAACTGCCCCGAAGAAGTGCTGGCCGATTTGACGGCGGAGTAAATCATTTCCCCTCCCTTGTCGGCCCGGAGGCGGAAGGAATAATTCATGTCGCTGGCCAGTCCGCTCACCACGTAACTCTGAGCGCTGGATGCCGTGGAGCTTCCCAAGTCGGCTATTTTATGAAAGTTCGGATCGCCAGGCCCCGTCTGCTCGAGCTCCAGATGGGACCCGTCGGAAGCCGAATACGAAATCTGGATGGACGATGTTGAGGCGGCCGCGGCGCTGATGAGAATCGGCATGACGGGAGCCGAGGTCGCGGGGGCCGACGGCGTCGTGACCTCCGACGCCCCGGTCGCCGCAGAATCTCCGGTGGAGTTCGACGCAGATACCTCATAGGTGTAGGTCGTGCTCGGCTGGGCGTTGGAATCCACATAATCCGTGGTCCCGGAATCGACCGGGATCGACTCGCCATCGGGGGCTCCATCCAAAAGCCGTTGCACGTTGAATGTCGTTTCGCTGGAAGATTCGTTCTGCCAGACCACTTCCACGCTGCCGGAAGACAACGCGACTGCGGCGACGTTGCTTGGAGCAATCAATGGCGTCGCCGCCGAAGCAGAGGGATTGGTTCCATCCGCCTCGCCGGAATCGTTGTAGGGGATGACTTGGTAGGTGTAAGCGGTGCCGTCGCTCAAGCCGGTATCGGAATAGCTTGCGCTCGCGCCAGAGGGCTGATCGACTGAATCGATCGCTTCAAACGTGGTGTTGACGGGGTCCTTGCGGTCGATCTCGTAGCCGGTTGCGCCGGTGACGGGCGTCCAGGTCAGCGTGATTTGCGATGCGGAATCGGCTGACGCGGCGAGGCCCGCGAGGGACGCGGGAGTCGTGGTTGCGCTCGTCGAACTTGAGGCGGCGGAGGTTGCCGACGAAGTGGTCGCCACGACCTGATAAGTATACCCGGTGCCGGGGGAAAGGCCCTCGTCATCGTAAGTGGTTGTGTCGGAATCCGTGGTTCCGATCGTCGTGAAGTGAACGCCGTCGGTGGAGCGCTGAACGGTAAAGCCGGTCGCGCCCGACGAGTTGTTCTCCCAAGTCAAGTCGATCTCCGTGCTGGAGATCGTGTCGGCGGTGAGCTGATCGGGAGCAGCGATCGGCGTAGTGACGGCGCTGGACATGGCAGCCGCGGAATCGCCGACGGCGTTGCTGGCCAGAACCTCATACGTGTAGGCAGTGCCATCCGCCGCGCCGGTGTCGGCATACGTTGTCGTCGAGCCGTCCACCTGGTCGTAGGGAGAGAAGGTCGTGCCGTCGGTGGACATCTCGATGATGTATTGATCGGCTCCGCTGGCGGCCGTCCAACTCAAATCGACCTCGTTGCTGCCGTTGACGGCGGCGACGAGGTTCGACGGATTGGACGGAACGGCAAGCTCGGCCGCCGCGCTGCTCTCGGCGGACGCGACGCCTTCGCCGGAGGGATAGGTGGCAGTCACGGTGTAGTAGTACGGCGTGGATGTAGTCTGCGCATCCGTGTAGCCGGCCTCGGTGAGGCCGGTCTGGTATGGGGTTGTCCCTTCACCGCCGGTCGTGGTTGAGCGGTAGAGATTGTAGCTGGACGCGCCCAGCGCCGAATCCCAACTGATATCGATGGCGTGATCGCCCGGCGTTGCCCACACTTCGCCTGGCCCGACCCGGCCGGGAGCCGCGTTTGCTTCGGCGCTGGCCGAGCTCATTCCCAGCGGATTGATCGCCTGAAGCGTGTAGTAATACGTCGCGCCATCCGTGAGGCCCGTGTCGGTGAAGGTCGGATCGCTCAACCCCGAAGCGACAGGCGTCGCGCTCTCGCCGCCGGCGGTTGTCCCGCGATAGACATCGTAGCTGCCGGCGTCCACGCCGCTGTCCCAAGTGAGAACGACGCCTTGCTCCGCGGGCGTCGCAGTGACCCCGGTCGGAGCGTCAGGCGCGGTGGTCACATCCGAGGCATAAGCCTGACCCGTCAGCGAATCCGCCGAGTCGGCGACGTCGATCATATCCAAGCCGCCGGCCCCGCCGGCGGTATAATCCCCCGTCGCGGTGATCGTTCCCCCTTCGCCATCGCTTTCGACCGACCACGTGAACGTCGTCGGCTGGGTCGTCATCGCGTTGCCGAACTGATCGGCTTCCACTGCGACAAACGGCTCGGACATTCCCGCCACCAGCACCGGCCCCGCTGGCGTGACATCGATGCTGGTTGCGATCTGCGTCACCGTCAGTGACACGCTGCTGGTCACGGCCAGTCCCGCCACGTTGGTGATCGTCGCCTGGAACGTGTAATTGCCCGCGACCTGGAAGAACGCGAGCGCGTCTTTGGCCGTGTTCGTCCCGGCGTCGGTGAACGTCGGAGCCGGCGCACCCGACGGAGCGGAGGTGGTGGTCCACGCGTAGGTCAAACCGCTCTCGCCGTTCGCATCCGCGCCGAGCACATTGAGAGTTGCGTAGGTGCCATCAGTCGAGAGCATCGCTGTCGAAGCGGTGGCAACCGTCGGAGGGCCTTCGGCAACGGTCGCCGATGCCGAGCCCGTCACGGACCCCGACGTTGCGGTGATGGTCGTGGAACCGACCGACGTCGGCGCGGTGTAAAGGCCGGTCGAGTTGATCGAGCCGGCTCCGGTCGCGGACCAGGTAAACGTCGGCTGCGTCGTCAGCGCCGTGCCGAACTGATCGAGACCGCTGGCGGAGAACTGCGTTGCCTGGTTCTCGTTGATTGTCGGAGTCGCTGGCGTCACCGCGATGCTTGTGAGCGTCAGGCTGACCGTTACGTTGACGGCACTGGACGTGCTCGTATTGTAGTTCGCGTCGCCAGCATAGACGGCGGTAATCGAATCGGTGCCAACGGGGAGGGCCGTCGTCGAGAAACTGGCGACTCCGGCGGCGAGCGTGGCGGTGCCGATGGTGGTGCTGCCGTTCTTGAACGTCACCGAGCCGGCGGGTGTGCCGGCGCCGGGAGCGACGGGGCTCAGCGTTGCGGTGAAGGTGATGTTCGCGCCCGCGGCGCTGCTGGAGAGCGCGGTGGTGGTCGAGGAGTGGTTGACGGTCTGAGTCAGCGTGTTGGAGGTTTTGGAGTTGAAGTTGCCGTCGCCGGCGTAGACGGCGGTGAGAGCGGTATGGCTGCCCGCCGGGAGCGTCGTGGTGGTGAACGTGGCGACGCCGCCGGAGAGCGTGGCGGTTGCGAGCGCAGTCGATCCGTCCATAAAGGTGACGGTTCCGGTGGGCGTGCCGACGCCGGGGCTGACGGCTGAGAGCGTGGCGGTGAATGTCACGCTTTGGCCGTAGCTGATGACGCCGGTCGTGCTCTTGGCAAGCGATTCGGCCGTCGATGACGGGTTGACGGTCTGGGTGACGGCGCTGGAAGTGCTGGTGCTGAAGTTGGTGTCGCCACTGTAGACGGCGGTGACCGGGTGCGACGCGGCTGCCAGCGAGCTGCTCGTGAAGGTGGCAGCGCCGCTCGAAAGCGTAGCGGTGGCCAGCGTCGTCGATCCGTCCATGAAGGTGATCGTCCCCGTCGGCGTTCCCGCGCCGGGGCTGACGGCGGCCATCGTCGCGGTGAAGGTCACGCTCTGGCCGTAGATGATCGGCGCGGTGGTGCTCTTGGTGAGAGTCGTGGTGGTCGAAGACTGGTTGACGGTCTGGGTAGCGGCGCTGGAGGTGCTGGTGTTGAAGTTGGAATCGCCGCCGTAGACGGCGGTGATTGATGGATGGCTGCCGGTGGCAAGGGAGGTTGTGGTGAAGGTTGCGACGCCGCCGCCAAGCGTGGCGGTTCCGATGGCTGTGGACCCGTCCTTGAACGTGACGGATCCCCAGGGCGTTCCGATTCCCGGGGAGACTGCCGCCATCGTGGCGGTGAACGAGACGCTCTGGCCGAACCTGATGGCGCCGGTGGCGTTTTTGGTCAGCGCGGTGGTGGTCGATGACTTGTTGATCGTCTGGGTGAGGGCGTTGGAGGTGGCGGCGGCGAGGTCGGGACTTCCGCCGTAGATGGCGCTGAGCGAATGCACGGCCGCTCCCAGCGACGCGGTGGCGAGCGTCGCGACGCCGCCGCTGAGCGCAGCGGTTCCCAGGACGGTGCTGCCGTCCATGAACAGGACGCTGCCGGCGGGCGTCTCCACGCTGCTGGAAAGCGTGGCGGTGAAAGTGACGCTCTGCCCGAAGGTGATGGCGGTGCTGGTGCTCTTCGAGAGCGTCGCGGTCACCGCGCCGGATGCGGCGCTGTTGCTGACGGCTCCGCTGATGATCACCTTGCCGGTTCCCGCGACCGTCAGCGAGTGCCCTTTGGTGTCGATGTTCCCGCTCAGCGTCAGCGGGTTGGCAATATCATCATTGTCGGTAACGACCAGATTGCTATCGAGGCTGATCGGCGCGGCGATCGTCGCGCCCGCGACCGTGCCGCTGGCGAGGGTGAGCGAGGCGGACGAGCTTCCGTTGTCGAACGTGAGTATATTCCCAGCCGATATCGTCTGTGTCTGCCCGACGCCGCCGGTGAGCGCGGTATCCCCAAAAAGGGCCGATTGCACCGTGATATTCTGGGCGAGTGCGATGCTCTGAGTCGTTGTTAGATCAGCACTTAAGTTCGCCGAGTCGGCCGACGAATTGGGGAACGCGCTGCTGGGACTCCAACTGGCTGCCGCCGCCCATGTTGGGTTGGCGCTCGCAAGATTTTGCCACGCGTAGGCGGTGAGCATCTGGCGCGATTCGAGGGATTCCACGACCGCATTGACGGCCGGCCGTAACGCGGCGGCGCGAGGAGGGGATGGCTTGCTCTTTTTGCCCGATCGCTGCGCGCGGATCTTCCCGCTGAATTGTTGGATTGCATAAAGGGCCCGGTTTTGCTGACTATCCGCCCAAAGAAGCGACTCGCGGCGAGTGCACGTGAGGCACCCGTCGCAATGAAAACAACGCGGCAGTGAGGCTCACCTCACGGGCCACAACAAAACTAATCAAAACGGAGGAGGAGAAAGGACTTCGTTCAGCCCCCGAGCCTTCCCATTCGTTACGGGCGATAAATTAAACTTCGATCTCAAAGGTGTCAACAATAATCTTTTTTGGTTTTTCGGTTTGCAGATTATTGCTGTATCAGGCCGCTGGATGTGCAAAGCGAACCGGATGATGTGTCCGCCGGCGGCAGCCGGTTGCTGCATCCGCCGGCGATCCGCCATCGTCGGTTAGAATCACATACGCCGCGAAACGGGGCGGCGCGGTTTGGAGCGTTGGCTCTTGTCGAACTGGAAAAAATAATGTGCCAATTCGTGCCATTTCGTGCCATTTCGTGCCACTTTACGGGTGAAGCTGAGGTCGGGGCTTTCTTGTTCAAATTCGGGCGGCAGTAAAGGTCGCACCGCAGACGGGGGATTTCAGCCACGAGTCAGGAGTTCGGAGACAATCAGGCTGCGCCGCAGCCGCAGAGCGCTTCCGACGGACGGTCCGTTGGCTTTGGGAGAATCACAATCAAGGTGGATTGCCGTCTGCGAAATCTGTTAGAGACGGTTTGGATGGATAGCTCATCATGGAAAGCGGAGAGCGCCGTCGAGGATTCTCGCGGAAGTCGAGGAATGGTCCGCACGGCGGCTCGACGCTTTCGGCCATTCGAGGCGTACCTTAGGAGCCGCCGAGCGGACCCTACGTTTCTGGAACAGAGGGAATCGTCGGCACAGGAGAAACCGGAGCCAATCAATGTCGCACGGGGGCGAGCGAAAAGGATACCGTGATGCAATCACAACAGATCGGCGTGGACAGCCGCAGGCTCAGCACCAAGGCGCACACCGATTGGCAATGCGCGGAGGCTATGGCCGAGCGCATTGAAATCAATGAGCGAATGGCCACAAAAAACACAAAAACACAAAAAGGAAATAGAGCGGCGACACGCAATAGCAGAAAGTGAGCCGGAAGCTGCTCTCGTCCCCAGGCTCTCTTTTTTTGTGTCGTTTGTGTTGTTTCGTGGCAATCACTCTTTTGGGCTGGCGCGGCTGGAGGGCGGCGAAGGAGGCGCGTCGTACGCGGCGAGCGTGCGGGGATACCCCGTTTTCAGCAAAGGCGCGCAACTGTTGCGCGCGGTGTCGCGCCAGGCTGGAGAGCATCCCGCGGAAGGAAAAGGAGTTGCGCGGCGGATGCGACATGCGGCGCTGCAAAATCTGTCGCGCGATGTCGCATGAGCGGTAAAGGAGAGCGACGGAAGCAAGGAAGACAGTTGGGGGCTGTCATGCTCGCTTCACGAAGCACGCCGGGGTGGGAAGGACAGGATACGCGCGGATCGGCATTTGTTCCGCGGGGAAAATGAGAAGTCCGGCCGATGTAGACCTCCCGCGGGTGGCATCGTGGTAAGCTCATGGCACCGGGAAGCGCATGGACGACACGACTATTCATCAGGCACTGGAGACAGCGGAGGCGCATCATCGGGCGGGGGAACTGCCGCAGGCGGAGGCCATTTATCGGCAGGTGCTCTCGCTGCATCCCAACGATGCGGACGCGCTGCAGAAGACTGGCTACTCCCGCTCCGCGGCCGCGAAGCGCAGAAGATTCAGCAGGAGTCGATCGGCGGCGGGATCGACGCCGAGGTTTTCAAGGATTTGCAATGCATTGAGCACGATGCTGCCGGCTCCGTGGTCGTGGACGGACAGCAGCACGCCGGAGCGGTATTCATCGGGATGAATCCGGCAGAGGTGGGCCGCGCAGATGATCTGTCCGCCGGCGTCGACGTCGACAAAACCGGTGAGCGGAAGCAACCGGGCGAAGATGCGGTCGTCGAGGAGGCCTTGTGTGCCCAGGCCGTCGAGAATCGGGTGGTTGATTCCCCATGCGTCAATCGGCTGCCCGGCGGCGCGCAGGGCGGAAATGGTCGCAAGCTCGCCGGCAGTCAGCCAGCCGTCGGTCTCGGAAGAGCGGAAGAAGTCAGGCGTGAGAACGAGAATGACCGACCCTTCGTCGGCTCGCTCGCTGAGCGAGCCGAAGGCGGTTGCGGGGTCGATTCCCTCGGGGGTGCTGGTGACCAGAACCACTTCTCCGCGCTTCCCGCCTGGGTCCTGCGCCGTCGTATGGGAGAATGGAATCCCGCGTTCGTTGAGCCAGCGGGCGAGAATGGCGTTCTCGCCCACGAGTTTGAGGTGGGATGGAACGTACGAAGCGAGCGGCGGGGCGACGAGAAATTCGAGTTCGTCCGCCGCGGCGGAAGCGCCTTGCTCGAACGTCGCGGTCAGCCGGTATCGGCCGGGCGTCGTCTCGATCGTCAGGTCTTCGGCCAGGACAGCGTGCGCACGCGGCGAGCGGCCGGCTGGAACATCGAGGAGCGTTCGCCGTTCGAACACGATCGCGTTGGTCGGATCAAACACCTGAATCAGGAGCGGATAAGCCGCCGGCGGGAGTGAATGTTCGGTTGCCAGCAGCGCCTCGATGCGGACGCTTCCCCCCTGCGCCACGAAGCGCGGCTGGGCAAAGAGACACCATCGAACGGGCGAAAGACCTTCGGCGACGCCCGCCATGGTGGTTTGGCGGGGATCGCGGAACGCAGTGAGGACTCCCGAGCCGCTGCCGATGTCGTCTGTCATCCCGAGCGTGAGGCCCACGATCCGCGGATTGGCGCAGGGCGGTCAGCACCTCGAGCATTCGTTGCTCGGTTCGGGCCGCAGCCCGCGAGAAAAAGTCCTCGGCCCTGCCGAAAACATGCTGCATGCCCCATGCGTCCCAATCGCGGAGGAATTGTTCCAGCCCCGCCGCCCACAGGCGCGCATCCTCTGAGTCGCCTCTTCCGGTCTGCTCGAATCGGCGATGCGCTTTGAGAAGATTCACGGTCCCGGGCGTCCGCCAATCGGAAACGAAGACCGGGGTCTGGTCGGCCTCTCCGAGCGAACGGATGGTGTCGGCGTCGGTATCGCTCAGCGGCAACGGCACGGAAAGATGGAAGTCGCCGCCGAGCGGCAGCACGTTCCACTCAGCCGAGCCGGGATTGCTCATAGACGCGAAGTCCGGGTTGTCGTCGTCTCGGCCGCTGTTGAGCGCGATCATCCGCGAATCGTCCAGAAATGCAGCCTGCGGGAGCGCTTCGGTTGCGTGCTTGAATACCAGCCGATCGCTGGTGTCGGTGAGCAGGCCCCACATAACGACAGACGGATGATTGCGATCGCGAAGGATCATCTGCCGGAGGGAACGATCGAAGTGTTCTTCCAGCGCATCGGACGGCTGCATGTTCCACGCCGCGTAGTTCTCCTCATAGACCAGCAGTCCCAGCTCATCGCAGAGAT
This sequence comes from uncultured Phycisphaerales bacterium, assembly GCA_963758525.1. Lineage (GTDB taxonomy): Bacteria > Planctomycetota > Phycisphaerae > Tepidisphaerales > Tepidisphaeraceae > JBBSDP01. Next base: position 4,626,855 of record CAVWVQ010000003.1, read on the forward strand.
CGAGTTGCGCGGGAAGCGCCAACCCCGCCATGAAGCGAACGGCATTAAATCCCATGGCTTTGAGGCAGAGCAATTCGTGGCGAAGCACGTTGGCATCAAGCGGAACGGCTTGCCCGACTGGAAAATGGTTGAGCGTCCGCGCGCATTTCCAGTACAGCCGGCGGCCATTCAACCGAAACTCGTTTTCCGCAAATCGGAAATCACGGAATGCGAACCGGGCGGAAACCTCGTCGCCGCGTCCTCCTGACTCTGGAAGGACTCGCGCGGTGAGCCGGTAGAGATATGGATCGTCCGGCTCCCACAGCCGCGCGGCCGAGATTGGCACCTGCGTTTCAAACAGCGTCTGCCCCGGTTGAAGCGTGCGGCTGGTGTTCCCCGCCTGTAATGTTTCTCCTCCGGTCGAGGCGGCGACGCTGAACTTCAAATTGGCGGGGACCGCCGCCTCGGTTGTATTCAGCACCAACGTCAGCACGTTCAGTATCCCGTTTTGCGGGTTCGGCTTGGCAATCAGTTCGGAGATATAAAGAGCAGGCCGGCAGAGAATCTCGACCGAGCCGACGATACCGCCAAAGTTGAAGGACGACCCGACGGCTGGCACGTCTGACTTGTTGCGGTGGGGAATCTGATGGAGCGACAGGCCGTCGACCGCCTGATTCGAGGGGTTCAGGACGCGAACGCACAGGAGATTGCGTTCGCCGGGCCGGATCGAGTCGGAAATATCGAGGACGAACGGGCTCTGCGCGCCGTCGTGAGTGCTGATGCGCTCGGCATTGACCCAGACGTCCGCGCGATAATCAACCGCGCCAAAACGGGCGAGATAGCGGCCCTGCGGATGCGGATTGCGGGCGGGAATAAATTCGCACCAGTACCAGGCGATGCCGTGGTAGTCGGGATAAACCTGCTGGATCGTGCCGGGGACTGGCGCCGGGTGCGCGTCGTCGCGGGCGGTGGTGTACCAGCGCTCGGCTATGCCCAGGTTGTTCGGATCGACGGCGCAGGACCAGGTTCCGTCAAGCGATTCGACGCCGCGGTAGGTGCCGCTACGGTGCGGAAGGTTCATGCACGCGGTTTCCCTGGAAAAACGTCAGGCAGGCGCGGCGAACAACACCACAACCCACTTTGCCGCCGGATTATAGTCGATGGGAAATGAGCCTGCGAGGATGACGCCCTCTTATCGGACGAGCCGTCGCGATCTCTCCAACATACCGCACGTCATGCTAATATTTCAGCGGGCGACCTCCGCTTCCGCGGCCTAACCTGCGAAGCGGCCGACTGTCAGATATTGTGGCGAACGGGTCGATTGGAGAGCATTTCGGCGATGCTGAGATTTTTGTTGGGCATTTTCATCTGTCTGGCTGGCGCGGGAGGTGCGTTTGCCGACGATTCCATTCGCCGCTCTGAAGTCGCAGCGGCCAGCGCGGATGCCCAGGAATCGCTGCGGCAGGAAATTCTTGCAACAGAAATCGAACCGGGACTGACCGTCGCCGACTTTGTTGCCACGAATGGCGGACCACAGGCGTTGCAGCCGGCGGTGGCGGCCGCCGATCAGATTGGGGGAACGCGGTGGATCGACGATCAAACCTGCCAGATTCAGCTCGATGTGGATTCGAGAATCGTGCGCGACTTGCTGCTCAAGATCGCCAGCGATCATCCGGATCATCTTCCGCTTCCCCTCAAACGTCTCAAGACCCGCCTGGGCAACTGGAGCCACCGCTCGTTTTCAGGAACCGGCACCAGCACCGCGCTGGTGGCAGCGGAGCAGCTTCGGCCCGCGGCCGGGCAGGCGGCCTGGGCTGTCGTGCAGGATGAAGACCGCCGCGCCGCGATCGCTGCCGCTCGACGGAATGCGGCAACGCGGGTTCTGGACAGCATTCGCCCGATCACGATGCCCGACGGCAAATCCCTGGGCGACGCGCTGGACCAGCCGGGCGTTCAACCGCTAGTAAGCAACTGGCTGGCGACTCGCCCGATTACCACCGTTGAATTTCGCGACGATCTGGAAGTTCGCCTCACCATCGCCGTCGACAACAGCGACCTTTGGCAGGTGCTTCGCGATGCATTGCCCCGGCAAAACGCCGTGAAACTTCCCGCCGGGGAAGAGGGTTGGAAGCGGTTGAGGGAACAGGTCGAACGGCGCGCGGCCATTCCAGTCGGTCATGGCATCGTGGCGGTGAACGCTGCCGCTCCTGCGCAGCCGGCCGCGATTGTGCCGCAGCAGCCCCCGGCGTGGGTGGCGCAATCGATCGACGCCGAAGGCATTTCCCGATCGGCGGGGCGACTGCTGAAGACGGCGCGCGTTGCCGAAGCAGTAGCCGACGAGAAGCTCGCCGCGAAAGTTAACGACCTTCCGCTCGGCCCGCATCTGAGCGTGGGACAAGCCTCACAACAGGACCCGCGCGTTGCTGAGGCCGTCTCAAGAGCGTTGGGAAGAGCCAAGGCGTTCAAGGTCGATTATGACTACCCTGAAACTGGGGCGGTGCGTGTCAAAGTCGGGCTCGACCTTGCCGATCTGTGGCAAGAATTGAACAACCGCTGACGGTTGCCATTGCAATAACGGCCCCTCCCCCGCGTATTGATCAGTACGAGAGGCCGGGTAGTCCACAGATCGCCCCCAACACCGATCGAATTGAGGAGAAAGCCGTATGTCTCGCCTGACCAAGCCGTTTGTCACAGGATTATCCTGTATTTTGCTTCTATGCCTTGGGTCGACAGTTGCCTGGGGCGATTCAACCACCAGCCCTGCTACCGGCACCATCAGCGGAACGGTAACTGGGGTGAACGGGCCGACCTCTGGGGTCACCATCAAAGTTTTCCCGTTCCATGGGAAGGGTGCCCGGTCTGCGGGAACAGCCACGACCGGGAAGCATCGCAAACACGGCCCCGCAGCTGGCACGGCGGTTACGGATACCAATGGCGCGTTCTCCATCCCGAATCTCCCCGACGGCAATTACATCGTTGTTGCCATTCTCAAGGGTGTTGGAACGGGTCACGCCAAGGCAGATCTCTCGGGAACCACTGTCTCGGTCAGCATCACACTGACGAATCACCGCGCAAAAAATAAGTAAATTATTGGAACCTGAATGTGGTGATGGGCGTATCTGTGGGGATGTGTCTTCCGGAGGCGGTCGTCTTGCCTCGGCTCGGTGAGTGATAGTTTTCAACTCTGAGTCGGTGTTTCTGATGATCCAGAGGCGTCGTGCTGTTGCGCGACGCCTCGTGCTTTGGCAGGGAGCCCAGATGGCATCCGAAAGTGATGCTCGATTTAACGCAAGGCGTTTCGAGTCGTTTTCCGGCATGGGATGGCGCCGCTCGCTTCGCGTCGTCGCGGATCGTGGACGAAGCCGCAGGGCCCGGCACGTCGATCCTCGCTCCTTCCCGCTCGGCAATATGCCGCTGTCCTCACCGGCCACCGGGGTCTGGCGCCGAACGCAGTCTCTGCAACTCGACCTGAGCCATATTGTATTCGTCGTAATTCTGCTGGCCGGTTGCAATACATTTGGCGAAGTACTCAGCGGCGGTCTTGTCGTCGCCGGCGATCGATCTGATCTTGCCGGCGTAATACCAGGCTTCGCAAAGGTTGCCGCTGCGACTTGACGCGTCCGATGCCTCAGCCGCGGCCAAAAGGTCGGGCTCTTTTAACTGGCCAAGGAAGAACGCGATCAGTGCGGCATGCCATTCGTGAGGGTCCTTCACGTCGCGCATTTTCTGGTACGCCGCCAGATCACGGTCTGCCGCTTCCTTGTCGCCAAGCTGAACGCGCGTCATCCAGATCCACAGTTTTGAGTAATAGAAGTTCTGGTCATTCGGTTGGAGGCGCTTCGCATATTGTTCGAGGTCCGGCAGAGCATCCTTTGCATCTCCGCTGGCTTGCAGCCGCAGGCCGCGAGCCTTGAAGGCGCCGGCCACCGCAAGTTCCTCGCCCGGCATGTGGATCAGCAGTTTGAACGCGGGATCATGGTTTGCGTTTAGCACATCGTTCTGCTGCTTAACTATCTCGCTATGGCCATTCGACTCAGCGGCCGCACGGTAGTCCATCCGCGCGCTCACCGCCTGGGGGTTGTATGCCAGATACCCCTCGTAGAGATTCTGCACGTCCTTCCACGTGGAAGGCTCTACCTTGTGCAACTCGGCAAGCGCCTGCTCCAACACATGCTGCCGTTCCCACTCCGTTTGCGCGGTGGCAGACAGCTCGCGAAAGCGGTCCTCGACAATGTTCTTTTGCGATTGCAGCAGCAGGAAGGGAATACGATCGTCCCAGCGTTTGGTAGCAAGGCACTCCCGGCCAAAGGCGAGTTGATCATCGGCAGTCCCGTGCCACTTCGGCGCGAGCCAGTAGAGCTTTCTGTCGTAAGCGGCATAGCAGCCTGGATCGGCAGCGATCGCGCGCTGGAAGTATTTTTCCATCTCCGCGCGATTTCCGTCGCTGCCAAGCTGTACGCTGATCATTTCCGCTGCCGCCGCCGCGCAATTTGGATCTTTGTTCAGTGCGGCATCCAACGCCTCTTTTGCTACAGCAAGCCGCTCGGCAAACCGCCGCCAGCCTTCGGCGGTGACGGTCCCCGCAAATCCATTCCCGCGCGCATCCCACGCATATTTGCGGTAGGCAATTCCTTTAAACAGCTCAGCCAGCGGCGCATCCGGCTGCGCCTTTGCCATCATCTGGCTGATTCGATCAATCGTTGGCTTGCGATCTCCGTCCGGTGCCAGTCCCATCTCGGTCAGGTCGACGCAGATATCGGCGAGCTTGGCTTGCGGAATCTCCCGTTCGGCAAGCATTCCCGGAAGATTGTCCAGCGCCTCCCGCATGAGGCGCTGCCTGGTCTGGGTTGCGTCGGACCACAGGCCCGCCATCCACTGCGCGTACCTGCCGAGCCGAATGAACGTATAGGCTTTGAGAAATGGAGCGTACTTGGAACCAGTCGCGTTGCTTTCGAGGTCCTTGAGTATGTCGGGGTCCGGATAGACGCCCGATGGCGAGGCCATCATTGCATGCATTTGGTTGTAGAGCACGAGCGGGTCACGGCATCTCTCCAGGACCGCATGGTCGGCATAATAGAGTATCTGGACGTCAATATCCGGATCGGCCATCGACAGCATCCACCGCCGGACCGACAAATCGAGCGCCTTGCGCGCATCGGAATCCCAACTCGGATCATGTTGGCCGACCTTCTCGTAGGCATCGACAATATTCTTCCGAAAGAATGCCTCCCGCCGGGCGGTCTCCGCCGATGCAGGCGGTGTGTCGGCATCCCCTTTCTCGCCGCTCGCCGCAGCGCTGACTCCCAGAGCAACAACAATGGCAAAAGCAGTGATCAAGTGTCGCATGAAGACTCCCTCCAGATCTTTCATGGTCCTCAAATCGTAAACTCCATCAAGTTTTCGCCCGCTTGGAGGGCATGCAACCAATCTATCCACAGGGCGTCCTGCGCCTGGCTAACCATTGGCAGAGACCGTCGTGTACCCCCACTGTCATCTCGTTTTCCGGCCTCAGCTCAGCGCCGCCTGGACGTACGGGTTGTGCGCGCGTTCCTCGTCGAGCGTGCTGGCATGCCCGTGACCGGAAAGAAGACGCGTCGCCCCCGGAAGCTTCATCACGCGGCGAATGGACTCGTTGAGCGCCTCCGGGTCGGAATCAGGCAGATCGGTGCGTCCGACGGCGTTCATGATGATCAAATCTCCGCCGATCAACACCTGCTCTTTGGGAAAGTGAAACATCACGTGCCCCGGGGCGTGGCCGGGAGTGTGAATCACCTCCAGTTCAAGTGATCCGATTTTCAGCTTCTGCCCGTCATGCAGATGCGCGTCTGCCGAGCGCGCCGGGATGACGAACGGAAGCGGGAAAAACTTGCTTTGCGGCTTCTGCAGCTTGGGCTCATCCAGCGGATGAATCAGCAGCTTCGCATCGGGAAATCGTTGTGTGACGATCGCATGATCCGCGAGATGATCGAAGTGACCGTGCGTGAGCCACAGGCCGATGACCTGGTATCCGCGTGACTCGGCCTCGTCGAGCAGGGGGGCGACGGTGTCGTTGGGCGCATCGAAGATCACGGCCTGCTTTGTCTGGTCGTCGGCGACGAGATAGCAATTGGTGACGGCAATGCCGCCGGTATTGGCGATGACTGTCATTGGGGACTTCCGATCGCGGAAAGCAGCGCCATCAGCGTTCGCATGGTGCCGATGGAATCGGCCCGCGTGACTCTCGGCGGTGCGCCGTCCAGAACGCTGGCGGCAAAATCGTCGGCTTCCAGCGCGTAGAGCCCGCCGGGGGAGCTGACGGAAAACGTTTCGCGGGGCGGCACGGTTCCAATGAAGAGGCCTTTGGCCTTGTCCATTCGGGGCGGAGTGGAAAACCCCAGATGCCATTGCGCGTTCTCCACAGGCGGTTTCCACGGGACGGGAATTTCGATGTATCCCCCGCTGCCGCTGAGCGTGGCGGCGTTGTCCGCCTGTAAGCTCATGCCGCAGATAAAAGTGGCAATCACACCGCCTGGGAATTGCATCGCGCCGCCGGCGATTTCATCGACGCCATTGGGATGAAATTTCGCATAGGCGGATACCGCCTTGGGCTCTTCGCCGGTGAACAGACGCGAGAAGTCGACGCAGTAACAGCCGATATCCATCAGCGCGCCGCCGTTCAATTCCGGTTGGAAGCGGATGTTATTGTCGATGCGCGCGGTGCGGTAGCAGAAGCTGGTTCGGATGGTTTTCAAATCCCCGATCGCGCCGCGCCGAACCGCTTCGAGCACGGCCAACGTCTGGGGATGCGAGCGATACATGAATGCCTCGACCAGCACCCGTCCCGCGCGCTGCGCAACGTCGAACATCTCCTGGGCCTCTGCAACGTTCGTTGCCAGCGGCTTCTCGCAAAGGACGTGCTTCCCCGCCTCGAGCGCCTTGATCGTCCATTCATGATGCATTGAGTTCGGCAGCGACAGGTAAATCGCGTCAACATCCTTGCGCGAGCAACTCCGCATAGGAGCCGGCCGCGACGGGAATCCCATTTGCCGATGCGAAGGCGCTGGCCGTTTCGGCTTTGCGGGATCCGACTGCCTGCAACTGGCATCGGCTTGCATTCCGCAGATCGGCGCAGAATTGCCGTGCGATGTTTCCGGTGCCCAGAATTCCCCAGCGCAGCGTTTCGCTCATGGCGTGCAGAATACACTGGCGTTGCAACCGCTGACAATCCGCAAGGCTATTGGGCGTGTTGCAGAACCAGCGGTTTGGCGCCCGGGAGGTTTGTGCCGTCGGGCGCCATGGGGATGAAGGTGATCTGCTCTTTCGCGAAGGTGACGCGCCAACGGTTGTGTTTCTGATCGTCCGCGGTGGAATTGGTCCACATTTCGACAACATCATCGGAGGGCATGGCCCAATGGCCGGCTTCGTGATGCGGGGAAGTGAGCCACGATTGCTGATAGGTGCCGTTGTCGGCGAATTCAGTAATAAAGGCGTTGCCGTCGCGCAGGTTGCCTCCCTGCCAGCGTCCGACCAATTTTGCCGACGGACCGGTGAGCGCCGAAGCTGTGGCGGCGGGATTCGTCGTGGGGGTTGCGATGGCAAGCGCCTCGCGGAGCTGCGCAACCTCACGGGAAAGGTCAGCGTTCTCCTCGCGCAGACGGCGGTTCTCGATTCGCAGCCGCTCAACCTCGCTGAGCGGTTGAGTGGAGGCCGGCCGGGTCGTCAGCTTCTCGTGAAGCCGGCGCTGCGCCTCCTCAATCGAGACCTGGGCCGAGGCAACCGCCGCCAGCACCAGCAGAATCGGAATGGATATGCGTCCACGCATCATCATCATCAGTTCGCTGGTTCGGGAACGTCCCCCGAGTCCGCGCCCGTGGCATTCTGGGCTGCTGCGGCGGCACCAGCCAGGAACTGGCGCACGTGAAGCATGTTGAGCACCGCAATGGCGATCAGCACGAGTGCGACCGCGAACAACGCGATCGACATCCAGACCGGGAAGTCCGAGATCGGCGATTCCTCTCCGACGACAAACTTCAGCGCTCCGGCGACAACGAACATGAAACCAGAGACGAGCAATACCGGAATTGCGGTCTGCCGCGCGTCGATGGATTTCGTGTTCAGCATCGCGAGGTGCGCCCTCGGCGCGGCAGCGCGCGCATGTCCCAAATATTCCATCGGCGCGGCCGGCACATTCACGGAGTCGTCGCCCTCAACCACGTGCGTCATTGCCTCGGCCTGCTCCGCGTGCTGCGTTTCCGCATCGACCGGTTCTTGCTGCTCAGGAACGGTGATCTCATCGGAGCGCATCGGCGAAGCAGCGCGCGCGGGTCCGGCGGATCGCGTGGGATCGACGGCGCGCTGCTGCCGGGGGGGGGCATTTTTGATCGGGGCGGAAGGTTCGCGGGTCTGCCGGGGACAGCCCGAGGTGCGGCGGGACGTGCGGGTGGTGTCGATGCGGGGTCCGCCGCTCGAGCGCCAGGCGAGGCGGCGCGCGTCGGGGCGCCTGGCGCCGCAGGTCGACCGGAGCTGCCGGGAGCGGCGCTACGCGCTGGCCCGCCGGGCGCGGCAGGGCGGACGGCGCCGCCCGCGGCAGCGCTGCGCGCTGGCCCGGCGGGCGCAGCAGGGCGGCCAACGCCGCCCGGCGCGGCGCCGTGCGCTGGCGCGCCGGGAGCAGGCGGGCGGACGGCGCCACCCGGCGCGGCCGCGCGCGGCGAGGCGCCTGGCCCGGGCGGGCGCGCTGGGGTGCCTCCTGCCGGAGCAGCGGCGCGCGGGGTTCCGGGAGCGGGAGCGCGCGGGGCAGCCGAAGCCGGTCGCGGGGTGCGCGGCGGCGCGGGAGGCGATGGCGGGGGATCGGAATACGTTTCCCCCGCTGCACTATCGGACGGCTCGGAATGCTCTCCGCTGGCCAGACCCTCCAAGGCGCGGGCGAGGTCGTCGTTGCTTTGATTTGCCATCAGCGTTTCTCCCGACGACCCATTCATCTTACGCCATTTATCGCGTTCCGAGAAGATTAGGGTGTCGCAAGCGCGTTTCGGATTGTTGCGTCTGAAGCAACCTGATTATAGTGCCTCCCGTGGCTGGGCCAAGGGAGCAATCCGTTCGGCAGCCCGCCGTGGCCGGGACGTTCTATCCTGCCGACGCCGCAGGATGCCGCGATTTGGCTCGCTCGTACCTGCAACCGAGCGACAAGCTCCCGCCCGACATGACCCGGCTGTGTGGGGCGATTGTGCCGCACGCAGGCTGGATCTGCAGCGGCGCCATCGCGGGCGAAGCGATCGGAACTGTGGCTCGGTTCGCTCCAGCCGACGTGGTGGTGGTGTTTGGCGCGGTGCACACGCCGGTGAAGATCGGATGCGCAGCGCTGGATATCGACGACTGCTGGCAGATGCCCGGGGAGGCGTCCGACGTCGCGGTTGACGCCCGGCGAGCATTGGAAAAAGCAAGTGAATTCTTCCGCGTCGATGCGCGCCTGCATGTGCAGGAGCATGCAGTGGAAGTCGAGGTGCCGCTCATTCAGGCCGCATGGCCTGGTGTTCGGTTGCTTCCGATCGAAGTGCCGCTCATTCACGCTGCGGCAGAGATCGGGAAGCGCACCGCCGAGCGGGTGCTGGACAGCGGTCAGCGAGCCGTGTTTTTGGCGAGCAGCGATCTGACGCACTATGGGCCGGCGTACGGGTTCGCCCCTGCGGGGGTCGGTTTGCAGGGACTGCAGTGGGCTGGCGAGAACGACCGCCGGTTGTTGTCGCTGGTAACTGGAATGTCGGCAGAGCAGGTGGTACCGGAGGTTCAGGAAAGGCGTAACGCCTGTGGCGGCGGAGCGATCGCTGCGATGCTGGCGGCGTGTCGCGTTGCCGGGGCTGGCAAGGGCTGGGTGTTGCGTCACGCCAACAGCGTTGAAACGCTGTCAACCGTGGCCCCCCAACCGCCAACGGACGCGGTTGGATACGCCGCGGTGGTGATCGGATAAGTGTCAGTGCGCAGAACATCAACGTACGCGGGTGAACAGCGGTGTTTGTAAGCAACATGCGTGATAAACCTCAATCGGAGGCGGCCAAGGGATTGGCCCAACAAAGGTCATTTCCGCTGCTGGCTGCGGAAGGGCGACCTGCTGAAGCGGCTGCATGGATGTGGAATGCCATTTGCCAAGCATAACTTCGTAAGGACCATCATCCATGAATGAGCACGAATTTCAGTCCAAGTTGGCGGAGCTGATGGGAGAAATCAGCACGCTTCCAGCCAGTGAGCGGGTCAAGCTGGAAAAGCTCGCCGTCGAAACGCGCCAGCGCCATGGCGCCTGCGCCAGACCGTCAGCAGCCTTCAGGAGAGCCTCGATTACCTGCGGCTGAGCATCAAATACCTGGTGTTCGACCTCGAAGCGACGCGGCGCGAGAACGGGTACCTCCGCAAGATGCTGGAAGAGACGCACGGCAATGATTAAACGAGCGAGCGCGGGAGCACACTCCTGGAAAATGCGATGAGACTTCGACGGGATCACTGAGTATACGATCTGAACGGCCGCGAGAAGCGCGGACGCGAGCGACCACATCAACCGATCTAGGGGGTATTAGATCTGCATCCGACAGGCGTCCATTCGGACGCCTGGTTTATTTGATTTCCATGGGGGTGTAACTTTTATTTGTGGCGATTGCAGATTTTGCGATCGTAGGGCGGGATTCATCCCGCCGTTTTCTCAGCCGGCCAACAAATCGGCTGGATGAATCCCGCCCTACTCGGAGCCGATCGCCACTTTCGAGCGCCACACCCTTTCCATGGTGTTGCGTTTTCCAGCGATTGACTTGCGCAAAAACGACGATATATGCAGTTCTACGCACCGTTGAAGAAGCTGAAGGTGGCGCCGCGAAGCACGGTTTTTCAGCTCCCTGCGGCGCGCACTCTGCCCGATTGCTCCATGAGGTTCAGGTTGGACGACCTGAATATATCCGGCCGGAGCCACCACGACGGAGTTTACTTGTGAGCGATTGGATCACCGCGGCGGTCACGGCGCTGGCATGCTTTGCCATCACTGGCGGCTGCGTCGTTTATCTCTACAAAGCGTCAGGGCGTCTCCGCTGGTCGCGACGCAGCAAAACGCTGGTGCTGCGTCACCCGCTGCCTGTGGTTTTCTGGACCAAGATCATCGTCGTCGGTGCTGGCGCTCTGCTCTGCCTGTCCATGGGAATCCTGCTGCTCGTCTTTCATGGTCACCGATTCCTGCATTCGGCAGATTCTCAGAAACCGTTGTTTGAACAAGTGCGACCTGACGCGAATCCATGACACGCTGATTAGATCGCCCGCTCCCCCGGGATTACTGCGCTGGGCGGATTACTGCGCTTTCCGCTTCCCCGCGAAGCGGCTACCATCGCAGCGGGCGGCGGTATCAACGGAGTCTGCATGAGTCGAGAGAAGTTTGCCTGGCTGGTTAGCATCATTCTCATCGCGATGCTCGCATTTCACCTGCCGGGCTCATTCGCGCCGGGACGACGACTACAACTTCGTCCGCACCCTCATCGACATTCATCGCGAAGTCTCCACGAACTACGTCGACCCCGTCGACGAGGACAAACTGGCTCAGGGAGCCATCGATGGGATGCTGGGCACCCTCGACCCGTTTACCGTGTATGTTCCGCCGGGGCGGAAGGACGACTTTGACCGGCTCCTCGAGGGAAGCTTCAAGGGTGTCGGCATTCAGTTGGATCAACTGGAAAACGGGGACATTGAGGTCGTCACGCCGATCGACGACAGCCCCGCCTTCAAGGCGGGCGTTCTCGCCGGCGACAAGATTCTCAAGGTCAACGGCGCTGATCTGCGCAACACGCGCCTCGACGATGTGATCAAGCGCATCACCGGCCCGATCGGCAGCGAAGTGCATCTGACCATCCAGCATTCCGACGGCCAGATCGTCGAACTAACGATGAAGCGGCAGGAAGTCGTCGTGCCGACCGTGAAGGGGTATCAGCGCAACGCGGATAATTCGTGGGACTACTATGTCGTGAAGGATCCCAAAATCGCTTACCTGCGCATCACGCAATTCACCAGCGACACGTTCGACAAGCTCAAGGGTGCACTTGGCCCGTTGCTCCAGGATGGGATGAAGGGGCTGATCCTCGACCTGCGATTCAATCCCGGCGGCAGGCTGGATCAGGCGAAGGACGTGGTGAATCTGTTTGTGCGCGACGGCGTGATCGTCGTTACCAAGGGGCGCAATCGAGCCGAGGAAATCACCCGCACAAGCCGGAGGAGGCGCTGCCCGATTTTCCGATGGTGGTGCTGGTCAACGAGCATTCCGCCAGCGCGTCGGAAATCGTTTCAGGCAGCCTGATGGACAATCATCGCGCGCTGGTGATCGGGACGCGCACCTACGGAAAAGGATCTGTGCAGGAACTGATTCCGCTGGAAGGCGGCGGCGAGCTGAAGATGACCGTCGCCTATTATTATCTGCCAAGCGGCCGGCTCGTGCATCGCAAGAAGGATGCGAAGGACTGGGGCGTGGAGCCGCAAATCGTGGTGCCGATGGACGAACAGGGCGAGAAACAGGTTTTGCAGGATCATTACGAGCAGGAGCTGTTTCACAAACCACTGACCAAGCAGACGACGCGGCCGACGCCCGGCTCAACGCAGCCGGCGGTGCCCGCGACGCAGCCGATCGATCCGCAGTTGGAAGCCGCCATCAGCACCATGATCGGCCACGAGATTTTGAGCGGCCGTGTCGAGCTGCCGGCCGCGCCGGCGCAAGCGCCACCGGCGCCATCGCCGATTCCGGCTTCGGCGCCATCCACTCAGCCGACGACGGATCCTGGGGACAACTGAGTGACCATCTTGACCGCGGAATGAGCAGAGGCAAGAATCCGTCGGTCGAGAGCGACGGAACGATGCGTCTGATCGCAAGGAGATGCATGTCACTGAAATCACCAGCTCGGAAACTCCGGAACAAGCGGCCCCGTGCTCAGGCGCGCACGTCAACTCATCCATCGTTCCCAGCGCTTGACCCCAACGCGAATGCTCTTCCGTTCAGGGTAACGGCATTAGCGGCAGCCGCCTTTAAGCCGCCAGCAATTTCTGATGCGATCGAAAGCCTGCCGCTTTTCGACAAATCGAAGGCAGTCCGCGTCGCCAAGAAGAAGTGACGAAGCTTATTCTGAGGTGGGATTGGCTCCTTTACGACCTGATTACCGCCACGGCAGGATAGTCATAGCACGACTGCTCGGGCGGAACGGCAAACGGGAAGAGCATCCTGCGATACTCATTTCTCCGCACCAGGAGATCGTTCAACCCGAACAGTTTGACCCTCGATCCGGAGGCAGGCGCCATACGTTCCAATCTTGTCGCCGCGATGGGAGTAAGTACGAAGTACCGGGAATTTAGCGACCCGCACATCACGCTGCCTGTTGGCGCGCAGACCCAACTCACGAGAGATTGCGCCGCGATCCTAAACTGGTACGCGGTATTGGACATTCCGGATGACTGCGAATACCTGCTTGGAGATGTGCCGCCTCCTCTGATGCTGCAAATCAACGATGCGTATCGCAAGCATCTCAGGAGAAGACTTGGCGCTGCGCGGAACGATTGCGGAGTTGCTGGGATTACTCGGATCGCGTTCAAAAAGATTGCGAGGGACAGCCCCATGGCGTCAATTCCCCATCGCGCCCTTGATCTGAATCTGGCCCGTCGGCTGGGGCAAGCCACCGGTTGGCTCGTCAGTGACTGCCGCGATCGCGCCGCTTCCAATATTCGGTGGCACTGAACCCGTGAGATATCCGACTCCCGCTGCATCCACACCGAACGTGCCGGCGGCGATTGGCTTCCGGCCTTTGGGGATCAGCCAGAATTCGTAGGTCTTGTCCGGGGGGAGCGCTTGAGCCCGCGGGCGGCAAACCACCATTTCCCAAGTTGCGGGTCCATGAAGACGCGACCCTGGGCCGACGGAAGCGCGGCTCCCTCAAGCGACACCATCAGGGCCGACGGCGAACGAATCGCGCGGGCGGTTTGCTGCTCCGTAGCCAGCGCAATGCGCAGATCGGAAAGCTGCTGATCACGCTGATCCAACTGCGCGGTGAGTTGCGCGACGGAACGCGCTTCGCGCATCCAGGCTCCGCCGACGACGATCAGCACCGCGGCGGCGATGGCCCCGCCGATCAGCGCACCGATCCACCACGTGCTCCGTACCGGCGCGACCGTTCCGACTTTGCGGGCACCGGCCGATTCGCGGACACGAGCCAGCAGACGCTCGCGAATGCCGCCGGGCGCTTCTGTCATTGGCAGCGCCAGCGGGAGCATGGTCAGCGTCGCCTGCAGTTCCGCCAGGCGCCCGGCACAACGCGGGCATCCGCTGGCCAGATGAGCGCGCAGCATTTCCAATTCGTCCTGCGGCAGCGTGCCCAGCGCGAGTTCGATCAGTCGGTCGTCGTACTCTTCACATTTCAAGCCAACATTCCTTCGTCTTACATAAATACGTTCCACAAGCGCCAGCGGATGCTTCGACGGTCGTTGGATGTCAGATTATTCAGCATCAGGGTCGCCCAATAACTTTCCGAGCCTTAACAACGCTTGACGAATGCGGGACTTGATGGTGCCCAGCGGCGCATTGAGCCGGGCGGCAACTTCGGTGTGCGTCAGCGCCTCATAAAAAGCCAGTTCCAGCGCTTCGCGATCCGGAGGCGCGAGCTGTTCCAGAGCCGCGCGAACGCGAATCTTCTGCTCATGGACCAGCGCATCAGTCACTGGCGAGGATTCGCTGGACGCAAGGGGTGCGACGCGTCGCTCCTGACCGAGAGTCGCTTCGTCAGGCAGGCGCTTGCGAGCCCGGCCTGCCCGCAACCGATCCACCGCGCGGCTGCGCGTGACGCCAAGCAGGTAAGCCATCGGCGTCCCGCGGGTTGGATCGAAACGGTCGGCCCGCTCCCAGATCTCCCAGAAGACGTCCAGAACGACATCTTCGCAGGCCATTCGATCGCCGAGCATCCTGAAACACAGTGAGTGCAGCAGTGTGCCATAGCGATCGTACAAGCGTGCCAGCGCAGCGTCATCGCGTGCTGCGATCGCCTTCAGCAACGCATAGTCATCGGGGAGTTGAAGGGTACGATCAGCCGGCCGCGCCATCCGAGGAATTCCCTTGCCAGCGGCTTGAACGGCTCCGCCCGCCCGATTGTAACGTGCCAGGATTCTCTTAGGAACCTGCGAACTACATCCACGCAAAATACATCCGGGTTGAGCGATCCTGCGTATTGCCCGGTGCCATGACACTTGCAGAACCAGATTTCGCGGCGTTAGCGGTCGAACAGTTTGACGCCTTGTACGGCCTGGCACGGCGACTGAGCGGCGATCCCGCCCGTGCCGAGGACCTGGTGCAGGAGACCTACCTCAGGGCTTTGCGCGCCCGCGAATCGTTTCATCTCGAAGAATTCGGCATTCGCCCCTGGCTGATGCGCATTTTGCATAATCTCCACGTCACGCGCTCCACGCGCGAATCGCGCCAGCCGATGGCCGTCGAAGCCGAGGCGTTGGAACGGGTTGCGGGCGGAAGCGGCGGAGGCAGGACCATGCGCGCATTGGCCGCGGATGATATGGATCAGGAGTTGGTGTGGGCGATCGATGCGCTGCCCGCGTCATACCGCGCGGTGCTGTTGCTGTGGGCTGTGGAAGAAAAGAGCTATGCCGAGATTGCCGAAGCACTCTCACTTCCCCCCGGCACGGTCATGAGCCGCCTGCATCGGGCGCGCAAACGCATTTGTGAGCAAATGGGTCGAACGGAGCTGAGCCGAAATTCCCTCGCATGAACATCGATGGGCAGCAAAACAACTGCTCCTCCGCTTAGCTCGGGCGGCCGTTGAGCGAGTCATTGAGGGCGTTGTTATCGCCGTGGTGTCGCATGAGATGCTGGATGATTTCGAGCTTGCGGGTGACGGTGCACATCGAATCGGGGCGTTTGGCTGGGGAGGTTCTGACGCACTCCATCACCAGGCTGGAAAGGTTCTCCGGGACCAGGTGATTGTGATCGAGCGGGGACGGAATGCGCGCGTCAAAGAGGAAGCTGTTGGCCCCCTTATTCAGATTGAAGAGCGTTGGAATATGCTTTCCGCACAGCGCCCAGTAGAGCGTTGCGCCGAAATTGAAGACATCGGTTCGGCAGGTGACAGCCTCGCACTTCACCTGCTCAGGAGCCATGTAATCGGGAGTGCCCTGCACCCGCTCCTTGATGGTGCCGGCCCGGCAGGCTTGTCCGAGATCGATCACCTTCATGTCGTCATTATTGGCGCGGAGCAGATTGTTGGGCTTGAGATCGCAGTGAACCCAACCCGCATTGTGCATGGCGGCGAGAGCCTGGCCGACTTTGATGAAGCATTCGAGCGTCTCATCAATGCTGGTGGTAGGCCGCGCTTCGAGCGATTCTCCGTCGAACAGTTCCAGCACGAGGCCTGCCTCCACGGTTTTGCGGAGCAGCGTACGATTCATTTTCAACTCGATCGATCGCCGCAGCGCCGGATGGTTCACGGCCCGGCCTGCTTCGAGCTCGGTCTGCAGCTGGGTGATGAATCTTTCAGACTTGTCGTTGGTTCGCACGACGTGTTTGAGAGCGTAGATCTGATGCGTGAGCGGTTCGCTGACTGCGTAGAGGCTGCTGCCGGCGCCTTGGCCGAGATATTCCAACACGTCATAGCCGAAGAGCTTTTTCGGGATCAGGTGGTCGCCGCCCTTCGGATTGGCCCAGTTCATTGGATGGTCGGCAAACATCAATGTCCCCGGTCTGTCGCCTGCGAAATGCCGTTTGCGCCCCGAGATCGGAATCCACACACCGAACAAGTTGTTATCTGTAAACGTCAGCCGTCGCGCTCCCGCAGTTGGGCGGCAGCGCGCAGACGACATTGAAGATATTCCCGACTGGCCCGTTATCAGACGCCACGCGCCCACCAGAAAGCGTCCGACTCTTCACAACCTCAGTGTGAATCAGTTTATCAACACGGCGACATGCGTCAATGCTTTAATTGCCGTGGGCCCGCTATTTCTGCGGTTTTATTCGCGCCTCGAGTGCTTCGCGGCGCGTGGCAAAAACGGGAATCAGCCGATGCAGCCGAGTGATCTTGACGGCTTGGACCAATTGAGGGTTGAGGCCGCAGAGAACGACCTCTCCGCCGGGAAAGGCGCTCGAGGCGCAGATGTGCCCGCAGCACCATACTGAGCGCCTGGCTGGAGGCATGTTTCACGCGATGAAAGTCGAAGAGCAAGCGGCGCATGCCGCCGTCGACCAGCGCTTGAACTGCCTTTTCGACCGTTTCGATCTCCAGGCCGTTGAGGAGGGTCGAAGTTTGAAAGACGAGGACTGTGAAACCGTCCTGTTCTTTGGTTCTGAAAATCATAATTGCGCCAAAGTCCGTTTCGCGCGGTGCCCGGATCGACCGGTTCAGTGACCGCAACGGTATACCATAAAAATCTTTGAGGCGGCGCGGTCATCGAAGTATGCTACGATGGCGGCGGCAGGTCATTGAGGCGGCGGCGATGGATATATCCTCCCTCGGTCCGAATCTTCTGCGGACGTTGATCGATCATCTCCCGGACTCCATCTATGTCAAAGATGTGCAGGGGCGCTATGTCCTGGACAATGCCACACACATGCATCTGCTGGGGGCGAACTCAACCGATCAGGTTCTAGGGAAGACAGCGTACGACTTTTTCCCCGTAGGTCTGGCTTCGCGCTACGACCATGACGATCAGACGGTGATTCAGACCGGTCAGTCATTGCTCAACCGCGAGGAGCCGATCGTGGACAGCAACGGCGAGCCGCGATGGATCGTCACCTCGAAGGTGGCGTTGAGAAACGGCGGCGCGGAAGTGATCGGGCTGGTGGGAATCAGTCGGGATATCACGCATCAAAAGCGCACCGTGGAAGAGCGTGACCGGTTCTTTCAACTGACGCCCGATCTTCTCTGCATCGCCGGATTTGACGGCTTCTTCAAGCAGCTCAACCCGGCATGGACGGCAACGTTTCAGTACAGCGCGGCCGAGCTGATGGCGGTTCCCTATATCGAGTTTGTTCATCCTGACGATCGTCATGCCACGATGGCCCAGGCCGCGAATATCGCGCGTGGCGCGCCGGCATCGCAGTTCAAGAGTCGCTACCGCGCGCGGGACGGATCGTATAAATGGCTTTCGTGGAGCGTGTCGCCGTCGACTGAGCACGGGCTGTTCTATGGGGTTGCCCGCGACATCACCGAGTCGCGCGAGGCCGAGCAGCGGCTGGTGGCCGCCAACATCGAGTTGGCGCGCAGCGAAGCGCAGCTTCTGGAGACGATGTCGGCGCTGCGGGCTTCGCACGAGGATCTGATCCAAGCGCAGATGCACCTGATCCAGGCGGAAAAGATGGATTCGGTGGGGCGGCTGGCGGCAGGCGTTGCGCACGAGGTGAAAAACCCGCTGGCGATCCTGCTGATGGGCGTGGAGTACCTGTCGAATCATTTGCCGCCCGGGGCGGCCAACGCGCCCAACGTGATCCGCGCCATGCGGGACGCGATTCACCGGGCGGACCGCATCGTCCGCGGCATGCTGGATTTTTCCAGCGACCGCCAACTCAACATCCAGCAGCACGACATCCGCGCCGTCATCGAGCAGTCGCTGCTGCTCGTGAAGCACGAATTGCTGACCGGGCGCGTCGCGGTGAAGCTCGACCTGCCGGAAGGGTTGCCTCACCTGCAGTTGGACGCGACCAAAATGCAGCAGGTATTTGTAAACCTCTTCATGAATGCGATCCACGCAATGCCAGGGGGAGGCAGCCTGTCGGTCAGCGCCTGTTCGTCGGTGTTCCGCGAATCGACGGCCTACGATTCGTCGCGCGCGACATCTTCACGTCCCGGCGATCCCGTGGTGCTGGTCACCATTGAGGACACGGGGCACGGCATACCTGCCGACAAACTGTCAAGGGTCTTCGATCCGTTCTTCACGACCAAGCCGCCAGGCAAGGGGACGGGATTGGGAATGACCGTTACGCGAAAGATCATCGAGTTGCACGGCGGAGCCATCGATCTGCGAAATCGTCCCGAGCGGGGCGTGGTGGTCACGCTGGTTCTCAAGTGCCCGGAATACGCCACATGACAAAAAAAATTCTCGTTGTCGATGATGAACCGGATCTCACCATGCTGATCCGTCTGAACCTCGAACCCACGTACGAAGTGCGCGAGGAAAACAGCGCACTGCAGGCGGTCCAGACCGCGCGCGAATTCAAACCGGACCTGATTCTGCTGGATGTGATGATGCCCGACCTGGAAGGGGGCGACATTGCCGCGGCGATCGATGCGGATCCGACGTTGAAGCACACCCCGATTATTTTCCTCACTGCAACGGTGCTGCGCGAGGAGCTTTCCGCGCCGGTGGCGTTCATCGGGGGAAGGCCGTTCATGGCCAAGCCGGTGGATATGGAAGCGCTGGCGTCCACGATCGAGAAGGTGCTTGCCGCTTAGAGCAGTTTTCAGGTTCGATCAACCGCGTTGAATCTCGCTGAACGTTACCGCGTCCAGGTCAAGGCCGGCGAAGATGCCTGAGTCGAAGTAGAGCTGCACAACCCGGCCGACATGGCGGCGTTGTCCGTGCAGTATGCCGGGGGCGGAAAAAAGACGGGGAGCCGGAATCGGCTCATGGCCAGGCGCAATCCGCGATTGGCGGAAACGCCGCCGCCGATGACGACAGATCGCGCGCCGGTGCGCAGTGCTGCGCGTTCGATCTTTTCGAGCAACACGTCTATGCATGCCGCCTGGAAGGAGGCGGCGATGTCGTGAAGATGCTGGCCGGTCGGCGCGGGAATCTGAGACGCCTTGACGTTTTCACCGCGGCGCGGGACGCCGCGAACATGATAGAGCACGGCCGTCTTCAGTCCGCTGAAGGAAAAGTCGAGCGAATCCGGCGTCAGAAGTGTGCGCGGGAAGCGGATGGCGTTGGGATCGCCGGTCCGCGCGAGATGATCGAGAATAGGTCCGCCGGGATAGCCCAGCCCCAACAGCGCGGCGACCTTGTCGTAGGCTTCGCCGACAGCATCGTCGATTGTGGAGCCGATGAGATGGACGTCGCGCCAGCCGGAACCGACGCGATACAGCGCGGTGTGCCCGCCGCTGCAGACCAGGCCGACGGCTGGAAACAGAACTTCCGTGGCGTCGAAAGATGGCTGCGGCAACTTCTGCCAAGGCAGCGGAGCATTTCTTGCCCTGTCCGCTGGTACTCCGGGGGAGGGTTGGGGTGGGGGCGGGGCCGTTTCCGAATCATGGTGGGATCTTGCGGAGATGCCGGGCGAGCCCCCACCCTGACCCTCCCCCGAAGTACCAGGGGAGGGGAAAAAGGAGGGGCCGATATCGCAACCGCTGTCCGTTAGTGAGACGGCACTGTTGCTTGCCGGCAGATGTTCCGGCAGTCGCGTGCCGGCGCGGTGCGGTTGCGACCCACCCGCGTCGCTCTCCAGCGTGACGCTATACAAGTGCGCGTGAACATGATCGATTCCGATCAGCGGCTTGCCCAGCGCCCATGCAAGCGTCTTGGCGGCAGTGACGCCGATGAGGAGCGAACCAATCAGCCCCGGGCGGTGAGCCACGGCGATTGCGTCGATTTCATCGAAGCTGCGCAACCCGGCGCTCGCGATCGCCTCGCGGAGGACCGGCAGAATGCTCTGCAGATGCGCGCGGCTGGCAATTTCCGGAACCACGCCACGATATTTTGCGTGCAGTTCAACCTGTGACGCGACGACGTTGGAGCGCACGCGATGACCGTCCGCCACAACGGCGGCGGCGGTTTCGTCGCAGGTCGATTCGATGCCAAGAATCAGGCTCAATTGGTCATCTCCCAATTTTTTGCGATCTTCGATACTGTCAGTCTGCAATTCTGCTCAAGGTCATCGCTCATTGCGGATTCGGAAATTCCGCACGCGTGAATCGCCCGTCGACGTTGATTTTTTCCCCGTCGATCTCCACAAACCCGCCGGTTCGCAGATCGACCACCATGTCCCAATGGACGCCGCTCTGGTTCGCATTGCCGGTTTCAGGGTAGCCCGAACCGATGGCAAAATGCACGGTTCCGCCGATCTTTTCATCGAAGAGGGTATTTCGCGTGAAGCGGGTGATGCCGTAGTTGGTTCCGATCGCGCATTCGCCGAGGAATCGGCTGCCCGCATCGGTGTCGAGCATGGAGTAGAGGAAGTCCTGCCCTTTGCTGGCGGAGGCGTCGATCACCTTCCCGTTCTTGAAGACAAGTTTGACGTCCAGCACCTCCCGGCCGTGATGGACTGCGGGAAAGCTGAAGCAAATCGTACCGTTGACGCTGTCGAGGACCGGGCCGGTAAAGACCTCGCCGTCGGGGAAATTCTCATGGCCGTCGCAGTTGATCCAGCGATTCCCGGCAACGCACAGCCGCACGTCGGTTCCGTTGGCGGCGACGACGCGATAGTCGCTCTTGCCGTTCAGATAATCGGCCAGACGCTGCTGCCGTTCGCTGACGCGTCGCCACGCCGCGGCGGGATCGGGTTCGTGAAGAAGGCCGGCGCCATAGACGAACTGCTCATATTCGCTGAGGCTCATCTCTGCATCCTGCGCCGAGGCCTGCGTGGGGAATTGCGTCGCGGTCCACTTTAAAGACCCCTCCGCCGCGCGCTGGAGAAAGCGCTCCATGATCGGCTTGCGAGCGGCCTGGGTCAGCCCCATTTTCTTCGGATCGCAGTTCGACAGCGCCCGCGTATTGGATTCCGCCCAGGCGCTGATTGAGCAATCGATCTTTTCATTTTCGAACTGTGCGATCGGATTCAGGTGGCGAAGCTGTTCGTCGCTGCCGTTCTTGAGCAGAATCTCGCCCAGTTCCTCCGGTCCGACGCGCACAAAGGGGTGTGCCCCGGCGGCGAGGGCTGCGCGATAGACCTCAATCAACAGCGGCAGCGCCAGGACCGGACCGCTGACGCGAACAAGCTGATCCTTGTTCACAGCGGCGCTGTAATTCACCAGAACATCGGCCAATTTGATAATATTTGTGTCGGCCATCGGGTTGAACTCCTTTGATCGCGGCTTTGCGGATTTTGCGCGTGCCGCTGGAGAGTGAGGTTGGATACTATGCTCTGGGATTTTAATCAATTGTTCTGGAGGCCTTATGCGTTTGTTCAAGATGTTGGCGTATGCACTGATGGGATATGCGATTTATGAGTTCGTCCGCGGCATGGCCGAAGACCCGCAGGAGCGTCGCCCTGTAAGCAGCCGGCCCCCGCAGCCTGTTTCCCGTCCGCGTTCGGGAAACGCGTCTGGAAACGCGGCACGCGGAGCCGCTGCCGCATCGTAATGGAGCACAGCAAATGCAAATCGGATTCGTCGGTCTGGGAAAAATGGGCGGCAACATGACGCTGCGCCTGGTGCAGGGGGCTCCCGACGGAAGCGTCGCGGGCGGGCACCAGGTTGTTGGATTTGCCAAGGATCCCAATCCGGATTTGGACAATGTTGCCGGCGTGACCCTCAAGAAAACGCTTGAAGGGATGGTGGATGCGCTGGCGCTGCCGCGCGTGGTGTGGGTGATGGTGCCCGCAGGCGACGCGACGGAATCGGTCATCACGGAACTGGCCGGGTTGTTGAAGGAGGGTGACATCATTATCGACGGAGGCAACAGCCATTACGTCGATTCCGTCCGGCGTCATCAGGGATTGACCAACCGACACATCGGCTTTGTCGACGCGGGCACCAGCGGCGGCATCTGGGGACGCACCGAGGGTTACTGCATGATGGTGGGGGGCTCGGATCGCGACGTCGAATTCTGCAAGCCCGTCTTCGACACACTCGCCCCGCGCGGCGGGTGGGTGCGCGTGGGCCCCGCAGGTTCCGGTCATTTTGTGAAGATGGTTCACAACGGGATCGAATACGGGCTGATGGAGGCGTATGCCGAGGGTTTTGAAGTCCTGCACAAGGCGCCATTCCCGATCGATCTGCCGGCCGTCGCGGCGGTGTGGAACCGCGGCAGCGTGATTCGTTCCTGGCTGCTGGAGCTGACCGAGTCGATGTTCAAGACGGAAGGAAAATCGCTGGAGCAGATTCAACCGTATGTGCACGACAGCGGCGAGGGCAAGTGGACCATCAGCGCCGCCATGGAAGAATCCGTCCCGGTGCCGGTCATTTCCGCCGCATTGTTCGCCCGCTTCGCCTCCCGCGATCCGGAAAATTTTGCGGCGAGGTTCACCGCGGGTCTGCGCAATCAATTTGGCGGCCACGCCATCGAACGTGCGGGCGCCAAGACCCTCAAGCCGACGGGGGAAACCTCGAAATAAAACTGGTGATCGGTGATTGGAACGTGACCGGAACAGTCGTCGCCTGTTCTTGTCACGTTCCAATCACCAATCACCCCAGCGTTGAGCGTTTCACGTCTTCACGTTTCATGTGTGCTCTCAGTTTGATTTCAGACCCTTCCCGACGTATCACAACGCCCCTTAGCCGCGCGACTGTCTAACCCGAGGTGATCGCATGCCATCGGCCTCTCCCTGTGCTCTTATCATCTTTGGCGCCAGCGGTGATCTGGCCAAGCGAAAGCTTATTCCGGCGATTTACGAGCTGATGCGCGAGAAGCTGCTGGACGAGCATTTCGTCCTGGTCGGCTTCTCGCGATCGGCGATGAGCGACGAGGCGTATCGGGCCGAGTGTCGCGAGGCGGTCATGAAGTTCGCGCGCACCAAGCCTGTGGACGAGGCGATCTGGAAAAAGATTGAATCGTCCACGTATTACGTGCAGGGAGATTACGGATCGGCCGACGATCACGCGAAACTGGCCGACAAGCTCGCCAGCCTTGATCGCGAGAAGGGGACGGAGGGAAACCGTCTTTTCTATCTGTCGACGCCCCCCAATACCTTTGAGCCGATCATTACCTGCCTTGGCGAAAAACATAAGCCGGGCGGCGAGTCGAAGATCTGGCAGCGCATCATCATCGAGAAGCCGTTCGGCCGCGATCTGGCCAGCGCCCGTTCGCTCAACAAGCTGCTGCACACCTACTTCGCCGAAGAGCAGGTATTCCGCATCGACCATTATCTGGGCAAGGAGACGGTGCAGAATCTGATGGTGATGCGGTTTGCCAATCTGATCTTCGAGCCGCTCTGGAATCATCGCTTCATCGATCATGTGCAGATCACCGTCAGCGAGACCCTGGGCGTCGGAACGCGCGGGGGGTATTACGACAAGAGCGGCGCAATGCGCGACATGATCCAAAACCATCTGTTTCAGTTGCTGGCGCTGGTGGCGATGGAGCCGCCGGCGGCGCTGGACGCGGTCAGCATTCGCGACGAGAAGGTGAAGGTGTACAAAAGCATCCGACCCATCAAGCCGGAGAAGGCCGACGAATCCGCGATTCGGGGCCAATATGGCCCCGGCGAGGCAGCGGGGCAGAAGACCAGGGGATATCGCTCGGAAAAAGACGTCCCGCCCGGTTCGCGCACGGAGACATTCGTCGCCCTCAAGCTTTACATCGACAACTGGCGGTGGAGCGGCAGGCCGTTTTATCTGCGCACCGGAAAGTTTCTGCCAGACAAGGTGAGCGAGATTGTGGTGCGATTCCGGTCTCCGCCGCAGGCGCTGTTCCAGGCGCAGTGCGCAACCGCGTTGTACCCCAACGATCTGATTATTCGTGTGCAGCCCGAGGAGGGCATCAGTTGGCGTCTCAACGGAAAAGTTCCCGGCGGGCAGATGAACATCAAGCCCGTCGAGCTCGACTTCCTCTACAAGAGCACCTTCAACGTGGAGCCGCCCGAAGCCTATGAGCGGCTGATTCACGACGCGCTCACCGGCGACCAGACCCTGTTCATCCGCGGCGATGAAGCCGAAGCCGCATGGACCGTCATCGACCCGATTGAGAAGGGTTGGGCCGCGAGCAAGAATGAGCCGCAGGAGTATGCCCCGGGATCGTGGGGTCCCAAACGCGCGATGGATTTGATCGAAATGGACGGTCGCCGCTGGCTGCACAGCAGCGACGGGGCCGAGCCGGTTGTGGCGTGCGCGCTGTAAACGGCCGGCGTCTTTACACCAAGGCCTTGAATCGGACGTAGTCTGAAACGCCGCGGAAGCCGGCTTGCTTTGACGATTCTTCGAGCCTGGCTTTCTCTTCTGTTGTCAGTCGGACGTTCACTTGTTGATCGCGCAACGCTTCTGACGCTGGCGCAGGCGGCGATTGTCCATCCTCAATCATCATGGCAACCACGGCCGCGAACGCATCGCGCGTCTTTTCCACGCACTGGTCAGGCGTCGCTCCGTCGTTCATTGCCAGCGGCAACTCCAGACCACGGCCATACCACTCGCCATCTTCGAAATGAAGAATCACCTGATACCTCGCCGCGATCTCGCGAGCGCGCGCCATGATCTTTGGATCAACCGGACGATCGATCGCCCCCGACGTTACCTTACGGGAGTTTTTGGATCTTGCGGACATAAACTGCTTTTACCTACCGAACGCAAGCAAGCAGAAGCCGCTTTCATTGCCGGCAGAATTCAGAATTCAACAGAGAAACGCCGAGCACGCGGTCATCAATGCCGGCTGAGCATGATCGCGATCATGATGAGGTTCGCGATGACAGAAACGCCCGCGACTCCCGCCAGGATCAGGACGGTCGGCTCCTGCCAGATGCTGGCGGGAGCGGGGGATGACGGCGCCGGGGCGATGTCGACGGTTTTGCCCGAT
The DNA here is from genome assembly GCA_963758525.1 of uncultured Phycisphaerales bacterium. GTDB lineage: Bacteria > Planctomycetota > Phycisphaerae > Tepidisphaerales > Tepidisphaeraceae > JBBSDP01. The sequence goes on from CAVWVQ010000003.1 coordinate 4,652,460, forward strand.
TCAATCTTCGTGAGCTGTTCCAGATCGACCGTGCGACGCGCGTGAATGGGGGGCTGGCCCGCGCGAACTGCCACGAGGTCGTCGAGCATGTCGGCGGTGCTGGCGTAACGATCGTCGCGCTTCTTCGCCATTGCCACTTCGATAATCTCGCCGACGCCGGAACTGAGCGTCGTGATCAAATGATCAGGCGGCAGCAGGGGATCCTTCAGATGCTTGTGCATCACCGCGCTGGGCGTCGCGGCCTCGAACGGGGGCCGGCCCGTCAGCAGGTGATACAGCGTGGCGCCCAGCGAATAGATGTCGGCCCGGAAGTCGATATCCACGTCGCCGCGAATCTGTTCCGGGCTGATGTAGTAGGGCGTTCCGTAGGCCTTTCCAGCTTCGGACTCCGCCGCGGTTTTGTCGTCCTGCGCACGCGCCAGACCAAGGTCGGTCAGCTTGGCAACTCCCTGGGGCGTCAGGATGATGTTTTTCGGCTTCACGTCGCGGTGAATCAAGCCGCGCTGATGGGCATGCACCAGCGCCTCGGCCATCTGAATGGTGATGTCCAGCGACTCCGCCTCGGTGAATTGATGCGAGTCTCCCAGCGGCGGCGGCTGCATCATGTCGTACAGCGTCAGCCCCTCAATGTACTCCATCACGAAAAAGTGATAGCTGTCCGGCGTCGATCCGACGTCGATTGCCTGCACGATGTTGTTGTGCGACAGGCGGGCGGCGGCGCGACCCTCCTGGTAAAAGCGAGCGACGAATTCCTTGTTCTCGCTCATCTTTCGCGGGAGAACCTTTACCGCGACGATGCGATCCAGCGAGATCTGACGTGCCTTGTAGACCGTCGCCATCGCCCCTTTGCCGCACTTGGTGATCAGTTGGTATCCGGGAATCTGCGACTGCTTGCGCTCATCGAACTGCCGCTTCAGACGCTTTGCCTGGTTGGCGGTGATGAAGGAATTCTCAACCAGCAGGTCCGAGAGACTGCGCTGATTGGGATCCGAAGCCTGTTTCTGCTGCTCGCGGCAGTAGTCAATTTCGTTCTGAGTGGCAAGACCGGCATCGACCACGGCCTTGCCGATCTCGGTGTCTGCAGAGACGTTGGTTTCAGTCTGCGCCATTGCTACGGATAAAGACCGGCGAACCATGCCGCCGTTGTCGAACTCAAGCAGCGGGGGAGAGTTGAGAGTGATACTTCTGCTTCTGGAACGTACGTCTGGTTTGCCGTACTGTCAAGAAGACTTCTGGAATAGGGGATCACCCTAGCCGCAGTGACTGGCGACCTGCGGCGTTACAAGCTACGACAGATCCGCTTCCCCGCGCGGCGTCAATTTCGCCCATGCTGCCCGGTGTCTGATAATTGCGGTTCACGGATATTCTATGCTCAGCAAACGGATCATTCCCTGTCTGGACGTCGATCGCGGCCGCGTCGTCAAGGGCATCAAATTCTTCGATCACGTCGATGCCGGCGACCCGGTAGAGCAGGCTCGGCGGTATCAGGACGAGGGCGCCGACGAGTTGGTGTTCTACGACATCACTGCGAGCTTCGAGGGCCGCCAGATCATGGCAGATCTGGTTGCGCGCGTCATGGAAAACATTTTCATGCCGTTGACCGTTGGCGGCGGCATCAGGACGCTCGACGATGCCACCCGCCTGATCCAGGCAGGGGCGGAAAAAGTGAGCCTCAATTCGGCGGCTGTCAAAAATCCCGCGCTGCTTGCCGAGGTCGCCCGCAAGTTCGGACGGTGTGCGACCGTGCTCGGGCTTGACGCCAACCGCATCATGCGCGACGGCCGGGAAATCTGGGAAGTCTTCGTGAACGGCGGACGAACTCCAACCGGCATCCGTGTGATGGACTGGGTAAAGCAGGCCGAGCGACTCGGGGCGGGTGAGATCGTCCTCAACGTCATGAATGCCGACGGGACGACGAGCGGATACGACCTGGAGATGACGGCGGCGGTGAGTGACTCGGTAACAATTCCCGTCGTCGCCAGCGGCGGGGCGGGCTCGCCGCAACATATTCTCGACGTGCTCACGACCGGGCACGCCGACGCGGCGCTCGCCGCGAGCATCTTCCATTTCAAAACGCATTCGATCGGCGAAGTGAAACGATTTCTCGCCGGGCATGACGTGCCGGTGCGGTTGGTGTAGCGACTATCGCTACGTCCCGCTCTGGTGAAACGTGATCGCATGCCCCAACAGCTTCGCCAGCATGGGCGCTTTGTTTCTCGCCCCCCAGATTTCCAGCTCCGCGTCGCTCTTGGAGTTCACCACGATATCGATCCGCTTCCGCCCGACCTTGGACTTCACTGACGACACGACGGCTCCGTGGCTGCGATCCAGCCCGTCAGCGATGCGCAGCAGCACCGCGCCGATTTCAACAATCCTCTGCCCGTGCGGCGAAAGCCTGGCAAACTCCGCGTGCTTCTTCGCGGGGCCTGACTTGCGATGGTATCGCGCGATGTTGCCGATGATGCGGATTTCGTTGCGGGTGAAATCCTTCAGATCGCCGTTGAGAATCAGATACATGCTGTGTTTGTGATGACGCTGGCGGGCGATGTGCCACCCGATGTCGTGCAGCAGGCAGCCGTACTCGATCAACTCGCGGGCGTCGGGACCCAGCCGATGGATCGGCGCGAGCTGATCGAACAGTTCGAGGCAGATGCGGGCCACCTGTTCGCTGTGCGATTGATGCCAGTGACAGCGCCGCCCCAGGTCCAGCACGCTCCGCCGGCGCGGGTCCGGGACCTCCCGCCGGATCGACAAATCCGGCAAATGCCTGGCAAGATAGTCCACCAGGATTCCCTCGCGCAGAGCGGATTTGCACAACTTCATCTCGTTCAGCGAGAGCCGTCGCAGCACTTCATTGACCAGCAGGGCCCCGGCCACAATCTGGTCCTTGCGCTGATCGTCCAGGCCGTTGATCGCGGCCCGATCTTTGGAGCGGCTTTCCAGCAAAGCCGCGACCAGACGCGACAGCGGCTCCTTCTCGATGACCGAGGGATCGCGTTTGGAATTGCGATCGTAAAATTCCGCGCACATCGCCGCGAGATTCTCCAGCGTCCCGCTGGTGGCGATCGCGGCCACGGGTTTGAGGGCGAGCACGCTCTCGCAGAGCGGTCGAAGCTCGCGGTCGTAGTGATTCATCAGCGACTTGAGGTCTTCGGCGCTGACCGGATCCGAAGAAATGTAGCGCGCCGTCATCCGAGCCGCGCCCAGTTTCCGGCTCTCCAGCAACTGCGGCTTAGTTCCGTCGGCGACGATGAATTCCACGCTCCCGCCGCCGACGTCCATGATGAAATTCGGCTGGTTGCCCAGTTCGATTGCATGGCGCACCCCCAGATAAATCAGTCTGGCTTCTTCGCGCGCGGAGACGACGCGCACCAGCAAGCCGAGCTCCCGCCGCACCCGCACGAGAAAATCGCCGCCGTTGATTGCCTCGCGGACCGCGCTGGTTGCGACGGCGAGGATTTTTTCGCATCCGCGGGAGCGCGCCGTGTCCTGAAACCGGCCCAGCGCCGCGACGGCCCGATCCATCGCCTCCTTTGATAGACGCTGCGACGGAAAGCTCAGCCGCCCCAGCCCGACCATTTCCTTCATCCGCCACAGGGTCGTCACCGCGCCGTCGGCGTCAGCCTGTGCAATGACCATGTGCAGGCTGTTGGACCCGACATCGATCGCGGCGATGCGAAGCTCCGACGGCGGCTGATCCATTGTCGCGGGCGTTTTGGCCGGTTTTACGGAGATCGACGCTTTTGGCATGTTGGTGATTCCTCGTTTGGAAGAGCAATACGAAGGTACGGCCTGGCAGCGCCCCCGTCCAAGATTTCCCGGCACGCCTCTGCAAGCTGCGCCCGTTCCCCGGGCCACAGAAACGTCCGATCGATCTGCTCGCGATGCACCCAGCGGCTCGCATCATGCTCATGATTCAGCGTGACGGGGGCATCGCGGCGCACGATCGCACAGAATCCGGGACAGTGCCACAACGTGTCGTCCCCGTGAAGATAAAAAATGTCGACGGTATCCAACTGGAAGAACTCCATGGGCGCGAGCCCCGTTTCTTCCTTCAATTCCCGCAGAGCCGCGCCCCAGGCGGTTTCGCCCGCCTCAATCTTTCCCCGCACCGTGGACCACGCTCCGCCCATGAATTCTCCCGGCGAGCGACGAAGTTGCAGAAATTCGCACAGCGATCCAGCCTCGCCGCAGCGAACGACAAAGCAGGCCACCATGTCGTGACGAACTTTCATCGGGGCTTTCTTCGTGCGTATACCTGCCCGTGAACGCGCTGAATAACGCCCTTGAGCGTCAGATAGGTCAATTCCTGCAGGACGGTCTGGGCCGGCAGCGACGTGACATCGATGATCCGATCCACGCTCGCCTCCTCGCCGCCGAGGCATTGAAGCATCCGCCGCTGCTGATCGGTGAAGCCGCCGTCGGTGATCGAAGGAGCGGTCTCGATGACTGCCACTGAAACCGGCTCGGCAGGCGGCGCAACGCCGGCGGAATCGGGCAATGGCGTCAACCCATCCAGAATGTCCTCCAGACAAGTCGTCAGGATCGCGCCGTCGCGAATGAGCCGGTGCGGTCCCACCGAAAGCGGATTGTCCACCCGGCCCGGCAGCGCGAAGACCGGCCGGCTCTGGTCGTCGTACGCCTGCGCGCACGGTGATCAGCGCGCCGCTGCGTTCATCGGCCTCGACGATGAGCACCCCGCGAGACATGCCGCTGATGATGCGATTGCGACGGGGGAAGTTTTCGCGGGCCGGCTCGGCGCCCATCGGATATTCGCTCACCACCGCGCCGCGGTTTGCAATGGCAGCAAAAAGCACGGCGTTCTCCGGCGGGTATGCAACATCGACGCCGCAACCGAGGATGGCGATCGTGCGTCCGTTGGGATGAGACAGCGCGCCGCGATGCGTCGCCGAATCGACGCCGCGGGCGCCGCCGCTCACGACGGTCATTCCCGCCCCCGCCAGCAGCGCGGCAAAACGCTCGGCTTGTTCGCGTCCGTAAAAAGTGCATTTGCGGCTGCCAACGATCGCCAGCGCGTTCAGATCCCGCGGCTCCAGGGTTCCGCGCACGTACAGCACGCAGGGAGGATCGGGAATTTCCCGCAGCAGCAGGGGGTATGATGTGTCGTCAGGACAGATGATTTGCGCGCCGGCTGCCGTCGCGGCGTGCAGTTCGGCATCCACTTCATGCGCTGACGCCCGCAGTGCGGCAGCGATGTGTCCGGCCCTGCCGGCGCCGATTCCCTCGACCGATTCGAGCAGCGCCGCATCAGCGCCGCAGGCGGCCTGGGCGCTCCCCGCCAGCGCAACCAGCCTGCGCGAAAGAACCGGGCCGATGCCCGATGTCAGCGACAGTTGCAGCCAATGACGCAGACCCAACGTTCAACTCCTTTTAGAGAGTGCCCAATGATTGCAGCGCTGCGAGCGCGGCTTCCGCGGGCACGTCATCGCGAATCACCACATGGCCGATCCGATCCGGCAAAATGAAGCGAATCCGGCCGCCGCGCACCTTCTTGTCGAAGATCATCGCATGGGCGACCGCACGCGGATCGAGCTGCATGCCGCTGACGGGCAATCCTGCTTTGGCGATCACTCCCACGATCCGGCTCCGCGACTTTTCATCGAGCATTCCCAGATCGGTCGCCAGACGAGATGCAGCCACCATCCCCAGCGCAACACATTCGCCATGTGAATACGCATAGCGTGAGACGCTCTCGATCGCATGCCCGAACGTGTGCCCGAAGTTGAGGTGGGCACGCTCCCCTTTTTCAAAGGGATCGGCTTCCACGACCGATGCCTTGATTGCAACATTGTGCGCGACGAGCGCGGAGAGATAGGAAATATCCCGTTCGAGAGCACGGCTGATCTCCGATTCCAGGCGACCGAAGCCCTCGGCATCGCGGATGATCTCATGCTTGATGCACTCGGCAAGCCCCCCGCGCAGTTCGCGCGGCGGAAGTGTCTTCAGCGTGTCCGGATCGATCAGCACCGCGATCGGTTGATGGAATGCCCCGATCAGGTTCTTCCCCATCGCGTGGTTGATTCCCGTTTTCCCTCCCACGCTCGCGTCCACCATCGCCAGCAGCGTCGTCGGCACCTGAATAAACGGCACGCCGCGCAGGAGCGTCGCCGCCACGAACCCGGTCATGTCGCCGATCACACCGCCGCCCAGCGCCAGGATCGGCGTGGTGCGTTCGACCTGATGATGCAGGATCGTGTCGTAAACGCCCGACAGGCCGGCAAGGTTCTTGTGATCTTCGCCGCAAGGGATTGTGGCAACGACCGCCTCGATATTGGCAGATCGCAGCGAGCGCGCCACCGAATCGGCATATACCGGGCCGACATTTGAATCTGTGACGATGGCGGCTTTGGAAGCGCGCGTCAATCTCGCGACGACCGTGCCAATGTTCCCCAGAAGCCCCGGCTCAACGAGAACGTCGTAGCGCCGGCCTTCGACCGTTACCGGAACCGTATTCGCGTGAGCCGCCATCGGCCGCATTGTATCGACCGGGCGGCGCGGGTCACGCGCGAGCGTTGCTTTAGTCGCGGTTTCATAACCCGAGATTCGCCCACCACGCCGAGTCTGAGGTACTCCGAAGGCTCGGATTGTCCGGCGTGCGATCCGGGCCTTCGGCGCACCTCAGACTCGGCGTGGGGTTGTGAAACGGGCTCCAGCGATCTTGAAACCGCTCCTCACGCCGGCTTGATCGTTACTTCCCCAAGCAACCGCTCGGCCTCTTCTCGCTGCAGATGACCGGCGTAGGGGGTCTCCGCATTGGCTGCGCCGCAGGCTGACGCGAGCGCGCATGCCTCGTGCAACGTCAATCCGCGGCGCAAACCAGCCGCCAGACCGGCAGCAAACGAGTCGCCGGAGCCAACAGCGCTGACGGCGCTGATCTTGGGCGAGGAGATGCGCCACAATCCGTTTTTGTCACCAGCGAGTGCCCCATCCTTTCCAAGCGTGATCACTATGGCATTTTCTGTTCTGACCGCGAGTTTGACCGCCTCGCGCAGCGAAGCGTCCGATTTGACCGGCACCTGCATGCTCGAGCCGAATTCATCGCGGTTCAGCTTCGCGATGATCCCCTTTTGCTGCAGCATCTGCAGCAGCGGCTCACCCTGCACATCGGCGATGACGCGGATGCCTTTGGCAAGCAGCATCGGCACCAGGCGTGCATACGCATCATCGGGGGTGCCCGGCGGCAGGGTTCCGGAGAACAGCCAGACGTCGCCCGCTGACGCCTCGTCGGCCAAATGCCTGAGCTTCGTTTCCAGTTGCTGCCAGGCAGCGGCGTCGACAGGCTGGGCTTCCTCAACAATCTCCGTCGCGGTGCCGTTGTAGCAATCGATCAGCGTGATGCACTGACGGGTATTCTGCTCGATCGATACAAAATCGTGACGGATCCCCGATTGCTGCAACTCTTCGAGCATGAGCCGGCCCCGGCTACCGCCCGCAAATCCAACGACGATCTCCTCCTCGCCCAGTTCCTTCAAGACGCGCGCGGCGTTGATCGCCTTGCCGGATGGATAATCATGCACGTCGGCCGTGCGATTCACCGCGTCAACAGTCAGCCGCGCCAGCACCATCGTGCGCTGATACACGGGAGTCGTTCCAATACAAACGATCATGCCATCTCCAGGTCAACAAGCATTTCCACAGTGCTGGGGCGAAAGCCGCAGCGTTTGAAGAGCGTTCGCGCCGGCGCGTTGTCCCACGCTGCGTGCAGCCGCACCTGGGACACGCCGATCTGAGTGAACCGCTCGACGGCCAGGGTCACCATCTGTCGCCCGATCCCTTCATTGCGATATTCATTCTCGACCCACAGATCATGAATCAGGCCGAACTCCCGAAGCAGGTAAATCGGAATTTCCTTCTCAACGCTGCCGATTAAAAAACCTGCCAGCGAAGCACCCGCGACGTCTGCCCCAGGTTCGGCCACAAGAAACACGCTTCGCCCATCGGTCGCCCGATCCGTCAGCCATCGCTGATACATCTCACCGACGTCTTCGCGACAGGCATATCTCGAGGCATCGAGCGCTTCGTGAAACGCGGCAATCTTTCGCACCATCGGCACCACTGAAAGCACGTCTTCTGGTCTTGCCGGACGAACGGTCATGGCACGATTGTAGGGACGCCGAACACGTTTCCAAGCTTTCCCCGCTGCGCTTCCCTGTGGGGGTGTGGCGCTCGAAAGTGGCGATCGGCTCCGAGTAGGGCGGGATTCATCCCGCCGATTTGTTGGCCGGCTGAGAAAACGGCGGGATGAATCCCGCCCTACGATCGCAAAATCTGCAATCGCCACAAATAAAAGTTACACCCCCCTGTGGCATGCGTGGCATGGGTGTCCCGCCCATGCGAGCTGCGCGGAGCGTAAGAAACACCTCGATATCAGAAGTTTTCTCTCGTCGGCGTCGTTCGCATGGGCGGGACGACCATGCCACGGGAAAGATATTTTTCAGCCGATGCCCCCATAGTCTGTTGGTCCCAGTTCAACTCCGAAGCCATCAGCAATGCCACGCGCTGAGCTGTTTGCTCTCCGCCGCATCGGCTCAGCGCCAGACCGATTCGGCGCCACATCACATCATCGACGCTCATTGCCATCTCATCGCGGCAGGCTCGCGGCACATCGCTTTCAAACACCTCTGGATGCTCGCACAGCAGCGGCCCGCTTCGATCGCGCGATCGCGCGGGAATCGGCTCGTACGCGGTCTCACATTTGGGAACCTTGCGGCCCAGGACCTGATACACCTCGTTTACCGTCTCTTCGGCAATCTTTCGATACGTCGTGTATTTGCCGCCCGCTACGGTGATGAAATTTGCGCCCTGGCGGAGAATACGATGTTCGCGCGAACGTGAGGACGGCTCTTTCGCATCGGCGGCGAGCAGGGGACGCACGCCCGCGAACATGGTGATCACTTCGTCATGCTTGACTTCGCGTTGCAAGGCGCAACTCATCTGTGATAACAGATAGTCGATGTCCTCCGCGGTCGCGCTTACTTCACCAGGATCGCCGGAATAGTCTGTATCGGTGGTCCCGACGATGGAGCAGTCGTGCCAGGGGATGATGAACAAAATCCGGTGGTCCTGCGACTGAATTGCGATCGCGTGTTCCCTGGTTAATCCCGGCAGAAGCAGATGAACGCCCTTGGTGGGGCTCAGCCGCAACGCAGTCGATGCATCGACTCCCCCCAGTGCCGCGACCCGCCCAACCCAAGGGCCGGCGGCATTGACCACCGCGTGCGCCGCGACTTTGATTTCGTTGCCAAGCAATTCATCGCGAAGGTGGATCCAGGCGATGCGTCCACCGCTGTGTTCCAACGCAATCACCCGGCAATAGTTGTTGCACCGCGCGCCCAGATCGGCGGCGTGGAGAATATTCTCGATGCAGAAACGCGCGTCGTCCTCAGCGCAATCATAATAGCGGATTGCGCCGCGCAGGCCGTCGGCACGCAGCGCCGGTTCGGCGTTGAGCGTTGCTTCGGGTGAGAGCGTGCGATGCGGGGCGGTATTGCGGTACAACGCCAGCAGATCGTAAAGCGTCATGCCGATCCGCATCGTCAGGAGCGAGCGCGGACTGTCTTCATACACCGGCAGCAGAAACGGGACCGGCCGCACGAGGTGAGGCGCGATCCGCCGAAGGATCGCCCGTTCGCGGCAAGATTCTGCGACCAGGTGAAAAGCATGTTGCTCAAGGTAGCGAAACCCTCCGTGGATCAGCTTGGAGGATCGGCTGGAGGTCCCGCTCGCGAAATCCCCCTGATCGACCAGGGCAACGCGCAGCCCGCGCAACGACGCGTCCCGCGCTATCCCCGCGCCGATAATTCCTCCGCCGATGACGAACAGGTCGAAGGTTTCGCCGGCCAATGCCGCTGTATCGCGCCGCATATGAGCGGTGCATTCTACGCAATCGGTGGCATGTGCGTCCTGCCGATGCTGGCCGCGACAGACTTGAGAGAAATTTCGATAACAGGAGTTCTCAACTTATGTCGGAGCGTCGGTGCCGCGGCAATGGTTAGCCGCGACGCGCAGCGGAGCGCGTGATGGAACGAGAGACAGCGCGGTCTGACCGGGGTGACCCCCTCGCGACGAATACTCGCTCCGCTGCGCGTCGCGGCTAACCGGGGATGCTGACGCATTCACCCCTGCGTGGCCGGATCCTCCAGTGAACGCGTGGCAGCTTCCTGCGACGGCCGCGGCAACAAAACTTTTGGAGGAACATACCCTTCCATCCCCGGTTCCAGCCGAGGCCGTAAACGTCGCCAGCGGAGGATTTCTTCGGGAACGGGTCCGCCGCATCCGGGGCAGCGATCACCGACATCGCGAAGATCGCAGCCGCATTTGGGGCAGAGACGCGCTCCGATGCGGGCATCGCGTCGCAATTGCCGGGCGGAGAGTGCAGCGGCCGCCCCGCAGATGCCCGCAGTGACAATGATCGCGAAGATCGGCCCGAACATCGACAGCGCCAAAGCGCCGAGCACCCAGAAGAGCACGAATCCGACCGCCGAGGCGTAGGTGAGCAGGGGATTGAGACCGGTGCCGGCCAGGCGGAAGTTTTTCGCGCGCTTCCCCGGCGATGACGCCGGAGCAGCATAGTTCAACATTGCGACGACTTCCGCGTCGGAAGGGCCGTCGTGGACCGTAGCGTCGGCGGGGGATGGAGGTTTCGAGAGGGCCATCACGTCAACCCGCGTCACCCCGGCTTGGCCGGCCCTTCCGTTGGTCGCGAGGCGGCTTCCTCGCGAGCATGCCGGCGTGTCGCGAGGTTGATCGCCAGATCGATGGCGGCGCGCATCGATCCGGGATTGGCGCGATTTTTTCCCACAATATCGAACGCGGTGCCATGATCGGGGCTGGTCCGGATGATCGGCAGGCCGAGCGTCAGATTCACCGCCTGATCGAAGGCAAGGAGCTTGACCGGAATAAGGCCCTGGTCGTGATACATGGCGACAACCGCATCAAATTCGCCGTCGCGAGCGCGGAGAAAAATCGTATCGCCCGGATACGGGCCCGTGACGTCAATTCCCTGATCGCGAGCCATGAGAATCGCGGGGGAGATGATCCGTTCTTCTTCGTCGCCAAACTGACCGTTTTCACTGGCGTGCGGATTGACGCCGCAGACAGCGATGCGCGGCTTAGGAGTGTCAAACCACTCGACCATCGCCTGATGCACCAGCTCAATCGGCTGGAAGACCGCGCCGATATTTAATCGGCCCCAAAGTCCCATGAGCGGAACATGCACCGTCGCGAGCACCACCTTGATCGGTCCGCCGGCGAACATCATCGCGTGCCGGCGGGCTCCCGTTCGCTCGGCCAGGAGTTCCGTATGTCCCGGATAATGGTAGCCGGCCAGCTTCCAGCTCTCCTTGGCGATTGGCGCGGTGACCACGGCATCGACGAGCTTTTGCTTGGCCGAATCGATCGCATCGACACAAAACCGCATCGATGCCTCGCCGCCCATTTTGCTGGGGCTGCGGATGGCCGAGCCAAGCATGCTGTACTGATCGTAGTCGACGACGACAACGTCATGTCCGTAGCTTCGCAGCCGGCCGTTGTACTGATTGCGCCACCAGAAGACGTCGAGTTCCGCGGTGTCGGCGGCGTAACTGAGCAATTCATTCATGCCGTAGATGATGTAGCGGGCGCGCAGCCGGAGCTGCGGATCGGAGAGCGCCTTGACGATGACCTCCGCGCCGATCCCGGCCGGGTCTCCCATGCTGATCGCGATGGTGGGTCGATAATCCATTAAGCGAAGCCCTGACGGTTCAAAATCCGAACGACGAACCCTTTCGATTCAAAATCCGAATGACGAAACCCTCTCGATTTAAAACCCGAATGACGAAACCCAAAATCAGAATCAAACCCGAATGACGAATGACCGAATGTCGAAACGATAGCCACAAGTCACTCGTTGCTCGCCTATCTCTTCCCTTCGTGCCTTCGTGCCTTCGTGCCTCCGTGCCTTCCCAATATTTTCGGCCTATTTGTGCTGGCGTTCAAGCCAGGAAATCACGGTCTTGCTGAGGATGTCACATTCGAGGTTGAACGGCCATCCGATCGGACGCCGAGCCAGCGTGGTCAACTGCACAGTCGTCGGGATCAGCGCAACCTCGAAGACGTTTCCTTCGACCGCGGCGACGGTCAAGCTTACGCCGTCGAGGGTGACCGATCCTTTGGGCATGACATATTTTGCCAAATCCGCGCTGCATTCAAGCTTCAGCCGCCATTCGGCGTCGTTGGCTCGCAAGTCAGCGAGCCGGGCCGTGCCGTCGACGTGGCCCTGCACGAAGTGGCCATCGAGACGATCCCCGATTCGCAGCGAGCGTTCAACATGGACATCATCGCCGGCTTTGAGCAACCCGAGATTCGTGCGGGAGAGCGTTTCCTGAATCACGTCGAAGCCGACCTCTCCGGCCGGGCGGTCAGCGACAGTGAGGCAGACGCCGTTCACGGCGACGCTCTCGCCGTCGCGCAGATCCGATGAATCCAGCGCCAGAGTAAGCCGAATGAACCTGGGCCCGGCTGCGACGCCGACAACCCGTACCGTTTTTTCCACGATCCCGGTGAACATGGCAACTACACTTTAAGCACAATCCGGCGGGGAGGCGAACCGCTTCTGTCGGGCTTCGTCACCTACACCGGTTTGCGAAGGGACGATGGTGCCGACGTTCTCGCGCAATCTCGCATCGCAGCATTCGGCGGCCTTGGGCGGCACCGCGCTAAGTACCGAAGCTGCGATGGATTTTCGCCCGTTCGGCGATCAAAATGCGCACGGCATAGGATAGCCTTTGTTGTCACGATCGGTGCCGCCGCCAAGGATGGCTGCATCGAGCTCAAAGGAGATTGCATGAGCGCCGTTCGGCTTCTCATCGGCACGCGCAAGGGCGCGTTTATTTTGACTTCAGACGCTGCGCGACAGCGCTGGAACGTCGATGGTCCGCACTTTGGCGGGTGGGAGATCTACCACGTCAAGGGGTCGCCGGCTGATCCAGACCGGCTCTTTGCCTCGCAATCCAGCGGCTGGTTTGGGCAGGTCATCCAGCGTTCCGATGACGGGGGCAAAAGTTGGAACGCCGCCGGCAACAAGTTTGTGTATGAGGGGATCGCCGGTACGCACCAATGGTACGATGGCACGCCCCACCCCTGGGAATTCAAGCGCGTCTGGCACCTGGAACCTTCGCTGGCCGATCCCGACAGCGTGTACGCCGGCGTCGAAGACGCGGCGCTCTTCCTCTCCACCGACGGTGCGCAGACCTGGCAGGAAGTTGCGGGCCTGCGTCGGCACGGTTCGGGGGCACGCTGGCAGCCTGGGGCCGGAGGGATGTGCCTGCATACCATTCTGCTGGACCCGAACAACCCGGCACGCATGTTCATCGCGATCTCCGCCGCGGGGGCTTTTCGCACTGACGACGCGGGGCAACACTGGACCCCGATCAACCGGGGGCTGCGCTCCGAGCATATTCCCGATCCGGTTGCCGAAGTCGGGCATTGCGTTCACAAGATCGCCATGCACCCGTCGCGGCCTGATGTGCTCTTCATGCAGAAGCACTGGGACGTGATGCGCAGCGACAATGCCGGCGATTCCTGGCATGAGGTCAGTGGCAATCTCCCGACCGATTTCGGCTTTGCCATCGATGTTCACGCCAACGAACCCCAGACGATATACGTCGTGCCGATCAAGAGTGACAGCGAGCATTACCCGCCGGATGGGAAGCTGCGCGTCTACCGCAGCCGCGCCGGCGGCAACGAATGGGAAGCGCTGACCCGCGGCCTGCCGCAGCAGGACTGCTACGTAAACGTGCTGCGCGACGCCATGTCCGTCGACCAATTGGATCCGTGCGGGATCTATTTCGGCACCACCGGGGGTCAGGTGTACGGTTCGCCCGACGGCGGTGAGAACTGGTCGCCGATCGTCCGCGATCTGCCCGCGGTTCTTTCGGTGGAGGCGCAAACCCTGCCATGATTCGCGTCGTGCTCCCGCCGCATCTGCAGACGCTGGCGCAAGTCGGCCGGGAGGTGCGCATCGAAGTCGCCGAGCCCGTGACGCAGCGAACCATTCTGGACGCTCTTGAGAACGCCTACCCGGTGCTGCGCGGAACGATCCGGGACCACGTCACCTTAAAGCGCCGCCCGCTCCTGCGGTTCTTCGTTTGCGAGGAAGACATCTCTCATGACCCGGTCGATGCGCCGCTGCCTGACGCGGTCTCATCGGGAGTGGAAGCGTTCTATATCATCGGAGCGATCGTTGGGGGGTAGCCGCTGCGCGAAGCGTTGTGAATTTGCTCCCCGCGTGCGCAGCACTCCAAATTCGTTAGCCGCCTCGCTTGCGAGCGCGTCTAATGGCGCGATTTTACGAGCGGGGCAGTTCGAAATAGATGCGCCGTTAGAGGCGCCTCGCAAGCGAGGCGGCTAACCAAAGGATTCGGAGTGCTGCGCACGCAGTGAGACTGCGCCCGCACGCATGTCTCAATTGCAATCCGGAACTACGGCTGGCTCTCGCGAAGGGCCTGCAACTCAGCGAGCCGCTTGGAACTGGGGGGTTTTTTGGTTTTCATCATTTCGACGAACGCGTCGAACAAATAAGCGGCGTCGTGCGGACCTGGACTGGCTTCGGGGTGATATTGGACGCAGAAGAGCGGGAGATCGCCGTGGCGGAAGCCTTCGACGGTGCCGTCGTTGAGGTTGACGTGAGTCACGACTCCCCCGCGGGATTCGAGGGATTCGCGGTCGACGGCAAAGCCGTGGTTCTGGCTGGTGATCTCGACGCGGCCGGTATCGAGATTCTTGACCGGCTGATTGCCGCCGCGATGTCCGAACTTGAGCTTATAGGTGCAAGCGCCCAAGGCCCGGCCCAGGAGCTGATGGCCGAGACAGATGCCGAAGATCGGCACTTTGCCGATGACGCCCTGGATGGGCTTGACCGCGTAATCGAGGGCCGACGGGTCGCCGGGGCCGTTGCTGATGAACAGGCCGTCGGGGCGATGGCGAAGAATTTCTTCCGCCGATGTTTCGGGCGGCAGCACGGTCACCTTCACTCCGCGCTCGATGAAATGCCGGAGGATGTTGTGCTTGGCTCCGCAATCGAGCGCGATCACGTGCAGTCCGTCCCCGCGTTCGACGCGCCCCAGGCGCCAGTCGCCCTGATCTTCGTCCCAGCCGTATGCCTCGTCCGGCTTGACCGCCTGCACCCAGTCGGCTCCGGCCATCGCGGCGGCATGCCTGGCGCGATTGACCAGCGCAGCCGCATCGAGAATCTCGCTGGAGAGGACGCCGCGCATCGGCGCCGCCCACTCGAAGCTTGCGCGTGAGCGCGCGGGTGTCGATGCCCTCGATCCCGCCGACGCCGTTTTCGATCAGGTAGTGATGGAGATCCGTGTCGGCCCGGTAGTTGGAATAGAGCGGGGCCAATTCGCGCACGACGAAACCGGCGACATGCGGTTTGCGGCTCTCGACGTCGACGCGATTGATCCCGTAATTGCCAATCAGCGGGTAGGTCATGGTGACGATCTGCCCCTTGTAGGACGGATCGGTGAGGATCTCCTGATAGCCGGTCATTGAAGTGTTGAAGACCACTTCTCCCTCGGCAACGCCGCGATGGCCGAACGACCGGCCGGTAAAGACCGTACCATCCTCAAGGGCGAGCATCGCAACGGGTTGGGGCTGGGGCATGGGGCGGGATTATAATACAGCCGCTGAAGACACCAAGGCGCGGGGGAATTATTCAATACAGTTTGCGGTTTCGTCGATAGATGCATCAGGCTGTGGGTCTCCGACCAGTGGTCGGGCAGCCTGTCGATGAGACCGGTGTTACGGCGAGCACCGGTCTCTTTTTGCGCACAGCCGATGCCTATTACGCAACCTTTGGGCGGAGGGCCGCGCACAAAGTCCGAATGTCGAAGCTCGAATCCTCGAACGTCATTCGAGCTTCATCATTCGAAATTGACGATTGATCGTTCGAGTTTCGCATCCGAACTTTCCCCCGCCCGATGCTACCATCTGTCCATGGAAACCAGTTCTGACCTCGAGGCTTTCGAGCAACTGTCCCGCAATCGGCGGGCGGTCCGCAACTTTCGACCCGATCCTGTACCTGAGGACTTGCTCAACCGCCTGATCGACATCGCCCGCTGGGCGCCCAGTGGCTACAACCTGCAGCCGACGCATTTCGTCATCGTCACTGATCCGAAAGTCCGTGCCCGCCTTCGGCCGGCCTGCATGAACCAACGGCAAGTCACCGACGCTCCCGTCGTTCTCGTTTTAGCGGGCGATGGTGATGTAGTTCGCAATAATTTCGACGCGGCGCTGGCCGCCGATCGCACGGCCGGCGCGGTCAGCGCGGAATATGAAACCCTTTTGCGCTCCGTTGTTCCCCTGGCCTTCAGCCAGGGACCGCTGGGACTCGGCTGGCTCTGGAAATCAACCTTGATTCCCGTCGCTCGCATCTTTCGGCCGATCCCAAGTCTTCCCGCGGTCAACAAACGATTCTGGGCGACCAAGCAGGTGATGCTCGTTGCGATGAACCTGATGCTCGCCGCGTCGGCGGCGGGCCTGGCGACGCTTCCAATGGAGGGGTTCGACGAGTCGCGGGTTCGGCGGGTTCTGCGAATTCCGCGGAGTCAGGTCGTGCCGGTCGTTATTGCGATGGGATATCCGCTGCCCGGGCCGGCGCTGGCGAAGAGCCGGTTGCCGTTGGATCGGCTGGTGCATCGGGAAACGTGGTGAGCGATTAACGCAGTTAGACCTTGCCTGAGCGGATAAACGTGTCATTGCTCGGGGACGCATCGCAGCAGCGTCATGATCGCGAAAGCCGTTCCGTAGGGCTTGTGGTAATCCCACATCGCGTAGTCCCACCACGATCCGTCGTCTTCCTGGTGCGGAACGATTACCGCCGCCAGTTTCGCGGCATATTCGGCGCGCTTCTCCGCGGGAAGATCCGCCAGGAGCCGCGCGGCGTAGTAATGGTCGAAATAGTAGTAATACCCCGAAGTCTGATACCACGACTCGTGCGGATAGGGGCGCTTTCGGCCCATCTCCAGATAAATGTGATTCGTAAAGAACGCGTCCAGCCCGGCGATGATTTGAGGCACGGTCGCGCCGGCGGGATCCCACAGGTGAATTGCGAAATGTGCCGGCTGAGTCCGTCCCACCGCGCCGCGACTCAGATTCGCGGGCAGACGCGGGACATATCGGTAGTCCGAGCCATAGAGGAACGCTGCGTCGGAAATTCGCATTTCCTCCAGCCGATGGAGCGAGAGGTCGACAAGCCGTTGCGGGACGTCCAGCCTCGCTTGGCGAGCCTCATATAGCGCGACGAGCCCCGCGGCGGTGCCGAAGCTGGTGGGACCCATCGAGACGAGCTGCGTCTGGGCGTGAAAATCGTAGTAGGCCCAGCCACCCTCGTAGGTGGCATATTCCACCAGATGGCGGATATTTCTCTCCGCGACTTCGACGACCCGCGGATCGGGATGGTCCTGATGCAGCAACTCCTCCGCCATTGCCTGGGTGACGAAGATATGCGCCCAGGTGTTGTAGATGAGCATCCCATCGTCGCGGCGGGCGTCCGATTCGTGCAGCAAATACTGCAGCGCACGATCGTGGGCGGCGTGCTCGCCCGCCTCGCGGAGCGCCATCAAACACAGGGCAGTGGTCCCAAGTCGAAACGCGGCGTGCGAGCCGGGAACCATCGAATCCACTTCGTTGCCCGCGCTGACGGTGCCGGTGCCCCAGCACCCCTCGGCAGTCTGACTGCTTTCGAGAAACTTAACGCCGCGCACGATGGCCGCGCCGATCGAGTCGCGCGAAAGCACGGCGGGCTGCGTGGCCGCAACTTCACCGAAACACGCAACCGGCCGGACAGCGAGAAAAAGAGCGATCACTCCCGCAACGCGACACAAGGCGGACGGGGTTCCCCACATCCTGCACGGAAGCGTCAGAGATATGCGGTTCTTGCGGGCGCGACGTTGCGACCGAAAGTCGCTTCCTGAGTCGGGCCTTATCCTGAGTAGCAGGGGAGGGGAAACTGGGTATTCAAAACTGTCCTGCACCCTGACACCGTTTATGGCTTGGAATTGGAATCGGAATTTCCGTCGCCAGCGAGATCGATCTGCACTTTCACCCGACTGCCGGGCCCCAGCCGAGGATCAATATCATGAATCGCGATGGTCTGCGCGTACATCGGCCCGTTTTGCCCGGCCGAGGGGATGCGCACCGCAGGCTCGCAGACGCCGTGCAATTGAATATCCGGAAAGGCTTCGGACCGCACGATTGCGGCAACGCCCGGGCGCAGCTTCGCGAATTTCGCTTCCGGCAAATCAACGCGCGCTTCCAGCTTGCCGGGCGAATAGAGCGTCATCAGCACCTGCTGCGGTCCCACTTTCTCGCCGATTCGCAACGACTTGGGATCAGCTTGGAATGCGCCCTGCGTAAAAGGGCCGTACGCAACCGTGCCGTCCGTCGGAGCGCGGACGGTCAGTGACTCGGCGTCGGCCGCCAGGTCGGCGACCTTGCGCCGTGCGTCGTCCAATGCCGCCTGCGACGTCACCAACGCCGCCTTGCGGAGAATTTCGCCCTGAGCCTGAGCGAGTTGCAGTTGCCGCAGCGAAAGATGCGCTGACGTCTGCCCGTCAATCGGCTTCTGCCTGGCGATCGGGTACTCATAGGTCTTGAATTTGTCAGCTTGCGCCCGCGTCATTGCAAGCCGGGCCTGGCTCACCTCGAGCGTGCGCAGCGCCCGCTTGACGACGATGTCCGCCGTGGCGTTGGTCAGCTCCTCGCTCTTGTACATTTTTTTGAGTTGATTGAGCTCGTCCTGCTCATCGTCGACCTGCGCCTGGGTTTCCTTCACGCCAAGCTGCGTCTGTTGGAGCATCTGCGGGCCGTCCACCGTCTCCCACCACTTCACGGCGTCGTCCGCCTGCCGCACCGAGTCCTGCTCTTGGCGCATCGCGAGCGCATCTGACTCGGCGGCGAGCTTCGCCTCTGCGTCGGCATGATCGGCGTTTGCCTGCGCCACGGTCAGCTCATTCCTGGCGGCGGATAACTGACGATTCAGCGGCTCGGCATCGAGCTGCAGGAGGACATCGCCGCTCTTGACGGATGATCCGTTGGCCGCTGCCGCGACAATCGTCAGCTCGCCCGAATACGCCTTGGGACGAATGCGCACCTCGAACGGATCGACCGGCTGCAGATACCCTTCTGCATCAACAGTTGAAGCGGATTCGGCGCCCTGCGTAGCGGGCTCCGATGCCGATTGAGTCGAAGGCTCGGCCTTGCGCATCGGCATCGCTGCGCAGGAAGTCAACATTACGATCCCAAGAGTCCCGATCAAGATTTTCATCGTGATGCTGCCGTTTGCATTGTTGCACCAGGTGCCATGGTCCCGCGCAGGTTAGCCGCGACGCGGAGCGGAGCGCGTATCGTGGGATTGCGCGTGATCACTTGCGCCATCTCTCCTTTGAATACTCGCTCCGCTGCGCGTCTGGTCCCGCGCAGGTTAGCCGCGACGCGGAGCGGAGCGCGTATTCGTGGGGTTGCGCGCGTGATCACTTGCGCCATCTCGAGTCCGAATACTCGCTCCGCTGCGCGTCGCGGCTAACCCGATACGATCAGTCGCAGCGTGCTCTATCCAAGCTCTTCGAGAATCGCGTTCTTCACATTGGTCGGAACCTGCGAATACTTTAGCGGCTCCATCACGGAACTGGCCCGGCCGGTGCTCATCGAGCGCAGTTCGGTGGTGTATCCGAACATCTCGCTGAGCGGAACTTCCGCCTCGACAAAGCGCGTGTTGCCGCGCTGTTCGCTGTTGACGATCAAGCCGCGCCGGCGATTGAGGTCGCCGGTGACATTGCCGACGAATTCCTCGGGCGTGGTCACAACGACCTTCATGATCGGCTCGAGCAGCGTCATTCCCGCCTTGGTGCACGCGTCCTTGAACGCGATCTGCCCGGCAAGCTCGAAGGCAATCTGCGAGCTGTCCACCTGGTGATAGCTGCCGTCCACGAGCGTGACCTTGAGATTGATCATCGGGTAGTTGGCGAGCACGCCGGTCTTGGCCGACATTCGCACGCCGTACTCGATCGACGGAATGAATTCCTTGGGGATCGAGCCGCCGAAGATCTTGTTTTCGAAAGCAACGCCATCGGCCCAGCCCATCTTCTTGAGCGCTTCAGGCTCGACACCTTCGCCGGTGAACGGCTCGAGGTTGATCGAGCAGTCGCCGAACTGACCGCGGCCGCCGGACTGCTTCACGTGTTTGCCGCGAACGTTGAGCACGGTCTTGGTGATCGTCTCCTTGTAGGCGACCTTCGGCTTGCCGACCACCACGTCGACGTGGTGATCGCGCGTCAGGCGCATGCGGAGAATTTCCAGGTGGAGTTCGCCCATCCCGGCGATGATCGTCTGGCCGGTTTCGTCGTCGTACTTCGCCTGGAACGTCGGATCTTCGCGCTTGAGCGTGGTGAGCGCTTCGCCGAGTTTCTGCTTGTCGGCGGCCGTCTTCGGCTCGATCGACATGCTGATGACCGGTTCGGGGAACGTCGGACGCTCGAGGATGATCGGGTGATCCTGATCGCAGAGCGTATCGCCGGTCAGCGCATCCTTGACGCCGATGCACGCCACGATGTCGCCGGCTTCGGCTACGTCGATCGGATTGCGGTCGGCGGCGTGCATCTGAAACATCCGGCTGACGTTCTCGCGCTTGTTGCGATTGGCGTTGAGCACGCGGCTCCCTTTTTCCAGCCGGCCGCTGTAGACGCGCACGTACGTCAGATCGCCATGCTGGTCGCTGACGATCTTGAACGCGAGTCCGCTGAACGGCTCGGTCGGATCGGAATGACGCAAGAGGACCTTGTCAGGGTCCTTCAGGTCATGTCCCTGGATCGGCGGGATGTCCATCGGGCTTGGCAGATAGTCGATGACCCCGTCGATCAGACGCTGCACGCCGACGTACTTCAGCGCCGACCCGGTGAAGACCGGGTGCAGTTTGAAAGAAATCGTGGCGGCGCGGCAGCGGCGCGGAGTTCGGCTTCGGTGATCTCGACGCCGTTGAGGAATTTCTCCGTGAGCGTGTCGTCCGTTTCGGCAACGCGCTCGATCAGCGTGGTCTTCCACTTCTCGTAGCGCGCCTTTTCCTCTTCAGGGATCGGCTTCTCGACGATTGTTTTCCCTTTGTCCTTGTCGTCGTCGAGCTTGTAATAAATCGCGACGCCGCGCAGCAGATCGATGATCCCCTTAAAGGTGTCGCTCTGCCCGATGGGAATCTGCACCGCGACGGCCGGAGCGCCCAGACGCTCGATGATGCTGTTGAAGCTGAAGTCGAAGTCCGCGCCAAGCTTGTCCATCTTGTTGACGAAGCAGATGCGCGGCACGTTGTATTTGGTCGCCTGGCGCCAGACGGTTTCGGATTGCGCCTCGACGCCTTCCTTGCCATCGAATACCGCGACGGCCCCGTCGAGCACGCGCAGGGATCGCTCCACCTCGGCGGTGAAATCCACGTGGCCGGGCGTGTCGATCAGGTTGATCGTGTAGCGTTCGCCGTTGCGGTCCCACAAACAGGTGGTGGCGGCCGAGTTGATGGTGATGCCGCGCTTCTGCTCTTCTTCGTCAAAGTCCATGACGGCGGTTCCTTCGTGGACTTCGCCCATCTTATGAATCTTGCCGGTGTAATAGAGGATGCGCTCGGAGACGGTGGTCTTTCCGGCGTCAATGTGAGCGGCAATTCCGATATTCCGAGTCTTCGTAAGGTCGCGTGACATAGGTCGTTTCCTTCTCCAACACAAAACCCGCGGAAGCCTTTTCCGCGGCAATCAACGAAATCATTCGCGACTGCCGGCTCCCGATAAACACCGGGATCGGCCCTGCGGGTCAAAGATCGCGCCAGGCAATACCGCCTGCCGGCGATCCGAGCTTCGATTGTCGCTTTCCGAAGCCCCCAGACGATCAATTCATCCGGTTTCCGCATGGTCGGCTCAGTCTGACCATGCAGGGGTTCGGTCAGCATGAGCCATCAATGTGGCTCGATCTTCACGTTATCTCCTGTCAATAACTGCATATCGACTATACGCGCGCACGCAGGCGAAGTTTACTGGCAACCCAGCCTCGTCAACGACAGATAGTGGGGAGAGAATGTACAGCCGGGCCGTTTCAGGTCAAGTTTTCCGCTTCGCAGTTTTCCGCTTCGCAGATTGCCGGGTGAATCAGCTCCCGATTTTTTGAGCACCCCTTCGCTGCCCTCCCCGTCACCATCAGGTTGTTCTAATGGCCGACCGCCGCAGATCACGTTGTGCATGTGTCAAAGGACGAAAAGTCGCTTCTCTCCGTTCAGATGTTTCCCGTTTTTGTCTTTGGGCGGCCGGCTGCGTTTGCGGGGTACGGAGGATTCCGCCGTCTCTGCGACCCCTCTTCTGCGGCGTGTCTGCCCGGGCGTCGCGGGAGTCGGCGGCGCGACCATCGGGGACGATTCCCCTCCGGAGAGTGAATCGCCGGCGCTTGCTGCCGCGAGGCGCTTCTCGATCTGCGCGGCGTAGCTCTTTGACAATTCGAAACCAATGAATCTTCGGTGAAGCTTCTTGGCGGTGACCAGCGTGCTGCCGCTTCCCCCAAATGGATCAAGAACCGTTTCTCCCCGGTTTGAACACGCCTTGATGATGCGGCCCAGAATCTCCTCAGGCATCTGACATCCATGCCAGCCGGCCCGTTCCTTGAACGTGCCGCAAACGCGCGGGACGTACCAGGTGTCTTCCTCAGGCGTGAAGCTGTCCGGCGCATCCTGCGGGCGAAGAATCCACGTATCGTCCGGCAGACGCCCCCGGGAATCCGCACGTGAGTCTTTATAGACCAGTTGCCGTGCCGACGGCACGCGAATTTCGTCAGTGTTAAACGTGAAATTCTTCGCATCTTTCACGAAGTGGAACAAATGCGTGTGGCTGCGGGCAAACTTGAGTTTGCAATGCACGCCGAACGTGTAATACCAGATCACCCAGCTCCGGCACACCAGCCCAAGCTCCCGCTGGAACAGCAGCTTCAGCTCGGCGGCGAAGTCATCTCCGATCGCAAGCCAGAAGGTGCCGCTGGGTTTGAGGCATCGGACCAGCGCTTCTCCCCACTTTTTCGACCAGGCGAGATATTTCTCGGCCTCCATCCGATCTTCGTAAACGTCGTATTTGTAGCCGATGTTGAAGGGGGGGTCGGCAAACGCCAGATCGACGCTGCCCTGGGGGATTCGGAGCATTCCCGCGATGCAGTCTGAATTGTAAAGCGTATTGAGCTGAAGCGGAGTCTGCGCCGGGTCTGCCATGGGCGGAGATTAGCCTTGAACCGCAAAAACGTAAAGGTGAGTCTTTGGGAATGTGACACCGGTTGGCGATGGCAGTGCCATTCAGCGTTTCTGCACGACATCGGAAAAGCAACCGATCCGCGGCCATGTGCGCCATGAGATCGGCAGCGCATCGCGCTATCGGGCGGATTGCGACAACGATGCTGAGGACCGCGGCGCTGGCGATTCCCTCTTCAAAGCCGGCCGTTTTGCGGCCAAAGTCCTGTTTGGAAAAGGTCCGAATTATGTTTGTTGAGCATCAAGGAAGGCTCTGTTTGGCACGATAAAAGAGTTAGCTGTACGCGCCATCTCGGTGCAGGGGTCACTCCTGCCTCCGGCTCATCGGATCGGTTATCAAATGTTCGCAATAGCACGATTTGGGGGAATTGAAGCTCATCGCAAAGTTGCGCTGCTGAGCGCCGGGCTTTTAGCAACGATGGGTCTGGTGGTGGCGGTGGGAGTCGTCGGGCTGCATCGGATCCAGGCTGGGGATGGCGCCGAACTCGACACGGAGGTGGGTGGCCTGCAGCTCATCCTGATGACGGACCGGGACCTTTACCAGGCTCAGCTCGCGCTGGAACAGGGGACAGGTTCGTCGGATCGCGCACGCCTCGAGACGCTCCTCAACGACTATCGCCAGAATGTGCGTGAGAGCGATTCCCGTTACGCACGGTTCGCTCAATTGGCCGCGCACAGCGATAATGAGAAGGCCCTGCGCAGCGCATATTTTTCAGCGCAAGCCCAATGGATCGAAGCAACCTCAAGATTCATCGACAGCAACCGTGCGCCTGCGGAGGGCGCCGGACGGCCCGCGCTGCTGGAGGAAGCCAGGACGTCCTTCAGGCGGGCGCATGAAGGCCTGGATCAGCTTGAAACTCTCTATGACGATTTGATCGCCGGTTCGTTTGCCGGCACTGCGGCCAACGCGCATCACACGGAGAACACGCTGCTGGCATCACTCGGAGCGGCGCTGGCCGGCGGGTTGTTCGTGACGCGTTCGTGCGTGCGGGCCATTCGGGCGCAGCAGGACGCGATTAAAATGCGAAACGCTCAGCGCGAGACGGAGACGGCGCGCCGGGAGTTTGAAAGCCGGCTCGGCCACGGAATGGAGATGGCCCAGACCGAAGAGTCTGCGCGCGGCCTTGTGGAGGAGGTGCTGGCAGAAGTGGCTCCGGGAGCGCCGGCGGAAACGCTGTTGGCCGATTCGAGCAAGGCTCATCTGCATCGGGTGGCCACAACGCAGCCGAAGGAGTCCGATCGACTTTGCGATGTCGTCAAGCCGTACGATTGCCCGGCTGTCCGTCGCGGGCAGAGCGTCCGCTTCAACACGAGCGAGTCCTTTGACACTTGCCCCCGTCTCAAAGGGCGCCCGAGCGGGCCCTGCTCAGCCCTGTGCGTCCCGCTGAGCATCATGGGAAAGACGGTCGGCGTTCTGCACACGACTGGGCCGGACCGCTTGCCCCCTGGGGACGAACTGGCGGCTACGCTGGTTCAGATCGCGTCCAAGGCCGGGGACCGCATCGGCGTGCTGCGCGCCTTCCGAAAATCAGAGTCGCAGGCGTCGATCGATCCGCTCACGGGCCTGCTCAATCGACGAAGCTTTGAAGAACAGGTTCGCGATCTGGTCAAATCGGGATCGCGTTTTGCCGTGGCGTACGGCGATCTGGATCACTTCAAGCGATTGAATGACACGCATGGACACGACACCGGCGACCGCTCATTGCGGCTGTTCAGCCGGACTCTTCGAGAGACGATCCGGCCGGGAGACGTGGCGGCCCGCTGGGGCGGTGAAGAGTTTGTGCTCCTGCTTCCCGATGCTTCCGCATCCGATGGAGCGGAGGTGTTGGAACGCATCCGCAAGAATCTGGCCATGGCTCAGCAAGCCGGAAAGATCCCGCCATTTACAGTCAGCTTCGGCATCGGCGATAACTACGATGCTGCCGAGTTCACAGATCTCCTTGCCATGGCCGACGGCGCGCTGCTGACCGCCAAGCGAGCCGGCCGCGACCGCGTTGTGCTCGTGGGTCACGAACCCTCAAGCGGGCAGGCGACCAGGGCAGCATAAAGATCCTGACGTTTATCACCATCCAACGCTCCGGTCCTCAGGCATCATCGAAAAGCGTCGGAACGCCTTTCGCGCTGATGTACACGCATGTTCCGGCGCGAATAATCAGGGCGTAGGGATGATCGACGTTGATCCTCTCGCCGTTGACGAAACGAACGGAAAAAGAGCGGGACGGCCGTCGCCACTGATAGGCTTGCAGCGTTTGTCAGAATGCTGAGCGGTCATGCCGTAGACTATAGCGTAGCCGTCTCGGCTGTGGTCAGAAATCACAGCCGAGACGGCTGTGATACGGCGGAATCGCCGCTGGACTGAAAACGGAGCGGTGCTCGCACCCTCGATCCTTCTCAATCATGCCCCGACCGCCTGCGCCGATGTGTGCGAAGCCGATTCGTCGGGAAGCACATCCACGCGAATTTCGGGCGGCAGCAGCTCTTCAAGCTGGGTGTGAAAAGACCCCTTGATCAGATGATACAGCGTGCCCTTCCGGCTGGTGCCGATGAGGATTCGTTCGCAGCCGGTGATGGCGGCGGCTTCGGCAATCAGCTCGGCGGGGTGGTCGCCGCTGTCGTAGACGGGAAGAATCGGAACGCCCATCTCATGACCCATGTCGAGAAATCTGGCGAACGTGCGCAGGGCGGCCAGATCGGTTTCCATATTGAGCGAGGTTTCAAAGTTGCGCGCGATGCGGACCGAGCGAATGAAGCAGACGACCAGGGTTGCGCCGCTGCGCCGGGCCTCACTGAGGGCGGCGTGGGCAAGCGCGGTTGAGCCGTAGGTTCCCAGCAGAATCTTCGGCTTGGCCATCGCTTCGCTGGTGAGCTGCTGAACGATCGCCTGCGAGAGCAGGCTTGTCTTGGGACCCTTGCGCGTGCCCAGCCAGCGGTTGAGCTGCCGGGCGGCCAGGCCGACGACCATTACGATGGTGACGAACAGCAGCGCTTCGCGTTTGACATAGGCGAGCGTCACCCAGATGACAAGCAATACCGCGGCGAGCATCATCATCGGAATCTTGCGGCGATAGCGGCGCAGCCGGGGGTGAAACGAGACCAGCGAGATATTGATGGCGACAGCGCCGATGACGCCGATGGCGTAGAGGGCCGCGAGCTGGTCGAGGTTGTGGATGATCAGCAGGACGAGAATCGGGACGCTGGTCGCCAGGACGGCGGGAAGCCACGGGACGCCAAAGCGGTTGAGCTGGACCATCGCCGACGGCAGTTCGCCGTCGCGCGCCATCAGATATTGGATCGACGTCATTCCCGAGATGGCGGTATTGCCGGCAGAGAGCAGGAGCACTCCGCCGATGATTCTCACCGCGTACTCACCCCAAATCCCGACGTATTTTCCCGTGAGGAATGCGGCCATGTCTTCGAGATGGGCGTCGCGGTTCAGCGGGTAGATGGCCAGCATGCAGATGGCGAGAATGATGTTGAAGAGGGCGACTTCGCCCGCCACGACCCAGATCGCCTTTGCGGCGGTCTTCGCCACCGGGCGCGACATGACGCCGGTGAGGTTGGCGATGGCTTCCACGCCGCTCAGCGCCAGCACAATCGAAACGAAGGCCACCCAGACCTCGCCCGGCTGCGAGAAGTCCGGCTTGCCGATGCGGTGGGGGAGATCATGCCAGGGGATCTGCGGAAGCGCGGCCGCTGAGATCAGCAGCGTGATGAAGATCATCCCGATGGCTGCCCCGATGGCAAAGCCCCCGCTGTGCCTGGGGCCGAGCAGGTTCAGTGCGCCAATCGCGGCGATCGCGACGATCGCCCACAGGCCCGGAGAATCGAGGGTAAAGAGTCCCTCCGCTTCCGACTTGGGGCTTTCGCGTTTGGGGTCGAGCATCTTTCCGGCATCGACGTGGCGATTGGTGTCGTAACTGTGATCTGCCAGGCGGACCGCTGCCGGAGGCGTGCCGCCAGTGTCGGCGGGCGTTTCCACCTGCTGCACGTGATGGTGCAGCGGCAGACCGAAATAATGGAACGCATCGAGACAACTGAGGCTCGCGGTTACCGTGTAATCGGCGAAGAGCAGCAGCGCGCCCACGACCGCAAGCGTCCGGCTCGTCTGCTTTGCGGCGGTGTAGACGCCGCCTCCATCAGGATAGATGCGGCAAATCTGAGAATAGGCCCATGCCACCGCAAGAATCAGCAAGCTCATCGCGGCGATGAGCCAGAAGCTGGTTCTGCCGGCAAAAAACAATGCCAGGCCGAGGACATAGAGCCGGCTGGTGCCCCAGTCGCCAAAGAGCAGACCTGCCGCCTGAACCCAGCCGATATTTCGAGGACGTTCACTGGAAAGCAGACTTAATGCCAATGGCTTATTCGAGTGCTCTACGGTGCTCATACGGCATTCCTCGGCCTCCGCAACAGAAAAAACGCCCGGGAGCCGGTGAAGGCTTCCGAGCGTGTTGAATGTCTCAACGCTGCAGCGCGTTATTATACATCATGTCCGGCTCACGGGCCAATCGCAACAGTTCCGCTTTCGCCAGTCCGTATACGATAGGCTTCGTTCAGATCGAGAACGAAAATCTTCCCGTCGCCGATGCGCCCGCCGCCCTCGGAGCGGGCGGCTTTGAGAATCGCGTCAACGGTCGGCTTCACATACGCCTCGTTGACGGCGATCTCGAGCTTCACCTTGGAAAGAAGGCGGATGACGCCTTTGTTGCCCCGGTACGATTCAGAGTAGCCGCGCTGGCTTCCGCATCCACGAACGTCGGATGCGGTCATCAGATAGACCTGCTTTTCGTCCAGTGCATCCTGCACCGACTCGAGTTTTTCAGGGCGGATAATTGCAACGATCAGTTTCATGTACGAATCTCCAATTTGCCTGAAGCAATCGGCGGGTCGGATCGAAACAACCCGACCCGCCGATCACGTTCACTGTTCAACTCCAATTGACTACACGCGAAGTGTCATCTTGACGCCAGCACTTCTTCCCGCGCCATCTCGGGCGGGAGAACGCCGATTGTATCGCGCGGCATGCCGCGAGGTGAGGCCAGGGCCGAGATAACATACTCGGGATAGGCCGAGATGCCATGCTCGTGAATGTCCAGACCTTCCTTTTCGCCATGTTCGGAAATGCGAAGCCGGCCGAACAGATTGAGGATGGCGAAGATGAGCATCGCGATACCGAAGGTTGCCGCGCAGATGATCGCGCTGCCGATGGCCTGGGCGATCAGCAGCGTGGTGCCGCCGTGATAGAACAACCCGGCGAGTCCCTGCCCGGCAGCGACGACCGGAACGCCGTTCGGCGAGCTGCCGGTGGCCTGGTAGTCGCCGCAAGCAAACAGCCCCAGGGACAGTGTCCCCCAGATGCCGCAGAGCCCGTGAACAGGCCACGCGCCGATGGGGTCATCGATGCGGAGGAATTCAAGGAGATCCACGCCGAGGATGACGATCACGCCAGCGATTGCGCCGAGGATGCACGCGCCGGTCGGGCTGACCCAGTAGCAGGGGCACGTGATGGCGACCAGGCCGGCGAGGAAGCCGTTGGTGATGGCGGCGGCGTCCCATTTCCCGATGCGCAGGTAGATGAAGAACTCAGCCGCCAAACCGCCCGTGCATGCAGCGAGGGTGGTGTTGGCGGAGATTCGGCCGATACCGCCGAAATCCATCGCCGACAGTGAGGAGCCGGGGTTGAAGCCGTACCACCCGAACCACAGGAGGAAACCGCCGATGACACCCATGACCAGGTCATGCGGCAGCATCGGGCCGCCGCCGTCGCGCTTGAACTTGCGACCGAGCCTTGGCCCGAGCATGATTCCGCCCGCCAAAGCGATCCAGCCGCCGATGGAATGCACCACCGTCGAACCGGCGAAGTCGTGGAAGTACTGATTCACGCCCGGCAGGAAGTGAGTGTAATTCTCCCAAGCGGCCGGGGCGTTTTGAGCGCCCATCGTATAGAGGAACCCGTCGGGTCCCCACGCCCAGTGGCCGATGATCGGATAGATGAAGCCCGAGACGCAGATGGAATAGAGGATATCGCCGATGAAGTCGGTTCGGCCGATCATCGTGCCCGAGCAAATCGTCGACGCGCAGTCAGCGAAGGCGAACTGGAAGACCCAGTGCGCCAGGACGGGAACGCCGGTGGTCCCGTAGACGGTCATTGCCGTTACGCCCTTGAGAAAGAACCAGTTGGTGGTCGGTTGGCCCGCGACATCGTTCGGATCGTGCCACCCGATGAAACCATTTCCCTGGCCGAACATGAAGGCATAGCCCCACGTGTAGTACAGGAACCCGCAAAGGCAGGTGTCGAAGACGCATTCGACCAGCACGTTGACGGTTTCGCGCGAACGGCAGAAGCCCGCTTCGAGCATCGTGAACCCTGCCTGCATGGCGAAGACCAGAAAGGCAGCGACTAACGTCCAGATGGTGTTGATCGGATTGATCAGCGGATTCTTGGTGATGTCTGTCAGATCGGGAATTGATGCGATCGAAGGACCGGCCGGCGCACTGGCCGCGGGCGCCGCCGCCTGCGCGTGGACCGTTCCGCTGATCATTCCGGGGATTACCGCCACCCCCACGATGACAACGGCCAGCAAAGCCAGGCCCAGCATCTTGCCGGCCAGAAGCGTTCGCCCATACCTCCGCCATTCGGGGTCTTTCAGGCGATCACCTAATCGGGCGAGCTTTCGCCCAAAGGTAAGTCTGTCTGCCTTTAACAACTTGGAACGCATACCACTGCTCCTTGAAGAGGGTTGATCCCGCCGAGACGGGCACACTTACATACACTGGATGCGCCGCGATCAACGCGGGCCGGGCGCAGCCTTCTGATACGGTCACATGGCAAAGGTAGTGCCATGCCATCGGGCGCCGATGCCGGTGCGTCGGCGAACCGCGGGGCGGCAACATCGCCTAGTAAATGGGCGGCGGGAAAGTCCTGTGCGCCTGATCCCCCGGTGCCCCCGCGGTGCCGGACGGGACGGTGGCAGGCGGCGGAGGACATTTTTCCCGCGGAAAGGCTGGCGAAATGAACGGTATCTGGGCGACGGAGGACTCGCGCAACATGAGGTGCTCAACACGCCGGCAGACAAGATACACCCGCCTCCTGCGCGAATTGGGCGAAACGGATCGGAGGTGCGCTGCTGACAAATCCGGCTCGGGTCGCAGCGTGTGTTGCAATTTGTAACCGATGGGTCGCGCCGCAAAAGGTCTCAACCTTATGCAGGCACTTGGACGTGCCGGGAGGGGTGCCTATCTTATGGGCGGTTGTTGCAGCACGCCGACCCCTCAGAATTTGCGCGCCCGAGCGCGTCGAAAACCGCCGGTCGGCCGCTGCTTATTGCAGCGTTCAGATCGCCGGGCGAGTGCGTTCGCACTTGCCGGCATCCTGGCGAACCTTCGTGCGGGCATCAACGTATTTTCAGCCCGAGATCCGGAAGGTCCTTCGTACCCTTCTTCGATCGCTGGAACTTACTGCGGAGCCGAATCCCCCAGGCGGCTCCGACTACCGCGAACACCTGCATGATCAGCCAGTAAGAGGCCATTGTCTGTGCCGGCATGTGAACGCCGAAATATCCGATCAGGCAGATGGTCAGAATCATCAACTGGATGGGAACAAACGTCTTGCGATATTGCTTCCACATAATGATTGCTCCTTGCCTTCAAACCGAGGCTTCGATTCGAACATCCGCCTTGCGACGCGTGACATAGACCCGAAAGTCGTGATCCAAAAGGATTTTGAACACGGGTGCCCAGGGAAACGCCCTGGTGTGGTAGACTTCGAGTCTGAATCCGCCCATGGATTCCTGGAGGCCGCCGGTGTCTCCCATGAGATATCGCAGGGTCTGGGCGATATCCACGCGGGGGTCCGCGTTCGGCGAGTTTTGTCTGGCATCCATCACTGGTTCACCCTGCGGCCAAAGTCACAAAGCCGCTTCATCCCGCTCGCCGGTCCGAATGCGCAAGACTTCCGAGGCAGGCAACACGAAGACCTTCCCATCGCCCACGCCGCCGGTGTGAGCCGCCTCGGCGATCGCCTTCATCGCCGCCTCTTTTTCGGCGTCCTTCACGCATACGAACAGGCACACCTTGGGAACAAACCCGGCATCCAACTTGGGGCCGCGATAGCGCTCGTTGTGGCCCAGTTGCTTGGCGTACCCCTTGCTCTCGATGGCGGTCATTCCCAGGATGCCCAGGCGAACCAGCGCCGCCTTGACCTGCTCAACGCGGTTGGGCTTGACCACCGCAACAATCATTTGCATACGAACCTCCGTCTCATCGACAGTCATTCCGAAATCACGATCCCGGTCGAGGCGGTTCCATCATTGGAAGCCAGTGCGACTGCAACCGCAAGAGCACGGTGGCAACCACCATCGAGGCGATGCTCACAATAAATCCGATTTTCATCCAATAGCCGAATTTGACGGTCCCGTGACCCCGTGCATCGAGCAAACCGCAGGCGACGATGTTGGCGGTCGAGCCGATGATGGTCATGTTCCCCATAAATGTACCACCGAACAGCATAAACCAATAAATGGCAGATGAATAAGGAACCGCGGCGTTGACGCGAATATCGTGGACGACGGGCATGAACGTGGCGACGGCCAGGACATTGTCGAGAAACGCGCTGAGCCAACCGGTCGCCCATCCGATCACCTGGATGATGATCGTCTGCCCGCCGCTCACCCCGCTAAGCCTGGCGGCAATCACTTGCGTGACTCCCGTGTCCTGCAAGGTTCCCACCGAAGCGAACAGCATCATGAAAAAGGAGAGCGTCCACCAATCCACGCGGCGCTCGACAAGCTCGCGGGCCTTTTCGCGCTGAAGCAGCAGCACAACGCACCCCATGACCAGGGCGGCGGCGACCATCATCGTCCCCTCGCGCAGGCTGTAGATCACCGCTCCACCGGGGCCATGGACGATTGTGCCATCGTGGTCCGTGAGCGGGCAATGAAATAACTCGCCCAGCCACAGCTCGGTTTGTCTGTGGGTGACCAGGAGCAGAATCAAGCCCGCAAGAATCACCCATGAGCGACGAAACGCCCGGCGGTCTTCTTCGGGCGATTCGTCGCTGGCGGGGGTGTAAAGCCGATCGAACGGTTCGCCGCCCGGTTCTGAGACTGATTCAGCTGTTTCTGCATCGCCCGAATCTCCCTCGCTGGCGGCGCCACCGCCAGGGCAGGCTTCATCGCCGAGCGGGCTTTGACGGCAAACTCCTGCTGAACCGCCGCGCCAAACCCCTCGAAGGCATCAGCGAACCACCAGCGGCAAATGGCGAACGTCACGACGTCGACGACGATCGCAACCGGCGCGGCATATTTCACAAAATCAATAAAGCCCAGACCCGTCTTCAGCGCGATCAAAACCCCGATCGGATTTCCCACGGAACTCATGGCCGAGCCGTTGTTGCACGCAAAGACCAGCATAATCACAAACGGAATGGGATTGAGCTTGTATCTGGAGGTTAGATGCAGCATGGCTCCGGCCATGAACAGGATCGCGGTGACCTCGCCGACAAGCGCCGAAGCGAGCGATGCCAGGATCATCAGGGTAATCAGCAGCAATTGGGGGCGCGGACCCACCACGTCAACGATCCAACTGACGACGTGCTCGAAAAAGCGGCTCTCTTCCAGGTAGCCGATCACCAGAAACGTTCCAATGAGGAATACGAGCACGTCGAGGCTTGCGGCTTGCGTGAAGCGATCGACGGTGAGCAGGCTGCACATCATCAGCAGCGCAATGCCGCCAAACGCAAATGCCAGCCGGAACTCACCAAAGAGCAGCGTGCCGTAAATGAACATCGAGAAGATTCCGATGCTCAAGATCTGACGTCCGCTGAAGGTCAGCAGGCTAGTCCAGCGCAGCAGGAGCAGCAGCAGAATTGTTCCGCCCAGCAGTCCGAAGAATTTGGCAACTTTGCTCATGGAACGCCGGTCGACTCGTGAAAATGAGAGCCGCCTGTCAACCAGAAAGCCCGCCGGCCCGGGTAAGGGGCCGGCGGGCTGAAATCATGTCTGAACGCTGGGGCTTTAGACCGCGCCAGCTTTTGGAAATCTGAGCGCGTCGATCTCCAGATATTCCCCAGCCTTGATCGCCTCGACCTGCGCGTCGGTGATCTGCTCCGGCAGAACCATGGGGATGCCTTCCGGATATCCCATGAGACCCATTTCGGGCAGATCCAGGCCCGCAATCTCTGTCTTGGCCGACACGCGATTGCCGCCGACCAGCAATCCTGTCAGCAGGAAGAAGAGGCCGCCGGCACCGCAGTTCCAGCCGATGTTGACCACCACTTCGATGGCTTGGGAGGCAAGCTGTCCCATCTGATGGGTTCCATAGAACAGGCCCCACACGCCGCTGGTGACGCCGTTGTAGCCCGCGTAATGCCCATCGGCGAAGAGTCCGACCGACAGAACGCCCCAGGCGCCGCAGGTCCCGTGGACGCTGATCGCGCCCACCGGATCGTCGATGCGAATCTTGTCGAAGAAGAAGACGCTCAGAGCGACGAGCACGCCGGCGATTGCGCCGATCCAGAACGCGCCGCAGCAGGTCACAAAACCGGACGGCGCGGTAATCGCCACCAAACCGGCCAGCAGGCCGTTGCACATCATCGCGGGATCGGGTTTTTTGGTCGGACCGAACCACCACATGAACAAGACATTGGTCATTGTCGCACTCATGCCCGCGAGCATGGTGTTGACCGCGACGATACCGATGCGGTTATCGCTTGAAGCCAGCGAGCTGCCGGGATTGAACCCGAACCAGCCGAACGCGAGGATGAATGTTCCCAGCTGCACCATCGGAATATTGTGCGGCGCGATTGGATTGACGAGCTTTCCATTCTTGTCCCACTTGCCGAGGCGGGGCCCAAGCAGTATCGACGTGATCAGCGCCAAGGCTCCGCCCTGAAGATGGACGACACCGGAGCCGGCGTAGTCACAGGCCCCGTTGCCAAGACCCCAGTTTTGTCCCATCTGCGCCAGCCATCCGCCACCCCAGACCCAGCAGCCAAACAGAGGGTAGGTGACGGCGCCGATGAACAAGCTGAAGACGAAGAAGCTCTTGAAGCTCCATCGTTCGGCGCATGCGCCGGTAACGATGGTGGCAGTGGTGTCCATGAACACCATTTCGAAGAGGAACCAAACTGCGGCGGCGGCGTCATAGCCTTGTCCCGTCAGGAAGAAGCCGGTATGTCCGCAAAGTCCCCAGAAATGACCACCGACAGTGATGCCCCACATCTGGTTCAATGACGGAATTCCGCCCAACTGGCCCGGCCCGCCCAGCGCCGGTCCCGTTGGCGCCGCCGCACATAAAGGCAAAGCCGCACACGAAGAAGCCGAACATTCCGATCGCATAGATCATGAAGTTCATGCTGAACGTATGCGCGACGTTCTTGCCGCGAATCAGGCCGGTCTCCACAAGCGCGAAGCCTGCCTGCATGAACATGACCAGGTACCCGCAGACCAGCGTCCAGACGATGTTGACCGAGTAGAGTGATTTGGCGACGTTTGGCGCCAGGCTGGTGGCATTGGGCGTGTCGGTTGGATTGCCCTTTTCGTCGGTGTACGGGTGCCAGGTGCCCTTGGCATCGGTCCCGCCTCCCTGCCAGCCGGGCAGGCCGACGTTGGGTGTGATCAGCGAATTGTCGCCGCCGGTGTTTCCCGAAGAGTCCGCGTGCGGCGCATCGACGGGAGCCAGCGGAGCGGGAGCAGCCGGAGCCGCTGCAGCAGCCGGCGCTGTAGCCGATTCAGTGGTCTGGGCACTGCAAGTCAATGCACCAGCCGAGAGAAGCAGGAAGAAAAACATCGCTCCCGCCACGAGCCGGGAAGATCCGCGTCCTACCCAATGCAGATGCTTCATAAATTTACCTTTACCCTTAAGGAAAAATTGCGGAAGCCGAATTGATCGTCATCCCGCTGACAGGACCCGTCACAACTCGCATTCGGTCAACGGACCGCCCTCGGCAAAGGCAGTGCCAAGTCGCGGTTGCCCTCACCCGATGCATGCCATCAACCCAATGTGGAAACCTCGCCCAATAAATGTGCATCGAATGATCGAGCTTCCACCGATTAAAGGTCTGCCCATGCAGTTGCTCGTGAACCCCCGCAGACAATGCTGCCCGAAAATGTGGCTCCGCTTGTCACTATGATTGCAATTTGTAAGGTGCCGCCGACCCTCGGTAATTTTTGCTGAATATTAGACAGGAGTGGAAATGTTGGGCATGCGCTTCCATCCCCCCGCAAGATTGCCTATCTAACGCGCGTTTGTCGAGCACTTGACGTTTTCCTCGGTCGCACACGCTCGGCGTAGCTGGACCGACGATCCCGTGTGGCACGATATATGCGTCACGCCCCGGAAGTGTCACGGCTTGCGCAACTTCTGAGCAGTTTAACAGGACCAGAATAATCATGGTTGACCGAAGATTGACGTGCTCGCGCCTCCGCGTGCTTCTGGTGGACGACGAGCAGACCATTCGAACCACGCTGGGGATTTGCCTGCAGGCCGAGGGGCACGAGGTTATTTCACAGGCAAATGGCTCCGATGCACTGGCCGCCGTGGCGCGGGCTTCGTTTGACCTGATCTTTCTGGATCTGCGCATTGGCACTGAAAGCGGACTCGACCTCATACCATTGCTTTTGGCGCAGAATCCGTGGGCAAAGATCGTCGTTATCACAGCCTACGCCTCGGTTGACACTGCGGTGGAAGCGATGAAGCGGGGAGCGACTGATTATCTGCCCAAGCCCTTCACACCCGCACAGGTCGTGCTGGTGACAACCAAGGTCGCCAGGCAAAGGCAACTCGAATTAAAGCTCGAAGCCCTCCAGCAGACCATTGGCCGTAACGACCCCGAGTGCGATTTTCCCACCACCGATCCGGACTTTCGTGCGGCAGTGGAATTGGCGCGCCGCGTCGCGCCGACGAACGCGGCAGTACTGCTCCGGGGCGAGATGGGAAGCGGCAGGGAGCGGTTGGCGCGAGCGATGCATGTGTGGAGCGGCCGTTCGGATGCGCCGTTCGCCTCGACGGCGTGCCATTCGAACACTGAGGAGCTCGAAGCAGAACTTTTTGGAGCGGCGCCGTATCGGCAAATCGCAGCGCCGGCGGCCGAGGCCGATTCAGCGGGCCGCGGCACTGCCACCGGCTGGGTCGGCTTTTGCGAGGGTGGAACGCTGGTTCTCAAGGAGGTGGCGGAGATGCCGCTGGCGCTGCAGCCGAAGCTCGTCCGACTGCTGCGGGACCGGGAGTTTGAGCGGCAGGGGGAGTTTGTCCCGCGCCGTGCGGATGTGCGCATGATCGCAACCAGCGCGGTCGATCTGCACGGTGCCGTGCAGGATGGCACCCTTCGACCAGACCTTGCCCAGGCGCTGGACATTGTTGCCATCGATATTCCGCCGCTGCGCGATCGTCCCGGTGATATCGCCCTGCTCGCAGAGCGATATCTGGCCTACTTTGCGCGCGAGCACGGCCGATCCGTGGCACAATTCTCCAACGACGCGCTCGATGCCCTGGAACGTCATTCGTATCCCGGCAACAGCCGCGAATTGCGAAATCTCATCGAGCGGGCGGTGCTGATCAGTCGAGGCCACCAGATTGAGCTGGAGAATCTGCCCGCCAATCTGCTCAACACAGATGCATACCACGTGGGCGACCTGGTGCCTCTCGAAAAAATCACCGATCTGCACATCCGCCAGGTGCTCGCGTCCACAAGATCTTTCGAGTCCGCTGCCGCCGTGCTGGGAATTAATTCCATCACTCTCTGGCGCCGGCGAAAACGCTACGGAATTTAGAAGCCCGAGCGCGTTTGAACGCCCCACGGAGCTTGCTCCGCAGGGCCGTTTGCTCAATACCACCGCTAACCCGGATTATTCACCGCGGATTACACTGATTTCCCAGCGCTGCCTCGCTGCGCTTCGCCGGCAACCAAAAAAGAAGCACTCAACACAGAGAGACGGAGGCGGGCCATCAGAACTGCGGGGCGGCGCGAAAAACCATTTCTGACATTGTTTGAAGGGCACTAATCGCAAGCAGAGATCCAAGTCGAATGCGCCTCCGTGTCTCCGTGTTGAATCTCTTCTCCCATAATCGCAGCGACGGGGTGTACTTAACCGTGCGGCGCGGCCGAAATGTATTTTTTTTCGCGGAAATACTCGAGCGCCTGCGGAACATCCTTGAAAACCCGCGTGGCCGTCTCGGTAATAAACGGGGACGGGTTCGCCCGGCACAGCCACAGCACGTAGACTTCCTTGCCGCCTTCAAATGCGTGATGCAACTCGCGTTCGACTCCGCTGGACAGCCCCGGCGTCCCCCCGGGCATCTCGGGAACGATTGCCACGATCAAATCCGCCTGATCGACCATCTTGAAGTCTCGCGCATAGATCTGGCCGAGAATGTCGCCGCTGATCTGGGCGACTTCGGCCGTTTTGAGCGACATCATCCCGCCCGCCGCCGGAACTTCGATCGTCGTCTGCCCCTCCTGCATCGCCCGGACCGCGCTCATGTGCAGCATGTATTCGTCCACGTCGGCCGGATCGAAACACGTGAAATGTTCCTGCATGGTCCGCTTGAAGTCGTCAATCTTGCGAAGAATATCCGGCTGATCCGCGACGTGCGTCATCGGGAATGACACATACACTTTCTTGCGGTCAGGCTCGAACAGCAGCCGATACGCTGTTTCGGCGGTCGTCACCGTCCGTCCCCGGCTCAACATGAAGAAGTGCCCGAAGCCGCGGGTGATATTGGCGATGATTTCCGTCGCCAGCAGTTCTTCCTCCCGCCAGACCATGATGTCCTTCAGGGAGTGGTCAATCTCGTGATCCTGGATCAGTCGCTGATGCACGCTTTCGACATTGTCCAGCAGCGTGATATAGCGATCGGGGTTGAAAACCTTGATCTGATCGAAATCGAAGGCCGCAAACAGCCCGTGCTTCCATCGGAACGTGGCATGCGTGTTCACCAGCACATGCTGATGATTATCGGCGATCCGAAGAATTTCGCGGAAGACTGATCGGCGAAGCGCATTGAGCCGGGTGATCGGAAGATTGAGAATTCTTCCCGCAGGGACGTCCGGCGCCTCTGCATACATCATCCGCCCCACGTGGCACACCTGCAGATCATGCCCGCGCTGCAATGCCAGCGCCCGCACCTCTTCGAGAAATGGGCCTTTGTCGACGCCAACTTGTCCAGTGATTATTGCACGCATACGTGGGTTCGGTTTTCAGTTCTCGGTTTATTCTTTAGTGCGAGGAAACGAGACATTTCCCTTCCTCCTACTCCGTTATTTCGTCTGCACCTGCGAGATAAATTTGTCGGCTTCGTTAATGCTGTCCTGCATCTCTTTGATGAGATTGTCGATGTCTCCTCCGAGCTCGACGTCTGTTCCCTGCAGTGATGCAATAGCCTCGGCGTTCAGATTGGCCTTGATGAAGAGCACGCGATCCTTGAACTTGCGCAAAACCGGATCCATCGTTGCGGCCGCTGCGTCCATGTGCGCGACCAGCTCATCGTAGTGAACGTGGGTCTTGTCGTACAGCGCTTTGCTCTGGCTCTGCAGCGACGAATCATCGCTCATCTGCGCGATCTCACCCTGCCATTCGGTAAAGAGCGCCTCGCCGACGTTTTTCACCGATTGAATCTTGCTCTTGACCGCCGACGCACGCGAGTCACTTCGCTTGTATGAACTGTTGAGCTTGTCATAGAGCGCTTCGAGATCGCCTCCCTTGAAATTCACCACGCTTTTGAACTGATCCAGCGCGCTGGCAAACTGCTGCTTGGCATCCTGCTGCG
Organism: uncultured Phycisphaerales bacterium; assembly: GCA_963758525.1. Taxonomy (GTDB): domain Bacteria; phylum Planctomycetota; class Phycisphaerae; order Tepidisphaerales; family Tepidisphaeraceae; genus JBBSDP01. The sequence goes on from CAVWVQ010000003.1 coordinate 4,691,545, forward strand.
CGTCGCGCGCGGATTTCACATTCTCAACGAGCCGATCGCGCTTCGCATATCCAAGCTTTTCCCAGGCGTCGTAATACACTGCCCGCGTCTCGGCACATCCCGCCGCAACCGTCGCGAGCATGCAGCACCACAGCACCATCAGATGGGTCTTCAAGATCAACGGGCGGTTCATGGATTCCCTCGTAAACGCAACGTTCTCAATCAGTTCGGCACGAAGCGCGACTCTATCCCGCATCGCCGGCGGTTGTCAAAACTCCGGCAGCTCACGGCGCAGGCGAATTTCCGGGATTCACGTTGTGGTGCGGGCTCCCATTCTGCAACGCGGCCCATCGAGCGTCCGAGATAGCCGAACGGGCCAAAGCACATTGTGGTGCTGGCTCCCATTCTGCAACGCGGCCCATCGAGCGTCCGAGATAGCCGAACGGGCCAAAGCACGTTGTGGTGCTGGCTTCCAGCCTGCAACGGAGCCGGCAAACGCAGTTTGCTCCTTCTCGCCTCGCAATTCGCGCCCGCCCGCCACTCACCTGCGCCTCCGCGCGGCTTGCATCTCCGCGGGCAATGGCTTGGAGACGGCCGCGCTGTGTGCATCTGCAAACCTCAGCGGCGCGTCAACCCAGTCGCCGGCATAGTCGACTCCGACGCGCGGCCCTGTCGCGATCAGCGGCGCAGGGCCCGCCTCCTGCTCGAGAAACAGCTCATCGCCGGTCAGATCGATGCCATTCAGCGCCCGCGTGATTCTCATGCCTCGCGCCAGTCTGCCCGGCCCCGACAGATCCGCCCCGCGCCCGTCCATCGGCTCGCCCGCCCGCACCAGCACGGCCTGCGCATCGTCCTTCACACTCGTGACGATATTAAACATGTCGTACATGCCGTAAATGAAGTAAACATACGCATGCCCGCCGCGGCCAAACATTACTTCCGTCCGCCCGGTGCGTCCCTTGGCCGCATGGCACGCCAGATCATGCGTGCCGACATAGGCCTCGGTTTCGACGATCCGTGCGCGATACGTTTCGCCGCCGACCCGATGCACCAGCGTTTTGCCGATCAGATCGCGCGCCACCGCGATCGCGGGGCGCTGATAAAATGATCGGCGAAGCTTCTTCATGCCTGCGGACCTCGCAATGGCAGGGCGGGATTCATCCCGCCGCTTTCTCGGCGAGCCAACAATTGGCGGGATGAATCCCGCCCTACGCCGAGTCGATCGCCACTTTCGAGCGCCACACCCTTCGCCCAGGGTGTAACTTTTATTTGTGGCGATTGCAGATTTTGCGATCGTAGGGCGGGATTCATCCCGCCGTTTTCTCAGCCGGCCAACAAATCCGCGGGATGAATCCCGCCCTACTCGGAGCCGATCGCCACTTTCGAGCGCCACACCCCGCCCAGTCAGGACGAGCAGGCGCTAGCCAATCGATGCGTGCTTCAGTATAATTCCCGAGCGTCGATGGCACCCGTCGCCGTCGAGAACATTTGGGGTATGGTGTAACGGTAGCACAAGCGCCTCTGGAGCGCTTTGTCTAGGTTCGAATCCTAGTACCCCAGTTTTTAGCCCTAACATCCAAAAGCTGGATCTGCGCCATTGGGAAGGCGTTTTTGTGGCTCCGCGGCGGGTTTTTCTCGCGCCGGGCCAATTTCAGGTCAGCACCTAACATCACGGTCGATAACGCACGAGCAATCGAGCGAGTCCCACCGTTTTCCCCACCACCTCTCTTCCGCCGGTTCGTCACGGCATGGGAGTGGCGATGACACTCCAAACTCCACGAGTCGAAACACAGCTTACTTGCCCCGAATGTGGGGCGGCAATGGTCCTTCGTCGCACGCTGCGCTATTTTTATCCCAACGGGAAACCACGCCTCTTCTGGTCGTGCACGCAATACCCGCGATGTAAAGCCACGCACGGTGCCCATTCCAATGGCGAGCCCCTGGGCGTTCCGGGCAACCAGGCCACGAAGGATGCACGCGGCCGAGCCCACGATGCATTTGACCGCCTGTGGAAACGGGAGCGGAATGAAGCCTATGCCCTTATGCAGCGGCTGATGGGGATGACTGCGGACCAGGCGCACATCGGGCGATTCTCGATCGACCAGTGTGAGCTGCTCATCAAACGCCTGGCGAAGGTCACGTGCCGGCCGGCGGGAGGTGACGCGTGAGCCGCCCGCACAATCCCGGCAAACCTCTGCAGTGCGTTTACTCCGCTTGCCCCACGGCCAAGCAGCCGATTGCCACCGACCAGCTCCGCCACGTGGTGCGGACCTGCGCCGGTCCGATGCACGGCGACTGTTACCGAGAACACATGAGCCGCGTGGATGAATGGTTTGCACGGGCACGCGCTGCCGGCGCTTTCTCCGGGAGGGCGTCATGAAACGTCGACCTACCAGGCTCAATCCACAAAGACGCTGGAGCTGGAACGATCCATTTGGCGACTCCGAGCGAGCACGTCGAAGGATCCGCAAACAGCTTGGCCGCAAGACAGCCCGCGCCAGCTTCCGCCGGCTCCTGCACTGCGCTGAACGGAAACTTGCGTCCCTCATGGCGCGGGAGGCGAGCGTATGAGCACTTCTACCACTTCGTGGGTCATTCAAGGCGATGCCACCCATCTCCCCCTAGCCGATCAATCTGTGGATTTGTTATTCACCAGTCCGCCGTACGTCGACGCTCGCACCTACGGAATTGGCGCGCAGCGGCATTGCATTGAGTGGGTGGATTGGATGCTAAAGGTGGTTCGCGAAGGATGCCGTGTCAGCCGCGGTCTCGTACTCATCAATTGCGCCGGCGTAACCCGCAAACATCGCTATCAGCCCGCGCCTGAAATGCTCCTGTCCGAATGGTGGAAGCAAGGGGGCGAGTGCTGGCGGCCGGCGTATTGGCATCGCGTGGGCATCCCGGGGTCTGGTGGCAAGCAGTGGCTGCGTGCGGACGTTGAATACGTTCTGGCGTTCAAGTTGGCGAATGGGGCAATCCCCTGGTCTGACAACACTGCCTGCGGACATGTGCCCAAGTGGGGTCTCGGCGGCGAGATGAGTTACCGGCATGCGGATGGCAAGAGACGGAACGCTCGCACGGGAGCCGCACTTTTGGCGGTTCGTCGCCAACGATGGGGCGGAGGAGGCACGAGTTTTGGACGTCGCGCGAACGGCGAGAAAATCGCGCCTGCGGGCGAGCGTAATGAATTCGGTTTCTCTGCAATCAGCGGGAACGGCAGATACGCCAGTGGAAAGCCCAAGCCGCTTCCAATTCGCGCCCCACGCGGGAAATCATCAGGTGATCTAAATGAGAACGGATCGACGGCTCCGCCGGTATTGGCCAATCCTGGGAACCTCCTGAAGATTATCGTTGGCGGCGGTGTCATGGGGTCAAAGTTGGCACATGAAAATGAGGCCCCATTCCCTGAGAAGCTACCTGAATTTTTTATCAAGTCGTATTGCCCCCCCCATGGATCTGTTCTCGATCCATTCTCCGGAAGCGGCACCACGATAGCGGTTGCGCGTCGATTGGGTCGCTATGGAATCGGATATTCGAACGGGTCAATGTCTGGGAAATCGCAGGCTGTCGGAGCCAGTAGTCGCCAGGGCTGCCAAACGTATCCGCAAGGTCCAGCTCGCAGATTCCCAGGACTCACTATTTCCAGTGGAGGTTGCATGAGCGACCAACTGCAACAAACCACCGAGTTCGACAACGCCCTGGCACCGCGTTGCCCAGGACCAGCGCGTCGCCGCCGGCATGCCCCTGTGCAACCGCGAAAATGGCCCCGACGTGACGCTGGATTAACGCCATGGACGAACAGATCCAAAAATCCGGTGAGTACGACAAGGCGATGGCTGCCGCGCTTCGCGAAGAAGAGCAACGCAATCTCTTCGCCAAGGCTGCCGGCCGCGCCGTCCTGCTCGCCGTCGCGCATGCGGACCCTGGCACGTTGCCGCCGGCCGTGCGCGAGGCCCGGGAAAGGATGCTGGAACTCAAGCCATGATCCCCCGCGAGCTGAGAACCTCGAAACAGCGGCCGTGCCCGATCTGCGGTCATGGGACCTGGTGCCACTTTCACTCGGACGGCGGGGCCGTCTGGTGCGGACGCGTTCCAGGCGGACGCCCCTGGCGCGATGGGTGGATCCATCGCCTGGACGGAACGGCGCGACTGACGCCATCGCCGGCACTGGCCACGATGGAACAACGACCCCGCGTGCTGCGGGATTTCGCACGCATGGCCTGCCGCTTCGCTCGTCAGCTCACGGCCGATCGCGCCCGCCGCCTGGCCGACAGCCTGCAGCTCAACGTCGGCAGTCTTCGACGTCTCGGCGCCGGATGGGCCGACGCGGAGCAGATCCGAACACAGGACACCAAGTGCCGTGGCGCCGGGTGTTGGACGTTCCCCACCTGCGACGGCGCCGGCCGGATCGTCGGGATCCGCCTCCGCACGCTTGAAGGTTTCAAGTACACGATCGACGGCAGCGACGGCAGTGGACTCTGTCTGCCTCGGGATCTGGCGACGGGAGGACTGTTGATCGCGCCTGAGGGGCCGACGAGCTGCGCGGCGTTGCTGGTGCTCGGACTGCGGGCGGCCGGTCGTCCCAACAACCGGGCCGGTGTGGACCATCTGCGGGCGCTGGTGACGCGACTCAAGACACAACGCCTGATCGTCCTTGGCGACAACGATTATCGCGTCGGGCCGCGCGGGCCCGAATGGCCGGGACGGGATGGCGCGATTGCAACGGCGTCACGATTGCGCGGGACCTGCTCTGGCGGCGTGCTGTGGGCGATGCCGCCACCGGGAATCAAGGACTCTCGGGAGTGGCTCGCCGCGGGCGCGACGGCCGCGGAGGTGATGGAGCGGATTCAGGCGACGACTCAGGGAATGGACCGGCATGCAGGCTGACGAGGGAACAAATGACGCCTCGGGTGCCAACGGCGCCCATCGAACCAACGGGAACGGTAATGGCCACGGCAACGGTAGCAATGGCCATGACAAAAACTCTGTGAATCGGCTTGTCGGAGGTGGGAAGGGATCACCACCGGCAGTCAGCGACGTGGATGCGAAGTCAGACGGAAAAGTGGAAATCATGGTGCCCGGAGCCCACGTACACCCTCGCGGTCCAGTCGAAGTCACCGAAAATGACTTCGCTGATGCCGTATTGTGCGCTCTCCCCGAATATCTGCTCTACAGGACTGGACGCACAATCGGCGTCCTCACAGGCCAGAGCGGGAGCCGGGAATTTTATCCCAGCGACACCAGACACCTCCGCCTCTTCGCATCGACCCACACACGCCTGGTCAAATGGAACCGCACAGAGAAGGGCAATCCGTTCAAAACCAAGGTCCTGCACGGCAACGATCTCGCCTCACTGATCCTCGGCCAGGCCGAGCTCTCTGATCGAGTGAGGCGGCTCGACCGCATCGTGCACTATCCGGCATACGGCCGTTCGTTCGAGCTGCTGCGCCCGGGCTGGACGGAGGGAACTTTGTACGACCCTCCCGACGAGCTGAAGGATCTTCAGCCGGAGACAAATCGCGAGGTGATCACCCAGACGCTCGACGATTTGACTATCGACTTCCCCTTCCTGGAAGAGGACGGTGACGGCGGAGCTGCCAACCGTGAGAACTTTTACGGGCTGCTGCTCACACCGATCGTCCGCACCGCACTGGAAGGCAACATCCCGCTGCACCTGGTCAACGCGCCGCTCGAGCGGACTGGCAAGAGTAAGTTGGTCGAAGAGGTTCTCGGCGGGATCATCCTCGGCACACAGATGGCAGCGCTGCAGCAGGTCGGCGAGGGGGAAGAGTTCGATAAGCGTGTCCTGGGCCTGCTCAAGCAGGCTGAGACGCTTGTGCATCTGGACAATGTCAATGATGGCCTAGCGCTCGGCCAGCTCGCCAGCGCTCTGACGGCTACATATTACCAGGGCCGCACGCTCGGCAAGAATGAGATGCTCAAGCTGCTCAACACCCTAATCTGGGTGGTCAGCGGCAACAACGTCGAAGCATCCGGTGAGATCATCAAACGCGTCATCCCAATACACTTACAGCCAAAAACCGACAAGCCTGAGATGAGACCGCTGGATGATTTCCAGCACCCTGACCTGCGCCGCTATATACGCGAAGTCCGCTGTCAGGTGCTCGGCGTGCTGATCGGCATGGTTGAGAATTGGAAGCAGGACAAACGGCCGCTCCATAGTCAACCGATGGGCGGGTTCGAACAGTGGTCGGCCATCATCGGGGGGATTCTGCAGGCCAACGGATACGTCAAATGGATGAGCAACGCCTCATCCTGGCGTATCTCCGTCGATCGACGTGGGGGTGACCTCGAAGGGCTCGTTGATGCCTGGGCGCAACGCTATGGCGATCATCCAATTAAGGCCAAGCACGTCGTCGCTCTCGCCATTGAATCTGGAGCCTTGGAAGACCAGCGCCAGGGGGCGAAGGATGGGGGGGCCAGAGCAATTGGCAAGATCCTGAGTCGCTCCATTAACCGGCCTGTGGGGAACTACCGGATCGCGCTGAAGATCTCTCACAACAATCGGTTTTATAAGCTGCTCGGTGCACCCCACAAGGAGGGTGTGGTGTTGGAAGATGAACACCACTCGATGAGCACGCCGGACATCTTCGACGGGTGAGGGTGTGTTTGGGTGTATGTGGGTGTGTTATTCCCCGTCGTCTGTCATGAGCTGACTTGGGTCCCTGAGAAGCGACGGCAGGTAACACACCCAAACACACCCACATACACCCTGACCTTGTTTTTAGCTCATTAGAGAAGGTTTATTCAGATGGAAGAAAAGGAGTTCATCCTCAGACTGAAATCGGGACCGCAACGGACTGGAGACGATCCCTACATCCGGCTCAGGAAGGCACTCAAGGCACTTGTGCGGGCATATGGATTTCGCTGTGTGGATTGCAACGAGGTCAACCAAGCAACCACCGCCACGACTGAGAAAGGAAAGGCACATGCATCATGAGGAAATCCCCCCCCCCAGTTGTGACGCTCCACGTGGGACAGTCGGTTCCATGGCCGACGGCGCCGGATGGCGTGGCCCAGGTCGAGGAGCTGCTGCGGAGCAACGTCGGCCTGCTCTATCTGCGTCGCGGCCGGCTGTGCCGGGCACGCGTGGCGGCGGGACGCATCGCGAGATTGATCCAGTTGGCACCGCTGCTGATTCAGCAGGACAACCTGCTGCAGCGGGCCATCGTTCGTAAACGCCAAAAGTCGTTCGAACTGAACGACAGAACAGGAAGTTTCCGTGGGAATAACTTACGAAAAGTGCGAGCGTGAGATCCGCGAGATGATCCGGGAGCTAATCGAGGCCAATCACCCGGATCTGCGGGATGCGGAAGTCACCGTCGGCTGCCTGATGGCCTGCAAGCGCGAAAGCGACGGCACGCTGTTGCCAGAGTCGGCGGTCAAACTGCACGGCTATGAGTGTGCCGCGGTGGTCCGCGTCACCCCGCTCAAGCAGCGGGCGCATGGTGTTGCCGACTCTGAAATCGTGATCGATGGTAATAGTTGGGGGGACCGGCCTCTCCTGGAACAGCATGCGATCCTCGATCACGAGCTGGAGCACATCCAGGTCCTGAAGTTCAGCCAGCGTAAAGGCGGCGAGATCAAGACGGACGATCTTGGCCGTCCGCGGCTGAAACTGCGCCTGCACGACTGGGAAATGGGCGGCTTCGCCAGCATCGCCAAGCGGCATGGCAGCCACGCCCTGGAAGTCCAGGCGGCGCGGTCATTCCAGGACAAACACGGGCAATACGTATTCGAATTTGCCGCCTCACACGCAGCGTGATGCGTACGGCGGCAACCATCAACAAGCAAACCAAGGAGATCCAATGACAACAGCAACGATCGATCGACCGCACACAAAACGCGGAAGCAAATCCACCAACCCGGATGGCAACGGCGCAGCTCACACGCCAGCGCCCGGCGATGACCTCAACGAGCTGCGCGCCCAGCTCGCCAAACAGGAGACAGCCACCCAGAGCATGTACGGCGACAAACTCGACAAGGCAACCGCCAGGCTCACCGAGCTGCGCAACCGGGTAGCCGCCGGCGAGGTTCGGGCCCTGCCGCTCCCGGCGCCGGCGTCGCTGACGTTCGAGGAGCGGGATGTCGCGATCGCGACGATTGTCGTCACCGGCAACCACCGCGAGATCCACGACGAAGCGGAGACGCTTCGCCTGGCCAGGACGCTGCAGACGGTCGGCCTGCAGCAGCGAATCGGACTGCGGTCCCAGGGCGATGGCAGTTTTGAGTTGATCTTCGGTTCGCGTCGCCTGGCGGCGGCCAAGCTCAACGCGTGGGAGGAGATCCCGGCCAAGGTCTACCCGCACACCATCACCGCGGCCGAGGTGGAGATCATCCGCACGATCGAGAATTTTGGGCGGAAGGACCTGACGCACATTGAACGGGCCATCGCTGTGGCGCGAACGATCGATGCTATCCAGGCAACACTCGACAAGGGACGCAGGCACGGCGGGCACGGCGGAATGGACGTAGTGGATCTGCGTACTGAAGAGCAGAAGGCGGAACTACGCAGGCAGGTGAACCTGGCTGCCGTGGCCAAGGAGAACCCCGAGCTGGCGGATGCGATCAAACTCCAGATCGCAATCGACGACGCCGGCGGCGTCAACGCCTACGTCGGCCTGCAGCTCGGCTTCCCCGCCAAGTGGGTCCAAGACCACGCGTACGTGTCCAAGCTGGGCGCCAAGGCCCGCGAGTTGCTCGCCGCGCACCGCATCGACATCGGCCACGCGCGCGAGCTGGTGAAGCTTGGCGATCGGGACCGAGCGGACCAGATCGCCGACATGGTCGCCCGCGATGAGAAGGGTTTGGGCGGGAAGTCGATCGAGCAATGCCGCAACTGGGTGATCGAGCATCTGCGGTCACTCAAGATTGTCCCGTGGCGGCTAGACGTCGCTTTCGGCCGCGGCGTTGCGGGATGCACGGGCCACGCCTGCAGCACGTGCCCGTTCAACAGCAAGAGCGACCCGGATCTCTTCGGCGGCGCCATCGCCGATGAGCCGGCGGCGGGTACATGCACGAACGAGGCGTGCTGGCAGGCCAAGACGGACATCGTCGCCAAGGATGTGGGCAAGTTTGTCGCCAAGGCCAGGACAGCAGTGGAGAAGCACGACACTCCCATCACCGAGAAGGAACTGGGCAAGCTGATCCCGCTCCATGTCAAACCTCCGACAGCGATCCGGAAGGCTAAGAAGGAACTGGAGCCGGCGGCGTCTGCCAGCGGCGAGGGAACTCCCGACTCCCGCGAAACCGGAGGGACTCCCGAGGATAAAGCCAATGGGAAGCTCAACGTCGCCCTGGGCAAATGGGAATCAGAGCTGACAAAGCTGGTGATCGCCCAGACCACGGAGCACCCGGTGCGGTTCGCGCTGCTGGCGCTGCTTGGATGTGTTCCTCCATTCGATCGGGGCTATTTCCCGGGAGATCAGCCGGCGGAGTTTGTCAGCGAACATCAACACGCGCTTGCCCTGGCGGGCGGTGGAATCGGTGAGATCCAGGAGCTGGCCAGCCTGGCGATCGAGGCCAAGGCGGAACCGCCGGTCTTGGACGGCATCACCGGGGAAATCTGTGCCTTCCTCTTGCAGAAATGGGGAATCAAACACAACGCAATGCCGAAGCTGGAAGACTTCCTCACGCGCCCGAAGGCGGAAGGAAAGAAGGGCGCCGGCAAACTGAAGGGGGAGCCGGCCGCTGAATTGGGCGTTGCGTTCGCCGCTGCCCAGAAGGCCTGCGTGCTGGAGACACTGAGCAACCACAGGGGCAACAAGCCGGTCGCTGCCACGCCGCTGGAGCTGAATGATCGCCTGTGGGTCCACGTAGGCGCTTCATACAAAGATGCGCTGTGTACCGTCGATCTTCTCCCGCTCTATCACGTCGAGGATTTCCGGAACAAGTTCGGCGCGAAGTTCGAGACCAGATACACCGTGGGCCTCGGGCCCGACGCCACGGATTCAGAGCGCCGCGAGTTCTATACAGGCGTCATCGTCCGCGTGAAGAAAACCGAGATGGCCATCGCTCCGAGCGGCGAGGGGCGGACGCTGCTTTTTACCGACACCACGTCGGAGGCCGGGGAGGTGGACGATGTCGAGTGACATTCAATCCACCAGCGACATCACCGTCCGCTTGGTGCAGCAGATGGGCGGTGATCACATGGTTGTCGCCGCGGCCAAAGTCAGCACCTGTGGGGACGATGCGCTGAAGTTTGCCTCTCCGGAGAGCGCGGAGGCTAACACTGGTCTGATCAATTATCTGATGGCTCATCGCCATGGTACGCCCTTTGAGCACGCGTCGATGACGTTCTTCGTGCGCACGCCGATCTTCGTCTGGCGCGAGTGGCACCGCCATCGCATCGGCTTCTCCTACAACGAGGAATCCGGGCGGTACAAGAAGCTCGATCCGCTCTTCTGGATCCCGGACAGGGAAAGAAAGCTGGTACCGGCGCCGGATCACACCTCGGCGCGGCCGAAATTCCAACGTCTCGCGGATGACGATCCCAAGTATCGGGATATTTGCGACGTGCTGCGGCATTCTTACTTTGCCTCCTACCGCGCGTATGAGCATCTCCTGGATCGGGGAGTTGCCAAAGAAGTGGCACGGGCATGCCTTCCGGTGGGCATCTATTCATCCTGCTGGGTGACGTGCAATCCACGGTCGCTCATGGCGTTCCTGTCGCTGCGAACGCATGACGAGGCGGCGACGTTCATTTCGTACCCGCAAGCGGAGATCGAGTGTGCGGCCCGGGCCGCAGAGCAGATCTTCGCCGAGGGCTGGCCGCTGACGTACGCGGCGTTTGTGAAACACGGCCGCGTGGCGCCATAACAGAGGAATCGACGTGGGAACTGAAACCGGCATCGAGTGGTGTCACCATACATTTAACGCGTGGCGCGGCTGCACCAAGGTCAGTGACGGCTGCAAATTCTGCTACGCGGATCGTGATTCAAAGCGCAATCCCAAGGTGCTGGGCGTGTGGGGGCCCAACGGAACGCGGGTGATCGCCGCCGAGGCGTATTGGCAGCAGCCGATCAAATGGAACCAGGCGGCGCGCGAAGCAGGCGAGCGACGGCATGTGTTCTGCGCCAGCCTGGCAGATGTGTACGAAGGGCGCGACACGATGCCAGAGCCATCGTGGGGGCCAGTGGAGGCAGCGGGCAAGCGACTGCTGAAGGTCATCCACCGCACACCCTGGCTGGATTGGCTGCTGCTCACCAAGCGGCCGCAGAACATCATGTCGCTGACACAGGCGGCGCTCGATCCTGAGGATCTGACCGTCGCCGGGGATCCGGTTGGCGATGGCCTGCTCTCCGCCAGCTTCAAGGAGCTCTTCCCGACCGTCTGGCTTGGAACCAGTGTCGAGAACCAGGAAGCGGTCCTTCGGGTGCATGAGCTGATGAAGGTGCGCGCGGCGGTCTGGTTCATCAGCGCCGAGCCGTTGCTCGGGCACGTGCAACTGCCTGAGGAGTTCCTCGCCCCGACATTCGCTGATGATGATCCGCGCACGCAGCGGTGGGTGATTGTCGGGGGTGAGTCAGGATCCCAGGCGAGGCCTATGCATCCTGTATGGGCTGAATCGATCCGCGATCAGTGCGTTGCTGCCGGTGTCCCCTTCTTCTTCAAGCAAAACGGCGAATTCCGAACTACCACACTGGAGGAAGCTGAGGCGGACGATCCGCGCATCGTCACCATCAAGGAGACCGAGGATCACGACGATTGCGATAGATGGCCCGTGACGCGCGTCGGCAAGCGCGTCGCCGGCAGGATGCTCGACGGGCGGGAGTGGTCCGAGTTTCCGCGGCCGCGGGCGGAGGCTGCGCATGTCTGAACTCTTCCCCCTGGGCACTGCGCCCACTTCCGCGGTGATCAGCGACTGCGGGCAATACCGCTATCAGCTCGGACGGCAGTGGCACGACCGCAAGCCGCTGATCGGCTTCGTGATGCTCAACCCGTCGACCGCAGACGCCGAGGCGGATGATCCCACAATCCGCAAATGCCTCGCCTTCGCCCGTGCGATGGACGGCGGCGGCATCCTGGTCGGCAATCTATTTGCCCTGCGGTCGACGGATCCCGATGAGCTGCTTACGCATCCAGGGCCGATCGGCCCTGAGAACAACGAGCACCTGCAGATCATTCGCCAGCGGTGCCCGCGCATCATCGTCGCATGGGGCAATCACCGCGCCGTCAGTCGGAACCCGCTGCGTGTCCGCATTGCGCTGGATCTGCTGGGCGATGTTGAGTGCCTCGGCACCACCAAGGACGGCAGCCCGCGACATCCGCTTTACCGCAGCGGCAGCATGAAGCCAATCCCCTACCGAGAAGTAATCGCCGCATGACGAAACCAGCAAACACCATCCGCCTCGGCTACGCGATCGACAGCGGCGAGCCGGTCGATCTGCCGCTGGGGCACCTGTGCGTCACCGGCCAGACGCAGCTTTCCGGCAAGACCACGACACTGGAAGGCCTCATCGCGCGCAGCGGCCGGCGGGCGGTGTCGTTTGTGACCAAGCGCGGGGAGGGCGCCTTCTCCGGTGGTCGATCCATCCCGCCCTATTTCCGGGAACGGGCGGACTGGGTGTTCGTCGCCTCCCTGATCGACGCCACGCTGGGCGAGAAGAACAAGATGCTCCGGTCGTTCCTGATGAAGGTCTGCCGCAACACCAAGACGCTGGCTCAGGTTCATGCCAATGTGAAGGAAGCGCTGGACGGCGCCCGCGGGTTCGCCGAATCGATCTACACGGAGATCGACGGATACCTGGATCTGGTGATGCCACAACTCAAACGCCTGCCGCCGGCGCGGGAGATCACGATCGGGCCCGGCCTGAACGTCATCGATCTGACGGAATACTCGACCGAGATGCAGGGGCTCGTGATGCGGTCGGTGATGGAGCACATCTACGAGAAAGAGGATGGCGTCATCTGCATCGTGCCCGAGGCCTGGGAGTTCCTGCCGCAGGCCCGCGGCTCGCCGGTGACGCTGGCGGCAGAGGAGCTGATTCGCAAGGGGGCGGTCCTGGGTAACTACCTGTGGATCGACAGCCAGGACCTCAGCGGCATCAACGCCCGAATCCGCAAGAGCGTCTCCGTCTGGATCCTCGGCGTGCAGCGCGAGAGCAATGAGGTCAAGCGGACGATCGCCCACGCCGGCCAGGCGGCGCGGAGTCTGGCCGTGGCGGATATCACGCTCCTGGAACGCGGCCAGTTCTGGGCGTGCTTCGGCCGCCACGCGATCAAGACGTACGTTCAGCCCGAGTGGATGGACGAAAAGCAGGCGCGGGCCATCGCGATGGGCCAGTCGGAAACGCCCGCGCCGCCCGTCCGCCAGAAACGGCTGGACCAGTCGCCGATGCCGCCGCGGGAGGTGTTTCTCACGCCGCCTGCAGTTGCCACGATTGCCCCCATCCAAACCAAGAAAGGCTCCCCGATGAGCAAGGAACTCGAAGCGAAAATCGACCACCTGACGAAGCTGCTGGGGGTCGCCACTCCCGCCCCCTCGCACGCGGCGGCCCCCTCTCCTCCATCGATGGATGGTGACGAAGAGGCGCTTTATCAGCGGTTCAAGTCGCGGCTGATGCGGGAGTCTCCCGACCTGTTGCGCGTGCTGGCGATCGAGCCGTTGCTCGAAGTGGAGATCACCCGCGAGACGATCCAGATCGACGGGACAAGCCTCAAGGGTCGACTCGCCCAGATGCTCCAGCGCGGATGGTTTGCCGAGCCAAAGACTGCCAGTGCAGCCCGCAAGGAACTCGCCCGCACTGGCCCCGACGTGAACAGCGGGAACCTGTCGCGCGATCTCAACAGCCTGGTGAAGATGGGTTTTCTCACCGACGAAGCGGATGGCTATAAGGAAGTGGCCAGGATGAAGAGCAATATCCACCGGAAAGGCGGTTGAGCCGTGACACAATTGCAGCCCCAATCCGGCAATGTGCTCGATCGCATCGAGTCGTCGATCCCCGACGCCGAGGACGCAACGGCGGACCAGCTCCTGGAGCTGCTCGACAAGCTCGACTTCGTCGCCGAGCGGATGGCCCAGATCGAAGCCAGGCTCATGCCGGCGGTGATCAAGTTCCTCGAAGCCGGCGGCAAGCTCGAGCGGGGAACGGTGTTCTACACGATCAACAAGCAGAAAGAGACCAAGTGCCGCAACGCGGCGGAGAGCCTGCAGCAGATCCTCGAGCTGCTCGGCACAGAGGAGGCGGCCAACTGCCTGGCTAGCCAGCCGTGGAAACACGGCGCGGTGAAGAAGCTGATCGCGAAGGACGACTTCGAGCGGCTGTTTGAGACGAAGGAAAAGAAGAGCGTCGAGCTGAAGGTGCACAAGGTGGATCGGGCATTTCTCAAGTGAGGTGCGTGAACGACAGAACCAATCAACAGAACGCCTGGTATTGGGCGTGCATCGTCACGCCGTTCGCCGATTACCTGACGGCGATGGATGATCCGCACACGCCCGACGAGGTGCATGAGCATTTCAAGTCGCGGTTCCTGCTGATTCCGACCATCGACTATGACACCGGGGAGCTGCTCGGCGAACGTGTCGGCTCGACACGCGATCTGTCCACCGTCGAGATGGCCGATTACTGCGAACGCATCCGCAAGTCATTGGCCAAAGAGCACGGCTTCGTTGTGGATGATCCGGACCCGATGTGGAGAAATCCGCGGAGAGTGGCATGACTACGGCGCCGTCTCCGTCTGCAGCACGCTCTGTGACACCGTGACCGAGCCAGTCCCGAGGCGTTCCTTCCGCCCCGACGTCCAGCGGGTCACTTCCCACGTATACGCCTGATTCGCCGGCGAGCTGACCAGGTTCATCGCGGCCGCAGAAAGCGTCCAGGTCACCGTCGTCGAGCCGCTGGCCAGTGCCACCGCCAGGGATCCCAGCGATGCACTGGACGCGGCCGCGCCATTCTGTGTGAGCAGCCCATCGCTGCCGGATCCGCCATTGGTCACACGCAACAGGATCAACGCATCCGCGTCGGTGCCCGCTCCGGAGTTGGCCGCCTGGTCGCTCTCCGGATTAGCCTTGATCGCGAACGTCATTTGTGTCCATCCGGCCGAGCTGACGTTGGCGGTGATGGACTGCTGCCAGTAGAGATCCGCGCCCACGACAAAGCTGGCGTTGACCGCCGCCGGATTGCCGCTAGTCGAGGATCCGCTGAGCGTCACCGGAACGAAGCTCCCGCCGACGGCCGTGCCGGCCCAATCGACGACGTCGACCTCCAGCAGACCATTGCCGTCGAGAGCGACCGCCGTGCCGCCGATCTCGGCGACGTTGACGCTGTTGGTCAGGCTTGTCACCACTGGCAACGTGGCGCCGGCGGCAAACGATGCGGTGGAGATCGCGCCGGCGGCAAACCCGCTGACACTGGTGACGACTGGAATAGTCGCGCCGGCGGCAAAGGCGGCCGTGGTGATGGCGCCGGCCGAGAAGCTGCCCACCTGCACGACGACCTGGGGATTGCTCTTGACGTAATTGCTGCCGTCGAACTGGAGCTTGCCGGCGGCGGTGTTGATGGCGGGAAGATCGTCGAGGTAGCCGGCGCGCGTGCTGGTGATCCGCGTGGCCAGGTTGCCGGTATCGGTTTTCACCGCCGCGATGTCGGCGCTGACGGACGCCGCGGGTGTGCCCAATACCGTAGCCAGCAGGCTCGCGGGATCCTCGCCGGGGGCGTATTCGCTGACCGACACGCCACCACCGCCGCCGACGCACGTGCCCGATGGCGTGCTGTTGCTGGTGTAGACGCTGACGGTGTAATCAGCCGAGGCGACACCCGAGGGTGTGGTCAGCGTATAGAGCCCGCTGGTCCCCTGCTGCGTGGCCGCGATCGTATAGCTTGCGAAGTTGGTGTCGTTCCAGGCTTCGAAGGCAGGCGTCGCGGTGTTCCAGGCGTGCAGATCCGAGGCGCGGCGGTATACGAAGTAGACCGCGCTGAGGATCGTCGTGGACTGGAAGCTGTCGATCGCCATTGTGGATCTCTATCGGCCATCAGACCCGGACGCTCACGACGGCACTGACGCTGCCGGGGAAATTATTGGTGAAGGTGGTTTCGGTGGTCAGGCTGCCTCCGCTGCCGTCGCCCCATTCAGCCGTAAAGCAGTCTGTCGCGGCGCTGTTGAGGCTTGCGTGCCGAACGTCAACGGGACCGGCGACCGTGCTTCCAGCGGCGTACATCTGCCAGCAGCCGACCTGCACCACAGTGCTCGAAACGGACGTCAGAACCGACAGGCGGTAATAGCGGTAGGATGTGGAGTTGCCGGTGCTGAACGTCCGTGTTTGCGAGCCGGTCCATGTGTAGCTGCTGGCCGACTGATCGTCGAGCGTGGTCCAGGTCGAGCCGTCATTGCTGCCTTCCCATTTCCAGGATTTGGGGTTCTGTGTCAGCGTCGCGGTCGTTGCCTGCACCGAGTACCCGGAAATCACAGTCCCGGTCCCGAAGTCATATTCGAGCACGGCGGTTCCCGAATCTCCCACTCCCGAGGCCCACCCGTTGGCGCTGGTGGACCCTGTCATCGCGCGCCACGGCTCATAGCCTGCGGAATAGAACGTGCTCGACGACGCGGTTCCACTGGGCGTCGTAGCGCTGGTCATCATCGGGATCTGATTCGCGCCGAGATTGGTGATGCTGGCCATCGCGAAACATTCGCGCACGCTGGCGGAATCTGCGGCATGTGTCACCGTCAGCGTGCCGCCGGATGCCATCGTCCCCGACGCGCTGGTCACCGTACTTCCGGCGATCGCAATCTGCGCCACGCCGCTGCTCGGATTGGTTACCGTCGCGCCGGTAAAGCTCATCGTGCTGGCGGTGACTGTCGTCGTGCCGTCAGTGGTGATCACATTGCTGCCGGAGCCGGTCGCCCCGGTCGCCCCGACCGCGGCCCACAAGTCCAGGTTGGTCGCGTCGAAGGATCCGCCGCTGGTGAAGCCGGTCACGCAAACGTAGGTCTGCCCGCCGTGCGTGAGCACGTCATAGGGCGCGTAGGCCGTCGATGCCGCCCACGCGCCGCGGAAGGTGAAGCCCTGGCCAGGTTGGGAGCCGCTGAGGTTCATGGGTGCTTACTTGCGAAAGACGATGCCGTACGTGACGCCCGTTGCCGTGCCGGCATCGCCCTTGATCGTCACCTGGTGGATGGCGTTGGAGCCTTCGGCGAAATACTGTTTCTCGCCGGGAGCGATGCTGATGAAATCGCCGGGCGCGTGCAGGCCCAGGCAGTTCACCAGCACACCGAACGAGGATGAGGATTTCACGGCAACCATGAACGTGTTGCAGGTATAAGCGGCATCGGACCCGGTCGAGGTCGAGTCATAGACGACACTGCCGCCGGTGGTGATGCTCTGGTTGTTGTTCGCGGTTGCCATAGTTGTTCCTTAATCGAATCCAAAGCCAAAACACAGGCCCGGCATGAGTTCTTCCCCTCCCCCAGTAGTAGAGGGGGAGGGGGAGGCGCTATACCCCAGGACGATATTGCCCAGGTAGGAATTTGCAGTGCCGAGTTGCGCGGTGAAGCCGATCACTCAATCCTCACGAAGGTTCCTGCCGTGTCGACCGCCTGATACTGCGCGTTGCCTCCAGCCGTCAGCGCCGTCAGCGCGGCGCCGGAAGCCACGGTGCCCGTGAGTGTCAGACTCGTGACGATCGACTTACTGGCGAGGAAGCACTTTTGGCCGATTACCGTGACTGTCGGCAGCGCGATTGTGATGGACGCGATTGTGCTGCTACTGGATAGGTAGATCGTCTGATCGCGGGATGCCGCGAAGGTGACGGTGCCGCTGGTTGCGGCGCTCACCTGCACGGGGCTGACAAGGGCGTTTCCGGCTTGAATATTCGCCAGCAAGCCCGAGCCGCTCCACAGGGTGCTGACATTTAAGTGGCCGCCACCGCTGATGACGTTTTCCGTCGGCGTGTTGCCCTCGCTGGTCATGGTCGTGACGAAATTGCTGACGCTTGCGGGGCCAACGGATGCATCAGCGCTGCCCTGCCAGAGCACGATCGGCAGATAATTCAAAGCGCTGGCACGGAGATTTGGGTCGGAGTAGGCGACTTGACCGAAGCTCGTTGCAACCGTGGATACCACGTCGTTCAGTGCGTAGGTTGTGCCGCCGCTGTAGGTGCCGCGATTGGTGTAGGCCGCATAGAGCTTGGCAAGGATGCCGCCCGGTGACGTGACTTGCTGCCAGTACGTTCCGTTCGTCACCGCGTTTCCGGTGTTCCCCGCACTCAGGCTGACGTAGTAAGTGAGGAAAGCACCATTGATCGTACTGGAGTAGTTCGTGCAGCCGTTGGTGCCGTTGTACATGTCCTTTTGGGACACGACGGCGGAAATGCCGCTGAAACTCCGGATCGGCAGCGACGGGTAGAGCATCGCGAAGTTGAGCATGGAAACGCCGCCCATGCTCTGGCCGATCAGGTGCAGATTTTTTACGCATGGCGCGCCGTTGGGGCCCGGCAATAGCGACAGCATCGTATCGTAAAATTGCTTCCACAAATTCACGCCGTTTGCCGCGCCCCACGGAGAAGCGTAGTTGTTCGCAAAGCTCGACGGATCGCCACGAAGGTATGCCATCGCCACGCCATTGGCCCGCAGCGTTGCGAACGCGGTCCCGGTGTCAGGATCGGCAGTGCGGAATCCCTGCTGCTCATTGCTGTTGTTCCCGTGCCCGACCAGGGCGAGATCGAACTGCGAAGCGCCCGTGTAACTCTCGGGTATCGCGAGTGTGCCGGTGTTGTCCACCGTCCCGTCCGGTCGCGTAATCGTGATCGGACACCAGCACGGGGGCTGGAACCTGCTGTCGGTCCCGCCGCCGAGTGAGCCTTGATTGACCAGAATCCCTTTGATGGTGTTCGTGGAGCTGCTGGTCGAGACCTTGATCTGTGAGACGTTGACAAAAGCGCCAACTTTTCCGGTAGCGCCAAATGTGTTCGCAACAGTGTTGAAGTTTTCGGCGGTGGCAATCCCGGTGTTGTACCCTGTTTGGTTGTTTGTCCCGCCGCGCCCCACTGGAATGATCCCGAAATTTACGTTTTGGCCGTCGCTGGCAACAAAAAGATCATATGTAGTGCTGGTTACAAGACCGCCGTTGAGGTTAAGCTCCGTTGATCCAGTTCCCGCCGCCACCGAAAGGTAGAATCCTCCGCCCGTGACCCTGAGTGCAAAACCACCATACGTCGTGTCGTTTGGATTCTGAAAGTACACTGACACGTCGTTCGTGGCATCTGACGCGTACGCGATTCGCACGTTGACCCGCCACGGCTTTGTGTTGTCGATCGGCTTGGGAAGCTGAATCGTTCCGACAGCGGCGGTCCCGTTTGTGCCGCTAACAATCCCGCCGCCGCCCGCGACGGTCAGCGTTGCGCCGGAGGTCGATCCGAAAGCACCGGTTGATTGAAACAGCGGTTCATAGAATGCCAACGTCGGCGGGGATGCCGGCTGGCCGATCAGGTTCGCCAGCGAGGTTTGCGCGCTCGACAGGTCGGAGAGGTTGTTCGCCACCTGCGCCACGGCGGACGATGTCAGCAGTGCGGCCGTCCCCAACCCGAGATTCGTCCGGGCCGTGGCCGGGGTCGGCAGATCGCTCAGATTGTTGGCTTGGGCCAATCCCCATGCCGCCAGGCTCGCGGCGGTAACGATAGCCGTGACGGCCGCGCCACTGGAATGAGTTGCCGCCGTCGTGCTTTCCGCGCCGCGTGTCACCGTTACGGTAGTTCCGCTGATCGCCGTCGCCAGGAGGATTTCCGTGCCGATGAGCAGCCGAAAATTACCGGAGCCAGGCAAGCCGGTAGCGCTGGTGAGGCTGATCGACGTTGCCACCGGGTCGGTGATTGCTGAGGCAAGCGTCGTCTGAAAATTGTTGATTAACTGTTCAGCCATTTTTGTTTCGCGCCATCCCGACGCCGATCAGCCTGCGCCGGCGGTGTAGAGGGTCATTTCGTAGCCTGAGACAGCACAAAGCCGCGAGTGATTGCCAGAGGCAGAGACTTTTCGGTGACGATCGGAAAATTTTCGGCGTCCCTGATCTGGTAGCACAAACCACCATCACTATGTTCCGCAGTTAATCGCCACCGCCGCGGCCACAGTACTCCCTCGAAAATCTCCAAGGCGACATCATTGCTGGCGTAGTTGTCGATGTTGAGACGTTCGATCACTTCTTCCGTCACCACCTCGGAATCGAAAAATGTCCGGCTCCATTCGCTTCCGTCCGCGAAGACGTGCCGCCAATTGCAGAGCGTCTCGGGACCGCCTTCCCATTCGTTGAACTCGCCATGCTCGATGCGCCGCCCCAGAAGACGATGCGCCTCCACAGTTAGTTCGGTGGGCGTGGCTTTTTGTGCTTGATCGCGTGTCATTCCATCGGGTCCCAAAACGCCAAAAGCGCCACCAGCGGAATCGCCCACAGCATATGCAGGCGGCTCACTAGCGGCGAAAACTCGTGACGAGCCTTCGACACTTCGGCAACGGCGGATTTGCAGCGGCGCGCGATGGTCATTTTGCCGTGAACGTCCCGTCCGAAAATTCGGTGATCGTGATCGTGCGGATAACCGTTGCCGCGGTTGCCGGTTGCGTCACGGGAGCCGTTGTCGGCTGACTAGCGGCGGCGGCCGAGATAATCGTCGGCGCGAACGCATTCGCCTGCGCCGCCGCGCCTGGTCCGCCTTGGACCTGCTTGACATCCTTTTCGTAAGTGACGCCGTTGATCAGCAGTACAAAGCTGACATCCCATCCATTAAAAACCGGACCGACTGTCGCGCCAGCACTGGGCCCATGAACGACGCCCACGGGCTTCATGGCGACGGAGGTTAGACTGGTCGCAAACGCCTCAATAGTCACGTCGCCGGTTTGTGCGGGCCACGTGAGCACAACATCGCCCTTGCCGTCCTGAGTCGCGCCGATGGCGAGCGTCGGACGGGTTGCGGGCGCGGTTGCGGGCTGGCTACTTGGAGCTGTCGCGGGATTACTTTGAGCTTGCGTCGGCTTCTGCGGGATCGCCGGGGCGTTCGGATCCGCCTGCGAATAGAGCTTGTCGCCCGTGCCATGCACCGCGACTATTGGCCACGGCCCTGCATCCTGTCCATACGCAGCTCCGCAGATCCAAACGTTATTGCTGCTGTTGCAACCCGCACCATTCGCACCGTTGAGGATGCCGTTGCCCCAGCCCCAGGCGAAGTTGTTCGTGATGTTCACGTCCAGATCGCCCATGATCTCAATCGCCGACTTGGCCCACTGATCAAGGTTGGCGTCCGGGCCGTTCTGAATAATCGCGTTGCCGCTGATCGTGATGTGCTCGCCGAAGCCAACCCACTGGCCGGCGCTCTGATACCCGCCCGTCGCGCAGGAAATCCCCATGTGCGAGTCGGTGTTGTTGCTGATGTTCGGCAGCCAGTCGCTCATCCAGTTGTTGTTCACCGTCAGATGAGTGATCCCCTTCTGGAGCTCAATGCCGATGCGGGTGGCATGGGTGATGATGTTTCCGCTCACGTCGAGCGTGTCGCATTGCGACGAGAAATGCACCGGCTCGACGACATTGTCGTATGTGCTGGCGTCGGCGGTGTTGTTGTTGGCGGGGTATCCGAACACGCCCTCGGCGTTGAGCTGGCTGAACGCGTTTCTGTCGAAGTGCGAGTCATGCACGCCGGCGACGAAGATCCCGCGATGGCCGTTGCGGAACGTATTGTCGTGGATGTTGTACACGCCGTTCTCGCAGTGGATCTGGGCGCAGGTGCAGACGAAGCCCGTGAACTCTGTCATTGCTGCTGAACCTGATAGTGCCAGCAGCTCCTGATTGTCATTGGGAGCAATCCCGCCGGAGAGCGCGAGGACCGCCCCGTTGCCGATGTAGTGACGGCCCGTCGGCCACGTCGCCGCGGCGCCGCTGGGATTCGTGGCCAGCGTGTATGTGCCGGCGGCGAAATTGATCGTGTCGCCCAGCGCGCTGCTCAGGATCGGCGTGGTGTTGGCCGGTGTGACGTAGACCGTCGCCGCGCCGCAGATCCCGCTGGCGAGGCAGACGACGCAGAGGATGTCGAGCAGGCGGGAAATCATGGGTCACCTGTGCACATGGAAAGTGATATCGACCGCCGCGCCCAGCAGGGTCAGGAACGCGCCGATTACGACGGTCCAAAACAACCCTTTTCGTTCCTTCCGCTGGCCCTCGATCTTCGCCTCGTTGTCGACCGCCTTCTTCTTGAACTCCGCCACGTCAGTCTCGATGGCGATGAGCCTGTAGATCAGCCCATCCTTGATCCTGTCGCCTTCCCCGCCGTTGATCGTCTGGTTGATCTTCCCGACGGTCGTGAGGATTCCATCGAGCTTCAGATTCACGTCGGTCAGCTCAGCGTTGACCAACTTCCGTCGTCGCACTTCTGGTTTCTCAGCCATGGGACACCTGCCAGGCTCGACGCCGCAGCAGCAACCCGATGGCTACCGCCTCCCCGATCGCCTCCCGGAACTTCTCGTCCAGAGGCTTGCCGACATAGCGATGGATCTGCGCGTACTTGATCGCGTCCCTGACGGCACGCATATCGTCGTGAGCCGAAAACAACACCCTGGCCGACAGCGGATTGGTTTCGCTCATCAGTTTGAGAAACTGCACGCCCCTCATTCCAGGCATCATCTGGTCGCTGACGATGGCGTGTGGCTCGATTCCTGTGCTCAGCAGGCGGACGGCCGCCTCGGCCGAATCCGCCAGATGCACTACGTAATCATCGCGAAACATCACTTCCAGCATGTGGAGCGTGTCGGAACAATCATCGACGAACAGCACGACGTGGCCCGCGCGCTCGACGTCCTCGGCCCAGAGCTTCACCAGGGCGTCGCTGAACCCCACGGGTGTCAGTTCCGGGGTAATCGTTTCATCGTCGGGAGTCATGGCCGCGCACTCTTCTCACGCTGCGATGGCGACGCCGAGGGCAAAGCGCCCCGCGGCCATCAGCGTCGCGAGCATCGTGTTCTCGCTGATCGATTCGGCGGAAATCCCGTACTTCGATGCCGCGCCGATCGCGGCGATCTGGAGCTGGCGGAGGTTGTTGGCCTGGGCGATGTACTGCGGGTGATCCCCGCTCTGCTTGTACTGGGCCTCGAGCTGGGCCCATTTGAGCGCGTCGGGACCGTACACCGTCGCGAAGGGGACCAGGTCCGCCGCGCTCTTGCCCGTCAGGCTCGCCAGCGACGACGCCAGCGACTGCACCGCCGCCTGCTCCTGCGCGCTGAGTTCTTTGGCTGTTTCAGTGGGCGCGGGCGCGGCATCGGATTTTAGATGGGCGGTGCCGCCGCTTGGCATGGGCACCTCGATCGGCGTCTTGGCAATGCCGTCAGCGGGCGCGACGTGCGGCAGTTCCGCGGTGGCGACAGAAACCGCCGGCGGCTCCGCGGGGATCTCCAGTGATGGCGCGGTGGAATGCTCGACGGCCGCGTGTTGAGCGGTTTCAGTTTCGTTGGTCTGTGTGTGGGTGATGGGGTTCATTGGCTTGGTGCGCCGCGCCGCCGAACAGCGGGGAGCGCGCCTCCTCTTGGTTGATCAGGGCGTCCATGGTCGCGGCGTTCGCCTCACGCAAGGCTTTCGCGTCCGGATCCAGCAGCGGATCGGCCGAGACATAGTTCAGGTACTCCGGCTCGGCGCGCACCCACGCGGCTTTCACGGTCGGCTCGGTGATCGTCTTCACATCGGCCGTCGCGCTCTGCAGGGCGCCCGCATCGCTCAGGATCTGCGCCCGTGACGATCCCCCCAGCGTGGAGTCGGCCGTCGCGTACGTGGTCAGCTCTGTGGCGACTTGCGGGCCCATCGCCGCGGCGTACGTCCGAAATGGCGCGGAGGCGCTACAGCCGGTCAGGCATGTGAGCATCAGGAGCGCGATCACCAAGGCCCCCGCGAGTTTCTTGGCGCCAGCTTGGTTGGATGCTGCCGAGCTGTTCGAAGCTTGTGCGTTCATCATTTCGAATGCCTCCGTGAGTGCGTCTCCGTCGGTCGTCGAGGCGGTCTGGGCGGCGCTAGCCAGCTTGTCGGCGACGGTTTTCAGTTGTCCCGAGAGTTGCGGCTCGATCCCCTGGATCACGCCGGCCGCCTGGTGCAGCAGCTCGGATGGCGGAATATCGGTACCGGCGCCCACCTGCACGACCAGCTTCTGCCCGGTCGATTGCATGCCCGCCGGGACGGTTCCCTCGACGGTCTTGCCGTCCACATAGTGCTGACCGGCCGACCAGATCGTTGCCAAGGTAAAGAGGCCGCCGACGAAGGTGATCGCAGCCGTCTGGCGATCCGCAGGCACGTTGAGCAGCGTCAGGCCCGCGGCCAGGATCGTCAGGGCATAGACCCGAAAATGTGGATCCCGCAACAGACTGCGCAACTCCTGTAGCCAAGTGGGCATGTGTTCAGCCTCAAAATCCGGGATCGATCGACGGGGAGTTCTATCGGCCGGGGCGGGTGCGGGCGTGAGGGATCATGAGCCCCAACATGGGCCCCATCATGAGCCTCACACATCCGTGGCGGTGCAGTACTGGAATCCCCCGTTGCCCGCGCCGACGTTCCATTTGCTCAGGACGTAAACGATGGGCGTCTGCCACCCCTTGGATCCGTTGACGCTGTAGGGAGCAAAGTCGGCGCTGACCGGGAAATCCGGGCAACCTCCCGCGGGGTTGCCGAGCGTGAAATCGGTGTGGGCCGCAGTGGAGTTCATCGCTTCAGTGTTGACCAGCGCGAAGGCGTTATTGCCGACGCCGTCGCCATTGGCATCAAAGATCGCCCGGAATCCCGGAGCGGATCCAGACGCGTACCAATAGGAGTTGCGGGCGATCGCGGCAGGATAGAGCGAGCGGAACGTCTGCTGTCCCCGGTTGTAGTAGGCGCTCCATGGATTGCTGCCGCCGCTGCTGTTGTCTATCGATGCGATCGCCAACGCCGCGCCGCCTGCGCCGCGGCGCGAGTAGCATAGTCCGCCTGCGCCGCCGCGACCGCCGCTGCCACTGTCGGATAGCCGTTTACCTGTTGACTGACGCTCTGTGGCCCGGCCTGGCCGGTGCCCACCGGAACGGCGAAGGTCCATCGGAGCTGATCGAGGACCAGGCGCAGCTCTTCGAGCTGGATGCAGGTGATGTAGTCGCCGATGTTGTGGAAACCAAAGTAGCCATCCCCGCCCATATCGATTCGCCCGGTAGGCGAATTGTTGAACCAGGAGAGGTTGTTCGGCGGCGCGAAGGTGTTGTCCAGCAGATCCGGCGTTGCGGTGTTGTCCAGCACCCAGGAAGTGCCATCAAACCGATACCAGCGAAATGGCTGGCCTGAACCGTACAGGTGCTCAGCGCACTGGCCGGCGATCGCCGGGTTGCCGTCGACGTCATAGAGGGAGCTGGTTGAATAGATCTGCCGCGGCGCCTGCCGTCGCCATGATCCGGTTGGTCCCGTCATGGCCGTCGCCCCCGCACCGCCGAGGACCTGGTACCGCAAGACCGGCGGCAAGCCCGCCAAAGACCGCGCCCGATCGATCGTCATCGCGGGGATCGACCCCGGAACGGCACCGGCCAGCGCGCCCGCATTCGAATAGTCCACAAAATACTGGAACTGGATCGACTGCAGTCCCCGCAGCAGACCATAGTCAGGGGTGTTGCTCGCATACTGCTGTACGAACTGCACGTCCGTGCCCGCGGAGATGGCGCCGCCGGCCAGCGTCGGCAGCAGCGCGAGCGCGCCTGCATTGGTGATCCCCGAAATCGTCGCCGCCACAAGCTGCCGCTCGTTGAACGCGGCGATCAGCATGTTCCAGACCGCCGCCGCGTCGTTCAGATCGGTCCCCGCGGTGATTGGCGCAGTCCAACTAGGCATGCGCGCGGTTCCAGTCTGCCACGAGGTTCGGAGCGCCCGAGCTCGTGCCGGAGTTGGCAAGCACTTGGTATTCGGCTGTGAACCGCGGCATCGTCGGCGGCTGGAAAAGCATATACGTGCCAGGGGCGAGTGGCAGGTACGGGAGGATGTCCCCAACGTTTGCCGAAAGACACTGGGCAGCGCTGCTCAGAGGGAACTGGATGTAGATCCCCGGCACGTCCGCGCCGCTGGGACCGCTGATCGCATCTCCGGTGAACGCGCAGGGCGTGAGCGTCACCTGGTTCGTGCCGGGCACCCACAGGCTCTTGAGCTTGCCCCAGCGCAGGTTCAACCCGCCGCCCGCGATTTCCATCCATGGAACCTGCGAACCCATGTAAGTCCCCGACGTGCCGCCGCTGGGCCGTGTGGCCTGGATCACGTCCCCCACAGCATGGCTGCTGGCGATGGCCTGTTTGATGATGTAATTGCGCGTCCCGACCTGGCTGCCGTCATCGCGGCAGAGGTTGCAGAGCAGCAGGTTGCCGTTGTCGCCGAGATCCACCTGCGCGATTTTAAAAAAGCGGATCTCGCGGATCGAGCCGCCGCCCTCGGCCGGCTCGGGACGATGGGTATCAAATTGCGGTGTCTCACGGCAGGCGCTGTTACTCATGCCAGATGCTCCGTCCCGGGGATTTCCGGCGCGGGGGATCCCGGCGCGCCGGGTTCGCGTCACCGGCCTGCGTCACTCCCGCCGGCCGCTTGCGGTTGTCGTGCTCGAACTTGAGCTTATGCAGTTTGCGGACCTTCAGCGCGGTGGTCTCGGTGAGCAGCTCGATCTTGCACGACGCCGGATCCAGGTGCATAGCCACGATCTGGCCGCCGCTTCCGCCGCCCCCGGCGCCGCCGCCGAGGCTGAGATTGCGGCCGTTGATCGTCGAGCACATCGAGCCGATCGCCTGCAACTGCCAGTCGGCCGAGCACAGGATCGACGCGTGCGTGTTCATGTTCTGCCATGCCGCACGTCCTTCCTTTGCGTAGGTCAGCGCTTTGTCGCTGGTGTCGATCGGATCGGCATCAATGCCCAGTGGGCTGGTGATGCCATCGTCTACGACCTCCGTCTTGATGAAATCCCGCTCGGCGAGAATGGCGCACTTTCTAACGAAGGGAGAGCCGCTGGACGCCTGGCGATCGGCGGTTTGCTTCAGCATGCAATCCGCGGCGATCGAGCCCTCGAGCATGAGATAACAAACGCCCTGGTCGAGCAATGTCGCGAAGGTGCGAGCGTCGTCGAGATTGGACAGATCCTCCTCCTCATCTTCGGGCACCACGCTGTGATCCTCCAACGGCGTCCATTCCGCCAGATCGCGCGCGGTGATCCAGACTGCCGCGCGCTCGTGATCCAGCCGCCAGTTGCTGCTGTGGACGCGGACCCAGTTCTGCTGATCGCTGGAAATAAACAGCGTCGGCGGCACGCGCCGCCAGCCATCGGGCGAGCTGGGATCCGGATAGACAGTGTCGAGGATGCGCCGGCGCCGCCGGCAGTAATTGCCCGCATCCCCTCCCTCCCCATCGGCGATGTCGGTCAGGTCTGGCGTCCACCAATCCAGCTCGGTGGCCGTGCTGTTGTTCGAATACCAGGGCGCGTTGGCGCCGGTCGCTGTCGCGGGATACTCGCCGCTCTCGTTCCAGACGAACAGCCGCATGACGTGGCGGTATTTGTCGAAGTTGACGCCGGTCGTCGTGAATTGATCGCGCCACAGATCGCTCTTGCCGGCAACGTCGATCGAGTTGATGTCGATGGCGGCGCCGGTGCCGGGCATAGACAGGTGATACTGACCAAAGTCGATGTCGTTCTTGGTCCATCCCTGCTGGAGCATGCAGTTCTTCGCCTTCGCGTTGCCCCCGCCGGCGTGGGCGGACGCGGTGTCTCCCGAGTAATACATCAGCTTCACATGACGAAGCAGCCGGGCGTAGCAATCGACGCTGTTGACGACCTTGTCGATCGACTTGACGGCCTGCAGCCGCTGCACGCTGGCGATCGCGGCCGAGGCGGTGGTGCCGCGCTTGTTGAGGTAGAGATTCGCCGCTGGTCCCGTCCCGCGCACGATGAACGCGAAATTAAACGGTCCCCAATCACTGCCCCCGGGCGGCGCGGGATCGCCGACGTTGCCTACCTGAACTGTCGGCCGCGGATCCACGTAGAACGCGTATTTCGGCCCGGCGGCGCGTTTGAACGCTTCCCACAAGCCAAGGCCGTCGATGTTCACTTCGCCCATCGTGTCCGTGTCGGGGATCACCTCCTGGTTGTCCCAATCGACGTTGGTGATGCCGGTCAGCGGCAGATCGTTGTAGGAATAATCCAGGTACCGGCAGGCCTCGCGCGGCGTCCAGAAATCCGCCAGCGGCGTCGTTCCGTTCATCCGGTCGGGGATCTCGAAGCACTGGCCGTTGTTGTCGCCGTACAGGTAAACATCATCCGGCGACGTCATGTTCTTGCGTCCGCCGGGATTGAAGATGGCGCGTTCGTCGGTGAACGTATTGAGGGACGGGTACAAGTGAGTGATCTGACCGGGATTCAGTATCCATACATCGTCATCCGATGCAGAACGGCGCCGCTGCCCCACGATCGGGATCGCCGCCCCGTTCTGCGGTTCGGCGCCCCAGATCCACTCCGGCCCCGCGATGTGGAACGACAAACGCTCGGCCTTCTCGTCGATGAGGATCGAACCGCCCGTCGCATACCCCTGGAAGATGCAGTTGGTGGAGTTGCCGACCACAACCACAATAGCCACGCGATCGCCGACGTTAATCGTGGCGTCGTTCTCGACGTTCACCTGCGTCTTCACCACCGGCGGCGCGTTGATGACCGACACTTTCGCGTAGCTCATACCCACGACGCTGCTCCCATAGAAGCAGCCGTCGAAACGCACGGCCGGCTGCCGCTTCCAGTCGTTCCACTTGGGATCTGCCGTCGGATCATTGTTGGGCACGCACGTGGCGACGTAGACGTCGTAGCTGCCGGCGTCGACGCTGAGATTGTTGGGTTGCTGATTGTCGCTGAAGATCATTGGAATTACCCGCCCAGCCCCGCGAAGTCACCGCCGCCGCTCAGCCCCGCGCCCGATGATGAGCCGGTCCAGTATCCGCTGGGCGACATCCACTCGATCACGCCCTGCACGATCACCGTCACCGCCGATTGCGCCGATGGCATGGTGCAGCCCTCGAACTCGCCGATCGGGCCGAAGCTGCTCAGCAGGCAGTTGTTGTAGCTGTTTCCAGCCGAGTCGACGAAGGTATAGAGCTGGCCGTTCTCCAGGCTCACGCCTGCCTCGATCGCGTCAATGAGCGACGCCATGCTCAAGCCCGTCACCCGCCCGCGGACGGTCCACATGATCGGATCGCGGCCCAGGCGGTAGATGCGGGCGCCATCGACGCCGGGCAAAAACTCGCGCATGGCGCGGTATTTCCCGGTCGGGCCCTTGATGGTGCTCGTGGGCGCTCCCCAGATCGGCTGGCCGGCGAAGGTGTGGACGCTCATCGGATAGCGATATCGGCCGGGATTGGGGCGGACGCTATTGGCCCAAACGCCTGGGGCTTCTGCGCCAGCGGTTCCAACAGCGCCTGGCCGTGGAAACAGAGATGCCGAACCGGCCGGCTACCACCGCCATCGGAGTGCCAATGGTGACCAGATAAGCGACATCATACGAGGTGCTGACGCTGATCATGTCTCCGCCGGTCCTCTTAGATCGGGAAACTCATCCTCGCCGTTACTAAAGAACGCGTTGCCGTAGTGGGTGTGATACTCCGTGTGCTCGTAATGGTGGTGGACCGCCGAGGCGTCGGCGTGAGGGCCGGGCGGCGGCGCGCTGGGCTGGGGGGAGGGATCAGGCGCGGCGGAAGTCGGCGGCGTCGCGATTAGCCTGTATAGGGGTGAAGTGTTCGGGACCAACGTACGATCCAATAGCTCATTACTCCCGGGCTGCAAGTCGGAGACGACATGCCAAGTCTTGCCGTCATCATCTGACCGCTCCACCCGCGTGCCGGCCTTGCCCTCGTTCGTGTCGATCCATGTGACGTCCGCAGTGTTGGCTCCTCGACGCGTTATATTCCCCCAAGCGGGCGCATTCAGATTCACCACGGGCGACGGCACCGCAGGCGCCGGCGGAGCAACTGCTCCTGGCGATTGGCTTCCAGCGGGCCGCGGATTGAAGTTCTGCGCCTCAGTATCCGACAACAACAGTCCGAATGATCGTGCGAACGAAGCAATGTTTGCGCTGTAAAGTCCGGGGCTGACCGTATTCAGCATCGCGTCTTTGTCACCGACCTTGGCCTTAAACTCTTGATAAAGCGCCGAAACCCGCTCGCGGACATCCCCTGGAAGGTCCCGACGTGCGAGGAACGTGCGGAAATCAGAGTCCAGCTCGTCATACGCCGCGTCCGCCAGGTGCTTGTCCTTGTTGTCCGCAAAGCTCTGAATCTTGTCCATCAGGCTGCTGTCGAGTTGGACCTCGTATCCCTGGCTCTTGGCGTTCAGAACGTAATCGGTTTTGGCCCGCGTCAGGAGCCGCGCCGCATACATATCCCCGGAATCAGTCCCTTGGCGTTTATCGATTTCCGACAGGGCGTCTGTTCGATGTTGCTTGGTGCTGTCGAATTGTTCGAATGCACTGTTCGCACTGTCGGTCGATTTCCCGTCCGCCGAGCCCATGACGCCGGCGACCTGATTGATCTTCGCGTTCGGATCACTTGTGCGCAGGGATTCGATGTTGTCCAGCCGCCGGAACTGGCCGCCGACTGCGGTGTTGAACTCATTCATCTTCTGGTCAGTGTCGAGCCCGACAATCGTCGGCAGCACAACATCGGTGACCCGTTTATCGATCCCGATTTTCGCGTAAGCTGCCTGCTCCCGCTCGGATTGAATCGTCGCCTTCACCTTGTTCATCGCGCTGTCGATTGCATCGCGCAGCCGCTGGCCTTCATCCTCCCTGTCCCGGATCGATCGCGCGGCGTCGGCATTGCGCGGGGCCAGCTCGGCCGCGGCCTTCTCCGGATCAAAATCCTTGAGGGCATTGGCCCGTTCGGTTACCTGTGTTTCGGTCAGCGGCTTGCACCGTGCCACATTCCCCGCACATAGGCTTCCTTCTCCTTGTCCTCGATGTCGGCCAGCTTCTTCTGATCCGACCGGAAGGCCCGGCCGGCCGAGGACTTGTCGGCTCCAAGCACTGCCTCCGCGTCGGCATCCTGCGCGTCCGTTACTTTCGTGACACCCATCTGCGCAGCGCGGTGAGCAAAATACTCACGGGATTCCTTGGTAGTGCCTTGTGCGAAAGCGTACGTTTGTTTGGTCGCATCCGCCGCCGCATCCTCGCCGGCCCGGGTTTGAAGGAACGCCGAGTAAACGCCGGCAGCGCGGTTCAGATCGACGCCTTTTCCAACTTCAGGAAGAACCGCAGAGACCAGGCCTCGCACATAATCGCCCATGGTTGCTGAGCCGCTCACCCTGAATCCGGCTTCGGCTTTCGCGATGACATCAGCGAAGCCCTGGGCTGTGTTGTTGCCCGTGGAATTTGCCAGGCGAGCGATGTTGGTAATGGTGTCCTTGTCCATTCCCAGACGCGCTTCGGCATAGCCCACCTGCGCCGCATATTTCATTCCCTCGGCGGTGCGAGGATCGTGTCCGAAGGATTGGGCGATGTCCAAAGCCGCGAGCCCTTGATCCTGATTCACCGGAGCTGCAAGCGATAGATCCCTGAGCAGCTTGATGACTGTCGCCTGCGCCGTCGAACTGCCCCCGAGTCCGAGCGTTGCAATCGTGTTGTTGAGTTTGTCATCAAAGCTGAGTCGCCCCGCGGTCAGCTCATCCTGCGCCTCTTTCACTTCCCGAAGCTTGTCCAGGAACTTCTGGAAGATCTCAATGACTCCGTAGATTCCAATATAGGTGCTGAGCCACGCCTGCACTTGCCCTGCCAGGCCGCTTGTTGCCGCTCCGACGTTCCTGGTTGCCCCGGCGACATTGTTGATGTTGGTGACCGTGGTGTTTGCAACGTTGTTCACGTTGTTAATCTGGACGTTCATCTGATTGAGGTGGGCCGCATACGCCCCTGCCGCGGCCGCACCCTGCGAGGAGGCCTGCGTCAGTCCGCTGATCGGCACGATCGCATTCTCTGCGGCGTCCGCCTGCACGGTGCTCGATTGTGCCGCGGCGCGCGAAGCCTCGCTGACTTGATCAAAGGCTTCTGCGGCTTCCCCCGCCTGAGATGCGGCGGCGCCCAATTGTTGGCCCAGGTCTCGGACGGATTTCTCGGCCTGGGTGACCGAGGCGTCCGACTGCTGCACCTTTTCGTTGAGTGTTCCCAGCTCGGTAACGAACACCTGGGTTGCCGTCACAGCCTCGGAGGTTGTGAAATCCACTTGGATCTTCAGTGATTCCATGGCTGACTATCTCTTGATCAAAAAGCGGCGTAATCGTTGGAGCGGAGAGGTGCGAGCACTGACCGCCTTGGCGGTTACGGGCCGGCAGTGCGCAACAGGAGGATCCTTTACGACGTCTGTAGTGTGAGGCGGCGATGCAACCAGTGCTGCCAATCGCTGAACGATGTCATTGCCGCCGAGGGCGTGGCGAATGATGGGCTCGTACCACTTCTGGCCGCTCAAAATGAAAGTCAGATCTTCGTCGGCAAGGGCGGTCGCCCCCTCTGATTGATAGGACAGCCGCACAAGGGCAGCGGCATACCGATACAGGGGAAGCGCGGCGTCGACAATGGAAATCAAACCATGTCCCTCGACGTTGAGCCCGCGAATCAGATCGTCGCGAAGCTGGCGTATCGTGGGGTCGTCCAGGCAGGACGGAACCTGGTGAATTTCGGGCTCCCCATTCACGAAGCGCCATCCGGAGCCGCACCGGGGCGACGCGAGTCGCAGCATGTAACTTCCATCAGGTCCGAACCCCCTGACAGGTTCGTGCAGGGAAGTGAGCGGCTTTTGTCGCGTGCGGATCCACGCGAGCTGTGGGCTTTCCATGCCCCCGTTATCGACCAGGACGGGCCACTGGGCCAGTTGCCCCTACACCTTGCCGATTGGGACCCCGCACCTCGGACAGACGTGGTGCCAGCCACCCGAGTACCCCCGGCGTTGCGCACGACCGCGAAAATCGCAGTGGACGTTTGGACAGATAAAGTTTGGTCCCGGCAGCAGGTAACTCCCAATAGCCAGACAGGCAAAGCCTGCCAGCAACACTGCACAATTGAATACCACGTGGTCCATTGAGGGGTTGTTGCCAAGGGCCCAAATTGCGAACCCGCCCAGCAAGACGCCAATCGCGATCAGTATCATTGACTTCATCCCCTCAGCTTACCGCCGGCACTAACCCCCGCAATGACCGTGGCCGATAGAGAACCCGACCTTACCCGCCGTTCGCCCGGCGCTCCTGGAGCATTGCAATGAGCATCACCTACGCGACGGCACAGCGGTACATCGATATCACGAGCTGTGCTCTGGGCGCGACCCTCGGCATCAACACGGTCAAGGAGATCAAATACAAGATCAAGACCAAGATGATCAAAGGGTCTGGGGATGCGGACAAGACGCTCAGCTTCCAGGCCAAGGGGATGGCGGAGGTTGACGGCTCGGCAACCATCGACGACGTCGTGCAGGCTGAGGCGCTACTGGGCCAAGCGGCCGCAGATCTTGTCTTCACGGGATTGAACCCCGCCACCGGCAAAGTGCTGACTGTCACGGTCAAAAATTGCCAGTTCTTCGACATGGACGGCACGGCCAAACACGACGATCTGCACGGCACGTCCGTCACCTTCAGCGGCTTCCTCGTCGGCGGATCGGGCGGCACCGCGATCGTCACCACCGCATCGGCGTAATCTTTTTGATTCCGAGCCCAGCCATGGGCATCAAATCAGACGACATCGAGCGCCTGCAGGCCAAGTTCGCCGGCTTCTTCGCCGGCATGGCCGAGGATCTGGAGCACGTGGGCACGATCGGCGCCGAGGCGATCGTTCAGACCACACTGGCAGGCATCGGCGAAGATGACCAGCCGTTTGCGCCCTACAGCCAGCAGTATGCCGCATTGCTCGCATCCGTCGGAGGCAAACAGCGCGGCGTTGTCGACCTGCGCGGCATCTTCCTCCACGACGATCAAACGCTGGAGCCCAAACGCAAGTTGAAGGGTGAGCAGCTTGCGAAGTGGAAGGAGAACCGCCGCCGCCAGGGGGCATTCCGTCAGGCCTACGTCCGCGTCACCGTCGGCGGCCGCACGTTCATTGCCCGCACCAAACAAACCCGCCCGCAGGTGGGCCCGACCGATCCGCTCTCCGAAATGTCCCTCGATCTGATCTCGGTGAAGGCGACGGATTCCAAGCTGACGATCATGTACACCCCGCGCAGCAAGGAGTACATGATCTATCACCAGCACGGCGAAGGGAAGAACCCCCAGCGACTCTGGTTCACGGCCCGCAAGGCCGCGGTGGAACGGGCGATGATCAACGCCCTGAAGCTCTGCATCAAAGCCCGCGTCCAGTGGTTTAACGATCACAACAGCGGCGGCACACCGCCGACAGGAGCCAATGTCTGACACCATTCAATCCAACCTGGTGAGCGTCCTGGCGGCGATGACCGGCTCCGCTCCCGGCGGCAAAGCGTTCGCGAGCGTTCAGGTCGTGGAGGATCTGGCGGCACTGGAGCGGATCGCCGGCTTGTTCGCATTCCCGGTCTGCGGGGTGATCGCCAAGGTCGCCGAGTGGGGCAACGCGACGGACAACGCGGAGGATCACGTCGAGCGGCTGGAGTTCGTCGTGGCGATCAAGATGGCCGTGCGGCGGGCGGTGCAGGAGGATGACACCACGGTGATCAACGGCCTGACGGCGATGGCAGAGGCGTGCCGGGCGCGTGTGCTGAGCGACACCACCCGCGGCGGCCTGGCATCACCGATTCGCTTCAACGGCCGCTTCATGCGTGACACGGATTTGCGGGGACCGACAAAGATCGACGCGCCCAAGAAGGGGCATCAGTTTTATACCGCGACGTTCCCGGTGGTCTGCGGTCTGCGCGTCGAGCGGGTCTTCTGATTCATCCGCGATTGAACGATCCGCTTCCCACCCCGAAAGTCGCGTCCTCGGTCTTCTGAGCCTCAGCCTCGAGGAGGTTGGCTTCCTTAATCGTCCCCATCAGCATCACATACCGCTGCATCGCCTGCTCGGCGATCAGCCGCGGCTCCTCCAGGTGCTCGGATTGCTGGCACGCCTTGGCCTTAGTTAGCGCCGCGCACGCCTCACGCAGGACCCCCACGCCGGTGATGTCGCGAAGATCCGGCAGGTCCGGACCGCGCTGCCCCGGCACGAAGCCGGCGATGCCCGCCTTGCCGGTAAACAGATCCGGCACGGCCGCCGGCAGGTCGGCGCCCATGATCTGACGCATGCTCATCGCGTGGATCGACGCCAGGCCATAGATGCTGTCGTACCCTCCGAGCCGGGCTGCCTCGCTCTGGCTGATCAGCACATCCAAATCCACCGCGAACGCGGGGATAACTACGGCGTCGGTGTCGTCCTGCGTGTAGCTGTTGACGTACGCGATACCCGAGAGTGCCACGCCCGCCTCAGTCAACGCTGCGCCGCGCCGGTGAGATAGACCACGCCGCTGATGCCCGTCGCAGTTCCCTGCAGGACCGGCTGCGTGCGTGCGGCATCGGAGTAAAGCGTCAGTTGGACGTTGCCCCCGACGTTCTGGATCGACAGATAGAGCGTGCCGCTGTCACTGAGCGTATCGCCGTGGATGGTGGGCAGCCCGTCGATCGACGTCATGCGCACGTCGGCGAAGAGGCGGTTGTTCAAGACCGGGATGTAGCGGAATGAGGGGATCATGGCGCTGGTTTAATCCGAGTCTGGCGACCGACGGCACTCCGCAGCGTCGCCGGCGCCAGCTCGGTCGCCGTTCGTTACTTGGCTGCTTCTGCCGCCCGGATCTGCTTCACGGTCGCCGGGCCGATGCCCTCGATCTTGAGCAGTTCCGCGTCGGTCTTGCCGAGCAACTCGCTCAGTGGTCTGCCTGCGAATTTCGGTTCCTCGGGATTCAGGTCAAGCGTGAGATCGGTATCTTCCTCACGCCCCGCCTCACCCTCCGTGCCTTCCCCGGTTTTCTCCGCGCTTGCCCCAACGCTCTTCACCGGCGGCAGCGGCTTCACCTTCGCCGGCACGTGTTTCAGATGGGATGCGTTGATCCCTTCGTTCTCCAGCGCCGCCTTGATTGCCGCGATCTGCGTCGGCGCGAGCCCCTGACGCTGGAGCTGCTCGAGCGTCTGTCCGCTGTAGGTGCTCAACGGCTTGCCGGTTTCGGGCAGGATACGCGTCCACACTGGCTCGCGGGTCTGCTGGGAGAGGATGACGTGATCCAGCATCGTTTTGCCATCGAATTGGTCTGGCATGGAAGCGAGCAGGACACTCATCGCGTCGGCCAGAAAGCGTTCGTGGGGCCGGGCAGTCTTGAAGAGCTGGTCCAGGCGTGGATCAAACATCGGCGATCTCCTCAAAAAAGACGCCGGCGGAGAGCAGTCAAGGAGAGTCTCTCCGCCGACGTTCTATTGCGGTTACGTCAGCGACGGAGCGGTGTAGCTGCCGTTGGTCGTGATCTGCATCACGACGCCATTAGTGCGGTTGCGGGCGCCGATCCCGAAGATCCGGCGCCAGTGCTTGCCGAGCAGCGGGTTGGTTTGCACGTCCACCGGCTTGTTGTCCGGCGTGGCCAACTGCAGCCCGCGCTCATCCGCCATATCGCTTTCGCGCCAGCGGAGCGGCGGTTCTTTGGTGCGGTCGAAGGCGCCAATGTAGCCCTGCGGCCAATGCGGGAATTCCACCAGCTCGCCCAGGGCGCTGAGGATGCGACCGCGCGTCCGAATGCCGGTGCCGAGCATCCCGTATTGGCTGGGGTTGGCGTACTTCCCGAAGAGGTCCTGGGAGAGCTGCGTATTGAGGATCTCCACGGGCGGGACAAAGTCCGTGCCGGCGGTGAAGTTGCTGGCGATGTAGTCGGCATCGGCGCGGTTCACGATGTAGATGATGTCGGCATCGTTGCCCACGTTGCGCAGCGTTGAACGAATGGTCGCGAAGTTCGCGGCGGTCGGCTGGCTGGTGCCGCTCACCAGATAGTGATTCAGCGACGCCAGGAGGATTTCCTGGCCGTATGCCCAGACCGATCCAACGCTGCCGTCGGCATTGGCCAGGCGGGTGACGTTGACCGGTGCGAGGTTGGGCACGCCCGTCAGCGCTGTCGCGTTCATGCCGGGCCATTTGGTGTCGTCGAACGTGAAATTGACGTTGTTGAGCAGACCATTGAGCAGCTCGACGATCACCGTCTCGATGTCCGCAAGCGTCGCCTGCAGGATGGTCGTCGCGAGATCGATGAACTTGGCCCGCTTGAGCCAGGCGTACTCGTAGATCTGCTTGTCGCCGAAGGCGTAGATCGGGAAACCCACATACCAGCGCTGCCCGGCCCGCGTCGCTTCGACGCTGCCGCGGGTAGCCAGCTTCTACCTGAGCGACGCGAACCTGATCCGCGCGAACCTGAGCGACGCGAACCTGATCCGCGCGAACCTGAGCGACGCGAACCTGATCCGCGCGAACCTGAGCGACGCGAACCTGATCCGCGCGAACCTGAGCGACGCGGACCTGGAACCCATCCGATTGGATTTCGTCGCCGTTCTTGACGCTGCTCCCGGAGAAGTCACCGGTCTGAGGCAGGCGTTGATTGAAGGGAAAATCGACGGCAGCGCCTACGAGGGCGAGTGTGCCTGCCTCGTCGGAACCATCGCCAATGTGAAGCATTGCAATTATCAGGAGCTCCCCGGTCTGGCACCAGATTCGTCGCGTCCGGCCGAGCGTTTTTTCCTGGCGATCAGCGTTGGCGACACACCGGAGAAGAGTCAGTTCGCGTCGCTGGCCGTGCAGTGGATCGATGAATGGACAACTCGGCAGCCGGTGAAAGTCGAAGGAGCCCCGCTGTGAGCTCGACCGATTTCGACATCCACAAGGACCTTCGGCGCGAGTACGCCGGCTTGGCGATGCAGGCGCTGCTGTCGGCCTGGCAACGGACTCCGCGCGATTCGCCCGCATGCAGGACTCGGCGCGGATGCGCATCGACGTGGGGGTCGTGGCCGAAAACGCATTCGATACAGCCGACGCGTTCCGGGGAGACGGCAAACGGAGAATCGTTATGACTGACGTGATCGAAACAGGACTCGCACGCCGCACCACTGAACTGGCGCCGATGCAAGAGTACATCGGCCCGGTGATGACCGTCGACCAGGCGATCGCCAGGTACAACGTCGTCGCCGATTTCACGAGGCGCGTGCTGCGTGAGGGGATGGACTACGGCACGATTCCTGGCACCGCGAAGCCGTCGAAAGACGGCGTTCCTTCGAGCAAGAACAACACGCTGCTGAAGGCCGGCGCAGAGAAACTGTGCACACTGTTCGGACTGGTCCCCGATTTCGAGGATTACCGGATCGTCGAGGACTGGAGCGCCGGTCTGTTTTACTACGCGTTCCGCTGCAAGCTCTCCCGGCACGGACAGCTCATCGCCTCGGCGATCGGAAGCGCCAACTCGCGCGAGAAGAAGTATCGGAGGGCAGCGCGGGTCTGTCCGGACTGCGGCGCATCGACCATTAAGAAGAGCAAATATCCACCCAAGCACAAGCCACAGGCCGAGCCGGGTTGGTATTGCGAGGATAAATCTGGTGGCTGCGGGCGCAACTTCGAGGCTGCGGATCCCAAGATCGTCGATCAGAAGACAGTTGCGGATCCAAGCGATGCCTGCGACCAGATCAACACCTTGCAAAAGATGGCCCAGAAGCGGGCGCTCGTGGCGGCGGCCCTGATCGCGACGAACGCCAGCGAGTTCTTCACCCAGGACGTCGAGGATATGGCGATCGTCGAGCAGCCAGATCCGCCGCGGGGCAACGCCCCACAGGACCGACAGAATCAGCAGCAGAACCAGGGACAAAAGAATCAGCAGCAGGAAGAGCAGCAACCCGACCTGAATGACGACGCGATCTTCATGCAGGAAGCTATCAAGCATCTGATGGCGCGTGGATTCACCCAAGAAGGCGCTGAGGAGGCGATCCTTGCGACCATCGATAAGGCCAAAAAGCCGCTCGCTGAACTGGCGATCAGTTGGCGCCGCGGCGTGATCAACGCTGCATGGTCGGGCAAGTTCGACAAGGGGTTGCACAAAGAGACGCCGGCTGCCGACGCTACTGCGCCGACTCCGGAAGATCCAACCACCGCGCTTGTCGAGCTGCCATGGGAGGAGTTCCTCGCCAAATGGTATTCGATGATCGAGGACAAATGCGGCCGCGCTGACTTCAACGGCGGGGTCGGTGCCGCCGCGCTGAAGCTCGGCAAGAAGGGCAAAGAGGCGTCCATCAGCAGGGAGATGCGCAAGCGGTGGGTGGAGGCGTCGCTGGACGATCGATTCGATTTTCTGACGGGCACCGTGCATCAGGAAGCAGCGGCGCCGGTCTCGTGATTCACTTGTTTTCCTGATCGCCTGTGCGCTTCGACGGGAGCGCGCCGGGCTTCAAGACAGGAAAGGAGTCAGCATGTCTGATCAGCAACAGGAAAAACAGGAGTTCTGGGCGATCGTCGAGGTGATGGGCCACAAGCAGCTCGCTGGCTACGTCACCGAGCAGACCTTCGGCGGCGCATCATTCGTTCGCGTCGATTCACCCGAGGTGGAAGTGCCGATACCGCGCTACGCGCAGGTCGAGGGAGAGCCGACTACCAAAATCCTCCCAAAGTTCACCAAGCTGCTGGGCGCGGCGTCGATCTATGGAATCACACCATGCACAGAAGAAGTGGCTCGACGCGCCGTAGCGGCATTTCAGGCGCGGCCGGTGGACACGCTCGATCTCACGCGGCCAGCGTTGCCGGCGCCTAAGGCAGCCGATCCGAGTGATCTGACTGAAGATGAGTTGGATGCGGCGCTGAACGATGAAAGCGCAATCGAAGGGGGCTTCTAACACTCGAGGAGCTTTTCCAATGAAAAGCCAGGGCGATCTGCGCAACATGATCGGCGAGCTGCTGGATCTGGAAGAGGGGCTCAACGGCTGGGAGCTGCAGTTTATCGAGGACATGGATAAGCGCCGCCAGAATTACAGCCCTGGCCAGGCATCGAAGATCGAGCAGATTTGGGACGAGCGGATTGGGAACAAGTGATGATGCAGGCCGTGGAACAAGCCGACCGACTCCTCACCGATCGACAGGTAGGTGAGCTTTATGGCGTCACGCGCTTCACTGTGTGGCACTGGGCGCGGGCGGGCCGGATTCCGGGCCCGATCGTCAACCGCACGCGATTTGCGCGCTGGTCGCACCTGCAGATCCAGGAGTCGATCAGGGCGCTGCGTGAAGCCGAGCGTCAGGAGGCGTCTTCGTGAGCATCTATCGCCGCAAATCCGCCAATGGGAAGCCGTCTCGGTTCTACACCGCCGAATTCTGGTACCGCGGCCACCTCCATCGGCAGGGGGGGTTCGTCGACCGTGATTCCGCGAAACATTGGATGATGAGCGAGTCGCTCAAGTTGCGGCGCGGCTCCAGTGGCTACATCAAGCCGCTGTTCAAGGCTCTGGTAATGCCTCTGATTGAGCAGTTTTCCGACCGGTTGCGGGAACGCGATCGCGACGAGATGTACGCCTACACGGCCGAGCGCCGGCTCAATCGCCTCGCCGCAGAGTGCGCATGGGTGACCTTGGGCGACGTGACGCAGAGCAGTCTCGATCGATGGGCGTCGGGAGAAAGCACTTGGCGCGGGAAGCCGATCGGGGGACGCACGAAAAATCAGTACATCGACATCGCGGTGCAGTGGGGGAAGTGGCTGGCATCGCCACGCGTCGCGAAGTTGTCATCCAATCCATTCTCCGGCACCGAACACGTCGCCGCCAAACACAACAATCTGTACCGCCGCTCCGGGACGCTGGAGGAGCTGAACAAGTTGCTGTCCACATGCGCGGCATCACGCAGGCTCTATTACGTGTTCCGGATCTATTCGCCGCTTCGTGCCAAGACGATCGGCCGGCTGACCTGGGACATGCTCCACCTCAACGCCGCGCCGCCTTTTGCCAAGACGCCGGCGGAGTGGAACAAGAGCAAA
The DNA here is from genome assembly GCA_963758525.1 of uncultured Phycisphaerales bacterium. Taxonomy (GTDB): domain Bacteria; phylum Planctomycetota; class Phycisphaerae; order Tepidisphaerales; family Tepidisphaeraceae; genus JBBSDP01. The sequence continues at coordinate 4,732,463 of CAVWVQ010000003.1, forward strand.
CGCGAGGAGAAGCACACCCTGCGCTACGACGTGGCCCAGCAGCTCCGCACAGCCAGGCGCAAGGCGAAGGCAGAGGATCTGGTGTTCCCAGACGCGCCGACCCTCGAAGATTTCCGCGCCGATCTCAAGGCGGCCGGGGTGGCGATCGACGATGGCAAGGGCAATCGCCGCCTCGACTATCACGCCTTGCGCCGGACGCTGGTCAGGATCGCCAAGGGCGCCGGCCTATCGATCGACCAGGCGTCTCTGCTCCTCGGTCACCGAGATCCACGCACGACGCGGAAATATTACGACGAAGATCAGGTGTCACCGGATCTAGGCGCCGCCGTCGAGAAGCTCCCGACACTGGGCGCTGTCAGGAGGCGCAATGATCTTCATCCAGACCGCGGGCACGATCATCAATGTCTCGAAGCTGACGATGCTCGACATCGCCGCTGGGCGCCAAGTCGTCGCTCATTTTGTGGGGGGGCTCGGTAAAGCTCTGCCGCAAGGATGCCATCCAACTCACAGAGGCGATGGGAGATTTGGCCAGGCGAAAGCTGATTGTCGCCCAACACGCTCCGGCGCTCCCCAAGTGGGCGAGCGAGAAGCGGAGGGCACAATGAGAGGTCCCACCACTTCCGTACACAATCGCGCTCCACAGCAGGGGAAAACAGCGGTTTCTGATCAGGTTCGAATCCTAGTACCCCAGCTTGTTGGCCCCTTTATTTTCCCTGCATCTTCTATGAGGCGCTCGGACCATCCGACGATTTGGTAAGGAAACCCCGTCGCTTGAGGTTTGCATCTGCCGCAGGTTCAGATAGACGAGAAGATCTTCAAAGCCGCGGAGCCGCGGGCAGCAGAGGACGGTTATTCAACCCCATGCTCGTGCATGATCTGACGGAAGATGGTATCGGCGAGACCCCCAATCTGGATCATCTGTTCACGCCGGAGCGGCTCGCGGAGATCGACGAGGCGGCGGCCGATGTCGAAGCAGGGAACTATTTCACTGCCGAGCAGGTCCGGGAACACTTCAAGCAGAAGCGAGAAGCATGGATCCAGAAAAACGGCGAACGTTGACTGTCGTCTATGCGACCAAGGCCATCAAGTAACTCGACGACATCTGGACTGGACGATAGGTAAGAAATCCGGCGCACTCACTGCGCCGGCGTGAGATTCATCGATCTGGGCTTGCGGTGATGCGGCAATTCTGTCTCCGTGCTCGGCGGCGCAGCGAGAAAAATCGCGCCCAGGCCGGCGGCATTTTCGTTGGAATCGATTTTGCCGGTGATTCCGATGATCGGCGTGCCGCCGCCGTCGATGACGTACTCGCTGCCGCCGCTGCCCCCGATGTGGCTTGAGACGTAAGCCTGTGAGGGGTCGAGTCTGTTTCCGACGATCTTCATATAGGTGACTGTGACGGAGTCCATCCCGCCTCCGCCATGCACGTTGAGGGCGCCGACGGCGTATCCATTGGGCGCTCGTGTCTCAACGATGCCTCCGACCTGGGAGCCGCGCGATTGTCCCAACATCACGCCTTGTGGCGTCAGATAGATTGCCTGAATCTGAGTAATCGTGTCATTGTTGACGAACTTTCCGATGCCGAATCGAAAGCCGATCAGCAGCGCCCCGGCTGCGGGAAGCTCCTGATAGGTTGTTTTGCCGAACGCGCCACCGGCGACCTCTGTTGCCATTGCGGTGTGCTGCCGGAGTGCGGCCCGTGCCGCCACGAAGATTTCTCCCCAGTCGCAATATTGCGATACCAACGGGTCGAGCGCCTTCAATTCGGTCAGAGTGTGCGCGGCTCGCAGGCCGGTCAGACGCGGAGCAGCCTTTTGCAGCCAGTCGTATGCTCTCAACTGGATATGCAATTTTTCGAATCGCTCCGCCGAGGCGGAAAATCGGAACCAGGCGTCGCCGAGCGCCGCCTGCGCCTCCGGCTCGGTCGGCGCCTGCAAATCCTGGCGGGCCAGGTCCGCCTTGCGGGCGTCGTTTCCGCCCGCCAGCAGCGGCAGCCCGCGATCCCAGTCTCCGTCCCAGAAGCAGAGGTAACTTCCCACCGCGCTCTTTGCGCCGCTGTCGTCGGGAGTGGTCTGGAGCGCGGCGAGCTGCGCCTTGAGTGAGCTAAACATCTTTTCCTGGGCGTCGACCTCGTCATTTCGCATCAGGCTCATTCCCGCCAGCCGGCTGTTGCGCATCTTGGGAACCGCGGCATGCGCCAGCTTCAGCAGCGCCCGCGCCGATTCGAAATCATCCATCTTCAGCGCACCGTCCGCCGATTGCAGCGCTGCGGCAACAAAAACCGCGTAGTCGTCCTCCGTAAACATCGCCCCGGCAGCCTTGGAGAACATGATCGTCTGCATTGCCGGGAGCGTCACCGCAAAATTGGCCGCCAACTGTTGGCAGGCCCTGAGGCCAAGCTCCAGATCTCCCGCGCCGGCGGCAATGTCACGCGCCTTGCACAGCAATACGTATTGCGCATCCAGATCCGCGCCGCTGCGTGCTGCCTGGACGAACAGCTCCGACGCGAGCGCGATCCGGTCCGCCTGACCCGGCTTCGCCAGCTTGTCCTTGTACGTCTCCTCGATCATCTGCTCATCCGACGCGACCTGCGGGGGCGCCGGCACCGGCGACCGGTCCGCGCTTGCGGAAACAGCCAGCAGGCCGTGCAGGGCGAGCGCGACAGAAATCACTTTTCGATTGAAAATGGGCACAATCTCTCCGCCAAAAGGAGCCGTTCCGGGTGGAGGTTTAATCTACATTCCGCGTGATACAGAGACAAGCGTGATCTGTGACGACTGCGATCAGTGGCATCATCGTTGCATGCCACTGTCGCGATGGAGGAACTGTCGTATGCCGAAAAAGAAGGCGGAGCGGAGCGATGACTCGGTATCACCGGTGGCGGTCGCGCCTGAGAATCTCGACAGCGCGAAGGCCGCCGGCCTCCGTTACGTCAGCCAACGAGGACCCGGCATCGCGCGCGCCGGCGCGGTACAGGTTTTGTCTACTTCGATGCATCAGGCAAGCCGCTGCGCAATCGCGAGGCGTTGGAGCGCATTTGCGCCCTGGTGCTGCCGCCGGCATGGACGGACGTGTGGATCTGCCCGGACGCGCGGGGACATCTTCAGGCCGTCGGACGCGACCAGCGCGGGCGGACGCAATATCGTTATCACGCCAGGTGGCGCGAGGTGCGCGACGAAAACAAATACGAGCGGATGATCGATTTCGGCAAAGCGCTTCCGAAGATTCGCCGTCGGGTTGCCCGCGATCTGCGTCGCAAGGGACTTCCGCGGGAGAAGGTGCTCGCGACGGTCATCAAACTGCTGGAGACCGCCCTGATCCGTGTGGGCAATGAACAATACACGAAGGAGAATCACTCCTTCGGCCTGACGACGATGCGCAATCGCCACGTCGAAGTAAAAGGCGCGTCGATCCATTTCGAGTTTCGCGGCAAGAGCGGAGTCGATCGAGCGGTCGACCTGGAAGACCGCCGGCTGGCGAAGATCATCAGTGCTTGCCAGGATCTGCCGGGGCATGAGCTGTTTCAATATGTGGATGAGAGCGGCCAGCGACATACCATCGGGTCGGAGGATGTGAACGGCTATCTCCACGAGATCGCCGGCGGTGATTTCACCGCGAAGGATTTCCGCACCTGGGCCGGCACGGTTCTGGCGGCGATGGCGCTGCAGGAATTTGAGCGGTTCGATTCAGAAACGCAGGCGAAGAAGAACGTCGTGGCCGCAATCGAGTCGGTCGCGAAGCGGCTTGGGAACACGAAGGCCGTCTGCCGCAAGTGCTACGTTCACCCCACTGTCCTGAATTCCTATCTGGATGGCAGTCTGCTCAGTGCGCTGAAGTGCCGCGTTGAAGGGAAGATCAGGTCATCGCTCCATGCCCTGCGGCCCGAGGAGGCCGCCGTCCTCGCCATGCTGCAGGCGCGCTTGCGCGGGAAGCCAAATCGTCGCGCAGTGTCAGGCAGCCAGCCGGGACAAAGGCCGCCTGAAACTGCTGGCTGCGCGTCGTCGCCACGTCCGTTTGCGCAATAGCCAATGATCTGATCGTTTTGAAACGGTCCCGCCAATCCGGCATACTCTGGTTTGATTGCGGCGGAGGAAAAAGAAGCTTCGCTCTGGTTCGGCGCCCCTGGTTGGCGTTCTGGTGGACGGTCTTACCGGGTATGGCCGTGCAATTTTGCGGGGCGTAACGCGATATTCAAATCTTCAACGTCGTTGGTTGCTGCACAAAGACCTCAAGTGGTGGTTTGAGGCGGAGGGGCTGAATTGGCCGGATTTCGATGGGATTATTCTGACCGGTGGATCGCCCTCAGTGCTGAAGCAGGCAGTCGCGGACTGCAGAAACGTTGTGCTTTGTTCCGGAGATGGCGACCCGCAAATTTGCCCCGTGGTTTCCCTCGATGACCATGCGGCGGGCGTTGCGGCGGCCGAGCACTTGATCACTTGCCGGCTCGAAAAGTTTGCGTTCTACGGACTGCAGGCGCGGCTGGTCAGCCGTCATCGGCACGCGGGCTTTAGTCAGACGCTGGAGGGCCATGGGCTGCAATGTCTCGTATGCCCTGTAACACCTTCAGTTCAGGATTGGACGACCCATGTCCACCGGCCCGCGCTGGTTAACTGGCTGCGCGATTTGCCAAAGCCGATCGGGATCATGGCGATCGATGATTTTTTCGCGCACGATCTTGCCGACGCTTGCGTGGAGGCGAACGTCGCGGTGCCGGAGCACGTCGCGATTATCGGGGTGAACAACGACGACTTGCTGTGTGAGGGCGCGTGGCCGACGCTGACAAGCGTAAACGCGGATTACTCGCGCATGGGATACGCCGCCGCCCACCTCCTTGAAAAGCTCCTGGCTGGAACGAAACTGACGGCCGAGGAGCGGGTGACCCGCCTTCCGCCGCTCGGAATTATCCAGCGGCAAAGCACGAGCTTCTCGTCCGTCAGCGATCCGACCCTTGCAGAAGCATTGAGTTTTATCCGGCAACATGCCTGCGACCCCTGCTCCGTGGAAGACGTGCTCGATGTTGTGCCGGTCTCGCGCAGATGGCTCGAACGTCAGCTCTCTTCGCAGATCGGTCACAGCCCCTATGAGGAGATCATCCGGGTGCGCATCGAAACCGCCCGGCGGCTTCTGACGCAATCGCAGTTCAAGATCGACGATATCGCCCATCGCTGCGGATTTGGTGACATCAAGAATTTTTACGTCGCATTCAAGAAGCTTGCCGGCATGACACCCGCCGCGTTTCGCCGGACGGGCTCCGCGGGGACGCCAAAGAGTCAGCGATAAGAGCGCGGTTCAGAACCTGTTTAGCCGCGACGCGCAGCGGAGCGTGTCCATCGGCGCGTCAGGCAATCTTGGATAATGTCCGCTGAAAACGCGGCTGGACTCGCTCCGCTTCGCGTCGCGGCTAAACGCGGCAAGTCGGGCTGTAAACCGATCGTCTCTTCGCATCGCATTGGGTGATCCCGAACTGCACCGCCACTGTCGCAAATCGCCAAGACATTGCCGCTAATCACCCTGGTTGCGTTGTTCGTCATGTGAGATATTTCCCCCCGTGGAGGAGAACCGGCAATCAGCATTGGTCCTGGTTCTTCCTGTCGGCCGGTCAATCGAAAATGTCATGAGGCCGCCGGCAACACGCTGGCGAAGGAGTCGAAAATGGGTCAATCACGCCGAACAACGTCCGCCGTTTCAAACCAGGGGCGGAGCAAGGCCGCGCGTCGCAGCCGACGCCTGCTGGCGATGGGGGCGGCGAGCGCCGTCACGTGCGCCGCGGCGACGCAGGCGGCGCGGGCAGCGACGATTTACTGGGATGGCGCCACGGGAGGCTGGGATTCCGTTGCGAATTGGTCCACGGCACCGGGCGCGACGACGCCTGATCCCTCCGCGGTTCCAGGCAGCGGTGACGACGCCGTTTTCAATATCACCACCGTAAACAGCGCGGAGACTGTCAGCTTAAACGCCAACCAATCCGCCAGTTCTCTGACGTTCAACAACACCGGAACAACGCTGCTGCAAGGTGGCGGGACCAACCGCGCGCTGACGCTTGGGTTCGGGGGAATCACCGTCAACACCGGCGCGGGAGCGGTCACGGTCGGCTCGACTACGGCCAACCAAAACGCGGCCGTTACGTTAGCCGGGAACCAGACATGGACCGCGAATTCCACCAGCGGCATTAGCATTTCGAATGTCGTCACGGGGGCCGCATCAACTGCCATCATTCTCTCGCTCAGCGGCACCAGTACGTCCAGCGGCTCTTCTGCCAGCGTTATCAGCAATGGGATCGCAAATGGTGCGACTGGCGGGGTCGTTTCGCTTTTGAAAGTTGGATCAGGCACCTGGTCACTTCAGACCGTTGTGAGCAATGGCTTTAGCTACAGTGGGAATACGACCGTCAATGAGGGAACCATTCTCATAGACACGGGGCCCAAAAATGTGGGCACAAGCTTCAACAACTCTTTGGCTGTGCTCGGCGGCGGCACACTATCGTTTTCAGCGAATCTCAGGACGGCTACGTTCAACGGCCTGCAAATCAACGGTGGCGCGAGTTCGGTCGTGACCAGTGGTACTAATGCCGGCCTTCTCGATTTCGGAGGAACCGCACACAATCAGGGGATCACCCGAAATGTCGGCGGAACTGTAAATTTCTTGCCGTCAAACACGCCCATAGATACGACACAAACCAACGTCAATGGAATTATCGGCGGCTATGCCACGGACGGGTCGAGTTGGGCAGTCAGCGCCGGTACGGGGACCGCATCCGGCGCTATCACGGCTCTAGCCACGGGCGGTTACACCCCCTCCATCGCCAGCACGACGGCACCGGGGGCTGGAACCAACGTCGACTTTCAGGCTTCCAACACCACCGCCTGGACGACGCAGGGCGTTAACAGCCTGCGATTCAATACCGGCGCCGCCAGCAGTCTTAGCGTCGACCCCGCCAGCACTCTTACGCTCGCCAGTGGTGGAATTCTGGTGACTACAGCCGTCGGCAATAACCTCTCGCTGATCACCGGTGGAACGCTTTTGGGGGCGGCGGGCGCGGATCTGATCATCATTCAAAACAATACGGCCAACGGCCTGACGATTGCCTCCACGATTGGCGATAACTCGACCTCCGGCTTAACCAAGAGCGGTGGCGGCCTGCTGACCTTGAACAACGCGGCCAACAGCTACACGGGTAAGACCTATCTCAACGGCGGCATCACGAATGTCGCCGCGGATGCCAGCCTCGGCACTTCCCCTGTCTCCGCAGTTGCAGATCAACTGACGTTCAATGGCGGCAAGTTGCAGCTGGGCGGCACCTTCAATCTCGCGACGAATCGGGGCATCACGCTTCTGGCCAACGGGGCGACCATTGACACGCAGGCGTTCAACAGCACCTACGCAGGCATCATCGCGGGCACGGCGACCGGCGGCGCCGGCACCTTCACCAAGGCAGGGACGGGAATTTTGACCTTGTCGGGCGCAAATACCTACGTTGGCGCAACAACGATAGCGGCTGGCATACTCTCCTCGGCGCCGGCCCTCACTGGCAACAGTGTGCTCGGAACTACCAGCGCGATCACTTTCACCGGTGGCACGCTGCAATATGGGAACGCCTTCTCGGTCGCGGCGGGCAACGCGCTGGGCGACTATTCGTTGAAGATCAAGAACAGCACCGGCGCGATCTCGGTGGACACCAACGGCCAGAACGTCACCTACGGCGGCGCGCTGGACAGCAGCAACACCGGCGGCGTGAGCAAACTGGGGAGCGGCGTATTGACGCTCTCCGCCGCGAACAGCTATTCCGGTACGACCACAGTCTCAGCAGGCACGCTGGTTCTCTCCGGCAACAACACCTCGGCCACTGGTCCAACAAACGTCACCGGCACTCTTCAATTAGTTGGTGGCGCAAATAGCGGTGTTACGGCGGATGGCCAGACAAGTAGCGCCATCAGTTCTTCCTCCGCCTTGACGCTGAACACGAATTCTACGCTCCAACTCCGCAGTGACTTCAACGCCACGTTTACGCCATTGAGCATCACGGATGGCACAACGTTGAATTTTGACGTGAATAACAATGCTTCTGCCGTCACCGGCAAAACGCTCACTCTCTCCGGATCGCTGGCCATCAACGCGGCCACGATCAATGTCACGGGTGCAAATGGCTACACGCTGGCTCTCGGTGCGGTCTCCGGACCCGGCCCCACCTTCAACCCAACGACAGCGAATCTCAGCGTCGCGTCCATTACGCTCAGTGGAAACACCTCAACATTGAATTTCACGGGACAGGGAAATACGACGGTTGCCGGAAACATCCTCACCGCACCGGGGAAGACGGATCCCGTGACCTTCAACCAGACGGGCACGGTTACACTCGACGGTGCGGAAACGGTGAATATGGCGGGAAGTTTTGCCAACAAAGTTAACAGCGGCACCGCGGTGCTTAACAACAAGAGCGCATTCCTTGCTGCCGTTGCCTTAGGCAACGCGTCGTCAAGCAGCACGGCAGCGGCAACGCTCTTGCTCGGCGGCACAGACTCAGCGGGTCTCACGGGCGGAATCACCCTGAATCAGAACATCACTGCCGAGGATACGACCAGCGGAACACTGACCATTGGCGGGCAGAACACCAGCGGCGCCAATACCGTTTCGGGGACGCTCACGCTGGGTGCGACTTCCAACACAGGCAAGAACGTCACGCTTGTGTCTGCCACGGGTGGCGAGGTCGACTTTACCAACACCATCAGCAGAAATGGTACTGCGACAACCGGCGGCATCACGGTGGGCGACGCCAGCGGTAACTATAACGGGACAGTCAAACTGATGAAGGCCTCCAATACGTATGTCGGCGGGACAACGATCTCATCCGGCACGTTGGCCCTGGCGCCCAGCTCCGGCACGAACAATATTTCCGCGTCCAAGTACATCAATGTGGGCAGCGGCGCCGGCTTGAATGTCACTGCCGTCAACGGAACCACCAACAACAGTTTCGCATTGGCTGGCACGGGAACCCAATCCGGCAGCCAGGTCCTTGGCGGCAGCGGCATGGTGACCGGAACCGTTACTGTTGCAAGCGGGGCCACGCTTTCGGCAGGCACGACTGCGGGAATTGCCAATGTTCCCGCTACCGGTTCGTCGAACATTATCGGCACCCTCTCGACAGCTTCCCTGAACTTTAATTCGGGCGGAAATCTCGCTATCAAGGTCTCGGATGGACAGCCGACGGGAACTGCATTTACCGCCGGAACCGACTTCGACACCATCGCGGCGCCAGCGGGCGCGCTCACGGTGACCAGTGGATTCAATGTTGAGCTGTTGGCCGATGGCACCGGCACCGGCTCCAAGTCGGTAAATTTTGATCCGACCGCAACCTATACTTTCCAAATCGCATCGTTCGCGTCGTCTAGTGGCATCACGGGTTCGGGATCTGGCGACACCGTCTTCCTCACAAGCGGCACCGCCCAGGCCGCCAGCCCAGGCGTCTCAGGATTGTTCACACTCGATACCAGCAATTTCGTCGCTGCCAATCCCGGTACTTCCGCAGGCAGCTTCTATCTGGAAGAAATTGGCGGCGGATCGGGCGGCGGATCGCTCGACGTGGTCTACAACTCCGCCCCCGAGCCGGGCACGGCGATGCTCTTCCTCGGCGGGGCCATGCCGATGCTGATCGGTCGGCGGCGCTGCAGGAAGGTCGCAAACCCTGAATGAAGTTGCTTCCGTGTAGCCGGCGAGCATGCCCGCCGATTGACCCGCGGGAACGGCGAGCATGCTCGCCGGCTACACGAAACGCGACGTTGATCATGCACTCGCGACAAGGATTTGTTTATGACCCGCCAACGCGGATTATATATTCTCGATCCGAGCTCCTTCAGGCTGATCTACGGGCCTGAGGAACAACAGGACATCGCTGCCCTGGTGGACATCATTGCTCCGCTCCTCTCGGCCCGCGAGATCCGCGCGAAGCCGGAACTGCTCACCAACACGGACGTGATCTTTACCGGCTGGGGCGGGCCGCTTTTGAACGAGGCATTCCTCGCATCCGCCCCGCGACTGAAGGCGGTCTTCTACGGGGCAGGATCTGTCGGGCCGATCCTGACGCCTGCGGTCTGGGAGCGCGGCATTGTTCTGACCAGCGCCCTGGAAGCCAATGCGATTCCGGTGGCGGAGTACGCGCTGGCCACCATCCTCTTTTCTCTCAAGCACGGCTGGAGACTTGCCCGGCAGACGAAGGAACACCGCCGCCATCCCGATCGCAACCACGTTCCCGGCTGCTACGGCAGCACCGTCGGGCTCGTCTCGCTCGGAGCCATCGCCAGGAAACTGGTCGAGCTGTTGCGGCCATTCGATCTGAATGTGCTGGCGTATGACCCGTTCCTCGCGGAAGAAGATGCCCAAGCACTCGGCGTAGAGCCAGTATCGCTTGCGGAGTTGTTCGAGCGGTCTGACGTGGTCTCGCTGCACACGCCGTCTTTTCCCGAAACGCAAGGCATGATCACGGGCGAACAGCTTGCTTCGATGAAGCCGGGGGCGACGTTCATCAACACGGCCCGGGGCCCGCTGGTGCGCGAGGACGAGATTATTGAGGTGCTCTCCCGCAGGCCGGATCTGCAGGCGGTGCTGGATGTGACAATCGAGGAGCCACCCGAAGCCGGCTCGCCGCTATACGCTTTGGACAATGTGCTGCTCACGCCGCACATTGCAGGTTCTGCCGGCCCGGAGTGCCGGCGGATGGGTCGGTATATGGTGGAGGAGCTGAAGCGATATCTTGCCGGTCAACCGCTAAAACACGCATTGAAACAAGAGTCGGTGATGCGGACGTCGCATCGTCCCGTTGGAATCCCTGTCCGGCCGCCGCTTGGCAGTGCCGAGCATGCGCGCACAGCCGTTTAGTTTTTCCTTCAGCCCCAGGTCGTCGAGGAGATGGGGAACAGGCAGCTCTTTGTCACCCGTACTCATATCACGTCCGCGTGGTTTATGACGGAAACGCAGCGGAATCTCCTCCTTGCCGTGTTCCTGGCGCTGGTCGTGCTTAGGTCGGCCGCCGCGCAAGGCGGCGACGCCAAACTCACGGACTCCGCGGCCCTCGACACCGTCGTCCTCGGAGATGCCAGCTCGGAGCACGAGCACGGTGTGACGTTCGAACAGAGCGACGTGATCCGCGGGGGGTTGGGTGAGCCGGCGCGGCGGCTGCTGCCGCGCGAGCCCGTCTCGTTCGAGGGTGGCACGGTCTCCTTCACGCTGAAGGTCGACCCGCGGCGGCAGAATTACGTGACGGTCAAACTCTGGGGCTCGGACAAGGGCGCGGTCCTCGGAAGGCTCGTGCTTTTCGCCGATGGGCTGCAGGTCGGATACCGCCGCGAGGCCGACTACGACGTGCTGAACCAGGCCGACGACGAGGATGAATGTCCAGGGGGGTTTCTGTATCAGACCGTGCCGCTGCCTGGGGCCTTGACGCATGACAAGTCGAGCATCGATCTGAAGATCATCTCGCTGGGCTCGATGTGGTATTACGGGACGACGTTTGCTCAGTACCAGAAGGATTTGAAGGAGCCGACGCGCGGGATCTACCGCGTTTACACCCACACCGCGACGCGGTTCGTGCCAGACGCATCGGAGCGGCAGGGTGCGTGCGAGCCACGGGGCGTGCGGCCCGGGCCGGGCGAGGAGGTCATCGCCCAATCGAAGCGGTTGGTGGACGGGCGGTTGGCGAAGTCGCTGGCGGTGCCGCCGGGAGCCCTTTCGAGCGATCCTAACAAAGGTCGGTTCGCGCGGATGCTGCTGCTGTCCGAAGCATACAACACGCCGTGGACCACGGCATACCACGACGCGCGGGCGATCGCCCAGATCGTCAATGACGGCGACGCGATCGCGGCCGACGCGGCGCGTGATCCGCACTTCGTCGCCGAGGACTGGTCCGGGGCCGGGCCGATGGGCGAGGCGGTGATGCGGGTCTGGCCGGCGATCGGAAAGCGAATGGGCGAATCGGTCGAGGGAGACTCCCCGGACAAGGAGGCGCGCGGCCGGGCGTGGGCAAACGCGCCTGCGCGCGAGCGTCGACTACTGGCGGACGCATCGCCGCGATTACACGAATCAGTCAATGATCGTCGACCGCAACATCTACACTGCCAACCGCGCGCTGCAACTGATCGACGCGAGCCGGGCACTTCCCGAGTCGAAGGCGCTGCGGTACGTGGAGGAGGCGGTCGGCATCGAACCGTGGCTGGGCAGCGACCCGCTCGACGGCGGCGCCGTCGGAGGTTCTGTCGAGGACGCCCCCGGCAAGGGGATGCCCAAGCCATTCGGTACGCACTATTACCTCGTGACGCGCAAGGGCCTGACGCGCGAACTCGGCTGGGTGGGCACTTACGGCGAGACGATTCTCCACTTCACGCACGACATCGCTATCCTGACCGGCGATGAGCGCATCCGCGAGCAGCTCCGCAAGCTCGAGTTGGCGCGGATGTATTTCCGCTACCCCGGCGTCGATGCCGACGGCTACCGTTGCATGAAACTCGCCAGCGAGATCGATAACCGCACGGCCCATTACCCGCTGTCCGGCGCGGCCTACACGGCGCCGGGCATCCGCGAGGAGTGGTGGATGGACGTGCCGGCCCTGCTTGCTGATGACCCGGTCTCGATTGCGCGGCTTTCCAGGCGCTCGCAGACCACCAGTACTTCGCCTACGTCGAAGGCCGCCTCAGCGATCCCGACATGCTGGGGATGATGCGGAACGTCGATGAGTATGCAAAGGTGAAGACGCTGCCGCCAAGCGCGTACCGCCTGCCGATGACTGATGGCCAGCCCGACTTTGCCTTCGCCGACGAGGAGGATGCCGTGCTGGCGGTGAAACACGGCGACACGCGGCTTTTCGTCAACCTCTACTACCGCGCCGAGCGCGGTGTGAACGGCGTAGCGCGGCTCCTGGAGGTCACGCCGACGATCACCCGCATCGCGACGGTGCGCACGGACTTCCAAGTCGTCTCCAGCGGCCAGACGTATGCACGGCCGGACTGGATCGACGCGATACGCAATCCCGGTCATCCGCCGCCGGGCGAGGTGCTGCACCAGGCCTGGGCCGGGGAAAAGCTACCGATCGCGGCCCGCCCTGCCGACGCAATGCTCCCAAAGTACGGCGATTGGGGCCCGTTCGTCGGCAAGGCATCGTTTTACCGGCTGCGCTACGGCGACTATCTGATCGGGATGAACTGCAGTGAGGAGAACACCTACAAGCTGGACGTTCCCACAGGCCGCGGGAAAGCGCTGGACCTTGTGTCCGGCAAGGTTCTCGCGCTCGACCGGCCTGTGCGGGTCGGCCCCCTTTCGACACTCGTACTTTATCTGCCGGAACGCACGGGGGGACGATGAAACCACGAAATTCCTTGTTCGCTGCGGTACGATTTCACGTGTTCTCAATTTAGTATGGGAGCCACACAATGACTTATCGCCGCGACCAATACCAATCATGCAGCGAGCACTATTCCGCGCGGTTCAGCCTCCCTGCGTTGAGCAGGCGCAACGGGGGATTTACGCTCGTTGAACCGCTGGGCGTCATCGGGATGATCGCACTGCTTGTGGGGATACTTCTGCCGGCCCTGGCCACCGCCAGACAAGATGGCCAGCAGGTTGCCTGCATGAGCAATCTCCGACAGATTGGGCAGGCGATGACGATGTACGCCGGAGATTTCAAAGGGTCTTTCCCGCCGCTCTGGACCGCGTACGACGGCGGCGTTCATATGGTATACCCCGGCCTCTGGGGGGCACTAGAGAATTATGGGATCCCCCACAGCAGCAGCGTGCGCGTCTGTCCGACGGTCGCGGGACTTCTTTCGCCGCCCGATGTCTTCAACGGGGCTGATCCGACGGCACTCTATAGCTACCGGTACAACATTATCGTGGGAGGGCAGGCACAATGCGGGAGCTTTCCCGGCCCCACCACATCCGGCATCTACCAAGTCGCACGGCCCTTGAAGTTTACGGACATCCAGGGCCGCTTTGGAAATTCGGTCGCGATCGTTGTTGACTTCGCTCAGTTGTATTTCGAGGAAGCGCAGAACCTGAACGGGTCTACCGTCGCCAACCAGAAGAACTACTGGTGGCGGCCCCAGACGGCAGGCACCACGCCGGACAAGGTCCTCACTACCGGCGGCGGACATCCGAGCATTCACGACAACTCCGTCGTCCATTTCGCCAAGATCAACTCCCTTGGACAGGAATATGGGAAGAACAACGTTCTTTTTGTCGACGGCTCCGTTCAGCCAATCGACCTGACCATCACCAGCACTTTTGGGTCGATCTGGACTGGCACCACGCCGACCCCGGAGCAAAGCCCGTAGCAAACCAAAGTCAGGCACACGACGCCTGAAGACTGGAGGACCTGCTTTGCGACTCAAACGAGCTCTCAATCGTAATGCGGCAGTGGCAAGCACGATCGCCGGTGCGGTGATTGCGCTGGGCGGTTTCCTCATCATCCGCCAGGTCGCGAGTGGTGAAAACTCCGGAGCCAAGGCATTCTTCAGCACCGACGACGGGAAGACCTGGTTTACCGACGAAATGACCAAGCCGTTCCCATTTGATCACCACGGCGCGCCGGCGTATCGCGTCCAAGTTTTCCGATGCGGGAACGGGCCACCCTTTGCAGGCTTCCTTGAGTGCCTGCCGAGCGAGCTGATTGCCCGAGTGAACTCCGCGGGATCGAGCTGGCAGGCGCACTATGCGGTGCTGCTATCCGTTTCAGACGAGATTCTGGTGAAAAGGCCAGGCGATTCCGATTGGACAAAGCCAGGACAGAAGAAAGAGTATAAGAGGATCACCAAGCCCGTCTGCCCCGACGGCACCAAGCAGGAAGTGACGCCGGTCAATCCAAATCAATAGTATGACTGGCGAAATTACGTCTTCACCACCGGCTCGCGAATATTCACCCAGGTGTGCACGTGGGGGGCGCCGCGGAAGTACCAGATCATGGAGGGGCCTTCGACTTGCCAGAGGTCCCACACGCCGTCGTTGCCGATGTCGTCGTTTTTGAAGAAGGAGAGGTGAAGCTGATCGAATCCGCCGTCTTCGATCAGCTTCATGGCCTTGTCACTGTCGGCCTTGCGGAAGGGGGCCAGCAGATCGGCCATCACCTCGCGCATGAGTCCCTTCTGATCGTGTGCGAGATCTGCCACGGGCATTCCCCGGATCTCGCTTCCAGAGGCGCTCAAAGCGACGGTTTTCGTCCCCTGTTCGCGGCGCGGGTCGTTGCGAAGGGCAATGGCGCGCTGCTTGCCATCCAGAGCCTGATAGAGGGCATTGGCGCGAAGTGCCTGATACCAGTAGATATTGCCGGGGTGCTTGGCGGATTCATCGAATCCCTCTGCGGCGTGACCGTAAAAGATCGGCCCGCCAAACGCCACGCCTTTAACGGAGTTCCCATCGCAACGGCGGGTCACGTGCCGCCCGGTCAGGACAAATTCAAAGTCTGACTCGCCGGGCTTCCCGAAGACGGCCACGGCACAACCTCCGAACCCGCCGACTTCTTCATTGTCGTGTTCGACCTGTTTCATCACCTGCGGGGCATACTCCTCGCTGTGCATGTCGAGAAAAATCTGCCGGACCATTGCCTGCTGGTCGGGCGTCAGTAACTTCGCGATGCTTTTCCCAGTGATCATCCAGTTGTTGTTCACCTTGCTTCGAAGCGGATCGTCAAAGCCGAACGCGATCGATTGCCTCTGATCCCCGGTGAGCGTTTTGTAAAACGTCTGCACCAGCGTCTCGGCCTCCGATCCCCCGTCCGGGGCGGTCGTGAGAGACTGCGCGGGAATGCCCGCCAGCAATCTCGCCGGGCGGGCCAGGGTTGCCGCTGCTGCCATGCCGATGCCGGCGCGGATCACCGCGCGGCGCGTCGGGGCGCAGTCGGGACAGGAACGCTCAGATTGGTCTTTGTCTGGTTGCATCGAGTCCTCGGTTCGTTTCTGCTTATTCTAACCATCGGGCGCCCCGTTGCGTTGCCGTCGCTGCGGAAATTTACTGGCGGATATTAGTTGCGGCACCGGAGTCATCGTCGGTCGAAATTCTTCGCCTTCCTCGTCCTTCCACCCGCACTCACGATAAATGTGGAATCTGCAAGGCGAACATGGATAATTCACATTGACCGAACCATTGCGATATGCGGCGTCGCGCCTTCATCTGTTCCCCAAGGGCGCTGGAAATCGAGGAGACACTTGGACTGAATTGCTATTTTCGTGTCTTTTGCGTTTTTTTTTGTGGCCACTCCCTTCTGAATTTATTTGAGGCTGCCTATGCGGTTCACAGCCTGGTGCGTATCTGCGATCGCGTCGCTGTTGACTTCCTCCGCCTTTGGAGACGGCGCTCCCGCTCGCGGGTGGGTGGATTTGGGGGGATCGACGTTTGAGAACTGGTCGGGCGTCACGCCTGCACCGGACGGTTCCGCGAGCTTTGCGGTTCCGGGAAGCGCCGCATTCAGATTTCCCGACGGTCCGCGCGGGTTCTACAACCATGGCTTTCGCATCGAGAACGACGGCACTGTCGATTTCAAGCCGTACTTTGGCGTCCGTTGTGAAGTGCGGTTGCCAGACGTGCGCCAGGCGGAGTTGACCTTCGGCGTCTTCGAAGCCCGCCCCAAGAAGGCGGACCGTGAACAATCGGCGGTCATGCACGTGATCGGCCAAGGGTGGCACACGATCACGCTGCCATGGTCAGCCCTGCAGTTTCCCCAGGCGGGCGAGGGGTTCCTGAAGTATGGCAAAGGGGTCAAGATCGAAGCGGCATTTTCGGATGGTTCTGGCAACGGGCAAATCGCCATCCGAAATGTTCGGCTGATCAAAGCGCCGACGGTTGCGATCGAGTCGGTGATTCGCGGGAAGAGCGCGCCGTCGGGGCAGACGGCCGAGTATTCCGTCCAGCTCACCAACTGCACGGATCAGCCGCAATCCGTCGCGCTGTCGATGGTGAAATACGGATGGGAGTCGATGACCGCGGCGGTGGAGCCGCAGTCGCTTCAACTGGCTCCGGGTGAAATGCAGACGATCAGGCTACGGGTGACCGTCAGCCCGCGCGTCCCTCCCGGCGGCCACGAACGCCAGGTGCTTCTGGCGACGGCCAATGGTGATGGAAGCACCTCAAGAGAACTGTCGTTCATCACCACATGCGAGTTGCCGCATCCCTACGTCCTGCATACGGCGGCGCGTTGGGGCGAGGTGCGCGCGAAGGTTGCGCGGTTCGCCTGGGCGAAGGATGCGCAGGAGGGTTACCTCGCGGCGGCGGCAAAGTGGATTGTGCCGGAGGTCGCGAAGCCTCCCAAGAATGACCCCGATGACAATTTCGGCCCATTCCTGTTTGCGACGGGCAATGAGAATGATTTGCTGGCGTGCGCCTACTCCTACGAGCTGACGGGCAATCAGAAATATGCCGAGAAGGTCGCGACCTTTCTGCGGCGGCTTTCCAATCCCGTCGACGGCTATCCGAAAACATTTCGCGCCTGTAATCAGAGCCTTGTGCAGGAGGGGCACTTTTTCCAGCACATCGCGATGTGTTACGACATCATTCTGAGTTCGGGCGCGTTAAGCGACGCCGATCGCGCCCAGATCGATGCGACACTTCGGCTGCTGATGGAAACGATGGACCGCGAGAACCAAAACGGCGCGATCAGCAATTGGAATCTCTCGGAAGTCACCGGAGCTTTCTACTGTGCTCTGACATTGCAGGATCTTGCCAGTGCCGAGCGATTCTTCTCCGGTCCCGGCGGGATCGTCGATCAGCTGGCGAAGGGAACGATGGACGACGGGTGGTGGTATGAATGTTCGATCAGTTACAACCTGTGGTGCGCCAGTGAATTCACTCAGGCCGCGATCGCTTATCAGCCGTTTGGGGTGAATTTCAAAGACATGTGGGTGCCGGCAAGCTATGCCCCCGCCGCCCTGCTGCGATCGGAGCTCAATGGAGGCAACGCGGTCATCAGCCCCGATCCCGCGATGAAGGACAAACCGTTTGGCATGGATCCGAGCTTGTACGGGCCGACGCTGCGACCGTATCGGACGATCACCGATCTTTGGAACAGCATGCTGCCGTTTATCGACTATCGCGGCGTGATGTTTGGCGTGAATGATTCGGCGGAAAACAACGTCACGGGCGGCCGCAAGGAAGTGAGCGGCCAGCCATTCGAGCTCGCGTACTACGCGTTTCACGACCCGAGATATGCGACGCTGATCAAGCTCGGGGACGGCAAGCGCGATCTTCTCTATGCCGTCCCGGACCTGCCCGAAAAGACCCCCGAGCAATATCGCGACAATGCGTACGCCGACAACGTCGGGCTGGTGATGCTGCGCTCGCAGACCGAAAGCCGCCCAATCCGCGAGCAGATCCAGGCGGTGCTTCACTACGGCACGCACGGCTGGGCGCACGGCCACTACGACCGAACCGATCTGCTCTCGCTCATGCGCTATGGCCGAAGCTTTTGGAATCCCGAATCAGTTTTCTATGTGTATGAACCATTCATGTACAAGTTTTTCACGCAGACATCCGTGAACCACAACATGGTCGTGGTGGATCAAAAGATGCAGGAAGCCACCCCCGGCCGGCGGCTGTTATTCCACGGCGGCAAACTGATGCAGGCGACCGTCGTGGAGGACGTCGCGCGCTGGTCGAATCCGCCGTACGGCGGGATGGTCTATGACTACGTGCCCGTGAAATCGTTCGCGGAGAAAACCTGGCGCGAGGGGCGGTACGTTCCGATTCCCGCAAATCCGCCCGCCTACGGGACGATGACCGACTTCACAGAGCCGATTCTCCAGCGCCGGCTGATGATCGTCACCGACGACTACGTCGTGCTTGCCGATTACGTAAAGGGGGACAAGCCGCACACCTTTGACGACCTCCTGCAGCTCAAGGGATTCCAAAGTCTCGACGCGACGGGGAAAACATTCCTGCGGCACGATGCGCAGTGGACGACCGATGCGCTCAGCAGCGGGCAATTCGTGACGGACTGCAACTGGTTTAGTGCGGCTGCCCCGAGCGTTGCCCGATTTGAGGAGCGATGGGGAAAGGGCGCCGACGAGGAAGGAAGCCGATCGGTTGGCAATGAGCCCGGCGTCCTCAAGCTCGACGTGCATACGCTCTGGCCGCCGGTGCAGCAGATCATGGTGGCGACCGCGCCGGAGCAGCACGACGTCGAGAAGCGGCTTTTTTACACGGTGCGCGGCGACGGCAAAACGCTGGCCGAGGGGAAGTTTGGCGCGTGGATTTTGGGCGAGGGCGACGTCGACGTGCCGCTGAAGGGAGTCAAGGAACTGGAGCTGCAAACCAGGACCGAGTTGTCCAGGCGGCCGACTCTCTTCTGGGCCGGCGGCGTCATCACCACCCAGGACGGCAAGGAGATTCCTCTCTCGCAATTGCCGTTGAAATATGAAAACGTGACGCCTGCCAAGAGCCCCGGCGCCGACTATCTCGGCGGCCCGGTGAAGATCGCGGGCAACGCCTATGCCGACGCGGTTCCCGCCGAGCCGAAGGATGCCACGCTTCCCGGCCGGGTGCTCGTGGATCTGTCGGGAATTTCAGCCGTGCGGTTCAAGACCGTCGTCGGCAGCGATTATCCGCCGGGCGACGAGTCGCAGCGGCGAAAGACCTATGCCGTTCGCGCCCAGGGAACCAGCGCGCTGTTTGTCACGATCATCGAGCCCTACGAGCAGACGCCGGTGATCCGCTCGGCCGTCGCGACGGCGGCCGATCATCTGCGCGTCGAATTGCAGGATGGAAGGGTTCAGGAGATCGAAATTCAGAACATGGAGGGAGACGGACACGATATCGCCGTCAAGCTGATCGACGCGCGAGGCGGAAATACTCGCAGCGAATTGGCAGCCGAATGAAAGACGCAGATGCCGCGGCGTCCGCAATTTGACCCTGCCCGGGATTGACTAAATCGGTCACATTTGGAGATAATTGAGCAGGCGTATTGTGATCTGAAAACATCGGCTAATTTATCGGTCTTTTGCGGTCGTCAGCAGGCCAGGCATCTTCGGGCTTCATGCCCCTTGTGCTGCGGCTGTGGTTTGGAATGCGACTTTCCCATCTGTCGATTTAGCTCGTCGGGCAGTACATTGACCAGCCGTGCAGTTTAAGACATATAATGCTCGAAACTCGGGCGACAAAGCTCAACAAAGGGCCATATGACACGTGATTTCAATCGTGGCGAACCGCTTCCGCGTCGGCATGGACTTCCGCCCACAGGAAATTCCCTGAACCGGCCGCAACGGCCCGGTCGTCCCATCCGGCCGCGCCCAAGCGCACCGCCAAAGCGCGCGAAGGGGCCGGCAGTCATCCCCGCGGAGGTGCCGACGAGCAACAAGCAGCGTCGGCGCATGCTGAAGGCGGCTGCGGGACGGCTGGCGGCGCTGGTACACACCACGCCCGCTTCAATCCTGGCCGCGGATGCCGAGACGCTCAAGGTCATGCTTCACAAGCTGGTCAGCGGCCCGGTTCGCGACAGCCGGTTTGGCGACGCGCAACGCCTTGCCAAGAAGATCATTCGACTGCGATGAATGCCACAGCGCGGCAGTGCAGCCCGCCAGCCCGTCCTGTTACAGGCCGCTTAAACGCTTGGCGCGAATCGGTTGCGTGTTGAGGCGCGGTCTGAAGCAGCAGACGTGTTTCTCGCGCCGCATCGAGGCAGACTTCTGTTCAGAGCCCGTTTCTGAACCCTAAGGCGTTCCGTCACCTGTTTAGCCGTGCCGCGCAGCGAAGCGCGTCCGAGAGCGCGTACTGACAGATTGCGTCAAACTGGCGGAAAACGCCGCTGGACGCGCTTCGCTGCGCGGCGCGGCTAAACAGGTTCTGAAACCGCCTCTCAGCCAGCGGGCGTGGTACACGCTTGGGCACCAGGATTGCAGAGGTGCCGTGCGGTGTGTGAAGGTCAACCGCTTTACGTGGTGCAAGCCGACTGACAACGCGTACCACATTCCCAGGAGCTTCGCGGTCGGGAAGCATTTGGGCAGCGCCTGGCGGATGATCCGCAAAAGCACATCGTACGACCTCGCCCTTCGATTCGATCATTCCTTTTCCCTCCGTGAAATCGTCAAGGCAGATGAACTGTTTGGCAGCCGCAAAGACGGCGTGTTGAACGTTGCGGTGCGCCCTGAATAGGAGATCCACCTACGCAACCCCCGAATTATGCCTGCTGGAGAATTGTGAGAGCCCCTGATTCACGGCGTCGTGGGGTTCGACAATGATCGTATTCAGAGGGAGCTGCTAATCAGCAGGCTGTAATGACCCCTTCTGCGCTTCCGCATCGGGTCCCTGTGCAAATGGACTCGCGATAGAGAGTATTTTATGAGCATTAACAGAGTGCAGCGGGTTGCGGTCATCGGCGCCGGGCCCATCGGTCTGGAGGCGGCGCTGGAAGCGCGGCTGGCCGGTCTCGATGTTGTCGTAATGGACACCAAGGCAGTTGGCGCCAATGTTTCGGCGTGGGGATTCGTCGAAATGTTCACGCCATGGGTGCTCAACACCACTCCGCTCGGCCGAGCTGCGGCAGGCGATTCGCCGATCCTCTCGTCGCCGGACCTCACACCCACGGGCAACGAATTTGTCGATCGCTACCTGTGGCCGCTATCACAATGCGATGCTCTGCAGGGGTGCATAGACACTGGCGTGCGCGTTTTCGCCGTGGGTGCGGACGTCGCGTCGAACGGCGGGGACTCTTCGCCTGAATCTGGCTGCGGGAGCGGGCGCCCGCGGTTCAACTTGCTGGTTTCCGACCGATTCGGTGTCGATCAAAAGGACCACGCCGATGTCGTGCTGGATTGTTCGGGAACCTATGGCCACTCCCGTTGGACCGGCAGGGGAGGAATTCCCGCCATGGGAGAATTGGGTGTCAAGGAGAGCATTTGGTACGCCGTTCCCGACGTGCTCGGCAACGATCGTGCCCGCTTTGCCGATCGCCATACGCTGCTGATCGGCACCGGCACTTCGGCTGCCACGATTCTGATGAATCTGGCACGGTTGGTCGATATCGCGCCGCAGACTCGCGTCACCTGGGTGTTTCATCGTTGGGGGAAGTTGCTTAAGCAACTCGATGAGGATCCGCTGCGCCCGCCGCCTGCTTGGAGAGAAGACATTGCGTCTGACGGCCTCGCCGCCGGCATGGCTGACATTGATCGAGGGCGCCGAAGTGGAAAGAATCTCCGGCGAACGGGGAATGGTCGTGGGGCTTCGGCTGGGAAATCAGCAGCTGCGCTGCCAGGCAGATGAAATCATCGCGGCCGTGGGATACCGGCCCGACGGTGAAATCTTTGCTCCTCTGGGCAGTCATCCCAGCTACGCCAGCGCTGTTGAAACGTACGACTCCGTCGAGACCGAACTGCTCGCGCACTCTCCGGCCGTCGGCTCGTCCGGCGAGGGGGAACGTGTCGTTACCGTCGTGCCCGGCTGTTACGTTCTGGCGCAAAGAGCTACGGGAATAACAGCAATTTCCTGTTGCGCAGGCCATCGGCAGGTGCGAGATGCGTTGCGGGCTATTTTGGGCCAGGGCATCATGCCTCATCGGAGCCCTCCGCTTCATTTTTGCAGGAGCTTCGTAAATGCCATCAAAGCTGGACCACGTCACAGCCAATGAGAAATGGACGACCGGTGCAGGGCGCGCGGTCGTGATTCGCGGCATTCGCGGCGATGACGAAGAGGCGTTGCGCGCGTTCCATCGTTCTCTCTCGCCGGAGAGCGTCTACACACGATATTTTAACACTGTGAAATTAAACGCCCGCATCGCTCATGCCCGGCTGGAGCGAGTTTGTCATCCATCGCCAGAAAGTGAAACAGTGCTCGTCGTCGAAACGAAGGAGGAGGAAAAAAGGGGAAACACGGAGATTATTGCGGTCGGTCGGCTATCGATCAGCAGCGACTGTCGTATCGGCGAAGTCGCCGTCGTTGTGAGCGATGCTTTCCAGCGGCAGGGTGTCGGCCGTGAGCTGATGCGCCGGCTGATCGCCGATGCACGCGAACGACGCCTCGACCGGCTGGTTGCATATATTCTTCCCACCAACGTTTCGATGCAGCGTCTTTGCGAAAACGCCGGAATGCACCTCTGTGGCAGCGGTGTCAACGGTGCAGAACTGACAGCCATTCGGGAGTTAAGCACTCCTTGACAGGTAAATCGTTCCAGGTCGGATCGATCACACCTCATCGGCCATCTTGGCTTCTTCCCGCAGGATAGTGGTAACGAACCGGCACTCCAGTTCAGCCGGTTCGATCGATTTGTGCAACTCGCACGCCGCGGCGGCGACTGCACAGAGCATCGAAAGCATTCCCAACACAAACAGCGGCACCGCAACATACACCGCAGTCGGAAGCAATGTCGCCAGACCGAGCGTCAGGCAGCAAGCAATCAAAAGGCCGATGGTCAGCAGCAGGAAAAACAGCGTCAGGCGGATCAATTTCGCCCGGCGGGTCACGTGAAGGGTCTGCAGTTCCAGAAAGTCCAGCAGCTTGCGACGCTGCTGTGACTCGAAGCTCTCATCGTCGGCTTCCTGCAAGAGCCGCCGTTCATGAAGGCGCTCGCGCTGGAACGTCCGCAGCCGGGAAATAATCGCAGCCATTCTGTTGTAAAACGCCAGACACAGCAGTCCGCACGCGGAGATGATCACAACGGGTACAACAGCCGAGTTGACCACCTTCGTTAATTCGGACAACAACATACATCACTGCTCCCTGGCAATCCGAGGCGAAAGTTGCGCGGGTACCTCGGCGAAGGACTGACCAGCCCGCATCCTCTACTGCATCGGCACGCGATCCCATCGGGAATCACCGCCTTTACACCATCAGGCACACGCGCCTGGCGAAACCTTCCACCCTTACTACCGCCATAGAGGATTCTCCTAGGTCCGCCAGCGGCATCGAACCTACTTTCGAACCGGGGCGATGCCTGATTGTTGCGACAGGTCGCAAGCCCGATATTCCTCTGGAATTCGTGAGCGCATCCACGCTTCAACCTGCTCCTGGCGTTCGCGCTCTACGCCGGGAGATTTGGGGAGATGGCCGACCTCTACCGCAACTTTTTCCGATGGATCAGCGCGGGGCTCGGCGTCATCGCTGGCTTACAACTTGGTCGCGGGCGCACTGGCTGCCGCCGGAAAGATGAGCCCTCTCACGGCCGCCGTATTGATGCCGATCAGTTCGGGAAGCGTGCTGGCCTGGGCGGTATTGTCCATTCGATCCATTGGCTCTTCCAAGCCAGTTAGCCGGGAGTGATGGGATGAGCGTGCTATTCATTGTGGTGCCGCTGGCGATCATCGTTGCCGCGATCTTTCTCACCGCGTTCATTGTGTCGGTTCGTCGCGGACAATACGACGATCTCGACACGCCTCCGGTGCGGATGCTCTTTGACAACGAGCCGGAGAATCGCCCTTAAACCAGCGGCATTGCCCTATGCGACGTTTGAACAAATAAGCAAATCGTTACGTCTTCCATCGCCAATTTCGGATCTCCGGCATATCCTGCCCCTCGCGGCAGATGTATTGGCCGTGTTCGATCAACTTGTCGCGCATCGCCTGCTTCAAGTAAGCGGCGCTGGCGCCCAGGCTGGGAACGCGATCGATCACGTCCTGAACCAGGTGAAAGCGGTCCAGATCGTTTAACACCGTCATGTCAAACGGAGTGGTGATGGTGCCTTCCTCCTTGTAGCCGCGCGTGTGAATGTTGTGATGATTGGTCCGGCGGTAAGTCAGGCGATGAATCAGCCAGGGATAGCCGTGGAAGGCAAATATCACCGGCTTGTTTGTGGTGAACAGTGAATCGAAGTCGTTGTCACGCAATCCGTGCGGATGCTCGCTGTCCGGTTGCAACTTCATCAAATCGACCACGTTGACCAGCCGAATCTTCAGTGTGGGAACGGCGCTGCGAAGAATGGAGACCGCCGCCAGCGTCTCGAGTGTGGGAACATCGCCGGCGCAGGCCATCACGACATCCGGCTCACAGTCGGTGTCATTACTGGCCCATCCCCAGATGCCGATCCCCTTGGTGCAATGCTTGACAGCATCGTCCATCGTCAGCCATTGCGGAGCGGGGTGTTTGCCCGCGACGACGACGTTCACATACTGCCGGCTGCGCAGACAATGATCCATGACCGACAGCAGGCAGTTGGCATCGGGAGGCAGATAGACTCGCACAATCTCGGCTTTCTTGTTGATCACATGATCGATAAATCCCGGATCCTGATGGGTAAACCCGTTGTGGTCCTGCCGCCAGACATGCGATGCCAGAAGATAGTTCAGTGAGGCAATGTCGCGCCGCCAGGGGAGGTGTGAGGTCACTTTGAGCCATTTGGCGTGCTGATTGAACATCGAATCGATGATGTGAATGAACGCTTCGTAGCAGTTGAAGAGGCCGTGCCGGCCGGTGAGAAGGTATCCTTCGAGCCACCCTTCGCATTGGTGTTCGCTGAGCACTTCCATGACGCGTCCATCGGATGCGAGGAATTCATCGGTGGGGAGGGTTTCGGCTTCCCACTGGCGATTCGTTGTTTCAAAGACCGCCAGGAGACGATTGGAGAGTGTTTCGTCGGGGCCGAAGAGCCGGAAGTTGCGACGGTCCTGATTCAGCTTGATGACATCGCGGATAAAGACCCCCAGCACGCGTGTGTCCTCGGCGGTAACTGACCCGGGCGCAGGGATGCTGACGGCATATTCGTGGAAGTCCGGCATGCGCAAATCGCGAAGCAGCGCGCCGCCATTGGTGTGCGGATTAGCGCCCATGCGCCGCTCGCCGGTCGGAGCCAGTTCGGCAATCTCCGGCCTCAACCGGCCAGTCTCGTCGAAGAGCTCTTCGGGACGGTAGCTGCGGAGCCAGCCTTCGAGTTGCTTGAGATGCGCTGGATTGGTGGCCGGGTCGGCCAGCGGCACCTGGTGCGAGCGGAAGGTTCCTTCGTTCGGCACGCCATCGATTTCTTTCGGGCCGGTCCAACCCTTGGGGCTTCTCAAAACAATCATGGGCCAGCGCGGGCGATCCTGCGGACCCGACGCCTTGGCAACTGATTGAATCTGCCGGATTTGCTCGATCACGCGATCGAGCGTCGCCGCCATCTGCTGGTGCATCACTTTGGGGTCGTCCCCTTCAACGAAATAGGGGGTGTAGCCATATCCCTCGAAAAGCTTCTGCAACTCATCGTGTGAGATTCTCGCAAGGATCGTGGGATTGGCGATTTTGTATCCGTTGAGATGGAGAATCGGCAGCACCACGCCGTCCGTTGCGGGGTTGAGGAATTTGTTGGAGTGCCAGGCCGTCGACAGCGGGCCGGTTTCAGCTTCCCCGTCGCCGACGACACAGGCGACAATCAGTTTCGGATTATCCAGCACAGCACCGAAGGAATGGCTCAGGGAATATCCCAGTTCGCCTCCTTCATGAATCGAGCCGGGACATTCCGGTGACACGTGACTGGGAATTCCGCCGGGAAAAGAAAACTGCTTGAAGAGCTTTCGCAGCCCGGCCTCATCCTGCGTGATATTGGGATAGATCTCGCTGTAGGTTCCTTCGAGATAGGTACTGCCCACCAGCGCCGGCCCACCGTGTCCAGGGCCGGACACGTAGAACATGTTCAGATCAAACTGTTTGATGATCCGGTTCAGATGCACGTAAATGAAGTTCTGTCCCGGAGTGGTTCCCCAGTGCCCCAGCAGCATTTTCTTCACATGCTCCAGCTTCAAGGGCGCCTTCAGCAGCGGATTGTCGCACAGATAAATCTGCCCGACGGACACGTAGTTGGCGGCCCGCCAGTATGCGTCCATCCTCGCCGCCAGCTCCGGGGACAATGGGGAGTTGTGGGTGGGTTGCTTTACATTTGGGGTGTCAAGTGTCTGTGTCATCGGATGCTCCTTCGGTATCAGATCTTCGCAAAGAGGGATTTAGATTGAATGAGGGCTTTTTGTTTCACCTTGATCGAAGCTGATTAGCATGCTTGCCGACAATTATTTTTAAGCAACAAAAAAAACCCGCGAGAATCGCGGGCTTGTGATACCCCCAAGGGGAGTCTGCCGATCATGGTTTTGCCGGGAAAAACAACGGTGACCGCCCGAGGCGCGCGCCGGAGCGCGCGCGGGGGGTTTTGGCCGACAATCGCCTTTTGAGCGTCCACGAAAAGCTTGAGGTTTGGCCGCCATCCGTGCATCGGGCTCTGGATGAGGAATCGCCATCAATGACCGAGGAGAAGAGGAACGCCGTCTTTGCCCAGGTGCGGGCAATGCCAAGATCTTGAGTTTACCCGTGGCCTTGCGGCGTGTCACATGCTGATGATCTATGGCGGTCGGCGGGAGCGGGAGCGGCGCCATGAGTCCGGTCGGTCGCCGTCTTCGTTTTGCCCGGAGCAACCGAGACAGACCGACATACCGCAGCGTTCACAGACTTGCATGCAATCCTCGCAGTAATCCTTCTGGCAGTGATCGCAGAAGCGGAGGCTGTCGCCCGAGGCGGTGACGCCGCAGTCTGAGCAGGCATGGCCATCCCAGTCTTCCGGGGCCACGTAAGCGGATGAGGCGTTGTAGGTATGCAGCACCCGGTTCATGAGCTGGAAGGCATCCCCAATCCGTCCCTCGGCGAGGGCGCACGAGATGGGGGCGGTGGCATCGCCGGCCCAGAGACGCTTCTCGCAAACGTGCGGATGCACGCAGGATTTGCCGGCGGCGGGATTGGCATTTCGGGCGTGGATCACGAACACAGACGAGTCGACGCGCTGGGAGAGGGCTTCAAAATCAAGCCGGATGACAAAAGTACCGAGCCGGACTCCTCTCAGCGTGATCTCATCGGTCGTGACAGCGATGCGTTTCTCATCGCACAGAAACCCTCGGAGAAGTCGGGGGCCGTGGACCTCAGTGGAGCGTCGCTGGACAGCAGATCACGCTTTCTGGAATTGGACCCCTTGGCTGACCGGGCCCGCTGAGTTCAAGCGCCGGCGCGGCGCCGTCCCAGACCAAGGGTCTCATCCCTGGAAGATTGAGCTGCAACAGGTTGTCGCCGCGCATGTCAATGTAGGTGACCGACAAGGCATGCTTTCCCTTTTGCAGGGCGATTGACCACGTCCCAACCGCGTGCAGGCTTGTAGCGGGGTACCACCGGGCGCCGTCGATGGAGATGCTCAGATCGTAGCCGGCGGTAATGTTTGGCTCATACGATTCCGGGGGCGCAAAAAGGTATAAACGCCGTCGGCGGGGACGTCGATATACCCGGTGTAACGAAACGCATACGTCGTAACCGAGCCCTTCGCGGAAAGGTCGACGAGGGCTCCTGCATGCCCGCTGGAAGCGGGCTTGAGCTCGTCGAGTCTCATCAACAAGTCCTGCCAACGTCCGGCGAAATATTCATAGTGCAGCCCCGCCTCTGTCGGAACCGCCGCCAGCGAGGGATGCAGTGCTTCGGCTTTGAAGCGGGCCTTGGTCACCGCGGAGACCAGCGTGCCGTTTTGAGTATTCGGCATTGCCGTCACGCCCGGACGGACGGCGCGGGCCTTGACCTGCGTATCCACAGTAATCGTGAATGGACCTGTGTAAACGGGCGAGGCCAGCGTGGGATCACTGCCATCACAGGTATAACGGATCTGCGCCCCCGGCGTGGCGGAGGCGAGCGTCACGGTTTGCTGGGCGACGAATACATTGCAGTTCAGTGGTGCAATCGTCACAGGCGCAAGTGGCGTGTAGATGGGCGTAACAGTCAGGCCGTTGGCGGTCAGAGCAAATTCGACATCGGGCGCCGGCAGTGAGACCGTGTGTCCACTCACCGACATGGCCGCCGCGCCCAATACGATGCCGCGCCGAGTGCCGTCCGCGCCGGTTGTCAGAAGCAACGTCTCGGCAGAGGCGTGCAAGTCGCCTAATCGCAATTCGCCAGGCGCTTTGATCGCCGCCAGGTATTCCACGCGCAACCCCTCTGGCGTAACCGCTGAGAATCCCACGGCGCCCGAAGCCTTCAGAGGGGTCACGTCGCGCAGGTCTTCCTCCGTACCATGGCGCGGGCGGATCACGGTGACCACCACGCTCTGATCGCGGGCTTTCCACGCGCCGCTGACACAAAGAAAATCGTGGAGCAGGTAGTGATTTGTTTTCGACGCGTGCTCCTCGATCGAGGTGAAACTCAGCGGAGCCGACGGAAAATGAAAGAGCGAGACATTGGCGCTGGGCCGGGAAGTTTTGATGGTGGCATCAGCCGACTTGACGGTGATCTGCTGCGGGGTGAAATCGGAGGGAACCTTGCTTGGCTGAATCGCAAAGCGCCAATCGAGCGAATAATCATGCTCGGCCGGACTGCGCAACCGGTCGGTGACGATCCAGAAGCCGGCCGCGCGTACAAACTGCACGAGGCGTTGATGGATTACGTCATTGCAGCCGCCGGCGCGACCATATACGCCGGAGTAGACGCCCTCCGCCAGATCGAACGCGGTTGAATTGTGCGAACGCCAAGGTGCCGGCTGGTGCCAGGCAAGCAATGTTCCGCGATGACCCCAGGAGGGAACGCCCGCCCAGAAAAATTGTTCCTGACCGTCCACGCGCACGGGAGAATGGGGCTCATCGTATGGGCCGTTGTCACCGGCTCCGATCAAGTCCTCCCCGAATGCCGACACGCCCACTGCATTGTTATTGCGTCGGGAAAGGGATCCGACGGCCGGCTTGGGTGAGCAGAACATGTAGAGATACGGATCGCCGCTGTTCCAGCCGGCGCGCATGTAATTGTGCCCGCTGTAGGGAAGCGATTCGGAGGTGAACGAGGGAGGCGTCTGCATTTCGCCCACGCCCAGCGACAGGATGCTTGCAATGTCCGGGTTGGCAAATGCCTCGGGAACGAACCACGAGATTGCGCCGTATGCCTGGGCCGCGCGATCCTCATGAGCATCGCGGGTGCCCCCGATCGGCCATTCGCGATTGGCTTGAATGTGGCCCGCGAGCATGCGCCCGGCGGAGCATTTCTTCACGGATGCCGCGCTCAAACAGATCGAGGCGGAAGCCGTCGCGAAGATCACGTTTCTCCCATGCGGGAAGCTGCCAGTCCGCCAATCGCAATGCCCGAAGGTTGAGTGTTTCCAGGATCGGGACGGCCCCCATCATGTACTGGTAGTGGTAGCCGACGGTTGAATCGATGTCTCCGCCGTCGGGCATGTGACGAAACGGCGCCATCAGCTCTATCTTGCGGAGCGAATCCCGCACGAGGTCCGGAGCCCATTGATACTCATCAAAGAACAAGGCGAGATCGAGCTGGGATGACGCGCTCAATTCCGTCCAGCCGTTCGCATTGGCGCGGTGATACATGAGAGTGAGCGGCGGGTAGTCACCAAGAAGCCGGCCCAGCACGCGTGCGAACGTCGGGGGCGGCAGGGCGTCGGCTCCCCCAGGGACGGCAGCCACCGCGTTCCAGTACTTCAGGACGTTGAGCACCATGTCGTCGGCCCCGGCCCATTGATCTGGAAGCTGGGCGAGAGTCGCGGCGGACACGCCGAACACCTGATTCATCGCCCAGTCGTCTGCATAGGCTGCCCAGCGGTTCATGTAGGTGCGGTCGCCGGTGAAGATGTAAGCTGCAAGCAGCGGGGAAAAGGCGTCGACGTGCCACGGCCAAGCGCCGCCGAAGTTCTGCCGCGCATCCGCGACGGCAGCTTGCCAGTTGATTTGCCCGGGCTCGCCAATCTGCACACGATGGTTGTCGATGTTGAGAACCCCACCCATGAGATCGCGGGCCTGAGCGAGGATCGCATCACGCTGGCTGGTATCGATCAAGGGATGGATCCACTTCCACATCACCGGGCCGCCCGAGTACGCGTCAAATCGAGCGCGACCGAGCCCGTAGTCATCAACATGACGGAGCTTGTTCAGAGTGTATTGTTTGAAAAGGTCGATCGCGCCCGCGTAGTCCTGGTGGTCCATCAGCCCGCGGATCTTTTGCAGTGCGGCCCATCGATCCGGCCGTCTGAACTCCCGCTGATCCCACGTCGCGAGAAAGGTCATATCCAGCAGTTCATGCGCAGCCTTGTCGACATTCGCAGGCGAGTTCCGCTGGGGGAAGCTTCCCGAACGCTCCTGCAAGTGTTCCGGAGCCGGCAAATTCGCGGGATCTGGCGCTGCGGCACACAGCGACTCGCGGGCAACGAGGAGCAGAAATAACGCAGCGGAGATTCCGGAAGTCTTGATTTTCATCTGCACAGCCATTCCGAGGGGATCGGACGAGTTTCGATTCCGGGCCCATCGACACGGAGGTCCGGGGTGTTGCCGGTCCAGATCCATGGTGCAAAGCCCGGCTTGTTGTTGCGCCGGCGCGTCGCCCCGGAAGTCGGCGAAGGTGACCTCAAGCCGGTGCTTCCCTTGCTTCAGGGCGATCGACCAGGAGCCCAGTGCATGACGGGTTGCAGCCGGATACCACTGGATCCCGTCAACGACAATGTTCAGGTCGTAGCCAGAGACAATGTTCATAAGGTACGACTCGGAGGGCGCGTGAAATGTATAGACGCCGTCCGTCGGCACCGCCAGATATCCCTGATACCGCACGCGATAGATGGTCCCTGGGGCGATGCTCGGTGAAGCGAACAGGCGATCGACTTCCCCTGAAGAAGAGACAGGGACGATCTGCGGCGAGAGGAAGAGGTCTTGCCACCGGCCGGTCGAAATCTCGTAATGCAATCCGGGAACGGTCGCCGCGTCGACCGCCGGCCTGGCGATCAGCGCCGTAAAGTCGGCGCGGGCGACCAGCGACGCCAGACGGCAGCTCATCGTGATTGGCATCTCGGTAACACCCTTGCGGAAGGCGCGCGCCTTAATCGTTGTATCGCGTTGGATGTCGAACGGTCCGGCATAGAGCGATGACAACAACGTCGGAGCGGTGCCGTCCGTGGTAAAGCGAATTTCCGCGTCGGCGGTGGGGCAGCTCAATGTGATCTGCTGGCTGTCCAGGAAGGCGCAGCGATCAGCCGGTTCGATTCGTACATTGCCAACGGGGGTATGGATGGCGGTCGAGGTGAACTGCTCGCCGGTGCAAAGAAATTCGGCATCGGCGCCCGCGAGCAATCCTTGGACGCCTTCCCGAAGCCTCAGCGCCCGGTCGCCGAGGACGACGCCGGATCGCACGCCTCCCGGCTCGTCAACCACCAGCAACGCCTCTGCCTCCGCGCCCAGGTCGCCGGCCGAGAGCCTGGCGGGCGCCGCATTGGCAGCGACGAAATGCACCGACCCGCCCGTTGGCAGCGTCGCCTCAAACCCGGTCACTGCCCCGGCAGTCAGACTGCGCACGTCGCTCAGGTCGTTCCCGTTGACGGGGCGGGGGAGGATCGCGGTTACGATCACGCCTGAGCCGGCCGCAGCGGTCCAGGACTCGCCAATCCGAAGAAAGTCGTGCGTGTGATAGCCGCTCTTCGGATCGCCGCGCTCCTCGGCATGATCGAAGACGAGATGCTGGGCGGAGAAGTGGCGCAGCGTCACATTTGCATCTTTTTCCCGATGGGTGGTGATCATCTGGCGATCTTCGTCGGCGAGGATCTGGTCGGGAGTAAAGACGGTGTCCCTGCCGGGCGCGATCGGAAGCCGCCAGTCGAGCGTGTACGTATGCTTCGCATCGCTGCTCAAGCGGTCGACGATGATCCACATGTTCGCGCATCGCACGAAGAATGCCTGGCGACGGTGGGTAACGCCGGCGATGTGATCCTCGTCGCCGTAGCCGCCCGAATATTCCCCCTCGGCCAGATCGAATCGGGAGGAATCGTGCCAGCGCCAGGGAGGAGCATCCTCCCAGGCGCGCGGACCGTTCTCGCCGCCGCCCATCACCCCGCGATGAGCCCAGCGAAGCACGCCGTTGGCAAAGTACGCCTCGCGCCCATCGACGCGCAGGGGCGAATGGGGCGGATCGTAGGGGCCGTTCTCCCCGGTCTCCAGGAGATCGGCGCCGTAAGCCGCGATGCCGATTGCATTGGGGTTACGGATACCCATTGAGCCGCCGTCGAGATGCGGCGGGCAATGCATGTAGAGATACGGGTCGCCGTGCTTCCAGCCGGCCCGCTGGTAGAACACCCCTGAGACGGGGAAACATTCAGACGTGAACGGTGGGGCGAGACCCTTCTCGGCAAAGCTGACTAGCGCGGCGGTCCCCGGATCACCGAGCATCTCGGGAACCATGGCGATCAGGCCGTAGGTCGGCCCGTTTTCCTTGCGGTGACCGACGCGCCCGCCGCCGATTGGCGTGTCTCCCTCCGGGGTGGCGTGCGCAAGTCCGTAACGGGTGCGCGCCAGCATATCATCGCGAAGGTTTCCCAGCCAACGCGCATCGTCGAATGAGGATCGCCACGATTGCTCCCAGGCCGGGAGTTCCCATTGCGGGATCGCCCCGCGGGCGGCGAGGCGATCGATGGTCCCTTGAGCGCCGAGCAGGAATTGGCGCCAGTAGCCGTAGGTTGTGTCGAAGTCCACGCCATCGGGCATGTGACGGAGGGGAATTAAAAGATCCAGCTCGCGCAGCGAGTCGCGAAGCAGGATCGGCGCGCACCGATACTCATCAAACAGGAAGGCCAGATCCACCATCTGCGGAATACCGACATCCGTCCAGTTGGTCATGTTGGCGCGCTGATAGAGCACGGCCAGCGGCAAGTACTCGCGCACGAGCCGCGCAGTCACGCGGGCAAAGGTATCGGCGGGCACGGCCTCGATCCCGCCGGGAATCATGCTCACGCCGCGGAGGTAACGGAAGATCTCAAACGCCCCCCAGGCGTTTCCCCAGCGATCGTCCATATCGATGCCAATCGCCGGCAGTCCGTCATGCTGATTGATCGCCCAGTCGTCGGCGTAGGCCGCCCAGGTATCGAGATAGCGGCGGTCCCCGGTGAGAAGATACGCGCCCAGCAGCGGATTGAATGCTTCGACGCGCCAGGGCCAGTCCTCATTTCCCTGATGACCGGCCGCGGCGGAGGCGGCGCGCCAGTCAATCGAGCCCGGTTTGCCAATACTGGTCGCATTTGCCCCCCTGATGCGACCGTCCACGTTTTGTCCGCCGATGCCCACGCCCTTCAAGAGGTCATCGGCCTTGTGCAGTATCTCGTCTCGCTGTGCGTCCGAGACAGGGGGCTGATGCAGCCATTTCCAACGCGGCTCTCCGATTGACCAGGGGTCCATCCGGGCAACGCTCACTCCGAACCCCCCCTCGCCGTCGCACAGGCGCAGTTTTTCGAGCGAGTATCGCTTGAAGTCCTCCAGCGCGGTGGTGTAGTCCTTGTTGTCGAGCTCGCCGCGGATTCTGCCGAGCCGCTCCCATCGCCCGGGACGGTTGAAATCGCCTGGTCCCCATTGGCCGATCCACGTCAGCGCGAAAAGCTCGCGCACCGCACGCTCGACGGCGACGGGTGAATGGCGATCGGCGAAATGAATTTCGGATTCAACCGGCGCGGCGGGTGGTGACCCGGCACGCAGCACGCCGCCGGTAGTGACCAGAAGAAAAAGCGTGGGGATGACTGTGGAATTCTTTATCTTCATTTTGACGCTGGTTTGCCGCCGTCCAATGCATCGGCGACAAGTCTTGCCACCTGCGGGCTTGAAAAAAAGGCTGGGAAGTGCGCCTTGCTGGCAATGGGGTTGTCGCCATCCCCCTCAAAGACGCCGTACGCATGATGCTTCTTGTCCAACCAGGGGTAATACCCGTAATACCCGGGGCTGCTGAGCAGAGTGGCGTTGCCCTGCTGATCGACTTGCTCGCGCCATTCCCCAAAGCCGTAAATTCCGTTGTGACTGCCGCACAGCTTGAAATAATCGTTTGATCCCCGGTCCGCGCCGCGGAGTTGATCGGCCTGCATCTCGCGGATGGAGTTCGCGGAAAGAATGCGTTTGCCGCGAAACATCCCGTCGTTGCTGATCATTTCCAGGAAATTGGAATAGTCATCGAGCGTACTGCTGGCCGACCACCGCGCCCCGCCATGACACCGTACATACCAAAGGTTCATTCCCGTGGTTGTCCAGTGCATCTCGCACGGACCGGCAATCCTGTCAGCAAAGAGAATCTCCCAAGGCTTCCCGCTGACCACTTCCGCCACCCGGCCCGCCACCGCGATCCCATTGCCGCCATATTGGAAGAGCGTGCCCGGTTTTTCCTTCAGCGTTCCCGCAGCCAGTTCATCGGCGCGGTCGGCGATGGAGATCGTCTGGGCGTCGGACTCGGGAATCTGGATGCTGTTCAACCCGCTGGTATGAGACAGACACTGCCGGACGGTTGCGCGACCCGCATCGCCGGTGAATTGCGGAAGATACTTCGAGAGCGGTGCGTCGAGATCGATCTTGCCGTCGTCGACAAGAGTCATGACGCACGACGCTTCCAGCCATTTGGTTGACGAGACAAGGCTGACGACGGTGGAGGCGGTATATCCGCCGAAGAACTTCTCGTAGACGACCTTCCCGTCTTGGACGACGCGAATGGCGGCGCCGGGATAGTAGCCGTGATCAACCCACCCCTGAATCAGATTGGTAACGGCCGAGAAGTCATAGCCGCCAGGGGTGTCAGATGCCCGAGCCACGCCAGCCAGGCTGAATGCGGCAACGATCGTCCAGATTACAGGAAAACGTCGACTCAATTTCGTCCTCGCTCGTCAGGGGTGGGAGAATCGCCTTAGTGGGCGACGGGAGGGCAATATAGAGAGAAATCCGGCCGTTCGTCAAGAAAAAGTTTTATGAAATTAATAGAGTATTTCCAACTAAGTTCAATTGGTGATCTCTTCTGCGTCCACGATTGAAGGAGCGATCAGCACCTTCTCGTAGGGGTCGGCGGGGTGCTTGATGCGCCACAGCAAACGCTCGATAGCGCGTTTGCCGACGTAATCCGCGTGAATATCAACTACGGCTGGTGCCGGATGAAGGCCGGTGAGGTAAGGCCGTTCGTTGTTGCAGGTGATGATCTGAACATCCTGTCCCGGATGCAGTTTCCTCTCCAGGAGCAGGCGGTAAACGCTGGCGGTAAAGACATCCATGGCCACGAATAACGCGGTGGGGCGCGGGGTTGCGGCGACGAATTGATCGAGGAGCGTGGCGAGGCGGGATTCGTTGACCTGGTTTTCACTTCCGAGAAGCTTCGCGTCGACCAGCTTCAACACGCGCCCGCCAGCGTTTTCCATGGTGACTGCGAACCCAAGGCTGCGACGGGCACGCGTCGCTTCGCCGACAACATCGGTGTTGAGCACGTCGGTGATCATCGCGCACTCAGTATGGCCGCGTTTCTGCAGGTATTCGGCGGCGATTCTCCCCATCAGCAGGTGATTGGGGAGAATGTGATCGCCGACAAAACGAACCGGATTGCCCATGGCCCACACCGCGGGCGTCTTGAGCAACTCTTGGGGGAACTCATCCTCCGGCTCAACGCCGAAAAGCACCAGCCCGTCCCATCGAGATTGCTGGAGCATCGCGCGGACGCCGTCGTAGCTGGGCACGTGCCGGACGATGAGGTTCAGGTCGCGGCTTGCCAATGCGGCGCCCACACCGTGGATGACCGACGCGTAGACCGGCTGGTGATCGAATATCCACTTCAGATCGCGATGGCCCAGCAGAAGCAGGGCAATGTTTCCTTCTCCTGCCGCGAACCGCATACGGCTCTTGGGGCCGCGCCGGCGCTCGACGGGCAGCGGCACGTACTGGAGCTGAGCCATCGCCTTGCGGATTGCCTCGACGTTTGAAGCGGCCACTCCCGGAACATTATTGATGACGCGTGAGACGGTTCCTTTGCTCACGCCCGCCACACGGGCGACGTCGAGGATTGTGATCGAGGGTGCGGAGGCCATTGAAAATACGCTCTGTCTAGAATTTAATTTCGCGACCCGCAAGAGCGTCCAAGTCTTTCCCGAAACTCACTGCCCCTCACGATAATTGGAATTATAGCAGTAAGTTCATCTAAATGCAAACTATCTCTTAACTGCTTAAAATCATTACGCTTATCGACGAGATAAGATCGCTAAACGCGTTGAAATTTTAGATTCACGGGCACACCGCAAGGTCATCACTCCGGCTTGCGCCGACAAATTCCAAAAAATTCGGTTTCTTTCGTTGCAATTTAGAATTAATAAGATATTCTTTGGAATTGTTACGTTAAGTCACTTAGAATAACTACGCGAGAGGAAACCCATGGCACGCGAAGTGATCCACATCCGGGGAACTGCGGAGCAGGCCGAGGTCCGACAAACCAAGAGTGCGCGAAAGCCTCAAAGTCGGCGTACGAAGCACGCCGCGCTACTGAGGGTCGCGACGGCGGTCGCCCTGCTTGACGGGATTTCCGCGACGATGGCCAGCGCCAGCACGCTGACATGGGACAGCGACGCGATGCCAGGGAACGGCGTCACCGATGGCAGCGGGACCTGGGACACGAGCACGTTGCAATGGTACAGCGGCAGCAGCGACTCCGCATGGAACAATAGCAACAATGATACTGCTGTCTTCGGGAACGGCGGCTCCGGCGGCACGAATCCTTATACGGTCACCCTCGGTGCAGCGATTACCGTTGGCGGGCTCACCTTCAATACCAGCAGCAGCGCAAGCAGTTACACGATCGCCGGCGGCGGCAACACGCTCACGTTCGGCGGCAGCAGCACCAACGACCTTGTTACTACCAATGCCAATGCCACGATCAGCGCGCTGCTCGCGGCCACGGGCAGCGTGACAACCCTCCAGAAGGCGGGCTCGGGAATTTTGGCACTCAGCGGTGGCGGCACGTTTTCCAACGCCATCATCAGCGGTCCCAGCACGGGTTCCCTGTTTATTACCGGTGGCACGTTCACTGTTGGTGGCATGAACTTTTATGATGCTGGCGGCGACAACAACACCACTGATGGCTTGGTGTTTCAAACAGGAGGCGCGGTCAGTACCTCGAAAGACTGGGATGGAAGGAACAAGACTTCTTCGTATGACATCACCGGCGGAACGTTGACGGCGACGACCCCCAATCGCATCCGGGATATCGGGACTTTCAACGCCAGCGGCAACGCCACTGTAACCTTTAACACTCCTGACGCGCGCATTTCCAGCGACAACTGGAATGGCGCCCTCTCAATCAACGGCAGCGCATCGGTCACGTTTTCGACCAGCGGCTACATTGACTTGAACGACAGCGGCGGCACCGGTAACACCGCCTCCGGAACCATCAATCTTAACGGAGGAACGCTGACCACTATCGGCTTTAGCTACGGCGGCGTCTCCACCACCACCGGCGTCATCAATTTCAATGGCGGCACCCTCAAGGCATCCAGCAGCCAGGGGACGTCCTTCTTTAGCGCCAACGCCTCTGTTACGGCCAATGTTTACGGGGGTGGGGCCATCGTGGATACGAATGGCCAAACTAACAACACCATTTCCCAAGCGCTGCTCGGAACCACCGGCAATGGCGTTGATACTGTCACCGTGAACGCTGGTGGCAGCTACACCACGGCTCCAACCGTCACCTTCAGCGCGCCGACTTCCGGGACGACCGCCAAAGGTTACGCGTTGATCAATACCGCTGGGGCGGTCACGAGCATCGTCATCACGAACCCCGGAAGCGGCTATACATCGATGCCGACCGTTACGTTTGGTTCAGGTGCGGCCACCGCAACATCCACCGCCAATCTCAACAATGCCGGCGGGGGTCTGACGAAGTTAAACGCCGGGACCTTGACGCTCTCGGCCACGTCTAACACGTATACGGGAGCGACGATCATCAGTGGTGGCACGCTGGCGCTCTCGGCTTCTTCGACGAACAACATCTCCAGTTCCAAGGCTATCACGGTCGGCTCCGGCGCAATCCTCAACGTGTCTAACCTCTCCAGCGGCACAATCGCTCTCGCCAGCGGGCAGGCGCTCGGCGGCGTGGGCACCGTCACGGGGGCGACCATCGTCAGTTCCGGCAGCACGATTTCCGCGGGCACCAGCACTACCCTCAGCACCGGCACGGCTAACACCACCGGCAAGCTCACCACCGGCAACGAGAAATTCGCCGCGGGGGGAACCTACGCCGTCAAAATCAATGACGTCACGGGCACGTCGGGCAATGCCACGGGATGGGACGACCTTTCGATGGGAACCCTCGACGCCACCGCGTTGGGCTCGAGCACCACCTTCGCCGTCAAGCTCTCCAGTTCCGGCGCGTCTGCGGCGCACTTTGACAAAACCAGCAATTACACCTGGGTGATCGCCAACATCACCACCGGCTCGCTTCCAATTACCGGTCCAATGGCTGTCACCAACAGCTTGGGCAACTCCGCTGGAACCACGGCATCGAGCCTCTTTACGCTGGATACGAGTGCCTTTGTTGCTAACAACCCGGTCTTGGGATCGGGATCGTCGTTCTACCTGGAAGCGCTCGGATCGGTTGGCGGCAGCGAGTCGCTCGAGATCGGCTACAGCGCCACGCCGGAGCCGGGCGCCGCGATTCTCGCCTTCACTGGCGTCGTGCCGATGCTGCTGGGCAGGCGGCGACGCGCCAAATCTAGTATTGTCTAAACGTTGATGTTTCGCCTCATTGGAGATTGCGATGAAACGCCTCAAGGGCATTTATGTTCTGAGCCCTGACGCCTGGAGCTTGTGCTACGGCCCAGACGAGCAGCGCGACATCGCGCGATGGGCGGACATGCCCGGCGGCCCGCGGACGGCCGCGGACGTCGCGAGTCATCCCAAAGTCCTGGCCGACGTGGACGTGCTCTTCTCGGGCTGGGGCGGTCCGCGCATTGACGACGCGTTTCTGGAGGCGGCCCCGCGTCTTGGGGCGGTCTTCTATGCCGCCGGTGACATGCGAGACATTCTGACTCCCCATGTCTTCGAGCGTGGAATCGCCGTCAGCAGCGCTAAGTCCGCCAATTCTCTGCCCGTTGCCGAATACACTCTTTCCTTTATTCTCCTGTCGCTGAAGCATGCGCTTCCGCTGGCGCGCCAGACGCGAGCGGGACGGCACTTCCCGTCGGCAAACGGCGCGGCCGGTTGTTATGGCAGCACCGTCGGGCTGGTCTCCCTCGGAGCGGCGGGGCTGGCGGTGCTCGATCAGCTTCAGCGGTTTGACTTGCGCGTCCTGGCGCACGATCCATTGCTCACCCCTCAACGTGCGCGGCAACTGAATGTCGAATCGGTGTCATTGGAAGAGTTGTTCCGCCGGGCCGATGTGGTGTCGGTTCACACTCCGTGGCTTGCGGAAACGGAGGGTTTGATCAGCGGCGCGCATCTCGCTTCGATGAAGCCGGGCGCAACCTTCATCAACACCGCGCAAGGCGCGGTGGTGCGCGAGCGGGAAATGCTGGAAGTGCTCGCGGCCCGTCCCGACTTGCAGGCCGTCCTGGACGTCACCACGCAGGAGCCGCCCGCGGCTGATTCGGCGCTCTATACGCTGCCGAACGTACTGCTCACCCCGCACATCGCCGGTTCCACCGGCCCTGAGTGCCGGCGGATGGGGCGGTATATGGCCGAAGAGCTGGCGAGATATGCCGCCGGCGAGCCCTTGCGCTGGCCCGTCAGGCCCGAGCCGTTGC
Organism: uncultured Phycisphaerales bacterium; assembly: GCA_963758525.1. GTDB lineage: Bacteria > Planctomycetota > Phycisphaerae > Tepidisphaerales > Tepidisphaeraceae > JBBSDP01. The sequence continues at coordinate 4,772,889 of CAVWVQ010000003.1, forward strand.
TGCAAGTGACGATCGCGCGGTCCGTCAAAGAGCACCCGGGCGCAGCGCGATTGCAGGAACATTTCGAGGGAGGCATTGTGCCACCGGAGCCATCGTCGTCGCGCATGCAATCGGCATGACATTTGGAATGGGGCGGTTCGATCAGAAGATCCGCACTCGTCCAACACCTTCGCGAGGAGTATCAAATGAAGACCCATCACGTTCTGAATAGAATCAAGCGATCCGGTTTCAACATTCTCCGAGAGCATAAATCCTCTCGGCGGCCCCTACATGGTTTTACCTTGGTGGAACTGCTGGTTGTCGTCGGGATTATTGCTCTGCTCATCGCCATCCTTCTCCCCGCACTGGCCAGCGCCCGACGGCAGGCCAATCTCGTGGCTTGCTCGTCAAACATGCGCCAGATTGGTCAGGCCCTGTTCTCGCATGCCACCGACCATCATGGTTTCATGCCGTACGCAGGTCCGCTGATGGACCCCACCTCCGGCAACGTGGACAACCCGACGCCCGCCGCCTTGCATGACAGCACGATGAGCAGATACGATTATTATTATCATAACGCGAGCACCGTTAACAAGCTCCTGGTGATGCCTCTGGAAGGAGCTTTGGTTTCGTATCTAGGGGGGACCATCCGAACAGACACCCTCGCAAACATGTGTAACGACCTGGGCGTCAACAACAGCGGTACCTACCCGCTCGGAACAAGTACTGTAAATGCGTGGCCCACCGTCCGCAGAGTGTTCACCTGTCCCACGGATACGAGCTATGAGAACACGGGGGTCCCTCCGTATGGAATCAGCGCGACGAAATACGTGAATGGGGCTCCGGATGGGGAACAGTACTCCAGCTACGCCTTCAATTACGATGTGTTCGGACTGTCCACCAATACAAACTCCGGTTACGGCAATAATTGGGCCTACAGCTTTAGCTACGCGCGAGCCGGCGGGGATATCTCGAAAGTTTCTCGTTCGTCCGAAACGGTTCTCTTTACGGAAATGGCTTTCAATCAACCTCTGGCATCAAGTTCCAATCAGATGCTCTTCTCGGCATCTCCGGGCATGACACTATACGACGCGTTGGTCGGAAATACTTCCGGCCATCCCTGGTCCGGCGCGGCCGGCGACCCGAACGTCTTTGCGATGCTGAATTATCGACACAGAACGGTAATGAACGTTTTGTTCGCCGACGGGCATGTCGAAGCCCTCGGCATTCCGACGATGGTCCTTGATGCGTCTTTCAACATCGTCACAACGGGCATCATGGCTAATGCTCCAAACTCAGGTGACCTGAAGCATGCATATCTGTGGCCTCCGCAATGACGGAACGACGGAAGGTTTGCGGTGAGGAAGTACATGAACATCCGCGAAAAACTGAACCAGTATAGAGCGCTGTCACTTCCAGTCGTTGGAGTGGTGATTGCGATCGCGCTCGCATTGATTTTCCGGCAATTGCGTGAAGCCGCGCCACACAAACCGGGTTTGCCGTCCAAGTCCTTCTACTCCGACGACGACGGAAAGACCTGGTTCCTTGACGAATATATGAAGATCACGCCGTTCGATCATCACGGTCGGTCCGCGTACAAGGTGGTGGTCTATCGGTGCAATGGCAGCACGCCGGCTGTCGCATATCTGGAGAAATTCTCGGATTCGCAGCAGGCGGCCTTGCAGGAGATTTCGCCGGCGGATGTCCGTGATTACACGGGCAGGTTCATGTCTTTTCAGGAAGCCCTGGACGTCAAGAAGCCGGGAAGCAATCGCTGGCTGTCCGTCGAGAGCAGAGGATACATCGATGCGAAGATCGTGACCTGCCCGGACGGGTCCGTGAAAGGACTGACGTTTGTATCGCCGCTTGATCCGGACACCGGGGCGTCGGGTTGAGAAGCGGTTTCTCGAACAGGGTTCAGGGTGTCAGGGTTCAGGAAGAGAGAATGAGTGAAGAGTAAAGGGTGAAGGGTGAAGTTCAGACGGGAGCTTTTCCGGCTTTTCCTTACTTCACTCTTCACCCTTCATCCTTTCCCTCCTGAACCCTGACACCCTGAACCCTGTCTGCATCCCGCGAAAGACCTTATGCTCGCCACGATCGTACGAAGTCTCTCCGGCTGGGACTACGCGATCATCGGCTTCTACTTCACATTCATGATCGGCATCGGACTCGTTTTCCGCCGGTTCAGTCACGACATCAGCGACTATTTTCGCGGCGGCGGGACGATGCTCTGGTGGATGAGCGGGGCGTCGGCCCTGATGGGGGGGATCAGCGTCTGGAGCTTCACCGGCGCCGCGGCAAAATATTATGAATCGGGACCTTGCCTTTACCTGGAAACGCTGCCAGGCATCGTCATTGCGGGGACAGTATTGATCTTTTTCGCCTGTTACCGCTTCCGGCAGATGCGCGTGATCACGGGCGTGGACGCGGTCCGCCGGCGCTTCGGGCGAGTGAACGAGCAATTCTACGTCTGGTGCCAGGTTCCCATCGGCATCTTTTATGCTGGGCTGGGTCTCAATACGCTCGGCGTGTTCATCTCCAGCGTCTTTCACGCCAGCCTGCCCGGGACGATTGTCGTCATCGGCGTGATCGTGATCTTCGTCGCCTCCAGCGGCGGCGTTTGGGCAGTTGTCGCCGGCGACTTCGTTCAGATGCTGATCATGCTCCTGGTCGTTGCGATCACCGCGGCGCTCACGCTGGCGCGACCGGACGTGGGAGGGATCAGCGGGCTGATTCGCCAGATGCCGGCGCAGCATTTCCATTGGACCATGCTCGCACGGCCGCAGGTCATCCTGTTCTGGATCGGAGCGTTCGCCATCCAGGCGGTCTGTCTCAACCTCGACCTCTCCGGCGGCGCCGCCCGCTACATGACCGTCAAGGACGGAACGCACGCGCGAAAGGCGGCGACGATGGGCGTCCTGGTTCTGATGCTGCTGCCTCTGCTCACAATGATTCCCCCGATGGCGGCAATTATTCTCGCCCCCGATCTTCATGCCCAGTTTCCCAGGCTCAAGCAGCCGACGGAGGCCGCCTACGTCGCAACCGCCATGAAAGTGCTGCCGCGGGGAATCCTCGGGCTCCTCGTCAGCGGCATGTTCGCAGCCGCGATGGCAAGCATGGATACCGGCCTCAATCGCAATTCCGGAATCTTTGTGAAGAACTTTTATTCGCGCGTGATCCGCCCAAATGCGGGAGACCGCGAACTGCTCGTCGCCAGCAAACTCTTCACCGCCGTCTTTGGAGCGGTGGTCATTGGAATCGGGCTGCTGATCGCGGCATTCAGGGAGATCAACCTGTTCGACTTCGTGGTCATTCTCGGAGCGCTGCTGGGGCTTCCGCTGATCGTGCCGCTGGTCTGGGGAATTTTGATCCGCCGCACGCCGCCGTGGTCCGCCTGGAGCACTGCGCTCGTCGGTTTCATCGTTGCCGCCACGATTCGCTATGCTATCTCGCCGGAATGGTTTCAGCACGTTCTGGGCTGGAGTCAGCCGTTGTCGGAGCGAGAATCCAATGACGTCGTGTTTGCGAGCATGGCCGTGGCGGTTGTTATCGCAGGGTCGGCCTGGTTCCTCTTTACGATGGCGTTCGCCGGCAATGCGCCGGCTGATTACAAAGCGGAAGTCGAGCGCTTCTTTCACGACATGCAGACGCCTGTCGACCCGCTGGCCGAGGGCATCCGATACGACGATGCGAGGCAATATCTCGTGATCGGCAGGCTGTGCCTGATTTATGGCGCCGTCATGTTGCTGGGAATGCTGATCCCCAACGCGCCGTCGGGCCGGCTTTGTTTTGCATTTGTCGGTGGAGTTGTCTTAAGCATCGGCGTGATCTTGCGCACGCGGGAATCCGCAGGCGGGAAAACACATGCGAACGAGAACAACTCAACGACGTTCGGTTAGTCGAGCGGCAAAAGGATTGAGGCCACAAAGATGAACAAGCGATCGCGATGTGCCCGGATGTTCGTTGTGGCGAACGTCGCCTTAGTCCTGCACTCCCTGATATGTGGAAGCGCCATCGGAGGCGAGCCATCCGTTGCGCCGGTGAATCGGGATGATTGGCGATGGGTGAAAGGGGCCGTTTTTGTCCCGACCAACGCCGTCAATGAAGCACAGCAGTGGGACGAATACGATCCGGCCATCAACGATCGCGAGCTGCACTACGCCTCGGTGTATGGCGTCAATTGCGTGCGCGCGTACCTTCACTACTACGTTTACCTGAAGAAGAAGGACGCTCTGCTTCACAACATCGAGGACTTCCTCACCCGCGCGAATAAGTACGGCATCAAAGTGGAATTTGTCTTCTTCGACGACTGCTGGAATCAGCCGCCCAGGGAACTGCTCAACAGCGATTACAAATATCCCGCGCCGCTTCCCGGCGTGCATAACAGCCAATGGCTCGTCTCGCCCGGCGAGGACGCCCGCAAAAACTACGACCAGCACCTCCCGAAGCTCAAGGCCTACGTGCAGGACATCGTCGACGCCCACAAGGACGATCAGCGCGTCGCCTTTTGGGAGACGTATAACGAGCCGAACAAATCTCCCCAGACCATCCGACTCGAACGGGACGCCCTCAACTGGATCCATGAGACCGGCAGCAAAATTCCCGTCACTGCGACGGGTTCAGGGTTCTCCGGCGATCCCTTCTCCGACTTCAAATCGTGGCACATGTATGGCGACTACAAGGCCATCGCGAGCCATGACGAGCATGAACTCAATACCGAGTGCATGAATCGCCGCGGGCAGACGGTGCCCGGCATCGTTGAGCATTTCGCTGGAAAGAGCGGGTTTGAGATTTGGGAATTTGGCATCGGCCGCGACAATTGCCGCTTTTCATGGGAGGAGAACCGCAAGACGCCGCGCAAGGACGAGCCCCGGACGCCGTTTCACGGCATGGTCTACGCGGACGGACATCCCTGGTCGGTGGAGGATGTGAAGGCGTTTTCCGGTCCACAGGCGTTTGCGAAGGCGGCGCTGTTCAACGTCGAGTATTGCAAGGACGAGAATTTTACCGAGTCGGCGAAGAAGTCCGTGACGCCGATGATCGACTTCGATCTCCCTGACGAGGAAGGGATGGGCTCTCCCGATCCTCAGGCCGGCGTCCCGCGCCAGCACTTCTCGATCAAATGGACCGGCACGATTCAGCCGCCTTCGGCTGGCAATCACGTTCTCACCGTCAAAGGCAACGGCGCCGCAAAGGTGTCGATCGATGGCAATCCGCTGGTCGAGGTGAAAACAACCGGAAGCGCGGAAGTGACCGGCTCCGCGCCGATACCCGCCGACCATCCGTCACTGATCACGGTCGAATATACCCACGGTGAAGGCCCCGCGCGTCTGCACCTTTTGTGGGCGGGCCGTGGCAGTGACGATGAGGCGGCGGTGACGCCGATCGCTCCGCCGAAGTAGCGGCCATATGGGCGAGTGTTGTTCGATCCCCAAACGACCGCGCCCTGATGGTCACGTTTGTGGCGGTGGAGCGATGAGCTTCTCTTCAGAAAGTCTCATTCTATGATTCCGCATGCGATCGATCTCTCAGCCATGCCGTGGCGCTTTTGCGCCGTTCAACCGACGCAAGGGAACGTGCCGTCCGGCATAGCGCTGGATCAATGGATGCCGGCGAGCGTCCCCGGGACCGTCCACTACCAACTTCAACAAAACGGGAAAATTCCCGATCCCTGGTTCGGGCGAAACGAGCTGCAACTCCAATGGATCGACCAGCAGGACTGGGAGTGGAGCGCGACCTTCACGTCGGATGCCGCCAGCTGCCAGTGCGCGCGGCAGGAACTCATCTTTGACGGACTCGATACCGTCGCAACGGTTTTTCTCAACGGACGGCAAGTGGGCCGCAGCGCCAACATGTTCCGGCAGGTGGTCTGCGATGTGCGAGGCGCTCTGGAGTATGGAACAAATGAGCTGCGGGTGCTTCTGAAGAGCCCAACCGCATTCGCCCAACAGGAATTCGAGCGCGGCGGTAGTCGCGTCCCGCTCGGCGATTTCCGCTGGCAAACCGGAGAAGTCCGCTCCACCGGCCGCGCCTGGATTCGCAAGGTGCAGTGTCACTTCGGATGGGATTGGGGCACCTATCTCGCGACGAGCAGCATCTGGCAGCCGGTCCGACTGGAGTGCGGCAACGGACCGCGACTGACTTCCGTCCAGATCGAGCAGAAACATGCCGGGCCCATCGGTGCTCCTTCTGAAGTGCGGCTCTTCGTCGTGGTCCGGTTTAATTCTCCCGCTGCTGCCAGCGGAAGGCTGCGTCTCAAATGTGACGGGCAGACCAGCGAGATTCATACGCACCTCGCTCAGGGGGAAGATTCGCAGAGCGTGTCCTTGTCCTTAGCGCATCCGCGCCTTTGGTGGCCGAACGGATCGGGTGAGGCGCATTTGTATCCGCTGGAAGTCGAGTGGAAAGATGCGAGTGGCGAGGTGCAGCATGCCACGCGGCGCATCGGCTTGCGCACCGTGGAACTGGTGCGAACGGCCGACCAGGCCCCCGACGGAGCGAAGGGTGAATCCTTCTTTTTTCAAATTAACGGCCGTCCGATTTACGCCAAAGGCGCCAATTGGATTCCGGCCGACCAATTCGTCGAGCGATGTACCCCCGACGTCTACCGCCATCTGCTGAGCAGCATGGTGGAAGCGAACATGAACATTGTTCGCGTCTGGGGCGGCGGATGGTACGAGCTGGACCTCTTCTATGATCTCTGTGACGAGCTCGGTCTGATGGTTTGGCAGGACTTCATGATGGCCTGCGCACTCTACCCGGACACCGATTCCTTCCTTGAAGAACTCGCCGCCGAGGCGCGATATCAGGTGCGCCGGCTTCACTCGCATCCCTCCATCGTGCTTTGGTGCGGAGATAATGAAAACGCCACTGCCGTTTGGGAGTGGTGGCGGAGGACCGGCGAATTCGAGAAGAATGTCGCGATCTACACAACGGTTATGTCCGTTCTGCGCAAGACGGTTCTCGCGGAAGAATCGACGCGTCCGTTCTGGCTCTCCAGCCCGTCCAATGACGAATTTGGCGAGAAGCCCGGCGATCCTGACCGGGGCGACGTGCATTATTGGGACGTGTGGCACAAACATCAGCCCTTCAGCAACTATCTAACGGTGAAGCCTCGCTTCGCCTCGGAGTTTGGCTTTCAGTCTTTCCCCGAACCGCGCACGATTCGCGCCGTCATTCCGTCGGGAGAACTCAACCCTTCGAGTCGCGTGATGGAGCATCATCAGCGATCTGCCGACGGCAACATGCTGATCACCAATACGATGGCCCGGGAAATGCGAATTGCAAAGGACTTCGATTCTTTCTGTCGGGTATCGCAAATCAACCAGGCCATGGCGATCCGAACTGCCGTGGAGCACTGGCGGCGGCTCCGCCCCTGGTGCATGGGGACGATTTTCTGGCAGCTCAACGATCTTTGGCCTGTCGCCTCCTGGAGCTCGATCGACTACTACGGCCGCTGGAAGGTGCTGCAGCATTTCGCAGGCCGCTTCTACGCACCGTTGCTGGCGAGCCTGGTCGTGCATGGCGACCGCCTGGAGATTTGGGGCACGTCCGACCATCGTGAGTCCCTGGAGCTAAAGGGCGAACTGGAACTATTCACATGGGATGGCCGGCGCGTTGCACAGCGCAGTGTGGGCGGGGGGCTGCAGGCGGGAGAGAGCAGAAGGCTCGCAGAACTGCCACTGACGGAAGTGCTGAATGGACACGCCGAGTCACACGAAGTCTGTGCGTTTTTGCGCCTCGCGGGTGGCGAATTGACAGCGGAAAATTTTGCGACGCTGGTTCCCTGGAAGTGGGTGACGCTGCCGCGCCCGGCGATCCAAACCTCGCTTCAACAAAACGGAGATCAGCTGGAGCTGCGCGTGCAAAGTCAGCAGGTGATTCCCTTCTTCCACGCAGAGCTGGAGAACCTGGAAGGGCACTTCCACGGAGACTGGCAGGTTCTGCGGCCCGGCTCACAGTACGTCATGCCGTGGGTGCCGCATGTTCATCGCGGGGGTGCGATGCCGACGCTCGAGGACGCCCGGAGCTTACTCAGAATGCTCAGCCTATGGGATACATACGAGGACGAATGAACTTCTCTCCACGACACGTCACAGCGTATTTGCTGCCTCTGTTTGTTGTAGCGACGGGTGCGCGGACTTCGCCCGGCGCGACTCCTTCGCCGGCATCGTGGCCGCCGGCCGATGGTGTGCCGCTCACGCAATGGGGAAAGGATGTGTCGCCCGACAAGCCGGTGATGCCGGAGTACCCGCGGCCGCAACTGGTTCGCGAACAATGGCTCAACCTGAACGGGAAGTGGGATTATGCGATCGGCGCGAAAGAGGCAGGGCAGCCGGCCGCGTACGACGGCAAAATCCTGGTGCCATTTCCAATCGAGTCGGTTCTCTCGCAAGTCAACAAGAGGATCGATGAAGCGAGCCGTCTGTGGTATCGACGCACGTTCCAGATACCGGCCGCATGGGAGGGGCAGCGAATACTCTTGCACTTCGGCGCCGTCGATTGGGAAACCGCTGTCGTGATGAATGGCAAGAAGGTTGGCACGCACCGCGGCGGCTATGATGGGTTTAGTTTCGACATCACCGACGCGCTGGCAGCCGCGGGTCCCCAGGACTTAGTCGTCTCCGCGTGGAATCCGATCGAAGGCGGCCAGCCCGGAGGGAAGCAGGCACGGAAACCCGAAGGAATCTTCTATACGCCTGCAACGGGTATCTGGCAGACGGTCTGGGTGGAACCCGTCCCGTCGTCATACATCGAAAAACTCCGGATCGTTCCTGATGTCGACAGAGATCGGCTGATTCTCCAGGCCGATCTCGCTGGTTCCGCGGACGGATTGCAAGTCGAAGCCGTTATCATGGCACGCGGCATGGAAATCGCGCACGGTGTCGGCAAACCTGGCGAATCGATCGCGATTCCGATCCCAAATGCGCGACTGTGGTGGCCCGATGACCCGTTCCTCTACGACTTGCGGCTGACGCTGACGCGAGCAGGAAAGACCGTCGATTCCGTCGGCAGCTATTTCGGAATGCGCAAAATTGCGATTGGTCCGGATGACAAGGGCATCACCCGAATTCTTCTCAACAATCGCTTTGTGCTGCAGAACGGCTTGCTCGACCAGGGATTCTGGCCGGATGGAATCTACACGGCTCCTTCGGACGATGCATTGCGATATGACATTGAGATCACGCGCAAGTTCGGCTTCAACATGAGCCGCAAGCACGTGAAGGTTGAGCCCGAACGATGGTACTACTGGGCAGACCGGCTCGGGCTTCTGGTATGGCAGGACATGCCGGGCGCCAGGCAATTGTGGTACGCGAAGGGGCCGGCAGCGATTTCTGATCCGCAGACCCAGTTTCAGCAGGAGCTACGCGGGATGGTCGAAGGGCGGTTCAATCATCCCTCGATCGTTACGTGGGTTGTCTTTAACGAGGGGTGGGGCTTGGAAATGAGCCGGACGGATTCGCAGACCCCGAGCGACACGACTCGCGCATTCATGCAACGCATGATCGCTACGGTCCGCGCTTCAGACGCTACCCGGCTCATTGACCCCGAGAGCGGCGCCGGCGGCGGTGCCTGGCAGGGAAAGAATCCGTGGGACGTCGGTTTGGGCGACGTGCTGGATTTTCATTGCTACGGGAAGTCCAACGGTCCGATTCCTGAAAAACATCGGGCATCCGTGATCGGCGAATATGGTTGGGGTGTGTCGCCGGTGGCTTCGGTCGGGCGCGAGCTTCCCGAAGTGATCAATCCCGGCGTCAGCGCGCTGGTGCTTACTCAACTGACCGACGTCGAGAACGAGCGAAACGGAGCGGTCAACTATGATCGCACACCCAAGCCGAATGTTGCGATAGAGAAGTCAGGCGCGGACATGATCGCGCAGACCAGGCAATGGAGCGGTCCGGGAGCGACAACCCGGCCCGCTGCCGCCGCTCAGACTGAGCCGCGCTGACGCTGCCGCAGCGGATACCCGAGCATGCAATCCACAAACCCCCACGCTGAGCTTCGCAACCGCCGCGTTCTGATACTCGGCGACAGCATCACGCAAGAAGGCACGTACGTGACGTTCGTCGAGTACTATCTTGCGAGCCTCTTCCAGTTTGACCGCTTTGACATCGTCAGCATCGGGCTGTCGGGCGAAACCGTCTCCGGCCTGCCCGAGCGTCAACACGAGTTTCCCCGCCCGTGTGTGCACGATCGGCTGCAGCGGGCGCTCGAAAGGGTAAGGCCGCGGGTGGTGATGGCGTGCGATGGCATGAACGATGGGATCTATCACCCGCAGAGCCCGCAACGCATGAGGGCGCTTGAAGCCGGGATCCCCGCAGGCAGGGCCGCGGGGGTGTAAGGCCACACTCCTATTCAAAGCCAGCAAGTATTCTGGCTTGCGCCAACAATTGCGCCAACAATTATTTCAGACCATCAAAAAACCCGCGAGAATCGCGGGTTTGTGATACCCCCAAGGGGAGTCGAAGAAATCATCGCTTTCTGCTGAAAAAGTGCAAGTTTCTGAGGAGCGCGGCACAGAATCCGGCACAGTCGCAGAGACCCGCTCCACTTCGTCCGGCACAAGCCCGCCACGGAGCGATTCAGATCTGCAAGCTTTAGTCGACGCCTGGCCGACCCTTCTGCCTGGTGTTCGCGCTGGCATCGTGGCATTAGTAAAGGCAACTACTCCACCAATTCAGATCCAAGAGTCGGCGCAAGCAGGGGATCGGCAGCTCGATCCAGCGACATTGGAAGCCACTCTTACTAACGAGGTGCGATCATGAACGAGCAACCCAAGCTCAAATATCATGGCAGCGTTCCTGCATGCTCGGCGGGAGCGAGCGCGTCACGTCCACGCGAGGTCTATCGCGCGATGATCGCGCACACCTGCCGCGAGAGCTCGTCGCGCGCCCGGAGCGACAGCGCGTCGCGCGGGCTCAGCGATCACACGCCGCAGGTGATCGAAGTGGACTTGGATCAGACCGGAGCACCGGTCTCGATGTGGGAAATCTCGCCGATCAGAGGTTCGCTTGCGCCTTGTCATGTCGAAGGTATCGCGAGATTCGCCCGGGACACCGACTCACAGCCACTCCATCTACTCACAGAGCCGGGCCCGGCAACCAAGAATCACAGAACAGGAGGGTGCGCCATGATCCTCCAATTCGGCAAACATCGCGGCAAATCGGTCGAACGGGTTGTACTGTACGAGCCCGATTATGCCCTTTGGGCGTTGGGCCAGGAAGCTACGTCCGTTGGCTTCGACGAGCTACAGGATGAGATTCGCAGGCTGATCCGTGACTTTGACAACAAGCCCTTTACCCAAGTATGTATGGGCGATGATTGCGAGAACACAGCGACGCGCGGCACGACCTACGACGGCAGCAACAGCCTGTTCTGGTGGTGCGACGAGTGCAGCCCAACACAACTAGGTGCCAGTCCGGACAAACTTCGTGTCGTTCGGACATACTTCGATGTAGCGACGTATCGCAGTTCGCGCCGCAACACGATACCGGCTTACTGGAGCCGGAGAGTACTGGCAATGGCGCGGGCCAAGGGCTTGCCCGAGGGGCCTTCTTCACCGTTTGAACGGACTCGATCGCGTCCGGATGGTAAGCCGCTTCCGAACTTCCGTTTGAACGTAACCGCCGAGTGAAACTTCACTTAAATAGGAATTGTCCGGAATTTCCGTTTGGTTCCGTTTGTTCCGAGCGGGCCGTGAAACGGAAGAAACGGAAGTAAACGGAGATCGTGGCGATTTCCGTTTTATATGCTGTATTTCCAATTACTTACGATTAAACGGAAGAACGGAAGTGGCTTGCCAGCAGACAGGGGCGGCAGATGTGTTCAAAAGCGCGGGTACGCCGATCGTGCCGTATCTGATCAGCGAAGCGTTTGGCGCGGTAACGAGCTGCGCACCGGATTAGGCTGTGGAGGTCATACTACCCCGGGCCGGCAATTCCTTTCTCAATTGACTAGACGGGCTTTTTCGCCAGTGCAATGCTGGGATTCGACCAGCGAATCGCCGAACTCCGCGCAGTGATTGTTCCTCCGTCGCCGCTCACTTCGTCGCACAGCCCAAGCTCGCCAAATAGCACACATGGCAAAACAGATCACCGTCCCACTGCTCACCCTTCAGTACACTCTCCACCACCCTGAGATGTCAGGCGCGAGAATGTTCGCGAGAAGCGTTTTCTGATTCGCGTCCAACCAAGTGACCGCCGCTCTGTTTGCGCCGGACGGTTTCTTACGGTACTATCGGGGTCAGATAGCATGGTGCGGAACAAGTGCTGGGAGACCAAATGGCTACAGAAGATATTGAAGAGCGTCTGTTCGATGTTCTTGAAGGGATTGATGACTCCGCAGAGGCAGAAGATCAGGAGGCACCATCTCACGTCCGCTACTCCATCAAGAGCTACGGCGCGGATTATCCTGTTGACGCACTAGTGAAAAGACTTACCGCTGACAGCATTGTAATTCCACAGTTTCAGCGTGGATACGTATGGACATTGCCGCAGGCTTCGCGTTTTGTTGAATCTCTGCTTCTTGGGCTTCCCGTCCCTGCTATCTTTTTGTCTCGCGATCCGATCACGCAAAAGTTGCTGGTGATCGACGGCCAACAGCGTCTCCAGTCCCTCAGGTACTTCTATGAGGGACTATTTCGCGGGCGGGAGTTCGGCCTTAAGGGCGTGCAAGTGGAATTTGAGGGATTGACGTACAAGTCATTATCGCCGGAGGATAAGCGACGTCTCGATGACGGAATACTGCATGCGATTGTCGTCAACCAAGAGGATCCGCAAAATGACCAGAGCGGACTGTATAACCTGTTTGAACGGATCAATACCGGCGGCACCCCATTGCATCCACAAGAAATCAGAACTTGCATTTACCCTGGGCCGCTGATCGAACTCCTGAAGGATCTTGCGGGCGATTCGAGCTGGCGCGAATTGTATGGTGCGGCAAGTTCCCGCGGAAAGGATCAGGAGCTTATCCTTCGCTTTTTCGCGCTGTACTTTGACTTGCAGAGCTACGAACGACCTCTCAAGCAATTCTTGAATAATTTTCTTAGTAAAAACAGGTCCTACAAGTTCCTTCCCGAAGCCAAAATGCGCACCGCGTTTAAGCATTCCGTGTCGTTTGCAACAAGCAATCTGGGGCCAAAGGCGTTTCGACCCGTCCGCAATCTGAACTCAGCGCTGATGGAGGCCCTGTTGATCGGAACAGGAAAGAGGTTGGAGAACGGCCCCATTCAAAACGTTGACTCATATAGAAAGGCATATGAGAAACTCATGGCGGATCAGAAATTCATCGATTCGTTCAACGGAGCAACTACGGACGTCGAAAGATTGAAGTTCAGAATCGGTTCTGCGACCCAAGCATTCTCCCAGGTACCTTGAGATGGCCGACAAGACGAGGCACCTGAAGGCGCGAATCGACCGGCTCTTCGTATTGGCAGATAAGTGCGAAAGCTACGAAGTCAAAGCTGAGTTGGCATGCTTTGCTGCCGTCCTATGCTCGGGGTTGATTGAGTCGAGTTGCCGCCAACTACTGCTTTCTTATACACATAAAAGAGCAGCGAGGCAGGTACTAGCATATGTGGAGAGCAACCTTCATTTCTTCCAAAATCCTAAATACTCAAAGATTGAGGAGTTGCTGCGGACGTTCGATCCAAAGATTGCAGAGGCATTTGTGAGTGAGACAACGGAGGCTGAAGTTGCCGCAATCGATAGTGTGGTGAATAACAAGAACAATCTGGCTCATGGTGAGAATCCAGGGCTTGGGCTGGAGGTGATGAAGGACTATTATCGCCTTGTGGTCTCGTCGCTGGAAAAGCTTGCAAAAGCTTCGAATTGATCGACAATTTGTATCGGGCAATTCTGCTTGGGCACGCTCCCACTCTTGGTATTCTCCGTGTGGAGCCGCTCCCCGAAACAGCTCAGGTCGACACCATACTATTGCGATGCCGAAAAGCTAAGTGACTCTTCCAAGACACGTCGTAGAACACTCACCACACTTAGTCGAGCCCGGAGCATTCCCATCGCCAGCACCGGTGGAAGGCAGTCGCTGAACTTCAGATTGTCCAGGGCCTTGGTTCCAAGGGATGCAGGCCATAGCTTGGGGGCCGATTCCCACACCTGATCCATCAGCGTGGTTTGTAACTTGTTCATTTCGGTGTTCACCTTGATTGAAAAGTTGTCCGCTGTGGTTTTGATTCCGATCGCAGTGAATGCCTCCGCGAACGTGGCATTGGCCCGTAGCCCTGCGAATGTCCACCACTCACAGGCACCTGGACCGGAAGGAATGATCGCTGTGCTATCGACGTGACACCAAGGCATGTCGAGCCGCACTTCGTCGATGGCTTCACAGGCGCGGCGTGACCATTGTGGCTGGTGGCTGTCCATCGACATGACTTGCCGAATCGCCTGGCACAACTCAAACGACAGTGCTGGGCTTGCCCCTAACCACTGGGATCGTCCCTTCAGCTCCGTCGGCACGACGTAGGCGACCCGGGCGTCCCAATCCAGGTGCGAGACCTGCCAGCCGCGTCCCGCCAGAAGGATCACAGGTTTTTCATTGTTACGAAGAACGAACGAGATCTGGTCGATCAGTCCAATCTCTCGCTGGCCATGCAGCACCCGAAAGAGAGGTGGTGATGTGAAGCAGGACAGCAATGCCATGAAATTCTTACGGCCGTAACTATCTTCCCCCTCTCCGCCGATCGAGAGCAGGCCGTTGTCACTGACCAGCAGCGTCGCGGCGACCATGTGGTCAATCACGGCGTCTAGCGTGGCTGCGGGTACGGTTGCAAAACCGGGCATGGCTCCGATCCATTCCTGCCAGCGATCGCGAGCTAAGCCAGCTTCCTGCAACGCCAATGCCATGATCTGCTGAGCGAAGATATGCAGCGGCATCGACGGTGGATTCACCGGCTCGACGTATCCACTGGCCCATAGCTGAATGAGTCCTGCGGCCTGGATGAGCGCGCCACGGTCTGTTGCCAGGAACAGGCAGTTTCGCTGCGTGCCCGGGCGCCGGCCGGTTCTGCCAATGCGTTGCAGGAATGACGCGACGGTTGATGGGGCGTCGATCTGAATGACGCGGTCCAGATCACCGACGTCGATCCCTAACTCCAGTGTGCTCGTTGCAACGATGACGCAGTTGCTCCGGCCCGCGAACGCCGCTTCGGCCTGGCGGCGCTCATCGGCGCTAAGCGAACTGTGGGAGACGAATGTCTCGATACCCTTGTCGCGGAGCATACGGCCAAGCTGTTCCACCCGGGCACGGCTGTCGCAGAATACGAGCCGCTTCTCGCCTGCATGCAGCATGGAGACCACCGTGGCGGCGTTCTCCAGCGAGCCAACGTAATCCAACTGCACTTCGGCCTGGGCTCCGCCCGTGGTCGCTGCATCAACCACCTCACCGATAGTCGATTGTCCCGCCAGCCAAACCAGTAATTCTGTCGCATTGCCGACCGTCGCCGAGAGGCCGGCTCGTTGAAGGGGCCGTCCGGCGATGTGTTGAATACGCTCCAGCACCGAAAGCAGGTGCCAGCCGCGGTCGTCGCCGGCAAAGGCGTGCATCTCATCAACGACCACCGCGCGGACGTTCGAGAGAAGCTGCGGATGTTTACGGTGGCGCATGACCAGCAATACTTCCAGGGATTCCGGGGTCGTCAGCAGGATGTCCGGTGGCTCGGAGATGATCGACCGCCGTTCACTATCTGATGTATCACCGTGCCAGAGCTGGCACTGGCGTCCCACCAGCGTGCAGTAATGTTCGAGCCGCGGCAGAAGGTTGTTGAGCAACGCCTTGATCGGGCAGACATAGAGGATGCTCAGGCCGGTCCAGCCCTCGGCCAGCGCCCTTGAGAGCAGCGGAAAGATCGCCGCTTCAGTCTTGCCGCCAGCGGTGGGAGCGAGCACCAGAACGCTTTTCCCATCGAGGATCGGCGCGATACATCGCTCCTGTACTGGCCGGAGATTCTTCCATCCCAGTGAGTTGACCACATGGTGCTGAATGGAGGGATGAAGTCTGTCGAAGTCACTCACGAAAATTGCGCCTGGAAGAATAGGATAGCAGAAGAACTCAAACCTGCAGGTCGATGTCGTCCACGCCCTTGGCCGCGTTTCGCTCGGCCGTCCTCATCTCGTGGTCGTCGACAGTGAGCTGATAGTGCATCTTGGGATCGAAGTCGGCGTGTAGATCGATACGGTCCAAAACATCTGCGACCAGCTTCTTGAGGAAGAGACGGGGTGCAATCCCCACTTTGCCGCCGAGTGAGCCCGTGACGGCTCGTGCCAGCCGATCAAGGTATTCGTCGTCGGCCAGCGCAAGGATGCGCTGCCCGTTCGCGCAATGGGAGGCGTAAATGTCACGAACACGACGGCCGACATCGGCCAGCGATTGGAGTGAAAATCCGGGGAGTCGGATCTGCACTGCCCGTGGACTGTCGAACCGAGCGTCCGTCTTAGTGTCCAGGTACAACCGCTGCGCGAGCGGCTCCAATCGCCGTACGCCTTGTGGCCCTTCATAGAACGCGGGCGTGCCGGTGATAAGCAAGTACAGCCCTGGGAAGCGGCCGGCATCGACCTCGTCGAGTAACTGCCGAAGTGCGTTGAGCCCCTTATCTCTGATGTCACCGCGTACCCGTTGGATTGTCTCCACTTCATCCAGGACGAGTACGAGCCCGGGATGGCCCGAATCGCGCAGTACCACGAGCAAGCCCTGTAGAAAGCTGAGCGCACCGTAGTGGTCGATGTCACCCTTCACGCCGGCTGCCTTCTTCGACGCCTGAGCGACATTCGGCTGGCCAGCGACCCAGGCGAGGATGCCATCGGCGACTGCCGTATCACCCGCGCCGACGGCGCCGCGGTACCCGCGCAGCGCGGCGGCAAACATCGGGGCCGTTCGCGTCACCGATGCAAGACGCTTCTCCATCAGGTCGTTGGTCGAATCCAGTAGTGCCTTGCTATCCGACGCGTTGACCTGGCCAGATGCCAGAACATCTTCCTCCAGGGCATAGAACCATGCGTCGACGATTTCCCGCAATGCCCCTTGAGGCGTGCTGGCGGTGGACAATCGTTCCATGAGCCGACGGTAGACGGTTTCGAGTTGGTGCAGCGGCGTCTCCGTCTCCGACACCTGCACCTCGGCTGCGGCAAAGCCTTGCTGACGGGCGTGCTCCTGGAGCCAACGGGCGAAGAATGTCTTGCCCGATCCGTACTCACCCCGCACGGCCTTAAAGATGCTGCCGCCACCTTTGATCCGGCCCAACTCCTCGTCAATTGCTCCCTGAAAATGTTCCAGACCAACAGCAAACGCATCGAGGCTCCGCTGGGGCACGGTGCCACGACGAAGGGCGTCGAGAATCTCCTGCCGGCGTTGAGGGCTGATGTTCATGAGCGTTCATTCACTGGACATCGAACTGCACCTTGAGCCGCTCGACGTCCAGTACAACGGAATCGGAGGCTTCGTCGATGGAAAGTACATCCACGCCGTCGAAGTTTAGCAGACGTCGCATCGCGGCGATGATCCCGGGCAGGCGAAGGGGAGGCAAATTGAGGTACCGCGCCAGCCCGGGCCGAAGGATCTTGCCGCCCCGACTCGTGATGACGAGTAGGAAGTTGCGGACAACTTCGTCGGAAATCGGCGTGCGTCCGGCGGACTTCCGCTGGTTCCCAAACACCGGACTGGTCAACAGTGGCTCCAGCCAGTTTGGTGCCGCCATCGGGACGATGACCGTTGCCGCAACCACTGGTGTCGGTGCTGGAGTCTTTGGCAGATCGAATAGTGACTCGGGCTCCTTCAGGGAGATTGCTACCGTGGACGGCACTGCCTCGGCAATGCCTCCCGGTGCAGCCGTGCTCTCAGGCGGCTGGTTATCCCACCACGCCGGCTGATACAAGGCGACTTCCGACCAGCCATCGGGACGCTTTCCGGTGGACGGAATCAAGACTGCAAGCGGCGCGAGCATTTCCTGCGGGGCGAGCCCGCCATGGTACCCGTTCTTCTTCAGCCCGAAGTGGATTCGTTCGGACCAGAGTGCGATCAACTCGCCGCCGTCAGCAACGACGCGCTGTCCCTTCACTTGGAGTTCGCCATCTCGTAGCGTTCCGGTCGCCGAACGCCATCGTTCGCCGCGATCGGACTCCCGGTATGTAGTCTGGCGGTCGATCACATGCCCGTGATCGCTGGCAAGGATCAGCGTCCTCCCCGCCATCGCTGCTTCGTGCAGCAGCGATTGAAGTACGCGAATGTAACCGACCGTCCACCGCGGTTGCACCTGATCGCCCTTGAGCAGATGGTCATCCACTGCGTTGATCACCACAGCGATCACCCGGCGGTTGGAGGCGATGGTCCTTCGCAGATCCGCCGCCAGGTCGTTCCCTGCTCCCTCGGAAAGCTCTGCCTTGTGGAACAACACGGGATGTCCCGCATTACGACTGGCTTTGACCAGCCCGGCATGCGTCGTAAAGCCAGCATTGGCTTCGGATTGCCCGCCCTGTGTCAGCCGACCACACAGCAGGGTTGTGCGCGAGAACTGCGTGACTGAGGGGATGGTCGCCACCACCGGCCGGCCGCCCGGGAACGCGGGTTGTTCAAGCTGAACCCATCCATGACGGTTGATCAAATCGTCGAGCAGCTCCCGGAAGACGGCAAAGCTCGTGCCGTCGATCACCAACAGCAGGACCGGCGTCTGATCCGCCAGCGGGGCCACAACTTCATCAAGCACGGACTCGATCGCCAGTACCGTTTGGGGCTTCGATGCAGCCGTTGTCCACTCGACCAGCGACCGCGCGAACTGCTCGTTCTGGGCTTCCCGCCAGGCGGTGACAGCGCCGGCAAGCTTGGTGAAAGCATCGGCGAGTTCTGCGCGCCCTTCGCCGGCAACCACGCTCCGACCCCAATCCACGAAGCCGCCATCTTTCGCGTAGGCCGCTGCAAGCTGCTCAAACGGTGCCGCATGGGTGGGCTCGGGCATCGGAGCCTGCGCGAGAAACTGCGCCAGTCGTAGTGACATGTCGATGCGACGTACGCGATCGGCCTGCAGTTTGGCTTGGTCGTGGGCCGTGACAGACGCCGCGGCTTCCACGAGCGACTTCAGGGGCGTTGCTGAGCGGGTTTCAAGCCATCCAGTCAGAGCGGAAGCGTAACTCACCAACCGGCGCTCAAATCCTTCGGGCAGAACATCGCTTAGATGGGCGACTTCCACAGCCTTCAATTCAGAGACGAGTTGATCGGCTCGTGCGAGAACCGAACGGGCGGCGTTCACGCCCTCGGTCGACTGGATGCCACGCACCACGGCTTCAGACGCCGCGGCCCATTGTCGCCCGGCGTGGGGGCTCAGCGGGTGATCCAGTATGTATTTCTCCAGCCGCACAGCACCGGCGGGGAACGAAGCGTCTTTGCCGGTTGACGGATGAAACAGAATCCCGCAGATCAAACCGAGCGGCACGGCATCCGCGCCGTGACCGCCGTCGATGCAATTCAGGACCGCCTCGGCCGCTAGCCCGCACGCACCAATCAGATGTTCCCTCAGCCCGGCCCGGAATCCGTCATCGAGTTCCGCGTATCGGCGCAAGGCGTCTTTGTCGCGGGTCCAGGCAGCTAGAGCTTCCAAGTCAACGGGGCTGCGTTCAATGCCGAGCTTCCGCGTCAGGAGCACCTTCCAGACCGTCGCGGCATCGAGCACACCGGCCGGCACCGGCTCGAACCCGCCGTCTGGCAACAACGACAGCAATGCCTCGGCGATCCAAGCGTGCGTCGCCACCTGCGGATCGAGTTGCCGGGCCTGGAATTGTTCCAGCAGCATATCCCAGGCCCGAACGGTTTCCAGCCGGCTCCGCATGAGCCGGGCCAGCACATCAGCGCCGAGTTGATGCTCGTCGAGTGGCGTAACCAGAACCAAACCGCGGGGACCGACGTCGTACTCCGTCAGGCGGCTGCGGGCTTCCAGCGGACCGGCGCACCAGACGATGTCGTACGGACGGCCATCCACAGCGAATGCATCTCCGCCCGACCACTTTGCCGGCGAACGGATTCCCACCGCCAGGTTTGGATTGACCTTGGCGTGCTTGCGAAGCCGCTGAACATGGGCTCGGATCTGCGTCAGACTGGGTGCGACCGGGACCATCGTGATTACTTCTCCCGACGATGCGATTCCCAGCGAATCGTCAGGCGGGTGGCGCCGTCCAGTTTTTGCCGCAGCTTTTTCATCAGCTCGTCGAACGCAACGGCATCGACAAGCTCGCCATCGCCCCCATCGGCCTTGACCCATCCCGGCGAGGGTGGCGGGATCGGCGGTCCGACGACAGTTGGCTTAACTGCCGGCGGCACGATCAGCAACTTCACAGCGCGTTCATGCAGCGATGACAATGCCGGTGCGAGCGCGACGGCATGTTCGTCAGCGCTCGAGCGCCTCCCGCAGCTCTGTCAAAATGGCTTGCGCCGTCGGCTGCTTCTCCGTGCCCAGCCCGGCCAATCCTTCGATCACGTTCCAGATCGGCGCATCCAACGCACCTACCACGACTCCGGCTTTCTTCAGGCTCGTGCCCATTGCGGCCTCAGTCGTTGGCACCGTGGCCTTCATCAGGGTGTTGACTGTGTCCTCCCGGCCGGTTTGCACTGCCTCAAGCAGTTTCATCGTGGCCATGGCGGTGCGGAACCTCGGGCTCTTGTCCTTCTCGATATCGAACTGCGGCAGGATCTGGCTCAGTCGCGCCGCGAGTTTCGCCACTGGCTCCTGATGTTGCGCCGCCACTGTTCGCACGTCCTCGCAGAATTTCGCCAGGTTGATCGCGTTGAGCAGCGGCGAGGTGGTGACACCGAAGATTGTTGCACCGCGTTTGCTGGCCGCGTCCCAATCCGCCTTAGGCGGCAGGTGGATGGATCGCAACTCTAAGTTTGTCGGCACGTCATCTAGCGCTGGCTGGTACGGTCCGCCGTGCTGGAAGAACGAATGATTGATCTGCTCGGCAAACGTCAGAATCACCAGATTCCGCACCTCGCGCGTGAGCCCCATCGGTGTCGGCTCGTCGATCCATTTGATGAGCTTCTCCGTCGTCAGCAGCCCGCCAGCGGCGGCTTGCTTCCGCTCGAAATGGTTCTTCCACCAGGTGCCGAGAACCAGATGCGTTTCAGCCATCTCACCGATCCGCAGGGGATTCACTACGAGCTTCAGCACCGTCCGATTTGGCTGATCGACCAATACGCGTCCATCCGGCGATTGCAGCGCCCGCTGTACCTCGGGGTACACCTTGTTCTTCAACATCGACGGCCGAATCTCCGCCTCGAACAGCGGGTGGCCGGGATACTGGTGATCCAGCGCCTGACCGACCAGGTGCTCCAGTTGCTGCCGAAGGTTCGCGCCAACGGGTGATTGAGGCTTGAAGCTGTCGTCGAGCGAGAAGACATGCGTGGCCAAATCGTGCGTCGTATCCAGTGCGCCGGGCGGCGGCGTGTCGGTGCCGTAGGCGGCCTCCAGGCATTTCACCATTTTCTGGCGGAGTTGGCTTCGCTGATTCTCCATCAACGACTTGGCCGACACCCGGTCCATCGGCGACAGATGCGCCGCCAGCGCGTTGAACCGTTCCTCCTTCAGGCAGTGGTCGAGCAACACCAGCTTGCCCAACTCACGCTGCAGCTCCATGCTGAGAAACGACGGCAGCCACGCAATCGTCAGATGCCGTCCGCCGACCTGCGATGCGAACATGTCGAGCCGGGCGCGGTCGTCGGCCGGGCCGTGTCCATCAACGTCCAGCGGGAAATCGACGATCACCTTCCAGGTCGGCCCCTCATTTTGCAGCGACACATCCGGCAGGTCTCGTACATTCGTAAACAACACATCAAATGAACGCTTCGTGCCGCGCCAGATCGTTTCGTGCGTGAGCTGAAGCTCATCGGTGTTCTCGATGGCGAACTGCTCGCAGAGAATTTCCCAGATCTTCCGTCGTCGATTGCCATGGTTGTCTTCGCTCTTGGCCTTCTCCAGGATGCTCTCGATATCCACGCCGGTGAGCATGATCGAGATCGTCGGGTTGGCCGTGTCATCGCTGAATCGGATCTGGCCAACGCGGGCGACCCAGTTGCGGCACTTGCCAAGTACCATCTGTCCCTCGCGGCCAGGAATGGGCGAGCGGATTGTTCCGTGATTCAGAGCCGCCAGCTTCGCGCCGGTCATGCCGCGGAAGGATTCGACCTGCGGCACCAGTGCTGCCAGCAGAAGCGTTTTGATCAGCCGTTCGTCGTTGCGGAACTTGGCTGCGACCGCATCATCCCACGGGCGCTTCAGCACGTCTTCGCGACGCAATCCATGCTCCTGCTCCAGCATGGGCAGCAGCTGCTCGTGGTACAGCCTTCGTGCCGAATCAAAGGACCGGCGCATTTCGTCGATGAACGCCTCGTCGCCGTGAGCGACGTAATCCCACAGGTCACCGGCCGGCACGATGTCGCCCAGCTTCAGCGTTTCCCGCTGATCAACCAGCAATTCCAGCATCACCTTCAGCGCCGTGCGTTCCCGCTGGAGCATCGACGACACGGCTACAAGCGTGTCCATCAGCGCAGGGCTGAAGGGGTAGACCTTGCGGAACATCTCCCGGCTTCCCTGGCTGGTAAGCAGCGTGTCGGTCACTTCCTGGCGAAACCGCTCCGTCTCCTTGAACGCCGTGTCGATCTGCTGCCGTGCCCCCTCGCTCTTGGGCTTCAGCACGCGCTCCGCCGCGATGGCGGGAAGATTGCGGTCCTCCAGCTTGATGGTGGCGAAGCGCCCTTCCCAATGCTTCAGCGCATCGGAGAATCGAAGCTGCTCGACGCCGGTGATGTTTTCCCCGACCAGTTCCCGCAGATCCCTCTGCCGGGCGACGAAGCTGACGATCGGCACAGGGCGGTCAGCCCGCTGGGCTTCCACGAGTTTGGCCAGCTTCTGCCCCTCACGATGAACGAAGTCCACATCCGCCGCCCGGCTGGCGAGCCAGAGCACCAATTCATCTAGGAACAGCACTACGGCGTCGTATCCCAGATCCGCAGCATGGCGGCTGATGACCGACAGCCCATTGTCCAGATCGATAAACGCCGTGGCGTCGTTTGCCGCCGCGGCGGAGTACATCGGAAGCAGGTGCTTCACCAGATCGCCCACGAGCCGGCCGCGCTCTTCGGAGTTCGGCGGGCTCGTTGCCGCCTTCTCAAAGGACGCCGCATCCCACGCGCCTTCCAGATCACCCCACTCGCCGGATTTCTCTCCGCTGTTGAGCGCGGCCAGGAATGAATCGTCACCCATCCGGCTCCGCAGCACGCGGGCGTTTTGCAAGAGCAGTTCCGACTTATACACCGCCGGCACCGGCGCCTTTGGATGCAGCCGCTGGACATGCTCGGCATACCCGCCCAGGATCGCCGACTCCATATTGGCCGCGCCGATCATGTGGTACGGGATGAGCAAGAACTTACGGTTCTCCGTCCAGGCGTTGTGCCTAGCCACGACGGGCGCGAGCTTGGCGATCGACCGGGCATGAACATCCCGATTGAGCAGCAGGTGCAGGATCGCCATGAAATGGCTCTTGCCGCTGCCGAAGCTGCCATGGAGGTAGCAGGCCCGCGAGTTGCGCGCGTCGATCGCCCCCTTCACAAACGTCAGCGCATCGTCAAAGCAGGTCACGAGCTGGTCGGTGACGACGTAGGTGTCCACCGTCTTCTGCGAGTCTTGCACACCGGCAGACAAATTCAGGACGAAGTCGCCGCGGAAGACCTTGTCGGGCAGCGAGATCAATTCCTGGATAAGTGTCATTTTTCCACGCCCATTCGGTTCGCCTGCCTCTCCCCCGAACGTGGATTGGCCAAGCGGCGGTGATTGTAGTGCAACGGTCACTAGGATCGAAGCGCGTGCAGAGCGGCGGAAATCCGATAGTGGTTGGGGTTGACGAGCCGAGCTTCAAAACGTCCGAGGCTGGTGTCCAAGTTCGAGCGACAACGGTAATCGCGTCGCAAACCGGATATTCGGTATACTCGCGCGGACTGAGATGCCACTCTGCGCACACCCTCGAATCTGTCCTAAGTTGAGCGCGATCGACAATTGACCGAACCGACCGTTTCGGCGACAAAACATAAAGAACATGGGTGAATCGAACGCGCAAGCTGCCCGGAAGAAGTACCTGAACCCTCCGGTCGTTGAGATTGCGGCGGACTTCCAAATGCCACGCGGTAGTGGCCAGGACTGGGATTGGAACCAGGCCGCTTTATTCCTTGAGAACGTAATCGAGTCTGGCGAACCCCTCGAAAGCCTTCAAGAAATGAAAATTCTTCGGCAGCGCGGGAGAGCGTCGAAGCATTCCGGAAGCAATAATCCCGAAATTCAGCTGACTGAGAACACACTGCGGCAGCGGCGTTACATAGTGGGCCGCTCGCATTGCATTCAGATTGCTCCCGAACGTCTGATCGTTAACTGCGTCAAGAATGAGCACCAGACGCCCACTTACCGCGTCTTGGAGCCACTTGTCTTGAAGTATCTGGCTGCTTATCGGGAGTTTTTCGGCCCCGATGGGATAAAAAGCCTATCGTTGAGTTACGTAGATGATGTTACGCTGCCGGTTAGTCCGGCCGTGGATTTGTCCGAGTATTTCAATATTCGCGTTGATTTTCCCGAGGTGTTTGGCAGTACCCAGAGCTTCAATGTACGGGCGGAGTGGGCTTCCGGTCCTCTCGCGGTACGATTGGAGCTGAAAGACGTGAAACCGTTCACGTTTCGCCTCGACTGGCAGGCAACCAAATCGCTCCCCCATGCATCGCCAATTAGTGATGCGATGGTTTCACTGGGTGAGTGCAGGACAGTATTGAGTGAGCGTTTCGAGGCGTCGCTGACTGACCGGTCGCGACAGCTTTTCAACCCGGAGTAAAGAAGTGTTTTCTTACGCACCTCCTCCCAGCGAGTACGTGAATCTCGCCCCTCTGCACGAGGGGGCGTCAATTCAGGAAGAGCAGTCATGGCTGGCTCGAAGCATTGAACAGATCACGATGAGCGGCGTGCCGCGTGACTCGGTTCGTGTCGGCCGTACCGTCTACCCGTTTCGGCGGCAGTTGGTGGAGCGAATCGGACCCGCATTCTACTCACTCGATGGATTCTTCCCGCACATCGTTGGCGAGGGAAAGAATTCGGAAGCTGCCAGAAGGGATTTTGAAGAGAAACTCCATGTCGCGTTCCAAGATACTGCCCGAACGGCTGACTTTGATCGGACTATCGTCCAGCAGCGTCTCTGGTTGCTCTGTTCGAGCTTGATAGACATCGCAGCGTATGACCAGCTGCGCACAGTGACCGTCACCCGGATTGGGAAGGTGATCGGCAGTCCCCGCGCAGGCCTGATCAAGATTCGATGGGCATCGGGCGTGGCTCAGAGAATTGACGCCAGAAAAGCAGTGCCGGAGTTTGCTGCCCTTCAAATTGGCCAGTGGTTTGAGGCCGTAATTCGTACAAACTACCTGAGCGCCAAGCTATTGTCCGTCGAACACGTCGCACGGATCCGAACCCCCGTTTTTACCGCCACCGCCCGCAGTGAGTTCTGGAACTCAGTCCTTCCACCCGCGAAGCAGGCCTGAGCGACTCGCCAATCCAGATGACTCACGGTCGCTGCTATTTTCTCGATGTTGGGCAGGGGACCGCCAACGTCATTCTTCTCAAGGGGCGGCGAGCGATCGTGCTTGACGCCGGTCCCGCCAAGCACGTGGGTGTGGTGCATCGGCTCCTGAAGGATTTCGCTGGCACGATCGAGTGTGTGCTGCTCTCGCACCACGATGCCGATCATGTCGCCGGATGGGAGGAGATCGCCGCTGATTTTCAGGGAAACATCGGGACTGTCTGGTGCATCCCTGATGCGCATCCCTCGAAAGGGCAGCGCATTGATATCACCATGCACTTGGCGAAGCAGGGAAAAATACCGCTTCCAAGTCCAGCCTTGGTCGACTCGCTGAAGGCTCCCAAAATAATCTGGCAAGATGACCAAAGCCCAATGCGTCTCGAAATCCTCTATCCGGATCTTTTAGGTCAGTACTCAGCGATCAAAGGGAAAGACCACAATCGGGCCAGCGTCGTGGCCGTTCTACGGTGCAATAAGGAATCCATCCTTTTCCCAGGCGATTGTGATATCGAAGCATGGAGACGGTTACGCGATGTTTCGCCTCACTTGCCGCTGAAAGTCGATCTGTTAGCGGTACCGCACCACGGCGGGCTACCAAGCCAGTCTGCGGCCGACTTGCAGTGGCTCTACAGGGATGCCGTGAAGCCCGGCACTGCCATCTTTAGCGTCGGCACATCCAACGACGAGGGACACCCACGCGCAGAAGTGGTTCGGGCGTTACGAGATCAGAGCGTCCGTGTCATGTGTACCCAGATCACTCCGCAATGCCATACCAGCCTTGAGCCATTGCGGCCTGGAGTGATCCGCCCACTGGCGAAATACTCGACATCAACTGCTGATCCAAGCTTCACCAGCTCAAAGAAGCTGAGCCGTCATGTTGGTTGTGCGGGGACGGTATATGCCGAAGTGACGGACGACCGAATCATCGTTCAACGAGTGACTGAACACCGCGATGCTGTGGACAATCGAGTGAAGCATCCGCTGTGTCGCCCATAGGCTTATTCCGCGCCCTTTCTTCCGCGGCTCGCGCCTTTTGCCGGCGGCGCCCACGCCCTCACCTCATCCACCGTCTTCCCCATCTCCTTCGCCTCGTCGTTGATGAAGTCGCGGTAGTAGTCGCCCAGGCCGACGCCGAAGTCGGGGTGGATGGCGTTGTGCCACTGTAACACCCAGGGGAGCAGTTCCAGCATCGCGGCCAGCAATGGCACGCGGCGCTCCGGGGGCCAGCCCTCGCGCTCTTTCATCGCCATGTAATAGGCGGCCACCGCTTGCAGTTGCTGGAGATGGTCGAACCCGGCCCAGGTGATGACCAGCGTCGGGTCGGCATCGCGCTGGCAGTGGGGGAAGCTGACAAATCGCTCCTTGGGAACGTCCAGTTTGCCGCGGAGGCGCCAGATCGGGCCGGGGAGCATGTCGGCGGATTTGTATTTCGGCGGCACGGGGATGTCGCCGACCTTCGCCTTCTTCTCGGCCTTGGCCTGCTGCTCGGTCAGGTATTGCGGGTTGGCCTGCCCTGAGCTGTTCGAAGGGTCGAGCTTCGTTCTGGCGTCGATGGCGTCTTCCAGCTGTTGCAGATCCCACACCTGCTCCCACACCCGCCGGTTCCGCAGGCCCGATTCCTTGTAGCGCAGCACCGCCAGCGCCGGCACCGCCTCGTCCTCCACCAGTTCAGCCACGAGCTTTGTCAGGTCGAAATCCTCGCGGCCACGGTACAGGGCGGCCACCTGCATGAAGTCATCGTCCTGTCGCACGCGGTCGGCCAATTGGGCCACGCTCATCACGCGGGGCTCCTTCTCATCCCAAAGCAGCGATCGCGGAGATAGTGCTTCCGGCTTCTTTGCTTCAACATCTTCGTGGTCGGAGACGACCAACGGCCATCCTTCAAGCCGGCCCAAGAGCCAAATGCCGCATGCGTCCGAAAGCTCGTTTCCCGTTCGATTGTGATTGAATAGCCCTTGGATGCCGATCCAGCGCCGTTTGTAGTGCGGTTCCTCAATTAGCTGTAGCTCTGGGGATTGTGAGATTGCTGCGATCCGCTTCAGCCAAAGGGAGCGTGCCGGCTCCGGCCAGTCTTGCGAAACTGAAGCAGGGACCGAAAACCCGTCGACGTTGCGCTGGGCAACGATACAGAATGGGCGATCACCAGCGTCGAGTAATGGCTGATCTGGCGCTTCGATTGGACCCAGCGTTGCTTCGGTGCAGAGTCCGAACATGACATAGCAGGTGAAATCAATTTCCTCTTGGAGCCAGATCATTTTTGAACGTAGTTGTTGACGTATTTTCGTCCAATCTGCCCAGCGATTGCTGAGCGCGGTTGTGGTCGTGGCACCGGACGCCAAACATCGTTTAGCAGTCAACGCGGCATATTGTACTGACAACTGATCCTGGCGATCGGCAAGTTGCTGCATCCGATCTCGTAGCTTGCCGGACAGCCAAGCTGCCGGGATCGGGAGATTAGCGAGCATTGTGCCATTGAAGGCATAGGGAACCTTAGACCTTTCGCTTATGCGTATGCCATCACCACCCATCATTTGCTTCTGATGGGCGACCTGTTTCATCCAGAAGCACGTCGTGGAGCTATTGAGGAGCCCGAGTAGGGTTAGGTGCTGGTCAACAGTTGCGTCGGCGGGGAGCTTGATGATCGGCGCAGTATTTTTGAATACCTTTCCACCGCGATCGAGCAGAAAATGGTTGTGTGTTGCGACTTCCGCAAACACTATTGAGAGCGGCGTTCGGCGCAGCGGCTCGGCCAATAGGCCGTATTCGTACCACGCGAGTCCACGTTCAAACTGCGTTTTCCGAAACCACGCACGATTTTGAAGGTTCGTTTTGAGGGGCCATAGTGCTCGCTCCACCGGGGTACTCGGAGCTACGACTCTGTTACTGGCGTCGTAGGGGAAGATGACTGCTACACATTCTGCCAGCAGCCAGTCTCTGATTCGGTCGCCTTCAACGAAGCCAATAGAGTCAGTAGCGCCAAGCCCCTTCCTGCGGAATACGAGAGGTTCGTCGGAAAACGCATCGTCTTCAAGCGTCACCACGCCAATTCCGGTTCGGTCAATCACTTCGCTCAGGACGTTGCCCTCCGCATCATCCAGCGTCGCTTTCAATTCGGCCGCACCGCCACCGCCGATGCTCCAAGGGTGGTGGTGAAAGCTGTGAAGATCGGTATCGGAGACGCTGACAAATGCGCTCTGAGTGCCGGGATTGTCGATCTGGTCAAGGATGGCAGACCATACATTTCCGCGTGCCGGATCGGCGGGTGTAGACGGCTCGCCTTTAATACCCATCACGGCGCGGATGGTAGAACTTGTCGGACGGCGATTCCGCCCGAAGAGAATCACCGTCGGCGTACCGTGTCCGGGGATGTAGGCACCCGCCGTGTCAACGACATGCGTCAGTTCCCACCGAGGTATGTACTGTTCGATCAGCTTCTTGCCGAACTCGCGTTTCATGAAGCTGTTTGAGGTGATCATGCCAACAAATCCTGCGGGAAACTCAACTCGACTGTCTGCGGCAGTATCGGTTGAGAGACAAACAGCTAGGTCAAAGAATCGCTGAAAGAATGGCACTGCTAGCGAATACTTCATGTGGCAGGAGCCGAACTTCTGCCGGTACTCCTCGTTAAGGGCCTTGTCCTTAGGAGTGATGTACGGCGGGTTACCCACGACGGCGTGGTAACGCTGGCCGAGGATGTTTCGGAGGAGCGGTGCATCTTCCGTCTCATAGACATGGCCGATCGGGTCCGCTCCAAACATGAAGTCTTGGCGCCCGCTGGCCCCTTTTGTCTGGTCGCCACGATCATCGAGAAGCGGCCCATGCAGCAGCGAGTCCCCCGCGGCGACATGAATCGTGAACCCCGGAGCATCAGCAAGCCGGTGGATGTCACAAGCCCGCAGCGCGGCGACGAGCAAACGAAAACGGGCGATGGCAACGGCGTACGGATTGAGGTCCACGCCATACACCCCGTCGAGCGCCCGCTGGGCCAGCACGCGGATGTTGGTGGCCGGCTCGTGTTTCACCCACAGATCGAACAGGCGATGGAAACCGCCGAGCAGGAAGTGGCCTGAACCGCAGGTGGGGTCGATCATCCGCACCTGCTGGAAGCCGAACTCGGCGATGGCCGGCGTGAGCGTGCGATCGAGGATGAACTCCTCGACAAAGACCGGTGTCTGGAGCAGGGCGAACTTCTTGCGAGCGGATTCACTCAAGTCCTGGTAGAGGTCGCCGAGGAAGCGGGTGGGATCTTGGGGAAGGCACGGAGGCACGGAGGCACTGAGGCACGAAGGTTCGGAAAAGACAGGGTCCGTAAAATCATGGATTAGCAGGCCGGTGCTGGCATCGCGCCGGAGGAAGAAATTGCGGAGGGCCATGGCGCCGTCGCCGCTGACGCCGAGAGACCAGAGGGGGTTGTGGCGTTTGTCGAACAGCTCCTTCATGGCCGGAAGCTGGGCGACCTGCTCGAAGACCCACTGGAGGTACTCGCGGTCGGAGTGCGTGGGGTGTTTCTGGAAGTAGAGTGTGTGCTCATCCTCAGCCCGCTGTCGGCGCTCGCCAGGTCCCGACAGTCGCGGCGGGTCGATCAGGTGGTTGTCTTCGCAGAAGCGGACGAACACACATCCGAGAATCCACGCGACGCCCGCTTGGGTGATCTGCTCATCCCGCCAGACTTCATACGCCTGGGCGGTGCGGTTGGCCGCCTTGGCAGCGGCGTATTGGTCGTGTAGCGGCTGATCGACTTCAGCTTGATTGGTGCAGCGCTGGCGAAGATCGGACTCCAGCGTGACCAGGAGCCTTTGCAAGTCGGCGAGTAAGGCTTTGGCGTTGATCATTTTCGACGATTGCTTTCACAGCTTGGTGTTATTTAGATTCGCTTTCTGATCCTTTAGCGCGACCGCGGCGGCGTGCGCATTCTCCAGTGACCCGATGAGCGCGTGGAGGCTGCGTACGAACTTTGTAGCTGGTTCTTCCGCTGCCTCGGCAAGATCTTCGCGGGAGTCGGTATTGTTATCGCAAAGTTCCCGAAGCCGCTTGTCGGCAGCCGCTTCTCGAACCGATGTTGCTGAAACCAGATCAATCGTGCCTAGAGCCGGTCGGTATCGGTATTGCGTGGCCCAGCGCGATGCGAGATCTTCCGCATCTTCCGCAAGCATACTTGCCGTTCTTCTGTCGCTATCACTCAACACAGCTTGAAAGCTGTCGTAGACGATTCCCTTCCAGTCGTCGCGGAACCCATGGTCGAAGCTCCGCGATAATCCTTCCAGTGCACGTGAGTACACGAGTTGCAAAGCCCCAAGCAGGTCCCCGATTTCAGCTGCGAGTTTTGACGCTGCTAAGTCCTGGTACGCGTCAACCTCAGCCATGAGTTTGGGGAGTAGAGCGTTTAGAACCGCGGCGATCTGCTCAGGATCGGTGAGCAGAATACCGGCCTCATAATTTGCTTTCGTCCCCGGAGTGAAATTCGCCGAGCCAATGTAGGCAATATTTTCTGTGGCGACGATCTTGCTGTGATTGTGATGGTTAAAATAGACGGACGTCTTGGGGGGAAGTGTCTCTGGCGCAAGCCGGCGGAAATGTTCGTCGATGTCTTTCCGTGCCTTTGCTCGATTCTCGTCACTCCAATCGTGATCGCCGTAGGAATCGCGGCGCGAGGGTATCCTGCAAATGATAACAGACGTCCGGTCGGCGCGATGCTCACGTATGTGATGCAACAGATCCTTGTCTCCGTTGAGTATCGCCCACGTCACCACGTAGAATCGCTTGGATGTCTTCGCATCATCAAGAACTCGCTGAAAGGCGTATTCGTTCCGCGTCAGGAGGAGTTCGATGTTCGCCGCTAAATCAAGTTGTTCGTGAATCGCCTGGGTCGGGTCAGTCATCGGGTTACTGTCCTTCCTCTTGTCGGTGATCGTGTGTTACGGCGGTAGCCACCAATGCTTTTTCTGGGCCTATTTCGCATCTAGGTGCGGAACGGAGGACATCTTGAGCGACAATTCGTATTCCCTCAACTCGACGTTGGGGAGGTCGGCGGTCGCGTAGCGAATTTTCTCGGAGATGGACTGGCCGATGATGACGCCACGAACCATCTTCCCACCGGCGATGTGACGCTTCACCCAGCCGAGGTATCGCATGAGCTGGCCGCAGACAGTATCGGGAGCTTGATCGACTTTCAGCTCGATCACGACGAGTGTGCCACGGCTGTCGACGGCTAGGATGTCGATGCGACCAACCTCGGTGACGTACTCGATTCCGTCGACGTCATCCTGCACAAAGAGCTGCAAACCGGGCTCGATGTCGGAAAGGTGAAGCGCCAAGTAATCGCGCAAGTGGGCTTCGGCAGCGAAGCCCTGACTGGTGCCTTCACCAATGGCAGGCTCGTCCTCGTCGCCGGGTGTTCCAGCAGCTACCTTCATCAAGCCAGAATCGGTTTCGACAATCCGCCACGGCCCCTGTTTAACCGGATCGTACCATTCCAGCTTTCCTCTCTCGGGCCGAAACAGGAAGTCATACTGCGTGTTGGCGGCACGCGGTTTCTTGTTTTCAGGATAGTGGACCCGTGAAGCGTGGTTGACGGTACAGACGATTATCTGGCATTGAATCGTGCTGAGGTTCGTCCCCGGGTACTTTCTTAAAATCCAGTCGCGGACTGCGACGTTCGTCGTGGGACTTCCGAGTGCCTCGACGGCCTCCTTGATCATCTGCCAGACGTAGGGCTGTTTCAGATCCTTCATTCATCATCTCCTGCGGCTCATAGCAAAACCCGTGGATGTCAAGCTAAACCGACCGTCGCTCAACAGTCATGAAGCAGGACCATCTGATGTCGATATCTTCCTTATCCATGTCATAAGCTCTTTCTCCGTCTCGATCACATGCGGATTCTGTTTCAAATTCTCATGAAGCGAAAACTCACTGTACCCTGTCGGCATGTGAGTGGCCTTAGATACCACAAACGAATTTGGTTTTGATCGCGTTAGATTTGTCATGAGGCTGCGAGCAGGAAGTCCGCCACACGTTGCTCCAACCGCCTCATAGGTCGCTCGTTGGTGGTGAGTGCTCAGGAGTTTGATCACGTCGTTCAGGTCTTCCATCCCCATATCGTTTCCTTTTTTCCAACGTTGCTGGCCTTGGTCTTTGCCGTGAACCAGATGCGGTTTCACGAAGGCGTTTCCACGTGCCCTCGGTGTTCATTTGTCAGCCATGCGTCCGGAACCCAGGCCCACTGGCCGTGCCCCAGCACGGGAACCGGGCGATTGTCGATCGTGGGAAGCGATTTCTGGTGATCGGTGGCAGCGAGGATGAGCCAGATGCCCGGCACGCTGCCATCGCGGCCGCTGCCGTCGCGCAGGTGTTCAAGAAATTGGAG
This sequence comes from uncultured Phycisphaerales bacterium, assembly GCA_963758525.1. Taxonomy (GTDB): domain Bacteria; phylum Planctomycetota; class Phycisphaerae; order Tepidisphaerales; family Tepidisphaeraceae; genus JBBSDP01. The sequence goes on from CAVWVQ010000003.1 coordinate 4,805,829, forward strand.
CTGCTCGTATCGCGCGATGAGGCCGGGGTACATCAGGATCACCGGGCGATCCATGGCAAGCACTTGTTTTTCGACTTCGGCGACGGCGGCTTTGACAAGGAGCTGGAGCTTTTGCCAGTCACGGCCAGTGGACCCATCGGCGTCGGCCTTGAGGACAACGCTCCAGTCAACCTTGCGGATGGAGGCTTGCCGTTGGAGTTCCTTGATGACCAGATCATCGAGACTCCTGACATCGAGCCCGAAGCGATCTGCCATGTCGCCGGCGCATCGCTGCACATGGCGTGGGGCAACGGAGAGCGCAATGAAGCTGCCGCTTTGGAGGGATCGCCTGAGGCGATCGTCAAAGTCGCGCGCCTCGGCAACCTCAGGACTGACTGCGAGTGAGACGGTGTTGGCTGTTCCATAGCGCGGCAAAGTCGACGTGAATGTGGTGGTGGCCAGCACTTCGGTGGGGAGGACATACGCCTGCTTGCCTTCGTCCCAGCGAAGGGTCCAGCCCGCTTCTTTGAGAAGGTGATCAATCTCGGGGCGGGTGGGAAGCGGTTCGGCGCCGGGATAACGGCCGCTGACACGCTCGCGAATCTGGTCGAGGGTGACCTCGGTCGATCCTGAAAGCGCGCCGACGGCAAGCTTTAACGCGCGGCTTGCAGCCATGCCGCGGGGATAGATCTCCATGCGGCTGGAGACGGCGGCGCCATTGGACGCGGCGGCGGCGAGCTTGAGCAGCCGGGTGTCGTCGATGTACGGGGATTTTTCCGGGCGTTTGATCCGGCGGAGTGATTCGATCGCACGCTGCGGTGTGACCAATGGCTCAGCACCGGCGAGCTTGTCGGCTTCGTCACCGACACGGACTGCGTAGTCGCAGAGAGCGTTGGGATCTTCCTCGTCATACGCTTTGGCGACCAGATTTAATTCACCCCGGCGGCGGGTGGCCAGCCGCGGCTGGACGAGGCCCCGTTCGGCTTCGACCGCAGCGCGGACGGCCGCTGAAGCGAGCAGCGACCGCTGCGGCTCGCGGAGGGTGGAACCGCGCGTTGCCAGTAATGCGCCAGCAAGTTCCGCGGCGGACATGACCCCGCCCTGGCTTTCCAGAATTTCCAGCAGTTCATCGCGGACGAAGGTAACGGACTTGTTTTTGAGCCAACGACGGCGTGCACTGTCGATCCATTGATTCACCCGCGCGGTGCTGACCTTCATCTGTTTGCCGATGTCGGTCTGCGTGGGCCAATAGCCGCGGGCGGGAGTATCGAGTCGGTCGAGATTCAAGAATGCCCGGATTGCCTGAGATTCCAGATCTGCTTCTTTGCTCGGCCTGCCGCCGGTGATGCTCTGGACCAGGAGTTCGACACTCCGGACCACATCGCCGGAATCACCGTCCGTGGTGGTCACTGAATCTGCGGTGGCGGAGGGCTGAACGTCCGGGAAACGAGCGCGAAGCTTGGTGACCGCCTCCGCGAGGTGCCGGCGCGTCTTGTTGCCGACGCCCTTCATCTTGTAGATGCGCTTGGTCGGCACCTGGAGCAATTCGCGCACGGTGTTCACGCTCAAGCGGTCGAGCGCCGTCACGGCGCGTGAGAAAAGCCCCAGGGAGGCCACGGGAGTATCCAACGTGCAGTTCGCGATGGATTTATCCAGATCGGGCGACGCTACAGAATCCTGGGTGTGTGACAGGCGCGTGGCCGAGAGGAACGCATCCCGCCAGGCCTTGAGCATGTCGCGGCAGTTGTCGAAACGCTGGGTGGGATCGCGGCGGAACGCCTTCGCAAAGAACGGAAGCAGGCCGTCGCGCACCTCCGCGTCGAATTTCTCGCCGTCGATTGTGGCTTCCGAGGTAAGCACTGATGGATCGGAGCGGCCGTCGCCCCACTTGGGAAGGTCGCCGGTGGCCATCTCATACAACGTGGCCGCCGCGGACCACCGCTCGGCCGGCAGGTCCCATCGCTGCGGCTTGCGGACCGTCAGAAACGGGTCCATGTAACGGGAGGTGCCGGCGCGAATGTTTTCCGCGGGAGTTCGGGCCAGGGAGAAGTCGAAGAGCACCAGATGCAGTTCGTTGCCGCGGCCGACGGGCATGACGCCAATATTGTCGGGCTTGATGTCGCGATGCGGTACGCCTTTTTGTTCGAGCCAGTCGATCGTCACGAGAAGATCTTCACCAAACCGCTGCAGCAGATCGGGATGGAGCTTGCCTTCATCGCTGATGCGCTTGGCGAGAGTTTCGTTGCCCGCGCGCTGCATGAGAATCCCGGTCAGGCCGCTGAGCTGTACGGTGCGATCGACCTCAACAATGTATTGATGGCGCAGTTTGCGGAGGACATCGGCTTCGTCTGCGAGCCGGCTGCTGAACTCCGGTCCCCGGGCGACTTTTAACACGCGCTCGGTGCCGTGATCGTCGACGAGATAGACCTCAGACGTGGAGCCGGAACCAATACGGCTCTTGATGATCAGGCCGCCCTCAAGGCGGTCGTTGATCTTGCGCCCAGGGGGTGGGCGACTTGCTCGGGCTCGGGACTGGTCAACTGATCTTCCACCTGCTCAAGCTGCTTGAGGAACTCATCGACGGTGGCGTAGCGGCTGGTGACTTCCGGGAAGGTTGAGAACTGGATCAATTCCTGAAGCGCGGGCGAAGTGCCGTCGACGGCCGTGGAAATCTGCAGGCCCTCAGAATCGCGGATTTTCTGATGCAGTTCGATGAAACTGGTAGCCGGCGGTCGCCCGGCGAAGAGGTGGTACGCCAGCGCACCCAGAGAAAAGACGTCGAGATGTTCGCCACCCTCATTGTCACGCATGGCCTCGGGCGCCATGTAGCCGGTGCTGGCGTCTTCCACGAGGTGTTCGAGGTGCAGCGTGGCGCTGACACCTTTGCCGCCGGGGCTGTTGGTGCTGCTGGCGATCTCGCGGGCAGCGGTCTGCCAGTTGAAGATCTTCAGGTCGGGTTCTGCGGCCGACGGATCGATGACGAGGATGCTCTGGGGTGAAAGGCTGCGGTGTTGTACGCCTTTGCCGTGAGCATACTTCATTGCTTCGGCGACCTGGCGCAGGAGAGAAAGTCGAATGTCTTCGCCAAACTTCCCCGCGTTCTCCGTGAGATAGTGGTCGAGGCGGACCGCCTTGGGATGGTGTTCAAAGATGAGTGCCGGGCCGAACTCGTTATCGGTGAATCCCTTCACGCCCAGGATGCCCCGGTGGCTCAGATTGTCGAGCACCTGATATTCACGCTTGGCGGCGCGAATGAGCATTTCCCGCTGTTCCTTCGAAGCCGCAGTTGAGAGCGTGTATCGCCGGATTCGGCGGCGCGTATCGGGGAGCGAAACGTGCACGCCTTCCCAATCCTGCCAGCCCGGCCCTTCCATGAGCAGCGTCTTGAGTCTGTAATCGGAGATGAGGCGATAGCGCTCCGACTGACGGATGCCAGCCTGATCCATCGCCCGGCTCACGCATCCCATGATCGCGCGATCGATTCGGGGTGTGCGGGACAGATCGACGCCCGGGATGTTGCCGTCGGTCAAAGCAGCAGTAATGCCGGGGCGTCCATCACGATCGGGCGTGGCGGCGCGATCCCGCGGGCAGATGCGAGTGCGAGCGTGCTCGGGCAGTTCGATTTGCAGCCCCTGCGCAGAGACGAACAGCAGCGGTTCGAGATAGGGACAGCGATAATCCTTGAACGCCTTCTGATGTTTGAGCAGCCCGGCAAGCTTCTTGCTCTTGCTGTTCGCCAGCAGCAGCGGATTGTCAACCGTCTGCACCCGGCCCTCGTGCTTCCACGTCCAACTTGCGGCATCGCCGGCAAGCGTGCCGGGATGGCTCTTCACTTCCACAAGAAAAAATCCGACCGGGGTGAGGAGCAGGACGTCGACTTCGTAGATACTGCCGTTGTCGGAGATGAAGTTGAAGCCCTGCCAGGCCAGATACGGATCGGAATCGGGGAGCAGACTGCGCAGATAATCAAACGCCTCCTGTTCCCAGGGAAACTCCGATGGCGTAATCACTTTCCAGCGCGTCGGCCCCATCGCCATGAAGTGCTTCCTCGCGTCAAAGATGGGAGATCTTCCCGCCCTCCGAACGTCAGTCAGAGCGGAGAATCTACCGGAGCAGTGGGCATTCCGCCAGAAAGCAGAGAGGCACCGACAAGACCAGACCCACTCCCTGCTGGTTGCTCTCCTCGAAGGCACGACGTCAAGCAAAAACCATATGCGTTCCGTCGTCTCTATCCGGGTTGCCCGTGCCGATTCAAGTGTTGTTGCGCGAGTGCTTCACGTCCCCGGTCGCGCACCTCGTTTCGGACATGTTCCCATTGAAATCCCACTACAAGCCCGCTACGGCGGTAGAATTCAACCCTTTTTTTTAGATCCTCCCAGTAGCTTTTCCCAAATTCTTTCGGCGTCCTTGGGTCGAAGTGCTGGAGCTGCCGAGCAAGGTATTCAAGACCAGCCTCGTATTCGAGGCGGTCCAGTTCGGCCCGGAGGTTCTCCATGTCCTTGCGTACCTGTTCCCAGCGGTTCTCTCTTTCGCCCGGAGTCATTTCAGTCTTAAATCCTGGCCTGAAGCCATACGCCTCGTGCAGAGCGTCTCGGGACCTCGCTAACTCGTTCTCGAAGTCTTCAAGGGTGTAGCCCTCTGGGATTCCTTTGGCCTGCCAGTCCGCAATCCTCTGCTTATGGAGTTTCATCTGCCTCGCCGATGCCGCCGCTATCAGGGAACGCGTGCTCTTCATCAATGCGCCTCCAGCACTGGACAATCACATCTCGCTGACAACAGTCTGTCAGGGCGTTGCGATAATCGTCTCAAACAAGCTCCGGCAGGAAGTCCTCTATTCGAGTACGATGATGGCAAATCGATGCTTACTCAAATCATCCGGCTTTCGGAGGATACCTTCAATGGCTGATAGACAACTCCCGATTCGTGTCTTGCCGATGAGTTCTAATGAACCAGAGTTTCAGGGCAAGACCGCGCAGGAGATACAAGCTGAATTCTTTCTCGGCACCCTTCGGACGAGTGAGGAACCGGGAAAATACTACTATCACAGCAGCGGCCTCGATGCGGACCCGGGAACCGTGGTTCTGTTTCAGTATGAAGGCCAGATAATCGCCAGCGCCGTGTTAATCGGCATCGAGCGGTTTGATGAGACGGAAGAGGGGTATAGAGGGGCCTTTCAGTTTGACGTCGGCTCTATCCGCGTGTTCGACCCGGTCAACGCGGCTCGGATGAAAAAGATCTGGCCAACGGATTTCAAGAAATTCAGTCATGCCAAGCCCTCGCTCGACCCAGCTGCTTATTCGAGATTCGAGCGGCAACTGACGGGCATTCAACTGACGCCAGAGCCAATATCGGAAGCCTCTGATCTTGCTGCTCCACCAGCGGATCGCGTTCAGACAATGGTGACGCGCATCGTACGCGATACCCGGCTCACGAATCGCGTGAAGAGGTTGCACCAGTACGAGTGTCAACTCTGCGGCCATGCCGTCGCCCTTGCAAATGGCGAACTCTATGCCGAGGGGCACCATATCCAGCCGTTAGGCGCACCCCACAACGGTCCGGATGCCATCGCCAACATTGTTTGCCTTTGCCCCAACCATCACGCGGCATGTGATTTTGGTGCATTGCGTCTGGACATGGCTCAATTGCGGCGCGTAGCAGGACACCACGTCTCTCGGAAATACATCGATTACCACAACCAGGCGATCTGTCGTATCTGATACTTTAAGCGATGAAAATTTCGCACAGCCAATCCTGCACCGGCGTTGCCGCGAAACTGATTTGGATTGAGGCCAGCGGCGATTAGACCATTCCGCCAATTACCGTGGCGTAGGTGGCGGCGTGGTAAAGCGGCCTGTCTTCGCGTTGGACTGAAGAGGCGTTGATCGCCTGGCCCTCGCGTTGCCGCCATAGGATTGCAAGCGTGACGCCCACAGATGATGAAAGCCCCGGCTCGGAACAGGCCCAGCGGGTTCAAGGTGCATCAGCATGCATGGAGATTCATTCGCTGGGGCGGGCCTTCGGGGACGATGATGTTTCCCAGTTGGGAAATCGGCCGAAAGACCCACGAGTCGGCATAGTTCGTCTTCAGGATAAGGGCAGTTCGCAATCAATGGCGTCCCCGTCGCCTCGCTGGTGTCAGTTCGGCAATGAACCGCGCCAGTTTCGTCGCCTCGCCCACGGGTTCTACCCCACACGCCCGGCAAATCTGAATGAACTCCACGAGATCTACTCTGCGCTGCCCCGTTTCGATGCGCCCGACAAGGTTCTGCTCGCGGCCCAGGGCATCGGCCAACTGGCGCTGTGTGAGGCCCGCCTGCCGCCGTAGTTCTTTCACCGCGGTGACGATTTCCCGGTGAGCAGCGGTGAAAAGCGATGCAGGCATCGCCCAGCATGGTCATCGCACTTTCTGTTTGATCGCAAAATGCGATTGAGATATGCTTCGTGCGTCTACCTTCGCGCAACGTCCGCTGGAATCGAATGAACAAGCGGAACGTGCATCTTTTTTCGGGGAATGAGCATGGAATGGAGTCTCTGGGGTTTCATTACCTGGTGTCACGGGAAATATCGTCGGGGGGAAGGGTTGAGGGGCTTCGATGCGTGAACAGCATGGCGGGCGGCAATACAACCGCGTGGGGGACACGGCGAAATGTCCGGCGTGTGGCTGGCGATTGGACCCGGAAGCATACCGCTGTCCGAAATGCTACATCTACTTCTGTTTCAAATGCCGGGCAAGGGTGGCGGAGCGGGAGCCACAATTTCAATGCGCGAATCAGCAGTGCTCGTGCTATGGCAAGCTCCTCTGTGCTGCCTGCACGGTCATGGTGCCGGAGTTCGAAGACATTACTCGAATCGCGACACCTCAGCATGTTGTCAAAACCGGTGACAACTGGGGATTCGCAGCGTTGATCGCGCCTCTTATAGTCGGCGTCCTGATCTGGGTGGTATTTCCGTTCTGGGTTGGGATTGGAAGCGCAATTGGCGCGTTCGTCTTGGTGCTTGTCACACTCCGCAAGGCCGGATCCACTTGGTTTTCAAATACCAAATTGATACCGGCGACGATGGTTACAAGTAAGGAGAAGGTAGCCGAGCATCGTTGTTGCATTCAATGCAGACGTCCGAGCAAGACCCTGCGTTGAGCTGCGGAGGCCGAAATGGGACGATCACGGAAGGGTGGACGAAGGAAGCGAGAATATGGTTTCAGTGGGCCGCGGCATCGCTGGGCGTGGGGACCGATCACCAGAGGCGCAGGCATAAGTGGGCGCGAGAAGCGACAGTTTTTCAACCAGATCAGCGCCGCAATGATATTGGCAGCAGGGTTGGTGGGGGCGTTATTTGGCTATTCATTGCTTGGTTGGATCGGCGCTCTCATTGGGCTCGTCGTTGCTACAGGTCTTATGCGTACGTTCGTCGTCGGTGGGCGCTTTTATAGATGATGCAGCCTCCGAACCCATTCACCGCCGTCGCGGTCTCCCTATTTCCGTGGGCAAAATAGATTCTCTCATCGAATTCTGGATCGTCCAATACCGGCGTGTGTTGACTCTGGAACAGCATAGCCCGAAGGCGGCCGTCGTGAGCCGTGGCGAATGCTGGCAGAATGCGGCAAGGAACTAAAAAAAGTGAGCGGCTGCCGGGTCAAAACCCACCAGCGAGAACGCTCACTATCAGACGGCTCTGTCCTCACATCGCCCACTCAATGCTCACCGTCCATCCGAGGTTGCGCAGAAACGCAATGAGCGCCCCCTCGGTCTGCACACGGCAGCGTTGAATTAATTCAGGGTTTTGTCCCGCAACGTCCACGGCCTTCTGTGCCTCGCGCATTGCGCGGTTGATCGCGACGGCGTCAGCATCGCCGCCGCCCGGCGTGATGGCCCACAGCCCGCGCTCCCATACACCCACGAGCTTCGTCCGATCCTGGTCCAACCTGGCGGACTGCACCGTAGGTTGCGGTAGACGTAGGACCGCTGATCGGTTGTCGCGGTCCATTTGTTGGAAGCTCGCCGCAGACAAGTCCACACCCAGCGTCACATCTCCCCGCACGACCAGGACGGTTGTGATGCTCCCGGTTTTACCGGGCAGTTCGTTCACGATAGCGTCTGCTACATCCACACGCAGCGTCGTCAGCGACGAGAGCCCCACAATCTTCTCAATCGTCGGTGCGGAGTCCGGGGTTTGAATCTGAGTTGCCGGTTCCGGCGAGCGATTCCGCAGCTTCCACACCGCCATCGCCAACAATACCAGCGCCGCCAGAACCACTCCCCTCCAGAACAGCTTGATCACTTTTCTCCCTTCCGCGGACATGCTCGACCGCGCGCTGGCGGTCCAGACACCCGATGAACGCCAGCAAGACATAGAACACGACTACAAACAAGATCACTGCTTTCATGCATGCTCCTTCCAAAACCAAAGCCCCCGGAAAGATCCGGCAAAGCCAGAACCATCCGGGGGCGCAGAACACTTACAGTTTCAGCAAATGAGCCGTGAGCCAGATATTCTCCGCTGCGAGGGCCTCGCTGCGTTTGGCAAATGGTCCCAGCGTCGGACCATTCACGGGAGAAAGGTCCGCCCACCACCGACCGTCACGATCTGGCTCGACATGGCTCCCTCGCCGCACCTGAACATCGCCGAGGCAAGCGAGATCTATTTCCTCCCCGTAAATTGCCATACCTTTGCCGTCGGGTTTGATCACCAGTTCCATCACGCCTCCCGGACTCTGCCCCGGAGAATGCGCCGGCGCGGCTGATCCACCAGCATCTGATCAAGGCTTGCCTGCACGCCGGAGAGTTGCGTTGTGATGTGCTGGCGCAGACTAGAACTATTTCTGACGATGTGCGGATCGGCACCCTGCACGGCCTGCCGGGCGGTTTCCACCAGGCGGTCGAGAGACGCATCCGAGCTGACATTGAGGCTCTTGAACCGCTCGAAGAACTCCGTGAGGTTGGTCAGCGCAGTATCGCGGAAGATCTTCCGCTCGCCGTCAACGCCCTCGCGGAGGCGCTCGGTGAGATGTGACACGAGCTTCGAGAACTCGGTGATGAACGCCTCTTCCGCAAGCTTCACCGCTTCATCAAACCTCGCCGCGATACGCTGGCGCTCCTGCTGGTACAAATGAGGATTCAGCCGCAGCAGGTATTCCGGCGGCTCGACCGACGGGAAATCAAACTCCACCCCGAAGAGCCCGAGCAACGTGGACGGGTAGTCCGCCGGGTTGAACAGGCTGCCCAGCCGATCGCGGGCGGCGTTCCTGAGTTGCTCGAAATGCTGATCGAGATTCTCAACCGCGGCGGTTAGCTGATCCCGCATCTCGCTCATGCGGGCGTTGAAACCCTCAAGGTCGTCCTGACGCATCAGCCGTATACCCGGCTCGGGGTATGGGATGGTCAGCCCCTTCCAGTAAGACAGGATCTGCGAGCGGATGCTCGTCACCTGCTGGAAGGCTTCGTGCTTGGTGTCGAGCAGCTTCTTGGCGGCGGAGAGGTATTGTCCCTCGGCGCCAAACTGTTCTGCGGCCTGGGCTTTCTGTTCGGTGCTCAATGATTTGCGGACGCCAAACCAGGTGAAGGCGACACGCACGGCAGCGAAGTGAAGGCGCAGCCGCTGGGCGGCGGAAGTTGCCGACGCGGAACGCCGGCTGGATCGTTCAACGGTCATGGTCATGTGATCTCCTTGTAAAAAACCGGATTTCATGCGAGCGGCGGCTCACAGGTTCGGGCACCTGAAGTCGTTCGCTCTGTCGTGGAAGCTCACGGAAATTGCCCCGATTGGAAAAGAGAATTACAGTTTTGGCGTCGGCGGTGTCCCCGGAGAAGGTTCTCCCCCCTTCCTTCTCCAACCGCCGTTTTTTTTGCGCTATGCCGACCCGTCGAGTGAGCGACACCCGCTTTTCTCAGTTGGCGGTGGATCGTGCTACTCGTCGGATACTCGACGCCGGTTCACCGTTGTCACGGATGTAGATTCCCGGTCGGCTGGCATGCAGGCACCTGCCACTGGCCCAGGCCCGTAGCCGTTCCACCGATTCGGCGGCGCTGACAGACACCGGGACGACGTTGTGGGCAGCTTCCTTCAGGGGGATGTCCAGAAGGGCAGCCAACCGGCAGCAGGATTGAATTTCCGCCCCAGTCCAGCCCTCGTCGACGGGACGGGCATTGGCGGTTCCCGCAGTCAGGCCGTACTTGCTCAGATAGATCGGCCAGATTGCTTCACGCTCGGGCGCTGACGGCAGATCGATGTAGAAGATGCCATCGAATCTTTCCGCCCGCCCAAACTCCGGTGGCAACTTCGAGATGTCATTCGCGGTCGTCACGCAGAAAACATCGCTGGTGTGATCCGCCAGCCATGTGAGGAAACTTCCGAACATGCGGGCGCTCACGCCGCTGTCTGTTTGGCCGCTGGAAGAAACACCCGCGAATGCTTTGTCCAACTCGTCAAGATAAAGCACAGCGGGACTCATCGCATCGATGATCCGCAGCGCCTGTCTGACGCGCTCTTCGGTCTGGCCGACCAGTGAACCCATGAGCGAGCCGATATCGAGGATCAGTGTGGGCCGCCCGGTCTCATTACCCAGTGATTTGCAGAATTGCGATTTGCCACACCCCGGTGGCGAGAGGAGCAAAATTCCCCGCGCGCGAGCATTGGTTTTACGCCGGCTGGCGTTGATCGCCCGGGTGCAAAAGCTCTTGAGTGAATCCAATCCGCCGAGATCGGCGAACTTCTCGTCCCCGCGATGCAGCGAGAGCAGTCCCGACTTTTTGAGCATGCCGGTCTTCAGCTCCCAGATCGCTTCGGGCTGGAGCTTCCCGTGCCGCACAAGTGACAGGCTGTACGCGCCTTCGGCCTCAAACCGCGTGAGCCCCGATGCGGCATCGATAAGCCGCTGCAGGTCATCGCCGTTGGGCATCTCGTCTTTTTCCGTTGCAATGCCACTGGCAATGGTCTGGAGCTGCTCGCGGTCGGGAAGCTCATGCTCCAGGACGACAAAGCTTTTCTCCAGCTCGATGGGGATCTGCACGACGGGCGAGAGAATCACGATGAACGTGCGGTTGTTCTTGCCGGCCTGAATCTGGTGAGCCAGCGCCTGCACCAACTCAGCCGACTGGAGGAACCGATGGAAGTTGGGGAGTACCAGCAGCGCCGAACTGTCAGGCTTGGCAAGAGCGTTCAGCGTCCGGATGGCGGCGAGGGGGTCGTTCGCGGTACCGGCGGGTGGGGTACCGGAACTGTTGCCGGCGTTCAGGCCGCGGTCGATATCCCACACCGCCAGGGACCACTTATTTTGGCGGGCGAGTTGGGCGATGTCGCGCAGGGCATCGTGATGTTCCGCCGACTGTATCCAGATGCCGGTGAAAGCAGCAGCGATGTATTCGGACAGACGTTGAGTTAGCGTCATGAAGCTTCTCCTTTGGATTGGGGGGCCTGGAAACGTGAGGAATCGATGCGAAACGATGTGCAAGCTGTAGCGGTGGCTGTCACACTGAACTGGATGGACCAGTCACTGCTATCGAATAGTTGAACGGCGCACCCACCGGTAGTTGTGGTGTTCGGACAGCCGCTAAAGGTGATCGCGGCACTATCTGCGAGATTTGACAAAGCCGGACCGAAGAGCAATGTACGCACACTGCGTCGGGAGTTTGCAATCCGCAGCATCGCAGCTTGGAATCCCGTTCAATCTGCGGCCGAAAGGGAACGCATGCGTAACCACATAATTGCTGGCGTTATCACGTTGCTTGGCGTTGTTTGGACCACTGCAGGACTCGCTCACGGTCAAGCGAAACCGGAAGCGCAGCCAGGTGGTGGCCTGAACCAGTCAGAAGAATTGGCCAAGAAGTATCTGGACGGGTTCCGCGAGAGTGGCGTTCCAACTCCAGGATCGGTCGATGCGGCCCTGAAGCAGGCCGAGTCGAAGAAGACGATCGAAGCGTGGCAAATGGCGGCAAAGTTGGCGAACTCGTATGCCAACGTCGTGGATGTTTTGTGTGCCCACTACTCGAAGCTTTTCTCCGCATCACGTTCGGGCAGCGGTGACGGCAACATGGCCTTCATCTCGACCGCTGCCGATTATGAGACAAAGCGGAACGTTTATCTAGGCATTAGGAATGCGGCGTATCTTCGAATTGCGCGGCTGTATCTCGGACAAGGGGATAAGGCTCAGGCGTTGAGCTTCGCGGTCACATCCGTCGAATTGTCTGGCAGCGAACCGAACTTGGAAGGGGAAGTTTTGATTCGCCAGATCATTGAGTACAAGCCTTAGAACGGCAATTGCGCGCGGATGTCATTGTAGTAAAACGAAGTGGTCGGTGTGTCAGCCATTGCCCTGACGAACGGATTCTTCGACGGCCTGGGTCTGATACATCTCGGCAGTGGGTTTGTCGGTCTGCACGATGCCCAGCGCCCGCTCGATCGCTTTGCTGGCATCGCGGCAAGATGAGCCCCTGAATCCCTTCGTCTGGACCGTCATTTCGCCCGTGGGAGAAACAGTCACCTCGATGGTTTGATGGGTGTTCAAGCGGCACCTCCCACGCTGATTGTCAGCTTGATCGAGCCATCGGAGAGAAGCTGCTCGGAGATGCTGTTCCCGGCCCGGCGCGCTTCAATAGCCGCCTTTTCCACGGCGTACGCCTGGAGCAGCTTGTCCAACTCAGACTGAGCCCCCCAGCGCCCGTGGTAGTTGTCGAACTGGACGCCGCCGGTGGAACTATCAATCACAACTGGATAGTTCCAGCCGGGCAGCTTCACGATGAGCCCCGTCGCCTCGCCGGAGAAGAGCTTCGCCGTGCCTAAGAGGGGCTCGGGAAGTTTCAACCTTCGGCAGGCGGCAGACACGCCACCCCGATCAGTAAGTTTTGTCTTGATGCTCACGATATGGGACATGAGTAGCACCTCTTTTTTAGGTTTGAAATAGGAAGATCGCGACAACAGTCGCGAAATGTTTGGATTTCAAGAGAGCGTGAGGCGAGCGCCGCCGCTGGTCCTGTACACGATCCCGCCCTTGCGTCGCACCGCGTACACTACCTGGTAACACTTACCGAAGACCTGCGCCCACTCTGCCATATTCCGCCGGACCGCGGCGGTGGGCTCACCGCACCAGAGGAGCCAGTTGTCTTCCGTCTTCTCGTACACGCAGAAGTGGAACGCCTTGAGTCTGGCGGCGGAGAAAAGCGCCTTCTTCGCCTCGTTGACCGCAACGTACGGACGGCCATGCTCTTTTAGCTCGCGTTCAACGTCGGCGAGAAGCGAGCGCCGGTTGGGTCGGATCAATTGCACAGAGGGTTGTAGCTGTTCCTCCTTCGCCGGCAAGAGGGGCATCTGTGTCATTGGTGACATGGTTGTATTTCTCCTTTCGGTTGGGGGCAGAGCTACTTCCGTTCGGGCAGGCGGTATTGCACGGCCTCGGCAACGTGGCTTTCCCCGATGCGCTCGCTCTGCTCCAGGTTGGCGATGGTTCGCGCAATGCGCACGACAACGGTGAACGCTCGGGCAGAGAGCCCAAGCTCCTCATACGCTTGTTTTCCCAGCAGCAGGACACTGTCGGAGAGGAACATATCCGTGTGCTTGGCGCTCCACTTCACCGCCGCATCAACCTGTTTGCGGATATGGGCAGAGTCCGTGCCGGGGCGTTTGGAGGTGAGTTCGCGGTACGGAACTCTGGGCACTTCGACATAGATTTCTTTGCACAAGTGCTGCTGAAGCAACTGCGTGCGTCCCGGATCTTTCGGATCAATTGTGATTTCGTCGATTTCGATGGGTCTGATCTTTTTCGCGGCGTCCGCCAGCATCGTCTTGCCATTTCCGCTGGGGCCGATCAAGACGATGGAATGGTTGCCCGCAAGGGCGATGATCAAGGCCCGTTTGACGGCCTCTTGCGAGCGCACTTCCGCGAAGTCGGTAACGGGAAGATCCTTGTCTTCCGACATGATGAATTCCTTTGCCGCGGACGCGGCGAGTAGAAGGTTGAAACGCCGTGCGCTCACAACTGTCACGGTTCTGTGGGCCAGCGGGCGTCGGGCATCACCTCGGCGTGACGCAGGCGGGAGATGGACTCGAACAGTTCCGTGGGCGCGTCGCCCCAGGACAGACCGCCCGAAATCAGGAGAACGACGCCGAATCCCCCGGCGATGAATGTGGCGTCGCCGCGATCATCAGCCAGCGCCGCCGCAATCGCGGTGACGTCATTCAGTAACAGTTGCCTGTACTGCGTCAGATCAGTGTATTCGCCGCCCATTTCTTCGTTGATCGCGTCAAATCGTGCTTGGGGGAGCGCTTCAATGGCAAGCCTGGCTTGGGCCAGCGCCACGTCGGCCTGTTCATGGTCCAATTCAGATCGATCGTTTGCTTTGAACCCGATCGATAGCAGCAGCATGGCTGCACCCATGTGGTCGCTCCTTTCAGTTGTCGCTGTCGGTGATGGTCTCCGCCCGATATTTGAGCTGTGACAGCCGGCAATCGGTCGCGGCCATGTCATTACGGATGCCCAGACAGACGGGCTGGTAGAGACTTCCGCCTGGATAGGCATACAGGTAGCGTTTATGCCGAGCTCGGCATAAGCGGTATTATCCCGAGCCACAATTTATGCCGAGGTTGCCAAGCGTTTCTTGGAAAACCACATTCAACGGGCAGATTTTTCCACTTCGTCACTCGGCATAATCAGAGGCTTTCAAGGAAGTTTTTGAGTGGGTCCGTTGGACGGTACCTGGATGTCCGTCCTTTGAACGCCTCCGTTTTCGCCAGTGCCTGCTCTGTCAACGCCAGGTTGGCGTGCAGATAGACCTGGGTCGTTTCAATTGATTCGTGCCCCAACCACAGTGCGATGACCGAGCACTCAACGCCGTGCTGAAGCAGATTCATGGCTGTGCTATGGCGCAGCACGTGCGGGGAGACGCGTTTCTTCTTCAGCGAAGGACATTTCGTACTCGCGGCTTTCGTGTGCTCCGACAACAGATACTCCACACCGTCCCGGCTGAGGGCTTGGTGGCGGGCGTTCGGAAAGACGGGCTCGTCAGGTTGGCCGTCCTGCTCCTTTTGCCAAGCGTGTATCGCATCCTCTGTTTCCCTCCGCAAAGGCACGCATCGCATCTTTCGCCCTTTGCCGGTACACGTGACGTGAGCACCGGTGCCGAACACCACGTCTCGCCAGCGTAGCGAGATCAGTTCCGATACGCGCAGGCCCGTTTCCACGGCCATCAGCATCAATGCGCGGTCTCGTCGTCCGCCCCAGGTGGTGATGTCCGGCGCATCCAACAGTGCCGTCAACTCAACTCTCGTCAGATATGCCACGAGTTGCTTCACGCACCTTTTGCCTTGGATGGCCAGAACGCGTTGGGCCACTGCCCCGAACGCAGGCTCCTGAAAGGCGACGTAAGCAAAGAAGGAATGGATGCACGCCAGACGGCAGTTTCTCGTCTGCGGCGCATTGCCACGCTCCTTCTCCAGGCTGTTGAGAAAGCGGAGGATAAAGGGAGCGTTCAGATCCTCAACGGTCAGTTTGATGGGAGGCTTCTTCAGACAGCGCTCGGCAAACGCGATCAGAAGACGGAAGGTGTCACGATACGCGGCGATGGTATGTGGGCTGGCATTCCGTTGTCCCATCAGGCGCTCGGTGAAGTAGGCCTGCAACAATGCAGAGAAGGTTGATGAAGTGTTCATGGGCGCTGTACTCCTTCCGTTCGCTCCCAGCGGAGCATGGCTTGCTGGAGCAGTTCTGGGGCAGCCGAGAGGTACCAGTACGTGTCGTTCACATGGATGTGCCCCAGATACGTGGCCAACTCGGGCAAATGGACATCCACCGCGACATCAGATCGATACCAGTCCACAAGAGTGCGGATCGCGAAACGGTGCCGCAGATCGTGGAGACGCGGACCACGGGAAGTATCGGGCTGACGCAAGCCGATGCGGCGGGACAACACAAGGAACCAGCGATTCACCGTGGAGTAGCGCAGGCTGGTTCCCTTCTCCGATATGAAAAAACGCGAAGTGGCTGGGCGCGGGCGATGGTTCTCGCGAACATCCAGATACCGGCGCAATGCTTGGCTGGTGGATGGATGCAGCGGAACCAGCCGTGTCTTGTTCCCCTTGGTTCTGGGGATGGTGAGTATCCCCTGATCGAGGTCCGCGTCCTTGCAGTCCAACGAGATTGCCTCGCCCACCCTCATGCCGGTTACGGCCAACAGACCGAACAACGTGGCGTAGGTGGCGCATTTGGCGGCATCGGATTCGTCGATATGCCTGGTGGCCTCGATGAGCCGCGACACGTCGTCATCGCGATACAGGAAGGGATTCGGTCGGCGATGCTGGAGCGGCAGGAGCTTCTTCGCGGGAATCTCTGTACGTGTGTCCAAGGTGGACATGTACTCAGCGAAGCGCCGCACCAAGCCCAATCGGATCGCACGCTGTCTGGGCTTGATGTCCTCTGGCCGCATTGCCCATTGAAGCGCCACCTTCGTCGTGATGAAGGTGGCCCGCTTTTCCTGAGCGAACTGCACGAAGTCTCGGAGCAGGATGGCAGGAACGCTCAACTTGAACCCGAGTTGTCGGCGAAGCTGTAGGTAAGTGTCGAGATGGCAGGCCAGGGTGGTCATTGGTCACCTCCGGGCCACGGCTGCGCCAGCTTGCGCAAGGCGTCCAGATTCACCTTGGCGTAGATCTCGGTGGCCTGGACCCCCTTGTGACGCAGGACGCGCCCGATCTGCGCCAGCGAAGCGCCATCGCCGAGCATTGTGGTGGCCAGAGAATGGCGGAGGATGTGAGCGCCCTTGTGGGGAGGGTTCAGCCCGGCACGCTTGAGTGCGCGTCGAACCAAGGAGCAGATGCCATTCGGCGGTAGCGCAAAGCTTTCGTACGGAGCCTTGGTGTAGACGAACAGGTGCCGGGATGGACAGCGAGGCCGCGCCTTGTGCAGGTAATCCGCAATAGCCTCCCCGACCGGTTCAAGCAAAGGTAGGCAGTCGGTGCGATTGCCTTTGCCATGGATGCGCAGTTCTCCGGTGCCCCAGTCGATGTCATCCAAGGCGAGTCGTGCTACTTCTCCAGCCCGCAGGCCGAGCCGTGCCAAGAGCAGCAAGATCGCATAATCGCGCTTGCCGGTCTTGCGGCGGCGATCACAATACTTTAGTAGCCTGTCGACCTCGGATGCCTTCAGGTAGCGCGGCAGCTCCGACAGACGCCACCCTGCAACGGCGGGAACGGCCGCCGCCAGATTTGTGGCGATTTGCCCACTGTGGAACTGGAAGCGCAGGAAGCCCCGCAGGACCGTGGTCGCCATCTGGCATGCCTTGCGACCTCGGCTGGTGGTGTCGTGCAACACAAACGCGACTATGTCCTTTGTACATATCTTGCCGATATTGGTTTGCCCGTTTGGGAAGCAGTGCTCCAGAAAGCGCCGCACCACCGCGATGTAGCCCTTGACCGTATTCTGCCCGAGGCCACGCTCATCGAGAAGGAATCGCCGGTAACTCTGCTCGATCACATCCATGGGGGTTGTAGGGGTATTCACCGGACAAGCAGGGATGACGTGGCTTTGTCGCAGATGTTTGAGCAGTAGAGCCAGCGCCGCCTTGTCTCCACTGCGTCGTGGTACCCGAGTGGATCGGCGGCTGAGGAACGCCGCAACGTGCTGCTCGTCCAGTATTGCCAGATCAACCTGTTTCCGGCCAAGCCATCGGCTGAACGCGCCGACCAGTCGAAGCTTGTTCCAACCCGCCTCGTTGCAGTAGCGGTGTCTGCACAGCAGATCCGCGTAGCTTTGAAGGTGTGCCTCCAGTGGGCCGAATCGATACTCGCGCAGGGCGTCGGGTGACGGACAGAAGAACTTGCGCATCGGTGTCATTTCCTTTCTCTGGGTTTGTCGCCACCAGAATTGAAAGGGGAAATGACACCGCCGGTTATGCCGAGTCACAAGTTCAGAAGAACAGGATTTTCCGGAGTAGTCCGAAATCTAATCGCTTCGGCTCCGCATAAATCGTGGCTCGGGATAATAACGCACCTCGATGATTTGACCCGCGGTGGGAAGATTCTGGTTGGCGGGAACGGTGACATTGCCGACCGAGATGCGGCGCGTCTCACCGTCGAGCAGCTCCAGCTTCACACTTCGCTTGCTGCCGTTGGCGCCGCCGACGATGCATGAGCAGGAAACGGTGAACTTCAGTTTGAGTTGATCGCCGCCACTCGCGGGCCGGCCCAGCGTGTACTGCGCCAGGTGCCGCTTGAAGACGATCCCCTCGCGGTTGGAGCCTTTGAGTGATTCCAGCATCGCCTGCTTTGCGGTTGCTGTTTTGGCGGTCGGCACAACGCTAACAGGTGTCGTCTCGTCAGGCCCCAGTAGCCGGGCCAGTTCACGCAATCGCTTCACGTACGGCTGAGGGCGGAAGTCAACGCACGCCGACTCCAGCACATCAAACGCGTAGAGCACGTCACCCACTGCTTCACCGTCGATCAACCAGTGCTGACTACCGATCTTGAGGGCGTGATCGATAATCGGCTTGGGCAGCTCGATGACCAGACCTTTACGGTTGATGCCGGTGATTACGTCGCCAACACGCCCGATCAGGACATGCTTCCCGTCATATTTCTCCTGAGCCCACCACTCGGAGTCGGCGATGTAACGCGGTGCTTCCTGCTCTTCGATGGGGTTTAACAGTTGTGGCAGAACACCCGTCGCGCGCTCGGCTCTGTCAGTGTGCTGATAAGGCGTGCCATCTTTGCCAGGCGTGTACCCCTTGGCGGTTTTCTCCTTCACGAGCTTGTCAAACAGTTTCCTCGCCGTTTCGTGATCGACCGGCTGGATTGTCTTCGAGCCAGTCTGGAGGGTGGTTCCGCGCCGGCCAAACGCGAAGGTCACGATGAATCCCGTTCCCGATGGCTCAATTGCGACGCGGTAGATCTTGTCGCTGGAGCCATTGCGGTAATAGAGCGTGAGCTGCTCAGATTGTATTTGTGTCATGAGCGTCTCCTGTGGAAAAGAACAACTTGATGAGAGCGACGCTAGTGGCGTCGCTGAGACAACTGCGTTGCGCGAATCAGGGCTGGTTGCTCTCCGGAATGGCAGCCACGGCGCCAAAATGCTGCTTCAATGCGATCTGGATGTTCTGGGCCTCGAAACCCCGGCCAATTGCATCGCGGTATTCAACACCCAGCGCGCCAGCCAGGAACCGCAGCATTTCCAGGCCGTAGATGCCGGTCAGTTCCTTCACCGGCTGGCCACCAACAAAGAGAGTGCCCTTCGGTGAACCGTCGGATCGGTATTTCCTGGTCATGTGCTCCACGACCACTTGCGGGAATCCAGCGTCGATGAAGGCTTCGGGCTTGAGAATGGAATGACCATCACAAAGCGATGCAGCCCGGAGAATGACCTCCGAACTGCACGCTTTGGTAAGGCCGACGATCTGTTGCATGTGCCGGCGTGAACTCACTGTGTGTCTCCGGTGTGAGAAAGTGGGATCGAACTGTCACGCAACGACGGCGCAGACGACCGGGGACTGCTGGTGAAGGCAGGCGGTATAGAGCGTGCCGACCTTCTCGCCCACATTGACGAGCGATCGGTTCACGGCGGCGAGTTCACGCCGCTGATGGACGTCTCGGCGTTCCGGCCTTCGGCGGCGCTGGCTGGGATCGACGTTGTTGCCCAGCAGTGCAAGATCGCATGAGGACAGACGCGAAGCAGGAATAATGGACATGGGGAATCTCCTTGCTGCGCGAACATGCGCAGCGTTGAAAGTGTTGATGCGCGGCATGTGTGTGCGCGGCTTCCCGGCACACGCCGGTGAGTACCGCTCAAGCGGTGGGATCTGAGTGTGGGCCTGGTGGCGGGCTGAGAAGAGACGTGGTGGATGGAGCTGATGGATCGAGCTGCTCCAGGCGTTCACCCATCTGGGCTTCCCAGAGCTCGAAGTGGCTCTTTCTCAATGACACGATGCAAACCATGGTGAGAAGCTCGATGGCTTTTTGAACGCGCTGGGTTTTCTTGGGCGAGCCGCTGAGAGCCATGAGTTTCTGGTAGATGTCTGAGTAGCTTTCCATCAGGAAGCTGGCCAGATCGGGCTCGACTTTCTCCAGGTGGGACATCGCGGGCGTGATCCCCTGGCGCTGCAGCTCCAGCAGCGACTGGAGAATGGTGCGTGAGTGCACTTGTTGATCAGAAGCCATGATGAATGCTCCATACGGTGTCTGGCTACTTTGCTGCAAAGAGAGGGCAGCGCGAGCGGAACGAGCAGCTCGTACAGTTCTGCGGCGACGGACTCGGATAGAAGTTTTCCGCCTGGATCGCCGCTCAGACCTGGGCGATTCCGTCACGCAAACTGGCAACGCGCTGCTCGTCAGCAGCAACTGGAAGCAATTGGACCTGCGGTGTCTTGTGCTTCGTGAGAATCGCAAAGTGCAGCTTCACCGGAAGTCCCAGCGAGCTTGCCATGCCTGAAAGCGTCTGGCCGTACAGAACGAGCTGATCGCCGGACTCCGATGCCTTCTGCTCATTCCAGCGGCTTCGGCTGGTCTTGAAGTCGATGACGTGCAAGGAGCCATCGGTCTGCGTGACCAAATCTACCTTCGCCAGGAGATCCGGAAGGTCCGGATCCAGCACGATGCGCAGCTCCTCTTCGATGCCGACAATGACACCCTTGGGGTCAGCCAGCGGTGAGGTGAGGAAGGCGGTCAGCATGCGATGGGCGGTAGCGTCGACCGTCTCGTGAGTCTCGGCCTTGTTGAATCGGACAGGCACCTTGTCGGCGCTCTGCTGCCGCTTCCATGAGTCGTGATAAGCGCTGGGCATCGCCTCGGTGCTCACGGCCAAGCCTTCCAGCCTTGCGCGGAAATACAACTCCAACGCGGCGTGGATCGCGCCGCCCAGCAGCAGCGTGCTGGCCACAAAATCCCTGGGTGCGTTCTCGACGTACTGGAAAGCAAACTTGCGGGGACAGGATCGCATCAGCGAGATCTGTGAGTGAGACAGATACGAGCGCCCGGTGAGTTTCTCGGCAACGCGGTTGGGCGCTCGCGGAACGGCGACAGGCCGGCGCGCAGTTGGACCGGGCATGACAGTCAGCGTCATGGGATTCTCCTGTTGTATGTGCTGGGGATTACCGGCGGCGATCGTCAGCCGGCACGAGGGATTTGAGGTGATCGATCAGTTCCGATGCCTCGCGGACACTCAGAGCATCGAACTGGTTGCCGATGATCTCCCGGCACTCTTTATCGACGTTGGCGTGGGCACGATCGGCGATTGCGAGGATCGCACGGCGCTGGCTGGCGGTCATCGTGCCGCCATTGCTACCGGCGTTGCCGTTGGCGTGGTGGCCATTGCCATTGTTTCGCCCATGCTCGCTGCGATTGTAGCGGCGAGGCTGCCGGTCCCGATCGCCGCGGTCATTCTCTGCCGGTTGGGGTGAAGCGGCCTGGCGGTCGATGGCGCCACGGGCTTGGCCGTATAAGCCGTCAATCTGCTGCTGCAGTTCGTCAGGCTTGGCGAGCAAGTTCTGGTCCAGTTCCGCGACGATGTTGATTGAGACGCCGGTGGACTGGTAGTCCTTACTGGCCTTCCGGCTGAGGCCTACGTTGATCGAGAGAGGCATAATGATGACTCCTTATTATGTAGCGTGGACGGATCGAAGAGACGAAGGGGCGGTGTTCATGCCGCCTGTTTCTGGAACACCGCCCACTCCCGCTCGTACCGCCTGCGCAGTTGCGAGACTCTTGCTTCCGAGATCACGAACCGCTCAGCCACCGCCATGGTCCGCTCGCCCCCGACCAACGCGGCGATAATGTACCGGTCGCGTCGCGTGAGGGTCTTCAGCCAGCACGCGAAGTCGATCCGGAACGCAGCCAGGTCCGGAATCCGCACCTTGCGGTCCTCAATGGCGATTTGCTTCCAGCCGTCAGTCGCATCGCCTCCCGGGTAGGGATCGGCGCTGAAAATGCGGATCCCACGGCGTTTCTGACAGGCCGGCGACATGACATCCTTTGGGGAGTCCTGCCTGCCGCCGACGTGCCGGCCGCTGCGGACGAAATTGACCGCGTAGTTGGCCAGCGTGCTGGCGTGGGCGGTGTGGAGTTGGCCCTTCGCCGCCAGGCGTTGGTAGCTGGCGCACGCGCTGGCGATGGCTTCCTGAACTGCATCTTCGCGCTTGTGGGCGGGAAGTTTGCGGAATTGGATCCTGGCGTGCTCTCGGACAGTGGGCAGGACGGACAAGAAGCCCGCCTGCCAGGTGGATTGGACAGCAGTCATGAGACGACTCCCTTCAGGTAGGGACCGTCCCCGTGCGTGGGGACGGTCGTGTTGGGAAACACAACCGCCCCCGCACGATGCGAGGGCGAGACAGAACAGTTGAGCTGGTGGTCAGGGCGTTACGACGCCGACTTCAGCGTATGGCACTCCTCAAGACGGTGACATGAAACCTCCACTGCCTGTTTTGCCGGGCGGTAAGACTTAATTGCGTCGCTGCGCATGCAGCGCCGCGGACAGCTAAACGGCCCATCTCTACTGACGCGAAAACGCCATTTCTTTAGCAATGGCACGATAGGCGGAATGGGGAGTGAATCTGCCAGTGAGGGTGAAAGAGAGTGACCGGGTTGCGCCGGTCGGTTGTTAGAGTTTACCGAGGCGCTGAGCGAACTGCTGATCCGTCTTTTTCGCTCGCGGCATGTCTTCGCAGCTCTTTCGCACCACTGGGATAGGCAGAAATGAAAAAACGGTCGGGGGGGGGAGATTTCTGGTTGCGGCTCAGTTCCAGCCGGCTGAATCATCACATTTTGCGGCTGCTCGATTCAAGTATCAGAGGTCGATGAAGCATTTTGTAACGCGAACGCTTCTTTGTTCGGTTAGTAAGCAAATCCTGGAGCGTCCGCGACGCTCTGATCTCGTCCAAAACCACGTGAACGAATTGTGTCCATTCCGCCTTCGTGGCCTTCTCATCATTCCACACGCCCATGAAGTCGAAGTAGGCCCCATGCCTGACCAAACGGGCTGGAATCGAGTCCCCGTAGCTGCCGATCAGTATGCCGTACCTCAGATAAGGATGAACGTGCTTATGCGTGGCGGCCTTGGCACTGTAAGTCAGGGCGTCGTGGGTCGTCACGGATGCCACCTTGCACTCGACGATTACCCGCGGAACCCATCCTTCCTTGTCGGACCGCTCGTCGTAAATCAGCAGGTCAGTTTCATAGCGTGATGCCTTTGAATCTGCAGGGGTATCGGCTTCATGCTGGAACCGGTGGATTTCGTAGAGATACGGCAGCCTGTATCCGGTTCTCACGCGTGTGCGAATCCCCCGCACGTCCGCGGCGGCCACCGCAGCTTCAAGGATTGGCTGAAGAGTCTCAACCCACGTCTTTTCGCGGCTGTTGGCCATCGTAAACCAGCCCTTTATTTGCAACCGGTTGAACAGTCGACCATAACACAACAGCTGATACGGGACCAATCAACGCCTGGCATGTGGTGGATGGTTGAGATTCGGCGCTCCCCAGCATAGCTGCCTTCTGCCCGGCATATCACAGCGCCCTCGGCGGCGGGCGCAGAACAGGCAACGGCGCAGTTACTTTTGGCTCACTGACATTGCACGGAACCTCTTGGGGCGTCGCCTGTGGTGCAGGCAGCCACTTGCCCCGATATCACGATCCGAACTTCCGTTCGGAGCTAAACCATGCGAAGCCCAATAGTTAAAATGGAAGTCGCGAGATTTTCCGTTCTCTTCCGTACTTCCGTTTCGAACAAAGATCGAAACAAACGGAAGTAAACGGAAAAGTCAGGCACTTCCGTTTTAAGTGCTTTATTTCAAGATTGTTGCGATTAAACGGAACTTCGGAAGCACGAATGCTGAAGTGTGCAAGGGGATCGCAGCAGCGCGACCCACGGTTTCGTGTCACGGTGCCGGCGAATCACTGGCGGGGGGGCGTTGGGAACTGGATGCCGCACGATGAAAAAGAGCTGGACCGCTTCATCGACACCGCAAAGCATCTGGCCTATGCGACCATCGCAAACTCGATCAACATGAAACGGGCCCTCAGATCTCAGGTGGAACAAAAACTGAATGCTCTGATCAAGCAGGTGGCGGCCTTGAAGGAACAGCTTGATTGCATGGAAAGAAAAATGAATGCATCAGATCCGGTCACTTCGAGCCCGCCGTAGATTTTTCACCTGTTTCTCTGCCTATTTGTTGCCGGCATCCTTTTCCCGCTGCCAACCGATTTTCACCGGCGGAAGCCAAACTCTTGGACGGGTGCGATCTTCAGCGACACGGGCGCCGGCCACAGGGTCACCAGTGAAGGTGTCGTGCCAAATGTGCCAGCGCGACCTGGCCGGTCTTTTCACAGTTCCTGGATGCTTACGCGCAGCGTCTTTCCGCTCGCATCACGAAGTGCGGCGCCGACACGATCTATCAGCACGGCGTCAGAGAGCCCCTCAATGACAGTCTTCGGGTTATTCTTGCCCTCCATCACCCGCACAATCGCCCTGGTCGTCGATTGGCGGAGGATATCCTCGCGCATCCGCTCTTTAGGTGGTTTTCCTCCGAAGTGCTCGGTGTATTCCTCTACCGACACGAGGCTGATTTGCTTCGCCTGCGCCCGTGTTGGGAAATAGCCCATTTCATTTGCTTCGCTGATCACCCAGTCATGGATACTGCTTCCCATCTGCTGCTCCTTCATGACGTCCCTGCGGTATTTTAGGCATAAGCGCGGGCGCAACTCAGGGATTGGAGGTCTGGTATCAGTGGCGGTTTTTCATATTCTTTTATACCGTTGCATCCGCGAATGAGGGCAGGGATCTGGTGCCAGATTGGATGCGATGGGCTCAACACCGAAATACACCAGCATGGGGGTTGGCGTTGATCAGTCCGCCGACAGAGAGAGGGCGGTTCGCTGGTTTCGAGAGCTGGCGGCGCAGTTCGACAAATGCCTGGAATTTGCGAGGCAAGAATTTGGCAACATCCAGTTTCTTGTTGACCGCAGCACGACCGCGGATGATTTGCAGACGTTTCTGAAACCGGAAGTGCTCAGCGGTTTCGCAGGACAGTCAGAATCATATTCCGACCTCTTCGCCGGACTTGCCCCCGGCCAGCCTCTTACGGAGCGAATTCTCGCTCAACTCTGCGGCTTCTATCTGATTCCCGCCGCCGCCTACCACGTGATCGACGCAGTTCATGCTCGGTTGCTCACGGAGCCCCTGGCGCTCTGCCGCCCGCTGGAGCTACCGGGTTCCGGGCCTGCCCTGGATGACTCGGCGCGACTCCGGGCGTTCTGGCATTCATTTGTCCTGCCGCAGCTGAAGGCTACCGATTCCGCCTGCTTCCATCTGGACCCGAATGATCCGTGGGCCGCTGCGTCGGAAAATGCCGCCGCATTTAGGCTGTTTGCAGAGTTGATCGAAGGTGCGGAGGGTCCGGCTCAGGATGAGTCCCCGTCCACGACCAACACAACACATGAAGTACCTAGCCCGAACACAGGAATCAGTTCAACGCTCACTCAATCGGCCAAGCCTGACTTGATCGAGAGCGACGAGAGGGTCGCGGCGTACATCCGTGAGCATCCCGGCTGTCTAGGTAAAGAAATAGCCATCGCAGCCGGGATAAGTTTCGAACACTTCCGCAGGAGCATGGTTCCAAAGCTGAAAAAGCTCGGCTTTTTCAATAAGAAACCGGGATACTTTCCGCCGCCTGCCGACGCGCAATCCTGAATGTAGCGCTGCATGCGCGCTACAACGGCGCTGCACTTGCGCTGCATACATTTCCCTTCGCCTACCCAAAACTCCGGGCATGGATATATCACCCTGGTGCGTGATCGTGCCGCGTGCTGCTGAGCTTCGCCAGCAGTTCGCGGGAATTCCTGCGCGAAGCAAACGCCTTGGTGCATCTGCCGGAGGAGGTGCCTATGCGATCCGTTAGATCGCCGCTCCATTCCCGGAGGCAACTAAACGTTGAGCCCGGCGTTCATCCTGATGCGCCGCGGCTCGCGTTGCGACCAAGAGATGCCGCCTCTGCCTTGGGGATCTCGCCGCGCCTGCTCTGGAGCTGGACTCACGATGGCGACATCCCGTGCATCCGTCGCGGGCGAACCATTCTGTATTCCGTGGATGCATTGCGCGCCTACCTCAATCAGCAAGAGTCGAAACCACAAACGCAGAAGGAGAATCAAAATGAAAGAGAAGACTAAAAAAAAGGCCGCCGGGGCAAACGGCGGCCAGGGAAAACATCAACCGAACAAATCATATGCTGGGAGCAACCCGGAGACAATCCCCGACGCGATCGCAAAATACGCCGCCGCCCGGTTGTCCGTGGTGCCGATCGACAGTTCGACGAAACGCCCGAAGATGTCGTTGCTGCCACGGGACAAGGACGATAAGCCGACATGGAGACCCTTCAGTAACGAGATTGCTGGACCGGAGTGGCTCAAGCGCTGGGCTGAAAGCGGCGTCGACGCTATTGCAGTCGTCGGCGGTCAAGTTTCGGGGGGGCTGTGCATCCTAGACTTCGACGTCCCGCGCTTTTATGAAGCGTGGAAAAAAGCAGTCGGTGAGATGGCGAAGGGCTTACCGACTCAGCGCACAGGCGGCGGCGGTTATCAGGTGTTCTACCGCTGCCCAAATGCTTGCGGCAACGAGAAGCTCGCATGGGCTCCCGATGACACTGAGGAAAGTGGTCGGACCATCGCTATCGAAACGCGCGGCGAGGGCGGATACGCCGTTGTGCCGCCGTCGTTGCATCCTAGTGGCAATTATTACGAGATCATTTCTGGCAATCTGACCAATGTCCCGACCATTACGCAGGATCGAGCGGATGCGCTGATTAAGGCTGCTCGTGATCTCGACGAGATGCCACATACGGCGCAGCAACTTAAAAAAATCGCAACTCAGGCGCGCAATGAGCACAAGAAGAGTCGTAGTCACGAAAAAGGGACGGGGGTCATCGACAAATACGACGACGCCCATACCGTCGACGAGTTGCTGACGAAGCACGACTACACGCTCGGGTCGAGCGGCCGCTATATCCGACCCGGCGGAAACAGCGAATCTGTCTGGCTGGTTGACGGATGGTCGTGCCATTTTTCGACAAACGACCCCCTGAACGACGGCAAATTTGGTGCAGGGAAGTGTGGCGTTCACAGTCCGTTCGGCCTCTACTGTGAACTCGACCATGCCGGCGACGTCAATGCGGCGGTAAAAGCCGCAGCGAAGGAGCTGGGAATCGCGCACAAACCTGGCAAGCATCCAAATGATGAAGTGCATCTCGATGTCGGCGACCCTACGAATCCGATCCGTCTGGTTCTGCAGTTCGACGTGTGTCGCGGCGACAACGGTTCTGTGCGGGGGCGCGTCACCGTCAAACGTGACGGTCAGCTGCTGCACGAGGACCATCTCGATTTGAGCTCGGCGCAACGCCGCGCGCAATTTAGCAAGGCGGTGGCGGCGAAATGCGAAAACACCGAAGGCGAGGAGGGCAATACAGATGGAAAATAACGAAGCCATACGCAAGGCCGTGGATCAGGCGTTGCTCTCCAAGGTGCAGAAGGTTCGTGAGAAATCGACCGAAGAGCCAGAAAATGCCGCCGAGGGGAACCACCAGGCCCTGCTCGACGAAATGCCGGAGGAAGTTCGCCGCGAAGCCGAAGAGATGCTCGACGCCCCAGACCTGCTGATGCGCATCGTCGATGACATCGCGCGGCTGCGCGTCGCTGGCGAGAAAACGGTCGCGATGACGCTGTATCTGATTGGTGTTTCGCGACTTTTGTCCAAACCGCTCAACGGTCGCATTCATGGGCATACTTCGACTGGCAAGTCATTTCTGTCGGAGCAGGTGTCGCGTCTGTTTCCTCCCGAGGCGATCATCCTCGCCAACCGAATTACGCCACAGGCGCTCTACCACATGCGGCCGGGCAGCTTGAAGCACCGTTGGGTCGTGTGCGGCGAGCGGTCGAGACTGGAGAACGACGAGACTGCTGAAGCGACGCGTGCACTCAGGGAGATGCAATCGAGCGGCAAGCTGTCGCTGCTGATCACCGTGAAAATAGGCGATCATCTGGAAACGGTTTTGATCGAACAGGAGGGCCCGATCGCGTACACCGAGTCGACGACTTTGTCGCGCGTCTTTGGCGAGGACGAGAATCGCAGCTTGAATCTCGCCTCCGATGAGCGGCCGGAGCAGACGCGCCGAATCGTCATGGCGGCAACAAGATCCTTGATGGACACGAGTGACGTGGACGCGATTGTCCTGCGGCACCACGCAATACAGAGACTACTTGCAATAGCCGCACGCCGAATCGTGATCCCCTATGCTGAAGCACTGGGTCAACAGTTTCCAACTCAGCGCCCCGAATCTCGCCGTGCGATTACCCACGTAACATCCATGATCCAGGCCGTCACCTTGCTCCATCATCGCCAGCGCGAAACGGACGAAGACGGAGCATTCGTGGCCACGGCGGAGGACTATCGGATCGCCCGCTTCCTGCTTAATGGCCCGATGACGCGCGCGATTGGCGGAGCCGTCAGCGACAGTGCACAGCGTCTTATGCAGCGGTTGCGGCACAGGACGCCCACGAAAGACTTCACAACCTCGGAGGTTTATGCGAAGGAGAGATTCTCCGATCACGCTATCCGGGGATGGCTTTCCGAGCTGGCACATGCGGGCTTACTTCGGATCGTCGAAGAGGGCGGCAAGGGAAAAAGCTATAAGTACCAGATCGCCTCTGTTGGCCCATCGGAGACACACGATGGGAAGACGCTAGAGTCGCAACCGTCACTTTTGCCTGCGGTGGAGGACATCGCCTGTCACTGAGTCTCCGGGGGCGAAAGTTCCACGCGGAATGTATCAGGAAGTTGCGATCCGACTGAACTGCGCGGCCAGAAAATATCGAGGTACAATTAATGTTGACCGACAACGACCTTCTCAAAATTTTCGACGACGACCGCAAGCCCGGTGAAGCCTGGCGTGTGCCAGAGAAATCCGCCACGAATAAGAAAAAGAAAAAAGTGGTTGAGGAGCCCAACGCCGATGACGCCAAGACGACGGCGTGCAAGAAGGATGATTGTGATGACGCCGAGGGCAGCCCGCCTGCGCGTACCACGAGCGTGACGAAACCCACTCGACGGCCGCGGAAGCCGACGCCGGACTATCTGTGACGGCGCTGTCTGGACGAGATCATGATGGTACGCGGACACTCGAACAAGTTCAGTAGACCGCCGTGCGGCTGGGCTGGACGACTTGAAGAACAGAACGGCGGCTCTCAGGAGTGCGTCGTATAATCAACGAAGAAAGGTAAAGATGGCAAGCATTGGTTGTGACAAGAACGCGCATAAGAGAATTCTGTTTGTCGCCGATGACGGGACGCGGAAGACGATCCGGCTGGGCCGGGCGTCGATACCGCAAGCTGAAACCGCAAAGCAGCATATCGAGGAACTGATCTCCGCTGTGAAGTTTCAGCGCTCCCCCGAAGACCTGACAACGAAGTGGGTCGCAAAGCTAAACGACGTTTTGCACGCCCGGATAGCAGCCGTCGGTCTGGTGAAGGCACGCAACGCGATTGCGACTCCTCATGCGCTGGGCGGATTCTTTGACCGATACATCGCGGATCGCACAGACTCCAAGCCGCGCACGATCATCAATTTGAAACAAGCACGCGACGACCTGGTGAACTTCTTCGGAGAATCAAAGGACCTGCGCGACGTGACCGAGGGTGATGCCGAGCAGTTCTGGCGCTGGATGCGGCGGGCCGAGGCGGACGGCGGCAGGGGATTGGGCATAAATACCGCCCGGCGGATCATCGGCAGAGCAAAACAGCTATTCCGGTTCGCCATCAAAAAGCGGCTGTTCACCGCCAACCCGTTCGAAGGGATGGAGTGCCACGTCAGGGGCAACGCGGATCGTGCGTTCTATATCACCCGGGAAACGGCGGATAAGGTGCTCGCAGAGTGCCCCGATGCCGAATGGCGTCTGATCTTCGCCCTGAGCCGCTACGGTGGCTTGCGGTGCCCGTCTGAGCATCTGGCGCTACGCTGGGGTGACGTAGATTGGGGTGGTAACCGCATGACGGTGCATTCCCCGAAGACGGAGCATATCGAAGGAAAGGAAACCCGGATCGTGCCCCTGTTCCCGGAACTGCGGAAGTACCTCTATGAAGCTTATGGACTGGCGCCCGAGGGAGCGCTGTACGTCATCAACAGCTACCGCGATGGGAACAAAAACTTCCGCACGCGCTTCGAGCGTATCATCAGGCGAGCCGGACTCACACCCTGGCCGAAACTCTTCCACAATTTGAGGGCGACTCGGCAGACGGAACTGGAGGAAATCTTCCCGAGTCACGTCGTCTGCCAGTGGATTGGAAACAGTGAAGACGTTGCCCGGAAGCACTACCTGCAGGTGACCGACACGCATTTTGCGAGGGCAATCGCGGAGCCGGCGGGAAGCGCGGCACAGAATGCGGCACAGCAGGCAGTCGCAACGGGCGGCAATGTGCCGCATTGTGTGCCGCCTGTCGTGGGTGCTGTCGCAAATACAGCGGATCACGGGGTTTGCGGAGACGATCTATACCCCCAAGGGGAGTCGAACCCCTGTATGCAGACTGAGAATCTGCTGTCCTAGGCCACTAGACGATGGGGGCGTCAGCAGGCGGGGTAATTATCGGGGGGAGCAGCGGGGGCGTCAAGAAGGGCCGGGCGAAAGTCCGAAGCAGGGCGTGGCGTTCGAAAGTGGCGATCGGCTTCGGGTAGGGCGGGATTCATCCCGCCGATTTGTTGGCCGGCCCAGGAAACGGCGGGATGAATCCCGCCCTACGATCGCAAAACCGCAATCGCTGGACTAAAAGTTACCGCCGCGAATGACGATCAGCTCACGCATTGGGCTCATCGCCGGCAATCAACTCCCTGGGGCAACCGATCCCGGCGACCGTCACGCGTCCCAAATACGGCTGCGCTTCGACACACGCAAAGCCTATCTTCTCTGCGACGAATGTAATGGTTCTGGTGGCTCTCACGCAGGGTCCGAGCGGGCGGCCGGTGTCGCAATCGAGGCCGCTGGGGATGTCTACGGCAAGAATCGGGATACTGCGTTGGTCCAGCGCGGCCACGAACTGACCGAAGGGAGCGCGCGGCGGCTGCGTCAGGCCGGTGCCGAAAATGGCGTCGATGATGAGAGATGCTTCGGTGGTTTCGATGAGTGCGGTGGTGGCCTGCATGGTGGGCAGACGCATGGCCTGGACGATCTGCCAGTTGATCAGGGCCTCTTTCTGATAGCGGGCGGGATCGGTGGTGAGGGCGATCTGCACGTCGCAGCCGGCGTTGTGCAGATGGCGGGCAGCGGCGAGGCCGTCGCCGCCGTTGTTGCCGCCGCCGCAGAGGATCAGGATCGTTTGGTTTTCAGCGCGAGCGAGCATCTCCTGCGCGACATCCGCCAGGGCGCGGGAGGCGTTCTCCATGAGGACTTCGCCGGGGATGTGAAATTCTTCGATCGACCGGCGGTCGATCTCGCGAACCTGGGCGCGGGTCAGTCGGATCATTCTCGCCTCCAGCTCGGGGCATTATACTCCGCGCGATCATGCTCATCCTGCTGACCAACGACGATGGAATTCACGCTCCCGGACTTCTGGCGATGTATCGCGAACTGACGCGGCTGGGGGAGGTGCACGTGGTGGCGCCCGAAACGGTGCAAAGCGCCACCGGGCATGGGATCACGCTCAGCGTGCCGCTGCTGACGACGCGGGTGCGGGTGGCCGACGAGTTCACCGGCACGGCGGTGGGGGGCCGGCCGGCGGATTGCGTGAAGCTGGCGGTGGCGAAGCTGCTGCCGCGAGCGCCGGATCTGGTGGTCAGCGGAATCAACAGCGGAGCGAACGTGGGGATCAATGTCATCTACAGCGGAACGGTGGCGGCCGCGATCGAAGCGGCGTTTCTGGGGCTGCCGAGCATCGCGCTGTCGCTGTATCTGCGATCGGAGATACCGATCGACTACGCGCGAACGGCGATGCTTTCCCGGCAAATCGTCGAACAATCACTGGCGGCGGGTCTGCGCGGGGGGCAGTGCGTGACGGTGAATCTGCCGCCATTGCGGCCGGGGGAAATGCCGACGGGCGTGCGCGTTGTCAGGCAATGCGTGCGCGGATGGGTCGATACGTATGACCAGCGGTCGGATCCCCGCGGCCGGGCCTACTTCTGGAACAGCAGTGTGTTTACGCTCGGTGAGACGGAAGCGGATACGGATGTTGCTGCGCTGCGCGATGGGTACGTGACGATTACGCCGTTGCAGTTTGACCTGACGCAGTATGCGATGCTGCGGGAGTGGAAGGAACGGGAGTGGGCGGTAACGGAAGAAGGCACGAAGTGAGGGAAGGGGAGCGGCAGAGTTGTCACTTCATATCAAGCGGATTTGGGGGAGGGAGGGAATTGCAAAATGATCATTGCAAAATGAAAATTGCAAATTGGGGAGAGGCTCGCGCGGGATGTGACGCGCCTTTGCTGAACCGCGCGCGGCTCCTTCGTGAGCGGCGGAAGCGGCTGCGCCATGATGGTAGGCAATCCTACAGCACAGCCCTTGGGGGCCGCGTCTCGAGGGTGTGATTCCACAGCCACAGCCGGGTGTGCCACGAAGAATCACGCGTTGCTGGCTTGGGATTTATTTTTGCACGTTAGCCGCGCAGGCTCCCAGAGGCGCTGTCACTTGGCGGCCTTGCGGCGTTTAACGGCGGGCAGAATTGGCACTTGAGAGAAGGTCAGGCCGCTGACCACCTGGCCGGTAGTGACCCTCAGCGTATAGACGCCGCGAGCACGCGGCGCCAACTTGAATCCCTTGCGCTTCACGATCTGAACGGTTTCCTGGGCACCCGCCAGCAGCCCGTTGAAGGCGAATGTGCCGTCGGCGTCGGTGGATTCCACCTCTCTGGTTGCTTTCCCATGCTTTGGATGCTGGGTCAGAATGACCTCAAAGCCGGCGGGTGAAGCCCCGTTCACGGCTACGACGCCGTTGATCGCCGCCGACTGGGTGAGGGCGAAGTCGGGGATCGTGACGGTTTGGCCGGCTCCGACCGTGACGGGCGCCGTTGGGGCAGCGGTCTGTCGCGTGCCAGGGGGTACCACCTCACGAACCGTTCGCGGAGCCGCCGGTCCCACGCCGGTGATGGTGTAGTTGCCGTTCGCGTCTGTCGTTGCGGAAGGATCGTTCGCCTCGTAACGGCCGCTGCCATTGACATCGACGTAGACCACCTGGCCGGCAAAGCCGGGCTCGCCGGCGTCCAGGACGCCGTTGCCGTTGCGGTCGTTGAACACCGTGCCGCTGATGGCGCCGGCGTTGCGCGTGACACCGAACCCCGCGATTGTCACCGTCTGTCCGGCGCCAACGGTCACGGGCGCCAACCGCGCACTGGTTTCGTACGTTCCCGAGGAGACCAGCTCGTGAACGGTATAGGGTACGCCGGGAGTCAACCCCGCGATGGTGTAGTCACCATTGGCGTCTGTCGTCGCGGAAGGATCAGGCGCCTTGTATTGGCCGCTTCCATCCAGGTCGATATAGACCAACTCGCCCGCCAGGCCAGGTTCTCCGGCGTCTAAGACGCCGTTGCCGTTGAGGTCATTGAAGACCGTCCCGCTGATGGCTCCCGGGGCCACGGTCGTCCCAAAATCAGCGACGGTCAGCGTCTGCCCCACGGTGACCATCACCGGAGCTGACGGCGCAGTCGTTTCCCGCGTCCCGGCCGGGACCACCTCGCGAATGGCGTAGGGTACGCCGGGAGTCAGGCTGTTGATGGTGTAGTTGCCGTTGGCATCTGTTCGGGCGGAAGGATCGGTGGTCTCGTACGCGCCGCTTCCATCCAGGTCGACGTAGACGAGCTGATTCGCCAAGCCGGGCTCCCCGGGGTCCAATACGCCGTTGCCGTTGAGATCATTAAAGACCGTGCCGCTGATGGCGCCGGCATACAGGGTTGTCGCGAAATCGGCGATGGTCAGTGTCTGTCCTGCTATGACCGTCACGGGCGCCGAAGGCGCAGCGGTCTCCCTTCTTCCCAGTGGAACCACCTCGCGGACGGTGAACGGCGTGCCGGGCGCGAGGTCGGCGATGGTGTAGTTGCCGTTCGCATCCGTCGTCGCGGAGGGATCGGTTGTCTCGTATTGGCCGCTCCCATCGAGATCGATGTAGACGACCTGGCCCGCGAAACCGGGTTCACCGGCGTCCAGCACGCCGTTGCCGTTGAGGTCATTGAAGACTGTTCCGGTGATGGAGCCGGAGTTCACGGTTGTGCCGAAATCGGCGATGGTGACGGTCTGTCCCGCCGAGACGGTGACGGAGCCCATTGGGGCCGTGGTTTCGCGTGTTCCAGCCGGGACCACCTCGCGAACGGTGTAGGGAACTCCCGCAGTCAGGCCGGTAATGGTGTAGTTGCCGTTGGCATCGGTCGTCGCTGAAGGATCGGCGGTCTTGAATTGGTCGCTTCCGTCCAAATCGACGTAGACGACCTGGCCTGCCAAGCCAGGCTCGCCGGCATCCAACACGCCGTTAGCGTTGAGATCATCGAAGACCTTGCCGCTGATGGCGCCTGGGCTTTGGGCTACGCCGAAATCGGCGATGGTGACTGTTTGACCCGCGGAGACGGTCACCGGCCCTGATGGTGCAGTGGTTTCCCGCGATCCGGGCTGCAGCACCTCACGCACGGTGTACGGCGTCCCGGGCGTCACGCCATTGATGATGTAGTTGCCATTCGCATCGGTCGTCGCGGACGGATCGGCGCTCTCATACTGGCCGCTCCCATTCAGATCGACGTAGACCATCTGGCCCGCCAGACCCAACTCGCCGGCGTCCAGCGCGCCGTTGCCGTTGACGTCATTGAAGACTGTCCCCTTTATAGAGCCTGAGGTCTGGGTGGTCTGCGGCGTTGTGACCGTGGCGGTGGTGTAGGTGTAACGCGTGTTCCCCTGGGCGTCGGTGATCTTCGCGCAGACCCAATAGGCGCCCGGCGTGACACCTGCCGCGGAAAGCGTGGCTGCGCCGCCCGTGGCGACGGGGGCTTCGGCAAGGTTGGATGTGCCCAACGTCGCGGCGAAATTGTTGTTGTAGGGATTGCGATCGGTGTCGAGATAGAAAGTAATCGTGTCGGCGCTGTCGCGGTCCTGGTGAATATAACTGATGTCGAGTGAATTGCCGCTGGCCGTGGCCGCGAGGTCGGTGGCGTTGGCCCACTGGTTTCCCACCTGCCCGGCGGCGGTGCGCGCGCCGGTGCCTCCGGATGCCGCCCAAACGCCGCTCAACGGCCGGGCCGCGCCGATGAGATTAGAATAGATCCATCCGGTTTCCGTGCGCGGCGGCATCGTCGGCGTGTTGCCGTACCAGTCGCTGTAGATGGGACCTTCGCCGCCATAGGTTGCGGTGGGATCGATCGTGCCGATGTAATATCCCGAAGGGGCAAGATGCGGAGTCGAGTAGCCCGCATCGTCAGTGTCGATCCAATAGACGTTGAGGTTGTAAGCGCCGTCGATGGGGTCGCCGTCGTTGATCTGGCTTGCGCTTCCGTCATTTCGCCAGTAATTGTCGACGAATGCCACGTTGTCGAAAATGGTCGATGGCGGATCACCCTGCGCGGCGATCGGATCCGGATCGAGATCTGTCTCCTGGTCAACCCAGACACCGGCCTGGCCGAGAGTCTTGGAAACACCGTCCATGATTGCGGTGCCCCGGCTGACCCCGATTTCGTGAATCGGCAGCGAAGCGAGCTGGATGCCGTCCACCGGTGTGTTCAGCATGTAATTGGCGATCACCGACCCGATGTACGTGGAGGAATAAATTGGATTTGCGCTGATGTTGTAATAGTCGATGACAACGATGATCTCGCCGCTGCTGCTGGTCTGCGGGGTGCCGGTGCCGCTCACATGTTGAATGCTCGGAACCAGGTTCTCGGTGGCGGGATCTTCGTTAATCGAAAGAACATATTGCGGCACCTGAGCCGGTCCGCCCAACTGATTGGTGACGGTTTCGGCAAGTGATTGAATCCACCCGTTGGTGCCCCCGAGTCTTCCGGTGGCTTCGAGAATAACGCCCGCGAACAGCGTGCGATTCTCCAACGCTTCCATAACGAATGACG
The DNA here is from genome assembly GCA_963758525.1 of uncultured Phycisphaerales bacterium. Lineage (GTDB taxonomy): Bacteria > Planctomycetota > Phycisphaerae > Tepidisphaerales > Tepidisphaeraceae > JBBSDP01. The sequence goes on from CAVWVQ010000003.1 coordinate 4,841,832, forward strand.
GACGCATGTACTCCATTCTTCGCGACGGCATGCCGCCCGCAATCGAAGCGAGCGGTCATCGACCGAACAACATTAGTCGCCGTACACGAGACGAAATTTGCGTCAGCAAAGATGCCTGAATGACTCTTCGGCCTCAGTCTTCTGCGGCCAGCCAAGTCGATCAGGCTGCCGACGCTAGCGCCCACGGCAATGAACTTTCGAGAGTGTATCTAACTCAAGTCATCCCTTCCCTGCAAGCCACGAAATTCCTCATGAAACAGCGGGCTGGCGTGCCAAAAAACCAACGTGCTGTCCCATCACGGTTTGCGTTCAAATCAGCCTTGACGGCGCACGATGGGAGCCGAGGCGACTGCGAGCTCATGCAGCTTTTTGGATGAAGGCCAAGGGGAACATGGGGGTGATGTAGCTTCTGTTCGCTTCCCTGTTATCTTTTGCGACATGAATCCGAAGCAGCGGGCGGCCGAGGCGGCGATGGGTTTTCTTCACAGCGGAATGGTGATCGGGCTGGGCACCGGATCAACCGCCGACTTCTTTCTGCAGGCCCTCGGCAACGCGTTGAAAACAGGACGACTGCACGATGTTGTCGGCGTTGCGACGTCGCGACAATCGGAGCGACGCTCGCGGGAGCTCAACATTCCGCTCAGCACGCTTGCGGAGTCTCCAAGACTGGACGTGACAGTTGACGGCGCGGACGAAGTCGATCCGCAACTGGATTTAATCAAAGGCCTCGGCGGTGCGCTGCTGCGTGAGAAAATCGTCGCGCAGAATTCCAAACGGCTGATCATCATCGCCGACGCGAGCAAGAGCGTGCAAAAGCTGGGGACCAAGTCGCCGCTGCCGGTGGAGGTGGCGCAATTTGCCCACGAGACCCAGGAGACTTTTCTCAAAAGCCTGGGAGCAATTCCGGTGTTGCGCCGCAGTCCGGACGGCTCGATCTTCGTGACGGATAACGGCAACTACATTTATGACTGCCGGTTTACGGCGGGGATCGACGATCCGCGCCAGTTGTCGATCGCACTGCGCAAGCGGGCGGGAATCGTCGAAAGCGGACTGTTTTTAGGGATCGCGACAGTGGCGCTGGTTGCCGACGACGACAACGTGGAAGTGAGAAACAGACGAAAACCCGAGTGACGAAATCCGGTGGCTTGCCCCCGAAGCCCATCGCGAACTTTCGTCAGGCTGCTGACCAGCAAATCGCCCAAATTGTGCTTCGTCGGCTTCCGCATGAATCGGTCCTTTCATCTACTGCAACTGGGTGCCTACCGCACATCTTCCAGGGTCTGCCAAGCTTTCGTCACGCTCGCTTGACGACGATCGCGCTGTTCTTGCTTCCAAACGCGATGCAGTTGCACAGGGCGGCCCGGACCTGCGCCGGCCGCGCTTCGTGCGGAATGTAATCCAGATCGCAGGCGGGGTCGTGATTTTGGAGATTGATCGTGGGGTGTAGGTATCCGCAGTGCATGCCGAGAATCGTCGCCGCAAGCCCGGCTGCGCCGCAGCGCCCTGGGGATGGCCGATCATTGATTTGGTGGAGCTCATGGGGATGGACCGCGCGAGCGGGCCGAAGCATTTCTTGATGGCGGCGGTTTCCATGCGGTCGTTGAGCTCAGTGCTGGTGCCGTGCAGATTGACGTAGTCGATGTCAGTTGTTGAAAGGGAAGCGTCGGCCAGTGCGAGCTCGATCGCGCGAACGGGTTCGAGCACGTCGGGGGCGATCTGGACCCGATGGTAGGCGTCGCAAGTTGACGCGTAGCCGGCCAGCTCCGCAAGGGCGGGCGCGCCCCGCCGAGCCGCGTGGTCGGCGTCCTCGAGCACAAACATCCAGGCGCCCTCGCCCAGCACAAATCCATCGCGATCGGCGGAGAAGGGGCGCGATGACTGGCGCGGATCATCCCATTGGCGCGTGGAGACGACGCGAAGCTTCTCGAAGGCGGTGAGAATGCCGTGCGAAATGATCGCATCCGCTCCGCCGGCAAGCATCATGGGGATAATGCCGGCGCGGATGAGCAGCGACGCGTAGCCCAGCGCGTCGGTGCTGCTGGTGCATCCCGTGGAGAGGACGTGCGACGGACCGCGAAGTCCCAGGGCGATGGAGAGTTCGCTGGAGAGGTTGCCGTGGGTGCCGGCAGTGATGGAAAAGAGGGAGCCTTTGCCCTGGGTGTGAAAGAGGCGGTATTGCTCCTCGACAAAGGCCTGCCCGCCGCCGCCGGTCCCCAGGGCAACGCCGATTGCGCTGAGCGTCGTGGTCGTCGCTGGAGATGTTGAGCCCGGCGCATTCCATCGCTTCCCTGGATGCGGCAAGCGCGAGGGGAATGATTCGCGGTACGCGGCGCAGTTCGGCGGGTTCGAGCACGGTGGTGGGATCAAAATCGAGAATCTGCCCGACCGCAGTTGTTCGCAGACCGGCTGTGTCAATTCCCGCAGGGCGAACCAGGCCGCTGCGCCCGGCCCGGCAGGCCGCTCCAAAGTTCGCCCGGCCCACACCGTTGGGGCTGACCACCCCCATACCGGTGATGACGACGCGGGGACGATGGTGCGCTGATCCCGCAATTGGCATGGCATGCGATTGTAGGACGCCGCTCGGGAGAGGAGCCGGAGAAAGAAAAAAGGGGATTTACTTCAAATGTCTTGAGGAGCGCTCGTAGCCGCGGATGTACATCCGCGGCTTCTTTACAATCGGAGGGGCTGCCCTGCGCCAATCACGCGTGCAACTGCGGACTGCGGCTCCAGGCGGTGACGATCGGAGGCTCGTCAGCACTGACAACGCCGACCGTCTTTATCACGTTGAGCTGGGCGGCGAAGTCGATGTCCTCTTCCAGGCCGGCTTCGATCAGATTGAGTCCGCCTCGGGTGAATCGCAAGGTGGCAGGCAGCGCGTGGCGACTTTCGCCAAAGAGTCGCTCGGCGATTTGTGCGCAGTCGGATTCATAGTCGACTGCAGCAAGCTGTTTAAGCGAGGCGATCACCGCACCAGCGCCCAGAACATCTTCCATTGCAATCGCGCCGTTCGTGCCTGCGCACAGCAGCGTGACGGGGCGATTGTCCAACGTCAGGCATTCGGCGACGGACGCGGCGTTCACCAGCGCGCCGGCATAGATGCGAGCCGCGCCGGCGGTGGCAAGGATGGCGCGCGTGCCGTTGGTCGTGCTCATCAGCACTTCGCGACCGGCGTGGAGCGACGGCTGAAATGCGCCGGGGCTGTTTCCCAGGTCGAACCCGGGCGGGGGGAGACAGCGTGCTTCGCCACAGAGCAGCGCTGTCGGGTGTTTGTGACGGGCGGCGGCTGCGTCCGCCGTTGAGGAATAGATGCGGATCGATTGGACGCGAGCGTGCAGTGCGGCATTGATCGTGGTGGTCGCTCGCAGAACATCAAAAACGACCACCGCGCGGCCCATGAGTTGGCGGGGGCTTAAATTGGAGGGAAGGAAGCAGACGTCAATTGGCAGAGCGGTTGTCGCCATAAAAGAATCCGGCAGGTGAAATCGGTGTTCACCTGCCGGCATGTTGTATCAGATTTTATTGGCGTCTCGCCGCTGGGCTCTTACGTCCGATTGGCATTGGCAAGGATACTCCCCGGGCGAGCAAAGCGTTCCCAAGTCTCGCCATGGCATTTTGGACAGAGTCGCGGCGGGGTGACCACGCTTTCCGGCTCAAATCCGCAGCAGCGACATTGAACTTGGAACATGGCGGCGGGACGATCCAAAACCGGGTGAGGCTCGTAGGTCGCAAACTGCCCTTCGGCGGCGAATCGATCCATGCTAATCGACATATAAATCTCCTTCATTCCAACAGTTGCAGAAGAAACGCCCGTACTTTTGTGGGGTAAAGCAAGAGGCGTACCAGCACCGGAGGACGATGGGCGCTCTGCCGCCGTGGCGTGTTGGAACTCAGCAGTCTCAGGGGAAATCTGACGGGCACGAGGACTGCGCCTTGCCGCGACAGTGTGTCGCGTTGGCGGAGTTGCCGTCACTGTGTCAGGCCTGCGGGATATTCTCTGCGATGGTGCCGGTCACGCGACCTTCCATCGCATACTGGCGAAGCTTGCGCTGCAACGTGCGCACGGAGATACCCAGCCGATCGGCGGCGTGCGTTCGATTGCCATTGCACTGACCCAGCGCCTTGGTAATGGCGAGTTTCTCCAATTCCTCCATGGTGAGCCCGGTCGGAATCTCGCTGGGTTTGCTGTTGGCCATCGCCCCGGCGGCAATCTGCTCGGGCAGGTCATTTTCCGTCAGAGTGTCGCCGTCTCCGAGCACCATCATGCTCTCCAGCACGTTGCGCAATTCCCGAACATTGCCCGGCCAGCGAAAGGCTTGGAGCCTGCGCATTACCTCGGCGGAGATGCGGCGCGGGGTCGTGTGCTTTTGTTCGGTGATCTCGCGAAGGAAATGCTCGACCAGAATCGGGATGTCGTCAGGGCGCTGGCGCAATGCGGGAAGCGTGATCGTCACCACGTTCAGGCGGTAGAAAAGGTCTTCCCGGAACGTGCCGGCTTCAACCATCTTCCGCAGATCGCGGCTGGTGGCCGTCAGCACACGCACGTCAACCTTGCGGTCTTCGGCTCCGCCGACGGGCGTGAGCGTCAGGGTTTCGAGGACGCGCAACAGTTTGGCCTGCAGTCCCAGCTCGAAGTCGCCGATTTCATCGATGAACAGAGTCCCGCCATCGGCCTGCTCAAATCGGCCCATGCGTCTGTCAGTAGCGCCGGTGAAAGCGCCGCGAACGTGGCCAAACAGCTCGCTTTCAACCAATGTCGCGGGAACGGCAGCACAGTTGACCGCAACGAACGGTCCTTTTTTCCGGCTGCTGTTGTGGTGGAGCGCTTGGGCGACGAGCTCCTTGCCGGTGCCGCTCTCGCCGAGAATGAGGACCGTGCTGTCCACGGGCGCGGCCCGCTGAATCTTGGCGAACACATCCTTCATGGGCTTGGATTCGCCGATAATTTTATCGAGGCCGAACTTTTGATCGAGGCGGCGGCGGAGGTTGTCGATCTCCTTGTCCTTTTGCTGGGTCTCAACCGCTCGGCGGACCAGGACAGCCAGCTCGTCGGCATTGATCGGCTTGGTAACGTAGTCATACGCGCCGGCCTTGATCGCCTCCACGGCGCTGTTCACGCTGCTGTGTCCGGTCACGAGAATAAACTGCGTTTCAGGCCGTCGCTTCTTCCAAAGCTGCAGCAGATCGATCCCGCTGACATCGCCCATCTGCAGATCGCTCAGCACGACATCAATGTTCTCATCAATGTAGCCGATGGCTTTGTCCGCGTTCTCAGCGCCCAGAACGGTGAATCCCTCCGACTTGAGAAGGGCACTGACCGCCCGCCTTTCGGTCTCATGATCTTCCACGACTAGAATGCGGCCGGCACTTGCCATCGTTCCTCTTCTCGGGGGCGGCAAAATTGCCGTCCGGGACACAAAGTCATACCACAGAAGCTTCGTGGCCCACAACGTGCAATTTACGCTGCGGCGCCAGTGGTTAGAATCAGCGTGACGTGTTCAAACGATTCCGGCGGCTGGAAATCTCGCTTGCCGCAAAATGCCAGATCCTGTTCGGTGCGGCGGTGATCCTCATCATCGGCGCGGCGCTGGCAGTTCCGTGGCGGCGGATGGAGCAACTGACCGGCGAACTGAACGGTCGCGCCGCGGCGGCACTGGCCGACAACGCGCTGCTGGAGCATGCCCTGATTCAGCGGACACCGTGGCCGCACGTCGATCTGACGACCCAGCCTTATTCTCCACCCGAGCCGCATGAGATTCGGCCTGCCGGGGTTGTCCCGCGGCTGATCGCGATCGATGCGCCGGATTCGACACCGCTCACTAAGTTTGAGCAACGCTCGCTGGGTTATTTCCGACGCCATCCCGAGTCGGAATCCCGCTCGGCTTATTCAGATGACAATCAGCGCTACTTTTACGCACGCCCCGTCTACCTGGGCCATGGATGCATCGCGTGTCATTCCTCAAAGGCTTCCACCACCGCGCCGACAGGGACGACCCTGCCGGCCGAGGCGCGCGATCTGCTTCCGCCGGTCGATCACTCCGAGTTGGTGGGAATGGTCAGCATCGACATCACCAACCGCATTCCGCAGAATCAGCTTCTGCTCAATCGCGTCTTCATCATGGTCGCGGGACTGGTGGGCGGAACGCTGGCGATTCTCTGCTTCTACCTGATCACGACGCGGCTGATTCTACAACCCGTCCGCGTGCTTCAGGAGACGGCCCAGCGCGTCAGCGAGGGCGATCTGAACATTCGTTCCGATATCAGCACCGGCGACGAATTTCAGCAGTTGTCCGAGACGTTCAACGCCATGCTTGCGAATCTGAATGAAACGACCGACCAACTGCGGTCGATCAACACCGGGTTGGATCTGAAGATCGGGCAGTTGGCCGAGGCAAACGTCGCGCTGTACGAGTCGAACCGGCTCAAGAGCGAATTTCTCGCCAATGTGAGCCATGAACTGCGCACGCCGCTCAATTCGATCTTGGGGTTTGCAGATCTGCTGAAAGACGCGCTGAGCGGCGCCGCCGACGCGAAGCCGTCACGTTATGTTCACAACATTCTGCAAAGCGGGCGGGCACTCCTCGAACTGATCAACGACCTGCTGGACCTGGCGAAAATCGAGGCCGGGAGAATGGAGATTCGCTCCGAGCCATTGTCGGTCGGCGATCTGTTTGAGGGCCTGGAGAACATTCTCAAGCCGCTGTGCGAGCCGCGCCAACTGGTGATTGATACTGCCGTCGCCAACAACGTGCCGATCCTGCAGACTGATCCTGGCAAGCTGCAGCAGGTGCTCTACAACTTTCTGTCCAATGCCATCAAATTTTCCCCCAATGGTTCGGTCATCGACTTGGTCGCTGTGCGCGAAGGAGAGCAGCACGTTCGGATTTCGGTGACCGATCGCGGGCCGGGAATCGCGATGGACAAGCAGCAGCTCATTTTCGAGAAGTTTCGGCAGGTCGACGCTTCCGTGACGCGCACGCACAGCGGCAGCGGATTGGGCCTGGCGATCTCCAAGGAACTGACGGCAATGATGGGCGGAACGATCGGCGTTCGCAGCGCCGCAGGCGAAGGTGCGACGTTCTGGATTGTTCTGCCGCTCAGGATTCAGCCCAGCGTGCTGGATGTGCGCGGGCGCATGGTGCTGAGCTGACAGTCTGGTGATTGGAACGTGACGGGACGGGGTAGCGAAACGTGAAGCCGTGACCGGGGGTGATCGCGGGGCGTGCGCGAATTTCCGGAGTGACTTCTTGCCTCCTCCTCTCATACCCGGGGGAGGACCTAGGTGGGGGGAGATCGTTCATTTGACGCGGCCCGCCGAACGGACGAACCCCCACCCCAACCCTCCCCCAGAGTACTAAGGGAGTGGGCAAGAGCGGGATATCGCCGCGAACAGGTTGTACCCGGAAATTCGCGCACCCCGAGATCGCGCGATCATGCGCTTTCTCTTCACGTTTCACGTCTTCACGCGTCACGTTTTGAGTCCGGCCTCTTCGTCACGTTCCAATCACCCATCACCAGCTACCCCAGCATTCCCGAGGTCGCCGAAACGAGCTTATCGAGATTTTCGCGGGTGGCGGCGACGACGTCGGGATTGATCTGCAATGACTCGAGATCTTGAGGCTCCATCGGCTGATGGAGCGCCGTGAGGTTGAAGCCGTGCGTTGAATGGCAGCAAAGCGTGTCCGCGACGTAAACAAGGTTGACGAGCATGCGGTTTGGATCGTCCAACTCCGTCGGCCGATGATGATAGCCCACCACCAACTGGCACGGACGGGGGAATCGCCAATGCTCGGCCAACGCCATGCCCAGCGCCTGGTGGTCGTTTCCGATTAAGTGCGTCTCAAGCTGGCAGAAGTTGCTGCCGGCGTCGGCGGCAGCCGTCTCGCATACCTGGCGGAGCATTTCGGGCGCGGTCTGCAGCGAGATCAGAATGCCGACATCGTGAATCATTCCCGCGAGAAATGCTTCGTCGCCGAGTGGGAGCTTCATGCGAATCGCCAGATCGCGGGCGGTCACCGCCACCGCAAGGCTGTGCGTCCAGATGTCTCTGGCAGTGAAATTGCGTCCAAGCTTCGCGCCGCGAAACAGTTGGCCAAGACTGGCGGCGACGGCGATGTTCTTCACGGCGTTGAGCCCAAGCATCACGATCGCCCGTTCGATCGAGCCGATCTGCCCCGATAATCCGTAGAACGCGCTGTTCACCACCTTCAGAATGCGCGTGACCAGAGCGGGATCGTGCGAGACGATGCGATTGAGCTGACTGGCGCTGCTGCGGGGATCTTCCACCGTCGCGATGATCCGATTCGTCACCTCCGGCAGTGTCGCGAGCGAGCTGACCGACTTGACGATCTCCTGCGGGGTCTTGTGCGGGCGTACGGCGGTGGCAACGCTCATTCGGATTAATCCTTGCTGCCGGAAGTATCGAGCGGATAAGGGAAAGGCTTAATACGAGATGAGTTTCCGGACGTGGCGATTCAACTCAATGTGGGCCAGATGCCCGGCAATCGCTTTTCCTGCGTTCCCGCTGCCATAGGGATTTCGCGTCCCAAAACGATGCGGATGGCCGTTATTCCAGATCTCCGCGGCCGCGCGCTCGACGGCCTGCGGCGCTCGAACATGCACTACGTTGTCGCCCCGCTCCCGCCCGTGTTGGCGCGATCCGACGTCAATCACGGGCGTTCCGAAACTGCCCGCCTCGATGATCCCGCTCGAGCTGTTGCCCACCAGCATCGCGGCATCACGCAGCAGGCCAAGATACAACATCCGCGGCAGGTCTTTGCAGAAGTGCCAGCCCGCTTGTCGCGACCGCTCCGCCTGTCGCCAGCAAGCGACGATCCCGTCGGCCCCGGGGTCGTTATTCGGATAGACCACCATCATCTGCTCCACGCCCGCCCGCTGCACGGCACTCAGCAGCATCTCCGCCGCCAGACGCTCCGCGCCGGATTCCGACGTGGCCGGGTGCTGCACCACCAGCGCATAGCCGCGGCGTCGCAGCGCCGGAAATCGCTTCGCCACCACCTTCCACGGCTCGGCCTCGTGGAGATCGTCCAGCCCCGGCGAGCCGACGCGATGAATTCGCCAGCGATCTTCGCCGAGTTGCATCAGGCGTTGTGCGCTGCCCGCCGTGGCCGGAAAGTGCACATGAGTGAGTTTGCTGATCGCGTGACGCAGCGAGTCGTCCACCAGCCCCAGCGCACGATCCCCGCCATGCACGTGCGCGACAATGCGCCCGCCGATGTGCGCAGCCGACGCCGCGGCAAACGCTTCCACGCGGTCCCCGACGACCAGCACGATATCGCTTTTCAAATTTTCGAACTCCGCCGCGAGTCGGGCCATCACACGGCCAGTCTCGATGGCTGTTGCGGATTGCAAAACACTCTTTCGCCATGGAACGATGCAGTCGATATGCCAGCCACCGTCGCGAATCGCGTCGACGGAGTGTCCGCGCGTTCGATCGAGGTGCATGCCGGTGACGATCAGTTGAAGGCGCAGCGAGGGAATTTTTTCAATCGCAAGGAGTGTCGAGCGCATCAGCCCGAACTCGGCACGGGTGCCGGTGACGAAGCAGACGTTACGAGGAGATCTGATCGGGGATGGCATTTGTGCCCGCGGCTTTCCCCGTGGCACGGGCATCCTGCCCGTGCTGGGTGCGTCAAAAGTAGTCCGACTCAAGCTCCGAAGAGCTGCTATCCACGTCTTTCTTCCCGCCACGCAACCGGCATGGGCAGGATGCCGATGCCACGGATGCCACGGGGACGCTTCAGGCGGATCGGCGCGACTCTTGTGGCGCGATCATCTGCCATTCGAGTAGCGTTCCGGCCGAAAGATCGCGCACGGCGCGTCGCCCAATCACTTCTTCAATCAATGCGGCGGAGATCCCGGTTCCGGGACGTTGAACGGTGATGTCTTCCCGGCGAATCTTCTGTCCCGCCGCGACTTGCGCCTGCAATACCAAACTCTGCCGGCTGACGCTCCGCACGTCTTCTTCGCACGGAAGCACGCGCTTGCCGCCCGATCCCAGCATCGTTTCCGTCTGGCGAATGAGTTCGACGTAGGTGGCAAATTGTTCGGGGTCGCTGCTCGCGGCGTGATCGGGCCCCTGCGCCTGGCAGTCGTAGGTGAGATGGCGTTCCACGAACCGCGCCCCGGCCGCAACAGCCAGCGCGCCGCCAAACGCGTCGGTGGTGTGATCGGAGTAGCCGATCTGCACTTGATATCGCTCCCGCAGCTCACCGATCCAATGCAAATGGGCGTCGCGAGCTTCCGTTGGATAGCTGCTCACGCAATGCAGCAGCGCAAAGGGAATTCGCCAGTCGCCAAGCCAGCGCATCGTCGTGTCAATCTCTTCCAGCGTCGCGGCGCCCGTCGAGAGCAGCAGCGGAATCGAGAGATTCGCCGCGCTGTGCAGCAGCACGCGGTTCACCAGGTCGGGCGAAGCGATTTTGACGGCTGCCATGCCGAGTGATGCAAGCGTTTTGATATCTCCGGGCGAGAAGGGCGTTGCCAGCGGCACAAGGCCGCGCGATCGGATGTGCGAGGTAATCGTGTGCAACGCGTCGTGCGACAGTTCATACCCTCGAAGCATCTTCGCCGGATCTCGCGGCACGCCGGCGCGCGACTGGTATTCCGCAAGCCGGCAGGAGCGATGCATCAAAGTGTCGGCGCGAAAGATTTGCAGCTTCACCGCGTCAGCGCCGCATTCGGCGGCAAGATCCACCAGTTCCAGCGCGCGGTCGAGTGAGCCGTCATGATTGACCCCGATCTCGGCGATGATGAGCACCGGGTGGTCGTTGCCGATCGATTTCTCACCGATACACAGGTTTGTCATGACGCCATCCTGATCCAGTCGCGCTCGGACCGTGAGTCCCGCAAGACCGCCTCGGCCCAATAGAGGTCGCGAACGTGATCCACTTCGACGGTCGCGCCCATTTCCACACGGATGCCGCGACGGTCGATCCCAAAGAACGCGTGCGGATCGGCAGGATTATCGTTTCCCTTCAACATCGAAGCACGCGATACCGCGACAACCGCGCCGTCGTGAAGGAACACCGGAGACAGATCCTGGCGGCGATGGATACTCCCCGCGTGAAGCGGCTTCACGACATCGCCATCCATTTCGTGCATCCACGCGGGATGCCATTTGCCGACGGGGCAGAACGAGCGAACCGAATCGCAGCCGGTTGCCCTCAGTGTCTGCAAGGCGCCATCGATCGCGCCTTGCGGCGCACGGGAACATTGCCGTAGAGAACCACCAGGGCATCCGCCCGAAAGCCGCTGCGCGATTCGACCGTCTGCATGGCGTGCAGCATGGCGTCCTGCACCGACGCATCTGCCGTCGCCAGATGCGCGGGCCGGGCGATCGTCTCCAATCCCGCGGCCGCGGCGAGCCGACGGACCTCGGCGCAGTCGCTGGAAACAACCACCCGCGAAAGCGATCGCGCCGCCCGCGCATGGTCGAACGTGTAGGAAATGACCGGACGGCCCAGCAGCGGGAGCAGATGCTTGCCGGCCAGGCCCTGGCTCCCCGCGCGGGCGAGGATGACGGCGAGAGTGTTCATGGTCGATGCCATTCGTTGCAGGTCGCGCACAGCGGGTGCGCGGCCCATTGTTTTTGTTGATGGTCGCTTCGGAGGTTTGCCAGCCCGGTGGTCCAGACCGCGGAAATCGAGTCGGTTGCGACATGGCCGAGAGTTTGAGCCGCAACAAGATCCTCCTCGCAGGAGACGATTCGGCCATCACTGAGGATGGTGATGCGCGACGCCAGACGCGAACACGTGCGCCGGCCGGGAGGCGTCATGTCGGCGACGCCGCTGTCGGCGATCAGCCCGCCGAACGTGCTGGGTCCGCGAAGGACGGCGCAGTTGAGCGCTTTGAGCCACTGGTCGTACCAGGCTTCCATCTCAGCGATGTTCTGCCGGCACTTGGTAAAAACCGGAACGATGATCGGAACGCCGTCGCCGCGACGCTGGCGCTGCCCCACGAAAGCCCGGATGTTTTCCAGGACGCGGGCATACGCGTCCAGCCCCATCACTTCGAAGTAGGTCGCGTCGGTGATCGCCGGCAAATGGACGGAAATAATGTCTGCCGGTCCCATGGCGAGGCTTGCGATACGGTCTCGATTTTCCCCGAGCAAATCAGTTTCAACGTGAAGAGCCCGAATACCTGCCGATCTTGCGGCATCGAGAATTTCAAACAGCTCGCGATGCAATAGCGGATCGCCCGCGCCGGCGAAGGTGACGCGGACATCGTCGGCCTGCGCAAGCTGTTGGAAAATCGCGCGGGCTGTTGCAAGCGGGAGATCGGGCCGGCTGAACCCGCCGACGCGCGCCGGCGAGAAAATGGGATTGCTGGCGCGGCGCGTGTTCAACTCCATCACCACTTCGCGCGGAAGCGAGTCGGTCCAATTGCACGTGCTGACGCGCTGAACGATCTCCATCGCTCCGGCGATCTGCAGTTGCCCGTTGAGGCACGCGGTCGCGTATTCCGTCCGGGCAATCTGCCGATCCGAATCGAGCACAAAACGCTCCACGGTTCGGGCGATGGCAGGAGGAACGGCAAGACAGGCGTCGGTGCCGATCATCTCGCGACTCACATGATCGGGAATGTAATGCAGGAGCCGTCCGGCATGCAGTTTCGTCGCGGCCAGGCGCTTCAGCAGGGGGATGCGAAGCAGCGCGCCGCACAAGCCCGGCGCCGCCGCGGAGAAGATGATCTCCTGGTCGCGATGCGCATCGGCATGAGCAATCAGCTCGTCCGCCAGCATCGGATCGACCAGAGCCGCCGCCGGGTCAATGAGCAGCACGCCTTCGCTTTCCACCCGCGCCGCAAGCTCCAGCACCCACGGGGCATAAAAGCCGATGTCAAACGCGCAGGTTCCCAGCAATCCTCCGCGCCAACCGTCGGCCCAGCGCCGCGATGCGGAAACGGCCTCGATCTGACTGATGCGCGAGCGCGGTCCCTTGGCGAGGACAAACGCGCCGATCTCGTCGGCGATGCCCGCAATGCGCGGAAGCTGATCCTCCCAGCAGAGCACCGCCGCCGATGAAAGCTGCCGGCTCATCGAGAGCCGGCGCAGCGTCCATTCAACGACCGGCAGATCGCGAAACAGCCGCGTGCCGCTGTGCCGATCCGGACCTTCGTGCAGGAGCGAGACAATAGCGGAAATGTTGCTCACGCCGCCTCCTTGAGAGACGCCGCCAGATTCGCAGTCACGTCGTCCATCAGCTTCTGAAAGTCGCGGGCGGCCTGCATGACGCCCAGCACATTTTCGATGTCGCGCTCGACCTGCAGCCGCTGGCGATCCCTTCCGCAAACGCGCGAGGCCGCGATTTTCCGGTCGGCTTCGAACCGCTTGAGCTCTGTCGGTTGCGTGAGCTGGGTCACCAGGTCGTAGCATCTGCCAAGATCGTTCATCCGCTGGCGCAGCGCGTCGATCGCCGCAATCGCGCGATTGACGCGCGGCTGCGAGTCGAGATGGTCGCGAATCTCCTTGAGCAGCGGCAGCGTCTGCTCGCTGATCGACTCGATGGCGGCGGCTTCCTCCCTGCGTTTTGCGAGTGAACTGGCGCAGGCTGCAAGCCGGGTCCAGCTCAGTCCGGGATGGGGCGGGGCGGAGCCGGTCAATTCGCGCCGGCAAAAACGATCGCGTGCTTCAACGAGCGTCATCGGCGTGCAGCCCGCTTTGGCGGCGCCCCCTTCGGTGGCATCGATGATGCGCATGCGCGTCTTGAGGAAATCGCGCTCGAACTGCTGGAGGTAGCTGAAGAGCCGCTCTTCGGTGTACATCGGGCGGCCCTGATAATCGGTGATCTTGCGCAGGATGAATCGCTCGCGAACGATTTGGTCCCACTGCTTCATCTCGACGGAGCAGAATCGCGACAGTTCCGGCCGCCAGACGTCTTCGTAACTGGTTCCGGGGGCGTAGCAGAGGCCGTCGCTGAAGCCCAGATCCTGGCCGACGAAGATGATCGGGTCGCACCCCATGTACTCGGCGAGGTAGTAGGCCAGATGCGCCACCGTCGCCCCGGGCGGAATCACCGCATGTTGCAGATTCATCTCATGAAGGAGACCTTCGGCGAAGTCGTTCCCAAGCACCGACAACGGGCCGGGGTTCAGTTCGAAAATGGCGTTGTTCGCCTTGGGCTCGGCAACCAGCTCGGTCTTGAGGTGAGCCGGAAGTTTCTCGAAGAAGCGCGTGCAGATTTCATGATAGTCCAGCGACGTCACGAACTGCGGCTCGATCCCCATCTCCAGTAGCGGTTGCAGAGTCGTCTGCACCGCCACGATCACCGCCCGGCCCTGCAGGTCTTTGAGCAGGTGTTTGTTTTTTCGCAGCGACGGCCCAGCCGAGACAATGATCGCCGGGTCCCCTTTGTGGCAGTCGCACAGGCGGGCGAGGGAGGGAGAGGCGGCGTACCAGCCGACGTTTTTCGCGATGTTCTCGGCGGTGCGCCGACTGTTGAGCACCAGCGTGTTCATGCTGGTTTGCCTGAACGAGGCAAACTCCTCCAGCCAGATCCGGACCTGCTCATAGAACGGCCCGGCCGTCTGCTGGCTGGGCGCATGGACGATCGTTTCGACCCCGACCGACAGCAGCGCGGTGTGCGGATTGAGGCGGGTGAGTAGTTCGGATTTGTCCAGCGACGTGAAGAAGAATAGCCGGCGGCTGTCGAGCAAGCGCGACAGATCGCGCGACTCCAGCGCCGTCCGCAGCAGACGCAGATCCGCTTCGAATATGCAGAAGATTGCTTCGTCGCCGGCTCGCTCGAACAGGGCCTCGACGTGATAACCGAGCCCGAAGCCGAGCACGAAATAGGCTGCCTTCCCGGCTGCATCGATCGGATCGACCAGCTTCGCGGCGTCTGCGACTGGATCGAATCGGCTGTGAAGATAGATCCGCCCTCCGTCGGACCTGGCGATCGCGACAGTTGGAGGCCCCGATTTTGAAGGTTCGGTCGGATAACCGCCCGGCTCGGGCAACGCTTCTATCAGCGCCGCCAGCCTCGGCTCATTCACCCACAGCGAAGCAAGATTCGCCAGATAGGGCGCATCTTGCGGAAGGATGAATCGGGTTGAATCGTCACTGCTTGCGGTCATTGGCGCACAGGGGTAGCGTTACCCAGTCTTGTTTATCGGACGTGGGGGCGGGAAATAGTGAGTGGTTCCCTTCTTGGGAGCAGAATGCGGATCGAGCAACTGATTTGGCCAGCAGAAAGGGTTGAACACATCGCCCGGCATGGCGTGACGCCTGAAGAAGTCGAAGAAGCGTGCTTCGGAGCACCCTTCGTACGCAGAGGAAAATCCCGGGTGAAAATCCGGTATATTATGTTCTGGGACAAAGTGATGCTGGTCGTTGCCTCTTCTGCGTCGTGATCGGCTTCCCCGATGGCAACGGATATCCGGTGACCGCGCGGGAAATGACCAAGAATGAGAAGCGTCGCTACCGCAAATGGAAAAACGGATGAAGAAGATCAAACTGCCAAAAACCGATTCTATCCAGAAGTTGGCCCAGTTCTGGGATACCCATGACCTGACCAGCTTCGAAGATGAGTTGGAGGAACTCAAGAGGCCAGTTTTCGCGCGTGTGGCTCCTACTCTCGAAATTAAGCTGTCTCTGGACGCCCGCGAAACCAAGGCGCTTGAACAAATCGCTCATGCCAGCGGTCTGTCAATTGAAGAACTGGTTCGCACATGGGTGCAAAAGAAATTGCCCGTCCGGGCAATTGATTATCGAAGACAATCATGACGCGGAGCACAACCGCGCACGTCCAAATCCACACGATTAAGATTGGCGATATGAGCGGGGACCTTCTTTTCGATACTCCCTGGTGGCTGCCGGTGCTGATCGTGGCGATCGGTACCTTCGTTTTTGTCAGCGGAAATCGAAGACAGCAGTCCGGGACGCGCAACGCCGGGGCCGGCATTATTCTCCTTGCGATCCTGATCGTTCTCATGACGATTTTCGTCGACACTCCCAAAAAAATCGCGCGCCGGGAGTCGCGGCAGCTGGTTCAGGCAGCCGTTGATGGAGACTGGACGACGTTCCAGTCGTTGCTGGCGCCCGACGCGAGCCTGCGCATGCTGACGTCGCCGACGCTCTATGCCGATGCAAAGGAATTGACCGCTGCCGCCAGGATCGGAACGCAGCGCGTCCACCTCAGGGAAGCCCACATTCGCTCGCTGGAAGTGACCGAAAGCGCTTCATTGGTAACCGCCACGCTCGCGATCCTGACCGAGCAGGATGACGCCGCTGCCCCGGTGATTCAGAGCACCTGGCAGTTTGATTTCGAGCAAACGGGAGGCGCTGGCGCATTCACGAGGTCCGGGCGATTCAGATCGGGGAGATGAGCGGAGACAACGCGGAGGAGTTTATGCCGAAGGTGGGGAAGTGAAGGGGAAGGGGGGAAAGGCACCAAGGCACGCAGGCACGCAGGCACGAAGGGGAGGAAAAGTTTGATCGCGTCACATGGCTCAGCACAAAAATCCCCTTCCTTCCCTACGTGCCTTCGTGCCTATGTGCCTTCGTGCCTTTCCCCCGCTTCCCGTCGTGCCGTTCCCCGCCACTCGTTCCAATAACCATTGACCCGCCCGACATGTTGATCGGCTTCCCTGCTGCGCGTACCATCCGGCGCTCTTGCGAAGAACGAGGAGACGAATGGCGACATCGGATTCAAAAATGGAAGAACTTGCCCGGCTTCAGGTCGGGGGGAACGTAATGTATCCGCCTGCGGTCGGATATCCGACCCGCGGACCGGTGGCGATGCCGATGGCAATGCCCGGACCGGGTGGCGGCGGCGGCTACAACCGCTATCGGGAGATGACGCTCGAGGAAATGCTCCTCGAAAACCGCGTCGTCTTTCTGATTGGCGAGATCAATCATGTCACCGCCTCGCGAGTCATCATGCAGATTCTTTATCTGCAGAGCGTGAAGCGCGATCAGGACATCAACCTGTACATCAACAGCCCCGGCGGTGTCGTCGACGACACGCTGGCGATGTATGACATCATGCGGTTTGTGACGTGTGACATTGCCACCTATTGCATCGGCCGGGCCGAGAGCGGCGGGGCGATCGTCTTCATGGCGGGCAAGAAGGGAAAGCGATACATCCTTCCCAACGCCAAGGTGATGATCCATCAGCCGTTTGGCGGAGTGTACGGACAGACCGCCGACATCGAGATCCAGGCCGAAGAGATCCTTAAGACCAAGAACAACCTGATCGACATCATCTCCAAATGCACGGGACAGTCGACCGATCGCGTCCGCGAAGACAGTGAGCGCGATCGGTTCTTCGACGCCAAGCAGGCGGTCGAGTACGGCATTTGCGACGAAGTGATCGGGGAGGAGTCCGCGGCGAAGGTTGCTGAGGCGGCGGCGGACGCAACCAAACCCAAGTAAACTCCAGCGGGACCTGGGGCAACCCTTGATGATTGCCTGCGAAGGAACGGCGCTCTTCTTACTGCGGCGGCGTAAAAAATGCAGAATACACTGATCCCCATCGTTATCGAAAAATCCGGTCGCGGAGAACGCGCGTATGACATTTACTCGCGATTGCTCAAGGACCGAATCATTATCCTCGGCGGTCCCGTCACCGACGACTCGGCGAACGCGATTATCGCGCAGATGCTGTTTCTCTCGAACGACGATCCGAAGAACGACATTCAGTTCTACATCAACTCGCCGGGCGGCAGCGTCTCGGCGGGGCTTGGAATCATCGACACGATGCGATTCCTCCGCTGCGACGTTGCCACCACCTGCATCGGCATGGCCGCAAGCATGGGCGCGTGTCTGCTGGCGGCGGGTACCAAGGGGAAGCGCTCCGTGCTGGAAAATTCGCAGGTCATGCTGCATCAGCCGCTCATTGGCGGCGTGCTGCAGGGACCGGCCACCGATCTGGGCATCGAAGCGCAGCATATGATCCGGCTGCGCAACCGTCTGTACAAACTGATGTCTGACTTCACCGGCAAATCCGCCGACACCATTCACCGCGACTTCGACCGCAATAAATGGCTGTTTGCCGATGAAGCAGTTGCGTACGGCGTTGCCGATCGCGTGATGAACCAGGCCCCGGATGCCGCGCCGCGTCCCGTGTCCGAGGGCGGCGAAGAAGAAAAGGTCTCGTGAGCCGTGCGATAGCAATCGCGCAGAACGGTCTGCGGTAGGGCGGGATTGATCCCGCCGTGGGCTGAGGTCTTGCGGAAAATCGGCGGGATGAATCCCGCCCTACTCATGCACTGGCGCTGTAATTCATGCGCTTAATCTCCTCCACCCTGGCGCTGACGCTGATCGGCGCAACGTTAGCGATCAGTAGCGCGGGCTGCGGCACGCCAAATCAGGCCAACATCGCGCTGCGCAAGCAAAACCAGCAGCTTCAAATCGAACTCGATCAACTCCGCAAGCAGCAGGCGATGGCCGCCCAGCAGATCGCGGGATTGCAGGCTCGCGACCTCACCGAGCCGACGCTGCCGCCGGAACAGCTCGCGAAACTGGTCACAACGCATGGCATCCGCCTGGGCCGCCTGACCGGCGGCGAGGACATCGACCCCGACAAGCCGGGCGACGAGGGATTGAAAGTGTTCGTTATTCCGTACGATGATTCCGGCCAGGAGATCAAGGCCGCGGGCACGATCAGCGTTGAGGCGTTCGATCTCGCCGCGAAGGACCCGCGGCTGGGGAAATGGGACTTTACTCTCGAACAGGCAAAGCAAAACTGGTACGGCCAGTTCCTGGTGGACTATTATTATGCGGTGGTCTGCCCCTGGCAGACGGTTCCGCGGCACGCGGATGTGACGATCAAAGTGACATTCGTGGATGAACTGACGAAGCTGCCGTTTACGACGCAGAAGGTGGTGCGTGTGATGCTGCCTCCCACCCCGACGAGCCAGCCGTCGGCGCAGTGAGTCGCCGGTGGGGTCCTAGGCTTCGCTGGAAGCCTGCACCGCAAAAAAGGCGTAACGTGTTATGGACGATGATCGCCCGATCGATCGCCGGCGATTTTTCCGTGAAGGATTGCGCGGGCTGCTGCGTCCCCTTTCCTCGGCGGTGCGCCCGCTGGAGAATATCGCCCATCAGATCGGCAAGCTCGATCCCCCGGCCGCTCCCATCGTTTCGCGGAAATCCGCTGCTCCTGTCGTTGAATACTGGCTGCGTCCGCCCGGCGCGCTGGAAGAGAAGGAATTGCGCGATACTTGCAGCCGGTGCGGCGACTGCGTTCGAGCTTGCCCGGTGAACGCGATCCAGATTGATGCCAGCGGCGAGCAGGGTGCAGGGTTGCCGTACATTGATGCCAGCACGTCGGCGTGCGTGGTGTGCGATGAATTGGCCTGCATGAACAAATGTCCGACCGGAGCATTGCGGCTCGTGCCGCGCGAAGAAATCAACATGGGGACCGCGTTCGTACGCGAGGCAACATGTCTCCGTACGGTCGGGCAGGACTGCACGATCTGCGTCGATCATTGCCCGATGGGCTCGGCCGCGCTTGGATTGCTTGACGGCCGCGTCCGCGTGATTGAAGACGGCTGCACCGGCTGCGGCCGTTGCGAGCATGAGTGCCCGACGCAGCCAAAGAGCATCGTCGTCGAACCGCGATCGAAGCGGATTTCGCTGATTTAACTGATTTAACTGGTTATTATTGAGGAGCGGCGATGCGAAGCCGCGAGCGGCGGACGGGGCGCCGCCCGGCTTGCCGCTTCGCATCACGGATCACCAATCAACGTCTAATATTGCCAAGGTGACCAGTCTCCCTCAGAGCAACTTTTCCCCTCCGCTGGTACTCCAGCGGAGGGGAAAATCACCGATTCGCGTACATCAGATTCCGCATGCCGATCCAGTATGTATAGAACAGATAGATTGCCGCGACGATCGCTGTCGCCCCCAGCGTGTAGATATAGTGCAGGTCATGCGACGCGGCATCAATGTACCGGCGTTGCACCAGCTCGTGGAACCCCAACACAACGAGACAGGTCACGATTGCGACCGGCAGATAGTGGGCCGCGTGATACCGCAGCGCCCGGCGCACGACCGGCAGCGGCATTCGCAAGCCGCGGTAGGTTGCCTCCCAGTGCGTGAGACGTGCGGCGATGAGGGTGACGCCGGCGAGCGTGACAAATGTCAGGATGGCCAACAGCACACAACTCACGCCCCACGGGAAAACCCTGGGACGCCCCGTCAACGTCAGCAGCCATTCGAAATGCACCGCGCCGGCCGCGCCAAGGAGCAGCGAAGCGATGGCGCCGTGGATCAGCGCGAAGCTTCCGGAGCGATCTTCCGGCACATGAATCGCAAGGGAGCGGAAGAATTGCGAGGGAACGAAGATCACCTGCAATGTCGTCGCGAGGAACGCCCGCCAGTCGCGCGTCAGGGTCTGCTCCCACGCCGATGGCGCCCGCAGGGAGGGGCTGCTCTCGGCGATCAGCCCGCCGCACTCGGGGCAACGCCCGTCGGGCGGCAGGTTATTGAGAACGTAACCACATTGCTCGCAAAGGAGATCCAGCTCAGAAGGGCTCATTGACGCACGCGACATCAGGATATGGTATGATACCTGCCAGCGGAAAGTCACTTTGCGACGCCCGGTTGAACCGGAGCTGACATGTCAGGAACGCGATCTACATTGCGAGCAGCCATCACCGGCATCTGTGTTGTCGTCTCGACGATGGCGGGGTGCGAGAAATCCCCGGCGCCTGCGCCGGTTGCTGCCGTTGTCGCGACGCCAGCGTCGCAGCCCGCGACGGCGCCCGCCACCGAACCGGCGACTCAGCCGGCCCTGACCTCACTGCTGATCAATCAACTGTTCAGACAATTTCCCGGCGCCCGCCTGCGCATTGAGACGGCTGACGACCATGTCACCGCGATCCTCTACAGTTCCGATCCTCCCGCGGCAATCAACGACGACTACACCGGCAACAGCTACTACCTGAAGATGCCGCTCGAAGATGTGAAGAACCCAGCCGCCATCGACGGCGCCCAATGGCGGTTTAAATCCATCAGCAGCGATCGTTCCGACAGCAACGACGGAATCTTCCTGAACGGCTTCCGCCATCAGTTGCAGCCGATCGACCTGCTCGTTCGCTTCGAATCCGCCGGCTCCCGCATTCGCGTTCGTCTCGCCGGGGAGTTTATGGACTACGACAATTCTGCCCCGCATCAGCCGGGAATGCTGACGACCGTCAGCGGAGAGATCCTCGCCGAAGTTGACGCTTTACAGAAGCAGTAGAATTCCATTAGCCGCCCGGTCCCCAGCGAACAGCAGCAGCAGCGCCAGGAGGATCAGCCAGACGCCCCAGGAGGGTTTTCCGGGCCGTCGAGGCCGCGTGTTGTGCAGTTTGTCGCTGAGACGCCGACTGCGTTCGGCCAGCAGCCCGCATGCGGGGCAGGCCTGGTCATTTGTGATCCCGCGCAGGTCGTAGCCGCAACGATAGCACTCATCAGGGGAGCTGATTCTCGGCGGTTGACACGCGCTAAGGATATTCTGGATGAGCCGGTGCGCGAAGTGGTGGTGTTCGTCGGGTACAAGCCGGTTCCCTCGGTGGGAGTCTTCTTCGCCTGCTGCGCAAAGCATATCTATCGCGACTTGCGCCCGCGGCGAGTCTCGCGGATGTCGTTGCTTAAGAGACAGCCCTAAGCAACTGGACTAACGATATTAGTCCCGCTCCGCGCGGCGTTCGCTAATTGTCCGATGGCCGACTGAAAGCGGCGAAAAGACTTACAGCGTTGTCCAACGACCTCCAAGTTCACCTTCGCTGCGAGAACTGCCTGATCCAGGGACTGGTCGTAGCCAGGGATGAGCTGACACAACACGCGCTTGGCGCCTCTCTTGGCTTCGATATCTATTGATGGCGCTTTTGCATCGGTTGGAACGCTGCCGCGCCCACCGGCGAGCATCTCACCTTGAAGACTTTCCACTCCGGCCACCAACCACGCTTCAAACTCCTTCATGGCAAAAACTACCGCGAGGGAGAAGGCGTCGCCCGTGCGCAATGCGCGAGCCTCTTCTGCAAGCATCGCCGCGACGCGATAGGCACAAAACTCGGTCGAGTTGTAACGCGTTGCATGACCTTTCCAGGTTTGAGGAACTCGGTCCGCATCGCCGTCAAGCACCAACAGCACTGCTCCGATGTTTCTTCGGGTTTTGCCCGCAGCCTGCAACCAACGGCGCCAATCCGCGCAGTTGTTCTTCACTAAGGCTCCGATTCCTCTGACCCTGAAGGGTTCAGCGCTATCAACGGACAGCGCGTCCTCGGCACCCCTCTGTGCAAGAACCCTGCGCGCGAGAGCAGGAATCGCCGCCTGGTCTCCCTTTCCTTCCACAAAAAGAACGAGTCGTCGAGGCAACAATGCGGCTCCCCTTTTACGCCGAGATTTCTCTCGCGCGGGCAATATCCACCGTAAGCAGCTCTCCGGGTTCGAGCAGTCGAGCGCGGACCGCATCCGCCTGATCGGGATCAAGCGGCCCGATCTTAGTCAGCTGGCTCTGGTCGAGCTCCACAACTCGAAGTTGCTCAGGTGCGAAGCCATCCAACAGATCCGGACTCTGTGTTGTCAGAAGCACCTGTCCGCGAGCGGCCGACGGCGCACTGCCAAACTCCTCGGCGAGGTTACGAAGTGCGCCAGGATAGATGCCGTTCTCGGGCTCTTCAAACATCAGCACCTGCTTCGGGGGCGTTTGATAAAGGGCCAACAAATGCGCGTAGTAACGTCTGAAGCCGTCTGATTCCTGCGATAAGTCGAGCCCAATCCGTCTATCTCCCAGCCTGTGTGCCACTACGACGTGTTTGGGCTGAATTACGGAATCGAGCTCAAGCGAATCCACGGTTGGATTAATCTGCTTCACTCGAGCAAGAATTTGCCAACGCGCCAATTGGTTGCGTAGATCCTGAGTAATATCGCGAATAACTTCCAAATAATTGCTCGCGGTGTCATCTAACCCGTTGAACTTTACCTTCGCGTTTCCGAACAGCCCTCCGTCGTGCGAAGCTTGTGTAAACACATTCGCAGGAAAATCGTGCCAACCAATACCGCTAGTCCAAGCTGTATACGCGAGGACCGCTTCGCTGAGAGTCGGGAACGACTTGAGAAAGATTGCCGGTGTGGTCCGTGGCGCGGGGCCCTCCCCGGGCCATGTAATCCAATTTTCTCCATTTCGATCAAAGATGACGTCCTGCCCAAGCAAAAGCCGCTCAGCATTCACGAACACATTCGATGGGTTTTGCAGATGGACCTTCCAGGAAACGTCGTAGGTAAAGCTCGCCAAATACCCGGGAATCGAAAAGCGAACGGAAAAAGAAAGCGGAGCGGGAACACCGAACGGCCATATCCGTGACCAGCCGCCCTCATGGCTAATTGCCGCGTCGGGCTGCAACAAAAAGTTCCGAAGGAATCGGATGGCCCGCAGAAAATTAGATTTGCCAACCCCGCTACGACCGATCAGCACTGTGACAGGTGATAGGTCCACGCTGACCTCGCCAATGCTCTTGAAGTTTCGAATCTCAATGTGCTGAATCATTAGCAACTCGTTGCCGCGCGCCACGTTGTTATCGGCTGAGGCAGCGTAGGTTCGCTAAGATAACCGCCGTTGTCACGCGAAAGAAGAGATTCTTGCACTCGCGGGTCCCGTCACTTGTGTGGCTTGCGAACCGTGACGCAGGGCATGTACGAAAGCACAATAAATCCAGCCAGTGCCCCTCCCGCACCGCGCGAGCGGCCTTATCCCTTTTTCCCATAATTCCGGTCACGCGGCGCAACAAGGCTCGTATCAACTGGGCCATAGGTGATGATGGCCGACTGGGTTTCGGCGTCGAACGTGGCGAGGGTGGTTTTGAGAAAATTGGGATCGTCGCGGGTGGGAAACTCCGGCTTGTAATGGGCGCCGCGCGATTCGTTGCGCATCAGAGCGCCTTTCAGAATCGCCTCGGCTACGAGAATCATGTCGCGGGTGGCGCGGGCGAAGGAGAGATTCTGATTGGTCCACATGCCGGTGTCGGAGAGCTTGACGCGCTGGAAGCGGGCCTTCCATTGCTGGCATTGATCCAAAGCTTTTTGCAGCCGGTCGTTGTAGCGGACGACGGTGCAGAAATCGGTCATCCATTTGCCCATTTCCTGCCAGAGGAGGTAGGGATTTTCGTCGCCGTCGTTCTTCAGGAGCCAGTCCTGCTTATCGGTTTCCTGCTTCACGATCGTGTCGTAGGCGATTTGCGGGACGTCGGCAGCCGCGATGGCGGCAACGTCGTGGATGTAATTGCGGATGCATGAGCCGCCGAAGAGTCCGTCGAAGATGCACGAGAGCAGCGAGTTGGCCCCGAGGCGGTTGGCGCCGTGATAGGCGAAGGAGACCTCGCCCATGGCGTAGAGGCCGGGGATGTTGGTCATCATGTTGCCAGGCGCGCCGGCCTTGAGGCCGCCGGTTTTTTCATCTTTGACGAAACCGGCCCAGAGGCCGCCCATGCTGTAGTGAACGGCGGGGAAAATTTTCATCGGCTCGGCAAGCGGATCGGTGCCGACGAACTTCTCGTAGATCTCCAGAATGCCTTCGAGTTTCTCCAACACTCGCTCGCGCCCGATGGCTTCGACGGTGTCGTGCAGGTCGAGATAGACCATGTTTCCGCCGGCAACTCCGAATCCGTCGAGGCAGACCTGGAAGATTTCGCGCGTGGCAATGTCGCGCGGAACGAGGTTGCCGTATTTGGGATAGCGTTCCTCGAGAACGTAATAGCGCTCGCCGTCGGGAATGTCGTTGGGAGGCGTTGCCGGGCGCGGGTGCGGCTTCCACTTTCCGTTATCCTTGATCGCGGGCACCCAGACGCGCCCGCCTTCGCCGCGGGCGGATTCGCTGATCAGGCGGCATTTGTCCTCCCCGGGAATCGCGGTGGGGTGGACCTGGATGAACTCGGGGTTGCCGTACTTGGCGCCGGCCTGATAGCAGCGGGAAGCAGCGCCGCCGGTGCAGATGACAGACATGGTGCTCTTGCCGAAGATCAATCCGCAGCCGCCGGTGGCCATGACGACGGCGTCGCCGCGGAAGGCGCGAATTTGCATCGTCCGCATGTCCTGCGCGACGATGCCGACGCATTGATTTTCGTGGATCACCGGCCAGAGAAATTCCCAGAACTCATACTTGGTGACGCGCCCCTCGGCTTCCCATCGGCGTGTTTGCTCATCGAGCGCGTAGAGCAGTTGCTGGCCTGTCGTCGCGCCGGCGAAGAAGGTGCGCTTGAACAGGGAGCCGCCGAATAGACGCAGGGCTCGCTGCCCTTCGTGGGTGCGGTTGAATGGAACGCCCATGCGATCGAGCAGATCGATGATCCGCGGCGCCCACTCGCACATTTCCTTGACCGGCGGCTGATCCGCCAGGAAGTCGCCGCCGAGCGCCGTTTCGTCGAAGTGCTGCCATTCGCTGTAGCCCTGCTGACGCGCGATATCGTTGCAGGCGTTGATCCCGCCTTCGGCGCAGACGCTGTGGCTGCGCTTGACGGGAACCATGGAGATCAGATCGACGTCGACACCCGCCTCGGCGAGCTTGATCGTGCACGCCAATCCCGCGAGCCCGCCGCCTACAACGATCACACGTTTCTTACCAGATGATGCCATGTTCTTCTTTCAATCAGGCGGCGGTAACGAGCAGCTTGTTCATGGTGTTTGCGTGAATTAATGCAATGCAACGATCATCTTCTGATCGGAAATGGCCGCGAAGAGGGCGGTCATCCCGCATGCGAGCGTAAACGCAAAGAGCCCGGTGCAAACCCAGCCCCAGCGCTTTTGCGAGGCGGCGCTGACGGTCAGGCCCCAGGTGATGCCAGCCGTCCAGAATCCGTTGGCCAGGTGATAGCATGATGCGAGGATGCCGAGCGGATAGACGACATAAGCGACCGACCAGTTGACGTTGATATGGCGAACGACGGTCATCGTCGCGTGGTCGGGGTCAAACCATAGCGCGTGCCCTAGCAAGCCCTTCATGCCCAAAATATGAAACACGATGAAGAGCGCGATGATGATGGCGCTGACGCGCTGAAAGAGATAGAACCAGTTTTTGCCGAACTGATAGTTATTGTTGTTGGGCTGACCGGTCATCGTGATCCAGATGCCGTAAATCGTGTGGTAGAGAATCGGCAGATAGATGAATGTCCATTCGACGGCAAAGAGGAACGGCAGGGCGTGAATCTTGTCGACCTGCTTCTGGAAGATATCCACGGGAGAAGTTCCCTGGATGAGCGTCGCGTTCACCAGCAGATGAATGACGATATACCCGCCAAAGACGATTCCGGTGAGCGAATGGAGTCGTCGGAGGAGGAAGTGATGTCGTCCGCCGATCGTGGGGACGGTGAAGTCGGTGGCGGTCGCCGTTGTCAAAGCGGAAGTCCTTTCATCGATGCGGGATTATAAGGCCGGTCGTCAGCAGCATGCAAAGCTGACATCATCCGGCGGCGTTGCCGGCCGGAGGCAACACGTCGGGGGTCCCCGGAATGGGGCAAAGATGAGGAATGACTCCCTCATTTGCAAGTTGTTCGAGCGACACTGCGGACGAGAGGTCGAAAGTCCCGATCGACGTTCGCCTCAAGGCGGTGAGATGGCCGCCGACGTTGAGCTTTTGGCCGATGTCGCGCCCCAACGCGCGGATGTACGTTCCGCGTCCGCAACGCACGCGGATGCTCAGCAACGGCCAATAGTACGAGAGCATTTCGATCGAATCGATGTGGACGATGCGCGCCGAAAGTTTTGGCGCCCGGCCGGCGCGTGCCAGCGCATATGCGCGGCGGCCACCGACCTTGAGCGCGCTAAAGGCAGGCGGTTGCTGGAGCACCTCGCCGACGAAATGCGGCAGCGCGATTTGTATTGCCTCAGCGCCAACCGGCTTTGCATCGGGCCACGGAACCGGTTCTGAATCCACGTCATCTGTCGGAGTCGTTGACCCGAGGTGGACGACGGCATCGTAGGTTTTGGACAGCCCCATCAGTTGTTGACAGCTTCGGGTCGCCTTGCCGACCAGCACCAGGAGCACGCCGGTGGCAAACGGATCGAGCGTGCCGGCATGACCCACTTTGACGTTTTCCGCGAACAGATTCTTGATTTTGCTGACGGCCCGCGCCGAGGTCAGGCCGGCGGGCTTGTCGAGATTGATGATCCCTTGCGGTGTCATGCGCAGTCCATTTGAATTGAGCATTGAGCGGGAGACCGAAACGATGTACCTTGTGGCATCTTGTAACCTGCAATGGTCTGGGACAAACCACGCATACTGCAATCATTGCGCAAGCTCCACAAGAGCGGCGCGTCGCTTTCTTACAACCGGATGGCCGAGTCAAATCAGGCGCTGGTTTCCGCCGCGGCGTATCACTTCAGTTCTTATCGCAAGGCAGTCGAGCGCGCCGGGATCGATTATGCGACGGTCATTCGCCGTCCCTGCTGGGACCGTGCGATGATTATCAAGCTCATCAAAGCCGCGAAGCGAGGCGGCGAAGACCTTCATTGGTCCGCGGTCACCAAGCGCCGCGACGACCTGGGCCGCGCCGCCTTTGCGGCGCTGCAGCCGCGGCTGTTTGGAAGCTGGGATCGCGCTTTGACCGCGTCCGGACTGGATGCCGACGACATCAGCCGCTATCGGCGGTGGGACAAAGATTCGATCGTTTATGAGTTGCGATCGCGTTCGCGCGAGCATGAGCCGTTGAACAGCGGCGCGTTGCAGTCAAGCGATCCGGGTCTGCACGCGGCAAGCGTGCGCCATTTCGGGAGCTACGACGACGCGCTGCGCGCCGCCCGCCTGGACCCGCAAAAGGTTCGCCAGAGAAGATCGTGGCAGAAGACCGATGTGATCCAGGCATTGCGCGCGATTCGGCGCGGCGGATCCCAGGTGTCCGACTCAGCGGTCCGCAAGGACCATCCCGCGTTGTACGGCGCAGCCATTCGGCTTTTCGGGAGCTTCACCGCCGCCCGCGGCGCGGCGGGGATGAAACTGAAGTAGGGGATGCCCGAACTCTTACGATCGAACTCTTTGTCCCAAGACGATCCGAAACATCGAAGCTCGTTCGCGATAATCAGCATCGGCTGGATAGTCCTTTTTGTCGGAGCGTTGTGCTTCGACCGCGCCGTCGCCCAATGGGTCGCAGCTCATCATCCGATCGACAAGCACAACTGGCTGGTCGTGATCTTGAAGCTGCCGGGGGTTTACTGGACGACGCTTGCCATCGCCGGCTTGCTCGCGGCGTTTCATCCGCAGCGATTGCGAGCGGCGGTGCTTCCGCTGGCGTCGGGAGCGATGGGGGGCCTCGCGTATCTGATCATCAAGTGGGTTGCGGGACGGCGTCGTCCGATCATCCTGATCGCACCGTTTCATTTCGAACCGTTCATCGGCGGGTGGAAGGGACTGTTTAGCCAGCCGGCGCTTTGCTTTCCGTCGGGGCATGCCTGTCTATCGTTTGCGACGGCCCTGTCGCTGACGATCCTCATGCCACGCTGGCGCGGGGTGTGGTTTCTCATCGCGTTCGCAGTTGCAATAGAGCGCGTCCTGGAAAACGCGCATTACGTCAGCGACGTGGTGGCGGGCGCCGGCCTTGGAACGCTTTGCGTCCTGCTCACTTACGATTTGCTCGAGCGGCGCTGGCCGGTTGATGACAAACTGCGCCGAGGATTCGAGTAGGGCGGGATTCATCCCGCCATGATCCCGCGGGCTACGCGCGCGGGTTCGCAACCAACATCGTTGCAAGATTTCCCGTCCGCAATTGGGCTTCATGCACCGGCTTGTCGCACCCGGCGAGAATGATCGCGGCCAGACAGATCAGCATCAGACGCATCAATAGCTCCGTGGTAAAAGTGAATTCGTGAACCGCAGTGACAACTCCAACGCGATGCAGAGCCGATCGCGCAGTGTTCCCTGTTCGAAATGCTGGCGCAGCACGCGCTGGGCGTCAAGCCCCATTGCGCAGCGAAGAAACGTCTCTCGCCCTCAAACGACAGATGGCATTGACCGCGCCGTCGACGTCGCCGTGGGCGACGTGGATTCCGATCTCATTGGCTTCGAGCAGGTCGGCGATATGCGACGTCTTTGGTCCGAGGTAGAGAATTGGACGGGCGACGGTCATGGCGCCGTAGATTTTGCAGGGGTGAATGATGCCGACCATCGGATCGCCCAGCGCGACCACATGAACATCGGCGGCGGAAAGCGAGTCGCCCAGTTCGTTCAACGGCTGATAGGGGAGTGAGATCACGTTGGCGAGCTGATGATCGGCAATGACGCGTTCGATCTCGCGCTTGCCGCTGCCGCCGCCGACGAAGAGGAAGACGATTTGCGCTTCGCCGCGCAGGCGGACGGCGGCGTGGAGAAGCGTAGTCAGCGGATTGGACGGACTGTGATTGCCGCTGTACATGACAACGAACTTGCCGTTCAGTCCGTAGCGCGCTCGAAAGGCATTGGCGGCGCCCGTCGCTGGAACCCGAATTTGTTCCTCGTGCGGCCAGGGAGGCAGCACCAGCAATTGCCCGGGCAATGCGACGCGCGATCGAAGCCGCTCGGCCATAAAGCGATCGAGCGCGATGACCAGCGCGGATTCGCGCAGGATGAAGCGGTTCACGCTTTCCAGGAACTCGGCGGTCATCCCTGCCGGTGAGATCTTGCCAAGCGCAATAAGCTGGTCCGGATTCAGATCCATGGCCCAGTACGCGATTGGGATGTCGCGGATGAGGTGAACCAGAGCCGCGATGACGCCGATCAGCGGCGGCGAGGTGCTGAAGAAAATGCCGTCGATCCGGCGCGTGAACAGTCCGGCGCAGAGGCACTGAAGCATGAACAAAAATGTTCCGGCAACGCGACGCGGAATCGACGATTTTCCGAAGGAGGCGAATCCGAAGCGGCGGACTTCGACGCCGTGCAGATCCTCGCGGCGGGGATACGATCGCGTCGGGTCTTCGTAGCCGCGCGCCGACGCGTAGACGATCACGCGGTGGCCGCGACGCGCCATCGCAACTGCCACGTCGGCAACGTATTGTCCGACCGCGGCCGGATCCGGCACGAAGGTCTGACTGAAGATGAGAAGCGTATGGCGGCGAGCCGGCCGCATGCCTGGATCTCCTGTCAAGCAATAGTTTCTCAAGGGATTCGCTGCGAATTGTCGCGGCCGGTATACTAAGCGATTGTGCCAGATGGGGGCAGAGCTGGTTTGAGAATGGATCGCATGCCTGCTCCCGAGTCACGAAGCGCGCTACCCGCCGACTCAGTTGTGCCGTCACTTCGCGCCACCGACGCCGACGCCCAATTGCAGATCCGCAGTCCCTGGACTGCCCGTCAGAAAATCGCTCGCGTCGGGTGGATGCTCGTTCGCGGATCGCTGTTCCGCTGGTCGTTTCACAACTGGTACGCATGGCGGCGATTTTTGCTCCGCAGCTTCGGCGCCCGCGTCGGCAATGACGCCCGGCTCCGTCCGACCGTCATGATCGAAATCCCCTGGAATCTGGAATTGGGCGATCACTGCAGGGTAGGCGATCACGCGATTCTCTACTCGTTGGGAACGATTCGCATCGGCCGACTCGCGGTGATCAGCCAGTACGCGCACCTCTGCGCCGGGACGCATGACTACACCCTGCGCAGCTTTCCGCTGAGGCTGATGCCAATCACGATTGGGGAAGAGGCATGGATCGCTGCGGACGCGTTCATCGGACCGGGGATCCGCGTGGGCGACAGGGCGGTCGTCGGTGCGCGCGCGGTGGTTGTGAAGGATGTAGCCGCATCACAGGTCGTAGCGGGAAATCCGGCGCGATTCGTCAGCATGCGGGAGATTCGCGAAGGGTGAGTCTATGCCTTGCGATTCGCGTCATACCACGCGATCGTCTCGGCCAGCCCGTCTTCCAGCGTCGTGCGGGCTTCGAAACCGAGCGCCTTTTTCGCGGCGCTGACGTCGAGGCAGCGCCGGGGCTGTCCGTCGGGCTTGGTTGGATCCCAGACGATCTTTCCTTTGAACTGGCTGATGCGCGCCACCAGCTCGGTCAGGTCTTTGATCGTGATCTCGCGCCCGTTGCCAAGATTGAGCGGCTCGGGGGAATCATATTTTTCCATGGCGCTGACGATGGCCTCCGCACAATCCTTCACGTAGAGAAATTCCCGGCTGGCGCTGCCGGTGCCCCAGGCGCTGATCGTCGCATCGCCGCGATCGCGGGCTTCGACGCATTTCCGCACGAGAGCGGGGATGACGTGCGAAGTGTGCAGATCAAAATTATCGCGCGGGCCGTAGAGATTGACGGGGAGCAGATAGATCGCGTCGAGGCCATACTGCTGGCGATACGCCTGACACATCACCATCAGCGCTTTCTTCGCCACGCCGTAGGGAGCGTTGGTTTCTTCGGGATACCCGTTCCAGATGTCGGCTTCCTTGAAAGGGACGGGGGTGAATTTCGGGTAGGCGCAGATGGTGCCCACCTGCACGAACTTCTTGAGGTTTACCTTGCGAGCCTGCTCGATCAGGTGAATCCCCATCGTCGCATTGGCGTAGAAATATCGGCCCGGGTTGTCGCGGTTGGCCCCGATGCCGCCCACTTCCGCGGCCAAGTGCAGCACGATTTGCGGCTTGGCGTCTTTATACAGCCGCTCAACGTCCGTTTCATGCGTCAGGTCATATTCCTTGCGGCGGGGGACGAAGATCTTCTCGTAGCCGCGTGCTTTGAGCTTCTCGATGACGAAGCTTCCGAGAAATCCCGCGCCACCTGTGACGACGATCGAATCGTTTGTTGAAATCGACATCATAAGACGACTTTCCGCCGGCTGATTCGCGCCGCGCAGCGGAGTGATTCGAATGGATCCGCCGAGTGACCCGCCAAACAGGGAAGAAAACTGCGGACTTACGCGGGTATCGGGCGTTTCTTGTCGTGCTCCACGATCAGGCGTTCCCGGCGAGCCAGAGCCCAGTCCGATTCGGTCATCATTTTCGCAAGCGCCTCAAACCCGACGCGCGGTTTCCAGCCGAGGGTCGTCCGAACTTTGGTCGGGTCACCCAGCAGCAGATCGACCTCGGCGGGACGGAAGTAGCGTTGATCGACTTCGACGTATTTTTGCCAATCCAGCCCGAGTTGGCCGAACACCTTGTCGAGAAACTCGCGAACGCTGTGTGTTTCGCCGGTGGCGAGCACATAGTCATCGGGCGTGTCGTGCTGAAGCATCATCCACATCCCCTCGACGTAGTCGCCGGCAAACCCCCAGTCGCGCTTGGCATCCAGATTGCCCAGGTAAAGCTTTTCCTGCAGGCCTTCTTTGATGCGAGTGGCGGCGCGGGTGATTTTTCGCGTGACGAACGTTTCGCCGCGGCGCGGGCTCTCATGATTGAAGAGAATGCCGTTGCAGGCAAACATGTTGTACGACTCGCGATAGTTCACGGTCTGCCAGAAGCTGTAGACTTTCGCACAGGCGTAGGGGCTGCGGGGATAAAAAGGCGTTGTTTCCTTTTGCGGCGTTTCAACCACCTTGCCGTACTGTTCGCTGCTGGACGCCTGGTAGAACTTGATCGGCAGCCCGGTATCGCGGATCGCCTCAAGAAGATTCATGGTGCCTAGCGCATCGGTCTGCACGGTGTAGACCGGCTGATCGAAGCTGACACGGACGTGCGACTGCGCGCCGAGGTTATAGACCTCGTCAGGCTTCACTCGCGAGAGAATTTCGCGCAGACCGGTGCCGTCAACCAAATCTCCATAGTGGAGAAAGACGCGGGCGGTAGGGCTGTGCGGATCGACGTACAGATGCTCGATCCGCGCGGTATTGAACGAGCTGGACCGCCGGACGATCCCGTGAACGTCATACCCCTTGCCGAGCAGGAACTCAGCCAGATAAGAACCGTCTTGGCCGGTGATTCCGGTAATGAGTGCCTTGCGGCGTGTTTCAGATCGCATAGTGAAGTTTCCTGGGCTCAAAGCTGGCGCATCCTCGACAAGCTTATCGGCTCGCGAGCTAAAAAGATTAACACCTCACCCGCATTGCGGAAAGGCAAACATCCTCTTACCCTCGCGCTTTGGCGCTGCCAAGACCGAATTCCCTGCTAAAATACCGCGTTTGGCCGAGCCGGGCAATTTCATGCTGTCATCGCTCAGAAATACATTTTTTGCCATCGTCATGCTCACGCTGGCAGGCGGAATCGCCCGCGCCGCCGTCGCGCCACCCTTTTATTCCGCGGTCGGCACCGCATTAACTCCGGAGGTCGGCGTGGTGAATACCGGCATCTTGCAGGATGCAAAGGGCATCGTCAGCGCCGATCACAAATACGTCACGATTACCATGGGCGGAACCAGCGCCGGCCTGCTGGCCCTGCAGGAGTTTAGTTTTCAGCAGGGCGGGATTGCTGCAGCCGACTCCAACGTCGATAGACTCGCAGCCGCGCAGGGCGCTCCGATGCCAGTCGTCGTAACGATCCTCGATCGAACCGGGATTACCCGCGTCGACTAAACCAAACCACACAGATGGACAACCAGATGAATGAGAACGATCCGACTCCGATTCCCCCCGCCTCGGCAGCGCCGTCAGTCACTCCGTCCGCGCCCGGCGTCACGTCGACCGAAGCGAAGCCTCCCGCAAAGAAAAAACGCCGGCTCTGGCTCAAAATTGTCGGCGCACTCGTTGTCCTTCTGATTCTGCTCGTGCTGCTGATTCCGACGATCGCCAGCACCGGAATGGTACGGTCGATCGTTGTTGGAAAAATCAACGATCAACTCAACGGCAAGCTCGATATCGCGGACTGGTCGCTTGGGTGGACCAGCGGCGTTCGAATTGAAGGCTTGAAAGTCGTCGATGCCGACGGGAAAGAGGTTCTGTCTCTGAAAAGTCTCGACGCGCCGGTTTCGTTGATCGGACTGGCACGGGGAAACTATGACCTGCATCAAGTGGTGATCGACGGGCTGGATTTTCATGCTGTTCGGGAAACTGACGGCACTCTCAACTTCGCAAAGCTAGCCAAGACGTCGCCATCGAAGGGCGGCGGGTCTCCCAACCCTCCAGCGAACGAAAATAAACCATCCGAGCCGGCAAATAGGCCGGAGTCCGGCAGCGCTCCACCCGCGTCCGCGCGGCCGGGCGAAACGAAGCTCCCTGACTTGCGTGGCGAAATTGTCCTGAAGAATTGCACCGGCACGATCGACGATCTGCAGGCGAAGACGACCACGCAGCTCACGTCGCTCGAAGCGGACGTCAAAATTCCCGATATCAATCAGCCGATTGAAGACTCGCTCGACGCTACGCTTGATAACGGCAAGGGCGCGGCCGGCAAAATCTCGGCCAGCGGTAAGCTGCTTCTGGTCAAGAACAATGTGCTGCTCACCGATCCCGCGCAATTCATCCGCGAAGCGGACATCGACCAGAAAGCGACGCTCTCCGGTTTTGATCTCGCGACGATCGCGCCGTTCCTCGGCCGCGACTCAGGGATCAACGAAATTGCCGGCATTAGCGATGGCGAAGTGACGATCCGCTTCAAGCCGTCCAGCGACGCCGACATCAGCGCGATGCTGCATCTGGCCAAGCTCGCCGTTAGCGGCGAGGCGCTGAAAGGCGACACCTTTGCCGCGCAGAGCCTGGACGTGCAGGCCAATCACATCGCGCTGACGGTGCCGGCCGACGCGAAGGGTTTCGACGCCGCGCGTATTCGCACCGGCCCAACCGACGGCTCCGGGCCGGTCGCCATCACGCTTCTGCAGGACGGCGGATCGAAGTCGACAATCACCTTTTTTGCCGACGTGTCGCAAAGCGCACTCGGCCGGCTTGCAAAGAACCTTGCTCCCGGAGACTCCGGCACGCTCCGCGCGGCGGTCGATCTCGATCTCGCGCATCTGGCGACGAGCATGCCTCATTTGTTTGATCTGCAGCATGGATTGACGCTCAAGAG
Source organism: uncultured Phycisphaerales bacterium (assembly GCA_963758525.1). GTDB lineage: Bacteria > Planctomycetota > Phycisphaerae > Tepidisphaerales > Tepidisphaeraceae > JBBSDP01. The sequence continues at coordinate 4,876,656 of CAVWVQ010000003.1, forward strand.
CGGCCGGCTGACCGAAGGGACCGCCGTCGATCTCACGCCCGACAAGCTCGCGCTGCACCAGACGGTTTCCGTCAGTGGGGTGGCAGGTCACAACAGCGCAACGAATTCCGATGTAGCGCTTGAGCCGATCGATCTGAGCGTGAACGCGAACAGCCTGGGTGGTGGGGGGCCGCTGCCGGACGTGCGAAGCCTGAAGCTGAATCTAAGCAGTGGATTTGCGAATGCAACGGCCCAGGCCGACAGCATCGACGACCTGGGCGCGGAGCTGCATGCGACGCTTCAGCAGGCTCAAAGCGAACTGGGGCAGATCATTGACTTCGGCAAGCTTCAGCTGGCGGGAAGTCTGGATGTGGCAGTCAGCTCCAAGGGAAACCTGCTTGGCGGTGCTTCCGCCGGCCCGGCGCATACCGCCGCGCTCGACGTGCATGGCACGCTGAAGGACTTGCGAGTCACGGGCGAAGGACGTCAGCCCGTCAGCGAGCCGCTGATGCAGTTTGCCGTCACCGGGCAACTGCATGGCAGCGACCAGCAACCGATCGAGCAGCTAAACGCGCTGGACGTGACGGCAATGGCCGGCGACGCGCAGCATCCGACGCTCGATACGCATCTCACCGCGGGACTGACGTTTCAAAAGCACGCCGGCGTCAAGCCGGAGGAAACATCCACGGCGATGGTGCTCGAGCAGGCGGTGATCCAGAAGCTCAATATCGATCTCGCCCAGGTGCAGCAGCAGTTCGGAGGGCTGATTCCCGCGCTCTCCAACGTCCGGATCGGTGCAGGGATGGTGATTGTGGGTGGTTCAGTCAAACGCGCCGGAGCCATCACTCACAGCACCATTCAGGCGTTCGTGCAAAACCTCGATTTGCAGCAGCTTCCCGACGCCAAATCCGGCCGAGGCCCCGTCCCGCTCCTCAGCGGGTACACGCTGCGCATGCTGGCCGACGGATCGCTCACCAACGATTCAGGCGGCTCTAATTTCAACCTGGCGACACTGGAAATGAGCGACAATCAGAAGCTGCTGACGGTCCAGAAGACCGACGCCCAGGTGCAGCTCACCACAGGCAGCGGAGCGAACGCCAAAAGTGTCGGCCTGCTGGATATGGTGCAGAAGGCTGATGCGTCCATCTCGATTGCGCTGTCGAAGCTCAGCGCAATATCGAACGCGATGTCGCCCGCCGGGGAGTCGAAGGTCGCCGCTGCCGGCGGAGCGCCGCCTGCGGCCCCCAAGCCAAAACCGTTGATCACGGCAGGCAGCGCGACGGTGACGCTCAGCGTTACGCGAGCCAACGGACAGTTGAGGATCGTCCCCAGGGTGAATGTTTCCAACGATCTTGCAGTCGCCGCTGGGGATCAGAGCCAGGTGGTTGGGCCGATCGATTTCGCCACTGACATCGCCGTGACCCCGGCAAATGTGCCGCTTTCGAATGACCCGTCCGCACCCGCGCCGACCTTGCTCGACCAGATCAAGCAGCTTGATATCGCCGATCTGTCGGCGCACGCGGCTGGATCCGAGATCACGCTCAAACAGCCGTTGCACATCACCGACGTTGCCGGGCTCACGCGATTGATACCCTCAACGCAGCCGACCGCCGTCGCCGCAGGGCCGGCGCCATCGCTTAGCGCTGCGCTGTTGATCAAGGGAGATATCGCGCCGATCACCCATCTGCTGGAGACACTCGACGCGGCCGCCGCCGGGTCGGAATACCCTTATACCGGAGCATTTCAGCTCGACGAAACCGTCGGAACTGCCGACGGGAACATGACCATCAATGGTCAGGGGGATGTCACTCAATTCGCTCTTCACAATGGGAGTGCCGTCACCTTTTCGGAATCGGATATCCACCTCGCCAATGACGTCGGTTTGGAGTCCGGCGGCAAGAATCTGAAAATCGGCAACGTTTCGCTGGAGATGCAGAGCAGCAAGGCGCTGAGCCTGGCCGTCAAGGGTGAGCTGCTCGATCTGGCCACGCAGCGGACGTTTCAAAACGTCACCGCCGATCTGACGTACGACGCTGCGCCGTTGTGGAAGATCGTTCTGCCGTTGCTTTCAAAGGATTCGCAGGAGCAGTTCAAGGATGCGGTGGTTTCCGGGAAGTTCACCAAACAGTTCGCGGTGACCGGCAGTTTTCCAGCCGAGGGAGCGTTCAACGATCGCATCAAAAACCTCTCGGCCTCGGGCGGCCTGGAGCTGGGCGTCTTCCAGGGTCAGGGGATCGATCTGCAAAAGCTCAATGTCCCCATTTTCATGAAGAACGGGAAAATCTTCATCGCCAATTCCGACAAGCCCGGCGACTACGCGCCGCCGGCATCGATGAACGGAGGCACCCTCTCGCTGAGCGGCGTGATGCTTGACCTCAGCGATCCGCATCGAACCGCGTCGCTAAACCCCAATTCGCAGGTCATGAAAAATGTCGGCCTGAATACCGCGCTGTCACATCTCCTCGGCAAGAATTTCGGCAACTTCCTCTTTGCCAATGCCGGCGGGTCGACCGGATTGATGAACGTCATGGTTGAGAAGTGCGATCAGGTTCCCACCGATGACACGATGAAGCAGAATGTCCCCTCGAACAAGGGAATGCTCGCGATGGACGTGTCGATCCAGGACCTGTCCCTGACGGGCGGAACGCTGGGAAAAGTGCTCGAGGGGATTGGACCGGTCGTGCAGGTCTTCTCCAAGGGCCAGGGGGTCGCCACCGGCAGCATCAAGGGAAGCGTCAAGAACTATAAGATAACGCTCGCCCACGGCATCACCACGCACGATATGACCATCACGCTTGGCGAGCACCAACGCTCCATGCACCTGGCCAGCACGGTCGATCTCCTCAAATTGCAGTTGAAAGACACGGTCCTCACCCTCCCCGTCTCGCTCTTCGGAATGAGCGACGATCAGTGGCCCAATGGCATCAACCTCGCTCTCACCGGGTCGGTCGCTTCGCCCAAGTTCGATGCCGTCGCCGCGGTACAGAAGAGCGTGATCGGCAAAGGCAATCCCCTGGACCTGATCAAGAACGCGATCGGCGGAAAAAAGAAGAAGAAGGGTTCATCGGATTCGTCCGGCGGGAACAATGACATCAACAATGCCGTCAACGGACTTGAGGGTTTGCTTGGCGGCAAGAAGAAAAACACGCCCCCGGCGACGCAGCCGGGCGAGTGAGGTTCAGCGCATGTGAGGGTGTCAGGGTGTCAGGGTTCAGGGTTCAGGGTTCAGGAGAAGAGGCGATAGACGGATCGCCCAGCATCGACGCTCTAGCCCAGTTCAGTAGCCGCCCTTCCGTATTCCCTGAACCCTGAACCCTGAACCCTGTTCCGTATTCCCTGAACCCTGAACCCCGACACCCTGAACCCCGGCACCCTGAACCCTGAACCCTGAACCCCGACACCCTGAACCCTGACCCTCACGTCGTCCCATAAACGACAAGCACTTACGCTTCGCGCGATTCGAGGCGCTTTCATCTCACTTGCCGCGTCAACGAACCGATGGTAAGTTCCGACGCCTTGCTTGGGGCCGGCTTCGCCCGGTCCGATACATTCTGAACTCAATACCCCCGACCCGGGAGGAGATCTTCGTGACGCCGCACTTTCGCCGCACCGGCCATCTGTTCACCAGCGAATCCGTAACCATGGGCCATCCTGATAAGGTGGCGGACCAGATCAGTGACGCCATTCTCGACGCCATCCTCATGCAGGACCCAAAGGCTCGCGTGGCGTGCGAGACGCTCGTCACCACCGGCCAGGTGGTCCTCGCTGGGGAAGTCACGACCACCGCGTACGTCGATGCCCCACAGATCGCGCGCGACACCATCCAGGAAATCGGCTACACCCATCCCGACATCGGTTTCGACTTCCACAGCTGCGGCGTGCTCAGCGCCATTCACTCGCAGTCTCCCGACATTGCTCGCGGCGTCGACAAGGCCGAGGACGATTCGAAGGAGCAGGGAGCCGGCGACCAGGGCCTGATGTTCGGCTACGCCTGCGACGAGACCCCCGAATTGATGCCGCTGCCGATCCACCTGGCACACCGCATCGTCGAACGGCTCGCCGAAGTCCGCTTCAAAAACAAGCTTCCCTGGCTCCGTCCCGACGGCAAGAGCCAGGTCACTATCGAATACGTGAATGAGCGCCCCACCCGCGTTCACACCGTTGTCGTCTCCACACAGCACGACGAGTCTGTGCTCGACAAGAAGAAAGATGTCATCACCGAAAAGGCCAAGCGCGACATCATCGAGCACGTGATTCGCCCGACCATCCCCAAGAAACTCTGGAACAACGACATCGTGTTTCACATCAACCCGACCGGCAAGTTTGTCGTCGGCGGACCGCACGGCGACACGGGCCTGACCGGCCGGAAGATCATCGTCGACTCCTACGGCGGACGCGGCGCCCATGGCGGCGGCGCCTTCAGCGGCAAAGACCCCTCGAAGGTCGATCGCAGCGCCTGCTACATGGGCCGCTACATCGCCAAGAACATCGTCGCCGCCGGTCTGGCCAAGAGCGCCGAGGTGCAGCTCGCCTATGCGATCGGCGTGGCGCAGCCCGTCAGTGTCACCGTCAGCACCGAAGGAACCGCGGTCATGCCCGAGGACGAGATCGCCGATCTGATCCGCGAGCATTTCTCGCTGACTCCGCGGGGCATCATCAAGAGCCTCGATCTGCTGCGTCCCATTTACAAGCAGACCGCCCGCCACGGCCACTTCGGCCGTCCGCCGGGCGAAGGCGGCGCGTTCAGTTGGGAAAAGACCGACAAGGCCGCCGCCCTGGCGAAAGCCGCCGGCCTCGCCGCCCGCAAGGCGGGGTAGAGTCGGTTCTCGCGCCAGTCACAACGAGTAACCATGAACGAAGCCCGGAGAGCAATCTCCGGGCTTCTTTCTGCGCCCGCATCTGCCGCTTCGCTATCTGATACATCTGATACCTTGAGGGTTGGAAGAATAATCCAACGCCTTCGCGACCAAAAGCCGGAAAACTGACATAGGTCAGCGAATGACGATCGGTTCTGATATAATCGCGCCATGGGTAAAGTCTCAGCACGCTCTCGAGCCCCTCATGCAAAGTCTGCTGAGTCATTCTCGTCGCTTCTCACGCGGCGACGCCGCATTCTTGACGAACTGGCGGAACTCGATCTTCAGCTCGCGCGCGCCGGAACAAGATCGGATCGCAGGCCGGCGCCACCGAGATAGAGAAACTAGGTCGGGCCGGCGCGTTGCTTGCCGCCACGGTTTGGCCGGAAGACGATTTTTCGGATTGGCGGAAGCCAAATGCACAACCCGCGCCGCGATGAAGTGTGGTGGGCAGAACTTCCAGAGACTGGCACGCGTCCTGTGCTCATTTTAACCCGCGCGAAGATGGTTAGCCGGCTGGCGAACGTAACGGTCGCTCCCTTAACGACTACCGTGCGAAGCGTTGCCACTGAAGTTGAATTGGACCCGTCAAGGCATGGTGTCCCGGCCCGTTGCGCAATCTCACTCGATAATATTCTTACGATTCCAAGGAGTTCGCTCCTCGAAAAGATTGCCACGCTTGATGCCCGGACCATGGATCTGCTGTGTGAAGCAATCCGCATTGCGCTTGACCTTCCACGCTGAGCTTCTGCTTGTGATGGCAAGCTTACGGCCGATTCAGATTGGACTAGTCTCATTCTCCGCGCTATCGTTTTGTACGCGTGAGGCATGTTGCCCACGCGATCTTTTCTAATCCCCGCCGAGCGCGATTGCCTTGGCGAGAAGGAGTTGAATATGTGCGGCACTTCCTGGGCTCGTCGCCCACACTGCGGTCCCTTTCATTCCGGTTTTTCCCGTAACCCCGAGGCTCATGCCTGGGGTGGAGGGTGGTTCATGCGTCATGGTCACGATGACGAGGGTTTTGGCCGATCCGGCCCGTTTGGCATCCGCCGGCCGTTGAGGTTTCTGGCTCACAAGCTCGATCTCAACGAACAGCAGATCACGCAATTGGCACGCATTCTTGACGAGCTCAAGACCGAGCGCGCTCAGGCGGAAGTAGATGATCGCCGATCTCTTTCCGACTTTGCCGACGCACTGGGCGGCGAAGCGTTTGATGCGGTGAAAGCCGCCGCTGCCGGCGATCGACGCACGACCAGCGCAACCCGTCTCCGCGACGCCGTCGTGCGCGCGTTGCAGCAGATTCACGCGCTGCTGAACCCAGATCAGCGCGGCCGACTCGCGTACCTGATTCGCGCCGGCGTGCTTTCGCTGTAACGGTTCGACCTGTTGTCATCGTTTGATTGTTTCCCCCCCGGGTTAGCCGCGACGCGCAGCGGAGCGTTTGGGAGCGCTCCTTGGACATTGATCCGGAGAACAAAGCGTGCTCCGAAACGCTCCGCTGCGCGTCGCGGCTAGCCGGGGGGGATCCCGTTTAAAATTGCTCCGCTCTGAATCGTTACCAGTCACGAGCTGATATCGCTATTCCTGCAGCTGTCGTTGAGCCGATAAAACCAAATGAGGTCGGCCGTCATGTTGCGAGAGTTAATAGCGTTGCTGCCCGAATCGCTGGGTGAATGCTCATTGAGTGTCGCCATCGGAGGGGCCGTCATCGGCGCGGGCTTTTGGCTCGCTGGGGCGCGTTTTAGCCGTTCGCTCGTAACGCTCATTGCCGTCGCGATCGGGACGAGCGTCGGCATGCGCCTGCCGAACTGGCTCGGATGGAGCATCGACGGGATGGCCGTCGGTGTTGGAGGGGCCGTGGTCCTTGGTGTCAGCGGATATCTGCTGCATCGCACCTGGATCGGGTTGTACCTCAGCTTGCTCTTGACGCTCTGGGCGGTCGCCGGCTCATGGACCGTCCTTATGCGATCGCAAACGTTGATTCCGTTATCGGTCGATTGGAAAACTGGCATGGTTGCGGCCTTCGAGTCGATGTGGAATCAGTTGCCGACGACGCTGGTGCACGCTGTCGCGATTGCCGCAGGCGCGGGTTTGCTCGCAGGAGTGAGTATGACGATTTTCTGGCCCAGACTGAGCCGGGTGACAACCTGGAGTCTTGCCGGGGTCACGCTGCTGCTGACCATGCTCGGCGCGGCTGAGCAGACGACGCATTCAAACTGGGTGACGGCGATCAAACTGAATGACGCCTCGCAGGCATCGGCTCTGTTCGGACTGGTCCTGATCGGGGGACTGATTCAGTGGTGTTTGACGTCGCGTGCTCACCAAAGCACCGCGACGAGAACGCCGCTGCCGATGGACGATTGAGAGGTAAGAACGTGGCTCAAGAATCTGAAGCATCTTCGACTGTCGCTGGCGGGAGCTCGTGGTTGCACTATCTGACGCACTGGCCGGCCCAGCATGATCTGCTCAACACCTGCCATGACATGGCGCCCGGAGTTGCGGCACTGCTGGTGCTGCTCGGGGTGGTCTACCTGCTCTTCGGTTTCAATATCTACAAAGGACTGGTGATCCTCAACGCTGCCGTCCTCGGCGCGGCGCTGGGGGCGGCCCTGGGCGAAAGCAACCACATTGAGGTGCCGCTGGCGATTGTCGGCAGCTTCGCCTCCGCCGCCATCACCTGGCCGCTGATGAAGTGGGCCGTGGCCGTGATGGGCGGGCTTTTCGGCGCAGTCTTGGGCGCCAGCATCTGGCGACTGTGCAATCTCGATCCGCAATTCGCCTGGGCGGGCGCCGCCACCGGCATGGTCACCCTCGGCCTGCTTTCATTCATCCTCTTCCGCGGGTGCATCATGATGTACACGAGCCTTCAGGGCTCTTCGATGCTCATCTTCGGCATCATCTCCCTGCTCTCGCGGCACGAGAGCATCCTCCGCACCATCAGCGAGAACATCAATCTGCGCCCGCTGCTCCTGCCGATCACCATCTTCATCCCCGCCATCGTCGGCCTGATTTACCAGCAGCACAACGGCGGAAGCGTCGGGCCGCAAAAACACTAGATGAGTTGCGATCCAGCGATTCTGAAGGCTCCCGCGCTTCAATCACCGCAGCAGCCCCTGTAGCCGCTGATGTACATCCGCGGCTGCTTTGTGTTGCAGTAAGCACGGCCCCCAGGCTGTCAATCTTGCAGTTTCCCGCGCGCCACATCCGCCAATGGCAGCAGGCACCTTTGGGGCGGCGGCGAGCGGCTTGCGCAACGCGTTCTTTTGCAATACGTTACTGCAGGCTACATCGCCCCGGACTGGCCCCACCTTTGCAATGAAGCCTCGCGGCGTGGGATGCGCTGACGTCCTGCGCTGGAGGCATCATGCGTTTCGATAAATTCACACTCAAGGCTCAGGAAGCGGTGCAGGGCGCTCAGGAACTGGCCCAGCAACGCAATCACGCCGAGATTTTGCCGATTCATTTGCTCGCCGCGTTGCTCAACGAAACAGAAGGAGTGATGCGGCCCCTGTTGCAGAAGATCGGTGCCGACCCGGGCCGGATCGCACAGGCGGTTGACTCGGAACTGGATCGTCTGCCCAGCGCCACGGGAACGCAGCTCGGAATGGCGCGGGCTGCGCAGGATGTCTTCACGCAGGCGCAGAAGGAAGCGGATCGGCTGAAAGACGAATACGTTTCCACGGAGCATCTGCTCTTATCACTCACTCAGACCAAGAGTTCGGCGCGAGATATTCTTTCGTCGAACTCCGTTGACCATGCGGCAATCCTTGGAGCCCTCAAAGACATTCGCGGCGGGCAGCGCGTCACCGACCAAAATCCCGAAGACAAATATCAGGCATTGCAGCGCTATGGACGCGATTTGGTGGAAATGGCCCGATTGGGAAAAATCGACCCGGTCATCGGGCGCGACGACGAAATCCGCCGCACGATGCAGGTGCTGGCACGGCGAACCAAAAACAATCCCGTGCTGATCGGCGAGCCTGGAGTGGGGAAGACCGCGATTGTCGAAGGCCTCGCCATTCGCATGCTCAACGGGGACGTGCCGACGGTGCTCAAGAACAAGCGGGTCATCGCGCTGGATATGGGAGCATTGATCGCCGGCGCCAAATTCCGCGGCGAGTTCGAGGATCGGCTCAAGGCCGTCATCAAAGAGGTGACGCAGAGTGACGGCAACGTAATTCTCTTCATCGATGAATTGCATACGGTCGTCGGCGCCGGAAAGGCCGAGGGCTCGATGGACGCCGGCAACCTGCTCAAGCCGGCGCTGTGCGCGGCGAGCTCCGCACCATCGGCGCCACGACGCTCGATGAATATCAGAAGCACATCAGCAAGGACGCGGCTCTGGAGCGCCGATTCCAGCCGATCACCGTCGACCAGCCGAGCGTCGAAGACACCATCGCGATCCTGCGCGGCTTGAAGCAGCGCTACGAATCGCACCATGGCGTCCGCATCACTGACAGCGCCATCGTCTCGGCGGCGGTATTGTCGGATCGATACATCACCGAGCGCTTTCTGCCCGACAAGGCAATCGACCTCATCGACGAAGCGGCTTCCCGTCTGCGCATCGAGAACGATTCGATGCCCGCCGAGCTGGACGAAATTCGCCGGCGGATGATGCAATTGCAGATCGAGCTGGAAGCGCTGCGTAAGGAAAAAGATCCCGCTTCACGCCAACAGGCCGCAAAGGCAGAGAGAGAACTTGCCGAACTGCAGGAGAAGAACACCGCTCTCAGCGCCCGCTGGGAGAGCGAGAAAGGGGCGATGGACGCCATCAAGCAGTTGCAGGGGCAGCTCGATTCGAAGCAGACAGAGCTGGAGAACGCCCAGCGGTCCGGCAACTGGGAAGTGGCGGCGCGCATCCAATATGGCGAGCTTCGCGACATCAAATCGCGCATTGAACAGGCCGAGCAAAGGCTCCATGCGCTGCAGTCGGACGGCAACTCGCTGGTCCGTGATGAAGTGACTCCCGAGGAAATCGCCGGCGTTGTCTCCCGCTGGACCGGCGTTCCCGTCACTCGCATGCTCGAGGGAGAGCGCGAGAAACTCCTCAAGATGGAGGATCGGCTTGCTCATCGCGTGATCGGCCAGGAGACGGCGGTTCGCGCTGTCTCCGATGCGGTGCGCCGCAATCGCGCGGGGTTGGGCGATCCCAATCGACCGATCGGTTCGTTCATGTTTCTCGGCCCGACCGGCGTTGGCAAAACAGAATTGTGCAAGGCGCTTGCCGAGTTTCTGTTCGACGACGACAACGCGATGGTCCGGATCGACATGAGCGAGTTCATGGAGCAGCACTCCGTCGCTCGCCTGATCGGCGCGCCGCCCGGCTACGTGGGCTACGAAGAGGGCGGGCGACTGACGGAAGCGGTTCGTCGCCGGCCGTATGCGGTGATCCTCTTCGACGAAATCGAAAAGGCGCATCGCGACGTGTTCAACGTCCTGCTGCAGGTGCTGGATGACGGGCGGCTCACCGACGGCCAGGGCCGAACGGTCAATTTCAAGAACACCGTCATTGTCATGACGAGCAACATCGGCTCGACTGAGATTCAGAAGCTGGCAACCCGCGAGGCGCCGGAATGGGAAGTTGAAGCCGCGGTCAAAGACCTGCTCAAGCAGCAGTTCCGCCCGGAGTTTCTCAACCGCATTGACGAAGTGATTCTCTTCCACAGTCTCAATAAGGAGCAACTCACCAAGATTGTCGACGTGCAGCTCGAGTCGCTTCGTAAACGGCTGGCGCAGCGAAACCTGAGCCTCTCAATCAGCGAATCGGCAAAGCGGCGATTGGCCGAAGAAGGGTACGATCCAACGTACGGCGCCAGGCCGTTGAAGCGGGTGATCCAGCAGCAGATTGAGAACCCGCTGGCATCCAAAATTCTCAACGGAGATTTCGCCGAGGGGTCGACGGTTTCAATCGATGCGAAGGACTCGGGTGCCTTTACCTTCTCGGTATTGCCGGCTCAGCACGACAAAGCCGAACCGGAACCGGCGGGGCATCGCCGTGTGAATCACGCGACGACGTAGCATAGCCGTCTCGGCTGTGGCTTTGGGAAATCACAGCCGAGACGGCCGTGCTACGGGACATTCGCCGTCCGTTCGCCCCGAAATCACGGCACTCCGTAGATGGCACTGGGATTTGGATTGGTCGGCGGAAATCCGAGCCTTCGCAGTACTTCTGACTCGGCGTGACAGACGGATTATTGATCGTCCGAACGAGGTGGCGCATCCGCCCGCGGCGGTACATCCGATGCAATCGATTCCCCCTTGGTTTCCCCCGCCTCGGTCTTCACTTTTCCCAGAATCTGGGCCGCCGATTCGATAAACAGCCGGCCACCGAGATTGATCGCGTCGCCGGCGACGATGCCGGTGACAATGACCTTGGCGCGCTCATGAACGGTGAGGTTGCCGCTAACGCTGCCGAAGATGTGTACCCGGCCGTCGCGTTCGACGTCGAGGTTGCCGTAGATCACGCCGCGAAGATAAAACTTGGAGCCCCTGATGGCACGCACGTTTCCCGCGATCGATCCCCAAAGCGTTACCGGCTCATCGATCGTCGCGTCTCCCAGTAGATGATGCATCTCATTCCGCATGAGGCCCAGATGTGGTGGAACAAGGGACCTAAGGCCCCACCCCGGTTACGTTGACTTGCATCTCCGACTCGCCCAACGCGAATCTGAGGCCGCGGCTGCTCCGCGCCTGAATCATCAGCAGCAGAATGATTGCCAGCGTTGGGAAGCCGATGAAGCGCGCCCATTTGAGTGATGCGAACAACGTGTTGGTGGTCGGGAAGTCATAGTCGCGCGCGAGTTCGGGCCAGGTGTAGAGCACGCCGGGGATTCGTACGTCGGGCATCGCGTTGGCAACCGAGCTGGGCGCACTTTCGGCTGCCCCCGCATCGATCAGCGCGGCGGCCGCCGATGCGTCGGTGGCGATCACTTCGCCGGAGACGTGCCCGCGCCAATCGCGCTGCAGACGGATCGTGCGCAGCTCGCCGTTCAACAGCGACTGCCACGGAATCAACATCGCCATCAAGACCACGCACCAGACAAAAGCGGACGTGACGTGTGTTACCCCAACCAGTCTTCCGACCAGCATGATGGTCACGATGAGCAACAGCATCACGGCCAGCACCAGCACCAGGGTGATGCAGCAAAAATCGGTGGCGCCAACCAGGAAGCGAACGGCCGGAGCGGCCAGACGCTGCCCCGTGGTTGGCTCCGCGGGGGTCGGCTGAATCAGCGCGACCTGCGTGGTGGATGTGGAGCCGCCTGCCGACTCAATCGTTGCCGTCAGATGCACGGCAGTGACAAAGCGAGCGACCAGAAAGATGGCAATCTGCAGCAGCAGCAAAAGCAGAAGCAACAGAAACACGCAATTCTTCGCCCGCCGCGCCACCAGCATGGCATCGGCATAATCCGCGGCAACGGCCAGCGGCGCGGTCTGTGTAATCATGCGGCGTATCCTTTCCTGATCGTCTTCTTCCGTAGTTAACGTAAATACGCCGGCTTCGCAATTCGGCAAATCGCATTGGCAGCCGCGGCGCGCACGAACTCCAGGCCAGGTTCATTCAAGGCAACACCGTGCCTTCTGCGACGCTCGCATCGCTCGCACTTCATCCGATCACGGATTGATCGATTGACGAATGCCCACGCCGGTCTTCAATCACAACGCGATTTCATCCGGCAAGTGCCTTTCGAACCACCGCTCGCATCTTCTCAATTCCCTCCTTCGCCACCTTCACCGGACTCCGTTTCCAATAATCGCGGTTGAACAGTTCCAGCGAGAGATGTCCGCGGAAGCCGGCGTCTCTCATGTTGCGGAGTATGTCCGAAAGCGGGGCGATTCCGTCGCCGGGGAAGACTCGATGGGCGTCGGTGATCGTCTCGCGCGGCGGATTCGCGGGGTAGTCGTTCATGTGAATGACATGAACCGCGGCGGCCGAGAGCAAACGCAGACCGTTTGGATCGGAGCCGCCTTTGTAGAGGTGGTAGACATCGGGAAGAATGCAGGCTTTGGGATGGCCGCTGTCGATGGCGATCATCGCCGCTTCGCTCAGCTTGCGCAGGTTTTTGGACGGTCCCCAGAATTCCGCCTCGGGGATGACGCCCATCTGATCGCCCAGATCGCAGATCGCGCGGTATCGCTTCGCCGCGTCGAGGAGACTGATTTGGGGATCCTTGGTTCCGTTCGCGCCCACTGGCGGGGCAGCGATGCGTTTCCCGCCGATTTGGGCGACGGTGTCCATGTCCCGCTTCATCTGCTCCAGACCCTTCGCGCGGGCCGAGTCGTCGTCGACGATCCAAGGCGCAAAGCCGATGGCGCTCTCGACAGTCATTCCCAGATCGGCAATGCGCTTGCCCAGATCCTTGAGCGAACCGCCTGACTTTCCATACGCATCGAGTTCGCGAAGCCACGGCTCGATTGCCCCAAACCCGGCTTCGGCGGCGATCTCCACGACTTTGACGATGCCGAGGTTCTGACCGCTGATGGTGCTGGTGTTCAGGCAATACCCGAATGGTTCGTCCGCTGGGCGCGTGGATGGACTGTTCTGCGCCTGGACGTCCGCGCCGCCAATGGATGTCCCCGCGGCAACCGCGCCGGCGATGAGGAACTGTCTTCTCGAAGTGCAACTGTTGGAGTTCGGGAAGTTGGGCATCATACCTCTGGTTCGAGTGTTCTAACGAGCGGGTAGCGTAACCATTGCACGGGCGTGCGCGAATTTCCGGGGAGCGTCTTCTTCGCCTATTCGCGTACCGGGTGCTTGCAAATGCTCGCGGGCAATCCAACAATCCTGTTTTGCACAAAAGGTACCAGACCGGAGTTTCCCCCCATGGCTGAATTGCATATCGACACCGATTGGAAAAAGCAGGCGCAGGAAGAAAAGAAGAAGCTGGCGGAGCAGGCGCAGAAGCGCGCCGCCGAGACACAGGGGCCGCTTGCGGCTTCTCCAGCAGGCGCGGGCGGTAGGCCCGGTGCAGGACCCACAGGGAAGCGCGGCGCCCGGGAGCTCCCCGAGGCGAGCTTCACGACGGTCGTGCAAGGCGTCGTCACGCAGGCGCTGTATTACATGGGAGGCCTGGCGATGCAGGGCGCCGAACCTACCGTTAATCTGGACATGGCCAAACATCAGTTGGATACGCTGGCGGTGCTCGAGGCCAAGACAAAGAACAACCTCACGCCCGAGGAGCAGAAAATGCTCGACGAGGCGATGTATGAGGCGCAGATGCGCTTCGTGGGAATCGCGTCGGAATATGTCTGACGAGGTGCGTTAGAGCAGATTTTCCGCTTGGAGTGGCGGCCATTGTGGTGCGGGCTTCCAGCCTGCTGCTCAGAGGCAGGCTGGAAGCCTGCAGCACACCGCCACATCAGTCATCAAAATGCTGCAGGCGCAATGAATTCTATGAAAGCTCTCGCCTTTTTGCTCCCTCTTTTTTCGTTGGCTCTGCTCACATCGGCTGGCGAGCAAGATCTGAAGCTCTGGTACGACAAGCCCGCAACGAATTGGAACGAGGCGTTGCCGATCGGCAACGGACGACTCGGCGCGATGGTGTTTGGTGAAACAGCCGGCGAGCATCTTCAACTCAACGAAGACACGCTGGTTTCCGGTTATCCCGGGTATCGCGACCTTCACCTCGATATCCGCAAGGACTTCCCTGGGGTCACCGAGCTGATCTCCCGCCGGGAATTCGCCGAGGCCGGCGACGTGATCACGAAGAATTGGCTGGGCTCCGCATGGGCATGCTACCAGCCGCTGGGTGATCTGTTCGTCGACTTTGACGAGAAGGGACATGCGGAGAAGTACACGCGCGAGCTCGATCTCCAGAATTCAATTTGCAGGGTCCGGTACGAAGTCGGTGGAGTGACATTCACTCGCGAAATCTTCGCGAGTCATCCCGACCAGGCCATTGTGCTCCGGCTTTCCGCGGATAAGCCGGGGAAGTTAAACTTTCGCGTTCGACTGACCTCGCCGCATCCGGTCACGGTCCAGGCAGACTCTTCGCAGCTTACGATGAAGGGACAACTTCCCGGGCTGGTGGTGCGTCGCACGCTCGACTGGATCGAGAAGAAAGGGGACACGTGGAAGTATCCGCAACTCTGGGACAAGAAAGGGAAGCGGCTGCCAAATGCGAGTCAGGTGATCTACGACGGCCGTGGCTTATTCTTCGACGCTCGCCTGAAGATCGCGGCATCTGGTGGCAAGGTGTCGGCGGAGAAAGACGCGCTGGCCGTCAGCGGCGCGGATGAGGCGGTCATCGTCTACAGCGCTGCCTCAAGCTATGGCGGGTTTCAGCAGCCGCAGATCGACGCTTCTCAAAAGGCAGATGGTTTCCTTCAGAGTGCGGCAAAGCTCGATTACTCCGAGCTGTTGAACCGGCACGTTGCGGACTACCACAGCTTGTTCAATCGCGTCGCACTGGACCTGGGCAAACAAACTGATTTGCCCACGGACGAGCGGCTGAACAAGCCGGATCCGTCGCTGGCGGCCTTGTATTTTCAGTTCGGCAGGTACTTGATGATCTCCGGTTCACGGCCGGGCGGGCAGCCGTTGAACCTGCAGGGGATTTGGAATGACCAGGTGGTTGCGCCGTGGGCGTGCCAGTATACGCTCAACATCAATCTCGAGATGAACTACTGGCCGGCGGAAGAGTGCAATCTTTCTGAATGCACTGAGCCGTTGTTGCGGATGATTGGGGAGCTTGCCGTCAACGGTCGTAAGGTCGCGCATGACATGTACGGCAGGCGCGGCTGGGTCGTGCATCACAACACGACTCTCTGGCGCGATTGTGAACCGGTGGACAACGTCGCCCAGGTCGCCTTCTGGCCGATGGGGAGCGGCTGGCTCTGCCAGCATCTTTTCGAGCATTATCGCTTTACGGACGATCGAAGTTTTCTGCAGAATCAGGCGTATCCGCTGATGAAAGACGCCAGCCTTTTTTATCTCGACTGGCTCGTGGATAACGGCAAAGGCCAACTCGTCACGCCGATCAGCAGCTCCCCTGAAAACCAATTCTTCTACACCGATTCCAAAGGGAAGAAGACGCGCGGCAGCATCAGCGCGGGAAGCTCAATGGACATGGAGATCATTCATGATCTTTTCGCCAACACGCTTCAGTCAGCCGAGATCCTCGATACCGACGCCGATTTTCGCGCCAGCTCGCGGGCGCGCTGGGGAAACTGCTGCCGCTTCAGATTGGCTCGGGGGGCCAGCTTCAGGAGTGGCAGGAAGACTTTGCCCAGACCGATCCGCAGCATCGCCACGTCTCCCATCTCTTTGCCCTCTATCCCGGCGATCAGATCACGGTGAAGACGCCCGATCTGTTTAACGCCGCCCGCGCTTCCCTCCTGGCGCGGGGCGATGTTGGCACCGGCTGGTCGCTGGGATGGAAGATCAATCTGTGGGCACGCCTGCTCGACGGCGACCACGCCGCCCTGATTCTTGCGAATCAGCTCAGCGTACCGGGGAGCCATGGCTCCACGTTTGAATCGGGAGGCGGAACTTACCCCAATCTCTTTGACGCTCATCCACCGTTTCAGATCGACGGGAACTTCGGCGGCACCGCCGGGATCACGGAGATGCTCCTCCAGTCACAAGAGCAAGAAAACGACAAGCAGAGTTCTCCTGCGTTGCCACCGTCCTACATTGTGGCGATTCTTCCCGCATTACCCTCGTCATGGCCGAACGGATCTGTGACAGGCCTGCAGGCCAGAGGCGGCCTGTCAGTGGACATCGCGTGGAAGAACGGCAAGGTCGTCTCGTATCGCATTTCCGCAAAGACGCCGCGGAAGGTGAAAGCTCGAATCAACGGGGTGGTGCAGGAGGTGATGGCGGAGCAGAGCTGACTTCCCCGGCTGCGTCTTGCCCCCTCGCCCGGTACTCCGGGAGAGGGCGGGGGTGAGGGTGATTTTCCGATCCTCCAGCGCCGCTGGTGCTCGAAATCACCCTCACCCTAACCCTCTCCCGGAGTACCGGGCGAGGGGACCAGAGGCGGTCATTCCGTTTGCGCAGTGCTCTCGGTGCAATGCGCAACCCGCGATGGCAGCTGTGGAACTGACATCTTCATCAGGCCAGGGCTTGGGTGGAGACGGACTTAATTGCCCGAAGGTGAATCGTGCCCGAAGCTCTGCCTCTCACGAACCAGCCCCCACCCTAACCCTCCCCCGGAGTACCAAGGGAGGGGAAGATGCCGCCGAAGCGTTCCGCACCCGCTTTTCACGAGCGGTGTCGGATTCGCCTTCCTCCGAAATCATGGGTGACTGGTAAATTGCCGTGCCCATTCCATCGTGGTGATGATATTGATCGCCCATTGCGCGACGCCCGGCGTGTTGACGCCATGAATCTCCCGTACCGGTTCGGGAACAACCGAACCCTCAATCAAAGCGGGAGTTGCGGGAAATCGCTCTTGGCCATCCTGTTTTAAGCTGGCGAGAAGAAGATTCCATGCCTGGCTCTTCAGAGCGGGGTCGTGCAATAGATTCGCTGCGTAGGCGCACATTCGCATCTTTGTGTAGCCCTTCCATTTTGGGTTGGTTGCCCAATTGGTGCAGAGGAGGTTCCAGGCCTTCTCAAACGACGGACAGGGGATCAGATTGATCAGATCCATCGCAATTTGATCGCCGCCAAAGAGGTCGAGGAACTCGCCAGCGGGATTGTTGGGTGCGCCGATATCGAAAAGTTGCTTGGTGTGCGAGTCGTAGCGAAAGGCCTGAAACGTGACGAACTCCTGCGGCATCGATCCGATGCACTTCATTCCGGTCAGCACATAGTCGCGATATTGCACGTTGCCGGTGCGTTCCCATTCGGTCATCCAGTTGCTGGCAAATGCGAGCCAGTCGGGACCGACGCGCACCAGTGGCGTGGTTCCCCGCGTGACCTCTTTTCGCAGCGGCTGGATGCGATCCACCGTTTGATCGACGTCCAGAGTTTCGCGCATCAAGTCGCCGGTTCGTTCATCGGTGGTGAGGTAATAAAAGAAACGCTTCAGGAAGGATTCGCTGATGCGCGCTTCCTGGCGCCGCATCCCCAGTGGCTCACGTTATGGCGCGATCCAAGACCAACGAACCGCCCCATGTGATAGACGTCGACTTCGCTGGTGTTGCGCGTCATCGCCTCGGCGAATCGAAACGCATCCGCGCTCCCCGTGCGCAGGAAAGTAAACCAGAGCCAGGCGTTGGGCATCAGTTCAGTGTTGTTCCAGGCGTGTCCGCCAATGTCGTACATCCATTCGTGGCGAAGATCGTCGTAGGTCCGCATGACGTCCCCGAAGTCCCAGAATCCGTACCAGCGGCGACGCTCCACTTCTCCGCGGAAGAACTCTAACGCCCGCTTGAGTTGCTCCTCGGCGGTCGCGCAATCGGCGGAGGAGCCGTCGGGAAGACTCCATACGCCCAAGGTGCGAGTTGAATGGTAGTACTCAGGGTCACAGACGAGCAGGGGAGGTTCGTTGGCGGTCTTTGCCAGGAGCGCGAGCGCAGCATTTTCGGGCGTCTCGGTCAGCGCCCACAGCACAAGCTCATTGGTGTTGGCCACGCCGGTCGGAGTGCTGAAGCCTTCGGTGAAGTCTTCGTAGGAAATTTTCCCATCGTGGCCGATCGTGTCGTAATGGCGCAGGTCCATCGCCGGTGCGTCGGGGGACCAGAACCAGACATTCAGTTCGCCCGCCGGCTTCGTAGCGCCGTTGATCTCGAGTGCGGAAGGGAACTTCTGCCAGAACCGTCGCACACCAACGGCGAGCCCGCCGGACACATCGCCGAGAAAAACGCATCCCTTTGCGCGGCTGCCATGGAACACCGGGAGCCAGGAGCTGGGCGTACCGGTGCGCTTGTGGAGCGCGAAGGAGTCGGGGGCGAGTTGGGAAAGGTTAAAGCCATCCCAAACCGCGACAGACTCAAACGCCGCCTTGTTCTTTTCGCCGAGCGCGTCGAGATTCGCAATCCGTTTTCCCGCGAGCTGGTCCGCATTCATCGCCCGCGCGCCCTTCACCAGCGCCTCGCGATACCCCGGGCTCATCCGAACCGGCTCCCCCCAGACGCCGTCGTCGTCGGCGGCAAAACGGATGTGCCGGTTCTGCATTTCCTCGCGAAACGGCACGGTGAATGCCATTCCCAGCCCGCGGATAAAGTCCATTCGAGCGTCGCCGTCAAAGACGAAGGAGTGCACGATCTTGATCGAGTTGAGCCCCGCGGTGAAGTACAGGCGAACGGTGAACGGCAGCCATTGCCGCGCGGGGTCGGAGGAGGCGTGCATTCCTTCGAGCTTGATCACTGCCCGGACCGGTCCGCTCTGTTCGACGGTCACTTTTTGCAACAGGCTCGTGAAGGCTTCCTGACGCACCCAACCTTCGGCTTCCTTGGAACGATCTTCGCGAATTGCGATGAGTCGGCCGTTACGCCCGATCTCTCGTCCGTCGATCGACAGCGAAGCGATCAGGTTGCTGCCCGCGCGGGATGGTGCAGAGCAGCCGGCCGGTCGAGATGTCGATCGAGCCCGTCGTCTCCTTCACCTGAACCGGTGACGTCGGCGGGGGTGAGGCGCCGGCGACGAGTTTGAACGGACCTTCGACAGTGGGCGCCGCAATGGCGAGGCCTGACCATTTGAGCGACCCCTCCGGCCAATAAGCCAGCGGCCAAGTTTGGGTTGCAATGGCTCGGCCATCCGCAGTTTCCACGTGAAGCTGCTGATCTTTCGGCGTCGCTCCCTCGCGCGGCCACGGGACACCCCAACTCACGCCCGATGGCGTGAGCGGAGGAGCATCTCCGAGCCATCGCAGATTGATCGCATTGTTCGGACTGGTCGCAGGCGCGCTCGGCGTGGCAGAACCTGGAGCGACGCCCGGAGGAGGCGCGTCGGCGGCGATCGCGCGCTCGCCCAGTCCGCAGATTGAGAGGCCCACGCCGCTGAGGGTGGCATCGCGCAGGAACTGGCGGCGGGATCTTTCGTTGTTCGAGCCTGAGCTCATTGCATCACCGTCACTCCCATGAGTCCAACGACGACTTCTTCCGACAGCGTTTCCAGTGTCACGCTTTTCAGAGGGACGCCAGGACGCAAGTGCCATCCGAGCGCGATAGCGCGGCAATTCTGACCCAGTTGGACAGTGGTGGGGGGTATCTTCGGAAGAGAGAACGCATCGCGGTTGTAATCGTAATCGTTGCCGCTCAGGGGGCAGAGCGTCCAAAAGTTGAAGGGGGGAACGATCTCCATTTTTTCGACCACGCCATCGGCATAGGTCATGCGCAGCTCGGCGTTGGGGATGCGGACTTCCATCGGATTGGTCGTGCCGCAGAGAAGAAACCACGCCGCGGTACCAGTTTTATTAACAGGGATCTCCACCTGCTTCGGCCAATTGTCCCAGCGGGAGGTGAAGGCGATGTTTTTGCCGGGATCGGGTGTGCGGAAGGGAACGCCCTTGCCCGCGAGAATATTTCCATGGCCATCCGAGAGCGACGCGACGAGGTCGAGAGTGACTTTGGGGGTATGCAGCTCTGATCCAAGGGACATTTGCCAGGTGGAATATCCGTCGGTCGCCAGACGCAGCGAACAAGTATTGGGGCGAGGGGAAACGTATTGTTGTTGGTAGATGGTGCGAATGTCACCGTTCATCTGCGGCTGCATGTCGACCTGATCGAATCGTGCGCCCGCGGGTACATCGACTTCGGTTTTCGCGGCCAATTCAGTATCAGCCTTTACGTCGGTGACATGAATCTTGAACATCCGCCACTGCTGCGCAGCCCCGACGGTGGCAAGGCCAAATACAACATGATCTCCCGCGTTGGTACTGAGTGTTGCGGTGATCGTTCCCTTTTCAATCTTCGCATTCTGCAGCACGCCCTGGGGATCGTGGAAATCGGTGAGCGTTGCGTCGTCGGCCGAGAGCGTTACCGGCTCTCCCACCGCTCCCGATAGATGAACCGCTGGGAAAGTCTTCAGCGTATCGTGCGTGGTGATCGCGATATCGGCGGCGCTCCCCACAGGAACCTCCACCTTCACAATACTTCGGCCAAAGCCTGGAACAAGCTCCCATTTGACGGGGGCTCCATTGACGGTGACCGCATCGACAGCAGTGCTCGACACCGGCAATTGCACATCCATGGCGCATGGTTTCGCCAGGGTGATTTTGCAGCTCGAATTCGTTCCCTTGATGCGATAGGCGATCGACATGTCCGGCGTCGTGATCGAGGCATGATCCCAATCGCTCGGGAATTGCGGCGCAACCTTCACGATGCCATTGGGATAATCCGGCGTATAACCGAAGAGCCCCTCCACGACGGTCCTTGCAAACATGCTGTTGCAATCGTTGAAATCAGTCCCGCCAGCCGGGTGTCCCATATCGCCCGGGACGGGGCCAAACAGCTCCTGCTGGGGGAACATTCCGCGGAAGACTTTCCAGCCATCGTCCGGCAGGCCGGTCTGAAAGTAGGCCAGCGCCAACTGATAATCATCCCCCGACCACATCTCACGCACGGACCAGATCGACGGCACCCAGTTGGAGGGCCAGCACTGTTCGCCGCCATAGGGCATGGGCATGCGCTCCAGCGCCCATTCCGTGTATTGCAACGCCTCGGCCGATTGCTCGGTTGTGAGCAGACCCGCGTCAATCGGGCAAAAGATCGCATAGAGCCATCCGCTCTCGTGAAGACGTTTCAGGCCGTATTGTTCGCGGTAGGCGCCGGGGTGTCCCTTGTCGCGACTCCAGAGCAGATCGAAGAAGCCTTTGCGGATGCGCTCGACCGCGGCGGAGTGCAGTTGAATGCCTTGCTGGTCTCCTGCGCCGTGCGAGTTGCAGCGCGGTCAGCTCAGCACGATAGGCATAGGCAGTTTCCTCGGAAGTGCCGCCGCCATTGTAAAACTGGTCGTCCGTGGGCCAGGTGTTGGCATAGCTTTCATAGATGCCCAATCCAGCGGGATCGAAGCAGTCCTTGATGTATTCGCAATCCAGATCGAGCGATGGCTTGAGCAGTTTTTCCAGATCCGGATCCCCGGTCCAGCGCCACGCATGCTCGATCTGATCGAAAAACTGGCTCTGCATGTCGTAGTGGTGCGGATCGTCGAAATCGATCCGTCCTTTTCCAAACATGCGAGATTGGGGCGCCTGGCTGCTGAGCCGGGCTTTCGGATCCGCCACGGCGGTCGTGTAGTCGGAGTGGGTTATCTGCTTGCTGATGAACAGGGCGGCATCGTCCTTGACCAGGTCATGCCAGCCGAAGACTGTTCCGCCAAACACGGTGCGCCACCCCAGCAACGCTGTCGCCCATCGCATGCCGGAGTGGGTGTAGACTCCATCCCGATAACAGGCATCGACGACGATGGAGGACGCGCCAACGCCGGCGTTCAGCCAGGGATCTGGCGTATCGACCACGACTCGGTTTTGAATGGACAATTCTCGTTTCATCCCCGCCGCGAACACATCGGAGGGCGATCCGCCCCCGACAACATCTGGGCCGAGCAGGCTCCAGTAGATGTCCTGATCCGATCCGATGGGAACCCCCCCGCACGCAATCGGCTGCTCCGTTCCATGACTCGCTAACAGCGCGGCGGGATCTTCCCAGCTTCCGGCATCGCCGATCACGATCTGCGTAGGCGCGCTGCATCGACCTGCTGCCATCGGCGAATGAGCGTGGTTCGCCGCCTGAACGGTCCACCGATCGCCAGATGTCTTTACCGCATTGTTTTTGCAGTCGTCGGGAACGAATCCGCGTTTTTCGAGTCCGCTTTTGAGGCTGGTTTGGTCATACACCCAAAGGATGCTGGATTTCTGCTTGGTCGCGGCGCCACTGGCCCATGCCAGCGTATCGCCGGGTTGCGCGTTATCCACGCGCACATGCGCAGCCATGCCGGCGCCCTCGCGCTGGGCACGATCTCCAAATGGACGGTCGTGGCTCCCCACGCCCGATCCCCGACGATCCATTCCATCCTTCCGGGGCGATATTTCGAGGTTATATCGGTGGCATTCTGCAGCCAGGTTCCCCGGCCGTTTCTGATCAGAGCAAACATCAGGTTCCCGAAGATGTCCGCCTGCTCTCCGACCATGGCGCACGGCTTATCGCCGGCGAGCACGATGGCATAAAGATGATTGCAATACAGTGGTCGGTTGGAGTACCGCTCGCCGTTGTGCCGAACAAAGGCGTCTTGCTCCACAGTGTAGAGCGGCGTGACCATCGTTTTGAGATCGATCCTTCCCTGCTTGCCGGCAAGAGCTGTCGTCGCAATGAGGGTGAGCACGGCGAGATTTCCGACGATGGAGACTTTGTACCGTTGGTTCATATTGTTTAGGCTAGAATTCAATCATATCGCCGAACCGACAAAACGTTTTAGACGTCAAGTGAAAGTTTTGTCACTCAGAAGAAGCGCGGACGCCGTTTCGTTCGCGACGACCAGAAGGCGATCTGTCCTCAATGCCGCAGTCCCGCGAACTGCAGATTTTCGGGTGTAACTTTTATTTGTGGCGATTGCAGATTTTGCGATCGTAGGGCGGGATTCATCCCGCCGTTTTCTCAGCCGGCCAACAAATCGGCGGGATGAATCCCGCCCTACTCGGAGCCGATTGCCACTTTCGAGCGCCACACCCAGATTTTCAGAACTGCAGATTTTCAGTTTACATCAATGTTTGATTCCCTAATATGGCCGTTCCGGCACTGGCGGCCGCGGAAGCGTAATGCAGATCAATGGTCACGACATTGCCGTCTGCAGTTGGTCGCTCCAGCCGCGCAGCATCGAAGATTTGCTTGATCGCGTTCGATTGCTGCAATTGAGCCATGTGCAGCTCGCCCTCGCCCCGCTGATTACAATGGACGATGACGCCAGAAAGCGGGCGATCGCGACGTTGCGCGATTCGATGCTCCAATTCACCGGTGGCATGATCAGCTTTGACGGGGAGGACTATTCGAGCATCGACTCGATTCGCCGTACCGGTGGTTTCGTACCCGACGATTTGTGGCCCGCGCGGCGTCAGCGGGTGGCCGCCGCCGCTCGTGTTGCCCGCGAATTGAAGCTGCCGAGCGTGACGACGCATATTGGTTTCGTGCCATCGAGCAGTCGAGCAGAGCACCGATTGATGGCCGATCGCGTTCGCGAAGCGGCTGAGATGCTGGCCGCATCCGACGTTCGGCTGCTGCTTGAAACTGGCCAGGAGCCGGCCCATGAACTGCGGGAATTTCTTGAAGAACTTCACTCCCCAACCGTCGGCATTAATTTCGACCCGGCAAATATGATCCTTTACGGCGCCGGTGATCCGATCACGGCGGTCGGCGCGCTTGGTCAACGGATCGGCCATGTTCATATCAAAGACGCCGTCGCCTCTCGCGAGCCCGGCCAGCAGTGGGGGGATGAAGTGCCGTTCGGAACCGGTCAGGTCGATCCCCGTCGTTTCCTCAACGCGTTGAAAGCGACAGGCTATGACGGCCCTCTGGCGATCGAACGTGAAGCCGGTACTCAGCGCCTCGCGGATGTACGAACCGCGGTAGCTGCGCTCCGTCAGGCGGCAAGCTGACACGAGCAACCGATGAGTGACCTTCCCGTTGTCGATTACGTGTCAGAAGGGGCCAGAGGGCGCCAGCACGCCACCACGGCTTTGCTTTGCGGTTTTTGATCGCCGAGATAGAATTCGTTGTTTTACATCTGCTCGTAAGCGGGCCATGTCGATCGCAGGAGATGCTTCCATGCCAGTTCGCCGAGTTCTCCACCTCTCGGGCATGTTGGGGATTTTTCTCCTGTACGGAATTGCAATTGCCAGACCCAAAAAAGCGGCGAAGACCCCCGAGCCGGCGCCGGGCAATGCGGCTGCGGTGGTGGAACTGCCCGCGGACATCAACGACGCGAGCCTCCGCGTCAACGCACTCGACACCATCTACGAGTTTGATCTGTCGATCGAGCAACTGAACGCCCTGCGTTTAGCGGCGTCTGGGACGTCCGCCGAAAAAACGCGGTCGCCCGCGAAGACCACCCCGCAGTTCGTTGCCGCACTGAAAAATCTTTACGCCGCACTGCTTGACGGCAAGGACGATCGTCAAATTGCCAGCCTGCGGAATGATCTGCTGGGGATGATGGACGGCACGGCAGTTCAGTTGGACGACGATCTGACGGTTACGGCGTCCGCCAGGGCAAAATCCCCGGCCCTTTGCCAGAAGCTCAAAGCGAGTCAATTCGCGGCCTATCTGGCAACTCACGCGGATGAAGTCAGCGATCCGGAAGAACTGATGATGAGCACGGCGGACGAACTGCAGGAAGCTGCTTCCGACCCCGACGAGAAACCCGACACCGGCGACGTCGCCACCGACGCGACGATTCATGACAGCGCGTTCACCGTCGGCTACCTGGTTGCCGGGGCGGACGAATCCAAAGCGCAGTCGGTTGCCCAGCAGGTGACGACCTGGCTTGCCAACGTCCGGAAAATGACGAACGCGGATTTTTTGAAGCAGCGGCAATCACTTGAAGATTCGGCAAAGAAAATTGTCGCAGACGCTGGCCCCGTGGTCGTGTTGAACAATTGGCTGGAGCGGCAGATTGCCTTAATGCTCTCTAATCCGCAACTTCCCGAGGCGATCGATGCGATGTTGAACGCACGTACGCACTAGGCTCTGTCTGAAAACCCTAAGCCCTCGCGATGGGCCGGATTCGATTCGACTGCGAGGCGTCGCCCCGCAGTCCGGCTCCGTAGAGCCATCAAGGGGCGGCAACGAAGCAGGCGGATCGAATCCGGCCCACCGGAGGCGGCTCAGAATGGCTTCGTCCGCGTCGTTGCCCCGGCTCAAAGGGTCTACGGACCCTGATGTCGCCAGGGCGCGTAGCGGCCAAAGCCATTCTGAGCCGTCGTGAGGACTTAGGGTTTTCAGACAGAGCCTAACGCTAAACAAGGCGATCCAGACGGATGAATAACACGGGCAAACAACTTCAACTGATGACCAACCGCTTCCTTCCACTCCGAAGATTTATCCGTCCGATCGCAAGCGCTGTCGCCCTGATGGCGGTGGCGCAACTCCAGCCGCTGAGTCGAACATTCGCGGCGGCCATTCATGCCCCCGCTCCCAGTGCGGTAAAGCCCCATCTTGTCCATGCCAACACGCACATCAATCCGCACTTAAAGGGAGTTGACCCTCCCATACACGAATCTCGCGAACATGAGTGGCGTGGATCCCGCGAGCATGAATGGCGTGAGTCCCGCGAGCATGAATGGCTCGAGCACCATCACGCGTGGCATCACTGGTGGTACTACCATCCGTGGATCGCTGTTCATCGCGGGCTGGGAACCATCCGCGGATTTGTACATTCGAGTTCCGGCGCTCCGATGCAGGGCGTGCATGTTGTCCTGCGAAAGCCGGGAGGTCGAATATTTGTGCGATACGCGATGAAGCATATCACTTCGACAGATGCAGGCGGAAACTTCGTCATGGCCGGGGTTCGCGCCGGCGGCTACCGCGTCCTTGCCAGCCGCGGCAGGGCGAAAGGCCACGTTCAGGTGGGCGTTCAACCCGGAAGCGTGGCAACGGTGAGCGTCAGGATTTAGCAGGGCTCTTTTGACATCAGCCCACCGACAGTGCAGCGGGCGGTGATGATCGACACAGCCCTATGCGCTGAGCCGTGAAATCGGGGAACACTTTAGAAACTTGCGCTCCCGACGTCGTGTGTGAGAGCACCTCCGCGAGCACCGAGCGGTAATCGAACCGCACTTCCATGCCGCCCGGCCCTGGCAGGCTGGGCTCCTCTTTCAGTCCGGGCCAGTCGCCGTGGATGGTGCCGCCGTTGATTTGTTCGCCGAGCGCGAAAAAGGCGAAGCCGCGGCCGTGGTCGGTGCCGGCGGAGCCGTTTTCGTACAGACGCCTGCCGAACTCTGTCATCACGATCGTGGTCACACGGTCGCGATATCCAACCAAGTCTGCGTCGAATGCGGCCAGGCCGCGCGCGAGTGATTCGATTGGGCCGGCTTGTCCACCGACGGGCGCGCCCTGGAAGAAATGGGTATCCCAGCCACCGAGATCGATGCAGGCCACTTCCAGCCCGAGACCGGCTTTGACGATCCGCGCAATCTCGCGCAGAGATGGCCCGAAGCCGTCGTCGGCGTATGCCGCGCCGGCGCGGGGAGCGTAGGGCTTGCCGCGCAATGTCTCGACGCGCGACAGGAGCCGCAACGTTTGCTCGCCCTGATCGGCGAGCAGTCCGACCTCGGTCGCATAAAGATCGGAGAGCGCTTTGGCGATGACGCTTGCCTGGCCGCTGGAGCGGGGAAGTTGGATCTCGTCCAACGAGTGAAACGCGCTGGCGGCTGGCGCTCCTCGCAATGACTCTGGAAGGGCGGCTCCGATCGCAACAGCCGAGAGCGCGCCGGATGCCACTGCGGGCTGCACGCGGGCGCGGAGATGCCGGCCCAGCCAGCCGCCGCCGAGGCTGCGTCCGTAGGCTTCGCCGTGGTCGACTTGATCCTGCGCGTCAAAATGCGAGCCGGTGGGGTTGTCGGAGCCAACTGCCTGCACGAAACCGAGCCGGCCTTCCTGGAAGACGGGGAGCAGCGGTTTGAGCTTTGGGTGCAGTGCATAGAAATCGTTCAATTGAATCGCGGAGTTTTGCGATGCAGACGGGCGCGGAATCGACAGCGTTGGACGGTTGCGGTAATAGTCGTCGTCGCCGTATGGCACGAGCATGTTGAGCGTATCGGCGCCGCCGCGGAGAAAGATGCAAACGAGGGTTTTCGCGCCGGAATCGGGAACGGCAGGGGGCTGGGCGAAGATGAGATTGCGGAGAAAGCCTCTCCGCGATGTGGCATCAGGCATCGCTCAACACCTTTGAAACGCCGGCGAGGACAGGATCAGCGCCGCCACGTCCCTGGAATCGTTGACGGCGGCAAGAGCTTCCAACTGCCGATCGTTGGGATCATGGCCGTTCAAATGCCGAAACAACTGCCTGGATGCGGTTGCCTGCGTAGCTCCGATCGCCGTCAGCAGTTTGTCCACCGAAGCCGTGACCGACGGAACGCTGTTTGAGGAAAGTGCGAACGCCAGGTTCCATCGCCACAGTAGAGTCGCCAGGAGCGGCGCGGCTTTGTCGGGGTAGCCGTCGGGCGTTGGATACTGGAAGACGCCCTGCCCCATCCGCACGAGATACTCAATCAGCGGATCGTGCGCGAAAGTGTCGGCCCCGACGGCGCACAATGTGCTGACGACAAGCCGAAACGGGGATTTGAATTTGCTGCCGCGTGAAGCGGCAAATTCCTCTGAATCCAGAACCGACCGGACCGTGCAGCGGATGTCGCCATCGGATCGTGTAAACGTTTCCGCGACCCGCGCCACCAGCTTCGGCGGGGGATCATCCGAAACGAACCTCCGGACGAGTTTTGTTGCGATGTGCCGGGCGGTCGATGGATGATGAGTGACGATGTCAATCAGTTGCTCGATGTCCCGCGCAGGATCTTTGTTGTCGATCAATTGTCCCAGGACACGTTTTGCGCCGTGATCGTGAATTGCCGGATCGAAAAAGACCGTTCCCTTGCGAAAGCCGGTGCGGACGTGCCAGCCGGTCAGGCAGCGCGCCGCTTCGAAGACATCCTGCTGCGTGTAGCCGCCGTCGATTCCGAGCGTGTGCAGCTCCATGAGCTCGCGTCCGTAATTTTCATTGGGGATATCCTTCGGCGACGCTCGGCGGTTCTGATTGCCGTCCAGGTAAACCAGCATCGCCGGCGACGTTGCGGAGGCGCGGATCAGGTCGCGGAATTTGCCCAGCGCGTGGCGGCGAATCACTTCCCGGTCGTCCGCCGGCTTGAGATAGATGCAGTCCCCTTTTTCGATGTTGATGTTCAGGTGATCGGTCCAGAAGCCGACCATCACCTCGAAGAGCTGCCGCTTGCTGTAGAGCGCGCGCAGCAGCGCGTGCCGGGCCATGTCACGGCGCAGAATGGGTTTGTCATACTCGAAGCATTCGCCGGCGGGCTGCTCAAGCTCCTCGAATCGGCGGGCGCGAAGGTCACAGAGATGATCCTCGATCGAGTCAGGCTGAAGCTGCTGTTCGATCCAGGCAGCCTGTCCCATTTTCCGGACATCATCGACGTCTCCGGGCCATGGGCCAAACGCCGCGCGGTTCAGCAGATGATGAATCGGATCAATCTGCGCGCCCGACGGAGGTGAAATTGAGTCGGGAAGCTTCTCGCCGAGTTCCGCGGTCGCCCGGCTGATGAGTTTCTCGCAGCCGCCCATTGACGCAGTAAGCGCCGCGCCGCTGGCGGCCAGCAGGGCGTCGCGTCGCGAGAGTGGAAAATCGAGTTTCATGGATTCACGGGCGTCACTTCGGGAATCGCGAAAAAAGCGAGTGTGTTCGCCCCCGCTCCAAGAATCAACGAAATCGGCAGCAATCCGAGCCACCCCACAATCGGGACAAGATATGCCAGTTCAAGCGCCACGCCGCCGCGCACGGTGGCGCGCCAGGGCGCTGCGAGTCGGCCGGTGATGGGAGGCGCTGGCCGATATGGGTCGCGAGCCCCGCGACGCCCACATTCGCATAGACGACGAACGCCGAGCCCAGCGCAAAGGCGAAGAATTGTCCCGGCGCTCCGCCGCGCTTGGCGGTCACGATCGCGAGGATGATCACCAGGAAAATGATCAGCAGTCCGAGCAAAAAGCTCGCCGTGCTGTTGCGGTGAACCCGCTGACAGGCGTTCGCCACCCGCGCGGGCCACAGCGCCCGGCTGATCATCCACAGGCCCTGAAGCGATAATAAAAAACCAATGATTGACAACGCAATCGAGAAGATATCGGCAAGCAACATGGATGTGCCCTTGACGGAGGTTGCGGTTCTGACTCGCTTTACGCAACGCGAGAGAGCCGCGCATCCACCGCAGTGTATGCATCCCCGTGCGTTGACAACAGAACTTTCTTCATTTTTCCGCGAGGCGCACGGCCCGGTTCCCACTAGACTCGACTCGCGGAGTTGAGCCTGTATACTTCTGGCCAACCAACCCAAGAACTCGCTCATCCAACTTATCTCTCGTTTTTCCTCGCTACGAAAGTTTGCGCATGGCTATTCGTGTTGCCCTGAATCATAAGACCAGCTACCGCTATCCAAAGGACGTGTGGCTTTCGCCGCAGGTGGTCCGCCTGCGGCCGGCCCCGCATTGCCGCACGCCCATCGTGAGTTATTCGCTCACGGTCAAGCCGGAAGAATATTTCATCAATTGGCAACAGGATCCGTACAGCAACCGGCTGGCGCGGCTGGTGTTTCCAAAAAAGACGCGGGAGTTTTCCGTCGAGGTGGATCTCGTCGCGGAGCTGACGGTCATCAATCCGTTCGACTTCTTCGTCGAGAAGTCGGCCGACCAATACCCATTCGCGTATGACGCAACGCTGTCGCGGGAGCTGGCGCCGTATCTGGAAACGACGCCCGCCGGACCGAAGCTCGCGGCACTGATTGCCAAATATCGCAAAAGCAACGTCACGACGATCAACTATCTCGTCGAGCTCAATCAGAGTCTGAGCAATGATGTGAAATACCTGATCCGGCTGGAGCCCGGGATGCAGACTCCGGAGCAGACGCTGACGCTTGCCAGCGGTTCCTGCCGTGACAGCGCCTGGCTCCTCGTGCAACTGATGCGCCACCTGGGTCTGGCCGCACGATTCGCATCGGGCTATCTGATTCAGCTTGCGCCGGACGTCAAATCCCTCGAGGGCCCCAGCGGCGCGTCGAAAGACTTCACCGATCTGCACGCCTGGGCTGAAGTCTATCTGCCGGGCGCGGGATGGATCGGACTGGACGCGACTTCCGGCTTGCTCGCCGGCGAGGGGCACATTCCGCTGGCTTGCACTGCGGACCCATTGACCGCGGCCCCCATCACGGGCGCGTTCTCCGTCAGCGACGTGACCGTCACGAGCATCGATCCGCAGGACGAACTGTCCGGCGGCGGCGAGGCTGTCTTCGGCTTCGAGATGAGCGTCACGCGGATTCACGAAGACCCGCGCGTGACCAAGCCGTATACCGAAGAGCAATGGGCGGAGATTGACGCAGTCGGCCAGCAGTTGGATGCCGACATGGCACGCGGCGACGTGCGCTTGACGACGGGGGGCGAGCCGACATTTGTGTCGGTCGACAACATGGACCTCCCCGAATGGAACAGCCTGGCGCTGGGGCCGATGAAGTATCGGCGCGCCGATGAGTTGCTCCGCCGATTGCGCGATCGCTTTGCGCCCGGCGGATTGCTCCATCACGGGCAGGGCAAGTGGTATCCCGGCGAGTCATTGCCGCGATGGGCGTTTGGGCTGTATTGGCGCAGGGATGGGGAGCCGATCTGGACAAACCCGGCTCTTGTGGCAGACGAGACCAAGCCCGTTCGCTTTGCCGAAGACGCTCCGCACGGCTTTGTCACGCGCCTCGCAGAGCGGCTTGGCGTCGAGCCTCGCTTCGCCGTGGCCGGATATGAAGATGTCTGGTATTACCTCTGGAAAGAGCGCCGGTTGCCGGTCAACGTCGATCCGTTTGACAACAAGCTCGATAATCCCGAAGACCGCGCTCGGTTGGCAAAGGTCTTCGAGCAGGGGCTCGACAAGATCGTCGGCTACGCGCTGCCGTTGCGGCGCGATCACTTCGTCGATGGCTCCGGTGTCTGGGTGAGCGGCGACTGGTTCTACCGCCCGGAGCGCATGTATCTGGTGCCTGGCGATTCACCGATGGGGTATCGCCTTCCGCTCGATTCGCTGCCGTGGGTGGTGAAGACGGATTATCCGTTCGTGCATGAGATGGATCCGTTCGCGCCGCGCGAGGGTCTGCCGCAGCGCGCCGTTTTGCTGGGCCAGCGGTTTGTAGCCGGCGGTCAGTCGCCGCGAAATCCGCAGGGTTTTGTAGAGCAATCGCCCGGTGCGCCGGGAACACCGACCACAGGCAAGCTCGGGCCGCGCAAACCTCTGGGCCCGCCCGACCCGCGATACTCGGCTGGTCCGCACGAAGGGCCGCCGGAGCACCTGGAATCGGCGCCATGGATCGTGCGCACCGCGTTGTGTGTGGAAGTACGCAACGGCACGATGCGCGTCTTCATGCCGCCGCAGCGTTTTCTCGAAGACTATCTCGAACTGATTGCGACCATCGAAGAAACCGCCGCGGATTTGAAGATTCCCGTTCTCATCGAGGGATACACGCCGCCGTATGACCCGCGTCTGCATACTTTGAAAGTCACGCCCGATCCCGGCGTCATTGAAGTCAACACCGACCCGGTCGGCACCTGGGACGAGCTGGTCGAAAATACCAACGCCATCTATGAAGAGGCTCGTCTCACTCGTCTGGGCGCCGAGAAGTTCATGGTGGACGGCCGGCATACCGGAACCGGCGGCGGAAATCACATCGTTGTCGGCGCCGCCACCCCGGCCGACTCACCATTCCTGCGACGGCCTGATCTGCTCAAGAGTCTGCTGGGATACTGGAACAATCACCCGGCACTGTCTTACCTGTTCAGCGGGCTGTTCATCGGCCCCACCAGCCAGGCTCCGCGCGTCGATGAGGCGCGCGCGGACCAGGTTGCCGAGCTTGAAGTCGCGTTTTCGCAGGTGCCGCAGCACGGCGCGACGGCCCCCTGGCTGGTCGACCGCATCTTTCGCAACCTCCTGATCGACACCACCGGCAACACCCATCGCGCCGAATTCTGCATCGATAAGCTCTACAACCCCGACTCTGCGACCGGCCGGCTCGGTCTGCTCGAACTGCGCGCTTTTGAGATGATGCCGCATCCGCGCATGAACCTGGTGCAGCATCTGCTGCTCCGGTCTCTGATCGCGCGCTTCTGGCGCGAGCCGTATGAGCAGCAACTGGTTCGGTGGGGCACGCAGATTCACGACCGCTTCATGCTGCCGCATTTTGTTCGCCAGGATCTTGAAGACATCATCATCGAGCAAAACGCCGCGGGCATTCCGATGAGCCTCGAATGGTTCGAGCCTCACCTGGAATTCCGCTTCCCGCACTGGGGCCAGATCGAACATCGCGGCGTTGTGATGGAGCTGCGCCAGGCGATCGAGCCGTGGCATGTCCTGGGCGAAGAGGGAAGCGCCGGCGGCACGGTTCGTTTTGTCGATTCCTCGCTCGAGCGCCTGCAGGTGCTGGTCAACGGGATGATCGACTCGCGTCACGTGATTACCTGCAACGGGGTGAAGGTGCCGCTGCACCCGACGGGAACGAACGGCCAAGCCGTCGCCGGCGTCAGATTCCGCGCCTGGCAGCCCGCGCACTGCCTGCAGCCGACCATCGGCGTGCATAGCCCGCTGGTTTTCGATATCGTTGACACCTGGGCGCAGCGCTCCATCGGCGGATGCACGTATCACGTCATGCACCCTGGCGGGCGAAGCTACGAGAACTTCCCGGTCAATTCGTATGAAGCCGAGGGAAGGCGCATCGCGCGATTCTTCAAGTTCGGCCACACGCCCGGACCGATGCGCATCGTCGAACTGCCCGTCACGCGCGAGATGCCGCTTACGCTGGACCTGCGGCGAGAGTGAAGAACGCCGCGCGGAGCCGGGTTGCTCGCCTCCGCGGTCACGCGCGAAACTTTTCCCCTCCCCTGGAACTCCGGTGGAGGGTTAGGGTGCGGGCCGGATCGGGAGTCGCCGCTGCATGCGCTTCGTGGATACTATGATGATGGGCACTCGCGGAAGCCGAACCTGTGAAACTCCGCCAGGCATCGATTGCGGCAAATGACCACTTCGTCTGCTTCCAATTCCGTGGCCCATACGCGCGGCTTTGCCGACGAATATGCGTCGTTCTCCCCGGTCTGCGATGAGATGATCGAGAACGACGGCGCCCTGCGACCGCACTGGGGGATGATGGTCAGCATGCTCGACGACCTGGGCGCGAGGAGTTGATGCGCCGCTGGGAGCAGGCTCGCCGGCTGATCCGCGAAAACGGAATCACGCATAATGTTTACGGCGATCCGAAAGGCCAGGACCGGCCGTGGAGCCTCGACTTGGTTCCGCTGCTGCTCGCAGCCGACGAGTGGAGGCGCGTCGGTGACGCGCTCGTCCAGCGCGCCCGCCTTCTGGACCTGTTGCTGGCCGATCTCTATGGCCCGTTGACCTGCGTCGCCGAGGGGCTTCTTCCCCCCGAACTCATCTACGCCAACCCCGGATTTCTTCGCCCCTGCCACGGCATCACGCCGCCGCGCGGGCAATGGCTCCACCTTTACGGCGCCGATCTGATCCGCTGCGCCGACGGCCGGTTGCGCGTCTTCACCGATCGCACGCAGGCGCCCTCCGGCGCGGGCTACACGCTGGAAAACCGCATCGTGCTGTCGCGCGTGCTTCCCAATGTCTTTCGCCAATGCAACGTTCTGCGGCTGGCGCCGTTTTTCATCGCCCTGCGACGCACGCTGGCATCGCTCGCCCCGGCCAACCGCGAAAATCCGCGCGTGGTGCTCCTGACGCCCGGGCCGTACAACGAAACCTACTTTGAGCACGTCTATCTCGCCCGTTACCTCGGCTACGCCCTGGTGCAGGGGAACGATCTGACCGTGCGCGACGGTCTGGTCTATCTCAAAACGCTCGGCGGTCTGCAGCGGATCGACGTGATTCTCCGCCGGGTCGATGACGATTTCTGCGATCCGCTCGAGCTTTACTCGCGATCGTTCCTTGGGGTTCCCGGTCTCATCGAGGCGGTGCGCGAGGGGCACGTCGCGATTGCCAACGCGCTGGGGAGCGGCGTTTTGCGCGCTCCGGTCTTCCTCCCGTTTCTTCCCGGCATCTGCAAGCACCTGCTCGGCGAAGAACTGCTGATACCGTCCGTGGAAACCTGGTGGTGCGGCGATCCGAACTCGCTGCAATATGTTCTGGACAATCTCCCGCGGCTGGTCATCAAGCCTGCCTACCCCAGCCATAAGATGGACCTGCTCTTTGGCGAGGAGTTGTCCAAAGCCGCGCGCTTGGAGCTGGCTGACAAGATCAAAGCATGTCCGGGCGATTACATCGCGCAGGAACACATCGTTTCGTATACGACGCCGGTCCTGCAAAACCAGCAGATTCAGTCGCGCCGCTACGTGCTCCGCGCCTATCTCACGGCCGACAATGGTTCCTACGCGGTAATGCCCGGCGGCCTGACCCGCGTCACCGGATCGGACACCAGTCAGGTTGTTTCGCTGCAGCAGGGGGGCGGCACCAAAGACACGTGGATTCTCGCGGATCGCCCGGTCAGTGAGATCAGCCTTCTCACTCCTGCGTGGCAGCCCCTGGAAATCAGCCGCGATGACGCGGCGCTTCCCAGCCGCGTGGCGGACGATCTCTTCTGGCTTGGTCGCTACGTCGGGCGCGCCGAGGCGACCGTTCGCGCCGCCCGGTGCGTTTTCGGCCGAATTCTCGAGCAAAGCGATGAAGAAACCTCGCGCACGATTGCCGTCCTGGCGCGCCTGCTTCTGGGAACCGCCACGCCGCCGCTGGGCCCGGGCATCGAGCAGGCGCTGGCGCACGAGCTGTTTGACCCCAACGGCCCCGGACGCCTGCGGGTCACCATCAGCGACGTTCACCAGCTTGCCCGCGTTCTGCGCGACCGCATTTCCGCCGACGCGTGGCGCATTTTGCAAAACATCGAACGCGACATGTCCGAGTCCGCGCCGGACACCGATCAGATTGCCGGGGCGCTGGAACTGCTCAATAAACTCGCCGCCGGTTTGCTTGCCTTCGGCGGCGTCGTCGCGGAGTCGATGACGCGCGGGCAGGCGTGGAGCTTCCTCGACATCGGTCAGCGCCTCGAGCGCGGCGTCTCCACCGCGCGTTTGCTCCGCGGCGTCCTGATTGACGTGTGGCCCGAAGAAAACGCACTGCTCGAAAGCGTTCTCGAGATCGCTGACAGTTCACTGACCTACCGGCGTCGCTATCTCACGCGAATGGAAGCCGCCGCCGCGGTCGATCTTCTGCTGGCTGACGAGACCAACCCGCGATCGATTGCATTTCAGGTGCAGGTGATCGAGGAACATCTCGGCAAGCTGCCCCGCGATTCGAACGACCCCAAGCGAAACCGCGATCGGCAGATCGCGCTCAAGCTGCGCACCATGCTGAAGCTGGCCGATATACCGGCCGCCTGTGAAAACATCAGCGGTCGTCGGCCCGGACTCGATAAAATCCTCGCCGAGACATTTGCCGACATGGCGTCCATCTCGCAGATCGTCAGTCAAACGTATTTCTCCCATGCCGCGGTGGCGCCGACGCTGTTGAGCGTCGGCCGGGAGCTGGGATCATGAAATATCGCGTCACGCACACCACCGACTATCACTACGGCGAATCCGTCCCGCTCTCCCACAATCTCGTGCATCTGCGGCCGCGCGACACCAACCGGCAGATCTGTCACGTCAACAACATTGCGATCACGCCCGGCCCGGCGCTCCGCCGCGATCGCATCGACTTCTTCGGCAATCACATGAGCTGGTTCAGCGTGCAGGAGCCGCACGATGGCTTGCGCGTCGAGTCTCGCAGCGAGGTCGACGTCAGCGCGTTCGAGCAGCCGCTGCAGCTTCGCGCGATGGAATGGGAGCAGGCCGCCACCCTTCTGACCACGCGCCGCGACCCCGCCACGCTCGATGCCCGGCAGTTCACCTTTGACTCCGCCTACATCCCGCGCTCCAAGGAGCTCGCCGATTACGCGCGCCCCAGCTTTGGCAGCGGGCGATCGCTGCACGACGCCGTTCTCGAGCTTACCCAACGCATCTACCAGGAATTCAAGTTCCAGGCCGGCGCCACCACTGTCGGCACGCCGATCCTCGACGTGCTCCGCGATCGGCACGGCGTCTGCCAGGACTTCGCCCATCTCCAGATCGGCTGCCTTCGCTCGCTCGGGCTGGCCGCGCGTTACGTCAGCGGCTACCTCCTGACGCACCCCCCGGCCGGCGGCAGGCGCCTCGCCGGCGTCGACGCTTCCCACGCCTGGGTCTCCGTCTACTTCCCCGATTTCGGCTGGCTCGACCTCGATCCCACCAACGGCGTCATTCCCTCCCTCGAGCACGTCACCGTTGGCTGGGCCCGCGATTACGACGACATCAGCCCCGTGAAGGGCGTGATCGTCGGCGCCCGCACGCACGATCTGGATGTGTCGGTGACCGTGACTCCGCTCACGCTGCCGGGTGCCGCGGCGAATTGAATCTTTGTCGTCGGTGCATGTGCGACGGCGCGCCGCTCAGTGCGCGGCATCGTTTCTGCATCCTCAATCCCGCTGATCCCGCACGTACTTCACCGAAGACTCAAAGTAATCTCGCTTCCACAGATACTTGCAACTGCCGCCCACTGCCCACCACGGCCGGCCGCCGTATTTTTCGTTCAGCGCCCTGCTCGCGGCCGCCTTGATCGCCTCCCGAAGTTCTTCCGGATCCTTCGCGGCCGTCACCACAACATGGACATGATCGCTTTGCGCAGCGACGGCGTGGATCTTCCATCGGAATTGCATGGCAACGTCGAGATTTGCCCGCTCGGTCAATTTCCGCTGCGCATCGTTGAGCCGTATTGAAGGAAACGCAGCCTGCTCCCTCATCCATCGCTCCAGGTCGGGATCCGTTGCGCAAGCGGGGCACCGTACTCGTTCCGATTCCGGTCGACGTGGGGTCGTCGGGACCCGGGAGGGCGCGCCAGATAAACCCCAAACGTGATGTGAAACCCCTGGGGACAGACCACGATTTGAGCGTAACAAAGCTCTTGGCGCGCGTAAACTTCCCAACGCGGCGCAAGGAGTCCGGCGACGAGTCGCTCGGCTCCGCGCTGCCGCGACTCTGACGCCCCGGCGATCAACACAGCGTTTCCACAAGTTGACAGCTCCCGTGAACTTCGGAACTGCGCTACTCTGAGCGTATATGCAGTGCGATTACTCATCGGGGCGTGCGAGTCGCGCCAGCGCGGAGCCGAGCGACTTGTCGCCGGACTCCTTGCGCTCTCCGCCCCCATTGCTCCAGCAAGGGACGAAAATCCCCCTTCCCCCGCACTTCCCCTTGCGACTACAAGTATCCCATGGCGCTGAGTGCAATAGTCTTCGACGTCGACGGCACCCTGATCGACACAAACCAGGCCCACGTTGAAGCCTGGATCAAGGCACTGAAGAAACACGGGTACGTGGTTGCCGCCGACCGAATTGCTGTCGAGGTTGGAAAGGGCGGAGACAAGCTCGTGCCGTCGGTCCTTGGCGAGGAAATCGAGCGCCGCGACGGCAAGTCGCTTCGTGCGGCGCACACTGCCGAATTCACCAAGATCGCTGAATCAACGACCCTCAAGCCGTTTCCCGGCGTCGAGCCGCTTCTGGCGCATCTTCGGCGGCGCGAACTGAAACTCGCCATCGCGACGTCGAGCAGCAAACAAGAACTGCACACGACCTGGCGCAGCGCTTGCGTCGACTGGTCCGACCGTTTCGACGTGATTGCGACTTCCGAGGACGCTTCGGAAAGCAAGCCCGCACCCGACATCCTCGCTGCCGCGATCCGGAAGTTGAAGCTGTCGCCGGCTCAATGCGTAATGATCGGCGACACGCCGTATGACGCCGACACCGCGCGGGACGCGGGCGCGGTCTGTCTTGGCGTAACCTGCGGTGGCATGAACGACGCGAAAACGCTCCGCGCCGGCGGCATGCGCGCGGTCTACCACAATCCGGCCGATATTGCCGTGCATCTCGATGAAGCTCTGCGCACCGCGTCGCCGGGAGCAGCCGTTCTCACGCAGGATCGGATCGAAGCGCTGATGCGCGAAGCGTTGGCGGTGGCGCGGGAGGGCCTGGAAAAAGGGGAAGTGCCGATCGGCTGTGTCATCGCGCGCGGCGACGGCAGCATCATCGCGCGAGGGCACAACGAGCTGAACGCGTCGCAGATCAAAACGGCGCATGCGGAGATGGTCGCGTTCAGCCGGACGGCGGGAAAAATTCCCGCCGACGCAACGGATCTGATTCTGGTATCGACGCTGGAGCCTTGTGTCATGTGCCTCGGCGCCGCAATGGAAGCGGCCGTCGATACGATTCTCTACGCCGTGGATGCTCCCGCCGACGGGGGGCGCCAGAGGGTTCGGCCGCCGGCGAGTCCTGAAAGTCAGATGCCGCGAATTCTGGGAAATCTGCTCGCCGCCGAATCGCGGCGCTTGTTCAAGGAATTTTTGGAAGGCAGTTCTTCCAATGCAGCGCAGAAGGCGTTTGTCCGCCAACTGCTGGCCTCGACTTGAGACATTACACTTGCGGGAAGTGCAAACATGGCAACGGAAAACCATCGAATTTCCAACTGCACTGAGGAACGCCGATGCCAGAAACCCAATCACCCGACGCGATCGCATGTGCGGCACCGGATCGCGCCCGCAAACCCGGGGTTTCTGGCCCGCCTGGGTTCGGGCCTCATCATCGAGAGGTAGCGATGTAGACGCTGAAGTACATTCACTGGGAAGATGGAGATATCTTCCTCGGCTATCTTGGATCAATTTGCAGATCTAGCGATCATCGGCGGCGGGGCGGCGGGGCTGGCGTCGGCGATTTTTGCCGCGCAAACAGCGCTGCCGGGGCATCGCATCGTCGTGTTGGATGGCGCCCGGACGCTGGGCGCGAAGATCCTGGTGTCCGGCGGCGGCCGCTGCAACGTGACGCATAAGCAAGTCGCGCCCGCCGATTTCAACGGGTCGCAAAAGATCATCCGCAACATCCTTGCCGCCTTCGATGCCAAAGCGACGGTCGATTGGTTTGCATCGCTCGGCGTGGAACTGAAGCTGGAATCCACCGGCAAGCTCTTTCCCGCGGCCAATTCCGCGCGGGCCGTGCTGAACGCGCTGCTCCACCGTTGCCACGAATTGGCAGTCAGCCTGCAGACTGAAAGTCGCGTGACGCAGATTGTCGCGCCGACAGCCGAAAACGACTTCTTCGTCATCACCCACTCCAAAGGCACGCTTCAGAGCCGTCGCGCGATCTTCTGCGCCGGCGGCCAATCGCTCCCGCTCACTGGGAGCGACGGGTCGGGCTATCAATTGCTCCGGCAACTGGGCCATCATGTCACTCCGACTTACGCGGCTTTGGTTCCTTTGGTGCTCGCGCCGCAGATGTTTCACGCCTCGCTTGCCGGCATCGCGCTGGAAGTCGAGCTGTCCACATTCATCGCCGGCAAACGCGTCGATCATCGCACCGGCAGCTTGCTGTGGACTCACTTCGGGATCAGCGGCCCCGTGGTGATGGACGCTAGCCGCCATTGGACCATCGCTCACGAAAGCGGCCTTGCGCCGGTGATGAAATGCAATTTGCTGCCGGGCGAGTCGTTCGAAGAGGTCGAACGCTGGCTGATCGAGTCAGCCAATGCCCGGCCGAAGGCTTCGATTGCGACGCATGTCGCCACACGACTTCCCGAACGCGTCGCCACGGCGTTGCTGCGAGATTGCGCAATTGATGCGGGAACAGCCGCCGGACATCTGCCCCGCGAGGCACGAAGACTCCTCGTGCACGCGCTCACCGGCCTCACGCTTCCGATCGTGCGCCATCGCGGGTGGAACTACGCGGAAGTCACCGCCGGCGGCGTGCCGCTCGACGAGATCGACTTTCGCACGATGCAATCGCGAAAAGTTCCCGGACTATATCTCGCCGGCGAGGTTCTGGACTGCGACGGTCGAATCGGCGGCTTCAACTTTCAATGGGCATGGGCCACCGGATACCTCGCCGGCAGAGCCGCAGTCGCGAAATTGCAATGAATGCAATCATTTTTTCTGCTCAAGTCCGCTTGTAGTGAGGGAAAAGTTGGGTTAAGATGCCCCATTCCCCGTCGGGTCCCGGCGGAACGAGAGGATTTAGACCATGAAGGTGCGCAGCAGCGTCAGGCGGATCTGCGAAAATTGCAAGATCGTCCGCCGAAAGGGAATCGTGCGGGTAATCTGCACGAACACGAAACACAAGCAGAAACAAGGCTAATCTGGAGCCCATCCTATGCCCCGTATTGCAGGCGTTGACATCCCCGCCGACAAGCCCATCTGGGTGAGCCTCGGCTACATCTACGGCGTCGGTCCGACCAACAGCCGGATCATCCTGAAGGAAGCCGGCATTGAGTTTCAGCGCCGCGCCAAGGAACTGACGGAAGAGGAACTTGCCAAGATCATCGGGATCCTCGACAAGGGGTACCTCGTTGAAGGGGCGCTGCGTCGCAATATCCAGCAGAACATCGCGCGATTGCGCGATATCGGCAGCTATCGCGGAAATCGGCATCGCCGATCGCTCCCCGTTCGCGGCCAGCGCACGCGTTCCAATGCCCGCACCCGCAAGGGCCCGCGCAAGACGGTCGCTGGAAAGAAGGGCGTGAAGGAACTCGGCAAGTAGCCAAACCGCCGAAGCCGCGAGCATCGTCTCGCGGTCATCATGGATACAGCTGTCCTGCTGTCCCCGGAGCGGCAAATTTTATGACTGAACGCGTACTCGCGATCAGTCATCAGGATACGGAACCCAAATGGCAGAAAACGCAGCAGCATCAGGTTCGACAGGCAAGGCAGCAGCGGGCGCCAAGGCAGCCCAGAAGAAGCGCATCCGCAAGGGCGTGACGCGCGGAGTCGCTTATATCAAGGCGACTTTCAACAATACGATGATCACCATCACCGACACCAACGGCGAAACCCTCTCTTGGGCGTCTGCCGGCACCGTCGGATTCAAGGGCGCCCGCAAGAGCACTCCGTTTGCCGCCGGACGCGCTGCCGAAAATGCCGCGCAGCAGGCCCGCAAGCACGGGATGCTGGAGATCGAAGTCAAGGTCAAAGGGCCCGGCGCGGGCGCGAGCAGGCGATCATCCAGCTTCAGCACGCGGGGCTGAAGATCACCGGCATCGAGGACGTGACCCCGCTGCCGCATAATGGGTGCAGACCGCCCAAGAAACGGCGCGTATAATACGACGACCGTTTAGCGGCGCGCCCGAAGAGCCGCGCTGAGCTTTCGGAAGAAGATCGCACACAGGAACACGAGAAAACAACTCAAAATCAGGCGTCTGGCGGCGAGGCGGAAGAAAGATGGCCCCCAACGGTGGGGGCGGTAACCTTCTGCAATCCGATCAGACGCAAGGAGATAGACCCATGAGAATCCGTTGGCGCGGCCTGGAACTTCCTTCGCGCGTAACCCGCGACGATCAAGTTTCCACAGATACCTATGGAAAATTTTTCGCCGAACCGTTTGAACGCGGTTTCGGAACCACCGTCGGCAACAGCCTGCGGCGCATCCTTCTCAGCTCGCTGGAAGGTGCAGCCGTCACGCACATCCGCCTCCAAGGCGCGGATCACGAATTTTCCAGCATCCCCGGCGTGATGGAAGATGTCACCGACATCATCCTCAACATCAAGAGCCTGGTCGTGAAACTCGATGCCGATGAGTCCAAAGAGATGAAGCTCTCGGTCCGCAAGGCCGGCGTGATCACCGCCGGCATGATCGAAGCCGACCCGGCCATCACCATCGTCAATAAAGACATGGTGATCGCGACGCTTACCGAAGATATGCCGTTTGAGCTGACCCTGATGGTCGACAAAGGCCGCGGCTACGTTACCGCCGCGGAGAACATCGCCGATCAGGAAGAGCAGGAAATCGGTCTGATCGCTGTCGACAGCATCTACTCGCCAGTCTCCCGCGTTCGCTACGCCACCGAGGATGCGCGCGTCGGCCAGAAGACCGACTACGACCGCCTGATCCTGGAAATCTGGACCAACGGCACCATCACGCCGGAAATGGCGATGGTGGAAGCCAGCAAGATTCTGCGCAAGCACCTCAACCCGTTTGTGCAGTATTTCGAGCTGGGCTCGGACACGGTGAGCGACGAAGCAATGACGGCCCTGCGCGACGCGAGTCGGGCGACCATCGACCCGGAACTGCAGCAGAAGCTGAACATGACCGTGCAGGAGCTCGACCTTTCCGTCCGCGCCAACAACTGCCTGGAATCGGCCAAGATCGCGACCGTGCGGGATCTGGTGAAGAAAACCGACACCGACCTGCTCAAGGTTCGCAGCTTCGGAAAGACCAGCCTGCGCGAAGTGAAGCGCAAGCTGGCGGACATGGGCCTGAGCCTCGGCATGGACCTCGACGCGCGGGCGCCCGAGGAAGAGATGGAAGAGGAAGAGGAAGAAATCGACGAACAGCCGTCCGAGGAGGGCGTTACTGCCGGCGCTCCCGAGAGCGGCAGCTCGGAACAGCACTGATCGCTGTCCAAAATCTGAAAACGCCCGGCGGGCTTCCTCGCCGGGGTCTTCAGTTGTTCCAATTGAATCGAGAGGTATCTGATGCGACACATGATCCGCGGCCGCCAGCTCAGCCGAGACACGGAGCACCGCATAGCGATGCGCCGGAATCTGGTGCAAAGTCTTTTCGAGCACGGCAAGGTGCGCACAACGCTCCCCAAGGCCCAGGAAGTTCGCGCGATGGCCGAGAAGCTCATCACGCTGGCCCGCACCAACAACGTGAACAACCGCCGGCGCACCATCGCGATTCTGCAGGACCGGCGCCTGGTCGATAAGGAGCAGGAGTTCACCGGACAAACGGTGATCAACAAGCTCTTTGCCGAAATCGCGCCGACCTTTGCCGACCGCAACGGCGGATATACCCGCATCATCAAGCTGTCGGATTTCCGCATCGGCGACGGCGGAAATATCGTGATTCTCCAACTGCTGGCCGAGCAATCCGCCCCCACGGGCACGCCGCGCCGCTCGGCCGGGCTGCGTCGCAAGCGAAATGAACGGCGTCAGCAGTTTGCCACACGCATTCTCAAGCGCCCCGCGAAGGGCGACGCGGCGCCCGAAGCCGCGGCTGAAGCTGAAAAGCCCGCGACGACTTAAACGGTCGCGATTCTTGCAATCATCCTGCGGGCCGGCATCATCTGGTGCCGGCCTGCGGTCGTTTTAGGGACGGGCGC
Organism: uncultured Phycisphaerales bacterium; assembly: GCA_963758525.1. Lineage (GTDB taxonomy): Bacteria > Planctomycetota > Phycisphaerae > Tepidisphaerales > Tepidisphaeraceae > JBBSDP01. Next base: position 4,920,274 of record CAVWVQ010000003.1, read on the forward strand.
TGATTGCCATTCGGACATCACCAGATTCGTCTGAACCCGGAGTGATGATGGGAAAAATTGGAACCGCATTTCGCAGCTTTTTTCGAGCGCTCCGCGACGCGGGATTCGCTCAGAGCGTCGCCGATTTGCTGGACAACAAGGCGACTCCCGTTCCAGCGGGCGCGGTGCCGCCTCTCGCTCCGGTATCGGCACCGGCCCCGCTTCGCAATGATGCCTTGACGCTTCTGTCCGCGCTGCAACGCGAGGCGCGGCTGATCGACTTCCTGCAGGAATCGATTTCCACCTACGATGATGCGCAGATTGGCGCGGCGGTCCGCGAGGTGCATCGAAGTTCCGCCGCACTATTGGAGCGAGTCTTTGCGCTGCGGCCGGTCATGACCCAAAGCGAGGGTTCGCCGGTCGAGCTGCCCGCCGGCGCGGAGGGCGGACGCGTCCAACTCACCGGCAACGTGACGGGCAAACCCCCGTATCGCGGAACCCTGCGTCACGCCGGCTGGCAGGCAACCGCGCTCAATCTCCCCCAATGGACGGGCGGCGAATCCGCCGCAAAGATCGTGGCGCCCGCGGAAGTGGAAGTTTCCTAAAATGAGCACAAGGAACGAGAAGACCTTCAAAACTCCGAGACATCGTCCAGTGTCTGACATCGTTTAGCGGCCGCCCGAAGGGCCGCGCTCCACCCGAGCGCAATCCCGCAAAGTTCCTCAAAAGACAAGGTTCATATGGCCGCTGAATATTCCATCGGGATCGATCTGGGAACGACGAACTGCGTGCTGGCCTACGCCGCGCTCAATGATGAGCATCCCCAGGTTCAGGTGCTGCTGATCCCGCAGCTTGTGGCCGCATCGACCGTCGAATCGCGCGATTTTCTTCCGTCGTTCCTGTACCTGGCGCCGCCGGAGGAGAAAGCCGGCGGCGCGTACGATCTGCCCTGGGAACAGGGGCGTTGTGAAGCCGTCGGCGTGCTGGCGCATCGTCAGGCGGCGGACGTGCCGACGCGGACCGTCGTTGCCGCCAAGAGCTGGCTGGCATACAGCAAGGTCGACCGCCATCAGCCGATTCTTCCTTGGAACGCGCCGGCTGACGTTGCGAAGGTATCGCCGGTGGATGCGTCGGTCAGCTACCTCCGGCATCTTGCCGGCGCATGGAACGCCGCATTTCCCAACGCGCCGTTGGCGGATCAGCAGGTCGTGCTGACCGTCCCGGCGTCGTTCGATGCCAGCGCCCGCGAATTGACCCGTGAAGCGGCGCTCAAAGCGGGCTTGCCCGACGACCTGATTTTGCTCGAAGAGCCGCAGGCCGCGCTGTACGCGTGGCTGGCCGACATGGGCGACGCCTGGCGGCGCAAAGTGAAGGCCGGCGACACACTGCTCGTCTGCGACGTCGGCGGCGGAACCACCGACTTCACCCTCATCGGAGTGACCGACGACGCGGGCGAACTCGGCCTGCGCCGCATTGCCGTCGGCAATCACACGCTCGTCGGCGGCGACAACATGGATCTCACGCTCGCGCATTTCGCCGGAGCGGCACTCGCCAAAAAGGGCGTTACTCTCGATCCCTGGCAGTCGGTTTCGTTATGGCATGCCTGCCGATCCGCGAAGGAATCATTGCTGGCTGAGCGCGGGAAGCAGACATTTCCCGTGTCGGTTCTCGGCCGCGGCAGCAAACTCGTCGGCGGGGCCGTCTCAGTCGATCTGGATCGTGCCGCCGTCAAAGAGCTTCTCGTAGATGGCTTCTTCCCCGCGTGCGCGCTCGAAGACAAGCCGGCCCGCCGGCGCGCTTCGGGCTTCCGCGAGATCGGATTGCCGTTTGAAAACGACACCGGAATCACCCGGCACCTCGCCGCTTTTCTTGCCGCCAATGCCGATGAATCCGGCAAACCGATCCGCCCGACGCACCTCCTCTTCAACGGCGGCGTCTTCAAAGCCGTCGCATTTCGCGAGCGATTGACCGAAGTGATCGGGAGTTGGTTCGCCACCGGCAAAGGCGCCGTCGTCCCGAAGGTTCTGGAAGGAAACGAAGATCTTGACTACGCCGTGGCCCGCGGCGCCGCCTATTACGGCGTCGCCAAACACGGCCGCGGCGTGCGCATTCGCGGCGGCGCGCCGCGCAGCTATTACGTCGGCATCGAAACCGCCGGCCTCGCGATCCCCGGCGCACCCCGGCCGCTGCGCGCCCTCTGCGTCGTCCCTTTCGGCATGGAAGAGGGAACCGAGACCGACATCGCCGGCGACCCGATCGGCCTGGTCGTTGGCGAGCCCGCCGTCTTCCGTTTCTTCTCGTCATCCGTTCGCAAGCTGGACCAGCCCGGCGATCTGATCGCCCAGTGGACCGAAGCCGAGCTGGAAGAAACCGATTCGCTGGAAGCCAATCTCACCAAGCCCGAAAAGGTGGAGGAAGATTATGTTCCCGTACATTTCCATTCGCACATCAGCGAGTTGGGAGTCTTTGAATTGTGGTGCGTCAGCGCGCTAAATAACGAGCGATGGAAGCTGGAATTCAGCGTGCGCGATGATGCCGATGCGTGACTCGCAAAACCGCTAAAAGTGCCACGCGTCAGAGAGCCCGACTCTGCGATAACGTTCTGGCGAGCCGGACGAGAAATTGTGTTACAATTGGTCAGCAGTCCGAGCATCAGGTGATCGCCCGGGCAATATGGTCGTACAACTGGTGACGGGCATGAATGTAACTTTAAGCCATGCGGCGGAGATCGCCGTACGAACTCTTGTGGATGAGGATCGGCGGAAAGTGCATGCATGGATCGACTGTCTCAAGAAGTGGGAGCAGGACGCGTTCGTCCAGTCCAAGGCGCAGAAGTTGATCTTGCCGCAGGTGGACAATGTCTACGTCCTGAGAACCAGCGCCGATTTGCATATTTTTTTCATCTTGGAAGCAAATCGCATCGAGGTGATCGACATCGCCAGGGGCGACTCGCTTGAGAGGGTGCGCCACGCGTCGTAACGTCTGTTGGAAACTCACCTCTTGGAACATCAGTGACGGGGGCAGTCGAGATGAAGCGATTTGAAGAGATCGAGTTCGTCGCAAGGCAATGCGGGAGAACTCAAAGAGTTTAGTGAAAGGCTGGTCGAGGGTGCTTCATTGCAGGAACGACGAGACCTCAAACCTTTCTTCGAGCGCGCGAAGCAATTGTGCGCGTTCATAGGTACGTATGTTGCGGACATCGGCCCCGCCAATCTGCTGGCCTATGAGTTCGAGGTGGCCGGAGACTTCGTGGCGGACATCGTCGTCGGCAACCGGGAGAGCCAGACATTCTGCATGGTTGAGCTTGAGGATGCGTGTCCACCAGGCATATTTGTTTCATCTGGGCGGAGGACCAAGGAATGGAACCCTCGGTTTGAGCACGGCTTCAGCCAACTTGTGGACTGGTTTTATGCTCTTGATGACCTGAAGGGCACTGAGAGATTCACGCGAGATTTCGGATATGGGCATGCCAAGTTCCATGGATTACTTGTCATCGGCAGGTCCGGCGATATCGCAGACGAAGATCACAACCGTCTGCGCTGGCGCGGAGAACGGGTTTTGGTGAATTCTCATCCAATCCACTGCGTCACCTACGACGAACTGCACCTCCACCTCGAGCGCCGATTGAAGCACTATCCGGCTGCGGCAATCGACACCGAATAGGGATAGCGCGCGGGACGGGACCGAAAAGAAATTGAACGGTTTGCATGATATCATTCGCAAACCGAGGTGATGCGATGAGCCAGACAATATGGTCTCAGCCAGTCGGAGCCTCTGTCAACTGCCTCTGCGCCGCCGATGGGGCGAACGTCCCCGGAAAGCGAACGGGTCCGCGGAGGGCAGCCCCGAACGGTTCGGGGGATGGATGCAAACGAATGCACCTACGGGAAAGTATTTTGGGCCCCGCAGCCCGGCGGAGTAGGATGTCCCCGACATTTTGAAGATTCGCGAGCCAAGCGAATCGTCCCTGAGGCGTCGAATTGCAACCCCCGGCCGAAACGTTGTTTTTTTGACCTGTGGACGATTCTGTTGGGCACGCTCCGTCGCGGCGTGCGTTGCCCGGCGGATGAACCGGGTCAAACGCCGTTGCAAGCATGGCGCCTTGGGGAGTCCGTTGAACACCGGACCCCGTTTCCGATTTCTGTAGGCGGGGACGGCTCGAAATCGACGAGGTTCAAAATGCGATTTGAAATTAGCGCGACCGACCGAACAACGGGTGAGGATATGACCTTCATACTCGAAGCGATAGCGTTCTGGCATGGAGCACAACATACGTGTTACAATTTGCACGCGTCCGAGCATCGGGTTCACCGCCCGGGCAGAAGGCCATACAACCGGTGACGATTATGAATGTAATTTTGAGCCATACGGCGGAGATCGCCGTGCGAACCGTGGGGGACGAGGATCGGCGGAAGGTGCATCCCTGGATCGACTATCTCAAGAAGTGGGAGCAGGGCGCGTTCGTGCGGTCGAAGGTGAGAAGTGTTCAGTTCCCTTCTGGTCGAAGCCCGCGATGCGGTCCGCCGCGACCGCCGCAAGTCGGCGTGAATCCACCCGTCCGATTTGAGCAATTGGCATGACCCTGCAAACAGAAACAAAAGTACCGGCACGAACGTCCGCGGCTCTCTCGTACGAACAATTCCTCGAACTGATGGGCGGGGAGCATGTTGAATGGGTGGATGGGGAGATCATCAAAATGGCGCCCATATCGGACGAGCATCAGTATTTAGGCCTGTTCCTTTTGGCTGTGTTGCGTCCGTTCGTGGAATTTCATGAGCTGGGCCAATTGCTGTATGAGCCGTTCCAGATGAAAACCGGCCCCGATCTGCCGGGACGATCGCCCGACATATTGTTTGTTGCGGCCGCTAACCTGGGTCGCCTGCAACGGACGTTCCTGGACGGGCCGGCGGACATGGTGGTCGAAATCATCAGCCCGGACAGTCAATCCCGTGACCGCGGTGAGAAATTTTCCGAATACGAACGCGGCGGCGTCCGCGAGTACTGGCTGCTTGATCCCATTCGCAAGCAGGCCGATTTTTACACGCGCGGCGACGATGGTATTTTCCGCCTGTTGCCGATGACTGACGGTGTTTTCCGCAGCAGCGTGCTGCCGGGATTCTGGCTCAAGACTGACTGGCTGTGGCAGATGCCATTGCCCGGCACAATTAGCGTCATGAAGGAACTAGGTTTGATTTAGGCTCTCGCGGTACTCCGCGTCCAACTGCTCCCGCCCACTTCCGCCCGCAAAGGAGGATGACAGCGATCAGTCTGGACGTGCGCGAATTTCGGCGGAAGCGCGTAACACCCCGGAAGGCCTCGGCATGAGCTGTCGGACTTGTTTCGCCGCACGCAATGACGACACAAATTGGCTGCGCGGGTAGATATGCGTGCCGTTCGTGTCAGAGATCTTGACTCCGCACGACTGAACAAAGCGCTTCCAGTTTCCCGGCGGTAGAGATGCCCAACTCCCTTCCATCAACCTCGGCTCTCGAAGCCGCCAGGGCAAAGAATAAACGCGGCATTCAACTGGCCCAGACCGGGAGGCTCGGCGAGTCCGTCGAGGCCTTTCGCAAGGCCATTCGCTACTACCCGGAGTTCTTTGATGCTCATTGCAACCTCGGCAATGTCCTGACCTTTCAAAAGAAGTTTCCTGACGCGCTGCGATCTTATCAGCGGGCACTGGAGCTGCGCCCGGCGATGCCAGTCTGATCAACAACATCAGCAACCTCCTTCGCGAGCAGGGCGATTATGAAGGCGCCGCCGAACGCGCCAGGGAAGCGCTGGCCATACTTCCCGATCATGCCGGCGCATATAACAACCTGGGCGCGGCGCTCCAGCAGTTGGACAGGCTGCCTGAAGCGATCGTGGCTTTTGAGAGAGCTCGCTCTCTCGCGCCGACGATGCCGGATGTTCTGCTGAATCTGGCTGCCGCGCTTTGGAAAGAGGGCCGCTTTGATGAATCCGTTTTGCGCGCGCGGGAATTGCTCCGGCTGCAGCCCGATTCTGCGATGGCGAACGTCTATCTCGGGCTTTCGCTGTGCAAGCTCGCAAAACATGCCGAGTCCGAAGCGGCTTTGCGCGAATCGGTGCGGCTCTCTCCCGCTGAGCCCAAGACGCATCGCAACCTTGCGTTTGTGCTGCTGGAGGCGCGCCGCTTCAGCGAGGCGGAGACTGCCGCGAGAAAAGCCGTCTCGCTCGATCCGGCCTGCGCCGAGTATCACGCAATGCTTGGCGTGGCGCTCGCCAAGCAGGGTCGCTATGAAGAAGCGTTGAACACCTACGAGACTGCGCTCAAGCTCCGCCCGGAGGATCCCGAAGCACGCATGCACCGCGGCCTGGTCATGCTGGTCACGGGCGACTTCGAGCAGGGATGGGAGGAGTACGAATGGCGGCTGCAGGGAGTGACCTGGGTGGCGCCGCCGTCTCCAATGTGGGACGGCGGCCGACTCGACGGGCGGACCATTCTACTGCACGCCGAGCAGGGGGTCGGCGACACCTTCCAGTTCATCCGCTATGCGCCGCTCGTGAAGGAAAAAGGGGCCACGGTCGTGCTGAGAGTCGATGCTTCGCTCATTCCGCTCCTCGAGGCGTCGCCGGGCATCGATCGGCTCGTGCCGATGGACGCGGAGGTGGAAGAGGCCGACGTGCACATCGCGTTGATGAGCTTGCCACATCGATTGAAGACGCGATTGGAGACAATACCGGCTTCCATACCTTACGTTTTTCCCGACGATCGCGCGATCGAGCGATGGCGGCGGGAGCTGAACAGCACCCGCGGCTTCAAGGTCGGCGTGGTTTGGAAAGGGAACCCCGAACACCCTGATGATTGCGATCGTTCGCTCGCGTTAAGCGATCTGGAGCCGCTGAGTTCGATTCCAAATGTGACGCTCTTCAGCCTTCAACGCAACGCCGCCGACGAGCTGCGATCGGCAACCTTTCAGATCGAGGATCTTGCCGCAAGGGAGGATAAGACTCGTGGCTCGTTCATGGACTCGGCCGGCCTGCTCCGCAATCTCGATCTGCTGATCACCTGCGATACGTCGGTGGCCCATCTGGCCGGAGCCATGGGCGTTCCTGTCTGGATTCTGCTGGCTTATATCCCGGATTTTCGCTGGATGCTGGGAAGGGAAGATTCGCCGTGGTACCCCTCTGCCAGGCTATTCCGTCAGGCCACTGCGGGTGATTGGAGCAAAGTCATTGAACGGGTCGCAGGCTGTCTGCGGGAAAAGTTCTCCGGCCCGGCATAAAGGACGGCGCGCTGGGAACGCCGCTTGCAGCGTCGATTCCGTGTGCGTGACACTTTCGGCGAGGGGTCCCGCTTCGCGTTTCCCGCGCCAGAAGCTAACGCAAGCCGCTCCAGCCGCGAAGCGAGCCAGCGCGCGTTTCGAAGCGCGTTCCGGCACCCCGAGAACGATCAATCCGGCTTGCCCGCTGAATACATCTCCAAGATCTCATCCGCCGAAAGTGGTTTCTTGAAGATTGCGATTTCATCAATCGACCCGGTGAACGTCGTGTCGAGGTGGTCGGTCTTATCCTTCCGCGAACCAATGTAGACCGGCCCGGGAACGGAGAGCAGCCGCAGAGTCGCTTTCGTCTGATTGGTCAATTTGCCGTCGACGAAGAGACGCAGCGCTGCGGCTTTGGGATCATAGACACAAGTGACCAGATGCCATGCATCCAAAGCCGAGATATCCACCGACACCAAGGGAGCGTTCTTCACAGGTTGGCTCTGATCGCGGATCCAAGCCCCCAGCTCTCCTCCGTCGGGCGGGAAACTGATCGCGTATTGCTCATGAAAACTGGATCCTCGGCAGATGATGCCGCCGCTGGCAGACCCGGTGGTGGCTGGTCTGATCCACGCGCAGATTGTGAAGGGCGCGAGTCTCGTCCGCCGCGGGAGAAGTCGAACGCCGGGTTAGCGGGGAGCGAAACATGTTGAGCCGTGCCGGGCAGAAACGTGAGAGCGCCCTTTCCGGGCCAGCGGCCGGTGGACCACTGCGGGCGGGCATTCGCGTCGCCATCCCCCAGCGCACCGTCCAGTGAGGAACCGGCCGATGACCGATTCAGCAGGCGATCGGGAGCATCCGTGGAACGCTCGAATGTGTAATATGCGACCAGATCCGGGTCGTCGCGAAGGTGTTCGCTGTAGCCTCGCCATCGTACCAGCGCAGCGTCGGGCGGCGCCGCCTGCAGTCGATCGAAGTCCGTCTGCCTGAAATATGCGGCCGGGTTGGAATCGATTGCGGTGATCAAATTGTCCGCGGAGATCCGCCGGGCTGAGCCCGCGCCCAGCAGCAGCGGCTTATCGTCGGCCTGGTTAGCGCGGGCCGACAGCGGCGAATTTGCCGAGAGCGAGACGGTTCCCTTGAACACGTCGACGTCGCTCAGCCCGTTCTCACGGACATTCACGCCGAACTCGGTGCCCAGGTCGACTACCGTTGCGCCAGGGCAAGTCACGGTGAATCCATGCGCGGCTGGGGGTACCACGGCGGTGAGCTTTCCGGAGAGCAGAGTCAGGGCGTTGCTTCCGTCTGCTTTCAACCGGGCCGGCGCTTCCACGACGACCTGGGCGCCCGTTTTGAATCGGATGCGCACAGACCCGAGGTGAGTTCGATTACGGTCGGCGGCATTTCGTCGCCGGTTTGCAGCGAAACTGGAGTCCCGCCCCATGAGGCGTCCACCGTGGCAACGAGGATGGGAGCGGATCGCCGAGTGAGAAGAAACGCAACGCCGATCGAAATCAGCACGAGTGCGGCAGCCGAAACCCAGGCAGGACGCCCACGCAACCAGCGAAAACGTGCCGTGAACTTTTCGCTGCGTCGGACGGGATGCTCGTCTTCCGCCGCGACTTCGTCCGGCACCGCACCCGGCGCATCGACGAGGGCGGGAACAATCATGGCGTCGTTCAGATCGACGGTGTCCGGACCGGGTTCGGCGTCCGACGGCCCGATCGCGATCTGGTCGTAGAGCAGCGAGCTATGGAGTTCAATGTAAAGAAGGTAGCGGTCCCGGGCCTGCGGCTCAGACTTGAGGAGGAAATTCAGACGCTCCGTTCCGTCGGAGTCCAGCCGATCCTCCAGCAATTGCTCCAGGAGTGAATCCAATTCGGGATTTGGCGGAGCGAGGAAATTCATGCCAGCTCCCCAGTAAGGGCCATCGACAGCGATCGCCGAATGCACTCGAGGAGCCCCTGACGGATCCGGCCCAGTGACTTGTACACCGAGTTTTGCGGCCGGCCGAGCTCCGCGGCTACTTTTTTGCCCGATTCCCCCGACATGTACCGCCGCAGGACCAGCTCGCGATCCTCCGCGCGTAACTTCGTGAGGCACGTCTGCAGCGCGTCACGGGCGTTATCCAGATGCTCCGTGCTTTCAATCGATCGTGCGGCCAATGTTTCCAGAACCTCCTCGTCCAGCGGGAAAGACTGACGCCGTGAGGATTTGCGATAACTCAGCACCTGCAGGAACGCCACTCGCGCTGCCCATGCGTAAAAATCCGTGCCAGGCCGGAATTCCGAGAACCTGCGCCAGAGAACCAGATTGGTCTCCTGCAGCACGTCCTCTGCCGCATGGAGACGCGGGAGCAGGGTCAGGATGTAGCGAAACAGCCGGCGGTGGTGGGCCGCGAACAGCGCCATGAACTCCTCAGCATGGTCACCGCGGGGGAAAGGTGGATTGTCGCCTGGGAGAGCCATAGTCAGTTAATCAAGAATATCCGTGGCCGCCCGAATGTGCGTGCAAAAATATTTGGACAGAGCTCTTTTCCGACACACATTCCAACTGGATGGGATATTTATGTACGGAGGGGACCGCTTCTGTCCGGAGGTTGATATGCGGTGCGATGGCAAACGATCTGCGGTCAGGAGTGATGTGACTCTCGGCGAGCGCCCTGCGGTGACTGGACGGAAACACGGTTTGACGCTCGTCGAGCTGCCTGTAGTGAGCAGACTCAAACACTCTTCCCTTCGTGCCTCCGTGCCGCAGTTCACCCGCCGCGGCGGGTGCCTTCGTGCCTCTCCCCGTCACGGCTTTACGCTCGCGGAGCTGCTGGTGGTGATCGGGATCATTGCCCTGCTGATCGCCATCCTGCTTCCCGCGTTGTCCGCCGCGCGGCAGTCGGCGCAGACGGTGAAATGCGAGGCGCAGCTGCGAACCCTGGGGCAGGCGCTGATCATGCATGCCAATGAGCATCGGGGGTATATGCCGCTGGTTGGAAATATCAGCGTCGGTCCCGCGGGAGCGAAGAATGACAATCCCAGGGATGTGGGCGACGGGGCGATGCAACGGTACGACTATTACCCCGACAGCCATGGGTTGATGCTGATGCCATTGCCCGACGCGCTGGCGCCTTACCTTGGCGCTTCGCAGGTCTCCAGCGACTGGCTGTCGATCGAGAATGCGATGATGACCGGCGTCTACCGCAGCGCCTTTCAATGCCCCACGGATGAGTACAACGAAATGCAGACGGTCATGTGGCCTGCGCCGCTGTGGATCAATAACCAGAACGGCAACACATTCGTGGGATGGTCGAGCTACGGCTACAACTCAGACGTGTTTGGGTGGTACCAGGGGTATACCTGGAACCGCCTGCATGGAAACCTCGCGCGCATACCCAATCCTTCCGAGACAATGCTGCTGATGGACATCTCGCTGAGTAACGCTGTAGCCAACAAACAGCAAAGCCAGGGATCCCTGGAGATATGGACGACCATCGCAGAGTCGTCGCTGGCCGATGTTTACTACGAGGGCGGGCTCTCTCCGCAGGTTGGCTCCGTCAACAACAACGTGTTCGATCTTGTGCGGCATCGGGGTAAGGCCAACATCCTCTGCGCCGATGGGCATGTCGAGAGCGATCCGATTCTGGCGAACGGCGGAACAACGACGGGCGGCGCTGCGATCGGCGCCGGCGCGAATGTTCCCAGCGGATACGCTCCGGGGGCAAGCGCCGTCCCGGGCAAGCCCATTTCCGGCGGAGGCTCGCTTGCCGGGATCTCCTTCAATAAGAGTTTTGGAAAAGGTGGCGCGGGATCTTAGCAGGGTTCAGGGTGTCAGGGTTCAGGGTTCAGGAAAATGCAAGGGTGAAGAATAAAGAGTGCGTAGCGAAGTTTGCAATGGCTGCGCTCTTACTCTCCACCCTTCACTCTTTTCCACTTCTGAACCCTGAACCCCCCGACGCACCGATCAGCAGTGACTGGCTATGGGTTTTCGCGAAGCATTAGAAAAGCATCCGCTCCTCGGCAGGGTCGTTGCCATCCTGTTCATCGGCCTATGTGCAGTGATCATTTTGCGCGAACTGCGGAGCTTTGACCTTTCTGGGCCGGCTCCAGTTGCCGCGGGCAAGGAATTCTACAGCGACGATGACGGCAGGACCTGGTTCCTCGGTGACGGGATGGCGGGTTCTCCAATCGATCATAACGGCAAGCCAGCCTACCGTGCACTGGTCTATCGCTGTCCTGGCGGCAAGCCGTTTGTTGCATATCTCGCAAAGTATTCCGACGAGCAGCAGGCTCAAATCGCCCGCGATACTGCCAAACATCCGGGGCTCTCGCAGGCGCAGCTCGGGCCGATGGGGTCAATCAGGAAGCCCGGCGGGACAAAGTGGGTCGCAAATTCGTCGCCAGCGGTCACCGGCTATCCGTCCGTCCCATGTCCTGATGGGTCTGGGACCGCCAGCCCGGTCTCGCTAGCCGATCCCGATTCGGGCGCTGCGAATTGAGAAAAAATCTCTGCTGAAACACACATTCTGACGGTGACGGATATTTATCTGCAGCGGCGAGCGCATTGCGCAGTCATCGCGAGAGTGCGGCAGGAAAGATTACGCAGCAGAGAGCGGTGGAGAAACATGCAAAATCGTAGCGAAGTCATCGGCAGACGAACTATCTCTCGTACACTCAGGCGCCGGCAGAAGGCAACCCGACGCATGCCGCTGGCAGCTGCCGCGGCGGCAGCATTCGCCTCGGTCTTCCACTCCGGGATGGCCAAAGCGAACACTGCCGACAACGTCACCAACGGACAGTCCGACCTGGGTGCGTCGGGAACGTATGGAGGTGGGTCGCCCACCACTTCCAGCGATGTGACATTCACCAACGTTACCTACAGCCCAACAGCATTTACGCTAAACACCAACGCGGCCAACCTAAACATTGGCACACTGGATGACTTGGACGCTACCCAGACGCTCACGATCCAAAACACGACCAGCGGCTCCACCACCACGATTACATTGAACGGCGGCTCCAATTCGACCGCTTCACCGGCGAACGCCGCTGACCTGCTTTATGTCGCCTCCGGCGGCACGCTCTCGATGGGTACGGCTGGGGCTGGCACCCTGGGTCTGGCGCTGGCATCCAGCGGGAACTTCGATGTTGCCGGCACCGCCAACGTCACTTCGGCCATCTCCGGCAGCGGCTTTGGCTTCACCAAGACCGGAGCGGGTTCGCTGACGCTCTCAGGCCCAAACACCTATACTGGCAATACCGGCGTCGCGATGGGGAATACGACCGGATTAAACACCTCCAGCATCCTCAATCTCTCCTATGCAGCGAACCAGACGAACATCATCAATAACGCCGCGAACAGCTCGGCCCTCATCCTTGGCGGCAGCCTGACTTCGGACGCGACTACTGTTCTCGGTGGAGGTCGATTGACCCTCACGGGCGTCGCCACCAGCACGAACACTCAGAGCTTCAATGGCATGACGGTCGGAACCGGCGGCAACAACATCGTCTTTGCGAACAATGCAACCGCGAACACGATCGCCCTCAATGTGGGCGCCATCAGCCGGACTGTGGGCGGCACGCTGCACATCACGCAACCGACCGGCACGGTTTCGGCCTCGAACGGTGTGGCGACCACGACCGGCACGGCGAGCACGATCCTGACGGACGCGAACGGGACGGCCTACGCCACCGTCGGAGGAACCGCAGCGGCGGCGGGAGATTGGGCGGCAAAAGATTCGACCAACGGCTTCATTGTCGGCGGTTCGACGATTAGCGGTTTTTACACCACGGCGACTTCCGCGGCGACCTTCAGCGGAAATGCGGATGTGACGACCGGATTCACCGCGACTGCCGGCACGACGGTCAACAGCATCCGGATGAACAACAACACGGCCCAAACGCTGAATATCAACAGTAGCGGCAATACGACCGTGAGCACGGGCGGCATTCTCTTCGGATCGACGGGCAGCTCAGTCATCACCGGGACGGGCACTGCCAAGCTGATCGCAGGCGCTGGCAAAGAACTGGTTTTCATCAACACCAGCAACGGCGCGCCCCAGATTAGCGCAGTCATTGCAGATAGTGGTTCGGGTGCGAGCAGCGTCACCTACCGCGCTCTCCAGCTTACTTCGGGCAACGGACAGTTCGCTATCGGCAGCGCCGGCAACAGCTACACGGGTAATACCTACATCGAGAGTGGTCGCGTCGCAACGAGCGTCAGCACTGCGTTCGGCACCGGTGCCGGTGCAAACGTTTACATCGATGGAAACACCAACGGCCAAGCCTATCTTACCGGCGGCACGTTTGCCAACCACTTCTACCTCGTCGGCAACGGCTGGAATGAGACTAATGGCCCTTACGGAGCGCTTCGCCTTCAGGGCGCCACCGTCTCCGGTCAAGTCACTCTCCTCGGCAATGCCACGATCAGTGATCAAGGCGGAACTGGAACCATCAGCGGGGTGATCGACGACGGCGGCAATGCCTACGCACTGACCGTCAATGGCGGCAACACGCTGAATCTCAACAACTCGAACACCTACACCGGCGGAACGACGATCATCGCGGGCACGCTGTCGTTGGGAAATAGCAGTGCGCTGGGTGCGGGCACGGTGACGTTTAACGGCGGCACACTGGCGAACTCGGCGAACGTAACTCTTGCCAACAATCTCTCCACGACATCCAACACTGCCAACATCACTGCATCGGGTGGAACGATGGTTCTCAATGGAAACACCACCGGGGCGAATGGCTTTAACTTGACGCCGACAAACAAGATTACCCTCGGCGGCACAAACAATATCACGAACACTGCGAGCGGCGGAGCAGGCCTGAGTATCACCGGCGGAGCTGGCGGCGTGGACATCACCGGATCGACGACGGTCGCTGGGACTGCGTCAACGAATAACGGATACTTAAGCGTGGCGGGAACCGTGACGCTGACAGTCCAGTCCGGCGGCTCGTTGACGGTTAATGGCACGACTTCCACAGTCCCCAACTCCATCGTTGGTCAGAATGCATCAGGCACGAGCACGCTCGTGGTGAATGGGGGGACTTTGGGAATCGGGGGAAACACGGGCATAGCCTTCGGTAACAACCTCGCCGCCGCCACCGGCGTTCTCACAATCTCCTCCGGTACTGCGACGATCACAGCGGGCAGCACGACGTTGCAAAACGTCCAGAATTTCGTTGCGCTGGGTCGCGATGCCGCGACCGGCATCATCAATCTCGATGGTGGCACTCTGGCAACGGGGCGCCAATTTGTCCGCGATGGCAGCAGCGGCGGCACGGCAGGCACGGGCGCGGCGACATTCAACTTCAACGGTGGCACGCTTCAAGCGCAGGCCGATCAGACTTCCGGCAATGGCTGGTTTGAAACGGCCACAACCGGCAATTTCCAAGTCGTCACGACCATCGTTAAGGCCGGCGGAGCGAAGATCGACACGAACAGCTTTACCACGAAGATCAACACGGTGCTCGCGCACGACGCTGGCCTCGGTGCCACCGCAGACGGCGGCCTTATCAAGAGCGGCTTGGGGACGTTGAGTCTCGGCGGCTCGAGCAGTTACACCGGCGCGACGACGATTACCGCAGGCACACTTGCCCTCAGCGGAAACTTTTCAAACAATATCGCCTCCTCTGCGGCGATCACCGTTGGCTCCGGCGCAACGCTCGACGTGACTGGACTGACCAATATCGCCGGCACGATCACCCTCGCAAGCGGGCAGAAGCTCGGGGGAATTGGCACGGTGAACGGGAAGACGATCGTGGCTTCCGGCAGCACGATCTCCGCCGGCACAAGCACCACTCTGGGCACCGGCGCGTCAAACACTACTGGGACGCTCACCACAGGCAATGAGAAATTCGCCGCGGGCGGAACTTACGCCGTCAAGACCAACGACGTCACCGGCACTTCCGGAAACGCCACGGGGTGGGATGACATCTCGATGGCCACGCTCGACTCTTCAGCCTTGGGCTCCAGCACCACGTTCGCGGTCACTTTTACC
This sequence comes from uncultured Phycisphaerales bacterium, assembly GCA_963758525.1. Taxonomy (GTDB): domain Bacteria; phylum Planctomycetota; class Phycisphaerae; order Tepidisphaerales; family Tepidisphaeraceae; genus JBBSDP01. The sequence goes on from CAVWVQ010000003.1 coordinate 4,935,475, forward strand.
AGTTCCGCATCACCGGCGGCGCATTTTGCCAACGCCAGCAACTACACATGGGTCATTGCCAACATCACCACCGGTTCGTTTCCCGTCAATACCCCGCTGGCTGTGACCAATAGCTCGGGGAACTCAATCGGAACCACGGCCTCCAGCCTGTTTACCCTGGATACCAGTGCCTTCGTCGCCAGCAATCCGGTGTCCGGATCAGGCTCGTCGTTCTACCTGGAAGCGCTTGGCACTCAGGGCGGCAGCGAGACCCTGGAGATCGGCTACAACGCCACGCCCGAGCCGGGAACGGCCATGCTGATTCTCGCTGGCGCAATCCCGATGTTGACCGCTCGTCGCCGTCGCCGAGAGGCCGACCGACGGACAGCCTGAAACGAACGGCCGGCGAATTGCTCAGATGCCCACCCGCCGAATCCCGCTCCTATCCGCCCGGATCACGAAAGTCAGGAAGCGCAACAGCTTCCCCGTGGCATGGGCGTCCCGCCCATGTAGAGTGCATTAAGAGTTGAACAAATCAGAATTTTGCTATCTGAATTTATTTTACCACTACGCAGCCAACATGGGCGAGACGCTCATTCCACGCATGCCACGCATCTTCTAAAAGAGCGTCCCGCGGCGGGCCAAGGAGTTGCGTGCCGGATGCGACATGCGACGCTGCAAAATCTGTCGCGCGATGTCGCAGGAGTCAGAAGAAAGAAGCAAGAAGAGCATGGGTCTGCGCCGCCTTGCGCGGATCAGTTCCGACGGAGAATTCGTCGGCTTTGGGAAACTCACCATCAAGGTGAAATCGCCCCTTCCTGTAAAAAGATGTCAAACAATGTAAAGCGGAATGAAAATGGGGAACAGAAAACATCTAAAATGGAAGCGGCGCGCGGGGGAACGGGCCCGTGCAATCGCGATGCGGAAAAACTCGTGCAAGCCGTGAACGAGCAATGGAGGCTACACTACCTCACGTCATGAATGTCGAGAATTCAGAGCAGCCGCGCAGATACCTCATCGGCATCGATCTCGGAACCACCAACTCCGCAATGGCATTCGTCGACACTGCTGAGAAGATCTGGGCGGTGAAAGACTTTCCAATTCCTCAGCTTGTCGGCGCTGGGCAGGTCGAGTCGCGCGACGTTTTGCCGTCGTTTCACTATGAGGCGGCCGAGAATGAATTCGCCGCGGGAGCGCTGCGGTTGCCGTGGGAAACTGCGGAGCACGAACGCGCCTTTGTCGGTGCTTTTGCCCGCGATCATGGCGCCCAGGTGCCGGGGCGGCTGGTCACCTCCGCCAAGTCGTGGCTCTCTCATTCCGGTGTCGATCGCACGGCGGGGTTGCTCCCCTGGCACGGCGCGGCTGACGTGCAAAAGTTCTCGCCGGTCGAGGTATCAAGTCGCTATCTCTCGCACATCCGCGCGGCGTGGGACGCAGCCCATCCCGAACATCCACTGGGCCAGCAGGACGTCGTGCTCGCGGTGCCGGCGTCGTTCGACGAGGTGGCGCGTGAGCTGACGATCCAGGCGGCACAGGCGCGGGGCTGGCGCGCGTCGCGCTGGTGGAAGAACCGCAGGCGGCGTTCTATGCGTGGATCGATGCGCAGGGGGGCTCATGGGACCAGCAGGTCAGCGCGGGTCAGACGATTCTGGTCTGCGACGTCGGCGGGGGCACCAGCGATTTCACGCTCATACGGGTAAAGCCAGCGGCAAATCGAAGCGTCCTGTTCCATCGGGTTGCGGTGGGAGAACATCTCATTCTCGGCGGGGACAATCTCGACTTGGCGCTGGCTCATCATATTGAGCAGCGCCTTGGGAGCGGCAAGCTGCATCCGGGCCAGTGGGGCCCGCTGATTCGGATTTGCCGGCAGGTGAAGGAAACCTTCCTGGGAAAGAATCCGCCGGAGCGGTTGACGGTGAGCGTTGCCGCGCCGGGAGCAAGACTGATAGGCGGCGCATTGCAGTTGGAGCTGATGCGCAACGAAGTGGAGAAACTGCTGCTGGATGGATTCCTGCCGACAGTTGAGCTGACAGCATCGCCCGCCGCCCGACGCTCCGGGTTTCAGGAGTTTGGGCTTCCGTATGCGGCGGATGCAGCCATCACCCGATACCTCGCGGCGTTCCTCCGCGCGCACCGCGAGAAGCGCGACGTTGGCAGCGGAGCGCCCTTACCCTCCTCGCTCCGCGGCGGAACCGAGGGCGCAGAAGCATCGCGGCCTGACATGGTTCTTTTCAATGGCGGATTGTTTGAATCGCCATTGCTCAGGAAGCGACTGATCGATGCGCTGGGGGCCTGGTTCCGCGGGGACGATCACGACTGGTCTCCCAAGATCCTGCGGAATGACCGGATGGATCTGGCGGTGGCTCGCGGCGCGGCATACTACGCGATGGTGCGGCGCGGACGGGGCGTGCGCATTTCCGGCGGGCTGGCGCATTCCTATTATCTGGGCGTCGAAACCGGCTCGGCGCTCATGGCGGTCTGTCTGTTGCCCGCGGGGATCGAGCAGGGGCAGACAGTCGATCTGACCGGCCGGCGCTTTGCGTTGCGAGTGCGCCAGCCGGCGGAGTTTCCGCTTTACTTTTCCAGCACACGCACGACAGATCGTCCAGGCGAATTGATCGCCATCGAACGCGAGCAACTTACGGCGCTGCCGCCGATCCGCACCGTGATGCAGTCGAGCGGGGCGAAGGACGCCGATACCGTGACAGTTCAATTGCACGCCCGGCTGACAGAAGTGGGAACGCTCGACATCTGGTGCGCGGAAGCCGAGGGAGAGCGGCGGTGGAAGCTGCAGTTTGACGTTCGCGCGGCGTCGCGCAGCGATTCGGCGCGACACACGGGAGAAGGGGAGGGGCACGGGGTTGTCGAGGATCGATTGCTCGAATCATGCCGCCGGAGCATTCGCGCGGCATTCGACGACAACGCTTCAGGTACGCCTGCGGGGATCGTTAAAAAATTGGAAGCTGACACAGGGATGTCGCGCAACGAATGGCCTCCGACGCTGCTGCGGAGCTTTTGGGAAACGTTGCTCGAGATGGACGGCACCAGAAAGCGCAGCGTGGAACACGAGGCGCGATGGCTCAGCCTCACCGGGTTTTCGCTGCGACCTGGTTATGGATTGGCGGTGGACGACTGGCGCGTCGCCATGACATGGAGGCTCTACCAGGCCGGGACCACGCAGCCGAAGAACGAGCTGTGTCGCGCCGAATGGTGGATTCTCTGGCGACGCGTCGCCGGAGGACTGCTGACGGCGCAGCAGACATTAGTCGGTGAGCCGCTGGTTGCGGACTGGCGCACCTATTTTCGCAAGGGAGGCATCGGCGTTCGCGGGCGGTCGCCTCAGTTTCAGTTCGGACCCCACGAGTCGGCCGAGGTATGGCGTCTGCTTGGATCGCTTGAATTGCTGCGCCCATCAGTGAAAAGTGAGCTGGGGCACATGATTCTCGATCGTTTGCCGCGCGAGAAGATGCCGGCATCGCGTGACGCGATGTTATTCGCGCTGGGCCGGCTCGGTGCGAGGCAGCCGGTCTACGGGCCGCTCAATAGGTTGGTTCCGATCGAGGAAGCGGAGAGTTGGCTCGATCGATTGCTGCAGATGAATCTTGCCGATGAGCGTTCGGTCTTCGCGATCGTCCAACTTTCCCGAAGAACGGACGATCGGCACCGCGACCTGGCCGATGCGCCGCGCCGCAAAGTGCTCGACTGGCTCGCAACCCGTGCTGCGCCAGCACATCTGGTCGAACTGGTCCGCGTCGGCGGCGTTTTGCAGGAGCGGGAGCAGCGAAGTGTTTTCGGGGAAACACTGCCGCGGGGTCTGCGGATTGAATAACTGTTTGCCAGCCTCCTTGAATCCGCTGAACCATTTCTTGCTCCCCTGAAGATGAAGTAATAGGATCGTAATATGGATTTAAGGCAAAAGAGACTTCTATGGTGTGCAAACTGACAAAGCAGGGCGATGCCTGGGCGTTTATCGTTGATCAATCGATCCGGGATCTCATGGATATCGACGCAGATACGCTGTTGCACGTCTCGCTTGAGGGCCGTCGCCTGATCATCGAACCCATCTCCGACGAACAACGATCGAAGAAGCTGCAAAAAGCTCTGGAGGAAACGAACTTGGAATATGGTTCAGACCTGCGAAATTTGGCTAAGTGAGCGGTGATGAACGGCATCGCCTTCCTCGCCATTCAGGACATTTTCCACATCCACGCTGATCAAACCGAAAGATACGGTGGGTCTCAGGCCGTGTTAAACGAAGCCTTGATCGAGTCAGCAATCATGCAGCCGCAGATGACATTCGACGGTATGTATCTGCAAGAAGACATAGCAGCCATGGCGGCAGCATACCTTTTTCATCTTTCCAGGAATCAAGGGTTTGTGGATGAGAACAAACGAACTGGCGCGGCTGCCGCGATCGTTTTCCTAAAGTTGAACGATGTCCAACTCAAACCTCCCATTGCCGGAACGCTTGAAAAGCTGGTCCTTGATGTCGTGAGCGGCGTCTGTAGCAAAGCAGAGGCTGCAAAGTTCTTCCGTGAACTCATCATCACCTAGGCTCTGTCTGAAAACCCTAAGCCCTCACGATGGGCCGGATTCGATTCGACTGCGAGGCGTCGCCCCGCAGTCCGGCTCCGTAGAGCCATCAAGGGGCGACAACGAAGCAGGCGGATCGAATCCGGCCCACCGGAGGCGGCTCAGAATGGCTTCGTCCGCGTCGTTGCCCCGGCTCAAAGGGTCTACGGACCCTGATGTCGCCAGGGCGCCTAGCGGCCAAAGCCATTCTGAGCCGTCGTGAGGACTTAGGTTTTCAGGCAGAGCCTAGCGAGAAGTCCTCAACGATTGTGGCAGCTATCGAACCGGTCGGTGATAGGAGACCCATGTTCGGCCTGCGGCAGAAAGTGCTCATCGGCTTCGGCGGACTGCTGCTGATTCTGCTGATCGTCAGCGGCGTCGGGATCGGAGTGCTCCGGCAGTATCGCAACGCCCTCGACCGATTCCTGTACGACAACTGGCGCAGCGTCGAGTACGCGCGGGGAATGATCGATGCCGTCGAGCGCATCGACGAGTCGACACGAACAGTCGATGCGCGCGAGCTCAGGGGGGCGGTGGCCGCGCCGGTGGCGGATTTCGAGCGGAATCTCGACGCGGAGAACCGCAACATCACCCAGCCGGGGGAAGACGCGCTGGCGGCGGAGCTGACCGCGCTGTGGCGCGGTCCGCAACGCGGCTGCCGCACCACGCTCGATCGTCTTCTCGACTCATCACTGAACGCCGACGAGCGCGCCGTCGCACTCGCACAACTGCATGCGCTGCTTCCCAAGGTGAAGTCCGCCGTCCGAGCCATCTCGAAACTGAACTTCGACAACATGCAGCCAATCACCGGCAGCATCCGCTCGATGTCGGACAAGACCAGCCGGCTGATGGTGCTCCTCGCGCTGGCGGGGGCGGGGCTGGCGGTGTTGTTCATTCTGCTCGTCAGCCGATTGATTCTCGACCCGGTGAGGACGCTCACACGTTCGGCCCGGGAGATCGAGCGAGGTAATCTCGATCTGGTGGTGCAGGTGAACTCGCGCGATGAGCTGCATCAGCTTGCCGAGGCGTTTAATTCGATGGCGGCGAAGTTGCGGGAGTATCGCCGGACCAACCGCGCCAAGCTGCTGCGGACGCAGCAGACCACGCAACTGGCCATCAACAGCTTCCCCGACGCCGTGGCGGTGCTCAGCCCCGACGGGCATCTGGAGATGACCAATGAAGTGTCCCGAAAATTGTTCGGCCTGCGCACCGGAGCCCGCGTATGGGACCTGCAGGCGCCGTGGCTCGCTGAGTTGTACGAGAAGACGCTGCAGACATTGAAGCCAGTCGAGCCCAACGGCTACGAGTCCGCCCTCAAGGTGCTGGACGAGAAGGGAGGGGAGCGTGTCTTTCTTCCGCATGCGGTGCCAATCCTTGATGCCGACGGCGAGCAGCAGTTGCTGGGAGTGACGATTGTCCTGGCGGATGTGACCAATCTGCGACGGCTAGACGAGATGAAGAGCGGAATGCTGTCTGTCGTTTCGCACGAGCTGAAAACGCCGCTGACCTCGATCCGCATGGGTGTTCACCTGCTGCTGGAAGAGCGGGTCGGAAGCCTGACGGCGCTTCAAAGTGAGTTATTGACCGCACTGCGCGAGGACAGCGATCGACTGCACCGGATCATCGAGAACCTGCTGGACATGGGTCGCATCGAATCCGGTGGCGGGTTGATGCAGCTTCGGCCGGAGAGTGTTGAAGCGATTATCGCTGACGCGGCCGGGCCGATGTTGTCGGCTTTTGCGGATCGAGGGGTGAGGTTGTCGGTGGAACCGCCAGATGCGGCGCTTTGCGTTCTCGCGGATATCACCCGGATTGGACACGTACTTTCGAACCTGCTCGCCAACGCCTTGAAATACACGCCTGCCGGCGGAATGGTGCGCGTCATTGCCGTCGCGGAGCCCGCGACCGTGCGGATTTCTGTTACGGATATGGGCCCGGGCATTCCGCCCCAGTACCACGATCGCATCTTCGAGCGATTTTTTCGCGTGCCGGGTCAATCCGGCAGAGGCGGCGCAGGATTGGGGCTGGCCATCGCGCGGGAAATCGTCGAGGCGCACGGAGGAGCAATCGAAGTCGAATCGCGGGAGGGAGCGGGGAGCACATTCAGCTTTACCCTCCGTCGCGCGGATGGGCCAGCAGAGGCAACGGCGTCGAGTTTGTTGGCCCGGAATGTCTTCGGACAGAGCCGCCAAGGGGTGGCGCTGGGGGATGTGACCGATATTCACGGCCGGTAATGTGGTGGCAGGCGACGCGGGCCGGCACCGGGCAAATGTGCCCCAATGAGCATAATGATGACAAGGGCCACTGCTTTTTTCCGATACGGAGTGTAGAAGAGAGCGCCTTGATGGCGAATCCCGGGGGATTTGGAGCGCGATTCGATGTTGCGATCGCTATTACTTGGCGCCTCCGCGGTTCCACAAATTGCTGCCATCGTGTTCACGATGCGCATGGTGCTCAGCAGCGCCCGCAAGACCGCCTGGGTGCTTCTGACGATCGCACTGTCGATCATGCTGTTATCGCGTGTTTCGCTCCTGACGCTGATCCATGCGGACAAATCCGCAGACCTGGCTCCGCTCCTGCGGGGGGCGCAGTCGCTGGTCGTCTCCACCCTTTTCTTTGTCGCGATGTATTACATCCGCAGCGCCTTCGTGGAACGCGAGCGCGCGGAGTCGAGCCTGGCGGTGCAACGCCAGCGAATGGACCTGGCGATGAGCGCGGCGCCGATCGGGCTGTGGTACGGCGATCTGCCGCTGGATCGCTTCGTGTGGGACAAACGCGTCTACGAGCACTTCTGGATGACTCCGGGAACAGAGGCAAGTGTTGACGTGTTTTATGCCCGCCTGCATCCGGACGATCGCGAGGCGGTCCGCAGCGTGGTCAATGAAGCGATCAGCCAGGGGAAGCCCTGCGATGTTGAGTATCGCACCGTCTCGCCCGACGATTCGAGCAAGCTCAAGTGGATCCGCGCGATCGGTCGTGTCGCGTATGAGGACGGCAAACCGGTGCGGTTTAATGGGATTACGCTGGATGTCACCGACCGCAAGACCGCCGAGCAGGAACGAGAGCAACTCCTGGACAATGAGCGGCTTGCCCGCCGCGACGCGGAGGAGGCAAATCGTCTCAAAGACGAGTTCCTCAGCACGGTGAGCCACGAGCTTCGCACGCCGCTCAACGCGATCTTCGGCTGGGCGCAACTGCTCAAGGGCGGCAAGCTCGGTGCGGATGACGTCAGCGAGGGAATCGCAGTCATCGAGCGCAATGCCCGGGTGCAGACTCAGATCATCGAGGATCTGCTCGACATGAGTCGGATCATCTCCGGAAAATTGAGGCTGAACGTGCAGCGCGTGGACCTGGCGGCGGTGCTGCAGGCCGCCGTCGACTCCGTGCGGCCCGCCGCGGACGCGAAGGATATCCATCTCGAAAAAACGCTCGATCCGATGGCTTCGATCACCAACGGCGACCCGAATCGTCTGCAGCAGGTGATCTGGAATCTGCTGGCCAACGCGATCAAGTTCACGCCCCGCGGGGGCCGGGTCGCAGTCGCGCTGCAGCGCGTCGAGTCCACCCTGGAAATTACGGTCAGCGACAACGGCGAAGGGATCTCCCCGGAATTTCTCCCGCATCTGTTCGAGCGATTCCGCCAGGCCGACTCCCGCGCATCGCGCGTGCATGGCGGACTTGGCCTTGGCCTTTCCATTGTGCGCCATCTCGTTGAGATGCACGGTGGAACCGTACGTGCCCAGAGCGACGGCGTCGGTCGCGGCGCGCGATTCGTCGTCACCCTGCCGATTTCCGCGGTAAAATCGGAGGCCGCCGAAGATCCCCAGGACAGCAAGCCGCGTCGCGAAGCCGGGGCGTCGTTGAGCCTGAAAGGGATTCGCGTTCTGGTGGTGGACGATGAGCGGGATGCTCGCGATCTGGTGCGGGTGGTTCTGGAGAGATGCGATGCAAAGGTCGTCACCGCCGCTTCGGGAGCCGAGGCACTCGAGGAGTTGGAGCAACGCTCGTCGGACGTGGTGCTCAGCGATATCGGCATGCCCGGCCTGGACGGATATCAATTCATCCGCGCCGTGCGCGAGCGGGGAAACACGGTTCCCGCAGCGGCGCTGACCGCCTTTGCCCGATCCGAAGATCGCCGCCGTGCGATGATGGCCGGCTATCAATTGCACGTCGCCAAGCCGGTCGATCCCTCCGAGCTCGTCGCCATCGTCGCGAGTCTGGCTTCCAGGACGAAGGTGGAGAGCTGACCCTGCATGGGAAGGGGAAATCCGAATGACGAAAGCAGAAACGCCTGGGAACCCGAATCCTGGGAAACCCGAATGACGAAACCCGAAACCAGAATCAAATAATCAAATCCGAATGACGAATGACCAAATGGGGCCGTCCGACATGAAGCGAGTGACGCGACTTGATGTGGGGGGAGTGGGTCACAAGCACCCCATTCAGTCATTCGTCATTCGGGTTTGATTCTTTGATTCGGGGATTCTGGTTTCGTCATTCTGGTTTTGTAACTGGGTTTTGTGACCGGGCGTCGAACTCGCCAACCGCAAACCCGGCCCCTGACACCCCGCGTTCCATCCAGTATGATCCTCCGACCCGGGCGTGGCGGAATGGCAGACGCTACGGACTTAAAATCCGTTGGCCCGAAATGGCCGTGCGGGTTCGAGTCCCGCCGCCCGGAGTTGGTGATTGTTGAGGCGTCGCGCCGTTGGGCTTCGAAATCACCCTCACCCCAACGCTCTCCCGGATTACCGGGACAGGGGGTAATCAGACAGCTAAGTACACATCCCCATAAGTAAGGGACCATCAATGTAGGGCGGGATTTATCCCGCCGGATGCCTCCGCCGGAAGCGAATCGGCGGGATAAATCCCGCCCTACATGTGGCCCTCTTTCAATGGGGAGATGTACTAAGTGCTCGCGCACGAATAACCTGAGCAATTACGAAGCTACAAGCGACGCAATTGCGTAGCACGGCCGTCTCGGCTGTGGCCCGAAATCAGAGCCGAGACGGCCGTGCTACAGGGGAATCGCTGCGCTGACTTCGAAATTATCTGAGCAAGGTATTCGTGCGCGGGCCCTAAGGCCGCGCGCGGAATCAATTGATCAAAGACAAGCACGCGGGCGATGCTGGATACTCACTTCTCCGACGATTGCACGCCGGCTCCGCAACTGACTTTGTTGGAGCGATCGATCTTCAGTTCCAGCCCGATTGCCGAGTTGTCCGGGCCCACGACTTGGCCGACGATGTGAAGCGTCACCTTCTGCCCCTCGGCGAGCGGTTGCGTGCTGTCATCGGCGGCGAACACGCCCTCCATGTCCATCTTCAGATCGCCGCTCTGAATCTGAACACCGCCCGGGCCTGGCCCTTTCAGATCTTTGGCGGCCAGATTGCTCGTGATTTTCAAAACCTCTTTGCCGTCCACCTTGTCGGCGCCCACCAGCGTTGTGGTGCCGCTGATGTTTTCTTTTTCAACGGGCACCCCAGCCTGTGCTGCCGCCTTGGCGGCCTGCTCGGCGCTGATCGGCCAGCTCGCGCCGGCCTTCTGCGGCTGCGATGTGCCGAAGGAACTGTCGTCGTCCGGCATTCCCGGATCGGTCATCTCGAGCACCAGCTCCATCACTTTCCCAGTCGCTTCGTCCGCCGGCGCGTTGTTGATCATATACGTCGCCGGCGCGGCGCCAGTGCGTTCAGCAACGATCACCGCGCCCGCATCCAGCACGGGATTTCCGTTCGAGGTACACTTGGAAACGGTCACCGAGATCTTCGTCGCATCCCCTTTGTCATTCACGGCGAGCACGCTGCGCGTGCCGGTGAGTTGGGCGGTGGTGGTTTCATGGGTCTCGCGGGCAGGCTGCCCCGGAATCGTCGCGGTCACCACCTGCGACGATTTGCACTCCGACGCAAACGGCATCGTGTCGCCGACCTTTTCGGCGTGATGCAGCTTAATCGTGTATTCCTGCGCCCGCGCCAACCGCAAGGAGCAGCGAGAACCACACCGCGGCGGAAAAGCTCGTCTTCAGCATGAAACCTCCGAAATTTGAACGTGAAAAGTTGTGAGCAGCGCGACGAGTACAAGTGTCCAAACAGTCACCCCTACCAATTCCAATCCAGTCCCCCGCGAAGCTCCGGACGCTTTTTCTTCTTCACGGGCTTTGCCGCCGGGTCGGGCGCGGGAGGGGCCGGGGCTTCCGCCGCCTTGCGGATCGACAGTGAAATCTTGCGATGCTCTTTGTCGATTTCCAGCACGCGCACGCGCACCTCCTGGTCCGGCTTCACCACATCCGCCGGGGTGCGGACACGATGGTCGGCCAGCTCCGATATGTGAGCGAGGCCCTCCAAGCCTGCTTCAAGCTCCACGAAAGCGCCAAAGTCGACCACGCGCGTCACCCGGCCGGGAACGATCATGTCCACCGCGTATCGCTCGGCCACGGTTGACCACGGATCAGGCCCCGCCTGCTTCAGGCTCAGCGACATACGCCGCTGCGTCGGGTCGATCGAGATCACCACGAGCTTGATCGTGTCTCCCTCCTTGACCACGTCCGACGGAGTACGGATGCGCTGATAGCTGATCTCGCTGGCAGGCAGAAGCCCTTCCAGACCTTCCTCCAATTCGATGAACGCGCCGAACGGCTCGACCCGCGCGACCCGGCCGGTGATTGCGGTGCCGACGGCGTATTTTGTCTCCACGCCGGCCCACGGATCGGCCATCGCCTGTTTCAGACTCAGGCTGAGCTTTCCGGACTCTTTGTCGAGCTTGATGATTTTGACTTCGACGAGGTCGCCAAGCTTCACAAAATCGGCCGGCTTCTTGCCCCGGCGATAGCTCATCTCGCTCACGTGCAGCAGGCCGTCGACTCCGCCGAGATCGACAAACGCGCCGAATTCCGTGATGTTTCGCACCGTCCCGCGGCGAGTCTGTCCTTCCTCCAACTCGGCCATCAGCTTCTGACGGGCCTCTTCCTTCTCTCGTTCGAGAATATTGCGCCGGCTGACAATGAGATTGTGCGCCTGCCGGTCGAATTGCGTCACCTCGACCTTAAGCCGCTGCCCGATGAACGTCGAAATGTCCTTCTGAAAGTAAAGATCGACCTGCCCGGCCGGCATGAAGGCGCGCATGCTCTTGATTTCAAGTTCAAGGCCGCCCTTGTTCATTCCCGTGACGTTCCCTTCGACGATCTGTCCGATCTCCAGGTTGTCCCACGTCACGTTCGTGGCAGTTGCCCCCTTACGATTGAGGATCAGCACGCCTTCGCGCTCGTCGTAGCGCTCGACGTGAAAATCCATCTCGTCGCCGACCTTCGGCTCCTCCTCAAATTGCACCAGCGACGCGATTCCCTGGCTCTTGCCGCCGAAATCGACAAATACATCGTCCTTATCGACGGATATCACTTTCCCGCGCCGCAGCCCCTTGCGCGCCAGTTCCGCCGCCGACGCGCCGGCCGGCTGTGGCGCATCGGTTCCCATCAGCTCATCGATCGACATCCCGCCGAGCGCGGCGTCCACCTCCCGATCGATGGCCGCATCGGTATCGGGGCGGAACTTTTTCTTATACTCGTCACCCTGCTGGGAACTCGACATCGCGTTCGTCCTCTCCAAAACACCCCGTGGAAGATTCAAGTTTATCGCCGGCACGCGGAAAGGAAAGGTGGGGGGGCAGGGAGCGCGGAGGCGCGGGATATGGGGAGACGCAGGGACTAAGGGACAAAGGGGGGAGGGATAAGGCACGGAGGCACGAAGGCACGGAGGGGAGGACGCTGCGCGGCGGAGTAGGGGAAGAAAACACCGCGAGTGCGCGATTTGGTTACGCGGGTTTTTATCTGCCGCTATTAGCCAACGGCGCCGGCGGTGGCTTGCCCTTCGCGGGCGCACACAATCAAGAGCGAACGGCGTAGAGCAAAAGCGAGCCTCCCGGGCTCGCCATCCTTTCCTTCACCCATCTGGTTGGTTTCTTTCTCCAATCCGCCTCTTCCATTCCGGTCTGCGCACTGCTTCAATCGGATTATGAACGACGCACGGACTGCCTACGAATCGCTCATCAGCGAATTGAAGGAAATTGGGCTGCTTTCCAGCGTGGCCTCGGTGCTGGGATGGGACGAGAGGACGCAGCTCCCGCCCAAGGGGACCGATCACCGCGCCAGACAGTCGTCGCTTCTGGCGAAGATGATCCACCAGCGATTCACCGCAACGCGCGTGGGAGACTTGCTGTCGGCCGTCGAGCAGTCTTCGCTGGTGAGCGATCCTCTCAGCGACGAAGCGGTCAACGCCCGCGAGACGCGCCGCAGCTACGACCGCGCCCGCAAGCTTCCCACCGCCCTCGTCGAGGAACTGACAAGCACTGCCGTCCTGGCCCAGCAGGTGTGGGGCGAAGCGCGCAAGGCGTCGGACTATGCGATGTTCGAGCCATGGCTCGGCAAGACGTTGGTGTTAAAGCAGCAGGAGGCGGAGTGCATCGGCCATGGGGGAGATCCGTACGACGCGTTGCTCGACGAGTTCGAGCCGGGAGAAACTTCTGAAGGAATCCGCGCGACGTTCGAGGCATTGCGCGGGCCATTGGTTGAGCTGATCGGCAGAGTCGCCGGGGCCGGCCGCAAGGCTCCGGTGGAGATTCTGGACCGGCCGTTTCCCCCCGGCTCTCAGGAAAAGCTGGCGCGGGAAGCTGCCGCCGCGATCGGATTTGATTTTGATGCCGGGCGGCTGGATGTGAGCCTGCATCCATTCTGCACCGACCTTGGTCCTGGCGATACGCGCATGACTACACGCTATCACCCGGCGCATTTCGGCGACTCCCTCTTTGGCGTGTTGCACGAAACCGGCCACGCCCTTTATACGCAGGGATTGGAAAAATCCCACTTCGGAACGCCGCGCGGCAGCTACGTCTCTCTTGGAATTCACGAATCACAATCCCGGTTGTGGGAGAACTTTGTAGGCCGAACTCGCTCATTCTGGAAATGGCTGCTTCCGCGCACGCGCGAGATCTTCCGGGAGTCTTTGCGGGGAGTCAGCGAGGATGAATGGAGCTTTGCCATCAATGAGATTTGTCCCTCTGTCATTCGTGTCGAAGCCGACGAGGCGACGTACAACCTGCACATCATGCTTCGTTTTGAGCTGGAACGGGCACTGCTTCGGGGCGAGCTTTCCCCAAAGGATCTTCCCGGCGCATGGAAAGTGAAGATGCGCGAGTATCTGGGTGTCACTCCCGCAAACGACGCTGCCGGCTGCTTGCAGGACATTCACTGGAGCGGCGGGGCGATCGGATATTTTCCCACCTACACGCTGGGCAATCTCTACGCGGCCCAGTTTTTTGAGAAAGCCCAGAAGGACCTCGGCGATGTGTACTCGATGTTTGCTGCCGGAGAATTCGCGCCGCTGCTCGGGTGGCTGCGCGAAAACATTCACCGCCATGGCAAACGCTTCACCGGGCCGCAACTGGTTCACCACGTCACGGGAAAAGCACTCTCCGCTGAGCCATTGATGCGGCACTTGCGGGCCAAGGCGCGGACGTACTATGGCGTGCAGTGAGGCTGATTCAACTCGCCGCCCCTTTGATGACCCCGAAGATTCCCTCGACGACCATCTGTGTCCCGATCACGGCGAGAATTAATCCCATGAGCCGGCTGACGACCATTACCAGGCTCTTTCCGAGGAAGCGGGTCATTCGATGGCCGCCGACGAAGCAGAGGTAGGTCAGCACGCAGATGAGGAAGAAGGCGGCCAGAACAATGCCGAGGCGCTGTGGGGAACCTCCCGCGGCGAAGTTCATGCCGGTCACGATCGTCCCCGGCCCCGCGAGCAACGGCATTCCCAACGGTGAAACGGCGATGCTCGTCGCGGCGTCCTCGCTCTTGTCCAGATCACTTTGCGCCAATTTGTGAACAGGGGAGTGACCTCCCTGCAGCAGATGATAGCCGACCAGTACCACGAGCAGCCCGCCGGCGATTCGGAAGCTGGAGAGCGTGATTCCAAAAAGGTGGAGCAGGAAACTGCCGCCGACGCAAAACGCCGCCACAATGAGAAACGCCAGGGCAAGCGACTGCAGCGCCACGCCGCGGGTCGTCTTTTCATCCATTTCCTCGGTGAGCCCAAGGAAAATGGGCGTGTTGGCGATGGGGTTCATGATCGCAAAGAACCCGGCGAACGCCGAACCAAACAGAGTGATTTGGTTGATAGGATGGTCCATGTTGTGAACGGCGAACAACAGCCGCGGAGCGATAAATGCCGCGAAGTCGCTTAGCGTGTTCCCGGTTCGGGATCGCTTTCCACGCCGAGTCTGAGGTACTCCGAAGGCTCGGATTCTTCGGTGCTCGATCCGAGCCTTCGGAGTACCTCAGACTCGGCGTGGCGCGGATTTAAAGGCATCCCGATTGTCCCGACGCGCGCGGCGTAAGTTTTGTCGAATGAACCTCGGGCCGCACCGTTCACTACGGCCGCGGAAACCCCCACGCGGCGGCGAGGGCGTCGGCGGCAAATTCCGGATCGTCTCCCGGCCAGCGGCCACCGTTTCTGAGGTGCGCATGCGCCAACTCGTGGGCGATCACATATTTCACAAATGCTTCGGGGCGACGGCGGAGCGTGCGCTTCAGCACCACCGATCGCGAGGCGCGAAGGCGGGTGGGCATGCCAACGGGAATGTGGGCGACATAGCCGGGAGCGGGCTCGTAGTCGGCAAGAATGAAATTCGGATCGGAAACCAGATCGTGGCGCACCTCGCCAGGCAGCAGCGACAGCACGCCGGCAACGTGCGTGCAGAGAAAGGCATCCAGCCCGAAGCCGGAGACCCAGAGATTCAACTCGTCGGACGGCATGGTTCAACTGTAGCCGGTGTGAGGGGCGCAATTCAAACGGATACTTGCGGCACCCAAAGTTACGCGGTCTGGGAAAATTGGGTGCGTGCAAGCTGCCCGCACGCGGCATTGATCGGGTCGCCGCGGGTTTCCCGCACGTGAACGACCACGTTTGCGTCGCGCAGGCGCTGAATAAACGCGCGGATCGTCGCTGGTGTTGGGGAGCGGTAGGGGGCGCCTTCAATCATGTTGAACGGAATTAAATTGACGTGCGCGCGGAAGCCGGCCATCAGGTCTGCAAGACGATCGGCGTGTCCGCTCGAGTCGTTCACATCCGCTAGAAGGCAGTATTCGATGGTCGGGATGCGACGGGTGCGGTCGGCAAAGCGACGAGCCGCCGCCATGATATCGGCAACCGGGTAGCGGTGATTGGCCGGGACGATCCGGCTGCGCGTCTCATCGTCGGCGGCATGGAGCGAAAGCGCAAGATGGACGTTGAGATCCGCGTTTGCCAGAGCGTCCATGCCGGGAACGATTCCAACGGTCGATACGGTGATCTGCCGCCATCCAAGGCCCCCCATGTCGGGGTCGGCAATTCTGCGAATCGCGGCGATGACGTTGTCGAGATTGTGCATCGGCTCCCCCATGCCCATGAAGACCAGCGACGTGATTCGGCGATCGATTGCCGCGGCTTCGCGCCGGAGGTGGAGGAACTGCTCGACGATCTCTCCAAAGTGCAGGTTGCGATCGAGCCCGCCGCGGGTGCTGGCGCAGAAGGTGCAGCCCATGGCGCAGCCGACTTGCGATGACACGCACCCGGCGGCGCGACCCGCGCGGTGCGCGGGCATCAGCACTGTCTCAATCGACTTGCCCCCCGACAGCGCAAGCAATAGTTTCACGGTGCCATCAGCGCTCTGGTGACGCTTGAGCAAATGCGTAACGGGGGCCGGCTGCTTCTGGCGCAACCAATCGGCGACGCGCCGCCCGATTTGTTCGGGAAATGGGTCGAGAGTTCCGCCGGTTGCATAAAAGGCGCGGAGGATCGGCCGGGCGTGAGATTCCGAAAAACCGCTTTCGCGGAGAGATTGACGGAGCGATACAAGATCGTGATCGACCAGAGAGATCACACCCGGAACCCTGCCGAGGCGGCGGCAGCGGCTTTGGCGGCAAAGAGCTTTTTGGCGGTGCCGACCAGATAGAAGCTGCCGGTAATGCAGATCAGATCTTCCTTGGTCACGGCGCGGTACGCGATGGCCAAGGCTTCTTCAAGCGTGGACGCGACTTGAGCCATCTTCCCGTACAGCTCCACATAGCGGGCGGCAAGCTCATTTGGGTCAGACGAGCGGATGCTGTCGACAGGAGTGAAGATGACCTTGTCGGCTCCGCTGGTGATTCGCTCGAGCATGCCTGGGACGTCTTTGTCGGCGCAACACCCGAAGATCACGACCATCGAGTCGTACGGAATGTATTGTCCGATGGCCCGCATCATCGCATCGAGGCTGGCGGCATTGTGCGCGCCGTCGACGATGATTCGCGGCGTCGTTGAGACCATTTCCATTCGGCCCGGCAGCGTGGTGCGGGCGAGACCTTCCATCGCCTTGGCATCATTGATGGCGATCCCGCGCATCTTGAGGCGGTCGATCACACTCAATGCCAGCCCGCAATTGATCGCCTGGTGCTCCCCCATCAGAGGAACGGCCAGGTGCTCGAACTTGCTGTTCGGGGTTGTCAGGCAAACGCGGTTGTGCGGCCCGAGCATTCGGCTGGATTCAAACCGATAGCTGAACTCGATGTTCTTGCCGGCGATCTCGAGCGGCGCGCCGACCTTCTCAGCCACGCGCCTGAAGGTGGCCTCCACTTCGGGCGGCTGCAGCACGGTCAGGGCGGGGATGCCGGGCTTGAAAATCCCCGCCTTTTCCTCGGCGATGCGATCGAGCGTCGTGCCGAGTTGGGCCATGTGGTCTTTGCTGATGCTGGTGATGGCCGTCACTTCGGGCTTGATGACGTTGGTGCTGTCGAGACGGCCTCCCAGGCCGGTCTCGATGACGGCAATCTCAACTCCCTGCTCGGCGAAATATCGGAACGCGATCGCGGTCAACACATCGAAGTAGGTCGGGATCGGCTTCATGCGCTCCACGATCGGCGCGATCTGGCGAACCAGGCGGGTGAAATCCGCGTGGGAAATCATGTGCCCGTTGACGCAAATGCGCTCGCGGATGTCGACCAGATGCGGGCTGGTATACAACCCGGTCTTGTGGTCGCAGGCCTGCAGCATCGACGCGATCATGGTGCAAGTGCTTCCCTTGCCCTTGGTGCCGGCGACGTGAACCGTGCGGAACTTGTCCTGCGGATTGCCCAGCTTCTTCAGCAGGGTGCGCATCCGCTCCAGATCAAAGTTCTGAGTGGTGTAACGCACAATCCGCAACCGCTCGAAGTCGTTGAGCGAGGAAAGGAAGCGTAAAGCCTTATGGAAGTTGTTGATACCACTTGACGTGGGCTTAGCCGTTTCGGGGGATTTCGCTCGCGGAGCGGTTTTGGCGCGATGACTTTCCCGATGAGGATGTTGGGAATTACTGCTCCGGGCCGGTCCTTGCCGCGTTTTCTCTCGAATCGCCATGATGGGCACCATTATATCGTTTTACGGTAAAGCTGCAAATTTATGCCGGAAAGTCAGTTACAGCCGACACTTAGCCATATGCGCAGCCTGACTGTTTGTTGCGTTGGCCCTGCCCAATTAATTTGGGCAGACCGCATTTGGCAGTCTGCCGGTGCCGAAGGGAATCTCCGCCGATTCTCAATCAGACGCAAAAGTCGCCGAGAAGCGAAAAAGAGGTGCACAAAAAAACGCCAGCGTATCGCTGAGCCGGTGGATCGCGTGCCGCGTTCCTGTTAGACCTGCTCACGGATCTGGCGTGTGTCCCCGTCTTGGATGACGATGACGCGATCATTGTGCCCTTGACAACTGACGGATCACAAGAGAAATCCGCGAAGATTTCATTTTTTTTTACCCGTCGTGACATTGCATCCGCGCGACGGCCGTTGACAAGTTTCCTCATGCTTGCTCAATGACCAACGAGTTTATATTGTCTGCATGCGATTGACGGCCTCATCGACGCGATCCATCGGGGCATCCTTCGTCCGGCCAGCCAATCCGGCGGCGGAAGAGCGTCTCGGCATCGCGCTGGCGCCTGTCGAAGGCGGGTTCGAGGTCGAGCAGGCGGAGCAATACACTCGCCAGCTCACACATTCGCATTACGAAAACTTTTCTGTCATCTCCCTTCTGCTGCCCCGCAGTCTGCGTCAGGATTTTTGCAATGTCTACGCATTTTGCCGCATCGCCGACGACATGGCCGATGAATTGGGGAACGTGGTGCGGGCGAGCGAGTCGCTGGCGCAGCTGCGGCATCAGACAAACGCGTGCTATGCCGGCCGCGTTTCAACCCGGCTGTTTGTCGCGCTGTCGACGACGATCGAGCGGCATGCCATCCCCGTCTCTCCGTTCCTCGATTTGATTGATGCCTTTGAGCAGGATCAGCGGGTGGATCGGTATGAGACGTTCGCTGAAGTGGTGGACTACTGCCGACGAAGTGCCGATCCCGTTGGACGCCTGGTGCTCTACATGTGCGGTTATCGTGACGCTGAACGACAACGGCTTTCTGATCTCACCTGCACCGCGCTGCAGCTCACCAACTTCTGGCAGGACGTGCGGCGAGACATGCTCGAACGAGATCGCATCTACATTCCGCGCGAGTCGATGGAACGATTCGGAGTTACTGAAGAACAGATCAGGAACGGGCGCTGTGATGACCGCTACGCTGAGCTGATGCGGGCGGAAGTGGATCGGACTCAGCAGATGTTTGACCAGGGCCGTGAACTTCTCTCCATGCTCGACTGGCAGGTGCGACAACACATCTCGCTGTTCGGCAAGGGAGGCGAAGCCATTCTCAGGGCCATTCGCAGCCAGCACTATGACACGCTCAGCAGTCGGCCGGTGCTGTCTCGGGGGCAGAAAATAAAGCTGATGATGACCGCAGTCGGCGCCGGCCTGGCGGCAACGCTCTACAAAAGGGCGTCGGCATGACGACTGACACACGTTCAGCCGTTGAGCGGTCCGCCGCTGGCGAGATTCCCGCTGCGCCGGACGGCAATGGTGACACGGCGCTGGCGCGCTCGCGTGAGTTCTGCGAACGGCTGACCCGCCGGCAAGCTCGGAACTTCTACTACGGCTTGCGCCTTCTGCCGCCGTTGCAGCGGCGTTCGATGTTTGCGCTGTACGCGTACATGCGGCTGGTGGACGACATTGCTGACGAAGAAGACGGCCGCACTCCCGCGCAGCGCGAGGAAGACCTTCAACTCTGGCGCAGCGAGACGCATGCCATCCTCTCCGGGCAGATTCCCGCGGTTGAAGCGAACGGACAGGCGGCGACCGCCAGGCATCGCGGCCGGGAAGTCTGGCCGGCATTTTATGAGATGGCGGCGATCCATCGCCTGCCCCCGCGCATCTTCGATGACGTGATCGAGGGCCAGCGGCAGGATTTGCATCCCGTCAGTTTCGCCACCTTTGACCAACTCTACGAGTATTGCTATCAGGTCGCGGGAACTGTCGGTCTGGCGAGCATCTACATCTGGGGCTTCGAAGGGGGCGAGGAGACGGAGCTGCTTGCCGTGGAGCGCGGCCTGGCATTTCAGCTCACCAACATTTTGCGCGATCTTCGCGAAGACGCGGCCCGCGGACGCTCCTATCTCCCGGCCGACGAACTTGCAGCGGCGGGGGTGACGACCGAGAGGTTGGCCAGCGGCCAGGTCGATGAGCGTTTTGCCCAGGTCATGCTCGAGCAAATCCGTCGGGCCGAAAGCTACTATGAAAAATCAAGCGCGTTGGAAGACCGCATCGATCGCGAGAGCCGGCCGACGCTGATTGCAATGACGGAAATTTATCGCGGTCTGTTGCGCAAGATCAAAGCCGATCCGATGCGGGTGTTGCGCGAGCGTGTATCGCTGTCGCTGTTTTCGAAACTGAGCATCGGGTGGCGCGCGACGCGATCGAAATAGCGGCAATGCATATCAGCGGTTCACCTGAGCATCACAGGATCGACACCAGCGGGACGCCCGGCTCACGGGTCGTGGTCGTCGGCGGGGGACTCGCGGGGATGGCGGCGGCCGCTGCGCTGCACGGAGCGGGCGTGCACGTCACGCTCATCGAAGCACGCAAGACACTGGGCGGCAGGGCAGGATCCTTCCGCGACCCCATCACCGACGAAGTGCTCGACAACTGTCAGCACGTTCTCCTGGGCTGCTGCACCAATCTGCTCGATTTTTATCAGCGGCTCGGCGTCGCCCATCTCATCACTTTCGAGAAAGCGATTCATTTTCTCGACGGCACCGGCAAGGAATTCAGTCTGTTCGGCGTCGGCGGCCTGCCGGCGCCGCTGCATCTCGGCCTGGCATTTCTCCGCTTCGGTGCGCTGACCTGGGCCGAGCGAATCGCGCTCACGCGCGCGATGCTGGCGATGATGCGGCTCGGGCGCGCGGGTCGGACGGAGCTCGACAGTCTCCCCTTTGGCGATTGGCTGGCACACTATCGTCAGCCGGCGTCTCTGATTCACAAGCTGTATGACCCGGTGCTCATCAGCGCGCTCAACGAGGAAACGCGAAACGTCAGCAGTTCCTACGCAATCCAGGTTTTTGTCGACTCTCTGCTGGCCAGCTCCGGCGGATATCCTGTCGGGTTGCCGCGCTGCCCCTTGAGCGAACTGTATGCCCGGCTCCCCTGCACAGATGTGCGCAACGGCACGCGCGTGAGCGGAC
The DNA here is from genome assembly GCA_963758525.1 of uncultured Phycisphaerales bacterium. Taxonomy (GTDB): domain Bacteria; phylum Planctomycetota; class Phycisphaerae; order Tepidisphaerales; family Tepidisphaeraceae; genus JBBSDP01. Next base: position 4,956,617 of record CAVWVQ010000003.1, read on the forward strand.
TAGATTTTTCGCCCGATGGGAGTTGCAGGTGCGTGCGGCTGGCCGATGGCGGGCTTCTCGAAGCGGATGCGATCGTGCTCGCGATCAATCATCACACGTTGCCAAAATGGATTCCCGAAGAAGTGGCGCGTCGAGATCATCGCTTTGCGCACCTCGACCGTTTGGAAAGCGTGCCGATTCTCGGAGCGCATCTCTGGTTTGACCGACCGGTCTTGAAGACTTCACACGCAGCCCTGATCGAAGGCCCGCTCCAGTGGCTCTTCCGCAAGGATCCACGGGGGACTGCCGTGCATGGCGTCATCAGCGCGGCGCGCGACTGGGTCGATCGATCGAAAGAGGAGTGTCTGGCATTGTTCGAAAAACAGGTGCGAACCACGCTCCGCGGCGCGCGCGACGCCCGCCTCACGCGAGGCGTGGTCGTAGTAGAGAAACGTGCGACGTTTTCCGTTCGCCCCGGCCTGGAGCAATATCGCCCGGAACAGGCGCCCCCCGTCGGCGGACTTTCCAATGTCTATCTGGCAGGCGATTACACGCAAACGGGTTGGCCGGCGACGATGGAAGGCGCGGTGCGAAGCGGTTACCTCGCCGCCGCCGCGGCAATCCGTAACGCGCAGCCGCAATGGCGCGGCGAATTCCTCGTCCCCGATCTCCCGCTGCAATGGCCGGCACGGTGGATCGAGAAGTAGGATATTCGCATCAATCCCGCTTCAGTTTTTTGCGGGTTGCTGTCATAACGGTCACGTCATAACGGTATCTGAACAATCGCCGGTAATTTCGATCCCGCCCGGGAAATAGCTCGCGACGCGGCTCGCGATGTTGTACTGTTGCCGCACAGCACATGGGCGCGCAAGGGTGGCGTATTCAACTCTTCAGAGCGCGGCAAACGGCGCGGCGGTGCCGCGCACGCAAAATCGCTGCAGGCGGTGGTGATCGCTTTTACGGGAGACGATCGGCCAACCGCCGTGCTGATTCGCACATCCCCGAGGAAGGCTGCGTGGAGCATGTGGTTGAAGAAACGTCGCGGAAGTTGGAAGCGCGCGAGCATCGGACCCAAGAGCCGCGCCCGATTCGAGGCGCAGGTTCTGGAGCCCCGGCGGCTGCTCGCTTCCGTGGTGGTAACCACTGTCAGCGACGCCGCTTCCCACCCGGGTTTTGTGTCGCTGCGCGATGCGGTCATCACGGCGGACTTCGACGCCGCCTTCGGAAGCTCCGATACGATCACGTTCAGTCCGAACCTCAACGGGCAGCAGATCACACTCACGCAAGGCGTGCTGGAATTGGACTCGGGGGGTTCGAGCTCCGCCGTTATTACCGTCGACGGGGGGAGTCAGATCACGGTCAATGGCAACCAGGCCAGCAGCGTCTTTCTGATTGATGCGGGGACTCAAGCCGTTATCGCCGGCCTGACCATCCTTCATGGCAAAGCGACCGACGGCGGCGGCATCGATGACAACGGCACCCTCACCGTCAGCAACTGCACGCTCAACAATAATGCCGCGAGTGATGAGGGCGCAGGCATCTTTGCCGGCGGCGCTCTCACCGTCAGCAACTCCACGATATCCAATAACTTCTCGCTGGGTGATGCCGGCGGCATCTACAACGACGGCACGCTCACCGTCAGCACCACGACGTTTTACGATAATGGCGGCGACCTCGGAGGCGGCATCGATAACGACAGCTTCTCGTCGGCCACGGTCAACAGCTCCACCTTCGTCCAGAATTCCGGGCAAGAGGGCGGTGGCATCCATAACCGGGGAACGCTGACGGTCGGCAACTCCACATTTTCCGGCAACGTCGTCAGCTTCGGCGGCGGGGGAATTCTCGACGATGGATCGCTCACGGTCAGTGCCTCCACCTTCTCCGGAAACTCCGCGGAATTTGGCGGCGGGATCTATAACTACAGCGGGAACGCGTCGGCGGTGCTGGTCGACTCGATCGTTGCGGGAAATACCGCTGCCGCGGAGGCGGATGGTCCTGACATCAGCGGGCCGCTGGCAGGCGGCAGCACGTTCAACCTGATCGGCGACGGCACCGCCATGACTGGGATCGTCAACAACAACGGCGGCAACAAGGTCGGCACCAGCACTGCTCCCATCGGACCGGGGCTTTTGCCGCTCGGCTCCAACGGCGGACCGACCCAGACCATGGCCCTGACCGCCAGCAGCGTGGCCCGAAACGCCGGCGGAAGCCTGACGACGCTGGCCGCATCAACCGATGCCAGTGTTTCTTCGACGAGCATCCCGGTGGGGCTCGCCTCGGCCATCGCCAGCACTCCCGGCAGCTACGTCATCCAGGTTGACAGCGAGCAAATGCTGGTCACCAACGTCAGTGGAGGAACGCTGACGGTTTCTCGCGGCTACAACTCCACGACCGTGTCAGCTCACAATGCGGGAGCCAAAGTGTACTGGGCAACCGATCAGACTGGCGCGCTGCGCGTCGGCGTGCCGGACATCGGCGCGTTCGAGTATCAGCCGATCACCAGCGCCGTCAACGCGCTGCCGTCCATCGAATCCGCCGCCAGCTTCATCGTCTCCTGGTCCGGGACGCCGGGGTCCGACGGATACCCGATCGCCTCGTATGCCATCTACGTTTCGGACAACAGCGGTCCCTTCACGCTCTGGGATCCCACCGGCAGCACCTCGGCAGCCTTCACCGGAACCAGCGGGCACACCTACGGCTTCTACAGCATCGCCACCGACACTGCAGGCGATGTTCAGCCCACGCCGGCCGGCCCGCAGGCGACGACGACCGTGCAGGTTCCGGTCGGGCCCTCCTTCACCAGCGCAACCAGCGCCGACTTTACCGTCGGCGCGGCCAGTTCGTTCACGGTTGCCGCCGCGGGCAACCCCGCGCCCACATACGGTGAAACCGGGACACTCCCAGACGGAGTCACTTTGGATCCCACCACCGGGGTCCTGGGCGGCATGCCGGCCTCCGGCTCCGTCGGCGCGTATCCCCTCACGCTGACTGCGTCCAATGGCGTTGGTTCTCCGGCGACTCAGTCGTTCACCTTGGACATCACCAAGGACTCGACAAAGACGACGCTGACCAAGAGCACCACGTCCGCCATCAAGTACGGGCAGAGTGTGACCTTCACGGTGACCGTGACTCCCGCGGGCGTCAATGCCCTCAGCCCTGGCGGCAGCGGCGCCGTCGTCCTCGAAACCAATGGCACTCCGGCCGCGCAGGCTACGCCCGTCAATGACGTTGCCACCTTCACTTTCAGCGATCTGCCGTCGGGCTCCATTTCGATGAGCGCGTATTACGACGGCGATGCAAACTTCAGCGGCAGCGGCTCCGGCTCGCTCACCCAGACCGTGACCCAGGCGGCGACGACCACCAAGCTGACGAAGAACACCACCGGCGCCATCACCTTCGGCCAGAGCGTGACGCTCACCGCGACAATGGCCGCGGTCAGCCCCGGCGCCGGAACACCCACGGGTACCGTCACCTTCATGGACGGCAGCAACGTGCTCGGAACCGGCGCGGTCAACTACAACGGCATCGCAATGTTGACGACCACCGCCATTCCCACCGGCAGCAATGCAATCGACGCGGCCTACAGCGGCGACTCTGATTTCACTGCCAGTACTTCAAGCTCCCTCAGTCAGACGGTACATCAGTCGGCAACGACCACGGCGCTGAACGCGAACCCTACGACCACGATCAAGTTCGGCCAGGCAGTCACCTTCACCGCGACGATGGCCGCCGTCGCTCCGGGTTCGGGGACGCCCACCGGCACGGTCACCTTTGAGGACGGCGCCGCGGTGCTGGGAACCGGCTCGCTCAGCAGTGGCGTCGCAACATTGACAAGCACGTCGCTTGCCGTGGGAACCCATTCCATCGTGGCGGTCTACAGCGGCGATTCGGATTTCACCACCAGCACATCAAGCTCCCTCAGTGAGATGGTGGCCCAGGCGGCAACGACCACGACGCTAACGAAGAGCAGCACCGGCGTCATCGCCACCGGCCAGAGCGTGACCTTTAGCGCGACGCCGGCCGCGGTAAGCCCGGCGCGGGAACCCCCAGCGGCACCGTCACCTTTTTGGACAACGGCACGTCGATCGGAACCGGTACGCTCAGCGGCGGGGTCGCGACGTTGACCACCACCACGCTCGCGCTGGGCAGCCATTCGATCCAAGCTTCCTATGCCGGCGACACGGACTTTGCCGCCAGCACCTCCAACTCCCTGACTCAAACCGTGGCCGCCCCCAAGGCGCCGGCAATCACCAGCGCCAATCATAGCGCGTTTACGGTGGGTCTCAGCGGATCGTTCACGGTCAAGGCCAGCGGTCTTCCCGCCCCGACCTTCAGCGAAACCGGGACACTGCCGAGCGGCATGACACTCGACACCACCTCCGGCGTGCTGAGCGGCGTCCCCGCTTCGGGAACGGTCGGCAGTTACAACCTCACATTCGTCGCATCCAATGGAGTGGGAACCCCCGCAAGCCAGGCGTTTACTCTCACCATCGCCAAGGCGGTGCCCGGCGTTCAGCTCAACAGCATCCCCGCCGGCGGTACCGTCAGCTATGGCCAACATGTCAGTCTCGTCGCAACGGTCAGCGGAAACTCCATCGTCGCGACGGGGACGGTCACGTTCATGGACGGCGCCACCGTGCTCGGAACTGGAACTGTCGGCGCCGGCGGCGTTGCAATGTTCACAACCACAAGCCTGAGCACGGGCAATCATCCGGCAATCACGGCTGTCTATGGCGGTGACAGCAACTTCAACACCGCGACGTCTAATGCGCTCGATCAAAACGTCACGCCCTCGGCCACCACCACCAAGTTGACCAAGAGCACCACCACGGCCGTCAAGTTTGGGCAAAGCGTTACATTTACCGCGACAATCGCTGCCGTCAGCCCCGGCAGCGGTATTCCCACCGGCACCGTGACTTTCGAGAACAACGGCGCCGTGCTCGGGACGGCCACACTCAGCGGCGGAATCGCGAAATTCACCACCAAGACGCTCAGCACCGGCAGCCATCCGACGATTACCGCGGCGTATGGCGGCGACAGCAACTTCCTGGCCAGCACGTCCAGCGCAATCGCTCAGACTGTCACACAGTCCGCGACGACCACCACGCTGACCAAGAATACAACCGCAGCGGCCAAGTTCGGCCAGAGCCTCACCTTCACCGCCACCATGGCCGCGGTCAGCCCCGGCGCCGGCACGCCGACCGGCACGATTAAATTCGAAGACGGCGCGACGGTCATCGGCACCGGCGCGCTCAGCGGCGGCGTCGCCAAGTTCACGACAACCTCGCTTGCCGTAGGAAGCCATTCGATCAAGGCCGTCTACAGCGGCGACACGAACTTCACCACCAGCACGTCCGTGTCCACGAGCCAGACGGTGGCCCAGTCATCGACAACCACCAAGCTGACGAAGAACACGACCACCGCAATCCACTCTGGCCAGAGCGTGACGTTCACGGCGACCCTGGCCGCAGTCAGCCCCGGTGCGGGAACGCCCACCGGCATCGTCACCTTTTACGATAACGGCAGCACGATGCTCGGCACCGGCGCGCTCACCGGCGGGGTTACCACGTTCACTACCACCACGCTGCCGCTCGGGGGCAATTCGATCACGGCTGTCTACGCAGGCGACACGAACTTCAGCACCAGCACTTCCGGTGCGGCGAGTCAGACGGTGACGTCTTAAGAGTATCGTCGACTCAGTGGGAGGCGCTGATATGACAGGCAACTCGCGACGGCTTCGCCAGACAGACATCCGCGACGTCTTTCGATTGCTGGGCGAGCTGACCGAACTGGGGCGCGATCCTGCCGGTTGGCGGCTGCATTTGCTCAACAGCCTGCTCTCGATGGTGGACGCGCGGGTCGGATTCACGGGCGAACATTTCATTTCCCCGGACGATCCCGCGGATACCCGCATTGTTGGGGGAGTGCATGTCGGCTGGCTGCCGGGGGAACAGGAGATATTTTTCGGCTATTGAACTCCGGCGGAATGGCGCAGGATCCGCTGCATGCCCAAACCCAACGCTTGCTCTTCCGCTCCTTCACCCGTCGGCGGCGAGACCTGGTGCCCGATGCGATATGGTATGCCTCGCCGGTGGTTGACCCGATGCGGCGGCAGGCGAACGTCGATGACAATATTTATTCGCGCTGCAGACTTCCGCAGCCCGGCTGGGCCGTCTTTATTGCACTGATGCGGTCGTGGGGGAAGAAGCCATTTGGCGCGCGCGAGCGGTTGGTGGTCAGCCTCCTGCACCGGGAGATGGGCAGACTCTGGTCCAAAGCGGATCGCTCAGACCTGGCAGCGCTGCCGCCACGATTGCGGCAAACGCTCGATCTGCTTTTTTGCGGCTACAGCGAAAAAGAAATGGCAACTGCCTTGAGCCTCAGCCCGCACACGGTTCACGACTTCACCCGCCGCCTGTATCGCCACTTCGATGTGAGCGGGCGTGGCGAGCTTCTCACCAAGCCCGCGTGCCGGCAGTTGATGTTTCGCCCCGCGCTTTCGCCAGCGTATTACGCTTCCGAGAGAGGCGATACCGCCGGCACGTTTCCGGAAGTCGATCGATGATGTATACGGCGGTTCAATGCTTGACAAATCACAACGGCTGCGAGCCGGACATATCCGGTGCGTGTTTCACTTGCTCGGCGAGCTTGTCGAACTCGGGCGCGATCCATCGCAGTGGCGCACGCACTTGCTGCAGAGACTCCTGGCGCTGGTCGATGGGAGGCTCGGATTGGCCGCCGAGCACTTCATCTGCCCGGACGCTCCGAAGATGGTGGGATTGGTGGAGGTGGGATGGGAACCGGCCGAGCAGCAGTTGTTCTACTCGCACGTCAACGCCGGCGGGATGGCGAATGATCCGCTTCATGAGCCGGTCCAGCGACTGCTTCACCGCTCGTTTACCCGCCGGCGGCGGGACTTGGTGCCGGACGAGATCTGGTACGCCTCGCCAACAGTTGTCGTTCGTCAGCAGTGCAATATCGATGACCAGATTTATTCGCGGTGGAATCTTCCCCAGTCCGGTTGGGCGCACATCATCACTCCCATGCGCGCCTGGGGAGCCAGGCCCTTTGGCGTGCGCGATCGATTCATAGTCAGTCTGCTGCACCGTGAACTGGGCAGGCTTTGGTCACAGGTAGACCGGGGACACTTGGCGCAGTTGCCGCCCCGACTGCGGCAAACGCTCGATCTGCTATTTTGCGGCTACAGCGAAAAGGAAATGGCAACCGCTCTCAATCTCAGCCGGCACACGGTTCACGACTTCACCCGCCGGCTGTATCGCCATTTCAACGTGAGCGGTCGTGGCGAGCTTCTCACGCAGCCCTCCAGCCGGCAGCTCATGTTCCGACCCGCGCTCTCACCAGCGTATTACGCTCATGAGCGAGGTGATAACACCGGCACGTTCCCAGCGGTCGAAGCTTAAGCGGCGGCTGGGCCGTCTCCGGTTCTTCGTGCCTCTCGGCGTCTTGTTCTTATCACCAATCATCAATTATCCGCTCCGTCGTCAAGACCGGTCATCGTGAACAGTTTTCCGGAAAATATTTTTGAGTGAATGCGTGGCAGTATGCCAAAACACCTAAACAGGGTGATTGCATCACAATGAGCATGTCGTAGCGTGCCGCCGCAGATCTGCCGAAAACTGGGCACGGGTGGGGGGTTCAATGGGGGGGCGGCAGCTCAATACCCTCGCGCATGGTTGTAGCATGCGCTCGAATTGTTCTTTCGAAGTGGATTCGAACAGATGGGCGCAGCGGCGACTTCTCCACAGGTCCCCGCGATTCCGAACTGGGAGCAAACGTGAAAAGATTAATCGTCGTAACCGTTGGGCATCCGCTCGGATTCTTCTTCCGAAGCCGATTCGAACGGACAGGCGCGGGTGGCTTCCGCAGCGGCCACCGCTTTTCCGAAAGGAATGCAGCATGTCTCGAAGATCCCGTCGTATTGCGGGGACATCGGTCATTGCCTCGAAGATTGCCGGCAAGCTCATGGAAAGACGGACGACCGTGGATTCTGAACTTCGGCGCCGGATCGCTGCCGCGGCGGTTGAAACCCTTGAATTGAGGGTGATGCTTTCCACCATCGTCTGGACCAACGAAGGTCAGACCAGCGACGGATTCGCCAGCGTGTTCGGCTCCAATGCGGCCGTGGCGCGATCGGACATCGACGCGGTGATTACGACCTGGGAGCGGGAGATCATCAACTTCAATTACGCCGGCGGTGGGAACACGTTCAACGTGTCAATCCAAATGGCAAGCAGCGGTACCAGTTCGGGCGCCAACACCAGCATCACGTCGTATAACAGCAACGGCAGCCCGACGGCCGCGTCAATTACCATCGGGCGGGGATACAACGGCTCTGGCGGGGGATATTTTCTGGATCCGACGCCGCTCGATTCGTCCGAGTTCACCAACTCCACGACCAACGCGTATTCCGCCTATTCTGGTTCCTCAAGTCCGGCGAACGGCCTGAATGACTTATACGAGATTGTCCTGCACGAGATGGGTCATGCGATGGGCTTCGTCGGCAATGGGCCCGAGGGACTTTTGGTCACCAATACCAACGTAAGCGACACGGTCGACTCCAATTTCGGCGGAGTGAATCCTCCCGTAGGTACGTATTGGCGGTTTGACGGGTCGGCCGGACACTTTCTGCTGACGAGCTTCGATAGCGGGGGCCAGAGCGGCACCGCGATCAATCACGGATCGCCTGATCACTTTGCCGATGCCGGCGCTTCTTACACGTCGAACGGCATAACGTATCTGGGTGAAGACGATTTGATGACGCCATACTACTCTAATAGTCAGCGGCGCCAGATCTCGCAGGACGACCTGGCCATACTCCAGAACAGTTATGGTTACACGGTCCAAACCGCCGACTACTACGGGACGCAATACGACACGCTGGATGCCGATGGCGAGCTGCACATCGGCGGACCGTCCACTGGAAACAATACGGTCAAGCTCTCAGCATCCGGCGGCAATATTACGGTCAACCTGACGCTGGGAAGCCCCGTTGCGGGAGCCGACCCCTCGACCATCACCAGCATCTTTCCCGCCTCGGCGGTGTCATCGATCGATATTACCAACGCTCCCGGGGGCACCGACACCATCAGCCTTCCCGGGCTGGGCGTCCCCCTCACGCTCAACGCCAATGGCGGCAGCGACAACGTCAGCTTCATGGTGACCAACACAAATGATTCGGGGGATGGCTCGCTGCGCAGGCCATCAGCCAGGTAGATTCCTACGCCCAGCCGACAAGCATCATTTTTAACATCCCGACCAGCGATTCGGGCTACAGCGGAGGGGTCTTCACGATCAAGGCACTCTCCCAGTTTCCGGCGATTACCGACGCCCATCTGAGCCTGGATGGCAGTACGCAGGAAAACTACACCGGCAGCACCAATGGCGGCCGGCCGGTGATCTTCCTTTCCGGAGCGTCCGCCCCGACGAACACCAACGGTCTGGTTGTCAGCGCCCAGTGGGTGGCCGTCTCAAATCTCGCGATCGACAGCTTCAACGGGTCATCATTCACCGGCGGCGGCGGGTTGGTGATTACCGGCGTTGCCGCGACAGACAACGTCGTGGTTGGCTGCCTGATCGGCGTGGGGGCGTCGGGGGCGTCCTCCGCTGGAAACAACGTCGGCATCGCCATCGACGGCGGCGCCAGCGGCGCGATCATTGGCGAGACCTACTCCGGATTCGCTGACGTGATCGGCGACAATACGATTGGCGTGGGGATCCTCGGGGGCTCGGGCAACAACCTGACCGCCGACGATATCGGGTTCACCAGCACCCTCGGCTCGGCGCCCAATGGCACCGGCGTGGAGATTCTCGGCAACGCACAAACCGGCGCGAGCAACAACAACTTCGTGGGTGACTGTCTCATTGGCAACAACACCGGCTCGGGCATTCTTCTCTCCGGATCCGGCGCCCAGCACAATACGATCAGCGATAACTTGATCGGCGTCACCGACGTTACAGGCATCGGTTATTACGCAGTTCCCAATGACGACGGGATCATGATCAATCTCGGTGCGTCGTCCAACGTCATCGGTGGCGTGGAGAGTCTCGAAGCGAACGTCATTGCCGGCAACAGCGGCAATGGCGTCGAGATCGATGGCTCGGCGAGCAACACCGTCGAAGGCAACACGATTGGCGAGGCGACCCGCACCCTCTTCAACGGCCATACGCTCACCGTCACCAACAATCCCAATGCCGGCGTCGGCGTCTTCGTGCACGACACCGCAACGGGAAACACAATCGGCGGGTCAGCGTCCACGGACGCAAACGTCATCTCCGCCAACGGAGCGGCCGGCGTACTCTTCGGTGACGCCGCCTCCACCGGTAACACCGTCGAGTACAATTACATCGGAACAGATTCCTCCGGCGATTCCATCGGCAACGCCCACGAGGGGTTGCTCGATTTCGGCAACAGCGAAACCATCAGCAACAACGTCATCAGCGGCAACGGGTATTCGGGCATGAGCCTGCCCGGCAACTCCAACACCGTGACCGGAAACCGGATCGGAACCAACCCCGCCGGCACCGCCGCGGTCCCCAACGCCCACCCGGGAATCTACATCAACGGCTTCTACAACGCCATTAACGGCAACACGATCTCCGGCAACTCCGAGAGCGGCGTCGAGATCGACACTTCCAGCTTCAACACCGTCGAAAACAATCAGATCGGAACCAACCCTGCCGGCACCGTCGCCATTCCCAACCAGCAGGCGGGGGTCTTGGTCACCGGTACGCTCAACCAGATTTCAGATGATTTAATCTCCGGCAACGTCACCTCGGGAGTGGCGCTGGAAGGCGAAAGCAACACCGTCGAGGGATGCCTCATCGGCACCGACAGCACCGGCTCGACCGCCATCCCCAACATCCGCGAGGGCATCTACGTCAACAGCTCCTACAACACCGTCGGCGGAACGACGGCGGCGGCGCGCAACGTGATCTCCGGCAACACCGGCGGCAACGCCAGCTTCGGCGTCTCGCTGGACACGGTTTCAGCCACGAACAACGTCGTCGAGGGGAATTACATCGGCACCAACTCCGCCGGCACCGCCGCTCTGGGGAATGTCGATGGCGTCATCGTCCAGGAAGGCGCATCTGACAACACCATCGGAAGCGCCACCGCCGGGGGCGGCAACGTCATCTCGGGGAATACCAACGACGGCATTCTCATCACCAATTCCGGCACCACTACCACCGTGGAGGGGAACGACATTGGTACCGACTACACCGGCCTGCAGCCGCTGGGGAACGAGAACGACGGCATCGTGGTGGATGGCGACCAGACAACCATTGGCGGGTCGGCCAGCGGAGAGGGAAACACCGTCGACTTCAACAGCGAGGATGGAATCGCCATCGGTGGTTCCTACACCGTTTCCATTACCGGCTCCACGATCTATGACAACTCCGCAGGCGGGATCAACAACGCCGGCAACCTCTCGATCTACAACAGCACCGTCACTGGAAACAGCGGGACATTCGGCGGCGGCATCTTTGACACCGGCGCGCTGTCCATCTGCGACAGCACGATCACCCTGAACTCGTCTGACTTCACCGGCGCCATCGACGTGGTCGACAGTGCCGCCTACCTGGCGAATACCATCGTCGCCCAAAACACCGGCGGAGACGTCAGCGGTGCTCGTCAGCTCGTCGAAGCGCCAACAACCTCATCGGCGATGGAACCGGTCTGACCGGCATTACCAACGGAACCAGCGGCAACCAGATCGGCACGGACGCCTCTCCCATCAACCCCCTGCTCAATTCCCTGGCCAACAATGGCGGTAACATCGAAACCCTGCTCCCGTCGGCCGGCAGCCCGGCAATCAACGCCGGCTCCAACGCCCTGGTCCCTTCCTCGCTCACCACCGATCAGCGCGGCCAGCCCCGCATCGCATTTGGCACGGTCGATATCGGGGCGGTTGAAGTGCAGCCGGGAACGCTGGGCACCACCACCAAGCTGACCAAGAACACCACCGCACCCATCAAGTACGGCCAAAGCGTCAGCCTCACCGCCACGGTGGCCAAAACCGGCAACAGCACCGCCAGCCCGACCGGCACCGTCAACTTCATGGACGGCACCAACTTGCTCGGAACCGCCACCCTCAGTGGCGGCGTTGCCACCTTCACCACCACGATCCCCGTCGGCAGCAACTCGATCTCCGCGGTCTACGGCGGCGATGCCAATTTCGCCACCAGCACATCCAACACCCTCACCCAGACCGTGACGAAGTCGGCCACGACCAACATCCTGCAGAAGAGCGCCAACGCCCCCATTCGTTTCGGCCAGGCGGAGTACTTGACGGCGACGCTGACCCCGGTGAGTCCCGGCGCCGGCACGCCCACCGGCACCGTCGGTTTCATGGACGGCTCCGCCCTGCTGGGCTACGGAACGATCGGCGTCCTCGGTGGCGACGCTGCCTTCTTCACCACCAATGCGCTTCCGGTGGGGAGCAATTCGATCACCGCTGTTTACTACGGCGACAGCAATTTCGCCGCCAGCACCTCAGAGACCCTCATTCAAGTAGTGAACCAATCCGCGACGACCACCAAGCTGACCAAGAACACCACCGCCGCCGTCAAGTTCGGCCAGCAGGTGACGTTTACCGCGACAGTGGCCCCGGTCAGCCCCGGCGCGGGGACACCCACCGGGTATCTCACCTTCTACGACAGCGGCGCCATGATGGGCACTGCCCAACTCGCCGCCAGCGGCGTCGCCATATTCACCATTGGGCTGCCTTCCGTGGGAAGCAATTCCATCACCGCGGTCTACAGCGGCGACACCAACTTCACCACCAGCACCTCGGGCGCACTCACGCAGACGGTCAATCAGGCAGCGACGACCGCGAAATTAACCAAGAGCACCTCGGCCCCCATCACCTACGGCCAGAGCGTGACGTTGACGGCGTCGATAGCAGCCGTCAGCCCCGGGAACGGGATGCCCGCCGGCACCGTGAATTTCATGGACGGAAGCACTCTGCTCGGAACCGGCGCGCTCAGCTTCGGCACCGCGATGCTGACGACCACCACGATTCCCGCCGGCAGCAATTCGATCACCGCCGTTTACACCGGCAACGCGGATTACACCGCCAGCACGTCGGGTGCCCTGAGCCAGACCGTCAACAAGGCGGCGACGACCACCAAGCTGACCAAGAGCACCACCACCGCCATCCACTCCGGCCAAAGCGTGACGTTCACCGCCACACTCGCGGCGGTGAGTCCCGGCGCCGGAATGCCGAGCGGCATCGTGACGTTCTATGACAACGGCAGCACGATGCTCGGCACCGGCGCGCTCAGCGGCGGAATTGCGATGCTGACAACTACGACGGTTCCCGTCGGCAGCAACTCGATCACCGCCGTCTACGGAGGAGACACAGACTTTACCACGAGCACCTCGAATGCGCTGACCCAGACGGTCACCGCCTGATCGACTGGGCACCAGCCTGCTACCGTCTCGCGGCGGTCGCCGATACATACATCCCAAGGGAAGGAAGCAGCAAGCCATGTTCTTCACGAAACATCGTAACCGGGCCAAGTTCAGTGCGCGCTCGCTCAACTAACTTCGGGGTGGAAGCCCTGGAGTGCCGGCAATTGTTTAACGTCCTGGTGGTCACGACCGCCTCTGACGCCAGCCCGCATACCGGCGAGTCGCTGCGCGACGCGATTGTCTCGGCGGACTTCGACGCTGCGCTCGGCGTTTCCGATACGATCACGTTTGACGTAGATGTGATTGAGCTCTCGCAGGGGCAACTGGAATTAGGCTCCGGCGGCGGGACGGGCGTCATCACCATCGATGGCGCAAGCCAAGTCACGATCGTCGGGGACGGCTCGGACAGGGTGTTCTCGGTTGACAGCGGCACCAACGCCGTCCTCACGGAATTCGACATCTGGGAGGGCAATCCGGAGGGGGCGGGCGGCGGCCTCATGAACGAGGGGAATCTCACGCTCAATAGTTGTACGTTCTACGCCAACGGCTCAACCGGCGACGGAGGCGCGATCTATAACGCGGGCACACTGAACGTGAATACCACAGCGTTTTCTGAGAACGGCCCTGGCCAAACCGACGGCGGCAATACCCCCAACGGCGGCGCCATATACAACGATGGCGGCTCGATGACGATCAGTGATTCCACGTTCACCGGTAATAGCGCGGAGAACGACGGCGGGGCCATCGACAACGCCAACGGCGGATTAGCGACCGTCAGCGGATCAACCTTTTATTGGAACGGATCCATAGCCGCCGCAGACGGCGGCGCTATCGAAAACGACAGCACCATGACCGTCATCAACTCGACGTTCAATCAGAACACAGCCAGTAATGATGGCGGCGGCATTAAGAACACCTCTGCCCTGACGGTAACCAATTCCACGCTCTGTGGAAACACAGGCGTTGCAACCGGCGGTGGCATCGCCACGACCGGCACGTGCGAACTCCTGAGTACCATCGTCGCCGGAAATACCAGTACGCACGGGAACCCTGACGTCGACGGCACATTCCAAAGCAGCAGCTACAACCTCATCGGCGACGCGACCGGTGAGGTAGGCATTACCATCGGAAGCATGGGAAACCAAGGTGCCTTTAGTTCCTTTGCTTCCGAGGACTACGTCGACGCGTTGGCCTACAACGGCGGGCCTACGCGAACAATGGTTCCCGTTCCCTATCAGAGCGGCATCAATGCCGGCGGGGAGGTCACCTATCTCAATGGCCCGATCAACAGTACGCAGACCAGCATTCCAGTCGGGCGCGCATCGGCAATCGCCAGCACGGCGGGGGACTACGTTATCCGCGCGGGCGGTGAGCAGATGCTGGTCATGGGCGTGGATCTGCCGGATAATTCCCTGACGGTCGTCCGCGGCTACGATGGCACCACGGCCGCGTCGGAGAATTTCGCGACCGCTGTTTATGTTGCCACTGATCAAACCGGCGAGCTCCGCGATAGCGCTCCCGACATTGGGGCATTTGAGTACCAGCCCCTGTTCAGCACGGTTGCCCCGCTCCCGGCAACGGAAACCTCGACAAGCTTTCCCGTGAGCTGGTCGGGCCATCCGGCCAGCGGCGACTCCCCAATTGCCTACTACACCATATATGATTCAGCCAATGGCGGCGGCTACACGGTCTGGCAAGCAAAGACCACCGCGACGTCCGCAATCTTTACCGGCTCCGCCGGCCAAACCTACAGCTTCTACAGCATCGCCACCGCGTACCCCGACGGGGGGGTCCTTTCCGGCCAAACTCAAGCCGCGCCGGGCACCCAGGCAACAACCACGGTCGTGGCGCCGGCAGCGCCGAAGATTACCAGTTCCAGCCAGAAGACCTTTACCGCGGGAGTTACCGGCTCCTTCACGGTAATTGCCAGTGGATCACCCGCTCCGACCTTTAGCGAATCGGGAGCGTTGCCCAACGGCATCACGTTGAATAGCACCACCGGCGTCCTGGGAGGAACCCCCGCTTCGGGTACCGTGGGAACGTATCCACTGACCCTTTACGCAGTCAATGGCGTCGGTGCGCCCGCAAGCCAGTCATTTAAGTTCATCGTGGCGAAAGCCGCGACGACTACGAAATTGACCAAAAGCACCACCTCCGCCATCAAGTACGGACAGAGCGTGACC
Source organism: uncultured Phycisphaerales bacterium (assembly GCA_963758525.1). Taxonomy (GTDB): domain Bacteria; phylum Planctomycetota; class Phycisphaerae; order Tepidisphaerales; family Tepidisphaeraceae; genus JBBSDP01. The sequence continues at coordinate 4,972,214 of CAVWVQ010000003.1, forward strand.
TTCACGGTGACCGTGGCTCCCGCGGGGGCCAACACGCTCGCCCCCGGCGGCAGCGGCGCCGTCATCCTCGAAGACAATGGCAACTACTTCGCGCAAGCCACGCTCAGCAACGGCGTCGCCACCTTTACGACGAAGAACCTGCCGGCGGGCTCCAATTCGATCTATGCTGCTTACGACGGTGATACGAATTTCAGCGCCAGCTTCTCCAGCTCCATGACCCAGACGGTGACCCAATCGGCAACCAGCACCAAGCTGACCAAGAACACCACCGCCTCCACCAAATTCGGGCAGACCGTCACCTTCACCGCGACGATGGCCGTCGTCAGCCCCGGGTCGGGCACCCCCACCGGTATCGTCACATTCAAGAACGGCTCGAACACCCTCGGAACCGGCACGCTTACCGGCGGCGTTGCAACACTCACCACCACAAACTTCCCGTCGGCAGCAACTCCGTCACCGCCATTTACGGCGGCGACACCAACTTCACCACCAGCACCTCCGCGTCCATGAGTCAGACGGTGGCCCAGGCTTCGACGACCACCAAGCTGACCAAGAGCACCACCACCGCCATCCACTCCGGCCAGAGCGTGACGTTCACCGCCGCAATCACGGCGGTGAGTCCCGGCGCGGGGACGCCGAGCGGCATCGTCACGTTCTATGACAATGGCAGCACCATGCTCGGCACCGGCGCGCTCAGCGGCGGAATTGCGATGCTGACAACTACGACGCTTCCCGTCGGCAGCAACTCGATCACCGCCATCTACGGAGGAGACACAGACTTTACCACGAGCACCTCGAATGCGCTGACCCAGACGGTCACCGCCTGATCGACTGGGCACCAGTTTGCTACCGTCAGACGGTGAACTCGTGAGACGAGAGTTGCCGGCCGGCATCCGGCGACAAGTCGCTCGGCTCCGCCTGGCGCGGCGCTTTGAACGCCTCGGCGGAATGAGCGGTCATACCCCGGGGCACTCTCGCGTCGAGCAAGAAGTCGAAGCATCGTTGCTGTTCGGGGACGCTCGGAGTCGCGCCAGCGCGGAGCCGAGCGACTTGTCGCCGGGCGCATCGCGGACCGGTTTCCGAACGTCTGCCTCAGGCCGGCGTATCAGCATATGACAGCCATGGGCATAAACTCGTTCCTCGGGGACGAGCGAACGGCGGGTCGGCAAATCCTTAGGGAAGGAAGCAGCACATTATGTTCTTCACGAAACATCGGAACCGGTCAAAGTCGTTGCGCGCGCATCGTGGGATATTTCCCGACTTCGGAATCGAATCCCTGGAGCCACGGCGGCTGTTTTCATCACTGGTCGTGACGACCGTCGACGACTCCACGTCGCACCCGGGCTTTGTTTCGCTGCGAGACGCGATGTTCACCGCCGACACCGACGCTGCCAACGGCACATCAGACACGATCACGTTCAAGCCCAGTCTGGACGGCGATACGATCACGCTACAGCAGGGCGTCCTCTCACTGGGTGCCGACGGCACCGTTCGCGGCGTCATTACGATCGATGGCGGTAACCAGATCACGATCAGCGGCAACAACGCCAGCGGCGTCTTTATGGTGGCTCAAGGCATGACTGCCGTCATCAAGGGACTCACAATCACGGGCGGCACAACCGCAAACGGCGGCGGTATAGATAATGCGGGCGCGCTGTCGGTTGCCAACAGCACCTTCTCGGATGACTCCGCCGCCAACGGCTACAGCGGCGGCGGCATTTACAACTCCGGCACACTCACCGTCGCCAACAGCACCTTCTCGGATGACTCCGCCGGCGGCTACGGCGGCGGCATTGACAACGACGGCGCACTCACCGTCGCCAACACTACCTTCTCGAATGACTCAGCCGACGCCGGCGGCGGCGGCATTCTCAACGAGGACGCACTCACCGTCGTCAACAGCACCTTCTCGGATGACGTAGCCGCCCCCGACGGCGGCGGCATTTTCAACATTGGCACACTCACCGTCGCCAACAGCACCTTCTCGGATGACTCAGCCGGCACTGCCGGCGGCGGCATTTACGACGAAGGCGGCGGCACACGCACCGTCGCTAACAGCACCCTCTCGGGAAACTCGGCGTCGGTGGGCGGCGGCATTTACGAGGACGGCACCCTGACGTTGCTGTCCACCATCGTTGCCGGCAACACAGCCGATTCCGAAGCGCACGGGCCGGATGTTGCTGGAGTGGTCGCGCCTCCCAGCACGTACAACCTGATCGGCGACGGTACCGACATGACCGGCATCACCAACGGCTTCAACGGCAATCAGGTCGGCACAAGTGCTGCCCCCATCGGCCCGGGACTTCTGTCACTCGATGACAATGGCGGGCCGACGCAAACGATGGTGTTGACGGCGAACAGCCCCGCACGGCATGCGGGCGGATCGCTGACAAAGCTGACCGCCGCCGTCACCGCTTCGACGACCACGATCCCCGTGGCCCTCGCCTCGGCCATCGCCAGCACGCCGGGCAGCTACGTCATCCAGGTTGAAAGCGAACAGATGCTGGTCACCAACGTCAGTGGGAATAATCTCATTGTCACGCGCGGCTATGACGGCACCACGGCAGCCGCACACGCCGCCAACGCGAAAGTTTATCTCCCCACTGACCAAACCGGTTCGTCGCGCCTTGGCATCCCCGACATCGGTGCATTCCAGTATCAACTGGTTACCAGCAGCGTCAATCCGCTGCCGGCAACGGAAACTTCCGCCACGTTCAACGTTTCCTGGAGCGGAACACCGGGCACCGACGATTATGGCGTTGCTAACTATTCCATCTATGTTTCCGACAACGGCGGCCAGTACACGCCCTGGCAAGACCAGACCACCGATACTTCTGACCCCTTCACCGGCGTGAACGGGCACACGTACCGCTTCTACAGCGTCGCCACGGATACCGCCGGCAATGTTCAGCCGAAGCCGACGGCGCCCCAGGCGAGCACGAGCGTGCGGGTGGAGATCCCTCCCGCCTTCACCAGCGCCAACCACACGACCTTCACCGTTGGCACTGCCGGTTCCTTTACGGTTGCCGCCAGTGGAACGCCGGCGCCAGCCTACAACGAAACCGGCACGCTCCCCTCGGGCATCTCGCTCAATGGCATCACCGGCGTTTTGAGCGGAACTTCCGCCGCGGGGTCGGTTGGAACTTATCCTCTGACGCTGATCGCCTCCAATGGAGCTGGCGCTCCGGCGACCCAGGCATTTACGCTGACCATCGCCGCCGCGTCCTGCAAGACCACGCTGACCAAGAGCACTACCTCCGCCATCAAGTATGGCCAGAGCGTCACGTTTACCGCCGCTGTCGCGCCGGCCGGCACCAACTCCCTGAAGCCGACCGGGACAGTGACTTTCTATGACAACGGCGGTTCGATCGGCACCGCCACGCTTAGCGGCGGCATCGCAACATTGACGACCACGTCGGTTTCCCTGGGCAGCAATTCGATGGCGGCAATCTATTTCGGCGACGCGAACTTCACCGGCACCACGTTCGGCGCCCTGAGCCAGACCGTAACCCAGTCGGCCACCACCACGGCCCTTACCAAAAGCACCACGACCACCGCCAAGTTCGGCCAGAGCCTCACCTTCACCGCGACAATGGCTGCCGTCAGCCCCGGCAGCGGCACACCCACCGGCACAGTTAAATTCGAAGACGGCGCGACGGTCATCGGCACCGGCACGCTCAGCGGCGGGGTCGCCAAGTTCACGACTATGGCGCTTGCGGTGGGAAGCCATTCGATCAAGGCCGTCTACAGCGGCGACACCAACTTCACCACCAGCACCTCCGCGTCCATGAGTCAGACGGTGGCCCAGGCTTCGACGACCACCAAGCTGACCAAGAATACGACCACCGCCATCCACTCCGGCCAAAGCGTGACGTTCACCGCCGCAATCACGGCGGTGAGTCCCGGCGCGGGGACGCCGAGCGGCATCGTGACCTTCTACGACAACGGCAGCACCATGCTCGGCACCGGCGGCTCACCGGCGGGGTTACCACGTTCACTACCACCACGCTGCCGCTCGGGAGCAATTCGATCACCGCCGTCTACAGCGGCGACACGGACTTCAGCACCAGCACTTCTGTTGCGGCGAGTCAGACAGTGACATCCTAAATTAACGTGCGCGAGCACGCCGCGTGCGCAGTTATGATGTTGCCCTTCGGGCCGCAGCTAAAAGATGCCCGGAAGCCCATGGGCGCGCACGGTCATTAGAAAAGGAGACCCAAAGGATGCAACTTAAAAAGCGGCGCAACCCGTCGAAATATCTTCCCGTGATGAGCCGAGTCAACCGACGAATTGAAATCGAGGCATTGGAGTGCCGTCGCTTGTTCAATGCGTTGGTCGTCACAACCGAGTCCGACAGTCCCATGCACACCGGCGAATCGCTGCGCGATGCCGTCGTCGCGGCAGACTTCGATGCTGAGTTCGGAATCTCCGATACGATCACTTTCAAGCCCGGCTTTGGCACCTTTTTTAAACTGTCCCAGGGCGAACTGGTCCTGGACGACGGCGGAGTCTCCACGAGCGCGATCATCACAATCGATGGGGCAAGTCAGGACGAAATCTTCGGCGACGGCTCGGACAGGGCGTTTCTGGTCGACGGCGGAGTCAACCTCATGCTCAACGGGTTGCAAATCAGCGGCGGCACCGCCGGGCTCGGCGGCGGAATCGTGAATGAGGGAAACCTCACACTGAACAGTTGCACTTTTTACAACAACGGCGCGACCAGCGACGGTGGGGCAGTCTATAACACCGGCATACTAAACGTGAATACGTCGACGTTCGTCGGGAACGGGGCTTTTGAAAGCCGGGGAGACACGCAGAGCGGCGGCGCGATTTACAATAACGGCGGCACGATGACGATCAGCGAATCCACCTTCAATGACAATCATGCGGTGATTAACGGCGGAGCCATAGACAACGTCGCCGGCGGATCAGCAACCGTCAGCGGTTCAACGTTTGTGAGCAACACGTCCGGGGGGGATCAGCTTGGGGGGAACGGGGGTGGCGTTGAAAACGACGGCACGATGACCGTCCTCAACTCAACGTTCAACCAGAACACTGCCGGAGGGGATGGCGGCGGGATCGGGAATAGTTCCGCTCTCACCGTCACGTATTCCACCATTTCAGGAAACACATCCGACACAACCGGCGGGGGGCTCAGCACAACCGGTACGTGTACGCTCCTATCCAGCGTAGTCGCCGGCAATTCCTGCACGGATGGCGGCGCCGTGGATCTCGTGGGCACCTTCCAGGCCACCAGCAGCCACAACGTCATCGGCGACGGGTCGGCTGAGATCGGAATCAGCGACGCAAGCAATGGAAATCAAGTCGGAAGCGGCGCCTTCGATCTTCCATCGGCTGACTATGCCGATGCGCTGGCCTACAACGGCGGCCCCACTGAAACGATGGTCCCCACCTCTCGCAGCATCAACCAGGGAGGAAGCGTCACGTATATCAGTGGTCCGATCAGCGGCACGCAAACCACCATTCCTGTCGGTTTCGCGTCTGCGATCGCCAGCACGGCGGGGAACTACGTGATCCTGGTGGGCAGCGAGCAAATGCTGGTGACGGGCGTTGATCTTCCCGACAACACTCTCACCGTCGTCCGCGGATACGACGGCACCGCGGCGGCGTCCGAGAATTTCGGAACCGCCGTCTACGTGGCGACAGATCAGACCGGGCAACTCCGCGACAGCGCTCCGGACGTCGGGTCATTTGAGTATCAGGAGCTGTTCAGCAGCGTGACGCCGCTGCCGGCAACGGAAACCTCGACAAGCTTTCCCGTGAGCTGGTCGGGGCATCCCGCCAGCGACGACGCCCCGATCGCCTACTACACGATCTATGATTCAGACAATGGCGGCGCCTACACGGTCTGGCTGGCGAAGACTACCGCCACCTCGGCAATCTTCACCGGCATCACCGGACACACCTACAGCTTCTACAGCCTGGCCACCGCATACCCCGATCTCTATTCCCTCGGCGAACCACAACCCGTGGCGGGCCCCCCGGCAACAACCACAATCGTGGCGCCGGCGGCGCCGAAGTTTACCAGCTCCAGCCAGAAGACTTTCACGGCGGGAGTTCCCGGCTCCTTCACGGCGGCCGCCAGCGGGTCGCCCGCTCCCTCTTTCAGCGAGGCAGGCGCGCTGCCCAACGGCGTGGCATTCAATTCCGCCACCGGCCTTTTCAGTGGAACGCCGGCGTCCGGAACCGTGGGGACGTACGCGCTGAACCTTTACGCGTTCAACGGGGTCGGGTACGCCGCAACTCAGTCGTTCAAGCTCATCGTGGCGCAGGCCGGGACTACGACGAAGCTGACGAAGAATACCACCAGCGCTGTCAAATACGGACAGAGCGTGACGTTTACCATCACCGTAAGTGCCGCCGCCGCCAATGCCCTCACTCCCGGCGGCAGCGGCAATGTCGTGCTGGAAGGTAATTCCACGCCGTTCGGCACCGCCACGCTCAGCAACGGCGTTGCCACCTTCACTACCCGCAACTTGGCGTTGGGCGCCAACTCGATCAGTGCCTTCTACGACGGCGACGCGAACTTCGCCGCGAGCGCTTCGGGCTCGCTGACCCAGACGGTCACTCAATCCGCAACGACCGCGACGCTGACCAAGAACACCACCGGCGCAACCAGGTTTGGACAGAGCGTAACCTTCACGGCCAAGCTCGCCGCTGTCAGCCCCGGCGCAGCGCCCCAACCGGCATCGTGACCTTCAAGCACGGTTCGACCACCCTCGGCACCGGCACGCTCAGCAGCGGCGTCGCCACGTTCACGACCACCTCGCTTCCCGTGGGCAGCAATTCGATCACTGCCGTGTACGGCGGCGACACGGATTTCACTGGCAGCACGTCGGGCGCATTGACTCAGACCGTCAGTCAGTCCGCAACCACTACCAAGCTGACGAAGAATACGACCACCTCCATTCACTCCGGCCAGAGCGTGACCTTCACCGCCACCCTGGCGGCAGTGAGTCCCGGCGCGGGGACACCTACGGGAATCGTCACCTTCTATGACAACACCAGCACCATGCTCGGCACCGGCACGCTCACCGGCGGGATCGCTACGTTCACCACGACAACGCTGCCTGTCGGCAGCAATTCGATTACTGCTGTCTACGGAGGCACTGCGGACTTCGCAACCAGCACGTCGGGTGCGGTGAGCCAGACGGTGACCTCGTGAGGCAAGAGCCGCCGGCCCGCATCCGGCGACAAGTCGCTTGGCTCCGCGCTGTCGCGACGCTTTGAGCGCCTCGGCGAAATGAGCGGTCATACACCGGGGCGCGTTGCGTCGAGCCCCGCGGGAGTCGGACAATCGTTGCTGTTCGGGGACGCTGGGAGTCGCGTCAGCGCGGAACCGAGCGACTTGTCGCCGGGCGGGTCGCGAACGATTCCGAACCTCTGCCGCGGGGCGGCGTATGGGCATGTGACAGCCACGGGCATAAACTCGTTCCTTGGGGACGAGTGAACGGCGGGTCGGCACATCCTTCGGGAAGGAAGCAGCACATCATGTTCTTCACGAAACATCGGAACCGGTCAAAGTCGTTGCGCGCGCATCGTGGGATATTTCCCGACTTCGGAATCGAATCCCTGGAGCCACGGCGGCTGTTTTCATCACTGGTCGTGACGACCGTCGACGACTCCACGTCGCACCCGGGCTTTGTTTCGCTGCGCGACGCCATCACCACCGCCAACACCGACGCCCGTGCTGGGACCTCGGATACGATCTCATTCGCAGCCAGCCTCAACGGGCAGACGATAATGCTGCAACAAGGGCAACTGGAACTCGGGCAAGGGGGCGCGGGCAGGGGGGTGATTACGATCAATGGCGCAAATCAGATCACTGTCAGCGGCAACGGCGTCAGCGGCATTTTCCGGGTTGACCCGAGCGTCTCCGTCATCGTCAACGCATTGACCATCACGGACGGCAATAGCCCATCCATTCCCGGCGGCGCGATTTACAACGATTTCCACGGCAGCCTGACTCTCGAGGACTGCACCGTCTCGGGGAACTCAGCGCCGACCGCGGTTGGCGGCGCTATCTTCAACGATGGGACGATGAGCGTTTCCAACTCCGCGTTCTCGGGAAATGCGTCGGGTGACTCAGGCGGCTGCATCTATAACTCCAACACGATGACTGTCACAAACTGCACATTTTTGCAGGATAGCGCGGGACGGCGCATACGGTCGATGACTCGGGCGGCGCCTTGTATAACTCCGAGGCGATGACCGTCACGAATTGCACGTTTTCCGATGAGACCGCGAGCGGTGATGGCGGCGCCATCGAGAACGCCGGCGCAGGAAACATGACGGTCGCCAATTCCACATTCTCAGAAAATACGGCGGGCAACACCGGCGGCGGGGTCAAAAACGAAAACACCATGACGGTCACCGGCTCGACGTTCACGGGAAATACAGCGTATTCGGATGCCAACGGCAACGGCGGCGGCGGCATCTGCAACAATTTCACCATGAGCATCAGCAACACCACGTTCACGGGAAATTCCGCGCCCGAATCGGCCGGCTATGGCGGCGCCATCGCGAGTTTCGGCCCCTCCACCATCGTCAGCTCTACGATCTCGGAAAACTCGGCAGGTGACCAGGGCGGCGGCGGTATCGGCGGCAATGTGAACCTGCTGAACTGCATTGTCGCAGGCAACACCGTCGCGGCCGGAGCGGAAGGACCGGACATTGAGGGAATCGTGACTAGCGGCAGTACGTACAACCTGGTCGGCGACGGCACCTCCATGACCGGCATCAGCAACGGCAGCAACGGCAATCTCGTTGGCACTGGCGCCAACCCCCTCGTCCCGGAACTTTTGCCGCTCGACTACAACGGAGGTCCGACCGAGACGATGGCGTTGATGCCCAACAGCCCCGCGCGACACGCCGGCGGACGCGTGACGAGCTTGACCGCCGCTGTGACCGCAACAGCCACCAACATCCCCGTGGGACTGCCAGCGGCCATCGCCAGCACCCCGGGCAGTTATGTCATCCGAGTCGAGAGCGAACAGATGCTCGTCACCGATATGAGCGGAAACAATTTGATCGTGACACGCGGCTACAACGGCACAACCGCCGCGGCCCACAGCATCGGCGCAAAAGTCTACCTAGCCACCGACCAGACCGGCGCGGCCCGCGGCAGCCCGTCCGACATCGGGGCATACGAGTTTCAAACCGTGTCGAGCAGTGTCAGTCCGCTTCCGGCGGCCGAACCCGGCTCCAGCTTTATCGTCTCCTGGACCGGCACCCCCGGAACCGAGGATTACGGCGTCGCCAACTACTCCATCTACGACTCCGACAACGACGGGCAATACGTGCTCTGGAAGCATGCGACGACCGCAACATCCGGAACCTTCACCGGCATCAACGGCCACACCTACCGCTTTTACAGCGTCGCGACAGACATCGGCGGAAATGTGCAGCCCACGCCGACTGCTCCTCAGGCGATGACGACCGTCGATGTGCTCACGCCATCGGCGATCATCAGCACCAACACGGATTTCATGTACGTCGGCGCTTCCAGCACGTTCACCGTTCTCGCTTCCGGTTACCCGGCGCCGACGTTCACCGAAACGGGGACACTCCCCGCCGGGCTGAGCTTCGATGCCGCCAGCGGCATTTTGAGCGGCACCCCGGCGCGGGGAGCGTGGCAAGCTATGCTCTGACATTCGGCGCCTCGAATGGAATTGGAACGGCGGCGACCCAGGCGTTCACGCTGACGATTGCCAAGGCCCAAACCACCACGAAGCTGGTCAAGAACACCACCAGCGCCGTCAAGTATGGGCAGAGCGTGGCGTTCACCGCCACGGTCTCTTCCAGCGGCGCCAACTCGCTCAACCCATCCGGCACGGTCAAATTCATGGACGGCGCCACAATCCTGGGGACTTCCGCGCTCAGCGGGGGCGTCGCGGTATTCACCAGCAATGCCTTGAGCACGGGAAGCAACTCCGTCACGGCGGTGTACGGCGCCGATGCCAATTTCGCCGCCAGCACGTCGGCCGCGCTGACCCAAACGGTGAACCAGTCCGGGACCACGACCACGTTGACCAAGAGCCCCACGGCAGCAATCAAGTTCGGGCAAAGCGTCAGCTTCACGGCGACCGTGGCCGCGGTAGGCCCCGGCGCGGGAACCCCCACGGGTATCGCACTCTTCGAGGATGGCTCAACGGTCATCGGCACCGGGACACTCAGCGGCGGCATTGCCACCTTCACCACTGCCTCTTTTGCCGTGGGCAGCCATTCGATCAAGGCGGTGTACGGCGGGGACTCCAACTTCACCACCAGTACGTCCGCATCGATCGGTCAGACGGTGGCCCAGGCGTCGACGACCACGAAGCTGACGAAGAACACGAGTACTTCCATTCACTCCGGCCAGAGCGTGACGTTCACCGCCACGCTGGCCGCCGTGAGTCCCGGCGCGGGCACGCCAACTGGCATCGTCACCTTCTATGACAGCGGCAGCTTGCTCGGCACTGGCACGCTCAGCGGCGGGATCGCAACGTTCACCACCACGACGCTGCCCGTCGGCAGCAACTCGATTACGGCTGTCTACGGAGGCGATACGGACTTCAGCATCAGCACGTCGGGTGCGGTGAGCCAGACGGTGACGTCCTGATCGGATCCAATCCGCGTCCACGGCCCTCTTGGGAAAGGAAACACCGCATCATGTTCTTCAAAAACCGTCGCCATGCCTTCAAGTCCCGCGCGGCAAGCTTTCTCGCCACGTGCAGAATCGAAATCGAGGCGCTGGAGGGCCGGCGCCTGTTTACCGCGCTTGTCGTGACCACCGTCGACGACTCAGTGAACCACACCGGCGAATCGCTGCGCGATGCCATCGTTCGCGCCAACTCTGACCTCTCCACCAGCGTGTCTGACACCATTACGTTTCTCTCCAGCCTCAATGGTGACACGATAGCGCTTTCCCAGGGTCAGCTCGAGATTGGCGCGGGCGACCCCGGTTCCGGCGCGATTACCATCAACGGCGGGAATCAAATCACCGTCAGTGGCGCGAACAAGAGCCGCGTCTTCGAGGTGGACTCCGGCGCCCAGACGGTGCTGACCGGTCTGACAATCTCCGATGGCTCCTCGACGACAGACACTGAAAATGGAGGAGGAATTGAAAACGACGGCGTGATGACCGTTAACGATTGCACGCTCTCCAATCTCCTCGCTGCTCTTGCCGGCGGCGGAATTTACAATAATGGGGCAATGCTGGTGATGAACTCAACAATCACCGGAAATTCCGCCTCGTTCGCCGGGGGTGGAATCTTTAACGCCGGTCTTGGGACAATCACCGGCTCCACCGTCTCTGGCAACAGCAGTGAAAAGGGTGGCGGCATTTACAACGGAGAGACCCTCACGGTCAGCAATTCCACGCTGTTCGGAAACTTTGCCACGCAAGGCATCGGCGGCGGGATCTTCAATTTCTCATTGCTGACGGTCAGCCACTCAACCCTTTCCGGCAACTCCGCCACGTTGGGAGGTGGCGGCATCGGCAACTCCGCTTCCAACCAAACGTTGGTGATCACAACTTTGGAGGACTCGATCGTTGCCGGGAACACGACAACAACGGAAACTGACGGACCGGATCTTCAGGGCAATTTTCCGCCCAGTACCTACAACCTGATCGGCGACGGCACGAACCAGAGCGGGTTGAGCAACGGCAACGGCGGGAATCTCGTAGGCACCAGCGCCAATCCGATCCCGGCAGGGCTGCTGCCGCTGGATTTCAATGGCGGACCGACTCAGACCATGGCCCTGACGGCCAACAGCCTGGCGCGGAACGCGGGCGGGCGCGTCACGAGCCTTACGGCGGCGGCCAGTTCATCCGCTGCCACCATCTCCGTCGGCTTGGCTTCAGCTATCTCCAGCGTGGGCAGCGGCGTGATACAGATTGACGGTGAGCAGATGCTTGTCACGAATGTTGACTCAAATTCCCTGACCGTCACGCGGGGTTACAACGGCACGACAAAGGTCGCCCACAGCCTCGGCGCCAAAGTCTACCTGGCCACCGACCAGACCGGCGCAGTGCGCGTCCTTCCGCCGGACATCGGTGCATACGAGTATCAGACGGTCGCCAGTACCGTGAAAGCGCTCCCCTCCACTGAATCGAGCGCCAGCTTCACCGTTTCCTGGTCGGGCACTCCAGGGACTGAGGGCTACAGCATCTCCACCTATACCGTTTACGTCTCTGACAATGGCGCGACATTCGTGCCGTTCGAGCACCAGACGACTGATACATCCGACACGTTCACGGGTGTGAACGGCCACACCTATCGCTTCTACAGCGTCGCCACCGACGCTGCCGGGAATGTGCAGCCCACGCCTGCGCCCCAGGCCAAGACCACGGTGCAAATCCCGATTGCGCCGACCATCACCAGCGCCGCCGCCGCGACCTTCGCCGTCGGTACGGCAGGATCGTTTACCGTCATGGCAACCGGAACTCCCGTAGCGACATTCAGCGAAACGGGGACACTGCCAACCGGCGTGACCTTTAACGCCGCGACCGGCGTCCTGGGCGGCACTCCCTCCGCCGGGAAGGTCGGGACGTACACCGTGACTTTTGGAGCGTCCAACGGAGTAGGCACTCCCGCCAGCCAGTCATTCACGTTGACTGTAGCGAAGGCGGCGACGACCACCGCGCTGACCAAGAGCACGACCACGACCATCAAGTTCGGGCAAAGTGTCACGTTTACCGCGGCTGTGACCGCGGCAAGCGCGAACACAATTACCCCGACCGGCACTGTCACCTTCGAGGACGGGACCAACGTGCTGGGAACCGCCGCGCTCAGCGCCGGAATCGCCAAGTTCACCACCACGACGCTGCCTGCGGGCAGCCATTCGATCAAGGCAGTCTATGGCACGGACAGCAACTTCTCCGCCAGCACATCGAGTTCGATGAGCCAGACGGTGAGCCAGTCATCGACCACGACCACACTTAACCAAGACCCCGACGACGGCGATCGTGTTCGGCCAAAGCGTGACGTTCAACGCATCCCTGGCGGCGGTGGCCCCCGGCGCCGGGACACCTACCGGAAGCGTGATCTTCGAGGATGGGACGGCCGTGCTCGGAACCAGCACGCTCAGTGGCGGAATTGCGACGCTTACCACCACCGCGCTGAGCGTGGGAAGCCATTCCATCAAAGCCGTCTACGGCGGAGATTCCAACTTCACGACCAGCGTTTCGAGCACTCTCAGTCAGACGGTGAATAAGTCGGCGACAACCACCAAGCTGACCAAGAACACGACCGGTTCCATCACGTCAGGCCAAAGCGTGACATTCACGGCAACGCTGCTGGCCGTGAGCCCCGGCGCGGGAGTGCCTGCGGGAATCGTGACGTTCTATGACAATGGCAGCACCATGCTCGGTACCGGCACGCTCACCGGCGGGATCGCCACGTTTTCCACGACGGCGCTGCCAGTCGGGAGCAATTCGATTACGGCTGTCTACGGAGGCGACACAGACTTCAGTACCAGCACTTCGGGTGCGGTGAGTCAGACGGTCACATCATAAGCGGAGAGCCTACGTGTATTGGGCGCAGCGGGACAAGGGATCGGAAGTCGCTATTTTGCGGGCGGTGAAGGCATGATCGACGCCGAGCTCGCCAGCGGACTAAAGCTGCAACGGGCCGGCCGCTTTGCGGACGCGGCACGCTGCTATCACTCCTTTCTGCAGAGGCATCCGCGGGATGCCGATGCGCTGCACCTGTTTGGCGTCCTGCACCATCAGAACGGATATTTCGACAGGGCTCTCGAGTTGATCGGCCAGGCGATCAACATCCGTCCCGGTGCCTCCGCGTTCCACGCCAATCTGGCCGAGGCTTATCGTGCGCTGGGACGGTATTCGGAGGCGATCGAATGCTGCCGGGAAGCGCTGAGGCTGCAGCCCGATTATCCCGAAGCCGCCAATAACCTTGGACTGTCGCTGCATGATTCGGGCCGGTTTGCGGACGCTGTGGAGCAATTTAAGTCCGCGCTGCAAATGCGACCCTCCTACGCGCTGGCTCAGAATAATCTGGGCACGTCGTTGCGCGAGTTGGGTCAGATCGGGCTGGCACTCAAGGCCTATCGGGCCGCCGTTGAGCTTGATCCGGAACTTGCCCTCGCGCGGAGCAATCTCGGCCAGCTGCTCGTGGATGAGGGTCAAGCCGAAGAAGGTCTGACGCACTGCCAGGAATCGGTTCGACTGCAGCCGGGCGTGCCCGCCGCGCTGAACAATCTTGGCAACGCCTATCGCGCTCTGGAGCGATGGAGCGATGCGCAGGGCGCCTACGGTCAGGCGCTGGATTTGGCCCGGCGGGATCCCGCGCGATCCGCCGATGTCCCGCGCATCCTCGCCAACCGCGCATTGGCGTTGTTTCTGGAAGGCCGGCGCGCGAACGCTTTCCAGTTGTTCCGTCAGGCCATCGACCTGACTCCCAACGACGCGGCATTGTGGCGCTATCCGGGCGCCGCTCACGATGCCAACGAAGACCACGCCGCGGCGCTTTCCGCGCGGGAGAAGATGGTCGAACTGACTCCGAACGATGCCAGTGCACAAAATGCGCTGGGCTGGTCTCTCCAACAGGAAGGGCGGTTGGCCGACGCCGCCAAGTGCTATCACCGCGCGATTGAACTTCTACCATATCATTCCGACGCGCTGCTGAACCTCGGCGGTCTGTCGGAGGAAATAGGGGATCTTCCCGAAGCGCAGGCGTACTATCGGCGCTCCAGGGCGCTCTATCCGAATGCGCCGCATCCGCTCGCGCGGCTTGCTCAGCTGCTTCGCGGTAAACTTCCCGCGGATGACAAGCAGGCGATTGCGGATTACTTGCGACCGGGTAGTGACGGTGATGCTCGGACACTGCCGCCCTATTCACCCGCGCGGCCCATTGCTCTACGGGCTGGCCCAAGTCCTCGATGCGCAGGGCGAGTATGCCGGCGCCGCCGACTGCCTGGCGCAAGCCAACGCGATGGCGCAGGATCAACGGCGCCTGGCGGGCAGGAAATACAATCCGGCGTCCTACTCGGAACTGGTCGACAGGATAATTGCCGGCTTCACGCCAGCGCTTTTCGAGCGCCTCCGCGGCGCCGGCGACGAGACGCATCTTCCGGTGTTTATTTTCGGCATGCCGCGCTCGGGAACGACGTTGGTTGAGCAGGTGCTTGCCAGCCACTCCAAGGTCTACGGCGCCGGCGAACTTCGCGTGGCGCGCGATGTCTTCGAATCAGTTCCGTCGGTGATGGGTCGTTCTGACGAGATGCTCCCCTGCCTGGCAGATCTGGATGCAACGATGGTGAGCAAACTGTCCCAGCGTCATCTGGATGCCCTCCAGGCCATATTGAAAAGTTCGTCGATCGATGAACAGCCGCTGCGCATTGTGGACAAGATGCCGGACAACTATTTGTACGTCGGGTTCCTGCGCATCCTGTTTCCGCGAGCCGTGTTCATTCACGTGCGCCGCGACCTGCGTGATGTGGCCGTTTCCTGTTGGATGACCAGTTTTCGCAATATTCGATGGGCGGACGATCCAGAGAATTTGGGGATGCGGTGCAGAGACTACCGGCGTCTGATGCGCCACTGGGAAAATGCCTTGCCGGCGCGGATGCACGAAGTGGTCTATGAACGGCTTGTGGACGATTTCGAAACCGAAGCCCCCCGTCTGCTGGCCGCCTGCGGCCTGGACTGGGAACCCGCCTGCGGAAAGTTCCATGAGACGTCCCGTCCAGTGCGCACGGCCAGCGTGATTCAGGTCCGCCAACCGCTCTACCGCAAGGCGGTGCAACGCTGGAAGCACTATGAACAGCCGCTGGCGGAGCTGTTCGCCCGGTTGCCTCTAGACTAAATGGGCGATTCCTTGCCGGCGCGGTAAGCGCGAAAATAGGCAAAGCATTTAGTGCCTTTTATCCCTACTTCCACCGGCAGGAGGCTGAAACACGGGGTCTTATCGTCCTGGCCAGGAAGCCCGGGAGAAGTGACGCACGTCTCGCTCTTTTCGCTTGCAGTTTGTTGCGAAGCCCGTATTCTGCCATCGCTCCAGCACACTTCCGGAAGGGAATTAAATGCCGCGCACATCCTGGTTGAAGAAGTCCTGCCGTTCCGCCTCTATAGGAACGATGCCGCTCGCGATACGCTTGCGACACGCTATGCGGCCGGTTCTCGAAGCGTTGGAACCCAGGCGGTTGCTTTCGTCGTACACGGTCAGCAACACCAATGTGACCGGGTCGGGAAGCCTCACCAATGCCATCAACTCTGCGGTCGCGAACGGCGGCACGTCCACGATCACCTTCAGCGGAGTGGCGAGCAATTCCTCGATCAACCTCGGTTCAGGTGACGCCAACTTGAACGCCGCCATGTATGGGCCGACGGCATACTTCATCCACGGCAGTGCCGGGACGCAGATCACCATCGATGGCTCAGGCGCGCCGGGTCTGGCGATAGACGGGGGTAACGATCTTCGGTTGTTCGCGGTGACGAGCGGCAACACGCTGATACTCAAGAACCTGTCGGTTTCAGATGGTTTGGCATCAGGCGGTGACGGAGGCGGCATCGCGGGCGGCGGCGGCGCGGGGCTCGGCGGCGCAGTCTACGATGATGGGGGCACGTTCACGGCTCAAGCCTGCACCTTCAGCAACAACGTAGCCTCTGGAGGAAACGGGGGCGAAGGGTCCGGGGACGGGGGTGGAGGCGGCATGGGAGCGCAAGCCGTCGGCTTTGACGCCAGCAATGGCGGCGGGGGCGGTGGACAGGCTGGCGGGACTGGAGGCCAAGGCGGCCCCGGCGGATTTGGTAGCGGAGGCGGGGACGGTGCCCCCGGAATCGCGGCGTACCAAACAACGACTGGGGCGGGCTCGTCCGGAGGCGGCAACATCCACCAACATTCGGCCGCATCTGGCGGCAGTGGCGGTGCCGGCGGATTTGGCGGCGGCGGCGGCGGAGGCGGTCCGGCTGATAGCGGTCCTCGGGGCGGCCCCGGGGGCACGGGAGGCTTCGGCGGCGGAGGCGGAGGGGGCGGCACCAAGTTCGGGAGCGCCGGGTCGGCCGGCTTCGGTGGTGGTGCTGGCGGCGGCGGCGGCAGCGTTCAGCAGACCGGCGGCAGCGGCGGCGGAGGCGCGGGCCTCGGCGGCGGGATCTTCGCCAACGGCGGCGCGATCACTCTCAACGATGACACTTTTAACGATAACTCGGCCATCGGCGGTGCAGGCGCCAACAGCGGCCAAGGGTTGGGCGGCGCTGTTTTCGCCCGCAACGCCACCCTTACCGCCCTGAACGACACCTTCAGCGGGAACACCGCCGATCAGGGTGCTCGCGGCGTTTACCTTCTCGGCGATGGCGCGTCCGCGTCGGCAACCATCAGCAATACCATCATCGCGCAGAGCGACACCGCCGTCACCGACTTCGTTGCTTCCTCTCTGAACGGCGGAACGAGTTCCACGAGCGGCGTCGGCAACCTCATCGGTTCGCAGACCGGTTTCAGCGGCACCATCGTCAGCAGCGCAAATCCGCAGTTGTCGCCGCTGGCTGCCAACGGCGGCCCGTCCGAGACGATGGCCCCCAGCAAGACCAGTCCCGCGGTCGGCGCCGGCAACCTCGCGGCGAGCTCGAGCCTGAAACAGGATCAGCGCGGCTTGCCGCGCCTCAGGAACAACAACTCGCTGGATATTGGAGCCTACGAGATACAGGATTCCGAAACCACTACTACTTCCCTTGCAAAGAACACGACTGCTGCGGTCACATACGGACAGAGCGTCACATTCACGGCGACGCCAGCGGTTGTGAGCCCCGGCACGGGCACCCCCACCGGAACAGTCAAGTTTGAAAACGGCTCGGTTGTGATTGGAACCGTCACGCTGAACAACGGGATCGCGACCCTCCCGATCAATCTGCCTGCAGGCAAGTATGCGATCACGGCGGTCTACAGCGGCGATCCCACGTTCGTTGCGAGCACCTCTGGATCGGTCACTCAGACCGTGAATATGGCGGGCACGACCACCACGCTCACCAAGAGCAGCTCCACCGCCCTGCACTACGGCCAGAGCATTACCTTTACCGCCAAGTCGGTCGCCGTCAGCCCCGGCTCGGGGACGGCCGCTGGCATCGTGACGTTCGAGGCTGGAACCACGGTGCTCGGCTCCACTACGCTCAGCGGCGGCGTAGCCAAGTTCACCACAACCGCAGTTCCCGCAGGCAGCAATTCGATCAAAGCTGTCTACGGCGGCAGCGTCAATTTCGTGACCAGCACATCTGGTTCACTTAGCCAGACGATTACTCCGACGGCGACAACCACTAAACTGACCAAGAACACGACCGCGGCTGTCAAGTTCGGCCAAAACGTGACGTTTACCGCGACGCTGGCTCCCGTCAGCCCCGGCGCCGGAGCGCCCTTTGGCACTGTCACCTTTATGGACGGCTCGAACTCCATTGGAACCGCTGCCCTAAGCGGCGGCATCGCAACGCTGACAGTCGGCTCACTTCCCCCGGGAAGCAATTCGATCTCGGCGGTCTACGGCGGCAACGCCGACTACACCACCAGCAAGTCAGGGGCGATCGCGCAGACCGTCACGCAAGCGGCAACGACCATCAAGTTGACCAAGAGCGCGACGGCGGCGATTCATTACGGCCAGAGCGTGACGTTGACCGCTGCAGTTGCCGCGGTGAGTCCCAGCACCGGAGTACCAGTGGGGATGGTAACCTTCTTCGACAACGGCAACTCCATCGGCACCGGCACGCTTGCAGGCGGCGTCGCGACGCTCACGACGAGCACGCTCCCTTTCGGCACCAACTCCCTCACCGCCGGCTACAGTGGAAACGCGGACTACGCGCAAAGCATGTCGGACGAGCTGACTCAGACTGTCACGGGTTAGTTGCTAATGAAAAAAAAACTGATGAATTCATGACCTTTCCGCCGCATTACGCCCAATCGTATGCATTTAAAGCCGGTCGTCGTGGCGCGGCTTGAGTCTGATCGTTCCACACGTTTTGCCCCACTGGAATTGTCGGGCACATTTTATGAAGGTGAGCTTCATGGCCCGCAACACGTCGCTTCAGAAAAAGTCAGACCATCTTTCCTTCGTCCGGCTGAGTCATCGAGCGCGGCGCTTGCACCCACGCTTTGCGGCCCATCCTCGAAGCGTTGGAACCCAGGCGGTTGCTTTCGTCGTACGTGGTCACCAACACCAGCGCGAGCGGATCAGGAAGCCTCACCGATGCCGTTAGCGCGGCGGTGGCGAACGGCGGCGCGTCCACGATCACCTCCAGCGGAGTACCCAGCGATTCCCCGATTCACCTCAATTCCGACGACGCCAACCCCGATGGCGCGGTAGAGGGGCCCACGGTGTTCGTCATCGACGGCAGCGCTGGGACCCAAATTACAATCAATGGCTCCGGCGCCCGGGGTTTGGTAATAGGCGGGGGCTTCTATGTTCGCTTGTTCTCGATTTTCAGCGGCAATACGCTGACGCTTAAAAACCTCTCCGTTTCGGCTGGTTTTGCAGCGGGCGGTGAAGGGGGCGGCGCCTCGGGCGGGGGCGGCGCCGGGCTCGGCGGCGCGGTCTACGATGACGGCGTTACGTTCACGGCTCAAGGCTGCACTCACCAACAACGTAGCCTCGGGAGGATACGGGGGCGGAGGGTCCGGAAACGGCGGCGGAGGCGGCCTGGGAACGGGAGCCGACGGCTTTGACGACAGTAATGGCGGCGGAGGCGGCGGCGAGCTTGGTGGGGCCGGCGGCGGAGGCGGAGGCGGTGGATTTGGTGGCGGAGGCGGGGATAATACCGCCGCGGGAGTGCCAACGGTGCGTACAACAACTCCCACACCCAACGGTGGCCATTTCACGAACACGATACCGGGCGGTACCGGCGGCGCAGGCGGTGGCGGAGGATTTGGCGGAAGCGGCGGCGGCGGCGGTCCGGCGGCGGGCGGCCCTCGGGGCGGCCGCGGGGGCAACGGAGGGTTCGGCGGAGGCGGGGGCGGAGGCGGCACCGGCTACGGGAGCGGCGGGTCGTCCGGGTTCGCTGGCGGTTACGGCGGCGGCGGACAGGGCGGCGGCGCCGGCGGCGGCGGCGCGGGCCTCGGCGGCGGGATCTTCGCTAACGGCGGCACGATCACCCTCAACGATGACACCTTTAACGATAACGCGGCAATCGGCGGCAACGGCGCCAGCAATGGCCAGGGGTTGGGCGGCGCCGTTTTTGTCCGCAACGGTACGCTGAATGCCTTGAACGACACCATCAGCGGGAACACCGCCGACCAGGGTGGTCGCGGCTTCTACATTCTCGCCGATGGCGCATCGGCTTCGGCGACCATCAACAATACCATCATCGCGCAGAGCGACACCTCCGTCACCGACTTCGTGGCTTCCGACAATGGCGGCGGAACGACCACCAGCGGGGTCGGCAACCTCATCGGGTCGCAGAGCGGCTTCAGCGGCACCATCGTGAGCAGCGCGGATCCGCAGCTATCGCAGCTGGCCGACAACGGCGGCCCGTCCGAGACGATGGCCCTGAGCATCAACAGCCCTGCCGTCGGCGCCGGCAACCTCGCGGCGGCCTCCGGCCTCAAGCAGGACCAGCGCGGCCTGCCGCGCCTCAGGAACAACAACTCGCTTGATATTGGAGCCTACGAGCTTCAGGATTCCGAGAAGACCACCACCTCTCTTGCAAAAAATACGAGTGCTCCGATTACGTACGGTCAGAGCGTCACATTTACGGCGACCTTGGCGGTTGTGAGTCCCGGCTCCGGCACACCCACCGGGACCATAAAATTTGAAAACGGCTCGACTGTGATCGGCACCGTCGCGCTCAACAACGGGATCGCAACGCTCACCACCACGCTTCCCGCGGGAAGCAATTCGATCAAGGCCGTCTACAGCGGCGACCCCAACTTCACCACCAGCACTTCTGGTTCCCTCACCCAGACGGTTCATCAGGCGGCAACGACCACCACATTGACCAAGAATAGACAGCTGCCATCACCATACGGGCAGAGCGTCACGTTCACCGCGAAGGCCGTGGCGAGCCCCGGCGCCGGAACTCCCAGTCGGCGTCGTCAGCTTCATGGACGGCACAACCCTGCTCGGAACTGGCACGCTCAGCGGCGGCATTGCGACATTCACCACCACCATGATTCCCGCCGGGAGCAATTCGATCAAGGCGGTCTATGGCGAGCGATACCAACTTTACCACCAGCACATCTGGTTCTCTCACTCAGACGGTTAGCAAGTCCGCCACGACCACCAAATTGACCAAGAGCAGCACGACCGTCCCGAAGCTTGGCCAGAGCGTGACGTTCACCGCGACGCTGGCCGCCGTCAGCCCCGGCGCGGGCACGTCTACCGGCGCCGTCACGTTCAAGGACGGCTCCGCCACGCTTGGCACCGGCACGCTCAGTGGCGGGGTTGCCACATTCTCAACCGCGTCGCTCTCCGTTGGCAGCCATTCGATCACCGCCGTCTACGGCGGCGACACAAACTTCACCACGAGCACTTCCAGTTCCCTGCACAGACGGTGAACAAGTCCGCGACAACAACGAAGCTGACCAAGAACACGACCACCGCCATCCACTCCGGCCAGAGCGTCACGTTTACCGCCGCTCACGGCTGTAGCCCGGCGCTGGGACGCCAAGCGGAATCGTCACCTTCTACGACAATGGCGCCACGATCGGCACGGGCACGCTCAGCGGCGGGATCGCCACTGTCGACGGTGACGCTGCCGGTCGGCAGCAACGCGATCACCGCTGTCTACGGCGGAAACGACATGATTCATACCAGCACGTCCGGATCCCTCAGCCAGACGGTGGACTCTTGAGAGCACTGGCAATGATTGTCGGCTGGATCGCATGACGCAATTATTGTTTTGGTGAGGAGGGGCCATGCCGCCCGCCGGCAAGTCCCGTATTGTCCGGCGGCCAAGGCCTTGGTCTTCACAACCGGCGCATCACCTCGGGCCTTAGCGGCACGGCCTTTGGCAACGTGCCGCTGCAATCAAGGGACAGCACCGCCGACGGCGTGATTCTACTTCCCAACGGGAATATCGTCGTTGGCATCACGCGTTCTCGTTACGCATCGGCGAAAAACGATTTTATGCTTGCTTCCGAACGCGGCTTTGATAATCTCCCCCGCGACTCAATTCACACCCTTTGAGAATTGATGTTCGGCTCATCAGGGTGCTGCGCCGGGTTGCCTGGGGCATCCGGCATTTGCTCATTTCAACTCCTTTTTTTGACGCCGTGGCGGATTGTACGACGACGGGGAGCTGGGCAGCTCAACCTCGTTTGATGCGATTCTCCGCGGAGGGAACAGTACATCATGATCTTCCAGAAGCGCAGCGGTGCTTCCAAGTCTCTTGGCGCGAAGCAGGCCATTCGTCGTTGTGTCGATATCGAGGCTTTGGAATGTCGGCGGCTGCTGACGGCGATCATTGTAACGACCGCCGACGACTCCACGTCGCACAGCGGCGAATCGCTGCGCGATGCCATTACCACGGCCAACACCGACGCGTCCAACGGCGCTTCGGATACGATCACCTTCGATGCCACTCTGAATGGACAAACGATCGCGCTCGAGCAGGGAGTGCTGGAGTTGCGCAAGCACGCAAGGCCAGATCACAATCGACGGCGGCAATCAGATCACGGTCAGCGGCAACAACGCCAGCAGCGGCTTCCAAATCGACTCGGGGAGCGACGACATCTTGATCGGCTTGACGATCACGGGTGGCAGTTCAACGGGATCCGGCGGCGGCATCGTGAACAACGGCACGCTCGTGATCCTCAACAGCACGGTTTCCGGTAACACCACGACTATGCTCGGCGGCGGCATCTATAACAACGGCGCGCTGGAGATCGCTAATAGTACGATCTCCGATAACTCGGCCCCGCAAGCCGAGGGTGGCGGGATTGAAAACGCCGGCGCGCTGCTGCTGGGGAATTGCACGCTCTCGGGAAATTTAGCCGCGTATGACGGCGGCGCAATCGATAGCGGCCAAACCGTGGCAACCGTGACGGTGGTCGGTTCGACCTTTTCCGATAACAGCAGCGATGCCGCCGCCAGCGACGGCGGCGCTATCAGTAATGACGCCAGTGGTTCCATGACGCTCAGCAACTCCACGATCTCGGAAAACTCCGCGGTTGGGGACGGCGGAGGAATCAGAAACGGCGGTACTCTGACAATCAGCAACTCCACCCTCTCCGGGAACACCGCGAGCGCCGGCGGCGGTGGCGGCATCAATAACGCGGGAATTCTCAGGTTGCTGAGTACCATCGTAGCGGGCAACTCCGACTCCGTTGGCGACGCGGACGTCAAGGGAACCGTCCAAAGCACCAGCACGCACAACCTCATCGGCGACGGCCAAGGCACGACCGGCATCACCAATGGTTCGAACGGGAACCAGATCGGCGCCAGCGGCAGCCCGATCAATCCGCGTTTGGCGCCTTTGGCCTATTACGGAGCCACAACGCAGACGATGCCGCTCCTGGGGGGAAGTCCGGCGATCAACGCCGGGGGGCCGCTGACCAGTCTCACTCAAAGCATCACGCCCACGGCAACAACAATCCCCGTCGCCTTGGCGGCGGCAATTGCCAGCACGTTCACCGGCAGCTTGATCCAGATCGACAGTGAACAAATGCTCGTCACCGATGTGAGCGGAAACAACCTGATTGTCGCGCGCGGTTACAACGGCACCATGGCAGCCGCGCACAACTCAGGCGCCACGGTGAATCTCCCCACCGATCAGATCGGCCAGTCGCGGGTCGGCGCTGCGGACATCGGCGCGTATGAGGCACAGTCGCCATTTGGATCTCAGATTGTGACCACCGTTTCCGACGCCGCAATTCATACCGGCATTTCGCTGCGCGATGCTCTGGCGCTGGCCGGAGGCGATGCGTCCAACGGAGTTTCGGACACGATCAGCTTCGCTCCGGGTCTCAACGGGAAGACAATTATCTTGCGCAGGGGCAGCTGGAACTGGGCGGCAACGGCAGCGGCGAGATTACGATCAATGGCGGCAATCAAATCACGGTCAGCGGCAACGGCGCCAGCGGGGTTTTTGGCGTTGACTCCGGGGTCAATGCCAGCATCAACGGCCTGACGATTACCGGCGGCAATGCCAGCGGCACCGGCGGCGGGATCGACAACAGTGGCACCCTCGACATCAGCAACTCCATGTTCTCGGTGAACTCGGCCTCGGAGGGGGGCGGGATTTACAATACTGCCAGCCTGAGCATCAGCAACTGCACGTTTTCGGCAAACTC
Source organism: uncultured Phycisphaerales bacterium (assembly GCA_963758525.1). Taxonomy (GTDB): domain Bacteria; phylum Planctomycetota; class Phycisphaerae; order Tepidisphaerales; family Tepidisphaeraceae; genus JBBSDP01. The sequence continues at coordinate 4,996,444 of CAVWVQ010000003.1, forward strand.
AGCCACGTACGGCGGCGGGATTTTCAATAGCGGGATGCTGTCAGCGAGCACTACCACATTCACCGGAAACTCAGCTTCCAACGGCGGCGGCCTGCTCAGTGCGAACGCCTCGACCGTCAACGCGTGCGCCTTTATCCAGAACTCCGCGGTGAGCGCCGGTGGTGGAATCGCCGCCGGGGGCGATATGACCATTTCCAACTCCACGTTTTCCGGCAACCTCGCCAACGCTGTCGGTGGCGGCGTGTACTGCGAGACAGGGGCGTTCGTGACGGTAGGCAATACAACGATCTACGCAAACTCCGGCTCGAACGGAGGAGGAGGCATTTTTGTGGAGCCCACGGGCGCCGATACCACGCTGCTGAACAGCCTCGTTGCCGACAACCGCACCAATACTGAATCCAATGGCCCGGACATCAATGGGATTTTGCAAAATACCAGCACGTTCAACCTCGTTGGCGATGGCACTGCGATGAGCTACGTCATCAATGGCTACAACGGCAATATCGTCGGCACCAGCGCCAGTCCCATCGCTCCCGGGCTCTTGCCGCTCGACTACAACGGCGGCCCAACCGAGACAATGGCGCTCCTGGCGAACAGCCCGGCGCGTCATGCCGGCGGGCGCCTGACCAGCCTGAGCGCTGCCGTGACGTCCACAGCGAGCAGTATTCCAGTGGGCTTCCGAGCCGCCATCGCCAGCACACCTGGTAGTTACGTTATCCAGGTCGAGGGCGAGCAGATGCTCGTCACCAACGTCAGCGGCAACAATCTGACCGTGACGCGCGGGTACAACGGCACAACCGCCGTTGCGCACGGCCTGGGTGCGAAAGTCTACCTCGCCACCGACCAGACCGGCGCGCCGCGGGCCGGCGCTGCGGACATCGGGGCGTACCAGTATCAAACGGTCAACAGCGCCGTCAATCCGCTCCCCGCGACCGAGTCGAGCATCAGCTTCCCCGTCTCCTGGACGGGCGCGCCCGGCACGGAAGATTACCCCATCTCCTACTATTCAATTTACGTCTCCAACGACGATGCGCCGTTCACGCTCTGGAAGCACAACACAACATCCACCAGCGGCACATTCACCGGTGTCAACGGCGACACCTACCGCTTCTACAGCATTGCCACCGATTCCAATGGTGACGTCCAGATCACGCCGCCGCCGCAGGCGACGACGACCATCACCGTGCCGGCGCCCGCGGCCATCACCAGCGCCAGCGCCGCGTACATGATCGTCGGGGCTTCCAGCCCGTTTACCGTTACCGCCACCGGTTACCCGATGCCGACATTCAGCGAAACGGGGACACTGCCGGGCGGACTGACGTTCAATACGACGACCGGCGTGCTGGGCGGCACGCCCGCCACCGGCACGGTCGGCAGCTATTCCCTGACCATCGGCGCTTCCAATGACGTTGGCGCCCCCGCGAGCCAGCCGTTCACGCTCACCATCGCCAAATCACCGGCGAAAACCACGCTGACCAAGAACACCACCGGCGCCACGAAGTACGGGCAAAGCGTCACGTTCACCGCGGCTGTGGCTCCAACCGCCACCAACTCGATTACCCCGACCGGCACGGTCAGTTTCCAGGACGGCGCCACGGTCTTGGGGACCGCAACGCTCAGCGGCGGCAAAGCGACTTTCACCACCAGTTCGCTCGCCGTTGCCAGCCATTCCATCACCGCCGTCTACGCCGGCGACGGCAACTTCACCACCAGCACATCCAGCGCATCGACGCAAACGGTCAGCAAGGCGTCGACTACCACCACCCTGACCAAAAACACCACCGGCGCCACTAAGTTCGGCCAGAGCGTGACATTCACGGCAAAGCTTGCCGCCGTCAGTCCCGGCGCGGGCACACCGACCGGCACCGTCACGTTCAAGAATGGCTCGACCACGCTTGGCACAGCCACGCTCAGCAGCGGCGTCGCGACGCTCACAACCACCGCGCTCCCCGTCGCCAGCAACTCCGTCACCGCCGTCTATGGAGGCGACGCCAACTTCAACACCAGCACGTCTGGCGCATTGAGCCAGACCGTGAGTCAGTCGGCAACAACCACCAGGCTGACCAAGAACACGACCTCCGCCATCCATTCGGGCCAGAGCGTGACGTTCACCGCCACACTGGCGGCGGTGAGTCCCGGCTCCGGAACGCCAAGCGGCATCGTCACCTTCTACGACAACGGCAGCACCGTACTCGGCACCGGCGCACTCACCGGCGGAATCGCGACGTTCACCACGACGACGCTTCCCCTGGGGAGCAATTCGATCACGGCCAGTTACGGAGGAGACGCCGACTTCTCGGCCAGCACGTCGGCAGCGCTGAGTCAAACGGTCACGTCATAACGGTATCTGAATAATCGCCGGCAATTTCGATTCCGCCCGGGAAATAGCTCGCGACGCGGGTGGCGATGTTGTACTGTTGCCACACCGCACGTGGGCGCGCAAGGGTGGCGTATTCAACTCTTCAGAGCGCGGCAAACGGCGCGGCGGTGCCGCGCACGCAAAATCGCTGCAGGCGGTGGTGATCGCTTTTACGGGAGACGATCGGCCAACCGCCGTGCTGATTCGCACATCCCCGAGGAAGGCTGCGTGGAGCATGTGGTTGAAGAAACGTCGCGGAAGTTGGAAGCGCGCGAACCTCGGACCCAAGAGCCGCGCCCGATTCGAGGTGCAGGTTCTGGAGCCACGGCGGCTGTTTTCATCGCTGGTCGTAACCACCGTCGACGACTCCACGTCGCACGCCGGCTTTGTATCGCTCCGCGACGCCATTGCCACTGCCAACACCGACGCTGCCGGCGGGACGTCGGATACGATCACGTTCGCTTCCAGTCTCAACGGAGACACGATCATCCTGGAGCAGGGGCCGCTGCACTTGAACGGCATGGCAGGCTCGGGCCAGGGGGCCATCACGATCAACGGAGCGAATCGGATCACCGTCAGCGGCAACGGCGGCAGCGTTTTCCAGGTCTCGGGGATAACCGCATCCATCTCGGACTTGACTATTACCGACGGCGACGCCGGCAACAGCTTCTACAGCGGCGGCATTCTCAGTTACAGCGACAGCACACTCACCGTCGCGGGCTGCACCTTCTCCAATGACTCAGGCGGCGACAGCGGCGCCGGCGGCATTTACAACGAGGGCGCACTCACCGTGACCAACAGCGCCTTCGTGAATGACTCAGCCGGCACCGAAGGCGGCGGGATTTACAACGCAGGAGGCACGCTCACCGTCGTCAACAGCACGCTCTCGGACGATACGGCCGGCGGCAACGACGGCGGCGGCATTTATAATCTGGGCACGCTCACTGTTGTCAACAGCACCCTCTCGGACGATACGGCCACCGATGGCGGCGGCATATACAACGAGGGGACGCTGACGCTGCTCAACACCATCGTCGCGGGAAACACCGCGTCATCGGAGTCCGATGGGCCGGACATTAGCGGCGCCGTGCAATCCACCAGCACCGATAACCTGATCGGCGACGGCACCGACATGAGCGGCATCAGCGACGGAAGCGGCGGGAACCATATGGGTTACGATCCTCATCTGGGACCGCTCACCTATTACGGCGGCGCCACGCAGACGATGGCGCTGTTGCCCGGCAGTCCGGCCATCGACGCCGGCGGCGCGATCACCAGCCTGACGAGCATCATCGGTTCCACGGACACGACCATCCCCGTAACCCTGGCGGCGGCCATTGCCAGCACGCCAGGCAGTTATGTCGTCCAGATCGACAGCGAACAGATGCTCGTCAGCAACGTGGACACGATCGGCAACAACCTGACGGTGACGCGCGGTTACAACGGCACCACGCCGACCGCGCACAACAATGGTTCGTCAGTGATCCTGCCCTTCGATCAGAACGGCCGCGCGCGGGTCGGGGTGGTAGACATCGGGGCATATGAGGCAACATCGGCCGTGAACTTCGGCTCGCAGGTCGTCACCACCGCATTCGATGATCCGGTGCATACCGGCATTTCCCTGCGCGATGCGATCGGTCTGACTGAAGTCGATGCCTCCAATGGTCATTCCGACACGATCACGTTCGCTTCGGGCCTCAACGGCGACACGATCATCCTGGCCCAGGGGGTGTTGGAACTCGGCGGCGTCGGCAGCGGCCTCACCACGATCAAAGGCGCGAATCAGATCTGGGTCAGCGGCAACGATCTCAGCGGCGTGTTCGAAGTAGACGATGGCGCGCAGGCCGTGATGAGCGGCCTGACGATCACGGGCGGCGGCGCCGTAGCAGGTGCCGCCATCGATGACGAGGGATTTTTGACCGTCAGCAACTCCACGTTCTCCGCGAATTTGGCCGGCGGGCTTGAGGACGGCGGGACGCTGACTGTCGCCGATTGCACGTTTGTCGGAAACTCCGGCGAGTCCGGCGGCGGTATCGACAACTTTGGCATTCTCAGCGTCAGCAATTCCACCTTTTCACAAAATACAGCCTCGCTCGGCGGCGGCATTTATAACGCCGCGACGGCGGCTGTCAGCAATTCCACCGTCAGCGGAAATTCCGCGGAGGAAGGAGGCGGCATCTTTACGAAGATCGGTCCGCTGACGCTGTTGAACACGATCGTTGCCGGCGACACCGACTCATTGGCCGGCCCCGACGTGTATGGCACTCTCCAAAACATCAGCACGTACAACCTGATCGGCGACAACACCGGTATGAGCGGCATTAGCAACGGCAGCGGCGGCAATCTGGTCGGAACCAGCACCGCACCCGTCGCGGCCGGGCTTTTGCCGCCGGACTACAACGGCGGACCGACCCAGACGATGGCGTTGACGGCGGCCGGCCCCGCCCGCCATGCCGGCGGCCGGATCACCAGCCTGACCGCCCCGGCCACCGCCAGCGCAACGGGCATCGCCGTCGGGCTCCCCTCTGCGGTTGCCAGCACGCCCGGCAGCTACGTCATTCTGATCGACACCGAGCAGATGCTGGTGACGAATGTCAACGGAAACATGCTCATCGTCACGCGCGGTTACAACGGCACCACTGCGGCGTCCCACAGCCTGGGCGCGAAGGTCTTTCTGGCCACCGACCAGACCGGCGCCCGCGCGTTGGAGCGCCCGACATCGGCGCGTATCAGTATCGGACCGTCACCAGCAGCGTGAAGCCGCTTCCTGCCACAGAACTGACAACGAGCTTTCCCGTGTCATGGTCAGGCACCCCCGGCAGCGACGGGTACGGCGTGGCGAACTATTCGATCTACGTCTCCGACAACGACGCGCAGTACACGCTCTGGAAGCATATGACCACCGGCACTTCCGGCACGTTTACCGGCGCGAACGGCCATACCTATCGCTTCTACAGCGTGGCTGAGGACACCGACAACAACATTCAGGCAACACCAACCGCTCCCCAGGCGACCACTACGGTTCAAACCGCGGCCTCCAGCAAGACGACCCTGACCAAGAGCACCACCTCCGCCATTGCGTATGGCCAGAGTGTCACGTTTACCGCCATGGTTGCCCCGGCCGGCACCAATTCCCTGACGCCGACCGGCACGGTGACGTTCGAGGATGGGTCGACCGTGCTGGGTACCGCCACGCTCAGCGGCGGAGTCGCCAACTTCACCACGACCATGCTTCCTACCGGCAGTAACTCCATCAAGGCGATATACGGCGCCGACAGCAACTTTGCCGCCAGCACATCAAATTCCCTTGCTCAGACCGTCGCTCAGTCGGCCACGACCACGGCGTTGACCAAGAGCACCACGACCACCGCCAAGTTCGGCCAGGGCATCACCTTCACCGCGACCATGGCCGCCGTCAGCCCCGGTGCCGGCACGCCCACCGGCACGGTCACGTTCGAAGACGGCTCGACGGTCATCGCCACCGGCGCGCTCAGCGGCGGCGTCGCAAAGTTCACCACCACGTCCCTTGCCGTGGGAAGCCATTCGATCAAGGCCATCTACGCGGGCGACACCAACTTCACCACCAGCACGTCCACATCCGTGGGTCAGACGGTGGCCCAGTCGTCGACAACCACCAAGCTGACCAAGAACACCACGTCCGCGATCAAGTCGGGCCAGAGCATGACGTTCACCGCCACGCTTGCCGCAGTGAGTCCCGGCGCGGGGACGCCCACCGGCGTTGTGACGTTCTACGACAACGGCAATTCCATCGGCAACGGCACGCTGAGCGGCGGGATCGCGACACTGACCACGACGACGCTCCCGGTCGGCAGCAATTCGATTACGGCTGTCTACGGAGGCGACACAGACTTCACGACGAGCACGTCGAGCGCAATTTCGCAGACAGTTACGTCGTAGCCAGTCTGGAACAACCGCGGCCATCCCCGCGGCTCACGCGATCGCGGCCCACGCTCACGAACCCGATCGTGCCAGCGCACGGGCATTGCCACGATAAAGGCGGCAAGCTGGGTGAAACCGGTGATTTGGGTGCGAATGCGATCATCTTTCGGACTATCTAGTCAATGGCCCGATAACATTTACTTCAGAGGTGGAAGTTGCTAGCTTCGCCGGACAAACGGTGAGTGCAGTCTCGCACAATTTTCCATTTCGATCGATTCACAAGATTGGATGTGCCGCACATCCCGCAGCGACTTGCTTCTCTCTTTTGTGCATGGAGGTCGTCTCGGGGAAGCGAACGACCGGCAAATCACCGCTCTGATCCGCGATTGTCCCGGGAAGGAATTGCAAATCATGGCATCCAGAAACCGCCGTAAGGCATCTTGGTCAGCGCGCACGAGAATTCAATGTTGTTGCGAGGCCCTGGAATTCCGGCGGTTGTTGACATCGATTGTTGTGACCTCCACGGCTGACGACGGAGGGAGCGGGGAACTGCGGGCCGCTGTTGCCCAGGCCTATACAGCCGCAAAGTATGGAACTGCCGACACAATCACGTTCGATCCAAGTTTGAGCGGCCAGACGATCACGCTGACCCAGGGTTTTGTGAGACTCGGGTTGGGGGATGGCAACTTGGTACCAACCCCGGTCACCATCGACGGCGGGAATCAGATCACCGTCAGCGGTGGAGGCACGAGTCAGGTGTTCGACGTGAATTCAGGCGCTGTCGCGGTGGTCACGGGGCTGACAATTACGCGAGGCTTCGTTGACGGCACGTCCGGTCTCGCGACTGCGTCCGGCGGCGGTGCAATTTTCAACAACGGCACGCTGACGCTGACAAACAGTATCGTGTCAGGGAGCACGGCGTCCACGGCCACCGGCGGCGGTCTCTACAACGCGGGCACACTCACGGTCAACAACACGACTTTCTCGGGAAACAATGCCGACAACGGTGGCGGCGGAATCGAAAATGTCGGCACGGCGACGGTGGCCAACTCAACATTCAGCGCAAACAGCTCATTGGGATCGGGTCTGTTTACCAGCGGCGGAGGAATCGATAATGAAAACGTGCTGAGCGTGGTGAACTCCACGTTCTATGAAAATGCGGCATATGACGGCGGCGGGATCGGCAACTTCGGCACGCTGACGGTCAGTCAATCCACGTTGAGCGGCAACTCCGCGGTTTCGACGGGCGGATCAGCCAACTCTCCTGCCGGCGGTGGAATTGCCGACTTCGGTGACTCCGCGACACTCTTGAGCACGATCGTGGCGCAGAACGGCGGAAGCGACGGCGTCATCGGGCCGGATGTCTACAGTCATTCGACATCATCGAGCACAAACAACCTGATCGGCGACGGCAGCGATTATTTCGGTGCGACCAACGGCAGCAGCGGAAACAAGGTGGGCACGGACGCAAGTCCGATCGATCCGAAGCTGGCGCCATTGGCCAATTACGGCGGTTTCACGCAAACCATGGCGCTCAAGCCCGGCAGCCCGGCAATCAACGCGGGTGGTTCGGTCACATCCCTCAGCGCTGCGGCAACGTCATCCGCGACGACGATCAACCTAGCCAACGGCGCGGCGATCGCCAGCACCAACGGGCAATATGTCATTCAGATCGGCAGCGAGGAAATGCTCGTCACGGCAGTGTCGGATAACACGCTGACAGTCACTCGCGGATATCACGGCACCACGGCCGCTTCGCACAGCTCGGGGACAGGCGTAATTGTGCACTTCGATCAAACCGGCCGGCCGCGCCTGGGCACAGCCGATATCGGCGCGTTCGAAGTGGAAGGGACCAGTCAGGTCGTTACGACCGCATCGGACGCGGTGAACCACACTGGTGTGTCACTGCGTGATGCGATGGCGCGAGCGGATTTCGATGCGTCCAATGGCCAATCTGACACGATCACTTTTTCCGCGGCGCTGGCGGGCCAGACGATTACGCTGGTCCAGGGGACTTTGGTTCTGCAGGATGCAGGAAGCGGAACAACGACCATCAACGGCGGCGGTGTGATCACGGTGGGCGGCAATCCCAATTTTGGTGTTTTCAGTGTTTCCAGTGGCGTGCATGCTTCGCTATCGGGCCTGCAGCTCAGTGGGGGAGAAAAGAATGGAGGCATCAGCGGTGGGGCAATCTACAATGACGGCACGCTCGCCGTTGCCAATTGCACATTCTCCAATGACGGGTTCTCCAATGACGGTGGAGCGATCTACAACGACAGCGCTGGTGCGCTGACCATCACAAATTCCACGTTCTCAGGAAACTCTGCCAATGACGGCGGTGCAATTGATAACTTCGGCACGGCAACCATCGCGAACTCCACTTTCTCCTCCAACACTGCTTTTGAACACGGCGGCGCCATCGATAATGATTCGGGCACGCTGACGGTCAGCAACTGCACCTTTTCTGGAAACCACGGCGAATACGGCGGGGCTGTTGACAACGGGGGCACGCTTTCGATCAGCAACTGTACGATCTCCGGAAATTCCGCGCACAACCCCGGTGGTGGGGTCAGCAGCAACGGCCCTTCCCTTGTTCTGATGAATTCAATCGTCGCGCAAAACACCGACGATGGCATGGGGCCGGATATCTCTGCTGATCAGTCAGGCGGAAGCAACAATCTGATCGGCGACGGCACGGGCGACGGCGGCATCACCAACGGCACGAACGGTAATATGGTGGGCACGAGCGCCAACCCGATCGATCCGAAGCTGGGGCCATTAGCCAACTACGGCGGGGCGACGCAGACCATGGCGCTCAAGCCCGGCAGCCCGGCAATCAACGCGGGCGGTTCGATCACATTGCTCAGCGCGGCGGCAACTTCATCCGCGACGACGATCACCGTCGCCAACGGCGCGGCCATCGCCAGCACCAACGGGCAGTACATCATTCAGATCGGCAGCGAGCAGATGCTCGTCACGACAGTGTCGGGTAACACGCTGACAGTCACGCGCGGATACAACGGCACGACGGCGGCATCGCACACTTCCGGAACGGGCGTGATTCTTCCGTTCGATCAGACCGGCCTGGCGCGGGTGGGCACGCCGGATATCGGCGCCTTCGAGGCCCAAGGAACCAGCCTGGTCGTGACAACGGCCTCGGATGCGGCAAACCATACGCAAATCTCGCTGCGCGATGCGATGCAGCGGGCGGATGCTGATGCATCCAATGGCCAATCCGACACGATTACCTTTGCCGCTGCGCTGGCGGGCCAGAAGATTACCCCGGTCCAGGGAAGTTTTAACTTGCAGGATGCCGGCAGTGGAACGACGACCATCAACGGCGGTGGTGTGATCACGTTAGGCGGTAATTCGCTTGCAGATGTATTCAATTTTTCCAGTGGCGTGCACGCTTTGCTAACGGGCCTCAAGATCAGCGGAGAACAAAATGGAGGCTCCAGCGGTGGCGCAATCTACAATGCCGGCACGCTCGCGGTCGCCAATTGCACATTCTCCAATAACACCTCTCAAAACAATGGCGGAGCGATCTACAGTGATGGTGCGCTGACCGTCACAAATTCCACGTTCTCTGGAAACACTGCCTATGACGGCGGGGCAATCGACAGCGATGGGGATATAACCATCATCAGCAGCAGCTTTACCGGCAATTCGGCGGAGTTTGGCGGCGCCGTTGAAAATGGTTCAGGTGGGACCCTCGCAAACTCAAGCTTCACCAGCAACAGTGCAACTTCCGACGGGGGCGCTGTCCATAACTGGGGCACGCTTTCGATCAGCAACAGTACGATCTCCGGAAATTCCGCGACTCGTAACGGTAATGGGATCTACAGCGGCGGCCCTTCCCTTACTCTGGTGAATTCGATCGTGGCGCAAAACACCGACGCTGGCACGGGGGCGGATATCTCGGCTTCTCAGTCAAGGGGAAACAACAATCTGATCGGCGATGGCACGGGCGACGGCGGCATCACCAACGGCACGAACGGTAACCAGGTCGGCACGACAGCGGCCCCCATCGACCCCGGCGTAGTTTCCCAGAGTTACAACAACGGCAACAGCACGGTGCTCGCGCTCAAGTCCACCAGCCCCGCCCGCGATGCCGGCGGTGCAATCGCCTTGTTGGACGGAGCCGTCGCCAGCACCGACACGTCAATTGCCCTTCAGGGTAACGCTGCTGGCATCGCCAGTACGCCGGCAAGCTACGTGATCAAGGTCGACAACGAGCAGATGCTCGTGACTAGCGTCGACATCGCTGGTGAACAGCTGACAGTCGTCCGCGGGTACAACGGAACAACGGCCGCGGCACACGCCGGAAGCGCGGGGATTTCCTTTGCATACGACCAGATCGGCCAGTTGCGCGACAGCACGCCGGATATCGGCGCGTTCGAATACCAACCGTCCACCACCACGAAACTCACGAAGAGCACCTCGACCGCCATCAAGTTTGGGCAAAGCGTGACGTTCACGGCGACGATTGCCGCGGTGGGAACCAACGCCAACACCCCTTCCGGCAGCGTCACCTTCCAGGACGGAACAACCCTGCTCGGAACCGGCGCCGTCAGCGGCGGCGTTGCCACCTTGACGACCACCACGATTCCCACTGGCAGCAATTCGATCGAGGCCGTCTACAGCGGCGACTCCAACTTCACCACCAGCACGTCCAGCGCCCTGACGCAAACGGTCAGCAAGGCTTCGACAACCAGCGCACTGACCAAAAACACCACCGGCGCCACCAAGTTCGGCCAGAGCGTGACGTTCACGGCAAAGCTTGCCGCCGTCAGCCCCGGCGCCGGCACACCGACCGGCACCGTCACGTTCAAAGACGGCTCGACCACGCTTGGCACAGCCACGCTCAGCAGCGGCGTCGCGAAGTTCACAACCACCGCGCTCCCCGTCGCCAGCAACTCCATCACTGCCGTCTATGGTGGCGACGCCAACTTCAACACGAGCACGTCCAGCGCGTTGACGCAAACGGTCAGCAAGGCTTCGACGACCACCGCCCTGACCAAAAACACCACCGGCGCCACCAAGTTTGGCCAGAGCGTGACGTTCACGGCAAAGCTTGCCGCCGTCAGCCCCGGCGCCGGTACACCGACCGGCACCGTGACGTTCAAGAATGGCTCGACCACGCTTGGCACAGCCACGCTCGGCAGCGGCGTAGCGAAGTTCACAACCACGTCGCTCCCGGTCGCCAGCAACTCCATCACCGCCGTTTATGGTGGCGACGCCGAGTTCAACACGAGCACTTCCGGCGCGTTGACCCAGACCGTCAGCAAGGCCTCAACGACCACCAAGCTGACCAAGAACACCACCACCGCCATCCATTCGGGCCAGAGCGTGACGTTCACGGCCACACTCGCCGCAGTGAGTCCGGCGCGCGGGACGCCCACCGGCATCGTCACGTTCTATGACAACGGCAGCACCATGCTCGGCACCGGCACGCTCAGCGGCGGGATCGCGACGTTCACCACCACGACGCTGCCCGTCGGCAGCAACTCGATCACGGCTGCCTATGGAGGGGACACGGACTTCACGACGAGCACGTCGAGCGCGATTTCGCAGACCGTTACGTCGTAGCCTTCGCGTTTGTGAGCAGAATTCGAGGGATTTGTTTATCACGCCCCCGGGCAACAATCGGCACGGGCAAATCGACACGGGCAAATCTTGCAATTTTCCTGCAACAGAATTAGCCTCGCCGCATGTTGTAGTACGTGTCTGGGCGGCACATGCGTGTTTGAGGCGGCGGCAAATCTTAACGGAGGAAACTCATGAATCTCTCCTGCTCGCGATTCGTCAGGAACTTTTGGGCTGCAAGTGCGTCCATGCTCATGGCTGCGCGCTGGGCTGCGCAAGCAACTCGGCCGCTCCCAAGGCGCAGGGCTGTCCGACGACGGTGCCCGCCAACACGATTGCGGCGTCGGCAAGCTCGGTGCGCGGGCTGGGAGAATTGGATACGCCCTCAATGGCGGCGGGGGCTGGAGCTTCGAAAGAAGGTGCGGTCAATGAGCGCGCTCTGACGGGCGGCGCGAGCGCACGTGGATTTGACTTTGGCGACAGTGGCGGCGGGGGCGCCAACGGCGGACCGTTGAGCTTCGAACAACTCGGGCAGTTGCTGCAAAGTCTTGGCAGCGCTCCGCAGGTTCATGCCGGAATGTATGTCTACCAGATCAAGGAAGAGTCGGGGCTCACCTATCCCCTGGTCATCAGCTTGAGCCAGGATCAGCGGGCAGTTTATTTTCTGGTTCCGTTGGTCCCCGTCGATCCGCAGGGCTGGGCCAATCAGGAGTCGTTGTTCAAACTTCTGGCGGGAAACTCGGTTATCTGCCCGGCATCGTTTGGGATCGTCGGCCAGAAGCTGTTCCTGCTTTTGGGCGTTGCCAACATGAATGTGAGCGCGGAGAGCCTGAAGCTCGATATCTCCTATATGTTCGAGACAGTTCATAAGACCAAGCCGCTGTGGGTTCCGTGGATGGGGACCGGCGGCGGAGGTGGGAATAGCGGCGGCGGCAACCCGTTCCAATAATGGTGACGCCGCGATCGATTCGATGATTGGCGCTCTCTGTTACGTACAACTAATAAGTGAAGAACTCCTGATACCCCATTTGAAAGGGCAGTCATGAAGACCAATTTTGCACCGGGATTGAGAACCGTTGTTCTGGCGGCGTCGTCCATGCTGGCGGCATCCGCGGGATGCTCCAGCAACTGCGGCACCAATGAGAAGCCCGTCGCCGCTGCGGCGGCCGCGGTTTCAATTCCCGAAACGCCCCGCGGAACCGCGGCGCAGTCGAAGTCGGTGGTCAGCACCAGCGCGCGCGATCTGGCGGATTCGCAGCCGGACAGCGTAGTGGCGGGTAAGGGCGGAACACGCGACCTGGATCTTGGGGGCGGCGGGGGAGGCGGCGGTAACCAGAGCGGGCAGTTGAGCTACCAGGCGCTGGGTGAGGCGCTGCACCAACTGGGTGTGGCGGCGGAAGACAAGCAAACCTTCTATAGCGTCAAGGTCAAAGCCACCACGCCGGACAACATCACGTGGTCATACCCCGTCACCGTCTCGCTGTCGCGAGACTCGTCGATCGTCTGGGTTTCGTGCAATCTGGTTCAAGTCGGGGCGAACGGAACTCCCGCTCCGCAGACACTCATCAGCCTGCTTGCCGCCAACTTCCAGATGGGAACCACGTTTTTTTCCGTCGATACTCAACCGATGCTGATGCTGCAGCACCCCTTTGAAAATGCCGGCATCACGCCAGAGGTGTTGGGCGCGCATCTGAAGCTGTTCTTCACCAATCTCAAGGCCAGCGAGCCAGTCTATAAGACGCTGACCGGAACCGCCGGCGAGGGCGGCGGCGGTGGTGGTGGCGGTGGAAACCCGTTCCAATAAACTGACAGACGATTGTGTTAGTGTTCCTGGGGCAGGAACTCTGACGTTCAAAAAGAGAGAGGACTTCTATGCGTCACCTTTCCCCAGGTGTGTGTCTGCGCATTGCTATCATCGGCCTGGCGTCACTTGGCGCCTGCATCGCGGGCTGCGCTGGTCACAACAGCGCGGACGACGCGATTCTGTCCGAATCGCCCGGCAGGGATATCGTGGCGCCCGAGCCCAGCCGCGGGCTTGAACCGCCCGCGAAGCTCGCCCCCGCGCTGCAGCGATTGTCGTCGGCTTCTGAAGCCTCGCGTGACCTGGCGCCCGCGGATGGCGGATCGGGAAGTCTTCCCCCGGTCAACGAGGTCGGCTATCCCGTTGCCGGCACGAAAGACGTTTTTGATGTCGCGATTCACGTCAAGTCGGACGTCGATGTGAAGGCAGTCGCGGCCGCCGGTGCGGATATCCAGGTGCGCCTCGGCAATATTTTGTACGCCACGGTTCATGCGCGCGATCTGTCGCAGGTGGCGGCGGTCGATGGGGTGGAGCGTATCGCGCCGATGCCGGGCAGCACGATCCCCAGGCCGCCGGCAACTCCCGTTCAGACGGCGCCGCGCGGCGAAGGGACGCGAGGCCTGGAGCCTGGCACCGGCGAAGCGGCGCAGTTCGATCATCACGGACTGACCGGGAAGGGGACCATTGTCGGAATCATCGATACGGGAATCGACTGGCATCACCCGGACTTTATGAGTCCAGACGGAACCACGTCGCGCATTCTTTATTTGTGGGACGTTTCCGACAATTCGTGGGAGGAATCGAACCATACCGTTGGCTCTGAACCGCCCATGAGCGCAAATGGCAAGCCGCTGGGAACTCTGTATACGAATGATCAGATTAACGCAGCCCTGAAGGGGCAAATGAAGATCGCCAGGACCGACCATGTGGGCCACGGCACCGCGTGCGCGAGCACCGCCGCTGGAAACGATCTTGGGGTCGCGCCCGAAGCGGATCTGGTGATTGTGAACAGCTATCGCGACGATCCCGATCACCCGTTCAATGACGGGTTTCATGGGGTTCAGGGCGCTTGGTGGATCTCGCAGGTTGCCGCGCAGCGGCATGAGCCGTGCGTCATCAGTCTCAGTTACGGCGGTCATATGGGTCCGCACGACGGCACGGGTGAGCAGGAAGCCGGGTTCAACGGGGTGGTCAAGGGTGGCGATGCGCCGGGCGTGGTGATTTGCGCGTCAGCCGGGAACGAAGGGGAGGCGATCATGCACGCGCACGGCCGCTTCGGCCCGCGCCGTCCGACGGAACTCAGGGGCGGGATCGGCACGATCACTCAATTATTCATCCAGCAGGAGACTCCCCTGGAGGCAGTGTTCGATTCGCAGGATGACTGGATGCTGCGGATCGTCGGATTGGACAAATTTCTCGTTGGCTCCGACGGAAAACCGGCCCGCGTGGACTTCGCCAAGGCCCAGGGAAATGACAAGGACGATCTCGATCTGCACATCATCGGCTCGGATAACGTGACAGAAGCCGATGGGCAGAAAATCACCTCGCTGAGGAAAGACAAGAATATCCAGGCCAGCACGCTGCCGGGCGGGAGCGATGTTCTTCTCATTGACCTGCCTCCGGGCTCTTACCTGGTGGTGGCGGCCGGCGCGTCTGAAAAGGTGACTCACGGAGTCTACGACTTCTACGTGCCGGACAATTCCAGCGGAACCTTTGGCACCGGCGGGGATCACAAAATGGTGATCGGAAACCCCGGAGACGCCGACAGCATCATTACTGTCGGCTCGTATGATTTCCGCAACCAGTGGGACAACGCCAGCGGCGCGATGACCCGTTCCGATCAGGTGGACCTGGGAAATATTTCGCCCTACTCGAGCCCCGGCTTTCGGCGCGACGGGGCGGTGAAGCCTGACATCGCCAGTCCCGGGCAATACACGATTTCCGCGATGGCCGATGGATCATTAATGTCGAAGGACGGGGCGGCGTTCGTGACCAAAGACGGGAAGCACCTTGCATGGGCCGGTACCAGCGCGTCGTGTCCTTACACCGCCGGCGTCATCGCGCTGATGCTGGAGAAAAATCCGCAGCTCACTGCCAATCAGGTGAAGCAGATCCTTCATGACACAGCGGACCATGACTTCGCGGTGACCGGCGCGGTTCCCAACCCCGAGTGGGGCTACGGAAAGTTGAATCCCGAGAAAGCGCTGGAGAAGGTGACGGCGGGCGCGGCTGCGCCTCCTGTCGCGCCGCCATCTCCGGTTAATCCGTCGCCGACGCCGCTTCTCAAATCGCCGTTCGCCGGCACATTCAAGGGAGAGGGTCTCACGTTGGTGTTGACGCCTACAGCCGACAAAACCTTCGGCGGAACATTGCTCAAGGGGGACACCACCTTCCCCCTTGACGCGCGGCTGGTCGCGTCGCTGCTAGAGGGAACCGTGCACGGCCAGGCGGGCGACTTCACGTTCACCGCCACTTTGGATGGCGATAAACTGATGCTGAACGCCAATGGGAAGGTCTTTGAGCTGACGCGGCAGGCGCCGTAATCGGTGCGCAGCCGTACTGATGAGGTTGCGATGACACAACGAACACGAATTTGGCACCCACGGTTGATTCCCGCCACCAGCTGCGTTGGGTCGGTTGTCATATTTCTCCTGGCTTCCTCTGCGATGCTTCGAGCGGATGACTCGCCCGCCGGAACGCGCATTGATTTCCCCACGAGCGACTCGCTTCCCTGGGATAAATTCGGAGTCTTCATCGGCATCGACAGCTATTCAAAGCTGCCGCCGGAGAATCAGCTTCACGGTTGCGTGGCGGATGCCAACGGCATGAAGGAAGCGTTCGTCCGTCTTGGCGTGCTTCGATACGCAATGATCACCAATGGAGAGGCAAGCCGTCAGGGGATCGGGCGGGTGCTGAGCGAACTGGTCGATCAGGTGAAGGCGGCCACGACCAGGACAAAGGAGCCGATCACGGTCGTGATCACCTATGCCGGGCACGGATGCCGCCTCAAGCGGCTGGCGACGGAGGAGGAACCGAACAGTCTTGATTCCTCGTGGGTGGCGGCGGACAGCGACTTTGCCGGAACCCACGACGTTCGCGGATATGAGCTTCAGGAAATCCACACCCAGCTGGCCAAACTCGGGGCGCAGGTGCTGATCATCTCCGACTCGTGTCACTCCGGCAGCAGCTATCGCGGCACCGACGAGCTGAGGCAACGGACGTTGCCCATGGCGTCGCGCGGCGGCTTCGCATCCCGCCTCGGTCCGCAGGAAAACCTTTTTCCGCAGTTCGTCATCGATACAGCGGCAGCGGGAGCAAAGGCATCGGGGAGCTCCGGCGGCCCGCTGCCTGGATTTGTCTTTTACTCGGCCTGCGGCGACCAGCAGTGCGCCTATGAGACCGAGGATGATCACGGCCGATCGTGCGGAAGACTGTCGATGGTGATGCGCGTTCTGCTGGCGAACATGGGCGATCAGACGACTTACCAGGAATTGGCCGCAAAGATTGCGGCGGAGTTCGCGGCGCGCTGGCCGGGCGACGTGAAGCAATCCCCCGAGTTTCATAGCGCCTACGGCAAAGCCGATGAGCGTTTTTTCCGCGGCGGATTTCCGCCGCCCCACGCCAGCATCGTTCCAAAGAGCATGCACGACGGAATGGTCAAGCTGACGATGGGCAATGTTCTTGGAGTTGCCGAGGGATCTCGCTTCACGTTCTATAAGGACCTGGACGATCTGGCCCTGCACAAGAATCCGATCGCGACCGGCGAGGCGACGGCGGTCGATCCTGTTACATGCGATGTGCAACTCGAGAACGGCGCGAGCGTGCCGGTCAGCGCCTGCGCTGCGATGACGACTGTGACGATCGCGGACTTTGTGGTTGCAACCGAAGGAGACGTGCCGGAATTTATCCTGGCGAAGCTTCGTGAGCTGGATCATAACCATCAGATCGTGTTGACCGGGCAGCTCGCGAAATGTTCGGCCGTGCTTCGCTACGACGCAACAAGCAAAACGATCAACCTCTATTCTCCGACGGCATTGCCCCCCTTGAACCAATCGGCGTCGGACGTTCCCACGTTGCGTCCGCCGATTCCATGCCGCGGCCCCGACGACGCCGAGTTGGTTGCGTCCAACTTGCTGTACGCGGCAAGGATTCAGCGGATGATGACGCTGGACCACCAGGACGACGACTTACTGAAAGCCGAGATCGCCACTTCCAGCGGAGCCGTCAGAAGCGAGAATGGCGTGCGCCGGCTCAGGGAAAACCAGCGATTTGCCATTCGTCTGACGAACAAGTCGGAAGACACCAGGCTCTATGTGACGCTGTTGACGCTGGATCGAACCGGCAATCTGCAGATCCTTTATCCGCCGCCGGGCGCTGACGCAAGGCCGATCGAGCCCGGCAAGACACGGGATGTGACGTTCAATGCAACGATCGACGATCCCTCGAAGCTGAAGCCCGGCGACGCTGAAATATCGGTGCTCAAGGTGCTCGCAACAGATCAGCCGATGGATCTTTCCGCGCTGGCCGTCCCTCCGCAGACCGGCGCGGGAAACGTCGCCGGCACGCGCGGCGTCGGCGGGACGGACAATGCGGTCTTCGATCTCATGCGCGATGTCCTGCACGGCGGTGAACTGGCGAGCCAGGTTTCCAGAGGAGTTCCCCGAGCCGTCATTTCCCAGCAGTGGGCCACGGATAATCTGATTTTCGGGGTGGATCAGGCTGAATCGAAATAAGGTGCGGGAGACGGTGCGCTCGCGGCTCAGTGCGGCGTTGCGCGAATCTAATCCGTTTTTATTACCCCTCTCCCGGAATACCGACGGAATACCGGGAGAGGGGGTACGTCGCTCCTTGTTCTACGATTGCCTCGCAGCGGGGGCCTCGTCACCTTGGACTGTTATCGGCATTGATCTGCGCGAATGTCTTGAGCCGTCTCACCTTTACCGATAAAGAGATTCAGGGGAACGATCAGTCGAGCGTCTTTTACTTCGCCCATGAGCACGCACCGCGCGAACGCACACCGACTGCCCGGGCTCGACGGGCTGCGGGCTGTCTCCATCGCGCTGGTTATCGGCTACCACCTGGAGATGGCGGGCTCGCTGCCTCGCTGGGCCAATCCGTTTTTTCACAGCGGCTCGTTCGGCGTCGAGATCTTCTTCACCATCAGCGGCCTGCTGATTACCTGGCTCCTGCTCCGGGAAGAAGCGGCGCATGGAGCGATCTCCCTCCGCCAGTTCTACGCGCAGCGCGCGGTGCGAATTCTGCCGCCTGCAATGGGGTATCTCCTTGTCATTCTCGTTGTGTCCGTTCTGCATGGGACGATGCTCTGGAAGCCCTGGATTAGCGCCGCGCTGTTCTACCGCAATTTCCATATGACCGACGCCGTGAGCGCGGGGGCGGTCGATACCTCTCATTACTGGAGCTTGTCGACTGAGGAACAGTTTTATTTGATCTGGCCCTTGCTGTTCATTTTGCTCCGGCCGCGGCTGCGTGTTCCATTTCTTCTCGCGCTGCTGGTTGCCGCGCCAATCTGGCGGCACGTGAACACCCACATGGCGCATGGCGGCACGATCGATATCTTCCGGATCGATCTTCATTGCGATGGGATTTTGATGGGCTGCCTGGTTGCGTGCGCGATGGAGGATCCGCGCTATCGCGGGCTGCTGGCGCATCCGCTGTTTCGCAGCGATCTGACCGCACTGATTTGTGTGATCATCGTCGCCGCGACTTTTACGGAGAAGGCGCTGAGGCTTCCGGGCCAGGTGATCTACCCGTCGATTCGCGCGGTCTGCGTGGCGCTGTTCGTCTATCGCATGATCCGGCGCAGTGCGCAAACGCCTTCCGCTTTGGATTGGCTGCTGAATCTGAATGTGATGGTGATCGTCGGGCAGTTGTCGTACAGCCTGTATCTGTGGCAGCAGCCGTTCTGCATGCCCAATGGCGCTCTGAGAACCAGTTCGCAAGTGCTCAATGTGTTGGCTGCGTGCGCTTGTGCCGCCGCGAGCTTTTTGCTGATCGAGCGTCCCGCGCAACTGCTTCGGCGCAAGCTCGGGTCGAGGACCGCTGCGGTTACGCCGGCGCTTGCGCAAGCACCGGCGTAACCGCGGCGGTTCACAACGCCGGCGGACTGACGCGTGGGGTCGCCAAGTTTGCCTGGGTTGATCGCGACAACTACAGTTCCGCCCGCTTGACGTGAATTCAGCGGGTGCTGCGAGCACTTCAGAACTCACCTTTTTAGTCTATTCGGGCGCATTTTGCCTGAGACGGAGCAAAACGCGGGGTTAGGCGAAGATTCAGACTGCCTTCACGATTTCTTAACAATAACAACCAGAATTCCCCACTTTAGCGGAATGTACATATCGTTTTACAGGAAAGGAGCGATACATGTTCTTCCCCCAACGCCGACTGAGGTCGGCGATTCTCGCCGGGACGATGAGTTCCGTTCTCGGCATGAGCGCAGCGGTGAGTTCCGCGGCAGACTCGGCGGCGCAGGAGATGCAGGCGCAACTCAAAGCCCTGCAGGCCAAAGTCGATCAGATGCAGGCAAAACAGGACGCATTGGACAAGGCCAATGCCCAGTCCACCGCCAATCGCGTGCATGACGACGCGGTCAAGCACGACAGCCAGATGCTCGACATCGGCGGGGTGACGGCCGGATACGCCGACAAGCGTTTCTTCATCGGAAGCGATGACGGCAACTTCGTGCTCAAGCCATGGATTCACATCCAGGCTCGTTACAGCCTCAACTACCGTGAAGATGAGAAGCACAATCACACGGATTCAGACACCGAAGACGGGTTCGAATTGCGTCGCGCCCGCCTTGGGTTCGACGGCAATCTCTTCGGAAAAGATTTCACCTACTTCATCAATTGGGCGAGCAACCGCGAAAATAGCACGCTCACCGTCAAGAACACCGCGGGCGCGACCGTCGGCACGACAACCGGGCCGACCGGCGGCCTGCCCGTGCTCGAAGAAGCGTGGATGAAATATCACTTTCACGACTCGCCGTACTACGTGAAAGTCGGACAGATGCACGATCCGCTGGATCACGAAAACATCGTCGGCTCCAAGTATCGCGCCCCGAAGCATCGCTGCAGGGCGACATCTTCGGAAACACCGATACCTTCACGCAGGCATTAACCTTCATTTACGACGACAAGGGTCCGATCCGCTTTGAAGGCGGCATCACTGACGGTATCCGAGCCGCCAACACCAACTTCCAGGATTATCCCAATAACGGCATCGCCTATGACGGCGGACTTGCCGCTCGCGTCGAATACAAGGTGATGGGCAACTGGAAAGACTACGACCAGCTCACTTCCTACGGCGACAAGAAAGATCTGCTGGTCCTGGGTTCGGGGATCGATTACTCCTACTCCGGCAGCCGCTACCAACTGTCACACACGCTGGACGCCCAGTATGCGAGCCCCAGCGGTTGGTTCGCGTATGCCTGCTACTTCGGACGCTACACTGATAATCAGCAGGGAATTCCCAATACCAGCGGCGTGTCTGCGTCGTTTGGCGGTTCGCCTGGAGATCTCGGGCAGGACACCTACGAGCCCTCCATCCTCCTCCAGGTCGCATACCTGATCGATCAGAAGTTTGAGCCGTTCGCCCGCTTCGAATACCTGCACCTTGCAGGAACGCCCAAAGGGAGTCAGAACAACGTCACCGATATCTCGGTGGGTTTCAACTACTATTTTTACGGGCATAACCTCAAGTTCACCGGTCTGCTGACCTACCTGCCCAGCGGCATTCCGATCAACGATGACGGATCGGATATTCTCATCAGCAACGATAAGGGAGAGTTCATCGCGATCTCGCAACTGCAATTGCTGCTGTAGGAACATCGTCGCATATTTCCGCAACTCGAACGGGGCTGGCAGTCGCCAGCCCCGTTTGTCGTTCGGCTGCCGCCAGGAATCTCGGATACCGCTTTGCCCGCTCTCCGGAATTGTTCATATGGGCAGGGGCACCCCATGGAGTAAAATCCGATGCGGTGCTGCTCCGGTCGTCCTTTCTGGATAAGCTGCCAATGCGTCGCAGGCTTGGAAATGTTTTATGTCGTTACACCCTTGCCGTTTTGACGGTGGGCGCAGCGGCGCTGATCACTCAATCTCTGGCAGGCATCGGCGATGCGGGATTAACGCCTCTCTTTTTCGCCGCCGTCCTGCTCAGCGCATGGTACGGCGGCCTGGGCCCTGGGCTGCTCTGCACGCTCCTTTCCGGCGTCGCAACGGCCATTCTCCTGATTCAGCCTCATGCGATTACCAGGCAGGGGGTTGAGGATCACGTGCTGCGGCTAATTGTATTCACGACCGTCGCACTGCTTACGAGTTCGCTTCACGGAGCGATGAGGCGGGCGGCGGAAGAGTCGCGCCGAGGCAGGGAAGCTGCCGAGAGTGCGAACGCCGCCAAGAGTCGTTTCCTGGCCATGGTCAGTCACGAACTGCGAACGCCATTAAGTCCCGTGTTGATGGTGGCGGAAATGCTGGAGCAGGATCCCACGTTGCCACCTGGCATTCGCAAGGATATTCAGACGATTCGGCGCAACGTTGACCTGGAAATCCGGCTGATCGAAGACTTGGTTGACCTGACGCGGATCAGCGTGGGAAAGCTGCACCTGCGACGCGAACTGCTTGATCCGCATGAAGCCCTGCGGGCGGCAATTGAGGTTTGCCGCGCCGACCTGAGCGACAAGGCGCTCGACTTGACGACCGATTTTGCGAGCGGCGCCTGCCGTGCGGAGGGCGATCCGACCCGGCTGCAACAGGTTTTCTGGAACTTGTTGCGCAACGCGATCAAGTTTACGCCCCCCGGCGGGCGAATCGAAATCACCAGCCGGGTCACGGCTGATGGGCAAGTTGCCGTCCGCGTCGCCGATACCGGGATCGGCATCGAAACGCCGCAACTCGTAAAGATTTTCGAGGCGTTTGAACAAGCCGATCCCGACATTCAAGTGCGGTTCGGCGGTCTCGGACTCGGCCTTGCAATTTGTGAAGGCATCGTGGAAGCGCATGGCGGTTGGATCACGGCCGCCAGTGCGGGACCGGGCAAGGGGGCGACGTTTACGGTGATGCTCCCGCTGGGACCGATGAGCAGATCAGGCGGAATCGCCGCGGCGGGGAGAAATTCAAACCCTCCCGCGACGCCAATGGTTTCATCTCTCGTTACTTCCGGCGATGATTAGCGGCAGATGAGCACGCATACCGTTCTTGTTATTGAAGACGAAAAGGATCTGCGCGCCCTGTTGCAGAGGTGCCTGGAACAGGAGGGGTTCGACGTGATCGTCGCGACCGGCGGTGTTTCGGGCCTCCGAATCGCGAAAGAGCATCGCCCCGATCTGGTCCTGCTTGACATCAACATGCCCGGCCTCGATGGTTTGCAGGTCTGCCGGGAACTTCGCTCCGCACCACGACATGCCGACCTGCCCATCCTGTTTCTCTCGGCTCGGGCCAGCGGCGCGGATCGTGTGATGGGACTTGAACTGGGCGCCGACGACTACCTTGTCAAGCCATTCCTGCCCCGTGAGCTGGTGGCACGAGTGCATGCGATCCTGCGCCGCACAGCTGATCGGAGGGACAAGCCTGCCATCATTTGCAGCGGCGATCTTGTCATCAATCTCCATGCCCACCAGGTGACTTACCGACGCCAACAGGTGCCCGTGACGGCAGCGGAGTTCGCGATCCTGGAGTTGCTGGCGTCCCATCCGGGTCGCGTCTTCTCGCGCGATGAAATCATAGAGGCCGCGCCGCGAAACGATGCGGTGACTGCCCGCACTGTCGACGCTCACATCGTTGGTATTCGTAAAGCGCTGGGGACAGCGGCGGCCTACATCGAGACGGTGCGCAGCGTCGGTTATCGCTTTCGATCAACCGATCTTGGAATTAATCCCTTGGGGCGGCTGCCTGGAAGATGACAATCAATTCAGAAGACTTTCCGCGCGGCCTGGGAAAAAGGTAACACTCAAGGAATGACCGACACTCGTGAAGCCCTTTTGCGAGACCAAGAAGCCGTATCAAAGGCTCTTGACGGAACACATCAAGGAGTTGAAAAGCCGGGAAGGTCCTCAATTGTTAACCGATCGTGAAAGGCGTGCCGAAATGCGTCAGTCCCAGCTCCTTCTCGATTGCTTTTGCAACATCTTGGCGGCTATATGCTGAACAATCGGGCGCCCGACTGAGAGGTGCGGCGGCTGAGAATTCATCCGCCCGCGCGCCAAACGGTATCACGAGGAGCCGGTTTAATGGGTCTTATCAAGTTCGTGCTGCGGCGCCCATACACGGTCGCCGCCATGATCATCCTGGTTTGTCTGCTCGGGATCGGTGCGGCCCTGCGCATGCCGACCGACATCTTCCCCGAGATCAATATTCCCGTTGTATGCGTCGTGTGGACTTACAACGGCATGAGCGCGGACGAAATGCAGAACCGAATCGTCGCTCTGCATGAGCGTCAACTCGCGTCGCTGGTGGACGACATCGAAAGGATCGAGGCCAACAGTTACCAGGGAGTCGGTGTCGTCAAGGTCTACCTTCACGAAGGCGCGGACGTCAGTCGTGCGGTTTCGCAGTTGGCAAGCAGCTCGCTGGTTGTGCTCAAGTACATGCCTCGCAACATCACGCCGCCGTTGATTCTGCGGTATGGGGCAACCGATGTTCCGATCATCCAATTAAGCGTGTCGAGCAGCTCGCTATCTGACACCCGACTCAACGATCTCGGGCAGAACATCATCCGGCCCGATCTGGCGGTGGTGCGCGGAGCTTCAGTTCCCTACCCGTATGGCGGCAAGCCGCGCGTCATCATGGTCGACCTCAACCAGCAGGCGCTGCAGGCGCGCGGCCTTTCGCCAGTCGACGTGAGCGAGGCGCTGCAGCGGCAGAACGTCATTCTTCCTTCAGGGGATGTGAAGCTGGGCGACCGCGACTACGCCGTCTCGATGAACAACAGTCCCAACGTCATTGACGCGGTCAACCAGTTCCCGATCAAAGAAGTTGGCGGGAAGCTGGTCTTCATTCAGGATGTGGCCCACGTCCATGACGGGTACCAGGTCCAGACCAATTCGGTAACCGTGGGTGGTTTGCCCGGCAGCTTAATGATGGTGCGCAAGACCGGCGGAGTTTCGACCCTCGCAGTCGTCAAGGGTGTCCGCGCGGCAATTCCCGAACTCAAGAAGCTCCTGCCCGCCGGCGTCAGCGTCAAAGCGATCTTCGACCAGTCCATTTTCGTGAAGGCGGCGCTCAACGGCGTGCTCATGGGCGGGACGATTGCCGCAGTCCTTACTGGGCTGATGATTCTCTTGTTTCTGGGCGACTGGCGGCTGACGCTGATCATTCTCGCGTCGATTCCCCTCTCGATCGTCGCGGCGCTGCTCATCATGTATTGCGTGGGGCAGACGCTCAACACCATGACGCTGGGCGGATTTGCCCTGGCCGTCGGCATCCTCGTGGACAACGCAACCGTCGTCATCGAAAACATCGATCGCCATCTTCACGGTGGCGAGGAACTTGAGGATGCCATCGTTAGCGGCGGGTCGGAAATCATGACGCCGACGATACTCTCGACGCTCGCCATCTGCATCGTCTTCATCCCGGTCTTCCTGCTGCAGGGGACGGCACATTACCTCTTTTCCCCGTTGTCGCTGTCAGTCTGCACGGCTCTGGTCGCGAGCCTGGCGCTGTCATTTACTCTCGTGCCGGTCATGTTTAAGTTTCTCATGCGCCGGGCCGTGGAGAAGCGAGCGCATTCCAACTGGCAGCGCAAAGTGAAGGAGCGTGCGCCGCATCGGGCCAACCGTCGCACGTGGTGGAGCAGGCCGTTTGCAGCAATCCACTATGGTTTCGAAAAAAGCTTCAACAGCTTTCGCAGGAAATACCGCAACGTGCTGGCATGGGCCGTCGATCGGCCGGCCCTGACCAGCGTCTTCTTTGTCGCTCTGATGGTAATTTCCCTCTTGCTCTTCCCGATCCTGGGAATGGATTTCTTTCCGCAGGTCGACGCCGGCCAGATGCGCCTCCATGTCCGGCGCCGCCGGGCACGCGCCTCGAGAAAACGCAGGAGGATTTTGCGAGAGTCGAATCGAGTATTCGGCAGATCGTCGGCGACAACCAGGTTGACGTCGTCCTGGACAACATCGGGCTTCCGTACAGCGGCATCAACATCGCGCTGAGCGATGCCGCCACTGTCGGTCCAATGGACGGCGAGATTCTGATCTCGCTCAAGGAGAAGCACACTCCGACCGCCGGCCACGTCGCGGATCTGCGCCGCGAGTTGCCCAAGCGCTTCCCGGAAATGCAGTTCTTTTTCCAGCCGGCCGACATCGTGAACCAGGTGCTGAACTTCGGTCAGCCCGCTCCGATCGACATTCGCGTGACCGGTCCCAAAAACGATCAGGCCTATGCTCTGGCCAGCAAGATCACCCGCGACCTCAAGGCTGTTCCGGGCGTAGTCGACGCTCACGTCTTTCAGGTGCCCGACGCGCCTTCAATGAGGATCGACGTCGACCGCGCGTTCGCGCAATACCTGGACCTCAGCCAGCAGAACGCAGCCAACAGCCTGCTGGTGGCGCTGAATTCCAGCGCCAGACGGCTCCAAACTTCTGGCTCAACTCGCGCAACAGCGTGAGCTATCCGCTGGTGGTGCAGACGCCGACCTATCGCATCCGGTCCATGGAGGATTTGCGGACGCTGCCCCTGCCGACGCCCAACGGGCAGGGTCAACTCCTCATGAACATCGCCCAGTTCAGCCGCGGCAGAGTTCCGATGATCATGTCGCAGTTGAACATCCGGCCGGTGTTCGATGTGAATGCCGACGTTCAAGGCCGTGACCTCAAGAGCGCGGCCGACGCAATCCAGAACGTGCTCGACAAGGACCGGCCCACCGATGCATCGGCGATGAAAGTGACTCTCGCCGGCCAGGTGGAGACGATGCGGGAGAGCTTCGACGGCCTCTTCTCGGGGATGGCGCTGGCGGTGGTACTGGTCTTCCTTCTGATGGTGATGTACTTCCAGAGCTGGCTCGATCCGTTGATCGTGCTGATGGCGGTGCCGTTCGCGTTGGCGGGGGTATGCTGGATGCTCTATTTGACAAACACTCACATCAGCGTGCCCGCCCTTATGGGAACGCTGATGTGCATCGGGCTCACCACCGCCAACAGCATTCTGGTGGTAACGTTCGCCAATCAGCGGATGGGGGCGGGAGACAGCCCGCTGACGGCTGCGGTCGCGGCGGGGTACACTCGTTTGCGCCCGGTGCTCATGACTGCCGGCGCCATGATCCTCGGAATGATTCCAATGGCTCTGGGTGTCGGTGAAGGAGGGGAGCAGAACGCTCCGCTTGCCCGCGCGGTCATCGGAGGACTGCTGTTCGCGACGTTCGCCACGCTGATTTTTGTGCCGGCTATGTACCGGCTCATGCGGCGACCCAATGTGCCCGGTCCGGAGGAGACGACTCGTGCAATCGCCTGAAATCGATAATCCGCGCGACACCGGGGCCGCCGCTGACGGCGGCGTCGCGGGCGCTCCTCGTGCGCGATCGGAGCCCCAATGGCATCATGTTCCCGTGAACTACGATACGAAGACGGGGCGATTTCTGGCGATCGCCGCCGGCGTCCTGGCGATGGTGCTCGTCATTGCATTTTTCCTGATGCACCACCGCCGAAGCCGTCAGGAGGCTTCGCTGCGCGAAGAGACCGCCGGCGCCGAGTCGGCGCCTCCCGTCGTTGACGTCGTAACCGTCAAACGCGCCGCATCCATGCAGTCTGTGAGTCTTCCCGGCGAGACCAGGGCCTGGTACGAATCGACGATCTACGCGCGGGTCAGCGGCTACATCGACAAGTGGTTTGTCGACATTGGGGACAGGGTGAGCAAGGGAAAGGTGCTTGCAACCATCGATACTCCGGAGCTCGACGCGCAGCTTCGAGCGGCCGGTGCCAAGCTCAAGGCGGCCGAAGCCCAGGTCGCGGTGGAACAGGCGAATTCCAATTTTGCGAAGACCACGTTCGAACGATGGAACGAATCACCAAAAGGCGTTGTCTCCGAGCAGGAGCGCGAGTCGAAGAAAGCGGATTACGACAGCAGCCTCGCGAGGCTCCAGGCCGCCCAATCGCAGGTTCATCTCAGTCAGGCCGATCTCGACAGCCTCACGGCCCTTACGCGATTCAAGGAAGTGACCGCGCCGTACGACGGCGTGATCAGTGCCCGGCACATTGATATCGGAGACCTGGTGACGGCGGGAAGCACCAGCAGCACCACTTCGCTCTACAACATCGCCCAGTCCGACACGATCCGCCTGTTCGTGGATGTGCCGCAAACCGCCAGCAGCGGGATGACCGTGGGAACGCCCGTGGTGGCGACGACCAGCGAGTTCCGCGACCGCAAGTTTGAAGGCAAAATCGTCCGAACCGCCAACTCGATCGATCCCGTCTCCCGCACGCTGCACGTCGAGGCCGATATTCCCAACCCCGACCTGAAGCTGGTTCCGGGAATGTACGTCGAAGCCAGTTTCAAACTGGCAAGAAAGCCGCTGCTGGAGGTGCCGGCGAGTGCGTTGCTGTTCCGTTCGAACGGACCGGAAGCGGCGGTAGTCGGCCCTGACAACAAAGTAAGTTTTCATCCGGTGACGATCGCGCTCGACCAGGGGGACTTCGTCGAGATCGGCTCGGGGCTCTCGGAAGGGGATCGTGTTGCACTGAATATCAGCAGCCAGATCGACGACGGCGGCGTGGTATCGGCCAACGATATTGACAACCCTGCGGGATCGCAGGCTGCCGCGAACGTCGCATCGGGAGAGCCAGGCCGGTGACCATTCCCTCGCCAGTTTCATCTTCCGGAAAACGCATGCCGCGGAACACGTGGTGCCTGCGATGCTTGCCACGCGCCAAGGGCGTCTTGCCGTTGGCGTGTCTGCTGGCAATCGCTGGATGCGCGGTTGGACCGGATTATCGGCGCCCGCAAACCATCATGCCCGACGAGTTCGCCGCGGTGTATCCGCAGACCCGGCCCAGCACGCAGCCAACCAGCGCGACATCGCGCGTGGTGGACCCGTGCGCGCTGGTGGGAATTCCTGAACGATCCGGAGTTGAATGGTTTGATCGAGCGCGCCGTCGCCGCCAACCCTGATCTGGAAATCGCTTTCGCCCGCCTGCAGGAAGCGCGGGCGCAGGAAGCGGTCACGAACGGCGGCTCCCTTCCACTTGTTGATTTCTCTGCCGGCGCGGGTCGCGGGTCGGGGACCAATTCGGTGCGCGGCCGCATTGCGCCGCCGGTGTATGCCGGGTCGAATACGGGCGGTCTGATCGAAGTCACGCAGATCGTCGGCTTCGACGCCGGGTGGGAGCTCGATCTGTTTGGCAAGTTTCGCCGCGAAGTCGAGGCCGCGCACGCGGATACGCAGACCGCCGCTGAGGCTCGCAACGCGGTGCTGATTGTCCTGGTTTCCGATGTGGCCCGCGCTTACATGGATGTGCGCGCCCTGCAGTTGCGGTTGGCGATCTACCGGAAGAACGTCGCGGCGGAGCAGCAGAGCGTCGGTCTGATGCAAACACGTTTCGAGCGCGGGCTGACCAACGAACTGGACCTCGCGTTGGCCCGGCGCGAACTGGCCTCCGTGCAGGCGGACGTCGAGCCGCTGCGGGCGGCGAGGGACTCGGCGGCGCGGCGCGTGGCTGTTCTCCTGGGCCGGTTTCCGGAGGATCTGAAGCGCGAACTGGCCGACACGACTGCACTGCCGCAGTTGCCCGACGCGATCCAGCCGGCAGTTCCTGTCGAACTGCTGCGCCGGCGCCCTGACATCCGCGAGGCGGAACGAAAGCTCGCCGCCGAGACCGCGCGCATTGGCGTCGCTGCCTCGCGGCTGTTTCCAACCGTCAGCGTCACGGCAGGGGCCGGCCTTCAGGGGCAGGGGCTCGGCCGCACGCCCAACACGAGCATGTTTATCTGGTCGGCCGGTCCGGCGGCCTATTGGCCGCTGCTCGACTTCGGCGCGCTCGATTCCCAGGTAACCGTTCAGAATTTCCGCACGCGCGAGGCGTTGCTCAATTACAAAAAAACGATCATCAGCGCCGTCGAGGAAGTGAACGATGCGATCAGCAACTATTCCGCGCAACAGGAACGGCTTCGCGACCTGAGCGAAGGCCTCATCGCCAGCGAGCGAGCGGTCACCCTCGCATCCGAACGTTATGATCGCGGGTTGACCGATTACCTCAATGTGCTGGACGCGCAGCGGCAGTTTTATGCGTTGCAGGATCAGTTTGCCCAGCGCAAGAGGCTGTTGCGCTGCAGTTCATTGCCCTGCACAAAGGCCTTGGCGGTGGATGGGAAACCTTTGTTCCTGCTGGCCCGCCTGCGTCACCGCGACCTGCGGTTGTCGCCGCCGCGGCGCTGCTTCTGCATCCCGACGAAGCCAATCTTCAGCAGCCATTGCTTCAGCCGAGCCCCGCTGCGCCGACGCTGGGGGTGGCAAGATAGCCGCCCACCCTCTTTGACTTGTGGGGGGATTGATAGAATTCCATAAAAAAGATAGATTATCTGTCAATAGTATGTAACCAAATTTAAATCAGCAGTTTACGAATGACATCCGTTCATTTGACAGCGTATTCCTCGCGCGATAAAACTATTAAGTCGATAGGGATTGTTGTATTTGAGATCCTAGTCGTTTCCCTGCGTGCGGGATTGCGTGCGGTTGGGCGTTGCAAAGGCCGTCCGCTGTTGACAAGCGTTTTTTAAAAGGAGAGCCGCAATGGGTCAGTCACGAAATAAAGGCGTCATCGGACAGAAGGGCAGCACGGCTGCGGCATTTGGCAAACGGCGTCGCGTCGCCGCGCCACTTGCTATCGCCGCGGGAGTAGGCCTGTGGGCATCCGCCGCGCTGGCGGATGACGGCGCGAGCGCCTCGGGTTCGCTTGAGGCGAAGAATGCTGCGCTCGAAGCCAAGGTAGAGGCGCTGGAAAACAAGGTTGATCGGCTCGAGGCGAATCAGCAGCAGACCAAGGCCGCAGTTGACGCGGAGATCCAGAACGTCCGGCACGACGCGGACGTGCGCAACACGCAAATACTTTCATACAAGCCGCCGCTCACCAGTGGCTACGACCCCACCGCCGGATTTGTCATCCGCAGCGAAGACGGCGCATTCTCTCTGCGGCCGGGCCTCGTGCTGGATGTGCGCAATGACACCAGCTACCGGCAGTCGATCCCCAAAGGGGGCGGCGGAGAAGTCGCCAGGACCGGCGACGATACTCAAAACGGATTCGACATCAGTCGGCTGCGCTTGACGCTTGCGGGTAACTACACCGAGGCGATCAACTATTTTGTTCAGTTTCAGGACGATCAGGGCTCGTCGTTTGGGCTGCTCGACGCCTACATCACCTATCACCTGGGAGCACAATCTCCGTTTTCCCTGA
The DNA here is from genome assembly GCA_963758525.1 of uncultured Phycisphaerales bacterium. Taxonomy (GTDB): domain Bacteria; phylum Planctomycetota; class Phycisphaerae; order Tepidisphaerales; family Tepidisphaeraceae; genus JBBSDP01. Next base: position 5,027,482 of record CAVWVQ010000003.1, read on the forward strand.
AAGTGGGACAGTTCAAAGATCCGCTCTGGCACGAACGAAATCTCTCCGAGGCGAATCTGCTCGCCGTCGACCGTTCGCTGGTCGAATCACTGCTGGGTGGCGGGCAGACCGGCCGCGTGCAGGGAGCCGAAGTGCTCTACGATCGCGATCGCACCCGCCTTCAGGGCGTCATTCACGACGGGTACAACAGTGTAAACACCAAGTTCTACGACGGTGGGGGGCTGGGGAGCGGCGTGGGCGGAGGCGCGGGCGTCACCCCGACCAATTTCGGTGTCTCCGGACGCGCGGAATATCTCGTGCTCGGCAGCCGGTCAAAGGATTCGCATCCGTACAAACAGTACGATTCGGGCTTCACTTCTCTGGGCAACCAGCAGGACTTTGTCATCGTCGGGGCCGGCGCCGACTACTCCCAGGCCGGATCCAACGATGTAATCTTTCACACCGCCGACGTGCAATACAACAACACGTCGGGCTTCGCGTTTTATGCCGCGTATCTGGGCGCTTATCGCGATTTAAACTCGAAGCAGGGCGTCGCGCCGGGCAATTATTATGACCCTGGTTTTGTGATTCAGGCAGCGTACCTCGTCACCGACCGTCTCGAGCCGTTCGTGCGTTACGACTACACATATCTGGCCGGCAAATCTGAAGCGGCAAGTCTTGGAGTGAAGGACCACGCCGTGCAGGAGATTACGGTTGGAGCAAACTATTATCTCTATCGCCAGAACCTGAAGCTCACGCTCGACGGGACCTGGCTGCCCGACGGTGCGCCCAGCGACACCGACGCGATAGGCGTATTGAAAGACAGCGGGAGTAACGAATTCCTCGTGCGGGCGCAGTTTCAGCTCGCGCTTTGACGGGCAACGTTGCTGCTCACCTGGGAAAATCCGCACTGAATCACGCTGGATCGCCGAAGAAGTGCCTGCATATCATTAAGGTTTCAGGAGGCATACATGTGCAAATCATTAATCGCGGGCTTTTCGTTGGCCATGCTGAGCAGCGCGAGCCTTTCATTGATCGGTTGTCAGATGCCGGCCGGCTCAAATCAGACCGCGTCAGATCAGCGCGCGGGTGCGGCTGTATCAACGACTCAACCTTCTCAAATCGCAGCTGATCAAGAGCGCCACGACGTTGGAAACGGAGCTTTTGGAGAGGATGTGCCTTAGCTCTGATTCCGAAGAAAGGCGCCTGAACAGAGAAGCCGCCTTCGGCGATCGCGCGGGCAATTGACGCTGGAGTCGGAGAGGGGTCGAGGGGGGTCTCCGTTATCACAAATAGAGCTGAAACTGCCCGCGGAAGAGCAGATCGGCGTAGCCTGGATTTTCAATCAGATCGTTCCCCGCATCGGTGGTAGGCGTCCCGTTCGGGAGGTAACAGAGGTCGAACGTCAGCTTCGCGTCTTGTCCGTGGAAGTAATAATTGACGCCCGTCGTGAACTCGTTGACGGTCGAGGATGTGGGCGTTTTGAATTCGCGCCCGTCCAGGTGGAGGTAGTCGTAGCGGACGAACCCCTCCCAGTGCGGGTTCAAGAGGTAACTCGCCTGCAGCCGCAAGCTGGGATCGTAGGTGCTGCCGCCGACACCGTCAGTATTTCCCGAGATGTAGCGGCCGAGGTACGCGCCGTAGAGCCCGAATGGGCCGGGATTATATTGAGCGTCCACCACATGGCGGAGGATGTTCGTGTGGCCCGCTTCGGTCAGATCGAGCCCGCCGCCGACCACGAGCAGGTCAGCCGTGTTGCCCAGGGAAGTGAAGTGCTCATAGTCTTTCCAGCGGCCAAAGAGTTTGTAGTCTGCGCGGCGCCGACGCCGAAGTTTGCCGCGTTGGTCGGGAAATCGCGAAAGCTCGAGTTGTTGTTATTGAATCCATCCGTGAACGCCGCCTCGGCTCGGAAGGCGCCTCCATCGTCATAGCGCAGCGTCACGCCTTTGCTGAACGCCTCGCCGCCGGCAAGCGTATCGTCCACGTACGTTCGATCGGCTGCCAGCTGCCGCGCATCGCTGATCCACTGCTCATGATCCAGCGGCGATTTGAACTGCCCGCCGCCGATGATCCAGGGCGTGCCGTGAATGCGGTATTGCACCCACGCCATCAGCAGGCTCAGATTCCCCGTGGTAATTTCAGACGGGCACGTGGAAAACCTCCCGATCCTCAACACCGATGGAACGACCACCGGCCCGGGCGTCAGCGCCTCGGGCGATCTGGCAGCGTAAATGTCAATAACGGCTTTTCGGAATAGAGCTGAAAATCGTGGGGATCCGCCAGACGATCAATCAGAGTCCAAAGCTGACCGGCGTCATCGCGGGCGTCATTGCGCTGTTGGGGCTGTTTCTGATTGCGTGGAATCTCTTCGGCCATGGCAATGCCCAAAATGCCTACCGCGGCAAAACATTCTTCTCCGATGACGATGGGGGAACCTGGTTCCTCGATGATGCGTCGTAGAGCGCTTCATTCCCAATCGCGTCGCGGCGCCTTTGGGACCGCCCACGACCCAGCCGGTAGCGGCCAGCGCGGCGATGATGTGCTCGCGCTCCGCGTCGTTGAGCGTGATCGGCGCAGGTGTTGTCTGGCCGTCCTTCGCCTCGGGAACAACCTGCAAGTCTGACAAGGCAACTTGCAGTGCCGAATCTTTCGACAGAATCACCGCGCGCTCGATGACGTTTTGCAATTCCCGCACATTGCCCGGCCACGGGTAACGCACGAGCGCCTCCATCACCGACTCGGGAATCGTCTCGATGCGCCGGTGCATCCGGCGGGCAAATCGATGGGTGAAATGGCGCACCAGCCGCGGGATGTCATCCGGCCGCTCGCGAAGCGGCGGCAGCATCAGCGGGAAAACGTTCAGGCGATAATACAAGTCGTTGCGGAAATCTTTGGCCGCGACCATCTTCGCAAGATCGCAGTTCGTGGCCGCGACCATCCGCACGTTCACTTTGATCGTGCGCGTCCCGCCCAGCCGCTCGAATTCCTGTTCCTGAAGCACGCGGAGCAGTTTGGATTGAAGTTCCAAAGGTATGTCGCCCACCTCGTCCAGGAACAGCGTACCGCCATGGGCCAACTCGAATCGCCCGATCTTCTGTGCGATAGCGCCTGTGAACGCACCTTTCTCGTGGCCGAACAATTCGCTCTCAAGCAGACCGGTGGGAATGGCCGCGCAATTCAGCTTGACGAACGTGCGACTCTTGCGTGGGCTCAGCTCGTGCACGGCCCGGGCGATCAGTTCTTTGCCAGTGCCTGTTTCGCCGCATACCAGGACAGTCGAGTCGGTCGGCGCGACCGTCTCGACCTTTCTGAGGACCTCGCGCAGCACCGCGCTTTCCCCGACGATGTCACCGAAATTGTGCTCGGTGCGGACCTCATCCTCCAGATACGCCTTCTCCTTCGCCAGCTTGTCCTTCAGCGCCTCGATCTCCTCGAAGGCCAAGGCGTTCTCTACCGCGACGGCCACCTGATTGGCAATGAGCTGAAGGAAGTGCAGGTCGTTGTTTTCGTACATCGCGGTCTGCTTGGACACGAACACCAGCGCGCCCAGCCGACGCCGGGCCGTGCTCAGCGGGAGATAGCAGTGGCTTTGAACGCCGTACTGCTCCACCCGTTGTCGCAATTGCGGCCAGCGCTGCAGGTCGGAAATCTTCGAAGTAATCAGCGGCTGCTGGGTCTGCCATACCAGTCCAGCCGGGTCATCGTCCGGACTCAGGACCACGGTCGAGGGGGCGGGCAGAGGAACGGGCAGCTCCAGAACGTGCAGGCGCATCACATTTGTCGCGGCGTCGTGAAGAACCAACGAGAGCGCATCAAAGTTCACCACGCGACCAAGCCGGCCGCCCAACTCGTGAAACAGCGCGGACAAATCCCGGTGCGAAGCGATGGCATCTGATACCGCGAACAAAGCGCGATACCTGTCGCTCGTCGCGGTCGCGTTTTCCTGCAGTTCAGGGCGTGGCATGACAAGATCCATCGGCCCAGGCGATCATATCTGCGCGGGCCGCCTGCTGCACGGCTCTATGACCTTGCGCGATTACTCGCTTCCAAAAACCGTTTAGCGGCTGCCCGAAAGGGCAGCGCAGACAAATGAAAACACGGTTCAATCGCAAGGCGTATCGGAACCGGTCGCAGGTGGAGACGGTCTTTTCAATGCTGAAGCGAAATCTGGGCTCAGCGTTACGTGCCCGAAGCCATTGGGGCCGCTGCCGCGACCTGTTCTTGCGAGAGCTGACGAACGACATCGCTCGCGCGTTACTATGGGTTTTCTACAGAGTCCTCATGACCTCATGACCCCTTTTCTTTTCTGCCTTGGCATGAAAGAAGCAGAAGCTATCGGCGAGGTGATGAGGTGATGTCAAAAGATTTGGACCAGTCCCGCTATAAGTTTCCCTGCCCTGCCCGGAAGGTCAAGCGGGAGAACGCCGGGAGTCTGCACAACGGGAAGAGCTTCATGTGGGCGAGTGCTGCCCCTTCACTTCTGACGAGAGCCACGCCCTGCTCTAATGGGTCACGCAATCGAAGGTGAAGAGATGGCGACAACTCAATCAACAACACTCGAGGTTCGCGGGCTCGGCAAGCAGAAGACCGCCTGTCTTCGCTCATCGCCTCGCCGGGCTCCCAGTAACGTGGCGCGTAACCAATCGCCAACGTATCAACGCAATCAAGCACGATTCTCGGACCACTGCTCGCTTAGCCGCTCGGCTTGTTTGATCACCGTCTCAACCGCCGCCTCCTGGCCGTCCGGCGGATACTTGTATTTCCGCAGGAGACGCTTGATCAACAACCGCATCTGCGCACGGACGCTATCCCGGACCTGCCAGTCGACCGACGTGCTCTGCCTCAGTTTCGCCGTGAGTTCAATCGCCAAGTCCTTCAGCGTCTTGTCGCTCATCTCTTCGAGAACCTGCGGACGTTCGGCCAAAGCGTCGTAAAAGGCGATCTCATCGCCGGACAAGCCCATCGATTCGTTCTTGAGGACTGCGGCTTTGAAATCCTTCGCCATCGCGATCAGTTCTTCGATGACGGCTTTGGTCTCGATCGCTCTGTTGTGATATTTCCGCAGGGCCTCCAGCAGCCGGTCGCTGTATTTCTTCTCCTGCACGATGTTTCCGCGGGTGCTCGATTTGATCTCGTCGCGCATCAGCCGTTCCAGCAACTCGATCGCCAGGTTTTTCGCGGGCATTTTCCGCACGTCTTCCAGAAATTCGTCCGAAAGCAGTCCGATGTTCGGGCGCTCCACGCCCGCGAGTTTGAAGATGTCGGACACACCTTCCGAAAGAATCGCATTATCCAGAATCTGTTTCAGCGCCGAGTTCTTCGCTTCTTCCGTACGCTTCCGATCGACGACCGTGTTCTTCATCAACACCGCGCGCACCGCCGTGAAGAACGCGATCTCCTGTTGCAGTGTGGCCGCCTCGTCCAGCGTCGCGCATAGGGAATACGCCCGCGTGACCGAGGCCATTACATCCAGAAACCGCTTCTTCCCGTCCGGCAGACTGAGCAGATGCTCCATCACCGGCACAAGAAGCGACAGCGGGCTGGTGTCGAAGTCGTCGTAATCGCAGCCGTGCATCATCCCGCGGATAATGTCCATCTTCTCCCGGAGAATCCGCAGCCCGTCTTCCGCCCGCACCGTCGGCTGCCCCTTCCCCTTCGCGTCGGTGTAGGTTCGCAGCGCCGACTTCAATTCCGCCCCGATGCCGATGTAATCCACCACCAGCCCGCCGGGCTTGTCCTTGAAGACGCGATTCACCCGCGCGATCGCCTGCATCAAGCCGTGGCCGTGCATCGGCTTGTCGACGTACATGGTGTGACAGCATGGCGCGTCAAATCCCGTCAGCCACATGTCACGGACGATTACCATGCGCAGCGGGTCCTTCGGGTCCTTGAAGCGCTTCTCCAGCCGCTTCTTCTGCGCCTTGCTGAACACGTGCGCCTGAAGTTCCGGCCGGTCCGTCGCGTTGCCCGTCATGATCACGCGGACGGCACCGTCCTCCGGGTTGTATCCAATCTCCTTCCCATCCTGAACGATCTTCGACCCCGCCCACTCCGGCCGTAGCTTGACGATCTCGTCGAAGAGCGCGACGCAGATATCCCGGCTCATCGCGACGATCATCGCCTTGCCTTCTATCGTCTTGGTTCGCGTCTCAAAGTGCACCACGAGGTCCGCCGCCACCTGCTCCAGCCGCGGCTTTGCGCCAACGAGTTTCGCCAGTTCCGCCCACTTGCTCTTGGCGTTCTCGCGGGCGGCGATGTCCTCCTCGTCCTCGATCACCTCGTCCACGTCCTGATTCAGTTCGTCGATCTTCGCCTGGTTGATGTCCAGCTTCGCCAGCCGGCTTTCGTAGTAGATCTGGACGGTCGCCTTGTCGTCCACCGCGTCCTGGATGTCGTAGACGCTGACGTACTCGCCGAACACGCCCCGCGTGTCCTTGTCGTCCAGCGCGATCGGCGTTCCCGTGAACCCGATGAACGACGCGTTCGGCAGCGCATCGCGCATGTGCTTCGCATAGCCGTAGACGTACTGCCCGGTCTTCGTGTCCAGACGCGCCTTCAGTCCGTACTGGCTCCGATGCGCTTCGTCGGAAATGACGACGACGTTCTTCCGGTCGCTGAGCACCGGGTGCGCCTGCTCCCCATCCAGCGGGGAGAATTTCTGCACCGTCGTGAAGATGATCCCGCCCGACTGCCGGCCCGCGAGCTTCTCCCGCAGTTCCTCCCGGCTGTCCGCTTGCTCCGGCCTCTGCCTCAGCAGTTCCTTCGCCATGCTGAACTGCCCGAAGAGTTGCCCGTCCAGATCGTTCCGGTCGGTTACGACGACGATCGTCGGGTTGTTCATCTCGGGCTGCTGCAGCAGCTTGCCGGCATACATCGCCATCGAGATGCTCTTGCCGCTTCCTTGCGTGTGCCAGAAGACGCCGCCCTTGCCGCTGCCGCTCTGCACCGCCTTCACCGTCGCCGCCACCGCCTCGCGCACGCCGTGGAACTGGTGATAGCCCGCGATCTTCTTCGTGATCGTGTCCCCGTCCTGCTCGAACAGCACGAAGTAGCGCACGTAATCCAGAAACAAATCCGGCCGAAAGAATCCCCGGACGACCTTCTCCAACTCAAACTCCAGCGCCGGCTGGTCCTTCGCGCCCGAGACCGTCCGCCACGGCATGTACCACTCTTTGCTCGCGGTCAGCGCCCCGATGCGCGCATTGATCCCGTCGCTCACCACGATCGCCTCGTTGAAGACGAACAAATCCTCGATCTCCTCCTTGTACGTCTGAATCTGCGCGTACGCCTCCCAGACGTCCGCGTTCACGTCGGCCGGGTTCTTCAGTTCCACCACGCCCAGCGGTAACCCGTTCACGAAGACGACAATATCCGGCCGCCGCGCCTTCTTTGTGCCGGTGATGGTGAACTGGTTCACAACGAGAAAGTCGTTGTTCGAAGGCGCCCGGAAGTCGATCAGCTGCGCGAAGTCGGTCTCCTTCTCCCCCTTGGCGTTCGTGTATTCGATTTTCACCCCGTCCGTGAGCATCCGGTGAAACGCCCGGTTGCTCTGGATCAGGCTGGGATGGTCGGACGTGGTGGCGATGTGAACGACGTCCTCAATCGCCGAGGCGGTGAGCTTCGGGTTCAGCCGCGCCACCGCTGCCGCGAGGCGGGCTTTCAACGCCGCCACGCGATAGTCCGCCCGCTCAGCCGCGAGGGCCTCCGGCGCAATGTCCGGGCCGGGGGAATACGACCAGCCGGTCTCCTGAAACCAGGTGAGGGCGAGTTGTTCGAGGTGGTCTTCGGTGATCATAAACTCACGAATTGTATAGCGGCCACATCAAACCGCCGTAGCCGCGAATCGAGGGTAAGGCTGAAAATTGAACTGACCGCCTGACGCGGCCTGTATGTAAGGTGCGAGTTGGTGGTGGTCTCTATTCGCCAACCTCCGATCGGTCGTCTGGCTGTTACCCTCAGCTAAAGTTACAGTTCGGAGAAGTTGGGGAGCGTTAAAGGCGGCAAGAAATGGGCGGATCAGGAGATCAAATGCTTCGTCGGCGCGGTCATATTGATCCGAATGTCCATAAGCCTCGACACAGAGATTTAGCGCCTCCGCAGTGCGGCCTTGCTGCGTAGCATGATCGACCACTTGCCTGACAGTTTGCGTGGTCGTGAGCCACTGATAGGTCTGTAGCGATGCGCTAAGTTGGACCATAACTTGTGATACGTCGTGCAAATACCACGCCTGGAAAAGTCGGTTATTATCCGCCCGAGCATATTGGTCCATCGGCACCTTAACAGCGTCAGTCAGCAGAGCGTAGGCCTGAGGCCGGTCCCTTAGAAAGCCGAAAAGGCATTCCTGCGATCTTCCTGCCATATGAAGGTCACTGTAATACGCCGCATCGGTTGCAATCAATTGCAAGACCTGCGCGGATCGCCGATCGAACATGATATACACAGCGCGCAGAAGACTCAGTCGGTGCAACTCCACAGTCGCATCCTGCGATCGGAAAGTTATTCGCCAAAGATTGCGAAATACATAGTCTTCAATTTCGCTACGAAAGTGTGGAAAATACTTGGCCTCTAGATACCGCTTCAGTTGGTCATATTGCGGTAGCGCCGGTGCGAGTTGGATGACATCGTTTGTGAAATCATCGAATACTCGCCGTCCGTACACCGGTGGCTTCGTTAACACCCCATCTAACACGTTGCGGATGTGAGCCCTTGATGTCTCAGGGTTAGGCTCGAACAGAGTTAGGGCAGCACCAAGCACGGGATGGGCACAGAGGTGTCGATGCCTCTGGAGAGCAACGAGATTGGCGTGGTCGTGTGCCTCAAGCATTTGAGTCCTGTTGCGGACCTCGGTCACCATGTCTGCTTCCCACGCGGGCGAGTTCGGGTTTGCCTGCTGTTGCGCTCTAATGTTGGTGAGAATCTGCTGAGCGATAGGGTCAGCGTACGCTTGCGCTAACTGCTCCAGTTTGAACACTAGATCCGCGACTGCAACCGTCCAAAGCATGACGATTGCTGCTCGATACGCACCGATGCTGTGGCATTTCAGAACGTCATCCATGTACGCTTTCGTTCGTGCATCGTAAATCTGGTGCAGTGCCGATTCCGCCGAGAAGTCACTGATCATCGAATCTCCGTGGTGAGCCGTTGACAGTCCGGTGATGTAATTAGGTCGCCGCTCAGCAACTTCGGCAGCAGGGCGTCCCGGAGGGCGGCCAGAGTGCGGGATTCAAGCCCATTCTGCCGTATCCGTGCGAAGATTCCGGATGCGTGCCTGTCAAACGCAGAGACGACATGCGGCGGGGGAACGAGGACGCTTTGCTTCCCTACGAGTTCAATATTCAGGTTCCTTTGAACTGAACCATCCGCAATCTGTACCAGATGGGCCGCGAGTTCTCGCAGCACGTGGTAGAGGTAAATACGAGAACACCTCGCGTAGGTCCTTGAAGTAAAGCCATCCGTCATGGATGCATGCGTGAAGCTCTACGAAGATTGCCAATCCGCAAGTGGCGCTGTTGGAAAGAATGAGGTCACCAGGCGTAACAGGAACGCTTTTCATGGCGCCCGCGGCGGTCACCGTCTCTTTTGTCTCGAACAGAAATGGACCATTGGCCGCCGTCGCGTCTGCGATCTTCACCCAAGGGATGCCTTCGCCCATGAAATCGTTGATCGGTCGCGGAGAGGAACCTCGCCCAAGACTGCATAGTGACTTCAGCGGCCTAATCTTCCATCCCTTCGGAATCTGTCCCAACGCCGAGTCTTCGAATTCTGACGGAAGCAGATCGGCGGTGGCGGGGTCTATGCCGGCGGGGATTTCGCCGGCGGCTTTGGCTCGGACGGGGTCGAAGTCGACGAACCAGCTCTGGAAGAGCGCCGCGCCATCGCCTCCAGCGTCGCGTTCATTCGACGGTTCAACTCGACCTTGTCATCCAACGTGCCGAGGATGTGGGCGACGGCTCGCTGTTCGTCCATTCCGGGGACGGCGAGCTTTGTTGCTTTGAGCGTGTCTGTGTTGAGTCGTCCAGTTCCATGTCCGGCGGAATCGACGCTCGCGAGCAACGCAGGTTTTCGTGCAAGAAGTGAGTAAGCGAGGAATCGTGAATCCACACCCGCGACTGCTCGCAGCGCCCGAACATCTTGGTTAAATGCCGTGTCGCATGTTGTTAGACAGATCGGCACGTCATTGTGCAGAGTCATTCCCCGCACAAGCAACAGGATTGTGTCCTTTGGGACCAATCTACTTCCGTCGTCAACCGCCTCCTTGGTGACCTTATCCTCAATGTCCAAAGCGAAGAGCCGGAACGATTTCATGTCTTTCGCACTTACCCACGGAATAGTGCCTCTCCAGAATCCCGGGTTTGATTTGGATGGAGTTCCTCCGGAATGAAAAGTCGCGCATTCGCCCAGCGTGCGTTCGTCCCAACGTTCACTTGCCATCTCCCACCCCCACAAGACGCTTTTTCTTGTCAGCCTTGAGCTTCCTTGCAGCTGCTTGCCTTAACTTGTAATCACCCAATCGCTGTTCGGCCTCAAACAAAGGAAATATTGGCCGTAGTACCACACAAGGGTCTTTGAGAAGTTCTAAGTTGGTAGACAATCCAGCCCATAGAATGGTTGCACCGGTTATAGAGAACGCGTTCGCGCATTGGATTCGAGAAGGAGTCGGAACTTTGTTCATTGATTGTTGAAATGCCGAAATAGCTAACGCCGCGTCACCTGCGTGGGAAAGGGGATACGCTTTCTCAGAGCCACTAACGAAAGCCTCCCAAACGAACAGATTGCAATTTCCACTGATGAAATCCTTCCACTGCGTAGTCGCAGCGGCATCGGGAGTCAGCCGTTTTATTTCGCGGAGGACCCAAGCCAATGATTGAGTGCCTGTGGCTAGAACAGTGGCACCAGCTGCGGCCGTGAACGGTCGGTTGCCAGTCGCCTCCTCACACTCGCCGTCACGTGCGCAGGCCCAGCAGTGCCGGATCGTCTTCGACAGGAATGAACAATGGACACTCGTAACCAAGGGCTACCGGATTTCCGCAGGCCAAATCGCCGGAGATCGCTTGTGCTAGGGACAGAGCATCCTGCGCTGACACGGTAACGTCCCGTGAAGAGACCCAGTGGAAATTTCCCTGGGATGCAGATCCTGCGTCCGCCACGTAGATCGTAATCTCATTCACCATATCCCAGCCCCCCAAGGTTCGCTTTGATCGCCGCTTCCAATTTCGCCGACTCCGCGAACTGGCCGTTCAGTTCCGCCACCAGCCGGGCCATCTTCTCCTCGAACGGTTCGCCATCGCCGGCGACGTCTTCGGCGCCGACGTAGCGGCCGGGGGTGAGGACGTGGCCGTGGGCTTCGATGTCCTTGATCGTCGCGGACTTGCAGAAGCCGGGGATGTCGGAATAGGAAGAGCCCTCACCCCTGCCCTCTCCCGGCGTACCGGGCGAGGGGGAAAAGCGCTTCCAAGCGGCGAACGTGCCGGCGATGTTTTGTAGATCATCAGTCGTGAAGGCGCGGAGGACGCGGTCGACCATGTAGCCGACTTTGCGGGCGTCGATGAAGAGCGTTTCGCCGGAGCGGTCGCGGTAGTCGTTGCGTTTCTTTTTGGACTTGGTCAGGAACCAGATGCAGGCGGGGATTTGGGTGTTGGTGAAGAGCTGGCCGGGCAGGGCGACCATGCACTCGACGAGGTCGGCCTCGATGAGGGCTTTACGGATGTCGCCTTCGCCGCCGGAGTTGCTGGACATGCTGCCGTTGGCGAGCAGGAGCGCCAGCGAGCCGGTGGGGGCGAGGTGGTAGAGCATGTGCTGGAGCCAGGCGAAGTTGGCGTTGCCCTTCGGCGGCGTGCCGTACTTCCAGCGGGGGTCGCCTTCGAGTTTGCCGTCCCACCAGTCGGAGATGTTGAACGGCGGGTTGGCCATCACGAAGTCGGCGCGGAGGTCGGGGTGGAGGTCGTTGGTGAAACTGTTGGCGGGTTCCTTGCCGAAGTTGAAGTCGATGCCGCGGATCGCCATGTTCATCGCGGCCAGCCGCCAGGTGGTGGGATTGGATTCCTGCCCGTAGACGGACATGCTGCCGAGCTTGCCGCCGTGTTCTTTGATGAACTTCTCGGACTGGACGAAGAAGCCGCCGGACCCCATCGCCGGGTCATAGACGCGGCCACTGTACGGCTCGAGCATCTGGACGATCAGCGAGACGATCGATTTGGGCGTGAAGTATTGGCCGCCCTTCTTGCCTTCGGCGAGTGCGAACTGGCCGAGGAAGTATTCGTAGACGTGGCCGAGGATGTCCTTGGCGTGCAGGTCGGCGTGCTGGAAGGGGATGGTGGCGATCAGATCGATCAGGCCGGAGAGATTCGCGGGATCGATCTGAAGGCTCGTGTATCTCCGCTCCAGGACGTTTTTAAGCTTGGTGTTTTCCTTCTCGATCGCTTCGAGGGCATCATCGATCAGCTTGCCGGTTGAGCTGATTTTGTATTTGAACGACTTGCCGTTTTTGACGTCGATCTCGGTGCCCTGCGGGAGCTTTGCGCTATCTTGTAACAGTTTCCAACGGGCGAGTGCGGGGACCCAGAAGACGTTCTTCTCGGCGTAGTAGTCGCGGTCTTCGAGCTCGGCGTGGACGGCGGCTTCGTACGCGCCGGCATCTTTGTATTCGGCCGGGTCGAGGAAGTAATCGCTGTTGGGATCGCGGAGCTGCTTTTCGATTTCGTTCTGACGGATCGTGAAAGCGTCGGAGACGTATTTGAGAAAGATCAGCCCGAGGACAGCGTGCTTGTAGACGGCGGCGTCAAGGCTGGACCGGAGCTTGTCGGCGGCAGTCCAGAGCTTGCGGTCCAGTTCACGAAGGAACGATTGAGATTCATCGATGGTCATAAACAGAATTTCCTCGCGACTGGAAGAGAGCTGCTATCAAGGTCGTTCTCGTACTCAAAGATCTGCTCCATCGCCCGGCGGGGGTTAATGCCGAGGGTCTTCAACTCGATCTGGGCGCAGGGCACGTCGTTGATGAGCGGGACGACGTCGTAGCGATGGTGGCTGTTATTCGTGTTGATGCGCAGCTGGCTGATGACCTCAAAGCTGTTCTTGCACCAGTCGTTGATGTTGACCAGCGTGTAATTGAGCGGGGTGCCGTCGTCGCGGGTAAAAGCATTGCGATTGCGGAGCGTGTGGGCGGCAGTGAAGACGTCGGGGGTGACGATTTCATCCAGAAGCCGCTGGAACTCGGCGTCGGTGAGATTCGCGTGGTTGAGTGCCTGGAATTTTCCGCGGAAGTTCTGCTCCAGCGATTTGCGGTCGCGAATATCCGGCCGGTGCTCGTATTTCAGCGCGAAGCGTCTCGAGAAGTTCTTCTTCGAGTTGGCTTTCGGGCGAAGTCATTGCGAGCTTTGAATCGAATTCATTTTGCGTTTGCGTCGCGGCATCGCTTTTTCGGGCGAGGCGTCTCTGCCTGCCGACATCGAGTCGCAAGCTCCTGATCACGCCGAAGTGGGTGGATCGACCCTCCAGGCACAACCCCACCCTCGCTGCGGTGATGCATTATGACCGGAAGCGGTCTTCAGGTCGATGTTTTGCCACGACAACGGCCACCGAGCTATGGATGTCGGGCCGATTTCGACCGCGGGCGCGGCTCAGGTAGCATCACTGCATGCCACTTCCGAAGCCGACAACGACGTACGTTCGCAATCGATTGAAATCGATCTCAGC